>CAWIOA010000010.1:0-31010 GCA_963837665.1 uncultured Acidobacteriaceae bacterium | reverse complement strand
GTCTAAACAAAATGCCTCCTTTGTTTAAACGGCACTGACAGCCCAGTCCAGAATAGCCCAGGACTGTACAAGGGTCGAGAGAGATTTCGTCGGCACGCTAGCTCCTCAACTTGCGATCCCATCAAGCCACTCGTTGAGTGCTGAGGCCCGAAATCGCCAAAGTCTGCCTACCTGAACGCCGGGAATGATTCCTCGGCGTGCTTTGCTACGCAGCGTCTTAGGATGAATTCTCAGGAGCTTGGCTGCTTCCGCTACATCCAACAATGACTCAAAATTGGATTCGCCTTGGGCTCGCCGCGCTTGCTTCTTGCCCGCTGACCTGATTTCGAGAGTTGGCGGATCGACATGCGATTGCATTGAAATTTACTCCTCACTGGAGGAACTGCTTCGGAGAAGCTTTTCCCCAATCAACCAGGCTGCCTGCTGCGCTTATCCAGCTGAACCAAGCAGCGCGCTTGACAATACGCTAGAAGTGTACATATAGTCAAGCGGTAACGTTACAAATTAGTTCGTTGTAATGATCTGAAGGGACTTCATGTCAGAGAAAGCATCAACACCGCAACAGCCAGTAATCTCGATTCGCATCTCCGATGCTCTGCGTACCCGGCTCGATAAGCTTAAGGAAATCATGGCCCTCAAGAGCGGCGGACCCGTGTCCACATCTGAGGCCGCTAAGCAGCTTCTTGAGTCCGCCCGAGACGACCGTCTGGAGTTGGTAAACCTGCTGACCGAGCCGACAGATTCTCTGCTGAAGATTCGCGGCAAAGCGGAAGCGAAACTACCACTCACGCTGGCCGAATGGACCATGGTGGCTTACTACTGTGCGCAGGGTGCAGAGTCCTTTATGGGCACCGAACAAGGTCAGCTTTCCTATGAGTCTCTGGCCGAAATACTGGAGGCATTTCTTGCCGCTTACGCCGTGATACGCAGACCAAAGAAGTCCCCGCTGGACTTCGTATATCTGCGAACTCTTCCTGGCGACAAACAGGTTGAGGCAAAGGAACTTGAGGACATTGGAAGCGATGACGTCCGGCGGGTGGTGAATCACACCATACATATGCTGCGGAACTCGGCTCAACGGCGGCGAAAACCGATCCTGGCCGTGCGCAATCTCTACACACTTCTCGACGAGGAGAAGTTCTCAAATATTGAGAAGCTAAACGACGCACTTTGGCCGCACTGGTCGGCCCTGTGGCGGGTGTGTGCGCGCGGCCACTATTCGGCTCACAAGAAGCCCCTGCGCGAAAAGCCGCCCGCGGAGACCGAAGATGATGATTTTGAAATTGCGGTGCAGCGGGGATTGCCCTCGGTGGAAGAGGGTGGATACCGTCTCGATCTGGTGCGGGAAGAAGGGAATGAATTCTCCCCTTGTTTGCAGTTTCCCGGTCTATTAGCACCGCGCTATCCGTTGGTGGGATACCCGAGAGTGGCAGAGTTTCGAAGGATGCTGGAAGAGCTCGATTTGGAGCGGGAGATGACCCAATGGAAGGGGTACTACTTCGCCGCGCTCACCGGGATTATGGAGAATGAAGAGCCAGGCGTGTCGTTCCGTGCGCGGGAGAACGGGATCAACTTCAGCTTTCCCATGGAGCACTGGAAATCCATTAGGAGTCTGTTTCGACGTGCATGGCAATCGCCTGAGGTAATCCGCACATGGGACGCTTTGGCGCAGGAATACGGCGAGATGTGAGACTGCAGTGCTTCGTACCGGAACGTGGGCACGAAACGGAATTTTGAGTACGCTGCGCGGGTGTGGGGAGTGACAACGCTGCTTCGCAGCGGAAGAAATGTGGACACGTCACCCCCAACTAGGGAACTGCGGAGTGCTAACGAATGCTTCGATGTTTACGCAGGTTAACGTCTGCCGCATCAACAAATTTGTTCGCGCGCGGAGTGACCGCGCCGTCGAACGATCACTTTTTTTGCGAGTGAAGGTGAGCGAGCATAGGCAACAAGGCGGCTTTCCCAATGAGTAGCCATCGCATTCAAGCGAATCCGCAGTGCAATTTGCCATTTGGCGACGAGGCGAAGCCCGGCTTTCGTACCAAGACGGCGGCCACGCGACTGACTCGGAGCGAACTGGCCGAGATAGAAGCAGCGGCAGAAAGCGCTGAGCAGGCTGTTTCCGAGTGGCTGCGAGAGACCGCTTTGCACGCTGCGCGGCGGCGTCCCGCCGATCCCGTTGAATTGCTACTGGCCGAGGTTTGGGCGTTACGTTATGCCCTTCTGAATCTCTTCCATACTGGCGCTCAAGCGGCATCGGAAGGTAGACAAATGTTGCCCGATTCCATCCTCACAATCCGCGACGAAGCCGATGCGCGCAAGCTTCAACAGGCTCGTAAATTGCTCGACGATTTTCTCGCACCAGAGGGCATGGAACGAGGACGGAAACCATGAATGACCTGCCGTTTCCCAAACGTTTTCCGTGGCTGCCTGCGATGGCAATACTGGCCTTTTCCGGCGTGTTGTTTCTGTCTAATTGGCTGGTCTGGACACCTATGCAACGCTACTACCTTGGAAGCTATTTGAGGTGCACCTTGCTCGGAACAGACCTGGCTTCGAGTACCGAGGTCCGATGGTTATTCAAGACCGCACCAAACGAGAAACAGGAATTGGCTACGGATGCCGACGTGGTTCCGGCAACTGCGGGCGACGACCGTGGAATCCCGATGCAGCTTTCGCCAGCGGCGCGGCAGGCCGGTTGGACCGGCCTGCTACAGGGGCCGGATGAATGGCTCCAAACAGTCAGACTCCAATCTTTTCTTGAGGCGCAGTTCTATGGCGGAAAGAGCTTCTGGAGACTGCTGTTAACGCTGCTGCTTTGGGGAGCCGCGATGTTCTTTTTCCTACTGGCGTGGGGAAGTATATTGCGGAGCCTGAACGCCTATGACCAGTGGGATTTGGAGAGGATCGAATGGGGCGAACCTCCGACAAGTTGGCCGCAAAGATGGAGAAAAAAGATCGGCAGAACGCGATTCGGCCTGCCCGGATTCGCGAGCCGGAGGATACCAGAGATTGCGCGGAAGGCAACGCCACAAACACAGGCCAGCATTCACTCCGAGTCGTCGAAGAAACCGATCCAGCCGGTGCTTCCGATCTTCGGTTCGACCATCGCTGCCGCCGCCGACAGGCCCAAAGAATGCTTTGCATCGAAGGAGACGAACAGAATCGAATGAGACGAAATCTGCCGAGAATGCGTTTCTGCCTCATTCATGCATGATTGGCGCGGTGACGGTCTCCCGCACAGTTGAGGAGCACATATGCTTACAATCTCGAAGCCGCTTTCAGCCAGTCAGGCGCGAACCTACCATGCGCGGGAGTTTGCCGCGCAGGAGCAGAATTACTGGAGCCGCGATCAGCAGGGTTACAGTGAGTGGCAGGGCAGGCTCGCTGAACAGTGGAATCTCACTGGCGCGGTTGCGGCCGAGCACTTCGCACGATTGAGCGAAGGCCAGCATCCGCACACCGAAGAGCAACTCGTACGGCATCAGGTCTCGAGAACCTATGAAGGCAAATTTGGCAGAGAGGTGACCAGCGCCGAGCACCGCGCCGGGTGGGACGCCACATTCTCGGCGCCGAAGTCAGTATCGCTTACGGCGCTTGTGGGCGGCGATGAGCGAGCGCGGGAAGCCCATCGGGAGAGTGTACGCGCGGCACTTCGGGAGCTTGAACGATACACGCAGGCGCGGATTGGCAATGTCCATGCCCCGGAGACGACCGGGAAATTCATCGCCGCCACCTTCGAGCACGATACCGCGCGACCAGTTGACGGCTATGCTGCGCCCCAGCTTCATACCCATGCCGTGATCTTCAACATGACCGAGCGGGAAAACAGTCCCGAAAACGGGAAACAGATGCGTGCTTTGCAGCCGCATGAGATGTTCGTGTCACAGCGCTACATCACTGCAGTCTACCGATCAGAATTGGCACTGCGTCTGGAAGAACTGGGCTACGAACTGGAGCGTGGCAAGCACGGACAGCCGGAAGTAAAGGGCTACACGAAGGAATATCTGGAGGCTTCCAGTCCGAGGCGTGAACAGATCAAAGACCATCTTCGGGAACAAGGAATCGACGGAGCCGCGGCGGCGCAGATCGCGGCCCACCATACCCGCGACCGCAAGGAACTGCTGTCGGCTGGAGAAGTCTTACAGCGGCACCGCGAGCTTGCCGCACAGTATGGGCATCAGGCTGACCACGTCGTCGCCCAAGCGCACGAACACGGGCAACATCGTATGCAGCACCCGGAGATGCAGGCGAAGCAGGCCGTGACCTGGGCGCGCGATCATGTTTTCGAGAGATCGGCCGTCGAGGACCGCCGCGCGATCCTTGAAACAGCACTGGTGCGCGGCATGGGAGAAACCACCTATGCCCAGGTCCGGCGGGAGTTCGAGCGCCGGATCGAGGCCGGGGAGTTCCGCGAAGTCTCCCACATTGGCGCTGGCCAACAGTACACGACCGCCGCGATGGTTCGCATGGAGCGCGAGGTCGTTGGCCTGATGCAGGAAGGCAATCGGCGCGACTACAGCGATCCCATGCTGGTCTCGCCGCAAGTGCGCATCGCCACGGAAGACCGTCACCCGGAACTGAATACTTCGCAGCGCCAGGCGGTAGACGAGATCTTTCTTTCGCGGGAGAAGGTTGTCGGTTTAGATGGCATCGCAGGCGCAGGCAAGACAACAGCTCTCTCCGTCATCCGCGAAGGCGCGGAGGCCGAGGGCTACAGAGTGGAGGGTTTCGCGCCCACGTCTCGCGCGGCGCAGAAGCTCGGGGAAGCAGGCATGGAGACATCCACGCTGCAGAAGCATCTGGTACGCGGACAGCAGCCAGATACCGGCGAGAAACGGCTCTATGTGCTCGATGAATCCTCTCTGGCATCGACCCGGCAGGTGCATGAGTTTCTCGACCGGCTCCATCCGAATGACCGTGTATTGCTCGTCGGCGACCGTCGGCAACATGAGGCGATTGAAGCCGGGCGGCCCTTCGCGCAGCTCCAGGACGCGGGTATGAGAACGGTGAAGCTCGAAGAGATCGTGCGCCAGAAAGACCCGGAACTGAAGCGGGTAGTCGAGCACCTTGCGCGGGGCGAACTGCGCGAAGCAGTCCAGAGTCTTGACCGGCAGGGCCGAGTCCATGAGATTCCAGGCCACGACGAGCGCATCGCCGCGATTGCCAAGGACTACGCAAAATCGCCGGAGAACACGCTGGTGATTTCTCCCGATAATCGCTCTCGTACGGAGATAAACCAGTGTATCCATGCGGAATTGCAGCGGAGTGGCCTCGTCAGCAAGGAGGAGCGCAGCATCAGGACGCTCGTGCCGCGTCAAGACCTCACCGGAGCAGACCGCACATGGGCTGAACGGTATGAGGTGGGCAATGTGCTGCGCTACTCGCGGGCATCGAAGGAGACCGGCATCGGGAAAGGCGAGTACACACAGGTGAAGAGCATCGACGCTCCGAGAAACCGGCTGACAGTCGAACTTCGGGACGGCGCAGAGCGAACTTACGATCCGCGCAGGCAGCACGGTGTCTCCGTCTTCCGCGAGGAGATGCGGAGTTTCTCACTAGGCGACCGCATTCAGTTCACTGCGCCAGCAAACCAACGAAAAGTTGCGAACCGCGAGTTGGGGACCATCGAGAGCATCGGGCGGGACGGACAGCTGAGTCTAAAGATGGAAGGTGGCCGCGCGGTCGAACTCGATCCGAGCAAGCATCCGCATCTCGATCATGGCTATGCCATGACCAGCCACTCCAGCCAGGGACAGACTGCCGACCGGGTTCTGATTCACGTGGACAGCGAGTTGGGCGCTAAGGCTCTGCTCAATAGCCGCATGGCATACGTCTCGGTCTCACGTGGACGGTATGACGTGCAGATTTATACGAATAATGCACCGATGCTGGGGCAAGAACTTAGCCGCGACGTATCCCATTCTCCTGCGATTCAGCAAGAGCCGGGAGCGCACAAGATAGAACCACAAACCACGCACACGAATGAGATTGGGCAGGGTTTCGGACTTGGTCTGTAGTGCAGTCCTAAATGACATGCCCCGGATAGCCAGAGCATAGCCGAGGCGAGGCCGGTATCAAGGCCGCACTGCGCGCGCCGCTTTCGCGGTCGAAGAGCCTGGACACCGGCCTCTGAACCTCGGCCGATTATTCATCTATCCGGGGGATGTCAGATTCTAGTTCTACGAACCGGGCTCCGCCCCTGTCGAACCGCTCTTGGATGTCATCTCGCCGCAGTGGGGGGAAACGGAGCCACCTAGAAATTGAGAGTATTTCGTGCGTGGGAAGTCATCCAGGAAAAAGCGTTGGGTGGCCTTTGATATTGCGTTGATCGTTGCTTCGAGCACTTTGATCCGCTCAATGATCTCATCCTAGGAACGCCACCGTGAAGAGGGCTCTTACCTCAAAGTCATGTGCGCCCTGCCGCGCGCAAAAAAACAGCCCCGCATCTCAGCGGGGCTGTCTCATCGCAACAGATGATCCTACTTGCCGGTACCGGTCAGACTCGAAGTCTGCGGGCTGTTGATGGCGCTATCGCTCACGCTCAACGTCCCCGTCCTCGTACCCGTGGCGGTTGGCGTGAACACTACGCTGATTACGCAGATGCCCTGAGGGTTCAAGCTTGTCCCGCAGGTTGTCCCGGAGATACTGAAGTCGCCGGTCGTTGCGATCGCAATGTTGTCAAGCGTCGCACTGTTCTGTTTGTTGGTTAAGGTAAACACCTTCGGAAGACTCGTCGTCCCCACTTTTTGCGCCGGGTATTTCGCAGCAACTGGGGTTAGCGTTGCCTGGACCGTGCCGGTACCAGACAGCGATACCGTCTGTGGACTGTTCGCCGCGTTGTCGGTGATCGTGAGCGTTCCGCCACGCGCTCCCAGTTGCGTTGGAGTAAAGGAAACTGCGATCACGCACTTCGCTCCCGGCGCCAGAGTGATACCACAGGTGTGATTTGCGCTCGCTTGGCCAAAATCGCCGCTGAAGGCGATATTGCTGAACACCAGCGTCGCGTTTCCAGCGTTGGTAACTGTCACTCGTTTCGCCTTGCTGGTCTCGCCCGCAACGAGATTGCCGAACGCCAGCGAAGTCGCTGACAGTGTGACCACCGGGCTGGTACCGCTGGCCGTTACGAATAGGTTCATTGTAGTCGACCACGTCAGGCTGCCCGACACGCCGTTGATGGTCACAACTGACTGACCGGTGGCAGCAGTTGCACTCGCCGTCAGCGTCAAGATGCTGGTAGTCGCTGTCGAACTGGGTTTGAATTTTGCTGTGACGCCAGTCGGCAATCCTGAGGCGCTCAGGGAGACGCTGCCTGAGAATCCATTGACCGGATTGACCGTGATCGTGCTCTTGCCGCTGCCGCCCTGACCAATGCCCAAGTTGCTGGGGCTTGCGGTCAGAGTGAAGTAGGGTCCGCCGGATCCGGAGAGTGCGTCGATCAGATAGACTCCGCCCGGACTGCCCCAGCCAGTTACCAGGTCGTAGTTGGCAACCGCCGAGTATCCGCCATTGCTGCCACTCGTAATGTCGTGGAAGTCGGTGCTATAGCCCGCTCCTAACGCCAGTGGATAGAGGACCGGATTAATGAATCCCACCACTGAAGAGCCGTTGGCCAACGCTTGCTGATTGACCAGAGCCATGTAGCCGGCCCACATCGGCGCCGCAAAGCTGGTTCCTCCCCAGCCTCCGGCACAACCGCCTTGGTTGTAGCAGACGTAAAAGTCAAAATTGGCTTCGCCGGAAACGTCCGGAATATTTCGCAACGTGTTTGAGCCTCCGTTGGAGGAGTTGATCACGCCCGCGAGTTGCTGGTAGCTGGGAATCTGGATGCCGTCCTGCGAAATTCCGCCACCGCTGAGGGACCATGCAGTCTCTGAACTCCAGGGACCACCCGCGCCTTGGGTTATCAGGTCTGTGCCGCCGACTGCCGTGACGTAGGCGTCTTCCGCCGGATAGTAGTAAGGCACTCCGTTCGGATACGATCCGGCGTCACCAGAAGCCGTGAAGAAGCTCTGGCCTTGTGCCGCGAATTGCTGGTAGTACGGGTCGTCTGTGCCAGGATCCGCCGGCTGCCATGCCCATGAACAGCTCAATTGCGCATTCAGGGGAGTGTTCGTGGCCATGCTGCTTAGCATGGCGGTATCGGTGGACCCAACATACACGTACAGGCCACTCATGGCCGGGGCCATGGAGATCGCCTGCGTCATGTCAAGAATCTGCTCTGTGTCGTCACAGCTCGGATAAGTGCAGCTCACCGCAGTTCCATCGGTAGAAATGCCAATGACTGGGACATTGTCCGTTTGCCCAGTATTTTTGTAGTAAGTTTGCAAGTCGGCGATATCGTATCCGACATACTCCAGCAATCCGAGCGTTTGGCCAGTGCCGGTCAGAGTCGATTCGCCGTAGTAGGCGGCCCGCATATCGCTGCCGCAATAATAGCCACCCGGACAGGAGCCCTGAACAGTTTGAGGCTTCGCCTTTAGATTTCTATGCAGGGACGCGGGACGCGGGATGGAATAGTTGTCCAGACCTGACACGTGCCAGAGCGGAAACGGCAGATTTGCCGTAGGCTCCCGGTCCGGAGAATAGAAGGTTCGATTTTCCGTGGGGTGCTGGTACACGCCCATGGTTACGTGGAAAGCCTTCTCAATGGCTGCCACCGTACCCTTGAGCTGGATGTCCCGGGAATCGCGCGAGCCGCCGACCACCGTGAAGCCGCTCACTTTTGCAAAGGCCAGCACGGCGTCATAGTCCTCCTGGCTGGGACCAAACCGCGCCGTGAACTCCTGCGGCGTGACAAAATGCCGGTAGGAGGGGCTGGAAGGATCGTAGATTTCCTGCAGGAAGTTCTGCAGTTCGGGCTGATGGCGCAACGGCAGCACGACGTCGAAGCGTATGGATTGTGTTGCCGGGAGCCGTCCCACCGATTGCGACTGGCCATTGACGGTCACTTCGCGCACATGACGCGTCATAAAGGACTGCGACTGCGCCTGGGAGGCGCTGGTTACGATCGACACGATCGCAACAACAGCGAGCAAGAATAAACTCAGTTTTCGAATCACGGACTTCTCCTTTGGGGTAACAGATTCTTCCAATATTTTTCTGGTCCCGAGCCCGGCACCAGAACACGTGAATCTCAGTCCAACCTGGTTGATGAAACTGTCGTGAGTAGTCACTGTTCGCATCTACTCTCCCTTCGGGCTTTTGGGAGTACCCACGCCTGTGACAACATCCCAACCCTTGGTGGCGTAGTAGCCGTTGTAACCAACGGTGATGTCGTTGAACAGGTTTTGGTACTGTGATGGGTTCGTGTATTCGTTGTAGATCTTCGTGAGTTCGGCGTTGGTGGAACTTTCGAAACTGCCGGATGCATTTGTAATTCCTGCCAGCACCGGCGAAGAGACGCTCGTGCCGCCAATCACGCACCAGCCGCCGCAATACGTCGAGTTGAACACCGCGACCCCGGTGTTTGGATCGGCGATAGCTGAGACATCCGGAGTGCCGCGGAAATTTCCGACGATGGGCTGTATCGTGCCCTGGTAGGACGGCAGAGGCTCATAGGCGCTGATGCCGCCGCCGCCGAACGTCCATCCGGTTTCCCCGGTGAAGTTTCCGGAAGGATCGCGATGGATCGTGGTGCCGCCCGCCGAGACCACGTTCGGCGAAACGCTGGGGTACTGCGGGAACGCTTCTCCGTCTCCGGCGGAGGCGAAGAAAACGACGCTCGGATACACAAAGTGGGAGTCCAGGCTGGTCTCGCTGGAGGACTCGCCACCGAGATAACCCCAGCTATTGGAGACCTCGCCGCCGCCTGCGGCCGCGACATACTCGGCCGCGATCTGCTCGGCAGTGCTGGTGAGAGGATCGCTTGTAAAGGCAATGACGTAGATGTGCGCTTTCGGCGCCATGGCGTGCGCCCACTCCACGTCCAGAGCGGTTTCCACGTCCCAGCCCGTGCCGGCGTTGTTGTAGCAGGGAGGTTCGGCGCAGATCACCGTGAGGTTGGTCTTCCGGAGACCGAACGTGCTCGAGAACGTCGCTACGTCTGTCTTCAATGCCTTGTAAGTGCCCCACTCAATCACCGCGATGGCGCCTTTTCCGCCCGAGGGAACCACGGTTCCGCTCGTGGGACACCCGGCAGTCGGTGCGGTCACGCCGTAAATGCAGGCGACCGACGCCGGCGTTTCGCCGTTCACGGTTTGCGGCTGGCTGCCGCCAGCTGGGACATAAATACGGAGCGCAGTGCGAGGCAACTTGGGCCTGTCTGGAATTCCAGCAGTGCTCGGGGGTGCGACCACCGTCGCTCTGCCTGACGAGCTAGGGACAGTTGC
The DNA here is from genome assembly GCA_963837665.1 of uncultured Acidobacteriaceae bacterium. Lineage (GTDB taxonomy): Bacteria > Acidobacteriota > Terriglobia > Terriglobales > Acidobacteriaceae > Acidiflorens. The sequence goes on along the minus strand of CAWIOA010000010.1, from coordinate 20,676 downwards.
GGGCGCAGGGCCCGAGGCAGTTTGCATCATTCCGGCTGGCAAGTTCTGCGCGGAAGCAAACTGCGTAACCGCAACCATTGCTATTACTACAACCGCAATCAACACGAAGCTACGTCGCATGAAAATTCTCCTTGGATTTGAAAGGCTTTTTATTGCTTACAACTTGTAATTCCTGAACGCACCGTAGGTCCGCCACCGGTTACGGCAGCTTGATCCGCGCGAACCCTGCCTTCGCGCCTCCGAGCGGACCAAGACCGTACAGGTATCCGTCGAACAGGGTGAGCGGGCCCATCCCCAGCATGTCCCCGTTGTGGCTGTCAAAGTCGTAGAGGTCTTTGTAAGTCCACTGGCCCTTGCGATTCTCCGAAAGCTTGTAGAAGACGCCGTAGCCATACGTGCCACCTGGACCGGTGCTGAACAAGTTTCCTTTGGCATCGACGCTGAGCGGCGCGCCATTGACTCCGGGGTGGCCGGTGGGGAACACGTAGATCACCTTTTCAGTCCACTGGCCATTGCCTTGCGGAGACAACTCGAAAACCGTGCCACAACCTAACCAGTAGAGGTTCGCGCATCCCGTGTTGCCACCGGTAGCGGTGGCTCCGTAAAGGTTTCCCTTGCTGTCAGAGACCATGCTGCCGGTTCGAATCGGGTCCGACCCATCGGTGCCTCCCTGGAATGAATACAGCCGGTGGTACATCCAACTGCCGTCGGGTTGGGGAGCGAGCTGGAAGATCGTGCCGCAACCGGAGTTGCTGCCGTCCTCGTAACACACTCCCGTGCCACCCCAGGTGGCCATGCCGTAGAGATTTCCAGCCGCGTCGAAGTTCAGGCCCGAGAAGATTTCGTAACCGTCAATAAACAGAAAGCTGTAAACCGTGGACTCGGTCCAGGTGCCATCGGGATTGTGCGTCATCTTGAAGATGGCGCCGCAGCCCGCCGCACAATAAGGGTCCCCAAAATTCCCGCCGAACATGGAGCCGCCGTACAGGTTTCCGGCCGCGTCGGCAATGAGAGGGGTCGAAGGGAAGTCCGCCTCGAAGTAGTTGTAGGGGTTAAAACTGTAGAGGGTGGTTTTGGACCAGGTGCCATCCGGGTTGGGCGACAGTTCAAAGACCGTGCCCGTTCCATACGCTCCGCCTGAGTTCGTCACGCCGTACAAGTTGCCGGCAGCGTCGATCACAAAGCCGGGGACGGGTCCCGAGCCGTCAGTCCCGTTGGCAAAGGTATAGAGCGGCTTGTCACTCCACTTGCCGTTGGCGTCTTGACTCAGCTCGAATACCATCCCCTGGTAGAAAGCGACACCGCTGACACCGTAAAAATTTCCGCTCGCGTCGGCAGTGAGCAAGCCGCTGGGGCTGGTAACTTGTTCGTTCGGCCCGGCAAAGCGGTAGAGGAGCTTGTCACCCGCATGGGCTGGCGTTGCCACCGCCAGGCAGCTAAGGACGATTGCCAGAACTGCGAAGTAAAAGGATTTATTCGATTGCATTTTTCTATTTCCTCCTTCGTAACGGTTCAAAAGATCACTTCCAGCTATGGCCTGATTCGGTACATCGACCCGTAAGCGCCTGGGAGTTTTGCCAAACCGTATAGGTATCCGCCAATGCCTGGGATCGGAGGGCCCCACGGATAGATCGCGTCACCGTAGGCGCCGCCGAAACTGTACAGAGTCGTCGATTTCCACTGGCCGTTCTTGCCCGGCTTCAACTCGAAGAAAGTGCCGTAACCATAAGCACCACCTCCTTGAGTGATGCTGTACAAGCTTCCTGCTGCGTTGAAGGCCACGGCATGCGGACTCACTCCCTCTCCAGTCGCAGTTCCGAATACGTGCAGTACCGTTTCGGTCCATGTGCCGTTTTGTTGCGGCGTTAATTGGAAAACCGTGCCGCAGCCCGTGTAGTAGCGGTTCGTGCATCCCTGGTTGCCACCTGTGCTGGTAGCCCCGTAAAGATTTCCCTGGCTGTCAAACACCAGTCTGCCGTCTCGCACTGGGTCGGACCCATCGGTGCCGCCCTGGAACGAATAAATTCTGTGATACATCCAGCTCCCATCGGGTTGAGGTGCGAGTTGGAAGACCGTTCCACAGCCGTAGTTGCTGCCGTCCTGCAGACAGAATCCCGTGCCTCCCCATGTGGCCATGCCCCACAAATTTCCGGATGCATCGAAGGTAAGGTTCGAGAAGATTTCGAACCCGTCAATGAAGAGGAGGCTATACAACGTGGACTCGGTCCAAGTGCCGTCTGCATTGTGGGCTAACTTGAAAACGGCGCCGCAGCCAATGTTTTGACCGGGGCCGTAGCCGCAATGATTGTCCTGAAGATTTCCGCCGAACATGGTGCCGCCGTAAAGGTTGCCGGCGGCATCGGCAATCAGGCCGGAACCGGGGATCCAACCGTCGTTGGCGTTGGCACCGAAGGCATACAACGTCGTTTCCGTCCAGGTACTATTCGGGTTGGGCGAAAGTTCGAAGACGGTACCTGCTCCGTAGTCGCCGCCCTGGTTGGCCGCGCCATACAGGTTCCCGGCTGCGTCGAAAACAAAGCCGGGGTTGGGGTACGCCCCGTCGGAGCCGCCGGTGAAGGCGTAAACAATTTCTTCGGTCCACTTGCCGTTGGCGCCGGGCTTCAGCCTGTAGATCACGCCGTTGTAGTAATTGCCGCTAAGGGCGCTGGTGCCATAAAGGTTTCCCGCGGCATCGGCGGTCAGTTCGCCTTGGGGGTTGGTAATCTGTTCGCTAGCCCCGTAAAACTGGTACAGCACCTTTTCTCGTCCGGTTGCGTAGGCTGGGGTTGACGCTGCCAGGCAAACAATTACGATTGCCAGAACTGCGAGATAAAAAACCTGGGTTCGATTCGGTTTCATTGCTTGTGTTGCTCCTTAGGGTCTGGGTAGCCGGCAGGCTCCAAAACACTCGCCTTCCGGTTCATCTCTTAAACTAATCTCTTTCTCGCGGTCGCGCCAAAAGCCTTGTCCGTAGCCGGGTTTGGACGATTCGTCCGGCCGTCCCATTTTCAGCCGGGGCGACTATACCAATCCTCACGAAGGGATTTTCTGCAAAGACTGTGTTGCCTTTGACAGTTCTTCGTGTTCCTCGATCTCATCTTGGTGAAAGAACCTAATTTTCCGTTCCTCACGCCGCCGTAACGGCTGTGAATTCGCTGGGCCGCGTTCCTCCAGAAGCTCGGGAGAAAGTTCATCCAGATTCTGGACGTAATCTTCCTTAATGGTTTCGAGAACGATCATCGTGCAGGTATGCAGCACGTAAGGAAGCACTAGCAGTTCGTCCTGAATCCAACGCGAAAGAGTGTGCATATCTTTGCAGCGGACGCGCAGCAGGTAGTCGTCCGCGCCGGTCAGCAGGTAGCATCCGTGCACGTTCCGCAAACGGCGCAGCAGCGCCCGGAACTCCTTGATCGAATCGGGCGAGTAGCGGATACGAACGCTGACGAATGCGGTGACGCCGAGGCCCACTGCCTCCGGATTGAGCGCAGTGAAATGCCCGGCGATAACGCCAATCTCTTCCAATCGCTTCACGCGCCGGGAGCAGGGAGTCGGCGAAAGGCCTACCTTATGCGCCAACTCCTGCATGGGAATGCGCGCATTGTCCTGCAGAATCCCGAGAATGCGAATGTCGATTTCGTCCAGTTTCAAGCCAGTTCCCCTCTAAGCGATTTCGCGGCCGTTGGACCGCACGCCGGAATGTGCATCTCGAATGGCACTTCGCCACATTCGTGGCAGAGGATTTTGTGGCTGCTCAGCCTGCAGCGTCGGGGTCTGCGGCGTGGGACGGGCCGGGGAGACTTCCCGATAACAACAAAACCCCTTTTTCAGGATAGGAAAATGCGAAGCGATCTCGCGCGCCCGAATCTCATGGTTCCCGTTGGCGGGCGAGAGTTGGCACCTGTCAGACGGGATAGATGATCCCGATCCGGTTGCCGTGGCATCCCAGGGCTCGTCCCTCAGCCGCTCTGCATGAAACTCAGAATTGCTCAATGATGAGCAAATCTCGGTGTCCCATATTGTGATCGCTATACAGAGGACGGTAGTATCCCGAGATACCGCGTCACAAATTACTCCGGGAGAATCCTGAGCCCGCTTGGTCAGCGAACTACAGAGGGAGGCATGGTGGGGCCCGTTGCGAGTCGCAGCGACCAGGGCGCGTACCGCACATGACGGAGTTGGATCCCATGATCCGGCCGTCGGGCCTTTGGGGTTGAAGGGAAACCCTTGCGAGAGGAACCTGCCAAAAACTGTTCGCCGTGCAGGCTCGCGAACCATAGGGGCAGGCGCTGGCGGGACAAGCGACACTGGGCGTTGCCGGAGTATCACTGGTTGCCGTGGCCATGTCCGACATGCAGTGATGTTTCCCGCTTCGCCGGCAACACGCCGGCGCACTCCTACTCCCGGCGAGTAGCGTTCCCGGAACGAGCGGCGGGAATGCAATCGCGAACAGCAGCAGAATGGCCGTCTGACGCCACATGTGAAGTGTGGGCATGCTAACACGCTTGTCAAATGTGCCTCACGGAAATCTCAATTCTTCTGACCTGGCTTGCGCGGGTGCATCTGCGATCCGCCGCGTGTCTCTCGGTGCCTGTCTGCGCAGGAAGTGAAATGCTGTGCACATCCCTTGCCACCTCTTTGGGTAAGCTCATTGCAATAGTGCAACCGTTAAATCCGTGCTACATTTGCGGAAGTGTTTCGCCCCGCTGGGGGAGCAATTCTTGCAGGGAGGCCCGTAGGCCGTCTTTAGAAAATGCTGAAATCGCTCTGAAAAAAGTCTGAAACTCGCGTTTTTGTAATGGATACCGGAATTCGATACCGTTTTGGCCCCTTCCTTCTTGATCCTAGAAAGCGCTTGCTTGTGCGGGATGAACAAGAAATCCCGCTGTATGGCAAGGCGTTCGATACGTTGCTCCTGCTGGTTCGAAACTCCGATCGGCTGATCAAAAAGGACCAATTGCTCAAGGAGGTATGGGCAAACCGGGTGGTCGAGGAGAACAATCTATCCCAAAGCATCTCGGCAGCGAGAAAGGCACTGGACGACACTACCCAGCCGCACATTTACATCGTTACCGTCCCCGCATGGGGATATCGCTTCGCGGCGCCGGTCAACCTTTTGCGGGAACCGGAACAAAGTCAGGACGCGGCGCCTGAAGCGACGCCGGAACAGCCTGCCGCCCCTTCCGTCCGAGTCGTTAAGCGTTCGCGATCTGGCAGGCTGACTTTGATGGCGCTCGTCTTGGGTGCCATTCTTGTGTCTGTGGGCTTGCTGTGGTCGCGTTTCGGTTCTGCGATCTTTGTCGGCAGCCGGGTGAAAACCGTTGTGGCGTCGCCCGCGCGAGCGCGCCGTTCCGTTGCGATCGTCGGTTTTCAAAATCTCTCCGGCCAGAAAGAGGACGCGTGGGTCTCCGCCGCGCTTGCGGAAATGCTCAATACAGAACTCGCTGCCGGAGAGCAGCTTCGCGTGATTTCTCAGGAAGACGTGGCACGAGCTAAGACGGAAGTGTCGCTGGCGATTGCCGGCGGGGCGCCGAAGAACGTGGTCAGCGGAATTAGCCAAAGCCTCGGCTCAGACCTGGTCGTGTCGGGGGTCTATTCGATCATCGGCGACAAGAGCGATAAACAAGTGCGGTTTGACCTGCGCCTGCAGAACGGCCATTCCGGAGAGACAGTCGCTGAAATCGCGGAAACGGGGTCACAAACGGAGCTGTTCGGCTTGGTTTCGCAAGCTGGCGCGCGCCTGCGACAGAAGTTGAATATATCCGAACTGTCTCCCACCGAAACGCTGGCGGTGCGGGCATCTCTGCCGAAAGACCCTGACGCGGCTCGGCTCTATGCCGAAGGATTGGCAAAGTTGCGCATGTTCGATGCCATCGGTGCAACAGACCGGCTCCAAAAAGCGATTAACCTCGATCCCGATTATTCGCTCGCTCATTCGGCACTGGCTGAGGCGTGGTCGGTGTTGGGCTACGACGCTAAGTCGCGGGATGAGGCCGAGAAAGCATTCCAGCATTCTGGAGGTTTGTCGCGACAGGACCGGCTGTCCGTCGAAGGGCAGTACCGCATCGCTTCCACGGACTGGGCCAAAGCGGTCGAGGTTTATAAGACTCTATTCGGTCTGTTCCCCGACGACTTGGATTACGGACTCCACTTGGCATCGGCACAAATCAAAGCGTCAGGAACCGATGATGGGTTGGCAACATTGAAGGTACTTCGCCGCTTGCCAGCTCCGGCGGGGAATGATCCTCGGATCGGCCTCACCGAATACGAGGCCTGGAGATCTCTCAGCGATTTTAAACACATGGAAGATGCAGTCGCCCAGGCTGCGGAAAAAGCCAAGCAACAGGGAGAGTTACTCCTGCTGGCGAGGGCGCGAATCCGGCAATGCGCATTGCAGGTGCAAAGGAGTAGTGGGGAGCAGGAGCAGGCTCTTAAGAATTGCCGAGAGGCACAACAGATATTTGTGGCCGCCGGAGACCGGCGGGGAGAAGCTGAGGTGTTGCGGGTGTTCGGCGATGCCGCGGCCGTCTCCAACACCGCGGAGGCGATCGACTATTACCAGAAGGCTCTTAGTCTCGAGCAAGAAATTGGCCACCTTTCGGGTCAGGCTGCCGTTATGACTCAACTCGCAACGGAATACTCCAGCCAAGGTGATCATGTTGCCGCGAGACGCTCTTACGAGAATGCCCAAGCGATTCTCCAGCAGTTGGGCGACAAAGAGGACACTACCGGCTTGATGATCAACATCGGTGGCGAATTGGTAGCACTAGGCCAAGTCGAGCAAGCCGCAAAGATGTATCGGGACGCACGGGAGTTGGCGTCTGCGGAGGGCAACAAGTATCTCCGGGCTCTGGCGGAATCCAACGCCGGTCTTTTGCAGCAACTGGAAGGCGACCTTCAAGGGGCTCAGGAGTCGTACACGCGATCGCTGGAATGGCTGCGCCAATCGGGCTCGAAAGAATACGACATTGTCCTCACCAAGGACCTCGGCGAGGTTGCCTTGGCGAAAGGGGATTTTGCCGGCGCCCGCGCGCTCTACGAAAAAGCGATGTCGATGCAGCAGGTCTCTCAACAAAAACTTTCCGCAGCGGAAGTCGAAATGGACTTGGATGAGTTGACCATGGAAGAAGGTCAGCAGTGTGCAAGCATTGAGAAATCCCTACGGCGAATCGTCGATCTGTTCGGTACCGGCAATGACACGAGCGGCGTCAATGCAGTCGATGACGAGGCCTTGTCGCTTTCATTGCTGGCCCGTTGTCAGTTGTCGCAAGGGCAATCCACCGCTGCGCTGCAAACGATTAAGCAGGCAGTTAAGATCTCCGCGAGGACTGATCCCAGTGTTCGACTGTCAGTCGCAGTGGCGGCGGCTCGCATCGGCTTCGCAGCCGAGGCTGTTCACGACCAAGCGCGAGCTACGAGTGAGTTGACCAAAGCGATTGACGAGGCTAGAAAACTTCACTACTTCGGCGTGGAACTTGAAGGAAGGCTGGCGCTGGGAGAAGTGGAGGTCCGTTCTGGAGCACTGAGTCGGGGGCGAGCGCGCTTGCAGTCGATAGAAAAGGATGCTTCGAAGCGCGGATTTGTGTTGTTGGCGCGAAAGGCGAAAGTAGCTGCTTAAGAAGGCTCAACCCGTCTCCGCAATTCACACCTTCGACACTAAACAAACTGAATGACAGCTTCAGAGGATCGCGAACTCCTTGCATCTGGTTCCGGCGCTTGTCAATTCACTGAGCCGCCGGTCCATGACAAGTGACTCGAAGTGCTCCTACATTGCGTCAACCCGCCGTCAACCCGCCGATTTGTCACATGGCCTTGTGATGTGCTACCGTTCACGGATTCGCATGCGGCGTCTTGTCACCAGTTTCGTGCTCGCAGTAATGGCTTGGAGCTTCGTAGCTCCAATGGCCTTGGCATTCACGGGAAGCGATGTGCCGGCCTGCTGTCGCCGCAACGGGAAACACCACTGCCAGATGTCGGGAATGTCCGGCATGGCGGCGATGTCCGCCGGTGGAGTTCCCAGTTTTCGCTCTCGTCCCTCTGATTGTCCGTATCGTGCGCAGAAAGCCACACCCACCGGCACTGCGGCGCCACAAACGGAGACAATCTCCGCTCTGGAACTACCGTGCACAACTTTCCTTTCTGCCGTAGATTTTCACTTCCACTATTCGCGGCCTATCTCCGGTAATTCGCAACGCGGTCCCCCTGCGTTTTCACTCTAGCCAGCTCTAGATCGTAGGGCTCAAGGAAATGCCCGTCCGCGAGATGGAACGTTTCCGTCACAGCCCCTTCTTGCTGGAGAACTTGACCGAGCCTGTTTCTTCAGCACGGATACCTTCAGGATCGGCACTGCCCTGGCCGACCGCCTTAACCCGATCCCATGGAGACAAAATGAATTACAAGACGACCCTAATCATTACTCTGGTCTTGTTCTTGACCAGCGGTGCCGCTTTTGCCAACGTTTACGGTGCGGTTCGAGGCGTGGTGCACGACCCGCAGCATCGGCCGATTCAGGACGCCATGGTGATGCTCAAAGCCAAATCTTCGGAATGGTCAAAAAGTGTAACGACCGACGCCAGCGGCCAATTTCAACTCAATGCCGTCCCCCTCGGCGACTACTCCGTGAGCGTCGCCAGCAAGGGCTTCGCGCAAACCTCCCAGGACGTTACCGTCATCTCCGGTACGGTGCCGGTCGTGCATTTTCAATTGCAGGTCGCCTCGACCAAAGAACAGATCATCGTTTCCGACTCATCCGCTGTGCTTGCCACGGATAGCGCCACCCCAACCACCCTCGTCGGCCGCCTCGATATCGAGAGGACTCCTGGCGCTGACCGCACCAACAGCATGGCCATGATCACCGATTATGTGCCGGGTTCCTATGTCACGCATGACCAGCTCCACATTCGTGGCGGCCATCAGACAAGCTGGCTGGTAGATGGAGTTCCGGTGCCCAACACCAACATCGCCAGCAACATTGGGCCGCAGTTCGATCCTAAAGATATCGATTACATGGAGGTCAATCGCGGCAGCTACGGCGCCGAATTTGGCGATCGGACTTATGGCGTCTTCAATGTCGTGCCGCGCTCCGGCTTTGAGCGGAATAACCAGGCTGAGCTCATCGTCAGCGCGGGCAACTTTTACCAGACCAATGACTCTTTCAGCTTCGGCAGCCACACCGAACGCTTCGCCTACTACGGGAGCGTCAACGGGAACCGGAGTGATCTCGGCCTGCAAACGCCCGTTTCCACCGTGGTGCACGATAGGGCGAACGGATATGGCGGGTTCGGATCGCTTATCTTCAACGTCGATCCGTCGAACCAGTTGCGGCTGGTGACGTCATTGCGGAAGGATTATTACCAGATTCCCTATGATCCATTTTCAGGCGATCTGGAGAACGGGGCGTCGTCGTGCACGGCGACCGACCAGAACGCACAGTACCCCACGATCTGCTTGCGTGACGGCAATCACGAAACCGATGCGCTGGTGAATTCCTCCTGGGTGCATACGTTCAATTCTAAAACGATGCTGGCAGTATCGCCTTTTTACCATCGCAACGCGGCCAACTATGACAGCTCTCCTGTGGACTTTTCTCTGGCGACGACCGACCATCACACATCAACTTATGCGGGTGGCCAGGTGAGCTTCAGCGCAAATGTTGCCCGCAACGATTTACAGGTGGGCCTCTATGGCTTTCATCAAAGTGACGATCAGTTCTTTGGAGTCCTCTTCAACGATGGCAGCGGCAATCCGATTGCCGAGACCGATCACGGCACGGGAGGTCTGGCGGCCTTTTTCATCGACGACAAGTTCAAGCCCTTCTCGTGGATGACGCTGACCGCTGGAATGCGGCCCACACACTTCAGCGGCGGCCTGACTGAGAACGCGATCAGTCCGCGCTTTGGCGTGACGGTGACCGTTCCGCGTCTGAATTGGACCTTCCGCGCTTTTTACGGACACTACTTCCAGGCCGCACCGCTGCTTACCGTCTCCGGACAACTGGAGCAATACTGCATCAACAGCGACGCCTGCAACTTTCTCCCTCTACCCGGCGAGCGCGACGAAGAGCACCAGTTCGGTATGACCATTCCTTATCGCGGATGGGTACTAGACATCGATAACTTCCAAACCAACGCCCGCAATTTCTTCGATCACAACTGTCTTGGGTCGGGACTCTGTTTGCCGATTTCGATTGACCTGGCCAAAGTGCGGGGCTGGGAGTTGACGCTGCGTTCCCCGCGCATCGCGCACCGCGGGCAGCTTCGTCTTTCCTACTCCAATCAAATCGCCGAAGCCGCAGGCGGCATCAACGGGGGCTTCACCGACTTCACCACGAATGTCTGCGATCCGAATCCTGGCTATTGTCCGCTCGACCACGATCAGCGCAACACGCTGAACATCGGCGGGGACGTCTCGTTGCCGTGGCGGTCTTATGCTTCGACCAATGTGTATTACGGCTCCGGTTTCAGCAACGCTTTTCAAGGCCAGCCCTATCCCGGAGACCATTTGCCGCAACACACCACCTTCGATCTCTCGGTGGGCAAGGACTTCGGCGAGCGTGTCTCGGCATCGCTGAATGCCTTGAACGTTGCCAACCGCCGCGTGGAACTTGACAACAGTCAGACCTTCGGCGGCTTCCACTGGAATAACCCGCGCGAGATCTTTGTCGAGATGCGCTTCCGGTTCCACTATTGATGCCGGGGCCCCAAGCAGCAAAGAAAGAGTGACAGCATCATGAGATCGCGGCGGAGGTGGATGATTGTTCTGGCGATTACGGCAATCGTCGCCGGTATTGGGATCTATGCTGCGCGCTTGCTCAAGTACGGGCTGAGCACGCGCAGTCAGCCCACTCCAGTCGAGGCGGTCAGGTTCCGGCATGCGGCAATTCCCGCAAATGCGAAGCATCTCAGGAACCCGATGCCAGCAAGTCCCGAGATGCTAGAGCACGGCCGGAATCACTGGGCCGATCATTGCGCAACGTGTCATGCGAACAACGGCAGCGGCGACACCGAGATTGGGAAAAATGTCTATCCTCGGGCACCGGATATGCGTCTGCCGGAAACGCAATCCCTGAGCGACGGAGAACTCTACTACATCATTCGCAACGGGGTACGAATGACAGGCATGCCAGCATGGGGAAAGCCGGAAGCTGGGGACCTGGATCACGATACCTGGATGCTGGTGCTGTTCATCCGACACCTGCCTCAGGTGACCGCCGAGGAAGAGCGCCAGATGCAAAGGCTCAATCCGAAGACCGCCGCGGATCGTGAAGAGGAACAGCGAGAAGAGGAATTCCTGAATGGAACGAGTCTGAAGGAGGACATACGTGAGCACTAAGAACCGAACCATGATACTGGGCATCGCCAAGTTCGCTATGTTCATGCTTTCGACCAATGTTTTTGCGCATGGCGACCAACAGCACGTAATGGGAACCGTTACGGAGATCGACGCCAACTCCATCAGCATTAAAACCGTCGACGGAGTTGTGAAAGTCGTGGCCATTCTTCCAGCGACGAGATTTGTAAGAGGTAATTCGCCCGCGGCACAACAGGAACTAAAGATAGGAGATCGCGTCGTGATTCACGCTAAGCCCGAGGGCGGCGCGCTTAACGCGACTGAGGTCAAAATCGGCATCTCGACGAAGGCGGCTACTGGGACCCATTGAGACCATCTTGATTCGGCCAGGGAGTCAAGAGATCGGAAATCAATCCAAAGGAGACGGAATGGATCGACGCAACTTTGCAAAACGATTGGGAGCTGCTTTGCTGACCGCAGGCGCGATTGGAGAACTGCAGGTAGCGGCTCAGAGATCTAGCCCGCCGGCCCCTCAGGCCAATATGCCGCACGCCATGCCTTCCGGCCCTCCGCTGCAGATCGCTATGCTCGTATACCCGGGTATGACGGCCCTGGATCTGGTGGCTCCGCAAACCATCTTTACCGAACTCATGAACACCCGAGTCGAGCTGGTTTGGAAATCAAAAGAAACAGTCATCAGCGACAGCGGGATCCCCATAGTTCCCACACAGACCTTCGCCGATTGCCCGCCCGATCCCGACATTGTGTTTGTCGGCGGCGGTACGAAGGGGACCTGGGCGCTGATGAATGATCCGGTGGTAATCGGATTTCTTCAAAGCTGCGGCTCGAAGGCAAAACTCGTCACCAGCGTTTGTACGGGATCACTGGTGCTCGGGGCGGCTGGTCTGCTAAACGGGTACAAGGCCACGTCTCATTGGGTTGCTCGCGATCTGTTGCCTCTGTTCGGAGCGACAGCGGTGAATGCCCGCGTCGTGGAGGATCGCAACCGGATCACCGGAGCCGGAGTCAGCGCAGGAATGGATTTCGCTCTGCGCATTGCCACACGACTGCGCGGCGATGAGTATGCCCAGGCGCTGCAACTCGCCAACGAATACGATCCGCAGCCACCGTTCAAGGCAGGCAATCCGCAGGACGCGAGCCCGAAGGTCCGGGACTTCGTGACTGGCTACTATGCCCCAACCATTGCGGAAGCGCGAGTGGAAGCGATGAAGGCTCGCCAGCGGCTCGGCTTGGGATGAATGGAGACGAAGGAGATGAACGTCGGGTAAACCGAGCAATTTCACGAAAGAACACAGAATGTTTTAAGAATGCTCGGGAAGCAGTAAACAGTCACTTAAACCGTACTGACCGAAACCAGCACATCATATGCTGGTTTCAGGGGGGCACGACTGTATATGGGAAACCCCAGTCGCTAGATGGTGCGTCTGATCGAAACCTTGGGGTTGGAGTGTATGACGCGTAAACAGAATTAGACATGCGGATTGCAGTGATTCCAATACGACGGGCAGTAGCGATCTTTCTGATGCTAGTCTTCAGCCTTCTGCTGACGGCGCCGATCTACGCCTCCTCCGATCGCTCATTGCCTGCTTGCTGCCGCCGGAATGGGAAGCATCGCTGCGGTGCCAGGAGTCTCGTTCGACCTTCTGGCCCCACACTAAGCGCTCCCCTGCAAACCTGCCCGTACTTTCCCCGTGGTACGGCCGCCCAGGATCGCATCGACGTTTACTGTAAGACTACTTTCGCCTCCCGTAGGCCCCGCGCTGACCGTCCGGCTCTGCGACTGCTGAGCGGAAGCAACCAATATTCTTGCTCGACTCGCAGCCATCATAAGCGGGGTCCTCCCGAGTTTTCCGTCTAATCAGAGACCCGATAAGACGATCGATAGCTGGAGTGCAGAGAGACTCGTGCATGCTGATGCCTTTTGTCTCGCGCCTCTGATTGTCCTGCGCCCCGTCGTTCGTGCCGACTTGGCTGTCGAACGAAGATCCGAAGTGGTAGTCCTGACCGGCTGCACCTATCAGCTTCGACCATAACGAACGGCTCCTGCGTTTTTCGTTCTTGGAGAACATATATGAGGCCATCCGCCAACAGGCAACGCAAGTCAGCTGAACGTAGTTTTTTCGTCGAAGTAGCTTCCTTTGGGAATGTGCATGTCGATTTCACAAAGATGGAACTCGTCCGGGCTGGTCGGGAGGTTCATCTCACCGCGACCGAATTCAGGCTTCTCGCTTTCTTGATTCAGAATCCCGAGCGCGTCATTTCCGGGAGAGAACTGATCGACACGGTCTGGGGGGCGAAGGACAATCCGACCACCCGCACCGTAGACATGCATGTCGCGAAAATACGGCAGAAGGTGGAGTCGAACCCAGCAATCCCGATCCACGTGCGAACCGTGCACTGCGTCGGCTACAAGTTTATTCCCTAAGCACTCCGCCTGCTGCGTTCTATGGATGGAGAAAAGGAGTCTATGCATTTAGTGAAACTACACAGTCTGTCGAAGGTCATTGCAGCTTTAGGATTCGTTCTGTTACTGACGGTCTCTGTGGCCTGTAACCGGACCAAGAAGCATCCGCTGCAAGGTGAAATAGTCAGCAAGAGCGTCGCAACCAACGAGATCACGGTGAACCATGGCGATATTCCGGGGTTCATGCCGGCCATGGCAATGCCTTACCACGTTAAAGACCCTGCTGTTATTCAGGAGCTCCAGCCCGGCGACAAGATCGCCGCCGAAGGGTTTGTCAGCAAGAGCGGTGACTATTGGCTGGATGATGTTCGTATCACGGACGAGAGCGCACGGAAAACAACGAAGCCCGCTGTTGCGATTCACCGTCTGGAGGTCGGAGAACGGGTCCCCGATATCCCCCTAATCAACCAGGACGGCAAGACGTTTCACTTCAGCGACTTCAAAGGAAAGGCATTGCTCGTCACGTTTGTCTATACGCGCTGTCCGGTTCCGACGTTTTGTCCACGCCTGAGTGGCCAATTCGCAAAGATTCAGGGTGACCTTTTAAAGACGCCCGATGATTTTGCGAAAACGCATCTGGTGACCATCAGCTTCGATCCGAAATATGACACACCTCCAGTTCTGCGCAAGTACGGTCTCTCCTATCTCGACGACGATCCGGGAGGCTTCTCGCACTGGGACTTTGCCTCGACCAATGCCGGTGACTTGAGAAAGCTTGCGGGCGCGTTTGGGCTGGAATATTTCGAAGAGGGCAACCAGATATCGCACACGATGGATATCGTCCTCATCTCTCCTGAAGGAAAGATCATGCAGTATTGGGCCACGGAATGGACCACTGCCGAGCTTGAAGATGCGTTGCGTCAGCAGGCAAAGACTGCCCCCACACCCCAGCAGCCGCAAACGCCAAGGAAGGCCGGATGATTCGAATCATGCAATCGACCTTTGTCTCGGCAGTATTCACATTTGCCTTGATTGTGAATGGGTGCTCGCCGAATGAGTCGGAACAAAGAGGTCAAGAGCTATTTGATCTACACTGCGCTCTTTGTCATACGGGACCGAATCCCGACCTGAAAAAGCAGCCACCGCGGCTGGAGAAGCTGTTCGCGGGGAAACGCCTTCCCAGTGGGGCACCAGCTACCGATACCCAGGTGCGCAAGACGATCACTGGGGGCTTGAGGACAATGCCCGCCTTCGACAAACGGTTGAGTGACCAAGATCTGGATGATTTGGTTGCGTACCTACACACGCTGAAATAAGGACCTTATGCGACAGATGCTGTATGGAACGGTTGCCGCAGTGATCTTCCTTAGCGCGGGGCATGCATGGGAGCGAAGCAATCTCACTGCCGCTCAGATGGCGCGATACGACCGGCTAACGCACGAGCTCATTGCCCCATGCTGCTGGCGGGAGCCGATCGCCATTCACCGGTCCGCCGAGGCTCTCCAGATGTTGGACGAAGTTGAACAGCTCGTTGACCAGGGCCGTTCTGAAGACGAGATCAAGAGCATATACATCACAAGATATGGGCCGAGGATTCTTACCGATCCACAGGGACACGACTGGTATTGGCTCTACGTGATTCCCTTCGGCCTGCTCGTCAGCCTGATGCTGGCAGCACTCGTCCGCCTGCGTTCGCTCGTTGCAAGAACTCCGCCGGCAAGCAGCGCCGCGCCCGCTGAATTACTCGCGCAGGTAAGGACAGAGACGGAGAACAGCTGGTAAGCACGGAAGACTACGAAGCGCACTTGAGATCGAACAAAGGAGGAGATAGGACATGCCAGATCGACGAGCAGTGCTGAAGGCACTAGGGGCGGCGGCTATTGCAGGACGGTGCAAAGCCTACCTCTCGATCATTGAGAGGCACATGAAGAATGCAATCGTTTTGACCTGTGTGTTGTTGATGGGCAGCATCGCTGCGGCTCAAGGAGACAGAGCGCACGTGATAGGGGCATCAGTCGCTGCAAAGGAAACCGACGGCCAGATTTTAAACTCGAAGCCTTGGCCGCCCTTGCCTAATTTTGAGTCCCTTGACGATTTCGGCCGCGGCTATCTTCCACGGGCGGTCTACGAAGCGGCGCGCACGCAAAAGGAGTTCGACCTTCTCGAAATCGCCTACGCCAGCGACAGCCTGCCAGTGCGCGGATTGTTAATCAAGCCGAAAGTTCCGGGCACGCGAAAATGGCCAGCGATCATATTCAATCGCGGAGGCAACGGCGATCTCGGGCGTATCACGGATAACGGCCAGCCTTGCGGCGGCATGGCGAACACGTCGTGCCTGGACGTCGCCGATCTCTACCTGTTCGCGAAGGCCGGTTTTGTGGTCATCGCTTCCGACTACCGTTATCAGGGCGCCACGGTAAAACGCGACGAGTGGGGCGGAGTAGAGGTCGACGATGTTCTCAATCTCGTGCCAGCACTGAAGTCGCTCGACTATGTAGACCCAGAGCGGCTGTACATGCTCGGTCTGTCGCGAGGTGGCACCGAGACCTATCTTGCAATCAAACGAGGAATTCCCGTTAAGGCTGCAGCCGTCATCGGGGGAGTCACCGACGTGAAAGCGTGGGTGGACGCGAGGCCCGAGATGGGTATTGTCAACGGCAATGAATTCATCGACGGCTTTGCCAAAATCTGGCCAGACTATGAGCACCGCGCCGAGGAACAGTATCGAGCGCGGTCGGCCGTGTACTGGGCCGACCAAATCAACGTGCCTGTTCTCATCTTGCATAGCCGTACCGACAGAATGGTCCCGGTAACGCAAGCTCTCCGAATGGCAGAAGCACTTCAGGAAAAGGGCAAGGTGTACGCGCTGCACATTTACGAGCGCGATGGCCATCCGTTGCCGCGGAATCGCGATGACCGCAATCGCCTGATCGTCGATTGGTTCAACCGAACTGGCCAGAGCGGCCAATAATCAAGGGTTCATTCAGCGAGGCGCTCGAAAGAAAGGAGCACAGATGAAGGGTTCCACAAGATATGAGGCAAGTAAGACTGACGAAATAAGCGCGCGACACTACGCGGGTATATTCCTTGCTTTGCATGGCCATGCTTTGCCTTCACGATCTCGATCCGGAGAACTATCGAATGCAGGTGCGACTGTCAGATCTTAAACCCGGCGAGATCGCTGTCATTGAAGAGGTTGCACTGCCGGAGTCGGAACGACAACTTCTGATGCGATTCGGATTCCACGATGGCACGGAGGTTCGATGCTCGCGCCGTGCGCCCCTTGGAGACCCCATCGTTTATTCCTTGGACGGTTCAGAAATTGCCCTCCGCGCTGAAACCGCATGCCAGATTCTCGGAGCACGGGTTGAGTCGAAGCCAATAACCGATTACTCAGAATGAACCAACTACTCCAGACAATGGCTAACTCAACCTCCCAATCACAGCAACCGATCAGGACGGTTGCGTTGATTGGGCCCCCCAACTCCGGAAAAACTACGTTGTTCAACCGACTCACCAAGCTTCGGCAAAAAGTGGGCAATTACCCTGGCATCACCGTCGAACAGCACACTGGCGTGATGGCGCTGTCAGGCAGAGAAATAACGGTCATCGATCTGCCTGGCGTGTACAGCCTTACCCCGCACTCCGAAGACGAGCGCGTTGCTGTCAGTGTGTTAGACGGCAGGATGAATGGCGTTCCGCGGCCAGAGGCGGTTCTCTTGGTCCTCGACGCAACGAATCTTACCCGGCACCTCACGCTCGCCGCGCCTGTGATTGCTCTCGGTCTACCGACGCTCGCTTTGCTGAACATGGGGGACCTCCTCGTCGGCCGCGGTGGTTCGATCGATACGGTGAAACTGGCGGGGGAATTGGGAATTCCCGTCGCCATCATCAGCGCGACGGAAGGGACAGGACTGGATGCCGTAGGCCGGTTCTTGCAGCAGGCGAACGAACCTCTCCAAATGACGCTGCCGGTCGTCCAGGACGTCCGGGAATGCCGAAGGTGGGCAGTTCACATTGCTCGCGAATCCGCCTACCGGGCTCCGCTCCCGCCAGCCTGGACCCGTCGCCTCGACGACATTGTTCTTCATAAAGTCTGGGGCCCTCTAGTCTTCGTGATCGTCGTTGGAGCTGTCTTTCAGACAGTATTTGGCCTCGGCCAACCGCTGAGCAATGCCCTGCAAAACCTTCTCGCGGAAATGGGACAAAAGGCGGCACCCTTCATCGCGAACGACTTTCTTCGCTCCTTGCTGCTGGATGGCATTTGGAAGGGCGTAAGCTCCGTGCTTGTTTTCCTTCCGCAGATTCTCGTGCTTTTTCTTTTTATCGGGCTGCTTGAAGACTCCGGTTACCTGGCCAGAGCCGCGCTGATTGCCGATCGCACGATGCACTCTGTCGGGCTGAACGGCAAAGCGTTTATTCCGCTCTTATCGGCATATGCATGTGCTGTGCCCGCGATCATGGCCAGCCGAACGATCGAGAACAAGCGCGACCGTTTGGCAACGATTCTGATTGCTCCGTTCATGACCTGTTCGGCACGCCTGCCCATCTACACGCTGCTGATCGCCGCGTTCATCCCGGAACGTCCGGTTGTAGGTGTTCTCTTGGGAACTCGCGCCCTCGCCATGTTGCTGCTATATGTGCTCGGTTTCGCCGCCGCCATCGGAACTGCGAAGGTCCTGAAATCATCGGTGCTCAAATCGACTGCGGCGCCATTTGTCCTCGAACTTCCTGAATACCGCTGGCCGACCTTACGATCGATCGGGCGCCGCTTGATTGATCGGGGGAGTGTGTTTCTGCAGCAGGCCGGGACGGTGATCCTCTGTGTTTCTCTTGTGGTTTGGGGGCTGACTAACCTTCCACTCCACCAAGGTCAGCCGCCCGAGTTGGAGAATAGCGTCGTTGCTCGTCTGGGACACTTCATCGAACCTGTAATCCGCCCACTGGGATTTAACTGGAAGATCGGGATAGGGCTCTTAACGTCCGTCGTGGCGCGTGAGGTTATGGTCGGAACTCTCGGCACACTGTATGGTCGCGATCCCGAGACACAGTCCATGTCGCTTCAAGCAGCCCTTCGGCGTGACCTGACATTTTCAGGAGCAATGGCACTGCTGGTGTTTTTCGCATTTGCGATGCAGTGTACTTCGACCCTAGCCGTGGTGCGTCGCGAAACCAATAGTTGGAGGTGGCCCATCATCCAGTTTGCCTACATGACCACGATTGCATATCTCTCGGCACTTGCGGTCAACCAATGTCTTTCAACGCTCCTCAATTGATCTGTTGTTGCGTACTGAATCGGCACATCAATCAGGACACTCTGTCCGGGACTCGTATAAGCGCGGAGCTGCCGCTGATCCTTCACGTAGTTGGGGTCAAACGACCGGTAGAAATCTTGGGATCTGTCGTAAAATGGTCTGGACTATTTTACGATATGCGCGATAATGGACCACATGAAAGAACATAGGCGTCTCTATACTGAAATCTTAACCGACCATCTCAAGAGACATCGCCAGATGGCCTTGGTATCGGGACCACGCCAGGTCGGAAAAACTACGGCCTGCCGGTCAATCAGCGACGCGTATCTGAATTGGGACAATATGGATGACCGGCGGCGGATGTTGCGTGGCCCAGCGGCGCTGGCCGACGCCCTGCAGCTAGACCAGCTTCGAGCACGGTCGCCCATCGCTGTACTCGACGAGTTGCACAAGTACACCAAATGGAAAGCTCTGCTCAAGGGCTTCTTTGATACCTACGGTGACCGAGTGCGCTTGATTGTCACGGGAAGTTCCAGGATTGAAGTTTTCCGCCGCGGCAGCGACAGCCTGATGGGGCGCTACCTGCTTTACCGTATGCATCCTCTGAGCGTGGGCGAAACCCTGAGAACGGACGTGCCTTTGAAGGAACTTCAACCGCCTGCCGAGGCCGCGACTGCCGACTGGGACGCCTTGTGGGAGCATGGTGGATTCCCCGAGCCGTTTTTCCGGCGCGACAGCCGCTTCACGCGCCGCTGGCGTTCCTTGCGGCAAGAGCAGTTGTCGCGCGAGGATCTACGCGAAGTCGCCAAGGTGGCCGATCTGGGGACGATGGAAATTCTGATGCAGCTTCTCGCTGAACGGAGCGCGCAGCAGCTTGTCTATTCCAGCCTTGCGCGCGAGATTCAAGTATCTGTAGATACGATCAAGCGTTGGATTGATCTCCTGGCTCGTCTCCATTACGGCTTCATGGTGCGCCCTTGGTTTAAGAACGTTGCTAAGGCTCTACGGAAAGAACCGAAATGGTTTCAGCGTGACTGGAGCGGGTTGGCAGACGATGGCGTGCGGGCCGAAACTCTCGTCGCGTGTCATCTACTCAAAGCGGTAGAAGGATGGACCGATCTTGGGTTCGGCGACTTCGAGTTGCGTTACCTGCGTGACAAACAGAAACGCGAAGTGGACTTTCTGGTGGTACGAGACCGCAAACCTTGGTTCCTTGTAGAAGTGAAGCAGAGTGCAACAAGCCTTTCGCCATCGCTCGCCTACTTTCAGGGGCAGACGAAGGCCGCTCACGCCTTCCAGGTCGTAATGAACCTTGCCTATCAATCCGCCGACTGTTTCGCGGTTCACCGGCCAGTGGTGGTTCCGGCGAAGACCTTCCTCAGCCAACTCCTGTGACTCATTGGGATGTCGCCGAGCAGCGAAGCTGACAAGACTAAACAATGGTCCGAGTGTGGTCCAATAACTGTGCTTTCGTGTATTTTAAATGACTCTGTGTCGTTCCCGGCGCCGTTAAGTCGTTGAAATGCGTTGCTGTCGTTTACTCTGCTGGGCTTATAACCCAGAGCGCTTCAGCTTTGTTCCGGATCGGCCAATCCGGGTCCGATCAGGGTCCAATAAGCCAGCCGAAGAGTTCCCTTGAGTTCGCTTAAAGGACCAAGAACGGGCTGTCAGTACCGTTAAGTTCCAATAAGTTACATCGGCGAGCGACTC
>CAWIOA010000009.1:0-418132 GCA_963837665.1 uncultured Acidobacteriaceae bacterium | reverse complement strand
CCCCAATCCCCGCCTTTTTCAACCAGCACTCTCCTCCATTTACAATGTCCTTCATGCCCGGCGATCCTCTGCCCGACGATCTTCTCGGCTATCGCTCCGAGTTCCCCATCCTTGAGCGCACCAACTACATGATCTCGAACTCCCTGGGAGCCATGCCGCGCGGCGTTTACGACGCGCTCCGCGCCTACGCCGATGTCTGGGCAACCCGCGGCGTCCGCGCCTGGGAAGAACGCTGGTGGATGCTGGCGCTCGAAGTGGGCAACGAACTCGGCGCGCTGATGAATGCGCCCAGAGATTCGGTCTCTCTGCACCAGAACGTCACCACCTGCCAGGCCGTGGTCGCATCCTGTTTCGATTTCACCGGCAAGCGCAACAAGATCGTTTACAGCGACATGAACTTTCCCTCCGTCATGTATTTCTGGGAAGCGCAGCGCCCGTATGGCGCGCAGGTTCACATGGTTAAGACAGATGACGGCATCACTGTCCCCACCGATCGCCTGCTCGACGCTATCGACGAACACACTCTGATCGTGCCCATCTCCCACGTAGTTTTTCGCAGCTCCTACATCAACGACGCCAAAGCCATCATCGACAAAGCGCACAAAGTTGGAGCCCACGTCCTCCTCGACACCTTTCAGTCGCTAGGCACCGTCCCAGTAGATATTCAGTCGCTCAATGCCGACTTCGCCTGCGGAGGAGTTCTCAAGTGGCTCTGCGGTGGTCCCGGCGTCGCCTATCTCTACGTCCGTCCCGACCTCGGCAAGAAATTGGAGCCGAAGCTTACCGGATGGTTCGCGCACGAAAATTCCTTTGCCTTCGCCACCGGGCCCATCCGCTACGCTGATCCTCCCGTCCGATTCATGAACGGAACCACGCACATTCCGGCAATCGAAGCGGCGCGTCCGGGCCTGAAAATTATTCAGGAAGTTGGTGTCAAAAAAATCCGCGGGAAATCCATGCGTCAAACCGCCCGCCTCATCGAGTTCGCCGACCGGCAAGGATGGCGCGTCAATACTCCGCGCGATCCCGGGCAACGCGGAGGCACCGTCTCCATCGACATGCCCGACTCGCAACAGGTGAGCCGCGAACTCCTCGCCCGCGACATTCTCGTAGACTGGCGTCCCAAAGCCGGAGTCCGTTTCTCCCCTCACTTCTACAACACCGATGCCGAAATCGATGCAGCCATGACGGCGGTAGTGGAAATTCTGAAAACCCGCGCCGCAACCGCGTAGGTTCGCTGAAAACGAACCTCAGTAGAGACGCGGCTTGCCGCGTCTTTGGCCGCGAATCACACCTGGTAATCATTACTTCCGTAAGCCCATCCCGCCGCTTTCTCCGTGTCCTTTCGAAATTCATTTTCTATTCTCATATCAGATCGTCTGAGTATCCAATCAGTCGAGCCAATCCAGGAAAGCACTGTGACCGTCTGCTGTTTCCTCTTTATCCCGATCAACCACCTCACGATTCTTTCCACGGTTGCGATTGCCGGTGGTTTGTACTTTTTCTATCTGGGATTTCAGTTGCGGGCCCGCAAGCGCTTATTGCTGACCACTCCAACCTCCAGGATTGGCAGCGCCGCTCCGGGTTTGGTCGAGGTCACAGGAGCAGCTACCGGCCCTTACACCACGACCGCGCCCATTACCGGCAAGCCTTGCTTTCTCTACCAAACCACCGTATGGCAGCAACGCCATGCCAATAAAGACGAATGGGAAAAGATTGCGGATGAAACTTTGCACCTTCCCTTCTTCCTCGAAGACTCGACTGGCCAGTTGCTGATCGAACCTCTCGGAGCCGATCTCGATCTGCTTCGTGACTTTCGCCAGGAGTATGCCGCATCGCTGCTTTCGTCGGACTTCTCGGGCCAGGATGCGGTTCTCCCGCGCGTCAGTGTTTTTCTCCTGCGCCACGGCATCGCTCCGGCCCGCGTTTTGCGCATCGAAGAACGCGTGATCAAGCCCAACGACGCGCTCTTCGTTACCGGAACTCTTATGGAGAATCCCGGCGTTCAGGTGCGTCCGCTTTCGCCGCACGGCCACACCACGCCCAAACCCGCGCCCAGCAAGTTGTCGGAGCAGAGCGCTGTCTCTGCCCCGCAGGTCATCAGGCTTTCCCCGGACTCGGCTTCTTCCACTCCTCCCGCGATGAGCCAGCAGGCCAGAATCGCAGCTGCGCTCACTCGCGCCGGCATCACCAAACCAGAGGCATGGTCCGCCGCCCGAGCTTCATACGAAAATGTAGCCGTCGAGGAGAACGCGCCGCCCGCGGTAATCTCTACCGCCGCCGAAGAGACCCGGCAAGCAGACCAGCCCAAGCCATCCGACTTCGATCTCGCCCCGCCCGTCGTATTGATGAAAGGCGCGAAGCATCCTGCATTCGTGATCTCCTTCCGCAGCCAGAAGGAATTCGTCAGCACGCTCGCCTGGCAATCCGCAGTTATGCTCTGCGGAGGTGCCGCCATTACGCTGCTCGGCTTCTACATGCTGTGGGTGCAGATGGGGGCGTTGTAATAGCGCCTTTGTCATCCCGAGAGGTGTCGACCTGGGGCGAAACCGGTAGTCAATTGCTTAATGCCAAGTACAAACGGCTAATTTAGAATGACACCTGTGAGCGAATCCGTCCGGATCGGGATTCTCGGCGACTTCAATCCCGAATTCCGTTCCCATCACGCGACCAATGACTCGCTCCAGCACGCGGCGCGGAAGCTCCAGCTCGAAGTAGAGTCGGAGTGGCTTCCCACTCCTTCGCTGCTCGATCCGGGCGCTATCGCCACGCTCGATTCCTTCGACGGTCTGTGGGCCTCGGCAGGCAGTCCCTACAAGAGCTTCGACGGCATGCTGAAAGGCATCGAGTTCGCCCGCGTCCACGACCGCCCATTCCTCGCCACCTGCGGAGGCTTCCAGTACACGCTCATCGAGTGCGCCCGCAACGTGCTAGGCATCGTGGACGCCACCACCGCTGAAGAAGACCCGCAAGCCAAGAACATCGTCATCTATCCCGTCGCCTGCGCCATACCCAACTCTGATCCGAAGGCGCCCAAACTCTCGGGAGTGGACTCCCAGATCCGCCTCCGCCCCGGCTCGTATCTCGCGGCGTTCTATGGCAAGGAATTGATCGAGGAAGAATTCTTCTGCAACTACGAACTGAATCCCGAGTTTGAATGGACAGCCATGGAAGCGGGCTTCCCGGTTGTGGCCCGCGGCTCCAAAGAAGAATGCCGGGCCATCGAATCTCCCGCCCACCTGTTTTTCATCGCAACGCTTTTCCAGCCGCAACTTTCGTCCAGCGAGAAGAAACCCCATCCTCTGGTTATGGCCTTCGTGCAGCACGTCGCCGACTTCCGCCGCAAGCGGCTCGATGACTCCATCCTGGCCTGACCTTAGCTTCTCCCGAAATTCTTGGGGCGTTGACCGTAACCAGAACGTGGGTCTCTGTCAACATGTAAAGAAGAACCGCGTTACTCGCGCGGGAGATAGCCCAACCGCTCTCCTCTTGACCGCACCCACCCACCTGTCGTAGCCTCGCGTGCAATTCCGGGTCTTGTCCCTAACATCTCAAGGAGGCTTCCCATGGTTTCTCTCGCTGCTCTCTGGCTCCCGATCCTGCTCTCGGCGGTCATCGTCTTCGTCGCCAGTTCCATCATGCACATGGTTCTGCCCTATCATCGCAACGACTACAGCCAACTTCCCGACGAGGATAAGATCCTCGCCGTGCTGCGCGCCGCCGCTCTCAAGCGGGGGCTCTACGTCTTCCCCTATTGCACCCACAAGGACATGAAGTCGCCCGCCCTGCTCGAAAAGCAAAAGCAGGGGCCGGTCGGTTTTCTGACCATCGTTCCAAGCGGCCCGCCCGTCTTGGCGAAGTTCCTGATTCAGTGGTTTGTCTATTGCCTCGTGATCGGATTCTTCGTTGCTTATCTCGCTGCCCACACGCTTGCACCGGGCACACACTATCTGACCGTCTTTCGCGTCGTCGGAACCGCCGCGTTCCTCGCCTACGGCCTGGGAAACCTGAGCAACGGCATTTGGAAAGGCCAGAAGTGGTCGGTCACCATCAAGGAAGTTATCGACGGACTCGTCTTCGGTTTGCTGACTGCCGGCACCTTCGGCTGGCTGTGGCCGCGGTAAGAACTACAGGCCGATGCCGGACCCGAGCAGACTATAGAGCAGGACGGCAAGCACGATCAGGGTGAAGGCGACGTACATGTGGTCGCGTTCGATGGCGAATCCCACGATCGAGAGAATCACGCGGGCGATGGGCGTGGCGATAAGGAGCAGCAATCCGAGTTGAATTAAGCCTCGCCCTCGGCCGTTAAGAACGCTCTGTATGACTCCGGGGATGGTGCGGTATTCCGAGGGCTCGCCACGAAAGACATGGTAACCGGTAGGTTCGTGCGCGTGCCGCGAGAGGTAGACACACGCTCCGCACAGAACGACTGCCGCTGAGAGCAGAACACCGGCGCGGAGCGCATTGCCAAGAATGATTTCGATGCGGCGATCTCTCCACGGCTGGGGTTGGAACGGCTTCGCTTGGCGCGCGGGCATCAAATGTTCCCCCAGATCCCTTTGTAGAGCATCTGCAGGCCCAGGACGAGAATGACTGTGGCGAAGACCAGGCGGAGAGACTGAGTTTCTGCCTTCACCAGGATGCGGCTGCCCAGTAACGACCCGCCGAGAACTCCTAACATGACCGGCATAGACAGGCCGGGATCGACGTATCCGCGGCTCAAATAGATGCCGACGCTGGCCGCCGCGGTCACGCCAATCATGAAGTTGCTGGTGGTGGTGGAAACCTTGAAGGGAATCTGCATGGCCTGATCCATGGCCAGTACTTTGACGGCTCCCGAGCCGATGCCGAGCATTCCGGAGAGCGCTCCCGCGCCGAACATCAGGCTGAATCCAGCGGGAACGCGTTGGACGTTGTAATAGCGGACACCTTCCTCGTCGGGGAAAGTACCGTTCAGCCGCAGGCGGGTGGCGAGCGGATCTGGGGGCAGGTTTCGTTGGGCCTGCGGGCGCGGCTTGCGGGACAGATATGCCGAGTAGAGCAAAACGGCGCCGAAGATGATCGCCAAGGCGCTGGTCGGGATGCGGGTCGCCAGGAAGGCTCCGAACAGCGCGCCGAACGTGGTAGCGATCTCCAGAAACATACCGATGCGAATGTTGGAAAATCCTTCCTTCACATACGAAGCAGCGGCTCCGGAGGAGGTCGCGATCACCGAAACCAGCGAAGCTCCTATGGCGTAGCGGATATCCACGTGAAAGAAGGTGGTGAGCAGAGGCACAAGCACCACACCACCACCCAACCCGGTGAGCGATCCGAGAAGTCCCGCGACAAAGGATACGATCGCAACGATAACCGTGAATTCCAGGATGCTGAAGGTCATTGAATGAAGGTCATGAAACGATGGTCATTGAATTTCTCCTAGGTTAACATTTCTTTTTTCCAGAGCATCAGAGTACAAGTGCTGGAGAGGGACGGAACTCATATGAAGACGACGAAGCGGATGGCACTGGCATTGAGCGTCACGGCGATTTTCGTGGCATTGATGGTGGGCGCGGCTTGGGCTCAGGCCGGACAAGACGCTGCGGCGGCGGGGAATACATCGTCCGCACAAAAGTCGTACTCGGTAGAAGTGAGCGGCTCCAGGCAGTGGATGGATACCAACATCGACGTGCGCGCTGGCGAAAAGTTGCAGATCACCGCCGAGGGAACGATTACCTATGCCAAAGGAAACCACTTTGGCCCGGCAGGAATCACGCGGAGCATTGCCGATGTAATCCATCAATATGCGGTTCCAAACGGGGCGCACGGGGAGCTGATCGGCCGGCTGGGATCGGGCGATGCCGCCGAAGGGTTTGAGGTGGGAGCGAGCGCTACCTACACGGCTCCGGTGGCGGGGCGGCTGTTTCTCGGGATCAACGAAAGCATGAAAGATGCAGAGGGCGCGACCGGAAGTTTCCAGGTAAAGATCGAAGTGTTGAATCAGGGCTTGAGCACGGCCGATGCGACGGTGGTGGGCGGTCCAGCGGAAACCTCAATCCCAGCGATTACGCCAGCGCTGCTGGAGTCGATTCCGCGGCGGGTTGCGGACCAGAACCACAGCCCGGGAGACATGGTGAACATCCTGATCGTCGGAACTGAAGATGAAATGGTGAAAACGTTCACGACCGCTGCATGGGTGAAGGTGGATAAATCGGTGGGGAGCACGGTGATGGAGGGGCTCCTGGATACGTTCGAAAAGAAGGACTATCTGACGATGCCGATGAGCACGCTGTATTTGTTCGACCGTCCCCAGGATTATGGGTTTGCGCATGCGGAGCCGGTTCGTGTGATCATGTCGCGAAATCATTTGCGGGTATGGAAATCGCCGCACCAGGTGAATGGACGGCCATTGTGGTGTGTGGCTGCGACTCACGACATCGGGTTTGAGCGCGACCAGAGGAATAACGGGGTGACGCACAAGATCGATCCGGCAATTGATGGCGAGCGGGAGTTTGTGAACCAGACGCTGTCAGGAACGGGATTAGTGTCGGCACGGGGGCACGTTGTCCCGCCGAATCCGATAACCGATGCCAAGACGGCGACGGGCGGAGGATTTCACTCCGATGGAAGGATTCTGGTGTTAGTGCTGAAGAAGGGTGACGCGGGGAGTCAGTAGATGAGACCGCGGATTCGTGTCGAGACGGGGCTTGCCCCGTCTCGGACTGCTCTACTGGTTTACCCAGACGACTCGGGATTTCTTCACCTCGGCATGTTGCTGCCTGAGTTCGCGGGCAATGGTGCCGAGAGGAACCGGCGCGGGCTGCGGAAATTCTGAAAGCGGTCGTTCTCCCTGGCCGAAGAAATAACCCGTGCCACCGAGCATATTCTGTTCCGGAGACATCGGCGTATATGACGCGTGTGCCGGATGACTCGGCGAGTGGTAGATCTGCGGT
Source organism: uncultured Acidobacteriaceae bacterium (assembly GCA_963837665.1). GTDB lineage: Bacteria > Acidobacteriota > Terriglobia > Terriglobales > Acidobacteriaceae > Acidiflorens. The sequence goes on along the minus strand of CAWIOA010000009.1, from coordinate 411,197 downwards.
TCATTGCTAATGTAGGACGCACCCAGCTGCGCAAATGCCGCGGTGCTGGAAAGCAGACACAGCAAACAAAGCAGAAACAGAGTCTTTTTCATCGTAGGATCTCCGGGGACAACGAGAGCCGCAAACTGAGGCGGTAGACGTTCCCCCCTCCGGTAAGAGTAAGAGCAAGCCCGATACCAAACATTGTCCGTCCTAAATGGTGGCTTACGGCGCGGTTGGCGGGAGTTAGGCAATTATTTGCACACTTGTGGAGAGCGCAGGGCACAGTCCGCCATACCTGCGCCACCGCAGTCAGGGCCCCCCGTCATGGGCAAGAAGCGTAGAATTTCTCTCGCTGCCGGGATCGGTTGAGCGAGCCGCTCCCGTGAGATTTTTTCGGAATTGCGATAGGGTGATAGATATGAAAATGCGAACAGCGGTCGGAATTTCCTTGATCGTCCTCGCGGCCATGGTAGCGCTGCCGGCGGTGGCCTCTGGTGCGGACTACAAGGTCGTAAAAACATGGAAACTGGGCGGCGATGGCGGATGGGATTACCTGACCGCTGACGGCGATGGACACCGCTTGTTCATTGCGCGAGCCACACGGGTGATGGTCATTGATACCGTGTCGGGCAAGCAGATAGGCGAGATTCCCGACACGGCGGGCGTGCATGGGGTCGCGCTGGCTCCGGAAATCGGCCGCGGATTTACCAGCAACGGCCGGGAAGACACGGTCAGCGTGTTCGACCTGAAATCGTTGGCGGTGGAAAAGAAGATCAAAGTGGGTAGCGGGCCCGACGCGATTCTCTATGATCCGTTCTCGAAGCGCGTGTTTACTTTTAACGGAAAAGGTCATGACACGACGGCAGTGGATGCCTCCAAGGGCGAGGTGGTGGGCAAGATCGACCTGGGCGGCAAGCCGGAATTTGCCGCGACCGACGAAAAGGGCACAGTGTTCGTAAACATCGAAGACACCTCGGAACTCGTGGCATTCGATCCGCAGAAACTGACCGTGAAGTCGCGCTGGAGGCTGGCAGACTGCGAAGAGCCGACTGGCCTGGCGATCGACCAGAAGAACCGGCGTCTGTTTGCCGGCTGCGGCGGAAACAAAAAGATGGCAATCGTCGACGCGGACAACGGAAAAATGGTGGCGAGTCCCGCCATCGGAGACGGATGCGATGCAACCGGCTTCGATGCCGACCGTGGCCTGGCGTTTGCGTCCGCAGGAGACGGCACGATCACCGTGATCAAGGAGGATGGAGCAGACAAGTTCAGCGTGGCCCAGACGGTGACGACCCAGAAGGGCGCGCGCACCATGGCAGTTGATGCGAGGACGCATCAACTGTTCACGGTAACCGCAAACGTGACCGGAACCCGGCAGGACAGAAAAATCGAGCCGGATTCGTTCGTGGTGTTAGTCGTCGAGGCCGCGCACTAGCAGGCATCGCATTGCGGCTCGGGAAGAACTCTAACTTCTCCACGAGCGGGAAGGGCACGAGTTCACTCGTGCCGCTAAGTCGCTAAGAATGTGTCCGCGCTTTGGCGCCCGAGTGCGTTTTTCCCGCCCTCGACTAGTATTTCGGCGGCCAATGGACATCCCTTTGGTAACCTCCCTCTTCACGACCCTGTAACAGTTCTCCGTCTACAATACTTGTAGACCAAGAGAATTGTGGGGTATTGAAGTGGACAGCATAACCAGAAGTCGTGAACGGCAGAAACTGATGTTGGAATTGTTGGAAAGAAAAGTACGCCTGCGCGCGCGCCAGCTTTATGAGGAGCGCGGGCGGGTGGAAGGAAGAGACGTAGAAGACTGGGTCAAAGCCGAATCGGAGATTCTGAAATCGAGCATCCTCGCCCCGCTGTGGAACAAACGCCAGGAACGGGAACTGGCGGACGTATAGAAGAACGCACAGAGCACAGAGTACGACTGCCGTTGCTGCGCATCAAGTCGTCCCTTAACCTTCGGACGGCGAATCCAACATTGTTCTTGTGACTCAATTCCCTCGGTCACGTTCGCCCCGGCCCAGCGTGGCTTTTGCGCAACGAATCTGTTAGCTTTCAGACTTTAGCGCTAGCCAAACCTTTTTTGCAGAAATCCTTATGGAGGGTAAACGTGTTATCTCGTAACTGTTGGGTGGGTCTATTTTTCTCTCTGATACTTGCTGTATCAATGCAAGCGCAACAACTGTCGCCGGCAGATCAAGCGACGCGAAAACTGGCGGTGGATATTTTCAAACAGCTGATCGAAATCAATACCACCGACTCGGTGGGCAGCGTGACCGCCGCCGCGGAAGCCATGGCGCAGCGTTTTCGCGATGCCGGATTTCCCGAGAGCGACATCCAGGTAATGGGTCCAAATGACCGCAAAAAGAACGTGGTCGTGCGACTGCATGGCTCCGGCAAACACAAGCCGGTGCTGCTGATCGGCCATCTCGACGTGGTCGAAGCGCGCCGCGAAGACTGGACAACCGACCCGTTTCAGTTCATCGAGAAAGACGGCTACTACTACGGCCGCGGCTCGAGCGACATGAAGGATGGCGACGCCATCATGTCGGCCACGCTGATCCGCATGAAAAAAGAAGGATACGTTCCAAGCCATGACATCATTCTCGCGCTGACGGCGGATGAGGAAGGCGGCACATCAAATGGCGTGGACTGGCTGCTCAAAAATCATCGCGAGCTCATTGATGCGGAGTTTGTGCTCAATTCCGATGGCGGCGGCGTGCTGGCCGATCACGGCAAGCCAGTGATGATGGAAGTGGATTCCACCGAAAAGCTCTACGGCGATTTCGTGCTGACGGCAACCAATCCCGGCGGCCACAGTTCGCTGCCACGCCCGGAGAACGCGATCTACGAACTGGCGGACGCGCTGACCAGGATCGCACACTACCAGTTTCCCTTCGAACTGAACAACATCACGCGCGCCTACTACGAGCGCCAGGTGCCCATGGCGACGCAGCAGCGGGCCGACGATCTGAAGGCGATGCTCAAGACTCCTCCCGACATGGAGGCGGTAGCGCGGCTGTCCAAGGATCCGCTGGACAACTCGACGATGCACACAACCTGCGTGGCCACCCGCTTGAGCGGAGGCCATGCCAACAACGCCCTGCCGCAGATGGCGCAAGCCAACATCAACTGCCGCATCGAACCCGGACACACGCTGGAGGAAATCCGGCTGGCCTTGGAGAAAGTGGTAGCCGATCCCAAAGTTAAAGTACAGTTCCGCGAGAACAGCAATCAGCTTCTCGATCACGGATCCGACCGCCACAGTTATGTGCCCGTGGCTCCCAGGAAAGAAGTCTTCGATCCGCTGGATAAGGTCGTGGCCAAGATGTGGCCCGGGATTCCGGTGCTCCCGAACATGAGCACAGGAGCGTCCGACGGCGTGTACACGAATGCCGCCGGAATGCCCACCTACGCCATCTCGGGTGAACAGTATGACAAGGACGATATCCGGGCACACGGAAAAGATGAGCGGATAGAGGTCGAGTCGTTTGCCCGCGGCGTCGATTTTTACTACGTGTTCTTGAAGGGAGTTACGGCGGAGTAGGAGAGCAGTCAGGGACAATCTGTGCCGATTCCCCCTATGTCGCAATGGACACAGGTACATTCGCATGTGTGCGCGATGGGCTTCTTCTTCTTTTCTTTTTTGCAAAGAGCATCTCTACCCCTTTCATTGCTCTTTTTTGGGGTCTTCTAGCGGCAAAGCTTCGCCCTGTGCTCTTGCCGCTAGCTGTTTCTTTACCTTCTGGATCGGCTCTTCGATTGGCAAATCTTCGGGACGCACTCCACCAATGCGGTCGATGGCTGCTCGTACTTCTTCACCAACTTGCCTGTGTATCTGCATGGCCTCCTGTTCGCCATGGATACGCCCGCGTTCTAGTTTCTGCTGAGTTTGGGTGATCCTGAATTCGTTGGCGGCGAGTTCCGCACGCCCTGCCCGATCAAGTAGATCTTCTTTCGGTGGAATACGTTTTCGGCGCTTTATGTCTGCCAACCCCATGCCATACAGACCGCGATAGCCTTGATCGTTAAATAAGGGATAGCGAACGACGCCAGCTTGCTTCGCCGTTCCAAAGAGCATTTCATTGCCCGTGCGCACCCTGTCACGCAGAGCAACGCGCTTCTCTTGGTCGCTCAACTCTTGCCGTCTCGTTTGTACTGCGAAATATGCTTGTGCTGTAGCGACTTCAGGCTTGCTAGAATCCCCGTTCATTGCAATCAGATAGCAAGCGTACCTCGTCAGATAACAGTCAGCTCTTTCTAGCCCAGCACCCTTTCCGGCGCTGATCACCTTGTTGGTTTCAACAAAGTGATAACGGGACGGAACGCCAGACCCATCACAAGCTATTCTTGCCTTCTTGATCACAGAGTCAAAGTTGCGCCATTCGGTATATCCAAGAATTTCCTGAATGTCGCGCCCCATCCAATAGTTCTCGTCGTTCGGGGCGGTACGCTTTTTCAGGTCCAACGCACGCAGCACAAAATCAAGAGGTTCCACGCAAAAAGGCTCCTTTGGCCGAGAGTATAGCAGATGATTGGCAAATTACCTACAATAGTTTCCAATCATTGCTTTTCTATTCCCATCCGTGTATATTCACCTCCATTGCAGGCGAACTATGGGAATTCGAGAGAACTTTCAAAAACTAGTCAACAAGAAGTTGCAGGAAGTTCAGGAACTGGAGCTTCGGATCAGGGAGGCGAGAGCTTACATTCAAGCCCTGGAAGATTCGATGAAGCTACTCCCGCGTGATCTCTCTGGCGGGGTGGAACACACACTGCGGCCTAATACCAATCTGGCAAAGGCGCGGGACGCGATCAAGGCTGCTGGCGTACCTATGTCAATTGCTGAACTTCTGAAAGCAATCGGTAAGCCGCAAGACAAGAAGCATCGCGTCTCTCTTGCCGGAACACTTTCGGGATACGCCCGCGACGGGAAAGTGTTTATCAAGACCGCTCCAAACACTTTCAGCCTTATTGAACTCGGAGCCGTTCCCTTGGAGAGTGGAGAAGAAGAACTACCAGAGGAATTTGGAAATATGCGGTAGCGAAAAGAGGAGGGTATCTAGCAGGTGCTAGCGGCCTTATAAGCCGCAGATCGTGCTGAGCGATTGGGGTCCGATTCCCCCGCCCCCCGTCCTCTTGTCAGCATATCCCCAAAGTCAAACTGCATCCCTGTCACGGCATCTCTAAAAACCATCTCTAGTCAATTTGTGTCACGTGAATAATCGTGCGCGTATATTGACATTCGCCAAACATTCGCCTATGCTCCCGGCATGGCGATCACTCGGCGTCAACGCGAACTCTATGACTTCATTTCGCGCTTTGTGGCGGAGAATGGCTACTCCCCTTCGTTTGAAGAGATCAAAGTGGGCATGGGGTTGAACTCTTTGGCCACGGTGCACAAGCACGTCACCAATCTGGAGAAGAAAGGCCTGCTGACGCGGGACTATAACCGCAGCCGTTCCATTGATCTGCTGCCGCCGCGGGGAAAGTTGAAGCAATCGATGGCGGTGAACACGGCCATGGTGCTGCCGCTGGTGGGCAGGATTGCGGCCGGGCGTCCCATCGAGGCGGTGGAGCACAGCGAGACCATCTCCCTCGCCGATTTTGTGCGCTCGAAAGAAGTGTTCGTGCTCGAAGTGCGCGGCGAGTCGATGCAAGATGAGGCGATTCTCGATGGCGACTACGTGCTGGTCGAGAAGACAAAAACGGCGCACAACGGCGACATTGTGGTGGCTCTGCTCGATTCGTCCGATGCGACCCTGAAACGCTTTTTCCGCGAAGGAGACAACATCCGGCTGCAGCCCTCGAACGCGGCCATGAAGCCGATCATTGTGCCCGCAGCGGCGGTAGAGGTTCAGGGGCGGGTGATTGGCGTGTTGAGGAAGTACTGAGAACGCAGAAAAGGAACGGGCGAGGACGCCCGTCCCTCCACAAACTTTCTCGCTTACCCTACGTGTTTATCCAGCGCTTTCTGAATATCGTCCTTCGACCGGTAGCCAACAAGCTGTTCCACGACCTGTCCGTTCTTGAATACGAGCAAGGTGGGAATGCCGGTGACTTTGTAGCGCATAGGCGTGGCGCCGTTGCGGTCAACATCCATTTTGCCGACCTTGACTTTGCCCTGATATTCGCCGGCGAGTTCTTCAACGATCGGAGCGATCGCGCGGCACGGGCCGCACCAGGCTGCCCAGAAATCGATTAGCACCGGCTTATCGGATTTCAATACATCGGAATCGAAATTAGCGTCGGTGACTTCGACGGTGGCGTTGCTTCCCATTCATCCTCCAGATTGGTCAGTTCCCGCCGGGACCGTTTGGTCCTAATAGGGCGGGACCTCTATCGTAGCACTGTTCATTGGATGCATCGCAAGTGCAGAAGTCGCAGCGGGCGGCAGGAGCCGGAGCGCCGTAGAATGAAGGTCTTACCTATGACTGATCTCGATCACCTCCGGGTGGTATTGGTGGCAACGCGGAATCCGCTGAATATTGGGGCGGCGGCGCGAGCCATGAGCAATTTTGGGGTCCGGCGATTGCGGGTGGTCAACCCCTATGACGCCGCGTTTCGCGAGGCCCGTTCAGCGGTCGGCGCATCGGGATTGCTGGCAAAGGCGGAACAGTACGAGAGCGTAGCCGAGGCCGTCGCGGACTGCAAACTTGTCGTGGGGACGACCGCGGCAACGCGGCGAGACCTGCAGCATAGGTTGCTGCCACTGGATGCGGGTGCACGAACGATCAAGCGGCAGCTGAAAACTGGGCCAGTGGCCTTGCTGTTTGGCTCAGAGCGATACGGACTATCGAATCAGGAAATGAGTTACTGCCATTGGGTGATGCGAATCCCGACGCGAGAAGAGCATGGTTCGATGAATCTGGGTCAGGCGGTAGCAGTCTGCCTCTACGAACTGGTCCGAGGCCGGAAGACAGCGCCAGCAAAAACCGCACTCGGGAAGAGAGATAAGGCCACCGCTACCTCGCGAGAAGTGGAGCGGCTGACCCAGGTGCTGCTTGAGGTTCTGCGCGTCAGCGGATACGTGAATCCCCGAGCTGTGGCAGCTGACGAGAAGTTGCGGCGCCTGCTCCGGCGCATGAAGTTGAACGCCAATGACGCCGAGGTGCTGTTGGGAATGATGCGGCAGGTGGCGTGGAAGCTGGGCGTCAGCGACGGGGACGGCGGATAGCCTGAACATTCCGGAGGTTCTGTCCTGCCATAAGGACCCTCAGTGTCATCCTGAGTCACGAATACGCACGACACAATTACAGATATCAAATGTCAATTGTCTGGCGTCCAATCCCCCGCTAACCCTGGCCACTTCCGGGAGTCGAAGTAATAGCTGACTTCGAGGTGGCGACATGCGCATGCTCCTGGATACTTTCGCGCAAACCCTACAAACCCTGTGGGCGCACAAGCTCCGTTCTTTCCTCACCATGTTCGGGATCGCCTGGGGTGTCGGTTCGCTGCTTCTGCTGGCCGGGGTGGGCGAAGGCTTCCGCAACGGCAATCGTAAACAGCTGGAAACCTTCGGCAAGAACATCATCTTCTTCTTTGGCGGACGCGCCCCGGCGGTCGAGGGCAGTTTCAACTCGATGAGATGGTTCAACCTCACCTATGACGATTACCTCGCCATCAAGAACGACTCGAAGCTCGCCATCAACATTTCACCGCTGATCGCGCGCGACGATATCCGCGCCGTCAGCGATTACACCAGCACCAACGGCCAAGTTTCGGGCGTGCCGCCGATTTACAGCCAGGTGCGGACAATTCCGCTGTCGGTGGGACGCTGGATCGACGATGACGACAACGACCAGCGGCGCCGCGTGTGCGTCCTGGGACGGGAAATGACGCGCAATATGTTTCCCGGGCGTCCTGCCGTGGGCAACACCATCCTGCTCAATGGCGTTCGTTTCCAGGTGATTGGCGTCCTCTCGATGATCGGCCGCGAGGAGAATAACGCGACCAACGTTCGCATTTTCGTCCCCTTCAACACCATGCGCGAGCTGTTTCCGCTCACCGGCGACAACTCGAAAGAGGGCAACGCGATTTCATTCATCAACTATCAGCCACGCAGCTTCGACGAAAACGAAGACGCCAAGGACGAGTTGCACGCCATCGTAGCCCGCAATCACGGCGGCTTTGATCCGAAGGCAACCGATGTCTGGGAAGAATGGGACACGATCAAGAATCAGAAAACCATGGGTAAGATTTTTACCGCCATGGATTGGTTTCTGGGCGGGGTAGGGCTGGTGACGCTCGCTTTGGGCGCAATCGGCATCGTAAATATCATGCTGGTCGCAGTAACCGAACGTACCCGAGAGATCGGCCTGCGCAAAGCCCTGGGCGCGACCGATCGGAGCATCCTGTTTCAATTTTTTCTTGAAGGAGCATTCCTGACGTTGTTGAGCGGCGCGATCGGAGTCGGCGGCGCGATGCTCGTCATCCACTTGCTCTCAGGAGTGCAACTCCCGCAGGGCTTCGATACTCCGCGCATCGTGCCCGTGTCGGCGATCGGAGCCGTGTTGTCGCTGGCTCTCGCGGGCATAACGGCCGGGCTTTATCCGGCACGTAAAGCGGCCATGCTGGAACCGGTAGAGGCTTTGCGGCAGGAGTAGAGGAACACGTCATGACCAACGATCTGCTGAAAGAAGCTTATGGCGCGATGCGGCACAATCGCCGTCGCACCGCTCTGACCATGCTGGGAATGGCCTGGGGCATTGCCACGGTGGTCATTCTGCTGGCCTTCGGCTCAGGATTCGAGCGCGCCATCAACATGATTTTCAGTTCATTTGGCACCGACGTGATCGGAGCCTTTCCGGGACGGACCTCGCTGCAAGCGGGCGGAGCCAAGGCAGGAAGCGAAGTCCGGCTGCAGTTGGCAGATGTGGACTACATCCGTAACGAGGTGCCAATGGTGAAAGGAGTGACCCCGATTTTCGACAAGAATGGCGCGACCATTCAGCACGACACACGCACCTTTACCAATCTCAATATGACGGGTGTGTACCCGGTGTGGGAGCGCATTCGCGGCTTTGAAGTTGCCAGCGGTCGAGGCCTGAGCGAACAGGATCAGGTGGAGCACGCCCGAGTGGCCGTGATCGGCGATGAGGCAAAACGCAGACTGTTCTCCGGCGAACAAGCTCTGGGGCAGAGCATCCGGATCAGCGGCGTCAGCTTTCAGGTGATCGGCGTTTACCGGCACAAAGTGCAGGGCGGGGACACCAATGACAACAGCATGGTGGCGATCCCCTTCAGCGCCATGGGCGACCTCTACGACACGCGATACCTCACCGGCATTTTCATGGACTATGAAGGCCAGGATCACCAGCAACTCGGGCGCGTGGTGCGGAGCGTGCTCGCGGGCCATCATAACTTCCGCCCCGACGATCGCCGGGCCGTGTTCATCGCCGACTTCAAGCAGGACTATGACGAGTTCGCCATCGTGACCACCGCGCTCAAGATCCTGCTCGCCTTCATTGGCGCGCTGACTCTGGGCATTGGCGGCATTGGGCTGATGAACATCATGCTGGTTTCGGTACAGCAGCGAACCCGGGAGATTGGCGTAGAGAAGGCGCTGGGCGCGCAAAAGAGCCACATCTTGTTTCAGTTCCTCGCGGAAGCGCTGGCCATCACTTTTGCCGGAGGAGTGGCTGGCATTGTCATCGCTTATCTGATCTCGTGGGGGGTCGGTGCCCTGCCACTGATGAGCGCATTCGGCGACAACTCCCAGGCCGGCGACATCCATCTGCATATCAACGTCAGCAGCTTGGCCGTGGCGACAATCATTCTCAGCTTAGTCGGTATCCTCAGCGGAATGGTACCGGCAATTCGAGCGGCCCAACTGGACCCGATCGAAAGCCTGCGCTACGAATAGGACTGCTGCGACCGCCGCATCGAATCGGCGATCACTTGGCCGATCACCAGCAGGGTCATCAGAGTAATCACTCCGAGTGATATGACGCAGTAAACACACCAAACGCCTAGTACAAGGGCTTCTATGTCCGCCAGATGGATCGCAAAAACAAGCGCGATCGTCACCAGCGGCAGCATCCAGGAATAGGCTTTTCTGGCAGCAAACATACCGAGCAGCAGATACCCGGCGATGCCGATGACAGCAACAGGGATTCCGTGGAACACGGCATACGGGCTGTGGTTCACGATACCGCAGTCCCAGCGCTCATTGATGCTGCAGGGCGAAGCATCGGTGCGGTAATGCTCGCGCAACGCGAGCGCAGAAGCGGTGATACCGACGACGGCCAGCACAATCAACACCCATTTCATGTAAGACTCCCGGGCATTTCGGATAAATCCTCAGACCTTGTCATCCCTCGCTCCGCTCGGGATGACAACTCTATTTCGAATATTATCTACAATTTTGGCCAATCTATCTGCCCATCAATCATGGTAACGCCGCTCACCGGCCGGGATAGGGACATTCAGGCGATTCTGCGGCGGAGGCATCGGACACGTCGCATAAGCAGTAAATGCGCAGGGCGGATTCTCCAGTCGATTGAAGTCGAGCCAGACGCCGCCGGGCTGGCTTAGGCCATTGTCGGGCAGATCGGTATAAAGGAAACGCCCCGCACCGTAGGTCGCAGTTTTGCTGGTGGCATCGCGAATGATAAAGAAAAGCTCGGTTGACGTCGGATCCTCGAGCACGGGCTCGAGCCGGAGAGTTTGTCCGTCGATAGTAAATTCGGCAACGCCCGGCGCCGGAAGATGGGTCGTGGTGCCCAACACGGTTGGAATGTCGAGCAGCTTGGGAGGGTTATAGGGGACCCAGCGTGCATGCACCCGGTAGGCGGCATTCGGCGGATACCAACGCAATCCGTGGAAACCCACGCGGGTGGCGGCTTGCCGGTCCTTGACCCGCAGAGCGAATCGCTCATCGCGATGGATCACGACAACGGCGAGCGTGCCAATCGTCAGCTTCGATGATTGATCGGCATCGTCGGCAAACAAAGCCTGCTCCTTGGCCGGTTGACCATCGACCAGCAGGTCTTTCGGGAAACCCCCGGCTGGAGGCAGCAAGCGCAGCCCACTTTTCTCCAGTCGCACGATCGCGATGTGCGCTGGTCCTTTTCCTCCGATCTGAACGTGGTTGTCTTCAGCAGAACCGAAGCTGTTGTCCCCGTCATTCAGCCACCCGAGAGCGGTCAACGAAAGCCAGCCCTCGGGAGCCTGGAGAGCGGTTACCCGATGCGCGCGCCAAGCGAGCAGATCGCGCTGCCAAGAACTTTGCTCCTTGGAACTTTGCTCTTTGGAACTTTGACCCTTGGAACTCTGATCGTCTGAACCTCTTCCGTCGGAGGCGGCGGCGACCAACTGTGTAAGGATCGCCACCAGAACCAACCCTGTGGCCAAAAGCAGTTTCCTTTTCATTCTCAAATCTCCGTTCTTCCGGGTGTCGCAGGTCCGCGATTTCCGTTTTCCAGACGCTGGAGGCGCGGGTCGGAATCGAACCGACGTATAAAGGTTTTGCAGACCTCTCCCTTACCACTTGGGTACCGCGCCCGCCACTTCACAGTAGAAGCTCTGCCAGGGTTTGTCTAGAAAGCCTTGCGGTCGCACCCGGGTTTACACCGGTGTCAGCGACTCTTGGTATTTTCTCCCGACTGGATCTGTGCTACAACACCGGACATGACTTCGGCACGCAGTTCGGCTGCAGGTTCGACCGGTTCCGTGGCTGCGCCAAAGACCCTGGAGACAGCACCGGGTGTTCTCAAGAAGAATGCTTCCTCAATGTGCCCCAACTGCTCGACCGAGTTGCGCGAACACCGGTGCAAGGTGGTTTGCAAGAAATGCGGCTTCTATTTGAGCTGTTCCGATTTTTATTGAATCCGACTCGCCGGGATTCCCCCGTTCCTATTTCGCCTTATAGATTTCCGTCAGCAGATCCGGCTTCGACTCGTCGCGCACCAGATGCGGATACTTCTCGCCGCCGTGATAGTCGAGTTTCACTACCCGAAAATAATCCGTGTTCTCCACAATGAGCTCGATCGGCGACGGGCTGGTTTTGGCGGATCGAATGGCATCGTGCCATACATCCGCCGAAAACATGCGGCCGTTGACGGCGACGATCTTCATCCCCGGCCCGATCCCGGCCTTGGCCGCAACCATCCCCTCGACCGTATCCCAGATCACGCCATCGATCCCGGCCAGCATTCCCACCGAGTAATGCGCATGGAGCGATTTTCCGTCACGCTCTCCGACGCGATCTAACTCTGAGGGATTTTCGTCATACACCAGTTTCCACCCGCTGCCCGCGATTCCTCCGAGCGGGGCGCCCGGGCCATGGTTGGACAACCGCTCCGTCCAGAATCCGCGCCAGTCGTAGGGAGCGACCTGATTCAGCGTGTTCACAACATCGTTGAAAGTGTAGGTTTTCACCATGGGCGGACCGCTGGGCGCGCCGTGAAACAGCTTGCAGAAATCGTCCAATGATTTCGCGCCCTTCGTTTCCTGACGAATGATCACATCCGCCCACAGCCACGTAAGCACGTCTTCATCGTAGTAATCGACCGGGCGGCGGTAATCTTCCCAGGCGCGGGGAGCACCCTGCATTACGGCCACGCCATCCGCCGTATCCTGCAAATTGCGCCAGACCCGACCCGAACGATGATCCAGATCCGCGGCAATCTCAGCCAGCGCGTCGCGAGCCAACCCGGGCGTGCGCTCGCCGCTGCGCACTGTGAGCATGTCTCCCAGGTATGAAGTCAAGCCTTCATACACCCACAGCAAGTCAGTCTGCATCGGCTGTTCGTAATCGGGCGTCGCCAGATCCGCTGGACGCCGGTACTTCCCGTTCCACGAATGCACGTACTCGTGCGGCAGAAGTCCAGCGTGCAGTTTCCGTCCGTCTTCTTCGATTAACGTCCGCTCCTCGACGCGGCTGTCATTCGACTCGTGATGCTCCAATCCGAAATGCGCGACGTGATCGCTCAGGGTCAGCAGAAAGTGGTAATCGGTGTAGTGCCGCGCCCCAAACAGAATTCCCGCTTGCTTCACCAGGTTCCGGTAATGTTCCCAGACTTCTGGCGGAGCATCGAGGGCCGCGGCGCTGTCGGCCACAAGATCGAGTTCCGCGGGTGGATTTTCGCCGGGCGCCGTAAGTGGCACCACCTTCAAGTACTCGCCCGCGATCACCGGACCATCCACCAGCATGGTCAGCGAAACCGGCGCGAAATGGATGTCGCTGCCCTCCTGGCTGGAGACATGCAGCGATGTCCCAAACTTCCATCCCGCGGGCAGCCGCAAGCTTGCGCTATAGGTGAGTTGATCGGAGCCGTACCCGGCCGGATACAGCAGCAGCGCGTCCCAGTTGACGATATACAACTTTTCCGTGGCGGCCATCCCACCGCCGAATAAACCGTCATGCGACGCGGGTGAAGCGTAGTCGAGATCAGCGGTGACTTCGCTCTCGCCCGCCGGAACTTCCACATGAAATGTGTAACCGTCGACCAGATCGCGCCGCCAGGGCAGCGTTTTTCTGCTCGCCGTAAACTTCAGGCCCGTCAAGTCCGTGATCGGACCCGTCGGCCCGTGGTCGCCGGGAATCCATTTGGGATAGTAGAGCGTGAGCGTCCCGGGCTTAGCCGGAATGCGCAATTGCGCGTGAAAGATTTTGCGTGGCGCTTCCGAAGCGTCCACCGAGAGCGTAACTGCCGGACCACTTGCCCCAAAAACTGAAAACGATGACAACAGACAGACGGCAAGACAAATAAAATTCCTCACTGCACAACTTGGGCCCATTCCCCCTCCGGATTGTCGAATCACCCAGCAACCATGCAAATCGAACCATGAGCCAATATATCAGTATGCAAGCTGTCAATCTGCCGGTTCGATTCACTGCCGGCCGCCCACCCCGGACTGCTCCCGCCCACTTCCCGCGCCTGCTATGATCTCCGACGTGCCCGCACGCGGAAAATTTATTACCTTCGAAGGTCTCGATGGGAGCGGCAAGAGCACCCAGGTTGAGAAACTGGCGCGATCCCTGCGCGCCCACGGCCTCCCCGTCACCGTCACCCGCGAACCGGGAGGCACTGCCGCCGGTGAAAAAATCCGCGATGTCCTGCTGCACTCCGCCACCTCCGGCCTCTCTCCGCTCACGGAAATGGCGCTCATGTTCGCTTCCCGCGCCCAGCACATTCACGAGGTCATTCTGCCCGCGCTCGCCGAAGGACGCATCGTGCTCTGTGATCGCTTCACCGATTCGACCGAGGCCTACCAGGGTGGAGGCCGAAAGCTGGGCGCGAAGCCGGTCCTGCAGCTGCACGAAATCCTCTGCGGCAACCTGCAACCCGACCTGACCGTCTTACTCGACAATGAGGTGGGGTTCAGCGTGGAGCGCGCGCGGCGTCGCAACCGGAAAAACAAAGCTGCGCGGTCAGAAAAAGGAGCGGAGAAGGACGAAAACCGCTTCGAGCAGGAGAGCCGGGCTTTTTTCGGACGTGTTCGCCATGCCTACTTGGCCATCGCTGCCCGCGACCCGCAGCGAGTTCACGTCGTAAACGCTCGAGGCACGCCCAGCGAAACGCATGCGGTTATCATGGAGTTGGTGCGAAAGAAACTGAAGATCTAGAGCGACCGCTGTTCACTTTTCGCTTTTCGCCGTTCGCTTTTAGAAAAGCGACAAGAGCCAAAAGCGAACAGCGATTCACAATGCCCTTTTCCGATTTCGTCGGCAACCCGGAAACCATCCATCGCCTGCGCGAGATGCTGGCGCACAAACGCCTTCCGCATGCCGTCATTCTTTCCGGCGCCCACGGATCGGGCAAGTACACGCTCGCTCTGATGCTCGCCCGCACCATGAACTGCCTGGAGCAACCCCACACCGACGGCCTGCCCGATTTCTGCGGACGCTGCTCGAACTGCACGCGCATAGCGCAAGCCGTCGACCTCGACACCCGTTTCGCCGAAGCGGTCGAGGCGCGCGAAAATCTGCGCGACACCGACAAGAAAGAGACCCGCCTCTTCGTCCAGACCCATCCCGACGTGCTCATCATCCCGCCCGATCCTCCGCAAATGATGATCAAGGTTGACCAGGTTCGCCACGTCATTGAGACCATCTACTATCGCCCCGCAGAGGCCCGCGAACGTGTTTACATCTTCACCAGTTCGGCCTTCATGAAAGAAGCTGCCAACTCGCTGCTCAAGGTTCTGGAAGAACCGCCCGAGTTTGCCAGCATTTTCCTGCTCACCGAAAACGCCGGCGAATTGCTGCCCACGATTCGTTCCCGCTCCATGACCTTCAGCCTGGGAGCGGTCCCTCCCCTGGAGATCGAGAGCCGGCTAGCGAAAATTCGGCCCGATTGGAATGCCCGGCAGCGCGCGCTTGTAGCCCGCCTCAGCCAAGGCGCGATCGGACGCGCCTCATCTTTCGATCTAGAAAGCTACATTGCCGCGCGCAGCCACGCCCTCATCATGCTGAAATCCGCGCTCGGCGCAGGCGATCACAGCGAGTTGTTCAAGACCACCGAAACCTATCGTTCCGGCGCCGAAGGCCGGGCAAAAATCGACAATCTGCTGAGCACGCTCTATTCGTTGTTAGAAGACCTGATGCTCCTGCAATCGGGCGCAGAGCAACTGGTCCGCAACACCGACATTCTGGGGGAACTCCGGAAAATGTCCGAAGCCGCCGACTTCGCCTGGCTGCAGCGCGCCGCCGAAGGTCTGGGCGAAGTGGAGCGCGGCCTGCGCCGCAACCTGCTGCGCTCGCTCTCCCTGGACGCCTTCGCGACCGCCCTCGAACGCGTCTAAGAACCTTGCCAACTCCGTGGTAGAGACGGGGCTTGCCCCGTCTCGGCTGCGACCAGAGCCCGTAGGGGTGGTTACAAAAGACACCGCCCACAATATTGTCATCCCCTGCCCGCTGTGATAGGGTACCCTCAGTTCACACCTCTGGACCCACAATCACAGGCTCGAGTGTTGTGGCATATTCTGCCCGCCCAGCGCGCAGGTGGTGCGATTTGAAAGATGCAATCGATTCCCTACCAACCGAACAATCCGCGGACCAGGAAGGCTTTGCGAATCGCAAGCTGATCCGCCCAACCTTCAATCGTAGTGGCAATGATCACGTGCCCAATAACCACGGCCACAACCACGCCCCCGGCGAGCGCAGGGATAGAGACCACGATCGCGAGCGTTCCGCTGCTGCTCCGGCCAAGAAGATCACGCCCACCGAGCAGACCAACGCCGAAAATTTCTATTATCAAAAGCAGATGCAGACCAAGACTCCCATGGTCGTAGTCTTGCGCGACGGCGAGGAAGTCCGTGGCTATATCGAGTGGTACGACAAGAACTGCATCAAGCTGAACCGCACCGGCGCCGCCAACCTGATGATTTACAAGCCCGCCATCAAGTACATGTTCAAGGAAGGCGAGAACGGGAAGAAGTAGCTCTCAGGCGCCGGACTACACCTAAGCCTTGGCCCGCACCCTCACCTTGGGCCATTCATGAAACTTCAGGATTTCTAGCGTCTTCTCGTACATCTCAGTCGTTCTGGTTTCTATATCTAGAAATCCGTCGTGGCTCACGAACAAGAAGTAGTCCAACGATCCCCACGCCCATTGAGGTACGTAGTATGCGTCCCACCAGACGAGCATGGGCTGGACTAGGCACATCACCGATTCTACGAATTCGTCGTGTCGGAAGAAATGACCCGGCGCCAGATTTAGTGAACGATTTTCACCATAACCTTGGCGAATACGCTCCATGGCTCTGAAGCCCACGGCCTCAACCCGAGAGTCCCAAACTCCCCATTGTGTGACCCAAAGCGATGCGCCGCTGAAATGGACTTCGTCATAGCTCAGGTGCGCAGCCAGTCGCGCTAGATAAACAAGTTGGTGCGGCTCGCTGACGCGCAGGTCCACAATGATCGTTTCCGCTTCTGGGAAATCGAAGCGCAGCTTCCGATCTTCGCATCGCAGATCAGCGTGCCCAGCGAGAAACTCACGCATTTCCTCGTCCGTAACAACTTTCATGTTCACCTCGGGTTTGGGTCAAAGCCAATGGCTAAGAGCCAAAAGCTTCCGCCCCTACAGCTTCGGCAGCACAATCCCCTTCTGCGCCTGGTACTTCCCCTTGCGATCCTTGTAGCTGGTCTCGCAAACTTCGTCCGACTGGAAGAAGAGAATCTGGCACAGCCCTTCGTTGGCGTAAATCTTGGCCGGCAGAGGCGTGGTGTTCGAGATCTCGAGGGTGACGAAGCCTTCCCACTCCGGCTCGAACGGCGTCACGTTCACGATGATCCCGCAGCGCGCGTAGGTCGACTTGCCCACGCACACCGTCAGGACGTCGCGCGGAATCCTGAAGTACTCGACCGACCGTGCCAGCGCGAACGAATTCGGCGGGATGATGGCAACATCAGCGGTTACGCTCACGAACGAGCGCTCGTCAAAATTCTTCGGGTCGACAATCGTGCTGTTGACGTTGGTAAAGATCTTGAACTCGTCCGACACCCGCAGGTCGTACCCGTAGCTCGACACGCCGTAGGAAATCACTCCCGCGCTCACCTGCTTTTCCGAGTACGGATTAATCATGTCGTGCTCATGCGCCATGCGCCGGATCCAGCGGTCACTCTTGATCATGAAACTCCTTTGGGATTGGGTAATTTTTCGCTCGGCTGGTGCCTGCCATATTACGAGATTGGTCCCCCAGTTGACAATCCGCCCTATCTCCCTTAGCATCAATAACTTGAGACATACCAATCCTCGGAAAACGGGGGCAACCCGTGATTAAGCTCGACATCATCAACGAAGTGGTCAATCGCACCGGGATCACCAAGACCAAGGCGGAGCTGGCCGTCGAAACCGTCTTTGAGAGTATGAAGAAGGCGCTCTCCACCGGTGACCGCATTGAACTGCGCGGTTTCGGCGTGTTCAACGTGCGTCCGCGCAAGACCGGTATTGGACGCAACCCGCGCACCGGCGCCGAAGTTTCCATTCCGCCCGGCAAGGCCGTCCGCTTCAAGCCCGGCAAGGAACTGCAATCGATCGACTAGAATTGCGGAGTGAGAGGTCAGATTGCAGAAATAACTCCACACCTCTGCAATCTGACCTCTAACCTCTGACCTGTCTCATGTCCGAACCCACATCCCCTTTTCCGGCCACCCTCGACTGGGACCAGCAGCCCCAGCCAGCTGTCTGGGTAATCCGGCCGCCGCGCCAGCGCTGGTGGCTCTATGGACTGTTCCTGCTGCTGACTCTGTTCAGCACGATGGTCGTCGGCGCACGCATGCAGTTCTACTTCCTGCATCATCAGCCGGTATTTTCGCTGAACGACGATTCGCTCTCTCTATTTCCCATCGGCTGGATCGCGCAACATCCCGCCAACCTGCTGCTAGGGCTCCCCTTCTCCCTCACCCTGATGTTCATCCTCTTCGCGCACGAAATGGGGCACTACCTCTACGCCCGCCATTACCGCGTGTATGCGACGCCACCGTTCTTCGTCCCGTTTCCCAGTCTGATCGGCACGCTCGGCGCCTTCATCCGCATCAAGAGTCCGATCCCCTCACGCGCCGCGCTCTTCGACATAGGAATCGCGGGACCGATCGCCGGATTCATTCCAGCCTGTATCGCTTTGGTATATGGGCTCGCGCTGTCCCATCCCATCGCCGGTTCAGCCGCGTCAGACATTCAACTCGGATTTCCGCTGGCCTTTCATCTGGCCGCACGGCTGTTGCACATCGGCACACCGCTCTCCGCGCTTTCGCTTCATCCGATCGCCGCTGCCGCGTGGGTAGGAATGTTCGCCACCGCGCTCAACCTGTTGCCTGGCGGCCAACTCGACGGCGGTCACATCGTATTTTCCATCTCGCCCAGCCTGCATCGCTGGATCTCGCTGTTTACCGTAGTCGCGCTGGTACCTTTTGGGAAATACCTTTGGACGGGATGGTTCCTCTGGGCCGTGCTGCTGGCGATAACCGGCAGACATCCGCGCGTCCCGCGCTATCCAGAAGTCTATGGCTCGCGCCGCGCACTCGCCCTCTGCGCCGTGCTGATGCTGGCGCTGAGCTTCACTCCCGCTCCTTTTACTCACAGCTCCGGACGAGAGGTCTGGCCAGAAATCCGCGATCAGGGCCGCGACACGCTGCACGATCTGCGCGACGGAGTTCGCCACGTGCTGCATCGAAAATGACTTCGGTACAGACGCGGCTTGCCGCGTCTCCTGACGGCTGCAGCGCACCACTCGAGGTTTTCGACACTGCCGAGACGGGGCAAGCCCCGTCTCTACCGGGCTTTTAGCTAAGTGCTAGTGGCTAAGTGCTTAACGGCTGCTCCTACATCAACCACACCGCGTCCACATCCACAATCACCTGCGTGCGCGGAATCTTCCGCGCCGCCGCTTCGGCCAGCATCGCCCGCAAAAGCGCATTCATCTTCTCGCGGCTGGGAGACTTCAGGATGAAGTGATAGCGGTAATCGCGCTTCAGCCGCGTAATCGGAGCCGCCGCCGGCCCCAGCACGCGAATGCCCTCATGCCGCGTCTTCTCAAACCAGCGCCCCAGTTCGCCCGACCACGTCAGCGCGTCGTCCAACTTTTCGCTGCGGATCAGCACATTCGCAATCGCACTGTACGGCGGATAATGCATCCACGCGCGGAATTGCAGCTCCTTCTCATAGAACCCGGCAAAGTCATGCCGGGCCGCGAACTGCACCGCGTAGTGATCCTGAAAATAAGTCTGCAGCACAACCTTCCCCGGAGACTGTCCACGCCCCGCGCGCCCCGCCACTTGCGTCAGCAGCTGAAAGGTTCTCTCCGCCGCGCGGAAATCCGGCAAGCCCAGCGCCATGTCCGCCCCGACCACGCCGACCAGCGTCACGCCGTGGATGTCGTGCCCTTTCGCGATCATCTGCGTGCCCACCAGCATGTCGAGCGCGCCTTCATTCAGCGCGTTCAGCGCATGCTCGAAATCCTCCCGCCCCCGCACCGTATCGCGATCCAGTCGCCCGATCCGCGCTTGTGGAAACATACCGTGCAACAACTCTTCCAGCTTCTCCGACCCCGTCCCGACAAAATAAACGTACTCGCTGCCGCAATGTACGCACTTGTCGGGAATGCGCTCGATATGCCCGCAATAATGGCATTCCATCTTGCGCTCGCGCTTGTGGTGCGTCATCGAGACGGCGCAATTCTTGCACTGCAAAGTCTTGCCACACGCGCGGCACAGCACCACCGGAGAATATCCACGCCGGTTGAGCAGCACCATGACCTGCTCTTTCTTCTCCAGCCGTTCGCGAATTTCTGCCGCCAGTTTGCGCGAGATGACCTGCTCCTGTCCGGTCTCCTGAAACTCCTGCCGCATGTCCACAATCTCGACTTCCGGCAGCGGACGCATCTCCACCCGATCCGGCAACTCGACCAGCGCATATTTATTTTTCTTAGCGTTGTAATAGGACTCAAGCGAAGGCGTAGCCGAGCCCAGCACGACGACCGCGCCCGCCCCCGTCATTTTTGCCCGCATCACAGCCACATCGCGAGCATGATAGCGAGGCGTCTCTTCCTGCTTGTAAGAAGAATCCTGCTCCTCATCCACAATGACGAGCGCCAGGTCGCTGACCGGCGCAAACACCGCCGACCGCGTTCCTGCCACCACCCGCGCCGCGCCACGCCGTATGCGATGCCACTGCTCCGCCCGTTCTGCGTCTGACAGCCCGGAATGCAGGATGGCAACTTCATCACCGAATACCTGGTGCAGATCCGCCGCTACCGCCGGAGTCAGACCAATCTCAGGAACCAGCAAGATCGACGATCGTCCCGCGTCCAGCACCTGCCGCATGCAAGCCAGGTACACTGCCGTTTTTCCGGACCCGGTGATGCCGTGCAGCAGCAGCCCACCGAATTTGCGCGACGCCACAGCCTCGCCAATCTTCGCGAGTGCATCCTTCTGCGCCAAGCTGAATTCGAACTCAAACGGAGACCGCCGAGGCTTGAGCTTTGAAAGGTTGACCCCGGAAGCCGTAAACTCCTGCGCCTCGTCGACAAGCTCAATCAACCCGCGCCGTACCAAGGTGCCAAGAGTAGAGCGAGGCACATCCAGCCCGCGCAAAGCCTCCACCGGCAAGCGTCCGCCAGAAGCAGCGAGCGTTTCAATGAGAGTGCGCTGGTTCTCATTGAGCTTCTTTGCAGGGTATGTGAAGGATGAGCTCGTGTGTAGAGACGGGGCTTGCCGCGTCTCCGCCGCCGGAGACGCGGCAAGCCCCGTCTCTACCAGATAATGTTCTTCGGCCCCCAGCAGAACCGCCACCTTCACCAAGCGCGCCGCATCCCGAGCCGCCGACACATCCTCCCGCGCAATCCACTTCTTCCGCATCATCCCGGCAAGCAGAGCCCTTCCCACCCGAGTGGCCCCGCGCAGCCTCTCCTCGCGTACGCTCTCTCGCTCCGCTAGATAATCCAGCACGCGAAATTCAACCAGCTGTTGTTCCGGAGTCCGCTTCGATCGCGCCGGAGACCCCGACATCCCCGCCAGATGCAGCGCCATCCGCCCCTCATCAGTGACGCGGTACGCGACCGAGCGCTTAAACTCGGCGGAGAGTGGCAGCATGGTGCGAAACACTTCGCCCACGGGCGCAAGATAGTAGCCGGCAATCCACTTGCCCAGTTTCAGCAGTTGTTCATCGAGAACCGGAGACAGGTCAAGCGCCTCAATTACCTTCTTGGTCTTGACCTGCGGCAGACGGTCATGCAGCTCGACCACAATGCCCGACAGCCGTTGCTGCCGGAATGGCACCAGCACCCGCCCACCCACCACCGGCTCCATCCCCGGAGGGATGGCGTAGGTAAACACCATGTCAAGCGGCACGGCCAGAGCGACGTCGCAGAAGAGGGACATTTAGGGGACTAATCAAATCCTATCGCATTTCCGATAGCACTTAGGAGCAGAGCAATGATATGCGGAACCACTGGAGACTGATCCTGCCAATTGTCGGGCTGCTGCTCTTTGCAGGGGTAACCTACGACTCCTTGCAAAAGCGCCAGAAAGTCTCAGGCCAGTACCTCTGGTGGTCAATTTTGCGGCTGGATTCAGACCCGATGAACGCTCAGCATCCGGCCGGAGCGCCTTGTATCCGCGCAAAAGGCAGCTGTGGGCCGCGGAGCTTCGGCGGCGGGGTCGGAAAGCCTTTTACTATCGCGAGAAGCAACAGCTCCACTTGGAACCCGGCCTCCCTTTGGGTTTCACCAGAATTGGCGTCGGAGCTGCTAATACTCTCCGCGTTCCCAGCGTTGGCGGCGGGAATGTCGTGGGTTCGCCTTCTGGGAAGCCAAGGCATAAGTGAAATTTCAAGCTTCATGTCAATGATGCCCTTGTTTGTCGCCGCGTGGTACTACACCATTGGCCGGTTCATCGATCACTGGTTGTATAGGCGACTGCTTAGTAGCCAGTCCCCGCGAGGCGTCCGTTCCTACGTGTTCGCTTTTGGCGCCTTCATCCCCAGTTCCTTCATCACCATCTGCAAGTCCTTCCAAGCCTCGCCCTTCTGCCGCGGATCGCGCAGCAGAAACGCCGGATGGTAGGTGACCGCCAGCTTGCATCCATCCCAATCAGGATCGTTGCTGCGGACGCCTGCCGGCTTGAACTCGTAAAAACGCCCCCGCAGTTGCATCATTGAAGCATTCATCGCCAGCAGCGTCTTCGCCGCCACCGCTCCGAGCGCCACCACCACCTTCGGCTTCACCACCGCGATCTGCCGCATTAGAAACGGAGAACATGTCTCGCACTCCTCACGCTCCGGCGTGCGATTGCCCGGCGGACGGCACTTTACGATATTCGCGATATACACCTGCTCGCGCGAAATCCCCATCGCCTTGATCATGTTGTTGAGCAGTTGCCCGGCGCGCCCCACGAACGGCTCACCCTGCGCGTCCTCATCGGCGCCCGGCCCCTCACCGACGAACATCAACTCGGCCCTCGGATTCCCAACGCCAAACACAATCTGCTTGCGTCCCTGCTTATGGAGCACACAGCGCGTACAGTCGCCGAGGTCTTCGCGGATGATCTTCAGCGCTTTTACCGGATCGTTCACACTCTGCTCAGGCTTCAGCGCGATCACGTCAAAAATGTTCTCTTCGATAGCGCGCGGAACCGCGACCGCCGTGGCCTTCCTAGCACTCATCTCTTCTCCCGATTCTGGCTCATGGGTCGACACCGCGATTTCCATCTCGTCCCCTGCAATCGGCACTTCGCCCGCATGTGCCGACAGGGGCCGCCGGTAAAAATCGTAGATCCCCATTTCGTTGTAGTAGCGAATGCGCGCCGTAAGCGCGCGGCGAAGTTCAGGATCAAGGGTGACGGGCATCGCAGATAAGGATAACAAACCGTGTAGCCGTGGTCTGGAAACTACTTCAGCTCGATCTCCACAATCGTCCCGGCGGTCGTCCCTTCGTTGGCCAGCGAGTGCGTGACCTTGGCATCGACCCAATGAATGTCACCCGTCGTCACTTCATGGGTGAACGATTTCCCCTCGGGATCCGTCATCTTCAGTACCATCGGGGTAGTCGAGATAATCAGGTAGGGACGTTCGTGCGTATGCATTGCAGACGTAGCCCCCGGCGCCAGCGTCCATTTGTAGGCTCGGGCACTCGGGTTCTCCGCTTCCACCTTCCCCGCGGCTGACCCCGCCGGCTTCGTCGGGCGGTGCAGCACTTCCACATCCAGCGCTTCAAAGACACTGTCGCCCGTGTTATGGACGAGGTGGGTGAAAGGTCCATTCGACTCCACCGCCGCAACGTCTCCAGGTTTCGCTGCTTCCGTGACGATTTTCGGGTCGCCAAGCTTCTGCCGCGTGATTGTCGTGTCCGTCAAATCAACCGTTACGCGGTCATACAGGTGCGTGTGAAACAGCGTGCTTTCACCAGGCAAAAGCTTTACCCGCACGACCATCACAGATTCATTCTTGAGGACAAGATGATGATGCGGCTCCTCTTCCAGGGGAACCGGTGAGGGCTGCGCCGGGACGAGAGTTGACAAAATGAACAGCAGGGCCCCGCATAAGCAGATTTTCACAGGATTCTCCTAACGGACAACCGCTCCACGGTGCTTCCGCAGCTTCACCACCTGGTCCAGCACGCGGTGCGCAACTTCCCACTTCGAGGTCTCGGGAACCTCGATCACTTCATTCTGCGCGATGATGGTGACCGCATTACGGTCGGAATCGAAGCCAACGCCCTCGCGCGAAACGTCATTGACGACGATCGCGTCAAGCGATTTCGATGCCAGCTTCTTGCGGGCGTTTTCCAGAACGTTCTCCGTCTCAGCCGCAAATCCCACCACAATCTGCGTAGTCTTCCGCCGCGCCACCGCCGCCAGAATGTCGGCCGTCGGTTCGAGTTCCAGCGTCATCTCGCCTTTGCGCTTGATCTTCTGCCCCGCCGTTACTTTCGGTCGAAAGTCCGCTACGGCCGCCGTCTTGATCACCACCGTGGCTTCAGCCAGGAATTTCAAAACCGCCGCCAGCATCTCGTCCGCAGTCTCCACCGGCGTCAGTTCCGCCGCGACCGGAGCCGCAATCGCTGTCGGCCCGCTCACCAGCAGCACGCGCGCCCCACGCCGCAATGCCGCTTCCGCAATGGCGTATCCCATGCGCCCGCTTGACCGGTTCGTCAAATACCGCACCGGATCAATCTTCTCCCGTGTCGGTCCCGCCGTTACTAGCACCGTTTCGCCCGCCAGATCCTGCGCGGCGCCCAGCGCTTCCATCACCGCTGCGACAATTGCTTCGTTCTCCGCCAATCGCCCCGCGCCGGTCATACCGCAGGCCAGGTACCCGCTGCCGGGCTCAACAATGCGAACGCCACGCTTACGCAGAATTTCCAGATTCGCCTGCGTGGCCACGTGACTCCACATGTTCACGTTCATCGCCGGAGCCATCACCACCGGAGCCGTCGTCGCGAGATACAAAGTGCTCAGAAAGTCGTTGGCAATTCCCTGCGCGAAGCGCGCCAGCACATCGGCCGTCGCCGGAGCCACCAGCAGCGCATCCATCGACTGGGCAATCGCAATGTGCTCGATCGCCGACTCCACATTCGCCTGTGAGTCGTCGGACCCGAACATGCCGGTAATGACTTTTTCTCCGGAAAGCGCCGCAAACGTCAGCGGACGAACGAATTCCTGCGCCGCGCGCGTCATCACGACTTGCACACGAATGCCGCGGTCTTGCAACAGGCGCACTATTTCCGCCGCCTTATAAGCTGCAATCCCTCCGGACACGCCCAGAACAATTTTCATAGCAGGAAGACGGCGGCTACGGATTCAACCTTCAGCCCCGCCTAAAGAATTGATGCTGCCGCTCGGCACAAGATTCGTGTCCCAATGAGCGGCAAAAGATGTCTACACGTCGTCGGCAAACACTTTGTTCAGCGTTTCCGTTGCGGCTACGACCGGCATTTTCGGAGCCTCTGGAATCAGCCATTTCACCTTGCCGGCCTTGATTTCATCCTGCGCGATGCGGCAGGGTTTGCGCGATCCGGTATCGATCACCGGAGGCGCGCCGCCTTGCAGTTGCCGTGCCCGCCGCGCCGCTACCAGAATGTAGCGGTAGTTGCTGTCGAACCCTTCAATCAGCTTCATACTTTCTCCCCCGAAACTTTTATGTGCCCTTGACTGCCTGTGCTTGAAACGAAGCCAGAATCGGCTGCACTCGCTCCCGCGCCTGCTCCAACCGGCAGGCTTGCGCGCTCTCCACTCGCTGCGCGTCCTCGCCGGAGGGTCGCACCCCGCTTCTCAGCAGTCGTTCCGCCAACACTATGTCCTTCAGTTGGTCGGCGGATTGCTCCAGCAGGTTGTTCACTAAAATGTAGTCGTATTTTGAGTAATTCTCAATCTCTCGCCGGGCCGTGTCCAACCGGCGACGGATGACCGCCTCCGAATCCAGCCCCCGGTTCCGCAACCGCCACTCCAGCTTCTCCCGATCCGGCGGAAGAATAAAAATGCTCACCGCATCCGGAATCCTCTGCTTGATCTGTTTTGCCCCCTGTACATCGATATCCAGAAGCAGGTCGTTGCCGCGCGCCTCGGCCTCGCGCAGAAAGCGCCGCGCCGTGCCGTAGTAGTTTCCGAAAACATCCGCGTGCTCCAGAAACTCATCGGCCGCAATCATCGCCTCAAATTCCTTCCGCGAGACAAAGAAATATTCCTTGCCGTTCTGCTCGCTACCGCGTGGCGGGCGCGTGGTGTACGAAATAGAGAAGTCGAGGTTACGAACCATCTTGAACAGTTCGTTCACCAGCGTGGATTTACCCGAACCCGAGGGTGCGGAAACAATGTAAACAATGCTCATCTAAAGAAGGCTCATTCCAGATTCTGCACCTGCTCCCGCGATTTTTCGATCTCCGACTTCATGAGCAGTCCCATCTCCGTAATCTTCAACGCTTCTCCCGCCAGGCCCGAGGTCTTCGACAGCAGCGTGTTTGCCTCGCGGTTCATTTCCTGCAGCAGGAAGTCCATCTTTTTGCCCACCTCGCCGCCCTGGTCAAGCAAGCCAAGAAAATGTTTCACATGCGCATTCAGCCGGACCAGTTCTTCCTGAATATCGCTGCGATCCACCAGCACTGCCACTTCCTGCATGATCCGTTCTTTGTCGACCTGTGCCCCGAGGACCTCCAGCATGCGCGATTGCAGCCGCTCCGAATAGCTGCGCAAAATTGTGCTGCGATGGCCTTCCACCCCCGCCGCCGCTTTCTCCAGGTTCGCCATGCGAGCCCGCAGCTCCGTGCTGATGCTGCGGCCTTCTTCTTCGCGCATTTCATTCAGCCGGGAAAGCGCCTCCTCCACGCACGCCATCACCGCCGCTTCCAGGTCGTCTCCCGATTTCTCGGCTCCCGAATCCATGGCGCCAGGCATCCGCAAAACCACGTTCAGATCAGGTTCGCCCTCAATGCCAAATTCATCGGCGGCCGCGCGGAACGCTTCCACATAGCCGGCAATCAGTTGCCGGTTGAGTGCAACCCCGTTCGTGCCCGAGCGATCCAGGTTCAGGATCACTTCCACGTGGCCGCGCGCCATCTTGTCTTTTAACAACCGCCGCAGTTTCATCTCCAGCGCATCGGTATCGGATGGCAGGCGGAAGTGCAGATCGAGAAAACGATGGTTCACCGACTTGAGCGACAGCGAAAACGCCAGTTGGGTATTGACCTGCGCCCGCACCTGCGCAAATCCCGTCATGGAGCGAAGTGGCATAAAAATTCCAGGTTTCAAGGTTTCAGAGTTTCACAGTTTCAAAGTTTCAAGGCCGATCGTACTCGATCCGATCCGCTAACATCCCGACCGCTGCACCTTGAAACCTTGCAACTCTGAAACTTTGAAACCTGCTTACACTGCCTTCGGCGCGTCCGCTTCGGCAAACTGCAATTCGTACAGCCGCCGGTACGTGCCTAACTTCTGCATCAGCTTTTCATGCGCGCCGATGTCGCTGATCGTGCCGTTTTCAAGCACCACGATGCGATCCGCGCGGCGCACCGTCGAAAGCCGATGCGCAATTACAAACACAGTACGCCCCGTCATCAGATTTTGCAGGGCCGACTGCACCAGCGCCTCGGACTCGCTGTCCAGCGCCGACGTCGCCTCATCCAGAATCAGAATCGGAGCATTCTTCAGGATGGCCCGCGCAATCGCGATGCGCTGCCGCTCTCCGCCCGAAAGCCGCACCCCGCGCTCCCCGATCATGGTGTTGTACCCTTCCGGAAGCCCGTCAATGAAATCGTGTGCATGCGCCGCTCGCGCCGCTTCTTCCACCTTTTTCTGCGCGACATGCGGCTGGCCGTAGGCAATATTGTTCCTCACCGTATCGTTGAACAACACCGTGTCCTGCGTGACAATCCCGATCTGCGAGCGCAAAGATTCCAGCGTCAGGTCCCGTACATCGCGGTCGTCAATCAGAATGCGGCCGCTGCTGACGTCAAAAAATCGCGGGATCAGATGCACCAGGGTGCTCTTGCCCGCGCCGCTCGAACCCACCACCGCCAGCACCTCGCCTGCCTTCACGTCCAGATTGATGCCATGCAGCACCAGCG
Organism: uncultured Acidobacteriaceae bacterium; assembly: GCA_963837665.1. Classification (GTDB taxonomy): domain Bacteria; phylum Acidobacteriota; class Terriglobia; order Terriglobales; family Acidobacteriaceae; genus Acidiflorens. The sequence goes on along the minus strand of CAWIOA010000009.1, from coordinate 383,213 downwards.
GCGAATCCTGGGCGCTTTCGCCGGAATAGGAGAAAGACACGTCCGCAAACTGAATGTTTCGCGCAAATTTCCCCATCCGCTTGGCTCCCAGCTTCTCCCGCACTTCGTCTTCGATATCCATGAAACGGAAAATTTCCGACGACGCTCCCACCGCCTGCTGGAAATTGTTGTTGAACTGCGCGAACTTGCGGACCGGATCATAGAGCTTGAAGACCGCCACAATGAAGGCGAGAAACGTTCCCGCGGTAAACACGTGCTTGTTGATCGCGTCCCGGCCCAGCAACAGGAGCAGGGCAATGGCAATCGAGCCCAGAATGTCCATCAGCGGGGAACTGATCGCGAACGCTGCCACCAGCCGAAGGTTTGCGCGGAACAACCGTCGCGCGGCAGCGCGGAAGCGCTCGACTTCCCACTTCTCCATGCCAAACGCTTTCACGATCCGGTTCCCCGTAATCGTTTCGTGCAGAATGTTCTGGATCTCCGCCAGTTTGTCCTGTCCGCCCCGTGTCGTGCTACGTACCTGCAGCCCGATTCTTCGCGATGAGTACAAAATCACCGGAACAAATAGCAACAGCACCCACGCCAGCTTACCTCCCAGAAGAACGACCACCCCGGCAGTAAAGATAAATGTAAAGAACTGCTGCAGGAATTCCGACAGCACGCTCGACATCGCGAATTGCACCTTCTCGATGTCGTTGACAATGGTCGAGAGCAGCGTGCCCGTGGTGTGCTTCACGAAAAACGCGGACGAACTCCGCAGGATGGCGTTATACAAATCGTCCCGCAGATCGGTGATCATGCCGAAACCAGCGTAGTTCACCAGGTAGGTTCCGATGTAGTCGAAAATCCCCTTCAATACCGTGGCGGCTACCAACGCAAAGGCCACCACCGTCCAGGGATTGTGAAAGTGCGACGGAACCAGTTGTTGCAGGTTCAGAAAGCGTTCGGTGCCCGGCAGTCTAAATAGCTGGATGGTTCGTCCCTGAGTACCCGGATTCAGTACGCGATCAAAGATCGGGCCGATGAGTAGAACCCGTCCCGCATCCAACAACCCCACCAACGCCATCAGCGCTACCGAAGCGAGAAACGGCCCCCAATAGGGCAAAACATAGTGCAACAGCCGGACGATGGGGTGGGGCGGATGGGGCTTTGCCGGTGTTGCCTCGCTCTTCGCGTCCGCCACTGTCGAGATTGCCATGCGTGTAAGGGTCAATTCTACATGTGATCTTCCGTAGAGACGCGGCTTGCCGCGTCTCCTGCCGCGAGGTGGGGCAAAAGTCCCGCATTACTTCGGACTGTCCCGATGCACAACCTTCACCTTGTAGCCCGCCTTCCGCAGCCGTTTGCTGACATCTTCGGCAATCATCACCGAGCGGTGTTGTCCGCCGGTGCAACCGAAGCCAATAGTCAGGTAGCTCTTGCCCTCGCGGATGTAGTGCGGCAGCAGGTAAACCAGCAGTTCCGAGATGCGGTTGATGAATTCCTGCGTCTGCGGAAACGACCGGATGTATTTCGCTACTCGAGGATCGCGTCCCGTCAGCGCGCGAAACTCCGGCACGAAATGAGGATTGGGCAGAAAGCGCACATCAAACACCAGGTCCGCATCGTCCGGAACACCGTGTTTGTATCCGAAGCTCACGCAGGAGGCCAGAATCGTTTGCTGGCTCCCCGATTGCTGTTTGAAGCGGTCGGTCAAGTGCGCCCGCAGTTCATGAACGTTGAACTTGGAAGTATCAATGACCAGGTCGGCAATCTTGCGAATTGCCCGCAGATGCCGGCGTTCGGCTCCGAGCGACGCTCGCACCGTGGTGCCCGTTCCCAAAGGATGGGGCCGTCGCGTCTCGCTGAAGCGCCGCAGCAAGGCGGCATCGCTCGCTTCCAGATAAATCACCTTGGTCGCAATGGTCCGCTTCACCGACTTCAGAATCGCTGGCAGTTTCTCCAGTTGCGTTCCCTCCCGCACATCCACCACCAGCGCCGTGCGCGGAATTTCTCCCGACTGCACTGCCAGGTCGGCAAAGCGCGGAATCAGCTCCACGGGGAGATTGTCCACGCAGTAGTAGCCGAGATCTTCGAAGGCCTTGAGCGCTGAAGCCTTCCCCGAGCCGCTCATGCCGGTAATGATGACCAGTTCCGACGCGGCGCGCGGATCGCTCTTACGCCTGCGAACCAGCTTCCCCGCCGCATGGGCGACTTTCTTGATCTTGTTGCGTAGTGGCATGTCGGAAATCTTAGCATTTTAGGGGAGTGGAAATGGAAAGGTTCGCCGCGTTGTGGAGAGCCGGGCGTTCCCGTCCGGCTGTCGGGCCAGACAGGAGGCATGACTATCAAGAACAATCGCCCTTTGTTGTTATGATTGATTAGGTTGTGAGTCACCATACCCGCACTTCAATCCGGATGGCTGCGTTCATTCTTTGCCTCATTCCTGCCGCCACTCACGCGGCCGCGGCAAGCCCGGTCAGTGCACCCAACGCGGTTACAACGGCCCCCGTCATCGTCATCGGTTTTGTCGGCGGATTTGTCAGGCACGATGACCTGGTCCACAGTGCGGTCCAAATCGCTGCCCATCTGCGCCGGGGCTACCCACCGGGCGTACACGTGGAGGTTTTTGAGAATCATCGTGGGCAGCAAGCCCTCACGAACGTCGTTCGATTTGTGCACAACGGTCGCTACGGCGCACCGTCGCTCGAAGAGAAGCGCAACGCCCACATCATTCTGTACGGACACAGTTGGGGCGCTTCCGAGGCCATTACGCTGGCGCGAGAACTGGAAAGAGAAGGCATTCCCGTGTTGCTCACGGTTCAGGTGGATAGCGTCACCAAGCCCGGCCAGAACGATAAGGTCATTCCCACCAACGTAGCCGAGGCCGCAAATTTCTATCAACTGGATGGCTTGCTGCACGGCCAACCCCAGATCCGCGCCGCCGATCCGGCGCGCACCCACATCATCGGAAATTTCCGCTTCGACTACAAAACGCATCCCATCGACTGCAAGCAGTACCCCTGGTGGAACCGCGTCTTCATGAAGCCGCACACCGAAATTGAGTGTGATCCTAAGGTCTGGACTCAGGTGGAATCCCTGATCCGTTCGCACCTACCCCCGCAGCACTGATTTTGGGTGGCGCAGCGGTTTTACCGCTGCGATAAGCGAACCATCCCCGAGATGGCTTTAGCCGCCCCGGTGAGACAGGCTGCTGTCGGTACAATTAGAAACCGCAATCAAAGAGGAAGGCTACTGCAGGCTGGCCACAGCCTGAGCCCGCTCGTTATTCGTGGCGGACGGTGTAACCGCAATTTCTCTCGGCTCACGCAAAAGCAGTTGCTGGAATAGCGCCAGATCTTTTTCCACGTCGCTCGACGAAGTCCTGCGGGCTATGGCAGGCCGCAACTCCTGGCGGAGCCGCGCCTCCAAGAGTCTCTCGGCCAGTTCCGATGACTCAGAGACGCTCAAGATGTTGGTGCGCGAAACGCCCACCAGAGCTAAATCGTCGCCTACGCGCATCTGCAGGACAGGTTGACCGGAAGCATCGAGCCCAGGCTGTGCGCTCGCTTGCAGGCGCTCCCACGTTTTTGCTTCCTTGGCTTTTCCTTCGGCCTTTCCTGGGTTTAAACCTTCATCCAGGGGATCAGGATCAAGCACCGCACGGGTCAGGCTCAGTTCGTCCAGTCGACTCTGGTAGCGAACACGGTCACCGCGGCTCATGGGCGCATCCAACTGGCCGCTCGAATCAAGATTAACCACAAGGGCGTTTCGTCCCGGATCGAAACGTTGATGACCAAAATATTCGACCAGCAAGCCGCCGCCAATGTAGGGATGCAGTGCCAACAGGGGCAGCATATACTTCTTCGCTGCCAACACCGATTCCAGGACTCCGTGGACAGGCCGGCTGCGCCGGACCGTGCCCGGAACCTGCGGCACCAGAAAATCCGAACTCTTTAGTTCAGGATGGTGGCGGCCGTATTTCGCCATCATTTTCGCGGTTTGCTTGGGAGTCGTAACCCCGAGATCGCCTACCAGGCTGCGATGCAGCGCGCGCGGGTAATAAAAATCGATCACCTCCCGCACAAAATCGGCGCAGTTCCTCTTCACGAAGTTATAGCGCTCGCGGTTGGGCCGGCTGTTGAACTTGTTGATCAGCAGAGCATCCTGTTCCGGGGTGGTCTCAATCTCGAATCCATAAATTGTCCGGTCATACGATGACCCGACCATTTCATACCAGTTTCCCTCCGGCGTCCCGCCATCGGGACGATCAGGGGCAAGCGTTTCCAGGTACTCGCGACGGTATTGATCTCTGAGGAAAGCAACCAGTTTCGCATCCGCGAATAGCGGAATGGCTTCCGGCCGGTCAACCGCGTAGAGGTAGGGGATAAGAGGAATCGCAATCCAATCGTATCCCGCAATACCGTCGTACCGGCTAAGGACGACGCCAGATTCGCCCACGCCGCAGCGGCGCAGAAGTACCGGAGACTCAGCACAAACGTTGCTCAGATACACGGCCGCGTGGCCAGTTCCGGCCAGAGCGCCATCGTAGCTGTAGGGCTCTTCCAGAAGTAGCGTCGCTCCAGCATGCGCGTGCGGAATACTGCCGAAGCAAAACAGCAGAACCGCGCAAAACCGCGCACGCCTCCAGGAGACTCTGCTCCGCGCCGCGCCTGTTTTTGCGAAAGTGCCCATTTCAATTTGATGATCGGGGGCCCCGGAGGGCTGCCTTGCGCTAAATGAGGAGCAGAGCAGCGCGATTACCAAAGTCCCTAAGTCCTTACCAAAAAGAGGTTTTTTAATCCGCGTCGATTTCTCAGATCAGGAAGATTCTTTCCGGTTCGTGCAGGAATTACCAGATTACTTAGGGGAATCGGCCGGTGAGGCCGCTGAGTCCATTCCGGAGGAGATTAGGCGGACGGTTGCCTCTGCGAAACCAGCCATGCCTCGGCTTCGCTGGTGGCTCGGAACACGCAGATCACACGAAATTGATCCTGTACCATAACCTCAAACATTCTCAGCATGCCAAAAAGCGCGTCTCTGGCCGCCACGATCGCGCAAGCCCCGAACCATACGTTTGTCTGAATCCTCTTCACCTCATAGGAAACAGCCTGAATCTGGCGGGCATCCGGCAACGAATTCACCTCGGTCAGGTCCAGGAGAACGTCAAGGCGTTCCGCGCACTCGGGATTGTGCTCCAACTCCCGAAAATGCTCGACCACTTCGGCCAGCGTCACCATCCCTGTGCACCGCGTCCGAATGATTCTTCGCTCTGTGTCAACGGTGTACGTCACAGGCATGCCACAACCCTTCCTTCAGGAGGTCACAGCCGTGGGGACCGCGCTAAGTTTTCCCCCGAAAATTAGCTCCCGGTCAAAAATAATCGCGAGTCTTGATTTGGTGGGCGCAGTAGGATTTGAACCTACGACTTCCACCGTGTGAGGATGGCACTCTACCGCTGAGTTATGCGCCCACTTTTCTGCGGTTTTCTATTGTAACAAATCGGGGCTCGTCCCTTCGGCATCCAACTTGTCATCAAATGCCTTTTCTGCCACTCTGCCGAGGGAATGTTGGTCAGCGGGGAGCGGATTTTCGTTTCAACTCGCGGAGGTTGAGTTGGCGGAGTGCGTCTTCGAGTTCGTCTCTCTCGCTTGTGTCAGGGCCTTTTGTTCCCGTCTCTTGCAGCCGACTGTTGATGACGCGGCGGGCTCGCTCGATGGCTTGTGGTAGCTTCGCGGAGCCTTCCTCGCGGAGGGCGGAGCGAAAACAGATCGTCCAGTCAATGGACACAGGGAAGATGCCTCGATTACTTCTGTCGCTGGGCGGCCCGGGCGCTCGATGACGGCATCAACGGGGCCTTGCGTGCAGCTGCGGATGCCATTGTAGCAAATCGCGCCCTGTCCTTCCGGCATCCAGCCAGCCTCTTGACCGCTTTTGCCGCTCCCGGTAGCCTCTTTCTGTCGCCCTTTCATGTCCGCCTCCGACACTCCCGAGGCTCGACCCGTAACTGATTCACGGGAAAGCATTTCCGCGCGCCTGCCCGCTTCCGAAGATGCGCAACTTTCTGCATCAAATGGGGTTTCTATCAGTGTGAGCAGCGTGGCCATGGATGGCGGAGTACTCGACCGCGGAATGCTGAACTTTTCAGGATCGCCTTCGTCCGTGCCCGTTACCATGACAAATTCCACTGTCAGCACAGGCGATACCGTCTCCGACGTCGACGTGATGCTGCGGGTGAAGACGGGCGACGAATCCGCCTTTGCTTACCTGGTTCAGAAGTATCGCCGGCCGATGGTGGGTTTTATGTATCGCTTGTGCCACAATCCGTCGACTGCGGAAGAACTGGCGCAGGAGGTGTTTCTGCGCGTGTACCGCTCGCGGACCAGTTACGAACCGAGCGCCAAGTTCACGACCTGGTTGTACCGCATCGCGACCAACCTGGCCGTCAACCACGCCCGCGATACGCGCCACGAACGCCCGGAAAATACCCTGCGTCTCGATGAGCCCGACCAGGAAACAGGAACAACGCCCGACCTCGCCGACGACTCGCTTAGCGCCGAAGAGCAGATCTTGAGGCGGGAGCGGCTGGCGGCTATCCGCAAAGTAGTCAACGCGCTGCCCGAACGCCAGCGCGTCGCCGTCATCATGCATAAGTATCAGCAGATGGATTACCGAGAGATAGCGGGAGTTCTAAAGTTGAGCGAATCCGCTACCAAGTCGTTGCTGTTCCGCGCCTACGAAACGCTGCGCGAACAGTTGAAAGAGTTTGTTTCGGGGAAGTAGAGGGAAGCTGTATGAATTGCAATCGAATTCACGAACTATTGCCGGATCTGGCCGCTGGCATGGACGCTTCAACGCCGGAGGTTCAGAGAGAGATTCAGAAACACCTTGCATCCTGTAAAGCCTGTGCCGCCCATCTCAGCGATTTGCAGAAAACCATGGCTCTGCTCGATGAATGGCAGGCGCCCGAACCGTCGCCCTATTTCGACACCCGCCTGCAGGCGCGGCTGTCCGAAGAAAGACGCAAAGAAATGGCGCGCCCGGCTGCAGGATGGTTGGGTTGGATGTGGCATCGTCCGGCGTGGGCTATGTCGCTCGCAGCCGTGCTATTTGCGGCAGCCCTGGTGGTTGGCAACAGGTCGTACCTCTATCAAACCGAAGCCATCAAGACCGATCCTCCGGCCCTCAGTCTGCCAGTACAGCCGGGAACCGCCGTCGGCGATCTGCAGGCGCTGGAACGTAACGACGAGTTGTACGCCGATTTCGATATGCTCGACGAACTGCAGGTGCAGGACGACGTAAGCGCGAATCCGTAGAATTTGCGGACTTAGCTTGCGGACGGGACGGAGACGATATGTTGGCACGGGCGACAATTACCGGATGTCTGGCAGCGCTGCTGCTGACGCTGTCGTTCGCCCAGGACCAGTATTCGCCGCCGCAACGGCATCCGCGATCGCAAGCTGCGGACGGGCAGTGGCACCATTTTCAGAAAGAAGATCGTCCCAACCCCGGCCGTCCCAATCAATTTCGGCCTCCGCAGAACCAGCCAGGCCACGCTGGAAACTGGCTCCGCCGCTATAAAGATCTGCCGCCGGCACAGCAGCGCCGCGCCCTCCAAAACGATCCACAGTTCCGCCGGCTTCCCCCGCAACAGCAAGCTCAGTTGCAAAGGAGGTTGCAGCATTTTTCCAGCCTGACTCCGGGGCAGCAGGAGCGCGTCCTCAACCGCATGGAAACCTGGGAGCACCTGACGCCGAATCAGAAGCAGCAGTCGCGTCAGCTCTTTCAGCAGTTCCGGCAATTACCGCCCGACCGCCGTCAGGCCGTCAACCAGGCGATTCGCGGGATGCGCGGCCTCACGCCTGAACAGCGCGACCGACTCATCGACTCCCCGCGGTACAGAAGCGCATTCTCGCCGTACGAACGCGGCTTGCTCAGCGGAGCCGCCCACCTCCCGCTAGCTCCCGGCGACAGCCTGCCAACCGGGCCACCCGAATAATGGTTTTGACTGTGTGGTGGCGGGGCTTTGCCCCGCCAAGACGGGGCGGAACCCCGCCACCACACGAACAAGTTGTCTGCTGGAAGTCAGAAACTGAGAACTGGTGGCAGAGCAGCCACCTACCGCCGGATCAGCGCCATCAACCATCCCGCTACAAAAACTCCCCCGACAAACAGGGCGAAGCAGTAGAGGCCGTACTTGACCTGCTCCATCGGAGAATTGCGCTGCGTTATGCCGAAGACCACCGACGCGAACAACGCGAACACCACTGCAGCCGTGAAGTGCGACAAATTGATGGTCACGGTTTCTTCCCCAGCGCAATGTGATGTGCATCCGCCACCGCGATAAAGTTCAACAGGCCGGCGACGATCAGAAACGTCTTGCCATAATCCGCCGCCGCATTCGCCGCCATCACGTTGCCCCAGTCCATGATGCGCGCCAGAAAATAGAGCGCTCCCGAGCCCACGTCGCCAATGAAGCCCAGTATGTCGAGAATGTCGCCGCCGTTCGGCTTATAGATCCGCCCCTGCATTCCCAGGCCAATCCCGAACATCGCCACCACCGACACCAGCAGCAGAATGCCGCGCCCATAGCGCTTCAGCAGGATGTGTCCCCCACCTGGAATCAGCCAGCCCACCATCGGCGCCACCACCGCCATGGTCGTAAGCGGGTATTCCGGTTCACTCACTTTTGTTGATTTATCTGTTGTCGGCTTGGCCATTCAGATGGTCACGATCTCTCGTTGAATTTTACCAGTAACCTCGGCGCTTCCCGGCCGCACCAGCACATTCACTTCCGAGCGCACGCCGAACTCGGGCAGGTAGATGCCGGGCTCGATCGAGAAACAGGAATTGGGCAGAATGCGGCGCTCGTCGTGAATTTCCAGATCATCCATGTTCGCGCCGTTGGCATGCACCTCGGTCGAAATCGAATGCCCGGTACGGTGGATGAAGTATTCTCCATATTTCGCCTGCTGGATGTGCCCGCGTACCGCGTGGTCCACTTCCCATCCCGCAATCGGCCGGTGGGCAGAGACCGCATCCTGCACCGTCTTTACGCCGAGATCGCGGGCCTCGCTCACGATCCTGAAAATTTCGCGTTGCCGGTCCGACGGTGTACCTACACACCCGACCCAGGTTATGTCGTAGTAAATAGCCCCCGGCGTATTCTTCTTCGCCCACACGTCCAGCAGGACAAAGTCCCCTTCCCGAATCGACACCGGCCGGCTTGCGCTCGGCTCGTAGTGCGGGTTGCCGGCGTTGGCATTCACGGCCACGATTGGAGGATCGTCGGTAACCATATTCGCGCGCTGGAAAGCTTCCATGAAAAATTGCTGAATCTCATGCTCGTGCGTGCCGCCGCCGCGCACCCGCCGCCCGATTTCCTTGAAAGCCTCGGCGGTAACCGCATCAATCACATCGCGCGCCGCGAAATGCGACTGGATCTGTTCGTCCGTCAGGGTCGCTTCAAACAGCGCGATCAGGTCGGCCGCACTCACGATGTTCTTGCCCAGCCCGCGGATCATGTCCGCCGTTCCCGCGTCCACCATGGAAATGGTGAAAACGAAGTTGTTGGGCGAAAACTGCATGGCCACGTCGCGATACGGGGCCAGCATCTGTTTCAAGGCGTCAAACAGTTCCTGCCATCCGGCGTACTGTCTTCTTGGAGCCGGGCAAAGTATCCAGATGTCCCGACTCGATCTTATGCACCAGTTTGACGGGCTCGCCCTTGGCGGGGATCAGGTAGTACCAGCGCCGCGTGACCATCAGCCCCTCCGGCAGCCCGAGAACGCGGTAAGCGATCGGGTCGCGATGGTGATGATCGTAGAAAAGCCAGGCGCCAATGTTGCGATCGCGCAAGGCTTGCTGAATGGCCGAGAGGTCCATATGCAAAGGGTTATTCTACATGACCGCGGGCCGCCGCTGGATCAAGCTCGTGTAGAGACGGGGCTTGCCCCGTCTTGCCTGCGACGTCACAGGCGGCGGTGGTTAATTCTTGAATGGGTTCAGAACCCGCACATCCAGTTGCGCGAAATCTCGTTCATTTCTGGTGGCAACAATCAGGCGATGGACCCGCGCCGTCGCGGCAATCATGGCGTCCTCTAGCAAATCGGGCTGCTTGTTATCCATGATTCGGCCCCATTCCCGAAAACACTGGGTATCCATCGGGAGGATTCGGATATGAGCGCAGCCAGTTGGTCCACCCAACGCTCGATCTCCTTCGCTTTCGCTGGATCTTGATGTCTGATCCGCTCAATACCCGCTTGCAGTTCGCCCAGCAGTCACGGCGGAAAGGAACAGTTGCTCCTCCTCTCGATCGCTGATCCAGGCCACCACTGTGCCGTGCGGTCGCGGCCTTCGGAGCTCGGACACGACGTTGGTGTCCAGCAGGTATCTGTTCACTCGAACTCCACTGGCGCACGGTGCCGCAAGATGCGGCGTTCGCCGATAATATCGTCGAAGCGCGGTACCGGCGCGAGCAACACATTCCTTCAAGCCCGGCCGGGCGGCCTTTTGCAGCCTCTCCCATTCTTCGATTGGGCACCATAACGGCCGTCTTTACTTCCGCGTCGAGTCACGACCTGAGGCCCCTTCTTGATGGTCGCATCCAGGAACTCGCTAAACCGCGCCTTCGCGTCTTGCACTTGCCACGAAGCCAAACTTCACCTCCACGTCTCGGTCTAAATTATACTGACTAGTCATATGACTAGTCAATTATGAAATGCGTTCCCGTAGAGACGGAACTTGCCCCGTCTTGCCGCGTCCTCACGTGCGGCAGCCGCGCACTGCATCCCGCCCTCATTTGTGGTAGAAAATAATGTAATGCCAACGTACGCCTCTGGCAGTCCCAATCCGCGAAAATCCGGTGCACCATGCTGAGGGCAGTGTTTATTGCACTGTCCGAGAGCCGGCGCATGCGCGCCATCGCCGAACGCTCCCGCTTTGGCCAGCGCACTTCCGCCCGCTTCGTCGCCGGCACCGAGGTTAAGGACGCGATTCGCGCCGCCGCCGCTATGAATCAAATTGGCGCCGGCGTCTCCATCGACAATCTGGGCGAGAACGTCACCAACGCCGACGAAGCCCGCGCCAGCGCTCAGCTCTACCACCACCTGCTCGACGAAATCGCTGCCAACAAGCTGAACGCGAACATCAGCCTCAAGCTGACCCACATGGGCCTTGACGTCGACGAGCACATGGCCTACGAAATTGTCCGCGGTCTGGTCGCCAAGGCGGCCAGCATGTCGCCCAGGAATTTTGTTCGCGTCGATATGGAAGGCTCGCCCTACACCCAGCGCACGCTCGATTTCGTCCACGAACTCCACCGTATTCCGGGCAACGAGGACAGCGTAGGGACGGTCATCCAGTCCTATATGCGCCGCGCCGAGGCCGACGTCGAGAAGCTGCTCTCCGAACGCATCCGTATCCGGCTTTGCAAAGGCGCTTACAAAGAGCCCCATGACATCGCCTTCCAGAAGAAGTCCGAAGTCGACGCCAGTTACGTGAAGCTGATGAAGATGCTGATGAAAAGCGGCGTCTTTCATGGTCTAGCGACTCATGACGAGGCCATCATTAAACAGGCCATGGCCTTCGCCACGCGTGAAAACCTTCCGCGCAACTCTTTTGAATTCCAAATGTTGCACGGCATACGCCGCGATCTGCAGCAGTCCCTGGTAAAAGCGGGATGGGGTGTGCGAGTCTACATTCCGTTCGGCACCGAGTGGTATCCCTACTTCATGCGCCGCCTGGCGGAGCGCCCAGCCAACGTGTTCTTCATCGCGAAGAACATCCTGCGGCAATAGCTTTGCTTCACTAGCATGGACATGATTACGGGCTGCGGGTCCCCTTATCCCTCCCACACAAAAGCGTCAAACACCCGCGTAGATTCAAACCCGATGCGCTTGTAGAGCGCAATTGCACGGTCGTTCGCTTCGGTCACCGTCAGCGAGATAAACCGGAATCCCCGCCCGCGCAGATTCCGAGTTGACGCCGCCAGCATAGCTTCTCCAAGCCCGGCCGAGCGGTATTCAGGAAGCACGCAGACTTGCGTGATGTGTCCCACATCGGGACGCACCAGTGAACAGAGAATGAGGCCGGTCAGCGTGCGAGTGCGGCGATCGAAGACCACGAACGACGCCTGCGGATCGAACGTCCCGCACCCGGGAAAGCGCACGATGTTGTTGAGAAAGCGCAGCGAGCCGGTGAGCGTCCGGTACTGATCGTTGATCTCGGAATCGACGTGACCACGATACGCGGCCGTGATCAGCGCCGCGGCGGACTGGTACTCCTGCTCCGACCAGGGACGAATTTCGAACTGCGCTGGAAGCGGAGGTGACGTTTGCGGATGTTTGCCGATATCGAAATTCATGAACACGCGAGGATGTCGGCTGAAACCCTGTTGCAGGAAGGGACGCGAGACTTCCCCGGTATGGTGCGCCAGCAACTGCGCCTCCACGCGATGAATGCCGGGCGACTGCTGCAAGGTTTCGATGACATGGGTGAGCAAGCGTTCCTCCACCTCGTGACGGTCGGAGCTGCGGCCCCCATCGCGGACAAATAGGTCGCCAATCACGCCCTTGCTCTGCTCATAAACAAAGAAGGAGTAGCCGAAGATGCTGCCGCGCTCAATGGCAGCGTAGCCCGGAAGGATTTTGGCATCCATGTAGCGCAGGATCATCTCGGCCGAGGTGGCGTAGTCCCACGAGAGCAGCCGCCCCCACATGGCGATCTCCTCTTCCAGCAGCGGCCGAAGATCAGCGGAAGAGAAATGTCGGAGATCGAGGATTTCCATATGCGAGCCAGGTTTCAAGGTTGCAAAGTTTCAAGGTTTCAGATTAAGAGCGTCAAGTCCTTGAAACCTTGAAACTCTGAAACCTACTCTCCCAACCCAATACAGATCTACCTTCTGCTCCGGGATGCTGGTTAAATATGATACTCGGCGTCCGGGTACGAGTTGAGCGACTTGGGATTGCGTTCCTTGCGCGGCAACCACCACATGAGCCGCCAGCGGAATATTTCTGTCTTCGTATTTCTGCGCCGGACGATTGAGATAAAACTCCAGTCCGTATTCCTGCATGCGATTCACGTGATAGAGGCCGATGGGGACCGACTCGTGCGAAAAGGCCTGAATGCTTGCCGCAATGGGACGCGCGGATTGCGTGGCGTCGATGACGGGAGCAGCAAGCCGAATAACGCCAGCCACGCTGATCACGACCGCGAACATGGTGGCGCGGCTCAGCAGGCGAAGTCCGCCTCGGGAAAGGAGCGCGGCGGTGATGCCAAGCGCAAAGACAGCGGCAATCGCGGCTGCAACCAAGGCTCCTGTCCCCCACCGCAACTGGTGGTTCATCGCAACCGAGGCGGCGCAAAGAGCGGCAAAAATCAGCAGTCCGCAGAGAACTCCGTGAGCCGCGGCAAACCACGGCGAAAACTTCTTGTCGTCACCTGGACCAGTTTCGCCGCGCCGGGCAGCCAGATACTCGGCGACCAGCAGCGCTCCGGCGGGCACGGCGGGCAGGATGTACCCCGGCAGCTTCGATTGCGATGCGCTGAAAAACAGAATCGGCACCAGCATCCAGATCAAAAGAAATAGCGTCCAGGAATCCTCCGGACTCGAGAAGGCCTCTTTCCCTTCAGCCCACAACAGGCGAGCGCGTTCGATGACCGCCAGGAGGAGCACCAGTGTCCAGGGCATCATGGCCAGCAAGAACACGGGCAGGTAGTACCAGAAGGGCTGGTGGTGGTGATAGACGTTCTGCGAGAACCGGGCAAGATTGTGTTCAAGAATGAAGAAACGGAAAAATTCCGGATTGCGCACTTGGACAGCGATGTACCAGGGCAACATAACCGCAAGGTAGAGCGCGATGCCGGGAATCCAAAGCGTGCGCAGGATGGCGCGCCAGTCCCGTTTCACAGCAATGAAGAGAACGATGATGACGGCGGCCAAAGCAGGCGCGACCGGGCCTTTGGCCAAGGTTCCCAGCGCCAGAAGCAAATAAAGGGCGGCAAGATAAACGTGCCGCCCGCTTTCGTACCAGGCGTACCAGGCCAGCAACGCGATGGCAAAAGCAGCGGCGAGCGGCATATCCATCGCGGCGGCGTGCGCAAACCCCACCACGGCGGCACAACTAGCCGTAATGAACACGCCATCCAGTTCACTGCCCGGCCGGAAACGGCGCAGGAAAAAGTAGATGGCTGCGATGAGCATGGCCGCGTCGAAGGCAGCGGGCAGGCGGGCAGCCTGGTCGGTGATGCCGTAGGCACGAAACGACAGCATCGCCTGCCAGTAATACAGCACCGGCTTTTCCAGCCAGGGTTTGCCTAGCAGCGTAGGAGTAACCCAATCGGAGCGTTCGAGCATTTCGCGCGCCACTTGCGCATAGCGTGGTTCGTCGGCGCCGATCAAGCCGAAGGCCCCGAGTCCATAGAAGAAAAGGAATCCGCAGAACGCCACCACCAGCAACAGGTCGGTGCGGGTTTGCGGATTTGTCGATTGCTTACTCATAGCATCTCACGCCGCGGCGCAACTTGTGGTGCAAGCAAGATTTGTATCAGGGTATGCCTTCAGGCACACCGCTGGTGCCGTCTTATGAACCCGCCTTCAGGCGCTGCTCTTGAGCCTCAGTTGGTAGATGCGTTCGCTGTCAAGTCTTCAGGCTCGGCGCGCAGGCGCTCCGCAATTCGCGATACGGCAACCGCCAGGGGTCCCTGAATCGAACAGCCGCTGGCACATTTGTGGCCGCCACCACCGAAATGCTCGGCCACCGCGGAGACATTTACTTCTCCTTTGCTGCGCAGGCTGACGCGAAAGCGCTGATCGGGAAGTTCGCGAAAGAATATGGCGACCTGCACGTCGGCGATCGACAGCGCATAGTTGACCAGGCCTTCGCAGTCTTCCTCGCGGGCCCCGAAGCGCTGCACCTGTTCCTGCGTCACCCAGATCCAGGCCAGCGGACCGTCGCGATGCAGGTTGGAGAGCGCCGCCCCCAGCAGCCGAAGCTTGGCCGTGGAATGTCCGAAATAGATATGGCGCGCACAAAGCGCCGGGTCGGCTCCAGCGAGCACCAGTTCGCGTGCCACCGTAAAAGTATGCTCGTTCGTACCTTCGAACATGAAAGAACCGGTGTCGGTCATGAGCGCGGTATAGAGGCAGGTGGCAATGTCGCGATCCACCGGGACGCAGGCCAGCCGGGCCAGGCGGAATACGAGTTCGGCCGTGGCCATCACTGATGAGTCGATCCAGTTGATGTGGGCAAAGTTGCGGCCGCTGGCGTGATGGTCAATATTAATGAGGAAACATTCGTCGAGCCCATCGAGAAGCGCGCGCCGCGTGCTGTCGCATTCGAGCAGGATGACGGCATCATTCGGGGGGACGGCATCGGCTTGAACCACGCGATCGGCAAAGGGAAGATTCTGGTAAATACGAGGGACGCCGTCGTACATGACGACCACGGCCTCCTTGCCCATGACGCGCAGAATCTGCCCACACGCAAGGGCAGAGCCAATGCCGTCTCCGTCGGGCCGGGCGTGCGAGGTCACGACAAAACTGCGACGCGCCCGAATCTCTTGTAGTACCCGCTCTAGCATTTGTTCCAGCTCTTTGTGCAGAGACGGGACTTGCCCCGTCTCACTCTGCGGCTGGAGACGCGGTAAACCGCGTCTCTACGGGGAATTCCAAATTCCCTCTTAGGGGCTGGGCTCAGCACTCTTCCGCCTGCGTTTCTTCTCCCGCCCCAGAAGTTCGTCCACCCGACTCTCCAATTCAGCCGCCCGATCAATCTGGAAATAAAGCTCCGGAGGCCGTCGCAGCCGCAGCCGTTCCGCCAGTTCGTGCCGGACATAATTCTTGGCAGCGGCCAGTCCCTCCAGGGTCCGCTCCGCCTCGGCCTCATCGCCGCAAACGGTGACCATAACCCGAGCAGACCGGGCGTCCTGAGCCATGAGTACAGCGCTGACGCTGGCCAGGCCGATGCGAGGGTCGGCGAGTTCGCCCTCGAGGATGGTTTCGATCTCCTCGCGGATAGCCTCGCTCAGCCGTCCCCGATGATATTTCTGCCCACGATGCTCCACAGCAAACCTCGAACCGAGAAAACTCATGAGGATATCAGAAAAGTTAAACCCCGGAGTTTGACTTTGTTTTGGAGGGGCACGGCTTCACCGCTGCGGCAGAACGGCGCTTTCGTAGAGACGGGGCTTGCCCCGTATCAGACTGCAGGACGACTCTGTCGGCTCGGGTTTAGGGAGGGGCGCCGCTGAATAAAGGCCGGCTTTAGCCGCTGAGTGACCATCGTCACAGGAACTCCACAAACGAATCCGTAACCTCCGCCCCCGCGTTGTTGGCGATGCGGGTAGCCGCGCGTTCGACGTTCTTCATCAACCCGTCAAGGTAATCCCGCGAGTGCGAGACGCTGACCACGCCGATCGTGGCCTGATTCCAGAGCAGGCTAGGGTCAAGTTCGGCAACCGAGACGTTGAACGAGGAGCGGAGGCGGTCCTTAAGGCTGCGTGTGACCTGCCGCTTGTCCTTGAGCGAGTGGGCTGCTTCGATCCGGAGTTCAAGGGAGAGGAAGGCGATCATCAGCAATTTATAGCCTATTTCATGGCAAAGAAGCGACTCCACTGGGCTGAGCCATAAGGGTTTAGCCGGTCTATTCAAAGCCCGATCGAAGTTTTCAACGTTTTTAGGGCTTATTGTGCTACACTAGAATTTGCTAAGTTTGACTCACAGTTAGTTGAAGGTCGGTACCGCCAACCAGCGTCAACCCCCTCACTGCAGCGAATCTTCTCAGCACATTTCAAGAAACAAGAAAAAGGAACACCAATACAATGGCAGAACAAGGAACAGTGAAGTGGTTTAACGACGCCAAAGGCTACGGCTTTATCAGCCGTCAGAATGGCGAAGACGTTTTCGTGCATTTCTCCGCCATTCAAGCGGGCGGCTTCAAGAGCCTGCAAGAAGGCCAAACCGTGCAGTTCGACGTGACCAAAGGCCCAAAGGGCTGGCAAGCGGAGAACGTTACCGCTGTCTAGGGGTACGACGCTTCAAAGTTGATCACAGTGCCCGGGATTCGCAAGAATCCCGGGCATTTTTGCGTGGGTCTTTTTGCGGGTTCAAGTTCGCCTTTGCTTCGCTTAAAAATAAATATTTTCGTGGGTGATGGGTTGAGAGGGTTTTTTGCGGTTTTGTGCTTGCCGGCTAATGCTGGCGAGATGCCCCCTTGTTTCCGGTCTTTTGGAATGAATACTTTACGGGTCGTTCGCGCCAGGTCTTTGAGGAATAAGGACTTAGAGGTAAAGTCTTTATTTCTCAGAGACTTAGCTTCGTTTGCGCCCACGATTTCGGCTCTGGGGCCGCTGCCGCTCCTGCCTGCTGGCGTCGGACCCCCGTTTCATCCCGAGCAAAAAGTCAAGCTTGACAAGAGCGAGGCCACGGGAGGGGTCCTTTCTTCCGTCATGGCTTTTTGGGCTATGACGGGGAACGACACACCTCTACCCCGCTAGGGGTCCCTTCGGCTTCGCTCAGGGCAGGCTCTTCGACTCCGCTGGGCCAGTCGCTTCGCTCTTGGCTCGGCTCCGCTCAGGATGACACGTTCTTTGGGGATGCCTAATTGCGGCGGCGAACCCTCGGCGGCAAAAGCCGATTGTTGGCACGACTGAAGCCGTGCCCTTCCCGAGTCTGCCGCCGCGACCGCGACCCCTTGGTGTCGGCTGTCGGGATTCCTGGGGCATCCTTGGGCTTGGTCAGTTGGAGAAAAATCAAAATCAAGGGCAAGGGCAAAATCAAGATCAACACCAAGGGCAGCGGACAGGAGTGTCCGCTCTACACCTGGCTGATTTTCCTGAGACCTGACACCTAAGACCTGAGACCTGCCCCTAGAACGGAGTCGATCCCTTGAACAGCCAGATCAATTCAATCACCAGAATAATCACCACCATCACCTCCAGCACAAACGCGCGGCTCTGGTGGAACTGGTCGACCATGAAGCGGTAAAGTTCTTCGGCGGTGTGGACTTTCTGGTTGACCAGGTCTTTGTAGTCGGTGACGCCGATCTTCGACGCCGCGACTCTGTACAGGCGCGCGGAGAACATGTCGCTCAGGAACTTGATGGCGTTATCGGCGCGCTCGGTCAGTTCGTCCACATCGAGCAGGACGGTATGCAGGCGGTTGGCGCGTTTGGCGTTGCGCCAGCGGGCCCAGATGCCGGTCGAGCCGTGGTCCATGAAATCGTAAACGCTTTGCAGTTCGCGGGTCAGCAGTTCGTCATAGTGGCGAAATTCGAGGAGCTGCGAGTTGGCGTATTCCAGCAGTTGTATGACGGTTTCCGCGCCCGCCGCGGAATCGTAGAGAAACGCCGCGTTCCAGCTGATTACGGCCAGGTCGTTCGGGTAGTACGAGATCTTCGACTGCATGATTTCCTGCTGCTCGCCGTCGGAGAGCGGAACGTTTTCGCCGCGCACGATCTGGGCAATGCGTCCTCCCTGGGTCGAGAGCAGTTCCGCAGCCGACGGATTGCCGGCAAGGTCGCGCACGTGGAAGACGAAATAATCTTCATGCAGCCAGCTATCGTAAATTTTGACCAGCGCCGGCCGGGCACGCTCAATCTTCTGTTTGGCGATCTTCTGCGCAAAGCTGGTGAAATCAGTGTCCCAAACCCAGCGGCCAGCCAAGCGGACCAGCGTGTCCCAGTCGCCGGAAAAAGGCAGCTCGAAAACCACGCTCAGGACGCCGTAATCGTAGTACTTGATCTGGACGTCAAGCCGCTCCCCGCTTTCAAGGATCAGCGGTTCAACCGGTTCGACAACCGGAGGCCGCTGGAAGCGGACGTATCCCGGAGCAGGATGCTTGAAGCTAGCCTCCTGCCGCCGAGCTCCAAAGATGTCGCGCAGCGAGTCAAGGTTGATCTCTTCGCAAACGTCGAACTGGATCAGCACCAGCACCGAGCCTTGCAGCGACTTGGCTATGGCGGTGGCGACGGACTGGGCCGCGGTTGGGGTGGGAATGGCGACTGGAGCGACGACGGTTGGATTTGTGGTTTCCATCGGAAGGCCTACTGTCTATGTCTATTATCGTCTATTGTCCCAGAAAGAAGACAGGATTGGCAGTGGGTAGGCAGGTCTATATTTATCAATAACTTACCGACTTGGATCGGCGCGATGAAAGTGCCGGAGCGGCCCCGATGGTTGCCTCGCTGCGCACGGGTGGGACGGTCCCTACACTAGGGCGTGTTAACACTATCGCAGGGCCTCGACGATTAAGGCGAAGTTGAGAAATCCAAGAAAGAGGACGTCGAGTTTGTCGAAGCGGGAGAAGATGCGCCGAAAGCCTTTGAGTCGGCGAAACAGTCGTTCCACTTCGTTGCGCTTGCGGTAGAGGGCCTTGTCGTACTGCCACGGTTCCAGGCGATTGCACTTGGGAGGAACCACGGGGATAAAGCCGAAATCCAGCGCCAGTTGCCGGGTTTCGTTGTCTTCGTAGGCGCGGTCCATGATCAGATGCAGGGGCGCAGGCAGCGGTCCGATGCCGCCCAGCAGGAGGCGGCCCTGCTTCGCATCGGAAGCTTGACCGGGAGACAGCGCGAAGCTTATAGCCGTTCGAGCATTCGCGGCAACCAGATGAATCTTGGTGGTCCATCCGCCGCGGCACTTGCCGATGGCTTGGGGGCCGTTTTTTTTAACGCGCCGGTGCCATCGGGATGCACTTTGACGATGGTGGAGTCCAGTTTGACGGCGGTGATGGTGATGCGCACGATCTGCTCGCGCTGCAACTGCTCAAAGAGGCGATCCAAGACGCCGTTCTTGGACCAGCGGTTCATGCGGGTATAGATGGTGTGCCAGTTGCCGAAACGCTTGGGAAGTCCGCGCCATTTGCAGCCTTGCTCGGCGACATACAGAATCGCGTTTAACACCGCGAGATTGGTCAGGCTCACATTGCCGCGCTGACGGGGAAGACTGGACTCGATGCGGCTGTACTGCGCCTCGGTAATCTCCATACATGGAGAATATCACAAATTTCTATTTAGTGTTAACACGCCCTAGCGCTTCCTGGCTAGGGCCAGCAGCAACGCCGCGCCTGCCGCTATACCAGCTACGGCCAGCCCGGTTCGTTTCATGGATTTCTCGATGGCAGCCCGGTGAGGCCGCACCCAGGCGTCTTCGGGATAGTGCAGTGGCGCGGGGTCGAACATCGGAAATCCTTCGGGGGTTTCGGTGGCTTCGCGCAGCGCCATCTGGAGAACCTCGGCCAGGTGGAGCGCGTGGCGGTCGGTCTCTTGCGCAATCTGCTCGCGGCAACTGAAACCGTCCGCGACGATAAGCCAGTCGGTCGGAGCCTGGCGGACGGCGGGCAGCAGTTCCAGTTCGCCAATGGCTTTCGAAATGTCGTATTTTCCCTTTTCGAAGCCGAACGCTCCCGCCATGCCGCAGCATCCCGGAGCGGGAGCGGTAAAGTTGACCCCCATGCGCTGCAGCACGGCTTCCTCAGAGGTCATCTTCATGATTGCCTTGTGATGGCAATGCCCATGGATCAGCGCCCGGCGCGCCAGTTTGGGGAGCGGGAAATTCTTGGCGCGCTGCTCGAGAAATTCGCTCAGCAGAAAAACCTGCTTTGAGAGCGCTTGCGCGCGCTCGTCTTTGGGGAAAAGGTTGGTAAGTTCGTCGCGGAAAACGGAAGCGCAGCTTGGTTCGAGGACAACGATCGGCGTCCCGGCTTCGATCTCCGGGAGAAGCTCGTCCATGATCTGCAGCAGCAGGGCCTTGGCGCGGTCGAGCGCGCCGATGTCGTAGAGCGGGCGCCCGCAACAGAGATGGGCGCGCGGAACGCTGACGTCGAAGCCCGCAGCTTCCAGGACTTCGGCAGCGGCTTTGGCAGTCGAGGGGAGGAAATGGTTGTTGAAAGTATCGGCCCAGAGAAGGACGGAGTCAGCTTCGCGTCGCTGCGCTCCGCTGGACGGACGAATGCGTCCGTCCCTACGTGGTTCTTGCCGTTCCCACCATTCTTGGAACGTCTGCGGAGCCAGTGCCGGAATGCGCCGCTGGGCCGGGATGCTGGTGGCCAGCTTGGCCAGCTCCCGCAGACCTGGCAGTTGCGTTGCCAGATTTACCAAGCCCGGTGCGTGCGATGCGGCCCTGAGCCACAGGTCAATATTCGAAAGCCCAAACTCCTTCAGCGGACGCCGGTTCGTTTCGTAGTAATGCGAGAGAAATTCCGACTTGTAAGTCGCGACATCCACGCCCACCGGGCAATCGCTTTTACAGCCCTTGCAGGCGAGGCAGAGGTCGAGCGACTCTTTCACCGCTTCGTTCTGCCAGCCGTCTTGGATGACGTCGCGTTTCGTCATCTCCCACAGCAAGTGGGCGCGGCCGCGGGTGGAGTGTTCTTCGTCGCGCGTGACGCGATAGCTTGGACACATGACTCCGCCCGAGTCGCGCCGGCACTTGCCGACTCCAACGCAGCGCAGAGTGGCGGCTGCCAGGCTGCCGTGATCGTTGGGAAACTTGAAATGCGTCTCCGGCTGCCACGGATCATAGCCAGCACCGAGACGCAGATTCTCGTCGAGACGATAAGGCTCAATGAGCTTGCCCGGGTTCATCTTCCAGTCGGGATCCCAAATCGACTTGAACTCGCGGAAAGCCTGCATGAGTTCCGGCCCAAACATTTTCGGAAGAAGCTCGCCGCGAGCTTGCCCGTCTCCATGTTCGCCGGAGAGCGAACCGCCGTAGCGGACCACGAGATCGGCGGCTTCTTCCATAAACTGGCGGAACTTGCGCACGCCCTCGGCGGATTCGAGATCGTAATCCATGCGCGTGTGCACGCAGGCGTGGCCGAAGTGTCCGTAGAACGAGCCGTCGTAGTGAAAATTCTGCATCAGGCGGCGCAAATCGCGGAGATAAGAGCCGAGTTTGTCAGGCGCAACCGCGGAATCCTCGAAGCCTTCCCAGCGCAGCGGCTCGCCGGGGACATGCGAAGTCACGCCAAGGCTCGACTCGCGAACATCCCAGATGCGGCGGGCCAGACGCGGATCGGTGAACAGGCGCATGCTGGGCGCGGCAGGAGCGCGGTCGAGAGCCTCCATCAGGTGCCTTGCCTGGGCTTCGGCATCGTCAGCGGTGCTGGCTCCGAACTCAACCATCAGCCAGCCCGCGCCTTCTGGGAGCAGCGCCAGGCCTTCCAGGTTCACGCCTTTGCGGCGGCTGGCGTTGACCATGATGTCGTCAAAACCTTCGAGGCCGATCGGGTTATGCTCCATGATCTGCGGAACATGGTCGGCGCAGAGATAAATATCGGGCCAGCCAATCACCAGCAGGACCCGCGCGGGCGGACTCTCGACCAAGCGGCAGGTAGCTTCGAGGACCGTGACGCAGGTTCCCTCAGAGCCGACCAGCGCGCGCGCCACGTGAAAGCCGTTTTCCGGGAGCAGGTGGTTGAGGTTGTATCCGGAAACGCGGCGGGGAATGTCAGGAAATTGGCGGCGAACTTGTTCGCCGTAGCGGTCGGCAAGGGACTTGAGGCCGCTGTAGATTTCAGCGCGGCGGCCACCTTCGCGCAGGAAGCGGTCGAAGTCTTCCGCGCTGGTCGCGCCGACGTGCAGGCGCTGGCCGCCATAGGTGAGAATCTCGAGCGCTTCGATATTGTCGTCGGTCTTTCCGGCCATGATCGAGTGCACGCCGCAGGAGTTGTTGCCGATCATGCCGCCAAGGGTGCAGCGGTCATGGGTCGCGGGATCGGGCGCGAAGGTGAGGTGGTGTTTCTCGGCTGCAGCGCGCAGAGTGTCGAGAACGACGCCAGGTTCAACGCGAGCCATGCGGCGCTCGGGATCGATCTCAAGAATGGACGCCATGTATTTCGAAAAGTCGAGGATGACGGCCGCGTTACAACATTGTCCGGCGAGTGACGTGCCTCCGCCGCGGGCCAGCAACGGAGCGCCGTGGTCGCGGCAAAGAGCTACGGTGGCCAACACATCTTCTTTGTCGTGAGGAACCACGACGCCGATCGGGACCTGGCGGTAATTGGAGCCATCGGTCGCGTAGAGCGCGCGGCTGCCCGAGTCGAAACGAACTTCTCCGCGAAGATGACGGCGAAGAGCGGCCTCAAGCGCGGAGGCGTCAAGTTGCGCTGGGGCCGGAGGTGGGGCGATATCTTGCGGCATAGGGTAAAAGAACATCTTGGAGGATGCGGGCGCTTGGCGCAAGGGGAAGTGTTGAGATCTAAAGGTTGTGTGGCGCGGGCTACCGCCAGGATCGCGTCAGGTAGTCCGCCAGAGACAGGGTTAGCAGAATCGCAAGAAAGAAGAAGCCGGAGACAACGATCGCTCCCGTCAGCTTTTCGCTAGCGCCTTTAACGTGCATAAAGAAGAGCACGACCAGCGTGGCTTTGATGGTGGCGATGAGCAGCGCAATGATGGGATTGAAGGGACCGAGGTTCACGAAGGCAGCGCCAACCGTGGTCGCCGTCAGGACGAGCAGGCCGATGCCAATGGCCAAGTAAAATCCTTGTGAGCGACTAGTGTGTTCTGCTTGTTCCGACATATAGAAGTTCTCAGTTCTCAGCGGTCAGTTCTCAGTTCCATCATGAGTGTCTGCTGATCAGATACAACAACGGAAACAGATAAATCCAGATGATATCGACCAAATGCCAGTACAACCCGGCGTTTTCTATCGGCGTGTAGTAGCCGGGCGTGTAATGCCCTTTCCATGCCAGGATCGCCAGCACGCTAAAAAGTCCACAGCCAATCACCATGTGCAGGGCGTGCATGCCGGTCATTGCGAAATAGAGGGAGAAGAAGAGTTCGGCTTCTTTCGGGTTTACCGGGATTTGCTTGCCGTTGTCATCAAAGGTATTGGTGAAATTGAAAGTGGCGCCGGGCACGTGGTGTTTCTCAAATTTTTCGTTGTACTCGACACCTTTGATCACGAGAAAGGTCATGCCAAGCAGCACGGTGATAACCAGATAGCCGACCAGCAGCTTGCGCTTGCCTGCTTCCGCCGCTTTCACCGCCAACACAACCGTAACCGAACTGATGATGAGGACGGCGGTGTTCGTGGCTCCGAGTGCGATGCTGAGCTGCTGGCTTCCCGCCGCGAAGGCATTGAAGTGGGCGAGGCGGTAGATGAGGTAAGCGCAAAACATGCCGCCGAAGAACATGATCTCCGTCACCAGGAACAGCCACATGCCTAGCGAGGCCGCGTTCTTCTGTTGCTGAGCGTCGGAGAAGTGGTGGAGCAGTGCCGGATTGTGGGCTTCGTGTTCCACCGTGATGGCTTGACTATCTGGCAACGGGAGCCTCCAGTTCCTTCGGTGCTGGAATCTCGTCGTAGTTATAAGCTTCCCAGGTCACCACCGGCGTCTCGTCAAAATTGAAGGTCGGCGGCGGAGAGGCAGTTTGCCATTCCAGGCCAGCAGCGTTCCACGGATTGGCTTCGGCAATAGGCCCGTAACGCAGCGACCAGAACAAGTAGATCATGGGCAGCAGATAGCCGACGGCGAGCACGCTGGCGCCGGCGGTGGAGAGAACATTCAGCACCTGAAACTCCGGCGGATATTGCCAGTAGCGGCGCGGCATGCCGACGTAACCGAGAATGAATTGCGGGAAAAACGTCAGGTTGAAGCCGACGAACACCAGCAGCGCCGAGAGCTTTGCCCAGCCTTCCGGATACATGCGTCCACTGATCTTCGGCCACCAGAAATGCAGGCCTCCGAGAAAGCCCATCAGCACACCGCCGACCATGACGTAGTGGAAGTGGGCGACGACGAAGTACGTATCAGTGACGTGGACGTTGATGCCGATGGTAGCCAGCATCAGGCCAGTCAATCCGCCAATGGTGAACAACCCGATAAAACCAAAGGCATACAGCATCGGAGTGGCGTAAGAGATCGAACCCTTGTAGAGAGTGGCTGTCCAGTTAAAGACCTTGACAGCGGAAGGCACGCCTACCGAGAAGCTCAGAAACGAAAAGATCATCGCCGCATAGAGCGAGATGCCGGCGACGAACATGTGATGCGCCCACACCAGAAATCCAAACACCGCGATCGCCACGCTCGACAGAGCGACAAACTTGTAGCCGAATATGCGCTTGCGGGCAAAACATGCAATCAACTCGCTGACCACGCCCATCGAAGGCAGGATCATGATGTAGACCGCGGGATGCGAGTAAAACCAGAATAGATGCTGGAACAGGAGCGGATCTCCGCCCAACCTGGGATCGAAGATGCCCAGGTGGAAGAGGCGCTCGACCGCCACCAGCACGATGGTGATGGCGACCACCGGCGTGCCCAGAATCATGATCAGGCTGGTCGCGTAGTTGGCCCAGATGAACAGCGGCAGGCGGTCCCAGGTGAGGCCGGGGGCACGCATGCGGTGAATGGTGACGATGAAATTGAGCCCCGTGAAGATGGACGAGAAACCCGCGATAAAGACCGCGAGCCCAGCTTCGACGATATTCGTGTTGGTGCCCGTGCTGTAGGGGGTGTAGAAGGTCCATCCGGTATCGACGCCGCCGGTCAGCATGCAGTGCAGAAAAAGCGTGCCGGCGATGATGTAGAGATACCAGCTCAGCAGGTTGATGCGCGGAAACGCCAGATCCTTGGCGCCGATCATGATCGGGACCAGGAAGTTGCCAAGCACGGCGGGCACGACCGGGATCAGAAAGAAAAACACCATGATCATGCCGTGCATGGTGAAGACCTTGTTATAGGTATCGGCCTGCATCAGGTCGCCCTGCGGAGTGAGCAGTTCGAGCCGGATGAGCATGGCAAAGAAGCCACCGAGGAAAAAGAACGTCGTAACCGAGATCAGATAGAGGATCGCGATCCGTTTGTGGTCGGTGGTCAACAGCCAGGACTTGAGGGTGTGCCCGTTGTTGAGATAGTTCAACTTCGGAGCCTGATTCGCCGGAATTGCTGCACTGGCCGAATTACTAACCATGACTATTGCACCTGCATATTCTGGGGTTGTGCCGGGGAAGTAGCGGGCGGATTCTGCAACCCTGCGGTCCCCGGGGGCGGCTGGGCTAACGACTTGACGTAGGCCACCAGCGCGTTCAATTGCTCTTCACTGACGATGCCCTGGAAGGTAGGCATCACCGGTTTAAAGCCATTTACGATCTTCGCCGTGGGATTGAGGATGGATTCACGCACGTAGTTCTCGTCGGCGATCACGGTGCGTCCATCTTCCAGCAGGACCGGCTTGTTGTAGACGCCTAGCAGATTGGGACCACGCCCCTGCACATCGAAACGATGGCAAGTTGCGCATCCGAGCGTAGAGAATAACTGCTTGCCTGTGTCTTGCAAGGGCGCGGTCGGCCCGCCCGCCATCCACTGCGCGTAATCCCGCGGCTCCATAACTACAATGTCGCCCCCCATTCCGGAGTGCTGAGTTCCACAATATTCGGCGCAGAACAGATGATAGGTGCCGGGTTTAGTGGCTTTGAACCAGAGCGTGGTGTAGCGGCCGGGCAGCACGTCCTGCTTGATGCGGAATGCGGGAACATAGAAGCTGTGAATCACGTCCTGCGAGGTCATGATGAGCTTGATGTCCTGGCCGGCGGGCACATGCAACTCGTTGATCTCGCGCTGGCCTTCCATATGCTCGATCTTCCACATCCACTGCTTGGCGACAACGTAAACTTCGGTGGCGTCGGCGGGAGGTGTGCGCTCCTCAAAATAAATGACTGCTCCCCAGACGAAGAAGGTCATCATCACCATGAGCGGAATGATCGACCAGGTGATTTCGAGAATAGTTGAGCCTTCGATCTGCTGGGCATCGCGGCTGGCAGCGCGACGATACTTGATCGCAAGTACGGTGACGCTGATAAAAATGAGCGCGGTCATGACGCCCGAGACCAGGAGCAGATAGATGTAGAGAGCATCCACCTGACCTGCCATGGTCGAAGCCTGATCGGGCCACAATGGTAGAAATTTCGACATAGTTACGAAACTCGCCCCAGTTTGCCATGCGCCGCGCCAGCATCGGAACGATGATCGGCACGGAACATGACGAACATAAATGTCCCCAGAATGAGCATGGTCGCCAGCGCCGCCAGCTTCAGGATGTTGCTGACGACGGCGCCGTATTTCCCTGTCCGGGGATCGTAGTGATAGCAGTAGAGCAGCACCTGGTCGCCGATGTTGCCAATCTTGTTTCGCGAGGCTTGCACCAGTCCGAGGCGTAGATCTTTCGGAGAGAACTCGACTCCATAAAAGTATCCGGAGACGTGGCGGTCGGGTGTGAGCATAACGATGGCGGCGGCGTGAGCGTACTGCTCGGTCTTGGGATCGAACTGAAACTGGAAGCCGACCGCCTTGGTGAGCGCTTCAATCTGATCGGCTTTGCCGGTAAGGAAGTGCCAGCCCCGATCAGCGTTCGCTCGGCCATAGCGCTTCATGATGTCCCGTTTTTTTGCGGCGGCCATTTCCGTGGTTTCACGCGGATCGAAGCTCACGGTAAGAACGTCAAAATCCTCGCCGAGATTGAAGGTTAGTGCCTTCATCGAACCGACCAGCCCTTCCAGCAGTTCGCTGCACAGCATGGGGCACTGGTAGTAACCCAGATTCAGGATGACCGGGCGCCCGTGGCCGAAGTAGTCGGCAAGTTTGACCGGGTTTCCGAGTTCATCTTTGAATTCGAGATTGGCAGGGACTTCGGCGTTGAGATGTTGCTCAATCCCGACAAATTCCAGTCCGACGGGAGGCTGGTTCACCGGCGGACTCATGATGCCGCCGCCCGACATCGGACCGCCCTGCGCGAACAGTGGTACGGCCGCAAGTATGAGCAAGAGAGCTGCGACGACGATCGAGTTGGCAAAACTGCTTTTGCTGCGCACTGCTTTTTCCTTTTCCAGCTGTCCGGCTGGACCGGTTGCTTACATCTACTGCTTCGATGCGGCCGGCTTCCTGGCGGGCGCATTACTTGGCGCGGCTGTGGCCAGGTCCGCGCTGCCTGGCGCATGCACCGGCAACCCGCGCTGCACGATCAATTCCATGGCGCGGTCAATCGGAATGTGCGCCACCCCCGCTTTTTCATCGACCCAGCCGTAGCTGTTGAGTTGGTTCTCCTGATTGATCAGAAAGTCGCGAAACTGGCCGCGCTCGTTGGTTTCGAGCATGGGAGCGCCATTATCCTTGAACGCCTTATCCATGTCCGCCTGCGTCACCACACGCGAGATTGCGCCCTTGGAAGTAACCAGAGGGCTCG
Organism: uncultured Acidobacteriaceae bacterium; assembly: GCA_963837665.1. Lineage (GTDB taxonomy): Bacteria > Acidobacteriota > Terriglobia > Terriglobales > Acidobacteriaceae > Acidiflorens. The sequence goes on along the minus strand of CAWIOA010000009.1, from coordinate 355,050 downwards.
CGGTGGTCATCTGCGACCGCTCGTATCTGTCGAGGAACGTGTACATGCCGACGATGATGAAATAAATCACCAGGCCGACGATCGCGAGGCCGATCATGAATGCAAACACACCGCGCGTGCTCAGGTCCTCGCGTTCGAACCCGCCTTCTTGTCCGGAGTGGCCGTGGTTCATTTCGTCACTCATGCGCAGGCTCCAGCAGTCTCAGCGTCTGCGGCGCGTTAACGGCCAGCAGCGGACGCAATCTCAGGTTGTAGAAGAAGTAGGCCATCCAAAGACCGCCCATCCCGGCAAGGATCGCAAAAAGCACCCAGCTCACGTGAAACGTGGGATGCGACTCCACCGGCTCGATGTGCCAGAAGATATCGACAATTCGCATGACCATCAGCCAGGCGGCAAGCCAGACCAGAGTGCGGGTCTTGCGCTTCAACTGGCGCGAGAGCAAGAGCGCGAACGGCACCGCGAAGTGGAACACCACCAGGAACAGGCCGACGTATTCCCACCCGCCATTCATGCGAAGTTTGTACCACGGAATCTCTTCCGGCAGGTTGCCCGACCAGATGATGAGCCACTGCGAAAAATTGAAGTAAGCCCAGACCATAACGAAGGTGAGCATGAACTTGCCGTGATCGTGGACTTCGGTATCGGTAAGGTACTCGGACATCGGCTTGCGTTTTCCGAGAATGCTCTCGATGAGCACACAGAAGCAGTAGGCCGAAAGCGCTTCTCCGGCGACGAAAAGCAGCCCGTAGATGGTCGATATCCAGCGCGCTTGCAGCGACATCACCCAGTCGATTACCGCAAACGAAATCGTGAACGAGTAGACGACGAGCCCAATCCCGCTCATGGCCCGGAAGCGCAGCGTGCTTTGGCCCGCAATCGAATCCTGCTCCGTAGACCAGCGATTCAGGAAGTACGCCATCCCGAACCAGATCGCGAAGTAAAGGATGTAGCGCACTAGAATGCCGTTGAAATTGAGATAGCTGTGGACAATCTCCACGATCTTCGGATCGGTCCGTGGATCGGCCAGCAATCCTGGCCGGGCCCAGGAATATAGCTTCGGCAGATTCAGCAGAATCGGAATGAACAGCACGAACATGAGGGGCAGCGTCATCATGCCCGCTTCCAGGATGCGGCGAATCACCGTGCCCCACGCTCCACCGACCAGGTGGTAAAGCATCAGGATGGCCATGCAGCCGAGCGACAGGCCGAGCCAGAACATGAATCCGGTGAGGTAGGCGGAATAAAAACTGTCGGGAGCGAGGTAAGCCCCGGCGATGGAAGCGATGGCGGCGATCACGCCAATAATGAGCGACCGCTGCTGCATGGTCTGGGCCACGGGCGGGGCCATCAAGTCCGACTTAATCATCTTCCCTGCGACCGTGGTCATTTCGGCTCCCCTTCGGTATCGGTGGTGGCCGGGGCGATTTCTGGCAGCGTAGCTCCATTGCCGATGTCGCGGAACTGCGGTGGAGGCGACGGGACTTTTTGACCCGCGGGAATCTCCGTCGAAGTTGCATTCTGGCTCAGTTGCAGCGCACGGATGTAAGCCGCGATGCACCAGCGATCACGCGGCGCAACCTGCGTGCCGTATTCGGGCATCACCCCGAAGCCGTTGGTCATCACGTCAAAGAAATAACCGAGCGGCACTTTGCGCAGACGGTCAATGTGATACGACGGCGGGTGACGGAATCCGCGCGACGGAATGAAGCCATTGCCATCGCCGACGCGTCCGTGGCAAGGCGTGCAATTGATGTTAAAACGCTCGCGTCCGCGGGCAAGAACCTCAGCGGTGACCGGAAACGGAAGAAAATCACCGGGAGCATTACCAATCTTTCCGGTGTAAAAGTAAGCGTCTTCGCGGAGATCGCCGCGCGCTACCGTGCCTTCGACCGGCAAGCGGGCGGAGCGATCGTCAGCGAAGAAATCGCTCTTCGCCATAGGCCGGTAATAAGGCTGCATGTGCATGTCGATGCGGCATCCGGCGGTAACGGCAATCAGCGCCAGCAGCGCGGGCAAGACTTTGCGGAGGTTGCGAGCGGAACTCATGGCTAGCTCGGCACCTCCGCGACCATGCGTGGGGCGAGGCCGTCAAGAAACGTCCGCGTGCGGGCGGCATCATAGTTCGGGTCGCTTGAAAACACGACCAGGAAGAATTTATTCTCCGAGGCCTTGGCGAACTCCGGCACGTTGAACACCGGGTGGTAGGGCATCGGAAGGCCATTCAGCATAAGCATGCCGACAGCTGCGGAAAGTCCGCCGAAAAGGATTGTCAATTCGAAGGTCACAATGATGAACGAAGGCCAGGAGTGAAACGGGCGTCCGCCGATATTGACCGGATAGGTGATCACTGCCACCCAATACTGCAGGGCATACGCCGATATCCCGCCGATCAATCCGCCGATCAGGACGACAAGAGGCACGGCGTTCTTATGAAAACCGATGGCTTCGGCGAGCCCTTCGATGGGGAACGGGCTGTAGGCGTCAAGCTTCCGATAGCCGGCTGCGTGCGTCTTGTGAGCGGCAGCGACAAGCTCTTTTGCCGAGTCAAATTCAGCCATCAATCCGTAAATCGAAGCGTCTTTCATGCTCATTGCTTCACCTCCGCCGCCTCGTGCACCTGCGACTCCGGCAGCAAGGTGCGCAATTCGAAGATGGAGATCATGGGCAGGATGCGTACAAACAGCCACATGGCAGTCAGGAACATGCCGATGGTTCCGGCGAACGTCATCCAGTCCCATTTGGTTGGGTAGTATTGGCCCCACGAAGAAGTCAGGAAGTCGCGGCTCAAACTGACGACCACGATAATAAAGCGCTCCAGCCACATGCCGACCAGCACAACGAACGAAATGAGCCACAACCAGCCGGTCGAGACTCGGAACTTTTTCAGCCAGAGAACCTGCGGAATAAAAATGTTGCAGGCAAGCAAGGCGGCATACACCAACCGATAAGGCCCGTGCAGCCGGTTCCAGAGCAGGAACGAATCGGTCGGGCTGCCGCTGTACCAGCCCATGAACGCTTCCATGCCATAGCCGTAGGCGACGATCAGGCCAGTGGCCAGCATGACCTTGGCCGAGGTCTCCAGGTGCCGCATGGTGATGAAGTCTTCCAGTCCGTAGATCTTGCGGATGGGAATCGCAAGACAAAGCACCATGGCGAAACCGGAATAGATGGCGCCCGCGACGAAGTAGGGCGGGAAGATCGTGGTGTGCCAGCCCGGGACGATGCCGACGGCAAAATCGAAGCTGACGACCGTGTGTACGGAGAGCACCAGCGGCGTCGCCAGCCCGGCCAGAAGCAGGTAGGCCGTCTCATAACGATGCCAGTGCCGTGCGGAACCGCGCCATCCCATGGCAAGCAGCCCGTAGATCCGCTGGACTAATGTACTCTCGGCCCGATCGCGCATGGACGCGAAGTCAGGAATCAATCCTACAAACCAGAACACCAGCGAAATGGTGAAGTAAGTCGAAACCGCGAACACATCCCACACCAGAGGACTGCGGAAATTCGGCCAGTACTGCATGGTATTCGGATACGGAAAGAGCCAGTATGCGAGCCATGGACGTCCGGTGTGAGCCAGCGGAAAAATACCGGCGCAGGCCACGGCAAACAGCGTCATGGCTTCGGCGAAGCGGTTGATCGAGTTGCGCCAGGTCTGGCGCAGCAGGCACAGAATCGCCGAAATCAGCGTGCCCGCGTGGCCGATACCGATCCACCACACGAAGTTGACGATGGCGAATCCCCAGCCAATGGGAATGTTGATGCCCCAGATCCCCGTACCTTTAATGAACAGATACCCAAGGGCCATCATCAGCATGTTCATCATCGAGAACACGATGAGGAAGCCGAAGATCCATCCCAGTGAGACGGGGCGGCTCAGCACGATGTTGCTGATCTTCTCGCCGATGGTGGAGAAGGTGTGGCCCGGCGCGATTACCGGCACTCGCCTGTCCGCCGCGGGAATTTGTGTGTTCGTAGCCATGCCTTACGCGCGCTCCACTTTAGTTTCCAACTCGGGGTTGGGATTGCGGACTTCGGCCAGATACGTTGTGCGCGGCCGCGTATTCAATTCACCCAGCAGGGAGTAGTTCCTCGCCTGCGCCTTCCATTTATTAACCAGACTGTTCGGATCGTTGAGATTGCCGAAGACGATGGCATTCGCCGGACAGGACTGCTGGCAAGCCGTCTGCAGGTCGCCGTCTTTTATGGTCGAGTCGGCACGCTCGGCGTCAATGCGGCGCTCGCTGATGCGCTGCACGCAGTAAGTGCACTTTTCCATGACGCCGCGGCTGCGGATGGTCACGTCAGGATTGCGCATGAGCTTGAACTGCGGCGTCTCCCAATCCTGGAAAAGGAGGAAATTAAACCGCCGCACCTTGTAGGGGCAGTTATTCGAACAATAGCGCGTGCCGACGCAGCGGTTATAGACCATGTCGTTCAGGCCTTCACTGCTGTGCACGGTTGCCTGCACCGGACAGACCAGCTCGCAAGGTGCATTCTCGCACTGCATGCAGGGAACGGGCTGGAAGAAGCCTTTCGGATTCTCGCGCGGGCCGTTGTAGTAAGCGTCCACGCGCAGCCAGTGCATGTGGCGGCCTCTGAGAGTCTGCTCCTTGCCGACCACGGCGACATTATTCTCCGATTGGCAAGCGACGATGCAGTTATTGCATCCCACGCACGCATTCAAGTCGATCGCCATGCCCCACGAGTAAGTCTCCTTCGAATAATCGAAGGGCTTGTAGAGCGTAAGGTCGGCCGGCGGTTCGCCTTCTTTCGCGAAGTTCGGCTCCTTCTTGTACTCCTCCAGGCTGCGTTCCTGCACCAGCGGCCGCTCGCCGACGGGAGTTTCCATCGTCTGATAGCCCTGAGTGCTGGCCAGTTGGTAAATATCACCGGTGGGAGTGAGCGTCGCACCGTCGGCAAACCATGGCGCCTGACTCGTGCGCAGCGGGTAAACGTCAAAGCCTGTGCCAGTACCAATGCGGCCCGCGCGCGTCCGTCCGTATCCGAGAAAAACGGTGATCGAATTATCGGGATGGCCAGCTTGAATCCAGACTGGGCCTTTAACTTTCTTTCCCTGAAATTCCAGTTCAGCTACGTCCTTGAAATTCAGCTTCAGACGTCCGGCCATCGCCGGACCGATCATGATCGGGTTATCCCAAGTCAGCTTGGTAAGCGGCTTCGGGAGTTCCTGCAACCAGCCGTTATTCGAGAAGCGTCCGTCGTAGATAGAAGGATCGCGGCGGAAGTTGAGCTCGATGGCATCGCCAGCCTTTACTGGCTCGCCCGTGACACCCACTGAATTCCTCGTCACAGCTTTCGGAGCAAAAGTTGTGCCTGCGACCCAGCCGTCGTGCAGAGACTTGCGCCAGAAGACTTCAAAGTCAGCGCCACTGTGTTGTTTCTGCCAGTAAGCCTGAACGAGATCGTGCCCAGTGAAACCGGACTGACCCGCGAGAATGGTAATGATTTCGTGCGCGCTCTTGCCGCCGTAAAGCGGCTCGATCAGCGGCTGGATAATGCTGACCGTCCCATCGCAGGCGCGGGCATCGCTCCACGACTCGAGGTAGTGTGCTTCCGGTACATGCCAATGGCAAAGTTCGGCGGTCTCGTTGCGATGCGACCCGAGAAATACTTTCAAATTAACGGCATTTGATTTCAGCGCCGAAGCGAATTCGAGTTCTGCGGGCGCGTCGTAAGCGGGGTTTCCACCCAGAATCAGCAGCAGATCAACTTTGCCGGCGCGAATATCTTCCGTGAGCGCGTGCAGCGACTCGTTGCGATTGACGGGATTGGCGTCGACTGGGTCGGTATAAAAGACCGTCTTGCCGACGTTGCCAAGCTCGGTATTCATGACATGCGCCCACGCATGCACCACGGGAGGCTGATGTTCCCCTGCGATCACAACGCCTGCACCACGATGATCCGCCAGATCCTTTCCAACGGCGGCGGCAAATCGCCGCTGCTCGTCGGTTAAACCCAGGCGAGATCCCCACTCATCAGCGTGTTGGGGAAAGAGCGAGATCCGCGCAAAATTTTCGACATCTCCTGCCCGCATCGGCAGCCGGTGGTCCGCCTTCATCCCCGTCGAACTCGGCGTGCTTTCGATGACATACAGCCGGTTCATATTCCCGTCTGGATTCCGCCGCGCCGCGAAATCACGCGTGTAGCGCGCCGAGCCAGGGAAGCCGGCGTAGAGGAAGTCGGCGTCGAGCGAGACAACGACGTCGGCCTTCGACAAGTCGTAGCGCGTCTCGACCGGCTCGCCAAACGCTAGCTTCGCGCCTTCATAGACATTGTCGCGGTTGATCGGCTCGTAGACATGCCACTTGGCCATCGGATTCGCCGCCAGATAACTGCGAATCTGCGCCGCCAGCGTGGGCGAAGTAACGGTCTGCGTCAGGATGCGGACGCCGCCGCCCGCCAGGCTTTTCTGCACATTGATGGGGCCGCGAACGGCTTCCATGAACGCATTCCACGATCGAACGTCGCCCAGGTAGGTGATGTTCTGCGCCCGGTCGGGGTCATAAAGATCAAGGATGGAGGCCTGCGCGTAAATGTCGGTGCCGCCGAGACTCGCCGGGTGCTGTGGATTGCCCTCAACTTTTGTCGGACGGAAAAGATGGCTTTCAACCAGAATCGGCGAAGCATAACCGCCGAGTGTGAACGCGGTCGCGTAGAACATCGGGCGGCCGGGAATCACGTTCTCCGGTTGCCGCACATAAGGCACGATCTCGGTAGTAGGCAGCCGCGTGCAACCCGTCAACCCGGCGAGCGCCAGCGACGCTCCCATGGTCTTGAGGAAGCCGCGGCGCGAGAAATCGTCGAGCCACTCGGAAGCGCCTTTCGGGAACTCGCGGTGCAGCATTTCCTGAAATTCTTCGCTACCGGCCAGTTCTTCCAGGCTGCGCCAGTACTCGGGCCCGGTCGTCTCCTCGATCGTCTCTTCGAACTGGGCCTTCACGGTCGCGAAATCAAGCTGCTTGCGCTTGCTCGGGCAAACATCGGTTCCGGCCGCTTTTGTCTTGTGCTCGTCCATACTCATCTTTGAATCGGCTCTCAGCTGTCAGCTATCAGCTCTCAGCAAAATCCCACCCTTACCGATGGCAGGTGTTGCAACTGGTAATGTCGTGGACCGAGCGCACCTTGTATGCCTCCTTCAGGGCATCGCCAAGCGCGATCTGGTCGGTGTACGCCTTACCGCTAAAAACCACTTCATTCTTGCCCAGCGGATTGTTGACCGGAGGCTCATAGCGCATGTTGAACACTTGTTCGCGCGGGCGCAGATACCTTTCCGGGGCGCGGTGGCAGTCGAGGCAGAACTCCATCTGCAGCGACGCGTACTGATACATCAGCGGCATCTGGTCCACGGGACCGTGGCAGGTATTGCAGCCCACACCCTTATTAATGTGAATGCTGTGATTGAAATAGACGTAGTTGGGCAACTGATTCACGCGCGTCCATTCCAGCGACCGTCCGCTGCGGAAACTTTCGCGGACGGGCTCCAGATAGGCCGCATTTGTCCAAATCTGGGCGTGGCAGTTCATGCAGGTCTTGGTCGGAGGAATGCCGGCAAAACTCGATTGCTCCACCGAGGTGTGACAGTAGCGGCAGTCGATACCCAGCCCGGTTACGTGGTGCTGATGGCTGAACGGGACAGGCTGCGACTTTCTGACTCCGGCGAGGGTGATGTAGGGAGAACGCTCCAGTTGCACCAGGACCCAAAAGAGCCCGGCCGCGGCAATAACAGTCAGGACCATAGAGGCCCGGGCAATTGCATTGCTGCTGCGTGGAAAGATCTGCATTGATTGTGAGTTTTTGGTGTTGCGAAATTCGCTCGCGCCAGTTCCGGCCGACCCGCACTCGTATGACCTACGTCACGTAGTGCTGTGATGCACGATACTGAAACAAGCGAGTATACCAGCTAAAGAGCAAAATGGAAGAGCTTCCCGCATCTTTTTCTTTGCCCCGGTTTGAAAATATAAGATCCCCTTCGGAAACTTGGATTTTGCGGAAGCTGCAAGCATTTTTCCCTTGGTAACCGTCGTCCCATCATTTCGTTGCCCAACTTGTCGAATCGATTTCCACCTGAAATCCGGGTTTGAGTTTAACGTCTCCACCGTTCGTAAACAGCATCACCGCCAGTGCTGCCGCCGCTCCGACGTAGCGCGCCCTTCCCGCTCCTATAGTGCCATCCACTGAATCGTCTGCCACTTTGGCGGCGAGACTCGATGCGCCAAGGACAAGTACCTGTTTCTTCCGGCCTTTCTTGAACACGCCCTCAGGACCATTGTTCAAGGAAGTGGTGTGCGCCTGATCGAATTTGAACGCCAGCGATCCGCGCCGGAAGAAGTTTTTCGCCGGGTGCGTAACCAGTGTTCCGGTATAGATTATGTCCGAGCCGTTGCCTCTGATCCTGAAAGCAGTCCCGGTTGGCATTCTGGATGTTGCCAGCGTGAGCAGCGTACCCGTTTCAGCAGGAGCACTTACGGTAAATAGCAGAAACGCGCAGAACAAGCTGGCCTTTCTCATCGCAGATTCATGACCAGCAGTTTTGGTTCCGTCATCTCCTGAATCGCGTCGCGCAGGCCCTCGCGGCCCAGTCCGGAGTCCTTGATGCCGCCATAGGGCATGTGGTCGATGCGAAAGCTGGGAACGTCGCCGGCAATCAAACCGCCCACCTCGAGTTCGTCGTAGGCCTGAAAGATGAGTTTGGCGTCGCGGGTAAAAAGTCCGGCCTGCAGTCCATAGGCGGAGCTATTGACCTGTTTCAGCGCGGAAGCAAAATCGTTATAGGGCTCGACGGTCACAACCGGCGCAAAAATCTCCTGGCAGTTCACCTTCATGCTCGGCTTGGTGCCGGTCAGCACGGTAGGCTCGAATAGTGAGCCTTTGCGGTTGCCGCCGCAGAGCAGTCGCGCACCGCCGCGCACCGCCTCCTGCACCCAGTCGGCAGCGCGGATGGCGTCGCTTTCGCGGATCAGCGGGCCAAGGTCGCTGGACTCGTCAAGCGGGTCTCCAAATTTCAGTTTGCGGACCCCCTCCAGGAACAGCTCAGTGAATCTCCCGTAAACCGAGTGCTCCACCAGAATGCGCTGTACCGAAATGCACGACTGCCCAGCGTAAGCAAAGCCTCCGGTAACACAGCGGTCGGCAGCGTATGCGAGATCGGTATCGCTGTGGACGATAACGCCCGAATTCCCTCCCAGTTCGAGAACGACTTTTTTCTTTCCCGCGTTGTTCTTGATGGCCCAGCCCACGGCCGCGCTACCTGTGAAGCTGATGAGCTTGATGCGTTCATCAGTGACCAGCAGGCCCGAATCTTCGTTTGAGAGCAGAATCGCGTTGAATCCGCCGTCGGGCCATCCCGCTTGCTGGATCACTTCCGCCAGCAGCAGCGAGGTGAGCGGCGTCTCGGGCGCAGGCTTGAGCACCATGGAACATCCGGCGGCAATGGCCGGAGCAACTTTGTGCGCAACCAGGTTTAAGGGAAAATTGAAGGGTGTGATTCCGGCAACCGGACCCAAAGGAAAACGTTTGACGATCCCCCAGCGCCCGGCGGTCGACTGCTGCCAATCCAGCGGCAAATACTCGCCGTAGCCGCGTACCGTCTCCTCGGCGGCGATGTTGAATGTAAAGACGGCGCGGTCAACCTCGGTGCGAGCGCTCTTGATGGGCTTGCCCGCTTCCAGCGCAATGGTGCGTGAAAATTCTTCCTTGCGATCGTGAATGCCGGTCGCGATCTGGCGCAGAACCCGCTGGCGCTCGAAAGCGGGCAGCCGGCGGGTCGTTCCAAAAGCCTTGACCGCGGCCGTAATCGCGGCCTCCGCGTGTTCGCGGCGTCCCTGGTGGACATGCGCGATGAGGGTGCCGTCGTAAGGCGACCGCACATCGACGATGTCACCCTCCTCCAGCCACTTCCCATCCAGGAAGAAACCGTGGGTTGCAACTGGAGTCGCCGTCATTTCGGCCATGCTTTCCCTTCTTTCAAGCGCACTCAGTAATTTGCGCCCGACGTTTTGATTCTTGATCTACGTCTGATGATTCGAGTCTCGTTCCCCACAAAAAGATTATAAAACTTCGCAAGAAGTGCGTTATCAACAGGAGAAGGTATCAGGTTTTAGGGACGAAGTTAGCCCACCTTTGGTTTCCCTGAGACCTAAGACCTGACACCTAAGACCTGCGTCACTTAAGCCGCTCGTCGACTTCCACCCGGTATCCCGCAACCAGGCGATTGGTCTCGTTCGCCATCCCGACTACCGACATCAACTCTTTGAACTGAGCGTCGGACATGCCCTTGCTCTTCGCCGAGGCAGTATGCGAAGCGATGCAGTATTCGCACTGGTTTGTGACCGAGACGGCAACGTAAATCATTTCTTTGGTTAGCGGGTCGAGCGTTCCGGGAGCCATGATCTGCTTGATGTCTTGCCAAGTCCGCTTGAGCATCACCGGATCGTGCGCAATCGCCTTCCAGAAATTGTTGATCCAGTCGGTCTTACGCGTGGCCATGATGTCGTCGTAGATGGCACGGACTTCAGGGCTGGCGTCGGCGTATTCGATAAGGCCAAAGATGGACATGAGTCCTCCGAAAAGGTCTTAGGTGTCAGGTGTCAGGTCTCAGGTCTCAGGAAAACCAAAGGCGGCTCAGGTCTTTCCTGACACCTGAGACCTGACACCTGCTTCTATGACACCCAGTCTAAAATTTTGTAATACGCCCCCGCGAACGGCAAAAACCACGGCTTGCCGTTGTATAGCCCGAGCGGCGCGCCGGGGAAAGGGATCTCCGTAAAAGGGTTGTCGGTCTTCCCTTCCGCGATCCACTCCGCCACTTTCTGGCCTTGGTAGGTAGCCATGGCAACGCCGTGCCCGGCATATCCAAGGGCGAAATAGACGCCGTCGATCTGGCCGGCGTGCGGCATGATGTCGAAGCAGAAATCAAGCGTACCGCCCCACACGTATTCGACTTTGGTATCGCGCAGCTGCGGATAAACGTCAATCATGCCCAGGCGCAGAATCTCCGCGCTCTTGCGGATGGTCTGATCGGTCTCCGGAAAGAAGGCGGCACGGCCGCCGAACAACATGCGGTTGTCGGGGGTAAGGCGGTAGTAATAAAGATAGTTCTTGGAATCGTAGATCTGACGGTTGCGAGGGCTCAGTTCGCGGGCCAGCGCTTCGGGAAGAACTTCGGTCGTAATAATAAACGACCCGATGGGAATGATCTTCTTCCGCAGCGCCGGAGTGGCCACGCCCGTGTAGCCACTGGTTCCGACCAGCACGTTGCGCGCCCGGAAACTGCCGCGTGAAGTGTTGAGCCTGAACCCGGGCGCACTGTCACGCGATTCGCGTTGGATGTTCTGCAGTCGCGTGCGTTCGCAGATCTGAGCGCCGGCGCGCATGGCCGCGGCCCCGAGTCCGGCAACGTAGCGCGCGGGATTCAGACCAACCGAGATTTCATCGACCATGCCGCCGTAATAAATGTTCGAACCGACTTCCCCGCGCAGCTGGTCCCGGGGCACGACGCGCAACTGGTGGTTGAATTCACGTGCGATCACTTCCACCTGGCGGGTGTAGTCATCGAAATGCGCCTGTTTGCAGGCGACTTCAAGGTGTCCGGTGCGGGCGAAGTCGCAGGCGATGCTTTCCTCGTTCACGATGCGCTCGACTGAGCCGATAGTCTCGAGCGACGCCGCGTACATGCGGCGCGTTAGCTCGCGTCCATACATGGAGATGAGCTTGTTGACGCCAAGCTTCATTCCGGTAAGCACCATGCCGCCGTTGCGGGAGCTCGCGCCCCAGCCAATGGTTTCCGATTCCAGCACAACCACCTTCGCGCCGCGTTTGGCCAGCGAGAGGGCGGCGGCCAGGCCGGTGTATCCGGCTCCAATGATGGCGACGTCAGCGCTCTCCGGCAATCGCGGTGCCGGAGCGACCGGCATCTGAACGGTGGTAAGCCAGTAGTTGAGTTCCTTGGGCATGCGATTTTCTTGATTGTCTCTCTTCGTGTTCCTTAGTGTCCTTGGTGGTTATGGGGTTTTCCGCAACCACCAAGGACACCAAGGTACACGAAGGAAAACCAAACTACAGCACCGCCGTCTCGTGAATCATCCGTCCCTCCGCAAATCGCGAGAAGTTCAGCAAAGACGAGTCAATCAAATCTGTTTCCCCGGCCAGAATCAGGTCGCTGAGAATTTTCCCTGTCGCGGGCGAGTGCATCACCCCGTGTCCGCTGAAGCCGTTGGCGAAGAAAAAGCCGGAGACTTCCGGAGATTCGCCGAGAATTGGATGATGGTCGGGCGTCATTTCATAGAGGCCGGCCCAGGCTCGCTGGGGATTGACCTCCACATTCTCGAAGACGGGCACGCGATCCGCAGCGCGGGTCAGAATCTTCTCGATGAAACTTACGTCGAAATCGGTTTTGTAACCGGGCGTTTCTTCCAAATCGTTCCACGCCAGCAGGAATCCGCGGCTCTCGGGACGAAAGTGGAAGCCGTTCGACATGTCGACGATCATGGGCGCAGTATGCGGAAATTGGTCGAACGGTTCGGTCGGAACCAGCATGCGGCGTAAAGGTTCGACCGGCAGGTCGATGCCAACCATACTGGCAATCGAAGCCGCCCAGGCTCCGGCACAATTGACGATCGTGCGCGTCGAGATCGTGTCGCGCGTGGTCGCGACTTCCAAGCTACCATCGCCGATGTTGCGAGTGATTCCAGTGACGCGGGCGTTCTTCCAGAGCGTAGCTCCGTGATCGCTAGCCCAGGTCATGAAGCCGACCATAGCGCTGTTGGGATCGACAAAGCCGTCGGTGGAGCAAAAGCTGCCGCCAACGATGTCATCGCCGCGGAGTTGCGGGAACTGGCTGCGGATTTCGTCGCCGGCGACCAGGCGCACGTTCTTCAGTCCCATGGCAACCTGCTTTTCGTAGTTGGCGCGCAGGTAGGCCAGATGCTTTTCGCTGGTCGCGCAAAAAAGGTACCCCTGGGGCCGGTAGTCACACGGATAGCCCAACCGCTCCTCGAAGCTCGCATAGAACGGGATCGAATAGAGCGACATCTGGATGTTGACCGGCGTAGAAAACTGCGCCCGCACGCCGCCCATGCTTTTGCCCGTGGATCCCTTGCCCTGCGCGGTCTCGCGCTCAACTACGAGAACGTTCTTGCAACCAGCAGCAACAAGGTGGTAGGCGATGCTGGAGCCGACAATCCCTCCGCCGATGAGAACAACGTCCGCGGTATGCATCTCTCTTATTCGCTTCTGTGACGAACTTCAGGAAGTTGCCGCGGCAATGGCAACCCTGGCCAGCACCACCACGGCGAACCATCCGAAGACTACAGCGAACGCGGCGCTCCGTTTGACCTTGCTGATGCAAGTGATGCCGATGGCGGTCAAGATCAAACTCCAGATAGAGAAGACATCCAACGGTGTCAGCAAGGCGCGGAGCACCGCCGAGCCCTCCGGGTCGATGAAATATCCCGGATTGGTAGCCGCAGGGTTCTGAATGTTGAATCCATCGCCGCTGACTCCCGCCAGAAGCGACACAATTGCCAATAGCGTCGACAGCAGCAATGGCAGTCGGGTATAGACGATCAGGGCAAACAGGGTCCTGTATTTCAGGTCGGAGCTCGCGACAAATTTGAGGGTCGCAAACAAAACGGCGGCGAAGACGGCATAGATGCCGAGCGCAATAACGGGAACCGCGTAGGAGATGATTCTGGTAACCGTGACCTGCTGTTGCATGACCCTTTGACGTTGATCGGCCGGCAAGCGGTCCAGGCGTTCGGCCTGCTTCGGTTGCAACTGAATCTGATTCTCAACCACCTTGGCGAAACCGACCTTCTGATCAACGACATAAATGAACAGCAGCGAAACGACAGCAATGATCAGAAAAGGCGCCCACCAACTGGCGCTCCTTCGGAGATCGGTGAAGACCCTGCTGGGGGCAAAAAAAGTGTTGATGAGGCGCTGTCCTTCAGACAGCGGCGCCGGTTCCGGCGCGGGCTGTTGCGCCTGCTGTGGTGCGGTGGGTTGGGTCGCCATATTTTCTCCCCGAACAGGAGGAGATTGTAGTTTCCTTGCTGCGTAATGACAACCGCAAGCGATGGAACGCTACGACGCCGCCATTTCCGGCGTCGCTGCCAGCAGCTTGCGCGTGTAAGCGTGCTGCGGCTGAGCAGTAATCTGCTCCGTGCTTCCGATCTCAACGATCTTTCCCCCATACATCACCGCAATGCGGCTGGAGAGGTAGCGAACGACCGGCATGGAGTGCGAAATAAACAAATAGGTCAGGCCGAAATCGCGCTGCAGTTGCTGCAGAAGATTCACGATCTGCGCCCCGACGCTGACATCGAGAGCGGAAACCGGTTCGTCGGCAACGATGAACTTCGGCCGCAGGGCCAGAGCGCGGGCAATCCCGATCCGCTGCCGTTGCCCTCCAGAAAACTCGTGCGGGTAACGGGGCATGGCGGATTCATCCATTCCCACCGCACGCAAGAGCTCCCGCACGCGCTGGCGGCGGGCATCGCGGCCGAGGCTTTCGCCGATCATCTCTCGATGAAGAATCAGCGGCTCGGCGATCACGTCCTCCACACGGTAGCGCGGATCGAGCGAACCGAACGGGTCCTGGAAAATGATCTGCATGTCGCGGCGAAGACGCCGTAGTTCGGAGCTTTTGGCCTTCAGCAGATCGACACCGCCGAAGAGGATGGCGCCCGCTGTCGGCTCTATGAGGCGGAGAACTAGCCGCCCAAGCGTGCTCTTGCCCGAGCCCGATTCGCCAACCAGCCCGAGCGTTTCGCCTTGGTGAATGTCGAGGGAGACGTCGTCCACCGCGCGGACTTGGCCCAAGCTGCGGCTGCCGAACGGGGATTCGGCAAGATCGAAAATCCTGGTCAGGTTGCGGACTTCAAGCAGCGCCACGAGGTCAGAGTAGCAGCGGACAGTGAATAGTGAATAGTGGTAAGCAAGCACACCGATCGCTAGCAACTATCCACTGACAACTATCCACCTTCCACTTTCTTCACCCCGCAATCATCGGCACCGCCGCCAGCGCTGCGAACATGCCGATGGTACGGGCGCGGCTGAAGTGCTCGTGCAGAAAGATGCGCGCCAGCACAACGGTAATGGCGGGATAGAGCGAACTAAGCACGACCGCGTCGTCCAGGCGTCCAATTTGACTCGCGCGGATGAAGACGACGGTGCCGGAGATGTCGAGGATTCCGGCAACCAAGGCAATGCCCAGTACCGGAGCGGCCACCGCGCGCAGGTGTCTTCCGAAAAGAACGATAGTTCCCGTGACCAGCAAGGCACCGAATCGCGAACAGGTCGAGATCCACAATGCGGAACCGGCGCCCGCCCGGTGGATACAGAGGTAAAAGCCAGCGAAGCCGATTCCCGCCAGCACCGCCATGCCTATGCCTTCGGGACGGCCAACGCCGGATTCAGTACGGGAGATGAGCCAGACTCCGACTCCGGCAAGAATGAAACCGAACACGTGCCGATAGCCCGGAAAGCCCTCCGCAAACGCCGTCACGAGGGTGGGAATCGCGGCGCCCAGAACGGCAGCCACAGGCGCGACTAGTCCCATGTTTCCCCTGGCCAATGCACGGTAGAACAAGGCCAGGGCAATGCCCCCGACCGCCCCGGCGATCATCGACCAGACCAAGCTGACGGTTGTCGGAAACTGTGCGTGGGTCGCCAGCGCGAGAGTGCCGACCAGGACCAAGCCGCTCAGGTGCACAATAGCCGTGAACAGAAACGCGTTCGCGCGCCGAGCGCCCACTCCGCCCAGAAAATCACTCGCGCCCCACATCCCTACCGCCGTCAGGCTAAAAGCAGCTGGGATGTATTGGGCTGCAAGGGGCATAGGAATTTGAGATTAGCACGCGGCGAGCAAGTTACACGTAGGGATAGCCGCTCCCGGCTGTCCAGCCGAGCGAAGCTCGGCAGCTACGCTGTCACCGCTTCCGGTTGCGCTTTCCCCGCCAGCAACTGTCGCAGCACGTACTGGAGGATGCCTCCGTTGGCGTAGTAGAGAGCTTCCTGCGGAGTGTCGATCCGGACAACGGCTTGAAATTCTGCCGTCTTCCCACCCTTCACACGCACAGTTATTTTGCGTCCGGAAGAAAATTTCTTGACCACATCGCGAATCCCTGCAATCTCGAACACTTCTTCGCCCGTCAACTTCAGCGTCTCGGCATTTTCTCCCGGCAGAAACTGCAGCGGCAGAATGCCCATGCCAACCAGGTTGGAGCGGTGAATGCGTTCGTAGCTTTCCGCAATCACGGCGCGAACGCCGAGCAGCCGCGGTCCCTTGGCCGCCCAGTCGCGTGAAGAGCCGGAGCCATATTCCTTCCCTGCGAGAATCACGAGCGGCACTTTTTCAGCATGGTACTTTTCGGACGCGTCGAAGATCGACATCTCGGCCCCATCGGGCAGGTGGCGGGTATATCCACCTTCGGTGTTCACCATCTTATTGCGCAGGCGGACGTTGGCGAACGTGCCTCGTACCATGACTTCATGATTGCCGCGACGCGATCCGTAAGAATTGAAATCCGCCGGCTGCACCCCGTGAGCAATCAGGTATTTGCCGGCGGGTCCATCTTTCTTAATCGAACCTGCGGGCGAGATGTGGTCGGTGGTGACGCTATCGCCAAGCACCGCCAGCACTCGCGCCTTCTTGATATCCGCGATGGCCGACGGTTTGATCGTCATGTCATCGAAATATGGTGCCTGCCGGATATAGGTGGAATCCTTTCCCCACCCGTATGTCTCACCCTTCGGAACCACTAGCCCGCGCCAGCGCTCGTCCCCCGAATACACCTCCGCATAACTCTTGCGGAACATCTCCGAGGTGATCGCGCTCGCCATCGACTGCTCGACTTCCTGCTGCGAAGGCCAAATCTCGGCCAGGTAAACCGGCTTGCCGTCTTTGCCTTTTCCGATCGGATCCTTCCGCAGATCAACGTCGATGCGTCCCGCGAGCGCGAAAGCCACCACCAAGGGCGGCGACATCAGATAGTTGGCACGGACTTCGGAATTGATCCGCCCCTCAAAGTTGCGATTGCCGGAAAGTACCGAAGCAACGACCAGATTCTTCTCTTCAATTTCCTTCGACACTTCCGCGGGCAGCGGGCCCGAATTTCCGATGCACGTAGTGCAACCATAGCCCACGATGTGGAACTTCAGCTTCTCCAGATACGGCATCAGCTCAGCTCTTTGGAGATAGTCGAGCACCACTTTCGATCCGGGAGCGAGCGAAGTCTTCACCCATGCCGGCACTCCGAGGCCGTGCTCGACAGCTTTCTTCGCCAGCAGGCCAGCAGCTATCAGCACCGACGGGTTCGACGTGTTCGTGCAACTGGTGATCGCCGCAATCACCACACTGCCGTGCTGCAAAGCCTTCCCATTTCCCGAAATATGTTCGTGGACGTTCGGGTCTTCGACACCAACTGCGGTCGGATTTCCGCCTTCCTGTTCCCAGCGATTGACTTGTTTCGCAGCTGAGTCGGCCGGAGCACCCGCAGCGGCCTTAGCCTTCGGCTTGATCAGGGACGGTAAGGCTTGCGCAAACGACTCTCGTGCTTTCGACAACACCACACGATCCTGCGGCCGCTTCGGTCCGGCTAGACTCGATTCGACCGTAGCAAGATCCAGACTCAGCAGTTCGGAGTATTCGGCCTCTGGCGTTTTCGCGTCGTGGAAGAGTCCCTGTTCGCGCGCGTAGGCCTCGACCAATGCGATCTGCTCCTCACTGCGGCCAGTGAGCTTCAGGTAGCGCAGGCTTTCTTTGTCGATCGGGAAGATGCCGCAAGTCGCTCCGTATTCGGGAGCCATATTCGCAATCGTCGCGCGATCGGCAAGTGGCAGGTCCTGCAGGCCCGGTCCGAAGTACTCGACAAACTTGCCGACCACTCCATGCTTGCGCAGCATCTCGGTGATAGTAAGAACCAGATCGGTTGCCGTCGCGCCCTCGCGCAAGCGCCCGGTGAGTTTCACTCCGACGACGAGCGGAATCAGCATGGAAACAGGCTGTCCCAGCATGGCAGCCTCGGCTTCTATGCCGCCCACGCCCCAGCCCAGCACGCCGAGTCCATTGATCATGGTGGTATGCGAGTCGGTGCCGACGAGTGTGTCGGGATAGGCAGTGCGCTTGCCGCTTTCTTCGTGTACAAAAACCACGCGCGCCAGGTACTCGAGGTTTACCTGGTGGACGATTCCGGTGTCCGGCGGCACGATGGCAAGATTGCGAAACCCCGTCTGCCCCCAGCGCAGAAATGCGTACCGCTCTTTGTTTCGTTGGAACTCGAGCAGCGCGTTTACGTCAAAGGCGTTGGGCGAGCCGAATTCATCGACCTGCACCGAGTGGTCAATGACCAGTTCGGCGGGTTGCAGCGGATTGATGAGTTTAGGGTCGCCGCCCAGGCGCTTCATAGCGTCGCGCATCGCGGCAAGATCCACAACCGCGGGGACGCCGGTGAAATCCTGGAGCAGAACGCGGCTGGGTGTGAAGGCGATTTCTTTCTCGGGCTTCGAATTCTTGTTCCACGCCGCGAGCGCGCGAATTTCCTGCGGCGTCACGTTGCGTCCGTCTTCAGTGCGGAGCAGGTTCTCCAGCAGAATGCGCAACGAAAACGGCAAATGCCGGGTGGAGATTCCCTGCTTGTCGAGAGCGTCGAGCCGGTAGAGTTCGTATTCTTTGCTGCCAACTTTAAAAGTGGCGCGAGCGCCGAAACTATTGGATGACATACTGACCTTCCTTCACAAGCTCCGGCACAGGGACCGGGAATGATGAGACCCCAAATTAATAGTGTAATTGGTTTTGCAGGCTCGCGTGGGGACGCTCGCGTAGGAACTATCTCTATTTCGCCTTGAGGAGTAGAACTGGCACCCCAATGCTATGCCGGACTCGAGTTGCGGTCGCGCCCAGGAATATGTCCGCCAGAAAGCGGTGACCATGCGTGCTCATGGCCACCAGGTCACATCTCTTCTTTTCGACCCATTGGATGATTTGCTCGGCCGGTTCACCATACGCCAGTTCGGCCTCCACAGGAACGCCTGCGGATTGGAACTCGGCCCGCACTTTTTCCAGGTAAGCAGTATCTTCGGTGATTTCCGGACTCACCGCGTCCGGGCCATAGGTTCTGGCCGCCCATCCATCGGCCACATGCAGTAGCACCAGGCGGCTCTTAGCCAGCTTCGCCAACTGCTTGATGTGCTCGATAATCGCGCGGTCACTCGGCGTCCCGTCCAACGTCATCAGGATGGTCTCATACATGGTCATTCCGCCTCTGCCGACTTTCGTCTTTTCGGCATCATCCGCCAGCGATGACATGCCACGCCGCTTTCAAAGAGTCCGGTATGCCGTAGATGTCCATCGCGGTGATCAGAATAGCACTGCTCCAACCGGCCATCAGCAGGAACCAGCCGTTCTTCCAGGCTCCCATTCGCTTGTGCGAACTGGTGAACTGAAGCAGCGGGAACATGGCGAACGGAAGCTGCAGCGCGAGCACCACTTGGCTGAGTGTCAGCAAGTCCGTAACGCTGCTGTCGCCGCGCAACCCGATAATGAAAACCGCCGGCAGGATGGCCAACGTGCGGGTGATAAGCCGGCGCACCCAGGGCTTGATTCGCCAATGCATGAAGCCTTCCATCACGACTTGCCCAGCGAGCGTGCCCGTGATGGTGCTGCTTTGCCCGCTGGCCAGCAACGCCACGGCAAACAACGTGCTCGCGGCAGCCGTCCCCAGCAGCGGCGCCAGCGTCAGGTAAGCGACCCGGATCCAATCGCTGTTGGCGTTGAACGCGATCACATGCCCGCCCGAGGCGACCACGCTTTTCTTCCCGAAGAACACCATCGCCGCGAGCACAAGAATCGCGGCGTTGACGAAGAAGGCGATGGACAGGGCCACGATGGAATCGACCGTGTTGAATCGGATCGCGCTCCGGATCGATGGCTCGTCCTTCTGTAGCTTGCGGCTCTGCACCAGCGCCGAGTGCAGATACAGGTTGTGGGGCATCACGGTCGCGCCGATAATGCCAATGGCAAGATACAAGACGCCGGCTTGTCGAAAGTGCGGCGAAATCAGCGCTCGCCCCATTTCCAGAAAACTGGGCTGGGTCTGCGGGAGAACGAAGATCTCAATGAAGTAGCACACCCCGATGGTCGCGATCAGCAGCAGGACGATCGCCTCGATGGTGCGCATGCCAAAGCGCTGCAGTGCCAGGAGCAACAGCACGTCCAGGCCCGTGATGATGACCGCCCATAGCAGGGGAATATGGAACATCAAGTTGAGGGCCACGGCGCTGCCGAGCACCTCCGCCAGGTCACACGCGCCGATGGCCACTTCGCTCATCAGCCAGTTCGGCCAACGCGTCCACGCGGGATACCAGTCGCGGCAACATTGGGCGAGGTCCTTGCCCGTCACCACTCCCAGACGAGCGGAGATTACTTGCATGAAGATCGCCATCAGGCTGGCAAGTCCCACCACCCACAAAAGTCCGTACTTGTATTGAGCGCCGCCCTGCAAGTCGGTACCCCAGTTACCGGGGTCCATGTAGCCGACACTGACCAGAATCGCGGGACCCACGAAAGCCCGCCACTGTTCCCAGAAGCCAGCCTGATGATGCGGCACATCGACGGAACTGTGCACACCTTCCAAAGACACGTGGCCGCGGCTCTGAGCGCCTGAGGATGATGAGCCGGTGCTGGCTGGGGCAGTCGTATCCGTCGTTGTTTCAGCCTTTTTCATTTTCGGTTGTTTCCCGAGAGAGCCCCGAGTCAACTAGAGTATACGATATAAGGTTAATGGTAGTTAATACTTAATTATGAAGAACGGGATGACAGCGGAACAATCCACACTCGCTCTGCCGCAGGTCTTCCTAGAACGACGGCGTTTGCCGCAGTCCGGATGGAGAGTGTCTTGTCGTAGTTGCTCTCAATCAAGCTGAGCTTGGCCCCGGGCCGGATGCCACGGGCTTCCAGAAACTCCAGCAGGTGCCGGTCGCGCTCGTAGATCCCACTGACAGCGTAGTTCTTCCCAACCTCAGCTTCCGAGAGCAGCAGCAGGCCGCGACGCCGCCGGCTGGCGGGACTTTCCAGCTCGGTCAGGTTGCCGTGCGGACACGCGACTCCACGCCCAAGTTTGGCCAGCAGCCTGGCCTCAAAATCGGGCGAGACCGCGTGCTCCAATCGTTCCGCCTCGTCGTGCACCTTGTACCATTCCATTCCGAAAATTTCGGCAAGCATGCGCTCGATCAGGTGATGGCGCACCGTCAGCTTGCGGGCAATCCGTCGTCCGGCAGCAGTCAGGCGAACCCGCCCGCCGGCATGCACCCGTACCAGACCGTCCTTTTTCAGACGGCGCACCGCCATCGTTATGGCCGGAGGCGAGACTTTGAGCCAGTGCGCGAGCGTAGCCGAAATAACGGGCTCTCCTTCGCTTTCGGCTTCGAGAATCGCTTTGAGGTAGTCCTCTTTGGAAACGGTGATCACGTGAACAGATTATACGGCGGGATTAAGCGTGGTTAAGCAAAAGAAGAAAGGTCAGAGGTTAGAGGTCAGATTGCAGAGGTTAAAACCAAAAAGGCGTCAGCCCTGATTTTCGCTAATACTTTTTTCGTCGCAAGGGGTGAACCTCTGCAATCTGACCTCTGACCTCTGCAATCTGTTCCCGTTTGACATCATCTTCTTCCGCCCCTACCCTTAAATGTCCTGACTATGAAGATTCTCGTCATCGGCGGCGGCGGACGCGAGCATGCCCTGGTATGGAAGCTCCGGCAGTCGCCACGGGCCACGAAAATCTACTGCGCCCCGGGAAACGGCGGGATCGCGGACGAGGCGGAGTGCGTTGCGGTCGATCTAAGGAGCCTCGACTCCATGATCGCGCTCGCCAACCAGATCCAGCCTGACCTCACCATTGTGGGCCCTGAATTGCCGCTGATGCTCGGCGTAGTGGATGAATTCACCCGGCGAGGCTGGCGCACCTTTGGGCCAACCCAAGCCGCCGCGCAGCTTGAAACCAGCAAGAGTTTCGCCAAAGAATTCCTGCAACGCCATCGCATTCCCACGGCGCACTACGCGATTTGCGATTCTTCGGAGCAGGTCCGCGAGGCGCTGCCGCACTTTCATACTCCGATTGTGGTGAAGGCTGACGGACTGGCCGCCGGCAAGGGCGTAGTCATCGCCAAGACCAAGGACGAGGCCTCGACCGTAGCCCATGAAATGCTCAGCGGCAGAATGTTGGGCGAAGCCGGATCGCGGGTGGTGTTGGAAGAATTTCTGCAAGGCGACGAACTCTCGTTCCTGGTGGTCAGCGACGGTGAGCGGGTAGCGGCGCTGGCCGCCGCGCAAGATCACAAGCGCGTGGGCGACGGCGACACCGGCCCAAATACTGGCGGCATGGGAGCTTACACGACGCCGGTCATCGTGGATGACCAGATGCGCGACTGGCTGCTCGCACACGTCATCCGGCCCGTTGTAGACGGCATGAAGGAAGAAGGCGCCGAGTACAAAGGCGTTCTCTATTGCGGCTTAATGATGACCGCGCGCGGCCCCATGGTGCTCGAATTCAACTGCCGCTTCGGCGATCCGGAAACCCAGCCCATTTTGATGCGCCTCGAAAGTGACTTGGTCGAAGCGATGGAGGCGTCCATCGATGGCCGCACCAGCGATGGCGATTTCAAGTGGTCGAACGATTCGGCCGTATGCGTGGTGGTGGCTTCGGGAGGTTATCCGGGAGTTTACGAGGCGGGCAAGAAAATTACTGGCCTCGAGGATGCGGCAAAGTTGGACGGTGTAAAAGTCTTCCATGCCGGCACCTCGAAACGTGATGGAGCTTTCTATACTGCCGGTGGACGCGTGCTCGGGGTAACAGCGCGGGCCGCGGAACTGGGAACGGCCGTACAGCGTGTCTATGAAGCGTGCGCGAAGATCGGCTTCCAGGGTGCCCACTATCGCAAAGACATTGCGACAAGAGCGCTGAAAAAGAACTAGGATCGCGTTCGATACTTCGCGCCACTAAGTTTGCGCCGTCATCACATTATTGTATTGTCATCCTGAGCGAAGCGAAGGACCTGCTGTTCGCGGCGTCGGCACAAAGCAGGTCCTTCGCTTCGCTCAGGATGACAATGGGAATTAATAACTCTAACGAGGTTCGACACCGACACTCATGAGCAAGCCACTAGTTTCAATTGTAATGGGCAGTGACTCCGACCTGGAGATCATGCGCGAAGCCGGAAAAGCTCTCGATGAATTCGGGATTCCCTATGAGATGGATGTGACTTCAGCCCATCGTTCGCCCGATCGCACCGCAGATTACGCGCGCAAAGCCGCGCAACGTGGCATTCGCGTAATCATCGCCGGCGCCGGCGGAGCGGCGCACCTGGCGGGCGTTATCGCGGCGCACACCACCTTGCCCGTCATCGGCGTTCCCATCCCCTCAACCTCTTTGCAGGGCATGGATTCCCTGCTAGCAACCGTGCAGATGCCCGCGGGCATTCCGGTAGCAACCGTCGCCATCGGCAAGCCCGGCGCCACCAATGCAGGAATCCTGGCGGCGCAAATTATCGGCGTAGCCGACGCGTCCATTGCGAAGAAATTGGAAGCGCACAAAGAAAAACTCGCGCGCGGCGTCGAAGAAAAGTCAAAGAAGCTGAAAGCAACGATGGAAGACTGACCCGAAGTTTGTGTGGTGGCGGGCCTCTGCCCCGCAAGACGGGGCGAAGCCCCGTCACCACACATTCACAGCTTCAAACTTTTCAGATATTCCCGGAACTCCCCGCCCAAGTCCGCGCGTTTCAGCGCAAACTCCACCGTTGCTTTCAGGAAGCCGAGTTTGTCGCCAGTATCGAAACGGCGGCCTTCATAGACGTAGGCGTACATCTTCTCGCGCTGCAGCAACCCGCGCAGCCCGTCCGTCAGTTGCAATTCGCCGCCCGCCCCCGGCTTGATGTCCGAGAGTGTTTCGAAAACCGCCGGCGTCAGAATATAGCGTCCGATCACGGCTAGATTCGAAGGCGCATCCGCAACCTTCGGCTTTTCCACCAGGTCGAGGACTTCGAAGAGCTTCCCCCCGGAGCCCGCGACTTCTTTCGCCCTCAGCACGCCATAGGACGAAATTGCAGGTCCCTCGACCACCTGAGTCGCGATCACGGAACACTGCTTCTCTTCAAAGACGTTCATCAACTGCTTAAGTACCGGCACTTTTGCATCGATGACGTCATCGGCGAGCAGTGTGGCAAAGGGCTCGTCGCCAATCAATTCGCGCGCGGTAAGCACCGCATGTCCCAGGCCCAGAGCCTCTTTTTGACGCACGTAGGCCACGTAGATCATGTCGGAAATCTGGCGCACGATCTTGAGCAGGTCGTGCTTGCCTTTTTCCTCGAGCATTTTCTCCAGCTCGTAGCTGACGTCGAAATGATCTTCGATCGCGCTCTTGCCGCGCCCGGTAATAATGATGATCTGGTCGCATCCCGCCGCCACCGCCTCTTCCACGCCGTACTGAATGATGGGCTTATCGACCAGCGGCAGCATCTCTTTCGGTTGAGCTTTGGTGGCCGGGAGAAAGCGCGTGCCCAATCCGGCGGCGGGGAAAATCGCTTTGCGGACTTTCCGGTTCTTGCGGCGATCGCTATTCGTTCGTCGTTCTTCCATCGGATTCCTGCGGAATCATTGTAACCGCTGGCGTTTATACCTGGCGCGCTGGTTCTTCACGCGCTTCCAGTTCTTCCAGTAAATCGCGCAGCGTCTGCAATATCCCTTCCGCGCTATTGATCTTGATCGAGAACTTCAGCGTCCCTTCCGGAGTAAATTGTGTGCCCCGCTGCGACGCCACAAAGCGCGCCAGCTTTTCCGCATCAATCGCGGCCGTCTGGCTGAACTTGATACTCACGAATTCGCGCTTCCGCTCAATCGCATTGGCGCCGACCCGCATTGCCTGCAGTTTGAGCGCGGCGTACTCCAGCAGGTTGCGGACAGCCCGGGGCGTCTCGCCGTAGCGATCGATCAGTTCCGCGCGCACATCGTGCAGTTGAGACTCGGTTTCGACTCCCGCAACTCGCTTGTACATCCGGAGCCGCTGGTTCTCTTCCTTTATATAGTCGGACGGAATGCGGATGTTGAGACCAAGATTGAGCTGTATCTCCGTGACTTCAACGCCCGCTTCTCCCTTCATTTCGCGCACGGCGCGCTCCAGCATCTGGGTATAAAGTTCGAATCCCACTGCTTCGATGTGGCCGCTCTGTTCTCCGCCCAGCAGATTTCCCGCCCCTCGCAGTTCGAGATCAAGGGCGGCTATCTTGAAGCCGGCGCCCAGGTCGGAAAATTCCTTGAGCGCCGCCAGTCGCCGCCGTGCGATGGGCGTCAATTCAATCTCGGCGGGCAAGAGCAGGTAGGCGTAGGCGCGCCGGTTCGAGCGGCCCACACGTCCGCGAAGCTGATAGAGCTCCGACAAGCCCAGCCGGTCGGCGCGATTGATGACGATCGTGTTGCACAGTGGAATGTCGAGGCCGTTCTCGATAATCGTGGTCGAGACCAGGATATCGGCTTCGTGATGCATGAATTTCAGCATCACTTTCTCTAACTCCCCTTCGCCCATCTGCCCGTGGCCCACTGCGACGCGAGCGTTCGGAGCCATGGCTTGAATCTTGGCCGCAATCTCCCAGATCGTCTCGATCCTGTTGTGCACGAAATAAACCTGGCCGCCGCGGTCGAGTTCCTGTTCAATTGCCGACTGAATAAGCTTTTCGTCCCAGTTCGCGACCACTGTCTGAATGGCCATGCGATCTTTGGGCGGAGTTTCGATCACGCTCATGTCGCGCAGTCCCACCAGTGACATATGCAAAGTGCGCGGAATCGGCGTCGCTGACATGGTGAGCACATCCACTTCCGTACGCATCTGCTTGATTCGTTCTTTATGGCGGACGCCGAAACGCTGTTCCTCATCCACCACCAGCAGTCCGAGGTCGGCGAACTTCACATCCTTCGACAGCAGGCGGTGAGTCCCGATCAGGATGTCCACTTTGCCGGCTTCCACTCTTTGCAAAATTTCTTTCACCTGCTTGGGAGTCCGGAAGCGGCTGATCATTTCGACCGTAAGCGGAAACGGCGCGAATCGCTGCTTGAAAGTTTCGTAGTGCTGGAAGGCAAGAACCGTAGTCGGCGCGAGCACGGCGACTTGCTTGTTATCGCTAAGCGCCTTAAAGGCAGCGCGCATCGCTACTTCGGTCTTGCCGTAACCAACGTCGCCGCACAGCAGGCGATCCATCGGAAGTTGCGATTCCATGTCGCGCTTCACGTCGGCGATGGCCTGCGCCTGGTCCTCGGTCTCGTTGTATTCGAACGAATCTTCGAACTCCTTCATCCACTCGGTATCAGCCGGAAAGATGTGGCCCTGCGCAGATTGGCGCTGCGCATAGAGTTTGAGCAACTCGTCAGTCATATCCTTCATCGCCTTGCGCACGCGGGCTTTGGTCTTGCCCCACGCGGCGCTGCCGAGATGATTCAGGACAGGCTTCGCGCCCTCTGCCGAACGATATTTCTGCACCAGATCGAGGCGAGTCAGAGGAACATAGAGCCGCGCCGCTTCGGCGTACTCGAGCAGCATGAATTCCGCGGCGCCGTCGCCCTGGTTGATTTCCTTCAGCCCCTGATACTGCCCGATGCCGTGCTCCACGTGGACAACATAATCGCCAACCTGCAAGTCGCGGAAATCAGACAGAAACGCCGAGACCTTAGACTTCTGCCGTTGCGGACGCGCCGCCACCAGATCCGATTCGTCGAACAGATCGCGCGCCCCGAAAATCGCAAGATGCGCTTCCGGCAAGACGAAGCCGTCGGGCAGGTAAGCTTTCAGCAGCGTGGTAGTGAAAACGTCGCCGGCAAAATAGGAAGTTTCGTCCGCATAGCTTTCTCCGCTCCGGGTGCGGCTTCCCAGTCGATAAGACGCGTGGTACTCAGTGAACATGTCGGCAAGCCGCTCGACTTCTCCCGTGTTGGGGACGGCAAGAACTACCTGTGTACCGCCGACGACAAGTTTCTGAACCTGCTCGATCATCGCCGGTACCGCGCCGTGGAAGCGCGCAGCGGGTTGCGAAAGAAAAGCAGCTTCCAGCTTATTTTCGCGGGCTTCGCGGGCCACCGCCAGATATTCGAAATCGGCTCCGGGAAGCGTCGCAGTTTTTCCCCGCCAACCTTCCGGAGTGAGATAGAGATCGGCGGGACGAACCAGGTTCCCCACTCCACTGCGTTCGTGCGCTTCTTCAATGCGGACCCACACTTTATCGAGTTCCTGCAGCAGCGCTTCGGGTTCGTCAAGAATCACCCGAGCTTCCGGAAGCAGCCCGAAAATGCTGCGGTCGGCGCCCGCCACCGGAGCGTAGAACTCCCAGCCTGGAAAAATTCCCGCACCGGAGTCGCGCACCGCTTGCTCCACAACCTCCGGCGAGCCGGTAATGCGTTTCCCGGAAAGCCGGGCGTTGATCGAACCCAACAGTTCTTCCGTTACCGGCGTTTCCGTCAGCGGCAGAAGCAACGCTTCATCCACTGGATTCGACGACCGCTGACTCGCCGGGTCGAACTTGCGCATGGATTCGACTTCATCCCCAAAGAACTCGACCCGCACCGGACGATCCGCTTCTGGAGAGTACACATCCAGAATGCCACCGCGAGCCGCGTACTGGCCCGGCATTTCGACAACATCGGTGGAGCTGTAGCCAACCGTGTTCAAGTGCTCCAGCAATTTTTCCAGATCGAAAGTCTCGCCGCGGCGCAGAACGCGCGCCAGGTCGGCGTAGTACTCGGGAGAGCGAAGCAGAATTGTGGTCGCGGTTACTGGAGAGACAACGATCGCCGCGCGGCCCGTCGCAATCTTCCACAACGCCGTCGCCCGCTCTTCCTGAATCTCCGGATGCGGCGACAAATTCTGGAAAGGCAACACATCGCGCGCCGGAAGACTGATGACCGAGTCCGGATCTGCTGCTCCGGTGAGTTCGCAGAATGCCCGCAGCACGGGCAGCAAATCTTCCGCAGCCCGGTTATCGGCCACCACCAGTACGAATGGACGTTCGACCGTGCGCCGCAACAAAACGACGATCAGCGCCTTGGCCGCCGGAGACAGTCCAGTGACACCCATCCGCCCCGCGCTCTCCCGTAGATGGGAGGCGGCACGCGTGAAGGCAGGTAATTGTTCCACCTCCGCAAAAATTTCGCGGACGAACGGTAAGAGCATTCTTTTTGATTCTACCAAGGCGGGTGGAATGGGGCCGGGTAACAAAACTTATCAATCCAAGCCCCTGAACTACAAACGACTACCGACTACTCCGCTACTCCCGCAGCAGCGGCCGAGTCAGGCAAGTCGGCCCGCCCGCCCCGTTGATGCAGATCTCCACCCCGGGGAAAGTGCGGACATCAAACCCGGCATCGCGCAGCCGCTGATTTGTCTTGATGTTCTCTTCAATCGCAATCAGCCGCTTCTGCCCAAGCGAGAGCACGTTGCAAGCGAGTGTGTCGCGCTCGCCGTAATCGATCTCTACCAGCCGGAAGCCTCGCCCCTTCAGCAGTTCAACCGTCTCGACCGCAAGCCACGGCAAATCGACCAGAATGGTCTGCTCATCCAGCATGCTCATCAGCGACATCAGGTGCAGACAAGCCGCAGGTCCCGGTCCGTAAGGCAACGGTGCGGAGAGCACTTCAACATTCTTGGAACGGAGCAGCGACCGCATTTGCTCGATTCCCGCCTTGTTCGTCCGATAGCCGTCACCGATCAGGAGCGTCTGCGAATCGAGCCACACAATGTCGCCGGCTTCCGAGGTCCCGGGCAGTCCGATCGCGCCAAGCACCGGAATACGCAGTTGCCCGCAAAAGCTGCCGTGCGCCTGCGCCTCCGCCACGCGATTCTTCTTTGCCGGATTCATCAGTACCAGACCATGGTCTGTGGCCAGTGACGCGTCGTGCGCATAGACGGCGTCGAGTGTAAGCGATGCCGCCGCGGGCAGGCTCACGACCTCGGCTCCGCTCTCGCTGAGGAGCCCGCAAAAAACCTCATGCTGCCTCTGCGCCGCCGCAAAATCGGGAGCATGCCTGAATCCAAGCTCCCGCCACTCCGCCGCCTTCCCGGAAATGTCCCACCCGGCATTACCGGGCGGACACACCATCACCCGCAACAGTTTGCCTGTCATGGAGTGCCCGTTGAAGTTTTCGGAACGCATAACAGAAGGCACTAGAAATAGCTCCGACACGCCAGTAATCTCGCTCCTTGAATCTAAAGAAAGGTGCCCGCAAACGCAATGCGGTGACAAGGCCAGAGCAAAGACAGCCCTTGCCAGTCAGTTTCAGCCCGTCGGTAATTCACCTAATCGCTTGCCTAAACGCACTCTTCTGATGTACATATCAACGGTTGCCAGTCCCAACAACGTGCTCGAAGTTCAAGTGGTTTATGACAAACCGCGCACTTTGATTTCGCCTTCCGCCATGATGCGGAGGAACCCAGGAGCCCCATGAAAGCGTCCTTGCGTCTGTTCTTTTTCGCGGTCATCTTCTTGCTGGTCCGCCAATCTGCATTTGCCCAGGGCGCTGCCACCGGCGACCTCCGCGTGAGCGTGAAAGATCCAAAAGGCAACGTCGTGACCAACGCCGCAGTCACCGTGCGCGATATCGCCAAGGGTCTGGAACGTGCCGGCAGCGGCGACGGCCAGGGTGGCTACAGTGTGCGTCAATTGGCTCCCGGCACTTATTCCGTCACCGTCGATGCTCCTGGCTTTGCCAGGACCGAGGCCACCGGCGTTGAAATCACCGTCGGTGGGATGGCCGAGTTGCCGGTCACGCTCACCGTCGCCGGCGGCAAGGAAATCGTCGAGGTCAGCTCCGAGGCCGAGAACATTGAAACGTCACGCAGTTCCACCACCGACACTGTTGGCGAGCGCCGCATTGACAATCTGCCCATCAATGGCCGCAACTACATCCAGTTCACGCTGACCGATTCGCAAGTGCAGCGCGATAGCGCCCCCAACGTCGGTGCGGCGCCGACCTCCGGCCTCAACATGAGCGGCCAGCGCGCCCGTTCCAACCTGGTCAACGTCGACGGCGCCGACGCCACCGACAATTCCACCAACGGCGTCCGCTCCACCGTCTCGCAGGAAGCGGTGCAGGAATTCCAGATCATCACCAACAACTACGCCGCCGAATACGGCCGCGCCGCCGGAGGCGTGGTCAACATCATCACCCGCTCCGGATCGAACGACTTCCACGGCGACGTCTACGGATACCTGCGCAATCGCAATTTCCAGGCCGTCAACCCCTTCAGCACGGTCTCCAACCCCGCCTACACCCGGGCACAGGGCGGAGTGGCCTTTGGCGGGCCGATCAAGAAGGACAAGACCTACTACTACTTCGCCTACGAGACGACACGGCGGCATGAGACGGGATTCTCCAGCATTGCCCCGGCGACAAACCTGGGGTACTACGGGCTGCAGAGTTTTGATGCCACTGGAATCTTCAACCCCCTTTTACCGCCGGGCACATTTACCATGCCGGCTACGGCTGAGCAGGCTGCATTCCTGGCTCCATTCGCGCAAGCGGGTCCCGCGCCTCTGCCAGTCGAGGCCTACACCTGGTTGCTGGGCGCCTCGTCATGGGTCGCGTTAACCGGAAACCAACAGGCGTTTGCGGCGCTCCCGTTCGCTCCAGGAGGATCTGGACCACAACAGTTCCCGACCTCGTGCAATTTGATAACACCTGCTCTGATCTGCGGGGGTTTACCTGCGTCATTTCAGAGTCTCGGTTCGCAAAGTGGAAATTTTCCGGTGTTTGAAGGCACCAGCCTCTACTCGCTGCGCATCGACCACAATATCAATAGCCGCAACCGCCTGACATTGCGCGCCAACGTCAGTCCCAGTACCGTGACCGGCATCGAAGTCAACGGCCAGGACCAGCCCTTCGGCCAGAACGCCTACTCCCGCACCTCGGAGCAAACCTACCGCGACGCGGCCGGAGTCTTTCAAGACACCTGGACCCTCGGCAACAACAAGGTCAATGAGTTTCGCTTCCAGTATGCCCGCCGGGGTTTGGCATATTTCTACAACAAGTCCATCGCCGCCGGAGCCGATCCGGCTGTGAACATCATTGGTTATGCCTACATCGGGCGCGAGCCATACTCTTTCATCCAGCGCGTCGAAAGCCGCTACCAGTTCACCGACAACTTCTCCTGGACCATGGGCCGCCACAATACCAAGTTCGGCGTGGACTTTAACTATCTGCCTTTGCAGGCAACGTTTACTGTTAACTACGGCGGCGTGTACAACTTCAGCCCCGAGAGCCTGGCCGCGGGTCTCCCCGCAGCTAATTCAGTACAGGCGTATGGCGCAGGAATCCCTTCGTACATAGTGCAAGGCGTCGGCAACCCGAAGGACTCATTCTCCAATAAGCCCCTGGGACTGTATTGGCAGGATTCCTGGCGCGTTCGGTCAAACGTCACACTGAACCTGGGTGCTCGCTACGACGTAGAGTTTCCCCCAACCTTCGCGCCACCCACTGGCCTGGGTCTGCCCGGCTATGGCGCCCTGGGAATACAGAAGGGCATCCAGACGGATAAGAACAACATTCAGCCTCGCATCGGAATTGCCTGGAATCCGAAAGGCGACGGTAAGACGGTTGTCCGCGCCTCCTACGGCATTTTCTACGATCACCCTCTGCTCGGTCTGTACTTTCTGGGCGATGCCGCCGACGCCTCCAAGACCGGCCAATTGCTCTTCTTCGGCTCCAGTCCCTGCGACGGAAATCCCCTAAACGCCACTCCGCTCAATCTGAACGCCACCAATATGTTTCAGGGCATTCAGGGAGCCCCGAATTGTCTGCTTCCCGGGTCAGCTGGCACCGGATTCGCCGCCGCTCTTGGCTATCAGAACGATACGGCTCCGGGAGCCGCATGCGGCGCGGGACCCAACCCGCAGCGCTTCGACCCTTGCTTGCCCAATTCTCCTTTTCTTAACCAGAGCTACCTGACCGGGTCGAGTCCCTTGGGCGCCTTCCCGCTCATCTCCCAGCCGTTCGGGTATCCGGAGGGCAAGGGCTTCGTCTACGCCTATTCTCAGCAAATCAACTTTAGTATCGAGAAAGACCTCGGCAATGGTTTCGCGGTGAATCTCGCTTACAACTTTAACGGCGGCCATCACCTGAACCGGCCGATCAATGCCAATTCTCCTCGGGGAGACTTGCTGGTGAAGAACTTCTATGCCGCTGTTGCCGCAGCACAGTACGCTCAGTCTTTGGGCATTCCGGTTCCAATTCCCTCTGACCCGCTCTCGGTTGCCATTTGCCCCACCGCGATTGGAGGAATCGAGCCAGCCGGCCTCTTCGCGCCTGCCTCTATGCTCAGTTTCTTCCGCCGCTCGGGTCTGAATCCCTCGCTTGCGGGTGGCCCGTGTCTCGGAGATGCCCAGGCGCTCGCCAAACAGGATGGAATTGGTCTGGGCCCGAACGGCAGCGCCTGCGATCCTGCCCTGGCGTTTGGCTCTTCCGGCGGCTGTGTTTTGATCCCTTTCAGCGACATGGATGCCAACGAATCCAACGGCAGTTCGGTCTATCACGGGCTGAGCGCCAATCTCCGCAAGCGCTTCAGCAATCACTATGAATTCCTCGCCTCCTACACCTGGTCGCACGCGATCGACGATTCCACCGACCTGCAGGCCACCCTTACCCCGCAGGACAGCTACTTCCCGAGCGCCGATCGTTCCACGTCGCTCTTTGATCAGCGTCATCGCTTCGTCTTCAGCGGTGTCTACCAGTCGGGCAAACTCAGCGGCAGCGGTTTCGCCAGCAAATTCTTCAGCAATTGGACTTTCGCTCCCCTCGTCGAATTAAGTTCCGGGCGGCCATTCAACATCGTCACCGGCAGTGGCGACAACTTTCAGTTTTCTTCGGAAACGGGTCGTCCCAATATTGTGCCGTCCGGAACCCCCACCAATGCTTGTGGCTACCCGACGCTGCCTTCGAAATACTCGCGCACGGGCTTCTTTCAGGAGCCGTGCTTTGCCGACATCTCGTTTGCACAGCTCCTTCAACCCAACGCTCTCAGGCTTCTCGACGGCAACCTCGGCCGCAACGCAGGCCTCTCCCCATGGACAGTCTTTAACGACCTGCGCATCGCCAAGCGCGTCTACTTCAGCGAACGCTTCAACATGGACCTCATCGCTGATATGTTCAACATCGCCAACGTGTACAACGTAGCCGCCGTAAGCCCGCTCTGCGGTACAACCTGCAACGCCGGCCAGGCCACCGCCGCCTACGACCCGCGCCAGTTCCAGTTCGCGCTAAAAATAAACTGGTAAGAAATAGCTCTGTAGTAGAAGTTCCCCAAGAAACGGCTGGGAGTCTCTCCCGGCCGTTTTCCTTTGTCTTATTCGCACCCCAAGCGCCCGGACAATCGGCATAGGGGGGAGAGTCACCTCTCCTCCCCTGCCACACCACCGTACATGCGGGTCCGCATACGGCGGTTCAGTTCGGTTAAGCTAGAGCACGTCCAACAAGCGAGGAAGACCGAGCACGTCGAAGTAAGCAATCGGAAACGCAGACGACAGGGCCGGGCTGTTGGCCAGACGCCATGGTCCATAGGGACTGCCGGCGGTTTGTGCCGCGAGGGCATGTCCGATGTTCCGCTGGCGCAGCTTCACATACCGCACCTTGCTGCGCTTCCATTGCTTCCAGATCACGGATCGCAACCTGCGTCGCATCCATTCCTCCAGCCTACGCAGCACCGAGGGCGTCTGGCTGAAGCCGAAGTAACTCTTCCAGCCACGTAAATAGGTGGCGAGTTGCTTCATCATCTGTTCCAGACTGATGCCCCGTGTTCGTCGCGTGAGTTCCCGTACTTTTCGCTTACAGCGGTCGAGAGCCTTAGGCGCGATGCGCCGTTTCGGTTCTCTCCTGCCGGTAAAGCTGAAGCCCAGGAACTTGCGCTCCTGCGGTCGCGCCACCGCGCTCTTCGCCTCATTCACCTTGAGCTTGAGTCGCCGCCGCAGGAAACCGGTCACGCTTTGCATGACTCGCTTCCCCGCCCGCTCGCTGGCCACGTAGATATTGCAATCATCCGCGTAGCGCACGAAACGGTGCTTACGTCGCTCCAACTCCCGGTCGAGTTCGTCGAGCACGAGATTCGACAGCAGCGGTGACAGAGGTCCTCCTTGCGGAGTTCCTTCCTCCACCGAACTCACCAACCCGTTCTCCATCACGCCCGACTCCAGAAAAGCTCGGATCAGCTTGAGCATCCTCTTGTCGCTCACCCGCCGCGCGATCGCCGCCATCAGTTTGTCGTGATTCACTCGATCAAAGAACTTTTCCAGATCGAGATCCACCACCCAGCGGTTGCCCTCGGCGATATACTGCTGCGCCTTGGCCACCGCCTGATGCGCCGAACGTTGCGGACGAAACCCGTGACTATGTTCGGAAAACGTCGGGTCCCATCTGACTTGCAGAACCTGCATCACCGCCTGCTGAATAAACCGATCCAACACCGTCGGAATGCCCAGCTTGCGCATCCCTCCGTCCGGTTTGGCTATTTCCACTCGCCGCACCGGTTGCGGTTGATAAGTCCCGCTCAACAGTTGTTCCCGAATCGCTGGCCAGTGCTGCTTCAGGTAGCCCGGCAACTCCGACACTTTCATGTCGTCGATTCCCGGACTGCCCTTGTTGGCCTTCACTCGTCGTAAAGCCCGCTGACAGTTTTCCCGCCCGCAGACCTCTTCCATCAGTTGCTCTTCTCCAGCCGGACTTTCGGTTTCGCACTTCGCCGTGAACGATTCGGTCCCTTCCCGCGGAGCCCTTGGAGCTTCACTCCTCCCCTCCCCGGTAAAGGCCAGCGCCATCTGTAGCTGGTTTTTCTGCCGCTTGTCGTTCATCGAGTCCTGCGTCCTACTCGCCGCTCCTGGCTGTTTGGGCCTTCGACCTCGCGGCCTACTATGCCCGCTGCTGACTCCCGCCCCACGGTCAGGATGAATCGCTCCATCCTCAGTCACGATTCCGTGACATGCGGCGGGTCTCCCGAAGTAAGTTCGACCGCCTTCGACGCGCAACCGCCGGATTTACCACCAGTGTGCTTGGTGGACACGGGCTTCGCTGTCCTTTGCCAACTCGCCCCACACCGTAGGCCTCGTTATCCGGTTCTTGTCCATCGGCTCGCGCCTTTGATCCACGCTTCTTTCAGACCCCGCCTCGCGACGACGCCCTTGCGCTTCTCTAGCCCTTCACCTCCACCAGGTTGGGCAGGGGACTTTCACCCCCTAGCTGTCGAACATGTTCGGCACACAAAGAAAACGCCGCAGCAACGCTGCGGCTGTCCCTAGCTTCACTCTTGTGCTCTCTCGCCGGATTACTGCTTGGGGTGCTTGTCTTTGTAGATACTCTTGCTGATCCGGTTCTGCTGGCGATTGATTCCCTTCTGCTCGGACTTGGTGAGATGTCCGTTGTGCGCCGCCATGTCTTTCTGTTCACGGTTCTGCACGCTGGTCTCGCGCTTTTCCAGGTTCGTCGTCTGCTGCGAGCTCAATTTCCCGCTCTTAATGCCGTTGCCAATGCGCTGCTGCTGGTTGCCTTCGCGGCGATTGACTTCATTGACCCGCGGATGGCCGGGATCGACCACGCCAGGACCCGCGCCCGAAGTGTTGGTGGAGGTTTGAGCAGCGGCGGAACCGGCGATCATCAGGGCCCCGACTGCCAGGATTAACAGCGAGTTGGTGAATTTATTGTTCATGTCGATAGAAACCCTCAGCCGCAAGATTAGTTGCGTCCGGTCTGAATGACGACGTTACCTAAGTGTTAGTGCTCAAGTTACCCTCTGGATCATGATTCTTGTGGTCCACACTTCTGCACTGGCCCTGCATGTCGCTGGCTGCGCCCTGCCCGTGCTCTCTACCCGGGAGAGGTTAAACTCATTCATCAGTTGTATAGACAACTAGTCTGTCCAGTGCTAAGATGCTCTGTTTGTCAAGAAGGCTCTTCGGGGTATTCATCATGCGCTACCGAAACAATCGTTGCATACAGGTATTCTTCGCAATCACATTAGCCTTATTTCTCAGGAACGCCTCCTCTGGGCAGACCGCCGTCCCGGACCGTGTCGTGGTGGTTCCGGTTGCCAACATGTATTCCGCTGCAACCGAAAACTCTGATGTAGTCTCACAAGCCATTATCGGCAGCAATGTGGTTACGCTCGAAGTCCGGGACAATTGGGCAAGAGTCCGTAC
The DNA here is from genome assembly GCA_963837665.1 of uncultured Acidobacteriaceae bacterium. Lineage (GTDB taxonomy): Bacteria > Acidobacteriota > Terriglobia > Terriglobales > Acidobacteriaceae > Acidiflorens. Next base: position 318,827 of record CAWIOA010000009.1, on the reverse strand, counting down.
CGCTGACCAGTACTCGGGCTGGATGGCCGGTGATACTCTCCGCAAGCTGGGCGAATCCGGAGCCTATGCCAAGTCAGGATCGGTGGTGCAGGTCGAGGCCTTGTTTGCCAACCTGTATGGCGTAACCGACGTTACCTCGCGCAAGCCTGTCCTCACCGTCCCTTTTGAAACGCGCCTGGAGGTCGTGGCCGAGGGGAAAGGAGACGACGCTGGATGGCTGCAGGTGCGTTTGCCCGACCAGCGCACCGCGTGGATCCAAAACGGAGATGTCAATCGCGATCCGCAACCCCTGACCATAGCCCAGTCGATTGACCTGGCTAAACGGTTCCTCGGCCTGCCTTATCTGTGGGGCGGACGCTCCAGTTACGGGTACGACTGCTCGGGGTTCACCCAGATGCTGGTGCGCAGCCGTGGCTTCAACATGCCTCGTGACGCGGATCTTCAGGCGGCATGGGACGGAGTTGTGGCGGTCGATCGTAAGGATCTCCGGCCCGGCGACCTGCTCTTTTTTGGACAGGCCGCCGACAAGATCACGCACACCGGCCTCTACATCGGAGAAGGACAATTCATCCACACCACCACCAACAGCCATCCGGTGACGCAGATCAGCCGCCTGGATGACGATCCGTGGACGCGCCTGCTGGTCGCCTGCAAGAGGGTCAAATGAACCGGCGAAAGTGGCTCCAGGCTACCGGAACTCTTGGCGTGGGTTGCATGGCCGCGAATTTCGCATCGTTGCCAGCCTTCGCGGAAGAGTCTCCGGCGGACTGCAAGTGGGAGGCCAGGGTCGTGCGCCTCAACCTTCGCCACACCTGGACGACGACGATGTCGTCCAGCGCCTACCGTGACACCATCCACGTCCGCCTTAACTGTGGCGGCGTGACTGGATTCGGTGAAGGCGCGCCCATCGTGCGTTACCACGAAAACGCAGAGGACGGTCGAAAAGCGATTGAGTCGATTCTTCCTTTCCTGGCGAGCGCGAACCCATGGCAGTTCGAAAAGCTCATGGCCCAGGTCCGCGCGCGAGTCGAAGGGCAATTCGCCGCCAAAGCCGCTCTCGATATCGCCCTCATGGATTGGGTCGGCAAGAAACTGAACGTCCCCCTCTACCGCTTTCTCGGTCTCGACGCGGCCGACGCACCGGTTACCACATTCTCCATCGGAATCGATACGCCCGAAATCACGCGGCAGAAAGTCCTCGAAGCGGAGGCGTATCCGGTCCTCAAGATCAAAGTAGGTCTAACCACCGATGAACCCACCATCGAGGCAGTACGCAGCGTAACCAAAAAGCCACTGCGCGTAGATGCCAACGAAGGGTGGAAAGACAAAGAAGAGGCCGTCCGCAAGATCAACTGGCTCGAATCGCAAGGCGTGGAGTTCATCGAGCAACCGATGCCCGCGGATATGCTCGAAGAAACACGATGGGTGAGAAGCCGCGTGCATTTGCCGATTATCGCCGATGAAGCAGCCGTGAATGCGCGCGCCATCCCCAAACTCGTCGATGCCTATGACGGAATCAACGTCAAACTCGACAAGTGTGGAGGCATCCAGGAAGCTCTGCGCATGATTTATGTGGCCAAGTCGCTGGGGATGAAAACCATGATCGGCTGCATGATTGCCAGTTCGGTCAGTGTCACGGCGGCAGCGCATCTTTCGCCGCTCGTGGACTACGCGGATCTGGATGGAAACATTTTGATCGCGAACGATCCCTACCGCGGCGTTACCGTGCAAAAGGGCAAGCTTATTCTGCCCGAGGGACCGGGACTGGGAGTACAACCGCTCTAACAGCGTCTCGCAATCGCGTGTCGCACCGGCGCCACCCTCACTTCGGGCTTGCGATCGCGATAGCTTGGCGCACGTGACCACGGGATTTCTTCAGGGCGGCAGCAGCCTTGGCGCGGGAGACCCCGGCAGCCAGCATTACGACGGCGACTGGTGTGCGATTGCCCGAAGCCTCCAACGTACGGCGGGCAGTTTCATGGTCGGCTCCCGTGGCGCGCTCCAAGATTCCAACCACGCGCTGCACCAGTTTCTCATTCCTCGGCGATACCTTGACCATCAGATTGCCATAGACATAGCCCAGCCGCGTCATCGCGCCGGTAGAGATTATGTTCAGCACCATCTTGTGTGCCGTGCCGGCTTTCATGCGTGACGATCCAGCCAGAATCTCAGGACCAACGTCGGTGACGATGGCAAAGCCAGCCGCGCGCTCGAGCGGCGAGTCAGGGTTGCAGGTGAGGGCGATGGTCTTCGCGCCGCGGCGGCGCGCGTATTCGATGGCGGCTACGGTGAAAGGAGTGCGTCCGCTGGAGGCGATGCCGATAACGACATCCCTCTTGCCGGGCTTCCGTCGGGCCATCTCGGCGCGTCCCAGTTTGGTGTCATCTTCACGAGATTCAGCGGACGTCGCCAGGGCTTTCGGACCTCCCGCGATGATGGCCTGAACGGTGCGTGGTGAAAGATCAAAGGTGGGCGCGCATTCAGAAGCATCCAGGGCGCCGATGCGGCCGCTGGTGCCGGCGCCAACGTAAATCAGGCGGCCGCCCTGGCGAAGGGCGGCAGCGACCAGGTCAATGGCGCGCGCGATCTGCGGCAACGCGCTTCGTACCGCGGCAGCTACCGTCGCGTCTTCAGCGTTGATCAGGCGAGCGATCTCGATCGCTGACTTCTGATCAAGATTCGTGGCCCCGTCGTGCGCTTGCTCGGTGCGCAGACGGCGAACGTCCTGCGCCGCCTTGTGTTTTCCGGTCTTCACTCACTCACTCCTTTCAACGTACGTGGGAATGAGCCTTCAAGTGGGGGAGGGTGTAAGTTGACATCGCCCGAACCCAGGGCGGCCTGCCTGCTTAGCCGGGCCGTCCTGCAAGTTCGAGTCGATCTGCAGTATCAGAATTGATAAGTCAAAGCGATCTCCATCGTACGTGGGTGAGTCAGCGTTTGGGTGTAGTTCCCGAACGTGCTCCCGGAATCCACCTCGTCCTGCATCGAGTAGGCGTCGAATCGAGCGGTATTGGTCACGTTGAAAACGCTCCAGCGCAATTGCAGTTTCTGATTTTCCGCAAAGGGCATCTTCCAGGTCTTCGCCAGGTTCATGTCCACGCCTAAGTAACCATCGCCGCGAATAGGATTACGGGAGCCGCTTTCGCCCGGATAGGCATAATCGAAACCCGCGCTCGCCTGGGTGGGATTCTTGAATATATTGGGCGTTCCATTGACCATCGTCGTCCCCGTCTTGATGGGTTTGCCGGTCAAATCCGCCCATCCCATTTCATCCCAGTTGGTCGGCCAGACGTAGCCCATGAACACGCTGGTTGTGTATCCCGAGGTGACGCGCGCGGTCCCGCCAAGTTGCCAGCCGCCGATCAGGGCGTCGGCCAGTTTGCTGACGTCCCCACCGATTCGTTTACCTCGGCCAAAGGGCAACTCCACCACCCAGAAGCCGTTGATCTGGTGCCGCAAATCGAAATCGCTGGGACCGTACATTTGATTGGGGGACCATGGATTAATGATGCTGTCCGTAAGATAGTGGATGCCGCGTTCTGCCTGCGACGCGATGTCGTTAGACTTGCTGTAAGTGTAGTTAAGCCCGAACAGGACTCCATGGGACATCTGCCGGTGCAGACCAACCTGCAGGGCGTTGTAGTTCGAGTAGCCGATCGAGCGCCAGTCCCATAGTGACGAGTACTGGCTGTTGTAGAAGCTGTTCGGCCCCGTTACAGGTGTGCTCGGGATACCGTACAAGTCCATGATCCAGGGTGCGGTGGTCTCGTTGTAGAGGCTGCCGCAGCCAGGGCTGAAAGCGTCGTAGGTAGCGATCAACAGGTTGGGTGTCGTCCCTCCGGTCGAGCAAAGCGAGTATTGCCCATTGGACGGTGTCGACAGTATGTTCTGCCAGTATTGTGCCGTCGGCCCGACCACCGCAGGCGTGATGCTGCTCTCGGGAGTGCCGGCGCGCCACAGCTTCGACATTTGCTTTGCTGCGGTGAAGTAGTCGATTCCCGATTTCGGGTCTTTCAGGTTGAGCGGGGCGGCGACATCGTCCAAAGCGAGCAATCTATGACCGAAGTGCCCGACGTATGCTACGTCCAGAGTCATCCGTCCCGGTAACTGCCGCTGGATCGACAAATCCAGAGCGTAGGAGTAGGGAGTCTTTATAGATTGGTCAATCCCTGACGCAATCGCCTCGGCGCCCTGCGGAAAGGTAACCGGGAATGTAGAGGGCGGGGGGGGCAGCATGATGGGGTTACCGGAATTGTCAGTGGTTGGGATCACATTCATGCTGGTCATGCGAGGAGCGTCGTTGAGGGTCAACGTGGCGGCCGGATTCGAGAGCACGCTCGAAAGGCCAAACGTACCGTTCGCGTCGTAGTTCATCGCCAGCGCCGGACCGAAGTTGTCGTAGTACATTCCGGCCCCGGCGCGAACCACCGTCTTGTCCTCGCCCAGCATCTCCTTTAGCCATCCCCAACTGGAGTGTGGCGTCCAGGAGACTCCTACGCGCGGAGCGAAATTCTTGGTTTGTGCAGAATACAAACCGCTCCTGCCATAAACCGAACCGGAAGGTGCGAACGCGATCGGCGCATCCTGGTTCGAGGGGATGCCTTTGCTGGCGTTAAGGGCGCGCTGGTTGAACCATGCGCCCATATTTACCGACGGCGTCACTTGCTGCCCTGCGGTTTCGGTGATGGGCATCATCAGTTGATAATTCAAGCCGTAGGTCACCGTTAAGTTGGGCCGCGCATGCCATGTATCCTGGAAGAACAGGTTGTAGGTGTCGGTTGCCCAGTGGCGCGTGATCGGAAGCCCCTGCCCGATCGGGGTGGCGGTAGTCAGGTTAGCGACCTTGTAGTTGTAGCGGGCATCCACTTCGCTGACGATGCCCATCAGCGCCGCCATGGGAAAGTCATAGCCGTTGTTGAAATCGCCGGAAACTGCCGGAAAGCAGGGGCCGGAAGAAGCGCAGCCGTAGGTGGGATCGAGAGGCGAGTTCTTGTTGGCAAAGCCGCCGGAGAAGAGGTAGTCGGAGTTCGTAATTCCGTCGCTGAAAGAGTTGTAGGTACTGAAGCTGTTTCGGCGGATGAACAGCAGGTTCGCGCCAAACTGGAAGTTGTGCGTTCCCTTGTTCCAGGAGGCGGTGTCCACCAGATTGTGCACCGGCGCGGTAAACGCACCCCCATAGAGGTTCGGCTCGTCTAGCCCCCGCATGAGAATCCACGGTTGGCCGGAATCGCCCGCGGTTGCGATGCTCTGGTGGGTGAGGCCATAGCGCACGTTGTTGACCCAATGCGGTCCGAAAACACCCGTGTAGCCCAAGACAAACCCCTTGCTGACGTCCACCGACCCATCCTCTGGCGCTGTGCCAGGAAGAAACGGCGTGTCGGAAAAGCGATCATTGCGGGCTGCACCGCGCAGGAAAAGCGTATGGTTGCCGTTTCGAGTCAGTTCGTAGTCCAGTCGGCCAATGAACCAGTTATTGGAAAACTTCGTTGGGGCAGCAAAGCGATACCCGGCGAAGTTCACGCCATTGCCTACCGTGAAGTCGTTAGCCTTTGGAAATATGCCAAAGTAACCAAGCGCCGCCTGGTTCGGCCCAATGTGAGCCGGATCCATCTGCATGAGGTCTGTGTTAGTCAGCGCGTAGTAGCCGGGCTGGACTGGGTAGCTGTTGCCGCTTATGCCCGTGGCGCTGCCGCCGGGACATTCGCCCGCATCGTCGCATTCATACTGAAGGATTCCATCGGCCAGCGACGGGGTGGGGATATTCCGTAGCGCGCTCTCTTGTTTCGATTGCCGTTGGCCTTCGTAATTAAAGAAATCGGCATAGGGGGGAGAGTCACCTCTCCTCCCCTGCCACACCACCGTACATGCGGGTCCGCATACGGCGGTTCAGTTCGGTTAAGCTAGAGCACGTCCAACAAGCGAGGAAGACCGAGCACGTCGAAGTAAGCAATCGGAAACGCAGACGACAGGGCCGGGCTGTTGGCCAGACGCCATGGTCCATAGGGACTGCCGGCGGTTTGTGCCGCGAGGGCATGTCCGATGTTCCGCTGGCGCAGCTTCACATACCGCACCTTGCTGCGCTTCCATTGCTTCCAGATCACGGATCGCAACCTGCGTCGCATCCATTCCTCCAGCCTACGCAGCACCGAGGGCGTCTGGCTGAAGCCGAAGTAACTCTTCCAGCCACGTAAATAGGTGGCGAGTTGCTTCATCATCTGTTCCAGACTGATGCCCCGTGTTCGTCGCGTGAGTTCCCGTACTTTTCGCTTACAGCGGTCGAGAGCCTTAGGCGCGATGCGCCGTTTCGGTTCTCTCCTGCCGGTAAAGCTGAAGCCCAGGAACTTGCGCTCCTGCGGTCGCGCCACCGCGCTCTTCGCCTCATTCACCTTGAGCTTGAGTCGCCGCCGCAGGAAACCGGTCACGCTTTGCATGACTCGCTTCCCCGCCCGCTCGCTGGCCACGTAGATATTGCAATCATCCGCGTAGCGCACGAAACGGTGCTTACGTCGCTCCAACTCCCGGTCGAGTTCGTCGAGCACGAGATTCGACAGCAGCGGTGACAGAGGTCCTCCTTGCGGAGTTCCTTCCTCCACCGAACTCACCAACCCGTTCTCCATCACGCCCGACTCCAGAAAAGCTCGGATCAGCTTGAGCATCCTCTTGTCGCTCACCCGCCGCGCGATCGCCGCCATCAGTTTGTCGTGATTCACTCGATCAAAGAACTTTTCCAGATCGAGATCCACCACCCAGCGGTTGCCCTCGGCGATATACTGCTGCGCCTTGGCCACCGCCTGATGCGCCGAACGTTGCGGACGAAACCCGTGACTATGTTCGGAAAACGTCGGGTCCCATCTGACTTGCAGAACCTGCATCACCGCCTGCTGAATAAACCGATCCAACACCGTCGGAATGCCCAGCTTGCGCATCCCTCCGTCCGGTTTGGCTATTTCCACTCGCCGCACCGGTTGCGGTTGATAAGTCCCGCTCAACAGTTGTTCCCGAATCGCTGGCCAGTGCTGCTTCAGGTAGCCCGGCAACTCCGACACTTTCATGTCGTCGATTCCCGGACTGCCCTTGTTGGCCTTCACTCGTCGTAAAGCCCGCTGACAGTTTTCCCGCCCGCAGACCTCTTCCATCAGTTGCTCTTCTCCAGCCGGACTTTCGGTTTCGCACTTCGCCGTGAACGATTCGGTCCCTTCCCGCGGAGCCCTTGGAGCTTCACTCCTCCCCTCCCCGGTAAAGGCCAGCGCCATCTGTAGCTGGTTTTTCTGCCGCTTGTCGTTCATCGAGTCCTGCGTCCTACTCGCCGCTCCTGGCTGTTTGGGCCTTCGACCTCGCGGCCTACTATGCCCGCTGCTGACTCCCGCCCCACGGTCAGGATGAATCGCTCCATCCTCAGTCACGATTCCGTGACATGCGGCGGGTCTCCCGAAGTAAGTTCGACCGCCTTCGACGCGCAACCGCCGGATTTACCACCAGTGTGCTTGGTGGACACGGGCTTCGCTGTCCTTTGCCAACTCGCCCCACACCGTAGGCCTCGTTATCCGGTTCTTGTCCATCGGCTCGCGCCTTTGATCCACGCTTCTTTCAGACCCCGCCTCGCGACGACGCCCTTGCGCTTCTCTAGCCCTTCACCTCCACCAGGTTGGGCAGGGGACTTTCACCCCCTAGCTGTCGAACATGTTCGGCACACAAAGAACAGGCGGTCCTTCAGAATCGGCCCGCCGATGGTCCCGCCGTAGATATTCCTCACCAGGTGTTCCGGCACGTTCGACAGGCCAGCAGCCAATTGGGACTGTTTCAGGAAGTAGTCGTTGGCCTCTCCGACTGTGTTCCGGTTGAACTCGTACAGCGAACCGTGAAACGCGTTAGTACCGCCCTTCGTGACCATGGCGATCTGAGCGCCGGCGGAGCGGCCCTGGGTCGCGTCATAGTTGGAAGTGGTTACCCGAAATTCTTCCACCGAATATGGCGTGGATGGCAAAACCCCCGTGAAGGCGTAGCCGTTGAATTCGTCGTTGATGCTCACGCCGTCCAGCGTGATATTGTTCTGGTCGCTGCGCTCGCCGTTCACCGATCCGGCGCGCGTGTCATAACTGTCTTCCAGGATGCCTTCGCCGTTGTAGACGACGCCGGGCTGCAGGCTGAGCAGCAGGGGCATGTTCTCCGCTTGCAGCGGCAGGTTCTCGATCTCGTTCGAGTCCATGGTGTGCCCGAGGCTGGGTTCGGTCGTGTTGAGCGACGGGGCCTTGCCGGTGACCTCCAACGTCTCCGCCACGGCGCCGACCTGCAACCGGGCGTTCGCGGTTGCGGGCAGGTTTACGAACAACTGCACTCCGGTTTCCACATAGGTGCGGAAGCCCTTGGCCTCCACCATCAACTTGTACGTCCCCGGCAGCACCGAGATAAATTCATACGCCCCTTTGCCCGAGGTGGTTGCCTCACGGACCATGTTGGTGGCGGCGTTGGTCAGGGTCACCTTGGCGTCCGAAATCGCAGCGCCGGTAGGATCTGTGACCGTACCCTGCAACGAAGTGGTTGCCTGGCCCCAAGCCGAAAGGCTCAACGCCAAGCCAGCTATCACAACGGCAATCAGCATGAATATATTTCGCGGCATAACTTCTCTCCTCATCTCATGACCTCGGGTGATTAGTACGAACAGCTTTCTTGCGTATCAGTCTTCCCTTGTGATGCTTCGTTTCGGTGGTGTCAAACGGCTCACCAGCCGGTAACGGTCGCCTCGATAAATCGACTTGACATATTCGACCGGCTGGCCGGTCTGAACGTACGAAGTACGCGTAAAAAGAAAGATTGGGTTCCCTTTGTTGATCTTCAGCAACCGCAATTCGTCAGGCCCTGCCAGGCCCACCTCTACGACCTCGTCAGCTACCGCAATCTCGATCCCGTAGTGCTCCATTAGAGTCTGGTAGAGAGATGCGGCAGGTTTGAACGTCTGCAGCAGGTCGGGACACAGCTTCTGGGGAATACGGCTCCACTCAATTCCCATGGCTGAAGAGCCGGCCATCCGCACTCGGCGCAAGCTGATCACTTGCTCCCCGGGTGAAAGGCGGAGTGCCTCCGTGACGTCATCGTCTGCGGTGGTGACTTCAAAGGAAAGCACCTTGGACGCCGGCCGGGAGCCTCCCGCCTGCGTTTCCTGGCTGAAGGAGAGCACCTGCCGAAAGTTCTTTTCCAGTTTGATTCCGGAAACAAAAGTGCCCTTGCCTCTCTGGCTATAAGTCACTCCCAGATCGCACAAGGACTTCAGGGCCTGACGCGCCGTCATGCGACTGATCCGCAAACGAGAAGAGATCTCCTGCTCCGATGGGACGGGTGCTCCAGCCTTGAGTTTGCCGGAACGAATCTGCCCGAGCAGGTGCTGCTGAATCTGATAGTAAATCGGGACGGCGCTGCGGCGGTCGAGCACGGGGAGGTTCAACCTATCCTCCAGTTGTCTAGACAACTAGCTCTTATAGAATTGCGCCTGCTCTTTGTCAAGGACTATTTCGGTGGCGCGGAGATTCAGGACGCCCCGTGGGATCTCCATCGTGCTCCACGAGGAACTGTGTTCGCTGGCACCGCAGATAAGGCTGAACGATTCTTATCGGATTCAACGGTGCACCAGAGCTGAAGGTCGGCCCGCGCAAGTTTCGGCGACGGCGGTTCCACAGGATGCCCTGCAAATTCCTGAAAGTACTGGTGGCGCCGGTAGGACTCGAAACCGGCTTCGGCAACTGCAGCCCGGGCCCCCAACGATTCTCCCCGGGCTTGCCGATCTCCCGATCAGGTGCCTTCCAGACCTTACTCCCGCTGTGTGGATCGCCCGGCATTCCTAGAATCAAGCGACCGGGGTATTAGCGTGAAATGATTTTGCGACCACAACCGCATAGTTTACTGCTTGACCATCGTCCGGTTTGAGCATTCGATTCGGTACTGGTGTCGATCTATTTCAGGCACGGTCCCCTCATGTCGGAGCATACCTGGATCAGTTCACGGTGAAAGTTCCCGGAGCGGTGGCACTGCCGCCTTTCGTCGTGACCACTACTTTTGCTTTGCCGGTCTTGGCACCAGTCGGGACCGTCGCAGTTACCTGGGTATCGGAGTTCACAGTGAAGATGGTGGCTTTGACTCCGCCGAAGGTCACGCTGGTTGTTTGCGTGAGACTCATGCCCGTGATCACAACCGGCGTTCCTACCGGCCCGCTCGGCGGGGCGAATGTCAGCGCCTGGGGAATGACTTTGAAAACCTGTGGCGTAACCAGGTTGCCGCTCGGTTCAAGCACAGTCACGTTACCGGTGGTTGCTCCGGCGGCCACGGTTGCGATCATGTAGGTATCGCTCACGACGGTGAAGGTACCCGCCCCTGATCCGAATTTCACACCCGTTGCACTCGAGAAGCCTTGGCCGAGGATGCCCACCGGCGTGCCCACTTTGCCGGACCAAATCACGACCAGGGAGGCAAACGGCTTTAGCCCGGCATCGAAACTGTAAAGCGCGCCATAAGTGGAATTCTGTGAGCCGCCAGTGTGCGTAACGCCATAGATCGTTCCGTTCGTGTGAAGAGTGGGAGTAGAGAACGGCGTGCCCCCAGTCAGCCTATCAAAGCTGTGAAGTACTGCAAAAGTAGTCCCGGTCGTGTTGACCTTGTACAGTGATCCGAGACCGCTAACGCCCCCGCCTGCGATCACGCCATAGAGAAACTTGTCGCTTCCTTGCACCAGGCCCGTGGTCGAACCGGTGCCCTCGGTCGCGGTCTGAAAGTTGTGCAGAACTTTGTAGGCGCCTCCCGTGGTCACCTGATAGACGATGCCCTGACTGAAGGACCCTCCCCCGGACGTCGTGCCGTAGAACTTGCCGTCAACGGCCTGCATGACCGGGCCGATAGGCACAAGGCCATCGGCACCGAAACTGTGAATGATCTTTACTATGCCCTTCGTGGTCATTTGGAACATGGTGCCGCGATTGAAATCGCCGCCATACGGGGTTGTCCCGTAGAGCTTCCCATCGATGCCGACAATTAAGGGGGCCTGCGTTCCGGAAGGCAGGGTTGCGAGCACGGAGAAAACGCCGGACGGCGTAATCTTGTACGCTTTCCCTGGGTTCGAACCATTGTATGTGACGCCATAAATGTTTCCGTCCGGGGCCTGAACGGGAGGAGCCCAAGGATATGCACCATCGGTGCCGTCCGTGAAGGTATGAAGCACTGTCATGGCGCCACCTGAAACCTTGAAAACGGTGCCAGTGCGTCCAGCCCCGCCAGTTTCGGCCGTTCCATAAAAGTTGCCATCGAAACCGAGACTGAGTCCTGATTGTGGACTGGAGTTCACGTCTGTGAATTGGAATATCGTGTCGCACAGGCCAGCCGGCGAGCAGCCGATCACTGTACCATCGCCGGAAATCTGGATCGGCATCGTGCTATAAAGACCGCCGTCCTGGCCCTGGGCAAGTAGCCCGGGTTGATCCGGATTGCACCCGACCTTCACGCAATCGAAGTTATACAGTTGGGTATAAACTTGCGCGTGAACGAGTGCGGCACAAGCGATGACTGCCAGAACGATCATGGTCCGCACAATATTGAAACTGCGATTTGTTTTGAGCCTGGTCATGGTTGCTGCTCCTGGGCTGAAAGTGGCTTCTCGGCGCGGCCTTTCACGGACCGCGAATTTACTGCTCTTTGAGCGTTTCCGCGACAGAGATCTGTCACCTCTCGAAGGCGGGTGTTCCTTCCCCGAGGCCACCCGCATTCGATCGGAATTGCTGCTGACGTCCGAAGGCCAGAAGTCCGAGCATGATCTTCCTCTCGTTCCGAACCCCCTCGGACGGACCAGCCTTCGAGCTACCTTACTAACTATCTACACATGCGCGAAAATCCAGAAAACTGGCTCAGAAAAGATCGATCACCCGCTCTCGGCGCAGTCGGTTGAAGACTAAATCATGTATTTTCAGCGTCTTGACACATGCCCCCAGACGGGCTAAGCTTCCCTTCCAACAGCGACACTCCCCGCGGCGCTGCCAGGGCTGAACCGCACCTTGCCTAGCCAATCCTCCAATCAGGTGACCGAACTCCTTGTACGTTGGCGCTCGGGAGATGAGCGCGCTCTTGACGCCTTAATGCCCCTCGTCTATCAGGAACTGCGCCAGCTTGCTCACCACTACCTGCGGCAAGAACGCAGTGACCACACGCTACAAAGCACCGCTTTGGTCCACGAAGCCTATCTTCGGTTGGCCGGGCAAAGTCCGCCGCAGTGGCAGAATCGCGCCCACTTTTTCGGAATTGCAGCTCATCTTATGCGGCAAATCCTCGTTGAGCATGCGCGCGGCCGCGCAGCAGCCAAGCGCGGTGGTGGAGCGACCCGTTTGGCTCTGGACGAGTCGCTAGCAGGAGCACAGCCCACCGACGTCGACCTCATCGTTCTTGACAAGGCCCTCGAAGACCTGACGAAGCTCGATGCGCAGCAAGGCCGCATCATCGAATTGCGATACTTCGCGGGGCTGACGATTGAAGATACGTCGGAAGTCTTGGGAATTTCGCCAGCGACCGTTAAACGAGAATGGGTGACAGCTCGCGCATGGCTGTTTCGCGCGATGACGGGCGAGGCTCCGGCATGAACTCGGAGCGCTGGCAGCGGGTAAAGCAAGTGCTGGATGAGGCTCTTGCAGTTGAGTCTTCCGGTCGGTTGGCCTTCCTCGATCGCGCTTGCGCTGGCGATACGGAACTGCGACGCGAAGTGGAATCGCTTCTTGCTTCCCATGAGCAGGCGGGCACAAATTTTCTGAAGAATCCTGCGGTTGATCTGAAGGCAACAGTGCCAGCGCCCCAACCTTTACTCGAAGGCCGGCGTGTCGGCGTCTATCAGATCATCGCGGAGATCGGCCACGGCGGCATGGGCGAAGTTTACAGGTCCGTCCGTGCGGATGGCCAGTACACGAAAGAAGTTGCCGTCAAACTGATCCGTGGCGGCCTCCATACCGCCTCTGTAATTGAACGCTTCCGCAGCGAGCGGCAGATACTCGCCTCACTCGAACACCCAAACATCGCCCGGCTCCTCGACGGGGGCACCAACGACGACGGCATTCCTTATCTGGTGATGGAACTGATCGAAGGCAAACCCATCGATCAGTACTGTGACGAGCGCGAGCTGGCGATCACAGAGCGTCTGCAACTGTTCCGGCAGGTCTGCCTGGCGGTGCAGTATGCGCACCAGCGGCTCGTGATTCACCGGGACATCAAGCCGAGCAATGTGCTGGTGACGAATGACGGTGTGCCGAAGTTGCTCGACTTCGGAGTGGCAAAGTTGCTGGATGCGCCGGGCAGCTCGGAGGCTACATTAACCCAGGCCATGACTCCCGAGTTTGCGAGCCCGGAACAAATCCGAGGCGAGCCGATCACGACCGCAACCGATGTTTACTCCTTGGGCGTTGTGCTCTACGGGCTGCTGACGGGATGCTCGCCATATCCCGGAGATACGAGCAGTCCGCACAAACTGGCGCAGGCGGTGTGCGAAACCGAGCCTGTGCGCCCGAGCGAGATTCTGCTCGGGCGGGCGCTACACGGTGGCAGTGATGCAGCCTTGATCGCGCAGCCGGATTTGGTGAGCCGCTTCGGCGAGCGGTCGGCCAGCAGACTGCAGCGCCGCTTGGCTGGGGATCTCGACAATATCGTGTTAATGGCGCTGCGCAAGGAGCCGGAGCGCCGCTACCCGTCCGTGGAACAGTTCTCCGCGGACATCCGTCGCCACCTCGACGGTTTGCCGGTTACCGCCACGAAGGGATCATGGAGGTATCGGGCCGGCAAATATGTCCGGCGGAATCGCACCGCGATGGCCGCAGCCGCTCTGGTGGCACTTAGTATTGTGGCCGGGGTTGCCGCGACCATTCGTCAGGCCAGGATTGCGAATGCCGAACGAATTCGCGCCGAGAAGCGCTTCGACGACGTTCGGAAGCTTGCCAACTCGCTGATTTTCGAAATCCACGATTCCATTCAAGATCTTCCCGGAGCGACTCCCTCGCGCAAACTCTTGCTGGATCGTGCCGTGGAATATCTCGACAAGCTCTCGCAAGATGCCGGGGGCGACGTAGATCTGCAACGCGAGCTCGCCTTTGGATATCAGCGGCTGTCGGCGGTACAGGGAGACACTTCGCAGTCGAATCTTGGCCAGATCAACAACGCCGCGGTTAGCGTTGGTAAGTCCATTGCGCTCTTCGAGGCTGTCGCGAAGGCGAGTCCACGGAACGTGACGGATCAGCTAAACCTGGCGGCGGCATATCGCAGGAGGGCTTTCACTGATGTCTACGAACGACCCGGTCCGCCCGAGATAGCTCAAGCCCTGGCGGTCACCGAACCGCTGCTGCGGACGGACGGCAGCAAGCCGGAGGTACGAAATGAACGAGCACTGGAACTCCAGCTCCTTGCTGCAATCGAGGATGCCAACGGCGATCGGCTAAAGGCCATCGCTACACACCGGGAAAGCCTTGCCCTGAGAAAGGACATTCTCCGGACCAATCCTGACTTCAAGGGAATTCGCCGCGGCGTAGCTCATGGCACGGTGGAGTTAGCTTTTCAGATTGGCCGCTTCGGCAATCGCGACGAAGGCGTGCAGCTTATGGATCAAGGTATCGCGCAGCACGAGAGTCTGGTAAAGGAGATCGGTACTCCAGACTTAATTCGTGACACGGCAGCGTCCGAGGTGCGTCGTGGTCAAATCAAACTGATGCAAGGGGATGTGGGCGCGGCGCTCGTGGATTTTACGCGAGCGCGTGAGAGAACCGCACGGCTTGCCAAGCTGGATCCGGAGAACACGATGTTGCAATCCGACGTGTGCGGTTTCGATTTCGAGGAAGGCAGGGCCTATGTGGTAAGGGGAAGCTCCAAGGACGGTCTTCGCCTGGTGCTACATTCGCTGCAGTGCTTCCGCGATCTTCACTTGGAGGCCGACAGCGGACCAGGAACCGGCATGATGGAATCCTGGATTGGTGAAGCGCAATCGCGCCTGCATAATCTACCCGACGCTTTGAAGCATTTTCAGGATGGCGCCACCGCGCTGACTGCCGACCTGGGAAAATACGACGATGCGCGTTGCGACCTGGCCATGGTCGAAACCAAGATTGGCAACACGCTAGTCGCGATGGGGAAATTGGCCGAAGCGTCCGAGCAATACAAGAAGGCGATTGAGACAGCCAAGCTCTCGTTTTCACTCGAACACATGGACATTCCTGCTCTCTACGCCGCCGCCGATGCTTATGCGGGACTGGGCGATGTAGCTGCGTTGTCGGCACGACAAACAAAGGACGCTGCGAAAAAGTCCGGGTTGACGGCCCAAGCCCAAACCGCCTACGAAAACAGCCTCAATGTGTGGAAGCAGATTCCGAACCCGTCTCAGATCAGCGGGAACGGATACTTGGCGAGACCTCAGCAGAAAATTGCGCAGCAGATGGCAAGCCTCGGACGATAGTTCTCATATCGAGGTTGGTGTCAAGAACCGCTTTCGCTCTACCCCCTTCTTGAGCCGTGCTAGCCGGATGTGGACGCTCGGATGCCCCGCGGGTCCGCTTAGCTGCGTGGCGCCAAAGCACTTCATGCACCTCCGGCCTCTCCCTCTAGGTCAATGCGTTCTATAAAAAGGGATGTCAAGAAAAAAGTTCTCCCTCGACCGGCGGCGAGATTTCTTTCTCGAGATCCAGCCCACTGTAGTTGGTGCTTCCCTGAAGAAGTTTGGCTTGTGGTCCATTCGCGGGTTTCCTCTGTGTCGACGGTGAGGTCATCGGGCTTGAAAGAGCAGCAAGCGAAACAGGTGACTCCTCGTCGTCAACCATGGTTCTATCCGAGGCTCGTGGCCTATGGCTATTTCTGGTTATCCAAGGGGGCATAACGTGTAATGGGTGACTCGGTGCCAAGCACACAGGGCCGATCTCATTGACGGATACTCCCCTCGAACCGAGCATCTTCCGAACCCCACCGACCATCACCGCAGAGAAGTTCCCAGAGATGGAAAGCCGTCTTCACCGGAAATGCTCAAGCTGCTTGTCGATGCAATTGTTTCGGGTCGAACTTCACTCCTTTCTTCCACAGGGTTAAGCTGATGGCCGCGATTTTCCGTGCCAAGGTGAGCCGGGCCATCGTCGGCCGCATCCCTTTCTCCACCCGAGCGACATAGAAGTCGTGCAGAGGGCCAGGACTTGAGCTGGCAGAGATGGCGGCCCCTTTGAACAGATTCTTCAAGTCCTTGTTGTAGTTGTCATTCAGACCGCGCACGGTGATGCGCTCGCGATTGCGTTGCGGTTTGCCCCGCACATAGCGGTACTCGCCACTGTCGTGCGTCTCGACCGCGAACCCGCTGTAGGCCCAGAGCTGACGTTTGGTTCGGAAACGGTGTGGGGTCTGCAGCAAGGCAACGAGCAGCGCAGCTCGGATCGGACCGATGGCAGGCACTTGGCGAAGCAGCTTCACGGCAGCATGCTGATGGCTCTCCCGCAGGAGTTGGTGTCGGGCTTCCAGACGCAGCGGTTGGAGACTATCGAGTTGCTGGTATAAATGTTCGGCTCGAACCCGAACTCCTGGTTCCACGATTTTGGCCAGCCACTGGGCGCGATGACGTGAAGCGTAGACCGTGGTGCCGCTGCAGGGAATCGCCCAGCTGCGATACAGCGCTTTGATCCGATTCATCACCCGGGTCACATCTTTGGTGACGGTCAGATAACTGCGCCCCAGTTCCTTCAACGTGCGCATCCCATGCTCGCCGTGGTAAACCGAGTGGAGTTGGTTGGTGCGTAACATCTCGGCCAGCTTGCGCGCATCGATCCGGTCACTCTTGTTGCCTTCTTTCAACAGAGCCGCTTTGCGCGGATCGCAGACTACGAGCCGGTTGACATGTGGTTTCAGGAGATCGTGTAACCAGGCCGCGGAAGTTCCTTCTTCGAAAGTCAGCAACAGAGTTCCATGCAGTCCTTGGATGAACTCGACGATCGTGCCCGCCTTGGTCTCCAGCAGGCATTCCATGATCAACTTGCCACTCCCATCCATCACGGCAACCGAAATGGTGGCCTGATGAACGTCCATGCCGATATACTTTTCCTGACTCATAAAGGCGCTCCTTTCGCTAGGTTGGTGATCCAACACTCACAACCTATCGCAAAAGTGGGCGCCTTTTTATATTGCGTGTAATTGATTCCATAACAATGTCGGCTCCCACGCTCGAGTAAAGTTGGTGGTGCTAAAGCCAACCAACAGGCTCGGGAGAAAGGAGCCGAACAATGATCATTATAGGAGTAGATTTCCACCCCGAGTTTCAGCAAATGGCTTCGGTGGATACCGACACCGGAGAGTTTCAGGAAAAGAGGCTAACGCATCGCGAAGAGGCGGAGAAGTTCTATCGTGCTCTGGCGGCTGCGGGTCAGAGGGTTCGTATGGGCATGGAAGCCAGCGGGCACGCACGCTGGTTTGAAAGACTGCTGTCAGAACTGCGGTTCGAACTCAACATCGGCGATGCCGCCGAGATCCGCACCAAGCGAGTCCGCAAGCAGAAGACGGATCGCCAGGATGCACGGCTGATTCTGCAACTACTGATCGAGGATCGTTTTCCGCGGATCTGGGTGCCGAGTTGGGAGAATCGCGATCTGCGGCAACTGCTGTGGCACCGGCACCGGATGGTGCAGGCGCGCACGCGGATCATGAACCAGCTGCAGGCGGTGGCGCTCAACGAAGGACTGCGCTGCAAGAAGCGGCTCTGGCGAGATGCTGGACGGGAGCAACTGGAGTCGTTTGCGTTAGCGCCATGGGCGAGCCGGCGACGGCGCGATCTGCTGGAGTTGCTGGACCGACTGACTCCGACGATTGCCGAGTTGACGCAGGCCATCGAGGGGGAAGTGGAGAAGTGTCCTGAGGCGCGGCGATTGCAGACGCACCCCGGAGTGGGCGCGCTGACCGCGTTGGCCTTCGTGCTTATCATCGGGAGAGCGGAGCGGTTCCAGCGTGGTAAGCAGATCGCGAGCTATCTGGGGCTGGTGCCATTAGAAGAATCGAGTGGGAATCGGCGACGGTTGGGACACATCACGAAACAAGGTAACTCTCTGTTGCGCTTTTTGCTGGTGGAAGCGGCGCAAGTCACAGTGCGCAGCGATCAGGAATGGCGAAACAAGTACTTCCACCTGGCGTTGCGGCGAGGGCGGATCGCCAAGGTCGCGATGGCCCGGAGACTGGCAGTTCGGATGTACTGGATGTGGCGCAAGGGATGGAATTACGGGCAGTTGAAAGAGTTCGGTTCGCACGCGGGAGAGCCCGGAAATCGCGATGGTGTGCGGTAGAACATCGAGAAATTGATTGGGTATCCCGCTCCCCTTCACTGGGGAGTTCGAAATAGTAATCATGATCGAAGGTGTGACCGAAGAGACGCATGGGTCGGACTGAGTTCCTGACCTGAAACCGATTACGAGCGAGCCTTGGTTGGCATGGCAGAACCTTCAACTAGAGCGAAATGGCGCACTTTTCGAAGTGCACGGACTACTACGCTTCAAAGTGCTTGACACTGCCGACATTGTTAGAGATGCGATATTATGCCAAAAACGAACAGGTTCCGAGTTGCCGTGAGCCGAGTCCAACCTCTCCTTACTACCTCGTTTCTGAGGGATTGGGAACATCGAAGCCGTGCTTTTCAACACCTCGCCAACAGCAGCGGTCTTAAAGAACGATAGGAATTTCTTTAAGTTTCTCGCGTCTTTGAGCCAATTTCCCCCCGTTTCTCACATGTACAAGTAGGGAAGCAAGCTTGAAAGCTCGCCCGGGTGATTCGGCACGAGGAAAAACGGGACGCTCGGGTTTCTTGGGCTCTGCGTTTCGGCAGTTGCTTGACTCGGAGATGGGTCGCCTTGGGAGGGGTAGCTCACCGATGGTCTGCTCCTGTGGTAAAGAATCGCAATTCTCACAGTCTCAGTCTGGAAATTTCCAAGGAGGAAGGTTTATGAAACGAGCGCTGGTCACGATTTCTTGCTTAACGGGAATGACCTCCATCGTCTTTGTGTTGTTGGCTGTGACGGCGATAGCATCCCCGGCGCAAACCTTTACCACGCTGGTAAATTTCGACATGACCAACGGTGCTGATCCAGGGACGTCTCTCATCCAGGGCACTGACGGGAACTTCTACGGGACAACGTTCTACGGTGGGGCCAACGGCTCTGGCACGGTCTTTCAAATCACAGCGGAGGGCGCGCTAACCACGCTGTACAGTTTTTGCGCCCAAAGCAGCTGCACCGACGGCGCCAACCCTACCGCGGCACTGGTGCAAGGCACCGACGGGGACTTCTACGGGACAACAGGCTTTGGCGGAGTCGGCACCGGCCATGGCACGGTTTTCAAAATTACTCCGAGCGGTACGCTGACGACGCTGCACATCTTCGTGGTCAGTGACGGCGCTGTGCCTACCGCAGCATTGGTGCAGGGCTCCGACGGGAACTTCTACGGGACAACCGAGTACGGCGGGAGCAACAACTTGGGCACCGTTTTCAAAATGACCCCGGCGGGCACCCTGACCACGCTCTACACCTTCGCGGGCACGGACGGCTCTTACCCTTACGCTGGATTGGTGCAGGGCTCCGACGGGAACTTCTACGGCACCACCATGGACGGCGGGACCAACAACTTGGGCACCGTTTTCGAAATTACGCTGGCGGGGACCCTGACCACGCTGCACAGTTTCAATAACACGGACGGCGCCTACCCTATAGGGGGGCTCGCGCAAGGCGCCGACGGGAACTTCTACGGGACAACCGACGACGACGGGCCCAACAACTATGGCACGGTCTTTGAAATCACCCCGGCGGGCACCTTGACCACGCTACACAGTTTCAATAACACGGACGGCGCCTACCCGGAAGCAGGGCTCGCGCAGGGCACCGACGGGGACTTCTACGGGACCACAGAACTCGGAGGTAGCAGCGGCAATTGCAGCGGTGGCGGGTGTGGCACCGTTTTCAAAATGACCTCGACGGGCACCCTGACCACGTTACACAGCTTCGACGGCACGGACGGCGCGATAACTTTAGGGTTGGTGCAAGCCAAGAACGGGATATTCTACGGCGCCACCTTCCGTGGAGGTACCAGCAGCAATTGCGGCACGGTCGGCTGCGGGACGGTCTTCAGCCTCGAGCTGGCGCCGGGCGCAGTCACACTCTCGCCCACTTCGCTCACTTTCGCTCCTCAGGCGACCTCCACGACCAGCGCTGCCAAGAACATAACGTTGACAAATACCGGTACCGTTTCTGTGGCCATCAGCAACGTCGCGATCAATGGTGACTTCGCGGTTTTGGCAAATACGTGCGGCGCCACGCTCGCCGTGGGCAAGAAGTGCAAGATCAGTGTCACCTTCACGCCCACGCAGCTGGGCCCGCTGGCGGGGACCCTCACCATCACCGACAACGCTGACAACAGCCCGCAGACAGTGGCGCTGTCGGGCACGGGTGTCCCGTCGGCGACGCTGACCCCGGCCACTGCCACGTACGCCACGCAGGCGGTAGGTACGACCAGTTCGCCCAAGACGTTTACGCTGACCAACAACCAGACCATAACGCTGACTAGCATCGCAATCTCGACGACCGGAGACTTTGCGGTGTCGGCCACGGCTTGCGCGACGAGCCTGGCCCCCAAAGGAAAATGCACGATTAGTGTGACGTTCTCGCCGACGACAACGGGCAACAGGACGGGGCAGTTAAGCGTGAGCGACAGCGCCGACAACAGCCCGCAAACCGTACCGCTCACAGGCACGGGCGTCGTGCCGGCGACCCTGACCCCGGCCAGTGCTACTTACGCCGCACAGGCGGAGGGCACGACCAGTCTGCCGAAGACGTTTACCTTGACTAACAACCAGACCGTGACGCTGACCGGCATCGCCATCTCGACGACCGGAGACTTTGCGGTCTCGGCGACGACCTGCGGGACGAGTCTGGCGGCCAAGGCCAAATGCACGATCAGCGTGACGTTTACCCCCACGGCGATCGGGACGCGTACGGGGCAGTTGAGCGTAAGCGACAGTGCCAGCAACAGCCCGCAAACCTCCAATCTGACGGGCACGGGTATTACGCCTGCGACGCTGACTCCGGCCAGTGCCACTTACGTGGCGCAGAAGGTGGGCACGACCAGTCTGCCGAAGACGTTCACTTTGACTAACAACCAGACCGTTCCACTGACCGGCATCGCAATCACAACGACCGGAGACTTTGCGGTCTCGGCGACAACGTGCACGACGAGTCTGGAGGCCAAGGCCAAATGCACGATTAGCGTGACGTTTACCCCGACCGTGATAGGCAAGAGGACGGGACAGCTGAGCATGGCTGACAGCGCGGTCAACGGCCCGCAGACTTCGAATCTGACGGGTACGGGCAAGTAAAATCTGTAGCTGCCACGAAACAGCCCCGCAGCGGTGCGGGGCTGTTTGTTCGTCGGGGCAGGGTCGTGAGTGTAAAGGGAATTTTGCGCCAGTTATCGTGTCTTCCCGCCTACTTTGACCGTGCTGCACATACAATTGACACCATGACCAGATGCAGGATCGTTCCGCTGTTGTACTGAGTACCCACGTTGCTCTGTCACAATCGGTAAGTCTCACCGCCGAGGTTCGTTCGGATGTTCCACCGTTCTAAATTCACTACATCGGTGTACCGGACGAGGCGAACGGGTTCGCGGCTATTCACTCGCTAACGATCCGCCAGCAGGGGAAGACGATGCAAGCGATTCGGTTTAGTGGCGATGAGGTACCGATCGTACACGACCTCCGGTACCTCTAGCTTATTGAAAACAAATCCTAAATCTGGTGGCGGCGGTAGGACTCGAACCTACGACCTACGGATTATGAGACCGTCGCTCTAACCACCTGAGCTACACCGCCAATCCGGAAATACGCGGAAGGAACCAGGGATAGCCCGGAAGTGGGCACAGAATCCCGCAGACGCGGGTGGACGCGTCCCTACTGCATTCTAAAAGTGCAGCGAATGCAGTGTCAAACGAATGCTCTGTTAAACCGCACGGGCTCCATGCGAAACTGGGCACATGAAAGTCGTCGCTGTGATTCCGGCGCGCCTGGCTTCGACGCGCCTGCCCCGTAAGATGCTGCGCGAGATCGCGGGCGTCCCGCTGCTGGCTTGGGTCTATGAGGGAGTGCGGCGGTGCTCGTCGCTCGATCAAGTCATCGTCGCTACCGACTCCGGTGAAATCATGCGCTTTTGCCAGCAGCACGGCTTTGCCGCGCAGATGACTTCGGCGGACCATCGTTCGGGCACCGAGCGGGTGCATGAGATCTCGACCGCCGTTCCAGCGGATGTCTATTTGAATGTTCAGGGCGATGAGCCGCTGACCCGGCCCGAGCACATCGACCGCTTGATCGCGGTGATGCAGGGCGCAGGGGTCGAGGTTGGAACCTTGAAGACGCCGGCCGCGGAGATCGACATCAACAATCCGAGCGCAGTGAAGGTGGTGACGGACGCAGTCGGACGGGCGTTGTATTTTTCGAGAACGACTATCCCGTATGACCGCGATGAAGTACGGCCGCAATACTACAAACATCTTGGATTCTACGGCTATCGCAAAGAGGCGCTCGACAAGTTCGTGCGCTGGCCGGAGTCGCCGCTCGAGCGCAGCGAGCGCCTGGAGCAGTTGCGCTTCCTCGAGAACGGGGTTCCGATTTATGTGGCAGAGACGCCATTCGACACCGTAGGTGTCGACACAGAAGAGGACGTGCGGAGAGTAGAAGAGATCTTGAAATTGCAGAAGTCAGAAGTCAGATTGCAGAAGTAAACTCTTTAACGCGGAGTGTGCTGAGAAAGGTTTTCACTTCTGAATCTGACTTCTGACTTCTGCGATCCTAGTGCGCCTTCGCCCAAGCCTCCGCAGCGGCAATTCGCTTGGTGATCGCAGGATGCGAGTGGAGTAACCACTCCACCCACCGGGAAGGCGTTCTTTCGGCCAGATTCTGCTCGGCTAACTTGTTCATCGACGAAATGAAGGGTTCAACGCTGGCCACCGAATGGAAACAATAGCGGTCGGCTTGCCGCTCGTTAAAGCGAGAGTAGGCGTTGAGCGCGGGCATCAGCAAGAATGAGAGCACGGTCGAGACCAGAATCAGCAGCGGCAGATTGGCGAAATCGGCCATTTGCTCGAACATCTGGCGGCGGTCCACGGCGTAGCTGAGAACCTCATTGGCCAGCCAGAACCCGAACAGCGTGATTCCCGCTTGCACCACAATGCTCTTCAGAATATGACGGTGCACGTGATGCCCAAGTTCGTGCGCCAGCACGGCCTCGATTTCATCCTCTGAATAGTTGTCCAGCAAGGTGTCGGCAAGGATGATGCGCCGGGTTGCGCCGAGTCCGGTCAGCGCGGCATTGGCTTTCTTGCTTTTCTCGGAGAGATGCCACTTATAGACGCCCCGCACCCGCGTCCCGGCCCGTTCGCTCAAAACGATCAGGCGCCGCTTGAGTTCCTCGTTATCAAGGGGCTCGAATTTGTAAAAAATCGGAAACAGTACAACCGGCGCGAGTTGCGCGAGCAGCACAACCAGTCCCAGAAAAACAGCCCACGCGATCACCCACCAGTGCTGCGGGGTCTGGCGGATCAGCATGTAGAGCAATTCGACCACAATCGTAGCCATGACCAAGCCGATGAGCAGACCCTTGAACTCGTCCCAAAGCCACGACCGGAATCTCTGGTTAGAAAGGTTATAGCGGTGTTCGAGCCGAAAGCTGTAGTACTCGAGCGGAGTTCCCAGCACTTTGCTGATCAGCATCAGCATCACGACGTAGAGGAAAACGGCGTAAGAGTAATTTTGCGAAGCGCCCCGCTCGGCCAGATCGCGGAGCGTTCCCGTCCAACCGGTGGCCAGGAGTACAACCAGCAGCCCAAATCCGATCGCAAAATCGGCGATGCCGATCCACCGCTTGATGCGGTTGTAGCGGCGCGATTCAGGAGAATCGGCGAGAACCGGAGTTATTTCCTTGGTGGCCATTATGTTGAGTGTCATTATCCTATCGCGTTCCCCGGCTTGCTAGAACACGAAAGGGCAGGCCCGACGGTCAGAATAGTCAAAGGTTGGAAGTGTTACGCCGGCCAGGTTCCTGCGCCATGAATGGCGACTCTTGAGCTTCAGCCGTTCGCTTTCTCCGCCACCAGCATGGACTGCAGAATCTGATCCGAGACTTCCTTGACGGCCCCGGGCGAGTGCGCCAGAAACAGCGTGTTGGTTTTGTCGTTCTCGCCAATGGACTTCAAGGTATCGAAATACTGTGTGACCATCACCAATTGCATGACTTCTTTTGCCGACGCCCCCTCCACCACCTTCTGGAACTGTTCGATCGAGGCCTGCAGCCCTTCGATGATGGCCTTCCTTTGATTCGCGATTCCCTGTCCCTGCAGCGCCTTGCTTTCCGCTTCGGCCTCGGCCTTCTTGACCACCAGAATCTTCTCCGCCTCGCCCCTGGCGTTCGCGGCTACCTGTTCGCGCTGCGCCGCGTTGATGTCGTTCATCGCCGATTTCACCTTGGCATCGGGAACAATATCGGTGACCAGCACGTTCACAATTTCGTATCCGAAGGTCGCCATGTCCGCATCCAGTTCCTGCTTGACGGCCGCGGCGATACTGGATTGCGAGGCAAACACTTCGTCCAGCGTCATTCCCGGAACATGCCCCAGGATCACCTGCTCGACGTAGGATTTGATCTGCGCCACCGGATCGGACAACTTGTAGTAGGCGTCGTAGACTTTTTCCGGACGAACGCGATTCTGCACGGAAATCGGAATGGTGACGAACACGTTGTCTTTGGTCTTCGTCTCCATGGTCAGCGTGATCTGATTCACCCGCAGGCTCACCGTACCAGTCACGGAATCGAAGAATGGCCGCTTCCAGTTCAATCCCGGCTCAGCGACCCGAAGGAACTTGCCGAATCGCGTGATCACGGCGACTTCGGCCGTCCGCACGGTGAAAAAGCTTCCCAGAATCAGGTAAAGCACAATGAGAGCCACATATTCCGAACGGAACCCAGTACAGTTGATCCATTTGGTTTCCTCCGCTGCTTCCTCTTGAAGCAAGCCAGATTATACCCTTCACTTATTAAGTTGCTTTGAAAAGGCACGGCTTCAGCCGTGCCGCTACCGGCTTGCCGTCTATCCCTGCCTCACGAATCGCTCGCCGCTTTCAAGAATCTCTTCGACCAGTTCGGGCGTAGCCGCTTCCACATAGCAACGCAGCATGTGTTCGGTACCGGAGGCGCGGAACAATACCCAGGCATCAGCGCCGTTGCCATTCCTGGGAGCATCGAGGTAGAACTTCACGCCGTCGCGATTCTCCTTGCGCAGGATCGGATAAGCGCCAAGCTTCGTAGTCTGCGCATCGGCGGCGCGGCGTATGGCGCCGCTCTTCATCTCATCAGAAATGTGCAGATCGCGCCGGCCATAGTAGTGCGCGCCGAATTCCCGCTGCAGGTCGGCGACTAACTGGCCGAGCGGCTTCCCTTCTTCCGCCATTACATTCGCCAGCAGGAGCGCATTGAGAATGCCATCGCGTTCGGGGAGAAAGCGGCCATATCCGATACCGCCTGACTCTTCTCCGCCGATCAGAATTTCATGCTCCATCATCAGATCGGCAATGTACTTGAAGCCGATGTTGCACTCGTGCAGCTTGCGTCCATACTTGGCGGCGATGCGGTCCATCATGCCGGTGGTATTGAAGGCGCGCACCACATCGCCCGGCCACTTCTTGTAAACCAGCAGCCAGTTCAGCAGAACGCACATGCACTTGTGCGAATCGACAAAGCTCCCATCCTCCGCCACCGCCCCAATGCGGTCGGCATCGCCGTCGGTGACCAGTCCGGCGTGGCATTTTTCCTTCACCACGGTTTCCTGCAGCAGCGCGACGTGCGGCAGGATCGGTTCGGGATTAATGCCTGGGAATAGAGGGTTCACTTCCTGGCGGATCGCGACGTACTGAATTCCATTCTTGTCGAAGATACCCGGCAAAACTCCGCGCCCCGAGCCGTACATCGCGTCAATCGCGAACTTGAAATTCGCTTTGCGGATCAGGTTGAGGTCGACAAACTGGCAGATCGCCTCGACATAGGCAGGCTTCAGATCCACCTCTTCGATCTTCGAGGCTGCGGGTGCCCCATCCTTGCGCGTTTTGTGCGCAAGGGTGGGAGACGAATTCGGGGGCAGTGTTTCGGCATCCAGTTCCTCTTCGATCAACTTCATGATTGCGGGCGTAGCCGAGCCTCCAAATTTCGCTTTGAACTTCACCCCATTCCAGTTCCACGGATTGTGGCTGGAGGTAATCATGACGCCGCCCGCCGCGCCCAGCTTTTTGACGTTGTAGGAAACCGCGGGCGTGGGCACGTAATCCTTGGCCAGCAGCACGGGAATGCCTGCGCCAGCGATGACTTCAGCGACGGCGCGAGCGGCGCGGTCGGACAAGAAGCGCGTGTCATAGCCAACAACAACGCCGCGTTGGGGATCCTCATGCTTGAGCACGTAGCCCGCAATCGCTCCAGCCACGCGGCGCACGTTGTCGAAAGTGAAATCGTCGGCAATCAGGCCGCGCCAGCCGTCGGTTCCGAATTTGATTTGGGTCATAGTTCGTCGTTGGTCGATAGTCGCTGGTCGCTGGGCGCTCGCTGTTCGCCGTTCGTTCCGGCAGCACGTTCGCATCGAAAGTCCAAAGATTGCCAACGACTAACGACCACGACCAACGACCGTCACACTAGCTTCTTCAGCTTCTTCTCATCCAGATGCTTCACCACTTTGCCCACATCCTGTGACTGATCAAGCGTGGTAACGAGCAGTGCGTCGTCGGTCTCGACAATCACCAGGTTGCTCACGCCGATCAGGGCGACAAACTTGCCGGGCGCATGAACATAGTTATTCCTCGCATTCAGGGCAAAACTGCCGGACGCTGAGGACGGTTTCCCATCGCGCGATCCCGTCTTCGCCACGTGGTGCTCATGCAGCGCGGTCCAGGAGCCGAGATCGTTCCATCCAAAGTCGGAGGGCAGACAGAGAATGCCCGACTGGCCTGCGCCCTTGGCGGAGCGGGGTTCGAGGATCGCGTAGTCGACGCTGATGTTCTCGCACTTCGGGTAGAGCTTTCGAAACGTTTCCGCGAACTTGCGCGTGCCATAGGCCGCGGCAATCCTTTCAAGCAGCACCGCGGTGTTTGGAAGATGCTCGCGCAGCGCGTTCGCCAGCGTGTCGGCGCGCCACAGAAACATGCCGCTGTTCCAGAAGTAGTTGCCCGCGTCAAGAAACTGACGGGCATGGTCGCGGTCCGGTTTCTCCGTGAAGCGTCGCACGCGCAGGGACAAAGTCCCAGCATGATCTGCAGCCCCAGCCTCGATATAGCCGTAGCCGGTTTCCGGGCGAGTCGGGCGGATGCCGAGCACAACGATGTTGTCTCCGGCGGCGGCGATCTCGATTGCTTGGCTGAGGGTCGCGCGGTATTGAGCCGGGTCGGCGATGACGTGGTCAGAGGGGAACAGTCCGAGCACCGCGTCGGGATCCTGACGAAGCAAAAGAAATGCCGCTAAACCAATCGCCGGAGTTGTGTTGCGCGCGGCAGGCTCGGCAATAATCTGCTTCGCCGGAAGCCTCCGAAGCTGTCGAAGAATAGCGGGCCGGAGGTCGTCGTTCGTGATGATCCAGAACCGGCTCGGCGCGGCCATGGGCGCCAGGCGTTTAACCGTCTGCTGGATCATGGTCTGTTTGCCGTCGAGCGCCAGCAGTTGTTTAGCGTGGCGCTTGCGGCTCAACGGCCAGAAGCGCGTGCCGCGGCCGCCAGCGAGAATTACGGGATAGAAGTGCGGATTCGTCTTCACGGTCGCTGCCAGCCTAACATTTACGCAGGTCTCGGTGAAAGCCTTCACCGCTGGGGACACAGGGGATCACAGGGAAACCCTCGAACCCATAAAAACCATGTCATCCTGAGCGGAGCAGAAACTTCGCGAAGCGAAGTTCCGGCGGAGTCGAAGGACCCCTACCCCTGCTCGCACACTAGGGACGCGTCAGGGCATTCCCTCGGGCATTTTGCGTTTTGGGAAGGACACAGCTCTTTCGCCGGTGAGGGCGACACGACTTTGCACAACCTCTATAGCCGTGTTGCAGGCTCAGGTACCGCCGCACCAGGTACGTAGGCCTTCAGGAACTCAACTGCCCACTGCGGCCGCACCATAAAACTCTGCACCGCAGCCGGGATCACGACCGCATCGCCTTTGGCCAGCGTCACCGGATCACGACCCTGCGCTTCGACCACCCCGCAGCCTTCGACGGCGACCAGGATTTGCACGGACGTCTTCCCCGAATTGTCGCCGGTAGAGAACACCTGTGCCTCCTTCAATTCAAACAGGTCCACCGTGAAGTAAGGCGCGGCAATCATCGAAGACTGGCGGCTATTACCGCCGTGAATACTGACGGGCGCGGGGCGGATCACTTTGCCCGAGGCAACACGCTCCTTGACCGAGGCAAGCCCCCGCTCCAGATGCAGCGGCCGCGGACGTCCGTAGTCGTAGAGACGATACGTGGTGTCGGATTGCTGCTGCGTTTCCACGATGACGGCTCCCGGCCCCAGCGTATGCACCGTGCCGCCGGCCACATAAATCATTTCGCCCTGGTAGACGTTGATCCAGTTCAGCAGCCCTTCCGCTCGATTTTCCTGAATAGCTTGCTCGAATTGAGCTACCGTAACGCCGGGCTTCAATCCCAGCGCGATCTGCGATCCGGGCTTGGCGTGGGCCACGTACCAGCATTCGGTTTTGCCCCAGGGCTCGCCAAAGCGTTGCGCAGTAGCGTCGTCGGGATGCACCTGGACGGAGAGTTTTTCCTCGGGAAACAGAAACTTCAGCAGCAATGGAAAACGCTGCGGGTCGCGTGCGGCGGTTCCGACCAGTTCGGAGCCGAATTCCTTGCTAAGTTCTTCGAGCGACCGCTTCGCCAGCGGACCGTTCGCCACCATGCAGTTGTCGCCGGTAAGCCACGCTTCTCCGATGCGCTCGTTGAATTTGTGGTTGGGATAGATGGCGGAGAGATCAAGCGTGCCCCAGGGGCGCGGGTCGAAGGCGGGCGACATCAGGAGTGGATAGAGTTGGGTCATGCCAGCTAAGTGTGCACTCTCTAGCATGGTAACCTACGGGTTGGTCAGGTCGTGCACAGATGGCTGAGTATGCGGAACACTGGAAACGCTACAAGCGCACTAACATTCTGTCGCTCTTGCTCTTTGTTGGATATGTGCCGGTAATAGCAGTAGCTGGGTACATTTGCAAGAAACTAGTCAACACTCCGATGCCGGGGTTCATGCTCGCATTCCCCTGGATGATATTGTTGGTGATCAACGCTAATCGAGCTCTTAACTGGCGTTGCCCGCGTTGCGGAGAACGCTTTGGAGATCGGTGGAACCGGACGCTTGCTGACCGGTGCGTCCACTGTGGATTAGCAAAATATCAGAACTCAGAAAAATGATGACGTGGCGAGGACGCCCGCCGCTCCACAGTCCACCGATCTGGGCGGGCAGGAATGCCCGCGCCACATGAACCTTCACAGCGCGCCAAAAAACTTCCGCATCCGCTCCAGCCCGCGGTCCAGTTCAGCCTTTGATGTCGCGTAGGAAATGCGAATGTGTTCCTTGGTGCCAAAGCCTTCTCCGGGAACCGTGGCAACGTGGTTCTCGCGCAGCAGTTTGCCCGCAACATCGGAAGCCGAGTTCATCCCGCTACGTCCGAAGAATGCCGAAACATTGGGATAGGCATAAAACGCGCCTTCGGGCAGCGTGCATTTCACGCCGGGAATGGAGCGCAGTCCCTTCACCACGTGATCCCGCAGCTTGATGTACTCCAGGCGCATGTCCTCCACGCATTGTTGCGGACCTTTCAGCGCTGCCACCGCGGCCTTCTGCACAATCGAGGTCGGGTTTGAAGTGGACTGGCTCTGCAGCTTCTGCACGGCCATGATGATCGGCGCCGGGCCTAGCGTGAACCCGAGCCGCCATCCGGTCATGGCATAGGTCTTCGAAAGCGATCCGACCACCATGAAGCGGTCGCGGAACTCGCGCAACGAACCTACCGAGAACCGTTTGCCCGTGTAGTTCAGGTAGACGTAGCACTCATCGGAAATCACCCAGATGCCGCGCTGGTGCGCCAACCGGACGACTTCGGTCATGTCTTCCGGGCTCATCACCGCTCCGGAAGGATTGGAAGGTGAATTCAAAATGATGAGCTTGGTCTTCGGCGTGACCAGTTTCGCCACCATGCCGGCGGTGACGCGAAAGTCCTGCGCTTCGTCGCCTTGCAACAGCACGCACTTGCCGCCGGCATAGCGCACCATGTCCTTGAACGAGACCCAGTAGGGGACGGGAAGAATGACCTCGTCGCCATGGTCCACGAGCACGGAAATGACGTTGAAGAGCGCGTGCTTGCCGCCCACCGAAGCCGCAGCTTCCTCACGTCGGTAGTCGGAGTCGAAATCCACCGCATGACGGTGCACGATGGCGTCCTTCAGTTCAACCGTCCCGCCAACGGCCGTGTACTTCGAAAAATTCGACTGGATGGCAGCGATGGCTGCATCCTTGATGTGCTGCGGCGTGGAAAAGTGAGGCTCGCCGGCGCCGAAATCCACCACATCAACACCCTGCTGCCGCAGTTTCTCGGCTTCGGCTACCACCGCCATGGTCGCGGAGGTCTCGATGCGGTTGATGCGTTCCGTCAGGCGGACGGGGTGGGTGACGGGGGTCGTGCCTGCGCTCATGTTTGGCGTTCTCGTGTCAACTATGCTTTCTTTTTCCTGGACTTGCTCTTGCCCTCGGAGGGCTCGCCCTCCTCGAACTTGTGAGCCACATCCATTTTCTCACGAAGCTTCTGCTCGACCAGTTCCGGTACGAGGCAGGCAATCGAACCGCCGAGCTGCGCGACTTCGCGCACCAGCCGCGAACTCAGGTACGAATACTTTTCCGCGGGCATCATGAACACAGTTTCCACCCCGGGCTGGAGTTTGCGATTCATCAACGCCATCTGCAGCTCATATTCGTAATCGCTGATGGCGCGAATACCGCGCAGAATGACTCGCGCCTCGACCCGCAGAGCGTAGTCCACCGTGAGGCCCTCAAAAGTGTCGACCGAGACGTTGTCAAAACCGGAGGTCATCGCCTCCAACATCTTGCGCCGGTCGGCGACGCTGAACAGAGGGTCTTTCTCGGGATTGCGAAGAATGGCCACGACCAGTTCGTCAAAAATCTTGCTGCCGCGCTCGATCAGATCAAGATGGCCGTTGGTTGGAGGATCAAACGATCCGGGATAAATGGCTTTAATGCGCTTCACAGGGGCCTCGGTGGATGAGGAGGATTGTATGCGGAGGCAAGCAAGGATGGCAATTGAAGATCATGGAGAGCGGGGCGTCCCCGCCCGGCAGTCGGGGGCGGACGAATGCGTCCGCCCCTAGGTGGGCAATGGCTACCTTCTCGCCGCTGGAACTTTCGCCCCTTCCGAGGCGCTCGGCATGGTCGTGACCCGTCCCTGCGTCCCGGTGGCCTGCGCCGGAACCGCTGCCGGCGTCGCTGCCGACGGGGCCAGCCCCAGTGCTTTGCGCACCTCGGCATCAAGCTTGGCCATTGTGTCCTTGTTTTCTTTCAGGAAGGCACGCGCGTTCTCGCGTCCTTGCCCAATGCGCTCGCCTTTGTAGCTGAACCACGAGCCCGATTTTTCCAGGATATTGCTGTTCACCGCCAGATCGAGCAGGTCGCCTTCGCGGGAAATGCCTTCGCCATAAAGAATGTCGAACTCGGCTTCGCGGAACGGAGCCGCCACTTTGTTCTTCACGACTTTGACGCGGGTACGAGAACCCGTGACCACGTCTCCTTCTTTGATGGCCGCAATGCGCCGGATGTCAATGCGCACCGACGAATAGAACTTCAGCGCGCGCCCGCCGGTCGTGGTTTCCGGGTTGCCGAACATCACGCCAATCTTTTCGCGGATCTGATTGATGAAAATCAGGGAAGTACGCGACTTGGCAACCGTTCCCGTCAACTTGCGCAGCGCCTGCGACATCAGGCGTGCCTGCAGCCCCATATGGCTGTCGCCCATTTCGCCGTCAAGTTCCGCCTTGGGAACCAACGCCGCGACCGAGTCCACCACCAGCACGTCAATCGCGTTCGAGCGCACCAGAGCTTCTGTAATCTCGAGCGCCTGCTCGCCGTAGTCGGGTTGCGAGACCAGCAGGTTATCGACGTCCACGCCCAGCTTCTTGGCATACCCCGGATCAAGTGCGTGCTCGGCATCGACGAATGCCGCCATGCCTCCGGCCTTTTGCGCCTCGGCAATCACTTGCAGAGCGATGGTGGTCTTGCCGGAAGACTCCGGCCCAAAGATTTCAATCACCCGCCCGCGCGGCACGCCGCCCACGCCCAGCGCGGCATCGAACGAAATCGCGCCCGTAGAAATCACTGCGATCGGGACGATGGCTTCCTTCGACCCCAGCCGCATAATGGAACCCTTGCCAAACTGCTTTTCAATTTGCGCGAATGCCAGTTCAATTGCTTTGCCACGCTCGTCTGCTCGGCTACGCTCTTCGGCCATAATGGCTGCTCCTGTTTATGGATCTGGAATTTGAGCCTACACCCGCCGGCTGGAGCGTGAAGTGTTGGCTATCACATCCGTTTTGGTCAGTTTAACACGAAGCGAAGAAAAGGCGAAGCAAGAAGTTGATGGGCGTGGTTCCCGTCTGGTTAAAACCTGACCTCTGTGTCTCTGTGCCTCTGTGGTGAAGGGTTTCTTGCTAGACTCGCTTCATGCGGCAAGACACCCGGAATAGCAGCAGCCCCGACCGAGACACCGCCCTTGGAGGCCCGTCTCTCTATCTGGTCGCCACGCCCATCGGCAACCTCGAGGACATCACCCTGCGCGCCCTCCGCGTGCTCAAGGAAGTCGACCTGATCGCCTGCGAGGATACGCGCCAGACCCTGAAACTCCTCAGCCATTACGGCATCCAGACGCGACTGGTCAGCTATCACGAGCACAACGAGATGACCAAAGCCTCTGAACTGGTGGTTGATCTCGAAGGCGGAGCCAAGATCGCGCTCGTCACCGACGCCGGCATGCCCGGCATCTCCGACCCCGGATTCCGCCTGATCGCGTTAGCCATCCGTCATCACGTGCCAGTGGTGCCAATTCCCGGAGCGTCGGCGTTTCTGGCAGCGCTGGTGGCCAGCGGCCTGCCCACCGATTCCTTCCGCTTCAGCGGCTTCCTCCCGGCGAAATCGGGTCAGCGCCGCAAGCTGCTGGAGAGCATAAAAGATTCTCCGCGCACACAGGTGTTCTACGAAGCCCCCCACCGCCTGTTGGAGACGCTGGCCGACGTGGTCGAGGTTCTAGGAGAAGCCCGCCACGTAGTAGTCGCCCGCGAGGTAACGAAAATTCACGAAGAATTCCTGCGAGGTCGCGCCCAAGACATTCTGGATCAACTTAAGGCCCGAGGGGACGTCAAAGGTGAAATCACGCTGCTGATAGCGAAACCTGAGACCCAGGACCTGAGACCTGAGACCTCTAACGTCACCGTCGCGCAGCGCGTCAAGCAGATCATGTCCGAAGAGAAGACGGACGAAAAAGCCGCGCTGAAAAAAGTAGCGAAAGAGCGCGGCATCGGCAAGAGCGAAGCGTATCGGGAGTGGCAGCAGAATAAGTAGTTGTCGAATTGATCAATATTGATTAATATTGATTAACATATGAAAACCATCGTGAACCGCCTTCCCCTGACCAAAGCGCGCGTGAATCTCGGCCAAGTGGTGCGCCGCGTGCACGTGAACCGTGAAGTTTTCATCCTGGAGAAGGACGGTATTCCCGTCGTCGGCCTCATGCACGTCGACGATCTGGAGGACTATCTCGAAATGCAGAACCGCTCCGTAAAGGAGCAGATCCAGACCAGCGCCGCAGAGTATCGCCGCGGTTCGGCCCGCAGCGCGCACGAATTCCTGGCTGAACTGGAGACCTCAAGCAGCAGGCGAAAGAAGAAGTGAGAGCGAAAGCATCAGAGCGTCATGGCGGAACCCTTTCGAGTCCTCACCACGCCCGCGTTCGAGCGCGAATTCCGAGCGATCTCCAGGAAAGATTCCGCCCTAGTCCGCGCTCTCGATGAACTTATTGAGATTCTCAGCTATGATCCCCACAACCGCAGCGCACGTCATAAAATCAAGAAGCTAGCCGGCTTGAAACCGGGCGAAGGACAATGGCGCGTACGCTGGAGAGACTACCGCCTGCGCTACGACATTTTCGGCAGCGAAGTCGTGCTGCATTCCTTCCGCCACCGGAAAGACGCGTATTGAGACGATTGTCACAGCGTGTCACTATCCTATTCCCCCGCCAATTCCTTCTTCACCGCCTCACTAACCGCCTTGCCATCCACACGCATCCCCGCTGCGGCGAACCGGGCCATGGCGGCCTTCATCACCGTTCCCATGTCCTTCATGGCAGGAGCAGGCGTCATCTCGGCAATCGCCGCGCGGACCCCGGCGACGATTTCTTCCTCGCCCGCGGCCTTGGGCAGATAGGTTTCGATCAGCTTGATTTCGGCAGCCTCTTTGTCGGCCATCTCCTGGCGTCCGCCTTTGGTGAACTGCTCGACCGAGTCCTTGCGCTGCTTGATCAGCGTGGAGAGCACCTGTTGCGATTCCTTGTCGTCAAGCGGCGCCATCTTGTCGATCTCGCGGTTCTTGAGCGCGGTCTTGACCATGCGCAGGCAGGAAAGGCGGTCCTCTTCGCGAGCCTTCATGGCCGCGACAATGTCTTTCTGGATCTGGTCGATGAGGGGCATGGGAGAATTATAGAGGTCAGAGGTTGGATTGCGGAGGTGAAAACCACATGCAGCGAATGGTCTTACTTCTGCAATCTGACCTCTAACCTCTGACCTTTCTTCCCGAACTACCGGCTTTCGAATATTCTGGTTCCCATGCTCAGAAAAAACCGTCTCTTCACGCCCGGCCCAACGCCCCTTCTGCCTTCTGCGCAACTGGCGATGGCTTCCTATGGCGCGCACCATCGCACCGCCGATTTCCGAGCTCTGTTCACGCGCGTTCTGGCCGACGTAAAGGAGTTCATCGGCACGAAGAACGATGTGCTCGTGCTGAGCTCGTCCGGCACGGGTTTCATGGAAGCCTCGGTCTCAAACCTGACTTCGCCGGGCGACCGCGTGCTGGTGCTGTCAGCAGGCAAATTCGGCGAGCGCTGGGTCTCGCTGACCAAGGCGTTTGGCTGCTCCGTGGAGACGCTGACTGCTCCCTACGGCGAAACCTTTTCGCTGGAGGAAGTGCGTCGCAAGCTGACCCCCGACATCCGCTGCGTTTATGTGCAAGCGACCGAGAGTTCCACGGGTGCGCGACATGACGTCGAGCAGATTGCAAAGCTGGTCCGCGCATTACCCGATACTCTGCTGGTCGTCGACGCCATCACTGGGTTGGGCACGACGCGATTCGACGTGGACGACTGGGGAATCGACATCATCATTGGCGGCTCGCAGAAGGCGCTAATGATTCCGCCCGGCCTGGCCTATGGCGCCGTCAGCGAGCGCGCGTGGCAGCGCATGGAGACGGCGAACTCTCCGCGGTATTATTTCGATCTGCGTAAGGAACGAAAAGCGGCCGCCAAGTCGGAAACGGCGTACACGCCCGCCACTTCCCTGTTTGCCGGACTGGCCGCCGCGCTCGATTACGTGCGTCAAATGGGAGACGGAAGCCTGGCAGCGGGCCGCGACGCGTTGATCGCGAATGCGGAGTTGTGCGCGGCGATGACGCGCGCCGGCGTCGAGGCGTTGGGGCTGAAGTTATTCGCACCCGGTTCTCCGGCGGCAGCGCTGACAGCCGTCACTGCCCCGGCCGGTGCCGATTCCACCGCCATCTGCAAACGCTTCCGCGACCAGTTTGGCGCGGTCGTAGCCAACGGACAGGCGGAAATGAAAGGACAGCTTTTCCGCATCGCTCACCTCGGCTACTACGATTATCTCGACACGGTGGGAGTGCTGGCCGCGCTGGAACATGTAATCGCCGAAGCGACGGGGAGGACAGTCGAGTATGGATGCGCGGTGCGAGCGGCGCAGGAAGTCTACGCACGAGCCAATGTGAAGAGCTCCTTATCATCAAAATAAGTTTGTCATCCTGAGCGAAGCGAAGGACCTGCTTTTTTCAGCGGATTCCATCGCCGGTTGGCGTTGGAACGATTGTGCTCTTACGAGTCCAGCGCTTCCCGGCGCAACTTGCGGCTTTCCGCCAGCAGCGACATCGAGTGCATCAGGTTCTGCAGCGTGACGATTCCCACCAGATGTTGATCGTCGACAATGGGAATAATGCTGAGATTGCGAGCGGAGAGCTTGCGGAAGGCGGAAGCCAGCGACTCCTGCTTGGCGGCCACGTCAAAGATCCGGTTCATCACGGCTTGCACGTAGCCATTGCCGTCGGAGCGCAGCGCATCGAGAATTTTCTGCCTCGACACCACGCCCACCATGTCGCTGCCCCGCACCACCGGAAAATCATCCTGCAGCGTGTGCACCGCTTTCTCCAGCGCGTCTTCCAGCGTGTCGGCGGGCGAGAGCGTGGCAAAATCGGTGAGCATGACTTCTTCCAGGCGAACGCTCTGCAGCACCGATTGAAATACCGCCGAGCGTTCTTCGAGCTGTGCGCCGGCAAAAAGAAAGAAGCCGATCATCATCAGCCAATACCCGTCCCACCTCGTCTCAGGGCGGCTGCTGATCAGCATTCCGACCATGATCATCAGGATGGAAAAGACGTGGCCGATGCGCACAGCGCGCTGCGTGGCTTGCACCATGTCAACACGGCGCGAAAAGACCGCCCGCAAAGCGCGTCCGCCATCCATGGGATAGGCTGGCAGCAGGTTGAACAAACCGAGGTAGAGGTTCGCCCAGACGATGCTCCGCAACAGGGCTCTCGGGTCGAGAAGCGGCCTCGCGCTAAGAGAGAAACCTGGCACGGCTGCGAACAAAACCAGGGCGGATAAACCAGCGATGAAAAGATTCACCAGCGGTCCAGCAACGGCGATTCGAATGTCCCGCTTCCAGGCGTTGATCGGGTCCGGAATGGCGTGCGTTTCGTCCAGGATGGTGATCCCGCCAATCGGCAGCAAAATGATGCCCTTGGCCGGAATGCCAGATCCGCGGGCCACCAGTGCGTGACCTAATTCGTGCAGCACCACGCTGCAGAAAATGATGCCGACCAGCCCGAGTACCCGCAGCGCAGCCGTTGCGTCCGAAGTAGCGACTGCCGTGCTCCACAAGAAGACCAGCAGAAACAGGAAGGTGAGGTGGATGCGAATTTCGATACCGAAAAGCCGCCCGACCGGGATGGACCAACTGCGCATTGGCATGCCTACCAGTATTCTATCTTCTTAGACACCGGCTGACGCCGCCGGGTTGCGAAAAGGCAAATCGGAAGGGCTGGGCCGGAAGAACAATTCAATTTTCCGTAGAGACGCAACTTGCCGCGTCTCCCGCGGAATAGAAGACGGGGTAAAGCCGTCTTTAGAAAAGAACTATGCGAGTGATCGCTGGACAATACCGGCACCGGACGTTGCGGTCGTTGCCCGGGCTCGAAATCCGTCCGACCGCGGACCGTCTGCGCGAAACCCTCTTCAACGTGCTCTGCGCCGGCGATCCCCACACACTGGCGGAGTCGGTGTGGCTCGATCTGTACGCCGGGACCGGTGCGGTGGGCATCGAGGCCTTGAGCCGCGGCGCGCGGATGGTGTACTTCGCCGAATCGTCCAAAGCAGCGGCCGAACTGATAGCAACAAATTTGAAGTCCCTGGGGATAGCGCACGGCTTCCAGATTCTGAAGATCGACGCCGCTAAAGCCTTGCGGCAATTGGAAGCAGCAGGGAACGTTGTCGATTACGTGTTCTTCGATCCGCCCTACGCAAAGCAGGAGGAGTACGCGAAAACGCTGACGGCATTGGCGGAATCGAAACTACTGTACGATCGGAGCCTGGTGATCGCCGAGCATGAGAAGAGATTTGATCCGGGAGAGGCGTTTGGGGAACTTCGGCGCTACCGCAAGCTGGTGCAGGGAGACGCCGCGCTGAGTTTCTACCAGCGAATTTAGTGAGATCGTTATAATCACTACGACATGTCCAACTTCGCACCGGTTGACGAACAACTGGCATACCTCACCAAGGGCGCGGCAGAGATTGTCAAGGAATCCGAACTGCGCTCGAAGCTCGAACGCTCCTTCGCTTCGGGCAAGCCGCTTAAGGTGAAAGCGGGCTTCGATCCCACCGCGCCCGACCTGCACCTGGGCCACACTGTCCTGCTGCGCAAGCTCAAACATTTTCAGGACCTCGGCCATACCGTCATCTTCCTTATCGGAGATTTCACCGGCATGATCGGCGACCCGACGGGCCGCTCGGCGACGCGGCCTCCGCTGACGCAAGAGCAGATTGCGGAAAATGCCGAGACCTACAAGGCCCAGGTTTTCAGGATTCTCAGCAAGGACAAAACGGTGGTGGACTTCAACAGCCGCTGGTTCTCAAAATTCTCGGCCGAGGATTTCATCCGTTTAACCGCGAAGTACACGGTCTCGCAGATGCTGGAGCGCGAGGACTTCCACAAGCGTTTCCGTGAAGAAAAGCCGATTGCCATGCATGAGTTGCTGTATCCGTTAGCGCAGGGATACGACTCCGTTGCGCTCGAAGCCGACGTCGAACTGGGCGGCACCGATCAAAGATTCAATCTATTGGTAGGCCGAGAGTTGCAGCGAGCCTACGGGCAGGAATCGCAAGTGGTGTTGACCACGCCGATCCTCGAAGGCCTCGACGGCGTGAACAAGATGTCGAAGTCGCTCGGAAACGCGATTGGAATCCACGAGCCGCCACTCGAGATGTACGGGAAAGTGATGTCGATTTCCGACGACATGATGTGGCGCTATTACGAACTGCTGACGGATGTGCAGCTCTCCGACATCGGGGCCCTGAAAAGGGAACTGCATCCGATGGATGCGAAAAGAAGGCTGGCCCACTATATTGTGAAGGACTTTCATTCGGCAGCAGACGCAAACAAAGCTGGAGAAGATTGGGTCAAGCAGTTTCAGAAACACGGTGTACCGGAAGAACTGGAGTGTGTCGATGTTCCGCTCGCGGCAGTCATCGTGGACGGCGTACGTCAAGTAACGGGGGGACACTCAAGTCAAGCAAATAAGCGGCCCATTCGTCTACAAAAGTTGATTCCCCTAGCGGGTCTTGCAGCGTCAAACACTGAAGCGGCTGCTAAGTGCAAGCAAGGTGCTGTTGGATTGTTTGATCTCCAAGGGCGACCTTTCGCCGCCCACGCCCTGGTTGAATGGTTGCCTGTCAACGAGTTTTTCGTATTGCGGGTTGGCAGGCGTATGAAAAAAGTGCGTGTCCTAGATTCGCCCGCGCGCCAACCAACACCATGACTATGCGGTGCAGCTACCCTCGGCGACGCAGTTCCCCCAAATTAGAATGTCATCCTGAGCGGAGCGGACGGATTCGCGAACGCGAATCCGTCTGCGGAGTCGAAGGACCCCTACTCCCTCCGGAATTCATCCACGGGTACCACTCGCGTGCTAAATCCAGCCAGTGCGGGTTGAAGAATTCGATCAGCGCGATCTTCTTCGATCGTCGCCACCCCTTGAGCTGCTTTTCGCGGTTGATCGCCTTCTGCACTTCGTCGAACGATTCCCAGTAAAGCAAGCGCTCAACTCTATGTCGGTCCGTGAAACCTTCGACGCGGTGGAACTTGTGCTCAAAGACACGTTTGTGCAGGTTGCCCGTCATGCCGATGTAGAGAGTTCCTGAGAGGCTGCCCATGATGTACATGCAGTACGACTTGCGCTCATGCGGCATGGGAGGGAGTAGGGGCCCTTCGACTGCGTCGGCCGTTCACTTCGTGAACGACCACCTCCGCTCAGGGTGACAGGGCTTGGGTTTGAGTACAGTGATATCCCTCACACCACAATTGTTCGGATTGCCGAAGGTGTGTCCCTACTTGGCCCGTGGCGCGTCCGGCATCTTCTTGTGCCACTCCGTCGCCTGCTCGTACGCATGCGCCGCCCACAGCACCAGGTCCTCCCGCCAAGGCGCGGCGGCTAGTTGCAACCCAATCGGCAAACCATCTTTCGTGAAGCCGCACGGAACGGAGATCGTGGGAATCCCCCAAACATTAAAAGGCCGCGTGTTGCGCAGCATGATCAGCTCTTGCGGGCGAAGCTTGTCGGGATGTTCAAGAAGATCGGCGATCACCGGCGGCGGAACCGGAACGGTTGGCGTCAGCAGCACGTCCACGTCATCAAAGATTGCTCGGATCGCGTGACGGCTGGCCTCGAGTTCCTGTCGCCCACGAAGCACATCGTCCGCAGAGACGTTGGCCCCCGATTGGATGCGCGCCAGCGTAGCGGGTTGGTAGAGCTCTGGTGTGCGGGCTACGAACGGCTCGTGATAGGCATAAGCTTCCGCGCTCGCCAGCGTGCGATTAGTCGAGACCTCCAGCTTGACCTCCCGAACCTCAGCATGGCGGTCGCGGAAGACCCCAATTGCTTTTTCAATTGCCTCGGCGACTTCGGGATCAAGATCGTCGAAAAAGAATTCCCGGGGCACGCCCATGCGCAGCTTCGGCGGCCGCTGGTCGAACCGGGCGAAATTCGGCACCGTAGTGTTAACGCTGGCTGGATCGCCCCGGTCGTAGCCTGCCAGCACTTGCAGCATGATGGCCGCGTCATGGACGGAGTTTGTGATGGGGCCAATGTGGTCGTAGGACGACGACAATGGGACCACTCCGCGGGCGCTCACGCGGCCGTAAGTTGGCTTCAGCCCCACGACTCCGCAGTAGGCGGCCGGCAGGCGAACGGAACCAGCGGTGTCGGTGCCGACAGCGGCGAATCCCAGAGCGGCCGCAACGCTGGCGGCGGAGCCTCCCGAAGAACCCCCAGCGACGTGCCCCGTGTCCCACGGATTGTGGACCTCGCCAAAGAAGCTGATCATCGAACTGCCGCCATAGGCGAATTCGTGCAGGTTCTGCTTGCCGAGAATGATGGCGCCCGCGGCACGCAAGCGCCGGACAACCTCGGCGTCCTCGGTCGGAATGCGATCCTTAAATTGCGCGCTGGCTGCGGTGGTGCGGACTCCGGCGGTATCGAGAATGTCCTTGAGCCCGATGGGAATGCCGTGCAGAGGTCCGAGATAAGTACCGCGGAAGATCTCCCGTTCGGCGAGGCGCGCCCGGTCAAGGGCCGATTCGGCGCAGACCGTGATGTAGGCGTTGAGCCCTGGGTTGAGCTTTTCGATGAGCACCAGGCAATGCTGCGTGAGTTCGACGGGAGAAATATCGCGGTCGCGAAGCTTCCGGCTTAGTTCGCAGATAGTAAAAAGCACGCAACCCTCCCGCGGCAACAGAAATCCGACACCCAGATACGAACCTACACTGCGGTAGCCGCTTTTTGCGCCGCGCGCTTGGCAAACCATTTCACCACAAAATAGAATACGGGACCGGCGAGAAGCAGGCACGGGCCCCATCGCCTCGCGATTGGAGGGCTGTTGCCCAAGGCAACGCAGGTCATCGCCAGCGGCAGGGCGACCACATAGATCAGTCCGAGGTTGCCGCCCGGAATGCGGAAAGCTCGTGGCAAATCGGGCATCTTGCGACGGAGTCCCCAGGCGGAGAGCACGGTCAGCGTGGTAGTGGCGCCCCGCAGCCAGCCGTAGATGCTGATTAAGTCGCCGAGCGAGTGCAGCGCCAACGACGCATAAATGGCGGCGGAGATCAGGATCGCGATCCAGGGCGTGTCGTAACGCGGATGCCGGCGGGTAAGGAATGGCGGCAGGTATCCGTCCTCGGCAAGCGTGAAAGGCATGGGGGTGGCGGTGAGCATGGTGCTGTTGAGCAGCGCGACGGTGCTGACCATGGCGGCGATCGCCATCAGATGCCCGAGCCAGGGGCCGCCGATGAGCAGCGCGGCGGTAGAGAAGTAGCTGCCGTTCCATTGTTGCCAGTTTCCCAGCGCAACCAGGCCGGCAAGCATCGGCAGAAGGTACGTCGCCATGGAAAGAGGAATGACCAGGGCTAGCGCCCGTGGATAGGTGCGCTGCGGGTTTTCGACATCCCCAGCCACGCTCGAGACTTGCTCGTATCCGGCGTAACCCCAAATGGCCAGGGCCAGGCCAACTCCGAATGCTTTGAAAAAAGGCTGATGCGGCGGGACCAACGGCACAAACGGGTTGTGATGCCACTTGGCAAAACCAATGACGACCATGGCGATCACTGGAATGAACATAAACAATTCGAGAACGGTGGCCGCTTTGCCCACCATCTGGATGCCACGGACATTGAGCCACGTGACGACGACGATCAGCGCGAAAGAAACCAGCCAATGCTTCCACCCGGCGATCCCAGGAAAATAGAAAGTCAGATAGTCGGTAAACATCACGGCATAGGAACTGCCGAGGATAAATGAGGCGGACCAGTTCCACCACCCGGCGAGAAATCCCCAGAAATCTCCGAACGCGGCGCGGGTCCAGCGATAGAATCCGCCTTCGACGGGCATGGCCGTGGTGAGTTCGGCGGCGACCAACGACACCGGGATGCTCAACAAGAACGGGATGATCAGCAGAAAGAGCAAGCTCATGCCCGGGCCGCTGGTGGTGACCATGCCTTCCAGTCCGAAAGGGCCTCCGGTGGTGTAGGAGAACATCACGAAAACGAAACAGAAAAGGCTGGCCTTGCGGACGGTGGAGGTCGTGGATGAGCTCGGAGCGTTCACGATAAGGATGGCGGCTAGTGTACCGCAAACCCGCCGAACTTCCGCCCGGTAGAATTTAGCTGCGTAGCGGCGAAACAGGAAGGCCCCGGCACGGCAGTGCCGGGAAGTCGGAAGTGGAACCAATCGAGTCCCGCAAGGGACGGCACCCTTGCGCCGTCTCTACAGGAAAATCGGGCTCACGCGCCGATTCCCAGTGGAAGGCATGGACGAACGTGCTCCTGCTCAAGATCGAGCAGCTTGCGCTTGATGTCGAGACCGCCGCCGTAACCGCACAGCGATCCGCTCGATGCGATCACCCGGTGACAGGGCACGATGATAGCGACGGGATTCCGGTTGTTCGACATGCCGACGGCCCGGTAGGCGTGCGGATGGCCGATGGTTTCAGCGATGTCGCGGTAACTGCGGGTCTCACCGTATGGAATTTCCAGCAGTGCGCCCCAGCACGCCAGTTGGAACTCGGTGCCGCGCAGATCGAGCGGCAAGGAGAACTCCCGGCGCTCGCCCGCAAAGTATTCGTTGAGTTCGCGAAGATAGGGCGCAAGGGCCGACTTGGACTCCCGCAAGTGAGTCGTACCGGGATTGATCTTCAGCACACGACCTTCGAATTCGAGCCGCACCAAGCCCTTCGAGGACGCTGCGAGGAAGAGCGGGCCGACAGGCGAAGGCGTGCGGAAGTAGAACAGATTTTCCATGACGCGTGGAGGATAACACGATCGTTGCTTCGAGAGTCGTGTG
This sequence comes from uncultured Acidobacteriaceae bacterium, assembly GCA_963837665.1. GTDB lineage: Bacteria > Acidobacteriota > Terriglobia > Terriglobales > Acidobacteriaceae > Acidiflorens. Next base: position 275,329 of record CAWIOA010000009.1, on the reverse strand, counting down.
GAAGCAGGGCTCCGCTCCGCTTGGACAGGGCGAAGCCTCGTCCCCACACCAATAAAAAAGCCCCCCGCTTTCACGGGAGGCTTTCCAGGGAGAGGGTACTGCTTACTTCTGCTGCGGTTGATCCGGAGTGGTGCTGGTGGAAGCAAGCTGCTCCAGGTCGTTCTTCAGCAGGCTGACTTCAACCCGGCCGCCGGTGATGCGCTTCGGCTTGGCTTCGCCCGCGGAGCCTGCAGCCGGAACTGGCGCATTTCCCATGCCGACGAGGTAAATCCGGTAGATCGGAATATCGTGGTTCAGCGCCAGATACCGCACGACCGACTCGGCCATCTTCTGCGAGTTGGAGATCGCGACCTGTCCGCGACCCGAGGAGAAGCCCTGCACTTCGACGACGTAGCCACGCTGGTTCTTCAGCGGTGCAGCCATCTCATCGAGAGCCGTCTTGGCGTTCTGGCTCAGCACCGTTTGTCCGGGCTTGAACAGGATTTCGGTTTGCGCGGAGGCCTGGTACTGATCGATATTGGTGACCACCTTCTCAACTGTGTTCAGGCGGGTGTGAGCCTGTTGCGCCGTCTGCTGCGCGGCCTGCGCCTTGTTGCCGGCGTCGATGGCATGTTGATCGGCCTCATTGGCCTTGGCCGAGGCAAGCTGGATTCCCTGCTGCGCGCGCGCATCGGTGTCCTTGATCGCCTTGGTGTTCGAGGCAGTCAACTCATCCAGTTCGTTGACGCGGTCCCGGATCGGTTGAGTTTGCCGCGCGACATATTTCTTGCGCGCGAACGGGTTCACGCGACCCCAGAAACCTTCGCGGGTTTCCGGTTGTAAAGGGTCTTTGCCGGTGGCGCTGTCAGCCTTGGTGGCCGTCGGGGCCGCAGTCGCAGTCGACGCGGGCTGAGTCTGGGGGGCGGAATTGTCTTGCGCAAAAGCTGGCACAGCCAGGACAACGGCCAGCAGCAAAGCAAAGATAGTACGGTTTTTCATTTTAAACTTCCTCCAAGTTCGGAGTGGGGAGAACCACTCCAGGCGCTTTCCGGCGCGATTTTGATTGCGGCGTTTCAGTAACAGAACCTATAACTTCGGAAGGCAACGACGCCACGAATGCCTCAAAAAGCTTGTCTCAAAAAGCCGACCCGTATTTCGGGGCCTGCCTTTCTATTAACAGTTTGCATGCCAAATGCCCGGATGCGGGACGCGGAACGCAAGTGCTTTATTTTCATATATATTGTACCTTATCCTCCGGTCGGAGCACACCGCTGCCGACGGTAATTTTGGCGACAACTGGTATAAAAACTGCGTGCAGCGGTTTTGTCCCGGGAATCATCGAAAATAAGGAAAGTTAGCTCACGGTGGAATCATGCCACGAAATTTGCGACGCCTGATTGTGCGACGACCATCCTCTCTGCTGCTTCCCATTCTCCTGGCTTTCCTCGCTGACGCCAACTCTGCCCGCGCCGAGAAGACTCGTTTCGATCTCGCGCTATTGAAAGCGCCGCCCGGATTCCACATCTCCGTTTTTGCCGAAGACGTGGACGGCGCGCGCATGCTGGTTTTCAGCCCCGGCGGCGTGCTGTTGGTCAGCGAATCGGGCGAGGGCAAGGTGGTCGCGCTTCCCGATCCAAAACGCACGGGCAAGGCTGAGCGGACGGTAACTGTGCTTGACGGACTGAATGAACCGCACGGCCTCGCCTTTTACGAAGGCAAGTTGTATGTCGCCGAGAACGGCAAGGTTCGCCGCTACGACTGGGACGAGACGAACCTGCACGCGTCGAATCCGAAAACGCTCACCGATCTGCCGACCGGCGGTGGACACTCGACCCGCAGCCTCCTGTTTCACGCGGGCAAGATGTACGTCTCGGCCGGATCGAGTTGCAACGTCTGCATCGAAAAAGATCCGCGGCGGGCCGCCGTGATGGAATTCAACCCGGATGGCACCGGCCAGAAAATCTTCGCCAGAGGATTGCGCAATGCCGTCGGTCTGGCCGTGAATCCGAAGACCGACACAGTTTGGGTCACGGTCAACGGGCGCGATTGGCTGGGCGACGATCTGCCGCCGGAGACAGTCTACGATCTCGGGAAAGATGGCGGCGATGCCGGTTGGCCCTACTGCTATGGCGATCGCGTGCCCGACCCGAACTTCACCAAGCCCGGCGATAACCGCTGCCAGAGCGTGATCGAACCGAAGGTCCAGATGCAGGCGCACTCCGCACCCCTGGGTCTGGCGTTTTATGAAGGGTCGATGTTCCCGCCGGAGTATCGCAACAATCTCTTCGTGGCCTTCCACGGATCGTGGAATCGCAGCGTCCCCACCGGCTACAAAGTTGTGCGCGTAAAGCTCGACGACAAAGGCCAGCCCCAAGGCGGCGCCGAATACTTCATTACCGGATGGCTAGCACCCGGCGAAACGAAGAAAGGCCGGTGGATGGGGCGGCCGGTGGGGATTGTGTTCAGCAGCGATGGGTCGATGTACCTGAGCGACGACGCCGGCAGCGTAATCTATAGGATCACCTACGCGAAGTGATTCGGCTTCTTGTAAGAACTGTCATCTTGTACGAACTGTCATCCTGAGCGGAGTGAACGTTCCGCGAAGCGGAGCATTCACGGAGTCGAAGGACCCCTACTCCGCCTCAACCTCCGATATCCTCTCAGTCACTACTCCCCGCAATACTTCTCATACTGCTGGTAAATGAACGGATCAGTCATCCCCGCAATGTAATCGCAAATCACGCGAGGCAGAGGCTCCTGTCCGGCTTTTTCCCGGTAGTTGCGTGGCAGGTCGTCGGGCTCCTCCATCCAGTGCGCAAAGAGCTCGCCAGTGATACGCTCGGCGTCTTCCTTCTCTCCCGCCAGCGCCGGACTGTAGTAGAGGTTCTCGTAGAGAAAGGCCTTGAGGCCGCGCCGCTGCTCCTCGACAAGCGGGCTGAATGCGGCAAGCCGCTCGCCGTGGCGCCGCACATCTTCCAGAGAATGCACGTTTGCCGCTTGTACCCGTTGCGCCGTGTGCGTAATCAAGTCCCCGACAAACTTGTCAAAAATGCATTTCAACGCCTCGTTAAATACCAGCTTCTCGGCCACCTTCGGGTAGCGGCTTTTTGCCTCGCTGTAATGGTCTTTGAAAAGCTCCACGCTGTCGGCAATCTCCTCGACGGTCAGCAGCCGCGCCTCGTAGCCATCGTCTAAATCGGCGGTGTTGTACGCAATCTCGTCAGTAAGGTCGATGAGCTGCGCTTCCAGCGGAGGCCGCTGATCGAGCAGATACTCGGCGAGTGCTGGGTGGTCCTTGGCATCGTAATCGTGCGAGTGCTTGATGATGCCCTCGCGGACTTCGAAAGTAAGATTCAGCCCGCGAAAAGCGGCGTAGCGAATTTCGAAGTCTTCGACAATCCGCAGCGCGTGCAGGTTGTGGTCAAACGCAAGCCCGTGCTGGCGCATGGCCGTGTCGAGCGCTTTTTCTCCGGAGTGGCCAAACGGAGGATGCCCAAGATCGTGCACCAGGGCAAGCGCCTCCACCAGATCGGTGTTCAATCCAAGCTGCGCAGCGATAGTGCGCGAGATCTGCGCGACTTCGATGGTATGCGTCAGCCGGTTGCGGAAATGGTCGGAGTATCGGCGGGTGAAAACCTGCGTCTTCGCTTCCAGGCGGCGAAAGGCGCGAGAGTGGACGACGCGGTCGCGGTCGCGTTGAAAGTCGTTGCGGTAGGGATGCTGCGGCTCGGGATGACGGCGTCCGCGGGAGTCTTCTACGCGCACCGCATATTCGGCGAGCATGAAATAAGTTTAGCAGCATGATCACCGCCGAGACGCCGAGATCGCGGAGAACAACCTTTTACGGCTTTTTGATTTTCACAGGATGGAAGCAAAAAAAAGATCTTCTCGGCGTCCTCGGCGTCTCGGCGGTGAAATATCCCGACTATTATTTCGCGCCTTCTTCCTTAGCCAGCTTCATCTTCGCCGAATCCAGCTTCTTCTGCACTCGCGTCACGTCGCCCGGATCGACCTCGGCGGCAATCGTGCGGTTCCATTCGGTCAGCGCGCGCTCCCAGTGGGTCGCAGCCAACTTCAGTCGTCCGGTCTTCTGGTACAGATCGCCGAGGTGATCGTGGACGGTGGGATCGGTATTGATCTTCTGCGAGGCTTTCAGCAGGTTGTCTTCCGCCAATTCATATTTTCCCAGGCGGAAGTAAGCCCAGCCCAGGGAATCGAGATAGGCGCCGTTGGCGGGATCCAGATCCACGGCATGCTTGATGTATCCCAGCGCTTCTTCCAGCTTCAGGTTCTGGTCTGCCAGCATGTAGCCCAGGTAATTCAGCGCCGATGCATGCTCGGGGTCGCTGGCCAGTACTTTCTTGAACTGTTCTTCCGCTTCGGGGTAGCGCTTCTCCCGCTCAAAAGTCGAGCCGCGAAGAAACCAGATGTACTCTTTGTCGTCTGCCTTGCTCGAGAGCTGCTCGGCCTTGTCGAGCGCCTGCTCGGCATCGCTGAACCGGCGCAGCCGCGTGTTCATCTGCGCCAGGGTGATGTAAACCTGGCGATCGTCTGAATTGGCGTTGGCGTCGCCTTTCAACATCGCCCGGACGTCTTTCAGCGCCTTGTCGGCCTCGCCCATGTCCGCCTGCTGCGCCGCCAGCACCATCTTCAGATCGCGGCTGCTGGGCAGCTTCTGCACCGCTTCTTTGGCAACGTCGGTAGCCTTCTGCCATTCCTTGGCTTCGCGCCAGGTATCGATGATCTGCTGATAGCCACGCTCAATGTTCTCACTGTCTCCCAGGGCGACGATCTCGCGGAAAGTCTCAATGGCCGCCTGATTGTTCCCCTGCTCGCGATAGATCGTGCCTAGCCTCTCCAGGAACACTGCCCGATTGCTCTTCTCCCCAGCTGAGTACTTGCCCTCCGGCTTTTCTGATTTCTTCAGCAGGTCGCGCATGATCGGAATCGCTTCGTCGTACCGGCCCTGCGCCTGGTAGATCGCAGCAATGTTGTAGGGAACTTCGACCGAGTCCTGCACCATCGACTCCGCTTTTTTCAGATGCTCAAGCGCCAGATCGAACTTGCCCTGCTTTCGATAGATCTCCGCAATGCGAACGTAGGTTTGCGCATCTTCCGGATTCGCGTCCGCGATTACTTTGTATTGCTCGAGAGCGGCGTCGGCCTGGCCATCGTTCAGCAGGTTCTGAGCCAGCCCGCGAATGGCATCCAGATTGTCGCGGTCCAGTTCAATCGCGTGCCGGTACGCCTCGATGGCGCTCTTGTATTCCTTTTGCTGTTCGTAGGTGTACCCGAGCGCCGAATACAGCTTTGCCGAACGAGCAGGGTTCGGCACCGAACTGAGCACCTGAGCGGCGCGGGCCGTGTCGCCCAGTTCGTTGTAGAGATAGGCCAGAGTAGTGACCGCCTCCTCCGAGTCCGGCTGGAGCTTCACCGCGGTCTTGAATTCGTTCTCCGCTTTCTGCAGATCGTTGTTCAGGCGATACAGGCGCCCCAGAAGCAGGTGGTCGTCCATGCTGTCAGGTTGCAGGCGGACGATCTGCTCGTACTGCTCGATCGCCAGCTTCAGAATGCTTTCGGAACCGCTGCCCGCCTGCATGTCGCCCAGCGAACGTAGATAGATTCTTCCCAGCAGGCGGCGCGCTTCCAGGTTGTTGGGATTGCGCTTGATCAGGTCCTGCGCCTCGACCACCGCATCACGAATGCGGCCGATTTTGTTATAAAGCTCCGCCAGTCCGGAGGTCAGGTAGGCCGAGGTCGGGTCTGCGTCAATGGCTGCCCGGTATTCCTCAATCGCCTTATTGGCCAGCTCGCTGCGGCCGTTGGCCACTTGCTCTTCGTACATGTGTGCCAGAGCGAAGTGGTAATAGGCGGCGGCGCGGTCGGGAGTCTTGCCCTTGTTCGCGGACTGGGCGCCAGCGCTGGCCGGGGAATCCGCCGTCCGAGCGGACTGATCTTGAGCCAGTAAACCCTGGGCCAGAAAAAAAGACCCCGCAATCACGAAACTGACAATCCAAAACTCTTTTTTCATGAAAAATCCCGCAACCTGAATTGCAGCCCACACCTTGTTGGATGCTAACGATTGGATGCCGGTCCCGAGCCATCCGTATCGTCCTATTCTACCCTCAGCAAGCCCTTAAGCCGCCAGAAAGCGCAGGGTAGGCTGAAAGCCAGAGGTACAGGGGCCTTGGGCAGCGACCGTGGAAGAGTGGCCGCGTAAGCCCCCTGAAATCAACGTGGCCTTTAGCCCTGAGGGCCAGAGCAGTCCTAGTGCCTGAAATGCCGTACCCCAGTGAAGATCATGGCCAGTCCAAGCCGGTCCGCGGCTTCGATGACCTCCTGATCGCGCACTGACCCCCCAGGCTGGATGATGGCCGTCGCCCCTGCCTTGGCGATTTCCTCGACGCCGTCCGGAAAGGGGAAGAACGCATCGGAGGCGGCCACTGTGCCCTTCAGCGGCAACTGCGCCTTCATCGCCCCCAGCTTGCAGGAATCGACGCGGCTCATCTGTCCAGCGCCGACGCCCACTGTTTGCCCGTCGCGCGCGTAAAGAATCGCGTTCGACTTCACGTGCTTGCAGACCTTCCACGCGAACAGCAGCGCGCGTTTTTCTTCCGTCGTCGGCGCCCGCCTGGTAACCACTTTCAGATCGCTCTCAGCCAGCTTGTGAAGGTCGGAATCCTGCACCAGCATGCCTCCAGAAATGTTTTTCAGAACCCAGTCTTGCTGTCCGGCAGGAACTTCGACCAGCCGCAGGTTCTTCTTCGAGGCGAACGCCGCTTTCGCACCCTCATCGAATGCAGGAGCGGCAATGACTTCCAGGAACAGCTTGGCCATCTCCTGAGCCGCCGCCGCATCCACCGTGCGGTTCACTCCAATCACGCCGCCAAAAGCTGAGACAGGATCGCATTCCAAAGCCCGTACGTATGCTTCCGCCAGCGTCTTGCCGGTCGCGGTTCCGCAGGGATTGGTGTGCTTGATAATGGCGCACACCGGCTCGTCAAACTCCCGCGCCAGATTCCATGCAGCTTGCAGATCGACAATGTTGTTGTAGGAAAGCTCCTTGCCCTGCACCTGGCGAGCGTTGGCCACGCCCGTGCCCGAGCCGTCCGCATACATCGCAGCCTTCTGGTGCGGATTCTCTCCATAGCGCAGATCCGCGACTTTTTGAAATGCCAGCCGCAGATTTCGCGGAAAGCCTTCTGCTGCTCTTAATTCGAAGTCGCCGCCCACCCGCTCCAGCGTCGAGGCAATGGCGGAATCGTAGGCTGCCGTTGTAGCAAACGCTTTCTGCGCCAGCCGCCACTTCGTTTCCTTGGACAGCGTGCTGCCCGACCGCACCATCTCATCCGCGATCGCGCCGTAATCGGCGGGCGAGGTAACCACCGCGACATCCTGAAAATTCTTCGCTGCCGACCGGATCATCGAAGGCCCGCCAATGTCGATGTTTTCAATCAACTCCTCCAAGTGCACGCCCGGCTTGGCGGCGGTCTTTTCGAAGGCATACAGGTTGACCACCACCATGTCGATCGCCGGGATGCCATGCTCAGCGATCGCTGCGCGATGGCCGCTGTCTTCGCGGCGGTGCAGGATTCCTCCGTGAACCTTCGGATGCAGCGTCTTGACGCGCCCATCCAGCATTTCAGGAAACCCGGTCAGCTCGGAAACATCTTTGACGGCGATGCCGGAATCGCGCAGCAGCTTGGCCGTGCCCCCAGTGGAAACCAGTTCCACGCCAAGTGCGGCAAGTCTGCGAGCGAAATCTACCAGCCCGGTTTTGTCAGTGACGCTAAGAATGGCACGCTGGATTCTGGACATAAGGCCCTCGGAGCGAAGGAGCATTGGAGAAGAGAAATTCTAGCAGGCGCGGGCAGTTGCCAGTGCCGAATATTTCGCTCTTGCCCTATACACATAATTATGAGATTATTACACATTGGAGATTTGAAGCAATGAGGACGAATATAGATATTGACGACGGCTTGATGCGCCAGGCTTTGCGGCGCAGCGGCGTCCGCACCAAAAAGGCGGCGGTGGAAGCCGGTTTGCGCTTGCTGGTTGCAACGTACGCTCAACAGTCGATCCGGCGGCTCAAAGGCAAGGTGCAATGGGAAGGCGATCTCAACGCGTCCCGCCGCGGACGGATTGCCGGATAGCAGTATATGGTCATCGTCGATACGACCGTGTGGATCGACTACCTAAGAGGCGCCTCCAACCCAGAAACGGCGTGGCTCGACCGGGAAATGAAACGGCGCCGCTTGGGATTGACCGATCTGATTTTGTGCGAAGTGTTGCAGGGCGTGCGCGATCCAGGAGCGTTCCTCGAAGTTCGCGACGAGCTTTTGCGGTTTCACGTGTTCCCCGCTGGAGGCGTCGAACTGGCCACCGAAGCCGCGCGGAACTACCGTGCGCTGCGCGCAGATGGTCATACCGTCCGCAAGACAATCGATTGTTGGATTGCTACATTCTGCCTAATGTCCGGTCACGAACTCCTGCATCGCGACCACGATTTCGATCCGTTCGAGAAGCGATTGGGATTGAAGGTAGTACATGCCGAGGGCTGAACTCTGCTTTTGCGCAACTCTAATTGTTTCGCTTTCGGACGGCAAAGACCATCGCAAAGTCGCAGGGGTCACTTTTGCGCAATGCGTGGAGCCGTCGATTTTTTCTGCGTAGCTTTACGCAGAGATTGGACGATGCGATTGATCTCCGACTGGGTGACGCCCGCGGATCTCTTGTAGTCCTTCTGAACGAAAATCATCTCGACGCTGCCGTCGTCCGAATACAGGTGAACGACAATTCCATACGGCCGGGCTTGAGGATTGCCTTGTCGAAATCCCTTGGAGCTCTGGTTTTGCAGGTTAAATATCCCAGATGCGGCCGAACTCGATAGCACCACGGACTTGATCGTAAGCCAGAATGTCTCGCGCGTGAACCTCGAATTCGTAGCCAATGAACGACAGCTTCGTTCCCGGAGCATCAGAAACCGACTTGTCCTGCAAGTCAGTCGGAACGATCCTGGCGAAAGGGCTTTTCTTCGCCATATAAAAAGAAGAAGCCACGCCGACTCCGTACACGCCCACGAAAACAACCGAGAGCGTAACAACCACCGTGATCAGAATACGTCGTAGCAGCCTCACGACTGGACTCCTGGGTACTGGCTACTGGGTACTGGGTACTAGCTTTTCGCCTTAGCCTTAAGCTTCGCGTGTCCGCCCTGTATCTCGACCGAGTACACCACCGTATCGCAATGGTGCTGCTTGCGCAGTTCGCTCGTCTTTTTCTTCACGAACGCCGCAAACGATTCCAGGTTGCCGGAGACCTTTTCTCCCGATTTTTGCTTGGCTTCAGTGAGCGCCTTGTAGAGAGATTCGACTTGCTCCCGCTCCGCCGTCGCGCCCGAGCACTGTATCGAGAAAGGACGATCATTCCCCTGGTCAGCCCCAGGCGCCGTCCCGCCGTCCGCAGTTTCGGCGTGGTGGCTCAGGCCGTATACCGGATTATGCTTCGCTTTCCTATCTTCGACGCGCACGCCCTGCACCGAAAGGATTGCGTCCGCTGGCCGGCGATAGCCTTCTTCACGAATCCGCATTTTCTTGCGCCACAGGTCACTTTGAATCGCGTAGCGCTGCGCCATCTCGTTATACCGGAAGCGCTGCGAAAAACTCAGCCGCGAGCTATCGCTGAACTTGCGAAGTAACGTAGTAACTTTCCATTCGATGTCGGTGGGAGGCCGTTTGGTCGGATTATTGAAGAAGATCTCGTACTCGATCTTCAGCCGGCGCAGTTGATGATCGAGCACATTCAGTTCTTCTTCAGTGGTCACAAGGAGTCCCCAGCCCCTACCTTAGCGTTCCAAGCAAAAGTTGGCGAGGTTCCCACCGGACACGGAGGGCATGGTACGAAAGTACCCGAGGCCAGCTGTCAGCTCTCAGCTATCAGCTCTCAGTAAAACCTTGATTCCCTCTGGACGCACGCGGGATCGACGATCTCGAAGCCTGTCTGAAAGCTAGGGCGTTGGTTTTACTGAGAGCTGAGAGCTGACAGCTGAGAGCTGTTATTGGAGAGCTATTTCGAGCTCGACGCCATCTTCTTGACCATCGCCAGCACCAGCTTCCGGTCGCTGTCGTTCAGATTCGCCGAGTACCGGCGCATCTGGCTCAGGAAGCGGACTTCATCGTCGGAGAGCTGTGGCAGCCCCTTATGCCCGTTGCTGTGGCCTTCGGCAAAGAATTGCGACAAGGCCAGATCCATTGCCCCGGCAATCTTGGCCAGCGTGTCCAAAGAAGGGATAGTGTGCCCGTTTTCAACCCGCGATAGGTAGCAGCGCAGCAGGCCGGTGCGCTTTTCTATATCGCCCTGTGACATGCTTCGCTGGAGCCGGAAATTGCGGATGGTCTCGCCGATATTCATAGACACGCGACTAACTCAATCCCTGGACCGAAATGGCAATTTAAAGATGCGTGCATAGTAACCAGAGTAGTACCGTCTGGCAAGTGGAAATTCCTTGCACTCCAGCCGGAACTATTTTCCTAAAATGTCCTGGGAAAGGCCACGATTTCAGTCGTGCCGCAGAACACCAGCTAAAATGCGGACTTTAGCCCCTGAGGACAGCCCTCCAGAATCCCGCAAAAAAATGTGCGAACGGCTTTCTCATTCGTCAGGAATCCGATATGCCGCTTCACTTCTTCAGTGTCGCGGCCAGAAAGTCGACCGTGCGCTGCCACGCATCGGCAGCATCCTCGGCCCGGTATCCCTGCTTATTGTTGGGATTTTCAAACGCATGACCCGCGTCCGGATAGATCTTCACCTCAATTTTCTTGCCCAGTCCTTCTATGGCTTGCTGAAACTTCTTCACATCCTCCGGAGTGATGCCACGATCCTGCCCGCCAAATAGCCCCAGAATCGGAGCGTTGATCTTCTTCAGTTCCGCAGGCTCGGTCGCCAGATGCCCGTAGTTGATGACCGTTGCCGCCAACTGCGGCTCGGCCAGCGCCGTATCCAGCGCATAGCCCCCGCCCATGCACCAGCCAATCGAGCCGATCCGATCTTTTTTCACGTTCGCTTGCGACGCCAAAAAGTCATAGGCCGCTCGCAAATCACGAGTAGCCCGGTCTCCAGCCAAGCCCCGCATCAGTTCGTGAGCCAGGTCCGGATTGTCGGCGACCTTACCGCGATACAGATCGACCGCCAGCGCGACATAACCTTGCTCCGCCAGTTTCCCAGCCTGCTCCTTCACCCAGTCGTTCAATCCCCACCACTCATGAATCACGATGAGTGCTGGAAACGGCCCTTTGCCGGCGGGAGTGTACAGAACTCCGTTAACGGTGTCGTCACCAGACTTGTAGGAAACAGCCTTGCCATCAACCGCAAAGGCCGAAAGGGATGCGCAAAGAGACAGAATCAGCGACAGCAAAAGGCTTCTCATTGGACCACTCCTTGGTCTGGGCGCTTTCGGCGCTCTGGTTTCGTATCAGGGTATCGCTTTAGCGATACCGCAGTTTCGCCGCAAGTTGATGCCCCTTTAGGGGCTGGCCTCTAATTATGCTTGATGAACTTCCCGTTTTTCTGCCCCGTCAGCGAGTTGTACAGCGTTTCCAGAAACGCATCTTCGCTGATGAAATCTCCCGAATACTTCTTCCAGGGATCGAGAATCTTTTTCTCCTTCATCTGCTCCAGCGTCATCTTCTTCCCGAGCGCGTCCTGCACCACTGCCCGCGTTTCCTTCAGCATCTTTACGTAAGCGCGCACGTCATCGAGATTCGAAATCCCGCCGTGGCCCGGGATGATCTTCACATCCGGCGGAAGTTGCGCGATGGCGCCCTCCACGCCGCTGATCATGCCGTCAATGCTGCCGCCGCCATCCACGTCAATAAAGGGAAAGCCGTAGGTCACGAAATCGTCGCCCATATGAACCACGTTGGATTTCGGAAAATAGATGACCGAGTCGCCGTCGGTGTGTCCCGCCGGGAAATGCAATGCCCGGATGTCCTCTCCGTTCAGGTGCACGGTGACATCGTGATCAAACGTGATAATCGGCAGCGCGTCCTTCGGCTGCGCCTTGGCTTCAAAATGCACCGACGCGCCGTTGCCCGCCTGGCCCCCTTCTTCCAGGCGCTTGCGAACGTTGTCATGCGCAATGATGGGCGCTTGCTTCTGGAAGAATTCGTTCCCTCCCGTATGGTCTTCGTGGTAATGGGTGTTGATGATGAACCGCACCGGCTTGTCGGTGATGCCTTTGAGCGCTTCCTGAATTCGTCCCGCCAGCGGAGCGTACTGATCATCGACGATCACAATCCCGTCATCGCCAACCGACGCACCAATGTTGCCCCCGGCTCCGGTAAGCATGTAAACCGTGCCCGCGACTTTCGAAACTTTGATCTGTACTTTGCTAAAGTCCTGATCCTGAGCCAAACACAACCCCGTCAAGAGACATGCAAGTAAGGCGACGAGCAACAAGGTCCGAAACGTAGTGCGCATGGGTGCACCTCCGAGCGGCTGAAATTGTAAACGGAAAAGCCTCAGGTGTCAGGAGGCAGGTCTTAAGGCCTTAGGTCTTAGGAATAGCAGAACCTGATTAGGGTTCCCTGAGACCTAACACCTAACACCTGAGACCTGCCCTTAAGGTGTTCCCTCAAACAGCGGCCAGAGCCCATCGGCAGTGACGCGGTAGATTGCGTAGGCGCTGCCACCGTCAAAGGTGCGCCGGAACAGCAATTCGCCGCGGCCATCGCCATCCGCATCGACCGCGTCGATCAGCCCCATCCGAGGAGCTACGTCGAGATGCCGTGAATCCGTCTGCGAGAAAAACAGTTTTCGCAATTCGTTTTCAAGATTAGTGCGGGCGATCAGCGTGATCTCTTTAGGTTCTTCGACGTTTCCGCTTGCGCCCGCAGCCGGCGGCCGGGTCTTCGCGGAGAGCACCAGCACCGGCTCGTTCGAATTGGAGAGATCGAAGATGCGCAAGCTCACATCGTCGAAGGCAGGTTGGGGCAACTTGCCTGCGGATTTGCGAGAAGATGATTTCTTGTGCGTGGGCGCAGCCTCTGGGGTCGCAACGCCCGCCTGGGCGCGAAGTTGTGCCGAGGCCAGATCGAGCATCCGGCTGCGATACGTAGCTTCTTCCGCGGGCTTCACATCATAGGTGTAAGGGCGCGGATCAGGCCCGCCGGCATCGGAAATCGCCGGAATGATGACAATCTGCGGCATAGCCGCGGCAGTCGCGCCCGGCTTCCCAGTGCCCGGCATCGTATCCGTCAGAGCATCGAAGGTCGTAAACGGTTCAAGGCGCGCAGTTGAGTCCGGCTTTCCCCGCCGCAACCGGGGCCGATTCGGATCCTCGATCGGCTCATCGGACGCAGCAGTCTTCGCAGTCTCCGGCGGCGCAGCCGCCTTGGTCGTATCCGGCGCAGAAGGCGCACTGGCAGGCGCCGCAGGCTTCTGCTGGTCCTTGTCCTTGTCCTTGCCCTTGCTGTCGGAGCCACTGTCCGAGGCTGCCTTCTCGCTGCGGCGGTGGAGCACCGGCGGCCCGTCCTTGTCTTCGATCATTGGCGCCGAATATTTCTTGCTCTTCTCCGGAGCCTTCGTTCCCGCAGGCAGCCACGAGCCTTCGGCGATCCAGACGTGGTTCAGTTGTCCCGGTTGCGTAATCGTGAATATGCCCTGCGAAACGCCGGTGCGAAACCCCTCGTACACGATGTCGAAGTCGAGAGCCATGGGAACAGGGTCAGCCTTATACGCGCCGGCGTCGTAAAATTTCCCGTCCATCATGATGGCAATGGGTGTAAGGCGTCCCTTGCTACCCTTGGGTGAAAGCTGGATCAGTCCCAGGGCGCGTGGCCCTTTGTCCGCCGCTGCCTTGCGCCCGTACTGCTGCAGTGGAGCTTGAGCCATGAGGCATGAACTGGCCAGCCAGGTCGAGGCAGCCAAGGTGACGGCGAACCGCCAGTTGCGATATAACCTGCGATGTAACTGTATCGATGTTCGGCGAGGAGAGAATTCCATGGAAGTCAATGATAAATCCCCAGACTTCAGTACGACGGACGAGAACGGCAAAGAGGTTGCCTTAAAAGACTTTCGCGGCAAAACTGTGGTGCTTTATTTCTATCCCAAGGCCGATACGCCTGGATGCACCAAGGAAGCCTGCGGCTTTCGCGACAGCTACTCCGCCATCAGGAAAACGGGCGTGGTACTGCTCGGCATCTCAAAAGACACTGCGGCTTCGCAAAAGAAATTCCAGGAGAAGTTCAGTTTGCCTTTCCCCTTGCTGGCCGATCCGGAAAAGAAAATCGCGAACCTGTTCGGCGTGGTCAAAGAGAAAAACATGTACGGCAAGAAAGTGAAAGGCATCGCGCGCACCACCTTCGTAATTGGCCCCGACGGCAAGATCAAGCACATTTTCAATAACGTAAAGGCGGAAGGCCACGCGGAAGAAGTGCTGGCGTACTTAAAGGGCGCGGCATGAGACAGGTCCGGCGCTTAAATCGACTTTGTCATCCTGAGCGAAGCGAAGGACCTGCTGTCTGATGCCCATGACTTCGCTCGCCCGCGTCACTCCGCTGAAAGTTGATTTCTTCAATCGCGACCCGCGGCGGGTGGCGCGGGCGTTGCTGGGGAAACTCCTGGTCCGAAAAACGCCTGCCGGAATCCTCACCGGCCGCATCGTCGAAACCGAAGCCTACCTCGGCCAAGGCGATGCCGCAGCGCACGCCGCCGCCGGCCGGACGGCAAGGAATTCCGTCCTCTTCGGCCCTCCCGGTCGCGCCTACGTGTATTTCATCTATGGCAATCACTACTGCCTGAATGTTTCCTGCCTGCCCGATGGCGTCCCCGGCGGTGTCCTGTTCCGCGCCCTCGAGCCGGTGGCGGGCATCCAGCAGATGGCCAAAGCACGAGGCATCGAGCTCGCGAAAGAATCCGACCTCAAGAGGATTTCCTCCGGCCCAGGACGCCTGTCCGAAGCCCTCGGAGTCACGCGCGCCCGCGACAACGGAAAGAGCCTGACAATTCCCCACTCCGACCTCCGCATCGTCGATGATGGCTATCGCGTGCGAAAAGTGGCGGTCACGCCGCGCATCGGGATCGTAAAGGCCGCCGAACGGCCGTTGCGTTACTTCGTCGCCGGAAACCCCTTTGTCTCCGGGCCCGGACGTTAGCCCTTCGCGTCCATGGTTCCCTCGCTGTTCTATGCCGCTGAGACCCAGTGAGAAATTGAAAGCTCCACTACTCCAGACTCACCCGCCACCGTACCAATTCTCTCGTCAGTGCACTGGAAGCCTTGGTGTAGCTGCCTTCCAGGCCCATGGCCCTCTCTGCTTCGTCTTTGTTACCCGAAGTGGCCAACTCCACAATTTTGGCCGCCTCCTGATGAAATTTCGCGTGCAAGTCTGCCGCGGCGCGGTAGTTCTGGGTTTCCTTGTCAGCAGCCGCAAAATCCGGGCCGTACAGCCATTTCCCGAACTCGCACCGGTTGTCTGCCCTGACAACGGCAGGCGTCACATCGAATTCTCCAGTGCTGACCGCGGTCCGCAGGCGTGCTTTCCACTTCGCATGGGTAGCGATCGCTTTCTGAATCATCTCTACATCAATCATGGGTTACTCCTGAGGTCGGTGCACACGGACCAGGGGCTCTGGAAACAGCGATCTCCCCATTGCGCAAGCATCAACCACGCCCCTTACACGCTCTATCGGCGACCGCAACGCAGAGGATTAGGAGGTAATGCTGAAATGAAGTCTATGGGGTCAACGGCCGTTTTCGATTCAGCCATTCAGGACAATATTGTCGATCAGCCGCGTGCTTCCCACGTAGGCGGCCACAGCAACTAGGGTCTCTTGCGAGATTTGTTCGACAGGGTCGAGCGTCGTGGGATCGACAATCTCGAAATAATCGAGCGTGACCTGTGGCTCGCGGGCGATAACTTCTTTGCCAGCGGAGATCAGCTTGGCGGCGGCTCTTTCCCCGCCTTGAAAGCGCCGCCGAGCTTCCTGTAACAACCGTTGCAGCACCAGCGCACGGCTGCGCTCTTCTCGGCTTAAGTATGCATTGCGCGAACTCATAGCCAAGCCGTCGGGTTCGCGCACGATGGGGCAGGCAACGATTTCGACCGGAAAGTTCAGGTCCCGCACCATTCGCCGGATCACGGCGACCTGCGCCGCGTCTTTCTGTCCGAAGAACGCCACCTCAGGCTCGATAATGTGAAACAGCTTCGAGACAATCGTGGTCACCCCACGGAAGTGGCCGGGCCGGGAACGTCCGTCGAGCTTTTCGCTGAGGCCTTCGACCACCACCCAGGTACCTGGGTCATTGGAACTGAAATTGGAATTGGGATAGATCTCTTCGACCGTCGGCGCGAACAGAATTTCGACACTTTCTTTTTCCAGTACCCGGCAGTCGCGATCGAACGAGCGCGGATATTTCGATAAATCTTCGGTCGGGCCGAATTGCGTGGGGTTCACAAAGATGGAAACGGCCACCGCGTCGCACTGCGCTCGAGCAGCACGAACCAGGGACAGATGTCCCTCATGCAGAGCGCCCATCGTCGGAACCAGGCCCAAACGCTTGCGATTCGCATGCACATCGCGGCAGGCAGCGCGAGCTTCCGGAATGGTCAAGCACGCTTTCATGGTTCGGGACATCAACACGCAGAGGTTGCGGGAAGAATCAAGGTTCGTATCAGGGCATCGCTTCAGCGATGCCGATATGCATCCACTCTTGAACGCCCCTTTAGGGGCCGCACACTGACCGTCGGCCCGCCACGCATCACGGCGCCTCGCGGTATTGCACGTCCAATTCCTTAAGCGTTCCCAGCAGCAGGGCGCGGTTCTTGCGCAGGTCCGCCTTTGTCTGCTCGCTCGGAGCTTTGGGGACGGCTTCGACGACCAGCACCACGCGGCCGTAAGGCCACGCGCTCGATGGCAGCGCGACCAACTCGGCTTGGACCTCTTCCGGCTTCAGCACATGAATCTCGCGATTGGCAAGGTCAAGGAAGCCGATCCCGTCCTCGCGAACGATCAAGTACGGATTCTTCCAGCCGCTCATGTTGCTGAGCAGCGGATATTTCGTGGGATCCGCCGCGGGAACGGACTCCAGGCCGTTCACGTGCGTCTCCGTGGGCTCCGGCGGTTGAGGTTTGGAGCAGGCGACCAGTGCCGCGGCCAGCATGCAGGCGACGAGCGTTTGCACTATATCTCGCACAAGTTTTCTCCGCCCGCCATTATCGCCGCATCGCCTGCTTGCGGTGGAGTACCGTTTCGAGTGCGGCCTGCGTATCTTTCGGCAAGTGGTAGCTCTCGGCATCGTTCGGAAACTGGTGCGAAACCACGTCGGCTTTGAACGCCAGCACAGCTTGCGAAATCAGTGCGGCCGCATCTCCGTAGCGGCGAACAAATTTTGCTGGATGTCCGAACGTCAAATTGACCAGGTCGTGAAACACGAGCACCTGCCCATCGCAATCGGGGCCAGCCCCAATGCCGATCGTGGGTGTTTCCACCTCGGCCGTGATCATGGCCGCCACTTCGCGCGGTATGCCTTCCAGATAAATACAGGCCACACCGGCGCGGTCAAGCGCGACCGCATCGCGCATAAGTTGCTCGATGGCGTCCAGAGTCTTGCCCTGAACTTTGTAGCCGCCCATGACGTTGATCGATTGCGGCGTGAGGCCAATATGCCCGGCCACGGGAATCTCGGCATCGATCACGCGCCTGATCACGTCCACGCGCTTCTCGCCGCCCTCCATCTTCACCGCCTCGGCGCCCCCTTCCTTCACAAAACGCGCGGCATTGTGAACCGCCTCGGTAGCATCCGCCTGATAAGACCCATACGGCATGTCGGCGATCAGCAGCGCATCCTTCACGCCCCGGCGCACCGCTCGGACGTGGTGCAACATCTCGTCCACCGTGACCGAAAGCGTGTTCTCGTAGCCCAGCATGGTCATGGCCAGCGAGTCGCCAACCAGGGCAATGTCGATGCCGGCCTCGTCCACCAGGCGCGCGGTAGCATAGTCGTAAGCGGTCAGGCAAGTGATGGGTTCGTGGCGAAATTTCTTTTCGCGGATGGTGGCAGTGGTGATCCTCTGGCGAGGTTCGCCGATAGGCGTGAGACTCACAGTGTCCTCCAGTGCCCCTCCGCAAACCGGACGGATAGAGCCTGTACGCGTCTTTAGATGACGCTGGGGGCATTATAGCTGCAAATGGGGCGAGATTTCCACTGCCGTTTCCGGCGACTAATCCGCTGAATCAATTACACTTAGTTGCCAGGTGGTTATGTCGATAGTCTTGGCGATCTACGGGCCCGTCGAGCTGATCCTTGCTCTTAGCAGCGAAGAGTGATCAATGAGCGCCTGAAGCCGATATTTCACGCTATAGGGACCAGCAAGGATCGGTAATGCACACGCCACAGAGAAAGTGCGACCGAGAGGATGTGCCATTTGGAAGAACCGGCCACGCGAGTCACCAAGATAAGCACGAAGGGGCGAGTGACGATTCCTGCCGAACTGCGAGAGCGATTCGGAATCCGGAAAGGCACTCGTATCGACTGGAAAAGGGATGGGCGCCGGCTCGCGTTGACACCGATTGCGCGCGTCCGCCGGTCTAAGGCAAACCAGGCTGTTGAATTTCCTGAGACCTGACACCTAAGACCTGAGACCTGCCCCTCACGCGCTGGCCGCGTCCTGTCCGCCCAGCGGCAGGAAATACTGTGTCCCCTTGATCGGGGCGGAGACCTTCTTCAACAGTTCCTGCAAGTCCTCGTTGCGGTCGACAAAGTCAATCTCGGAGGTGTTCACGATCAGCAGGTCAGACTGCGTGTAGTGAAAGAAGAAGTGTTCGTAGGCCTTCACCACTTCCATCAGATAGTCCTCGCTGATGGCTTTCTCCCCGGCCACGTTCTTTTTCTTCAGCCGCTTTTTCAGCACTTCCGGCGTGGCTTGTAGGTAAATGACCAAGTCGGGCGTAGGGAGTTGTTCGCGGAAATAATTGAAGTAGCGATTGTAGGTATCGAGTTCCTGATCGTTCAGATTGAGGCAGGCGAAGAGCTTGTCTTTTTCAAAGATGTAATCGGAAACCACTGTCTTATTTGACCGCGGCCCCAGATCAAGCGCCCTCAACTGTTCGAAACGCCGGATAAGGAATGCGAACTGCGCCTGGAACGCCGCCCCCGGTTCGCCCGCGTAGAACGCCTTCAGAAATGGATTGTCTTCCGGCTCGATAACCCGCTGCGCCGCCAGCCGCTCTCCCAGAACCCGCGCCAGCGTGCTTTTCCCAACGCGTATGGGACCTTCAACCGCAATGTAACGGGGAAGCTCGAAAAGCTTGGCCATGGACTTTCGACTGTCGTGGGAACTGCAGAGCAGAATATATCGCTTCGCCTCCGGACGCAATGTGGGAAAGTTAACGGAGAGAAGTCGTTGGTTGACGGTCGTTGATCGTTCGCGAACCAGCCATACCTCAGCCGCGAAGCGGCGGAAAAGGAAAGCCCGGCACGTAAGTGCCGGGTAGCCGGAAGTGGAATACCCGAGTCCCGCAAGGGACGGCACTCCGGTCGCCACAGAGTATCGCGGGCCAACACCTGCTCCTGCCAACGACTAGCGACCAACGACCAGCTACAATTTCCTCATGCTCCCCACTCTGATTGGACTGACAGCCGCCGCTGCCGCTACGGCAGCCGGGTACCAGTCCATGGCGCCAACGGGCCAGTGGTATGGAAGGACCTTTGCCAGCGGACCCCGCGGCAGCAAGCAACTCGCCCTGACCTTCGACGACGGCCCGAACGATCCGCACACACTGAAGTTGCTCGAAGTTCTGGCAAAACACAGCGTGCGGGCAACGTTCCTCATGATCGGCCGCTACGTCGAGCAGCGCCCCGATATCGCGCGAGCGGTGGCGCAGGCCGGACACGTCATCGGCAATCACACCTTCACGCATCCGCTGCTCATCTTCAAGTCGGTAGCGCAGACGCGCACCGAGCTTTTGGATTGCCGGTCGGCGTTGCAGGACGCAATCGGCGAGCATTCGAAACTCTTCCGCCCGCCGTTTGGGGGAAGACGCCCGGCAACGCTCAGGATCGCGCAAGAGCTCGGACTACAGACAGTGATGTGGAACGTGACCGGCTACGATTGGACTGCTCCGCCCGCCGTCGCAATCGAGACAAAAGTCGCGAGCCAGATCCGCGGCGGCGACGTAATTCTGCTTCACGATGGCGGACATCGCGCGATGGGCGCCGACCGCGCGCAGACGGTGACGGCGACGGAGAATCTAATCCGCCAGTATCGCAATCAGGGGTACGAATTTGTGACGGTGGAAGAGATGCGCGCCGTCAGCCACCAGCCTTCCCCAGTCGGATAGGATACCGACTTCCGCCACTGCTCAAGGCTGCGCCGTTTCCTCGCAGGAGATCGCTCCTTCGAGCATGCTGTACTTGCACTGCCAGCGAAAGCCATTCACGTCGTGTCTCCCATGTCCCCACACGCGGAGCGTGAGCGTCTCCCCCTCGACGCCCCACGCCTCCACAAACACGTGGTCGTTTCCCAGTAGTTGAGGTCGAAGGTTGACCGGGACAAGGTTCGTGAGCAAGGACTGGTCGATCACGACAGGGTTGCGCGATTCGTCGGCAGCAAAAATCACGGCGCGGGAAGTGCGTTTGCTGAGATACTGCGTCACGATAATGAAGTCGTCCTTCGCCCATCCCACCGCTGCTGCGCCAACGTAGTCGCAGAGTTTGCGGGTATGACCGCTGGCCGTCTCCTCCAAGAATAAGGAGTGGAACGTCCCGACGTATTCGGAAAGAGGAGCCTCGCGGTCGGTGTTGCGGACAACGAAACGTCCATCCTCAGAACGTAACTCGCTGGCCTTCGGAAACACGACGAAAGGCGCGGCGTGGGCCAGAATTTTGAAGGCGATCACTGCAGCAATACACAGCAATGGTCGATGGACGCGCATGAGCGGACTCTGCTGACAGTCGAACACAGGGCAGAGAATTTTCTAGTGCTGCCGCTCACATGGGCACATTACTAAAGGTTTGTTGACTTGATTACGCCAGCTACCGCTCTCCCTAAGCCGCTGCCATCGCAAACGCCTGCTTCGCCGCCGCAATAGTCTGCTGCACGTCGCGTTCGCTATGCGCCGCGCCCATAAACGCCGCTTCGAACTGCGAAGGCGGCAGGTAGACGCCGTTCTCCAGCATCGCGCGGAAGAACCGCCCGAAAGCTTCGGTGTCGCATTTAGCGGCGGAAGTCCAGTCGGTGACGGGGCCTTTCGCGAAGAACCAGGTAAACATCGAACCGACGCGGTTGTGGCACATCGTTACGCCCGCGTCTTTGGCTGCGGCCGCCACTCCCGCGACCACCTCTCCGGCGAGCTTGTCGAGTTTCGAGTAAACGTCCTTGTGCTCACGCAAGTAGCTAAGCGTGGCGAAACCGGCGGCCATCGCCAGAGGATTCCCAGAGAGCGTCCCAGCCTGGTACACCGGCCCGAGCGGAGCCACCATATCCATTACTTCTTTCGGGCCGCCATAAGCCGCCCACCGGCAGCCCTCCGCCGATAATTTTGCCCATGGTGGTGAGGTCGGGCCGGATCGAATAGAGTTCCTGCGCCCCGCCATAAGCCAGGCGGAATCCAGTCATGACTTCATCGAAGATGAGTAGCGCCTTGTCGCGCGAGGTAATCGCGCGCAGAGCTTCAAGGTATCCCCGAGCCGGAGGCACGCATCCCATGTTGCCCACGACCGGCTCCACGATAACGCAGGCAATCTGGTGCTTGAATTTTTCGAAAGCCTGCTCAAGCGCGTCGGTGTCGTTGTAAGGAAGCGCTAGCGTGAACTGCGTGAATTCCTCCGGAACGCCCGCCGAACCCGGAATCCCTAGCGTGGCCACACCCGACCCCGCCTTCACCAGCAGCGCGTCGGAGTGTCCGTGATAGCAGCCCTCAAACTTCACAATATATTTCCGCTTCGTATATCCGCGCGCCAGCCGGATGGCCGACATGGTCGCTTCCGTCCCCGAACTGACGAAACGAACTTTTTGCATGTGCGGAAATGCGGAAATCACCAGCTCCGCCAGATCCGCTTCCGCAGGAGTGGAAGCTCCAAAGCTGGTACCCTTCCGCGCCGCCGCAATAACAGCCTCGACGACCGAAGCCGCGGCGTGCCCCAGGATCAGTGGCCCCCAGGAGCCGATGTAGTCCACATACTCGTTGCCGTCGGCATCCCAAAGGTGCGAGCCCTGGCCGCGTACGATGTACAGCGGGTCGCCTCCCACGCTGCCAAAAGCGCGCACCGGAGAATTCACGCCTCCCGGAATCAGCTGTTCGGCGCGTTTCTGCAGCTTGCGGGATTGTTCTGTCTTGCGAGCCATAATTCCTCCACGACGGTAGCTGAGTTCTCGAATCTCAGATACTCAAAATCACTATAACAGCGGGGTCACCTCGGTCCGCGCTCAAGAATTGTCATCCCGAACGGAGTGAGGGATCCGCAGTTTGCGTGAAAAAGCGAGAACCTGGCCAGTCGCCCGAACGCCCTGCTAACGAATTCATCGGACTTTCACGAAATTGCAATACTCCTGCAATCTCTAGCAGCTATCGTGACCCCAGTTGCCCTTCTAACCGGGAGGGTTTGGGGGACGGCCTTGGGGGGCTCCGGGCTGTCCTTTTTTTATTCCTGGCAGCTTGTTCCGGACCGGTCTAACCTTTCATGACGTTGTATCCTGAGAATACAAGTCTTCTGTCTCCTGCTTTATCCGTTTTTGAGCCGGCTTCATAAATCGGTTTTGGGTACGGCATGGCTTCAGCCGTGCCGTTTAGGCTAAGAAAAATACGGGCTTTAGCCCCTGAGGGCCACGCCCTCCGGCCTGAAAGGCACTGATGAGACACGGTCCACTATTTTGTGCGGTGAGGACCCCCAGCCTGTTTGGAATCGTAGAATCGAAAGAAAAACATTAACCGTGGTTAACTTCATGTAATATACTCGCGTTAATCTTCCGCGTGTCGGCCAATTTGTTTGCTCTTATGATATTGCAACGCATTATTGTTATGGACGCTTGCGCCATCAACCGCTCGACCAGCGGCCGTCTCGCCCCTGCCCTGGCGATCGGCGTCTTGCTGGGCTTCGCCGTGCCCATCGCCAGGACGCAGTCGCAAGCCCCTTCCAGTTCCGCCCAAACCGCCGTTCCCGAATCGCCGGACGCGACCGGCAATGCCGCCGCCGATCCGGAAGCGATGCTCCCCCATTTCAAGGACAGTCGCTACTGGCTATCCGGCCAGGTGAACTTCATCTTCCAAACTCATCCTGACTTTCACCCCGGCTACAGCGGTCCCCACAGCCTCAGCCCAAACTATGAGAAAGCCACCTCGCGGGTAATGACGCTCTACACCGGCGTGCGGCTCAATAATTCCACCGAATTCCTGGTGGATATCGAAGAAGCCGGAGGCGCGGCCCTCAGCACAGGTTTTGGCCTGGCCGGAAATACGGACCTGGACATCGTGCGCAATCCCTCATTAAGCAAAGCGCCGTACCTGGGGCGCGGCATGATCCACAAGGTATTCGCGCTGAGCAAAGACAAGATTGAGAACCAGCGCAGTTTTCTATCCCTGTTCGATGAACTGCCGCGGCGCCGCCTGGAAATTCGCTTCGGCAAGTTCAGTATGCCGGACTTTTTCGACATGAATTCGGTCGGTGCCGATACTCACTTTCAATTCATGAACTGGTCGGTAGACAACAACGGCACCTGGGACTACGCCGCCGACACGCGCGGCTACACCGTTGGCTTAACCGCTGATTACGAAGACCGTAACTGGGGTTTCCGCTTCGGCGAGGGGCTGATGCCGAAGGTCGCGAACGGAATTGATCTGGTGTGGCGGCCCTGGCAAGTTCACGCGGAAAATTTTGAATACGAGCTGCGCCATGGAGTCCTCCCAAAGAAATCCGGAGTCGTGCGGCTCCTGGCGTACACGAACTACGCCAATATGGGCATCTACCGCGATGCGGTTGCCCAGTTCAGGGAAGGACTGGTCGCGGTCCCGGATATCACGAACCACCCCTGGCATATCACCCGCAAATATGGCTTCGGCGTAAACCTGGAACAGAATCTCACGCGGTACTTCACAGCCTATGCCCGCTGGGGATGGGACAACGGAAGAACCGAGTCCTTCGCCTATACCGAAATTGATTCCACGTTCAACCAGGGCGTAGGGGTGAATGGCGCGCTCTGGCATCGCAAGCAAGACCGTGCTGGCCTGGCCTTCGTGTCGAACGGCATCAAAAAAGACCACCAGGTCTACCTGGCCGATGGCGGCCTCGGTTTCCTGCTGGGCGATGGAGGCCTGAACTACGGACGCGAGAACATCGTCGAATCGTATTACACCGCCCACGTGTGGCGCGGAGTCTATATTGCTCCCGGAGTGCAGCACATCAACAACCCCGGCTACAACCGCGACCGTGGGCCGGTCGTGGTGCCAACCCTGCGGGCTCATGTGGAATTCTAGAACGCGGCGCGCAAATCCTAAGCGCTGACGCCTCAGCCGTTTCTCGTAATCCCGGCTTCCTGTTTTTGTGCGGTCCGAAGCGCCCAAGCCATGCGCGGCGTGTTGTGAGCCAGTCCGAAGCGGCCTTGGGCATCCAACAGAATGATTCCGCCATGGCCGTTCAGTCGCTGCTTCAGATAGTTCATCGCTTCCTTGGCGACCCACTCCGGCAGGCTGCCCGATTCAACCCGGTCCGCCGCCCACTTCGCCAGTACCAGCTTCATGATGGGTTCCCCCCATCCGGTAGTAGAAACGGCCGCACTCTGATTGTCAGCGTAGCAACCGCAGCCGATCAGCGAAGAGTCGCCGAGGCGGCCGGGATCCTTATTCAGCGTGCCCCCGGTTGAGGTCGATGCCGCGATATTGCCTTCGCGATCAAGAGCGACCGCTCCCACCGTGTCGTGCGAAATTTCGGGCGCGAACAGATCATTGGCGTGGGTTGAGTCCTGCGCCTGATATTCTCGCAAGCGCTCGACCTCGCGGGGGATGATCAGATCTTCGTTGCGGCAGAGGGCGATGCCGTGCTCGGAGGCAAAACGCTCGGCGCCCTCGGCAACAAAATAGACGTGTGTGCTGTCGCTGAGAATCTGGCGGGCTGTCCGGACCGGATTGCGCAGCCGCTCGACGCAGCCAACCCCGCCGCCGCGCAAGGTCGCGCCGTCCATGATGAAAGCGTCGAGTTGCACCTTGCCGTCGCGGTTCAGGAAGCTGCCGCGGCCGGCGTCGAAGGTTTCATCATCTTCCAGAACGACCACCGCTTCTTCGACCGCGTCCAGTGCGGAACCGCCGCCTTCCAGTACGCGCCATCCCGCAGCCGCGGCATTGCGCACACCTTTAAGGTGCGCCTCGACCATGTCATCGGGAATGGCCCAGGCGCCGCCGTGAACCACCAGAATAGGATTGTTTGCCACTTTCAGTCCTTGGGGGAAAGTTGCCGTATTAGTGTACAAGCTATCGCAAAAATCGTTCCTGCGCAGGGCTTGGGCAGGGTATGGCTTCAGCCATGCCAAACTTTCATCCTGAGCGGCGCCAAGCCCCACACATTTGAATCTATAATGCAGTACGACTTCGTTTTAATCCTCGTACCAGGAGATTGGAATGCAACGCAAAGCCAGTGCACTGTGGAAGGGCGGCCTCAAAGACGGGAAAGGGACAGTTTCGTCTGCCAGCGGCGTTCTTTCGAATACGCCCTATTCGTTCACCACGCGGTTTGAAAACACTCCGGGGACGAATCCGGAAGAACTGATTGCGGCAGCGCACGCCGCATGTTTTTCGATGGCGCTGTCAGCGCAACTCGGAGGTGCGAACCTGACCCCGGAGAGCATCAGCACCGCCGCCACTCTCACCATGGATAAACTCGATGCCGGCTGGACCATCACGGCCGTGCACCTCGATGTGACAGCCAAGGTGCCGGGCGCAAGCGCCGAGGCCTTCAACACCGCCGCACAAAATGCCAAGGCCGGCTGTCCCGTGTCGAAGGTGCTGAACGCAAAAATTACGATGGACGCAAAGCTGGGCTAGAGTTCCGATTTCCCGTAGAGACGCGGCTCGCCGCGTCTCCCAGCACGTCCTGCTTTGGTGTGCTTCAGGTCCAGGGAAAAAGTGGATCCTGCAACGCTCCAGCCGCAAAACGGCGGAATAAGAAAGCCCGGCACGTGAGTGCCGGGTAGTCGGAACTGGAACCAATCGAGTCCCGCAAGGGACGGCACATGGGGCGTGCCGCAGACTCCAGCGGATGACCTACGTCAAACATAGAAGGCCGGCCCTTAGCTTTGTTCGCGCAGCGCCTGCCGCAGCTTGTGATTGAGTTTCACCGCTTCCTGCGACGCCTGGTCGATCATTTTGACCCACCGCGCCAAATTCTCGGGCGGGCCCGCCTGCGAAATCAGGTAGGTGGCTTGCACAATAGTTTCAAGCGCGTTGCTCAGATCGTGCGCCATCAGGCGAAGCTCTTTCGCCAGCTCTGCGGGGATTTTATCGGAGGTATTTCCCATAATCATGGGCGTCCAGGAGCCTTGCCAATCACGCAACGTGACGTTGCGCTCGTTTGACACCCAGGCGCCAGCCAGTAGATATTAGTGTAGTCCCCCTAAAAAAGGGCCTGCCGATTTTTTCTATGCGGATATGGCGGAACTGGCAGACGCGCTAGGTTCAGGTCCTAGTGGCCGCAAGGTCGTGGAGGTTCGAGTCCTCTTATCCGCACCAAACTCCGCTCCTGGCGGCGCATGGATCCAATTCGATGGCCGGACGAGGCACCATGCTGGAAATCAAACTCATCCTTTGTCCCATTGATTTCTCAGAGTTCTCCATAAGGGCGTATCGCTATGCCCTGTCGCTCGCCGAGCACTATCGGGCTCAGGTGGTGGCGCAACATATCGTAGAGATATGGCGATATCCTTCGGTTGGCTTTGTTGCCTATGCGCATCTCTATGACGAGTTCTGCCAGGCAGTCCGCGAGAGCGGCACCGAGCAACTGCAGCAATTCGTAAAGAACCACACTCACGTGGAAATTCAGCCGGAACTTGTCGTGCAACTGGGAATCGCCCCGGACTCTATTCTGTCCTTTGCGCAAACCCGGAAGACGGACGTAATCGTCATGGGAACCCACGGCCGGCGGGGATATGACCGGCTGATGCTGGGGTCAGCGACCGACCGTGTGATGCGAGGGGCCCCCTGCCCGGTGCTGGCCGTATGCAATCCACCGCACGACTCTATGGCCGCAGGTGAACAGCCACGCCACTCACCGCTTGAACCGAATTCTTTTTTGTACGGATTTCTCCGAAAATTCAGAGCGGGCCTTGAACTACGCGATCTCCGCCACCGAGGAGTACGACGCCGAACTCACCCTGCTGCACGTCTTGGAGGAAGTCCCAGGTCCAGCCAAGTCGGAACACGCCATAGCGACGGCGACCGGGCAGCTCGATAAATTGATTCCGCCGGAGACCCGCAAGACCCTCAAAATTAAGTCGGCGGTGCGCATCGGAAAGCCCTACCAGCAAATCATTCAACTCGCCCTGGAGGCGCAGATCGACATGGTGACGATGGGAGTCCGCGGCCGCGGCGCCTTGGATCTAGCCGTGTTTGGTTCGACCACCTATCGTGTGATGCAGTTGGGGCCCTGCCCCGTTCTCGCCGTCCCCGTTTTGAATCGAGAATCCTAGTCCCGAAGGGACGACTGAAACCTTACGCCCCGGCAGACAACCGGTGCGTGCTCCGGCTTTGCGCGATGCCGTACTGGCGGATTTTATAGAGCAGAGCTTTGTAGCTGATCTTCAGTAGCGCCGCCGCTTGTTTCCGATTCCAGTTCGTCTCTTCCAGGGCGCGGGCGATGGCTTCGGCCTCAGCTTCATCTTTGGCATTGCGCGACAGCGACTTCAGTCCGCCAACCGACTCAGCGCCCGCGGCTGCGGTTCTGTCGGCCGCATAGGCGTGCATTCCTCGGCCGCCATCGGGCCGGGGCTGCAACTCGGAGGCGGCCAGCGTTTCGTCTCCCAGCACCAGGTAGCGCTTGATGAAGTTGCTCAGTTCGCGCAAATTCCCCGGCCAGGAATGCCGCAGGCATGCCTCCATCAACGCGGGTGACAGCGGCAACGGCGGACGCGCGTACGACTCCGACATGCGCGACATGAAGTGCTTCAGCAGAATCGGGATTTCTTCCTTGCGGTCGCGCAGCGGCGGCAGCGACATCGTGAAAGCGTTCAGGCGGTAATAAAGATCTTCACGCAAACGCTTGCTGGCCAGCGCTTCGGGAATGTCAATGTTGGTGGCGGCCAGAATGCGCACATCGACTTTCACTAAAGTACGGCTGCCCAGGCGCGAAAACTGCTGGTCCTGCAGCACATGCAACAGCTTGGCCTGCAGCCCCGGCGGCATTTCTCCGATTTCGTCGAGCAGGATGGTGCCTTTGTTGCACAGTTCGAACTTGCCCGGCTTCGGGTGAGTCGCCCCGGTGAAAGCTCCCGCTTCGTAGCCAAACAGTTCGCTCTCCAGCAGGTCGGCGGGCACCGCCGCGCAGTTCACTTTGAGGAAAGTGCGGTGCGCGCGCGGGGAAAGTTTGTGGATCAGTCTCGCCAGCACTTCCTTGCCGGTACCGCTTTCCCCCAGCAAAAGGACAGGGATTTCGACGTTCGCGACCAGCGCGGCCTGCGATCGAATCTTCTTCATGGCCGGGCTGGCTGCGATGAAGAACACGTCGTCGCAAAGTTCTTCGACCTCGCCCGCGTAGCTCTCACCCTTGGCCGTGCCTACGCACTGTCCAATGACCGCATCGAGTTCCGCTTTCTGGAATGGCTTGGTCAGATAATCCACCGCGCCCAGCCGCATCGCCTGCACCACTTTGCGCGTGTCACTCACGCATGACAGCATGACGACCTTCAATCCCGGCTTCAGGTGGCGGAGTTTTTCCAGAGTCTCTAAGCCGTCAATGCCCGGCATGAGCAGATCCAGCAACACCAGGTCCGGCTGCAGTCCCTTCTGGACACGCTCCACCGCTTCTTCCCCCGTGCTGGCGGTTTGCACCTTGTGCTCATCCACCTCCAGCAGCGTGCGGATATAGCGCAACATTCCCGGTTCGTCATCCACCAGCAAGATGTTGGCGCCTTCGCTCATTCGGTTCCTCGTGGCGGAGTGCTCATAATTGGCTTCAGCGGAATAATAAACGAAAACTTGCAACCCGCACCCGGTTCGCTTTCAACCCAGATCTTGCCGCCCATCCCCTGGAGTAGCCGCCGGGCAATGGCCAGCCCCAGGCCCATTCCCTCGGCCGATTCGCTGCCCGGCAAGCGGAAGAAGTCGTCGAAGATTTCCAGGTGAAACTCCGGCCGAATTCCCGGCCCCGTGTCGGCAACACTCACTTTGACGGCGTTCGGAATGTTGATCGACTGGCGCCGCCGGTCCCCGTTGGTCGCGGAGTCACTTGCGCTGCGTCGTTCCCACATGTGGGGTTCGGCGTGCAGCCATACAGTGCCGCCCTGCGGTGTGTACTTGCAAGCGTTCTCCAGCAGATTGGAAATCACGCGCTGGATCTTGGGTAAGTCGAAGGCAAAGGGCATTAGTTTGTCGTTCGCCAGAAAATATAGTGCCAGACCGCGCTCCTGAAACCGGGCGGACCACAACCGGCAAACTTCGGAAAGGCACGCGTTCATGTCCCCTTCCACAAACTGCATGCGCAGTTCACCAGTTTCGAGCAGGCTGAAAGTCAGAAAGTCCTGAATGAAGTGCTGCAGGCGTTGTCCGCTCAAAAACATGTCGCCCATGATCTCGCGCTGGCGTTCATTGAGCGGTCCGAGTTTCTGACTTTGCAGCAGTTCGATATAACCGTTCAGAATCGCCAACGGCGTCTTCAGGTCATGCGCGGCGGATGCCAGAGCGGTCGTCGTCTTGCGCAAACGATCCCTCAATTCTTCCAGATCGCGCGCAGCATCGTCCCCCGAGTTGGGCGAGGAAGCCCGGCCCTTGGCGGTGGACGGTAGCCCCTCTTTCGGACTGCTGCCCCTGTGGGCAGTAGTTGGGCTTTTGTCTAACGTTGAAGACATGAGAACCGAATAATTGAACACCTGTAACGGGGAGGGGTGTTCCTCTACCTTCAGAACATGGGGGGTAAACTGATCGTATGTCAGGGGTCCCAGACTGTCAATTGGAAAAGGCCCAAACCTGGCACTGAAGCGAAAAACCTTGCACTTTTTAGATATGACTAATGGTCATTCATGGAATCTTAACGCTGTGTAATTGCCTCGGTAATCTCCGTGCAGGTGGCGAGGTTTGGGCGGATTCCAAACGCGACTGGCTCCATCCCCAAGTTTGGCCCCTGAGATGCGGCCTTAGGGCCGTTAATACCTCCTATTAAGGTGGTCCTGATACGTGCGTCGCAGATTGTTGAAGAAAGAACAGCGCAAGTGGCCGCGATTGCAACTCGCTATTCCGGTTTTTGTCCGCAATCGTGACCGAAATGGCAAGGACTCCCTGGAGTTTGCTACCGCCGTCAACATCTCTCCTGGGGGTGCTTTGGTGGTTGTTCGCCGTTCTTTGCCAAAGTCGGCGCTGCTTTCCCTGGAGATACCCAGTGCTCCCATCGATTCTGCCGGCGCTTTGAAGAGTTCTTCGCGGATCATGCAAGCAAAAGCCGTGTGGGTCGCGCACCTCGATGACTACCACCTCCTGGGCCTGAAGTTCGCTCACCCCTTGAACACCGACGCTGCCTCTGTTTCCGGTTGGCATTTGAGAAGAGCCGGTTCTGCGGTGTGAACTATTTTTCCCTTTCCACATCTGTTCCAGGATGGCACTTTCGTGCCATGCCGGATCGTCCGGCTTTCGGAGTACGATCACGCCAACCCATTCATAAGTTGAGCATTTAACGGAATTCTCCACAGTCGCTCTGTGCCCTTTCTCGGTTTGGCGCTTGGGTTGCACTTTTAGTGCATGCGGCTGGCACTCACCGCATGGGGGGCATTCAGGCTTATGACGACACTTCCTGTAATTCCGCTGGCACAAGCGCTGGGCGAGGTTCCCCCTGACAACATCATTTTTGGCCACTCTGAGGTCATGCAGGCGGTTCGTTCGCGGCTGGGCAAAGTGGCCGCCGCCAACGTTCCGGTTCTGATCACCGGCGAAAGCGGCACCGGGAAAGACATCATTGCCCGGCTCATTCATGGACTGTCGCCTTGGAAGACTGGCCCGTATGTCAAGGTGAACTGCCCGGCGATTCCCGGAACGCTGCTGGAAAGCGAGTTGTTCGGCTACGAAAAAGGAGCCTTCACCGGTGCTTTTGGCTCCAAGCCAGGGCGGGTCGAACTGGCCCATCGCGGCACCCTATTCCTCGACGAAATTTCCGAGCTCGACCCATCCTTGCAATCGAAGCTCTTGCAGCTCTTGCAGGACGGCCAGTTCTGCCGCATCGGTGCTCAGGAAGACAAGAAGGTCGAGGTCCGTGTGGTTTGCGCCACCAACCGCCATCTGGAAGCCGAGATCGAAGCCGGCACGTTCCGCCAGGATCTTTATTACCGCATCAATGTAGTGAATCTGCGCATGCCGGCTCTCCGCGAACGTCGTGGCGACATCGAAGATCTGTGCAGCTACTTCCTCGAATATTACAACCACAAGTTCAACTGCCGGGCTCGGCCGCTGTCCAACGAAACTCTGGCGGTGCTGCAGAAATATCACTGGCCGGGAAACATTCGCGAATTGGAAAACCTGGTCAAACGCTACGTGATTTTGGGCCATGAAGAAGTGATCACCAATGACCTGGTGGCGCGCGAACCAGACTTCTTCAATCCCGACATTTCGTTCGATGGCCCGATTTCGCTGAAGAAGCTCACGCGCCAGTGCGTACATGAACTGGAGCGCAAGGTCATCCTGAAAGTGCTGCAGCAGCACCACTGGAACCGCAAGCAGGCAGCCCGCACGCTGGGCATCAGCTATCGCGCCCTGCTCTACAAGATTCGCGATGCCGGCTTGCCTTCAAACCGCGCCCTGCGCCTGCGCCAGGCGGAGAAGAACAGCAGCGAAGTTGACCAACCCAGCCCAACCAGCGGAGTGGCCGCCGCCTGAGGTCGAGGCGAGAGGCTGCGAACGAATAGCGAGTGATTGGGGTGGCGCAGTGCTTCAGCGCTGCGATGAGTGGCTTGTTTATAGGACTGGCTTTAGACGCCGGGGAAAACCTCAGCCCTTGAGTCTTTCTTTCAGATCGCGAAGCGCCGCGCTCCATTCGTTCAGCCCCTCCGCCTCCAGCCACAGGTCTTTGAGTTCGGAATTGGTTCGCACCCTGTCCACAGCGCGGCGGGCGAGGTCGGCTAAATCAGCCGGTGCGCTGGCCTGGTTCTTGCTGATCCAATCGAAAATCTGCCGCGGCGTCGCGACCGACGCCGTCTCGTCTGTGGCAGCGGCGACCAGCGCCGCAACCACTTCAGCGGCCGCAACTGCGACGCTGCTCTCCGGCGCTTCCAGATAGTCTTCCCCATCGGCGGCGCGGGAGAGTATCGACTTCAGATCCTCGCTTCCCAGCGATTTCAGCCGCCCCAGAAAACTCTGCGCATCCTCGTTTTCGAAACTGCCCGTACCCCACCCTGGCATGAAACCTCCGCGCCCTGGATTATAGAACGCGCCGCTCCCCGTGCCAGAATGGCTGCCGCCCTGCACAAACAGCGGCACACGTTATAATGGCGCGCACGTATGCCCCTTGCCTCAGGCGCGAAACTGGGTCCGTATGAGATTCAATCTCCTCTCGGTGCCGGGGGGATGGGCGAGGTCTATCGCGCGCGTGACACCCGCCTCGACCGGACCGTTGCGATTAAGATTCTCGCCTCCCATCTTGCTGCTTCGCCGGAACTCAAGCAGCGCATGGAGCGTGAGGCGAGGGCCATTTCGTCGTTGAACCATCCGCACATCTGCCAGCTCTACGACATTGGCTCGCAAGATGGAACCGGTTATCTGGTGATGGAGTTTCTCGAAGGTGAAACTCTAGCCGAACGGCTTCGTAAAGGTGCACTGCCGCTGCCCGAAACCCTCAAGATTGGGATTGCAGTCGCCGAGGCGCTCGCCGTGGCACACCGGCAGGGGATCGTGCACCGCGATCTGAAACCGGGGAACATCATGCTGACAAAAGGCGGCGCAAAGTTGATGGACTTTGGGCTCGCCAAGTCTGCGGCTGCAGGTTTTGATGCGGCATCATCGAGCGCGCCTCTTTTATCGGCGGCCAAGACGATTAGCGGAGCCAGTCCCGTCTCTCCGCTAACCACAGCCGGAGCGATGATGGGAACCATCCAGTACATGTCGCCCGAGCAGATTGAGGGCAAAGAGGCAGACCCGAGATCGGACCTGTTTGCCCTGGGCGCTGTTCTTTATGAAATGCTAACCGGCGGCAGGCCCTTCGAGGGCAAGAGCCAGATCAGCGTGGCTAGCGCGATTCTCGAAAAGGAACCGGAGCCTCTCTCCAAAATCAAGCCTCTGACGCCCCTCGCACTAGAACAAGTTGTCAAAGGCTGCCTGGCCAAATCGCCCGACGACAGATTTCAGACCGCGCACGATGTCAAGCTGCAACTGAAGTGGATTGGCGAAAACGCAAATCAGCCGGGCACGGCAGCAGCAACGGCAGGACAAGCCCGGCGAAGCTGGGTTGCGTGGACCGCAATATCGGTGTCGGCGCTGCTGCTGGTTGCCCTTGCAGTCGGAGCGATGGGATGGTGGCAATTGCGAACTCCGAGGCAGGTGATACGCGCCACACTATTGCCGCCCGAGGGCACGCACTTCGCGCTGCTGAATCGCAACGGCCCTCCCGCGTTTTCTCCCGACGGAAAACGCATTGCATTCGTTGCCAGCCGGGCAGGCACTACTTCGTTGTGGGTACGTTCCCTCGATAAATTGGACGCTCTCGAACTGCCCGGTACCAGTGCCGCATTTTTTCCCTTCTGGTCGCCAGACGGGAGCTCCATCGGCTTCTTTGCCAACGGAAAGCTATGGAGGATGGATGCGAATGGTGGACCTCCGGTTACGATTTGTGACGCGCCGAACGGGCGCGGCGCCTCTTGGGGGCCTGGCGATGTCATCATTTTTGCGCCGCAGATTGGCGCACCTATTTCCCGCGTCTCCGCTTCGGGGGGCAAGCCCGTGGCCATTACCGAGACTCCCGATGGAACTGAGTCCCGCCGCTGGCCATTTTTTCTTCCCGATGGAAAGCACTTTATCTTCCTGCGGACTCCGATTGGCTCGGTGGATGAGAACAATGAAGTTCGCCTTGCTTCGCTCGACCGCGGCGAGGAAACCGTGCTTCTCCACGGCCGCTATTACCTGTCATCGTTTGCCTCAGGGCAGTTGCTCGCCGTCCGCGATGGCGCCTTGACCGCGCAGAAGTTTGATCTTTCCAGTCGCAAGCTCTCGGGCGATATCACGGTGATCGCTGAACATGTGCAGCGCGATGACCTGGTTGCGGGGGCAGTGTTCTCGGCCACTCAGAATGGCTTGCTTTTGTATCAATACGGTATTGAAGCAGCAGGCGAGCACATGGCCTGGGTCGATGCCCAAGGTAAAGAAACTCAGCAGCTCGTGGAGTCCGGATTTCTGGGCTCTACGCGCATCTCACCGGATGGAACCAAGGTGGTATTCCCAAACGGCTCGTCGGAAAACAATATTTGGATTTTGGACTTGAAGACGGGAGCACGCACACGCTTTAGTTTCGGCGGGCGGTTCGTCAGTTCGCCCGTCTGGTCTCCGGACGGCAAGACCGTGTACTTCAGCTCCAGTGAAAACGGCAGTTTTCTGGAAATCTACTCTCGGCCGGCGGATGGTTCCGGCGCTCAGCAGCGTGTTCTTGCTGGAGAAAAGAAGCTTGCCGCCGCGGATGTCTCGCCCGACGGGAAATATCTCCTGTACGAAGAAGGAGACGCTCAGTCGTCACAGTTGAAAGCCTTGCCGCTGGGCGGCAATGGCAAGCCCTTCCTGCTGGTCGATCACCTGGAGGGAAAGCCTGGCGGGCTGGCGGGCGCCAGGAATGCACGGGTTGCGCCAACCGGTGGCTGGGTGACGTATCAATCCAACGAATCCCGCCAGACCGAGGTCTACATCGCCCAGTTTCCTACCGGCGGCAGCAAGTACCAGGTGTCTGTGGGCGGCGGCTCCATGCCCGTGTGGGGCAAGGACGGAAAACATCTCTATTATCTCGATCCCACTCAGAAACTGATGGCGGTCGATGTCGAGTTGGGCAAAGGCCAGGTTCGGATGGGCAAACCGGTCCCGCTGTTTCAAACCGGAGTTAGATCCTCGATCGGCGGCGGCGGTTACGACGTAACCCGGGACGGACGTTTTCTGCTCCTCAACTCTACGACCGAAAGTTCCGCCCCGTTGATGCTGGTTACCAACTGGGATGCGGAGTTGAAAAAGTGAGTGTCGTAGTTATCCTGTCGTCCCAGTCCCTCCATATCCCTTAACAAGAGACAAGCCCTGCGCAGCCATCTGCGCAGGGGCCTTCGTCTTTGTCCGACGATTCAGCAATGTCTCAGCGATGCTTGATGAACGAGCCGGTTTGCAGTTCGGCCATCGCCTCGCGTAGCTGCTCCTGCGTGTTCATCACGATCGGGCCGTACCACGCCACCGGCTCCTCGATCGGCTTGCCCGACACCAGCAGGAAACGAATTCCCTCGTCTCCAGCCTGGACGCTGATCTCGTCTCCGCGGTCGAACAGCACCAGCGAGTGATTGCCGGCGTCGTACACGGGAGGCGCATCGGGCTTCGCGACCTGCTCCGTCAGAACCGCGCGCGGCTTCGACGAGTCGCGGAACGTGCCCGAACCCGCGAACACGTAGGCGAAAGCATTGCGGTCGGTCTCGATTTTGAGCCGCTTCCGCTGCCCCGGGCCAACCGAGACATCCAGGTAATTCGGATCAGCCGCCACACCTTCGACCGGACCCTTCTTGCCCCAGAACTCGCCGCAGATAACGCGCACCCGCGTGCCGTCATCGTCGGTGACCTCCGGGATCGCGCTGGACGGAATGTCCTGATACCGCGGGTCGGTCATCTTTAGCGATGCGGGCAGGTTCGCCCACAACTGGAAACCGTGCATGCGGCCGCGCGCGTCGCCCTTGGGCATCTCCTGGTGCAGGATTCCGCTACCCGCGGTCATCCATTGCACGTCGCCGGCCGTCATCTTGCCCTTGTTGCCCAGGCTGTCGCCGTGTTCCACGGAACCGGCAAGCACGTACGTGATCGTCTCAATCCCGCGATGCGGATGCCAGGGAAATCCCGCCTGGTAATCTGCCGGATTGTCATTGCGGAAATCGTCCAGCAGCAGGAAGGGATCAAATTCCTTCGTCTTGCCGAACCCAAAGGCGCGTTGGAGTTTCACACCGGCACCCTCGATCGTCGGCCTCGGTTGAATAATCTGTTTTACTGGTCGGAGCGACATAACTTCTTTCTTCCTTCCTCGTCGCGCGGCACACCTTTCGAGGACGCCGCCAACGATACTCTTAACTCGTTAGGCCTTCACGAACTGGACATCCAGCGTGATGGTAACCTCGTCGCCGACCAGGATGCCACCAGTCTCCAGCGCAGCATTCCAGGTCAAGCCGAAGTCCTTGCGGCTGATCTTCGTGGTTGCGGAAAGGCCGATGCGGGTATTGCCCCATGGGTCTTTGCAAGACGCCGTCGGCCCCTCAACCGTGAACACCACGTTCCGAGTCACGCCATGAATCATCAACTCCCCCGCCACAGCCAGTTCGCCGTCCGCGACGCGGCTTACCCCCGTGGATTGAAAGGACAGCGTCGGGAACTTCTCCACGTCGAAGAAGTCGGCGCTCTTCAGATGCGCATCGCGTTGCTCCTCGCGCGTGTTGATCGAGGCCGCCTCAATTGAGGCTTCGACACGCGATTTCGTTAAATCGGTTTCGTCCAGAGCCAGAACGCCCTTGACGCGTGTGAATTGGCCCTTCACGTTCGAGATCATCATGTGCTTCACCTTGAACTCAGCGACCGAGTGAACCGGGTCGATGTTCCAGGTGCTGGTTGCAATTTGCGGTGTAGCGAGGGTGCTCATAGTATCTTCCTCTCCATTGATTTGATGCGTTAGAACGATAATCGTTGCAACAACAATTAAAGCCAATAAATCAGGCCACTTGGTTGCGCGCAACTCGCAATAGCTCGGCCAAGGCCCGCAGTCGTTCCCGCCCCAGGTGGCCTAATTGTCTGCGATGGGCTGCCTGCACCGGTTCATCCAGCCGGGCCAGAACCTTTATACCTTCCGCTGTGATTCGGGCCATTACCGTTCGCCGGTCCTCGGCTTCGCGGCAGCGCGAGATCAGTTCCCGCTTTTCCAGCCGGTCCAGCAGCCGCGTGATGTCTGGATCCCGCGTAATCATGCGGCTGGCAATCTCGCCGCACAGCAGCCCTTCGGGCGCACCCCGCAAAATTCGCAGCACGTTGTACTGCGTCGGCGAGAGGTCCTCGGTCTTAAGCACCTGGATCGGCCCCCGCGATAGCAGGTCCGTGGTGCGCGCCAGGTCCAGAAACACCGCTTCCTCAGGACTGCCCACGCGCCGTCGCTTGTTCTTCGCTTGAGTCGTTTCCTTCATCCGGACCTATAATAGTCGTTCTAACGACTATTGTCAAGACATCTTTCGCCTTCGTAGATCTCTTCCGGCTATCCGGCCAACCATCCAGAATCGCTGCATCCGCTGCAACGTGCTGCGCAGGCTATAATTGCGCGCAGCATGGCCCTGATCTCTGGCACCAAACTCGGCCCCTATGAAATCCAGTCGCCGCTAGGGTCTGGAGGGATGGGTGAGGTATACCGTGCCCTCCAGAGCAGCCTCGGTCGTCAGGTCGCCATCAAAGTCCTGCCTGCAGAGAAGGTCGCCGACCCCGAACGTAAGCAACGCTTCGTGCAGGAAGCGAAGTCGGCTTCGTCGCTGAACCACCCCAACATCATCACCATTTACGACATAGGTCAGGCCGACGGTGTTGACTTCATTTCGATGGAGTTTGTCTCCGGCAAGACGCTCGACCGCCTGATTCCTCCGAAAGGGATGCGGCTGAATGAAGCCCTGAAGTACGCCGTCCAGATTGCCGATGCACTCGCTCGGGCGCACTCGGCCGGCATCGTCCATCGCGATCTCAAGCCCGGAAACATCATGGTGAACGAGCATGGGCTCGTGAAAGTTCTCGACTTCGGCCTCGCAAAGCTCACCGAGGTCACTCCTGCTGGCGAGGACGAGGCCACACGTACCGTGCGCCCCACGACCGAAGAGGGCAAGATCGTCGGCACCGTTGCCTACATGTCTCCCGAGCAGGCGGAGGGCAAGAAGGTCGATGCCCGCTCGGACATCTTCAGCTTCGGATCGGTGTTTTACGAGATGGTAACGGGAAGACAACCATTCCACGCTGACACCAAAGCCTCGACTCTGGCGGCCATTCTCAAAGACAATCCGCGACCGGCAAGTCAACTCGTAGATGGCCTTCCCAAAGAAGTAGAGCGGCTGATCTCCCGCTGTCTGCGGAAGGAGGTCAATCAGCGCTTTCAGCACATGGACGACGTCAAGATCGTGCTCGAGGAACTGAAAGAGGAGTCCGATTCCGGGGTCCTGGGAGCCGTTGCTGTGGCAAAGACGAAGCCTCGTCGTCGCCTCACCTGGGCCCTCAGCGTAGCGGCAGCACTGGTTATTGCAGCGGTTGGAATGTGGCTGGTTCGATCGAAGAAGGAAGCGCCAGAGTTGCCGCTGGTGGCAGTTCCGCTCACCAGTTACGCCGGCAGTGAGATGTGGCCGACCCTTTCGCCGGACGGTACGCAAGTTGCCTTCGCCTGGGATGGGGAAAAGCAGGACAAGTCTGATATCTACGTGAAACAGATCGGCGTGGAGCCGCCCTTTCGCTTGACCATCGATGCAGCGATGGACTACAGCCCTGCCTGGTCTCCGGATGGAGGATTCATCGCTTTCTTGCGGGAGCTGTCACACGACAAGAC
Source organism: uncultured Acidobacteriaceae bacterium (assembly GCA_963837665.1). GTDB lineage: Bacteria > Acidobacteriota > Terriglobia > Terriglobales > Acidobacteriaceae > Acidiflorens. The sequence continues at coordinate 236,403 of CAWIOA010000009.1, read as the reverse complement.
CGATATCGTGATCGTACCCCAGCGCGGAGGACCGGAACGAATTCTGAGCGAAATCAAGGGATCCATGCAGACGGCTTTGCCCTATGGCCCATACTTGTCCTGGACTCCGGATTCGAAGTGGATTGTCTGCCCAACGCCTAAAAGCGGCGAGCGCGTCTGGGCCTTGCATTTGTTCTCGACGGAGACCGGAGAGCAGACCGAGCTAACCAGTCCGCCAAGCAACGAAGCTGGCGATGTGGCGCCAGCCGTCTCCCCAGACGGCAAGACCTTGGTGTTCTCGCGAGTTTCACCGGACTTCTTCAATGCGACTCTGTGGCTGCTGCATCTTGGAGAAGGCTACAAGCCAGTGGGCAAAGAGGAACAGATTCGGTCGGCGGGGATGACAGACATCGGCGCGGCTTGGTTGCCTGATGGACGTGAGTTCGTATTTGGCTCTTCAACCGGAACCAACTATGGACTCTGGCGGACTGCGGTATCCGAAAACGCGGTTCCCAGGAGGCTCGATCTTGGAATCGCCGCCGCCCAACCAACGATTTCGCGGCTCGGAAAGCGTCTGGTTTTCGCAGTCTTTCAGTATGACCTGAATATCTGGCGCGTCGACTTGAAGGGGCCCGGCAAAGAACCAACCCAGCCCATCCGTTTCATTGCCTCCACGCAGATTGAAAACTATCCGTCTTTTTCACCGGACGGACGGCGGATCTCCTTTATGTCAGAGCGATCGGGACAGGAGGAAATCTGGATCTGTGACAGCGACGGATCCGGGACCCGGCAGTTAACATCGTTTGGCGGGGCAGCGATCTACGGCCCGAGTTGGTCTCCGGACAGCCAGAACATCGCTCTTACGGTTGCACAGAAAGGAATGAAAGAGGACATCTATGTCGTCAGTGCGAACGGAGGTGTTCCCCGGCGCATGACGACAGATCCAGCGGAGGACAAGTGGCCTCATTGGTCGCAGGATGGCAAGTGGATTTACTTCAGCTCAACCCGCAGCGGTCGGGAGGAAATCTGGAGGATGCCCGCCAGCGGTGGAGAGGCAGTTCAGATCACGCGGAATTCCGGCGACTCCCCGCAAGAGTCACTTGACGGCAAATTTCTCTATTACATGAAGGGATGGCCGGACGCCGTGACTGTCTGGAGAGCCCAGGTCGATGGCAGTCAAGAAACCAAGGTTCTTGATTCCGTGCATAGCGAAGGCCAATGGACTGTCGGTAAAGAGGGGATTTACTTCTTCAGAACTCCCGACAAAATGGGGCACAGTGACATCTGCTTCTACGAGTTCGCTAGCGGCCAGATCAGGAAAATCCTGACAATTCAGATGCCCGTAAATAACCATATCGCGGTTTCTCCCGACGGTCGGACGATTCTTTACCCGCAATCTGACGAATCTGGCAGCGTCCTCATGCTGGTCGATAATTTCCGCTAGGTGCGTCTTCCGTGAACCAGGGCAAACAGACGAAGCAAACGTCGGATTCCTCCTCCCGGCGCGCGCTCTCTTGACTATAGTATCGTGTATTGGTACACTTTACACATGCTGACGAGCTATCGGCACAAAGGCATCAAACAGTTTGCCGAAACCGGCTCGAAGGCTGGCATTCAGCCAGAACACGCAACCCGGCTCAGAAGAATATTGTCCGCTTTGGATGCGGCCACCTGTCCGGCCAATATGAATGCGCCCGGCTACGCCCTGCACCCGCTCAAGGGTGAACTGGAGGGGCACTGGGCGGTACGGGTGAGCGGAAACTGGCGGGTCACGTTTGCGTTTGACGGCGAGGACGCCATTCTCGTCGATTACAAGGATTACCACTAGGAGCGAAGTATGCTTTTCCATCCATCCCATCCCGGCGAAGTCTTGAAGGATTACCTGGGCGACATGACGGTGAAGGAGGCTGCCGAGCGCCTTGGCGTGACACGGCCAAACCTCTCCCGGATACTGAACGGCCGCGCCGGCATTTCAGCGGTGATGAGCGTGCGGCTTGCTAAGGCGATGCCGTACACGTCGCCCGAGTTTTGGCTGAAGATGCAGCTCAATTACGATCTTTGGAAGGCCCAGAAGAACAAGCTGCCAAAAATCAAACCGTTTCCGGTTCGGCTGCAAAAAGAACTGGCCTCAGCCTGATTCGACTTTCTTGCCGCTGTAGAAACGACAAGCCGCCCGCGCTGTCGTTATTGCGGATCCTCACGCCCAGAACGTCCGGTCCAGCGTTCGATACTGAATCGCCTCCGCGATATGTTTCGGCTCCAGCTGCGGATTACCCTCAAGGTCGGCAATCGTGCGCGCGACTTTCAGTATCCGGTCATGGGCGCGGGCGCTGAGTCCCTGCTGCGCCATGGCCCGTTCCAGCAGCCGTTCGCAATCGGCGGAGAGCTCGCAGAACTTGCGAATCGCCTGCGGCGGCATTTGCGCGTTGCAGTAGAGTTTTTGGCGCTCGGAAGAAAAACGCGTCAATTGAACGTCACGGGCACGAATCACCCGCTCCAGGATCTTGCGCTGAATTCTCCGGCTCCGCGGTGCTGCGCATTTCCTTGTAGTTCACCGCCGGGACATCAATGTGAATGTCAATGCGGTCGAGCAGGGGCCCCGAGATCTTCGAAATATAGCGCTGGATCATGGGCGGCGTGCAGTGGCACTCCCGGGTGCGGTCGTTGTGAAATCCGCACGGGCACGGGTTCATGGCGGCGGCCAGCATGAAGCGCGCAGGGAAAGTCAGCGACATGGCCGCCCGTGCGATGCAAGCGCTCCCGTCTTCAAGCGGCTGCCGCAGCACTTCAAGAACGTTGCGCGGAAATTCCGGGAGTTCGTCGAGGAACAGTACTCCATTGTGAGCCAGTGACACTTCGCCCGGCCGCGGAATCGCGCCGCCGCCGATCAGTCCTGCGTCTGAAATGGTGTGATGAGGTGCGCGAAAAGGACGCAGTCCAACCAGCCCAGCCCGCGCGTCCAGTACGCCCGCCACGCTGTGAATCTTGGTGGTTTCGAGCGCTTCTTCGAAGGTAAAAGGCGGCAGGATCGTGGGCATGCGCTTCGCCAGCATCGTTTTCCCCGATCCTGGAGGCCCGATCATCAGAATGTTGTGCCCTCCGGCGCAGGCCACTTCCAACGCGCGCTTCGCAGTCTGCTGCCCGCGGACATCTTTGAAATCCACGTGGAATTGCTGCGCCTGGGTAAGCAGTTGATCGGTGTCAACCTGCAGACGCGAAACCCCGTTGCCCGAATTGATGAAATGAATCACTTCGAGCAGCGACTTGACGGGGTAGACCTCAACCCCTCCCACCATAGCCGCCTCGCGCGCGTTGACTTCGGGCACGATCAGCCGTTTCACCTTCGAACGGCGGGCCTCGATGGCGATGGGCAAAGCGCCGCGAACTCCCCGCAGGCTTCCGTCCAGTGAAAGTTCGCCCACAAACAGCGCGTCCGGGACCTCCTTTCTTATTCAGTCCGCCGTATGCGCCCAGAATGCCCAGCGCCATGGGCAGGTCGAATCCCGACCCTTCTTTGCGGATGTCGGCCGGCGCCAGATTGATGGTGATCTGGGTGGGAGGGATGTCGTAGCCGCAATTTTTCAGCGCCGAGCGCACCCGGTCCCGGCTTTCGCGGACCGCAGCATCCGGCAGGCCGACCGTGTGAAAGTGGTCTTCCTGCATCTTGATGCCTGAAACGTCCACTTCCACTTCGATGATGTTGGCGTCAATGCCGTAAACGGCGGCACTTAGGGTTTTATAGAGCATAGGGACACCTGTGCGCACACGAAGGGGTTACCGCAGGATGGGAGATTCCTGCCACCATCCTAGCCCCGCCCGAACCGCACCGCTGTGATGGTCATCACCCCGTTACCGTGATGGAACGTTTTATTCTGAGCGGCCGCTTTCGGTGCTACGCTAGGGGGAACGCGGCGGAAACGATGGACCCAGAAATCGTTTTCGTGCCAGCGGAGCCTCCCCCATGCCCGACGAAGGTTCCACTTCAAAACCGCCCGAGCCACCGCCCAACCGGCTGGAACGCGAAGAAAGCCAACTCTGGCGATGGTCGCTTCTTCTGCTCGTCTTGTTCGCCACCGCGGTGGCGGCGTTGTCGTGGCAACAACTGAAAGACCTTCCTTACCGCCTGTGGGCGATTCCAGCTGGACTCTTCGTGCTGGCCATCCTGTTTGCCACTTACGCTTTCGGCCGCAAACGCGAAGTTTCAGAGCTCAAGCAGATTCTGAAGGGCTTTCAGAATCAGGCGGGAGTCGTACCTTCGGAAGAGCAACTCGATCAGCTCAGCCAGTTGATCTTGCGTTCGCAACGCAACTTCAAAGAGCTGATTGATTCCATGGATGACGTGGCTCTAGCCATCTCGCTCGATGGCACCCTCAAGACGGTAAACCGTAGAACCGCGGAACTCTTAAATGTTCCTTATCCCCAGTTGGTAGGCCGCAAGCTAGAGGAATTCCTCGGCGCCCCCCTGCATGCCGAAGCCTCCGTGAGCATGGCGCGGTTTCTGGAGAAGCGGAGTTGGTCGGGCGTGGTCGAAGTCCACCTGCGTAACGATTCCCGCCGCCTTTACTACGACTGCGTAGTCAACGCCATCGTCAAGGGCGGCGATGTTACCGGAGCCAGCGTGCTGGCGCGCGACATCACCGGCCATCGCGAAAAGGAACAGCGCTTCACCCAGTTGTTCGAATCTCTGCAGGAAGGCGTGTACATCAGCAATCCCGAAGGCAAGCTGCTCGAGGTCAACCCGGCGCTGGTGACGATTTTGGGATACGAGACCAAGGAAGACTTATTGAACCTGCCGCCCGAGCAACTGAATGCGGATGCCAGCGGCGATCCCGTGCTGGGACGCGGAGGAAGCCAGAGCGGCCGCACCCGCACGCGAGAGGTTCGCCTGCGAAGAAAAGATGGCGGCGTAGCGGTCTGCGTTGATACATCGACCGGCGTGATCGAATCAGGCCGGCTGGTCCGCTATCAGGGCACGCTCGTGGACGTCACCGAAAAACGTACGCTCGAAAAGCAGTTGCAGCGGCAGGAAGAATTCCGCAGGTACCTGCTGGAAAGCTTCCCCGATCTGATCCTGGTGCTCGATCTGAAGGGTAAGTACACGTTCGTAAGCGCGCGTATCGCCGAGCTCCTCGGCTACGGCCCGGAACACCTCCTCGGCAAGAATGTCGAGGATGCGGCGAGTACTTCACCGGAACTGGCTGCCCTTTACCGGACCGTAGCCACCGGTGAGAGCTCGCTCACCTCCTGCGAATACAATTCCCGGCATCACGACGGCAGTTGGCGCGCCATGCTTGCCATGGCCAGTCCGCTGCTCGATGCCGAAGGCGCGCCAGCCGGCGTAATCATCTCCGTCCGCGACGTGACCACCGAGAAGAAGCTGGAGCAGAAGATTATTCAGAGCGAGCGCCTGGCCGCCATGGGCCAGATGATCGGCGGCTTCGCCCACGAGCTCAATAATCCGCTGACCGCCATTCTCGGCTATGCCGAACTGCTACAGGAAACGCAGGCCAGCGATTCCGCCCGCAAGCAGATTGCAGATCTCCACAAGGAGGCAAGGCGCGCCGCCGAAATCGTGCAGAACCTGCAATACTTCGCCCGCCCGCCCGCTCTCGGTCGCAGCCAGGTCAACCTCAATGAACTCGTGCAACGTACCGTGCAAATGCAGGCCTATCCCCTGCGCAAAAGCGAGATCACCGTCGACTTTCTGCCCGAACCGGCAATCCCCGCGATCATGGCCGATCCCAATCAGCTCATGCAGGTGTTCTTAAACCTTCTGCTGAATGCCGAGCAGGCCATCCGCGAAACCCGCGAAAAGGGCACGATTCGTGTGCGCCTCGGACGCAACCCGGACTCGGTGTGGGTAGTGTTTCAGGATGATGGTCCAGGAATCGCATCCGAAAACCTGGAGCACATCTTCGACCCCTTCTTCACCACCCGGCGCCCCGGCCGCGGCACCGGTCTGGGCCTAAGCATCTGCAAAACCGTGCTCCGCGAGCACGGAGGCAACATAGAAGCCGCCTCAGCCCCCGGCGGAGGCGCAGTCTTCACCATCACCCTCCCCTTGACGGCGGCGGCAGACTCAGCCCCAGCCGTGGGTTAGAAGATGCGTGTGTGGGGACGGGCATCTTGCCCGTCCAGCCGAGGCGAAGTAAGCTATTTTCGCTAGCGACGAGGTCTGAGCGCAATCTGTTCTCGACAGTTAGGCTGGCAAGTGTAGTGTCTTAAACATTTTAGGCCACTACCGAAACTCTTTTCACACTGTCAGCGAACAGTGGGATGGGTGTACGATCAGTGCTGTTTTTGAACGAAAAAGGAGATTCCGGCTAAATTAACAAGGCAAACTCGGAGAGATCCATGCCACGTTCACAAGCGCTCATTTTGTCTCTCTCAATAGTGCTATCAGTTACTCCGGTCTTGGCGCAGAGTAAGCCCGAAACGATTCCTGACCGCACTGTAATTCCAGCCGTCCTCAAAACCAGCATTGATGCAAAAGATGTAAAACTCGGAAAAGACCTTGAACTTGCGGTGACGGATGATGTTCGTGATAGTTCTGGAAACATTCTAATCCCCAAGCAAGCTAGATTAACTGGCCGAGTAACAGAAGCCGTGCAATGGATGAAGGATAGCCCGGAATCACGGTTGTCCATCATTGTGGAAAAGGCGGAGTGGAAAAAGAGATCGGTAATCCTTCGGGCTTTTATAGCAGGTGAAATCAAGATTTATACAACGGCTGGCAATCCTAAACCTGGCGTGTCGGATGTGGTCGCTGCTATTACCAACGTGCCCGCGATGCAGTTGCCCGTCAACCCGAGTTTGACCCAAGATAAGAGTGTGACCGTCCAAATGGCGACCTCGAAAGAACTCGTCACAGAACTGGTCTCACACGTCCATAACGTTAGAATGGAGCAAGGGAGCACTTTGTCGCTTCGCCAGTTAAATCCGTAAGCCACGCGACCAAGCTCCCTTTGATGGCAGTGGTTGTAGATAGCTGTTGTAACATCCCAATAGCACTCATTGCCCCCTGCAAAGGGGTTTTGAGCGTATCGCCGGCCTTGTCTAGATGGGCCTAAGGCGAACCGCCCTCAGAAGTCACATTCCGCGACTAGCTTCAAGAGCCGAAGAAGCGTCTCGCGGTCCTCCGGGGTCATTTGCCGCCGGACGCTCTCATCGGCGGTCTCCCGAGCTTCGATTAGCCGTTCTCGGTACTTCCTTCCTTTCGCGGTCAGCTGGACTCGAATTGCTCTGCCCGATTTCGCTCTGTGCTCCGATACGAGTCCTTCCTGGGCCAGCGACTTGATCGCCCGGTGCACGACGGTCCGGTCGAACCCCAGGAGCGTGGCGATCTGATTCTGATTCAGCGTCGTCCCGCCACGCAACGTAGACAGGATAAAGCCGCGTGTCGCCGAGCACTGGGTTTTTCGCTCCAGTCTCTTTCCCACCGAGAAATACGCCGCTGCGATATGGGCGAGTACCGAGTCTTTCAGAATGTCATCGGGAATCTCTTTCCTGGGGAGGATGTTCATAGGACGGTCACCGTTGCATCGAGAGGTCTTCGCCACTGCGGTGGCTCATTGTGGGCACGCGATTTCTTCCCGATCGCAATCACCATCACAATCTCGTGGTGGCCGGACAACCCCAGATATCGAGACAGCCTGCGACCATCAAAGCCTTCCATCGGACAAGTGTTCATGCCCAGCGCTTCGGCAGCGATCATCAGATTCTGGCAAGCCAACGATGTACTCCTCGTCGCCCACTTAAACAAGTCCTGCCGGGACAGCGGTGGCATCCCGATCACCTTCCGCAGATTTAGCAGCCGGAAAAGGACCCTTTTGATCGCAGCAAACATTCCGAATGGCCCAGGCATGAACAGGATCCGGCCGATCTTTGCTTTCCGCTCGTAGTCGCGAATTTTTTCTTGGGTGAAGTTGCTCCTGCGCATCCACTCCAGCTGGCCTTGCGCCGTGGCAGACAGCGATCCGAGGTCTGCAACGGCCACGACCAGTGCGGAGGCGGTTTCCGCGGGCTTCTGTCCGAGGCACAGTTTCGCCACCTCGGCCTTCTTTGCCGCGGACCGCACCCAATAAAACTTGTAAGGCTGGCTGTTAAAGCTTGAGGGAGCATGGCGGGCTGCATTGAGAATTTGCTCGCGCAGCCCCTCGGAGATTTCTACGGGTTCAAAGACCTTAACCGCTCGCCTTTGAAAGATCGCGTCCAGGGTTTGGTTCATGGCTCGCCACCTCGATGTTGCTATTACAACATAGGTATGTTGCTATCGCAACATGAAGCGCTGGCAGCCAGCTAGAGGCGATCGTGTCAAGCGGCGTTACACCGCGCCTTACACTCCCAATGGGGCCCTGGACTCTTCTACCGCTCCACCGCCATAGCCACGGCATTCCCTCCGCCCAAACACAGCGCCGCAATCCCGCGGCGCACGTCGCGGCGAATCATTTCGTAAATCAAAGTGACCAGCACCCGCGCACCACTAGCCCCGATGGGATGGCCCAGAGCCACCGCGCCTCCGTTCACGTTCACGCGGTTCATATCCAGTCCCAGTTCGCGGCAGACTCCAAGCGCCTGCACCGAAAACGCTTCGTTCAGTTCGTAGAGATCGACATCGTCCTTCTTCCAGCCCGTCTTCTCCCAGATTTTCCGCACCGCGCCCACCGGAGCCATCATCACCCACTTCGGCTCGACTCCGCTGGTCGCCTGAGCCACAATCCGGACCATAGCAGTAGCGCCCAGTTCTCTAGCGCGCGCGCCACTGGTCACAACCAGCGCTGCCGCTCCGTCGTTGACTCCCGGTGCGTTGCCCGCAGTAACCGTGCCATCCTTCTTGAACGCCGGCTTGAGCGATCGCAGGACTTCGATGGTCGTGTCCTCGCGCGGCCCTTCGTCCTTGTCAAAGATCACCGGCGGCTGGCCCTTTTTCTTGGCCGGAAGTTCAACCGGAACAATCTGCGACGTGAAGCGGCCTTCCTTCTGCGCAGCGACCGCCTTGCGATGTGAGCTGACCGCGAACTCGTCCTGCTCTTCGCGCGTGATGCCGTATTTTTCCGCGACGTTCTCGCCCGTCAGCCCCATGTGATAGTCGTTGTAAATGTCCCACAGCCCGTCGTGCACCATGGAGTCGACCAGTTGTCCGTTTCCCAGACGATATCCCTTGCGCGCGTTCGGCAACAGATACGGCGCGTTCGTCATGGATTCCATCCCCCCGGCAACGACGATCGAGGCGTTGCCGGTCTCAATCGCCTGCGCCGCCAGCGCCACCGCTTTCAATCCCGAGCCGCACACCTTGTTAATCGTCATGGCACCCACTTCAGGTGAAAGCCCGCCGAATAACGCTGCCTGCCGCGCCGGATTTTGCCCGAGCCCGGCCGAGACCACGTTGCCCATGATGCACTCATCAACCTGCTGCGGTTGCAGATTCGCCCGCTTGACCGCCTCGCGCACCGCGACCGCGCCGATCTGCGGAGCGCTCATATCGCTCAGACTTCCCTGAAATTTTCCGATCGCCGTCCGGCATCCCGCGATGATCACAACCTCATTCGAACCCGCCATAAATGCGCTCCTTCAAGCCATGCGTCACAAGAAATCGTCTCTCATTATAGATTGCGGAAGGTTCCGCGAAGGCTCGCAGCCGCGCCCGCACTCGGCATTAACAGCAAAACGTTCTATGAAACTCGCTCACGACCGGCGCCACGCTCGGTTAGAAATAATGAGAGCAAGTTGCGGCCGCATGCAAACTTCTTCCGCGCGCGCGACTCGCGCAGGTGACTTCGGTGCATCGTCGCGCACGTCCGCTTCGATCATTTTTCTCTTGACTTCGTTCTGCGTTGACTCTATACATTCAAACAGTTGCAACAATTCATCGTTGCGAAATTCCATGAAGAATGGAAAGGGAGAATAGATCCATGGCAACCAAAAAGAAAGCAAAGAAGAAAGCAAAGAAGCACTAAGCACCTGCAACAGGCAACGACAAAGGGGACGCGATGAGCGTCCCCAAAGTTTTTTATGGCCGTTCACATTTTCCGTAGAGACGGGGCTTGCCCCGTCTCCGACTGCTGATCAACTCTGGTTCCCTTGGGACTTGTTAGCCGCGAAGCGGCGTAAGGATGCAGCCCACGGCGCAAGCCGTGGGGAAATAGAAGACAGACAAGCCCCAGCGGGGCGAAAGAAAGTTCTCACGCGCGCACCTGAAGGCTACTCATCACGCCCACGGGATCATTCTTGAGAGTATTTCTAGTTGACGCGAGCCGGCTTCCTCTGCGGAGCTTCAACCACCTTCTCCGTCGCCGGACAAAGATTGCGATAGGGACAATACGAACACTGGTATCCCGGCTTCGCGGCAAACTTGCCCTGAGCAATTCCTTCCGCCGCTTTCTGCACCCGCAATTTCGCCGCTTCCAGGTCGCCGTCGCTCCGCGTCGTACACACGGCCACATTGTTTTCGAGGTTATGGAAGATCAGCCGGTCGGCCCGCTTTCCAAACGCATCCCGGGCCGCGAGCGCATACAAAGAAAGTTGCAGGCTCTCATCCGCATCCTCTTGTGATCGCGGCTTGCCGGTCTTGTAATCCACAATGGCTACCGTGTCCGGTCCCGTGCGATCGATGCGATCCACCCGCCCCGTCAATTTCGCCGAACCCACGAGCAATTCGAACTTGCGTTCGGTCTCAAGAACCTCAGGCGGCGGAGCGCCGCGCGCAACCTCGACAAACTGCTGCAACTGCTCTCTCCCCTGCCGCAAATACAACTCATACTGATAGCGGTCGGCGATGCCCGCCGCAGCCAGGGTAGACCGGAACTGTTCCAGCAACTCGTCGTCGCTGACGTCACGCTGATAGCGCTGCGCGTCGTAAAAGGTATGCAGCACACTGTGCATCGCCGCTCCGTAGTGCAGCGAGGCAGGCACATCCCGTGGCAGGTTCCACTCCCGTTCCAGCTTGAAGCGCAGCGGACACTCTTCATAGATTTCAATCGCCGAAGCGCTCAGGCCGCTGACAAAGCCAGCCGACGGCGGCAGCAGCAGCCACGCCGCAACGTTCGAGTGTTCCACCGCGATCCTCTGCTCATCCTCGGCGAACAAAGCATCCTGCACCGCCGCCGCGGAGCGCGTGCACCAGAATTTCTTGTAAGCCGGGTGCGCCATAAACTCGCGCAGAAACTGCGTGGGCTTAGGATCTTTCTTGCCCCGGCCCTGATTAGCATAGATAGCCAGTGTGTCCCTGGCGCGTGTCATAGCCACGTAGAAAAGACGCCGCTCTTCCTCTTCATGCAGCGTCTTATCGTCAGTCGAAAATGCGCCCGGCCTGCGCAATTCTGTAGGAAAAGCAACCAGCGGCTCTCTGTAGCTGCATGGAAACGATGTCGAAGAACCGCGCAAAATGGCCACATGCCGGAACTCAAGTCCCTTGGCGGCGTGCGCGGTCAGCAGGTGCACAGCATCGTCCTCAAGACGAGGAAGCGGAATCGTGCCCTTCGCCTGCACAAAGTAATCGAGGTACTCGAGAAATTCCGAAGGGCTCCCAGTTTCGGCAATAGCCTTTTTCTGCCACGCCTTCCACAAATTTTAGAAACGCAACCACCGAAGGCGCACGCGGCAACCCGAAGTGGCGGATCACAGCGTCCACCGCATCCTCTGCGCGAACCCCGTCCTTCCCCACGTCTCGGTGCACTTTCTCCACGCTTTCCAGCACCGCCGCGCCGTTCGGCAACCGCCCCAACACCGTCCGCAGATCAAGTTCCTGCCGCCGCACCGCCTTCATCGCCGCCCGCAACTCGATCGCGTTGATGCTGAACTGAGGCAGCGCCGCCACGCGGAACAAACTGGCCGCATCATTCGGAGAAACAGCCGCGGTCAGGCAAGCCACCACGTCGCGAACCTCAGGCGTATGGAGGACGTCCAGCCCTTCAATGGAGAATGGGATTCCGCGCTCGGCAAGTTCATGGACCAGTTCATCGCGATGGTTGTGCTGGCGATAGAGCACCGCAAAATCGCTCCACCGGCAACGCCGTTCTTTACGATTTTTCTGGATCCGGCGCGCCAAGTCAGCGGCCTCCACTTCTTTATCCCTCCAGGTAACAATCTCGACCAGCGGCGCAGTTGCGGTCTCGCCTCTTTCCCTCGCTTCCTCCTCGCGCAGCGATTGCAGCGCCGCCCGCTGGTAGGAAATCGAATTTCCCTCTTGCGGGAACTTCTGTCCGAACACTGCCGGGTTCTCATTCACAATGCCAAAAGCACATCGCAGAATCGGCGAGAGCGAGCGCCGGTTCTTCCCCAGCACCATCACTCGCGCCGCCGGAAAATTCTTCATGAACAGCGTGAACGCTTCGCTCGAAGCGCCGCGGAACTGGTAGATCGCCTGGTCAGGATCACCCACCGCAAAAACGTTCGCCGCCGTTCCCGCCAGCAGCGCAAGAATTTCCACCTGGGCAAAGTTCGCGTCCTGGAATTCATCCACCAGCACAAAGCGAGTGCGAAGCCGCTCTTCCGCCAGCAACGTGGGATCGTCTTTCAGCAACTGGTAGGCCTTGGTGATCATGTGGCCGAACGTGCCCAGGTTCTTTTCCCGGAGCATGTCTTCCACGGTAGCGAATACGCGAGCAATTTCCCGGCAGCGTTCCAGAATCCCCCCCGCTTCCAATTCCGCCTGCTTCTTTGAACCAGCAACCCGGGGAAGCGGAACCTCACCACGCTCCAGGCGCTCCACGTAGCGCGCGTAATCTGCCGGACCGACTAATTCGTCCTGGCAGCGCCGCATGAAATCGAGCAGGTCAAACAGAAATTGCCCGACGTTGGCCGCGCGCACAAAGTGCTTCAGCCGCAGATCGCGAATGCGGCGCCGCAGGAACACCCAAAGGTCTTTGTCGTCGAGCACGCCAAAGCCCAAGCCGCGGCGCTGCAGCAACCCGTTGCACCAGGCATGAAAAGTGCAAGCCTGCAGCCCGTCCATGGACGTTCCCTTCAATTCTTCTCGGACGCGGGCCATCATCTCCGCCGCGGAATTGTCGGTATAGGTGAGCGCCAGAATTTCGTCAGCGCGGCCATGCCCTTCGCGGATCAAGTTGGCCACGCGCTGTGTAAGGACGGTAGTCTTCCCCGTGCCCGCCCCCGCAATCACCAGCATCGGCCCATGCAAGTGTCCGATGGCCTGCTGCTGGTGCTCATCAGGGACGATCTTCGTCGTAATTGACGGAGTAGCAGTCACTAGCCGGAGAATATCAGAGGAGGTTGTGGAAGGCCGCACCATGTTGTGGAAGTCTTCCGAGAATCCAGCCCCAAAGGTTCGTCCGAGCCGCGAAGCGGCGCAACAGGAAAGCCCGGCACGTAAGTAAGTGCCGGGAAATGTGAAGCAATCAATCGAGTCGCGCAAGGGACGGCACCCGCTCTACTCGGGAGGTACGGTCCAACTCTCACGCATATGCTTCCAGCGCCAGCGCAGCAGCCACAATCGCCGCAGTCTCTGCCCGCAGAATCGTGCCCCCAAGCGACGCCGCAACCCATCCCTCTTCGAAAAACCAGGAGAGTTCCCCGGAAGCCCAGCCGCCTTCCGGGCCAATCGCCAGCGCAACTTCGCTTGGCCGCGATTGCAAAACATCTCCCAGCCGCGCATCCTCTTCAGACTCGGCAAGAACGACGCGGGTCACTTCGCCCGTGGGAAGAGCACCGGGAAGTTCCTTCAGCTTGACCGGAGCGGCAACCTCAGGCGGCGCCACCCTCCGCGACTGCTCAGCCGCCTGCCGCACAATGCGCTCCCAGCGTTCCTGGCGCTTGACCGCAGCCGCAGCCAGATGAGCATCCGTTCGCCGGGCAATGACGGGAATAATGCGAGCCACCCCAATCTCCGTGCACTTCTCGATCGCCCACTCCATACGGTCGAACTTGAAAATAGCGAGGGCTAACGTGATCTTAGGAGCAGCCGACGGCAAGGCCCTTAGCCGACGGGATGGCTTCGAGTCGAGCGCGAACTCAACCCGATCATAGGAGATCGTGGTGATCGTCCCACGCCGAACCTCATCACCGGCAGCGATATCAAACTCCTGCCCGATTTCAGCGCGCAGCACGCGGGCAAGATGAGCCGCATGTTCGCCCACCAAAGCAGCAGTGTTTCCCGAAACCTCGTCGGCAATCCAGCGTCGTCGTGTCATGGATTCAGGTCTCAGGTCTTAGGTGTCAAGTCTCAGGAAAGACCTATTTTTTTGGAGTCCGAAACCTGAGACCTGAGACCTAACACCTGACACCTGTTCTACGCAAACATATCCTTCACCCGTCCCAACAGCGACCGGTGCTGCGGCTTATTTTCCACCGGAGACAATTGCCCCAATTCCGCCAGCAATTCCCGCTGGCGTTTTCCCAGTTTCCCCGGCGTTTGGATTCGCACCTCGACGTAGAGATCGCCTTTGCCATGCGAATTGAGCACCGGCACGCCCTTGCTGCGGATGCGAAACGAGGTTCCCGACTGCGTGCCCTCGGGAACTTTGAGCCGGTGTTCTCCCTCCAGCGTAGGAACCATAATTTCTGTGCCCAGCGCCGCCTGCGGAAACGAGATCGGCACTACGCAATGCAGATCGTTGCCTTCGCGTTCAAAGAAAGCATGCTCTTTGACGTGCAGCACAACGTACAAATCGCCCGCCGGCCCGCCGAACGCTCCCGCTTCCCCCAGTCCGCTGAAACGGATGCGCGTGCCGTCCTCCACTCCCGCCGGCACCTTGGCTTCCACCACGCGTTCGCGCAGCAAGCGCCCTTCGCCTTTGCACTTGGGGCAAGGATCGGTGATCACGCTGCCCGCCCCCTGGCAGGTTGGGCAAGTTCGGGCAATGCTGAAGAACCCCTGCTGATACCGCACCTGCCCTCGCCCATTGCACGACCGGCAAGTGACCGCAGCTTTCCCCGGAGCCGCCCCGGAACCGCGGCAAGCGTCGCAGCTCTCATGCCGGCGCACACTAACTTGCTTCTCGGCCCCGAACACCGCTTCATCAAACTCGAGGTTCAAGTCCTCGCGCAGATCGGCTCCCCTCTGCGCGCGGCTGCGGCGACGCCCGCCCTGCCCGAACAGGTCGCCGAAACCGAACATGTCCCCAAAAATGTCGCCGAAGTCTTGAAAGATGGCAGGGTCGAACCCGGCCGGACCCGCACTGCTCCCGCCCACGCCCGCGTGCCCAAAGCGGTCATACAACGATCGCTTCTCGCTATCGGCCAGAATCGCGTACGCCTCGGTAATCTCCTTGAATCTGTCTTCCGCGTCAGGATTGTTCGGATTGCGGTCAGGATGGTACGTCATCGCCAGCTTGCGGTAAGCGCTCTTGATTTCCACGTCGGTGGACGCCCGGGTAACGCCAAGCACCTCGTAATAATCGCGTTTAGTATTAGCGGCCAGAAACTCCCCCACTCCAAATGTTCTAACTGTTTAAGACTTTCGCATCACTCAAGAATGTTCGCACCACTCAAGAATTTTCACACCACCTAGGATGTTCGCACCGCCGTGGAAGAGCGGCCCTTCAGGGCCGCGTAAGCCCCCAATCAATGCGGGCTTTAGCCCCTGAGGGCGTCATCCCCTGCTATTCCGCGCCACCCGCACCATCGCCGGACGCAGCAACCTGTCCTTGTACTTGTACCCGCGCTGCAGTTCGTCGAACACATGATGATCCGCGACCTCGGTCGTATCCACCATCTCAATAGCCTCGTGCACCCGCGGATCGAATGCCTGCCCCAGCGCCGCAATCGGCTGTACTCCCATTTTCAGCAACGCATCCTGCAACTGCCGGTAGATGAGCTCAACCCCGTTGCGAAATTCAGAGGAGTCGCCAGCCTTAAGCGCCCGCTCAAAACTGTCCAGGATCGGCAGAATGCTCTTGATGACCTCCGCCGCGGCAAACTCACGAAATTCCTGCTGTTCCCGCACCCCGCGCTTGCGGGCATTGTCGAATTCCGCCTGCAACCGCGCCAGACGATCCAGCAGCGCGTCCCGCTCCGCCTTAAGCTTTTCCGTTTCCGAAATCGCGCCGGTCTCGGCCGCCCCGCCCGCCGCCGTACCAGGAGCAACTTCTTCTCCACCTTCCGCGGCCGGAAGTTCGTGCTCCAGATCAAGCTTGACTTCAGTTTTTCCGTTTCCCTTACGCATACCGCTCGCTTACTCCGATTCGTTCAAAAGTCTGTCAAACAGCCGCGCAATATACGACACCGCCGACATAGTGTGCTGATAATCCAGCCGTGTAGGTCCAATCACCGCCAGCGACCCCATCACTTCCCCGCCTACGCGTGCAGGCGCCCCGATCAGCACAAAATTCTGCAAATTCGAAGCCGGTAAAGCCTCATCCAGCCCAATCACCACCCGCACCGCTTCCTGCCGGGTGTCCAGATAAGCGCTAAGCAGCTTTACCACTTTTTCTTTTTCCTCAAGTGTCCGCAGCATATCCTGCAGCCGCGCCCGATCCTCGGAGCCGGTCACCAGATTCGCCGCCCCTTCCACAAACACCGCCTGCGTATCGTCCGCAGATGCCAGCGCCCCCTGCTGATAAAGCTGCTCAATCGACTTCATCAGCCGGTCATATTCGCTGCGTTCCTGTTCCAGACGCCGGGCCAGCTCGGCGCGCATGTCGCCCATAGTCCAGCCGCGAAAATTTTCATTGATGTAGCGCGCCGCCAGGTCCAGATCCGCCTGCTGGATATCCAGCCGCAGCACCCGATCCCGCACCACCCCCGACCGAGTGACCACCACCGCCAAAACCTTCTGATCGCCCAGCCGCGAAAAGTAAACATGCTCCAAAGCATTTCGCGCTCCGGTGCCAGCCACCGTAACCCCAACGCTATGCGAAATCAGCGAGAGCACATGCGAAGTCCGCTCCATGAACTCCGCCACGTCGGTAACGCCAGTCAGAGTGTCCTGAATAATGCTCTGGTTCTCGTGCGAAAGATGAGCCTCGCCACTAAGCTGCTCGACATAATAACGATAAGCCTCCGCCGTAGGCACGCGCCCCGCCGAAGCATGAGGCTGCTCCAGAAATCCCGCCTCCGCCAGATCCGCCATCACATTCCGGATCGTAGCCGCACTAAGCCCCTCGCGGCTGGAGCGAGCCAGCGTCCGCGACCCCACCGGCTCTCCGCTGGCAATAAATGTCTCGACAATGGCGGTAAGAATTTCCCGTTCCCGTCCGCCCGCTGGCCCTGCTGGCATATCAAACTATCGATCCGAGGCGATACTGCAGCTGCTTCCATCACGATCAAAGCCGGAGGCGTTCATTAACAGCTTTGGGCAGGGCACGGCTTTAGCCGTGCCGTTAAGGTCCAATTCATCTTGGGCTTTAGCCCCTGAGGGCCTCGCTCCCAAACCTCAAACGACTTTACGAAAACAGCTCCAAAACACCCCTTTAAATTCTTTAGATGCAGTGGCTTAGATTAAGATTCCACCCAAGCCTAATGGAATTCTAGGGAGTGGTGGAGAGGGTGTCAAGGAAAGGACGGGGTCAGCATTGTACCCCCCTCGAAAGTACAACACCTAAGCTCGGATGGCTGATAGGCGCGGCTCACCAGTAGCGGGTTTCTCTCTTTCGATCCAAAATGGACGGCGGGCTTGGAACCATTGGGTCCATTCGGTCCGCTTGTTGTTTCATCCAGACAAGTCGCTTCCCCTTCTCAGCCTCAGGAGACAAATCGTGGTTGGCCTCTGTCCAGACTCTTTCAAGATCGGCAATGAAATCTCGCATCTGTCTGGCTCTTGCCCAGCAGTCCACCCATCCCTCAAATTCCTTAACCTTCTTTTCTTCTGACGCAATTTGTTCCGCTAGGGCCGCTCTTTCACGTTCTTCCTTCTGACGTTCGATTTCCCTGAGCCTTGCCTGTTCTGCGCGATGGATTCTTTCACGCGCCTCGCGCATTAACGCACCAATACATTGCGGTACGAGTTTCTCCAGGCCTTCCTTCTTGCGATCTCGAATCTTTGAGCCGTAAGCGTAATCACCTGCCCGGAACTCCAGCGTTCCAGACCCCCTGTAGTCAACGATCGTTCGGGTCGAGGAGTATTCCTCAACGACTCGACGCCCGATCTCTTCCGCTTTTTCGGTAATCGCAAATGGCACTGACTGCCCGAAAATCACCGCACTCGTACCAGATGATTTCCTCTCCCCCTTATCACTCAGCAGATACACAGCGCCTTTCTCGAGGATGCGGGCGCTGCTTCGCGGGGTACTCCTGCTACATCTGGGTATACCTGAAGCACAGTTTTCGGATGTGCTGGAAAGAGAGGCGACGCGTTATCACTAAAACTGGTCGTAGTACGCGGACCACAGGTGACGTTCCAGCGTGGGGTACTTTCAAGGGGGGTAGAATGCTCACCCCGTCAAGGAAAGGACGGGGTTAGCTATACGAACGAGAAAAGTGATACAGCCCGGGGTGGAGCTCGCGGCTCGTTTTCATTGCACCGTAAAGGCGTTGTCAAAACTGTACGTCTGGCCGCTGGGATTTGTCACCGTGATGCGAACAGGCCCTTCGGATAGTGCTGGCACCGTTACCGTCAGCGTTTCAATGTCGACATAAGTGCTAGCGGCCTGTGATGTTCCAAATAGAACAGCGGTACCATTCTGAAAGCCACTGCCTCGTAAGGTCACCTGGGTTCCTGGCGAACCTGCTGCGGGATTCGCTGAAGCGAGGCTGAGCGGAGCCTGAAAAAGCTGGGCAATCGTAATCCCGGAATTCGTGATCAGGAACATCTTGGTTCCTGTCTCGTCGAGAGCCATCGCGTTCGTAGCCAGGGGGATGCCATCCGATATGGCGACGTGCTGCACCAGGCGGCCCGTGTGAACGTCGAATAGGTCGACACCAGTATCCTGGGGCACGAACAGCAGACTTCCCGAGGGGTTCAGCTTCTCGCCAATGACGTTATGCAGGCTCCCGTTCCCGGCATCCGCATATCGTTCGTATGCCATTATCGTGGTTTGGGACAACTGTGCATTGGAGATCCCGTACGTTACTCCGAAGGCATTAGCATCTGAGTTCGCGGCGGCATCGCTGAATGAGCCGGAAAATCCAAAGGTGACTGTATTAGCAGTCAGGTTGAGCATGCCAACCGACCCACCTCCACTTGCAAGGAAAACCTCGCTGCCGTCCGGAGTTGATGCCGTTGCTGCCACGCCACAGCAGTTACCAAATTCCATGTCAGTGCCGTTCGCCTGGCATCCGGCTACTCCGGTGCAGCTAAGACTACCAGTGTCGAGATTGACGAGGTGGAAGACACCTGCACCCGGGGTTACTGGGCAGGCTAAATTCAGCAACATATTATGCGGCTCAGCCGGAGCCATGTTTAGCGGTACATTGCACCCCGTATCTTGTGCGGGTAGCACCGTAAATGTTGACAAAACCTGCAGCGCGCTCGGGTCGATAACAGACATTGTTATATCCGTGGAATTTAGAACGCCCAAGCGAGCACCGTCCGGGGTAAGCGCGAGAGCCGTCGGCTGATTGCCAACCGAAATTGGAGAAAGGAATGCCTGGGTGTCGAGGTCGAAGATTTCAACGCGGTTATGATTTTGGTTGGCAATGTAGAGCCGCTGCCGCGTTTGGTCATACACGATGTCGTCAAAAGCCGAACCCGAGGCTGGGTAAGTCTGTGCCGAGGATAAATATTGGAAGCCGCCGGAAACTGTTGTCGAGCCGTCGGGAGTCGTCACGACAACGTCGGCATAGCCGGGCGCACCCGCTGGCGTAGTTAGAGTCAGTCTGGCCGTCGGGAAAAACCCGCCAATTGGCCCGTTTCGGCTGATGTTCGTGGCGGGCTTCCCGCCAATCGTCACCTGCAAATTGGAGGTGTCAAACCCGTAGCCGATAACCTTGATCGTATCGCCGCCCGAAGGTGACCCGGCGTTCGCATCAACCTGCAATACCGTCGGCCCGTAGCTGACTCCATCGGGCATCACTTGGAAAAAGCCATCGGAGCGAGTCAAAGTAACGTTTGCCGGGCCTGCGGCGGCTCCGGCTGGCGCGGTGACATCGAGGATGTTGCTTGACTGAACGGAGATGTTCGTCCCCTTCTGCGTCTGTGGCGAAGCCGGTGGTGGACCAAAATACACGTTGTAATTCCACGCCGAAGAGAAATATGCACCCTGTAATTGCGTCGCCGTGGTCCCGGTGAGGCTCTCAAGCGTTGGCGACATCAGGGATCCATTGGAAAACGGCAGGCTCACGAACCCCGGTGAGCCCACGTCCAGGTACCCCATTCCCAGGAACACCCCGCCAAAAATCATATTGGTCTCGTCAATTGCGAAGGGAGTCGTCCACGAACCCGAGAATGGAAGCGACGTACCGAAGCCAAAAGCGGGCACAACTCCAACCAACGAAAAAGTGCTGGTATCGAGTACGGCAGCGATATTGTCTCCACTGAACAAGTCGGTTTCGAGTACATACGCGTGGTTGCCGTCGAGGCTATACAACCCTCCCACAACGGATTCGATGTCAAGCGAAAGGGAACCAAGCGTGTTGAATTGGTTATCGTAGAAAATAGTGGGCAAGCCCTGCAATCCGACGCTGACGATCTGTGATCCGTTCGGGCTAATCGCCAAGGCATAGCCGCCATTCAGGGTGGCCGGTCCGGTTAAATTGCCGCTTGTCGCGTCGTATATAACCGCCGTCGAGCCCGCCGAATTGCCGCCATAAATTAATGCTTTGGAGTGGTCCGCGCTACGGGTGATACCGCTCAAATTCTGAAGAGCTTGCTGATTGAGAGCCGTAAAGACATTGGTTGCCGGACTCCACAGGTAAGCCAGCGGGCCCGTTGGGGCCTGGTTCGGGAGGAAGAGCACGTCGCCATTGGAGAGCGTGACGAGTTGGAAGACGAAAGCGTTCTGGCCGGAAGGGGTTTGGGGAATGTTAGTTTGTTGCACGACCTCAAGCAGGTTGGGATCAATGGTTGTGATGTACGAAAAATAAGGGCTAACGACGTAGACGGCACTCCCGTCAGCCGACTCATCGATGCCAGCCGGATATTGAACTGGAATTGTAGCCACGCGATGCCCGTCAACGGATGACAACACGGCTACTTGGTTCAGAACTTCAACGCTCACAAACAAGAGTTTTCTCGCCTGGTCGTACACTACCCCAGTCGGACCTTGATCCGTGCGCGCAAAGGTGCTCCTTGTTGGCGTCACACTGGAGGATGCAACCGAAATGGTCAGCGGCACGACGACCACATAGCTGTTGTTCGAGTCGTCAGTCGCTGTAACGACGATGGGAAAGTTCTGTACAGGCTGCGCCAAGACGCCTGCTTCCACAAGAATCTGGACGGGATTGGTTGGGGTCAAGAGGCTTTGCGGCCCCCAGATGTTGATTCCGCTGTTCGGAGGCGCTTGTGTGACTTGGACCCCGAGGGAAGGTGAGGTGCCGGGACTGGGGGTTACAGTAACTTGTACCGTTCCGTTCAAAGATGGCGTCAACGCAAGCGCTGTCGGAAAAACCTGAATCGTGAAGGGCGCAGCCGCTGCAACCGCTAACGAGAAGGTCTTTGAGTGGCTAATGGATCCGCTCGTTCCTGTTACGGTGACTGTGCTCGTGCCAACGGTCGCGGACGATGAAGCAGCCAACTGGAACGACGCGCCCGTCCCTGATCCAGTTATGACGAGAGCGGGGAGGCTGCCGGGTGTCATCATTACACCGGCGGGAAGGCCCGAGACGGTGAGGTTGATCGTGCCGGTGAATCCGTTCGCAGGTGTGGCGCTGATAACTTGGCCCTGGCTCACGCCTTGTGGCTGGAGGCTTACGCTAGCCTCTTCAAACGCGAGCGAAAAGTCTGGCGGCGGTGGCGGTGGCGGTGGCGGTGGTGGGGAAGAGGACGATCCCCCTCCGCCGCAAGCTGAAAGTAATAGGATCGCTGCGAGTGTCCCTGTTGCTAGAGGAATGTACAAAACGCGGCGCGACGGCCGCAGCGTGCTGAGAAACCACAAAACGATTCTCATGGCTATGAGTCCGATGCACCAAGGATCAATACGGGAGGATGATACTCCCAGTTAGGGGGCTGGCCCACCCCCGCTCAGTTCTTCTCTTCCAACAATGAAACGTGGCTGCCCCATCCTTGCGCGTTCTGTGCGCAAGGGTGGGATTCCACTCTGCGTCCCGCCTGAGATTTTAGGATTTTTCATCATGACCACCCCGGATCGAAATCCATTGACATAAGACCCGTCCCGCGCAACCATAAAAGATAGAGATCTGATTGGGGCAGTTTCGTGGCGCGTCCGTCAACCAGGACGGCCCTCGAAGCTGCCCCAAATCCATTTTCAGCGCACTTTGGGGGAGTTAAGTCCTTATTCCGGAATACTTTGCATATAAGCCCTTATTTTTGAATACTTTGCGCAAAAAGTAGGGGGGTACCCAGAAGTTGAGACTGAAAGCGTCGAGATAACTGCCCGAATATGCCCATCAAGCCGCACATAGCAGTAGTCGGAGCAGGCGCCTTCGGAGGCTGGACCGCTCTCTATCTTCTTCGCGCCGGAGCCAGAGTCACGCTGCTCGATGCCTGGGGACCAGGAAATTCGCGAGCCTCCTCCGGGGGCGATACCCGAGTCATTCGCGGCGCCTACGGTCCCGATCAGCCCTACACGAAACTAGCCGCGCGCGCCCTCCATCTCTGGAAGCTGCACGAAGCCCGGTGGAAGCAAAAATTCTTCTTCCCCATCGGAGTCCTGTGGATGGTAGAAGGCACCAATAACGACGAATTCGAGCGCGGCTCGCTCCCCCTTCTGAAAGAAGCTGGAATCCCCTTCGAGCACCTAACCGTAAGCGAGCTCAAGCGCCGCTGGCCGCAAATCAATTTCAAGAACGTAGAGTGGGCCATCTACGAGCCCCAAAGCGGATACCTCCTGGCGCGCGCCTCAGCGCAAGCCGTAGTCGAACAGTTTGTAGCCGAAGGTGGAGAATATAGCCAGAAGGCAGTCGCAGCGAACGATCTGGAAAGCGGCCAGTGGAAAGCCCTCAAGCTTTCAGATGGTGCAACCTTAGCAGCCGACCGCTACGTCTTCGCCTGCGGACCATGGCTAGGGAAGCTGTTTCCGAGAACCGTAGGTCCGCACTTCACCTCGACCAAACAAGACGTATTTTTCTTCGGCACGCCCGCAGGCGATTCACGCTACAACGAAGACAACCTTCCCGTGTGGGCCGATCGCAGCGACCACTTCATGTACGGAATTCCCGGCAACCAGGGACGAGGCTTCAAACTAGGCGATGACACGCGCGGTCCGGAATTCGATCCCACCTCAGGCCAGCGCCTGGTGAGCGAAGAAACCCTCGCTGAAGCGCGCCGTTATCTAGCCTACCGATTTCCCGGGATGAAAGATGCGCCCCTCGTCGAGACCCGCGTCTGCCAGTACGAAGACACCACCGACCACAATTTCATAATCGATCGCCATCCCCGCAACGAGAACATATGGATCGTAGGAGGCGGCTCAGGCCACGGATTCAAGCACGGCCCCGCCCTAGGCGAGATGGTCGCAAAGCTAGTGTTGAAAGATGAAACCGCCGACCCGCTATTCCGGCTGGCACGATTTGACCCCAAGTAAGAATTGTCATCCTGAGCGAAGCGAAGGACCTGCTGTCTCTTGCACTCACCAGCAAGCAGGTCTTTCGCTTCGCTCAAGATGACAAAACGGAGGCGCTTCTACTGAATCTGAATCACGCTCTCCGAACTGCCGGCTTTGATCTCTTCCACTCGCACCGCCACCTTGCGGGCAAACGCGAACAGCGACTTAGCATGAGGAGAATCCTCTCCCTGCAGCACCGACGGAGTACCGCCATCGCCCGACTTGCGAATCTCCGGATCAAGTTCGACGCTGCCGAGAAAGGCGATGTCGAACTGTTTAGCCGTCTTCTCCGCGCCACCGCGCGAGAAGATATCCACTTCGTGCTGGCAATGCGGACAGACAAAGTAACTCATGTTTTCGACCATGCCGACGATATCCACCTTCATCTGCCGGAACATCTCGATGGCCTTCCGCGCATCCTGCAAAGCAACGTCGGAAGGAGTAGAGACGACGATAGCTCCCGTCAGCGGCACAGTCTGAATCAGCGAAAGCGCCACATCGCCAGTTCCCGGAGGAAGGTCAATCACCAGATAATCCAGTTGTCCCCACTGCACCGATCCCAGAAACTGCTTGATGATCGAATGCAGCATCGGACCGCGCCAAATCAGCGGCTTGTCTCCCGGGTTCAGGAAGCCGACCGAGATAACCTTGAGCCCATGGGAATTGATAGGAGCAATCTCCCCATCTCCTACCACTTTGGGTTGCTCGTTGGTGCCAAGCATCAGCGGAACGTTCGGCCCGTAAACGTCGCCGTCCAGCAGTCCCACTTTGTGCCCCATCTTGCTGAGAGCGATTGCCAGATTGACCGAGAGCGTGGTCTTGCCGACTCCGCCCTTGCCCGAACCAACGGCGATGATGGCGTTGACGCCAGGTAAAGGTTGCGGAGCAGGCTGTTGCTGTCCAGGAGAATGGGAATGAGCGCTCATCCGAAGATTATACGGGAGGAAAAGCCAGCTATCGGCAAAGCCCCTCCATACACGACCGTCGTCAGGCTGGCGGTTTTACTGATAGCTGAGAGCTGACAGCTGAGAGCGGTTTTCAGTAGTGTCCTTCTCCCAACTGCACCTTGCCGCGAAACATGCGGTAGACGAACGCAAAATAGGCGACCGCGAGCACCGCGCCGAGCGTCCACCAAACCAAGCCGACGCTCAGTCCGTGAATGCCAGCCGCGGTGTTGTAGATGGTGAGGTCGTATTGGTGGTTTCGGGCAGGCAGCACCACGGGATAAAGCGCAAACGCCGCTCCCACCAGCATGAAAGTGATATACAGGCTGGAAGCAACGAACGCGAGTTTCTCCTTGCCCTTGGGATTGGCCCAGAGCATCACTCCGAGGCTGGCGAAAACGACGATCGGAACCAGGATCCCGATCGCGTGCTTCCCGTAGTTCACCATGACTTCGGGCCGGATGAAATAGGTCGCAACCAGCGAACTGCAGGTCAGAAAGAACTGCACCGGCCAGCACAGCAAGGCGAAACCGCGAGCGCGGCGTCCGAGATCCTCGTCGGTCTTAAGCGCAACGTAGTAAGAACCATGCGCGGCCAGAGTTACCAGGCCCATCACGCCGGTAAGTACCGTATACCAATCCAGAATCCCCGTCTGCGGGCCAAGTTTGAAGTTGGTCCAGAGCGGCTCAAAGAAATAGCCGCTTGCATCCAGTGGAACTCCACGCACCACGTTGCCCAGCGCTGCCCCGAAAAACACCGCCAGCAAGATACTGGAAACACTGAAGACCACATCGAAGAAGTCCTGCCAGACCCGGCTTTCGACGTGAGCGCGGAACTCAATACCGACGGCGCGCAGCATAAGCAACCACACGACAATGATCAGCGGAAGGTAGAACCCGCTAAAGCTCGACGCATAGAGTTGAGGGAAGGCAAAGTACAGAACGCCGCCCGCCGCCAGCAGCCAGACTTCGTTGCCATCCCAGACCGGCCCGATGGCGCGCAGCACACGCCGTCGCTCGTCATTAGTCTTGGCCGCAAGCAGATAAATTGCGCCCGCGCCCAGATCGAAGCCGTCGAGTACAACATAGGCTGCAACCATCACTGCGACCACCCAGTACCAAAGGCTAGCCATATCTACTTTGCCTCCGTCGCCGGCCCAGTCGCCGGCCCGTGTTCAATCTCCCGCCGGAGCAGGAACAGGCCCAAAATGCCCAGCACCATGTACATGCCCATGAACCCCAACAGAGTAAACATGCCATTGCCGGCCGAAACCATCTTGGAGTAGCCGGCTTCTGTGCGCATCAATCCATAGACCAGCCACGGCTGGCGCCCAAGTTCGGCGGTCATCCATCCGGCGGTATTGGCGATGTATGGAAATGGCGCTGCCAGCATCAGTATCCAAAGCATCCATCTGGCGTTAAAGAGGCTGCCGCGCCACAACAGGAACAATGCGACGATCATCACAGCTACGAAGATCGTCCCCAGTCCAACCATGATGTGGTAGCTGTAATAGAGCAACGGAATGTTTCCCGGCCAGTCGGCTTTGGGGAAAGCGTCGAGTCCACGAACGTTCGCATTCCATCGCCGGTAAGTCAGCATGCTCAACATTTTCGGAACTTGAAGCGCGTTATCGATCTTGCCCTGCTGATCGTCAGGCTGACCGACGATGACCAGCGGCGCGCCCGCTTGGCCCTGAAACAATCCCTCCATCGCGGCCAGAGTCACCGGCTGCTGGTCAGTGACCATCTTGCCTTGTCCGTCGCCAGTCGGAAAAATCTGCAGCACACAGAACACGCAACCGGCGATCACTCCCACCCTGACGAATATGCGCGCATATGTGGTCCACTTGCCGGATAGCAGATAGAACGCGCCGACAGCCGTCATGATGAACGCGCCGGTGATCGCCGCTCCGCACATGTTGTGCGCGTATTGCCATCCCGCCCACGGATTCAGCACGAAATCCCAGAAGCTCGCCAGTTGCAGGCTCCCATCCGCGGCCGTGAAATAGCCAACGGGATGCTGCATGAAAGCGTCGGTAGCGATGATGAAGTAGCCCGACAACCACGACCCCACAAAGACGGCGACCGACGACAGCCAATGCGCTTTCGGGCTCAGCCGCTTCTCTCCGTAGAGAAACAATCCAAGAAACGCCGATTCCAGGAAGAAGGCGAACATGCCTTCCATGGCCAGCGTCTGACCGATGACCCCGCCCGCGAATCGCGAAAAGATTGACCAGTTGGTGCCGAACTGGAATTCCATGGGAATGCCAGTCACAACACCCAGCACGAAGTTGATGCCAAAAATCTTTCCCCAGAAGCGCGCCGCTTCGTGATACACGGGATCGTTCCGCCGCAAGCCGATCGTCTTCAGTACGACAATCAGCAGAGCCAGTCCCATGGTGAGTTGCGGGAAGAGATAGTGGAATGTGGCGGTGAATGCAAACTGCAGGCGATGAACAAGAAGTGCGCTGTCCATAAATAAGGCCTCAGGTTTCAGTTATAAGGTCTCAGCCAAGAACAAACAAATAAAATAATGAGGCTCGTATCACGTATCGCCTCAGCGATACCGTACCTTCCCCTAAATCAAAGCCCCTTTAGGGGGCTGGCGTTGCATGACCTAAACCCGATCGTCTTTCCTGCGTACCGACTCCGCGCGCCGAATCTCCCGGCGCCGCGCAGCGCCCTCATAGCGGCGCTTTTCATCCTCGGTCTCGGGAATCACCGGCGGCACAGCCAGCTTATTCCCCGTCTCGTCGATCGCAACAAACGTCAGATACGCCGAACTCACGTGCTGGTTCTCCTGCGAACGATAATTCTCCACCCAGACCTTAACCCCGACCTCCATCGAAGTATGAAAGACGCGATTCACCGAAGCCCGCAGAATGACCAGATCGCCCACCCGCACCGGCACCAGAAAGTCCATATGGTCAATCGACGCCGTCACCACCCGCTGCCGGGAGTGCCGGTGAGCGGCCATGGCGCCGGCCAGATCGATCCAGTGCATCAACCGCCCGCCCACCAGCGCGTTCAGGGGATTGGCATCGTTCGGCATGACGATCTCCGCCATTTCGGAAATCGATTCACGCACCGGCCGTGGCCGCATTAACTTCGCCTTGTCGTCGTCATTCATGGATTCACGCAGGTCCTGGGGAAGGGCACGACTTCAGTCGTGCCGTCAGTCGTTGAAAATGCGTCGCGCTTTAGCGTCTGAGGCAAGCTTCTCGCGTCCCGTCCCAACTGTTCCGCTGCTCGACCTCGATACGTCTCGAGATAGCAACTCGCCAGCCTGCGAACTCGCGCATCCGCATGAGGATTCACCCAAATCTCGTTCACCAGATCAAAGGTCAACTCTCCATGCTCGATCGGAGCGTGCTCTAACTCGCAAACAAAGCAGATCGTAACCTGCTCCCGGCCAGCGCGGGCAACCGAAAAGCGAATCGCATCCCAATCCCGCTGCGGCGGAAGATGCGGACAGGCGCGAGCATAACCCAGGTTGCAGAATTCCCGTATGTGGGTGTCCGATGCTGCCCGTTCCTGCCCCGAAGCAAGGCAGTTCCCTGTCCATCCCGCTCCCAGCGGCAGCCGCGAAGGATGCGGCCAGGAACCGTCATTCACAACTGCGAGCGGCACAAAAAAAGGGCATGCCAATCTGCTCCCTCAAAGAACAGCCATTGTAACGCGC
The DNA here is from genome assembly GCA_963837665.1 of uncultured Acidobacteriaceae bacterium. GTDB lineage: Bacteria > Acidobacteriota > Terriglobia > Terriglobales > Acidobacteriaceae > Acidiflorens. Next base: position 208,244 of record CAWIOA010000009.1, on the reverse strand, counting down.
TCCGTGATATGAATGGAAAGAACAGCCGTCAGCTATCAGCTATCAGCTTTCAGTTGTTGCTTTTACTGAGAGCTGACAGCTGAGAGCTGAGAGCTTCTTTATGGATCGCATAGCCGCCCTGACCGAAATCCTGACCGAGAATCCCGACGATGCGTTTGCCCGCTACGGCCTGGCCATGGAGTACTCGAAGGCCGGACAAATCGACCAGGCGCTGAAGGAATATAAAACGCTGGTCGGAAAGAATCCCGATTACACCCCCGCCTACTTCATGGCCGCGCAGACGCTAGCCACCGCCAGCCGAGTCGACGAGGCCAAGCGCTGGCTGGTAGATGGCATCTCCTCCGCAAGCCGCACCGGAAACACGCACGCTCAATCAGAAATGACCGCCATGCTAGAGGAATTGGGGTAAGGACGACGGCAGATAATGATTGCAGAGGTCAGAGGTCAGATTGCAGAGGTAAGAACTCTAGGGTTCACACCGCCGTTTGCGCTCAGAGTAGTTCACCTCTGCAATCTGACCTCTAACCTCTGACCTCGCCCGCGGTGCTACACTTTTTGGTTCACGCGGAGGCACCTCATGCGCCGTCTAGCATTTCTTCTCGTTCTCCTCCTTTCTCTCCCCGCCTTCTCCCAAGCCAAGCATCCCTTCACCTTCGAAGACATGATGAAGCTGAAGCGCGTAGGCGAGCCCGTGCCGTCGCCCGACGGCAAGTGGGTGCTCTTCAGCGCCGTGGATGTGGACTTGGCCGCAAATAAAAAGACGCCGCACATCTGGATCGTCCCGCTGAATAGTGGAGCAACAAGTGTGGGGGCGGGCGACTCGCCCGCCCAAAGGGAGCGCATCCTGATCCCCGATCAGGACGGCGACCGTCCGCGCTGGGCGCCGGATGGCAAACGCTTCGCATTCCTCTCGACCAAAGAAGGCGGCTCGCAAATCTGGATTGCCGAGTTCGATGGCGCTGCGGGTGCAGTCACCGCCGTCCACAAGCTGACTTCGATCACAACCGAAGCCGGCGGCGAACTCTGGTCGCCCGATGGCAAGAACATTCTGTTCACGTCCGATGTCTACCCCGAGTGCGCGGACGAGGCGTGCAACGCCAGGAAGCTGAAAGAAACCGAGGAGTCGAAGGTCAAGGCCCTCATCTTCGACCGCCTGCTCTATCGTCACTGGAACGCATACAAGCGCGGCATGCGCACGCATATCCTCGTCACTCCGGCTAACGGTGGCGCAGCCCGCGACCTCACGCCCGGCGACTACGACGCGCCTCCGTTCTCGCTAGGCGGACAGGACGACTACGCCTTCTCGCCCGACGGCCAGGAGATTTGCTACACCTCGAACCACGACAAGATCGAAGCCACCTCCACCAACAACGATCTCTGGATCGTCCCGGTGACTGGAGGAGCAGCCAAGAACATCACCGCCGACAATCCCGCCAGCGACTCGACTCCGCTCTATTCGCCCGATGGCAAGTACATCGCCTACCGCGCCCAGCAGCGTCCGGGATACGAGAGCGACCGCTTTCGGCTGGTGCTGTACGACCGCAAAACCGGAGAGAAGAAGAATCTCCCTGAGAGTTTCGACCGCTGGGTGGGAACAATCGCGTGGTCAGCGGATTCAGCACGCATATACTTCACCGCGGAGGATGCTGGCGCTGCTCCAATCTATGCGGTGAACATCGCAATAGGCTTCGTGGCGAAGGTCGCTCGCGGATTTGACGATGACTTGTCTGTCACAAGCGACGGAAGGAACCTTGTATTCAGTCGCATGACCTTGCAGTCGCCGAGCGAGATTTTTGTAGCTCCCATCAATAAGCTAACAGGCGTAGGGGAACGGGATGAGCGATCACGGAAGACAGGTGCGCCTGAAGATGCTGAAGAGTTTCATAACGAGACTCAGCTCACGAACGTGAACCATGGAGTTTTGTCTGGAGCATCCACGTCCCCACTTGAACCCTTCTGGTTCGAAGGAGCCAAAGGCGACAAAGTCGAAGGCTTCCTCGTCAAGCCGCCGAACTTCGACGCCAGCAAGAAATATCCCGTAAAGTTCCTAATCCACGGTGGCCCACAGGGCGCCTGGGGAGACGACTGGTCCTACCGCTGGAATCCTGAACTTTTTGCCGCCAACGGATACGTGGTCGTCATGATCAACTTCCACGGCTCAACTGGATACGGGCAGAAGTTCATTGACGCCATCAATGGCGACTGGGGCGGCGCTCCGTTTGAAGACCTGATGAAGGGGCTTGACTACGCGGAGAAGACTTACCCGTTCATCGACAAAGACCGCGAGTGCGCGCTGGGCGCGAGCTTCGGCGGATACATGGCCAACTGGGTGCTCGGCCACACCGACCGCTTCAAGTGCATCGTCTCGCACGATGGCACGTTCAATAACGAATCCGACTATGGCACGACCGAAGAGCTCTGGTTCAACGAATGGGAGTTCAAGGGCACACCGTGGACGAACCGCGAGCTGTACCGGAAATGGTCACCACACCTTTTCGCGACAAATTTCAAGACGCCGACGCTGGTCGTTCACGGACAGCTCGACTACCGCCTCGACGTGAGCGAAGGCTTCCAGCTCTTTACCACGCTGCAACGCCTGGGCGTCCCGTCGAAAATGCTCTACTTCCCCGACGAAGGCCACTGGGTCCTGAAGCCGCAGAATTCGCAGCTCTGGTGGAAGACAGTCACCGACTGGGTAGATCAGTGGACCAAGAAGTGATGGAATGAATCATTGAGACATTAAATCATTGACGCATTGAGTCATCGAGACATCGGATCAAGGAATTAGTAATGATTCAATGTCTCAATGATTCAATGCCTCAATAACTCTACTTGTAAACTTCCGGCACAAAGTTCTGATCCTGAAGCGGCGGCCGGACGTACTTGACGCCCTCCAGTGGCGGAAGCTTCAGCGGCTCCGGCGTCAAGTCCTCGTAAGCAATCTGCGACAAGAGGTGGCTTATCACGTTCAGCCGGGCGCATTTCTTGTTGTCGGCGTTCACCACATACCACGGAGCCTGTTTGATGTCGGTGTGCGCGAACATCTCGTCCTTGGCGCGTGAGTAATCCACCCAGTGCCTTCTCGATTCCAGGTCCATCGGGCTCAGCTTCCAGCGTTTGGTGGCGTCCTTCATGCGGTCCTGGAAGCGGCGCTCCTGCTCTTCATCGCTCACCGAAAACCAATATTTGATCAGGGTGATTCCGGAACGCACCAGCATCCGCTCGAACTCCGGGCAGCCGTGCAAAAATTCGAGATACTCGTCTTCCGTGCAGAAACCCATCACGTGCTCAACCCCAGCCCGGTTGTACCAACTGCGGTCGAACAGGACCATCTCGCCCGCCGCCGGCAAATGCGCCACATAGCGCTGAAAGTACCACTGCGTTTTCTCGCGCTCAGTGGGAGTGCCCAGCGCCACCACGCGGCAAACGCGCGGATTCAGGCTCTCCGTGATCCTCTTGATCGCGCCGCCTTTCCCCGCTGCATCCCTGCCCTCGAAGATGGCCACCAGCTTCAGGCCCTTTTGCCGGACCCACTCTTGTAGTTTCACCAGCTCAATTTGCAGCCGCTGCAACTCGTCGGTGTAGTCGCAGTCTTTGCCCAGCGTCCATGTACGGGCGGAGCCATTCACGGGAGCCGCGCCGTTCTTGGTTTTCGCCGATGTCTTCTCCGAGTTCGAGTCCAAAGCCCGTTTTTGCGTCATGGCCAACTCCAGAAGTTTCAGCCAGGTTGTTTCGCGGCAGCGTCACTCTTGTCTGGTTCCGTCGCCTCCGCTGGTGGTTTGCTTGACGGCTCCGTTGGAGCCCGAGGAACTTCGGCCTTCGGCAACTCGCTGCCCGACTCACAAGATCGGGAAACCGTACCGCCCGCGCCGAAGCTTGAGTCTACACTGAAGGCGGTATCCTGACGTGCATCAGAACAGGAGTCCCGGCTCGCCCCCGCCTCCTCCCCCAGAGCAACTTCCGGAACCGCAAACAACATGTCCGGCAAGCCTTGTGCCGCGGACGTTTGCGAATCCGTCTGCGGACCAAAGTGCGGACCGCGCCGCACAGGCCCGCCCTTAACCCCGCCGTTGTTCGGCGGGCCCGTGGCAATCGCCGCCACGCTTTCCATTTGCACCTGCGCCGTCGAGTAGCCCGCACTGACCGTGATGAACAAATCGCACGGGCCCACGCTTCCGGCAGAGGGAACCATGGAAGCGAGACCGTCCTGGGTGCTCGCAACCTGCGCCTGCGACGATCCGAGGATTACGGGCATGCCGACGTCAGGGACGCGTGCCAGCGTGGTCTGAAAGGTGACATTCACTCCCATCACCGGATTCGAAGCGCTCGAACCGTCGGTCACGCGCATCACCAGCGGCCGAAACAGTTGTCCGGCCGGGACAACCTGTTGCGATCCGCTCGCCGTCTCCAGCGTCCACAGTGAGGCTGGCGTGGAGAATAACGTGAATGTCTGGCACGGAGAATTATTCGGAGCCACACAAGCACTTACCTGCACATCGGCATTTTGATTCGTGAGCTGTACATTGATGGTGGCAAATCCTGAGCCGTTGGTAATTGCACTGCCCGCCGAAAGCGATGCTGTTCCTTTCGTGATGGCGAAATTGACCGCGACATTCGCTTTAGGCGTGCCCAGGTCGAGAGCTTCCACCGTGAGCGGCACCGCAAGCGTCGCGCCTTGACCCACCCAGCGCATCGGCGTAACCGCCGCCAGATCGAGCGCGGACGAGGTTCCCAACACCGTCGCCTGTTGCGATTGCGGAGGCGAATACGACGCGGGCGCCAGAGCGACCGTGATCGTACTCTGTCCGGTCGCGGTCGGAGTCACCCAGCTGAAAGACTCTCCGGCTTCATCGCTCAGTACCGAGCACGAAGAGGCTCCGCTGCAAGCCGAAAATTGCAAGCCATTAGTTGCGCTCCAGGCCATCGTCGCCCCGTTCACCGGCGTAACTCCATCGGCGGCAACCGCGCGCACGCGAATTGGATTGGCAGCTGTAGACCCCACTGGCGTTGCCGGCTCCGCGCCTTGCAGCAGAAGCAACCGGTCCGTGGCCAAAGCGCCATAGCTCAGCGCATCCGTCATTTGCGAAAAAGCGCCGCTCACCGGATCCGCAACCAGGATCGAAGCCGTCCCGTCCTGCAATCCGGAAGCTATTGCCACCTCGATCTGGCTCGCAGACGCCGAGAGAATATTCCCGCTGTTGCCGGAGACGCTGACCTGCAGCCCGGGTTTGAACCCGATGCCATGGAGAGTAGTCACCCCGCCGGCGACACTGAGACGCGGTGGCGAAACCGTGTCCGAATAGAGCAGACTGGCACGGTAGAAGTAGTCTGGACGGCCGTCGCCTCGGAAGTCGGCGACCCCCACTCGGTACATCTCTGACGCGCTGAATTGCGCATCCAGTCGCGTCATTCCAAAAGTGCTCGAGTTGAATGCCGAAGGTGTCGACGCCGGTGCCGGGTTGCCGCTCTGGTCGCTCAATTCCCAGATCCCAATTACCGGCGACAGTTTGGTTTCGGTAAGCGCGCCGGTTTCGTCGAGAGCGGTCACCGCAATCGAGGCCGTCCGGTTCGCCTGGGCTGCGAATTCAAAGAAATCAGCGCTGCCGTAGCCGGAGATCCACGATCCCCATCCACCGCCTTGTGGAAGCGCCGCAGGATTCGCGTACGTCGATCCGCTCCCGGGATGCGTTTGCGCGACCTCATCCTGCAACATCAGGATGTCCCGCTCCGCATTTGACCCACTCGTCACCGTGACTACCACCGGAGCGAACGAACCCGAGGGCGCGACCTGTGTGGGGGCATACGGTTCGACGCCCGGCGACCATTCCGGGTCCAGCGCCTCCACGCTCAACTGGTATTGGGCGATGGTTTGCCCGGACGGAATCGCCAGTTGGCCGAGATCAAAAAATCCTTCGAGCGAAGGGTCGCTCCCTCCCCACCGGTCGTAACGAAGGCTATTTGCATCTACGTATCCATTAATGATGTTGCCCGCGTTGCCGTGAAATGCGAACCCGGAAACGGAAGTCGCAACGTACTGCCGCGAGGGCAGGCCCGAAACCATCAACCGCGCAAGCACGTTGACGCCCTGCATCGGTTGCACCGCATTTCCGGATGCATCGGTGAAATACACGCTGCCGTAGACTCTGCCCGCCGGTTGCGGGTTTACGCTGGCTGGATAGAGCCGCGCGAGCGCGTCGGTGTCGTCCATTTTCGGAACGGCTGCGTTCGGATAGCAGGCGCTGATGGGCACGCAGTTCTCCGGATCGATAAAGTGCATCACCGGAAATCCCGCAAAATCGGCGCTGGTTGGAACTGGCGCCCGTGTCAACACGTTCACATTCGCCTGCGACCATCCCAAACCCAAAATGCGCCCCAGAACACGCACCAACCGGTATTGAACATCAGGCAACTGCCCACTGGTGGCCGCGCAAACTCCGTTGATCACCACGAACGCATGTGCAATGTTCCCACCCGTCGAGAAGTTGTCAGGTCCTCCATAGACGGCGTTGGTGAAGCAATCGGCCAAGCCTCCGGCGCCCTGGCCCAGCAGCGCATCGGTGACCGTTCCGTCGTAGTCGTAAACAACTCCAACGGGAGTGCCCGTGGCTGAAGTTGTAACGTCCGCAGGGGCGGTGATCGTTCCGCCACCGTCGACAGCGATATTGCTGCCATTCACATCCTCGGCAAGATGTCCGCCCTGAGGATGCGGTCAGCACAACCCCGGAAATGCTGGTCCAGGTACTGAAAGCGCTGGCAACCAGAGTGTCGGCCTGCGCACCGGTCAAGATGGGACTCAGATTCCCCTGGTCGGTGAAGTACTGCACCGAGCCATTTGCCCAGACCAGAGCTTGCCCCTCAACCCCGGGAGCATAGCCCGACCCCGCGACAAAGGCCGGGCCTCCGGCGCGGCTGGCAACGGCACTACAAATCGAAAAACGGCAACCACCAGCATTCGTTTGCGCATGACTCACTCCTGTTCACTTCTGGCGCTGCGGATGGCCCGCTCCAATTGACTGACGCTCGCTTTGGCAAAACGCCGGCTGCGCAGACGATGCGTTCTTCCCGCTGGAGTCGAGAACAACTTGGCCAAGCGATCCACCCACCAGACTGGTAAAGCCCAACCGACTCAACGGATATAAAAAGATCAAAATGTGCTGGCCCTTGCCCATCGGCCGCTGCATGGACCACGCCCCCGTCCACTCGTAAATGGTGAGAATCTGTCCCCGCTCGACCCCGGCGATCGCTTGGTCCACGCGAAAACTCAACTGCACCGCCGGAGTCGCCCGCGGAACTGTCCGATCGGTTGCCGCAGTCTGGGTTGTCAGAATCGAGGTCGCGGCGCTGAGCACCGTGCCCGCAAATATCATCCCGGCCCGACGCGAAAGCTGTTTCCATTGCGGGCCGAGAACACGCTCAGCCATGACTTGATCCGATTGCTGCGCCGCTGCCAGGTTCGAAAGGAAGACCGACAAGAAGCCGAGAACAATGACCAACAAGCGTCTCGACGCACGCATAGCGAGTCTCTTTCTGGAGGGAACTGGACCGGGAGAGGTCCTGGGAGTGGAATCAGACTACTGCGTCAGGGATCGAGCGGATGTGCGGGCCGTCACTGCGGTTTTGTGATGAATGGCTACGAAGGTCTAAAGGCCTGTTTTCCTATAGCGGCGGTTCGCCTTCTTGGCCGCCTTCCGTTGCGCCTTCTCGTACTTCTTCATGGTTTTTTGCTGTTTCTTGTTGGCTTTGTTCAGCATCTTTTGCTGCTTCTTCATCGCCTTCCGGGACTGGCGCTCATTTTCGGCAACACTGATGCGTTGACCTTGAGCCGGTATCGCCCCCGCCAAACTCAAGGCAGCCAGCAGAATGAAAGCAGCAATTCGTTTCATAACGTCTCCGAACTGAGGATTCTGCAGCGATCTTACACCGAAGCCGCGCCCGGGTAGCACACGAGGCATTACTTCTGTAATCCGACTTCCGCGGGTGCCCCGCTAGTGAATCGTCTTCGTCTTCCGCGACATGTAATCCATCAGCAGATACTGCCCCAGCGTATACGGCGTAGTGAAGTAGGCCTTGCCACGGCACATCTCGGTTACCTTCTGCACAAACTGCACCAGCCCAAAATCCGACGCCAGCATGAACGTGTTGATCAGTACGCCTGCGCGTTTACATTTCGAAACTTCCTCCAGAGTCTGGCTGACCACCAGCGGGTCGAGCCCGAACGCGTTCTTGTAAATGCGCCCGTCTTCCAGTGTGAGTGCGGACGGTTTGCCGTCAGTGATCATGACGATCTGTTTCATGTCCTTGCGCTGGCGCTGCAGAATGCGCTGTGCCATGCGCAGCCCTTCGCGCGTGTTCGTGTAGTAAGGACCAACCTTCACCCGCGCTAACTGCGAGAGCGGCACCTCTTCCGCCGAATCGTGAAACAGCACCAGCGACAGCGAATCTCCCGGATACTGCGTTCGGATCAGCTGCGAAAGCGCCATTGCAACTTTCTTCGCCGGGGTGAAGCGGTCTTCGCCATACAGAATCATCGAATGCGAGCAGTCCAGCATCAGCACCGTCGCGCACGATGACTGGTACTCGCACTGATGCACCTGCAAGTCGTTGTATTCGAGATTCAGAGGGAGCCCGAGCCCTTCGCGCTGAATTGCTGAAGAAAGTGTGGCCGTGATATCGAGGTTCAACGTGTCGCCAAATTCATACTGTTTCGCCGCGCCGCTCGCCTCGATTCCCGTCGCCATGTCGCGCGTGTCATGACGTCCAAAACTCGACTTGCCCAACGATCCAAGCAGATCGCGCAGTGCTTTGAATCCCAGGAAATCGAGGCTCTTGTCGGTGATCTCGAACTTCGCCTGCTGTTGCGCGCCGCCCACCTGTCCACCCACGCTCGACTGCTTCGCCGGATCATGCGGCTGATCGATGGAGATGTAGTCTTCCTGCTGCATGCGCTCGATCAGTTTCTCGATCAACTCCTCGAGTTCGCCCTCCATCTGCATCTGCTGCAACCGGTCGCGCATTTCTTCATCGAACATCTCGCCATTCAGCAGCGCTTGCTCCAGCGCACGTCGCAACTCGTCGAGCGTGTGCTCGCCCTCCGGCAACTCGTACCAGTAATTGTCGTTGAACCCGCTCCGCAGAAAATAGTCGGAAAGCGCACCCAGCAGATCCTCCATGCTCATCTCGCTGGCCGGATCGGGAACGTATTTGGAATAGCGGATGCGTTTCATAAAAGCTCAGGTGTCAGGTCCTAGGTCTCAGGTGTCAGGAAAAGCAAAAAACAGCTCTGGGCGCGGTGTTTTCCTGAGACCTGAGACCTAACACCTGAGACCTTTAATTGAATCCTCTCTTCCGCCCAAAGCCCGGCTCGTCCCGCTCAAACGAAGGCTTCTCAACGATTTTCGGAGGCTTCTCCCCCGCGGTGAACACCCGCTCCTCGTTGCGTCCAATCTTCTTGTGCGCATGCAGGCCTTCCAGCACAAACTCCGCCGCCGACACCTGCATCTCGGAACTGTCTTTCGGGCCAACATTCAGCTTGACGAGTTTCTCCATCAACCCTTGAATCTGCCTCAGCCCTTCGAGCACTTCCTCCGCCCCGGCATTGTCGCTGAGTTGAATCTCGCCGCCCAGATCGAACCATTGCACCACCTGATTCAGGTTGACCCCGTGCAGATGCGTATCGAATGTCTTCGCGATGGCCGTGCGAATCAACTCGCGGCTCACGTGATCCGCGCCCTTCATCTCGCCTTCATACTCCAGTTCCAGCTTGCCGGTAATCGCCGGCAGCGCCGCGTAGATGTCGCTGATCCGCGGCACGATGAATTTCTCCTGATGCGTCAGCGCGCGCCGCTCCGCATTCGACACCACATTCTCGATTGCCGAAATCGGCAGCCGCTGGCTCACGCCCGACCGCTTGTCGACCTTCTTGTCGTCGCGCGCCGCGAACGCGATGCGCTCGATCACTTCGTTGACATACTTCGGAACACGCAGTGGTGAGCCGTCTCGCGTAATCCAGGCCTCCTGCGCCGTGATCGCAATGCCTTCTTCGACCGTCGCCGGATAGTGCGTGCGAATCTCCGACCCGATACGATCCTTCAGCGGCGTAATAATTTTGCCGCGCGCCGTATAGTCCTCGGGGTTAGCGCTGAACACAATCGCGACATCCAGCGGCAGCCGGATCGGATATCCCTTAATCTGCACGTCGCCTTCCTGCATGATGTTGAAGAGTCCCACCTGAATCTTGCCCGCCAGATCGGGCAACTCATTAATCGCAAAAATTCCGCGATTGGCGCGAGGCAGCAGCCCGTAGTGCACCGTGAATTCGCTGGAAAGTTCGTGCCCGCCACGCGCCGCCTTGATGGGGTCGATATCGCCGATCAGGTCCGCGATGGTGACATCGGGCGTGGCCAGCTTCTCGACGTAGCGATGGTCGGGTGTCAGCCAGGCAATCGGCGTCGCATCTCCTTCTTTCGCCACCAGCTCGCGGCACCGCCGGCAGATCGGAGCGTAGGGATTGTCGTGAATCTCGCAGCCCGCGACGTAAGGCATCTCCGGATCCAGCAACGTCGTCAGCGCCCTCAGGATGCGACTCTTCGCCTGCCCGCGTAGCCCGAGAAGAATGAAATTATGCCGCGATAAGATCGCATTCACGATCTGCGGCACCACAGTGTCGTCGTATCCCACGATGCCCGGAAATATCGGACTGCCCTCGCGCAGCCGCAACATCAGGTTCTCGCGCAGCTCATCTTTGACCCGCCGCGATCCAAGACGCTGTGCAGTGAAAGAACTATGGCGCAACTCGCCGAGAATCCGGGCAACACTCATGGTAGGAACTACCCCCACAGGAAGAAACCTTACGTGGATTATACCGCCGGGAAGCGCTGTCAGTTGTCAGTTATCAGTTGTCAGTAAAAGCTGCTTTAACTGAAGACTGATAACTGAGAACTGACAACTGTCTTCAATTCCACTGCGCCTTCGCCGCCCGTCGCAGTCCCGGCAGAATCGCCTCGAGATAGCCGATCACCGCCTCCAGACGTTTTGCCTCCGATAAAGTCGAGAGCAGGTTCTGCTTGAAGTCCAGGTCGAGCGGAAGCGATCCTGCTAGTAAGAAGGAAAGATTGTCAGCGTGTTCATCGGGTCCGGAGGGCTCTGCACCGGCCAGCTTCGCGATTTCCGCATGTAGTCGCACCGCCTGCGCCATTATCTGGGCTGCGGGCTTCTCGGGTTCGTCTTCCACCACCGAAATCTCGGCCTGCAAAAACGCTCGATCTTCGTTGACCTGGATCACCTCAAACCGCTCCACTCCACGCGTCAGGATGTCCATGCGCCCATCGTCATACTTCTTGGTGACCGACAGGATTTCAGCGGTACAGCCGATGTCGGCCACCCCATCGGAGGACGTCCGCACCACCCCGAACAGTTTTTTCTGCTCCAGGCATTCCGCGATCATCTCCTTATACCGCGGTTCGAAGATGTGCAGCGGCAAGGGAACCCCTGGCAGCAGCACCAATTCGAGCGGAAAGATGGGCAACAGCGAACTCACGGAGCCTCCGGTGCAAACAATTTTACGCCATGAGAAGCTCTCGTTTGACTTGCCGTTCGCCAGACGATACAAACATCGCCATGGAGATGGCAGGGAAAGTCGTGGTCGTGACCGGGGCTTCCATGGGAATTGGGGAAGCGATTGCCAAGGTTTTTGCCGACGCCGGAGCCAGCGTGGTGCTGCTTTCGCGTGAGGCCAGCCGCGCCGAGGCAGCCCGCCAGCGCGTCGGCAACACCGGCCGCACGCTGGCCATGGCGTGCGATGTCCGCAATCGCGAAGAAATCGACCGCGCGCTTGGGTTGACGTTGCATAACTTCGACCACGTGGATGTCTGGGTCAATAACGCGGGCGTGGGCATCCGCGACTCCGTCGCCGATATGGAGCCGTCCGCCGTCCGCGAATTGTTCGAGACGAATTTCTTCGGCGCGATTGCCTGCATGCAAGCGGTGGTGCCCGCCATGCGGAAACAGGGTGGCGGAGACATCATCAACATCTCCAGCGTTGCCGGACACCTTCCGGTACCGTTCATGTCTTTGTACTGCGCCAGCAAGTTCGCTATCAACGCAATCGGCAAGGGCGCCCGGCTGGAGTTGCAACGCGACAACATCAACGTGCTTACCGTCTGTCCCGGCTACGTAAGCACCGATTTCGGCGCTCACCTGGTCGCCAACCGTCAGGGCAACATCCGCCCGCAATCCGTGCGCGGCGTCACCGCCGAGCGAGTTGCCAAGGCCGCCTATCGCGGATATCGCAAAAGAAAACGCGAAGTCGTCGTGCCCTGGACCATGATCCCCGTAATCAAGCTTTATCAGTTGTTTCCCGGATTGGTCGAATGGGGAATGGCCAAGGCCATGCCCAAGGCCCGAAAGTAAAGAAAGGTAAATCCAGCTAACTTTCCGCCTTCCGTCGCATCGAATGAAGTAGGCAGAACTGCAGTCTTCCACCCCCTCCGTAGGGTCGTTTGCACGGCGGCTCTTGGGGGTGGAGGCTGCCGTTAACTCTTCCGCGTTCCCTTTCGCTAGAATAGGGCTTATGAGATTCCAGTCCCGGCCTGCGCCATCCAGACGCTACTTGCCTCTTTTGCTGACAACACTAGTCAGCGCCTTGTCGCTTGTCGTCATGTTGTCGCAGGCGGCACGCGCGCAGGAAGGCCCGCTCGACAAGTCCGAGCCTAAGGGGATCACGGTCGACGAAATCATCAAGCGCTTCGCCGCCAAGGAAAAGCAGTTCAAGGAAGCGCGTGATCAGTACACCTACCGGCAGGACGTTAAGGTCATGACGCTAGACGGCGACACCCCGGACGGCAACTACCAGCAAGTGTTCGACGTGACCTTCGACGATAAGGGACGCAAGATCAAGAACGTAGTCTTCGCGCCTCAGCCCACCCTGCAACGCATCATGATGACCGAGGAAGATTTTGACGACATCGAGAACCGCCTCCCCTTCGTTCTGACTTCAGATGAAATCGGGGAGTACGACATCCTCTACGTCGGCCAGCAAAAGCAGGATGAACTGAATACCTACGTTTTCGATATCGCTCCCAAGGAGATCGTTGGCAAGAAACGCTATTTCCAGGGTCGAATCTGGGTCGACGACCACGATTTTCAAATCGTCGAGACCTACGGCAAGACTGTACCCGACATCCGCAAGAAAAAGGGACAGGAGAACCTCTTCCCCAAGTTCACCACCTGGCGCGAGCAGATTGACGGCCAGTACTGGTTCCCCACCTACACCCGCGCCGAGGACACGCTGAAGTTCTCCCTGGGAGACGTAAAGATCCGCGAGATCATCAAGTACACGAACTACAAGCGCTTCGGATCAAAATCGAGGATCACCTTCGAAGGCCAGGAAGTACAGAAGGCCGAGCCGAAGCCGGATCAAAAGCCGCAGGAGCCGGAGAAGCCGCAGTAGAAGCTCTCAGCTGTCAGCTTTCAGCTATCAGTAAAAGCACTACGGGCAGACACTTCTGCAGTGCCGAATCCAACCGACGCGATAACCCAAGGATCTTACTGAGAACTGATAGCTGAGAGCTGACAGCTAATAGAACAGATACTTCCGCCACTTGTCATCGCTGTGCCCCATCAGCCGCATGATGTGGCGCGAGGTGTGGAGATTGAACGACCGAGGTTCGCGCGCCGGCTTCATGTTGGCTTCCTGCGGCAGTTGGTTGCCTTTGCGGCGGTTGCAGGGATGGCAGCAGGCGACCAGGTTCTCCCAGGTGGAGAGGCCGCCGCGCGAGCGGGGAATGACGTGATCCAGCGTCAGTTCGCCGGAGGGCAGCGTGGTGCTGCAATACTGGCAGGTGTTGCGGTCACGCAGCAAAATGTTCTTTCTCGACAGCGCACGCGACTGGTGCGGAATCCGGCGGTACTCCAGCAGTCGGATCACCGAAGGCACGCGCATGGCCACGCGCGCGGCGTGCAGGAAGTGTCCATTCTCTTCTTCGGTCATGGCGACGCCCTTCAGCACCAGCACAATCGCGCGGCGCGCCGCGCATACGTTGATCGGCTCGTAGGAGGCGTTCAGCACCAGCACGGGCTGATGCAGCGCATGGCCATCCCCGTCGGAATGCATGCCCGGGACGAGCATCGACGGCGGGAGGTGCGACCGCATGCTGCCAGCGAAATTGTGCAATCGCAACGACATGATCTCTACCCGTGAGCCGCTGCGCCCACGCGATCTTCACTCCCTTCTTCCGGCAGATCGTCTGCGTTTGGCAGAACGATGACATCGGAAATCTTCAGCGTCCGCGCTACCGTCGCCACCCACACCCGTGCCGCTCCGGCACGGCGAAGCACCCGCGCGCACTCGGAGGCCGTAGTACCCGTGGTATAGACATCGTCAATCAACAAGATGTCGCGATCCACGATTCGCGTTGCATCGCTCACCGCAAAAGCGCCCCGCAGATTCTCGCGGCGTTGATGACGAGTCAGGCCAATCTGGCTTCCAGTCTCGCGGCGCCGCACCAGCACTCCTGTGCAAAGATCGAACCTCTCCGGACGTGACAGTTGCTGCAACGCGCTCCGTGCGATCATCTCGGCCTGGTTGAATCCGCGTTGCGCCTGCTTCCGCACATGCAGCGGAACGGGGACTACCGCTATGACGCCGCCAGGCATCGCCTCGTCCAGGCTGGCAATCGTCTCCGCCAGCATGCGCCCCAGCACTCCCGCCGCAGGACGAACCTGCTGGAACTTGAGCAGATGAATCAAGTCGCGCAATCCACCGTCATAGCTGCCGTAGGCGAGCGCCCGCTCGAACGGAGGCTCCGTGCGCTGACAAAGCATGCACCGCGACTCTCTGCCCTCCTCGTGTCCGCTGTCAATCGAGGCAGGGATATGCAAGGCCTCTCCGCAAACCGTGCAGTACGAGCCCTTCAGCGGTTGCAGCGCAAGCAAACAATCCTCGCAAACGGGAAGCCGGGAAACTCTAAGGAGAGGGGAACCACAGATACGGCAATCGGCAGGAAAGAACGTGAAGAATAAAGTCGCAAGACCGCGCTTGGCAAAGCCAACGAACCCATGCTCCGACAACCGATGGTCCGCCGCTTGGCCCTGGGCAGCCCGTATTCGAAACCCAGTACTGCTACTGCTGAAGACGGCCTCCAGCACCCGGCAAGTAGATGACACCTAGCCAGGTTACATTGAGTCAGTATAGCCGCCGTGCATGTCGCTATGCAACGCGGCCATCGGGCTTCGTATCGCCCGACCGTTGACTCTGTGACTGTTTACGATCGGGCTGGGCGCGTTCGAGCACTGGAATTGTGCTCAAAACGTAGCTTCGGTGATAGCAACGCTCACAACGGACGGTTTGCAGAAACAAAAACGGAAGCACGTATTTCTCGAGGAACCCCCGCGGACGGGAGCGGTATGCTTCCTTCCCGCCACATCCTCGGCAGCGAAATTCCTCGAAAAACCGGCTCCAAGAGGACTCGATAGGGGGAGTCACAACAATACCTCCTGGAAAGTACTATTTTAACCCGGGTGGAGGCGCAAAGTTGCTGATAAGTAGAGCGTCCTTCGCTACCGGCTTTTCCCTGCCAGACTGCGGAAGAAGTCGGGCTTCGTATCTGTGCTTCGCTGTAGCAAAGTGAGCCCTGCACTTGTAAAGCTGCCTTTCGGCATGGTAAGGTGCGCCGTCGCTGCTAATGTGAACCGGCAATTAAATTTCTGGTGACCAAGAGGTCCTCATGAGCACTCCTGCCGTTAATAATGAAGCCCCCCGCAAGCATCGTCCCTACGTTCCGGAAACCATGGAAATGAAGGAATTTACCTTCCGGGCCGTCCTGATCGGGCTGTTCCTGACCGCCCTGCTGGGGTCTGCCAACGCGTACCTCGGTCTCAAGGCCGGCATGACGATTGCCGCCACCTATCCGGCCGCCGTCATCTCCATGGCCCTGCTGCGCTTGATGAAGGGTTCGCTGCTGGAAGAGAACATCGCGCGAACCGTGGGCTCGATCGGAGAGTCGGTCGCGGCGGGCGCCATCTTCACCATCCCTGCCTTTGTCATGGCCGGACTCTGGCCGGGGCTCACCAAAGATCAGTATTGGAAGTCGGTAGCTCTGATGTTGATCGGCGGCACGCTGGGCATCCTGTTCGTGACCCTCCTCCGCCGCGTCATGGTCGAGGACCCCGATCTGCCGTTTCCCGAATCCGTGGCCGCCTCCGAGATCCACAAGGCCGGACAACAGGGAGCCAAAGCGGCAAAGATCCTCTTTGCCAACATGGGATTCGGCGCGCTCATGTATCTGCTGGGAGCGGTCAGTGTCTTCAGTCCCAGCAACACTTTCCCGGTAAAGATCAGCGCTCTCGGAAAGAAACTGCTGCTCCGCACCAGCACAAACCCAAATGTGGCTACAACCATTACCGGCGGCGCCACGTTGTTCACGGCGCCCGACGTCAGCCCTGCCTATCTTGGCGTGGGTTACATCATCGGCCCCAGACTCGCCGCCTTGAACTTCGCGGGAGGCCTGCTGGCATGGGGCCTGCTGGTTCCACTCCTGACCTTCACCGTCGGTCCCTTAATTCAGGCGTCGATGCCGGAGGGACATCCCATCGCATGGCCTCTGCTCGCGCAAGCCATCTACTTCTCGATTGTGCGTCCGATCGCGGTCGGCGGGATGCTGGTCGGCGCGTCTTATACGCTCTTCAAGATGCGCAAGCAGTTGGCCCTCGGCATGGGCCGTGCCGTCTCCGATCTGAAAAAGTCGGCAGCGGTACAGGCCGCGACGAATCGTACCGAGAGCGACCTGCCGGCCAAGGCCATTTTCGCCGGCATCGCCGTGGTGTTCGTCGCCATGATCGTGCTCTATCACTTCTTTATCGCCGGTGCGGGCAACCTCTCCGGTTCCACCATCCTGACCGGTTCGCTGGTTGCGGCCGGCGTCATGCTCGTCGTGGGATTCTTCTTCGCGGCAGTTTCCGGCAATCTGGTCGGCATGATCGGCTCCTCGAACAATCCTGTGTCCGGCCTCACGCTGTGCACGCTGGTGATCGCAGCCTTGCTGATGGTCGCTCTGGGAGTATCGGGTACCGGCGGAGTCGCCGCCGTGCTCGGAGTAGCCGCCGTAGTGTGTGTCTCGTCGGCGGTGGCTGGAGAGATGCTGCAAGACCTGAAGGTCGGTCACATCCTCGGTGGAACGCCCTCCAAAATGCAGATTGGAGATCTCTTCGGCATCGTCGTTGCCTCGCTTGTTCTTTTCTTCCCGGTGGCGATTCTCGATAAGGCTTACCACTTCGGCAGCCCCGCGCTTCCAGCCCCGCAGGCGGGATTGATGGCCATGCTCTCCAAAGGAATCGTGGGCGGTGACATGGCGTGGCCGCTCGTCATCGTGGGCATCCTGCTGGGACTGGCAATGATCATGATCGAAGTGAAAAGCGTGATGCTCTTCGCCGTCGGCATGTATCTGCCCTTGGGCACAACCTTTGCCATTTTCATCGGAGGCGTGATTCGCTGGATCACCGACAACCTGCGCGATCGCCGCGGCTTGAACGATGCCCAGAAGGCGCGCGTAGAAAACGCCGGTGTCCTGACGGCCTCTGGTCTGATCGCAGGCGAGGCGTTGTGCGGCCTGGTCATCGCGGGGCTGGTAGGCTCTGGTCACGACGTGACCCTGGCCAAGTGGAATCCGGAGAGCTACATGCCGATGCTTCTGGCGTTCGTCGCGCTCGTCATACTGACGATTGTCATGGTCTTCGTTCCGCTGGCCAACGCCGGCAGGCCCGAAGATCCGGCCCCGCCGACGGCGATTATGTAAGAACGTGCGATGCTCGTGTGGTGACGGGGCTCTGCCCCGTCCCAGCCGAGCGCAGCTCGGTCAAGCAGCCAGGGAATGTCGATTGCGGAAAATATCGCCCAAGTGCGCGACCGGATCGCAACCGCTGCCCGCCGCGCGTCGCGCAATCCGAACGAAATCACCCTGATGGCCGTGAGCAAGACTTTTCCAGCCGAACGCATCCGCGAAGCCTACGCCGCCGGTCTCCGCGTTTTCGGCGAGAACCGCGTGCAGGAGTTTGCCGGGAAGACAGACGCTTTGCGCGGATTGCCAGACGCCGAATGGCATCTGATCGGACATCTGCAGACAAATAAGGCCGCGAAAGCGACAGAATTATTTGACGCGGTGGATTCCGTTGACTCCGTGCGGGCCGCCGAGAAACTCAACGCGTCCGCGGAAAGCACAGGCAAGATATTAGCCGTCCTGCTCGAAATCAATGTCGGTGGCGAGCAGGCAAAAAGCGGAGTAGCACCCGGCTCCGACGAACTGGAGCAGATTCTGCAAAGCGCGCCGCGCTGGGCAAATCTGAGAATTCAGGGTTTAATGACCGTCCCGCCGTACACAGAAGATCCGGAGGGCTCGCGACCCTATTTCCGCCAATTCCGTCAGATTCGCGATGGCATCGTTGCGCGTAACCTGCCGCAAATCGGCACCGCGATTCTCTCCATGGGCATGTCGCACGATTTCGAGGTAGCGATCGAAGAGGGAGCAACCTGCGTGCGCGTGGGGACAGCGATTTTCGGGGAGCGCACAAGGCACGAGTAGAGACGGGGCTTGCCCCGTCTCAGGCAGCGGGCAAATTCCGATTTTGACTTTGCTTTGAAGGGGTGCGGCTTCAGCCGCGCCGTAAGTATCGCAATCGATGACGGCTTTAGCCGCTGAGAGCGATCACGAACCGCAGAGCGGCCGTCCGCGGTCTCAGACGCCGCAAGCCGCATCTTTACAGAAACCATGATCGAGCCAAAAGAATCGCCATCCGCAACCACCTTCGCCGTCAAGGTCCACCCGCGCGCCAAGAAGAACGCCATCACCGGCGAAGTGGGCGACGCGCTGAAATTGGCCGTCACCGCCCCACCCGTCGACGGCAAAGCCAACGACGCCTGCATAGATTTTTTCGCAAAGCTTTTGAAGGTACCGCGTTCCTCCGTTACTATTGCAGCCGGCCAGACCAGCCGGAATAAAGTGATCCGTGTAGCGGGCTTGTCGGCAGAAGAAGTCCGGCGGCTTTTGAAACTCTGAAGCGCAGTCGGACACAACGGTTCGTATCAGGGTATCGCTTTAGCGATACCGCAAGTCTTCAGAATCGAACGCCCCTTCAGGGGCCGCTCAGGAGCCACGATTGACCTTCTCCGAACGTTTGCAGGAAATCCGCACCGGCTTCGAGCGCCCCTTCTGGATCGCGAATCTCAGCGAGATCTTCGAACGTCTTTCCTACTACGGCGCTTTTGCTTCTCTAGCCCTCTACCTGCAGGAGAAGCTGAACTTCTCGACCGAGCAAACCGGCACTCTGACTGGCTTGTTCGGAGGCATGGTGTGGTTTCTCGCCATCTTCGGCGGAGCCGCTGCCGACCGCCTCGGCTTCCGCCGCGCGCTCTCGATGGCCTACCTCATCCTGGCCGCAGCCTATTTCCTGATCGGTTCAATCGGAGCCTCATGGCTGGCTCCCGTACGCAACGCCGTGCCGCTCGGCCTGTTTGTGGGCTGCATCCTCGTCCTCCCCGCGCTCGGCATTTCACTGGTGAAACCCTGCGTGGTGGGCACCACGGCGCGTGCCTCCAAGGAGAACGTTCGCTCCATCGGCTATTCGATCTATTACACCATGGTCAACATCGGCGGTGCGCTGGGCCCTTTGTTCGCAGGATGGGCTCATCGCCACCTCGGTGTCGAAAATGTTTATCGCGTCGCTGCGCTCACTGTCTTCGCGATGTTCTTCGTAGTCATCCTCTTCTTCCGCGAACCGCGCAAAGCCGGAGACGCGCCTCCGCCTTCGATCGTGACCGTCGCGCGCAACTTCTGTGTCGTAGTGGGCAATTACCGGCTGGTCCTGCCGGTGTTGCTGGTCGCGCTATTGCTGCGACTGGGATTGCTCGTCTATCCCAATTACAACGTCCCTTGGTGGATTTGGAGCGCGTTCCTGATTCTCGTGCTCGCAGGCATCAGCCGCTTCATGTGGTTCCTGGTGCTCTTCACCGGATACTGGGTGGTGTTCTGGCAGCAGTACATCAGCCTGCCCGGCTACATTCACGGCTACATCAACTCTGGCGCTGCCGTCGAGACCATTCTGGTCACCGATGGCCTGACCGTGATCTGCCTCACGCTCGTGGTGAATTACCTGACCCGCAAGATCCCGGCATTTCAAGCCGTAATTTTGGGCACGGTGATCACTTCGCTCTCCTGGGTAATCCTCGCCCTGCGCCCGACAATCTGGGGAGCGGTGCTTTCCCTGTTTGTGCTGGCGCTCGGCGAAATCATTCAGTCTCCGCGCTACTACGAATACATTTCGAGGCTAGCTCCTCCGGGTCAGCAAGGGACTTACATGGGTTTTGCCTTCCTGCCCATCGGCATCGGTTCGCTGATCGGCGGCTGGTTTGGCGGCACGTTAGTCCACCACTTCGGAGAAGTTACGCATCAGCAGGCGCGTATCTGGTGGAGCGTGACGGCCGTCGGCCTTGCCACCGCGGCACTACTGTGGATTTATGACAAGACTGTGAGGACGGGTAGCACAGCTCCCGCAAAATAGAGAACATGTCCAAAGAAGTCACGCCCAGTTACATCGCCGACCACATTCGCCGAGTGTTGAAGGATGGCGGCTCGGCGCCACACTCGGAAGACGTTCAACACTTTTTCAAGGAAGTAGTGAAGTCGCGCGGCTGGTACACAGCCGAACTCAGAAAATTTGCGCTGCGCTTCCAGTGCAGCATCGCCCGTGAACGAGGAATGGATTTCCTGCTACAGGTCGCCGACGAACTTTTTTCCGGCCAGATTCTAGAAGAGAAGGTGATGGCTGTCTTCCTGCTCGAGAAACAGATCAGCAATCTTGGCGACAGAGAATTCCATCTTTTTGCCGCCTGGCTCGACCGCGTCAGTAGCTGGGCTGATCACGATGCGCTGGCGCATGATCTGCTGGGGCCCATGGTGGCCGCCAACCCTGCCCGTTGCCGCGAGGTTCTGCGCTGGGCGAAGTCGCCAAACCGTTGGCGTCGGCGAGCGGCCTGCGTGGCGCTGATCCGGGGAGCGCGCCAGCGGCGTTTCTTTGCCGAGATCGCTCGGCTCTCGAATCAATTGCTTCAGAGCGAAGAAGAGGACGACATGGTCCTGAAAGGATTGGGCTGGCTCTTGCGCGAAGCCGCCAAGTCCGATGCCAAGCGTACCGTGACCTACCTGATGAAGATCCGGAAAAGCACGCCGCGATTGGTGCTGCGAACCGCGTGTGAGACGCTGCCCGTTACCGCGCGGAAGCGAATATTGGTGTAACCACAGGCTTGTGTGGGGACGGGCGCCTCGCCCGTCCAGCCGAGCGAAGCTCGGCAGTTGCCTCCGCGCCCGCCGTCAGTGCCCTTCTTCTTCCAGATATTTCTCCACTTCCAGCGCCGCCATGCAGCCCGAGCCCGCGGCCGTGATGGCTTGTCGATAGCGGCGGTCCTGCACGTCGCCGCACGCGAACACTCCAGGTACTCGTGTAAAGACGTTCTTCCGGGTAACCAGGTAGCCATCGGCGTCGGTTTCGAGTTGGCCTGCGAACATCTTCGCGTTCGGAATGTGGCCGATCCCTAGGAACATTGCGCTCGCAGGAAATTCCCAGCTCTCGCCGCTCTTCAGATTGCGCAGGCGCAGGGCGGTGACTTCTTTCTTGCTGGCGTCGAGCACGTCATCCACTACGGTATCGGTGAGAAATGCGATCTTCCCATTAGCGCGGGCGCGGTCGAGCATGATCTTTGAAGCGCGAAACTGCTCGCGGCGGTGGATGAGCGTCACCTTGCTGGCAAAGCGTGTCAGGAATATGGCTTCTTCCATGGCGGAGTCGCCGCCGCCGATCACCGCGATTTCCTTGCCCGAAAAAAAGAAGCCGTCGCAGGTAGCGCAGGAAGAGACCCCGTGGCCGATGAGTGCGTGTTCGTTCGGCAAACCGAGCCAGCGCGCCGACGCTCCGCTGGCGATGATGAGCGTGCGGGTGTGTATGATCTCTTTGCCGACGCTCAACTCGAACGGATGTTTGCTCAAATCGGCTTTGACCACGTGGCCCACGCGATAGTCGGCGCCGAAGCGTGTGGCCTGCTTGCGCATGTTCTCGATCAGTTCCGGCCCCTGGATGCCCTCGGGAAAGCCGGGAAAGTTCTCCACCAGCGTAGTCATCGACAATTGTCCGCCCGGCTCATGGCCGTCGATCACCAGAGGTTTGAGGTTGGCGCGGGCGCTGTAGAGGGCGGCGGTGTGACCCGCGCATCCGGAGCCCATGATCACAACATTGCGTATGTCCATAAAAGTCAGAAACACTGCTAACAGATAGATTCTGGAAAATAGATTTCGCTTCAGACCGCACAGCCGGCAAGCAAAACTACTTATTCTTGCGTCCGGCACTCACCTTGGTTGAAGCTCCTGCGCGCAAGTGAGCCAGTTCCTGGGGCACCACTTTTCTGGCGTCCAGAGCATCGCGATAGTGCTCCATGATCGAAGAGGCGGTCCTGAAGATCGGTTCGTACGCGCTCTGATCCGTCGCCGGATTCCCTTCGGTTCCCCCGCACCTCGCCAGCACCACCGACGCTTTCCCGAAGCGCTCCAGTTTGACCCGCGAAACCGGGGTGCTGGATGACAACATCGCGGGCGCCGAGGTAACCGCGGAAGCGCTGTCCTCGATCGAAACCTGCATCAGATCTTTGGGGTCGCGTATCCGCAGCACCAGCGTCTCCACCATATTCGTCGCATCCACGCTGAACGAGTATTGGACGTTGCTGAACAAAGTGGCGCCGGGAAACTCGCGCCGCACCCGCACCCAGTCCGCCGCCGAGACTGCACCGGGGGGCAAGGGTTGCATGCCGGGGATCGGAACGCTCGGGTCGAGCGTGGAATGGCCGCGAGACACTTCATAGTCCGCGCCGAACGCGGGCTTGCCCGGTACCATGGCCAGCGCCGACGACAATTCCTTCTGCTCGTCGGCCGAAGGTGCGCACACGTTGAGCACGTTCACTTTTACCGGAGGCTGCTGGGAATTGACTGGGGCCTGCTGGGCGGAGGCCAGCGCGGCCATAGCCATAGCTGTCGCTAGAATCAGAATCTTGTGAGGGAACACGGCGAAATTGTATCAGGGGAATGTAGAAAGAGGTCAGAGGTTAGATTTCAGAGGTGAAAACGTATAAGCGCGGGCAGTGGTTCGACGGGCGTTACCTCTGCAATCTTACCTCTGACCTCTGCAATCCTCTTGCAATCCTAATCGGCTGCCCCGGAATCGGTCTCGATGGCGCCATGCCGGCGCAGCAACTGCGGCAGATTCTGCGAAAACGCCGAACGCGGCAGTACCATGTCACAGCCCACTTCGTGGGCTTTCTGCTTCAAATCGCCCTGCACGTGCGAAAGAAATCCGATGATCGACGTCCCCTTCTTCAGCTTGCTTTTCAGTTTCGGGATGAGCGTCAAAGGCTTGGCATTGGCATTGTTCAGGTCGAAGATGATCAGGGAAGGCTTCTCTTCGCCGTTGCTCTTGATCCGGTCGGTGAGTTCCTTCTCGTTCTTCACGAACTCCACCTTCACATTCATCTTGCGGCCCGTATCCTGAATCTTGCTCAGGAAGAACAGGTCCTCGACAAACGCGAAGACACGCGAAGCCGCATCCTCTCGTGGAGCGGGTAAAGGCTCCGGATCCACCACCGGGTAGGAAGCGGAAAAACCTGGCCGTCGCTGTCCCCGGTTGTTGCCGTTGCCATTATCCACGCCCATATTGGCGCGGTAGCTATGGTCCATGGGAGCGGTAAAGATGCCTTGCTGCTCTTGGCGCACACGGCCCATCGGGCCACCCGTCCCTCGTCTGGGCGGACGCCGCCCACGGCGCCGTTTGTGTTTCCCTCCTCCTGCGGAGGGATGTCCGGGTCCTGCATTCATATTTTTTCTCTTGTTAACCTTCGAAGTTGATCCCCGAAGTTAATCTTTGAAGTTAATCCTCGGCCTGGATCACAGGCCTGTTTGTTTCGTCTTCCCTCGCGGTCGGCACGTTAGTCTGCACTCTAAACGCGTGGCCCCACGCGTGGTTCACTGCGTGTGGCTCACTCCATATCGCTACCGGCTGACCAAACCCCACATCGGCTGGATGCTATTCGAGAACGATGTTTAAGTATCGATGTTCAGACTGTCGTTGTTCAAACTGTCGTCGTTCTAGCTACAGGCGCCTGGAGTGCTACTGGGCGCGAACGGCCAGCCTGGAAGCATGGCCATTGGGAACATCTTGATGTTACTCATGAAACCGCCGAACGCGCAAGGGGGGAGTGCCTTTAGTTTTCCACACCGGGCAGGTTCGTAAATCCGCTGTTTTCCCTTCTTTCCAGCCCGAATGACCGTTTCCGCAGTTTCGCCTGAAGTCCTGCTCTGGCATAGCCGATATAAGAAGGGTGAAACCTGCTGCTGCCACAGAGAAAGCTTCTGCCCCCAACTCGCTCGCCTTGCCCGGACAGCGCTTTATTGCCCGCCAGCCAATTTTTGACCGCTCGCAGAAGGTGTTCGGCTACGAAATCCTTTTCCGGAACGGTGTTGAAAACTACTTCAACGCCGACCCGGAGCTTGCTTGCCGCGCCACCCTGGATACCTCCCTGCTTCTCGGTATCGAGACGATTTGCGATCACCGCCGCGCCTTCGTGAACTGCACCTGCGAGGTCCTCTTTCGAGATTTGATCACTTTGCTGCCTCCAAGCCAGACCGTAGCCGAAATTCTGGAAACGGTGGAGCCTGAAGACCGCGTCATCGCCGCCTGCAAGCGGCTGAAGGCGGCTGGGTATCTCATTGCTCTCGACGACTTCGCGCCTCATGATCCCCGCATACCGCTGTGCGAGTTTGCCGACATCATTAAAGTCGACGTCCGCGCGACCCGGCCCGAGGAACGGGCTGGCATGATGCGCCGGTTTGGCCAGAAGTGCAAGATGCTGGCCGAAAAACTCGAAACCCCCCACGAGTTTCATCAGGCTCGCAACATGGGGTTTGTCTATTTCCAGGGATATTTCTTTTGCCGCCCCGAACTCGTCGTCGGCCGCGAAGTTCCCGCCAGCCGCTTGCACTATATCCGGCTGCTTGAGATGGTCTGCCGCCCGGAAATCGACATGCGCGAACTCGAGAAGATGCTCAAGCAGGAAGCTTCAATTTGCTACCGCTTGCTCCGCTACCTGAATTCCCCGCTGTTTGGATTTTCCCTCGAAGTCAAGTCGGTCCGCCACGCCATGGCCGTTCTGGGAGAACGGGAAATGCGGCGGTGGATTCGGCTCGTGATCGCCGTCGGCGCGGCTGAACAAAAGTGCAGCGAACTGGTGCTCATGGGATTGGCCCGCGGCCGTTTTTGCGAACTGCTCTCCACCCGCCTGAATTCGAAAACGGACTTGTTCCTGCTCGGCTTACTCTCCATCATGGATGCCATCCTCGAGGTCACGATGGACGTGCTCCTGGAACAACTCCCCGTCGACCACGAAACCAAGGCCGCCCTGCTCGGCCAGAATAGTAGCCTTCGGTCCCTGTACCTGCTCATGCTGGCCCAGGAATCGGGTGAGTGGACGCAATCAACCGAACTCGCCAAACAATTAAACCTGTCCGATGAAGAAGTAGCCTCGACTTGGTGGCAAGCCCTGCAGTGGGCGCAGGAAGCAACCAGCGGCGTGTGAGGTGACGCAGGTTCCAGAGTTTCAAGGTCGAATCAAGTCATCCGCGAAGGCGGCTACCTTTGAAACCTTGAAACTCTGAAACCTTGAAACCTGGCTCTCTACGGCGCTTCGATCAGTTCCATCTTCCCATCTCGCGTCCGGTGCAACACCATCAACTTGCCCTCGGGATCGCGGAACACGAAAACATCCTTGTCGCGGAAGTGCGTCTCTTTAATCGCTTCTTCCAACGTCATGGGATGAAGCGCAACCGAATCCTGGCTATGCACGAGATGCACTTCGGTGGTTCGCGCCACCGAGGGAAATTTATGAACCAGAACAGAGACTGTAGGATTCTCCGCCAGCCCCAGCGCCGCCTCGATGTTGTCTTGTAACGACTGCCCGTCGAACTTCTTGCCCGCCTTGCGCTTCTTGCTGAGCCACTTGGTTTTATATTTGAGTGCCTGCTTGTGCAGGTGATCGAGTGCTTCATTCACCGCCGACATCATGTCGGTCGTCTGGGCCAGCCCCACAATCGGACCGTTGGGCGGGTTGATGGTGATCTCGGCTTTGTGCTGGCGCTTCTCGACCGCCAAAATTACCTTGGTCTCGAATCGGTCGCCTAGAATTTTTCGGATCTTGCCAAGGCCGGTTTCAACTTCCTTGCGGATGGTAGGAGTAAGTTCGTATTTCCTCGCGGTATATTCCACGTTCATTAAGCAACCTCCGGGATTGCTCAGTCTGGCGAACTAGGTCAGAGGTAAGAGGTCAGATTGCAGAGGTGAAAACCTTCACACTCGCAGCGATTGGTTTCACCTCTGCAATCTGACCTCTGACCTCTGCAATTATTTCTTCACTCTTCTCTGATGCGTGCTCGGAATCTTCATATCTTCCCGATATTTCGCGACGGTCCGGCGAGTGACCTGGATTCCTTGCGATTGCAAAATGCGGGTGATCTGCTCATCGGTCAACGGCCGGCTTGGATCTTCTTCTTCGATCAGCTTCTTGACGCGGCGTTTCAGAATCAGCAGCGAAGTGCCGCCGCCCTCGGGCCCCTGCACGCTCTCCGAGAAAAAGTACCGCAATTCGAACACGCCCTGCTGGGTGTGGACGTACTTGTTAGCGACCGCGCGGCTCACGGTCGAAGGATGCACACCGATCTCTTCCGCGACCTCTTTGATCATCATCGGCTTCAGCTGATCGATTCCCCGTTCCAGAAAATCCTGCTGGCGCGCCACGATCGAGTAGCAGACCTTGGTAATCGTCTGCTTGCGTTGTTCGATGTTCTTGATCAGCTGGATGGCGGACTTGTAGCGGTCTTTGACGTAGTTACGCGTGTCGCGGTCATTGCCATCGCGGGTCAGCAGGCGCTTGTACGCGGGATTCAACCGCAACTGCGGCATGTCCTCGTCATTCATGATGACCAGCCACTCGTCGCCATGCTTCACGAAAGCAACATCGGGTTCGATCAGTCGTGGTGGAACCTTGTTGTAACGCAAACCGGGCCGGGGATCCAGTGTGCGGACGTAGTCGAGTGCCGACTGCACCGCTTCCACCGGACGCCCGATCGCGCGCCCGATTTCCTTGAACTGCTTCAGTGTCACCGCTTTCAGGTGCTGATCGACGATGGCAATTGCGTCGTTCACAACTTGCTCGGTCAGGCCATTGCCGTTTCTGTGCAGCTGCAACTGCGCCAGATGGTAGCGCAACTGATAGAGCAGGCATTCGCGCAGATCACGGCAGGCGATGCCCGGCGGGTCGAACTGGCGTACAACCTCCAACGCTTCGTGCAGATCGGCCACAGTGAAGGTTACGGCCGGAATCCGCGCTGGCGCTGTCGCTGCTCCGGTAGCTGTGTTTCCGTGGCTCGCCGCACTGGCCACCGGAACCTCGGCTACCGTCTCGGGCTCCGCATCAACCTCTGGCCCAGCCTCCTCCGCTGTGAACTGCGAAAGAATGCCGCCTGCGGGGGCAATATCCTCAGGTGCAAGAACGGAAGCTTCGAGATCAGCAAGATCCTGGTCAGCGGTTTCCGGCGAGGTCTCTGCCACAGCAAGCCCCAGCGCCTCCGCTTCACCAACGATCTTGGCTGCCACTTCGACATCGACCTCAGGGGGCGCAACCGGCACGATCCCCAGCAGTTCCTCGTCGCTGGCAATCAGGTAGCCTTCTTCGTTCAGATTCCCAATAATCAGCTCGGCCGCTTCATGTACCGGCGGCCGCACGGAAATCGCGCCCAACTGCCATAGCAGATGGTCGCTCAAGTTTCCCGGTTTCGACAGGAAGTTCTCGAACGAAGGCTTCTCGATCTCTTCCATCTCTCCGGAGCTCCGATAACCCGGATCCAGATAGTCCTGGAAGAACGAACCAAAATCAATCTCTTCGAACGGATCCTTCTTCTCATCCGCGATGGTCGGAGGACCCTCTTCCGGGGTGGTCGCTTTGGCGGCCAGCCGGTCGCGTTCTTCCTCCTGACGTCCGACATCATCGAGCAGCGGAACGGCGTCTTCCAGCTCTTCCAGCACCGGGTTCTCAACCATCTCGGCATTGATCATGTCCTTGAGCTCGAGCTTGTTGAGCGCGAGCACCGACACCATCTGCACCAGACCCGGCGTCAGAATCTGACGCTGCGATAACTTGACGTTCAGTTTGTGCTGAAGCAGCACCATTTCTCCCTAAAGAAGTTCTCAGTTCTCAGTCAACCCGCCGCAACCCTTAACTACCCGGTACATCGGGGTGTGGAAAAATTAGCTTCTCATGCACCGAGGTAGATCGCGCGGACACGAAAGGTCAATGTGCCCACGCCTTAGTAACCAGAAGCTAGTTCCCGGTTCTCGGTTCTCAGAAAAGCCGGGTTGACTGAGAACTGGGAACTGAGAACTCACACCAGTGAGAAGCTTTCCCCCAAATAAACCCGCCGCACCTCCGGGTCACTCCCCAGCTGCTCCGGCGTGCCCGAGCGGAAAATCCGGCCCTCGTTAATGATGTATGCCCGATCCGTCACTGACAACGTCTCGCGGACGTTGTGGTCCGTGATCAGGAGCCCGATCCCGCTCGCTCGCAGATCCGAAATGATCTTCTGCAAATCCAGGACGGCAATCGGATCAATGCCCGAAAATGGCTCGTCCAGCAAAATGAACGTCGGGCTGATGCAGAGCGATCGCGCTATTTCTACCCGCCGTCGCTCCCCGCCCGACAACGCATACCCGCGATTCTGCCGGATATGCTCCAGCCCGAGCTGGTCAATCAGCTTCTCCGCCTTCTCCCGGCGTTCATGCCAGGATATCGGCTGCACTTCCAGCACAGCCAGGATGTTCTCCTCGACTGTCAGCCTCCGGAAAACCGATGCTTCCTGAGGGAGATAGCTGATGCCGTACTGGCGCGCCCGTAAGTACATGGGAACGCTAGTGATATCTTCGTCGTCGTACAGCACCCTGCCAATGTCGGGGGGAATCAGACCTACAATTGCGTAGAAGGAAGTGGTCTTTCCGGCGCCATTCGGGCCTAGGAGGCCCACTACCTCGCCCTGCTGTACCTGAAGGCTGACTCCGTTAACGACGCGTCGCCCACGATAGGATTTCCCAATTTCGTCGGTGGCCAGCGTATGCATTTATCTTGCCACTTGCGTCTTAGTGACGGTCGGGGAGGCTTCTCTTCCTTCAACCAGCACCCTATCATCGTGTCTGTAGAAAGTCAATGAATCGCCCGTAATCTTGCCCCGTTCGGCATCAAAAATGCTAGGAGTTCCGCCGGTCAGCACGAACTTGGCGTCAGCTGCCGTGTACACCAGTTGCTCACCGGTCGCATGTCGCGTCGGTTGCGTGACCACAACGCTGTGTTCGGCCACGATCCGATCCACTTGCCCAGG
Organism: uncultured Acidobacteriaceae bacterium; assembly: GCA_963837665.1. Lineage (GTDB taxonomy): Bacteria > Acidobacteriota > Terriglobia > Terriglobales > Acidobacteriaceae > Acidiflorens. Next base: position 178,743 of record CAWIOA010000009.1, on the reverse strand, counting down.
CGTTCCCGGTCCTGCCGTAGCTGGCGACGCGCTCCGCGGCAGCAGAAATACCGTCATCCGCTGTCCCGTCACCGTGGTGTCGGACCCCTTCGCGGTCACTCCGCCATCCAGCACGATTCTTCGCTCCGCGTCGGTGTAGTTCAGACGCGCGGATGTGATGTGGACCGGGGTCGCCTTGCCGCTCTTGTCCACTTGCACCAACACGGTCGAAACCGGCTGAGCCGAGGTCCCTTGCGCCACCCCCTGCGCAAACAACGCTCGTTGATCGCGGTCAAATTGCAGCGTGGGAGCCTCCACTACACTCGCGTCTTGCCACAAGCGGGCGTCTCCGTTGTACACCGCAACCGCCGGCGAACGATGTGCCGTCATGCTGCGGCTGGTCACGTGGATCGGGTCGGAAGCGGCGAGCATGCCCCCGTCCGGTTGCGCCTTAAGATCGGAGTACGTGCTCTTGACGTTGCCCTCTGCGATGGCATCGCCGGTCACTCGGTTCATACGAATCGTCTGGGCGGTCGTCGTCATGCCGTTGTCCACCACCCGGGGTGCCCCACTCAGCACCAGCATTTGATCGGCGACCGTGTACTCTCCCCGCTGTGCCCAAGCCTTTTCAGCGCCATCGACATAGGCGACGCCACCCGACTGCGTAATCGACGCCACTCCGCCCTCCGGCCGGAAGACGACATCGAGCATCGCGCTGGTAGATACCCGATCGCCCTGTCCTGATAGAGCGGTCTGAGCGCCGCTCCCGGTCTTGCTGCTGACAATCTTCGCGTCCGGTTCGCCATGCAAAGTCGCCAGGCGATTCTTTTCCGTGAATTTCGTGGTGAACTTGACGGCAGTGATTACCGTCTTCTGATTCGAGCCCGGCTGCGTAATCACAATCTGCGGCGGCCCACTCGTCTCGGCACGGTCCAGCAGATGGCCGTCTTTCACGATGAAGTCCATCGCCGGGGCAGTCATCTCGATATCTTGATTTTGCGCGCCTTTCCCCGGCAACGATGCCACCACGGTTCCAGTACTGCTCTGGCTCTTCTGCTGCGACAAACGCACGCCGTCTTCGGCATGAACGGTTTGGAGCATCTGCTGCCCGGCAAAGTGCAGGGTCACCCGTCCAGCCGCTGCTTCCGTAGCTTGCGTTCCAGTAGAGACGCGGCTTGCCGCGTCTCCGGCAGCTAGTTGGACGTTGCCGCTCAGAATCGCCGTAGTCAATAGATTCCGCGTTCCGGTCAGCCACATCTCGGCGCGATCGCACCGCGCGTGCGTTTCCGGGTTGGATGCCTCCGAGTTGGACAACGCCCGTCCGCGAATCTCGCTCCGCACATCGCCTTCGGCAAGAATGCGGTCCACTGTGTTGTCATCGCGCAGGAAGAACGTCGCTTGCTCGGACTGCAGTTGTTGCCTCTCCCGCGTCATGCGCACATCGCTGAGCACAACCTGCCGCGATTGCTTGGTAATTACGCCACGACCTGCATCCAGCTGGACCGGCTGCGGCCTGGTAACGGTGACCGCGACCGCCGACAGCAAGTTCATCGTGCCCGTCTTGGCTGCGTACCTGATGCCCACAGCCGAGCCCGATGCCTGCGGCGTCTGAAATACCACCTTCCCGGTGGCGGAAGCGTCCCCCGTCTTGCTGTTGAAGACCAGTCCGTTGGTTTCGAGATGAATCGGGTTTTTCGTTTGTTCCGGAGGCGTCTGGTCGGAATGTCGCATGCCCTCGGGATTCGCTTCCAGGTCAATCAGCACCGTCCCTTTGGCGCTCACATTGCCCGACGCGCGATCGAACTCGAAGTCATCCCCGGTAATCCGGTCGAAGCGGCTGGCGTCCTTCCCGTAGATGACGATCTTGACGTTGTGCAACTCCGCCCGTCCGCCCTCCTTGAACTGAACCGCTTTCGAAGCGCTAACCGTAAACTGAGTTCGGCCCTCACGGGAGTTGGAGATCGAAAATCCTTCGGCGGTCTGCTGAATGTCGAGGCCGATTTTCGCCGGAATGTCGTGGACGGTCTTGCTCACACGCCAGCGCGCGTAGAAATACATTCCCGCCACCGTCGCAATCATCAAAATCGCGCCCAAGGCGAACCACTGGCGCAGCCGTGAAACCGGAAGGGCCATCAGAGGCTAGTGTAACTCGCAAGCTGCGGCCAGCGCCTGCCCTGGCATTTTGTGACGCAGGTGAGATTTGTATCAGGGTATGCCTTTAGGCCTACCGCAAATACTGCGCTTCGAAAGCGCCTTTAGGCGCTGGTTGTGGGCGCTCGCCTATCCGCTGAACTCGCGAGCATTCAGGATTCATGCGGCTGAGCCACCGATTTGCACAGTACGAGTCCTCCCCGAATACCAGACAAAAACTGCCGTTCCCGAGGCAGAAACCCGCAAATACCGCATGGATGCTGGGTCTTTTACCGTTAAATGCAGGCGATTGCACCATTTCCGCATCACCCGGCTGTGCACGAGCTGCACTCGATTGATGAATAAGCAGTTACAGACGCATGAATTTCGTTGACGTAAAAAATGAAAGTGTTAAAACCATAGTCGTTCTTTGACACGTTCTGAAGTTTTCCCGGTTGGTGCGGCGTCCGGGGCTCAAGCGTAGTCACTCAGACAACCGCGAGGTGAGTTTGGGAGGGCGAGCAAGGGTCTATAGCTAAGCGCTGGTTGAGGAGAACAGGAGCCACTGTTAAAGGCAAGATAGAGTCCCGAGGCGTTGAACTAATTTATCCGGTTGGCGGTGAGCCCGGAGCCCGAGCAAGATCGGCTTACAATGAACCCGCAAGGGAGTTGTAGGAATAAGGTCAGCGAGGGTCTAAACGCGAGCTACTGGCCGAGAGGAATGAGTTCAACATCACCTCGGGACTCTTATTTTTTGTGATTGTTTAGGGTTCGGCGCCATCGCCCGTTCAAACCGCGCGAACTCGGTCAGCCCACCTCGAAGTCCGCGGTACCACACCACATGGCAGCGCCCAAACCCACAAGCCCCTACCGAACTCCTCAGCCTGAGCAATGCGCAACCACTCCCTAAACGGAGTTATTCCCCATCGCTTTCCTGCCCAATTTGAACTTGTGGAATTTTCACCTATAGCATTTCATTCTATGCTATGCTGTGCTGTTCTACGTCCGACCAACTCAAGAAAGAGAATCTCAATTATGAAGCATGCCGACAGAATCAGGGTCTTCGGAAAGGAAAAGTACGTCTTACCAGCGCGTCAACGGAAAGCAAAGCGCTTTTCGATCCGAGTGGGTGATGTTGTTCGTGAACTGAAACTGAATGGGCGCGTGCCCGCAGTCTGTAGCGCCCTCAAGACCGGTGAGTTTCTCGAGAGCAACGACTTGAAGCTAGTGGACACAAGCGGTCCTAAGTCCCTGCAAAGTACGACCGTCGTTTACACCTACGAGTTTGCGGGTCCAAAACAATCCTTTCCCCAGGGAGAGGATTCCTGGAGCCGTTTGCGCGGAGCGTTGAAAGACGTCTTCACCGAACTTGGTGGCGGCGAAACGTATCTTCGCAATGAGCGCAGCAACTTCTATCCAACGAAGGAGGAGGAGTGAGCCGGGTCTATTGGGACTCCATGCTCTTTATCTACTGGCTGGAAGATAATCCGCAATATGCACGAAGAGTTGACGCCGTTCGCTCTCGAATGGAACAACGCCGCGATCAACTGATTACCGGCGCCTTTACCTTTGGAGAAGTCCTAGCCGGTGCCTACCGCAAGGGCGTTCCGCAGCTGGCCGATGAGATGCGTAGGTTATTGCGGAACACAGTGTCCGAGGTAGTACCATTTACGGTGGAGACCGCCGATCGTTATGCTCGCATCCGGGGAACTCCTGGTATAACGCCCGCAGATGCGATCCATTTGGCGTCCGCTGGCCAAGCCGGAACCGATCTCTTTCTGACCAACGACAAAAGGCTACTCGGGAGAATCGTGCCAGGGATCCAGTTCATCGCTTCGCTCGATACCCAAGTGCTCTAGGCAATCGGTAGACTCGAACTCTTCGCTGTGCGAGGCCGCCCGCGCCACATTCTCTACAGCGGTATATTCCCATGCTTCTTAGGCGGGTTTTTATCCCGCTTGGTTTCCAGCATCTCCAGTGCCTGGATCACCTTCTTGCGCGTCTCGCGCGGCTGGATGACAGCGTCCACAAATCCGCGGTCGGCGGCTACGTAGGGATTGGCGAACCGGTCGCGAAATTCCTCAATCTTCTGCTGTCGCACTGCTTCGCGATTTTCAGCGCCGTCGAGTTCGCGCTTGTAGACGATGTCTACCGCGCCCTCCGGCCCCATTACTGCAATCTCCGCGCTCGGCCAGGCGTAATTTACGTCCGTGCGGATGTGCTTTGACGCCATGACGCAATAAGCTCCGCCGTAGGCTTTGCGTGTGATCACGGTCACCTTCGGCACCGTAGCCTCCGCAAACGCAAACAGCAGCTTGGCCCCATGCTTGATGATTCCGCCGTACTCCTGGTTGGTGCCGGGGAGGAAGCCGGGCACATCTTCAAACGTCACCAGCGGAATGTTGAAGCAGTCGCAGAAGCGCACAAAGCGCGCGCCCTTCACCGACGCATTGATATCGAGCGTCCCCGCGAGCATCGCCGGCTGATTAGCCACAATCCCAACCGGCTTCCCGTTAAAGCGCGCAAATCCCACGACAATGTTCTTGGCATAGTGCTCGTGAATTTCAAAAAAGTAGCCGTCATCCACCACCGTGTGAATTACGTCTTTCATGTCGTACGGCATGTTCGATTGATCGGGGATCAGCCTGTCCAGCTTTTCCTCCACCCGATCGATCGGGTCGGAACAGGCCTTGCGTGGCGGCTCGTCCAGATTGTTCGACGGAATAAAACTCAACAGCTCGCGCACCATCGACAAACACTCCGCATCGTCCCGGCACATGAAGTGCGCCACGCCTGAAGTCTCGTTGTGCGTATGCGCTCCGCCCAGCTGGTCTTTGGTGACTTCCTCATGCGTCACCAGTTTGATCACGTCCGGCCCGGTGATGAACATGTACGACGTCCGGTCCACCATCAGGATGAAATCGGTGATGGCCGGCGAATAGACGGCGCCCCCTGCGCACGGGCCCATGATGGCCGAGATCTGCGGCACCACCCCGCTATAAAGCGTGTTGCGCAAAAAAATATCGGCGTAGCCCGCCAGCGACATCACGCCTTCCTGAATGCGCGCCCCTCCCGAATCGTTCAGTCCGATGACCGGAGCGCCCATCTTGGCCGCAAGATCCATGATCTTGACGATTTTCCCGGCATTGGCCTCGGAGAGCGACCCTCCGAATACGGTGAAATCCTGCGCAAAGACAAAGACCAGCCGCCCTTCCACGCGACCGTAGCCGGTAACGAAGCCATCGCCGAAGTATTTCTGTTCGGCCATCCCGAAGTCGTTGCAGCGGTGCGTGACCAGCTTGTCGGTTTCCTCGAAGGTGCCCTCGTCGAGCAGAAACTCGATGCGCTCGCGGGCCGACATCTTGCCCTCTTTATGCTGCCGCTCGCGCCGCTTTGCCCCTCCGCCTTCCTGGGCCAACTGGTCTCGCTTCTTGAGTTCGGCAATCTTCTCTTCGAGTTTCATAGGCAGACATTATAGGCGAGGGGTGATCGCTATTCGTCGTTCGCTTTTCGCCTTGTGCGAACGACGAACAGCGAACAGCGCTTCACGCCCGCAAAGTCGCGGCATCAAACAAATTCAGAAATTCTATCTTCTTCTCGGCCGAAAGAAACGACGCTTCAAAAGAATTGCGCGCCAATTCCCGCAGATGTTCGTCGGTAAATCCGAACGCCTCCTGCACCAGCGCGTACTCCTCGACCAGCGAGGTGCGGAACATAGCCGGATCGTCGCTGTTGAGGGTCAGCATCAAGCCCTCGTCGAAGTAGCGCCGCACCGGATGTTGCCCCAGTTCCGCGCAGCAACCCGTCCGCAGATTGCTGGTCACGCAGATTTCAATCGGAATCTGGCGTTCGGCCAACTCTTCCATCAATTCCGGATCCTGCCCAGCAGTAAGGCCGTGGCCAATGCGTTCCGCCTTAAGGTTCAGCGCGCCCCAAATCGACTCCGGCCCGGCGCTCTCACCGGCATGCGCCGTCAGATGAAGACCGTGCTCCGCGGCGCGATGGTAAATCGCAATGAACCACTCGGGAGGCCCAGCGCGCTCGTCGCCGCCAATGCCGAAGGCGGCTACGTTCCGATCGCGAAGTTGGATGGCAAGATCAAGCACGCTCTGCGCCTTCTCCGCGCCAAACTGCCGGACGGCATCGAAGATCCACACCAGCGATAGGCCGAAGTCCTTCTCTCCGCGCAAGCGGCCACGCTCCAACCCCTCGAAAATCGCCACAAAATCCTGCTCCCGCCAGAGGCAGACGCCAACCGAGACAATCACTTCCGCGTGAAGAACGTTCTGCGCTTTCAGCCGCTCCATCAGCCGGTAGGTAATCAACTCGTAGTCTTCCGGAGTGCGCAGGTGACCAGTCACATCCTTAAAAGCCGAGAGGAAGCCCGCGAAGTCCTTGAACTTGTAGAGTTGCTCCACTTTAGCAAGTGACGCGCCGTCCATTCCGTGCCGCTGACGCAATTCGAGCAAGGTGGACGGTTCGATCGAGCCTTCGAGATGCAGATGCAGCTCGGCCTTGGGGAGAAGGTGAATGAAGCTATTTCGGCTTGATGTGGCGTCTACCTGCATCACCTTCGATTGTAGATTTACGCGGCCTCGCGGGGATCATGACCATACTGATTTGTGCCCCCACGGCCGGGAAGGAAACCGATCTCGATCAAGTACCAGAAGTTAATGAGTGGAACGAGACTCGTGAGCATAAACCATCCGCTTCGTCCCCGATCATGGCATCGCTTTACTCCTAACGCGAGGATTGGGTAAAACATCACAATTATTGGGAGTAAGAAGGCAAGAAGCGAATAATCGCGAGGCAGGAGACTCCGCAACCATAGTCCAACAACTGAAACAAACGCAGCGATGACTGAACAAGCAATCGAAGAAATCCACCATTCTGAACGAGTAATACGGCCCTCGAACGAAAACAGGAGGTCTGAGATAGCCATAGCCGCCACCCCGCGAAATTCACTGTGATATCGGCTATAGAAGACGTAAATCACCAGCCCTAGTCCCAGCCAGATCACAAAGCGCAGCCATGTAATCAGCGTGAGCCCAAACATGAGTCCGCCGCACAGAATCACCGAAATCAACGGGAACCACGGCACAAAAGGCACACGGAACGCCCGCTTGCGATCGGGTTGATTACGTCGCAGCAAAATCACGCCCATCGAGACCAGCACGAAGGCAAACAACGTCCCAATGTTGGCGAGGTCGGCCGCATCTCCAATATCCACGAGCCCGGCAGGAATTCCCACCGCAAAGCAGGCAATCCAGGTGGACCAGTGCGGCGTCTTATATTTCGGGTGCACCGCCGAGAACAGCTTCGGCAACAAGCCATCGCGCGACATGGCGTACCAGATGCGCGCCTGCCCGTACTGAAACACCAGCAACGAAGAAATCATCCCCGTCAGCGCCCCAATCACGATCACCGACCGGAAGACCCGGTGCACTCCCAGATACTTCATCGCATAGGCGACGGGCGCTTCAGCCGCTTCGCCCGAAACGAAGGTCGTGTACTTCATCATGCCGAGCAGCACCAGGGCAACCCCGACGTAAAGCAAAGTGCAGACAATCAGCGACATGATGATGCCAAAGGGTAAGTCTTTTTGAGGATTGCGCGATTCTTCCGCCGCGGTCGAGACCGAATCGAATCCGATGTAAGTAAAGAAAACGATCGCGCCTCCCGTAACGATTCCGGCAAACCCCGAAGGCGCGAACGGCGTCCAGTTCGCAGGCTTCACCAGCATTCCACCAACCACCAGGAAGGTCAGGATCGCGCCAATCTTGACCGCGACCATGATGTTGTTAGTCTCCGCCGATTCCTTGACGCCGCGCACCAGCAGCAACGTAAGGATGAACACGATCAGGAACCCGGGAAGATTGAAGTAAGCGCCCGTCCACTGTCCCGAGGCCCAGACGGGACTCGCCCATTTATCGGGCAAGTTGATCCCGAATGCCGCGAATTGCGCCTTCGTGTATCCGGCGAACCCCACCGCCACGGCAACGTTACTGACCACATATTCCAGAATCAGGTCCCAGCCGATGATCCAGGCAAAAATTTCGCCCAGCGTCGCGTAGGAGTAGGTATAGGCGCTGCCAGCAATCGGAATCATCGACGCCAGTTCGGCGTAGCACAATCCTGCAAAGCTGCAGGCAATCGCTACCAGGAAAAACGAAATTGCAATCGAAGGCCCCGCCGGCGGACGGCCATGCATCAGCGCTCCGGCCGTGCTGCCGGCACGCAGAAGATTCACAATCACGTCGAGCGCCTGTGCGTGCAGGATGGAAGGCGCCTGGAAATATTCTCCAGCCGCCGCCGTTCCCGTAAGCACAAAGATTCCCGAACCGATAATGGCGCCGATCCCGAGCGCCGTCAGCGACCACGGCCCTAGCGTTTTACTGAGCCGGTGCTGGGGGTTCTCTGACTCCGTGATTAGTTTGTCGATGGACTTGCAACAGAACGCCTGACTGTTGGAAGTGCGAATGACGCCGGTGGCTGGCTCACTGGATGATGGCGGCAAGATTTCGTTGTCTCCTCACAACGGGAGTCGGGCATGGGCACAGGCCCATGCCCGGCACTACCCACAGTTCAGGCTAACGGCTTACCGTTTCGCCTGACCGCGTGCCAGCTTTTTCACTTTGCGCTTTTTCGATCCGCGGGCGTAATCGCGGGGCTTCTTCGGCTTTTCCGCTTTCATCTTCTTGCGGGAGGCTCGTTTGCTTTTCTTGCGCTCTTCTTTGGTTAGCTTCTTCGTGTTTGCCATCAGTGCTTTTCTCTTCTCTCTCTTCTCGTAATTGTTATTTCGAGCCTCTTCATTAGATTGTCATCCCGAGCGAAGCGAGGGATCTGCAGTTTGCCTTCCTCGCAGGATGATCTCGCTCGACTTACGCCTTCTCCAACTGCGCGTACCTCTCCACCAGCTTCTTCAAACCGAAGCGAGGAAATTGTACCGTAATCTTGGCGTCTTCCCCATCCCCTTCGCGCTGATACACCGTCCCTTCCCCATATTTCGGATGCTTGACCTTCTGTCCCGGACGGAATCCGCGCCTGCCTTTAGGCTCCTCAGACGTCATTTTCGGAACATTGAACTTCTTGCCGCGTGACGCAAAAAATTCGGCGATGTTTCGATGGAGTTGTAATTCCGCAGCGGAGTCGGCGTCCTGGGCTTGACCCGCCCGGGATCCCAGACGGCGCTCTGGTCTTCGTCTTCGTAGGAATAGTGCGCAGCCTCGCCCCGATGTTCGTGTGGACGCGGGCGACTCACCCGCGAAATGCCCGCAGCGGAAGAAGCCCGACGCGAACCGCCCAACTCTTCCACCAACTGCAGCGGAACCTCATCCAAGAACCGCGAGGGCACGCTAGCCTCCGGCATATCCGTCCCATAACGCCGCCGATACACCGCCCGCGACAAAATCAAAGTGTCCATGGCGCGTGTCATGCCGACATAGCAAAGCCGCCGTTCTTCTTCAATCGAATCCGGCTCCAGCATCGTCCGCGAATGCGGAAATAAGCCTTCTTCCATTCCTGCCAGCACCACCAGAGGAAACTCCAACCCCTTGGCCGCGTGCAAAGTCATCAGCGTAATCTGCGCGTGCTCGTCATACTGGTCGGCGTCGCTAACCAGCGCCGCGTGATCAAGAAACTGATCAAGCGTCTCCCCGCGATCCCGCGAATCCATGGCGGCGTTCACCAGTTCGCGCAGGTTTTCAATGCGCGAGTAGGCTTCGGGCGTGTCTTCCTCTTCCAGCAGCTTGATGTACCCAGTGCGGTCAATCAAGAACTTAAGAATCTCGGCAGTATTAGCCACCGCGCCCGGAGCGCGAAAGCCCTCGGCGGCTTCGTCAGTGGAGCGACGGGCGTCCTCGCCCGTCCCACCGCCAGCAGCAAAATCAAAGCTGAAGTTGCCCGGATCGAAATCAGTATCGTCCCCAGCTTCTGTGGGATGGGCTTGTGTGGGGACGGGCGCCTCGCCCGTCCAGGCCGGGCGAAGCTCGGCAGCGCTCTCCTCGGACGGCGCACCAGCCGTCTCCTCCACCCGTTCCACAAACGTCCCCGCCAGCATGGCGCGCCCATCCTCAATCAACGCCTGAAAACTCTTCAGCGCCGCCACCGCTCGAGCCGGCAGCAGTTGCCGCGTAATCCCTTCACCAACCGCCCCCCACATCGACAATCCAGTTTCGAGCGCCAGTCGCTCCATCATCTCGATCGTAGTCTTGCCAATCCCGCGCGCTGGAGTATTGATCACCCGCAGCAGCGAAACCGAATCATCCGGGTTCTGGATGACCTTCAAATACGAGATGAGATCCTTGATCTCAGCCCGCTCATAGAACGAAAAACCACCGACGACGTGGTACTTAAGTCCGTAGCGCCGCATCGCCTCTTCAAACAGCCGCGATTGCGAGTTAGTCCGGTAGAGCACCGCCGCCCGCGCCGTCTCGCCGTTCTCGCCCGCCTGGCGCACATAGCGGTTGATGGTATCGGCCGCAAACAGCGCCTCGTTCTCGCCGTCCGGAGCCTCGTAGTAGCCGATCTTCCCGCCGCCCTGCCGCGACGTCCACAAATTCTTGCCCTTGCGCCGCACGTTGTTCCGGACCACTGCCGACGCCGCCTCCAGAATATTTTGCGTCGAGCGGTAGTTCTCCTCGAGCCGCACGATTTTCGCCTCCGGAAAGTCGGCCTCGAACTCCAGAATGTTGCGAATGTCAGCCCCGCGCCACGAATAGATCGACTGATCTTCATCGCCCACCGCGCAGACGTTGTGCCCGTCACCCGCCAGCAACCGCATCAATTCGTACTGCGGACGGTTCGTGTCCTGGTATTCATCGATCAGCAAATACCGGAATCGCCGGTTGTAATGCTCGCGCACCGCCGCCACCGACTTCAGCAGGCGCATGGCCTCGAGCAACAGATCGTCGAAGTCCATGGCATTCGCTTTCCGAAGTTCCTTGCCATACTCCTCGAAAATGTGCGCGATCTTCTCAGTCTTCGGGTCCGCCGATTGCAGATAGATTTCCTGCGGATCAAGCATGTGATTCTTGGCCCATGAAATCCGCGAGAGCACGTTGCGCGGGGTCAGTTGCTTGTCATCCAGCCCCAGTCGCCGCATGACGCCCTTGACCACCTGCTGCTGGTCGCTCTCGTCGTAAATAACGAAATTCTTCGTGAGTCCGATCGGAGGCTGTCCCGGCACGGTAGAAGGAATGCGCAAAGCCTCAATATCCCGCCGCAGCACTCGCACGCAAAACGAATGGAAGGTAGAAATCACCGGCTTGGCAACGCTGAGGCCACCGACTAGTTTTTCGACCCGCTCCGCCATCTCGGACGCAGCCTTGTTAGTAAAAGTCATAGCCAGAATCGCTTCCGGCATCACGCCCATCTTTTCGATGAGGTAAGCGATACGAAACGTGATAACGCGAGTCTTCCCGCTTCCCGCCCCGGCCAGAATCAGCACTGGCCCCTCGGTAGTCTCGACCGCCTCGCGTTGTTGCGGATTTAACTCGTCCAGAAACGACAAAAGAGAATGGCTCCGGTACTCAAATTCTACACGGTTGTATAATTAAAAATTGCGCTCATGAAGAAGAACACACCCGCTCCCCGCCGCATCCGCTCCACCACCGTCCTCTGCGTCCGCCGCGACAACAAGGTTGTCATGGCTGGCGACGGACAGGTCACGCTCGGTGAATCCATCATCAAGCACGGAGCGAAGAAGATCCGCCGCCTCTACCAGGACAAAATTCTAGCCGGATTTGCCGGTTCGACCGCTGACGCTTTCACCCTGTTCAGCCGCTTCGAGGCCAAACTGGAGCAGTATCACGGCAACCTCGGCCGCGCCGCTGTCGAACTCGCGAAAGACTGGCGTACCGACAAGTTTCTGCGCCATCTGGAAGCCTTACTGCTGGTTTCCGATAAAGACGCCACATTCCTGTTAAGCGGCCAGGGAGACGTAATCGAGCCCGACACCGGCATTGCCGCCATCGGCTCCGGTGGCCCTTTTGCCCAGGCAGCCGCGCAGGCCCTGGCCGACCACACCAAGCTCTCGCCACGCGAAATTGCCGAAGAAGCAATGAAGATTGCCGGCCGGATGTGCATCTATACCAATGACAAGGTAACGATTGAGGAACTTTAGGTCGATGGTCGTTGGTCGCTAGTCGTTCGCGGGTCGCGAATGATTGCGGCCGTTCCTAACGACCAACGACTAGCGACCAACGACTTAATTCTATGGCCATCTACTTACCCGGAACCGCCGAAGAAGAACAAGTCACACTCGACGAACTGACGCCGCGCGAAATCGTCACCGAGCTCGACAAATACGTTGTCGGGCAAAAGGACGCAAAGCGCGCCGTCGCCATCGCCCTGCGCAACCGCATGCGCCGCCAGAAACTCGCGCCCGACATGGCCGAAGAGGTCATCCCCAAGAACATCATCATGATTGGCCCCACCGGCGTCGGCAAAACCGAGATCGCCCGCCGCCTGGCCAAGCTGGCCAACTCGCCGTTTCTCAAGGTCGAAGCTTCCAAGTTCACCGAAGTCGGCTACGTTGGGCGCGATGTCGAATCCATGATCCGCGACCTGGTCGAAATCGCCATTGAAATGATCCGCGAAGAAAAACTCGAAGATGTCGCAGACAAGGCCGAACTCAACGCCGAAGAACGTCTGCTCGATATTCTTCTGCCCCCGATCTCGCCGCGACCGGCGGACTCCAGCACGGGTGGTGTGGTCATCGACGCCAGCACCAGCCTGACCGAATCCTCCAGCCGCACCCGCGAGAAACTGCGGCAGCAGTTGCGCGAAGGCAAACTCGACGACCGCACCGTGGAAATCGAAACCCGCGAGCGCAATTTCCCATCCTTCGAAATCATCTCCAATCAGGGCGTCGAGGAAATGGACGTCAATCTCAAAGACATGTTGCCCAACATCTTCGGCCAGCGCACCAAGAAGCGGAAGATGAAGGTCAACGAGGCCTTCGAGTATCTGATCCAGGAAGAAGAGCAGCGCCTGATCGACATGGAGCAGGTCACACGCGTAGCCATCGATCGCGTGGAGAACTCCGGCATCATCTTCCTCGATGAGATCGACAAAATCGCCGGCCGTGAAAGCGGCCATGGTCCGGACGTTTCGCGCGAAGGTGTGCAGCGCGACATCCTTCCGATAGTCGAAGGCACCACGGTCAACACGCGTTATGGCATGGTGCGCACCGATCACATCCTGTTCATAGCCGCGGGCGCGTTCCACGTTTCGAAGCCAAGCGACCTGATCCCCGAGTTGCAGGGCCGCTTCCCTATCCGTGTGGAATTGCAGTCGCTTACCATGGAAGACTTCGTCCGCATTCTGACCGAGCCGAAGTCTTCGCTGACCCGGCAATACATCGCGCTGCTCGAAACCGAAGGCGTAAAGCTGGAGTTCACGCCCGACGCGCTCGAAGAAGTGGCGCGCTTCGCCTTCCGCGTGAATGAAGGCACGGAAAACATCGGCGCCCGCCGTCTGCACACCATCATGGAGCGCGTTCTCGACGAAATCAGCTTCGAGGCGCCCGAAAAGAAGGGCCAGCAGTTCGTGGTCGACTCAGCGTATGTCCAGAAGATGCTGAGCGAGATCGTGAAAGACCAGGACCTCTCGCGCTACATCCTGTAACAAAGCCGGGTAGATTGTGTGGCGCGGACATTCCTGTCCGCGTGTGGACATCGAAAACAAGTTATCGGGCGACTCGCCCGCGCAACCTCTGATACTCTTTCTTTTCCGCATGAAGGTTCATCTCGGAAGACTCATCGTTCCAACGGCGCTCTGCCTGCTGTTGTCCGGTTGCGCCCAGAACGGACCGCCGCTGCCGCCATCGCTCGAACTTCCCCGGCCGCCCATCGATCTGCGCGCCAGCCGCAAAGGCAATCGCATCACCCTCACTTGGAGCCAGCCCGCGCTTACCACCGACCGCCAGAGCGCACGTTATATCGGCCCCACCCTCGTCTGCCTCAGTCTCGAATATGAGATGACCGAATGCGGAAGCCCCGCCGCTGTGTTACCCGCACCATCCGCAGCCGCACAGAAGTCAGACTCAGCACGCCCTGCCCCGCAGACTTACAGCGGCACGCTGCCCTCCGCCATGCAACCGTTGGACCCGGCCGCCGAAGTCACCTACGCTGTCGAGGTCTTGAACCGCAATGCTCGCGGCGCCGGGTTGTCGAATCGCGTGCACGTGTCCGCCGTCGCGACTCTGCCGCCGCCGGCCGACCTGGCCGCCGAACTCACCGGCGATGGCGTCGTGCTCACCTGGACAAGCTCGGGTGAATCACAGAGTGTTCCTAACATTCAACATCGCTATCGCGTCTATCGTCGCGACGAAGGCTCCGGTAAAGAAGCAATTGCCGGCGAAGTTCCAATTCCGATTCCAACGACCGAGCCCGGCCCTGTGCATTTCACCGATTCAACTTTCGAATGGGAAACGACCTACCTCTACCGCATCACCGCCGTGACTATCGTCAGGCGTCCCGACAGCGAGGTGCAGGTTGAAGGAGACGACACCGCGCCCGTACCCGTCATCGCCCATGACGTCTTCCCGCCCTCCGTCCCCACCGGCCTACAGGCGGCCTACTCGGGCGAGGGACAAAGACCGTTTGTTGACCTCATCTGGGCGCCGGTGACCAGCGCCGATCTCGCCGGATACAACATCTATCGGTCCGAAGAAAACGGCGCAGCCATCAAGTTGAATTCGGACCTGGTGAAGTCGCCGTCCTATCGCGATAGCGCGGTCGCCTCCGGCAAAACCTATACCTACTCCGTTTCCGCAGTGGATGTCCGTGGCAACGAAAGCCAGCGCTCTGAGGCAACCAGCGAGCCCGTCCCCTAAAAGCTTGGGGGAAATCGCTGCTGCACTTGATTTTGGGTGGCGCAGCGGTTCACCGCTGCGGTAACCCGCTCGTTTTCAGGGTCGGCTTTAGCCGCTGAGGCAGGACTTCGGCGCGGAGGACACTTTTTCCGCAACTTGCTAGATCTTCTCTTCGTGATCTTTCTGTCCCTTGGGTTCAGAAATTGTGTTTGAATATTGCTCTGATGAAATACTGCCGATTCCTTCTCAACGGTTCCGCCCACTACGGTCTGGTCGAATCCATAGCGGGTAGCGAAGAAATCACTCGCCTGTTCCTCCAGCCGCCGCAGGATAGCGACGGCGACGTCGAAGGCCTTCCCAGCCGCCGCATGGACCGCATTCCGCTCGCGCAAGCGTCTCTCTTGCCGCCGGTACAGCCTTCGAAAATCGTGTGCGTCGGTCGCAACTATCGCGAGCACGCCGCCGAACTCGGCCACGAAGTTCCGCAGGAGCCGTTGCTGTTTCTCAAGCCGCCTTCTTCCCTGCTGCCGCCCGGGGGAACGATTCTGCGGCCTAAAGTTTCCGCACGCACCGACTACGAGGGCGAACTCGGTGTCGTAATCGCCCGCCGCTGCCATCGGCTCGCTGACAGCGAAGACGTTCGCCCTTACATTCTCGGTTACACCTGCGTCAATGACTTCACCGCGCGCGACCTCCAGAATAAAGACGGTCAGTGGACTCGCGCCAAAGGTTTCAACACCTTCTGCCCGGTCGGCCCCGTAGTCGCCGACGGAATTAATATTGATCCCTGGGCGGGCGTTCAGGTCGAAACAAGAGTGAATAACGAGGTTCGCCAGTCGGGCAACACGCGCGATTTCATTTTCCCGCTCGACGTTGTGATCCGTTACATTTCGCAGATCATGACTCTCGAACCCGGCGACCTGATTTCGACCGGGACGCCCCAGGGCGTGGGACCCGTAGTCGCCGGCGATGTCATAGAAGTGTCGATCGAAGGCATAGGCCAGTTGCGCAATTCAGTAGCCGACCAGCCCTAGCAAATGGCTTTATAGTTTGTGTGGGGACGGGCGACCCGCCCGTCCAGGGTTGCGTAGGGACAGCCGCCCCCGGCTGTCCAGGCCGAGCGCAGCTCGGCTTCGAGCACGAACTCTTACTTCTTTCCGGTGCTATGTCTCACCGCCAGCTCCATCAACTCCGCCGCCCGCAGCAGCGTGTTCAGTTCCATCTCCCGCAACCCGCTGAGGGTCTCCGCCAGAAGCCGGATTCTCCGCACCCTTGCCTGTTGCAGTAGCCGTTCCCCTTTGGCCGTTGCCGTCACGCGAATCCGCCGCGCATCGTTCCTGTCCGTCTCAATCTTGGCCAGTCCCGAGCGTTTCAAGCCCGCCACGATGCGGCTCATGGTTGGAGCCTTCACCTGCTCGGCCGCCGCCAGTTGCCCCAGCGCCATGGGACCGCCGAACACCAGAACGGAAAGCGCCGACAGCCGCGCCGGACCAATACGGGCGAGAACATCCTGCTTGCGGGCATGGCGCAGCAGATGGATCACGGCCGAGTGCAGGCGATCCGCCACTTCGAACCGTGTGGGGGCGGGCGACCTCGCCCGCCCAGTCTCATGACGCGCCATAGGCCACAGCTTAGCACTGCGAACGCTTAGCACAGCTAACATTTTTCTTGACAAGCGAAAGACGAACTTTATAATTCATTAGCAGTGCTAAGTAATCAGGAGGAGGCGCCCATGGAAAACTCCCAGCGCGGTTTCGATTTCCTGCGGGTAGGCGATGCAGACGGCCTCCGGCGACTCCTGGAGCAGGACTCCGCCGCATCCGAAGCCCGCGATGCCGCCGGCGTCAGCCTGCTCATGCATTCCCTCTACCGCGGCCGCCGCGACCTGGCGGAACTGATCGCGACCAAGAAAAAGGCGCTCGACATTTTCGAAGCAGCCGCGCTCGGCCGTCTCGATCGCCTGAAAGAATGCCTGGGCGATGCTTCCGCCATCAACGCCCCCTCAAAAGACGGCTTCACCGCCCTGCACTTCGCCTGTTTTTTCGGACAGCCTGAAGCCGCCCGCCTCCTCATCGAAAGCGGAGCGGCGGTCGACGCCGTGGCCGCGAATCCCACACGCGTCATGCCTCTGCATTCCGCCGCCTCCGCCCGCAACCTGGATGCCGCCCGCCTTCTGCTCGAACAGAGAGCCCCCGTTAATGCCCGCCAGCAAGCCGGCTGGGTCCCAATTCACGCCGCCGCTCAAAATGGAGACCGCCCCATGGTGGAACTGTTGCTCAAGCATCACGCCGATCTCAAACTAGCGAATGACGACGGCAAGACCCCTGCCATGGTGGCAAGAGAAAAGGGCCACGAAGAGCTAGCCTCCTTGCTGGAAAAGTAAGCCGTGCGCATGGAGCGACGGTGTGTCTCGCCCCAATTGTCAGTTGAGAAAGAATCTTGAGACATCGAGGTACTTCGCGTTTGGCTTAGGCAGCCATGAACGTGGGCTGTCCGTGCGGTAATTCGAGGAAAAAATCGAGTCCATAGTGGTCGGCAGTGGGCATAGGATTGTTCTAGTCATCCATAGCGTCGTCGGGCACGTCCACAGCGGTATTCAGTCGCTGTTGGATGAGTATCAGCGCTTCTCCAAGTTTCCCCATCTCGGCTTTCGTCAACGGAATGACGGACTCAATGGCACATGGGCTTGTGCAGTGGATTTGCAGATTGAGATCGTGTATGTCGTACATGTCGCCGTGGTCAGCAAACTCGATTCTTATCGCGGACACATGCAGTCTTTTATCACTTATTCTGATCTTCATGATCACCCCTTAGACGATCTGTGGGAGTGGAGCACTTGCTCTGGAATGATACTGATTCTGCCCGACGGGAAGGGTCGCAATAGACTACTCATTGAGAATGGCTGCTCGTGTGACGTTGCTCGTTCTCGATCAACGTCTTGTTCAGAAACGTCACATCCGCTCTTGACTCCGCTGCATCAATTGCTTCTTTGACGACTGCGACCGCCATCGCTATCAAACATCCTCCCTTGAACAATTGCCAAAGAACTCTGCCAGTCAGGGGAATAAGTGAAGCAATGGGTCGGTCGTAGCCAATGCCAGTGCCCAGAGCGACAGCCAGACCCCACAGCAATAATGCAAATCCTCCGCACACGGCGACGATTCCTCGGTAGGTAAACTCCGGAGCCATGCCGGAAATATAGCCCTAAGCACAAGAAGTGGCTGTGATGACAATCACGGAAGCAGACTCACCCATCTTCGTTTTCTCTCTCTCTCGCTGCCTTGACTACATCCAGCGGGCGTGCCTCGAGTTTCAGACCCAGTTGAACTTTCATTTCCATAACAGCCATACTTGCGCTTACAACCCAACCGTAGAGTTGGCCAGCCGCGATACCGATGGCCAGTGATTGCAAGATGGTCAGGTTGAATAGGAAATACGCGCAAAACTTGCGTACAGAAATCCCATGGCAAATGTCACTCTAAAGCTGTAGCGCAGCAACATGTGCTTCTCTTTTCTGATGGGCTAATTTTAATCCCACGGTCACGATAGGTTTGTGTGGTTGTCACCGACGGAAGGTTGGGGGCAGTATAGATTGCGCAATAAGCTTTGTCTTTTGCGCTGCCGGAGCCACAAACGGAATCTTTCCAAACCCTCAGCTCGTGACCGAAATCCATTGACGTAAGACCCGTCGTACGCCACGATAACCATAGAGATCTGAATGGGGCAGTTCCGGGGTTGAGGCGTTTAGCGGGCGTGAGCGAAGCGGGAACCGGCTGCCGAAATCCCGAGCGAAGCGAACGGATCTCGTAAGTCGTTGATTTATAAATATTTTATCTCTAAGTCATTTGAACTCAAAGATCTAGCGGGAATTTCCCCTAACTCCATGATTCCAAAAGACCCGGGGGGGGAGGGGGGTACCCCCAGTACTGACCAGTAAACAGAGCCAGCGAAATCGGAAATGTGCGGGAAACGAGAGCGAGCAGGCAACGGCAACATTGCCTTTCTCGCTTGCATTACCTAAGGACGTTGCAATCGTGCCTTCCGATCCATGCATCAAACCATCTATAATCGCGTAACATCTCGGGAATCACGATCAACCGATCCGAAGGCTTAAGAAGCAGAGATCCAAGAAGCGAAGATCAAACTATGTCAAAGAAGTTGAAGGTCACTATCATTGCCAGTTCGCTGGCTATTCTGCTGTTCACCATTGTTGGCGGGTTTGTCAACGTTCGCGCATCTTCGAATGAGGGCGCGTATCGCCAGTTGTCGGTGTACAGCGAGGTGCTGTCGCGCATCCGCCTCGAATACGTGGAAGAGCCGAATATCGCTGGCGTCACCGAGGGCGCGCTGCACGGTCTGCTGGAGTCGCTCGACGCCAATTCCAGCTACCTCTCGCCGGAGGAGTACAAGCGCTACAAGACGATGAAGAACGACGGCAAGGCGGATATTGGCGCCACCGTTTCCAAGCGCTTCGGATACGCGGCCGTAGTCGCAGTCATTCCCGGAGGCCCAGCCGACAAGGCTGGGGTTGAGAACTCCGACATCATCGAGTCCATCGAAGGCAAGAGCACGCACGACATGTCGCTGGCTGAGATTCACGGCCTGCTGTCGGGCGAAACCGGATCGACCATTACCGTGGCCGTGGTCCGGCCGCGGCGAGCCGAACCGCAGAAGATTGTGATCACGCGCGACGTGGTCGCCATCCCGCCGGTCAGCGAAAAAATGCTGGCCGATAACGTCGGCTACATCAAGGTGGACGCATTCCCCGAAGGTAAGTCGCAGGAGGTTGCCGCCAAAATTCGCGATCTGCAGAAACAGGGCGCGAAGAAGCTCGTACTCGATCTGCGCAACTCCGCCAGTGGCGCGGAGTCTGAAGGCGTTGCCTCCGCTAATCTCTTCCTGGACCACGGCACCATCACCTATTTGCAGGGGCAGAAATATCCGCGCCAGGCTTTCAACGCCGATCCCGCCAAGGACATCACCAAGCTGCCCGTGGCAGTGCTGGTAAATCGCGGAACGGCGGGCCCAGCCGAGATTGTAGCCGCCGCGATTCTGGAGAACGCTCGTGGCGACGTGGTCGGAGACAAAACCTTCGGCGACGGTTCGGTGCAGAAATTGATTGAGATGCCGGACAACTCCGCGCTGATTCTTTCGGTCGCCAAGTACTACTCGCCCAGCGGAAAGGCAATTCAGGATGCGGCGGTTACTCCGAACGTGTTGAGCGCTGACACTGCCGAAGACGACGGTGGATTGCCCGACGAAGATCAGACCGTAGCTCCCGAAGAAAAGAAAGACGAGAAACCGAAGAACCTGCAGGATGACCAGCTGAACAAAGCGCTCGAAGTGCTGAAGAACCGGGAAGCGAAGGGATAAAGGTTTCGAAGTTTCAAGGTTTCAGAGTTTCAAAGTTAAGAATCGCTCGCTGCGGCGGGCGATTTTTTTGTCTGTAGAACTTATACAGATTTGTCATCCTGAGCGGAGCGAAGGACCTGCTGTTTGTCAGCACCACCGGAAATTTGATGGTTCAGTTTACACACGAAAGAGCAAGAATCAGCTTTTCTCGGCGTCCTCGGCGTCTCGGCGGTGAGAAAGTTCTAATGCCTTTGCGATACCATGGAAACGTTGAAACTCTCGCACCTTGAAACTTGTCTTTGAACATCTTCCGGCGATAGAAATTGGTGAACGGAAGTTCGTCGGACGCGTCGTGTTCGCATTGCTTGTCCTGCTCTCCGCCGCGGTGGGCGCGGCGGTTGGGCTGCTGCTGGTCTATTCGACGGACTTGCCACAAGTCGAGGAACTCGAGCGTTACCGTCCCAGTTCGGTCACCGAACTCTATGACGGACAGGGCAGGGTCATCGGTACCTTCGCGCTGCAGCGCCGTGTCATTGCTGCCTACGACGATTATCCGGAAGTTCTCCGCAATGCGCTGGTCTCCATCGAAGACAAGGATTTCTACCAGCACTCGGGCATCAACCTCTGGCGCATCGCAGGCGCGGCCTACCGCGACATCGAATCCGGCGGGAAAGTGCAAGGGGCCTCAACGCTCACCATGCAACTCGCCCGCAACCTGTTTCTCTCTCCCGACCGCTCGTTCTATCGCAAGGTGCAGGAGGTGCTGCTCGCCATCCAGATCGAGCGCCGCTTCACCAAGCCGCAGATCTTCACGCTCTATGCCAACCAGATTTTTCTCGGCCACGGCGCTTACGGCTTTGAAGCGGCCTCGGAATACTATTTTTCCAAACCGGCGAAAAAACTGAAACTGGAGGAAGCCGCCTTGCTCGCCGGGCTTCCCAAGGCGCCGCAATACTATTCGCCCATCACTCACCCGGATCGTGCCCTCAAGCGGCGCAACCTCGTGCTCAACGCCATGCTTGAGGACGGCAAAATCACCGCGACCCAGGCGGCGGATGCCAGGAACAAGCCGATCGTGCTCAACTTGCAGAAAGATCCGAATTCCCTGGCTCCGCACTACGTGGAAGAAATCCGGCGCTACCTGGAAGCGAAATACGGCAGCGACCAGGTTCACCAAGGCGGGCTGCGCGTTTACACGTCGCTGGATATGGACTTGCAGAAATCCGCGCGCCAGGTGCTGCTCGACGGCCTCGCTGCCTACGAACGCCGCCATGGCTGGCAGGGCAAACTCGCGAATGTAATTGCCCTGGGTCAAAAGCTCGACAAATACGAAGATCCGGATTGGGATGAGGAGCCCGAAATCAACGGGTACATGCACGCGCTGGTCACACAAGTTTCGCCCGCAGCCGCCGCAGTCCACTTCGGCCAGCACACAGCCATGATCCTGCAATCTGACGCGGCGTGGACGAAGCGCAGGCTCTCCGACATTCTCCATGCCGGCGACATCGTTTACATCAAAGTGCTTTCGATGGATGCGGGCGGAAGATCGCACGTCAGCCTGGAGCAGGACACAGGGGCCGAAGGAGCGCTCGTCGCTATCGACAACGCGACGGGAGAAATCAAGGCCATGGTGGGCGGCCGCGATTTCAATCTGTCGAAATTCAACCGCGCCACGCAGGCGCTGCGTCAGGTCGGATCGTCTTTCAAGCCGTACGTCTATACCGCGGTGATCGACCAGGGCGGCAGCCCCGACGACACTATTCTGGACGCGCCAGTGACGTTTCAGACTGCTTCTGGCCCTTATTCGCCGCACAACTACGACGAGAAATTTGAAGGTACGATTACGCTGCGGCGGGCTCTCGCCCAGTCTCGAAACATTCCAGCGCTCAAACTGGCCGACCGCATCGGTATTAAGACCGTCATCGACTACGCGCACCGTTTCGGCGTCACCGCCAACATCCCCGCGTATCTTCCAGTGGCGCTGGGCTCGGCGGAGATCACGCCGATCGAGCAAACCTCGGCCTTCAGCGTGTTTCCCAACGACGGCGTGCGCGTCGCCCCCCGTTACATCACCAAAGTGACCGACTACGAAGGCCGGGTTCTCGAGGAAGACTACTCTGACATCAAGGACGTCGTCAGTTCGCGCACCGCACGCATCATGACCTCCATGCTGCGGGAGGTGGTGCTCCATGGCACTGCGGCCGCCGCCGCCAAAATGCCGTATCCGCTCGCCGGCAAGACAGGAACGACCAATGATTTCACCGATGCCTGGTTCGTAGGCTTTTCTCCGTCGCTTACCTGCGGCGTCTGGATCGGATATGACGAAAAGAAATCCCTCGGCGAAAAAGAAACCGGAGCCCGCGCTGCCCTGCCCATCTGGATGCAGTTCATGAAGGTTGCGCTAGCCGGAAAAGATCCCGGCGAGTTTCAGCCTGCGCCCGATCAAGGAAGCCCCGCCCTCGCACGGAAAGTCGACACGCCAGATGTCGCACCCGGAGACGGCGAAACGCACTAGCGTAAAGTGCTCCAAATTTCCGGTAGAGACGCGGATTGCCGCATCTCCGCAGACGGCGCAAACCCGATCACCAAACCAGCTTCCGCATCAGGCGGCCTATCCGCACAATTCGATAAAGAGGGAAAAGCGCCTCCGGCAATCGGACTGCTGCAATTTCCCCCGCGCCCGGCGTCCAAAGTAAACGCCAGAGATATCGGCAGCGGTCGCCGCGCCGCTCCCGCAGCTTCAGGATCAGCCGGAAGTACTCCGTGGATTCGAAATCATAGGTCGCACCGCGAGCTAGCCGCTCAGCGAATTCGCTGCCAAGAGCAGGCACTCGGGAATCAGCCGCAATCATGTCTTCCACCGGCTCCGGTAGGTCCACACGAAGCACATTCTTCACCAGCCAGAAACTTACGCCCAGAATCCGGCCGACCCCCAGCCCGCGCGCCCTTGAAAACACTAGCGTGTAATTAATGGCCTGGGTTCGAGATTGAGACCGCAAAGTCTCCGCAATGTCCGCCAGCCAGATCAATCGCGCCCATAGATGCTTGGCGGCATGCAAGCAGAGCACCAGCACGGAATCTTCCGGAGAAAGACAAGGCACTTCACGCCCGCCGACCACGGTCTGTCCGGCACGCGCCAGCAGGTCCTCCACCGGCAGATCGACCCCGTAGAAATTCGGCAGCAACGCCCACTGCAGTTCGACCAGGTATTTTCCCGCAGCGCCATCAAACGAACGCTCGTAGCCTGTCCGCAGGAAAAATCGCTCAACCGGTGCTGTTAGATCCGCCGAAGGGCGATATCCAATCTCGGCAAGAGCCTGCTTCGCCCGTTGGAAGTCGGCGGGAGCAATCAGGAAGTCGAGATCCGAGAAACTTCGCAGCCCCGGATCGCCGTAAGCCGATTGCGCCAGCACCGGCCCTTTGTAGGGGAGCACCCGCACCTGCTTGCGTTCAAAGTGTTGCAGGATGCGCGCCAGTTCGGCGCTGAACCACAAGCTGGCCCGCAGGTTCGATTCGTACGCAGATCGCAGCGACCGCTCGACTTCACCTGGAACTCCGTGACCATATTCGATCAGGTTGCGGGCCGCGAGTGGAAGCACTCCATGCTGGTCCGCCAGGCGAAGAACCTTGTTCCAGTCGAGTTTTGAAAGGTCCCAGTTAGCGATGCGCTCAATCCGCCCCGGAGTCAGCTCCACGCCAGCCAGCGCGCACAGAAGGTCAAATTCATTCCCTGCCTGTAGCGAGCCGCTCGACACCGGAGACGAAGGCAAGGGTTTGGTCATGCAAGCGGAATGCGGTGGAATGAGTCTTGCGCTTTCAGCCGCAACGCGGCGTAAGAATCCAGCCCACGGCGCAAGCCGTGGGAAACGCGGGAAAACCGGCAAGCCCCAAAGGGGCGAAAGATCAGTTCTCCCACATGCGCTGAAGCGCCGCGTCATCCAAAATCATTCGAATTGCGAATCGCCACTATAATACAGAGTCTTCGGCGCGCGTCCGCATCTTCGTTCGCGCTGCTATTGTTCGCACTTCCATGGACCGAGTCGTCTTCGAATCCGTCCGCAAGACCTTCCGCCATCGTCCAGCTCTGTTCAATTGGCTGGGAAAAGAGCGCGGAGGTGAAACGATTGCCTTGAAAGACGTTTCTTTCTCGGTGTCCAGCGCCGAGGTCCTGGTGCTGCTCGGCCCGAACGGCAGCGGGAAAACCACAGCCCTCAAGCTGATCTCGACCCTGCTCCTGCCCGATTCCGGGTCCGTGCGCGTGGGCGGCTTCGACGCGCGGCACGACGCTGGTGCCGCGCGCCGCCAAGTCGGCATCGCCGTTGCCGCCGAACGCTCTTTTTTTCCGCGCCTCTCGGCTAGTGAGAACCTCGATTTCTTTGCCGCGCTCGACGAAGTGCCGCGCCGCGAGCGAGCGCAAAGAATCAAGGAAGTACTCCACGATACCGGCCTCGAAGAACAGGCTGACACGCTGGTCATGAAGTTTTCCAGCGGCATGTACCAGCGGCTGGGGATCGCGCGCGCCCTGGTCAAGCGCCCGTGTGTCCTGTTGCTCGACGAACCAACGCGCAGCCTCGATGCCGCGACCACCGCGCATTTCTGGGCGACGATTCGCGTCTTGGCGAGGCAAGATACCACGGTTCTGCTCGCCACCCACAACTTCGCGGAGGCGGCCGCCGTTGCCGACCGCCTGCTTCTGCTCCATCGCGGCGAATTGCTCGCCAACCGTTCTGTGGGCGACGGCGAAAGCGCTGAGGCGCTGCGCTCTTTCTACTTCCGCATGACGGGCGAGATTGATGAGACCATGGGCGCGATTCGACGGGCGAGGATGGCGCCATGATCTCGACCCTCGACAAGCTCCACTCCATCCTGCGGCGCGATCTGCTGACGGCCATCCGCCACCGCAGCGGTTTCGTTGTGACCCTGGTCGGAGTATTCACCGAATTGGCGGCTTTCTATTTTCTGTCCCGCGCCATCGGTCCCGGTTTTCGACCTGCTGGCCTCGAGTATTTCCCCTTCCTTCTGGTCGGCACCGGCATGTACACCTTCTTCGTCATGAGCGCGCAAGCCTTCCTGAGCTCTGTGCAGGAAGCACAACAGACGGGGACGTTGGAAGTTCTCATGACGACATCGACCGCGCCGGCTGAACTCTTGGTCCTCAGTTCTATTTCTGCCTTTGCCGGAAACCTGGTCAATCTGCTCGTCTATTTTTTCACCGGCGTGGCGGTTTTCCGGGCAGACATCCACGCCAATTTGTTATCGTGCGTGGCAGTCTTGATTTTTTCTCTGGCTATCGCCTTGGCCCTGGGGATCGCGGCGGCCACGCTTCAGGTTGCCTTCCAGAAAGGCTCGGCTTTGCTGTGGCTGCTCGGTTCCGGGCTCTGGTTTCTGAGCGGAACCATGTTCCCCATCCAGAGCCTGCCCCACCCGCTCGAACTTCTCGCGCGCGCCGTTCCACTCACTTACGCCATCGACGGAATGCGCCGGGCGTTGTTGGAGGGGCAGTCTGTGGTAACGATGGCTCGCACTCTGGCTGTCTTGGCAGGGTTTGGCGTGATCCTGCTTCTGCTGGCGCTGACCGGCCTTTCGCTAAGCTTGCGGCGTGCGCGGCTGAATGGAACTCTTTCATTCTATTGAGAATTTTGGTCCGCTCTCCCCGGGTTGACACCTGGTCGTATTGGCAGTGGGCAAAGGCGTGTAGTACACTGCCCTCACTCTTATCAAAAACTGGGGGATAAGCCAGTTTCTTGTTCGATCGACTGGCTTCACCAACTATGACCAACGATCGGGCCACTCGCGAGAAGCCGCAGGAACTGGATAACACGCGTAAGGCCAAGAAGCTCTACCAGAAGCCGGCATTCCGCTACGAACGGGTGTTCGAGACGCTCGCTCTTTCTTGCGGCAAGATTGTTGGTACCAGCGCCAACTGTAATTCCAACCGAAAAAGTTCCTGATGCCGGAAAACGCCACCAACGCGGCGCACTCGAGTTGGGGCACAGAACGCTCAGCCTTGTTGGCAGACGTTTTGCGTCGCGGCGGCCGTCTGCGTCAGGCCGTCCGGCTGTGCGTTTACGGGGAGAGCATGCTTCCCGCTCTTTGGCCGGGCGATGTGGTCGAGATCGCAAGCTGTTCTCTTGAAGAAGTCCGGCCCGGCGAAATCGTGCTCGCGCTACGTGACGGCCGCCTCTTCCTGCATCGTTTCATAGCCCGCCGCACACCGCACAATTTCCAGCTGCGCGGCGATTCCATGTCTGCCTCTGACCCTCCATACCCCTCCGATGCACTTCTGGGCCGCCTGGTGCGCGGTACTGACGGCGGGCAGCGCATCTTGAATGCCGCTCTGTGTCCGGGGTTGGCCGCGAAGTGCTCCCGTGCGGTTGGAATGTTGCTCTGTCATTGTGATGTGGCCCACCGTCTCGCTCTGAAACTGCACAACCGCCGCCAGAAGGCCTCCACGCACAAATCCCGAAACCCGGACCCAGACATGAGTTCAGTGAAGCTGGGAGCCTGATGATGGCCGAGGCCCCAAGAGTCGCCTGCGTTGAGATCGGAGGAGTCCCGATTGCTCTCTCCACTTCTGACCAGGGCTTCCTCGACCTGCTGCGCCAGCGCTATGACGGGTTCCTGAGTTCTTCGCGTCCCCAGTTTGAGCTGGAGTTCGATCTCAACAACGCGCCGCCGCCTTCCGACGGTGACGTTCGGGTCCGTCGCGACGGCGGCCAGTGGCTCGTGGAGCGCGGAGACTTCCGCGCTCGTTGGGATCCGCGCACCGGACGAGGCAGCGTGCGGCAGAACTCCAACCCGTATTCTCTCGATTCCGTGCTCCGCATTGTGCACAGCTTGATTCTTGCCGAGCGCGGCGGATTCCTGCTGCACTCCGCCAGTGCGATTTGCGATGGCCGGGCATATCTGTTTTCGGGCGTATCGGGCGCGGGCAAGACCACCATGACCCGACTCGCGCCACCGGACATCACCCTGCTTACCGACGAAATGTCCTACTTGCGCCCGAGCGGAGACGGATATTCGGCGTTCGGTACTCCATTCGCTGGAGAACTGGCCCGGGCCGGTGAGAACTGCGCAGCTCCGGTCGCGGCTCTGTTTTTTCTCGAGCAGGGCCCCGAGAACCTGATCGAGGAGTTGCCCTCCGCGGACGCGGTCCGCCGCCTGATGCGCAATATTCTTTTTTTCGCCGAAGACCAGGGCCTGGTCGAAATGCTCTTCGCCACGGCTTGCGATTTCGTGGCCAAGGTTCCCATTCGCCGCCTGACGTTCTATCCTGATACCAGGGTGTGGGACGAAATCCGCAACTTCCAGGGAGTGCCCGAGCATGCCTGAAGATTGTATTTACATCGCGCGCAGTTCAGCCATTGCCGCTCGCGCGCTGGCCGGCGAAATGATGGTCATGAAAGCCGTCGATTCGACGTTCTTCACCATGAACGAAGTGGCAACCGTCATTTTTCAGGCCGCCGATGGCCGCACTCCTCTGCGGGAAATTGTCCGCGACCGGGTCTGCGAACAATTTGACGTCGATCCCGAGCAGGCCCAGACCGATGCCGAGCAGTTTGTCACTGAACTTTCCAGCCACGGAATACTTCTCGTTTCCAATCGACCGCTGGCTCCGGAGCCGTCCCGATGACGCTGATGAGCGAGATGGGCCAGAAGGCCTTCAATCTGGGCGTGCCCATCGCCGTGCACATAGACGTCACCTACCGCTGCAACGAGCGCTGCGTGCATTGCTATCTCGATCACGACGACCACGGCGAAATGACCACTGCCGAAATCAAGGATGCGCTCGATCAACTGGCCGAGGCAGGCGTTTTCTTTCTCACCTTCAGTGGCGGCGAGGTCTTCATGCGCCGCGATTTCTTTGAGATCCTCGAACACGCCCGGCGTCTCATGTTCAACGTCAAGATCAAAACCAACGCGGTCATGATCCACGAAGAGGAAGCGCGGAGAATTCGAGACCTGGATGTGGACACCATCCAGATCAGCGTCTATTCGCATCGTCCCGAAGTTCACGATGCCATCACCAAGCTCCCGCATTCGCTTCGAGAGGACCATCAAGTCCATTCGCTTCCTGCGCGAACAGGGGCTGCGCGTCACCATCGCCAACGTGATGATGACGGTGAATTCTGCCGATCATCTTGCGGTGCAAGAGCTGGCCGCCGACCTGGGCGCGCATTACACACTCGATCCCACCATCACCCCGATGATGGACGGCGACACCTCCGTTCTGTCGCTCCGCATCCCGGGAGAAGAACTCCCCGGAATATTCCACAATCCTGCGCTGGTCGGCA
The DNA here is from genome assembly GCA_963837665.1 of uncultured Acidobacteriaceae bacterium. Lineage (GTDB taxonomy): Bacteria > Acidobacteriota > Terriglobia > Terriglobales > Acidobacteriaceae > Acidiflorens. Next base: position 150,171 of record CAWIOA010000009.1, on the reverse strand, counting down.
GCCAGGAAGAGTTCTGCGCTCCTCCCAAGCCTCCCTCGAAGGAGGACCTCGAAAGCTACTCGTGCAGTGCCGGCCATTCCTTCTGCTACATTTCGCCCTACGGCGATGTCTTTCCCTGTGTGCAGTTCCCGCTTCCCACAGGAAACATTCGTCAGCAAAAGTTCTTGGATATCTGGAATTTTTCCCCACAAATGAAAGAGGTCCGCTCCATCCAGGCCAAAGACCTCACCGTCTGCTCGTCGTGCTCGCACGTCAGCAGTTGCTCGCGTTGCCCGGGATTGGCCTATATGGAAGGAAGTATGCGCGGACCATCCACCGCGGATTGCGAGAAGTCGTTTTACCGTACAGGCGTGCCGACGGCGAACATGCTGCAGCAAGGTCTCTCGAAGCCCCGCACCCTATCAAACAGTAACGCCCCGCTGATCCAGATTCGCCCTATCGCCGTTCCCGCCTACAGATGAGTGGGGAGGGTCCCCCCTGCTGGAATCTCCTTTAAATTAAGCGTCCGGCAGCGGCGTTCCGGCTGCGATTCAGGTCAGCAACCTCGGCATTCGCCAATTTTTCCAGAATGGATTGCAACCCGGCGCGAACCTCGTGGCTCGCTTCGCTGAACCTGAGCGCCGTTCCAATCCCCATATCCAGACGCACGACCTCGCTGGCAATCGTAACCGTGGTATTTTCGTGCGTGAAGGTGAGTGTCAACTGCGACCCCGGCAGCAACAGGCCGCTGGTTTCAACATAGCAGCCACCCAGGCTCAGGTTGGTGATGATGCCCAGCATCGCCACCTTCTGGCCGTTTGCAGAAATTTCCGTGGTCAGCCGGCCGCGCACCCTCGGATAGACTCGGCGGTTCTTCTGCAGCGAGTGATTCTGCTTCTGCAGGTACATCCGCTTGTCAGCCTCCGAGAGGATCTTCTCGGCATCCATCCCGTCCTCGGGATACACCGCCTGCCCAACGCTCAGAGATAAAATATCCTCTTTGCAGATGTCGTTGCCGACTTGGTGGGCCAGGTCTCGCATCTGTTCCGATTTGCGCGCGGCCGCGTCCGGCGTCAGTCCAGGAGCGATGACCACGAATTCGTCGCCCCCCATGCGCGCCACATAATCGTATTCGCGGCTGGTATCCTTCAAGGCCTGCGCAAACAGCCGCAGCACGCGGTTTCCTTCCAGGTGTCCGAAGCGGTCGTTGATCAGCTTGAAGCGATCCAGGTCGGCGACCATCACGGTCAACGTTTTCTTGTCCCGCTTGCAGCGCGCCAGTTCCCGGTCGAGTTGCAGGAACAGCGAGCGAGCGTTGGGAAGGCCGGTGAGGTAATCGGTCACCGCCGAACTCTCCGCCTGCTCGTACTTCATCGCGTTCTCGATGGCCAGCGCCATCTTGGAACTTACCGCCAGCAAAATGCGCAGGTGATCGGAGGTAAAGAAATCTTTCTCTGCGTGGTACAAAGCGACCACGCCGACCACGCCCTGCAGCCCCTCCAGCGGAATCGCGAGGGCTGAGTTCAGGGTGCTGTACTTCGACGTATCGTTCAAATACCCGGGCTCGACTGAAGGATTGCCATTCAGGATCGGCTTAAGGTTTTGCGCTACCCATCCCGAAAGCCCTTGCCCCATTGGAATGCGCAGCGATGCAAACAGCCGGAAGTTGTCGCCGTTCACGTATTCCGGAACCAGTTCATCGCCATGGCGGACGTAGATTGCGATCGCATCGTAAGGCATCGCGCGGCGCAGTTTCACGGCAAACACCGAGAGCGTTTCACCCAAACTGAGCGAAGCTCCCAGATCCTGCGTGAGTTCGAAAAGAGTCTGCGCTTCCTGGCGCGCCGCCGCGATCGAACCCAGAAAACTGCGCTCCGGAAATTGCCGCACGCCTTGCGCCTCGAACCCGGCTGCAGGCCTTTGCGCCGGCATCGCCTTCGGGTCATAATCTTTGACTTCCGTGGACAATTTCGGCTTGCCCAGGCTGTCAGTGCGTCGGTGGACCAGTTGCTCCAGTTCCACGTATTTGCGTTCCAGCACCTTGACCACTTGCGGATCAAAAGCCTTGCCCGATTCAGCCGACAGGCGCGTCATGGCTTCCTTCAGGGGAAGCGCGCGCCGGTATTGCCGGTCCGAAGCCAGCGCGTCCAGAAAATCCACCGCCGCCAGGATGCGGGCGCCAATCGGAATCTGGTTCCCGCGCAAGCCTAGCGGATAACCTGTCCCGTCGAACTTTTCGTGATGCGCACGCACGATGGGGACGACCGGGTAGGGAAAACGCACCCGTTCCAGAATTTGCGCTCCCACCAGCGGATGGATCTTCATCTTTTCGAATTCTTCCGGCGTCAGGCGGCCCGGTTTCGAGATGATGTGCTCGGGTATCGCCAGCTTGCCGATGTCATGCAGCAAGGCTGCGGCCTGCAAAGCCTCCATCCCCTCCCGGTCAACATCAAGATCCTTCGCCACCTCGACGGCGTAAACCCTGACTCTCTGCAAATGGTCGTGAGTCGTCTGATCCTTGGCCTCGATGGCCAGGGCCAGAGCTTCAATCGTGCGCATGTGCAGGTCGGCCATCTCTTCCACATGCCGCTTCTCGTCTTCCAGTTTGCCGAGGTAAATGCGGTACGAACGGTAGATCAAGTACACCACCGGAAGGGTCAGCAACGAAGTCTGCCAGTCGGCGAAACCGTGCAGCCAACTCATCATGCCGGCCACGCCCGCGCCCACCAGGTAGTAAGGGAAACTCCAGAAGTAGCAATCTGCCCAGATCTTTCGCAGCGACCGGTGCTCGGTCAGCGAGATCACGGAGGCTACCGGAACCGTATTCGCCACGAAGTAAACGCACGTCGCCAAGAACAGCAATGTAGTGGGATTCCCTACCGCATAATGCGATAAGGAGTAGTGATAGGTGGCGAACGTCACCGCAATGGCCAGCGCCGTCGAGCAGACGTTGAACGCGACCTGAATTGGGATCGGGCGGTCGCCCAGGCACTGCACTACGATCGCGGCGCAGCCCAGCGCCATCGCCTCTGACAAGCTCAGTTCCAGCACGCCCAGCAGCAGAAATAGAAAGTTCGCCGACATCGTCCCGGCTATGCCGGGCAGATTCACCTTGAGCCGCGACGCCGCCAGCGCGATCACCAGATAACAGAGAAATTTGAGAGGATTCTGACTGCTGCCGTGCAAGACCGTATAGGTCAGGACGGCCATCCCGCAAATCACCACCACGGCGACAAAAAGGCGAGGCGCCGCGCTCATGTCCCTCCAGGATTGCGGGTGAGATTTCACTTCTGGCAAACTCCTCCCCGGGAAGCCAGGTTGCGCTTCCCAGCGGCAACAATGAGGGAACACTCATTAGATAGCAGGCACCGTACTTGCAGGAAAGCATTCGGACATTCTGAGGCAAACTTCCGTAACGGAAGAATAGTGACTTTCCGGTATCGCTTACCCCCTTCAAACAAGGGGTGGCAGCTTATAACTTAATGAAAATAAATGGTTAACCGAACCATGAACTTCCTCATCTGTCCCATCGTATAAGTCCAACAGCCCTTGGTTTGACTTGCCATAAACTGCGGCCTAACATGAATGACTCTCTCCCAGGAGTGTTCCCCGGAATGATCGGACAGACCTTCTCTCACTACCGTGTCCTCTCCCAGTTGGGGGGTGGAGGGATGGGCGTTGTGTACGAAGCCGAGGACCTCAACCTGGGCCGCCGTGTCGCCCTCAAGTTCCTGCCGCCCGAAACCGAAAAAGATCCGCTCGCACTCGACCGTTTTCAACGCGAAGCTCGTGCCGCCTCTGCCCTGAACCACCCGAATATCTGCACCATCTACGAGGTGGGCGAAGACAGCGGACGTCACTTCATCGCCATGGAGCTCCTGGAAGGCGAGACGCTCAAAACCCGAATCCACGGGCACCCCATGGAGCTTGAGCAACTGCTCAATCTCGGTACGCAGATCGCCGACGCGCTCGACGCCGCCCATGCCAAGGGAATCATCCACCGCGACATCAAGCCGGCCAACATTTTCGTGACCAGCCGCCACCAGGCCAAGGTTCTCGATTTCGGATTGGCCAAGCGCACCGCCAGGCCTTCCCTTCTTTCTGCCGCCACCGTAGGCACTGCTGCCACCGTGGACGAGCCGTTCCTGACCAGCCCGGGTTCAACCGTCGGCACCGTCGCCTACATGTCGCCCGAGCAGGCTCGCGGCAAGGATCTCGATGCCCGGACGGATCTTTTCTCTTTTGGCGCTGTGCTCTATGAAATGGCTACCGGCGCGGTTCCTTTCCGCGGAGACACGTCCGCCGTTATTTTCGACGCTATCCTGAATCGTCCTCCGGCGCCGCCGCTTCGCCTGAACCCCGACTTGCCTCCGCAGTTCGAAGAAATTCTGAACAAGCTGCTCGAAAAAGACCGCGACCTGCGCTACCAGAGCGCAGCCGACGTACGCTCCGACCTGAAGCGCCTCAAACGCGATTCTGAATCGGGCACGATCCGCGCCGCAACTGCCTCCCGTTCGTCCGTTCGTGACCTCCGTCGCGCGTTGCCCGGCTGGCTGATCCCTGCTCTGATCGTTGCGGTGGTCGCTGCCGGCATCGGCTTGGTGTTTCTCAAGCGCGGCCACGCGCTCACCGAAAAAGATTCGATCCTCATAGCCGATTTCGTAAATACCACCGCTGACCCCGTTTTCGATGGCACGCTCAAGAAAGCGCTGGCCGTCGATCTGGGGCAATCCCCGTATTTGAACGTCTTTCCCGAACAGAAGATCCGCCAGACACTGCAGTTCATGGGCCGCAGTCCCGGCGACCGCATTACCACCGAAGTCGGCCGCGAAATCTGCCTGCGCGATGGCATCAAGGCCATGCTCAACGGCACCATTGATAGCGTCGGAGGCCAGTATGTCATCAGTCTGGAAGCAACCAATGCTGCTTCCGGCGATTCCCTCGGACGCCAGCAGGCTCAGGCCGAGCGCAAAGAAGATGTGCTGAATGCGCTGCACAGCGCCGCTACGAAATTGCGCGGTCAACTCGGCGAGTCGTTATCCATGTTGCAGAAATACGACATGTCTCTTTCCCAAGCCACCACTTCATCGCTCGACGCGCTGAAGTCGCTGAGCCTGGGCGACGCCAGGCACAACCTGGGCGACGAACTGGCCGCTATTCCCAACTACCAGCACGCCATCGAGCTCGATCCCAATTTCGCTATGGCTTACGCCCGCCTCGGCACCATCTACAGCAATCTGGGGCAGACCGAACTGTCGGAGCAAAATCGTCAAAAGGCTTTCGAGCTTCGCGATCGTGCCAGCGAGCGTGAAAAGCTCTACATCACCTCCCACTACTACGCCGATAGCGGCCAACTCGACAAAGGCATTACCGCCTACGAACTCTATCGCCAAACCTACCCCCGGGATTCCATCCCGTTCAACAATCTGGCGGCTATCTATAACGAGCTCGGGCAATTCGATAATGCGTTGGAAAACGCGAAGCGTGCCGTGGAGCTCGACCCCGACATGGTGAGCGGCTATGAAAATACGGCTGCGGCTTACGCCGGACTGAACCGGATCGAGGAAGCGCGCGCCACCATCAACGCCGCGCTCCAGCACAAAGCATCGGCTCCGGGTTTCCATCTCGGGCTGGCTGGGTTGGACTGGTGTGAAGGCAAAGAAGCCGACATGGAGAAGGAGCTGCAAAGTGCCTCGGCCACACCGGACGGTGCGGCGGACGTTCTCGGATTCCGCGCCGGCGTTGCCAGCACCCGCGGGCAAGTGCGCCAGGCCCGCGAATTTGCGCGCCAGACCGAAGATGCGCTGGATCGCCTGCACCTGCAAGGCCGCGCCGTTATGGAAGCAAGGCTTGCCGTCTTCGAGGCCTTGGTGGGCAACCGCGCCGAAGCCAACAGCGAGGCCACCGAGGCTCTGCGTTTATCCCGAACTGTCTATGTGCTGGGGAGTGTGGCGACAACGTTCGCCATCTTGCGCCAGGATCAGAAAGCGATCGCATTAGCCGACGAAATCCAGCGTGCCCATCCCAACGACAGCATGGCAGTGAACGTTACCGTCCCCACCATTCGTGCGATCGTCGCCCTGCGGCCCGCGAATTCCGCCAAAGCCGACCCGGCCAAGGCCATTGACTTCCTCAACACCGCGGCCCTCTACGCTCGCGCCAATGCCGGCGTTTTCTATGGCCGAGGCCTGGCCTACGAGCAGGCGGGACGCTACCCCGAAGCCCAGCAGGATTTCCAGAAGGTCCAGGACATGAAATCCCGCAGTGGACCCGACATAGCGTTAGTAGCCGCTCAATTGGAGTTGGGCCGGCTGCTTCAAAAGCAGGGCGACATTCCCAAAGCCCGCATCGCCTATCAAAACTTCCTCGCCGCCTGGAAAGACGCCGACCCCGACGTCCCTCTCCTCCACGAAGCCAAGGCCGAGTATGCGAAGTTGCAGTAGAGACGGAGTGCATTAGGGAAGCTCTGATTAATTTGGCCCAGAGATAGCTTTGAAAGGGCATGGCTTCAGCCATGCCGTCAGAACCCTCTGCACAAACGGCTTTAGCCGCTGAGGCTCCCCGCTACCAGCTGACGATACGAATTGGGGCAGCACAGCCGAAGCCGCACTGCCCTCACCCCGGGGAAGGACATCCCTTAGAAGTGGAACCCGATCTCAGCCGTCAGCGTCCGCGGCGTCACATAATGCGTCCCGCTGAACGTCGACAGGAAGTTATACAGCGCCGTTTTGTTGGCGATGTTGACGACGGTAAGCGTGAGACTCCATTTATAGTGATCGCCCTTGAACAGGTTGTCATCGCCCATCGCAACGTCAAACAAGTGACGCGGCGCGATACGGGGCGGATTGTGGTCGTCGTTCTCCGTTCCGGACGCCGGGATCCTTACCAGATTCGAACCATACAGCGATGGAGCGCATGTGGTGAGAGGTGTGGAAAGCGTCGGATGCTGCGAACCGCAGAACAGTCCCGCCTGCATTTGCTGGTCCGCCGAGAGTCCGGTTAAATCCACCGGAGTCGTCGTATCGGTTGCGAATGGAACCGAGCCTGCGACGAGACCGCTGTCGTACCGCCAGTTGAAGCCGACCCAGGGAGCGTTTTTCCAGGGCTGGTACTGCAGGTGCGTTGTCTGGTTGAACTTCTCGTCGTGGTCAATTCGGAAAGGCAGCCCGCTCTGTCCGACGGTGGTGCCCAGACCGCTGGTTTGGGGCGGGAAAAAGCGCGCGGCCACGCTCGACATCACCACCAGCGCCGTAAGGCCGTGGAAGTCCGGCACGCTCACGCGAATCGCGTACCCCGGGATCTTGGAATTGTGCCACCCCACCGGAAAGAAGATCGGCGTGGCGCCCAGGACACTGAAATCGTATCCCGTGTGCGTGTATTTCCAGAGATAATCCCCGCTGACCACCGCATAGCGGCCGAACGCTTGCTGCAAGCCCGCATGGAACTCATTACGATAGCCCGGTGCGTTGGGCGCGTTCACGCACGGGATAATATCGCTGATAACAGCGTAATTGCATCCTTCGCTGGCCAGGACAAGATTTTCATTGAACGGACTCTCCAGTGTTCGCGCATAGGAAACGCGCAGCACTGTGTTGGTCCGCTTGATGTTGTAAGCAACTCCGAGACGCGGCTCGGCCTGACGCGCAATGACCAGCCCGTTGTACAAATCGCCGCGAATTCCCAGGTTGAGCGACCAGTTTCCCTTGGAGATCGCATCCTGCAAATAGAGGGCAAGCTCTTTTACATCCGTATGTCCGTGAAATGGATACAAGGTGCTGCTCGAACCGGTGCAACCATCGTTGCCCGATGACGGAGTCGGCCGGGTCAGGTCATAGCAACCCAGCAATGGAATAAAGTTGGGATTGGCAGTAAAAGGTGTCGGATACAGAGATTGGTTGGTCGTTGTGGCCGGCGTGCACTGGGACGGATCGTTGAGCCCAGGGTTCCCAACAAAGACCGGTACTCCGTTTGCATCCACGCAAGGCGCGTTAACCGTCGGATCGACGATGCCGAGATTGAAATTCTCAGTCAGAAACGTTTGTTGATACGTAGCTCCCACCTTAAGGTTATTGATGCCCTTAACGTAGGAAAGATCGGAACGCAGCCCAAGGTTTGCGAGCGTCCGATACTGTGAGATGGTTTCCTGCTGCAGATTCGATGGACCAAGATCGGCGAATGCGTTCTTGCTGGGATAGTAATTGAAAGCGTCCCGCCGCGCCCAGCCGGAAAGGTTGAATACGGTGGTCGGGCTGACCACTCGCGTCCACGTGGGCGCGATGTTGAAAGTCTTAATCAGCGCGTGTTGGTCGGTGGGACCGACCACGTTGCCGCTCGGATCAAGACCCCCGTTGGCCACCACCACTCCAGACCACGGCGTAGCAAGCTGGCCGTCAAAGTTGTTAGGCGTCTGGAACCACGAGCGTGAAAAGCCCAGGTTCAGGTGAATCGAATCGGCAGTAGAGAGTTGGTAGTCGATACGGTCGAATACGTTTTCTTCGTTACCCTTGTCGTGCATTACAACAAATTCGGGTGGATCGAGGAACCGTCCACTATTCAACCCGTTCACGGAAATGAAGTTTCCCCACTTTTCGCCTCCGTAAGCCAGATCAGCGCTCGCATTGGACGAGCCAAACGTCCCGTACGACGCGTTCACGCTGCCATGCGGTGTCGTGACGCCCTGGCCTGACCGCGTCGTCGCCACAATCACCAGGCTCGTCTTGCCTCCATATTCCGCCGGCGGTGCGCCGGGAATGACCTCCAGCGACTGGATCGAATCGATCGGAATCTGGTTCGAGAAAATCTTGCTTTGCTGATCGGTGATCGGCTGGTTATCGACCGAGAATGAATTCGAAGCGTGATCGCCCAGTCCATGAAACAGGCCGTTCGAATCGGCCGCCACTCCCGGCGCCGAAAGCGTGACCAGCGAACTCACGGACGAAGACTGGCTCTCCAGCGGGAGCTTGTCGAACAATCCCCGATCGATGTCGGTGTGGCCGATGGGATCGTTCTCCACTAAATCCGCCCCTGCCTCGACCGTCACCGTGTCCGTGCTGCTGGCTACCGTCAAACTGACTTTCACATTCACGCCCAGCGCCGACCGGATCTCCACGTCCTGCGCGTATTGAGCGAACCCCTTGGCCGTCACCGTCATGTGATACGGATTAAACGGCACGTTCGGGAAACTGAAATTCCCCTTACTGTCGGTAGAGGTGGTGCGGTCATAACCACTGACCGCGTTATGAATTTCAACACTTGCATTCGCTACCACCGCGCCCGAAGGGTCCAGGACGGTTCCGCTGATAGCACTCCCACCCGACTGCGCACTCGCAGCTCCAACACTCAACACCACGGCAACGGCCATAGCCGCAGCCAGACAGCTCTTATGAAATAAACGCATGATTCCTCCAAAAATGGCTCTGACGCGAGTCCGATCCGTAGATCACAGATCAAAAGCTCGCGGTCTTTTGGGAATACTTACTGGATTGGGCGCGGAATCAGAGCGCTGGTGGAGGACGAATGAACTGGGTGGCGGCGGGACGGAAGATCAGGGAAACTTCTGCAACAAGAATCGCCAGAGCCGACGTAGCCAGAATCGGCGCCGTCGCAACCGTCTCAGTATTAAGACCGACGTGAGCAGTCGCGCAAATCGAGCAGGTGTGGTGCGAAGCGGTCGAGTTCTCGGGATGCGAGTGGGTCGCCTGCACCGTCCCCATCACGCACACCAGGGCGATGCAGAGCACACCCAAAGCTCTGACCAATCCGCCCCGATTTACTTGCACTTTCAGCATTCCACACCGAAGTTGATGACAAAGACCCAATGACTTTAGACGATTCTATCCTTCAGATGCTCATCCAGGGTAGCTGCGCTCAAAAAAATGCACTCCCCCGTACACTCTCCGGGCCATGGCCTTCAGGCGTACGCCCCGGAGGGGCATCCGAACTTAGCCCTGCTATTCAGCGCTGGGAAAGGCGGCATATAGGATTCAACTCCCGGAGGGACGGCCAAATCCCCGCCTGTGCGCAGTACCGCACCACCAATCCCCTGTTCCTCGAATTAGAATATCTGCTATGCCAATCCTTGAGCATACCCCTTCATCCACCGCCCTCGATCTCACCTGGATTCGCTCGCAGTTTCCATCTCTAGCGCAAATAATCAACGGGAATCCCGCAGTTTTTCTCGATGGTCCCGGAGGCACCCAGGTACCGCAGCGGGTGATTGACGCCATCGCCGACTACCTGGCGCGCAACAACGCCAACTCGCATGGCGCCTATCAAACCAGCCACAACACCGATCGCATCATTGACGAAGCGCGCGCAGCGATGGGCGATTTTCTGAATTGCGATGCCGACGAGATCGTTTTCGGTCCGAACATGACCACGCTGACTTACGCCATGAGCCGCGCTCTCGGCCGCGAACTCGCGCCCGGCGACGAAATCGTGCTAACCCTGCTCGACCACGACGCAAATTTCTCGCCCTGGAAAGCGCTGGAAGAAAAAGGCGTGGTCATCCGCGCGGTGAAGTTTAACGAAGAAGACTGCACCCTCGACATGCACGACCTGGGAGCCAAAATCGGCAGTCGCACACGGCTCGTGGCCGTCGGTTATGCGTCAAATGCCGTCGGCACAATCAACAACGTCACCGAAGTAGTGCGACTGGCCAGGCAAGCCGGGGCGCTCAGTTACATCGATGCCGTCCATTACGCTCCGCACGGAACAATCGATGTGCGCGCCCTCGACTGCGATTTTCTGGCCTGCTCCACATACAAATTCTTCGGTCCGCACATGGGAGTGCTCTACGGCAAGCGCGAGCACCTGAAGAGGCTGCGTCCGTATAAAGTCCGGCCCAACACCGACGACATTCCCAACTGCTGGGAATGGGGAACGCTGAACCACGAATGCATAGCGGGAATCAAAGCCTGCGTGGATTACTGGGAAGAACTGGGCCGCCGCGCGAAACCCGCGCTTACTACCCGGCGCGCTGCGATCCTGTCCGCGCATGTAGCGATTCATCAGCACGAGCGGGCGATGACGAAGAAGATGATCGCCGGCCTGCTCGCGATTCCCGGATTAACGCTCTACGGCATCAGCGACTCACGGCGTTTCGAAAGTCGTTGCGCAACATTCGTAGTCCGCATCGCAGGACACACCCCCCTGGAACTGGCAACCAAGCTAGGCGAGCGCGGATTCTTCACCTGGGATGGCAACTACTACGCGCTGAACCTCACCGAACAGCTAGACGTAGAGCGCCTCGGCGGATTTCTGCGCATCGGCCTGGTGCACTACAACACGATGGAGGAAGTAGAGCGGCTGCTGGCGGCGCTGCGTGAGATTGCAGGCTGAGCGGCCGAACCAGCTCGCGTAGGGACGGACGCATTCGTCCGTCCACTCAGGCGAGGCCCGAGAGCGGTTGCTATGCCCGAAGTTCTTCCACGCGATCTCCGCGTCCCACGACTGCCAGTTTCGCCATCCCGATAAACAATCCGTGTTCGACCACCCCCGCCGTGCCGTTCAGCTCCCGAGCCAGCCCCGCAGGATCCGCAATCTTCCCAAAGCTGCAATCAAGAATCTGATTGCCGTTGTCAGTGAGAAAAGGACTGCCGTCGGGCTTAGTGCGCAATTTCGGTACCCCACCGAGCGCCACGATCTTCTTCTCAACCACAGTCCGCGCAAACGAAATCACCTCGACCGGCAAAGGAAATTTGCCAAGCGCGGAAACAATCTTCCCCGAGTCCGCGACCACGACCATCCTCTTTGTGACCGAGGCGACCACCTTCTCCCGCAGCAGCGCGCCGCCACCGCCCTTAATCAGGTTCAGCTGAGAATCGACCTCATCGGCGCCATCGATAGTAATGTCGATTTCCGGATGTTCGTCCAGCGTGGTTAGCGGAATGCCTAACGCACGCGCCAGGTCTGCGGTCTGGAGGGAGGTTGGAATTCCAACCATCTTCAGCCCCGCCTTTACGCGCTCGCCCAGAGCGATAACCGCGAAATACGCAGTCGAGCCAGTGCCTAATCCGACGATGTCGCCGTCACGCACCAGTTTCGCGGCGGCACGGCTGGCAGCTTCCTTTTCCTGCTCATTAGCCATCAATCACCCGTTGAACTCTGCGAGCCCGCTATTATTCCACAGCCTTCTGAATCAGCGCAGCAATTCCCGCGATGTTCTTCATCAGGTCGGCGGGAAAACCGTGCCGCTGCTGCAAGTACTCCGGCGAATTGTAGGAGAGCCACACCTGTCCCTGCTCGTCTTGCCATGCCAGCACTTTCAGAGGAAGGTCGATGGCCAGCCGGGGAGCGGCAACCATCAAAGGCGTCCCCGCTTGCGGACTGCCGAATATCAGCAGTTGCGTCGGCCGCATTTTAAGGCCGGCCTTCTCCGCTTCCCCGCTGTGGTCGATGAGCGCAAACACAGTCAGGGATTTCTCTTTCAGGATGGACTGGAGCCGAGCCAACGTTTCCGGCACCGAGTAGCGACTGGACACATCAATGATTCCGCTGGCCATGGGGAACCTCCAAATTGGATCTTGTCGTCCCAAACTTAGAGTTTGTCATCCCGAGCGAAGCGAGGGATCTGCAGTTCGCGGCGAAACTACAAGTCCGTCGCTTCGCTCGGGTTGACAATTATAGGGGGTCACTTGCACCGCAAACTACTGCCTGCTAGTTCAAAACCATCTTGCCCAGGATCTCTTTGAGCAACTTGGCGGCAACCGTAGCGGTGATCTGGGTATTGTCTTGCGCAGGATTGAATTCCACAATATCGGCGCCGGCAATTTTTCCAGTGATGGCGTGCACGTGCGCGATCGCCTCTCTCACTGACATACCTCCCGGCTCGCGATGTGAAATCCCCGGAGCAAACGCCGGATCAAACGCGTCCATGTCGAACGAAATGTATATGGGACCTTCAAGTTTCATGCGTTCCAGCGCGGGCAACTCCTGCATCTCGATCACTTCGACCCCGAATTTCTTGGACTGCTCGCGTTGGTGCCCCGTCATCGTCCGAATGCCGATCTGGATCAAGCGTTTGGCTGCACCCTCCTCCATGATGCGGGCGAAGGGGCAGGCATGCGACAGCCGGTTGCCTTCCAGTTCGTCGTAAAGATCGGGGTGGGCGTCGAAATGGAGGATGGTCAGTCCCGGGACGTGCTTGCCGAAGGCGCGGACGATCGGCAGGGTAATGGAGTGGTCGCCACCCAGGCAGACCGGGCGCAGGCCTTTGTCCAGCAGTTCGCCGACTTTTCTCTCGATTGCGGCGAACGGCTCATCGAAGGTGAACTTCAAATCGCCGGCATCGCAGTACGTGCCCTCGGCTCCAAGGTCGACGCCGGTTTCCGTCCACAAGTTCGACGAAATGGAATTGAAGGCCACGCGGATGATCGGCGGCGCTCCGGCCGCTCCTCGCAACCAGGAGGAGTTGGCATCGAAGGGAATTCCGAGAATCACCGGGGTTCCCGGCTTTGCGGCGTTGGGATTTGTCGTCATACCAATCACGCATTCAAGAAACTTATTGTCAGCACAGACGTCTACCTGGGCCCAAGGCGCAGGACTGACGGAATTTCAATCGCGCACTTCTCCAGCTTTGGTGGCAGCGCATACTTGCCAGCATAGGCCCATAGGAGGAAGACCGCCATCGAGCATGGTATCCAAATCAGCAGCAGAACCCATGACTTGACCCCCAAAAAATAGGGTATGACAAGCCCGAGAATCCAACCAATCCAGTTATATGCTCGGCGATAGCGGTCGGAGATATGGATATGGCTCCCGCAATTCGGGCAAGCGAACGTTGGCGTGAATGCAACCCTCTCCAACGCCACCCTACCATGGCACTCTGGACAGACGGTGCGCGCAGAATAGGTGGCTGCCCATATCATAAAGATCACTAGGGGGAAAGCCCATCCCCAGAACAAGTTGTAGCAGGAATCCAAATGCTCTGCCGTGACCCACGATACATTGCCTGGCCCAAGTGCCTGGTTCGGGTTTTCGACCGAGCCCGCGCTGAATCGGCCACGCCGGTCCGGTCATCCGTTATTCTATAGACACCTTTTATGGCCACTTCAACTCGGGACACCGGCGGAAGCGCAGCTCCCGCCATCATCGAAAACTACGAACGGGAACGTGTGTTTGGCCTGTTCCGGCAATTTGGATACCTGGAGGCCGAACTAAACCCGCTCGGCCTCCTGCCTCCGCAACCGCATCCGGATCTTCAGATCGACAACGAGTGGGCACGCGAAGCGCGGCGAATTTATTGCGGCACCGTAGGCGTAGAGTTCATGCACATCGCTGACCCCGAGCGTCGGCGCTGGATCCAGGAACGCATTGAAGCCGATCCAGCCACGGTCGAAATCGACCGCGAACGTGCCCTCGACTTGCTGACCCGCGCCGACCTCTTTGAGCAGACCCTGCAGCAGCGCTACCTGGGCAACAAACGCTTTTCACTCGAAGGCAACACCTCCCTGTTGCCGGCCGTGGACCAGATTCTCGACGTAGCCGGCGAGCGCGGCGCGGTGGAACTGGTAATGGGGATGAGTCATCGGGGCCGCTTGAACGTCATCGTTCATGTGGCCAATCGCCCGGCCGAGCAGGTATTTGCGGAATTTGAGGATGTCGACCCACGCAGCGTGCTGGGATCGGGCGATGTGAAGTACCACATGGGCGCGACCGGAGAATATCTCACGAAGAGCGGCAAGAAAATTCACATCCACCTCGTGTCAAATCCCAGCCACCTCGAAGCCGTGAATCCGGTAACCGTAGGACGCACGCGCGCCAAGCAGGACCGCGCCGGTGAAGGCGGCAAAGTGAAGTATCTGCCGCTGCTGGTGCACGGCGACGCCGCTTTCGCGGGTCAAGGCATCACCGCAGAGACGCTGAATTACGCCGACCTCCTCGGCTACACCGTAGGCGGAACCATCCACGTAATCGTCAACAACCTGATCGGGTTCACCACCAACGCCCGCGAGGAGCATTCCTCGCGCTTCACGGCGCAACTGGCGCGCCGGCAGGCGATTCCCATCTTTCATGTGAATGGCGAAGACGTCGACGCCGTAATGCGGATCGCCCGCATCGCCGCCGAGTACCGCTACCAGTTCGGCACCGACGTGGTCGTGGACCTGATCGGCTACCGCCGCCATGGCCACAGTGAGGTGGACGATCCCACCGTGACCCAACCGCTGATGTATAAGGCGATCAAACAACATCCGCCGTTGTATCAGATTTACGCCAAACAAATCGGCATGGATGATCACAATATCGCCGCGCGCGTGGGGACCATCAAGAGTGAGTACGAAGCTGCCCAGAAAGACGCGACGCAAGTCACCAAGAAGCCGCTGATGCGCGACCTTCCAACCTACTGGAAGGACTATTTCGGCGGCCGCTATAAACCGGAGTACGAGCAGCCCACAGGCGTTTCGCAACAAGAGTTGGCGCAACTCACCGAACGTTTGACCACCTATCCCGACGGTTTCCACATCCATCCCAAGGTAAAGAAGCTGCTCGAGCAGCGGCAGGAAATGGGGACGGGCAAGAAGCCGGTCGACTACGGCATGGCCGAGGCGCTGGCTTTTGCCAGCCTGGTGAAAGAGGGCATCCCGGTGCGCCTCAGCGGGCAGGATTCGCGGCGAGCAACCTTCAATCAGCGCCACTCCGTACTGCTGGATGTTGAGGATGAGACCGAGTACGTCCCGTTGCGCCATATTGCGCCCGGCCAAGCCGCGTGCGATATCTACAACTCGACCTTGTCGGAAGCAGGCGTCATGGGATTTGAATACGGCTACAGCCGCGATTATCCCGAGGCTCTGGTTCTGTGGGAAGCGCAGTTTGGCGATTTTGCCAACGTTGCGCAAGCCGTGATCGACCAATTTGTTTGCGCCGGCGAGGACAAGTGGCTACTGCTGTCAGGCCTGGTGCTGTTGCTGCCTCACGGCTACGAAGGCCAGGGCCCGGAGCATTCGAGCGCCCGTATCGAGCGCTTCCTGCAGCTGGCGGCGCGCGACAACATCCAGATTTGTCAGCCCTCGAATGCCGGGCAGTATTTCCATCTATTGCGCCGGCAGGCCTTGCGCAAGTGGAGAAAGCCGCTGGTGGTGTTCACGCCCAAGAGCATGCTGCGCCATCCCGATGCTCTGTCTCCCCTGGAAGACCTGACCCATCAGAAGTTTCTGCCCGTGATCCCGGACACGGAAGCGCAGGACGTCAAGCGGATTCTCCTCTGCACCGGGAAGATCGGACACGAACTGCGTACCGAACGGCAGAAGCGCAAAGACTTAAGCACCGCCATCGTCTTCCTCGAACAAATGTATCCCTTCCCCGAGGAGGAACTGTCCGCCGAACTGGCGCGTCATGGAGCAGCGCGGGATATTGTCTGGGTGCAGGAAGAGCCCTCCAACATGGGTGCGCTTTCCTACATACTGCCGCGCTTAAGGTACATCGCAAACGACCGCCCAGTGCATTCGGTGAAGCGCTCCGGGAGTGCGAGCCCAGCAACAGGTTCGGCAAAAGCCCACGAGGTCGAACAGAAGACGCTGTTGGCGCTGGCCTTCACAACCCAGGGCTGAAGCGTGATGGGCAGGAAGTCTGTGCCACAGCTTCAGGTCGAGTCAAAAAGTTGAATGCCCGATCCTCCAGCCGCGAAGCGGCGGGATAAGAAAGCCCGGCACGTAAGTGCCGGGTAGTCGGAAGTGAAACTGGAGTCCCGCAAGGGACGGCACCTGGGCTGCGACGCAGGCTGCCGAGGAACGACCAATGCCCCCCGAGAGGGCAAAATAATAGCCCAAGACCGATTCTCGATCCTGGGCCATACCATGGCGCACGCACTCCCGCGCCGTCTCTACCGCGACCAAAGAATGCCTACGGCCAGCGCTTGGTCGCCTCTTCCCAACCCGCAACCCGCGTCGGGGCATTTACCGCCTGGGCTGCAACCACCGGCGGAATTCGCACCGGCTGCTGCGGCGCGGCGCTTAAACTCGGTTTGGGCGCTTCGGCCAGCGACTCTTTTTCGTCCGAAAGCAGCGGCGCGGCGACGCGCAAGGCTTCAACTTCTTTTTCCAGCCGGGTCAGTTCAAGTTCCTTTTGCCGCAAGACTTCGTATACATTCTTCATGTTTGCCACCTGTGTTGGAACAAGAGATTAAGCGCAGAGTATGGGTTTCACCGCAATCTGTCAAGGAAAACAGGCGCCCAAGGGTGCAAGGGTGGTTATCGAAACACCACCACCGCGACCAGAATGCCCAGGATCAGCACGACGATCGCCAACAGATTGACGTGGTTCGCCAGCCACGATTCTTTTACTGGAACTGAGTTTGCCAGGAAGGCCGGCACGAATTCATCCGCCATCGGAGCCGGGGAGTCGGACGGTGTCTCCTGCTCTGGCCCGCGTTGCGCGATCTCTCCCTGCTCCTTCTCCCGCGCCTTCCGCGCGGTATCCTTCAAATCGCAATCGAGGCAGAGCGTTCTCCCCTCGGAGATGGGAAATCCGCAGGAAGGGCATTTTTGCACGCGCAGCATAGCCTCGGGGACGGATGCGTTTTCCGCCGGCAAGATTGCAGACGCCTCGCCGGATAGCGCTGCAGGCTCAGCAAGCTCCGACCTAAGCGAACCGCTGGCAGGAACGCTAAGAGGAAGAGGAGTAAGAGGAGGAGGCTCTTGAGCTGGAGTCGCGGCAGCCGCCGGCGCACTCGTTGCCGTCGCCGTGGGAGATTCGGCCGGCTTTTCCAATTTCACCACGGGCTCTGGTGCAGAAGCGAAGTTCTGGCGCTGCTCGGCCATATCGAGGGCGGTCAAAGTGAGGTCGGCCATGCGTTCGAGCGCGATCAGATCGCGTTCTTCGAAGGCGTAAGGGTGATCGGAAAATAGTTCGAGCAGCCCGCGAACCTCGCCCGTACGCCGCAGCAGCGGCAAAACCACAATGGATGCAATGCCCAGGGCCCGGCAAGTTTCCAGATTCACCCGCGGATCGGTTTCCGCGTTATCACAGCGCAGCAACTGCCGACGCGCGATGCTTTCGCCAGTAAGTCCGGAACGAACCTGCAGGCGCACCCCCACCGCCGGAGCCGAAGCGCCAGCGCTGGCGCGGCATACCATCTCCTCACCCTGGGGCAGTGCGAGGGCAGTTCCGGTGGCGCCGGTGATGTACTGCGCCCGCTCCACCAATAGCTGGAGTGCGGAGTCCAGTTCCGTTTCTTCCAACGCGCGTCCCCCGTTGGACTTATCGCCGGCAGCGCCGACTGGGTCCACGGAAGGAGATCGACCCGCCCCGGTCATAGTGTCCCCGGCATTCGCGGCGGGGAATCCCTCTTCGGGTTGGGTGGATCCGTGCATGGCGGAAGGGCTGAACCGAGTCTCGCCTCGGAGCCCCCCGCTGTCAAGGGCCGGGAGGGGGGTAGTGTATGGCGACGGCAAAATGCTCCCTCCCCCTTTTCAGGTCTATTCCGCAGATAAAAGTTGATTTGTAGAGGCCGGGGGGCGCGGGCGAGCGGGCGAGCGAGGTGGCGGGGCGGGCGCGGAACCACACATTGTTTTCTTCCGCACCCGTGACGCGCCCCGCGTGGTCCTCTTTAACCTAATTTCCCGTACCCGAGAGCAATATTATCTGCGGGCTGTTTTGGGTGTTGTCCGTTATCACTACACTCCCCGACCGCGAACCCACCGCCGTGGGCGTGAACGTAACATCCATTGTGCAAATAGCATTCACCGCCAGGGAACCTGGACAGTTATTCGTTTGGGTAAAATCTAGCGAGTTGGTACCGGCAATCACGATGCTCGTGATCGTCAGCGCTGTACCGCCCGTGTTCTTGAGCGTTACAGCTTTGGGCACGGTGCTCGTATTCACCTTCTGTTTACCAAAGCTCAAGCTCGACGCACTCAGAGTGGCATGAGGATTGATCACCGTGGCGCTAAGCGCAACCGTCTGCGGGCTGCCAGGAGCGTTATCCCTGACACTCAGCGTGGCTGTCTGCGGATTGTAGAAAGGCCCCGCGACGAAACCCACGGCAATCGTGCAACTCTTTCCCGCCGCCAACGACTTCGGGCACAGGTTGACAGCGCCATATTCGTTGGAATCTCCTCCGTGCAGAATCGAGAAAATAGGATCTGTAATCGTCATCGGCGCGTTCCCCACGTTGGTCACCGTCACGTTTTGGGCGACGATAGCGCCTAGGTAAAGCGTGCCGAAGTTAATGCTCGAAGGCGAGACGCTGGCCAGAGGCCCGGATGTCACCGTCAGCGGTACTGACATGTTGGCGGTGGTGTAGTCAGTCGTGTCGGTGGGAGTAAAGAGTACCGAGAGCGTCTGGCTTGTGGTCATGATCGCGGTGCCGGAGGGCGGAGTATAAGTGAACGTCCCCGGAACGTTGGCGGTGGCATCCAATTGTGCCGCGCCCAGTGGATAGCCGAGTTGGATAGATGCCGGTGTCCATGCGATCACCGGAGTCGCCTGGGTCACCGTCAACGTACCGTTGTTCACCGTCACCGCGTAGTTCGGGAGTTTGCCCCCCGGATCAACCAGTGTCGGAGTGATCGCATAGCTGCCCACGGTGCTGGTGGGCGTCGCCGTGGTCGAGTACGTAGCCGTGATGTTGTCACCGTTCTGGATGCCTATGATGGTACCGGTGAAGGCTGGGTTCGCCTGGCCGTATATCCGCGTCGCATTGTTCGCCGTGACTGTCAGCGGGGCCTTAGTCGCAACCGTGTATTGGCTGAGCGAGGCCGCGGAGTAGTTGGTGTCCGCCGCCCAGTTAGCCGTGAGGTTGCACGTTCCCGTGCCGCTGGTCATGGTCACGGTATTGCCCGCGATCGAGCAAGCACCGCTCGCCGTGATGGCAGCCGTTGTGCTGGCGTTGGTCGTGGCTGCGACCGTGAACGTAGACTGATACGCTGCGCTCGCCGGAGCACCGGTAAAGGTGACGCTCGGCGTGGATTGGTTGACCGTTTGGGTCAGCACAGACGAACTGCTGCCAGCGAAATTGCTGTCGCCACTGTAGACAGCCGTGATGGAATGCGTACCGGCTGCGAGCGAGCTTGTGGTAAAGGTTGCGGTGCCGTTGCTCAATGTCACCGTGCCCAGCGTGCTGGTTCCATCCTGGAAAGTTACTGTCCCGGTGGGTATCCCCTTCGAGGCGGTAACCGCGGCGGTAAGTGTTATCGATTGGTTGACATTAGAAGGATTAAGCGACGAGGTTAGCACCGTTGATGTTGTTGGTAATGTTGCGTTCATCAATATCGCCACGCCCGGGACATAAGTGAGAGCCGAGACCAGATCTGGCCTGCCGTCGCCGTTGAAATCCCCCACCGCCACCGCGGTAGAACCCAAGTAGGCGTCATACAACACCTGCGTTTGGAAAGTTCCGTCCCCATTACCCAGTAGAACACTGGTTGGGAATACATAATTCGCCACCGCCAGGTCTAGTTTGCCATCGCCGTTGAAGTCCCCCACCGCGACCGACTTCGGGTACAGACCAGCCGCATAGTTAACGGCGTCTTGGAAAGTGCAATCACCGTTTCCGAGTAGTACGCTTACGTTGTTGCTCCCCTCATTTGCCACGGCTAGGTCTAGGTTACCGTCACCATTGAAGTCCCCAACTGCCAGCGAGTAGGGTTGGGTGCCGACTGTGTACGCAACCCCTGGTGGTTGGAATGTGCCGTCGCCATTGCCTTGCAGCACGCTCACCGTTCCGCTGTATGTACTTGCCACCGCCAGGTCTAGGTTGCCGTTCCCACAAAAGTCTCCAACTGCAACCAACGAAGCATAATTCGCGGTGTAATGCTTCGCCGCCTGGAAGGTTCCGTTACCGTTGCCCAGCAAGACGCTCACACCTCCGGTCGCTTCGACCAAATCTAACTTACCGTCCTTATTGAAGTCGCCGACTGCTACCGAAAACCCTGTATATCCAGGGTTGTAGGCTACCGCCGGTGCAAACGTTCCAGCACCGTTGTTCAGCAATACATCTAGTTCATTACTACCAGTGGCGACGGCCAGATCCGCTTTGCCATCACCGTTGAAGTCGCCAACCGCCACTGACTCAGGGTACATAACCGTGTAGTTCACAGCGGGTGCAAATGTCCCATCACCATTGTTTGACAGCACACTTACGCTGTTGGCGCTGTTAGTAACCACCGCCAGATCCAGGTGGCCATCTCCGTGGAAATCTCCCACCACCACCGCATTGGGAGGGGAATCGCCTCGGATCACACCGTACGTGGGTACCGACAGAAAAGTCCCATCCTCCCTGCCTAATACCACGATCGCACTCTCGCCTTCGTAATCTGCCACTGCCAAATCCGTGTTGCCGTCGCCGTTGAAGTCTGCCATCGCGACCCACGCTAGATAAAGCCCTTCGTGATACGCCACTGTTGCCCCGAATGTGCCGTCGCCATGCCCCGGTAGGACGCTGAGGTCTCCTTCTGTACCGACTATCGCCAAATCCGGATGGCCGTCTTTGTTGAAGTCTCCCACTACGGCCATCTGAGGGTAAATATGGTTTAAGGGGTAGGTCCCTGCCGCCTGAAAAGTACCCGTACCGTCGCCGAGCAGCACGCTCACGTCGTCACCATCGCGATTGGTCACCGCCAGATCTTGGTGGCCGTCGCCGTTGAAATCGCCTACTACGGCCCAGAAGAGGCCCCCAGAACCAACTGCGTAGTCGACTTCTGGCTGAAACGTGAAGTCACCGTTACCTAAGAATATATTCACATGACCGGGATAGCCCGGATCAGCATTCGTAGATGTAGTCACCAAATCAAGTTTGCCGTCCCCGTTGAAATCGCCCACTGCGATATATTCCACCAAGCCGTAGGTGGTGGAATACACTAGCTTCTTCCCAAATGTACCGTCGCCGTTGCCCGGCAGCACGACAAACCCATTGGAATCGGAAACGATCAGATCCAGCTTGCCGTCGCCGTTGAGGTCTCCTACTACGATCGCGTTCGGCGCGACACCCACGCTGTAGTTGACGGGGTTTTGGAAAGTGAAGTCTCCGTTCCCTAGCAGTACACTTACGTTGCCACTCCCATAATTCGCCACGGCTAAGTCTAGGTTGCCGTCGCCATTGAAGTCTGCTACCACTACACCGATCGGGTTTGTCCCCACGGTGTAATTGAGCGCTGTCTGGAACGTACCGTCGCCGTTCCCCGGTACTACGGTCACAGTGTTGCCAGCGCTTGGGGCGGTTGTTTCGTAGTTGGTTATAACAATATCTGCCTTTCCATCATTATTGAAATCCCCGGTCGCGACGCCCCACGGCTCTTGTGCCGCACCTTGCGGGGTCTGCCGTCCGAAAACAGGAATCAAGCCGGGAAATGTGACCGGCTGAGGGTCTTGTGCCAATGTGCTTGCAGCGAAACAAGAAACAAGTGCGATACAAACGAAGCAATGTGTCATCAGAACTCTGGAGCGCATAAGGACATTTCCTTTCCCGGAGCACGGTTGCTCCGACCAACGAAAGAGGCATCAAGAAGAAACCTGTGGACTCCGGTGAGAGGCATGCCTCTGTACGCCTTCATGGTGTTCTTGCCTGGGTAGATCTAGTGGTACCCGCCGGGGAGGGGGAGGTGGCTCGGCATGAACCGCCTCCCCAACGCTTGGAGGCGTGGCCTGGAAAGAGCTCTTCTGTGCGATCTTTGACCTTAGTTTCCAGGGCTCTTCGCGCAGGCCTTCTGCCCGGCGAGGGTTTCATCTCATGCCAGGGCCCTTGCTTGCAATGAACAACGCCTGAAAATCGCATGAAATGTGGATGAATAGCCCAGTAGCTGAGAAACGCAACAACTCCGCCACGTGATCGTAATCACTGTCTTTGCAATCGCTTTCGTGCTAGTCTCGGCCCGCTTGGAGGCGTCATGCCCGTGTCGGTCCCACATCCGACGCGCTTGTGCTTTTGTCAGTTCGAGTTAGACCTCACGTCAGGGGAACTCCACAAAGATGGCGAGAAAATTGCCTTGCCCCGGAAGGCCTTCGAGATACTCCGGGTCCTGGCGGAACGTCCCGGAGAAGTGGTCACGCGGGAAGCGTTGCGTGCCCAGTTATGGGCAGCGGACACGTTCGTGGAGTTCGATGACAACCTGAACCATGCCGTCAATAAATTACGGCAGGTTTTGGGCGACTCGGCCGAGAACCCCCAATTCATTGAGACCCTGCCCCGACAGGGATACCGTTTTGTAGCACCCATTGAGCCGCATACGCAGGCGCAACCAGTTGTGGCTCATCCAGAAGTGGGGGTATTCGCCTCAAAGTACAAATGGTTAGCGGTCGCCACTCTTGTGATTGCCTCAGTAGCTGTCTATGTCCTTTGGAACTATGGACTAAAAGCACACGGCCAGCGCCAGCGCCCTATGCTCGCGGTTCTGCCGTTGGACAATCTGACGGGACTCGAGGAACTGGACTACCTCAGCGACGGCATCACGGAGGAGATCATTACGGAACTCGGTCGCATGAACCCCGATCGCTTGGGACTCATCGCACGCACGTCGACGAGTCGATACAAGAAAACCACGAAGACCATCGCCGAGATGGGTCGCGAACTCGGGGTTGATTACGTCATTGAAGGGAGTCTGCGCCAGGCGTCACCAAGGTTACGGGTAACGGTGCAGCTTATTCGGGTCAGCGACCAAACTCATCTCTGGGCCCAAGCCTACGATATCAACCCGCCGGAAGCCACCTCCATCAACCAGGATGTTGCGGACCACATAGCGGGTTCGCTAGGCATAGAAATGTCCCCGGTCGTTCGTGCCCGGCTTGAAAATGCGCGGCCGGTTAATCCGGAGGCGCGAGAGGCCTACCTGCGAGGGCGCTACTGGCTCACTCGCGGCAGCGGGACTGCGGCAGCCAATGCCCGCCAGTACTTGGAAAGGGCCATTGCACTCGATCCAAATTACGCGCAGGCGTATGCTTCCCTTGCTTATGCCTACATCTTCTTGGGCAATTACGGCGTCTTGTCAGAAACGGAGACCAAGCCCAAGGCAAAAGAGTTCGCCGAGAAAGCGCTCGCTCTCAATGGTTCGCTGTTAGATGGTCGGTTGGCATTGGCCGGCATCATGGCAGAATACGAGTGGAATTTCGCCGGGGCTGCGAAGCTATACCAGGCGGCAGTAACGCAGGACCCAAACTCGGCCGTTGCACACCAGTGGTATTCCGCTTTGCTCTCTGAAACCGGACGGTCAGAGGAAGCGATCGGCGAGATCAAGAAGGCGTACGCGCTCGATCCAATTTCGCTGCGTGTCGGCGTGGATTTTGGCCGAGCCTATTACTGGGCGCGTCACTACGATAAGGCGATCGGGCAGTACCACAGGGTGCTGGAGCTAGATCCGAATTACTCAGGCGCACACAGCATGCTGGGATTGGCGCTACTTGAGAAGCGAGAGTACGAGCAGGCAGTTACCGAATTGCAGAAAGGCGTGGCCCTCATACCCGACAACAAGGAGGGCTACAGCATCTGGCTCGGTTACGCATACGCTGTCGCCGGCAAGAGAACCGATGCGCAGAGTATGCTGGCAGCCCAAGTCGCGCACCATGCTCGGACGCAGGCCGGCGCGCAAGGGATAGCACTGACGTATGTCGGACTTGGAGATAAGGATCAAGCGTTCAACTGGCTTGAGACCGCTTACCGCGAGCGCGACGCCGTGTCTATGCTCAAGGTATATCCCTTCTGGGATTCCATTCGCTTCGATCCTCGCTTCCAGGATTTGCTCCGTCGCGTCGGACTTCCAACCGATGCGCCTCGCTGATGTCCTCCAAGCCCGCGCCAGCCGAACAGACCCAAGTCAGAGAAGCCAACGTCTAGCTCACCTTCCAGTACGGGTACTCGAGAAGCCCGCAGAAACACTAACTCTCGCTCTGCACGGCAATATTAGGGAAGAGCGCGGTGGGCGGGAAAAGGATTCAGGAGCCTGCTGGGCAAGTGCTGGCGGCGAAAGACTCGGTTGGTCTTCCCCTCGGGCGGACTTAATAGCTTCGCGAGAGTGGCCCAGGATCCCCCGTCTTATTGCGCTTTTTCGTCCTTGTGCCGCAGCCACTCGATGAACATCTGTTCTTTGGGTTTGTCGTAAGCCATGAGCAGGTGCCGAATGCTGCGTCCGCTGACAAAGTGGCAGACTTCTTCCGCCAGGTTTTTAGCATGGTCCCCGGCGCGTTCCAGCGACTGCGTCATGAAGATAATCTGCAGGCTGGAATGGTGCGCGACGTTCTCCGGATTCTCGATGTGGCGTAGAAAAATGATATTGCGCAGGCGGTCCATCTCCGCGTCGGCGCGGAGCACGTCGATGGCTTTCTTCACATCTTTTCGGGAAAACGACTGGCCGACATCGGCCAGCATTTTTTCCAGGATCGTAGCCATCTGCGTCAGGTCGCGGGCATCCTGCGAATCGATGCGGCCCCCAGCGGCCTGCGCGCTGGTGGCAAAACTCAAAAGCAGATCCCCAATGCGCTCCAGTCCGATCATGACCTTCATGCACGCCAGCAGTTGCCCGGTTTCGTCCTCTGGAACGCGGGTGATGGTCGAGGTCACGCCGGAATCCACTTCCACGTCAATCGCATCGAGTTCTTTTTCATACTGCCGGATAGCGTCCAGGCGAGACATCGACCCGGTGGCAATCCCCTCGGCCGCGATGGCCGCTGCCTCGCGCGCAAGTTCACAGGCTTCCACGGTTCGCTGCACCAGGCGGGTGTGCGAGGGATCAGGCGGAGGTATTCTTAAGCTGGCCGTGCTCATAGGCAAACCGCCTTCCTCTATTGTATGCCGGAACCGCTCTGATGGACTCAAGCAGCCTCCCTCCAGAGTGGGCACAACTTCCCACTAAAAGCATAGTTCCCGGCGTCCCAAGGCAGGTTACAACCCGGTAAATTTCTAGAGTATTACCATCGTAATCTCGCTTAGGCTCCTCAATAGCTGCACAATTTCCCCATGGGATTGGATCTGCTCTTCCTCGGCTTCCTTCAGCGAATCGCGATCGGAGCGGGTACAGTATTTGTTGTACTCCTGGCCATCTGGCTAGGGCTGCCCCGCCATTCTGCGATCGTCGTCAGCCGCCGAACAATACGCTAACCACCAGTCCGTAAGTGACATCCCACCATTTGACTGAATTCGATGCCACGTGAGATAGTTGCCTGCTTCGATCACTGCAACTGACTGTCAGCACAAACACTTGTTGCTCCCAAAATGTTCAGCCTCATTCCCAGGGATAACAGCTTCTTCGCGATGTTCTCCGCGATGTCCGACAACCTCATCGCCGGCGCTCGCACCCTGGTCGATCTTTTCGCAAACTACCAGGATGTCGACAAGCAAATCGAACAGATTCACCGCATTGAACGTGAGGGCGATGAACTCACCCATGCCATCCTGACCAAGCTCAACCAGACATTCATCACACCTTTCGATCGGGAAGACATTCACGAGTTGGCCTCTAAGCTGGATGATGTCCTCGATTTCGTCAATGCTGCCGGCGCCCGCCTCGTGATGTATCAGATTACGACTCCGCCGCCCGCCGCCGGAGAACTGGCCGCCATCATCTTGAGGCAATCCCAGGAATTGCAGAAGGCTGTGTCTCTCATGCAGAAGAATGGCAATATCCTGGCCCATTGCGTGGAGATCAACCGCTTGGAAAACGAAGCCGACCAGGTCTCTCAGCAGGCCATTGCCAGGCTGTTTGAATGCGAGAAAGATCCCATCAACCTCATAAAAATTAAAGAGTTGCTGGAATTCCTCGAGCGCGCGACCGACAAGGCGGAAGACGTCGCCAACGTACTGGAAACGGTTGTATTGAAAAGCACATAGAGCCCCATAATTCATTCAAATAGGAAAACCGGTGAAGCCTGATCTGCTTCTGCTGATCGTCACAATACTGGTCGCACTGATCTTCGATTTCCTGAATGGATTTCACGACGCCGCCAATAGCATTGCCACCGTCGTCTCGACCCGGGTTTTGTCCCCAAAGCTCGCCGTATTGTGGGCGGCGTTCTTCAATTTTGCCGCCGCCTTTCTTCTCGGAACCGCCGTCGCCAAGACGATCGGTGGAGGCATGATCCACGTCGAGACTGTGACCCAGTATGTCGTGATCACGGGACTATTCGGCGCCATCGTTTGGGACTTGCTGACGTGGTGGTGGGGACTGCCAACTTCCTCCTCCCACGCCTTGATCGGAGGCTACGCCGGCGCGGCGGTCATGCGATCCGGATGGCACGTAATTATTGCCTCGGGGTGGTACAAAACCCTGATCTTCATCGTGGTGGCGCCAGTCATGGGACTCATCCTCAGCCTGACCTTCATGGTTGCCGTCTTCTGGCTTCTGCGAAACAAAGCTCCACGTCGAATTGACGCGTGGTTTCGCAGGCTGCAACTCCTCTCGGCAGCGGCCTACAGCCTCGGCCACGGCGGCAATGATGCCCAGAAAACCATGGGAATCGTGGCCTCCGCCCTGTATGGAGCCCATTATTTGAGTTCGAGAGAACTGGCCGGCAATTGGGGAGGATTTCACTGGCCCATCATCCTGGCAGCGCATTTTTCGATTGCCATGGGAACGTACTTTGGTGGTTGGCGCATTGTTCACACCATGGGATCACGCATCACCAAGCTCAAGCCCGTAGGAGGGTTCTGCGCCGAAGCAGCCGGAGCCATCACCCTGTTTTCCACCGCCCTCGCCGGAATTCCCGTCAGCACCACCCACACCATCACCGGAGCGATCGTCGGAGTCGGCGCCGTAAATCGGCTCTCGGCAGTGCGCTGGGGAGTCGCGGCCCGCATCGTCTGGGCCTGGGTTCTCACCATCCCAGCCGCCGCCCTGGTCGCCGCCACTGCCTTCTGGTTCGTGCGATGGATTCACCCCGGAGCCTAGGCCAGCGAACTGCGCAAGAACTCTGCTTCTGATTGTGGTTTTGAAAGGGCGCGGCTTCACAGGCTGCGGAAAAACTCGGGATATTACGCCAATTGACCGCATAGTTTCCGGTTTGTCGATAAACCGTCCGGAATCGTCTCATCAGACTGCACCGATGAGAAATCCGCCTGCCACAACTACAGTTGCCTGGGGCAGGGCTAGTGGCCTAACATACCGCAACCCAGAGTTGTTGCCCACTCATGATTGGCCAGACCATTTCGCACTACCGCGTCGTCGAGAAACTCGGCGGCGGTGGGATGGGAATTGTCTACAAGGCCGAGGATGTCAAACTCGGCCGCTTTATCGCCCTCAAATTCCTGCCGGATGAAGTCGCCAAAGATTCGCAATCTCGCAGCCGCTTCGAGCGCGAAGCTAAGGCCGCTTCTGCCCTGAACCATCCCAACATCTGCACCATCCACGAGATTGATGATCAACATGGACAAACTTTCATCGCCATGGAGTTTCTGGATGGATTGACGCTGAAGCACCGCATCGCGGGACGGTCGCTGGAAGTCGAGACGGCGCTGTCCCTCGCCATCGAGATTGCCGACGCGCTCGATGCTGCCCACGCCGAGGGGATTGTCCACCGCGACATCAAGCCAGCAAACCTTTTCGTGACCAAGCGCGGCCATGCCAAGATCCTGGACTTCGGTTTGGCTAAGGTGACTCTGCGAAGCAGCCGCGTTGCGGAGGGCGCGACTGCGACCATTCCAGAAACGCCGTTGAGCGAACCGCATTTGACCAGTCCGGGCGCTACGCTCGGCACGGTTGGCTACATGTCGCCGGAGCAGGTGCGAGGCAAGGAATTGGATGCGCGCACGGATCTGTTCTCATTCGGGGCTGTTCTTTATGAGATGGTGACCGGCGCGGTGCCGTTTCGGGGCGAAAGCTCAGGCGACGTTCTTGATGCGATCCTGCACAAGACGCCGACGGCTCCAGTGCGCCTGAATCCGGAAGTTCCGGTTGAGCTCGAGCGAATCATTCACAAGGCCTTGGAGAAGGATCGCGACTTGCGTTATCAGCACGCGTCCGAGATGCAGGCCGATTTGAAGCGGCTGAAGCGGGAGACGGAATCGGGCAGGGTGGTCACATCGGCCCCGCCGGCCAGTACGTCTGCTTCGGTTCAGCTAGGTGCTTCGGCGTCCGGATCTGCGGATGTAGCAACTCCATCTTTCGCGTCGGCATCGTCCAGTTCGGTGCTAATGGCTGAGGCGCGACGGCACAAGACCGTACTGGTCGGCGCCGGGGCGATTGTGGTTCTGCTGGTAATCGCAGCCGGCTTCGGGCTGTATAAACTGGCGAGCCGAAGCGGCCCAGTGATCGACACTCGCAGCATCAGCATCCGGCCGCTCACCGACCACGGACAAGTCACAAATTTTGCCAGCATCTCGCCTGACGGCAGATTTGTGGCTTATGGCAGGCGGGAAGGAGAACGCAGCCTGCGGGTGAAGCAGGTGGCCACCGGCAGCGAAGTCACGGTTGTGCCGCCGGAGACGGGGCTTTTTGGCTCTGGCGCCACTTTTACCCCCGATGGAAATTATCTGTACTACACGCATACCGATCCTGCCAATCCGAACAGCGTCAATCTGTATAGCGTACCCTCCCTGGGCGGGGCCTCGCGGCAAGTCGTGGGCGACGTTGCCAGCGCGGCGGCTTTTTCGCCCGATGGCAAACACATTGTGTACCGCCGCACAATTCAGGACAAAGGCGAAGATCAGGTTCTGATGGCGAATGCCGACGGCACTGGGGAGCAAGTCATTTTCCGGCGTCCGGCGGGAACTAACGGTTTGTTCTCCGATCCTTCCTGGTCGGCTGCGGGCAACCTCATCGCGGTCAGTTATTTTGACACGGGGAACAACAAGATTACTTCCATTCTGGTGCTTACGCCCGAGGGCAAGCTGGTCAAGAGCTTTCCTCTTCCCGTTGTGGTCACAGCCCTGGCATGGCTGCCCGATGCCTCCGGGTTGTTCTTCGTGGCTGGTGAAAAGTCGACGGGCCTGCGCTGGCAGATCTGGTTCCAACCCTATCCTGCCGGGGACGCTGTCAGGGTCAGTAACGACTTGAGTAGTTATCTCTCGCTGAGCGTGACGGCGGACGGCCGGGCGTTCATTACCACCGAGCAGCGGCCGGCAGCAACAATTTATGTGGGTGAGTCGCCGCCCGTGCTGAACGACAAGATCGATTGGAAGCTCGCTGCCATCTCCACCGAACAGGCGACCGGATTCGATCTCTCGTGGACCGCAACCGGTAAGCTTCTACAGAAGGATGCAGCATGGCACATCTATGCGACCGCCGCCGATGGCAGCAACCGGGTTCGCCTGCTGGAGAATGATGATTTGGCTTTTGATGCAAACGCCTGCGGCTCAGGGGATACTGTCGTGGTCGCCAGAGTTCTCGAGGACAATGCACCCAACCTCTGGCGACTAAATGTGGCGACCGGCGAACTGAAGCAGCTCACTTTTGGAAAGGACGTGGAGAAGGGATCCTGCACGCCAGATGGCAGATGGGTGGTGTACACCGAAGAGCAAGCCGGCGATGGCGTCGGGCACATTTTCAAGATATCGATTGACGGTGGTACGTCCGTGGAATTGGCCCGAGGCACCAAATTCTCGCCTCCTGTCTCCCCAGACGGCAAATTGATCACCTACGGAAAGACTGAGGGGCAGGGAGCCAGTGCAAAGTCGAGGATTGTGGTGCAAAGGCTGGAAGACGGAGTAATCGTAAAGGAGATCGAGCTGCCTGCGATTTACAACTGGCAGAAGCTGGGGTGGACGCCTGACGGGCACGCGCTCACTTATGTCCACAACACAACGGGTAGTACGCAGAATGTATACATGCAACCGCTGGCCGGCGGCACGCCGGTGCAGTTGACCCACTTCGATTCTGAGCCAGCCCTTGTGGCCGCCTATGCATGGTCGCGGGATGGCAAGAAATTCGCAGTCACGCGTGCTCGCTATAACGATACAGACGTCGTCATGTTTAGCGGGTTCAGGTAACCACGCTCCGCTAGCTTGGCGGTCCGTGCGGAGAGACTCGGATTCCAGTGATTTCGGATAGGGCAACGCCTCGGCGATCTCAGCGGCATGGATTGCACCCGAGTTACGGCCGACTCGGAAACTTCTCCTTAATTAGCGCCTATGCAGCCTCCGCCTCCGAAGCGCGCAAAGTGAACAAGAAAGTCGAGCCGTGGTTAAGCTCGCTCTCGGCGCGAATCGTCCCCTCGTGCGCCAGAACAATATGCTTGGCAATGGCCAGCCCCAGCCCGGTACCCCCGGATTCCCGCGAGCGCGCTTTATCGACCCGGTAGAAGCGCTCGAAAAGACGCGGCAGATGCTCGGAAGAAATTCCGGGCCCGAAGTCCCGGACGTAGAACTCGACGCCGCGCTCCGCCGCGCGGGCTCCGAGAATAACCTTCTTGCCCGACGCCGCGTACTTCAGGGCATTCTCGATCAGGTTGGAAAAAATCTGGTGAATGGCTTCGCGGTCCGCATTCACATTAGCGGCGGGAGCTGAATTCTCAACCACCAGCTCCACCCCATAAGACCGCGCCACTTCACGGAAACTTTCCAGTGCATCCTGCAACAGTTCCTCAGCGCTGACCCGCTGCATGTCGAACCTCTGCTCCCCGGATTCGACCCGGGCCAGGGTGAGCAGATCTTCGGTAAGGCGCGACATGCGGGCCGAGTTCTTGCGGATGATCTCCATGAACTCGCGCACATGATTGTCGCCCACCGGACTATCCAGCAGAGTTTCGGTGTATCCCTGGATAGAAGTCAGCGGAGTGCGCAGCTCGTGGGAAACGTTGGCGATGAAATCCCTGCGGCTCTTTTCCATCCGCTCGGTTTCGGTCAGGTCGCGGAGCACGGCAACCGCGCCGCCTCCGGGCATGGGCGCCGCCGTCACATCGAAAGTGCGTCCGGAAGCGATGGTGTTCGAGCGCGCCGAAGTCACGACTTGCTCGTGCGCCGCCTTTTGAATGGCGGCGAGAAAGTCCGGGTCGCGAACGCTGTCAATCAACGGCGCATTCAGGCGGGGAGTGTGCAGCAGCAGACGGTTCATGCCCCGATTCGCCCACTGCACGTGCCCATCGGCATCGACCGCAATTACCGCGTCCTGCATGCTGTTGAGCAGGGTCTCCAGCTCTCTCTGGCTGGTTTGAACGCGAGCGTAACTTTCCTCCACCCGGCGCGCCGTCTTATCGAGTGCCGATGCCACCTGCCCGATCTCGTCCGTCGATGCGGACGCAATTCTGGCCGTCAGGTCCCCGCTGGCCACCCGTTCCGCAAAATTCACGATCCGCTGCAGACGCCGGCCAACATACTGGGAAGCGACCGCTGCTACCAGCACCGCGAAAATGAAAGCGCTGAGCGATCCCCAGAACAGGGCCACGCCCAGCGGACGATCCGTAATTTCAATCTCGGGCAACGGATACGCCAGACGCACTGCTCCTCCAGAAACCGGCGCCGCCACGTACAAGAAAGGAATGTCAAGCGTGTGACTCTTGCGTTCATCCATGCCGAGTTTGCCGGCAAGCGCCGCAACGAACTCCTTGCGCTGCGCGTGATTCTCCATCGTGCTGGAATCGGCCTCGGAATCGGCCAGCACCTTGCCGGTTGGATCGATAACGGTAGCGCGCGCTCCCGCCGCCTGGCCCTCCTGGGCGGCAATGTCAGCCAGGGAGTGCTGCCGGTCCGCCTCCACACGGTAAGCAAACATCAAAGTCTTCTGTTTGAGATTGAGCTTGATCTGCTCGCGCAGAGTTCGTTCCCAGACCTTCCGCACGGTCAACTGCAGCGTGATCGCGGTTACCCCAATCACCAGCAGAAACACCACCATCAATTTGACGAAGATGCGGCTTCTCAACGCGAGACCTCAAAGCGGTAGCCCGCTCCCCGCACCGTCTTCAGGTAACGCGGGTTCTCCGGATCAGGCTCAATCTTTTCACGGATGCGTCGCACGTAGACGTCCACCGAGCGCGGCGTGACGTACGCCGTATCGCGCCAGACTGAGTCAAGCAACTGGTCGCGCGTAAAAACCCGCCCCGCGTGCCGCATGAAGTGGTCCAGCAGCCGGAATTCGGTGGCCGTGGTCGGCACCTGCTTCCCGCGAACCATCAGCGTCATAGCGCTCGGGTCAATGTGGATTTCGTCAATCTTGGTAGGCAGCGGCGGCAGCGGCCGTTCAAAACGCCGCAGCACCGCTTTCACCCGGGCCACCAGTTCGCGTGGGCTGAACGGCTTCGGGATGTAATCGTCAGCCCCCAACTCCAATCCCAATACGCGATCTGCCTCGCCGCTCTTAGCCGTCAGGAAAATCACCGGCACCGAGGCCAGCGACACCGACTGCCGGATCTGCCGGCAAAGTTCCAGGCCGTCTTTTCCCGGCACCATGATGTCCAGCAGAAACAGCGCCGGCCGCTGCCGCTCGGCATCCGCCACCACCAGATTGCCAGTCGAGTACAGCCGCACCGAGAAACTCGCCCCTTCCAGATGATGGCGAACCAGTCGGGAAATATCCGGATCGTCTTCCACTACATAGATCGTCGGTTTCACGCGACCATTGTAGCTGGGAAGTGTGACGATTTCGATAAAACGAGGAGTAGGTCGAGCTAAATCTGGAATTGTCATCCTGAGCGCAGCAATTCCGAGAGCGAAGCGAACGGATTTGCGGAGTCGAAGGACCCCTGCAATGCAAACGCTGTCTGCGCTGCCGTTTCCTTGTTCTACCGTCGCCACTTCACCGCAGCGCCATTCCCGCCTCTGCCGAAAAATCCATAGCCACAAATTCCCGCCGGAGAAACTTCGGAAACGCAGCCGCAGCAATCATGGCCGCATTGTCGGTCGAAAGCGCCCGCGACGGGAAGAAAACCGGAAGCCCCTGCATCCCCGCCTCGCGCTCAAACGCAGCCCGCAATTCCCGGTTGGCAGCAACGCCTCCGCTGACAAACAGAGTCTGCACCTCATACTCCCGCGCCCCCGTCAGCGTCTTTGTAACCAGATCGTTCACCATCGTGCGCTGGAAAGAAGCCACCAGATTGAGCGTTTGCCGGTCGCAGAGTCCGAGAACATTTTCCAGCGCAGGCTTATCGATGCCCGCCAGCGCCTGCCGACGAGCCTCGATCGCCGGCTTCAGGTTCTCCGTCTCAACGTAGCGCAAAACTGCCGTCTTGATTCCGCTGTAAGAAAAATCGAAGTGCAGCCCATCCTCTGATGCCTGGAGTTGCTTGTGATCGCGCCGGTCGCGATGCTTGATCTGCGCCATCTGGAATTTGACTGCCAGCGGATCTCCATGCGGCGCCAACCGATCAATGATCGGCCCTCCCGGATAGCCCAGCGCCAGCAGTTTGGCAACTTTGTCGAACGCCTCTCCGGCAGCGTCGTCGCGAGTATGTCCGATGTTCCGGTAACTCCAGAGATTTTCCTGCACCTCGGCCAGATAAAGATGCGTATGTCCGCCCGAGACCACCAGCGCCAGCACGGGGAAGCGCAAGCTGGCATCGTCACTTTGCCGCTGCTCCATTTGCCGGTGACCCAGCAACACGGCATGAATGTGTCCCTCCAGATGGTTGACGGCGATCAAAGGCTTATCCAGCGCAAAGGCCAGCGCTTTTGCAAAGCTGATGCCCACCAGCAAAGCGCCCGCCAGTCCCGGCCCTTGCGTGACGGCGATAGCGTCAACGGACTGATAAGTCTGTCCTGCCTCCGCCAGCGCCTGTCGCACCACCGGAACCAGAGCCCGCAAATGCTCGCGCGAGGCCAGTTCCGGAACCACTCCCCCATAAGGCTGGTGAGTAGCAATCTGCGAGGCGACGACATTCGACAAAATCTGCTGCCCCGAGCGCACCACCGCCGCGCCCGTCTCATCACACGAGCTTTCGATGCCGAGGATGGTAGCGTCAGGCATAATTAGCTGTCAGCTTTCAGCCATCAGCTATCAGTTTCTAGTTTAGACGACTTGCGGTTGGTGTTGCTTTAGCTGATGGCTGAATGCTGACTGCCAAACAACACGCCGCCGAAATCGTCCGCACCCTCCGAGCACGCGGACACCAGGCCTACTTCGCCGGTGGCTGCGTCCGCGACCTGCTGCTGGGCCGCGAGCCCGCCGACTACGACGTAGCCACCGACGCGACGCCGCAGCAAGTCATGCAAATCTTCCCGCATACCTTAGCCGTAGGCGAACAATTCGGAGTAGTCCTGGTCCCAGAATCCAGTGGAACGACGGTCGTCCCCGCCCGTCACGGAGAAACCGTCGAGGTCACCACCTTCCGCTCCGACGTGGGCTACTCCGACGGCCGTCATCCCGACGAGGTCCGCTTCACCCGAGACCCCCGCGAAGACGTGCAGCGCCGCGACTTCACCATCAACGGCATGATGCTCGATCCCGCTACCAACGAGATTCTGGATTCAGTCGGCGGACAAGCCGATCTGAAAGCCGGAATCATCCGAGCCATCGGCGATCCCGAACGCCGTTTTGCAGAAGACAAACTGCGCATGCTGCGAGCCGTGCGTTTTGCGGCACGCTTCGAGTACCAGATCGATCCCGCAACCCTGGCAGCAATCCAAAAGCTAGCGCCAGGAATTCACCAGGTCTCCTGCGAGCGGGTGCGCGAAGAACTGACCAAGATGCTGACCGAAGGCCGCGCCCAACAAGCGTTTCAGCTGCTGGATATGACCCGCCTCCTGCCCGAAGTCCTGCCCGAAATCGCCAAAATGAAAGGAGTCGAGCAGCCGCCCCAGTTCCATCCCGAAGGCGACGTCTTCGTGCACACGCTGCTTCTGCTCGAAAAACTTCCGGCTGGCGCCTCGGAAACGCTAGCCTGGGGAGCCCTGCTGCACGACGTAGGTAAGCCGCCAACCTTCCGCGTAGCTCCCGACCGTATCCGCTTCGATGGCCACGTGGAAGTAGGAGTAAAGATGGCCGCCGCAATTTGCCGCCGTCTGCGCTTCTCAAACGACGAAACCGATCAGATTCTGGCGCTGGTAGATAATCACATGCGTTTCGCCGACGTCGAGCGCATGAACCAATCCACGCTGAAAAAGTTTCTCCGCTTGCCCGCCTTCGACGAGCATCTGGAGTTGCACCGCATCGACTGTCTTTCCAGCCACGGCCAACTCGACGCCTATGACTATTCGCGCGAGCAGTTGCGTTCGTTGCCGCCCGAAGCGATCCGCCCCACTCCGCTGATTACCGGACGCGATCTGATCGAAGCAGGCTATGAGCCCGGTCCACGCTTCAAAGAGGTGCTGTCCGCGGTCGAGGACGCTCAACTGGAAGGCCGACTCGCATCTCACGATGCGGCGATGGAGTATGTGCGGCGCGAATTTCCCGTATAAACTTCAAGGCCTTCTCAAAAAAATGTCATCCTGAGCGGAGTCGAAGGACCCCTACCCCCTCATCACTCTCTGGCCCGGATTAGCCCGTGTAGCGCGGACACTCCTGTCCGCGCGCCTTTGCTTTTGATTTTCTCCAACCAGCATGGCCCACCAAGGCCGCGACCTGATTCACCCGGGCGATCAACCCGGCCCACGCTTCAAAGAAATGCTGACCGCGGTCGAGGACGCTCAACTGGAAGGCCGACTCCCATCGCGCAAGGCGGCGATGGAGTACGCGCCCCGCGAATTTCCGCTGTAACCCCGAAGCGTCGTGGAGAGACGAATCTGACCCTACTGTGCAAAGGTAAGTGAGCGTTCTGCGGCAGGAGCGAGCAGCCGGGCGATCCACCTGCAATTCTCAGTGAGTGAAATCGCCTGTGGCTGTTGAAAAAGGAACCAAAGCAGTAATTTCAGTGAATTTCAGCCCCTCCAGCGAACGAAGATTCAACAATTTACGGACGAATTCCGTTGTTGAAATTCCCTGAAAAGAGTTTTTCAACAGCCACGCCTGCTTACAACAACTTCAACAATTCGTTGTTTGCACGAGAGCAACGTCAGCTCCCACTACGGCCGAGTTTGCTTCGTGGCACGGTCAATGAGCAGGATGTATGAATTTTCGCGCAACCGGTCGAATACAATCCGGCTGCCGTTGGAAGTGATATCGAAGGTCCGCATTGCGGCGGGATTGCTAAGTCGGGTCAAACGCCGTGAGCGCATCGTGCCGAGGTCAAGCAGCCAGAAATCCTGAACGGCGCTTGTACTGCCGAGCATGTAGACCAGCCCAGTGCCATCTGGCAGGAACCGCACTCGTTCGCCTTCACGCTGCAGGTTGATTTCGGGCAGCTTCGCGGGTTTTCCATCCGCATGTATTGCCAGCAGGGGCATGAGGGTAAACACCTGCGTCCCGCAATATACGATCAGGTCCCCGCGCGGAGACCACACCGGATCCAGGAACGGTCCGCTTGCGATCCGTACTGGCGAGCCGCCGTCGGCGGGCAATTTGAACAAACCCGCTCCCTCGCGGTCGCTGCCAGCAGTGACAATCCATTTGCTGTCGGGAGACCAGGACGCCGTGCCGCGAACGTCGACGTCGCTCGAAAGGGGGCGGAGTCGCGTTCCATCCGCGGCGATAACGTGCATCTGCCGCTTCCCGTCCCGCTTCAGAGCAAACGCAAGACTCTTCCCATCCGCTGAGACGGCGGGAGGCGACTGGAGCGCACCGTCCGAACCCTTCCAGATCTCCAGCGCTTGTCCCTCGCGATAGCTCCACAGTCCGTCAGCCCCGTCACGCGAGGACAAATAGAACAACGATGCACCTCCGAAACGCGGCGCCTGGGCACGCAATGTGGGTAAAGGGAAGGCTTCAACCTCCTTTTCCTGGACAACGCGACTGGCAATTGGAACGCTCCACAAGTTGGCCCGAGGGTTCATCACGCTCGCGGCAAGACGCCGGCCATCCGCCGCGCCTGCCAGAGCGGTGTATTGCTCCAGCCCCGAACTCACACGCTGCGAAGTTCGGGTCTCCACATCAAACGCCCACAGCCACGGGCCAGCTCCGTTTTGGTCGTGCGCCACGAACAGAACCGTTCGGTCGTCTATTGGAGTCGGGTATGCGACATCGGAATTGATACGAGTGAGCTGTTCCGGTTGTCCACCGTCCGGCGAGATGCGCCACAGGTCCATCTCACGAGTGGCTGGCCGACCGCGCACAAAATAGATCCACCGCCCGTCCTTCGACCAGACCTGAAAGTGGTTGTGCACTCCAGGCTCGCTTTTCAGGATCTGACGTTCATCGGCTCCGTTGTGATCCGCGACGAATGTGGGGTCGCCCGCGTCCCACGTGTGAAATACCAGCCGCGTGCCGTCGAGCGACCAGGCAACCTCGGCAGCGTGTTCATCCAAGAAATTGTGTGGAGCTCCGCTCACCAGCGGGAACAAACTCAGCCTTCTGCCTTCCATTCCCGAGCTCCATACCTCCGATCCATCCCCTGAGAATCCGATCGCGCGAAGGGGCCCGCGCACATCCCCGATCCGACCTTGTGTGAGGTTTGCGAGACCGCCGCCGCTGGCTTGAATGAGCCAGATGTCGAACGTACCGCTCCGGTTCGAGATGAAGGCGACGAATTTCCCGTCGGGAGAGATGGCAGGATTCGTTTCCACTCCTTCGAAGTCAGTGAGCCGTGCGAAATGCGCATCGGCGAGCGGATTCTGCAGCGTAGGCCGGAACCGGTTGCCGAAAAACCACACGCCCAATCCCGCCAGCAGGATCGCCGCAAGCGCCCCTAGCATCCAGCCGTAGCGCCTCGACACAATCCCTGCGGAGCGCAATGGAGCACTCCGGGCGCGAGCGGACCCATCGCTTGCCGATTGCGCGGACGGTAGTGCGCCGTCCGTGGAGTCCGACGGCGAAGCCGTCAGGTGACTTGAACTGGAGTCGCGCCCGAGCCGTTCGAGATCGGAGCGCATCTCAGCGGCAGTTTGGCATCGGAACTTCGGTTCCTTTTCCAGCGCCTTGTTGATGAGTTCTTGCAGCCGCGGTGGCAAATCTGGATTAAGCCGCACGGGCGGCACAGGGGTACGGTTCAGAATGCCATCGACGATCACCCCCGAGGTGTTGCCACGAAAGGGCAACGCCCCAGTTGCCATCTCGTAAAGCACGACGCCGAAAGAAAACAGGTCAGTGCGATGGTCGAGCTCCTTGCCCCGCACTTGCTCTGGCGACATATAGGCAATTGTGCCCAGAGCTGCGCCGGGGCTGGTCAGGATCTCGTTCTCAATGCTTTCTGTCCGTTCCCCGCCAACCTGGCTTGCAGAACTCACGTTTGGATTGATCTTCGCAAGTCCAAAATCCAGGATCTTGGCATGCCCTCGCTTTGTAATAAAGATATTCGCGGGCTTGATGTCGCGATGCACGATTCCCTGGCCGTGCGCCGCATCGAGCCCCTCGGCTATTTGGGCCGCGAGAGGGAGCAGCGCCTCGGTTTCCAACGCGCGGCCCGCGATCCGATGTTTCAACGTCATTCCGTCCAGAAATTCCATGACGAGGAATAGATGGCCGTCCTGTTCACCAATTTCATGGATGGTGCAGATATTGGGATGATTCAGAGCTGAGGCGGCCCGTGCCTCGCGCTGGAAGCGGGTCAAAGCTTGGGGGTCTTTTGCCACGTCGTCGGGCAGAAACTTCAGGGCCACAAATCGGTGCAAGGTTGTGTCCTCGGCCTTGTACACCACACCCATCCCGCCGCCGCCAAGCTTCTCGGTAATGCGGTAATGCGAGATTGTCCGGCCGATCACTGGCGCTGAATGTTACGTGGGCAGGAGGGGCAAGTCAATGAAAGTTGGGGAGTTGGCGGTGGCTCAAAGGGACAGTTGGCGATAAATCCCAGTATCACTCATTGACCTCTGTCCTGAGCCGGGTTCGCCACAGATGCGTGTTTCTTGCGAATGTGTGTGCGTACCACATTCTTCAGGGCGCAATTTCTTGATCAAACCATCCGTGATCGAAATCCATTGACTTAAGACCCGCCGCGCGTGACGATAAAGCTCTGATTGGGGCAGTTTCGAGGTTGAGGCATCTAGCGAGCGTGACCCTGAGCGTAGCCGAACGGGCGAGCCCGCTGCCGAAATCCTGAGCGAAGCGAAGGATCTCTCCACCCTCGAAACTGCCCCAAACCCATTTCAGAGCTCTTTGATAACCGTAAGTCCTTATTCTGGAATACTTTGAGACTAACTCCTTATTATTGAATACTTTGCGGGAAATTGGGGGGGGGGGGGGGTACTTGTCGCAGCCTGCAACCGTCCTCGCGCAGCCCAACTGTAATTATGGCGCTGGCTTTTCGCGGACAGAGCCTGCCCTGAGCCGGGTGCCCCATCCTAACGTCGTGCTTTTCGACGTTAGGGTGGGATTCCACAGCTGTATCCCACGTGGGCATCTTTGGCGCTAACTTTTCGCGGACAAGAGTGTCCGCGCTACACAACCCTAGTTCTCGTCCTTGTCCCGGTCCTGCGAAGTGGTCTGCGCCGAATCGCCGCGCCCGGCACTGGCTTTTGCAGATCGATCATCGGCAATCCCGCTTTCTTCAGCTCTTTATTCAGCTCCGGAATATCTTTCGACTTGAGTTGGGCCCACGCTGCCAACTGCTCTTCCAGCGCCTTGTCCAGCTCAACGAACATCGCAACCTGCTGGGTCGTCGGAGCGGCATCGGCGGTATCGAGAGCGCTGACCAGCGCGCTGATGCCGCTATTCAGCCGAGCCAGGCTGCGGCCTTCAGGAGTGCTCAGATAGCGCGCGCTGTAGTCGCCTTCTTCGCCTTCGATGGACGCGGCTTTCGCATCCAACTCAGCCGTGGATTTTGCGATTGCCACGTGACCGGAAAACGCTTTCAACTGCGATCGCAGGCTCCGCACCTGCTGTAGAGCTTCGTAGTCCTGATGAAGCGCAGCCGCAATCTTGCGGTCGAGGTCGAATTGCTGGGCCAGATCTTCCGGCAGAGTCTTCACTCGCGGATCCATGCGAATCGTCAGCGGCTGGGTGTAGCTCTTGCCGCCAGCCGTGAGCACGACGTTGTACTCTCCAGGCAGCACGGTCGCTCCCAGCGGATACAGTGGCGTGTCGTGGTAGATCGCCGAACTCGGGTAGTCGCGTGTCAACACATCCGGGGCAGGATAGGTCAGGTCCCAGATAAAACGATGCATGCCGGGCTCCGGCCGATAGCATGCGCGCTGGCCGCACCCAGTACATAGGAACGTTAAACTCTTTCGCGTTGACCGTTTCCGCCTTGTCGGTACTCGAAAAACGGCGCACGACTTTTCCGGACGAGGTATCGACAATTTCCAGAGTGACTGGACCCGAAGGCGCGTCCTTCAACCAGTAGTCGATCATTGCGCCATCCGGAGGATTCTGTCCCGCAGGTTCCTCGGGCGGCAAAGGCGTGTCGGTGCTGTTGTTTCGGCGCACGCGATAGGTCACCTGCGGCGCGAAAAGATGCGCAGTCGAATCCACCACCTCCGCGCTGAACTGCCGCAGCGGCGTGATGTTGTCGAGAATCCAGAACGACCGCCCATGAGTTCCGACGACCACATCGTCATGGTGCACGACAAGATCGCGAATCGAAGTCGGCGGCAGATTCATTTTCAGCGACTGCCAATGATCGCCATCGTCCCACGACATGTACACGCTGCGCTCGGTTCCGGCAAAAAGCAGTCCCTTGCGTTCCGTGTCTTCGCGCACCGTGTTGACAGGCTCGTTCTCGGGCAGTCCGCTGACGATCTTCTGCCACGACTTGCCGCCGTCGTGCGTGCGGTAAATATAAGGATGCAGGTCATCGAGACGGAAACGGTTGACCGCAGCGTAGGCGCTGTCGGTATCGAAGTGCGACGCATCCATCTGCGACAGCTTGCTCCAAGGCGTCAATTCGGGAGGTGTTACGTTCTGCCAGTTCTTGCCGCCATCGCGCGTGACTTGAATCAGTCCATCGTCGGTGCCCGCCCAAATAAGGTTGGCATCTTTGGGCGAAGGAGCGATCGAATAGATCACGCCGCGATGCTTGCCTTTCGCCGGATCGGCCTCGATAAACGGCCCAAGCGTCGCTGGAGAGGCGGGATCTTCACGCGTCAGATCGGGACTGATGATCTGCCAGCTGTTGCCGCCATCGCGCGTGGCAAACAGCACGTTCGATCCGAGATACAGTACATGCGGATCGGCTGCCGAGAAGATCAGCGGCGCAGTGCGATCGAAGCGATTCTTCCCGGTCCGCAGAACGACTGGCGATAC
Source organism: uncultured Acidobacteriaceae bacterium (assembly GCA_963837665.1). Lineage (GTDB taxonomy): Bacteria > Acidobacteriota > Terriglobia > Terriglobales > Acidobacteriaceae > Acidiflorens. The sequence continues at coordinate 108,202 of CAWIOA010000009.1, read as the reverse complement.
GTCGCGCGTCTGTCCCGTATTGCGGTCGAATACCGTAACCTTGCCGCCGTAAATCAGGTTGGGATGCAGCGGATCAGGCGCGACGTAGCCGTATTCTTCGACTCCAACCGTGGTCCAGTCGCGAAACGTGATTTCGCCAAAGTCGCTGCGGCTGGCGGTGCCAACCGAGCCGCTTTCCTGCTGCCCGCCATAGACCCAGTAGGGAAATTCGTTGTCGGTGATGACGTGATAGAACTGCGCCGTTGGCTGGTTGTACCAGGAACTCCAGGTCTGCCCGCCATTCACGCTGATGGTTGCGCCCTGGTCGACGGCCGAGAGCGATGATGTCGGGGTTTTCAGGATTGATCCAGATGGTGTGATAGTCGTCGCCGCCAGGCGCGCCCTTGATAGCGGTGAAACTCTTGCCTGCGTCGCTGGAGCGATATGTGGAAGTGTTGGCGACATAGATCACATCTTTGTTTCGCGGATCGACGCGCACGCAGGCAAAATCGGAGCCGCGTCCCACGACGCGATCTTCGCTATTGACGAACTGCCAGCTTTCGCCGGCATCGTCGGAGCGATAAACGCCGCCGTGCTTCTGCGCGTCCACCAAGGCATACATGCGGTCGGGATCGCTCGCCGAAACGGCAAGGCCAATGCGGCCAAGCTTATCGGCCTCGCTCGGCAGTCCTTTGGTTATTTGCCGCCAGTTCGCACCACCGTCGGTCGATTTGTAGAGACCGCTGCCCGGACAGTCATAGCTTTCGCCAGTCGTCCACGGCGGACGGCGCGAGGCCCACATGGCGGCAAAGATCACCTGCGAGTTTCGCGGATCGAACACCAGATCAATCGCGCCGGTGTTCTCATCTTTATAAAGAACTTTTTGCCACGTCTGACCGCCATCGAGCGAGCGGTAAACGCCACGCTCTGCATTCGGACCATAAGGATGTCCGAGAGCGGCTACAAAAATCCGATTCGCATCTTTGGGATCGACGAGAATCGATCCAATCTGCTCGGCGTCGCGCAGAACGCCATCCCGTTGACCCAGATGCTGCCAGGTGCGACCGGCATCGGTTGACTTGTAGATGCCATCGCCTACGGATAGATCGGGACGGCGCAAGCCTTCACCGCTGCCGACGTAGATCGTGTCGGGATTCGAGGGCGCGACGGCCAGCGCTCCGATCGAGCCCGTTGGCTGACCATCGAAAATCGGATTCCAGGTGCGGCCGAAGTCCGTTGTCTTCCAGACTCCGCCGTTGTTTGGCGCCATGTAGAAGACATTCGGCTGCCCCGGAACGCCGGAAATCGCCACGGTACGGCCGGCACGAAACGGGCCGATCATGCGCCAGCGAAGTTCCTGGTACATCGCCGGGTCATACTGCTGGGCGGAAAGCGCGAAAGGAAGAAGCAAAGTGCAGAGCGAGGCGAGCAGAATCCAGAAGAGTTGCTTGTTCACGGTTGGTCCTCGAAGAAAAGCAAGGATAAACCACGGCAGCGTTGATTGGACAGAGCACCCACTTCACCGTTGTGGGCCAGTTTCCGGATGTAAAGGGGCTTTTCAGTGCGCTGTACTGCTGCATGCTTTTGTCTGCACCGCGGACAGAATCCGGTTAACAAACTCACGGTCACTCGCGGGCTCCTTGAGGATTTCCCATCCCGTAAACACCGCGATCAGTTCTTCCTCCGGAAACACCATCAGGCGCTGCCCGCCGAATCCCATGCCTATCCAGACATATTGCTGCGTATCGGCTCGCGGAAGGAGCCACCACTTGAACCCATATTTGTAGCCTTCCTCCGCATCAATGAACGGGGCTAATGACTGCCTCACCCAATCTCTCGACACGATGAGCTTTCCGTCCCACATCCCATCGTGCAAATACAGGTATCCGATTTTGGCCAGGTCAGAGCCGCGCAGGTACAGGCCTCCTTCGGTATCTACGAGTCCCAGCGGCGTGCGCTTCCAGAAATGCTCCATGCCCAGTGGAGCGAACAGGTATTTCTCTCCATACTTCTCGATATCCTGCCCAGTCTCCTTCTGAAAAATGTAGGCCAGCAGTTCCGACACTCCGCTGCTGTAATTGAAGACCTTCCCGGGTTCCTGTGCCATCGGCCTGTCGATCACGTACTGCACCCAATCGTCGGCCGCTTCCATCAAACTCGAATCGTTCCTGGGATCGTCGTAGGCAACCTCCTCATTCCACTCGAGCCCGGTAGACATGGTCAAGACGTGGCGCAGCGTTATTCGCCGCTTGCGGTCATCTACGTTCTTCACTTTCGCAGCGTCGAAGTACTTGAGCACCGGAGTGTCGAGGCTGGCTTTGAAATCACCGCGTGTGACAGCAATGCCCAGAATGACGGAGCTGACCGTCTTGCTCACCGACTGCATGCTGTGCAGATCAGTTCCGTGATAGTACGGGTGCCACGCCGGGTCGAAGTAGTTGTAAGAACCGGTCAGATGCGCGTTCAGCGGCCCACGGGTCTTCGCCTCTTTCTGGTAGATCTGTCCGTAGTCGTGGGGATACTTGCGCTCGTAGACCGCTTTCCCGCAGCGGAACACTGCAAAACTATCTACCAGAGCATATTTTCCGCTTGCCAGGTCGGCATCAAACGCCGCCAGAGCTTTTTCATTGAGTCCCACCTCGACTGGACTGTCCTTTGCCCAGCCATGGGTCGGCCAACGCTCCATGCTCTGCGCCGCCAGAAGCACGGGCAGCACCGACAAGGCGCAACTCACGAACATCAGTGCAGAAGGGATCTTTCTCATTTGCCTGATCTCCCCGGATTTGCGAGATAGCGCCGCAGCGCATCTTCCCATTCCGGCATGTGGATGTCGTAAGCGTGCAGGCTGTCCGGCGACAGAACGGAATAGGCGGGTCGTCGCGCCGGGCGCGGGAATTCGGCGGTGGTCACGGGCTTGACTACCGTAGGCAATCCGGACATGCGCACGATTTCGCTGGCAAACTCGTACCACGTGCAGTTGCCGGAATTGGTGACGTGCACGATGCCTTGAGCGGATGCACGGCACAATTGCACCAAGGCCGATGATAGATCGCGCGTGAACGTTGGGCTGCCGCGCTGATCGTTGACCACGGAAATTTCTGGACGCGTTGCCGCCAGCTTCAGGATCGTTCCTGGAAAACACTTGCCGCCATGCCCGAACAGCCACGAAGTCCGGGCGATGCACACTTCTGGCAGGATTTCGAGAAGCCGTTCCTCGGCCCGGGCCTTGCTCTCGCCATAAACGCTGGCCGGATTTCGGGCATCGCTGGTTTGGTAAGGCGAGCGATTGCTGCCATCGAAAACGTAGTCCGTACTCACGAACAGCAAGCGCGATCCGGCTACGCGGGCAGCCTCGGCCACATTGACAGCGCCTTCGCAATTCACCGCAAAGGCCAGATCGCGGTTAGACTCGCAGCCATCCACGTCGGTGTATGCAGCGAGCAGAAGAATCCACTCGGGACGGGATTCGCGGATCACGTCGCGAACGCGCGCATGGTCTCGCAGGTCAACGTCTTCGATCGACAGTGCGGTCAAGTGGTTCTGCTCAACGCTCAGCTCCGGAACCAGATCATGGCCAAGCAGTCCGGATGCTCCGAACAGAGTGACGCGCATGGGGGCATTGTAAATGGGAAGGCCTTCGTAACCTGTCTATTCGGCCGCAGTGGATTGCGGCGTTCGCACTTTCCGCCGCAGGGCGTGCAGGATGAGCGATCCGCTGATGCCGAAGCAGACCACGGCGGCAAACGCCACGAGATCCAGCGCACGACGGGTCATTCGCAGGTAATCTGCGATCAGCGACACCATGGCGCAGACAATGCCGAGGACGTTCAACCAGAGGGGAGAATGAATCGGAATTTCTCGGCGAAACCAAACCTGGAGTAGCAGCGCGGCCAGTCCGATTGCGGCCACCACCACTAAAGCAACGGGGCTGTAGAAGGCATTCGGCCCCGTATAGATCATAACCAGCGCGAGCGCCAGAAGAAGCAGGCCTGAAGCGATCACGGTCCAGCGCCGCTCCATTTTGGACCGGGACCCGGAGCCTGTGACCGGACTATCCTCGCCATTTCGCATATCGCCATTGTAAGCCCGTCGGCCTTTTCTCCTGCACCCGGCGGCCCGGTGTGAGACTCCATCATCAGCCTCAGCACCCCGGTTGTCAGGCGTTGCTCGGCATCCATTCTGCCGGACGATTTTCGCCGTGCGACATGGCGTAGAGAACCAGTTCCACCCGGCTCGAAGTCCCAACCTTGTCGAAAATGCGCAGCAGATATTTCTTGATGGTGTGTTCGCTGAGACCCAGTTCGGCGGCGACTCCACGGTTGGTCAAGCCATCGGCCACGAGCGCGACCACCTGCTCTTCGCGGGGCGTCAGTAACGTTCTGCCATTGGAGTTGACTACGCGCAGCGTAGGCACCTCCGATAAAGCATCCAACACGTAATTCATCTGTTGGCTGTTGATCCAAACCTCTCCCTAGAAAACGCAATGAATGCATTTGCAGAGCATGGGGAAAGGAGTGTGGGTGAAGAGAAAGATGCCCTTCGCGCCCGCCCGTAAGGCATTCACCACCAGTTCGCGGTCATCGCTCTCGGCCAGCAGCACGGGAGCGATCTTGGGATACGAGATGCGCAACCAGCGCAGCAGGCTCAAATCCGGCAGGTGGTTTCCCGCCACCAGGACCACGTCGGCGGGATTCGATTGCATGAAATTGTGGAGAGCAGATGTTTCCAATGCGACTGCGGAAACCTGAAACTCCCGCCGGCTCTTTAAAGCCCGCGTTAAGAGTTGGGATTGAATCGGACCCGAATCGGCGACCAGGACGTGCACCACTTCGGTGGCGGCGGGTCCGGTTCCGGTGGACGGTTTTGCCGAGTGTGTGGCTTTCACACTCCTATCATGCCCCTAGGCGCACGGACCAGATGTAGGCCCCGTCACACTCCGTTGGTGATGAATTCCGCCCTTGATGTCTACTTTCGGAGGGCTACTCTGGTGCACAACTTTCACAGCGGCACTTTCACAATTCGAGGGAGCCCAGGGCCGGGAACCGGGGCCTGGCGGGCCGGCCGCTGATTTCGTCACCTTTCCAATGGCGGGAACGAGCCATGTACCGCGGTGGACAGTACTTTCCAAGTCTTGTTGTGCTTGGGATGCAGCATTAGCTTCGTGGCAACAGCTCAAAAAGCCGAGCTGCCTGGTTCGCCGTTCGGAGCAACGGTGAGAGTCCGGAGATGAATGCAATTACCAGAAACGTCGTTTTAGGAGCGGCGGGCATGCTCATCCTGCGGCTAGCCGTGATCGCATCCGCTCAGGAGACTGCACGGTTGCCTGTTTCGGCACCTGGATCCTCTGCTCCGTCAACCGGTAAGGTCACGGCGGCGGAGAGCTCGCAGAGCCAGGTCCGGCCGGGCACGGGCGCTTCTACACAAGGAGCGATCGCACAACCCGATCAAGCGGGTGGTATGGGAGATCCTGCATTCGGAGGGGAACGCCATCCGCTTTATCGGCTTTCGAAGTCGGACACGGTGGACGTGAGTTTCACTTTTTCTCCCGACTTTAATCAGACCGTGACCGTGCAGCCGGATGGCTTCGTAGCATTGAAAGGCGCAGGCGCGCTGTTCGCGGAAGGACTCACGGTTCCCCAGATGCGGCAGGCCGTTGTGAATGCCTACCGCGGCTTTCTGCGCGAGCCGGAGGTCACCGTGACCTTAAAGGATTTTGACAAGCCCTATTTTCTTGCTTCCGGTGAAGTGGCGCGGCCGGGAAAGTATGAGCTGCGCGGGGATCTGACCGTCAATGAGGCCGTGGCGGTTGCCGGCGGCTTCACGCAGCAGGCCCGTCACTCGCAGGTTGTTGTGTTTCGCCGGATTTCCGCCTACGTAGCCGAATCCCACGTGATTGACGTGAAGAAGATGCTGGATTCTCGCAACCTTCACGAGGATCTCCACCTTCAGCCCGGCGATTTTATCTTTGTGCCCCAGAGCCGAATTTCAAAAATTCGCAAATATGTTCCGACCAACTCCATGAGTTGGTACGTGAACCCATTGCAATTCTAGAGAAAAGGAGCAGCAGCATTTACTGATTGCGTTCTTCAAAATCTGGCGAGTTCCCATAAAGCCCGCCGGGTGTGATCGGCTTTGCTGTACGATCCATGTCCGCGGAATGGAACGAAAACTCGCACCCCCCTCCCTCTCTCACGCCTCGCGACCTTGCGGCCACGCTGTTCCGGCGCCCACGACTCATCGCCGCGTCTTTCGGCTTCGCATTGCTGGCGACGATGCTTTTCGCGGTCTTTTCGGCGCGCTATGAATCCCACTTCAAGGTTCTGCTGCGTCGGGGCCGCTTCGACCCCATCGTTTCCTCCCAACCCCCGAGCGCCATGGATTTCACCCGTCCCGACATTACGGAAGAAGAGCTCAATTCCGAAGTCGAACTCTTGCGCGACGAAGATCTGCTCAAGCAGGTTGTGAGAATGGCGGGACTTGTTCCTGCCAACATTCCGGATTTCGAGCGCTCCGCCGAGACCGAACACACGGTTCGCAAGCTGGCACGCCGCCTGGATATCGAGGCCCTGAAGAAGTCAAATCTTATCCAGGTCAGCTACAAAGACACCGATCCGGAACGGGCCGCCCGCATCCTGGCAGCACTTTCTACGCTCTATGTTCAGAGGCACACCAGCCTTCAGCGGCCCCGGGGGAGATCGAGTTCTTCGACCAGCAAACCGCGGAATATGAAAAGCGCCTGCATCGCTCCGAAGCCGACCTTGTGCACTTTACCCGGGCTCGGGGCGTGGCTTCGGCGGCGCTGGAACGTGACATCGCTCTTCAGAAGTTAGGCGAAGCGGACGCGGCCTGGCGCCAGATCGATCAGGAGCGGGTGGAGACCGAGCGCCGGGTTGCGTCGCTTGGCGAACAGCTTAAGTCGTTCCCTTCCCGGTCGGTCACGCTCAAGCGCTGGGCCGACAATCCGGAGGCCCTCGAAAAGATGAAAACACACCTGCTGGAGCTCCAACTCAAGCGCACCGAGCTTCTCAGCCGCTTTGAACCGTCTTACCGGCTGGTACAAGAAGTTGAACAGGAAATCGCCGAAACCCGCACAGAAATTGCCGCTGAAGCACTCACCCCGGTACGCGACGAAACGACCGACAAGGACCCCAACTACGAGTGGGCTCGAATGGAAATGGAGAAGGCTCAAGTTCTGCGGGACGGGTTGCGGGCACGGCAATCGGATGCTGCCGTCCAGGTTGCTGCCCTGCGCCAAGTCGCACAGCAGATGCAATCCGATTCGGTGGATCAGCAGGACCTGATTCTCGTCGCCAAGGCCGAGGAGGATAACTATCTTCTCTACCTTCATAAGCGCGAGGAAGCGCGTATCGGCGATGCGCTCGACGAGCATCGAATCCTGAATGTGGCCATTGTGGAACCGCCGGTTGCCCCGGCCCTGCCAATACACTCCATGTTCCTGTATTTCCTGTTCGCTTTCGGATTGGCTATAGCGTTCAGCTTCGGCATTGCCTTTGCAACGGAGTACTTTGACCCCACGATCCGCACCCCTAGTGAAGCTCACGTCCTGCTGGGCGTACCGGTGCTGGCATGGCTCCCGGCACCTGAGGCTGCGCTTCTGCGACCTCTACTCTTTCGCGCCGGCCGGCCCAAGGCGGTGGTCCGGCGAGCACCTTCCGTGAGCTTGTTGCCGATGCCTCTGGTGCCACTGAACCACGGCTGTTAAGTCCGAGTCGCGAGCAAGTCTCGAGCCAGGGAGCTACCCCAACGGCTTCGGTGAACGATGAGCAGATCCATGCCCTGGTTCAGCAACTCTTCTTCGGGCGTGAATCGAAGGCGGTGCGGCACGTCGGATTCGCTGCCATCGAAGCATCTACTGCGACTGCAACTCTGTGCCTCCAGGTAGTCCAAGCCCTGGCTGCAGAAGACCGGTACAAGGTCGGTCTGATTGACGCCAACCTGGACTCGGTCACTCTGCAAACCCAGCTGCGGATTCCCTCTGCCAACCGTGCGCAAGCCATCTGGCCGATCGCACCACGGCTGTGGATGGTTCCTCGACACAACTGGCTACCAGACGCTTGTGGGCACCGGATCACCGACCAGAACCTATCGCGTCTCCGGGAACTCACGACGGAGTTCGACTTTTCCATTCTGTGGTGCGCTTCCGTCTCCCGGCTCACGGCGAGTATCGGGCGGGCCTGCGACGGCCTGGTGCTGGTGCTGACCGCCAACAAAACCAGGCGCCTCGTCGCTGCTCAAATCAAAGATCAATTGACTAAGGCGCAGGTTCCGGTGCTCGGGACCGTCCTCGCCGAACGTCGTTTTCCTGTGCCTCAAGGTTTGTACCGAAGTCTGTGAATCCTATGGGTGAATTGATCACAAATCGACTGTGGAACGCCGGGCTCAAAGATTGCCCCTCACCGTATGCCCGCATGATTCCTGGGACTCCAGCTATGCCGCACCCCAGAACCGCGACGACATTCGCGCCGGCGGCCGAAGCTACGACAACGCGCGCGCAGGCAGCGAGGCCAACGGAGCCACTCCTGCCGCAACCCACGGTTAGTCGCTTCCTGGGTTTTCAGTTGGCGGTAGCCGATTGGATTGTTCTCGTAGTGATGTGTGCCGCCTCGTCGTTCGTCTTTCCCGTGTGGAGTCTGCCCTGGGCCTACCTGCCGATGTTTGCTGTTCTGGTGACGCTCTTCGGATCCTCTGAGGGGCTCTACCAGCACGCCGGAGATCCATCTCCCGCCGGGGTCGTCCCCGCCCTCGCCCGGTCGACCCTGTTCGCGATTGGATTGGTCTTCGTTGCTGCCTGGGACCGAATGCATCCTCTCGCCGCCTTCGCCATATTTGCCAGCAGCCTGACTGGCTTGGTGCTATGCCGGCGGGTCAGGCAGATGGCATGGAAGCGGCGCTGCCTCGGCACGGCGCCGCGCAAGATCCTCATTGTTGGCGGGGGACCGATCGCTCGCTCCATCGCCCGGACACTACGCAATGATCCGCTCCAACGCACCACCGTCTGCGGCTTCGTGGATGACGATTTGCCTCTTTCTCCGGTGATCTTGGGACGAATCGCAGACCTGGACTGGCTGGCTCGCGGCGAATTCATTGACGAGGTCGTTCTCGCTCTGCCCGGCCAGCGCGCTCAGGCGCGAGACGCTGCCGAAGTCGCGTTCCGCAATCACCTCGACATTCGTGCCGTGCCCGATCTGCCTCCGGGTCCGTGGCCCGACTCCGGCATCGATCACATCGGAGAGGTACCGGTCATCACCCTGCATCGCGAGCCCCTGCCTTGCCTTACTTTGTTTCTGAAGCGGTCGATCGATGTCATCGGCGCTGCACTTGGCCTGGCCTTGGTCAGTCCTATCATGGCCATAGTCGCTCTGCTCATCCGACTGGACTCGCCCGGTCCCGTCGTTTACTCCGCCGAACGCACCGGGGTCAAGGGTCGACCCTTCCGTTGCTATAAGTTTCGCTCCATGGTGGCCAACGCCGAACACCTCAAGGAAGATCTGCGCGCCCGCAACCAGCGGCAAGGCCCGATCTTCAAGATCGACGACGACCCCAGAATCACTCGCATCGGCCATATCCTCCGCCGCTACAGCCTCGACGAACTCCCTCAACTCTGGAACGTGCTGCACGGGGAGATGAGCCTGGTTGGGCCTCGGCCTCACCCCGTCGCCGAGGTCAGCCAGTACGAACTTCAACACTACCGGCGCCTGGACGTGAAACCTGGCATTACGGGTCTGTGGCAGATTACGGCGCGCGGGTGTCCGTCGTTCGAACTCAACATGCACCTCGATCTCACCTACATCGAGAACTGGAGTTTGCTTCTGGACCTGCGCATTCTGGCAGGCACGGTTCACGTGCTGTTCGCGCCGGAAGGAGCCTGATTCCCGCCATGGGCACACTAACCACGACCAGCCGCGTCCTGGCTCCATTTCGGGAACGTGACGACAATCCGCTTTGGCAGGTTGCGGGTCTGCTGCTGCGCCCGGTTCACCTCGGCTTAGCCTTTCCCTCGGTCCTTCTACGTGGCCGCAATGACCATTTTCCTGTTTCGGCCACCAGACCTTTTTTCTTTTTACGCCGACCGAATCGCGTTCGGCATCCTGGTCTTTTTCGTTGCTCTACGCACCATGGCGCTCCGTGATAAGATCCCATTCATTGCCGGACTCAGCTTGCCCATGCTCGGTCTGACGGCGCTGGCCGTGTTCCGTGCGCTTCAGGAACCGTTCGACGCACAAATCTGGAGCATCATCGCCAGCAAGTACATCGTCCCCTTTGCCCTGTTTCACCTCGCGGTGCTCGTTTTCCGAAACGCCTCGCGGCAAAGGCACTTTGAGATCTTCGTCATCGTCGCGCTCGCCTACCTGGTGTTCATTGCCATTGCCTTTCTCGCAGACGCCCGTTCGCTCATCTTTCCGCGCTTCATTCTCGACGAAAGCCTGGGCTTTCATCCCGACCGCGCTCGCGGCCCGTTTCTCCAGGCGGTCGCGAATGGCGTTTCGCTGAACATCCTTGGGATTCTTGTCCTGGCACAGACGCAACGGCGTAAAAGCGTCGTCAGTCTGCTGTGGATGGTCCTGCCCCTGGCCGTGCTTGCTACCATGACGCGCGCTGTTTGGATCTCATTTGCCGTCTCCACCATCGTTCTCGGATTCCGCCTGGTCGAGCGCCGTCTGCAAGCCGTATGTGCTTTGCTGGCGGTTACGGGCCTGATGATTGGCTTGACCATCGGCCTCAGCAACCATTCGCTAAAGACTGCTTTCGGGGACCGTACCGGTGAACGCGGCCCGGTAGAAGCCCGCCTCGCCGTGTACGACGCCGGCTGGGAGATGTTCCGGGAGAGACCGTTCACCGGTTGGGCTGCCGGGGGTATGTATTCCGAACTCGCCCGCCGCATGGAGGGCTATCATCTCCGCACCTTTTACGTGCACAATACCTACCTCGCCTTGCTGGTGGAGTTCGGCGTTCCCGGTTTGGCCCTGTACGCCATTCTTTTTTTTAACCTCTTCCGCCTGTCTTCCGCTTCGACTGGGCGCCGTCCGCGCGGTGAGTCCGGCTCCGTCGCTTCTCTGCGCCTCGCGTCCCTGAGAAAGGTCTGGCCGATCGTGCTCAGCGTGTATCTCTTCAACGCCTTCTTCGTAGACATGGCGTACCAGTTTGTCATTGGACTCGTGTTCACCGTCGCCGGGATGCTTTGCGCGCCTTCTGAGGAGTCTGCCGCATGACCGCCATCGCCTACATCGCCAACGAGTTTCCCTCCCCCCTTGAACCTTACGTAATGGATGAAGTCGCCGAGCTGAGGCGCCGCGGGGCGCAAGTGGTCTGCTGCAGTGGCAAACGCGTCTCGCCGGAGAATCTCAGCTTGACGGAAATCGCTTTCTGGAAAGAGACGCACTATTTTCAGCCGCTTTCCGACTCCGAACTTCTTCGGGCAGTGGGTCGGCTCGCCTCCGATCGTCGCAACTTCTGGCAGCTCTTGCGACCCTTGCTGTGGGAGCGCGGAGTTCCCCCCACCCGCCGCATTCGCGGGTTAGGCCACACGGTTATGGGCGCCGCATTGGCAGAACAACTGGCGACTCTCGAGGTAGAGCACATCCACGCGCATCACGGGTATTTCGCCTCATGGATGGCCTTGACCGCTGCCCAACTGCTCGGAATTGGCTTCAGCTTCACCCTGCACGGATCCGATCTGCTGCAGCGCGCGGATCTGCTTTCGGCCAAGCTGCGCGCTTGTCAGTTCTGCGTGACCGTCTCCGACTTCAACCGGCAATACATTCTCCGCAACTACCCTGCCACGCCCCCGGAGAAGATCATCGTGCAACGTCTTGGGGTCGATCGCGTACTCCCCTGGCCCGCCACCGCTGCCTCATCATCCGAAGCGGAAGTCGGTTCAGAAAACCGGCGATTCTGTCTCCTCGCGGTGGGACGCCTGCACCGGGTGAAGGATTATCGCTTTCTCATCCAGGCCTGCGCAGTGCTTCGCGACCAAGGTCTCGACTTCATTTGCTGGATCGTCGGCGAGGGACCGGAGCGCCGAGCTCTCGAAAGCCAGATTGCGGCATTGGGGCTCCAAGGGGTTGTTTACCTGATTGGCCACGTGCCTCGCACTGAGCTACCCGGCTATTACCGCTACGCCGACCTGGTCGTTATGACCAGCAAGAGCGAAGGAATCCCGATAGTCCTGATGGAAGCCATGGCTCACGAAAAATTGGTGCTGGCTCCTGCCATCACCGGTATTCCTGAACTGGTCGAGCACCAGCGCACAGGATTTCTTTGCCAACCCGGCTCTTTGCCCGATTTCGTCAGTGCCGTTCGCTGGATTCAGGGCCACCAGGCCTCTCTGGCCGGAATCCAGCACGCGGCCGCGGCCAGCATCGCCGCTTCCTACAATCGCCAGCGAAATCTACGCGCTTTTGCAGAGCAATTCCTGTCCCGTATCTCTCCATCGGAAAATAACCATGCGCATCCTGTATTGCAACAAATACGACTATCCGTTTAGCGGCACCGAAGCCTATCTCTTCGACCTCATACACCAGATGAATGCGCGCGGCCAGGAAACCGCTCTGTTCAGCATGGACCACGGCCGCACTCCCGCTTTCACGGGGCGCAGTTATCGCATTCCATGTCTCGACTTCAAGGATCCCAACGCCAGCTTCCTGCAGAAGGTCAGGATGGCGGCCCACGCCATCTATTCCACCTCCGCCCGGCGCGCGATGCGCAGTTGCCTGGCTGATTTTTCACCCGATCTGGCGCACGTTCGCGGAATTTATCACCACTTGTCGCCTTCGATTCTTTGGGAGCTGAAGCGTCGGGGGATACCGGTGCTTTACCACCTGAACGATTTCAAGATTCTGTGCCCAACCTACAATTTTGTCGCCGACGGCCATCCCTGTGAACTCTGCAGCCACGGCGCTTTTCGCCACGTTGTCACCAGAGGCTGCTATGCCGGCCCGCGCTCCAGTGCGGTGGTCCTCGCCGCCGAAGCCTACCTGCACAGGGGGTTGCGAACTTACGAACGCTGCGTGGACATGTTCCTGGCTCCCAGCGAATTCGTGCGCAGCAAGTTGATCGCCAGCGGTTTCCCTGCCCAACGTATCGAAGTCCTGCCCCACTTCCAGGCACTGCCCGGCGACGAACAACTCACTGCCGATGAAGGATTCGTGCTCTACTTCGGCCGGCTCTCTCCCGAGAAAGGCGTGTACGAACTCTTGCGCGCCATGGCACAGCTACCGCATATTCCTCTCGTCATCGCGGGGGACGGCCCGGAGCGCCCCCGGCTCGAGTCGCTGGCGCGAGAATTGAACCTGCACCGGGTCTTGTTCACGGGCATGGTCCATGGTGAGAAACTCCAGCGATTGATCGCCGGCTGCACCTTCTCCGTGTTTCCGCCCCACGCCTACGAGACTTTGGGGAAATCGATTCTGGAGTCCTATGCCTGGGGACGGCCCGTGATCGCCTCCGATCTAGGCTCGCGCCGCGAACTCGTCCAACATGGCGTCACCGGCCTTCTTTATTCCGACAGAGACCGCGAACAGCTCGCTGATACTATCGGATTTCTGTTTGACCGTCCCGATCTGATCGTGAAGATGGGCGCCGCAGCTCGCCGTCGGGTGAAGGCAAATCACGACCCCGACCAGCACATGGAGAAACTACTCGAGCTTTATCGCCAGCTCAAATCCCTTAAGAAGGTTCTGTCTTTCCCCGCCGCGCCGGAGCACCCCGTTCCCCGCCGTGGCGTCCGCGTCGCGTTCATCGGAGGACGTGGCGTGGTCTCCAAATACAGCGGCATCGAATCCTATTACGAGCAGGCTGGGCACGAACTCGCCCGGCTGGGTCACGAAGTCACCGTCTATTGCCGCACCTATTTCACTCCTCCTCTCAGCACGCACAACGGCATGCGCGTGCGGCGGTTACCGACCATCCGCTCCAAGCATCTGGAAACTGTCGTCCACACTATGTTGAGCACGGCGCACGCCATGATGGCGGACTACGATGTCGTCCATTACCACTGCCTGGGGCCGGCGTTGTTCTCTTTTCTTCCCCGGCTGGCCGGCAAGAAGACTGTCGTCACCGTGCAGGGCCTCGACTGGCAGCGCGGCAAATGGGGCCGCATAGCGTCGCGCGTATTGCGCTGGGGAGAAGCCGCTGCGGTTTCCTTGCCTGATGCCACTATGGTGGTCTCGCACACCTTACAGCAGTACTACCGTCAGCAGTACAAGCGCGACACGATCTACATACCGAACGGAGCGAGGCTGGCCTCCCAGCGGCTCCCCCGGCAACTGACCGAGTGGGATCTCCACCCGGACAACTACGTTCTTTTCCTAGGCAGGTTCTCACCGGAAAAGAATTGCCATCTCCTCATCAAGGCTTTTGAAAACATCCACACCAGCATGAACCTGGTGCTCGCCGGCGGATCGAGTCACTCCGATGCCTACGTCAACAGCTTGCGCCGCCACGAATCCGAGCAGATCCGTTTCCTGCCCTGGGTCTCTGGAACAGATCTCGAGGAGCTTCTCTCCAATGCCGCTCTGTTCGTGCTTCCGTCCGAACTTGAGGGCCTGTCATTGGCTCTTCTCGATGCCATGGCGGCCGGGGTCTGCGTGCTGACCAGCGATATTCCGGAAAATAAAGAAGTAGTCGAGGGCGCGGGCTTCACCTTCCGTCGCGGCGACCAAGGCGATCTTGAGCATATGCTCGACCTGCTCGTCCACAATCCCGAACTTCGCCGTCAGTCCGCAGCCGGGGAACGCGAGCGGATCCAGGGCCAGTATCTCTGGCCTGAAATCGCCCGCTCCATCGAAAAAGCCTATTACAACGTGCTGGGCTGGACGCCGGATGAGCAGATCCCGATCCACACTTCTGCGACCGGGTAGCTCGCCGTCACCGAGCTGCGACTTCGCGTCCAGCCCTGATAATGATTAGAATCGGAACGCGGCGGGTTTTGTGGAGTGCCGCACTCCGAGCATGGAAGATCTCATTCTGATCACCGGCGGCGCGGGCTTCATTGGCTCGAACTTCATTCTCCAATGGATTGGCTCGGAACGGGCGCGCGTCCTGAATCTCGACAAACTGACCTACGCCGGCAATCTCAACAACCTGCGTGCCGTTGAATCCGACCCGCGCTATTGCTTCGGACAGGGCGACATCGTCGACCGCGAGCTGGTGCGAAACGTGCTGCGGCACGAAAAACCCCGCGCCATCGTTCACTTCGCCGCCGAGAGCCACGTCGATCGCTCCATCCACGGCCCCGATGATTTCGTCCGAACCAATGTCAACGGCACATTCAGCCTGCTCGAAGAGTCGCGCGCCTACTGGTCGGCGCTGGCGGAATCCGATCGCGCATCGTTCCGCTTCCTGCACGTCTCCACCGATGAAGTTTACGGATCGCTCGGCCCGAACGACCCCGCCTTCAGCGAGACCAATCCCTACGCACCCAACAGCCCCTACTCCGCGTCCAAGGCGGCTTCCGATCATCTGGTTCGTGCCTATCACCACACCTACGGTGTCCCCGTTTTGACCACCAACTGCTCCAATAATTACGGACCCCACCAGTTTCCCGAAAAACTGATACCGCTCATGATTTTGAATGCCTGCGCCGGCAAGCCGCTCCCGGTGTATGGGGACGGTGAAAACGTTCGCGACTGGCTTTACGTCGAAGATCACTGCCGCGCAATTCGCACCGTGCTGTCCAACGGCCGCCCCGGAGAAACCTACAACATCGGTGGACGAAGCGAAAAAAAGAACCTGGAGATTGTCGGCGCCATCTGCGCCCTGCTCGACGAACTGCGCCCCGACGACCCGGTCGTTCCCCACAGCAAGCTCATTGCTTTCGTCAAGGACCGTGCCGGCCACGACCGGCGCTACGCCATGGACACGCGCAAAATCGAGCGCGAACTGACCTGGCGTCCGCTGGAGACGTTTGAGAGCGGGATTCGCAAAACCGTCCGCTGGTATCTTGAACACGAAGACTGGGTCCGTGACGTTACCAGCGGCAGCTATCGTCAATGGATCGCGAAACACTACGCCACCGAGCATTGAGGCGAAGAGATGAAACTGAACTTGACATGACAAAAACAAGAACGAAGACCGCACAACCGAATTACAAGGGCATCATTCTCGCGGGAGGCTCGGGTACGCGCCTTTATCCCGTCACCCATGTAATCGCCAAGAGCCTGCTGCCGGTGTATGACAAACCGATGGTGTACTACCCGCTCTCCACCCTGATGCTGGCCGGCATCCGCGAAATTCTGCTCATCTCGACACCGGAAGACCTGCCCCGCTTTCAGCACTTGCTCGGCGATGGCTCCCGCTACGGCGTCCGTTTCCAGTACGCGCCGCAACCGAAGCCCGAGGGCATTGCCCAGGCATTTCTGATCGGCAGGGAATTTATCGGGTCCAGCGGTTGCGCGCTCGTGCTTGGCGACAATATTTTCTACGGCCACGACCTCGTCAAGGAATTGCGCGCAGCGACGCTTCAGCCTGAAGGCGCGCGCGTTTTCGCCTACCCCGTTCATGATCCCGAGCGCTACGGCGTCGTCGAGTTCGATCCACAGGGGAAGGCGCTCAGCATTGAAGAAAAACCGAAACACCCGAAATCGCGTTATGCGGTCACCGGGCTCTATTTTTACGATCGGCAGGTTGTGGAAATTGCCGCGAGTCTCAAGCCTTCGAAGCGCGGCGAACTTGAAATCACCGATGTCAACCGGGTCTATCTCGAGCGCAATCAGCTCAACGTCTGCGTAATGGGGCGAGGCACGGCCTGGCTCGACACGGGCACGCACGAAGCCTTGATGGAAGCCTCGTTGTTCATCCAGACGCTGGAGAAACGCCAGGGCCTGATGGTTGCTTGCCCCGAGGAAATCGCGTACCGCTCCGGCTACATCACCGCCGCGCAACTGGAAGCGCTGGCGCAGCCGATGCGCAACAATGGATATGGCGCCTACCTGCTGCAACTGCTGCGGGAACGCGTCTTCTAATTGAGGAAAGCTCCTTGGTGAAGATCGTCCGATGAAAACAACTGCCACCAGCCTGCCGGGAATCCTGCTTCTCGAACCGCGGGTGTTCGGCGACGACCGCGGCTTCTTTCTGGAAAGCTACAACCAGCGCACGTTTGCCGAACTCGGCATTCCCGAACCATTCGTGCAGGACAATCATTCCTATTCCGAGAAAAATGTCGTCCGCGGCTTGCACTACCAGATTCGCCAGCCTCAGGGAAAACTCGTGCGTGTCATCACCGGCGAGATTCTTGATGTTGCGCTCGACCTTCGTCGCAGCTCTTCTACCTTCGGGAAATGGGAGTCCTTCAGACTTTCCGGGGAGAATAAACAGATTTTATGGATTCCGCGCGGATTTGCTCACGGCTTCCGAGTTGTGTCCCAAGACGCTCACGTCTTCTATAAGACGACGGACTTTTATGCGCCCGAGCATGAACGTACCGTGGCGTGGAATGACCCAGGGTTGAACATCGACTGGGAACTCGACGGTGAACCCATCGTGTCAGTAAAAGACCAGCGTGGTGTGCCCTTCCAGCAGGCGGAAAAATTCGAGTAAAGCCGCATCAATGCAGCCGGAATTCGACTGCAATCGTGGTTTCCACTTCAACCGCCTTACCGCTAGAGAGGTAAGGCTCAAATCTCCAGGACTGCACTGCCTCTGTCGCCGACTGCACCAGCAGATCGGGTCCGGACAGAGGCCGCAAGCGCTCCACACTGCCATTCGGCGCAACCACCGCATCCAGCGCCACCAGCCCTTCGGTTCCCGTCCTTCGGGCAGCCTCAGGATAAACCGGCTCTACCTTGGTTACAATCCGCTTCGCCATGGTTTCTGCAGAGACGGTCCGTGGAGAAACTCGCAGCCCTGACTCTGCAACCGCCGCGTGCGCTTCGAGTTCGTTCCAGGACCTCTGCCACTGCCACCATCCCAGACCAGCCAACGCCAGTGTGCACGCAAACAGCATGTAGATTCCGCGCCACCCGACACGAATTCTGTGCCTGGGCTTGGCAGCGGGCAGTGCGGCGGCCATGGGCGCTTCCGTCTCCGGCCTTGCAACTGTCTCTTTCTCTTCTTTCTTGAAATCACCGATATCCACCGGCGCCGAAACCCGATAAACCCAATACCGGATCATTTCCCGCTGCTCCACCGATAGTCCCACAAACTCAAGTCCGCAACGAAGGCGCGACTGATGGCGAACCAGCGCCCGGGCGCGAACGGGCAGGCCGACATTGGGAAGCCGAAACTCGACGGCGACCTGCTGATCCGGACCCAACTCTCCGGCGATGACGGCGCCTACTCCGGTTTCACTGAGGTCGGTGCAACGGCCGGGCAAATTTTCGGGAACTCCGAAGCGCAGCGCGATTACATCCAGAGGCACATGTACCGGGCGGCGGGAAAACTCGCGCCGTTGCGTCTTCTCCAGCACCAGCGACGTAGCTGCACTCATCCGACTGCCTCCGCAAGGTGAAACACTTTCTGGTCACGCGGCTGTATCAACGACGAAGGCGGCGCTTCATGACAACTTGTGTCAAGAGTATAACGGAAATGGGGAATAGTTTTCCTCGGCGCCGAATGCTCCGTTCATGATTCACATCGGACCACAAGACTTTGTTTTTATTCTCACCGGGGCAGGCACAAGCGCCGAGAGTGGGATCCCCACCTTTCGCGGGACGGGCGGACTGTGGCGAAACTATCGCATTGAAGAAGTGGCGTCGCCTCATGCCTGGGCGCGCGATCCTCGGCTGGTTTGGGATTTCTATTCCATGCGCCGGAGTGTTGCCGCCGCGGCCGAGCCCAATCGTGCCCATCTCGCGCTCGCCGATCTGGAACGTAAGCTCGCGGATCGCTTGTTTCTCTGCACGCAGAACGTGGACAACCTGCACGAGCAGGCTGGATCGCGCCACGTTGTTCACATGCACGGCGAGCTTTTCAAGAGCCGCTGCGACACCTGCCGGCGGCCTCCATTCCCAGATGACTCCCGCTACGAGGCGCCGGCCAAGATACCGCGCTGCCCATGCGGAGGCAGAATTCGCCCGCACATCTGCTGGTTCGGGGAAGTGCCCTACGATTTGGACCGCATCTTTGCGGCGTTGAATCGCTGCACCGTGTTCGCTGCGGTGGGAACGTCCGGTGTGGTGGAACCTGCCGCCAGTTTCGTTGCGCACGTCCGTGGACGCGCGCGCACCTACTACGTTGGCCCGGAAACTCCCGCCAATGCGTTGGCATTCGACGAATGTATTCAGGGACCGGCCGCTGAAGTTCTGCCGAACTTGTTTCTGGTTGCGGCCTAGTACTCTAAGTCGCGCCAATTTCCGCCGATACCTATATCGGCGACGAGCGGGACAACCAGCGGATGCGCCCGTTCCATGTGCTCCCGCACGAGCGGCTTCATGGCGTCCACTTCGCTCTCTGGCACTTCAAACACAAGTTCATCGTGCACCTGCAAAGTCATGCGCGATGTCAGTGCGCGCTTCCGGATTTCCTCATCAATCCGGATCATCGCCAGTTTAATCAGGTCGGCGGCTGTTCCCTGCAGCGGAGTGTTCACGGCCGTGCGCTCCGCAAACCCGCGTTGGGTAGCGTTCTTGCTGTTGATATCGGGAATCGGCCGGATGCGGCCAAAGAGCGTCTTCACTTTGCCATCGCGCCGAGTTTGCTCGAGCGTTGCATCAATAAATGCCCGTACTCCCGCATACTTTTCAAAATACGCATCGATGAATTTCCGCGCTTCGCCCGGCTCAATGCCCAGTTGTTGCGACAGCCCAAAGGCCGACAATCCGTAGACAATTCCGAAGTTCACCACCTTCGCTTGCCGCCGGTGGTCCGGCGTTACCATGAGCGGCGGCACTCCAAACACCTGCGAAGCGGTCAGAGTGTGAATGTCATCTCCGCGCCGGAACGCCTCCACCAGCAGTTTGTCTTTCGAAAGATGTGCCAGCAGCCGCAGTTCGATCTGCGAGTAGTCGGCAGCCAGCAGAACGTGCCCCGGCTCGGCGATAAAGGCCGCTCGAATCTCGCGTCCCAGTTCGGTGCGAATCGGAATATTCTGCAAGTTCGGATTCGCCGATGACAGCCTGCCCGTCGCGGTCCCCGTCTGCCCAAAAGTCGTATGCACGCGGCCGCTCTGGCTGCGGATGAGCGATGGCAATGCATCCACATAAGTCGACTTCAACTTCGTCAGTTGGCGATATTCGAGCACCAGCCGCGGCACTTCATGATCCGTCGCCAGTCCTTCCAACACATCCACGGCCGTCGATATCTTCTTTCCTTTCCCGTATTTCATCGGCATTGGCAGGGCAAGTTTGTTGAACAGCACATCGCCCAGTTGCTTCGGCGAATTGATGTTGAACTCCATGCCGCAACGCTGATATATGTCCTGCGCCTTGGCTGCGGCCTCGCGCTGCAACTTCTCCGACATCTGCTCCAGCGCCGCCAGATCAATCTTTACGCCCGCCGCTTCCATGCGCGCCAGCACGGGCACCAGCGGTGCATCGATCTCCTCGTACACCGAGGTCAATCCCTGCTCATCGACTTCTTTGCGGAGCGCGTTCGCCAGTCGCCCCGTCACATCCGCCGCTTCCGCCAAGTTGCCGCTCAGCTTCAAATTGAATCTCCGCAGCGCGACTTCGGGCAAGGAATGCGACGAGTAGGTCGGATCGAGCAGATAGGAGTAGAGCATGGGATCATGCCGCACTCCGGCCAGCGCTATGCCCTGCTCGGAAAAATGGTGCAGCGCCAACTTGAAGTCATGAACCGTCTTCGGCAAATTGGGATCTTCGAGTGCACTCTTGACCCGATCGGCGAGCGCCTTGTCATCCAGTGCAACCATCGCCCCAGCCCCCGGCGCATTCGAAACCGCAATGCGCTTCAGAGCGACGGCACTCTGATCCTCGGCGTCCGCATCCTGTAAAGCCAGAAACCTCGATTGCGCCGGCTGAGGCTCTTCGTCTTCCTCTTCAACGCCTTCTGTGTGTTCGGTCGGAATTGCCAGCGCGAGCGGCGCGTTTTCGCGCAAACCTCTCAAATACTCCTCGAATTCAGTTTTCGACGAGATCTCCCGGTAGTCGCCCTCTTTCACTTCCACCACGGGAAGCAGTTCCTTCAACAAAGAAGTAAATTCGAGTTCGGCAAACAGCGCGCGCAATGACTCAACGTCGGGTTCGCCCACTTTCATCGCCGAAACATCCAATTCGACCGCGACGTCGCAATCGATCGTCACCAGTTGTTTGCTGCGCAGAATGTTGTCGCGATTGTTCTGCAGCGATTCCCGATACGTCTTCTTTTCCACCTCCGCGGCCCGTTCCAACGCCTGTTCCACGCTGCCAAAGCGCTGAATCAGTTCCACCGACCCCTTGTCGCCGATCCCCGGCGCTCCCGGAATGTTGTCCACCGAATCGCCGCGCAGCGCCATCACGTCCACCACCTTCGACGGAGGCACTCCGAGAAGTTCTTCCACCTTCGCCGCGTCGCAAATCAAATTGTCCTTCGGCGGATTCAGCACCTGCACCTTGTCGTTCACCAGTTGCAGCATGTCTTTGTCGCTCGACACGACAAAAACCGGATATGACTCCGCCGCCGCTTTTCGGGCCAGCGTTCCAATCACATCGTCAGCTTCATAACCTTCCAACTGCAGAATTGGGATGCGATATCCCTCCAGCGCCCGCCGAATGTATGGAATCTGCTGCACCAGGTCGCCAGGCATCTCGGCGCGGTTCGCCTTATAGCCGCCATATTCCGCTTCCTTGAACGTCTGCGTCTTGATGTCGAATTTGCGGATGGTGGTGATCGCTTCCGCCTGCTGATTGCGGATCGTCGGCGCCCCCACATCGAACACCGCCGCCAGATACTCGGGCGAAAAATCGTCGCGCAGCTTTCGCAGCATGTTGACGAAAACATAGGTCGCCGCCGTCGGAACTCCTGTCTTCGTGGACATTGGCCGCTGCCGCGCCATCGCGTGATAGGCGCGAAAAATGAACGACATCGTGTCAATCAGGAAAATCCGGCCCTTCTCGTTACCAGGAGCGGGGGCAAAAGGAGACTCAGGCGTGGTAGCGCTCACTTGCAGCGGCGATTTCTTCTTGGAAGGCAATGGCCCAAGTTTAACAGCTATGAAAGATCGAGGATCAGTGCCCGCGGACGAGCAGCAACCGACGTTCCTCCAAACCTCGGTCAATCGCGTATGATATGAAGTTTTCGGCCCTCACCTCGCTGAGTGCTGAATGCTGAGTGCTGAATGCTGCCCTTCAAGCTCGTCTACAGCGACGACTATTACCTGCCTATCGGCTCTCATGTCTTTCCCGCCGAGAAATACAGGTGCATTCATGACCGGCTGCTCGCGTCCGGAATCGCAGAGCCTTCCGATTTTGTCGCTCCTCCGCCGGCAACCGACGAGGACATCCTGCTCGTGCATACTCCGCGATACGTCGAGAAATTGAAGACGGGCACGCTCAGCGCGATGGAAGAATTGGAACTTGAAGTCCCCTATTCGCCGGAGTTAGTGCGCGCCTTCTGGCTGGCAGCAGGCGGTTCGGTGCTGGCCGCCGACCATGCCCTCGACGACGGCGTCGGGATCAGTATCGGTGGGGGATTCCATCACGCCCATCCTGGTCACGGCGAAGGCTTCTGCATGATCAACGATGTGGCCGTAGCCATCCGCCGCATGCAGCGTGACGACCGGATCCGCACCGCGATGACCGTCGATTGCGACGTCCATCAAGGTAATGGCACGGCTGTGATTTTTTCCGGTCCCCGCGCCCCCAACGACCAGCAGCCTTCGACGTTGGCTTCGGTTCTCGATCCCGCGCGCCACACCGGGCGCCCTGCCCCGCCTGGAATGAGGCCGCGCAGCGTCCACGCTGAGGACGTCTTCACCATCTCGCTCCATCAACAAAATAATTACCCAGTGTTTAAGCCCCCTTCTTCGCTCGACATGAATCTGCCCGACGGGCTCGGCGATGGCGAATACCTGGCGGCCCTGGGCGATGCGCTCAGTTTGGGATTGGGCAAGTTCCAGCCGGAACTTATCTGTTACCTCGCCGGAGCTGATCCGTATTGCGAAGATCAGCTCGGCGGACTCTCGCTGACGATTGAAGGGCTAAAGAAGCGAGACGCTCTCATGTTCCAAATCGCCAAGGCTGAGGGCATTCCTGTGATGGTTACACTCGCCGGTGGCTACGCTATGAAGCTCGAAGACACCATCACGATTCACTGCAACACCGTGAGTGCGGCAAAGGAAGTGTTTGGCGGGGGCTAACCGAGGTCTGAGAAAGCGCGGAAGATATACTCGACGCTATGGACGTCACTCCTTCTCAGCTTTCGCACCGTGAGTTCTATAACATTCTGATCAGCGCCGTGGTGCCGAGGCCGATTGCGTGGGTCTCAAGCCTCAGTGCCTCCGGACAACCCAACCTGGCCCCTTTTTCGTTTTTCAATGCGGTATGCGCGAAGCCTCCGCTGCTGGCGTTTGCGCCGGGGATGCGCTCACCGAAGAATGCGGAGGCCGGAGGAGAACCCGCAGGAGTGCCCAAAGACACGTTGCGGAACATTCGCGAGACCCGGGAATTCGTGATCAACGTGGTCACCTACGAACTGGCCGAAGCCATGAACCTGACCAGCGGCGACTATGACGCGTCCATCAACGAATTCGAAGTGGCGAAACTCGTCTCTGCACCTTCGAAGATCGTGCGTCCGCGCCGGGTGGCCGAGTCTCCGGTCAGTTTCGAATGCAAGCTGCATCAGATTCTAGACTTCAATCCCGGCCCCGAGGGCGGCAGCCTGGTGATCGGCGAAATCGTCTCGGTTCACATCGACGAACGCCATCTGAAAGAAGGCCGCCTGGACCGGAACTCGCTCGACCTGATCGGCCGCATGGGCGGCATGCAGTACACGCGAACCACGCAGCGCTTTGAAATGGCGCGGCCGAAGGTGGAGTGACGAGGGAGGATTGCTCGCAGCGTCCGGCCTGCGGCCTGCATCCATCTTCCTGCCTGCTAAAATAGTGCTGGTCCCGAATGTTCGAGAATCTCCAGGAAAAACTTCAGCGCGCCTTCAAGTCTCTCCGCGGACAAGCCGTCCTTACGGAAGAGAACATCTCCGAAGCGCTGAAACAGATCCGTCTGGCGCTGCTCGAAGCCGACGTCAACTTCAAAGTCGTCAAAGAGCTCATTGACCGCATTCACGCCAAGGCTGTCGGCCAGGAAGTGCTGACTGCGCTTTCGCCGGGCGAGCAGGTCATCAAGATCGTCCGCGATGAGCTGGTCATGACTCTTGGCAAAGACACGGCTAAATTAAAGTTCGCCTCGCAACCGCCGACCGTCGTGCTCATGGCCGGGCTGCAAGGCTCCGGCAAAACCACGACCTCCGGCAAACTCGCCAACTGGCTGAAGAATGGCGGACACCGTCCACTGCTGGTTTCGGTCGACGTCTACCGTCCCGCCGCTCGCGAGCAACTCAAAGTGGTTGCGGCGGCGATCAAGGCCAACCTCTATGAGGGAGAGGTCGGCGAAGCGAACACGGCTACCGTCGAGCGCCTTGCCAAGGAAGCGCGGCGCGAAGCGATCAACTCCGGCTGCGATGTGCTGATCGTTGACACCGCCGGACGTCTCCACATTGACGATCAGCTCATGGAGGAGATGCAGTCGCTCAAGCGCCTGCTCAATCCGCAGGAGATTCTGTTTGTTGCAGATTCGATGACTGGACAAGACGCCGTCAACTCGGCCGACGAATTCCACAAGAAGCTCACGCTTACCGGCGTGATCCTCACCAAGATGGATGGTGACGCTCGCGGCGGCGCGGCGATCTCCATTCGCCAGGTCACCGGACAACCCATCAAGTTCATTGGCATCGGCGAAAAATACGATGCGCTGGAGCCTTTCCATCCCGACCGCATCGTCTCGCGGATTCTGGGCATGGGCGATATTCTCTCGCTCATCGAAAAAGCCGAGTCGCAAATTGACAAGAAGAAGGCCAACGAGCTTGCCTCCAAAATGCTTGCGGGCGACGGCTTTTCACTGGAGGACTTCCGCGACCAGTTGCGGCAGGTTCGCAAGATGGGGTCGCTGCAAAGCCTCATGGGCATGCTGCCCAATGTCGGAGCGTTTTCCGGCATGCAGAAAGCCGCTGAAAGGGTTGACGAAAAGCAGATCAACCGGGTCGAGGCCATCATCAGTTCGATGACCGCCTACGAGCGCAACCATCACGAAGCCATCAACGGCAGCCGCCGTAAACGCATCGCTCGCGGCTCCGGCACCAGTGTGCAGGAAGTCAACAACCTGCTCCGCCAGTACGCCCAGATGAAAAAAATGTTCAAGCAGATGGGCAAGCCCAGTTTCGCGCGGCGCATGGCGGGCATGAAGTTTCCGGGAATGTAGGCATTGAATCATTGAGACATTGAGGCATTAGGTTTCAATGACTCAATGTCCCAATCAACCAATGATTCAATTGCAACTCCCATGAAGTGGCGCTCTCTTCAGGAATCCGGCTCCTACAGCGATATGCGGCCGCTGCGCGAGATTTTTGCCGAGCGCAAAGACCTCATCGCCAAGTACGTTCCCGCTGACGTCCAAGCCGTTCATGCCCGCGCCGTTGCTGGCCTCAAGGCTCAGGGAATCGCCGCCAGTGCGCTCAAGGTCGGCGACAAGTCTCCCTCATTCGAACTCCCGGACCACAACGGCAAGCTTGTTTCCTCCGGCCAGATTCTTGCCAAAGGACGCCTCGTTCTCTTGTTCATCCGCGGCCGCTGGTGCCCATTTTGCGTCGGCCAGATGGAGGCCATGTCCTCGATTGCCGCCGATATCGAGGCCGCCGGAGCGTCGCTGGTTGCCGTCTCCCCGCAGACGGAGAAACAGTCCTTTTTCATGCACGACCAGCACAAGCTCGCCTTCCCGTTGCTGGTAGACGCTCACAATCAGCTCGCTCGCCAGTTTGGACTGGTGTACCGCGTCCCCGAAGAACAGCAGGGACTCTACCGCAGCACCTTCGTCAACCTGCCCTTCGCCAACGGCGACGACAGCTGGACGTTGCCCATTCCCGCAACCTTTGTAGTCGGGCACGACGGCAGCATCCTTCTCGCCTCCGCGAACGAGGACTACACCGATCGGCCTGAGCCGCTGGAGATACTGTCGGTGGTCGAGTCGGGCCGCTGAGTATCGCTCTGGAGTCTTGCTTGTTTGCGGACGGAACAAGCAGGGTTGAGGCGCCCCTCTATTCCGCGTGCGAGGCCGATACAGGGTTTGAGATATTACCGCTGCGCGGAGGCGTTTGCCCCAGCGATTCCGCGGGCCATCTTCCGAAGAAGGATACCTTCTTTGTCAGCCGCCGCAACCAGAGGGTGGTGGCGCTCGCAAACGCGAAGGATAATGCTATCGATGCCGGGATGAAGTAGTGTCCGAGCAATTCGCGACCGCTCACAGTATCAGGCTTCACTCCCCAAACGACTCCCCAGCGCCAGACCCAAAGACCCGTTTCAGGGATGAACGCCTTGAGCATGGCAGCTATCAAGCCCGCCAATCCGAACCCGTAACCGAACAATCCCGTTAGGAAAATTGCCAGGCCCCTGGCTCCAGTTCGGGCAATCCGAGCGGCACTGCGCAGTAGCGTCCAAGGGGCGTAGCTACGGATACCGCGCTTGGCCTGCGCTACTGCCACGAATGCGGATGCCAAGTCGGCGGGGTCGCCAAGGCTGGAAATCGCTTGTTCGATCGGATGAGGCGTGCCCTGTGCTTCTAATTCAGCCGCCCGTTCGCTTAAGTGGCTGCTGATCTCTGCCAACGTTTCCTGCTTCTGCGCCTCGTCCATCCCCTTCAGGCCCGCTGATATATGTCTCAGGTATTCCTGGATTGAGGTCTGTTCTGCTGAAACCGTCGTCATTTTGATCGCTCCTCTGCCCCATTTTTCATCCCCAGCAATATGCCAGAGATGCTCTGGGAAAATGCATTCCAGCCTTGCGACATGCTGAGAGCCCGCTGCCGTCCTGCTTGGGTAAGCCAGTAGTATTTGCGCGGGTGACCCGCTCCGGCCTCTACCCACGTACTCTCGAGCAGCCCGTCCTGTTTCAACCGCATCAGGATCGGATACAGAGTTCCCTCGGCAACTTCTAGAGATGCATTTTGTAGCCGCCGCAGGATGTCGAGCCCGTAGAGCCGCTCGTTCCAAAGGACACCAAGAATGGCCAAATCCAACGAGCCTTTTCTCAACTGGGCTTCCCACCGGTCCTCGTGTCCGTTATTACTCTCCATTACACTATACATTGTTATACAATGTATCGGACGAAGTCAAGAAATATCTGATGTGGCAGGGCAATTAGGCCGGCAAAAATGGCAGCAGGTTCGCCTGGGGAGGAAACTAGGCTGAGGGACAGCGTCGGGTAGCGACGGTCGAAAGATGTCGTGGAGATCCCGTCGCCGGTCGGCGCATCCTTCAGTCTCTGCAGAGCATCTAAAACTTGACAATGATTCACTCAGGTTATAGCATCGCCTAGAGCGTAATCATAATTGCACTCATTATAAAGCACTTATCTGTATCGGAGGATACGTTATGGGAAAGATTATTGGAATTGACCTCGGCACCACCAACTCCTGCGTAGCGGTTATGGAAGGTGGAGAGCCGAAAGTTATACCGAACGAAGAAGGTGGGCGGACTACGCCTTCGGTTGTCGGATTCACCAAGACCGGCGAACGGCTGGTGGGGCAGGTCGCCAAGCGGCAGGCTATCACCAATCCTGAGAACACGGTTTACTCGATCAAGCGCTTCATGGGACGGCGCTACGACGAGGTCAGCGAAGAGCTGAAGATGGTTCCCTATAAGGTTGAGCGGGATGGCGACCATGTAGCCGTCATGGCGCAGGGGAAGAAGTGCACTCCGCCGGAAATCTCGGCGATGATCCTGCAAAAGCTGAAGAAGGCGGCGGAAGACTATCTCGGCGAGAAGGTCACCGAGGCGGTCATCACCGTGCCGGCGTATTTCAACGACGCGCAGCGCCAGGCTACTAAAGATGCGGGCAAAATTGCCGGGCTTGACGTTAAGCGGATCATCAACGAGCCGACAGCGGCAGCGCTGGCCTACGGTCTCGACAAGGGCAAGGACGAGACCATCGCCGTGTACGACTTCGGCGGCGGCACGTTCGATATTTCGATTCTCGAAGTCGGCGGAGGCGTGGTCGAAGTCAAAGCCACCAACGGCGACACGCACTTGGGTGGCGACAACATCGATCAGCGGCTGGTGGATTGGCTGATTGATGAATTCAAGAAAAACGAAGGCCTTGACCTGCGCGGCAAGGGGAACGAGATGGCTTTGCAGCGTCTGCGCGACGCGGCCGAGCGCGCAAAGATTGAGCTTTCTACCACCATGGAGCATGAGATCAATCTGCCGTTCATTACGGCGGATGCTTCCGGCCCCAAGCACCTGGTCATCAAGCTGACGCGCGCCAAGCTGGAATCGATGGTCGAGGATATTTTGCAGCGGTCGGTAGGGCCGTCGAAGCAGTGCATGAAAGACGCGGGCATCGACGCCAGCAAGATCAACGAGGTGGTGCTCGTCGGCGGACAGACCCGCATGCCGCGAATCCAGCAGATCGTAAAAGAACTGTTTGGACGCGAAGGGCACAAGGGCGTCAATCCCGATGAAGTGGTCGCGATCGGCGCGGCGATTCAGGGCGGCGTGCTTAAGGGCGAGGTGAAAGACCTGCTGCTCCTGGACGTGACTCCTTTGACTCTGTCGATTGAGACTTTGGGTGGCGTGGCGACGGCGATGATTCCACGGAACACAACGATTCCGACTAAGAAGACGGAGACGTTTTCGACGGCGGCCGACAGCCAGACTTCGGTTGAAGTCCATGTGCTGCAGGGCGAGCGCCCGCTGGCGGCGCAGAACCGGACTTTGGGCAAGTTCCATTTGACCGGACTACCACCGGCGCCTCGGGGCGTGCCGCAGATTGAGGTGACGTTTGATATTGATGCCAACGGCATCCTGAACGTGACCGCGAAAGATATGGCCACTAGCAAGGATCAGAAGATCACGATCACTTCGTCTTCAGGCTTGTCGAAGGAAGAAGTCGAGCGCATGGCTAAGGAAGCTGATGCGCATTCGTCCGAAGACAAGGCGCGGCGCGAAGAGATCGAGGCCAAGAATCAGCTCGACTCGATGGTCTACAACATCGAGAAGATGCTGAAGGAGCATGGTGACAAGATCTCCGGCACCGAGCGTGGGGACGTGGAGAACGCGCTGGCGGACGCGAAGAAAGCCATCGAAAGCGGCGACAAATCACAGATGGATTCGGCCCGCGAGCGGCTAACTACGGCATCGCACAAACTGGCGGAGCAGATGTACAAGGCTACGCAGGCGGCAGGCACTCCGGGCGCGGGCGCAGGTCCAACTCCTGGGGCAGGCCCCGCGGCTGGCGGCGACGGTCATGCCCAGAAGAAAGACGAGGGCGTGATCGACGCTGAATACGTGGACGTGGAGGACAAGAAATAAGCCGTCAGCCATCAGTGAGTGGCACTTCAGTGGGGGCGCGAATACGCCCCCATTTGCATCACACTTAAAGGACCTTGTCATCCCTCGTGCAGGAAAGAGGAAAGCGAATTGAATTTCGAAGTCAACGGACAGATGTTTTTTGTGAATTTTGTCCCCGAGGAGGGACGCTGGTACTGCTTCGCGCCGACCGCGACGGGAGTGCAGCGGATTCCTGTGTCTATGGATGCAGCGCCATTTGAGGGGTTCACGGTGGCGGTGGATGAACAAGCGAAGGAAGTGGTGAACTGAGTTACAGCTCTCCCTTCCCGCTTCCCAGCTCTCAGTTCCGCGAAAGCCGCCATATGCGCGCTACAATGAAGGGCCGGACACTGAGTGCTGATTGCTGAAAAATGGCGACAACCGCTAACAAAGACTATTACGGCGTTCTCGGCGTAAAGAAGTCGGCCTCCACCGAGGACATCCGCAAGGCGTTTCGCAAGCTTGCCCGCAAGTATCATCCTGACGTCAATCCCGGGGACAAAGGCGCGGAAGAAAAGTTCAAGACGCTCTCCGAGGCCAACGACGTCCTCAGCGATCCCAAGAAGCGGAAGATTTACGACCAGCTCGGGTTCTATTCCGACAATATCGATCCGGCGACGGCCGAGGCTTACGCGCGCGGTGGCGGGCAGCCGGGCGCCGGCCCCAGTGACTTTGGCGGAGGCTTTCCGGGAGGCCGACATCCCGGTGGACCGAGCAACGTTGATTTCGGCGGTTTTGACTTTTCCGACCTGTTCGAAGGCGCTCGCGCTGGGGCACGCAAGGGCTCGAGCGGCGGGAGCGGCGGCTTCCGCGATATCTTCTCCGGCATTTTCAGTGGCGGCGGGCACGGCGAGGCGGCCGAGCAAGGCCCGGAACCGGGCAGTGATCTTGAGTACCAGGTCAACGTGCCGTTCTGGACGGCGATCCGCGGCGGCGTGATGAAGCTGAATATCGCCCGGCGCGATGTCTGCGGAAACTGCCACGGAAATGGATTCATCGAAGCTCCGGGCGTATGTCCGCAGTGTCATGGCAAGGGCACGATTGAACAGACCGGCGGCCGCATGAAGTTCAACGTCACCTGCCCCCGATGTCATGGGACGGGCAAGAATATCTCGACCTGCCCGGTTTGCCATGGCGAAGGCAGCGTTGAGCGCACTGATCCCCTCGAGATCCGTATCAAGGCCGGAACGCGCGACGGGCAGCGCATTCGGATCGCGGGCAAAGGCAATGCCGGGCTGCGGGGAGGCGGGGTTGGCGACCTCTACGTCATCATCCGCATTGGCGAACATCCGCTCTTCCACCGAGACGGCGACGACATCCACATCACGGTGCCGGTGACGGCGGTAGAAGCGGCGCTGGGATCGAAGATCGAAGTGCCCACCATCGATGGCCGCAGTATGCTGAAGATTCCTCCCGGGACGCAGTCGGGGCAGAAGCTTCGGCTCCGCGAAAAGGGCGTGCCGTCGGCTACGAAAGACGGCGTCCGCGGTGATGAGATCGTCGAGGTCAAGATCACCGTCCCCATGCCCCGCGACGAGAAGACGAAAGAACTGCTGCGGGAGTTGGCCAAGCTGAACCCGGAGGACCCTCGGGAAGAACTCTGGAGCAAAGTCTAGTTCTTCCTGCCTGCCCTTGGCGCTCTCGGCGTCTCGGCGGTGACAGAGTTTGGGCTCCATTACCTCCGTACCTGTCCTCCTTGACAAGAATTTTCAAAATTTCTGAAGAAATTTCTTGCATCTGTGGAAATTTGCCGTAATCTCAAAACTGCGAACTAACTTCGCCGACAATGCCCAGAAATCGCAGTTCACCCTGGGAGCCGCGTGACGAAAGTCAAGGGAGACGCGGTGGTGAGAGTGAGTCGCTTGAGGAGGAAGCCATCGAAATTGGCAAGCTACCGCACGCACCAACCTTTCGCAGCCTAGCTTGATCCCCGCTGCTGTTCCCCGGAAGAAATCTATCCGCCTCACCCTGTGGCCCCTGGTCGCCGCGACCTTCTTTATGGTCTCCGGCGGAACCTATGGCACTGAGGACATCGTGCACGGCGCCGGGTACGGCAAAGCGATCCTCATCCTGCTGCTGACCCCGCTTCTTGTGGAGCCTGCCGACCGCGTTCATGATTGGCGAGCTCTCCAGCGCACTGCCTTTTGAGGGCGGCTACTACGCCTGGGTTCGGCGCGCCATGGGAAGTTTCTGGGGATTTCAGGAAGCCTGGCTGTCGCTGGTAGCGTCCATTTTCGATATGGCGATCTATCCCACGCTGTTTGTCGCCTACCTCACCCGCATGTTCCCCTGGTTCCAGGAGAACCATCGCGGAGTGGCCGTCGCGCTCGGCGTGGTGATCGTGTGCGCGATTCTTAATATCATGGGCGTGAAGGTTGTCTCGACCACATCGCTGTGGCTGTTCTTCGCCCTGTCGGCTCCGTTTGCGGCCATTTTTGTGCTGGCGCCGTTCAAGATTCACGCGCTGGCCAGTGCCGTGACCAAACCGACCACCTCCAACGTCGACATTCTTGGCGGCCTGCTTATCTGCATGTGGAACTACATGGGATGGGACAACGCCTCCACCATCGCCACCGAAGTCGAGCGTCCGCAGCGCACCTATCCCCGCGCCATGCTGGCGGCGGTGGTCATCGTCTGCGTTACCTATGTTCTTCCCTTTGCCGCCATGTGGATCACCGGCCTTCCCGCCAGCGCCTGGGAAACCGGAGCATGGGCGGACGTCGCCCAGTTGATGGGTGGGCCGCTGCTTCGGATCGCACTGGTGGCGGGCGGCATGATGAGCGGATTTGGCATGTTCAATGCGCTGGTCATGAGCTACTCGCGGTTGCCGCTGGCCATGGCGCAGGATGGCATGCTGCCGAAGGTTTTTGGCAAGCTGCACCCGAAATCGCGGGCGCCCTGGGTCGCGATTCTGGCGCTGGCGGTGGGCTGGGGCCTGGCTCTGAATCTCGGCTTCGAACGGCTGGTCACGCTTGACATCATGATTTACGGCGCCAGCCTGGCGCTCGAATTTCTGGCCCTCATCTGCCTCCGCATTCGCGAGCCGGAATTGAAGCGCCCGTTCCGCGTGCCCGGCGGCATGTTTGGAGCGATTGCGGTTGGCATTCCCCCCGTGCTGCTGCTGGGATTTGCCATCCTCCGCAGCGAACATGAAGTTGTGCTCGGCATGAGCTCGCTCCTGTTCGGCTTGATCGTGATCGTCGCTGGCGTAGTCGCCTACCTGATCAACCGTGCGCTGAAGCCGGCTGGCTGGACAACCGCCACGCCGAAACCGGAGTTGGCGGCATAGCTTTTCAGCAGTTCAACCTTTACCGTAGAGACGGGGCTTGCCCCGTCTCTTTTCTTTTGCGGCCGCACAGTGCGATCATGAGAGGGGCGATCACTCAATGACCAAACGCAAATCCAAAGGCGCGTACATGATTTCGGCGGTGGCTGAGATGTACGAGATTCATCCCCAAACCTTGCGCCTCTACGAGCGCGAGGGACTCCTCAAGCCGAGCCGCACCGAAGGCAATACCCGGCTCTATACCGATGAAGATTTGCAGCGGCTTGAGTTCATCCTGTCGCTGGCGCGCGATCTCGGAGTCAACATCAGCGGCATCGCCATCATTCTGCAAATGCGCGAACGCATGGAAGAAATGCAGCGCCAGATCCAGGATTTCGTGCAGTACATCCAGAAGGAAGTTCTGGCGCGGGCGACGGCCGCCGCCGATCCCTCCAAAGGCGCGATCGTGCCGCTGCGGCGCCCCCTGGTTCCGGTCGTGGATTCATCGAAGCGCAGAGACGCTTCGAAATAGCTGCGCCTTTTTTGAGCTAACGGAGGCCTCAATGACGAGCGATGATCGTGGCGCAAGTTGGACGACCGCAGTCGCGTCCCTGGTCGTGGGCGCTGCATTTTTTGGGCTGTGGTTCTGGTTGCTGCCGTCATGGTTGGGCTTTCGCGTCGAAGCAACGTCTGGTGCACCCTGGCGCTGGATTGCGGCCGTGCCCTCGGTGCTTGGTTTTGCGGTGGCTCTGCGGTGCGTGTGGGACTTCGGATGGACCGGACACGGGACGCCCGCGCCAATTGCTCCGCCTAAGAATTTAGTAGTGGTGGGTTTCTATCGCTATGTGCGCAACCCCATGTATCTGGGCTTCGGCGCGGGTTGGGTGGGCCTGTGGGTGGTTTTCGGACGGGCCAACCTGGCTGCGATCATAGGGGTATGCACCGCGGCGCTGGGCGTGGTTCTGTTCGTGTTGCTGTACGAGGAGCCGCACCTGCGCAAGATATTCGGCGCTGAGTATGAAGAATACTGCAGGAATGTCCGTCGCTGGGCGCCGCGGATGCGAGCATGGAACAAGTGAGCCCATCGGCAAGGGGTTTCTGCGAAAGCGTTAACCACAAAGGTCACGAAGGTACACGAAGGAAACGGATGAGGCCGAAAGCCTTCGTGATACTTCGTATCCTTGGTGGTTCAGGGTCTAGCGCCAAGCTTTTTGAACGGGCTCCATCACCTGACAATCCGAACTAGCTGCTACTTTTCCCGCTGAAAGCAATAGCGCCCGCCTCTGTCTTTAGCCACCTGCTCCGCCACTTTCAAAAACGCTCTTCCCGCGTGTGACAGCGTCGATTCCTGCCGGTACACCAGCCGCAGCTTGCGCTGAAAATGCAGATCGCGCACTGGAATGCGCACCAGGTCCCCGCGGTTGATCTCGTTCTCCACGCTGATCTCGGGCACCAGAGCCACTCCATTCCCCATGCACACAAAACGCTTGATGGCTTGCAGCGTGGGCAGTTCCACGTCCATGTGCAAGGGGGTTTTGTGGCGGTGGAACGCTTCAATCACTTTATCGCGGTAAGGGGACGCCACGATGTGGGCCACGAACGACTCCGCGCCCAACTGCCGGACGCTGACTTCGCCCGATGCGGCCAGAGGATGGCCGGGAGGAACGACCAAAATCAACTCGTCCAGATACACCACCGCGGTTCGCAACTGCGGTTCCTGCGGATCGTAAGAAAGTACCCCAAGTTCCACGTTGTGCTTGAGCACATCGTCGGGTATGTGGCTGCCCAGCGAACGCCGCACCGTAATCTTGATCATCGGATGCAGGCGGCGAAATTCGCCGAGGACCGGCAGGAGGTAGAGCGCGGTAAATTCATTGGCGGCGATCGCCAGTTGCCCCTTCTGCAGCTCGCGCATCTCCACCAACGCCGTCTCCGCATCCTGGCGCAGGTTGAGCAACTTTTCAGCGTATTCCTGCAAAACCCGTCCCGCGTCGGTAAGCACGCCCTCTCGCGAAGAACGGTCGAACAGCGGCTCGCCGATCTCCAGCTCAAGTTTGCGGATGGTCTGACTGACGGCTGACTGCGTGCGAAACAGCTTTTCGGCCGCCCGCGAAAACCGCCGCTCGCGAGCCACGGTGAGGAAGACTTGAAGTTGCGAAAGGTCCATAAGGATCAGGTGTCAGGTCTCAGGAAAACCCTTGCGCCTAACGGGAACGATTCTGCTTTTCCTAACTAAGACCTAAGACCTGACACCTAAGGCCTGTTATCAAACATCGATGCTGCATAAGTCAATCTAATACTATCATAATGTCTAATGTTATATTAACTATAATAATCTTTTCTTTCGTCCCAATCTGCCGATACAGTAGATAAGCAATTTTCCGGGAGGTCGCATTTATGGATAAGCCGCGCATCACTATTTTCGACACCACGCTTCGTGACGGCGAGCAGTCGCCGGGCTGCAGCATGAATGTGCAGGAAAAGCTGCACCTGGCCCAGGAACTCGACCGCCTGGGCGTGGACGTGATCGAGGCCGGATTCCCCATCGCCTCCGATGGCGACTTCGAAGCCGTACAACGCATCTCTGCTACAGTGCGGCGTCCCATCATCGCGGGCCTGGCTCGGGCCTGTACCGGTGACGTTGACCGCGCCTGGCAGGCGTTGCAGGGAGCCGCACATCCGCGCATCCACGTTTTTCTGGCAACCTCTGACATCCATCTGAAATACAAGCTGCGCCTCACGCGGGAGCAGTGCCTGGAGCAGGCGCGCAACGCCGTCCGGCACGCCAAGTCTTTGTGCCCCGACGTAGAATTCTCGCCCGAAGATGCCACCCGCACCGACGTTCCATTTCTCTGCCAGGTAGTCGAAGCCGTAATCGCAGCCGGCGCCACCACCGTCAACATTCCCGACACGGTCGGATACAGCATGCCCGAGGAATACGGCCAACTCATCCGAACGCTGCGTGAGAAGGTTGCCGGCATCGACAAAGTAACCATCTCGACTCACTGCCACAACGACCTTGGTCTGGCGGTCGCAAACTCACTGGCAGGAGTACAGCAGGGCGCGCGCCAGGTGGAGTGCACCATCAACGGCATCGGCGAACGCGCCGGGAATGCCTCTCTGGAAGAAATCGTCATGGCCATGCGGGTGCGCCGCGATCGCTATCCTTACGAAACCGCGGTCGCCAGCGAGTACCTGTATTCTTCCAGCCAGATGTTGGCGGAAATCACGCGCGTTCCTGTGCAACCGAACAAAGCCATCACCGGACGCAACGCATTTGCTCACGAGGCCGGAATCCATCAGGATGGCATGCTCAAGAATCCGCTGACCTACGAAATCATGACGCCCCAATCGGTCGGGGTGCCCGATTCGCGGTTGGTGCTGGGTAAGCATTCCGGCCGCCACGCCCTGGCTCTCCGCTGCGAACAACTGGGACACCAGTTTGAACGCCGCGAACTCGATGAGATCTATCGCAGGTTTGTAGTTCTGGCCGACCGCATTAAGAAGGTTCAGGACAGCCATTTGCTCGAACTGATTCAGGACGTCAGCCGCGGCGCGGTTAGCCCCAGCGATGTCACCGGCCAGAGCAAGAAGTTTCCGCCGGCTACGGCAACTTTGCCTTTTCCCCGTGCCGCCTCCGCTAGCGCAGGAATCTCTGCCAATGACTCGCATCCGGCACAAATATCCAGCAGCACCGGCCAGGCGCAGGCCCGGCCAGGAGTTCCCGCGCCGGCCAACTGGTTCGGCGGGGCACCGCTCACCCACGCTGATCATCACACCGAGCAAGAGGACTATCTCTGGGGTGTGTAAACAACCATGCGTAATGCCCACTTTGGAGGTGGGCATCGCAAATTGACCTTCCAGCACCGCGGAATCGGACTTCCGCGGCGGGGTATCCTCATTTATCCTTTCGGAAACGAATCGAGGATTGCATGCAACTCCGTGTCACTTCCCTCCCCGGTGACGGGATCGGCCCTGAAGTAATCTCTCAAGCCATTTGTGTATTGGAAGAGGTGGCCACCGGCTTCGGCCACGACCTTGAACTCGACGAAAAAGAGGTCGGCGGAGTAGCTCTCGAAAAGTTCGGCAATCCCTTGCCTGACTCGACCCTTCAAGCCTGCCTTGCATCGCAAGCCGTACTGCTCGGGGCCGTCGGCAGTCCCGCCTTCGATCACAATCCCCGCGACCTTCGCCCCGAAGCAGGGCTGTTGCGCCTTCGCCAGGAACTCGGAGCTTTTGCCAATCTCCGTCCCGTCGTCTTTTATCCGGCCCTGGCTGCTTGCTCCCCTGTGCGTGAGCCGATCGTCAAAGGAACCGACATTCTCATCGTGCGTGAACTGCTCGGCGGATTGTATTTCGGCCAGCCTCGCTCCGTTGAAGGCGCTCCCGGCGCGCGCCGCGCCGTCAACACCATGCGCTATAGCGAGCCGGAAATCGAACGCGTCGCCCGGGTTGCATTTCAACTGGCTCGCACCCGCCGCCGGCGACTACTCTCCGTCGACAAGGCGAACGTTCTGGAGTGCTCGCGCCTCTGGCGTGAAGTTGTCACTCGCATCGCCCTCGATTTTCCCGAAGTCCAACTTTCCCACATGTACGTGGATTCAGCCGCCATGTCGCTCATTCTCAGGCCCGCCGACTTCGACGTCGTCCTCACTGAAAACATGTTCGGCGACATCCTGTCGGATCAGGTTGGAGGAGTGGTGGGATCACTCGGGCTGCTGGCATCGGCCAGCATCGGAGGCCCGGTTGGCCTCTACGAACCCGTCCACGGATCGGCTCCCGACATCGCCGGTCAAGGCGTCGCCAATCCGCTGGGCGCCATCCTCTCGATCGCCCTGATGCTGCGCCATACCTTTCATCTGCGCCAGGAAGCGGAGTGCGTGGAGGCGGGCGTCATCTCAACCCTGAATGGAGGCTTTCGCACTCGCGATCTGGCCCGCCACGGTGAGCGAACCGTCTCCACGGAAGAAATGGGCGCCCAGATCGCAGAATTTGTGCGCTTAGCCGCACCTGCAAACCATCGAAGCGATTCGTAGCAGGTGGTTTCGGCTATAGCTTTCGCGCAGAAGGCACGCCCCTAGTCGCGTACTTCCCCGCCATTGCATTCCACCGGATTCGCAAAACTTCCAAGAACATTCGCAGTCCGTCCCGGAAAGGATGCAGCCGCGTGCCGCCGCTGTGCGCCCACAGCACCGGGACCTCTTCTACCCGCAGGCCCGCGCACCGCGCCAGAAACAGAATTTCCGGATCGAAGGCCCAACGCTCAATTTTCTGCAAAGGGAAAATGCGTTGCGCTGCGTCGCGCCGAAAGGCCTTGAAGCCGCATTGCGTATCCGCAAAGCGCAAACCCAGAATCACCCGCAGCACGAGGTTAAAAATCCGCCCAAATGCCTGACGGTACAACGGCTGCCGTTCGGTCTGCAGTTCCACTTGCAGCCAGCGCGACCCGATGGCGATGTCGGCGCCCTGGCCAATCGCGTCAAACAATTTCTGCGCCTCCGTGATCGGTGATGAAAGATCGGCATCCGTGAACAGGCAGATATCGCCGCGCGCATGCAGCATCCCGTTGCGCACGCTGTAACCTTTGCCGCGGTTTCCGGGGTTTTCCACCAGCAGAATTTGCGGATGCCGCTGGGCGTATTCCCGCACAATCTGCGCGGTATCGTCCGTCGAGCCGTCGTTGACAACCAGAATTTCCGCGTCCCAGTTTTCTTTCTGCGAATGGCTGATCAGCGCATCGAGTGTGGGACGGATACGGACGCTTTCGTTATAGGCGGGAATGACGATGGAGTAGGTCAAGGGCATTGAATCATTGAGACATTGAACCATTGAATCATTTATGCATTGGATATGGAAGCCAGCTTCAATGAGTCAATGTCTCACTGAATCAATGATTCAATAATTCACGCCACTTGCCGCCGCTTGTCGAGCATGCTGAAGAACTCCGCGACCAACTCCTCGTCCCAAAGTCCGCTTTGCGCCTCGGCGCGCATAGTCATCGCGGCCTGCTCGTGGGCGAGCGCCGGCTTATACGGACGCGCCGTCCGCAACGCATCATAAATATCCACTACTTGCAGAATCCGCGCCAGCAGCGGGATCTCGCCCGCTTGCAGGCCATCCGGATAGCCGCTGCCATCCGAGTGCTCGTGATGATGCCGAATGATCGGAAGCACCAGCCGCAACGACTTCAACGGACGACAAATACTTTCGCCAGTCACCGGATGCCGCTTCATGATCTCCCACTCCGCCGGCGTCAGATCGCTTCCCTTCTTCAGGATTTCATCCGGTACAACGATCTTACCCAGGTCGTGCAGGTAGCCGCCCCGTTCCAGGGCCACAATGCTTTCTTCTTCCAGTCCAAGAAAAAGCCCCAGATCTGCGGCATCGCGCGCCAACCGCTCACAGTGGCCTTCGGTGTAAGGATCGCGCGCCTCCACACTCAGGCCCAGGGTACACAACACCGAATCGGCCGTTTCCAATTCGTCGGTGAATTCCTTCAATTTGAGTAATGAACCCACGCGCGCGAACAATTCCTCGGAACTGATCGGCTTGGTCAGAAAATCGTCGGCGCCCGCTTCAATGCCCTTCACGCGGTCTTGTTGAGCGCTCAAACCCGTGATCATCACGATCGGAATCAGCCGCGTCATGGGATCGTTCTTGAGTTCGCGGCACAATTCGTAGCCCGTCTTACCAGGCATGATCACATCGAGCAGAATCAGGTCCGGAGCTTCGCGGCGAATTTCCTCCTCCGCCGCCGCCGCGCTGTGAACCGCAACCGTTGGATAGCCATGGCTCGCCAGCATCTCTTTCAGCAGCGCCGCGTTCACCACATTGTCCTCGACCACCAGAATCGACTGCTTCCGGCGGCCCACCAGCAAATCGCCCATACCCGCATAAGAACTCGTTTGCGGAGAAAAAGTTGTCCGGCCCTCGCGTGGTGGAAAGCTCATCGCTTTAGCTGGCCTTTCAAGGTCATGGTAACTGAAAATCATTTTCAATACCACGAACCGCGCACGGACCTACGCTGGAAAAAACCGAACATTTCCGCTGTTCAGCCGTCATAGCGTCGATTTCCGTGCCTGTGCCAGTCTTTCATCATGCTGCGGAAAGTATCGCTGATCTTTGTCATCCTCTGCCTGGCGTCGAGCGATTCTGCCGCCGCTCCCAAGCCGCATGTCATCTCTTTTGGAAAATGGATTCTCGCCAAGTGGCCCAACGCCACCGGACAAAAACTGCTCGACCTGAAAGTGCGCGCGTTGTTCGTGGATACAAGGCTCAAGGAATACACCACCGGAACTCCGCATGAACTGACCGACCGTCTGTTCGTAGTGAGGAGCGCCTTTCGCGTGAACGATGCCCTACCCACTGAAACCACCAGCGCTGTGCGCTGGCAGTGGCAACGCGGAGGCTGGCTGCTGGTCGACCGCCTGACCGGACGAGTCTCCCAACTCAACCTGCCCGAGTTCGACCCCTTCTATTCGACGGCGAGTTGGTATCGCGACTACATCGCCTATTGCGGCGTCTCCGAAGACGGCAAGAAACTCTACGCCGTAGTAGCCCAAGCAGGACGCCGCAAACCGATCCTGAAGAAAGAAGCAGGCGAACCCGCTGGCGGGGATGATCCCGACTCGGAGTGTCCGCCCCCAGTCTGGGAGCGTACCCCTATGCGAGTCACATTCCAGCACGGCGGCGATCCGAAGCTGGTGTTCTCTATCCGAGGGCGTGTGGTCGATGTCGTCAACGATGCGGAAGAACCGGAAGAATAGCCTCAGCTCTCCACCAACTAACCGCCGCTTTTCACTGGGTAGCTGACCTGCGAACTCAATCCCCCACAGCTTCAACCGCCGGCAACTCCTCCGCCGCAGCCCGAGTCGATACCTTCGCGCTCGTCACTAGGACCACCGACGCTACAATGATCAAACTCCCCATCGCGATGAAGCGGTCGATGCGCTCGTGCAGAACCAGCCATCCCAGAAACACCGCAACCACAGGATTGACGTAGGCGTAAGTAGACACCTTCGAGGTCGGAACGTGCTGCAGCAGCCAGATGTAGGCGGTGTAGCCGATCCAGGAACCAAACACGACCAGGTACAGAATCGCGCCCACTCCGCGAAAGGTCCACGTCACATTGGCGGGCTTTTCGACGAGCAGCGCGAAAATCAGATTTCCGATACCCGCGAAAGTTACCTGCCACGCGATGGCGCTGAATGGATCGGCCGCCGCGGTCTGCCACTTTTTCGAGAGTACCGAACCGAACGCCCAACTGATCGATCCCAGTTGCAACGCGAGCGACCACCAGAGTTCGCGATGGCCAAGGGCATTCGAGTGCTGAAGGTCAGGCCAGATGAGCACGATCACCCCGGCGATTCCGATCACGAGGCCCACCTTACCGCGCCGCGAGATGTGATGGTCGCCCAGCAACAGGCTATCCAGCACCAGAAACCACAGCGGCGAAACTGCAATCAGGAGCGCCGCCAAGCCGGTGGGGACGATTCGCTCCGCATAGGAAAGCGTGAGATTGCCGCCCATCAACAGTAGAATGCCGACCGCCGCCAGATGGCCGAGTTGGCGCGCCGAAAAACGAATGCGCCGTCCGGTCAGCGCGCAGTAAGCGAGCATAACCACGCCCGCGGTCAGAAAGCGCGCCGCACACATCGTGGCCGGAGGAATCTGCTCTACCGCAATTCCGATGCCGAGATACGTCGAACCCCAGAAGACATAGACCAGCCCGAAGGCAACCATGATCTTCCATCGGCTTGCGGACCCAGTCATTCCCATGAGATGAGAGTAGAGGTCAGAAAAACTCAGAATATCAGAGTGTGGAATAGGCGCTGCCAGCTATGCCGCGGACCACATCCCCATTTCGGCGAGGATTTTGGTTGCCGCTTCCGCGCCGGAGCGAACGCAGTCAGGAACTCCAATGCCGTTATAACCGTTGCCGGCAAGCGCCAGGCCGGGAAGCTTCTGGCGGAGCGCTTCGATGCGCTGCAACCGTTCGAGGTGCCCGACCGCATACTGCGCCATCGCGGACTTCCATTTATAGACGCGGGCAAACAGAGGATCAGCATTGAGGGCGATAATCTGATGCAGTTCGCGGCGAACGATGGCAAGAACTTCCTCTTCGCTCGATTCGAGGATCTCTTCATCGCGCGAGCCGCCCAGAAAGCAGCGGACGATGGCGCGATTTTCCGGCGCACGATGAGGAAACTTGTTGTGTACGAATGTAGCCGCGAGCATTCGGTGGCCTGCACTGCGCGGCACCAGAAATCCGAAGCCTGGCGGAAGCGAGCGGCGCACGTTTTCGTCGTACCCAAGCGTGACCGTCACCGATGAGCTGTATTTGATCTCGCCCAGTTCGCGCGCCAGATCCTCATTCGCGTCTCGCAGCACGGCCGCAGCGGCATGGGTTGGCGTCGCCAGGATCACGGCATCGAAGTGGTCGCTCTGGTACCCGGCGGAAACCGTCCATCCGTCATCCTGCGGAATCACTGACAACACCGGAGAAGACGTCTTGAGCGCGTTCGCATCCAGACGCGCGACCAGGGCATCGACCATCTGTTGCATGCCCTCTTTGAGCGAACTAAACAGCGGCCGCGCCGGGACCTTCGCCGCTGCGCCCATTTTCCTGCGGGCGGCAAGCATGGCGCGCCCCAGACTGCCGTGTTTCGCTTCCATGTCAGCAAAGCGCGCCAACACAGCCCGCACGCTCAACTGCGAAGCTTCGCCGCCGTAAACTCCGGAAAGCAGCGGATCGGCGAGCAAGTCGACCATCTCGGATCCGTAGTGGCGCTCGACCATCTGGGCAACCGTTTCGTCGCTGGAACCCTTGTGTGGTGGATGGAACCACTCGGCAGCCATGCGCATTTTTGTGCGCAGCGAGAAGAGCGGCGAGAACACCGTCGGCAGAATTTTGGTCGGCACCATGAACATGAGGCCGTCGGGCATGACGACAAGTCGATCTCGATTGTTCTTGCGAACCACGATGTAGGTTTTGCGGTCGGCGTCGTTGGAGCCGATGAGCTGATCGCCCAGTCCGACCTTGCGGCAGAGGTCGGCGGCCCAGGGTTTTTCGGTGAGGAAGGAATCGGGGCCAGCTTCGATCAGGCATCCATCGGCGCGGTCGGTGACCAGCACTCCCCCCAGCCGCGGGCTGGACTCGTAAAGAACGTATTCGACCGGCTCGCCAGACTGGCGCTTTTCTTCGAGCGTGTGCGCGGCCGAGAGGCCTGAGATTCCGCCGCCGATGATGGCTATACGCTTCATGAAAATCAGCTACTGGCTCCTGACTAGAAGCCCGGGACTGTCAATCGGCTCCTTACTACTTCCGCCAGGGATGCCGTCAGTATCTTGGAGCCGTTCAAGGACTCGGCTCGCCACAGGCGCATGCCTTCTTTTTCTGCAAACTGTTTAAAAAAGATATCGATATCGTAGAGCACCTCTACGTGATCGCACAGAAATCCAATGGGATGCAGAAAGACGCCGCTGTGGCCTTTTGCTTTCAAGTTCCTGATCGTGTTCTCAACCGTAGGGCCGATCCATGAGCCGCCTGACATGCCCTGGCTCTGGAAAGCGAACGTCCAGTCCGTTGCCGACAGACCCGCTTCTTTCGCGACCAACTCGGCGGTCTCTTTGGATTGCCTCTCGTAGGGATCGCCTTCGGTGATGGTGCGCGCGGGAACGCTGTGCGCGGTAAAGATCACCGGCAGCTTCGCCCCACTTTCAGCACACGCTTTCTCCCATCCCGAGTGCAGTTTCTCGACGAAGGCTTTGGCGAGCAGCGGCTGATCGTGCCACTCATCGACGAAATCCATCTTGAAAGGAAGTTTTCCGTCGCCCACCACCGCGCTGCGGTAAAGGCCGACGCTGGTGCGCGAGTTCTGCGGCGCAAGGCAGATGGCGATGACGCGTTCGTAGCCCTGACTCGAGAGGGCCTTCACCGCATCGGCGATGAAGGGCTTCCAGTTGCGCATGCCGACGAAGACCGGCATCTGCAACGACTGCGAAAGCCGATCGGCTTGCAAAAGAGTCCAACACGGAAGCGGCGAGAAGCCGATCAGCGAATAGCGATGGCGGATCTCTTCGACCACGGGCGGCGGCAAGGGTCGTCTGCCGGTGACATATTTCAGAAACTCAGGAACCTGGCTGGGATTCTCGGGGCTGCCGTGGGCGAGGAGGAGGACGGCGGTTTTGGCGGATCGTTCCGGGGCAGCAAACGAACTCACGCGGTTCGCGCAATAGCACTGGTCAGCAAGGCCCAGCGGGCAGGGGTTCATGTCAACTCCTGCATATTGCGGCGAACAATAGGTCCTTCGCTTCGCTCAGGATGACAATTCATACAAAGGAAGACAATTCCTTCAAAAGCGTCCATTAACGCTTGCTTT
Organism: uncultured Acidobacteriaceae bacterium; assembly: GCA_963837665.1. GTDB lineage: Bacteria > Acidobacteriota > Terriglobia > Terriglobales > Acidobacteriaceae > Acidiflorens. The sequence goes on along the minus strand of CAWIOA010000009.1, from coordinate 64,090 downwards.
TGACCGTTGTTTTAAACTCCGCCGAGTGCTCGCGGATGTAATCGCAAAGTGCTTTCACGTTCTCCACAGGAGTCTCCGGAAGAATGCCGTGGCCGAGATTGAAGATGTGGCCGGGGCGTCCGCCGGCTTGGCGGAGAATGTCCTCGGCCCGCGATTGAAGTTCCTTCCAATCGGCGAAGAGCAGCACCGGATCGAGATTGCCCTGCACGGCGCCTTTGAAGCCCAGGCTCCGCCATCCCGCGTCCAGCGGAATGCGCCAGTCGAGGCCGATGACTTCGGCGCCACTTTCCTGCATCGATGGCAGCAGAGTCGAACTGTCGGTACCGAAATAGATGACGGGCACGCCGGTCCTTTGCAGGCGCTTGACCATGTCCTTCACGTGCGGCAAAACATAGCGGCGATAATCTTCGACGCTGAGGCAGCCCACCCAGCTATCAAAAATCTGGATGGTGTCGGCGCCGGCCCGCACCTGCTCGGCGGAATATGCGGCGGTCACCGCGACCAGCTTCCCCATCAGTTCATTCCACGCGGCGGGCGCGGAGTACATCATCTTCTTGGTGAAAAGATAGTTGCGCGATCCTCCGCCCTCTATCATGTAGCTGGCCAGCGTAAAGGGCGCGCCGCAGAAGCCGATGACCGGGAGTTTGTCGCCGAAGTGCTTGCACACCAGCTTCACGGCTTCAGAAACATAGCCCAGGTCGGCGGCACGATCGGTGCGCAGGCGGGCAATGTCTTCGGGAGTGCGCACCGGCCGCTCGATCTTCGGACCCTCACCGGCAGCGAAGTGAAAGGGCAGTCCCATGACCTCGAGCGGGAGAAGAAGATCGGCAAAAATGATGGCCGCATCGACTTTGAGGATCTCAGCAGCTTCAATCGTGACCTGAGCCGCGACCTCCGGCTTTTTGCAGATCTCAATCAGCGAATACTGCTTGCGCACGGCGCGGTACTCCGCCATGTAGCGTCCAGCCTGACGCATGAACCAGACGGGAGTCCGTTCGATGGCCTGAGCCTTAGCGGCGCGAACGAAGAGAGAGTTCGGGGCAGACATGAATCTTCTAATTTAGCATCTTCGGGGGAACTGTAGCCGGATCGGGGTTACGGGCCAGTAAGAACCAAGGCCAGTCAGGTCTTCTACACGCCCGGGTAGCGGAAATCAGGTCCGTCAGTCTCGCCGCTCAGAGCCACTGGAGGCAGATGCACCATATATTGTTCCAGCGCGTGTAAAGACTGGAGAGTGTCCTCGATGGCGCTCTCCTCCTGCAGATGATCTCCCGTGGCCTGGAAAAGCTCATGGGCGCGCACCACTAATGCTTTCTTGGCTTCGTTAATCCGCTGCGCCATGCGTCCCTCGTCCGTCTCATAGAGTGCGGCCACATAGAGCACTCGCCAGGAGGGTGATGCACGAAGATCGGGGTGGCAGTCAATGTCCCCACTTGCTCTTGTCTTCAGCAATACGCGACTCCAGTTCGGAAAGAAGTGGCGAAATGATCGCATATTGAACCTCCGGACCTGCTTTTTAGACCAGGGCAACGTTGCTATAGAGACCAATGCCCTCGTCGATCCCCGGCGGAGTTCTAGGCCGCCGGACCCTCTTCCATGCGCCGCCGCGGTGCCGGCAATTCAGGCTGCGCGACCCCCAACCATTGCCCCAACCCACGAAAATGGTTGAGCCAGGCCTCATTCACGACTCCTCCTCCGTTGCCGGCGACCGCCTGCGAAAGTTCGTAGTACGCGTTCTGCGACTTCCAGAGATTCAGCTCGAAGGGGTGGACTCGCGACAGGGCGATCACGTTTTCCACCTCTTCCAGAGTTTCCAGATTGCCGGGGTTCCGCATCCAGCGGTCCATAAGCCCGTTCAATCGCTGCCGCAGCGCAGGCTCCAGGTTGGAGGCATCCAGGCTGAACCCGCTTCGCTGGACCACATCCAGGAGTGACCGGACCGCTTCCAACTCCGTCCCTTGATCTGCCAGAGCGCGGCGCACGGCGGTGGCCAGCACAAACTCGGTAGTGAGCCGCAAAATTGGCGGAAGCGGAAGCTGCAGTTCTGACAAGAAACACATCAGCGGTGCGTGGTCCTCGTAGGCGCGGCGGTACAGCGCCTCTGCATCGCTCAGCGTCGAATCAATGATCTGGCTCACAATCCTTCTGCGCTCGTCTTGAAACAGCGACTTCAGCGAATAGGTTGAGCCGTGGAAGTAGCGGTCAATCAGGCGCAGGCACGCGGGGAGATCGGCCCCGGAAAACACTTTACAGGCCTGATCCACAAATTCTTCGAACCATGAGCCGTCACCCCCTGGGCCGTCGCCGAGCGGACGCACGCCCGCGCTCAGATTGTGATCGCCAAAGTGAAGCACTCCGAAGCCCACTCTCAACGAAGTGTCGGTTGTATCCGATGTGATCAGTGCCACGCCCGCTGCAAACTTCGTTTTGCCGGACTGCAAAACCTGAGACTTCTCCAGTTCGACCTGATAGCAGAAAATGGAGTCTCGTCCGTGGTATTCGCCGAACATCGAACTGATGGCGTAATGCGCGCCCACCCCCACCAGATCGAGCATGGTGGGCTTGATGAACCGTTCGTAGGCGTGCCGGCCATTTCCGCAACCGGGCACGTTGCTCCAGGCTTCCTGTAAGCGTTGCAGGAAGGGCTGTTCCAGATCCTCGCCTGTAACCTGACGGCTCAACTGCGATGCACGGGCCGCGTACTGGAGGATCTGCAACGTTGCCGGACCCGTCAGGTCATCGAAAAACCAGCCGCAACTGGTGTACATCAGCATGAGGTGGCGCTGCATTTCCAGCAGGCGCAAAGCTTCCACCTGTTCCGCCGGAGAGAGCGGCCGAATGGTGTGCTGTGCGAAGAAGGCGTCTTTGTTCTGGGAAGAACGATCGAGCACCACTTGGATGTAATCGTTGCGCGCAGCCCAGGGATCGATGAACAGTCGGGCGCCCCTGGTCTCGTACACAGCGCTCAAGTCGTCACGAAGCCAGTCCAGAGCGTTCCGCAAAGGACGGCGCCATTGCTGATTCCATGAATTGCCATCGCCTGATCTGCAGCCGCAATCGTTTACCCATCGTGCGATGCCATGCAGACAACTCCAGGAAGTCTTCTCGATGATCTCCACTTCCTGTGCTGGCGGATGCATGGCCAGGTATTCGCCATAGTTGGTGATTTGGGCGAGCTGGTTGCGTTCCAGGTAATCGAGGGTATACGCCAGAGCCATCTCGCCATGCGGATGATGATGACCGTAGGTTTCGCCATCGGTGGCAATGTGCACGATCTGGGGCCAGTGGCGTTCCGCATTGAAGCCGCTCAGCAGGCGGTGTGCAAATCGTTCCCCATCCGTCAGCAAATTCTCGAAAGCGACGGCATGCGAGATGGGTCCGTCGTAGAAGAACAAGCTGAGCGTGCGTCCGGAAGGTAGGTAACACTGGTACGCACGAGTAGGATCGATCCTGCTTCCTTCCACACTCTGCCATTCTTCCCAAAGCCGATTGCGCAACCGTCGAGCCTGGTGAGGAGCCAGCACGGTGAACTTGATTCCGGCTTCGCTCAGCAGTTCTAGACTTTCCACATCGACGGCGGTCTCCGGCAGCCACATGCCCTCGGGATCGCGTCCGAAACGGCGCTGGAAGTCGCGGATGCCCCACATGATCTGCGTGCGCTTATCGCGAGTGTTGGCCAACGGCAGGATCATGTGGTTATACGCCTGGGCTAAAGCTGATCCGTGACCGGAAAACAACTCCTGGCTTTGCCGGTCCGCCGCAAGAATCCGCTCATAAGCCTGGGAAGCGTTCTGCTCCATCCAGGAAAGCAGCGTCGGACCAAAGTTGAAGCTGATACGGGCGTAGTTGTTGACGATTTTCGCGATTCTGGACTGTGCGTCTAGAATCCGCGCGGCCCCGTTCGGCAGGTAACACTCCGCCGTGACCCGCTCGTTCCAATCATGGTAGGGAGAAGCGGAGTCTTGTAGTTCGACCGCTTCCAGCCACGGATTTTCCCGCGGCGGCTGGTAGAAATGACAATGGATACAAACATAACGCTGCATCGCGTCGAGCTCCCGCGATTGGACCACGCAGCCTGGAGCATACGTTCTTGCCTGCGAGGCCGTCCTCGCGCAAGAAAAGGGGGAACAGGCGGATCAGCCCCGCCGTCTCCCCCACACATAGGCAACAGTAGCGCTGTGTCGCATACGGGGGTAGAGACATCTGTGGTACCCCCCAAGGCTGAGCCCACAAGGCGTGAATTGTGAAAGCGGTGAATTACAATACATCCATTGTGCGCTGAGTTGCAGTCTTAGCTAAAGGAGGACGGTTCAGACGACGGAGCTTGCGTAGTGCTCGTCAGGTTCGAATATTCCTGCGAGGTCTGCTGCGTCACAGTCAGTGCACTTTGGTCTCAACCCTTATGCGCTCCAGATACTCTCGGGTGTTAGCGCCGGCGGTGATGCTCTTCCTGCTGGTGGGGACAGATAGCGGGCAGAACACGACGCGCATCACTCTTGACCAAGCCATTGATCTGGCGCTGGCGCATAACCATTCTCTTAAAGCCACCCGAACTTTGATTCTTCAGAATCTGGACCAGGAGATCACGGCGAACTTGCGTCCCAACCCGACTTTAGGAGTGGACACGCAATTCATTCCCTTTTTCAGTCCGCAAGACTTTTCCGGGGAAAACCTGAACGAAACCCAGCAGTTCGATATCGGGATCGGGTACCTCTTCGAACGCGGTCACAAGCGGCAGCGGCGGCTGCAGGCTGCCCGGGATCAGACGGCGGTTACACGTGCCCAGGTTGCGGACGCCGAGCGCACGCTGGCGTTTAATGTGGGCCAGCAGTTCGTCAGCGTTTTGCTGGCCGAATCGACTCTCCAGTTTGCGACGGAGGATCTGAAAGGTTTTCAGCAGACAGTTGATATCAGCGAAGCGCAACTCAAAGCGGGATACATTGGTGAAGGCGATTATCTGAAGATCAAGCTCCAGCTCCTGCAGTTTCAGACCGACGTCTCTTCCGCCCGCCTCGCGAAAGTGCAAGCGCTGGTCGGACTGCGTGAGGTTCTCGGCTACGAAGCTGTGCCAGCCGACTACGACGTGGTGGGTGAACTGGAGTTTCAGCCGATTAAAGGGAACCTGGAAGACTTGCAGGCGCGGGCGCTGCATGAGCGTCCTGACTTTCGTGCCGCTGAATTGGGGATAACCGCCGCCCAGAGCCAAGTCCTCCTGGCCAAAGCGAACGCCAAGGTCGATGTCAACGGCACCTATGATTTCACCCACGTTTCGGGGGAGAACACGGCCTCCATCTTCGCTAATTTCGAGTTGCCGATCTTCAACCGCAATCAGGGAGAAATCGCGCGCACCGGCCATGCCCTCACGCAAGCGCAGGAGCAGCAGCGATCCGCCAGCGATACGGTTCTTTCCGATGTGGCCAATGCTTATGAAGCGGTCAGGAGCAACGAAGAAGTCGTGCAACTTTACACTTCCGGCTACCTCAAGCAGGCACAGGACTCGCGCGACATCAGTGAGTATGCTTACAAGCGTGGCGCCGCAAGTCTTTTGGATTTTCTGGATGCCGAGCGCAGCTACCGGTCTGTGCAACTGGCCTATCGCCAGGCGTTGGCCTCTTACATGACGGCGTTGGAGCAATTGAAGGAAGCGGAAGGAACGAGGAATTTGCCATGAGGAATCTGACATGAGGGACCTGTCATGAATGTTCGCGCGGATGGCTGTCGACGGTTGGCTGTTCTCGCCGCCGCGACGGCGATCATCCTGCTGTTCGCTGGCTGCGGAGAGTCGGGGTCGAAAGCCTCGGCAGATTCGAGCAGCGCTAAGAAGACGGACAATGCAGAACTGTTCACCATCCCCCAGGAGCAGATGGCGCATGTGCAGGTGCTGACGGTTCAGCCCGCGGCGCTGCCTCGAACCCTGCGGCTGACGGGGGCTGTGGCTTACAACAGTTTTCGCACGACGCCGGTCATCACGCAGGTCAGCGGACCGGTCAGCAGGGTGGTGGTCGTGCCCGGTCAGAAGGTACACAAGGGCGAGCCCATGCTGTACGTGGCGAGTCCGGATTATTCCCAACTCCGCACGAATTATCTAAAGGCCAAGGACGCCTACGCCCTGGCGCAAAAGGCCTATGCTCGCGCCCGCGACTTGTATGAGCACAAAGCGATTGCCGAGCAAAACTTTGGAGCAGGCGCAGTCGGCCGAGGTGCAGGCGAGCGGTGATCTGGCATCGGCGCAAGCCGCGTTGAAGGTGATGGGAATTACGGATCCCGACGAACTCGTGAAGGGTCCGCCATCTTTTGAAGTTCCCGTGAAAGCGCCGATCAGCTGGCGAGGTCGTCGAGCAGGATGTTTCCGCAGGGCAACTCATTCAACCAGGTACAACACAATGTTTCATGATTTCAGATACAGGCAGCGTCTGGGTGCTGGTCAATATCTATCAGAAAGACTTGCCGTACGTGCGCGTTGGAGATGCGGTCGCAATTCAGACGGATACCTATCCTGAAGTCTTCCACGGCCGCATTTCCTACGTCGCGGCCTCACTCGATCCGAACACGCGCACGCTGCAGGCGCGCATCGAGACCAACAATCCCGGCGAAAAGCTGAAAAAAGATATGTACGTGGTTGCGACCGTCAACGCGGGCACGATTCCCAATGCCTTTGCGCTCCCGGATGCCGCCGTGCTGCGTGATAGCGAGAACCAGCCCTTTGTTTATGCGGCGGCAGGTGTGAACCAATTTGGCAGGCGCGCAGTTACGCTCGGAGAAAGCCTGAACGGGCAGACGCAGATTACCAGCGGGCTGAAAGCTGGCGACCAGGTCATCGGGAATGGCAGCCTGTTCCTGCAGTTTGCGAACTCGCTGCAGCGCTAGCAGGATGGGCCAGGTTTTGAAACAGTTGCAGCAATTCTGGCAAGAATAGAGCTAAGAGATAGTGTCCACCAAAACCGAATGATCCACCGAATCGTCCAAGCGGCGCTGCGGCAGAAGTTCCTGGTGCTGATGCTGACCGCTTTCATCACGGTCGCAGGCGTCATCTCTTTTCAGCGCATGCCCGTGGACGCCTATCCCGACCTTTCGCCTCCGCAAGTCGAAATCATCACCCAATGGCCGGACCACGCCGCCGAAGAGGTCGAACGGTTGGTCACGCTTCCTCTCGAACTCGAGATGAACGGCGTTCCGCACATGGTGGTGATGCGTTCCATCTCGCTTTATGGATTGTCCGATCGTAATCCTGACCTTCGAGGAAAGCACCGACAGATTACTTTGCGCGGCAAATCGTCTTTGAAAGGCTAGCGCAGGCGACGCTGCCCACAGGAGTAACTCCGAGCCTCTCGCCCCTGTTCAGCCCCAGCGGCCTGGTCTATCGCTACGTGCTCGAAAGTCCCGACCGCACACCGCAGGAATTAAAGACAATTGAGGATTGGGTGGTGGAACGAGCCTATCGTTCCGTGCACGGCGTGGCCGACGACTCGGGCTTTGGCGGAACCGTAATGCAGTACCAGGTGCTGCTTGACCCGGCGCGAATCTACGGATATCACCTGACCATTCCGCAAGTGGTGACGGCGCTTTCCGCCAATAACGCGAATGCCGGCGGCGGCTTTTATTCTCAGGGCGGACAGTTCTACTACGTGCGCGGTATCGGACTGGTCCGCAACACCGATGACATCGGAAACATCGTGGTGGGCGCTAACAAGGGTGTGCCCATCCGTGTCCGCGACATAGGAGAGGTCACCATCGGGCACGCGCCGCGGCTCGGTGAATTCGGCTTCCAGAAGAATGACGATGCGGTGGAAGGCGTCATCCTGATGCTGCGTGGAGAGCAGACCCAGAACGTCCTGAAAGCGGTCGAAGCAAAGACGGAGGAACTGAACCGCCAGATCTTGCCGCCGGACGTCAAGGTTCATCCTTATTATGACCGCAGTGAACTGGTCGACCTGACGACGGATACCGTGGAAGCGAACCTGCTTCGCGGCATGGTGCTGGTGTTAGTAGTTCTGATTTTCTTCCTGGTCAGTTTCCGGGCTGCAATCATTGTTGCCCTCACCATTCCCCTCTCGCTTCTGTTTGCCTTCATCGTGCTCCATGCCCACGACGTGGCCGCGAATTTGCTCTCCATCGGCGCGATTGATTTCGGAATTGTCATCGATGGCACCGTCGTCATGGTGGAAAACATCTACCGCGAACTGGCGCTACGCGAGGGGCAGGAGTACCAGCTGAACGAGGTGATTCTCGCGGCCGCGAAAGATGTGGACCGCCCGATTTTCTATTCGGTTGCCGTCATCCTCGCCGGTTATCTGCCGATTTACGCGTTGACAGGAGCCTCAGGCAAACTGTTCCACCCTATGGCTGAGACCATGTCGTTTGCGCTGGTCGGCGCGCTCATCCTGACGCTTACGTTGATACCCGTGCTCGCTTCCTACTGGTTCAAGAAGGGCGTGCACGAGAAACCCAATCGCGCGTTCGAATGGATGAAGCGGAAATACGCGGGTCAACTGGATTGGTCACTCGACCACCCCAAAGCAACCATGTCGATCGCGGCTGTGATCTTCGGAGCGACCCTGCTGCTGGTGCCTTTCATCGGCGGCGAGTTCATGCCTCACCTCGACGAAGGCGCGCTCTGGGTGCGGGCGACGATGCCCTACACCATTTCTTTTGAGGAGGCCAGTAAGATCGCTCCTCAGATTCGCGACATTCTGATGTCTTACCCGCAAGTTACTATCGTGGGTTCGGAGTTAGGACGGCCGGACGACGGTACTGATCCCACGGGCTTTTTTAACTGCGAGTTCTACGTTGGATTGAAGCCGTATAAGGACAAATCATGGACCGGCGACGCCAGTGACAAGAAACAACTGATCGAATCGATCAACAAGAAACTCACCGCCTTTCCCGGAATCATTTTCAACTACACGCAGCCTGCCGAAGACGCCGTGGACGAGGCACTCACGGGCCTCAAGAGTTCGTTGGCAGTCAAGGTATATGGTGAAGACCTGAACGTGCTCCAGGACAAAGCGATCCAGATCAAGAACACGCTATCCAAAGTGCCTGGGTTCACCGAGCTTACGGTAGTGCGAGAACTGGGCCAGCCCAGCCTGCTGGTTGATGTGGATCGGGACAAGATCGCGCGGTACGGGATCAACGTTGCCGACGTGGAAGCTGTGATCTCCGCCGCAGTCGGGGGGCAGGCGGTCACCCAGGTTATTCAGGGGGAGAAGCTGTTCGATCTCGTGGTCCGAATGCAGCCCCAATTCCGCAGCAGCGCGCATGAGATTGGGAACCTGCTGGTCGGCACACCCGATGGGCAGCAGATTCCGCTAAGTCAGCTCGCCAATATTACTCAAGGGAACGGTGCGTCCTTCATTTATCGCGAAAATAACTCACGCTATATCGGCGTGCAGTACAGCATCGAAGGACGCGATTTAGAGCGGGCGGTGCGAGACGGCCAGGCGGCGGTAAAGAAGGCCGTCACCTTGCCGCAGGGTTACACGATGTCGTGGGGCGGCGAATACAGCCAGTTTCTCGAAGCCAAATCGCAAATGTACTTCATTGGTCCGCTTGCGGTCGTGCTGATTTTCATGATCCTGTTTGCGCTCTATGGAAATTTCAAATTCCCGGTCACCATCGCCCTGGGAGTCATTATGACGGAGCCGGTGGGAGCACTGGTGGCGCTGAAGCTCACTCATACTCCGTTCAGCGTCTCTTCAGTGCTGGGACTTCTGGCGTTGCTGGGGGTTTCCGTGGAGACGGCCGTGATCCTCGTCTCCTACATCAACAAGCTGCGCCAGGAAGGAATGGGCATTCGGGCCGCCACCCGCGAGGCTTCGCTGCTGCGCCTCCGTCCTATCATGATGACAGCTCTTGTCGCCTGCCTGGGATTGCTGCCTGCTGCCCTTTCCACCGGCATCGGATCGGATACGCAAAGGCCCTTTGCCATCGTCATCGTTGCCGGTCTCATCTCCCGCCTCTTCATCGGTTTCTTCGTCAATCCGGTGCTGTACGAGGCAGTCGCCCGTGAAGGCGATGTCCTCCAGGTATAGAGGGATCAGAAGTGGATGGATTGGGAGGAGAAGTTAGGCTCTCGGGCGCCAGAACTTAGGGTCCCGCTCATCCAGAGTGTCGGTGCTAGAATTGGTGAGTAATGTCCGAGGATGTGCCTCTCGCCACCAAGGGCCCGATGCTACACGAGTCAGGGTCCGGGTCTGTATCTCCGGAGGCAGTTCGGGCGCAATTACAACGCATTCTCGAAAGTTCAGAGTTCCGATCCAGCAAGCGCTGCCAGGACTTTCTTACCTTTATAGTGGGACAAACGCTGGCTGGTCTCCCGCTAAAGGAACGCACGGTCGGTGCCGGTGTATTTGGGCGTGAGGCGTCCTACGACACCAATGAAGACGGCATCGTGCGCATCAAGGCGGGTGAGGTCCGGAAGCGGCTGGGACTCTATTATGCCGGTTGCGGTAAAGACGATGAAGTTGTCATCGATCTTCCTGTTGGCCACTACGTACCGAGTTTTTGCCTGGCCCCAAGAAACGGCCCCGGCAACCTTTCCCCGGTATTGCTGGAACACTCGCTTGCGGTGCCTGCCACCGAGCATTCGGAAGAACCGATTTTTGAGGCACCTCGTGCTCGCAGTGTCTGGCGGAAATTTGCCTGGGCCTTCGGATTGTTACTGGTGATCGCTTTCGTCGCGATCGCAGGCTGGAAGATTTACAGTCCTCCCTCCGTGCTCGACCAGTTTTGGGAACCGGTCCTGCGCAGTAAGGACCCTATCATTGTGGCTACCTCCTACGCACCGGTTTACTATCCCAGCAGTTTTCTGGGTCCGCCGCGCGCGACCGATGTTCCGCATGACCATGATAATGATTTCGTTTTACTAAGCGATCAGTACGTCGGTGGGGGCGACCTGATGGCTGCCGCCAAGATTTCTGGAATGCTAAGCCGCTTGGGTCACCCCTACTCGATTCGAGTTGGCAATGCGGTAACTTTCGAGGACTTGCGCACTTCTCCGGCTGTGTTGATCGGCTATTCCAGTACCTACTGGCAAGATGTAACCAAGGGCTTCCGCTTTTTCATCGACCACGATCAAGGGGCCGTGAGCGATAACGGAAAGCCTACAGATTGGTACCCTCATCACCTCGGTACAGATTTTCATACGGACGAAGACTATGCCATCCTTTCGCGTGCCTTTAACCCACAGACCCATACCATGATCGTTCTAGTCAGCGGCTGCACGCAGTACGGCACGGAAGCAGCGGCGGAGTTGGTCACAAGTCCTACTCTCCTGGCGGAAGCCCTTCGCGGTGCACCCGATGGCTGGCAAAGAAGAAACTTGCAGCTTGTGCTGCATGTAAAGGTGATTACTAACGCTCCGGCGTCGCCCCAAGTGATCGCCTCCCATTATTGGTAGCTTGCACGTCACCCTGCTCCGTATCACCGGGCACAGCAAAATGTGTACCTGAGTGGAATCATTCCACTAGCAATGTTGTGGCCGACCGCTGGAACTGTTAGGCGGACGGTTACGCACGGTTACGCGCGTTGACGCTCCGCATTGGACGGTCGATAGTCGAACTACGATTGTGCTGGCCGCCGAAAAAACAGCGGCCGGCCCTGACCCCGCAAGGAGGGGGATCCCATGGGTTCGAATCAACGCCCGTTTTGCGCATCTTCCCTGAGCCGATACCTGGCTTGTACTTGTGCTCTCATTCTGCTCGTTTTGCTGTCATCCTTCCGGGCGTCATCTCAAAGCAAACAGGCCGGAGAAATTCGCGGAACGGTAGTGGACGCATCCGGCGCCGTCGTAGCAGATGTCAAAGTAGTGATCATGAACGTGCTGACAGGCGTGAGCCAAGAGATCACAACCGACTCCACGGGGGTTTACGAAGCTCCATTCGTTCCGCCCGGCGAGTATTCGATAACTTTCGCCAAGGCCGGCTTTAAGACGTTCGTCCGCAACGGAATTGTGTTGCACGTCGAAACCATCAAGGTTGATGTGGTTCTGCAGATTGGATTGGTTTCGGAAAGCATGACGGTCACTGCTCTCCAGCCGCAGGTGCAGACGGAAAATGCGGAAAAGGGCCTGATCCTGACGACGCAGGTTGTCACCGACGCTCCAAATGTCTCGCGCAGTTGGGACAAATTGCTGGGAACGCTCCCCGGTGTGAACGGCGGCGGCGGTGCCCTTGGCGGCGATGCTACCGGACAAGGCGTCGGGGTGAACGGTCAGACGGCCTATCAGTCCAATTGGCAGATCGATGGCGGTATCGCCATGCTCGGAGCGTCTCAGAACCCGGACATTATGCAGCCCCCGTTGGACACCATCCAGGAAGTTGATCTGAGCACGGCAAACTTCGGAGCAGATCGAGGGACCGGCCTGTCCGTTTTCAACGTCACCACCAAGAGTGGAACCAATCAGTTCCATGGGGACGTGTTCGAATATGTCGGGAATGATATTTTCGACGCGCGCAATTACTTTACGGATCCCACGCAACCCAAACCTGCGCTTCGATGGAACGAATTCGGTTTCACCCTCGGCGGGCCCATCAAGCGCAACAAGGCTTTCTTCTTCGCCAGTTTTCAGGACAACCCTACTAGTACGCCAAGCACAGCCTTCTATTCCTACCCGAGCAAACTTATGCGCGGGGGCAATTTCTCGGAGTTGTGTCAAACCGGCTTTGATGCCAATGGTATATGCATCCCTGCGCCGGCAGGCTCGAGCCTCATCGCCCTCCAGCTCTATGACCCTGCCACTTATGACCTTGCCACAAACACGAATCAGCCATTTTTCGGAAACATCATTCCTCTTTCCCGCCTTGATACGGTGGCGGGGAACATACAACAGTACTTTCCTCTGCCTCAGACCAACGACATTGTCAACAATTTCAATAGCAGCATCAGCTATCCGGTTAACACAAAATGGTTTACTGGAAAAATCGACTACGATCTTTCGCCAGCCAACCGCTTGACGGGATCGTTCATGCTGGTTCGCCAGAACACTACCTACTCCGATCCGATTTGCAGCATTGACTGCTTGACTACCCCTCAACATGACATACAGGGCCAGATCACCGATGTCTGGACCATGAGCTCAAGCAAGGTGAACGAATTGCGCCTTTCTCTATCGCGCGAGTACTTCATCGCCAATGTCGCCAACATGGGTAAAGGCTATCCCTCCAAACTTCAACTGAACAATCCCGCCGGCGATCTTTTCCCCGACACTTACATCAACGGAGTTTTCAGCACCACCATCGGGGTTGACGCAGCCTGGTTTGGCGGCCCGGCGGTGGATGCCGAAACTACTTTCGTGCCTTCGGATGTTTTCACCTGGATCAGGGGAAAGCATATTTTCAAATTCGGCGGCGAATTTGAGAGGTGGCTGGTTAACTCAGGCTGGCCTACAGCCAACGAGGGAAATTTTGATTTCAGTGGCCTCTTCACGCTTAACCCGGCAGACCAAGCGAACCCAAATCCCCAACTGATGGAGGGGACGGGCTATGCAGATTTCTTTCTCGGCTTGCCGGACGGCTGGTGGATCTCCCCGCAACCGGTAGTTGGGGCGCGGAGTTGGAGTGCACAGAGTTTCGCACAGGACGAATACAAAATTACCCCGAAACTCACTCTAACCATGGGGCTGCGCTACATCATTCAGAGCGGGTGGAGCGAAGTCAACAACAAGATATCTGGCTTCCAGCCGAACATCGCCAACCCAGCCACGGGTACGCCCGGCGCATTATGGTTTGCCGGCCAGCTTGGGCACAGGGCGGAGACGGACACGATTCGTGATTTCTTTGCTCCTCGCTTGGGATTTGCCTGGGCGCCACGGAATGACACTTCGATCCGCGGTGGATTCGGGATCTACAACGTCATCGCAGGATGGAACACCTACGCATCCGCGGGGTTTGGACAGGGCTGGGCCCCCATCGGTGGTATGAGCACTATCGATGGACTTACACCCGTCTTTCAGCTATCTCAAGGGCCGCCTCCGCCCATTTATCCGGGTTCTCAGATGCGGACTCCAGACATACTGAACGGCCAGTATGTTAATTATCCCCTGTTTCACAGTCCGCTGGGCTATTCGGAGGAATATCAGCTAAGCATCCAGCACCAGTTCAAAGGCGGCGTTGTGCTGGAGGCGGCATATGTAGGGAATCGAGGAATCCATCTTGCTTACACACGGAATATCGACCAGGTGCCGGAGAGCAAATTGGGGTCAGGCAATCAACCTTATCCCCAATATCTGGGCGTCAGCGCTGCCTTCTTCGACGGGATTTCAAACTACAACGCTTTCCAAACCAGCGTCAAGAAGCAGGTGTCGCACGGACTATTGTTGACGGCCAATTACACCTGGTCAAAAACCATGGACGAGATCACTAACTCCGGCTTCGTCGGTGGTGGCGGTGGGCATGCGGAGAATGGCGGCGCGCTGCAAAACCAGTACGATCCGAGATCGAACTACGGTCCTTCGGCGACGGATTTCCGTCATTTCTTCAACGGGAGCTTCGTCTATGAACTTCCCTTTGGGCACGGCCAGCGTTTTCAGAGCGGCAATAGCCTGTTGAACCAGGTTGTGGGCGGATGGGAAATCTCGTCTCTGTTCCAGATACACTCGGGAGGCCCTTTTACGCCGTATATCGGCAGCGCCAATGAAAGTGGTTCGCTGGCGGGGTCCTGGCGTCCAAACCGCATCGGAAAAGGAACCGTCGCGCACCCGAATATTAATGAATGGTTTGATCCGAATGCGTTTGTGCTACCGAACGCGTATACGTTCGGCGATTCCGGACGGGACATCTTGTACGGTCCACGCTATGTCAACGTCAATGGGGCTTTGCTCAAGAATTTTTCCGTCCCAAAGCTTGGTGAGCAGGCAAAGCTGCAGTTCAAGGTGGAAACCTCAAACCTGCTCAATCACCCCAATTTCAAGCTGCCCAACGCCGCTATCAACACCGGCAGTGCCGGCATAATTTCGAGCGCATACGGGGGCCGTACCATGCAGATTGGAGCCAGCCTGAGCTTCTAGTCGCTACCGCAATCAACGAGAGGACCCGCGAATGAATCGCTTGCTGCTTCTGTCCCTGTTAGTGTTTTCGTGGCCGGCGCAGATCCTGGCTCAGCAGTTTCCTCATCCCCGGCCCGTCACGGCGAGTGATTTTGCCGTCATGCCGTGGGACGACGCATCCTCTGATCCGGAGCTTCTGCGGGGCATGAAGGATGCGGGCATGAATATCGCCGGGTTTTGCCGGGCGGAGGATGTCGAGCGCGTCCGGGCCGCTGGTCTAACCTGTGTGCTCCGCGACGCACCACTGAGCAACTACGATTGGAAAAAACTGCCGCCCGAGGATCAGATCCGCAAAGACGTTGTCGAACTGGCGCATGAGTTCGGCAGCGATCCTACAGTAATCGGATTCTTTCTGAGTGATGAACCGCGCACGCCGGAGATGCCTGCTCTCGGACGCGTAGTCACGTTGCTGCGCGAATCCATGCCAGACAAACTCCCCTACGTGAATTTGTTTCCCTACCGTGAGGGCGAGCAGCAGTGGTACACGAACTATGAGGACTATGCCAAATCGCTCGTCGATGTGGTGCATCAACCACTTTTAAGCTTCGATAACTATTCCCTGTCTTACGGCGGGATGGGAGACGAGTTCTTCACCAACCTCGAGATCGTGCGCAAGGTGGGATTGCAGACTAAGACTCCTTTTTGGAGTTGCATTCAGGCCGTCGCCCATTTCGGCTATCTGGTGCCTTCAGATGCCACGTTGCACCTGCAGGTATACAGCGCACTGGCCTACGGCGGGCGCGGCATCCAGTACTTCACGTACTTCACGCCGCAACGAGGCAACTACCGGATGGGTGCGATCGACCAGTTTGGAAACAAGACCGCGACCTGGGACGCGCTGCGCCGCGTTAACTACGAGATCCACGCGCTTGCGCCAACCCTGGTCGGGCTGCGGAGCACCGGCGTCTATCACCATCCCGACGTGCCCAAGCAAGGCCAGCCGCTTTCTGAAAGCCGCCTGGTGCGTGGGATCGACATGGTGAAAGACGAAGATGGGTATGTTCCGCCCTCCGTCGCAGCGCGCTTTCTGGTAGGTGAATTCGAAGACGGAAAGGGGCGATCTTACCTGATGATCGTCAACAAGGACTTGACTTACTCCTTCCGTTTCGACATTGAGTTCAAGCGGGAAGTGCACAACATTCTGCGCATCAATCCTTACTCAGGTCGAGCGGAGCCCTTTCGAGGTGAGCAAAACTGGCTCGCTCCGGGTGGGGGAATCCTGTTGCGGGTCGAGTAACACCTAGTTGGGAACGGTTTTGCAAGCCGCGGCATAAACGCGCAGGACAGTTCGGATATGTTCTTGAATCATGTCTTCGGCATGGGTGGACATCCGCCCGGACCTTATCGCCTCGTACTGTGAAGGCAGGTATTGACTGAACAAGGTTGGAGGCACCGGGTGGGCATCAATGTTGGCGCGAAGTTGGGCTAGTTCCTGCTGAACCTTGGGGTCACCCCAGTAGTACCGGCAACGGTCGCTGTAACTGTAGATGCGCGCCAGTTGTACCTCGTCTTCACTCCCGTGATAGTAGGATCGCCAGTAAGCAGGATTGCGCAACATGGCGGCCTGGAGCGCTTCCCGGACTTGCGAAAGACGAACTCCCCTTCGATTCCCCAGCAGTTCCCGCTCGATTGCGCCTAAGGCAAAGACAGCCTCCCGGAACGCAAATGTCAGCCACGGCCCCACTTTCAAGATCGCGAAATGGTCTTCTACCATCTGCGCAAGCGCTGCGGGCTTCTGGTAGTCCGTGGAGTGCGCCTCGTAAACCAGAGCTGGAGCCTCCGGCAAAGCGGATGAGAGTGCCATCGCTTTCTGCCGCTCATAGTCGAAAATCACGTTTTCGCCAAACTCCACTCCCGGCTGGACCACCATGCCAATCACCCTTTCCCACGCCGCCGTCACTCGCTGCTCGTCGAAGGCCGCGCGGAAAAGTTCCAAGGTGTGATCAATCTGGTCGGCCGGCGACACTGCGGGAGGCGCTCCCGCAAGCGATTCACCCCCCGGAGCCGGAACTTCAGTGCCAATGACGTAAAGGAGAGGGGAGGAACCTCGCGGCAAATCTTCAAACGCACTTTCGGCGGCGCGACAAAGGATGGCGGCTCGTTGCGCGACGGTGCGCTGGTCAGGCCCCGAGGCTGCGTCATCGGCACAGGCCATACTCGCATCGAGATGAATCTTCTGGTATCCCGCGAGGACACACGAGCGAACCAGTTCCCGCGCGTGGTGCAGTGCTGCATCCCATGGCTGTTCTCGCCAGGGGTACGGGCCCAGGTGATCGCCGCCCAGCAACACGCGGTCCCGGGGAAGTCCACCCTGCTGCGCCAGGGAGTGGACAAACTCGGCGAACTGAGATGGAGTTTGTCCGGTGTAACCGCCCAATTGATTCACCTGGCTGGAGGTTGATTCGACGTGCAGAACGGATTCGTCTTCGATGGCTTGCTTCACCGCTGCCGCAATGACGCTGGGGTGAGCCGAGCAGACGGCGTACACTCCCACTTTTTCGGAGCGGCGATTGCGCCGGATAATCTCCCGCAATCGCTCGCTTGCGTTTTTGGGCTGAAGGTCCATGGTAGGCCACGTTAGTCGGGCCGGGCCTCGAGCAGTAAATGTTGGTTGAACGCAGCAGAAATTGTGGCCTGGGGGCCGTGTACGCTTCCGAGATCTTTATGGTTCACATAGTCCACAATGTGATAAGTGCGGTCCTGCAAACCGCGCAGCTGAATCGGCCCACTCCAATGGCGGGCGAAGAACGCATAGTATATCCACTGGCCTTTGCGGATAACGTGTGCCTCCGGGCGGTCAAACCCTATGTCGTAAAGATCTCCGAGATATTCGCCTCGCGAGAGCATCTTGTCTTTGTAAATGTGCAACCACTCCTCAAAGATCTTCTGCCGCTGCGGTGTCAGGTCCGACTTGCTGTGCTTCTTGACCAGATTCGGGAGTACGAACTGGGTACCCACCACTCCGCCTACCCCCACCGTAGAAGCGAAATCAGTCGCACCGTCGCTCAATTCGACGTGGTCGCCAAAATAGGGAATGTTGTCAGCCATGAGCGCTTTCAACGTCTTGCCTTTGGAGCGGATCTGAAACGAGCTCTCCGGATCGGATGCCACCGACATATTGAAATGCGGCATGGTGAAAAACGAATAGGCTGTACCGCAAGGGCAAAACTCCACCAAGGCATCCGGTTTTACACTGCGGGCCGTTTCGTAAATCTCGCGAAAGAAATCGGGCAACGCTTCCACGGAGTCCTCTGGGCGCAGGTGGTGGTGCGCCGGATTGTAGCAACGAGGAACGGCGTTCATGTGCTGACCATCCAGCTTGAGCCCGTCGAATCCCCACTCCCCGAGGATCTTGCGAACCAGCGCTTTGTGGTATTCCACAACTCCCCGGTCGGCGGGGCAAAGATAAAACGAGTTCCACCAGGAAATCTTCCGCTTCGATCCATCGCGGTTCAGCAGAAGGAAGTCGGGATGATCCTTCAGTAGCTGCGATTCCGGGACGGCGCTCAGCGGCGACCACCACAACTGGGCTTTGAAACCCTCTTCATGGATACGATCGACAAAGGCTTTCATGTCAGCGTCGCCATGAGGAAACTTCTTGGGATCGACTGCCCAATCGCCGTAATTATTTTGCCAACCATCGTCCAAAGTTACCCAGGCGAAGCCCATTTTCTTAACGGTCGGAAGCGTGTCGTACACCTGTTTGAGCTGCATTGACCGGCCATAGCCCCAAGCGCACCAGATCGGGCCATAAGCACTGTCGGGCGCCGATGCCATTTGAAATCCCTGCCGGACCATAAAACGGCGGTATTCCGTGAGTGTACGAAAGTAGTCACCCTGATGGACGGACACAAATGTCCGCAGAGTATGGAAGCTCTCCCCCGGTTCTAGAGTTCGCTCCCCGGTCGAGCGGACGGCGACCCTGGCGTGCCGCGGATCGGGCATAGAAACGGGGAGCGATATCAGGCGTGGTCCGGGTTCCACGTGACCTACGGCGAGACCAGCATCTTTACGCCATACATCAATGATGGGAGTGCCGCCACCGTAGTCACTGGCATTCATGCCGAGATAATTTTCCTGCCGGAATCCGGCACGCAACGGAAGCACCCAATTTGGACGCTTCTCGTAGGAGCCGCTTTGGTAGGACCAGAATGCGGGGCCGCGTGCCGGAGGCACCGCACTCAACACATACTGGTTGTTGCTCCAGCCCCGAATCTTCAGTTGCACCGGGGAATCGTTCGTGTACTCGACAGCAAAGACCGCCAAGGATGGGAAGTCGGCATAGATCGTGACCGCGACGTTCTTGCGTAAGTCTCCGCACTTGCCGGTTAATGTCAGCCGCTCTCCCGCACCATAAGTGTCAGACACTTGTTCTCGGCGGCTTGCACTCAGGACAAAGTCGCTACAGGTTCGATCCACGCTGGTAACTGTTTCCGATGCAGAAAACGGAGCCAGCAGTTTCGGGCTTGGGCCAAACAAAGCGAACACCCGGCTGTGCAGATTGTGGTCGAATTCGATCCGCAAGACTGAGCTTTGAATCTGTAGATCAGTTGAGGAATTGTGCCCACCCATCGGGGCAAACTTTTGACCCGCACCGTTTTGCCCGGAGTTCCACCCGGACAGCACAAGGCCAAGAAGAAGATACCAGGTAAGAACGGCGGCGTGCGTGCGCCTCATGACCAAAGGGTACCACCGATCAAACTTGATCGGATTTTCACGAAATGGCGAGGCATGGTTCCTTCCGGTTCGAGAAGACCTTCCTGGCCCATTTCCGTCTGTTAGCTATTTCCGTTGCATGGATTCCAGATACTTGGTCACATTTTCCAGCCGCACATTGCCTAAATCCTGATCAAACTCGATGTCATGGAAAATCGGCCCCCAAATCGGCATCTGCTTCGACCCATGTGCTGGCAGCAGATCGGCTGAGCCCGACATGATCGTGCTTCGCACATGAGCGGCAGGAAATACACCGCCATTCCGCCGCGAAAGCTTGGTGAGATCCGGGACTTTTCTTTTCAGCGCTTTGGACGCCGGACCATTGCCTCGCCCACTGAGCCCGTGGCAGGCCGCACAATAATTTCGAAAGACGCCAGCCCCGTCCACCGGAACGATTGGCGGTTGTCGTTGGTCCCCTTCTTGTGAAAGGGCGGGGATGCCCATCGCAACCACTGAGACTAATACCAGCATCGGAAATCGTCGATGCATTGTGGCCTCCGGCCGCGAAACCGGGTCAGGAAAAAGTACTTCGGGTCCGCTCCAGTGGAGCAGCCGTCACAAAGCCCGGCCCACTCGCCGTCGAGCGGCGGCGGGGCAAGATGCCCTCACCCTTTAGCGGGGCCGGGCCACCGATCTGCAGTATTCAGTTTTGATACCTCCTGATTATTTCTTACAGGCTTCGGAGTACTGTGTCAGTGATTTTTGGCACCACCCAAGGTGATTCTTGCGCGCCTACAACACGTCGTAAAAATCAATATTCTGTTGAGGATCGCCGGCAATTGCGGTCACGTGGTCCACGCCCAGAATGTCAGGCATTTGGCCTCCTCTCGATTTCCCGGATCTGGGCTTCCATCGCTGCCTCGGTTCGCAGGCTCTGCAGATCCCGTGAGATCGTTGCAACCGCAAGGGTGCGGCCCCCGCGTTTATAAGACACAGCACAATCCCTGGCATTGAGATCGCCGTCGATCTCGACCGAATCCCAACGTTCGGCGTGCCCCACATAGTTAATGGCGACGTCGTAGTGCTGGCTCCAAAAGAACGGCACGGCATCGAACCGTTCGCCCTGGCCCAGAATGTTTTTTGCCGCCACCTGTCCCTGCCGCTCAGCCACCGCCCAATGCTCCACCCGAATCTTCTCCCCGGAATGCGGATCGGGCCACCGCGCAATGTCGCCTGCTGCAAAGACGCCCGGAGCACTGGTTTCGAGGTATTCGTTAACCACAATTCCGCGATCAGTTGCCAGCCCCGCCTGCTCGGCCAGCGTCAAGGAAGGGCGCACGCCGACACCCAACACCACGAAATCCGCTTGAAGTGCGCCGCCGCCGGTCAACGTTAATGTAGTGCCGTCAATCCTCTTGACGGTTTCCCCTATGTGAAAGACGACGCCGTGACCTTCATGAAGGCCCCGAACCATGAGGCCGAGTTCTGGCCCCATCACGCGTTCCAGGGGTTGTTTCTCGGGCGCTATGACGTCCACCGCAATTCCAAGCGTGCGCAACGACGCCGCAACCTCCAAGCCAATGAAGCTCGCGCCGACCACGGCGACACGCTTGGCGGATCCAGCCTTGGCGACAATCGCACGGGCGTCCGCAAAGGTCCGCAGATAGTAAATCTGGTCGTCGGTGGCGCCCTCGATCTTCAAGTGGACGGGTTCGGCTCCAGTCGCAATCAGGAGAGCTTCGAACCCATAGGTCTGGCCGTTCTCCAACTGAACCCGCCTCCGCGGGAGATCCAGCGCCGACACTCGCGAATTGAGCACAAGATCGATGTTCTGTTCACGGTAAAAATCAGGCAGCCGCAATCGCATCCACTCGTCGGGTGCGTTGCCGGCGAGAAAGTCCTTGGACAGATTCGGCCGGTCGTACGGAGGCCAATCATCCGCACTGATCATAGTGAGCGGGCCATCGTAGCCTTCCCGACGCAGCATGTCCGCAGCGCCAAGGCCGGCGGCGCCACCTCCTATGATTACAACCGAAGCGGGAATGCCCTGTCCCGTCCCTGAGCCGCGCAGGTTTTTCCGAACGAGGTCGGCGAGTTTCTCTCGTACAAACACCTGGTCTCCGATCTTTTCTACGCGCCAGCGCGGAATCGGATCGAGCGCAGGCGCACGCAACGCTTCTCCAGTGCGCAAGCTGAAACAGGCGTGATGCAAGGGACATCGCAAGGTGTCCCCAACAACCAGACCCTGCGAAAGCATTGCGTGGTAATGAGTGCAGTTTGCGCCAACCGCTAAGAACTCGTCGCGGCGCCGTACCAGGATCACGTCTTCGCCGGCTACTTGGCCAAGAGTCATCGCCCCATCGGCAAGATCACGAACGAAGAGTCCGTCTCTAAAATCGCGCTTCGTTGCTCCTTCAGCTTCTGCCATGCCTGCCAGTGCCCCCCTTCGGATGTAGCACCTTGGATTGGAGATGCTGCCGGTTGCCAGATGGCCCGACTTTATTTTCTGGGCAGCCTGCTTCCTATCAGTCAGATAGGTCAGACTCCACCGTCACCCCCTTCCGTGACCCCCGTCACCGCAGGATTATTGTTCTCTGCCGATACTTAAATTGAAAGCGTGTGTTCCTCATTCACACGCGGCGTAAGGGTCTTAGCAAAAGTGCTGATTCTGCGAAAGGAGCGCCTTTGCACACACCGTCTCAGGAACGTCTCAACGCGGGAGAGCGGGCTTTCATCGATCAAATCATCACGAGCCGGATAGGACGTCCGGGGGCGCTGCTCGGTATTCTGGAATCGGTTCAGGAACATCACCCCAACAAATATCTTCCTCTCGAAACGCTGGAATACATCGCGGCGCAGACCAGGATTCCACTGTCGCGCCTCTACAGTGTGGTTACCTTCTACGCGCTGTTCAATCTGCAGCCGCAGGGAGACAACACCATCTGCATTTGCCGTGGCACCGCCTGTCACACCCGAGGTTCGCGCAACCTGTTGCAGAGCGTTCGTTTGGAACTCGGCTTGGGGTTGGAAGATGCGAGCGAAAACAGTGAGGCCGACAAAACGCTGCTGACGACTCCCGACCACAAATTCACGGTTCGCACCGTGGCCTGCTTCGGGCAATGCGCCCTGGCGCCGGTGGTCGAGGTGAACCATCACATTTGTGGCCATGTGAACGAACGCACTCTGCAACGAGAGATTCGCAACGTTGAGCGGGAGAGTTACTGATGCCTCGAATTCAGGACATTGGCGCGTTCAGCGCGGTGCGAGAGGCAGGACTGGCAAAGCTGGTTCCAGCCGTGCCTCGAATTGCGGTTGGGATGGGCACCTGCGGCCGAGGCAATGGCGCGGAAGGCCTGTATCATGCGTTCGCGGAAGGCATCGACAGGAGCGGGATCAATGTAGTCCTGGCCAGCGTGGGGTGCTTTGGCGCCTGTTTTCAGGAGCCGTTAGCGAATCTGCGGCTGCCGGGCTTTCCACTGGTGATCTTGCATCGAGTGCAAGCCAACGATGTGCCGCGTATTCTGCATGACGTTTCCACCGGAAATCTCCCGCCCGATCTCATCTACTGCAAAATCGAAGAGTGGGATCACATTACGGCGTCCGTAAAATACGGGCATGCCTATCCGGAAATTCCCCTGTGGAACGACGTGCCTTTCTTCAAAGGCCAGAAGAAGATCGTTCTGCGGAATTGCGGCTTCATCAATCCCGATGACATTGAGGAATACATCGCGATTGGCGGATATCAGGCGCTTTATAAAGTGCTGATCGAGGGCCGGCCCGAGTCCGTCATCGAGCAGATCAAGGCTTCCAAACTGCGCGGACGCGGTGGAGCAGGCTACCTGACCGGCAACAAGTGGGAGTTCATGGCCAAGGCCAAGGCCGAGCGAAAGTACATCATTTGCAATGCGGATGAAGGCGATCCCGGCGCCTACATGAACCGGAACGAGATCGAGAGCGATCCCCACTCGCTGCTGGAAGGCATGATCATCGGTGCGTACGTGATGGGCGCTAGTGAAGGGATCATCTACATACGTGCCGAATATCCGCTGGCTGTCCACCGCTTAACCCGCGCCATCGAGCAGGCTCGCGAATACGGACTGCTGGGAGAGAACATTCTTGGCCGGGGATTCAAGTTTGATATTGAAGTGGTGGAAGGCGCTGGAGCATTTGTCTGCGGTGAGGAGACCGCGTTGATCGCTTCCCTGGAAGGCCACGCGGGACGGCCGCGTCCCCGTCCTCCATTCCCCGCGCAAAAAGGCCTTTGGGGATATCCCACCAACATCAACAACGTCGAGACCTGGTACAACATCGCGCCCATCGTGACTAAAGGCCCAGCTTGGTTCAGCGAGACTGGCAGTCCGAAGAGTTCGGGCACAAAAGTGTTTTCGCTGGTGGGCAAGGTTACCAGCACCGGTCTGGTCGAGATGCCGCTGGGCACGCCGCTCAAGACCTTCATTTATGACATTGGCGAAGGTGGCATTGGCGGGCGTCAGATCAAGGCGGTCCAGACCGGAGGGCCGTCCGGCGGATGCATTCCCGCCGACATGTTCAATACGCCGGTGGACTACGAGAGCCTGACTCAGTTGGGCTCGATCATGGGATCGGGCGGCATGGTGGTGATGGACGAAGACAACTGCATGGTGGATGTAGCGCGGTACTTCGTCGAGTTCACGCACTCCGAGTCGTGCGGTAAATGCATTCCTTGCCGAGTGGGATTGAATAAGTGCCTGCGGATTCTGAATCGTGTGACCGAGGGCGCGGGCACCATGCACCATCTGGAGTTGCTCGATGAACTCAGCCGCTATATACGCGAGTGCTCACTCTGCGGCCTGGGACAAACCGGGCCGAATCCGGTGCTGACTGCGCTCCGCCACTTCCGTACCGAGTTCGAGGACCACATCGTAGCCCGGCGCTGCCAGGCCGGCGTGTGCGAAGAGCTGGCGCTGTCGCCCTGCGAGAACAGTTGTCCGCTGCACATGAACATCCCGCGCTTCCTGCAGCTGTACAAGGAAGACCGGCTGGACGATGCCTTTGAAGCGGTCCTCATGGACAATCCCCTGCCCGCATCGACCGGCCGGGTGTGCCAGCATCCGTGCGACAGCCGCTGTCGCCGGCAGACGGTGGACCAACCGGTAAACATGCGTGAAGTTCACCGCTTTATAGCCGACTCGATATTGCTCTCGGACCGGTACGAAGAGATGGTCAAACGCATTCTGGCCCGCAGACTGGAACCTACGGGACGGAAGATTGCGGTAGCTGGCGCCGGACCAGCTGGTTTGACGGCAGCCTTCTATCTGGCCATGCTCGGCCACGACGTCACCGTGTATGACGACAAGCCCGAAGCCGGGGGCATGCTCCGATTCGCATTGCCGGAATATCGCCTGCCTAAGAGTGCGTTGGAGCGCGAAATTGACTTGATTGAACGGCTCGGGGTGAAGTTCATCCTCAACACGCGCATCGGCGTCGATATCGCTCTAAACGATCTCGACGACCGATTCGATTCGGTCTTCATTTCCACCGGAACCTGGAAAGAATCGTCGGTCCCTCTGCCCGGCACCGAGCTGAAGGGCGTGTATTCGGCTCTGATTTTTCTGGAGGCAAGCGCGCGCGGGGAAGAGTCGCCGATCGGCCGAAAGGTGGCAATTATCGGCGGCGGCAACGCTGCGATCGACTCGGCTCGCACGGCACTGCGCAAAGGCGCCGAAGTCACCGTGTTCTATCGTCGCGAGCACAAAGATATGCCGGCGATCGAGGAAGAAACAAAAGCAGCCCGGGACGAAGGCGCAAAGTTTGTATTCTTGGCTGCACCTCACCGGGTCATCGGTGATGCGACGGGCAAAGTGAAGTCGATTGAGATCGTCAAGACGCGCCTGGGTGGATACGATGCGTCGGGAAGAAGAAAACCCATCTCGACCGACGAGATCCGGCGGTACGAGTGCGACGCGGTCATCTTTGCCGTGGGCGAAAGCGCAGATCTCGAGTTCGCAAAGTCTTCAGGACTTACCCTGAAGGAAAGCGGGACGATCAAAGTCAACCGCTTCACGCTGGAGACCAGCCGTCCGCGGTTCTATGGAGGCGGGGACGTGGTGACGGGCGCATCGAACGTGTCGAACGCCATGGCATATGGCAAACAGGCCGCCCGCAATATTGATTTGCAACTGATGGAAGCGGACCGCTGGGGCAAGATCATTCCCCAAACCGAGTACGGGCAGGAAGTGCCCGAAGAACCCAGCCCGAACCATCGGCACGACAGCCACGTCATCGCCCCGAATGTACGGGTGCGATCGAATGCCGAGGTATTCACTGGATTCACCCATGAGGAAGCGCTCGATGAGTCTTGTCGTTGTCTGCGCTGCGATATTCAAGTCGCGAACGTGAGCTAGGAAGGAGCGAGTTCTTGCCGCAAAAGAAACTGTCAATCCGAATCGATGGCGAACTGATCAGCGCCGTGGAGGGCCAGACGATCCTCCAGGCCGCGAAGGCGAATGGCAAATACATTCCCACGCTTTGCGATCTGGAAGGACTGACGCCGGTTGGGGCATGCCGCCTTTGCATTGTGGAGGTCTCCGGAACCGACCGGCTCTTCCCCGCGTGCACGACCCCCATTCAAGACGGGATGTCCGTAACCACGACTTCCGCCAGGCTCATGCATAACCGCCGCATTACCCTCGAATTGTTGTTTGTGGAGCGCAACCACGTGTGCGCCGTCTGCGTCTCGAACGGCCATTGCGAGTTGCAGTCGCTGGCCACTTCGATGGGAATCAGCACCGTGCGCTTCGCCTACAACTACCCCAAGCTTGGGGTCGACCTTTCCCATCCGCGCTTTGTTTTTGACCAGAACCGCTGCATCCTGTGTACACGGTGCGTCCGGGTGTGCGCCGAACTGGAGGGAGCGCACGTGTGGGACACCACGTCCCGGGGAATCCACTCCAGAATTGTGAGCGACCTGAACCAGAAGTGGGGCGACTCCCGTAGTTGCACGAATTGCGGAAAATGCGTGCAGGCTTGCCCGACGGGAGCGCTCGCTGAGAAAGGCTGCGCCGCCGAGCAGATGGTCAAGAGGACCGACAACATCAGTTCGCTCGCACGCCGCAGAGAGGTGCAGGTATGAAGAAGGTGAAGGTGGCGACGGTTTGGCTGGACGGTTGCTCCGGTTGCCACATGTCCCTGCTTGATATGGACGCCGCGATCATCTCCCTGGCGCAAAAAATAGACCTCGTGTACGGACCGCTGGTCGATGCCCAGGACTTTCCCGAGGATGTGGATGTAACCCTGGTGGAAGGCGCAGTAAGCTCACAGGACGACCTCAACAAGCTGCAGAAAATCCGGCAACGGACGAATCTGCTCATCGCACTCGGCGATTGTGCGGTCACTGGCAATGTGCCCGCCATGCGAAATTCCATCCCGGTCTACAAGTTGCTGCAGGGGATTTACGTGGAGGGGGCACAAGAGGGCAGAGTGGTTCCGACGATCGGAGTGCCTGCGCTGTTGAAGCAAGCGCGCCCGCTTCGGGAGTTTGTGCTGGTCGATTTGAGCCTTCCCGGATGTCCACCGCCCGCGAAGTCAATCGCCGCTGTAATTTCCGATCTGGTGGACGGGAAGAAGCGCGAGGCCGCACTCGCGGTGAAATTCGGATGAGGAGCGTTGGATGAAGCGCATCATAATCGATCCGGTCACGCGTATTGAAGGCCACGCGAAGATCGTCATTCATTTGGACGACAGCGGCCGCGTCGCAGGTACGGAATTTCACGTAACCCAGGTACGAGGATTCGAAAAGTTCACCGAGGGACGCCCGTTCTACGAAATGCCGGGCATCACTTCGCGGATATGCGGGATTTGTCCGATCAGCCACCTGCTGGCTTCTTCCAAGGCTTGCGACTCGATCATGGCCGTGCGCATCCCGCCGGCGGCAAAGAAGCTGCGCGAATTGGTGCATTGCGCCCAAATGGTGCAGTCCCATGCCTTGAGCTTTTTCTATCTGTCATCGCCGGATTTGCTTCTGGGCATGGACTCTGACATGGCCAGCCGGAACGTCCTCGGTGTAATTGCCACGCATCCGGAGATGGCGCGTGACGGTATCGAGTTGCGCAAGTTCGGACTGCAGATCATCGAAGGCCTGGCCCAGGAAAGAGTGCATCCATCATGGATCGTGCCTGGCGGTGTAGCCGTTCCTTTGTCCGGTTCAGCTCGCGACCGCATTCTTTCCGACCTGCCCTCTGCCAAGGCGATTGCGGAACGTACCCTGCGCTTCTTCAAAAATGTGTTGGACAAGGGCAACTACAAAGATGAGATCGAAGCATTCGGCTCCGCACCTACGATGTACGCCGGACTCGTCGACCGAAAAGGAAACTTGCAGTTATACGATGGCGGGCTGCGCTTCCGCGGTCAGGGCGGCGAAATCGTCGAGGATGCGATCCCGGCAGAGGAGTACGCCGCTTGGATTGGCGAAGCGAGTCTCCGCAACTCTTATTTGAAGTCTCCCTATTTCAAGCCGCAGGGTTTTCCCCAAGGCGCATATCGGGTTGGCCCGCTGGCAAGAATGAATGTTGCGGACCAGTGTGGTACTCCCATGGCGGACGCCGAATTCCTCGAATTCCACCAGCGTTTTGGAACACCCGCGCACAGTGCATTCCTCTATCACTATGCGCGTTTGATTGAGATCGTTCACGCGCTGGAAAAGATCGAATTGCTGCTGGCCGATCCCCAGATTCTCGACAAGCACGTTCGCGCCACGGCCGGTGTGAATTCCCTCGAAGGAGTAGGAATGATCGAGGCGCCCCGAGGCACCTTGATTCACCACTACAAAGTGAATGAAGAAGGTGGCATTACCTGGGCGAACCTGATCGTAGCCACGGGGCACAATAATATTGCTATAGGCCGCAGTATTCAGCAGGTCAGTGAGCGTTTCATCGATGGCAACAAACTGCAGGAAGGCATGCTGAACCGCGTCTCAGCCGTGGTCAGGGCCTACGATCCCTGCCTGAGCTGCTCGACGCACGCCCTGGGGCAAATAGCGCTGCGGATTCAGTTGGTGGATGCCAACGGTGTGCTGCGCGATGAAGTTGCAACCCCGTGAGAGCGATGGCGAATGGCAAGTATCCTCATCGTCGGCTATGGCAACTGTCTTCGCTCCGACGATGGACTAGGTGTGCGCGCGGCAGAAGAACTGTCTCGGACGAATCCCGTTGCCGGCATTGAGATCCTTATCCGCCATCAATTAACGCCTGAGCTTGCCCAAACCATAAGCCAGGTCGACAAAGTGCTCTTTATCGATGCCAGCCGGGTGGGACAACCAGGGGAGATTCGCTGCGCGCCGGTTAGCCCCCGCCATACCGACCTGCTGTTTGCCCACCAACTGACGCCGGAGACTCTTCTGTCGTTGTGCTGTGAGCTCTATGGAGTCCGTCCGCAAGCCTTTGAAATATCGCTATGCGGCGAGTGTTTTGAACTGGGGGATAAACTATCTGGCAAAGTAGCCGCAGCGCTACCGGATCTCGTCGAATTTGCGAACACTTTTGCTGCAGGCCTACTGAAAACGGCCACACCACCTCCTGATCATGCCGCAACACTCGCACGTTAACGCGAAATGGAAGCTGCGGTGCACAGGACCGGCGTGGCTATCTGTATTAGAGCCTCCCAGCCGCCGTTCTCGAACACGCGCACGGCACATTCTGCGGCACACCTTGTTTGAACTGAACGACCTCACTCGATAATTGATCGGAAGGCTACCCTAGGCGCTTATCGCCGTTCCCATGGCCTCGTGAACCGCTGAAGCGTTATTTTTCGCGAACCGATACGAACGTCTAATTGCGCACCGGCGTGGAGCGCTGCATCCTCGTGTTATGGAGTGCTGCCAGGAAAGGACCGTCACGGAGAACGAGCTTAGCCGCCTCGTCAATGCGGTGGCGACAGCGAGCCTGATCGAAAACTGGATCGACGTGTAGTCGATCGCGGTGGCGACTCTACCAGTCACAAACCTATCCATCGCAAAAGAAAAGGAGAAAAGCAATGCCATACGTTACAGTCGGAAAAGAGAATTCAGGCAACATCGAGCTTTACTACGAAGACCATGGCTCGGGCCAACCGGTTGTTCTGATCCACGGATACCCATTGAGCGGTGCTTCCTGGGAGAAGCAAGTGCCCGTTCTTCTGGAAGCGGGTTACAGGGTCATTACCTACGACCGCAGAGGCTTCGGCAAGTCCAGCCAGCCGACCACCGGCTACAACTACAATACGTTCGCAGAGGACCTCCGCAAGTTGGTCACCCATCTCAAGCTGCACGATTTCACATTAGTCGGCTTTTCGATGGGAGGAGGCGAGGTGGCACGCTACATCGGAAAATACGGCTCCAAGGGCGTGAGCAAAGCCGTGATTATTTCCGGTGTGCCACCGTACCTGCTCAAGACCGGCGACAATCCCGAAGGCCTGGATGCCAGCATCTTTGCCGGCAGCGAGAAAGCCGTGGTCGCCGACCGCTACGCGTTCTTCACTGCCTTCTTCAAGGATTTCTACAACACGGACTTGCTGCTGGGTAAGCGTGTCAGCGAACAGGCCGTCCAGGCCAGTTGGAACGTAGCGGCCAGCGCTTCTGCCACTGCCAGCCTGGCGTGTATCCCAACCTGGCACGAGGACTTCCGCGGGGATCTGCCCCGCATCGACGTCCCCACCCTGGTGATTCACGGAGATGCCGACCGCATCCTGCCCATCGCGTCTGCGGGACTGCGCACCGCCAAGCTCATCAAAGGGGCGCGCCTGCTGGTCGTGAAAGATGGTCCACACTGCATCCCGTGGACACACACGGAAGAAGTCAACGCCGAATTGCTAAGCTTCCTGGGCGGGAGGGCCAGCAAGTCGCAGACGAAGGCTGCCTAGGCGCCCATTTCGCACGGGCAGTCGTGATTTTCCCATCGAACTTTGGATGCCTGGGAAGTGTTTGAATTCATTGGAACTGCCCGACCTGATCTTTGCGTGGACTGGGAACAAACCCAGTCCGCGCGAGGGTCGGCGTTAAGAAGGCAACCTTCCGAGTGTTTCGCGCTTTCATCGCGACCCGAATTCAGCTTCGCTGAATCGGATGATCCCCGTCGCAGATATCTGGCTTTGGAAACCTTCATTGATACGAAGCAGTCTCGGGAAACTCCGGGGAAGACGGTCTGCGCTCAGGCGGCCACCAGTTGTGCAGATCGGGCCCGGTGTGGCGCGCCGACGTAAGGGAACGAGGTGAGCAGGTCCGTGTGAGGCCCTACGTTGTCTCGTGTCACCTTTCCATTGGTAAGAATGGAAAGAAAGACATCGATAGCATCGTCGGTAAGTGTCCGTCCATTGGCCGGGTAGGACGCCGCCTTGCCGGGATCATAAGGGAGGATGTCGGGCAGCAGAATCCCTGCCGCTCGCCTTGCTTCCTCCGGCGCATACCCGCCCGTGTGCTCCAGCGAGTGCGCGAAGACGGGGATGAAACGGGCATCGTCCGCCGGCTGCCCAGCCTGGTAGGCGGCTTTCTCCTCACCAGGAAGGAATACAGATTGCGAGGCCAGCGCGCCGCGGTCCGCCTGCACCCATTTCCCGCTCGCGCCGTCCACGGTGCGATGCCATAGGCCGACCTTTCCAGCCCCCAAGGCAGAGTTGGGTACTTCCAGCACGATGCTGCACACGTCCTTGTCGGTGAAGAAATCGTTACCGGTGAACTGCAGATTGTTCAGTGCTCCCATCGTGTCGAAGAAAAAGGGATCGCTGCGCCAGCCGGCAAAGAAGCGGCAGTCCCCGGCCTCCGTCACCAGTGCCTCGCGCCCGGTCGAGACCGGTGCGCCTTCGAGGATCGTCTGGCCGTCATCGCCGGTGCCGGCGGCCTGCTCGCCTGCAACACGGCGCACGGTCGCAGTCAGCGTCCCTGCTTTGTCGGAAGTGAAGCGGACCCGGTATGCGATATCGGCAACGAAATCGCCGTTGGTATCAATCTTCAGTTCGTACACCGCCTCGGTCGCGAAGGGCTCGTCGGTCGTGGGTCCGGTTGGGTTGAAACCTACGGATGGATGTACGTTCATGATCAGGATCGACTTGCCTGCGTCCCCGGGCTTGGGGAAGGCATACAAGTCGGTGAGATCGAGACGGGCGTCCCCGTGGGGGAAGCTAAGGTCGGGACCGGAGTAATGGTGTGACATAACTCATCTTCTCCTCTGTTCCAGATTTTCGTGTGCTGCCTGTGTTCTCGGTCAACGTCACATGGTTAGAACGACGCGGAATTGCTATAACCCCCTCTTTCTTTTTCTGGGATGCAGTCCTGAAACGTTTTCGTATTTGCTCAGGAGCGCATTACGCCACAAGAGATGAGCCGAGACAATCGGACGATAGTATTGGCGATACCTTCGTATCAGGCGCCGCCGCGATGAGCGGCGTTCGATGCTCCCGCGCGACAGTAATCCGATTTGCCAGTCTTGCCGAGGCCGCGACCGTAACCGTCCGCCAATCTCGACTCGACGATCTGGGCGGGCTGTCCATCTCCTCCGCCTCATCGAGCCAGTCCTTTGCCGCGAGCCGCGCCTGCTCCGGACCAAATATCGTCGTCACCGCGCTGACAAACGCCCCCAACTCTCGTTCTGCCATGTGCATCTGGTCCGCATAGGCCGAAGTGGAAAACGATTCTTTTGTGTTCACAGCATCCCCCTGATTTTCATCATGTCTTCGCGCGCTAAAAAACTGAGTCATCCGATTTGACACACTTGATTCACGCCACGAGTAAAACCCGACTGGACGTAATCTACTCGCCGCGGCGCAGCCGAAGGCTGGTAACCGTACCGCTGCCCTGGTCGTCTGCGTCAACTTCGTGAGCGGGGCCCGGTGGCTGTCCGTCGATGAGCATGCGAAATCGCACGCACGTTCCTGGCGCTGCCGGTCCCTTGGCGCAAAGCCCGACAACAGTCACGACTACGCCAGAGACGCAAGGTCCACGGTGCGCTCATAGCCGACATAGTTTCCCGCAGATCTCGATCTTGATTGCGGATAGAAAGCAAGCCGACCACCCGGCGGCGAACAACTGCTCGGGGTTGGTGCCGATACCGGGAGTGCCAGGGATCGCGAACTTGACCTCCAAACGGCCATCGGAGGTGCGTGATGCTCCGCCATCACGGCCGCCCGTGGTGTGCGCTTTGGCTGTGTGAAGCGCTTTTTCGATTCGGGTTACAGCGTTTGTCATGGTGTTCTCCTGGATACGAAATTGGTTGTCTCCAATCGGTTTCGGATGCGATGCACAGTCGCGATTAAGCCAGAAATGCAGAACCGAATCTATTGGACGAACGTATCGCTCGATACCTTCGTATCAGTCGGCGCGACCATCGGAGCTCACAACATTGAAGTGCTATAATTCCGACTATCGTTCGGGCATGTGGGGCCCCGACGCCGCTTCTTTCTACAACCCAGGGCCTGCTATTGGCGGATTATTGCGGACTTGATTCTGCAGAACAGGGGTCGATCCATGCCATTCGATGTTGGCTCCCGTAACCCTGACCCGTCGCGAAACGTCGGCCATCAAATCCGTCTCGCAGGGTCTCCGCTTTGCCAGCGCGCACACATCTGCGCGTTCTTTTCCAACGCAGAGGACGAATACCGGGTCCTGCTTCCATTCATCAAGGAAGGCGTCGGCTGTTGTTGTGATCCAGGTCGCGCGATGTCCAGATAGGAGGAATACACCATGAAGAAGGCCAGGTCACCCATTTCCCTTGCCGGCTCCCAACTCGGCGAAGTACGTCACGTCTGCGCGTTTTTCAACAGCGACGATGAAGAGTATCGCGTGTTGCTTCCGTTCATTAAGGATGGGTTCGAGTGTGGAGACAAGGCGGTTCACGTCGTGAATCCGGATCAACGTCGCGACCATCTGCAACGGTTGGCCGCGATAGGGATCGACTCAACGGCCGCCGAGCAGCGTGGGCAATTCGAGCTTCGGATCAACACCGAAGTGTATCTTCGAGACGGCCGCTTCGATCAGGATCGGATGCTGGCAGCGTTCGAGCAAATGGCCAGCGGCGGCGCCACGGGAGGATTCCCGCTCAGCCGCATTTGCTGCCGGATGGACTGGGCGGTCGAAGATCGATCGTACATCGATGACCTCGTTGAGTTCGAATCGCGGGTCAATGATGTGTGGAGACGCCACGACGACGCGGTCATCTGCACCTACCAGCTTGGAAAGTTTGGAGGTGACACGGTGATTGACATCATGCGGACGCATCCGATGATCGTCATCGGCGGCATTCTCCAGTCGAATCCGTTTTTTGTACCGCCGGAGGAGTTTCTGCGTGAAGTTCGCGAACGGCGGGACAGGCGAATGACGCGACCCTCTACGGCGGCCTAGGATGCAAGAACTTCGCGCCGACGAGATCAAGCGACTTCAGCGCTGTAACAATGACCTGGTTAGCGTCCTCGCGCTTCCTGCCATCTGGAGTGGTGGTGAGCCATCCCAGATTGTCCATACCTTACTCGACGCGCTCCTGGGCATGCTCGGCCTGGACCTCGTCTATGTGCGGTTGAAAGATCCGATCGGCGAATCTCCGATCGACATGGTCCGGATTGCCCAATCGATAAAACAGATGCCCCGGCCGCAAGAGTTCTGCGACTTGCTCAACCAGTGGTTCGGAGATGACCCGCAGAAATGGCCACCGCTCGTGCGAAACCCCGGTGGAGACGGAGACCTTTCGATCGTGCCCGTACGACTGGGGTTGCACGGTGAAATCGGCGTACTCTTCGCAGGGTCTCAGCGAGCGGATTTCCCGTGTCAGACCGAGAAACTTCTTCTGAGCGTAGCGGCGAACCAGGCGTCAATCGGCCTGCAAGAAGCACGGCTCTTGAGTCAACAAAAGCGGCTTGCCAGCGAGCTCGATCAAAGAGTTGCCCAGCGAACTATCGAACTTGCCCAAACCAACGAAGAGCTGAGAAACGAAATTGCCGATCGCAAGCGGGTAGAGGAAACCCTGCGCGATCGCGAGCAAAGTCTTCGTTTGATCCTTGATGGTATCGCGGGATTGGTATCGATCATGAGCCCGACGGGCGAGGTCGAAGTCGTCAACCGTCAGGCCTCAAGTTACTTCGGCAAGACCATCGAAGAAATGAAAGGATGGGCAACCAGCGACGCCGTCCACCCCGATGACCTTCTTGGCGTGATTTCTGCTTGGAGGCATTCGGTTGAGACGGTATCCCCGTACGATGTCGATCACCGCCTCCGCCGAGCTGACGGCGTATATCGTTGGTTTCACGCGCGAGGTCTCCCCCTGCGTGACGCAGAAGGTCGCGTTCTCCGCTGGTATGTTCTGCTCACGGACATTGATGACAGAAGACGGGCTGAGGCAGCGCTGCAGGCCAGCGAGCGCGAACTTGGCCTGACCATCAACACCATCCCGGCGCTGGCGTGGTCGGCGCGTCCTGACGGTGCCGCCGAGTTCTTCAACCAGCATTACCTCGCGTACGTGGGCCTCCCTTTGGAACATTTGCAAGGCTTAGGTTGGACAGTTGCCGTTCATCCGGACGACCTGAGCGCACTAATCGCTGCGTGGCAATCGATGATGGCTACTGGTAGGCCGGGAGAGGTCGAAGCCCGACTGCGGCGCTTCGACGGCGACTATCGATGGTTTCTGTTCCGGGCTAATCCGATGCTCGACGAATCAGGCAACATCCTGAGATGGTATGGAACAAATACGGATATCGATGATCGCAAGCGGGCGGAAGAACAGTTCCGGCGCAGCGAGGCGTTCTTGGCGGAAGGTCAGAAGCTGAGTCGCATCGGCAACTTTTCCTGGCTGGTGGCGACGGACGAGATCAAGTGGTCAGAGCAGCTTTATCGCATTTTCGAGTTTGAATTGGGCGTGCCTGTGACATTCGAGTTAATCGGATCTCGCGTTCATCCGGAAGATCTGCCGTTGCTGTATGACATGATCGGAAAGGCGCAACGCGGCGTTAGTAACTTCGAATACGAGCACCGGTTGCTCATGCCCGACCGCTCGATCAAGTACCTGCACCTGATCGGCCATCGGAGTCGAGACAATCAGGGCCGCCCGGAGTACATTGGCGCGGTTCAGGACGTGACGCAGCGGCGGCTCTCGGAAGAAGCCCTCATCAAGGCCAGATCGGAACTCGCTAATGTGGCCAGGGTCACGAGCCTCGGAGTCTTAACGGCATCGATTGCGCACGAAGTCAACCAGCCTCTTTCCGGCATCATCACCAATGCCAGCACGTGTCTGCGGATGCTCTCTGCCGATCCTCCAAATGTCGATGGCGCCCGAGAAACCGCCCGGCGCACGATTCGCGATGGCAACCGGGCCTCCGACGTGATCACTCGGTTACGCACCCTTTACAGCAAGAAAGATCTCTTACCGGAACCAATGGACCTGAATGAAGCGACTCGAGAGGTGACTTCATTGTCGTGGAGTGAGCTGCAGAGCAAGCGTGTGATTCTGCGGCATGAGCTTGCGGACGACCTCCCGCCCGTCATCGGCGATCGCGTCCAGCTTCAGCAAGTCATTCTGAATTTGCTGCGGAATGCTTCGGATGCGATGAGCGGAGTCGACGATCGCCCGCGAGAATTGCTGATCAGAACCGAATGCGATGAGGGAGATCGGGTGCGCCTTAGCGTGAAAGATGCGGGAGTCGGTTTCACAGCTCAAGCCGCGGACAAGCTCTTCGAAGCGTTCTTTACAACGAAAAACGATGGAATGGGAATCGGGCTATCGATCAGCCGCTCTATTATCGAGGCTCATCGCGGACGCCTGTGGGCGGCAGCGAACGATGGCCCAGGAGCCACGTTTGCATTCTCTATTCCTTGCCGGCGCGAGAGCCTGGCCAACGACGAAACTCGCGTCAACTAGACAGATCCGTTGACCGGCACAGCATGATGCGAGTCCGGTCCAGATATCACCAATCAACCCAATACCTAAGTACAATAGACGCCTCTCATGGAGTGGAGCAATGTCGTTTTATGCAGGTTCACCCAGAAGGGCGCGCCACCGAACGTCCGCTTGTATCGGTAGTGGATGACGATGAGTCAGTGCGCGAGTCGCTGCCTGATTTGCTTCGGGAGTTCGGCTTTACAACTCGCACTTTCTCGTCGGCGGAAGAGTTCCTCGCCTCCGATTGCGTCTGCCAAACCAGATGTCTGATCCTCGACATTGCCATGCCGGGGATGACCGGGCCTGAACTTCAACAGGGATTGATCCGTCGGCGGCAAGTGATTCCGACCATCTTCATCACCGCGAATAGAGATAAGGCTGTTCGTCCGCGGCTACTCGAGCAGGGTGCAGTGGAATGCCTGTTCAAGCCGTTCCGCGACACCGATCTGCTTGATGCGCTCAATGCCGCACTTCGAACGAGCTGACCATTCAAGTGCACTGACGATCCACCGCGAAGGAGGGATATAAAATGATCTTGGCGCGCGCTCTTGGCGATGCAGTGGGGTCATCACCAATGTCGACAGTCACGCCCATCGTGTTCATTGTTGACGACGACGTCTCGGTGCGCGAGTCGCTGGAATTGCTGATTCAGAATGAAGGTTGGCAGGCCGAGACCTTCGCATCCGCTCAAGAATTCCTCGATCACCCGCGGGCCCCTCTTCCAAGCTGTCTCATTCTTGACGTTTCTCTTCCGGGCCTCAACGGTCTGGAACTGCAGCAGCGGGTGGCCTCCGAGCGGACCGACATGCCGATCATCTTCATCACGGGCCACGGTGATATCCCGATGACAGTCCGTGCCATGAAGGCCGGCGCAATTGAATTCCTGACGAAACCTTTCAGTGCTGAAGCGCTCCTGAACGCGATTCGGCAAGCGCTCCAACGTAGCCGCCTTGCGCTTAGCCACGAAGCGGAGATACGGGAACTCCGGAACTGTTACGCATTACTTACCCCTCGCGAGCGGCAGGTTATGGCGTTGGTCGTTTCCGGCCTGTTGAACAAACAGATTGGTGGCGAGCTCGGCATCAGCGAGATCACAGTGAAAGCGCATCGAGGGCAGGTCATGCAGAAGATGAAAGCCGACTCTCTCGCCTCGCTGGTGAAAATGGCAGCCAAGCTTCGCTCTGCACGTCCGCCCGGCTCTGGCACTCTCCCCGGCGCTTGATCACGTTCTTACCAGTTTGGTCCTGACCTCTGTTTCCTCTATTGACAGTTGTTCGTGGCCGGATAAGCTGAGGATAGCTTCCAGGCCTCAGCGAGGCCGTCCCTCATGCGGAAATCGTCGTACAGCAGCGTATTGTGTGTCGGTTGGTTGGGATTGTGTTTCTGCGCAGCGGCCCTCGCGCAAGATCCCACCAAGGTCGAACCCACGCATTACAAACTGGCTTTTGAGAATGAGTATGTACAGGTGGTTAACGTCCACTATGGCGCGCATGAGAAGTCGGGCCTGCACGCGCATATGGGAGGAGTGGTCGTCGTTCTCACCGCCGGGCATCTCCGCTTCACCGACGAAAATGGCAAAACACAAGAGGTTTTTGCTAAGCCGGGTGAGTCCCGGTGGTTTCCGCCCTTCAAGCATAAAGTGGAAAACCTCGGGGAGACTCCGTATAACGCCGTCTATATCGGGATCAAGTCCAAGCGCTTAACCAATGAGGCCAGCCTGAAAGCGGGATCGCCAGAGATCGATGAACAGACGAAAAAGCTCGTGGCAGACGCTCTGCTCGCCGCGATGAAGTGAGGTTGCCGCTAATGCGGCGCTGCCAGCATCTGACTTGGGCTTTCCTTTCTGTGCTCCACGGAAAGCAGGAACTCCATTCCTAAATCAGCGAAGAATAGCGGCTAGATGCTCGCCGGTCTGCGAAAACTGCGGCCGGCAGCGAGAACGCGGCCAGCATCACGAGCAGGAGCAGGCCGGCGAAAACGACTGCAATAGGAGTCTTCTTCTTGACTTCGAAACCGGGACGTATCATGCGCCTGCGTCGCCGGCTCCGAAGGTACGAAAGCACTGTTGCGGATTGCCGATCGCCTCCACCAGATCGCGCAGAAATTCCGCTGCCCGGGCACCGTCCACTACACGATGATCGCAAGAAAGGGTTAGGGTCATCATGGGACGTATGCCGGGATGAGCATCCGGACCGGCACCAACCGGCACGACTCGGTCAGTGATTGTCCCTACGGCGAGGATCGCGGCCTGCGGCGGAATGATGATCGCGGTGAATGCGTCCACCCCGAACATGCCTAGATTGCTGATCGTGAATGTTCCACCCGCAATGTCGCTCGGACGCAGCTTGCCGCCGCGCACGCGTTCCGCCAAGTCGCGTCTTTGCGCCGCGATCTCGGCCAGCCCGGCTTTGTCAGCATCGTGAATCACCGGCGCTACGACTCCATCTTCTACTGCCATCGCTAATCCGATGTTAATCGCGGCATTGGAGCGAACGCCTTCACCGGCCCAGCTTGCATTCATGCGAGCGTGCTTCCGGAGAACGCGTGCAACGAGCGCTACCAGCAGGTCAGTATGCGTCAGTTTCACTCCGCGCGATTCCTCGATCTCTGCCCCAAGTTTCTGCCGCGCGTTGTTTAGCGCGCCTGCGTCTACCTCGCGGACGATGAAAAAATGGGGGACCGTCGTCCAGCTTTGCGTGGTGCGTTCCGCCATCAGCCGGGAGATGGAACTGCCGCTGTCAACCGTGGCGGCAGGTGCGACGGTTTTGGATTCCGCGGCGGCGAGAATGTCGGAGGCAAGGATTTCTCCGCTCGGCCCCGAACCGCGGACAGCCGCTAGATTGACGCCGCGTTCACTGGCCAGGCGACGTGCTTTAGGAGAGATCTTAAGCGGCTGCACCGATTGCGCCTCAGTCGCAGCTTGAGTTGGTGCCGCAGGTAGAGCCGCAGGTGTAATGGATTTCCTGCCCGTTGTGGCGGCGACTTCGTCCGCCGGGGGCGCCTCTCCGGGACGCACGATCCAGGCAATGGTTCGACCTACCGGCACTTCGGTCCCGGCTTGGATCTTGACGCCGGCGAGCACGCCATCGGCGGGTGATTCGACCTCCATCACCGCCTTGTCGGTTTCGACCTCCAGCAGCGGCTCGCCCTTGGCGACGGACTCGCCTTCTTTCTTCAGCCACGAAATGAGCTTGCCAGTTTCCTGAGCCATTTCGAGCGCAGGCATAACCACACTGATCGCCATAGTTGGATAAACCGTTAGAAACCTTTCGCAGAGACGAGGCTTGCCTCGTCTCGGGTCTGATCGTCAGTCGCCTACGCCAACGCGCTCCTGCCTTGAACTCGCTTCGATCATCTCGCGCACGCGCTTGCTCGGTTTGGACTCGGTTTCTCGAATTGCAGGGAGCGGGCCATCCACCGTGAAATAGTGCCTGCCGGCAACTAGAAGCTCTTCTGCCGGGAAGCGCGTAATGACTTCGTGGCCAGTTTCGGTGACCACAATTTCTTCCTCGATGCGCGCGGCGCTCCAACCATCCGTCGACGGCCAGAAAGTTTCCAGTGCGAACACCATGCCCGGCTTGATTTCGCAGGGATGGTCGAGCGAAACCAGCCGGCTGATTACTGGCTTCTCCCAGATGGCGAGGCCGATGCCGTGACCGTACTGGAGCGCAAAGCAGGATTCCTCGTTCGGGAAACCGAACTCCTGCGCCTTCGGCCACACGGCGGCAATCTCGGCCGTAGTACGGCCCGGACGCACCAGTTCAATCGCCGCGTCGAGGTATTCCCTGCATCGCTTGTACGCATCGTTCATCGCGTGCGAGGCGTATCCGATGGTGAAGCAGCGGTAATAACACGTTCGATATCCCATGTAGGAATGGAGAATGTCGTAATACACCGGATCTCCAGGGCGCAGCACCCGGTCTGAGAAAACGTGCGGATGCGGATTGCAGCGCTCTCCTGAAATTGCGTTCACGGCTTCCACGTATTCCGAACCGAGGTCGTAGAGCACCTTGCTCACCAGGCCCACCGCCTGGTTCTCGCTCATGCCGGGCTTCATGGCGCGATAGAGTTCGTCATATGCCGCGTCAACCATCATGGCGGACGTATTCAGCAATGTGATCTCATCACGTGTCTTGATGAGGCGCGCTTCCGACATCAGCGCCTGCCCATCGACGACTTTGATTCCTTCTTTTTGCAACGCGAACAGGACGGGCAATTCGATGATGTCGATGCCCAGCGGCTCTTTGTGCAGGCCGCGCATTTCGAGTTCGATGCGAATCTTCTTGGCCACATCCTCCGCACGCCCCATCTCTGGCGTCATGGCGCCGCGCAGCACGGAGATTCCGGCACGCGACCGCTCCCCGAGCCAGGGACAATGCAATTGGTGGTGCTTCGCCGCCGATCCGAAATCCCACAGAATCGGCTCGTCGTTTTGCGGCAGGAGGGTGAAGCGATTCGCCTTGTCCTGCGCCCAAGTGCCAATGTGGGTCGCGGTCAGGTACCGGACATTGTTCATGTCAAAGCACAACAGCGCGCCCATCTCGGACTTGACCAGGAGATCCTTGGCGCGCGCCAGCCGTTCCCGGCGTAGGCGATCGAAATCAACCCGGTTTTCCCAATCCACCGCCATCGTTCCATACGTAGGCAGAGCCATAATTTTCTCCTCACTTTCGGGTAAAGCCGGCGAAACGCCGGCACTACCGGCCGCAGAGAACGCGGGCGGCCTCCAACACGGTCTGCTCGGTCGGCACGGTCACATCTTCCAAAGGCGGCGAAAACGGAATTGGAACATGCATCGCGCCCATGCGTTTAACCGGAGCGTCCAGATCGTAGAATGCGCCCGTGGCGATCACCGACGCAAGTTCGGCGGTGACGCCATAGCGTTCGTAACCTTCGTCGAGCACGATTGCCCGCGACGTCTTCTTTGCTGATTCAATCAGAGTTTTTTCGTCGAGCGGCCACAGGGTGCGCGGATCAACCACTTCGGCACTAATGCCGATTTCATCGAGCATAGTCGCCGCGCCTAGCGCCACCTGCACCATGCTGCTGGTGGCAACCAGTGTGATGTCCTCGCCCACTCGTTTCACATCGGCGACACCCAGCGGGACTGTATATTCGCCCTCGGGCACGGAGCCCTTGAGCTTGTACATCATCTTGTCTTCGAAAAAGACCACCGGGTTCTCATCGCGAATGGCCGCTTTCAGCAGTCCCTTGGCGTCGTATGGCGTCGAAGGCAAAACAACTTTTAACCCCGGTACGTGGCAGAACCACGCGTGCAGCGACTGAGAGTGCTGCGCAGCCGACCGGCGGGTCGCTCCCAAGGTCGTGCGCATCACCATCGGCACTTTCCACCTTCCGCCCGACATGTAATGGACTTTTGCCGCCTGATTCACCATCTGGTCCATGGTCAGCGTAATGAAGTCGCCGAACATGATGTCGACCACCGGACGCATGCCGGTCATGGCTGCGCCCACCGCGAGCCCGGTGAAGCCTGCTTCCGAGATCGGCGTATCAAGCACGCGGTCTTTGCCGAATTCTTCCAATAGGCCAGAGAGAACCTTAAAAGGAGTACCCGCCTCGGCCACGTCTTCGCCCATGATGCAGACCGTCTTGTCGCGGCGCATCTCTTCCGCCAGCGCCTCGCGAATGGCCTGCGCGAATGTCACCTCTCGATTGCCGGCTTCAGGCATACACGTCCTCGTCCACTTCATCGATAGCCGGGTAGGGCGCCGCAACTGCGAAGTCAACGGCTTTCTTCATCTCTGCCTCAAGCTCAGACTGCACTTGATCCAGAGCTGGCCTTATCGGCGAGCTTCTGCTCGACCAGCCACTTCCCAAAATTTGCGATCGGGTCCCGCTCCGTCTTCCATGTCTGTTCTTCCTGCTTGGAGCGGTAATATTCGCGGTTGATGTCGCCCACGTGATGCCCGTGGTATCGATAGGTATTACAGAGCAGGAACGCGGGCCCGCCGCCGCGCCGCGCCCGATCCACCAAGACTTGCGCAAACTCGTTCACGACGCGCACATTTTGCCCATCCACGGTGACCGATTCGATACCGAAGGCGGCAGGCCGCGCCAGGATTTCTCCCGCGGTCGTCTCGGAATAATGCGTGTATTCGTTATAGAGATTGTTCTCGCAGACGTAGATCACTGGCAGCTT
This sequence comes from uncultured Acidobacteriaceae bacterium, assembly GCA_963837665.1. GTDB lineage: Bacteria > Acidobacteriota > Terriglobia > Terriglobales > Acidobacteriaceae > Acidiflorens. Next base: position 21,366 of record CAWIOA010000009.1, on the reverse strand, counting down.
AAAAAGTTGGGCAAGGTTCATCACTTCGTACAGGAGACCCTGGCCGAGCGCGCCTTCTCCGAAGAAACACACGGACACCCGGCCGTTGCCGAGACGCTGAGCCGAAAATGCCGCTCCTGTCGCAATGCCGGCGCTGCCGCATACAATCGCATTCGCCCCCAGGTTGCCGGTGGCCGGGTCCGCAATGTGCATAGAACCGCCTTTGCCCTTGCAGTACCCGGCCTCTTTTCCCAGCAGTTCGGCGAACATTTGATCGGGGGAAGCGCCTTTCGCCAAACAATGTCCATGACCGCGATGCGTGCTGGTGATGTAGTCAGTGCGCTCGAGCGCTTCACATACGCCCACCGCGACCGCCTCCTCCCCGATGTAAAGATGCGCCAGGCCGGGCATCAACGCCCGCGTGTAAAGTTCGTTAACCTGCGCTTCAAATTGGCGGATGGCAACCATCTGCCGGTACATTCGGAGCCACAAATCGACTCTTTCTGAAGCTTCTCTCGGCTCGGCGGCGGTCGTCATTCTTGCACTCCCGTAGTTACTCCCGACATGCGCGCCAGAACATCGAACATGACGGCAAAATCCAACTTTTCCCATCCCATGCCGCGCGCGGCCGTGAGGAACTCGTTGCTGACGGCGGTGGTGGGAACGGGAACATTCAGTTTGCGGCCCAACTCCATCGCCAGCAGCATGTCCTTCTGCATCATGTTGACGTCGAACCACGCTTCTTCCGGTTGTTGCAGCACGAAAGGACCGCGGTACACGATCATGGGCGAAGCGATCGCGCTGTGTATCATCACGTCCACGGCAACCTCGCGCGGAATTCCGCTTTTTTCCGCCAGCAGTACTCCTTCGCTAAACGCCAGCATCTGTACTGCTAATTGCAGATTCAAGGCGATCTTCATCGACAACGCCACGCCATTGTCGCCGACGTGCGTCACCTTAGGCCCAACATCCAGAAGCAACGGCTTCAGGCGCTCGAAGGTTTCCTTGCGCCCACCCACCATCACCGAGAGCTTGCCTTGCTGCAGCGTGATGACACTGCCCGAAACCGGCGCGTCCACCATGTCGGCGCCCTTCTCACGAACTCTTGCAGCCAGCGCGCGGCTCACTTCCGGGCTCACGGTGCTCATGTCAATGTGGAACTTGCCAGGTCCTAGGCCAGCCAGCAATCCGTCCGGCCCGTCCGTGACTGCTGCAAGCGCTGCGGCGTTTGTCACCATGGTGAACGTTACATCCGACGCAGCCGCCACAGCCTTTGGCGAGTCGGCAAACTTCATCCCCTTCTCGATCAACCACTGCGCCTTGGAGCGAGTCCGGTTGTAGCCGGTCACGGTGTGCCCTTTTTCGAGCAGGCGGGCTACCATATTGCCGCCCATTACACCGAGACCGATGAATCCAAGTTTCGCCATATCACAGTTCCCTTCCGCTTATGAACTCGGCTTGCGGTCCGAACCGCCTTTTGCCGACGACGAATCCTCCAGCACCTGCTGGAGATGAGCCCGCATCGCTTCTCGCGCCGCCTCCGGATCGCGCTGCTCGATCGCCGCCAGGATTCGCTTGTGATGGTACTGCCCCCGCTCCGGCCCGCCCCGTACGTCGAAAATACGGCTTCGCTGCTCGCGCAGCAGACCAACAATTGAATCCAGCAGCGAGAGAATCAGCGGGTTACCGGCTGCTTCGGCCAGCGCCAAATGAAAATCGAGGTCGGCCTCCACGTACGCGTCGGGATCATGCAGATTCCGATCCATCACGGCGACTGCTTCGCGCATGGTGCCCAGCAGTTGTTCCTCAATTCGGAGAGCTGCCAGGCCGGCAATCTCCGGTTCCAGCACCAGTCGCAACTCGGCCAGGTGCGCCGAGCCTTCCTGCTGGTTGATGCGGATCATCAGATCCAGCGACTGCCGAATCGCCTGGGAAGTCCCATTGGTCACGAAGGTGCCCCGTCCGGAATAGGCTTCCACCAAGCCTTTTTCGCGCAAGGTCTTCACGGCTTCGCGCACGGCGGTGCGGCTTACCCCAAAGCGCTGGGCCAGATCGCGCTCCGCCGGCAACTGGTCGCCGGGTCTTAGTTGGCCCTTGGTGATGGAGTCTTCCACCTGCTGCACGATCTGCTCGTACAGACGAGACGTCCTTACGATCCGGTACACCGGCTTGGCGGCTAAGGACTCCAGCTCTTCCTTTGTCATGCGGCCCTCAATCTCCCAATCCGATCAACCACTACGTTGGTAAAGTGGTAGTACCACTATACCGCACAATTGCCAGCCGATGGACCATAATCATCTTGCCACCGAAGCTTGCCAGATCGACAGGCTGCCGGCGATCACAGCTGCTGTCATACCTGATCTTGGATTTGGCGAGGTCGATGAACGACCAAGTTGTCCCACTCGAGCTGCAACCTCTGACTGGCAGCTGTTTCGTGGTTGGACCACAATACTACTTGACGGGTGGGCCAAGTCAAGGTATATCTTCCAAACAAACTTGGTTAGCACGCAAACCGAACTCGGTCGTACGGGTGTCCGACCGGGAAAATGTTCCATCCCCTATTTGGAGGTCGTAATGCATTCTCGGCTGAATGGCATTCGAGTCTTTGGAATCGTCTGCCTGGTGCTCGCTTTGTCTGTTCCCTTGTTTTCCCAAACCACAACCGGCCGTATTCTGGGCACCGTTACCGATCAGTCCGGCGCCAATGTGGCTGGAGCTGCGGTCGTGATCACCGATGTGCAACGTGGCACAACTCGAGCCGTGGCCACCGATGACTCCGGAAACTACTCCGCCCCGCAGTTACAGCCCGGAGTTTACAAAGTTCGCGCGGAAGCGAAGGGTTTCAAAACGGTGGAGCGTCCAAATATCGTCGTGGAAGTCGCGCAGGACGTGCGCGTTGACGTTACCCTCCCGACCGGGCAAGTTTCCGAGACGGTGGTTGTAACGGACGAGGTTCCGCTGGTCAACACCGTTTCTTCCACTTTGGGCGGCACGCTGAGCAACGCGGAGATCAACGATCTGCCGTTGAACGGCCGGAACTACGAAAACCTGCTGCAGTTGCGTCCCGGTGTTGAGCGATATCCCGGTGGTGGATTCTCGACCACAAGCACGAACGGCCTTCGGGCGGAAGACAACGCCTACTTCATCGATGGCCTGTTCAACAGCGAGCCCTACTCCGGCCAAGCCATCATCAATGGCGCCGGAATCGCTGGCGATTCGGCGACCATTCTGCCCATCGACGCGATACAGGAATTTAACGTGGAAGAGAACGCACCGGCGGAGTTCGGGTGGAAGCCGGGCGCGGTGGTCAACGTCGGGCTCAAGTCCGGCACCAACCAAGTTCACGGCAGCGGGTTCGCTTTTGGCCGCGACGGCGTAATGGACGCGCGCAACTTTTTCAACACCGTACCCAATGCCAAGCTTGGCAGAACGCTGGAACAATACGGCGGCAGCGTCGGCGGGCCACTTGTCAAAAACAAGGCCTTCTTCTTCGGAGCCTACGAAGGACAGATCTATGACGTAGGAAACTCTTTCGGAGGCGTCACCAGTCCGTCCATGGTCACCATGCCCACGCCCATAGTGAACGGTGTCCTCGCGCCCAACTGCCTCTACGGTTCCATGACCGGCGACTGCGCGAACAGCATCCAGGACGTGATCACGGATCTCCTGGCCGGAGGGTTCACGCCCAGCCCTGCCAGTTTGAATATCGCCGGTTGCGCGCTCTCGGGCGCTACGGTCACCTGTAACGGAACGGGCTTCCCCCTAAACAATACTCAGAGCATCAATATCTCGAATGGTTTTCCCAACGACGTCACTGTTTACAACGCGATCGGCAAGGTAGATGTCAGCGTCAACCAGAATAACCGCATCAGCGGGATGTATTTTTTCGGGAACAACTCGGGAACGGTCGAAGACTTTCCGGAGTATCAATCGAAATGGCGGTCGAAGATTCACACCCGGGCCCAGGTGGTTGGCGGAAGTTGGGCGTGGAACCCCAGTCCCCGTTGGGTGAATGAAGCACGCGTTGGATATAACCGCCTGTACCAGCCGACATTGCCGGGCGATCTCAACACGCCCGCGTCTAGCTACGGGCTCGACACTGGCGTATCGGGTCCATTCACGGGCGGATTACCGCGCATCGGGTTTGGCGGATATTTCTTCCCCGGTTTGGGCGGCTTCAAATGGCCAAAGTTCCAGGGCCCTGACTCCATCATCCAGGTCATCGACCACGTTTCCTACACCGCCGGCACGAATTCCATGAAATTCGGTGGCGAGCTGCATCGCAGCAACGTCACCAACGCAGCCTACGGGAATGCCCGAGGCAGCATTACTTTCCTGGGCTCTGTGTTGGACGGCGCCAATTCCACACCACTCGAGGACTTCTTTGCCGGTTTGCCGTTCAAGTCAACGTTGGAGGTGGGAAATCCGACGCTGCAACTCCATAACTGGGCCTACAGTCTGTTCTTCCAGGATGACTGGCGGGCCACCAAGAATCTGACAGTGAACTTCGGAGTGCGCTACGAGTTCAGCAGTGTTCCCCAGGAAGCTCACAACCTGCTTGGTAACTTTGATCCGAACTCGACCTACGGATTAGTGCAAGTGCAAACGGGCACCGGTCGGATCCCAAGCCTCTACAATCCCGATCACAAGAACTTCGCGCCGCGCTTCGGATTTGCCTGGGACACCAACGGCAAGGGAACTACGGTGATCCGCGGCGGCGCCGGACTGGTTTATGAGACCGTGAACTGGCAGTCGTTCATCGCCTTCAACAACGCCTTTGGCCCGGGTAGTGTTCCTACGGCGGACATCGTACCGGGCGGCACCATCACGACCGGAAACGTCACCACGAAGAATTTCTTGAACTTCGCTAATCCCGGGACGACCTGGGACAACACACCGGTTAACAACGCCCAGATCGACTGCAACGCCAGTCCCTGTCCCATCATGAGCGTTGACCGCAATCTGATCACCCCCCGCGTCTGGAATTGGACCCTCAGTCTGCAACACGCATTTACCCCGAACCTTACGTTGGAGATGGCCTACGTCGGCAACCACGGTGGGAAGTTAACCGGAATTCGTGACATTAACCAGCCGCCCGTAGGATCGGGCTGGCCGGCTGCGAACATCGCCACTTGCAACGCAAATCTCATCCCCAATCCAACTCCAGGTGGGCCACCCGTGTACGACGTTAATAACACCCTCGACAACGGTGCGCCTTGCCAGGTCGCCGGCGAAGTGGGACCGTTCACTCAGTTCGCATATCTAAGCAACATCTTCAACATGGCAAACGTGTACAGGTCAAATTACAACGGCCTGCAAGCGACCCTGAACTCCAGAAATTTCCACGGCCTGAGCATGGTAGCCGGATACACCTACTCGCACTCTCTCGATGATGTGGGCGCAAACTGGGATTTCGGCTACGGATCGGGACTGCCGCAGAACGCCTATAACCCGGGAGCGGAATACGCCAACAGCGATTTCGATGTGCGGCACCGTCTCACGCTTTCGCTCACCTACGCCATTCCCGGCAAAAAGGGCTATGCGCAGGCCCTGGAAGGTTGGGAACTCAACTCGATCATCACGTTGCAAAGTCCGCAAAAGTGGGGCGTGATGGATGAGGGAACCGACGCTGCTGGCATAGGTCCACTACCCGTCAGTCCTCCGGCGAACAGCCCCATCCGCTGGAATTTCTATGGGAAGCCCGGCGACTTCAAGTCGAACTCGGCAGGCATTCCATTCTTCCCCGGAACCGATAGTCCATCCGCCCCGACTGACAACGCGGCCTGCAATGCAAAAGCTCTCGCGCTGGATGGAGGATCCCCGGGTGCAGCCACCGAATCCTTGGCTTTTTTCGGCTGCTACGCCAACCGCAATTCCATTATGATTCCTCCGTCACTGGGAACGTTCGGCACCATGGGACGCAACATTTTCCCCGATTCCGGTTTCAAGAACGTGGATTTCTCGATCGCTAAGAACTGGCATTTTGGCGAACGGTTCCGCGCTCAGTTCCGGGCGGAGTTCTTCAACATTTTCAACCATCCCAACCTCGCCAATCCTTATGGCGGCCAGAATGGTTTTGGCTTCAATGATCCTTCAGTAGGTGGCTTTGGTTGCGGTTGTGCCACCCCGGACGTCGCGGCGGCCAACCCGGCCGTGGGTTCGGGAGGCCCGCGCTCGGTCCAACTTGGACTGAAGCTCACTTTCTGATCGCCCAGATTTCATGACTCGGGGCCGGACCTACCCTCCGGCCCCATCTTTATTCTCAACTGGAAAGGAATTCATCCCGTGTCAACCCCGTTAGGGTATCCTCATCACCTCGCTCGACTGGCGATGTCATTCGCCATGTCATCGGCAATAACTCTCGCGCTGATCCTCTCACTGAACATCCCTTCCTCCTCCCAGCAGCGCACCGAACGCACACTCGACGAGATCAAGACCGAGGCTGTCCATCGCGCCGAGAACGGAATGTATCCGCTCATCGGGCTCGATCCCGGCGACGTCAAGGAAGCCTTAGCCTCCATCCACACTCGCGATAAAGACGAGTGGGCCGCAGCTTTTATGGGAGTAGCCGATCGCTACATGAATGAAGCCAAGTCGCTGGAGAAGACCGACCCGGTGAAATCGAATGCCGATTACATCCGCGCCTGGCGGCTTTATTCCTTCGGACGCTGGCCCATCACCGCCTCTCCGGGTAAGCAGCGCTCCTACGAAAAAGCCATCGAGGCTTTCCTGGCGCACGCGCGCTTCTGGGATCCGCCGCTTGAGGTCGTGAGAATTCCTTTCGAAGGAAAAGAAATCATCGGCTACCTCCGCCTGCCGAAAAATGCGAATCGGCCCGTGCCGCTCGTATTGGCTGTGAATGGACTGGACAGCCGCAAGGAGGACTTGGCGGAGAGCTTCAGCGCGATCCTGCCTTTCGGCATCGGTTATCTGGCCGTCGACGGCCCGGGCACCGGGCAAAATCCAATCAAGGTCAGTGAAAATGCTGACCGTGTGCTTTCACGCGTACTCGACTACATTGCCACGCGCCCTGAGATCGACAAGAACCGCGTGGCCATGCACGGCGTAAGTTGGGGAGCATATTGGGCCACGAAGATGGCCATCGTAGAGCGTGCCCGCTTGCGGGGAGCAAGCGCCCAGTCACCGCCCACCGATAGATTCTTTCAGAAAGAGTTCCTGATGAATTCCTTGATCGGTAACCGCGAATATCTCTTCGATCAGGTCCCGGCGCTGATGGCCATTTTCGACAACGTGAACACGGTAGACGAAATGGCGGAGGTCTTGCCCAAGATGTCGCTGGTTAAACAAGGGCTGCTCGGCAAGCCCATGGCGCCCATGCTCATCCTCGCCGGGGTGCTCGATACGCAGGTGCCGATCGATGACATCTATCTGCTCCTCAACAAAGGCGACGTGCCGAAAACTGCCTGGATCAATCCGCAAGGTGGTCATCTCGGGCGGCAGGTCAAAGTGTGGCCCGACCCCGTCATCTTCAAGCAGGTGATCATTCCGTGGCTGGTGCGCACGCTGGAACCTGAAACTACAAACTAACGACCAAGAACCTAGGACAGCCGCCTAATCCCTTCCCGTCGGTTCCTATCCACCGTACTCTGGGTTTGGCCCGGCTTGAGCAAGTCAATCTGCCGACTCGATCCTGACGATCTGAGTCCGCCGGTGACACGAAAGCGGCCCACATCTGGAGGATCGCGTCCGAGAATCCAAACTCAAAGATTGATCCCGTAATCGTCTTAAAGGCCGTCTCCTGCCCCGTATCCAATTGTTGCCAGGACTGCTCCCCCCGCCGTACTGCTGGCCCGATGTACCCACCGAGCCACGAAACCGGATTCTTGCGCCAATGCTTCGGATGTTCCTAACGATTTGCCTCGTACCACTTTTCGAATTCCCGGGGTTTGGAATCGAAGACGCCATAGATGCGGCTCGCAGTCAGGGCTGGCCTTACTTACCACTCTGTCAAAAGTGACAATTTCTGCCAGTTCCGGACTGTACCTAGTTCCCAGCGTTACCGGGCGAATTGGTTTGAACGCACCCGGCACGATTCTTGTCGATCTGGACAGAAATCTGCGCGTCGTGCGATTTCGGCGTGGGCGCCATGAGCAATTGCTCGAAGAGAGTACGGAAGCGGGGCCAATCGACGTCCATCTGAGCATGCACCTTCTGGAGTTCAAGTTCCGGCTTATCCTGATCCGTCCAGATCTCGGTGTCTCCGTAGCTGATTCCCTTGTCGAGGCTGACGTCCATGTAGACGTAGCGCTCGCGCGTGATCAGCGTGGGATCGAGCCAGGCCGCGGCAGCCAGTTCGTCCCAGAGGTAACCGGCGTCGAGGCGCTGGTAGCAGGCAAAGTAGCGGGCCGCCGGGCTGGAAGACTTAGCGACGGCATCGAGAATCTCCTTGGTCATGTGCGTCTGTATGGAAACGTCCACCGTCGTGACGCTTATCTTCGGCCAGTGGGCGCGGAGAGTAATGCTGGAGGCCTCGGGATCAAACCAGAGATTGAACTCGTGATGTGGATTGTCGGCGAACTCCGGGTCGGTCGTCTGCGGATTGATCGAGCCACCCATGATAACCAGTTCCTTAGCGGTTTCGGCAAAGAGTGGATCGCGGAGAATGGCCTCGGCAATGTTGGTCATTGGCCCGGCAGCATAAATGATGACCTCGTGTGGATGCTCGTGCACGGCGCGGACGAGGAAATCCGCAGCAGAAATTTCTGCGGCCTTGGCCGTAGGATTGCCCTCGGGGAGAGAGGGAGGAACACCGGTGGCAGGGTGCTCGGCAGGAGGAGCATCCCAGGCGCCATGGTAAATGATCTTGCCGTAGAGCTTCTCCCAGTTCGCGGTCCACTGCTGCGTGCGCAACAGAGGTTGACGCGCGCCCACGTAGACAGGAATATCGGTACGGCCGATGAGTTCAAGCATGCGAAGCGTGTGGGCAACCTCTTCGTCGCGCCAGCCGTCGCCGGTGACGATTGTGATTCCCAGAACCTTGACATCTGGAGTCTGCAGAAAGAACAACATGGAATTCATGTCGGTACCGCCCGGACCCAGACCGTCCTGGTCAATCACCACATAACGCGTGTTTTCAGCGGCATGGGCCGTCAACACAAGCAAAAGTGCGGCTGCCAGCGGATAGAAGAATCGTCTGCGCAAGTCGAATTGAAAATGCAAGCCTGCCACTTTGGTACTCCCTTCGTGTTTAGCAACCCCAAAGAAACCAAATGCAACTGATCTGAGGCCCTGCCGTATTGGACACGGGCGAGCGAATCCGCGCTCCGCCGGGGACCGAACCAGAAGAGCGCAACTGACATCACGCGAACAGAATCATCCCCCGTACTCCAGCCGGGAGATGAGCAGATCGAAGAAACGAGGCACGTCGACGGCTTTCGCAACTTTGCAGTTGGGCCGGAATTCTTCAACTGGCGGTTCCGGGCCGGCATTCTGTATGCGAGCGGAAAGCCGGCGATATCCGGGCTTGAAGCCGACGCTTTCACCAGCGGTAAACGTACCGGCGGTCTCGATTTCAACATAGTAGTCTTCGAAGGTAAGAATAGCGGGATCGAGTAAGGCGCTGACAGCGAGTGGATCATTGAGTACAGGCCACTCGCCATGACCCTTCTTGCGGTAGGTTTCAACCAACGAGCGGGCAATGCGCGCAGCCGCACGGCTGACGCGTTTGGTGTTGGCCTCGAGCCGGCGTAGACGTTCCTCGGTGAGAACCACTTTCTCGGTCACGTCGAGACCGACCATCATGATGGGAATCCCGGAATCGAAGACCATGGCCGCCGCTTCGGGGTCGACATAGAAATTGAACTCAGCCGACGGGGTCTCATTCCCTCCGGAGAGAGATCCGCCCATGAGCACAATTTGAGGAACCATCTCCGCAAGATCCGGCGCGGCGCGTAGTGCCAGCGCAATATTGGTCAGTGGACCAATCGGCACAAGAGTGATTTCGCCGGGATGTTGGCGGACGAGCCGCACGATCAGATTGGCAGCTTCCTCCTCAACGGGTTTGGTGACGGGGGCGGGAAATTCCACGCCGCCCAAGCCGTTTTCGCCGTGGGCATAGCTGGCGGTGACGAGCTTGCGAACCAGAGGACTTGCTGCGCCGCTTGCCACCGGCACATCATTTCGCCCGCAGATTTCCCGCAATCGCAGGGCGTTCGGAAGTGTCAGTTCGAGGGGGACGTTGCCGGCCACAGCGGTGATGGCTTCAACCTTCAGCTCAGGGGACCCCAAAGCGAGCATTAGGGCGAATGCGTCATCTACGCCAGGGTCGGTGTCGATAATGATGCGGCGGGGTTTGATTGACGATTCCGGAATCGCCGCCCAGAGCGGAGTGCGATTCCGCAGTCCGGCGACCGTAACTGCCGCGCCGCAACCAAGAGTAAACTGCCGGCGGTTCAGCCTGATACTCACACTTCCTCCTTTCAAAGGGGGTGTGCCGCGCCGGAGAAGCGCGGCACACGTTGGTTACAGCAAGGTCAGAAGATCAGCTTGAGTGCAAACTGAATCAGGCGCGGATTGTTGACCGTGGAGCCAATCTGGCCAAAGCCCGACGAGTCCGTGTAGTTGCCGGGAAGCGCAAATTGCGGATGGTTGAAAACGTTGAACGTCTCGATGCGGAACTGCAGGCTCGGTCCCTTCTCGGTCGTCCTGAAGGTCTTGAACAGCGAGACGTCGAAGTTGATGAAATCTGGCCCATAGAGAGGCGTGCGGGACGCATTGCCCATCACGCCGGCCGCCGGGTCGGAGAAGCACGAGGTATCGAAGAACTTGGTTGCGGTGTGCTGGCTGAGCTTGCCGTTGCACGTCTGATCTGCCCGGTTGCCGAAGCCCGTCGTCCCCGAGAAGTTGGTTCCTTCGATGATCCCGAAGGGGAATCCCGAAGCCATGTGGGAGATGACGTTAAGCTGCCAGTTGCCAATGATCTGCTCGCTCCATCCCTTGGCGGATCCTGCCCAACGCTTTCCATGGCCAAAGGGCAGCTGGTAGAGAACGCTGGCGGAGAAGTTGTGGGTCTGATCGGTAGTGGAAAGGCCTTTGTCTATGTGCGGGCTAAGCGGCGTGCCCGACGAATCGGCGACGGTGATCGGGAAATAGGCGATGCCGGCCACACTGCTCACGTCGTCGTAAAGCCCATTGTCGGTGCCTTTGCTGTAGGTGTAGGAAAGCAAGAAATAGAGGCCCGAGTGCACGGTCTTTTCCGCTTTGATCTGCAGCGAATCGTAGCGCGCCATGCCACGATCGAGAATGCCGTTGACCATGCTGAGGGTCGGATAGGGGGAGAGGGCCGAGGGATTAGCCTGGGTGTTGGGCGGCGGAGTATTGAGGTTCCAGTCATCGGTCTGCTGGTGACTGCTCCGCATGCCCGCGTAACCGACCGTCAACACAACGGCGCTCGGCAGGTCGCGCTGGACGTTGATGTTGAACTGCTGGACGCGGCCCGGCTGAAAGTTTTTCGGCTGGCTGTATAGCATGCCGGTCAGGTCCGCGGCCGTAGTGGCAGTCTGCTGTTGGGGCACCGGAAACCCTCCGGCCAGGGTCGGGGTTCCGGCCAGGGTCATGTTGTCGGTATAGACCTGGTAGGAGTTGAAGGCGGGCGGATTGAGCCCCGGACCGCGCGCGCCCAGGTTCCAGCCGGCATCGTGCATGATCGCATAGCCACCGCGAATGGCATTCTTCGGCGAGAACGGCGAATAAGAGAAGCTGATGCGCGGTTCGAATGCCAATTTATAAGCCTGAACACCGGTGGCTGCGTCGGTGTTGATACCGGGTACGTGCAAAATGCCCGTAGCCATATCGAAGTTCGACTGCCGGTTCTGCGCTTCCTTGAGCGGCGTGGTGAAGTTATAGGCCATGCCGAGCTGAATGCTCAGGTTCTTGCTCAGCGTCCAGGTGTCCTGGACGTAGGGGCGAAACTCTTTCCAGCGCCGGCCGGTGATGGTTCCTTCGAAGGCGTCGTCGTGCTCGACCGAGTAAGGCAGGCCGATCAGGAAGCTGGCGAGGGAGTCGCCGGTGCCGGGCACTAACGCGCCATCGGAAATGGCGGAGGTCCAGGCATCGGTGAAGACCATCTGACCCATGGGCCAGGCATCGCCCATGATGTTCATCTGCATGAAGCGCATGCTGCCACCCATGGAAAGGGCGTGAGCACCATGAATCCATTCGAAATCGTCAGCAAAATGGTAGATTTGCGAGCCGCCCTGGAAGGGCGAAAAGCCGCGGTCACCCAAGGCCCAGTAGCCGTCAGAGAGGACGGTACTCATTAATCCGCTGGAGAAATAAGTGCCAAGATTGGCGTTGGGAATCTTGAGCTTGGTACTCCAGTCGGTGCCGTCGCCGTAAGAGCGGATATGGTTAAAGATTCGGTTGTAGCCGACGGTGACCTGGTTGATCTTGGAGGTGGAGAAACTGTGAGTCTCGGAGAGGGCCAGGTTGCGGCCGTGATCGTTGAGGTCCTGGTTGCTTCCCCAACCGCCGGGCTGGGTTCCAAAACCGGGAAGCCCCGACGGGTCAAAGACCGAGGCCTGATCGCGGCTGAAGCGCGCGAAGATACGGTCGCGGTCGCGGAAGGTGTGATCGATGCGGAAGTCGAACTCGTTGTCGTGGAAGGTACGGTTGGGAACGCTGAGGTAGTCTCCATAGAGCGCGGCCGGCTCGCCGGAGAGCTGCGGAAAGTAGCCCAGCATTGTCTGCGCGATAGAGCTGAGGTACCTGGAGGGAATCTTGTTCGGCGTGCCGTCGTCGCCGACAAACTGCGGTCTGCCGGGCAAGAAGGGGTTGTAAATCACCGGCTCGAAAGAGTCGGTGAAATCTCCATTGATTTCCTTCGGCGTGGGAATCTGCGCGACGGTGGGCATGCCCTGAATGTTGCGCGTCCCTTGATAGTCAAAGAAAAAGAAGGTTTTGTTGTGAATGATGGGACCGCCGATCGAACCGCCGAACTGGTTCTGAATGTACTTCGGGTTGGTGGTTGAAAAGTAATTCCGTGAGTTCAGAGCCGTGTTGCGAAGAAAATCAAAGAGCGTACCGTGGAACTGGTTACTGCCGGACTTGCTCGTCAACAACACCGTCGGGCCTGCGCGGGAACCGTATCTGGCCGAGTAATTGTAAGTAAGAACATTGAATTCGTTAAGGGCGTCAATCGAAGGCAATACGGCAATGCCGCCGGCGGTAAGCTCGTTATTGTCCACGTCATCGTAGAGCCAGTCGGTACGGTTTTCACGCGAGCCGCCGACCGAGAGCGAATAGGAACCGCGAATGGCAACTTCCGACGAACTGGTGTTGGCGTTGGTAAAGAAGTCGCCGGGCTGGACTCCGGCTGTCGTGCCCGGAGTCAGCAAGGCAAGCTGGACGAAGTCGCGGCCATTGAGGGGCAGCTCGGCGACCTCCTGTGAGTTGATGACTTGGCTGAGAGTCGCATCCGTAGTCTCGATCTGCGCTTCGGTCTGGCCTATGACGTTAACGGTCTGCACCTCAGAGGCCGGAGAGAGGGTCAGACTGACCGTGGGAGAGCCCTGGGTTTCGAGCGGGATCCCAGTGCGCTTTTGTTCCTGGAAGCCCTGATACAGCACGTCGATCGTATAGTGACCGACGGGGAGGAGGACGGCCACAAAGTGGCCGGAATTGTCGGTTTGCAGCTTTCTTGTGACGCCGGTGCCCTCCTCAGTGAGAGTCACCGTTGCGCCCGAAATGGCCAAACCGGTGGTGTCGGTAATGAAGCCGGAGATGGTGCCCGTCGCCTGCGCGTGAGCCGCTGAGCCGAAGCCGAACGCCAGGACGAAACCAATTATAAGAAGCGAAACCTTCCATTTCATTGCGTGCTCCCTTGTGATCAAGGCCTAATTTGAAACGTTTCAAATCACCAGAAATGTGATGCAGCAAAATTGTCGCGAGGTATTTCTTGCAGGTGAATTTTGAAACGTTTTATTATATTTTGTCAAGTGAAATATTGGCCGCTGTCGTTAGCGCATGATACGTCCGCTTTGCAGGCGGTTAAAGGAGAGCACCAGGCTGAGCATGCTCTTCTACGAAGGTCGAGATGGACAGGTGTTGAAGGTGCAGGAAGTGATTTTGCGGGCGCTGACCAAAAAGACTTACGGCAACCGGCGGCCGCGTCGTGCGCTGTCAGGGAACGCGATTCTTGGAGGCCGCCGGTTCGACCTTCGATTCAAACGTAAGTTGGTCTTGGACGTCATCAGACTTGCTTTATATAGGACGGCTGTTGGGCAGTTGTGATCGAATGCTGCTCCAGGAAACGCTCCACTTCGTCCCCGGTAGGCATCGAAGGTTGAGCTCCGGGCCGCGTGACCGAAATCGCCGCGACGGCAGAAGCAAAAACGGCACTCCGTGCCACCGTGGAACCGCGCATCAACCCCACCGCAAATCCCGCATTGAATGCGTCCCCGGCGGCGGTCGTATCCACAGCGTTCACAGAAAACGCGGGGACCCGCTCTTTCGCAAGACTCCCTTGGGCAATGAGGCAACCGCGCGATCCCAACTTCAACAAGACGTTCTTAACACCACAAGCCAGCAGGCGATCTGCCGCGGCATTGTGGCCTTGGTCACCATTCTCAATGTTGATTTTAAGCAGCTGCTTGGGTTTCAGTTTCGTTCGGCGTAATCCAGGTGACCCTGCGAAGCAGGGCCCCGGAAAGCTCGCGCGCCGGCGCTGGGTCGAGCATGAGCGGGATGTCGTGCCGCTCTGCGAATTGGGCCAGGTAGTCGACTGTTTCTAAGGGAATCTCAAGCTGCGCCAGAAGAAATCCGGCGCGTTCCAGAATCGTCGCCGCTTTTTCCAGCAGTTCCGGGGTGAGTTGGCCGTTGGCGCCGGGCACGACCACGATGTTGTTCTCACCTCGTCGTCCGGTCGTGATCAGCGCGACGCCAGATGCCCCTTCTACCGTGTTCACATAAGTTGTATCCACGCCGGCGTCTTCCAGACCATTGCGCAACTGCTTTCCAAAGGCGTCGTTTCCGACGTTTCCCACCATCGAAACGGGGTACCCGAGTTTCGCTGCTGCGACTGCCTGGTTTGCGCCTTTTCCGCCGTAAAAGGTGTTAAAGGTATTGCCAATGATCGTCTCCCCAACCTGGGGAATACGATCAGCTCCCACTACTAAATCGAGATTGATGCTGCCGACGACAACGATAGGCTTCTGCATAACGATTCGATTTCGACTACTTCACCATGGGTGCGATCGCGATCGATCCCAGCCCTAACAGAAAGAAGATGAACATGGCGGGAATCAGTTTGCGGGAGGCCGGCGGAGCGCTGGCAAATTCTTTCCAGATGAAGACGCCCCAGACGGCCGACACCATCGTCGCACCTTGGCCGATGGCGTATGAGACCGCCGGACCGATTATTTGTGCGTGGGATGCAACGAAGTTGAACACCGTTCCCGTACACCAGATGAGTCCACCTATGACACCCCAGAAGTGCCACGCCGGTTTCGCCTCGAAGTATTGCGACATGTTGACGGGGGCAGCGCCGGTGAGAGGTTTTTTCATGAACAAGAAGTTCACCGGGATTGCGCAAAGGACGACTCCCAAAGCGAAGAACAAGGCTACGGAGTAGGGGCCCAGGGAACGCTCCCCGTGACAGCCTTGGTCACGAGCGGATAAAAAATGCCCATGAGTACGCCGCAAGCAACGCTAATCCAGATTCCGCGCACACTGACCGAACGTCGCTCGCTTTCTCTCCGGCGATACGCGAGTGCGTCGAAAATAATCGCCAGAACAACGAGCGCCATGCCCCCGAAGAGCAGTCCGGGATGGCCCTTGGGAGAGATTGCGTAATTCAAAAGAACGCCCACGACCAAGTGCCAAGCCGATTCCAATCGGGAAGGCGACAGCCAGGCCAGCGATGTCGATGGCTGCGACCAAAAGGAGGTTGGCCACATTGAAGACAGCCCCGCCGGCAATGGCGAACAGCATATGCCGCGAGTCCGCCTGGCTGATATTGCTGAGAAACGATAGATCGCCTCCGCCCCAGTTCCCCAGGGTGAAACCCCAAACCAGGCTGCCCAGAACAATGCCGACCACGTAGTCCCAGTAAAAAAGCTGGAAGGCATATCCAGGCAGTGAGTTTCATGGTGTTCGCCCACGATCCCCAGCACAGCATACTGACGATCATGAAGACGAGGGCCGCAGAATAAGCTTCGGGCTGGTACATGGTGGGTTTTGCGTTCCTCCTAGTTGGTGATCGCCCCTAACTGTCAGGGGTAAAGGGCAGAGCACCCTGAACCGCGCTGCATCTAGAACGACAACTTAAGTGCCATCTGAATGATTCTCCCCGTCGCGCGAGTCTTCCACCTGACTAAATGGAATGTTCGTATGAGGACTGGACATCGGAAAGGAAGAAATCGCTACGAAACTCCAGATCCAATCGCTTAACTCGCATGATCGGAGCTTCTCCTTTAGAGTATTTTGAAACGTTTTACACTATCGAAGATCGAAACATTACTCCCACCGGTTTGCACTTGTCAATACCTCATTTGAAACGGAAATCGGAAAAAACAGCTTGCTTGGAAAATCCTCAGACCTGTTGCTTCTTGCGCACCAGCCGGTTGCGTTCGCGGACTTTGGTCGTTGGCCCGATCCTCTCCGGAACAGCGGCATGAGGCGGTCCAACAGAATTGCGCTTCTGCAGTTCGGTCGGAAGAAGCACCTTTCTTGGTGCGGACCGCAGCCCGTCGACCCTTTGCAGCAGAAGACGGGCGGCGGTGGCGCCCAACTGATATCCGGGTTGGTAAACCGATGTCAGGGAAGGATCTGTTAACTTGGTGAACTCAAGACTATCAAAACCGGCGATCGACAAGTCTTCCGGACATCGCAGTCTGAGCTCCCGAACCGCCTGCAGTACACCAAAAGCCATGAGATCGTTGCATGCAAAAATAGCAGTCGGGCGCGGTAGCATCCGAAGAAGCCGAAGAGCTGCCTGGTAGCCAGTCGCTGTATCGAAGCCCGCTTCCTGTACGTACTCCGGCTCAATTTCTATGTGGGCTTCGTTTAACGCGCGCGTAAAACCTTTCAAACGTTCTGCCGCGTTGGTCAACTTGAGCGGCCCAGCGATCACGGCCAGACGTTTATGCCCCATCTGAATCAAATGGCGCGTTGCCAGATAAGCACCTTCCGCATTGGCCGCCAGGACGGCATCGCCCTTCCAGCCATCCGGGACCCGGTCAATGCAAACTACGGGGACCGAGGCCGACCCGTAGGCTCGGAGGTGACCCGCGATGTCCGGACCCACCGCCGGAATGATCAGCAGGCCGGCGATGTGATAGGAGCGCAACTCGCGAACGTACGACGCTTCCTTGGCAGGATCGTTGTCAGCATTGCAGAGGATCACGCGGAAGGAGCGCTTGTAAGCCACGTCCTCGACGCCCCGAACCACGCCCGGAAAGAATGGGTTTGTAATATCCGGAATTACCATTCCGAGCATGTTAGTTCGGTTTTTCCGGAGTCCCTGCGCTAAGGCGCTCGGCTGATAGCCCATGCTGCGAATTGCCTCGAGCACACGCTCTCGCAGCTTCGGCCGAACGATCGCGGTTTCATTGATTACATGCGACACCGTGCCGATCGAGACTTGGGCACGCTCGGCGATTTGCCGCATTGTCACAGGTGCCGTCATGGCTTGCCGCGTTGAAGCACGGACGAGTTGTAGTTCTCAGCAGCTACAGACCGCTGCCGACTAGATCATTGCTAGTCTACTACGCAACGGAACCCGACTACCCCGGAGCGGTCCATGCTGGGGTGGTCCTGCCGACGACAAGCGGCCAGTGTACAAACCAAACGGCGACGACGACGGACAAATGTCCAACGATGATCGGCCCTGGAATTTTTGAGCCAGTTGCCCGAACCGAGCGGATTCAATGTCGCAGCCCGGTTCTGACCGCGAGACGATGCAGGAAGTTCCGAACGCGAACCCGAGTTGATTGCTCTGCGTTATAAAGGTCTGCGAACTCATTGATGTCGTCGATGATGTAATGCGTCAAAAACCCATGCATAGCCGTGCGAGTTTCCTTCGTCTCGGTGACCCAGCAATTCAACACCACCACGCCCATGGGTAGGCTCATCCTCAATATTCCCCTCTCGTTCGCGCAATTCGAAAGGGAAGTCACGGGTGAACGGATTCGAGACAAGATCGCTGCCTCGAAGAAGAAAGGAATGTGGGTGGGTGGGCCAGTACCGCTCGGGTACGACCTCGAAGCACGCAAGCTGATTCCGCATCCCACCGAAGCCGCGCTCGTCCGCAATATTTTTTGCGCTCTACCTTAGACTCGGTTGTGTGCTGAAGTTGGTGGCTCAACTCAATCGCGAGAACGTCAAGACCTAGAGCTGTGTGACTAAGACTGGTACTCGGGTTGGAGGTCTCTCGTTTGCACGTGGCCACCTCTATTACCTGCTGCGCAATCGTCTTTACATCGGCGAAATTCGGCACCGCGAATGCTGGTATCCCGGAGAGTACCCAGGCATCGTGCTACGAGAATTCTGGTCAGAAGGACAGATCTACATGGGTTGCTAGACAAGGACGACCAGATCATTGCCGCCAATCTTGTGGCCCTGCGAAAGCCAATTGAGCCAGACGAGCTCATCTGTTTGACCATCGAGGCGAAACGGAAGCAGTACGATGGCGAAGTTCACCTCGTGGTTCCCCCCAACTCTCGTCTGAGAGGGCAGTTTACGGCAGCGCACCAGTCCGACCGACGCAAGCGAGTGTATCTTGGGCCCGCCAAAGGCGACGGAATTCTGACTTTCGACAAGCGCCGCCTGGCGCTTTGCCATGCGGCGGTGGCCGGGTTCCGATGGGTATCGGTTTCTTACACCGCGCCCGCCACTGACGAACTGAAGAGCTGCATGAGCGATGCCTTTGTGCAGGCCGTGCGCGAACCCTTGGTGAAAATTGCGAACGCCATATAGCTCTTTTCTTACCCAGGAATTGGCTATCTTTGCGCTGAAAGACCGCAGCGTCGTGTCCGAGCAGTCGCCCGCCGCGAACGCCTCATAAATGGTCTCGGCCGCCAGCATGCCACTCTTGATCGCCAAATGGATTCCCTTCAAACGTTCTGCATTCAAGAAACCGGCTGAATCTCCAACCATCAACCAACCGTCGCCCGCCAATTGCGGCAGAGACCACCATCCACCGTAGGGAAGTGTTTTGGCGCCATACCGGATCATCTTTCCCGAGTCGAGAAGCCTCCGGACCCACGGATGCTTCTTGAACTCCTGCAAGGCGGGCTGATTACTCCGTGGATACCGTTGGCAACGCCAAAGTTACACGTACAGCCCTGGAATGCACGAATCCACATCTGGGTGTTCTAAGGATGATCGGCTGTTCGGCATTGGACGCGGAAGTGACGTTTTCGATCTACTCGATGTTAAATGGAAGGTCCATTGTATCGATCGTCGAAGGCGATTCGATTCTCGATTTTCTGTCCCCACGCTAGTTGACTTATATAAGTCGGGCGAGTCGCCTGTTGACAGCTCGTCAAGTATTACAAGTTCGATGAAATCGATAAGGCCATACATGATATGGAGGGCAGGCACGACAATTAAGCCAATTCTGCGCTTCTAGAACACGATGAAACGACCGCGGGCGCTGCCCGCGCGGATGTGGTTTTCGGTTTGGCACGAAATTTCGAGTTCCAAAGGCATCAAGGCATAGGAGAGTGTCATGGCGACGATAGTAGCTGATCATAAAGATGTTCGGTCGACGAGAAGTTACGAGGAAATGGAAGAGACTTAATTGCTCAGCGCGAGAGCTATTTGAAGGAAGGTTTCCCTTTGCTTGAGACTAGGGTGGATCGCCTGGACCGCATGGCCGCTCAAGTTATCAAGAATGCGGACAGGATATGCGACGCCATCAACTCCGACTTCGGAGTCCGCACAAGGCTCATTTCCTTGGGAGCCGAAGTAGTCTTGTTTCTTTCCGACTATAACTACCTCAAAAAGAAATTGCCTGAGTGGATAAAACCGGAGGACATCGAAACCGGCGAGATGTTCAAAGCTGGCGGTGTCAAGGTCAAAATCCTGCACCAACCCCTTGGCGTGGTCGGCATCGTCGCTCCCTGGAATGGCCCCATCGGCCTTTCGATTGGCGCGCCTCTTGGCCATGCTCTCGCCGCGGAAAATCGAGTGATTCTGAAGCCTTCCAGCAAAACACCGCAAACTTCAGCGCTTATTAAAGAGATGGTCGAGGTGGCGTTTGATCCTACTGAAGTGGCAGTTTTCTTGGGCAGCGGCGAAGTTAATGGCGCCTTTTGCAGCCTCCCCTTTGACAAGATCATGTTGACGGGCTCACCAGAGTCGGCCGCGAGGTCCTCGCAAGAATGGCGGACAACATGGTCCGGCCATCTTGGAACTCGGCGGCAAGAATCCGGTCATTAGCGGCAAAGAGGCCGATCTCGACTATGCTGTCGAGACCATTTGGGGCGCCAAGATGTTGAACTCGGGTCAATCTGCGTTTACGCCGACCATGTATTTATCCCTCCCGAGAAGCAAGAAGCGTTCATCGACAAATCACGCACCGTTTCTTCAAGTGGTTCCCTGGTTGTTAAAGATGACCCGACCTACACGGCCATAATCAACGATGCGAACTATCGTCGGCTGTTGGGTTATATCGCAGAAGCAAAAAAGAAGGGAGTGCGCGTCGAGCAACTTACGAATCCCCAAGAGCCATTGAGCAACTCTGCTTCCGTCAGATCCCGCCTACTATCATTGTCAATCCACCAGAGGACCTGGGCGTGATGCGCGACGAAGAATTCGGCCCTCTCATGCCGGTAATCGCTTACAAAAACCTCGATGTCCTGATCGACCTGATTAACCACCGGCCGCGTCCGTTGGCACTCTATTACTTTGGAACCGACCAGAATAACATCAAGGCTCTCGAGGAACGTACGACAGCCGGGGGTATTACCATTAACGACATCATGCAGCAATCCTGGGATGAAAGTGTGCCCTTCGGCGGTGTGGGCAACAGCGGCATGGGCAAATATCACGGGCATGACGGCTTTCTGTGCTTCACCACCAATAAAGCCATCGCGTATCAGAATCCGAATAATCCCATGAGAACGATGTTTATCCTCCGTACAGCGAAGAGAAGTTGGCGATGGTCAAATCCATGCTTCCCAAGGTTTAGCTTGTGGACAAGTTGGTTTGACTGCAACGTTAGGCGGGACGCCGTTGGCAAGTCAATGAACGGAGAGGCAGGGTGTGGCGACGGGAATCGGCTCCACCCCCTCCGGAGCCCGGGGGTGGGGCGGGAGCGAGAGAGCCGGCGAATCGGAACCGGATGGCGGCGCGGATCCGCGGCTCGTTCCTCCGCGATCGAGAAACCGATCGGCCGCGTAAAACAGCAAGGGCCACGCCCCACAT
>CAWIOA010000008.1:130000-396697 GCA_963837665.1 uncultured Acidobacteriaceae bacterium | reverse complement strand
GCGCTATCGTCGCCCAAAACGTGACGGTGACCAACGTGGGGAACGCGCCGATGACGATTACAGATCCTATTCTCTCGATTCTGCACGGAGGAGATTCCAACGAATATGGGGCTGTCAACCTGTGCCCGAAGTCGTTGGCGGCGGGAAAGAGTTGCACGATTGCCGTGGGTTTCGTCGCGGGGCCTTTCTACAATCCGCAGACAGCCACGCTGAGTGTCAGGGATAACGCTCCTGGCAGCCCGCAGACGGTTGCGCTTAGCGCCACGGTGATCAATCCTCAGGCCACTCTGAGTGCGTCGAGCTTGAGCTTTGGTAAACAGAAGGTGAATACGAGCACCGTGCCCAAAGCTGTAACGCTCAGTAAGATGGCCGGCACAAGCGCCCACTAACACCACATCGCGATCGGCGGTACCAACTCGGTGGATTTCACGCAAACGAATAACTGTCCGGGTTCCCTGGCGGTGAATGCTATTTGCACGATGGATGTTACGTTCACGCCCACGGCGGTGGGTTCGCGGTCGGGGAATGTAGTGATAACGGACAACACCCGAAACAGCCCGCAGATAATATTGCTCTCGGGTACGGGAAATTAGGTTAAAGAGGACGATTCGGGACGCGCGTCAAGGTGCGTAGGCCCCATGAGCCGACCCCCCGATTACCAACAAAAATGGCTGTCAGAACTTCATGTGACCTGCTTAGACGAAAGGAGACCTCTTTTATGCAACGCAAGCTGACCCAGTACTCGTTTGTACTTATTTTCGTGCTTTCAGTAATTACTGCGGCCCTGGCGCATGACTCCATCCCCTGGACAATCCAGCGCGCCGAACGGCAGGTCCTTGTCGACAACATTGCCTACTACCAATTCGTTGTTTCTGTGGGTCCCGGCCAGTTCGACAAGATCCGCATTCACCGCGTCGTGAAGGAGCGTGCCCCGTACCAACCGCTTCAACTTTCCCAAGCCATCATGTTCTTCCCCGGAGAGCCAACGTATTTCGCGACTTTGTATATCGAACCGCTGATCGACAAGGGAATCGCTCGGGATCGGTCCATCGCCATCTATCTGGCGGAGCACAACATTGACGTCTGGGGTATGGACTATCGCTGGGCCCTCGTCCCTGAAGACACCACCAACTTTACATTTATGAAGGACTGGGGCGCTGAACGCGACGCGCGGGACGGCGAAATCGCGCTTACGTTGGCCCGCACCATACGCGGAAGCTTCATGCAGCCGGCAGGACCTATGTTTATAAGCGGCCTCAGCTACGGTGCCCAAATCGACTATGGCATCGCCTCCGACGATCTTCTCCTCCCCCCGACACAGCGCAATGTGAAGGGCATTATTCCTCTCGACAACGCCGTAATTTTCAGGGAACTCCAAACTGACGACTGCACAAATGCGGCACAGGTAAAGGCAACGATCGACAGCGGGACATACTATAGCGACAATCGCACAATGTGGCAGATGGGCTCCCTGGCCCTGTCTCATCCAGGCGGGACTTCGCCGTTCGACCCCACAGTCGACAACTATGTATTTGCTCTTGAAGTGGCAGAGTACCCCGAACAGCCACAAATCCCGTGGCATTTCGCGGGCGGCTGGTTCGATCAGGATACTGGACTACCGACCGGTCTGATTTTCACGGAGAACAGGCTCTGGTTCGAACTCCTGAAGTACAATGAACCACCCTACTACCCGATTCGGGTCGACTACGAAACCGAAGCCGTCGATTGCGGCAAGTCGTTTCCTGATGTCACCTTTGCTTCCCACATGAGCCAGATCGGCGTCCCCATTTTCCTGGTCGGAGCAATTGGGGGCTTTGGGCACTCCAGCGACTACAACACCACCCTTACTCAGAGTAAGGACGTCCAAATCCTGATGGTGCAAGCCCTGTCCGACAAAATGCAGGTGTCCGACTACGGACACGCCGATCTGCTCACTGCCAGAGACGCCGATACCCGAGTGTGGCAACCAATCCTGAATTGGATTGTTGCCCACCCGTGACGCCCTCTCAGAGAACCAGAAATCGAAGCCGCGCCGGCGTGGGCGGCTTTTCTTTGCAACATGCTTAATGGTTGCGCCGTAACTTCTGTTATCAGGAGAGAAGGCGAGATGGATAGCGCAGCCGACCTGGCACGGATACGTGCTGGCGTCTCTCGGAGCTTTTGCGCTAAATGTGTCGGAGCTATATACACAGATGGTTACCTTCTCCATCGCAGGGACATCACTTCCAACCAACTCTGGCATGACATGGTGCTCGCCATACTATTGACAGCCGGGACGGTCTGGTCGTTCCTAAGACGACATCGTTCGAAGCGTCAGCTGTCGTAAGCAGGCATCTCTAACAATGTCGGCGGTGTCAAGCACTTTTAAGGCGCACCGATCCGTCGATTCCGAAGAGCACGCCCTTCCGCTCTCGTTGAAGCTTTTGCTCTTGCTTTGCTTGCTTTTGTTTTTGCTCTACCAACCAAGGTTCGCTCGTAATCTGTTTTCAGGTCCGGAACTCAGTCCGACCCATGCATCTCTTCGGTCACACCTGCGATCATGATTACTACTTCGAACTCCCCCGTGAAGGGGAGCGGGATACCCAATCAATTTCTCGGTGTTTTACCGCACACCATGGCGATTTCCGGGCTCTCCCGCGTGCGAACCGAAGTTTTTCAACTGCTCGTAATCCCACTCGTTGCGCCACATCCAGTACAGGCGTACCGCCAGTCTCCTGGCCATGGCGACCTTGGCGATCTTCCGCCCGCGCCGCATCGCCAGGTGGAAGTACTTACTGCGCCACTCTTGATCGCTGCGCACCGTCACTTGCGCCGCTTCCACCAGCAGGAAACGCAGCAGCGAGTTCCCTTGTTTTGTGATGTGTCCCAAGCGCCGCCGCTGCCCGCTCGAATCCTCCAGCGGCACCAGTCCCAGATAGCTCGCGATCTGCTTGCCGCACCGAAACCGATCCGCTCTCCCGATGATCAGCACGAAGGCCAACGCCGTCAGCGCGCCCACTCCGGGATGCGTCTGCAAGCGCTGCGCCTCCGGGCATTTCTCCACTTCCTGCTCAATGGCTTCGGTCAGCTCGGCAATCATCGGCGTCAGTCGATCCAGCAACTCCAGCAGATCGTGCCGTCGCCGGCTCGCCCACGGAGCTAACAGAAACGACTCCAGTTGCTCTCGTCCCGCTCCCGCCACAGCCTCTTCTTGGAGCGTAGTCCCTCGTTCAGCGCCACGGCTTGCAACTGATTCATGATCCGAGTCCGCACCTGCACCATACGATGCCGATGCCACAGCAGTTGCCGCAAATCCCGATTCTCCCCACTTGGTACCCAGATCTTGCGGAAAACGATCCTCCATCAGCAACCGCAGAATCTGCTGCGCATCCTGGCGATCCGTCTTCTGCTTGCGTACCCGCTTGGTGCGAATCTCGCTGGCGTCGCCTATCCACAACTCGAAGTTCAGCTCGGCCAGTAGTCGTTCAAACCAGCGCGCATGCCCACTGGCTTCCATTCCCACTCGCACCTTCTTGCCCTGGGCAGCGAGGTCACGATAAAACTTCTCCGCTCCTTCACGGTGCTCCAGGCGCTGCTCTCCGTAATCTCCCGTCTCCGTATCCACAAACGCAATTTGCTGGAAGCCCGGGTGATAATCGCATCCTATAATGATCATCGTTCGGCTCCTTTCTCCCGGGCCTTGGTTGGTTGGTACCACCAAAGTCTACCCGGGCGTGGGAGCCGACATTGTTATGGAATCAATTACACTCAGAACGACCCGCCCCACCTCGCCCGCCCCGCTCGCGCGCGTCCCGGCCCCTACAGACCAACTTTTTATGTGCTGAATTGACTTGGGATGGGGGAGGGAGCATTTTGCCGTCTGTATATACCTACCCGTCATTCATTTGAGGGGGGTGAGAATACCACGGGATGGAATATGAACCCCCCCTGCATCTCGCGCTGTGGGGGAAAGGACACGTGGTACGCCCCGTGTCCTCCCTCGGGTAGAATTGGTGTTCGTGAACGGAGCAAGTGTGTCTGTGTACGCACGCGGCGACTACGTCAAAGTCGAGTTTGAGGGTGAGAACGGATTGCCCGGTGAATGGATGTGGGTCCGCGTAGACCATTGTGATGACGAGCGCAGAATTGTTTTTGGCGTGCTCGATAACGAGCCGCTGTACGGCTACGGCAAGAGATCTACCCTGGGCTCCAAATTGGCCGTCAGCTACGACCAGATCCGTGACCACAAGAAGGACACTAGGTCACGGAGTTCTTAGCAAGACTTCATCTGTATCTATTCTCACCTTCCAACCTTCGACTGTTTTGACCGGCGTTGAAACGTCGGCATAGTGCATTCGACGATGACAATTCGCGCACAGCACTACCAAGTATTCCGGCGAGAGGCATTCGGCGGGCGGGTCGTTGGCAAGATGAAAAAGATGGTGGACTTCACAATAACGGCTGCCATCGCGCTTCAAGAAACCCGGTGTACCGCAGACCTGACAGGAATCACCCCTTGAATGTTTGACGAAGTTTGTGACGGCGCTCGGCCGCTCGTACGACTCCAGTATGCGTTGAATCCGACGCAGGGTGAACGGCGTTCGTTTGCCGGGTCCGGGGCACGATCTCAATTCACGCTGTAAAGACTCTGGTAGAGACTCTGGCTGCGATTCCTGCGCATTTGCTATCGAAGCCTTATAGACGCTACCGCCCGCTGCGAGGATGCTTTCGAACAGTTCCTTCTTGAGCCGCCGGACGCTATTGCGCATCGTTTTTGCACTCTCCCAGGTCCCGCCACCTGGTTTGGAATAAAAACCTACTTGCGCGGGAAATGCTTCGTAATCGACGATTTCCGCGTAGGCGTGTCCGACATCTTCTGTGTCCTCATAGACTGACGACACCTTGCCGGTGCCGAAATACACTTGGTCGCCTCCTTCGCGCGGCTCGTAGTAGACGAAGGGCGACGGCAGCTCGGAGAAGGCCTTAAGGTAGCGCGTTGGAAAGTGGTACAGCCTGCCGACCACATCTTTGTAACCGGAACCTTGTCGGTATTGGTTGAGCACCAAGTAACTCAATTGTTCCTCCGAAACCCGCCAGGCGATGTTCCAATGCCCGGCGACAGGTCTGACAATCCATAGACTAGTTCTTCCTGCTCATGTCCTGCAGCCGAGACTCGATCTCGCGAAGGATCCCTGACCTGCGCGCTCGATCCTTCAGCTCGCACTCGACGAATCCTGAGCACATCCCACCCCATTGCGCGGAGTTGCCGTGAAACCCGAATGTCACGACGGGAATTGACGAGAATTTTCTGCCGCCAAAACTCCGTGTTCGATTTCGACGCTTTTCCACACCGCTTACAACCATGCCAAAAACACCCGTCCACGAAAACCGCGAATTGTGAGTTCCTGAAAACGAAGTCCGGTCCACCGGGCAAATCGCGTCCGTCCATCCGCCACCCGGTGATGCCCTTCTGAACGAGCAATGCACGCAGTCGCTTTTCGGTCGTGCGCCCGTGGCGCGGTTTGACCAGCGACATGATTCGAGAGCGTGCCTGAGGCGTAACCCTTCCATAAAGTAAACAATGTAGATTCAGTTACTTCAGAGTATAATCTTGCCACGCGAATACAGCTGAATGGCACTTCCTGTAAACCCGATCGCAATCGATTTCTTTTGCGGCGCTGGCGGCCTTTCGTTGGGCTTTCATCGAGTAGGGTTCAACATTGTCGGGAGTTTTGATATAGACCCGATTCATCTCGCGACCTACTCCAAGAACTTTCCAGAGACACAATCTATCCAGGCTGACGTCTCCTCGCTTTCGGGCCGGGAAGCACGACGTCTTGTTGGTCTGACAGCTGATTGTGAGATCGATGTCGTCTACGGTGGCCCCCCCTGCCAGGGTTTTTCGCTCATCGGAAAGCGCCAGACCAATGACCCTCGGAACAAACTACTCGTCGAATTCGCGCGACTCATAACGGAACTGCATCCCCGCTACTTCGTCATAGAGAATGTCGCGGGCCTAATGCTTGGCAACGCCCGAACGATTCTTGGACGTGCGCTACGGGTAGTCCGGGCAGCGGGATACAGGGTTGTCACCCCGATTCGAACGTTAAACGCCAAAGATTGTGGCGTGCCTCAAAGTCGAGAACGCGTTGTCGTCATAGGATACCGGGCTGATCAAGTACCCCCTGTCTATCCCCGAAAATCTCCTCGAAAGGTCACGGTGCGACACGCACTTCAAGACCTTTACAGGATAGGTCGTCGTAAGGCCCGGTTGAGCAACGATCATTTTAGGGGAAGAATCGCAGCGCGCAGTTCGTACTCGCGCAGCCTCCGCAGAGGCGGAGCAAGGGACTTCACTCTAACGGGTTGCCAACGCTGCATCCATGATCGTACCGTCGTCAGGAGATTTCGAGCTACCGAGCCCGGGAAACTGGAGCCAATCAGTCGGTTTCAACGCCTTCACCCTGATCGACAAGCTCCTACGCTCAGAGCCGGAACGGGTAAAGATAAAGGAAGCTTTACCGCCGCAAGGCCAATCCATCCAACTCAACCACGATGTATAACCGTCCGAGAAGCTGCACGACTTCACTCCTTTCCGGACTGGTTTTTGTTTCACGGGACCCAGTGGCACGGCTTCCGCCAAGTCGGGAATTCCGTGCCGCCACTTATGGCTACAGCAATTAGCCGCCAGATCATGAGGGCGTTGAAAAATGCCAACAAATAGATCTTTAGAGCCTGCAACTACAGTTAGCGCGGCACCGACAAAAAGATTCTTTGTCGAAATGTTTACTCGCGACATTGATCTTCGCGACGCCATTCTCGACCTTCTGGATAATTGCATCGATGGAGTCGTTCGCTCGAAATCATTCAATAGAGCTCACAAAAGGCCGTATGCTAACTATTGGGCGAAGATTTCACTCGACGCAGACCATTTCTCCATCTCTGACAACTGTGGTGGCATTTCCCGGGAACTAGCGGAGAAGAGTGCTTTCATGCTCGGAAGGCCTGCCGACTACGAAGAGGAGACAAAAGGTCCAACTGTTGGTGTCTACGGCATCGGCATGAAGCGCGCCATCTTTAAGATGGGAAGGGAAGCTGACGTTACGTCTCAATCGGCGAAAGAGGCTTCCTTCGATATGCGCTCGAAGGCAGGTGAGGAATACCGGATTTTTGTTTCGACGCCTCAAGGTGATCCACCGGCTTCAGGATAATCATGATCGCAGTGGGTGATCGAAGAGATGGCTGGATCGGACTGAGTTCCTGACCCCAACGATTAGGAGCGAGCCCAGGTTGGAAGGTGCAAACCATCCACGAGAGCGAAATGGCGCTCTTCTTCGAGTGCACGCCGGAGTGTGCTCCGAAAGAGCTTGACGCCGCCGACATTGTTAGGGATCGCGATTTTTCAACAACAACCCTTTCGAGACACTGCCAACTCCTCGGCTTTCATTGACTTGCCAGTTTCGCCCACTTAAGATTTGCCACGCATGATCGGCTACGCTCACGGGCAAGTTGTTCGCGGAGCTGAACGTCAGGGAGAACTGACTACCGGCAACTCGATGAAACTTGCCTTGTCGTCGATGAAGCTGGCCTTGTCGGGCGTGTGGTAGACACGCTGCTCGGCCTTGCGGTAATCCGCTGGCTTGGCCCAGAAGATGTTGGGGACGAACGTCTGCGGATTACGGTCATAAAGCGGGAACCAACTAGACTGGATCTGGACCATGATCCGGTGGCCGGGCAGGAAGACATGGTTCGCCGTGGGCAAGGCAAAGCGATATGGGAGAGGCTTGTCGGGCGCAATCGGCTTGGCCGTTTCCAGGCTCTCGCGATAGCGGCCGCGGAAAATGTCAGCCGAGATCATCAGTTGATAGCCACCGAGGCCTGGCTGGCTCGCCACCTCATCGGGATAGAGGTCGATCACCTTCACCACCCAGTCAGAGTCGGTGCCGCTGGTAGAGGCGACCAGATTGGCGATAGGCTGCCCACTGATCTTCAGCGGTGTGGTCAAAACGTCAGAGACGAACGCCACAACATCGGGGCGCCCCGATGCTTCGCGCTGGTCGTCCACTAACCATCTCGACCAAGCAGCCTCATCAATAGGCCGGGCCTGGAAGGGCGCGGGCTTCGACGGATCGGAAACATACTCATCGAATGCCGCATCGCCGGGGTTAGGCGCGGTAAAGCTTAACTTCAAACCCGCATTCAGATACAGAGGCGTCGGCCTTACGCCGCAGCCAGTCGCGCATCCCGTCGGCCATGCTGGCAGGCGCAGCCACTTGTTAGTACCGGTTTCGAAGGCGGAGACAGGCGCGACATCGGCTTTCGGCGCACCGTCTTTCAAGTACTGATCCAGAAATGGCCGAAGAATCTCTCTCCGAAAATAGAGCGCGGTATCGCTGCCGAATTTCAAGGGACCGAGCGTGCTGCCGTCGCCGATTTCCTGGGCGTGATACCAGGGGCCCAGCACCAGGAACACCTTGTCGTTATTTGTGTCCTTGGGCTTGATTGCCTTGTAAACGGCGATGGCCCCGTAGATGTCTTCTTGGTCCCAGAGGCTCTGTACCAGCATCACCGGCACCTTGAGTGGCTCAGCGGCCAATAGGCGGTCCAACGCCTGGTCGCGCCAGTAGGCGTCGTAGCTGGGGTGCTCCAGGATCTTCCGCCAGAAGCCGACTTGCTCCAAACCGTGGAGACGCCCGAGTTCGCCCGCTGATCCCGCTTGCATGAACATGTCGTAATCGTCAAAGTAGCTCTTCCACCATTTGACGTCGGACCCTCGCGTCGCCTCCTGCTCATAAATGTAGGGCATGCCCTGTTCGCGGAAGGCGCCGTTGTGGAACCAGTCATCGCCCATCCAGCCATCCACCATAGGATTCATCGGCACCGCAACTTTGAGCGCCGGGTGCGGGTTGACGAGCGCCATCAGGGGCAGAAGACCATCGTAGGAAATTCCGAGGATGCCGACTTTGCCATTCGTTTCGGGAACATTCTTCACCAGCCAGTCGATCGTGTCGTAGGTGTCCGTAGCGTGATCGACGGGGGTGGGGTTCTGCGGCCCATGAAGCGGCCGGGTCATTACGTAATCGCCCTCGGAGCCATACTTGCCGCGCACATCCTGGACCACTCGAATGTAGCCGCCTTCGACGATCAGTTCGGTTGCGTTGTCATACCCCTGCAGGATGGGACCGAGATGCGAGCTCTCGGCGTGACTTGTAAGCCGGCTCGCATCGTACGGAGTACGCGTTAACAGGATGGGCGCGCCTTTTGCTCCCTTGGGCACGATGATGACCGTGTGCAGCTTGATCCCGTCGCGCATAGGGATCATGACCTCACGCCTGACGTAATCGAAACTATCGATGACGGGCTGAATCTTGGTGGGTGTTTCACTTGGCAAGGCGGGGTACTGCGGCGGCGTGACAGTCTGCGCCGCCGACGGCTCGGGGAACAACAAAGCACCAGGCACAACGGAGAGACAGGCCACAATGCTAATTAGGAAACTTACCGTCCACGAACTGCACAGCCCATAACCAGGAAGCCTGCCCAGCGTTCTCATAAACAGCACCTCGCTCCACAAAGAGTGTACCGGTTTTGGCGCAATAATCTCGCCGCTCACTGCCGCTTGGTTACCAGGTATCACCTTAGACGGTGTTGAAAATCACAGACAGCAACTCTGCAGCAGTCCTATAAGTAACACTTGCCTGATAGGACGAATCTGCACTGACTGCTATGAGCTGTGGCCAGCGTCACCAACCGGTGAAGGCACCGCGCGCAGCCCGAGCTCGACGGCAAAGGACCGGGCTTCCGCACTGCTTGACGTTGTTTCCACCCTCTTCGCAGACCGTGCGAATCGCATCGATTTCCCAAAGGGAAGTAGGACTCGTCTTACTGGCGGTCCTTTCATTTAGACAAGATAGGCGTCGTTCTTGAAGTTAAGAGAAAATTTCGAGTCAATCGGGGAATCGTGCTCACAGCCAGAGTAGACGAAGTCACGAAGATTGCAGCGTCCAGTTGGGCGGAAGTTTCTCTGGGCAACCTACAACAGAATTTTTGGACGATGCAGCAGCATGTGGGCAAGGGCGTGACCGTATGTGCGGTGGTGAAAACTGACGCCTACGGCCATGGCGCGGTGGAATGTTCGCTCGCACTGCAGCGAGCCGGCGCAAAGTGGTTGGGCGTGAACTCGCTGAGCGAAGCTGCTCCGCTGCGTGAAGCGGGTATCGACAGTCGAATCTTGTTGATGACCGGCTTCTGGCGCGGAGAAGAGGAAGAGATTGTTCGCCTGCGGCTAACCCCAATGGTATGGGCATGCTGGCAGGTACGATTGCTGGAGAATGCCGCCGCGACTCTGGGCGTGAATGGTTTTGCAGTGCACGTCAAGGTCGATAGCGGGATGGGGCGTCTCGGAGTCGGCCTAAGAGATCTGCCGGCTGTTTGCTCGGCATTCAGGTCAGCGCCTCATCTGTTGTTCGAAGGGCTTTCCACACATCTGGCTTCGGCGGAGGTGCTAGTCGGGACTTCAGTGGAGGAACAGGTGGCGCGCTTTGAGGAAGCACGGCGCATCCTGGGCAAAGCAGGGCTTGAGCCGGCTTTGCTGCATGCATCCAACACTAGCGCAACGATTGCCCGGACTGAGGCTTGGTACAACATGGTACGGCCGGGGCTTGGCCTTTATGGATACCGCCTGCCTTTTCAAGGAGACGGGCACGTGCCCCATGGTGGTGGACTTGGCCTGAAGCCAATAATGACCTGGAAAACGCGGGTTCTGACGTTGCGCGAGATCGACGCTAATCTGCCGCTGGGCTACGGCGGAACGTTTTCCACGCAAAGACCCTCGCGCATCGCGGTGCTGCCGGTGGGCTACGCCGACGGCCTGAATCGGCAATTGTCCTCTCGCGGGCACGTAATCTTGCGCGGACAGTACGCTCCCATAGTTGGGCGTATTTCGATGAACCTGACCCTGGTGGATGTGACCGACATTCCCGAGGTTGCCATCGAGGATGAAGTGATCCTGCATGGCTCCGTTGGCGGCCTGAGCGTGGATGCGCTGCAACACGCCGAGTTGTGCAACACAATTCCCCAGGAGATTCTGTGTGCCATTTCAAAGCGTGTGCCCAGGCAATATGTGAGCTAGTCGATAAGGGTTCGGTTTTCCGCAACCAGCCTGTCTCGCAACCAGCGCGTGGATCGCTCGAAACTGATCGAGTGTAGATCTATAGGATCACGCAGCCACGGCTAACTAGCGCGAAACCAGAAATTCGACCTCCTCCTCGATTGCAGAGATCGCGATGGGAGCAAAGTGAGCTTCACGCAGTTGCTGGTTGAGTTGCGCCAATTTTGCTTGCTTGAATCCAGCCCACTCCGTGATGCGTGCCTTTACCTGTTGGCTTGACTCCCGGTAAACCTCGATCGCCTGCGCGGGCACGGCGCGGTCTCCGTTTTCCACCACTCGCAGCGCGGATGCGAGGCCCGCGTAGGCATCCTGCAGCCCGGGGCCCCCGGCTGTGTGTTCTTTGTTCGTAAGAATCTTGCCGATTTCGGATTGAGCCTCCACCAGCGCTGCCTTGAGCTGTGTGTTTTGCGCTCCCTGCTTCTGTTGCCCCAGCTTCTGTTGAATGTCAGCAAGCTGTTTCTGAACCGAACCCATCTCGGCCAGTGCGCGACGCGCTTCAATGGTCTCACCAAAGATCTGCTGACCTAGTTGCAACTGCTGCGCGAGTACCTCGGGCGTCGCGGCCGAGCGTGGGTCCATGATGACTTTCAGCGTTTGCTCTTGCGTTTTTCCGTCCACCGTCAAGCGGACCTGGTAGATTCCCGGCACTACCTTCGGCCCGCTGGGATTACGGTACTCAGAATCCTCGTCCGCATCCGGGCCGCCGGAACTTCCCCAGGCAAGATTCCAGACGAAGCGGTGCATTCCGGCTGTTTTCTCAATCACTTCAGGCATGGGGAACCAGCGCTCGGCGATTGGAAGCGGCCGATGCTTTCCCGTCCTTTGATTTTCTGAAGAGAACCTTCGGACGAGATTCTGCTGTGCATCGAAAACTTCCAGTCGAACCACACCCGCCGTGGACGGCAGGAAATAATCAATCATCGCGCCATTGGGAGGATTCTCTGCCGTTGGCTCTTCGGGAGGAAGCGGCGTCCCGGTAAAGAAGTCGTTATCCACACGGATCGCCGTCGCCGGGCGGTAAAGCCACGGGCCACCGGCCTTCCTGGCCTCAGAAACCTGGCGCAGCGGCGTGATGTTATCCAGAATCCAGAAGGCACGCCCATGCGTAGCAACCACCAGGTCGTCCCCGTGGATGGCGAGATCGCGAATCGAACTGACGGGCAGGTTCAATTGCAAGGACTGCCAGTGGTCGCCATCGTCCAACGATACGTAAACTCCGAATTCGGTTCCGGCGAAGAGTAGTCCTTTGCTCTGAGGGTCTTCGCGAACAGCGCGCAAAAATGCCGGAGCCGTAATGCCGTTCGTGACCAGTTGCCAGGTAGCTCCGTAGTCGCGAGTGCGATAGATGTAGGGCATCTGATCGTCGAGGCGCCCGCGGTCGACGGCGGCATAAGCCACGGCGGGATCAAAATGCGAAGCTTCGATCAGCGAGATCTTGCTCCAGTCGCTCAGTCCTTGCGGAGTGACATCTTTCCAGTTCTTTCCGCCATTGCTGGTCAGGTGAATCAATCCCGTGTCGCTTCCCGCCCAGATCAAATCGCGGTTGAGCGGCGAGGGCGCGATCGTGAATACAACCCCATAACCGGCGCGTTTGGCTTCCTCGATGGTTGGCGGGCCTTGCGCTTTCTTCTCTTTTGCATCGCTCAAATTACCGGTCGCTCCGGTGAGATCGGGGCTGATCGTTTCCCAGTGCAAACCGCCATCGACCGTCTTCATCACATACTGAGTCCCCAGATAAAGCGCCGTAGGGTCAAGCGGGGAAGCTACCAGCGGCGGAGTCCAGGGGGCGCGATATTTGCGCTCATGGATCTCCGACTCCCAGGCAATTGCGGGCCACGGTGTAATGTCCTGGCTAAGGCCGGTCCGTTTGTTGAAGCGAGCCACGGTACCGAAGGTCCCACTCAAATAAATGATGTCGGGGTTATTCGGATCGACCACCAGGTATCCGCTCTCACTGGGGCCGGCAGGAAACCAGTCCCGCGGCGTGATCTGGGCGTGGTCGGTGCGGCTTACCACCGCGGCCGCTCCAGTATCCTGCTGCGCGCCATACACCACATAGGGAAACTGGTTGTCGGTGGTCACATGATAGAACTGCGCCGTGGGCTGGTTGTACCAACTGCTCCAGGTCTGGCCCCGGTTCAGGCTGATCGTGGTTCCCTGGTCCGTTCCCAGGACCATGCTGGCGGAATTCCTCGGATCGATCCAGAGTTGGTGATAGTCATCTCCGCCCGGTGCGCCTCGCAAGACCGAAATCGTCTTCCCCCCATCTTCAGATTTATAGAGAGCAACGTTCGGAACATAGATCACATCGGGATTCTGCGGATCAATGGTGACGCGATTGAAATACCACGCCCGGCTGGTCAGCCGGGGATCGGCGTTGGCAAGCACCCAGGTGTTGCCCCCATCGTCAGAGCGATAGAGGCCCGATTTTCCTGCCTCGGACTTCCTGGCCTCAATCAGCGCATACACGCGCTTACCGTCCGGCGCCACTTCGACACCAACCCGGCCCCAATCGCCCTCGGGCAGACCGCGTCCCTCAAGGCGCGACCAGGTCTTGCCCGCATCTTGAGAACGATAAAGGCCGCTCCCAGGTCCATCGATCGAAGCATACGTGCTCCACGGAGGACGATGCGAATTCCATGCGCCGGCAAACAAGAGCTGCGGCGCGGAAGAACACATTGCCAGATCTGAAATGCCGATTGCGGGCCCCAGATCGAGAACCCGTGTCCAGTGCGTTCCCCCATCAACCGACTTGTAGACACCGCGCTCTTCACTAGGACCATAAGCGTGCCCCAGGGCGCCCACATAAACGATGTCCGGGTTCTGGGGATCGATCACGATCCGGCTGATTTGGCGCGTCTCCTCCAATCCGATATGACTCCACGTTGCTCCGCCATCGGCGGATTTGTAGACGCCGTTGCCCGTGGAAAGATCGGAACGAATGTCAGTCTCACCGCTTCCGGCATAAATAGTCTTAGGGTCAGAGGGAGCCACCGCCAGCGCGCCGATCGAGGCCACCGGCTGGCCGTCAAAAATCGGCGTCCAGACCACCCCGGCATCGGTCGTTTTCCAGATGCCGCCATCCACCGAGCCGAAATAGAAGGTTGTCGAGTCGCCTGGAACACCGGCCACCGCCACCACGCGTCCACCACGGAAGGGGCCGATCAAGCGCCATTTAAGCCCATTCATCAGCCCTGGAGAAACCGGCTGGGCGACCGCCGCGACGGTGAACAACAGAAAACAACAAGGGAGAATACGACGATTCAACCACGACCGGAATTTGTGCAAGTTAGCCAATCCTCGTTTCGGGTATTCAGTTTAGATGAAGCGGCGCTTTTGAAGCATGACGAAATTTCGGCACAACATTAAGGACATCAGGGAGCACGAAGGAGGCCGATAAGAAACCTTCGTGTTCCTTCGTGTCCTTCGTGGTCAATGAATTCAGGACACTACCAGGATTTCCTGCCCGGTTTTCACAGGTGATACCATCAACCTGCTTTTCGAACTCTAAGCATGGGTATCAAGGCATGACTTCATCCGCGCGCTCCGTAGCCTCTCCTCACGTGGTCAACATAGCGGATTTCCGCGCCCTGGCTCAACGCCGCCTGCCCCGGGCGGTTTTTGATTACCTCGACGGCGGCGCCGAAGGTGAGGTCACCCTCCGCGAGAACTGCCGCGTCTATGAGGACATCACCTTCCGTCCGCGCCATGCGGTTGCGTTCGCCGATTGCAACTTGCGCACCCGCGTTCTCGGCTTTGATCTTGCACTACCCTTCCTGCTCGCCCCTGTCGGCTACAGCCGTCTCATGCACCCCGGGGGCGAGGTGGCCGCCGCTCGCGCCGCTGGCAACGCCGGTACCGCCTACATTCTCTCCACCATCTCCGGCCACAGCCTGGAAAATGTGAAAGCCGCTTCCACCGGACCCGTTCTCTACCAACTGTATCTGATGGGCGGCCGTGGGGCCGCCGAAGCCGCTATCGAACGCGCCCGCATCGCCGGATTTTCCGCGCTCGTCGTCACCATCGACACTGCCGTCGCCGGAATCCGCGAGCGCGACTATCGCAACGGAATGAAGGAACTCGTCGGCGGCAGCTTCTTCGAAAAACTTCCCTTCCTTCCGCAAATGCTCTCGCGCCCGGGATGGCTTGCGAGTTTTCTGCTTGACGGCGGTATGCCTCCACTCCCCAACGTCGTCATTCCAGGCAAAGGTCCCATGCCCCTCATCGACGTCGCCGCCGCTCTCGCTGAATCCGCCGTGCTGGAGCGATTTGAAATGGATTCGCGACCTGTGGCACGGCCCTATCGTCATCAAAGGCATCCTCACCGGAGACGACGCGCGCCGCGCCGTCGATGAAGGCGCCGCGGCAATTTCTGTCTCCAATCATGGCGGCCGCCAGCTCGATTGCGTTCCCTCGTCCTTGCGCGCCTTGCCCGAAGTCGTGAAGGCCGTCAACGGGCAGATCGAAATTCTCATGGACGGAGGCATCCGCCGCGGCACTGACATTGTCAAGGCCCTTTGCCTGGGCGCTCGCGCCGTTCTTTGCGGACGCGCCTACGCCTACGGCCTGGCCGTTGCTGGAGAGGCCGGAGTCCATCGCGCCATCGAGATTCTGCGCGCCGATCTCGACCGCACGTTGAGGCTGCTCGGCTGCCCCTCCGTCGCCGAACTCGATCGTTCGTATGTGAATGTTCCCCAAAGCTGGAGTACGAGCTGATGACCCGCCAGCCGCAAAGCGGCGAAATAAGAAAGACCGGGGCGTAAGCCCCGGGTAGCGGAGGGAAGACAAACCGAGTCCCGTCAGGAACGGCACCTGCACTGGAGATTGGCATCGCTTTAGGAACTGGACATGGGAGGGAGATAAGTTCATGCATCGTCGCGAATTCAACCTGGGAATTCTGAAATTATCTGCCGCGGCCCTCGTTGCCCCGCGCGTGTTTGCCCGCTCGATCGATTCCGCCAACACTTCCGACTCCATTGCCACCCTTTACAAGAATGCCATCGTCATTGATTCTCTCTGCGGCCCGGTCGTGGACATGGACGCGCCCCTGACACCCGAGCTCCTCCGAGCGCTGCGGCAATCGGGCATCACCGCCATCAACTTCACCATCTCCGATCCGACTTTCGAGGGCACGGTCGGCAACATCGCTGCCGTTGAATCGTCAGTGGAGCAGCATTCCGAAACCTTCCTCATCGTGCGCCGGCATTCCGATATCGCCCGCGCCAAGCGCGAAAACAAGATCGGCATTCTCCCCGGGTTCCAGTACACCGCCTTCCTGGAAGAAAAGCCCGAACGCATCGAAATGTTCCGCCAGCTAGGTGTGCGCATCATGCAGATCACCTACAACAATCGCAGCCTCTTCGGCGACGGATGCCTGGAACCCGGCAACGCCGGACTCAGCAAAGCGGGCATTGCCGCCGTCAAGAAGATGAACGATCTGGGAGTAGCCGTCGACCTCAGCCACAGCGGATACCGCACCACCTCCGAAGCTATTGCACAATCCGCGAAGCCGGTCCTGATCACGCATTCCGGGTGCGCCGCCGTCTATCCGCATCCTCGCAGCTAGCCCGACGAAATTCTCAAGTCGCTAGCCGATCGCGGCGGCTATTTTGGCGTTTATCTCATGCCCTATGTAGTAGCTTCGCCCACCGTGCCCACCCGCGAACATGTGCTCGATCACGTCGTGCACGCCATCAATGTATGCGGCGCCGATCACGTGGGCATCGGATCCGATGGCTCCATCCAGAAGACGGTTCTGACCGACGAACAGAAGGCTGCCTTTGATAAAGACATTGCGCGCCGCAAACAACTCGGCATCGGCGCCCCCGGCGAGGATCGCTATCCCTATGTGCCCGACCTCAACGGCCCCGACCACATGGAAATCATCGCTACCGAACTCGCCAAGCGCGGCCAGCCCGCGTCCGTGATCGAGAAAGTCCTGGGCGCAAACTTCCAGCGCGTAATCGGCGAAATCTGGGGTACAAGTTAGCCACGGCGCGGCAGCGAGATTTGTATCAGGGCATGCCTTCAGGCATGCCAAGAGTGCTCGGTCATGACAGCGCCTTCAGGCGCTGAGGCCGGGCCCAATACCAAGTCATCTGTGATCGCCGTCACTGCAAGCGGCGCCCCTCCGGGTAAATTCAGAAGGATGAGCGCACCTATCAAGAACGATCGCGCAGCCTGGTTACAAGGCCCTTCGGCTGAGTGCCCAGTGCCTCCAGAGCGCAAGAACCCGTGGCGGCTTATCCTGCTCGGTGCGCCGGGAGTGGGCAAAGGCACGCAAGCAGAAATCCTGACCGAGCGTCTGGGGGCTTGCCACCTTTCGACCGGAGACGTCTTTCGAGCCGCCGGCAAGCTGCGGGACTGCGATCAGTCGCCGGCCATGAGGGCAGCACAGGAGTATATGCGCCGCGGCGAACTGGTCCCCGACTCGACTGTCTGGGAGATGGTGCGCGAGCGCAGTCACTGCATCCTCAGTTGCCACGGCTTCATCCTCGACGGGTTTCCGCGCACGCTCGGCCAGGCCGTATCCCTCAAAGACATGATGGAGAAGGAGAAGATTACGCTCAGCGCGGTAGTGAACTACGAACTGCCGGTGGATGAGATTGTCCAGCGCCTGAGCGGCCGCCGCACCTGCGAAAAATGCAAGTCGGTTTTCCACGTTAAAGAACGGCCGCCGAAGGTTGAGGCCGTCTGCGATCGCTGCAGCGGGCGACTTTTTCAGCGTGAAGACGACCGGCCCGAGGCCATCACCGTGCGTTTGGAAGCCTACGACCGAAGCACCGCGCCGCTCATCCAGTTCTACAAGAATCTCGGTTTGCTGCTGCCGATTGTGGCCCAGGGATCTCCCGATGAAATCGCAGCGCGCACCATGGATCAGTTGGAGAATCTTGCCGCTTGACTAGCTTCCCAATGGAGGGACGGGCGTCCTCGCTCGTCTGTCCATCGCGGGACTCATCACGCTAATTGATGCTAACTGGCGTATCGCCAATCGTTGGCTTTGACTTGCCAAGATGACTGCGCTGCTTTCCCTGCCGCTGCAGGCGGAAATCCGGAACGATCAGAGCCTGTTCCAGGGTGGGACGATTCAGATTCGAAAGCATTTCCGCTACGCGGTTCGATTCCTCCGGCTTGCCAAGCTTTTGGTACGCGAGTACCAGCGTTCGCAGCGCAAACGGATCGCGATCATCCTCTTCCAGGTCTTGAACGGCATTGTCCCAGTTGCCCTCAGCAGCCAGTATGACGCCGTGCGCGCTGTAGTAGGCATGCAGGATCATTGCCCGCCGGCTTGACGTCGCCAATTGGTTAAGCTCAGCCACCGAAGCTTTAGCCTCTTCCTTATTGCCCGCATCGAGATCGCGAAGAACCCGCGCATACAGCACAACCGTCATTTCCTGTTCCCGCGAGGCTCGGCTCATTCCCTTATCTTCCTTCAACACGTCGGCCGCCTTGCTCAGCAATTCCAGGGCAGCCTTCGGATCCTTCTGGTAGAGCGCCATTTGCGTGTACGCTTCGGCTTCCAGCTCTCCCAGTCCCTTCGCCTGGGCTTGGCTGACTACTGCGCGAAAAGCTTTATCGGCGGCATCGAAATCTTTCTCGCGCACGTAAGTAGCTGCGGACTGCAACGCCCAATCGGCCGCCTGCGCCTCGGTGGGAGCCATTTTGATCGCCTTATCGTATTCCAAGCGGGCGCGAATCTGATCTCCCGTCAATGCGTAGGTGTCCGCGATGCCCAGCTGAGCCGAGGAAAAGGTTGGATCCAGTTGCAAGGCGGCGCGATATTCCGAGAACGCATCCTCGAATCGTCCCATTACCCGTGAGAGCTCGGCGAGGCTGTCATGCGGGTTGGGTTCTTTGGGGGCCAGCTCCATGTATTTCCGAGCCGCTGCCAGCATCTTTTCCCAATCGTGACGAGCGGCATAGCAATACGCAAGTTCGTTCCAGGAGCCGGGGAAGTTCGTCGTGCGCTCAAAGAAAGGGATGGCCTTTTCGTTCTCGTCTTGGTGGATCAGCCACCAACCCGCAAACCACGTCAGATTCTGGTCATGCGGATACAGACCCAAAAGCTGGTTCATGTCGGCGATGGCCTCAAGAAAATGGCCGTCCCCGGAGTCCGCCATCCAGGCAATGAACAACTGCTCGCCTTTTGTGACCTTCTTCGACAACTCCTGCGCTGCCTGGCGATGACTGGCCTGCTCGTTAGGATCCCGGGAAACAAAAGCGAGAAACCCGTGCGCCAGAGCGAAATTAGGATCCTTCTTGACCGCCAGTTTCCAGGTGTTCGCTGCGGTTTCAACCCGCAGGTCACTCTGAAAGCGAGCCAGCCCCTTATCGAACACTTGCCGTGCCTCGGCCGACCGGGTGGTGACAGGAAGCGTCTCTTCGGGGAGCGCAGGCGCCGCCGCATAGGCCAACGGCAGTCCCGCGCTGAGGAGGATGAATGCAAGAATCACTACACGCTTGCTGAGCATGAAAGCCTCTATTTCCCTCGCAACAAATATCCCGCTTCCAGCGGAAGCAGGTCATCGATCTTCAGGACCTTGACTTCGTGGGTGATGGAATACACGTCCACCAGCCCAAGAGCGCCGCGCGTGCTTTCCACGATATGCAGCAAATCCTCATCTGAACTGGCGACCACGATGAACCCTTTGTGCGAAATGATCAGTGCCTTCAGCTCATCGGGCGAAATCTTGTACAACCGGTCGCGCACGATTTGCATTTCCGGAGAACCTGGCTCCCGG
This sequence comes from uncultured Acidobacteriaceae bacterium, assembly GCA_963837665.1. GTDB lineage: Bacteria > Acidobacteriota > Terriglobia > Terriglobales > Acidobacteriaceae > Acidiflorens. The sequence goes on along the minus strand of CAWIOA010000008.1, from coordinate 376,810 downwards.
ATCACCACCGTGATGGCCGACCCATCCGGCCATGTCCGCGTTTGAGCCTTAAGGATCTTGGTTAGATTGACGGAAGTGAGAGCCGCAGTCGCATTCCCTTTTTCCACCACGACGGCGAGCTGTTTGGCGCTGCACTGGACCGCAAGGCCGATGATGAGAACGAAAACTCCAAGTCTCATGCCGCGCTGCATAGAGAAATTATAGGTGACCGCGCCACCACCTCCTGCGTACTAAAGTAACGAGCGCTTTCGAACCGCCTGCGGGAAAACTCCTCTCGATATTGGCCCGCGCAGCGGCGTCACAGGAAAACCCGGCACGTGAGTACCGGTAGGCAAAAGCGGCAAATCCCGGGTCCCGCAAGGGACGGCACTTCACGTACACTTTCAACGAAGGGCAGTCAATCATGAATTCGGTTTCCAGGGAAGCATCCGCGCTCTCCAGCGTCGAAGCGCAGCGCCGTCTAGCCTATTTCACCGAGCACCGCAACGAGATCGTCTCCACCATCCGCGAATTCGTCGAAATCGAATCTCCCAGCGACAACAAGGCCGCCGTGGACCGAGTATCGGAGGCTGTCGCCCAGAAATTTTCCCAGCTCGGCGGCCAGGTACGAATCCACCCCGCGAAAGACTTTGGCAATCACCTTCAGGTGGACTTCGCTGGCAAGTCCGCCAAGCCGGTGCTGCTGCTCGGCCACTACGACACCGTCTATCCGCTGGGCACGCTCGCCAACATGCCATGCCGCGTCGCCGGCAACAAGCTAACCGGCCCCGGCGTCCTCGACATGAAATCCGGCATCGCCCTCATGCTCCATGCCCTCGCTGCATTGCAAGCCTGGAATGGAACATTACCGCGTCCCGTAACCGTTTTACTGGTTTCCGACGAGGAAGTAGGCAGCGACTCGTCGCGAGCCATCACCGAGTCGCTGGCGAAAAAAGCTGCCGCTGTGCTCGTCCTCGAGCCTTCCTATGGACCCCAGGGCGCCGTAAAAACCGCGCGCAAGGGAGTTGGAGAATATCTCGTCAGAGTCACCGGCAAGGCGTCTCATGCTGGCCTCGATTTCGAGAAAGGGATAAACGCGATTCTCGAGCTGGCGCGCCAAATCGAAAAGATTTCCAGCTTCACCGATCTGAAAAAAGGGTTGACGGTCAACGTCGGCATCGTAAGCGGCGGATCGCGAACCAACGTGGTACCGGCCGAAGCGTCGGCCCAGGTAGACGTCCGCATCGCGCGCATGAAAGACGCGGCCGGAATCGACAAGAAGATGCGCAGCCTGCGCCCCTTCAATCGCAAGTGCAAACTCGAGATCACCGGAGGCATCAACCGTCCGCCCATGGAACGCACCCCTGGGGTAGCGGCGCTGTACGCGCAAGCTGTCGCAATAGCTCGCGATCTGGGATGGAAGCTTGGCGAAGCCGCGGTCGGCGGCGGGTCGGATGGCAATATCACCGCCGGTTTGGGCATCCCCACCCTCGACGGCCTGGGCAGCGTAGGCGACGGCGCCCACGCCCCGCACGAGCACATCCTGATCTCGGAGTTGCCCCGTCGGGCCGCGCTGATTGCTGCCCTGATCGAGCGCGCGTGATTAGTTCGTGCAGGGACGGACGCATTCGTCCGTCCCTCGAAGCGAAGCGAGGGCGCACGGCCTCCTAACCCACTCTCGTCAAGCCAGTTGGGGATAAATCACAATGTCCTGTGACGTGCAATACAGGCAGCTTTGACCTGAGGGTCCACACTAACCTAGAATTCGATTGGGGTCAGGGTGTGCCCAGCCGCATTCGAGGGCATAACTGGAGGCTTTATGGGTGAAGGACTGTTCCAGCCGCTGCATATTCTGTTGATTATTGGCATTGCGCTGCTGCTTTTCGGACCGAGTAAGTTTGCCGACTTGGGCAAAGGGCTGGGCGAAGGCATAAGGAATTTCAAGGCCGCGGTGAAAGAGCCCGCGAAAGACGAGAAAGAAAAAGAGACGCCCAAGCCGCCAGCCGCCTAGACCGCGTGGCGCGGGCGCCCTCGCCCGCGTGCTGGCACAATCACGAATCTGTGCTACATCGCCCCAGCCTGCCGCAGCATCCGCCACACCAGCGCCACCGGCAATCCCACGACGTTGCTGTAATCCCCTTCAATGCGAGGAATCCAACGGGAAGCGATGCCCTGGATCGCGTAGGCTCCAGCTTTATCCATAGGCTCGCCGCTGGCGACATAGTCAGTGATCTCCTTCTCAGAGATTTCGGACATCGTCACCGAAGTGGTTTCACTGGCCACCGAGCACTGGCCACCGGCCGCTAAACAGACACCAGTAATCACCTGATGCTCGCGTCCTGAAAGCTGGCGCAACATGCGCGCGGCGTCCGCCGCTTCAGAAGGCTTGCCGAGAAGCTCGCCATCCACCACCACCACGGTGTCGGCGCCGAGCACGCAGTCGTTGGCACGCAGATCCGGACGCTGCCGCGCCACCGCCAGCGCCTTCTCCCGCGCCAGGCGTTCGGCGCATTCTTTCGCGGATTCCCCAGGCAGCGGGTCCTCCGGAATGTGCGCGGGCTGCACTTCGAAATTGATTCCAGCGTTGCGCAGCAATTCCTGGCGACGGGGTGAGGCCGAGGCAAGCACGAGCATGGAAGCATTGTACGGGTCCCTGCCGGGTGGCGGTCAGTGAGTGTAAACGGGATTTATCCAACTTCGTCGCGCTCGGGGGCGCCCTGGGAATTGCAATTCAGAAGTTTACATACCGCCTGGGTGGCACTTCATTGCTTCGTCAGCTTGAACCGCGCGAATGGCTTGGCTTCGCCCTTGAGTACATTGTCGAGCCGGTTCTCCCACGTGTTGGTCTTGGGGTCGTAGGTGAAAGTGTTGGTGAAGCTGATCTCGCCGTGCTCATCTGTGAAAACGAAAGCAAGGACATTCTCTTTAGGCGTGGCGAGCCCGATGGACTCCGGTGTTGCTCCGCCGTACACATCCATCCACACACAGGCGTATTGCTTGGTTTTCTCATTCCAGCCGATGAACACCGTTGCTTCGTACTGCGGTTCGCCTTTGTCGTTCTTCTCCCGCGAGACTTCGCGAAAGCGCAGGTAGTGGTGCTGGAGTACCCACTCCGCATCGAAGTCGTGCGTCACAGGCTGCTTGCCCACGGTCCCCTGCAGCAGCCACTTGCCGGCAAGTTGGTCGAGCAGAGGTGAATTGACCGGCGCCTGTTGAGCCACCACGGTCACAGCCGCCAATATCGTCGCCAGGATGACGAGTTGCTTCATCGCCGCATTCTACATTTTGAACTTAATGAGTGCTATTGGGATGTTTCGCCAATTATGCCCGAGCAGGCGCAGGCACCTTCTCCACCAGCAACTGCCGTAGGGAGCTGACGTCATCCGCCGCAAGCGCTCGCTTCGGGATTGTGTAATACAGAACTCCCGATTCCACAATGACGAATAGGGCGGCCGTTTCGACAAAGCTAGAAATTGCGGGCCACCCCAGATGCGACTCCGCGTTTGGCAGACCACAACGGAAGCCCGTCTCCTGGAATTCGTACCAAATCTCCTTGCCTTCCATCGAGGCGAATCGAAGTTCGGTCCCGGCTCTGTGTGCAATCCGACCTGTCAAGAATACGAGCCAGACCAGAACGAGAATAACGAGAGAAACAGGTTGCAATTCGCCGCCTGGTCTGTACCCAACCCCCGTCAACATCAGAGCGATCAACAGTCCGCATTGCACATATCCGGCCCATTTTATCTTTGGCGGCAGATTGCGGAGCACGAGCCTCGATGCTTTGCTGAACTCATCGCGCTCCAAAACAAAGTGAGGGTTTATTAGCCTTTGTAGCGGCATGTGGCAAAGACTACCATTCGACGAGTGGCATTGTCTGGTGTAACTGTTGATAACAGGCTTCTTGTGCGATCGATGCAGACCGAAGAGAAACCACCCTACTCCAGCGCTTCCGGCTCAAGCGAAATATTCGTCTCGCCCTTGGCGCGCTTTTCCCAGTATTTTTTTACCCAGGCTTCGTAGCTCTTGCCAGCGGCGGTATCGCGTCCGGTAAAGGCGATGGCGGCAATCTCGGAGTAGGGTATGGACGGCCGCTCGTTGCTGGCCGCGAGGATCAGGCGAACGACGGAGGCTGCCAAAGTCGGGCCAACGCGGCGGTCGAAAAGATATCCGGTAACCTCCGCGCCATCCTTGCGGGTAATGGTTACGTCGCCGCGATAATCAAATGCTTTTTCGATGACCGCTCGCACCTCGGCGTCGGTGGCGAGTTGCGGAATCCATCCTTGAAGATTTTCGCGCTCGAATCCGGGCACAACTTCGAGTTCATCGCTCGGAAGTTCATCGGCGGGGCGCGTCGGCGGCGCAGCAACCGCTTGCGCGCCATGCGGCAACAAAGGATCGTGCCCATGTTCGCGACCGCTCATACCCGGCTTTCTTCCGCCTGCGGCGCGGCAGCACCCGCGTCAATTTGCACCAAAGGATTGTAGGAATGCACCGGCCGCACCTCGCGATCCAGATCGGCGAGCGCATCCTTGTCCGGATAGAGCGAGAAGGTCGCCTTCACCGTGTCCGCGAATCCGCGCAGCGATCCGAACGTATCGTTCACCGACGAAGGTTCGTAGCCGCAATGCACCATGCAATTCGCGCACTGCGGATTGCCTGACTCAGTGCCGTAGCCGGCCCACTCCGTCGTCTCCATCAATTCTTTGTAGGACTCGGCATAGCCATCCTGCAGCAGGTAGCAGGGCTTCTGCCATCCGAAGATGTTGTAGGTCGGCATGCCCCAGGGCGTGCACTGGTAGTGGCGCTTGCCCATCAGGTATTCCAGGAAGAGCGGCGACTGGTTGAAACGCCACGTCTTCTTGCGATTCGAAAGCATGGCGCGAAACATGCGCCGAATGCGGGCTCGTCCCATGAAGTGTTTTTGGTCGGGCGCCTTGTCGTAGGAATATCCCGGCGAGACCATCATGCTCTCAACGCCCACGTCCATCATCTCGTCAAAGAACTTGCGCACGCTGTTAGGATCGGCGCCATCGAACAATGTCGTGTTGGTGGTCACGCGGAAGCCGGCTGCGACGGCGGCGCGAATTCCGTCGAGCGCAAGTTCGTATCCACCTTCGCGGCACACGGAAAAATCGTGGTGCTCTTTCTGTCCATCCACGTGAACCGAGAAACTCAGATATTTGCTGGGTTTGAACAGGTGCAGCTTCTCTTTCAGCAGCAACGCGTTGGTGCAGAGATAGATATATTTCTTGCGCGCCACAAGGCCTTCTACAATCTTCTCGATCTGCGGATGCATCAGCGGTTCGCCCCCGGGGATCGACACCATCGGCGCACCGCATTCATCGACCGCCTTGAAGCAGTCTTCCGGCGAGAGATCGGTTTTCAGGATGTGGGCCGGGTACTGGATCTTGCCGCATCCGGCGCAAGCCAGGTTGCAGCGGAACAGCGGCTCCAGCATGAGCACCAGCGGATAGCGCGTGCGTCCGGCCAGTTTCTGGCGCAGGACGTACGAGGCCACCGTCCACATCTGAGATACAGGAACTGCCATCACCCCTCCGGGAAGGTTGTCTTTCTATGATACCGGATTCTGGTCATCTCAAGAACCGGTACTTCGCGGGCGCCCGCGCCGCACCCTGCTAGAATCAACCTATTCATGGAAGCTGCTCGCATTCGCAATTTTGCGATCATTGCGCATATTGACCACGGAAAATCCACGCTGGCCGACCGCCTGCTGGAGCTGACCGGATCGCTCGCCATGCGCGAAATGCAGGAGCAGGTCCTCGACTCCATGGATCTGGAGCGCGAGCGCGGCATCACCATTAAGGCTCATGCCGTCCGCATGTTATACCCCGCCCAGGATGGCCAGATTTACCAGCTCAACCTGATCGATACCCCTGGCCACGTCGACTTTTCCTACGAGGTCTCACGCTCGCTGGCCGCCTGCGAAGGCGCGCTGCTGGTGGTGGACGCCTCCCAAGGCGTGGAAGCTCAGACCCTGGCGAACTCGTATCTCGCCATCAACCATGGCCTCGAAATCATTCCCGTCATCAACAAGATCGACCTGCAGAGCGCCGACGTTGCGCGCACCAAAGAAATGATCGAAAGCGCCGTTGGCCTCGATGCCTCCGATGCCTTACTGATCAGCGCAAAAACTGGCCAAGGCGTGCCCGATGTGCTGGAGGCAATCGTCAAACGGGTTCCCCCACCGAAAGGCGCGCCCGAAAGGCACCTTCAAGCCTTACTGTTTGATTCCTGGTTCGATCCCTATCGCGGAGTGGTCGTGCTGGCGCGCGTCTTTGAAGGCCGATTGCGCAAGGGGCAGAAGATCCGGCTGTGGTCGAACGGCCACGTTTTTCAGGTGGAAACTCTGGGCACGCTCACGCCCAAGCCGGTGGAAGTCGACGAACTGGTGGCCGGAGAAGTCGGATTCATCATCGCGAATATCAAGAACGTCGCCGATACCAAGATCGGCGACACCATTACCGACGATGACCGGCCTTCGCTGCAGGCCCTGCCGGGGTTTGAAGAAATCAAGCCCATGGTTTTCGCCGGACTGTACACGGTAGACGCGCACGAACACACCGCTCTGCGCGAGGCGCTGGAAAAATTGAAGCTGAATGATTCGTCATTCTTTTTCGAGCCGGAAAGTTCTGTAGCGCTCGGATTCGGCTTCCGCTGCGGCTTTCTCGGCCTGCTCCACATGGAGATCATCCAGGAACGGCTGGAGCGCGAATACGGCCTCGACCTGATCACCACCGCGCCCGGCGTGCGCTACCAAATTACGAAGACCGACGGCCAGGTGATCGAGGTGGATAACCCGTCGCGCTGGCCCGATACCAGCGAAATCGCCAAGGTGGAAGAGCCGGTGATTCTCGCCGTGATTTTGACCAACGAGGAATTTGTAGGCGGCATTCTGAAGCTGGTCGAGGAGAAGCGCGGCAAGCAGAAGAGTTTTGAATATGTCAGCTCCTCCCGCGTGATGCTGCAGTACGAGCTGCCACTGAATGAAATCGTGCTCGATTTTTACGACCGGCTGAAGTCAGTTTCGCGCGGCTACGCTTCGCTCGACTATCATCTGTCGGGCAACTGGGTGTCGCCCATGGCGAAGCTCGACATCATGGTAGCGGGCGAGCCGGTCGATGCGTTGTCCACCATCATCCATCGCGACTTTGCCTACGACCGCGGACGGGCGCTGGCGGCCAAGATGAAAGAACTCATCCCGCGGCAGATGTTTGAAGTGGCGATTCAGGCCGCGATTGGAGCCAAAATCATTGCCCGCGAAACCGTCCCCGCAATTCGCAAGAACGTGCTGGCCAAGTGCTACGGCGGAGACATCACCCGCAAACGTAAGCTGCTGGAAAAACAAAAAGAAGGCAAGAAGCGCATGAAGCGCATCGGCCGCGTGGATATTCCGCAGGAAGCGTTTTTGGCGTTGCTGAAGGTGGGCGAAGACAGCAGCTAACCGCCTCAGAACAGATAGATCAAGTTCACTGCCCGCGTGAACTGATGATCCGTGGTGGGATTGCTGCCCACGAAGAACACATTCTTGTCCGACAAGTCCCAGCGCACCTCGCCTCGCACTACGAATTTCCCGTCCGCCTTCCTGAAATGCGAGTTCAACCGGGACAACTTTGCGTTCATGTCGTATTCGGGAGTGAACGTGAATCCTTGCAAAGTCTGATCGGTGCCAGTGCGGGTGCCTCCGGCGTCGTTGAAAACCTCTCCTCGGAATGCCAGCGAGAACTTCGACGTAAGATTGTACTTCGCGTATCCAGCCAGTCCTCTCCATATCGCGTCATGGCCGATAGCGACACCATTCTCTTCGTGGCCATACACTCCATCGCCACCCAGCGTCAGTTTCGAAACCGGCTTCCAGACCGTGACCAATTCATAGACCGTACGCTGGTCGTGCGTATCCTGCCGGCGCTCCGGACCATGAATGAAGTTGAAGGTCAGGCTGTAGGTCTTGGCCGGAGTGAGCGCAATTTGTCCCGCAGCCGTGTAGGCATGGTTGAGCCGCTGGACGTCGTCCCACCCATTGCAAATGGAAAGCATGGCCGCGATTTTGCTATTGAAGGCATAGGTCGCCTTGAGGCCGGTGTGGGTAAACGGTATTCCGTACCCGAAGATGAACCCGCGGCTGAAGTTGTCGTTATAACCGTCGTACCCGCCAATTACCTCATATCCCATGTGGGTAGCGAACTTCCCTGCATCCAGTCGCAGACCCTTGCCAACGGGAACGATGTAGCTGACGAAGAATTGCGGAATGTCCACGTGATGCGCGATGCCGGAGTGTGTGTTGCGGAAGAGTCCATAAGCAGCGGTAACTTCCGGAACTCCGGAACCCGCGATCAAATCGAAGCGGAAGCCGAATTGTTTCGGTTCGGTGATCGCGCGTTGAATCACCAGTTGAGCGACATCCAGCTGGGGATCGTCGTCATTGAAGTCGAAAACCCGGAACTGGTTGATGCGATCTGCGGGAACATTGTCGTTGTAAGTGTAGGAAAGGGACAGGAAGCCGTCCGTGGTGATGCCCCGCCACCACGGCCGTGCATCGCTGGTGCTGGCAACCTGCGCCGGGGCCGGGGCGGGCGCGGTATCGCCAGTCTGAGGATGGGCCGGCAGGGATGACCCTACGATCATCCCCGCCAGGATCCACTTGCCGACGATCCATTTACCGAACAACTGCCGGACTCTTCGCCCGGCAATCTGCCCTGTCCACCGCCAACCGGTTTTAACCGGGTTAGCGTGAACCTGCATGAACCAGATCCTCGTGACCCTCCTCGTAGGCATGCTCGCCGTGGATGGATTCATCGAGGCCGATTTCCTCGCTCATTTCATCGACCTTCACCGTCGTGAACATGTCGATGATGCGTAACATCGCGTAGGTAAACACAAATGCCCACACCGTCGAGAACGTCACCGCTGTGACTTGTTTCAGCAGGAACGTCGGATCGCCGTAGAGCAGTCCGTTTGCCCCGTCGGGATTAAATTGCTTGTTGGCGAAGACTCCCAGCATGACGATGCCGAGGAAGCCTCCCACCCCGTGAACTCCCCAAACATCCAGCGCGTCATCCCACTGCAGCTTGTTTTTCATTTCCACCGCGTAGTAGCAAACTACTCCAGCAACTACGCCGATAATGACCGCAGTGGTGGGAGAAACATACCCAGCCGCAGGCGTGACGGTAGCCAGTCCGGCAACCGCTCCCGTGAGCAGGCCGAGAAGCTTGGGCTTCTTTTCGTTGAGCCATGCCACAAACAACCAGGCGACCGCCGCGAACGAGGCTGCCAGATCGGTGTTGAGAAATGCGGTCGCAGTCACCGAATCGACGCGCATTTCACTGCCGGCGTTAAAACCGTACCATCCGAACCACAGCAGGCCCGTTCCCAGGGCAACCAGCGGGATGCTGTGCGGGCCGCGATCCGCCGTGTGCCGCTTCCCAACGTACAGCACCGATGCCAAAGCCGCGATGCCTGCGATGTTGTGCACCACAATGCCGCCCGCAAAATCCTTCACGCCCCACTGCTGCAGGAATCCTCCACCCCAAACCATGTGCGCGAAGGGGAAGTAGACAAACGTCAGCCAGCCCGTCAGGAACAGCATGTACGCCTTGAAGGTGACCCGGTTGGTGAACGCTCCCGAAATCAGCGCGGGAGTGATAATGGCGAACATCATCTGATAAGCGATGAACACAAATGCGGGGATCGTGGTATTCGGCGAGGGCGTCGTGAGATCCACCCCGCGAAGAAATGCCAGATGGAAATTGCCGATGACCCCGTGCCAGTCGCCGCTGAAACACAGCGAATAGCCGTATAAATACCAGATCACCGTCGTCCAGCCCATCGAGACAAAGCTCTGAATCATGATGGCGAGCACATTCTTGCGCCCCACCAGGCCACCATAAAAAAATGCGAGGCCGGGTGTCATCAGCATGACCAGGCTGGTACAGAGAATCATGAAACCTGTGTTACCAGTATCGAGATGCAGCATAGAAGCTTCTCCAGTCGAAAGGGATAGAAGGCATGGGAATGTAATTCGTTGACGGCTCCTGGAAAACGCGAAGCAGCGGAACTCGCATGTACTGCCGAGTTGAAAGTGAAGAAATCGTCAGCGTTCTCCGGCGGCGCCATCAAAACTGCGGGCACGCACTACGACAAGGGGGGACCTCTGGTCCCTCCTTACCTATGAGAGGGTGGACTTTGGCGAGCATAAGCGCGGTGAGGCCCGTCACCCCTGGCTGTGACGGAAGTCGCGCCTCCGCCCCTAACTGCTTTAGCCAGTTGCGATACGGTTTACCCGAGCGTCAGCCGTTGGCGCTGCCGACTACCCACTTCCGGATAATGTGCAAATCTCAGATTGTGTGACGAAAGTACTGATTCCCAAGCGGTTCGGACGATTTGCGCCTACATAAGAGGTAACCAACTTAGAAACATAGCCTTAGGAACACCAGGATAGCCAAGAAATGTCCCGGCCAGACGGCCGGTCTCGCGGGATTCCGCGCCCCGCCCTTCTCATCCACAATCTTTTCCACAGGGTAAAGGTGTCTCAGGGTCGGGTTTTTCCGCTTCTGGAACGTGTGGTGACGGGGCGGCGGCCGCAACCACACAGTTCTGCTTACTCGCCGGGTTCGTTGTTGCCCTCAAGCAGGTTGGCGAAGCGCGTCGAATTGTGCAGGAACGCCAGATTGAACTTGCCCACTGGCCCGTTACGCTGCTTGGCAATGATGATTTCGGCGCGCCCCTTGAGGTCGGGGTCGTCCTGTTTATAGATCTCCTCGCGAAAGATGAACATCACCACGTCGGCGTCCTGCTCAATCGACCCCGATTCCCGCAGATCGGAGAGTTGCGGCCGGTGGTCGCCTCCACGGCTCTCAGGAGCGCGGCTAAGCTGCGACAAAGCCAGCACCGGAACCTCGAGTTCCTTGGCAATCGCTTTCAGCCCCCGCGAGATCGAGGAAACTTCCTGCGTCCGGTTCTCGAACCTCTTGCTGCCGCCCGACATCAGTTGCAGGTAGTCCACCACCAGCAAGTCCAACCGTCCTTGCGACTGTTTCAGGCGCCGGGCCTTGGCGCGCATTTCGCTGATCGAGAGCCCCGGCGAATCGTCAATAAAAAGGGGAGAAGCCGTCAGCTCTTCAGCTGCCCGTTGAATCTTGGGCATGTCGGACGAAAAGAAAGTTCCGGTGCGAAATTTCTGCGCGTCCACAATGGCGCGCGAGCACAGCAACCGTTGCACTAGCGCCTCGCACGACATTTCCAAAGAAAATACTCCCACCACCTTGCCGTCGTCGATGGCGGCGTTCTCGGCGATGTTCATGGCAAACGAAGTTTTTCCCACCGAGGGCCGCGCCGCCACGATCACCAGATCGGATTTCTGCAACCCGGTTGTCATCTCGTCCAAAAACGTGAAGTGGGTCTCCAGGCCGGTGATCCGCTGCCCACGCTTGAGCAGGGCGTCAATCGACCCAAACGAGTCGCGGACAATCTCCTTGATCCCCTGGAAGCCCTTGCCCATGCGCTTCTCGGAGAGCTGAAAGACCGCAGCTTCAGCGTCGTTAAGAATTTCGTCGGCGGGATCGGCCTGCTCGCTGGCTTTGGCGATGGCGGTATTGGAGACGCTGATCAGCCCGCGTAGAATGGCCTTGTCGCGGACGATCTTGACGTAATGCTCGATCGACGGCCGGTCGGGCACGCCGTCCAGCAGTCCGGAGATGTAGCCCACATCACCGACCGCCTGCAGGTCCTTCTTCTGCTCCAGCTCTTCAACCAGCGTGATGATGTCAATGGGCCGCGAAGATTCGGCCAGATCCATCATCCGCGAATAAATCCGCCGGTGCGAGTCAATGGAAAAGTCTTCCGGCTTAAGATGCTCGGCGGCATCGTTGAAGGCGTGATTGTCCAGCAGCACCGCGCCCAGGATGGAGCGCTCGGCTTCAATATTCGCCGGCAAACGCCCGATGCTGGTTTCCAGAGTCGCCACGATGTTTAAGTGCGTGCGCTGCATCGTAATTTATTTCCGCCTGTGGACGTATGAGGAGCACAGCAGGAAAACCCGTCCGAAAATAAATATTTCCCGCGCCACAACTCACGTAGGGACGGACGCATTCGTCCGTCCAGCCGAGCAAAGCTCTGCCGACACCTGCAACGCAGTATGCCACAGGGCGAATAAAAAGCAAATATTTGATTGTTGCAACCCAGCGATACCGGCCTACGACTTACTTGATAGCTGACCATCCGGCAGTAGTCAGTCCGATCGCGATTTTACGGCAGCTAAGATGCTCTACTTTGGCCACTCGTAGGGAAAGTACTTCCCGGCCTCCTCGGGAGTGACCTTGAATCCCAACGTCTCTGCGGCGCGCGCTATCACAGGGTCGCGTTCGCTCGCCATATCCTCGGCACTTGGAAGAACGGTTTCATCGGGGGTCACGCCTGCATGCTCTAGGCTCTTGCCATCGGTCATGATCAGGTCCGCGTCGGTAATCGACGCTCCAAAGACCGCAACTACGCCGAGGCCAGTTTCGTAGCGATACCGTTCTGACTCCATAACGCTGCCGGAGCTGTGGTCGCCGATCACTAGCCCGCGTTTTTCGATCTGAACGACCCGTGCGAACAGCTCCGAAGCAGAAGCGGAACTACTATCCACCAACACCGCCATCTTTCCGACGAAAGGATTGTGGTGAGATTTAGCGATCATTGGTTTGCGGTCCTCCCGGCGTACACGCTCCCCGATTGTGATGTCATTCTCGAACAGGACGCCAAGCAGATACTTCAGGCTGTCAAGTGCACCTCCCGGATTAGAACGCAGGTCGAGAATGAGAGCCTTATGCTTTCGCGCCTTCCCAATCATGTCGTTGGCTTCCGCTTCCGAAAAAAAGAATATCGGGACTTTCAGAATCAGCAAATCCTCCACCTCGGCCGAATGGGGGCGCATCAGATAGTAGCTGTCCTCCGATTCCCGCCTCCGATCGTTCCAAATATCTTTCGGCTCTTTGACTTGTGTACCCAAGGCCTCCATCTTCGCTGCTACATCCAACTGCCGCTTTGTACCGGAAGGACTGCTGAGATCCAAATGAAGGGAAGGCTGCGGACGAAGAACATTGTTTACATAGTTCATCTTCCAGAGATTGTCCCGCGCCGGAGCGTAGCCGTTGATTGCCAGCACTTCGTCTCCCGGTTTCAAACCCTTGGATTCGCCATCGCTCTGCGGGCGTACGCGAGTCACAAAACAACGGTCCCCAACCATCTGCATCTGAAACCCGAAGTCGTGTCTATACGGCCTTCGCGGCGGCAAGAAAAAGGTGTGCGAATCATTCAGCGCATCCAAAGCTCCCGCGATATGCGAAAAAGCTGCGTTTAGCGACGGCGAGTCGTCGATTCTTTGTTTCGCCTCTTGTACTCTCGCGTCCCAGTCGAGGCCGTGAAATTTCGGGTCATAATAATGCTTCTTCACGTCGCTAGCGATCATCTGTAGCATGCTTCTCGCACGGTCGCGGTCGAGGCTGGAAATATGCTGTGGAGCACCTCCCTGGGATAGAGCCGGTAGGTTACACGCCAAGGTGATGACAACGATTCCAACGAAGAAGGCTGCTGCTTTCTGCATGTAAGAATCCTCTTTTCTCCTACTTCTGATCCTTACTGGCGCGACCCTGAGATAACTCCAGTCTCACAAGTCCAGCAAAACCTAAACCACTTACTCCGAAGTTACAAGCGGAAATTGCTTTGTCGGCGCCGGCTAAGCCTGTATTTGCTAACCTCCCGCGATAGCGTGGGTCCTTCGTTGCGGTAAGATGTCTGCGCTCACCGGAGGTCGCCATGAGCCACGTTGTGCTCGCCATTTTGCTCCTCGTCTCGACTCTGTTTGCCCAAAATGTCGACGCCGACCTCCTGCGCCACTTCGACTACGACCAGAAAGCCCCGCTCGGTATCCAGGAAACAGGAGTCGAGCAGCGCGACGACGTAGCCGTCCACGACATTTCCTACGCCAGCCCCAAAGGCGGACGCGTCCCCGCCTATCTGGTCGTCCCCAAGGGCAAAGGCCCTTTTGCCGCCGTCATCTGGGGACACTGGTATCAGGACGGCTCTCCCTTCCTGAACCGCAAGGAGTTTCTCGACGAAGCGGTAGCGCTGGCGCCCTCAGGCGTAGTCTCGCTGCTCACCGATGGCCCCATCGCGCGGCCGGGATTTGTGCGCGATCCCGATCCGCTCAGCGACAGCTACATCAACGATCGCGTGCAGCAGATTCTCGACATGCGGCGAGGCGCCGATCTCCTCCTGGCGCGCAGCGATGTCGATCCGAAACGGCTAGCCTATGTCGGCCACAGTTACAACGCGGCGACCGGCGCGTTTCTCGCCGGAATTGACAAGCGCTTCAAGGCGTTCGTGCTCATGGCCGGCAACCTCTCGGACGAAGTGGACATGAAGTCCAAAGAATTTCAGGAATTCCGAAAACAAATCGGCCCGGAGAAAATGGACGCCTACCGGGCCAAGTACGCCTGGGTCGATCAAGGCAAGTACATCGCCCATGCCGCACCGGCTTCGGTCTTCCTGCAATACGCAACGAAAGAAGACTTCCTGACGCCGGAGCGGGCGCGTGAATACTTCGCGATCGTGAGCGAACCGAAGTCCCTGAAGTTTTATGAGGCTCCGCACGCCCTGAACGCGGAAGCTCGACGCGACCGGATCGCATTCCTGGTCAAAGAACTCCACCTCAAGCCTCCCGATCCGGCGGTGATTGCCAGCATCCCGGAGCTGGTGCAGCCACCGGAGGCTCGAAAATAGAGAGGACCCGAAACAGACCAGTGGGCTTCATGACAAACAGCTCGAACATCGGCACGAAATCCATTGACTTAAGACACGTCGCGCGTAACGATCAAAGATAGAGATCTGATTGGGGCAGTTTCGCGGTATACCCGTCAACCAGGACGGCCCTCGAAGCTGCCCCAAATCCATTTTCAGCGCAATTTAAGGAGTTAAGTCCTTATTCCGGAATATTTTGACTTTAAGTCCTTTAAACTCAAAGATTTTGGGCGTTTTAGCCCGTAACTCGATGATTCCAATAGATAGTGGGGGGGGTAGGGGGGGGGTACTATACTAGTTGGTTAGTAATTCAAAAGTAAATATGCAAAGAACCAGCTAGTCGCTTCAAAGGGGTGTAACTGAGAGCTGACAACTGAGAGCTGACAGCTAAAAAACAAATGCGGCTCGGGCCAGCCACCCAAGCCGCATTGTTGTCGCGGACATTCTGACTGCCGTCATCGCGCCACCGCACTCGCAAAAGTGCTATTGCATCGATGTTCCCTGAAACTCGCGCTTCAGGGTCAGGATTCAGCGTTTCCATCCTTCTCGAAAGAAGGATTTCTGAGGAGGCCGCAAAGCCCGGGCGCCAGCGCACTGGACATGCGCCGATTTTCCCCCGGTGACTCACTCTCGATAAATCACCGGCGCCGCTGAACCTTTCTCGGAACAGGTTCAGAACATCTCACGCTTTTGACTGCAAGCACCTTGCGGCAGCGGGAAACTTTGCGCAACGGAAAACTGGCGCTGCACTGTGTAAATACTGTGAAGGGACGGAACTTCCTGTGGAAACGAAAGGAAAAGATGTACTTTTTCCGCCGCCTGCTCAGACTGCCGTACAATACCCACTTCAGATGATTGCGCACCTCCGAGGAACACTGCTGGCGAAGCATCCGAATCAAGCCATCGTGGAAACCCACGGTGTCGGTTATGACGTCGCCATCACCGTGCCAACGTTCACCGAACTGCCAGCCGCAGGCGCTGACGTGGCGCTCCACATCCACACCCATGTTCGCGAGGATGCGCTCAGCCTGTATGGATTCCTGCGTCTGGGCGAAAAGCATCTCTTTGAGAAACTGCTGACCGTCAGCGGGATTGGTCCAACGCTCGCAATCAAAATCTTGAGCGGCATGCCCGCCGATGAAATGGTGGGAGCGATTCGCGCCGGCGATTTGGCGCGCCTGACGCGTATTCCGGGCATCGGCAGGAAGACGGCAGAGCGCATGGTGCTGGAACTGCGCGACAAGCTGCCAGCGCCCGGAACGTCCGAAATCAGCGCGCCTCTGGCCAGCCCAGTCGAGGAAGATGTCATCTCCGCCCTGGTCAATCTCGGCTATCCCAGAGCTGCGGCGGACAAAGCGCTGCTGGCGGCGCGCGGCGGCAAGAGTCCTCAAAGTTTTGACGTGCTCTTTCGTGAGGCGCTGGGTTTGCTGTCAAAGTGAATGGAAGTCCACGCTACGGTCGGGCCCCTGGGAGGTTTCGTGCGCAGACGATCGGTTCCAATCATTCTGCTGGTCCTGTGCGTCGTGGTGGCGTTTTTTGTGACTATCCCGCGCCTGGTGGACGAGGCCCAGAATAGAGTCATGAACAAGCCGCCCTACACGGCATCCGGGCGAGCGCTGACTCTGCACAAACAACTCACCATCGCCGATCTTCATGCCGACTCGCTCTTGTGGGGTCGCGATCTGCTGGAGCGCAGCACCTACGGGCACGTTGACATTCCCCGTCTGGCCGACGGCAACGTCGCCTTGCAAGTGTTCTCCCTGCCCACCAAGAGCCCGCACGGTCTGAACATCGAGAGCAATGAAGACAAGCGCGATGACATCTTCTGACTGGCAATTGCGGACCGCTGGCCTCCCGCAACCTGGACCAGCCTCACCCAGCGCGCGCTGTATCATGCACGCCGCCTGCATCAGTTTGAGCGCGCTTCGCGAGGCGGCTTCGTGGTGATTGAAAGTTCCGCTGATCTCTCCGCCTACCTGGAACGCCGCCGCCTGAACGGCAGGCTCACCGCCGGACTGCTTTCTATCGAAGGCGCACACGCGCTCGACGGCAAGCTGGAAAATCTCGACGTTCTGTACCACGCCGGCTACCGCATGATGTCGCCCAGCCATTTCTTCGATAACGATATTGGAGGCTCGTCAGCGGGAGTTCACAAAACCGGTCTTACCGAGAAGGGACGCGAGTGGGTACGGCAAATGGAAGCACGGCACATTATCGTAGACTTGGCCCACGCCTCCGCCAAGACGATTGACGATGTGCTGGCCATCGCCACGCGTCCGCTGGTCGTCTCCCACACTGGAGTAAAAGGTACGTGCAACAACAACCGGAACCTGAGCGATGATCAGATTCGCGCCGTGGCGGCCAAGGGCGGCTTGATCGGCATCGGGTATTGGGACACGGCGACTTGCGGAACCGATGCCCGGGCGATTGTAAAAGCCATGCGCTATGTTTCCGACCGCGTGGGAGTGGAGCATGTGGCGCTCGGTTCGGACTTTGACGGAGCCATCACTGCTCCCTTCGACACCACTGGATTAGCTGAGATCACCGATGCCATGCTTGAAGCGGGCTATTCCGAGCAGGATATCCGCAGCATCATGGGAGAAAACGTGGTGAAGTTCTTGCAGGCCAGTTTGCCCGAGAAGTAGAACGATGGCTTCTAGTTGCCCACGAAACGCAGATACAAATCGCGGTCGTCGCGGCAGGTTTCCGCCATCTGCTTTACCTTCTCCCAAGCCTCCCGTTGGCTTTCATCGCGCACGCGATCTTTCGCGCGATCCCATTCCTGGAGAAAGGCCTCCATCTGCAGATGGTTGAACACGGTCTTGCCGAAAGGATCAATACCGCTGAGCAGCAGGAAATCCGCATGGCCGCCGGTGGGAACCACCCCGTGCAGCAGGACCCACTCGCTGCGTTCGCCGAGATCGTCTTCCAGCTTTACGACCAGAGACATCGTCATCCCACCGATGCGAAACTACTGGCCGCAATGTAACAGCCCCGGAGGGCGTTTGTCCAAGCTAAGCTGGGTTACGCTTGCCCGACGTGCGTACCGTGCTGAAAGTGGTATTGCAGGATCTTCGCTGCCAGCGCGGGGCTCACACCCTGCCCTTGCGCTTCGACCGAGCGCACCACTTCTCCGCGGCAGATAACTTCGGTGGCTGCCAGCCCCGCGATTTCCGCCGGCAGCACCAGGCTGATCTCCAGGATTGCGTTCGGGTGGAGCAGTTCCTGTGCCTGGAACAACAAGCCCGAGCGGCTGATGTTTTCGGTGGTGCCCGCGCGCCAGTTCTGTTCTCCAAGCGGACGATAGCGCAGCGGAAGATGGAGATTGAAGCGGCGAGCTCGGAACGGTGGAACTTTTCTTTCAGTAACGACGCCTGAACCGGTGCGGGATGACATAGTGGCCTCCAGGGGATTGCGCTCGGAATCCAGCACTTCGCGGACGCGGTCTTTCAGCGCGGGAAGGCTGAACGGTTTTTGCAGCAAGTTAACGCCGGCATCGAGCGTCCCGTCGTGACCAACCGCATTTTCGCTGTAACCCGACATGTAGAGCACGCGCATGTCGGGGAGCAACTTGGCAATGTTCGTGGCCAATTCGCGGCCATTCATCCCTGGCATTACGACATCGGTAAGCAGCAGGTGGATGGTGCCCCGATAGCCGTCCACGATTTGCAGGGCTGCGGCGCCGTCTTCGGCTTCGAGGACTTTGTAACCCTGCGTTTCCAGATACTGGCGGGCAAGACGCCGAAGATGGGTTTCATCTTCGACCAGCAGGATGGTCTCCTGCCCATGATCGCGGCGGGGAAAGCCGAGAGAATCCTGCGCCGCGGCGGCCTCTTCGCGGCCATTGACTCGCGGAAAATAGGCACGAAAAGCTGTGCCGTGTTCCGGTTGGCTGTCAACGAAGATAAAGCCGCCACTCTGTTTCACAATGCCATACACCGTGGAGAGTCCGAGCCCGGTGCCTTTGGCGCCCTTGGTGGTGAAGAAAGGCTCGAAGATGCGGGACTGGGTTTCGCTGTCCATTCCGATACCGGTGTCGCTGATGGCGAGCATGATGTAGTCGCCCGGAGTGAGCGGCGCGTGCGTACGCGCGAAGTTCTCGTCGAGCCTGACGCTGGCGGTCTCGATGGTCAGCTTGCCGCCGTGCGGCATGGCGTCGCGGGCATTCACCGCAAGGTTCATGATGACCTGATCGATCTGGCCGGGATCGGCGCGGACGGCGCCCAAACCCGGACCTGGCACCATGACCAGATCGATATCCTCGCCGATCATGCGAGTGAGCATTTTCAGATTTTCGGCCACCACTTCATTCAGGTCGAGCACCTTGGGGGCTAGCATCTGTTTGCGGCTGAAAGCCAGCAGTTGCCGGGTCAGCGCAGTAGCGCGCTGGGTCGCATTGGAGATTTCCTCCGCCGGCCCACGCAGCTGGGGATCGGGCCCGAGACGCTCCAGCAGAAACTCGGAGTAGCCCGAGATCACCATCAGCAGATTGTTGAAGTCGTGCGCGATGCCCCCAGCCAGGCGGCCGATCGCTTCCATCTTTTGCGCCTGACGGAGTTGCAGCTCCAGGGTGCGGGTTTCCGTTACGTCTTCCATAAAAATCTCGTAGGTGCCTCCGGCTTTGCCGTTCGCAATCGAGCGGCCGGTAATGCGCACCACGATTGGCGCACCATCTTTCCGGATGCACTCCGTGGTCAGGTTGTCGAATTCTTTGCCAGCGTGAAAATAATCGGCGGTTTGAAACCATTGCTGGGCGTCGGCGTACAGGCTTCCCAGATGCCGGCCCGTGAGTTCGGCGGCGCTCTCATAACCAAACATCGCCACCAGCGCAGGGTTTGCGTCGTGCATGGTCCCGACGGCATCGCAGCGGCAGATGCCATAGGGCGCATTCATTACCAGCGAGCGAAAGTTACTTTCCGACCGTCGCAGGCTTTCCTGGGCAGCGCGCAGGGCCGCGTTGAACCAGCAGATCAGCAGGGCCACCGCGAAGAACAAGGCGAGGTGCGCGACCGCCTTCCGATACTCCGCGGGAGTCTGTTCTCCGTTAAGCGAATAGTAAGCGCTGACCGTGAGCGCAAAAGAGGTGGCGGCGAGCCCGGGCTTCCATCCTCCGTACCAGGCGCTCACCATGACCGCGACCGCGAACACCACCAGCCGGCTCTCCGCGACATCCGAGAAAAACAAGGTCGGGATCAGCGCCAGCACCGCACTCAGCAGAGCGACTCCATAGCGCAGCAGGGGATCGCGCGAAGGAGGTACGGCCAAGCTGCGGATGATGGGGAGTTTCATTCGCATGGGCTTATGTTATGCGCCCACCGGGCGCCGAGCGAGTTACACCAGTCCACCGCAGTTTCCTAGCGGCACAGTGGCCAGAGGTACAGCGACCAGGCACGACCTAAGCGGCACAACCTGGGGGCAACGTTGAGGGAAAAACGACCCGTCCTGGCAATAGCCTAGTCTCAAGTGGTTTTTTCCGCAAAACTCACTGGTGCCAACCGGCGTTCAGGGACCTACTCTGACAACAGGACTTGCAACCGCGACCGGCAACGACGAAACTAACGGGGCAGAACCGGTAACACTTCAGGGAATCTCCGAATGAATATCGGTATTTTCGGCGGCAGCTTCGACCCCATCCATCGCGGGCACCTGGCCTTAGCCCTAGCGGCCGCCGACCGTTACTCTCTGCGCCAGGTGCTGTTTGTACCGGCGAACATTCCTCCCCATAAACAGAAGCAACCGCTCACCGCCTTCATCCATCGTTATGCCATGGTGGCGCTGGCAACCCAGGACGACAAGCGGTGGCTGCCGTCGCTGCTGGAGGCGCCAGAGTTAGCAACAAACCCCGTAGCCGTGAGTTATTCCATCGACACAGTCCGCCACCTGAAGCGATCTCTCAAAAAATCGGACCGCCTTTTTTTCCTGATCGGAATTGACGCCTTCCGTGACATCGCCAAATGGCACGAGGCGCGCGCCCTTCTCGGGGAATGCGATTTTATCGTGGCCAGCCGCCCCGGATATTCGTTGCGCGACGTAGCCGAGTCGTTGCCGGAAGGTTTGCGGCCTCCGAGTGCGGTGACGCGTCCTTTCCATAAGCAGCCGGCAAAAGGAGATCTCGTTCTTCCCGGCGTCACCCTGCACTTGCTGGAAGGCGTCAACCAAAGCGTCTCCGCGACCGCGATTCGGGCGGCGGCGTCAGGGCAAGCCGCTGGCGCGATGGCTAGACCCGCGCGTCGCCGATTACATCCGGAAGCACGGCTTGTACCGCGGGAAGCACACGTAGGAATGACGGCCGCCCTCGGCCGTCCGAGGCGAGCTGAGTCCGGCGGCGCCGTGCACAGGTTACAATCAATAAGCCCGTATGAAGAAAAAGGACGACCTCAAGCACCAGGTATCTGAAGCCCTCCTAGCCTGCCAGGACAAACAAGCCGAAGACGTTGCGATTCTCGAGCTGGAAAAGGATTCGGGAGCCTTCACCGACTATTTTGTGATGTGCAGCGGCGCGAATCCCCGCCAAATTCAGGCCATTGCTGACGCCGTGGACGAGCGGCTGGAGGCACTCGGTCTCCGTGTGACACACTCCGAAGGCTACAAACAGGCGGAGTGGGTGCTGCTCGACTACGTGGACTTCGTCGTCCACATTTTCTCCGAGAAAGCCCGCCAGTTCTACGACCTGGAACGCTTGTGGAAGTCGGCTAAACGGCTGGAGCCGGCAGAATTGCTGGCGAAACCAAAGGCGCGGCGGGCATCCGCTACCCCCAAGTCCCCCGCGCTCAAGAAACCGCGAAAAAAGAAGAGCTGAAATGTCCGTTCCGAATCCAGCCCCGTGGGGTTCCTCGTTCCGCCTGGTGGCTGCGGAAAAGTGGAAAGCAAAATCGGCGGCGATGGGCAAGGCGGTCACAAATGCTTTGGTGGAATACTCGCGTCCGCTGCCTGGCATGCGCGTCGTCGATTTGGCCAGCGGCACCGGCGAACCGGGAATCAGTCTGGCACAACGCGTTGGCCCCCAAGGTTCCGTCACAGCGGTGGATCAAAGTTCGGAACTGCTCGGCATTGCCGCTGAGCGCGCCCGCAATAAGAATCTTTCCAACTTCACCACCCAGCAGGCCGACGCTCACCTGTTGCCATTTGCCGACCAGAGCTTTGACCTCGCCGCCTGCCGTTTTGGGGTGATGTTCTTCAGCGATCCCCAACGAGCGCTGCAGGAACTGCGTCGTGTGTTGAAGCCCGGAGCTCGTGCCTGCTTTGCCGCCTGGGGCCCAATGGAACAGCCCTACTGGCAGACCACGATGAAGATTGTCCACCGGCATGCAGGTGGAAGCATGCTTCCGCCGGGAGGAGCCGATCCGTTTCGATTCGCGGCCACAGGATCGCTCTCCGAGGTGCTCAGCTCCGCGGGATTTCACGATCTGGAAGAGTCAACTCAGCATCTGCCCTGGACCTGGCCGGGAGATGCGGAAGAAGTTTTCGAATACGTTTGCCAGGTGTCAGCTCCGTTCCGGCCCATGCTGGAAAGGGTTCCAGCGGACCAGTGGCCAGTGATCCGCGGAGAGGCAACGTCGGCGATCGAGCGCTATCGCGTCGGCGATGAGATCCGTTTCGGCGCGGACGTTGTTCTCGTATCGGGAAAAGCCTGAGCGATGGCCGTTCGAAAAAGTGGAATGTAGGTTGCAAGAGCCGCGAAGCGGCGGAATAAGAAAGCTCGGCACGTCAGTGCCGGGAAGCCGGACGTGGAACGAATCGAGTCCCGCAAGGGACGGCACCCTGGACTACGACGTAGACGCCGGAGGAACGGCCGA
This sequence comes from uncultured Acidobacteriaceae bacterium, assembly GCA_963837665.1. Taxonomy (GTDB): domain Bacteria; phylum Acidobacteriota; class Terriglobia; order Terriglobales; family Acidobacteriaceae; genus Acidiflorens. The sequence goes on along the minus strand of CAWIOA010000008.1, from coordinate 354,239 downwards.
GTTCGGCCATACCCTGACAATCCCATGAAAATCAAAGTTGCATGGATCGGTAAGACGAATGAACCGGCGATCGAGGCTCTGACCAACGAGTATCTGAAACGCATTTCCCGCTACGCCGACATTGCCGGCCTCGCCCTGAAAGACGAAGCCGCAATCTTGTCGTTAGCCGACGGAAAACAGCGCCACAAGCTCGTTCTCCTCGATTCGCGCGGCAAACAATTTTCCTCTGAAGAACTGGCCAAGTTTCTGGAACGCGAGCAACTGAACGCGGTCCCCCTGTTGTTCGCGATCGGTGGCAGCGACGGTTTCAGTGAAGAAGCGCGCCACCACGCTGGTTTTACGCTGTCCCTCGGAAAGATGACGCTCCCCCACGAACTGGCCCGCGTGGTTGTGGTCGAGCAGTTGTACCGTGCTTTCACCATTCTTAAGCACCATCCCTACCATGTAGGGCATTAACCTCATAGTAACGGGGCAGCGGCCAGTCAGCCCCATGGTTGCGCAACTCGATTCCGATCCCCGATGCACCTTTGGCAGCTTCCCCGCCCCGCGAACTTGGCTTACTGTATCTCTCAACAGGCGAAACAAGTCTGAATTTGTCACTGAGGCCCTCCCCCAATGAAGAATCCGTACGAGGTATTGCGACTGAAGGAACAGGAGCTGTTGCGGATCCGCAAAGAGATCGAGGCTCTTCGGATGGCCGCGCGCTTGCTGGGCGCCGAGGATGCGGCCGCAGCTAAAGGCGAAGGTCAGCCTCATCTGCCCCGAGTCGTCGAAATGCCCTAGAAGATCTTCCTCGTCCGATGCCAGGCGGACGGAAGCCAAAACCGTCCGCCTTCTTGTCTGTGAAGAATAGAATCGGCTTGGTGACGACGACTTCCGCAGGCAGGACTATATTGTTCTGTCATGTCACCCACGCAAACGCTCACCGCTCCTAAGCAATCCGCAGAAAGTGATAACGCAAAACCGCACGATGGACGGCTGGTGTGCCTCGATGTTTTTCGCGGGCTCGCAGTTGCCGGCATGATTCTCGTCGACAACCCCGGCAGCGACGACAAGGCTTACTGGGCCATCAAACACGCCGAATGGAACGGCTGGTCGCCGGCTGACTTTATCTTCCCGTCTTTCTTGTTCCTCGTCGGCGTGTCGATGGTGTTCTCATTCTCGGCGAGGCTGCGCCGAGGCGAATCGCGAGAACAGATATTGCTCCACGCTTTCAAGAGAAGCCTGATTCTGATCGCGGTCGGGTTGTTCGTAAATGGCTTCCCATTTATTGGGACGGATTGGCACAGTTTTCGTTTTGAGGGCGTGACGCAGCGGATTGCGCTTTGCTACTTTGCCGCCGCCATTCTTGTATTGTGGTCAAACCGTCGCGGACAAGTCATCGCCATCGCCGCTTGTTTATTGGGATATTGGGCGATGATGCGCTTCCTGCCGGTTCCTGGTTTTGGCCTGCCGGGACGCGACATCCCGTTCATGGATCAGCATGCAAACATCGTCGCGTGGCTCGACCGCAAGCTGTTCCTGGGACATCTCTACAATGGGGATCGAGATCCGGAAGGAATTCTCAGCACCATTCCAGCCATTGCAACGACCTTGATCGGAGTGCTGACTGGCTGGTGGTTGCGTTCCGGGCGAAGTCGCGGCGTAATCGCCCTGCGTATGCTGCTCTTTGGGATTCTAGGTTTGGTTGCCGGCGAGATTTGGAACCTGTGGTTCCCCATCAACAAGAATCTTTGGACCAGCTCGTTCACGCTATTCAGCGCTGGCTTCGCGCTGGTGTTTCTGGCGCTGCTGTATTGGATACTCGAAATCAAGCGGTGGCGCGGCGCGTGGACGATGCCGATTCTGGTTTTTGGGATGAATGCGATCGCGGGTTTTGTCGTCGACTCGTTCGTGTATGGCCCTGGCTACACTTTCACTGTAAGAGCGGCGAACGGAACCAGTCTGAATTGGCACGACGCTGCCCAAGCTCGATTGTTATCGCTGGGCGCGAGCCCCGCCAACACGTCTCTGATCTATTCAGTAGCCGCAATTTTATTTTGCTGGGTTTTGCTGTGGCTTCTCTGGCGCAGGAAGATCTTCATCAAAGTCTAGAGACTCGCAATTTGCGATCGGCAATTGGAAACCGCCGGGGGCTAAATTACAAATTCCTGATCTTCCGCGTAGAATAAGCAATTCGGCTGCTATGTCGGATCTTCGCCGCGGTCTCATCATCGTGAATACCGGCCCAGGCAAGGGAAAGACCACCGCCGCCCTGGGGACGGCATTACGGGCCGTCGGGCAGGGGATGCGCGTCCTGATGCTGCAGTTTCTGAAGGGCTCGTGGCATTACGGCGAACTCGACGCGGTCAAAGCTTTCGGCGACAAGTTCATCCTCAAGCAGATGGGACGCGGCTTCGTGAAAGTCGGTGCCGAAAAACCCGACCCCGAAGATGTGCGCATGGTGGAGGAGGCCTGGGCCGAGGCCGAAAAGGCGATCCAGTCCGGTGAATGGGATCTGGTGGTGCTCGACGAAATCAATTACGCCATCAGTTACGGTATGCTCGACCCGGCGAAAGTGGTTGAGTCTCTGAAGCGCAAGCCGGAGGCGGTGCACGTTATCTTGACCGGAAGGAGCGCGCATCCGACAATTGTCGAGCTAGCCGATACCGTGACCGAAATGCGCCAGATCAAGCACGCCTACGAGCAAGGCGTGATGGCGCAGAGAGGAATCGAATACTAGTTCTCAGCTGTCAGCTCTCAGTTTTTGAATGGTTTTCCCGAGACCTAACACCTGAGACCTGCTTTTTATGACATGGTTCAAGCGACAATCCGGCGAGTTGGACACTTCGGGCGAGAAGACCGTACGCACCGAGGGCCTGTGGGTGAAGTGTGACAACTGCCGCCAGATCATCTGGAAGAAGGACCTCGAAGAAAATCTCAACGTCTGCCCAAAGTGCGACAAGCACTTCCGCATCGACGCCCGCGCCCGTCTGGCGCAACTTCTCGACGATCATCAATACGAGATATTCGACGGCAATCTTGTTTCCAACGACCCTTTGAAGTTTGTCGACCTGAAACCGTACTCCTCGCGCCTGAAGCAGGCCAAGGCCGCCACCGGCCTCAAGGACGCCGTTATCAACGCTCAGGGCAAGCTCAACGGCCGCCCGGTGATTGTGAGTTCGATGGAATACTCGTTCATCGGCGGGAGCATGGGAGCAGTGGTGGGCGAGGCCATTACCCGCGCGATCGAGAAGGCCGCGCAAACCCGGACGCCGCTCATCATCGTCTCGGCATCGGGCGGCGCGCGCATGATGGAAGGCGCGATCAGCCTGATGCAACTGGCCAAGATCTCCGCCGCGCTGGCCCGGTTGGATACCGCGCGTGTCCCCTACATTTCGGTTCTAACCGATCCCACCACGGGCGGCGTGACCGCTTCGTTTGCCATGCTTGGCGATCTCAACATCGCCGAACCCGGGGCCTTGATCGGCTTCGCCGGACCGCGCGTGATCGAGCAGACCATCCGCCAAAAGTTGCCGCCAGGTTTCCAGCGCTCCGAGTTTCTGCTGGAACACGGAATGCTCGATGCCGTAGTCACGCGCAAGGAGTTGAAGACCTACATCGCGCGGGCTCTGGATTTTATGGTGCAGGCAGCGTAAAGGCAGTCGTTCGTCGCTGGTCGTTGGCAAAACCCACTCCCCTAATGATCCAGTGGTGAGATTTCTGCTCAGGGTTCTTGGAGCGCACTTTGACCTCCGACAGCCTCCTTCTAATGAGAGAGAGTCGAAACGGACGGCGGGACTTGCTACCCTAAATGGGCTCGCCGGGCGAATTGCGGAAGATGAGTACTCCCCGAGTTCATGAACGACTACCGACTAACGACCAACGACGAACGACCGATGTCCTACCAAACCGCAGTCGCGCAGATGTACGCGTTGGGTCACGAGCTGGCACAGACGCCGCCGCACAAGTTCGACCTCGCGCACATGCGCGTGCTGCTTGCGGCGCTGGGACATCCGGAGAATCGTTTTCCGTCGGTGCTGGTCGCCGGCACCAATGGCAAGGGTTCGACCGCTGCTACTCTCGGGTCCATCCTGCAGGCTTCTGGGCTGAAGACGGGACTCTATACTTCGCCCCATCTGGTCCGCATTAACGAGCGCATTCGCCTGAATGGCGAGCCCATCGGCGACGACGATTTCGCTCTGCTCCATGACGTCGTCGACCGCACCGCTGAGCGCCTGGTAGGGGAAGGCGAACTGCCCTGGCATCCCAGCTTCTTTGAGACGCTGACCGCGATGGCTTTTGAATATTTCGCTCGGAACCGGGCCGACATGGTTGTACTTGAGGTCGGCATGGGCGGGCGTTTGGATGCCACCAACGTGGTGGAACCGCGCATCAGCATCATCACCGACATCGCCCTCGATCATCAGAAGTATCTGGGGGAAACGGTCGCGGAGATTGCCCGCGAAAAAGCCGGGATCATCCGCCCGAGCGGCATTGTGGTAACGCTGCCTCAATTGCCCGAGGCCAATGACGTGATCGGAAACGCAATTTTGAGCGCAGGCGCGCGGGCCGTGAATGCCGTGCCCTTTGTGCCGCCGCTGTCCCCGGGAAACGACACGCCTGCGAGCAGTCAGTGGCCAGCGGCCAGTGGTCAGGGGCAACGCTATCCGCTGGATGTATGCGGTCAGACGATTATGGTCGAGTCGCCGCTGGTGGGGCGTCATCAGCTGCGCAACCTGGCGCTGGCGATCGCGGCGGCTGAGGAACTGAGCCACCAGGGAACCACGCAGATCACCCCGGAGACGATCGCGCAAGGCATCCGCCAGACTCATTGGCCCGCGCGCTTCCAGGTGGTGCCGGCTACGGGAGACAGCCCTGAGTATGTGCTCGATGTCGCGCACAATCCGGCTGGGGCTTGGGCGTTGCGCTCGACGCTCGCAGCGGCTTACCAGGACGGCCGCGAGATCACGATCGTGTTTGGCGTGATGCGCGATAAGGCGGTGCGGGAAATTACCGAGATTCTGTTTCCGATCGCCCACCACGTCATCTTCACCCACGCCAGCAACCCACGCTCGGCAACCCCGGATGAGATTCGGCAGGCAGCCGCCCGTGTGGCCGCTGGTATGGATATTGCAGAGGCAGACAATGTAACATCGGCCCTGAAGCAAGCGCGACAAATCGCCGGTCCAAGCGGCCTGATCGTAGTGACGGGCTCGATTTATGTTGTAGGAGAAGCGATGCAACAGCTGGGCGTCAGCATCTAAAGAACGTGCAGCTCGGGTACTCTTGCCCGCGAAATGTTTGCAGGATCGAAAAACGTGAACAAGATCGCCACAACTGCGGAGCCTGAAAAAGAGCGCGAAGAACTCCGCTCCAGTGCAGCCTCGGGAGAGGCCGTCGCCGGGTGGTCGGAGAACTGCTCCGCTGCCGGCCCCAAACTTCACCACGGCTGGCTCAGCTGTCTGCGCTCCTATTTCATCCTGAACCCGCTGATCTGGGCTTACACCACAGTTCTGGCCACGCTCTCCCTGATTTCCTCGTTCTTCGATCGCGGCGGGCGCATTCAGCACGATTTCGCCCGGTTCTGGTCGTGGCTGATCATGAAGACGATCCTGTCGCCGGTGAAAGTCACCGGCAATATCGACATCGATGAGGACAAACGGGGCAAGCCCCGCGTCTATGCCGTCACCCACGCCTCGGCGCTCGACATTCCGATCCTCTACGTCTACTTGCCCTTTCAATTCCGCATCGTTTTCAAGAGCGAATTGCTCGCCTACCCGTTCATAGGCTGGCATCTGAAGCGTTCCGGGCAAGTCTGCATCAACCAGCAGAATCCGGCAGCTTCGATCGGGGCTGTCAAGTCGGCGCTGCGCAGCCTGCGCAGCGGCATGCCGCTCGTCATTTTTCCCGAGGGCGGCCGCACCCAGGATGGCGAGGTTCAACCCTTTCTGCCGGGCGCATTCTTTCTCGCCATCAAAGCGCAGGCTGATATCGTGCCCATCGCGCTCGTCGGCACCTTCGGCCTGCTGCCCATGAACACATACCACATCAAGTGCCAGCCGCTGGAAATGCGGGTCGGCGAGCCTATCTCAACCGCTGGGTTGACCGTGCGCGATACCGAAGAGGTGTCGGCCAAAGTGAAAGCTGCGATTGAAGCGCTGCACGCCGCACCCAGATGCACGTAGGGACGGCCACGCCACGGCGCGAGCGAATGGTAAACTTCAAAGATTCAGCAGAATACAAGGCCGAACCATGTCTGACAGCATTCATCTCAAGCTCCCCGACGGCAGCACCCAAGAAGTCCCGAAGGGCACCACCGCGCTCGACGTTGCCAAGTCCATCAGCCCGCGTCTCGCCGACGCCGCCCTAGCCGCTAAATCGAATGGCGATCTGATCGACCTGACCCGCCCGCTCGAGCAGGACACCGACCTCCGCATCCTCACCGACCGCGACCCCGAGGCGCTCGAAGTCTACCGTCATTCGTCAGCTCACCTGTTGGCCGCAGCTGTGCTCGAACTCTTTCCCGAGACCAAGCTCGGACACGGCCCCGCCACCGAGAATGGATTCTTCTACGACTTCTATCGCGAGACCCCCTTCACCCCCGACGATCTCGAAAAGATCGAAAAGAAAATGCAGGAGCTAGTCCAGCAGAATCTGCCCTACGCCCGCGAATTTCTGCCCCGCAAAGAAGGTCTGGAAAAATTCAAGGGTGAAGGCGACTTCATGAAGTGCCACTTCATCGAGCAGTTCACCAAGCCCGATGAAAAGATTTCGGTTTACAAGACCGGCAAGTTCCAGGATTTTTGCCGTGGCCCGCACCTGCCTTCGACCGGAAAGATCAAGGCCTTCAAGCTCCTAAACATAGCCGGCGCCTACTGGCTGGGAGATGAAAAGAATCCGCAACTGCAGCGCATCTACGGCACGTCGTTTTTTTCGAAAAAAGATCTCGACGCCTACCTCAACAGCATTGAAGAAGCGAAGAAACGCGATCACCGCGTTCTGGGCAAGCAGCTCGACCTGTTCTCCATCCAGGAACTAGCCGGCCCCGGCCTGATTTTCTGGCATCCCAAGGGCGGCATCATCCGCAAGGAGATGGAAGACTGGATGCGCGAAGAGTATCTGCGCCGCGGTTACGCGCTAGTCTGTACGCCGCACGTGGCGCGCCGCCAGCTGTTCTTTACCTCAGGTCACGAGGGCTACTATTCGCAGAATTTCTTCGATGCCATGGAGCTCGACGACGCCGAGTATCGCCTCAAGCCCATGAATTGCCCCGGCCACATCCTGATCTATAAAGATTCGCTGAAGTCGTATCGCGATCTTCCGGTGCGCCTGGGCGAACTCGGCACCGTCTATCGCTACGAGCGTTCGGGAGTGATGCACGGCCTGCTGCGCGTCCGCGGCTTCACCCAGGACGACGCCCACATCTTCTGTACGCCCGATCAGATCGAGGCTGAAATCGTCGGCTGCCTGGAGTTCGCGCTCGCGGTGTTGAAAGCTTTCGGATTCGACAAATTCCAGACCGAGCTTTCGACTTGGGATCCAAACGACAAGAAGAGTTTCCTCGGCAGCGACGAGCAGTGGAACCTGGCTAACCACACGCTGGAAAGCGCGCTGAAGAAGCTGAACATCGAATACAAGACCATCCCGGGAGAAGCCGCATTCTACGGCCCCAAGATCGACGTGAAACTGGTAGACGCTATCGGACGCCTGTGGCAGCTCTCCACCGTGCAATTCGACTTCAACCTGCCGCAGCGCTTCCAGCTCGAATACGTAGCCGAAGATGGCACCCGCAAGCAGCCGCTCATGGTCCATCGCGCCCTCTACGGATCGGTCGAGCGTTTCTTCGGCGTACTGATCGAACACTACGCCGGAGCTTTTCCGGTATGGCTCTCGCCGGTGCAGGTAGCGATGATCCCAATCGCCGAGCGCCATACGGAGTATGCGGAAAAAGTAGCCCAGCAACTGCGGGCCGCAGGGGTACGCGTGGAAGTAGATTCCCGCAACGAAAAGATGAACGCGAAGATCCGCGAACACGCCATGCAGAAGGTCCCCTTCCTGCTGGTGGTAGGAGACAAAGAATCCGAAGCCAACAAGGTAAACGTCCGCACCCGCGGCAAAGAGAAGACCGAGGACATGGCCACGCCGGAGTTCGTGGAGAAGATCAAGAAGCTGATTGCGGAGAAGAGCGCAACGTTGTAGCAGGCAACGCTCGCGTAGGGGGCTGTTCCTCGACTCCTATTCCCTGTGTTAGCATCGAGAGGTTTCGCAGGTGATGTTGGGCTGGCCTGTACCCTGTCCTGATCCTCTTTTGGGGCCGTTGCACTCTTCCCGCAAGCCTGCCGAAGGAGACAACTCGTGAAAGTGTACGCAGCAGCCAATCTCCGCAATCTTGCCCTCATCGGACACGGGCATGCCGGCAAAACCACACTGGTGTCCGCCATGCTCTACACTGCCGGAGCCGCGCCGCGCCTCGGGCGCGTCGACGACGGCTCCGCCACCACCGACTACGACGAGGAAGAAATTGCCCGCCAGATGTCCATTTCCACCGGCCTGGCTTTCGTCGAATGGGGCAAATCGGATTCCAAGGTCAAGATCAATCTCCTCGACACTCCCGGCTTCAACATGTTCGTCCACGAAGCCAAAATGGTTCTGCCCGTGGTCGATGCCGCGTTAGTCGTGGTGGACGGTGTATCCGGAGTCGAGGTCGTCACCCAGCGCGTCTGGAATTATTGCGACGAGGTCAACCTGCCGCGCATGATCGTCGTCAACCGCATGGATCGTGAGCGCGCCGACGCCAACCGCACGCTGGAATCGCTCACCAACGCCTTTGGCCGCGCCGTCACCCCGCTGCAGCTTCCCATCGGCAGTGAGAAAAGTCTCAGCGGCATCGTCGATCTCGTCCGCATGAAGGCCTACACCTACGAGATGGGCGGAAACGGCAAAGGCAAGGAAGGCCCCATCCCCGCCGACATGGCCGGCGTCGCCAAGGAAGCTCACGAAAAACTGGTGGAACTCGTCGCCGAAGGCAAAGACGAGCTGATGGAAGAGTTCTTCGAAACCGGCACCATCCCCGAAGAGCATCTGGTCCCCGCGCTGCACGAAGCGATTCGCGAAGACAAGCTTTTCCCCGTCCTCTTCACCTCCGGCCTGGGCAACATCGGCGTGGACGAGCTGATGGATTTCATCGTCGACTACACCCCAGCCGCCAGCGAGCATCACGCGCTCACCGAGTGGACGCCCGACGGCCACGCCGAACCGGCCAAGCGTCAAGGCACCGACAACGAGCCTGCATCCGTCTATGTCTTCAAAACCATGTCGGACGCGTTCGCCGGCCGCATTTCCTACTTCAAGGTTTTTTCCGGTGTGCTGAAGGACGACGCATCTCTCCAGAATTACAATCGCAACACGCAAGAAAAGTTCGCTCGCATTGCCGTCATCCAAGGAAAGCAGCTGGTCCCCATCCCTGAGCTGCATGCCGGGGATATCGGCGCGGTGGCGAAACTCAGAGAAACTCTCACCGGAGACACACTGGGCGATAAAGCGTCACCCATCCGTTATCCTGCCGTCCAGTTGCCTGAGCCCGCCATCACCTTTGCCATCGAGCCCAAGAGCCGCGCCGACGAAGACAAGCTCGGCGTCGGACTCCACAAGCTGATGGAGGAAGACGCCATGCTGCGCTTCTTCCGCGACCCGCAGACCAAGGAATTCCTGATCGCGGGTACTGGCCAGCAGCACATCGAAGTTGTGGTCTCGAAGATGAAGAAGCGTTACCACGCTGAAGTCGTGCTGAAGGCGCCCAAGGTGCCCTATCGCGAAACTATTCGCGGCAAGGCCGACGTCCAGGGACGCCACAAGAAGCAGACCGGCGGCCACGGCCAGTACGGTGATTGCAAAATCAAGATGGAGCCGCTGCCGCGTGGAGCCGAGTTCGAATTCGTCAACGATATCTTCGGCGGCGCCATCCCGCGCAACTTTATTCCCGCCGTCGAAAAGGGGATTAAAGACTGCGCCGCTCGCGGCTACCTCGCCGGCTATCCCGTGGTGAACTTTCGCGCCATTCTCTACGACGGTTCCTACCACGACGTGGATTCCAACGATCTCTCGTTCCAGATGGCGGGCCGTATTGCCTTCCGCAAGGCCATGGAACAGGCCAAGCCCACGCTGCTCGAACCGATCATGACGGTCGAAATCACTGTGCCCGACGAATTCGCCGGCACCATCATGGGCGACCTCAACAGCCGTCGCGGACGCATCCAGGGCATGGATAACAAAGCCGGAAACACCATCGTGAAAGCCGAAGTCCCCATGGCCGAAATGCTCACCTACGGCGCCGATCTGACCTCTATGACCCAAGGCCGCGGCAGCTTCTCCATGGAAATGCACCACTACGACATCGTGCCCGCGCAGCTGCAGGAGAAGATCATCGAGAAGGCTAAAGCCGAGCGCGGCGAGGTAAAAGAAGAAGAAGAGTAATTTCGTGTGGTGACGGGGCTCTGCCCCGTCCCGCTCGCCAGGGAGGGCCGTTCTCGGCCGTCCAAAATACCGATTCACCCGAAGCCTTTTGTGGCGTACCATTCCTTTTTCTTCTTTCTTTCTTCTTTTGTAAGGAGGCACGTATGCTCCAGCGGACTTCCCCGATCTGGTCCTGCTTGTACGTGGCGACATTCGTTCTCTTACTGATCTCCCATTACACGATGGCCCAGGAAAGCAAAACCGTGGTCCTGGAACTCGACCACGCGTCCGTCTGCGGATCGAATCTGGACACGCTTCGCCAGGCCTTTACGGATGTGGGCTTGACTCCGGACCTCGGTGGCCCCCATGGCAACGGCATTACCCAGATGGCCAGTATCGGCTTTGACGACGGGACTTACCTGGAGCTGATTGCGCCGGTAAAGCCTGGAGCGACCAGCGGTGACGAATGGGCGAAGTATATGTCCGACGAGGCGGTCACCTGTGCTTGGGCGGTGGGAAGCAACGTTCTGCTGCAGGAAGCAGATCGGCTGAAGAAGGCCGGCATTCCTGTCACGACTCCCGAGCGTGGCAGCCGCAAGCGCCCCGACGGCATGTCGATCGAGTGGACGACCGCTGACGTAGGCTCCGGTACCCCGGGCTCTACCCTGCCTTTTATCATTGAAGACCAGACGCCGCGCGCCTGGCGCGTCCAGACTTCAGCCGGCCTGCAAGGAGCGCCGGTCAGCGGCATCGAATACATCGTACTCGGCGTCAACAACCTCGATGCCTCGATTGCCTTGTTCCGCAAAGCCTACGGCTGGGCCGACCCGCTCACCGAGATCCAAAAGGACATCGGCAAACTTGCCTACTTCCCCGGCGAGCCGGTGATTCTGGCAGCTCCGTCGGGCGGAGGCTGGCTCTCGGAACATCTGGCCAAGTACGGCGAAACCCCGGTAGCCTACCTCCTGGCCACGCGTGATTTCCCTGCCGCAGCCAAGAAGTTTAAACTCTCGGGCGGCAAGACCTGGTTCGGCCAGAAGACCGCCTGGTTCGACGCCGGAAAGTTGAAGGGCGTGCGGTTGGGAGTAATCGGGCAATAGATCGTGTGGGGACGGGCGCCTCGCCCGTCCTAGCGGAGCGAAGCTCCGCAGGGTTTCAGCCGCGATCACAACTAGCAACCCAGAACGCAGAACTGCTACCATCGCCTTCAGTGTCCGCCGCCAAAGATAATCCCGCGCTCCATTTCAAAGACCGCCTCGTCTCCGCCGCCCCGGTCGAAGACGATTCCTCTTTCGAGCTCAAGCTTCGCCCGCAGCGCCTGCAAGAATTCATCGGCCAGAACAAAGTCAAAGAGAATCTGGACGTAGCCATCCAAGCCGCCAAGTCCCGCGGCGAAGCGCTCGACCACGTACTCCTCTACGGCCCGCCCGGCCTCGGCAAGACGACGCTGGCCAACATCATCGCCAACGAACTCGGAGCCGCCTTCCAGCAAACCTCCGGCCCCACGCTGCAAATCAAAGGCGACCTGACCGCGATCCTCACCAATCTCCGCGACCGCCAGGTGCTCTTCATCGACGAAGTCCACCGCCTGCAGCCCGCGCTCGAAGAGATCCTCTACTCCGCGCTCGAAGACTACAAACTCGACATCATGATCGGCCAGGGCCCGTCCGCGCGCACGCACACCATGGACGTGAAGCCCTTCACCTTCATCGGAGCCACCACCCGCGCCGGACTGCTCTCCGCGCCCCTGCGCTCGCGTTTCGGCCTGCTCCTGCGCCTCGAGTTCTACACGCACGACGACCTCCGCGTCATCGTCGAGCGTTCCGCCGAAATTCTTGGCGTAAGAATCGATCGTCCCGGCGCCATCGAAATCGCCAGCCGCTCCCGAGGAACGCCGCGTATCGCCAACCGCCTGCTGCGCCGTGTGCGCGACTACGCCCAGGTCCGCGCCAACGGCTCCATCGATCTGCCCACCGCCCAGTCCGCGCTCAGCATGTTGGAAGTGGACCGCCACGGTTTCGACGAAGTCGACCGCAAACTGCTGCTGACCATCATCGAGAAATACCAGGGCGGCCCCGTAGGCCTGAACACTCTAGGCGCAGCGCTAGCCGAAGAGCCCGACGCCATCGAAGAAATCTACGAACCCTTCCTGATCCAGATCGGCTTCCTGAACCGCACTCCAAGAGGGCGGGTAGCCACTCAGCTAGCCTACGAACATTTCGGCATAACCCCCAACCGCCGCCAAAGCTCGTTGTTCTAGTGCTCGTGTGGGGACGGGCGCCTCGCCCGTCCAGCCGAGCGAAGCTCGGCAGCGGCTTGCGCTCCGTTTGACTTCCACCGCCCCATCTGCGTTAATCGCTATTCGTCATCATCCCCGCAGAAACACGTCAGCAGGAGGAATCATGCGCGAAGTAATCGCCACCGACCAGGCCCCGCAAGCCATCGGCCCCTACTCGCAAGCCATTCGAGCCCAAGGCCTGATCTTTACCTCTGGACAAGTAGCCATCGATCCCGCCACTCAGCAGGTCATCGCCGGCGACGTAGGCGCGCAGACCGACCGCGTGCTCAAGAACCTCGCCGCCATCTTGCAGGCCTCGGGCAGCAGCCTGGAGAAAGTTCTGCGCTGCACCGTCTTCCTGAAGAACATGGGAGATTTCGCCGCCATGAACGAAGTCTATGGCCGCTACTTCAAGCAGTCGCCGCCAGCCCGCTCCACGGTAGAAGTAGCCCGGCTTCCAAAAGATGTATTGGTGGAAATTGATGTGATAGCGCTTGCTTGAATATTGTGTGGAAGAATTGAAGAAAAATAAGAAAAGGGGAACTATGAAAACTGTCATCCTAGTCATCACACTGCTCGCACTGGCCGGCCTCATTGTCGCCCAGACCGCGAAGCCCGCCACCAGCCAGCCCACCAAAGTCACCGGCGATCCCACCAAGACCGCCAGCGGCCTTGAATACTGGGACATCAAGGTCGGCACCGGCGCGGTCGCGAAAGCGGACAGCACGTCAAAGTCGATTACACCGGCTGGCTCACCAACGGCAAGAAGTTCGACAGCTCGGTCGGCACCGGCCAGCCATTCGAGTTCGTGCTGGGCGCCGGCCAGGTCATCAAAGGCTGGGACGAAGGTGTCGCCGGCATGAAGGTAGGTGGCAAGCGCCAGCTCCGCATCCCGCCAGACCTGGCCTACGGAGCCAAGGGTTATCCGGGTGTCATTCCAGCCAATTCAACCCTGATCTTCGATGTGCAGTTGATAGATGTGAAGTAGCGAGGCTCGTGTGGTGACGGGCTCTGCCCCGTCAGCGAAGCTCGGCTGCCGTCCAGGCACACAAAAGCCCGCAGGATTTCCACATCTCTGCGGGCTCTGATTTCTTACGCTTTAACCACTTTGCCGCTGCGCAGGCACGAAGTGCAGACGCGGAGGTGTTTGGTAGCGGCTCCCACCTTGGCGTGAACCGGGCGCAGATTGACGTTCCAGCGCCGTTTGCTGACATTGTGGGCGTGGCTGATGGTATTTCCGAACTGCGGCCCCTTGCCGCAGATATCACAAACTCGTGCCATAACTCTAGAATCCTTCCAGGCCTGTTGCCGAAACTTTGATTTTACAGGAATCCCCCAGATTTCGCCAAGCCTCGCCCGCGTGGAGACGGACGCATTCGTCCGTCCGAATTTGCTCACATAGGGGCAGGCGCCCTCACCTGCCCAGCCGAGCTACGCCGCTCTGCCCATCACTGGCTCCGAGCAATGGCTGCACCGCCGGGCATCGATCGGAATCTCGCTCAGGCATTCCGGACACTTCTTGGTGGTCGGATCCGCCGGCGCTTGAGCCTTCCGCGTTCGCGCGATCAACGCATTGATCGGAGTCACAACAAAGAAGTAGACCGCAGCCGCGACCAGCAGAAAGCTGACCGCCGCGGTGAAGAAATCGCCAATCGGAAACACCGTACCCCTGATTGCGAAAGAGATCCCCGTAAAGTCCGGCTTGCCGACCACAAGCGCAATGAGGGGATTAATCAGGTCCTTGACCAGCGCGGTGACCACCGTCCCAAATGCTGCGCCAATCACGACGCCCACCGCCAGATCCACCACGTTACCGCGCAGGATAAACTGCTTGAAGCCAGACAGCATAACGTTTCCCTCCGCTTTCCTTGGGTTGGCCCTCTCAAATCCTCATCGGCATCACAATATACCGGTACTTGTAATCTTCGGCTTCTGCGGGACGAAGCTGACCGGCCGACTGCGCATCCTTCAGCTCCAGTTTCACCTCGCACGATCCAGTCGCCTTGATGAAGTCCGTCAGGTACTGCGCATTGAATCCGATTGCCATCGGCTCGCCATCATAGGCGACCTCGATCGAATCCTCCGACTCGCCCGTCTCCGTCGACGAAGCGGAAATCTTCAACTCGCCTTTTTCCAGGCGCAGCCGCACGGCGCGCGACCGCTCATCGGCAAACTGCGCCACACGTGCAATAGCCGCTCCCAGTTCTTCGCCCTGCAATGTGATCGACTTCGAGATGTCTTTCGGCAACACCGCTTCGTAGTTGGGGAACTGCCCTGTAAGCTGCCGCGAGGTCAGCAACCGCGGTCCCACGCGGAAGAACAGCGTAGACTCGTCTTTCGCGAAGTCGATGGTCTCCACATCCGAATCCAGCAGCGATTTCAACTCATCCATCGCCTTCTTTGGAATCAGCGTCTTCATCTCGCCGGAAACGCCTTCGAACTTTTCTCCTCGCACGTTCCACATGCGCCAAGCGGTGCCCGTCGGTCGCAACCATTGTGATTGACTCCGGCTTCAGCACCATCAACGCCCCATTCAGCGTGTAGCGCGACTCCTCGCTGGCAATGGCAAATCCTGTCTTCGCGATCATCGATCGCAGTACCGCCGGCTGGAATCTTGATCGCCCCCACTGACGGAAACACCGGCAGACTGGGGAAATTCGACCGTGCCATGCCGACCATTTTTGTATTTGACCGGCCACAGCGAATACTGACCCAGTGATTCTCCAGCAGTTTGATGGTGATATCCGCATCTGGCAGCAACTTCGCGTAGTCGTAAAGTTTGCGCGCCGGAATCGTGCACGCGCCTTCCTTTTTCACCTTGGCATTGCACGATGTGCGCAGGCTCAGGTCGAGGTCCGTTGCTGTCAGCGATAATTTGTCCCCCCCAGCCTCGAAAAGATAATTGGAGAGAATAGGGATTGTGGTCTTACGCTCCACCACACCTTGAGTAGCTGTCAGTTCACGAAGAAGCTCAAATTTGCTGACCGTAATTTCCATGGTCGCTGTAGCTGCGGCAGGGGCGACTTCCACCGGCATATTGGGTCTCCCAACTCTAGAACTGGTTTAAGAATCGGCCCTGGGTTCGACGTAGCCACCGGCTCTCATGGAACTCAGCTTCGTATCAGGGTATCGCTTTAGCAATACCACAAGCCCTCCCAATTCGGATGCCCCTTAGGGGCTGGGCTTAAAACCAGCTCTACTTCTGTTCTCTTCTTATATCAAATACAAAAGCAAGAAAACCAGTAGTAACCGTAGGCGCTTCGGAGAAGTGGAAAATCGGTCTAGGTCTATACGGTGCAGTGGCTTTCATATCAACTCTTAATGTGGAGAACTCCTCCCCACTTTAACGAGCCTCCAGTGCAACCGCGGACCGTTTTCAGGTTTCTGTCCCGTCTCCCACAGTTTCCACAAACACTCCACAGCTAGAAGGTGGGGAAAATAGCTGGATGAGTGGAAAAATCGCTGGAAACCACAACCTTACGCGCCTAATTGCTCAGTCAGTTTATTGAGCAGTCTGTTCAAATCCTTATCGTTCTTGCGAACCTCTTCAATCTTATCTACCGAGTGCAACACAGTCGTATGGTGCTTACCACCAAACTGACGCCCGATTTCAGGCAGAGAAGCTTCCGTGAGGTGTTTGGCCAGGTACATCGCAATCTGGCGAGGATACACAATTGAGCGCGAATTATTCTTCGCCTTGATCTCCACCAGGCGCAGGCCGAATTGCTCGGCCACCGCCTTCTGGATGGATTCAATCGTTACCTTGCGCGCCTGCGAATCAATGAAATTCTTCAATACCTGCTGGGTATAGGGAAGCGTAATCTCCGCCCCAATTAATGAAGAATGCGCCACCAGGCGGATTAGTGCGCCTTCCAGTTCCCGGACATTCGAGCGAATGTTCGATGCGATAAACAGCGCTACATCCGTCGGCAGCGTGACCCGTTCTTGCTCCGACTTCTTTTGCAGAATGGCGACTTTCGTCTCCAGGTCGGGCGGTTGAATATCGGCAATCAGTCCCCACTCAAACCGGCTGCGCAAACGGTCCTCAAATTCCGCCAACTCTTTAGGCGGACGGTCGCTGGCGATCACGATCTGCTTCATTGACTCGTGCAGCGCATTAAACGTGTGGAAAAACTCTTCCTGGGTGCGCTCTTTCTGCGCCAGAAACTGGATATCGTCCATCAGCAGCACGTCCACCGTCCGGAACTTATCCCGGAAGCTGATCATCTTGTCGTAGCGCAGCGAGTTGATCATCTCGTTGGTGAACTTCTCGCTCGACACGTAGCAGATCGCCGCCTGTGGCGTGCGCCGCTTGACCTCGTGCCCGATCGCCTGCATCAGGTGCGTCTTGCCCATCCCGACCCCGCCGTACAGGAACAGCGGGTTGTAGGCCTTCGAGGGCCGTTCCGCCACCGCCTGGCAGGCCGCGTGCGCAAACTGGTTCCCGCTGCCGATCACGAACGCGTCAAACGTGTAGCGCGGATTCAGTTGCGCGGCGCTGTCCCAGTCGAACCGCCCCTGCGCCGGATGCAATCCCGTCACCGCCTGCGGTCCCGCACCTCCACCCGCACTCGGAGCCGACAGCCCGCCGTTATGCCGGATCGGCGTGTTGGAAGGGTCGTCCTCCGCGGTTACGAATTTCACATCCTCATACCCAAGCCCAAGATTGTCGACCGCTTCCTGAATCAGATCTGCGTACTTGTCGCCTACGTGGCGGAACTCCGCGGTGGGAACGCGCACAAACAGAACCCCATTGCTGGCGTGACTGTACCGCGTTGGCTTCAACCAGGTGTCGTAGGAGTGCCGGTTGACCTTCTTTTCCAGGGCGTCAAGGATGCGCACCCAGGGGTTCGGAATGATGGCAGAGCTGGTGAGAGACATTTTTTGTCAGAATAACGAAAGCGCCGGCGTTTAACGTCCGGGAAATTCAGCCGTGAAATTATGTGTTCTTCTTTTACTGCAGACAGCTTCTGTTTTGCAGCACCGATTGTCGGTGAAATTTATTACGAGACGAACGGGATAGTAGCACAAAAAAATCGCCGCGTCGGTGTCCTGTAACAAAAATCTTCCGCGCGAGCGCTAATTCGACTCGCGATTTTTTTGCGCTGTCAAGTGTCGAGAAACTAACTGCCGCGCAAACTGTGCAACGGTTGGGCATCCGTGTGCGACAAGGCTCCGCCCCGTCCAGGCAAGTGCAATTCGCAACTACGCAATCGGGCGACGTTCCCGCCTCGGCGCCGTTGCCGCCGTCTTGTAATTCCCTGGGTACACTACCACCGACCGTCGTCCGCCCTCACCGTCGCTCTCGGTGCGCAAATCTTTTTCCTCGCGCAACGCCAGATGCACGATCCGCCGCTCCCGCGACGACATGGGCCCGAACCGGTACGGCTCGCTCGTCCGCCGCACATGTTCCGCGGCCACCCGCGCCGCCATCTGCAACTCGTCGATCCGCATCGCCCGGAAATTCTTGCAGTCGAACCAGATTTTTTCGTGCTCGTTGCCCTGCAAGTGCAGAATCTCCGAGGCCAGCAGCTCGAACGACCGCAACAACTCGCCGCTCCGCTCCAGCAACAACCCCGAATCCGGGCCCGCAAACTCCACCAGAATTTCCGGATGCTCCCACTCGCGATTCTGTGCGATCTGAGGATCTACCGTGATCCGGTATTTCAGCTTGAAGCCGCCATGAGAAATGACAGCCTGCAAAAATTCCCCAATCTGTTTAGCAGCAGCAACCTTGTCAGTGATCGGCATAATTAAGTTCTCGGTTCTCAGTTGTCAGTTCTCAGTTTCCATCAAGCCCAGGTAGAAAGAAACGCTCGGAGACGATAGGGTTCACTGACAACTGAAAACTGACAACTGAGAGCTTACTTCTCCTTCTTTCGCGCCCGCTTCGCCATCATCTCCCGCATCTCGCGCCCCAGCGCTGTCCGATTCAGCCCTGCCTGTTGCACGATGCCAATCACCTGGCCCATCGCCCAATACAGGCTCAACCCCGCCGGCAGGTTCTTGCTGATGAAGCCCATAAAGACCGGCATCATGAAATTCATCATCTTCTGCTGTGCTGGATCCATGCCTCCCTGCGGCGTCATCCGCTGCATGAAAAACATCGTGACCACAATCGCGATCGGGAGGATGTAGAGCGGGTCGGCCGCCGAGAGATCTTTGATCCACAGCCACGGAGCATGACGCAGATCCATCGCCACGTTCAGCATCCGGTAGTACGCAAACAGAAACGGCATCTGGATCAGCAGCGGCAGACATCCACCCGCCGGATTCACGCCTTCCTTCTTGTACAACTCCGAAATCTCTACGTTCATTTCGGCTTTTTTCGGGTCCCGTAAACTGTACTTCTTGTATTTTTCCTGGATCTGCTTGATCTGCGGCGCCACGCGCTGCATCTTCAGCATCGACTTCATCTGCGAAAGCCGCAGCGGCAACAGCGCCAGGTTGATGACCAGCGTCTGCAGCAGGATCGCCCAGCCCCAGTTGTGGATGAAGCCGTGCATCCACTTCAACCACAAAAACAGCGGCCGCGCGATGATTCCCAGCCAGCCGAAGTCGATGATCGCCCGCAGATCCGGTTCCGCGCCCGTAATCCCCGGCACCGAAACCGATTCCAGTTCCGAGAGCGCCTTCGGCCCCACGTACAAATGCGCCTCGGTCGCCCCTTTCGGATTGCCGACCGCAACCCCGTACACATCGACCTTGTCCAGCTGCTTGTCGTTGGGATCGGAAGGATTGTGCCGAATCTCAAGCCGGTTGCGCAGCGTCACCAGTGCTGAATTCTGCGGATCCTGCGGCAAGAAGACGGCCGCGAAGTACTGCTCCGAGACAGCTGCCCAGTTGAAAGGCCCAGGTATAGTGGTGCCGCCAATTGCCTTAATGGCCGGAAACAGCGTCCAGCCGTTCGCCAGCCGTTCAACCTTGTTGTCGTACTGATATGCGATCTGACTGACTGCATACGAGGCGCCGCTGCTCTGGTCGCCAAACCCGGCCGGCCACATCGGAAACGCCGCGACCTGCGTGCCTTTCTGATAGACCGCGGTCTTTACGCCGACGACATAGCTGCTGCGATCGAACGTGAAACTCTTCTCCACCGAGACGTCGCCGTCGCCATAAGCGAACTTAATTTCATCCAGAGCGGGTGCCCCATCCTGCCGCGTACTTTCCGGAAGGGTGGTTGTCACGTACAACGCCGAGTTTAGTTGGTTCCGCAGCGCCTCGTCGTACGACCACAACGTGAGAGGGTACCCGTACTTCTCCGACGCCGTAGCATTCACCAGTTCGAGCGGACCGCCTTTATCGTCGGTGTATTTCTTCAACACCCACGATTTCACCCCCCCACCGCGATTGGTGAACACGATCCGGTAGACGTCGTTTTCAACCACCGTCTCCGACTCGCTAGGAGCCTGTAGAGACGGGGCTTGCGCAGTCTCCGTTGCCGACTTGGAAATGTTTGCTGGAGGTTGTGCGGGGCTTTGGGAAGGAACCTGCGCCTGATTCTGCACCGGCGCCGACTGCGAACTCTCCGGTTTCGCGGGAGGCTGCGGCCCATACTTCTTCAGCAGCGGCTGGAAAAGCATGATGATCAGGAACGTCAGCGCAAACACCAGCAGCAGCCTGCGTTCCATCCCGGGTTCTTGTTGAGGATTCTTGAATTCAGCCAAATCAGTAGCTCATCTCTCGCGTAGAGACGGGGCTTGCCCCGTCTCCGTTGACGCCGCAACCAGCTCCGTCCTTCACCACCGCATCCAACCCGCCCTTAGCCAGCGGATGACACCGCAAAAGCCGCCAAGTCGCCATCCGTCCGCCGCGCACCATGCCATAGCGCTCGACCGCTTCCATAGCGTATTCCGAACAAGTAGGTACATAGCGGCAAGCCGGCGGAAACGCTGGCGAGATCCACCGTTTGTAAAGCCGCAACAGCCCTAGCGCGAGAGACTTCATTTCTCCACCAGTTTCTTTGCGATCACATCCAGCGCCCGGCCGACTTCCTCGAGCACCAGAGAAAATTCCAGAGTGAGCACCGACTTCTTCGGATTGATCACCACATCCACCGGGTACGCGCCCTCGAGTACCGATCGCCGAAGCCGCACCGCTTCCCTGAGCCGCCGCTTGATCCGGTTCCGCTCCACCGCGCCGCCCAGCACGCGGCCCACCGTGAACCCGACGCGCGAACTTCTCTGGGGTAATGAGCCCTCCGCCTGCCGCAGATAGAACACGGTCATGTGCGGAGAAAAGTGCCGCCGTCCCTGTTTGTACACGCGATCGAAGTCGCAGTGCTTCAGCAGCCGTGCCGCGCGCGGAAAGCTCGCTCCCGCCTGCTCTTGAGTGCGCTTCGGAGCGTCAGCGTTCACCAGCTCACCATCCTGAAGAGCCCAGTTGCCACTGACCAGCAGCGAGCCCCGCTTTTTTCTGGCAACTGGGTACTGGCAACTGGCGACCAATGTACGGGGAAAGACTACTCGCGGAAACCCGGTTTCACCGAGACGCGCTTGCGTCCCTTGGCCCGGCGGCGCGACAGCACTGCGGCCCCGCTTTTCGTCTTCATGCGAGTCCGGAACCCGTGCTTCTTCGAGCGCTTGCGCCGGTTGGGTTGAAATGTACGTTTCGGCATCGAAAATCCCTGCTCCTGATTAAATCAGATGGCTTAAGGCAAACCGTAAGTATAAATGACGCGCACCAGATGCGGCAAACGGGACCTCTGCCTGATTTCTTCGCGGGATCATGTTATCCCACGGCTGCGAACTTCTGGCATACTCGACCCATGAAGATGATCGGGTTTCCATTCTCCACCACGGACTGGGCTCAGATTGTGCCTTCCGAGCATGCCGGGGAGACCGGCATCGCGCTTTGGCGCACGCAAGACTTCGGTGCGATTCGCGTTCGTATCGTCGAGTACTCGCCCGGCTACTTGGCAGATCATTGGTGTTCTAAAGGACACGTGCTGTTCTGTCTCGAAGGCGAACTCGAAACCACTCTCTCTGACGGAAAGAGCTTTCTTCTGACTCCGGGTAAGAGTTATCAGGTTGCGGACGGTGAATCCTCCCATCGCTCCTCAACCAAGACCGGGGCCAAACTTTTCATCGTCGACTAACTGGAATGATGGATCGCTATTCATTAACGACGATCTGCCATGAATCTTGACGACACCATAGTCGCCATCGCCACCCCGCCCGGTCGCGGCGGAATAGGCGTAGTCCGCCTAGCCGGTCCCGAAGCGCGAGCTATAGCCAAACCCATGCTTCGCCTAAATCGTGAACTGGAACCGAACCGGGCTATCCGCAGCGATCTAATCGAGAGTGTGGGGACGGGCGACTCGCCCGTCCAGGCCCCGCGCATCGACGAGGTAGTAGTCATCTACTTCGCCAAGCCCCACTCCTACACCACCGACGACATAGTAGAAATCTCCGCCCACGGCTCCCCTGTAGTCCTTCGCCACATCGTCGAACTAGCCCTGGCCCAGGGCGCCCGCCTCGCCGAGCCCGGAGAATTCACAATGCGCGCCTTCCTCAACGGACGCCTCGATTTAACCCAGGCCGAAGCCGTCCGCGACCTCATCGACGCGCAAACTCTCTTCCAAGCCAAAGTGGCCGCCCAACAGTTGGAAGGAGCGCTCTCCAATCGCCTCAAGCCGATCAAGCAAAAACTAGTTGACCTGATCGCCCTGCTGGAAGCCGGCATAGACTTCGCGGAAGACGATGTCTCTGTAGCTCCAGACGCCACCATCCAATCTCGCATAGCCGAAGTAAGAACTCCGCTCGAGCAACTATCCGCCACCTTCACCTACGGCAAGATCGTTCACCAGGGACTAACCCTGGCGATAGTAGGTCGTCCCAACGTAGGCAAATCAAGCCTGTTCAACCGCCTGGTCGAGCGCGAGCGCGCCATAGTCACAGCCCAGCCCGGGACCACTCGCGACCTGGTCAGCGAAACCGTAGCGATTGGTGGAATTCCTGTGGAACTGGTGGATACCGCCGGCATCCGCAGGGCCCTCAACGAAGCCGAGAGCATCGGCATTAAGAAGTCCATGGAAGCCCTAGCCGACGCCGATTTAGTCCTCGTGGTGCTCGACCATTCCCAGCCCCAAACCGAAGAAGATCGGGAATTACTGCGCCAGGTAGAGACCCGCCCCGCGATAGTAGTAGAAAACAAATCCGACCTGGTTCACGTGGCGACGGACGCATGCGCCCGTCCAAGCCGAGCGCAGCTCGGCAGGGTTTCGCCCGCAGAGGCCAACTCTCCGCCCCGCATCCCCACCTCCGCTCTGACCGGCGACGGCATTCCCGCCCTCCGCGAGGCCATCCTCCGCCACGTATCCGGAGACCGAACCACGCAGCAAGAATCCGGTTTCCTGACCAGCATTCGCCACCAGAAACTGGTCACCGACGCACTTGCCGCGCTAGATGCTGCCACCAAAGCCGTAGCCGCCCGAGTCCCCCACGAGATGCTCCTGCTCGATCTCTACGCCGCCCTCCGCCCGCTCGACGAGATCACCGGCGCCACCACCACCGACGACATTCTCAACCTCATCTTCGGCACCTTCTGCATCGGAAAGTAACGGCAAATTCCCGTTTCGTCAGTCCTGAAACCGAGCACCCGATCCGGCCTTTGGCTTACACTGTCAAGGCTCGAAATTGTCAACTAACGTGACTGCACGACCGTGACCGCACAACAAGGAGAACCCATGCCCGTCCCGCCGGCCGCTCCTCCGACCCAGCCCGGCCACGGTGCGGCCGTGCTCGCGTGCTTTCTCGGATGGACCCTCGACGCCTTCGATTTCTTCCTCGTCGCCCTTTCGTTAACCGCCATCGCGCAGGAGTTTCACCTTCCCGACAAAGCCATTGCCTTTTCCCTTACGCTGACGCTGGCGTTCCGTCCGGTAGGCGCCTTCATCTTTGGACTGATGGCCGATCGCTACGGCCGCCGCACCCCGCTGATGATCGATCTCGTTTTCTACTCTGCGGTCGAGGTGGCAACCGGTTTCGCTCACAGCTTTACAACCTTCCTGGTGCTGCGCGCACTCTTCGGCATCGGCATGGGTGGAGAGTGGGGTGTGGGCGCCTCTCTCGCCATGGAAAAGGTTCCACCCCGGCTGCGTGGCTTCCTTTCCGGCATGCTCCAGCAGGGATACGCTCTCGGCTATCTTCTGGCCGCGGTCTGTTTCTACTTCGTTTTCCCACGCTGGGGCTGGCGGCCGATGTTCTTCATCGGAGGCCTCCCAGCTCTGCTCGGCCTTTTCGTCCGCTTCAAAGTGAAAGAGTCCGAAGTCTGGCAGAAAACTCGTCACACCAACTGGAGCAACCTCGGCCTCGAGATCTGCTCCCACTGGAAATTGTTTCTCTATCTAACCCTCTTGATGATGATGATGAACTTCACTTCCCACGGCACGCAGGATATGTTCCCCACCTTCCTGCAGCGCCAGTGGGGCATGGGCGCAACCGAGCGCGCCGTGATCACCGCCATCTCCATGGTGGGAGCCATTCTCGGCGGTCTGCTCTTTGGCTTTTTCTCCGACCGCTTCGGACGCCGCCGCGCCATGGTCACCGCCCTCGTCTGTGCAGTCGCGCTGGTTCCTCTCTGGGCCTACGCTCCCTCTCTGACCTTGCTAGTCATCGGCGCTTTTATGATCCAGTTCATGGTGCAGGGAGCCTGGGGCATCATTCCCGCCCACCTCTCCGAATTGTCGCCGGACTCGGTGCGCGGCTTCCTCCCCGGATTCGCCTACCAGTGCGGCGTGCTTTTAGCCGGATCGGTCGCCTACATCGAGGCGATTCTCGCCCAGCATACCCGCTACGCCAATGCCATGGCGCTGACCGCGTTTGTGGTATTCACGCTCGCCGCCGTGGTAGTAGCTCTGGGCCGCGAGCGCAAAGGCATTCAATTCGCTGCGTAGCAGCATGGGGACCTGATTTGTCTCAAGGATTCCTTCGTGATCCTTCGTGCCCTTGGTGGTCAAAGGTTTCGTAAATTGACCGGTCACCTCTGTTTCCACGGATGTCCTCCCCCGTCAAAACATGCGATGATGTTCCGACTTTCCAAAGGAGCCTTTCCCCATGGCTGAGCAGAATTTCTCAAATCACACACGCTTTGATCCGCCCTTCCATTTTTTCGTCCTTCCCGTATTCGCCATTTCGCTGATCGCGACCATCGTCCATCTGGTTCGCAAGCCAGGACTGCATTCTGCCTGGCTGGTCGTCTTCGTCATCGCGGCCGTCATCGTCGTTTTCAAGATCCGCCTCTACGCCCTGAAAGTGCAGGACCGCGTCATCCGCCTGGAAGAAAGATTGCGCCTGGCGACCTTACTCGACCCCGCGCTACGTCCCCGCATCCCGGAATTCACCGAATCGCAACTGATCGCACTGCGCTTCGCCCCCGACGGCGAGCTTCCCGCCCTCGCCGCCAGAGCCTTGAACGAAAAACTCTCCCGCGACGATATCAAGAAATCAGTTCAACACTGGCGCCCCGACAATTGGAGAGTTTGAACCAATAACAACTCGCGTAGGGACTGCCGCCTTCGGCCGTCCAAGCGGAGCGAAGCTCCGCGACTTCGGTTGACTTGCCCAATCCCCAACCGTAAGATTTCAGCCCAGCGCGGGGTGAACCAATGGTGGGCGAGATCGTGTCGCATTACCGCATCGTCGAGAAACTAGGCGGCGGCGGCATGGGCGTCGTGTACAAAGCCGAGGACACTCGCCTTGACCGCTTCGTCGCCCTTAAATTCCTCCCCGAAAATGTAGCCGGAGACCGCCAGTCGCTGGAGCGCTTCCGCCGCGAGGCCAGGGCCGCATCCGCGCTCAACCATCCCAATATCTGCACCATCTACGACATTGGCGAGCAGGACGGCAAGGCCTTCATCGTCATGGAATACCTGGACGGTGCGACCCTGAAACATCTCATCGGCAACCGTCCCATGGATCTCGACACCCTGCTTTCGCTCGGCATTGAGATCGCCGACGCGCTCGACGCCGCCCATGCCCAGGGAATCGTCCATCGTGACATTAAGCCGGCGAACATTTTTGTGACCAAGCGCGGCCACGCCAAAATTCTGGATTTTGGCCTAGCCAAGGTCACCCAGCCCGCCACCCGCCCATCCGAGCCCTCCGGCGTGACGGTCGAGGCCAGCGTCGCCGAGGAGCACCTGACCAGTCCCGGCTCCGCCATTGGCACGGTCGCCTACATGTCTCCCGAGCAGGCCAAGGGTAAGGAACTCGATCCCCGCACCGACCTGTTTTCCTTTGGAGCCGTGCTCTATGAAATGGCCACCGGCATGGTCCCGTTTCGCGGAGACACCTCTGCCCTGATCTTTCAGGCCATCCTCGATCGCGCTCCCGTTTCCCCGATTCGCCTCAATCCCGACCTGCCTTCGAAGCTTGAAGACATCATCAACAAGGCGCTCGAAAAAGATCGCAACCTTCGCTACCAGCACGCCGCCGACATCCGCGCCGACCTGCAACGCTTGAAGCGCGACACCGACACGGGGCGCGCGGTAGCGGTAAGTTCCGGCTCCGTAGCGGCAGCCCACGATTCCGGTTCAAGCCCCGCGCAGCAGCCAATCTCGTCCGCGTCCACTCCGATCCACGTAGGGACGGACGCCTTCGTCCGTCCCGCCGAGCGCAGCTCGGCGCCCGCTGTTACCGCGGCGCAGAAGAAATCTTGGAAGATTCCCGCCATCGCCGCCGCGGTGCTGATCGCCGTCCTCATCACCGGAGGCGTATTCTTCCGTGCCCGCCGCGCCAGCGCCCTCACTGAAAAAGACACGGTGGTTCTCGCCGACTTCGTGAACACGACTGGCGATGCCGTCTTCGACGGAACCTTGAAACAGGCGTTGGCCGTGCAACTTGAGCAGTCGCCCTACCTGAACCTCTTACCGGAATCCCGCATCCGCGAAGCCTTGCGCTTCATGGGTCGCCCGCCCGAAGAACGCATCAGCAACGACGTTGCTCGCGAGATCTGCATGCGCGAAGGCGCCAAAGCCATGCTCACCGGCTCCATCGCCAGCCTCGGTACGCACTACGTCATCACTGTTTCGGCGCTGAATGCCCAAACCGGGGACGTGCTGGCCCGCGAAGAGATCGAAGCCGAGAGCAAGGAACAGGTCCTCAAATCGCTCGACCACGCTGCTTCCAGCTTGCGCGGTAAGTTGGGCGAGTCCATCGGATCAGTGCAGAAGTTCGCCACCCCGCTGGAACAGGCCACCACCTCATCGCTCGAAGCCTTGCAGGCCTTCAGCTTGGGCCAGGCCGAGCACCAGAGGCTTGACGACGCCAAGGCCATTCCCTATCTCAAACGCGCCGTCGAGCTCGACCCCAACTTCGCCATGGCCAACGCCACCCTGGGCGTGGCCTATGGCAATCTCACCCAGGGTCGCCTGGCTGACACTTTTATCGCCAAGGCCTTCGACTTGAAGGATAGAGCCAGCGAACGCGAAAGGCTCTACATCTCCTCGCATTACTACGACATTGTCACCCGGGAAATAGAGAAGTCCATCGAGATCTACGAACAGTGGGTGCAAACCTACCCCCGCGACACTGCGCCTCGTGACAACCTCGCCTTGCGCTACCAGACCATCGGGCAACAGGGAAATGCCCTGGCCAGTTCCAGCGCGGCCATGCGCATCGACCCCAAAGACATTTACGCCTACCAGAATGTCGCCGACGCCTACGAACGCCTGAATCGCTTCGATGAAGCCAGGGCGATGGCCGACCAGCAGGCGGCGCGGGTGCGGTCGGTGCATTTCACGCTTTTCGAGCTCGACTTCATTCGCGGCGATGAAGCGGCCGAACACCACGAATTGGAATTGGCTGCTGGCCAACCGGACGAACCCATCTTGCTCTTCTTCCAGGCCAACGCCGAGTGCGCGCTGGGCAGGCTGCAGTCCGCCCGAGCCGCCTATGCACAAAGTGTGAGTGTTTCCCAGCGCCTCGGATACAAGGAATTCGGCGGCATCATTCTCGCTGGCCAGGCTTGGTGCGAAGCAGAACTGGGCAACCTCCCGCAAGCTCGCCAGAAATCTTCGGATGCTCTTGCTCTCTCGCCGGACCGCGACACTCGGGAAATTGCCATGGGTGCGCTGGCCATGACGGGAGACACGGCGCGCAGTCAGAAAATGGCGGAAGAGTTAGTCCGCCAGTATCCCACCGATACCATACTCAACAAGGTCATCGTTCCTCTCGCCCAAGCCACCAGCGACTTGCAGCGCAACCAGCCGGCACAGGCCGTGGTGCGGCTGGAAGTGGCTACGCCCTACGAACTCGGCAGCGGTCCCGGTTCCGCCGGCTACTCGGTGAACTATCTTCGCGGCGAGGCCTTCCTGCGCTCGAAACAGGGTGCGAAAGCGGCGGCCGAATACCAGAGAATTCTCGACCACCACGGCATTGACCCTCTCGATGTCAGCTACGCTCTCTCCCATCTCGGCTTGGGACGCGCCCAGGCCCTGCAAGGCAACACCGCCGCCGCCAAGTCCGCCTACCAGGATTTCTTCGCCGCTTGGAAAGACGCCGACCCCGACGTCCCCATCCTGAAACAAGCCAAAGCCGAGTACGAAAAATTGCAGTAAGGAGAAACAGATCACAGAAGAGTGGAACGCACGATCTTTCAGCCGCGTAGCGGCGGAATAGGAAAGCCCGGCACGGTAGTGCCGGGTGGTCGGTAGAACTAATCGAGTCCCGCAAGGGACGGTACCTGGGTCTTCCCACCTGTTACTCTCCGGATTCCTGTGTGTCCCTCTGTTTCCCCTGTGGTAGACAGTCCCCAATCAGAGGGAAGAATCCGCACGTTGAAGCCGTTTTCAACCATGAACCAGGGCCGCACCCAGCAGCCCACCGCCGCAGACGCCAGTCCCATCCCACTGTTACTCCCGAGATTCCCCTGGAAGAGCGAAACCGGAGCGACCCACCCTCAATCCCGCCGCGCCCAATAAATCCCCACCAGCAAGATCGCCGCTAGGGAAACAAATCCAATCGCCCCGCCCAGCGAAACCCGGGAAACGTAATCCTGATCGCTAGCCTGAGTCACCACCAGGTAAGTCACCTCGTCCAGAATCATTCCGCTGCCGACCCCGAGAGCTACCGGAGCCAGAAGGCCCGCCACCCGATTACGCGCCCCAAAAGCCAGAATGAATGCCGCCGGAAGTTCGATCAGGATTCCAAGGAAGAGATGATGAACCAGATGTCCGCCCGGATACATATGCTGTACCCGCACCAGGTGGAGATAAAGACGAAGACACAAAACCGTCCCCAGCATCGGTAGAAGGATCAGCAGCAGGGTCTGCTTAGCGGTCGGCCTGAAAAGTTGGTCCCGCATCGGGCGCTCGAATTCTATCGCCGAGTGAGGAGAATCAGAAGAGTAAAAAGTGGGACAACGAGGCCGTGTGGAGAACCCTTCGAGGTTCTGACCTCTGCAATCTAACCTCTAGCCTCTAACCTCTGACCTATTTCCCCTTCAGCATCTGCACGACCCGATCAAAATCCTCCAGCGTCCCATACTCAATCACAATCTTCCCTTTCCCCTTCCGGTCCCGGATCCGCACTCTCATACCCAGCACCGCCTCCAGCGACCGCTGCGCCGCTCGCACATTCGGATCCACCCACCGCGCTCCGCTCTGCTGCCGCTCTTGCGGGAGGCCCGTAGGGACATCGATGTTCATCACCAGTTCGGTAAGCAGCGCTACCGACATCTTCCTGGCGATCGCCACCTTCGCCACTTTCGAAATCTGTTCCTCGTCGCGCAAGGAGAGCAGCAGACGCGCATGACTGTATGTCAGGTCTCCCTTCCGCAGCGCCACCAGGACCGTGGGCGGCAGTTTC
Source organism: uncultured Acidobacteriaceae bacterium (assembly GCA_963837665.1). Taxonomy (GTDB): domain Bacteria; phylum Acidobacteriota; class Terriglobia; order Terriglobales; family Acidobacteriaceae; genus Acidiflorens. Next base: position 324,719 of record CAWIOA010000008.1, on the reverse strand, counting down.
AGCAAGCGGATATAATTCGATACCTGCTCGCGCGACACGCCCACCCGTTTCCCAATCGCCTCCTGCGTTAGATTAAATTGCGTGCTCAGATTGGCGAATGCCTGGGCCTGTTCCAGGCAGTGCAGGTCCTGCCGCTGCAGGTTCTCTACCAGCGTCATTTCCGCCGCCTGCTGCTCCGAGACCCGCTTCACGATCGCCGGGATCGTCGTCTTCCCGGCAATTTTCGACGCGCGGAAACGCCGCTCGCCCAGAATCAGGACGTAACGTTGCTCGCCTTCAGGATGCAACGCTCCGGGGTGCACCGGCCTCGGCCGAACCACGATCGGCTGCAAGACCCCCTGCGCCTGGATCGAGCCAGCCAGGTCCCCGAGTGCCATCGGGTCGAACTCCTGCCGCGTCTGGTGCGGATTCTGCTCGATAAGATCAAGGGCGAGCTCAAAAGCATGCTCACCGTCTGGCGCCTGCCCCGCCGCCGCGGCCTGCAACTCGTCCCCAGTTTGGGGAAGCACATCGGAAGGAGATACAGTGGGTGCCCCATCCTTCCGCGCACTTTGCGGAAGGGTGGGAACCACGGCTCGCGGCCCAGGCAGCAAAGACTCTAGTCCGCGCCCCAAAGCCCGCCGCTTCTCGTGAATTTTCTCCGCGCTCGCCTTTTCCGCCGCCGCATTCGATGTCGTCATCAATCAATCTCCAATTGTCTGCCCATGGCTCTTAAAGATTTGTCATGCTGAGCGAAGCGAAGGACCTGCTTTTAATCCGCGCCACCGCTCCATCCCACGCGTTCCCTTAACCGCTCCTGGCGTTCCCAAGATCTGAAACCTGAGACCTCGCGCCCGTCAGTATATCGATATACGTAAATATTTATATCTATCAATCTAAGCCGCTTCCCCCGGCCCGCTCGCGGCCCGCGCCTGCCGGTCCAGGATCTCCTTCGCCAGCTTGATGTAGCTCTCCGCACCCCTCGACCGTACGTCGTACAACAGCGCCGGGAGCCCGTGGCTTGGAGCCTCCGCCAGGCGTATATTCCGTGGGATCGTCGTCGTGCACATCTTTTCCCCAAAATATTTCTTCAACTCCTCCGCCACCTGCTGCGCCAGGTTCGTCCGCTCATCGAACATCGTGATCACCACGCCCTCAACCACCAGCCGGGGGTTGAGCCCGACGCGTATCCTCTCGATGGTATCCAGCAACTCCGACACACCCTCGAGCGCAAAGTACTCCGCCTGCATCGGGATCAGAACTCCATCCGCGGCGACCAGCGCGTTCAACGTAAGCAGATCCAGCGCCGGCGGACAGTCCAGCACGACGAACTGAAAGCGCTCGCGCAAAGACTCGAGAGCATCGCGCAGACGATACTCGCGCCGCTCCGTAGCGACCAGTTCGAGGTTGGCGCCGATCAGGTTCTTGTGCGATGGAATCAACCAGAGCTGGTCAAGCTCCGTCAGCAGCAGCGCCTCCTCCGCGGAGGCCGCGCCCATAATCACGTCGTAGATGCTGATGCGCTCCGGATCCTTGACCAGGCCCAAGCCGCTAGTGGAATTCGACTGCGGATCGCAGTCCACCAGCAGCGTATTGACCTCGGCAGCGGCAAGTGAAGCGGCAAGGTTGATGGCCGTCGTAGTCTTGCCGACGCCACCCTTCTGGTTGGCAACCGCGATGATACGGCCCATGGTTTTTGTTTCTCTTGTAGCGCGCCAGCATATGCGAACGCCTCTTGTGAAAGCAATGACCGATTTTTGTGCAAACTAGAGAAGTGTTTCACGTGAAACATCCGTCCCGGCTCTAGATAGGATGACTTACCGTTGGCACTTCCATGGGCCTGCAGAAGGGCGAAGTGTTTCACGTGAAACACTGACCGTACCTCGTATCATAATGAGACAATGCTGATATATTTCCCACCATGACCATTGTTATACAGTAAATTATTGCCGTCATGATCCACTATGTCAATCAGAATATATACATTGTTCCACTTTTCTAGTGTACCCCTATTGATAATACCCTTGTATGTGACTGGGGGATTGGTATTGGGGGGTGCCATTTCAGGGTGGTCAGGGTTGCCAGGCGGGGAACTTGGGCGATCCCTATTAGTACGGCTAGGGTTCCGTTGGGGGCCAAGAAACTCACCGCTTGGGGGAGAATGGTTTCGAAGTGCTCTACGGCTCGTAGGGTTACTACTTCCGCGCGGGGGGGATCGGGGCGGGCGGCCAGGACTTCCGCGCGGTCGGTGATTACATTGATGTCGGTCAATGTAAGTGCCCGGGCCACTTCGCGGAGGAAGGCGGCCTTCTTGTGATTCGATTCGACCAGGGTGAGATGGATTTGCGGAGCCCACAGTTTCAAGGGAAGGGCGGGAAATCCGGCGCCGGATCCGATGTCGAGGGCGCGCGTAGGATGAGGAGGCATGGAGAGAACTTCCTGCGGCGGGACGGGTGGAACCGCGCCATTCACTTCGCGGATGACGTAGCTCCGCTCAGGATGACGAGAGTTTGGGAAGAGGTGACGGGCGAGGAAGAAGGACTCGCCAAAGTGGCGGGTGACGATTTCTTCGGGATGGCGGATGGCGGTCAGGTTGATGCGGGCATTCCAACGGAGTAATAAATCGATGTATATCGATATTTGATCGAGCTTGGATGGGGGAAGCGATTGATCCAGGAAAGGGTCGAGAAGGGTGGCGATTTTGGCGATGTCCATGGCGCGACGTTTCTTATAAAATACGCGTGCTGTGAGTTCGGTTCGATTTATTTCAGTCTAATAGGAGAGAGTCTCATGTCGAAGGCGCGGTTTACTACCTTATTGCTGGTGGCGTTATCCCTTCTGCTGCTGGGAGCGGCTACGGCGCAGGGGCGGGGCGACGAAGGCGAATTCTTGATTCTTAGCGCGCAGTATGGGACGGAGTTTCATCATGTGGACGTCACCAATCGACTCAAGGAATTGGCTCGTCATGACCGGACGTTCCGGGTAAGCCACGACTCGATGAATGTGGATCCGGCTGAGGGACGCCAGAAGGCGCTGCGGATATATGCCCGGGGACCGAACGGGCAGGAGCGCATGTTTGAATATCTGGATGGCAGTGTGGTGGACGGCGGGATGTTCCGCACCTGGGGACGGGGAGAGTGGGGCAACGGTGGCTGGAGCGGCAACTGGAACAGCGAAGGCGAGTTCGTGATTCTGAGCGCACAGTATGGAAGCGAACGGCGGCATGTGGATGTGACGAACCGTCTGAGGGAACTAGCGCGACACGACGTGACGTTCCGGTTGGACTTCCGCACATTCGGTGTCGACCCGGATGAGGGACACGCGAAGGTGCTGCGGATTTATGCGCGCGGTCCGAACGGGCGGGAACGCATGTTTGAGTATCGGGATAACAGCATAATCGACGGCGCCCACTTCCGAGGCTGGGGCCGCGGCGAATGGGGTAACGGCAACGACCATTGGAGCGGCAAATGGGAAGGGGAAGAACGCTAGGAGAGACCGGGACAGGCGGAGATCACGAGCCACCCGCGACGGTTTCGTAGTCGATGGAAAACCTGCGAGCGAGCCTGGTGTCGAGAACTCAGCGCCGTCGTTGAAGGAAGTACGCTTTATTGAGCCTTGCCTTCCCGGCACTGACGTGCCGGGATTCATGTGTCGTCGCTTCGCGACGGATGCGACTAGTGTTTCCAGGCAATCGACGCGCCAAAACCCTGACTGGGCGCGGGAAGACGCCTGCATAACTCCCTGATTCAGTCACCACATTGGGTGACGAAAGTCACAGCTTTTTCTCTGCGCGCGAGAATAGCTTTGCGTTCGTCGGCCCTCCCACGACCTTTCTGGACTGCTCCTTATCTGGAGCCTTAGCACTCTGTTGTAAAGAGTGCTTGAACGTAACAATCCAACGCTTGTGATTCGGGCGACCCGCCCCCAAAGGGTGTCCGCGAGAACGCATGAAGTCTGTGGAGGAATAATGAGGCGAGTTGCAGTGATTCTGGGTTTATTGGCGCTGCTGTTACCGGCGGCAGCTTGGGCAGATGGGATTGACCTAACCAACCAGTGGGGCACCGTTACCATCACCGCCGCGGGGGGAATTGTTTCCCAAGGGTCCGAACTTATGAGCTGGGGTAAGTACACACCGGCCCCGGGATACGATATGGGTTCGGTCAGTTTTTCTACCGGGAGCCTGGCGACCGGCAGCATCTGGGGCGGCGGGACGTTTAATGGTGGCGGGACATTTATCGTGCGTGGCGTCGGCGCCTGGACAAAGAAGTTACCGGGAGCACCCCAAGGCCCGGTAACGCTCTTTAACGGCAGCTTCGTCGGACCGGTCACCTGGACGGTGCAGAGCATCGGCAAAGGCGGTCTTAATTACATCTTTACGCTCTCAGGAGCGATCCAGGGGATGTATTATGACGGCCGGACGGTGAACGGAACCACGACGCAGTATATTTATGCGTATCAGAACCAATGGCTCCAGGATCACAAGGGTGGCATAAGCTTCGGCAAAAACAACCTGGCCGTTCCTGAACCCGGCACACTGGGATTGCTAGGGGCGGGCTTGATTTTCGTGGCCGGAAGCCTGCGCCGTAAGCTGCATGGAGGATAACCTAACGCAGCTCCAACTCGCCGGGAACTCCTGATTTCCTCCATGGGACGGGTTGCGATTCCGTCTGGCGTAGTGTTCCGTCCCTTGCGGGACTCGATTGGTTCCTCTTCCGACTACCCGGCGCTGACGCGCCGGGCTTTCTTATTCCGCCGCATCGCGGCTCCTCCGTGACTTGAAACATTCCTTCCATCTTGCCCCACCATTTAGTCGGGGTGCGGGGTGGCGTGCGATACTGAAATTTATGGCGCTGCCGGATTCTACGCCCAGAGTGGGGAACGATCCCAAGTCGGTGGTGATTCATTTGACGACGGGGACGGGGATGGAGATTGAGTGGAAGGATGGGCACCGATCCGTCTACACGTTCGCGTTCTTGCGAGATGCTTGTCCTTGCGCTCTCTGCGAGGAAGAACGAACAAAGTCCGGACGGAAGGCGGGCGAGGCGGCGAAACTGGCGCCGGGAGCTTTGCCGATGTTCAAGCCGGCGATGAAAGCGCTGTCGGCGGAGGCAGTGGGCAAGTATGCGCTGAAATTTTCGTGGAACGATAAACACGACCTGGGAATTTACTCGTGGTTCTATTTGCGGGAAGTTTGTCCTTGCGGGGAGTGCGCGGCGGGGAGACAAGCCCTCAGCTGTCAGTTTTAAGGCCCGAGATGTCAGCGGCTTGCTAGTGCGCCCCTACAGCGATTTTGTGGCTCCGAAATGGAGGCCGTCCATCAGATCGTCGAGTTCCTCTTCGCTCGCGGCGATGAAGGTGAACGAGACGATCTGACCCTTGGCGAGCATGACGAGCGTGCACTGGCGCATGGTTAGTTTTTCGTTCGTCGTCTTAGCTTCGAGCGGCTTGATGAAATCAGCGCGCAGCAGTTGCCGCGACTCCACTTCGAGCGCGTAGGGTTCGCCTTCGGCTTTGAACCCTTTTGCCGTTGCTAGTTCGGTGAGCGGGCCGAGGTAGTCTTCGGCTCGTTTGAGGCCGGGATAGGACGCCGCACTCTCGGAGGCGATGACGACTGCGGAATTGATGGTGTCTCCGGTGGCTTCGGGAGGGCGCGCGAAAACCGCGAGCAGGACCTCGGATTTATTCCCGGACTCAGTTCCTGGCTGCATCTCTTTGGTGCGATCGACCCAGCCGTAGGGGATCTGATAGCGGAATGCGAAAGTGGGGTTGCGATAAAGCTGGGCGTCATCGTTGCTGGAAGGCTTGGCAGCTGGCTTAGCGGCGGGCGCCTGCTCTGCGCGTGGACTGTGAACCGTCATTGCCGAGTGTCAACGACTATAACGGTACAGCAAATCATATTTTTTCGCGGTCCTGCTTGGGGTTTGCGCTGGCAGGGTCAGACAGAGGACGAAGACTGCCATCGCAGCGAGGCGGTGATGGATGAATGGCTGGATCAAGATACAACAAGTTTACATACGTTCCGGATTACGCGGCCCGGTGTCCGGCGGACTACTAAGATCCGTGGTGACTCCGATCGCCGGCCTCAGCGCCTGAAGGCGCGCACATAACGAAGCTGTTACGGCATCGCTAAAGCGATGCCCTGATACGAACCGTGCCTGCGACACGAATCTCTTACTCCACGAACATGCAATCTCCATAAGAGTAGAAGCGGTAACGGGCTTCGACGGCGTGCCGGTACGCGGCCATTACCGACTCTTTGCCGCCGAGCGCGCAGACCAGCATCAGCAGGGTTGATTGCGGCAGATGAAAGTTGGTCAGCAGCGCGTCTACTACGCGAAAGCGATAACCAGGATAGATGAACAGATCGGCCTCGCCGCGACCGGCTTTGACTCGATCTTCGCCGGATTTCTCCGAAAGCCCCGCCGCGTACTCGAGGGTGCGGACGGTGGTGGTGCCCACGGCCACCACGCGCCTGGCCTCGGCTTTCGCCCGGTTGATGGCTTGCGCGGCCTCGGCTGGAATCTCGAACCACTCCCGATGCAGTTTGTGATCTTCTACTCTCTCAACTCGCACCGGCTGAAAAGTACCCAATCCGACATGCAAGGTGATCTCGGCGATTGCAATGCCGCGTCCACGAATCTGTTGCAGGATTTCGGGGGTGAAGTGCAGACCGGCGGTAGGGGCGGCCACGGATCCCCTGGCTTGGGCGTAGACAGTCTGGTAGCGATCCCGGTCGGTTGCCGCGTCGTCGCGATCGATGTAAGGGGGAAGGGGTACGTGTCCGATGCGGTCGATGCGGGCAAAGAAATCGGGGACCGGGGCGAACCGGATGTGCCGCTCTCCGAAGTTGCCGCGCTGGGTGACTTCGGCTTCGAGGGAGGGCGGATCGTCAAAGTAGAGTTTCTCCCCGATTCCGATCTTGCGGCCAGGGCGTACCAGACACTCCCACTCATTCGGATCGTCGGTGATCTGACGGGTCAGCAGAACTTCGATGCGGCCGCGGAGAAAATCTCGTGCCGCTGGATTGTGCGGGCTTAGGGGCTGGGCATGCTGTCCGCTGCGGTGGCCGTAGAGCCGTGCCGGGAACACCCGCGTATCGTTCACGACCAGCAGGTCGTCGGGCCGCAGCAAGTTGGGGAATTCGCGAAACCTGCGGTCTTCCCAAGTTTGGCCCAGCCAAGTTTGGCCCTGCCAGCCCTGGCCCTTCCCACTACCAGGCAGCTGATGCAGGTGCAGCAGGCGCGATGCTGAGCGGTCGGGCAAGGGCTCCTGGGCAATGCGCTCGGGCGGCAGATCATACTGGAAGTCGGAGACGAGCATCGAGGAGATTATAGAGCTGGATTTTCTGCGACTTATCCAATCCTTTTCTCTGGCGTTGGAAATTGGTGGCCATCTATTTACATATTTTGACCAGCTAATGGTTGTAAGGATTCCGAGCGGTGCGGTACCATGACGGCGCAGGGTTTCCATGGCCAGTGACCGCCAGCATCGGCTTGCGATTGTGCAGTACGGCCGCATGCTGTACCAAAACGGCTTTGTGGCGGCCACGGACGGGAACTTGTCGGTCCGTCTGGACGAGGAGCGCTTGCTGGTGACGCCGACCTGTATCTGCAAGGGCAGGATGCGGGCCTCTGACATGGTGATTGTGAACATGGAGGGAAAACGGCTAGCCGGCAAACGCATGGTTTCGAGCGAGATCGGCATGCATCTGCTGATTTATCGCTTGCGCCCGGACGTGCATGGCATCGTGCACGCGCATCCGCCGACGGCGACCGGATTTGCCGCATCTGGATACGGACTGAGCCGACCGCTGGTTTGCGAAGTGGTGGTTGGCCTGGGCTCGATTCCACTCGCCCGCTACGGCACTCCGGGGACGCCCGAACTGACCGACGCTCTCGAGCCGCTGATTCCGCAGCATGACGCGATCCTGATGGCGAATCATGGGGTGGTAACGTTCGGCTCGTCGCTCGAGAGCGCTTACATGAAAATGGAAATCGTCGAGCACTTCGCGAAGATCTCGCTGGTCACGCATTTGCTTGGCAACGAGCAACCGCTGGGCGAAAAGGAAGTGGAAAAGCTGGTGGCGGTACGCGACCGCTATAACGGAGGAGGCAAGCCGGCCCAGACGAAAATGTCGGTGGAAGGCGACGACCTCCGCTCGGGAAGCGAATCCAGAGAAACCGCGGGCAGCCGGCGCTAGCCGGCAGGATGCGCGGGGTGCAGGGCGAGATTCACGGCAGCGCAAAGCTGTTCCTGTTCAACGGGCTTGTGAAGAAAGACCATTGCGCCCAGACTCCGCGCCATCGATTCGGTTGCGGGATCCTCCTCGCTGCTGACCACGATCACAGGAATGTGCTGCGTTCTGGTGGACATCCTCAGGCGCTTTAGTACCTCGAGGCCGGTGCCTCCGGGCATGTTGATATCGAGGAGAATCAACTGAGGAGCGGAACGCAGAGCGGCCATCCATGCCTGGAGGGCGTCGCCGGCAAAGACTGGCTCAAATTCGCTGGCGCTCAAGAACGAGGCGAGCAATTGTCTTTGGAAGCGAGAGTCGTCGGCGATCAGAATCTTGGGCATGAGGAACAGAGGCCGGACGAGGCCCAACCCTCTGGAATGTCTATCGGCACAAACGGCGGCCAGCGTTAGTGCGGCGCCGACACCCTGGTTCTCGCCTTACTCTCCTCCGATACGGAACCTCAGGCCGGCGCGAAAGTTGGCCGTCAGCGCCGGATATCCCAGCACTTCGTTGTAGTGACGGTTGAGGGCGTTTTCGACATTGGCGTATGCGGTGATTCGCGAATTGATGGCGTACCAGCCGCCGAGATCGACGCGGGCGTAGCCGGCGGCGTGGTTGATGTGGAAGCCGAGAAAATCATCGTCGGGGCGACGGCCGACGAAGCTTCCACTTAGGTTCGCTCCCCAATGACTACCGAGATACGACAGCGAGGTAGTGGCCGAATGTCTGGGACGTCGCAGGAGTGGCATGCCGGGTTTGTATTGCGGATCAATGGGAGCGGGATTGTCGAGAATCTCGGTGGACGTGTAGGTGTAGGCGGTATTGAGCAGCAGGCGGGTCCGGAGTTTGGCTTGCAGTTCGACCTCCGCACCTTGGGCGAAGGCCTGGTTGACGTTGAGGTATTCGCCAATGAAATTTGCAGGGTCCACCTCTTCATAGTTGATCTGGTCATGAAACAGATTGTTGAAATAGGTGGCGTTCAGGACATATTTCCCCTGAAAGAAATTCTGTGAGATCCCTGCTTCGAAAGCGCGTACCCGTTCTGGTTTGAGGCCAGGATTCGGAATGGAATAGGGCGGCCCAGCAAACGTCTCCTCGAGGCGCGGCTCTTTGAATCCGGTGGAATAGGAAAAGCGCAAGCGGGTTCCAGAGAAAATCTCTCCACTCCGGAGCGCCAGTAAAGTCAGGGCGACGCGTGGTACGCCGGTATTCCCGAAGGCGCTGCTGTGGACGAACCGTCCACCCGCGATGACCGACAGCCTGCCTAGCGTGAGCTGCTGTTGCAGGTAGGCATCCTGATTGAGGCGCTGGCCGTGGGTTTGCGGGGGAAAGTCCACATCTCCAACGAATCCGTTTTCGTTTTCGATTCGAACTCCAAAGGTCGTGTGTGCCCAGGCTCGGTTGGAGTAGTCTCCCTGGTATTCAAATCCGGCGCGATTAATATGGTCGACTTCGTGCGACGGAAAGTCGAAGGGTCCGTAGAGGGGACTCACACGCGCAGGATCGCCATTTAAGTTCAATTCGTTATAGCGGTAGAGATAGTCGAAGGCGGTGAGGCGGTGTTGCCAGCCGGAAGGCGCATTGATGGCGAGTTCCGTGCTTCCCAGAATATTGTTCAGTTGTGACCACTCGCCAGGATCGGGCGGCAGAAGCGGATCGCCATTGAAATCCCATTCCCCGGGAACTCCGGTATGGCTGTTGGAGTGGCGGACCCGCACTCGCAGGGCAACGTCATCGGAGAGAGCCACGCCGAGATTCGCGCCCTGTAGCGAATCCGAGTAAGAGTTGTTGATGCCCTGTCCGTTGGTGTTGAACTGGTCGCCGAAAAAGTTGTAGTCGAAGCGTCCGTGCGCGCCGGCCAGAGAGGCGTAGCCGCTGGCGGTTCCGAAATTTCCGCCATCGGCGCCAAGGCGGAGTTCGGGGACAGGAGTGCTCCCAACGCGCGTCCACACCTGCACCACGCTGGTCATGGCATCGGATCCGTATAAAGTGCTCTGCGCGCCGCGCACAAACTCCAGGCGATCCGCTTGTACCAGGGGCAGAGTGCCGAAGTCGAATGTGCCGCCCGGTTCGTTGATCACGACGCCATCGACAATCACTTTGTTGTAGGTGGAGTCGCCGCCGCGGACGAAGAGAGAGGAAATGCCGCCGCGTTGCCCGGCAGCATTCACGACCGCGCCCGGCAGAAACCGCATGGTATCGTCGGCCGCCACGGGCTGCGTTACTGCCAACTGCTGACTGTTGAGAGTGTCAACGTCGGCGCCCGTGGCTTGGCTGGGGACTGGAGTGCGGGTGGCGGTCACGACCACGGTTTCCGACGCCGTCGCCAGACGGAGTTTGATGGTGATGACTTCGTTCGTTGGGGAAAGATCCAGCGTCTCTACCGCGAAGCCCGGAGCCAACACGTGGACACTACAAGAGTAGGATGACGCCTCGTGAAAAATCACGAGGCCTTCGGCGGACGTGCTTTCGACGGCCACGGGTTTCCCCAATTTGAGCAATTGCACCTCGGCGCCGGCGACGACCGCATCTTGAGGATCGACAACTTTGATTCTGATTTGGGCCGAAGCGATGGAGAAAGAAATGAACAACAGAAAAGAAATACTGGCAAATACACTAGAAAACCGCATACACGTCTCCTTTATCACGCGAAAGGGTTGGTGGGGGCGGTTCACGCCGGTCTCCTGGCTTGCGAGTCAGGATGTGAGCTTTCGCCCTGCATCCGGCTACTGCAACCGGCCTTCCCAGGTTTTTGCCCAGTGGCCGATTGCGATGTCCTCGCTTACAGTTGCGCGGCAGCGCGGGATTTGCACCCGCTTCCCATAGTCCAACGTAGGGCTGGCCTACGATCATGCGCGAACCTAATTTTGAGAAAGAACAAGAACAGCAGCTAGCCAATCTACCGGGCAAGGCGAGGCAAAGTCAAACGCGGGTAGGTGTCGGCAGGATCTTGGCGGCTGCGGAAAAACTTGTGTTGCGCGCCGCAGCGTCCCTCAGCGGCTAAAGCCGGTGACGATTCTGCAAAACTTACGGCGCGGCTGAAGCCGCGCCCTTTCAAAACAACGTCAAAATCCAAGTGTTTCCCGCGGCGGACCCAGTCCTAACTTTCAAAACGCTTTCGCTGAATCGAGCAGGATGGTGACTGGGCCTTCGTTGACCAGTTCGACTTGCATCATCTCCTGAAACCGCCCGGTCTCGCATCGCAGGCTGGTGGCGCGGATTTTCTCCACAAAATATTCGTAGAGTTCGCGAGCCTGCTGGGGCGGAGCGGCCGCGTCGAACGATGGACGCTTGCCGCGGCGGGCGTCTCCGTAGAGGGTGAACTGCGAGACCACCAGCAGCGCGCCGCCAACCTCGGCGACGGAAAGATTCATTTTGCCGGCGGCATCTTCAAAAATGCGCAGGCCGATGGTCTTGTCGGCAAGGTAGTCAGCGTCGGCGCGCATGTCTCCGGCGCCTACGCCGAGCAGGACGAGCAGGCCGCGGCCGATCTCGCCGGCGGTCTCAGCGCCTACCGTGGCGTTTACTGTCACTCTGGCGCGGCTCACGCGTTGCACCACGGCGCGCATTCAGCGTTTGGCCTCACTGAGCAGCGATTCTTGTCCGGCGAGTGCCTGCCAGCGGCCGTCGCGGTAGGTGAAGACGTCGGTGAATCGGACTCGAGCCACGACCTTGCCGGATGCATCCACCAAGGTGGCGAGTCCGCGGGTGAATCCGGAGTTGCCCTCGACGTGGGCTCGCATCTCGGAGAGATGATTCACGCCGGGTTTGCGCTGCGGGATGTGCTCCAGCGTCTGGCTGCGAGTATGCAGGGAGCCGTCGACGTCGACGTCCTCGAATTCGTCGGCCAGCAGACAGGCGACGGTGGCGACGTCCTTGCGGCTTAGAGCGGCGGCCCAGTTCTGTTCGAGTTCGACGAGAGCGGCCTCGGTTTTGGGCTGATTCTTGGGGCACTCGGCTGGCGCGGACAGGGTCAGCGCCAGCGGAATGGCTAGCAGGGTCAGGATTTTCACGGCTAGATCGTGACATGAGTTTGACGGAATGGGCAAGTGTGGGGACGGGGAGGGCAATGAATGCCATCGCCTCTTTACAGCAGTTGTGTCCGAAGATCAGAATCAACCACATGAATCGCGCCTTGATCACGGCATCCTTTTCGCTCATTGCGACCCTTGGGTTGTGCCAGTCTTCGGAAAGCCCTTGTTGGAAAACGGCGATGGCACAGTCAGAGATGAATCGCTGTGCTGATTTGGACGCCCGAGAGGCGGACGCTGATCTGAATCGCGTCTATCAAGAACTACTTTCCAAACTGAAAAACGACGACAACGCGACAAAGAAATTGCGAGCCGCGCAGCGCGCTTGGCTTGCATTCCGAGATGCACACCTACAGGAACTCTATCCGGCAGAAGACAAACAGCGAGAGTACGGCAGCATATACCCGATGTGCTACGCGCAAGTGGCTACCGCAGTAGCCAAGGAAAGGACGGCCCAACTCCGCAGAATGCTGGATGATAAAGACCCTTGTGACACTTCTGCGAGCTCGGCCAAAGGAGAACGCGTACCCCAAAACCCGGCAGAGCAATGGCTATTCTTGAGTGCGGAAGCGAGAAGTGAGTACGTACATGGCTATCTGTTTGGATTCCAACGAGGCAAACGTTCTGGATGTTATCTCTACGAAGAGAAAATAACACCCTGCCTTCCGCACGAACCGGTATCGCCTGAAAAGATATCTACACAAGTTTGTCTGCGTAGCCTGCCAGACTTCACACAGCCGTATTTTCAGGTATACGTGGACACGATTACGAAGTATTACAGGAAATATCCGAATGATCGGGAGGCTGGTGTTCCGAACATTCTTGACGAGATGGCAGTGCCCCCGGGGCTTACCGACGTCGACCAGATCCACGCAAAACTGGATGGGGGCCCCGGCAAAACGAACTAGCGTAGTGCCCCAGTGGCCGTAGTTTCCGCCCGCTATGCGCGTGCCCCGGTTCCACGGGCCAGACGGGTAGGAGGGCGGCAAATTTTTCCCGGAGAGCACTGCCCCGTCCGTCGTTTGACCCTGGTTGCCGAGGCTCCTACAATCCGATATTCACTGCGGCGAACTACTTTGTTCGGGGTTCCACATATGCGATTACTGTCGAGAAAGATATTTGCACTTCACTGCGTATGGCTGACGATGATGCTGGCATCCGCCTTTGGGCAATCTTCTTTCGGACAAGCTGCCGGCCATCACGACGTCGTGATCAAGAACGCGACCGTGATGACGGTGACGCACGGCAACATCAAGAATGGCTCGGTGTATATCAAGGACGGCAAGATCGCGGCGGTCGGCGAAAACGTGAATGCGCCTGCCGGCGCCACAGTGATTGATGCGGGTGGAAAGTACCTTACTCCGGGCATCGTCGATTCGCACTCGCACATCGCACTTGATGACGACGTCAACGAAGCTACCAGCCCGATCACGCCGCACATGATGATGAAAGATGCCTTCGACTATCAGGACAAGGCCATCTACCGCGCGCTGGCTGGGGGCGTGACCACTTCGCTGCTGCTGCACGGGTCGGCCAACATGATTGGCGGGCAGGCGGTGGTCATCAAGCACAAGTACGGCGCCTCGCGCGATGAGATGTTGTTTCCGAATGCGCCGCAGTCGATCAAGTTTGCCAGCGGCGAAAATCCGAAGCGCGTTTATGGCGGACGCGATCAGTTGCCTTCGACGCGCATGGGTAATTTTGCGGTGCAACGAGAAGCGCTGGTGCAAGCGCAGGACTATATGCGCGAGTGGGACAACTACAACGAGAAAGTTAAGCGCGGCGATAAAGATGCCTCTGCACCCAAGCACGACCTGAAGCTCGAAGCCCTGGCCGACGTGCTGCGCGGCAAACTGCTGGTGCAGATCCACATCTATCGCGCCGACGAAATGCTGACTGAGATCGCGATGGCTAAGGAATTCGGCTACAAGATTCGCGCCTTCCATCATGCGCTCGAAGCCTACAAGGTTGCCGACCAGCTTGCGGCCAACAATATCGCCATTGCCACGTTCTCCGACTGGTGGGGCTATAAGCAGGAGGCTTGGGACGCGATCCCCTGGAATGCGACGATGTCGATGCGCAAGGGCGTGCACGTGGCGATCAAGAGCGACTCCGAGGATTACACTCGCCGCCTTAATCAGGAGGCGGCCAAGACCATGCGCTACGGCGGCGCCACCGAAGAAGAAGCCTTGAAGATGATCACGCTGAATGCCGCATGGATCGTTGGCGTGGATGATCGCGTTGGTTCGGTCGACGTCGGCAAGGATGCGGATCTTGTGATCTGGGATGGATATCCGCTGTCGAGTTATGGCGTGCCGGAAAAAGTTCTGATCGATGGCGAGGTGTACTTTGACCGGTCGTTGCCGGGATTGGGGACTACGCACTATAAGGAGGGGGAATGAAAAAGCAGGTCTCAGGTGTCAGGTCTCAGGTCTCAGCAAGCCAGCCCGTGTGGAGCGGGCGCCCTCGCCCGCTGCTTTTGATCTTGATTTTGATCCTGTCCACACTGGCGTTCACTCAAGAACCCCCGGTAGCTTTAAAGGGCGGCAAACTGCTAACCGTCACTCACGGCGTGATTGAGGGCGGAGTGATTGTCATGCAGGGCGGGAAGATCACGGCTGTTGGAGCAGCTAGTTCTGTCAATATCCCGAGCGGCGCTCAGGTGATCGATGTTACGGGAATGACCGTCTATCCGGGCCTGATTGATTCCGAAACAAACCTCGGCCTCACGGAGATCTCGGCCGAAGCCATGACTAACGATCTGGTCGAGATGAGCGACGAGATTATGCCGCACATGCATACGGCGGAAGCGTTTCACGCGGAGTCGGCTCTGATCCCGGTGGCCCGCATGAATGGGGTCACCAATGCGGTGGTTGCTCCCGAAGGCGCGGATACGCTGCCGGGGCAGGATTCTTTCATTCAGCTGGCTGGAGCGTCCGCCACCGAGATGCTGCTGATCCGCGATAACGCCATGCCGCTGAACTTCACGGGGGATGAGCGCCGCAACAAAGGCGGCTTCGAAAAGCGGAAGTTCCCTTCGACGCGCATGGGTCTGGCGGCGCAACTGCGGCAGGCATTTCTCGATGCGCAAGACTACAAAGCGAAATGGGCCGACTACGATCGGAAGAAATCTGAGGCGATTCGCGACAAGAAACCCGAGCCTCTCGCCCCGAAGCGCGATCTCAAGTCAGAAGCTCTGCTTCCCTATTTCGATGGCAATAAAACCATCGTGCTCGCGGCCGAGAGTCCGAGCGATCTTGAAACTGCGGTCAGCCTCGCCAAAGAGTTCAAGCTGAAATTTGTGCTCAACCACATCAGCCACTCGCAGCCCGTCCTTGACTACGTGGCCAGCCTCAAAGTGCCGGTGATTGTCGGGCCTATTTACGAAGCTCCGAAAGAAGACGAGCGCTATGACACCGTGTACAGCCTTCCGGCGCAACTCTACCAACGGGGCATCAAGATCGTATTTGCCTCGTATTCGGCGCACAACGTACGCAACCTGCCCGACCAGGCCGGATACGCGACAGCTTTCGGGCTTCCCTATGACGAAGCTCTTAAGGCGATCACCATCAACGCGGCTGAAATCTGGGGTGTCGCCGATCAACTGGGCTCGCTCGATGTGGGCAAGACGGCCAATGTCGTGGTCGCGACCGGCGATCCACTGGACGTGAAAACCGATGTGAAGCAAGTCTTTATCCAGGGGCGCGCGATCCCCATGACCGACCGGCAAGTGCGGTTGCGAGACGAGTATTCGAAGTGAGGGTAGTCAAAAACCTCAACCACGAAGGACACTCAGGAACACTAAGGAAACCAAACCGGCGAAGTTCGACCGTTTTCCCAAGGTACGGTTAGGATTCGGGTGTAGTTTCGACCGGGCCAGTTTTTTCTTTACTTCCTTTGCATACTTCTCCAATCCCTTTTAGACTACTAGTTTCGACTTCATGGAACTGTTGAAGCGAAATGCAGTCATAAATCAACAAACGCCGGCCCGGAACCCGGACCGGCGATTCCCAGACTTGGAAACGAGGAGAAACATGGCAGCCGTTGATGAAAAAGTGAAACAGATCATTGTCGAGCAGTTGGGAGTGGACGAGGGCGAGGTTACGCCCAGCGCTTCATTCGTGGATGACCTGGGCGCCGATTCGCTCGACACGGTCGAGCTGGTGATGGCCTTCGAAGAGGCCTTCGATATTGAAATCCCGGACGAGGATGCGGAAAAGATTCGCACCGTGTCGGATGCCGTCGAGTACATCGGCAAGCACGCGAAAGCGGGCAAGTAGTTTGGCGCGAAGAGTTGTCATTACCGGTATCGGCCTGATCTGTTCCCTGGGTAATACCACGGACTCGGTGTGGCGAGCCCTGGTTGCAGGCAAGAGCGGCGTTGACCGTATCACCGGGTTCGACGCCTCCGCATTTGCCTGCCAGATCGCGGCGGAAGTCCGCAATTTCGATCCCCTGGCTTTCATCGAGAAAAAAGAAGTGAAGAAGATGGGCCGCTTCATCCACTTCGCGCTCGCCGCCTCGGACGAAGCGATGAAGATGTCGCAGCTCCAGATTACGCCGGAAAACGCCGAGAACGTCGGCGTGCATATCGGTTCGGGCATTGGGGGATTCGACGTGATCGAGCGCGAGCACACGGCGCTGCTCGAGGGCGGACCGCGCAAGATCTCGCCTTTTTTTATTCCCGCCGCCATCGTCAACCTGGCCGCCGGGCACGTTTCCATGAGGTTTGGCGCCAAGGGTCCGAATGAAGCGACGGCAACGGCCTGCACCACCAGCGCGCACTCGATCGGCGATTCCTTCCGCATCATCCAGCATTGCGACGCTGACGTAATGATTGCGGGAGGCGCCGAGGCAGCCATTACTCCGATGGGCGTCGGCGGATTTGCCGCCATGCGGGCACTTTCCACGCGCAACGACGAGCCCGCGCGCGCCAGCCGTCCGTGGGACAAGGATCGCGACGGCTTCGTCATGGGCGAAGGCGCGGGCATTCTGGTTCTTGAAGAGCTCGATCATGCCCGCCGCCGGGGGGCTCCCATCCTGGCGGAAATTGTTGGCTACGGTATGTCGGCGGACGCGTATCACATGACGCAACCTGCCCCCGAGCACGAAGGCGGATTCCGGGTCATGCGCAACGCGCTGCGCGATGCGAAACTCGATCCCGGCGCGGTCGGCTACGTCAACGCCCACGGGACCTCAACGCCCATCGGCGATACGCTGGAAGCGCACGCCATCCGAAATCTATTTGGAAAGAAGATCCCGGTCAGTTCCACCAAGTCGATGACCGGCCATCTGCTGGGCGGAGCGGGTGGATTGGAAGCGGGAGTAACGGTGCTGGCGCTGCGCGACCAGATTCTGCCGCCAACCATCAACCTGGACAATCAGGATCCTGGAACCGAGAACATGGATTTCGTTCCCAACCACGCGCGCAAGACAGAATTCGAGTACGCCATGTCGAATTCGTTCGGTTTCGGCGGCACGAATGGGGCGCTGCTGTTTCGCAGGTGGACGGAATAACAACAATTGCAGAGGTCAGAGGTCAGATTGCAGAGGTAGAAACCTCACATTCTCAATGTGAGGGGCATCACCGTCAACGCTGAAAATCAAAGCATAGAATCACCTCCCGAGGCGTGGCGTGAAGAGGGATTCTGAAGCGCTGAAGATCCGCACCAAACACTTCGCATTGCGAGTCCTCAGACTGTATCGCTCCCTCCCTCGAACTCAAGAAGCGCGAATCTTGGGTAGCCAGCTTCTGCGCTCCAGCACATCGATCGGCGCAAACTACCGAGCAGCGTGCCGCGGGAGATCCCGTGCGGAATTCATCGCCAAACTGGGGATTGTTCTGGAAGAGGCAGACGAGACGGTTTTCTGGCTAGAACTTTTTCAGGAGGGGAATATTTTCCCAGCAGAGAAATTGCGCGACCTTGTGTGCGAGGCGAACGAACTCATCTCAATTTTTGTCAGTTCCCTGCGTACCGCAAGAGGCTCACCTCTGCAATCTGACCTCTGACCTCTTCAATCTTTCTTCATGGCGTCGATCAGGATATAGAGCTGGGAAGTGTCCGTGACCTCGACGTAGGGCTTACTGGTGCGTCTGTTGGTTACCACCCAGATGGTGGGTGTGTGCTCGATGTGCAAACTCAGGCCCAAGTCTTTATCTGCCCGCACCAACGCCGCCAGCTTGCCGTCGGGATCTACCACGAAGGGCAAACCGAGCTTGTGATCGGCGGCAAACTTGTCGGCAAATCCGCGGAGGTTCTGCGGATTGATCTCCAACTGGTGCGCGAAGACGGTGTCGCGGAAGGCGTTTCCGATCTCCTTCGAATGGGTGTCGAAGTAGCGGGCCAGCACGGCAGCTTCGAACGACCAGTTGTGCAAGGGCAGCGGGAAATCGTGCTGCACCAGGGGAATCTTGTAGGTGTGCGAGGCCTGCACCAGCAGCGGCGCGACCCGGCCGCATTGCGGACATTGCAGGTCTTCGAAAACGACGAGCGCGACTTGCGCACCCTTGGGTGGACGGAGAGCCTCGGGCACATCCTGCGCAACGGCAAAGACCGGCAGGCAGAGCAGAACCAGCGTTGTCAAAACAGCGGGAAGTGGCGTCAGTTTGTGAATCTTCATAGTTTTATTTGGTTGCACATCGAACTGCGAATGTCCCTATGGTAGCGAATTCAGTCCATTCGCGCACCTGACCGATTCCGCGAGCTTACTTCACGTCGGAGCCCGGTTCGAGGTTATAGAAATAATAGAAACGCAGGCCGAGGAGTTTGCCGGGAAATTCTTTCGGCAGCGGCGGGAACGGGGCTGATGCGGTGATACTCCCCCACGCGGCCCGATCCAGGGCCACGTCGCCGGACGAGGTGTCTCTCACCAATCCGCTGATTGTGCCATTCTTAAGAATGACGAATTCAATGGCCAGCTTGCCCTGTTTAAAGATCGGAGGATACACGGAGGGCGGCATAATGCTATACCAGTTCTGCTTCACAATCTGCACGACCCTAGTCAGATAGGGACCGAAATCGACGCCCATGGTGTCGGTGAGAATTTCCGCCTGATCCAGCGCCTTCGCCCCGCTCCTTCCGGGGCTTCCGAAATCGCCCGCTTGTCCAGCACCGCCGTAGTGGCCGCGATTTTCGGCCGCCGCCCGGAGCGCCTGGTCGATGGCCGAGCCTGCCGTCATGGAGGTATTGAAATTCGGCTGCGGCCGGTTCTGCGGAGGCAGCCGCAACTGCGCCGTTTGATCGTTCGGCTGCGGCTGGGCGAATCCCGAACTCTGCTGCGGATTCTCCTGCGACGGTTGCTGGCCCTGTGCCGGCTGCTGCTGCGGTGCGTTCTCGCCGGGGCGACCCGCCCGCGCACTTTCCAGTATCTTCTTCAATTCCTCGTGATTGATCTGCGGCGCTTTGCTGGTGGCGATGCGGTCTTTATCCGAAATCACTTTGGCATCGGGACGGCGCGTGAGCTTCTGTGCGTCGGGCGGCAGTTCCAGGAACGTCGCGTCTTTCCCCTGGTCCGCCCGAATCGCCAGAGCGACCGTCCGATGCGGCAATAGCCCCATCAATTTCTCGCTGTTCCATAACAGGATGATCACGAACAAGTGGAGGATGACGGACAGCCACAGCGCTTCGCGTTTGCGCGCCCGCGAGAGATCGTCCTGCAACTGAATGAGAAGATGCGGAACATCGTCGGGATTGAAGCCGCGGTAAGCCGTCTCCCAGTGCTGCCCTTCGAACAAATCGCGCTGCTCGGGCTGGTCGGCAGACGGGGGCAATGACTCGCCCGACAAGGGATCGCGCGACGGAATTTGCGTGGCCGGCATCAGGCAGAGACTATCAACTTAGAGACACGGGCAGGCTCCCGGGTTGCGCAAGATTACGAGAATGTTCCTACGTAAAGTTACGTAAATCATGGAGTTGCAACCGTTGGATCTATTGTCGCATTTTTTGTGCGGGCCGAGTAAGTACCTGGGTAACAAAGAGAACGCAATTCCGCATCTGGAGAAGGGGCTGGCCCCGCCTCCTCCTCCGCCGTCGCTGCACCGGCAGATCACCAATTTCACTGCGCGTGCATCAGAACTTTTATTGCTCCGTTGATGCTGCAGCCCTGTTCCACCCGCTAAGTGTTCCTGGAGAACTGGCCTATGTTCCACGAGGGAAGTCGCGTTCCGTCCGCATTTAGCGGTGTTGTATCTGCGGTCATTGTGTCTGGCTTTCGCGAATCTGCGTCCGGTTTGGCTGCGCTGATGTTTGGGGTCGTCTTGCTGGCCGGTCCCACTACGGTGGTTGCCCAGCGGCACGGGGGCGGTGGAGGTGGCGGCGCCGGTGGCACTGGAAACAACTCAAGGCCCATCATCTGCCTGCACGATTGCCCCGCCCTTCGGGGAGGGCTCAGCGCAGAGGATGATCTCAAGGAGTTTCGCCGCTCCATCGCTGTGCAAGCAACCGACGAGCAGCGCGCCGCGTTCGCCAAGATTCTGCAGTACACACAGGCCGCCAGCGATCGGCTGAGAGACTTTCGCCAATCTTTGCAGAAAACCTCCGCTTCGGCTGCGCCGGCCGCTCTTGCTTTGGCCGATCCTGGAACCGCCCTCGATCAGGCGATGGAGAGAGTTCGCGCCGGCAACCAGAACTTTCTCACCTCGTTTTCTGACGCGCAAAAATCAGGGTTGAAGGAGACCACGAGCAAACTGGCCAAAGAGGATTCCGACCTGGATAAAGAGATCAGGGCCTTCGATCAGGTCGTCGAGACATCGAAACCGGACGGGGCACAAGTCGCCACCTCCGCCGCCAGTCTCGACAAGAAGTTCGCCAGTTTCCAAAACGAGCAACTTGTGCTCGGCAGAGAAATGGGCATTCTGATCGACACGGAAAGCCAAGGCCTCGTTTTCAATCTACCGAAGGTGACGAACTCGATCAACATCGCCGGTCAGACGCTCTTAATCCCTGTGTCGGGCGCGGTTTCCCTGACTTCTACTGAAAACGGCCATGATCTCTTCAGCCTCAAGCTAGCCGCCGATCTCTCCGACCTGCAGCAAAACATTACCGCCATTGTTCGCACCGAAGTCGCCCGCTCTCCCCGCTGTGGCGAGCGCATTGAGCTGCGACAAGCCACACTCACGCCACTGGTTTCGGCCAGCCTGGTGGTGACGAACTTGCATTACGAGCGCTGGGTGTGCCCGCCCGGCCAGGCGGGCCCCATGGAAGTGGCCGACAGCGACGGCGTTCTCGAGGTCAAACTCACTCCCTCGGTCGAACCAAGCGCAGGCTTACGACTCGTTTCCGAAATCAGCCGAGTCAACGCTGACGGTATACTTCGCGACCTGCTCCGCTCCGGCGACCTCGGCGTAACGCTGCGCGAGCAGATCGCAGCCTCGGTAGTCTCCGCTCTGCAGAAGATCGCTGACCTCAAAGCCACGCTTCCTCGGGTCGCGCAGGAGTCCGCCATCCTCGAGAACGCGCAGTTCCAGGATGCCGGCGCCGACCAGTTGAGCCTGATTCTCAACGGTGAATTGCAATTGTCCGATGAGCAGACCGAACAATTTGCCGCGCAACTGAAGCAACGCTTGTCGGCGCAAGGGACGCCAGCGCCGTAGCAGGCTGCAGCCGCCCAGCCCCTGAAGGGGCGATTGCTTTCGAAGGACTTGCGGCATCGCTAAAGCGATACCCTGATACGAAACCGGAGTTTTTCCGCAGCCTGCTAGATTACGCTGCCACTACTTCACGCCGATCCGTCCTGCGTGGCGGCGGATCTCGTCGAGAATCGCCAGGGCTAGTTGCAGTGCTCTGCGCCCATCCTCCAGTGGAACAGCCGGTCGCGACCGGTCGCGCACCGACTGCAGGAAGGACCTGATCTCCGCCAGCAGCGGCTCCTCGGCTGTGATGGGGGGCTTCGCCATCTGGATTTGTGGATTGACGGTTGGCCGGCTGGTCATTGATGTTGACGTTGCCGCCGGGCTTCCGACCGACAACACCAGCACGTCCTGCCTTCCGTAATCGATCGAAATGTACTGTCCCGGCTGAAAGAAACGCAGCTTGCGAACGCGCTCGGTCGAAACCCGGCTGGCGGTAAAGTTGGCGACGCAGCCCGATTCAAACTCGACGCGGACGTTCGCGATATCCACTTTGCCGGAAAGGATGGGCAGCCCGACCGCGCGGATTTCCTTCACCTCGGACTTCACGAAGGTCAGCACGACGTCGAGGTCGTGGATCATCAGGTCGAGCACCACATCCACATCGAGCGCTCGCGGCGAGAACATGCTGAGCCGGTGCACTTCAAAAAACATGGGCTGGTTGATCAGCGGCAGAGTAGCGCGCACCGCCGGATTGAAGCGCTCCAGATGCCCCACTTGCGCCACGCGCTCGTGCTGTAACGCCAGCAGAAGCAGTTCGTCGGCCTCGGCCAAGGTCGTGGCCAGCGGTTTTTCGATGAGCACGTCAACGCCGGCTTCCATCAGGTCGCGCGCCACCTGCCGATGGAGAACGGTCGGCACCGCGACCGACGCCCCCTGCACCTCGCTGTGCGTGGTCAGCATCTGGTCGACCGAGCCGAACGCTTTGCAACCGAACTCGGCGGCAACAGCGTCAGCCCGCGTCGTATCGGGATCGACCACCCCCACCAGCCGCACGCTGCCTGCCTGCTGCAATTGCTGATAGACACGAGCATGATTGCGCCCGAAGGCGCCCACGCCAACCACCGCAACATTGATTGGAAAGTCCTGACTCAGAGGAGTGCTCCGCCGCGAAGAAACAACTCACTATTGTCGCAGTTCCAGCCCTCGATAGGAAAGTGCACAACCAGGAACTGCGAGTAAGGACGATTGCAGAGGTCAGAGGGCAGATTGCAGAGGTGAACCCCTTTCCACCACAGGTTTCGGGCAAAATTGCGGAGGCTCACATTTTCTTCAGCAGCGCGATCTGCCCGGCATGATACAGCTCATGCTGCACTACGCCATGAAGCATGTAGTAGAAGGTGTAGTGCGCGCCTTTCTTGCCCGGGACCTGATTGTGAAGAGATTTCTCCGGAAATCTCTCAACCGCGGCGACAAGGTCGTCATGAACCCGTCGAACATGTTCCCGCGTCTTCGCCCATGCCACCTCAGTCGTATCCAAGACCGGCGGGAAATTTTTCTTGCTGGAAAGCTTCACGGACACACCCGTCATCCGCTGCCGCACCGCTCCATCCCATGCCGCAATGTGCAGCACCAACTCCCAGATGCTGTGGGCGTTCTTGATGGGATGTGCGGCGGCTTGCTGGGCAGTGACACCCTCCAGAATTTCAAACAGAGAATCACCATGCCAGGCGTTGCCGGTGAAGGCGCGGCGCAACTGGTCGGCAATGCGAGTTGCTTCGGACATAAGACGCCTCCTGATCAAGCCAGTTAATCTGCGCAGACCGCGATCCCGGCGTCATCTGCCGCCCGCGTCATGGCGTCGCCATCCAGCAACAGGCAGCGGCCTGCGTCTACGGCCAGACAACCTGCGCCGGCGCGCACCATGGTCTCGATCGTCTTTAGGCCGATTACCGGAACATCGAAGCGCAGATCCTGCTTCGGCTTGGCGACTTTGACCACGGTCAGGGCGCGGCTCAGAGTCGAAGCTTCACCGGCGGGTTCCGATTCTACGGATACGGATAACGATCGCATCAGTTGTCCAGCGCGCTCGATGGTTGCGTCCGTGCCTTCCATGGCTTCGACGGTCACGCAGGCGGCTTCGGCGATCACCACGGTTTGGCCAATGTCGTACTCGGCGAGGCGCCTCGCCAACAGGCGTCCGTATTCGATGTTCTGGCGTTCCTGCTCGCTCGGAGCGCGCTTGGTGAGCACCCCGGTTTTCGCGAGCAGCGGCTCGAGCAGCGCGGTGGAGTTCTCTAGCATGATGCCTTCATCCGCCAGAACCTTGGCGATCGCGCCGAGCAGAGAATCGGTGTTGCGGGTGCCGAGCGAGAGCAGCAGCTTGGCTAGACGCCAGTCGGGTTTGATGGCAGAAAAAATCTGCTTGTGCTTGACTTGTCCGGCCATGACGGCGCGCGTGACGCCTGCCGCTTTGAACGTGTCGATCAGCTTAGAGAGCTCGCCCAGAGAGAGCCAATGAACCGAGGCGGCGCCTTTCGACTCGATCTCGGGGAAAGCTTCCTCTTTGATGGCTGCGACCACGACCTCAAACCCCTGCACCCGTGCCGCGTCCAGCACGAGAAAGGGGAACTTGCCGTTGCCGGCGATGAGGCCGAGTTTCATAGTGATTGGTCGGCCACTACTTAATCACTCCGCGTTCTGAGGCTTCGATGAAGCGGATTAGCATTTCGACGTCTTCGCCGAGGTTTGACTCTGCCTTCAGTTTTTCAATCGCCTGCGACGTATTCAGCTTCGACGCCAGCAGTACACGATAGGCATGGTGAATTTTCCGGATCCGCTCTTTGGTGAATCCGCGCCGCTCCAAGCCGACGGCATTCAGGCCATAGGCGTGGGTTCCGCGCTCGGCTGAGGTTTTGGAAAATGGCAGCACATCGCGGGTTATGGTGGTGCCACCGCCGATAAAGGCGTGTGTTCCAATGCGGACGAAGTGATGCACCGGGCACAGCGCCCCTACCGTTGCCCAGTCTCCCACGGATACGTGGCCGCCTAGGGTGGCGGCGTTGGCCATGATGATGTGGCTTCCAACCTGACAATCGTGCGCAATGTGGGTATAGGCCATGATCAGGTTGTGGTCGCCGACCCGGGTGCATCCTCCGCCCTTTACCGTACCGCGGTTGATGGTGACAAATTCGCGGATAGCGTTGTGGTCACCGATTTCCAGCCGTGTCGGCTCGCCGGCATAGCTGATATCCTGCGGCGCCAGGCCAATCGAAGTGAAAGGAAAGAAGACGTTGCCCGTGCCGATTTTCGTGGGGCCTTCGATGGTGACGTGGGAGACGAGACGGCAGCCCTCGCCGAGTTCAACCTCGGAGCCAATTACGCAATACGGGCCAATCTTGCACGATGGATGGATTTTGCTTTTTGGATCGACGACCGCTGTGGGATGGATAGACATCGTCAAATCGTCGTTCCTTTGTGGGCCATATGGTCCGCCATAAGAACTCTCTGCCGCAGCGGGAGATTGAGAATGAGTAGGGGTCCTTCGACTCCGCCGAGCCAATCGCTTCGCGCTTGGCCCGGCTGCGCTCAGGATGACAACTTATTCTTCCCCGCTCGCAACTTCCGCCGCTCCAACGTTCCGCGGCACCAAGCGGCAGGTGACGGTCGCTTCGGCCGCCACTTTGCCGTCCACGTAGGCTTTACCTTCCAGGCGTGCCGCCGTGACGCGCCAGGCCTTTACCACTACTTCAATCCGCAACTGATCTCCCGGCACCACGGGACGGCGGAAGCGCGCCTTCTCGATTCCGGTGAACACCATGAGCATCTCGTCGCGATTCGGAACCTCGGTCAGCAGCAGCAATCCACCGGCCTGTGCGATGGCTTCGACAATCAGCACGCCCGGCATGATTGGCTTGTCGGGAAAATGTCCTTGGAAAAAGGGTTCAGTGATGGTCACGTTTTTCAACGCGACAATGCTCTTCATCCGCACCAGTTCGATCACGCGGTCGATCAAGAGAAATGGGTAGCGATGGGGCAGGATCTTGAAAATGTCAACAATCTCCATGCCGGTGTTCGCCACTGCTTCCGTGGTATGGGTTGTGTGTGTCATGCGGTTTGGTTCAAGCCGAAGATTATACTGTAGCGCACGTCCCTGCGAACTTGGCGGGTATGGGACGTTGACGTAGTGGCTCAGTTTGGAATACGCATTTCCCCAGCGGCTAAAGCCGCTACTGATTATGCGGCATTTACGGCACGACTGAAGTCGTGCCCTTTCAAAACAGATTGAAACTGAGCTACTACCGACTTTGGCCGTCAGGCGCCGCGCCCCCGTCCCTTCGGTAACCCCTTCTGGATGCCGCCGCCTAACCCCACCCAAGTTCAGCGCCGATGAACATGGCAGGGACCGTATGCACACGGTCCCGGAGCCAGCCATGGATTTTACTAACGCGGATTCTCCCGACGTCCAGCCCACTACCCCCGCTGCCATCAAACACGATCGCCGCCTTCATCCTCGTTACGCCCTCCAGGTCCAAGTCGAACTCCGCGAGGAAGGCGCCGACGTCCCTATGCGCCTAGAAACCACGGACCTCAGTCGTGGCGGCTGTTACGTCCAACTGCTCATGCCGCTCCCGGTCGGCATCCGTATCCGGGTCACGCTTTGGCTCGACAGTTGCTCCATCGTCATCCACGGACGCGTGGTCACACGCCATCCCCAATTCGGCAATGGCATCATGTTCATGGAATTTGAAGGTCAGGGGGAACAACTCCTGAAACGATATCTGGATGGCATTACCGGCTAGAGCTTGTGTGCCAGGCGGAACGGTTGAGTCTGTGGCGCACGCGGTGCCGTCCCTGAAGGGACTCCCGTTTGTTCCCCGTTGACTTCCCGGCACTTACGTGCCGGGCTTTCCTATTCCGCCGCTTCGCGGCTGGAGCCGATAGGCCTTCCATTTTCTTCTTTCTTCTTGCGACTTTAGTGCAAGAAAAGGCGAGGTTTACGGCCTCGATTCCAGGCTCAAAATGAACGCAATTTGTGTTAAAATACATACAGCTCTGGTGACGGCTAAATAGCAGAAAATTCAACAGGTTGAGGTCACCCAAGCACTTCCGGAATCGTCCCTCCAGCCAGGCGCATGATCCGGCATTCTCCACGGAGCAGAATGGCCACGAAAGAATTGCAGACAGAGCTCGTTGAGGCGAAGAACAAGAACGGTAAAACGACCAGCGGAGACTACACTGCCGACTCGATCAAAGTCCTCGGCGGCATGGAAGCGGTGCGTAAACGTCCCGCGATGTACATCGGCTCGACCGGCGAGCTTGGTCTGCATCACCTGGTGTACGAAGTCGTAGACAACTCGGTCGACGAGGCACTCGCTGGCTACGCCGATAAGATCGACGTCACGATTCACCTCGACAACTCCATCACCGTAGTGGACAACGGCCGCGGCATTCCCGTCGACAATATGGACATCGACGGCGAGAAGGTTCCCGCCGCGCAGGTGGTGATGACCACGCTGCACGCGGGCGGCAAGTTCGACAGCAATTCCTACAAAGTTTCCGGCGGATTGCACGGCGTGGGTGTGAGTTGCGTCAACGCGCTTAGCGAAGAACTGGAGCTGGAAATCTGGCGCGACGGTTTTACCTGGGAGCAAACGTACTCGAAGGGCGAGCCCACCAGCAAGTTGCGGAAGACGGGCGCCGCCAAGATCAAGACAGGTACCAAGGTTCACTTCGTCCCCGACAAATCGATTTTCACGACCACCCTCGAATACAACTTTGATACGCTCTCGCAGCGCCTGCGTGAACTCGCTTTCCTCAACAAGGGTCTGGTCATCACGCTCACCGACGAGCGCCAGACCGACTCGAAGACCAACGAAGCCAAGCGCGCCGAGTTCAAATACAACGGCGGCATCGCCGAATTCATCAAGCACCTCAACCGCGGGAAGCAGACACTTCACGACAAGCCGATCTACATGGAAGCCGACAAAGACGACGTGCACATCGAAATCGGCTTGCAGTACAACGACGCCTACTCGGAATCGGTCTTCAGTTTTGCCAACAACATCAACACTGTCGATGGCGGCACGCATCTCTCCGGCTTCCGTACCTCGCTGACCCGCACCATCAACTACGCCGGGCAGCAGATGGGCCTGTTTAAAGACGTGAAAGAGAATCTCACTGGGGACGACGTCCGCGAAGGATTGGTGGCCGTGATCAGCGTGAAGCTGCCACAGCCGCAGTTTGAAGGTCAGACCAAGGGCAAGCTGAATTCCGACATAGCCGGCGTGGTGCAGGCCGTGGTGAATGAAAAGCTGGGCGCATTCTTTGAGCAGAACACTGCAGTCGCTCGCAAGATCATCAACAAAGCGATCGACGCCGCCCGGGCCCGCGAAGCCGCCCGCAAAGCCCGCGACCTGACGCGCCGCAAAGGCGCACTCGATGGCGGAGGGCTCCCCGGCAAACTTGCTGACTGCTCCGAGCGCGATCCCAACCGCTGCGAGCTGTTCCTGGTCGAGGGAGAATCTGCAGGCGGCACCGCCAAACAGGGCCGCGACCGCCGCTTTCAGGCCATTCTGCCGCTCAAGGGAAAAATTCTGAACGTGGAGAAGGCGCGCTACGACAAGATGCTGGCGCACGAAGAAATACGCGCCATGATTACCGCGCTGGGCACCGGCATCTCGAAAGAAGATTTCGATCCGACGAAAGTGCGCTACGGGAAAATCATTCTGATGACCGACGCCGATGTGGACGGCTCGCACATCCGTACGCTGCTGCTGACCTTTTTCTTCCGCCATATGCAGGAACTGATCAAGCGCAGCAACGTTTACATAGCGCAGCCGCCGCTGTTCGGCATCAAGAAGGGGAAGTCGCACCAGTACATCAAGAACGAGCACGAATTCGTCAAGGTGATGGTGAAGCGCGCCTCCGAAGGCCTAGTCATTCGCTACGGGGAAGGCGCGGCCAAGCTAGAAGGCACGGCCCTGACCAAGTTCATTACCGTGCTGAACGAGTATCTCGGATTCCTCGACAAATTAAACAAGCGGATCCGCGAAGAGCAGATCACGGCACTGCTGCCTAAGCTCGACCTGGCCAAGCGGGCCGATTTCGAAGGCGACAAGCAGACTCCGCCGAAGAAGATCGAGAAACTGGAAAAGGAACTCAAGCGCCTGCAAAAAGATCTGAAACTGAAGAGCGTGGACAAACGTTTCGACGAAGAACATAACCTTTGGGCTTTGGTGTTTGTGAACGCGCAGGGCGCCGAGCACATCGTCAACTGGGAACTGGCCTCGACTCCGGAATGCCGGCAGCTCATCACCAAGTTCAAGCAGATCGAGCAATATCTTGATCCGCCCTTCATGATCGAGAGCGTAGTGAAACCGGCAAAGGCGGCGGCCAGCGTCGGCAGAGAAAGACGAAGAAAGCGAAGATCGAAGATTTGAGCGCCGCTGAGGGTGAGGAAGCCGAGAAGGCTGAGAAGAAATCCGGTAAAGCGCCAGCGCGACGCGCGAAAGAGGCTGAAATTGTCGAGAAGAACACTGCCCGCGAACTTTTCGACTACGTTCTGAACGAAGGGCCGCAAAGAGTACACCGTCCAGCGCTACAAGGGCCTCGGAGAAATGACCGCCGAGCAACTCTGGGAGACGACCATGGATCCCGAGCGCCGCACGCTTCTGCAAGTCCGGCTCGAAGACATCGCCGAGTGCGAAACCATCTTCACCACGCTGATGGGCGAAGACGTAGAAGCCCGCCGCAAATTTATTGAAGACAACGCGCTGGATGTGAAGAACCTGGATATCTAGAGCGCGGGGGCGGCCGTCCAAGCGGGCGAAGCCCGGCAGCGAGTCGAACATGATCTATATCAAGAGCCTGCTGGCCGGGTTGGTCGCAGTCTTGGCCGCTTGCATCTCCGTGCCGATTATCGCGGTAATCGGAGTTATCGTTTACGGCATGATCCATCGATCACAGGAAGAAGGCTCGATCGGCTGGGATCTTATTAGCTTGGTTAAAACGGTCCCGATGATCTGGTTTATTGCTGCGCTCATCTTCTGCGCGGGCTTCCTTTGGGAGTTTCATAGACTTACGCATCGGTGACCCCGTTGCATCTGTCAGCCTGCTGGAGGTAGGGGTTCCTCACTGGCCGAAGCCGGTTCGGAATGCAACGTGGTTCCGCGGTGTAATTCGGTGTTCAGTTACCACGCATTACCTCTGTGCCACCCTATGTCCCCAGAGGTAAGGTCCCACAGCGCAAGTCCCGCCGTCTCCGCCGTTCTCTAATCAAGACGCAATAAAGCGCGTCTGCTCGAAGAAACAGGCAACTCCGCTGGCTGCTAAATGGGACGGGGCGAAGCCCCGTCACCACACGGACGCAAGGAAAAGAGGACTATGCACAAATTTCTGCTCGCGCTCGTTAGTTTTAGCCTTACGCTCTTTGCCACCGCGCAGGACCAGACACGGCAAGCCGCGTCTCTACAGGAGAGCAACACTGCGCCGTCACTCACGATATACAACCAGAACTTCTTCGTTGCCCGCGATCACCTCACACTAGATTTGAAAACGGGCGCAAACCACATCGAGTTTGCGGGGGTCACTGCACACCTTGAGCCCGATTCCGTCATCCTGCGCGACCTTACGGGACGCCCCGTGCAGATCCTCGAGCAAAGTTATCGCGCCGACCCTGTCTCCCAGGAATTGCTGCTCTCGTTTTACGAGGGGAAGACCATTGATTTTCAAGTCCAGCGCGGCGACAAGTTTTTGACTTTTCCGGGCAAGATCATCCGCAGCGGCTACGCGTCCGGCGTTACCTACATCAACGGATATCCTCAGGGAGTGGCGCCACAGCCCATCATTCAAGTTAATGGCGTGCTGCAATTCGGGTTGCCGGGGCAACCGCTGTTTCCAGCGCTGAGCGACGATTCCATCCTCAAGCCGACGCTGACCTGGCAGCTTGCGACCACGCAGGCAGGGCGCTCCGAAGCGGAAATTTCCTACGTTTCGGGCGGTATGACCTGGCAGTCAGACTACAACCTCGTTGTCTCCGACGGGGCGAAGAATTCGAGCACGAATTCGCTGGACCTTGTGGGATGGATCACCATGCAGAACCACAGTGGCAAGACGTTTGAGAACGCCCGCATCAAGCTGATGGCGGGAGACGTCAGCAAGCTGCAAGGGCCGCTCAGTCGAAATGCTTATCGTCTGGAGGCCAAGGCCGCGGACATGGCGGCTGCAGCGCCCGTCGTTAGCGAGAAGTCTTTCGACGAATTTCACCTTTACACGCTGGAGCGTCCGGCCACACTGCACGACAATGAAACCAAGCAGGTCGAATTTGTGCGCGCGACCGGCATTCAGGCGCAACGGCTTTACATCTATGATGGCGCCGAGACGGGGCAGTACACGTACTATTCGCCGGAGCAGATCCGCAACGAACCGGGATATGGCACAGCTTCAAACCCAAAGGTCTGGGTGATGCAGGAGTTGAAGAATTCTGAGGCGAATCATCTTGGCATTGCGCTGCCCAAGGGGCGGCTGCGCTTCTACCGGCGCGATACCGACGGCAGCCTGCAATTCATTGGCGAAAACACCATCGACCACACGCCCAAGGACGAGATGATCCGCGTCTACACGGGCAACGCCTTCGACATCGTGGGTGAGCGCAAGCGCACCAACTTTCACGTTGAGTCGAGCCAGCACTGGATGGATGAGACGTTTGAGATTCACGTGCGCAACCACAAGAAAGAAGCCGTGGATGTACGCGTCGTGGAGCACCTCTATCGCTGGAACAACTGGAAGCTTACCGAGCAATCGCATCCGTCGAAGAAGCGCGACGCGCAGACGATCGAGTTTCCGGTTGAAGTCGCAGCCAATGGCGAGCAGATCGTGACCTACACGGTGCACTATTCGTGGTGAGGCGAACTGATCTCGATCCCACCCTTGCCGCAAAGAACACGGCAAGGATGAGGCACCCTCTATTTGGTTGCGCCGTATTTCACCTGCGGATAGGCGCGGTTAAACACGAACCACAGAGCTCCGATGACGACGAAAACAAGGTAGCTTCCCTCCGGGCCAACCGAACCGCCTGTCAGCCAATCGGGACCGTGGAAACTGGAGCTGATCAGATGCCCGGGCAGAAGCGAACCGCTATCGGGGACGGAGTAAAGATAGCTCTCGCCCCAATCCCAGGCCATGTGGAAGCCGACGGCCCACCACAGATCGCCGGTGCGGCGCAAGGTTAGACAAAAGAAGAAGCCGATCAATCCCGCCGCCACAAGCCCTGTCGGTGTTTCGCCCGGATTGCGGCCGTGAATGTAGCCGAACGCAGCCGAGAGAAACGCAGCCGTCGGCCAGAAACTCATGCCTTGCGAGAGCACCCACTGCGAGTAGCCGCGCATCAGGAAATCTTCAAACAATGCTGCGAAGAGAAAAAGCAGGGCGTAAAACGCAGCAAATTTCCAGATGCGCGCGCCGTGCAGTTGCAACGCCCCGAACTCCAACGCGCCGGTCACGCGCAACAGCAGCATCAGGGCGCTCAGAGATGTGAGGCCCCAAAGCGTCCCCACCCAAAACTTTTGTCCAAAAGCGCACCGCGCCGGCAAGCCGAAATCACCGAAGGGCCGGTCTTCGATGCGGGCCATCACGAAGGCGGGCAAGATCGCGGCCAGCATCATGCTGGCTTCGATTATCATGCGCCACCAGAGGACGCCCAGATGCGACTGGAGCGACATTACCAGCCAGCCTTCGACCTGGAAAACAACCCAAGCCATTGCCAGGTAAGTCAGCCAGCGTATTCCCGGGTAAATTCCCTTCGGGCCGAGAAAAACACCATGTAGCGGAGAGTCGCGGCCGCCGCTCTTCTCCAAAAACGACGCAGATGGAGGCGAAGACGCACTTGGAGTTGCAGCATCGGCGGCGACTGGTGGCTCCGACTCCGCGGAAGTAGGGGACAATGGTTTGTTGTCCATCTTTAGTTATCCAATGCTGTCCCGGACATGGTAAAACACTCGGTCCTGCTTTGTTGTGCGAATGTTGCGACGCATTCTTCATTCCGATGGTTTCCGCGCACCGCAATTTGCCGCGGCCACGCTGCTGCTGGTCTATCTGTTGCAATGCGCCTGGCTGGTCCAGGTTGAATCGCGGCATGACCGGATTCCGAATTCCAATCAGGCACTCTGCATCTACCAAGGCCTCGAACAATGGAAGGGAGGGCCAATTGCGGGCACGCCCGAGTCGTTGGGCCCCGAAGCCGCCACCGGCTTGCCTTCAGCGGGACGCGCCGGGCATCTCCGCGTGCGTGACGGCTACGATCAGGATCGCTCGCCGCTTTATTACCTTGTTGCCGGAGCACCGCTTTTGCTGCGTCCCGCTTCGTGGTTGCCAGAAGCCCTGGGGCCGTTCGTGGCTGCGACCCCTTACCTGTTCTTTGGCGTCATGCTGGGAGCTTCGCTCTGGTACGTGGCGCGCCGTCTCTACGGTAACGCCGGTGGATACATTGCGCTGGCACTCTACTGTTTTTCGCCAGCCATGATCGTGAACGTGGCCGGGTCACAGAGTCTGGGTGAAATGGGCGCCGTGTGGGGAGCGTTCGGAACCATGTTCACGGCCATCGCTGTGGCGCACACGCTTTACGCTCCGCGCGAAGTCGTGCTGTGGAACTGGCGGCGCATTCTGCTTCTGGGATTGTCACTAACATTGGCAGCGGGCAACCAGTTTTCGCTGGCGGTATTGGCGCTGGTGATTTTGCCGCTTATGTTCTGGGTGGCGCCAGTCCGGCCGGGTGCCGTGCTTGCGATCTGGACCACGGCAATCGCAGTCGCATTGGTGCTGCTGTTTGCCGCCTACTTTTTTGAGCCTGCGTTGTTCTGGGGAGGGATGGTACACGCTCGCTGGGTGGATTTCGAGCCGGGTGCTTTTGGGATGTTTGTTTCCTACCGCAATGCTTTACAGACAATCTTCGTCAGCAGTCCGCCGCTTATGCTGGCCTTGCCTGTGGCGCTGGTGGCGTACCTGGGATGGAAGCGTACGCGCTATTTCGGCAACACGGCGCCGCTCCTGATCGCGGGACTGGCGCTCATTTTGGCCTTGGGCGCGCCGAATTTTCCGGGACGAGGATTCCATCTGACGGTGCTCGTGTTTCTCTTTGTTTTCGTCAGTGGAGTGTTTGCCGATCTACTGGAGGCTCAACAAAGGCTGTTGGTGGCGGCTGGTCTCGGCGGATTGTTGAGTGCTTCCGCGATCTGGAACCTGTGGCAGTTGTGGCGAGTTTGGTTAAAATGACTGCTTACAATATTGACAAGGAACATCTTGGCAAGGATCAAGCGGGCATGAGCACTCCGACCCAAACTCCGAAATCGAAGACCATCTATGTAACCCGTACTGGCCTGCCGCTAAGCATCGAGCTGGAATGGCCTTTCCGTCATGCCACATCGGGCGCAGACTTTGATGTTCTGCACACCGTGATCACGCTGGAAAATTCGGGAGGGCTGCGTGCGCTGGTAGCGGTGAATCTTTCCGCCACGCTGAGGGAAGTCTTGCCCTCGCTGGAGCCGAAAGATACGGAGGGGCCCGTCATCAATGCTTTGCGGAAGGAGGTCGACCGGAAGCAGACGGAGTTCGTGAAATCGGGCAAACTGGTGCCGCTGCCGTTATCCAGCCGCCACTACAGCTTCAAACTGAAGCAATGGGTCTTCGGCAAGGCCACGGACGAAGAAATCGCCAGCATGATCGAGCGCAAGGTGTACTGGCAAACGCGTCTGGTCGGCGGAGATGTGTGGCTGGGCGACGGGATCGAGGCGCTATACCTCGAGACCACGACCGATCACATCGCCGAAATCGGCGCCGGACTCGCGC
This sequence comes from uncultured Acidobacteriaceae bacterium, assembly GCA_963837665.1. Classification (GTDB taxonomy): domain Bacteria; phylum Acidobacteriota; class Terriglobia; order Terriglobales; family Acidobacteriaceae; genus Acidiflorens. The sequence continues at coordinate 290,062 of CAWIOA010000008.1, read as the reverse complement.
AGCGGGGACTATTTACCATGGCACGGCGGTACGCTACCGCACTTCCCGCCCTGATGGAGCAAAAGGATCGCTTCGAATCGGAGATGGCTGTGGCGCTTCGGCAACTGGACGAGAAGCACGCGTTTGAGAGGGGTTAGGATTTCCCGGGTAGGGCGGACGCTTGTCCGCTGCCTTCCGACTTCCTAAAATCAACGTCAAAGGCAGCGGACAAGAGTGTCCGCTCTACACTTACCAGACGCGGCAGGCGTTCTCGCGGACCATCGGCTGGCCTGGCTTGCAGTGGAAGGCGGCGCGAAACTCGGGCAGGTTTGAGACCACGCCGTTGGTTCGATACTTCTCCGGCGAGTGCGGATCCACAGTAGCGCGCAGCCGCTTGTTCTCCTCGCGTTCGTTGGTGCACCAACTCTGGCCGTAGCCGACGAAGAAGCGCTGTTCCGGCGTCAGGCCATCCAGCGGCTCCAGCTTCTGATCCCTTGTGTCTTCCTTCCATGCCAGATAGGCCAGCAGCGTTCCGCCCAGGTCCGCCAGGTCCTCGCCGTTGGTCAGTTTGCCGTTGATTTTGATGTCATCGACGATGGTGTATCCGGAATATTGATCGACGACGCACTGGGCACGCTGTTCAAATTCCTTGCGGTCGGAGTCGGTCCACCAGTTGCGCAAATTGCCCTGGGCATCGAACTGGCTGCCCTCATCGTCAAAAGCGTGGGTGAGTTCGTGGCCCATGGTGGCGCCGGTGTCACCGTAGTTGGGGGCAGCGTCAGATCGCGCACTGAACAGCGGCGGCTGCAGGATTCCAGCCGGAAAGTTGATGTCGTTTTTCTGCGGATCGTAATAGGCATTGACAGTGGGCGGCGTCATGCCCCACTCCTTGCGGTCGACGGGCTTGCCGATTTTGGCGAGCCAGCGGTTAAACTCGAACCAGGATGCCCGTTCCGAGTTTCCGATTTCGTCTCCGCGCACGATCTCCAGCGCGCTGTAGTCGCGCCAGGTGTCGGGATAACCGATCTTGTTCGCGATGGTGTGCAGTTTGGTGAGGGCCTCTTCCTTGGTTGCCGCTCCCATCCAGGGAAGCGCCTGGATCTCGCTCTGCATGGCCGCCTCGACCTGGGTCACGATTTTCAAGGCAGCCTGTTTGGCCTCCGGGCTGAAGTACTTCGCCACATACGCCTGGCCTAGCGCTTCTCCCAGGTCGTTATCCACGTCGTTGGCGCAGCGCTTCCAGCGGGGCGGAAGTTCCTCTCGTCCGCGCAGAGTCTTACCGTAGAAATTGAAATTCTCTTTTACGAAAGCTGTGGAAAGGCTGGTGGCGGCATCGTGTGTGACGTGCCACCGCAGATACGTCTTCCAGTCGGCCAGACTTTCCTTTTCGATTTCTTCGTTCATGACGCGGAAATAGTCGGGCGTCACCACGTTCAGGGAAGCAATCGATCCCACACCGGTTTTGGTGAAGTAGGTGTTCCAGCCGAACGAGGGCGCCAGCTTCTGTAGCTCCTCCACGCTCATCTTGTGATACAGCTTGGGAGGGTCGCGCCGTTCGACGCGGGTCATCTGGCCCTTGGCGAGCGCGGTCTCGATGCGCATCACCGTTGCCGCTTCCGTAGCCGCATCGGCCGGCTTATCTCCGAGCAACGCGAACATTCTGGCGACGTGCGCGAGGTAAGCCTTGCGCAGTTCTTCGGATTTGGCGTCGTCCTTTACATAGTAGTCACGATCCGGCAAACCGAGTCCGCCCTGATCAGCCTCGGCGATCACCTGTGTCGAATCCTTGAAGTCCTGATTCGAGCGGAAGGTGAACAGCGTTCCCCCATCCTCAAGCGACGGCGGAAAGGCTGCGGTGGCGGCATATTCTGCAAGATCCTGTTTCGACTTTAGACCCGCGATACGTTCCAACTCCGGCAACAAAGGCTTGGCTCCGAGCTTCTCGATGGCGGGCTCGTCCAAACAGGAGGCGTAGTAATCGCCGATTTTCTGGGTCACGGCATCGCGCGCGCCGTTCGCTTTCGCGGCGTCTTCGAGAATCGCCCTCAACTGCGCGCGATTCTCGTCCTCGAGCTTGCCGGAAACGCTCCAACTCGCCTGGTCTGGCGGAATCGGGTTCTTTTTGATCCACGCGCCGCAGGAGTAGGCATAGAAGTCCGTGCACGGGTCGACGGTTTTATCCATGGCGGAAACATCCAGAACCGGCTCGGGGAACGAGTGTTGGGCGAAAGCTGGCAAAGCGGCCGAAACAGCCAGAATGACAAGGAAGATTTTCCAGTTCATAAGATTCTTGAGGCGCACTATAGCTCTCTGAGGTTATCGCTTCGTGCAAAAGTTATCCAGCGTTGCCGAGGCCTCGCTGGGGTGCGCACGTCACCCAGTAGTCAGACGCGAGTACGTGGCTTTGGTTAGGGCCGTCCGAGAAAAAGCTGGCCGCATTGGGCTACTGAGGGATCTGCTCCCGGACTTCCGACAGACTGAGGGAACTCGAGCAACGGATACTCTGCTTTAGTACAGTCCGCGTTCGTATCCTGTAGGCTATCACCCTATTGAACCCTACTTATTGCGCTCTAGGTTTCGATCCCCACATGGCAGACACGGCCAACGATATAGTCGCTGGGCTTCTGGCCGTTTTCCAGGGCCACTACTTCAATCGGGTAGGCGGGGTTGTGCGGACGCAAAATCAGGTCGCGGTTCGCAGTTTCAACGTATCTGATGACGCAGGCCCCATGTCTCCGCACGGCGTACATATTACCTTCGCCCTTGCGGTAGGAAGCCATCGAATTATAGTGACGGTCGAGCAGGAGGGTAGCACCGGGCACGGTTCTCGGATACATGCTCATTCCTTCGTGAGCATCGGCCTTGATGACCACAAAGCGTTCCCAGTCGCGGCGGTCGCCCTCCACCTCTGTTTTCAAGCGCTTCAGGAAGCTCTTCCTGAACTTCAGGATCTCCTTGACGTGCATGCGCATGATTAGGGGCTGGGAGGCTGCGATGTGCGAGTCGGTAACCACGACGTTGTTGAATTCATCCTCACTCGGGGGAAGGATCCAGGCGCGTTTACTGACTTCGGCGGGATCAAGGAGATCGAGCACGGAAAGATGCTGGGCGTTCAGGACCTTGTCCATGCCCTCGAGGCTCAGTCCCCGTTTGCGATTGAGGAAGTTGGAGATGTGGGCTTGCTTGAAGCCGGTTTGTTCTGCCAGACGAAGGCCGGTGAGTTCTCCTCCATCAATGCGCTCCCAAAGGGTATTGCGGAGATTCTCTTGAAGCATGCGGAATTTCATGGCCGGAGTATAAGTCGTGACAATAGCTAATAGCTATTGTTAATAGAAGTACAACATCTGTAAGGTAATAAAGTTCTTGACTTAGCAGATTCTCAGCCATAATATGGCCTGATACTATGTCTCATATTGCGCTTATTTTGAGAAGAAAGGTCGTTGGCCATGATAGAAGTACAATCTCCCGAGGACGAAGGACGAAGCTTCGTGGAGTTTCGCCGGAAGATGCGCTCGGCGGAAGTGCTCTCGGCAGCGTTGCAACGGTTGTTGCAGGCCCTTCACTTCAACGGGCGTTTGAGCGTTATTGTGCGGAACGGACAGGTGCTTAAATCCGGGTATGAGGAAGGTTACTTCAAGCAGCGGGAGCCTGGGATAGCCGCCAGGCTGCAGTAACTGCTGCGGTTCCCAACTAAATAGCAAAACAGGTCATCGTAAGAGAAACGAGCCCTGGGCCGAGAGATCGGTACCCAGGGCTTTTGTGTTTTTGGCGTTCTATTTCCCAGAGAGAAGGCAATCATGAACTTTATAAGCGAGATGGAAGGCGAGGAAATCCAGGTCGAACTGAAATATTGCGAGCGGTGCGGCGGATTGTGGCTGCGCCGGCGGGGAACCGAGGGAGTGTACTGCGCCAGTTGCCGTGTGCGTTTAGCGGCAATGCCCAAGCCTGAAGAGACGCCGCCCGTGGAAGAGCGCCCCCGGCGAAAAGCGCGCTTGCCGGGAACGAAAGTCGCAAAAGAAGCTATTCAGACCGATGTGCGGATTGAATATCTGGAGGGTGTGGCGACGATGGAGGTGTGGGCATGACAAGCATACAGACGACGAGCCCACAAGCATGGAGTCTGATGGGGCAGGCGGACCTGCCACCGTCGGTGGTATTCGCCGAAACGGAAATGGATCTGTGGCCTTACCGCAGGCGGACGGCGGCGCTGCTGCGGCGTTATGCCCGGGCTTCGGTCGAGGTGGGGAGGCTTCCGTCGCTGCTGGGACGCGAGTTTTTCCGGTCACAAGTTTCGGCGTACACGATGAGAAACTTCGAAGAGGTCGTGATCTTTGTGGCCGATATGGAGCGAGCGATCGAAAAGCTGACTGCGGTCGACAAGAAACTTCTGGCCATGAATGTTCTGGAAGAATACAGCATCGATGAGGTTGCGCGGCTGCTTGGTTGTACTCCCCGAAACGTCCGGCGGCGGCTGCAGGATGCACTCGACCAACTCTCGCGGATCCTGCTCGCCGCTGGTTTAATGGAGAAGATAATTTCGATCGAGAGCGCGACAAATGGCTGTCAAGAGGGTAAAAAGTGCAATTTCGGTGTAAGTGACTCAAAGGAGGGAGAAAATAAATTTGGGAAACGTGTCCGTTTTACCCCGCGGATTTGATATCCTAAACTTAAGAGTTGAAAAAAGTAGACATTTTGAAGGGCGCGACTTAGATCGCGCCCTTTTTCAGTTTGCGGCGTTCCGCGACCCCAGCGGCTAGAGCCGCTGTTTTCAATCGCCCTTGCGGATCGGCTAAAGCCGAGCCTTTTCAAAGCAGCGGTAACGTAGAATCAGAATAATCGTAAGACGCGTTGGCGAACGGAACAGAGCATGGACATAACCTGGGTCACGGAACGGATCGGGCTGGGCGGCGGCATCTGGAACGCGCGGAACATGGAAGAACTGGCGCAAAGCGGAGTGACCCACGTGCTCAACATGCAGATCGAGTTCGATGACCGGCCGCTAGCGGAGGTGCATGGGGTCCAGGTGCTATGGAATCCTACCGACGACGATTTCCTGCCGAAGTCCCCGGAATTGCTCAAACGAGGGGTTGATTTTGCGCTGGAAGCTCTGGACGGCCCGGAGGCGCGGCTGTACGTTCATTGTGCGGCGGGGGTGCACCGGGCTCCGATGATGACGTTGGCGGTATTATGTGCGATGGGGTGGGAGATGGAAGCGGCCATGGCGCTGATTGAGACGCGCAGGCCGGCAGCCGACTTCGCGGACGTATATGTCGAGAGCGTGCGGCGATTTCTGGAGTCGCGAGCTGAGAGTGAGCCACGGATGGCAGAGTAACAATCGGCATTGAACTGGGAGGTAATATGGGAGAGGGGCGCCGCTCGGCAGAGCGGCTTTTTTATTGGTCCGAATCGGGGTCGCATGCGCTCACCAGGAGAGAACAAGACATGCCCAGGTGGTTGGCGGTGATTACTGAGCGTTTTCCGAGGGGGGCGAAGACACTGATTTCGATGCTGCCGGCGCTGCTGATCGCGTGGACGTTGTCGACCACGCTATACGCCCAAGGGCCAGCCCTTACGACGATCAGCGACACCGTGTATCGAGCGGACGGAAGCGCGGCATCGGGGACGGTGCTGATTTCATGGCCGTCATTCCAGACCGCAGAGGGAGACGCGGTGGCGGCGGGCAATCTGGCGGTGACGATAGGACCGCTCGGCGCATTTACCGTGCAACTGGTACCGAACGTGGGCGCAACTCCGGCGGGAACTTACTACGTGGTAGTGCGTTATTCAGACGCGGGGTGGGGAGCGGGTTACGACGGCAACCTGGTGGGGCGTTTCACGAACAGCAACTTCACGCTCACCCGGTACGCGCGGGCGCAAGGCTATTTTTTGAGGAGCTATGACGGCAGCGCGCCGGCGAAGTATTCGCGGCACTCGACGGCAATTTACGTGGACTATCCCCTGTGATCCGAGCATGAAATTAGAGAGAAGGTGCAGTACTTGAGCGAGAACGATTCACGTCCAACGCCGTTTGTATCACTACCCCTGGTCCAGTTCATTGATCGAGCCATCGAAGCCGAGAGGAGGTCGATGGAGGCTGAGTTCGAGCGATGCGCCGCCGCGCTGGAAGCGCACAGCCGAGCAGAGAATCTGCGGCATGAGGCCGGAGATGCCAAGATCCAAAAGGCAAGTGAGGTCCTCGATTACCGCCTGGAAGAGATGAATAATTTCCGCGCGCAAATTAACCAGGAGCGCGCGGAATATCTTCGGCGTGAGATGTATGAGCGCGAGCACGCTGCCTTGGCGGAGCGGGTGAAGATTCTGGAAATTGTGCGGGGGGAACAAACGGGGAGGGCCGCCGCCTATGCTTCGGTGGTCGCATTGGCGGTGATCGTGACGCAGGTGGTGTTGCACTTCTGGAAATGAGAGATTAGAGAGATCGGGTCATCTAATGACTGCGCGATCAGATGGGCCGTTCCCCAGGCTAGCCGACCTCCTCACTCCAGCTTTCAAGCGTCTTCTTTACGACCGCCATGAATTGGTCGGCGATGGCGCCGTCAATAATGCGATGGTCATAGCCCAGCGTGAGGTGAACGACGGAGCGGATAGCGATGGAATCTGTGCCGTCTTTGCTGGTGATCACCATGGGCTGTTTGGTAATACCGCCGACGCCCATGATGGCGGCGTTGGGCTGGTTGATGATGGGCAAGCCGAAAACGGCGCCGAACTGGCCGGGGTTAGTAATGGTGAAAGTCGCACCTTCGACGTCAGCGGGCATGAGCTTCTTCGTGCGCGCTCGCTCGCCCAGGTCGGTGATGCCGCGCTGCAGTCCCAGGAAGTTCAGCTCGTCGGCGTTCTTGAGAACGGGGACTATGAGCCCCCAATCGAGGGCGACGGCGATGCCGGCATTGACGTGTTTGTGATAGCGAAGGCTGTCGCCTTCGAGAGAGCTGTTGACGATCGGATATTGCTGCAGGGCGATGATGGCGGCGCGCACAAAGAACGGCATAAACGTCAGCCGGGCGCCGTAGCGCTGCTCAAAGCCGCTCTTGAGCTGATTTCGCAGATTGACGATGCGAGTCATATCCACTTCGAACATGCAATGGACGTGAGCGCTGGTTCGGCGCGACTCGATCATGCGCTGCGCGATGATCTTGCGCATCTGGGACATCGGCACGAGGTCGCCGGGGATGGCAGCGGGGGCGGTGCGCGTGGGCTGCGAAGGAGCAGGCGAGGCGGGTTCGGCCGGCCGGGCAGGAATACCCGTCCCCACACGGTGTTCTACGAAATCGAGGATGTCCTGCTTGGTGACGCGGCCGCCGGTGCCGGTGCCGCTCACCTTCGCGAGATCCACATTGTGCTCACGAGCAAGCTTGCGGACGAGCGGGGAGGAGCGAACGTCGGAATCTTCTTCGTCTTCGCGAAAGGCGGCAGCGGGAGCGGGTGGCGGAGCCGGCGCTTCCTTCTTTGCGGATGCGGGTGCGGCAGGAGCAGCGGCTTTGGCGGGGGCGGACGCGGAAGCGACGTTGCCGTCGCCAATCACGCCTACGACGGTGTTGACCTGAACGGTGTTGCCTTCAGAAACCTTGATTTCCTGAAGAATTCCGCTGGCGGGCGCGGGGATTTCGGCATCGACCTTGTCGGTGGAGATTTCGAATAGAGGTTCGTCGCGCTGGACCTTGTCACCGGGCTTTTTCAGCCACTTGGTGATGGTGCCTTCGAAAATTGATTCGCCCATCTGAGGCATGACTACGTCAGTCGCCATAGTTCCCTTTCGATGAAGCCCTCCTGCGCCGATGGCGGTGGGAGAGCGAACCAACATTATAGCGAAGGCGGGAGTGACTTCGGGCGTGGGAGCGCGGATCTGCGCTGTTCCTGGCGTTGTGCAACAGTGCGCCCTGATCTAACGAAGGGCCGAATTTCCTCTGGAGCGAAGAGAGATGACGAAGTTTGTGACGGTTGTTCTTGAGAGGACCATGAGCGCAATGGCAAGGAGCACCTTCTCCGGCAAGGGCATGGCCCGACACGGCGAGGCGCTCCTCTTTCGTACTGTGATGGGGCTTGCAGTCCTGTCTTTAGTGAATTGTGTTGCGCTGGGGCAATTGTCGGGTTCGGCTACGCTTTCCGGCGCGGTTCAGTTTGCGGGCATAGGCATCTGCCAAATGCCCAATCCCTGCGCTTACAACGGCGTCGATTTGATCCAATGGGGAACCATACCTAATTTCTCGGCCAGCGGAAGCAATGGAGAGCTGAACAACTATGCCACGGGCTACGACACCTCCTTCCTGAGTTGTCCGTTAAACTCGGGCGGCAAATGCCTGAACTTTGATGGAAGCCAGTTCACCAACTCCGCGTATTTTAGCCCGGTCTACCGCGTCACTGACGAGGCATCCCTCATCGGCAATGTCAAACAGGGCTTCGGAGCTGGACAGGGAGGATCGGGCAGCAGGCCGGGATTGACAAACGCGGATACCACGTTAATTTCCATTGCGGGGAGCGGCGGGGCTTACTATATTTGCCGCTTCAATCCCACCGGTCCGAACCAGGGATTTTGCAGTTCCAATTCTCCAAATCTGCCAAGTACTTCCTCCGTCACTCCGTGGTACTACAACGGATCCAGCGCCTATCCGCCTGCGGGGGATGCGAGCGTAGCGTTGACCGAGGCCCAAAAGACTGGGGGCAACTGTTCGTCCAACTGTACCGCTGTGAATTTCGCAGGCGTCCAATTCGATGCCAACAACGCCAATCTCCTTTATGTCTGGGGAAACAACACCGACATCCTGACGCAAACGACGATTACTCCGACATTCATAAATTCGGCAACGGGGCAGTGCACCATAGGCAGTCCAATCGTCGACTTCCAGTACGGGTATCCACAGACGAATGCAGCCTCCTGGACCACCAGCCACAATTACTCGTACGGCCAGTATGTTCTCCACACGCTAACTTCTGCCGAGATGGCGACCGGTGGGGTTTGGACTTCGGGCCACACTTACGTTCCCGGCGATATTGTCACCAGCCAGAGCGGCTCGTTTTGCGCCTACAAAGTCTCAACCGCGTCCGGAACTGCGACTTCCGGTTCCGCTCCGGCATTCAAGACTTCCTCCTGCGATACGGACTCCCTGACCGATTCGGCGGGAAACTCGTGGAAGGGGCTGGCGGCGCCGGCGCAGTTCATTTATCAGGAAACAAACCCGGCTTGCACGGTCGGAAGCCCCTGCCAATCCGCAGGCACAGCATTCCAATGGCTTGCGACGCCTACTACGCTGGCCACCAACGGGGCAATGGCATCCGGCTCGCAAGTGCTCACCTCTTCGAGCAATCCATTTACCGCCGCGCAGGTGGGACAGACGATTTCCGTAACAGGGGCAGGCAACGCGGGCGGCACCATCCCCCTGAATACGACGATTGCCAGCTACCAGAATTCGGGGCAGATCACGCTCGCCGCTCCTACCCTTCAGACCGGCGGCACTTCGGGCGCCACCGTCTCACTCACCGGGCATCCCGACCTGATCTCTGCTGCTTCCGGAGACGCCAATGGCCTGGTTTGGCAGAATGACGGCGTGGCCATGGACCCCACGCTGGGCAACGGGTGGATGGCCAAGGCCGAAATGAATGACGATCACACTTACACGTTCACCATCGGAGGAAACACCTACTACGGCCCCTCGAAATACGCCATTGCCGCGTCCACCAACAGCTATCACATGGCGAAGTCTTACAGCGGCGCCGAGGATTACAGCAGCGGTGGGCCGCAGCAGGACACGGGAATTTGGGTAATCGAGTACGACGCCGCTCTCAACGTCTACCATCTCCTGAATACAGTGAGCGGCATCTGGATAGATTGGGGATGCACTGGCGGGTCAGGCTACAACTGTTCCGGCGGATCATGGGCTTCGACAACGATTGGCGCTCTTGAAGCGATTACCGACCCCTTCGCAACCGGCCAGCCGTGCCCGAACACGATCCACGAGTCGCGGATCAATCCGTCAGGATTGTACTTTCAAATCACCACGACGGTGAACGCTCCCTATAAGGCTTGCAACTCCGGCAGCAGCCTTCAGAACGCGCTGGAATGGATCACCACTTCCGCGAGTTTCGACCCGTACAAATCCCTGCAAGCCTACGAAGCCGGCTTGAATCACGCCGCGTTGGGGACGAATTATATTTTTGCCTTCAACGGCTCGGCCTGGGGATACAACGCGGGCGTTTTCATCACGCGGTACGCTCTGAACAACGTCTCTGGAACGTCTCCCGGAACCGGGAATCCGGTGACCGGCGGAGGGTACCCGTCCCCAGCAACGGTTTACCTGTATCCGATCGGAGGCACCGGAAACCAGACGCAAGCGCAGACTGTGCCCCCCGGCTGCTACGTCACCGGAGTTGGCGGGGCGGGGATCAAGTCTCCCGACTGCAATCTTTCGGAAGCCTTGGACTCCCACGTTAGCCGCGCCGGGCATCTGAGCAACGACTCTTACCCAGCCTGCGGAACGACCTTCAACAACGCCACCGCCAGCCCCATTGCTTTCGATGCATGGCAAGGGATGGAGGTATGCTATCCGACCGCGACCGCGGTGCCCTCCAGTGCTCCTGGTTCTGGAGCAACTCTTCCCAGCGCGAGCCTCGCATCGCCGTGGCAGTTTACCCACACGTTTGTTTTGGGAACGAATCTCTTTTTCAATGCTCAGTGGGGAATCAGCCAGTTTTCGCAGGATGGCAACTGGTTGTTTTATACCTCGGATCACGCCGGTCAAAATGGATCGAGCACGGGTAGCCCTCCCGCCGTCTGGTCGAGCGGAACCTACTATCAAATGCTCGCGGTGAGCCCGGTGGCTGCGCCCCCACTGACAACGACGACCAGCCTAAGCGGGATACCGTGGCAGCCGCTAACGGCGTACGCGGTGGGAAATCTCATCAATCCCATCGAAGGCACGGGCGGCGGCGGACAAATTGACGATGTGTTCCAAGCCATCTATGCCAGTGGAACCAGCGGCCCCAATTCCTCCCTTGGATCGAACCAGCCGAAGTGCGGGACGACCTCGTGCTTTGCCAACACGAATCCCCCGCTCTGCAATGGCCTGAGTTGCGCCACGAACCCGACTGCAACACCTTTCACGCCCGGCGATACGGTGTGCGACAACCAAAGCGGCTCCGGCGATGTCATCAACCCATCCCTGCCCTATTCGAGCAGTTGTGCAACCGGAATTGTGTGGCAGGACTTAGGGCCTGGGAACGCTCGTGCGGATCTATTTGCAGTAAGACTCTCGCATTAACTATCAACGAAGATGAAACTCTCAGAGCATTTCACGTTGGAGGAGTTTTCTTTCTCCGAAGCGGCGGCGCGGCTCGGACTGGATAACACTCCGACTGCGCTCATCCTGACAAACCTGGGGCTGGTGGCGGCGGTCATGGAGCGAATTAGAACGCTGCTGGGGGACAGTCCCATCGTGGTGCACAGCGGCTACCGTTCACGAGAGGTAAACGAGGCGGTGGGCGGAGTGGTGGCCAGCGCCCATTGCCACGGGCTGGCGTGCGACTTTGCTTGCCCAGTATTCGGTACGCCCGCGGAAGTAGCACTAACTATCCTCAGGTCCGACATCGAATATGACCAACTTATCCTCGAGTACGGATGGGTTCACGTTGGCCTGGCGCAAGAAGGAGTGTTACCACGTCGGGAGGCGCTGACAAAGCGCTCAGCACGGGCAGTTTACGAGTCCGGCATTAAGGGTTAATCGATTCCACCACTAACTAACGACATGAGTGTAACTCGAATCGCGAGGAGATTCTATTGTGAAGAAGTACGTTTCTTATTTACCCACCATTGTGCTACTGCTTACGACCCTTGCCAACGCCGCCACGCCGGCGGTTGCCGCTTTCTGGACGAACCATGCCACGGCTGCGGCAATTCTTGCTCCACTGGCCGTCATCGTGGCGCATTGGCTGCCTTCGCCTTATGTAAGTACGAATTCCAAGTAAGTAACCGGATTGCTGATCCAAAAAAGGAGAACCATTTATGCGGAAAGCTGTTGTCGTTTTGCTATCTCTTGCCATTTTCTGCACCGCATGTTCAACCGCCTGGGTGTCGACGCTCGATTCCATTCTGGCGGCGGCAGCGCCGGCGCTGATCAATATCCTGCAAATCGCTGCCGTGGCCAACGGCCAGCCGATGAACAGCAACCTGGCAGCAAAGATCAATGCCGACGCCACGGTGATTAAGACGCTGGCCGGCGACTTCGCTAACGCTTCGTCTGGAGCTGCTCCGGGAGTATGCCAGCAACTGCAAGGGGCTGTGGACACGTATCAGGCCGATCAGGCTCTTGTGCTTCAGGTCGCACAGGTGAGCGATGCGAATACGGAGACGAAGATTACGCTGCTCGCGAATCTCATTGCGGGCACGGTTCAGGCGATCACGGCAGTGATTCCGTCATGCCAAGCCAATGTGCAGGCCTCGTTCAAGGCCCTGCCTCCCTACGGCGTTTCTAGCTTTGCGGATCATTACAACAGCATCCTGGTGGCGCGGACCGGCAATGCGGCCGTGGATGCGGCTACGCCGACGCTGAAGCTTCACCGGCATTCGAAGTTCGTGCGGGCGGTCACTTTCGGACGACTCCAGTGATCGCAGATAGCTTGATCAAGCGCAAGTTTGGCGCGCTCCGTGACGTTCACGATGTGCGGGACCGGATGTACGGGGCTTCGCCGCGAACGGAGCCGGTGCCGCAACAGGTGGATCTGCGGGAGTGGGGCGGCCCGATCAAGGATCAGGGCGAGGAAGGCAGTTGCACTGGACATGCCTTCTCGTCCGCGCGCGAGTGGATTGCGCGGAAGTATGAGAGGATTTCGCCCGTCCTAAGCCCGCAATGCCTTTATGTCGAGGAACTGATTGCGGATGGTTCTTTTCCGGACGATGAGGGCGCGATGCCGCGCACTGGGTGCCAGGTGCTGACGGCTCTCGGGTGTTGCGAGACGGCGCTCTATCCTTATATTGCGGGTAGATTTACCGTTCCAACGGCGACGCAGGCGCAGAACGCGCTCAAGTACAAGACGGGGGCCTATCACCGGATCGGAAGTTTGTCGGACTTCTTGCGGTGCCTGGCCGATGGAACACCCTGGCCGGTTACAGTCGGATTTGTAGTCTACGAGTCGTTCATGTCGCAACAGGTGGCGGACACTGGCATCATGCCGACTCCGAAACCTGACGAACAGCAACTGGGTGGCCACGAAGTGCTATGTCTGGGCTACGACTTGGCGAAACAGTTGGCGCTGATGCAGAACAGTTGGGGCGATGGTTGGGGACAACGGGGGTATTTCTGGATGCCGCTGGGCGTGGTCAAAGCGCCGGACACGGATCTTTGGATGGTGCACACGGGCGGGCCGTGGAGGTGAGTGGTGTTACTCCGCAGGGGAGCCGCGGCAAGCCGCGTCTCTACCCTACTTTCAGGCTGCCGATTTCTTCTCGATCTTCTTCTCGACTTTGGCCCAGGTATCTTTCAGCGCCACGGTGCGGTTGAACACGAGACTCCCAGGCCTGGAGTCCGGGTCCACGCAGAAATACCCGAGGCGTTCGAACTGGTAGCGGCTTTCGATGGGCGCACTCGCCAGCGAGGGCTCCAGCTTGGCCTGTGGGATTACTTCCAGCGAGCCTGGATTCAAGTTCGCGGTGAATTCCTGCCCTTCTTCAACCTGATTCGGGTCTTCCTTGATAAAGAGCTTGTCGTAGATGCGCACTTCGGCGTCGATGGCATGTGCTGCTGAGACCCAGTGGATAGTGGATTTCACCTTGCGTCCATCAGGAGCATTTCCTCCGCGCGTGGCCGGGTCGTAGGTGCAGTGCACCTCAACCACTTCTCCCTTGTCGTTCTTCACCACCGACTTCGCGGTGATGAAGTAGCCGTAACGCAGCCGCACCTCGCGGCCGAGAGACAGGCGGTAATACTGCTTGGGCGGATCTTCGCGGAAGTCGTCCTGCTCGATGTAGAGGACTCTGGAAAACGGCACTTTACGCTTCCCGGCGCCTTCGTCCTCGGGATTATTGACCGCGTCAATCTCGTCCACCTGACCTTCCGGGTAGTTATCAATCACAACCTTCAACGGCCGCAGGACGGCCATTACGCGCGGCGCGCGCTTATTCAAGTCTTCGCGGACGAAGTGTTCGAGCATGGCAAGTTCCAGCGTGCCATTGGTCTTCGAAACCCCAATGGCCGCGCAGAAATTGCGAATCGCTTCCGGCGTGTAGCCGCGCCGCCTTATGCCGGAAAGCGTGGGCATGCGCGGATCGTCCCAACCGTTGACGCGTTTTTCCTGCACCAGAGTGAGCAGCTTGCGCTTGCTGAGCAGCGTGTAGGTAAGGCTTAGGCGATCGAATTCCATTTGCTGCGATGGGAAAATGCCGAGTTGCTGGATGAACCAGTTGTAGAGCGGGCGATGATCCTCGAATTCGAGCGTGCAAATCGAGTGAGTCACATGTTCGATGGAATCGGACTGGCCGTGCGCGTAGTCGTACATGGGATAGATGCACCACTTGCCGCCGGTGCGGTGATGCTCGGCGTGCAGGATGCGGTACATCACCGGGTCGCGCATGTTCAAGTTGGGCGACGCCATGTCGATCTTGGCGCGCAGCACGCGCGATCCGTCGGGAAATTCGCCTTGGCGCATGCGGTCGAACAGGTCAAGGTTCTCGGCCACGCTGCGGTTGCGATGCGGGCTTTCTTTGCCGGGCTCCGTCAGCGTCCCGCGATGCTGGCGAATTTCTTCCGCGCTTAGATCGTCCACATACGCTTTGCCATCTTGGATGAGCCTGACTGCCCACTCATAGAGCTGATCGAAGTAGTCGGAAGCATAGTAGAGGCCGTCCCATTCGAAGCCCAGCCAGTGGACGTCTTTCATGATGGAGTCCACATACTCCTGCTCTTCCTTTTCCGGGTTGGTGTCGTCGAAGCGCAGGTTGGTCTTGCCGCCGAACTCGTCGGCTAACCCAAAGTTGAGGCAGATGGATTTCGCATGGCCGATGTGCAGGTAGCCATTGGGCTCGGGAGGGAACCGGGTCTGCACCTGACCGTCGTATTTTTTCGTCTCCAGATCTTTAATGACCTGGTCGCGGACAAAGTTTGAGGGGCGCGGCTCGGAGGGCGAGGTCGCGGCCGCTTCGTTAGACAGAGATGAATTCGCAGCGGTCATAATCTTTGTATTTTATATGGGAAGAGTGGATTCGCGGTTTAAGCCAGTGAAAGGACGGGCGTTTCTCGCGTCCATCCGGGCGGGGGTGCCCGTTGTTCTACCAACATCGTGATAATCTGCGTCGAGATGGCAAAGTGCGTTCAATGCGGTCGGCAGCTTCCAGCCCTTAGCTTCGGCAGGAAGCTCTGCCAATGGTGTGTGCAGCATGAGGCCGCACAGCGCGGTGAGGATACCCCTGTTCAGCGCGTCGAAGTTGCACCCTGGATGCGGCCGCACTCCAGTTCGATGGCAGTCACCCAGGCCATTTTTGGGATCAACGTGGCGGTGTTTATCGCCATGACTTTGGCGGGCGTTTCGATGCTCGATAATCCTTCGGGTCGGGATCTTGTGCATTGGGGCGCTAATTTCGGGCCGCTTACCGTGAGTGGCGATTGGTGGCGGTTGCTGACTTGTGTTTTCATTCACGGCGGCCTGTTACACATCGCTGTGAATATGTATTGGCTGTGGAACTTGGGTGCCCTCGCGGAGTCGTTATATGGCCACTGGACTTTCGGTGCTCTCTACCTGATCGCTGGAGCGACTGCAAGTATTGCTAGCTTGTTTTGGAACCCGATAGTACTGAGTGTTGGCGCTTCTGGCGCGGTCTTTGGAATTGCGGGAGCGTTGATTGCCTCGTTTTATCTCGGCGAGTTCTCTCTGCCCCGCAGTGCTATAGCTGGAACCCTGCGGAATATTCTCATTTTCGCCGTGATTAGCTTGGTTTTCGGGGTGATGTCGAGTCACACCGACAACGCCGCACACATCGGCGGCCTGCTCATGGGGCTGCTTCTGGGCGCGCTTATCGCAAAGGTCGCCCCCGCACATGACGACTTCTTGCGGCGGATTGCGGTGCTGCTGGTTGGAGCCTTGCTCGTGGCGGGCGGCGTGATGTGGCTGCATTACTCCCGCGCCTTTATGTTTCATGGATAAACTGTCGGTTTGCGCCGACTCGGCGGGGCGAGACGGGGCAAGCCCCGTCTCTACACGACATCCCGCTAACTCTAGGTTTTCCACCCAGCGCGTGCGACCCTACTGCAACCTCTCGACCGCCTGCCCGATTCGCTTCAGAGTTGTTTCACGCCCCAGCACTTGTAACGTCTCAAACAGCGGCGGGGCGTTCTTCCGCCCGCAGACTGCGACCCGAATCGGTTGGAACATTTGTCCCGCTTTAAGCCCGAGCTCCTGGGCGGCGGCGCGGAGAGTCTGGTCCAACGGATCGTGCTTGAATTCTGTTTTTGCCAGGACTTCTTGCGCCCGGGTCAAAACCTTTAGCGCCATGGCGGCGTCGCCCTTTTGCGGGATGAGTTCGGCTGGATCGTAGGGCGGGAGTTGGTCCACGAAAAAGAAATCGGCGGCGGTGAGGACGTCGCGCAGGAGCTTGATGCGCTCGCGGATAAGCGGCGTGATGGCATGCATTTTCTCTGGCGTGATCAGGAAGCCGGCCGTGTGGACAACGGGGAGCAACCGGGTGCTGAGTTCGTCAATGGAGAGGGCGCGGATGTGCTCGGCGTTGAGCCAGACGGCTTTGGGGTCGAAGGTTTCTTCGGGGTAGGGGTCCTTCGACTCCGCGGAACCTTCACTTCGTGAAGTTCCCGCTCCGCTCAGGATGACAACTGAGGGAAGGGTTTCCTTGAAATTCACCACCGCGTTGGAACGATTGATGCCTTCGAGCGAGAACGCATCGATGAGTTCCTGACGAGTCATCTTTTCGCGATCGTCTTTTGGCGACCAGCCGAGCAGACATAGAAAATTAATGAAGGCCTCAGGAAGGAAGCCGGCGTCGCGGTAGGTGGTGACGCTGACCACCGGACCGTGGCGGCGCTTGGAAAGCTTCGATCCGTCGGGAGCCACGAGCAGCGGAAGATGTGCGAACTGCGGCGGTTTGGCACCGGCTCCTTCAAAGATCAGCACGTGCTTGTAGGTGTTCGAGAGGTGGTCCTGCCCGCGGATGATGTGGCTGATCTTGAGATCCACGTCATCGGCACAGGATGCGAGGTGGTACATCGGCATGCCGTCGCTGCGGAGTAAGGCGAAATCTTCGATGTCATCGGCGGATTTAAGTTGTTCGCCATAGACCGCGTCGGTGAAACGAACTTCTTGTCCCAGGCCACGGGGGACGCGGAAACGAAGGGCGAAGGACTCTCCGGCGGCAGCGCGGCGGTCGCTCTCGGCGCGGGAGAGTTCGCGCATGCCGGGGTTGAACAGCCATGTTTGATTGGCGCCCGACCTTTCGCTTTCGCCGGCGTGGGCTGGGGTAAAATCGCGGTACGCTAGGCCTTTCTGAAAGATGGCGTCGGCGATCTGGCGGTGCAGGGCCAGGCGTTCGGATTGCTTGTATTCCTCGTCCCACCCGAGGTCGAGCCAGCGCAGACCATCGAAGATGGAGTTGACGGAGGCGTCGGTGTTGCGCTCGACATCGGTGTCATCGAGGCGGAGGATCATGGTTCCTCCGTTGTGACGGGCGTAGAGCCAGTTGAAGATGAAGGTGCGGGCACTGCCAACGTGCAGAAAGCCGGTGGGGGACGGTGCAAATCGAACTCGAAGCATAACTTTTGAGTATAGCGGGATTGGGGCTCTCGCTCTAGGTGGTCGAGTGCTCGGTTACCACAGGTTACCAAGGTACTATTCGGGAGAAGATCGATATAGCCGCGCTGCATCTCAGAGGAAGATAGTTTTGAAAACGCCGTGCCCAGGGCGGACTCTGCCGACACCTATTGTTTCGATCTGCCGGTTATGACAGGATTAGACCACCCAGAGTTCCATCCGGGCCCAGATCACGGTTGATTGAGAAAATGGTAGTCCATGCATAGCGTTACTACAGGTTTGGTGCTGATTCCTGGGGCCGTAGCCCTGTTGGTGCTGCTGGTCTTCACCTACCTGTACGAGCAAAACCGTCACAGCTATTTTCGCGCCTGGCAACTGGCCTGGGCGGCGTATACGCTGCATTACGCGTCGAAGGCGGTGGAATATTTTCGGGGCCCCTCCGCATTACTGTATTGGTTGAGCTCGCTGCTGCTGCTGGGTATGGCGGTTTGTATTTTCGTCTCGACCCGGTTGATGAAGGAGCCGTTCCAGCTGAGGTGGTATGACGGGGCGCTGGCGGTGGCCGGGGTGCTGCTGACGTATGTCGGTTTGCGGGCGCAAATGGCGAGCGGAGTATTCGGCGAAAAGACAACTCCGGTACCGCTCTATTTGCGGTTGGAAGTCGGGCTGGCGGCGACGCTGCTCTATTGCTCATTCCAGTTTTACCGTTACGCTTTTCGCAGGAATTCGGTTGCGTTCCGGATGCTGGCGTTTGCCCTGGCACTGTGGGCGGCGCTGATGGGTGCAGGGCAGGTCCGTCAACCTTTTCTGCATGTCGTTGGCCCGTTCGGAGGTTTCCTGGGGCCGGTCCCGCAAATGCTGCTGGCCATCGCCATGGTGATGGTGCTGTTTGAAAATGAGCGCAATGCGGTGCAGGAAAACGCCTTGGCGTTCTCGACCCTGGGCGTAGACCCTCGCCGACTGTTCTCAGCCGCCGACCTGGTTCCGAGCTTGCAGAGTTTTGTCGAGCGGTTAGTAGCGCCCTTGCCTTCGCATCGCGCCGTCTTCTTTGTTTCCCAGCAGTGGCGCGGCACCGTGCCCTCGGTGCAAAAAGGTTTTTCCGCGGATTTTCTGGAAAAGCTGCAAAAGACGCAGGCCGGAGATTACATTGCCGAACTCGCCTACCGGCGCGGTGGAGTGGTCACGTTCCATAACCTCGCGGAAGTGGAAGAGCCTTTGCCGGCGCTTTCTGGAGGAAAGTTCGCAGTGTGCAAGCAGTTGCTGCTGGCAGAGGGAATCCGCGATCTGATGGCGGTGAGCTTGCAGACGCGGGAGCACAACTTCGGGGTCATCTTGTTTCCTCACGCGGAACAACGCATGTTCGGCTCTTCGAATTTGCGGTTGCTCATCGGGCTGGCACTGCAGATTGCCCTGACGCTGGAAAACTATGTTGTCATGCACGAAGCCCAGCGGCGAACCAAAGAATATGAACTGCTCAACGAGATCGGGCAGGCCATCAGTTCCCATCTCAACCAGGACGAGGTGCTGCGCACGGTGCAGGCGGAACTGGGTCAGATTTTCGACACCAGCGATTTCTACATCGCGTTTCAGGAAGAAGATGAGATTCGCTTCGAGCTGGAGATCGAAGGCGATTCCATTCTTTCCAAGCGTTCGCGCCCGGTGAGCAATGGATTGACCGAGTACATTATCCGGACGGGTCAGCCCCTGCTGATCGAGTCCGATCTTGAACAGATGCGGTCAAAACTGGGAGTCGATTTCGTGCCTCAGCGGCCGGCCCGGTCGTTGTGCGCCGTGCCTATTTTTCTGGGCGGCAAAGCCGTGGGAGTGATGGCGGCGAGGAGTGCGGAGCGGGAATCGCAGTTTGTGCCCAGGGACCTCGAAGTCATGCAAACCGTAGCCGGGCAACTGGGGGTGGCGATCGAGAATGCCCGCCTGTTTACCGAGGAACAGCGCCGCGCCCGGCATCTCGCGTTTCTGAACAACATTTCGAAGATGGCGATCTCGAGTGAAGATGCCGAGCAGATGATGGCCGACATCGTGCGCGAGATCCAGAAAAACTTCCGCTACGATCACATCGGAATCGGCATCATGGACTATGCCACCAAGGATATCGAGATCAAAGCCGAGGCGGGAACGACGTCGCAAACCCTGGGCCGGCGGATCGCGGTGGGCAGCGGAGTTCTGGGAAAGGTAGCGCGCACCCAAGTGAGCGCTCTGGTGCAAAACGCCGGGCCGGGACAACTGGCCGGGGTGTTGCCGGAATCGCGGGCGGTTCTTTGCCTGCCGATCAGCTACGGCGAAACGCTGTTGGGCGTGCTGAATGTGGAAAGCCGGGATGAGAATGCCTTCGCACCCCAGGATATTCTGATTCTGAATACGCTGGCCGACCTGCTGGCGACGGCGTTGCACAACTCCTTCGTCTTCCAAAAGCTGCAGCAGCAATCGATTACCGACGGACTGACCGGCATCAAGACGAGACGATTTTTCTGGGAGGCGCTGACTTCGGAGTGGAAGCGCGCGTCCCGCTCGGGCCGCCCATTCTCAGTGGTGCTGGTGGATTTGGATAAATTCAAAGAGGTCAACGATACGCTCGGTCACCTGGAAGGGGATCTGGTGCTGGCCCGGGTTGGCCGGCTGCTCGAACAGAAGTGCCGCCAGTCGAATGTGGTTGCGCGCTACGGCGGGGACGAATTCGTGATCCTCATGCCCGAGACTGGGATCGAGCAGGCGCAGGTTCTGGCGGAGAGATTGCGGCTGTGGCTGGCCACCGATCCGATGCTGGAGGAGCACCGTATCACCGGAAGTTTTGGCGTTGCCAGTTTCCCAGTTCATGGATTTTCCATGGAGGATCTGATTCGCGTGGCGGATGCGGGCATGTACGTGGCCAAGCACGCGGGCGGGAACCAGGTTTCCACTGCGGATGCATTCGGCGAAGGCTCGGCAGTGCAGCGGCATCTTGTGTCCGGCTATATTGAAGGATTTCTGCAGCGCGAGCATAACGGCCCGGAGCACCTCGAAGAACTGGTCGGCACGCTGCGCAAGCTATGCGGAGGCGAGGGAGGCGCGGAGCAGCAGCCGATCAAACAGGCCGTCGAAGCCCTTGCGCGCGCGGCCGAACTGAGGGAGCAATACGCGGCCGGACATGGCGAGCAATGCGGACGTTATGCGGGGATGATCGCGCGCGGACTCAATCTCTCTGCCGAGGAAGTGGAAGAAATCACGTTCGCCGGTCGGGTGCATGACTTGGGCAAGTTGTTTGTCGAAAATAGAATCCTCAACAAGCCGGGCACGCTTACGGAAGATGAATACGCGGTAGTCAAAACCCACGCACAAATAGGCGCGCAAGTGCTGCGCGCGATTCCGGAAGTCGAGCGCATAGCCCAGGCCGTCGAGTCCCATCACGAGGCCTTCGACGGCAGCGGCTATCCTCTCGGACTGAAAGGCGAAAATATTCCCCTGTATGGCCGGATCATCGCCGTGGCCGACGCCTACGTGAACATGACCAGCGAGCACTCTTTCGCTCTTCCGAAAACCGACGAGCAAGCGATCGCAGAACTGGGAAAGCTGAGCGGCACCCGTTTCGATGGCATGATCGTCCGTTTACTGGCCCGCCTGCTCAAGATGGAACGAGTCTCCAGTCTGGGCGGCGCAAGCTAGCTAAGGGTCAGCACCAGCTTTGCATCCTTGGGCAGATAACTCTTGCGGCGAAACCAGTCTTCCATTGCTTCCCGGAGTTGATCGAGTGGTACATGCGTACCAATTTCCAGGCAGCCGTCGGCCACCGGCAGCGTGTCGTCAAAAACGGACGCGTTGGTGAAGTTGCGCATGCTGAAATTGTCGAGCCATTTCAAGGGACAGGGTTGAAGCTGGCCCTCGTGCTCGTATTGCACGCGGAGTTTACGGGCGAACATATACCGAGATCAGAGGTCAGAGCTAAGATTGCAGAGGTGAAAACCAAGATAGGCTCCAGTCCCACCGGCTCTTATCTCTGCAATCTTACCTCTTACCTCTGACCTTCTAAATTCGTCCTTATTCATCTTCATCGCGGGGCACAGCCTCCGATCTTTTGCCGAGCCGGCTTACTCTGCCAAATCTGCTGATCTTACCGACTCGGCTGATGCTTGTCCGCAGCCGCTTGTCCAAGTCGTCGAGCTCGCGATTTAAGGCCTCAGGCAAATGAGTGCCGAACTTGCCGAAGTATTCGCGGATGAGGGGGATCTCGGCCAGCCATCCCTCGATGTCCACGCTCATCAGTTGGAACAGGGCAGCGTCCGAAATGTCTAGGCCACCGATATCGAGGTCGTTGGGGTGCGGGAGGCGTCCAATGGGCGTATCCACGGCATGAGCCGTGCCCTCGCAGCGCTCGAAGATCCATTTCAGCACGCGGCAGTTCTCGCCGTAACCGGGCCAGAGAAATTTCCCCTCTTCGTCGGTGCGGAACCAGTTCACGTAGTAGATATTGGGCAACTTCGCGCCGGGCTGGGCGCCGATCTTGAGATAGTGGGCGAAGT
Organism: uncultured Acidobacteriaceae bacterium; assembly: GCA_963837665.1. Taxonomy (GTDB): domain Bacteria; phylum Acidobacteriota; class Terriglobia; order Terriglobales; family Acidobacteriaceae; genus Acidiflorens. Next base: position 267,818 of record CAWIOA010000008.1, on the reverse strand, counting down.
AGTCTCCCATGTGATAGCCGAGGAAGGGGAGCATGGCCATCGGGTCATGGCGAAGTTCTCCAACCTTGCCGGCCGCCGCCGCAGTGGTTTCGCTGCTGGCAGTTGCCCCCAGAAACGTGCCGTGCTGCCAATTGAACGATTCCATTACCAGTGGCACTACGCCGCCTCGACGGCCACCGAAGAGAATGGCGTCAATCGGCACACCCTTGGGATCCTCCCACTCCGGAGCAATCACCGGGCACTGTTTCGCCGGAGCCGTAAAACGCGCATTGGGATGCGCCGCTTTTCGAGAAGAGGCTGGAGTCCACGGCCGCCGCAGCCAGTCCACCAACTCCGCCGGCTTTTGCGCGGTCATCCCCTCCCACCATATGTCGCCATCCGCGGTCATCGCGCAATTGGTGAAGATGGTGTTCTTGGTCACGGTCAGCATGGCATTCGGGTTCGACTTCTTGCTGGTACCGGGAGCCACGCCAAAGAAACCGGCCTCCGGATTGATGGCGTACAGGCGGCCATCGGAACCGAACTTCATCCAGGCGATGTCGTCGCCGATGGCTTCGATTTTCCAGCCCGGTATAGTCGGGATCATCATGGCAAGGTTCGTCTTGCCGCATGCCGAAGGGAACGCACCCGTGAAGAACTTGACCCGACCCAAGGGGTTGGTGATCTTCAGGATGAGCATGTGCTCCGCCATCCAGCCTTCGTCACGGGCCTGTACCGAAGCAATGCGCAGCGCGTGACACTTCTTGCCAAGCAGTGCGTTGCCGCCGTATCCGGAACCGTAGGACCAGATCTCGCGCGTGTCCGGAAAATGGCAAATATATTTTTCCTGCGGGTTATTGGGCCAGGTCGAATCCGCTTGGTTCGCAGCCAGCGGCTCGCCCACCGAGTGCAGACCGCGCACGAAATCGCCGTCGCTTCCGAGAACATCGAGCACGCGATTGCCGACCCGGGCCATGATATGCATGCTCGCGACAACGTAGGGCGAGTCCGTGATCTCGACGCCGATATTGGCAATCGGCGAGCCGATGGGGCCCATGCTGTACGGGATCACATACATAGTCCGCCCCGTCATTGCGCCCGCATACAGCGCCTGCAACTTCTGCTTCATCTTCGCCGGATCTTGCCAGTTGTTGGTAGGACCAGCTTCCTCTTGCGTCGGCGAACAAATAAACGTCCGGTCTTCAACGCGAGCCACGTCAGCCGGACTCGACCGGACCAGGATGCTATTGGGCCGCTTGTTATCTTCCAGCCAGATAGCCGCACCCGTCAGCACCATCAAGCGCAGCATGGCCTGGTATTCGTCGTCCGTGCCGTCGCACCACTGCACTCGATCCGGCTTGCAGAGTTGGGCCACTTCTTCCACCCAGGAGGCCAGGCGCTGGTGCTGCGTTCCGGTCCTTTTTTCGGTTATGCCTTCCACATCGGATATAACGCCGGACATAAGGACACCCTCCCGAGGGCGACAAACTGCACGACCTTTTATCGAGCCATCTAAGGTCACATCGGCGGACAGAGCTAGCGGGCAGCAGCGACCGGAGGTTCAACCTGCCCCACGACACCTTCAAGGTGCTTCAACGTCTCAGCCACGGTAAGCGAATACATTTCACGGCCCAAGCCTTCGCCCGATTCCAGCGCCGTTTTCAGAAAATGGCCGGCGATTTCCTTCGCCAGCGAGTCGGTGATCAGTTTGCCGGTGCGCTGCTTGTACTCGACCCACGCCGGGTGCGGCAGGGCCACCCAGACCGGGCGCCCGTCGACCAGGAACTTAATGTCCACGGCATCGGCGTGACGGGTGGCGATGGCCACGATCAAGGCTTGGTAGATGCAGTGGGCTGGTTTCTTGGTCCAGCGGTCGGTGGCGATGAAGTCGGTGAACATCAGAGCCTCAAAAAGCAATTTATAACTATATCGCCGGGTGGGGGTGAGGAGCAAACGGCAGGGCGGCCTCTGGCAGGACTAAGATTGGGGGAGTATCCGGTTACTAGCGTAGGGGTTCTTCCATGACCGCCTCGGCGGAAGGCAAATGCGATCCGGTTGGGGGCGGCGCGAGTCATCGCGATCACAGTCAAGCCGATCGGAGCCGGATCGATTTGATTCAAGCCACACTGCCCGAACACGTCGAACAAGTTCGCTGCCTGTTCCTCGAATACGGCAGGTCTCTGGGCTTCAGCCTGTGCTTTCAGAGTTTCGAGGAAGAGTTGAAAACCCTTCCCGGCGCCTATGGCCCGCCCAGCGGAAGATTGCTACTTGCCCGGTACCTCGCTGGTTCTGCTCTGGACCATGCCGCCGGATGCATTGCGTTGCGCAAACTTGAATCCGGTATCTGCGAGATGAAGAGGCTTTACGTGCGGTCCGAAGATCGCGGCCGAGGCCTGGGCCGGATGCTGGTGGAACGCTTGATCGCCGAGGCGCGCGCCGCCGGTTACAAGCGCATGCGTCTGGATACTGTGGAATCGGCCATGAAGGATGCGGTCGCACTCTACCGGCGGATTGGCTTCCAGGAGATCGAGCCGTACTCCACGATTCCCATCGAAAGCGCCCTCTGGATGGAATTACGGCTGTAGGGTGCGGCCGAGGACGACGATATCCACGCGACGATTTGCGGCGCGGCCCTCCGCAGTGCGATTGGCCGCGACCGGGTGATATTCGGCGAATCCCCCAGCGCTCAGGCGATCGGGACTAAAGCCGTCCCGGACGATGAGGAGCCGCACAATCTCAGTTGCGCGGGCGGTGGAGAGCTCCCAGTTTGAGGGGAACCGGGAATTGTGAATGGGGAGGTTGTCGGTGTGGCCCTCGATGCGCAAGCGATAGTCGCGCTGCCGGAGCATGCCGGCGATGCGGTCGAAGGCAGCCTCAGAGGTGGATTTCATCTGGGCATCGCCGCTGTCGAAGTTTCCCGCGATCATGTTGCAGACTTCCCCGAGTGCGTCCGCTACCTGCTGTTCGGAGTCGGCCGTGTCTCCCAGCATGGACTTGGCAACCTGGCGGGCGGTCTTCGCGTCGCAGCGGATGGTCAGAACTCCGCACAGCGCCCCGGCCAGGCCGACCATGGCGGTGAATTCTTCGTTGGTCACATGTTCGGATGATGCCGGCTTCACCCGGCAGCCCAGCATGATTTCAAAAACCTCCTCGACCGCAAGCTCGAGGATGGGCAGCCAGTTCTCCTCGTGAGCGCGAGTGGCAAATGAAATATCCGTACTCACGGCTTTTTCCCCAGCAAGGACAGGACGTGCTCTTTCACCTGATCGGGAGTGAAAGGCTTGCGAATATATCCGCGAGCGCCGGCCGAAAGCGCTGCCACAACATGCGATTCGCTGCCTTCGGTAGTGATCATCACGATCGGAACTCCTTTGGCACTGTCCACCGTGGCGACCTGGCGGACGAATTCCAGGCCATCCATTACCGGCATATTGATATCGCACAAAATGAGGTCGACCACGTTGCCCTGCAGCGCGGCCAGCGCTTCGGCCCCGTTCGAGGCTTCCACTACCTTCTCCAGTTCGATGCCTGCCTGACGCAACGAACGCTCGACGATCTTGCGCATCACCGAGGAGTCATCCACGATGAGCGCTCGGACTTTGTCCATGGTTTCCACCACTCTGCGGTCTTCACGGTCAGGCCACGAAGCCGCGTGCCGCCATTTCCGACTGACGTGGTGTACATCGGCAATTCGATCCGGCGCTTTAGGGAACGGATGGCAAGGGTTAACCCCTCAGTTCTCTATTCAACCCGCTCTCCACCGAGAGCATACCTACTAGGGGCAGGACCTTGGGCAGAACGGTATCGACCCCGTCTCCTTTACCTACCTGTATCTTCCAGAAATCCGTTATGCTTAAAGACTTATGACCCTGCTCGACGCCCAGCCCTACGACCCAGGGAAAGCACGGCGGCGGAGGATCCGGATCACGGCCGCAATCGTAGTCGTGATCGCCCTGGCCGCGCTGGCCTGGATGTACCGTAACTGGCCCGAAGAACGCTGCGTGGACAAGTTCTTCACCGCGCTCGAACATCAGAATTTCGAAGCCGCATACGGCATTTATTTCAACGATCCCGGCTGGCTTCAGCACCGGCAGAAATATTCCCAGTACACGTATGCGGATTTCTATCGCGACTGGGGACCGGGCGGCGAGTGGGGCTTAATCAAGTCCCACAAGATTTACGGTTCGGCTAACACAAAGGGTTTTGGCCGCGGAGGCGTTGTGGTCGAGGTCATCGTGAACGAGCGCTCTGAGCACGCCCGCATGTTCGTGCAGAAGTCAGATAAGACGCTGACGGTGTATCCGTTCTAAGCCGGCATTGCCGCAATCTGCGTCAGCGTTTTCTGCAGTGACGCTTCATCCCCTACCGTGGCGCAGGTTTTCGAGCGATCGATCTGCCGCATCAGCCCCCATAGAACTTTTCCCGGGCCGACTTCAATAAAGAGGCTGGCGCCCCTATTGATCAGCAGCCGCACCGACGGCTCCCACCTTACCGCTCCGGTCACCTGCCGAATCAGGGCGGCACGCGAAGCCTCCGCGGAATCGACAACCGCAGCATCAACATTGCAGACCACCGGGCAGGACGGAATTTGAAAACTAAGGGCGCTCAGATCCGTCGCCAGACGATCCTGCGCAGGCTGCATCAACGCACAATGGAAAGGGGCGCTGACCGGCAGGCTCACGGCCTTTTTCGCCCCGCGATCGGTGGCCAGTTTGATGGCGCGGTCCACGGCGCCGGCGTGGCCCGAGATCACGATTTGCTCGGGCGAATTGATATTGGCCGCCTGGCAAACCTCTCCCTGTGCCGCTTCGTTAGAAATTTCGCTGACCGTGTCGAGCGTCATCCCCAGAATCGCCGCCATCGCTCCCACGCCCACGGGCACCGCCTCCTGCATATACTTGCCGCGATTGCGCACTGTCCGCACAGCATCGGCAAACGTGAGTGTGCCTGCGGCCACGTGCGCCGAATATTCGCCCAGGCTGTGCCCCGCAACAAAATCCGGCTTCAGACCTTTTTCCTGCAGCGCTTTTTCCTTTAGAACCCGCCACGCCGCCACCGACGCAGTCAGAATTGCCGGCTGCGTGATCTCCGTCAGCTTCAATTTTTCTTCCGGACCTTCAAAGCAAAGCTCGGACAGCTTGTAGCCAAGCGCCTCGTCGGCTTCCTCAAAGGTTCGACGCGCCACCGGGTAGTTGGCAGCCAGCTCTTTGCCCATGCCAACCGCTTGCGAACCCTGGCCGGGAAAGAGAAAAGCAATCTGAGATAAATTGTTAGCCATATTGAAGTATGAGGTCAGAGGTCAGAGGTCAGATTGCAGAGGTTAAAACCCATCGCGCTAACGGCGATCCGAGATCGCGGGATTTTCACTTCTGCAATCTGACTTCTAACTTTTGACCTTCGTAGGTTGGTACCGCCGCGCTCAGTTGCGCCAGTTCCCGCTCGATCGTTTCGTTCACCTTGCCCTCGGCGAATTCCGTGGCCACGCGCACCGCGTTCTTGATGGCATTAGCATTCGACGATCCGTGGGTGATGATGCATACGCCTTTTATTCCCAGCAAAGGCGCGCCGCCATACTCGGTGTGATCCAGCCGCTTCTTGAAATCGGAAAACGCGTTGCGCGAAAGCAGCGCTCCCACCTGCCGCGTGATCGTCGCCTTCAAGGTTTCTTTCAGCACCGTACGCACCATACGCGCCAGGCCTTCAGAAATCTTCAAAGCGACATTGCCGACAAATCCGTCGGCCACGATAACATCCACATGACCGTTGTATAAATCGCGGCCTTCCACATTGCCAATAAAATTGATCGGAAGCCGCTTGAGCAGTTGAAACGCCTCGCGCGTCAGGTCGTTACCCTTGCCTTCTTCTTCTCCAATCGAAAGCAAACCGACCCGCGGATGCTCCATGCCAAAAATCGAACGGCAATAGATATCGCCCATCACCGCAAACTGCTCGAGATTATTGGCCGTGCAATCCACATTCGCGCCGACATCAAGCAGAACCGCCGCCGTGTTCCCGACCGTGGGAAACGCCGCCGCCAGTGCCGGGCGGTCCACACCCGGCAACGCACCCAACACGACTTTCGCGGTCGCCATGGCCGCGCCCGTGTTGCCCGCCGTCACAAAGCCCGAGGCGCGGCTTTCGCGCACCAGTCGCAGTCCGACGCGGATCGACGAATCGCGCTTGGCGCGAATCGCCTCCACTTTGTCGTCCATGGTGATGACTTCGCTGGCGTGAACCACTTCCACCGGCAATCGCCGCGCGCCAGGATAGCGCGCCAGTTCAGCCCGCAACTGCGCTTCGGGGCCAACTAGAATCACGCGCACGCCGTGATGGCGCGCCGCCTGCAATGCGCCTTCAATCTCGGGCTTCGGCGCCTTGTCAGACCCCATCGCATCGAGTGCGATTATGCTAGGCATGGAGGATGACAGAAGTAGGAAACTAGGACTTCTCCGCGACCTCTACCACTTCGCGGCCCTTGTAGGTTCCACATTTCGGGCACGCCCGGTGTGGCATCTTCTGCTCATGGCAGTTCGGACACTCCGACAGCGAGTGCTTCGAGAGCGAGTCATGCGCGCGCCGGGTGGCGGTGCGCCTCTGGGAATGTCTACGTTTCGGATTCGGCATGATGTTCCTTTTTTAGTTCTCAGTCATCAGTTGTCAGTCTTCAGTCAACCCGCTCCTACTGAGAACTGACGACTGATAACTGACAACTTTCTATTGATTCAGCTTATCTCGGATCTCTTTCAGCGCCGACCACCGCGGGTCTTCGACCTCGTCTACGCAGGAGCACTGAATCTCGTTCAAATTCTTGCCGCAATGCGGACACAAACCCTTGCAATCTTCGCGGCAAATCGTCTTCAACGGCAGCGCCAGCAGCACTTGCTCGCGCAGCGTGTCTTCCAGCAACAGTCCCTCGCCCTGGTAATAACCGATTTCAGCCTCGGCGTCGGTGACGGAAAGCTCTTCGTGGCCGGCATCGGTTCCGAGCGGCCGGTAGAGAAGGTCGAAACTACGCTCCACCTGGTGCACGACCGGATCAAGGCAGCGCGCGCAAGCCACTTCCAGGCTCGTTTCCAGCTTGCCCTTCACCCGGATGTCCTGCACTACCTTGTGCTTGCCGTGATGCTCTTCGACCAGATCCGCCCGGCCCTGGCTGCGCAGCGGCGACCGCTGCCGCACCTCCGCCCCCACATCGATCGCACCCGGACCGAATTCCTCCCGGAAATCTACCGGGTGAATTTCCAGATCCTTAAGTTCGATGAGCATTCGGAACCTCCGCCGCCCCCACTCCAATTACCGCAAAGGCCCGCGGAAGTGCGCACAGAGACGAAAGTCTCTCAGGGAGCAATATCTAAGAATAAAGGGCTTAAAACTGGGTGTCAAGGAAGGCGCACGCTGGTAGCGTCCTAATTTGAAGTTCGCACGCTTCAAAACTATACAATATTTGTCGTGTCCAATAAATCGCCCAAGCGACCCACAACGCGGAAACCAAAAGTCCCCCAATCCCAAAGAACCACAAGAGATTGGTTGAAACAGGCCTTACTCGCGGGAGCAACTTTGATCGGAGGCATTGTTGCAGTTTGGACGATGGGGCCGCGTATTTCGCTGCTCCCGCAGAGCCCACTGATTTCGTCGAATGCATTAACAGCCCCATTTCAAGTATCGAACGACAGTTGGTATTCAATTTACGATGTAAATGCTGCGTGCTCCCCGAAAGACTTGGTTTTCGTAGACCCAGATAATCCGAACAAGCGACCACTCCGCATTTTGGGGCCAAATATTTCGGACAAAAAAGACAATGCTGAGGGCTTTCTGGAGCCTAAGCTGAAACTTAAGGAATTGGAAGCCACCCATAAGCAAACATTCCCTTGCGCATTGCGGTCCGTTGGTGCGATGGCTGAGTGGATACGAACGGCACACATTCTCATTGTCGTAAAATATCATCTTCCCTATCTTCCATTCACCACCTTTCATTACAGGCAACGGTTTGAATTGATCCGTGATTCTTCTGGTCAGTTTCGCTGGATGGAAGAGCCGCCAAGCGATCACAATCCAAATTAGGACACTACCTGTGCGCTGGCGGTTTTGCTGTTGGAGACCCCGGACTTTTTCCTGCTGGGCGATCCTCCCTGAGGCTCATAACGAACGGTGTCATAGGGATGTGCTAGACTATCCCTATGCCAACCCTATACGTAGAAAATGTGCCCAAGGACCTCTACGATGCCCTGCGCTCCCGCGCACGCAAGAACCGTAGCTCCATCGCCGCCGAGGTCATCACGCTGCTCAAGGACACCGTGCCCACCGCGGCGGAACTCAAGCGACGCCGTCAGTTCTACGACGATTTACGGGAACTCCGCTCATACAAGCCTCAGGGAAAGGGTCCGTTCCCCTCTGCCGAGGAGATGATCCGAGAGGATCGTGAGCGGTGAAAACTTTCGTCGTGGACGCCAGTGTCGGGGCGAAGTGGGCGTCACCCGAGATCGTTGAGCCCCTCGCAGATCGCGCCGACCGCTTTCTTCGTGCTTACGTTGACGGCTCCGTGAAAGTCCTGGTTCCGGATTTGTTCTGGCTCGAGATCGGTAGTTTTCTTTGGAAAGCGGCGAAGCGCGGCGAGATCACAGCCATATTGGCTCAACGTGGTCTGGAAGCGATGCTCAACCGAGACTTCCCTACCGTGCCGAGCCGAGCCGTTCTGCCCGAAGCCTTTAGGATTGCTGCCGATTTTGGCAGAACCGTCTACGACAGCACCTACGTAGCGCTGGCCGTAGCAACGGGGACCGAACTCATTACCGCCGACGAGCGCCTGGTAAACGCCCTGGGAAGTCGCTTCCCTGTGCGCTGGCTGGGAGCGTTCTAACCAAGCTCCGCAGTCTCGGCCAGTCCTCTGCGCTATACTGATGCCTTGGCGATGGAGTTCGCCGTTAACTGCCCATTCGGCTGATGACTCCTACAGAACTCTTGCAGGAGGATTCGGTCGTGAACTACTTTCAACTACCTGGATCGCGCTCGGCGCTGTTGTGGGAGCCAGCGCCCGCTACTTCCTCAGTACCCTCATCGCCCGCGATTTCGTATCCGCTTTCCCTTACGGCACGCTGCTGATCAACATCACCGGCAGCCTCATTCTGGGGTTCTTTCTCGTCTTCTCGACCGAACGCGCATTGCTCGACCCGCGCTGGCGTCTGCTGGTCGCCATCGGCTTCTGCGGCTCCTACACCACCTTCTCCAGCTACGCCTTTGAGAGTTTCGCGCTCATGGAGCAGGGACAATGGCTTCTGACGGGTATCAACATTGTGGCCAGCAACGCTCTCTGCCTCGCCGCCGTTTTGGCGGGAGCAGCGTTCGCGAGGGGGTTGTAAAATGGCAGCCGTTATGGCCGTTCAAGTCACCATCTATCTCACCGAAGGCGATTCCTGGCATCATCGCCCGCTGCATCTCGAAATCCTGAAATATCTGCGCGAGGAAAATTCTTTTGGAGCCGTCGCCTACCACGCCGTAGCCGGCTTTCTCGGACGCGGCAAAGTCCATACGGCGCACCTGGTCGAAGCCGGGGGCCAGTTGCCCGTCGTGATCTCATTTGTCGATACCGACGAGCACGTCAGCCGCGTTCTGCCCAAACTGCGCGAGATGGCCGCGCATCGTCTGATTGTGCGGGAGAACGTGGTGATCGAGCAGGGCAGTCTCGACTAAGTCCAGCTGCATCATCCAGTTAGATAAACGGAGAAGAGTCCGAAGTACATTCCCGATTCGGGAAAACGGGCAGTCTGCCGCCTGCCCGCTGGAACATCCAGGAAGCGCACTCCCGAGAGAAGTCACATCCTCCCCATCGCGGTACCTTTAATGCAGAGGATCACTATGCCCGCTTCCAACGGTCAAGCAGTACGGCGCAGTTCGAGGGTACCGGCCAAAGTGCCGATCCGCGTCACCAGCATGGAGCCCAATGCCCAGATCTCCGAGATCTGCGAGACGCTGGTGGTCAATGCGCACGGTTGCGCCCTTCGCTTTCCCTTGAAGTTGGACGCGGGAAGCGTCCTGCGCCTGCACAGCCGGGGAGGCCGGCAGGCCACGGCCCACGTGGTCTTCTGCCAGCCGATGGGGTCCGACGAACCAGGCTTCCGGCTGGGAGCGCGGCTCGATCGGCCGGAAAACTTCTGGGGGCTGGAATCCTATCCCGATGATTGGCAAGTACTGGAGATGCCCGCGCCCGCCGCTCAGCAACCCCCCAAGAAACTGTTAGCCAGCTCCGCTGTTCAGCATAAACCGCAAACGCCTTCCCGGGCTTCGCGAGCTGTTCTCGACAAGATCGAGGAGCAACTCTCGGAAGACCGTTTGCGCGGCATCCTTACCAAACTCGTTCAACCCTTGCAGGCGGAAGTCACCGAAGTCCGAGAAAAGCTGGCCGGAAATGCTAGGCGCAACCGCTTTGAAGTATCGCTTGGATATATTCCGCCGGAGTTGGAGGAGAAGCTGTGGGAGCGCCTGCGACAAGACCTTGGGACGCGCGTGCTGCAGCAGACCCGGGAACAGTCCGCGGAGGTGCTCGAATCGGCGAAAACGGCCATCGAGCAGAAGTTTAGTACAACCCTGACCGAGTTTCGGCACCGTCTAGCCGGTGAACTGCATGCCGTCGAACAACGGGCGTTGGTATTGTCAAAGGAACTCACCACCACGACGCAACAGTATGTCCGCGCCGGGATCGAGAAACTACAGCGGCACGCTTTAGAAACAGGGGCCCATCTCAACGTACAGGGCGAAAAACTCTTGTCTTCATTGCAGGGACAACTGACGGATTCCCATGCTGTTCACCGCCGGGAGATCGAGCAGATCCAGGCCGATACCGCTGCGAAAGCGGTCCACCTTCAGTCGGAAGTGACGGACCTCAGCCGGAAGATTGCAGCGCTGAACGAGTCCGTGCGCCGCTTGGAGTCCGATCTTGACGGCCACCTGGAGCGCGTCGCAGGCGAGATTGTCTCCGAGGCGCGAACGCAACTCGAGAGCTCTGTAGCTCTGGCCCTGAAGGACATGCAAGCACGCGGCTCGAATGAAGCCGAAAGCAGGCTCAACGAGATATGCGGCCACCTGAGAACCATTCAGAATCGGATTGAAGGCTCCTTTTCGGGTTCGCTGAAAGCCCAGGGTGAGGAGGCGGTGCAAGCGATCGTGCAGCAGTTCGAAGAACTCGCGCAACAATCCGTGGAAAAGTGGCGGATCGGACTGGCCAAGGATTTGAATTCGGTGGCAAATACTCTTGGCCAGCGGCTTCGGCAGGAACTTGAACCCGAGGGCGGCCAGAGCTAGCCGCAGTCTTGCGATCGACCGGCGACCTGCAATCCCCTCTCGATTGATACACTGATGGCCATAGGCTATGCTTCCCTGCCAGCGCCATCTCTTCGACATTCCCGACGACGTCGCCTACCTGAACTGCGCCTACATGTCACCGCTGATGAAGCCGGCGCTGGAGGCCGGGACCGCGGGGCTTGCTCGCAAAGCGCACCCATGGGAGATCACTCCCGACAAATTCTTTACCGGCTCCGACGAGTTCCGCGCGACTGCCGCGCAGCTCCTTGACTGTCCAGACAACGACTGCCCGGCTGACTGCATTGCCATCGTTCCCTCGGCCAGCTTTGGCATCGCCACCGCTGCGCGAAATCTGCCGGTCAAAAAAGGCCAGAGCGTTCTCGTACTCGAGGAGCAGTTCCCGTCCAACTACTATCCGTGGCAGCGGCGGGTGGAAGAAAACGGCGCTGTTCTAAAAGTCGTCGCCTGGCCGGAAGATCATGACTGGACTGCAGCTGTTCTCGATTCGCTGACTGCGGATGTGGCCATCGCTGCGCTCCCACACGTTCACTGGACGAGCGGTGGAAGGCTCGACCTGGTCCGCATCGGCCAAGCTTGCCGCAAGATCGGCGCCGCGCTCGTTCTCGACCTCACTCAGTCGCTCGGTGCGCTGCCTTTCAACGTGCGCGACGTGCAGCCGGATTTCGCCGTCGCCGCCAGCTACAAGTGGCTGCTCGGACCCTATTCCGTCGGGCCTCTTTATGTCGCTCCGAAATGGCATGAAGGAATGCCGCTGGAAGAGAATTGGATTCAGCGCTCGAATGCCCGCGATTTCTCGAGCCTCATCCTGTACACGGAGGACTATGACGTGGGCGCGCGGCGCTTCGACATGGGCGAACGCTCGAATTTCGCGCTGTTGCCGGCCGCGGTGTGCGCCATGAAGCAGTTGCTGGAGTGGGATGTCGCCGAGATCTCCGAGGTGGCCGGCGCGCTCAATCGCCAACTCGCAAATGCGGCTGCGGAACTCGGATTCTCATCTCCGCCCGAACATCTGCGCGCCCCTCATTACCTCTGCCTGCGAAGAAAAACCGGCATCCCCCGAGAATTCCCAGAAATGCTCGCGCGCGAAAAGGTCTTCGTCAGCGTGCGCGGCAGTTCCATCCGCGTGACTCCTCATGTGTATAACTCAGCCGCCGACGGCGAGCGGTTGATTGCGTGCCTGAAGCAGACGCCTAACCTCCCCCGCTGACCCGTGAAGCCGGTCGAGACCGGGCGCGCAGCGCGCGAAGTGACCAAAGGCATAGAACCCGGGAAATAGACTTTCGGCAGCTATCCGGCGGCGCCCAGCCTCGCTACAGTAGTCCATCCGTCCCGATTAAGTATAGGAGGACCATCCTGCGATGAACCTGATGCAATGGTTCAGCCAGCACGCCGTCTCGTTCACCCTGATTCTGGCCTACATTCCATTGATTGCGACGGTGGTGACCACCGTCGTCAGTCTTATCCTGGTGCGCGCTACCTTGCGGTACTCGGAAGCCAGCGACCGGGGCCTGGCGCTCGCGCGCGAGCAGTTCGAGCGAGAATGGGCGCCCGAGTTGCACATCAAAATGGCGCGGATCTCAGCCCGCGAACCAAGAATCTACGCTACAAACCTCGCCAAAGTCTCTGCCCTGATGCAGATGGTGCAGCTGCGCAAGCTGTCAATGGCCGTCCCGTCATTGCGATACTTCCTCAACGAGCCGCTGGTGGGCGGCACCACCTGGAGCGAGGATATCGGGAAGCGTTTTTTCGCCTGCACCGGCGACGACTATGAGGGCCAGATCGCCGTATCCCTGACTTTCTATGCGGCTGGCCGCATGTACCGTACGGACTGGTTCCGCTTTCATGTTCAGGTGCGCGACGGCCAGCTTCTTCAACTCAATCCCGTGAATATCGCTGTGCGCCGCGTGCGAACCATCGAGCCCCGCAACGGCACGGAAAGCCCACGCCGCGAGTTGGTGATGGATGTGGCTGGAGACGCCGCCAAGAACAACGCCGAGACGGCTATAGCGGCAGTCGCCTCGCGTGAGGGATGATTGGCTGGAAATTGGACGGTGAAGTGCCCCTACTTCAGGGCCGCTGCCCGGCGCTGCGCCAGCGATGCCGCTTCGCTCGCGGGATTTTCCTTCTCCACCTGGTCGTAAATGCTCTTGGCTTCGTCTGGCTTCTTCTGCGTCTCGTAGAACCCGGCAAGCTCGAGCTGCGCCGTGGCTTTGCTGACGACGATGGTGGGCTTGTCGATCAACTGCTTATACAGGTCAGCCGCCTGCGTGTCCTTATTCTCCGCGCGATAAACCGAAGCCAGCGCGAATTTTCCGAGCGCCGCCAGGTCAGCATTCGAAGAACCGGCCGCCTCCTGCAGACTGCGCTCCGCGGCAGCGTTGTCGTTAAGCTGCGCCGAGGCCAGTCCCACAAAATAGCGCGCCATGTCGGCCGTGCGAGTGTGCGGATAATTATCGGCGATGGCCTGGAACTGTTTCCGTGCTGCCGTGGCACGTTCCTGCGTCGAAGCGAAGCTGTCGTATCCCGGTTGCGCGGGAACGCCTGCCGGGCGCACCGGCGTTTCAAAAGTACGGACCGCCGTCGAGAGCTCGGCGCTCGCTTTTTCGTCCTGCGTGTTGATGTAATACCAGCCGCCAAACCCGATCGCGGCAATGACCACCACCGCCACTACAATGACGATGAGTTTGGTCTTGTGCTCCTCGGTCCAGTGGGCCGCGTTCTCCGCTGCCTCGATCGTGACCTTGCTGAAGCGGTCTTGTTTCAGTTGATGCCGGGTTTCTGCGCGCACAGGCTTCCTTCTTCGGTTATAGGTAGGATGGCAATTATTCAGTCTAACAGGCGGATTTCGGGAGCGTCAAAGCGGGGCGGTTCGGATGGTTCGGGATGTTGGGACGCTGCCTCACCAGCAATGTCCAAATGAGCGAAATCGCTGGTTTCGACAACAACGTGGTCTGAGAAAATGAGTTCTGCACCGAGGCAACCTAACTTTCGCTTTTGGGTTCGTAACAGGGAAAGGAGGAGCCATGAAAAACCTTGGCCCGACAAGAATTGCGCTACCAGTGGGACTTATGGTCGCGCTACTGTGTGCAACCGGTTGCGGTGGGAACATGGCTGGCGACTTCGCAGTTAATTTCCCTACCTCCGCGATCCTGCCGACTGGCAGCGGCACGTTAACCTTGATGGGCTCCATTCATGGGTTGAATGGTTTTAACGGGAAGATCGCTCTAGCAACCACTGGCGTTCCCGACGGGGCCACGCTTACATTCTCTCCCCCAGTCGTCGCGCCTGGCCTATATTCTATGAACTTGAGCGCTTCGGACGTGGCTCCAGGAACCTACACGATTACGTTCTTATTCACATCAGGCCATCTGCAACATACTTCGACTCTTGGGCTACAAGTGCAGTAGCGTCTACTGTGTTGAACGCGCTAGGACTCCGCTGCCCACATGCTGTTGTAACATCCCCATAGCGCTCATCATTTCGGATCCGTCCGATAACTCCAGAGCCCAGCCATCTTCTCCTGTAGAACGTGGAAGCGAGCCTCGTGTGCCTCGGGGGCTGAACCCGCCGCAGCATCTTCGCGCACCGCATCTTCAATCAGGTGGTGCATGGGCGCGAACTCGCAAACTGGATCGGTCGCACTGGCATCGCCCGTCAAGAGATATGCCTGGCAACGGCATCCGCCGAAATCTTTTTGGCGGCGGTCGCAGGAGCGGCAGGGCTCGGGCATCCACGCTTCGCCACGAAATTTCTGAAATGCCTCCGAGTTCTGCCAGATCCGATCGAGCGTGTGCTCGCGCACGTTGTCAAAGCGCAGGCCAGGAATCACGCCCGCCGCATGACAAGGCAGCGCGCGCCCGGCGGGATCGATCAGCATCAATTGGCGTCCCCAGCCGCCCATGCAGGCCTTGGGGAAGCGGGCGTGGTAGTCGGGAATGACGGAGTCGATGCGAACCTTGCCGCGCAGCCGCTCCTCGGCCGCCGCTACCACGGCCACCGCGCGGTCCAGTTGCGCACGGGTGGGCAGCAACGCCGACCGGTTCCGCAGCGCCCAGCCATAATACTGCGCGTGCGCGACTTCCATGCGATCGGGATGGAGCGCTTCGAGCGCGGCAATCATTTCTTCAAGGTGTTCGATGTTCTGCCGGTGCACGACCAGGTTTACGGTGAAGGCAATGGGATTGCGATGCTCGCGGGTCTGATGTTCGCGAACCCAGCCGGCCAGGTCGAGCTTGTGCGCGTGGGCGCGGGCCCCGGCAATCCAGTTGGCATGGCCTTCGCTCGAATCCTGAAAGCTGATTTGGATATGGTCAAGACCTGCTTCCACAAGCTGCGCAAGACGCTCGCGCGAAAGCCCGATTCCAGACGTGATCAGGTTGGTGTACAGGCGCGACTTCCGCGCACCCGCGATCATCTCAGCCAGATCCGCGCGCGCCAGGGGCTCGCCTCCAGTAAGGTGCAAATGCAGAACGCCGAGCGCGGCGGCCTCGCCGAAAACCCGCAGCCAGTCAGCAGTCGCGAGCTCTTCCTGGCGCGAAGTCAGCTCCAGCGGATTCGAGCAGTACACGCAATGCAACGGGCAGCGGTGCGTGATCTCGGCAATCAGGGCCAGCGGATTGAAATATTGAGTCATTGAATCATTTAGTCATTGAGTCATTGAGAACCACTTAGTCATTGAACCAATGATTCAATACCTCAATGACTAAATGACTCAATAATCAATGATGCGCTTGGCGTGCAACTGCTCCAGAAATATCAGGACATCGGCGCGGATCTTGTCCTTCGGCGCCAGGATGAACTGGGCTTCGAGCTTCTGCACAATTTCCGCCAGCGAGAAATGTCCGTCGCAGAGTTCGAGGATGATGCGGCCCGTTCCTTCCACGCGGATCGCGCCTTCCGGAAAAAGCACGACCGGAGCCTCGGTGGTTCCGCCCCAGCGGCATCCGGCCGCAAACTTCGGAACACTCGCATCGCTAAGCTCAGCCACAATTGCCCTCAATTCGAAACGCGCCTGGCGGCGGCCAGCCTGGCTCGACATATGCAAAATAGAGAGCGTCGAGCTGCGCCCAAAGAATGTCGCACTTGTCGCGTAATGCCTGAATCGCGCGCTCCTGCTCTGCACGCGTAGCGGCATGGTCGAATACGTACTGAAGCGCAAAGGCAGCATCTTCCGGAGCTTCGGTCAGACGGGCCTCAAAGTAATCGAGTGCGGAAGCCAGCCAGGGATAATGCTGACGCATTTTCTCCATGCGCAGCGCGATCAGGTCGCGCGAAAAAAGTTCGGTCAGCGAAGAAGCGACGCACTCGAGAAACGGCCGCGCCCGCACCAGGTTGAGATATTCGTTTCCGATAAACCGCGTCGCCGGCAGAACTTCATCGGTACGTATCACCCGCTCGCGGTCGAGTCCCGTCGCTTCCGCCAGTTTGATCCAGCGCAAAATGCCGCCATCGCGCTTTTCGTCTCCGTCATGATCCACAATCCGTTTGCGCCAGATGCGGCGGAATGAGGGATCGGTGGCGCGCGAAAGGATGATCGCGTCTTTGATTGGAATGATCGACTGGTAGTAGTAACGGTTCAGCGCCCAGGCCTGCAACTGTCCGCGCGTGAGTTTACCCTCGTGCATGAGCAGGTGGAAGGGATGTTGGTGGTGGTAACGCTCAGTGCCCACCTGGCGCAACGCCGCGCGCAGTTCCTCAAACGTCAGCTTGGCGGTGTTTGCGTTGCCTTCCGGAGCTACAGTTCCAGTTGCCAATTGTCCTCCGCCACTTCCCAACCGGCCTGGCGCACGGCCTGATGTTCGAGACTCGCCTCGTTCAGAATCGGGTTTGTGTTGTTGAGGTGAATAAACATCTTGCGCCCAAGTTTAATATTTTTCAGCAGGCGCAGGCTTTCTTCCACCGGGATGTGTCCCATCTGGTGCGCGGTCTCGCCGCTCCCCTGAACGCGCTGCAGTTCGTCATCGCTCCAGAAGGTGCCATCGAACAGAAGCAGGTCTACGTGTTCGATCTTTTCGAGCAGCGCGTCGCTGAGACTGCCGACGGCGGGAACATAAGCGACTCGCTTTTCGGAAGCGGACTCGAAGAATAACGCAGCCGTCGCTTGATCAGGGGCGAGGTCTTTGTCCTTGCTCTTGACATATTTCGGATAGCGTCCGGAAAGATAGTGGACCTCGCATCGTAATCCAGAATCTTTGCCATCGGCGGACAACAAGGGAAACGACGCGCCCGACGTCATCTGTTTCCAAACCACCTGCGGCTCGACCCGGTTCAGCATGCCGAACATGCTGTTCTCTTCCCGCAGAATGCGCAAGATCGAAGGGGCGGCATAGATGCGCAGCGGCTGAAGTTCGCGGAGCAGAAGTAATCCCACAACGTGGTCGAGATCGGCACTTCCGAGCACCACGCCGGCGATCGGGGAATCACGCAGCGCCCGCGGATGCAGCGCTTGGGAACTTTCAATCTGAGATGCCAGGTCGGGAGAAGCTCCAGCCAGAAACCACGTGGAGCCATCGGCGCTCAACGCGAGTTGAGCCTGGGTACGCGACTTGCCGGAAAACTTCTTGTCACGCACGGCAATACAGTTCCCGCAGCCGCAATTCCACTGCGGAAATCTGCCCCCGGCCGCGGAACCGAGGATCTGAATGTGCATCTTCTAGGTTTAGAGTTTTGCGCTCACGTAGGAGTTGATTTCGCAGCACAGAACAACTTCTTCGAAAACCGGACTGGTCCAAGTCATAACGTTTACCCTTAGGCTAAAGATTTTCCTCGCCGAGCCCCCAAGCGCGGCGTGGCTGGAGATGGAAAAGCATACCATTCCTACCGCAGCATTGGTGCGTAAAGTTTGGGAACGGCATGGCCCGAAAGGGCCACTTCCTGAACTATTGGAATCAGGGACTTAGGCGAAAGCGGGCGAGGGCGCCCGCTCCACACTTTTATTGGGCAGCTTCCAGCAGGCCCTTCTCGGCCTTTTCCTGACACGCGATGCAATGGCGAGTCCAAGGGACGGCCTCGAGGCGCTTGGCGTTGATCTCCTTGCCGCAGGAAACGCATTCTCCGAAGCTGCCTTCGCGGATGCGAGCCAGAGCGCCATCCACCATGTTGAGCAACTGGCGGTCGTTGTTGCTCTGGCTGAAGAGGAATTCCTTGTTATAGGAACTGGCGGCGCGGTCGGCGACGTCCTGAGTGGCTTCGTCGTCGGCCGTGCGACCGTCCTGCTGATTGCGGACAACCATGTGGCGCAGTTCCTGGCGCCGGGTTTCCAATCTTTTTCTGAACGTCTCTAGCTTCTTCTTATCCATGATTGCTGCTCGCAGTGAACCGAAAGTCCCGCCCACACGGGACCCATTCCCGCGCGAAGTCAAACGAATATCCTAAGCGCGGCGGAGATTCGCGTCAACTGGAGAGCGAAGCCGGTCAAGGCTTATTTGCGGCCGCTCCAAGCGCAGGCGCGGGATACTCGGGAAGCTTCTGCTTGGCAGCTTGCGTCCGCTTGACTTGGAGCTCATCGAACAGCAGCGCGGGGCTGGCGACACTGAACCAGACAGGCTCAGAGCGGTCTTCGACCGCGGGCGCGGTTCCGGCGGAGATGAGATCACTGCGCAGCGAGCGGACGTCGAGATCCCCAAAAACTCCGCCGCGCACCAGTTCTTCACGCCCATCTTTGGTGTAGATGCGATAAAGGAGCCGAGGCTCAAGCCTGGGTCCCATGGTTTCCACGTAAAGTCCGTAGGGCAAGTCGCGATTCTTACAAAGTTCGATCAACTTTGCCTTGAGGCCGGCGTCAGGTTGGGGATCGACTGATTGCAAAACCAGATTGCCGGGATAAGGCGTGGGCGCCGCAGGCGCGGCCGCGCGACCGTGACCGTTCGAAGCGGGAAAATCGCGAATGGGCTGGCGTCCGATGAGATAGGAGACGAGTTGTCCCTTCTCGATCAGGGAGACGCGCTGGGCTTTCACGCCTTCATCATCAAGAGTGTAGTTCCCGAACAAGGGCTGGCCGGCAATCGTCGAAATCGTAGGGTCATCGAACACATTGATGAAGTCGGGCAGCACGCGCGACTTGTAGCTGCTGGACCATCTCCCTGTGGTGCGGGCGTTCTCGCCGAGTTGCGGCTTCTTGCCGAGAACATTGGGCTCCACGAGTTCGGTAACTACGGTGGCCGCGGCGTCGTTCGACAACAGGACCGGGCCGCGGTATTCCTCATCGACGACCGGGGCATCACGCAACAGCTTCAGCGTCTCGAGAATCCGGGCCGTGGTCTTGAGAAATTCTTCGCGGGTCGGGAGCTCTTTGAGATCGTTGCCCTGGTCGGCATGCGACCGTTGCAGCAACATGCCGTCGGAAGCCTGGGCTGATCCCGCGATGGAAACGATGTAGCGCGCGTGCCCGGAGCGGGCAACCGTACCCTCGGAGTTCAGGAAGTAACGGTTCTCGACCGTGAAACGCAGTGAGGAGTCGAAATTCTCCAGTTCTTTGTCAGTGCGATATTGGGCGGAAGCTTCTTCAAGAAGACGAACCCATGCCGTGAATTCGGTCGATGAGAACCGGGCGAGAGGCTCGACGGCTTCGACAGGCGTGGCCTTGGCGAAATCGTCAACGGGTTCGTCGACTTTCAATTGCTTCAGGGCAGCTTGCTTGGCGGGGAGCGCTTCGCTGGCCGCCTTGTAAGCGCGATCGGTGGCGAGCCAGATGCGGTGGCGGATGGCGTAGACATCATCATCGGATGGGACCAGGTCGATGGTGCCTTCTCCGCTGCCGTAGAAGCTGTCTTGCTTGTAGTCACCGACGCGTACCACGACGCGCAGCAAGCGGGCGCGATTACGCTCCTGGTTGCGCAGCGCACCGAAAACGGCGCTGGCCTCGAACTGGTCAACCTCGGTAACGCGGTATTCGATGTAATACGGCGCAGGTACGTTGTCCATTTTCAGCTTGGCTTTGGAGCGCTCCATTTCTTCGCGAAGAGCGCGGAGGACGACATCGCTGGAAGCGGCATCGGCAGCGCGGGCGGAAGCTGACAGGCCGCAGACAAAAATCGCGCAAGAGATGGCTAGAAACAACGCGGCAGTCGTTGAGCATCGGAGTGGGCGTCGGGTCATCGCTTGCCTCCCTTCTCCTCGGTTGCGCCGGGCGGAGGCGGAAGAATGGGAGGACGCGTGTCGCCGTACTTTCTTTTCTGGACTTCCATCTCGGAAAACAGCATGGCCGGCGCGGCTGCGGATACGGGAACGCGCCCGGATTCGGCTCCGCAAATGCCATTGAAAACGCTGGTGGTGTCTCCGGTAGCGGCGATCTCGGTCAACACCGTGAGTGGAGTTCCGACGATGTCGACGCCGCGAACCAGTTCATCGGGACGCCCATCGGCATAGACACGCCAAACCATGACGGGCAACACCTGGAACGCTTGCGGCAGATCGCGCGTCGTGAGCGTGAATCCGCCTTGGATGTCTTCGAAGTAGAGGCCGTAGGGCTTTCCCTGCTTCTTGATTTCTTCGACGAAGCGGGCGCGCAGTTGAACGTCGGGAATTGTTTTCGAAGAAGTTACGATGAGATTGCCTTGACGGCCGACCGGCATCAGCCCGGCCTGGGCGCGGCCGTGGCCGTTCGAGTTGCTGAAGTTCTTCACCGGTAATCTTCCCATCAGGAAATTCTTCAGGATGCCGTCTTTGACTACCTCGACGCGCGCTGCAGAAATGCCTTCGTCATCGTAACGGTAAAAGCCCGACAGTTCCGTACCGTCGAGTGCACGCAGCGTGGGATCGTCGGTGACGCTGAGGAACTCGGGCAGGATCTTTTCGTTCACCTTCTTGGTGAACGTCTGGCCTTCGTCGCGGCCGCGCTGACGTTGTCCTTCGACGCGATGGCCAAGCACTTCATGAAAGAACACAGCGGCTGCGCGTCCGGAGAGCAATGCTGGACCGCTGTAGGGTTCGGCGAGCGGAGCCGCGCGCAAGGCGCTTAAATCGCTGGCCATCTTGCGCACGCTCGCCGCCACTTCCGCTTCGGAGGGCAATTTCGCCGGGTCGGAAGACTGGAAGGTCTCGACGCGCATGAGTTGCATGCCATCGTCGGCGAGGGTTTGGGCCTGGATCATGATGCGGAAGATGGCATCGGTGGTGACGATCTTCGTGCCTTCGGTCGAAACCAGGTAGCTATGGTCCCTCTCGGCTTGAAGAATAACCATGGACTCTTCGACCTGGGGATACTGGCGGAAGGAAGCGGAATAACGGCGGGCAAGTTCTTCCCAAGCCTTTTGTTCGGGAAACGCAAGGGACGGAGTTTTCTCGATGTAAGTCGAGGGCTTTTCCTGGGAGAAGTCGGGCGAGTCATCCTCGTCCTTGGCGCGAACGGCAGTCTTGGTCTTAACGTTCGTATAGGCCTGGCGCGCCTTGCGGTATTGCTCGTAGGTCAAACGCCAGAGGACGCGGGCGATAGCATCGGGGTCGTCCCGCTGCGGAAGCTGGCCGGAAGTGATGCCGGAGAAACGCTCCTGGTCGTGAGTGTTATCGAGAGCAGGAGCTCCGATGCGCATGCTGACGTCGGCGGAGCGGTGCCGTGCGTGAGATGAGGTGAGCACACCACCTTGGTCGCTGAGGATGACCAGCGATTCTCCGTCGGTCACGTTGTAGCTGGTGAAGTAAGGGGCAGGATCCTGCTTGGCGAGTTCGGCCTGGCCGCGATGCAACTCCTTTTCCATGGTAGCGAGGAGAACATCGTCAGTCGCGGGCTTCTGGGCGTGGAGCGGTTTCTGGCCAAGCAGGGCAACCAGAAGCAGTGCAAGAAGAATGCGGAGGAAAACGGCCTTTTTGGAATTCATCGGGAAACGCGAGTTTACAGGAGCGGGAGCAACAAAAAAAGCGGCCCCTTTCGGGGCCACCCTTTCAAAGAGGCTAAATGGCGGGAATCAGAGGACCAGCTGGTGACGCCGTTCCGGAGAGTAGAACGGACAGAGTGAGATGTCGAGAACATCGAGAGTGAAGTTTGTCAAACTAACATCGACCTCTTTTACTGCACCATAAATGAGCATTTGCCGAGCCAAAGTCGTGACTGGGGGGCAGGAACCAGGTCCCATTTTGGGAACTTGTTCTAAATCAAGAATTTAGGGTAAATCCCCCAAAAGCCAAGCTGGTTGCGCCATCTGGCATGATGCGTAGCCAGATGCAGAAAGCTGCACTTTACCAGAAACTCGGGGCAGAAACTCGGGACTGGCTTCTAGCTGTCTCCGGCTACGGTGCGTACCTTACCGGGGAGGAAGTGGTAGGGCGGCCAGGGACCGGTCACGAACAACTCGCAATTCTTGAGTTGCTTGGCGGCGGTCGAGTAACGGTTCTGATATTTCTCGATCGACTTGGTGTCGATGAGGTGGGCGATATCGAGCAGCATGCCGTCGGCATCGACCTTCTTGCAGCTGACTTCTTCTTCGAGGGGGTTGAAGAGCTTATGCACCTGGACGGAGAGGGCTCGGGCCTTGGTTTGGCGTTCGCGCTCGCGGGAGGCCTTCTCGCGCAGCTTGGAGAGGTACTCTCGGCCAACCGTATCGGGCAGGACGATATCTTCCATGTGACCGCGGAGAGAACCGTCGCGGACCACCAGTTTGATGCGCATTTCGGACTTGCCGCGCAGCCGCTCCACGCTCTCGCAGAAGGTGCGGCGGTTGGCTCGGACAGCCTGGCGGATGGCATCTTCGGTGTCAAAAATGGTTCCGAAGCGGAAGGGCAGGACGGTAGCGGTGCGGAAGCTCTGGCTGACCACGCGGGCATGCTCCAGAACCGACTTTTCGTCGAGTTTGGAGGTAGCACGGTCAAATTCGCTGACAATTACCGCGAATTCTCCACTCGGGTAGCTCATCACGGGAGCGGAATTGACGCCTTGAATGCCTTCCAGAACGTAGGGACGACGAGACCGAACACCGTTGGCTAGAGTCTGGTGTTCAGTGAGGCAGTACGCGTACCACGACATGCATTCTCTCCGAATTGCACCGGGGCTATGAATACCCCTTTAGATTTAGTCCTAGGGCTGCGTTATCTACCTGGAAGATTGGTTTTTGTTGGACAAGATGGACGCGAAATACTGCATCCAAAGCCATCTTACTGCCATCGTCAGTGATTTGCAAACTTTCTTTCCGATTGGTTTCAATTTGCTTCGACGATCTGCGGCTGGTTAATCGATTTAACCGAGTCTTCTTTGCTTTCTTCCGGCGACGGTCCCAGCTTCCTGGCTAACTGCCAGTCTGATACGCAGTCAGCATAGCCAATGGGTACCCCCCTCCTATCCCGGTATATTAGAATCATGATGTTAGCGCGAACTTCCTCGCAAAGTATTCAATAATAAAGGCTTACGTGGAAAGTATTCGGGAATAAGGACTTAGCTCCTAAAACAGGGCTGAAAATGGGTTCGGGGCAGTTTCGAGGGCCGTCTTCGGAGACGAGAACACTCAGAACACCCCAATCAGACTCTATCGTCGCGCGCTACGGGTCTTAGGTCAATGATTTCGTTCACGGAGGGGTGTGATTGGGAGACTGCGCCCGGAAAAGCTCGGTACCGCACCCCCCTTCTTCTTTCTCTGCCATACTCGAGGGCCAGAAAGGCGTAGTCCACCTGCCGGACGACGGGTCTTAGTCATTTGGATCTCGATCATGCACCTTGAGGGTGGCGATAGGCCGGGCCCGCCGTTGCGTTCTGTTATTCTGGCGTTGCAGCAGAGGTTGGGGGCATCGTCAATGATGGATGTACCCGCGCACAAACTTGAGGGCCTAACCCTCGCGAGTGGCTGGAAGGTGGTTAAGAAGTACATTCGTACCGACGGGCTAAGCGCTGGGAGATATTCCGTTGGATATTATGTCGAACGTGCTGAAGAACGAGGGTTCCTCAAAGCCATAGACTATTCCCGAGCGACCAAAGAAGCGGATATGCCTGCGGCGATGCTTAATCTCGTGCGCTCTTTTGAGTTTGAGAGAAATGTCCTTAGGGAGTGTTCTACTCGCCACATGGATCGTGTGATCTCCCCAAAGGAAGATGGGGAGGTAACAGTTGATTCCAGCCTGTTGGGAAGGGTCAACTACATCATTTTCGATATCGCGGACGGAGACATCCGTGACACGCTTGCGCGGATCGACCGTTTTGAGTTAACTCAACGGCTGCGAGCTCTCCAGCACATTGCGACTGGCCTCTGCCAACTCCATGATGCTGGAATCGCGCATCAGGATGTGAAGCCATCGAATGTGCTGGCCTTCAAAGCAATTACAAAAGTGGCTGATCTGGGTAGCGTTTCCGTAAAGAGCACTCCGGGACCTACCGATGCGCGAGCGTGCGCTGGCACGAAGGCTTATGCGCCTCCTGAAATACTTTATCAACAAATTGACCCAGACTTCGGTGTTCGCCGCTTTGGGTGTGACTGTTACCTCATGGGGAGCATGGTGTTCTTTGTTTTCACTGGATTGGTCATGACGGCGGATATTCTATCCCACCTGGCCCCAGAACATTCACCGAAGGGTTGGGGGGGAACCTATAAGGACGTACTCCCCTATGTGCAAGACGCCTTTTGCCGCTCAGTGGCAGATTTCTCTGGAGAGATCGCTAATGATCAATTGCGGGCAGATCTTAAGACCGTGATCAAAGAACTGTGTGAGCCCGATCCGCAACTTCGGGGACATCCACTGAACCGGCAAGCTCGTCATGGGAATCAATATGGATTAGAAAGATATCGGACCAAGTTTGACCTCTTGGCGCGGCGAGCTGCGATTGGATTGTTTGCCTAGGAGATAAGTCATGCTCACCAAAAATATTGATCGCCAAGTGGTTCCTCGCTGGCGGGATTTCAACACGACGGTCACTTTGGGAGAATTGACAAGCGCGAAAAGTAAGGAGGCTCCCCCGGATGAGGAATCGCGCCAATTTGTCGCGAAATTGGCTTCCCAGTGGCAAAGATCAAGAACGATATGGCATGCGGCTGACCTTTTGAATGCTGCCGTCGTTGTCGGAAACGAGCAAGAGCAGCGAGACGCCGCCGCTTTTGTAGTCGAAAACCGCGAAAAAGCGCCCGCCACGCTCGTGCGCCTTGCGACACGAATCGTCGCACCAAAAGTCAGCCTGATGGATTCGACGTCAACAGACTCCCGGGAATCGATTGGTCAACAGATTCAGTTTCTACGGCGGAGACTGCGAGAAGAAGGACCAAGTGCGATTGTCCTAACTGACCTTGCGCGTCTGTACATCTCGACTGCAAAGGAAAGAGATGCCGTGCGAACCATGCTCACGGCTTGCAGGTTGGCACCGACCAATCGTTTCATTTTGCGATCCGCAGCACGACTATTCCTTCACATTAAGGACTACAAGAAGTCCATCCAGCTCCTGCGTGATGCGCCCAGTGCCGTTCTTCGAGATCCGTGGCTGACCGCCTCCGAGATCGCGGTTTCTTCGGCAATTGGAGTGCCCTCGGCATTTGCTAAGATCGGCTTTGGCACGGCGCAAAACGACAGTTACTCGCCTTTCGCTCGCTCCGAACTGAACAGTGCCCTGGCCACCCTAGAAATGAAGAACGGTAAGGCGAGTAAGGCGCGCAAACTTTTCAATGCTTCGCTGATTGTGCCAAACGAGAACTCGGTCGCTCAAGCCGAGTACGCCCGTCGCCAACTTGGCGGTGTCAATGTTGGCGAGCATGAACTACGAACCGCACGCTCCTTCGAAGCAAATGCTTACTCTTTGTTTAATAAACAACAGTGGGCTGAGTCTCGGGCGCCTGGTAAAAGATGGATGCAAGATCAGCCATTCTCTACTAGGCCCGCTATATTCCTTTCTTATCTCAATGCCTGCATCCTTGAGGACTACGACGCAAGTGAGAAGGTCCTGCGGGAAGCCCTCTTGGCGAATCCGGGACGGCCCCAACTCATAAATAACCTCGCTTTCACCCTCGCCAGCGCGGGGAAAGTCGCGGAGTCCGCACATGAGTTAAGTGCTATTAACTGGGCATCCGTCGGGGAGCTGAACCTTGTAACTCTGACGGCCACGCTTGGTCTTGTTCTCATGAGAGGCGGCCACGTTGAGGCTGGGCGCCAGCGCTATCGCGAATCAATCGAACTGGCGCGCAAACTCTCCAAGCTTAACTATGCCGCGATGGCAGCCGGCTACCTTGCACGTGAAGAATTGATAGCGGGGGAAAAGAACGCGCCTACTACATTGAAAGAGGCATACGAACTGGCGGGCAAGAACCCTGATCCGGACGTGATTGAAGTCCTGTCTAGAATCAGTTCTCGATTCGAAGAAACTAGGGATCAGGCCTTGTAACTCCCGTCCCTGTCTGCGACGCGAGCGCGGGAGAGAAGACTGAGATTAGCGCCGGCAACAAGAAGATGACAAACAGGATCGCGGCTGCTAGCTGTGCGACCACCAAGCACCGCCCGAGAGTAGTGGCTGGCACGAAATCCCCATAGCCGACAGTCGTCATCGTGACAAAACTAAAATAGAGTGCGTCAAGTGGGGTGTTCAGCACACCAACATCTCCGTGTGTAACAGAACCTGTTCGCAAATAGAGGATCGCAAACCCTACGATCACTTCAAGAAAGTTTGTTAGGGCAATTGCCAGACTTCGCCTTATGACGTCTCGTGTCCAAGGTTCAGTTTCACTCTTGACGAAGAGGAAGAGAAGGCGATAGTTGACGATGTCGACGATTCTGTATACCACGAGGATGGTCACCAAATTGCCCGCGGGATTCCACCTAGAACCGAGGAAAACACATAGCAAGACAAACCACGTCAGCACATAAAGATCCATGAATACGCGGGTATCCGGCCAAATCCGCCTCACGAGGGGCTTGGCATAGTTGGCAAACGAGAGCAGCGACACCAGAATAACGACCGTGCATACAAACTTCTCGATGAGGGAGTACTCCCGTCTGTCCCCATTTGGAAGCCGGTCGTTCCAAATCTGCTTCAGCCTGTCGAGTGAACCAGCCATTTGCGCTCTTTAACTCTGGGGGGTCTAATATACATTGCCCGGGGCGGGTAGCCCAAGTCCCCCGGTTCAGATTTTTCGTGTCTCTTCCGAAAGTCTACCCTGAGCTCAGTCGGAGTGTGGGGTTTTCCACAATCATCTACCAGTCTCGACCAAAGATACACCGTCCAATTTGGTACTGGTTGGGTTGGGGGGATGGTGGCGGCTTTGGAGACGGGGCAAGCTCCGTCTCTACGGGGAGGCGGGAACGGGGATGGGAAAGATCGAAGTGATCGCGGCGGAAGGAACCGCTCGGTACGGGGCAGTGGTAGGGTAGGGGTCCCTTCGGCTTCGCTCAGGGCAGGCTCTTCGACTCCGCAGGAACTTCACTTCGTGAAGTTCCTGCTCCGCTCAGGATGACAGATTTATTTGGCTTCCAAGAGCACGTGCAAGATCAACCGCAAGGTCAAAGGCGGCGGACAGGAGTGTCCGCCCTACACTCTGAACGTCTCCGGCCTTCGCATCGCGATCGGACGGGCACCCGGCGTCTGCTCCGGTTTTCTCTTCAGTGCAACTTCGCGAACTCTGCTTGGGCTTCTTTGAGGATGGGGAGGTCGGGGTCGGCGTCTTTCCAGAGGGTGAGGAAATCCTGATAGGCACTCTTCGCTTTGGCCGTGTCGCCCTGCAGAGCGTAAGCGCGTGCCAGTCCGAGTCGGGCCAGCGCTCCCCATGGAAAGTTCCCCACTAGTCCTCGGTGGTCAATGAATTTCTGAAATTCCGCTGCCGCGCGGTTGCCGTCGGGCAGCATGAGATAGGCTTCTCCACGCACATAAACCGGGCACAGAAATACAGCGACGTTGGCGGCTTGGCCAAGTTCGACCGTGTTCGCCACCTTCAATAGTTCGATTGCCCGCGTCGGGTCTTTGCGCTCCAGGGCGACCCCCGCCCGGATCGTGGGGAGCCAATACCTCTGGATCAGCGTGTCCAGTGGGAAGGTCTTGTCGAGTTTGGACGCCAGGTTCTCCGCTCCGGCCGTATCGCCTGCCCGCGCCAGGGCCAGCGCCGCCAGGGCCCGCACATCGCGGTTCGGGGCCAGCTTCAACGCCGCATTGGCCTCGGCACGCGCCTGCTCCCGGTTTCCGGATTCCACCTCGCGCAGCGCAGCGGCTGCTTGAAATGCTGCAGCGGACTCTTTGGCGTCGTTGTGCTCGGCTAAATCCATGGCCCGTCGCGTCAGTTCGCGTGCGTGTTTCATCTTCCCGTGCCAGACCTCGGTGTCGGCTTGCGACGCCAGCAACATTTCCTCTGTGCCCGGCTTTCCCAT
Organism: uncultured Acidobacteriaceae bacterium; assembly: GCA_963837665.1. Lineage (GTDB taxonomy): Bacteria > Acidobacteriota > Terriglobia > Terriglobales > Acidobacteriaceae > Acidiflorens. The sequence continues at coordinate 239,273 of CAWIOA010000008.1, read as the reverse complement.
GGCGGCCGAGACCAACTGCGCCATCTGCGCCGCGTCACTTTTTAAGAAAGCCAACTCGTAGCGGCTATAGAGCAAGAACTCGCTCTCCAACTTGCGCTGCTCCGCCTGCTGGAACACCGCCTCCGCCTCATCCAGCCGGTTGAGGCTCGCATACGCAGTGGCGAGGGCCGCGTAGCTGGCTCCGCCGTTTGGCCCCAGGCGCACTGTCTCGCGACCCTCCTCCAACACCTTTTCCCAGTTTCCAAGGCTGCCGAAAACAAATGCCAGGTTCCCGTGTGCCGCAGTTTCTCTCGGGTAGGTTTGCTGCCACTGCTCGTATACCGGCGCCGCCTTCTCCAACTCTCCCGTCGCGGTCAGGTAGTAGTTTGCCTCAATGGAGAGCCGCTCCCGCTCACTCACCTTTGCCCGCAGTTCGTAAGCCTTACGTGCATTTTCCGCCGCCCGTTCGACTTGGTTCAGATTGCTGTAGGCGATCGACATACTAACGTAAGGCGCGGCGAAATTCGGGTCGAGCTCCACGGCTCGCTTGCACAAAGGCAGCGCGGCGGCGTCCCCTTTTGACAACCAGGTCTTCAGTCCCAGGCTGTAAGCTTTCAGCGCCTCGAGCGATGGCGTGGTCGCTTCGTCCAACGGCGTGGCGTATTTCTGCACTGAGATGAGCGACTCGCCCAGCTTGCCGCGCAAACTGATCGCCGCTTTATCCAGAGCCTTGAGCACCGCTTCTTTGCCCGCCGCCTGCTCCTGCGCCTCCGCCAGCACGTCCCCCGTATTGCAGCCCACTGCCTTCAGACCAATCACGTACTGCTTGCCCAGCCTCGCAATCGAGCCGGTCAGCATGGCCTTACTGCCCGTGCGCTGGCAGACCTCGCGTGTGACGTCCGGCGTCAAACGATAACCGGCGGGACGGCCCATCAGCTTCAAGGTCTCGTTTACTTTGCTCCCGGAAACCAGGTCGAGAAAGGGCGATTGCTCAAGCTGGACCGACAGGCCCTGCTTCAGGGTGTCGTCGAATATCGCGTCACCCGTCCTGTTGTCGAAATCAGAAAGAACAATGGTATCCGTGCTGTCTGCCTTGGCGCGGATCAGACCAGCTATCGCTGCTGCCACCTCGCTTTTGATGGAGAAGAGATCCTTGCTGTCCTTGGCATAGCTGTAGGCCCACAGGTGCCGATCAGTCGGCGCCTGAATGAGCTGGGCGGTGACCCGCACTTGCTGGCCGGAGAGCGACACCGAACCTTCCACAATCGCATCCACGTGCAGCTCGCGCGCGATTTCGGGGAGCGGTTTGCGGGATCCTTTGTACTGCATCACCGAAGAACGTGAAACGACTCGGATGGAAGACTGTTGTGCGAGGTCGGTTATCAGTTCGTCGGTGAATACATCGGCGACGTAATCCTTGGAAGCGTCCCCGGAAAGATTTTGGAAGGGCAGCACCGCGAGGGATTCGATAGAACTCGCCCTACCTTGCCCCTTAGTCCACTGCTGCCACAGCCAGTCGCGTATACCACCTACGTTCAGCCCAACCAGCAACGCTGCCATTGCTACGAAAACGGTTAAGAGCAGGAGTACAAACCAGCCACGGCGCAATTGAGTGGGCGGCGTTTCTGGCTGGACTACGAGCTGTTCCTCGGTGTGCGGTAAGGGCGTTGCTTCTGCGACGGGTTCCTCGGCCACGGAAGCGATGAACCGGTAACCGCGCTTGGGCAGAGTCTCGATGTAGCGCGGCTGATCGGCATCATCCTCCAGCGCTTCGCGCAGCTTCTTAACCGCGGTGTTGATACTGTGCTCGAAGTCAACAAAGGTATCGGCCGGCCAGAGTCTGCGTCGAAATTCTTCTCGGGTGACTAACTCCCCAGGCTGATCAAGCAGGATGGCGAGGATCTGAAGAGGTTTTTCCTGGAGATGAATGTTGCGCCCGTTGTTGTGCAGTTCCCTTGAGATCAGGTCAACGTTGAAGGAACCGAAACGGACACGGCGGCGCTTTGTGGTGGTTACTTGCATGGTCAGTAACCCACCAATCTTGTTGATGCAGTGAACGTTACTCCCTACCTAAGGCGGGCGTCAAGCTCCTCCGCAGGGGTAGTCAAACGGCGTGTTCTTTTTGTGCCAAAGTGAGCGATAACGTCAGTACACCAACAGTTCACCCTGAGTTTACCCCCCGTGCATTGAGTGTTCTTCCATTGCTACGGCAGTATGGCGGTGCTTGCCCGAGATCATCCTGGAGGTGCGAGCAATGGAAACCCGAACTGCAGGTTCCGACTCCGTGCCGCCCGGTCTGCAACAGCACCCGAAAGCGGTGCTCTTAGGACTGCCGTGCGCTCACTGCAAGGCATATTTCACGGCTGACCTTGAGGTCTGTCCGATCTGCGGATGCAACGAGAGGGTTGTCATCGGCAAACGTGCAAGCAACATTCTGGTGATGCGAAGCGAACCGTCAGTCAGCGCGGGATCCGCCAAACTCAGCCTGAGCAGAACGGATGCATGGCCGTTGTGCGCGGGCTGGGCGGCTCCGCGCTGCTGACGGCGCAGGAGCTTTACGCTCCGAGCCCCGTTTGAAGTGAAGGTCTCAGCACATTGACGCTTTCAGCTCTGGTAGTTGGCATTCGGCTTGAGAAAGTTAACCAATAACCGCGAGACCGCCAATCGGCCTCGCGGCCCAAACCAGATAAAAAAGGAGAAAAACTATGAAACGCATCATATTTGTTGCAATCGTCCTGACCCTGGCAGTGCTGGCAGTACCGAGTGCTGTGGCCCAGTGGGTGATCCCGCCAAGCTCCATAGCCTATGGAAGAACGTACAGCGAATGGTCCGCAGCCTGGCAGCAATGGGCGCTCTCCATACCGGTCGTTAACCATCCTCTCTTTGACTACGGCGACTGCAGTGTCGGGCAGTCCGGTCCGGTGTGGTTTCTGGGCGGGAAGTTTTGCGCCCTCAACAATCCCAATTGCGGCACCACCCACGTCGTTCGCAGCTGCAGCGTGCCTGCCGGAAAAGCTCTCTACATCCCGGTGCTCAACGCCGAGTGGTCGATGCTGGAAATGAACGACCCCAAGTTTCAGCTTGCGGACTTGCGCGGGTTGGCCGCGTCGAATATCGATGGAACAACCAATCTTTCCTTCAGCATTGATGGGGCAAAGATTCCGGGCTTGAAAAAGGACTTCCGCGTCCAATCCACGGCCTTCGTCTTCACAATTCCAGACGACAACCTGTTCAATGCGGTGGGTGAGGGGCCGTATCCGGGCGGAGCGTACTTTCCAGGAGTGGACGACGGAGTGTATGTAATGCTCGCGCCACTGCCTGCAGGCCCGCACCTGATCCACTTCCACGGGTCCATGCCGGCGTTCAACTTCACGCTGGACATTACCTACCACCTCAACGTGACGAAATGAGACACGGCCAGCGCAGCGGGAGAAGACACTCGTAAGCTCTCTTACGCCGCCCGATGTTCGGGCGTGAGCGAAAAAGACACCGCGGTGCCACGTTTGACCAACAGGCCGCGAGTGCGCCCATCGGCCTTGCGGCCCAAACCAGACAAAAAGGAGAAATGCCATGAAACACGTATCTCTAATCGCAATTGTTGCAGTTGTCCTTGGAATGGCCCTGGCAGTGCTGTCGATTCCGACCGTCCTGGCCAATGACTATGACCGAGAAGGGCCCAAAGTGTTCGACCGCGATTCTGTAGTGTACGGACGGACATCGGGCGAGTGGGCGGCGGAGTGGTGGCAATGGGCGCTGTCGATACCCACAGCTATCCACCCCCTCTTTGACAAAGGAGACTGCAGTGTAGGGCAGTCCGGCCCCGTGTGGTTCCTGGGCGGTTCGTTCGTTTCCAATACAGCCGTGCGCAGCTGTTCGATTCCTGCCGGAACGTACTTATATTTCCCCATCCTCAACGGGGAGGATTCGAGCCTGGAGGAATCTAACGGCGATGGTTGTTCAAACCCAACTTTCGGTGGTGACACCATCGTGGGCGTGCGCAAATGCGCGGAGTCCTATGAGAATGGTGTAACTGTTACGGCCGAAATTGACGGCGTTCGAGTTCACAACATCGCCGCCAAATACCGCGTACAGTCGCCCGCTTACGGCTTCACTCTGCCAGACGATAACGTCTTCAAAGCCACAACGTCACCCTCACATGTCTATCCAAAAGGAACCTACTTTCCTTCCATCAACGATGGGTACTATCTGATGCTTGCCCCGCTGTGCGCAGGCAACCATGTAATTCATTTTCACGGCGTAGGTGGCGGCGGCAGCTTCACACTGGACGTTACCTACAACCTCAACGTGGCGAAATGAAGCACGTTGAGCGCAGAAGGAGATAACACTCGTGTCACAAAGGCCGGGCCAGGTTGGGCGCGCGGGTGAAGCCGGCTGCAAGCTGTGACGGTTAGCGAGGAGGTCGAAAGTCAGTCGAAAATCCCCGAGCGTGAAGCGACCGTGGAATCCCGCCCTTCAAAAAACGAAGGGTGGGGTGCCCGGCATCCGAACGCTTCGCAACCGGTTCAAGAAAGCTCACGCCCGGACTCTGATCGCAAGAGGTATCGAGGAGGAATTTATGAAAAGCACAATGAAAGCGTGCATGTTCTTATCAATGGTCATGCTGGCGCTCGGTTTTTCGGCATGCGGCAGCAGTCCGGCCACTTACACCATTGGCGGCACCGTGACCAATCTTGTTGCCGCCGGTGGCGTCAAGTTGCAAAACGGTACCGAGACGCTGACGGTGACTGCCAACGGGTCCTTCACCTTCCGGTCTGGCCTTCGCCGCGGAAGCACTTATAAGGTGACGATCTCTGCACAGCCTTCCTCACCCGCCCAGACCTGTGGAGTGACGCATGGCAGCGGAACCGTAACCGGCGATGTCACGGACGTTGCTGTCGATTGCGCGCACAACGAATGGGCTTGGATGGGCGGGGCGAACGTGGGCAACCAAGCGGGGACTTACGGGAGCCAAGGGACGTCTGCCCCCAGTAATGTTCCCGGGTCGCGATCCGCTGCTGTTACCTGGACCGATGCGTCCGGAAATTTCTGGCTCTTCGGTGGGCTGGGGTACGACTCGGCCGGGGCATTTTTTTTCCTCAACGACCTGTGGAAGTACAGCGCGGGCGAATGGACGTGGATGAGCGGGGCGAACGTGGTCAACCAATTTGGGACCTACGGGACTCAGGGGACGCCTGGCCCCGGTAACGTTCCCGGGGCGCGAGTCGAAGCTGTTAGTTGGACCGATCCGTCAGGAAATCTCTGGCTCTTCGGTGGGGATGGGTTCGACTCGGCCGGGGCATTTGAATACCTCAACGACCTGTGGAAGTACAGCGCGGGCGAATGGACGTGGATGGGCGGGTCGAACGTGGTCAACCAATTTGGGACCTACGGGACTCAGGGGACGCCTGCCCCCGGTAACGTTCCCGGGGCGCGATGCCTGTCTGTTACCTGGACCGATGCGTCCGGAAATTTCTGGCTCTTCGGTGGGTATGGGTTCGACTCGGCCGGGACAGTGGGACAACTCAACGACCTGTGGAAGTACAGCGCGGGCGAATGGACGTGGATGGGCGGGGCGAACGTGGTCAGGCAAGCGGGGACCTACGGGACTCTGGGGACGCCTGCCCCCGATAACGTTCCCGGGGCGCGACAGTATGCTGTTGCCTGGACCGATGCGTCCGGAAATTTCTGGCTCTTCGGTGGGTCCGGGCTTGACTCGGGCGGGACAGCGGGATTCCTCAACGACCTGTGGAAGTACAGCGCGGGCGAATGGACGTGGATGAGCGGGGCGAACGTGGTCAACCAATTGGGGACGTACGGGACTCAGGGGACGCCTGCCCCCGGTAACGTTCCCGGGGTGCGATCCGCTGCTGTTAGCTGGACCGATGCGTCCGGAAATTTCTGGCTCTTCGGTGGGTATGGGTTCGACTCGGCCGGGACAGTGGGACAACTCAACGACCTGTGGAAGTACAGCGCGGGCGAATGGACGTGGATGGGCGGGGCGAACGTGGTCGGCCAAGCGGGGACGTACGGGACTCAGGGGACGCCTGCCCCCGGCAACGTTCCAGGGGCGCGAGCCGCTGCTGTTAGCTGGACCGATGCGTCCGGAAATCTCTGGCTCTTCGGTGGGGTTGGGTTCGACTCGGCTGGGACAGGGGGACGCCTCAACGACCTGTGGAAGTACGAGCCGTAGTCCCATAGGCCCTGCCTGTGGGGAAGATGAGGCGGCACAGGAGTTCGGGCGGGTGGCCGACGTCATCATCTGATGCTTGCCCCGCTGAGCGCGGGCACCCATGTAATTCATTTTCACGGCGTGGGCGGCGGCGGCGGCAGCTTCACACTGGACGTTACGTACAACCTCACCGTGGCGAAATGAAGCACGTTGAGCGCAGAAGGAGATAACACTCATGTCACAAAGGCCGGCCATGTTGGGCGCGCGGGTGAAGCCGGCTGCAATCTGTGCCGGTTAGTGAGGAGGTCGAAAGTCAGTCGAAAATCCCGAGGCGTGAAGCAACCGTGGGATCCCACCCTTCAAGAAACGAAGGGTGAGGTGCCCGGCATTCGAACCCTCCGCAATCGGTTCAAGAAAGGTCACGCTCGGGCCCTGATCGCAAGAGGTATCGAGGAGGAATTTATGAAAAGCACAATGAAAGCGTGCATGTTCTTATCAATGCTCATGCTGGCACTCGGTTTTTCGGCCTGTGGCAGCAGTCCGGCCACGTACACCATTAGCGGCACCGTGACCAATCTTGTTGCCGCCAGTGGAGTCACGTTGCAGAACAACGGTGCCAACACGCTGTCCGTGACTGCCAACGGGTCTTTCACCTTTCGGTCTACCCTTCGCCGCGGAAGCACTTATCACGTGACCATCTCTGCACAACCTTCCTCACCCGTCCAGACCTGTGGAGTGACGCATGGCAGCGGAACCGTAACCGGCGATGTCACGGACGTTGCTGTCGATTGCGCCCACAACGAATGGGCGTGGGTGGGCGGGGCGAACGTGCGCAACCAAGCGGGGACCTACGGGACTCTGGGGACGCCTGCCCCCGGCAACGTTCCAGGGGCGCGAGACGCTGCTGTTAGTTGGACCGACGCCTCTGGAAATTTCTGGCTCTTTGGTGGATCTGGTCTCGACTATGCCGGGAACTTGGACCTCCTCAACGACCTGTGGAAGTACAGCGCGGGCGAATGGACGTGGATGAGCGGGGACACTCGCGTCGATGAGCCGGGGAGATACGGGACTCTAGGGACCCCGTCCGCCGGTAACATTCCCGGGGCGCGACAGCCTGGTCCTACCTGGACCGATGCGGCCGGAAATCGCTGGCTTTTCGGTGGGTATGGCTTCGATTCGAGACAGGGATGCGATTTCCTCAACGACCTGTGGAAGTACAGCGCGGGCGAATGGACGTGGATGGGCGGGGCGAACGTGATCGACCAAGCGGGGACCTACGGGACTCTGGGGACGCCTGACCCCGGTAACGTTCCCGGGGCGCGAGACGCTCCTGTTACCTGGATCGATGCCTCCGGAAATCTCTGGCTCTTCGGTGGGTATGGGCTCGACTCGACCGGGACATTTGGGGACCTCAACGACCTGTGGAAGTACAGCGCAGGTGAATGGACGTGGATGGGCGGGGCGAACGTGGTCGGCCAAGCGGGGACCTACGGGACTCTGGGGACGCCTGACCCCGGTAACGTTCCCGGGGCGCGAGACTCTGGTGTTACCTGGATCGATGCCTCCGGAAATCTCTGGCTCTTCGGTGGCGCGGGTTACGATTCGACGGGGACGCGGTCATGGCTCAACGACCTGTGGAAGTACAGCGCGGGCGAATGGACGTGGATGGGCGGGGCGAACATTGGACACCCAGCGGGGGACGTATGGAACTCAAGGGGACGCCTGCCCCCGGCAATGTTCCGGGGGGTCGACTCAATGCGGTTAGTTGGACCGACCCGTCCGGAAATTTCTGGCTCTTTGGTGGAGGGGGTTACGACTCAAACCCGACATCTGGAATGCTCAACGACCTGTGGAAGTACAGCGCAGGTGAATGGACGTGGATGAGTGGATCAAACGTGGTCAACCAAGCGGGGACCTACGGGACTCAGGGGACGCCTGACCCCGGTAACGTTCCTGGGGCGCGAGGGGCTGCTGTTAGTTGGATCGATCCGTCCGGGAATCTCTGGCTCTTCGGTGGGTCTGGGCTCGACTCGGGCGGGACAGGGGGATCGCTCAACGACCTGTGGAAGTACGAGCCGTAGTCCGATAGGCCCTGCCCGTGGGGAAGATGAGGCGGCACAGGAGTTCGGGCGGGTGGCCGACGTCATCGGTGGAACGTATAGCGCGGGTTTGTCTTTTAACATCGGCCGAAAGCAACTGGGAGTGCGCCACTTCTCGCGCTTTTCGAGAAGTGGCATCGCCTATTGGCGTTGTTCTTGGCCTTGTTTTTTTCAGGCGCGGGAAGGTCAGAACCAACACCAAGGGCAAGAGCGGCGGACAGGAGTGTCCGCCCTACACGATCAACATCCCCGACGGCTCACCATTCGTCCGAAGCTGCCTGGTTGGTAGGGGTCCTTCGACTCCATGTGTCTTGCGCTTCGCGCGAGACACATTCCGCTCAGGATGACAGATTTATTTGACTTCTTTATTTGATTTCTGGGCGGCGGCTCTTTCTTGCAGAGCTATCGTTACTGCGCCCAGCATTTCGGCGGCGGGAGCGGGCTTGCCGGTCCAGATTTCGAACTGTCTTGCGGCTTGTTGCACGAACATTTCGATTCCGGGGATTACGGCGATTCCTTTGGCGCGCGCTACTTGCAGCAGGTGGGTCTCGACCGGGTCGTACACCATGTCGAAAACTACTCGGGCTTGAATTTCATCGTCCTTGAGCGGGCAGTCGCGGGTGTTGCCCATGCCTACGGGAGTGGCGTTGATGATGACGTCGAAGGCGGTCTTTCGCAGGTCGGCGCGTTTTATGGTCCGCGCTTTGGCCTGGCGCGCCAGCTTTTGACCTTTGGCGGAAGTGCGATTCAGGATCCAGACTTCGGCGCCGCGCTCTTTGAGTCCGAAGACTGCGGCTCGGGCTGCGCCTCCGGCGCCCAGCACCAGGACTTTTGCGTTCTCGATGACGAGACGCTGCTCCAGCGGACGAAGCACGCCGGCTATGTCGGTATTGAATCCATAGAGCTTGCCATCCTGGGCGCGAACTACCGTGTTGCAGGCTCCGACCTTGGCGGTGTGGGCGTCGGTGTTATCGAGATGCGGAAGGATGGCCTGCTTGTAGGGCATGGTGATGCTCAGGCCGTGCAGGGGAATGTCGCGCACGCAGTGGATGAGATCCTTAAGCGTTTTGGCGTGGAGAGGAAGATAGACGGCGTTGACGTTTTCGCGGCGCAGGGCGGCGTTCATGATTACGGGCGAGAGCGAATGGGCGACGGGATCGCCGGCTACTCCATAGATGCGGGTGGCGGCGTCGACCTGGTCGATGCGGTAAATACTGTGCAGATCCTGCGTGGTGACCTGACCGGGCGCGGTTTTGAGATCGTCGCTGACCGCGCCGAAGGTGAAGACGCTGCCGGCGCGCACGCCGAGCACGCGGCTGATGATGCCTTGCTCTCCCATGCACAAGCCGACGAGCACATGCTGGCCGCTCTGCGTTTGCAGAAACTTCATCATAGCCACGTTGTCGGAGAGCGTGGTGGCGGTGGAGACGACCTTGTAGAAGTCGGCTGGAATTTTCAGCATTTTTTCCAGCGTCTGATCGAGGTTGCGGGTGGCGTGGAAATCGTGGAACGAGAGAATGAGCGCGGCTCGGCTGCGCAGGCGCGCAATCGCATCGGGCTTCGATTTCAACGCGCTCTGGAGTTCCAGATCGACGATGGGACAACCAGCGGTGTGGGCTTTGCTTAGAACTTCCAGTTGAGAAGCCAGCGATCCTTTGAACTTGCCGCCATTGTCGGCGCGGCGGCAGGTGGCGATGGCGGTGATGTACTGGTGAGTTTCCAGAAACCGATGGATTTTGGGAAGCGCGGCCAGGGGTTGCTTCAGGTAATCCAAACGGAACTCGATGAAAGGGTTATCACGCGCCATGGACTCGACGATGGCGAGCATGTCTTCTACGGTGTCGGCGTTGAGGGCGAGGCAGACCTTCGGCAGGCGCAAAGGGAGAAGACGGGGCGCGAGAGTAGAAGAAAAAGCCAAGGCCATTTGTTTTCAACAACGGCGCGATATTACAGGGGCGTAGGCGCAGATGCAACATAAGGTTGCCGAAAGGCTAGAAAACACTTTGGGAGCGGGAGGGCCAAACACCCTCGTAACCTTGACCCCTACATGGGGGCTTGTTACTTTCTGGACGTAACCCTTGTCTTACGAAAGAGATAGCCGGGGCAGAGCCGGAACTATTGGGAGTCGGAGGTAAGATGAAGAAAACAGGATTGTTATTGCTACTGATGGTGACGGCGACCTTGGCGGTGGCCCAAATGACGGGGACGACGGCGAGCACTCCGGATGCGTCCGGTATCATCAACACGTCGGCCAACGTGCCCTTCGTTCGGTACCAGACACCTACCGCGGCTGACATTTACTGCGCCGGATTTATCAGCAAGGACCGCATTCCCGACGCTAACTACGTAAACGGGGGCCTGGAGACACCGATCTCGACCAAGTTCAAGCTTGGGGAACTGGTCTACCTGGCGGGAAGCGGTTACCAGGCTGGACAACTGTATTCGATCATCCGCGAACTGCGGGACGTCAACGAGTACGAAATTTTTCCGGGGCAGAAAAAAATACTGGCCGCCACGGGACACCCGTACGGGGAAATCGGGAGGGTGCGGGTGGTCGACACGCGCAACCACACCGCCATCGCCCAGGTGGAATTCAGTTGTGATCCCATCAACCCGGGAGATGTCGCGGTGCCTTTCGTGGAAAGACCTTCGGTCGCGTTCCGCGTGCCTGGCCATTTCGACCGGTTCGCACCGGCGAGTGGAAAGCTGAGTGGGCGGGTCGTGCTCGGCAAAGACTTTGACAGCGTGCTCGGCACCGGCATGAAGCTTTATATGAACATGGGTTCGAACCAGGGCGTAAAGGTGGGAGACTATTTCCGGGTAATACGCTCCTATACGGCCACCTTGCAGGATCCGGTGGACTCGCTCTCCTTCAAGACGGGGACTACGGAAGACACGCAGATGCGTCCACCGACTTTTGAGGCAGATCGCTTTACCAAGACTAAAGGGCCGAACATTCATGTGGGCGACCTGCCGCGGCGCGGCGTGGGAGAAGTGGTCGTTCTGAATGTAACCCCGACGGCATCATCCGCCATGATTGTCTTCGCGCTGGAAGATGTGCACGCCGGCGACATGGTGGAACTGGACGCGCAAGAGTAACGAACGAAACCATCGAAGGAGAAAGAGGGGAGAGCGAATCTCCCCTTTTTCTTTTGGGTGCAAAGGGTCGGTGTTCGGGCAGACGGGGCAAGCCCCGTCTCAACTGCAGTTAGCGGAAGAAACGGATTTTTGGATTCCCGGGAATCATCGAGCCGGCGACGACCACTACAACGATCACAATAACGAGTTCCATGTTGCCCTCACAGCTGAAGAGCCAGGGCTCAGCTTACTTCGTCTTGCAGAGAAGGCAAGAGTACTAAAGTAGGGGCGGCCGCTTAGAGTGCATGGGGGGATTCGTTAAAAAATCCTCGCCGGGAGAATTCGATTCAGCAGGGGGCTTCAACATCGGCGTCGCCGAACACCTCGGCAGTGAAGGCTTCGAGGGTTGCGGCTTTGCGCCAGGCGTCCAGGGGCAGGCCTGCTTTGCGGCAGGTCTGCTCCAGAAACGTCTCGCGGTCCCAACCATATTCGGCGGGAACCTGGGGCAGCAGCAGGCCGCGTCGACCGCCATCGGAGATGACCAGGCCGTGACGCCCGACTTCCACGGCCTCGGGGTGGATCGGAAAGAGACGGGAGAGTACGCTCAGGGAAATCTCCAGCGCCAGAGCTTCTTCCCTGGTCACCGGCAAGAACCGGGAATCTTCGAAAGCGGCGGCGCGGGCAGTCTCGGCCACGGCGCGATACAAAGGCGCGATGGGCGCGGCGTAACCGACACAGCCCCGAAGTTGACGGTGGAGATCGCCGGGTAAATCACCGGGCAGATACAGCGTGGTGAAGACGCCGCGTGGCTCCGACAGCCGGAGTGAAGAAGCCGGTTTTTCCGGAAAAGGCTGATGCTCCAGAGCGGAAAGAATCGCCTGGTGCGCGACGCGGAGCAGAGTGCGGCGCTGCTCGAGAGAGAATTCCGGGGATAGCTGGGCGGCCGCTTGTTCGGTCAGATTTTCAGGCGGCCTTTCAGACAGCTTGGACATCGCGTTTTCTCCGCCGGGCGAGGACGAAGCTGCGGCGCCGGCGTTTTTCCGATTTGCGGTCGATCCGCGACCAGAAGGCAACGAAGTAGTCGAGCGCGGAAACCAGCGAAAGCAGAACCATAAACCAGATCGCGACCCACGCGATCCAGTGGACCGGGACAACGTAAATGCCGTACAGGGGCCACTCGTGCCAGCGGCGAGCGAGAATCACGGCTACGACCGAGATGATCTGCACCAGCATTTTGAATTTGCCCAGTTCGCTGGCTTGAATCGTGAAGCCTTCAGAAGCGGCAATGGAGCGCAGGCCGCTGACCAGAAATTCGCGGCCGATGATGACGACGGCCATCCAGGCGGGGACGAGCGCGGGATTGAACTGCACCAGGGTGATGAAGGCGGCGGCGATCAGCAGTTTGTCGGCCAGCGGATCGAGGAGCATGCCCATGGTGGTGATCTGGCCGCGTTTGCGCGCCAGATAGCCGTCAATGCCGTCGGTGATTGAAGCCAGGATGAAAACCGCCGAGGCCAGGGCTTCTCGTTCTCCGGTCTGCTCGGTGGCGAAGCGCGGAGTGCACAGAATCCATATCAGGAGCGGGATCGCCGCGATACGGGTAAGCGTGATGTAGTTAGGAAGATTCACGCAACGACTGAGCCAAGGCCGCGAGAGCGGCCTAGGTGATTATCCTCTACATCAGTGGCCAAGGCAACGGACGCAAGTTCTTTATCTGAGGAAAGCAAGATTCCCGCAGAGATCGCGGAGAGTTTCCGCTTCATCTTCCTCGGCGTACTCTGCGATGTCTGCGGTGAAGATTCTTACTTCTGCTTCGCGATGATCTTGTCTTTGATCTTCGCGTAGGTGGCGGCGGGAATAATTTTCTTCCTCGTCAAATCAGTCTTCTTCGCATACGGACGGCCATCGATGATCTTCTGCGAATAAGCCGCGCCGATACCCGGTAGAGCGTCGAGCTGCTCTTTCGTCGCCGAGTTGATGTCGAGCAGATCGGAAGAGGCGGCGGCAGCGGGAGCAGCCTTGGCCGGCTTTGTAGCGGTCTGCGCCACGGCCATTCCGCTGATCAGGCTGAGGGCAAAAAGCGTGACCAGAATTCTGGTGATGAAGTTCTTTGTCATCTCGTTTCTCCTTATTCCTTCTGAGCTTCCTTGTAGCCCGCAGCCTTCGCTTCGGCTTCGGTCATGAACTTTCCTTGTTTAGTCTTGCCATACCAGCGGCCGCCCTTGTGGTAAACGCCACTGTCGGTATTGACCCAGACCTTGCCACTGGATTGGGCGGCAGCGATCTCCGGACTGGAAGCCGTCGCGGCCGCAGCCTTGGCCGCCGTCTTCTTGGGGGCTGCCATGCTGCCCGAGGAAGCCGGTGCGGGTGGAGTAGGAGCAGCCGGAGCAGCGCTGGACGTTGCCGGAGTTGCGGGAGCTGCGGCCGCCGGGGCACTGCTGGCAGGGGCGGCGCTGGTAGCGGCGGCTTTGGATGTTTTACCAGTCTTCTTGGCGGCTGTGTCAGCTGGAGCCGACGCCGTCTTCGAGGTCGTTTCGTCCGCTGCTGCCGCCTTCTTGCTCTTCGACGACTTTTTTGTCGTCGCGGCCGTCGTATCGCTGGCAGCAGACTTTTCCGCCGACGCCGTCTTTGAGGTGGTTTCGTCCGCTGCTGCCGCTTTCTTGCTCTTCTGCGACTTCTTTGTTGTCGCTGCCTTCGTATCGCTAGCAGCGGATTTGTCCGCAGCAGCAGCCTTTTCTTCGGCAGCGGCCTTTTCCTTCGTGGCTTTCTTCTTGGGCTTCTTAGTGGTGGTGTCGGAACTGGTGTCGTTCGAACTCGCCTGCGCCTTGGCCAAGGCCGGCGAAATCGCGACCGTGAGCAGCAGACAGAAGGTGAGCATCCATAGAGTAAGTTTGCGTTGGGAGTGATTCATATATCCTCGCGAGACTAAGCCAAAAACCAGCGCCTAAAGGCGCATTCACAACACGGCACTTACGGTATGCCTAAAGGCATACCCTGATACAAATCGTCCTTGCATCTGATACAAATCGTCCTGCACCACGCGTCACTAGGCGTAGATTCCGCGCTGGCGGATGGTGTAGGCCACGCGGTCGATGGCCAGCATGTAGGCGGCGATGCGGTTGTTCACGCCGTGAGTTTCGGAGTAGCGGACAACATCATCGAACGCCGCATCCATGATCTCTTCCAGATGCTCGTTGACCACCGATTCCTTCCAGAAGTAGCCCTGGCGATCCTGCACCCACTCGAAGTAGGAAGTGGTGACGCCGCCGGCGTTGGCCAGGATGTCGGGAATCACGAAGACTTTTTTCTCGGAGAGGATATCGTCGGCGGCCGCAGTGGTGGGGCCATTAGCGCCTTCGGCCAGGATTTTGCACTTCACGCGGTCGGCATTCTGGCTGGTGATCACGTTTTCGGTGGCCGCCGGAATCAGGATGTCGCACTCGACCAGCAAAAGCTCCAACGGATCGTACGGCTCGGCGCCCGGGAAACCGTGGATGGTGCCATTGCGCTGGCGGAATTCCCACAACGCTTCAATGTCAATGCCGTCCTTCTTGTAGATGCCGCCACCAACTTCGCCGATGCCGATGACCTTGTATCCGGCTTCGAACATGAGGCGGGCGGCGTTCGAACCGACGTTGCCAAAGCCCTGCACGATGACGCGGGTGGTGTCGCGATTCAGGCGCAGTTTCTTGATCGCCTGATCGCAAACCATAAGAACACCACGCCCAGTAGCCTCGCGGCGCCCGCGCGATCCGCCGATGTTGATCGGCTTGCCGGTCACGACCGCGGTGCACGTCTGCCGCATGTGCATGGAGTAGGTATCCATGATCCAAGCCATGGTCTGCTCGTTGGTGTTCACGTCGGGAGCGGGGACGTCCTTCTCGGGCCCGATAAAATCGAACAACTCGGCGGTATAGCGGCGCGTCATGCGTTCCAGTTCACCCTGCGACATTTTGTGGGGATCGCAGATGATGCCGCCCTTGGCGCCGCCGAATGGAATGTTGACCACCGCGCACTTCCACGTCATCCAGCTCGCCAGCGCGCGGACTTCGTCAAGGTTCACATCGGGCGCGTAGCGCAGTCCACCCTTAGCCGGGCCGCGCGCAATGGAGTGCTGTACCCGGTATCCGGTAAACACTTCCAGGTGCCCGTCATCCATCATTACCGGAATATGGACAATAATTTCGCGGCTGGGGCTGCGTAGAACCCTCCACAGTCCTTCATCAAGATTCAGCTTGTGGGCGGCCAGATCGAAGCGGGCGGCTTGCGCCTGCCAGGGATTAGTTTCCTGTTCGAGGTCGATAGTCTTCATAAAAGTCTCCGTATGACGGCGGTTCGCAAAGTATATTGCCGGGCCGCAGCCTAGGCAAGCCGGGGGCGCTGTGGCGTTAGATTATCAGCACGGGATACGGTAGTGGGTCATATTGCGCAACCCCTATACCACCAAGGGCACGAAGGTTCACGAAGGAAACCCTATAGACGTTGACAAACTGGCGGGCGATCCGCAGCCTAATTAGGCGAACAAAAGACGAATATCATGCCATCCGCAGCAGCCCTCCGAGAGCAGATCGAGTCCATTTTGGCGGTGCGGATTCCTGCGGCCCTTACTGTACCTCCTCACAGCGCTCCAGAACTTCTGCCCACCGGCATCGCGGAAGTGGACGCGCTGCTGGAGGGCGGGTTGCCGCTGGGTGGCGTGACGGAAGTGATTGGTCGCGCTTCTTCCGGCAGAAGCACGCTCGTGCTTTCCGTTCTTGCGGGCATTACCGGACAGGGGGCGGCTGCGGCCTACGTGGATATCTCAGATGCTTTGGATCCGCTCTCTGCCGCGGCGATGGGAATTGATCTTGGGCGCCTGCTCTGGGTACGTGCCGGAGGTTCGGCGGAAGTGCCGTCCGGGGTCTTGTCTGTCGCGGATAAGTTGCCTGTGGAAGCGAGAACGCGGTCAAGAGAAAGAGAAGACGTGAAGTATGGCCGCGGAGGCTCGCATCCGCGCGCGGAAATACGGGACATGGAGCACGCGGTCGAAAGGCTGTTTCAGGCTAAAGCCAGTCCGGAGAACGCTGAAATTCCTTTTGTGGATTACACGCCCCGCTGCTCCGAATCTATTCGTGGAAGACGGATTACCCGGTCCCGGAGCCAAGAAGCACGGTTTCGGAAAGAGCAGTTGATCCCAGATTCAGCCATCCTCTGAGCCCCAGCGCCGTACGCCGGCGAAAGAAGTCTGGGATCGTCTGGACCAGGGTCTGCGAGCGACGGATCTGTTGCTGAACACTGGAGGGTTTCGCGCGATCGTGGTCGACATGGGCGACGTTGGCGTGGAACAGGCACGCCGCGTGCCGTTAGCTTCGTGGTATCGCTTTCGGCTGCAAGCGGAGAAGTCGCACGCCATTCTCCTACTGGTTACGCAAATTCCGTGTGCCAGCAGTTGCGCTTCTGTAGTTCTACGTTGCCTGGAAGCAGACGAACGATGGCAATCCGCGAATGAGGCCTCGATCGGCCTGCAGCTTTTGACGGGGTTCCGCTACCAGGTCAGCGCCGATCGCAAGCGTGGAAGTGCATCGGGGTTATTGCATCCCGGCAAAAAGAAACCAGTGTCGGTTGCCGCGACTTCATGGAACGGTACGACCTTATGGGCGAGATGAGACATGTCTGCACCGTTGTATCTAGGTCTGCACGTGCGCGATTTTCCGGTGCAGGCGGAGGTGCGAGTTCATCCTGAATTGCGCGGGCATGCAGTGGCGGTTCTCGATGGTGACCCACCACTTGAAACTGTCTTCTCACTGAACGGGCAGGCACGCAGGCTCGGGCTTCGGTTGGGAATGAGCCGGGTGCAGGCGGAATCTTTCATTGGTAATAGCAATCGCATTGCACTGCGCTCAAGAGTGAAGGGTCAGGAGGATATGGCCTTCCGCGTCCTGATGGAGTGCGCGGAGCGATTTTCGCCACGGATCGAGGTGTTGGCATCTCCGGCGGAGAGTGTTTCCGGGGCAACGCTTGTCCTGGACATTGCTGCCTGCGAACGGCTTTTCGGGACGCCGAAGCAGATTGCGGGGACGCTGCTCCGGGCGGCTGACGCTGCGGGATTCGAGGCCAGCGCTGCTACTTCCGTTAATGCTTATGCGGCGGTGATAGCGGCACGCGGATTTGCTGGAATCACGATCGTTCCTGCCGGCTACGAGGCCGACGTTTTGGCTCCGCTTCCGCTCACGGTGCTGGAACTTGAACCGGAACAAAAGGAGACGTTTGCTTCCTGGGGAATTCGGACGCTTGGCCAACTGGCTGGCTTGCCCCAGAAGGCGCTCATGGCGAGGGTTGGGGAGGTTGGACGGCAGCTGCAAGCCCTGTCGCGGGGCAACTACTACCACTTGCTCGCTCCGGTGGAGCCTCCGGCAGATGCCGTTCTCAGCGAAAGCACGGAACTGGAGCATCCGGTGGATCTGCTGGAGCCGTTGTTGTTTTTGATCAGCAGAATGCTCGAGCAGATTTTCAGACGCGCGGCGGCACGGGCTCTGGCGATTGCGCAGGTAGAGACGCGGCTGGTGCTGGATGACCCCGTACGCAGAGAACATCGGCGTGTTGTGCGGCCTGCGTTGCCGGAATGGAGCCATTCGACACTGCTGAAGCTGGTCCAGCTGGATCTGGAGTTGCATCCGCCGGAGGCGGCCGTGATCGGCTTGCATCTGGTGGCGCAACCGGCGCGGTCGCAGAGCGTGCAGCAAGGATTGTTCACTCCGCAAACTCCAGAGGCTGGACGATTGGAAATCCTACTGGCGCGGCTGCGCAAGCTGGTCGGGGAAGAGCGGGTGGGGGCGGCGGAACTGTTGGATAGCCATTGTCCGGAAGCATTCCGCATGGCGGCTTTTGTTCCGGGAACCAGCACAGAATCGCGAGCTTTTATAGGGCCTTGCCCATCGGCATTGCGGATTTTGCGGCCACCGCGCGTGATTCGGGTGGAAGTGAAGCAGACTGCGGAAAAAGTTGATGCTCGACACCCGGCCCCTAAAGGGGCGTCTGATTGTGAAAAACTTGCGGTATCGCTAAAGCGATACCCTGATACGAACCTGAGTTTTTCTGCAGGCTGTGACGCCGTGCCCTGCCCAAATCCCATTTATGAAACCAGATCTACTTTGCATTTGGTTGCGTTTTTTCTGGAAGGGCAAAAGTTCGTGGTGCAGAAAGACTCGGGACCTTGGAAGGCGAGTGGGGCGTGGTGGACTTATCCGGAGTGGTCGCGCGAAGAGTGGGACTTGGCGCTGGGCGGGCAGGACAGGAAATGCTGCCGCGTCGCTCGCGACCCGGCTTCGGATTGCTGGTATCTGATTGGGATCTACGACTGAGATCTTGCGATGTATGTGGAACTCCATGCCCGCTCGGCTTTCAGCTTTCTGGAAGGCGCTTCCCTGCCGGAAATGCTGATGGCCCGCTGCGCCGCGCTGCAGATGCCGGCGATGGCTTTGCTTGACCGCAACGGCCTTTACGGGGCGCCGCGTTTTCACATTACGGCGGAAAAGGCGGGTACACGCGCGCATATTGGAGCTGAGATCGCGGTGCGGGATGCGGGGGAGCGGGTGCGTCCGCCGGAGTGGGTGCCGCATCGCGTGCCGGTTGAACCCGTGCGCTTTGCGGTGCTGGTGGAGTCTGCGGTTGGATATCAAAACCTTTGCCGGCTTATTACTCGCTACAAGTTGCGGGAAGGCACTAAGGCGGAAGGCGCGGCAACTCTTGCTGACGTTGAAGAGCACGCTGAAGGATTGATCTGCCTTACTGGAGGTGATGAAGGACCGCTCGCAGCGGCGCTCTCTTGTGGTGGATACGATGCGGCGGTGCGCGCGGTCGAGAGGCTGATTGGGTTGTTTGGCCCGCGAAATGTTTACGTTGAATTGCAGCGCCACTTTGACCGTCGCGAGGAACATCGCAACCAGGCAGCGGTGCGAATTGCGCGGGCTTTGAAGTTGCCACTGGTTGCCACCAATGGCGTCAACTACGCCACGGCTTACGAGCGGGAAGTTATGGATGTGCTGACGAGCATCCGCCATCATTGCACGCTCGACACCGCGGGGCGCTTGCTTTCAGTGAATGCTGAACGACATCTGCGTTCTCCGCGGGAGATGCAGGAGTTATTCTGCGATCTTCCGGAGACAGTTACTAACACCACGGAGCTTTCCGCGCGCCTGACTTACACGATGAGCGATCTGGGATACCGCTTCCCGAGTTACCCCGTGCCCGATGGCGGCACCATGCAGGCGTTTCTGGAGAAGCGGGTGGAAGAAGGTATACGCGAACGGTATCTGCCGAAGCGCGACCCGAAACTTTTCGAGAAAGCACGGCAACAGGCTCGCCACGAGCTGGCACTGATTGGGCAACTGGAACTGGCGGGATATTTCCTGATCGTTTGGGACATTGTGCAGTTCTGCCGGCACGAAGGCATTCTCGTGCAAGGGCGGGGATCGGCGGCGAACAGCGTGGTTTGCCACGCGCTTGGGCTTACGGCGATTGATCCGGTGGGCATGGAGTTGCTTTTTGAACGTTTCCTCTCGGCCGAGCGCGGCGAGTGGCCGGATATTGATCTTGATCTGCCCAGTGGAGACCGCCGGGAGCGCGCCTTGCAATACGTGTATCAACGCTATGGCGAACTGGGCGCGGCGATGACGGCCAATGTCATTACTTATCGCGGAAGGTCGGCGGCGCGCGAGGCGGGGAAGGCGCTCGGTTTCGATGCGGATACGTTGGGCCGGCTTACTAAGTTGGTGGGCGCATGGGAATGGAAGGGGCCGACGGACACTCTGGACGCCAGCTTTCGCACGGCAGGCTTCGACATTCAGCATCGCCGCATCGCCAAGTATCTGGAAATCTGCGAGCGCATGCAGGATATTCCCCGCCACCTTGGGCAACATTCGGGCGGCATGGTGATTTGCGCGGGGCAACTGGATGCGGTCGTTCCGTTGGAGAGAGCGTCCATGCCGGGGCGCACCGTCATTCAGTGGGACAAGGAAGACTGCGCCGACATGAAGATCATCAAGGTTGATCTGCTGGGGCTGGGCATGATGGCTGTGCTCGAAGACTGCCTCGACCTGGTGCCTCGGCATTACGAGGAGCCGCTTGATCTCGCTCAGCTTCCGCAAGACGACCCGGAGGTTTATTGCACTTTGCAACGGGCCGATACCGTGGGAATGTTCCAGGTGGAGAGCCGGGCGCAGATGTCGGCTTTGCCGCGCAATTGTCCGGTGCGTTTTTACGACCTGGTGGTGCAGGTGGCGATTATTCGTCCGGGGCCGATCGTGGGGAAGATGATGAATCCTTATATGAAGCGGCGGCAGGGGAAAGAAGGGGTGACGTATGCGCATCCGCTGCTGGAGCCGGTGCTGAAACGAACGCTGGGAGTGCCGCTGTTTCAGGAACAGCTGATTCGCATGTCGATGATCGTCGCCAACTTCAGCGGGGGAGAAGCGGAAGAACTGCGGCGAGCCATGGGGATGCGCCGGTCGCAGGCGCGAATGCGCGAGCTGGAGATCAAGCTGCGCCAGGGAATGACGGCCAATGGTATTCGCGCGGACGCGCAGGAGCAGATTATTCAGTCCATCGCGTCGTTCGCGTTGTATGGATTTCCCGAGTCGCACGCGGCCAGCTTTGCCCTGATCGCTTACGCCAGTGCCTATCTCAAGTGCCATTATCTGGCGGCGTTCACGGCGGCCATGCTGAATAACCAGCCCATGGGCTTCTACAGCCCTTCTATGCTGGTGAAAGATGCACAGCGCCATGGACTGCGAGTGAAGCCAATCGACGTGCTGCGCTCGGACTGGTTCTGCACGCTGGAGCCGGAGAGCGGCAGCGAGGCCAATCGCTTCGCGCTGCGGCTGGGATTGCTCTATGCGCGAGGATTGCGGCGCGAGCCGGGAGAGGCACTGGTTCGGGCACGTGCGCTCCGCCCCTTCGATTCCATTCGCGATCTGGCGCTGCGTGTGCCAGAGTTGCGCAAGAACGATCTCACCATGCTGGCCAAGATCGGCGCGCTGAATTCACTGGGGGAAAACATCCATCGGCGCGATGCGCTCTGGCAGGTGGAATACTCCGGCCGCCCGACGGGGCCGCTGTTGCGGGATTTGCCAGAGCAGGATGAAGAATCTCCACTCGCGCAAATGACCGTGGACGAGCGGCTGGCTGCCGACTTCCACGGTACGGGCGTCACCGTGGGGCCGCATCCCATGGCTTATCACCGGGAGGCACTATCCCGCATGGGCATTGTTTGTGCGCGTGATCTGGAGAAGTTCGAAGACGGACGAAAGACTACGATCGCAGGATGCGTGATTGCCCGGCAGAGGCCGGGAACAGCCAAGGGATTCGTGTTCCTGAGCCTGGAAGATGAAACGGGAATCTCCAATGCAATCGTTACTCCCGCGGTGTACGAGCAGTACCGCCGGGTTGTGACCTATGGCAAATTCCTGTTGATCGAGGGCAGGCTGCAAAACCAGGAAAATGTGATCTCGGTGAAGGCGGATGTCGTGCGGCCACTGGAGATCAGCGAGATCGAGGTTCGATCTCATGATTTCCACTGATTGCCCCGAGCCACTAATGACCCCAGCATCTTGGCGTATTGTGCATGCACATTGGCGTATTTTGCATATCACGATACTCGGCGAGCATCTAGACTAAGTGCATGTTCAACGCGAAAGCCTACTCCGCTGCCGGCGCAAGATTGCCGCTGGCTTCCACCACGATCACGCGGCGCGATCCAACTGAAAACGACGTACAGATTGAAATTCTGTATTGCGGTATCTGTCACTCCGATCTGCACTCGGTACGTAACGAGTGGAGCGAATTCATGCCCACTGTGTACCCGATTGTTCCGGGCCATGAGATTGTCGGCCGCGTGACCAAGGCCGGCTCCGCCGTTAGCAAATTCAAACCCGGCGATCTCGCTGCGGTTGGCTGCCTGGTCGACTCGGACGGCACGTGTCCCGAGTGCCGGGCTGGCCTTGAGCAGTTCTGCCCGAACCTCACGCTAACCTTTAATATGCCGGACAAGCACCTCGGAGGCGTCACCTATGGCGGCTACTCCGAGAGCATTGTCGTGGACCAGAGGTTCGTCCTGCGTGTCCCTTCGAATCTGAACCTCGCCGGGACCGCTCCTCTGCTCTGCGCTGGAATCACAACTTACTCGCCCCTGCGCCGCTGGGGTGTCACCAAGGACAAGAGAGTTGGTGTGGTCGGGCTGGGCGGACTGGGCCACATGGCCGTGAAGTTTGCTCATGCGCTTGGAGCTCACGTTGTTGTCTTCACGACTTCACCGAGCAAAAAGGAAGACGCGCTACGACTCGGTGCTGACGCGGTTGTCGTTTCCCGCAACGCCGACGAGATGCAAAAGCACAGCGAGAGCTTCGATTTCATTCTCGACGCCGTTTCCGCCGACCACGACATCAACGCCTATATCAACCTGCTCCGCCGCGACGGCACCCTTACTATTGTCGGCGCGCCGGCGAAGCCTCTCGGTGTTTCTGCCTTCGGCCTGATCATGCGCCGTCGCAGTTTTTCAGGCTCGAACATCGGCGGCATTGCCGAAACTCAGGAGATGCTCGATTTCTGCGGGCAGCACAACATCACCGCCGATGTCGAAGTCATCCCCATTCAAAAAGTTAATGAAGCTTACGAGAGACTGCTCAAGTCCGATGTGAAGTACCGCTTTTCCATCGATATGGCTTCTCTCAAAGCTGAGTAAACCCACGCTCTATTTCAGGAAGGAGTAGCAATGCAAAAACGCAAACTTGGAAAAAGCAATCTGGAAGTGTCGGCCATCGGGCTGGGCTGCATGGGAATGAGTTTCGGTTATGGTCCGGCTGCGGACAAAAAGGAGATGATCTCTCTGATTCGGACTGCCGTCGAACGAGGCGTAACGTTCTTCGACACCGCCGAAGTTTACGGCCCCTTCACCAACGAAGAACTCGTGGGCGAAGCGCTGGCTCCACTTCGTGACCAGGTGGTGATCGCCACCAAGTTCGGGTTTAAACCCGATCCCAATGGTGGACCGCGTTGGAGCGGCCTGGACAGTAGTCCGAAACATATCAAAGAGGTCGCCGAGGCCTCGCTCAAGCGCCTCAAGACCGATG
This sequence comes from uncultured Acidobacteriaceae bacterium, assembly GCA_963837665.1. Classification (GTDB taxonomy): domain Bacteria; phylum Acidobacteriota; class Terriglobia; order Terriglobales; family Acidobacteriaceae; genus Acidiflorens. Next base: position 215,844 of record CAWIOA010000008.1, on the reverse strand, counting down.
TGATCGACTTGTTTTATCAGCACCGGGTCGACCCCAATGTGCCAATCGAAGACACTGCTGGCGCGGTAAAGGACCTGATTCGGCAAGGCAAGGTGAAGCACTTCGGCCTTTCTGAAGCGGGGGTGGGAACGATCCGTCGGGCACACAAAGTTCAACCGGTCGCGGCACTGCAGAGCGAATACTCGCTGTGGTGGAGAGAACCTGAGGCGGAAGTGATACCGACGCTGGAGGAACTTGGCATCGGATTTGTTCCATTCAGCCCTCTGGGCAAGGGCTTCCTCACGGGCAAGATCAGCGAAGATACGAAGTTCGACAAGAGCGACTTCCGCAACATAGTTCCGCGCTTTACGCCGGAGAACCGTAAAACGAATCAGGCGCTGGTGGATCTGATTGGCAAGTTCGCGCAACAGAAGAAGGTGACGCCTGCTCAGATCGCGCTTGCCTGGCTGCTGGCACAAAAGCCGTGGATCGTTCCGATTCCGGGGACGACGAAGCTGCATCGGCTGGAAGAGAACATCGGCGCCGCTGCCGTCGAACTTACGCGCTCAGATCTCCAGCAACTGGAAACCGCGGCCTCAAAGATCCCGTTGCAAGGGGCTCGTTACCCCGAAGAACTGCAGAAGCTGGTGGGCCGCTGAGCAACAACAGATGACGCGGTTCCGTTAGTCAGTTGTAGAGGATTGTAAGCGGAAGGAGTAATGAGGATGAATAAAGAACCTACAGCAGCCCAGAAGATGATTGGTGACTTCGCGCCCAAGCTAGTTGATCTGACGGATCGGGTGCTTTTCGGAGAAGTCTGGGAGCGGCCGGAGCTCTCCAAGCGTGACCGAAGTCTCGCAACCGTGGCGGCTTTGATTGCGATGAATCGTCCGGATCAATTGCGGTTTCATTTGAGTTATGCCGTGCAGAACGGAATGAAGAAGGAGGAACTGATCGAGGTCATTACGCACCTGGCGTTTTATTCCGGCTGGCCTAACGCAATGAGCGCGATTATGGTCGCAAAAGAGGTGTTCTCGAAGGGCTGAGCGAGGACCTTTATACAGGAGTGCACATGGCAAAGCGGAACGATGCTCTAAAAGACCGCCTTTCCCGATATCGCGAGATTACGATTACTGTAACCGGCAGAAAGTCAGGACGAGCCATCTCAATCCCGGTCTGGTTCGTATTGGAGGACGACAAGCTTTACCTTCTGCCGGTGCAGGGGTCGGATACGCAGTGGTACAAAAACGTGCTCAACAGCCCTATGATTCGGATCGACGCGCGGGGCGCAGAGGCTGAATTTCAGGCCGTCCTTCTTACTGACGCCCTACAGGTGTCTTCCGTGGTCGAGAAATTCCGCGCCAAGTACGGGGCCAACGACGTGAAGAAGTACTATTCAAAGTTCGACGTTGCCGTTCTGGCTCAGGCGCGCTGACAGTGCACCGTCCCCGCCGACCTGGGTCATTCACTTCAGTAAGGGCGCATAAGCGATATTTCGGTTGTACAGCCAATCTGAACCCGGCAAGATGAAAGTATTATGCGCAAGCTAATCTGGATTCTTCCGGTGCTCTTGCTGTGGGCAGTGGCCAGCGCGGTCGCTGCCGATACCGTTCTGACTTGGCCGAGCAATGGCAATGGCAACGACACGATGTTGCGCTTCACCTTGGGCAAGTTGCGTCAGATCGATTCCGTCGGCGGCCAGAGCGATTATCTGGGTGAGGCGCTGGCGGAAAACCTGAGCACGAAAGCGATTCCCTCCGCCTCTTTCTATCTCTACCTGCTGGACAAGAACGGCAAGCGGGTGGGCGAAGGATATCTCGAAGTCACCAACCTGGCGGCCGGGCAACGGGCGAAGATTCCGGTCAGCGCGCATGCTTTGGGCTCGTTTGCCAGCATGGAATTGGCGCCGCAGCATCTGCCCTCCGACGAGCCGATGAAGATCAAAATGAGCATTACCAGCGTGCCTTCCGGAGCCAGCCTCAAGCTGGATTCTCAAGAGTCCGGCGTAACCCCGCAGGTGCTCCCGATCGCTCCGGGCAAGCATGTGCTGGAGTTCAGCAAAGAGGGTTATGCCACCGAGAGCGCGCCGGTGGAGATTGCGGAGAACGCGCTGCCCGGTAGCGTTGAACTGGAGTTGAACCCGTTGACGCTCGATACCGTGGTATTGCGCGACGGAAGGGTGCTGCTGGGCAAGCTCACATCGGTGACGGGCACGGGCGTGGCAATCCTTGTGAAAGGCAAGGCCATGAACCTGGAGCGCAGCCGAGTGGCGCGGATTGTGTTGGGGGGACGCAAATCATCCGCCGGCACCGCCGCCACAACAGGCAAGAGTTCGTCCCGCAGCAAGAAGTGATTCGAAGCCGTGCCGGCGGGTACTCCCTAAAACAGCGTTTGCGGAATAAACTCCTCGGAACAAGCTGGATCGTCGTTCTTGACCGAATTCACACGAGTGCTCACCCGATAGTGGCGCATGGCCTCGGCGGGGAATGGCTTGAGCAGGTCGAGAAGATCATCCACATTCTTGAAACCCGGATCGAGCCAGAGGTCGTAGCTCTCACGCTTCATGATGACCGGCATCCGGTCGTGAATACCGGACAGAAGCGCGTTTGCGGAGGTGGTGAGGATGGAGCAGGTCTCAATCCACTCCTTATCAGGGTTCGTCTTATTAGGATCCCTCTTGTCAGGGTTGCCCCAGCGGTCCCAAATTCCGGCAAAGGCGAAGATGGAATCGTCGGCCATGGAAAAGCAGAAGGGAGATTTCTGCTTGCCCTGCTTCGCCCATTCATAGAATCCGTCGGCGGGAACCAGGCAGCGGCGAAATCGGAAGGGATCGCGAAACGCAGGCATGTCGGCAACGGTCTCCGCCCGGGCGTTGATCATTTTGTATGCGGCCTTGGCGTCCTTCGACCAGGACGGGATCAGTCCCCAGCGGATTAGCGAGAGCATTCGGACAGGCCGGGATGCGTCCTGCCGGACTACCGGCACATCCTGGCCGGGCGCGACGTTATAGCGCGGGCTCCACTCAACTTCATTCTCTGCATCAAACGTCTCGGCCAGAATCTCTTTCTTACGGGCGAGGCGATAGCGACCGCACATGCGGCTCCTCCGGCGGATAGTGTACTAGGTTTGGAGACAAGAGCTGCCGGCTGCTGCATCGAGCTTGCGGTATAGTGATCGGGAAATGAAAACCTTTCTACGATCCTTATCCGTATCCGTGCTGACTTTATTGCTGGCGGCGAGTTTTGCTCAGGCCGCGTCCTACCAATACATTCGCATCGGGAACAAGAACGACATCCAGACCAAGGCCGCTTTTGGCATTGCCATGATGGGAGGCGGCAGCGATCTGGACGAAGGGTTTCGCTGGCTTTGCCAGAAGGGCAACGGCGGCGACTTCCTTATCCTGCGCTCACGGGGGAGCGACGCCTACAACCCCTACGTAAACGGATTGTGCAAGATGAATTCGGTGGCTACGCTCATTCTTCCCGATCGCCAGGCGGCACAGGATCCGGCGGTGGCCGAGATCATTCGCCATGCGGAAGTGGTATTCATTGCTGGCGGCGATCAGGCTAACTACATCCGCGATTGGCAAGGCACACCGGTTCAGGAAGCGATCAATGCGAATCTCGCCGAGGGCAAACCTATCGGCGGTACCAGCGCGGGCCTCGCGGTGCAGGGAGAGTTTGTCTATGGCGCTCTGGGAGACCCGCCTGACGGCAGCGCTCTGGTTTCGGCCGATGTTCTGGCCAATCCTTACTTCGAGCGCGTAACCCTGATTCGCGGATTTCTCAAGGTTCCGCATCTGGAGAACTTGCTGACCGACTCGCATTTCGCGAAGCGGGACCGCATGGGACGAACTCTGGGATTTCTGGCTCGCATCATGCAAGACGGATGGTCGCAGTCTCCGCGCGAAGTTGCGATTGATGAAAAGTCGGCGGTACTGGTTGAGTCCGACGGCAAAGGGACCGTGTTGGGAAGCGGGAAAGGCGCGTACTTTCTGCGGCCCACGCAGAGGCCCGAGACTTGCCAGAAGGGCGAACCGCTCACTTTTCAAAAAATCAGCGTGTATAGAGTTCCGGCGGGCGGGCACTTTGACCTCACGTCGTGGGCCGGCGATGGCGGAACGGCTTATTCGCTCTCGGTCGAGAAAGGAAAGATCAGTAGTACGCAGGCCAACCACGGCGTCTATTGATTAAGCCTCGCGTGATTAGGGGTCACACATTGCAGAAAATGGCGTTTCCGCTGCGCCGGTTGACTTCGCCGCTATTCCCTGCGAAACTTCCGCTGCAAGAAATTTGAGCCTGAGGTACGCCATGAGCAGGCACTTGCATTACTTCCTTTCGCGCGCGGGCGCGGTTGAGAAGCCGCGTTTTCTCGTCGAAGCCGGCGAACTCGAAGCCGGCCTCTGAGTTCCTTCCTGTGAGCTAGCTCACTGACGCCGCTTTTGTTCCTGGTCCAGGATGCACCATCGAAAATCAAGGAGCCCTTATGAAAGCCATTCGTCTCGTCTCCCTCGTCGTTCTCATATTTCTTGCCCTCCACCCGTCACTGATGGCCCAGACGCAGGGACGCATTTCGGGGCAGATCTCCGATTCCAGCGGCGCGGTCATTGTCGGGGCCAAGGTAACCATCCAGAATCGGGGGACGCAGGTAAGCAGAGTTCTTAGTACGAATAGCTCGGGAGATTATGTTGCCCCTGGCATCGAACCGGGAATTTACTCAATCTCCGCCGAGGCCCCCAACTTTCGCAAAGTAGTACGAGAGCGAGTACAGGTTGAGGTCGCCACCGACCTCAAAATAGACTTCCAGTTGACTCCCGGCGCCACCAAAGAAGTGCTCGAAGTGAAAGAGGAGGCACCGCTGGTGGACGCCACCACGACCACTCTGAATGGCGTCCTGGCCAACAAGGCGATTAACGAACTTCCGCTGCAGGGGCGCGACTTCCAGAACCTGCTGGCGCTCCACCCCGGCGTACAGCGCGAGGCGGGCGGAGGATTCCACTCGGTGACTTCGAACGGCCTTCGTCCCGACGACAACAATTTCGTCATCGACGGAGCCACCGACAACGATGCCTATTACGGCGAGACGGTGGTGAACGATGCGGGCATTCAGGGGACGCCTGCCAGCTCACTGCCGCTGGATGCCATTCAGGAATTCAACACCCAGGAACAACCGCAGGCTGATTTCGGAGAAAAGCCGGGAGTGTTGGTGAACATCGGCATCAAGTCAGGCACCGATCAAATTCATGGAACTGCGTATTACTTCACTCGGAATGCCGCCCTCGATGCGCGCAACTATTTCAATCCCAGTCCGCAGCCGGTCGCCGCTCTGCTGCTTCACCAGTTTGGCGCTTCCGTCGGCGGGCCGATTTTGAAGAACAAATGGTTTTACTTTGCCAACTACGAAGGAGTCCGCTCGAAGGTTGGAAATCCATTTAACGTTTTTGCTCCGGTAACGTCATCCCTAGCGACTCCCGACAATCCGGGAGGCGATCCAGACTCCAGCATTGTGGACGCTGAAAATGACACAGGGTGTAACACGAATCCCGTACCCGACGGCTGCAGCCAATTGAGTTATAACCTGATCAAATATTTTCCGACCAATCCGGGTTACACGGCGAGTCAGGATGATCCGACGATCATCAACTTCAATTTCAACAACCTGAATCACTCCGACAACCTGGTATTCAAGAGCGACTACCACTTGAATGAGCACCATGTTCTTACCGGCCGGTTTATCTATGCGAATGCGACCCAGACCGAAGAAGATGCGTCTCCACTTCGTCCGGAGTGGCTATCGCATACTGCTCCGACCACGCAGGTTTTCGGAGTGGACTGGACGTGGACGCCGAACTCACGGCTGGTGAATGTGGCCCGTTTCAGCTATGACCGGTTCAACGAAACCATTGCGCCCGTCGATGCCAATGTCAACCCCACAACCTATGGCTTGAACACAGGGATTACCGATCCGCGTCTTTTCGGATTTCCGCGCATTAACCCGAGCACTTCCTACTTCAATTATTTGGGCGGGAACTCGAGTTGGCCCCTCCAGACCTCACCGAGCCACACCGAGAACTATTCCGACACGGTTTCTTATACGGTGGGCAAGCACGCGCTGCGCTTTGGCGGTGACTTCAGCAATGGGGGCGTGGACTACTACCGGGCCGGCTATGGGCGTGGCCGCGTTGACTTCCATTACCTGGATGATTTTCTCACCGGCGACGTCCGCGCCTGGCGCCTGCTTCTTGGCGATCCTGCGCGCAACTTAAGCCAGAAATCCTTCGGGCTTTTTGTGCAGGATGATTTTCGCGCTACCCGCCGTCTGACGCTAAACCTCGGTCTCCGTTATGACGTGACCCACCCCATTAAGGATTCCCACAACCAACTGGCGAACTATGTTCCATCACAGGGAGTGTTGCAGGTGGGCTACGGCATCAGCGAGCCATACAAGACCAATTGGACGAACTTTTCACCCCGGTTCGGTGCCGCGTTTGATGTTTTTGGAACTGGCAAGACCATCCTGCGCGCCGGGTTTGGAATGATCTATATCCAACCTTCCATACGCACATTTGCGTTTAACGGCGGCGGGCTGAACTTGAATCCGAGTGCGCTGATTCCGGGCGGAACCGGGACAATGACGTCCTTCCTGGTCAATCCCGGCAATGGCAATCAAACCGATCTGATCGATTGGAGTACTGATCCGGCACAGGGGAGCATCTTTCCGATTAATAATTCGACGCTGGCGTCGTGCACGGGGGACAGCCCGTGTAACTTCTTTGGCGTCGATCAGAAGCTGAAGACTCCTTTTGTGCTCAACTGGAACGTGAATCTGCAACAGGAAATTTGGTCCGGAACATTACTGCAGGTGGCGTACGTCGCCAACAGTGGCCGGCGACTCTACAGCACACTTGACCTCAACCAGCCGAACCAGGCGCTCTCAGCGCAATGCGTTGCTGACCAAGACGGCTACGAGAACGCAGACATTACCGGTTGCGAAACGGCGGCACGGCCCTTGACCAATTGCACCGTTGGTGCAGGGGCACCGTGCTATCCGTACATCGCGTACCTGAACTTCCTGGGCAACAAGTCAACGTCCGCTTACGAAAGCCTGCAGGTCACACTGACGCACCGTTACAGCAAGGGGCTGTACCTGCTCGGCGGATACACCTGGGCGCACGCGATTGATGTCGCCGGAACCACGGACAACGTCGCTGGCGACTTTATCCCCCAGAACAGCCTGGACTTTCACGCGGAGAAGGGGAACGGAGATTATGACATCAGGCACCGGTTCACGCTCTCAGCGACGTATGATTTGCCTTCACGCAAGGGATGGGCACAGATGTTGGAGGGTTGGCAGGTAACGAGCATCGTGCAGTGGCAAACGGGAGCCCCTAGATTGCTCTACGACGATTACAACGATCTGTCTCTGACCGGAGAAGGTACCAACAGCAGCAATGAACGCTGGAACATTCAAGGCGATCCTTCGAAGCTGAAATGGTCGCCAACGGCGCCGATCCCGTCTTTCGGCTCCGGTGACCCGGTCTGTCTGGCGGTGGCGAATACCCCGGCTCTGCAAGAGTCCCTGGGAATTGCCGGCAACTGCTACGCCGAGAATGGAACGGTAATTTATCCCATGGCGGTCGGAACGTTCGGCAATATGGGGCGAAACATATTCCGGGGACCTGGTTTTGTGAATTGGGATGCTTCGATCAGCAAGATCTGGCGCCTTGGCGAGAGAGTCAAGCTGCAAGTCCGGGGCGAGATGTTCAACGCCGCGAACCATGCAAATTTTGCTTCCCTTAGCGGTGACCTTTCGTCTCCGGACAGCCTTGGCCTTGCCACCGCGACCCCGGATGTCGCTGCGGCCAACCCAGTCGTCGGTTCGGGCGGCTCGCGTCACATTCAACTGGGGGCGAAAGTTATCTGGTAGCTGGAAGGGCGGAACTATTAGAACATTGAGGCGGCCGGACCTAGGGGCCGACCTCGTGCCCGGAGCGATAGCCATGGATGCCGATGGTTATAACTCCGGGATTTTTTTGTGCCGTATGCATCGGGTTTGCCCTCTCACCCAGACGCAATTTTTCTTGCCAGCCCAAAGCCAAGCCCAACCACGCGCGTTCCGACCATTTGCTGCGCTTATACTATGGGATTCGTTGGCTATGGACCGCACCGCCATCAGCGACCAAATCGACAGAATTCTGCGCAGCCAGAGCTTCGCAAGCAAGAGCCAGCTCAGGAAACTGCTGGAAGTTCTGTCTCAGAACATGGACTCGCAGAGCACTCTGAAGCCGGACCGGGTGATCAAGGAACTGTGGCCGCAAGAGACCAAGACGAAAAGATCCGCCGATGTAGCGACGGAGATGAACCGGCTCCGGCATGCCCTGGAGTCTTACTACAACGAGGAAGGCAAGAACGACCCCATTTTGATCATTCTCCCTAACCGTACTGTGCCCGGTCCAGATGGCAAGCCTGAAAAGCGCTGGATCGTGGCGAAACCTCGGGAAGAGGAAAATGGCGGATCGCCGCGTGCCAACGAGGGTCAGCGGCCCATTTCGGCGGTGAACGCCCGCCGGGGCCTGAAGCTGGCGGCCGCGATAGCTGTGATTGGCATGGTGGGTTACCTCTCCATCCGACTGCTGGCGGCGGATAATCGGCCTCAGTCCGGGCGGCTGGACGCTACGACGCTAACGATTATGAATGCGGAAGGAAAGGAGCTTTGGAAGAAGACCTTCCCTGAGGGATTCACGAGCGACTGGTACTTCGCTAAGGGCCTGGAGACACGTATCTGGTTCGGGGATTTAGAGGGCAAAGGCCATACGAGTGTTCTTTTCCTTTACACCCCCGCTGACCAGCAGTCGCACTCGTCCGCGCTGATCTGCTACTCCGATCGAGGGAAAGAAAAATGGCGCTGGACTCCCGGGAGGGAGCTGCCGGAACTCAATGGGAGTCCGGGGACCTTCAGGACTGCGGCCCTTGGGGTACTGAAGGCAACGGATAAGCGACCTCCGCGAATCGTGGTTGCGAGTATTCATAATACCTGGTGGCCCAGTCAGATCGCGGTCCTGGATGGCACTGGCAAAACAATCTCGGAGTACTGGCATTCTGGCGCCCTGACTTACATGATTTTGGCCGACCTGGATGGCGATGGCAGAGAAGAAATCATCGCCACGGGAGTCAGCGAGTATGACCATCAAGCAACCTTGGTGGTGCTGGATTCTGACCGGGTGTTTGGCGCTTCCACCGAGGTGCGGCCTGAGGTTCAAATTCACGGCATGGGGGCCGCCCAGGAGAGATTGCGCCTGTTCTTTCCACGGAGCGATTTGAATAAGGCATTGTTCCAGTACAACTGGGCCACGGAGCCCACCGTAGAACGTGGCAGCATTCGACTTACGGTGACGGAGTGCATCACCCCGCCGGGGTGCCGCATCTGGTACGAATTCGACAAGAACTTTCGTCTGATTGCGGCTTATGCCGGGAGTGACGAATTTCGCAGCGCTCATGCGCGGTTCTATCAGAGCGGCAAAGAAGCACATCCCCTTAGTGAGGAAGAGCAGGAGGCGTTCCTGAAGGTCCGATGCCTGGTGGGATGCAAATCGGAGTTCGTTCCGGTCGGTAAGCTGGTTCCCTAAATCCGAAGGCAAATCCTTCAGAAACCACTGAAATCAGTCCGATTACATACCGAGTTCATATCAATTCTCGCCCAGGTATCTCTCAGGCAGTGTTATCCGTGCTAAATTACTCCTCCGCAGAAACAGGGGTGCTCAATGTCCAATCGAAATGTTGTTCCGCAGGGCCTCGTTCCAGTCCGAAATGGGGATTCAAAGCGAATCTCAACGAATTCCGACTGCTTACTGGCCGCGCTGGTTTTCGCGGTGGTCCTGATACCGAGTGCCGGATGGGCGAATACATCCAAGAATTGTCCGACGGAGCCTGGGCAGGCCGCCATCGTTTCTGGCGAAACGTACTTCGGTAGCAATTGCGTTCTGAACTCGGCGTCCGATCTGGATAGGTTCACGTTCAGCGGCTCGGTGGGCGACACCTGGAAAATAGTCGCCGGCTCGGCCAATGTTGTTAACCCCAACAACATTTGCCTGACCCTAAACGATCCGAGCGGGCACGCTGTCACCAGTGGTTGCAGCTTTACCAACATTGGTCATTCTGCGACGCTCATCAGGAAGCTGACAGTCGCGGGCACCTATACCGCCGTCGTGACCGAGGAGACCAATGCCGTGATCGACTACGGCGTTTCCCTGGAGCGCTTAAGCCCTGCCCCGGTTGATGGCACCGCGCTGGTTCTCGGGAATACCATAAGCAGCGAGGTCAACCCGCCGAGTGCCCAGGACGCGTACACCTTCTACGGAACCGTCACCGGTACCTATGAGGTTTCCGCGACCATGAGTTCCGGCAGCAACCCGGAGAACCTCTGTTTCGGGGTGTATCAGCCGGGTGGGACGGCCGTGGGCAGCGCGGCATGCACCGAGACGAACTTCAATTTCAACGCGCAAGCGATGTTCACTGCGCCGGTCAACGGCACGTTTGTGGTAATCGTCTACTCGTCCGACAACAACTACACGTTGAACTACAACTTGAGTGTCACGTGTTTGTCCGCCCCGGGCACGTGTGGCTCGGCGCCGCCGCCGGCTTGCGTCCTCAAGGACTCGCCTACCTACAACGCAGCCACCGGAATCCTGACCATGAACTTCACGGTTGCCACGCTCGCCGCCGTGACCTGGAATGGCTGGCTCACATCGCAGAACACGATGCAAAGCCTCTGGTCGGTATCGCAACCGGTTACCGAGCCGCCGGTAACGGTGACCCAGACGCAAACTAACGTGGCCAAGTCTGGCAAGGTTGGAATTCTTTCGACGCTGACGACGCCGACAGGAGGGATCATATGTTCCACTTGGACGCCGCTCAACACCGGGAAACCGTAGCCTGAATCGAGTGGCTGCATCGGCAGCCCGGGATTCTGTGATCAGGCGACGGCTGGGGACCCCCTCGAATGACTCTGCTGTGAGGGCGATTGTTTGCGTCCGCTAAACGCTGTGCGCTTAGACGCCGAACCTCTGCCGGTAAGCGCTGGGAGAGACTCCGGTGTGTCGCTGGAAGAGGTTACGGAAAAACGCGACATCCTGATAACCAACTGCGTCGCTGATCTCCTGCACGGTACGATGATCGCTTTCCAGCAGGCGCTTGGCAGCGGCGATCCGTAGCTTCTGCAAGTACATCAACGGGCTGTCTCCGGTGGCTTGTTTAAAGCGCCGGACGAAGTTGCGGAGGCTCATGCCCACGCGGCGGGCAGGAGCTTCGAGCGGAAAACTCCGGTGAAAATTCTGGTGCAGCCAGTCCTGTGCGCTGGAGATGTTGTCATCGCTGTGCGCGGTCTTCAGCGGAACGATGGCGAACCCGGCCTGCCATGCGCGGGGCGTCTCGAGCAGCATCGCCTTGGCGCTTTGCATGGCAACCTCGTGGCCGCAGAACTTCTCCACCAGATACAAGCTAAGGTCGAGCGCAGCATGCACTCCGCCTCCGCAGTAGAGGCCGCGGTCTTCTGTCACCATCAACTCCGGCATCCACTTGACTTTGGGATACTCGTTGCGGAAGCGATCAGCCAAGGCCCAGTGTGTGGTGGCGCGCCTGCCGTCGAGCAAGCCGGCGGCAGCGACCAGGCCTACGCCTGAACACACGCTGGCGATGGCAGCTCCGCGCTTGTGCCAACGCCGCAGCCAGGGCAGAACGGGCGCATTGCGCTCGACCGCATCGTCAAGGCTGAGTCCGGTGGTCGGGATGAAAATGAGGTCTGGGTTGCGGATCGATGTGAGTGCTGTGTCAGGCTGGATCTGGATTGGTCCGTCACAGCGGACCGCGCCTCCATCGACCGATGCTGTGGTGACGCGAAAGCGAGGAACCTGGCGGGTTCCGGTGAGAATGCCCCACAGCGTGCCGGCATGGCAGAAGACCTCCATTGGCCCAATCGCGGTGGAAGCGAAAGTTCCGTCGAGGAAAAGGATGGTGACCTCAGTCATATGCATCTCCGATTGGCGAAACGGGCAAGGTCAGGCCGTGTGGCGTGATCACCGATGTACAATGTCACATCTGCCATCTTGTTTCAAGCCCTTCCAGCATCTACTCTGGGTTAAGTCGCAAGCAACCCTGCAAAATCTAGTGGCTGTATGAGGAGGCACAATGAGCGAACACTATCATGATGTCGGCGATCTCCGGTTTCTTAAGGAGATGGGGAAACTCGCGCCCACAGAATTCAATGCCTGGCTCAACTTGGATAAGATTGTTGGCCGGGACGAAGGCGCGATTCCGAGAAAATATCGCGAACTCATCGCGTTGGGAGTTGCCTGCACGACCCAATGTCCCTATTGCATTGAAGTGCACGTAAAGGCCGCGAAAGCCGCCGGCGCCTCTCGCGAGGAAATTACCGAGAGTTCACTGATTGCCGCCGCCTTGCGGGCTGGCGGAGCGGCCACGCACGGTGCCATGGCGCTGAAGTTCTACGACCAAGTCTGACTTGTAAACACAATCGATGCACGTTGCGTTCTGGTCTGCAGTTGTCATTTGAAGTCGTGCGTCCGCGAACTAGTGTCTGACGGCCCTTACTTGAGAGCCGGTGGCGTGAGCCGATCTCACTTGACTGCGGAAACGCGCGGGAGGAACTGTGAACTCGCGTTTGAACGCACGGTTGAAGGCAGCTTCGGACTCATAGCCCACTTCGGCTGCGATCTGAGCCACTGAATAACTGGTTGAAGCCAGCATCTGCGCACCGAGTTGGAGACGCCAGCGCGTCAGGTACGCCATCGGAGGTTCATTGAGGTAGTACCGGAAGCGCTCCGCCAGTACCGAGCGCGATACTCCAGCTTCTTGAGCCAACCTGGCGATCGTCCACGGATGGGCAGGGTTGCGGTGCATCAACGCCAGCGTTCTTCCGACTTCCGGATCGCGGGCGCCGGCCAGCCAACCAGTCTGTTCCGGCGGCAGGTGCGCAATGTACAGCCGCAGCGTTTCGACAAACAGGACCTCCGAGAGCTTTGCCAGAACAGCTTCTCCCCCGGCCTGGGAAGCGTCCGCTTGGTCGACGGAGAAGCGGATCGAGTTTTCCAACCATCGGCCGGAAGCATCGTTGCGAATGCTGACTTTGAAGACCGGTGGCAGACCGCTGAGAAAGACCTGGCTCAGGCGCGGCTCACACGCCATGTAGCCGCATACGAATTTCGTAACGTCCCCGCCGCCACCCGAGCGCGCCAACCTCAACCCCTGGGAGAAAATCCGGGCTAGTTCCTGCAACAGGTCTACAGTCTTGATCGGCCTGCCGTTCTCAATAATGTGCGGGTCGCCATGGGGAAAGATCACCACGTCACCGGCATCGAGAGCTAAACGTTCGCCATCGTCCACCCGGGCATAAGCGCGTCCCTCCGTGAGCAAGTGGTAGATAATCACGTGTTCTGCGCCCTCAGCCACGAAGGGCGCGACGTTGCACGACGCCGGTGAGCGAAAGCTCCACGGAGCGGAAAACTCCCCGTTGTAGAACATCGCTCCCTGAAGCCTCACCACCTTCAGGACTTCGGACAGCACATCCATATCAGCCCCCCGCAGAACATCGGCAAACCTTTCCGGACTCTGAAGCAAGCCATCATACGGCAGTTGCGTCATGGACAAGAATGCCGGACGCGCGGACAAGTACCAGCAGGAATCCTGCCGCATAGTGGCTACGTCGACACAGCCGAAAGCAAAGCATGGCTGGTCTGGTCGATTCAAAATTCAAACTAAGGAGGATGAAGTATGACAGTCATTCAAGAGAAACCGATCAAGGAAGCTGCCCGAGAGCCGCAGCCCTATCCCCTGGCCTCAAGGGTAACAAACGTAGCCGAACCAGCCCGCATCAAGTACTTGCGCGTCGCGTTGCAGCTGGTGGGCGTGACCTTTATGTTCGGAATTTACACGCTCACCATTGTTTGGCCATCTGGTTGGGTATGGCACACGGGCCACACCTCACACTATCTCCAGATGATTCTGGGTGTTTATGCGACGCTGGGAACGTTTCTGTTGATTGCCAGCCGCAACCCGCTGGCAAACTTGAGCCTCATCTGGTTCACAGTGTGGTCCAGCATCGTACACGCTGCAGTCATGGCAGTCCAGGCGCTGGCAAACCCGGAGCACATCGGACACCTTTGGGGCGACGTCCCGGCACTGCTTGTTGTCGCTGCCGTCCTGGCGTTCCTGACTCCACGAGGCGCGGCAGCGACCACCCTTATCGCAGACAAGAGGTAAATACCTAAAGGAACCGGAGGAAACATGAGCACAGCTACGACTGCACTGGAAATCAGCGGTCTGAAGACCCGCCTGAAAGAAACCTGGATGGCCGGAGACTACGACCGATTCTCGCGCTATATGGAGCAGGGCGCACGCATTTTTTACGAACAACTCGATATTCCCGCTGGATGCCAGCTGCTGGATGTGGCTTGTGGCTCGGGTCAGGTCGCGCTATGGGCGGCACGGGACGGAGTTGACGTCACGGGTGTGGACATTGCGCCAAACCTGATACAACGCGCGCAGGCGCGTGCCAATGCGGAAGGCCTCAAAGCTCGTTTCATGGAGGGCGATGCCGAAGCACTGCCGTTTGAAGACGCCAGCTTCGATGTCGTAACCAGCTTGGTCGGAGCTATGTTTGCTCCGCGGCCAGAACTCGCGGCCCGCGAACTACTGCGAGTCTGCAGTCCCGGAGGCACGATCGCCATGGGAAATTGGACGCGCGAAGGATTCGTGGGGCAAATGTTCAAAACCTTCGCTAAGTTCATCGCTCCCTCGGTCATGCCATCTCCGGTGCTGTGGGGCGATGAGACAGTGGTGCGTGAGAGGTTGGGCCACGGGGTGTCGGATCTTGCGATGACGCGACGCCAGTACGACTTTACCTACCCCTTTCCGCCCGCTGAAGTGGTGGAGTTCTTTCGTCAGTACTATGGACCCACCAATCGAGCATTCGTGTCGCTGGATGAAACTGCTGCACGACAGCTCCGTGAAGAACTCGAAGCATTGTGGTCCGCACACAATCGCGGAGGGGACGAGCTCACGGTGGTTCAATCCGAGTATCTGGAAGTGATCGGTGTTCGAGCTTGAATTGAGTTTTACCTTTCCAGATAGGAAGTCCTATGAACGAGCCACGTGACCTCGTGCAACACTTGCGTCCCGGCTGGGATAAGCGAAGCACACAACCATTAGGCGAGCAATTCGTCATTGAAGAACACGCACCACGGCATAGTTGGCGTCACTTGACGCGTATCCGCACTGCTTTGGGTCGGTGATTTCGCAGCTGGTTGGTACCTGATCCCTAATTAGGGTTCTTGGCCAAATCTGCCAAGAGTGCGTCACACTGGCGTCACAATCAGAGGGACTGATTTTCTAAATCGTCGAAAAAATGAGTATGTGGCAGCCGGACCTGTAAGCCGAATTCGCCGGGCTCCGTTGCAAACAAAGAAGTTATTTGAAATCAGTCGCTGTGGAGTGTCAATGATGTCAATTCTGGCAGTGATGGCAGGTTTTGCGTCACACCGGCGGCACAACTGCGCGTAGTGGTTGGATCGAGGCTTACTCTGCAGCGTCGAAAGCGAGAGATAATATGCGCTGGCAAAAGGGAGGCTCCGTGAAATTAAACTCGGTTGCTCCGACCAGTCATGCAGAAATCCTGAGTGTTCATAATGTCGCCAATTGCAGGATCCTCGTCAGCCGCCATCGCCCCGACCTTACCCTTCCCAAGCATGTTCATGATCACACCTGCATCGGTTTTGTTATCGAGGGACAGTGCGAAGAGCGGCTCAGCGGCGGGGTGATGGACTTGAGTCAACACAAATTGTTTTTTCGACGCGCCGGCGAAATTCATACCAACAGCGCTGGGAGTAATGGGTTTCGTTGTCTGATTGCGGAGGTGACAGATGGCTGGCTGGACCACATTCGTGATCACGGAACTTTACCAAGTCAACCCCGCTGTTTTCACAACGCGGAGATGTCCTGGCTTTCGATGAGGCTTTACCAAGAATGCCGGCTGGGAGAATTCGCAAGTCCCCTCGCGATTGAAGGCCTCATGCTGGAGATTGCCGCTGGTTTCATCCGCGAGCAACGGCTTGATCGGCACAGTCACAGCCCTATTTGGTTGAGAAACGCGCGAGAGGCTCTTCATGCCCATTATCACGAGTCGGTGCGCCTCGGCACGGTTGCAGCCTGGATTGGGATTCACCCCGTTCACTTAGCCCGCGAGTTTAGGAAGCACCACGGCTGTACTGTGGGGCAGTATGTTAGAAAGCTGCGCGTCGAGACTGCCAGGCGCAAGCTGATGGAGTCCGATTCGCCGCTCGCGGTAATCGCTTTGGAGGCTGGCTTCGCGAACCAGGCGCATCTTTGCAAAATCTTCAAACTTGCCACCGGCGTCTCTCCTGCGCGCTATCGCGCCGCCGCAAAAGACGTTAATCGCAGACAACATGTTGCAATCATGAAAGAATCTTAGGCGACGGGCGATTACGATGAGTCAATGAAACCATCTCTGCGATTGCTGCGTCTCGCCATCATTGCGGCTTTATCGATTGCACCTACTGCTCACCAGAAAGATGTCCCGAGTCAGGCATCAATTCCGCTCAGCCCGGAGCGTGCAGTCAAGTTTCGTCGTGCATCGGATCTCCATTTCTCGCCCGATGGCTCCAGGCTAGTGTGCGTGGTATCGGAGGTGAACGGGCCCACGTTGGAATCTCACCTTTGGCTTCTTCATATCGGCAAAGGAGAATTGCGCCAGTTCACTTTCTCGCAGAAATCAGACCGATCACCAAAGTGGGCACCCGATGGCGATAGTGTGGCGTTTCTTTCCAACCGTGCCGGGACTATGCAGGTCTATATCATGCCGGCCGGTGGAGGCGAGGCCCACCCCGTCACGAACAGTGCGACCGCAGTAAGTGACTTCCACTGGTCCCCAGACGGCAAACAGATCGCCTACTTGGCGGCAGAACCAGAACAAGGTAATGCCGACAATGACGCCCAGGTCGCTGACCGCGAACAAGATCTGGAACGTCTGTGGGTGGCCGATCTCGCTTCAGGAAAGATTCGCCAAATAACTCGCGGTGCCTGGCGGGTCGATGACTTCGACTGGTCAAGCCCTGACCAGATCCTCGTCATGGCGAGTGATCACCCCAAGGCCGAAACCTGGAATGATGCTCTATTTACCATTTCCCTGGCCGACACCGCAATCACTCTCCTCGGCAAGCCCAATCAGCCGTTTACGGGACTTTTACCTTCACCCGGCCGCAAGCAGTTTTCCTTTCTCTCGACCCGCGCCGCCGGGCCGATTCCGCATGATCTTTTCCTGCAGAGGGTCAGCGGTGGAACAGCTCGCGATCTGACATCTGCGATCGACCGAGCGGTCATCGATGCCAGGTGGCAAAACGACTCCACCATCTGGGTTCGCGTAGCTGACGGCTTCCACAACCGTATTTTCCGAATCGGTTCCGATGGAGCCGCGACGGCCATCAACCTGCCTCATTCCGTTCGTGCCTTCGACGTCGCGTCCGACGGCACGTTAGTTTTCGTCGGTGTTGGCTTCAATCGCCTGCCCGAACTCTTCATCCGGCACATCGACGGCACTGTCGGGCAGGTAAGCCATTTACAAAGGGAGGACTGGGACGTAGTTCGGCTCGCCGATGCCGAAATCTTCCGCTTCAAGAGCTTTGATGGAACGGAAATCGAGGCTGCACTGATGAAGCCGATCGGCCCCGCCTCTAAGGCAAAGCTACCACTCGTCCTGTTAGTGCACGGCGGACCAGCCAGCAACTTTTCTGCAGACTATTTCTGGTTCAACGCTTGGCCTCAGCTTTTGGCCGCAAGAGGTTATCAGGTGCTGATGGTCAACCCGCGGGGATCGGTTGGCTATGGCGAAAATTTCTTGAAAATGAATCGCGCCGACTGGGGCGGCGGGGACTTCAAGGATCTGATGGCAGCCGTGGATGCTGTGATCGCTCGTGGGGAGACCGACCCGAACCGCTTGGGCATCGGAGGTTGGTCCTACGGAGGCGAAATGACGCAGTGGGCAAACACGCAAACTGATCGCTTCAAGGCTGCAGTCACCGGCGGTGGGGTATTTGATCAGACCCTCGAATTTGAAACTGAAGGTTCTCCCGCCGATGATGAATGGTACTTCGGTACGCCATGGGAGCACCCCGATGTTTTTGCACGCAACTCCCCAGCCACATACATTCGCAGCGCACGAACACCGACGCTCATTTTGCACGGCGAGAACGACCAGAATAATCCGGTCAATCAATCCCGTGCGTTGTACCGTGCCTTCAAGCACTATGGTGTGGAAAGCGAGTTGGTCATCTATCCCGGCGAAGGACACCTGCCGAGACAAGAAAAACATCAGATTGACATGCTCGAGCGAATGCTGGATTGGTTTGATCGTTACCTGAAGTAGAAAGCCGTTGAAACGGTATCCAGTGGGAGTAGCAACCCCGGCATTTCGTCGACTCGCAGACCGTCGGCTACTCGGAAGTTGTCCAGTCCGCATTCGCCCCGCTTCGGGTGGAATCTGCCAGTATCTCGAGGATTCCGGCTTTCCGGACAAGAAACAGAGAAGCGGAAGATGTTTATTTTCCCGCCGAGCGAATGATGGTGCGTCACACCCGCGTCACAATCGAAACTTGGGTTTTGCAAGCAGTTGAAAAGAAAAGCTTGTGGCAGCCGGACCTGTAAGCCGAATTCTGTCTGCCTTGCGGCAGGACGGTCATTCCTCTGGGCCGCGCATTACTGCGGGGCTCAAGCGACCTACCCGGAGGTTGTGGCGCGCCGAGCCGGCACGCATCGCTGGCCGAAGCCGGAAGGCTTCACCAATGAACTTCCTCCCTATTTGGTCTTGCTCCGTGTGGGGTTTGCCCTGCCCGCCGCATTACTGCGTCGGCGGTGCGCTCTTACCGCACCTTTTCACCCTTACCTGAGCCTTGCAGCCCGGGCGGTATGTTTTCTGTGGCACTTTCCGTCGAGTGAACTTGAATCCACCCTCCCGGACGTTATCCGGCACACTGCTCTGCGGAGTTCGGACTTTCCTCTGTCTTGCGACAGCGACCGTCCGGTCCGGCTGCCAACAGATTCATTATAGTGCAGGCCATCACAGAGCATGCCTGATTTGGCCACGGAAAGAGCCGGATCTTGGTGCCCAGCCCCTAAAGGGGCAGCTGATTTCGGATGACTTACGGCATCGCTGAAGCGATGCCCTGATACGAAACGCGATTTCTTCTGCCAGCTGTGACGGCGCGATCTCTCACTCCACCTCTTTGGGCGCAAGCAGAAACGTGTAGGCCAGCAGGGCCAAGCCGATCAACAATGGAATCAGTCCGGCGAGATAGACCGGCTCTTCGTGTTCAAGGCCATGGAGAAGCACCATGACGCCGATGCCGACGACGGCCGTGATCAAGCCGCCCAGCTTCATGCCTTCGAGGCGGCGTCTGGTCGCACTTTTGTTCTGTTCACGCAGCAGGTCGATCGCGGCCTTGGCGCCTTCTCCAGAGCTTTCCGCGATCTTTTTCAGGGTTTCGCTCCGGTAGTATTCCTCTCTCTCTCTGCGGCGCGCATCGGACCATGAGGCGACGGACAGGAAAGAGAACAGGGCAATGCTTCCAACGACGGGTATCGCGACTGCTACAACCCCAACGGTGTTGCCGTCCACATCGAATGCCATTGTCAGCTCCTAGAGGTTCTTTTGCTTTCGTCAGGTAGGACCAGCCTCCCGCAGTTCCGGTTGCATTTTCTTCGTCCGGGGCTCATTTTTGAAATAATGCAACCGGTCGCAGATTCGTCGGGTCATACCGTTTGAGGCAGAATCTAGAGTGAGCGCGAGCGACGATCAGAACGATGTCGACAGAGTCCTGGCTGGCGAGATCCCCGCCTTTGAAGGGATCGTGCGGCGCTGGCAGGGTCCGCTGGTTAATTTGGCCTACCGTTTTTGCCATGATCGTGGCCGCGCTGAAGAGATGGCGCAAGAAGCCTTTCTGCGCGCGTACCGCGGGCTCGGCCAGTGGCGCAGGGATGCGGTCTTTTCCACCTGGCTTTTTGCGCTGGCGACGAACCTCTATCGTTCGGAACTGCGTCGTATTCCGGCGCGGACGGTGGCACTCGACGACATTGCCGAACCCGTGGACGCGCGTGCTTCTGACGGAGGCCTCGAAGATCAGGACCGGGATTTGGCGGTGCGGCGTGCGGTTTGGGCTCTGCCGGCGAAATATCGCGAGGCGCTGATTCTCTTTTATTTTCACGAGATGGACGTGACCACCGCGGCGCGAAGCCTGGGCGTGCCCGAAGGCACGGTTAAAGCCAGATTGTCCCGCGGACGAGAGATCTTGCGCGGGAAACTTCCGCAACGGTTGGCCGTGCCGCGTTTGAAGGAGGCATAATGAGACGCTTGATTCGACAGGACGAGGACGAGATTGATCGTATTCTTTCCGGTGAGGGTGAAATCCTCCCGTCGTCGGGCTTTGCCGTCTCCGTTATGGATGCGGTTCGGCGCGAGGCTGCAGCGCCGCCGCCAATCCCGTTCCCGTGGAAACGCGCTCTGCCTGGGTTGGTGATTGCGGGTCTTGCACTGCCAGTGGTTCTGGTGGCGGTCATCGTACAGTTGGGGAGAGCGCCAACGACCGCGCAGTTGTCCGCGTCCGTACCGTCCGGGATGCCACCCATCTTCCATGGGGGTATCGAGTCTGCGGCGATCTGGACCGGGATGGCGCTGCTGGCCACGTTTGTGTCGATGAAACTCTCGATGCGTTTGGCTTCCGGCAGGGTTTGAGGCTGCAAGTCAGTCATCTGGTTCCTCACATAACAGACTCTTCGTGAAAGTCCATTCAGCGCTGGTCCGCGGCCTTGTCCTGATAAACTCATTTGGAGAAATCCCCGCTCCCAAAGTCCCATAAACTGCGGCGAGAAGCGCAAGCCCATGAATATTTCCGAGGCTATCAAGATCGCGTTCCTGTCGTTGTGGGCGAACAAACTGCGCTCGGCGCTCACCTTGCTGGGCGTGGTGATTGGAGTGGCTGCGGTAATTGCCGTGGTCACGTTCGTCAACGGCATCAATGGTTATGTAGCGACGAAGATATTCAACCTCGGCGCCGACGTTTTCATCGTCTTCAAGAACTCACCCGCCACGACCAACATCGACAAATACCTCGAGGGTGAAAAGCGCAAAGACCTCACCATGGAGGACTACCAAGCGGTCCTCGAAGCCTGCAAGCACTGCGAATGGGTAGGAGCCGCGCTGCGCAACGAGAGCGGGCACGTCAAGTATGGTGAGCAGTCCATCACCGATACCTGGGTCCGCGGGATGACGCCCTCGATGGTGCCGATTCTCGATATCGACCTCACCGCCGGGCGCATGATCAACGATATCGACATGAGGAACAACTCCGCCGTGGTTGTCATCGGCCCGGACATCGTGGATAAACTGATGCCCGGCATGGATCCCATAGACAAGGAAATTCGTGTCGACGGCTGGACCTATCGCGTGATTGGCGTCGGCAAGCGCAAGGGCAAGACGATGGGCCAGAGCATGGATAACTATGCGATCATGCCCATCACCTCGTATCAGAAACAGAATGGTACTCACACCAGCATCCGTATCTCAGGCAAGGCTGCGGCCAGCGGCGCCGGATTCGACGAAGCAATGGATGAAACACGCGCCGTCCTGCGCGCCCGCCGTCACGTCCACCCGGGCGACGAAGACAACTTTGACATTGAGACCAACGACAGCCTGCTGAGTATCTGGTCGGATTTCAGCGGGACTTTCTTTTACGCGATGATCGGAATCGCCGCCATCTCTCTGGTGGTGGGCGGCATCGTGATCATGAACATCATGCTGGTATCGGTGACGGAACGGACACGGGAAATTGGCATCCGTAAGGCCATGGGGGCGCGCCGCAACGACATTCTGCTGCAGTTTCTGATCGAGTCTGTCGCCCTGGCCTTGCTGGGCGGCGCGCTCGGCGTGTTGTGTGGAATCGGTATCGCCAAGGGCGTCACGCTGGCGATCGGCATGCCCTCTGCGATCAAACTCTGGGCAGTCGCGGCAGGACTATTTGTGGCAGCCAGCGTCGGCATCTTTTTCGGAGTCTATCCCGCGCGGCGGGCGGCTACGCTGGACCCCATCACGGCGTTGCGATTTGAAACGTAAGAATAAGAAAGGGATTAGCCACGGTCCCACATGAGCGAATGCAACATCCGGAAAGTATGAAGAACCCGTGTTCAGGAAGCGGAGCGGGTTGGGTAGGGGTCCTTCGACTCCGCCACATCATCCGCTTTGCGGATGACGTGGCTCCGCTCAGGATGACAGGGTTGGGAGTGCAATGCTAGTCAAAGGCGAACTCGGCGAAGGGCTAAACATGGCGGTGGACACGATCCGCAGCAACAAAATGCGATCGTCGCTGACTGTGCTGGGCATCGTGATCGGAGTGGCTGTCGTCATCGGAATCTCTTCGATTGTGCGCGGATTGAACGACAACGTGAGCCAGGTCATCAAAAGCCTGGGGTCCAATATCATTTTCGCGTTCCACATGGATCCGGTCGTATTCGGGCGCCCGACGGAAGAGATGCGCACTCGCAAAGAACTGACCCTCGACGATGCGATGGCGATGCAGGATCTGCCGCACGTAAAAGCTGTCAGCGTCTCCATACAGTATGTGCACCCGGAGTTCGGCAGTGGCACTTACTCCGTCAAATACAAAGATCGCAAGGCCAAGCAGACCGTTCTGGAAGGCGATACCACTTCTTACAAGGATGTTATTGACGTCACACTGGACTCCGGCCGCTGGTTCAGTGATATCGATGAGGAGCGCCGCGCTTCGGTCATCGTGCTCGGCCACGATACCGCGGAAGAACTTTTCCCGAGTGAGCAGCCGCTGGGCAAAGAACTGGACATCGAAGGCCAGTTGTTTACCGTGATCGGGGTGGAGAAGGTCCGGAAGAGCGTGTTCGGCGGAGGGAAGAATCCCGATGACAACAAAGTCTCATTCCCGCTGACTACGTTCCGCAAGCTGCATCCCGAACTGAAACAATACTGGATCAGCGTCAAGGCCACCTCGCACGCCGATATGCCCAAGGCCATCGACGAAATGCGCGAACTGCTGCGGCGCCGCCGGAAGGTTCCGACCGAGAAGCCGGATAACTTCGCCATTTTCACGCAAGACTCGATTTCCGACGTGTGGAATCAGATCACGAGCATGATCTTCATCTTTATGTTCGCGGTTTCGAGTGTGGGCTTGATCGTGGGCGGCGTGGGGGTGATGAACATCATGCTGGTTTCGGTGACCGAGCGCACCCGCGAAATCGGCGTGCGCAAAGCCATGGGAGCCCGCAAACGCGACATCCTGGTGCAGTTCACGCTCGAAGCGGTCATGCTTACAGCTGTGGGCGGCGTGATCGGACTCGCGCTGGGCGCACTCATCACCGCAATTGTTCCGGTCGCGTTCCCGTCGCTTCCGGCTTCCATGTCGATGTACTGGTCGATATTCGCCTTCGGCGCCTCGGCCGCAGTGGGACTGGTTTTTGGGATCTATCCCGCGTGGAAAGCGGCCAACCTCGATCCCATCGAGTCGCTGCGCTACGAGTAACATGCTACTCATGCCGCCTACGCCATGGACAGCAAGAACAGTGCTCGAAGCGGTGGCAGCCCTGGGAACAGCCTGTAGTCTGTTTTTTTATTTCCTCTCGGCGCTCGGGATGGCCAGTTTTCTCAGTGACAGGCGCAAGAAGCTCAAGCAGCCCCCGCTGCCCGAAGGCCAACTTCCTCCAGTCTCCATCCTCAAGCCCTTAAAAGGCGTCGATCCGGAGATCTGGGAGAGCTTTTGCAGTCACTGCGAACAGGAGTATCCGCAAGTTCAAGTTCAGATGATCTTCGGCGTCAGCGATCCCGGCGATCCCGCCGTCGAAGTGGTGCGCAGGCTCCAGGCAAAGTATCCCAAGCTGGCGATTGAGCTGATCGTTTGCGATCGCGTTCTGGGAACAAATGTCAAAGTCAGTAATCTGGTGCAGATGTTGCCGGCGGCGCGCCACGAACTCCTGCTGGTGAATGACAGCGACATTCGCGTTTCTACGGATTACTTGCGGAGGGTGACCGCGCCGCTCGCCGACGATTCCGTGGGATTGGTGACCTGCCTTTACCGCGGCGTCGCGGGCCCGACCGTCGCTGGGCCAACCCTCGTGTCGCGCCTCGAAGCGTTGGGTATCAGCACCGACTTCGTGCCGGGTGTGCTGAGCGCCCGGTTTATCGAGAAGGGATTGCACTTTGGATTGGGCTCCTCGCTGGCCTTTCGCCGCCGCGATCTCGAGGCCATCGGCGGCTTCGAAACTCTACTCGACTATCTGGCTGACGACTATGAACTCGGCCGGCGCATTGCATCCACCGGAAAGAAAGTCGAACTGAGCGCTGCCACCGTCACCACGTTTCTGCCTGCCTACACACTGCGGCAGTTCTTCCACCATCAATTGCGCTGGTCGCGAACCATTCGAGATGCACGGCGCGGGGGATACGTCGGACTGCTTTTTACGTTCGGCCTGCCCTGGGCATTGCTGACGCTGCTGGCTGCCCGAGGCGCTGCGTGGGCATGGGGACTTTTCGCGGTGACATTCGCTCTACGGATCGCCGGTGGGCTCGTCGCTGCGGAGGCCGTGCTCCACGACCGTCAAGTGCTGCGCAACATTTTTCTGCTGCCCTTGCGGGACATGATTGCGCCGCTGGTGTGGGCCGCAGGGTTTATGGGCAACCGCATTCACTGGCGGGGAGAAGTCTTCGATTTGAAAGACGGGCGCCTGACTATCGGGAAGTCAACGTAGCTGTGGCCACAGGCAACTGCCGAGTTGCGCTCGGCTGGAACGGACGAATGCGTCCGTCCCTACGCGAGCGGGGTTGGCCTGTTCGGCTGATTAGAGAAGATGATCTTGCCGCCCCGGCGCGCGACCTCATAGCGCGGCAATACGCGTAATGCAGGCGGATCATCCTCTTCAGCCCACAAGAAGACGCGATGCGGACCCTGCCACATTTCGACGAACGATGCCTGCGTCTCGAAAACCCGCGGCGCTCCCGGAAACTGCGTGCCGTACCACATGTTTCCGCCGGGCGCTCGCAAACTGCGCAATGGGATTCCGGTGTAAAAGTTCAGCGAGGACGCATTTTCATACAGCCCTATCACCACGATCTGATCGCCCGGCCGGTACTGCTCGCGAATCGCGAGCGCCAGGTCTTTCGAGGAAAGAATCGGCGAGAAGATGCCGAATGCGATGCGGACGCACGCGAGCAAGACCACCATCATCGCCACCAGCGCAACATTTCCCGGCCCGGCGCGCCCACGACGTCGCAGAATCCAGTTGGCAAGCGTTCCCAGCAGAAAGGCGAGCGAAAAGCCGAACAAGGGCACACGGAATGCCCCCATCGCCTGCGGGGTTAAGTCGAGAAAATGCCCGAACGAAAGCGCATAGTCCTGGGGATGTTTCCGCAACAGGTCCGAGAGGTCGGCGCCGGGAGCGGGCGCCTTCGAGAAAAAGAGCAAGGCAAAGCCAACCGCTGCGGCGATGATGCCGGCGGCCAGCAGCACCGCCGACGAAATTCGTCCACCGCGCCGTTCGCGGCTATCAACTGGGGAAGTTCCCTCGCGTTGCAGCCATCCGCCGACCAGCAATGCCATCCCCGGAATGGCTGGAATCGTGTAGTACTCCTGCCGTGTCGAAAGGCTGAAGAAGCCCACAATCACGACGTTCCACAGGAAGAACATCAAGTAAGCGCGCTGGCGGCGCGACATCTGCGAGCGGAACTCACGCCATCGCCGCGGAACTTCCTGCAGCGACTGCGGAAGGAAAACGGTCCAGGGAATCAGCCACAAAACCAGCAACACCCAGAACAGCAGCAGTGGGACGGTGTCGTAGTCGCGCGGAACACGCCGGTTGAGGAAACGCAGGATGTGCTCATTGACGAAGTAAAACCACAGAAATCCGCGGACGTTCCCCTGTGGCGGATTGCGCAGCGCCGCCAGAATGTGCCAGGGCGCAGCGATCGCAAAAAACACCAGTGCGCTGGAAACGAGTCTCAGTTTCAGCAAGTGCCTCAGATTTCCCGTCAGCAGAAGATAAAGTCCGATCGCTCCTGCCGGAAACACCAGTCCGATCAAGCCCTTGGTAAGGACGTTGAGCGCGCACACTGCGGCGAGTCCCCAGCAAGTCCAGCGCTCAGGTCTCTCTTGCTCCAGCGAGACCAGAAAAAGCCAGAAGGTCAGCGTCAACCAAAGGCCCACCGCCACGTCGGGAATTAGAAAGCGCGTAAAAAGATACGGTCCGAGCGCGGTTGCCAGCACTAGTCCGGAATCGAATCCGGCTTCGCCTCCCAAAGCCCAGCGGCCCAATCCGTACGTGGAAAGAATCATCGCCAGCACTCCCAGCACGAGAGGAAGGCGGGTGCTCCACTCGCTGACGCCGAACAGCGTGTAACTCGTCGCCACACCCCAATACATCAGGGGAGCTTTTTCCAGATAGCGGACGCCATTGGCGTAGAGCGTCACCCAGTCGTGCCGCAGCACCATCTCGCGTGCAGCCTCGGCATGCACCGTGTCAGCATCGTCGAGCAAGGCGGGACGCGACAGTCCGGCCATGTAGATGACGGCCCAAGCGCTTAGGGCCAATAGGGAAACGCGCCAGTCCGAGAGCAGACCGTTCTGAAGGATGGTCGCTCTCGTCGCAGGAGGCCGACTATCAAGAGCCGAAGCCGATTTCATGATGGGACCATCGATTATATAGGCACGACCCGACCCGGTTTCAGGTGAGGCGGGCGAATCGCCGATTCGACTCGGGGAAATCCACTCGGGCCCAGAGCGCAATCAAGGTCAGCACGCAAGTTCGCCAGTCGGAGAAAAATTCTTTTGGACGAGTTACGGTTGGGGGGACCGCGTTCTCAATTGTCGGATGGTCGAGATTGGCCGTAGCGCCAGAATTCATCGCGGAATTCTTCATTATACGAGAGCGATTAGAACTGTTTTCACAAATGCGTCTCAGCTCGGGAAAAACATCCCTCAGGGGCTAAAGCCCGCGTCTCTATTGGTTCAGGGCGGCACGGCTGAAGCCGTGCCCTTTCAAAACCAGCTTATGAAAGCAGTTGCATGCCTTTAATCCGCGGCAACTCCGCGGGCAACACGGGCGTCCGCCACTTCGCGGTAAATCTCAAGAATCCGTGACACGGAAGTGGTCCAGGAAAATCGCTGCGCTTGCTCGTAGCCGCGTTGCTTCATCTGCGCGCGCAGCACCGGATCCAGCAGCGCGCGTTGCAATCCGCGCTCGATCTCAAACACGTTTTCCGGATTCACCAGCAGCGCCGCGTTCCCCGTAACTTCGGGCAGGCTCGAGGTGTTCGAAGTGACTACCGGGGTTCCATGGGCCATGGCTTCGAGCGGGGGCAAACCAAATCCCTCGTAGAGCGATGGAAATACAAAAATCTTCGCGACATCATAAAAAATGCGCAGCACTTCGATGGGCACGAATCCCAGAAAACGCACATCGTTCTGCACCCCGCTGCGCACCACCGTGCGCCGCAGCCGCGGGTGGCTGGAAAGATCGTCGCCGATAATGATGAGCTTCAGATCGGGGAACTGCTGCTCTTTCTGCAGTTCGCTCTTCAGCGCCGAAAAGGCTTCGATGATGCGCACCACATTCTTGTGCGGCCGGATCGCGCCCGCATACAGAATGAAGGGATAGTTCACCAGGTAGCGCTGGGCAATCAGTTCCCGATCCGCGCCGGTGGCATGGCCGTGGAGAAAACGCTCGTCAATCGCGTTGTAGACCACTTCGATCCGGGCATCCGGGATGGCCAACAGCTTTTCGATTTCGTTCCTGGTGAATTGCGATACCGCGATCACGCGCGCCGCACGGCGCAGCACGCGCCTCGTCAGGTAGAAATGCAACCCGCGCCGCAGACTGGAGGCGTCACGCGATCCATACATGTGTTCGAGCAGGTCGTGGACGGTCAGCACATAGGGGCAACTCAATCCGCGCGGAATCCAGAACAGGTGCGGGATGTGAACCACGTCGCACTCGAGGCGCCGCACAATCGCCCGGAAATCGAGATTCCCTTTAAGCCCGTCATCGCGGCCGGCAAGAGGGACCGCGTGGAAATTCGGCGGCAGCGGGCCGCATTCCGCCACCTTCGCTGGAGACCCGATGAGGAAGTACTTGCTGTCGCGGTCGAGGCGCGCGAGGGTACGGACCACGTTCCGGATGTAAGTGCCGACTCCGAATTCCGTCATACGACGGATGTCGATGGCTACTTTCACAGGTTGAATTTAACCACAGGGAGGACAGGGAGACACAGGGAATTCGCTTAATGGCCGAGTGCACTTGTGGCATAGGGGTCCTTCGACTCCGCAATTGCGTCCGCTTCGCGAACGGAATTGCTGCGCTCAGGATGACAACCTGTGAGGGGCTACGCTCTGACTTCAGCCCTGGCCCGCCGCTCGGCATAGAGTGGGAAGGCCTCGGCCAGTCCCAGCACCTGCTTGCGGATCTTGGCCAGCACGGCAGCGTCGGTCCGATGATCGAGCGCTTCCGAGATCCAGTGTGAGATCTGCCGCATCTCCGCTTCTTTCATGCCCCGCGTAGTCATAGCCGGACTACCAATGCGAATACCGCTCGGCTTCATCGGCGGATTGATATCGAACGGAATGGCATTCTTGTTGACCGTAATACCGGCTTCGCCGAGGGCTTTCTCCGCCTCGCTCCCCAGCATGCCCTTCGCAAACACGTCCACCAGCATGACGTGGGTGTCGGTTCCACCGGAGACGATGCGATAGCCATCGGCCGCTAGCGTATCGGCCATCACCTTCGCATTCGCGACGACCTGGCGTGCGTAGTCACGGAAGCTGGGTTGCGATGCTTCGAGGAAGCACACGGCCTTGGCGGCGATGATGTGCACCAGCGGGCCTCCCTGCATTCCCGGGAAGACGGTCTTATCAATCGGGGCCGCAAATTCCTGCTTGCTCAGGATCATGCCCGCGCGCGGGCCACGCAGCGTCTTGTGCGTGGTGGAAGTCACGATGTGCGCGTGCGGAACCGGCGAGGGGTGCGCCCCGCCTGCTACCAGTCCGGCGAAGTGCGCCATATCGACCAGGTAGAGCGCGCCGACTTTGTCGGCAATCTGACGCATGCGGGCGAAATCGATGATCCGCGGATAAGCGCTGCCGCCGCCAATAATCAGCTTGGGATACTCCGCCGTGGCGAGCTTTTCCAGTTCGTCGTAATCGATCGTCTCGGTTTCTTTGGTCACGCCGTAGGGAACGATCTTGTAAGTCTTGCCCGAAAAATTCAGAGGATGTCCATGCGTGAGGTGGCCGCCGTGGGCCAGATTCAGACCCAGAATTGTGTCACCCGGCTGGAGAACCGCTGCGTAAGCGGATTGATTGGCCTGCGAGCCGGAATGCGGCTGCACGTTGGCATGCTCCGCGCCAAAAAGTTTCTTGGCACGCTCCCTCGCGAGGTTTTCGACCACGTCGGTAAACTCGCATCCGCCGTAATAGCGCTTGCCGGGATAGCCTTCCGCATACTTATTGGTGAACACGGACCCGGCAGCCTCAAGGACAGCTTCGCTGACAAAGTTTTCCGAAGCGATCAGCTCCAGCCCTTCATGCTGGCGGCGAACTTCGTTGTCGATAGCGTTCGAAATCTCGGGATCAACTTCATAGAGCGGGCGGGACATGGAGTTTTTCATGGTTGGATACCGGAAGCTATTTTACTGCGAGGCGGACTATCCTGTCCGCGAAGGGCGGGGACTATCGGACGAACGTCCAAACGAGGCGCTACGCTACAACTCTCTCTGGTACATAAAGTCCGCCAGGTCGTTGGACTCTACGGATTCTCCTTCGATATGTTCAGGTTCAAGTCCGCTTGGCGGGCTGTCAGCCGGGGCGCTGTCATTCTCCGGGAGAAACCGATTGAGCCTTTCCAAGGCTTCGAGGTCCTTACGGTGCTCCTCGCGCATGTAGTGTTCGATTTTCGCGAGTTCTTGAGCATTGAGCATTCGCTGTCCTCCTGGTTGAGGGAGCCAGTCAACCGAAAATGCTAGCACCAAGAGGGCTGGCAAGGACGTACAGGGATCACGCAGGGATGTGATCCCGCCCACTACTAAGGCGGTAAGTCTTTGATCTAATATGCCGAAGGAAGGAAATAAACGTCATGAGTCTTAGTCAGCTTGCCCGGTCCATCCGGGAGTCGGCAACTCTCAAGCTGAATGAAACTGCGGCTCTACTGCGCGACAAAGGAGAGCCCATCATTCACCTGGGAGGGGGCGAACCCAAGAGCAAGGCCCCGATCGATGCGGTGATCAACTGCGCGGCACTGCTGAACACCGGAGAGATCCGGTACACGGCGCCCGACGGGATTCCTGCACTGAAGAAAGCCATCATTCGCTATACCGAAGAGCACTACAAGAAGATTGTGTCGGCGCACAACGTGATCGCCTCGGGCGGCGCCAAGCAGTCGTTGATGGTGCTGCTGCACGCCATCCTCGATCCGAAGGAAGAGGTGATCTTTCCCGCTCCCTACTGGGTGAGCTATCCGGAGATGGTGAAGCTGGCGGGCGGGGTCCCGGTGGCGGTGACGGCCGAGGACGGAACTTTTTTCCCGACCGTCAAAGAAATGGCGGACGCGTGCGGCTCCTACACCAAGGCCATCATTCTGAACAGTCCGAATAACCCGTCGGGCGCCATGTACTCGAAGGATTTCATTCAGGAGATGGTCGAGTTCTGCGAGAAGCGGAGCATTTATCTCATCCTGGACGACATTTACAACCGGCTGGTGTTCGACGGCAAGAGTGCGCCCATCGGCTACGACTTTATGAAGGCGCCGCTGGAGCAATCGAAGGTGGTGGTGATCAACGGGGTATCGAAGATGTATGCCATGACCGGTTTCCGCATCGGTTGGGCGATCGCGAATCAGCCGCTGATCGAGGCCATGGCGACCATCCAGTCGCAACAGACTTCCGGGCCTTCTTCTCCGGGACAGTGGGCAGCGGTAGGCGCGCTCAACGGCGTGCAATCGTCGGTTGACAGCCTGCGGGTCACACTGGAGAACAACCGGAACGTGATGATGGAGCGCTTGCACGCTTTCGACGGGGTCAAAGTTCACAAGCCGGAAGGCACGTTTTATTGCTTCCCGGATTTCAGCGCCTATATGAAGGATTCGCAGAAGCTTTCCCAATTTTTGCTCGATAAGGTTCGGGTGGTCACGGTGCCGGGCAAGGAATTCGGCTTCGAGGGACATCTGAGGCTGAGTTACTGCGGCACCATTCGCGATGTCACCGAGGGTCTGGATCGCATCAAGTGGGCGCTGGATCCGAATTCCTCCAACGAACTCTACCTCGGCGACCGCAAGCTGGTGAGGGATTGGCAATGAACATCTACCTCGACGTGCAATCTCCGGCGGTGAAAGAGGCAGGGAAGCTGGCCAGTGCCTACGGCCTTGCCAACCATGGGCTGGTGAATCTGCGGCGTGCCTACTGGAATCTGCCGACGCCGGCGCTTTATGAGGAGGCCATTTTCCGGTCCGAAGGCAGTCTCTCGCATCTGGGACCGCTGGTGGTGGACACGGGAAAACACACGGCGCGCGCCGCGGCCGACAAGTTCGTGGTACGTGAGCAATCCACCGAGGAGAAGATCTGGTGGGGCCAGTACAACCGTCCCGTGACCAGCGAGAACTTCAGCGCGCTGCTGGCGCGGCTGCAGGGCTACTTGCAGGGGCGCGATGTTTTCGTGCAGGACTGCTACGCGGGAGCCGACCCGGAGTACAGCTTGCCCATCCGCATCATCACGCAGAAGGCGTGGCACAGTTTGTTTGCGCGCACCATGTTCCTGAAGATTCGGGGTGAAGATGCACTGCGGCATCACATGCCCGAATTCACGGTGATCGCAGCGCCCGGGTTTCAGGCCTCGCCCATGGTGGATGGCACGCGTACAGAAACGTTCATCCTTATCAATTTCCGGGAGCGGCTGGCTATCATCGGCGGCACCAGCTATGCCGGGGAGATTAAGAAGACGATCTTCACAGTGCTGAATTTCCTGTTGCCGCTGCAGGGCGTGCTCTCCATGCACTGCTCGGCCAACGTCGGCGCGGGGGGCGATGTCGCAATTTTCTTCGGGCTGTCAGGCACCGGCAAGACGACGCTTTCCGCCGACCCTACGCGGCACCTGATCGGCGATGATGAGCATGGCTGGAGCGACAACGGAGTATTCAACTTCGAAGATGGCTGCTATGCCAAGGTGATTCGTCTTTCACCCGAGGCCGAACCGCAGATTTATGCTTGCACGCGGCAGTTTGGAACCGTGCTGGAAAATGTCACCTTCGATAACGTCTCGCGGCATCTGGACCTGAACGACGACACGGTGACGGAAAACACGCGGGCGGCTTATCCGCTTTCCTATATCGCGAATCACCTGCCGGAAAAGCGCGCCGGGCACCCGCAAAACGTCATCTTTCTTACCTGCGATGCCTCGGGCGTGATGCCGCCCATCTCCAGGCTCAGCCCGGATCAGGCGATTTACCATTTCATTTCCGGCTACACGAGCAAGATTGCCGGCACCGAGATCGGGCTTGGCGTGGAACCCGAGATGACGTTCAGCACGTGCTTCGGTGGGCCGTTCATGGTGCATCATCCGCTGGCTTACGCGGAACTTCTGAAGCAAAAGATCCAAAAGCACGGCGCCCATGTGTGGCTAGTGAACACGGGCTGGACGGGCGGACCGTTTGGCGTGGGCAAGCGCATCAGCATCCATTACACCCGCGCGCTGCTCAATGCGGCGCTCAGCGGATCGTTGCTCAAGGTGGAGTATAAGAAAGATCCGGTTTTTGGCTTCGATGTGCCGGTGCAATGTGAAGGAGTTCCGTCGCGGATACTGGATCCGGCGAACACATGGCCCAGCCGGGAAGAGTATTTTCACAAGTATGATGCGCTGGCGGCTCGCTTCATTGAGAACTTCAAGCTGATGATGGCCGAGTGCCCGGCACACCTGCTGGAGGCGGGGCCGAAACGTCTGGCGACAGCGTCGGTGCGCTGAGAGCTATCTAGCTTTTTACTTTGCGAGGCGCCGCAATAAATCGCGGTTGCGAGCCACCGACTGCTCGAAGGCGTCCATCACATCGGGGCGGGCCATGCGCTGGGATGGAACCACGTTGTGCAGATAGAACTTGAGCGCCTGCTCGATGCTAGCTCCCCCGCATTGTCGGCCTCCTACTGCTTCACTTCTTCCCTTCATGCTTCTTCGCTTTCGACGTGAGCGCGTCATCCCACTCCAGAAATTGCCCCCATTGGTGGGCCGTCACATAGCCTAGCACACGGTCAAACGCCAGACCTTTGAGGTAGTCACTGAGTGACTCGTAGGTGAAGCCATGCCTATCCTCACGTGCGTGATCGTATGTCGCGCACTGTGCCATTTCAGTGGATGCGTCCATAAGCCGCTGAAACGGCCAAGTCATGTATGGGGAATCTACGTTGACCTCAAAGCCGTATCCTCCCGAGGGAGTGCTCCAGAACTTGAGGTCAGCACGGCATTGTTCCACCGTAACCGCGTGTGTTTGCGCTGAAAATGGAGCACATACCACCAGCCCCATCAGCATCATGACGATGGTTTTCATAGTTTCCCGCCTAATTCGCGATCATTGTATCCCCATCTACACCCAAACCTCCACGTTCACAGTGTCTCCGTCTTGCAGGCGGTAGCGCTTCCGGAGCATTTCCTCCGCCATGATTTCGAGGACCGACTCTCCCCAATAATTTGTGCCGGTGCGCGCGATTACGGCGGGGACTCTGCAATCGCCAATCACCAAGCAGCAAAGCTCAAAATACAGGTCCTCATCAATCCCGTCTTTTCGGTCCCCTCTGCGAAGATGGCAGTATGGTCTCAGGCTGTGCTCGGCCTCGAGCCTCACGTTCAATGTACCGTTCTTGAGGTTGGTAAAGCCTGTCAATGACTGAATCTGGGAAATCTCCCAGTTCCTTCCAGCATGCCCGGAGCCCGGCTTCACTCGGCCGGGGAGAGTCTTGCGTTTGTCATACGCAGATTTGGGGTAAAAGTCGGTGTGCCCAGTGTCAAGCATGTGCTTTTCACTCTCTTCACCTCGAAATTCGGTCCCAACGGACCGACAAACCGGGTTCTTACAAAACAACGGTAGGTTACTTTTCATAGGCAGATCCCTCCTATGTACACGGTTAGAGAGCACGCGTCGGATAGATTCTTCTGTGGAAATGTCCGTGGGACCGCGGCCGGGTCAACCTTCTTCAGTCGAACGCCGTACGCAGAAAACTGGCCAGCTGCCAGCCATCCATGTATTTGTAGGGAGTCTCGCCCATGGTGTAATGGCCGCAGGGCAGGACGACGACTTTGTGATCCAGGTTGTGCCTCTGGAATTCCTTGACCACCTGCTCGGAAAATTCCGGCAGGAAGGTCATGTCGTACCTGGCATAGATAATGAGCGAGCGGCGCGGCCAGCGCGAAAACTTGTCGAAGTACACCATGGGACTGACGGCGCGCCATACTTGCCGCAGATTCTCCAGATCGATGCCTGTTTCCAGGCCCTCGCGAATATGGCGCGTGGATTGGCCGTGCCACACGACGTCGGCAAAGTAAGTCGAGGCGTGATTGAAGGCGGCAACCTTGATTCGCGGATCGTGCGCGGTGGCGATGAAGGCGTAGCACGACCCCAAGCTGGTACCGACAATGCCGAGGCGGTTATAGCCCTGCGTTTCCAGCCAGTCGAGACAGCAGCGCACATCGATCACGCCCTGGCGCACGGAATCTAGCGTGCGTCCGATGTTGGCGGAGACGGCATAGTCGGCGCGGTAGACCTCGGCCGGACGGCGAATGTCGTGATACGGCATGGACAGCCGCAGCACCGCGATGCCCATCCAGTTCATTACGCGGCAGAGGGCGTTGTAGGAAATCGCGTCGGAATTCCAGTGCGGCAGCAGCACAACCGCGCGGCGTCCACGGGCTGGAAACCAGCGCGCGTTCACCAGGTTGTTCTCGGGATAAGGCGTTACCACAGGCGAGGTGAAGCGCAAGAACTCGGCATGTTGGCCGCGAACTTTTTCTTCCAGTCGCGGGTCGGGCACTTCGCGGGTGCTGAAGACTTGAACCTCGCGGTGCTCCAAGCGGAAATCGGTGGGCTTCTGGTAAGCGTAAAAATCGTCGCTCGCCCGAACGATGCGATCGTTGAAACGCGAGAAATATTCCAGCAGATCGCGCGAGGTTTGCCCGGCGGGACCACCGTTGCGGCCGGGCCAGCTCTGGGTCCAAGCCAGTCCCCAGTCCAGCGGACGCACGACGCGGTTATTGTCCACCGAGGTGAGCCGGGTCTCCCAGTCGTACATCCATTGAGCGTAGCGCGTGGGCATCTCTATTCTAGGAATACAACACGGAGGCCCATGTTGGCGAACGGGGTCAGTTCAACGGCAGAATTTCGCACGCAGCCGTCAAGACGCAGCATTCAGTAGTTCCCCGATGCCCGGCCCTTTCAGTATCTGCATGAGAACTCGGTCGTCCCTCCGGAGCCTGGTGATGCCCGAGTGCCGTCCCTTCCGGGACTCTAGTCTTACTACTCGGGTACCCAGCGCTTACGCGCTGGGCTAACATATGTTGCCGCTTCGCGGCTGGGAACGAGCAAGGGCGCTGAGAGTTGTTGGCTCAGAGGTAGACTCTGGGCACTCTCGGCGCCAGGCCGCACAGAATTTCGTAGGGGATGGTTTCCGCGAGGCGCGCCAGTTCTGCGGCATCGACACTCTTGCCGCTGCTTCGTCCGATCAGGATGACTTCATCGCCCACGGCGACGGCGCGAATGTGGCTGACGTCCACGGTCGTCAAATCCATCGAGACGCGACCCACCACCGGTGCATATTCTCCTCGTACGATCACGCGGGCGCGATTCGAAAGCAGCCGCGGATAGCCGTCTGCGTAGCCGACGGGCAGCGCGGCGATGCGGCTCCGCGCCTTAGTCACGAACGTGCCGTTGTAGCCGACCGCTTGTCCCGCCGCGACGTCCTTCACCGTCAGCACTCGCGCCTTCCACGAAAGCACCGGACGCAGCGCCAGCGGCGCTACCTCGACGGGTTCGCCGGCTTGGGTAAATGGGAGCGAATACCCATAGAGTGCGAGTCCGGGACGCACCATCTTCTTCCACGTCTCCGGGCGCGCGCGCGTCGCGGCGGAGTTTCCCATGTGAACCAGCTTGGGCCGGAGCCCGTAGCTTTGCAGGACTGCAAGTCCTTCATCAAAACACTTCGTCTGGCGGCGAGCGTCTTCGGCGTCGAGCACTTCCGCCGACGCGAAATGCGTGCTCACTGCTTCGAGACTCAGGTGTTTGCACGCCGAGAACATCTCGCACAAACGCAGCAGCGCTGCTGGTGATGCTCCAAGACGGCACATGCCCGTGTCGAGCTTCAAATGCACGGGTAAAACATCCTGCCGTTTTCGCGCCGCGCGTTCGAGCAACTCAAGGTGCCACGGTTCCCAGACGGTAGGAGTGAGATTCTGGGCGACGACCCCATCCTCGTCGCCGTTCCAGATTCCGGTCATCACCAGGATACGGGCCTTGACGCCAGCGGCGCGCAGAGTCAGGCCTTCTTTAGTGTCGGTCACACCCAACCACTCGGCGCCGTCGGATTCCAGGGCGCGCGCGCACGCAGCCGCTCCGTGGCCATACCCATCGGCCTTGACCACCGCGCAGATGGTGACTGCCCCGCCGACGTGCTTCTGGATCGCATGGAAATTTTCGCCCAATGCAGGCAGAGAAACTTCGGCCCAAGTCCGGCCGTCAAGAATCGGCGAGCGGTCGAGCGTTTGCGACGAATCGGCACCTGACGTTTTCACGTAGCCGATTATAGCGAGCGCAGGCGCCACCGTCGTTCGCTGTCCGTCGTTCGCTATTCGCTTGTCCCTTGCTCCTCGCCGGTCTTTAGCGAAAGGCGAACAGCGAACGACGCGAATCCGCTAACTCCCCGATAGCACAAAGTTCACCCTGATATCCGTCTCCACCTCGATGGGATCACCGTTGAGCAAGTAAGGACGGTAGCGCCATTGCCGGACCGCTTCCACAGCGGCCTTGACCAGCATGGGGTGTCCGCTGACCACGGCCAGATTCTCGATCGTCCCCGCCTTGCTGACGATCGCCCGCAATTCGACCGTGCCCTGAATGCGCGCCTGGCGCGCGAGTGGGGGATAGACCGGCTGCACGCCGTAGATGAGGTTGCCTTCCGCCCAGTGCGAGACGAGCAGGGGCTTGGCGACCGGTGGGCGCGGCAGAATCACTATGGGGATGCTGTCTCCGAGGCCGTGGAGAACGCCAACGACTGGTCCGCGCCGTGATCCGGTATCGCTGGTATCAATGGTAGGGATGTCCGGGATGGGTGCAACCGCTCCCGCATCATTGGTTCTCAATGTTTCACGAGGGACCATTCGTGGAGCGATGACTTGGTCTGAACGTGGGTCGCTGGCATTGCCGGCATTGTGATTCGAGCGCACAACCTGTGGCGCCACCGGTGGTGTGAATGCAGGCGCCGATATCTGCAACCAATGCACCTGCGGGGGCCGCTCAACCCAGAACATCGAGATTGCGACCAGCACAGCAAGGCTAAAAGCCTGAATGCTGAAGGACGCGATCGTAGCTCGTCCCCGTCGGGCAGACTGGTCCCAGGTGCTTTCGAGTGTGTTGAACATATAGTGTTCCTCCGCTACGGGCCCGTTACCCCTACAGACACCTGCGGCTTGCGATTTGATCCTGAGCGGCTAGAAAGGCAAATAAAAAAAGACCGCGTCTGCACGCGGTCTTAAATTAATACCTGGAACTGAAACTACCCCAGCGGTGTCGCTACTGTTTCGGCGGAGTGGTTGCCGGCGGCTTGGTCGCGGGCGCAGCAGGTTTGCTGGCTGGGGACGTTGCCGGCTTCACCGGCTTTTGAGCTGTGCTTCCCGCAGCCGGAGCCGGCACGCCAGATTGAGCGTTGAAGGCTTCCACGATCGGTTGCGTGATGTCGACGGCCGGTCCGTACCAGATCACCGGACCACGCGGCCACTGCTGGGATGTATCCAGGATCATGCCATAGCCGGTGTCGCTGGCGTACTTCACGATGAGTGGAGCCATCCGGGTGAGAATTTTATTTCCGATCTCGCCCTGCTGGCTCTGGAAATCCTCCTGCGCGTCCTGGGTGGCGCGATCGAAACTCTTCTGCTTGACCTCGATCTGCTTTACCAGCTTGTCGCGCGATTCCTCATTCAGCTTGTCCTGCTGGGCATTCAGCTGCTTCTTGAGGCTGTCGATTTCGTCGGCCAAGCCTTTCAGCTCGTTCTGCTTGGGTTCAAATTTCTTGCTGAGCGCCTCGAAATCGCGCCGTCCTTCGTTGGAGGCGAAGATCGCCTGTTCGATGTTGATGGTGCCGACCTTGGTGCCCGTAGCCTTAGCTGCGGCCACAGCAGCAGCGGAGGGCGAGTCAGGTGGTTGGGCAGCCGCGGGAGCGCCGGCAGCCGGGGTGGTTTGGGCCAGAGCCAAGAGGGAAAAGCCGAACAATGCGGCAACGGTAACGCGGGCAAACTTCTTAATCATTTGGATCCTTTTGAACTCCTTCGGATTTTAGGAATGCTGGAAGCTTCCAGCTCGCTGGGCTCAACGAGACGGATCGCAACCCGAGCTTATCAGTCATCAGACCCGAGACTTGATCAGGGTGTGGACGCCCTAGATTATACGGAGCGTACCGGAACAGCGTCAAACCCGAATCTGCTGCCGCTCCTAGTTGGTTCGGAGCGGCCAGGCGATCCATGCGTTGGACCGCCAGCGCTCGGCTCTCAGCCCTTTTCGCTAGTCTCACGCCGACCGCCAGGCAGAAGATACAATCCATGACTTGCCTCAATTGCAGCAGGTCTCAGGTACCGGACGAGGTTGTTCGACATCTTCCTCGCGTAAACGCTGATCGAAAGCGGGCATCGTGCCTCGGCCCTCGGTGATTGTCGTGCGCACCTGCGCGGCGGTTGCCGGAGCGCCACTCGGCGAGCGATCCTGCGACGAAACAGTCCGTGCAAGCTCGGGGGTTGTTTGTGCAATTCTAGCTGCGGGTTCTCGTGACACTCGGCGCAGTTATTGTCGTAAAGCCATTGCCCCTTGAATCTCGGCGTTGCTCAGCCGTGCACTCGCCGGTTGGCTGTTTGTCGCAAGCCATAAACATGAACTGAAGCCGGAAACCCGGCAGCAACAACAGTCTACGAACCATCACTTTCTCCTTCTGCCTGTGCATTGGCGTGGGCGGCGTGCTGCAGGTTCTCCATCAACTCCGTCCATGTCCAATCTGTGGACCAGAATTTCGCCACCGTGCCATCGGGTGCAATCAACACGATGCTCATGCTGTGGGTTATCTGATTATCTTCCTCCTCGTACTCAAGGCCGAATGCTTGGGCAAGGCGGCGTAGATCGGCCGGATCCGTGGAGCGAATTCCCAGTGGGAAAAGCCGCTCTCGTCGCCATCCAGATAAGCAAGACCGTACTTTCGGAGAACCGCTGAGGTGTCGTATTTCGGATCGAAGCTGATCGTCAGCAGTTGCGTCTTGCCGTAATCTTCCGGGTTCTTCTTCAGTTCATTGTGAATGCGCGCAAATTGGCTGCTCAACCGCGGGCAGAAATTCGGCATCGGGCAGCGCGTATAGATGAATGTCACCAGCAGCGCCTTGCCGGCGAAATCCGAGAGATCGGATCGTGCTGCCGTCCTGGTTGGTGAGATCAATATCCGGCACGCAACACTCAAGGTCTGAGGAAAAGCCTTACTGCGCCTCCATCCCAACCGACTCACACTTAATAGCGGAACCGATAGCGCAGTTCGACGAAAATTTCGCGCGGGTTATTCCAGTGGAAGCCGCCGAAGGTCTGGCTGTTGTCGAGTTCGATGCGGCGGTTGGCGACGTTCAGGGCATTCAACGAGGCGGAGACGCGTTCGCCGAAGTCTTTGCCCAGCGAAAGGTCGAAGGTGGTATGTCCGGGGAGATAGGCGCCGGGATACGGTTGGCTCGGATACGCATTGCTGAAGCCGGAGCCATAGTAAACGTTGGTGGAGGCATAGGAGCGCCAGGGGAGAGAGACATCGGCTCCGACGTTGAGCGTGTTGCGCTGGTCGTGATCGAGGGCACAGAGGCCGGTGGCTGGATAGCAGAGATCGGTGGTGAAGTCCGTCAGCCCGCCGGTGATGGCACCGCCGCCGTAGGCAACCTGATTGGAATAGGCAAGGTGAAGCTGGGCGCGATGAGCGATGCGCGGTGAACGCAACGTGAGTTCCCATCCGCGGATCAGGGCTTCTTCAATCGTGAGGGGGAAGAAGAGGTTGGATTCTCCAGAGAGTTGTGGTCCAGGAAATTATGAGCGCGGGTACGGAAGGTGTCGGCGTCGAGTGTCCAGCCTCGGAAGGGAATGGTGACTCCAAACTGGTGTTCTTCGTCGCGCTCGCCGTGGAGCGGGATAAAAGTGCAGCCACTTGCCGTGCACAAATCAAGCAGTGGACCAGAAGCGGTAAGCAACGGAGGCGCCTGATAGTAGTGGCCGTAGAAGGCGCGGAAAGTCCAGCGTAGACGCGGGACGGTGGCGGTCGCGCCGAAGCGGGGGCTGATCGCGTTTTCGGTGACGCTGCCGGAGAAGTGTGTCGGGCGCAGGCCAGCAGAAAGAGTCAGCCATGAAAAAGGTTTGAATTTGTCGTCAAGAAAGGAAGCGGCGAGGCTGCCGGAGACGGGCTCGGAATCGGCAAACGGCGGCGTACCTCCACAATCTGGGAAGCTGGGGTCGCCATTGCTCGGGCAATTAAAGACTATGCCCAGGCGGTGATCGTCGCTCTGATGGAATCCAAAAAAGCCAAGCTGCAGGTCGTTCCGGTTGAAGTTCGCGCCAAAGCTCGCCTGGCCTCCGGCATAGGTCGAGGAGTGGTGATCTGCAGTAGCGGCGGGATAGTCGTTCGGCGCGCTCTCGTAGTCGGTGGTGTTGCGATGAAATAAGGGCGAGACGGTCAGCAACAGCCTTGAGTTGAAGGTGTGAACCCATGAGGCGTTGATCAAGGCATCGGATTCGCGGTCGCTATCGCGGAGGCCACTGCTGTCGCACTGTGGGCACAGCGAGCTTTCCAGATCGTTAAAGTTCGGGTCGTACGGAACCTGGTAGTAATCCTTGCGCAACGCAGTGACCAGGCGCAGCTGATTGGAAGGATCGACATTAAAGATGAAGGAGCCGAAGCCTCCGTAGCCATTGGCGGCGTCGTGCACGACCTGCGGAATAGGGGTTTGGATGCCGAGATTGCTGCGGTTCCCGTTCAGGCCGACGTAGTAGGCGAAGCGCTCGGTGTGACTGCCAAAGCCGAAGGAGTCGTTGGTCTGGTAAAAGTTGCCGGCGCTGAGGACGAGTTCGGCCTGGTTGTTACGCTCGAAGCCGGTGCGGGGAACGACGTTGAAGACGCCGTAAGTACGATCTCCGAACTCGGCGCCGTAGCTGCCGCGATTGACCTCCATGTAGTCGATGTCTTTGGGATCGAATTGCGGGCCGATGTTGGTAGCGATGTTGGTGTTGGGCACGGGCACACCGTCTACCAGCCAAGTGGTCTGATGGCCGCCGCGGATGTGAAGCTGATCATGTGTGACGTACGCTCCGGGTACGTTATCGGTGATCATCGCCAGGCTGTTGGTGCGGTCGGCGCCAGGAGTGCGCTCGATGGCGAGACGGCTGACGAGGGTGGTGGGAGTGGCGGAATCGGTCGGGGCTACCTCCGGGCGCGGCGGAGACCGTGACGTTGGCACTCGTGGCTGCGACCTTCAAAAGAAAATGAACGACCGGGACTGTTCCTGAGACGACGGTGACATCCTCTGAAGTTTGCGCGAAGCCCTGACTGGCAACGCTGACGGAATAATCGCCGAGGGGGACGGCGTTGAACTGGAATTCGCCGGTAGCGCCGGTGGTGACGCTTTTGGCCCAGTCCGACGATTTCGCCTTCAACATCACCATGGCGTCCTGGATAGGACGATGCTGCGGATCGTGCACGACGCCGCGAATCGCGCCGTAGATGTTGGCGAACGCGGCCGGCGCCAGCAACAGCAGAGCGAATGCGAGCAGCTTGAGGCGGGTCATGATGTCATCTTTCCCATGTTTTGTCGGGCTGAGAGCATCGAGCAAGCGCTAAGTGTTCGCTCGCGGCCCGAGGCTCGCAGCAAAGTTGGTATTTTCAGGGCTTGAAAATGAGGATCTAGCTGGGGGGCGGGGCGCGGGCGGAATCTTGGCGCGAGATATCGCTCGAGTGAAGGACCGCATCTTGCGACAGGTGCGCGGGTCCGGTCGCGAAATTTATGAAAGACGACAGAATGGAAGCGGGCTGCGCCCACTCGGAGGTGGTTGCGCCGCAGCAGCAATGGTTCTGACAGCAGTTGCCGTTATTGACGGACTGCAACGAGGCTTCCGTGGCTTCAGATCGAGACGGCTGTGCCGTCGCATGATGGCAGGGCATGGCCGGCGGCGCCGAATGTGCGGACTGGCGTACGCAGCAGCGCATGGCTGCCGGCTGAGCGCACTGCGCCGTCGCCAGCGTTCCGAAGGTCGGGGCGAGTATGACCAACAACAGAAATCTAGCGGTCCAGCGAGAAGCTCCCCACATTTGCGGGACAGCATAGCAGAAAACCAGTTCTCAGTGGCAACGCCTTGCTGAGAACTGAGAACTGGGAACTGAGAACTGGTTTCCGGTACCATTCCTCCGTGCACGAACTGGCGGAGCGGCTGTTGAAGACAATTCGGAAGCAGGAGTCGATTCGGGCGGGGGACCGCGTGGCGGTGGCGGTCTCTGGCGGGGCGGATTCTGTGGCTTTGCTTTGCCTGCTGCTGGAGTTGCGGGCCGAACTGGGAATCGTGCTGTCAGTTGCGCATGTCAATCACAAGCTGCGCGGAGACGAGTCGGACGAGGACGAACGCTTTGTCGCGAAACTGGCGCGGCATCATGGGCTCGATCTTCATGTTCGGGAAGCGCGGGTGGATGGCGGTGACAGTTCCGGCATCGAGGCGGCGGCGCGCGAACTACGCTATGGATTCTTTCGTGAATTGGCGCGGGATGGACGCATTTCGAGAA
Source organism: uncultured Acidobacteriaceae bacterium (assembly GCA_963837665.1). Classification (GTDB taxonomy): domain Bacteria; phylum Acidobacteriota; class Terriglobia; order Terriglobales; family Acidobacteriaceae; genus Acidiflorens. The sequence continues at coordinate 172,713 of CAWIOA010000008.1, read as the reverse complement.
TTGCGACGGCGCACACTCTCGACGATCAGGCGGAGACGGTGCTGTTGCGCATTTTTCGTGGCACCGGGATTCGGGGACTTGCGGGCATTCATCCGCGGATTGTTTTCGAGGAGCAAGGGCGCGTGTTGGGCGAGGTGGTGCGGCCGCTGCTCGGCTTTCGGCGGGCTCGGTTGCTGGAATTTCTGCGCGAGCGGGGCCAAAGCTGGCGCGAAGACTCATCGAATCGGGACGTTGCGTTTCTTCGGAATCGCGTGCGTCATCGGCTGCTGCCTTTGATCGGGGAAGAATTCGGGGAAGCTGCGATCGAACACATGGGCGAGCTGGCGGAAATCGCGCGGGCTGAGGAGGAACATTGGGAGCGCGGGCATCCGGAAATCGTGGCACAGATCTGTGGTGCTGCTGAGACGCGGCAAGCCGCGTCTCTACGGGTGGGACCGTTGCTGGCGCTTCCTTTGGCGGCGCAGCGGCGGTTGGTGCGCTCGTGGCTGACAGTGAATGCTCGTGATTTGAGTATTTCGTTCCGGCTGATTGAGGAGGCGCTGGAGTTGGCGCAGGGTCCGGCGGGCGGGAAGATGGAGCTGCCTAATCTGCGGCATCTTCGCCGCGGGCGGAAGGAACTTCTCTGGGGATCGGAACCTGCACCCAGCGGCGAAGCGGCGGATTATCAATACGCTTTAGCCATTCCGGGCGCGGTGATGGTTCCCGAGCTGGGTGCTTCGATTGAGGCCCGGTTCGTTGAATGCGAGTAGTGTTCCAGAGGATGTGCGTGGGCAGTTGCTGGATGTCGGGAGTTTGCCCAAGCAAGCGCTGATCCGCAACTGGCGGGCGGGGGATCGTTATTGGCCGTCGCACACCTCGGAGGCAAAGAAGGTGAAGGAGTTATTGAGCGGGCGGCATGCGACCGGAAGGGAGAAAAAGCTCTGGCCGGTTGCGGTCGCCGAGGGCTGTGGGCTGGTCTGGATGCGGGGGTTTGCAGTTCCGGCGGCTTTTCGGGCTCCGGCAGGAGCTTCGCAAGCGATTTGGATTCGGGAGATTGCGGGCATGATGTAACATGCCATCGGTAGAGTTCGCCGCGAAATGCAGATCCCTCGCTTCGCTCGGGATGACAAAGTGAGAGGGAAAGAAGAGTCTTTGCTCCAGTAAGTTGTTTAGAATTACACGCGGTAGAGTTACCACGCCGGAGGCGCCACTTTCGCTATGACTGTTTCGCCGCACGCCGGATTGCGCCAGGTGATCTCGGCCGACCAAATTCAGAAAAGAGTCCGCGAACTGGGAAGGCAGATTTCCGACGACTATCGCGGCCAGACCGTGGTCGCGCTGGGGATTCTGGAGAATAGCTTCCTGTTCATGGCCGACCTGGTGCGAGCGGTCGATGTGCCGATTATCTGCACCTTTATCAAGCCGACCTACAAGCAGAGCCAGCGGGGCGAATCCGCAGTGTTGGAGATTCTTTTCAGCCACGAACTGGCAATTGCGGGTAAGCATGTGCTGCTGGTCGAGGGGTTGGTGCACTCAGGAGTGACCAGCGAGTTCCTGATGAACGACCTGCGCGGGCGGGGCGCGGCCTCGGTGAAACTGGTTACGCTGCTCGATCGGCAGGCGGCGCGCCGGGTACCGCTGCAGCCGGACTATTTCGGATTTCTGGTGGATGACGCGTTTCTTTGCGGCTACGGGTTGGGGAGTCCGGAGCAGACGGGACGGAACTTGCCGTATGTGGCGGCGACGTAGAGCGGTGTCGAGATGAATGCAGCAAGAACAGCTTTGTTTTGGTTGGTAATCGTTGTCTCCGCCTTTCTGCTCTGGCAGGTCACGAAGACCGGCAGCACTGCTCAGGCAGTTCCTGAGATAAGCTATACCGACTTCCTGACAAGGGTTGCGAACGGCCAAGTCAGTAAAGTTACGATTGCAGGTAGCGTGGTTCATGGGTCCGATGCCAAAGGCGGCAATTTTCGCGTCATTGCGCCACCGAACCAGACGGCAATGCTGGAGATTCTTCAGCAGAAGGGGGTAGAAATCTGGTTCAAGGAGGTGACGGAACAGAGTCGGGCGAACTGGATCCTCAACCTGCTGCCGCTGATCCTTTTGGGAGCTTTGTGGTTTTTCATGATCCGGCAGATGCAAACGCGCCGCTCGGGTGGTGACAGACCGCCGAGTGCTACGCCAATTCAGGACCCCAAACCGCGCTTTGGGCCGTGACTTCTGTTACTTCCTTCCGGTTCCCCGTTTTCCTGTGGAAAAGGTCTAAAATGCGGAGGGGGTAGTCTTTTCTCAGTCGAACTCCCGCCTCCGGCATCTAATATGGTCTGTAGAGGCGGTTTCTTCTTTTGGCGGAGATGGGGCTGCACTTCGAGGAGTTTTAGGTGAATTCGACGATCAAAACGATACTTTTCTGGGCGGTCATTGTGGTTTCGGCCTTCCTGCTCTGGCAGGTGGTGAAAACCGGGAGCAATGCCCAGAAGGAAAAAGAAATTGGCTTTTCTGAATTCATGGCGGATGTGGACCAGGGCAATATCCACGACGTGATGTTCATCGGACAGGAAGCCAAGGGGAAGTTCAAGAACCCCGACGCGCCGTTTCATACCACCGTGCCGCCGGGGAGTTACCCGGAGATGTACAAGAAGCTGACGGACAAAGGTGTTCCGTACGGCTTCAAGGACATCAGCAACGGTACCTGGCCGAGCTGGATTCTGAACCTGCTGCCGCTGGTGCTGTTGGGCGCGCTCTGGTTCTTCATGATCCGGCAGATGCAGACGGGTGGAAACAAGGCGCTGTCGTTTGGCAAGAGCCGGGCGCGGCTGCTCTCCATGCAGCAGAAAAAGATCACGTTCAAAGACGTGGCCGGTGTGGATGAGGCGAAGGAAGAACTTCGCGAAATTATCGAGTTCCTGCGCGAGGCGCAGAAGTTTCAGAAACTGGGCGGGCGCATTCCGAAGGGCGTGCTGCTGGTTGGACCTCCGGGCACGGGCAAGACCTTGCTGGCGCGCGCGGTTGCGGGCGAAGCGAATGTTCCATTCTTCTCCATCTCGGGCTCAGACTTTGTGGAAATGTTTGTGGGCGTGGGCGCGAGCCGCGTGCGCGACCTGTTTGAACAGGGCAAGAAAAACGCCCCCTGCATCATCTTCATCGACGAAATTGACGCGGTTGGACGTCACCGCGGCGCTGGACTTGGCGGCGGACACGACGAGCGCGAACAGACTTTGAATCAGCTGCTGGTCGAGATGGACGGCTTTGAATCGAACGACGGCGTCATCCTGATGGCCGCGACTAACCGTCCGGATGTGCTCGATCCGGCGTTGCTCCGGCCGGGGCGCTTTGACCGGCGGGTGGTGGTGAATCGTCCAGATGTTCGCGGACGCGAAGAAATTCTGCGCGTGCACACCCGCAAGATTCCTCTTGCCGATGACGTTGATTTGTCGGTCCTGGCGCGCGGCACACCGGGGTTCTCCGGCGCCGATCTGGCCAATATGGTCAATGAAGCGGCGCTGGCGGCGGCACGTCCGAATCGCAAGGCCGTGCTGATGTATGACTTTGAGCTGGCCAAGGACAAGGTTCTGATGGGTGTGGAGCGCAAGTCGCTTCTGCTCTCCGACGAAGAGAAGAAGAACACGGCGTACCACGAGGCCGGGCACGCGCTGGTCGCGGCTATGCTGCCGCACTCCGATCCGGTGCACAAGGTGACCATCATTCCGCGCGGCATGGCGTTGGGTTTGACCATGCAGTTGCCGGTGGACGATCGCCACAACTACTACAAAAACTATCTCGATACGCAGATCGCCATCCTGATGGGCGGGCGCATTGCGGAAGAGATTTTCCTTAACCAGATGTCGACGGGCGCGGGCAACGACATTGAACGGGCCACGGAACTGGCGCGCAAGATGGTTTGCGAGTGGGGCATGAGCGACCTGGGGCCGCTGACCTTCGGCAAGAAAGAAGAGCAGATTTTCCTGGGACGCGAGATCGCGCAGCACCGCGACTATAGCGAAGCCACCGCCATCCAGATCGACGAAGAAGTCAGGAAGATGGTGAGCAAGGGCTACACGACGGCGAAGGGCATTCTGACGGAAAAGCGCGAAACGCTGATCCTTATTGCGCAGGCGCTGATCGAACGCGAAGTGCTGGACGCGTCCGAGATCAAGTTGCTGGTCGAAGGGCAGGAACTGCCGCCGATCAAGCCGCTGCCGGCCAAGACCGACGACAGCGTGCAGCAGGTGCTCAAGCCCGAACGCGCTCCTGCCAAGACGGGCGAGCGGCCGGCTACTGCTTAGTTCTCAGTTCCCGGTTTCTCAGTTCTCAGAGGGCGGCCATGTGGCCGCCCTTCTTTTCTCCGCCTCTTGTCTTGGTGCAATCCTGCCTTGGCGCAATACTGGTTCTCCGCTACACTGTCGGGTTCCCGGAGAACCTCATGAATATGTTGCGCCGCTCTGCCGCCGCTTCGACTTTAACCTGCGTCCTTATTCTTTTTTCCAACATTCTTGGTTCCAGCCCGGTTTTCGCGGACGAGAAAAAGGCTGAAGCCGCCAAGCCCTTTGACCTGACCTGGGGAGTCAAGATTCCGATGCGGGACGGAGTCCGGTTGAATGCCACGGTCTATCGTCCACACGACCAAAAAGACCCGGTGCCGGTAATTTTCGAGCTGACTCCCTACATCAGCGACAGCTACCACGAGCGCGGGTCCTACTTCGCACAACATGGTTACGTGTTCGCCATTGTGGATGTGCGTGGACGAGGAAACTCAGAAGGCAAGTTCAATCCTTTCTTTGACGAACCACGAGACGGCTTCGATGTCGTGGAATGGCTGGCCAAGCAGCCCTGGTCGAATGGCAAGATCACGATGTGGGGCGGTTCCTATGCCGGCTTCGATCAGTGGATGACGCTGCGTGAGGCTCCACCGCATCTGGCAACCATTGTTCCCGCGGCGGCGGCTCACGTCGGCGTGGATTTTCCCGCATTTCACAATGTTTTCCCGTCCTACATCGTGCAATGGCTGACCTTTACCAGCGGCGACACGGGAAACACTAATCTATTTGGCGACTCGGCTTTCTGGACCGAAAAATTTGGCGAGATGTACCTCGGACATCTTCCCTTCCGCGATCTGGACAAGATTGTTGGCAACCAGACCACGGTCTTCCAGCAGTGGCTGCAGCATCCCGAAGTCGACGCTTACTACCAGCGGCTCGAGATCACGCCCGCGCAGTATCAGCAGATTCACGTTCCTATCCTGACCATCACCGGCAGCTATGACGGTGACCAGGCCGGCGCGTTTTCTTACTACCGCGAGCACATGAAGTACGGGAATGAGGACGCGAAGCAGCGGCACTACCTGATCATTGGTCCCTGGGACCATGCAGGTACGCGCACGCCCAAGAAGGACGTAGGCGGGCTGACCTTCGGCGAGAGCAGCCTTCTGGATCTGGGCAAGCTGCACACGGAGTGGTACGACTGGACCCTCAAAGGTGGCAGCAAGCCTGAGTTCCTGAAGAAGCGAGTCGCTTATTACGTGATGGGCGCGGATGTATGGAAGTATGCCGACTCCATCGACTCCGTTGCCAGCTCCAAGCGCATTCTTTATCTCGACTCGCAAGACGGACATGCCAGCGATGTTTTCCATTCCGGTGTGCTATCGGATGGCAAGCCGCATTCTTCGACGCCGGATCAGTACGTATATGACCCGCTGGATACGCGGCTCAGCGAACTCGACGCGGCCGAGAATCCCAACTACCTTCTCGACCAGCGCTCGGCCCTTGCGCTCTACGGCAACGGGGTGATTTATCAGAGCGAGCCGTTCGCCAAAGACACCGAAATCAGCGGATGGCCAAAGCTGGTGGCGTGGATCGGCATGGATGTCCCGGACACGGATTTCGAGGTCTCGATCTCCGAGATCAAGGCGGACGGCAGCTCGGTGCATCTCTCTGACGATTTGATGAGGGCTCGTTACCGCGAATCCACGAGCGCAGCGAAGCTGGTGAAGCCAGGAACCATCGAACGCTACGACTTCTCCGGATTCACCTGGTTCTCACGGCGCATCGCCAAGGGAAGCCGGATACGAATTGTGCTGGATTCGCCCAACTCCCGGAATATGGAGAAGAACTACAACAACGGCGGAGTGGTCGCCGATGAAACCGCCAAAGACGCGCGCACCGCCCACATCAGCGTGTATCACGACGCGGAGCACGCGAGCTTTTTGGAATTGCCGGTAACGGAATGAGGATGGGTGGCTGGCTCCGGGAGATCGTGGGAACCGCACTGATTCCGGGTTCTCCAGAGGAGAATCATGGCAAAACCTGAATCTGCGAGATGGGCGTAGAATCATCCAGTTTTCGCAGCCAGGGAGATTTCAGATACCAACTTTTTCCCGCGTTCCGCTGGCGGTGGAGGAACTCATCGTGATGACCCGCAGACTTCTCGCTTTGACCCTGGTTTCTCTCGGGCTGATTCTACTCACGTTCCTCACGGCGTGCGGCAGCAGTGGCAGTTCGCATGTTCCGCTGTCCACGCCAGTGTTCACGAGCGTGCCTGTGACCGCGGCGACCCAGGACGTCGACTATACGTATCAAGTTACAGCGGTTGATCCTGCCGGTGGGACGGTCACATTTTCTCTGACCGCGTCTCCCACGGGCGCGGCGCTCAGCGGAAACACTGTCACCTGGACCCCAACCGCCGCTCAATCGCGCCTGTCGAACTCCTTCACGGTGACGGCGACTACGGCATCCGGCGGCACAGCCTCGCAGTCCTGGACGGTCTCGCCGGGCGGAACGATTACGGTCAACTGGATCAACAACTACTGGACGGCGGCCGGCCAAGTGCCGGTCCCGGCGCTGCCGTCGCTGGCCGCCAATCTGAACGCGATGTGGACGAACGCGGATGGCTCCATCACTGTGCAGAAAAGTTCCGCGACTTCTCCGGGAGTGTTCAGCGTCCCCAACGTGCCCGGAGGCTATTACTGGCTGCAGACTGCAACGGGATCAGCCTTCTGGACGAACACGAGCACGTTCGATGCTGGCCAGAATGTTGCAGGTGGTCCAACAGCCACGACCGGTGTCCAGCAGACTACGCAGTTTGTCTTCAACCTCTCGGGACTGCAATCCGTTCCGGTAGAGACTATTGTTAATTTTGCACCTGCAGTCTCGGGAGTCCCAGAACTCGGATCGTTCGATCTCCCTAACTCGACCAGTATCACGGGGCGGGGGGGCTTCGTCGGGAGTTACATCGACTGGACACAAATCAACACAGCTTTTCTGATGCAGATGGTGCCTGAATCTCTTACCTCGCCCGACAACCTGACGATCAACAATCTGGTGCTCGGGCCCTCGCTGACAGCGACAGGCCTTTCTCTGATCAACGGAGGGGCGAATACGATAACCGAGACGCTGCAGACCAGCCCCCAGGTTTCGATCAATTTGAACGTGCCGGGCGAGTCTCAGTGGTCGTCCATGTTTAACAATGTTGCCCCTACGGCTCCAACCCCATTTGCTTCTGCGCTCGACGTCGCAGTGCAGATGTACGTTACACAGGGCTTGGCTTCGACCACAAATACTCTTTCCGCCTCGGTGGGAGTTGGCGGCGTGGGACTTATATCGGTGATTCCACAACTGAGTCTGGTCAGCACCGCGGAGCCTAGCGGTATCAATGCCGCTGGCTGCAATCAGGCGGGTTTTCTGCTGACCAGCCCGACCGCTGCCCAACCAGCAATCACCACGGATGAAAATTTTGGCACGCTGCAATATGGCGACTCGTTCCCGCAGAACTGGACGCGAACGTTGTCGCTATGCCAGGAGGCGATGGCATCGGTTCCGGTTCCAAACTCGACTGGGCCGGCGACGGCGACCTTTCTTCTTGTTGACAACGCGACGGTTGCTCCTTCGAGTACGCCGCTAGAGCCAGTGGTTTTACCGGTGCAGAACCCGACGATTGACACTCTTAATTTCTTCGGCGCGGGCGACGGGACCGGCATCGGGACCTCTTCCCCCATCATTTCCCTGAGCTGGACGGCGCCAACCGGAACTGTTCCATTCGGATACACGGTCCGTGTGTACGTCCAAACCACGGTAGAGGGCATCCCAACCTACGCGGCAACCGGCACGGCTTTTTCAACTGCCGGCACTTCCATCAACCTGCCGCCGCTGGCGGGAGGGAATACTTACGTCTTTACCATTACGGCCAACGCAGACGGCATGGCCAACATGGAGACGGGCCCCTTCCGGTCGGCGTTGCCGACTGGTTATGCGACGGTAGTGTCTTGCCCGGTCACTATCGGCTCCGGAGCGCAGATGCCGCAGATTCACGGCGATCGCCGCGTCATCACGCGGATTTCGCAAGCTCAACCCAGGGTCCCAACTCATTGATACGTGATTTGGCGTGCGATACTTGTATCCATTGTGAACCTGACTCTCAATTCCAAAGTGGCTCTTATTACCGGTGGATCGCGCGGAATTGGCGCGGCGACGGTGCGGATGTTTGTGGCAGCGGGCGCGAAAGTCGTCTTCAATTATCAAGTGGCGAAGGCGCAGGCGGAAGACCTGGTGCGCGAATGTGGCGCGGCCAACTGTCGCGCGGTGCAGTGCGATCTTTCGACCACGGAGGCGGCGCAGCAACTGGTGTCGTCCGCGATCTCGGCTTTCGGGCGACTCGACATTCTGGTCGCGAATCACGGCATCTGGCCGCCCGAGGATGCGCCCATTGACCGCATGTCCGATGAACAGTGGCATCGCACGATTGCCGTGAATCTGGATAGCGTGTTTTCGCTGGTCAAGCATTCGGTGGGGCAAATGAAAAAGCAGCAGATGAAGAAGCAGGGCGACGGCGGTCACATCGTGCTGGTCAGTTCGACGGCCGGCCAGCGCGGCGAGGCGTTCCACTGCGACTACGCAGCCTCGAAAGGCGCGCTGGTCAGCATGGTGAAAGGACTCTCGACCGAACTGGCGCCCGACCACATCCATGTCAACTGTGTGGCTCCAGGATGGGTTGATACGGATATGTCAGCGGAGGCGCTGAATCATCCGCCAACCCGCGAAAAGGTTTTTCGAGCCATCCCTATGGGACGCGTGGGAACGCCGGACGAGATTGCCGGTCCGATTCTGTTTCTGTGCACACCCTATGCCGGATTTATCACGGGCGAGGTCTTCAACGTCAATGGCGGGGCGGTGCTGGTGGGGTAGGAGGGTTATGAAGCTTTGCTGGTTTGGTGTTGTTGCAGCTGTGATTCTTGGCTCCTCTCTTGTCTCCGCGCGAGAGGCAGTAACTGAGCCGCAAAGCGCAGAGCCCAGTACACCCGTGGCTGACTCGAACCGCCCGCTGCGTATACGAATCTCCGAGGGTGTCGCCAGGAAATTACTCGTCAAGAAAGTGCCCGCAAGTTACCCAGCCGATGCTCGGCGTAGGCTCATTCAGGGTGATGTTGAGCTGAAAGTACTGATTGACACGAACGGAGCGGTCAAGGATGTGACTCTACTCTCGGGTCCCCCTGCGCTCGCGCCTGCAGCTATCGAGGCGGTCAAGCAGTGGAAGTACAAACCCTACTTGCTGAACGGCCAGCCCGTCGAGGCGGAGACAAAAGTTACGGTTTCGTTCGAGTTGTCGCTCCAATGACGATGTCCATTGGCAGGCGCGAAAGATGCAGGCGAGGTTCCTGTGGTTTTGCACAGGTGCATCGTTATGCACTGCCATACAGCTAAAATGGCTCAGACCGCTTCTAACCAAGTATCCATGTATCGCATTCTTGCCATTTTGCTGCTGTCGGGACTGGCGTTTGGCCAGGCTGAGCAAGCGCCGCCCGCGCGGGCTCCGCTGACGGGCCAGCCCGCTGCGCCCGTCAATCTGAACGACTCCGACAATGCTCGCCAGGCACGGGCGGTTATCGATCAGACCGTCCAGGCGCTGGGCGGACAGCCCTACCTCACCTACGAAAACAGGAGTGAGACGGGCCGCTACTATCCGTTGTTTCACGGACGTACCAACAGCACCGGGATCCCCTACAACTATTACATCGAGTATCCGGACAAGGACCGGTTCGAAGTCCTCCGCTTGAAAGACGTGCATATCATACCGGGGGCAATTGACATCGGCGGCATCAAGTCCAAGAAGATCGACCTTGTCCTGATTCATAACGGCGACAAAGGGTACGAGGAGACGTACAAGGGAACGGCGGCGCAGGACAAACTGGATTTGGAGAACTATCTCCGGCGGCGCCGGCACTCGCTGGAATGGGTGTTTCGCAAGTGGATCCGCGATCCCAATGTGGCTTGGTTCTACGAAGGACAGTCGGTCGTCAGTGGCAAGGAATGCGAAGGGGTTACGCTGCTCAACAACAAGGATGATTCTGTGAGCATTTTCCTCGATCTGAACACGCATTATCCGGTCAAGATCAGTTATTCGTGGCGCGATCCGAAGGACAAGCAGAAGAATGTCGAAGACGAGGTCTACGACAGCTACAAACTGGTGCAGGGAATCTGGACGCCTCATTCCATCACCCGTTATTTCAACGGAGAGACTTCGCAACAGCGCTTCATCAACACTGCGAGTTACAACCTGAAGCTCACGGATTCGATGTTCGAAGGGGCAGTGACGTACGATCCGGAGAAACCGCTGAAGAAACGGTAGGAGTTGTAGTCGAAACCTTACTAAAGTACCGTGAAACCGGCCCAAGTTCTTCTCTGGATACCCCAACCATCTATAACTCACTGAATGAGTTAGCTTCTCGGGTGGCCGTCCGGGCCACGGAGTGTGGCTCTTTTGCCACATACAAAAGTTTGTCCATCACGGTAAGCTGATACACAGCAAAAGACTTACAACATCTTTTCCTTGACGCACGAGCAAACAATTCGTGCCGCAGTGACCTGCACCGGAGTGGGTCTCCACAGCGGTGCTCCGGTCAGCCTGCGGATTCTGCCCGCGCCTGCGGGAACGGGTATCGTGTTCCGGCGCACCGATCTCGACGGCTTTGCGATCGAGGCCAGCGGACGCAATGTGGCCCGCGTCAGTTATGCCACCAGTTTGATGAAGAAGGGCGTGCTCATCTCCACTACCGAGCACCTGCTTTCGGCATTTACCGGCGTCTGCATCGACAATGCCATCGTCGAGTTGGACAATCTCGAATTACCCATTCTGGATGGCAGCGCCCGTCCGTTTGTCGAAATGATTCAAAAGGCCGGCATCCAGCGACAGCGCAAGGCGCGCACGTATCTTCGGATCGTGCGCGAGATCGAGTTGCGCGAGGGCGATAAGTTTATTGCCGTGTATCCGGCGGATACCTATTCGGTTTCATATTCCATCAACTTTCCTCATCCGCTCATCGGCAAACAGAGCTTCTGCGTGCGACTGACGAATGGCAGCTATCTGAGCGAGATTGCTCCGGCGCGCACTTTCGGGTTTCTGCATGAAGCCGATGCCATGCGGCAGCAGGGACTGATCCGGGGAGCGTCGACCGACAATGCCATCGTGCTGAACCGCGACGAAGTGCTGAACCCGCCGTTGCGTTTTCCCGACGAATTCGTCCGCCACAAAGTTCTGGACCTGATCGGGGACCTGGCGCTGATTGGGAAACAGATACTGGGTTCGGTGGTGGCTGACCGCGCCGGCCACGCCATGCATACGGCGCTGGTGTCGCGTATTTTGCGCGACCGGTCGTATTGGGAAGAAACCGCGCTCGAAGATGAGCCTGCGGTGCCCGTGTTCGCCTCGGCGGCCAGTCTGAGCGTATAAGCGCAGATCGAGGTCTTAGGTCTCAGGGTTTTGTTTTTCCTGAGACCTAAGACCTGACACCTGAGACCTTTCTTCTCTTCAGTCGGCGGGCTGGGGAGCATTCCCGTCGGACGGCAATCCGCGTTCGGCGAGCAGGCGCTGCAGTTCGGCTTCGGCTTCGGCGCGGACGCGGGCGGCGAAGGCATTCGCGCTCTGCCGGTGCTCGGCGCCGAGCGCAGACAAGCGGACATGCAAGTACGGCTGGTCCTCTTCCAGACGGCGCAGCAGGCGCTGGGTTCTGGCGATTCTTTCTTCCAGTGTGATCATGAGGTCGACGGAGACGCGGCACAGCCGCGTCTCTAGAGTGCCACAGCCGGAGCAACGCGCAAGTTACAAGCTGGATGCCAGGTGCGTTCGATTTTCCTGGAAACGTTATCGGGAAGCGAAGTGGCGAGAGGCCAAGCGATCGATTAGCGAAGCGCCGCGTAGCCTTGTATTCGTTTGGGTATTTCCTTTTGCAGGCGGTCGGTCAGCCATTTTTCGATCTGATATTGCGAACTCTGCGGAACCTCAAGGAAGCGGATACCAGCGTGGCCGGTTCCGTCAGCCCAGGCGATTTGGCCTTTCAGTTCGAGCGATGTGTTGACGCCGGAAAGCGTGAAGCGAAGCTGCACGTGCGCACCCTGGAGCAACTTGCCGACGACGCGGACGGCCATGCCTCCCTCGCTCAGGTTGGTCGTGGTGGCTGGCAGTTCCTGGTCGGGCGCCAGAACGATCCGCAAGGGGATTTCCACCGGATGCCGGTAGTACCGGCGCTGCTCCCGCAACATGAAATTGAGAGCCGCATTCAGACAGCGCGTGGCGTGCAGCGGGGTGAGCGGCTTCTGCAGAACGAAGTTGGCGCCGGACTGAAAGGCCTCCTGCGTGGTCGTCTTGCCATTCACCACCGCAAAGGCTACGGTTTTGGCATTGCTTTGGGTCTGGCGCAGGCCCTGCAGGAGACCAACGCCGTCTTCGAGGTCGTCGCAGTCGATAATGACGGCATCGTACTTGCGCTTCGCCAGCAGATCGTTTCCGGGCCTGGAACTCGGGCAAACCTGGACATCAACCGAGATGTTCTCCAGCGCAGGACGCAACACTCCGAGCAAGTCGGCGTCTCCGCTGATGAGAAGAGAGTCCAGATTCATGACTTTTTCGATACTAGCGGTACTCGGGACGCTAGGAAAGTGACCTTGGTACCGAGGCTGGAGGGTCCAGTGGCAAAGTGGGTCCGCGGCGTTGGTTGTAATTCAGGGTAGAAAATCAACAAGATGGCCTCGCTCCCGTCAGTTTTGTCTGGATTCCAGGGTCTTTTGCCGCGAAACTAGCTGGGTGGCCGAGACCGCTTACCTGTCGCTGGGATCGAACCTGGGGGATCGCGCGGCCAACCTCCGGGTGGCGGTCGCAGAATTAAGAGCTGCGGGCCGATTGCTGGCGGTTTCCGCAGTGTATGAGACCCAGCCGGTGGACGTCCTGGACCAGCCGTGGTTTCTGAACTGCGTGGCGGCGCTCGAAACCGAGCAGACGCCGAGAGAGCTGCTCCAGTTTGCATTATGGATCGAGGCGGCCATGGGACGTCTTCGCATGGGCGACAAAGGGGCGCGCAACATAGATATCGACGTGGTGCTGTTTGGGGACTGCGTGGTGGATGAGCCGGGCTTGAAGATTCCGCATCCTTCCATGCACCTGCGGCGTTTTGTTCTGGAACCGTTGGTCGAGATTGCGCCCGAGGTACGCCATCCCGGACTCGGGAAGACTGCGCGCGAACTGCTGGCAGCCCTGGGGGGCGGACAGACGGTGCGGCGGCTCTGAAACAGTTAGGGGTCCTTCGACTGCGCTCAGGATGACAGCCTGGTTCATTGAGGGGTGGCAGCGGCTTCTTATGGAATGACGATCCGGCTTCCGGCCTCTTCCGGCCCGGCGATCGCCGACTGTTTTTCGGGGAACTGCGCAAACAGGAAATCGATAAACGCCCGCGACTTCGGCCTACCCGATGTGCGCCCGAAGCCAAGGCGCAAGAGGAATACCAGCGTCTTCAGCACGTCAGAATCCCGCAGCCGCAGGTGACTTGGAATCTCCCCAATGTGTTGCTGCTCGGCCTCGCGAAATTCCCGGACCATGGTTTCGACCTCGCGAGCGATGCTCTGGTGCGCCACGTTGGCGGTGGGCGGCTCGTAGATGAGGCTAGAGTTCACCAGCGTCTGATAGCTCTTGGCCAGCGAACCGACAGCCGTGATCAGGTCGCGGTCCAGGAGCGAGCGATCGGCGCGGGCGCTTTTGCCCAGAGCGAAGCTGAGTCCCAGAATCAAGTGCTCGCGTTCGTGGAGAAACTGTTCAGTGATCTCAACCTCGGGAAACAGAGCCTCGCGATCCTCTTTGGTCAGCTGCTGGTTATGCGCATTCGCGTGCTCACGCGCCTGCTGCAGATAAGGACAGTCGCTGGGGCAGTCGAGCGTCACCTCGCGCTGCTCACCGCAGCACTGCGGGCAGATTTTCCCGTGCACAGCCGGGCAAAACCGCTTTTCCTTTCGTTCGTCACAGATCGCGCAAGTCAAGGGCAGTTCCTCGGATTTGATTATTTCACGTAAGGAGCCAGGTTCCACCGCCGAGACGCCTAGGTCGCGGAGAAAGACTCCAGTGCCAGAGCCAGTTCTGCACCGTTCCTGATGCAAATTGGAAAAGCTAATCGCCGCTATAACCGATTTCTATTTGTCTGGTTACGCGCGAAGGGTTAGCCTATGTAGTCATCCCCCACAAACACAATCTGATTCCTGGGCAAAAGGATGAACAAGGAGAGCCATGTCAACTGAACTGAGGAATTTCTTAGCGATCCCCTATGACGAACTGGAAGAGATGAACCTGAAGGCGAAGAAGCAGCGCCTGGACCGCGTGGCTCCTCAAAAAATTCAGGAAGAGCGGCTGAAGTATCTGGCCGACGAGGCGCGCATCAAGGCGGTGACCGTGATGTTCAGCGACCTGGAAGGCCGTCTGCACATGCTCGACTATGACAAGAAATTCCTGCTGAAGAGCTACGACAACCTGACCTTTGACGGTTCCTCGATTCGCGGCTTCACCGCGCAGCGCGAAAGCGATCTGCGTCTGGGCATCGACTGGGGCGCATTCTATTGGGGACCGGCGGATGTGTTCGGGCCGGGCAAGGTGCTCGTGTTTGGCGAGGTCATTGACAAGAATGGCGAGCCCTACACGGCAGATATCCGCAGCATGCTGAAGCTGTTTGCCAACGGAATGCACAAGAAGCACGGCTACACCTTCAACGCCGCCAACGAGATCGAGGGTTTTCTGTTTCAGGGGGCCGAGGCCGAGCGCACCTATCACCAGACGGGCAAGTTCGAGTACGTCAACACGGGCGGTTATTACCACTCGTTGCCGGGCGATCCGCTGCGCACGTTCATCGATACCACCGCCGAAGTACAGCGTGCCATGGGCTTCCAGAACGAGAAAGACCATCCCGAGGTTGCGCCCTCACAGTTCGAGATCAATTACAGCTACGCTGAAGTGGTGGCTGCTGCCGATCACATCCAGCTTTACAAGCTGATCTGCCGGCAAGTGGCGCGCAATATGGGTTTAACCGCCAGTTTCCTGCCGAAGCCGGTGGTGGGCGTCAACGGCAGCGGCATGCACACCAACGTCTCCATTAGCCAGAACGGCAAGAACCTGTTCTGGGATCCGAAGGGCGAGGAGAAGCTCAGCAAGCTCGGATATGAGTTCCTGGACCGCTTGCTCACGCACGGGAACGACCTTTGCCTGGTGTTCAATGCCAGCGTGAACGCCTATCGCCGCCTCGATCCGCACTTCGAGGCGCCGAATCAGCTGAAAGCTTCGGCTGTGGACCGGGGCGCCATGATCCGCATCCCAATCGGCAACGAGCGCAGCATGCGCACCGAGGTGCGCGCCGTCGCTCCCGACGCCAATCCCTACCTGGTGATGTACTCCATCTTCAAGACCGGACTGGAGGGCGAGACGGCCAAGATCAAGAATCTGCGCTCGGCCGAGCGCTACCTGCCCGATAACATCTACACGGCGATTGACAACTTCCGCAAAGCCGAATGGACAACCAAACTGCTCGGGGAAGATGTGAAAGGCCGCTACGCCGACCTGAAGCAGGCATCGGCCGACCGCTGCCCGCGCCTGCTGGGCACGATTGTCAAGGCAGCCGAAGTACAGTTCCACCACGAGGTGTACAACCAGTTCCTGTGGAACCTGTTTTAAAAAGAGCGCGGATGCTCTTGGGGAACCGGGCTCTAGCCGAGCCTGCCCTGAGCGAAGCCGAAGGGTCCAAGCCGAGCTTAGCTCGGCTTTTTTTATTCCCGAAGATGGGCTGTGGCATTGCCCTTTCGGTGACTATGGCCTTCTACTTCTCCCTGCGATAATTGATGTTTCCAATGGAACTCACACTCCTTGACGAGCGCTGGCTGCCCAAGTCAGTTCTTTGCCTGCGTAGTTACAGTCTGAACAAATTCCTGCACGATTTGGTTGCCGGAATCACGGTAGGGCTGGTAGCCCTGCCGCTGGCGATGGCGTTTGCTATCGCCTCGGGACTCACGCCACAAGCCGGCATTTATTGCGCCATGGTCACGGGCTTTCTGATCTCCGCGCTCGGCGGATCTTCGACCCAGATCGGAGGCCCGACCGGAGCCTTTGTGGTCGTCATCTCGGGGATTGTCGCCCTGCACGGCGTCGATGGCCTGTTTATGTGCACGGTGATGGCGGGAGTCATTCTCGTCATCATGGGGCTCACCGGCATGGGCGCCGCGGTGAAGTACATTCCGCGGCCCATCGTCATTGGCTTTACCAACGGCATTGCCATCCTGATTGCCAGCACGCAGGTGAAAGATTTCTTCGGCCTCAAGCTGGAAAAAGTTCCCGGCGTGTTCTGGTTGCGCATCGAAGCGCTGGTGCAGAATTTTCATACCTTCTCGCTGGAAGCAACCGGGCTTGCCGCCGGCACCATCCTCATCATCCTGGTCTGCCGTGCCGTTTCCAACCGGATCCCGGGCGCGATAGTGGCCCTGGTACTGGGGACACTGGCAGTGTGGATTTTCAAACTGCCGGTTGAGACCATCGGGACGCGGTTCAACGGAATTCCCAGCGGCCTGCCGCACTTGCACATTCCGGTGTTTCGCACCGACCTGATTCACGGCCTTTTGGGACCGGCCATGACGGTTGCCATGCTGGGCGCGATCGAGTCGCTGATGTCGGCGGTCGTGTCCGATCGTATGAGTAATGACCGGCACAATCCGAATGTTGAACTGGTAGCGCAAGGAGTCGCCAATGTGGTGTCGCCGATGTTTGGCGGCTTGCCGGCAACTGGCGCCATCGCACGCACCGCGACCAACATCCGGGCGGGAGCAAAGACTCCAGTGGCGGGCATGATTCACGCCCTCACCCTTCTGGCAATTCTGCTGTTTGCTTCGAAGCTGGTGAGTTTTGTGCCCATGGCGGTGCTGGCGGGAATCCTGATGGTGGTGAGCTACAACATGGGCGAGTGGCTCGAGATTCCGTCGCTGCTCAAGCTTACGAAGACTGATATCAGCGTGTGGTTGGTCACGTTCGCTCTGACCGTCTTTGCCGATCTTACTGTTGCGGTACAGGCGGGCATGATTCTGGCGGCATTGCTGTTCATCAGCCGCGTGGCCGCCACCACGACCGTTTCACAGGTTACCGACGACTACGTTGAAGATGGACGTGTCCACATTCTGCAGGATAAGGACATTCCGTACTACGCGACCATCTTCCGCATTCACGGGCCGTTTCTGTTCGGCGCGACCGACAAGATTGACGTGGTCACCGAGAATTTACACAAGCTGCCACCCGTAGTGATTCTGCGGCTGCGAAACATGACGGCGCTCGATGCCACCGGACTCTTCGCGCTGGAAGAAGTGGCGCGCACTCTGAAGAAGAGCGGTCGCGCGCTGATTCTTTGCGGCGCCCGGGAGCAGCCGCTGCGGCTGATCCAGCAGACGGAGTTTGAAGAGTTGGTCGGTCCTGAGAACATTTGCGACAACGTGCAGGACGCCCTGAACCGCGCTGAAGAAGCTTTCGAAAGACTGCAACCGGCGGGGAAAGCGACGACGGCACAGTAGGCCGTCTTGCTCTGTATAGATTGTCATCCCGAACGAAGTGAGGGATCTGCATGTTGCGGCGAACTGCAGATCCCTCACTTCGTTCGGGATGACAATTTATATAGTGTGTCTAGTGCATCGCCGCCGCGTTCGCGAGGTTGGCGTTCAGATAGCGGCTCATTGCCAAGTCGATAATGGTGCCAATCATCTCCGTGTAGGAGAGTCCGGACGCCTTGGCAGCCATAGCAAATTCCTGTCGGCTCGCCAGCCACGGATTCGGATTCGCTTCGATCACGTAGACGTCGCCGTTCGGAGCCAGCCGCATGTCGATGCGGCCATAGTCGCGCAGCTTCAGCGCGCGGTAGGCAGCCAGTGCTGTATCCTCCAGCCGTTTTCTGGTCGTTTCGTCCAGATTTTCCGCGATGGATGACTTGGTCAGCTTGTAGGCTTCGGTACTTTTTTCGAACTTCACATCGTAGCTGGCGATTTTTGGCGTGCCTTCGGGCAGGCGTGATAAATCGAGCTCGACCAGCGGCAAGACCTGCGCCCGCTCGTAGTTGCCCAGAATTCCAGCGTAGATTTCGCGGCCTTCGATGTATTCCTCAATCAGGGCGGGGGAATCGAATTCATCCTGAATGTACTCGACCCGCTCCATCATCTCTTTAATGTTTTTCACGACCGAGCCGGCATCGATGCCGATCGATCCATCCTCCCAGGCCGGTTTGACGATGAGCGGAAAGGAAATGTCGTGGGCATGTTCAATGCGTCCGCGATAGGAAGTCGCGAAGAACGGAGTCTTGATGCCGTGAAACGCAAAGATTTTCTTGGCAATCGCTTTGTCCTGCGACATGAAAAGAGCGTGCGGACCCGCGCCGGTGTAGCGCAATCCCAGCAAGTCGACATACGCGACCACGTTCATTTCCTTGGTATCGTCGCCGTCAAAAGACTCGGTCAGGTTGAAGAGGAGATCGGCATCGCAGCGGGAGAGCGAGTGCAGGGACTGCGGACGCCCGTCGAGCTCGAAGTAGGAGGGCTCGTGTCCCAGCTTCTGTATCGCTTCGAAAATTTCCTCGCGGTCGGTCTTCTCTTTCTTGACCTTCTTTGCTTTCTTGCGCGGCTTGGGCGTCGGGGTCGCCTCTTCTTTCGCGGCCGCCGCGTCCGGATCTTCATTCCAGAGGTCGTACAGCAGCGCGATTTTCAGTTTTGCTCCGATCATGCAATCTCCTCGGAAACCGAACACCAGGTCTCAGGTCCTAGGTGTCAGGTCTCAGGAAAACCGTTCGACCGATCGATGTCCTAGATTTCCTAAGACCTGACACCTGAGACCTGACACCTGTTCTTCTACGGCTGAATAAATTTTCCTTTCGCTACATATGTCATCACCAGCGCGGTGGCATAGGCCGTGACTTCGGCCAGATGCTCCGGGCTGCGGGTTTTGTCGGCGCGCAAGTCGAGTTCACCGGCGCGCTTTTCGATCGTGTCCAACAGATTCTTGACCAGCGGACGCTGCGCACCCGTCCACTGCGTAACTTTGTCAATCACCGCTTTGCGATGCTGATGCAGAAATTCGTGCGCCGGCAGCGCCGTCTTCTTCCGCCTGGATACGGGAAAAATGTCGCGCAAATCCGTATCCGGCGTAAGCTCGGTGACCGCAACTTCTTCGCGCCCGTTCTGGTGCCCATCCTGGTGATAGAACTCGGCGACTGTCGTCTCCATATCATCGACCGTGATGTCGGCCTGTCCGCGCCGTCGCGGCGGGTCGCTCTTCCCCAGCTTCCGCGCCAGCCGGTTCAGGTAACGCAATTTCTCCATCGCGCCCCAACCGCGATAGCGCTTGCGCCAGTTCGAGCGCGGCGTCAGCCACACCGCAAACGTTTCGGCAAAATCTTCATCGGGATGCTTCTGCGCATACCATCCCGGCAAATGCCGCACATAGTCGCGCGAGAACGGCGCGGGCCGGTAATTGTCGTGATACGGGCGGCGAAACGGCCCGAAAGTCTTTTTCCACTCCGGCCGGTTGTGCAGCTTGTAGGCATAGGTAAACGCGTGCCCGGCTTCATGCCGCAGGTACATCATGATTTCTCTCGCGTCTTCGAGATCATGCGTTTCTTCTTCCAACTGCGCCAGCGCCGCATGCGCCAGGTAAAACGGGATGCCGATAATCGGCTCGCCTGATGGGCATCCCCACTCGTCGGTCAAGTAACAGGCCGGACGAAACTTAGTCAGCCCCTTGGCATCCAGTTCGCGATAGAGCTGTTCGACAAAGCGTTCCACCGGAGACCCGGCAAGCGTAAGCCCCAGCTCGCGAATCGGCCGGCTCAGCAGTTCCTGGTACGCGGGTTCAGTTTTTCCAATATCGTGCACAAACGCTCGCTTACAAACAGTCTGCAACCGCGCGGGCACAGGCGGGGAGGAGTGTCACTACAGTTAACGGTAACGGAAAGCGGGGTTGGTTAGAAGTTACTGCGGTAATCAGACTGGGCTTTGACGCGTTTATCCGAAGGGTAGAGGTTCCTGGTTTGTCGCTCCGACCTTTTCTGGAGCAACCGCTAGCGGTAATTCTTCAATTCCCAATTCTTTGCATTTCGTTGCCCATGCTTCTTTCGAGATGATGCCGTCCGAGATTTGGAGCATCAGCTTGTGCGGGTCGAGTTCTACGTCGCCCTGATCGAGATGAAACTCTCCGGGGCTGGAATGCACTTTCCATCCTTTCTTAACCAATGCCAGTCCGAAGGCCGTACTCAAAAGTGAGCGGGCACGTTCAACTCTCTGTTCCGGCGTCAAGAGCATGCCTTTCGGGTCACGAATCCGCGGTGCGATCTCTGGAAGCTTTCCTGCCGATTCGGCAAGGTTCCCGGCTGTCATGCCCTGAAGAAGTGGAGCATATTCGCTGACAAAAGTTGTCCACGACGGAATCAGCACTGCAGACCCTTGTTCTTCCCATGAGACACGTTTCAAGGCATTCCTCGGCATTTCTGGATTCAGCGCTTCCAGAAACGCCAACTCCGCAGCCCCTCCATCTTCCAGCAGACTCCAGGCGGATAGTGGGTCTTCCGGCTGAGATTGATTCGGCAATGCCTCGGCTGCGGCGACACGATCACGCAGCGGCGGATGGCTATCGTAAGGCTCGGTCCTCCCCTCACGCATCTCTCTCTCAATCCCCTCCTCTAATTGCTTCGCTATCGCAGGTGCGGATAGAAATTGCGCAAAGCCGCCCGCAATCGAGGGCAGAAATCCCGAGCTAAGCATGGGGGCAACTTCCGTTTTCCAATAAGCTGGCCATGCCATGCTGGCCCCGTGGACAATGCGCAGTCCGCTCACTAACGGTTGCGGCCCAGCTACGATGCAGGCCAGTTCATCGGCGCGGAATTCCTGCCGCCGGGAAACAAAATTGATGGCGCGCAGAAACAACAGCCAGTACCACTTGAGGATCCCGAACACGACCATATACAGAACCTGCATCAACGCAACCCGCATGACCTTTCCCACCGACCCCATGTTCTGGAAGGTCCGGATCATCGCCATCTGGGTCTTGTGGAGCCAGGGGCCAAGCTTCGTGTCCCCGCCGTAGTAATGCGCAAATTCGTGGGCCAGGATTGCCCGGAACTGCGAAATGTTCAGTGCGCCGAGCAACGGCAAACCGAGCCCCATTACTCGACGACTCCCGAATCCCATCAGCCCTCCGCGATCCGCCACCCATGCGTTGGGCTCGCCGATAAGGTAAACCTCGCGCGGCATTGGTTCTTGCAAAGAATTCGCAATGCGGTCAAGTTCCGCAAATAGACAGGGATGAGAAACGCGCTCCAGCGGCAACCCAGGCGGGGCAAACCTGTCACGGCGTGGTACGAGCGACCATAACATCGATGCGGCGAGGATTACGCCAGCGACAAACAACGCAAGCGTCTGGAAGTTAGCTGCATTTGTGATGACCAGCCACGGCAGATACACGCACGCAATTGCCAGCAATAAGATAAAAAGATAAGAAACCACTACCATAAGCATCGCCAGCGCGGCGAAGAAAGCCAGCGAGCGGCGCGGAGGGATGACCCGGGCAGGAGGCTGCATACTGGGTGTGAATATACCAGCCGAGAAGTGTTGCTTCCACTATGATTGCGGCACGATTTCTTGAACAAGGCAGCGCGAGCTAACGTTGCCCGCGCCACACAAGTGATCGCCAACGGCTAACGACAAGCTACTGCTTACTGCAGCAGCATCCCATTGCCATTCGGCTCTTCGGGCGGAATCACCACCGCCGCCGCGACCCGGTCTCCCGGTTCGACGTTCAGCAGTCTAACGCCTTGCGCCGAGCGCCCTGATTCGCGGATGAACTTTGATTCGATGCGGATGATCTTGCCGTACTGGCTGATCAGCATCACCTCGGATTTCTCCGTCACTTGAGAGATGCCGACTACTTTACCGTTGCGCGCCGTGGTCTTGACGTTGATCACGCCCTTGCCGCCGCGATTGGTGAGGCGATACTCGTCGGCGGGAGTGCGCTTGCCGTAGCCGTTCTCGGTGACGGAGAGAATGAGCGAGCCTTTTTCCGGAACCAGGTCGGCGACATCGGGAGCGACTTCGCCCTCTTTGGCGACGGCTTGCGCCTCCGGTTTGGTCGTGGTGGCCATGCCGACGATGTAATCTTTCTCGGCCAGGTTCATGCCGCGCACGCCGGTGGCGTTGCGTCCCATGGAGCGGACGTCATTTTCGTCGAAGCGGATCGCTTGTCCGTCATGCGAAGCCAGGAAGACAATCTGGTTGCCGTCGGTCAACGAGGCTGCTACCAGTTCGTCTCCCGGCTCGATATTGATGGCGATGATGCCGCGCTGCATCACGTGCGAGAAGTCCTTCACTTCGGTCTTTTTCACCGTGCCGTTGTGCGTGACAAAGAAAACGTACCTGCCTTCCTCTTCCAGATCGCGCACGGCGAGCATGGTGCGCACGGTTTCTCCGGGCTGCAAGCCAACCAGGTTGCCGACGTGCTTGCCTTTGCCGGCGGCGGCAATGTCGGGGATCTCATACACCTTCAGCCAGTACACGCGTCCGGTGTTGGTGAAGATCAGAATGTAGGCGTGGGTCGAGGCGATGAACAGATGCTCGACGAAATCCTCGTCGCGCGTCTTCATGCCGGTGCGTCCGGTGCCGCCGCGCCGCTGCATGCGATAAGTCGAGATCGGAGTCCGCTTCATGTAGCCGGAATGGCTGACCGTGACCGCAACCTGCTCGTCGGCGATCAGGTCTTCGAGCATGATTTCCGCCGCCTCGTCTTCGATCACGGTGCGGCGCTCGTCGCCGTAAAGCTTCTTAACTTCTTCCAGTTCCTTGACGATGACTTTGCGCAGCTTCGCCTCGGAAGCGAGAATCGATTCATACTCGGCGATGGCCTCGCGCACCTGCTTTAACTCGTTCGAAATTTCGTCAATCGAGAGCTTGGTCAACCGGTGCAGTTGCAGTTCGAGAATGGCGTCGGCCTGCTTCGCGGTGAACGGCTTGTCGGCGGGAAGCTTGGGAGCGCGTCCGGTGGTGTTGATGTCGATCTTCTTGCCGCCGAAGAAAGCGACTAAGTTTTCCCGAGCGTCGGCGCGGTTCGCGCTGCCGCGAATGATCGCAATCACGTTATCGAGGTGATCGAGCGCGGTCAGGTAGCCTTCGAGAATGTGCTCGCGATCGCGCGCTTTATTCAGCAAATACGAAGTGCGCCGCCGCACCACATCGACCCGGTGGTCGATGAAGTGCTTGATCGCCTGGATCAGCCCCATTTCCTTCGGCTGCCCGTTGACCACGGCCAGCAGAATCATGCTGAAGCCTTCCTGCATCGACGTGTGCTTGAAGAGCTGGTTGAGCACGATCTGCGGTTCGGCTCCGCGCTTGAGTTCGATGACGATGCGCATGCCGTCGCGATCGCTCTCGTCGCGAATGTCGGAAATGTCGTCGATGGTTTTCTGATTGACCAGGTCGGCGATGCGTTCGATCAGGCGCGCCTTGTTTACCTGGTAAGGAATCTCGGTGACGACGATCGCCTGTTTTTCCTTGGTGATGTTCTCGATGGCGGCGCGGGCGCGCATCATGAAGCGGCCGCGGCCAGTGCGGTACGCCTCGAAGATTCCGGCGCGTCCGTGAATAATGGCCGCCGTCGGAAAGTCCGGTCCCTGCACGAACTTGAGAATTTCCGGCAACTGCGCGGCGGGATTATTCACCAGCGTGATGGTGGCATCGACGATCTCGGTTAGATTGTGCGGCGGAATCTTCGTAGCCATGCCGACGGCGATGCCGTCCGAACCGTTGACGAGCAAGTTGGGAAAACGCGCGGGAAGAACCGCGGGCTGCGTTTCCGTACCGTCGTAGTTCGGGTAGAAATCGACCGCTTCTTTGTCGAGATCTTCGAGCAGCGCGGTCGAAACGCGCGTCAAACGAGCTTCGGTGTATCGGTCGGCTGCGGGCGGGTCGCCATCGACCGAGCCAAAGTTGCCCTGCCCATCGACCAGCGGCGCGCGCATGGCAAACGGCTGCGCCAACCGAACTAACGCGTCATATACAGCGAGGTTCCCGTGCGGATGGTACTTGCCCATGACTTCGCCGACGATGCGGGCGCACTTGCGGGTGGCCCGTCCGGGAGCGAGGCCCATCTGCTGCATGGTGTAAAGAATGCGGCGATGCACCGGCTTCAGTCCGTCGCGGACGTCGGGCAGCGCGCGGCCAATAATCACCGACAAGGAGTAGTCGAGATACGACCGCTTCATCTCCTCTTCAATGTTGACGGGCTGCATGTTGAGGGCGCCGGGACCTTGTCCGTCGCCGCCGGGAGGAGGAGTTAAAGGAAGTTCAGGATTCTGATCGTCAGCCATGAAATTCAGTTCTCGGTTCTCAGTAGTCAGTTCTCAGTAAAGGCTCGCGCAAGCTTGCATGATCTTGTGTGGGGACGGGCGCCTCGCCCGTCCAAGCTGGGCGAAGCTCCGCCCGCTCTGTCTCGTCCTAGAAATGTCGCTAAGTTCTTGCATCTACAGGAGTTTACCGTGTTGGATTTACTTTAAAATTATACCACGTTCGGAGCTTCTAAGGGGCTGGCAAACGTTGGCTTTTCAGGCTCTCCGCAAGGTCAGTAGCGTGATCTCCGGCGGGACGCCAATCCGCACCGGGAAGCCTAAGGTTCCGAGGCCGCGGTTCACATAGAGCGCAGCTTTCTGTAAGCGGTCGCCGTTCATCGGCAAGTGATAAAGTCCGGCGACGAAAGGCGAGATCAGGCGCGCCGGGCTGATGCTGTGATCCACGATCTCAAACTTAACCTGGCCGCCGTGCGTGTGTCCGGCGAGGCTGAGCTCGACTCCCAGTTCGGCAGCGCGGTGAAACGAATTCGGATTGTGCGAAAGCAACACATTCGGCATATCGCGGCGGATCAGGTGCTCGATCTCGTGCAACATGGGTCCAGCCGGTTCGCCGCTGGTCATGTGGTCGCGCTGGTAGTCGACTCCGATGAGATTGAAGCGCCCTCCATTGTGCTCGACGACCGCGTTCGAAGCGCGCAACAGCCGCATTCCCTTCTCACGGAAAAGGCGTTCCGCATCCTCTTCCACTCCCGCATAGATTTCGTGATTGCCGTTGCATCCCCAGACACCCAGCGGAGCGCGCAACCGGCTCAACTCGGTGATGCAGGCGTCCAGCGGATCGCCTTCGCTCGAGACAAAATCTCCCGTAACAAAAGAAATGTCGGGGCGCAGATTGTTAGCCATGGCAACGGCGCGAGCAATCTCGCTGGGCGGCATGTAGTCGCCAATGTGGATATCGCTAAGCTGGGCGATGCGCAGTCCGTCCAGCTGCGGAGGAAGATTGGCTACAGGCACATCGACGCGTTCGACCGTAAAACGCAAGCGCCCGGCGGCGAAGCCGTAGGTGGCGGCGAGAAATGGAAATCCTCCGGCGAGAACAGCCGCATATTGAAAAAATGTCCGGCGCGAAGAACTGAACGCATCCGAAGCTGCTCCAGAATGATGCAGAAACCGAGTGGCGATGTTCGTGACCCACTCGACCGCTCCCACCGATTCGACGGCCAAAAATCCAAAGAAGGAAGCGAACAGCCACAGGCGGGAGAATGTAGCGAGCGTTTTGCCGAGGTTCAAGCTACCGACGTTGAGCTGGGAGATCCCATGATCAAACAGCGGATAGAGGACCGTCGCGAGAAGTGCCCCGGCGAGGGCGATTAGTACGGCATGGAGCCCGAAGCGCCAGTTGGCATTCGAGAACGAACCAATCCACGACCACGCCCGCATAAACCAGAATCGCTGCACGGCGTAGACAGCCAACAGAAACAGCCCAAGGAAAAGAACTCGGCTAAGGATCAGGATGAACACTCCAATGAGAATGACAAGCTCGTTGGTTAGATGCATTCACGCAGGGCGAAGGCTCGGCGATACGCGGCGGCGGTTACTGTCTCTTCGCTTTCCGAATCCGTGCGCGACCGATCGCGCTGCGGCCCACGCTTGACGGAGGCTTGGGCATCCCATCCAGCAATTCCTTCAGCACCGTTGCATTGTTATGTTCCACCATGCGCGACGCATACAGCAGCGTGACCCGCCGCTTGCCTTCTGCGAGGTGATGCAGCTTCTCCACCGCCGCGGAAGCTTCGTCGCTCACCAACTCTTTGAGGTAGCGCTTACGGAACATGCGCCATGCCTCGGGATTGGCATGGAACCACTGCCGCAGCGCATTCGAAGGCGCCAGGTCGCGCAGCCAGAACTTGACTGCCGCGTCTTGTTTGGTCAGCCCACGCGGCCACAAGCGATCCACCAGCACGCGCACTCCATCCGACGGAGCAGCAGGCTCGTAAACGCGTTTGACGACGACCGGCATCGCTTTCGTATTATCCTACCTCTGCGCCCGGCCCCACGAGTTTGTAGTGAACGGATTCTTGCCCACCGTTGTACCAGAACTCGTACTCAGAATACTCATCGACAGCCACCCGGCTCGCCAACATGGTTATCTCTACTTCTTAAGATCGTCTCGTTGTTCGCCGTACCCGACCCAGCGCGAGCCGTCGCACCCCATTGTCAGAAGGCGAGACAAGCGTGTTTCAACCATCTTCGGGACCACCTTCTTTTCATCCTTGAAGAAAAGAATGTCGTCAACCACGTAACGTCCGTCCTCCAGGGTCACGATGGCGGAAACTCGCCAGTGGAACGTGTTGTGGGGGTCGGGCGGTCGGTCATAGTAAGTGTCGACAGTATCCCTGTACGTCAGTCGGACATACACTCGGTAGGTGCGAGGTCCGGCCGGCTCCGTACGTTCTACGACAGCGGCAGCCGGTATACCCATTTCATTAGCTCCCGAGAAGAGGCCTGCCTCCAGCCACTCTATTTCTGGCTTAATATTTTTGTCTGTGTGCAGACGATAGTAGTCGTCCTCACACGCCTGTGCTGTATCAAACTTGCTAATCAATCGATTACTGAGGAAAGTCCACAGGATCTTTTTATCCTCACCTCTTGGGAGACCAATCGGCCGCCGCAGGACGACCTCATGATATAACCTTCGCACTACAGCATCAGGAGGATGCTCCGCCAATTGCTTCTGGGAAGTTTGTGCGATGGTTGCTGCCGATGCGACCCACTGCAGAAGTATCAGGAGATGACAAAATCTCATATGATCCGCTCATCCATGGCTGCTCTACGGCGCAGTAATCACTGAATAGGCCCTTGCGTCGTTCGCGATGCCGTAAGTAGCGCGAGGAAGCACGACACGCCTACTTGCTAGGGCGTTCGGCTGGTCCAGAATTACTATACTGTTGGGTGCAGACCCGGGTCCAAGATATATTCCTGAGATGCCCGGTCTTGCAGGCACTGCCGCAATCATTATGACCTTTTTGAACTGGATTTCTCTGTGCCTCCGTGTCTCCGTGGTGTTCCTTACGCTTCTGGCGCTAGCCGGTTGCGATGTCGAGCGCCGCAAGTCCGATGCCGAACTCGGCCTCAACCCGCAACAGGCCGAAGGGCGCAGACTCTACGACAACTATTGCGACCGGTGCCATGAACCCTACTCGTCCCGCGGCAAGAAGGGCCCGAGCCTGAAAGGCGTCTTCAAGAAGCCCTACCTGTCGATGAGCGGATTACCCGCCAACGACGACCGCATGACCGATATCGTCAAGTATGGCCGCGCCAAAATGGACGGCTTCAGCCAGGTCATGACCGACCAGCAGATCAAAGATCTGCTCGCGTATCTGCACACGCTGTGAGTGCTCAGTTGTCAGTTCTCAGTCTTCAGTAAAACCACAAATTTGGAGGGTTTTTACTGAGAACTGACAACTGAGAACTGACAACTGAGAACTGAGAGCTGAGAACTGGTCTTGTGGCATAATCGGCCCCAGTGTCCACCGCCAACAAATCGGCGCTGTTTCAGAAACTGCCTTCGACGGACGAACTTCTCCGCCAGCCCGACATGCAGGCGCTGATCGAGCGCGAGGGCCATTCCGCTGTCACCGACAGTATCCGCGTCGTGCTCGCACGCCTTCGCCAGGAAATCGCGGGCAGAGAGTTCGACGAGAAATCGCTGAACCTCGCCCTGGGCGGCCTGTTCGAAGCGGTGGAACGTCAACTTCGCCAGTCGCTTGAGTACTCGCTGCTGCCGCTGGTCAATGCCACCGGCGTGATTCTCCACACCAATCTGGGACGTGCGCCGCTGGCTGCCCCTGCGCTCGATCACGTCCGCGCCACCGCCAGCGCCTATTCCAATCTCGAATTCGATCTGGAAACGGGCGAGCGCGGCAAGCGCGACGTTCATGTTGACCGGCTGTTTCGCAAACTGCTAAATGCGGATCGTGCCGGAGATCGTGTGGAGGCGGGGCTCGGCCCCGCCATCTCGACCATAGTCGTGAACAACAATGCCGCCGCGGTTCTGCTCGCCCTGAACTCTCTGGCCGAGGGTGGCGAAGTCATCGTCTCGCGCGGAGAGCTGGTCGAAATCGGCGGCTCCTTCCGCATCCCCGACGTGATGTCGAAGTCGAGCGCCACGCTGCGCGAAGTTGGTACCACCAACCGTACGCGCATCGCCGATTACGAACGTGCCGTCAACGAGCGCACCCGCCTTCTGCTCCGCGTGCATCGTTCCAACTTCGAAATTACTGGGTTCACCGAGCAGCCCGGGCTCGACGAAATGGTCGCTCTGGCCCGCCGCCGCAATCTTCCGCTCATGGAAGATTTGGGCAGCGGCGCGCTGTTCGATCTGCGCTCTGTAGGAATCAACGATGAACCGGGGGTGCTCGACAGCTTGCGCGCCGGCGTCGACGTCGTCACCTACAGTGGCGACAAACTGCTCGGCGGTCCGCAAGCGGGATTGATCAGCGGCCGCGCCGACCTGGTCGCTCACATGCGCTCGAACTCGCTATTCCGCGCGCTGCGCGTGGACAGGCTGACCTATGCCGCGCTCGAAGCCACGCTGCTTGCCTATGTCAAACGGGACCACGATGCCGTGCCCGTGCTGCGCATGATGCGTCTGTCGAAAGACGAGATCGCGCGCCGGGCGGAGAAAATCGTTTCCCGGGTTGGATCTGCTCAGGCAAAATCGGCGCGTCTCAAGCTGGAACTTCTCGATGGTGAATCCGTCATCGGCGGCGGTGCGGCCCCATCGGCGGTTTTGCCCACGCGCCTGATCGCGCTGACCCATGCCGATCTCAGCGCCGACGAACTCAGCGCCCGCCTCCGCGCCAACGCTCCGCCCATCATCGCCCGGGTAGAAGAAGGCCGCGTTCTGATCGACCTGCGCACGGTATTCCCCGAGCAGGATGCAAACCTCGCCGCTTCGCTGGCATCCCTGGAATAGGAACGGAGGCCGCTCGTCGCAACCCTCTACACCATCGGTCACTCCACGCGCTCGCTCGATGAACTTGTGTCGGCTCTGAAGGCACACGGCATTGAGACATTGGTGGATATCCGCGCCTTCCCGATGTCGCGGCGCCTGCCGCACTTCAATCGCGAGTCGCTGGAGCGTTCGCTGCCGGAGCAAGGTATTCGTTACATCTGGATCAAAGCTCTGGGCGGATACCGCAAGGCAACTCGCAAAGACTCTCCCAATACGGCGTTGCGCAATGCCAGCTTTCGTAACTACGCGGATTACACGCTGACGCCGGAGTTCGAGAGCGCCGCAGCCGAACTACTACAGAGCGCGAACGTCTCGCGCACCGCGTACATGTGCGCCGAGCGCGTTTACTTCCGCTGCCATCGCATGATCGTCTCGGACTGGCTCGTTGCACATGGGCACGAAGTCCTCCACATCGACGCGGAAGGCCCGGCCCGCCCGCACCAACTGTTTGCCGAAGCGCGAATGATCGATGGGCAGATGATCTACCGCGGCGGCGATCTCTTCTGAACACGGATCAGTGCCGAATTGCCAATTACCAATTACCAATTCACAATGTCTTTATGATTCTCGGCACCGGGGTAGACATCGCCGAAGTTCCTCGCATCCGCGAAAGCATCGAGCGCTTCGGCGACCGCTTTCTTCATCGCATTTTCACCGACGGCGAAATCCATTATTGCGAGCAAAAAGCCACCCGATTTGAAAGCTATGCCGCGCGCTTTGCCGCCAAGGAGGCCGGGATGAAGGCTCTGGGCACGGGATGGAGTCACGGCGTGCGCTGGCGCGATATCGAAGTGGTGCGCCCGAAAGGGCAGCGTCCGACCATTCAGTTTCACGGTGAGGCAGCAACCATCGCAGCCAAGCTCGGCACGAAAAACATCGCTCTCTCGATCACTCACACCTCCGAGCAAGCCCTGGCCCACGTCATTCTGGAGAATTAGCCACGGTGGGGGTGGCCGCATTCGTCCGCCGCTACGCGATTCTTGGGTTCGCCCGTAACCTGCTGATGCAACGCAACTTCCTCCCCCTTCGCAACATGCGCAGTAGTTCAGTGTTTACATGGACGGAACGTAATGAGGCTGGGTTACCGATTTTGAGCCAAGATGGTTCGGTTGGGCTAAAGGAAAGGTAATGAAAATGAAGCGCTCCCTTCGCAGGCTGGCATTTGGAATTTTGATGTTGACGGTTTCGGTGCTGTCGCTCTCGATGGCATCGTCGGCGCAGATCGGGATTGGGATCTCGGTGCGGATCGGCCCGCCGGCATTGCCGGTTTACGCGCAGCCCATCCGTCCCGGTCCGGGATATCTCTGGACCCCCGGCTATTGGGCGTGGAATGACGTGGGCGGCTACTATTGGGTCCCCGGCACGTGGGTAATCGCACCGGTCGGCATGCTTTGGACTCCTGGCTATTGGGGCTTCGCGGGCGGCTTCTACGGCTGGCACCCTGGATATTGGGGGCCCCATGTCGGATTCTACGGCGGGATTAACTACGGCTACGGCTATGGCGGCGTCGGCTTTTTTGGCGGCGAGTGGAGGGGCGGCGCGTTCTTCTATAACCGCTCAGTCGTTAACGTCAACGTGGTCAATGTCACGAATGTCTACTCTCGGACCGTTGTTGTGAACAACACGCGGAACGTGAGCTTCAACGGCCCCGGCGGTATCGAAGCGCGGCCGACTCGCGAAGAGGAAGCGTATGAGCGCGAGCCGCACACCGCAGCACTCTCAACGCAGATGGAACACGAACATGCGGCCAGCCAGAACCGGCAACTGTTCGCATCGGAGAATCACGGGCGTCCGGGGATTGCGGCCACAGGCAGACCGGGCGAGTTCAACGGACCCCACGTCCAGAGAGCCAGCGCGGCCGGAGAGTCGTATCACGAGCCGAAGATGTCGCCGCAAGAGGCACGTGGGCCGTCCGCGGGCGATCGCAGCGTGAACGATTCGGCCAGAAATAACAATCCGAGGCCCAATTCCAAGCCCAGCAAGCAGGAGAGGCAGGCTCAAAAGAATGCGGAGAAACAGGCAAAAGCCGATAAGAGACGCGAGGCGCGCGAAGAGCGTCGTTAAACCGGCGGTCTAAATCGGCAATGTCGACATGCAAAATGGCTCCCACCCCTCGCACCGGAGGCGAGAGAGTGGGAGCCTTCGTTTTGGCGCAAGGTACGCTCTTCGCCCCCCGAAAGAATCTCGGAAGCTGAAATCTTGCTTCTATTTGCTATGATGCTCCTGTCGTTTACTGACCAACTTGCCTAGCCAGAAGCAGCTGAAATGGTCGCAACTGCGCGTGGGACTCACCGTCCTGTTCGCCAGCATAACCCTCGCCGTCCTGATCTTCGTAATGAGCGGGACCGGCGGATGGCTCACCAGCAAGATCACGATACGATCGTACTTCGATAATGCCAGCGGCCTTCGCGAAGGCGCGCCGGTGCGTTTGGCGGGAGTGGACATCGGAAATGTGACAGCTGTCCGGATCGTGGACGGCAAGCCGGCGACGCCCGTCGAAGTCACGATGAAAGTCACCACCAGGTACCGCCGCAATTTGCTCAAAGACTCCATAACGTTGTTGAGCACGGCCGGGGTCCTGGGCGAGACCTACGTGGACATTGACAGTTCGGCGGCCAAGGGTCCGGTGGCAACCGACGGAGACACGCTGGCGGCCCGCAGCCAGCCCGATATCCAGGATGTGGTGCGCGCCAGCCAGGGCACGCTGCAGAACATGGACGCGCTGCTCAAGCGCCTGGACCGCATCGTGGCGTTTGTCGAAAGCGGCCAGGGTTCGATCGGCAAGGTTATTTACAGTCCGGCCTTGTACGACCAGCTGAATGCGACGGTGATTGAATTCAAGGGGTTGATGGATGACATCCAGAGCGGAAAAGGCTCGCTCGGCCCGCTCCTTACGAGCGACGAGGCCTACAAGAAAGTAATTGCCGCCATCGACAAGATGAATGTGCTGGTGGACGAACTCCAGCAGGGGAAAGGCACGGCCGGCAAACTGCTCAAAGATCCCGAGCTGTATAACAACGCCAACAAGGCCATCGCCAACGTCCGCCAGTTGACCGACGACATCAATGCGGGCAAGGGCGCGGTTGGCAAAATGACGCACGATCAGGAATTCGCCGCCAAGCTGCAGACGCTGGTGGATAACCTGGCGGCACTCTCCGATCGCCTGGAGAAAGGCGAGGGCACGGCGGGAATGTTCTTTAAGGATCCCACGCTTTACAACAACAGCAACCAGGTGCTGGTGGAAACGCGGGCGCTCTTGAAAGCGATCCGCGAGAACCCCAAGAAATATCTGACCTTCCACGTGAAAATCTTCTGACCTCGCTCCTGCTGTCAGATATTCGGTTGACGGTTTTCAGCGTCTTTCGTCCAATACTGTGGTTGAGCTTGTTCCGTTCGGCCACTGGCCAGTTATAGATCTCCATTCGAGGACGCTAATGCGCAATTTCTTAACACTGTTGATCGTCTCCTTCTTGCTGCTGCCTGCACTGTACTCGCAGGACAAGCCGGCCGCCGACGTACGCTTCTCCGCCGACCTGCTCGATAAGAGTATCGATCCCTGCAACGATTTCTACGCCTACGCATGCAGCAAGTGGATCGCCCAGAACCCGATTCCCGCCGACCGCTCGTCTTGGGGTCGCTTCGACGAATTACAGCAGCGCGGCGAATACATTGTGCGCGACATTCTTGAAAAAGCGGCGGCCGACGGGACGGGCCGCAGCGCCAGCGAGCAGAAGATCGGCGATTACTACGCCAGCTGCATGGACGAATCAGCCATCGAAAGGGCGGGTACGAGACCCCTGGAGCCCGACTTCCACAGCATCACAGGCATCAAGTCCAAAGCAGAGCTTCCCAATGAAATCGTAAGGCTGCATCGTGAGGGCGCCGACGTGTTATTCGGCTTCGATTCCGGATCTGACTTCAAGAACGCAAGCCAGATCATTGCCCAGGTAGATCAGGGAGGACTGGGCCTGCCCGACCGCGATTACTATTTCAAAGCCGATGAGAAGTCAGTCGAGCTGCGGAGGAAATACGTAGCTCACGTAGCGAAGATGTTTGCGCTGTTGGGCGACGATGAAGCGAAAGCCGCGGCGGAAGCCAAAGTCGTCATGGAGATCGAAACTGGCTTAGCCAAGGGCGCGTTTGACCAGACTACCCGCCGCGACCCGCAGAAGATCTACCACAAGCTCTCCAACCAGGAACTCGCCGCTCTGAGCCCAGCGTTCAATTGGAACACCTACTTCGAAGGCGTGGGCGCGCCCCGATTCGACTCGCTCAACGTGGCGGAACCGGACTTCATCAAGAACATGCAGGAAGTAATCAGCGCGCACTCACTCGACGATTGGAAGACATATTTACGCTGGCACACGGTGCACAGCAACGCGCCGGTGCTGCCGGCGGCGTTCGTCAGCGAAAACTTCGATTTCTTCGGTAAGACGCTGACGGGCGCTAAGGAGTTGCGGCCGCGCTGGAAGCGCTGCGTCGGCTACGCGAATGACGACTTGGGCGAGTTGGTCGGCCAGATCTACGTCCGGCAGACGTTCGGCACCGAAGGCAAGGAGCGCACGCTGGCATTGGTCGATGCTCTCGAAAAGGCGCTTGGGGGAAGACATCAAGAGCTCGCCTTGGATGGGCGCGGACACCAAGACTCAAGCGCTCGGGAAGCTGCAGGCCATCACTAACCGCATCGGCTATCCCGACCAGTGGCGCGACTACTCGACGCTGCAGATCGTACGCGGCGACGCTCTGGGCAACTCGCAACGCGCCAACGAGTACGACGTGCAGCGCAGGTTGAACAAGATTGGCAAGCCGCTCGATAAGAGAGACTTGGCCGTATCCTCCGATGACGGTGAACGCGAGCTACGAACCCACCCAGAACAACATCACATTTCCCGCCGGAATTCTGCAACCTCCCTTCTATGACAACCGGGCCGACGACGCGATGAACTTCGGCGCGATCGGCGCTGCCATCGGTCACGAGCTCACCCACGGCTTCGACGACGAAGGCAGCCAGTTCGATGCCGAGGGCAATCTCCGCGACTGGTGGACCGCGAACGACAAGAAGCAATTCCAGGAACGCACCGGCTGCATCAGGGACCAATACGCGAACTTCGTCGCCGTCGACGACCTGAAGCTGAACGGGAAGCTGACCTTGGGCGAGAATACAGCGGACAATGGCGGCCTGCGCATCGCCTACATGGCTCTGCTGAACACGCTTGCCGGCAAGGAACCGGCGCCCGTCGATGGTCTTTCTGCCGACACAGCGTTTTTTCCTGGGATTTGCCAACGTGTGGTGCCGGAATCGCACCGACGCCTTGTCACGCATGTTGGTTACCACCAATCCGCACTCGCCCGGCAAGTACCGCGTGAACGGAACGGTTTCCAATATGCCGGAGTTCCGCGAAGCCTACCACTGCCCAGCAACCGCGCCGATGGTGAATCAGAACGCGTGTAGGGTGTGGTAGGGAAAAGCTGTCGTTCGCTATTCGAGCTTCGCTATTCGCGAAAGGCATTTCATGATGTCATCCGAAGCTGAGCAAGAGACGCGCTTTGCGAACAGCGAACGACGACGAGCAGACGTCTATCCCGCCGCCACATCCGCCTGCTCATGTGCGTGATAACTCGACCGCACCAGCGGTCCTGACTCGACGTGCTTGAATCCGAATTTCAGCGCTTCTTCTTTCAGCGAGGCGAATTCGGCGGGTGTGTAGTAGCGCGTCATGGGAAGATGATCTTTTGACGGACGCAGATATTGCCCAATCGTGAGAATATCGACGCCGCGCTCGCCCAGGTCGCGGAAGACTTCGATCAGTTCGTCCGTCTCCTCGCCGATGCCAACCATCACACCGCTTTTGGTAACCGTCGAGGGGTCCCACTTCTTGGCATTGGACAGGAGATCGAGCGTCCGCTGGTAGCGCGCACCCGAGCGCACAGCGCGGTAGAGCCGCGGAACGGTTTCGGTATTGTGGTTGAGCACGTTGGGCTTGGCTTCAAGGACGATCCGCAGCGGCACTTCCAGACCCTGGAAGTCGGGAATCAGCACCTCGACCCGGCACTCCGGCACCAGTTCGCGAATCTGGCGAATGGTCTCGGCAAAAATCTTGGCGCCGCCGACGTTGTCGTCGTCGCGGTTCACGCTGGTCACGACCGCATGACGCAGGCCAAGCGTGGCGACGGCTTCGGCCACGCGCCGCGGCTCGTCCCAGTCAATCGCCTCCGGACGTCCCTTGGGCACCGCGCAAAAGCCACAACGCCGGGTGCAGATATCGCCCAACAGCATGAAGGTCGCGGTTTTATGGTGCCAGCATTCTCCAATGTTCGGACACTGCGCCGACTCGCACACCGTATGCAGCCCCAGCCCGCGCGCCAGCTTCTTCAGGTTGTGAAAATTGTCGCCTACTGGAGCCTTGGCCTTGAGCCACGAGGGCTTCGGGCTGCGGACGCTAGGGCCAAGGTCGATCTGGATGAGCTGGGAAGGCGCGGACATGGCGAAACTTGATTTTATCAGTTCGGCAGCGGCAAAACGCCGGTCACGCCCGATCCAGCATCTGATTAAGCCGTTGCTTCACTTCCGGCCACTCCGCCGCGACGATCGAGAAGCGCGCCGAGTCGCGAGCGATGAAATCTGTTGCCATGCGATGGGCGCGGAGGATCCCTTCGAACTTCCCGCCAATGCGTTCGATCGCCGCGCGCGAGCGCTGGTTGCGAACGTCGGTGTGAAAGCAGACGCGGAGCATCCGCCAGGTTTCGAAAGCCTGCGTCAACATGAGCAACTTGGACTCGGTATTGGCTCTAGTCCGGATTGCCGAGCGGGCCAGCCAGGTGTAACCAATCTCGCAGACATCGGCAACCTCTCTACCGTGTCGCGGATGGCCCTGCGGCCACGCCCATCGCTCCAGGTTGAAGAAGCGCGTCGACCCGATGACTAGGCCGTCTTCCACGCTGACGGTCGCGAACGGCATTACGGAGCCGGCATCTCGCCCAGCCAGAGCGGCATCGACGTAACTGATGGCTTCGGTTTTGCCCTGCGGGACTGCACTCCACTGGTAGAGGGAGGCCTCGATTGCCGAAGCTGCGGCCAAGCCATCGACATGGCGGTGGTCAAGCGGTTCGAGACGAACGTGCTTGCCTGACAAGACCAGGCTCTGTGTCCCCATGGCCCAGTATGCGATGACCCTCGACAGCGCCGCAATGGAACTTGCAAAAACGACCTGATCACTGGAAGTTCGAAGTTGCCGCCGCCGAAGCTTCTAGCAACCATTTTCTCGCCGCAAGATTCTGATTGGTGATACCCTGCGGGAAGAACTCATACCAAAAAGAGAAGCCCCATGATGATGAAGCCTATTCCCCCTTCGGCTTTACTTCTTCTCCTTCTTCTTTTCTGCCTGCCATGGCTCGCAGTGGCGCAGACCGCCTCCATTAGTGGTACGGTCACGGACACGACAGCCGCGGTTGTTCCGCAGGTGAGAGTCACTGCCCGCAACCTCGCCACCAACGCATTGCGCGACACTGTGACCGATGGGTCGGGAACCTACCGGATCCCGAGCCTGGATCCAGGGATGTATGACGTGCTCGTCGAGCGGCAGGGCTTCAAAACCGTGGAATATTCCCGCGTGGAGCTTACCGTCGGCCAGGTGCAAAACCTAAGCCCGACGCTCGTCCCGAGCGCGACCCCGGAAACGGTCACGGTCCACGGTGAACAGGTTGCGCCGCTCGATTTGGACGATGCCCAGGTCGGAAACCTGGTCAAGAGCCAGCAGATCGAGAATCTGCCCATGATTCTGCGCGATCCGTATCAACTGATTTTGCTTTCTCCGGGCGCGATTCAGGGCAACTCCATTTTGCAGGGTCTCTCGGTCAATGGCTCGCGTGAGCGCAACAACAACTTTCTGCTGGATGGCACCGATAATAACGACTCCGACATTCCCGGTCTGACGCTGCCGCAGCCGGGACTCACTTCCCTGAACCCGGATTCAGTGCAGGAATTTCGCGTCATCACCAGCAATTTTCTTCCCGAGTTTGGCCGCAATACTGGCGCTGTGATTGACGTGGTAAGCAAGCGCGGAACCAACGCTTTCCACTCCGACGTTTACTGGTTCGGGCGTTTCGACGCGCTGGGCGCCCGCGACTACTTCAATCATGAGACCAACGCAGCGGGACAGGTCGTGCCCAAGGATTCCTACTCCCGCAACACGTTCGGCATCTCCGCCGGAGGGCCTCTGCTGCACGACAAGACCTTCTGGTTCGCAAACTACGACGGCGACCGGTTCTCCACCACTCTTACCAATACCAGTTTCGTGCCCTCCCACGACTTTAAGACCGGCAGTTTCACATTTCTCGACCAGGGAGGGAATCCAGTCCCGATCGACGTCAGCACTCCCATGTCGCCGAACAACATCTACGGCTTATCCCAGGATCCGACAATTCAGAAAATTCTGACGCTCTACCCGGATCCGAACGGCGCCCCCGTGGATGGCGCACGCGGCCTGCTTTTCTATCCCAGCGCATCGCAATCGACCAGCGACAACGTGAGCGTCCGCGTGGACCACAACTTCTCTCAGAAAGAGATCCTGGCGGTGCGCTACACCTTCAACCGGTACGTTGACCCCAATTTCGATCATACCGATTTCCTTCCCGGCCTGGGAGGGACCGGTACCTCCCAGCGCAGGCAGAACGCCACGCTGCAACTGACCTCGGTGGTCGATCCCCGACTGATCAATAACTTTCGCATCGGCGCGAATCGCATCAATTTTCCGCTCACCTGCGAGGGTTTGAACGTTCTCGACAGTCTCGGCCTGGCGGATTCGTACGGACGCGGGTTCGACGCTCCGTTGCCCGGCGTGGCGGGATTCGGTTGCCTGCTGATCGTGGATCGGGACGGTTCGAAGCGCTTCAGCGGCACCTACACAATCGGGGACGACGTGACCTGGGCGCGAGGCCGCCACACCTTCAAGTTCGGCGTGGAGACGCGCGATGCTTACTCCAACAGCACGAATGGTTTTTATTCGCGGCCCACGTTGGATTTCAATAATTACGCAAACTTCGGCAGCCAGCTCGGCACTGCCTTTGTGTCGGGCGACCCAACCGTGGATTCGAACCCGACGCTGCAGGACATGGTTTGGTGGTGGTTCGGTCAGGCAGGATCGGTGACCCAGGCGCAATTCTTCGACAAGGGCGGCAATCGCACCGCCGATGATCTGCGCGGATTCCGCCAGAAGGACTTCGGCGCCTTCGCCCAGGACACTTTCAAGATTCTTCCCAATCTCACTCTGAACTACGGACTGCGCTACCAGTTCAACGGCGTCCCCTACGAAGTAAACAACCTGCTATCCACGCTTTTTGCCGACCCCAGCGGACAGGCGCCGTTCACCTTTACGGTCGCTGGACGGAACGAGCACGGCCTGCCGCCTCTCTACAGCAACGACTGGCACGACTTTGAGCCGCGTCTCGGAATCGCATGGGATCCTTTCAAGGACGGCAAGACCTCGATTCGTGCCGGCTATGGCATTTTCCACGACCGCCTTTTCGGGCAATTGCTGGGACTCGCGCGCGGAAATCCGCCCTTCCAGCAAGTTTTTTTCGAACCGTTCTTTGGCCAGCCGCCCTGTAATCCTCCGGCGACCAATGAGTTTGGGTTTGTCTGCATCGGCGCGCCCGTTTCCGCCCTGTCTTCGCCGCCGTCGCTGCCCACCTCAACCGTCGTGAACCAAGGGGCAGGCGATCTGCCGTTCATTATCGATCCGCACCTGCGCATGCCTTACAGCCAGAGCTGGAATTTTGGAATTCAGCGTGACATGCCAGGCAACGTGACCATGGAATTGAACTACGTGGGATCGAAGGGAACGCGCCTGCTGCGTCTGGTGGATGGCAACCCGCCGCAGCCAGCCCTGGTTGCCCAGTTGCTGGCCGACGGTATTCCCCCGCAGGCACTGCAGTTCAATAATCTCTGGATTGGCGCGGAAGAGGGAATTCTGCCCTTTGATGCAGTCAACAACAATGCGTTTCTGCACGCCGAAGTATTCAACAACGCGGCTTCGTCGACCTATCACGCCTTGCAGGCGAACCTCACCAAGCGGATGTCGCAAGGCCTCACCTTCCAGGCGGCTTATACCTGGGCCCATGCCATTGATAACTCCTCCGACCCGCTGACGCCCTCAACCGGCAACCAGGGATTCCCACGCAACTCCCTCGACCTCGGCGCCGAGCGCGGCAATGCCGATTTCGACGTGCGGCAACGGCTGGTAATCAACTACTCCTGGGCGATTCCCCTCGGTCACGGGCATGACCATTTGGCCGAAGGTGCCGCGAGCGCAATCTTCGGAGGTTGGAATGTCGCGGGGATTACGACGTTTTCCAGTGGCCTTCCTTACGACATCTTCAGCGCGCTCGACACCGCCCATACCGGCCAGCAGCAGCGTGCGAATTTCAATGCTGCTGGTACTCCGGCGCCGGTCAGCAATCCGCGCACCCAGACCGGACCGAACCTGGGCATCCCCACCGATCCGATTCTCTTCGACCCGCCCTGGGGCAGCGCCGGCAACCTCGGGCGCAACCACTTCTACGGTCCCGGAGTAAACAGCTGGGATATGGTTTTGCAAAGGACCGTGAAATTCACGGAACGCGCCAACCTGCAATTCCGTGCGGAGAGCTATAACCTGTTCAACCGCGTTCAGTTCAGCCAGCCCGACAATCTCATCTCCGACACAAATTCCTTTGGCCAGTCCAGTTCGCAGGTGAGGCGCCCGGATCTCACCACCGGCGCCCGGCAGATCCAGTTCGGGGTCAAGCTGAGCTTCTAAGCGCGGGAAGTCCTATTTGAGATGTACCGACGCCTCGGGGCGATTTGGGCCGGCTGGGTTGCCGCCGCGGCCGCCGGTTTTCACGGGCTTCGGCACAGCGTACTTGGGTTTGATAGTGTGGCATCCAGCTTCGCAATACACTCCGCCCGCGGCCGATTCGGGCGCAGGCATAGGCGAATTGACGGCGATCTCCCGGTCAGCTTCTAACTGCCGTTCAACGCCGGAGATCAGCTTTTCGTTTTCCGCGGGGGTCAGCCACTTCTTCTTGTGCACCAGATAATCTTCGAGTCGCGCAATCGGGTCGCGTTTCTTCCAGTACTCAAACAACGCTTTTGGAACATACTCCGCCGCATCATGGATGGCGTGGCCTTTCATGCGCATCATCTTCGCTTCGATTAAGGTTGGACCTTCGCCGCGCCGCGCCCGCTCGCACGCTTCGTGGCATGCGTCATACACCTGGCACGCGTCGGTGCCGTCGACGATCACGCCGGGGATTCCATAGCCAATGGCACGCTCGGCCAGATCTTTGATGCGGAACTGCATGTCGGCGGGGGTGGAGTATCCCCAGAGATTATTTTCAACAATCAACACCAGGCCGAGATTCTGCACGGCGGCAAAATTCAGTCCTTCGTAAGTGACGCCGGTGGATTGCCCTCCATCACCGATGTAGGTCATGACGGCAATGTGCTTGCCCTGCAAGCGAGCGCCGAGCGCGACGCCAGCCAGCACCGGAATCAAATCGCC
This sequence comes from uncultured Acidobacteriaceae bacterium, assembly GCA_963837665.1. GTDB lineage: Bacteria > Acidobacteriota > Terriglobia > Terriglobales > Acidobacteriaceae > Acidiflorens. The sequence goes on along the minus strand of CAWIOA010000008.1, from coordinate 131,537 downwards.
GAGCGTCGAGATCGGGGCGACCACGTTGCGCTTTTCGATATCGCCCAAGTGCGAAGAAGCGTCGCGTCCTCTGGTGGGCGATCCGGATTTCGCCATGTACTGCATCATGATGTCGGCGGGCGAGAAGCCGCGCACCAGCAGCGCTCCCTGGTTGCGGATCATCGGGCCCAGCCATTCGTCTTTATGCAGAGCGTAAGCCGAGGCGCAGGAACAGGCTTCCTGCCCCAGGCCGAAGTAGACGCCGCCGACTACCTTGCCCTGTTTGTAGAGATTTTCGAGCGCCGTTTCCATGCGGCGGTTCAGCAGCATCCAGCGGTAGATTTCGATGCATTGTTCGCGCGTCAGGTACTTCGATTCTCGAATCGGAGGCACCGGCGCGGAGAGATCACCGCTCTCCAATTCGTAGCGAACCTCGCCTCCCATCTGCACCTGGCGCAGCGTAAAACTTGGCTTTTCGAGCCGGTAATCGCGGATGGTATAGGTGCGAAGATCGCCGTTTGACGTTTTGATCTCAATTCTTGGCTCTTGGCTTTTGGTTCGGCGAAGCGCGCTGGTGTTTGCCTTGAGGTGCTTTGCGGCGGAAGTGGGTTTCTTCTTCGTGGCCATGATCGTGAAGCTCACCGACGGCGTGACTAAGGGATGGTATCGCGGCAATAGGGCGGGTGGCTAGGGCGAGGCGATTCAGTGCGTGTCTTCTCTGACCACCAGATGGCTGGCGGATGCCACGCAAACCGTCTGCATTTCTCCTGGTTTGCTCTTGGTGAGGGGACACACCTCAAAATCGCCAAAAACATCCCTGCCGTAAACGTCTCCCGATTTAGACAGAGCCTTACTAAGACTATCGGGGATAACGATCTCCTCATCCTCAACTCTCAGGATGCGGCCGGTCCCAATACGCCAGATCACCATACCGGCTCCGTTTACGATGCGCACCCTTCCATGCACTTTGAAGCATTGGTCAACGAGACCCGCGTTTCCTTGGCAAGACCGGCTCTGCTGACCTTGCAGAGGTGCAGCAAGGAGCGCGGCGAAGAATGCAACGTAGAAAATCCTCATCGCGTTGGTGTCCTTAAGTCTTTCAAGTCGTCCCACCGACTGGTCCCAACGTCTACGCCCAGTGCGTGTCATCTTCTTGGTTTAACTGGCGGAGTTCGGCGGGGCGTTGGAGTGGAACACCAACTGTGTGGCCAAGCAGTGCATCGAGCGTCTCGACCCACAGCACCTGGCTCGTGAAGACGCTGCCGAAATTCCGCGACACTGACTGCGCCACCTCGTTCAAGTCGAGTTCCCGCCCCAGTTCCTTCGCCATCGAGGTCACTGACTTCGCGGTGATCCCGCAGGGCACGATCAGGTTGAAGTAGCTGAGATCCGTGTTTACGTTCAAAGCGAAGCCATGCGAAGTGACAGATCGTGAAATATGCACGCCGAGGGCTGCGATCTTGGATTCCGCAGATTCTGTCCACACACCGGTAAGCCCCGCGACGCGTTTAGTCTCGATGCCAAAATCGCTGCAGGTACGGATCAGCACCTCCTCCAG
>CAWIOA010000008.1:0-127500 GCA_963837665.1 uncultured Acidobacteriaceae bacterium | reverse complement strand
CTTGTACACACCGCCCGTCACATCACGAAAGTGGACTGCACTAGAAGCCGGTGAGCCAACCGCAAGGGGGCAGCCGTCCAAGGTATGGTTCATGATTGGGGTGAAGTCGTAACAAGGTAGCCGTAGGAGAACCTGCGGCTGGATCACCTCCTTTCTAAGAGAGAACGTCATAGCGCTTTTGCTTCGGCAAAAGATGTCGCTATGTACCCCTCAAAATCTCTAAACTAACCTGAAGAGACGCGAGGGAGCTTACGGTCAGACCTCTCTTGCTCGAGCATTTGTTCACAACCGTCAGACTGGGCTTAGCCTGGTCGCGCGTTCAACCTTTTCCTCGAAAATAAAGCTCTCAGCTTTCAGCTCTCAGCTATCAGTGAAATCGGTTTAACTGACAGCTGAAAGCTGATAGCTGAGAGCCGAAAACGCTGGGCTCTCAGGAGTACAATCGGGAAACCGGGCCTGTAGCTCAGTTGGCTAGAGCGCACCCCTGATAAGGGTGAGGTCGGAAGTTCAATTCTTCCCAGGCCCACCAAGATCAGTTGTCAGTCATCAGTTCTCAGTTTTCAGTCAAAAGCCTTTACTGATAACTGACCACTGAAAACTGATAACGGGTTCAAGGGGCTGTAGCTCAGCTGGGAGAGCGCCTGGTTTGCAACCAGGAGGCCACCGGTTCGATCCCGGTCAGCTCCACCAAACAACCTGATGTTGGGCGTCAAACTCGACAACCGTGAATCAGTTCACGGTCCAATGAAAGTCGTTTTGACGCCGAACATTGGGTTGGAGGAACGCGATTAGCTGTTCGCTTTTCGCGGTTCGCAAAACCCAAACCCGCTCAGGCGGGTGAGGAGAAACCAAGTAGCTGGGAGTCGTTAGCGAAGAGCGAACGACGAACAGCGAACGACGTTTTCTCCGAGGACGAACTTTGACAACTGAATAGATTGGGCAAATTACAAGGCGAAGTAAATTTTTATGAGTGCCGATGTACCTGCTGGTGTACGTAAGACTTCTTCAATCGGTTGACATTCTTACCCAGATTGTCATCCCGAGCGAAGCGAGGAATCTGCGGTTGGCGCCGCAGAAACCGTGTCTAAGCGTGCGAAGAGCAGGGTGGCGCTATAAAGTTTGCAAGGCGCGATAGGGGTTTTACTGAGAACTGAAAACTGACAGCTGATAGCTCGGACGGCCGACAGCTCCCGGCGAAGCCGCTGTGTGCTGAGTAAATTTTGTGGTCAAGCTACTAAGGGCGCATGGTGGATGCCTTGGCAGAAGACGGCGATGAAGGACGTGGCAAGCTGCGATAAGCCTCGGGGAGCCGCAAGCAGGCTTTGATCCGGGGATTTCCGAATGGGGAAACCCACGGGGGTAAAACCCCCGTACGGCCCGATGAATCCATAGTCGGGTGCGAGCAAACCCAGGGAAGTGAACCATCTCAGTACCTGGAGGAAAAGAAAGAAACCTCGATTGCGATAGTAGTGGCGAGCGAAATCGCATCAGCCTAAACCTGCTTCACCTTCGGGTGACACAGGGGTTGTAGGGCCAGCAACAGTAGAGTTACCAATCCGGTTGTTAGTCGAAGCCCTCTGGAAAGAGGGGCCATAGAGTGTGATAGCCACGTAGGCGAAAACAATCCGGACTCGAAGCTGGTACCTGAGTATCGCGGGGCACGAGAAACCCTGCGAGAAGCTACGGAGACCATTCCGTAAGGCTAAATACGTGCTTCTGACCGATAGTGAACCAGTACCGTGAGGGAAAGGTGAAAAGAACCCCTTCGAGGGGAGTGAAATAGTACCTGAAACCGTGTGCCTACAAACGGTGGGAGGACTATGCGGCGCAAGCCGAAAGTCTGACCGCGTGCCTATTGCATAATGAGCCGGCTAGTTATTCTTGTCAGCAAGGTTAAGCGAAAGCGAGCCGTAGCGAAAGCGAGTCCGAATAGGGCGAACACAAGTTGGCAGGAATAGACGCGAAGCGGGATGATCTACCCTTGGCCAGGCTGAAAGTAGGGTAAAACCTACTGGAGGGCCGAACGGCTGTTTGTTGAAAAAAGCTCCGATGAGCTGAGGGTAGGGGTGAAAGGCTAATCAAATTCCGTGATTGCTCGTTCTCTCCGAAATAGCTTTAGGGCTAGCCTCGTATGATTTGTCGTGGTGGTAGAGATCTGAATGGACTATGGGGCTTTCCAGCTTACAGAATCCAATCAAACTTCGAATGCCATTGAACAACCAGTACGGGAGTCAGACAGCGGGGGCTAAGCTTCGTTGTCGAGAGGAAAACAGTCCAGATCGCCTGCTAAGGTCCCAAAATATCAGCTAAGTGGGAAAGGAAGTCGGAACGCCCAGACAGCCAGGAGGTTGGCTTAGAAGCAGCCATCCTTTAAAGAAAGCGTAATAGCTCACTGGTCAAGCGGTCCGGTGCCGACAATTTAACGGGGCTTAAGCTGATTACCGAAGCAGCGAATGCATCGATTTACGTCGATGCGTGGTAGGAGAGCATTCCCAACGGTTTGAAGCCAGACTGAAAAGACTGGTGGACTGTTGAGAAGAGACCCTGCCGGCATAAGTAGCGATAACGGAGGTGAGAACCCTCCGCGCCGAAAGTCTAAGGTTTCCTGAGAAAGGTTAATCCGCTCAGGGTCAGGCGGTTCCTAAGGTGAGGCCGAAAGGCGTAACTGATGGACATCCGGTTAATATTCCGGACCTCCCGTGTGGTCGTTATCACGATGGGGAGACGCAGAAGGATAAGCAGGCCGTCCTATGGCTATGACGGTCGATGCGTGTAAGGTGTTTCCGGTAGGCAAATCCGCCGGGAAGTTATCACTGAGACGCAAAGCAGTACCCCGTATGGGGGAAAGCTGCTGATTCCACACTGCCGAGAAAATCCTCTAAGGAGAACATATGGGATCCGTACCTCAAACCGACACAGGTAGACGAGATGAATATTCTAAGGCGCTCGTGAGAACAGTTGGTAAGGAACTCGGCAAATTAACCCCGTAACTTCGGGAAAAGGGGTGCCTCACTAGGATGCAAGTCCGAAGAGGCCGCAGAGAAATGCGCATTGCGACTGTTTAACAAAAACACAGGTCTCTGCTAAGTCGAAAACGACGTATAGGGGCTGACGCCTGCCCGGTGCTGGAAGGTTAAAGGGAGAGGTTAGCCGCAAGGCGAAGCTTTGAACTGAAGCCCCAGTGAACGGCGGCCGTAACTATAACGGTCCTAAGGTAGCGAAATTCCTTGTCGGGTAAGTTCCGACCTGCACGAATGGCGTAACGAAAGTGCGACTGTCTTGCCAACTGGCACGGCGAACTTGTAGTGCCGGTGAAGATGCCGGTTGCCCGCAACTAGACGGAAAGACCCCGTGCACCTTTACTATACCTTTACTATGAACTATGGCACTTGCTGCGCAGGATAGGTGGGAGGCTTTGATTTCAGGTTCTCGGACTTGGAGGAGCCAACGGTGAGATACCACCCTGCGAGTTCTGTGGTTCTAACATATTCCCGTAATCCGGGAAATGGACATAGTAAGGCGGGTAGTTTGACTGGGGCGGTCGCCTCCTAAATTGTAACGGAGGCGCGCGAAGCTACGCTCAGGCTGTTTGGAAATCAGCCGTCGAATGCAAAAGTATAAGCGTGGTTGACTGCGAGACCTACAAGTCGAGCAGGTACGAAAGTAGGCTTTAGTGATCCGGTGGTTCTGTATGGAATGGCCATCGCTCAACGGATAAAAGGTACGCCGGGGATAACAGGCTGATCGGAGCCAAGAGTTCATATCGACGCTCCGGTTTGGCACCTCGATGTCGGCTCATCGCATCCTGGAGCTGTAGAAGGTTCCAAGGGTTAGGCTGTTCGCCTATTAAAGCGGTACGTGAGCTGGGTTCAGAACGTCGCGAGACAGTTCGGTCCCTATCTGTTGTGGGCGCAGGAGATTTGAGAGGGCCTGTCCTTAGTACGAGAGGACCGGGATGGACGAACCTCTTGTGATCCAGCTGTCATGCCAATGGCATCGCTGGGTAGCGAAGTTCGGTTGTGATAACCGCTGAATGCATATAAGCGGGAAGCACTCCTCAAGATGAGATCTCCCAACCCTTAAGGGTAATGAAGGGCCCAGGTAGACTACCTGGTTGATAGGCAGGATGTTGAAGCGCAGTAATGCGTGTAGCTTACCTGTACTAATCGCCCGTTCGGCTTGACCATAAAATTTACTCGGTGCAGAAACAGCCGTCAGCACTCAGCTATCAGCTTTCAGTTCGAAACTGTTCGAAAGCCGATGGCCTCCTCAGAAGCGTCAGAAACTGGACGCAACTGAAGACACAGTACTGACGACTGGCGCCGACGAAAACGTCTTGTAGTAGAGACGGGGCTTGCCCTGTCTCACCCAATCTATTCAGCTGTGAGGCTTCGTCCTCAAGATCTTTGAAAGTTCGTCGCGAAAGCGACACCGAGATGGCGTAGAGATCCCTCGCATAAAACGCTCGGGATCTCGGCAGCAGGCTCCCGCTTCGCTCACGCCTGCTAATCGCCTCGACTTGTCGGTGATCTTACCGCGGGGGTTCCACCCGTTCCCATCCCGAACACGGAAGTTAAGCCCCGCTGGGCCGATGGTACTGCACGCGCCAAGTGTGTGGGAGAGTAGGTCGTTGCCGGCATAAATAAAGGCCACGTTCAGAAATGAGCGTGGCCTTTTCCGCTTGGGCTGGAATTCGGCCCCTTTCCGATTAACCACGTGTTTCTGCGCTTCGAGCCCTTGACAGCCTCGCACTGCTGTCGCATTCTGCATGTGCTTTGGAAAATCAGGAATTTACATGCAGCTTCACTTTGCGTCTTGTCGCCTAGATCTCGCATTTGTCGCCATACTGCTCTCGCTGGGCACCTTTTCCTTGTCGCAGATAGCTCCGAAGAAGGAACGCCTGTCAGTTGCAGAAATGCCAATTCAATTTGAACCGAACTATGGTCAGGCAGAGCCGGCCTCGCGCTTCATCGCACATTTGCCCACATTGGAATTGATATTGCGTGGGCGGGGGTTCGACCTTTACATGGCTGGAAGCAGTTCTCGGCCTGAAGGTCTCGGGGTTCGCTTTGTCGATGCGAACGAAAAGACTCTTCTGGCCGGCTCGGATCTGCGAGCCAGCGAGACTAACTACCTGTTGGGCCAGGATCCTTCCCGTTGGCACACGCACATCCCGAATTTTGGACAGGTTACTTACTCCAGCTTGTATCCAGGAATTGACGCTGTGTTCTACGGAAACGGCCAGCGACTGGAGCATGATTTCATAGTGTCGCCGGGCGCTGATTATCACGCCATCCGAATGCATTTGGCCGGATTACAAGGCATCGCCTTGGAAGCCGATGGCCGATTGCGAATCCGGCTGGCGAATGGTGACCTGTTTTTCGCGAAGCCAGATGTGTATCAGCGTGTGGGAAAGGCAAGTCACAAATTGCGCGGCACCTTTGCGATTGTAGGTCGCGATGAAATAGCATTCCAGATTGGCCGGTACGATCACTCGAAGCCGCTGGTGATTGATCCGGTTCTCACCTATTCAACGTTTCTTGCCGATACCTCGCTAGCTCTCACATCGATTGCGGCCGATTCCTCCGGAAGTGCATATGTCACGGGAGAGACCGGTTGGACTGGTTTCCCGATTACTCCAGGAGCGTTTCAAACGACCTGTAATTCCTGTAGTCCCAATGGCAACACCGTCTTCATAACTAAGTTTACCCCTGATGGTACCGGGTTGGTGTATTCAACTTTTCTTGGAGGAAGCCAGAACAACCAGGCCACCGGGATTACCGTGGACAGCAACGGTAATGCAATCGTGATCGGATGGACAGAATCAACCGATTTTCCCCTGAAGAATCCGATCGTCCATGGATATGTTGGCTTCGGTGTCTCCCTAGGGTTTATTTCGTCGTTATCGGCGGATGGTTCTGCGCTCAATTATTCCAGCATTCTCGGTGGCAGTGCCCAGACCGACCAGTCGTCCGAAACTGGAGCTTCTGCAATTACCCTCGATAGCAACGGAACCGCATATGTTACCGGGAGCACCGACTCGCCAGCATTTCCCGTCACTCCGGGCGCGTACAATCAGGGCCCACCGGCGTATCCGGAGACAATTGTATTTGTGATGAAGTTTCCTTCCGACGGAAGTCTTGCTTACAGCAGCTTGATCGGCAACGTTTCTCCGCCACCGCAGGACTCAGGCTACGGCTATATCGGCATCTCCGGGATAGCGGTCGACTCGGCTGGCAGCGCTTACATCACAGGCTCCGCGGGAACTCTCTGGCCTACCACCGCCGGAGCCTACCAAACACAAATACCAGGCACATCTCCGTGGGCCGCCCCGTTCGTTACAAAGCTTTCTGCCGACGCCTCCAGCCTGACCTATTCAACGTTTCTAGGTCCTAGTGGACAGGCATCCGGCATAACGGTCGACGGAAACGGGGAAGCCATTGTTTCTGGGTCCAGTGCCCCAAGTGGCTTTCCGACGACCAGCAACGCGTATGAGCCAAGTATCCCGGCGAATGCGTGCTGTCCCTCCTATCTCAGCAAGTTGAGCGCGGACGGATCGCAACTGCTTTACTCGACGTTCTTCTACGGAAATCTCAATTTCCAGCCAACCGCATGGACCGCCGCTACTGGCGTCACCCTTGACGCCGCCGGCAACATCTGGCTCGCCGGCAACACTAGCGATGTTCAACTGCCCCTTGCGCAACCGATCCAATCGGTTCCCGGCCCGCTTGAGTACCCAGCGTTTTCCGGCTTCGTTTCAGAATTTGACCCGACTGGAACCAAGCTGCTGTATTCCACTTATTTCGGAGCGCCCGGGGGTGGTATGGCGATGAACGGGCCAGTTATCGACGGCCAGGGCAAGGTACACATTGCAGGCACCGTTGAATACCAGTTGTATACGTCGTCTGGCGTTTACCTCGGATCAGTAACACCCAATCCGGATTACGCCTATGGTTTTTCCGCTGCAATCGATCCCAGCGTTGCGTCCCCCGCGATGTGCGTGGCCTATCCCGCAAATCAGGGGATTGGTTTCGGCAACGTTCCAGCGGGGAGTTCCTCCAATCAGACCCTCAAGATCACAAACTGCGGCAGTCAATCTCTGTCGATGAGTAGCTTTCAGAGTTCGTCTCCAGTTTTCACAATTCCCACTGGCCCTAACGGATGCACGCAGCAAGTCGCGGTCAATGCGTCGTGCAATTTAACCGTGACGTTTGCACCAACGACCTTTAACGCTATCTATTCCGCCATCCTAACGATCTCCGGAAACACTTCCATGCCCATGATTATGCCGCTATCAGGGTCGGGTGTGCCGAGTTTCGGGCTGAGCGCCCCCGGAAGCTCAGGAACGGCCACAATAACCGCGGGCGCAACGGCCCACTACACGGTGAGCGTTGGGGGTGAAGGGATCGGCGCCACCGCATTACTTACTTGTTCCGGTGCCCCCACGAATGCGGTTTGTTCTGTCCCGAGTACGGTAACAGTAAGCGCTACCAGTGCATCGACCTTCGCTGTGACGGTGAGCACTATGGCGCCGAGCATGGCCGGCGTAAATTTTCGACCATCCTCTCCGCATTGGCCTTGGGCATCAGCAATTCTTGGAATGGGGATGTTGGTGTTGTCAATGGGGGGTGGCCCAAGGCAGTCCATGCGGCGCGGAACGAGAACAATGATAGCGATCGCTGGGATGGCACTGCTGCTTTCGTGCGGAGGCGGGTCGGCCGGATCGTCAGGCTCCGGAGGGACTCCGCAAGGAACATACACCCTTACAGTCACGGCAACTGCGAACTCGTCCACTCAGTCATTGCCGCTGACCCTCATCGTTCAGTGAAGGTCGGCACCGTAACAACCGGTGGGTGCCCCACGTCTCGCGATTTTCGGGACGTGGGACTCCCGCGAGCAAATTCAGCTACGCTGCGGCCTGCTGCTGGTATGCCGGCACGAATTCTTCGGCCACAAAGGTTTCGTACGTTGTTGGAGTGCTATTGCGGGAAGATCTGGGTTCGAGGGCCCGCATGTGTCCTGTGTTCAGAGCCCCGGCCATTTCGAGGATTAGTCCCACAAAATTCTCGGACATCCCCATCTGCACCATGGCGGCCTTTGTCTGATCGTCGGGCAACTGAATGTAGCCCAATCCGGGCTTCCCGATGCCGTTGCCGATGATGGCCGCAACTTCGGTATAGTCGAGATCGCGCTGCCCCAGGAGTTCCTGAGTCTGCTTGCCGCGGAATTTGAGTTGCTGAAGCGCGTCGGCTGCCACCGCTCCAATGTCCCTCGTGGCAATCATGGCAACTTTCAGATCCGGACGGAGCGGCCCGGCCGCACTGCCGGTCATACGAATGGCGCCCGCTTGCGGCAGTGTGTTTTCCATGAAGTATCCAGCGCGCAGGTGGAGAACGTTCACGCCATCGATCAGATTGAGTTTTTGCTCCAGGTTGTAAAGACCGACAACCGGTCCGGTGCCACTTGCCTTGTCGGCTCCGACGCTGCTGAGCGATACCACGTACCTGACTCGGGCATGCCGAACGGCGGTAGCGATTGCGTCACTGGCGCGGTCCTGAAAGGTGCGGAAATCGTTGCCGGTAGGGTCGGGCGGGATCATGACATAGGCGGCCTCCGCGCCCTGAAGCGCCTTGGTCAGGCCCGGCGCATTGGTGACATCTGCGATAAAGATTTCTGCGCCTTCGGCTGCCAGAGGCTGCAGTCGGGCCGCGTTTCTGCCGACGACGCGGACCTTCTGCCCGCGGGCAAGAAGGTTCTTCGCCACAATATGTCCGGTGTGTCCACTTGCTCCAAGAACTGCGTACATACAAACCTCCAATCTTCAGATTGGATGCCGGAGCAGGCGGATAGACTCTACTCGGAACAGCAGCCCGAGATCGACATCGAAGGCGGCGGACAAGAATGTCCGCCCTCCACGACCTAGGGTATAATCCCCACCCAGCAAGCCATAGGAGGATTCAAATGGCCAAGACCAAACAGTTCACAATTTCGATTGAGAATCGCCCGGGGACAGTGGCTGAGATCGCTCGCACCTTGGGGAACGCCAAGGTCAACATTCTCGCGCTTCTGGGAACAGCGCAAGGGACAACAGGGACGGTGGAACTCATCGTCGAAGATGCACGGCGAGCCAAGAAAGCGCTCGACGAAGCTCGACTCACTTACAAGGAAACCACAGCCGAGGAGTACGAGTTACCTAACAAGCCCGGCGCGTTGGCGGAGTGTCTGGACAGACTCGCCGCTAAGGGTGTCAACCTGAACTCGATCCACGCCACGGCCGCAAAAGGTGGAAAGAGAGCGGTGTTGGTGTATACCATCGCTGCGGAAGAAAAGATCGCGGCGGCGTAGGGACAAGCACTAGCAGGATCCCCTAAGTTCGATAAGTAGCGCGAAACCTGGTGGATTCTGCCGGAGGATGTTCGACAGGGTGAGTTAGTGGAGGCCACGTTCAGAATGAGCGTGGCCTCCTTCTGTTAGCTCCCGCTTTGCCAAGGGCGATGTCAGTTCAGGTGAGCGTCGCCTTCGCGCGCATCGCCGCGATCGTAGGGCCGGAACAGGGCAGCGTAGAACAGACCGACAGCGACTACGGCCACCCACACGACCATCATTCCGTAGTTGCTATACCAGGGGTCCTGGGGAGAACGCGGCCAAGTCATGTTGATGATGGCCAGGACACCATAGGTGAGCGCCGCAAGATTGACCGGCCACGCCCAGACGCCCAGTTGAAAGGCACCGCGTGGCTTCCAACCCTTGGCGCGCGCGATCAGAGCTGCGAGGACAATCATCTGGAAGGCGATGTAGATACCTGCGGCGCTGGATACGACGATCGTCTCCACCATTTTCTTAAGGAACAAACCTGTAATCGCAATGAAGGCCGGCACAATTCCGGCAAACAGCAAGGCGTTCACCGGAACTCGCGTGCGTTCGGAAAGCGTACTGAGCTGATGGCTGCCAAAAATCATGCGATCACGGCCATAGCTGAACAGCAAGCGGCTGGTGGCAGCCTCCAGACTGATGAGGCAGGAAAGGAATGAAACCATCACCACCGCGATAACAGCCCGCAGCCCGATCGGGCCCATAGCGGTGTTTAGGATGGTCACGACTGGGTCGGTATCCTTCCCGGAAAACACGGCGTTCAGGTCGGGCACTGCCAATACGAAAGCCAGGCAAACCAGCATGGCGGCAAAGCCGCCAATATAGATGGTCATGCGCATGGCCTTGGGGATGGCGCGGCTTGCGTCCGGAGTCTCTTCGGCAACGTCGCCACAAGCTTCAAAGCCGTAGTAACACCACATGGCCGCTACGCTCGACGCCACGAAGGCGGGGAAATAGTGTCCGTTGCCAAGGCCAAAGCTTTGAAAGAGGACCCCGAAGCTCTGGTGCCGGGCCACGATCAGCAGATAGCCCCCCACCACGATCGCGCCCACCAGCTCACAAATGAATCCGAACATGGCCACCCTCGCCAGAAGCTTCGTGCCACTGACGTTCAGCGCGGTCGTGCCGACAATCATGACGATGGCGATCGCAACTTCTCCGGCTTGACCCACGTTGAGGCCAAGAAGCTGAGCCACGTAGGGAGCTCCTCCGACGGCAACCCCAGCGATGGTGCTGCACAAGGCCCACAGGTAGACCCAGCCCGCCATCCACGCCCACCGCTTTCCCACTAGCCGCCGGGCCCAGGGATAGAGGCCGCCGGCAATGGGAAACTGGGAAACGATTTCTCCAAATACCATGGCCACGAACAGTTGCCCGATTCCGACAAACAAGTAGGTCCAGAACATTGCCGGTCCCCCAGCGGCCAAGGCGATGGCGAAGAGTGTGTAAACTCCCACCACGGGCGATAAGTATGTAAAGCCAAGGGCGAAGTTGCTCCACATACTCATAGAGCGGTCAAATTTGGAGTCGTAGCCGAGGGCTTCGAGCTGAGCGGTGTCTCGGTTTGCTGTGGTTGTTTCTGGTTTCATCGAGAGTCCTTGATTGTCTAGACTTTGTCATCTTTCGCTTCGCTCAGGATGACAATTGATTGGTATTTGGCATCGGCTACTGGGCCGGCAACACCCCGACTTGGCGCATGATTGTACCCGAATCGTAGAAATCGAGGCTGCGTGCAATTTTGCCGTCGCGCACGTCAATCACGCTCACGCCTCGGACGGTGAACCTCTTTCCCGTTTTGTAGATCCCCTTGTCGGTGCCGCTAAATGACCATTCGATGGTGCCGTGGCGGTTTTGAACGGACGCGCGCACTAACTTGATTTCGAGATCGGGGACAGCCTCAAATTCGTCGGCGGCAAACTTCCGAAATTCAGCGTGCCCGTGACTAACCTCGCCGTAGGCCACGTCTTCGTAGAAAACATCGTCAGTGAACACGGGGAGCATTTTGTCCGGATCGTGGGAATTCCAGGCGGCAATCCACTTCTCTGCGATGGCGGGAGCGTGATGGCTGGTGGGTTTTGCCTGTGTCCAGGCGGCAGGCGCCAGAACCATCAGGGCAAGCACGGCTACGGCAGTGAGGACTCGCTTCCAGTTCATCATTGTTCCCTCCAATTGTGGTCGACTCTTAATTCGTCAGACAAATCATGAAGCGTCTAGGCACTCCGGTAGTGAGCGAGTTCTTGCACGGCACGATAGGCCTCGTTGATGGCGGTATCCATGTAGGCGATGGCACCGGCATCGGAGTTGGCAATCGCGATGCGGCCGAACGGCTTTCGTCCAACTTCATTGGGCGCTTCCCCCTCGGCAAAGTCGGGGTCGAACAAGGAGTTGTATCCGTAGGCGTAACCGTGCGCCCAGCGCCCAAGGGTGATGCCTTCGATATCCGTGGCGGGATCAAAGCCTCCCGGACCAAGCATGCGGGCGAGTTGGTCCCGGATCTTGCGCTCAAAGGTTTCAAACGGTGTGTCGTAAAGTTCCACATGCCCCACGCGATGTTGCTCGCGTTGCGACAAGCCCGGCTGGCAGGGTGTGCGCACCATGAACACGACCATCGGCTCCTCCGGCCGGCTGGGATACTTGTATTCCCCGATGCTCACAGGAAAGTCGATTGCGGCGTAGGGGTGATAGCATCCGGGGGCCGCGATCTGAAACACGCCCAGCTTCTGGAACGAGGTCCAATTGCGAATAGCAGTGTGCGAGTATACCAGCGGAGTTCTTACGCCATAGGCCAGCGCTTCCTTCTGCTTGGCGGGAAGTTCGGGGCAGACGTAGGGAACCATCGAGTTGTAGCAGGCCAGCACGCAGCGGCGGCCGCGCACCTTATACATTTGTCGATTGCGGGTGTAGGTCACTTCCACATCGCTGGCTGACACCGGGTCACCGTCGTGCCGCACTCCGACGACGGTACTGTTCAAACGAATGCGCACCGGTGAGGGATCGCGATCAAGTCGACTGTAGTCGGCTTGGGCCACCACTACGTCTTCCATGGTGTGTCCCGGAATGGCCTCGGGAATGAAGGAACGCACCAGCAGGCGGGCAACGGAAGCATTGCCATCCGGAAAATGAAAAATGTAAGGATCCGGCTTGTGGGGCCCGCGATCGCCGGAGGGTCCCAGCATGGCATCGAGGCCAGGATATCCATAGCCATAATCATCGCCTTCATCGTGGAGCGCAAAGGCGGAGATGGCGTCGATGCCCACCCCGTAGAGATCGTGGCTGCGGGTCTGGAAGACGGGGACCACTTCCGGAGTGCACTTGGCAATCTTGGTCAGAAAATCGGCATAGCTGATTTTGTCCAGGACAGCCTTCTTCTGTTCGGGGGTGAGGCCTGGCAAGTAGTCGATCTTCTCGGTGTAGAGGCGCACGATGTCGCGGCGCGCCGCGTCGGAAAGCGGAGCCTTGGCGAAAAATTCCCGAGGAGGAATCTTGCCGAAGCCGGCCACCAAACGATCCTCTCCAAACGTCTCGCGGTCGAAGAACATGCCGCTTCCCAGCTTCAGCGACGCAAACAGATTCTTGTCGTAGTAGCGGTAGAACTTCTGGACGTCAACGCCCACGTCGGCTAGCAGACCCTTGGCTTCCGCGCTGTAGAGCGACGGGCTCTCAATCGACTGAGCGCCGTAACTGAGTAGCCGCCGGTTTCCCGTGCGGAACTCCTTACGCGCGGCGTGCCCGCCGAAATCGTCGTGCGCTTCGAGAATCAGGATTCGCGCATTGGCCCCAGCCTGTTTACGGAAGAAGTGAGCCGCGGCAAGTCCGCTGATGCCCGCTCCCACCACGATGAGATCGTAAGTACCATCGGTCCTTGTGGCCGTGCCGGCGTTTTGCCAGAAAGTTCCGTCACGCAAACCGTGCGCGGCTTCAAACGACCCCGCGTTATCGCCGCGCATCCCGCTTCCTGCCGGCGGATTATAACCGGCAGCATCCTGGGCAGCGATGTCCGAGCCGCCGAACCGCCCACACCCAGTCAGGGTGGAACCAAGCGCCAGGCCGCCGATCCCGATGGCGACTCCGTTCAGAAAATCGCGGCGCGTAATGGCGCGGTCCATGCCCAGATCGTGATCGCGAGCGTCCTTCATAGGTCTCAACTCCTTATGGCTGCAAGCTGGCGCGGGTTGCCGGCTTCTCGTCAACTTCCCTTACCACCCTGAAGCTGGTGCCGGTGCGGATCAACTGCGACGCTGCGCCATTGGGGTCCTGGGCTCCATCAAGCAGAAACTCGGGTGTGCTGCCGGAGAGGTCGAAGAAGCCCCAGTCATTGAGTACGGCCAGGCCGGAAACTTTGGAATCCGCCCGGCTATCGAGCCGGTCCCAAGCAGGCATGGTGCCGCCGGCAACGCAGGCGTACTCCAACTCGGCCTCAGTCGGGAGACGATATTTTTTCCCCGTCGCCTGCGACAACCATTGCGTGTAGGCATCGGCGAGTTGCGGCGTTAGAGTGACTGGTTTTTCCTTCAGCTTACGCTGGGCAGAAAACAATTCGAGGTCGTGGCTGCTGACCGTGGCTTGCGCCATCCAGAACGGATTCACGCTGACCGTGTGGACCGGTCCCGCGTCCCGGAAGCGGCAAGCGCCGAGTTCCGGACTGCCCGCTGCGAGAGTTCCACCCGGCACTGCGATCATGTGGAACTTGACCGCCAATCCGGACACCGCTTCGGTGTAGTCTCGAAAGCCCGAGGCAGCGAGTGGAAACTGAGAATCCTCGACCGCAGCCGTCGCCACGGGCGCTATTTTCTTCTCCATGAGATGTCCGGAGAACAAGTGGCAGTTGACGCAGTGCAACTTCTCCCGATTGCGCTGGTAGTAGAGGTGCGCTTCCATTCTGCGCGCGACGATTCGCATATCCCGGACTTGCTGGGCGTCGGTCTTCTGGTCGCCGGAAGGCAGAGTGCCCTCGACTTTTGAGAGTCCCTGGGTGAACAGGTTGTTGTGACAATGGATGCAACCCGCGTCGTAGGTAAAGGTCACGGCGCGGTCGAGCTTGCGTTCCCGCGCCCAGTCGATTTTGGAGACGTCGCGAAAAAGCTGGCCGTAGGCATCGCGCCCGCCCAAGCGGGCTTTTTCCGTGAGATATTGCACCCCGCCCGGAGGCAGATGACAGTCTGTGCAGTGGACCACAACGCCGTGCCGGTTGGAGTAGTGTGCGGACTGAATCCAGAATTTTGTGGCGTGCGGGTGCGAATGACAAGCCTCGGCACAGAACGCGTCGGTCGAGGTGTAGTTCACGGTCTGGCGCCCTGCGAACGCGGCCACAAGCCCGAGCAGCAAGCCGCACCCCAACAGCCAGCCTATTCGTCTTCCGGTCACAGGTTTCTCAGCCATGGGTAATCAGTTCCTTCCATTCCCGCAGGCGCGAAGAGCCCTCGCGCCTCCATCCAGGGCTTCTCCGTACTTGACCGGCGCGGGTTTTCGGCTCTCAAAGATTGCGGAATTATAGCAAGGTTGACCGGGAGTGCAAGCAGGATTTCCCGAAGCTTAACCAGGGTTCAGGTGCCGTGGCTGCAACGTGGCTCGGGAAGATTCGGCGTTGTGCTGCTACGGCCGTCCTCCCCTTCCTTTGCCAGCAGTACCCATCAACCCTATAATCAAAGATTGAGGACGAGTCGACGGCGCCGACCGTACGTCCGACTCGTGATTTCACACAACCATTTCACGGACCTCAGTCACCGAACACCAAGGAGAGCCTTATGTCCGCACCCAGCCGTCGTCCGGAAATTCGCCGGCGCCGCACCCGCGCAGAAAAGGTCGCCAAGCTTCGCAAACGCCTTGCCGCTGCTACTGCCTCGAATGACAAAGACCGACTCACCGCCAAACTGCATCGTGTTGGCTTGGTTTCTCCGGGCAACCCGCTGGTCAAGAGCGAGTAGCAGACCCGATCTAAAATTCTACCGTCACGAATCTCGCTGGGCTCTTCCCTACATTCGTCAAGGTATGGGTGTAGTCTCCCGGCAACCATTTGATGTCGCCGGTTTTGAATTTTCCGGTCATCGGGCCCATTCCGTGGACGTCGCTCTGTAGATCGAGATCAGCGACCGCGACCAGAAGATGGGGGCCATCGTGATGGTGGCTGGGCACGGTCGCGCCCGGTTCGAGGTTCACTTCGGATACGCGCACTCCATCTCTCACGAAAAGAATTTTGCTGCGGCCGCCGGGGAAGGTTTTTTCTCCGTTTTCCTCCGCCCAATGGGATGGCGTCTGCCGCAATTTTTCATCTTGTACGAATTCAATCGTCACGTTGCGAAAGGGTCGGTCCGAAAGATTCCTGGCGACGTGAGCAAAATTTCCCGGCGTAAACCGCGCCTCGCCGTCGGTAATCTTGAGGTCCACTGGCGGCTTACCTTCGACTTCGTTAGAGATGTGAGCATCGCCGAGTGTGACGTAAAGATAATCGTGGCGATGGCGATGCATGAGTGTCGCGGAATCGGGCGCGACCTCAACTTTGAAGACGCGAACCTGTTCGTTTTCCAGAGCCAGGTGATGCGACGGTTCAGAGGTGATTTCGACTTCAGTTGCGGTCTGTGCGGCCAGGAATGGAATCAGCAGGAAGAGGAACAGTACGCGGCTCATGACCGGCGATTGTAGCATCACGCTTCATACAAGCCGAGTGGCGCTCGGACTGGATGCTTCGACATCGCTCAGGCCTGCCTCGCGAGGCCGCCGGTCCCCACACTGATTTAAGCGGAGTACACAATCTTCCCGCCAACAATGGTCGCGACGACTTTTCCCGTCAGTTGCCATCCATCGAAGGGAGTGTTTTTCGATTTCGACGGCGACTTGGCGGCGTCGAAGGTCCATTTCTTCTTCGGATCGAAGACGGTAACGTCGGCGACCGAGCCCCGGACGAGGGAACCACGGCCGCGAAGATCGAAACAGCGCGCTGGACCAGCGGTAAAGAGTTCCACAATACGAACAAGAGAGACGCGCTGCTCGCGATGCAGGCGGGTGATCGCGAGCGCCAACGCGGTTTCAAATCCGGTAATGCCGAAGGCGGCGCGCTCGAATTCCATTTCCTTTTCGTGAACGGCGTGGGGAGCGTGATCGGTGGCGATGGCATCCGCTGTGCCGTCGGCGAGCGCGGCCAGGATGGCTTCGCGGTCCGAGGGCGAGCGCAGCGGAGGATTCATCTTGTAGTTGCTGTCGTAGTCACGCATGTCTTCGTCGGTCAGCGTGAAATGGTGCGGCGTAACTTCAAAAGTGACGCGCGCTTTCGCGCGCTTGCCCCGGCGCACACTCTTGAGCGCGTCCGCCGTGGAAACGTGGGCGACGTGCAGGCGGGCATTGGAAATTTGCATTGCAAGCTGCACGTCACGTTCGACGATCGACGCTTCGGCGGCCGCGGTCATGCCCCGCAACCCCAGACGGAACGACCGCGCGCCCGCGTGCATGGAGCAATTTTCGGTCATGCGAGTGTCTTCGGCATGTTGCACGACGGGAAAATTCAGTTCCCCGCCCAAAACCAGGGCTTCGCGCATGATGCTGTCTTCGAGGATGGGCTTGCCATCGTCGGTGACGGCGACGGCTCCGGCGTTGTGCAGCGCGCGGAAGTCAGTAAGCGTGGCGCCCTTGCTCGCTCGGGTCGCAGCAGCGATGGCAAAAACATTGACCACCGCGCCGCGTTCGGGCTGGCGCAGCCACTCGATCCACTCCACCGAATCGACGACCGGAACCGTGTTGGGCATGGTGCAAACGGATGTAAATCCGCCGGCGGCAGCGGCGGCCGTGCCCGTGGCGACCGTCTCTTTGTACGTCTGGCCGGGTTCGCGCAGGTGCGCGTGCAGATCGATAAAGCCCGGCGCCACAACGAGTCCGCGGGCATCGAATTTCTCATCCGCGCCGCCTTTGATCTTGTTGGGAGGAGCAATTTCGGTAACGCGGCCATCTTTCAGCAACACATCCATGGGCGCGTCGAGGCGAGCGGCGGGGTCGATGAGGTGGCCGCCCTTGATCAGCAGGCTGCTTCGATGTATTTCTGGACTCATCGCATTTTTCCCGTCGCCCGCGCCAGAATCGCCATGCGCGTGGGAACACCGTTATGCACTTCCTCCAGGATGCGCGCCTGAGCGCCGTCCGCGACTTCGCTGGTCAGCTCCAGACCACGAATGATCGGGCCAGGATGCATCACGATGGCATCCTTCTTTGCCATCTTCAAGCGAGCCGGGGTCATCTGGTAGCGCGCGATGTATTCCGAAAGGTCGATCTTCATGCCCGCGAGCCGCTCTTTCTGCACGCGCAGCAGCATGACCACATCGGTGCCGCGCAAGGCGTCTTCGATGTGGCGGGTCACGCGCACTCCAGACGCCAGCGTGGCAGCGATGTCGGGTACAAGTTCCGGCGGCCCGCAAAGAATGATCTTCACTCCGAATTTGCTTAACAGGTGGCATGCTGAGCGTGCGACCCGGCTGTGAAAGATGTCGCCGACAATCGCAACTTGCATGCCTTTGAAAGTCTTCTTGTTGCGCAAAATCGTGTAAGCATCGAGCAGGGCCTGTGAGGGATGCTCGTGCAGTCCATCGCCGGCATTAATGACGGGCACGTCGACGTGCTGCGCCATCAGGTAGGGAGCGCCGGCATTGGGGTGGCGGATGACGATGATGTCGGCGCCGACGGCCCGCAGCGTGTATCCGGTGTCCAGCAGAGATTCTCCTTTCTCAATGCTGGAACCAGCAGATTGGATAAGGACGGTGTGCGCGCCCAGCGCTTTGGCCGCGATCTCAAACGAGCTCCGGGTGCGGGTGGAAGCCTCGTAGAAAAGAAGAAGCACCCGCTTGCCCTTGAGCAAGGGCCGCGGCTTGTCCGGATTCATGCGCCGGGCAAACTTCAAAAGCCTCAGGATCTCGGCCGCTTCCATGGGCTCGATGCCGAGCAGGGAACCACGCGCTGGGTTCATAGTCTGAAGGATAATTGTCTAAATAATAATCGCCTGGGTTACGTTGCCTGTTTTTCCATCAGCAGGACTTTTTCCTCGCCATCGACCTCGCGAAGCTTGACTTCAATAATCTGATTTTCCGTCGTCTGTACCCTGCGCCCAATGAACGCGGCCTCAATCGGCAACTCACGATGGCCACGATCGATCAACACGCACAGCTGCAAGCGTTTAGGGCGGCCCGAGCGGAACAGCGCGTCCATGGCCGCGCGGGTAGTGCGGCCGGTGTAGAGCACGTCATCCACCAGTACTACCGATTTCCCGGTGATGGGAATCTCCATCTCGGTTTTTTGCACCACGGGCTTGGAGTCCAGGGTGGACAGGTCGTCGCGGTAAAGGGTAATGTCGAGCGTGCCTAGCAGCACCGGCTTCTTTTCGATGCGCTGAATAATCTTCGAAAGCCGCTCCGCCAGTGGAACTCCCCGGCGGCGGATGCCGACCAGGGCCAGATCTTCGACACCATTGTTTTTCTCGAGAATCTCATGCGCCAGGCGGATCAGGGTGCGCTCCACCTCGGAGGCAGACATCAGCTGCGCTTTCTGAAGAATCTCAACCGGACGTCCCGGCGTGCTTGTGTTCATAAACGCTGCATCATACGCGTGCCGAAAGATGAGAGCAAGGGCGCGGCTGAAACCCGCGCCGATCGTGATCGAAACTACATGTGAGGGTTGCGGGACCGCAGAAACAGGGAGGCCAGCGCGCCGCCAGCGGAGGCGAGCGCCACGGCAAGAATCATTCCAAAAAAGAAAGTGATCGCCAGCCCCGCCGGAGTGAACAAGTTGTGGATGTTGGCTTGAATGTCAGGATCTGCCACGTTCGTTCCGAACCGCTGGGCGACTTTCAGGATGGCGTCGGTGTATTCCTGCTGAGCGTGGAAAACGAAAATCCGGATGGTAATCAACAGCGCGTTGATGGCGAATGCGACTACTCCCGCTGCTCCCCCAAGACGCGATCCGAGAGCGGCGGGAAGCACGAATCTGCTTTCACGGCGGTAGAAAAAGACAGCCAACGCCCCGGTCAGCGCAATGCCGAGGAATGGGATTATCCCGATCAAAACGCCGAGCACGCCTGCCTTGAGTGCAGCACGAACGGCAATGCCCCTGTCCATCGTGCTGGCGAACATGGCTTGCGGAGTCTGAGGCGAGGCAAGTGTCGTCCCTACGGGAACTTCCGGATTCAAGCCGGCGGCAATTTCAGCATCCGGAACCGCCACCTGCACATGGATTTGAGGAGCGCGGCATTGCGGACAAAACGGCCGGCCGTCTTCGACCGTCGTTCCACACTGCTGGCAAGGGTGCTCCACCTCTTTGAAGCTAGCGCACTACGAAGCGGAGAGCAAGGCACCGATCGGGTCGTTGGTCGCTGGTCGTCAGTCGCCGGGAAACACTCATCGCGAACGAGCGACTAACGACCATCGACTGTCTTTAGATCGTGTCGTCCTTGCCCGTGTGCATGCGCACATAAACCAGGGCGAAGCGGGTTCCCTGGCTGCTGGGCTTGACGGCGACGACGTGCTGGTTCCCCTCGGTGCCAACCTTCAATTCCACCGAATCTCCGCCGCCGCTGCTTTCACACGAAACTGGCTTGGACATTTCATCCTTGCCACCTTCCGTTTTTACGTGACCGCCGCTCCAGGCACCGCGGCATTGAATGGGCTTGCCATATTTCTGCAGCTCTTTGTCGTAGTAGGCGATGATCTTGTCGGGAGCGTCATCGGAGAGAAACTCCGCGGCCACCACTTTCAATGAAAACCCTGGCAGCGAAAGATTCACATTGGCGCTCTTCTGGTCGTCGCTGGTGTCCTTCGGAGCGGGCTTGGCGCCGGGATAGAGGGTCAGGCCGGCGTCGCGGATATCGGCTTGCTCGCTGACGTGCAAATCACCCATGGGAGACTTGATGTCAACGTGCTTCTCGCCATCCTGGCTCTTGTCATTGGTATTGATGCTGCAAGCGGGAAGAGCGCCCAGCGCGGCAAACAGTACGGCCATCAACGCACCCTGGGACATCTTTGCAATAACTCTACGGTTGAACATGAGTGGAACCTCCTGAGCTGGGTGGAGCTGGGATTGGCCTGACGGGGCGTTCGATTCCCTCGCCTCGGTCCGCGATGCCCGGAATCGTAACCGGCAGATGACCACCGATCGGGATCTCGCCGAAGATCGCTTTTACAGCCGCTGTTTCCGACACGGTGGCATTGGAAAACGCGCACAGATAGGTCTGGATCGTGGGAAAATCCTGCACCACGTAAGGATTGCCCATGGCGAGTACGACGGTGCGATCGGCGGCGCGATCGAGGATCGCGGTGAGCAGGGACCCGGTGGCGTCGTCCATGGCAACCGTATTCGTCAAACCTCCTCCGGCGGCACGCATGGCCTTGCCCGCGACCGGAACCACATACAGAGCAGCGATCACATGTTCTGCCTGTTCGATGGCTTCCACAACGGGAGCCTTCATGCCGGCGGCGGAGCGGGCATCGACATAGATCACGCGGGCGTCAGGCACACGGTCTAGAATCTCGCGTTCGAACATACGTCCAGAGTCGGTGCGCAGGTCGTCAGAAAAGATCACCACCACGAGACGGTTGCTCACCTCTGTCATGGACTGATACGGAAGAACGGACTCCGCGGTTCCAATAGAAGTTTCAATAGCTTGCAGGGGTATCACTTTACCGTTGTCGCGGACAAGCGTAATGGCTTCGTCGGCAATGTGCTGGCCGACGGCCAGATTCTCCGGCTTCGCAACCTCGCTGGAGAGTTGACTGGGGTCCACCAGCCGCGCCTTGTTCAGACCGAGCGAAGCCTTTAGTTCCAGGATCTTGCGCACGGAATAATCGAGCCGCTGGTGGTCGATTTCGCCGTTCCGCACCGCCTGCAACATGGCGCGGTAGCTGGCGTCGAGATCGGGAGGAATGACCAGCATGTCGTTGCCGGCCATGAAGGATTCGACCGCGGCCCGGCCGATATCCTTCGCGTACAGCCGCGTCAACCCCGCCATGTCGAGAGCGTCGGTCACGACGATCCCTTTGAATCCCATCTCTTCCTTGAGCAGTCCGCTCACAATCGGCTTGGAAGTCGTAGCTACCCGGTTAGGCCCGGGGTCAAGAGCGGGAACGGTTACGTGCGCGACCATCACGGCATCTACGCCGGCCTCGATTGCTTGCCGGAACGGCGGCAACTCAACTGCATCGAGCCGCGCGCGGTCGCCGGTGACATGAGCCAGACCGAGATGAGAATCGGTTGCGGTGTCGCCGTGTCCGGGAAAGTGTTTGGCTGTGACCAGCATGCCGCCTTCGTGAGCGCCCCGGATGTACGCTGCCACAAAATCGCCCACCTGCTTCGGATCTTCTCCGAAGGAACGTGTGTTGATAATGGGATTCGCCGGGTTGGAATTCACGTCGGCATCGGGGAAGAAATTCCAATGCACTCCGACGGCCCTTGCTTCGAGCGCAGTGATGCGTCCAAAGGCTTCGGCGTTTTCCGTTTTGCCGGTCGCTCCAAAGGCCATGGCATGGGGGAACACCGTGGTGCCATTCAGACGCATGGACACGCCGCGCTCGAAATCGGCTGAGACTATCAGGGGCAGCTTGGATGATCTTTGCAGCCGGTTAAGTAGTTCGGCGGCAACCTCGGGCTGGCTCTTGATCAGAACCGGGCCATCCACCGGGACGCTCATGACCAGCGATCCGATGTGATACTTGTGGATGTTGTCGCGCAGGCGAACAAAGATGGGGTCGGCGTCATTCAGGAATTGTGCCCTTACCCAGATGGCGAAGAGTTGACCGACTTTCTCTTCCGGCGACATCCTGCGCAACGTCTTGTCAGCCCACTTTCGCCCCGCTCTGTCGAGATGGACGGGACCGGGCTGCAGAAACCTTTCTTTGCTCTTGTCTTTGGCAAAGCAAAGCACCGCAGCGAACAGAAGCGTGATCAGAAGAAGATGTCGGAGCATGAATTGACAATAGCAAAAGTAGACAGGGAACGTCCTCCAGCCTACTGACGCACTCTCAAATTTGCGGTTCGATGGTTGCCATAGCTTCCGCCTGGATGGCTATGTCGTCGCCGAACCCGGCCAGCCAACGCACATCCGGCTCTCGCCGGAACCATGTGACCTGGCGCTTGGCGTAGTTGCGATGCGCCTGCTGCGCGGCGGCGAGCGCCGACTCCCGATCCAATTCGCCGCGCAAATACTGGACTGCCTGCTTGTATCCTAACGACGCAAGCGGGCGGGCTTGGTCGCCATACTTCGCGAGAAGCCCTTCCGTTTCGGCGATCAGGCCTCCCTGAAACATCTTCGCAGCCCGCTGGTTGATGCGGGCATAAAGAGCTTCGCGCTCCGGATTGAGTCCCAGCCGCAGAATGCGAAAGCCGCGCAGAGGTTCGCGACCCTGTTCCCAAAGCTCGGTTATGGGACGACGCGAAGCCAGGCACACCTCGATTGCCCGGATCATCTTGGGAACGTCATTGGCGTGAATGCGGTTCGCCGCCGAAATGTCGAGACGGCGCAGGATGCGATGCAGGCGCTCGGTCCCATGCTGCTTGGCGCGGAGGCGCAGTTTGTTGCGCAGGTCTTCAGATCGCTGCGGACCAGAGAACAGTCCTTCGAGCAGAGCGCGGAGGTAGAGCCCGGTTCCTCCGCTCACGATGGGCAAGTACTTGCGCTGGGCAATTTCGCGAAGTACCTGCCGCGCCTGGCGGGCATATTCTCCTGCAGTAACGTCGGCGAGCGGATCCGCACAATCCAGGAGATGATGCGGAACTTCGGCGCGCTCCACCGCACTGGGCTTGGCTGTGCCAATTTCAAATTCGCGGTACATCGCAACCGAGTCGCAGTTGACGATTTGACCGCGAAAGCGCCTCGCGATAGCCAGTGCGAGAGCGGTCTTCCCACTCGCCGTCGGACCGAGCACGACGACCACGAGCGGCTCGCGGTCCGTCATTTTCCGAACCTCGGCAACTTCAGCGCGCGCTCCAAGGGATGTACCGCCAGTAGCGGATGATGGTGAGAATCAGCAGAAGAACCCCCATGAGAAGCAATCCGGTAGCCTCGGCGGCGTAGATGGAATGATGGTGCTGATGCCTGTCGTCAGGGACCGGCTTCGGTGGAGTGGGGGCGTTCACGCCGCTATTGTAGCCTTTTCGGTCGTCAGTCGTTAATCGTTGGTCGTTAGCGATGAATGTTCGCGAGCCTTTGCAAACGACCACCGACTAACGAGCGGCGACCAACGGCCGGCGACTAACCACCCGCGACTGCCTCGCGGTACACTACGGTCGCGCTGCGATGCCAATACCTCCTTCCAACCCTCACTCCAACCGCGAAGCCCGGCTCTTGCGATTCAGCGTTTTTGAAGTTGACCTGACGGCCGGAGAGCTGCGCAAGAACGGCGCTCGCATCCGGCTGCAGGAACAGCCGTTTCAAGTTCTCGCTGCGCTGCTGCAGAACCCCGGTCGAATCGTATCCCGCGATGACCTGCGCGAAAAGATCTGGGCTGCCGATACCTTCGTCGATTTCGATCACAGCGTGAATACCGCGGTGAACAAGATTCGGGAGGCGCTGGGCGATTCCGCATCAAGTCCGCGCTTCGTCGAGACCTTGGCCCGCCGCGGATACCGCTTCATTGCTCCCGTTGACAGCGTCGCAGCGGACTACGCTCCGGCAACCTCGCCTGTGCCCGGGATCGCTTTACACCCGGAACTGCACGTGCCCATTCCCCGGCGTGGAGTGGTGCGCGCGCTTTTCGCGCT
This sequence comes from uncultured Acidobacteriaceae bacterium, assembly GCA_963837665.1. Taxonomy (GTDB): domain Bacteria; phylum Acidobacteriota; class Terriglobia; order Terriglobales; family Acidobacteriaceae; genus Acidiflorens. The sequence continues at coordinate 103,407 of CAWIOA010000008.1, read as the reverse complement.
GATTCAGCTGATGTATCTCATCTTCTACGTGAGCGGGCTCGCCCACTTGCATGATGCGGAGCGGGTTGCCGGTAGTTTTCTCCCGGGCTGGGGCGCGCTCGTCATTGCAGGTGCTGTGCTGGTTACAGGAGCGGTAGGAATTCCGTTGCGGTTCTATCTGCTGTCCGCCGTGGGCTTCGATTTCCGCAAGCTGGGCTGGACATTTGCACGGCTATTCCCATTCGTGCTGGCGCTCGATCAGCTCTGGGCCATCGCTCCATTCCTCCTGCTGCCGCAGATCGGCGTGGGTTTGACCTTCGCAGCGACAGCAGCTCTGCTCTACGTTCCTTTCTCCGAGAGGACTCTGGTTCGGATGGCTTATCCGCTCGAGAGCTGAGCTTCGATTGAAGCGGGGGATGCTCCCGTATCGTTGGAGGATCGCTGGGCTTGCCAGTTCACCTCAGGGGCGGTGAACCTTAGAACGATTTAAATCGACCGGACTACGCCAGCAGCTTCGCCGCTTCCTTGGCGTAGTAAGTCAGAATTATGCTCGCCCCGGCGCGGCGGATGCAGATGAGCGATTCCATCATTACGCGCTCGCGGTCGATCCACTGGTTGCGGGCCGCAGCCTCGATCATTGCGTACTCACCCGATACCTGATAGGCCGCCAGCGGCAGGTCGAAACGGTCACGAGCCGCGGCAATCACATCCAGGTAGGGCATGGCCGGCTTCACCATGATCATGTCGGCGCCTTCTTCGACGTCCAACTCGATCTCGCGCATAGCCTCGCGAACATTCGCCGGATCCATCTGGTAGGAACGGCGGTCCCCGAACTGCGGCGCGGAATCCGCCGCCTCGCGGAAAGGCCCATAGAAACCGGAAGAGAACTTTGCAGCATAGGAAAGAATCGGAGTATTTTCGAAGCCCGCCTGGTCGAGCGCCGCGCGGATCGCGCCGACGCGGCCATCCATCATGTCCGACGGCGCAATGATGTCCACGCCCGCACGCGCCAGGGAAACCGAGGTGCGCGCCAGCAACTCCAGGCTCGCGTCGTTCACGATCTCGTACTCGGCGGTCGCCGGTGGCGCCGCAGCGGCCGCACCCAGCGATTGCGCTCCAGCCGCTTTTACGATGCCACAATGTCCGTGCGACATATACTCGCACAGGCAAACGTCGCCCATCACAAGCACGTCTCGCACCTCGCTTTTGATCGCGCGCGCCGCCTTCTGCACGATGCCATCTTCGGCCCAGGCGCCGGTGGCAACTTCATCTTTTTTCTCCGGCAGCCCGAATAAAATGACCGACAACACTCCTAGGGCACGCGTAGCACGCACTTCCTTCACCGCTTCGTCGACAGAAAGGTTAAAGACGCCGGGCATGGAGCGCACTTCCTTCCGGATACCCGTACCGGGGCAAACAAAAAGTGGATAGACCAGAGATTCGGGGGTAAGGCGGGTCTCGCGGACCAGGGTGCGCAGCGTTTCAGTGCGCCGCAAACGGCGCAGGCGGTTAACAGGGAATGCCATGACTGGTCATTCTAGCAGTCGCCGCCCTGGGCGCGCACGATTCGGTCGCAGACCGTAATTTCCGTCGCATTCCGCTGGGACCGTTACCGTGGTGACCCCCCTGTAACCAGTCCGTGACCTAAACATCGCTGACAAAACGTCATATGATGGAATGTTGTGTCTTTGCGTCCCATCCCGGCGCTCCTCTGGGGAGTTGGTCTGCTGCTGGCCTTTGTGCTGGCTTCCGCAGTGTCGCCGAGCCCCTTCTTTCGCCTGGCGATGGGCGACCTGATCCCGCTGCTGGTGATCACGGCTGCGTGCATCCCCTGCGCCCGAAACGCCCTGGACAGCCGTGGGCATACCCGCCTGTTCTGGAGCCTTATGACGGCGGGCATGGGCATGTGGGTTTTCAACCAGGCCATGTGGGCGTGGTTTGAAGTAGTGATTCGCAAGCCGTTGCCTGACCCCTTCCCGGGAGATGTCGTGCTGTTCCTGCACGTGGTCCCCATCATGGCTGCCGTGGCCATCCACCCCCATCAGGCGGAAGAGCGCGAAGGGATGTTGCCGAGCGCGCTGAACGTCTTCATGGTGCTGGTGTGGTGGGTGGTGGTGTACGCCTTCTTCGTGTTTCCCGATGAGTACATCGTCAGCAATGTTGCGGTGTCGAACGTTCGTTGGGATGCGCTGTATATTGCCGAGAATGTGATCCTGATTATCGCGTCCGCCTCGGCATTCTTCACCAGTTCGGGAGCGTGGCGCGACGTCTATCGCAACATTCTTTGCGCCAGTATTCTCTACGCATTCTCTTCGGAGGCCATGAATGCCGCGATCGCGCGCGGCACCTACCAGACCGGCGGAATCTACGACCTTCCATTTCTCGCCGCTCTGCTGGGCTTCCTCTGGGTCGCCCTGGACGGGCGCCGCCACCTTCACGATACCCTGGGGACGCCTGCGATCGCGCGTGCCCGCCGTCTGGTTGCTCCTCAACTTGCAAGGCTGGCCCTGCTTTCCCTGCCGTTCATGGGATATTGGGCATTGTTCCTGAGCCACGACCAGCCCTATCTGCGCCGAGTACGTTTTGCAGTAGCCATGGGCGGCGTCACCCTGCTGGCCGTTGGCGTTTTCCTAAGGCAATACCTGCTGGACCAGAGACTTCTGCGGCTGCTCAACCATTCGCACCGGAGCTTCGACAACCTGCAGCGGCTGCAGGGAAGAGTGGTCCAACAAGCCAAGCTGGCTTCGCTGGGAGAGCTGGTCGCACTCGCTGCCAGCGAACTCGAGTTCCCGCTCCTGGCCATCCTGTCCAGCTCGGAACGCCTGGCCAGCAGCAACCTCAGCCGCGAGCAACTCTCGCACGCGCAGAAAATCGGCCAGCAGGCCCGGCGCACCCGCGAACTGGTCAGCGATCTGCTCAGCTTCGCCAAGATGACTCGGGGAGAAAAAAGTCCTCTCGAGCTGAAGCCTTTGTTGCAGCGCGCGGTTCAAATGGAAGGGTTCAAGATCGATAACAAGCGGATCAGCCTGAGTGTGGAAAGTAAAGATCCGCTGCCGCGTGTCCTCGGCAACCCCAACCAACTCTTGCAGGGCTTTCTTCAGATCATCGAAAACGCCGTGGATGCATTACAGGAAACCGGCGGCGGGCGTCTCCAGGTCTCGATCTGGCGCGAGGCTAACGATGTGGTCGTGCAGTTCGCCGACTCCGGCCCCGGCTTGCGTGATCCCGAGCGCGTCTTCGATCCTTTCTACACCACCAAGCCGGTCGGCAAAGGCACCGGTCTTGGACTCAGCGCCACCTACGGCGTAATCCAGGACCACAACGGACAGATCACCTGCTACAACCGGCCCGAAGGCGGCGCCGTGTTCGAAATTCGCCTTCCCGTGCTCGGAGTCAACGCGCCTCTGGCCGAAGTGGCGCGCGTCTGAGTGCATTTCCTCTCTATCCCCCACTCGCCACGATTGCATCGGCCACTCGTGCTGCCTCCACCGCAGATCGCACATCGTGCGTCCGAATGATGTGCGCCCCTTTCAAAATCAAGCTGGTTTCTGCAGCCAGCGTCCCGTAAAGCCGCTCAGATACTGCCGCATCCTTGCCGTCGCGCGCGAGTGTCCGTCCAATAAATGACTTGCGCGAGACTCCTGCCAGCAGCGGAAATCCGATCTGCTGCAACTCGGCAAAGTGCGCCAGCAACGGGTAGTTCTCCTCGAAGCTTTTTCCGAAACCGAATCCCGGATCCAGTACCAGACGATCGCGCTTGATGCCGGCCAGCGTCGCCGCCTCCATCCACTGTCGCAAATCCCGCTTCACCACCAGGACCGGATCGCCAATCGGCGGAAGCGATCGCCACTCCTCCGGCCTTCCGCGGGTGTGCATCAGCACCGCTCCCACTTTGAGCTCAGCCAGCGTTTTCGTCATCTTTGAATCCCAGCGGAACCCGCTGACGTCATTCACAACCTCTGCCCCGAGATCCACCGCCGCCCGCGCCACGCTCGCCTTGTAGGTATCGACGCTGATCACCGAATCGGGTCGGCGCCGCTTCAAATCGCGGACCACGGGCAGCACCCGCCTGCGTTCCTCTTCTTCCGACACCGGCTCCGTCGCACCCGGCCGCGTCGACTCCCCACCCACGTCGATGATGGCGGCGCCTTCGTCCAATAATTGCTCGGCCCGGGCCACCGCCTTTTCGGCATCAATGTAGAGTCCCCCGTCGGAGAACGAATCGGGAGTTACATTGACGACGCCCATGATCAGAGTGCGCCGCCCCAACTCCAGGACTCGAGTGCCCAGGTTCCACTGAAAAATCGCCCGCATGTTGCCGCTATTCTAAAACGAACCGCATTTTTTCTGGATGTTACAATCCACGTAATGCTTCGCCGGCGGTCAGTTGCGTGTCTGGTTTCGGTCATTCTCCTGCTGGGCGCGCCCGTGTTGGCTGCACCCGTCAAGTCCTTGCAGGATCGCGTTGCCGGAGTTCTCAGCGCACCCGATCTGGTGCGCGGCTTCTGGGGAATCGAAGTCGTTTCTCTCTCGTCCGATAAAAAAGCGTCTGACAAGACGTCCGACAAAGCGACGGGCAAGATCTTGTACTCGCAAAACGCGGACAAGCTCTTCACCCCCGCTTCGAACACCAAGCTCTTTACCACGGCCGCGGCGCTCGCGCTGATCGGCCCCGATTACAAGTTCCGCACCACCGTCGAAACCACCGGCACTCTCGACCGCTACGGCCGCCTCAACGGAGATCTCGTGCTGGTCGGCCACGGCGATCCCAATCTCTCCGGACGCGAACTGCCCTACGATCTCAAAACCCAGCGCAACGACGATCCCATTCAGGCTCTGGAAGCGCTGGCCGACGCGCTGGTGCAAAAAGGCGTGAAATTCATCGACGGCGACATCGTGGCCGACGACTCCTACTTCGCCTTCGAACGCTACGGCGAAGGATGGAGCCAGGACGACCTGGTGGGGGAAGACGGCGCCCCCGTTTCCGCCCTCACCATCAACGACAACGTGATTTTCGTTAATGCTCTGCCCGCCGACCGCCCCGGCGAAAAGGCTTTCGTCAGCATCACGCCTTTTGCCGATTACTACCGCCTGGACAATCGCATCATTACCACCCCAGCCGGTACCGGACGCAAGTTTTTCGCCAACCGCGAGCCCGGTTCTAAGATTTTGACGCTCTGGGGAAACATGCCGCTCGACGACGCCGGTGACAAGGAAGCGCTCGCCATTGAAGATCCGGCCGAGTTTGCCGCCGGACTCTTTCGCCAGTTACTCGAGAAACGCGGCATCGTAATCTACGGAAAGGCGCGCACCCGCCACACCGAACTCGCCTCCCTTTCCACGTTCAGCGTGACCGCTACCGCGCCCTCGCACGGAGGCAGCGAATGGGCAGCCGCGCCCGCAGGGGATCGAGCAACCCGTCACGCTCGCCAGTTACGAATCGAAGCCGCTGCTGCAGGATGTCCGCGTAGTCAACAAGATCAGCCAGAACCTGCATGCTGAAATTCTGCTGCGCCTGCTGGGACGCGAGCGCGGCAACGCGGGAACGGTGGAAAGCGGCCTCGAGGTGCTTGGCGGCTTTCTGACGCAGGCGGGAATCTCGAACGACCAGTACGCTTTCTACGATGGCTCCGGACTCTCGCGCCAGAACCTGGTAACTCCGCACGCCATCGTGCAGTTACTGCGTTACTCCTCGACACAGCCCTGGGGCGCTGACTACAAGGCGACCTTCCCGATCTCGGGCGTGGACGGTACGCTCTCCGACCGCTTTAGTTCTCCGCACCTGCAAAATCGCATTATGGCCAAAACCGGCTCCCTGGGCGGAGTGAAGGCGCTCTCCGGATACGCGACGACGGACTCGGGACAACTTGTCGTCTTCTCCATCATGTCGAATAACTTCAATCTACCGGGCAAGCGAGTTACCGACGCGATTGATGCGTTAGTCCAAGCAATTGTTGAGGATGGGCCGGCGGGACGCTGATGGAGAGCTGGGCATCCTAGCCCGTCCCCACACGAGCTTTATGCGAGAATTCCCATCTTCTTGCCCACCCGCCCCAGCACTTCGAGCGCCCGTTGCAACTCTTCTTTCGTGTGCGTGGCGGTCATGATAGTTCGCACCCGCGCTTTGCCTTCGGGGACGGTGGGAAAGGCGATGCCGGTTCCGAGCACGCCTTCTTTGAACAGTTCGCGGGAGAAATCCATGGTCAGACGGCCGTCGCCAATGATGATGGGCGTGATCGGTGTTTCGCTGGCGGGAGTAGTCTGGCCTCCGATGTTGAAGCCGAGCAGGCCGAGTTCTTTTTTCCAGAAGCGCGTATTGGCCCAGAGTTGTTCCATCCACTGCGGCTCGGTTTCGAGAACGTCGAAAGCCGCAATGCAGGTGGCCGCGACCGAGGGAGGATGCGATGTCGAAAACAGGAATGGCCGGGCGCGGTGATAAAGATAATCGATCAGATCGCGGGTGCCGCAGACGTAGCCGCCGAGAGCGCCGATGGCCTTCGACAAGGTTCCAACCTGAATATCGACGCGCCCATGCATCGAAAAATGATCGACGGTGCCGCGTCCCTGGCGGCCTAGCACGCCCGAAGCATGCGCGTCGTCAACCATCATGATCGCGCCGTATTTATCGGCCGCCTCGCACAGGCCGGGCAGCGGGCCGATGTCGCCATCCATCGAAAACACGCCGTCGGTGATCAACAGCTTCTTGCCCGGCTGGCTCTTTACGCTGGCAAGTTGCTCTTCGGCGTGGGCCACGTCTTTGTGCCGGAAGACGAGAATCTTCGCGCGTGAAAGGCGGCAGCCATCGATGATCGAAGCGTGATTCAGTTCGTCGGAAATAATGTAGTCGTCCTTGCCCAGAAATGCGGATACGGTTCCGGCGTTGGCCGTGAATCCCGACTGGAAAACGACGCAGGCCTCGACATTCTTGAAGCGTGCGATCTTCTCTTCCAGTTCCATGTGGATTTTCATGGTGCCGGCGATGGTACGCACCGCGCCCGATCCGACGCCATACTTGCGTGTGGCCTCAAGCGCCGCTTCGCGCAGCTTGGGATGCGTCGTAAAGCCGAGATAATTGTTCGAGGCCAGGTTGATGACGCGCTTACCGTCGAAGGTACAGACCGGTGCCTGCTCGTCATCCAGCACGCGCAGATTGAAGTGCGTCCCCTTCGCCTTGAGTTCGTCGAGTTGATCGGTCAGGAACGAAAGCGGATTGGTGCGCGTGCCAGTGGGCATGGGTTTCCTCGGGTGCTTAATCAGTCTAACTAATACTGAGGGTTCGTGGGCGTCCGACGGGAGTTCTTTACCACAGCGGGCATAGAGGATCACAGGGGAAGACAAGATTGATTGCTTCCGTCACTGAATGTTCTTTTTCGGTTCTGCGAGTGCTGCGATCTGGCCGTTGGTGACGTGCAGATAATCGGCGGGCTTGATCAGAATCTGCAGGCCGCGAATGCCTGCCGAAATGGAAACTACGTCGAACAGTTCGATAGTCTCATCCACGTACACGGGAAAATCTCGCTTGGCCGCGAGCGCGGTAACTCCGCCGCGAATGTAGCCGGTGAGCGCTTGCAGTTCTTTAACCGGGACAAGCTGAATCTTTCTCTCTCCCGCTGCGGCCGCCAGCGCCTTCAGGTTCAATTCCTGATCGCCGGGGATCACGGCCATGCAGATTCCGCTGCGGTCGCCACGCGCGACAAGCGTCTTGAAAACCTGCTCTGGCGGCAAACCGATCTTGGCGGCGACCGTTTCCGCGGCGAGGTCGTCGGGATCCACCTCGTACTCGCGCAGCTCGTAGTGGATTCCCATCTGATCAAGCAGCCGCACGGCGTTCGTTTTTTGAGCCGGTTTCACGTTGTATAGTGTCCAATGATTCTACTCAAGGAGGCTTATCGTGCGTCTTCTACTGCATTGGATTCTAAGCGCTGTGGCGGTTTGGATCGTGGCCCACTTTGTGCCGGGCATCAGCGTCAGCGGGCTGAAGGCGGCGCTGATCGCGGCTGCGGTCATCGGGCTGATCAATGCAACCATCGGCTTGATGCTCAAAATACTCACTTTTCCGCTGACGATCCTCACGCTCGGCTTGTTCTGGTTCGTGATCAACGCGCTCATGCTGGAACTGGCAGCGTATTTGGTGCCCGGATTTTATGTGCGAGGCTTCTTCGCGGCGTTTGTCGGAGCCATCCTGCTGAGCATCGTGAGTTCGATCTTGCAGTGGCTGGTCATGCCGAAACGCAGCGCGCATTAAGGAAGCGTCTTGTTCTCCAAGCGCAGCGTCGCGAAAATGCGCTGTACTTGCCGCTCGGTAGCATCGAGCGATCCCGAATTGTCGATTACGAAATCGGCGGCTTTGATTTTTTCTTCGTCGGGCATCTGCGCCGCCATGCGGCGAGTTACTTCGGCTCGGGCGGCGTCTTCGGAAATTCCCAGGCGTCGGGCGTAACGCTGAATGCGCTGTTCGGGATGGCAGGTCACGACGATCAAACGGTCGAAACGGCTGGCAGCGCCAGCTTCGAGGATCAGGGCTGCTTCGACGATGGCGATAGCGTTCGGATCGCGCCGGCCGATGTCCGCCATCCATTCGTTTTCGTGGGCGATCACGGCGGGATGAACAATTTCATTCAGTTCCTGCACACGCGCGGGTGCGCCGCCGGCGGTGCCGAACGCGACTTCGGCCAGACGGGGCCGATTGATGCTTCCATCGGGATTCAGGATTTCGCGGCCGAAGCGGCGGACCACTTCCTCATACACGGGACGGCCGGGATCCATGAGCCAGTGCGCAACGGCATCGGACTTGATCAGGTGCGCGCCGAGTTTCAGAAACATCTCGCCGACAACGGATTTTCCGCTCGCGATGCCGCCAGTGAGTCCGAGTTTTAGCAAGGGGCGCTCACGGTAAATTCGTCGTTGGTCGTTAGTCGTTGGTCGTTCGCTACTCGTCGTTCGCTGTCCGCTGTTCGCTAAACCCGGCTCAGCTCGGGATGTCTGATCCCACGCCGCAGCATGGCGGCTTTCACCGTGTTGGCCATCAGCATGGCGATGGTCAGCGGGCCTACGCCTCCGGGAACAGGCGTGATGGCGCCGGCGACCTCCGTGACCTCAGGGTGGACGTCGCCCACCAGAGTTGCGCCTTTGGCCAGAAACGTTTCTTCGCGCTTCTTGTTTCCGGCAAAGAAGCGGTCGAAGTCCTTTCGGTCGGTAATCCGGTTGATACCGACGTCGATCACGGTGGCTCCGGGCTTCACGTAGTCGCGGGTGACCATGCCGGCGCGGCCAATCGCCGCCACCAGGATATCGGCACGGCGGCAAACTGCGGGCAGATCACGGGTCTTCGAGTGGCAGACGGTGACGGTGGCGTTTTGATTCAGCAGCAGCATGGCTACCGGCTTGCCGACAATATCGCTGCGCCCGACGACCACGGCTTCCTGCCCGGCGACCGGAATTGCGCTGCGCTTCAGAATCTCCATGACGCCGGCCGGCGTGCAGGGCACCAGGCCAGGACGCTGCGTGGAAAGGTAGCCCACGTTCATGGGATGGAATCCGTCCACGTCTTTGGCGGGATCAACCGCCAGCAGGACTCTCTTCGAATCGACATGCGCGGGCAGCGGCAACTGCACCAGAATGCCGTCGACTTCGTCGCGGCGGTTCAGATCGGCGATCACGGCGAGCAGTTCTTCGGTGGTCGCGCTTTCGGGAGGTGTGTGTTGCTCGCTGTAGAGGCCGACTTCTTCCGAGCTCTTTACCTTGCCGCGAACATAGACCTCCGATGCGGGGTTGTGGCCGACCAGCACCACCGCGAGGCCGGGCCGCACGCCCGATAATGCCAGGGCTTTGACCTGGGCGGCGACTTCCCCGCGGATTTCAGCTGCTATTTTGGTACCGTCGAGAATCCTGGCTGCCATCCCGCCTCGCTGCAGTGCAATGAATTGAAAGGCGATTCTACCGCATCGGGCGGCTGGAGTTGTGTTTGCCGTGCGCCCTTCTGACCGCTAATAGCCTGCGGCGCTGCGCTCCGCTGTAGAATGGAGTGGCTATGATTTCTCAGGATCTGCTTGACATGCTGGTTTGCCCGGTTTGCAAGAAGCCGGTGGTCCTGAATGCGAACAGGGACGGTCTGAAATGCGGGGAATGCCGCCGTGTCTACCCTGTTCAGGACGACATCCCGATCATGCTGGTGGACGCCGCCAAGATCGACGCCTGAGACCGCCTGAAGCCACGGACGACAGAGTTCGGTTCCCTCCCGCCGCGAAACGACATTTTGTGTCATTTTGGCAACGCATGGCGTCCTCATGCCTTCCGCTTGCTGGCCGATGATATCCTCGCAACCTTTTGCAAAAACTGGGGTTATAGGAATTAGAGGTTTCAGGAATCCGGCTCTCGTCGTGTACCAAAGTTCTGGCATTTCGATTGCATGTAACGTATCCAGTTGCCGATGAATCTAAGTGGGCAACGGGTAGGGAGGTCGCAGGTGAGAATGGCCATGAAAGAACGATTTACGGTGACTGAACTGTGCGCCTTGCGAAACGACCTGATCCAGGGCGGCATGGTGGATTCCCGGGAAGCCGCGGAATTGCTCCAGGTTTTCTTGATGGGGCGCGGCTATGGCGTTTCTCCGGCCGCAGCCATCGATGCCGCTGGCCGGGTGGAAATGGCGGGCTGTTCTCTACCGGTGCTGGAGCGCGAACTGGAAGGGCTCGCGCTGGTAATGTGAGGTTTTGGCACGCTTAATACATAGGTAAAACGAGGTTAACGGGAAACTGATCTAGCTCAACTCAGCGATGGACAGTTTCTCAGTACGAAGCGCCGGGCCAACTGCCCGGCCTTTTGTATTTCCGGGGTGTTTCGACGATTACTTTGGTTGCCAGACCTTCCGGCTCTTACTTGCAACCCCTTTCTCGCCGACAATGATCGGGATGAACCGCTCCGCCAGACTTGCCCAGTTCGTGCTGTGCCTGTTCGCTCTGCCCTTTGCATTCGGGGGACTATTCGCAATTTCGCAGGCGATCCGCATGGCGTATGGAGACCCGGGCAAAACGCCCTTCTGGCTTCCGCTGATGTTCGGCCTTGTCTTCAGTGGGGTCGGCTTTGGATTGATTTTCGCCGTGCTCTACGGTGGGAAATACGCCCAGCGCCAGCAACGGCTTCAGGTCGAGCATCCTGCGGAACCATGGCTTTGGCGAGCGGATTGGGCCCAGGGCCGCGCCAACAGCAAGACCCGTACCAGCATGTTTGCCGGGTGGGTGTTTGCAATTTTCTGGAATGCGATTTCCATGCCGGTCGCTTTTTTTGTCCTGCCCGCGGCCGCCAGGCAAAAAGGCCCGATTGCCTACGTCGGTCTGATCTTCCCGATCGTGGGAGTCTGCCTGCTGGTGTATGCGATCCGGCGGACCATCGCGTTTTTTGAATTCGGCAACACCTGTTTCGAAATGACTACCCTGCCTGGCGTGGTCGGGCGCGAACTGAAGGGGCAGATCCAGGCGCGCTTCCCGCATTCGCCGGACCACGGTGTTCATCTGCGACTCTCCTGTGTGCACCGCGTGACGACCGGTTCCGGAAACTCTCAATCCACGACCGAGACTATCGTATGGCGCGATGAGGCGGACCTCGCTTCGGGGCAACTGTGTCCCGGGCCTGTCGGCACCACGATCCCGGTTGCGTTCCGCATTCCGCTGGATGCGCAGCCTACCGAAAAACGCAACCCGCGCGATGAATTTGTGTGGGTGTTGGAAGCGCTCGCCGATGTCCCGGGCGTCGATTACCACGATATCTTCGAAGTGCCCGTTTTTCACACCTCGCAGACTCCGGCGCAACCGGAAGTAGAAAAGTTTGCAACGACCGTCACGGCGCAATCCGTCGCGCGTCCCAACGTTACAACCATCGAAGTGCGCCAGAATACGGAAGGCACCGAGTTTTATTTTCCAGCCGCGCGCAACAAGACCTTCGCCATGTCGACAACAGTGTTCGCGCTGATCTTCAGCTCGGTCTCTTACTTCCTGATCCACCACGCCCCGTTCATCTTTCCACTGGTATTCGGCTTTTTCTCGTGCCTTCTGCTCTGGATTACGGTTCAATTGTGGCTGGGGACTACGCGAGTTGTGATTGGCAGCGGCGGCCTGACGGTGCAGTCGGGGCTGCTGGGCATCGGCAAGGTGCGACAGATTCCGTTGGCGGAGATCGAATCAATCAGCGACAGGATTACCTCTCAGCAAGGTGGAGCTACCGGCACTCCTTACTACGACATCGAGCTCAGCTTGCGCGATGGGAAGAAAGTCACGCTGGGACGTACGGTGCGCGACAAGCACGAAACCGAATGGTTGGTAGAGGAGATGCGCCGGCTTGCCGGTCTGCAGGCGAAGAGCATGGCGGCGGGCATGGCGTGAGATTGGCGCATCAGCCGAACAATCCCAACTCCAGTTTCAGAGGGTCTCAATAGCTTTTTGCAACTCCCGCGCGATTTCCTCGGGATCCGTTTCTGGCGAGAACTGCAGGGGTTTGCCGATGCGCACTTGAATCTTCCCGGGCGGCGCAAACTTCTTACCGGCATTCTTGATTTCAAACAAACCATCGATCCGCATGGGCAGGACAGGAATGCGCAGATTATTGGCCAGCAGCCCAACTCCGGCGCGAAATTTGCCGACCTTGCCGTCCGTGGTGTGCTTTCCCTCCGGAAACACCAGCACGCTGTAGCCGCGATCGACGGCCTCTCCGGCGTAGGCGAAGCTTTTGCGGAAGCCGGATTGTCGCGGCAACGGGAACAGGTTCAGCAGGGCGACGCCGAGCGTCCATTGCAAGCGGTCGTAGATTCGCTTGAACCAGACACGATCCGGAGCGGGCGAGCGCAACTGTTCGAGCGCCTCGCCGCCGGTTGCAGTCGCGATTTTGCGGCGGATGCGCGCGGGAAGCGCCGTCTGGATAAAGCCGACGTCGACATCGGAGATGTGGTTGGAAATGACGAGCAGTGGGCCACGAACGCCGCGCAGGTTCTCGCGTCCGGTTACACGGGGCCATCCCAACAGAAGGATCGCCGGGCGTGCCAGCAGATAATTCGACGCCAGCCGCAGCCACGTCGTCGGCCAGCGAAGAGTCCATCGTGGATAGTGAAAAAGAGGATGGTGAAGCTCGCTGTGCGCGCCTCGTTCGTCCTGCAACAGCTTTTCCAGGTCGCCGACGGTCGCTGCATTTGCGAAATCGGTTTCATTCAGGTCGATCTGGTAGCGGTCTTCGAGTGCGCTGAGTAGTTCAACTCGCTCGAGAGAGTTCAGGCCTAACCCGCTTTCCAAGGTGGCGTCCGGCGCCAGGTTCTGCATGTTCTGAACGCTGCGGCCGGTAATTCGCGTCAGCAGTTCGGTGAGCGGGCTGGCGGTGTTCGCTGGCGATTGTCCTTGAACGGCTGCCTCGACCGCATCGCGAATCAGGTTGCGGCGCGGCTTTTGGGTGGAACTGCGGGGGAAATCTTCGTCCGGCCAGACGAACCAGGTATGCATGCGCTGGTAGTCGGCCAGCGTTTCATTGGCGCGCTCCACGATTGTCTTCACATCGACCGTCTTAGCGTTGCGGTCACGCGGAATCAGCACGGCGCACGGCTCAGCGTTTCCGCCGCGATCGAGCCCGACGACCACGCAATCCCGAATTTCTATCTGCCCTCGCAATGCAGCTTCAAGATCCTCGGGATAGATGTTCATGCCAGCGGGCGTGACGATCACTTCTTTCTTGCGGCCCTTGAAAAAGAGATTGCCTTGACGGTCGAGCGCGCCCAGGTCACCGGTGCGGTACCAGCCTTCATCGTCGTCACGCACAACCGGCTGCAGTTCGCGTCCGTTCCAGTAGCCGCTGGCGACGCCGCTGCCGCGCACGAGAATTTCACCGTTGTCCGCCAGCCTGATTTCGCGTCCAGGCAAGACCTTGCCAATGGACCCGCGGCTGGTGTGGAAGGGATGGTTCAAGCTGATCAGCGAAGTCGTTTCGGTCAATCCGTACCCCTGAACCACGGCATATCCCAGGCGATGCCAGAATTCCTCCGTCTCGCGATCGAGGGCGGCGCCACCACTGATCATGGCCCAGAACTTCCATCCGAACTGGCGGCGCACGTCGCGGAAGGTCCACCAGCGGCGCAGAAAGTGCTGACCCGCGGCTGCGGAGTAGCGCGCGGCGAAGTCTGCGCGGACACCCGCATCATCGAGATCGCGTTCTATCTTCTGCTTCAGCGAATCGATCATGCGCGGGACGGCCACCAGCACCGAGACGCGTTCCCGGCGGATCGTCGCCATGACCTCCGTGGGGTTGAAGGTGTTTTCGAATACGACGGTGCCGCCCAGCAGCGGAGGAAGAAAAATTCCCAGGAATTGGCCGAAGACATGGCTCAGCGGCAGCAGGTTCAGAAAGCGGATGGGATGCACCATCCACTCGTACTTCAGATATTTCCTGATCTCGGTTTCGATCGGGACGAGGTTGCCGACTACGTTGGCGTGGGTGAGCACGACTCCCTTGGGCTCGGCCGTGGTGCCCGAGGTGAAGACGATTTCCAGCGTATCGGAGGGCTGGATCTGAGTTGGGCGGAAGCGCTCGGCCGGACGTTCTGCAACTGCGGCCGCCAGATCGGCGGGATCGATGATGGCGATCTTTCCCGTCGAGGACCCGTCAAAGACCGTCGCGTGCTCCCGTGGGCACAATACCAGCCGGGTCCGCACCTGCCCGCTGATGCGGCGTGCAAAATCGGGGCTGGCGGCATCATCCACGGGAACGGCAATGACCCCGCAAAGCGCACATCCGAGGAATGCCGCTACCCACTCGGCGCAGTTCGGACACCACAACAGCACCGCATCGCCCTTGGCGATGTTGCGGGCTTCCAGTTCGCGGGCAAACTGATACGCCACTCCCGCGACGCGCCGGTAGCTCCAGCGCTCGCGCCGGTATCCTCGGGGAAAGACGAAGGCGCAGTCGTCACCCCAACGCTCGAAATCGTCCAGCGAATCCAGCACACTTGCCCGCATACCTTGTTTAGTAGCACAATTCCCAGAACTTTACAGGCCGTAACTGTTACAGAATAGAAACTGTACGGGTAATGTGATGTGGATCACTGGCGCTTAAACGACCAGAGATGACTAGACCTGTTGCAATTCGCGGCGTTTGGGTTGGCATCGTTTTCGCGACGGCGATGTGCGGGCTGATCTCGTGCCAGCCGCCCACCTCCACGAAAGACGCGAGCTCTGCGTCTTCGTCTACGGCCGCACGAGCCGAGATCCACCCAACCACAGGACCCGTGCGCGACCTCAGCCAGGACGAGGCCGCTGGCGGACACATTCTGCGTAAGCATGTGGGCCAGACCGACGACCAACTGCGCCAGCGCCTGGAGCGGGAACCTCACATCACCGGCGCGTCAACCTACACCGACAGCTCGGCCGCCGAGCACGCCGTGGGCGCAGCCATCGCACAATCGCAGGACCGAATCGAGCGCTGGCTCAACCGTTCGGGTGGGCATCCCAACCTGGTACTCGACTACGACAGCGAGGCCCCGATTGGCCGGACTATCAATCGCGGAGAGAGCCAATCGCGCCCGTGCGCGCACGCCCTGGTCGTACTAAAATACTCCGGGCCCAACCAGTACTACGTTCTGACTTCTTATCCGGAGTGCCGCTGATGAATCCGAAACCGGAAATCACCGCTGCCAACTTTCCCGCGCTGCATACCTTCCTGCGCGGCTACTTCCATGAAGATGTCGCCGACGAGTACGGAACTCCTCCGGAAGCAGCTGATCAATTCTGCGAAGATGCGGAAACCGGCGAGCGCGTTCCCGTCGCCCGGGAGTGGCAACAGGTCCTGGAATTGGCGGGTACGCAGCCTGCAGCGCTGAATGCGGCGTTGAAGAAACTGGGCAGCGCCATTCGATTGAACGAACAGGAGATTCCGCAGGTGTCGGCAATCTTCGCCCGTTGCCTGGCGGTGAAATCGCATCGTCGGGTGGCCAACGAATAACGGGCGCGAAGGGTTCGTATCAGGGTATCGCTTTAGCGATACCAATAGCTCTTGAAATCAAACGCCCCTTCAGGGGCTGCTACCCTTCCCTTCCTACCCCCAGCGCGTCGGCCACGCGGTTAATGTAGTTGAACCAGGATGCAATCAGCGTGATCTGCAGGATGGCCCGATCGTCGAAACCCGCTGCCCGTAATCGCTCGTGGTCGTCTTTCTGGACTTGGGTAGCGTCTTTGGTGAGTTTCACGACGTAGTCGACCATCACGCGCTCTTGCGACGTGATGCGGGCGGTGGTGTAATCGCGTTCCAGCGCTTCGACCAGTTCCTTGTCCAAGGTGACGCGACGCAGAAACTCTGCGTGGGACTCGATTCAATACACGCACCGGTTGGTCACGGAGACCATGGTGGCAATCATCTCGTGATGGCGCCTCTGGAGCGGCAGGTCGGGGGACATCAGCGCGCCGAAGGTGGAGAACGCGTGCTTCAGCGCCTGCGGAATCAGAGAGTGCGAGGCTACGATCAGAGAGCCTCCGCCTTCAGCAGGATGGATGGGAACGGCGTATTCCTCGGGATAAAGCGGCTTCTGCTCTTCCATTGCCTGCCGCAGTTCGTCGTCAGCTTCCGTGAACGGAATGGTACGAATCCAGGTCATGGTTTCGAATTGCCCTCCAGGCAGGGTTGCCGGTAATTCCGGCGATTCCACACCCTACACGCTGGCCCCCACCGTTGCCAATAGCTGGAAAACGCTAACGACGGTACGACTGAACAGGGTGCTAAACAGATCGGGGATGGGAGGCATTGAGACGGGAGATTGGGCTTTCGCCACGCCAGGACGCGGTCAAGAGGCAAGTTCAGTAATCTCAGGGAAGCGCAGATTGCACTTCAGCAGGGCCTTGGTAAGCGCCTGTTCAATCAGGGTTTCGTCGCAATTGCGCGAGATGGCTATTTCGCTGACCAGCAGGTACCGAGCTCGCTCCAGCATCTTCTTTTCGCGGTAGGAAAGGGACTTATCCTGCCCCAGGATCAGCAAGCTTTTCAGCACCACAGCCACGTCCGAGAGGGACCCGGTGCGCATGCGGTCAGAATTCTCCTTAAACCGGTCTTTCCAATCGGCCGCGTTGACGCATTCACCCGAGGACAGGTAATCCACGATTTTCTGCACCTCGCCGTTACGCACCACCGGACGCATGCCGACGCTGTCAACATTAGCGAATGGCACCATCACCTTCAAACTGCTGGTTGCGATTTTCAGCAAGTAGAACTTTTCGACCGTGGTTCCCATCGTCCGGCTGCTGATTTGTTCAATAATTCCTACGCCGTGGTTGGGGTATACGACCTTCTCACCAATCTGGAAAACCCGGTCACCGCTCATGGAGGGGCCCTCGCCCGAGGAAGGAGACTCCTTCCAGTTTAGCCGAGCGCCACGCCCAAGGCAATGAAGAAGAATCGTTGCGGGGCGGCCCATACAGCCATGATCCAACCTAAGTCGTTTCGGCTGACTGGGTTGAGCGGAAACTCCGGAACGTTAAGGGGGAGGCCGAGTGCCAGCCTCAGAGGTCGAGGGTTATAATGCCAAGGTCGATGACGGAACAGATCAAAAAGAAGCTGCGGGACGAACTGAACACGCTCGAGTATGAGCTGGCCCACGATATCCCGAGAGAGCTCAAGAAAGCCGTCGCCATGGGCGACCTCAGCGAGAACGCCGAGTATCACATGGCCAAGCAGCGCCAGGAATACCTGAAGGCGCGCGTCCGCCAACTGGGCAAGCGGCTGGCCGACCTGTCGCTGATTAACATGAACAATATCCCTAAGGATAAAGTTGGCCTGGGCTCGACCGTGACCATCTTCGACGGCACCAAGAACGAAGAAATGGAATACCAGCTGGTGACCAGCGAGGAGTCGGACGTGGCCGCCGGCAAAATCTCCACCACCTCGCCCATCGGGCGGGCCCTGCTGAATAAGAAAGTTGGCGATACCGCCATGGTCGTTACCCCCGGCGGGAACCGCGAAATGGAAATCCTGAAGCTCTCCACCATGCACGACATCGCCGAGGCCAAGCTGGAAGCGGAACTGGAAGCGCTGCCGGATCCGGAACGGGAAGCAGAATGAGCTGCGGCGCTACCAGCGACGCTATTATGGGTAGGGATATATGACTTGGACCAGCGGAGTCGGGCGCGCCTGCGGTGTTCTGCTGGACGCTATCGTGCGCCTGCTCGCTCTCTCGCGCATCAATCCCAACGTCCTCACCCTGATGGGGCTGGTGGTCAACACCTACGCCGCGTTTCTTTTTGGATACGCCAACGGCGACAACCAGCGCCGCATGTTTTTCTATGCCGGCCTGGTGATCATCGGATCGGGATTTTTCGATCTGGTGGACGGCCGTGTCGCGCGCGCCTCGAACAAGGTGACCCGCTTCGGAGGGTTCTTCGATTCCATCGTCGACCGCTACAGCGATGCGTCGCTGTTCTTTGGGCTGCTGGTTTTCTACGCCCGCGGCAACCGGTTCTTCTACCTCCTGCTGACCGCGCTGGCCATGATCAGCGCCATTATGGTGAGCTACGCCCGGGCTCGCGCCGAGTCGCTCATTGGCGCCTGCCGCGTCGGATTCATGGAACGCCCCGAACGCCTGGTGCTGCTGATCATCGGCGCGCTGTTCAATGTCATGGCCCCGGTGCTCTGGGTGATCGGCGTGCTTTCCACGATCACCGTGATCCACCGCGTCATCTACACCTGGCAAAGAACCACAGAAATGGACGCTCGCGCCAAGGCCGCGTAAAGAAGAAACGGCGGTTTAGCGTGGAGCCGCCACGTTGGCACAAAGCAAGTTCGGGTGAAAGCCGTGGGGGCCAAAGCCCGGCGGGTCAAACCTCCGTTTTCGTAGACTCTGGATGGCGGCGTCCCTGTAGGCCTCGGGACCACGCACATATGATGCCTCAGTGACCTTTCCGTCCTTTCCGACGGATACGCGAAACACAACAGTTCGCTGAGCCACTGCGGGATCGATTATGACTGGCTTCATCTCCAGTTGGTCTTCTGTCAAGTAGCGCGCCGACGGGGCCGGTTCATCCTCTCCATCGCCACCCTTGATCTTCTTTTGATAGTCCTCTACGGAAGCTTCGTGGGGCATTCCGATGTAGCGGAAAGCTCCCTGGGAATACACGAAGAAAGGCAGTGTGGTCTCTTTGCGATCGCTGTAACTCCACAACACATACACCGATTCGTGATGCCGCTGCATGCCCCCTAAGATCTGCGTAGTCGTTAGCCCGCCCACCAGTTCTCGAGGAGCGATGATGCGCTGCGGCCCGGGACACTCCTCCGTATAGTCGGTTGCTTCGAAGTTCGTTAGCCCTTCATTGATGAGGTCTTTCAGCGTCAAGGTGAAGGAATCTGAAAGATTTCTCGTGATCGTTGCATAGGTAAAGGCGATCCGTGGCCCCAAACAATCATTTGCGCTTAACTTCTCTTCTTCGCAGTGCACGGTACCAAACCTCGCGGCGAACCACACCTCGGGTTGAGGCAAAACGAGCGATTGGAGGTACGGAGTGAGTTCCGCAGTCTGACCTCGCCTTTGGAGGGAGATCATGTCTCCCATCATCCTTTCAAGTCCTTCAGCCGTGTCAGGGTACGACGGAACAGGCGAAGCAGTCGCAGAAGGCGAATCTCGTTCCGGTCGCGCCGCTGTATGCTCCGTCTGCACGGTGCCGCGCCCATCAGAGGTGGCATTTGGGGTCGCAGCGGATGATGGGGATTGTTGCGCCGAACTGACGGCTGTTAGAACGAGGACAACGAGCTGCAGTTTGAATTGCTTCACCGTGACATCCCCCGAGGGACGATCATAACTTAGCTGCCTAAGCACTCTAGCTGCCCGAAATCGCTGCCACCGGCTCTTCCTCACCATCACCGGAAAACGCTTCGGAAGTTGAGTCCAGCATAAAACTCAAAACTTCCTGCGGAATGGGCGCGCTCCACACTGGCGAAAACGACTGCCGGTGCAGCGGCGAGGGGCCGTGCTCGCGCAAGGCTGCGAGGTGGCGCGGTGTGCCGTATCCCTTGTTCGATGCCAGGCCGTACATGGGGAAGACCGGGTCCCAGGCCGAGATCATGCGGTCCCGTTCGACCTTCGCAAGGATGGAAGCGGCGGCGATGGAGACCGAGAGCGCGTCGCCGTGAATGATCGCCTGTTGCGGAAGTTCGCAATCGAGCCGGACCGCATCGACCAGAAGATAGTTCGCCGCCGGATCAAGTTGCTCGACCGCGCGAAGCATGGCGAGCCGCGAAGCCTGGTAGATATTGATTTGATCGATGCGGGCGGAATCGACGGCGGCCACGGCCCAGGCGATCGAATGCTCGCGAATCAGGAGCGCAAGTTCTTCGCGGCGTTCGGCCGGCAGCAGTTTCGAATCGCGCAGCCCGCGAATGCGGTGTGCCGGATCGAGAATCACGGCGGCAGCGACGACCGGGCCAAACAGCGATCCGCGGCCCACTTCATCGACTCCGGCAACGTGTTCGGCGCCCGCGGCCCAAGCCCGCTTTTCAAATTTGAGAGTGCAGCGCAGTTTCTTCAGCAGCCGCAACTTGGCGGCGGAGGCGAGAGATGCCATCTTTCGGTGTGGACGCAGACTTGGACACGGAATCTGCTCAGCATCTTCGCCGAAGAAAGGGTGGGAAG
Organism: uncultured Acidobacteriaceae bacterium; assembly: GCA_963837665.1. Taxonomy (GTDB): domain Bacteria; phylum Acidobacteriota; class Terriglobia; order Terriglobales; family Acidobacteriaceae; genus Acidiflorens. The sequence continues at coordinate 82,793 of CAWIOA010000008.1, read as the reverse complement.
CAAGAGGAGATCGTGTGGAAGCGGGCTTCGCCCCGCCTGGAAGAAGCGGAGCCCCGTCACCGACACAAGCAATTATGATGCCTTACTGCTGTTCGACTTCTTTCAGCCGCGCAGCCTTGCCCTTCAGCCCGCGCAGGTAGTAGAGCTTGGCGCGACGGACTTTGCCGGACCGCACCACGTCAATCTTGTCGATGACCTTTGAGTCGAGGGGGAAAATACGCTCCACGCCCTGGCCGAAGCTGATCTTGCGGACGGTAAAGCTGGGTTGAGCGCCTCGGACCGGGAAATGACGACGCCTTCGAACGCCTGCAAGCGCTCTTTTTCGCCTTCCCGGATCTTGACCTGCACCTTGATGGTATCGCCGGGGCCAAACTTCGGGATGTCGGTACGGCGCGATTTCGCCAACAATTTTTCGATAATCGGGTTGCGCATGACTTTTCCTTCCTAACCTTGTCTTAATCTTTCGAGACTCGCCACTTCTCGGCCCCTAATCTGGGCCAGCAATTCCTTGTCTTCCGCCGTCAGCGCCACCCGCTCCAGTAAGTCAGGACGGTTGCGCAACGTTTTTGCCAAAGCCGTTTTGCGCCGCCAGCTGCGAATCTGGTCGTGGTTGCCGTTCACCAGCACTTCCGGCACCGCCATGCCGCGAAAATCCGCGGGCCGCGTGTAATGCGGATAGTCGAGCAATCCGCCGGAAACGCAGGTCGAACTCGGTCCGTCGCCCGCCAGCTCCGCCTGTCCAGCAAACGACTCGGTGAACGACTCCTGCCGCGTCGAATTCTGGTTGCCCACCGCGCCCGGGATCAGCCGCGTGACTGTGTCCACAATTACCGCCGCACCCAATTCGCCACCGCTCAGCACATAGTCGCCGATCGAAACTTCGCGATCCGCCAGGTGCTCGCTGATGCGTTCGTCCACGCCTTCGTAGCGTCCGCAAATCAGCACGATCCGGTCGAGCGCCGAAAGTTCCGCCGCCAGCGCCTGGTCGAGCCTGCGGCCCTGCGCGGAAAGCAGAATCACCGACTGCTTCGCGCCCGGGCTCAGACGCGCTTCACGCGAGCCACGTCGCCGAACGACTCCAAACATTCAAAGATCGGTTCCGGCTTCAGGACCATGCCCTCGCCGCCGCCGAACGGGCGGTCATCCACGGTGCGGTGCTTGTCTTTCGTGAACGCCCGCAGATCGTGAATGCTGATTCCCACCAGGCCCGTTTCCCGCGCCCGGCGCACAATTCCATAATCCAGTGGCCCGCGAAAGAAGTCGGGAAAGATCGTGAGAATGTCGATCTTCATTTTTGCTGAACCAGTCAGTCGAATCGTTGGTCATTTGACATTAGTAAATCAAACATCCTGTGCTCAACCAACGATTCAATACCGATCGGCTCACTACATCGACCACATCGCTCTTCTTTCTTCCGGCTCGTTCACTTCCAGCAGCCTTCCGGCAACTTCATCCGGACTTGCTTCCGCTCCAGGTCCACCTTCTCCAGGTACGCCTCGGCGAAGGGGATCTCGTAGGGCAGTTTCGCCCCTCCACTACTCTCGCCCGAACCACCAGCAGCGGCGCTTCTCCCGCTCCGAACTGCACGTCCTCAATCTGGCCGATCTCGCGCTGGCCGTCGAACACGGTGCAACCGATCAGGTCGCTCAGGTACGTCCAACCCGGCTCCAGCTCAGCGCGTTCGCTGCGCGGAAGCTGAAGTTCGGCCTTCAGCAGCGGCTCGGCATCGGAGATCGTCTCGACGCCCTGAAACTTCAGTACCAGAAAATTCTTGTGCGGCCAGAGATCTTCGATCGTTACTTCGCGGCGCTCGCCGTCTCTTCCCCAGCGCCCACAGCCGCATGTCTTGCCGGAAGCGGTCCGGAACATCGGTATGCAACTCAACCGCTACTTCTCCGCGGCGTCCCTGCGTCTTGATGACGACCGCCAGGGTTATCCATTCGCTACTTGCGTCTGGTGCCGCCATGCTTTGCTCGCTTCTCCGGCCCCGCTATTCGATGATCTCCAGCGCGTAGCGCTTGTCCACCTTCGAACCCGCCGCGCTCAGCACGTTGCGCAGGGCGCGGGCGACGCGGCCGGAGCGGCCGATAACCTTGCCCAGATCGGCCTCGGCGACCTCGAGTTCGATGACCGTTTCATCCCCGTCCTCGTACTCGTCGACAAAAACCTCGCCTTTTGCGTCAACAATCGCCTTGGCGATGTGTTCAATCATGGCGCGGGGGCTGGGGGCGGGCTCAATCATAGTTTGTCCTGAACTCGGCTCCTGAATTGGGTTCGAGCGAGTGGCAGTGGTGCGGCTAGGCGACCGTAGCGGCCGCAGCCGGTGCGGGGAGAGCAAGCAGTTTTCTGACCCGGTCCGAGCATTGGGCGCCTTTTGAAACCCAGTGCTCAATACGCTCCCGTTTCAGGTCAAAAGTGGCCGGATTGGTGCGCGGATTGTAAGTGCCCACCACTTCCACCGGGCGGCCATTGCGAGCCCGCTCCTTTTCAATCACCACCACTCGGTAATATGGTTGTTTGCGCGCTCCAAAGCGCGCCAATCGGATCATTAACACAGACTTCAGTATCCTTTGCCCGGAAGAGTCCGGCGAGGTAAAGACAAACCATTATTATGCCGGAGGTTAGCGGTTTTCGCAATGGCCTCACCCCGGTGGTCTTCGGTAGCGGAAGCACTCGACGGCGTGGTCGTTGACCATCCCGGTTGCCTGCATGAAGGCGTAGCAGATGGTCGAACCGACGAAGCTGAAGCCGCGTTTCTTCAGACCTTTGCTCATGACGTCGGATTCCGGAGTGCGCGCCGGAATTTTCTCTCCCAACCGCCAGGCGTTCACTCGCGGTTTGCCTCCGACAAACTGCCAAATGTAGCGATCGAATGAGCCGAACTCTTTTTGCACCGCCAGAAATGCCTTCGCGTTCTGGATCGCCGACGCGATCTTCAGCCGGTTGCGGACGATGCCCTCATCCGCAGCAGTCGCTGCTTCTTGCGCCGGTCGTAGCGGGCGATTTTCTTCGGTCAAAGCCGCTAAAAGCTGCGCGATAGTTCTCGCGCTTTCGCAGAATCGTGTCCCAACTGAGCCCGGCTTGCGCACCCTCCAGGATCAGGAATTCGAACAGCACGCGGTCGTCATGCTGCGGGACGCCCCACTCGCGGTCGTGATAGAGGATCGACAGGTCGTTGCTCGCCCACGTGCAGCGAACGATATTCTTCCGAAAAGCTTTCATCGCCTTGACTTTATACGCTATTAGCGTATGCTAAGTAAAGTACGCTAGTTGCGTATGGAGTCGCTCCGGTGGAATTCATTGAAGCGCCCGCATTTACTCAGCACCTGAACCGGTACCTGAATGACGAGCAGTACCGCAGACTCCAGGACACGCTCGCCAATACACCGGAACTAGGTGCCGTGATTCCCGGTACCGGCGGATTCCGCAAGCTGCGCTGGGCGGATGTTCGAAGGGGCAAAGGCCGTCGGGGTGGACTGCAGGTGATCTACTACTGGTTTGACGGCCAAGATCAGATCTGGCTTATGACGGTTTATACAAGAATGAAGCCGCCGATCCTACGCCAGAGCAAAGAAAGACCCTGAAGACAGCGATCGACGCTGAAAAGAAAACACGTGCACGGAGATGAGGACAGCAATGGCAGACAAGCGGAATGTGTTCGACGAACTGATGGAGGGTGTGACGGCCATGAAGGCGCATCGCGCCGGGAAGATCACCTTGCGGACCTATAAAGTCGAACCGCGTGCGCTGCCCGAGGTCAAGCCGAAAATGATCAAGCAGGTGCGGGCCCACTTCCACTGTTCACGCAGCGTCTTTGCTCGCAGGCTCTTCACCAACGAGCGCACGCTGGAAAAATGGAACAAGGGCGAGCCAAGCCCAACGCCCAGGCGGCCGCGTTATTGTTACTGGCAGCCAGATTTCCGGACACATTCGAGCGTCTGGAGCAGTTGGCAAGGTAGAAACGTGCGGCGCCGCTTTAGCCCTCATCTCGCAGCAGTCGTTGCGTCATGCGCCGGTCGTAGCGTGCAATTGTTTTTGCATCAAAACCGTCAAAGGCGGCACGATAGTTTTCGCGCTTTCGCAGAATCGTGTCCCAACTGAGCCCGGCTTGCGCACCCTCCAGGATCAGGAATTCGAACAGCACGCGGTCGTCATGCTGCGGGACGCCCCACTCGCGGTCGTGATAGAGGATTGAAAGATCGTTCGTTGCCCATGAGCAGCGGACGACATTGTTGCTGAGAGCTTTCATTTCACGCCGCTTGCTTGCCGGTGAGGGCGCCGTCAATCTTGCGCAACTCCTCGGCTGAAAATTTCAGGTTCTTCAGCGCGGCTACGTTGTCGTCCACCTGCGACACTTTGCTGGTGCCAACGAGAGCGCTGGTGACGCGCGGATCGCGCAACACCCACGCCACAGCCATTTCGGCCAGCGTCTGCCCACGCTGCTTGGCGATTTCATTCAGCGCGCGAATCTTGGCGAGTTTGTCTTCGCCGATGTCCTTCTTCTTCAGAAAAAAATTGCGCGCAGCACGCGAGTCACTGGGAATTCCGTGCAGATAGCGATCCGACAGAAGTCCCTGCGCCAGTGGACTGAAGACAATCGATCCCACGCCTTCCTTTTCGAGTACATCGAACAGTGCTTGCTCGGGATCGCGTACGAACATGGAATATTTCGGCTGATGAATCAGGCAGGGCGTTCCCAAGTCGCGCAGAATCTTCACCGCCTCCGCCGTCTGCTTCGCGTTGTAAGCGGAAATACCGGCGTAGAGCGCTCGGCCCGAGCGAACTGCCGTGTCGAGCGCCCCGAGCGATTCTTCCATCGGCGTGTCGGGGTCAGGCCGGTGATGGTAGAAGATGTCGACGTATTCGATTCCCATGCGCTTCCGGCTCTGATCGAGGCTGGCCAGCATATATTTGCGCGAACCCCGATCCCCGTAGGGTCCGGGCCACATATCCCAACCCGCCTTGGTCGAGATGATCAGCTCGTCGCGATAGGGAAGGAAGTCTTTCTTCAGGATCTGTCCGAACGTTTCTTCCGCCGATCCATAGGGAGGGCCGTAATTGTTGGCCAGATCGAAATGGGTGATGCCGAGATCGAAGGCGCGGCGCAGCATGGCGCGAGAATTTTCAAAGTTATCCACGCCGCCGAAGTTGTGCCACAGTCCGAGCGAGACGGCGGGTAGTTGGATGCCACTGCGACCCGAACGGCGATATTGCATGGAATCGTAGCGCTTGTCATTGGCGACGTACACGTTGGCCCTCCTTAGCGGCTAAAGCCGCACTCATCAAGCGAACTTCCGGCATGCCTGAAGGCATGCCCTGATACAAACCTTCTTGCGCTGCGAGTTTCGTGGATCGGCAATCATTCTACGAGGTCAGTCGTATTTTTCGTAACGGATTGAGGTTCGATCCCAGCCCAGACTCTTCAACAACTCGCGGTTAGCCTTGATCATCTTGTCGAGGCCGCAGACGTAGGCGTGCATGTCGGTGCGGGCCCCAACGATTTCGGCCAGATGTCCCTGCACATATCCGCGCCAGCCTTTCCACTCCGCGCTGCCGCGACTCAACGTGGGCAGAAAATGGAAGTTGGCGTGGTCGGCGGCGAGGCGTTCAAACTCCTCGCGATAATAAATGTCCTGCTCTTGGCGCGCCCCGAACAACAGCCAGAATTGGTGTCCGCTATGACGGTCGTCTTCGGCCAGCAACCAGTGCAGCATGGAGCGAAAGGGCGCGATCCCGGTTCCCGTGGCTATGAACACAGTGTCACGCAGCGGCGGACGCAAGATAAAGCTGCCGAACGGTCCCTGAAACGAAATCTTTGCGCCTTCTTCGAGACCGCAGAGATAGTTCGACATGAATCCATCCTGCACGCGATTCAGGCAGAAGGCGAAACGCCCGTTATCGGACGGAGGAGATGCGATGGAATACGCGCGCGTCATCTCCTCGCCATCGGGAGTGTTGGCCTTCACCGAGAGCCATTGTCCGGGAACAAAACCGAAGCGGGAAACTCCATTCACTTCGAGTTCAAGGTGCTTGGTAAACTCGGAGAGCGGGACGGAGTGCACCAGCCGTGCCTCAAATGTTTTGAACTGAGCCATTCATTCATCTAGATGATTCTGGCGAGTCGCCGGACGCTTCGATTCCCAGCCGCCCGCATTGCTTGGTGAGGGTGCCTTTTTCGAGGAGGAACAATGGGACACCGCGTTTGCCCCTGGTGGCTTGGCTATGTGTTGGCGAGTCCGTTGCGGCGCCTGCTTCAAGACCCGGCTGCGATCATCAAACCTTACGTCCGGGAAGGCATGACCGTCCTCGAACCCGGCCCCGGCATGGGATTCTTCACCGTGGAACTGGCGCGTCAGGTGGGCGCCTGCGGCCGAGTAATTGCGGTCGACATTCAGCCGCGCATGATCGCGGGATTGAAACGCCGGCTGGCGAAAGCCGGACTGCTCGAACGGACCGATGCGCGCCTGGCTCCATCCGATTCTCTGGGGTTGCAGGGTCTGCACGGCAAGGTTGATTTCGCACTCGCGATGGCGGTCGTGCACGAAATGCCCAGCTCCGGTCGCTTCTTCGCAGAAGTTGCGGAAGCGATGAAGCCAGGTGCAGTGCTCTTGCTGGCAGAACCGTCTGGGCACGTAAAGAAGGATGCATTTGAAACCGAACTGCAGGACGCCGCAGCGGCGGGACTGGAGGTGACCGATCGTCCGGTAATTCGCCGCAGCCAGGCGGCGTTGCTGAAGAAACCCGGGGATCAGGCTTGAACCGGCATTGAGGGCCCGGTCGTCCCTCCGGGACTTAGTCTCAAATCTGGCCACGTACCCGGCGCTGAAGCGCTGGGCTAAGCTCGGCCTCCCCTCCGGGGCTTGATTCTTCTCACTGCGGCGTAGGCCTGGCGGCTGAGAACTGATAGCTGAGAGCTGACGGCTGACAGCCTCTCTACTCCACCGTCACAGACTTCGCCAGATTTCTCGGCTGATCCACATCGCAGCCGCGGCGCACCGCGATGTGATAGGCCAGCAATTGCAGCGGGACAATCTCCAGAATCGCTGACAGCTCTTCCGGCGCCGGCGGAACGAAGAGCACGTGATCCGCTTCCTCGGCAATCTCCTTGTCGCCTTCGGTGGCGAGAGCGATGACGATGCCGGAACGGGCTTTCACTTCTTTCAGGTTCGACATCGTCTTTTCGTAGCGGACCATCGACTGCGGGCTGTTCACGTCCCGCGTGGCGATGATCACCACGGGCAGATTTTCGTCGATCAGCGCGTTGGGGCCGTGCTTCATCTCTCCTGCGGGATAACCTTCAGCGTGGATGTAGGAAATTTCCTTGAGCTTGAGCGCGCCTTCGAGGGCGATGGGATAGTGAATGCCGCGTCCGAGGAAAAGGAAGTCGTGCGCGCGAACATAGGTTTTTGCCAGCTCGTCGCAAGCCTCATCATGGGTGAGAATCTGCTCCAGCTTGCCGGGGATGCGCATGAGCTCTTGCACGGCGGACTTGGCCTGCTCGGGGGTCATGGCGCCGCGTACCTCGGCCAGATACAAGGCTAATAAATAGAGAGCCGTAAGCTGTCCGGTGAAAGCCTTGGTCGAAGCCACGCCAATTTCCGGGCCAGCGTGAGTGTAGACGGTTCCCACGGCCTCGCGCGTAATCATCGAGCCGACTACGTTGCAGATGGCCAGCGTCTTCGAGCCCTTGGCCTTAGCTTCGCGCTGGGCCGCGATGGTATCCGCTGTTTCACCAGACTGTGAAATCAGCAGCGTCATGACGTCCGGCTCCAGGATCGGGTCGCGATAGCGCCATTCGCTGGCGTAATCAACTTCGACGGGAACGCGGGCCAGGTTCTCAATCATGAACTTGCCCGCCAGTCCGGCATGCCAACTGGTGCCGCAGGCGGCGATATTGATTTTCTTCAGCGCTTTAAAGTCGGCTTCGCTGACGTGCATCTCGTCGAGGAAGATGGCACCTGTATCCTGCGAGACGCGGCCGAGAGTGGTGTCACGGACGGTGCGCGGCTGCTCATAAATTTCCTTGAGCATAAAGTGCTTGAAGCCGCCCTTTTCCGCCATGATCGGATCCCAGGTGATGCGCTGCGCCTTTCGTTCCAGCGGATGGCCGTCGAAATCGGTAACTCGCACGCCAGCCTGGGTGATCACGGCCAGATCGCCATCGGCCAGAAAGAAAAGGTCACGAGTGTGATCGAGGAGCGCGGGCACGTCGCTGGCGACGAAGTATTCGTCTTTGCCGAGACCGATGACGACGGGTGGTCCATTGCGCGCCGCGACGATCGTGTTCGGCTCGTCAATCGCGATCACTACCAGCGCGAACACGCCGGTGAGTTCCTTCACTCCTTTGCGCACCGCTTCTTCGAGGGACGGCCGCTGGCCATTCCCAGTCTGCAGGTAGTGCTTCTCGATCAGGTGCGCAATGATTTCTGTGTCCGTTTCGGTGGTGAACTTGTGCCCTTCAGCGGACAGCTTCTTCTTCAGAGAGAGATAGTTCTCGACAATACCGTTGTGCACCACCACGATCCTGCCGGTGCAGTCACGATGGGGATGGGCATTTTCTTCGGTGGGGCGGCCATGAGTGGCCCAGCGCGTGTGCCCAATGCCGTAGGTGCCGTCGAGCGGCTTGAGGCGGATGACTTCTTCCAGATTGCGCAGCTTACCTTCGGCGCGGCGAATCTGCAGGCCTTCGCCGTTTCCGGCCACCGCGATTCCCGCCGAGTCGTAGCCGCGATACTCCAGCTTCCTCAGTCCCTCAATAATGACGGGGACGACCTGCTTCTTACCTACATATCCCACGATTCCGCACATTGGCGAATTCTCTCCTTGACGAATGATTCGGTGGGGGGCCGGTGATGTTGGGGCAACATTGCTCGCCAAGCACAACCGGGAACTTACTCTTCGAGGGAGAAACGAAACTCTTCGATGACCGGGTTCGTCAGGACTTCGCGCGCAATCCGCTCCACTTCCGCGCGAGCCTCGTCCTTGGAAATGCCGCCATTGAGAGTAATTTCGAAATACTTTCCTTGCCGTACTTCCAGCAGATTCTTGTAACCGATTTTCGTAAGCGCGCCATGGATGGTCTTCCCCTGCGGATCCAGAACGCTCTTCTTCAGTGACACGTAGACGTAGGCTTTCATCAACTCACCGATTATACGTCAGTCGGCAGCGGACCGGACCCGGGTTTTCGCTATAGGGGGTATGCGGCCAAGCCACTCACTTCCGTAAGGTTGGGCCCGCATCTTGTTTAAAAGAAGATAGTTGGCGGTCCAGCTCCGCGATCGCCTGTTCCAGCATCTGGCGGTGGCGAGGGTTATGGGCGGCCTCAAGTTGTTGTGTGAGGCGTCGCCAGGAAAGAATCAGGCCTTCGCGTTTCCGGTTGCGCTGCTGCTCGTCAGGCGAGCTCTGTGCGCGAGCGGGCTTCCGCTGCTCCGCCATTTCCTCTTGTTGTTGTTCTACGGACTTACTCTCCCAGCCGCGCGCCATCTCACTCCACACCGTACCACGTTTGCTCTGGCCATCGTGGTGGCATCAAGCGCTCTTGGATCGCATTAGCTTGCGCACTCCAGATGGAAATCTTCCCAGACGAAACAGTGTTTCGGCCGCCCGTTCGTACTGATCGGCCAAAGACGGATGCGACCGGTTCGACAGGCTGGGAAATGGGACTTCGATTAACAGGTGGAGACTAACCCTGACGGTTTGCAATCGAAGACGAAAAGCGTCCTCGGTAACCTGGGCACCGGACGCCGCGATCTCTGGGTCCAAACTCCGTTGCGCCGCTTGACCAACCTTGGCCAGCGCCGTCGCGGCCCGCCCTGCTTCCCAGGCATAAAGCAGTGCTGCCCACATGCGCTGGCGCTTGATCGCACGGAATTTCTTGGGCGATAAATTATCGCGAAGAAACGCTTCCTCCGCTGAGTCGACCAGGTTTCTGAAAGCCTCAATGTCGAGAGACCGGAAATCGTTGACGGTTCTTTCCAGATCCACCGTTCGAATGCGGCTGCGGACGGCCACATACACCAGGATCCCCAGTGCGAAGAACGCAACGGCGACGAGAGCCCAAGCGGTAATCAATCCCTGGGCAAGTGTTGCAGCTCCGTGCTCCATGTCTTCACCTCGTCCTGGGGAACGACCATAAGGGCGCTAGCGGGTTCAGGTTCAGGCGCCAGCAGATAGCCAAGCCAGATCAAAACACAAACCAAGGCCGCTCCAGTTATCAGCAAATTCAGTGATTCCTTCATTACCTCACTGGTGAATTCCGCACGAAGAGCAGAGGCGGCGAGATCGACGCTGGTCAGGGTCCCAAGGCCCAGCGTAATCCCGAAAGCGGGGCGACGCCAAGTCAGGCCTAGAAAGCGGGAAAAGAGCAACAGGGAAACGAGCAAGCCACATTGCACCATAACCGCTCCCCGGTTGACGACGGATACACCCGCATGCCACCTGGCGCCATTGTTCCCGGGCGCATAGACAGCTAGCAAAACACCCATTACCAGCAGCGCACCTGCTACACCTTGCAGCAATCGCCTCGCTGATGCCTTCAGCAAGTTGGATTCACGGAATAGATCTTTCGAAACCTCATCAATCACCCCGAAGCGAAGCGCGAGGCTAAGCAATAGCGTGGCGGAAAACGCGTAAGCATACTGCTTTCCGGCGTCTGGGACAACATACAAAGCAAACAGCAGAATGAACTCGCCAATCTCGTAAACGACATAAGCAAAAAAACACGGAAACGTCTGGTACAACCGGCGCTTCCAGATAATCGCCGCCACCACCGCAAGAAGTATGTGCGGCGCGATCCACAGAAAAAGCAACAGCCCCTTATGCCAATGCGGGAGCATTCCAGAGCACTATAGCTCTCACTTTGCTCCTTTTCAACTAAGGCGCCCGCGGGCTAGGTGGCGCAGCTCCAGAGGGTCCAAATGGCATTCCCATGGGGCGTGGGATTGCCATTGACCATACTCCGACGTGTGCTGGCTGCCAGATACAGGGTAATCGCAACCAAAGCCAGCATAAGTCGTCTTACGTTCCGCTTCTTTCTGGCGAAACAGTTCGGGCCCACCTACGCCCCGACCGCGCTACTTTGCAGCAATCTGAGACATTACCAAGGCCAAGGATTCACGGTAGTTCTCCTTTGCGAAAGAGTTCGCACCGTGATACATTGCCTGCGGTTGATGCTTCTTTCGTGGTTAGTTACGTTTCGACGGCTTTTCGGAATTCGTAAATTAAATGAGACTGAAATCTGCCTTCGAGGATTTTGAAGTTAATACCCTGGGCGCTCTCCCTGGGTTATTGGGCAAACTTTCCTACGTTGGCAGACTGCACGATGGGAAGGGAGGGTACAATCATTGGGGTTTAGCGAGCGTGTATGGCGGCGACGCCGCGCAGTGCGCAATCCGTGCGTCGCATCGAGCACTACTCTCCGAGGTATTGCGGGAACCGTTGGCTGTGCTGCTCAAGGATGTGGATGCGTTATGCTCGCATGAGCATCAAACAGAAAGCGAGTTACTGGATTCGCTGAAGAACTCTCCTCCTAAGTCCCTCTCCCCGGCTGCGATGGCTCATCTTGGGTCAGTGCTGAGCGCACTTTCGGCGCTGGCTGAGAGCCGGAATAGTGCCAATCTCCGAGGCGCCTCGCAATTCCCACAACCTGGCCAAGAACCTCCGCCTCCTGCGGGCATCTAAGAACTCGCACCATAACCGGAGACAGGGGATGAGGTTGTAAGACGATGGAATCACGCTTCATGGAGCACCAGCAACACGTATATCCGTCGCGCATTTCCACAAAGTAAATAGGACGCTCGTACTCCGACCGCCAGCTTCCTTCCCCTACCTTGTTCCTGGTTTCGTCCACTTGCACGAAACTGCCAGGCGGAAGAATGGGATACATCGTGAAGTCTTCCGATCCAATATAGCCATACGCGTATCGGTCATCCGCAAGCATCTCAAGGTAAGCCATGGGTACGGTTCCCCATTGCTCGATGGCACGTCTTAAGTCCGTCGTTTTCTGGAGTGAGAATCCAGGGTCGAGTTTGGTCGGTATCCACACTTCTTTGACGTTGCTCAAAGCTTCGGACACATGGGACTTCTGTGGACTCCCAAAGCCAATGTCGGCTGAGATGCCATCCAACTCGAGGCCATAGAAGGATAGCAACTCCCGATATTCTCGCCGATAAATCGCGGCAAACGAATAGAGTCGAAAAATGCTCGGAATTATGCCTTTGGTCTCAATGTCGGACAAGCGGCTGGGAGGAATTGCGAATTCTTCACTCTGAAATCTTTGGGCGATCTGGTTACTGGCCAGTTCCACTTCCCGCATACGATATCCGAGGCTCTCTCGCAGCATCCGCAACCTCTGCCCACCATTGAGTTGCACAACCGCCCTCCCCCGCGGGACATTCTATCATCGGTTTCGATGGAGTAATAAGTGCCGCTTCCGCGGAAATTTCGGATTTTGGAACTGAAAAGCAGGCATGGTTGCGTGCAGTTTCTTCCAAATCGTTCCCGTCGGGCATCCCCGGTCAAAACTCAGGCGGCAGGTACTCGTTGGTGTTTGTTCGGTTTTCGTAACAGGAAGTTTCACGCCTTGCCTACGCCCCGGCCGACGGAGTAAGAATTGTCATTCTGGGTTGGTACTATCCCAGAAAACGGTGTCGCAGAACCCCTGGGGGGCCCCGTCGGGGAATGAGATTGGTTCCCAAGCAAAGGGACTGACGCCTGCGGTTACCGCAATGTGGATGCCCGGTTCGCAGCTTGGCAAGCTGCGACAACCCCCGGTTCCTGCTCAAAGTACGTGCTCGATATTTTGCACTCGGAATGTGCAGGAGGTGTCTGCATGTCAGAAAACAGAGCCGGACTCGAGGGAGGCGACTCGCCGGAACGCGCCCGGTACCGCCTCCTGCTCGAGATTACCGACAGGGTGGCGCGCGCCAAGAGTCTGCCCGACGCATTCAAAGAACTCGCTCCCCCGGTTCTGGACCTGACAGGCGGCGAATTGCTGAATCTTGCCCTCTACGACCCGCGCCGCAATTGCATGCTGAATCAGTACTGGAAAAGGAATCAGGAAAGTGGAGAGTTTGACTCCTCCCCTGTGGAGAAAGCAGCGACAGGGTGGGCATGGAAACATCAGGAAGCGCTCGCCATCCCCGATATCGAGCGCGAACAGCGCTTTCCCGGTTGCATGCCGGTGCTGCTCAACCAGGGCGTCCGATCGTACACAGTCCTTCCCATGAGCACCGCTTCGAGCCGTTTTGGCGCACTGGGAGTGGGCAAGAAGATTCCGGAGGCTCTGGGTGGCGAGGACGTAGAGTTCCTGTCTCGCGTCGCGCTGATGGGAGCGCTGGCGCTGGAGAAGGAGAAAGCGCAGCACGCCTTTGAGGAACAACAGAGCCTGGTCGCGATCAGCCGTGAACTGAGTGCCAACCTCGATTTGGAAAAGCTTCTGCCGGCCATTCTTTCCAGCCTCCGAAGCATCGCACGCTATGACCGAGCCGTCCTGTCCCTGCTGAATGAGGAGGGCAAGAACGTATACCACTATGGGGATGTTCTGGAATGGGAGCCTCTCGTCAACCACGGAGCCATGGTTCCGGTAGAACAGTCACTCTCGGCGCAGGCGATCCAGACGCGAAAAGTCACTTACTTCACAGCAGACGATTTGCGGGACTTGAAAGTATCTCTGTCACAAGCCATGTACGAAATCGGGATTCGGTCGGTTTGCAGTGTACCCCTCGTCGCGGGCGATCGGACGTGGGGGGCTCTAAACACGAGTGCCCTGATCGACAATGCGTTCGGCCCGTCCGAGGTCGAATACCTGCAGCAAGTGGCCAACCAGGTTGCGGCCGCGGTCCAGAACGCGCACGCCTACCGCGAAATCGCGCAACTCAAGGACCGTCTGGCCCAGGAAAAGCGTTACCTGGAGTACGAAATCCGGAGCGCGAACCGGTCCGACGACATCGTTGGCGCCAGCCCATCCTTGAAACGTGTACTGGATCACGCCGCTATCGTTGCCGACACCGATTCTACTGTCCTCATCACCGGCGAAACCGGGACCGGCAAAGAACGCTTCGCGCGCTTGATTCACGGCATGAGCCGCCGCAAGGACCGCAACTTCATCAAGGTGAACTGCGCCGCCATTCCCACCGGCCTGCTCGAAAGCGAACTTTTCGGCCACGAAAAGGGAGCGTTTACGGGGGCGGTAAGCCAGAAGCTTGGCCGGCTGGAATTGGCGGATACAGGCACTTTGCTGCTCGATGAAATTGGAGAGATTCCTTTGGAGCTGCAGCCCAAGTTGCTGCGCGTTCTGCAGGATCAGGAGTTCGAGCGCCTGGGAGGAACAAGGACAATCCATGTGGATGTGCGGCTCATTGCCGCCACCAATCGCGATCTGGATCGCGCCGTGGAAGAGAGAGAATTCCGCCAGGACTTGTTCTACCGCTTGCACGTGTTTCCGCTGCAACTGCCGGCGTTGCGCGACCGGCGCGAGGACATTCCCATGCTGGTTCGCCATTTCGTCGACAAATGCGCGGCCCGGCTGCACCGGCGGATCGAGATCATTCCCGAGGAGGCGGTGCAGGCGATGATGCAATGGAGTTGGCCGGGAAACATCCGCGAGCTGGAAAATTTTATTGAGCGCTCGGTGATCCTGTCGGAGGGCAAGCGCTTGACCCCGCCCCTCGGTGAATTACGAGCCAGAATCTCGCGGCAGTCGTCCGACTCCGACGGTACGCTGCGCGACAAAGAACGGGAACACATCATCGCAATTCTGCGCCAGACCCGGGGCACCCTGTCAGGTCCGGCAGGCGCGGCGGCCAGGCTTGGACTCAAACGCACCACCTTGCAGTACAAGATGCAGCGGCTGGGTATTTCACGCACGGATTATCTGCATTAGGCATAGTCTCCGCGATTTGTGTCGCGGCATACCTCCATGGGTTCGGACTAGATCGGTGCACGTATCAGAGCGTCCCGTTAGCGATGCCGAAAGCAGCGCCCTCAGCTCCCCTCGCTGAAGAGGCTGCGGAGATAGTCGGCCTTCGATGTTCCCTAGGGACATGTGCCTTCGAAGGACTTTCGGCATCGCTGACGGGACGCTTTGATGCGAATCTCAAACTGCCTGGCTGCTGCGATGACGCCGGAACCCGCCCAAAGTTGATGATTTCCAGATCGTCTCGATTGGAGACTGGGAGAACGACAGCTGCCGAACTGCCCGGCAGCGGACCAGCGGTTCGGCATCGCTTCCGCACGCGCTGCCCGCTTAAACCATCCTAAGCATTGAAGCAACAGCCATTTAGCCCCAGTGAAGCAAGTGGTCGCCGGTGTGCACTCTCTTTCATGTGGCGTATTGCGGCTTCCCCCGCGAGCGATTCCGCCGGCCAGGTTTCGTCGATCAGGAGCTTGCTATGGGTATTCCGCGGCGCTTCGCGATTCCCAACGACTGTCTAAGCTGCACTCTGAGGCAGACCTGCGACTTCTGCAATCTGCCGCAGCCCCTCATGAGTGAGTTCAACGCGATGGGGCACCTGACGCTGTATCCCAGCAACGCCACTTTGCTGGCGGAAGGGCAAATCCCGCGCGGCGTGTACATCGCCTGCTCCGGCCGCTCCAAGCTCTCGGTCGAGTCCCGCGATGGCAAGACCATCATCCTGAAAATTGCCGGAGACCGCCAGTTGCTGGGGTTGAGCGCGGTGGTCTCCGGGGTGCCTTCGCCAATTACGGTCACCACCATCGAACTTTGCCAGATCAAGTTCGTCGAGCGCGAAAGCTTCCTGCGTTTGATCGAGAGCAACAGCCACGCCGCGCTCGCCTGCGCCACCCTGCTCGCCCGCGAGATCACGACCTCGTTCGACGATGTGTACGAACTGCTGCTGGCCCGCAGTTCGACGGAAAAACTGGCCCGCCTGCTGCTTTCCTGGGTCTCGGACGAACCGCGCAACCGGGAGCTCCGCGTGCCCACGGAATTCACCCACGAAGAAATTGCCCAAATGATCGGCTCCTCGCGAGAAACCGTGACCCGATTATTGAGCGACCTGAAACGGAAAGACTTGATCCGGCTCGAGGGTACGACTCTGGTTATCCCCAACCGCATCGCCTTGCAAGCCGTTGCCTGCTGAGAAATCCCTCCCCAGGGCGGACGAAGCAGTCTTTACGTCCGCCCCTTTTTTTGAAGGCGCTGTTCGTCGTTCGCTGTTCGCGAGAATCATTTTGCTCGGCGAAAAGCGAACAGCGAACGACCAATTGTCTTTAGAGGTTGAACAATTCCCGCAGGCGGCGGGTTTGCGCGCGGCTGACCGGAATCTCCGTCTGTTTCTTGTCGTCCATGCGCAACTGGTAGGAGCTCTTGAACCAGGGCACGACTTCGCGGATGTGATGGATGTTCACCAGAAACGACCGGTGCGCCCGCCAGAACGAATTGGGATCGAGATTGTCGAAAAGTTCTTCCAGAGTCCGGCAATTCGACTGGCCTTCCAAGCCGGCATGGCCGCTGGTGGCCACCGTGATCACGCCATCTTCGATAGTCGCGTAGCAGATATCCTTCGGATCGGCCAGGAACAGCCTTCCCGCTGCCTTGATCAGAATCTTCGCCGTCTTTCCTGTGGGGGGCTTCTGCGATTCCAGCATCCGCACCAGGGTTTCGAATTTCTCTTCCGGCCCGGCGCCCGCCTCAATCTTCACCCGCGCTTTCTCGATGGACTGAGCCACTCGTTTCTTATCGAATGGCTTCAGGATGTAGTCCACCGCGTTTACCTCAAACGCCTTCACCGCGTATTGATCGAAAGCGGTCGCGAAGACAATCTTGGGGAGGGGAACCTTGCGGTCGAGCAGCTTCTTGATGACGCCGAAACCGTCCAGACCGGGCATCTGGACGTCGAGAAACACCAGGTCGGGACTATGCTCCTTGATCAGGCTGACCGCTTCCAGTCCGTTCTTACCCTGCGCCACGACGTTGACGTCGCCGGCGTTCTTGAGCAGGTAGGCAAGCTCGTCGCGCGCCAGTTGTTCGTCGTCGACAATGATCGCAGAGAGAGGCATAGGGTTCCGAAGCGAGCTGGTGACGCCGGCATGTGCTGCGGCGATAGCCATGTTTGATAAGTATAGCTATGGGCGTGGGTAAGCTGCCAGTGGTCCCGGGGCGGCTGGGTGAGGCCGATTTTGTCAAATTGCTCCCGGCTGCGGGCAGAGTGGGGAACTCGCCAAGAACGCCTACCCAATGAGCGCTATCGACGATGTCAGGTCAATTGACCGCGGTCCCCTCCGAGAATATGCTGCCTTCGATGACCCACTCTTCGAGATTTCTCTGGGCTGCCATACTGTTCTTCTCCGCGCTGGAGTGCGCCAACACGCAAACACAGCCGTCTAACCCTGCCGGAAACAGTTCGAGTGGTGCAGGGGGCTTTCGGATCGGTGGTGGCGTGATCGCGCCTCATGCGATCTACGCTCCGAAGCCGGAATACTCTGAGGAAGCTCGCAGGGAAAAGATCGAGGGGGTCTGCGTGGTCGTGCTAATCGTGGGGCCAGACGGCGTGCCGCGCAACATCAGGGTAAGGCAGACACTCCGTCCGGATTTGGATGCAAAGGCGATCGAAGCCGTCGAAAAATGGCGTTTCGAGCCTGCGATGAAAGACGGTAAGCCGGTGACAGTCGCGATCAACGCGGAAGTGGAGTTCCGCCTGGAGAGCGACAACGTTAAGATTCGCGAACTGCAAAGACAGGCTGATTCAGGGGACCCTAAAGCACAGTTGGAGCTTTCTAAAGATTATTTTCAAGGGATCGACGTACGAAAGAGCGAGAGCTTGGGTTACAAGTTTCTCAGAGAGGCCGCCGAGCATGGATTGCCAGAGGCCCAATATGAAATGGGCGAATACGGTTCTGGGAGGGGTAGTGAGTCGGTAAGCTACTTTGACGCTTTTGTGTGGTACTCGCTTGCAGAGCGCAACGGTTACAAGGGTAGTGCGAAGAGGGTGAAAGAAATGTCGAAGAATTTGAGTCCTGACGATATCGCTTACGCTCAGTACAAGGTGAAGAACTGGCAACCTTCCAAGTAATGCAAACGCCGACCGGCGCGAATGACCGCCTAACGTCAGTTGACGAAATCGGCGCTAGCACTCATCGCGAATTGAAGCTTAGCCACTCCTGGCTCATTCCGCCCACAACCTGCTATTCAGGCAGAGGACCCGTCAGCCGCAGCGTCATCATGTAGTGGTCGTGATCCTTGAAGCCCAGCTTGCGGTAGAACTCGCGAGCTGCAGTATTGCGGCGGACGACTTCCAGATGAATCGCACGAACATTCTGCATCTGCGCTTGTGCCCGAACGAACGCTAACGTCCTTCTCCCCCAGCCGCGCCCGCGGTGTGACTCGATGAGATAAAACTCGTCGATGAAGGCATCGCGTCCCAGATATTCCAGGCTGTAGCCGAAGCAGAGCACGATGTAACCGACCGGAGTCGCGGAATCGAAGACCAGCCATGCCAGCCCGAAAGCCGGGTTCTTTAACATCCCCACCAGAGCTGCCCGCGCCTTCTCCCGCTCATAGTGGTGGCCATCGAACGCGTAGTAGTCTCGCATAAAGCCGAGCAGGAGATCGGCATCGTCCGGCGTGGCCAGGCGAAATTCGGGTTCGGAACGATCAGGCGGCATTTTCGATGGCCAGCGCCATGCCCATCCCGCCGCTGACGCAAAGCGTGGCCAAGCCGCGGCCCGCCTTTCGTTTGAGCATTTCGTGGAGCAGCGTCACCGTGATGCGCGTCCCGGTGCAGCCGATGGGATGGCCGAGCGCGATGGCGCCTCCGTTGACGTTGAGTTTCTCGCGATCGAAATGCAGCTCGCGATCGCAGGCCAGCACTTGGGCGGCGAAGGCTTCATTGAGTTCGACTAGATCAAAATTGCTGAGATTGACGCCGTATTTCTTCTCCATCTTGCGAACGGCCGGCACCGGCCCAATGCCCATGAGGCGAGGGTCAACTCCAGCAGAGGTGGCGGCAAGAATTCGCGCCAGCGGTTTCAAATTGTTCTGCTGGACGAATTTCTCGCTCGCCAGCACCATCGCCGCCGCGCCATCGGTGATGCCGGAAGAATTGGCGGCAGTGATGGTACCGGTCTTGGAAAACACCGGGGTCAGCTTGGCCATCTTCTCCATGGTCGCTTCGAGAAACAAATGTTCATCGCGCGAGAAGACGGTTGCACCCTTCTTGCCTTCAATGGTGACCGGAACAATTTCGGCGTCGAAACGCCCGCTGGATTGCGCCGCCGCAGCGCGCTGCTGCGACATTAGCGCGAACTGGTCCTGCTCTTCGCGCGAGATCTTGTATTGATCGGCGAGAATCTCAGCCGTCTCACCCATCAGCATCTTCGCCATCGGACAGAAAAATCCGTCGCGATACATGCCATCAACGAGTTCCTGATTGCCGAGCCGATATCCCCAGCGAGCGCCCTCCAGATAATAAGGAAGCCGCGACATCGATTCGGTTCCGCCCGCCAGCACGCAGTCGAGGTTGCCGGTGGCAATCTCCTGGAACCCGAGCGCGATCGACTTGATGCCCGACGCGCACGCCTTGTTCACCGTGTAGGCGGGAACTTCCTGAGGAACGCCGCTGCGGATGGAAATCTGGCGCGCCGGATTGGGACCGCCTCCAGCCTGCCGGGCGTTGCCGAAAATCGTTTCTTCCACTTGCTGCGGCTGTACTCCAGCGCGCTCCAGCGCCGCCTTCGCGGCCACCACGCCCAGATCCACGGCGGAGAGCGAGGCCAGCGAGCCTCCAAACTTGCCGATGGGGGTGCGGACGGCGGAGAGGATATACACGTTGTTCACGGGAGCCTCCCGAACCTATCAGTCTAGCAGGCTGCAGAAGAAGCGAAGAAGTTCGGCACGCGCACGCGGTAAACTACTCGGCGTGAACATTCTCTACGGGATCAACACGGTTACGGAAGCGCTCAAGGCGCGCGGGCGCAACTTCGAATGGGTCGCTGTCGCCAAGGAGCGAAAAGATATTCGCCTGCAGCGGGCGATTGACGAGTGCCGCAAGATCGGCATTCCCGTACGCGTTCTGTCGCGGGTAGAACTGGACGAAATTGCGGGCAACGCCGCGCACCAGGGACTAGTGGCCGCGACTTCGGCAAAACAATATAGCGATCTCGAGGACCTGGTGGCGTCGCGGCGCGGCGAGCAGTCGCTCATCGTCGTGCTCGATGGAGTCGAAGATCCGCACAATCTGGGAGCAATCCTGCGTACCGCCGACGCTGCCGGAGCCGATGGCGTGGTCATTCCCGAACGCCGTTCCGCAGCGGTCACAGGTGCGGTAGCGAAAGTTTCCGCGGGAGCGAGCGAACACCTTCCGGTCGCGAAAGTCACGAACATCTCGCGAGCGCTCGAGGAATTGAAAGAAAAGGACTTGTGGGTCGTTGGCTTGGACGAGCGTGGAGAGCAAACCTACGATGCCGTGGACTACAAGATGCACTGCGCCATCGTGCTCGGCGCCGAAGGCAAGGGTCTGCACGACCTGGTGCGCAGACACTGCGATTTCCTGGTATCGATTCCGATGCTGGGGAAGGTGCCGTCGCTGAATGTATCGGTGGCGGCAGGGGTGGTGCTGTACGAAGTGGTGCGGCAAAGACGCCAAGCTGCATCCAAGAAAATATGAAGTCCCTCTGTGTCCTCTGTGTTCTCTGTGGTCTCGCTTCGGCCGCGTGGGCCTTGGACCGCGAAGCATTCACGATTACGAAATACGATTTGGAGATTCGGCTGGAGCCGGAACAGCAGAGGCTCGGCGCACGGGGCAAGATCACGCTGCGCAACGATTCGGCTCATCCTCAGAAGATTGCTGCCCTGCAGATCTCTTCGTCTCTCGACTGGCGTTCGATTCGGGTGGCCGGCAAGGCCGTGCAGTACGTTTCGCAGCCTTACATGTCCGACATCGACCACACCGGCGCGCTTTCCGAAGCCATCGTTACCCTGCCCGCCGAAATCAAGGCGAAAGGTTCTGTCGAAATCGAAATCGGTTACGAAGGAATAATTCCGCTGGACACGACGCGGCTGACCCAGATCGGAGTACCGAACGATATCGCTAAACATTCGAGCTGGGACCAGATCAGTTCATCATTCACGGCGGTGCGCGGCGCGGGATATGTAGCGTGGTATCCGATCACGACGGAGTCGGCGGATTTTTCCGAGGGGAACAGTTTGTTTGAAGTGGTGGATCGGTGGAAGGCACGGGAGGCGGGGAGCGAATTCAAAGTGAGCTTTCGTTTTTCGCAAGCGAGTTCGGAGTCGGCTCCGACCCTGCTCTGCGACGGTCGTGGCGACGGTCATTCAGCGGAATATGGGCGAAACCAGGCGGTCGGCGCAGATTGCGCGTGGAGTCCGCTGGGGACAGTTACTCCGACTTTTGCGATGGCTGAATATGTGGTCCAGAACAAGCCCCCTCTGAAAGTGTTCTGCCTCTCGGGCCACGAAGATGGAGCGGCCACGTATTCCAACGCGCTCGAACCGGCAACGAAATTTGTAAGCGAATGGTTTGGCCAGCCGGGCGCGCCAGTCGCCATCGCCGATTTTGCCGATCCGCATTCGGCTCCGTTTGAGAGCGGCACGTTGCTGATGGCGTCGCTGGCCGCGGAAGACTCGAAGCTCGCAGGCATCAACCTGGTTCATGAACTGGTCCATTCCGCGTTGCCTTCGTCGAGGCCCTGGGTTTACGAGGGGTTGGCTCACTTTGCCGAGGCCATGTATCGGCAACAGCAAGGCGGACGCAAGGCGGCCCTCGATTTCCTTGGCCTGCACCGCGCCGCGTTTCTTGATTCGGAGAAAGAAGTATCAGCCGCGCCGCAGAAGAACGTCGGTCAACCACTGGCCTCTACGTTCGATGAAACTTACTTTCGCAGCAAGGCCGCGTATGTCTGGTGGATGCTGCACGACATGGTCGGCGACGATGCGCTGAAGCAGGCCATTAGCAAGTATCGGGCCGAAAATGACAAAGATCCCAAGTATGTGCAGCAGTTGATCGAAGCTGCCGCCAAGCGCGATCTGGGGTGGTTCTTCGACGACTGGGTATATCAGGATCGCGGCCTGCCGGATTTTCACGTGCAGTCAGTGCACCCTTGGCAAACGGAAAAAGGAGTGCAATTCGTCACTGTCACCCTGGAGAACCTTGGCGATGCGGGGGCGGAAGTCCCGTTCACGATATTGTTTGAGGGCGGCGAGATCACGAAACGGATTGAGGTACGAGCCAAAGGTACCGCCACCACGCGAGTCCAACTGCCAAGTACGCCGAGCGAGATCGTAATCAATGACGGCAGTGTTCCGGAAAGCGACCTGACCAATAATGTGTTCAAGATTTCCGCAGAATAACCAACACCTACCACGGAGGCACGGAGACGCGGAGAAATTCAGACAACCAAAGAACCAGCTTTAGCTCTGCAATTTGCTTCCTGTCATCGAGTGCCGGTCAATTGCCTTCCTCCGTGTCTCCGTGTCTCCGTGGTAGATTTTCTTATTCGTCTTGCGAGGAAAACTTTTGCCCTACATTCAGTTTCTCGGCGCTGCCGGCACGGTAACCGGCTCGAAGCACCTGATCAACACTACCTACGATTCAAGTGGCAAGCAGGGCTTTCAGGTTCTGATCGACTGCGGACTTTTCCAGGGACAGAAGGAATGGCGCGAGCGCAATTGGCAGGATACCCCGGTCCCGGCGCGAGAAATCGATGCCGTTGTTCTTACCCATGCGCATCTCGATCATTGCGGCTGGATTCCGCGCCTGGTGAAAGAAGGCTTCCGCGGCCCGATTTACGCCACCCAGTCGACCATCGATCTGTGCTCCGTCGTATTGCCGGATTCCGGGCACCTGCAGGAAGAAGACGCGGCGTTCTACAACAAAAGGAAAGTGTCGAAACACGATCCCGCGTTGCCGTTGTACACGCTCGAAGAAGCGCAGGATTGCCTGAAGTACTTCAAGCCGGTCGCGGTCGGCGAAACCACGCAACTGAGCCCCGAACTGGCGTTTCGCTTCGTGCCTGCTGCGCACATTCTGGGTTCGTGCATGGCAGAAGTCACCTTGCAGACCAACGGCCGCAGCCGCCGGCTGCTCTTCACCGGCGACCTGGGCCGCGTGCGCGACAGCGAAATTGCGCCCGGCAAGGTGGTGCATTCCGGGCCGCAGGAAAACGAGACCGCCGACATGCTGGTCATGGAGTCCACCTACGGCAACCGGCAGCATCCCGACACCGATCCTCGGCCGGAACTCGCCCGCCTGATACGCGAGACCGCCGGACGCGGAGGCAGCGTGATTGTTCCGGCGTTTGCTGTGGAGCGCACCCAGAAATTTCTTTTCATCCTGAAGCGGCTGATGGAGACGGGACAGATTCCGCGCCTGCCCGTGTATTGCGACAGTCCGATGGCGATCAAGGCCGTCGACATTTTCTTGAAGCACGCGGAGGAGTACACGCCGCGCGCTGCCGATTTGATCAACAAATACGGGTCGCCCGTCGCGTGGCCGGGCTTCACGTTTGCGCAAACCGCCGAACAGTCGAAGAAGATTAACGAGAGCCACTATCCGTCGATCATCGTTTCGTCGAGCGGGATGGTTACCGGTGGCCGCATTCTGCATCACCTGGCGCAACGCCTGCCCGATCCAAAGAACCTGGTGATCTTTATCGGCTTCCAGGCGCCGGGCACGCGCGGCGCGATTATCAAAAACGGAGTCCCCGGAGGTGAAAATTTTCGGCCAGTTCGTGCCCATTCGCGCGCAGGTGGCGGCGCTCGAACAGTTCAGCGATCATGCCGATCCGCCGGAAATGTTGGAATGGCTGCACACATTCAAGAACCAACCGGGCGTGACCTATCTCGTCCACGGAGAACCTGCAGCCTCGTCGCAACTTCGCGACCTGATGAAGAAAGAGCTGGGATGGAATGTACAGGTGGCGGAATATATGGAGCGGATTGAAGTGAAGTGATTTTACAAACGAGGGTCGCCTATGACCGAAGCAGAGTTCAAGAAACATCTCGAGGCAGCGGAGAAGAGTCCGAAAGAAATTGCGGCGGCCGTCTCCGGGTTGCCGGATAAAGTTCTGCGCTACAAGTTTTCGCCCGAAAAATGGTGTGTGCTCGAGATTCTCGGCCACCTGGCGGACGCCGAGATCATCTACGGATACCGTCTGCGGCAGATGCTGGCGGACACTAAGCCGGTCATTGCGCCGCTCGATCAGGACGCATGGACCCGTAATCTGAACTACCTGGATTCGCCTGCCTCCGAACTGGTCGCGTTTTATGGGCTAGGGCGGCATCACAACCTGCGTTTGCTGCGAAGTTTGAAGGCTTCCGATCTTTCCAAGTCCGCCTTTCATCCGGAACTGCAACGGGAGATGACGGTTGCTGACCTTGTCGAGAGGATGGGCGGGCACGGTGCGGTGCACCTGAAGCAGATTGAAAAATTGAAGGCGGCGGGCAAGAGGTAGATTCGCCCGGCGGTGCTAGGTTGCGGTGAACGCGACGAGTGCTTTCAACTTTGCCAGGGCGGCACCCGAATCTATGGCCGTCGCGGCCAAAGGCACCGCGTCGCGCAGATGATCGGCCCGTCCGGCGGCAACTAGAGCCGCGGCGGCGTTGAGCACGACCACATCGCGGCGCGCGGATTTCCCCCCGGCCAGTACTTCCCGGATCAGGCTGGCGTTTTGAGCCGCGTCTCCACCGGAGATGTCCTCCAGCGTCGCCCTCTGTAATCCGAATTCTTCGGGCGTGACTTCGTAGGTGTGTACCTGCCCTTCGCGGACTTCTCCAACGCGCGTGGGGCCGGTAATTGTGATCTCGTCCAGCCCGTCGCTGCCGTGAACCACCAGCGCGCGATGCAGTCCTAACATGCTGAGCGCTTCCGCAAGTTTTTCGACCAGATCGGCCGAATAGACGCCCACCACTTGGCAGGTGGCGCGCGCGGGATTCGTCAGCGGCCCGAGCAGGTTGAAAACCGTGCGCAGACGAAGTTCGCGACGCGCGGTTTGCACATGCTTCATCGCGGAATGCATGGCGGGAGCAAAAAGAAACGCGATTCCGACTTCTTCCAGGCAGGCCGCGATCCGCGCGGTGGGCAACTGGATATTCACGCCCAAGGCTTCCATCACGTCGGCGGAGCCGCATTTCGAGGTCACGCCGCGATTGCCATGTTTGGCGACGCGCACACCGGCTCCGGCGGCCACGAAGGCCGTCGCCGTCGAAATATTGAAGGTTCCGCTGGCGTCGCCACCGGTGCCGCAGGTATCGACCAGGGCGTCGCGCCCGGTGCCGCTGGCGTCGAGAATGGAATTGGCGTGGAGTTCGAGGGGAATGGCAGCGGCGCGGATGGCTTCGGCAAATCCAACAATTTCTTCGACCGTCTCGCCTTTCATGTGCAACGCCACCAGTAGCGCCGCAATTTGCGCGTCCGAGCATTGGCCGGTGAGAACCTCCGTCATTACCGCATGCGCCTCTTCGCGCGAAAGCGACTGTTGGTGAACGGCGATGCGATGGAGGACGTCGAGGATCATTGAAAGAGAGTCATTGAACGAGAATCACTGCTTCCAGCCAAGGGTAGCATTTATCACCGTTGGTTGTGATGTACGTCGTTTGCACCAATCCTTCTGCCTCTATAAAATCAAGAGTTTGCTGCACCTTGTGTGAAGCCGCAAGCAGAGTCCTCTCGGGAACGACCAACGACGGATTTGGAATCATTATGAAAATTCATGAGTATCAGGCAAAAGGAATTCTGAAGAAGTATGGTGTCGCCGTGCCGCGCGGCACCATGGCGACCACACGCGAAGAAGCGGAAGCGGCCGCGAGAGATCTTCTCGGCTCCGGCGCGACCGGCGTTGTGGTAAAGGCGCAGATTCACGCTGGCGGCCGCGGCAAGGGCGGCGGCGTGAAAATCGCCAAGTCAGTCGAAGAGGCGGCCGACCTCGCCGGCAAAATGCTGGGCATGAAACTGGTAACACATCAGACCGGGCCCGAAGGCCGCATCGTGCATCGCTTGTTGATCGAAGAAACACTGCCCATCGAAAAGGAACTTTATCTCGGCATTCTGGTCGATCGCGGCGAGGGCAAGCCTGTGTTCATGGCGTCGGCTGCGGGCGGCATGGATATCGAACAGGTAGCGGCCACGACACCCGAAAAAATTCTGAAGCAGTATGTTGATCCGGGCATGGGACTGGAGCCGTTTCAGGCACGCAAGATCGCGTTTGCGTTGGGACTGAAGCCAGCGCAGATCAACCCGGCGGTACAGTTCTTGACCAGCCTTTACCGCGCCTTCCTGGAATCGGACGCATCGCTGGTGGAAATCAATCCTTTCATCAGTTGCACCGACGGCCGGCTGTTCGCGCTCGATGCCAAGTTGACCTTTGACGACAACGCGCTCTTCCGACATCCGGACCTCCGCGAACTGCGCGACATCACCGAGGAAGATCCCCTCGAAGTGGAAGCGTCGAAATACAACCTGAACTACATCAAACTCGACGGCAACGTGGGCTGCATGGTGAACGGCGCCGGCCTGGCCATGGCCACCATGGACATCATCAAGTACGCGGGAGGCCTGCCCGCCAACTTTTTAGACGTCGGCGGCAGTGCCAGTGCGGACCAGGTAGCGCACGCATTTGAAATTCTGTTGAGCGACAAAAGCGTACGCGCCGTGCTCATCAATATTTTCGGCGGCATTCTGCGCGTCGATATGTTGGCTGCCGGTGTGGTCGAGGCGGCCAGGAAAACCAACATCCAACTGCCGGTGATCCTGCGCCTCGAAGGCACCAATGTTCAGGAAGGCAAGAAAATTCTGGCGGAGTCAGGCCTGAACTTTGTCATCGCTGAGACGATGAAAGATGCCGCCGACAAGGTGGTAGCAGCGGCGAAGAGCGCAGCGTAAAGCGCGAACAGCGAACAGCGAATAGCAATTATTCTTGGAAAGTGAGCAATTATGGCAATCCTGGCTGATAAAAGAACTCGATTAATCGTGCAAGGCCTGACGGGTCGCGAAGGCACCTTCCACGCGAAAGCATGCGCGGCTTACGGCACGCAGATTGTGGGCGGCGTCACGCCCGGCAAGGGTGGAACCACCCACGAGGGTTGGCCGATCTTCAATACCGTGCAGGAAGCGGTGGACAAAACGGGCGCGAATGCCACGGTTATTTTTGTGCCGCCGCCGTTTGCAGCCGACGCGATTATGGAAGCGGCCGATGCTGAAGTCGAACTCATTGTCTGCATCACTGAGGGTGTTCCGACGCTCGATATGGTGCGCGCCTGGGAGTTTCTGCAGAACCGTCGCTCGCGCCTGATTGGACCGAACTGCCCCGGCATCATCTCGCCGGGCAAATGCAAGATCGGCATCATGCCGGGGCACATCCACAAAGAGGGCAATGTCGGCATCGTGTCGCGCTCCGGGACGCTGACCTACGAGGCGGTGCATCAGCTGACCCAGCGCGGAATCGGCCAATCGACCGCGATCGGCATTGGCGGCGATCCCATCATCGGCACGAATTTTGTCGACGCGCTCGACCTGTTTAACCGCGATCCACAGACCGAGGCCGTGGTCATGATCGGAGAAATCGGTGGCAACGCCGAAGAGACCGCCGCGGACTTCATCAAGACGCACATGAAGAAGCCGGTGGTTGGATTTATCGCCGGACAGACAGCGCCTCCGGGACGCCGCATGGGCCACGCCGGAGCCATCATCTCCGGCGGCAAGGGCACCGCCGCCGAAAAGATTGCCGCCATGGAAAAGGCCGGCTTAAAAGTAGCGAAATCCCCGGCCGATATTGGTGAGACGCTCGCGGCTGCCTTGGGAATGAAAGTCTAAGATCCGATTTATGAAAACACTAGAACGCACACTGACCATCGTCAAACCCGACGCGGTAAAGAAAAACGCCGTCGGAGACATCATCGAGCAGTTCGAGAAGAATGGCTTCCGTATTCTGGCCATGAAGATGCTGGAAATCTCGCAGCACCAGGCGGAACAGTTCTATGCCGTCCATGCCAGCAGGTCGTTTTACCATTCCCTGACCAGGTTCATGTCCAGTGGACCGATCGTGGCGCTGGCGCTGGAAAAAGAAAATGCCATTGCCGATCTGCGCAAACTGATGGGCTCCACCAACCCGGCGACTGCTGAAGAGGGCACCATCCGGAAGAAATGGGCAACCAACATCGAGCAAAACGCCATTCACGGCTCCGATGCGGATGAAACGGCTCGCTTCGAGTTAAGCTTCTTTTTCGCGGGCTACGAATTGGCGCAATAAAAGCAGTGCTCAGTTCTCGGTTCCCAGTTCTCAGCGAGATCGATCTGAGGGCTGGTGTTCTCTGAGAACTGAGAACCGAGAACTGAGAACTATATGCCTTTAGTTCAAATCACTATGCTCCAAGGCCGCACGGCCGATCAGAAACGCAAGATCGCACAGCGCATGACCGACGCGATGGTCGAAGAGGCCGGCGCTCGCCGTGAGGCCGTCGTAGTGACGTTTCTGGAAGTGTCGAAAGAAAGTTACGCGTCGGGCGGCGTGCTGATGGTGGACAAGCAGCACTGAGAGCTGATAGCTGACGGCTGACAGCTCCCCACTTATCCCAGCGGTTCGAACAGATGTCCTTCGATCCGGTCGCCGAGTTTAGGCAGGTCCTTTTTTGCCATCTGCAGGAAGTGCGCGGTCGCTCGATGCGCCTCCAGGGCGGCGTCGTCCTTGTACTGCTCATAGACGAAAAACCGGCGCGGATCGGTTTTGTGCTTATGCACCTGATACATAAGGCAGCCCGGTTCTTTGCGCGATTCGACCGAGAGTTTCTCAAAGATCGCGGCCACTTCGGACTCGCGTCCAACTTTTGCCATCCAGGTTACGGCCAGCACCACCATCCGTCGCTCCGTTCTGTCAGTCCGGCCCCTAAAGGGGCATTTCATTTTGGAAGACTATCGGCATCGCTAAAGCGATGCCCTGATACGAAACTCCACTTCTTCAACAGTTCTTAAGCCCTAACGCGCTTACGAACTCTGGCACCAAAATCGTCTGCTCACGATCGGGGCCCGTGGAAATCATTCCCACCCGCGCTGCGGTCTCCTTTTCGATGAAGGCCAGGTATTCGCGGGCGGCCTTGGGCAACCCCTCCACCGTCCGAATAGCCTGCGTCGGACTGGCCCAACCCGGCATATTCCGGTAGATACATTCGACTTTTTCATAACCGCATGCCTGGGCCGGCATCCCGTCCGTTTCCTTGCCGTTCACCTTATACCCCACGCAGACTGGAATCTCCGTCAGGTGGTCGAGCACATCCAACTTCGTCACCACCAGCCAGGAGATACCGTTAATCATGCCAGCGTATCGTAGCTGAGGCAAATCGAGCCAGCCGGTGCGCCGGGGACGTCCGGTGACGGCGCCGAATTCGTTGCCGCGCTTGCGCAGGTCTTCACCCTGTACGTCAAGAAGTTCGGTCGGAAACGGGCCGCTGCCGACGCGGGTGCAATAAGCTTTGGTGATTCCAATGACCGTATCAATCGACGTCGGGGGCACGCCCGTTCCGGTCGCGGCGCCTCCCGAAGTGGAGTTCGAAGACGTCACGAACGGATAAGTTCCATGATCAATGTCGAGCATGGTGCCTTGCGCGCCCTCGAAGACGATCGACTTGCCTTCGGCCAGTGCGCGGTTCAGCAGAAGCGCCGTGTCGCAGACAAAAGGACGGATCTGCTCGGCCGCATCGGCGTATTCGCGGAACATTTTGTCGGGGTCGAGCGGTTCGGAGTTGAAGAGCGCATGCGCGATCATGTTTTTCTCGCGGCATGCGTTCTCGATGTGCGTGCGCAGCAATTGGGTGTCCAGCAAATCGGCGACGCGCAATCCGCGCCGTCCCATTTTGTCTTCGTAGGAGGGGCCGATGCCGCGTGAGGTGGTTCCGATTTTCACCCTGCCGGGAGCGTTCTCCGACCCCAGCTCCATCATGCGATGGTAGGGAAGAATGACCTGTGCGCGGTTCGAGATGAAAAGGTTGCCATCCACTTTCACGCCCCCAGCACGCAGCGAAGCGACTTCCTTCAGGAAGGCCATCGGATCCAGCACTACGCCATTGCCGATGACGCTGGTGCACTCGGGCCGCAGAATTCCGCCGGGTACAAGCTGCAGGATAAATTTCTTTCCGTGGATGATGACAGTGTGTCCCGCGTTGTGGCCGCCGGCGTACCGTGCCACCACCGAATAGGTCTGGGTGAGGACGTCAACGATCTTGCCTTTGCCTTCGTCGCCCCACTGCGCTCCAACGATGACCGCAGTTCTGCCTCTGCTGGTTCCACCTCTGCTCAATGCCAACTCCAAATGGGAATATTGCGCGGCTTCAAACCGAAGCCCGCCCCAGGGTCGCACACACTGGTTGCGCCGTTGCTGCTGACTAAGACTGGAGAACTGGGAAGATCAGCGGTACCTGGTGTGTACGCTCTAGCATACCGAATCGTGCTGTGGAGGAGCAAACCGGAGTTCAGCGGAATTGGAGTGTGTGGTGACGGGGCTCTGCCCCGTCTGGACGACCCAGAGGCCCGTCACCACATATCCTGTATCCTGACAGCGTGCCCGAACTCCCAGAAGTCGAAACCATCGCGCGAGGTCTCCACACGCGCGTGACCGGAGACAGCGTCGAGTCAGTCTGGATCGGTTCCCGGAAGCAGCCGCTGAAGTCGCCGGCTGACCTCATCGCCGCGACGCTTGAGGGCAAGCGGATCGTCCGTGTGCACCGTGCGGGCAAGCACATCGTGCTCGATCTGGAGGGCGAGGTACGGCCGAAGAAAGGCGCACGGGCCATTCGCGGCCAGATGCGGCCAGCCCCGTCACCACAGGCGCAATGGATTGTCCACCTCGGCATGACGGGGCGCATGGTGGTTTCGGAACCAGCGGCGGAGATCGTCAAGCACACGCACCTGATCGCCAAGCTAGCGTCCGGGCGCGAACTGCGGTTTATCGATCCCCGGATGTTCGGCAAGCTCAGCGTCCATTCCGGCGGATTCGATCCCGGAGGAGTGGAACCGCTGGAGGTGAGCGAGGAACAGTTCATTCAGCTTTTTCGCGGGCGCAAGACTCCCATCAAGAGCGCGCTGCTGAATCAGAAGCTGCTGCGCGGCGTGGGCAACATTTATGCCGACGAATCGTTGTTTCGGGCTGGCATTCGCCCCCGCCGGCGGGCGGCGGCCATCACGCGGGAGCAACTCGGCAAGCTGCACCGGGCGGTGCGCGAAGTGCTGAGCGAGGCAATCGCGCTGGGCGGGTCTTCGATTTCCGATTATGTAGACGCAAATGGCGAAGAAGGATTCTTTCAGCTCCAGCATCGAGTCTATGGCCGCGAAGGGGAGCCTTGCCTGGTATGCCGGACCGGAATCCGGCGAGTTGTGCTCTCCGGCCGCAGCAGTCACTACTGCCAAAAATGTCAAAAATAGCCCTAATAGAACGATTTAATATGTTGACGGATCGGTCCCTACCCTGTAAAAAAAGAGGTTGGGCTACAGGCCCCTGAACCGGCCACCGAGTCATTATCATGAATAAATTTTCGATTGGAGTGGACCTCGGCGGCACGAACTTGCGCATCGCTGCCGTGGATGAGCAAGGCGCGTT
Organism: uncultured Acidobacteriaceae bacterium; assembly: GCA_963837665.1. Classification (GTDB taxonomy): domain Bacteria; phylum Acidobacteriota; class Terriglobia; order Terriglobales; family Acidobacteriaceae; genus Acidiflorens. The sequence goes on along the minus strand of CAWIOA010000008.1, from coordinate 51,236 downwards.
GGTAGAGAAAGTCACTCTCGATACCGGAGTTTCCCGGGGACGCGATCACGTCATTGCCGACATGTGCGATGCCATCCAGCGCATGGTGGAGAAATACAACCACTCCGCCCCGCTTCAGGGGATCGGCATCGGCGTGCCCGGCATCATCGACATGCAAACTGGCCTGGTGCGCGAATCCCCCAACCTGCCGGACTGGGTTGACTATCCAGCTCAGCGCCGTCATTGAGCAACGCCTGAAGACCGTAGTGATTTCGAAAACGACGCCAACGTAGCCGCGCTCGGAGAAAAATGGCTGGGCGCGGCCAAGGATTATGCCGACGTGGCCATGCTGACCCTCGGTACCGGCGTTGGCGGTGGACTTGTTCAAGGTGGCGCGATCTGGCGCGGCGCAAACGGTATGGCCGGGGAATTCGGGCACAGCACGGTTGAACCCGAGGGACACCCTTGCGGGTGCGGAAATCGGGGATGCCTGGAACAATACGCCTCAGCGACGGCGGTGGTCCGGATGGCGCGGGAAGCGATCGCGAAGCAGACGGCAGTTCCCCGCTGGCGCGGGCTGCCAGCTCCGATCCGGAGTTCAGCGCGAAATCGATTTACAATCTTGCGATTCAAGGCGACGAAGATGCGCGCCGCATTTTCCGCTACGTGGGCCGTTGCTTGGGCATTGTGCTTTCCACCATGGTGAATTCCCTGAACCTGCCGATTTACGTGATTGGCGGAGGTGGATCGGGTGCGTGGGAAGTTTTTGCGCCTTCGATGTTCGAAGAGTTGCGGCGACGTTCGCTGGTGTATGCCGCCACGGCGCCGTACGATCCTTCCGCTGCCAGCGAGGGGGCTTCCGCGCATGTGAAGGCCGGCCCCGGACACAAGACCATCATCACCCGCGCCCTGCTGGGAAGCGATGCCGGCCTGTACGGCGCTGCTCGCCTGCCGATGCTTGCGGAAGCAAAGCGCTAATCTTAGGGATTGTGTGGGGACGGGCGTCCCGCCAGTCCAGGCCGAGCCAAACTCGGCAGCTGTCTGTGGCCGCGGCAACTATTGGGTTCTGCTCAGTGCTGGCGCCTCGGTTTCGATGAGTGCTTCTCCGAGCGCGATGGCCTTGGTGCACGCGATCGGCTCGACGATTTCGGTACGCGCGACGGCTTGCTGGTTGGCGCCTTCGGCGCATACAACGGCACAGGCACACTGGGCGGAAGAGTAAGTTTCGGTCCCGATGCAGCCGTCTTCAGCTTGGCCACTTCCAGCAGAGTAAGGTTGCGCCAATCTCCCGGCGGCACGTCGAGCGCGAGGGGACCATACTGCACACGCCGGATTTTCTCCACGTGGTGCCCCACTTCTTCAAACATCTTGCGCACCTGCCGGTTGCGGCCTTCGATGATGGTCACTTCGAGCCACGGGTTATCGCCTTCGCGGATCAGGCGAATTTTTGCCGGAGCGGTGCGCACGCGCCGGCCGCCTTTTTCGGCGATGGAAACTCCGCGGCGCAGCTTGTCGAGCTTGCCCTCATCGGGCTGGCCGGCGACTTTTACGACGTAAGTCTTCGGCACGTTGGAAGACGCTTTCATCAGCGCGTTGGCCAGCGCGCCGTCGTTGGTCATCAGCAGCAAGCCTTCGCTGGCCCAGTCCAGACGCCCCACGGGATACACGCGCCCCTTCACCTTCTGCACCAGATCCATCACGGTCGGGCGCTTTTTCTCATCGCTGACCGTGGTCACATATCCTTTCGGTTTGTTAAGTACGACGTAAGTGAAACGTTCGGGCCCTTGGAGAATCTTGCCATCCACGCGGATATGGTCCTGTTCGGGATCGGCTTTACTGCCGAGTTCGGTGACCACCTGGCCATTGACCACGACGCGGCCGGCGGCGATTAGTTCTTCGGCTTTGCGGCGGGACGCCACTCCGGCGGCAGCGATAATTTTTTGCAGACGTTCGGCTGGCATGGATGGCTACTCCGGTTTCGTGGCGGCTGGAGTTTCGGTTTCTTCTTCGTTTGCAATTTCAGCAGTACTTTCGGTTTCGGAAGAATCATTCTCAACCGTTGCCGGCAAATCCAGAGACTCTTGCACCGGCGCGCCCTCACCGGGAATCATGTCGCTTTGAAACGACTCCGCCAGCAGTTTTTCGAACTCTTCCATGCTGGGCAGTTCGCTGACGTCCTTCAGCCCGAAGCGCAGCAGAAACTCTTTGCTGGTTCTGTAGAGAATGGGGCGGCCAATGACCGCCTTTCTGCCAGCGGTCGTAATCAGCTTGCGGTCGAGCAGGGTGGCAATGACTCCGCCGGAATCGACGCCGCGGATTTCGCTGATCTCGGGCACCGTGACCGGCTGCTTATAAGCGACGACGGCCAGAGTTTCGAGCGCCGGAAGCGATAACCGGAAAGGCGGTTTCAGGCTCTTGGCGAAAGCGCGCACCACGTCGTGCTGCTCGGGCTTGGTGGACATGCGGTATCCGCCGGCGACCTGGCGAATTTCGATTCCGTGGTTCGAGCCGGAGTAATCGGTAATCAGCTCTTCCAGCGTAGCGCGGATGCGCGACTTGATTTCCACCGGATCAATTCCCGGAGTCTCCGCCAGCAGCGACTCCTTCACCAGCGAAAAAATCTGGTCCAGCGAAATGGGCGTCTCTGCCGCGTAAATAATGGCTTCGAGTTGGGGTCTAAGACTCATAAGGGCAGTTGTCAGTTCTCAGTTGTCAGTTTTCAGTAAAGTCCAACGGTCGCTGGCTCTTACTGAGAACTGACAACTGACAACCGAGAACTGATTTTCTCACTTCCAATCATCGCGTACCGCCGCTTGCTCGGTCATTACCTCTTCGAAGTGGGAATGCTTGCGCACCAGCACTTCGCCAAAAACATGATCCTGCCGCACCTGGATCGCTTGCAACCTTACCAGTTCCAGCAACGCCAGAAACATGCAGACCAGCGCCGGTCGCGACGGCACATTGCAGAGCATCTGCTTCAGACGTATCGGGCGATCTTCGAGCGCGAGCCTGCGATGCAGGTACTGGATCATCTGGCCGACAGTGACCGTGTCTTCGTCCACTTCCAGGATAGGTCGGGAACGCGCGCGGTCCAGAATCTGCTGGAAGGTCTTGACCAGGTCGATGACATCGGCGGCGAGTTCGGGCTCCGCGCCTTCGGCGTCCATGAACTCCCGGATCGCAGGATTGCTCCACACCGCATCTTCAATCTGCTGCTTTTGCAGGAGCATTTGCGCCGCGGATTTAAATTTCTCATGCTCGAGAAGCCGATTGACAAGTTCGTTGCGCGGGTCTTCCTGCGCGTCGGCCGGAGCCAGCGGATCGCGCGGCAACAACATTTTCGACTTGATATGAATCAGCACCGCTGCCATGTAGATGAACTCGGAGGCGACGTTCACGTCGAGTTCGCGGATCCGTTCGACATACGTGAGGTATTGCGCCGTGATCTTCGCGATGGGAATGTCGTAAATGTTGATGTCCTGCTTGCGGATCAGGTCGAGCAGCAAGTCGAGCGGCCCTTCGTAGATCTCGCCGAGCTCGATGGCAAACGGGAAATCGCTGGCATCGTCTCTGGTGGAGGATTTGCTCTCCCGTAGAGATGCAGCTTGCCGCGTCTCCGCCGAAACCACCGAAGCCGCCTGGTTTCCGGAAGCCCCGGCTGGCGCTTGTTCTGATATGGGTTGAGGCAAATCCGTCACTTCGTGGAATCCTTCGTTGGTCCGTAGTCCAACCCCATGGAACTACGCACCTCGTCCATCGTGGCGCCAGCGACCTCGCGGGCGCGCGCCGAGCCGGCATCCAGAATATCCCAGGCGAGGCGCGGATTGTCCTCGTATTTTTTCCGGCGCTCCTGCATGGGGTTGAGGATCTTCACCAGGGCGTCGGCCGCCCAGCTCTTGCACTCGATACAGCCGATCCCGGCCGAGCGGCAGCCCTCGTACACTTTCGCCATCGTTTCTTTGCTGCTGAATATCTTGTGCAAGTCGCCCACCGGACACACGTCGGGATTGCCGCGATCGGTGCGTCGAATACGGGCAGGATCGGTGATCATCGTCTTCAGCTTCTGTCGCACAACTGGCTCGGGGTCGGTGAGCATCACCGCGTTGCCGTAAGACTTTGACATCTTGCGGCCGTCGGTGCCCGGCAGGCGCGGAGCGGGCGTGAGCAGCGCCGCCGGTTCGGGGAAAACATATTCGCTCTTCTTGCCGTTGAAGCCTCCTGCGTAGAAGCCGTTGAACCGCCGGGCAATCTCGCGGGTAAGTTCCACGTGGGCCACCTGGTCTTCGCCAACCGGAACGACATCTGCCTTGTAGATCAGAATATCCGCCGATTGCAGCACGGGATAACCGAGAAACCCGTATGTGCCCAGGTCCTTTTCCTTGATGTTTTCCTTCTGCTCTTTGTACGTCGGGACGCGTTCCAGCCAGCCCAGCGGAGTGATCATCGAAAGCAGCAAGTGCAACTCCGCATGCTCCGGTACGTGCGACTGGATGAACATCACGCACTTCGCGGGATCAAGCCCCGCTGCCAGCCAATCGAGCAACACTTCGACCGAGTTTTCTTTTAGACGCGAGGTGTCCGCGTAGTCGGTGGTCAGCGCGTGCCAATCGGCGATAAAGAAGAAGCAGTCGTATTCGTCCTGCATACGCACCCAGTTTTCGAGCGCGCCCACGTAGTTTCCCAGGTGCAGCTTGCCGGTCGAGCGCATTCCGCTCAGCACGCGTTTCTTGGTGGAAGGAGTTGTCATTCAGAGTCTGTTCAGCATCCCGCGATGGAAGTCGATTCAAAGCGTCATTGCTGAACCATGATTCTAACAAAGCCCGGAAATTGCCGAGGCAGGAGTCAGATCGCAGAAGTAAAACTGCAGAGTAGAACGATAGGGAAGCCGTTATTGCCCGGCGCGCATCGGCGATACCAGCAGCTGCCGGGCGCCTCGTTTCTTGTCGCCTTTGTCGTGCTGATAGAGCAGCGAGAGCGCGCCTTCGGCGGATGCAGTCGCGCCCGCGAGTTCCGCGGCTAACCCTTGGTAGGAGCGGCTGATTTCGTGATTCCCCTGCGCGGCGACCGGGTTGCCCTTGTCAATCGCGGGCCCCATGAGCTGGTAGTTGTTGGGAACCTTCCAGAGCACCTTGCAGTTCGTGGCCTTCTCCACATCCTCTTCGGTAAAGCCGGGAATCTTTTTGTAGCGGTTGAGCACGATCCGCAGGCGATCGCGGCCCGCTCCATCCTGCAGGAACGCCTGAATCCGGCTGGCGCTCCACAGGGAAACGACGTCCGTCTGCGCCACCAGCAACACCGCGTTCGAAAGATCGCAGATCATCTGCATCGTGGCATCCATCCGCCCTGAGCCATCGATCACGACGAAGTGATACTGGCTGACCAGCAGGTCGAACAGCCGAGCCAGTTCCGACGCGGTCGGGATTCCGCTGTACGGCTGCTGCGCCCCAGCCAGCAGATGAAGGCCATTGCGATAAGGCGTCATCAGGCCGTCGAGCAGCGAACCATCCATGCGATGCAGGTTCTGCAGCGCGTCGATCAGGGTAAATTGCGGCCGCAGATTCAGTTGCAGGGCAGTATGTCCGATAGAAGCGAAATCCACCAGCACCACTCGGCCGTGAGTCTCCTGCAAGGCGACGGCGGTATTCACCGCGGTGGTGGTGGCGCCGGCTCCGCCCTTGGCGTTCAGAAAAGTGAAGACGCGAGCCTTGCTGGAACTGCGCTGCGCCCGGCTCAATGTGGCCGAGAAGCGAGTAAAAGCCTCGACCAAGGCTTCACGGCTCGAGGCATGATCCAGAAATTCACGCGCGCCGGCTCGCATGGAAGAAACAATGTTCGCGGGCTGGTTCAGTTCGCCCACCGCGAAAATTGTGACCTCGGGAATGCTGCTGTGGATCAGTTCGATGGTGCGGATGGCTCGTTGCGGATTCTTGGGGTCGATCTCCACCAGAACGACTTCGGCGCGCTGATCCTGCAATTGACGCAGGATGGCGTCGCTCGGTCCCGCCGGAAAGCCGACATGGCTCAACACCGTACGGGCCAGGTTGGTGCTCTCCACCCGGCTGTGCATGGTGACGGATTGTTCGCGGTCCTCAGTGAGGAGGGCGACGGCGATCCCGGGCATGACTCGCTTCTCAGTGCTCATTGTTATGCTACGAACTTCCAGCTTCGCGGCCAAATGACCTTCGTAATCGAAGATGGCCAAAAGACGAAGCGGCAGGTTGACAGGGGAACTTCCAACCAGCGGAAACAACCCGCCAGACTGCTAGTTTCTCTGATTGTAAGGCAAAAGCCCGCCGCTTGAAAAGACAGGAGAAGTGGCACAATACCAGGCTTTCAGCGAGGCGCCGGGCCGGAAGCCGCTCCGTCGGCGGCTGCGGCTGAAACTCGCACGAAATGAGCGATCGGTTCGCCCGAGGGCAAATATTCGTAGGAATCGAACTGCACGGCGAACCCGCTTCGCTGGTTGTTCTGGGAATGACCCGCTTGTGAAGCAGACGCGCGCAACACCCGCCCGCGGCAACGAACCGGCATGTTTTCCGTCAAGGTGATCTCGGACGGCATGGTAAAAGTCAATTCCACGACCGCACCGAGCGGAGGCGCCATCTCGGCGTAAAGGAAAACTCCACGGCCACTCAAATCCTGCGTAAAACCCGGCACAGTCCGTCCTTCGAAATGAACCGACAAGGGCAGTTGCACTTCAAAACGCTGCGCGCCTCGGCGTTCAATGCCATTGGGATCTGTGCTCATAATTTCGTCCTTCTCCGATCCGGCTCTCTCGAATCGGTGGACCCTAACTCTATCGCGGATCGAAGCGGCAGGGAAGTTCCAAGTCGGTAGCGCTGTGGAAATCTGGTAAAGCATTGAGACATTGAATCATTCAGTCATTGAATCAATGTTTCAATGTCTCAATGTCTCAATGATTCAATGACTCAGCCGGTTGCCGTCATCCCCAAGATGTGAAAAAGTTTACAGAGTGACTGGAGAGAGAAATTCCGACGCGGCTGAAGAAGCGGCTGCGAATAAGGCGCGGTTGCCGAAATGGGCTGCGACTCTGCGCGCCTTGCGCCACCGCAACTTCCAGCTCTTTTTCAGCGGGCAACTCATCTCTCTCATCGGCACCTGGATGCAGACCGTGGCTCAGGCCTGGCTCGTCTACCGCATGACGGGATCCGCGCTGCTGCTGGGCAGCGTCGGCTTTGCCAGCCAGATTCCTGTCTTCCTCACGGCCCCGCTCGGAGGCATCACCGCCGACCGCGTCAATCGCCAGCGCCTGGTAATCGCCACTCAGACCGCTGCCATGATCCTCGCGGGCATTCTGGCGTTTCTCACCTTGAGCGGGCGCGTCCACGTATGGCACATCTTCGTGCTGGCGGCCACGCTTGGAGTAGTGAACGCCTTCGACATTCCCGGACGCCAGTCCTTCCTCGTCGACATGGTCGGCAAGGAGGACCTGATGAACGCCATCGCGCTGAATTCTTCGATGTTCAATGGCGCGCGCGTCATCGGCCCAGCCATCGCCGGAATTCTGGTGGCAAGAATCGGCGAAGGCTGGTGCTTCGCCGCCAACTCCATTAGTTACATCGCTGTGATCACCGGCCTGATGCTGATGCGCGTGCACTGCACTCCGCGTGCCAGCAAAGGTTCGCCGATTGAAGACATCATCGAAGGCTTTCGCTGGGTCAACCACACCAAGGTCATTCGCGCGCTGCTCTTGCTGCTCGGCCTGATCAGCCTGGTCGGCATGCCTTACACCGTGCTGATGCCGGTTTTTGCCGACAGGATTCTGCACGGCGGAGCACGCGGCCTCGGCATCCTGATGGGCGCGACCGGAGTAGGCGCGCTGTTCGGCGCCTTGACGCTGGCCGCCAAGACCGGAGTGAAAGGCCTGGGGCGGTGGGTGGCGATCACCTGCGGCTGCTTCGGCATCAGCTTGTTTCTTTTTTCGTTCTCGCATTCTTTCTGGCTGTCCGTCGCGCTCCTGCTGCCTGCCGGCTATTCCATGATGTTGCAGATGGCCTGCTCGAATACGCTGATTCAGACCATGGTTCCCGACCAACTGCGCGGCCGCGTCATGTCGCTGTATTCGATGATGTTCATGGGCATGGCTCCCTTCGGAGCTTTCTTCGGCGGAGCCTTGGCCGACCGCATCGGCGCTCCCATCACGGTCGCCGCCGGAGGAGTGGCCTGCGTGATCGGAGCCATCTTGTTCGGACGCGCTCTGCCCGAACTCCGCATCGAAGCGCGCCGCCTGATCGTCGCCCAAGGCCTGGCCGGAGGCGAACCCGCACAGGAACTGGACGCGCAACCGGTGGAGGAGTAGCCCCGTTCGTGTGGAAGATGTTCGTGTGGGGACGGGCGCCCTCGCCCGTCCAAGCCGAGCGCAGCTCGGCAGCTTCCGCCTAATCCCATCCACGAACGGGAAGGGCACGGCTTCAGCCGTGCCGCCCAGAGCCAATAAATACGCGGGCTTTAGCCCCTGAGGTCTTTCTCTGCAGCCCGGGTGGCCGATCCTTTTTCGCGTACTTTGCGAAAAGGGTGGGTGAAGGCCGCCCCGCAAACTAAAAAATCATCCCCGCGCCCCCTCACAGAATCAATTACCAGGAACCAACTTCTCCTTCGGGGTGCTCGAATGCAACTCAACCCCTTCCTGCTCGATCCCCTGCTCGACCGGTACGAGCACGAAATAGAATTCCGCCTCGCTGCAAGCACCGGACCGACTTGACCCCTCTCCTCGCAAAAGTATCAAACGTCACGCCTTAAGGCGAAAGTACCGCAATACAAACCAGGCAATCCAACACTACTCAAAAGGAGGCACCATGACCCAAACCAGTACTACACAAACAGGCAGCAAGCAGGCAGATAACAAGAATGCGATTCGTCCGTTTCATGTGAACGTTGCAGAGGCGGACCTGACCGAATTGCGCAGGCGCATCACCGCAACCAAGTGGCCGGAACGGGAGACGGTTACGGATGCAACACAAGGCGTACAGCTCGCGACCATGCAGGCGCTCGCGCGCTATTGGGCGACAGAGTATGACTGGCGCAAGATCGAAGCAAGAATGAACGCCCTGCCGCAGTTCATCACCGAGATCGACGGGCTGGACATTCACTTCATTCACGTCCGTTCAAAACACGAAAATGCGTTGCCGCTGATCGTTACCCACGGATGGCCCGGCTCCATCATCGAACAGATGAAGATCATCGATCCGCTGACCAATCCGACCGCACACGGCGGAAATGCATCCGATGCGTTCGATCTGGTGATCCCGTCCATGCCGGGCTACGGATACTCCGGCAAACCGGCCGCCCCCGGGTGGGATGTTGCCCACATCGCGCGGGCCTGGGTCGTGCTGATGAAGCGCCTCGGGTACACGAAATTCGTGGCGCAAGGCGGCGATTGGGGCGCGGTCATCGTCGATCAGATGGGCCTGGATGCGCCTCCGGAATTGCTCGGCATTCACAGCAACATGCCTGGCATTTTCCCAGACGAAATTGACAAGGCGGCTGCTTCCGGGGCGCCGGCGCCATCGGGTCTCTCAGCCGATGAGAAGGTCGCTTACGAGCGTTTGCAGTTCGTCTATCAAAAAGGAATCGCCTACGGCTACCAGATGGGGCTGCGGCCGCAGACGTTATACGGAATCGCGGACTCACCCGTCGGCCTCGCGGCTTATTTCCTCGATCACGACGCGCGCAGCTACGAGCTGATCACACGGGTCTTTGAGGGAAAATCCGAAGGCCTCACGCGCGACGACATCCTCGACAACATCACGATCGCCTGGTTGACGAACACGGCGCTTTCTGGCGCCCGTCTCTATTGGGAAAATTGGGGCAAACTCGGGTATTTCAATGCCAAAGGCGTCTCCATCCCGGTTGCCGTGAGCGTCTTCCCTGATGAACTCTATCCAGCCCCGCGGAGCTGGGCAGAGCGCGCGTATCCCAAACTGATCCATTACAACCGGCTCCCCAAAGGCGGACACTTCGCGGCTTTTGAGCAGCCCCAACTTCTGTCAGAAGAGGTGCGCGCGGGCTTCCGATCACTGCGGTCAGACGCAGAGAAGTCGGATGAAATGTTGGCTAAGGCTAGCTGATCGTTCGAAGCACAGGAGAGCTTCGAGGGCAGAGGCTCTCCTGTTTCGACTCCGGGGAGATTCTAGCCTGCCGGTGAGACAATCGGCGCTATGAAGAACCGTGACGCAAGTCGGCATCCGGGTCCTTGGCGGGTCATGAAAGTGGACTCGGAGTTTGCCGGACTTCTTCTCGCGGTTGCCTTCCTGGTGATGGGCGCGGTTGGTCTCGACATCGGGAAATGGTTCGTGCTCGGGGCCCTGGTGCTTGGCGTTGGTGTCGCTTTACTTCTCCGTCTCACACGCAAGAGCGACTGAACTTGCGCTGTCCACCACAGAATCAAAATCAACGGCGGCGGACAGGAGTGTCCGCCCTACACCGGCAGGTCCTTACCCTTCGGCTGCGCTCAGGGTCAGGATGACAACTCTATTAAGGGGAGCCAACCCACTACGCGCTTGCGGCTATAATGGCACCTCTCTGACAAAACAATAAGGAGCTGCATGCAACCCTTCGCTGCGATGGTGCTGATCTTTGCCCTGGTGTTTCCATGTTCATCTTTGTCTTTCGGCGCCGAACCAGCTGGCGCAAATCAAGCTGCGCTGGTGGGCTACTCGCCACGCGCTGGTCAAAGCGAGCGCGAGTGGGAAACGAAATTTCGCGCCATTCCCGACCCTGCCAACCTGCGGGAATACATGCGGCGCCTGAGCGCGCGGCCGCATCATGTGGGCTCGGCCTACGATAAAGACAATGCCGAATGGATTCTGGCTCACTTCAAAGAATGGGGATTGGACGCACACATCGAAAGGTTCGACGTTCTGTTTCCGACGCCCAAGGTCCGTCTGCTGGAAATGCTGGCGCCCGAGAAATTCACGGCCAAGCTGGAAGAGCCCGCGCTGGCGGTGGATCCAACTTCGAATCAGAAATCGGAACAGCTGCCCACCTATAACGCGTATTCGATTGACGGCGATGTCACCGGTCCGCTGGTGTTTGTGAACTACGGTTTGCCCGAGGACTACGAAAAGCTCGACCGGCTGGGCATTTCGGTGAAAGGCGCGATTGTGATCGCCAAGTACCTGCACTCCTGGCGCGGCATAAAACCGAAAGTCGCCGCCGAGCATGGAGCCATTGGCTGCCTCATCTACTCGGAACCGCAGGACGACGGCTACAGCATTGACAACGTGTTTCCGGCGGGGCCGATGCGACCGGCGGATGGCGTGCAGCGCGGCAGCGTCATGGATTTTGCTTCCGCCAGTCCGGGCGATCCGCTGACGCCCGGCATCGGCGCGACTCCTGATGCCAAGCGCCTGCCGCTGAAGGAGGCCAAGAGCATCACGAAGATTCCCGTGCTTCCGATTTCTTACGGCGACGCGCAGCCTTTGCTGGCTGCACTGACGGGGCCGATGGCTCCGGAAGAATGGCGCGGCTCGCTTCCGATTCCCTATCACGTGGGCCCGGGTCCGGCGCAGGTTCATTTGAAGGTGGCGTTCAATTGGGACATCAAGCCGGTCTACGATGTGATCGCGAGGATTCCGGGCAGCGTGGCTCCGGACGAGTGGATCATTCGCGGCAATCATCATGACGGGTGGGTGAATGGAGCCGAAGACCCCATCTCAGCCCAGGTTTCTCTGCTGGAAGAGGCGCGCGCGCTGAGTCTATTGCTGAAACAGGGCTGGAAGCCGCGGCGCACCATCATCTACTGCGCCTGGGATGGCGAAGAACCTATGCTGCTGGGTTCGACCGAATGGGCGGAAACTCATGCCGATGAGTTGCGCCAGCATGCCGCCGTCTACATCAACACCGACGCGAACGGCCGCGGCGTGCTGAATATGGGCGGATCGCACAGTCTGGAGCAGTTCATCAATGGAGTGGCGCGCGACATTGAAGATCCGGAAAGCAAGATGACGGTGTGGCGGCGGGCGCAACTGAGCAAGATTGCCGAGGCTAAATCCGCGGACGATCGGGACGAATTACGGAAAGAATTGCGGCAGCGGGCTGACTTGCGCATCGACGCTCTGGGCTCGGGAACCGACTACACCGCGTTTCTCGACCACCTGGGCATTGCCACCCTGGATCTGGGATACGAGGGCGAGGACGAAGGGGGAATCTACCACTCCATCTATGATGATTTTTACTGGTATACACATTTTTCCGACACGGAGTTCGTCTATGGGCGAGCGCTGGCGCAAACCGTGGGAACGTCGGTGATGCGGCTGGCGGATGCGGAAGTGCTGCCGTTCGACTTTGTGAACCTTGCCGACACGGTCGAAATGTACACCAAGAATCTGCAGAGGTTGCTCGCCGCCAAGCAAGAGGAGATTGGCGAGCGCAACCGGGAAATCGATGAGGGAATGTTCCAGGCGACGTTGGATCCCAGGCGTCCGACGGTGGCACCGGCGCGGGAAGAGGTGCCTCCGCACCTGAACTTTGCGCCCATGCAAAACGCGGTTGACTCGCTTACGCGCAGCGCCAAGCACTACCAGCAGGCGTTGTCGCAGAAGCAGGCAAGTCTGGAAGAGGACGCGGTTGCGGCCAGGCTTGGCGCCCTGAATCGAGAACTGATTGAGAGCGAGCGCCGCTTGACGAATGCCGAGGGATTGCCGCGGCGTCCCTGGTACAAGCATTTGCTCTACGGTCCGGGCGTGTACACAGGCTATGGAGTGAAGACGGTTCCAGGAGTGCGCGAGGGGATCGAACAGAAAAGGTACGCGGAAGCGGAGCAGGAGATCGTGCGCGTCTCGAAGGCGCTGGAGGACGAGTCGGCGCTGATCGAGTCGGCGGCGCGGGAGCTGGAGGGCAACTGAACAACCGGGAATTGAGAACTCGCTAAACTACCGCGTAACCGGCCCCGTCTTGTACGCGGCGTCGGGCAAGCCGGTGATCCGCATTCCGCCATGGCCTTTGTGGCGGATGTTGAGGCCGACCAGCAGCGCGGTGATCTGCTCGATGATGCGCGCGTTCTCCAGTTTGCCGCCATCGATCGCTCGCACGCCGACGATCTTCGCCGCCAGTTCCATTGCAACCTGCGTGGCGTTCGGATCGTCGCTGCACACGATGACGTCACAATCCGCGGCTTCGTCGCCGTTGAGTACTTCCGCCGAAACGTTCTGGAATGCGGCCGCTACGGAAACTCCCTTTGGAACCAGTTCCGCAGACTGTTGCGCGGCCGAGCCTTGCCAGACGCCCAGGGTGCGGCTGGCGCGTCCTCCGACGCTTGCGGCCAGAGGGACAGTGGCATCAATCAGAATGCTGCCCGGACGAATCGCGGGCTTCAACTGCTTCAGCAGTGCGGCCTGCCCTTCGAACGGAACGGTGAGCACCAGCAGATCGGTAGCGGCGCAGGCTGCGGAATTCTCCATTCCGGAAACTTGAGCGTTCGCACCGGCGCGCTTGCGGATTGCGTCTGCGGTTTGCTGTGCTCGGGCAGCATCGCGCGAGCCGATGATTACGGTTTCTCCCGCGCGCGCCCATCGCAAGGCGAGGCCCGTACCAGCAGGGCCAGTGCCTCCGAGGATGGCGATGGGGCGGGTCATGCGGGCGTTCACGCGAACTCCGCAACGAGCGCAGTTTCGAAAGAAGCTTCGGAAGAAAATGATTCGAGCGGCAGCTTGATCTTGATGCGCGAATATCTTGTGTTGCGCTCGGCTGGAATGCGGCCGATTTCCAGTATCAACGCCTGGAAGTCTTCGGGACTGGTGTACTGGCCCGCGGTCGCTCCGGCCTCGCGCGAAATGTTTTCTTCCATCAGCGTTCCGCCGTAGTCGTTGGCTCCGGCATGCAGGCAAAGCTGTGAAAGTTTGCGGTTCAGTTTTACCCACGAGACCTGGATGTTATGAATCGAGCCAGCTAGCAGGATTCTGGCGAGCGCATGAATCTTGAGGTGTTCGGCGAGCGTTGGCCCAGTGCGCGCGAGGCCTTGCTGGAAGAGCAGCGTGTTCTGGTGCACAAAGCCCAGCGGCACGAACTCGGTGAAACCGCCGGTTTCAGCCTGAATCTGCCGGAACAAGGACAACTGCCTTACCCAATGGTCAGGCGTTTCCCGGTGCCCGTACATCAGGGTCGACGTGCTTCGGATGCCGCAGGCGTGCGCGGTGCGGATCACCTCCTGCCATTGTGCGGATGACAGTTTGTTGCGCGAGAGCACGTGGCGCACTTCGTCATCCAGAATTTCGGCCGCTGTTCCCGGCAGCGTGTCCAGTCCGTTGTCGCGCAGCATGGTGAGATAGTCGCGCAGGGTCATGCCGGTCAGTTCCACGCCGTAGACAATCTCCATCGGAGAAAACGCGTGGATGTGCATACCGGGAACGGCATTCTTCACGGCCCGCAGGATGTCACGGTAATAAAAAGGAGGCAGACCGTGCGGCAGACCGCCTTGGATGCAGACTTCGGTGGCGCCCAGTTCCCACGCTTCTTTACTCTTGCGGGCCATATCTTCGAGCGAATGAAAATAGGAGTCGGCTTCGCGCGGCCCGCGGCTGAAGGCGCAAAACTTGCATCCCACGAAACAGATGTTGGTGAAATTGATGTTGCGATTGACCACGTAACTGACGATGTTGCCGACCAGGTCGCGCCTCAGCGCGTCGGCGGCTACCAGCAGGGCGAGCAGGTCCGCGCCGTCACAGTTTGCCAGGGCGTAGCGCTCTTCGTCGGTCAGGCAGGCTCCGTCTTGCGTTTCGAGCGTTCGCTCCAACGCGCCGCGAATCGTCCGGGAAGCTTGGGGTGCGATTTCGTCCCAGGTCAGCGCGGGGAATTGCTCGAGTTGCGGAGCCTTCCATGCCATAACGTTCTCCTATCAGCCGGCAGCGAAAACGCGGACCCACCGAAACCTGCATTTTGCGGCGAACAGCAGGTCCTTCGCTTCGCTCAGGATGACAATTCACAAATACTAGCGAAAAAGATCGTTCTTCGCGGGGCGGATCAATTCCTGTGCTCCGCCGGTGCCTCGGCGGTACGCATATCCGCGAATGATGCATGCGGGCGTGCCTGCCAGCTTGCCGCAGACCAGGCCCGCAGCGCAAGCCAGTTCGTCAGCGACAGCATCCACCGTCGCGTGCAGCGAGTAGCCGTGCGGATCGCGGCGTCCGCGATAATCGACCAAAGGCCGAATGCCGGCGACGCCAATCGCAACTTCCGTCAAGCCTTCGCGCCATGGACGCCCGAAACTGTCGCTGACGATGACCGCGATTTCGATCTCCAGCCGCTTCTTCAACTCCTGCCGCAAGCGCGCGGCAGAACGGTCGGGATTTCGTGGCAGCAACACGGCGTGCAGACCGCCATCTACGTTCGAAACATCCACGCCGCTGTTGGCGCAAACGAAGCCGTGTTTCGTCTCGGTGATCAGCACATTGCGCTTGCGTCGCACGATTCTGCGACTCTCGCGGATTGCCAGTTCACGGACACGCGCGTCGAGCCCGTGACGCCGAGCCCAAGCCTGTGAAGCCGGCGAGGGCCGGATCTCATCGAGCGCGACCAGCGCGCCTTCGGCCTTCGAAACGACTTTGTGCTTTACGACGAGGATGTCACCGTCCTGGAAGCGCAGTCCCACACTTTTTGTCGCTTCCAACAGGCGCGCGCCTAGCGATTCTCCGGCGCGGATTTCTCCGCTGACGGCAATCGGAAGAATGCGAACCTCCCTAACCCCACGCTTAGACTTCGTCATGTGAACGATGGTTTCATAACTGCCGTTCAACCGATAAAGCGCATCGCCTCAAGGGCTGAAGCCCGCATTCTTTAAAGCTCTATACGGCACGGCTGAAGCCGTGCCCTTCCCGGTCGTGGAGAAGTCCAGGTTCCAGCTTCGGACCAGCTTTTGCGAGCGGCGGTCTCCGCTGGCTGCGGCGAGTTCGCGGAGATCTTCGGGACGATCGACATCCCGCGCAATCCCGGGCAGTTCAAGCACAATACACGGCAGGCCGGTTGCCTTGGCAGCGGACAGGTGCGGCAGGAAGCTGTCGTTTCCGAAACGCAGCGGGAACAAATCACCGGGAGATCGCCAGGCAGCGTTGGTGCCGCGTCCGGCCGCATCCGGCACCAACACCGCGCCACCTTGATGGTGGGGAGCGCTATCGACGATCTTCTGTAGTTCTGAACTCTCGATCAAGGGAATATCTGCGGGAACCACCAGGGTACTGCCCGCTCCACGCTCTCGGCAAAACGCCGTGGCCATCTCGATGGCGCTGGTCTCTCCGGAGTTGTCGTCCGCGACGACCTCGAACTGGAAGCGCGCCGCCAAGTCGCGTGCAAAGGAATCGCTCGTCACCACTGCAACGGGAGGGCGGCTTTGCCAGCGTGCCAGCGTTTGCAGCACGTCCTCGCACATGGCCCGCGCCAGCGCCAGACGTTCTTCCGGACTCAAGATAGAAGACAAGCGCTGCTTGGCGTCGGCCAGGTTTTTTACTGGAACCAGAATCATGCGTGCTCCACTGCGCCTTGAGCCGACGGGGGTTGCATCGCCGCCTCCAGTACGCTCTTGGCCAGCGCGATTCTATCTTCATTCCTGCGCATGACGGTCGGAGTGCAATGGACTTGCATGCCGGTCTTGCGCAACTCTTCGGCGGCCAGCGCGTCCTCGGAATCGACCACGAGCAGATCAAGGAAATCGTGATAGCAGTCGGCAACCCCGGCAATTGAAACCGCGAAGCCTTGGGCAGCCATGAGTATTGCCGCGGGTCCGGTGACCGCGGCTCCTGCGACAATCGGGCTGACGGCCACAGTGCGGGCGCGGCTCTCGCGCAGGGCTTCGCGAATTCCTGGCACGACGAGAATCGGGCCGATACTGGTTACCGGGTTACTCGGCGCCAGCAGCACGAGGTTTGCCGACCGGATCGCCTCGATCACTCCGGGAGCGGGTTCGGCATCCGAGGCGCCGGCGAACCGGACCGACTCCACGGGATCCTGGTACCAGCGCTGGACGAAATATTCTTCAAAGCTCAAATCACCCACCGGAGTCACAACCCGTGTTTCCACGCGCGAATTGCTCATGGGCAGGATGCGCGCTTTGACGCCAAGTCTGGTCGCGATTTCCGCGGTGGCTTCGCTGAGCGTCTTGCCATCGGCGAGCAGCTTCGAACGAAGAATGTGGGTGGCCAGATCGCGATCGCCAGCGTGAAACCAGATCGGTTGACCTAGCTGGCCCATGGCATTCAGGCAGAAAAAAGTGTCGCCCTTCACGCCCCAACCGCGCTCCTGGCTCAGTTTTCCAGCGAGCATATAGGTGATCGAATCGAGATCGGGTGAAACGTACAATCCCCACCACAGCATGTCGTCGCCGGTATTTACGATGATGGTGAGATCTTCCGGGCGAACGATTTGCCGGAGTCCATCCACGAACTTGGCGCCGCCCGTGCCGCCGGTCAGTACAGTGATCATGCCGCCCTCTTTTTTTGAGCGTAGCCCTCAGCATCAGCAGCGGAGCTTAGACGCCCCGCCAGCAAATCGCCGTGGGCCGCTGCCTGTTCCGCAAATTCAGGATAAACCGGTAACCGCTGGCGCAACTCGAATCTTTTTGCCTCGGTCCGCAGCCGCAAGTCTTCCAGATGGGGCCAGGGCCTTTCCGGATTGATGAAATCCGGCGTCAACGGCGAAACGCCGCCCCAGTCATTGATGCCGCCATCGAGCAGGTCGGCGTAGTGCGGATCGGAGAGATTCGGCGGTGCTTGAATATTCATTGGCGGCATCAGGAGCCGCGCGACGGCCAGGGTGCGGAGCATTTCTCCGCGGCCGGGTCCGGGCCGGTCTGCCATCGGTGTTCCATGCTTGGCACGGAAGTTTTGCACGATTACTTCCTGAATGTGGCTGTACTTCTCATGCAGGTCGCGGATGGCAATCAGCGAATCCACGCGCTCTTCCGGCGTCTCGCCAATTCCGATCAGAATTCCGGTGGTGAAAGGAATCTTCCGTCGTCCAGCATCTTCAATGACACGCAAGCGCTTCGCCGGTTCCTTGTCGGGAGCATTATCGTGAGCGGCGTTTCTTGCGAGCAGGCGGGTACTAGTCGTTTCCAGCATCAGCCCGAGGCTCGGGGCCACGTGGGACAGCCGTTCCAGCCATTCCGCGCTCATCAGCCCGGGATTGGGATGGGGAAGCAGGCTCGATTCGCGCAGCACCTTCTCGCACATCGCTTCCAGATAATGGAGTGTGGACTTATATCCGAGGTGCCGCAGCGTATCGCGCATCTGGGGAAAAAGCAGCTCGGGCTTGTCGCCCAGGCTGAACAGCGCCTCGGTGCATCCCATGCGCTCGCCCGCGCGCACTACTTCCATCACCTCGTCTGGCGTCATGGTGTGCGCGCCGGGCTCGCCGGGATCACGCCGGAACGTGCAGTAGCCGCAGTAGTCGCGACAAAGATTTGTCAGAGGCAGGAACACCTTGCGGGAATAGGTGATGACTGCCGGTTTGAATCTCGCCCGGGCACGTTGCGCTGCCGCGAGCAGGTAAGGGAGCATGGCGTCGTCCGCTCGCAGCAGCCGACAGGCCACTTCACGAGAGATCGGCTTCGCGCCGGCATCGGTCAACTCGGCAGCCGTCGCGGACAGCGCATCAGGGGAAAAAGCGGCCATACGTCTTTGGTTCGAAATCCCTCCCTGGTTCTCAAAGATACTTGACATCCTTAGCCTGCCGCAGCAAAATATCGCCAATTCAGGGAAAAACGCACGTCCCCCTCTAGAGATGAACAGTCGCCAAGTTTATGATGTCTAGCCAGCCGTCGCAATCCTCCCCAAAGAAAGTCAGCCGCGAGCAGTGCAAGCATCCGCAAGTGCAGATTGTCTCCCGCGACGAAGAAGCTGAATATGTGGAATGCCAGGAATGCGGGGACGTGTTCGAGTCCAGTGAATTGAAGGACATGGCGATCGAAGAGAAAAAAGAGATAGAGGAAGAGTAAGCCGCGTAGAATTCCTGGACAGTCGACGACTGGATCACAAACAACGGCGAAGGAACGGATGTCTGAAGCAGGGGTATCCTCAAGCGGTGGAAACAGCGGGCAGAATCCAGCGGTCGTTATCCCGCAGATACTGATCGTGCCCCCCGAAGAAGCGCGGGTGTACAGCCAGGGGCCGGGCGAAGCGCGCATCCTGGTAGGTGGAGAACGCTCCGGCGGAGCCTGGTGGCTGGGCCAGTTCCGAGAGGATCCCGGTTTCATGACCTTGCTGCATCTGCACCCTCACATGGACGAGTACTTCTTCATTTTGCAGGGAGTGCTCTCCGTGTATATCGACGGCGTATGGCACGATCTTAAAGCGGGAACGTTTGCCACGGTGCCTCGCGGCACGGCACACGCCCAGGGCAACACGGGAAAGGAACCGGTACACTTCGTCGGGTCGGGTAGTCCGGCAGGCTTCGAGCGATTTTTCATCGAACTGGATGAGATCGCCAGACGAGTGCCTCCGGGCCCGCAGTTCGGCGCCGAGATTGCGAAGATGATGCCGAAGTACGACACCGAGCCGCTGGGTCCGCCGCCGCGCCGGACCTGATTGCTGGATCTCAATCACCGGATCGTAATAATCAGATTTTCCGACGCATCCACCCAAAACTTCTTTCCTGGTGGAATCACCGTGGTCGCGCTATATTCCGTGATCACAGCCGGTCCCGTCATCGATCGGCCGGGGACAAGGTCGCGGCGATCAAACACGGGTGTGGCCACGGTTTTGTCGTGAAAAGATACGGGCGCGCGCTCAACGGGTGCTATGCGCCGCGACGGCTGGCGCGCTGTTTGCCGCCGCACAATTCGCGATTCGAGTCGGGATTGCTGCGGCGTACGCAAGCGAGCGCGCAGACGCAGCGTAACCAGTTCGATTTCTCGTTCCGGGTGGTGATACCCGTAACGGCGCTGATGTTCGTCATCGAAGTGGGCTATAGGATCGCCCGTGGCGGACACGTTGAGTTCGTAACCTTGGCCACGATACCGCAGGTCGAGACTCCTTTCATACTGAAGAGCACCGTGCCACCGTTCGGCGCGGAATTCCTTCTGCGCCGTGCGTTCCAGCTTGCGAAATTCCTGCTGGAGCTTCGCCTGGGACACCGCTTGCCGGTCTGCTTGACCTGGATGATCGGCAAAGCGCCAGAGCAGGGTACGTGAGTAGTCTTTGACCACATCGCTGACCAGGATTCCGAACGCGGAGAGCGCGCCCGGTCGTGCCGGAATCATCACCGTCGGGATCGCCAGCGTCTCAGCCAGCTCGCAGGCATGCAGGCCGCCCGCGCCGCCGAATGCGACCAGCGCAAATTCACGTGGATCGTATCCGCGCTCGATGGAGACGACGCGCAAAGCCCGCTCCATGTTGGCATTCACGACGCGCACGACACCGGCGGAAAATTGCTCCAGGCTTAAGCGCGAGCCGTGTTTCTTCAGCCATTGTGACGTGATCTGCCGCGCTCTTTCGACGTCGAGCATGAACTCGCCGCCCAGAAAACGGTTGGGGCGAAGGCGCCCCATCAGCAAGTTCGCATCGGTCACAGTGGGTTCGGTTCCGCGACCGTAGCAGATTGGTCCGGGATCGGCGCCTGCCGATTCGGGTCCCACGCGCAGTGAGCCGCCGGCATCGAAGCGAGCCAGAGAGCCGCCTCCGGCGCCAACGGTGTGAATCTCGAGCATGGGAACTCCTACCGGGAGTCCGGCGACTTCCGATTGGCCGCTTGCCCGGACCTCACCCTGGACAGCGGCCACATCGGTCGAGGTCCCGCCCATGTCGAAGGAGAGAATCTTCTGGAACCCGCTGCGACGGGCCATAGCCGCTGCGCCCACCAGTCCACCGGCCGGGCCGGAAAGCACCGTGCGCACCGGTTCGCGCGCTGCCGACTCCAGCGCCGTGATCCCGCCGCTCGATTGCATGACGAAGATCCGCGCCCCCGTGCCATCTACCGATTCCTTGGCGCGCTCAGCCAGTCTTTCCATGTAGCTCTGCATGAGCGGTTGCAGATAGGCGTTCACTACGACGGTGCTGGTGCGTTCGTATTCCCGGAACTCGGGCAGAATCTGATGAGACACAGAGAGCGGTTTGCCGAGTTCGGCCACGGCCGCAGATACGGCCATTTCGTTCTCCGGGTTGGCGAACGAGAACAATAAAGAAATGGCGATGGCGTCTGGGTCGGCCTGCCGCACCGCCTCCCGCAGCCGCGCCAACTCCGCTTCCGGCGGACGCTCCAAGATTCGGCCCTCGGCATCGGTCCGTTCGTTGACGCCGAATCGCATGTCCCGGTCAACCAGCGGCGCGATCCGGTCAAAGAAAAAGTCGTAGAGGCGAGGACGCGCCTGCCGCCCAATCTCGATGACGTCTTCGAAGCCCGACGTTGTAATCAGAGCAACGCGAGCGCCTTTCCTTTGCAGCAGAGCGTTGGTCCCGACGGTGGTGCCGTGCAGCAGCGTAACGGCTGCTCCAGCACCAGGCTTGGGAGTCGTCTGATTGATTTTTCTCAGAGCTTCGGCAATCGCGCGCGACGGATCGTCGGGCGTCGAGAATACCTTCAGAGTCCTTAAGGCGCCGTCCTCAACCCACACGCAGTCGGTGAATGTACCCCCGGTATCGATGGCGATGCGGAGTCCGGGTTGCGATGTGCGAGGCATGAGTGCGGAAGATTAACAGGGAAGACTACCACTGGTTGCTCCCAAAGCAGAACCTAACCACAGAGACACAGAGGCACAGAGAAGACCTTCGAATCTGTAGGAATCAAGGCTTTTCCATCCTTTGAATTCCTCTGTGACTCTGTGTCCCTGTGGTGGGTGTTAGCGGTGCCCGAAACATAATCGCCTCCCGACTCCGGCTGCCGTATTCTGAAGGAGTGAACGGGAAGACATGGAAAGCGTGGCTGGTACCTGGGGGCTTGTTATTGGCGCTGGTGGCGGCGCTCGTCCGCAGTTCGCTGTTCGTCCAGGTCGCTCCCTCGCTGGCCTTCTACTACGTTGGCGTGTTCACTGCCGGGTTAATTCTGGCCTGGCGTTTCAATTCCAGCCGCGTTTTCTTTTCCTTGCTGGTGTTGCTGCTGGCACATCGCGCGGTCGATTTCTTCTCCGAGGGACAGGTCCATACCGGTCCTGGACGCATGGCGGTCGCGCTCGCCGCGCTGCTGATCCCAGTGAATTTCATAGTGTTCGCCCGGATGCGCGAGCGCGGGCTGGTGATTGCGGGAATTGCGCCTCGCTTTGGAATGCTGTTCCTCGAATCGGTAATCTTCGCGGTGCTGTGCCGGCCGGAGAACAGCCCTGCCAATCCACGCCAGGCCGGCGAGTCCGCGATCCCGATCTGGATTCTGTTGAGTTTTGCAGCCGCTGCCGCGGTGTTCATCTGGCGCTTTCTTCAAACTCGGATGCCGATCGAGCCTGGCTTTGCGTGGTCCGTGGCGGCGGTGCTCCTATGGCTGCAATTCGCCCCGCTGGGCAGGGCGGCGGAGGCCTACGTCGCCACTGCCGCGCTGATCCTCGGCGCCTCGCTGATCGAAACTTCTTACGTGCTCGCGTACCACGATGAACTCACCGGTATTCGCGGCCGGCGCGCTTTCAACGAGGCCCTGCTCTCACTGGACCAGCAGTATGCCATCGCCATCGTCGATATCGACCATTTCAAAAAGTTCAACGACAGCTACGGCCACGATGTCGGCGACCAGGTGCTGTGCATGGTCGCGTCGCGACTGTCTCACGCCGGAGGAGACGGCCAGGCGTTTCGCTGCGGCGGAGAGGAGTTTGCTCTGATTTTTCGCAATACTTCCGCGAAAGAGGCCTTCGAGCATCTGGATACGCTACGGCAGATCATTGAGAAATCCACGTTTCAGGTGCGTGGCTCGGAAAGAAGAGCCGAGAGGGCCGAGCGACAAAGTAATCTTGGAAACGACCTTCGGACGAGTGCATCGGATCGCAGAAAGTCCTCGAAAAAGAAAGCCGCTTCCGCGAACCCGGCCCAGTCGCCCGATCGCCTGTCGGTGACGGTCAGCATCGGCGTTGCCGAGCCGAGCACACGTTACCGCCAGCCCGAGCAGGTGATCCAGGCAGCTGACCAGGCTCTGTATCGCGCCAAGAACAATGGCAGGAACCGCGTAGAACTGGCATCCACGGTGCCACTTCGGGTGACCGAGGGCAAGCGGGCGAAAGTGTCCCGGCTGTGAGAGGCTGCGGCGAAGAGCAACGTCGGGTTGCCGACAAGGGCAGAGAAGCATTGGGCCGCAACTGCTCCTAGTTGCTCGCCAGAAGGTCCAAGAAATCTTAGGCCATTGGATCTAGCGATTCCCTAGATGGTGTAAATGGTTAGGATCGAAGCGGCAAACGCACTCCTGCCGACCGTGGTAAACTGAAAATTCCGCACGCCGGAGAGGTGGCCGAGAGGCTGAAGGCGGCGGTTTGCTAAACCGTTATACGGGCTAACACCTGTATCGAGGGTTCGAATCCCTCCCTCTCCGCCAGTTCTATCTTGTTGTAAACAAACCCTTTATTGACGCCCATAATTTCCGTGTGTCGTTTTTGTGTCGTCGCATTGGTACACCACCCGTGGTACTCTATAATTGTGGTAGCTAGAAAGGTTCAGGAATCCAATGGAAATCACGGTTTATAAACGTCATTCAAAAGACTGCGAACACAAGGCAGACAGGGCATTTCGCCGTTGCTCATGCCGCATGATGCTGGAATGGTCTGAGAACGGGAAACGGTTCCGCGTCTCAGCTAAAACGCGCTCCTGGACAGAGGCGGAGCAACGCGCACGCGCCAGAATGCAAGACGCTCACGCCCGCACAATCGGGGAGCAGCCCACGATGCGCAGCCGACGAAGTGAAGACAGGCACTTCATCACATCGGTGATCTGATCGTTCGTGAATCGGCTTTTCATCGGCTCTCTCCTGTTGCCTAAATAGTTAACAACTGAACCGAACCATAGCGCGTCTCTTGGAGAAGTAAAGTGAAAAGTTTGCTTGATTCAGTAGCGACGGTACCTAGTGAAAGGTTACCGAGTTAGTTTCGATTGGCGGGCGGCAAAACTGCTGGTCCAGCTTGCGGAGCAGCTTCTTGGCGTGGGAGTTCCAGCGGCGGAATCACTTCAACGGGGTCAAAGGTGGCAACTGATAACGCCGCTCAATTGTCCCACCGATCGTTGAGGATTGCTGGGAGGACAAACAAATGGGAAATGGCGACGAACAAATCTCTAACCTCTGCTTTGGACAACGGGAGCGGTGGGTCGTCTTTCAAGTCGGGAGAATTCACAAAGCCCAGCCCCTCGCCGTCGAGCGGCGGCTGGACGAGATGCCCTCATCCTTGTAGGGGGCCGGGCCGCCAATTTGTAGTATTCAGTTTTGACACCTCCCAGTCGAGGGTAGTCTGCCGGAACGCTGCTGTCAGTGAGTTTTAGCACCATCCAAAGTGACGTTTGCACTCCCGATTCGGGTCGATGCATTATGAGAGAGCGGCCTCGTAAATATCTAGTCGAGGACTGTTGGGCGGCAGAAGGAAGCTAGGAAAAGCTGCTAAAGAATGGCACTGTACCTTGAGGGAAAGACTCCGTTGGACGCGAATGATCTTTCCCCCAAGGAGGCAACTGAATGAGTCGCGACATCAAGTATATCGGCATGGACGTGCACAAGGAAGCGACCGTAATCGCTGTGCTGAACTGCAGTGGCAAGCTGGTGATGGAGTCGATCGTGGAAACCAAAGCCAGCAGCATTCTGCAGTTCATCCACGGTCTGCGGGGCGAGTTGCATGTGACCTGGGAAGAAGGGACCTGGGCGGCTTGGCTGTACGATCTGCTGCAACCCCAGGTGACGCGAGTGCTGGTCTGCGATCCGCGGCGCAATGCCTTATTAAAGGAAGGCAACAAGAGCGACAAGATAGATGCTCGCAAGCTGGCCGACTTGTTACGCACGGGGATGTTGCGGCCGGTCTATCACGGGGAACACGGACTGCGGACGCTGCGCGAGTTGGGGCGCAGTTATCAGACCATCAGCCAAGATCTGAATCGAGTGATGAATCGGATCAAAGCTCTGTATCGCGGCTGGAGCATCCCTTGTGCAGGTACCCAGGTGTATGCTCCGCGTTATCGCGAGGAATGGTTAGGCAAGATCGAGCACGCGGGGGTGCGCCGGCGGGCCGAGCTACTCTATCAACAGTTGGATGGATTGCAGGCGTTGCGACGAACCCTGCGTCCTGAGTTATTGGCGGAGAGCCGGAAACATAAAGCCGCGAAACTACTACGTCAGATTCCCTGCATCGGTCCGATTCGAGCCGCCCGCTTAATCGCGTTGATGCAGACGCCGCACCGATTCCGCAGCAAGCGACAACTGTGGACCTATAGTGGGCTGGGCATTGAGACGCGCGACAGTGCGCAATACCGCTGGGTGGACGGACAACTGCAACGTACGAAAAAACCGCAACAGATTCGTGGACTCAATCGGAATCACAACCACGAAATGAAAGAGATCTTCAAAGGAGCCGCCACCCGAGCCAGCTGTGGTGTGGGTCCGTTGCGTGAGTTCTACGTGGCGTTGCTGGACAAAGGGATGAAGCCGGAGATGGCGCGTCTGACGTTAGCACGAAAGATCGCGGCCATTGCTTTGACACTTTGGAAGAAGGAGGAACGTTTCGACACCGAACAACTGAAGCCACAAGCAGCTTGAGCGTTGCACAGAACTCAGGTGGTCTCCCAGGTTTTCACGCCTCGGTGGTGACCCATCGGTTCTGGCGATGCTCGGGTTCGAGGGAGAGTATCCATGCACTCATTAGGCGCACGGGTGCTGCCATCAGCACCCAGTCTCCGGGTCAATCCTATGCCCCCTCGGATAACCCAAAAAAGCCATAGGCCTCGAGCCTCACATAGGATGATGGTTGGCACTTAAGCCAACGGTTGGCTTGCGCAGCTTCGCAACGAATGGTGTCGGGACCGCTGCATGAAACCACTCAAGGGAGATCAGCAACTGCGATCCGTATCCCTGTTGTGCTCTGTGTGCGCTCCAGGCGTTAGAACCCAAAATCCTCTCCACGAAGAAGAAGGGGCCTGGATGCAAGTAACGATCGAGGTCTCACGGAGAGGAGTGGAGAAGTGTTTTTGCTTGACACCCTCTCTCATAGGATGAGTGTAATCGCGATTTATCAACAGCAACGACGAGCTTTGCCCTGTAACTCACGACCGCACATCAAGATGTGACAAAACTCACTGACAGGCCAGGCCATTCGTGTTTTCGTGAGGAGACTTCGCCTTTCCGAAGAGCGGTTCCCGCCCGTTGAGACGCAGCACCCTCTGAGGCGAATGACAAGAATCCCGCCCCAGCAGTTCGACATCGGCCCGCGCCTCAAGCAGGAAGGGCGGGCTGCCAGAATGGAGAACTTTCGATGCGAAAAACAGCACGTTTCACATTCACTGCTATGTTGCTGTGTGCGTTTGCCGGTGCATTGGTAATGCTGACGCTCTGTGCCAGTGCGTGGGCTTCGAACACATTCGTCTGGACAGACCCGACTGGGGTAACTCCCGGACAGGTCAATGTCACGGTGATTGTCGGGAACTCAACCTATTACTATGTTGTGAACAACGTTAGCTTTCCGATAGTGGAGGAGATTGATTTCGGCCTGCCTGATGCCCCTTTAGTGGGTCCGAGTGATCCCTTTAGAGTTCCGGGCGGTTTTACCCTGGTCACTAACCCGTACCTCGGCGGCGCACAAACAGTTGCATGGTATGAAGGCATCACGTGTTTTCCCTCGGCAAATGATTGCTTGGCTGACGTTAATAACATGACAATGACTGGCGGGATCCCTCCGGGATCGCAGGCCATTTTTACGTTTACAGCACCGGGAACTGGCCCGCAAGGCGTTGAGGCATCCGGCGTGGCTGATTACTATACTAATGCGCCCTTCTGTGACCAAGACAGTGGGACTGTCGTAGGTGTGGGTGGTGTTGTTTATACTGATCCAAATGCGCTATGTCCGACCGGCTACCCCGACACTGGTCCCGTCCCACTTGCCTTTGCCACGGGAGGATTGATCGAACCGGTGAATTGCTCTTCTGGCACATGCCCTGGTGAAGTGATGAGTGAAACCTTCGGGACAATAGCATCAATTACCGGCACAGTGACTCTCACCAATGCCAGCGGAAGTGACCCAGCCGTTCCAGGTGAAACGATGACATTGCTCAATACACTCGCCACGGGCAAGGATGGCACCGCCGTGATGACTACGCCCGACGGGTCCCAAGTTACGGTCTACCCGAACAGCACTGTCCTAGCAAATGGAGCCTCCTCGAAAACGCGTTACTTGAAAATGTTGGCGGGGAAGATTTGGGCCACAATCGCACCAAACGCGGATCGGTGCGAGAGCGCGGGGTACGCCATCTTGGAACCATGCGATGCGGTTGACGTCACCACCTCCAATGCTGTGGTAGGCGTCCGGGGGACGGACCTTATTATAGTCGCGACCGCCACCACGACGACCGTGACGGTCAATGAGGGCACGGTGGAGGTTGACAACCTGGCCGGAGGAACTCTCAATTCCATTAACCTCGTGCAGGCGGGTTCGAAATTGACTGTCACCAGCTACGAGTCGTTCAGCCCGGCCAGCTACACTTTTGCGAATCAAGTGATCAACAAAGCGAGCGCGAATACCAAGGTGACGTTCAAATACGCCGGAACCGGCACGCTGACGCTAAGCAGTCTGGTGGCGAGCACGAACTACTCGGTGAATACCACGGGAATCACCAGCGGCGCGTGCAATCTGACTGGGAACACATCGCTCGCAACCAATAAAACGTGCGCGTTCAACGTGGCCTTTACTCCCACGTCGCTGGGCACGATAACGGGAACGGTCACGGCGAACTTCACGGGCGACCCGAAAGGATTCACATCGGCGCAGTTGCCATTGAGCGGAACCGGCACCGAGGTCACCCTGTCGCCGGCTTCGCTGGCCTTCGGCACGGTGACGACCAGCAAAACCCTATCGGTGACGGTCAAGAACGTGGGCACTACAACGCTTAGCTTCAGCAGTACTCCGACCATAACCGGCACCGGGGCGGCCAACTTCGCCGTGCTGCCCTATAGCAGCTCGCCGGCGACGAGCACGTGCCTGGACGGGGCGGCCCTCGCTCAAAACCAAACTTGTACATACACCGTCAGGTTGACCGGCGGGGTTAGCACCACGTCGATCACCGCCTACCTCAACATTTTCGACAATGGTGGAGGCATCCCGCAATTGGAGAAGATGACCGGAAATGAGACCGAGGTGAAACTGACGCCGGCTACGCTAGCCTTCGGCACGGTAACGGGAACCGAAACGCTCTCGATGGCAGTCCAGAACCTGGGCACCACCCCGCTTACATTCAGCAAAGCTCCGACCATAACCGGCACCGGGGCGGCCAACTTCGCCGTGCAGCCCTACATTGCAGGAACGCAGAGCACTTGTCTGGAAACCGGGTTGACGCTGACCCAAAACCAAATCTGTACGTACACCGTGAAGTTCACCAATGCAGGTGGCACCACGTCGTTCACCGCCAGCCTCAACATTTTCGACAATGGCGGAGGCAGCCCGCAATTGGAGAAAATGACGGCTAAAGACTGAAACCGGGAAGATCAATCAGACGCGGGGAGCGCAGGCCTGGCTCCCCGCCTTTTATTTGCTCAACGCAAACGCATAGTTGACGAAAGCAGGCGTTAGCACAAGCTTGCGCCGTCTGTTCGCCATTTTTCAGGGTCAGTGAGTGAAATCGGGATGTTACGCCACCTATCTCTCGCTGGCGGGGTGATTTGCTGCAACGAAACACGATTCCGGCTTCCGAATGCAGGAATCATTAGCATCTCTGAGGAGAACGGCCAAGTCTGAAGGATAGAGACGTTTAACCGTCAACTGGTCGTAGGTTTTGATTATGCGCTTGGCCTGAACGTTCACAACAAATCCTTTGAACGTGCCGAAGCTGTCGCAATTGGAGTGCGGAATGATTTGGGCGGCGAGAAGGAGCGACCCCGCTCCATCGAGCCACTTAATCGCTACAACGTTAGGGACCTCGGGCCAGCCGCACTTTACTGGATGCCCGAAGGCTTCTTCGATGAGTTCGGTGAGCGGCACCCGAGTCAACGTATTCGACTCGATCACGAACGCATCCGTTTGATATTGTCCCATCGCTCCTTCCGAACTGCCCGTGATGGTAAAAGCTGTCGAGTCCGCACTCCACAACACTTCGGCATTGAGACCAAAATCAATCCTGCTCGTGAGAGAGCGCGTAGCCGTGCTAACCGTTACCTCTGTAGGAAAATCATCTGCCTTAGTATCCAAGGCTCGCAGTGATACGGTGACCTTCCCATTAGGCGACGTCACAGTTGCACCGGCGGACGCGTGCGCCGCAAAGAGTGGCTTTTCCGCGCTGAGACTCACGTCAGCACCAAAGACAACCATCGCAATTAGGAACGTGACAGGCAAACATTTCACGACAGCACTTTACCACCTGTTCGCCCGTGCTGTACGTGACTGATGAAATCAGGCGTTAGCACAAGTGTGCGCCATTTCTTCGCCTGAAGCCGAGGTCAATGAGCGATTACTTCCTTTCTCGCGCAGGGTACGCCGTCTCCGAGCATGGACCCCCGCCAGGAGACACGCACGAGCAACCCGAGACACTGTTATAGCGGCACTCGTCCCCTGGATGACCATATTGGTCACAAATCGGATTACCACATCCAGGGAATTTGGGGATCTTGCTGCAGGCAGTGTATTGAGAGAACTTGTGTGACTGTTCCCACACACTGATTTCCGGCGCTTCGAATCGTAGTTCTTCATGACTCAGTACATGAAGTTCGATCCCTTGGGGGCCTTTCAGCTCTTCCACGCCTCCGTTCACGTCCAAGGAATACGGGCCTGAAATCGTAATTCGCGTGTCGCTAGTCTTCCCTTTGCCGGGAACGAAGTTGACCACCACGACGGCCTTGCCGTCGGCGCCTCTAGTGACCGAGATGTCGCCTGCTGTGACGATCGTTACACCTGCGCTACCTTCCTGTCTTGGCGTTTCCTGAGCTAGTGCGATGTTGGCCACGAGCAATGTGCATGCAGTGATGTTGAAACTCCATCGCAGCGGTTTGTTCATTTGTCCCTCGGTAGTGTCCTGATTTGAAACCCTCATGGTTGAAGTGTCGCATGAAGCCTACCGCATCAGCACACCCGCGTGGCTGGAGTTCACCACCATCCGACAGGGTGGGAGCAGAGCGGGAGCCGCATCCTCTTTTATGCGCACCCCCATCGCCTTTGCCCAGGTAACCCGGCGTCTTTCTATCCGCCTGGAGATAATCAGACTATTCTGGTTTACTTCCGGCTACCGCACGGCTACCCTAGAGGCTATAAAGAAAAGCCAGTAGAACTGGCAAATTCAATGGCTGGTATCGTAAGCTCTTTTAGAATCAGCGTAAGTCATTTGGAATCAGGGCCGGTTTAGAATCCCTCCCTCTCCGCCAGGTTTTCTATCTCCCGTATCCATAAGCGTTTACTTCGTGCAATCTCCCTGTTCGATTGCATCACCCGCGGTCTCCCGCCACCCGGAAGGTGCACACTAGGTGCATATTCGAGAGATCGCTCAAGTTGCTGCGTCGCCGTCGTGGCGTCCACGTCCGCGGTTTTGATGTAGCAGGCCTGCGTTACCCCGACATTCGCCTGCCGCAAGATCCTTTGAATCGCCTTGTCGGATACGCTTAGCCGGTACAGATTCGTTGCAAGCCCGCGACGAAAGGCATGCCAACCGTGCCACTGCACTCCTGCTTTCGCTGCGAGCGGCACAATGACATCTCTGGCCAGAGCATCAGTGATGCAGTGTGTGCCCGAGGCCAGTGTCGAGGTTGTGAACTTTGCCGCGCCTCCGCTCAGACCCACAGTCTTTAGGATCGTCGTGCCGTCGTAGAAGTTCACGGTCCCGGTGACCGTACCGCTGGACTGCGGAGCCACGAAAGTCTTGCGGGACAAGGTGAACGAGATATTTGCGTAGTCGCTGTGACACTCTGTTGCCTTTCTTGATTGGGTATTCAACGGCTCCCGCTGCCGACGTTCATTTGCTTGACGGAGTGAAAACCTCCATCTGCGACGCAGCAAATACGGCAAGAGCGACAACCGTCTTTTGCCGAAAGCTATTCCGACCAGCGACTCATCCGCGTTTGGCCCCTTGCGGATGCGCTACTCATTTTGGTAGACGAATGATGCCCACGCCGTCCTCGATGGCAAGGGTTGTGCCGTAGGGTTTCGACAGCCTCTGCAATTCCTCCAAAATAGTCTTGGCGACTGGTGGGGACGCCAGCCGGGGAATACCCTGGTTGACGCCCTTGGCCGTGAAACCGAGGTCAACGGGATACAGTCGCACCTCGGCCACCTGGCCATGCTCGAAGCGGCTCACAGCAATCACGCTCTGATACCACACCGGCGCATCGAACCCGACCTTCAGGATTTTGCCCATGAGTTCATTCTCGGTTAGGGCATTGGGATCTCCCTTCATCGCTTCGTACATGTCGGCCGAAACCGGCTCCTGCGTGGTCAACTGGAAGAAGAAATTCGCCAAACTGTAGAAGATTGGTTTCCCCTGATAAATCTCGATCGCCCGGAGGCGGTGCGGGCCATGGCCGATGAAAACATCGGCACCCGCATCGATGGCCGCGTGCGCCAGCTTGGGCAAGAAGTCGGCCGGTTCCTCCGACCAGTTGTCGGGTTCGTGGGCGTGGATAGTGGCAATCAGGAAGTCCGAGTTCTGCTTGCCGTCGCGGATGCTCTTCAGGATCTCGCGCAGGTCGCTGTCGTTCATATCGTAGGCATAGTGGACGGGCTTGTCGCCGACGCGATATTTTCCGCCAAACAGGCTGAGTTCCTCGGGTTTCTCCCCACGCTTTTCCTGGCTTTCGGGATGCAATATCCGCTTTTCCTGCTCCTCGGCCTGCAACGCAGCCGGAGGCAACGCATCGTGTATCTTGTGCAGTGACTGCATCATCTCCGGCGACACAATCATGTAGGGTGTAACCCGCAAGGCGCTCAGGCCGGGACGGCCCGGAGCCCTCCCCACGGGATCCGACGCTACCGATATGGGCGTAGCACTCGAGGTCATTGATACCAGGGCGACTCGTCCTTTGGCAGTTTGCAGATAGCGAGCGGCGCGAGCTGCCGCCCGATTCTCGCCGGTTCCGGCATGGACCAGGCCCGCTTCATCGGCCGCCCGGTCGGTGGCGCGCATGCCCTCCACGCCCCAGTCTGTGGTGTGATTGTTGGCGCGGGAAACCAAGGTGAAGCCCATGTTCCGCAGGTCCATGGCCACCGCCGGTGATCCGCTGGCATGGCCGCCTCCGTTTTCGGCCTGGGGAAAGCCCGGGAAATTTCCCAGATCGATGAGAGTGTTCTCCAGGTTGCCGAAGGCAGCGTCGGCGTTGCGCAACCGGCTGAGCACTGCTTTGAACGGTTCGTCCTGCAAGCTGGACAGCGGTTCTGAAAAGATCAAGTCGCCCACCGCCGCCAGCGTGAATCCGTCGGCGACACTACATGCTGGCGCCGGTGTTTGGGTGGTTGGCGGCGTCTTCGCCGGCGGTTGACTCGGGGTGGGAGGGTTCTGGCCGAGGGCACATGTAATACCGGCCACCATGATCGCAGAGCACAACCACAACCGGCTGCTGCAAAACCAATTCCCGTGCGTTGCCATTTGTTCGACTCCTTATCGTGCACGAGCAGTTCGACCAACTCGCGCTTCCTGGATCAACTAGCCTTCAGCTCCCCATTCGCGCGCGCAGAAGCTGTCCATCGATTTCGCGGATCTTCTCTCGTTCTTCTTCCCAAAAGTTCTGGGATTTCATACTGTTCAAATAGGTCCGGCTATAGCCAAATTGCATCCATAGGTCTTCCTTAAGGCGAAATAAACGTTCTTTCTCGCCCGAAGCTCGCGCATCCAATATTTCCTTCGTATCTTCAGTGCGGAATATCTTTTCGGCCCATTGCTTCAGCAAAGTCTCAGTGAGCTGGGCCAGTACGCTGCTCGAGGTCTGCCAACACGGAGGGATAGCGGTCGAAGCCATCCGTAGCGACCGTTACGACGTTGTCCTTCGGACCAAGGTGAAGAAAACGAGCCAGGCGAATGGAGCCTAGAACGTTGCAAAGGCCGGATATCCCGAACCTGCCGCGAAGTCGCTGCAACCATCCTTCCGTCAGGTGGAGGACACTCTCCAGAAACTGCTGGTACCGCTCCACCAGCGCCAGTCCCATGACGCAATCGTCGTCGTGGATTAAGGCGATATAGTCTGTGCTTAGCACGTTGTGGATGAGGGGGACCATTTTGTCGCCGATTCCCTCGATGCGGTGCTTGCCGCAACCGCCATTGAACAGAGTCGGACACTCTCGCGGTTCCAGTGCCGCGATGGCGCACTCCGGGAATCGCATTCTTATTTCCTCGCCGGCGGCGATGGTACCGGCCGATCCTGGAGCACAAACGAAGGCCGCTACACGACCGTTGCCATATGCGCTGGCGGCTTCCATCGCGGACCCACCCGTCACATAGCGGTGAAACCTGTAGTTGGGCAACAGCTCGAACTGCGCCATCACCTTGTTGTGCGCATCCGCCCGATACTGCTTGGTGCGCTCCAGCACCAGAATTACATCGCTTTCACTTCCCGGGGTGAGGTCCAACTTTGCCCCGTACTGCCGGATACGCTCGTAGCGTTCCCGGCTCATCTGGTCGGGCATGATCACAATCGCTGGATATCCCTTGAGCTTCGAAATATAGGCCACGCCGATGCCAAAGTTTCCAGTCGAGGGACCGATGATTACGCTGGTTCGCGGTTCGATTTCACCGGCCAGTTCACTCTCCATGAGAATCGAGTAAGCAGGCCCGACCTTATGGCTGCCGGAGGGAAAGTCACGGCCGATCAGAACCACTATGTTGGCTTCAACTCCTGTAAATTCGCGGGTGAGAACTATGTGACGAACTTGATTGTTACTGTTTCTCCAGTGGATATTGAAAAGGTTGGCCGGATCCAGCTCAGAGTTGCGTGCGTTGGCAGCTGCGCGTTTAGCCCAATCGGGCTGTTTGGCCGGACACAACATTTCCTCGTAAGTGGGGCCAGCCATGGTGGGCATGATCGTCACTTTTCCGCGACTAACGTTTCCTTGCCGATGCGGAACGCCTGGAGGTTGGCTTCGTGCAGAGTCTCCGGCAACTTGCCTCGGATGGCAGAAAGCCACGCTTCATCGGGAAACTCCAGATACCGGCTCAGTACGCCCAGCAGAGCGACGTTCAAGCTCTTCTTATTGCGCAGCCGATTCTCATCAACACGGGATGGCTCGATGAGCACGCCACCTGGCCGCAAGGCTGCGGCATTCACGGACACCTGATCGGCGGCAATTACCACCAAAAAATCAGCCTCACCTTCCGGCACCATCGGACTGAAGACTTGTTCGCCAAAGCGCACGTCGCTTGAAACTGAGCCGCCACGCTGGCTCATGCCGTGGATCTCGCTCTTCTTCACGTCCAGACCAGCATGGAATGCGACTTCGGCCACAATGTCGGAAGCCTTCAGCACGCCCTGGCCGCCGAGTCCGGCGATCACGATGTTAGTTACTTTGTTCTTCATTGCACCTCTCGTATTCCCGTATGGACCGTGCCGCAAGCAGGCAATTGTGACGGGAGATAATGGCCGAGATTTCCGGTTTGTCCAGACAATCGCGGAGGAGAGTCTCAAACGCCTGCGGATCCACCGCCGGATCGATCACATGAACATTGCCGACTCCCAAACTGCGCGCAAGATCTTCGAATACGACCTTGCCGGTGCGTTCATGGTTCAAAGTACGGCCGGTGGCGGGGTTCTCCTGGAAACCGGTCATCGCGGTAGTCCCATTATCCAGGATCAATAGCACATGGCCTGTAGGCGGCGGGTTGTAGACCATTTCCACCAAGCCGGTAATACCGCTGTGCACAAACGTGCTGTCGCCAATCACGCTCACCACGCGTTTGGCCTGTTCGGGCGGCAACGAGTGGCGCAGGCCAAGTCCGATTCCAATGGCAGCGCCCATGCAGAGCGCCGAGTCCACCGCCTCGAAGGGGGGCAACACCCCCAAGGTGTAACAGCCGATGTCGCCGGCGGTAATGCAGTCCAGGTTCTTCAGGCTGGTATACACAGCGCGGTAAGGGCAGCCGGGGCAGAGCGAAGGCGGCTTCCCGGAAACCGGTTTCGGCTCAGGTGAAGAGTCGCGAGCCAGGATGCGACGCACACGAGCGACCGTCAACTCGCCGAAGCGAAACGGCTCCGGCTTGGCCTCAACCGAAATACCGGCCACTTCTGCCGCCTCCGCGAGGTAGGGGTCACCCTCTTCGATGACCCAGCATGATTCGACGCCGGCCGCGAACTTCCGCATCAAGCCGGCCGGTGCGGGATAGGTCATGCCCAGTTTCAAAACGCTCGCCTGGGGCGCAGCCTCACGTGCATGTTGATAGGAGATGCCCGAGGTAATGATCCCCAACGACGTTGAACCCGCCGTGATTCGGTTCGGCCCCTCGTTTTCGTTCCATTCCGCTATGCGCGTCAGTTTCTCGCGCAGACGGCGATGTGCCGGGCGCGCGTACGCGGGGATCATTACCCGCGAGGGAATATCGCGCACGAAATCCGTTGGCCGATCTTGCGCCACGGAGGCCGGCCCCCGCCGTACCAAGGTCTTTGAGTGGCAGACCCGCGTGGTCGTGCGCAGGAGCACGGGCAAGCCCCAACGCTCGGAGATCTCGATAGCGCAAAGCGTGAAGTCGTAAGCCTCCTGGGAATCGGAGGGCTCAAGCATAGGAAGTCCGGCCGCAACCGCGTAGCGGCGATTGTCCTGCTCGTTCTGGCTGGATGCCATGCCGGGATCGTCGGCCGAAACCACCACGAGGGCTCCGCGAACCCCCGAGTAAGCGACCGTGAAGAGTGGGTCGGCTGCAACGTTGAGGCCGACGTGTTTCATGGTCACGATGGCGCGGCCGCCAGCAAAGGCCACACCAATACCGACTTCCAGTGCCACCTTCTCATTGGGCGCCCACTGCGCGTGTCCGCCTAACTCTCCGAAGGCTTCCAGAATTTCGGTGGAGGGTGTGCCGGGGTAGCCAGTACCGAGCGTGACCCCGGCGTCATAAGCCGCACAAGCAATCGCTTCGTCACCACTTAGCAATAAGGATGTCATAGTAATAAGGATGTCATACATCACCGGTTTCCATCACCGCGCCCGCAGCGGCAAGTCGATATAAGATGCACGAGTTCTCTCGCGGTACAGAGTCCATGTGGGATTACCCTCGGGTGGATAGCGTCGAAACAGCGGCGCATCGGCTCCGGCGAGAGCCAGACGAATGCTGTGGCCCTTTCGCAGGAGAAGCGAAGTTGGGAATAGCGAGAACGACAGCACCGCAGGCTGGCCGGGCAAAAATGGCTGGGCGTCTGCACGCAGCAGGCTGTGCGCAGGGCCGAATACTGTGAACGGCATCGTCTTCGGATCGACAATTTTACGGTCGATGATGCGGAAGATTCCTTCGTCGAGATAGGTCACCCGGCCTTCAGGAGCAACATCTTCCAGATATGCGTGGACCGCGCCGTCACTCTCCGTGGAAGCGATCTGCAAACTGATGACCGGCGAACCGGTGATCTCAGCATCGGTCTCAAGCGGAGCGCTGGTATAGACGAGCAACTGTTTGTCGGCTTCCCGCCGGTCTGGATAAATGACATCTGAGCCGCCGTTTTGAGTATGCCAGCGAGTGTGCTGGCCGGTGGTCGCGGTTAGGTCGACGGTATAAGAATCGCTCGCGCTTGCCGCCTCAGGCGCCTGCAGATCAAGCAGGTGGGCGCCGGCAAAATAGTACCGCCGCGAGGACTGGGCGAATTCGGCAGGAGGCCAGACCTTGGTGGAATGCCACTGTCCCTCGCCCATGGTGTAGTACTGGATCCCGGGTTCTATATTCGCCGGCGGATCCTTCTTCAGATATCGGTCGAAGAAATCGGCGCGCATTCGCCACTGTTCCTCGGGTGTGGGATTGGGAGGCGTATGCCCTTTCACGGGCAAGAATGGGTCCACGTTGAACCTGCAGCCATGGGAGCAAGGACCAATAATCAACTGCTGGGGGTTGGAGAAGGTGGCATAGCGCTCCAGAGCGCCTTCGCAAGTGTCGGCATCGAGCCAGCCGCACCAGACCTGCATGGCCGTGCCGCTCGATTCCAAATTTTTTCGATGGCCGTACGGGCTTATGTCTAAGAGCCGCAGAGAGGTGGTACCTGGTTTGCCCAAAGTGTCGTCGCGAAATTCGACTCGGCCCACGCTCTCCGCCACACTCAGATTATGACGATCCGCCAGCAGTCCCCGGAGATGTTCACCATCGGGGTCGTCATCCACACGTTTGACACCTGGCGTGAGCTGCCTTACCCACCAACAACTCCATCCCGTGGCCTTCTGCAGAGAGCAAATATCATTGCGGTCCATGGCCGCGACCATGTCGCTCCAAGGTTGTAGAAAATCCTGCGCATACACGCCATTGGGAAGGATCAACATGGACAGGTCAAAATCGCTGAAGAGCGGCTCGGTAGCTTTGACCGAAGGTTCATTGGCCACCGCCGTTAGCTCGGCGGTGTTGCCGTCGTAGGAAACGCCGTAAGCCCCGACGCGGCCATTCGACCAAGGCTGCAGCGATGCCCACCGGGCAATCTCGCCATAATCAGCAACCTCATCCGGAGAAAACTCGGTAATGCGGTTTCCGCCACTGGCGCCGCTGCCGCGTGCGTCGATCAGGAGCACGGCATATCCTCGACGATTGAAGTAAGCGACGGAACTGGCGGAGAAGAACGGCGGTTGCATGATTCCCATTGCCAGCATCGGCCGGTAA
Organism: uncultured Acidobacteriaceae bacterium; assembly: GCA_963837665.1. Taxonomy (GTDB): domain Bacteria; phylum Acidobacteriota; class Terriglobia; order Terriglobales; family Acidobacteriaceae; genus Acidiflorens. The sequence continues at coordinate 13,422 of CAWIOA010000008.1, read as the reverse complement.
GCCCAGCCATACTGGGTCGCCCGCCAGTAACGCGTGGCCTTCATCAGTACGGGTACGTGCTCCCCTGCCTTTTGGCCCGGGGGCAACCAGATATCCAACGCAATCTCAACGCCGTCTCGCATTCGCAAGTACACGGAAGTGTTGCGCCGCAATCCCGCAGGAACGATTTCCTCGCCGGGCAGCTTCACGCGCATCGCCAGCAAGGCTACCCCTGTGATCGCCACTGTGGCTAAACCCAAGATCGCCGCCAATCCCCACGTAATCCAGCGTCCGGCATTGAACTTATACGTCTTCATGATCGGGCTCCCGGCAAGACAACGAGCAGAGGCATGGACTATTTCTCCCGATACCAGCGCGATCCTTTACGCTGCTCCTCTGCCACCTTCTTGAGTATTGCCTGGTTACGGGGGTAGTCATAGAAGCCGCAGGTGGCAACGATTCCATCCAACAAGGAGAGCGGCGCGGCGTAGGAAATTCCGTAGGGCGCCTCGACCGGCGCCAAGAAGTACTCGTCCGCGTAGCGCGCGATCGGGGAAATGAACGTGTCGGTGATTCCGACTGTGTACGCGCCATTGCCTCGGGCCTGCCGTAAGCCCTCAACGGTCTGTGCCAGACATTGCCGAAAGCTTATGGCCAGAACCAAATCCTGTTTTCCCGCAGAGCGGGTAAGGTTCATGGTCTCGCCTGATGTCGTGGCACTTACCGAAGGAAGGCAGATTACCAGCAGGTGATAATGAAGGAACTCGACCAGGTTCGACGCCAGGTCTCCCCCCAGTATAAGGATGCGCCGGGCGCGGTAGATTCTCTTCACCAACGACACAATGCGGTCGTACTCCAGGCTCTTGCGCAAACGTTGAAGATTGCGAATGTTCTGATCGATGGCGTGGCGCGCGTGCGAGTCCAAACCGGACTCGATTTTCCCGCCGTTTTCCAGGGGTTCCAAAGCGGTCGCCTGGGAGAGCGACAGTTCGTGCAGGTACTGCTGCAAGTCGCGGTATCCGGAGAACCCCATGCCCACCGCGATTCTCACCACGGTCCCGGAGTCCACGTTCAGTTTCTGCGCAAGCCTGCGGGAGCTCAACAGGACATATTCCCGCGGATTTTCGAACACCGGACGCATGAGTTCCTGGCGTTTCCGGCTGAGCCTGTTGATACAGGCTGTCGGATTGGCCGGCCAATCACTGCGCGCACTTCTTCCATTGGAATTGGTCATGGTTGGCGAAGTTTGCGGGGACGGGGCTGCAATTGTCAAGAGAGTCTCCTACCGCCAAATCCAGGTGATATCAGATCCGGCGGCGCCAAGCCCTGGATCCGGCCCACGCGTTAAAGTGCAGCATACGCTGCATTTCTATCCGTGTCATGTCGAATTTTCGCTTGACAGGAGCGATACCCGCCTCCTAGACTGGCTACGATAATACACGAAATGCAGCAATCGCTGCAATATTCAAGGAGCCATAGCCGGCCCGGAGGACCCAATGGGTGATCGTAGAACGGTTCGCACCGTCGTCCTAAATCATGAATCATGCGGAGTATCCCTGAGAAAGCTCTTCCTTCGTACCCTTACGTTCCTGGTGACCATGTGCACGCTGGTTGCCGTGAGCCTGGGTCAAACCGCGGGTACGGGCGCGATTGCCGGTACAGTCACCGACCCCGGCGGCGCTGTGGTTGCGGGGGCCACAATCAAAGCCATCGATGTGAGGACCGGGGAAGCCCGCACCGCGGTCTCGTCCGGCAGCGGAACTTACCTGGTGCCGCTCCTCCGGCCTGGTACCTACCGCATAGAAGTGAGCAAGAGCGGATTCAAGCTGTCGGTGAGTGCGGACGTTCCCGTGTACATAACGGAGACGGCTACGGTGAACCCTCAACTCGTGGTCGGCGCCGCAGCCGAGACGGTGACGGTAACCGCGAATTCCGTACTGTTAAAGACCGAAGAGAGCACCTTGGGGAGCGTCATCGACGAGAAAGGGGTCAACAGTCTCCCGCTGGTAACTCGGAACTACACCCAGATTCTTGGACTATCGCCCGGAGTTTCCGCAGAGACATTCAACGCCGGTGAGATTGGCCGCGGCGGGGTAGACGCTCCGGTGGTTACCGGTGGAAGCAACTATAGCGATAACAATTTTCAAATGAACGGGGTGGAAGTTAACGACGCGGCAGGCTCTGGGCACTTCACGGGCGGCGTGGCTATTCCCAATCCCGACACGATTCAGGAATTCAAGGTGCAGACCAGCCAGTACGATTCCTCCTTCGGGCGCAATGCCGGCGCCAACGTCAACGTCCTGACGAAGGCCGGCTCCAACGACTGGCATGGCAACGCGTGGGAGTTTTTCCGCAATGAAGCCTTGAACGCCAACACTTATTTCCGGAACCAGACGGGGCAACCGCGTGGCGTTCTGCGTCAGAACCAGTTCGGGTTCACCCTGGGCGGTCCGATCGTGAAGAACAAGCTGTTGTTCTTCACCTCCTATCAGGGTACCCGGCAACAGAACGGCATTGACTCGAATTGCTCCAGCAGTGTGATTCTGCCGGTGCTGACCGACGACCGTACGGCCGCTGGGTTAGCCGCGGCGGTGGGCCCGACAACTGCCTTCCTGGGCCTCGATCCGCTGGGCCGTCCCCTGACGCCTGACAACGTGAGCCCGGAGGGACTGGCATTGTTCAACGCAAAGCTCTCTAATGGCCAGTATATAATTCCGAAACCTCAGACCATCATTACGGACCCAATCACGGGCCTGCCCGAGGGCTTCTCTGCCTTCAGTTCCGCCTGTCCGTATCACGAGGACCAGTTCATGACCAACATGGATTGGATGCAGAATGCGAAGAGCAACTTCCAGGCTCGCTTCTTCTTCTCCGACAGCGAAGGCACGTTTACGATGCCAGCGTTTGTCGGAGCCACGCTTCCCGGTTCTCCCATAACGAACCCGCAGAATTTCCGGAACTTTTCCCTCACTCACACTTACCTGTTCAGCAGTCAGTTGGTAAACCAGGCCGAAATCGGGTTCCACCACACTTTGGCGGGCACCCAGACCAACCTTCCGGTCACGTATTCCGAGCTTGGCAGTACGGTTGCCCCCTTTGAAGACGCGGCCACGTCGATCGTGGTATTGGGGGGATTTAACGTCGGCAGTAACGCTCAGACTGTGATTGTGGGGCAAGGCACATATGTGTTTCAGGACACGCTCTCATGGATTCATGGGCGGCATTCTTTCCGTTTCGGCGGTGGCCTGTCTCGCGCTGAGAATAACCAAGCGAAGTACATTCCCGGCGCCTATACGATCTTCCTGAACTACCCGGGCCTGCTTCTGGGGCAGGCGCCTCTCAACCCATTTGAGACCTTGGATCTTGCTGGCCTCTTTGGATACCACTGGCGAACCTGGGACGGTAGCGTTTACGCGCAGGATGACATTAAGGTCACGTCCCGTCTTACGCTGAACCTGGGCTTCCGCTACGAGCGACTGGGTGACCCCGGAGAGATAGGCGGAAAGAATGCGACCATGGACACCTCGGCCATTGATCGCAATCCTCCCGACACGGGCAGCCTGGCGGGAATCGTGGTCTCCAACAACTTCCCGGGCACGCGGCCCGCAGGAGTGACCAGCAGCGGCAATAATTTGGGGATCAAGGGGGTGGGACAGAATACGCTCAACCCGCGCGTCGGCTTTGCCTGGAATCTGCCCGGAACCCAGCGTCTTGTGCTGCGCGGCGGCTACGGCGTATACCACCAGCGCTCCTCGGGTCAGCCCTACCTGCAACAGATCTCGAACCAGCCCTTTGGACTTGAGCAGACGGTTGCGCCGAACTTCTTCAACGGTTTCGACCATCCATTTCCAGCGGACCCGGGCGTGTTCCCTCAATTCTTTCCTTATAGCCCGTTCACGTCCCTCTCACCCTGGATTCTCGACCTCAATCTCAGGCCGCCGGTTTTTCAAAGATACAGTCTGAGTCTGCAAACCCAGATCGCCAGGGATTTCGTGCTGGAGATTGGCTATGCGGGGATGCACGGTACCCACATGCTGCTGGTTCGTGACGTCAATCAGGCCGACTTGGCGAGTCCAGAAAATCCCATCCGTGGGCAAACCACCAACACCAACGGCCCCTTCGGTAGCAATGTCGCATTGCGAGTGCCGTACCAGGGCTTCTCGGCCAGCACGATGAATGACATTCAATCGAACGGCTTTGCCTGGTACAACTCGCTGCAAGCCAGCCTAACCAAGCGCTTCAGCCATGGACTGCAGTTCCTTGCTGCCTACACCTTCACCCGTGATCTGGCCAACGTTTATGGGAGCACCGTGGGCGCTAACGGAGGCACGACGATCGGGGATAACAACAACCCGCGGGCTGATTATGGCCCCGACTCGTTCATTCGTCCCCAGCGCTTCGTGTTCAGCGCCGTTTATGAGTTCCCCGGTCCCAAGGACCGCCATTCTCTGGCCGGGCAGTTGCTTGGAAGCTGGAAACTGGCGGGCGTCACCACCGTCCAGTCGGGACATTTACTTCCTGTGCTGAATAACAGCACGACGAATGTCTACGGCATCACCAACGATTTTGCTGAGATGGTTCCCGGATGTAATGTCAGTACCAGCGGCTCTACCACGAAGCGGCTCAGCAGCTGGATCAACCCGAATTGCTTCCTCAACCCGAATGGAACCCCTCTTAGTCCTCCAGTGATTGGAGATGATGGGTTTGCGACCGATTTCGGCAACAGCCGGATGGGAATTTTGCATGGCCCCGGCCAAGCCAACACCGATCTTTCCCTGATTAAGCTGTTCCCCTTGAAGTGGCCGAACGAAGGGACCAATGTTGAGTTCCGCGCAGAATTTTTCAATGCGTTCAACCAATCGAACTTTGCCGACCCGGACAACACCGTCTCGGACGGCCCTGGTTGGGGTCGCATCACGACTACGCTCTCTAATCCGCGAATCATTCAGTTCGCGCTGAAGTTGAATTTCTAAGGCCGTTGCAGGAACGGCGCTGCCTGCGGGAAGCGGCTGCGATGGCGCAGGAAACCGCGAAAACAGGCGACGGAGGCACAGGATGAAGTTTTTCGGAATTCGGCCGCGGCTTGCCGCATGCATTGCAGTCTTTCTACTTGCCGTCGTCGTTCCGGCCGGATGCCAGCAGTCCGGCGCGAGCGGGACGACGAAGGCCCAGAAGATCGATGCATTGCTCGATAGCTATAACCGTTACCACCAATTCAACGGCTCCGTGCTGGTGGCGGAGCATGGGAAGGTCATTCTGCGCAAGGGATACGGAATGGCCGACCTCGAGTGGTCGATTCCCAACTCCCCGGAGACGAAGTTTCGTCTTGGCTCCGTGACCAAGCAGTTCACCGCAACCCTGATCGTGAAGCTGGTCGAGCGCGGCAAGCTGGCGCTGGACGGCAAGCTGGCGGATTATCTTCCCTACTATCGCAAAGATAACGGGGCCCGAATCACCATCGAGAACCTGCTGACTCATACCACCGGGCTGCCGAATTACACCGATCGCCCTGACTTGACCACCTTCGAAATGCAGTCTTATACCCCGGAGGAATTCGTCAAGAAGTACTGCAGCGGCGATCTGCAATTCGAGCCCGGCAGCAAGTTTCAGTACAGTAATTCCAACTACTTCATTCTCGGCGCCGTGATCGAGCAGTTGACGGGGAAGCCTTACAAGCAAGTGCTGCGAGAAGAAATTCTTGCGCCCCTAGGGATGAACGACAGCGGGTATGACGAGTTTTCCGTTGTGCTTCCCCACCGCGCCAAGGGCTACACGCGCTTTGTCGACAAGTTTCAGAACGCACAGTACTTTGACTCCACCGTCCCTTACGCCGCGGGATCGCTTTATTCCACCGTGGACGATCTTTACAAATGGGACCAGGCCCTCTATACCGATGCTGTCCTTCCGGAAAAATACAAAGCTATGATGTTCCAGCCGCGCCTGCAGAATTATGCCTTGGGCTGGATGATCACGAAGGTTCCCGATGGCCAGGCCGGTGCCGGCAATACGCGCATTTGGCATCCGGGGGGAATCGAAGGCTTCATGGCACTGATCGAAAGGTATGTGCCGGATAAAAATCTGATCGTGGTGCTGAACAATACCGGACTGTTTCCGCAGCAGGAGATACAGCAGGCGCTGGAGGCGATCCTTTACGACAAGCCTTACAGCATGCCCAAGCCTCCCATCGCGGAAGTGCTGGAACGCACGATTGAGGAGAAGGGCGTGGCCGCTGCGATCTCGCAGTTTCGGCAACTGAAGGGGGCCAGCCCGGACGATTATGATTTCGGCGAGCTTCAGTTGTACACACTGGGCCAGCTCTTGGTTCAGGAGAAACGACTGGGAGACGCTTTGGCGATCGGACAGTTGTGGGTTGAAGTCTATCCCAAATCGCTGACCGCCTACCTCGGTTTGGGAGAGGCTTATTTGTCGGGCGGACAGAAGGAACAGGCAATCGCAACCTACAAGAAGGCACTGGACCTCGATCCTAACAACTCTTTTGTCGCAGGCAAGTTGAAGCTAGCCCAGCAGTGAGGACTCAGTAAAGGAAGAGTGGAGGGTCACAGAGCGGCTCTTTTCCCGGTGTGGCGGAACGTATGGGAACTGATGTGACCGATGCCAGCCTTGACCGCTGCTTTTCGAAGCGCCTGCCACACTCCCGCGTAGGAGAAGGGCAAACGTCCGATCTTCACCGGACTGGCAAACACTCAGTCGTCGTTGGCGCGGAACCGAGTTGTCTGTTTCCACGTCTTGAGAACATCCAGCATCCCGTTTTCGATGTGCATGGAACGCTGCGACTCTGGCGTCTTCAGGTCATCGACCACCTGATGCACGATGCCACGTTCTATGTTCAGCGTACCGTGCAACCAATCGACATCCGACCAGGGCAGAGCCAAGCACTCGCTGGTATGCAGACCGAAGCACACACAGACCACCTGCCGTTTGCACTGCTTTGCATGTACTAAGATCGTCTACAGCGCCGTCTGATGCTCGGCATCTTGTTGAATGTACGTTTCAGCGCGGATTCGATTCCTTCCGCGTCAGCGGTGTTTAGAAGTGATTCTCCAGGCCCCCGCAGGCAAGGACGGGAGGCTAGTGCGCGGGGTAGCGCGCCAGCACTTCCTCGGTTTCTTCACGAGTGGCCATCGAGGGCTGCGCGCCGGCCCGGCTTACCGAAATCGAAGCCGCGGCACAGGCGAAGCGCGCACTCTCGACCGGGCTCTTGCCCAGCATCAGGCCAGTGGCAAACGCACCATTGAAAGCATCTCCCGCCGCTGTGGTATCCACCACGTTGGCGGGGAACGCCGGCACCACGGCCTCAAGCCCGCTCTGGTTGGCGAGCAAAACACCGTCCTGACCACGCTTCAGCACCACGCCGCCGATGCCCCGGCGCAGGAACTCAGCTTTCTGTTGCTCGGGGTTGCGGCTGCCGGCAGTGTCATCGTGAATATAGAACAACGCTTCGGACTCGTTCGGTGTGAACCACGCCACTTGGCTCAGGACCTCAACCGGCAGGTCATTTGCCGGTGCCGGATCCAGGACCACCGGCACGCCTTCCCGCGCACAGACCTTCACCAGGTGAGCAACGGTGGCGAGCGGAATCTCGAGCTGCACCAGCACAATGCCGGCTGAACGGATGAGTTCGAAGTTGGCGTCAACATCTTCAGGCAACACCAGCGAATTTGCTCCCGGCGCCACCACGATGCTGTTCTCACCTGCCAACTCGACTGCGATCAGAGCTACGCCTGAAGCGCCTTCGACCGTTTGAACGGCGCTCACATCCACACCCGCTACGCTCAGACTATTGCGCAGCAGGTCTGCAAATGCACTCGCTCCCAGCTTGCCGACCATGTACACCGGATAGCCCAGGCGGGCTACCGCCACGGCCTGGTTGGCGCCTTTGCCCCCGGGAAAGATTCGAAAATCCGAGCCCAGCACGGTCTGGCCGGGCCGCGGAATCCTTTCCACCTGAGCCGTCAGATCGGCATTGATGCTCCCTACCACGACAACTGGTTTATGATCGTGCTCTGTCTGCATCCTATTCATCCCCCGAAGCTCCACTTGGTCGGTTTTCCCGCGAGCTAGCCGGAACGCATAAGAGAGCGGGCCCTCGCCACGAGCGCCCGGCCCACGAGAAAGAACAAAAGAACATCCCAAAGGCCAGCTTTCTATGAAAAATAAAAGCATTCAAAAACGTCGAAAGAAATGCTAGGCTCACCCCTGTGGAGTGTCAAGCGAGCTGCGGGAATTCCTCCAGAGCCAAGGTTCATTCATGACCAGCATGAAGGAGATTGCCCGCATCGCCAGCGTCTCGACGGGAACCGTTTCCCACGTGCTCAACAATACTGCCAGAGTGCGCGAACCCCTTCGTCAGCGCGTCCTGGATGCCGTTCGCGCTTCCGGCTACCAGCCCAGCCAGCTTGCTCGCGGACTGCGCCGCGACAAAACCGACATCATTGCCATGATCATCCCGGATATCGACAACCCGTTTTTCCCGGGGGTGGTTCGCGGCGTCGAAGACGTGGCATTTGCCAATGGCTACCGGCTTGTTCTCTGTAACACCGATAACGACCACGCCAAGGAGATGGCGCACCTGGGTGCTCTGCGGACCTACCTGCCGGCGGGTCTTATCGTCATTCCGTCCTCTTTCAGTGACCTGACCACCCAGGCCAACGCGTATCGGCAATCGGGCGCCGCGGTCATCTGCATTGACCGTCTGCCCCGCGATTGGAACGGCGATGCGGTGACGGTGGACAACTTCGACGGAGCTTTCCAGGGCACTTCCTATTTGATCCAGTTGGGGCATCGCCGTATCGCCGCCATTACCGGTCCGCTCCACCTGACCAACGCGCAGGATCGCTATGAAAGGTTTCGAGTCCGCGATGCAGAATGCCGGTCTCGAGATTCCGCCTGGTTACGTGCAGGAGGCTTCATTCGATCGCAGCGGAGGCTACTCCAAGGCCAACATTCTGCTTGGGATGCTGCCACGTCCTACGGCAATTCTGGCGTGCAACGATATGATCGCGCTGGGCGCTCTCCTGGCCATCCGCAGCCGCAACTTCCACTGCCCGGGTGATATTTCACTGATGAGTTTTGACGGCCTCGACCTGACAGAACTCACTACGCCGCAGCTCTCGGCCGTGTATCAATCGCCGTACCAGCTTGGCGCTACGGCCGCTCAACTCGTCCTTGATCGTGTGGGCAATAACACGGACCCACCCCGCAAAATCGTTCTCAAGACAGAGCTCCGTATCCGCGAGTCCGTCGCCCCACCGCCAGTTCGATAGAACGGCCTTGAGCGCGCTTCGCATCTGGTCTCCACCTCGAACTGTTCTGGAAGCTAGCGCGAGAACGAGCTGACAAGAAATACTCCTTGACAATTCTTTGAAGAATCGGGCATCATTCCATTCGGGTTTTGAATCGTTTCAAATAAGGTCTTACTCATCTTGCTCATAAGGGGACACGCGATGAAACGAGAGGTTTCGATTCTCATAATTGGTCTCGTCCTGGCGTTCGGCTTCAGTTCAGTGGCTCACGCGCAGACGACGGGCACCATCTCCGGCTTCATTACCGACACTGCCGGATTGGCCATTTCGGGCGCAACGGTGACTCTCACCGAGGAGAGCACCGGCGGCACAAGAAAGCTGCAAACCGACAATTCCGGCCACTTTGTGGCCGTTCTCCTCCCCGTCGGTCACTATACGATCGACGTGCTGTATCAGGGCTTCCAGGAACAAAAGCGCACTGGGATCCCGCTCGAAACCCAGGGCTCTCCCGCGGTCAATCTGACCCTTTCTCCGGCATCTGAGACGCAGACCGTTAACGTCATAGGCCAGACCGAAGCGCAGATCGAGACTACGGATGCGACTCTCAGCCAAGTCATCAACTCACAGGAGGTCGCCAACCTGCCCCTCAATGGTCGCGACTTCGTCCAGCTTGCCTTGCTGACTCCGGGCACGACCGCCGGAGTCCAGCCAGGCGATTTCTTCACCAGCAGCAACACCAGTTCGTCGGAAGTTGCCATTCGCGGTTCCTATTCGCTCTCGGTCGGCGGCTCGCGTGAAAACCGTACCGACTGGCTCTACGATGATGTGGACAATAACGAGCTTACCGCCGGCGGCATTGCCGTATTGCCTTCGATTGACGCCCTTAACGAATTCAATGTTCTTACTTACAATTACTCGGCCAGATACGGTTCCCGCGCAGGCCCGACGGTGTTGTTGACGAGCAAGTCCGGTAGTAACCAGTTCCACGGTACGCTCTTTGATTTTCTTCGCAACACTGCTTTGAATTCACGTAATTACTTTTCAACCACCAAGCCGAAGTACATTCAGAACCAGTTCGGCGGTGCGATCGGCGGTCCGATCATTCACAACAAAACCTTCTTCTTCTTTGACTATCAAGGGACGCGCAACATTCAGGGCATGCCCACGGTCGCGCAGATTCCCACGCCGAAGGAAATCACTGGCGATTTCACAGGCTCTTTCGAACCGGAGATTTACAACCCCTTTCTGCCCGGCAGGCCGCAGTTTGTCGGTGACGACGGCACGCCGAACAAAATTCCCTCCCAGTACCTCAGCCCGATCGCGCAAGAGATGCTGAGCTACTTTCCGCAGCTCTCCGGCGAGCCGGCCGCGCTCTATGGAGACTACCTCAGCGTTCCCAACCGTACCTTCAACGACAATGAGTTCGACTTCCGCATCGATCACACCTTCCGCGACCGCGACCGTATCTTCGCCCGCTTCAGTCGCGATCAGGCCTCGGTCTTTGACCCGTCGGGGCTTCCCGGTTTTGGGACCCAGCCCGGCGGTTGGGGAAGCAACCAGTGGCTCGACGACCACGGCCGCAACATGGCCCTCTCCGAGACTCACAGTTTCTCCACCTCCAAGATCAACCAGGTCACCGTCGGCTACAACCGAATCTTTAACCATATCCGCTCTTACGGCGACGGCACCGACTGGAGTACCAAGCTCAACATTCCCAACGCCAATCTTGGCACTTATTTCTCCAGCGGATTAATGAGTACCGTCCTCTCTGACGGCTACTGGGCCTTGGGTGACCGCGGCTTTTCGCCCTTCCAGGGCGGCTCGCAAATCTACCATTATGCTGACGATTTCGAGTGGATTCATGGTGCTCACGCGCTTTCCATGGGTGGCAGCATGCGCTTCATGCAGATGAACGTCATGGGCGATGCCTGGCCGATGGGACAGATGGTCTTCACCGATGCCTGGACCTCCGCCATTTCCGATGGCGCGTTAGTGCCCAGCACCGGCGACTCCCTCGCCAGCTTCCTGATCGGCCTGCCTTACTCGGTCGAGCACGACGACGCCTTCAAAGGAACAATCACCGGCCGGCGCTGGAAAGAGTTTCGCCCCTACGTCCAGGACACATGGACGCTGAGCAAGAGCCTGAGCATTCAGCTCGGCATGGCCTATAACTTCACCACGCCGCTCAAGGAAGCGCAGAACCGGCAGTCGAACTTCGATATGGCTACGGGCATTTTGCACGTACCCGGTATCAACACCGACGCAGCCACCGGTGTTCAGGCCTATAAATTGGCATTCGAACCGCGCATCAGCTTCTCTTATTCGCCGTTCTCGCCGAAGAATGCCATTCGCGGCGGCTATGCGATCATGCATGATGCCGGCTGGAACCTGGGCGCGCGCGGTCCAGGGCTCAATCCGCCCGCCTTCAACTCCTACCAGGTCTATACCGACAACATGACCCTGGCCGGAACCCCGACCCTGGCCGGAGGTTTTCCGGTGCCCCAACAGCAGACTGCCACCACGGCCGCGGACCTGACCGGCATGCTATACAGCCAGCCGAGAAACTTTCAGCCGGGCCGCGTCCAGCAGTTCAACATCAACGCCCAGCGCGACCTGCCGAGCGCCGTTGTGTTGACGGTCGGTTACGCGGGCATGCGGAGCAGTCACCAGCAGACCGATGACTGGAACCTCAATACCCCGCCGCCCAATACCCAGGCTAATCCCTCGGCCCTCTCCCCCTATCCGACCCTCAGCATGGTCAACGGCATTCTCGATCGTGGCATGGCTCGCTACGATTCGTTGCAGGTCAAAGCGGAAAAGGCCGTGCACTCGGGCCTCTATTTCTTGATTTCCTACACCTACAGCAAAGGCACCGACAATGGGCTTTACGACGACGTGAGCAGTGTAGCCGGCATCGCCTATTTCCCGATCACCGTCGCCGATTCGTCGGGCACGCCGCTTAGCCCGCACATAGACAAAGGCCTTTCCACTACCGATCAGACCCACAACTTCTCCGCCAGCGTTCTCTACCAGCTGCCCTTTGGCCATGGACAGCGTTGGGCAGGATCCGCCAAGGGATGGAGCGAGCAGATCATTGGCAACTGGCAGCTTAACGTCATCTCCCACATGGCTTCGGGATTCCCCTTCGGGATCATCGAAGGAACCAACTTTTCGGGGACGACGGGCTTCGGCAACCGGGCAGATCAGACGTGCAACGGCAAGCTCAGCCAGCACACCGCAACCAAGTTCTTCGATACCTCGTGCTTCTCCGACCCGGCGGCCGGCGTGATGGGCAATGCGTCCCGCACGCCTCTCTATGGGCCAGATTTCATCAACTTCGACGTCTCGCTGTTCAAGACCTTCAGGACGACCGAGAAGGGACCGAGCCTGCAGTTCCGCATCGAGACGTTCAACGTTTTCAACCATCCGCAATTTGCGCTTCCCGGCAACTACACGGACTCGTCGGGCTTTGGCCAAATTGGCTCCACGGTCAACAATCCGCGCCTGATTCAGTTTGCACTCAAGCTGATCTTCTGACCTTGCTGTAACCAACGTGTGCCGCGCTTCTCCGGCGCGGCACACCCCCTTTGAAAGGAGGAAGTGTGAGTATCAGGCTGAACCGCCGGCAGTTTACTCTTGGTTGCGGCGCGGCAGTTACGGTCGCCGGACTGCGGAATCGCACTCCGCTCTGGGCCGCGATTCCGGAATCGTCAATCAAACCCCGCCGCATCATTATCGACACCGACCCTGGCGTAGATGACGCATTCGCCCTAATGCTCGCTTTGGGGTCCCCTGAGCTGAAGGTTGAAGCCATCACCGCTGTGGCCGGCAACGTCCCCCTCGAACTGACACTTCCGAACGCCCTGCGATTGCGGGAAATCTGCGGGCGAAATGATGTGCCGGTGGCAAGCGGCGCAGCAAGTCCTCTGGTTCGCAAGCTCGTCACCGCCAGCTATGCCCACGGCGAAAACGGCTTGGGCGGCGTGGAATTTCCCGCCCCCGTCACCAAACCCGTTGAGGAGGAAGCTGCCAATCTGATCGTGCGGCTCGTCCGCCAACATCCCGGCGAAATCACTCTTGTGCCGATTGGTCCACTGACCAATATTGCGCTGGCACTGCGCGCCGCGCCGGATCTTGCGGAGATGGTTCCTCAAATTGTGCTCATGGGCGGATCTCTCTC
>CAWIOA010000007.1:0-1783976 GCA_963837665.1 uncultured Acidobacteriaceae bacterium | reverse complement strand
GTGACCTGCCAGCGCCTCTGCTTTCTGGAATGCAGTCATCTTCATTTATTAGGCTCCTCGTTCTCTCCGCGTTTTAAACCCCTCATTCCCTCGTTCGAAACCCATAGCAGAGACGGCCCTTTGCGCCGTCAAGGGTAAAGCTGTCGCCAGCCACAAACCGGCTGCCCTGTGACTGCTCGGGCCACTCTGCACAACACCTCTCCATTACGAGGGAATGAAGTTTTTTAAACGCTCGTAAAGGAGAAAACAATGCAGCGAACCGAAAAGCAAGACGTCTACACCCGGATTACCAACCAGATCGTCAGCCACTTGGAGAAAGGTGTCAGGCCTTGGGTTAGGCCGTGGAACGCCGAACATGCGGCCGGACGGATTACGCGCCCACTCCGCCACAATGGGAAGCCCTACAGCGGAGTCAACGTTCTCTCTCTGTGGGCGAGCGCCATGGCACAGAACTTCGCGGCTCCCGTCTGGATGACCTTCAGACAGGCATCGGAGCTTGACGCCCACATCCGCAAGGGCGAGAAAGGCTCGCTCGTCGTCTACGCAGACAGCATCACGCGAAAGGAAACCGACGAAAAGACTGGCGACGAAATCGACCGGGAAATCCCGTTTCTCAAGGGGTACACCGTTTTCAATGTCGAGCAGATCGACGGCTTGCCGGAAGTTTATTACGCGAAAGCCGCACCTACACTCGACCCTGTGATCCGCATCGAGCACGCGGAACGGTTCTTCGCCGCCCTGGGAGCAACTATCCGACACGGAGGAAATCGCGCCTTTTACAGCATCGCCGCCGATGCGATCCAGATGCCGCCATTCGAGAGTTTCCAGGACGCGGATAGCTACTATGCGACGCTTGCCCATGAATGTACGCATTGGTCGGGCAGCAAGACCCGGCTTGACCGTGACTTCGGCGGGCATCGCTTCGGGAGTGAAGGTTACGCTGTCGAGGAACTGGTTGCCGAACTCGGGGCTGCTTTCTTGTGTTCCGATCTGGAGCTTGCTCTTGAGCCCCGCGAAGATCATGCGTCCTATATCGCAACCTGGCTGAAAGTGCTGGCCGCTGATAATCGAGCAGTGTTCACCGCCGCCGCTCACGCACAACGCGCCACCGAATTTATCAACCGCAAAGCCACGGAAGCTACCGCGCAAGTCACTACGACTTGCGCGGCATGAAGTAAGTGCAGACATTATCGCTTTCATCAAGAATCTCCTCCGGGCGGCTCGATCGCGGAAGCTTGGGCAATCGTGCGCTCCAGTTCTGAGATCGTTTTATCGTCATAATCGAAGACGTACTGTGCGGCTTTAGCTGATGGCCACGAATGGTGCTTCTTGGCCCGCCCAGTCTCGGCCTTTGCCCTCTCCAACGCAGTGACCACTGCCTGCTGATCGACGCGCAGGTACAAATCGGCTGTCGTGCTCAAGTGTGAATGTCCGAGAATCTCCTGCGCGACCTTGATGTTGCCGGTGGTGTCGAGTACGCCTTGCGCGAGGGTGTGCCGGAATAGATGCGGGTGAACCGAGATGCCTGCCTTGCGACCGATGTAGCGCAGGGCCGATTCAAAACTCGCATAGCGAAGCGGCTTGCCTTGCCCTTTTCGCGAAGCGATCCAAACGGCATGAACCTCCGGCGCCGCGCGGCGCTCGGTGCGCAAGTACTTTTCGTAAATCGGCCAGAAGTCGTCGGTGACGGGCACGCGGTGCTGATCGCGCGCACCCTTCAGCCGCACGGTGATGAATCGCCGCTTGCGATCGACATCCTCCAGTTCCATACCCAGAATCCCGTGTCGGCCAGCAACCGGACTCCAATCGCCGATGCGCTGACCCGCGCGAGACAGCAATGTCAGAATCGCTTTATCGCGATAGGAGCCGGCGCTGTCGATCAACTTCTGAATCGCTGCGGGCTCCAGGATCTTCGGGAGCGTTCTTGGAATACGGCGGCGGAATCCATCACGTTGTCGCTGGCGCGCCGGCAAGTCGCGCCCGATCATCCCGTGGCGCGGTTCCTCCGTAAGAGGGTTGCCGGAGGCTGGGTTGATACGACCCTTCCAAGGTCCGTGCCCATCTTCGGTATCGCGGCGGATGCAGTGCTCAAAATAAGACGCGAGCACGCTCAGCCGATGGTTGATCGTGCGTGGCTGGCGCGGCTTCTGCGTACCACGTGCGCCGACAGCACCCTGCTTCGCACTTTGAGCGAACTCGGTGATGTAGCTGCCAACGATCTGACGCGTGACACGATCGGGATCTCCTCCCGAAGCGCGCAGCCAACTCAAAAAGTGCGCGAGACCGATCGCGTAAGCGCGCTGCGTGTAGACAGAACAATCGCGCAAGCTCAGCTCCGTTAGAAACTGATCGCACGATCCAACGCCGGCATCCTTCGAGTCACAAACACGGAATGAGACGCCGAATCGTTCGGTTTTTCTTAGGACCTTGTAAATCGACATAGCAGCCATCTTCACCCGACCGCTATCGAGAAGTACATCTACTGGCGGAATCTATTGAGCGCGCAGAGGCTCGGCCGCAAATCACGAGATAAGACGAATTCCAGACCGAAGGTGCCTCACTTCCGACAATCGGCGAGGTCACCGGAGAAGCCGGAGTCTATCTGGATCGCTTGCGAGACTTCGTGCAGGCGCAGGGCATCGCGCTTGAGTACAACGAGAGCATCGCCCCTGCATTCGGCATGTCTTACGGCGGCAGGATTGCACTGCTGCCCGGACAGACAAAGGCCGAAGAATTTTCTGTTCTTGTGCATGAGGTCGCACACGAGCGGATTCACAAATCTGAACGACGCACGGCAACCACGAAGGTTGTACGCGAGACCGAAGCTGAAGCCGTGGCATTTGTCGTCTCGAAAGCCATCGGACTCAATCCGAAATCCAGCGCCAGTTACATTCAGCTTTATCACGGCAACGCCGAGTTGTTGATGGAAAGTCTTGAGGTTGTGCAGCAAACCTCAGCCGTGATTCTCGGGGCAATCAGGATGGAAGAACCTGCCCCGGCAGAAGCTCAGGAGCCGCAGTCCGCGCCCGACGCCACACCCGAAACCCAAGAAGCAGGTTACTCGCCCGCACCGGCAGATTTCACCGAGGCCGCAGAGCCAGCCGCTTAAACCATGCAAGGGCTAATCGGCGCGGACAGGCGAAGTGTGTCTGTCCGCATGACTTCCACCATCACTCAGACAAATCAAACAAGGAGAAGCACTTTATGGAAACCACAGTTGAAAGCAGCAACGAATATCGCAACTTGCCCGTGGCACAGTTGCAGGAATCCACCACCAACCCACGCCGACGCTTTGATGAACACAGTCTTGCGGAACTGGCATTCAGTTTTCAAGCACAAGGCGTCTTGCAGCCCTTGCTTGTCCGCACGATCGAAGATGACAAGTATGAGGTAATTGCCGGAGCGCGGCGGCTGCGCGCCGCCAAGCTAGCCGCGTTGGAGGAAGTGCCCGTTCGTGTCGTCGAACTCTCGGACGCGGCTTGCGTTGAAACGCAGTTGGTTGAAAATATTCAGCGTGAAAACGCACATCCGTTGGAAGAGGCATACGCGTTTCATGGCCTCTTGCATACGGATGGGCTTCAATACGACATCGCCAGCCTGGCGGCGAAAACCGGGAAAAGTCCGGCATTCGTGGCTACACGCCTTCGCTTGGTCGAGTTGCATCCATCCATCGCAGAGGCGTTCTTGGCAGACGAAATCGGCGTGGGCCATGCGCTCGAAATCGCCAAGCTACCGCAGCAAGAGCAACAGCGGGCGTTTGATGCTGCGTTTCATACTGCGTGGAACGGCGGGAAAGAGACACGCATTCTGCGTCCTGTTCGTGACTTGACGGCGTGGATCGAGCAAAACATTTTGCTCTCGCTTGAATCCGTGGCGTTCGACAAAAACGACGAGGCGCTTGTACCGGAAGCGGGAAGCTGTACGAACTGTCCGAAGCGCACCGGCTTTAACACCTTACTCTTCGATGCGGCCTTGCAAGATTCCTGCACCGACAAAAACTGCTACAACAACAAGCTGACGAAGACTGTTGAGCGTCACATCGCCGAGAAACCGGAGTTGGTACAGATTACGAACGAATGGAGAACTCCCGGAAACAACGCAGTGCTGGGAAGGAACCAATACGTTGCTTTGAATCTGACCGCCAAGTCTGCGAAATCCAAGAAGCCGCTCTCGCCCTATCAGAAACCGTGCAAGCAGATGACCGAGGCGATTGTGGTGGACGGCACCGAGCGCGGGCGAACCGTAAAAGTCTGCGCCGAGCCAACCTGCCCCGTACACTTCGCCGACCGCCGCGCTCCGAACCCGGAGCAAACAGCGAAGGAACGCGCACAGCGCCGGAAAGAATTGGAGCGGCAGAAGCTCGAAACCACGGTGCGACACCGCGCATTGGCCGAAGTGCTCAAACGCGTCGGCGCACCGCTTGACAGGGCCGACCTTGCGCTGGTTGCGAGTACGCTTTTGCACAAACTTGATCCGTTGCGGAAGGAGCTGCTGGCGCGGCGACACAAGTTGGTCGAAGGCACGGCCAGCGAGGTCACGCACCCGCAGGTGCAGCAGGCCATCGCTCGGATGCTGCGGCAGCCGGACGAGGGCGCACTTTCAAAACTGCTGGTCGAAGTCGTTTTGCTGGAATGCACAGATCGGGAGCCAACCAGCGACCCGGACGTGCTGATCGCCACGGCAAAGCGGCATCGCGTGGACGTGGACAAACTCCGCAAAGCCGTAGAGCAGGAATTCACCGCGAAGCGTGCGAAGCTCGCCGCCAAACAAAAGAAGGCTGCAAAGAAAAGTACACCGAAGACCGCAGCTTAGCCTACTGTGAAACTACTCAGGCGCTCGGCAACTGCCCGAGCGCCTTTTTATACTTGGACTTTCATTTCTTGCTCGCTAGCGGAGAGATCGTTTCTTCTGTCGCCAATCTGCGTCCAGCCCGAAGTCCCACCCTTCAAAGGTGTCCTGCTAACGCAGGAGGCTTCTTTATCCCACCCGACGGGCTGGCGCGTCCGCCTTGACGCGGATCGCAATGTTACCGGCGCAGGCTCTAACGCAATGCCGCCAGATCCGCGAAATGCCGGGGCTGCAAGACTTCAAATCCCTTTTGCGGAACTTTTCGATATCGCCATACCTTTCCTGTCAGAGCAGACGCGTTCTCACACCAGTTCTCAGCTGCTGCATCTTTCTGGGATACCTCCGACGATTCCATTCCCTTGGTCTCGATCAACCAATGCTGGCCTGCTGAATCCAGCGCAACGAAATCGGGATAGTACGAACGCAGGTTCATGCCGAAGTCCACGTAGTCAATCGAGAAGCCAAACGGTTGCGGCAGCTTGGCGAAAGCGCTGATGTCTTCCGCGTCGTCCAAAAAGCGCGCAAAGCTTTTCTCGAAATCGTTGTCGCAGGGAATCATGTTGAAGACGCAATGATTCGCTTCGTACACCTTGCGGGACCAGGGGAACGGCTGACAAGCGGAGAGCATGCGGGCCGGTTCCAACAGTTGCGGCTCTTGCTCGGCGATACTCAGCTGCTTCAGAACCTTGCTAAATTCTTGCATACACACGTAGGACGCTACCTGCGTGCTCATAGCTCTCACCGTAGCCATGTCGTTCAAATCCACTCGGCGACCGAAAGCTTTGTCCTCGAAAAACTGACGAACTTTCGGAGCGAGCGCCGCGAATTGCGAGGGCAGCTTGACCGCTTCGGCAATCCGGCGCGCATAATATCCGATCAACTCCTGCGCTGTCTGTGGCTGGGGAACCTTGTAATCCCGCTCAACGATTTTCTGGAGAGTAATAATGTCGTGACCTTCGTAGCGGAAGGTTTTGTTGTTGGGGTCATCGGCGCCGAGCGGCAGGAGCATGGTCTGGAACGCCATCACATCGAGTGACGCGATTTCCTCCGCCAGGCTTTTCTTCCGTACCAGCGTGGGCGTCAGCACAGGCAGACCAATATCGAATTGTTTGCGCTCATCGAGCGGCATAATCGTGACGATCCGAAGTTTGTCCTTGCCCACCTCGAATGTATCAAGCTGCAACTCCTCCAACTTCTCAAGGTCATCCACGAATTCGAGAAATTTCCGGTTGCCAATGATATCGACGCGCTCGGTATAGTCGGCGGTAAGGTCGCGGAACATCAGGCGCAGGCCGCGCCCAATCGCTTGCTCCGGAAGGATGTTCGCCTTCGATGTGTAGGGCCGCAGGCCAACGACAACCGTTACGTTCTGCACGTCCCAACCTTCACGCAACATCATGACGCTCACGATCGCGTGAATCGGGTTGAGCGGATCGTCAACACCCTTTACCGCCTTCCGAGCCGCCTCCAAATCTTTTTTGCTCACCTCACCTGATCTGTCAGTGTGAATGATCTGGGTTTTTCCGTCGCCGAACTCAGCCGGATAGGCCTTCGCCAACCAATCCGCCACATCGTCCGCATCTTCCGTGCTATTCATCATGATGAACAGCACCGGCTTCTTGCGCAGCGGCTTGAGCTGCTCAAGGTATTCTTTCCAGCGTTCCACCGCTGCCGTCAGGTAGCCCCTATACCGCACGCTGGCGTAATCCGAATTCGGCTCGGGGATCTTCGCCACACCCTTCACGGGGCGTTTCACGATGTTGTCTAAGATGGCCTGCTTGAGCGGGTAATCGGAGATTGTCCACGGGAAAATTCCGCCCTTTTGGAAGCGCGGAGTGGCCGAGAAATCAAGCTGTGCCGCTAACGCCGTTTTCTCATGCAACTGGTGAATTATTTCGTTCCACTTAAGGGTTTCGTCGTGAGTATGGTGGGCCTCGTCGTTAATCACGAGCAGCCGCCCCTTGCGGCGAGCAATGCGCTCGGCAAAATCGGATTGCTCCAATTTCTGTGTAGGAGGTTTAGGGCCCAGCACCGCGGTCATGGCATCCGGCTCGTCGTCTTTTGCACGGTCGGAGCGGTCATGAAACTGATGGATGTTGGTGAGGAAGAGCACGCCTTCGGAGTGCGCCCGCTCACCCTCGCCCCGCATTACGCAGTCGAAGTCCCAGAAGATACCAAACTCCTTGGGACGGATCGGATCTTCGCGGAAAA
This sequence comes from uncultured Acidobacteriaceae bacterium, assembly GCA_963837665.1. GTDB lineage: Bacteria > Acidobacteriota > Terriglobia > Terriglobales > Acidobacteriaceae > Acidiflorens. The sequence goes on along the minus strand of CAWIOA010000007.1, from coordinate 1,776,917 downwards.
TGTTGCCATTGGCGAAATCTCCCTTTAAGCGCTCCAGCACGATGACATTCGGAGCGATGAGCAGGAAAGTCTTGGCGTAATCTTTGGCAATTTCATCCTGCTCACGCATGGCATTGAAGTATTGCCATGCGATAGCGAGAGACATAACCTTCGTCTTGCCGCTGCCCGTGGCCATTTTTGTGCAGTAGCGGGCGAATTCGTCGTACTGAGCAAGTCGGAGGTCGGGTGCGTTCTGGGCATACCGCTCAAGCAAATCTTTGCGAGTGCGGACTTTTTCCACTTCCCAGACATAGATAAGCGTCTCGATCGCTTCCCGTTGCGAATCGTGGTATCTGAAAGGCCTTCCGGTTTTGAGTTTGTGATCGGCTTCGAACCAATAGCTCAGTAGGACGCCCGTCGTGTCGGTGATCCCCTTGCGCCCGCCCGCCTTCCAAGATTTGACCGCCTCCCGCAGTGCAGGAACGCAAGCCCCCGAGCGAAGCTTGGCCGTGATATCCAGCAAGCTGGGCATGTCGTCGAGGGGTTTCTTGCGCCGAGGCATAATCCTAGCCGCGGAGACTCGGCCTGCAGCATCTCACTGCGAGACCGAGGAAAGCCGCTTCTCTGCAGACCTTCATTTAATGTCCATAGTCAGCATCTTGGTTGTGTCATTTCCCAAAATGTCAATAACTTTCACCACTACCGTGTACTCGCCTGGATCAACATACTCATGCTTCACCAAGAGTTCCAGCTTCGGGTCCTTGCGGGTGCGATAAGACTGCCATTGGTTGTGAAAAGTATCTTCTTTAAAATCCCAATCCACCGCCCAGTAGTCCACCATCTGGCTCCAGTGCTTAATGGCGCCGCGCACTTCCGCCGGCACGTCGTCGGACGGAATGACAAAATCAGAAAGCGTCAGCGTGAGCTCGCGCTTCTTGATCTTGGTGTCGACCGAGAGCGCGCCAAGCTCAAAAAAATAAACATCTCCCTGTTCGACCGCCTTCTTTTCCAGTACCTCGCGAGGAATTTTCTTGAAGGCCGCATCCACCCGAGCTTCGGCGGCCACTTGCTTCGCCGTCTCATTCATGTCGAGTGCGAACTCCCAGCCCAGCACATCCACAGCGGGCCTCTGAGGGGAATTGGGGCCTTTGCCGCTGGCTTTCCACACTTCGGCGGCGATGGCGTTGACGTCGGCGCGAGTGACGGGAGCGTCCACAGCGGCAACATGCACCATGCGTCCGGCTTTCACGCCGTGCAGCCATACGTGGCCGCTGACGGGAGTAGCGTGATAAAGCTCAAGGATGAACTTGCGGTAGGCGGCCTCGCGTTCTTTCTGCTCTGCCAGACGGTCTTTGCCGTTCGCAGGGAACTCCGCGACTTGCCATTGCTGGCGTTCGTATTTGCCGAGATTCTGGACGATGAACGGCTTTACGCCGAGAATTCCGAGTAGGCGCTTGCGGGTGGTGTGAATGGCGAACCGCCCGAGGTCGCAGGCGATCCAGCGACGGTTGAGCCTTTCGGCAACTGCAGCAGTGGTGCCGGAACCGCAGAAGCAGTCGAGGACGAGAGCGCCTTCATTGGAGGACGCCTTTATTATGCGTTCAAGGAGCATCTCCGGCTTCTGTGTTGGGTATCCCAGTCTCTCAATCGCCTGTGAATTTGCCGGAGAGATATCCGAGAACACGTCACCGACCGCAACTCCAGGCATTTCGTCCAGGTACCGCTTATATCGCGGAACGGCTCCGGGACTCGGCTGGATGATTCTCCCTTCGGCGACCAGCGCATTCATCTTCTCTTTACCGTACCGCCAGTAGCGAGTAACTCCCATCACCTCGAATCGCGGATGGCCTCTCGTCCCAGAACCAGGAGCAGTTACATCCCACAGCCCGTATCGCCTGCCTTTTTCCTCGTACGGATATTTTGCTTTGATGTACTCGGCATCATAATTCCCGAATGGCTGGACAAAGATTGGTGATACTTCCGCGTTCTTTGCATAGTAAAGAATGAGGTCATGAATTCGCGGCCAATTGAAGGCCCCTTGCAGGTAATCGTTCTTTGTGGTGGTTCGTTTCCAGACGATATCGTTAACAAAATTCGCATGTCCGAAAACTTCATCCGCTATCGCCTTCACGTAATGAACTACACCCGAATCCAGATGAATGTATAAAGTCCCTTTCTCGGAGAGCAATTCCCGCAACAACACCGCAGCCTCGTAAAACCATTCGAGGTAGGAATCCAATCCACGGCTCCAAGTGTCACGGTATGCCTTTTGCTCTAGCATGCTGGGCTGCTTGGTGAATGTCACGGACTCAGCGTCCTGTTCGCTTTCGTGCTGAGGAACTGCTGCCATGAACGAAAAATCCGCGCCCGTGTCAAAGGGAGGATCGATGTAGATCAAATCCACCTTGCCGGCGAACTCGGGCAGGAGCGAGGGCAGGACATATTTCTTGTCACCCCAGATGAGGCGATTGCGCCACTCCGGATCATGACCAGAAGAAGACAGCTCCAGCGTGCGCTGCCGCTCCTGTACGCTCTCGTTGACGGTCTCGACGGTTTGAAAGGGCAGCTCGATACGAACCGGCGCGCGCTTGTTCCCGTGCTCGTCGTATTTGCCGTCCCAGATGAGTTCAGCCATGTCTTGAAAGTAGAAAGGGGGAAGCTCAACATCTTACATGAAAGGTTCCGTCCAAGTACGGCACGGCCTGTCTCCATATCATCCGCTGTTCTCGCTGCGTCTCTCCGCGCCGTCTTCGTCAGTGCTGTGCCTCTTTCCGTTCCCCCACTCATGGACGGGTTCGGAGTCAACCTAACAGCCGCAGGCTAGCGTCAAGGCACTTTCGCGACATAAACGATGATTCCCTACGGGCTACCCCTCATTTATTTCACGCTTGCCTGTGACGCTGCGCCTTCCGTGCGGCTGTTGCTGTTGCCTCTCGCCCCCGCCAAGGGGGTCACTCAAAACGAAAGAGGCACACCATGACGACGAAGACTCTCAACAAGGACGACCTCGCGCAGTTTACGGGCAGCGAGAATTGGTATCGGCACGGAATCAACCGCAACGTTCTCTACACCGACGGCGCACAACACGTTGCCGAGCACGGTGGAGCATATTGGCTTCTGGACGAGATCGCGATCATTCAGCCCTACAACAAGGCTGTTGCCGCCGAGGAATTTCAAGTCTGGAAGCTCGCCGTACGTCCCGACCGAACCGCTACGCTTACGTGCGACGATGGCAACGGCAACATCGTGTTCACCAAGGAAATCGAGCACACCGATTTCCCGCTGGATGAAATCACTCTGTACTTCACCAACAACGTTATCCACTTGCCAAGTGAGTACTGACCAGCGCTACCCGCGCTGGCGTCCTCGCTGGCGCGGGTTGTACTAGCCTTAGGTAAGAATCGCCTGGTCGCATGAATAACGGCAAGTGAGGAACCGCACCGGTCTAGGGCGGCTATCCGTGCCAGAACGCCCGCCCAGAGCGGGCTCCATGAACAAGTGAGTAAAAGTATTCTTGCGTTCCAGGAAACTCTTCCGAACTGGCCGGGTTCTAATCGTATGACCACTCGTCGTTTTAGAACCCGACTTCCAGGTCCGAACTCCTGATGTCTTGGAAGTAGGTTGACTCTAGTTCTCTGAGAAATACTCAGAAGAAGAGAATCTCCCGTGAGGATTCGTGTCCCAAGGCGGGGGACATTTACCGTCGCCCTTACTCTGGTAGTCTTCGTTGCTTGCTCGTACTACGTCTTCAACGCGCGGCGCCGACTGAGTCCTTCAACTCGTGCCGCGGCTTTTCGGGTTGATTCTGCGGATGCCCAGCAATCGACAAACGCCGATGCGCTGCTTGCCGTCGCCGATCACTTCTACTGGTTAAGCAACGGACCCGCGGCTGCGCCGCTCTATGTCAGAGCCGAGAAGCTGTTCTCGGAGCGGGGCGATGCGCGCAACGAACTTCACGCCAAGGTGGGCCGTCTCAGATCAGAAGCCGAAACGATGTCGTTCGTTGACCTTTCACGTCTCTTGAATGAACAGCTACAGAATCCCATCGTGCAGACTGACAAGAAACTTCGCCTATGGTGCCTGATCGCGAAGGGCTACACCGATATTGAGATTGACTACCGAGCCGCAAAGCGCGACTGGCTGGAAGCGCAGGATATCGCAAAAAGCTTGGGCGAGAACCAATGGGTGACGAGGGCTTCCGGCGAATTGGGCCTCATTGGGTTTCTTGAAGGAAACCCAGGACGAGCGGCTAGGCTTCTCGGGGGTGCTCTCTTGTCAACCATGGCGAGCGGCGACACGGCAGGTCAAGTACGGTTTCTAGAATTACTCGGCAGGGGATTCGAGGAAGTCAATCGCCACGCGGAAGCATTGAAATTCTTCGAGAGAGCCATCAAGCTGGCGGAGGCTGATCCTGACTGCGGACTTCCATTCATGGGGTATGAAGGAAAAGCGCAAGTCTTGGTCTCGCTCGGCAGAACCGATGAGGCGAAGTCGGTGCTTGAGAGCGCTCTGACCAAAGCGCGATCACAAGAAAAACGAGGCCATGAGGCGCAGTTGCTCATTCTTCTTGGAAAGCTGGAGGCGCAGACCGGGAACCGACAGCTGGCGCTGACATATTTGGAAGATGCCGGTCAATTTACAACCCGAGCGCAATACTACCGAATAGAAGCCGACGCCATGTTCGAACTAGCGACAGTCTATCGTGATGGCGGAGATCTGGCCACAGCGGACGCACGTGCCACCCAGGGTCTGGCTGCCAGCCAACAGGTTGGAGATCGTTATTATGTGCCTCGCAACTTGACGATGCTCGCTGATTTAAAGGCGCGTCGTGGCCGCTTTGCCGAAGCAAACGCTCTCTACGAACAGGCGGAGGATGTGATTGAGGGGATGCTGGTCAGCGTCGATGAACCGTACTGGAACAGCTCCGTTGCGGCGGCGATGAGCCAGACTTACCTGGAACACTTTGAACTCATCACCAAGAACGGCGATACGCCCGGAGCGTTCACAGTTTTGGAACGTGTTCGAGGCCGAACTCTCGCTTGGGCTCTTAAAGATAAAAAGGCATTACCCGTAGCGGAATCAGAGCAGGCAGCCACGCTGGAAGGCGATGTTGCCGGTCTTCAGGCCCGACTGATGCAGACCAACAGCGCACCTGAACGCGCACAACTGCTCGACACCCTCGTTGAATACGAGCGACGTCTGGGTCTGGCTTGGACCAGAGAAGATGCTCCCAACCAACGCCTTCCAGTACAGCCAGCGGCGTTGACAAATGTGGCAAATGACCTGCATCCGGATGAAGCGCTCTTGGAGTACGTGCTGGATGATCCAACTTCTTTCTGTATCACGGTGACGCGGCGAGGCGCACACGTTCAAGCACTGCCGGTTGGGCGTAAGGAAGTCGAAAAACTGGTGCAGCAATTTGTCGACGACGTGCGCGCAAAGGGCGCGGGGATCGAAACCTCGAAACGTCTGTTTCGAGTACTCCTAGAGCCGATCCCCGAAGCGAAAACAGCAACCAGACTCATCATTGCGCCGGACGGGATGTTGAACCTGCTTCCATTTGAAGCGGTCCGAGATAACCAGGGCGAGTATCTGTTGAAGTCTCGCATCATAAGCTATGTGCCTTCAGGGACCATTCTTGACGTACTGCGGCGAGCGAGGACGAACAAAAGGGCGCCGCGTCCGTTTCTCGGTGTAGGTGATGTTGCCTACGAGAATCAAGGCGGGGCTGGGCGTAGGATACCGACTCCAAGCACGATCCGCGCACGGCTGGTGCGGGGCATGGCGGATCTATCTGGGATGCGGCTTCAAGATCTTCCTGAAACGCGGGAAGAGGTCGAGAGAATAGGTAAACTTGTCGGACGGGATGCGGTAATCTTGCTCGGCAAGGACGCCACGGAAACTGCGTTCAAGAAGGAGCCGCTCGACCAGTTTCGTGTTTTGCATCTGGCGGTTCACGGGTTCGCAGACACGCAGTATCCCGAACGTTCAGCACTGGTCTTGGGGACAGACCCGAAATCCGCTGACGACGGGCTGCTGCAAGTACGCGAGATTATCAGATTGCGACTGAATGCCGAACTGACTACGCTATCCGCGTGCGACACAGGAGTGGGCAAACTGCAGGGGCAAGAAGGCGTCAGTAATCTGGTGGAAGCGTTTTTGGTAGCCGGTTCGAAATCAGTTGTCGCGAGCTTGTGGAGCGCCGACGACACGTTCGCGAGTGCGCTGATGGATCGCTTCTACCAGCGGCTCGGCCAAGGCGAGGACACCAGTTCAGCGCTTCGAGGCGCTAAGCTAGATTTGTTGGCAAAATATGGCGACCAGGTGAGTCCATTCTATTGGGCAGCGTTCATCGCTGTTGGAGAGGCTTCCACACCAATTGGGATTAAACAGCAATGAATTTGACTCTCGAAGAGCGCACGAAGATTTTCGACAAGGTCTGCCGCTTGGTGGAAACCAAGCACTTCGATCCCGCCATGAATGGAGTGGACTGGGGCGCGCTGGTTCAAGACCGTCGGGATAAGATTCTTGCCTGCGCCGAGCCGGAGACATTCGAGAAAGAAGTTCAAGGGTTAGTGGCTGAACTCAAGACCAGCCACACCGGCTTCCGACATGCCGGAATGCGAAACATACCGGCTCGGCACGCGATCAATGCAACCATGCAGCGCATCGCCGTCAACGGGGGTGAACGCTGGATGTTTCAGGATGTGCACCAAGGCGGTCCTGCGTACTCCGCGGGGATTCGGCCTGGGGATTTATTGCTGGAGCGCGGTGGACGGGAGATTCGGCCTCCAGAGGATTTGACGTTCTCGGTCGGAGAGACGGCTGATTTGACAGTCGAAAAACTCAACGGCGGCCAGGAGCGACTCAGACTTCAATTGCCCGTGCCGAAGTCAAAGAAACACCCTGTCACCGCGCCAGACCCGGTACACGCTGAGAAAATCACCGACGAGATCGGCCTTCTCAAAGTGGCCATGTTCCCCGGAGTGGTGGGAATCGACGTTGCGAAGGACATCGACCGAGGCGTCGCCGGACTCGACGGATGCAGTCGCCTCATCGTCGATCTACGCGGCAATACTGGCGGAGGAATCGGCGGGCTACGCTTGATGAGCTATTTGACACCTGGAAAACTTGAGGTGGGGTACAGTCTCACGCGGAAACGTCGCGAGCGCGGTTATCGCCGTGAGGAACTGACCCGATTCGGACGGATTCCGTCCCACAAGGCGACTCTTATATGGTTGGCCGCCCGATACGCCTTCGTTGAAAAATCTATCCTCGTGGTCACGGAAGGACTCGGCCAGCGACGATTCCACGGTCGAGTCGTGCTGCTGGTAAACGAGCACACTGCGAGTGCCGGCGAGATGGTGTCAGCATTCGCCGAGGAAAACAATCTGGCAACCATCGTGGGAACAAAGACTCCCGGCCGTCTACTGAGCGGAAGCGCTTATAAGGTTGGACATGGATACATTCTTGGTCTGCCAGTCGCAGCGTACCTGACTTGGCAAGGACGGATGTTGGAGAACAACGGCATCGTTCCAAAGGTTTCAATCGAACTTTCGCGAGACGCCTTGCGGGAAGGAAGAGATACCCAGCTTGAAACTGCTGTCGAGATAGCGAAAGCATTGTAGGACAAGCAGGCAAATCAGCAGAGGCAGGAATCTCCGAGGTCTCACTGACTCGGAGTCCGAGCCGCTTTGTGGGAGTGCTTAGATTGCCCCGCTTGCGCAACACCCGTTTTCACGGAGGGGGGTTGCGTGATGGTCGCACCTGGCGCGAAGGGGTCTTTTCCTTCAAGCAGCGAAGATGCAACGAAACTAACCAGTATCATCCCACTCAGCAATCCCCACACGAGAACGACTGGCTTCCAGGGAACGAGAATCCACATGGCAGAACCTCCGGGGACAAAGAGCGGCTCACGATTACCATTATTATACTGCGAAAAACTCCAGACACCTTTCGTGAAATGTCGTGCTCGTCGTGACCACGAAGCCGTTCTCCGCCAGAGATTCTGAGCATTGTTGGTTGTAGCTTCAGAGCACGCGGATAGGAAATCGCATCCATTCCAAGCTTGGCTGACGCAAGCCCAGGAAATACGAACCCGGAGGGACGCCAGCGAGATTGACGTCGGCTCTCAATACCACAATGTGATCTTCGAGTTTAGCCGTGGCACTCGTGCGAAAAAGTTCAGCGCCATTCGGACTGAGCAGCGCTACATCGTACGCCCCTTCGTTGCTTCCGATTGGCAAATCCAAGTTCAGACTCATTGCGTTACGAGGAACCTCTAATGACGGCTGACTAGTCTCGGGTGTGCTTCCTCCGCGCACCGCAGCGCGGCCACGCAGATCGAGGACCACAACTGCCGCGGTTCGCCCCGATGGCCGACTTCGCACCCACAACAATCCGCCGAACGCGAATAGCAGAACCGCAGCAGCGGCCAGCCAGACTTGAATACGACGCCGTTGGCCTGCCGCTTCTCTACGGAGCTTGGTGAAGTCCTGGAAGCACGGGCTGCAAGCACTGAGGTGGTCGAACCAGGGCGCGGCCTGCGACAACGGCAACTTGTGGGAAGCAATGCCCCTGAGGATGGACGAGTCGGGGCACCCAACGCGCTCTGGGTTTGGAAACTCGCGCGACAAACCCCGCGCCAGCACATCCAAGATGCGCTTCTCCTCTTCGACGGAATAACCTTGTTCGATCAGAATTTGCCTCTCGCCAACCTTGCTTCAAAACCAACGGCCAAGTTTACCGGGAGCCGTGCACTGGGCCTAGCCCCGCTCTCGAACCTCACGCCGCACTGCCAAATCGGGCGCGGAGCCGCCCGAGTGCGTAACGGAATCGAAGTTTAGCTTGCGGCTCGGTCAGACGCAGATATTCTGCGATTTCTTTCCAGGAATAGCCAGCCTGCCGTGCCATCCAGACCGTACGTGTCCAGTCATCCATGCTCTCGATTGTTTGTTTGACCTGAATCGAACGATCCAGGTCCTCCACCGCCCTCGAATTATGGGCCTGGCGCAACCGCTCAAGATCGCGGCCCAGCGGAAAATATTCGACCATCTCTCGTCTTCTGCGTTCCCGCCTCAGGGCGCGATTAAAGCGATGGTGAAAGGCTCCGAAGAGATAGGCCTCCAGGTTCAGTATTGGCCGGCCTTTTCCATTTGACCGACGCATGGTTTTCGCGACGGATCGCAGTACCGACTCCCACACACCCGTGGCCAAAACCATCGTGTCATCGGACGTTTTGTTTGCCAGCTCTTTGCGCGCGTGCGCCTGAATCCGCGGCCACAGACGGCACGCAACGATTGCCAATTCGCTGACGTCATCCTGGCCCCGCGCTTCAGTATTCTGAAGGAAAGCGGAAAGAACCCATTCAGGGCCCAATTCGCGGCTGGACATCGGACAGGCCTCTCCTCTTAATCATTACTGCTAAGGCCAGAAAGTGCCAAGAGCTTGACATCTGACATGAGCCGATGTCAAGGCCCGGTGCACCTCTCGCCTCGACCGGAGCCCATAGTGTCACGCCGGCGGAATTGCGGCCCAACGGGTCTGGCCAGCGGCGCCCAGAAATAAAAAAATCTTTTTGATACTTTTTCTCTCCTGCCGGTTCCTTCACTAGATGTAGGGCAATTATCGATGTCTGCCGTTTGGCGAAAGGGGCTTTGAGAAGTGTTCCCCAACGTTGAAGTGCGTCACCTGCAGGCAGTCAATGCTTTGGCCGAGGAGTTGAGCTTTACTCGGGCCGCCCACCGATTGCACATCACCCAATCTACGCTCAGCAAACAGATCGCTGAGATCGAAGAACACTATAGATTTCACCTGTTCACTCGCGACAATAAAAAGATTGTGGAGCTCACTGACGCAGGACGTGTCTTCGTCGAAGAGGCTCGCTCGGCGCTCTCGCACATGGAGCGGGCTGTTCATCTAGCTCGTGCCGCCCATGATGAACCAGACAACGTTTTGATGATCGGACACTCGCCCTACGCCGATCAAGCCTGGGTTTCAGCCATTCTTGCAATTCGTCTCCCCGTGTACCCCAAGCTCCGCATTCGACTGATGAGTCAGTTCTCAATCGAGTTGCTCCGAAGCGTCCTGGCCGGCGAACTGAATCTCGCTCTGGTGACGGCACCGCCGGAGGACACCAAGATCACGGCCGTGCCATTCGCTCTGACTCCGCTCTATGCAGTTCTCCCACAGACCCACGAGGTTGCCCAAAAGGAACACATCGGGCTCCAAGATTTAGCAAAAGATGACTGGATTCTGTTGGCGCGACGAGTTCACCCCGTCGTTCATGACGCAATTATGGACGCTGCACGACGTGAGGGAATCGCTCCGAAACACGCGCACGACATTATCACGGCTCAACAGGCGGTTCACTTGGTATCTGAGCAGGTTGGCGTGGCCATCCTGACCAAACCTACGGCCCTTGGAGTTCGCTTGGAAGGTGTAGTGGTAAAGCCACTTTCTGATACGTCATTGTGTTTCCAAACGTGTGTGATTATTAGAACCGACGATGATTCACGATTGGCAAACGAGTTCGCCCGGTCCTTCCTCCGCAAATATGCGCCCCAGCGCCTGCCACCAAAGCAAATGGAATTGTGGCTGTCCGCCTGAGTTGTCCGCTTGAAAACGGCAATCCCGGCGCGCGCCGTTGACAGCACAGCGTCGCTGGTGCGGAGCATGCCGCTTCCGAGGCTATTTGTCCAGATCTGCGCAAATGACGTGTTATTCTTTGCCTTCGCTAGTTGCGAACAGGAGAAGAGAATTTGAGTCCTATCGAGAACATCATTCAAGAAGTAAAGGATGAGATTGCGAGATGGAACCAGGTGCTCCGGTTGTTGGAGGGTACACGTACAACTGGGAAGAGATCAGCACAAAAGAGCACGGCAAGACCGACACGCAAAATATCAGCGGCAGGCAGAAAAAGAATCGCAGCGGCGCAGCGGGCACGTTGGGCAAAAATCAGGGCAGCAAAGAAGGGGTAGTGCGCCACGTTGAAATCGGTGGGCGAGGGCTGATGTCGCCGTGACCTCCAGTCAAGGGAAGTCCTCCTTGGCAGCAACCACGGTCGCGCACGGGCGAGACAGCCCATGCGCGGATCTCAGAGCAATTGCTAGCCAACGATCATCACTGGACAGTGCACATATTTCGAAACACGCTCCGAGATGGAGCCAGCCACAAGTTTCGCAAACCTCGACGTTCTACGGTGTCCGAGAAGGACCATGTCAATGCCGCCGGCCTCTGCGCGGTGGATGATCTGTTCTGCAGGATGACCCACTACAATCTCAGTCTTCAGGTCCAAGCCGTGGTCCTTGGCACTGCTCACGAGCTTTTCGAATGCTGCCGTGTAATGTTCGCGCGCATCGTCAAAGATCGCGTGGACCTCTACCATCGTCGCTGGTTTCGGCAGCCAAGCCACTGCCAAGACCACAACCTCGGCATCCAGGCACTCCGCAAGCTCCATTGCAACGTCGACGGCCCTTTTCGCTTGCGGCGAACCATCGAAGCCAACGAGCAGCTTGCGAAAGTAGGGGTTGTGTCTTGCGCCCATAACCCACCTCCAACACAGATCGCTTCTACGACGCGCGGTACAAGAAAAGGATAATCAGCAAAAACCCAAGCACGTAGGCCACGTAGACGTTTAGGCGCCCGTGATGCATCCCAGCCAGAAAGTTGGCGATCCCATTCATGGCCTCACTCACGGGCCGGAGGAACAATCGATCCACCATGTGGGTTTCGTCGCGTTGCCGGCGAATCGCGGTGCGGAAATGGACCGCCACGGTCTGCCGTGTGTCCTCGGTAATGTTCGGTCGAAAGACAGCCTGAAAGACAACCCGCACAGGATTGGAAAAACCCGTTGCGGTGTACGTCATCTCCGGGAAGAGCCGGGGGATTCCACCGGCCCAGAGCTCGCGGCGGACCGTCGCTCGTTGTCGCGTCCAACGGGTGAATACGAACCAAGCCAAGAACAGCATGATGGCGAGTGCGGCCAAACTGTAGGACGGCGACATGGCAAAGACCACCGGGTTTTCTGCGGAACCGCGCAGGAGTATGACGAGGCCGCGGCCCGGCAAGACCTTACTCCCGGACTGGGCACCCAAATTGTGAAACTCTTGGAGAAATGCCGGCGGAAGTTGCTGGTTCGTTGAGTTTGCAGTAAAGAACGGCGGTACCAGCGCATTAGCGGTGCCCGGATTGATCAGCGGTTGCAACTCTATATTCAGCGCTGGAATCACATAGGTTGGCAGCACCCCCAGCAACAGACAAAGCACGGACAGCAGCACCATGGGCGCGATCGCCGAACCGCGCACTTCGACAGCCTTCGCCGCCGCTTCGGAGCGCGGTATTCCGAGGAAGCCCATCGCAAACGCCTTCACAAAGCATGTGACCGCCAGGGCGGCTGTGAGCGCCAACGCAGAGCCGCACAGGACAAAAACCAGCCGCAATGCAGTCGAGGGGAGCACGGCGCTGCGCAGCAGCGTTTGCAAAGAGAGCCATTCACTGACAAAGCCGTTGAAGGGGGGCACCGCCGAAATTGACAGCGCGCCAACCAAGAACGTTGCCGCCGTCCACGGCATCGCGCGCATCAGACCGCCCAACTTATCCAGATCTCGCGTGCCGACGCGATCATCCACGGCGCCCGCTCCCAGGAACAGCAGCGCTTTATAGAAAGAATGGTTCAACATGTGATAAAAGGCGGCAATGTAAGCCATGCCTGCCAGCAGGGGCCGGTCGCTAGCTGCGAAGATGATCCCCGCGCCCAAGCCGAGGGTTACAATTCCCATGTTTTCGATCGAGCTGTGCGCGAGCACGGCTTTCAAATCATGCGCGGTAGTCGCGTAAAGGATGCCCACCAATGCCGATATCGTTCCTACAATCAGCAATACCAACCCCGCAAAGACCGTACTAATGGGTACAAGGTCGAAATTCACACGGATAATTCCATAAAGGCCCAGATTCAGAATCACGCCGGACAGGATGGCGGACACATTTGCTGGCGCAGCAGGATGAGCCAGTGGCAACCAGGCGTTCACGGGCACCAGGCCGGCCTTAACGCCAAAACCAAAGAAAGTCAGCAAGAAAACGATCCAGCGAGTAACTGGCCCCAGTCCGACCGCTGCCGTCTTGAGCGCCGAAAAGTCCAACGACCCCGCTTTCACTGCCAGAAGCAACAACACCAGTTCGACCGCCATGAATCCGGCCTCGCCCATCGCCAACATGAGGTAGCCAGCCTCCTTGGTGCCCACACGTTGGTGCTCAAAGTTGACCAGCATATAGCTCGAAATGGACATCGCTTCCCATGCCAGCAAAAAGCCCAGAACGTCGTCGGCGATCAAAATCCAGGCAATGGAGGCGCACAGCAGCAAGTACCATGCATTAAAGGCAGGAAGACTGTAACGTCCAACATACCGCTTCAAGTAGCTAGCGGAAAAAATGGAGCTGGCTAGGACCACGACGGCTGCTATACCTAAGAACAAAGCAGACAGGCGGTCGAGCGAGACCGTGAGAGTCCCAACGGAACGAATCGTCCACAACCGGTGGTGGAATACGGCACCTGAACTAAGCACGATGCCGGAGGCCCACAACGCCGATAACGCCGCCAAAGAGCCGAACCATGCGAGCAATGCTGGCACCCGCCTTGCGGGAGCAATCATGCCCAACAAGGCGCCCACGCCGCACAGCAAGAAAACCAAGGCTAGCGGTAATCCGACGGTGCTCATGGCGTTTCCACTCTTAAATCAATCGAACATTCGCCTGTGTACATGGCATCATTTCTAGAACGACTCGTCGGGTTCCATTAAAACGCGCTATCCGTGCTCTGGGGTATGCCACCAGAGCCATTTCTACGACGCGCGGTACAAGAAAAGGATAATCAGCAAAAACCCAAGCACGTAGGCCACGTAGACGTTTAGGCGCCCGTGATGCATCCCAGCCAGAAAGTTGGCGATCCCATTCATGGCCTCACTCACGGGCCGGAGGAACAATCGATCCACCATGTGGGTTTCGTCGCGTTGCCGGCGAATCGCGGTGCGGAAATGGACCGCCACGGTCTGCCGTGTGTCCTCGGTAATGTTCGGTCGAAAGACAGCCTGAAAGACAACCCGCACAGGATTGGAAAAACCCGTTGCGGTGTACGTCATCTCCGGGAAGAGCCGGGGGATTCCACCGGCCCAGAGCTCGCGGCGGACCGTCGCTCGTTGTCGCGTCCAACGGGTGAATACGAACCAAGCCAAGAACAGCATGATGGCGAGTGCGGCCAAACTGTAGGACGGCGACATGGCAAAGACCACCGGGTTTTCTGCGGAACCGCGCAGGAGTATGACGAGGCCGCGGCCCGGCAAGACCTTACTCCCGGACTGGGCACCCAAATTGTGAAACTCTTGGAGAAATGCCGGCGGAAGTTGCTGGTTCGTTGAGTTCGCTGTAAAGAATGGCGGTATGAGGGAAGCGGTTGCGCTGGCTGCTGTCAAGGGCTCAACGGCCCGGTTGAGCACCGGGATGATATAGGTCGGGAGAATTCCCAATAGCAAACACCCGACGGCGAGAAATGCCAACGGAAAACGAGTGCCCGCGTGTGCGCGCAGTTGCGGTTCCCACGAGCCTCTCCGGATGCCGAGAAAGCTCATCGCATATGCCTTCACAAAACAAGTCACCGCAAGCGCAGCGGTAAGGGCGAGGGCAGCACCACAAAGCGCGAAAACGATCTTGATCGATGCGGAAAATAAGACCGCGCTTCGCAGCAGTGCTTGCAGGGTCATCCACTCGCTGACAAAACCGTTAAACGGGGGAACAGCGGAGATGGCGAGGCAGCCCACGAGGAAAATGGCTGACAATCCTGGTAGCAGGCGAGATAAGCCGCCAAGTTGGTCCATGTCGCGCGTGCCGGTGGCGGCTTCCACGTATCCCGTTCCTTCGAAAAGGAGCGTCTTATAGATGGAATGGTTCAGCATATGGTACAAGGCTGCCGTCAGCGCGATGGCGGACGCGACGGGATGTCCGGAGGCACGATAAATCAGGAATGCTCCCAGGCCGGCGACAATGATGCCTGCGTTCTCGATGGAACTATGGGCAAGCATCGTCTTCATATCGCTATCTGTCGTGGCGTAGAGAATTCCCACGAGTGCCGTTATGCTCCCAACGACCAACGCGAACACACCCGTCCCGTAGCCGCCGTGCACTAAGTCAGCATTCAATCGCAGGATGCCATAGAAGCCCAGATTCAGCGTGACACCAGCAAAAACGGGAATGAAAATAGATGGCGCTGCCGTATAGGACCGAGGAAGCCAGAAGTTGACGGGAACCAATCCAGCCTTTACCCCGAAACCGAGAAAACCCAAGAGAAACACACCCCACAAGCCGCGGTTGGAGAGCCCGCTGGCCGCCATGCCCAGAGCGGGAAATGAAAAATTGGCTGCGGCTTTGCCCAGAATCAAAAAGGCGACGACTACCGCCAGAAAGCCAGCCTCACTCATCGCCAGCATGATGTATCCCACCGACGTGTCCGCCGGTTGAAGCGGCTCGTAGTTGATGAACAAGAAACACAGGATCGACATGCACTCCCAGCTAATCAAGAACAGCGGTGCGTCATTAGCCGCGAGAATTAGCACGACCGAGGCCATGAGAGCGAAGTACATTACGCCAAACCTTCGCGCTGGGTACCTGTCCCCGAATTGATCATTGATGAAACTTCTTACGAAAAGAGAGGCAGAGAAATAGACGATACCCGCGGTAAAAAGGAATACGGACGACAGCATATCGAGGCGCAGTGTAAGAGGTCCTAATCCCCGAAGAACCCATAGCGAAGCTTCGAAACTCCGGCCGGTCACAAGAACTGCCGCCGCAGCGAGCATTATGAATAACGAAGCTAGCGCCCCGGCAATTCCGATGACCACTCCGGAACGCCTCCGATCCACAAGCGCCGAGAGGAGGAGCCCGCATGCACACGACACGAAGAACAACAATAACGACGCGCCTGTTACCGAAGCCATGATCACGATCTCCTTCGGGAGACAGGTTCGCTCATCGTCACAGGCTTGCGTCCGGATGCAACGAGCAGGCCATGCAGTACAGCAAGAGGCGGTGGCGGATTCCCAGGAACTTCAAGGTCCACCGGCAGCGCGGACCCTACGCCGCCCGCACACATGAAACTGCGCCCAAAAACTCCTCCGTTGATGGCGCAGGCGCCCACAGCCATCACCCGCTTGCTATCCGGCATGGCCTCATATGTTTTGAGCAAAGGTTCTCGCATGTTCTCGCTCACAGGGCCTACGACGAGCAGGAGATCTGCGGTGCGTGGCGTAGCAGTGAAAAAATAGCCAAGGCGGTGCATGTTGTAGAACGGATTGTTTAGCTGCTTCACTTCGTGAAGGCAGGCGCCACAATCACCAGCATCCACCACCATCACGTGCAGGGACTTGGAAAAGGCGGTGGGCAAGCTCTCGTAGTCTTTTCGGCCGGGAGGCAGCTCTGTCCATTCGTAACCGGGCTCCCAATTCATCGGAGAACGAATCCCGAAGCGGCAACGCTGGCAGTGGATACAAATGCCGTCGTCCACGAAAGCCGATTTGCCATCGGCGATGATCGCGTCCACAGGACAGCTTGCCGCGGCTTCCAGGGCAGCACTGGTGGACGCAAATGTTGTGTTGATTGGACGGCCGGGCGACACGCCCGGCGCCGATTCTGCAGTGCGGGGGTATCGGGTTGATTGGATGCCTCTACGCAAACCATGCGAGAACCAAAAGCTCATCCCAGTTCACCTCTAACGGTCACACTCAGTTGCCGACAAACCGAAGGTCGCGAGAATGATCGGAAAATCCTGGAACGCGAAATCCTCGGCCGCGACGTGAAATCCGAGCCAGTTGTTAAATGATGGCGTAATCGCGCGATACCGCTCGATGGTGCCCTTATCGTCGACACTTACCCAGTGCAATGCAGCTCCGCGTGGCGCTTCTACCCATCCGAGCGCTGCTCCCGGAGTGGTTCCCTCGCAGGAAACGTATACGGGCCCTGGTTCCAGCGAGTCGATCGCTTGGTGAATCAACTTCGCCGATTCGAACGCTTCCGCAAACAACACGCGCAGCCTTGCATAACCATCACCCTCGCTCTCATGCGGAACATCGAACCGGTACCGCTCATAACCCGAATAGGGACATGCCTTCCGCAAGTCGCAGCTGAGACCCGAAGCGCGGCCCACGGGGCCGACCAGATTCAAGTCCCGGGCTTGGTTACCGTCAATGACGCCCACCTCTTCAAGACGATCCAAGAAGCTACTGCTGTAGCGAAGTCGATCCTCCAGAACGCGCAAGTCCGCCTGCGCCTTATCGACGGCTCTGAGCAGGCTCTTGCACTGCTCCAACTCAACGTCGCGCCCGAGGCCACCGGGGACGTTCAATCCGAACAGATAGCGATGTCCGGTAAACACGCAGGAGGCTCGGAGCAATTCCTCCTCGATGATCGCGGCATGTGCGGCCGAGACTGCCAGTGCTGTGGACTCGCAGATGGCGGTGATTGCGCCAGCATGATGCCTTAACCTTTCCAATTCGCAGAGCGCAACGCGGAGGTGCGCTGCCCGTACGGGTATTTCGACCGCATAGATCTTCTCCACCGCGCGACAGAAAGCGAGAGAATGCGCGAATGCGGATGTGGCTGTGAAGCGCTCCGCGAGCAACAAGACATCTGAAATCTTTCTGCCTTCCGCAATTTTCTCTACAGCGCGGTAATTATAGAAAAGGCGTGGGGCCGCGCGGATGACATCCTCGCCGACCGTCTCCAGCAAAAAATGCAGAGACTCGCCGAGACCCCCCTCATACACTGGTCCCACGGGCATAGCGAATGAACCTGGATCTTGAACTACCAATAGAGGGCGCCAATTGACATCGGGAGTTCGCTCGAAATGGGGCTGGTTGGCATCGAATTTCTTACGCATTGGATTGATGCCTTCGT
The DNA here is from genome assembly GCA_963837665.1 of uncultured Acidobacteriaceae bacterium. Classification (GTDB taxonomy): domain Bacteria; phylum Acidobacteriota; class Terriglobia; order Terriglobales; family Acidobacteriaceae; genus Acidiflorens. The sequence goes on along the minus strand of CAWIOA010000007.1, from coordinate 1,759,001 downwards.
GCCAAACCTGGTCGTGAAGAATGAAATCTCCCAGCCGAGGATGGTTCTCGAAGTGAAGCCCAAAAAGATCCTCCACTTCACGTTCATGCCAATCAGCCACATGCACTTCGGAGCTGATGCTTGGAACCGTGGCTGCCTCAATCGGTAATTGCAGCGTCACTTCAATCCAACCGGCTGCAGGGAGAAGAAATAGGTAATAGAGCTTCCAATGGCTGGAATGCTCCTCAGCGATAATTCCGCCAAAGGAACAGCCCCGATCCCAAAACAAGAAGCGGCAAAGTGACGGCAAGGATTCCGCTTGATTCAGAGACAGGGAGAGTACATAACCCTTATCACTTTTTGAACTGGACAGAGCCGTCCCAAAGTGCTCTCCAACAGCTATGGTCAACTCCTTGAGGTCCATTCCCGCTGGTTTCTTGATAGGTGAGGAAGAGATGGCCATTTCAACGTCCCCCTAATTGTTGTGCGGCGAGCTGCAAAAGGGAATGTATCGGCGCGGGAATAAAAACACCCAGCACAACGACTGGTACCGCCGCCACCAGCACAGCGGTACGGCAGCTCAAAGGGACCGCCTCCGCGGTGGTATGCAACTCGGGCTCGCCAAACAGCATGCCATTTACTTGCCGCATGATCGCGACAAAAGCAACGACGATGAGAATCGCGAGGATCGCAACGGCGGTATTGTGTCCTGACCGAATGCCCGCCGAAAGAATCGAAAATTCGCTTAGAAATATTGGGAATGGCGGAGCCCCAGCGATGGCCAGCGCACACAAGAGCAGGGCCGCACCGGCGAAGGGCGAAAGCCGGAACAGTCCGCGCACGTCCTTTATCTGGCGAGTTCCGAGGGCGAGCAAGACGATACCCGCTGTATAGAAACAGAGAGACTTCGTGATGGAATGGTTCAGCATCTGAGCAACAGCAGCGGAAGCCGATGCCTGGGTTGCGAAGCCCGCTGCCGTCAAGATGATGCCCATATGCTCTACGGTGGAGTAAGCGAACATCCGCTTGTAGTCTCGGACCTGCAGCAGTAGAAATGCGGCAATCCCGACCGAGAACAGGCCGATGATGACCATCCAGCGCCCGATCCGCGCTTCGGGTGAAGCCAGAATGATGGAAAGAAGCCGTAGCACTGCATAGAGAGGCACCGAGGTCTTGATGCCAGACAACACAGCGCATATCGGGGTGGGCGCCTGGCTATGAGCATCCGGCAACCAGGTGTGCGTCGGCGCAAAGCCAATCTTGGTGCCAAATCCTACAAACACGAGTAAGAAAGAAAGCTTCAAGAGATTTGGCGACATGGCTGGGGCCATGGCCTGGAGACTCTGCCAAGTCTCCGCAGTCCCGCTGCCGGTGCCGCGATAGGCCCAATAAAGCACGAAGAAACCAAGCAGAGAGATTGGTGCACCCATGAGCGTTAGAATTGCGTACTTCCAGGCAGCCTCAAGTGCAATTGGAGTACTCTCGAATCCAACCAGCAGAATCGCGAAGAGAGTGATTAACTCTACCCCGACCCACACCAAATTTGGATCCGCGAACGCGGGCACAATAATCAGAGCAAAAGCCAGCAGATTGTAGTTGCAGTAAAACCACCACAACCGTTCACGTTGACTGCTATGGCGCATGTAGCCGCCAGCGAAGACCGCGGCCAGAGTGCAGACGAAGCTGACTAGCAGGATCATCAACACACCTAAGCCGTCAACTTCGAACCAGCGCGCAAGCCCGATCACTCGCCCCTTGACAAGGACCTGTCCAGAGATAACAACTGCGAGCGCGAAACTGGTCGACAAGCAGAATACGGTAGTGCCCCACGCAATGCTGCGCAGCGGCTTCAGCCAACAAAGCACGGCCGCAATCAGGGGAAGAAAGATAGCAATGATCAAGATCACGGCTGGGGTTCCTCTTTCAATTCTGTCATTGCTGCTGCTTCCGTGGTCCCGATCGTCCGATTGATATCGCGCGTGAGTACGCCGATCACAACGGCGATCAGAACCACGTCAATCGCGACAGCAAGTTCTGAAATCAATGGAAGATCGGGAGCGAGGGCAATACCCGCAAAGAAGGCGCCATTCTCCATGGCAAGGATTCCAACGAGCTGCGGCAGGGCTTCGCGGCGAGCAATTAATGAATAAGCTCCAATCAGGATTCCCGCCAGACCGATAGGCAGGTTCACACGGACCACTGCATCTGCCGAAGCCGCCACCAATGGAGCGACCAAGAACTCAGCCGCGATGGCAAGCAGCAGCGCCAACAACAGTGACGATGGAATGTTCAGCGCCTGGTCGATTTCTCTGCGCTCGTACAAGTCGCCTGGTAAAGTGCGCTTAAGCACCCATGGGATGGCAATGACTTTCGCCGCGATGGTGATAGCGCCCAGGGCCCAAAGATGAATCGAGCTGCGGCTGAAGCCTATCAAAAAGGCTGATAGAGCCAGAAAAGAAGACTGCAAGATAAAGAACCGCATCACACCCTGCACCTGGCGAGTGGCGACCATCCCGAATGCAGAGAGCAGGACGAATCCAGCCGTCAGTGGATTTAGACCTTCTGCTAGTGGTATCTGAGCACCGTGCATCCCTTCTCCTCTTCTTCTACGCGACCGAAACGGAAAAGATACTGGCAATCATCGCGGCGACCGAAATAATGAAAGCAGCCCCGAGAAACTCACTGATGCGGAAGAGCCGTAATTTGGCGAGCGAAGATTCGATTACGACCAGAACGACGACGAACAGAAGTACTTTGAGCAGAATCAACGGCACAGCAAGCAAGACATCGCCGGGCTGCTGACCATGGGCCAGCCCCCACGGCCCGAGCAGTACATTCAGAAAAATGCAAGTGAGAACCAGGAACTTCATGGCCCCGCCCCATTTCATCAGGGCGGCTCCGCGGCCGGAGTACTCCAGCCCCTTAGATTCGTCGATCATCGCCAATTCGAAGTGGCCGGTCGGATTGTCAACCGGAATTTTCCCTCCCTCCGCCAAAATCAGCATCAGGAAGGCAATCAGCAGCAAAATATGCGCCGGCGAGAAGAACGCCGCCGGACTGGCGATCCATTTCTGCTGCACAATGTACGGGATGGTTGATTGTGCTACAAACGATACGGTAAAGAACACAATCATAAAAACCGGTTCCGCTAGAAACCCCACCATGCGCGTTCGGCTGGCTCCCATAGGACCGTAAGGGTTTCCGGTATCGACCGCGGCGAGCGCAGCGAAGAAGCCGGCGAGACCAAGAAAGAAACCTCCTGCCAGCATGTCCCCCATGAAGGCAAAAGCGAGTGGATAATCCGTCAGCACAGGGATCAAGGTGGTGACGAACAGTGGAATCACAAAGACCAGGTACGGCGCGACTCGGAAAATCCAGGTTGTTTCTTCGGAAACGACCTCATCTTTGTGGAAAAGCTTCCAGAGGTCACGGTATGGCTGAAAGATGCTGGGGCCGCGCTTGCTCTGGACAATCTCCTTAAATCGACTCAACACACCAGAGTACAAGGGAGCAAAACCAAGCACGAACAGGAGTTGAATGACGTTGTAAGCAACGGTGCGCGTCATGGGAATACCTCGCCCGATAATTTCTTCTGACTCTCAGCAATACCAAGGTGACGAATCGCAGTTTGTTTGGGGGACTTGCTCGGATCGAAAACGACGGCCAACCGCAGGCGAGAACCTGTGCGTGGCAGACAACAACAGGTCACCGCAGCGTCGTGATGTTGATTTTTGCTAGCTCCTCCCATAAGGATCTCTCGCATGCTGTCAGCGGGAGGAGTCATCAGCCGTCTCAAATGAGAGGCACTTTATCCCAGCGTACGCCGGAAAGGCAAACTCCTTTGCCGACGATATTCAATCACAACCGCTGCGGGATCACAAGCACTTTTGAATCTCACTGGATAACATCGGAGCGGGCCCCGTATCTGAATCGGTGCCGCCGCTGAAGAAGTTGATCAGTCCGCCCAGGAAACCCGGGGGACTTGTGGAAAACATCTTGGTACGTGTCCTTGAACATTTCTGGTTCAGGTCTGTGCCGCCTCCGAAGTACACGAGATCCGTGGCGGAGGCGAGTCAAACAATGGAGTGCCAAGCTGCTCGCTAGAGGGCCTACGTGCTCCGAAATCCATGCTCGTCCAGCCACTTCCGGAACCCAGGGTGTAAAGACAGGCGGTACATGTCTTCCAGCGTGAACCATCCCGTGGCGTCAGTCTGGCGTACGCAAAATGCCAGGAAGGGAGCGTCGACATCGGCGGTGACCACGTGAAACTTCCACGCTCCTCCGCAGTCTTGGACCTCCACACCCGTCACGCGGTAAAAGGGGAGTTGACCGATTTCTTCTTCGGCTTCCCTTTGCGCCGTCATCTCTGGCGATTCTCCTTCCCGGATAGCGCCTCCGGGGATGCCCCAGGTCCCGCCATAATCCACTCTGGTCGATCGCTGCTGTAGCAAATAACTTGGCTCGCCTTCATTCGGCACGTAGCGCAGCAGAAGGCCAGCGGCACCACCCGCTCCCCAATGGACATGGCCCTGGTCACAGAAAGTCCAACGCTCCATGGACGATTTCTCATTCACACTCATCCTGTGGCCTTCGCGCGTGCACCATGATCAGCAACCAGTCGGTTTCTTTGACCAAGGTTACCTGGCCAGTGTAGTAGGGAATCTGCATCGTGCGCTTCTGAACCACAAGGTCAGAAGAGTAACTGCAGTTGATACGCACGCTGGCCATCATTGACAGGCGATTCTCTGTCTTGGGATACTGAGCCTAGCGTGGGTGTTGGAGTCCACCGCTAACCGCCCCTCTCCACTAGGGGAAGATGACTCCTGCCAAGGTTAGAACTTGGGAGGAGTAGACCGTGCCAGCTCGGGCTGCGAAGTGCTGGGTTTTTCCGACTTGGGGTGCGGTGTGCGGCTTCACCACGTCCCCTCCGTTTCCATCTTCATCTCGAACCCGCCCGTCGACCGGTTCGAGGCTCCCTCCAGTAACCTCACGGGCACCGGTGTCAGTTCCGGTGGAGCGATGAGACCGGCGGATCATTTCATCGAGCGATCCGTATGACGCATCCGCAGAAGCGTGCTGACTCCGTACCTTTCCACAGCATACTATTTGAAGGACCTGACGACGTCACAAAAAGAGAGACACTCGAAGCGCCTGCCTTTTTTGGTGATTTAAATCTGGATCAGATCATCGACTCGATCACGGCCAACTGGAAGGACTACGACCTCGCACCGTTCTATTACACCCGACTGAATGATCTTGACGCGATCTCTTACCGTCAGGAGATCATGCGGGATCTCGAAGACAACCGCCTGATGCAGGCCATCAAGTCGTTCTCCCAACAGCTGCGCACAATGCGCGAGCGTCTCAAGCAAGCAAAGGATCTCTACTACAAGTACGCAATGGAGCGAGCTTTCCTGGGCGCGGTCGAGATTTACCACCAGGCCGTCGAGCGCCTATTACAGGAGCTGAGTGCGCTCGACTTAAAGTCACGGGGCCTGCACGCCTTCCGCGAGTATCTGACCGAGTATGCCGCATCCGCCTCCTTCAGAAATCTCGTAACGGAAGCTGAAAAGCTGAAGCTGGATCTGTCCAACATCAGGTATTCCCTCCTAATTAAGGGCGGCTCCGTCACGGTTCGCCACTATGACGAAGAAAGCGACTACAGTGCCGCTGTTGAAGAAACATTCAGGAAATTCAGGCGGGAGACGGTGACTGACTATCGGGTCAAGGTCCCGAAGTGGGACGGCATGAATCATATCCAGGCGCAGATTCTGGATGGCGTAGCGTTGCTGTATCCAGACACGTTTCGAACCCTCGATGAGTTTAGCGCGGCACACGCGGATTACCTCGACGAAACGATCTCGCGGTTCGATCGCGAGATCCAGTTTTACGTTGCCTACCTCACGTATGTCGAAAAATTCCGGGGCGCTGGCCTGAGCTTCTGCCTGCCACGGCTCTCGCAAACGTCCAAAGAGGTCCGCGGCCGCGACGCCTTCGATCTCGCCCTGGCCGGTAAGCTGATCCGCGAAAAAGCTACTGTTGTCCGCAACGATTTCTTTCTGTGCGGCCCGGAACGCGTCTTCGTCGTTTCCGGACCAAATCAGGGCGGCAAGACCACCTTCGCCCGTATGTTCGGTCAACTGCACTATCTGGCCAGCCTGGGCTGCCCGGTTCCGGGCACGGAGGCTCGTCTATTTCTCTTCGACCGGCTCTTCGCGCACTTCGAACGGGAAGAGGACATCACGAATCTCCGCGGCAAGCTGCATGACGATCTGGTTCGGATCCGACAGATACTCGACCAGGCGACGCCGAACAGCATCGTAGTAATGAACGAGATCTTTTCCTCGACAACACTCCAGGACGCGGTTTTTCTGAGCAAGAAGATTATGACGAAAATTACCGCCTTGGACCTGCTGGGCGTCTGCGTCACCTTCCTGGATGAATTGGCGTCCTTCAACGAAAAAACGGTCAGCGTCGTCAGCATGATCGATCCGGACAATCCGGCCGTTCGCACCTATAAGCTGGAACGAAGACCCGCCGATGGACTCGCCTACGCGCATGCGATTGCCGAGAAGCATCGGGTAACGTACAAGTGGCTCAGCGAACGGATTAAGGGATGAAAGTATTTTTGATGCACCGGGATAGCGACTTCGACCAGCAGCAGCCATCGCCGTGGAACAAACCCGTTCGGAGGCAGGACCTGCCACGGGAGGCGCTGCTGCAGGCATTGCTGTGGAACGCGCCTGCTCTGACGCAGGACCTGGAATTGGATACGCTGCTGCAAGCGATGGCCGGCGCCGACGAATTCTTGTTTGAGGTGGCGCAGAAAGCGCTTCTTACTGGACCGCGAAACGATGTGGACACGATCCTCTATCGCCAGGCGATCTTGAAGGACTGCTTGAAGAACCCGGTAGTGGTCAGAGGTCTGTACGACCTCATGACGGATGTGGCCGAAAAAACGAGGAGGCAGTGGTGGGGCCTGTCCAGTGACTACCCGGGCTCAATGCTGTACAGCTCAGTCGATTTGATGGAGACATGCATGGACGTGCTCCGAAAGATCAGGAGCGTCGCCGAAGAGCGTGCCAGCGGCTTCGAGTCGGAGGGCTTCAGATCACTGTTTGCAATGCTCAGGAAGGAACTGAGCGAGGATTACCTAGCAACGATAAAGGCTCATCTGACGGAATTGAAGTTCGGCAAGGGAGTCTTGCTGAGTGCCGAACTGGGCGAGAGCAACGAAGGCACCAACTACGCCCTCCGCAAGGCGCACGGCAAGAAACAGAACTGGCTGGACAAACTTCTTGGCAAGGGTCCGCCTGCCTACACCTTCCATCTCCATCCGCGCGACGAGGCTGGTGGGCGGATATTGTCGGAGATGCGGAACCGCGGGATCAGTCGGGTGGCGCGTGCGCTCGCCCAATCCGCCGATCACGTCCTGGTCTTTTTCAAGATCTTGCGGACGGAGTTGGCCTTCTATGTCGCGTGCATGAACTTGCAAGGCCAACTCATAGCCAAGGGAATGCCGATCGCCTTTCCGGCACCCACGTCCGCGTGCGAACGCAGCCATGAGTTCAACGGATTGTACGACGTGTGCCTGGCGCTCACCATGGGTCGCGGGGTGGTCGGAAACACTGTCAATGCCGACGGCAAGAGCTTAGTAATAATCACCGGCGCGAACCAAGGCGGAAAGTCGAGTTTCCTGCGCAGCATCGGTCTAGCACAGGTGATGATGCAATGCGGCATGTTCGTCGGGGCCGAGGCCTTCAAGGCCGAACTGTGCCCTGCTTTGTTTACTCACTACAAGCGCGAAGAGGACGCGACGATGAAGAGCGGGAAGTTCGATGAGGAACTCGCCAGAATGAGCGAGATCGTCGACCACATTGCGCCAAACTCGATGGTGCTCTTCAACGAGTCATTTGCCGCAACAAACGAGCGGGAGGGGTCGGAGATCGCGAAACAGATCGTCTGTGCCTTGCTGGAAAAGCGCACCAAGATTTTCTACGTGACGCATTTGTACGATTTCGCACGTGGCTTGTTTGACAGAAAGATCCAGGACGCCCTTTTCTTGCGTGCCGAAAGACAGGCCGACGGGACGCGAACCTTCAGGCTGCTCGAAGGCGAGCCGTTGGAGACAAGTTATGGCGAAGATTTGTACCGGCGGATCTTCGAAGGGGTCGGTGATGCCATGACGGCCGCGACTCCCTCAGACATGGGACAGTCGTAGCCTGGTGGCGGACGGACTCATCAATGGAAGGTTTACCGGAAATCGATCGCGAGGCAGCGCGAACGGCGCCCGAGGAACAGTTTACCGTCCTGCTCCACGACGCTCGCGAAGAGGTCCTCCGTGGCCTGCTGGAGAACCCACGGTTCCAGGAGATTCATCTCTGCTTGCTGCTTGGGCGCAAGGAACTGTCGAGTGTCTTGCTGGAAAGTATCGCTGCCCGCACAGAATGGATGCACAGTTACCGGGTGCGGCGTGCCGTCGTCTTTCATCCCAACGTGCCCCACACGCTGGGTTTACATCTGGTTCGAGAACTCTATCTGCCTGACCTCGTGCAGTTGACGTTTTCGCCGTCCGGACAGCCGGCATTGCGGCACTTGGCCGAGGAGTTGGTCCTTGCCAGACTGCCTCAATTGCCGCCCGCCCAGAAAATGACGCTGGCGCGCCGCGGGTCAGCGCGCATCATGGGAGCCTTGCTCACGGACGGGAGCCCGGAAGTTCTCCCCGCGGTACTCGATAGTCCGTTGCTGAACGAAGGCCACGTCCTGAAGGCCCTCTCGCGCATTGCATTGCCTGTGCGCATCGTCACTGCCATCGCCGATCATGGCCGCTGGTCGCATATCTACAGCGTGCGACTCGCTCTCGTGCGCAACTCACAAACGCCTTTGGCGCGAGTACTTTCCTTCCTGCCCAACATTTCAACCACCGATTTGCGAATCCTAAGCCAGTCGAGTTCCGTGCCCTCCAAAGTGCAGCCCCACATTCGCCGTGAACTTGCCAACCGTATGCAGCATGGTAGGTCACCTGTTCAAACCAAGTGAAGCGCGCCAGGATCATGAGGCAGCATCATCTCCTGAAAATAAAATCACTTGCAATTGCAACAAGACCTTGTTCAAGTGATTCTCAGTTGCCAGTAGCGGCTGAATCTGCCACTACCGCAAATCCCGTTGACTCGATACTTAGCTTTTGATGTACTAGAGAGTAGCAAAGGTGAAGGAGTTCACCGTCAACCGCTGTCCCATCTTTTAAGCCGGGGATAGCTGATGACTCCTGACAAGTGGATTTTTGTCGCGGAGTCATGGTAACCGGCAACGATCCGCAAAATAAAGGCTGGCCTTCTATGGAGAAGTGTGTGTTCCTGCTCGGCTGAGGGGTAAGGCCTTGAAGTGGACCAAAACGAAGAAGATCGAAGATGGACATCCACCACACCGAGGGTTGTGGTTCACGCGCAGTGCACTGAACAAGGCTTTTGCACAGGGTGGGTGTGCGATCTGCGCGTCTGTCCGGGCGTCCGAACGGAAGGGAATCCACTCGTTCCTGTACGAAGGCATGATGTCCCCCTCAGTGCGGCAGAAATTTCTCGATAACGGCGGATTCTGCCTGCGCCATTTCTGGATGGCAAAGGAGATCGAGGAAGTGACATGGCCAAGAGGTGGGATTGCTATGGCAATTCTGTGTGAGGACCTCACCCGCCAGGCGAATGCTGGTTTGGCCAACGTCGCAGCGGTCGAGCCAAATTCCCGCACGACATTGCTCCGGCGTCGTGCGGCACGGCCATTTGTCCCGGGACACAGCTGCATGTTCTGTCAGGACAATGTGGACAAGGAGAGGTTTTTGGCAGAAGTCTTGGAAGAATTGGTCGAGGAGCCGGAGTTCGCAACGCCTTTGGAGAGAAATGGTCTTTGTGTCCGGCACGGACAACTGGCTCTCCAGGTCTGGAAGGACCATGCGAAGCGCGACGAACTTTTTGCGCAACTCAAAGCACAGGTCACCGAATTAAGCGCCGATCTGCAAGAGTTCATTCGCAAATACGACTACCAGTACCGCGATGAACCTCGCGGTCGCGAGCACGACTCAGTTCCACGTGCGATCCGCCTCTTCGTGGGTCGAGATCCATGCAGAAGCAAGAAGGAAAGATCGTGAAGATTGTCATCATCTCTGATGTGCACGGGAACTACGACGCGTTGCGTGCACTGCCGGAACCATACGACGAGCTCTGGGTCCTGGGAGATTTGGTTAACTACGGACCTGAGCCGGCAGCAGTCGTTGATTTTGTGAGAGCCAAGAGCACCGTCACGGTGCGCGGGAATCACGATCATTCCATCGGCTACGACGTAGATCCACGTTGTAGGCCTCGCTATCAAAAAATGACGGAAACCACGCGCCAATACACCGCTTCCGTATTGAACAAGCAGCAAAAGGAATTCCTGCGGCAGTTGCCACTCCATGTGGAACTTCGACGGCAAGACACCCGCTTTTATCTCTGCCACGCGAAGCCTTCGGATCCTCTATACGTTTATTGTCCTGAGGGTTCCGACGACTGGGTCCGCGAAGTGGATAGCGTTCCGGCGGATGTGGTCCTCGTTGGACACACTCACATTCCGTTCATACGACGGATTGGGGACCGTCTAGTCGTCAACCCTGGCAGCCTTGGTCAGCCGAAGACGGGCAAGCCGGACGCGTGCTATGCGGTTTGGGAGGATGGAGCTTTTGAACTGAAGTCATTTCCTTATGCAGTAGAGAAGACTGTGGGGAGACTGCAGGCTTTGTCGTTCCCCCAAGATGTGGAGAAAGACTTGATCACCGTGCTTCAGATCGGCTCGGTTTAATGAACTCATATACATATATAAGGAGAGTCATGTCGAAGATAAAAAGCGTTGATGCAATGGAAATTCTGGATTCACGAGGAAATCCAACGATTCAGGTCAGTGTGACTTTAGACAGTGGCGCCGTAGGTGTCGCCAAAATTCCCTCGGGAGCTTCAACCGGAAAACACGAGGCTGTTGAGCTTCGTGACGGAGACAAGGCGCGATACAACGGAAAAGGAGTTTTGAAGGCGGTTCACAATGTCACCAAGCTCATTCAAGGGGCGGTAAAAGGGTTGGATCCCAGCTATCAAAAGCCTCTTGACGACGAGCTGATTGCCCTGGATGGGACGCCGAATAAATCCAGACTGGGCGCCAACGCGATTCTCGGAGTCTCGATCGCGGCGGCCAAGGCTGCCGCGGCGGAGAAGAAAATTCCTCTCTATCGTCAGTTTGTCTCGCGCGAAGAATACGTGTTGCCCGTGCCCCAGCTAAACGTGCTCAATGGTGGAAGGCACGCCGACAACAACGTGGACTTTCAGGAGTTCATGATCGTTCCGGTGGGTGCCCCCAGCTTCAGCGAGGCCCTGCGAGCGGCGGCGGAAACCTTTCACGCGCTGAAAGAAGTTTTGCACCAGAAGGGTTATGAAACCAGCGTTGGCGATGAAGGCGGTTTTGCTCCTCGTCTGCGATCGAATGAGGAACCCATGGAGCTGATATCCGCCGCGGTGCAGAAAGCCGGCTACAAACTCGGCAAGGATGTCGGCATCAATCTGGATCCCGCCGCGAGCGAATTCTACGAAAACGGCCAGTACGTATTTCGCAAGTCCGACAAGTCGCACAAGAGTTCCGATGAAATGATTTCGCTCTGGTCGGATTGGCTTAAGAAATATCCCGCAATCTTTTCCCTCGAAGATGGACTTGCCGAGGATGACTGGGCCGGCTGGAAGAAACTGACCTCCACGCTCGGGGGACAGGTGCAACTCGTAGCCGACGACATCTTTGTCACCAATCCTGCAATCTTCGCCAGAGGTATCAAGGAAGGCGTAGGCAATTCGATTCTGATCAAACTGAATCAGATCGGAACCGTAACCGAAACGGTGCACTGCATAGAGATGGCGAAACAGAACAATTACACATGTGTGGTGTCGCATCGCTCAGGCGAAACCGACGATACGACAATCGCGGACTTCTGTGTTGCCACGGGTGTCGGTCAGCTAAAGACCGGCTCAGCCTGCCGCGGGGAACGGATTGCCAAGTACAACCGCCTGCTGGAGATCGAAAAAGAGCTCGGGCGAAGCGGGAAGTATGCTGGCCGTTCTGTCTACGCGAGGTGGGGCAAGTGATGGGAGAAGGGAGTTGGCTTCGTGGAGGGAAAGAGCCGCCGCGCGTTTCAGGACCTCTCCGATGAAGAAATCCAAGGACTCGTCGAAAGCCTGAACTCCCTACATGAAGGGGAGCTTGGTGTCGCGATGCTCGTCGCGTGCGGAGAGAGGGCTATTCCGCCGCTGCGCAAGTTCTTGGTGCATGGCAAGCCCAGCGGTGTCTTTATACCGCGACAGCGCGCCGTGCACGCCCTTGCGGAATTGGGAGCCAAGCATGTGTTGCTGGAATATCTGGATTTCGAAAAAGACATCGCCGATCCCGTGGCAGCCTACGGGGAAGAGGGGGTGAGAAACACAGCCGCCCGAGCCCTTGCGGCTTGGCATACCGACGACATCTACGAAGGCCTCTTGAAAGTCTTGCGCAAGAGGCGTTTGCCGGGATTGATTGAGACGCTTGGCGAATTTGAGCGGTCAGAAGCCATCCCTGACTTGGTGGCCGCGATGGAGGATGACTTCTGTCGTGGCGCGGCCGAAGAAGCCCTTAGCAAGATTGGGGAGGCCGCGCATTCCGCTCTCATGGAGGCGGCACGGACGCCCGATCCTTCTGGCACCGGCGAGAGCTCGTCGAGTCGCAGCCGGCGGAGATGTGCTTTGCGGCTTCTGCGACGACTACGACTGTCACCCGATGACTGGCAGAAACTGGCCGCGCTTCTCCACGACTCTGATGGCGAGATTGCCGCGAGAGCGAGCTCGATCGCGCTGGCCGTTGCCGATGAACCGGCGAAGAGGCTCGCGGTCCGTCGCCTGATCGAGGTACTTCCGGCAGCGAATTGGCTGGTACAAGGCGAGATTGAGAGCTGGCTGGAGGAACATCTTGACATCGCTCAGGCCAGCATCGATGAGGAGATCGAGAGGCGTCGAGCGGTCCCCGGTTTAGATCAGTCGAGAGACGATATTCTGCGACTGCTGCTTGCGATAAAGAGCAAGGTGCGGAAGCTCCCGTCCGATGCGCGATAGGCTGACGGGTCGGAGACTTCGTTACAGCGTTGGCTGCTGGTTCTGTGTTGGTTCCAACGAGGCTGAATGGATGGCTACGGTTACCAATCCTGAGGTGGACTCCAGGGCCTATGCCTTCGTGTACCCGATCCGCGGTAGCGAACATTTTCCCGCAGACTTCCACGTAGCAGTGGACTTTAACCGAGTGGTTTCGGCCATCTTTCTGCCCCAGGATCAGAGTGGCTGGTTCAGTAAATCTCGCTATCCGGCCCGTATCCTCGTGCTTCTGCCGGACGTTCTGGTCGTTGCGACGCATCCTAGTTCCGGTGAACCCGAAATCAGGGTTCGGACTCGCGACATTGTTGCGATCGAGTCTAGCCGCATCTTGCTGGATGGAAGGCTTACGGTGCATACGGTAGAGTCCAGTCATCAATGGCGCTACAACACTCGCGACAGTCGCCATCTTGACGAGTTTTTGCTTAACCTGCGTCAGCTAACCATGCCTGAACAAGACGCGTTCCCAAAAGTTAGCGGGGTCGTTTTTGGGTCGTCCCTCGACTTTAAGTTTGCTGCAGCGCAATCGAGCGAACTGGATCCTGGCGAGCGGGTGCTGGTGAAGTTCTTCAGTCCCCCGAGGCAGTTGATCGATAAGCGCTGGTTTGTTGAGACACATTCCTGGCAGCCGGGGGACTATGTCGGGCTTACGTCACGAAGGATCCTTTGGATCACGGACCGCAGCGATGGGCACCGGTCGGCCTTCGGAACGATTTCCACTTATGCGGCATTGCGACACCTTTCGGAAATTAGCCTCACCCATCGTGAAGGAGTTTGTGAACTCGCAGTTTCGGTCGAAGGGCACCAGGACTGGCGTATACCAATCCCCACAGAGCTTCGCGAGCAAGCGCGGTCGTTTGTCAACGGGGCGCATTGGCGAGAGATCACATGATGCCGGAATCTATCTTTGACCGTGAAGAGGAAAGACAGGGCATCAGGCAGCGCCTCGCGAAGAAGCGTCCCTTCCTTATTCATGGACCCGCAGGTGTTGGCAAAACCCTCTTGCTGCGCAGCTTGCTGCCGGAATTCCCATCAGTCCTTTACTGTGAAGATTCCGCCACCACACACGTGGTGTTTCGCAGTCTAGCGCATAGCTTGCTGCGCCTGCGTAGCCCACACGCGCAGACCGCTTTTCGGAACGAGGAAACTATCAAGACGAAGTCAGCCGTCTCCCTGAAAGGAATTGTGATGGACTCCCTGAATGAGGGGCAGTACTCGATAGTCCTGGACCACCTCAGGCGTCCTTCATACTCTTTTGCGGCGGCTGTCCGCGAAATGATGGGGTGGGGCTCGACGCCGGTAAGTGCAGTGGCCCGATCGAGTCACATGGAAGACACCGGCTTTCTTCAGCGCCTTTATTCAGACCGTTCCGAGAAGTACGAAATCCGGAACTTTGAGAACTTGGTGGCCGAACAGTTCGCTCGCGAGGTGGTCGCGCGGACGAATCTTACGGCGTCGAATATGAACGAGTTCCTCGACAAGATCTTGGAGTTCAGTGAGGGGAACCCCGGGGCAATTGTTGCGCTTGTGGAGATGGCGAAGTACACCAAGTATCGTTCGGACGAACACATCAAGATCACGCCACTCTACATCGACTTTCGCATGAACTGGAAATTCGCTGGATGATTACCGGTACGTGACTTTTCGGCCAGCAAGTGGACGGGAGCCGGTTCTTTCTAAAATGGGCTTCAGACACTACCGACGGGCTCAAACATTGACTTCGCCCTTTCTGGTTGGCATAATTTCGATGGGTGTTGGAGTTCGCCTTTAACCGCCCAACGGGCAGATGACTCCTACGAAGAAGGAAAAGTCTCTTGGTAGGGATTGTGTGCTTGTCTCCCTCAGTCCAAGAGGTTTCCGATCTTCAGTTGCGCAAAGCGAAAGAGATTCCTGCTTGCGTCCTGGCAAGCAGGTGATGTGACGCGATGCCCGAAGAGTCGGCCAATTCGCTCAACTCGAATCATGAGCGGCGTCTGAGTGTGACCTGCCGCTACATCGACAAGCTGCTCGCGGATATGGAGAGCATGTTGAATGTCTCGTCGTCCAAGCTTGCTTTCCCACAGTACACTCCCGATCTCACTTCTGCCCAGAGACGCGTGGTTGAGGACTATATCAGCCGCATCCGGGCGCAGTTGATTCGGGTGCTGGATGGGCAAAACATCGAACGACCGCCGGCCGATATCCCTGTGGCACGGTCACTCCACTCGACACTTACGTTCGTAGACATCGCGGTTGAGGAGCTGAAACCCGAATACATGCGCGGCTATGGAGAAGTTCCGCCCGCAGCCGCCGTCGAATTGAACGGCATTGCTGGGGAACTCCAAGGCCTGGTGAGACAACTGGACCAGTACCTAATGCGTGGCGCAGGAGAGAACCTGCAGCAGCGGCTGGAGAAGCTGGAGCAAATGGGAGACGAGTTGCCGCTTCTCAAGAAGCTGGAAACGATCATCACCGAACACGGCCTCGTGGAATTTCGATCCACATTGTCGATGATTCTCGATCGACTGGAAGACAATAGTTTTGAGATCGCGATCTTTGGCCGGGTTAGTTCCGGCAAGTCCTCTTTGCTGAATGCGATCCTGGAAACCGACGTACTTCCCGTCGGAGTGACTCCCATTACGGCGGTTCCCACGCGACTTGCCTATGCCGAATCGCCCGCGGTCAACGTCTGGTTTGCCAACCGCTCGCCCGAGCGTTATGAGATTTCCCGACTGCCAGAGTTTGTGGCCGAGCAGTTCAATCCGGGCAATGAGAAGCACGTGACCAGAATTGTGGTGCAGCTTGCCTCACCTCGCCTTCAGGATGGGATAACCTTCGTGGATACGCCCGGGCTTGGATCGCTGGCCACTCGGGGAGCAGCTGAAACGCTTGCTTACCTGCCACGCTGCGACCTGGGTGTGGTTCTGATTGATGCCGGATCCACACTGACGCCGGACGATCTTCAGACCATTCAGATTCTCTATGACGCGGCAATTCCGGCGACGGTTTTGCTGAGTAAGGCCGATCTGCTCACTATGCAAGAGCGCTCACGCGTAATCGAATACGTGAAGGACCATATCAGTAAGGAACTGAACGTTGATCTAGCGGTACATGCCGTCAGCGTGGTTCTGGAAAACAAAGAGTTGCTCACTCGCTGGTTCGAGGAAGACATCGCCCCCATGTACAGCCAACGACAAGAGCTGAAGATCCGCTCAATCCGCCGCAAACTTGGAGGGCTGCGCCAGTCGGTGGAGATCGCCCTGCGGGGGCGTCTTCGCCGCAAAGACCCGATTCCCCTCATGAAAGTTGAACAACTGCGGGTGGTCGAAGGCGAACTGCGTCAAGCCACTGGCCGGCTTGAGGAAATCAAGAAGACCGCGAGGCGCGTAGCGGACGAGGTGGAGTATGCCGGTTCGCGAAAGATGTTTCGGATCGCCGGAGCGTCCCTGGTGGATTCGTGGTCTTTGCCAGGTTCTGACGAGAAGCCCTCCTCCGAGATTGTGAGCAACGCGGTAACCCGGACGGTTCAAGAACAAACAGAAGCTCTGCGCCTCCGCATCGACGTACTCGCTCATAAGCTCCATGAAACTCTTCAGTCGGCTGCCAAAGTTCTGGAGATATCGGATGTGCCGGCGGAGGAGGAATTCGCCAGCGTGCTGCGAGAAATGCCGGTGTTCGATCTTGGGCAGCTTACGTTTCATCTACGACGGCCAGTGCTGCTCCCGTTGTTGGGGAGAAGAGTATCTGAGTCGTTTGTGACCAAAAGACTGACGGGCTTGATAGAGGCTCAGCTTGCACGGTCTTTGTCCGCGTACCGGGCATTGCTCTATGACTGGTCCGAGAGGACGCTGGGACAAGTCCAACGCCGATTTGATGCCTATGCGAACAGCTATCGTGCTCAGGTTGAGAGGTCACTGGGAAACCAGGAGGTGGGAACCGGACAAGAGGACATCATTCGCCGCGACTTGGGAGCATTAGAAAGTGCAATAGGGGAAAAGACTTTGGCTTCGTGACGTGTGCGGGTGGCTGTAGATAAAGAGGAAAGGAACAGAACGATTTGCAGAAATACTTGATGGTTGGAATTGGAGGTTTTATCGGCGCCATCGCGCGCTTCTGGCTCGGCAGCTACATTGGCGGCAAGATGGGAACTCGGTTTCCGTATGGAACCTTCGTCATCAACATTTCCGGATCGTTTCTCATCGGTTTCATTTTGACGATCTTGGCCGAGAGAACGCACTGGAGCCCGAATTGGAGATATTTGATCCCCATCGGTTTCATCGGTGCGTATACCACTTTTTCAACGTTTGAATACGAAACATTGCGCACGATTCAGGATGGTCAATTTCTGATCGCCTCGCTGAACGTCACTCTAAGCGTCTTTATTGGCTTCGTGGCGGTATGGGGAGGTGCAATTGTTGGGAGAGCAATCTCATGAAAACTGAGGCTTCAATACCTGCAACCAGCGTAACCCAGGCCCCCACCAAGGGGGCGTGTCCAATCTGTGGGATCCTGAAGGATTTCCAGTGGACACTGGCCGAGAGGGCGAAACCACAGGCAGGCCTCCGATTATGTAATTTCCATGTTTGGGCGCTTGCGCGGTCCCGCGCGTCACTTGCTCGCTCCACACCGGGCGAAATTGTCACGACTGTGTTCCTCGAAATGCTGAAGGGGCCTTTCGTTGGAAAAGTGGACAGCGATGAATGTGTGCTGTGCCACCGTGTCCTTGAGGAAGAGGTAACCCGCTTGCGTGAACTGGCACAGAAGTTTCAGGGCGCCTTGTTCGTCGAATGGATGAAAACCCAGGGAAGTCTTTGCTTGGACCACGCCGGGAAACTGAAGGAGTTTGTCCCTTTGCGATTTCAAACACTGATTGATGAAGTCGTGGAACGAAATCGCGCGCAGCTTCGCGCGGAGCTGGAGGCTTTCCATGAGCAACTCAAACACGGAGTGCATGCCGGTGGCGGACTGCTGGGTCGAGTGGCAGAATTTCTGGTTGGTCAGAGAGGACTCTAGTTTCAGGAGGACAATGTGCTTAAAGCGGGACCTGGTAAGAAAGTCGGCATTTACGTATCTGAGGACCATCAGTATCACGGGAGCTCGGCCTATGCCGCTATTCTTGATTTTCTCTTCTTCCATGGCGTGTCGGGCGCGACGGTAACGCGCGGTATCGCCGGATTCGGGTCCGATCATCACCTTCACACCAATCGCCTGGTGGACTTGGCGATGCACTTTCCGGTGAAAGTGGAGTTCATCGAAACCGCAGAAAAGGTGGAGGAGCTATTACCCAAGCTTCACACCATGGTGGGTACTGGACTAATTGAGATGCACGACACCACCATCGTCAAACCTGCCGAAAAGAAACAAAAGCACCCTGCGCCTGATGCGCCCGCCTTGAAAAGCTCGGGCAAAGCCAAGATCATGCGGATCTATATCGGAGAAAACGACAAGTGGAATGGCAAGCCATTGTATGAAGGTATCGTCAAAGGCCTTCGATCGCACGACATTGCCGGTGTGACGGTTTACCGTGCCATTCTCGGCTACGGGGCCAACCGAAGAATTCACAAGGACGCTGCGCTCAGTCTTTCTCACGATCGCCCGATCTTACTTTCGGTGGTTGATACGGAAGAAAAACTGAGGGCGTTCATGCCCATTCTTGACCAAATGGTGCAGCAAGGCCTGGTCGTGCTATCCGACGCGGACGTAATCAAGTACACGCATAACTATCCGAAGGCCGAGCGGCGGGAGGAGACACGGATATGAAGCTCGAAGGGAAAGCCAAAATGTTGCGCATCCATTTTGGTGAGGATGACAAATGGCACGGCAAGCCGCTATACGAGGCCATCGTAGCCAAGTGCCGGGAACTCGATATCGCCGGTGCCACGGTGTTACGCGGGATCGAAGGCTACGGCGCAAGCACGCTCATTCATAAGAGGCATCTGCTTCGGTCTTCTGATCGCCCAATCATGGTCTCGGTAATCGACACCGAGCAGAACATCAACAAATTGCTTCCGGCTCTGGATGAAATGGTGGACGAAGGGTTGATCGCGATGTCTGAAGTGGAGGTGATCCGCTACGTGCACCAGGAAGGAGTGCGCTCTCCAGCTCCGTAGCCAAGATACAGCGAGGAGCAAAACCATTAAGGAGTGAACTATGGGGACAGACTCGAAAGAGAACTCGTTGCTTGAGAAGCCCGTTTCCTCGCCGTTGTCATCCGTAGCCTCCGAAGATCGGCGCGTGTCCCCTGAGAATTCTCACGGAGAATCAGCTCTTTTGCGCCTGGGGGAGTTGGCTGACGAGTTTGGCGCCGAGCAAGTCGCTGCCGACGCGCGGTCCGTGGCAGAACGGGTATCCGAGGGCCGCTTCTATGTTGCCTGTATCGGTCAGTTCAAGCGCGGCAAATCCTCTGTCCTGAATGCGCTCGTGGGCCACAGCGTACTGCCCACTGGAGTCGTACCGGTCACCGCCGTTCCCACGATCGTCCGTTACGGCAGCCCCGCGACCGCTCGCGTACGCTTTGAAGCCGGCGGGTGGACAGATATTCCGGTTAAGACCGTCGATGAGTATGTCTCTGAAGAGAAGAACCCTGAGAACACGAAGCATGTAGCGGCTTTGGAAATCTTTGTGCCCAGTCCGCTGCTTGCAACCGGCATGTGTTTTGTGGACACACCAGGGTTGGGATCGGTGTTCACCGGCAATACCGCAGCAACCCAGGCCTTCATTCCTCATATTGATGCAGCACTAGTAGTGATCGGGGCGGATCCTCCGCTAGCGGGGGAAGAACTGGTGCTAGTTGAGGCGGTCGCACGGCACGTTCAGGATCTGATCATCGCTTTGAACAAAGCAGATCGGACTACGGACACGGAACGAGCCGCAGCAGTGGCCTTCGCGCGACGGCAGCTCGAAAAGCGCCTTCAACACCCCGTGCAACCGTTCTTCGAGGTCAGTGCAGCGGAACAGCTTGAACATCGCGGCACCGGTCGGGACTGGGGGAAATTGGTTGAGGCGCTTAGACTTTTGGTCGAAGGCTCGGGCCGGCGTCTGATCCAGGCAGCCTGCGAACGCGGCCTTGAGCGGATTAGCGAGCAACTCCTCGTCATCATCACGGAAGAACGCGAGGCACTCCAGCGACCGATCGAAGATTCGGAGAAGCGTATCGCCGTTATGAAGCAGACCATCGCCGATGCAGAGCGTTCGATGCGGGAGCTCGCATATCTCTTCATGGCAGAGCAACAGCATCTCTCGGACATGTTTGTCGATCGCCACAAAGCATTTCTCGCACGCATAATGCCGCAGGCGGGCAAGGAGTTCGACGTTGTGCTGCAGTCCATATCTGGCGGGCTAGGTCCATCGTATCGCCGGCGCACATTCCACGAGGCGCAAGAACTAACACGACGTCATGTCGTGCCGTGGTTGAAGCCCGAGCAGGAAGAAGCAGAGAGAGAATACCGGCGTGTTGCGTTGCGGTTCGTGGAGATGGCAAATGAGTTTCTGAAGAAACTCGCGAATGCCGGCATTCCCGAGCTGGCGCGGATGCCCCATGCTCTCGATCCGGAACGCGGATTTCGCGTTCGCTCGGAATTCACTTTTTTGGACTTCATTGAAGTCGCACAGCCTGCTTCGCCGCTGCGCTGGCTGGCTGACCTGATTCTCGGCCTTGTGGGCGCCCGGAGCATAATCAAGAACGATGCCCGAAGGTTTCTCGTCAGGCTGCTCGAATTCAACAGCACCCGTGTGCAGAGCGATATTCTCAACCGGGTTCAGGAGAGCCGAGGGAAATTAGAAACCGAGATTCGCAAACTATTGCACGAAGTCAGCCGCATCGCCGAGCAGGCTCTGGCCCGTGCGAAAAGAGTACGCGAAGAGGGTGCCCCCGCAGTTGAAGCGGAATTACGGCGACTCGACTCCTTGGAACAGGAAGTGCGCGCACTCGGCGCGCCAGGAATCTCGGAAACTTGAACCACGGAAACGGCTGCAAGTTCCTCCTACAACGCGTTCGCCGCGTGCCAGGCGAGCCGCGAATCAATGTAAAGCGGCGAAATCTTGATGTGCCCCTGAATACGGTATCTTGGGAGCAAGGCCATCTTGATCATGGTCACGATTGCTCCGGGCGAACCATTGCTCAGACCCACAATCCGGTCGAGAAAATCAGACAAATTCCATGCCAGCAGACCTGCCAGCTGAGCGTTCTCTTCGGCAAACCGCCTCGCTTCGGAGCGGCCGAAATTGGGCAACGGCATGCGTTCAGAACGAAGCACGAATATCCGCGCGAGAAAACCCAGATCCTCCATGTGGGCCGAACGGGCCACCGCCAGCACACGCGTGCCGCCGTAGAACATGATGTCTCTAATATCCGCCGACAGCGCTGCGGCAGGAGCTTGCAAATGATCGAGCACAACCCAGTGATCGCCGTCTCTTAAGGCCTCAAGGACAATCCCACGGAGCGCGATGGTGGATTTATCGTTGATGGCTCTGCCGTTATGCAGGGAATGCCGAGCACGACGGTTTTTCTTGCTCACGAGCTCTGTGGCAAGACTTTGAAACACCGATTGAGCCGCCGGTGAGTCAGGACAATACAGCGCATTGGGAAGTGTTCTTAACACCTGGTGGAGCAGAAACGTCTTCCCGGCGCCGCTCGGTCCATGTAGGACGAACGACTCGCGAGCCGAAAGCCGCCGTCTCAATTCCTCAAGTTCTCTCTCGCGGCCGAAAACAAACTCACTTACGCTGGCCTCGTTATGTGCGATGGTGACCATGGGTTCTTATCCCGCGGCATCTTGGATTGACAGGGCAGGGGTGAAGCAGGGCATTCGGAATATGACCGTACAGATGCACGGAGACCCCATCTGCCAACCTCGTAACTTATGGCTTTGTGGGGATCCTCGCTGGCTTGTGAGCTCCCAGACAAAAATCCCTTGTCAGGAGTCATCAGCCATCCAGCGACATCAGGAAGGATAGCGGTTAACGGTGGAACTCCTTCACCGATAACGACACCCCTAGTTTTGAGCAGACGTTCTCCGTTGTCAAGCAAGGAATCTTGCTGGCAATCCTTGCGAGAGCCGCAATGGCAACTACATTCCCATGACGGGCAATTGCGGCTGACCAAAGTTCAACTTACTGGCCTCAACATCTGGCATGGCCAAACCATGTCGTCAAACAATATCTCTGACCGTGAAAATGGCGTTGACGTTCCTGTGCCCCGTTAGCAACTGCAATCCTAAAAGGGGAGCGTCGTTTTCCTCCTTACTCACCAGGTGCCGGCGCAACGCATCATGCTTGATCGCATAGCGCTGCATGTCTTCGGCGGTTCGCTCCATCATGCCTGCCTCTCGCAGAAGCAGGTACTGACGCACCGAAGTATCGTCCACGTGTCTCAGCAGCAGCTCTAGGTGAGGAAGGCACAGAGCCGGTAGCACCCGCTGGTGCGATTCCCCGGTCTTTTGTATTTTCAGAACGATGCTGCAGACCATCTTGTCCTCCGTCTCCCATCGCACTTTGCAGGCCGGGCATGAATGGTCCATGAATCCGCGCCGAGGGTCCGATTCGGCAGAGCCGTTTTCCGCTATCGCCCGCAACTTTCGGGCAACGGCGTTAAGCAACCTCGGATATGCAGTGCAGATTCCGCGCGGAGAGGCGACTTGCTCGTAATGCCATGTGTGCTGCGAACAGAAACCTCCTTGTTCCGCATGCTGCTCCTGAGTCTCCGGCCGCGTGCTCAGGTCGTACTGGTACTGGCGGAGGAAATCGAGGATCTGGTGCAGTACTCCGCGGCAGATCTCGCATGGTGCGGTAACGCGCGAGTCAAGTTGAACACCTCGGCCGCCAATAAACCCAGACTGCCGTTGGTTATCTTTGCCTTCCGTTGGGCCGTCGATTTGTTGTCGCAACGTTGTAAGACTGTTCGCCAGGTGTTCCCCATCTCCATCAGGCAACGATTCGACTTGCGCGAGCACGCGATCACACATAGCGGAAAGAAAGAGTCGTGATCGCTCCGCCGTCAGGAAACGGACCAACTCTTCTTCGAAGCCCAGAATTCCGCTTGCTCGCAGCGCTTCCATATCATTTGCCTGCTTGGCGGCGAGTCCGTCGCGTGCTGATACCGAAAAGGGCTTGGATATTCCGCCGTTCAGCACGCTCTGTGCGGTCTTTGCGACATACTCCAGAACCTCCTGACGGGATTCGGGGCACACTTGGTCGTGCTTGTTTACGACGACGAATACTGCACGTACGGAAGCCGATGCCTGTCGCAGGTAGCGCATCTCATCTTCCGTCAGCGGACTCTCGTAACTGGTCACCAGAATCAAAACATCGATTTCCGGAATGAGTCGTTCCGTAGTCTGTGAGTTTTCAAAGATCGCCGACCCTAGCCCCGGAGTGTCTACGAAGAAGAAGCCGCGGCGCAGGATCTCAGCTGGAAGCTGGATTTCTGCCACCCGAATGCGTTGCACATTTCCAGGATTCCCTTTTTCCGTAACCAGCTGGGGCAAATCCTCAAGCTTGGCTTCTCCGCGGAGCCCGCTTCCGTAATAATCAAGTAGGACACGTTCGCTTGTTCCGTAGCGCACATTGGTGATGACGGATGTGAGGGGAACAAGACCGGTCGGAAGGCGATCCATTCCAAGGACAGCGTTCATCAGGGAAGATTTGCCGCGATTGAACCTTCCCGCGACCACAACGGTGAATCGGTCTTCGGCCAGCCGGGTCAAGAGATCGCGCCACGGTTGCTCTGACTGCCCTCCCTTGGTTGAGTCCTTCTCCTTCTCAGAAGCGATGAGCTGTCCAGAGCGGATCAGCTCGGCCAGTTCGAATTTGACTTGCTCATAGATTTTCAAATCCATAGTTCAGACTCCCATCTGCGAGGCGGATCAGGTCAGCCGCGTTGTGAGAACGGACTGCTCAACCGTTCGCCTCGAAAATTGACCATTTTCAAGCAGGGAATCCGTTCCAGACATGGCTCTGCAACAGGTATCCCTGTCAGGAGTCATCATCTGTCCGGTGTTGGAACTGGGACAGCGGTTAGGGGTGAACTCCTTCACCCATCAGCATAGAGACGGTCACCATAATAGATGCGGTTCGGGAAAGAGTCGATCTCCATTTTTCCCGTTGCGAAAGCGTCCAGGCAAGTTTCACTCCGGTGCTCGTAAATCACTCAAAGTCGTTCTGACTGATCACTGCTTTGTGACGTGCGACGATGGCAACGGCAACATCGTGTTCACCAAGGAGATCGAGTACACCGATTTTCCGCTGGATGAAATCACACTGTACTTCGCCAACAACGTGATCCATCTGCCAAGCGAGTACTGACCAGCGTTAAGCCCGCGCTGGCGTCCTCGCTGGCGCGGGTTTCTTCCGTGAATTCTGTGACAGTGAAGGGGCCGATCCCCCCACGATTCAGCCCCGAACCCACTTGCCATGTTTTGGTAGCAATTTGGTAGCAAATTGCGCCGAGTATTACGGTTCTGCCGGTTCCTCCGGGGCATTGCGGGTGGTCACAGGCCGTTCAGGGCGCAAGGGCGCATTCCAGTCTCCATCACTGATTCGTAAGCGCAACCAGACCAATCAGTTACAGACTAAACTCCTTACTTCGGGACCAGGGGGTCGGAGGTTCAAATCCTCTCTCCCCGACCAAATATTTTGCAATCAATCAATTGCGAGGTTTGTGAGATACGCGTCAGATGTCTTGTTCGACGGTTCCAGGCACTGTTTTTGCCGGCCAGCAGCTGTTCACAATCAATGACTTAGGAATTGAAATGAACCCCTAGCGCAAGAACCAGGGGGTCAAGGTTCAAATTCTCTCTCTCCGTCAAATTCTAAAGCACTTATCGGAGCTCTCAGTGGGCGCAATTGGGCGCAATTCAGGAAGCGTGAAGCCCATGCCCCACCCTCTGTGCTGAGGATTGCGGCGGTGGTTGTTGGGGAAATGGGCAACTGCCACCCCTGTCAACGCCGCTGCTTCTATCTTGTCCGGTTCATGGCTCAGGTACCGGGCGCAGAGCACCTATCTGGAGAAGCAATCGGGTGGCACGGCTCAGTTCTTTAGCCGCTCGATCGGAAAGGTCGCGCTGCTTGGCGCTCAGGTCTCGCTGCTCGATCCAGTGGCGTTCACCTGTTTTACAAAACCTTTTGTTCCCTGAATGCCGCCCTCAGACTTCCCAGATGCCCGTTTCTGGATAGCTTTCGGTTTGGCCGACTAACCGTCCGCTATGTGTACGTTGGAACTATTGAACCAGCTTGTATCCAGGCCCGCGCAAGGCTCTTCCGGGGCGCTCCTCGGTGATCTTGCCGTCGAGCACAACCGGCCGGCCATTGACGATAACATCTTTAATTCCTACCGAGTAACGGAGCGAATCCTGGTAAGTGGCAACGTCTTTAATCGTCGCGGGGTCGAAGAGCGCAATATCAGCCATCATTCCCGGCCGCAGAATTCCGCGATCCATGATTCCAACTCTGCTTGCCGCCAGCGAGGTCATCTTGCGCACGGCTTCTTCCAGCCGCATGGTATGCTCGGTTCGCACATACTCAGCCACGATACGAGAAAAAGTTCCAAATGCTCGGGGATGAGCTTTCGACGTACTCAATGGCCCATCTTCCGCCTGCGCGGGAGAATCCGAACCGTAAGTCACCAACGGACTCGAGACTGCAGCGCGGACATCCGCCTCTTCCATAATCGCAATGACGACCGCGCTCTCGCCCCGATCGGCGATGGCAATGTCCATGGCCGCATCCCTCGGATCTTTGTTCATCTGCTGGCCGATCTCTTCGAAATTCATGCCTTCATACTTGTGCAGCTCAGGGTTCAGCACTTGAATCAACGTCACTCCCCGAGCTCCTCCCGATCCACGCCACTGGTTCTGCCACGTAGTGCTAGGCTCGTCCATCTCCTTCTGGGCGCGTACGCGCTGCGCTGGATCCCTCAACCGCTGGATCATTTTGTCTGTGCCGCCTTCCGATATCCAGCTTGGAAAACATGCGATCAATCCATTAGAGCCGCGAGTATAAGGATAAACACTCGCCGCCACATCAATCCCGCGGGTGCGTGCGGCTTCGATCCTGCTCAGAACATCGGGCATCTTCCCCCAGTTCTCGGAATACGCGGTTTTCAAGTGCCAGATCGTAGCGGAAATGCCCGCCCGTTGCGCGATCGCAAAGACTTCATCCAGAGACTGATAAATCTGGTCGGCTTCTGATCGCTGGTGCGTGAAGTAAACTCCGCCGTAGCGCCGTGCGACTTTCGCCAGCTCAACAATTTCGTCGGTAGAGGCAAAGGAATCGGGAACATACTGCAACGCTGAACTTAGACCGAATGCGCCCTGCTCCATGGCTTGCGCGACTAATTGGCGCATCTGTTCGAGTTCTGCTGGTGTTGCTGGACGGTCGTCTTTGCCCATTACATACTCCCGCAAACCGCCCGCGCCCACAAACGTACCCAGGTTGATGGCTGGTCGAGCTCGATCATAGCGGCGCAGATATTCGTCAAGTGAGCGCCAATCCAGCGCCACGCTATACTTCTTGGCACTGTCCTGCATGTCCTCCAGCAGCCGATTGTTAACGGGCGCGATGGAAGTCCCCTCGCCCGTAATTTCAGTAGTCACGCCTTGTGTAATTTTGCTGGCGGCGCGATTGTCCACCAGCACATTGAATTCCGACTGGCCCTGAACATCAATGAACCCGGGCGAGGCCACCAGTCCCGTTGCATCGATCCGCCGCTTGGCAGCGGCATTGTGGAGATCGCCTATCGCAGCAATGTGGTCGCCGACAATTCCGATATCGCCGATAGACCAGGGAGCACCCGTGCCATCAACGATACGGGCTCCCGTGATCACAAAATCGTAGCTGGTTTGTTGTGCGCGACCCATCATGCTGGCTAACAGCAACCCAATGAGGGCAATCAAAGAAGATAGTTGATGTTTTGTCATCAGAGTTTGTCTCGAAGTCCTGTGGTTGACTATAGATTACTTCCGGTTCGCGGCAAACCACCCGCCACCTTAAAAACTGGCACACCCATGAGCCAGTTTGACCGTCGGCACTCTTCTATTCAGGCAAATCTAACGGCGCCGCGATCCAGCAGCCATGATGGCCTGGCGGCTGCGAGCAGGGCACAGGTAAGCAGGACGAGCGCCATGAGAATCACCCTGGAGTAATTGCCCGTTCCGACAATGAGCGAGGCAAGCATAGGCCCGGACGCCAATCCCATCTTGGAAGCAAATCCGCTCCATACCGCGGCTTGGCCGGTCTGGTCAAAGCGGGCGCACATGCCGAGTAAGTGGGAGATCACGAAGTTCCATGTGATGCCGGTCGCGACATTGGCCGCAATCCAGATCCATTTTACTTCGCTGTAATTGAAGACGTAGGTTCCGATCACGGTCAAGATGATGCCGCCGACGATTGGTTTGAAGATCCCGAATTTCGTGGAGACTGCGATCACCAATACCGGCCCAAGAACGGCGAGCCAACCGGCGATGCCGAGAGTTTCACTGATGAACGCGAGGTCGAGGTTATGACTTCTGCCGAGCCCGATCATAAAGGCGAAGAGTCCTTCGTTGGCGGCCTGAAAGAAAAATGTGGCGAACAGCGCGAGCACGAGCGGCTTCAGCATCAGCGTATCGGCAAAACCGCTGTGAGTGCGCTCCTTTCTCTCGGGTGCGGGATAGTCGGGGAGAAATTGCAGCATGATCAGGGTCGCGACATTGAACATGATCATGGCGATGAACAAGACGCTCGTTCCAAATTTTGGTACGAGCAACGGCAGAACCATGACTCCGATTCCGCCGGTGAATGCCTGGACGAGCAGCAACATGCCGAAGGTACGGTCGGGCGCTATGGTGCGGGCGATGATGGAAAAACTCAAGCCGACCAACATGCCTCCAATAAAGCCATGCATGAATCGAGCGCCCATCAAGATGTATGGATTCCTGACGAGCATGGACAATAAATCCATGGCGATGAGGCCGAACAGGAACAGGTGCGCGGTCGGTCTCCACTGCACGCGCCGAACGAGAAACGCGATGACGAATGCACCGCAGGCGGCGCCGTAGACATTGCATGAGGCGACCAGTCCTGCCTGCCGGTTGGTGAAACCGAGCCCTTGCTTCAGTCCATCAACCAGCGCCGGAATGATCAGGACATAGGACAGGCCAGCTGCCGCGAAAAACGCGAGCAGCACGCGCGCTATCATGCTGTTGGGAGCAACCTTTGGCAAACGGCTGAAAAGTGTCGTTTTCATGCTCCGGAGCCCGCCGGAATCTGCTCGCACGATCGCTGTTGCCCGGATTGCGCCGTAGCCAGCCCGCAGGAGATCCTATAAAGGCCTGTCATCAACGAATGCCCCCGAAGCAAAGGTATTTGATTTCCAGGTACTCGTCGATGCCGTATTTGGATCCCTCGCGGCCCAGTCCGGATTCCTTGACTCCGCCGAACGGTGCTACCTCGGTTGAGATCATGCCGGTATTAATTCCTACGATTCCATACTCGAGCGCTTCCGCAACCCGCCACACGCGAGCGACATCGCGGCCATAGAAGTACGCCGCGAGACCATACTGCGTGTCATTGGCGAGAGCAACGGCGTCTGCCTCGCTCTTAAACGAAAACAACGGCGCGACGGGACCGAAAGTCTCCTCCCGAGCAATCGCCATTTCGGGTGTAACGCCCGTCAGTATAGTTGGCTCGAAGAACCGGCCGCCAAGGGCATGATGATGTCCCCCGACAAGTACGGTGGCCCCTTTTGAGGTCGCGTCCTGGATATGTTCCTCGACTTTCTTCACAGCAGTGTCGTCGATCAAAGGCCCTTGCGTCGCGCCGGGCTCGCATCCCGGAGCAACCTTGAGCGCTTTGACCGCGATGGCGAGCTTCGCGGCAAAGGCATCATAAACACTCTCTTGAACGAGGAAGCGGTTCGTACATACACAGGTCTGACCCGTGTTGCGATACTTCGAAGCGACCGCACCTTCAACCGCCGCGTCAAGGTCGGCATCGTCAAAAACGATGAAAGGAGCATTGCCCCCAAGTTCGAGGGAAAGCTTCTTCACGGTACTTGAACATTGCGCCATGAGAAGCTTGCCGATTTCCGTCGATCCAGTGAACGATAGTTTTCTTACCGTAGGGTTGGAAGCAAGCTCAGCACCGATTTCGCTTGCTTTGCCGGTGATCACATTTAGCACGCCCTTCGGCACACCAGCTCGCTCAGCGAGTTCTGCCAAGGCCAGGGCCGAAAAGGGTGTCTGAGATGCTGGCTTAATGACTACCGTGCAGCCGGCCGCAAGCGCCGGACCCGCCTTCCTGGCGATCATTGCCAGCGGAAAATTCCATGGAGTAATGAGGGCCACAACTCCTACCGGCTCCTTTATGACCACAATTCTTTTGTCAGCTTGATGTGGCGGGATGGTGTCTCCATAGACACGTTTGGCCTCTTCTCCGAACCATTCGATGAATGATGCTGCATAGGCGACCTCGCCCCGCGCCTCGACCAACGGCTTGCCTTGTTCGAGGGTCATCAAATGTGCGAGATCTTCCTGGTTGGACATGATGAGTTCGAACCATCGCCTGAGCACCGCGGCCCGTTCTTTAGCCGTCCGTTTGCGCCAGGCCGGGAAAGCACGGGCAGCAGCCTCGATTGCTTGCCGTACCTGAGCCGTTCCCATCTTTGGCACTCGTCCGATAATTTCGCCGGTTGCGGGATCATCAACATTGATCACATCGCTGGATCTCGGCTCGATCCAGTCGCCGTCGATGTAGCAGGCCTGCCGAAACAGAGAAATGTCGTTTATTGGAAGTTTGGTCGCGAAAGTCGACATAAGAGAGCTCCTAAGATCGAGGATGAGGCTATCGAAATCTATTAAGCTAGCGCGCTGCCGCGGGGCAATACGGCTTCAACTTGTTGATCTCGTGGACCGCGTTGTACCAGTTGAATTCATTGCCATCGCTGAAGACGTAATAAACGGCGTCATTCGGCAACAACACAATCGAGATCCCACCAAAGCCACTCATGAAGGGAACCCAGAAGTCACATGTGTACTGATGGAACTCACCGGGCGTCATATGCTTCGACCAAAACGCGTTGTTGTAGTGGTAACTGCCGGTGAGGGTTCCATTTCCCTGGTCTGGTACGGGAAGGCCAAGGGAGTTGGGATTTCGGAAGATCGATTCGCGGACGCGGTCGGGATCGAGAACCTGTTTCCGATCGATTTTGCCCTGGCCTTCGTTCAAGAACCTACCGATCTTGACCACGTCATCCTGAATGAAGAAAAGGCCGAAATATCCGGAGGGCCGGCCCGTCTCGCTGTTGTCCGTGCGGATAGTCGTCAGCCCACCCTTGCTCCAGTGAATTGGTTTGTAAACGCTGTCACGCACTAAGTTGAAGAGATCGTCACCGCCTTTCTGTTTCTGCAAAAAGCCGGTCATCGCCTGAGTAACAACAAAAGTCGCGTGGCTTTGATACACCCATGTCGTTCCCGGATCAGCACTGTGCGGAAATGGAGCAAATGCGGCTGCGATTTTCTTGTCATAAGACTCGGCCTCCAGGAACGCAACTTCTTGCGGGCCGTCTTCATCGCTATGGAAGTTTGCACTGATGTAGTTGCCAGTTGCCATGTCCAAAGTGTTGTCGAAGGTTACTTTGCTCCAATCTCCGCCTAATTTCGATTCCGGCAGGAAGTCCCTAATTAGCTGGCTGTAGACCCGACTTCCGTACAACTGGCCCAATCGCATCATTGCTACACTGGCAAAGGCAGACTTGGCGGTCGAATAAGAAGGTAATCGCATCTCATCGCAGAAAGCGTACTCGCCGTAGCGGGTCTGGCAATCGCTTACATAGTTGGTACCGTTGATATACAAGCCATAGGTAGTAATGTCTTTCTTCAATTTGACAGTTTTGAAAAATCCATTTAAATCCAGGCCAGACCCAGGGAAATCGGTAGCGAGCGCGTCGAAAGGTTTGCGCGGAATTCGATGCGCGATTTCAGCAGCCTCATCGTTCTTCAGTTCGGCCGAGTTGGCCACTTTGTAAGGTGTGTAGGTCGCGGAGAGCTGCCCCCACATATCAAATTTCATGTAGAAGCAGGTTTCCTGCGTGATCTGATAGCGCACTTTCGAGATTCGGGCGGGCTTCGTGTTGCTGAAGAGAAACATCATCTCGCCGTTGTGGACACAATTTTGGCTTCGTTCCACTAAGGCGAAAGGGAAAGACGCGCGTGTATAGCCGGAGTCGCCATTCTCACTCCAAACGCGCCCGGGTCCGATGATGTAGTTCCATGAGGGGTCCCCGGTGAAAATGAGACCTTGTCTAGCCGGAATAAGGTAACTACCATTTTGTACGAACTCGAAGCTGAAAGTTGGCAGGTGTTTCCAAGGGGAATCCGCATCCCCTGTCAGGTTGAGATAGTCGAACACCTTAGCGAATCCCCCGGACGACTCCGGATGCACCAATTCGAGTCGTCCTTCGAATTCTTCCTTTGGCATGGCCGCATTCGCCGGCAAAGCAAATGCGTTGTCGCCTACAGGGGATGACGGACTCACATCGGAAAAAAGCTCGCTGTACGTAAGCAGCGTACGGCTCACATCGCCTTTGCCGACAACTGGGTCACCGGGTACGGAAACGACCTTCGACGCTTGCGCGGTCCCCAAGTTCCCGACGGAAAAACTAAGGACTAAGACAGCGAACAGTCTTCTCCTGCTCATGCGACCAAACCTCCTTCAAGCAACGAACGAGCACGTAGGTCTGCTTCGCTCAGAACAATAGCTTCAGCCCAAATTGAATCTGACGCGAGGCAAATGCTGAGGTGGACTGGCCAAAGAATGAACCGCCCATGTCATCATTTGGGTTATATAAGTTCGTGCGGTTGAAGAGGTTGTAGGCCTCGGCACGAAACTGGACACTCAACCGCTCATTCACCTTCGTATTCTTGAAGAGCGACAGATCTACATCTGCAAAGCCGGGACCGCGAAACGCATTCCGGGTGAGATTGCCTTCGGAGCCTACCGGCACACACGGAGTTCCGTCGAAGAACGGCATCAAACCGTTTGGACAAAACTTTTCAATCGCGGCAGACGTTATGGCTCCGCCCGGAAAACTGCGGGTGTTGTCACCGAAAATGCCGGCCTCGAACTGGTGTTTACTGTAACCCGTTCTAGCGACGCCGGTGGGCGAATTGGGGCGATCATAGTTCAAGCCATCCATGTTGAAATCACAGCCCTGATACCAATTCAGGCCACAGAAAACGTCGAAGGGCCTCCCGGACTGAAGACTGATGATGCTGTTCAGTTGCCACCCAGAAAGCACTTTTCCAGTGGCGCCCGTGAAATGACCATGAGGGATATCCCAGCTGCCATTGAGCGTAAAGCGATGCCGGACATCGAACTCGGACGGTCCGTAATCGAGACGAGGATGGCTGAGGTCCGAGACGCCAGCATACAAGCCCGCGTAGGCATTCACGTTCGAGTAGTCGCCCAAGCCGCCCTCGGTAACGTTGTCCAGAACCTTTCCGAAGGTGTAATTCGCTACAAAGAGGACACCGGAAGAAAACGTCTTTTTCAGTTGGGCATTGAAGCCGTGATAAAAAGAGTATCCCTCGTTGGACACGGTATAGGTCTGTCCAAACGCCGGGTTCAAATTGCTTACCAGGAAGTCGCAGGCCGTAGGACTACAGACATCGCCATCAAACCGGTTGTAATCCTCTCGGGTGTAGTTGCCTACGCCGCGCGTGCCGACGTAGTTCAGGCTGATCCCATAGTTGCGTGCGAACTCGCGTTGAACTCCGAGGAACCACTGTTCGGCATACGCGATTCTGAGGCTCGGCTGAACGGACTCCGGGTAGACTTTCGCTCCCGTAATGCCGCCTGCCGAGTTCGGTGGGGCTGCGAAGTCGGGAGATGGCTGGAAAGGAAACGTATAGTTGACATCAGTTCCAGTGCCATAGGCCGGAAAAGAGTATGCGTAGCTGGAATCCGGAGCATCGAATCGCGTCTGACTATAAAGGTTGGAGAAGGGTTCCTGATACGCGATGCTGAATCCAGCTCTCACTGCCATTTTGCCGGACCCAGTGGGATCCCAGCTCACGCCGATGCGGGGTGCGAAGTTGCGATTCCGTGTCTTCCAAAGCTGGCTCACCCGGCCAACCGTTGTGTCCGGCATTTCGGGCACGATCTGGGAAAGGGTCAGCTTGTCGCCAGAAGGAAAGATCATATTGGCAAGCAATCCGTTGGTTTCGCTTGGGGATCCATAGCGTTCCCAGCGCAACCCGATGTTCACGGTCAAATTCCGCCGAACCTTCCAGTCATCCTGGACGAACAGAGCGGGCTGGTTCCAGCGGAAGTGCCGCGGTGTGCCCACGAACTGTCCAAATAGCGGGCTGCTCGGATTACGGTTGACATTGGCCTCTACGAGATACGGCTGGTCATTGGCATAATCGAAGATGTTGGTGAATTCATAGAATGGGTTTTCGACCAGCTCGTAATTGCTGTTCTCCTGCACCCGCCGAAATTGGAACCCAAACTTAAGCGAATGCCCGCCGATCACTTTGCTGAGTGTGTCCACAACGCTGAAGCTGTTGAAAATGAAACGGCGGGGAACGTAAACGGAGCCGCCGATGGAGGTCATGCCGTCGTCAAAAAAGAGGTCGCCGAATTGCTCCGGGTGTCCCGCCGCCTGAAGGGCCTGCTCGGTTGCAGAATTCGGTGGAAGCTGGAAACCGATCTTGCTGTTATTCCGCGAGTAGGAAAAGCGCAGATCGTTCATCGTCGAGTTCGAAAAGGAATGGGTGTAGCCGGTGCCGAGATCCGCGTAGAAGCCGTTCAAGGGCGCTCGAGTCCCCCGGATGTTCGAGCCATAGGTTTCTCCCCGGCTTACATCAGCGGTGGAGGAAGTGTTGATCCAGCGCCCATAGAACTGGTCGTGCTCTCGAATCTTCTGGTCTACTCGGAACATATACTGATTGTTGTTATTGGCAGCGACGTTCTGGGCAGACGCGACGCAATAATCGGGAATGCCGTCGGGCGGACCGGGTAGCGCAACCGACCCGATGATAGGATTCGGGTTGGGAGGGATAAGGCTACCAACATCCACAATCGGATAGGCCGGGTTGCAATTGGGCGCCGGGAAATCCTTGTAAAACATGGCCGCGAGACTACCGGGACGCGAAGTTTCCACCAGACTGCGGAATTGCGGAGTCTCGACCGGGTAGATGGTAGCTGCGCCATCTTTACGCCTTGAGCCTTCGTAATTGAAGAAGAACAATGTCTTATCTTTAACAATCGGCCCGCCCAGCGAAACTCCGAAGAGGTTCTGCACAACGGGAGCCTTTGTGCCTGGCTCATCGAAAAAGTTGCGGGCGTTCAAGGCGCTGTTGCGCAGAAATTCGTATGCGCTGCCATGAAATGCGTTCGTACCCGACTTCGTGACAACGTTGGCAATCGCACCATCGTTGCGTCCGTATTCCGCCGAAAAATTCAGAGTTTGAATCTGAAACTCCTGAATTGAGTCCGGAGAGGGCGTAATGAGAGGCGTGCCGCCGAGCCACTCATTATTATTGCTGAGCCCGTCCAAGACAAAGTTGTTGGCACGGGGCGTAGCGCCATTGGCAATAAAACCGAAACTGAAGGTTAGGCCGGAACTGGTCGAGGGTACGCTGGAATTGACTGGCGCGTTTGTGGCAGTCACACCAGGTTGCAGGGTAAGCAACTGATAGACTTCGCGCCCGTTCAGCGGAAGGTCCAATACCTGGCGGGTCGAAATGGTATCCGATAACCGACTCTCTTCGGTCTGCACCAGCGGGACTCCACCGCTGACTTCGACGATTTCGGTCGGAGCCCCCAGTTGCATCTTAACGTCGACGCGGTTGGTGGTGTCGACGTTGACGACGACACCGTTTACCTTGGACACTTTGAATCCTGTGATTTCAACAGCAACTTGGTATTTGCCGGGACGAAGATGAACAGCCCGGTAGTATCCGGCCGCATCTGAGGTCACGTTGGAGACCTCGTCCGTCCCCTCATTGGTGACGCGAACCTTGGCTCCGGCGATGGCGGCGCCGCTAGGGTCTGTGATGATGCCGTTGATGCTGCCGTCGGTGTACTGCGCCGCGGCGGGCAGGCTGCTGAGTAAAAGGGCGCACCCAAGCACCAGCAGGAGTGTCTGCAATCTCTGCTTAATCATTTGTTCCCCCTTCTAAGCCCAGATTCGACAACTGAACGCTCGTTCTAAGATCTTCGTGTACGGTTATGCCAGCTCAGTCATGGGCATCTCTCTCCGGCCTGGAAGCTGCGGATTTGTCGTAAACGAGATTCCCGCCCACATAGGTCCGCAGAACCTGCACATCTTTGAGTTCCTCGGCTGGAACGCTCAGAACATCCCGGTCCACGACGATAAAGTCTGCAAACTTGCCGGACTCCAGAGATCCCTTTTCGTGCTCCTCGAAACCCACATAGGCGCCGTTGCGCGTGTACAAGGTGAGAGCCTGCTCGACGGTGATCCGTTCTTCGGGGGCGAGTATCTGGCCGGATTGCAACTCGCGGCGGACGACTGCAGACCAAATCCCCCACCAGGGACTGATGGGAGTCACGAAAACATCGGAGCCAGCGCCCTCGATGATTCCGTTTTCAATGTATGACTTGGCTGGATACGCCCAACGGACCCGTTCAGGGCCATACTTTGTGAACCAACTTCCGATCCAATAAATAAACGGAGGGTTACCGTCGACCAGAACATGAAGTTCCTTCAAGCGCTTCTGAATCGCAGGCGTGGAAATGCCGCAGTGCACAACCCGAAATCGGGGGTCCTTGAGCCCCAGCTTCTGCATGACGGCGGCATAGGAATCCAGCGTCTCGTCGATGGCGCGATCGCCAATGGCATGGGTCTCAAGCTGCCAGCCGGCCTTAGCCATGGTCGTCTGTGCGGCCTGCATTTCCTCCGGCTTCCAGCGCAGGACGCCAAGGTTGTCAGGCTCGTCAAGAACTCCAGGTGGGTAGATGGCTATAGTGCGGGCGCCCATGCCACCATCGGCAAACATCTTGACTGCGCCGAACTTGAGATAATCATTGCCAAAGCCGGTATGCGTTCCCATCGCGCTCAACTTTTCGGCCTCGGCCACACTAGCGACGACTGGGGCCAGTTGAACACGGATGTGCAACTCCCCTTTGGCAAGCGCATCCTGGTAACCGCGTATCGTGTCAAGAGGTTCTATGTCGTGAATGGTGGTGAGTCCGACCTCAGCCGCTTTTTCGGATACCACCCTGGCTGCCCGCTCGTTGACTTCCGGGGGCGTGTTCAGGAAGAAGTTTTGAAATAGACCCATCGCATTGTCTTTGACGATGCCGGTGGGTTCTCCCAAGGAATCGTGCTCAATGACGCCGCCCTGCGGGTCGGGCGTGTCCCGGGTGATGCCGGCGAGTTTCAGAGCGACGCTGTTCGCCACCAGCAAGTGGCCGCTCTCGTGTACTAAGAGAACCGGATTTTCCGGAGAAACAGCGTCGAGGTCATGGCGCTTGATATATCGGTGCTCCGCAAGCTTGTCATTGTCCCAATTAACGCCCAGCACCCATGCCCCGGAGTTCGTTTTGGCGACTCGGGCGCGTACAGACTCTACAATTTCGTGGATGGACTTCACCGTAGGGTACCCGGTATCGATCATGCCCATCACGATGTTTTTTGCCCATTGAAGGGCGTGGGTATGGATGTCGATGAGGCCGGGCAACACAGTTTTGCCGTGGAGGTCCACGACCTGGGTACGCGCGGTGGCACACCCGGCGAGTTCCGAATCGCTGCCGAGCGCCAGAATTCTTCCGTCTCGAACGGCCATGGAACTCGCAACCCGGTGGCCGGGTTCCATGGTAATAATGTGGGCGTTCTTCACCAGAAGGTCTGCATCTGCGCAGGGCGTGGCCACCGCGGCGAGAGGGATTAGGTGTACCACGATTCTGGAGATCAAGCGCAGGGCCTTACGCACCCGGATCAACTCCTTCCTAGGCTCCAACTACTGGTTGCCGGCAGCCCTGGTTCTAGGCAGTGAGGAAACATCATTCGACACTGATCCACGATGGTGACTGCGCGCCAACTCGGCGCAGCGTATCTCGCTAATTCTAGGGCTGCAACGGAAAAGATCTACATTGCAGCTAATTGCAGGTGCAGAGGATATGTAAAGTTGGATTGATTGAGAGTCAGTCACGTCCGGGAGCGCAACGCTCCCCGCCGAAGGGTCCGGTTCGAAGCGGCTTGCGGGCCGAGGCACCGGCGCAAGAGACTTGAGTCACTCGGTCGGGGTTCTGCTCTCCGCCGTCGATGATGCAAGCACATCACCCGACGGTAGCCGAAGCTTTCTGATAAGTGACTGAAAAAAAACACTTGCCTTGAGGCATCGCACCCTCGGTTCGGCGGGGAGAGTGACAATCCAAGGCGACCGTTCCTGAAAAGCCTTATCTAGATAATGCAGCGTTTGTTCCTCATCACCAATGCCGAGATAAACGGTGGCGAGGTCGTAGGCCGCAACATAGCGCTGAGCCGAAAGAGCGTGCAACTGCTTCAGGATCTCGGTGGCGCGTTGCGTCTGTCCTTGGACACCGTAATTGTGAGCCAGTGCCGCTAACATGCCGGGGCTGCGACCCGAGAGCGCGGCCGCCAGCTCGAATTCCGATGATGCCAGCTTCATATCTCCAGCGGCTTCGTAGGACAACCCCAAAGCCCAACGAGCCAGAACGTATTGCGGATCTCTCTCGGTCGTTTCGAGGCAAACCTCAATCGCGTCCTCATAATTACCTGCCAGTCGGAGCAGGATGCCATTCCACACGGAAATGATCGTAGAGTGAGGGTCGTAGGCATGTGCGAGTTCGATTTCGGCTAGTGCACGCGCACCCTCGCCAATGGCTGCGAGAAAGTAACCGTAGAAGTGATGGGCGGTGGCATAGCTGGGGTTCAGGGCTAAGGCTCGCTGGTACTCCTGGTTCGCTGTATCCCAGTCCCAATCGTAAAAGGAGCTGACATCCGCAAGACAGGCATGCGCCTCGCCCAATTCAGGATTGATTTCCAGTGCCCGAAGCGCCGCGGCTTTTGCCAAAGGCATCGCCTCATGAGGCGGCAGGACACCATACACCGCGAGCAAATTGTACGCATCCCCCAAGCCGCAGTGGGCCATGGCGAGTTTCGGATCCTTGGCTAACGCTTGACCAAAATAATGGACCGCCTTCAGGAGGCTTTCTTCCGTGCGCTGGTTCCAGTAGTTTCGCGCCCTGAAATACGCTTCATAGGCTTCGCTGCCCGTCGTGCCCCCGATCGGAGAAGAATTTGGGCTCGCCGCGGGCTTCAGCTCCGCTACGATGGAAGCCGCAATCCGAGTGGCAACCTCTGTTTGCAAAAGAAAAATGTCAGCTACTTCGCGATCGTAGCTTTGTGACCACACATTGGACTGCCCCTTTACGCTGATCAGTTGAGCCGTAATCCGTACCCGTTCGCCCCAGCGCCGAACGCTACCCTCCAAGATGTATTCGACGTCAAGCTCGGCGCCGATGGCAGCGATTCCTTTGTCGCAGTTCCTGTAATGCATGGAAGAAGTACGGGCGATCACGCCGAGGCAATCGGGGCTCACCCGCCCCAGTTGGGAGATCATTTCCTCGGTCAGTCCATCACTGAAATAGTTCTCGGCGGTATCCCGGCTCAGATTCTCGAAGGGCAGCACGGCAATCATGATTCTGGAGCGCCGGGATGTGAGAGGAGTAGTGATCCCCGACAAGGCC
Source organism: uncultured Acidobacteriaceae bacterium (assembly GCA_963837665.1). Lineage (GTDB taxonomy): Bacteria > Acidobacteriota > Terriglobia > Terriglobales > Acidobacteriaceae > Acidiflorens. The sequence goes on along the minus strand of CAWIOA010000007.1, from coordinate 1,720,155 downwards.
CGCTGTTTAAACCATTCGTCCAGTTCTGACTTGAATGCATAGACCGTTCCTCGTTTGCTGTGCAAATGTCGATGGACGGGTAATCCCTCAGTTTTTTCCCAGAGATTTACAGTTCTGACCTGACGACGCAGGTAAGCGGCTATCTCCTTCCAGGAATCCAGCCGTCCAGCGCCTTCCTCAGCAATCGAAGGTCGATCCGAGCCCACCACGTTCATAAATGGTAGCTGATTGTAAGCTCAAGATGGCGTCATTTCAACGGATTCGCCAAGATGCAATCCTTTTCCATGTGGCCGAAACACGCAATAATCTGCAATGTGGATCTTTTCCGTTGTTGCAGAATGGGGGCGCGGACTAACCTGCGAACTGTTCGGTAGTGGTACGAGCAGTTCCGATCAACGGGACGACAAGCGCTACCGCGAGCGAGGATCGAAAGGACTTGGCCATGGAAAATCAAATGCGACCTAAACCAAGACAAAACACAAAGCTCTGGCATCCTTTTGCCAACATGGCGGATGTTTCCCAGAGGGAGACTGTCATTGACCGTGGCGATGGTGTTTGGGTGTGGGATACCAATGACACTCGTTATCTCGATGCTACCGCAGGCCTCTGGTATTGCTTTGTAGGCCACGGGAGAAAGGAGTTGGCGGAAGTAGCTGCCCGGCAGATGAAGAGACTGGCCGCCTACTCAATGTTTGGAGATTTTGCCAACGATCCCGCTCTTACGCTTTCCGAATTCATTTCCTCAATTAGCCCAATGCAGGATGCCGTAGTCTTTTTCACCAGCGGTGGGTCCGAGAGTATCGAAACCGCAGCCAAGCTGGTGCGCCGGTATTGGACTGCCGTTGGAAAGCCTGAGCGGCGGCTGCTGGTAACCCGTAGCGGGGCGTATCACGGCATGGCTGGGTATGGCACAAGTCTGGCTGGCATTCCAGCGAATGCTTCAGGTTACGGCGACCTGGTCCCGGGCGTCATATGTATTCCGCCGGACGATCCCCACGCCTTGCAAGGGGTCATCGACCAGTACCCCGGTCAGGTCGCCGGGTTCTTCGGCGAGCCGGTTCGTGGGGCAGGCGGCGTATATCCACCAGTCGCCGACTACTGGGAACAGGTCCAGAAGATCTGCACGAAGAATGACGTCCTGTTGGTTGCCGACGAAGTGATTACCGGGTTTGGTCGCATGGGTGCATGGTTTGCCAGCTCCAGATTCGGCATCGTTCCGGACATCATCACAGGTGCAAAGGGCGTCACCTCGGGATATCTTCCCTTGGGCGTGGTGATTTGCGGTCCTCGCGTGCAGGAGCCGTTCTGGCGGGGAAAAGGCACCATGTTTCGCCACGGATACACATACTCCGGGCATGCCACCGCTTGCGCTGTCGCCGTAGCGAATCTTGAAATCATCGAAAAAGAGAAGCTCATGGGCAATGTATTGGATCTAGAGCCTATACTGGCGTCGGAAATGAAACGGTTGTTAAAGCACCCTCTAGTAAAGGAAGTGCGCTCCGCCGGCCTGCTCGCGGCATTTGAACTATCTGGCGAGGCTCTTGCCAACAACCCCAGCGCCGCGGACGACGTCTTGGCAGAAGCCCGGCGGAACGGAGTTATTACCAGGACGCTGATGGGCCACTCTCTGCAGATTTCCCCGCCCCTGGTCATCACGAAAGAAGAGTTGCACTTCATGGTCGACGGGTTCCTCTCGGCGCTTCACCACGCGGAAACTGAAATGACGAGCGTGAAACGCGGCTGACTCGTTCGACTTGGGACCAGAGTGCCTTCGATAGGCTGCGGGAAAGAGTTTGGTTTTGGGTGGCGCAGGCGCTTTAGCGCCGCGATAAGTACCTAGTATGGCCTGAGCTGGCTGGTACGGGGGCCAACGTCGCTTCGCGATGAAAGTGCCAGAATGGGCGCAGAAGCAGAGGACTGCTCATTCGCGGGCCACCATGCTTATGGAGATCTCCAATCCCACGGATAGCTCTTCTGGCCCGTTCGCGGACCGCGACCACTTACCTCAGACCGACTTGTACCGTCACATCGGACTCTCGGGTGCCGTTCTTTTGGTGATTGGAAACGTAATCGGCTCCGGAATTTTCCTTACCTCGGGCGTAATGTTGCAGCGCATGCCGTCCGATTCCCTTCTGATCATGGCTTGGATCGTCGGTGGCGTACTTGCCCTGGCCGGGGCACTGACGTATGCAGAGATGGGTGCAATGTTCCCTCGCTCCGGCGGTTTGTATCTTTTTCTTCACGAAGCTTACGGTCCTTTGCCTGCATTCCTTTTTGGTTGGGCAAGCCTTTTGGTGATCCTGACAGGTCAGATCGGCGCCATCGCGATTGGTTTTTCCGAGTATTTCAGCTACTTCTTTCCCTATTTTGCAAGCAGTCACATCCTTTTCCGGATTCCCTTGGTGGATTCTCACGCGGTTGTATTCACAGCCAACAAATTGGCTGCTTCGCTCGCGATTCTTTTTCTGGGAGCCGTGAACTACGTGAACGCACGCAGCAGCAATCATCTGAATGCAGCATTGACGATCGTCAAGATCGTTGGCATTTGCGCCTTGCCGGTGTTGGCCGTATGTTTCAGCAGGGCGAATCCGCGATGGACTCCCGTAATTCCTGCAGGAATGACCGGGGCAGCAAGCGCGTTCGGAGTGGCCATGATTGCGGTATTGTGGGCTTACGATGGGTGGCAGTATGTTCCTTTTGCCGCGGGAGAGATCCAAAATCCTCAAAAGAACATACCGAGAGCCCTTGGCGTTGGCGTGGCCCTGGTCGTCATCATCTTTGTAGCCGTCAACCTGGCCTATCTCCATGCTCTCACCACGGAACAGATGCGAGGCCTGATTCGTGTAGGCGAAGGCAGCGCCACCGCGTTAGCCGGTCCAATGGCGGGGCGACTGGTCTCTGCTGCCGTGCTCACTTCCACTTTCGGGTGTTGCGCCGCCATGATGTTGGTGTGCACACGGCTTTTTTTCGCCATGGGACGAAATGGAGTTTTTCCACGAAGCATCGGCAGAATTCACACGAAGTATGGAACTCCACACGTGGCGATCATGCTCACTACGGTCTGGGCAATCCTCTATGCGCTCTCCGGATCTTATGAGCAGCTCTTTACCTACGTGATTTTTAGCGGACTGGTGTTCGCCGTGCTCGGGGGAGTCGCCCTCTTTGTACTAAGACGAAAGTTACCCGGACATCTGCGTCCCTACCGGGTATTGGGATATCCCATTGTGCCCTGCATCTTCATCGCGGGCACTTGCTTGCTGGTATTTAATACCTTGATGGAAAAACCTCTGGAGTCTTTTGCAGGTTTGGGACTCATCCTCCTCGGACTCCCGGCATATTGGTATTGGCACGGTTTTTCCGGCGTCAAAAAGAACACCTTGGGAGGTTAAATCGTGATACAGCTTCGGCATCTTGCCTCGTTAAATCAACTTGCTCGTGTCGGAATGCTGATGTTCGCTCCCGACACACCCGTCAGTCTTCAGGGCGCTGCCACGCAGTCAGATATGCCCTGGCCAAGCGCAACACCGGAGTCGGTGGGCCTGGATTCTGTGGCCCTTGCATCATTGGACGCCGATTTTGTGAGCGGCAAGTATCCCTACGTCGACAGCATGCTCATCATCCGTGCCGGGAAGAATGTGTACGAGCGCACGTACTCTCACGATTACCAGGAGATTTACTACAAGGAAGCGCGCACCACGGGGCCGCTGAATACACGTTTGACCGGGATCTACAACTACTTCGATCCCCAATACCATCCTTATTATCAAGCTACCGATGCGCACACCATGCAGTCGGTAACGAAAACGATTACATCCGTCGTCATCGGCGTTGCCATGCACCGCAACGAATTTCACGCGGAGATGGACTCCCCGATCCTGCATTTCTTCGATATTTCAAGAATCAAGAACCTGGATGACCGCAAGCGGCGCATCACGTTGAGGGACCTTCTGACCATGCGGAGCGGTTTGGACTGGGACGAAGATCTTCCTTACAATGACCCGCGCAATGGATCCAGCGCGATGGAGGCCTGCGATGACTGGGTGCAATTCGTAATTGACCAACCCATGACTCATGAGCCCGGAACGTTTTTCGCTTACAGCAGTGGAGTCTCGGAATTGCTGGGCTACATCTTCCAAAAGGTAACCGGACAGGACATCGAAGCGTACGCTACAGAGCACCTCTTCAAAGTGCTGGGCTTCCAACATCATTACTGGAAGCGAACACCTCTTGGATTGGTAGATACCGAGGGGGGCTTATATCTCCGAGTGCACGATCTGGCCAAGATCGGCGATGTCTATCTGCATGACGGAATGTGGAAAGGGCAAAGATTAGTCTCAAGTGATTGGGTCCAGCAATCGATCACGCCCAGCACCGATGCTCGTCAAGGAATGAAATATGGATTTCAGTGGTGGCTGATTCCGCATGGGACAGCGCCGGAACGGCTGGCGTGGGCGGCATTGGGACTCGGCGGGCAACGTCTCCTTGTGCTTCCGAAAGAAGAGCTGATCATGGTCTTTACCGGTTGGAACATCCTCGCCGAATCATCACTTAACAGTCGCGAGGTGATCGCGCGGATCAGTCCCGCGTTGCGGCCTTTGGCCCGGTAGTCTTGAGCTTGGACTTATGAAAGATCGTCGGCGATTGCTCGGCAAGTCCATCGGAACTGCATCGGCCCTGCTGATCGTGTGTGCATCGCTGGTAGCGCAACCGGTCACTGAAAGCCAGACGAAGGCCGTGGACGCCGTCTTCGCCAAGTGGAATCGCTCCGATTCTCCGGGATGTGCTCTCGCCATCATGCAAGACGGTCATATCGTCTACAAGCACGCGTACGGAATGGCCGATCTTGAGCACAATAGCCCGATTTCTCCCCAAACTCCTTTTCACGTGGCTTCCGTGTCGAAGCAATTCACTGCCGCAGCAGTAATTCTGTTAGCCGAAGATGACAAGTTGTCGCTGGACGATGAGATACACAAGTACATTCCTAAGCTTCCCCGGTTCCAGTACCCCATCACCATCAGCAACCTGTTACATCATTCCAGCGGTCTCCGCGATCAATGGGACCTCCTGGAACTGGCGGGCTGGCGATACTCCCTCGACCTGATCACGAATGATGACGTCTTCAGCGTCTTCTCGCGTCAAAAGGGACTGAATTTTCGTCCCGGAGAACGTTTCTTGTATTCGAACACTGGCTATACGTTGCTGGGAGAGATCGTCAGCCGTGTAAGCGGGCAGTCACTTCGTAATTTCACGACTGACCGAATCTTTAAACCCTTGGGAATGAATGCAACGCATTTTCGGGATGATCACGCGGAGCTTATAAAGGGGCAGGCATACGGATATCAGCCGACGAAGTCCGGTGGTTGGCGTCTTAGTGTTACAAACTTCGACACGGTAGGCGCAACGAGTCTTTTCACCACCGTCGAAGACCTAGCCCTCTGGGATGAAAACTTTTACCAGCACAGGGTTGGCGGCCCATCTTTCAGCGATCTGATGCTTCGGCGGGAGCATTTCAATGATGGTCGCGTGAATCCCTACGCGATGGGTTTGATCGAGGGTAAATACCGGGGCGTGACTGTTATTGCCCATGCCGGTAGCGATGCAGGCTACCGCGCGTATCTCGTGCGCTTTCCGGAGTTGCATTTTTCGGTCGCCTGTCTCTGCAATGCAGGACCGAGTGCCGACCCCGTGCTCTTGTCAAGAAAAGTTGCCGATGTGTTCTTGGATCCCAGCTTCCGCGGCGCCCATCCCAGCCCACCCCAACAATATGTTGATGTTCCGACAGAGCAACTGCGTCCAAAAGCCGGTTTGTACTGGAATGGCCAGATAAACGATGTGATGGAACTGGATATCAAAGACGGCAAACTCAGCTTGCTGGATGGTGATGAACTCTTGCCGTTACAGGCTCTTGCGTCTGATCGATTCTTCTGTGAGCAAGACGGGGCGGAAATTCGGTTCGAACCAGCAGATTCACAAGGGAAGCAGAAAGCGGTTGTAATCCGAAGTACGGGTGAGTCCAACGCGTACGATTTTCTGCCGAGCTGGTCGTCCGGGTCTGATCAATTGAATGAGTTCACAGGAGATTATCTAAGTGACGAAATTGATGCCATCTATCGTCTCGCCAGTTCTGCCGGAAAACTGACGATCAGCTGGCTTAAACACAGTGCTCGAGATCTTAAACCAGCTGGACCCGATCTGTTTTACAACTCTGACCTGACAATCCAGTTCGTCCGCGATCCCCACACCGGAGCGGTTTCGGGATTTGTACTCTCAACCGGGCGTATCCAAAACATGAAGTTCAGGAAATCTCCCATGACACGCGAATAAGGGGAAAAGAATGGAACAGATCTTTCCGTCAAAAATAACTCGTAGAGCCTGCCTCACCGGCACAGGCGCCACTCTTGCGGCACTTCTAGCTGAGCCCAAACTGCTGGCCCAGGATGGGAAGACGGGCGCCTTGTTGCAATCCATGTCCAGCCTCACAGGCGCGAACCTGCAACCTCAGTGGGTGGACCCGACCGCGGCTCTTGTCAGTGTGATTGTCGATATTTCTGGTTCGTTACGCTCGCTGGATCTGGGTGAAATCGAACCTGCCACAACTTTCTCCGCAGGATGATCTCTCGATGACCGAAGAACTCATATCGCACTCGATTTCTGAGCTGGCGCCGTTGTTGCAGAAACGGGCAATTTCTCCGGTGGACCTCTTCGATGCGACGATCAGGAATATTCATCGGTTGCAACCGAAACTGAACAGCTTCATTACCGTCAGCGAGGAGGAGGGCCGCAAGGCCGCGGTTTGGGCCGAACAGGAAATACGCCAGGGACATTATCGTGGCCCGCTGCACGGGATTCCCATCTCGATCAAAGATCTGTTTGCCACGCGTGGAGTCAGGACAACGGCAGGTTCCAAAGTTCTCGCCAACTGGATTCCGGATTATGACGCTACCGCCGTTGCGAAGCTGCATGAAGCAGGCATGGTGATGGTTGGCAAGACCAACATGCACGAGTTCGCCTATGGAGTCACCAACGACAACCCGTTTTATGGCCCAGCCCGAAATCCGTGGGACGCTACACGTGTGCCGGGCGGCTCGAGTGGGGGATCGGGTGCTGCGGTCGCCAGCTCGCAATGCATCGCCTCGCTCGGTTCTGATACCGGAGGTTCCATTCGCATTCCGTCCTCCTCTTGTGGAGTTGTTGGCCTGAAGCCCACGTACGGCCGTGTAAGCCGGCATGGCGCGATCCCCCTCTCGTGGTCGCTCGATCATGTCGGGCCGATCACCAAAACAGCAAGAGATGCGGCAATTCTCTTGAGCGCGATCGCCGGCCCGGACTCGCGCGATCCATCTTCCAGCTCACGACCGGTTTCCAATTATGAGAAGGAGATGATCGGCGACGTTCGCGGTCTTCGATTAGGCATGCCGAAGCAATACTTCTTCGAGCACGTTGACCCCGAAATCGACCGTGCCGTCCGCGACGCGATCGACAAGCTCGCTGTGCTTGGAATGAATACTATAGAAATCGATATTCCGGGATTGGAGAACTGCTCGGCGATGGAAGCGCACATCAATTTGGCAGAGGCGACGTCCTATCACGAGCCGTATCTCAAGAAGCAAGCGGACGACTACGGCCCGGGAGTACGAACCGATCTGGAGGCCGGACGTTTCTTACTGGCTACCGACTATGTGAAAAGCCAGCGGGCACGAACCTGGCTACAGCAAACTTTCAACCGGGCGTTCGAGCGCGTGGATGTGATCGTTTCGCCCACACTGCCAGCGTTTCCGCCAGTTGTCGGAGAGGTGTGGGTCCAGTCGGGAGATTTGCGGGAGCACATTATTGATGCCTCTCTTCGTTTCAATATCCCTTACGACCTGACTGGCCTTCCAGCCATTACTGTGCCTTGCGGATTCAGCCGTTCCGGCTTGCCCATTGGATTTCAGATTGCCGGTCGAGCATTCGAGGAGAGCACGATCCTGAAAGTCGCGTACGCATACGAGCAGGCAACTGATTGGCATCGCGCCAAGCCCGCCTTGGACTAGGAAACAAATCGATGTCTTGGAATTGCTTGTAAAGGTAAATTGGAATCATTACTGGAGCACAAGATGAAGCGACTAATCCTCCCCCTCGTCTGTAGTTTTGCGTTCTTCTCCGTAACCGCGAACGCGCAAGCGCGGAAAGACGCAGCGGAACGGGCTGAAGCTCTCCGTATGGTGGATGTCTGGCTTGACAGCGTGCAGGCGTATCGGCACATTCCCGCAATCTCGGCCGGCGTGGTCGTGGGCGACGACATGATCTGGTCCAAGGGCTTCGGGACCATCGACGCCAGCCACACCGTCGCCGCCACGCCTCAGACCATCTACTCCATAGGTTCGATCTCCAAGCTCTTCACCTCAATTTCTCTCATGCAGCTCTACGAGGCGGGCAAAGTTCGCTTGGACGACCCAATCACCACCTATCTTCCCTGGGCCACAATCAGTCCGACCGCCGATAGCGGCCCCATCACGCTGCGCGGCCTACTCACCCATCTTCTGGCATTCCGCGCGAATCCGATTTTCCTTACTGGTCGGGGCCGGACTTCCCCTTTCCTACACGCGAGGAGATTCAGGCCAAGATCGCAGCCCAGTCAGCGCTCTATCCGGCCGAACGCTATTTCCAGTACAGCAATCTCGGGCTCACCTTAGTCGGCGAGACAGTGGCAGCGCTCTCGGGCGAGCCGTATGCGGAGTACGCCAAGGGCAACGTGCTGGCCCCGATCGGTCTCGACGATACCCGCATTTTTATGCCGATGGACCTTTACGGAAAGCGCTTGGCGGTCGGTTACGGAGCTCTGAAGCGCGATGGTACTCGTGACCTCCTGAAGCCATTCGACACCCGCGGCCTCACGCCTGCCGCCGGCTACACCTCCACTGTGGAGGATCTCGGCAAGTTCGCCTCCTGGCAATTCCGCCTCCTGCGCACCGGCCAGACGAACGTCCTAAAGGCATCCACCCTGCGCGAGATGCAACGCGTCCAGTTCATGGATCCGGACTGGAAGACAAGTTGGGGGCTTGGCTTCGGGGTCGAGCACCGGGAGGACCACATCTATGTCGGACACGAGGGCGGCTGCCCCGGGTACCACACCATCTTGTCGATGCGAAACGACGATCAGACTGCTGTAATCGTGATGGACAACGGTGCAGAGAGCCCTTCGCCCTTTGCCGAGGCCATCTTCGCAGTCCTGGACAAGCGCAAGGGTTACGAGTTCAAAGCGCCGCTTCCTGCCAGCGGAATCAAGCTGGAGGACTATGCCGGCCGCTACTCCGACCAGCCCTGGGACTCGGAATTGGTGATGCTGCCCTGGGCTGGGGGACTGGCCTTTCTCAGCTTGCCAACCAACGATCCCGCCGGCGACATTGAATTTCTCAAGCCCAAAGGCGGCGACGTTTTCCGGCGCGTCCGCAAGGACGGCAGCGAAGCGGAAGAATTCAGGTTTGTGCGGGATTCCTCTGGCAAAGTCACCAGCTTCGTGCACTTCAGCAACCCGGTTCGTCTGGAATTATCCCTTCCCGACGCGAAGATCAGCGTCAAACAATAAATGCTCCATCGCCAAAGGCGACGGGCCCGCTTTAGACTAGGAAACAAGTCGATGTCTTGGAATTGCTTGTAAAGGTAAATGGAACACAGGGAGCTGTAATTGCACACTGCTAAGAATTCTCATCTGGATCGTCTGTACAAAGAACTGGGAGGTGCCTTGCTTGCTGCGACGGCGACCAGCCTCAGCCAGGCCCCTGAAGGAAAGTGGAATGTGGCCCAGATTCTAGAGCACCTCTTCCTCTCCTATAAAGGTACGATCAAAGGACTCAACAAGTGCCTGGAGAAAGGTTCTCCACTCGTGACCAAGTCGACCACCAAGCAGCGCATTGCCACAGCGCTGCTTCTCGGGACAAGATATTTCCCACCCGGCCGAAAAGCTCCGCAGCGCAATACACCGCGCGGAATGCCGGCAGACGAGGTTCGGCAGGCGATCTTCGCCGAGATGCGCTCGATGGCAGTCGGGTTAGATAATTGCGAGCACCGGTTCGGGGCGGCCACCAAGATCCTGGGCCACCCAGTCCTAGGACCTCTCACGGCTGAGCAGTGGCGAAAACTCCACTGGATTCACGGGAAGCATCACGCAAAGCAGATTCGCGCTCGCATTCGGAGCGTTTGACCAGATCGCATACACCGGCATTCCGGATCTCGTCTGTGCAAGACTAAACAGTCGGGTTCTGGCCTTTAAGTTTCGTTCTCATTTCCTGCTCAAATTGGTCGACGCGAAGCTTTGCGGGACGCTCGTTCTCTAATTCCGTGTAGAATCCTAGGTGCTTTCGACGTCAAGAAGGAAATCGTGGTCGAAGGAGTACCGTCTTGAAAGAAGCGCCGGGCCTGTCCCCTGGCATCGCCGTGCTGTTCTCGTCAACGCTCGTTGCGGGTTTGCTTATCGCCGCCATTCCTGCGGTTGCAACCGGGAGAGCCACGCCTGATTCTGCTAAAGGTAGGGCGACAGCAATCAAGGAAGGTTCCTCCCTGTTTCGCGCCAACTGTTCCCCGTGCCACGGCTTAAGCGCTCGCGGCGGCGGCCGCGGGCCAGATCTCACGTCCCGACGTTGGGCCCACGGATCGACAGACTCCGCCATCTTCCGCACTATCACCCAGGGCGTGCCCGGCACCGAGATGCCTGCCAACGGGTTTGAGGACTCGGAAACCTGGGCCATCATCGCCTACCTCCGTTCCCTCGCGCCGCTCAATCGCCCGATCGTCTCCGGCAATCCAGTAGCCGGCGAAAAGATCTTCTCCGAGAGCGCGGGTTGTTCCAATTGCCACATGGTCAAGGGAAACGGAGGCTTGCTAGGACCTGACTTGTCGCGCGTGGGCGCGTCGCGCTCGGTTTCCTATCTCATCGATTCCATTCGCCAGCCCGACAAGGAACTCAGCAGTGGCATGCTGGATCCGAACAACCACTATGGTCTGCCGCTCGCTTACGACACAGTAACGGTAGTCACCGCAGGTGGCGAAAGGAACACTGGCATCGCCCGGAATGAAGACACTTTCTCCGTCCAATTACTTGCGACCGACCAGAGGCTGCAATTTTTTCTCAAGAAGGACGTGAAAGAGGTGATTCACGAGCGCAAATCCCTTATGCCGCCATATCTGGAGGACGCGCTCAGTGCGTCGCAGCTTAGGGACTTGATTTCCTACCTCGAGACTTTGCGGGGCAACTGAAGCAATCGGATCCAAGGAATGTCGATGAAAAAAACTCTCTTGCTGCTCTTGCTATTTGCTAGTGCAAAGTCGCATTCCCAGGTAACCTACGAACGTTTGCTCGGCGCAGCCCGCGAACCCCAGAACTGGCTCACCTATTCAGGCCGCTATTCCGGCTGGCGATACAGCACGCTGAATCAGGTCAAAACCGGTAATGCTTCCCGGCTCGCCCTGCAATGGGCGTTTCAAGTAGCTGATCTCGGCCAGTTTGAAACCACACCTATTGTCGTTGATGGCGTGCTCTACGGGACCGGCCAGAATGGGCGGGCTTTTGCCCTTGATGCTCGCACGGGACGAGCCATCTGGCGGTATCAAAGAAATTTGCCGGAGAAACTTCAGCCTTGCTGCGGCATGGTGAACCGTGGCTTCGCCATTCTCGGGGACCGCCTCTTCATGGCCACCCTCGATGCCCACGTCATTGCCTTAGACACAAAGACCGGAAATCTGCTTTGGGATGTAACCTCCGCGGACTACCACAAGGCCTATACCTTCACCATGGCACCGCTGGCAGTAAAGAACGAAGTGATCGTCGGCATCTCCGGCGGAGAATACGGCATTCGCGGCTTCATTGACGCGTATGATGCGGCCACGGGCCGTCGCTTGTGGCGCTTTGAAACCGTCCCTGGTCCCGGGCAGCCTGGACACGAAACTTGGGCGGGTGAGTCATGGAAAACAGGAGGCGTCCCTGCCTGGATCACTGGCACCTACGATCCGGAGCTGAATCTCGTCTACTGGCCGACCGGGAATCCTTCGCCGAGCAACTACGGCGGCGAACGAAGTGGAGACAATCTCTACAGCAACTCCATGCTCGCCCTGGATGCCGATACCGGAAAACTGAAATGGTATTTCCAGTTCACGCCGCACGACCTGTACGACTACGACGCCACCCAGATTCCCATACTCGTGGATGCCGACTGGGAGGGCCATCCGAGCAAGCTTCTGATCCAAGCCAATCGCAACGGATTTTTCTACGTGCTCGACCGCACGGACGGGAAGTTTCTTTTCGCCAAGGCATTTGGCAACGTTACTTGGGCCAAGGGCATCGGCCCGGACGGCAAGCCCATTGTGAACACCAGCCTCCAGCCAAACCCGGCCGGAACTCGGGTTTGTCCTGGCGCCCTCGGGCTAACCAACTGGTTCTCTCCGTCGTACAGCCCCGACACAAGAATGCTCTACGTGGCTACGTCAACTGAGTGCGATGTCTTCACCAGCTCGCCCCAGCACTATCGGGCAGGGCACGATTTCCTGGGAAGCGTCTACGTTCCCGATCCCATCGAGCGGCCCACTGGCGCACTCAAGGCTATCGAAGTTCTTACCGGAACGGAGAAATGGTCCTTCCCGTATTTCAGCAATCCCACCGGAGGCGCGCTCTCCACCTCCGGCGGCATAGTTTTTGCCGGCGATTCCGATGGAAATTTCATCGCGCTCGACGCCAAGACGGGCCGCGATCTCTGGCACGTGCTGCTGGGCGCGGCTATCTACTCGACCGCGATAACCTTTGAACTGGACGGCAAGCAGTACGTGGTCATTCCAGCCGGATCCACGCTTTTTGCTTTTGCTCTCGCCTAGCACCGAGTGTTGGCCACAAGGTGAACTCGTGACCATTCGCCCTGGGTGACGGGCTAACCGGAAGCTATTCGGATCCAGAAGTCGGCTTCTGGGAAGTAAGCGGCGGGCAGTCGAGGCGTTCCTGCTGAATGACGGCAAATGGGAGGTAACTGTCAGGCGCTAGCACTCAGAACCCCGATCACTGAATCCGATGTCACCACAGCGACGCCTGACAAGATCTCTCCTGACAGGTCAGAGGAATAGGGTGGAGAGACGGTAGTTCCGCCGGCCCGGAGCCCTCGTGATTGAGGGACATCGAGCGCCCTGTTGAGTTGTGCGTCACTTCCGCGAGCCAGAGCTTCTCGATACGCAGTCAGTCAGCGACATGCTTGGTCATAGCCTCCAGGGCGCAAGGGCGCATTTGAGTCTCCATCACTGATTCGTAAGCGCAACCAGACCAATCAGTTACAGACTAAACTCCTTACTTCGGGACCAGGGGGTCGGAGGTTCAAATCCTCTCTCCCCGACCAATCTTTTTAACCACTTAACCACGTAAACACAACTTCCAGCCTGGTCTCAGCGTCGCGGACGATGTTTGTCCACTTTTGTCTGCATGGACATTCCGTCATCTGCCTGATGGCAGATTAGCCGACTGCGGGTTGAGGAAATTTGCGCATCCCATGCGCACCGTAGTAACCAACAATTCTGCGGCTGATATGCAGCCGTTCCGTTTTTAACCGCTAAAATGGTATGAGAGACGACTTTTCCGACCTTTCCGCGCCGCCGGGGTGGTTGCTGGGCGATGGTTGCAAGACTTTGAGGAATTTAAGCGAATGGAGACAAGATTTGGACCGACCGAATGAGCTAGTTCAGGCTCAGGACCACGCCGCCTGCTCTCTGGATGCCAGCTATGTGCTGACGTGGGAAGAAATCTCGAACTTGACGGCGGAGCCCGGCAAGCCGGCCGAGACCCTGATGAACGTGGTCGCGCTGATTGCCAGACGGTTCGGCGTGGATGTTTGCTCCGCCTATCTGTTGGAACCCGACCGCGCCAATCTCGTGCTGGCCGCGACGCTCGGTCTGCGTCACGAGTGCGTGGGTAAGCTTCGCATGGCAGTCAGTGAAGGATTGGTGGGCATGGTCGCAGAACAGGTCCGCCCAGTGGCCGTCGATCAGGTCAGGAGCCATCCTCGCTTCAAGTACTTCAGCGAAGCCGGCGAAGATGCTTACCATTCGTTTCTGGGAGTTCCGCTGATTGATCGCGGCGTGCTACAAGGCGTGCTGGTGATTCAAACCTTGGAAGCGCGAGTCTTCCCGGAAGATGAGATTCGTTTGCTCACCGAGGCGGCGAACCGCGTGGCGCACGTGGTGAGCGAAGCCCGCACTCTCGACCGTTTTATCGCGCCTGTGCAGGAGCGGCTCTGGGCGCTGGCCCGCAACCTGTGGTGGAGCTGGGATTACGATTCGGCCAGCTTGTTCCGCGAACTGGATCCGCAGCGCTGGAGCCAACTCAATCACAATCCCATCCTGCTGCTGAACGAGTATCCTCTCGCCAAACTCGAAGCGCGCGCCGCCGAACTCACCCTGCACAGCCGCATCAACTACGCTTATCGCCGCCTGCGCGAGTACCAGGATGCGGAGCACACCTGGGGTGCGCGCCACGCCGGTGTGCTGCGACCCCGCCCTGTGGCTTATTTCTCCGCCGAATTTGGCGTGCATGAATCTCTCCCGGTCTATTCCGGAGGACTTGGAGTTCTGGCCGGCGATCACATCAAGAGCGCCTCCGATCTCGGGATTCCCCTGGTCGGCGTGGGCCTGTTTTATGGCCAGGGATATTTCCGCCAGCACCTCGATCGCGACGGATGGCAGCACGAAGAGTACCTCGAAACCGATGTCACTCACCTTCCGATGGAAACCGCCATCGGGAAAAACGGCAGACCGGTCGAGGTACAGGTCGATACCCGCCACGGTTCGATCCGCGCCAAGGTCTGGCGCGTGAAAGTGGGCCGCTGCGATTTGTTTCTCCTCGACTCTGACGTGGAAGGCAATACCCCCGAAGACCGCGTGCTGACCTCGCGTTTGTACGGGGGCGACGGCCGGGTTCGCGTGCACCAGGAACTGCTTCTGGGGGTGGGCGGCTTGCGCGCCCTGAAAGCGCTGGGCATCACCCCGGGCGTTCTTCACCTGAATGAAGGGCACAGTGGATTTGCGGTCCTGGAAGCGATTCGCCAGCGCATGGAAGAAGAGGGCATCGGCTTCGAGAAGGCCGTGCCGAGGGTTTCCCGGGAAGTGGTCTTCACCACGCACACTCCCGTGCCCGCCGGCCATGATCGCTTCGATGCCGATCTGATCGAAGAGCATCTCGGACCCTTGCGCGAGGCCCTCGGTCTTTCCAAGGAAAGTTTCATGGCGCTGGGGCGGGAGAATCCCGAAAGCGACGAACGCTTCTGTATGACCGTGCTCGGGCTGAAGCTCGCGCGGCGAGCCAACGCGGTTTCTTCTCTGCACGGTGAGGTTTCCCGCGCCATGTGGACGGGACTCTCCCCGGGCAACACCGAAGACGCGGTTCCTATCGGACACGTTACCAATGGCGTCCACGTCCCTTCATGGCTGGCCCCGCAGATGTTTCGGCTCTACGACCGCCATCTGGGAACGGGATGGCATATGCGCAGCAGCGAGGCCAAAATCTGGGATGGCATCGACGACGTAGACGACGGCGAGCTCTGGGAAACTCATTTCAGCCTGAAATCGCGAATGATCGAATTTGTGCGCCGGCGCGCTGTCAATCAAGCCTTGCGCCGCGACGAACCGCGCGCCGTGCTGCAACACCTGGAGCGCGTCCTCAGTCCCGATGCGCTGACCATCGGTTTTGCCCGCCGCTTCGCCACCTACAAGCGCGCCAATCTGATTTTGACCGACATCGAAAAGATCGCCAGCATGGTCAATGACCCGAAACGCCCGGTGCAGTTCGTATTTGCCGGGAAGGCACACCCGCTCGACGAACCCGGCAAGCGTGTCCTGCAGCAGATTGCCCAGTTGATGCGCGATCCGAAATTTTCCGACAAATTCGTCTTCGTCGAAGATTACGACATCAACGTGGGCCGCCATTTCGTGCAGGGGGTCGATGTCTGGTTGAATAATCCGCGCCGTCCGCTAGAGGCCTCCGGAACCAGCGGCCAGAAAGTGGTCTTGAACGGAGGCTTGAACCTCTCGGTCCTGGATGGCTGGTGGGCGGAAGCTTACGACGGCCTGAACGGCTTCGCTATCGGAAAAGGCAGAACCCACTCCGACATGAATGTTCATGACACCCGCGACGGGGAAGAACTGCTGCAGGTGCTTCGCGAAGAAGTGATCCCTCTCTACTACCAACGCGATCGCGATGGCCTTCCCCGCGGCTGGATCCAACGCATGAAGCGCACCATCCGCACCCTCGGCTGGCGCTTCAATGCGGATCGCATGGTCATGGATTACACGCTCAAGTGCTACGTTCCAGCGGCGGGCGGGACCTCGAGCGACCTCCGGCTTCGAGTGTAAGGGCACAGCTTACGAGCGGACCCCGCCTCCCCTAACCCAAAGCCATAGCGACCCCGCAACCCCATTTCGACTTGACAGTTCCGCGAAATCCTATAGTATGGAATGCATATTTATGCAATAGTGTGGATAAATATGCCTTGGATGTGGGGGAACGGGCTGACCGGTTGGGACCGGAAGAAGATCTGATGGCAGCCAAACTCAAAACTGCGGTTTTCGGCGCGACCGGCTACTCCGGCCTCGAACTTGCACGCCTTCTCGACAGGCATCCGCGGATCGACGCGCCCTTGCTTTTGCGGCGTAGTGCAGAGAGCGACAATTCCGACGGGCAGGTGGCTGGATTGCCGCCTATTTCCGGCAATAACAAAGTTAACGGCCACGCGCCGGTCCAGCCCTTTTCATGGTCCGCGTTGGAGCAGCATGGCGTGGAATTGTTGTTCCTGGCCACGCCGCACGACGTATCGCGCGAACTTGTTCCCGAGGCAATTGGGCGCGGGTTGCGGATCGTCGATCTGAGCGGCGCATGGCGGCTGAAGCAGGAAGAGCATCGCGCCGTTTATGGCTTCAAAGATTCGAACGCCCGGACCGCGGCGGAGCTCACGGAGCGCGCCGTATACGGTCTGCCCGAGTTGAAGCAGAATGCGGACCAGATACCGTCAGCCGCTCTGGTTGCGAATCCAGGCTGCTACGCGACTTCCATTATTCTTGCGCTGGCGCCCTTGCTGTCGGCGGGGATTGTGGATTGCGATCGCGGCATCATCTCCGATTCAAAGTCTGGCGTGTCGGGCGCCGGCAAAGAACCCACGGCGCGCACCCACTTCGTTTCGGTGGCCGGCAACTTTTCCGCCTACTCGGTCTTCGGACACCGTCACACCGGTGAAGTCCTCGAGCAATTGGCGCTCAATTCAGCTCAATTCATCTTCACTCCGCATCTGTTGCCCATTCCGCGCGGGATTCTGTCTACGATCTACGTCTACCTGAAGCGCGAAACAGCGGCAGACGAGATTCAAAGGTGTTTCAACGATTTCTACGAAGGCAAGCGGTGGATTCGCATTTTTCCGGCCCCGTGCTTGCCGGAAATTCAGCTCTCCGTGCACACCAATTACTGTGACCTCGGTTTCTGCCTGGCGCGGGATGGCCGCCGGCTCGTTGTCGTGTCCTGTCTTGACAACCTGCTCAAAGGCGCAGCCGGTCAAGCGGTGCAGAACATGAATCTCATGTATGGCTGGGATGAAGCGGAGGGTCTCCAGTGAAGATAGTGGTCAAGATCGGCGGTGCGGCGCTGGAGGACAAGGCGACCCTTCAGAAATGTGCGAAAGCGATAGTGCAGCTCGCCCAGGACGGGCACCAGGTCGCGGTCGTGCACGGCGGTGGCGGCGCGTTGACTCGGACCCTGAAACTCCTTGGGAAGAAAAGTGACTTCATCCACGGCCTGCGCGTGACCGACGCCGAGACGCGCGATGTTGCCCTGATGGTGCTCGCCGGCATTGTGAACAAGAATCTGGTGGCAGCAATTGCCGCCGCCGGGCACCCAGCGATTGGCCTGTGTGGCGGAGACGGCGGCGTCTTTCGTGCCCGCAAGAAACAGGACACGGAACATGACTTGGGATTTGTCGGGGAAATCTGCTTTTCCGAGCCGCGCTGGCTCAAAGCCATCTGGGCCGAAGGCGGCATTCCCGTACTCTCTTCGGTTGCGCTCGGCGGCGACGGGCAGTATTACAACGTAAACGCCGACCAGATGGCGGCTGCTTGCGCCATCGCATGCCAGGCCGACGCGCTGATTTTTCTCACCGACGTGCCCGGTGTAAAGCAAGCCGACGGTGCAGTAATGCCTCGCCTCGATACGAAACAAGTTGCCGGGCTGATTGATGAATCCGTGATTAGCGGTGGCATGATGCCCAAGCTCGAAGCTTGTGCTCAGGCTCTCAAATCGGGTGTGGGACGCGTGCGCATCCTGCCTGCAGCGGAGGTCGAAGTCCTTCCCCTGTTTTATTTCACCAAGATCGAATGCGGTACTGAGGTGCTAAGAGCATGAGCCTCGCGTCCGTATCCCGCATGGAAGCAAGACTCTTGCTTCCCACCTACGAGCGCCAGCCCATTCTTTTTGTGCGGGGACGCGGTGTATATCTCTGGGATTCCCGCGGCAAGCGCTATCTGGACTTCCTGAGCGGAATCGGAGTTAATGCGCTCGGCCACAACCACCCTGCTATCCAGGCGGCAATCAAACGTCAGGCTGGACAGTTGATTCATGTTTCGAATCTTTTTTTCCACGAGTATCAAGCGGAGCTGGCAGAAATCCTGACACGAATTTCCGGACTTGACCGCGCCTTCTTTTGCAACAGCGGCACCGAGGCCTGGGAAGGGGCGCTCAAGCTTGCCCGCGCGTTTGCGCAAACGACGGGCAAGAACGGCCGCAAGCCCCGTCCAAAGACGCGCATCCTTGCCATGGAGAACTCGTTTCATGGCCGCACCTTCGGAGCGCTCGCCACCACCGGTCAGCCGAAATATCGAGCCCCATTTGTTCCGCTCATGCCCGGCGTGACTTTCGTCAAGTTCAATGACCTGGACGACCTGCAGCGGAAATTTGATGCCAGCGTCTGTGCCGTGTGCATCGAGACCATTCAGGGAGAAGGCGGAATTTGTCCGGTCAATCGGGAGTTTCTCGAACTCGCCTCGCGCCTGACCAAACAAAGCGGGGCTTTGCTCGTGCTTGATGAGATTCAGTGCGGCCTCGGCCGCACCGGACGCCACTTTGCCTACCAGCACTACGATGTGCTGCCGGATGCGGTCACCGTCGCCAAGCCCCTGGCTTGCGGTCTGCCGCTCGGCGCCATCCTGACCACGGAACGGGTTGCAAGTTGCATGCATCCGGGAATGCATGGAACGACTTTCGGCGGAGGCCCGCTGGCTTGCTCTGTCGCCATCGAATTCCTGCACGAGGAGAAGAGGTTGCTGAAGCACGTGCGCGCGCTTGGCGAATACTTTCACGTAGCGCTCAAGGCACTGGACAAGAAGCACAAGGCGATTCAAGACGTCCGCGGAGCTGGCCTGATGCGGGCCTTGGAATTGGATTCTCCCGAACTGGCGAAGGCGGTAGCGAAGGAACTATTGCAGGAAGGGATCACCATCAATCGCACGCACGAGACCGTGCTGCGTTTTCTACCTCCATACCTGATTCAAAAGAAGCACGTGGATCAGGTGGTCAAGGCTTTGGATGCGGCGTTGCACAGGAATGCAGAGTCACCGCAAAAGCGCACGCACAACGAAAAGGAAACCGTTTCGCGCCGGCGCAAGGAGGCCCATGCGCACACGTGAGGCGGTCTTGCCCGATGCCGAGCAGATTCATGCTCTCATCGCGGCCTACTCCGGCGATGGCACGCTGCTGCCACGCACGCTCGCTGAGATCTGCGAGAACGTCCGCGACTTTGTCGTTCTGGAGCATGACGGACGCATCATCGGATGCGGAGCTCTGCACCTCTACGGCGTGCACCTGGCCGAGATTCGTTCCATTACGGTCGATCCCGCGAGCCAAAGCAGCGGCGGCGGCCGGCGCCTGGTCAAGGCGCTTCTGGCGCAGGCAGAGAAACACAAGGTCACCTGCGTGTGCCTGTTCACGCGCATTCCGGAATTCTTCTCACGCCTGGGTTTCACTCTCGCAGCTCACCAGGACCTTCCCGACAAGATCCACAAGGATTGTTATAAGTGCCCCCGGCTCTATCGCTGCGATGAAGTGGCGATGATCCGAGGAAACCTGCCCACGTTTGCCATTTTGCCGCCGCCAAAAAACTGGTTGAAGATTCAGGCATGACATCGCTGCGCCGTTCTCCTGAGAAAATTCGGTCGCCCCTGGGGTTTTCTTTCTCGGCGGTCGCTGCCGGCATTAAAGTCAGTGGACGGCCCGACCTTGCGCTGGTTGAAGCTACCAATGGCGCGAGCGCAGCCGCGGTGTTCACCAAGAATCGGGTCGTAGCCGCTCCCGTGGAGGTTGGCCGCGCGTCGTTACTGGCGACTGGCGGCCGCGTTCAAGCCGTAGTCGTGAACTCCGGCAACGCCAACTGCGCCACCGGACACGCCGGCATTCAAGCCTGTGCGCGAGTCTGTCGGGAAGCCGGAAAGCTGTTCGGCGTTCCTGCCGCCGAAGTCTTTCCTTCCTCCACCGGCATCATCGGAGTTCGGCCGCCGGCGGACAAAATGCTCGCAAAGTTGCCAGAGCTCATCGCTGCCCGATCCGCCAGCAAAAGTGGCGTCCGCGCTTTCGCCCACGCCATCATGACCACCGATACACGACCGAAAATTGCGTCCTCCCGTTTCCGGACGGGCTCGAAAGAAGTCACTCTGCTGGGTATCGCCAAGGGCGCAGGCATGATCCACCCGCAACTGGCGACCATGCTGGTGTACTTGTTCACAGATGTGGGTGCAAGTCCGCGTGAGCTGCAACCTCTTCTGCGCGAGGCGTGCGACGAGTCGCTGAATTGCATTTCCATTGACGGCGACACCTCCACCAACGATACGGTGTTGCTGCTGGCGAGCGGCGCGAGCGGTGCGCAGGTAAGAACTGCTGGTACGCGCAAGAAATTTTCCACGGCCTTGACCGCCGTATGCCAGTCCCTCGCCGAGCAGATCGTCAGTGACGGTGAGGGCGTCCAGCACGTGATTCGTCTGTTTGTCGAACAGGCGCGGAGCAGGGAAGAGGCGCTACTGGTGGCGCGGACAGTCGCTCACTCCATGCTGGTAAAAACCGCCTGGGCTGGGGCCGATCCGAATTGGGGACGCATTCTCGCCGCGGTGGGAAGGTGCGGTGCGCCCATCGATCCATCGCGCATCCAGATTTTCATTGGCAGTCAGAACGTATGCCGCAACGGAGTCGCGTGCGGGTTCAACGAGCGGCAAGCTCATCGCAGTCTTGCGCAGCCAGCCTGCGATGTCCGCGTACAGCTTCGACGCGGCCAGCACTCGGTGCGATTTCTCACCACCGATCTAACCACCGAGTATGTGCGGATCAACGCCGATTATTCGACCTAGAAAAAGGTCTTAGGTGTCAGGTCTCAGGTCTGAGAAAAATCAGCGGCAAGTTCAGGTCTTCTTCCTAAGACCTAAGACCTGTCCTTAGAAACTGAACATCGCCTGCACTTCGATTTTCCGATTTGCGGCCATGCTCGAGAACGGTCCACCTGCCAGAGCAGTCGACTGTCCGAAATTGGGTGAGGTCAGGGTTCCGTTGGGAGTTGCCGCGTTCACCTTGTTCAGAACATTTCGCGCATTGACGCTGAATGTCAGGTTGTAGCGTCGAGTGCTAGCCGGTCCCATGCCCCCGAAACCGCCGCCGCCGCGTCCAAAGCCACCGCCGCCTGGACCTCCGCCGCCACCGCGCGGACCGCCACCGCCCGGAGGGCCGCCGCCCGGCGGACCGCCGCCTTGCGCTCCGTTTTTTCCACCAACCTCCGGCCCGAATCCGAATGTTTTTGCCAGCCGCAGGTTCAGCGTGAAGTGGTTCGGGCCGGTCAGATAGTTGATGGGAATCGGTGTGTAGGGAATAGTCGGAATCGCGTAGTGACAAGCTTGCGTTGGCGAAAGGCATGAACCAGACAGGCCAGTGGCAAACGCAGGTCGGTCGTTGAACTGCAAATCGCCGCTCAAGTCCTGACCCACGGTGACGTTGTAGGGCGATCCGGAATTGAAAATCATGAACGGACTCACGCGAAACCCGTGCGGCAGGCCGATCGTGCCTCCCATAAACACCCGGTGCCGGGTATCAAAGGAGGCTCGCCCGTAGTCCATGCCCAAATCGTACTGATTCGATGGGAAGCTGCCGGCGCCGGAAACATCGCTATTGGCGTAATTCAGCGAGTAGTAACCGAACAGAGAAAGCTTTGCGCCTGCGCGGATATTGAAATTCGCAATCAACTGATTCTGTCGAAAAACTCCTTCGGAGGAGTATTGATAGATGTCGTTTTCGTTCGGATAATATGGGCGCTGGCCGGTGGAGTAAGGTGTACCGGGCGTCGGTGCATTGACGTCGATCGATAAGAGTTGGTGTACCCCGCGGGAATTGAGATAGGTGAGCGTAACGTTGGCGATCTTTGTGACCTGCCGTTCCAGCGTGAACGCACTCTGCATGATGTAGGGCGCGTGCAATTCCGGGGCGATCTGGTAGATCGAAGAAATCGTCTGCCCTGGCAACTGGCTTACTGCGGGCACGGTCGGGAAAAAATTTAACTGCGAGCACGGCTGTGACTGTGGACATGACACGGCGTAGCTCTGCTGGGTAACACCGTTCAAGCGGTCGGCATTGAGCACCAGATCCTGGCCGAAGCGGTCGTAGAACAGGCCGAACCCGCCGCGCAGCACGGTTTTCGGGGCGGTCTTTCCTCCTCCGCCGATGCCCCAGGCAAAACCGAGCCGGGGCGCCCAGTCGGCATGATCGTGAATCGCGTTTTGCGTTTCAAAGCGCAACCCGCCGCTCAGCGTGAAAGTGGGACGCACCTTCCAGTCATCCTGTACGTACAAACCTGCATCCGCCACCGTGACCGGCACGGTGGGTACTGGAGCGCCGACCACCGGAGGCGCCTCGAGCGCGAACTTGACCGCGCCCAGGGGAGCCGCGCCCAACTGGAGATCATTAACCGCACTCTGGTAGTCCGTTAAACTCGCGAAGGTGAAGCTGCCATTGAATCCGGCGCCGGACGTTTCGACCTCGTGAATTACCCGTAGCCGTCCCCCGAATTTCACAAACTGCTTACCCAGCGACATCGAAGTGTAATTCTGCAGTTCGTAGTGATTCTCGTGGTCCGTCTGTACTCCCTCACTGCTGCGTCCGCCGGAAAACGCCCCGAGCACGTTGATCGACGCGGTTGTCGTGAACCCGCTCGGCAGCGTCTGCAGCGGAGCCAGCAACGGAGTCTGCCCGCTGTTGTCCCGTAGGTACTGGAATCGTGTCTCATTGACCACCTTCGCCCCCAGGATTTGCGTATCGCTGATCTGCACCGTGTGTTCGGTGGAGGTGGTGTCGTAGCCGGCCTCGGGCAGGGTTGACCCACCCACGCCGGCGTTCTGCTGCGTGTCACGATAAAACTGGTAGCGGGCGGTGAGGGTATTGTTGGTACTGACCTGGTAATCAATGCGCGGGCCGATGTTGGTACGTGTACGCGGGTTGGGAACGCTTTCGCTCAGTTGAATCTGATTCAGGGGGTTGTTCGGATCCAGCACGGGTGCGTTTACGACTGCGATTTCGTCGATGTTGCGGCGCTGCACGCTGAAGAAGAACGACGCCTTTTTGTTGATCGGCCCGCCGATATTTCCCATGTAGATCACCGAGTCGTAGGGCTGCGTCTGGTCGGCGGCGAGGAATGGGTTGCGCGTGTTCAATCCCGAGCTGTTTCCCTCGACGGAAAACTGCCCATGAAACCTGTCCGTGCCCGGCTTGGTGAAGATTTCGATTCGTCCATAGCCCAGCTTGTCGTATTCCGCCGAAAACGGATTCTGATTGACGCGAATCTCGCGAATCGACGACTTCGGCGGCAGGTCCCCGGCGGTAAATCCGTCGATGTAAATCTGCCCGCCGTTGGGACCGGCCGACGGTCCAGCCAGCGCTTGCAGGTCAGCCAGCAATTCGTCAGGATCGTCGGGAAGCGCTTCCAGATCTTTGCCGCTCAGCACGATCGCGCTGGCATTGCTGGCGGGGTTGACGTCGACTTGAGGAGTCTCTTCCTGGACGTTGATTTTTTCCTTCTGCACGTTGATGTCGAGCGAAATGTTGAATTGCGCGATTTCGCCCGCCGCCACGGCCACATCGTTCTGCACAAAAACGGCGAATCCCTGGGCATTCGCCGTGACTGTGTATTTGCCCGGAGCCAGATTTCCAATTTCGTACCCACCGCTGCGGTTGGTCGTTGCAGAATGCGTTTGTCTGCCGGACACTACGATCGCCACCGTAGCGTTCGGAACCACTGCTCCCGAGGGATCGGTCACCTGTCCGCGGAGGGTACCTGCCGTTGTTGGTGACGGGGCCGGCGCCTGCGCCGATACAGGCACAGCCAGTCCGATCAGCGCTGCCAAAATCAGAATTGCCAGAATGACGACCGATAACTTCAACACGCACCTTTTCTTTCCAGGCAGATCAAACAGATTGAGATATGGATCAAGACTTGTTCACTGCTGCGCCGCTTCACCTTCCCCGCCGGATGTGTTCAGCGACCACGGCGAAAGCAGCGTGGATGCGCTTTGATTTGGCGCCGCCGTCAGGATGGCGTCCACTCCTGCCAGCATCGTGATCGCCGTAATCGCGCTCGCATCTCCGCCCTCGGTCGCGACGATCATCACGGCATCGCCTTTCTGCAGGTCCGCCAGCTTGCTATCGGGCAAGCGGCTCAACAGGCGCTGAAAATCCGGGGATCCGTTACCGCCCGCCCCGCCACCGGGCCGCACGCCGCCGGCAGCCGGTGGACCGCCCTGCTGAAGGCTGTTGGGACTATGTTGCTCTCCGTTCCCGCCGGCCGCCGCACCCCCTGGGTTCTTTAGCCGCATGGCGATGTGCTGCGCCATCTCCGCCGGCAGCTTCTTCATTTGCGAATCAGCAGACACCTTCACCACCACTGCGCTCTTGCTGATCGCGTCCTGCACCGTCATCGTATTGTTCGTCGTGTCGATCGCCTTGATGATTCCCGCAATATTCCGAAATGTGCCGGAGACAACTTCCTCCGCGCTCACTTCGCTGCCATCCGGGTTGCGGGTGCCGCGCGCGCGCAACTGATCGCCCGACCTTGATTTGCGCCATGACTTGAGCTGGCGGGCGCTGGCTTCGCGTCATCGAACTTCACCGAACCGGGCGCGTAGCGGCGCATGATTGTATCCTTGGCAATATGGACGGCGATACTCCGCGTCGCGCCCATTCCACCGGATGAAATTGTGATGGTGCCGGTGCCGGCGTCCACTTGGGTGACGAGCCCACCCACTCCTCGCTTCTGCCAGTCATCGCGTTCGTGCTGCTGCTTAGCCGCCACGTCGGCTTGCTTCATCACGATCACCGCCAGCGCAGTAATGACGATGGTGTGACCGTTTCCTTCGGCCGACGCCTGCCCGCGGACAAGCACGCGGTCCCCAGGCTGCAAGTCTTGCGCCTGCAGCGCAGTCGCGTTCTTCAGATCCTTTTCTCCTGGAGGCACGCGCAGAATCTTCGTCGAGCCCGTCAACACTGCTTCGACCTCGCCACCGGATTCCACCGAAACCGTGATCGATTCCGCCTGAATGCTCTTGATCGTCCCCACAGCCTTGGCGACTTGTGTGCCTGCGGGACTGCTCGGAGGTTTGTCTTGCGCTGCAACGTTGCCCGTCCCCGTCAGAATCAGAGTGACCAACGCCGTGAGTAGACACATCCTAGGCAGGCAAATTGGCGGCTGCCTCTGGCAGAAACATCGCATAGTCTAACTTTAGCATCGCCAAACACGCCATATTTACCCTTTACGAAGTTTTACCCGGCATTGACGTGGCTTTTACAGGCAGGCTGGCAACTGCACTCCGTCGCCACGCATCCAGTATGAGGACAGTAGCCAAGCCCGCATACGCGATGCTCGGTTTGATACCCATGTCCACTGATATATACAGTCCCGAAAAGCAGGCCGATCCAGTAGCGGCAGGCGTCCTCTACCGGTTGACGGTTGCCTTCCCGAGTTGGGCGGGTGCGATCCTGGCCGTGTACTCTATTTTCTTGTGCAGATTCAGCGCTCTCAAGATTCGTCTGAGATAAACGAAAAACCGATGCAAATTGAGCGGAGGACGCACGGTGAATAAGTTTGGCCCCGATAATCCCCGGCTCGCTAAAGAAATCATTGCGAACCGTTCCGCTTGGTCGAAGGCGGGTGTCTGGGTGCTGGTTGCCGCGCTGGCCGCTCTTCCGGGAGTCGGCCCGGCGCTGTGGGCCCAGGAAGCGGCTGGCACCATCGCCGTCGACGTCAAAGTAGTCGCACTGCCCGTCACCGTTCGCGACAAACATGGCGCGATCGTCCGCGACCTCACCAAAGACGATTTCACGCTTCAGGAAGACGGCCGGCCGCAGGCCATCCGCTATTTTTCGCAGGAAACGAATCTTCCGCTAACCCTGGGTCTGCTCGTCGACACCAGCCGCAGTCAAACCACCGTCCTCGACGCGGAGCGAAATGCGAGCCGCAGTTTCCTTGATCAGATGCTCGTGCAAGAGAAAGACAAAGCCTTCCTCATCCATTTTGATCGTGAGGTTGAACTGCTGCAGGACTTGACTTCGTCCCGCGAAAAGCTGCAAGCGGCGCTCGAATTGCTCAAGACGCCATCCGACCGCGAGCGATCGAACGATCCTAACGACTCCGACGATTCCCGCTCCGGATCGGGCTCGCATCATGGCGGTGGCACCCAACTTTACGACGCCGTTTATCTTGCGTCGAACGAATTAATGAAAAAGCAGCAGGGCCGGAAGGCTCTCATCATTCTCTCGGACGGCGTCGACCGCGGCAGCAAGACATACCTGGAAGGCGCAATCGAGTCCGCTCAGCGCGCCGACACGGTCGTCTACTCCATTTATTTCGCGGATACTCATCGCGAGGAGGGCGACAGGCGGGGCGGTGGCATGGGCCGGGGCGGCGGCGGTTGGCCGGGCGGTGGTGGCGGCTGGCCAGGCGGCGGGGGCGGATATCCGGGCGGCGGAGGTGGCCGAGGCGGTCGCGGTGGAGGCCAGCGGCATCCCGAGGAGCCGCGCCCCGATGGCAAGAAAATTCTGGAGCGGGTTTCCAAGGAAACAGGCGGGCGTTTCTTCGAAGTCTCTAAGAAGGAAACTGTCGGCCAGATTTACGACAGCATTGTGGAGGAACTGCGAACCCAATACAGCATGGGCTATACACCCGATAAAGACAGCGCAGCCTCCGGTTACCACCACCTTCAGTTGCAGGTGAAACGCAAAGATCTGACCGTCCAAACCAGGGACGGATATTACGCGGATCGATAGCGCAGCGCGACGGGGAAGCTGCCGTCCAATTGACGCCGGTGGGCCTTTCTGCGGTTGGATGGAAGCTGCGTGGTACCCCTGGCTCCCATTTTCGATCCCGAGTCGCGACGGCTTAGCCGCCTCGACGCAGTCTGGCTTACGATCTGGCTCCTCTTCCTCGCCGGACTGGCCGCGCTCCCTCCTCAACTCGAATGGCACAAGCAGTTAATTCTTCTCGCTATCGGCATTGTGCAACTGCTGGAGTCGAAGTTGGTCTCCCACTTTCCCAAGCGGGGGGTTGCCTACGTCATCCTGCTTAAGATTTTGCTGGCCACCCTGCTCATCGACCACACTGGCGAAGTCGGCATCAACAGCAGTTACTATCCTATCTATTACCTGCCAGTCGTTACCGCGGCGCTCTACTGCGGGCCGTGGCTGACGCTTGTCTGGACCCTGCTTGCGTCCACCGCTTACTGCTCGTATCTCTATCCGGCGATGCAGGAATACGAATTGACGCCTGAGGCTTTCGGTTACCTGGCGCTGCGAATCATGTTTTTCTTTCTCGCCGCCATGGTCGTCAACCGCTTCGCGGAGCAGAGCCGGCATCAAACCCAGTTGTACCGTGAACTTGCCGAACGCCTTGCGGAGACCAATCGCCGCCTCGAACAGGCTCAGGCCGAAGCACGGCGTTCCGAACGGCTGGCTGCTCTCGGCCAGCTGTCGGCCGGATTGGCGCATGAGATTCGTAATCCTCTCGGCGTCATCAAAGGTTCGGCCGAAATGTTGACCCAGAAACTGCAAGCTTCCGACGAACTATCCCGCGAGCTAGCCGGCTATATTTCGACGGAGGTTAACCGGCTCAGCGCCCTCGTTACCGAGTTTCTGGATTTCGCTCGTCCTCTTCATGCCCAACCGCATCCCGCGGATCTGACAGCGCTTCTCGATCGCGTTTTGCAGATTGTCGCCGGACGTTTCCCGAGTGAATCGGTGCGCATCGAGCGTCACTATGCCAGCGGACTGCCGTCCGTCCCGCTCGACGAGAGCCTGTGCGAGCAAGCCTTCCTCAATCTTGTGCAGAACGCCTACGAGGCCATGCAGGATGGTGGTCACCCCGGTACGTTGCGCGTCGAGGTTCGATCCACTACGCAAAATGGCCACGAAGGATTGGAACTCCGTTTAGCTGACACCGGCCCCGGCGTTCCCGAAGAACTGCGTGAAGAAATATTCAATCCATTTGTGACTACGAAGAAGACCGGAGTTGGGCTGGGCCTCTCCATCGTTTCAAAGATCGTTGACGGCCATCATGGGACGATCCATGTTGAGAATGCGCCAGGCGGTGGCGCGGTGTTTACGCTCTTCTTTCCGCTGGATCAGAACGGCGGAGCAATAGCGAATAGCGAACGATTAACGACCAACGACTAACGACCACATGCCAACTATTCTCATCATCGAAGACGAAGCCAAGATGCGCCGCCTGCTTGAGCTGAACCTCGGCGACGACGGTTTCAAAACCCTCTCCGCCGGCGACGCCGAAACTGGATTGAAGCTGCTGGCGTCCGAGCCCGTTCACCTCGTTCTCACCGACCTCAAACTTCCCGGCATGAGCGGGCTCGAATTTCTACAGACGGCGAAGCAGCAAAATCCCGCGTTGCCGGTCGTCGTCATGACCGCGTTTGGGTCAGTTGAAACAGCGGTTGAGGCAATGAAAACCGGCGCCAGCGACTACGTCCTGAAGCCATTCTCACTCGCCGAAATGCGCATGGTCGTGCGAAAGGAGCTCGACAACTCGTTGCTTCGCGAGGAGAATCGTTCGCTCCGCGAGGCCCTGGGACAGAAATACAGCCACCCTAACATCGTCGCAGTCAGTCCCAAAATGCAGGAGGTGCTGGCCACGGTCGAACGCGTTGCGCCCACCAACTCCACCGTCCTGCTGGGCGGCGAAAGCGGAGTTGGCAAAGACCTCATTGCCCGCGCCATCCACGAAAAGTCGCGCCGCGCTTCCGGTCCCTTCGTCAAGATCAACAGCACCGCCATCCCCGAAAATCTGTTGGAGAGCGAACTTTTCGGCTACGAAAAAGGAGCCTTCACCGGAGCCACCACCAGCAAGCCGGGGAAATTCGAGCTCGCCGACAAAGGCACGCTCTTCCTCGATGAAATTGGAGACGTGCCTCCGGCCACGCAAGTCAAACTTCTCCGGGTGCTTCAGGAGCGCGAATTCGAGCGTCTGGGAGGCACGCGCACCATCAGGGTCGACGTGCGCCTGGTCGCCGCCACCAACCGCGATCTGCGTGCCGCGCTCGAAGAAGGGACCTTTCGCGAAGACCTCTACTACCGGCTCAACGTTGTCCCCATCGATATCCCGCCCTTGCGGGAACACAAAGAGGATATCCCCGGTTTGGCGAACCTATTCCTTGCACGCTTCGCCAAAGATTCCGGGAGAGAGGGAAAGATCACTGGTATTTCGCCTGCTGCCCTGCAGTTGCTCGGCGGTCATTATTGGCCGGGCAATGTGCGTGAACTGCAGAATGTCATCGAACGAGCCTGCGCGCTTGCCTCGGGCAGCCAGTTGGAGGCCGGCGACATTCAACTCGACTCTCCGCGCAATCGCACCAATGCTGCTTCCGATCGTTTTCTTCCCGACGGTATGACCCTCGACCAGTGGGAGGACGAAATGATCCGCGAAGCCCTGAAGCGCGCCGGCGGCAACAAATCGCAAGCCGCGCGCCTGCTCGGCCTCTCCCGCAACGCCCTGCGCTACCGCCTGTCCAAAATCGGCATCGACGACAACGAAGGGGAGTAAATAACTCTCTTGACAGCCCAAGGGCGGCGTTCTAAAATCCCTCACCAAGAGCGAGCGCTCGTGTTGGTATAGAGCGAGCGCTCGTATTGGCACAGCGAACGAAGGCATCTATGCCAAAGCTTTTGGACGACACCGTCGCCAGGAACCGGCTCAAAATCGAACGCGCCGCGCTCAAGCTCTTCACCCGGCAAGGATTTCACGGCACCACCGTCCGCGAAATCGCCCGCGGTGCCGGCGTGTCCATGGGCAAGCTCTACCTTTACTACCCGAACAAGGAAGACATCTTCATCGGTCTGGTCCAGCACATGGAACAGAAGATGGAAGTCCTCCGGCAGAGGAAGATTTTCCCCTTGATGCAGTCCCCTGATCCGGAATCGTTGAAGAAGCTGGGGAGGGCCGTTGGCCGCGTTGTTTCAGAAAATCTGGACTACTGGCGGCTGATGTACGTCGACGTCGTCGAGTTTCGCCATAAGCACTTCATTCACAGCTATCGGGAGGTCGCCGGAGGTCTGCGCACCTATTCAACGGCTTTGTTTCAAAAGGCACCCATCCCTTTTCCCGGCGACGTGAACCCCGGGTTTGCCTATGTCAGTCTGTACTTGCAGTTTGTCACGCATTTTCTGGTGGAGAACCTCTTCGGCGCCAAGCGCTATCTGGGCGTGAATGACGAAGAAGCGGTCGATCAGTTTGTCCGTCTGTACACCCGCAGCCGGAAGAATTGAGCTGCGAGGTCGTAATAGCGATACAAGGAGGAAATATGCGAATTCGAACCCTCACAACCCTGCTGGCGGTAGCCGCCATTTTCTGTTTCATGACGCCGATGACGCACGCGCAAACGGCCACCACCGGACAAGTCGTGGGTGTGGTGACGGATCCCAGCGGGGCGCTGGTGACAGGCGCAAACGTCGTCCTGACGAGCGACGCCGGCGTGCGGCGCGAAGCCCAAACTGGCGGCAATGGCCGTTACACGTTTCCCCTGCTCGCCCCCGGCGCCTACCGGCTCGAAGTGACCCAGAGCGGATTCGGGTCGGCCAAGGTGGAAGGCATCAGCGTCAGGATCACCGAAAGCACGGTCATCGACGTTGCCCTCAAGGTGGCGGGCGCGCCGACCACGGTCTCGGTGACGGGCCAGTCGCCGCTGGTGCAGACGGAAAGTTCCGCCCGCGGCACGGTCATCGATGAGAAGGAGATCGACTCGCTGCCGTTGCCGACCCGCAACTTTCAGCAATTGCTAGCTATGACAACTGGAGCCTCGGGCTCCCTCGGGAACTCCTCCGAGTTGGGGCGCGGCGATGTTGCGGTGTATGTCAACGGCCAGCGCGCGCTCTCGAACAACATGATCATCAACGGCGTGGATGCGAATTCCATCGGCACAGGTGAGAACCCCAATCTTTCCGTCCCATCCATGGATTCGCTCCAGGAATTCATCGTGCAGACCAGCATGTACGATGCTTCCGCGGGCCGCAACGCGGGAGGCAACGTGGCCGCCGTCACCAAGTCCGGTACGAACAAGCTCCATGGTGATGCCTATGAGTTCCTGCGGAACACGGTGCTCGATGCAAACAATTTCTTCCTCAACGGAGCCGAGCAGAATAGCGAAGGAGTGCCCGTGGTTACGCAACGGCCCACTTACCGGCGCAACCAGTTTGGTGGAACCTTGGGCGGTCCGATCATGAAGGATCGGGCCTGGTTTTTCATCTCCTATCAGGGCACTCGCGAAACCAACGGCACGTCGCTGACGAACTCCCTCTCCACGGTATTCCTACCAGCCGGTTTGGGCTCGCAGCGAGATGCCGCATCTCTAGCTGCTCTTTCTGAGTGTTACGACCCAACGTTTCCGTTCCCTGGATATGTCGATCCCGTAGCTTTTACGGCTCTGAACGCTAAGCTCCCCAACGGGCAGTATATGATTCCTGGGATCCCCGGTGTCACTACCGGTTGTCCAGCGAATCTCTCTCCAGTACTGCAGACGATTCCGTCCGATTCCACTTACAAAGAAGATCAGTTCAACACCAATCTGGATGTCAAACTAACGGCAGGAAGCCGATTCTTCGCCAAATACTTCCAAGCATTCAACCGGGAAAATCAGGCGCTCTACGCTCAGTTTGGTGATGGCAACCCGTTGCAGGCGCCCGGCTGGCCGACCGAGGAAGACATCTACCAGCGCCTGCTTTCGGCAGGCGTACAGTCGGTGATCTCGAGTCGCTTGCTGAATGAAGTCAGGTTCGGCTGGAGCACGATTTACGGCCCCGGTAAACCTTCTACGCCGGTGACCTCGGCGGATTTGGGAATTGCATCGCCATTGAGCAGCTTGTTTCCGAGCATGCCAACGATGGTTTTTCCGAATATGTTCACTCTTGGGCCGTCCCCGTTGGGCATCACTTATGCCGCGACCAATATGTATAGCGCCAGCGACATGATGACCTGGACGAAGGGTCGCCACACCATGAAATTCGGCGGTGAATACAAGCGACAGGAGCTCGATGCACCCTATTTCGATGTATTCCCTAACGGCGAAATCGCCTATGCGGGATTCATCAACGGCAATCCGTTCGCAGATTTTCTGGCCGGAATGGCCAGCGTATCCGTGATTGGTTCAGGCACCAACGGTCTCCACAACCGTGCCAACGACTTTTCGGCTTTCTTCCAGGACGACTGGAAAGTCGCCCCCCGCCTTACCCTCAATCTGGGGCTGCGCTATGACTATTTCGGTCCTACCACCGAGACCCAGGGCCATTTTGTGGGCTTCGATCCGTCGAAGTCTGTGACCACGCCGATTGTACCGGCGTGTGGGAATACTTGCGGGGTTGCCGTTACTGGCGGTTTCGTCCAAGCCGGGAACGGAAACCTGCCCGGATTTCCCAAGGTCAACGACGGGTTGGTGAATTCGAACTACAAGAACTTCGGGCCGAGGGTTGGCTTCGCCTATCAACTAACAAGTGACGGCAAGGTTGTTCTGCGCGGAGGGTATGGCATCTTCTTTGACCGGCCCAACATGCGGCTGTATAACAGCCAACTGTTCAATATGCCCTACGAAATGCTGGCCAGCGCGCTCGCCACATCGAACGAAAATCCATTTGTGCAAGTCCCGCTGCCCAGCGCCTTCCCGCTGAACCCGCTGAGTCCCAGCAATGCTGGCATCTTCCCGTATGGGGGTTATCCGGCCGTGTTGCCGGTGACTGCGTATGGTTCGGCTACGCCCACACCAACTATAGTTCCGGCTTCCGGCCTCTATCCCGACATCCACGACTGGAGCATTCCTTACGTGCAAAGTTTCAATCTTGGAGTGCAAACCAGCTTCGCCAATAACTGGATGCTGGACTTGGGCTATGTCGGTACACAAGGGCGCAAGTATCCGCGTCTATTTTCTTTCAACCAGGCGTTCGGCCCGTCGTTCGCTGGAATACCTGCATTTGGAAGTCTAGGTGGGCCTCTCTTCCCCGGCTTCGGCAATCTGCCCGCCCCTGGATTGGGTAGCTTCCTGATGAAAAGTAACTCTAACTCCAATTACAACTCCCTCCAGGCAACCGTCAACAAGCGCTTCTCCCATGGCTTGCAGATGTTGCTCAGCTACACCTGGTCCCACTCGATCGACGACTACTCCGGCAGCGACGTCAGCGACATCACACTGCTCCCCGGTGACATGGTGAATGAAAACCACAACAATGCTTCCTCGGATTTCGACCGGCGGCAGCGCTTCGTCGGGAGTTACCTGTATCAGCTTCCGAACGCTTATCATGGCGGCTCGAGGCTGGCAAAGGGTCTGGTGAACTCGTGGAGTGTGTCCGGAATTGTAACTCTGCAGTCCGGCGTTCCGTTTTCGATCCTGGGCTCGGATTCCCTGTTTGCGTTCACCCAAGGCGACTTGGCTTCCGGGCGGACAGTGGCATCCGCAATTAAGAGCGGCGACGTGAAGGACCGCCTAAACGCCTATTTCGACACCAGCGCATTCGTTGCTCCGGCAGCCTATACATCAGATTTCGGCAGCTTGGGGCGGAACATCATTCGAGGTCCGAAGCAGATCAACACGGATCTTTCCATAATGAAGGTCTTTCCGGTCACGGAAACCCAAAAGGTGGAGTTCCGAGCTGAGTTCTTCAATCTTTTCAACAACGTGAATTTTGCTAACCCCGTGAGCGTTGTTACCTCGGGGAACTTTGGGCAGATCGCATCAACTACCACGGGGCCCAGAGTGATCCAGTTTGCGCTGAAGTACAACTTTTAGGGGGCGCATGAAAGACACAGGTCTGCGCGGTAAGGTCGTCATCGTCACCGGAGCCGCGGCGGGGATCGGTCTCGCCACGGCCCGGGGATTTGCCAGCGAAGGCTGCCGGGTGGCGGCGTGGGACGTCAACGATGCCGGGCAGGGAGAGTTGTTGCGCGAACTGTCCACGCTCGGCGGAGAAGCTCTCTTCCGTAAAACCAACGTGTGCGACTCCCGCGACGTCGAGGCGGGTGTTCAGGAAATCGTCTCCCGCTGGAATACGGTCGATGTACTGATCAACAACGCAGGCATCACGCGCGATGCGCAGTTCGTGAAGTGGAAGGATGGCGCGGTTGCCGGAACGATGACCGATGAAGCGTTCGATTCGGTCATCTCGGTCAACCTGAAAGGCGTCTTCCTTTGCTCGCGGGCCGTGGTACCGCACATGATCCGCCAAGGCTCAGGCGTGATCCTCAACGCTTCTTCGGTCGTGGGTCTGTATGGAAATTTCGGCCAGACCAATTACGCTGCCACCAAAGCTGGAGTCATCGCGTTTGCCCGGACGTGGTCGCGGGAACTGGCGAAATACAACATCCGCGTAAATGCCGTCGCTCCCGGTTTCATCGCCACCGAGATGGTACAGAAGATGCCGGAGAAGGTCGTGCAGGCCATGGTTTCACACACTCCTCTGGGTCGCATGGGAAAGCCTGAGGATGTTGCCGAAGCCTACGTCTGGTTAGCCTCCGATGCGGCATCGTTCATTACCGGCACCGTGCTCTCCGTCGATGGCGGATTCGTGCTGGGGACCTAACTAATAACAATTCAAAAAGGACTCATTCATGACGCGTTACGCAACCATTGTCGCCACCGGGAGGTACGTGCCTGAAATAGAAGTAACCAATGACATGCTGCGCGAGCGCTTCAAGCATATCCCGGATTTCGTGGACAAAATGGAGGCATCGAGCGGCATCAAGACGCGCTGGAATGCCCCAGAAGACTGGGCTACCAGCGATGTCGCTCTTCCCGCAGCCAAACTCGCAATCGAGCGCGCCGGCAAAAAGCCCGAAGATGTCGATCTGATCATCCTCGGCACCGATTCGCCAGACTACATAACTCCTGCCACCTCGGTTGTACTGCAATATAAGCTGGGCGCGAAAAATGCGGGGACGTTTGATGTCGGTTGCGCCTGTGCTTCGTTTCCGACCGGGCTTTCGGCGGGCGCTGGAATCATCGCCGCTAACCCCGGCATCAAGACGGTGCTCGTCGTCGGCGTCTATCTCATGCACAAACTCACGTCGGCTGCCGATCCCATGGTCTTCTTCTATGGTGATGGCGCGGGCGCGGCGGTGCTCGAACCTGCAGCTTCGCCGGGCTTTGTCACTTCCTTTTTCCGCGCCGACGGTTCCTATCACGACTATTGGGGAATTTATTCCGGAGGCACTTTCGAGCCGGCGAGCGAAGCCTCGGTTAAGGCGGGACGTACCGGGTGCACGATCAAGAACCGTTATCCTCCGGAGTTGAACGAGGAGACGTGGCCGGTCATTGTGCAACGGCTCGCAAAGGACGGTGGCTTCGCTCTGCGTGACGTCGATTGCTTCATCTTTACCCAGGTGCGCAAGCCTACGATTGAACGCGTGATGGAACGTCTCGGCGTGCCGGCGGAACGTGCGCATACCATCATGGAACAGTATGGCTACACCGGTTCGGCCTGCGTCGGCATGGCGCTCGACCACGCTATCGAACAGGGCAAAGTGAAGTCCGGCAACCTGGTCGTGCTGGTCGGCTCCGGGGTTGGTTACAACCAGGCGGGCTGCGCGTTTCGCATGCCGTAGGCGGTTTGGAATAGCGTCCAACTAAAGCAGCCGAGAGGAGCAAATGGGCCTGGCAATGAAAATCGCGCTGCTGCTGGTCTTTGCTGCAGTTGCTGGGCTGCTTGCCTTCTCCATTCTTTTCTATTTGCGGCCTATTGCTACGACGGTCTGGTTGCGGAGGAACGGGCTTCGCCGAGCCGGCCTTCGGAAGACAAGGGTTACGACCACAGTGGGAGAACAGGTCGTGTGGCATGGCGGCGCCGGACCGCTGCTGGTGTTGCTTCATGGAGCAGGTGATCAGGCGGGAACTTGGTACAAAGTGGCGCCCGACCTGAAGCGCCACTTTCATCTTGTAATCCCGGACCTTGCCGGCCATGGCGAGAGCGAGCCAGTTGCGGGTGCGCTCAGCCTGGGAACTCTGCTCACCGCACTGGAACAAGTACTCGATGCCATGCCCTGGCGAGACGTGCCGCTGGTACTGGCAGGTAATTCGCTCGGGGCCTGGATGGCGATGCTCTATGCACAGAAGTATTCCCTTCGCGTGACGCGAGTGATTCTCATCGACGGCTGTCCCATCAAGGACGCATTGGAAGTGAACATCATGCCGAAGGACCGCGAAGAGGCTCGGCGCACGCTCGACGCCGTACTGGACCCTTCTGCGCCTCGCCGGCCGAATTTCGTCCTCGACGATCTGGTCCGCATCTCGAATACAGGTCCAATTTCACAGCTGCTGGCCGCTGGCGCAGACGACATATCGAAATACCTGTTTGACGAGAAACTGGCGAGTTTCCAAATGCCGGTTGACCTCATTTGGGGCGCCTCTGATCGTCTCGTTCCGCTGGACTGCGCGAAGAAGTTTCAGTCGCAGCTTCCACATTGCACGCTCACGGTCATTGAGCGTTGCGGCCATGCACCCCAGTTCGAACGTCCCCAGGAGTTGACGCAAGTTTTGCTGCAAATTCTCGCGTCAGATTCGTCCCGCGCGCCCGCCACTGCACAATCTGTTTCCGCACGGTCTGGGGAAAACTCGTGATCACCGCCGACATTCTCGGAGAGCGCGCCCGTCTTAGCCCCGACGCAATCGCATTGATCCACGTCCCCACGCGTCGGCAGTTCACGTATGCGGAACTGGATCGGCGGGCCTTGCAGTGCGCGCGGGTCTGGACCGATCTCTGCTCTCTTGCCCCCGGGGATCGGGTCTGCATTCTTTCCGAGAACCGGGTTGAATATGTCGATGCCTTCTGCGCAGCCGGCAAATCCGGCATCATCCTTGTCCCCCTCGGGACACGCAGCACGGCTCACGAACTGCGCCAGATACTGGCGGACTGCGGACCGCGCTGCCTCATGTACTCAGCGCGGTACGAGAGCCTTGCGAAAGAACTCCAACAACTCGTGGCCTTCGAGCAGTTGATTAATCTGGATGCGCGGAAAAGGGTTTCGAAAGTATTGAGCTATGCCCAGGCGATCGATCGGGTTCGTCCCGAACCGCTCGCTCCGAGACTCCAACCCGAGGATGTTTATTGCTTGCTCTATACCAGCGGCACCACAGGTCAGCCCAAGGGCGTAATGATTCCACACCGGCAGATCGTATGGAACGCTTACAACACAGTTATCTCATGGCAATTGCAGCAGAGTGACCGGGTTCAGGTTTACACGCCCATGTATCACGCCGGAGGCCTCACCGTATTCCTGACTCCGCTGTTCGCTATCGGGGGCAGCATCGTTTTGCATGAAGGCTTCGATGCCGCTGGGGTTTTACAAGCCTGCCGGGAATACGAGTGTACCCTCCTTTTCGGCGTACCCACGATCTTCAAAATGTTTCTCGATTCGCCAGAATCTGCAGCGCTCAAAGGCGGCCATCTACGCTGGGTCGCCAGCGGAGGCGCTCCGCTTCCCTTGCAACTTCTCCGTGCTTACCAGAAGCGTGGACTGATATTTCACCAGGGCTACGGTCTGACCGAAGTCGGCGTGAACTGCTTTGCCATGAGCGACGAGGACACCGCGCGCAAGCCTGGTTCAATTGGTAAGCCGATGATGTTCACGGAGGCAAAGCTACTCGACACCGGGGGTAATTCGGTCGGAACGAATAAGGTCGGGGAACTCTGTCTGCGCGGGCCGCACGTCTGCCGGGGCTATTGGAACAATCCCGCCGCCACCGCCAAGGTGCTCGACCAAGACGGATGGTTCCACACTGGCGATCTGGCCCGATGCGACGAAGATGGGTTCTTCTATATCGCAGGCCGCTCCAAGGACATGATCATCAGCGGCGGCGTCAACATTTATCCTGCGGAAGTCGAGAAGGAATTGCTCGAGCATCCGGCCATTGCCGAGGTCTCCGTCATGGGGACGACCGACGAGAAGTGGGGCGAAGTCCCAGCCGCCTTCGTGGCGCTGAAAACAGGCGCGGCCGCCAGCGATCTCGAACTCATCGAGTTCCTTCGTGCCAGGATCAATAAGATCAAACTGCCCCGGTACATCATCTTTATAGAGATGTTGCCCCGCAACGCCTATGGCAAGGTTCTGAAACTCGAACTCCAGGATCGATTGAAGCAGGATCGGTTGAAGCAGGATCGGCTGAAGAATGACCGGCCGCGGAATCTCAAGTCTCGCGTCCGCAGCGGAAAAGGTACTGCCACGCCGAAGCGAACGTCATCATAAGGGGTGTTTTATGAAGCGCATTTACATCGCCGCCTATCATCAATCCAAATTCGGAAAACTCATGGGCATGTCTGTGCCCGAGATTCTTGGCCGCGCCGTTACTGGGACTTGTGCGGAGATCAAAGTGGAACCCTCCGCGCTCGACGTAGGCTCCGTGGGCGCCGTTTGCAATATCTCCCTCAACCAGCAAGGGCTGCTTTCGGGCCTGGTGGCGGATGTTCCCGGTCTCGCCGGCAAGCCCATCGAGTCGGTCGAAAATGCCTGCGCTTCGGGCGGGCAGGCCATCCTCTCCGCCATCCAGAAACTGCAAATCGGATGGGGCGATACTGGAATTGCGATCGGCTATGAAAAAATGCGAGACGCCGAAGGCAAGATGGATGGAAAGCTCATCGGTCAGGCCCTCGGTTATTTCTCGCATCCCGCTGAACGTGAAGGGAAGGTCTATATCTTCCCCCACCTCTTCGCGGAGGTTATGGAGTGCTATCTCAAAGTGCATGGCATTCGCGAAGAACACCTGGCGCAGATCGCCGTTACGGAGTACGGAAACGCCCGTCACAATCCGTACGCGCAGATGCGCAACGTCGAACTTACGGTCGAACAGGCGATGCAGATCGGAGGCATTAATCGCTACATTGTCGAAGGACTGCCGCTCAAGACCTACGATTGCTCGCAGATCACCGACGGGTATGCCGGACTCATCCTCGCGACTGAGGAAGGACTGGCAAAGCTCGGCGTCGCCCGGCAAGACTGCGTCGAGATTGCAGGGTACGCGCAAGCGACCGACTCTCTCAGAAAATCCGGCCGCGATGTGCTTCGTCCCGCGGGGGCGATCAAAGCCATGCAAAGCGCCTATCAGAGGGCTGGCGTCAAGGCTGACGATGTGAAAGTCGCCGAGATCCACGATTGCTTCACGGTCATGGGAGCGCTCGGCACCGAGGTATTGGGAAAAGCCGGGTACGGCAAAGGCGCACAATATTGGGTCGAGGGAAAAGCCGCGGTTAACGGTGAATGCGGGATCAATACCTCCGGCGGACTCATTGCGAAGGGCCATCCCATCGGCGCGACTGGCGTCGCCATGTTGGGATGGTGTGCCTGGCAATTGCTGGGTAAGGTCCCGCAACCGTTGCAGGTCAAAGGGGCCGAAGTGGCCGCAACCTTCAATATCGGCGGGCCCATCTGCGCCTCGGTGTGCACGGTATTGAAAACCTGCGGTTAGAGATTCGTCTTGCTTAGGCTCGTGATTGAAGGACTCTCTGAAGCTCTGAGTCTCCCCACGCACTAAAGGTCTGCCCGGAACTTCCGTAATGGTTGGCACGTCGCGCAAGTGGTTAGAATACGGGCATGAGGCCTTGGCGTGCGCTCCTGATATTTGTCGCACTCATCTGTCCGCTGGCGGGGCAAGCGCAGGATTCCATTCTTGCGCAACTCGACGCGAAAGAAAAACAGTTGGAAAGCTTGTACGCCGACTACTGGCGCACCGAATACCAAATTGCCTTGGGCGACGAACATCTGTCCTCCCGTACCATTCAGGAAAGCATTCGCGCGGTTACCACCGATGACAAATTCCTGCATTATTTGAAGGTGGGACACTTCCAGGACCAGCTCCTGAATCGCCGGTGCAACCTGTTCCTGGAGGAAGCTGCTTATACCGAGATTTCCAACGACGCAAAGCTCACCGCCATTGTGGAGCAAATCACCCGCCAGGAAAACGCCATGCGCTACCTGGCTGGCGACCACTCACTGACGCGCGCGGAGTTGACCGACCTTGTTAACCACAGTCCCGACCGCCGGCTCCGGCAGCAGGCTTGGGAGGCCCGCGCGCAACTGGCGGTCGCGAACGGCGAACGCATCCGTGAGGCTATCAAACTACGGAACGAACTTTCCTTACAGCACACCAACGAACTTTTCTCGACCTTCATGCTGCGCAGAAAAGACTTGGAAACGCAGAAGCTATTCGAATGGTTCGACACCATTCGGAGCCAAACCGAACCCGAGTATCAAGCACTGCTGGAGCGGATGCGCCGCGAGCTCCAGGTCGACAAGGTGGAGCCCTGGGACCTCGAGTTCTACTTTTCGGCGCGAACCAACGATTTCGAACAAAAGCGCTTCCTTCCGGGCGAAGGTTGGGCGAAAACCAAGCAGCTAGCCGGAAGCCTGG
This sequence comes from uncultured Acidobacteriaceae bacterium, assembly GCA_963837665.1. Classification (GTDB taxonomy): domain Bacteria; phylum Acidobacteriota; class Terriglobia; order Terriglobales; family Acidobacteriaceae; genus Acidiflorens. The sequence goes on along the minus strand of CAWIOA010000007.1, from coordinate 1,679,223 downwards.
GATATGACCTGGATAAATTGTCCGTCCAGATGCAAGTTGCGGATCTGAGCTTCGCTGGAGCCGCCTATCCGATTCTCTATGGTAAGGATGTGAAGATCCTTGCGAACCGGTACTCCGGCATCTTCTTCTTCGACCGGCTATTTCACTCTGTCGGACACGCCCTGCATTACAGCATGATGAGCGAGCCATCATTCCTCCTGCGCGCCAACGGTGCCGAACCCTTCGATGAAGGAGTCGCGCAGGTGATCGCGCTCCGGCTGTATCGGCCGGAAGTGGACACGGAATTATTCGGATTGACTCCTGAGCAGGCGAATGTGGTTGCGGAAACCTACAAGCTCAAAGAGATGTTTGATCTGCGCAGTACCATGGCAGACTCTCTGTTCGAGTTTGAAGCATATGCCGAACCCGATCAGGATCTTGCGGCGCTCTATAACCGCATCCACGCCCAGTACCTCAGCGTGGACATGCACGGAGCGCCGGTGTGGGCTTATAACCCCATGTACGGCTCTGACCCTATCTATTTGCAAAGCTACGTCGTAGGAGAGATGGTTGCCCGCCAAATCAACCACAAGATAGACCAAAAGTTCGGAACCCACTGGGGCCCGGAAGCTGGTGCCTATCTGAACACGCACTTTTTCTCGCGAGGCGCGAGTCAGACCCTTGACGGTCTCATGCGCGACGGAACTGGAGAGCCGCTGACGGCGCGATACCTGATCGAGGAGCTGCGCGAAAACGGTTCGGCCCCCCGGCTCGACAAGAAAGCACACTAGCCCCGTTTCTTAAGCGCCTGCTTTTCGCGATCCAGCACCATTTCGTCGAAAGCGTGGGGCAGCGACTCGCAGCGCGAGTAGGGGCCGGGTTTGTAGGCGCGCGACTTGATTCCGGCTTGCGAGAGCTCTGAGATCGCCCAGTCTTCGCGGTTGGTGATGTCCCAGAATTCCACTGCATCATCACCTTCGAAATCAACCTTCGCCATCTCGTCAGGGTGGAAGTGCCATTCGCAGATCACATCCGTACGATCCACCGCCCGCGGCCAGAGCGTGTGCGTCATGATGTAATCGGGATGGAGGCTGAGCAGCAGGTTAGGAAAAATTGCGTAGTAATAAACTCTGCTGCGTTCGTCTGCGGTGAGTCCGGGAAGGTACGCGCGCCGCAGTCTGCCATCTTTACTCATGGTCTTGGCGCCGCCCTGAAATTCCATGGAGCCGCCAATGTATCCGCGATGGGGCGGATCGTTCTCGCCCGAGAGGTAATCCGTGATGGCACTGAGCGCCGGGTGCAGAATGGGACAGTGCAGGCATTCGTTGTAGTTCAGCATGATCAGCTTCCAGTTTGCCTTCACCTCATACTCGATACGCCGATGGGTACGCAACTCGGCCATTTGCCAATGCAGGACTTTCTGCTGCATATCTCCCAGTTGACTGGCCAGTGGGGCGGGGTCTGAGCTGAGGTTGATGAAGATGTGTCCGTCCCAGACATCAGCATGAACGCGATTGAGGGGGTAGTCCTCGCGGCAGAAACCGTCGTGAGCATGAGGAGCGCCAATTAGGCTCCCGTCGAGTCCGTAAGTCCAACCGTGATAGCCGCACTGGATCCGGCCCGGAAAATGTCCTTCGCCGCGGGCACAGATGCGGGTACCGCGATGCCGGCACACGTTGAAAAACGCCCGCAGCGAACTACTCGCGTCGCGAGTAATGATGATGCTTTCCCCCGCAACCTCGCGCAGAAAATAGTCGCCCGGCGCCGGAACCTGGCTGGCGCGGCCGGCGCAGATCCAGGATTGGCAGTAGAAGCGTTCGAGTTCGTCGCCGAAGAGGTCGGGGTCCGTGTAGTAGCGGGCGGGCAGCGTCGTAGCAACGGATTGGGTATCAGAAGTCGGCATTCAGCACTTGGCAGCCGTGGCGTCCTAAGCGTAAGGATTGTATAGCAGGAATCAAGTCTCGTGCTGGTGGCGTCTATAGAAGGAAGGTACCTTCAACCTTTCCTATGTGGACGGGGCGCCGTTAGAGCGTTCCGCCGTCTAAAGGTAAACGAGCGGAAACGCCGCGTAGAATTGCGTGGCTATTACCAGATCTTCGATTGCGACGCGATCGTTCACTGTGTGCGCATCCGCTTCGTCGCCAGGACCGATTGCCACTATCCACGCCCACGAACCCGACAACTGGTCGGAGGAACCGGCCGACTTCTTGCCCAAGCTGGCGCACGCGGCCATCGATGCGGGTGCCGATGTTTTCATCGGCCATGGTCCGCACCGCCTCCGGGCGATCGAGATCTATCAGGGCAAACCAATCTTCTACAGCTTGGCGAATTTCTTCTTCCAGTTGACCACGCAGGAGCCGGTTTCGGCCGACATGTACGAAGCGATGAAGGGAGATCCCAATGCCCTCACCGAGAATGAACTCATGGGCAAAATCCTGAAGGTCGGGTTCGATGCGCCGGTGTGGTATCAGAGCGTGATTGCCGTGAGCCGCTTCGAGCACGGCCAGGTGTCCGAGGTGCGACTGTATCCCGTTGACCTCGGCTTCACGGCCAAGGGCGTCAACCAGGGTATTCCCCGGCTGGCGTCCCCGGCGGTCGCCAAGACTATTTTGGAGGAATTGCAGAGGCTGTCGAAACCCTACGGCACAACCCTTGCCATCGAGGACGGTGTGGGCATCATTCGTATACAAAAATGAATAGCGCATCCGCAAGGGGCCAAACGCGGATGAGTCGCTAGCGGAATGCCCTCCGGCCAAATTGCCTTTCAGGATCTCTACCGACCGGGCATGATCAGAGGTCCTAGCGATGCCATTGCAGGGGACTCCTGATATTTACCTCGATAACAGGGGAACTCAACGGTTGCATCGCGAAATGACTTGAGGATTTGACCGAGTCGAAGCGTGCCGGACTTTCGTACCTCTCGAACGCGATTGAGATCAACGGTGAAAGGAATCTGTTCCCCCACTTCACCTGACTGATAGATGATCTCACCTTCCGGGCCGACGATTATGGACCGTCCATTGCCCAGTTGGGCGGCACAGTTTACATCAACGAAATAGCACTGGTTCGCTATGGCATTGGCTTGGGCAATGATCAGTTCTTGTGGGCGATCAATGGTTCCAGTCATGGTGGGATGAAGAATGACCTCGGCGCCCTTCCACACCAGGGCGCGAGTCGTTTCTGGCACCCATCCGTCATAGCAGATGGATACCCCAAAACGACCAACCTCTGGAATATCGAAGGTGACAAACTCCGTTCCGGATTTCACTCCCTTTTCATAAGGCAGGAAGGGATACATTTTGCGGTAGCGCACGACGACCTCGCCCTCTGGATTGATGACCGGCGCGGTGTTGAATATATCTTCTCCAACCCGTTCATAAATTGAGCCTGGGATCAGCCATATATTGTGCTTCTTAGCCAAAGCTTGATACCGGATTTCGGTCGGTCCGGGCATCGCTTCGGCAAAACTCAAAGCGGGGCCAAAGGAGCAAAGCTCGGGGAATACGACCATTCGCACCCATGGAAATCTTGCCAAAACCCGCGCCGTCTCTTTTTCAAGACGATCGCGATTATCGCCAAACGGCAAATCAAGCTGTAACGCTGCAATCGAGAATAACGACATGTTCAACTCCAAAGAGAAATAATGCCCTGATCCTTCCAGGTCTGCTCAAGCTGGAATGCGTGGCATAGATTACGGCAGAGCTTGAGCATTCTGCACGTGGGGTAAAGCGTTGGCGGCATCGTGGTCCAGTCCCCATGCCGGTATCGCCGACGCAAAAGTCGCAAGGGCCAACAGCACGAGCGCGGTCGCGATCAATGCCGAATAATTACCTGCTCCTACAATGAACGAAAATAGCATCGGGCCTGACGCCAGACCCATCTTCGAGGCAAAGCCGCCCCATACCGCCGTCTGGCCGGTCCGATCAAACCTGGCGCACATGCCGAGCAGGTGGGAAATCACGAAGTTCCACGTTATACCCGTTCCGATGTTTGCGGCGATCCAAATCCATTTCACCTCGCTGTAGTTGAATACATAGGTCCCGACCAGCGTCAACAACATGCCACCGAGGATCGGTTTGAAGATCCCAAAGCGGGTGGACACAACGATTACCAATACCGCGCCAAGCGTGGCGATCCAATTCGCGATGCCTAGCGTTTCGCTGACAAACGCGACCTCCAGTCCGCGTTGCTTCCCGAGCCCGATGATGAAAGCAAATAGCCCCATGTTGGCGGCCTGAAAGAAAAACACCGAGACCAGCGCGAGCAACAGCGGCATCAATTGCAATCGATCGGGCGCGGCGCCTTGCGCGCGTGGCGGGGGTGTCTTTATTGGATAATCCGGCAGGAACTGCAGCATCACCAACGTCGTCCCGCTGAACAAAATCAGCGTGGCAAACAAAACATTTGTGCCAAACTTCGGCACCAGCAACGGCAGGCTCATCACGCCCAGTCCGCCGGAGAAAACCTGTACCAGAAGCAGCACGCCAAAAGTGCGGTCCGGCGACTTGGTGCGAGCGAAGATCGAATAGCTCATTCCCACCAGCATCCCGCCGATAAAACCGTGCAGGAATCGAGCACCCATGAGTGCGAAAGGGGTCTTGACCAGCATGGACAGCAGATCCATGACAATTAACCCCAGCAGGAAGAAGTGGGCGGCAGCTCTCCAGTTGATGCGCCGTACCAGAAATACAATCAGGAATGCGCCGCCGGCCGCGCCGTAGACGTTGCATGAGCCGACCAACCCTGCCTGCTTGTTGCTGAAGCCGAGTCCCACCTTCAGCCCGTCTACCAGTGCCGGCATGATGTTGACATAGAAAAATCCGGCGGTGGCGAGAAATGCCAGCAAAAAACGCGCCACCATGCTGTCAGGAGAGACTTTTGGCAATCCGTGGAAAGGTTCCGTCGTCATTTTCGCTTATCGCAGCCGCGTAGCGCCTGGAGTATAGCAGCACTCTGCAGAATGTGGATTCAGACACCTCTATTTTTCCCTTGAATGGTGGTAGCCACCGTCCATATTCTGTGCCCGCACCGGTGCGATACTCTTTTTCGACAGGGAGACTTGCAGTGAAGCCTTGGGCTCTTCTTGGTTTGCTTATTCTATGGGCGGCATTGACTGGATGGTGTGTACCGGCCCAGTCGGTCGCAACTCCCGTACCGGGTGATCCGCTGCGCGGAAATGGCAAAGTGAATCGATCGGTTCTCACTTATAACGAACTTTTTTCGAACGCTGACCCTGCCACTCCCGTCGATGACAGTGCGGGCTTTGCCTTGCCTGCTGATGCGGCTGCGCCTTCGCAGGCCTTCGAAGGTACACTCACGCTTTCTGACCCGGCGGCCAGCGGAGGTGCTCAGATTCTGCGCGACGACTTCGCGGACGATTCCGCAGGCAACTCCCCGTGGCGGCACCTGGCAAATTTCAGTTTCCAGTTCGTGCAGAACGGAAGCTACCTCATCCCCGCCCAGCAAACTCTCGTCATCACCGGGAGCACAGCCTGGAACTATATACTCGGGTCCGGACGGGTGTGGCAGGAGACCACCGACAACGGGTACATGCGTGCCTCGCTCCCCTTCGCCCTGGTAGAGAGGAATGAGAACTGCGTGCACAACGGGGAAATGACATTCCTGTTCAACCGCACAAAGAAGCCCAACATTTCGAAGGTTCGTTACCAGGTCACGCAGGAAACCTGTTTGTATTTCAAGCTCAACCTGTGGGGACAAGTCGCGGCGACCTATACCCCGGGCAGCGTAACCAACGACCAGGCACTGGAGGAAGCAGAAGCTGCTGAAGTGGCAAACCGCATACCCACCAAGCCTTTCAGTGCTCTTGCGACTGATTTCCCAAAGTCCGGGATCAATATTGCCAATTTCACGCAGGATTTCAAGTCGCCCGCGGACATTACAACCTATGGGCTGCTGATCAATGGTGTCAACTACGTCAGCAACTGCCAGACGCGCCACGGCATCTACGCGTTCTGCGACAACATGCGCTTGCCTTCCTACTCGCTAGCCAAATCGTCGTTTGCCGGACTGGCCATGATGTGGCTGGGACAGCAGTATGGAAGCGGGGTTTATGGGCGACTGATTCGGAACTACGTTCCGCAGTACGTGGACGGTGGCGACTGGACGAATGTCACTTTCGCCAACACGGCGGATATGGCCACCGGCAATTACATCAGCACAGGCAATGAAGCGGATGAGGGCAGTGGGCAGGAGCGTGCGTTTCTTATCGCGGAACCTTACAGTGCAAAGATCGCTGACGCATTCACTCCATTTCCGCACAAGGCCGTTCCGGGGACCACGTGGGTGTACCAGACCCACGCCACTTTCATTCTGACGCAGGCCATGAACAGCTACTTGCAGCAACAGCAGGGCAGCGGGGCGGACATCTTCAACTCGATTCGCGACACCGTTTTCAAGCCACTGAACATGAGCCAAGGGAGCTTGTCCATGCTCCGCACGGACAACAGCGCGTCCGGAAAGCCGTTTGGAGGCTATGGACTGTTTTTTGTCCAGGATGACATCGCCAAACTCGGCCGCTTCCTTAACAACAGCGGTGGCGTAATCAACGGCACACAGGTGCTGGATCCAACTCGGTTGCGGGAGTCGCTGTTCCGTACGGCAAATCCGTCCACTCTAGGTGTGCTTGTACCGGACGGGGGGACGCCTGTAGTGCCTGACACGTTTCGGTATCACAACCAGTTCTGGGCGAAGCACATGACTACCGCCGAATTCCCACAGTACCGCTGCAACTTCTGGGTGCCTTTCATGAGCGGCTACGGCGGAAACTCGGTCTTGTTATTGCCGAATGGAGCAACCTACTACATCTTCAGCGACGGCAATGAATTCATCTGGTACACAGCCCTGAATGAGATCAACAAAATCGCCCCGCTCTGTCACTGAACGTGTGCGGTGGAAAGCGAGTCGTACGCGCTCTGGCCGCCCACGAACGTCTGGAGAACTTTCACATCCTTCAGTTCCTCAGCGGTCACGGCGAGCACATCGCGGTCGACGACAATAAAGTCGGCGAGTTTTCCGGGTTCGAGTGCTCCTTTGCGATCTTCTTCAAAGCCGGCATAGGCTCCGTTACGTGTGTAGAGCGTGAGCGCCTGTTCGACAGAAATACGTTCCTCGGGCGCCAGAATCTGGCCACTCTGCAAGTCTCTGCGAACCACCGCAGCCCAGATTCCCCACCAGGGACTGAGTGGCGTCACCGGCACATCGGAGCCGGCGGCCTCGATAATTCCGTTTTCGATGTAGGATTTCGCCGGATACGACCACCGTACACGCTCCGGCCCATATTTCTGGAACCAGCTGCCGATCCAGTACACAAAGGGAGGGTTGCCGTCGACCAGCATGTTGAGTTCGCGCAGTCGTTTCTGCACTGCCGGAGTTGAAATGCCAGCATGCACGATACGAAAGCGATGATCTTTCAATCCGAGCTGCTGGATCACCGCGGCGTAGGAATCAAGCACCTCGTCGATGGCGCGGTCACCGATGGCATGCGTCTCCAACTGCCAGCCAGCCCCGGCGGCAATCAAGTGCGCCTTCTTCATGTCGGCAGGCGTCCAGCGGAGCACGCCGAAATTGTTCGGTTCACCGGTAACTCCCGGCGGGTAAATGGCGATGGTGCGCGCGCCCATGCCGCCGTCAGCGAACATTTTTGCGGCTCCGAATTTCAGCAGGTCGTCTCCAAAGCCAGTGTGCACGCCCATCTGAGCGAGTTTTTCGGCGTCGGCGATGCTGCCGATCCTGGGCGACATTTGCACGCGTATCTTCAGCCAGCCGCGACGTCGTGCCTCCTGGTACCCGCGCATTTCGTCAGACGAGATGAAGATGTCGTGGATGGTAGTAAGGCCAACCTCTGCTGCTTTTTCGGAGACGAACTGGGCAGCGTGCACGTCAATATCCGGTGGATTTCCTGGGAGGAGCCCAGCGATGAGTCCCATCGCCGTGTCCTTGAGGATTCCGGTAGGCTCTCCAGACGCGTCGCGCTCAATGACGCCGCCTTCCGGATCAGGGGTAGCCTTGGTGATGTTGGCAAGTTTGAGAGCAGCGCTGTTGGCCACGCTCATGTGACCGCTCACATGCTTCAGATAGACCGGATGGTCGGGTGAGGCTGTGTCAAGGTCTTGCCGAGTGATGTAGCGTTGCTCGGCGAGTTTGGAATGATCCCAGCCGGCTCCAACGATCCACTGCCCTTGGGGAAGCGTAGCGGCGCGATGCGCCACGGCTTGCGTGATCTCCGGGATGGAGTGGACCGCGGGGTAGCCGGCGTCAATCTCGCCACTCAAAATGCTCTTCGCCCACTCCATGACATGAGTATGGACATCAATCAGTCCGGGCAGAACCGTGCGCTGGTGCAAGTCGAGCAACCGGGTACGGGAACTGGCGCAACCTGCGAGCGCATCGTCATTGCCGAGGGCGAGAATCCTGCCGTCACGCACCGCCATCGCGCTTACCACACTTCTTGCCGCGTCCATCGTGACGATGTGGCCGTTGCGAAGGAGCAGGTCAGCATCCTCGCATGTCCGGGCGAAGGCAGGCGTGAGCCAGAGGGTTGCGAGCAATACGATTCCTGCAACCTGTTGTTGTCGTTTCATGGTCTCCTCACAACCTTACTAGAAACGGGAGCGCTCGGGGTAGGTGATCTCGAGTCCTGCCAAACTTTCCCTTTGCAAACTTTGCAGGAATTTTGTAAAGTATGCCCGAATTTCTTTCAGCAACGGAGAATCGATGTAAGGTCGCACTCCAATTCGTGCCCATCAGTCGCTCGAAACCCATCCCCGGAGGGTACTATGAGGCATCTCGGCAAGATCGCAAAGTGGTCGGCATTCCTTCTGCTTCTGTTTTCAGTTTCAACCACCCTGCAGGCGCAATTCACAGAGGGCACGATCGTCGGTAATGTGACGGACTCCAGCGGGGCAATAGTCACGGGAGCTGCTGTCCAGGTCACCAACGTTCAAACCGCAATATCCACCGAAACCACAACTGATTCCACCGGCTTCTACCGTGCCCTTCATCTTCAGCCCGGCACGTACACAGTAACGGTGACTGCGGCCGGCTTCAAGAGAACCCTTCTGGAGAACATTGCCGTCAACGTGAATAACACCACGCGTGTCGACGCCCGACTGAATCCCGGAGCGGTGCGGGAAACGGTCGAGGTCACAGGCGCAGCGGCCCTGGTGGAGACCGAGGAGGGACGACTTACCGGCACGGTGACTGCGCGGGAAGTCAACAGCCTCCCCATGAATGGCCGCCAGGTGTACCAGTTGGTGAATCTGGAACCGGGTGTGACGCAGACTACGGCTCCTGTAGTCTCCAGCGTGCCCGGGCCAACTTCTCCCGTGACCTTCGAATTCGGCTTCATTGCCAACGGGTCCACGCCACGAGGAAATAATTTCCGCCTTGACGGCACACCAAATAACAACGAGTGGCTGGGCGGGACGCCTTTGGTCTATCCCTCGCTCGACGCGGTGGAGGAAATGCAGGTCCAAACCCTCAACTATTCGGCCGAATACGGACGGAATAATGGCGCTATCGTCAACATCATTACCAAATCCGGCACTAACAAGTTTCATGGCGGGGTTTTCTATACGGGGCGAAATACTGCGCTCGACGCACGCAACTTCTTTGACAAAGTGGAGAAGACTCCGCTGCAGCAGAATCAGTTTGGGGGGTCGTTTGGCGGCCCGATCATCCCCGATAAGACATTCTTCTTCGTCAATTACGAAGGCACGCGGCGCAAATACGGGAGCCCGGGGGAATTTATAGTGGAGCAGCCGGATTACCGCCAATCTGTTATTTCGGAGAGTCCGGATAGTATCGCTGCCTTGTTGTTCAGCGATTTTCCCGCGCCCGATTGTGTTACCAACATCAATGACCTCCAATGCCTAACCGTCGCTTCGCAGGTGCAGCACAGCAGTTACGACTCATATCTGACACGTTTCGACAATCACCTTAGCTCGAAAGACTCGTTGTTTGTCCGCTGGATTGGAGCGTATTCCTCCGGCAACGTGGCCTCGCAGGAGTTGTTTGGCGCCGGCATCCGCGGCTTCACCGCTCCCTTCGACGGCTTTTTCGGGAGCCTGGGTATTGGAGAAACCCATCAGTTCTCGACCCATACATTGAACGACTTTCGTTTTGCGTACGGACGCAATGACAGCAACATTGGATACGGGATGCCTGCCAGCACCAAGACCGCGCAGTTGCTCAAGAATGCCGGGCAGCCGTTAAGCGATTTCGGTTGGCTTTCTTTCGATGATGGAACGGCACCGATTGGCGGCGAATTCTTTGTGCCGCGTAATTTCGTGTTTAACACCTACAGTATCAACGATACTCTGTTCCATGCGGTCGGAAAGCATTCGCTCAAAATTGGCTTCGAGTTCACCCACGTCCAGGAGAACAGCGACTACCGGCTGTATAGTGCACCTTTTTACGAGTTCCTCTCCATTGGCAGTGGCTTTTTTGGAGCGTTCGGATCCGATAGCCCATACGTCACGGTCGCGACGGTAAACCGTGTACCTGGCAGTTCACAATTTGGAAACTTCACCGACACACCGCGCCATTTTCGATGGAATCGCTGGGCGGCTTTCGTCCAGGATGACTGGAAGATACGGCCGCGGCTGACCATGAATCTCGGCGTACGTTGGGACGTGTTCGCCAACCCAACCGAGAAGAATGGCATTCTCAGCAACATTATTCTCGGTCCGGGTAGTAGCCTTACCGAGCGGATTGCCGGCGCTACCGCCGACCGTGTCAGCAAACTCTGGAACACGAATTACAAGGACTTCGCTCCGCGCATTGGGCTGGCTTGGGATCCAAGGGGTAATGGCAGATTGGCGATCCGCAGCGGCTTCAGCATCGCGTACAACGAACCATACTCCAACCTCTACACCAACGCCTCACGGCTGGATCCGCCCGATGCCAACACGGCAATTGTGAATCTGCTGGGCGGATACGGAACCACAACCAACTATGTCATGCCACCATTCCAGCCGAGCCCCGACTTTGCCGCTCCGACGCTGCCCAATGGCGGAATTGAGGGCGTCCAGATCTTTCCCAACGGCGTGGATCCAAATCTCAGGACTGCCTACTCCATGCAGTGGTTTGCAGGAATCCAACAAGCATTTCACAACGACTGGGCATTCATGTTGAATTACGTAGCGACCCGCGGAGTAGGGGGGTATACGCGCGAGGACTACAACCGTTTCAATGGCGACATTTGCAATCTTAGTTATTGCAACTACTTCGCCACGCGTTTGAACCCGGGCTGGGGCCAAATTACCTACATCTCCAACGAGAGCCAGTCGGTGTATCACGGGCTGAATGCAGGCGTGCGCAAGCAGTACAGCCATGGCTTATCGATGACCGCCAACTACACATTTGGCAAGGTGCTCGACAACGTCACCGAAGGCGGCTTGGGTGATTACACCAATACGAATGGCTACGGAATACTCTACGCCGGCGTTTCCAACATCCAGAACCAGCGCATGGACCGCGGGCCATCCGAGTTCGATGTAACGCACAGGTTCGTGCTCAGTGCACTGTGGAACATACCTGGCCCGAAGGGGAGTGGCTTAGCTTCGAAGATCGCCGGAGGCTGGAGCCTCAACACAATTGTGTCGCTGCAATCAGGACGTCCATTTGATGTTTATTGCGGGCTCGCCTGGTTCAGCGGCTGTGACTTCAACATGGACAATCTGAACTACGACCGTCCGAACCGGCCGACAGGCATCAAGACGTCGGGGTTCAACAACTCCCAGTTTGTGAATGGACTCTTCGGCGACCCAACTCAGACGATTTACGGTTATTATTCTTTGAGCCGCACCTCCCAGGCCATCCAAACCTTCTGTCCCAACGGCCTCAACTCGATTGACGACTTCGGGCCGGTGCTCACCGGACCGGGGTCGCAATGCATTCCGGTGGGAGAGAATGGCAATCTAAGCAGAAACGCCTTTCGCGGGCCTGCCCTCAAGGATGTGGACCTATCGCTCGTCAAGGACATCAAGCTGGTCGAGCCCGTCAACCTACAGTTTCGGGCAGAGGCCTTCAACCTCTTCAATCGCGTGAATCTGTTCAACCCGGTTGGAGACATGGGCAGCCAACTGTTCGGACAGTCGACCGCGGCGTTTGATGCGCGAGAAATACAGTTGAGCTTGAAACTGACGTTTTGAACCGGAGATCGGGGGCGAGCGCTAGCGAATTGGCACTCGCCTCCTTCGTCTAAGAATGCAGGTCAATCACCAGACAATCATCGAAGCAACTCGACTATTAGTTGAAGAAGTGAGCTGCGGTGAGTTGTTATCCAGAGTCAGAGGAGAGGCATGATGGGACAAAGCCCGTCAATAGCATTCAGTCGTAGAGCATGCCTCATGGGCAGTGGCGCCGCTGTTGCTGCACTTCTCACCCAACCTTTAATAGCCCAGAATGCGAGGATAGGGGACGTGTTGCAATCCATGTCCAGCCTGACGGGAGCGAAGTTGGATGATCGGTGGGTTGAACCAACTGCGATGCTAGTCAGTGCAATTCTGGAAGATTCCAAGCCGCTGCGCGCCCTTGAATTGAGTGCCATTGAACCAGCTACCCATTTCACATGCGGCTAGCTTCAAAACATGTCTGAAGAGTTATCGCTTCGTCCCATCGCGGAACTTGCTCCGCTCATCCGGAGTAAGCAGATCTCTCCAGTGGAACTCTTCGATGACGTCTTGAAGAGAATCCACCAGCTCCAGCCCAAGCTGAACAGCTTCATCACCATCACCGAGCAGGAAGGCCGCAGAGCTGCCACCGAAGCCGAAGCTGAAATACGCAAAGGGCACTATCGAGGTCCGCTGCATGGCATACCCATTTCGATAAAAGACTTGTTTGCGACCCGTGGCGTACGAACCACGGCAGGTTCCAAAGTCCTGGGCAACTGGGTACCGGATTACGACGCAACTGCCGTTGCTCGTCTGCACCAGGCGGGCATGGTGATGGTCGGCAAAACCAATATGCACGAGTTTGCCTATGGCGTGACCAACGACAACCCGCACTACGGGCCGGCCCGCAATCCCTGGGACGCGACCCGCGTACCGGGCGGCTCAAGCGGCGGCTCGGGCGCGGCAGTCGCAAGCTCGCAATGTATTGCCTCGTTAGGTTCGGATAGCGGCGGCTCGATTCGCATTCCTTCCGCAGTGTGCGGCGTGGTGGGCTTGAAGCCTACTTATGCCCGTGTGAGCCGTCATGGAGCGATTCCTCTGGCATGGTCCCTCGATCACGTAGGACCTCTTACCAAGACTGTGGAAGATGCAGCGATCATGCTGGCCGCGATTGCCGGCCCAGACCCCAAGGACCCGACCGCGAGTTCGCGGCCATTATCGGACTACCGCCAAGAGATGCAGGGAAGCATTCATGGTCTGCGGCTGGGCGTTCCGCGCCAGTATTTCTCAGAGCACGTCGATCCGGAGATTCAAAAACTCGTCAGCGCGGCCATCCGTCAACTGGAAAGTCTGGGAACCACACCCGTAGAGGTTGACATTCCAGACCTGGAAATCTGTTCCGCCATGGAAGCGCACATCACGCTGGCGGAAGCTACCTCGTATCATGAGCCGTATTTGAAAAAACAGGCGGATGACTATGGTCCAGGCGTGCACACCAACCTGGAAGCCGGAACGTATCTGCTGGCCACCGACTACGTGAAGAGCCAGCGAGCGCGCACCCTGCTACAGCACAATTTCAACGAAGCTTTCAAGCGGGCTGATGTCATCGTCTCTCCTACATTGCCTGCGTTTCCGCCTCTTGTCGGAGAGGTGGTGGTGCAGTCGGGAGACCTGCAGGAACACGTCATCGACGCATTTCTGCGCTTCAATATCCCCTATGACCTGACTGGCTTCCCTGCAATTTCTATACCCTGTGGCTTCAGTGCGAGCGGACTTCCGGTGGGGCTGCAGATTGCCGGGAAAGCGTTCGATGAGGTTACGATCCTGAGAGTCGCCTCGGCGTACGAGCAGTCTACCCGCTGGCATACCGTCCATCCGGAATTGAGTTGACCGCCCCTCCCAGATAGAATCCGATGCGAGGCTCGATTACGAATCCACAGATGCGGTCATCATCGTCGAGAATAAAGATAACTGCCGGATTGTTATCTCTCCTGATCTTCTTCACCGGCTGTACAAGTCCTTCAAAATCCGTTGCCCGTCCCGGTCCGCAGATTGCCATTGATGCAGGGACATTGCAAGGAATTGAATCTGATCGCAATGGGTTTGCTTTCCTTGGTATTCCCTACGCCGCTCCGCCCGTTGGACCTCTACGCTGGCAGGCGCCTCAAGCCCCCGCGCCCTGGCACGGAGTTCGGGAAGCAACATCCTACGGACCGGCTTGTCCGCAGATTCCCAGCCCCTGGCTGCCTGAGATGCTTGGCCGGAAACAGTTTGCTACCGACGAGGCGTGCCTTTACCTGAACGTCTGGACGAACAATCTGTTTTCGGCATCGAAAGCACCGGTCATGGTGTGGATCCATGGTGGCGGCAACGTCGAAGGTTCGCAAGAAATGCCTCCGTTAGGTCCGACGCTCGCCAGGCACGGAGTGGTGGTAGTCAGCATCAATTACCGCCTCGGAGCGCTGGGGTTTCTTGCCTACCCTGCACTTTCTGCGCAGTCAGGACAACACTCATCGGGAAATTATGGCCTGCAGGACCAACTCGAGGCCCTGAAGTGGGTACGCAGAAATATTGACAAGTTTGGCGGCGATCCAACTCAAGTCACCGTCTTCGGCGCCTCTTCCGGTTCGCTCGACATTTGCAACCTGATGGCGTCTCCCCTTGCCGCTGGATTTTTTCAAAGAGCGATTCTCCAGAGTGGCGTGTGCGTCGATTCCATGTTTCCATCTCTCGCTAAGGCAGAAGCGGAGGGCCAGAGATTCGCGAAAGAACTGGGTGTCAGCGAAGACTCACAAGCTCTTTCGAAGCTCCGTGCTCTTCCTGCGGCTCGAATTCTGCAGATCGCTTCCCAGAACGACAGCTTCAGTTTCGACGCTATCGTAGACGGCTGGTTCCTTCGTGAGCAGCCAGCCCTGACCTTTGCTCGGGGGACACAGGCCAACATTCCCGTCATCGTGGGTAGCAACTTGGACGAAGTGTCGATCTTTGCAAGTCCAATCGTTGGCGGCAAGTCATTTCGTCCGGAGACCGTCAAGGAGTACCGAAAGTGGTTGAGCCGAACCTTCAAAGCTGATGCGGCGGAAGTCTTCGCGGCCTATCCAGCCCACACCGATAGCGACGTTCACCATGCTTTCCTGGCGATGGATACGGATTATGAATTCGGGTTCGGAACACACTTGTTGGCGCGAGAGATGTCACGCACTGGACAGAATGCTTTTCTTTACAACTTCAATTATGTCGGAGCGGGAAGGTTCACAGCTCTGGGAGCCTTTCACAGTGAAGAAAGCATGTTTCTGGCTGAAAAGTATTGGACGACATGGACCAGCCAGCCGGAAGAGGCGAAGCTATCGGAAACCATGATTGGCTATTGGACGGAATTTGCCAAAACTGGAAGACCGGACGGTCAGAGATTACCCCCGTGGCCTGCTTACGATGTTAAGACAGATTTATGTCAAGGGCTCGGTCAAACCATTGGGCAGCAGCCCGTGCCCCGAGTTGCCAGGTTTAAAGTCTTCGAAAGGATGCTAAAAGCGCAACTGGCAAAGTGAGGATTACAACCCACAGGTGCCACACAGATTTACCTCAATTCCCAACTCGGCCATCATCGCCGCCTTGGTTGCAAGCGCAGAACTTGCAGTCGCGGAGTCTGGGGCATAGACCACCTGAATGTGATTCGATCGATGCCGGGCCATGAACTGATCCCTGCTGATGCCACACAGGATTGCGTTCATGACTGGCCATTGTGGTGTGGTAACCGCCCATCGCCGTTCGGTTTCGGAAGCCGGAAGGGCAACCGACTTGGCCCGTCCGAGATCACAGTTCAATTTTCCGTTCTCAACGAAAATTCTGCTCCAGACGATCTCGCCCGGCTTGCTCACACCTTTGATCGTTCCTCCGCCCAGCGGGAAGTACATTGGAGGCTGGCGTTCGCTCACAGCATCCGCATAGCCGTTGGCGAAATGACTGGGAGGAACTGAACCTGAGATCTCGAGAACCCACACAAACTCCTGCTTGCCGTTGACCGGGAGAAACTCGCCGTAGCGTACGTCGTGAAGCGTTGTTTCCGGTGCAAATCCCATATGGCGCCACACCCGGTTCGTGATCAACGCGTCCAAGCCGGCACATTCATCCACCTCGTTGAAGTGGGGCAGGGCGAGGTTCTGGAAGAGGACGCGTTGGCCGTCGGCAGCCATGACCGGGGGACGATCGACATTGTTCAGAAGCCCCTCCGCCAGATCGGAAGCTGGGCAGATGTCCTTAAGTCCCTGCTGATATTGAATGCCGATGGCATCGCAGCCGAAGTCGTCCGCCATACGCAGGGCAGCAATGTACATCTTGCACTGTTCGAGGACCTGATCGTCGGTGAGATCGCGTGCGGGATCGGGGCCCGTATGAAACCGCATGCCCTTGCGGTCTAGCCAGCTCCGAACCTGACCCGCGTCATCGTTGGATACGCGCCGCATTCCGGCGTAGAGAGCAGATTGACTGAGCCGCTCCTTGTAGACGCCAACGGAATTGAGCAGTTCATCGGGGATGATGGCGTTGTACATGCCCATGCACCCCTCGTCGAATACCCCCATGATGGCTTTATCACGTTTGAACTGGCGGCCAAGTTCTCGGCCGAGAGCGTCCGCGGAAGGAGAAAGCTGCGACGATGCGAGCGGCCGAACGTGGCTGGCATCATGGATTACCGGTTCGCCATTCAACCAGCGGCGAAGCCCTTGGAGGAAGTAGTCGTCCTTAAAATCCGCACTCCAGAGAGTGCTGTATTTGACTCCCGCCTTGGCCATCGATGCATTCAGATTGAGCATCCCCACCAGCCCCGGCCACTGCCCTGACCAGTTGGCGACCGTAAGGATGGGGCCACGATGCGTCGTCAGACCCGGAAGGACGTGATGGCTGTATTGCCATACGGCCTCGACTACGACCACAGGCGCCTCGGGCGGGATCTGGCGAAAGATCTCGATGCCGTGGCGCTGACTGTGAATAAATCCATGCTTCTGGACGGGATCGTAGGGGTGACCTCGGCGGACTGAGCGTCCATAGCCGCGAATCGCGGTCGTCACTGCCTCTTCCACCTGCGCCTGCGCAGGCCAGCACGTTTGGTTAGCGGAACTGCGTAAGTCGCCACTCGCGATGAGGATGATTTCTTCGTGCTGCATGGCTTACCTCCTATGAAATACAAACCGGATTACATATCTTTTCGTTTCGGCCGGAATCGGACCACGTATACCAAACCAAGGAGCAGCATTCCCGCGCCCCACCAGATTCCGATGTGGAGGTGAGCCATCGCGACTGGGTTACCCGCGGGCACAAACAATCCGTAGATTCCAGATCCGAGAATCAGAATGCCGTACATCGTGAGTAACGATCCAATGAAGAACCAGATCGATATAGAGTGCTTTTCCACGCGCACCTCTTACCAAAATATTATGTTCAACAAGACAAATCCGACGGCCACCGCCGCTGCCCACGTGATCGGCCGTCGGAAGAGCGGGAAATGACCTTCGGGAGCTACATCGGTCAGTCCGTAAACCAGTCCCTTGAGTTCGCTCTCCGGCTTCGGTTTTGTAAACAGGCTGACCACCACGGTTACGACAACATTGATAATCAAGGTCCACATAGCGCGATAAATGTTCTCAGCCATGTCCTTGGCATGCGCCGAGAAGGCGACATGCCGCAGTGCGCTCGGGTCAATCTTTACCCACGCCCACAACGCAAAGGACGTCAGGATGCCAGCCAGGAGCCCCCAAAACCCGGCGGCAGGCGTGGTTCGCTTCCAGAGCATGCCGAGGATCACCGTACCGAACATCGGAACAATGAAGAATACGAAGACGGCCTGCGCATAAACGATGATGCTGGAAAAATTCATCACCAGGTATGCCGTCCCGATGCTCACAAACACCCCAAGCAGGGAACACCACCGGCCCATCGAGACGTAGTGCGAGTCAGCGGCCTCTTTGCGAATAAATGGTTTGTAGATGTCGTAAGTCCAGACGGTTGTGAAAGCGGTTACATTGCCGGCCATTCCCGACATAAAGCCTGCCACCAGAGCCGTTACCCCCAAGCCAAGTAATCCGGGTCCGCAGTAGCGAGCCAGCATCAGAGGAAGCGCTTCGTTATAGGTGTGCACGTTCGGCAGTCCACCCTGATTCTCCGGAACCAGGTGGAAAGGCAGCACGGCGAGCGTCAGCAAGCCGGGCAGAATGACAATGAAGGGCACCATCATTTTCAGGAAGGCGCCAATTACCGTGCCCAGTTGGGCCGAGCGCAGATCCTTGGCCGCCATCACGCGCTGCACCACCAGAAAATCCGTGGTCCAGTATCCGAAGGAGATCGCCAATCCCCAGCCAAATACGATCCCGGTCCAGTGCACTCCCATGGGATTTCCGGTAAAGGACCCGGTCGTGCTCCACATGTGAGTAAAATCCTGGCCGGGAAAGTTTGCCTGAATGCGGTGGACCATTCCTGTCCACCCGCCGGTTTCAATCAAACCCACCACGGGGATGACAAGACATCCAATCCAGATCAGGAAAAACTGAAGAACCTCATTGAAAATTGCCGACAGCAGACCGCCGGCCATGACGTAAAGGGCAACCGTCAGCGAAGAGACCCAGATGCTGAAATGAATGTTCCATCCCAGAATGACTTTCATGATGATGGCCATCGAATACATGTTGATGCCACTCATCAGAATGGTCATTACCGCGAATGAAATGGCGGATAGCGAGCGAGCGCCTTCTCCGTATCTCAGCTTCAGATACCCCGGGACCGAATGGGTTTGACAGATGTAGTAGAAGGGCAGCATGACCAGCGCCAGAAACAGGATCGCGGGGATGGCAGCGATCCAGTAGGCGTGGGCGACAATGATTCCGTACTGGTAGGTGGCAGCGGCATAGCCCATCATCTCCAGAGATCCCAGGTTCGCGGAAATAAAGCTGAGACCCGCGATCCAGGCTGTCATCTCCCGGCCAGCCATGAAGAACTCTTCGCCGGTGTGGGTAAACCTCTTCAGGTACAGGCCAAGGCCCAGAACCAGCACGAAGTACAGCACAATAATGATCAGGTCGACGGGATTGAGTGCCAGGCGGGTGGCAGTTGCTTGGGAGACCCATGCCGCTGCTAGCATTACTGGGTACCCCCGGCTGTCCGAATTCGCGGGAGGAGAACGCGATCCAACTCCTCGTCGGTCCAGTCGCTCAGCACCACGTTGCGGTAAAGGCTCCAGTGCTCCACTTGCTCCACCGTGTTTCCTGGCAGCACCTTCGCGAGCGGGCCGAGAGTTTCCATTTCAAGGAAATCGTTATTGGTAAAGGTTTCGAATGAGCAGCCAAAATCGGGATAGGTCCTGGTGGGATCCGAACTGCTCCGCTTTACGAATGCTTCATGATTCAGGATGTACGCCGCCCATGTGTCCGGATTGAACAGCCCCAGCTTCTGGGCCTCGCTGTTCTTGGGATCTTGGCGGAGCATCATGTACTTTTTTGTGAATCTCCAGCGGGGATCTGCCAGATCGGTGTATGCCCACATCACCAGCGGGTTGGTGGCCGCGAGATTGGCGGGATGCTTGCCCCGCGGCGGGAATCCCGTGACCGCGGTTCCGCCTTGCGCCATCATGGTCAGGGCCCAGGGGGCAAACTCGAGCGCAAACAAAGAGCGGTTGGTGATCCGGTGGGATACGGTCACGGTGGTCCCAGACGGCTCCATGCTGATCTCGATCTCTTTTTGCAGATTCGTCAGCGGTTCGATCGGTTCCCGGGCTACCAGGCCCGTTGGTGTCACCCGGATCTCGACCGGAACGTTGTCCGGCGCCCAGGTTGCCACCGGATCTTCCGGAGCCTTCCAGACGCGATCTCCACCCCGCAACTGAAACTTCTCTTCTCCACTGCGTCCGAGTTGGTCGGGAAACTCCTTAAACAGATTTTGCCCGCCGACAAACCCGAAGCGGATCACTCTCGGCCCCACGTCGCCGGTAACGACGAGTTCAATCTCGCCGTTGCTGACGCGATAGCAGTTCGGCCAACCCTTATATTCCGTTTTCTCGACTTTGACGGCAGCCGCCATGTTCATGGCATGAAACCCAACAAGAAGAAGCAACAGCGCTGTTCGCAACATGCAGGCATCCTGATTAGCTCTCGTTGAAACAGTTCGCGCGACGGAGCGCGCTCCATCTCACGCACTCTGTTTGAGGCACATAAAAGTCAAAGCGTGGCTGACGCGATGACGAGGGCTTCCTCGTGTAATAGTTAACACCGCCCGGAAACCAGCTGTCAATCGAAACTAGAATCGATTATAAAAATAAATTTGGAAGTGCAGGAACACCTATATACTGTTCAACTAGCAATAGTTGTATGATTATGAGTATCTGACAGCCTACGTAAAGTGTGTGCATAGACGAATCGATTCATCAAGGTGATTTCGGCGGGAGGCTGATGCTTGTACACCATCCGTGATATCGCCCGGCTCGCCGGAGTTTCGGTCGCCACGGTGTCCGGCGTTCTCAATAACAAGCCCACGGTGAAACCTGCGTTGGTTCAGCGCGTGAAGAAAGCTATGGACGCACTGGATTATCACCCGGACCAGGTGGCGCGCAGCTTGCGACTGCGCCACACCTGTACGGTAGGTATGGTCATCGCGGACGTTACCAATCCCTTTTTCACGGATGTCATACGCGGTGTGGAAAAGGAGGCGCAAAGCAACGGATACTCCGTCATCCTGTGCGATGCGAACGAAGACCCCGTTCTAGAGCGGCATTACTTGAGCACTCTTTTTTCCCGCCGCGTGGATGGCGTCTTATTGGCGCCAACCAGTTCTCCTCCGGCTCGCGAATCGCGCGTTCATCAACGTTTTCCGATTGTTCTGATCGACCGCATCCCGCTGGGGTATACCGGGGACGCGGTAATGACCGACAACTTCGGCGCGGCCTATGAGGGCACGCGCCATTTGATTGAACTTGGCCATCGGCGGATCGCGATCATCACCGGACAATTAGACCTTTCGAACGGACTGGATCGCCTCGACGGATTTCGAAAAGCATTGCAGGAGGAACATCTGGCTCTTCCTGATCACTATCTTCAGCGGGGTGATTTCCAACTGGAAAGCGGGTATCGATGCGGCCTGGAACTCATGCGGCTACCCGCGCCTCCAACCGCAATTTTTTCCTGCAACAACCGGATGACCCTGGGGCTGATGCGGGCGCTGGGAGAACTTCATGTGAATTGTCCGGGAGCGGTGAGTGTGCTCGGTTTCGATGATTTTGAATGGTCTGCGTACTTCACCCCGCGCCTGACCACGATCGCGCAACCGGCTTATGAAATGGGCAGGCAGGCGATGCAGATCTTGTTACGCAAATTGAAGGCAGTTGTGGAGAGCAATGGCTTGGCAGACGAAATCCCGGAAACACGCGTAAGGCTCAAGGCTGAATTAAGAGTGAGAGACTCTACAGCCGCTCCAGTTTCTGTCGCTTAGCTTCGACTCTCAAACTGTCCATTTCTGCTGAAGGGGGGACAGGCGTGCCCTGGCGGACTCTGGCGCGCAAATAGCTGATTCTCATGGTGCCGGGAGGGGGAGTCGAACCCCCAAGGACCGAAGTCCGGCGGATTTTGAGTCCGCTGCGTCTGCCAGTTCCGCCATCCCGGCTTGGGGAAATCAATAGCCGCGGGAGAGCAACTTACGGTGCTGGTTTTCGTTTCGTTGCCCTGCTTCTTGCCGCATCAGTATCGCACACCCGCCGTACAGCTTCCAACTGGTACCGTGTAGCAACCTGCATTCAACTTAGTTAAAGGCTCCTGATTTCGTCATTTATACTGACGGTCGGGCACCCAATAAATGATGAACAGGGAATCACGACTCCACAAGAAACTGGAATTACCGCAAGGCCCATTCAAGGCGTACTTATTCGATTGCGACGGTACCATTGCCGATTCGATGCCCCTTCACTACATTGCCTGGAAGAAGGCGCTGGGAGAATGGAATTGCGAATTTGACGAGCAGCTTTTCTATTCTTGGGGCGGCATGCCTATAGCTGAAATTGTCTCCACGCTCAACCAGAGACGCGGGCTGAAAATGCCTGTGGAGGTTGTGGCCCATCGCAAGGAAAGTCTCTATTTCGAGCTCCTTCCGCAACTCAAGGCGATTCCGGAAGTTTTGGAACACATCGAGGCCCAGCACGGGCGGATTCCATTTGCTGTGGTTTCGGGGAGCACCCGGGATTCGGTGACAGCATCGCTCGCTTCGCTGCATCTCCTTAATCGATTCGACACCTTGGTCTGTGCCGGAGACTACAAGAAGAGCAAGCCTGACCCGGAAGCCTTTCTGCTTGCCGCCACGAAACTCGGAGTGGCGCCGAAAGACTGTCTCGTTTTTGAGGACACAGACATGGGCATTCAGGCAGCCACGGCGGCGGGAATGGCCTCCGTCAAAATTCCCCCGCCGTGGGAGAGGCGCTGACGGCTGCGGTTAGCATCGTCGCAGCCATCGTTCACCCCGGTCAAAGTCGCATGTCACCCGTTCATGGTAGCACCGGCTTAATGCCGGTCATTTCGCAGAAATCAACCAGCGCGGGATACAAATCACTGCCATATCCCAGGCACGCGTATTCGTTGGTCCAGCTCTCGAGCATCCTTTCGACATCACAATGAACCGTTACAAACCCATGCGGCCAGAAGGGAATACCGCACTCATCCAGACGTTGCAGGATTCGTTCCTTCGGCGGCTCGAAGATGCTGGCCCGAGTAATCACCATCTGGAATTCCCCGTTCACGCGGCCCACACGTGCTATCACGCCTTCGCCAACTTTGCAGATGAGTTTGACGGACATGCCGCCCGCCTCGCCCTCCGTGGGAATGCCGTGTTCGGAAAAACCCGCTGGGCCTAACTTGCACGCGAGCGATGGTGGACAGGCTCCGTCGCCGATGATCTTGATTTCCTTCTTCTTCTTATCAAGATGTTGCAGATCGCCGTAGTAGACGCGCTCTTTGCTCAGCTTGGTCAGCAGCCAGACGGTGAGCGCCGTATTGAAGTCGCCGAGGGTGGAAGTTCCATAGCCATCTTCCAGCATCATGCTCTGGGCGAAGCAAGTTGCGGCATAGTCGTTGGCCAGACCAGGGAATGACTGGATCGTATAGAAATCAAATTTCTCTTTTGCGACGATCTTCTTGAGCGCCAGATAAAGGCGGATGGAACGTTCGTTGACCAAGTTCTTCTCCGGGGCAGCGCCGAAAAGCTTTTTTAAACGAGGCTGAAGATCGGAGATTTCCTTGGCGGAAACTTTCTCCGCGGCGTGGATGAGCTCGGTAGTATCGCGCGAATCGATATCCACGCCAAACATTCGCATCCACTGGGAAGGATCGGCAACTCCGCAGGTTTGCCCCATGCCGCGACCGCCGAACGTCCCCAGGGTAGACATGTTCAGGGAATTCTTCAGATGTGCGGCGCGCGCGTAGCTGACAATCTTAAGAATTGTCTCCGAGTCGGCAGCTTCCCCATAGACAAACTTGTGCGGAACGCCGATTTCCAGCAGCCCGCCATGCATCACCAGTCCGCCGACAGGCCGCCAGCCCTGCGAACCGGGGTGTGTCCACAGAAGCACAGCTTTGCCGGTTGCCGCGTAATCGCGGATCGCTCCGACCAGATGCGCAGCCCAGACCCAGGTTCCCGAGAAGAGCACAACCATGTCGATCTCCTCGTTGGACTTCATTTTCTTCATAGCGGCGCGGGCTTCTTTTTTCGTAGCCACCACGATTTCGTGCTCCACCACTCCCAGTCCGGCTTTCACCAGAGCTTGCTTGGAACGTTTCACGATGGCGTCATCAATGAATGGCACACCCATGGGATCTTTCAGCCCATCCTTGTGAACACCGTAGACGATGAATCCGATTTTAGGTTGAATCAACGCTCCTCCTTGTGGGTAAAAAAATCCTGGCGCGCCATCATGGCCGCGCGAAATATCCGGTACTCCTTCATTTGATCCGCGTAACTCGCCGCCGTAGCCTGGTTCGGAGCCACTACGGCAGTTTCGTGAACAACCTGATCAACCGCCTGGCTGGCGTCCCGGTATTCTCCGACGGCGACCCCGGCCAGAATCGCGGTGCCCAGGCACACGGCGTCCCCCGACGCCATAACATGGACACGGCAGCCGGTGAGGGCCGCGCGCAACTGCAACCCGAGCGCAGAACGCGCGCCGCCGCCGGTTACGTAAATGTCCCCGAAGTCTCCGGCGGCTTCCGTCAGCATTTCCGTCATCAGCGAGAGCTCACAGGCCAATCCTTCCAGAATGCCCTTATAGAGTTGGGCGCGAGTGGTTGCTGGACTGAGCCCGGCGATCACCCCTCGCGCGAACGGATTGAACTCCGGATTGCACGTGCCAATCAGGTGCGGAGTGATGCACAAACCGGTGGGACCCTCGGGGACGTGCGCCTCCAGGAAAGAATAGTGATCGGCTTCTAGACCGCCGGCCATGATTTCCGCGCTGGCGCGGCCCGCTCCATTGCTGTACAGCAGATCGTGAAACCACTTCACCATAATTCCGGACGGGAAAGTAAGCGAGCGTCACGAACCTCTGAGGCACCACGTGGCAATAGGAATTTAACGAGGCATGCAATGCCGCGTCGCTGAGGCACGGCTCGTTGGAGCCGACGACGATGCACTCGTAGGTTCCGATGGAATCGTAGACCCGTCCCTTGCCGATCACTCCCACTCCCAGCGCGCCGCAAGGTTGGTCGTGGCCTCCGAGTACAACCGGCGTGCCCGGAACAAGGCCGAGATCACGGGCTGCTTCAGAATTCAACTTTCCCGTGATGGAGCCAGCCGGAACTGGCACGGGTAGTTGTTCCTTGCGCAGTCCAGCTGCCGTTAAAATTTCGTCGGACCAGCAGCGCCTCCGGATATCAAAGGCCAGGAAGCGTGAAGCAAGAGAGTCGTCAACGTACGGAGGAAGCCCCATCCGCTGCAGAATGTATCCGATCAAGGTGACAAAGCACGCAGTCGAGGCGAAGACATCGGGCCGGTGCTGGCGTAACCAAATGATCTTGGGGATGGGATACATGGGGTGCGTCACCAAGCCAGTGATTTGAAACAGGCGCTTGCGGCCGATCGCTTCCTCGCACCAGGCGGCTTCGG
Organism: uncultured Acidobacteriaceae bacterium; assembly: GCA_963837665.1. Classification (GTDB taxonomy): domain Bacteria; phylum Acidobacteriota; class Terriglobia; order Terriglobales; family Acidobacteriaceae; genus Acidiflorens. The sequence goes on along the minus strand of CAWIOA010000007.1, from coordinate 1,653,991 downwards.
TGACCGCGCGGTTGTCCTGATTAAGAATCGCGGGGGCGACAGGCCGGCCGTTCGCGTCGAGCGCAACAAAAGTCTCGCCATGCGAACTGAGGCAAATTGCCTGTACGGGATCAACTACGTCTTTTGCGACTGCCTGGCTGGAGGCGCAAATTGCGTGCCAGAATTTCTCCGGATCCATTTCCGCCATCGACGGGTGCGGAAAATCAGGAGTGTAAGAAGAGGCGTGTTGAGCCAGAATCTCCCCGCCGACCGCGAAGCGCACGGCCTTGCATGCGCTGGATCCAACGTCGATGGCAAGCAGGCTCATGACAACCGGGTGACTCCTTCACCGCTTCCAACCATTGCGAAATCCAACTACAGGAAACTCCCCACTCGAGCCCTCAGTTCGCGCTCTCCGGGCGCCGCTTCAACCACATGCGCGACGCCTCCGCGGATGGAGACTTCCTTTACCCCTGAGAATGCATCGGGCGTTTTAAATAACATGATCAGGAAGCGAACTGCCAGGCGCGACTTCGCTGGAAGCCAGCGGTAGGTCCGTTCACCGAAAAGCGTACCCTGGTCGATCGACTCCCGGCGGGGAATTGCGTCGGGCGTTGTGCTGAACTCGAGGCCTCGACAAAATGTTCGCGCCTTCCACGGTGGCTCGGTGCGATTGTTTCTCTCTTCCCAGTTGCCAACCCAGGGAAAATCCGCTCTCCGAAACGCATACACGACCAGGAAATTTTGCGACGGGTTGCAGGCGCTGATGAAAGCGATTTGCAGGCTTGGATCCAGTAGTTGCATCGTGTAGTGCCCGAACCGCTGGTCCGGAGTCCGGCGCAAATCAGCCGTTGTCCCTTGTTTTGTCGGACCATTCGGCCACATAAACTCAGCATCCGGCTGCAGAAAAATCCGCTCGCTATAGCCAGGCGCGCACACCTTGGCATGGGTTGCCGGCATATCGAAAATTGTCGTCCCGCATTCGAGGAACGGCGGGCCGAAAGTTACATGCTCATTCCAGGAAATTGGACGGTCATAAACACTGAGATTCGTCGCCTGCTCCTCGCAATAGATAATAGGATGCGCGCGGTCGATGGAAATGGTCCTGAGGAAATCGATTTGCGCTTGGGGAAGAGTCTGTCCGTATTGAAGGGTTGGCCGGGGAGAATCAGATTCCTTCAGCACATCCCACCGCAACGATGGAGCTTCTCCATGAGTCGTCAGTCCGGCTGCCGTTTCCTCTCTGGATGGGGGCCCAAAGTGATCGAAGCTCAAACTGTGCCCGGCAATGCCGGCAAGCAGCTTGGCATCGGGCGGCGGACCGTAAGTACGCCGGTGCTTCTTAGGGGAATAGTCATCGGGATCAATCGTCGTCCACTGCGGACGCCACAGAGGATTCACTCCCGGAACGCTGTTGAGGCCTAGCTCACAAATATGGCCGCCGCCTTCGAGGACGGACACGTGCCCCCAGTCAGCACTTATGCGATAGCCACCGCGGCCATCCAGAACATTGCTCAAGCGTTGTACTGCTTTTATACGGTTGCTATGGGGCATTATTGCTTATCTCCTGCTCTCAGGACCCTCGAGGCCGTCTGGAATGGTGCGCGCTGGTTGCAGAAAGGAACTCGAAGCTCCCCCCTTGGCTGGGGGAGAGATCCGCCGATTAGAAGGATCAATCTAGTGCGTATTCGAGCGATTGTCAATCCTATTTGTTTGTATCGGATCGATTCCTTCGATCAGCGGGCGACACCGCTTGCGTTTCCGCGACGATCACTTCCACCCCAGCTTCACGCAGGTCATTGACGTACTTCGGGTCCGTTCCATCGTCGGTGACCAGGGTAGTTATGTCGGCAACCGGGCCGACATAAGCAAACGATTGCTTGCCGAATTTGCTGTGGTCGGCCAGGGCTATCCGAGTCTTTGCCGCCTTGACCAGCATTTTCTTGATTTGCGCTTCGGCATGATTGGCGGTGGAGACTCCGTAACCAGGATCAATGGCGCTCACGCCCAGAACCGCCTTGTCCAAGCGGATTTCGGAAAGAGCACGCTGCGCCCACTCTCCCGAAAAATAGAAGATGTCCTTTTGCAGGTCGCCGCCCGTGCACAAGACCGTCACGCCGGCGCTGTGTTGCAGTTGGCAAACGATGGTTGGAGAGTTGGTGACCACCGTGACCCGATTGCGGTTATGCAAGCGGCCAGCCAGCTCCAATACGGTCGTGCTGCCCTCCAGAAACACCGTATCCCCATCGAGGATCAGTTTTTCCGCTTCGCGCGCAATGGCATGTTTCTCTTCGCTATTGCTGCGGACCAGGGTTTCGTAAGAAGGCTGAAATTTTGTGCTCGACATGCGAGACACCGCGCCGCCGTGGGAGCGGACGAGCACACCTTCATCTTCAAGAGCCGCCAGGTCGCGGCGAATGGTTGCGGGCGTCACCGCTAACGCGCTGCACAGCTCGGAAGCGCTGATGGTGCGCTGCGTGGCAAGAATCTCGCGAATGCGAAACCTGCGTTCTTCAGCGAGCATGGCGATGGTTGGCCCTCCCTCTGGGCGCGGATCCGAACCGGTACGGTACCGCTCAATCTTATGACCCGGTTTCAGATGCGCAAGCGACCAGCGCTAATAACTACACAATGGATTAAAACCGATCATACTATCATGGCCCGCGCGGCGTTCTGGTTTCTGGATGTGCGTGAAATGTGACTTCGCAGTCTTCCAGGGATCGCGTGATTGACGTCGCGCTCAGATGCCCTGGCGGCTGCGTCGCGCCAGTTCTCCGAGCGTGGCGTTGGTCTGTGGCCGATAACCTTTCAGCGGCAGGATGCGCTCGTGGACTGCATCCAGCAGCCACTCCGGTTGCGGGAAGAACATGGCTTCCAGTTCCGGAGCCGGCGTGATCCAGTTGCGCGAACCGACGACCACCGGCGGCGCGTCCAGATCGTCAAAGCAGAGTTGCGTGAGATTCGTCGCCACCGTTTGCAGCACGGAACCACGTTCCACCGCATCACTGGCGAGCAGAACCTTGCCCGTCTTCCGCACCGAATTTGCCAGCAGGTCGTAATTGAGCGGATTGACGGCCCGCAGGTCGACGATCTCGGCCGAGATGCCAAACTCTTTTTCCAGCCGGTCGGCCGCGGCCACCGCGGTGTAGAGCGTCGGGCCCAGCGTAATCATCGTCAGATCGTTGCCCGTGCGCTTGATCGACGGTTCCGAAAGATCGATCTCATAGTGTCCCTCAGGGACGCCTTGCTCGACGAACATCTCGCCCAGGTCGTAAATCTTCTGACTCTCGAAAAAGACCACCGGGTCGGTTCCGGCAAGAGCGGCAGCCATCATGCCCTTGGCGTCGTAGGGAGTCACCGGATACACCACCTTTAGACCGGGGATGTGATGCACCAGCGCGGTCCAGTCCTGCGAGTGCTGGGCGCCGTACTTGGCGCCGACGGAGATGCGGAGGACCACCGGCATGGTGAGGTGTCCGGCCGACATGGACTGCCACTTCGAGAGCTGATTGAAAATCTCGTCGCCGGCCCGCCCCATGAAATCGGCGTACATAAGTTCGGCCACCACGCGCCCACCGGACATCGCGTAGCCCACGGCCGCGCCCACGATCGCCGCCTCGGAAATCGGCGCATTGAACAAACGATGGTAGGGAAGCGCTTCGGTGAGGCCGCGATAGACGGCGAAGGCCCCGCCCCAGTCGCGGTTTTCTTCGCCAAAGGCAATCATCGTGGGATCAATCGAAAACCGGTGCAGCATGGCCTCGAAGATGGCGTCGCGCACGTTGTAGGCCTTCATCTTCGGCACCGGCTTGCCGCCCTCGGTGGGAGTCCGGACCTTGCCGCGAATCTGCTGCACCCTGGGGTTAGACGCGATGTCTTGCAGAAACTCGGGCGTGCGATCGTCGAACTTCTCCACGCGCTGGTTGGAAAACATGACGCGGTCGACCAGATCGGAATCGATGGCAATGCGCGGGCTGCGTTCCAGATCGATAGCCAGGCGGAACATGTCGAACACCACGGCTTCGATGTTGGCGCGCGCACTGTCCAGTTCGCTTCCGGTCAAAATGTGGCCGTCGACCAGCCGCTTCCGGAACGCGACAATCGAATCGGCCTTCTGCCAGTGCTCGATTTCTTCTTTCGAACGATAGCTGGAGGAATCCGAAGGGGAGTGGCCGCTGATGCGATAAGTGATGGTATCGAGCAGAACCGGACCGCGGCCTTCCGCCAAAATCTGCTTCTTGCGCCGGAAGGCGTCGATCACCGGTAACGGATCGTAGCCATTGACGCGCTCGGCGTGCATCTGCTCGGGATTCACGCCGGCGCCGATGCGCGCGATGAACTGCACCCCCATGGTTTCTCCGCAGGGCTGCCCGCCCATGCCGTAGAAATTGTTCATGCAGTTGAAAATGATCGGCAATCCTCCCCCCAGCGCCTGATCCCACAGCTTCGAGTACTGATCCATGGCCGAGAAGGTGATGCCTTCCCACACCGGCCCGCAGGAAAAAGAAGCGTCGCCAATGTTGCAGACGACAATCCCGGGCTTGCGGTTCACACGCTTGAAAAGTGCAGCCCCCGGAGCAATCGAACCCGAGCCGCCGACAATCGCATTGTTGGGATAGATCCCGAACGGAGGGAAGAACGCATGCATCGAGCCGCCCAGCCCGCGGTTGAATCCCGCGTCGCGCGCGAAGATCTCGCAATAGGCACCGTAGATAAAAGCGCGCAAAGCGATCTCCCGGGTCGAGCCTTGGAACTGATGCTCAACCGGACGCAGCAGGGCGCCGTCGCGGTACGACCCGAAAATATCCGACAACTCGGACTCGGTAAGCTTGCGGATGCTGGAAAAACCCTTGGCAAGAATCTCGCCGTGGCTGCGATGCGATCCAAAAATGAAATCCTCGGGCCCGAGCGAAAAGGCCATGCCGACCGCGGCCGCTTCCTGTCCAATCGACAGATGAGCAGGTCCGGCATGGTTATACGCAACACCCTTATAGGCGCCCTTGGTCTTGATTTCGTTCAGGATGGTCTCGAACTCACGGATCGCGCACAAATCCTGCCAGATCTGCAGAAAATCCGCGGTCGAGTAGTTTCCCAGTTCCTGCTCCAGCGTGCGGTCATAGGTGTTGATGGGGATGTCGGATAAATGAATCTTCGACTTGGCAAATACCTCGTTCGGTTCGATCACAATCGACTTGGGCATTCCGCAAAAACTCCTGATGAATAAAACTCTTAGTAAATACCAGCCAGCGCTGATTTGAAAGATTCGCTCAAATCGTACAGATCTGCTCCACCTTTTCGATCTTGTCGCGCACCACTTTCAGGAATCTAGCCCCCGGCGCGCCGTCGATGATCTGGTGATCGAGCGTCAGAGAGAGGCCGATGGAATCGATGAATTCCACTTTGCCTTCTCTGCGCACCGCCTTCAGTTGGATGGCGTTGACTCCAAGAATAGCCACCTGCGGCGGGTTCAGCAGCGGAGTAAAGGATTCGATGCCCAGTCCACCGAGATTGCTGATGGTGAAAGTTGCGCCGCTGAGGTCGTCGGCCGAAATCTTATTTTGTACTGCTTGGTCCGAGAGTTCCTCCATGCGCGCGGCCATCGCCGCGACCGTCAGTGTCTGCGCATTCCGCACTACGGGAACGAGCAACCCGCGCGGAGTGTCGCAAGCAAACCCGATATGAATGCCCCGGCCCGGAATAATTTTTCCATCGACGAACAACACGTTGAGATCGGGAACCTCCAACAATGCCCGAACTGTGCAGAATGTCACCAGGTCGTTGATGTTGATGTCAAGCACTGCCGACGAAGCCTTTATGCGAGCGCGCAACCGCAGTAAGCCGCTGGCGTCAGCGGAAGAATGGAGAGTGTACTGCGCGGTGCTGGATAAAGACTCTCGCAGGCGCCGCGCGATCTTCTCGCGAACACTGGAGATTGGAGTTTCTGGCGCGTTCAGATTGGACGGAGAGGCGTCATAGAGAGCCCGCAAGTCGGCTTCGAGGACGCGCCCGCCCGGTCCAGACCCGCTGATCGCTCGCGGGTGGAAGTCGTGTTCGGCGGCAAACCGCTGTGCCCTGGGACTCAGGGGCGCGGAGGAGCGGGGCAGGGAATCGTCGTCGGCCACAACTGGCGCACTGACCGGTTGTGGACCCGGAGCGGCAACTGCGGAAGACGGCCCTTGGGATCGTGGACGAAGCGCCTCCACACTCTCGCCGGGATTGCCGATTACAAATAGCGGTGTGAAAACCGGCACGAGATCGCCTCGCTCGAAAAATGTCGCAAGTACCGTGCCGTCCACGGACGCCGCGACCTCAAAACTGGTCTTGTCGGTCTCGATCTCGACCACCGTTTCCCCGGCAGAGACCGCTTCGCCCTCTTGTTTGAGCCACCTGGCAATAAGGCACTCTTCCACCGTATTGCCCAACTTCGGCATTTCAACCGCGACTGCCACTATGTCCTCTACCTCAATTCTTTCCGCGTGCTCGTCGTATCAACAGCGTACGCCTACACCCGCCCTCAGCCACCATCCTAAGGACGGCGCGAGTGCCAGATGCGATCAGTATAGCTCGCTTGTGAACGAGAAACAACAAATAATATCCATGATTGGTCGCAAATATAGTTCATAATAGACAACAAACGAACAATATCGTATATTCATTTGGTGGTTGTGCTCCGGGGTTCTTATTTATGTGTTGGATAGCCACGATTGCCGCCGGCCGAGACAAACATGGAAGCATGAGATGAATCGAGGTAATGGAAGAGTGACAGAGGATCGGCCGTCGAGCGTCACCACTGGCATTCAAATCGGAGTGCGACCAGCGCAGACTGTCATCCCCGCCTTCAATGTCCCTTATCTACCCATGATGGAACCGGTAGTCGCAGCTCTGCGTGAAACGGACTGCTTTGGGATGATTGCGGTGGCGCGCTTGGAATGGATCAAGTTCGAGGCACGCAGCATGCGGGCAGTGCAGGAAGAATACGAACGGGTCGGGGATGAACGCTATACGTGGCTCCATCTCGACCATATTCCAGTCATTGACGAAGACAACCTGCGGGTTGATTTTGAGGCTGAAATTCGGGAGGCGATCGAACTTGGGTACCAGTCTGTAATGGTGGATGGTTCGCGGTTGCCGCTAGAGGAGAACATTCAGGCCACGCGAAAAATCACCGCCATCGCGCATGCCGCCGGGATTCCGGTAGAAGCGGAGTTGGGAGCTGTTCTCGGCCATGAAGCAGGCCCACTTCCTGATTACGAAGAACTCTTCGCGACGGGCCAGGGTTTCACATCACCCGAAGAGGCTAAACGGTTTGCTGCCGAAACGGAAGTCGACTGGCTCTCGGTGGCGGTCGGGAGCGTGCATGGTGCTCTGATGAGCCGCCGTCCGAAAGTCGAGGCGAGGTTGGATCTGGCGCATTTGCAGCGGATCCACGAAGCGACACGAATTCCATTGGTGTTGCACGGAGGCAGCGGGATTAAGACGGAGTACATTCTGGAAGCGACGCGCCGTGGCATCGCCAAGATCAACATCGGCACCGTAATCCGCCAGGCTTATCAAGCCGCCCTCCTTGTCTCGGTGGTGTCCGCGCAACAAGCTGTGCACGATACCACGGTGCTGATTCTGAGGGAGCTAGGGCTTCAGGGAAGCCGCAAGCTCGTTCATCTGGATTCGTAATTTCTGGACAGTTCTGGATACTTGCCGCATGAAACCTGAACAAGAGATCACGGAGAACGTCCCGTCTGAAATGCGGGCGCTAGTGCTTGACGGCGTTGGGTTCGAACACCTGGCGGTTCGCAAAGTTCCAGTGCCGAGTCCCAGCAATCACCAGTTGTTGGCGCGCGTGGATGCTGCCGGCATCTGCACGTCTCTGATCAAACTCATCGAACAGGGACCGGACCATAACCTGATGTACGGCTGGGATGTGCGCCACTTTCCCGCGATTCTTGGCGACGAAGGTGTGGTAACCGTGGTGCAAGTCGGAGAGGCGCTTCGGGACCGGTACCGGCTGGGTGAGAGCTATGTCGTCCAGCCCGCCGTGGATCACGAGCCCGTCAATCATCGCGAGCGGTATCGCGACGCAGGCCAGGGAGTGAGCAAGGTGGCCGTCGGCTACACTCTTGCGGGCCATCTCGCCGAATACATTCTCATCCCGGAAGAGGTTCTGAATTCGGGATGCCTGCTGCCGGTTCCTCTGCCGCATCCGCCATTGGCGCACTCGGCTATGAGTGAGCCTCTCTCCTGCGTGGTCTCGGCCCAGGAGCACCACATGCACTTGATCCAGAGGAGTCCGCTGGCTGCGCGGGAAGCCGTGAAAGGACTGAAGCGCGGAGGCGTCACCGTGATCATCGGGGCGGGAGCGATGGGGAGAATGCACGTCGATCTGGCCCTCGCCTACCGGCCGCGCGCAATTGTGGTGGCAGATTTCCTGGAGGCCCGTTTACAGCTCGTTCAGAAGCTCTTCCAGGCCCGGGCGGCCGAAGCAGGAGTCGCGCTGCACACGGTCCACGCTGCCTCCTCCCCGGTTGAGAAGGTGGTGGCGGAAATGACAAACCATCTTGGAGCGGATGACGTCATCGTTGCGGTTGGATCCAAAAAGGCAGTCGAGGGAGCCCAGAATATGGTCGGGCGGGGCGCCGTGCTCAATCTTTTCGGAGGGCTCAAAAAAGGCGACGACATCGTCGGCATCGATGCCACCGCGGTTCACTACAAAGAGATCAACGTCACCGGATCGAGTGGCGGCTCCCCGTGGGACATCGCGCGGACCCTGGAACTCATAGCGGCGAAAGAGATCGATGCCGGTGCCCACATCACCCGCGTGGGCGACCTGGAACATGCCATTGAGCTGCTCCAGTTGGTGAAGGCCCAGCAAATCGACGGCAAAGCTGTGGTCTACCCGCACCGGCGTACCCAGAACATTCACAGCGTGGATTCATGGTCAGGGGCGGACGAGCGCTCTTACCTGCAGGCAAGCGAGATCTGAGTGTCCCTCTCGGGCAAGCGCACATTCGTCGGCTTTGGGTTCGGCGCCATTCAAGCCGGCCTCTTCCTCTGCGAAGCCTTTCGCTCCGGAAATTTTCGCCGCCTCATCGTTGCCGAGGTCATGCCGAATGCGGTGCAGGCGCTCCGTCAATCGGCGGGAAAATATGCGGTCAATGTGGCCTACCACAACCGGGTGGAAGCGGTGGAAATCGGGCCCACTGAGGTCGCGAACCCGGCGAACCAGTCCGAATGCGAATTTCTGGTGGTGGCGGTCGCGGAAGCCGCGGAAATCGCCACCGCTCTGCCGAGTGTGGCTTACTACACCTCAGCCTCACCGGGAAGCGTCCACCGCATTCTGGCCGAGGGGCTTAGGCGAAAGGTCACTACGGGTGGCCCTCCGGCAGTCGTTTATGCCGCCGAGAACCACAACCACGCGGCCGAAATCCTGGAAGAGGCAGTCCTCAACGAGATTCCCCCGAGCGAGCGTAATCAGGTCCTCGGCCGCGTCTCCTTTCTCAACACCGTGATCGGGAAAATGAGCGGGGTGGTCACAGACCCGCATGAACTTCAAAAACAGGGCCTGAAAACGGTCACGCCCTTCGAGTCCCGCGCCGTCTTGGTGGAGGCCTTCAATCGCATTCTGGTTTCCAGAACATCCTTCGGAGATCGATCCGCTGCAGATCAAGCTGCCACCCAGGGTTTCCACCGCGGCATCGAGGTGTTCGAAGAGAAGCCCGACCTGCTTCCTTTTGAAGAAGCGAAACTCTACGGACACAACTCCACCCACGCCGTCGCTGCCTATCTCGGAGCCCTCCTTGGTGTCGGACGGATCGCTGATCTGGAGAAGATTCCGGGAGTGACCGCATTCCTGGAGGCCGCATTCGTCAACGAGTCAGGGGGAGCGCTCATTCGCCGGCATAAGGATAAAGACCCCCTGTTCACGCCAGATGGCTATCGGGCCTATGCCAAGGACCTGCTGGTGCGGATGTTTAACCCTTACTTGGGCGACACCGTGGAGCGTGTTGGCCGCGATCCCGAACGCAAGTTGGAATGGCACGACCGATTGGTGGGCACAGTTCGCCTCGCCCTGCATCAGGGCTTGAACCCGGTGCGTTACGCAATGGGAACAGCCGCAGCCGTGGCTGCCCTCAATAAGTCTGCCCTCGATTCCAACCTGCCGTTGCAGGCCGTCTTGGATCCGCTCTGGCATAAGGCGACGCCAGATCCGGCCGAGAGGGAAGCCGTGCTGAGGGCTGTCGAAGAGGGTCGAACGCGGCTGAAGCTCTGGCGTGACAATGGTTTCCCCAACCTGGAGGCGCTCGTGGAACGAAAACCGCCCGTTCCGCGCTGAAGTTGTCCTGGGGCAAAAAGGCTCAAGCCGACAAACTTTCGACAATATCGAACATTTTCGTTGACAAACGATCAAATTACGAGGAACAACCTTGCCGGTATTCCAAATGATTTCGATGTTTCGACGCGTGCGAATCTGGCCTTGAAAGGCCGGAGAGAGATCATCTAAAGCCGGGCGATCAATTCGGGTGTAACATTGGGGGCAATTTTGGATTCCCGCGCAGGAGGAAGAAATGCCCAGCGAGTCGCATTTCAACAAAAATCTGAAGCTGCTAGTACCTATTGGGCTGTTGCTAGTGGCACAGATCGCCAGCGCCCAGGCCCTGCTGCGGTTGCAACGCTCGACCGCGGAGGCAGAGATTCAAGAGAATCGACAGTCCCTGGGAAATGACGTAAACGCCGCCGCCTCCAACAGCGCTCCGGGAGATGTGTGGAAATATCCCAACACCGCTTCCTGCCTGGTCGTGTACAACGATGGAAAGTACGCCTTCGAGAGAAGAGAAGAGCACACTCTAGGCCATCCAAAAATCAAATCGGCAGAGGGTGTTTTGTCGGCAGATGATCTGCAGCAACTGAAGGCCATCCTGGATGACGCAGAACTCAAGAAGATCACCACGCCCAAAGCATCAACTCTCCCCGCTGACACACAGGTCATACGGGAAATCGAAACGCTGGATGCGCAAATCAACCATGCAGGAACCATCCAGCAATTTACCACCGTAAAAGAACGAGTGAAGACAGGCGCTTTGATTTCAGCCACGTCAGGGCCCTCCACTGGCATGGATACCTACCTGGACAATGGGGCTCCCTACAAGAAGACACTCAGCCCGCTCATGAAGTGGTTTGAAGAATTACAAAAGAAGAGCAAATCAGCAATGAAGGAATCGAAACCTCAATACTGCATACCGATGAACATAAGCCAGTGAAAGTGACTGGCCCGAGGGTAATGCGATGATTCGTCCGATGATAGTTCTTTCTATCGTGGTGGGAATAGGCTTTACGGCCAACGCCGGCTCGAATGAACCGGCGAAGGGTGCCGCGCTGCGGCTTATGCTTTCTGAAGTCCAGCCCGGCGCCATGGCCACCGAGCAATACTGCACCCTGGTGTTTGCGGATCGTCGTTTCCATGCCGAAAAAGCAAATCGCAAATTGGGACAAGATCGGGACCGCAAGATTTACGAAGGACAACTCTCCGACGCCGACTGGAATGCACTTGACGGGATTCTTGACAGCAAGCAATTTCGCGAACTCAAGGTGCCGCTAACCATGACGCCCTTGGTGGTCGAAAATTCGCATCCTTACACCATCAGCGTGGCACGCGAGAACAAATTCCAGAATATGGAGTTCATCGACAACAAGAGCCTCAAGCCCTACGAGTCTCAAGTCAAGCCCTTGCTGCAATGGTGGAAGTCATGGCGAGGCACGCACCTGCCTGAATCGAGCGCGCCCCCCGACAGCAGGTGCATACTCGACAAGACCCACGCCGTCTTCAGCAATTAAAGCAAGAGAGTCCAACCGGAAAGCGCGGCGTCTTGCTTCATTTCTGGCGCGCTTTTGCCAGCTCTTTCCAGGTCACGAGCACGAAACCTTGTTCCTTGAGGAACTGCCGGAACTCCGCGCTCTTCACCATGTCTAGATCGTGTTGCCGCCATGCAGCGCCCCAATCGGGATGATCGTAGGTTGCGCCCCGCATCTCTTCGTCATCGTAAGCGAGATGCACAATGACCTGGTAAACGCCCGGCCCGAGAGGCTCGAGCTGTTTCCGGTACCACGCAGCCCAGTCCCGGGCATCAATCCCAGGGTCGATCTCGATGACCTTTTCCACCAGAACTTCTTCCGCAGGCGGCGATGTTCCCACCGGCGCATGGCTTCCCGCCCTCGCCTCCAGGATGGGCAGACCGTAGCTGTGTCCCATCCTCTTATAGACCTGGTAGAGATCGGCCGACTCGAACAATGCCCCCATGTGTGTATCCAAATGCGTCACAGCAATACCTGCCGACTGGGCGCGATCCACTTGCGCGCGCAGTTCGCTCTCCACTTCGGAAGGTTTGGCATTTAGTACGACGGCAGGTGTGTCGAGCGGAAGATACCCTGCCGCATCCAGCAGGCTGGATACCTTGTCTTTCGAACTCACAGGTCCCCAACGAAGAGTCGTCCATTCGCTGTTGAGGGCCAGGTGAACGCCAAGATCGGCGTTCGGATGCTGTTTCGCCCAACTCGCCACCTCGGGAAACCATGGGCAGGGAACCAGGATGCTGGACGAAGTAATCCATCCCTTTTCGAGCGCCTCAAACGTCGCCCGGTTGACGGAATGGTTCATGCCCAGGTCGTCGGCGTGAATCACCAGCAGGCGCGCCGAGGCCGGATAGCCCAGTCGTTCCTGGACAGTCTTTGCCAGCGCGGACTTTTCCTGGCCAGTCTGGGCCGGACTCTCCGCCAAGGTGATGAAAAGGAATAGAAATGGGAGTAGAAAACGCATTCTGTGGTTCATAACTGTAACTCGCGCTCCTTCAAGCTCAGGCGAATTTGGCCGAATTTCTCGAGTTCCACAAAAATACGGCAAGAATCGTTTTAATACAGATTTTGTCGTTGACAGAATATCCCTTCCGTATAGAATTCAAGAGGATTTCTTGGAACTGCGGCAGGTAGCTATTTGCAATCCCGCGCTCCATCAAGATATCCTTCCCCCGAACCCCGTTATCTCTCCGCAGGATAATGGGGTTTTATTTTGAGATTGTGAATGAGTTCTACCGCCAACCCGTCCGCTAATGCCCCCCGCCTCAGGCGTTCCCTTACGCTGGGGGACCTGATTCTCTACGGCGTCATCGTGATTCAGCCGGTCGCCCCCATGTCGGTGTTTGGGGTGCTCAGCGATCGCGGACGCGGGCATGTGGTGACGACCATTCTGATCGCCATGGTGGCGATGCTGTTTACCGCCATCAGTTATGGCCGCATGGCGCGTGCCTATCCCAGCGCCGGCTCGGCCTTCACCTACGTCGGCCAGGAAATCAATCCCGCTCTTGGTTACGTCACCGGCTGGAGCATGGTGATGGATTACATGCTCAATCCGATCATCTGCACCATCTGGTGCAGCCAGCAGGCGCACGTGTTTGCTCCCGGCGTGCCCTACGCAGTGTGGGCTGTCTTCTTCGCGTCGGTGTTTACGCTCCTGAACGTTCAGGGAGTGAAAACCTCGGCCCGCGTGAACTCGGGACTGGCTGCCGCCATGGGCGTGGTGATCGCCATTTTCTTTGTGGTCGCGGCACGCTACATCTTCGGGCATCCGCACGATGGCGCAGCCTTCTATACCCGCCCCTTCTACGACCCGAGCATGTGGAACACGAAGGCCGTGCTCAGTGGAACCTCGATCGCAGTACTTACCTACATCGGTTTTGACGGCATCTCCACGCTTTCGGAGGAAGCGGAAAACCCGCGCCGCAACATTCTGCTGGCAACCGTGATGACCTGCCTGGTGATCGGCATTCTGTCTGCGGTTGAGGTCTACGTCGCGCAATTGATCTGGCCTGCCTCGCAGCCTTTTCCAAACGTCGACACTGCCTTCGTTCACGTTGCCGGCCGCGCCTGGAAGCCGATGTTCGGCATTATCGGATTCACCTTGCTGGTAGCCAACTTTGGATCGGGCATGGGGGCGCAGATCGGTGCGGCCCGCCTGCTCTACGGTATGGGACGAAGCAACGCGCTACCGAAATCGTTCTTCGGAGCGGTGGACGCCAAGCATCGGGTGCCGCGAAATAACGTGTTGTTTGTGGGTGCGTGCGCCTTGATAGGCGCCTTCGTGATGAGTTTCGGCCTCGGCGCCGAGATGCTCAATTTCGGTGCGCTCATAGCCTTCATGGGCGTGAACGCCGCCGCTTTCATGCGCTACGTGGTGCGCGAACACAAAAGGTCAATCTCATTCGTCGTGCCACCCGTGCTCGGCTTCGTGATCTGCTTTTTGCTCTGGGTGAGCCTCAGCACTCCCGCCAAGATCGCCGGTTCCATCTGGATGGCAGTAGGGATCGCCTTCGGAGCCTGGAAGACGCGCGGCTTCCGCGGAGACTTAGTTAACTTCGATCTGCCCGCTGAAGAGGAGTAGAAGGCTAGAGGTTAGAGGTCAGATTGCAGAGGTGAAAACCGTCCTACTGCACACCCCTTGATTTTTACCTCTGCAATCTGACCTCTAACTTCTGCAATTCCCTCACTCCACGTTCCAACCGCTTACTTCGATAGCCGGCGTCGTCGTTCCCAGACTGCTGGTGTGATAGCTTGCCGTGATCTCCCGCTTCTCACCGGGCAGCAATGAGATGTAATTGTCCTGCCAGACCACCGGCAGTATTTCCTCGCCGCCTTTGCCCTTGACCTTCAGCCGCACAAAAAACGCCAGATTCTTGCTCGGATTTTCCACGATGACGCGGGTCATCGCTGCCTCGCCCTTCTTTTCGCTGCGGATCGATACATTCAGCCTTACCTTGGGCAATTGTGCGAGTGAAGTGTAGTCCGCATACGACTCGGTCGGCGTCGTATACCAGTTCGACTTTGCCCAGTCGATGGTTTCCGGTCTTGTCGAGAGCCAATAGAAGTTCGACCCGACCAGCTTGCCGCCGCCATCCGTGACGCGGAGATCCAGGAAGTATGCCGGCGACAGTCCTTCGATCTGCGGAATCTCAAACGCTTTCGCCGTGCTGTCGGCAGCTGCATCGAGCGTAATGTCCTTGTAGAACTTCTGCGTTCCATCCAGATTGAATATGCGCACCCACAGCTTCAGCCCCTTGGCATCCGCATATTGGCTGCTCACCAGCCATACCGAGTGATCGTCGTATCCATAGACCGGGTTGAGCGCCTGCATGGCTTTCTTGGCGCCGAAATATCCGCCGCCCGGCCGCAAATAGTAGTCATAGAGATGCCAGATCATCGACGGCCACCCGTTATTCAGCATCCACTGAATGACGCCCGTTGAAGTGTACTTGTTGCGGCTGTACGCCTCGTACATGGCGCGTACGCCTTCGTAGGCCATCAGTTGCGACTTGTAGGTGAAATCTTGCGCGCTGCCAGCCTTGCCGTAGCGCTCATTCAGCGCATCGGCAAACACGTGTATGGTTTTGAAAGAGCCGCCGCCGGCGTGGAAACTCCAGTATTCATCCAGTGGCCCATCCGCCGTCCAAAGATGGTTTTTCGGAACCATGCGCGCGACGCTTTCGATCGGCGGAACCGCCGGTCCCATGCTGGTTTCGGTGTTGAAGCCGTAGGCGCCTCCGCATCCGCCCGCGTTGCAGGATTTTTCGTCGCTGTGAAGATGCGGATCCGTTACCCAATACGACGGTGCGACATATTCGTAAGGCCCGCTCATCTTGACGCCGCTTCCGCCAGTTAGCGTGGTCGGCTTTGCCGTGGCCGAAGACACGATCGGATTTGGCCACCGCAGGTCGCTTTCAATCTTCAGATACATCTCTTCCACGTCCGGCGGAGGCGGATTGTCGCTGCCATTCAGCCACATCACCAGGCTGGGATGGCTTCTCAGCCTGTACATCTGGTCGCGCAACGAGGCCTTTGCAATCTCGAAGTCCTCATCTTTCCAGTTCCCCCAGTGCTCCCAGAAATCGCAGCAGCACCATCCCGCCATCACCAGAATGCCCTGCTGGTCAGCTATTTCGTAGAATTCCTCGGTTTCGAGTTTACCTTCCAGTCGGACCGTATTCAGTCCCATATCGCGCACATAGCGGAACTCATCGGCGAGCCGCTCTGGGTTTTCGCGCATCATCATGTCGGGCGTCCAGCCGCCGCCGCGAATCAGAATGTTCTTGCCATTGACCTTGAACAGGCGTTTCAAGCGATCCGGTGCCTGCTCGGCGACTTCGGACGTGATCTCGCGAATGCCAAACTTCGTATGGGATTCATCGGAAACCTTGCCATCCACCTCGAACGAGAGATGCAGATCGTAGAGATTCGGCGTTCCCATCTGCGCCGGCCACCACAGCCGCGGATTACTCAGATTGAGCTGCGGATATAGCTCGGGCGGGAACACCACGTCTTTTGACTCTCCCGCCGCCAATTCCACCGGTTGCGCGAATTCGATGATTTCCTTGTCGCCGATTCGACCTTTCAGCGTCCCCTTTACCGCGTGATCGCTGGCATTTTTCACCAGCGCAGTTACCGTCAAGTGCGCGGTCTTATTTTCGGGCGAATCCACCTTCGAGAGCGCCGCCCCATGCCGCACCGCGACCGGTCCACTGGTCGTCAAATACACCTCACGCCACAGGCCCATGTTCTTGTCGGGCGGCGCTGGATTCCAGTCCACAAAAGTGATTGCCAGACTGTTCTCCGTCGGCGCCCACACCTGCACCGCGAGCACGTTCGCTCCTTGTTTGACGGCAGAAGTTACGTTGAACTCGTAGGTCCGCCATGCGCCGGCCACTTCATTCGAGTTGGCGATCCGTTTTCCATTGAGAAAAATGTTCGCGCGGTAGTTGATGCCGCGGAAGTTCAGCCACACGGTTTTCCCGGTAAACCCGGCGGGCAGCGTGAATGCCTTGCGATACCACCACGAAACCGCGTAGGGACTATCGGGCGGCATCGGAATATTCGAAAAATTGAAGCCGACGGGATAGCTGACACCGGGGTACTGCCGCAGATTCATGCCAAAGAAAGGATCGGGCAGCCGCCCGCTCTTGACTTGCGCTGCCACCACCGTCGTTGGAACCTTCGCCTGGACCCAGTCGCTCGCCTTGAACGCTGCGCCCGAGATCGCTTCGCCGCTTGCCGTTACTTTGGCTGAAGACTGCAAGGCCCATCCATCGCGCAAAGGAAACGTCCGGGCTGGAGGGATGCCCGGTTGGGCGGCGGCAACCGCCAGCCAAAAGAACGGGATCAGGAATCGCGATGCTTTCATAAAAGTATCCTTAGATTAGGAAATAGAAAGCCAACGGCTTGTCATACTGGGACCGCCCTATGTTCATAGCACCTTTATTAATTCGATTCAATAGCGGATGCCTGCCAGGGATCTGCCAGCGGCGCCGGGCGCGAGCCGGCGCCTTGCATGAATTGTCATCCCGAACGAAGCGAGGGATCACGCGATGCAGATCCCTCACTCCGTTCGGGATAACTCGCGCCTGGTTTATAATCATAAATTCTCGCTTCCAGCGCGGAGCAATCCGACGGAATTATTCTGACCCGGAGTTATCCGACTATGATTCGACAGCTTCAAAATGCAGGGCCAACCGTGAAGATCATCCTCGGCGCACTGCTCGTCCTCATCTGTGCCTCGATGGCAATCACGCTGATTCCTGGCGGGATCGGTTCCAGCCTTGGCATTGGCGCTCCCCCAGCCGGCGTCCTGGCCACGGTTGGCGACCAGCAAGTGACCGTGCCCGAGGTGCAGCGTGAAGCGCGGGCCATGATCCGGCAGCAGTTTCCTCGCGGCGGACCGCAGGCCAGCATGTTGATGCCCTATTTTGCGGGTCAGGCTGCCGAGCAACTCATCAATGAGAAGGCCTTGATTGCCGAGGCCCGCCGCCTGGGCCTGCGCGTCAGCGACGACGAACTGCGCGATGAACTCCAGCACGGACAGCTTGGCCCCATGCTCTTTCCCGACGGCAAGTTCGTCGGGCAGGAAGAGTACGAAAACTTCGTCCAGCGCAACGACCTGACCGTTCCTCAGTTTGAAGCGCTGGAG
Source organism: uncultured Acidobacteriaceae bacterium (assembly GCA_963837665.1). Classification (GTDB taxonomy): domain Bacteria; phylum Acidobacteriota; class Terriglobia; order Terriglobales; family Acidobacteriaceae; genus Acidiflorens. Next base: position 1,636,017 of record CAWIOA010000007.1, on the reverse strand, counting down.
AAGGACTATGTTCTTGTCCGCAAATTGCGTGCCCTGGTTTCAACCAGCGCCTTCGTCGGGGACGCCGAAGTTCGCGACGAATTCAGCCGCCGCAGCACTAAAGTGAAGTTCGAATATGCCGTGGTCACGCAGGCTGACATTCTGAAGGGCCTGCACCCCGCCAACGAGGAACTCAAGGCGTATTACGAACGGAACAAAGCTACCTACAACAACTCCATTCCGGAGAAGCGGCAGATTGAATACGTGGTCGTGGATAGCGCGAAAATCGCGGCGGCGGCGACCGTGACCGATCAGGATCTGCAGGCCTATTACGATCAGCACCGCGACGAATACCGTGTGCCCGAACAAGTGAAGGTCAGCCACATTCTGATCAAGACTCCTCTGCCTGCGCCCGGCGCCAAGGAAGATGAGAAAGCCGTGGATGACGCGCGCGCCAAGGCTGAAGGAGTGTTAAAGGAACTCAAGGCGGGAGGAGACTTCGCCAAACTGGCGGAGAAATACTCTGACGACCCGGGCAGCGCCAAGAGCGGCGGCGAACTCGGCTGGATCGGTCGCGGCCGCACCGTGCCTGAATTTGAGAAGGCTGCCTTCTCGCTCGCCAAGGGACAGACCAGTGACCTGGTCAAGAGCAGCTACGGCTTCCACATCATCCACGTCGAAGACAAGCATGACGCTCATCTCAAGACGCTCGCCGAAGTGAAGAGCGAGGTCGAAGAAAAAGTAAAGCTGCAGAAAACGGCTCGCGCCACCGAAGCGGCAGCGAATGCCTTGCTGAGCCTGGCGCGTACCGACGGATTCGACAAGGCCGCCGCAGCCAAAGGCCAGACAGCAGTCACCACCGAATTCTTCGGCCGAACCGATAACTTGCCCGGACTGGCGGCGAATCCGCAGTTTATGGAAGCCGTCTTCAACGAGGGGGAAAAGTCCCCGCCCGATGTGGTGCAGGTCCCGCAAGGCTACGTCGTGTTCCAGTTGCTCGCCATCAAGCCCCCGGCCACGCCCACCTTCGAGGAAATTCGTGCGCGGGTCGAAAGCGAGTTCAAGAACGAGCGCGCCGCCTTCTTGCTGCAACAGAAGACGCAGGAACTCTCCGACCGAGCCAAGGCGACCCACGATTTGAAAAAAGCTGCCAAAGAGCTGGGCGCGACGGTGAAGACGAGCGAACTGGTCCTGCCCGATGGCCAGGTCCCCGACATCGGTTCCATGGCCAATGCGAGTGCGGTCTTTTCACTGAATCCCGGCGAGATCAGTGGCCCGATGACCGCTGGCGGCAATGGAGTGGTCGCTCAGCTTCTCGAAAAACAGGCGCCGACCGACCAGGAGTTCGCTGCGAAGAAGGACCAGATCCGCCAGTCGCTCCTCGAAGCCAAGCAGAACGATTTGTTCGGGCTGTTCGTTACCAACCTGCGCAAGGACATGGAAAAATCCAACCGCCTGAAGGTCAATCAGGAAGAGATGAAAAACCTGACTCGGCAGGCGGCGCAAGAAGGATCGTAGCGAAGAGTTCTCAGTTCCCAGTTCTCAGTTCTTAGTCGGGCTGCGAGCTGATGACCATCCGCTGAGAATTGAGAACTGACAACTGACAACCGAGAACTGATTTTGATGCCTTTCCCGCGCTCCAGCGGAATTCTGCTTCATCCCACCTCGCTCGCTTCCCGCGGCGGGATCGGCGACTTTGGTCCGTCCGCGTACGCCTTCGCGGATTTTCTTGCCTCCGCGCGCCAGGGTCTCTGGCAGGTGTTGCCTCTCGGCCCGCTCGGCTATGGAGCTTCGCCCTATTCTTCCACTTCGGCCTTTGCCGGAAATCCGCTGCTGATCAGCCTGGAGCGGCTGGCGGACCGAGGTTGGATTGACCACGCCAAGGTCGACGCCCTGACCAGCGCTGTCGAGCCCGTGGATTACTTGTCGGTGTTTCATCACAAGCTGCCCCTGGTATTTGAAGCGGCGCGCAACTTCGCGCGGTCTGCTCCACCGCATGCCCGCTCCAGCTACGAAACCTTCTGCCGGCAAAACCAGTGGTGGCTCGATGACTTTGTGCTGTTCGACGCTTTGCGCGCTCGATTCCACCTGGAAAGCTGGAACCGCTGGCCCCGCGAACTGACGCATCGCGATCCCGTGGCGATCGAGAAGGCGCACGCGGAGATGCTCGAGGAACTCGATGTCCGCCGCGCCGTGCAGTTCTTTTTCTTCGAACAGTGGCAGGCGCTTCGCGCGTATTGCGCGCAACGTTCCATTCGCATCGTGGGCGACATCGCAATCTTCGTGAATTTCGACAGCGCCGATGTCTGGACCCACCCTGATCTGTTTCGCCTGAACTCCGACCTCGATCCCGAAGTCGTCGCCGGCGTGCCCCCGGACTTTTTCAGCAAAGACGGCCAGCGCTGGGGCAGTCCTCTTTATCGCTGGGACGTGATGAAAGAGCAGGGGTACTCGTGGTGGATCGACCGGATGCGGTGGGCCACGCATAATTTCGACTACATCCGCCTCGATCATTTTCGCGCCTTCGCGCAGTACTGGGAGATTCCGGCGAATGAACCCACCGCGATTCATGGGCGCTGGGTCGACGGTCCCCAAGATGATCTGTTCCTGAAGCTGCGCACCGCTCTGGGTGGGCTCCCGTTTTTCGCCGAAGATCTCGGATACATCACCCCCGACGTGCACGCCCTCCGCGAGCGCCTCAAGATTCCCGGTATGGCAGTGCTGCAATTCGGTTTCGGCAACACCGGAGCGCATGCCCATCTGCCCCACACTTTCACCCCCGAGAAGGTTGTATACACTGGCACGCACGACAACGACACCCTGCTCGGCTGGTGGAAATCGGCTGCCACCGAATACGAACGCCAGCAGGTGAAAGCCTACCTGGGTACGTGCGAAGACGGCGTCCACTGGGCGATGATTCGCGCCGCCTCTAGTTCCGTGGCCAGCCTCTCAGTGGTGCCGTTGCAGGATGTGCTGGGGCTGGGGAGTGATGCGCGCATGAACGTCCCAAGCCGTCAGGAAGGGAACTGGCGCTGGCGTTTTGCCGCCGAGTTGCTGCGCCCGGAGTTGGCGGTAAAGCTTGCCACCCTCGCCGAAGTATCCGATCGCCTTCCGCAGCCGTTATCGGCGGCTGCCAGCGTGAACGATGGTGAAGAGTGGGCGGCCTGAGTAGTGTATTCTCGCTTCGAAACAATTAATTAAGCGCGCCGTCTAAGGTGTCAGGTCTCAAGCTGGGGTGCCAAGAGCAGCTGTTTTCCTGAGACCTGCGACCTAAGGCCTGTTTTTTCTGGAGTACGATTTCCGTGACCGATCCCATCATTCGCGCCCATGCCGTCGAAAAGTTCTACGAGCAGCCGGACGGAAATCGCATTGACGTTATTGCTCCTGTCGATCTCGATGTAGAACCTGGCAAAATCATCACCCTGCTTGGTCCCTCCGGCTGCGGCAAGTCCACACTGCTGCGGATTCTGACCGGACTCAGCAAGCCTTCGTCGGGTGAAGTCCTGTGGCATGGGCAGCCCATCACGTCACAAAACGCCGGCGTGGCCATCGTCTTCCAGAGTTTTGCTTTGTTCCCCTGGCTCACCGTACTCGACAACGTCGAAGCCCCGCTCGAAGCTCGCGGAGTGCCCGCCGTCGAGCGCCATAAACGCGCTTTGCGCATTCTCGATACCGTCGGTCTCGATGGCTTTGAGAGCGCCTACCCGAAAGAGCTTTCTGGCGGCATGAAACAGCGTGTCGGTTTCGCGCGCGCACTGGTGGTAGAGCCCGAAGTCCTGTTCATGGATGAGCCTTTTTCCGCCCTCGACGTGCTCACCGCGGAAAACCTGCGCAACGAACTGCTCGAGCTCTGGCTCAGCAAGAAGATGCCGACCAGCGCCATTTTCATCGTCACGCACAATATCGAAGAAGCTGTGCTATTGGCGGATCGCGTGATCGTGCTGGCAAGGAACCCGGCGTGGGTGCGCGCCGATTTTGCCATCGAACTCGCGCATCCCCGTGATCGCAAATCGCCGCGCTTTGTCGACCTGGTGGATTACATCTACAAGATCATGACGCAGCCCGAACTCGCGCTGCCGGTGCCCGACGCTCCGGCAGCCGTGCAAAAGCCGGCTCGCCAGAAATACCAGATGCTTCCGCACGCGCGCGTCGGGGGCATCGCCGGCCTGCTGGAACTTCTGCAGGACCGCGGCGGACAGGAATACCTTCATCGTCTCGCCGAAGTCCTCATCATGGATGCCGAAGACCTGCTCCCGATCATCGAGGCTTCGGTGCTGCTCGGCTTCGCCACCTTGAAAGAAGGCGACGTCCAAATCACCGCCGAGGGCGCTAGCTTCGCCGAAGCCGACATCCTTACCCGCAAAATTCTTTTTCGCCAGGCCGCGCTGAAGCACGTCATGATCCTGCAGCAGATTGACAGCATCCTGCACGCCAAGGCGGATCACTCCATTTCGCAGGAATTCTTCGACGACATTCTCGACGAGCACTTCAGCGAAGATGAAGTGCGGCGGCAATTCGATACCGCCATGAATTGGGGCCGCTACGCTGAAATTTTCGACTTCGATCGCGAATCGCATCGGCTGATTCTCGCCGAACCCGTCGGAGAACCCCATCCGCCGACTACCACTCCGGTGCAATCGTGAAGCGTCCGCAACGAATCGTTTTCCAGCCGCTGGTGCGCATCTGGTCGGTGCTGCCACGTCCCAGCGCAGCGAGCCTGCCCGACCTCATCATGTTCTCCGGCGGGTTGGCGCTCTTCTACGGCATCGTGGAAGTCGGCCGCACCTGGCTCGGCCCGTTCCGGCCGCAGGTCGAGATCAGCCGCAGCCTCAGCGATCTCCCGATCTATGCCGGATATTCGCTGCTCCGCATCGCCTTGGCCTACGTGCTGAGCCTGCTCTTTGCCGTTACCTATGGGTACATCGCCGCCTACCGGCCGCGCGCCGAACGTTTCATGATTCCGCTGCTCGACGTTCTGCAATCCATCCCCGTACTGAGCTTCCTTCCGGGCGTGATGCTGGCCATGGCCGCGCTTTTTCCCGGACGCCAACTGGGCGTCGAGATGGGCGCGGTCCTGCTCATTTTTACCGGGCAGGTCTGGAACATGGCCTTCAGTTTTTATGCATCGCTGAAAAGTATTCCGCGCGAGATGCGGGAAGCCGCCACCATCTACCGCTTCAACTGGTGGCAGCGCTTCCTCCAGATTGAGCTGCCCTTCGCCACCATCGGCCTCGTCTGGAATTCGATGATGTCGGTCGCCGGAGCGTGGTTTTTCCTGATGGCCTGCGAGCAATTTGGCGACTTTCGCCTGCCTGGCCTCGGTTCCTATCTCCAGGCCGCCGCCGATAACGGCGACACGCGCTCCATTCTCCTCGGCATTCTCACCATGGTCGCGGTGATTGTGCTGATCGATCAGTTCGTATGGCGTCCGGTGATCGCTTGGGCTGAGAAATTCAAAATGGAGCAGGTCGAGAGCACGAACGCGCCAACTTCATGGGTGCTCGATTTTCTTCGCCGTTCCCGCGGCGTTGCGCTTTTCCGTAAGCGGGCAGTTCGTCCTCTTCGCGAAGAAATAATTCAACACTTTGCCCGCCACGACGTTCACCCCGAATCAGCCGGAGAGAATAACGCGCTCTTGTGGTTCTGGCGAGTCGTCGGAATCGCGGCTCTCAGCGCGATCGGATACGCTGTGGTGCGTGTCGTCATGATCTTGACTGGCCTGCCAAGTTCCGAATTCCACCAGATCGGCATCGGCCTTCTCGCGACCTTCCTGCGTGTGAACCTCACACTTGCGCTTGGTGCTCTCTGGACAATCCCGGTCGGAGTCGCCATCGGATTCAACCCGCGCCTGGCGCGCATCGCCCAGCCACTCGCGCAGATTGCCGCTTCGGTTCCGGCTACGGCGTTATTTCCGGTTGTGTTGCTGGTCCTGATTCGCCTGGGTGGAGGCCTGGGAGTGGGCTCGATCGTTCTGCTGCTGCTCGGTACGCAGTGGTACATCCTGTTCAACGTGATTGCCGGCGCCATCGCTATTCCCACCGATTTGAAAGAGGCCGCCAGCGTTTTCGGCATCCGCGGCTGGGAACGATGGCGCAAACTGATCCTGCCCGGAATCTTCCCTTTTCTGGTTACGGGATTGATTACCGCCTCCGGAGGTGCCTGGAACGCCAGCATCGTCGCCGAATACTTCCACTTCAAAGGCCAGACCTACTCGACCGTAGGTGTCGGCGCCTTGATTTCCGCGGCCACCGACGCCAAGAATTTCAATCTGCTTCTCGCCAGCACGATTGCCTTGGCCGCCGTTGTCGTCACCACCAACCGCCTGCTCTGGCGGCGTCTCTATCGTCTCGCTGAAACCCGCTTCAAACTCGAAGGCTGATTCTCCCGGAAAACCGAACAGCGCCTTTGCCAAATCCGTCCGCCTGTTGAACAATGAAGAGTCGCCTTGGCCGCGGCGGTTAGTCCGCCCGCGCTGGGGGGAACGCAAGGAGCCTTCATGTCCGCAACTGGAGAACTTATCCGCCTGATGAATTACATCGACGACATCGCCACCACTCTGCGCCGCATCAGCGCCAGTATCCCGGCGATGACCAAGGAGGAGTGCGCCCGCCTGGGCGAATACATCCGCAAGTCTGAACCGAGCTATGAGAGTGTGCTTCAGCACCTCGAACAGGCGGGCAGAGAGCCGGTGCGCAAAGGGGAAGAAGAGTGACGGAAGTCCACTCGGTTGCCGTGATCGGCGCCGGCGTCATGGGCCGCGGTATCGCGTATGCTGCCGCGCTCGGCGGTTATCGCACCATTCTCGAAGACCTTTTCCCGAAGTCGTTGCGCCAAGCCGAAACCGAACTACGCGCCCATCTCGACCAAGCCGTCAGACTAGGCAAGGTCGATGCCGCCGCCGCCGAAGCAGCGTTTTCCCGGCTGGAGTATGCCGGTTCGGTCGATGAAGCCGCGCGCCAGGCCGACCTCGTCATCGAAGCCGTCCCCGACGAAATGGAATCGAAGCTCGAGATCTTCATCATGCTCGACAAGTTCTGCCGTCCCGCGACGATTCTCGCTTCGAATACGTCTTCGCTCAGCGTCAGTGAGATCGCCAGCGCGACCTATCGCGCCAGCAAGTGCGTCGGTATGCGCTTCTCGAATCCCGTGCACCAGATGAAACGGCTCGAAATTGTGCGCGCGCTCGAAACCGATGACGATACCCTGGCCGCCGTTATCGAAGTCGGCAAGCGTATGGGCAAGGAAGTTGTGGTGATCAAAGAGAAGAACCAGGCTTCCTCGCCCGCCTTTTCCGCCTGATCGCTATTGGTTGATGTCCTGCTTTGCCTCCAGTCGCTTCACCAAACCGTCCACATAGCTCTTCTGGTCATCCGGAGCTCCTGCCATCGCCACCTTCATTTCTTTCGCTGCATCGTCAAACTTGCTCTGCGCGCTATACATCCGCGCCAGTCCGGCATGCACCACCCATAGATCGGGATGCTTCTTGGCATTTTCGCGGAAGATCGCATACGCTTCTTCGTTACGCTTTTCGCCCAGCAACTGCCGGGCGTATTGATGGAGCTCTTGCGGCCCGGCGAGTCCCACCGCCTTCTTTTCTGCGGCTGCGGCCTCGTCCTTGCGATTGAGCGCCGTCAGAACTTGCGACTTCGCCATCTCATTCTCGTACCGGTCTTCATTTTCGATGGATTTGTTGGCGTACATGAGGGCGTCGTCCAGGCTGATCTTTTCCGCGAGCAGGTAATTGGCCGCGTTGTCCCAGCTCATCCACGTATATTGGGAAAGGTTACGAAGCTGCTTCTTCAGGCTGGCCTGCACCACATCGTGGACATCCACGGAAACCTTGAACGGCACCGCAACTTTCTCCCACTCCAGTTCAACCACCACCGAATCCTTCTGCAGATTGTCGAAGTCGTAGGTCAGAGCGTTATGCATCTCCGCCGCCTTGGGCTTCACCGTCACACGCAGTGCATCTTCTTTTTCGTCGTAGGTGAAGGATCCCCAGGAAGTCGAGTTCTTCGAGAAAATAATTGTCCACTCATCGGCGTTCGGGATCATGTGCAGTCCGTAAGTCCCTTTATCGAGCGGCTTGCCTTCGATCTGGACCGGATCGCTGAAGGTGATCGTCGTGTTCATATTGGCTCCCGCTCGCCACACCTTGCCGTAGGGAACGAGCGCGTCCCAGACTTTGCGGTCATTCACCAGCGGCCGGTGATAGTTGATGGTGATATCCGTGATGCCGACGCGTTGTGAAACCTCCGCGCCCTGGCTTTGCAGTGGCAGATCGAGTGTGAACGATTGTGCCGGACTCACGCCCGACAGGGTTGCCATCAGCAGGCAGAACAGGACTCCTCGTAAAGCTGCTCGAAACATGGGGAATGCCTCCTTCAATGTGCACGATGCGAATTTTGATGAAACAGGCCACCGATTCGCGGCCTCACCCCTGGTCGGCATCTTAGACGCGCCCCATTCCGGGCGGTGAGCAGGAGGGTGGGATTAAATCGACGACCCTCGAGCCTGGGTGGTGGCGGGGCTTCGCCCCGCTGGACGGGACAAAGCCCTGTCACCACACGATCCTCGTCGCAGCTAACCCGCGGGGTGCTTCTCGCGTCTAAACAATACGTTGCGGTGTGCTTTTTCTCGGAACTACAGCGCCCCCGGCTCCGTACTAAATAACAGAGTGCAGGGCCTAGGCTTAGCCTCCCATACCAGGCAGCCGGCCGTTGACCACCCATGCGAATGCTCATCGAAATCGTTCGCCAGTCGCTGGCCACGCTCTGGGCCCACAAACTGCGCTCGTTTCTTACCATGTTCGGCATCGCCTGGGGCGTGGGATCGCTGCTCCTGCTGGTCGGCTTGGGCGAAGGCTTCCGCAGCGGCCAGGCCAAGCAACTGAAGAATCTCGGCCAGGACATTATGTTCACCTTCCCAGGCCGCATTCCGGCGGTAGAAGGTAGCACGCAGTCCGGCCGCACGTACCATTTCACCTATGAGGATTACCTCGCCATTCGCAGCGAGGCGCACTCCCTCAAGTATGTTTCGCCGGTGCTCAACCGCGAGGACATTCGCGCCGTCAGCGATTACGGTTCCACCAACGGCCAGGTCTTCGGCATCGCGCCCGAATATAACCAGATTCGCAATATTCCGGTCGGTCCAGGCCGCTGGTTCAACGATGAGGACAATACCGAGACGCGCCGCGTAGCCGTTGTCGGCTGGGAGCTTCTGAAAAACATATTCCCCGGCCGCCCCGCCGTGGGCGCGCCCATCCTGCTCAACGGTGTCCGCTTTGAAATTATCGGCGTGCTCAGCAAGGTCGGCCAGGACGGCAACAACGGCACCAATGCGCGCATCTTCATTCCCATCGAGACCATGCGCAATCTGTTCCGGTTGAAAGAACAGAACAGCGAAGATGCCATCTCATTCCTGAACTACCGTCCGCTCACGCCCAGTGGGGATTTGGTGGCAAAGAAGGAGGTCCACGACATCGTTGCCCGGCGCCACGGTTTCGATCCCAAGCTCACCGAATCCTTCGAAGACTGGGACACCATCGAAGACAACAAGCGTGTCGAAAAAATCTTCAACGGCATGGACTATTTCCTCGGCGTGGTTGGCGTGATTACGCTGGCGCTCGGCGCTATCGGCATCATCAACATCATGCTTGTCTCCGTCACCGAACGTACCCGCGAAATTGGACTGCGCAAGGCGCTGGGAGCCACCCATCGCGCCATCCTGGCCCAGTTTTTTGTGGAAGGCGCCTTCCTGACCGCACTCAGTGGAGGCATCGGGCTCGCCATCACTACCGCATTAGTCACGGTTCTCGCCGCTCTGCCCGCTCCCGAAGGATTCGATACGCCGCGCATCGTTCCATCGTCAGCCGCCATCGCCATTCTCTCGCTCGCGTTTGCCGGCATCGTCGCGGGACTCTATCCAGCACGCCAGGCCGCGCTGCTGCAACCGGTGGAGGCTCTGCGCCAGGAATAAGCCATGATTCTCGAACTCGCTCGCCAGGCCTACAACGCGCTCAAGTACAATCGCCGCCGCAGCATCCTCACCATGCTCGGCATGGCCTGGGGCATCGCGACCGTCGTGTTGCTATTGGCATACGGCTCCGGTTTCGAGCGTGGCCTGTGGGTTGCTTTCCGCTCCTGGGGTACAAACCTGGTCTTCATTTTTCCCGGACGCACCTCCCTGCAAGCGGGTGGTACCAAGGCCGGCAGCGAAATCAAACTTACCGTCAACGATCTCGATTACCTGCAGGCTGAAGTGCCCCTGCTCAAGCGCATTTCGCCCGAAGCTTTCAAGCAAAGCACCATTGCTTACGGGACGCGCAGCGCGAGTTACGGGGTCAGCGGAGTCTATCCCTACTATCAGCACATGCGCCGCATGGATGTCGAAGCCGGCAGTTTCTTCACCGACCTCGATGAAAACACGCACAGCCGCGTTGCCATCTTAGGCGCCGACGTCAAGAAAAAGTTGTTCTCCGGGCAGAACGCTCTCGGCGAAAAAGTGCGTGTCGACGGCATTTCCTACGAGGTCATCGGCGTGCTCAAACACGTCATCCAGAACGGTGACGACAACATGAACGGCAAAGTGTACATCCCGTTCACCGCCATGAACGACCTCACCAACACTTATTACCTCAACGCCATCGCCTTGGAGTACGAAGGCGATCACGAAAGAGTTGCTGCAGCCGTGCGCCGCTCCATGGCCTTTCACCATGAATTCGATCCCAAGGACAAGCGCGCCATCTTTGTCTTCGACGTCTTTGCCGATCTGCTCGATCTGCGCGTGATCACCACTGGCATCAAGATTCTGCTCGGCTTCATCGGCCTGCTCACGCTGGGCATCGGCGGCGTGGGCCTGATGAACATCATGCTCGTCTCCGTTACCCAACGCACCCGGGAGATCGGTGTCGAAAAGGCCCTCGGCGCCCGGGGCTGGCATATCCTTCTCCAGTTTCTCGCCGAAGCTCTCGCCCTCACCCTTCTCGGCGGACTCGCCGGCGTAGTCCTCGCTTATATCGTGTCCTGGTCGGTCGGCTCTTTGACTCTGTGGAGCGCATTCGTGGAAAATGGCACCGAAGGCGACATTCATCTCACCATCGATTCCACCACCTTGCTGGCATCCACTGTGATTCTCGGCTTCGTCGGCGTTATCAGCGGCATGCTGCCCGCCATCAAAGCCTCCCGTCTGGATCCCATCGAGGCTCTGCGCTACGAGTAGAGCAGGTCTCAGGTCTTAGGTCTCAGGTCTCAGGAAAACCCAGAGTCCTACAGCCTTGAGATTTTCCTAAAACCTAAGACCTAACACCTGAGACCTGACACCTGAGACCTGCCACCTCGTCCCTGTGCTATATTTCTCCCAAACTTAGGAGAGGGTTCATGCGTCCACTTGGCGTCACTCTGGTCGGTTTTTATCAGATTCTGCGCGGCGTACTCGGGCTGTTGTTTGGTTTGTCAATCTTGCTGCTCATCGGACTCGCCCACAAACTCGCTTCTCTGGCCACTGAGGCCAATGTCACCGGACGCTTTTTTGCCGGCTCTGGGCACCTGGCCGGCCTGGTGATTATTGTATTTGCAATCCTTCACCTGATCGCCGGCTCTGGAGTTTTAGGAATGAAAAATTGGGGCCGTCTGCTCACCCTGTTTCTTTCCGCGCTCGGCTTGGCTTTGCTGGTGCCGGTCATACTGATCGTGCACGGAATTCCGCTGGCTTTCGGCATCATCAATGCCGTCGTGATCATTTATCTCGCCCTGCCGCCGGTCAAGCGCGCCTTTCACGAACAACGCCACTCCCTCCGCATGGCAGCTTAGCGCTGCGACGGCGGAACATTGCTGAGGTTGAGGGACGAGCGCCTCGCCTGTCCAGCCTGAGTAGAACTCATCGCCCAAATGGTTTTGGGAAGGGTATGGCTTCAGCCGTGCCGCTACCAGGCAACAAAAACAAGGGCTTTAGCCCCTGAGGAACCTCGCCGTTTGCTCTGGAAACTACTTATGAGACAAGTCCCAGCGTTCAGCCCAAGTAGAATGGATGCGTGTCCGGCTCCTGCAAACTCGGGATGGTTCAGGAACACCTCAAGCTCTACGAGCATCCCTTGCTCGCCTTTTCCGCGCGCGAAAACAACGGCGTGATCGAAGTCCTGATCGACCTGAAAAACTCGATCGTCCCGGTTCACACCTACGTGCTCCCGATTCATGCCCGCGATCTCGATCATCCCCAGTTCGCCTGGCATCTGCAGCGCCAACTCTATGACGGCCTGCACGACTATTTCATCGAAATGTTCATCCGCACTCCCCAGGATCGCGCCGTCCCCAGCCCCATGCCTGTCGAAGAGGGAAGCCGTGGTAGCAAGGGAAGTTAGCGCCGTGTCCCTCCGCGAACAAATCGAGCGCGAGATCCGCCAGCGTGGCCCCATCCCGTTTTCCCGCTACATGCAGATCTGCCTCTACGATCCTGATCATGGTTACTACTCCGCCAATGCCGAACAATTCGGCAAAGCCGGAGACTTCTACACTTCCAGCGACGTTCACGCCGTCTTCGGTCGCCTGCTGGCGCGCCAGTTTGACGAAATATGGCAAGCGCTCGACCGCCCGCCCCAAATCGAAATCCTCGAACTCGGTCCCGGCCGCGGCCTGTTCGCCCGCGATGTGCTCGACTGGTCAAAAAAGAAATTCCCCGACTTCTTCTCCGCCCTAACGTACACCTTGCAGGAAAGTTCGCCGGTGCTAGGAGCCAAACTGCAAGAGACCCTTTGCGAACACGTCGGTACCGGCAAGGCCAAAGTTCCGGAAGAACGACCGAACTTAGCTGAGTTCGTGTGGGGACGGGCGCCCTCGCCCGTCCAAGCCGAGCGCAGCTCGGCGACTGCCACCGTTCATCGCACTCTTGCGCCTGAATCCCCCCTCATCGTCTTCGCCAACGAATTCTTCGATGCCCTCCCCGTGGAAATTCTAGGCAGCGAAGGCAAACTCCACCTCGCGCTCGAAAACAATCGCCTACGCGAAACCTGGCTCCCGCCGCTAGCCGAAGAACTGGAATTTCTCGACCACTACGGCGTCCACCCGGAAGCCGACGAACGCATCGAAGTCTCTATCCAGGCGCAGCATTGGATGCAGCAAATCGCAAGTGCCATCAAACGCGGCGTCTTGATAATCATTGACTACGGTTACACGCGCAACCAGCAACTCGCGGGACGCCACCGCGGCACGCTAATGGCGTATCGCCATCACTCCGCCAGCCCCGACCCTTACCAGGCCCCGGGCGAGCAAGACCTTACCGCCCACGTCAATTTCACGGCGCTGGCAGCCGCTTGCGAGCAAGCCGGCATGCAGGTCGAAAAGCTGCTAACGCAATCGCAATTCCTCATGGGCATTGGCGAGAAGAATCAGTTTGCCGACGCCTTCGAGGATTGCCGCGTCCCGCAAGAACAAGCGAAGGTAGTCCTCCAGCTCAAACACCTGGTTACCCCAGTCGGCATGGGAGAGAATTTTCAGGTGCTGATCGCCAGCCGAGGGATAGATAGCAAGAAAATAGCCGCCCTGAGCGGACTGACCTTCGGAAGCAGGTCTTAGGAAGGTGTCGCTCTTATCCTTTGGAAATCGGGGTCGCTGAGAACTGGCCTCTAGTTACCAAAGGTATGCACCATCTTCGTTGCTATTTAACATTCCTGAAATATCTTTGCAGTAAACTACAAACAATGAGTTCGCCACGCGTCTCTCAATTCGCGCTGCCGCTGCAGGTCGCCGCAGTCTGCTACCGGCGGGTGAATTCACACGCCGAGTTTCTGTTGGTCAACACCAACGGCGGCAGCAAATGGACGTTTCCCAAGGGAGCCCCCGAGCCTCGCCTATCGCACAGCCAGGCCGCCGAACGCGAAGCCAAAGAAGAAGCGGGCGCCATCGGCACCATCGAGCCCCGCCATTTCCACATCTACATTCACTCCAAGGGCGTCTTCTGGCAGGCGGGCGGCGTGCAGGAATATGTGGTCAAAGCTTTCTTGATGGACGTCCGTCAAACGCGTCGTCCCGAGGAAGACGACCGTAATCCCACCTGGTTCGATTCAGAAAGAGCGCGCGTCATCCTCGCCAAGGGCCGCGAGGTCAAATACGCCCACGAACTCCAGACGGTGATCGACCGCGCATTGGAACACCTCGGCCTAGCGAGAATGGCTGCGGCTCGTTAGCGATCATGGAGCGACGGACGTTCCCACTCGTCCACCTGAAGCCGACCATAAGATAATCTCGACAGAACTCCTGAAAATGTCACAGCATCGCTAGTCCAAAGTGCTTTTCATTCGGACCAAGGCAATGAAGATCTTTGACGCGTCTTCTAAATTAGACAGTTCGCCTAAGACGCACTGCTCGCCGTCAGCAGAATAGGTCGGTGTAGGCCTCCACTGGACGCTGTACTGGCCCTTGCAGTCGGCGCCTAGTTCACAGAAACTCTCGTTACCTTGGCTGAAGCCCTTCAGTTCGGGCAGTGTGAACTCGAACTTGTTGTCGTCAATCTCGCGAAAGGCGAGCAGGTACTTCGCCGAGACCGTCAAGCCACGGGGCCTCATTCCTGCAACGTGCAATTCCTGTTTCCTCAAGGGTTTTATGTCCCACACATAGCGGGCGTCGCTGGGTACCCGAATTCTCCACGTTTGTATTTTGAGAATTCGCAGTAGTTCCTTCATCTCCAGCGGAGGTTGCGCAGCTAACGGGATCACGAATAGGCATGCTGCACATAAGAGCGATAGGCGCTTCATGTGTGGATTCTATGATAGATGCTTTCGTGAGACCATTAGAGCAGTCCCATGATCCAACTCTCCGGCGCCGGCAAGCGCTACGGCCACAAGCTCTTGTTCGAGAATGCCGACTGGCTGATCACGCCCGAATCCCGCATCGGCCTGGTCGGAGCGAACGGCACCGGCAAGTCCACCATCATGAAAATTCTTGCCGGGAGCGAGTCGCTCGACTACGGCAGCATCTCGCGCGCCAAAGGCATCTCTACCGGATACCTTCCGCAGGACGGCCTGACCCTCACCGGCCGCACCATTTTCGCCGAGTGCATGTCCGTTTTTGCCGAACTCCACGCCATTGAAAAAGAAATGGAGTCGCTGACCCGCAGCATGTCGGAGCTCGACCACGAGGGCCCGGAATACTCCAACGTCGCCGACCGTTACCAGAAGCTGGAACACGAATTCGTCGCCCGCGACGGCTACACTCTCGAAGCCCAGGTCGGCCAAGTCCTTGCCGGTCTTGGCTTTCATCGCGACGACTGGAAGCGTCAGACCGAAGAATTCTCCGGCGGCTGGCAGATGCGCATCGCGATCGCCAAACTTCTGTTGCAGAAGCCCAACCTGCTGCTGCTCGACGAGCCCACCAACCACCTCGACCTCGAAGCCCGCAACTGGCTTGAGGAGTACCTGACCACCTATCCCTACGCCTTCGTCCTCATCTCGCACGACCGTTATTTTCTCGACATCACCGTCAAACGCATCGTGGAAATCTGGAACAAGCAGATCCATTTTTACGCCGGCAACTACGACCAGTACCTGGCCGCGAAGACCATGCGCAAGGAGCAGCTGGAATCCGCCTACAAAACTCAGCGCGACCGCATCGAGCAACTGGAAGTCTTCATCAACCGCTTCCGCTACACGGCCACCAAGGCCAAGCAGGTACAGAGCCGCATTAAAGAGCTCGAAAAAATGGAGCGCATCCAGATTCCAGAAGAAGAGAAGATGGTCCACTTCTCCTTCCCGCAGCCAAAACCGAGCGGACGCATCGTAGCCGAGTTCAAGGATGTGGCCAAGAGCTATGGCGAGCGGGGCATCAACGAACACAAAGTCTTCGACAAAGTGGATTTCATGATCGAGCGCGGCGAGCGCATCGCGCTAGTCGGAGTCAACGGAGCAGGGAAGTCCACTCTCATCAAGCTCCTGGCCGGCCAGGAGCCGTTCACCGCCGGCGAATACAAGCTGGGCCACGAAGTCCACCCGGATTATTTTGCGCAGGACCAATACAAAGAACTCGATCCCGAAGCCCGCATTCTCGACGACCTCGGCGAACTCTCGCCCGCCTCCACGCAAACCCAGCTGCGGAGCCTGCTCGGATGTTTTCTCTTTTCAGGCGACGACGTTTTCAAGCGCATCGGCGTCCTCTCCGGAGGCGAGCGCAATCGCTACGCGCTGCTCAAAATGCTGCTGCACCCAGCCAATTTCCTGCTGCTCGATGAGCCCACCAACCACCTCGACCTCCGCGCCAAGGACGTCCTGCTTGAGGCCCTGGAGAAGTACACGGGCACGGTCGTCTTCGTCTCGCATGACCGCTACTTCATCGACAAGCTGGCGACCCGCGTGTTCGAAATCGGCGATGGCAAAGTCGAAATCTATCCCGGGAATTACGAAGATTATCTCTGGCGCAAGCAGGGAAGAGCCGCAGCCGCGGCAGAAACGCCGAAGCCATCCGCGGTTTCGTCGACGTCCTCATCTGTCTCCGTGAATGGAGGGAAGTCTTCCGCCGTAGAGACGCGGCTTGCCGCGTCTCCCGCGGCCGCTGTCGACGCAGCCGAGCCCAAAGGCAAGCGCATGAATCCCATCAAGCGCCAGCACATGGAAGACCGCCTGCACGAAATCGAAGAAGAGATTGCCCGCGAAGAAGCCGCGATCGCGCTCTGTGAAACCGAACTCCAGAGCTTCGTAAGCGCAGAAGAAACCCAGCGGCAAACGCGGGAACTCGCCAATCACAAGGCCGGGCTGCAGGGCCTGATGAAGGAATGGGAAGAACTCTCCGGCGCATTGGAAACCGCGGACTAGCTTCTGTTCACTATTGGCGAAGGCAGCGCAAAATCTTCGGGAGTGTAACAGGCTTTACACCACGCGCAACGCTGCCTCCATCCGCGGGTCGCGCGTGACTTTGAACTGGGCTACCAGATCGTTCAGTTGTGCCGCCGCTTGGGCCAACTCCTGGGCTGCTTTTTGTGATTCCTGTGCCCGTGCTGACGTGCCCTCCGCCGCCTGGGCTACGCCGCCGATGTTGGCCGAGATCTCGCCCGCTCCCTTGGCCGCCTCGCCCACGTTGCGCGTCATCTCGTTGGTGGTGGCGCTCTGCTCTTCGACCGCGGCCGCGATCGTCCCGGAAATATTATTGATCTGGTTGATCACGCTGCTGATGGTCCCGATTGCCTCCACCGCCCCCTTGGTTTCGGTCTGAATGGCGCTGATTTTCTGGCCGATGTCCTCGGTGGCCTTCGACGTCTGCCTGGCAAGATCCTTCACCTCGCTGGCTACCACGGCGAAGCCCTTGCCGGCTTCTCCCGCGCGAGCCGCTTCGATGGTCGCATTCAAGGCGAGCAGGTTCGTTTGTTGTGCGATGGAAGTGATGACCTTGACCACCTCGCCGATCTCGGCGCTCGACAGGCCCAACTTGGCCACGGTGGCGTTAGCGGCCTGTGCCGTTTGGACGGCCTTCGAAGCCACCCTGGCGGCTTCGTGGGTGTTACTGGCGATGTTTTGAATTGTCGACGTCATCTCTTCAGCTCCGTGCGAGACGCTCTGCAAGTTCTGATTGACCTGCTGCGTGGCCTGCGAAACGGCGCTGGCCTGGACGGAGGTCTCCCCCGAAGTGGATGTAATCTGGCGGCTGGCCTCGAGCAATTGCTGGCTGGCCGTCGTCACCTGCCGCGTATTGGCCGCGATCTGCCGCATCACGTCTTGCAACTTGTCCATGAACAAATTGAAGAAGCGGCTGACTTCGCCCAATTCGTCGTCCCTTGCGACCTCCAACCGCTTGGTGACGTCGCCCTCACCTTGCGCGATGTCCTGAATCATGCAGGACAGTTGCCGCAGCGCCTCGGAGATGGCGCGCACCTGGGCAAGGTTGCCGAGACACATCAACAGCACGCTCAGTGCCACCAGAAAATAGACGGCCAATGCGAGGCGGTGGGTGCGCGTGTTGGCCCGTGCTGCCTGGGTATCCAGTGTTTGGTCCGACGTGTACTGATGTTCGGAAATTGCGCGCAGCAGTCCGTCAAAAGCGGGGTTTGACTTTTCAATCACTGCCTGATGCGATTCGACATTGTGAGCGTGCATGATCAGGTCGACCACTTCGGCATTGGCCTGGGTTAGCTTCTCGAAAGCCACCGAGATGCTGCCGTCGCTTCCTGCCAGGTTCCGGATGTTGGTTCGTCCCCGATTGACCAGGGTGTCGTTCTGGCGCATGAGCGCTTCGATGGCGTCGGGATCGTTTTCCTGCACCATCTTTTGCGTGGCATTCTGGATCTTGTTGGCCAAGTCCACCAGATCCAGCGAAGCCTTGCTTTGGGAGCGTGCGATAGCCGCTAAAGCGCTGGACGAAGACGAAGATACCCACAACAGGTAGGACAATCCCAGGACCGCGCCCGTGGTGATAGCGACCGATGCCGCCAGCGCTAAGGTCATTCGGCGCTTGATGCTGACATTTTTCACGACTTAGTTCTCCCAGGCAGCTTGCACATGATTAGCGGAGTTTATCGGCGCGCAATCCGAAGACAATCGATCCGATCGGCTTCCCTCCGTCAAGCACTGGCAGGCCCACCTGGAGCATCTGCAGGCCAGTAGAATCGTCAAGCTTTACGGAACCCGTCCACGTCTTCCCGGTCATGGGCACTTCGTGCTTGGGCATGCCCTTGTGGGTCCAGTGCTCGGTTTTGGCGTCGAATCCCACTTTGCCGCCATCGGCCCCGGAGACGAACAGCTTGACGATTACGTCGTCGCGCTTCGTCTTCAAATACCCGGAAAGCTCATTCTTCCCAACCGCGCGTACGAAGGGATCGAAAAGCGTGAGGCTGTGCCACTTCTCATTGGTCATCGCCGATTCTTCTGGCGATCGCGGCGTCGAGTTATAGGCCTTCACCGCGCTGACTATCTGCGCATCGGTTGTGAAGGGTTTCAGTAGCTTGACTTCGGCCTCCAGCTTTGCCGCATCCTGCGCGAAGCTTGCAATTGCAGATACAAAACTAAAGATAAACACCATTGCCAGCATCGTTGCCGGCCTGAATTCTCTGGTCATTTTCCTCCCCCTGATTGCCGGAATGGACGAACTGTCGTCCCGAGCAGTGCCCGTTGTGTATATCGGCGGAATGTTGGGTGCCTTCAGTCGCCGCGCTGATTGAAGGCTTTCGCAAATGCGTCGATCTGGGAAGGGAGGGGAACACTCCATGAAACCTTACCCGAGGATGGCAGCGATTGCGGCGTGCCTAACGATGTTTGCGGCGAGTTCCAGAGGCAACGAAATTTCCGATCTGAAGGCGGAGGTCCAGACGTTGCAGCAGCAGGCCGCCGCCCTGGCGCTCCAGCTGCAGACGTTGCAGCGAAAGGTCGACCAGGATCGCGGCACGGGCGATCAAATGCAAGAGCGTCTGGTCGATGCTGCCTATCCAGTTCAGCCGTCCAGCAGCAAGCACGGCTTCTTCGAGCGCAAGCCCGGCGACAAGACAACGTTCTATCTCCCCGGCGGCGAGTTCACCACCTATGCCAATATCGATGTCTCAGTCGATGCCACCACCAAGGGGCTAGGCGGAAAACTTGGCCCGGATGGCACTCCGCCCGTGGGCAACATGGGATGGATGCCTGCCGTGTCCTCGAATCTGTCGTATATCGGAGTGCGCGGGTTTCAGTCTTTAAAGGGATTGCCCTTCAATTTTATCTACCAGTTCGAGACTCAGATCGACATCGCGGCCACGTCGGGCTCGGCCGAAACCAACAGTAACGAAAGCAATGTCGTCAAAGGTGGGCTCACCTCGCGCAATACCTTTATCGGAATCGCAACTCCGCGCTGGGGTTCGTTCATGATCGGCAAGACCGACGCGCCCTACAAGAACTCGACGGCGAGGATGAATCCGTTTTCCGCCATGATTGGCGACTACCAGGTCATCATGGCCAATACCGGGGGCGACAACCGGGTTGAATTTGGTACGCGGCTCGACCACTCCATCTGGTATCAATCTCCCAATTGGCGCGGTTTCGTCATCGACGCATTGGTCTCGCCCGGCCAAAACCGGGCCGATAACAGCGACAACATCGCCGCCGGAGAATCCGATTGCACCGGTGGTGACATCCCCGGCAGCGGAGCAATCATTCCCGCTACCTGCAGCGATGGATCATTCGGCCTGGCCACCAGTGCCAGCCTCTCCTACACCAAGGGATCGTTGTTGATCACGAGCGCCTATGAGCGGCACGAAAAGGTAGACCGGTCGAGCGACATTACCGGCCTCTATGCTTCCGGCAACGCCTACTCCCTGCTTCTCACGGCCCAGGATATAGCGGCGGAGGATGCTGGCAAGGTCGGAATCATGTATACGTTCCCCACCCAGACCACCCTCGGCGGCATCGTGGAGACGCTGCATCGCTACCTCCCTGCCGACCTCGAATTCCAGAACGAACGCCAGCGCATGGGTACATGGTTTGTGGCCAGCCAGAAACTCGGCCACAACACCAGCGTCCACTTTGGTTGGGCCCACGCGTTCCGCGCACCCGGCGATCCTGGACAACACAACGATTCGAACGCTGTACCTCCGGGTGGAGATCCCGCCACCGACGCCACGGCAGGGGCGCACGCCGACAATACCGCCAACATGTTCACCGTGGCCGTCAAGAATCAGATCAACAAGAATCTCACCGCCTATGTGGATTGGGCGCTTACGGCCAACGGTCCGGCAGCGCACTACGATCTCGGCGCCGGTGGCCGGGCCATCACCACCGATTGCCATGATGCCTTTGCGGCGACCGGGGGATTGGTGGCTTCGAACCCCCATTGCTGGACCGGAGGCAACCTGATGGGAGTTTCCGCCGGCATGGATTTCAAGTTCTGAGAAACCTGGCCCGATGAGGTGTCGAGCAGGCGCTGTGGACGAGGCAAGCTGCGTCTCCACAGGAAATTCGTTTGGGTTTGAACTGAGAACCGGGAACCGGGAACTGAGACTGAGAGCTGGGAAGCCCTACCCGCCCTGCTTCAACTCCGTCAGCACTTGCCTCGCGATTTCCTTCAGCGTCTCGAACACGCCCACGCCCTGGAAGGCGACCGCCTCCACCACCGGCTCGTTTTTCTTGCGCAGTTCCCGTGAGAGCGCTTCCACCGGCAGCGCATTCGGCAAGTCGCGCTTGTTCAGTTGCAGAACGTAAGGAATCTTGTTGAAGTCGTAGCCGTGTTCTTTCAGGTTGGCGGTCAGGTTATCGAGAGCCTCGACGTTGGCATCGTGGCGCTCTTGCTGGGAGTCGGCCACGAACACGATGCCATCCACCCCGCGCAGAATCAGCTTGCGGCTGGCGTCGTAAAATACCTGTCCCGGAACCGTGTACAGGTGGATGCGGGTTTTGAAGCCCCGCACCGAACCGAGATCCAGCGGCAGAAAATCGAAGAACAGGGTTCGATCGGTCTCCGTGGCGAGCGAGATCATCTTTCCCTTCTGCTGCTCAGCTGTTTTCTGGAAAATAAACTGCAGATTCGTCGTCTTGCCGCCCAAACCGGCGCCATAGTAGACGATCTTGCAGTTGATCTCACGTGCTGCGAAGTTGATGAAACTCAAAAGGTTTCCTCAAAAACTCCTGCGAAAAAGGCCATTGCGAACCACTCCCGCAACGCGCGAGCCCTCTCGCCACGATTTCATGCTGACTACAGTAACAGTATCGGTTACTGCTGGTTTTTATACCACACTGGGAGGCTCCGGCGCAGGTTACCCAGGTCAGTACCCGGTTGCCAACCCGGTACCCGGTGGCCGGTCTTCTAGGTTTGATCTTCATCAGGGATCGCGACTGCCTGGTGGACTGCCACGGCAGGCCGCGCTGGGTACGGGCAACTGGGTACTGGGTACTGACTATCGCGCCGTAGGCAGCGGATAATATCCGTCCTTGGCATATACCTTCACGTCCGGACGCCGCACCCGCACCTCGATCTGCCGATACCCGCCAATGCCCGGCTTGCTGGTGTAGCCCAGCGTGTACTGATTGCGCGCGTCTCCAATCGCCCGAGCATAGGCCTGCTCGATGTCGGCCCTGGCGGACTCGGCATAAACTGTCCCGCCCCCAGTGGCGCCCACGTACTTCGACAGGATGTTGCCATAACCGATAGGCTCAAACCCAAGCTTGTTCAATCCCAGATTGGGTATGTGGATCTTCTGCAGCCTCTCGTATCCTGGAAGGGCCGCCCCATCCACGCCCACGGCATAAACAATGATGTTCTGGGTCAAAAGGACTTTCAGCGTGTCGGCATAGCTGGCAGTGCTGCCCCGCTCCCGGCCGTCGCTGATCACGAAGATGATCTTCCGCCGCGCCCGGTCTCGCTTGGAAAGATCGCGCGCCGCCTCCAGGATCGCGTCGTTGATCACGCGTGCCTGTTTGGGCGGGGTATACACCGGGGTCACGGGAGGGGCGCCAACCGGATTGCCATTGATCGTCGGTCCCTGGGGACCAAGCGGCCCGCTGGTCACTGGCGGTCCATTATTGGCTCCGCTGTAACCCTTGACCTCATTCAGAGCCATCGTCAACTGCTTGCCCACGCTGGTGAAGTCTGCCACCCGGCCAACCGTGCTGCTGTAGGTATAGATTGCAACTTCATCGAACTGGCTGAATGCCCCCTGCAAAGCGGAGAGCGTCTCCTGGACGCGCTTCACCCCAATATCGGGCATCCCCGTATCAATCACAACCGCCGCCGAAAGTGGAAACGGATCGCTGGTAAAGAACTTAAGCTGTTGTCTTTTCCCATTCTCCAGCACCGAAAAGTCCTTGGGCAGTAGCCCACTGACCAGCCTGCCATCGTTGCCCTTCACGCTCACCGGCACCAGCACCAGGTTTGTGGTCACGCTGATGGTGTAGAGATCGCTCCCGGTTTCCGCATCCTTCGGCACGCTGCCCTCAGGCACCGTCCTGACCGGAGGCATAGGCGGCGGAGCTGGCTTCTCCTCTGTCTTCTGACTCGCAGAGTCTGGAACACTCCGGGGTATGTCATGCGACCCGGGGGTCGCCCCCGGGCCGGAATTATCCGCCGGCGGCGTATCCGGCATAGTCTCCTCGTCCGCCCCGGGCCGCGGACTGGGCGGCGTCGGCGGCGGGATCGGACGAACCGCCGACGGAGCGTCCGGGATGTCCTCAGGCTTCTGCTGCGCCGCCAAACTGCCCGCCAGCAACCCCCAGAGCAACAACGGCAGCCCCAGCCTCAGTACCGCGCTAGTCTTCGTGGCCATCCCCGGAATCCTCTATCTTTCCTCGTTCGAGCGCTTTTCACTAAATCAGATGCCAACCGCGCCGCCTTTGGTGCATCTAACCGTTACAGCTTCTTACAGGATAGACTAGCAAAGTCTCGGGATAAAAACGCTGATGCCTAAACTCAATTGCAGACCGTGCCTGGCCACGGGCTTCTTCGCTCTAGCCATAGCCCTGTCGCTATCCGCCGCCGGACAGAATTCCCCGGCTCCAGCGCCCGCCTCACCGGGGGCGCCCAACGCCCAGTCGCAAGACCAGTCCGTCGAGACCCTTAAGGTCAACGTCGAAGTCGTCCAGTTATTCTTTAACGTTAAAGACAAGCATGGCGCGCTGATCCCCGGCCTCACCAAGGACAGCTTCGACCTGGCCGAGGACGGCCAGCCCCAGACCATCAAGTACTTCAAAGCCGAATCCGACCTCCCGCTGACCCTCGGCATCCTCATCGATTCCAGCGGCAGCCAGATGCGCGTTCTCGATATGGAAAAGACGGTCGGAGGCTCCTTCCTCGAAAGCATTCTGCGCCCCAAAGACGAAGCCTTCGTCATCAGCTTCGATGTCGACATCAACCTCCTGCAGGATTTCACCAACTCCATCAGCCGGCTTCGGCATGCGCTCAACCAGGCCACGATCAACACCGGCGGAGTCAGTTGCTCCGGAGGCCCCATTGGCCCGCAAGGCCCGATTCCGTGCTCCTCAACCGGTCCCCGCGGCACCGCGCTCTATGACGCCGTCTATCTCGCCTCGCACGACGAATTCAGCCACGAAGTCGGGCGCAAGGCCATGATCCTGCTCACCGACGGCGAAGACGAGGGAAGCAAACTCAAGATCAAAGATGCCATCGAAGCCGCCCAGAAGGCTGATGCCATCTGCTACGTACTCCTGATCGCCGACCGCGGCTTCTACGGATTTGGCGGCTATTCTGGCGATGCCGAGATGAAGAAGCTCACCCAGGAGACCGGTGGCCGCGTGATTGAAGTCGGCAACAAAGTCGAAAAACTCCGCCAGGCCTTCGACCAGATTTCCGAGGAACTCCGCAGCCAGTACAACATCGGGTACACGCCCACCAATACTACCCGCGACGGCTCGTTCCGCAAGGTCGAAATCAAGCCCAAGCAGGGGGATTACAAAATCCAGGCCCGCAGCGGCTACTACGCCACCCCCCGCCAGGAAGAGTAGACCTAAAGCTTGTGTGGCTTGTGTGGGGACGGGCGTTCCGCCCGTCCAGCCGAGCAAAGCTCGGCCGCCGCCGGGGTCGTCGCAACTCTGATTTCAAAGCCCCGCTGGGCCGCCAAGTTTGCTCCCGTGCGACGGCCTCGTTTATACTCATAAAGTCGAGCGGGAGTAACTCAGTGGTAGAGTGCGACCTTGCCAAGGTCGAAGTCGCGGGTTCAAATCCCGTCTCCCGCTCCAGTTTCTCGAAGCCCTGCCCTGGCGAGGGCTTTTCGTTTTAGCGTGCTATAAGCGATCTCGTAAATTGTTTCTGGGTCGGGTTTTTTGGGAAGGGCACGGCTTCAGCCGTGCCGCCCCGGGCCGATGGGAGCTGTGGGCTTTAGCCCTGAGGGCTATACTTCGCGCTCCCGAAGTGATTTTTGAGACCAGTTCCAGTTTTAGCGTGTTGTTTTCTATCCGGCGCGGTAGCCAAGTGGTAAGGCCGAGGTCTGCAAAAACGCGCGGGACTTGCAGAACCCGCGCCAGTCGCGGACTTTGACGCGACAACCGATACAGGTTTGAGCGGGTTTTTGCATCTTTTCGCAGTTAACAGACCGGTAGTAGACTCACTTCCACTCTTCGATCTTGATCGTCTCCTCGAAGATCTTCACCAACGCCTCGGGAGTGGTCACTTCAACAAGCTTCTTATTGATCGTGATCATCCGACGTTCTTTGTCTTTAGCTTTGATCTTCTCGGTGAGGAACTTGGAGATCAGGGCGATCGCCACACCGGAGGCTACATTGGAGCTGATCGTGACCAGGATCGGCAAGAAGGCCGTCGCCTGGATCGACGGGAGGTCGCGCCTCTCCATCATCGCGCCGAGCTGGATCGTGGCACCACCAGGGATCTCGCGGATCATGCCGGTGGAGATTTGTTTGCTGTCGAAGAGCGCGGACAGTGCACGAGGGGAGACGCCTAACTCGATCGTCATACGCCAGATTGTACTCGCACCGAGAGAGGTGAAGAACGTGAAGGAGCTTTAGTTCAGGTACTTCGACGCCGGCGACGCCGCGGCGACGGTGAACTTTTCGAGCTGACCTCTCAGCGTCGAGATCTCTTCGATCATCTCCGTGCGCTCCTGGAGCGCGGCCGCGAGCTGATCTCTGAGACCGTCCCGAGCGGCCGAGACCGTCCGGACAAGCTCCAAGGTCAGCTTCCAGCTCGTGAGGGTTGCTTGAGAAGCTGCGAGAAGTTGATCGAACTTCTTCTGTGCCTCTCGCGCTCTGGTGCGTTGCCGGATCCAGACTTTCCGTTCCGTTGAAGATCTCACTGTGACCTCCGAGTGTAGCGGAGCGAGTTCGACGAGTGGAGGGTCGAGGTTCCCTTCATGACGCGCCGGCTCATCTGCTCCATCACTTTGTTGAGGTTGTCCGGCGAGACGAGGCCGTGAACGTGGACGTTGAAAGTGTGACCACCTCCGACCGCATCTCGGACTTTGCCCATCGCCTGATCGTCGTCGAGCGGTAGCACGGCTTCTGTTGCGGAGCCTCCGCTCTTCGAGTCACCGAGCATTGCTAGGGTCGGACCAGTGATCAACCCACCGGCCGAGAACCTTTGCACGCCGGTCACGGTTGCCGGTCCTCCGCTGGAGGTCGTCTGTGTCGCGCTTCCAGGATTCGATGCACTGGCGACGTTGTTCCCTCCTCCGGATCCTGATCCTCCACCCATTGCCATTGCTCCAGCCGCGGAAGCTCCAGCGACGAGAGCAAACTCGCCGGCCGCGGTGAAGAAGCCGGCCGCTTGCGGGTTACCCATCGTTGCGGCCGCAATTCCTTCCGCGGTGTAGTAGAGCGACTTTGCGAGAGCCTGTTCGGCTAGTTGCGTGAGGATCGCCTTCGTTGCTTGCTCCAGAGCGGCTCCGATCGACTGACCGCTCATGATCGCTCCCATGATGGCCGTGGAGAACGCCTGGTCCATCTGCTTCGCGGTGTTCGCCATGATCTGACCCATGTCCGCGGCTTCAGTCCCGGCTTCCTTCGCCTTCTTCTTGAAGTCACCGGCGAACGCATCCCAGAACTGGTTCGTCTTCTTGATCCCGTTCGCGAGCTGCTGGTACTTCGCGATCTGTTTGTCGATGCTCGTTGTGTCTTCGTTGCGAGCTTGAGCGAGCTGTCTCATGATGTTGAGCTCAGCTACTTCGGCTAAGGCATGTTGCCGAACGGTGATCTCGTTCTTCGCGTAAGCCGCGTCGAGGGTGGCCATGTCCGAGACAGCCTTCTTAGCTTGCAGCTCCAGGTCTACGTTGTCGTTTCCGAGAGCTCGTAACGCCGCGCCGAGCTGTTGGACGTGAACCGCGGCCGAGATCATGACCGGCTCAACCTCTGACGCCATCACTGTGGCGAGCTTCTTGAACTCCGCTTCTGCCTTGGAGAGCTGCGCCGTCACCCTGTCATACTGCGTCACGATCTTCGCGAACTCTTCCTGTTGCTTCTTATAAGCGTCGGTCACAGTATGGGTTGCGACGACTTCCTTCTCCTTCGCAACGGCCAACTCCTTGCTCGTTAGGATGAGTTTGTTTTGAGCGTCGCTGATCTCGTTCTTGTGGAGAACTGCTTGAGTCTCGCCTACCGTGACCGCGGTGAGAGCTTCTAACCAAGTCATCTGACCGGATCGAGCTTTGTCGTAAGCTGCCAGAAGACCGAGTCGAGTCCGGGTGTGATCCCGAGCTACAGTATCGAGCCGGATCATCTCGGCTTCTTCTTCCTTGAACTGAGCGGTGAGGTCTTTGACGGATTGCTCAACCTTCTGTTTGTTTTGCTCAGCGAGCTGGAGAGCACTCTTCCCATAATCGTCTGCCTTCTCCTTGAGTGCGGCGTACTCCTTCGACAACTCGACCAACTGTCCGTTCAAAGCCTTCATCGCGTCTTCCTGTTGCTTCGCTGCATCGACTCCATAGACCACTAGAGCGAGGAAGTCGCCGAGCTTCTCGGATGCGGTAACTAGAAGCTGAAGGAGCATGAGCACTGCGGTTGCGGAGAATGCGGCCGTCAACGCCGCGCCTACTCCAGGGAGCTCGGCAACGAAGCCGCGAAGGTGACGCGGGATCCGGACGCCGATCTCTTCACCAAGGAGAGCCATCTCAGCTTTAGCCGTGCGAGTTGATGTCGCGGACATCTCACCGGCCGCGGCGATCTCTTCGCCGGCCGTAGTTGCTTGTTCGCCGGCTTCTGACGCCTTGTCGCCGGCCCACCCCCAGTTGTCACCCATCGCGGTGAGCTTCGCGTTCGCGGGATCGAGAGCGGCCGTGGTGCCGGAGTTGACCTTGTCGAAGGCGAGATCAAGCTGTTGAGTATCACCGAGGAAAGTTAAAACTGCATCACCCACGTCGAGTTGATCTGCCATGATGACAACCTCCACAAAGTTCTAGAAGGAACCGGGAAACTGACGGTAACCCGGTCCCTTGTTTGGTCCACTCTCTTCCGGGACGGGAAGCATGGACCAGTTCCCGCGAGGAGTGCGGGAAACCTCAATATCTAATCGACCCGCCTGGTGCGAACTCGTTCGACATCGGCTTAGGTGGAAGCTTGCCGGCCTTCTGCCGGAGTCGGTCAATCGACCGCAAACGTTGAAGATCTTGTTCCATTGCCGGCGTAAAACGCGCTTCGAGTGTTTTCATGAACCGCGCCTCAGCACCATTGACAGTACGGATCTTGCTCGCCTCCACAGTTAACTCTGTGATCAGACGGCCGCATCCGGCGACTTCTTCGGCGTCGTCACTCTGCTCGGACAGCGCCTTCGCCGCGCTGATGCGCTCGTCGATTACGGAAAGGTCTACGACGCCTTGGTTGAGACGCTTGCGACATTCGCCGACCAGCATCTCGACTTCATTCTTTAATGCAAGCAGTTGGGGCAGGTGGGAGCTTTCTTCCGACCAGACGTTTGAAACGGGCGTTGAAGTTGCGGGTTGGTCGTTGACTGGGAATTCCTGAAAGATCGGTTTCGGCATTGGAGTTCTCCTTTTCGTGTGGTGTTGCTTTCGTGTCGGGGGTTGGGGTTTCGGTTAACAGGATCGCGGCCGCGTTCTCTTGCGCGAGTCGCAACGCCTGTAAAGTGTCTAGATCAGGTCGAAAATCTTCGGGACTGTACTTCATGGTCGCCTCCTAGAACTTCAAATTGTCGCCGGTCGGTGATGCCGTGTTCGGGCCTGGTCGCGTGACTGAACTCGCTCCGACCTTCAGCCTCGCGCGTTTCGCGGCGATCGTTTCATACACGCGGCCGATGCTGGTTGACTCGATCACCCGCGCTCCACCTCCGGCTGTCCCGAAGGTCGCGGAGCCGGTTCCAGCCGCGCGGCCGGAAGTTTGACCGGCAGTCTTGCGAGTCCGAGGATCGTCAGCACCGAGCTTCTTGAGCCGAGCTTTTCGTGCGGCAATCGTTTCGTAGATCATCGCCCTGGACCTTTCGCGAAGTCGCGAGCGGCTGACTCACTCAATCCCATCGCTCGCGCGGCGTTGTAGAGCTTGTCGGTGGTCACAGAAGAGATCTCTGTGATGCCGGCCGCTCCGTTCGCCTGAGACTCGGTAAGGTTGAAGGCTTTGCGATATGCCTCGCTGAGCTGACTCTTCGAGTCGCGTTCGCGAGCCGCGGCTTCTTTTGCACGCAATGAGGCCGCGTATCCGGGAACCGGCGACCAGATCGAAGCCGGCGTCATGCTTTGCCGCGTGGTTTCATGTAGGCTGATTACGTTTTTCTTCGCGGCCATCGCGAGGAAGGTCTTTGCTTCCTGGACCGTGGCCTTCGCGACAAACTTGAACGTAACGCCGTTGTCCAGCGACTCCTGGATCTCGCCTTTTGCTTCGTCAAACTTAAACATAAAACCTCCTCAAATTGTGAAAGTCGGAACCCGCTGGTCGCCAAGGTGGGTTAGGTCTGTCGGGCTCCGACTTAGGCGGCGACCAACCGCACAGTCTCGACTCTGCCACAGTGAGTTACTCTGTGGAAGGATATTTTTCTAACCACTCAACGGCATCCCGGCCGCGATCCATCGGCTCATCGACTCTTGCGTCACGTTGAGTTCTCGCGCCACAAGAAACGGTGACCAGATGCCGGACGGATGCGAGAGTAAGTTGCGCGCGATGATCTGTTTCGAGAGCTTGGTGCTCTTCGTTCCACCGGCATAATGCGGCCGCGGCTTCGAGCTACCACTTGACTTTTTCATCGCGTCACCTCGCGCTCGGGTCGGGATGGTTGCGGCTGATGCGGGTACACTGTCGTCCCTGGTTTGCGCGCGTTCATGATCGCCCGAAGCGGATCGGATGCGAACGACTTCTCTCCGCGATGGTCGCGCGGCCGAGCAACCCACACACGGCCATCGAAATAACAATCACAATGTTCTTGATTCTGGTAAGTCTCCATCGAACTAGTCTCCTTCATCTCCGATGAGGAAGTCCGGCCGACTAACCGGTGAACTAGAGTGCTTCTTCATCATCATCGTAACTAACAACAGCAACTCTTCCGGACTCCCAGGCTTAACTTCGCCGGCCGCGCGAATGACTTCGAGCGCTTCGTCAACTTCGAGCTCGATCGCCGCGGTCTCAACCTTCTCTCGCCGGCGACGCGCGGAGGCCAGTCGGCTTTGTTCGGCGAGTAACTTCTTTGCCGCGAGATAGTCGGCGTCAGTCTTCACGAGGTTTCTCCTGTGACACAGAGCTGTACTTCTTGAGCTTCCGGAAGAGAGTGGACCGGGCAATACCCAGTAACTCCGCGGCCTCGGCTTTGTTTCCACCGGTGTGCTCCAGAGCAAGCTCGATCGCGATTTTCTCGATTCGCGCGAGGTCGAAGTCTAAGTCAGCCGCGAATTGAAGGTCTTTAAATTCGTCGCTCATGCGGCACCTTCCTGGAGTTGCTTCAGCCATCCCTCGATCGCCGTTTGGCTGAACCTCACGGCGCGACCGATCCTTAAAACAGGAAGAGGGTGCTTCTGTCTAGCTCGCGATCTTTCGCGACACAGCTCCCTCGCCGAGCGCGGCGAGATCTTGAGCCATGCGGCTAGTTCGTCGATGGTGAGTAGTGAGTTTTCCATGTGTCATTGACCCTCCTTCTCACGCAGTTCCTTCTTGAAGTGACGATCGGCGCGATCTTTGTCGATCCCCTTCGTCTGGCTGGTGAAGAACTGAAGCTCTTCCGCTTGCTGTTTACCCCACTCCGTCAAGGTGAGAAGGAAGCTCCCTTTGCGAGTAGTGCTCACACACACCAAGATCTCCTCAGTGAGGAGACGAGTGATCGCCGCGTCGAAGGTGTCTCGTCCGATCCGACCTCCGCAGATCATCGGGAAGAGAATGCTTTGTCGTACCTTCCCATGCCGGAGCAACGACAGCACAATTCGGTTTTCGAGTGCGGTCTGGTCTTCATCGAGACCTTCTACCAGTTTTCCCAGATGTTGAATCTTCATGTTGATCACTCCTTTTAGAACGGAATCTCCTGTGGGGCGTCCACAGTAAGGCTCCAGAAAGTCTTTTTACTTTTGCCTCCACCTTCGGTCTCGCTGACTCCGAGCTTCCGGCGTTTGAAAACCTGCTTCACGTTATCCCACGTCCAGCGCGGGTTCTCGTTGTGAACGGCCATCTTCACCTGATCTACGTTGACTTTCCCTTTACCTTGAAGGAACTCGGCGAGGAACTCGGAGATATGTTCCGACTCGGATCTCGAAGTTGTGTTGACCTCCTCCAGTAACTCATCGGAGGTGATATCGTCGTAGCGAAGAAATTTTGCATATCCGATCTTCTCGAAGGTCTTTCCGTTCAACTCGAACGGCTCTTTTGAGACGATCTCGAAGACCATGCTTTTTCCGGCCGGGATGTTCGAGCCGGCGTCAGTCAGGATCCGCTCGGCAGGGTTGTGTTTGTTCTTCTCCAGAAACCAGTTCATACGCGCGACGTTTGGTCCGGATCCGGCTCCGAGGCTTTTCTCCAAGACATCGACATCCTTCTTCTTGTTGGCGTGATTCACAGTGAGGATGCAAGCTCCGGTTCTTTCGGCTACACCGGCGAGAGCTGTGTAGATCGGCCTCATATCATCATCGGAGTTCGTCTTGGCTGAGCCTTTGTGGTTAGTGATCGGCTCGATGCCCACGAACGCGGCCTTCGTCTCCCGGATCTTCTCTTCGAGAGCGGCGACGTGTGCGGGATTGGAGAAGTCCAGCGGTAGCTCCAGCGGTTTCTCCGGATCGTCCGGGTTGTCAACGTACACATTCGGCTCCATGTACTCGACCAGGTCGAGGTTCGCTCCGGCCGCGTAGAGGCACGGCTTCATGATGAGGTCACGAGCATCTTCGCGATTGAGCCTGAGGACAACCTTCCCGAGTGCGGTGACCAGCGCGGTGAGGTAGTCGCAAACCTTCGTCTTGCCGCGGCCTTTCGGGGCGAACAGATTGATCAGCATCGCCAAAGGCAGATAGCCGTCCAACAACCACTCGATGATCTGAGCTTCGATGGAGGAAAACTTCTCAGTGCGAATCGTGACGCGATATGAACCCGCGGCCGGAACGATGCCGACCTCTTCAGGCTTCTCCGGATCAGCTTCGAGTAAGTGGTATAGGGTGATGACGCGACAACGGCTCAAGAACTCATCGACGTAGCGCATCCGCTCATCTGTGGGAGAGAGGTTCACGACGGTCGTGACCTCACCTTTGCGAAGATCATGACAGTCCGTGCAACCCAGAGTTCGCGCCTCGGCGCACTTGGGGCAGACCACAGAGACTCCGGTGTTGATCATCTCTGCGAAAACATCGAGGTCTTCTTTCGAGGCGAGACAACGAGGAAGGGTGATGCGATTCTCAGGGATCAGAGCAGTGTGTTCGGGAACAACCATCACCTGACCATCGCCGCGACGCCATTTCCTTTCAGGGATCAGAGCTTCGTGCGCCTTGGAGACCACAACCTCACGATCGGGAAGACCGTAAATCCGCTCCGGTGGAGCTCCAGCGTCGATCAATCGCTTCCGGAACTCAGCCTGGTCTACTTCATCTCCCACCAGGAGCGCGGCGCGCTTCTCGTAGCCGTCCGTGAGCTGATCGACAATCTTCTCGACCAAACCCTCACGGCCGGTGTCGCCGATCGCGTTGTAGTTGCGGATGGTTTTCATAGGACATAATGGTCTCTTCTGTAGCAAACGTACATCAAACATACATCGAATGTCAATGATTATTTTGCTCGGCCGGAGGTGCCTGATCGAAGGACCAAGGTCGGATGTCGGTCACAGTGTTGCGTGACATGCGCGACAACTCCGTGACGGTCTTCCTTAATAGGTAAAAGCGTCACGCGTCACAGAAGTCTGTAAGTATGCGTGAAAGAAGAAGATAGAAAAAAGAGTTGTTCTTTACCCCCCTCCTGTGACACCTCTACCTCTATCAGAGGAGATCTTTTCTGTGTCACGCAACGGTGTGTTTTGAGACTCGACTTATATCAGAAGGAGAAATAAACTTGGTGTTTGCGACACACTTCTAGACGGCGCGCGGCCGACACACGTGCGATCTTTTGCCGCGGTCCACAGCTCGATCGGCGCGGAGTTGAGAGGTCAGCGGTTCCAAGGACCGCGAGAAAATTTCAATTGGCGTAGGGTTGAGTGGTTTCTGGTCTGTTATTAACAGACTGCTCGGAAGTAATCGGAAGTAACCACGTAGAATCAATGACTTACAAGGAAAAGCCGCTCGATGGTCTGAGCGGCTTCGGGATCTCACCAGAGGCCGGCTTCGTATCCGCGGCGATCCACCAGGACGTAGATCCCTTCGACGATGCCGTCGAGCCGCTCCCTGACCTCCTGTTCTCGCTGGCTGAGGCGTCTTTGACGCTCGACCTCGGCGTGACGGTGGATCCGTTGCTGGAGAACGTGTCTGGCGTGGTGACGGTCGGCGAGCTGGTGTCGTACTGTGGGTTGAGGTTCGATCGGCCGGTAGCCGGCCGCGGTGAGCCAACAGCGGTACAATCTGGAGAGCATGATCGAATCCTTTCGCGATTCGGTTGTGTAGGCCGGAACTCGGGAGTTTGCCGCTCCCGATCCGGCCGCTTAGATCCGATCCTTCAGCACGCCGGCGACAACCCAAGCCGGCGACACTCCTGGTTGATCTGACGCTTCAGCTCGGCGATCCGACGCTTCGTAGCTTGTAGCTCCTGGATCATGGTCTTCGTCTTCATGGTTTGCCTCCTTAGGCGTGTTGGTGTTGGTTGCGTGCTGAGGGAATCGAAAACTTGCTCATTAGAGCGTCTCTGTTGCGTCGCTGTCGTCCTGGTGATGCTGAGCTACCTCCTGATTCGACGGTCGCAACCGGCGTAAGACCTGACGCACTCGGACCGCGGTCCACCGGCCGTTGCTTTCCTTGTTGATGATCCGGACGATCTCGCGAAGGCCGAAGCTTTTCGAGTCGAGCTCGGCGATGCGTTGCTCCGCGGTCACTGTCCCACCGGACACCACTGGTCGATCTCGTTCCGAGTCATCTTCGCTCGCTTCTTCGGATCGAGGCAGTCCGCTTCATGGTTGATCTTCTCCAGGTCTCGGTTCAGGTTGGCTGCATCGTGTGTGCGTTTCTCGTTGACGGTGGTCTCGTTGTTCGCTAAGAACAGAATGGTCGCTAAGACCACCGCGCCGAAAAACAGAAAATACTTCATCCACGTCTTCATCGTGTTGCCTCCTCTTTCTGTGTCGCCTGTTCGAGCAACTGCAACCCAGCATCACCGGCCTCGACGCTCGGCTTGACGTACTTCGCCATTGAAACAGCCATCGAGTTACCAAGCACTTGGTAGCTGGAGTTCACGTTGCCGGTCAGAGCAACGAGCGCCGTCGCACAACCGCGGCGTGCTGAGTAGAGGCCGTGCCACTCCAGCTCGGCCTTCTCAACGTCCGGCTTGATGCAGTGCTTCGCGAACGACGAGGTGTTGAGCGGATGACCAGCGCGGCCGGTGAACAGGAAGTCGTCACCTTCGCCTCTACTTTGTGACCTCCACTCGCTGAGCAACGACTTCACTGGCTCGATGAGCCGCAAGTCGCGCTTCGACCGCTTCGTCTTGAGATCTCCACACACGCCGGAGACAACCGCGCGCCGAATGTGGATCTGATCGTCATCTACGTCGCTCCATTGCAGACCGGCCGCTTCGCTCGGACGAACTCCCATGAACCCACACAACCCGAAGAGCAACTTCGCATCGCTCCGGCTGATCACCTTGAGAATTGCGTTCATCTCCTCGATCGTGTAGGCGACGGTGGGCTCCGGCTCGCGCATCTTCGGCGAAGTCACATCAGCCCAGATATTGTGTTCGACCAGGTTGAGGTTGACCGCGTGAGAGAAGAGGCCGCTCGCAAGGTTCCGGACGTGTTGGAGCGAGTTCGCGCTGAGCTTCGGCACCAGCGACACCAGGAAGGCGAAGCCGTCGCCGCGGCCGTAATCTGCGAGCTTGCGGCCGGTGAAGTGTGCCTTCAGATGCGTCTTCCAGATCTTCTTGTAGCCGGCGACGGTCGAGGGACGGAGGGTTGACTCCACGTAAGCGAGGTAGGTCTCCCAGAATTCTGTGACCAGGACGCCGGACGGCTGAGCTACTTCCTCGTGTGCCTCAGCATTGATCACCTTCATGCGGCGACGGCGCGCTTGCTCGATCGTGGATTTCGAGGCGTCGAGACCACAGAGACGCTCAGTAACCTTGACGCGCTGACCGTTGCGGTCGGTATAATAGCGGAGATGGAAACCATCCGCTCGCTCGACGATCGTCCCGGTCTGAGTCCGGAATCGACGTGTGCGGTTCTGTTGGATCAGAGCCTTGATGTTCATGATCTGAATCTTAGCTTATCAGACCACATCAGACTAGAGCACGAAGGTCACATTCGCGAATTACTTTGTATGTTATTCAAAATAGGATAGTTAACGGCGCGGTAGCCAAGTGGTAAGGCCGAGGTCTGCAAAACCTCTATCGTGAGTTCGATTCTCACCCGCGCCTCCAACCTTTTACCCGCATAACACGGGGCTCATACCCTGCTCGGCGCTAGACAGTCGGCTAGGTCAATGAATATAAGCGCCCGATTGCATAAATGAGAGTCTGGCGGGGCATTTCGGGCATGATTTAGGAAGCGGTACTTTCACCCTTCAGGATTTTCAGCGTTCCTTTGAATTGAAGAAACCACTGCTCGACGAGACCGGGTGAGGTCAAGAACCATTCTGATCCAGCGCCGTTTTTGATTCTCGCACCAGCGTAGGACAACGCAGCATGCAAGAGACGTTCTAGGTTCCTTCCGTCGTGCGTTCTGATA
The DNA here is from genome assembly GCA_963837665.1 of uncultured Acidobacteriaceae bacterium. Classification (GTDB taxonomy): domain Bacteria; phylum Acidobacteriota; class Terriglobia; order Terriglobales; family Acidobacteriaceae; genus Acidiflorens. The sequence goes on along the minus strand of CAWIOA010000007.1, from coordinate 1,600,381 downwards.
ACCAAACCGATTACTGGGCATCGCGGAAAACACGTCAATGCTCCTTGTCCCATAATTCGTGCGTCTAGGTCTCCCACCGTCCATCCAACCTTGCACTCCCACGTTGACATTCCTTTGCGCTGCGAAAGCTCCAAATAAACATCATGGAAGTACACGTAGACGCTCTCAGGACCTTCGCCAATTTCTCGCTCAATCTTTACCTTGCTTGCGGCAGGTTCGATTGGAGAAAGTTCGTCGGTACTAGACAACTCTTCTTCTGAATGGCTATCCACCATCTCGGCGGTAGAACTGCCCGGACTTTTGTACCAGCCAGTTCGCGGTGACTTTATTAGTCCCGCTGCAAGGAGCTGTGAAAGTGCCTTTTTTAGTGCAGCGTTTGTGCTGGGCACAAAACCCCTAGCCGGAAGAATACGGCGGAGTCTTGCATTTATTTCAATTCGCTTAACAGCCCGTGGTGCATGTAGTGGATTTCCTGCAAGGTGGGCGACGTAGCCGGGTACGCGATCGCAGGAAGCACTTGGCAACGGACGCGGAGATTCGGCTTGTGCAAAGTCGCTTCTGATTTATCCGACACGTGAAGAGTAAATAAACGGTCAAAACAAGCCTGCCGAAGCGGTTCTTCCACTCCCGCGGCGTGCCCGCGCCCAGCAGTGTGCGCAGGATCAGGCTCAGGTTGAACGCGCCCACATGAACTAACTGCCGCTTCAGAATGTTTTCGTGCCCGCGCAGATGGCAGCGCCGCATCCCGCCCGTCTCGTAGCAGTGCGCGAAGCTGCGCTCCACCAACTCGCCGCGCCGCCGCAATAAACTCTTGCCGTACTCGCCCCGCACCCGCCGCCGGTTCGCATACACCGCTTGCCGCTCCTCCGCTTTGCCCGCCCAGTTCCGCCGCCCCTTCTGTTTCTTCTCCGGAATGTAACTGCGCACGCCGTACGCCTTCATCCGCTTCACCACCGCGCCGCTGTGATAGCCCTTGTCGGTCACCGTCTCTTCGATGCCGGCCACGTTCACCTTTGGCGCTTCGTTGGGCCGCAACTCCGCCTCGCGCCCGACCTGCTCCGCCACCGCCATCCCGGCCTCGCACAACGTTTCATCCAGCGTCGTCGTGTCGCCCTGATCGGCGCCGGGCAGCGTCACCGCCAGCACCGCGCCCGTGTCCAGATCCACCGCGTGTTCGGCCTTGTGCGCCAGATGCGTGCGCCCGTCTTTCATCTTCGCAATCCGCGCGTCCCCGTCCGCCGGACTCTTCCACTCCTTATTCGACGTCCGCTTCTTGCGCTTGCGGTCCAACCGCGCCAAGTCTTCCCGCGTCGGTGTCTCGATGCCCGACGCCTTCGCCAGCCCGCGCAGAAACTCCTCATAACTCTCGCCCGTGTCCCGCCGAACTATCGAGCGCATCGCCGCGTTCGCCTCCAGCGTCGTCGCATCAATCGCGATCCGCTGGCCTTTCAGCAGCCCGCGATCGGCCAGCACGCCCAACACCCAGGCGAATACTTCGCGATGCGTGTCCAGATCGATCAGCCGCCGCGTGCGCGAGATCGTCGAGTGGTCCGGCGTGTACTCGTCCAGCGCAATCCCCACAAAGCGCCGCAGCGCCAGCGAGTCCGCCAGCCGCCAGGCAATCCCGCGCTCCGCCCCGATGCCTTCGAAATACCCGATCAGCAGCGCCCGAAAGTAAATCCCCGGCGTCAGCGACGGACGCCCGTACTTTGCCGCATAAAACTTCGCGCACCGCTTCTCGACAAACTCGTCGAAGCGCTCGGCTTCCAGCAGTTCATTCAAACGCCGATAGAACGGATGTCCCGGAGCAGATGCCAACTCCGTGTGTGCGATCCACAAATCTTCTTGCTTCTCCCGCTGCTTGCGCGTGCCCATCGCCATGCCCGCATTCTACGAATCATCCCTGTGCATCCCACAATCTTTTTCGTTCCGGAATCCAGACTTGCACCACGGGCTGTTAAGCACACCCTCCGATGCAAGAATCTCCGGAATAAGGTCCTTTATGACAGCTGGCGAGGCTGGGACTCTTATTTTCTCTTTAGGCATTTGGCCCATGATAGCAGTCTGTATTGGGCCAGAGAAACAATTCACCACAAAGACACCAGCACGCATTCATTGTTCTTGAAACATCCCCATTTCACGCATTGACCGGGTAGGCCGAGGGAATTCTGCGCGCCTCCAAACCTAGTTCGCAGCTGTCACGTCCCAGCAAAATCAAAGCCCAGAGCAAGTGAGCGACCCGGCGAGGATACCCGCAAAACAGCGCCCGGGTCACGGCCTCGCCGCCTGCGACTCGTCCAGCAACTCCTTCAAATACTGCTGCCACACTGCCGCCCAGGTGTGCGTCCCGTGGCCGTGGGTCTTCTCGGAAGTGGGCAGCAACACGAATCGTCCTTTCTTCACCTGCTTGATTTCTTGCTCGGCGATTCCCAATTCGGGCGGATTGATGAAGTCATCGGCGGAGTTGATGAACATCGCCGGAGCCTGAACAAGGCCGAGTTTGGATGACGGGTCATAGTCCCGCGACGCGCTGACCGCATAAAGAAAATCATTGGCGTCAAGGCCGGAGGCGATCCGCTGTATCGTTTCCTCAAGATACTTATCGGCGGCATCGCGCGCGGGCAATTCTTGCTGCATTTGTAATGGGGCGCTGCCCGCGATCACCAGAAAATCCGCGCTCACTTCGAGCGCAGCGCGAGGCTGAGCGCTATAGTCGCCGTTCTTCCATTCTGGGTCCCCGCGAATTCCGTCGATGACCATCTTCCTCCATATGCGGTTTCGTCCGGCAATTTGCACCGGTAAACATGCCAGTGGCATCAGCGCATCCATTTCGTCGGGATAGTCCTCGCCCCACATCCAGGAATGCATGCAGCCCATCGAGGTGCCCATCACCAGACGCAGGTGGTCCACGCCCAGTCCCTTTTCGACGAGTTCGTGTTGCAGCGCGACCATGTCGGCATAGTCATACTGCGGAAAGTGCGCATGCATGCCATCGCTCGGCTTGCTGGATTTTCCGTGGCCGACATTGTCCGGCAGGATGATGTAGTACTTGTTCGTATCCAGCAGTTGCCCCGGCCCAAACAGCACGCCCGCAAATATCGGACGAAGGAATTGCTGTCCTGTGCCGCCCGTGCCATGAAGGATTAGAACCGCATTGGTGGTGTGTCCGCGGCTGTCCTTCACCGGTGCGCCGAAGGTGGTGTAGTGCATTCGCACCTCGGGCAGCGTTTCTCCCGACTGAAAACGAAAATTGTTAATGACAAAATCACCCTCGTGAGGCGCCGGGGTTCCAGACAGATTCGCGGCTGCATTTTGGACTGGCGTCTGCGCTCCCGCCTGTCCTTGAGCAAACGTCATCGCCAACGTAACCAACAGCCCTAAGCGCTTCAGGATTGTTGTCATGATTCCTCAGTGTTGCCTGAAATTGCGAGAACGGACGCAGTGTACACCGCGAGAGATTGGTTAGGGCCTGAGAGGATACCCCATCCTAACGTCGCGTTGTGTGCGACGTTAGGACGGGAAATTCGTTCGTTGCAAGTATGGAGTGGTTTACAGTCGCGCGCACACCGCCTTGGTCTGCGTGTACATTTCCAGGACGTCTTTACCCATCTCGCGTCCCCACCCAGACTGTTTGTAGCCGCCAAACGGCAATGCGGCGTCGAAGATGTTGTAGCAGTTGATCCAGACCGTCCCCGCCCGCAGCATCGCCGCCATTCGGTGCGCCTTCGAAATATCCTTCGTCCAAATACCGGCCGCCAGTCCATACATCGAGTCGTTCGCGCGCGGCATGAGTTCTTCCGGATTGTCGAACGGAATCGCCGTCACCACCGGACCGAAGATTTCCTCCTGCACCACCCGCATGTTGTCTTTCGTATTCACCAGCACGGTTGGCTCGACGAAGTATCCTTTGTCGCCCAGCTTCTTGCCGCCCGTCACCGCGGTCGCGCCTTCCGCCAAGCCAATCTCCAGGTAGTTGCAGACCCTCTGCAACTGCTCCTGCGAGACGAGCGGGCCCATCACCGTTTCCGGCTCCAGCCCCGATCCCACCCGGATCTTCTTGGCCTTCGCTGCCACCCCTTCCACCACGCGATCAAACACCGGACGCTCCACAAACAGGCGCGAACCGGCGCAGCAGCATTGTCCGTGATTGAAGAAAATGGCGCTCGCAGCGCCGCCGATGGCCGCATCCAGATCCGAATCCTGGAACACGACGTTCGGCGACTTGCCGCCCAGTTCGAGCGAAACTTTCTTCAGATTGCCCGTGGCTGCGTGAACAATCAGTTTGCCCACTTCCGTCGACCCGGTAAAAGCCACCTTATCGACCAGATCGTGCGCCGCCAGCGCCGCGCCCGCAGTCTCGCCATATCCCGGGACGATATTGACCACGCCATCCGGGAATCCGGCTTCCATAATCAGCTCGCCCAAACGCAGCGCGGAAAGCGGCGTTTGTTCGGCCGGTTTCAACACCACCGTGCATCCCGAGGCCAGCGCGGGCGCGAGTTTCCAGGCTGCCATCAGCAGGGGGAAATTCCACGGGATAATCTGCCCCACCACCCCCACCGGCTCGCGCAGCGTGTAGGCGTGGTAGTTGACCCCGGGCGTATACATCACCGAGAGCGGAATAGTGGTGCCTTCAAGTTTGGTCGCCCACCCCGCCATGTAGCGGAAAATATCGACGGCCAGCGGAAGATCGGCGGCTCGCGCCACCGTGAGCGGCTTGCCGTTATCCAGGGTTTCTAACGTCGCGAATTCTTCCAGATGCTCTTCCAGCAGGTCGGCCAGTTTCCACACCAGCTTGCCGCGGTCGGAGGCAGTGATCCGCGACCACGGACCGCTGTCGAACGCCTTGCGCGCCGCCTTCACCGCCAGGTCAATGTCCTGCCGGTCGCCTTCCGCGACCTGCGCCAGAACTTCGCCCGTGGCCGGGTTATAGGTTGGGAAAGTCTTGCCCGACGCGGCATTCACCCACTTGCCGTCGATCAGCATTTTGCGCGGCTTCCCGATGAAGTCGCCGACCCGAGCATCAATCTGCATTGAGGAAATTGCAATGCCCATACATCCTCCTTCTTGGTACAAGATCGAGTGAGAGAAGTCCCTGAGGTGAAATGAATTGGAAAAATAGTAATCCCGGCCGAGACGGAAGGCAACTGCGGCCGAATCATTTCTTGCGGCCACTTGGGTTCGATCAGGGTATCGCTTTACCGATACTGTAAGTGCTTATAAGGAGAGATGTCCCTTTAGGGGCTGGGGCTCGGAAACTGATCTCCTGCTGTCATTTTTTTCTTCCCCTCCACCCATTTTCGACATATACTCCGCCCCTAAGGTCTGCACATAAGCTGCATTTGCGTCCTTCATTCAAGATCTTTGGAAGCTGTTCGCCGGGCACAATACTCCAGCGCAACTCCACGGGAGGTGCAAATGTTGATCCGCGATCTGCTGAGGAATCAAGTCACCATATTCGCCGAGGCCCACCAGACTGTGCTTGCGGTTGCCCGCCTGATGGTAGAGCACAATATCGGCGCCGTACCCGTTCTGCAAGATGGCCAGATGGTCGGCATTTTCTCCGAACGCGACCTGATGATCCGTGTAGTGGTCGCCGGCAAGGATCCCGCTCAAACCCCGGTCAGCCAGGTCATGACCGAGGACCCTCTGACCGTTGCGCCCGACGATGCCCTGGAAACCTGCATGACCCTGATGAAGCGCCATAATTTTCGGCACCTGCCCGTCTGCGCCGGACGTGAACTCAAGGGCGTCGTTTCCTTGCGCGACATCCTTCTCCACGACCTCGACGAAAAAGACGATGAAGTAAGGATGATGCGCGCCTACCTGCATTCCACGCCCGAAGCCAGCTAAGCGGTAGCAAGAGTCACTGGAAGACCAGACTGCGAATAACCTGAGATCGTATTTGGGTTCGTATCAGGGTATCGCTTTAGCAGTACTGTAAGTTACCAGAGCCGCGGAGCGGCGTAAGAATGCAGCCCACGGCGCAAACCGTGGGTAGGGAGTGGAAAACCGGCCAGCCCCAGCGGGGCGAAAGAGATCCTTGAGGGGTAGGCCATTGCATTTCGCCTTGTTTCTTACTTCCCGTCCTTTCCCTTCGGGGATTCAGACCCCGTCGCCGCGCCCGTCGCTGGCACTTTCCCCTCGCCCGTGCCGCTGCTGAGGTACTGCACGATGATCGATACGCGCCGGTTCGAGGGGTCCAGAGGATCGTTTACGTTGCGCAGCCGCTGGTCCGCGAAGCCCCGCACTTGCGAGATCTGGTCGCCGCGCAATCCCGACTGCTGCATCAATCGCCGCGCCGCGTTCGCCCGGTCTGCCGAGAGCTCCCAGTTGCTGTAACTGCTCTTCCCGGTATAGGGCTTGGCGTCCGTGTGGCCCTCGATCGAAACACGGTTGGGAGCTTTTCCTAATTCCGCTGCCAGCAGCGTCGCAATCTCCTGCCCGCTCTTGTTGAGCGCGGGACTCCCGCTGTCGAAGAATGTTCCTTCCCCCGATTCCAGCAACTCGATGCGCAGGCCTTCCTCCGTCACCGTGATTTCGATATTGTTTTTCAGCTTGGCGAGGTCGTTGATGCCCTGGATGCTCTTTTGCAATTCCTCTTTGAGCTTTGCCATCTCCTGCTTGCCCGGTTGCACGTTCTCACCCGACCCGGTCAGGCTGCTTCCCGTTTCCTTCCCGGTTCCGCTGGGATCTTTGAAGTACCCGCTGATCGCTACCTGAATCGGCTTGCTGCTGTTCATCAGCCACAACACGATGAACAGCGCCATCATGGCCGTGACAAAGTCGGCATAGGCAACCTTCCACGCGCCGCCGTGATGGCCGCCATGGCCGCCTTTTTTCCGGATGATGATGATGGGTGGCGTCGGCATGGCGATGCTTACCCCGCGGCCGCGCCAGTCGCCGCTGCATCCGGTGTCGCCTCATCCGGTGCCCCTGCCGCGGCCTTCGCTTCGTCTCGCGCTCCCCGGCAAGCTTCTTCGACCGCCTTGAACCCAGGACGCACATGTCCGGGCACCGTCCGCCGCCCGATCTCAACCGCCATGATCGGGGCTACGCCCTTCAGAAAAGCAATCATCGTGACCCGCAACACCAGTAGGAACGCGTGTTCCTCATCTGCCATCTTGCCCATACGCGACGCCAGCGGACCGACCAGCCCGTAGCACAACAGAATGCCCAGAAACGTCCCCACCAGCGCCGCTGCCACTTTTTTCCCAATTTCTTCCGGAGGTCCGCCCATCGCGCTCATCGTAATCACCACTCCCAGCACCGCCGCCACAATTCCGAGCCCGGGCAGCGAGTCCGCCATCGTGCTCAACGACGTCACCGGCTCGCTGGCCTCGTGATGGTGCACGTCCATGTCCGCCTCCAGCATCTGGTCCAGATCGAATACTTCCACCCCGCCGCTCACCGCCATGCGCATCGTGTCGCAGACGAAATCCACGGCGTGGTGATCCTTCCCGAAATCTTCGTACTTGGAGAACAACGGGCTCTTGTCCGGCTCCTCAATGTCTGACTCCAACGCCACCAGACCTTCCTTGCGCGCCTTCTGCAGCAATTCGTACATCATCTTTAGCGAATTGATGTAGCGCTCGGTGGTGTACTTCGAGGACCCAAATACCCCAATCACCCCGCTGATCATCTTCTTGAGCGTGTGCACTGGATTCGAGACCAGCACCGTGCCCACCGCCGCCCCGCCGATGATGAGCAGTTCCGCCGGTTGCAGCAGCACCTTGATGTTGCCATGCTCCATCAGATAGCCCGCCACGATGCAGCCGAAAACCACCACGATGCCAATGATCGAAAACATGGAACATCATCCTCGCAAGCGTCCGGAATCCTCGGCGGCGCCCGCCGCTCCTGGCTTCTCCGTCCTGTTCGAATGCGAAGCCACCATCTCTCTCAGTAGCGATTCCAGGTCGCTGCCCGCTGCGGCCATCGCGTGCGCCACCTCGGTCTCAATCGGAAAACGGTCGCCCCACCACAGCACTTCCGAACGGCTCAGCAGGTTCCATACCGTCTCCGCCGTGGTGGCCACCGTCACCGGACTCGCCGTCGGCAGCACCGCCAGAAATTCGTTCTCTCCCCAGCATCCCAGAAAACTTTCCGCATCCAGGCTGTGTCGCAACGTCTGCGCCGCCGTGCGCAGAAAAGGCACAGCCGACTGCGGACCGTGTTTGGCGCGAAATTCCTCCAGCCCCAGCACCCGAATCCGCAGCACCCCAAAGCCGAGATGCGATTCCTCTACTCCCGCCATGCATTCGTTCAGCACGGCCCGCGTCAGACGGCGTGAAGGAATTCCCGTGGCCGGGTCCAGGCATCCGTACATTGGCGGCCCGGACGAGTCCTCGCCGCAGGCAGACGCTTCCTCGAACAAAACCGTCGCGCCCGCAATTGCGTCCGGTGCCTCCAGGATCGGCCGGGTGCGAATCTTCACCGCCGTCCGGTGCCCATTCTTGTGCAAGTAGAAAGCGGTGCATTGCTGCGGCTTGCGCTGGCTGAGGGCCATCGCCACCGGGCAGCGCTCGCCGCTCACGCGGTTCCCCCGCCGGTCGCAGACCCGCATCACGTCTTCGAATACATGTCCCACCACTTCATGGGCCAGATGCCCGGTAAGGTGCTCCGCACCCCGGTTCCAAAACCGGATCAGGCCATCCCGGTCCACGATGTAAATCCCCACCGGCAAGTCTTCGAGCACATGCCGGAGCAGCTTCGGATTTTCGAGCAGGTTGGATAACATGTCCGCGCACGCCGCCTTCTGGTTCCATCGGCAGTCTAACCTGCGAACTTCAGGGATCAGAAGGGCAGCACGGCAGACGGCGTTTCTGTGATCTCTGAGCCCTCGAACTCAGATGGCTTCTCGGCCAGACAACGATCCACACTCTCAGGGAGGTTGCACCGCCAATGGCCCAATGACCTTCGTAATTTGGGCGCTCCCCGCCTCCATGGTGCAATCCAGGATGGGGAGAAGGACTATGAAGAGGACGATCATCACCGTATCGCTGCTGTTGGCTGCCGGGTTGGTCGTCGCGATCCTTTACGGCGTACGCGGGTCGTACGACGCTCGAGCTCACCTAGCCGAGTGCCACCGCGCCAACCTCGAGAAGCTCAACTCCCTCGGACCGCTAACGGCGACGATCAACTCCGAGGTCCAGGAGATCCAACTCGACCAAGACGCGATCGATCGGATCGGGGCTACAGACGACGACACCGTGATCCAACGTCGGAACCGCATGCTCGACGGCGTGAAGCTCAAGCTCACCAAGGTCAACAAGGATCGAGCCGAGGGTGAGCGTCGCACCGAACAGATCCAAGCCGAGCTCTCGAGTTGCCTCGCAGAGGTGAAGTGATGCACGCCCACCAACAAGATCAAGCACGATTTCGCTCATTGATCGGGTTCTGAGCGTGAACGCCTGATTTCATCGGTTGAAATGCCCCCTGCGATGCCTCGCCGTGTCGCTATGGCAGAGAGCCCGGAAGGGGCAAGTCGCTGTTGTATATCTCCCACAACACCTTCCAGCCTCCATCCGGTTGACGTTGAAAAACTACGATCCATTTTTCTTTGTCGTGGACGGAATGACCATCGGACTTCGGCGTGCTGGTGGCTTCTTGCGTTCCCCTAGCAACCGCGAGACTCCCAGAGATGCGGATATCCTCCACAAAGCTGTGGTTCTCTTCCTTGAATTGGTCGAAGACCTTCCTGCACGAAGCGCGAAGGGCACCCTTACCGATTGCGGTGGGCACGTTTGGCCCCATAGCTACGGCGTCGGCAGTGTAAAGCGATGCAAGCAGTTCGCAGTTCCCGGCGTTCCAAGCCTTGTCCCACCCAGCGATCGCTTCTTTGATCGCTCGGATGTCCGTTGGGTTACTTACCTCCTGAGCATGGATCGAAACCAGCAGGAACAGCACCAAAACAATCCCTGCGTATTTGCTTTTCATTGTTTCAACTCCCCATGACGGTGCTAACACAAAACGTTCGCGGGGGCAGTGATGGCCGTTGCCGAGACAGCCCGCTATCCTTGCTGGAGGCTATTGGCGTAACATCCCGATCGCACTCACAATGCCAGAATCAGCTCGTCACTGGGCGGATGGTTCGCTAGCTACCGCGCCCCCAACGCCTGCGCCAATTCCGCAGCCTCGAAAATCGGCGGCTGGCAAGCGAACCTCGAGCACACCACCGCAAACGATCGTCCCGCGCCCAACTGGGGAAGACTAGGGATCGTCTCCGCCAAAGCCGGTGGCAGGTTCTGCGCCACAGCCTTATCGGCGTCTAACCGCAATACCGCTCGATTCAAGCCCAGCTGCCCGACCGCGACCCGATACAACTCCGTGGCCCTTTCATCGCTTCCAACGACCACCACTTGCGTGTGCGGCTGGATGAACCGCACCAACGCCAGTCCATAAGTCGCCGCAAAAATCCCATGCTGTCCCGCCACCCCGGCATAAACTTCCAGCGTCTGCTCAGCCTTGTCGCGATGCGATGCATCGTTGGTGTACCCATACAGACGCAGCAGCGCAATCGCCGCCGCCGAATTTCCTGCCGGAGTCGGCGAATCCTGAAACGGTTTCCGCCGCGTCCCCAGAATGCCGAGCGCCGCCTTTTCGCCCGCCGCCTCGAGCGTATCAAAGAATCCGCCCCCCGCCGCATCGAAGAACCCCGCCACCATCGCCTCGCCAATCGCCCGCGCAAAACGAAAGTAGCTCAAGTCCGCCGTAGCCTCATAAGCGTCCAGACAGGCAATCACCGCAAAAGCATAGTCATCGAGCACACCAGAACTTTCGCGCCGCTCCGCTTTAGGATCGGAGTACGCAATCACATGCCGCATCCCACGCTGCGCGTTCCATCCCTCCGCCAGCAGTCGATCCAGTGAGCGCAAAGCAAAGTGCCGCACCGGCGCCAGATCCAGTACCCTCGCCGCCTCCAGGTAAGCCGAAACGCACATCGCATTCCAGCCCGCGTAAACCGTCTTGTCCACATACGGTGTAGGACGCAGTAACCGCGCCGCATACATCTTCTTCTGAGCCGCAGCCAGCAGCGCACGCACCCGCTCTTCGGGAATGTTCAACCGCCGTGCAATTTCCTCCAGCGAGCTTGCAATGTAGAGCACATTCTTCGCCGGATTGTGGTGCATGTCCCCGGCTTGCTGAATGTCGTAGTAGAGCTCTGCCACCGCCGCCTCATCCGCGGTCAGCGTCGCCTTCGTTTCCTCCAGAGTCCAGGTGAAGTAATCGCCGTCATCCTCCATCGAATAATCGGCATCCTGCGAAGCGTAAAAGCCGCCATGGGCGCGGTCGCTGAGCCACTCGTCTATCCAGCGAATCATGTCGCGCGCTACATTAGCGAAAAACTCGTCTCCCGTCGCCTGGTAAGCGTGCGCATAGTTCTTCAGCAACTCCGAGTTGTCGTAGCACATCTTCTCGAAGTGCGGAACGATCCAGCGTTCATCCACCGAATAGCGGTGGAACCCTCCCGCCAACTGGTCATAGATCCCGCCCCACGCCATTTTCTCCAGCGTGTGGACGAAGATAGTGCGCAGCTCCTCATCTTTCGTGCGCACATACTGATCCATCACCAAATCGAGCGCCGCCGGATGCGGAAACTTGGGTGCCGATCCAAATCCGCCGTTGACCTCGTCAAACATCTTCCGAGCCGATTCCAGAATCGCGTCAATCACCGCAGCGGATACCGTCCCGCTGCCCGAAGAAAAAGACTCCGCCCGCGCGACCGCGCTCTCCACCATCTGCGCCTGTTCCAGCACCTCGCCATGCTTCTCGCGATAAGCCGCAGCAATCGAAAGCAGCACACGCTTAAAGCTGGGCCGCCCGTACGAATCCGCCGGAGGAAAGTATGTTCCCCCATAAAACGGCTTGCCGTCAGGAGTAAGAAACGCCGTAAGCGGCCACCCGCCCTGTCCCGTAAGCGCGCCCACCGCCGTCTGATACCGGCTGTCAATATCCGGACGCTCGTCTCGATCCACCTTCACCGCGATGTAGTGCTCATTGACGATCGCCGCCACCTCGGCATCGTCATAAGACTCGCGATCCATCACATGGCACCAGTGACACCAGACCGCCCCAACATCCAAAAGCACGGGCTTGTTAGCTGCACGAGCCGCAGCAAAAGCCTCCTCCCCAAACTCATGCCACTGGATAGGCTGATGCATAGCCGACCGCAGATAGGAAGAAGAAGCGCGAGCCAGGGAGTTGTAGGAGGAGTCGGTCATCGGCCTAGTTTAACGTGACAGCAGGGAGGGTGCTGAACGACGCGTTTATGAACACTTCTTAGCCCTGTCACTCTGAGCGGAGCGTGAAATTCGCGAAGCGAAATTCACGCGGAGTCGAAGGGCCCCTACACCCATGATCTTTATCGTGCCGTGGGCCCTAGTCTCGCGCTTTTCGAGACGTAGGTTCGTCGCTCCAGCTAAGAGCTGAGTTTCTTCGCCAGCGAACAATAAATCTCCACCGCCTCCACCAGCTGTGCTTTCTCCACAAACTCGCCCTCGGTGTGCGCCACGTGGATCGAGCCCGGCCCCAGCAGCAGCGGCTCGCCCCAGTTCGTCAACGACGGAACGTCAGTCGTAAAAGCCGCAACCATCGTGGGCAGGCCGCCGAGCGTGCGCAGTCGCAAGAACGGAGTCTCGCGCGTGAAGCGGACCTCGGCCAGTTCTCCGACGGCCTCCGTAATCCCGCTGCGCAAAGCGTCCGCCGGACCCACCAAGCGATATAAGAGTTCAGCCTTGGCAAAATCAGGGATCACGTTCGGAGCGCGCCCGCCCTGAATCGTGCCGACGTTTTTCGTGCAAGGCCCAACCTCGGCATCTTCAGGAAGTTTCATCGCATGCAAACGGTGCAGCGCCTCCACCAGTTTGTCGATCGCCGACTCACCCAGTTCCGGATAAGCCGAATGCGCCATTTTTCCGCGCGCCACCAGTTCTATGTTCAAAGCACCCTTGCTGGCCAGCGCCAGCTTGTTTTCCGTGGGCTCGCCGTTAATCATGAAGCGAGCGCCGATCGGATGCTGATTGGCCAACTTAGCGCCGATCGAGTCCCGCTCCTCGCCCACCAGAAACAACAGCCCGACGAAAACCCCTGCCCCGCGCAGCTTTTCCGCCGCCACAATCTGCGCCGCAATAATTCCCTTGGCGTCGCACGAGCCGCGCCCGTAAATCCGCCCATCATCTTCAGACGAGGCGATAAACGGAGGCACCGTATCCATGTGCGTAGAAAAAACAATCTCGGGATGACCATGCCCCGGCCAGGTAGCCAGCACGTTAGCGCGCACCCCCTCGACTGGCATCTTCCGAGCGTCCAGCCCGCGCCGCCGCAACTCGTCGCAAAGAAAATCTCCGACGGCGCCCTCATTCGGAGTAACGGATTCGATATCAATCAGCCGCCGGGTAAGCGCAAACAGGTCCATGCAGGAAAGCGTAACAGTCGCTGGTCGATGGTCGCTAGTCGCTGGCAGGCAGATTCTCTGCAATACTAACGACGAACGACTAACGACCAACGACTGACTGTGCCCGAACCCTCCACCATCCGCTCCCTTTTCCTCACCGGCCCCGCCGGACGCCTGGAAGCCCTCCTCAACGCCGGATCGCCCGATGCAACGCACGCCGCCGTGGTCTGCCATCCGCATCCGCTCTACGGCGGAACGCTCCACAACAAAGTCGTCTTCCACACCATGAAAGCGCTCAACAGCCTCGGATTCCCCGTGCTCCGCTTCAACTTCCGCGGCACCGGCCTGAGTGAAGGAGAACACGCCAACGGCATAGGCGAAGTCGAAGACGTGCGCACCGCGCTCCATTGGCTCGAACGCGAATACACGCTCCCCGTGATCTTCGCGGGATTTTCGTTCGGAGCCGTCGTGGGATTGCGCGCCGCCTACTCCGATGATCGCGTCCGCGCCCTCATCGCCCTCGGCCTGCCCGCCGTCCGGTTCGCAGATCGTATGGACGACCGCGTCTACGATTTCGATTTCCTGCGCTCGTGCACCAAGCCCAAGCTCTTCGTCAGCGGTTCGCGCGATCAGTTCGCTCCCAAGGGCAAACTCGAAGCGCTCGTCAACAGCTTCGCCGACCCCAAGAAGCTAGTCCGTATCGAGGCCGGAGATCATTTTTTCGAAGGCAGGCTCAAAGAGATGCGCATAGCTATCGAGGAGTGGACTGCGGAGACGTTGGCCTTCGGAAACAAATGAACGCCAATCTGTATCCCAACTTCGGGGTATCGCAAGAAGCAGTCAGATCGCTGCTGAAACCGCATCGAGAATGCTGGTCGCCACCTTCACCGTCGTGCCTAGATGTACCTCAAGATTGCCTGGAGAGAGCTTGAGTCCCTCTCCAATTTGCTGACAACAGTTCGCAGCGGCCGCGTATGTTTCGTCAATGATTCCGCAGTGGTGAACTATTAGATTACGCCGTAACGACAAGAGCCTCAGATCCGAGTCACTGAGGGCGTCGAATAGCCTCTTGTCGTCTGGGAAGAGGGCTTGGTACACAGACTTCACTGAGTACACGTCGCTTAGGTCGTGCTGTTCAGCTAGCAGCGTCCCCATCCGTTCAGAAAGGTTAAAGTCGTGGGTCGCAAGTGTTTCTAGCGAAACCTTAGACAGCTCAAAGCGACGCTTCGCTACGGAGTCCCCGAGTAGCGCAAGAGTGCGCGTGGGCTTTGCATTCAGATGCGCTATGAAACAGTCACGCGCCATGACCTCGAACGCGCCCCAGCACAGCACTACGCCCTGGAGTATAAGTTCATTGGCCGCCCCAATTACTGCCTCATCTGAGCGCAAGTTCTCAAGAAATTCAAGCGTATCCCGCATGAAAGCGGTCCTGCCCTCCGCTGACTGAACAAAATTTGCCATTTCGGACTCAGCGCGGGTGAGTGCTTCTCTCTGGCGTCTGGATTCCAGTTCTTCCGCTGTCTCATTAGGCCCAGCATCCAGCATCAATGAGCGTATACGCGCAGCGGAAGAAATCCGTTGCCAGTGCCTATCACTGGTGCTCCTTTCCGCCAGCGTATACGGCATGGAGACAGTCGAAATCAGACCGCCGATATTGACCCGGAGTGCGGTTCCAATTTCAGCGAACGGTTTGCTAACCCGGGCAATCGCTTCGGCCAGCGGAGCAAATAGCTGTTTCTCATCCGGCGGAATGGCGAATGTCAACATTACCCTTTGGGCAAGGCTCCGTAACGCAGCACGGGGCTCTTTACCATCTTCGGAGTGTTCGTCGGTCGACATTCGATCTGCACTTCGCGAAAAGGTCAGAGCGGACAGTTCACTGTACTGCAAATTCTATTCCAGCGGCATTGCTGCTTTTTTCAGTCGACGCGAGGCTCGGACAACCTTGCCCCACCCATCCCTGAGCCAGTTTCTAGCAACCAGCAACAGTCTCTATATAATCCACACCATGTCCGACCTGATTCCCGCGCGCGACCAGCAATTCCGCCGCATGCGCGACGTCGCCCGCGAGATCTTCACCGCCGCGCTGAAGAACGCCTCCATCGAAGCCGCTTTCGCCCGCAACGTGCACTGCGAGCGCCGCGTCCTGCGCATCGGCGAAGACCTGCACGATCTCGATGCCTACAGCCGCGTCTTAGTGGTCTCCATCGGCAAAGCCGCGCACACCATGGCCGCCGCTCTCGAAGCTCAGGTCGGCAGCAGTCTGCAAGGCATCGTCGCATCGTCCGCCGAACCCGCCAGCCAAGTAAGAGGTTTCCGATATTTTCGCGGGGGACATCCCACCCCCACCGCCGAATCCATCAGCGCCGCCAACGCCATTCTCAAATCGCTGATGTCCCTCGACTCCAGCTCGCTAGTCATCTTTATGCTCTCCGGCGGCGGCTCCTCCATCGTAGAAAAGCCCGTCGCCTCTGTGAACGGCGACGAAATCACTCTCCCCGATCTAGCCGCCACCTACCAGACGCTGGTGCACTCCGGCGCGCCCATTGCCGAGATCAACGCCATCCGCAAGCATCTCTCCGCCGTCAAGGGTGGACGCCTGGCCCAGGCCGCCTATCCCGCGCAGCAGGTTTCGATTTTCGTTTCCGACGTGCCCGACGCTACCCCCGACGCGCTCGCCTCCGGCCCCACCATGCCCGATTCCACGTCCATTCATGACTGTGAGCGCATCGTCGCCCAGTACAATCTCGTCGACCAGTTCCCCAAATCCGTAGCCGATCTCTTCCGCCAGCACGCCCTCGACGAGACGCCCAAATCCGACGATCCGGCCTTCATCCGCGCCCGCTGGTGGACCGTGCTCTCGAACGAGGTCGCCATCGATGAAGCCGCCGCCGCCGCGACCCAAGCCGGTTTCGCCGTTGAAATCGATAACTTCTGCGACGACTGGCCCTACGACGAAGCGGCCGCCTACTTGCTCAACCGTCTGCGCGATCTTCGCAGCAAAGTCTCGCGCGTCTGCCTCATCTCCGGTGGCGAGGTGACCGTCACCGTCCGCAATGGCGGCATCGGCGGACGCAACCAGCAGTTCGCCCTGGCCTGCGCAGAACCCATATCGGGACAGGACATTACCGTGCTCAGCGCCGGCACCGACGGCATCGACGGCAACAGTCCAGCTGCCGGAGCCGTAGTCGACGGCAGCACCCTCGCCCGCGCCGCCACCGCCGAAGCACTGCAGCAAGCGCTCTCTACCTTCAATGCCTACCCCCTGTTCGACAAGCTAGGCGACACCCTCATCACCGGACCCACCGGAAATAACCTTCGCGACCTGCGCATCCTCCTCGCCTACTAGGACTCGTAAATTCTTGTAAATACACCCCCTCCCCCCGGCAGCGCCACGGCCTCAGGCTGCATCCAATCTATTAAACTCATTGCTGCACTCGGAGGTTTCGCTTGAAACAGACATTCCGCACGGCCGTTCTTTTGACTTTTGCCTGCGCTGCTTTGGCAGCGTTCTCGACTCTCGCGCAGGCTCAGAAAGTCGACCTTGCTTTCGGCCTTAGCACCGTCGATGCCCCGGGGGCCAGCGCGGCCAGCGGGAATCATCAGCCCGTCTCTCTCACCGGTGGCAGCTATCCCGGCTTTAGCGGCGACGTGCTCTTCTGGCACAACCTTGGCCTCGGAGCCGAAGTCTACTGGAAGGCAAACCAGGGCAATTACGGCGGCGACCCCACCCTCCCGTATCGTCCAATTTATTTGGATTTCGACGCCGTTTACTCGCCCAAACTAGCGCGCCATGCCTATCTTGAGCTGACCGGCGGCCTCGGCGCCATCGATACCCGGATCTATTGCCAGCAATGCGGCAATGGCTACAACACCAACTACTCCAGCGATAAACACTTCATGGGAGCCTTCGGAGCCGGCCTCAAGCTCTATCCGAAAGGGGGCTTCTTCGTCCGTCCCGAGGCCAAACTTTACCTGGTCAACAACAATTTGAACTTCAGCTCCGCGCACGCCACCCGCTACGGCCTTTCCATCGGCTACACGTTCGGAGCGCACTGACCCCACTCCAAACTTGTCATCCTGAGCGAAGCGAAGGACCTGCTGTTGGCCGATTACGGCAATCGCGGGTCCTCCGCTTTGTAACTTTCTGTTCCCGCCCAAACTCGCGAGTGGCCCACTTTGCTGGTCCCGCATTATGATAGAGCTATGAATTTCGGCTTCTCGGGCGAGATGATCTTTCTGTTTTTTCTGGCGCTGATCCTTTTCGGCCCCAAGAAGATGCCCGAGATCGGCCGCCAGGTTGCGCGCTTTCTGAACGAGTTCCGGCGCGCCTCCTACGAATTTCGCTCGCAGATCGAGTCGGAAATGAATTCCCTCGATAACGGCCGCCCCAGCCGGCAGATCCTGCCGCCCATCCAGGCCCCGCTCGGATCGCTGGCTAACCGCATTTTTAATCCCCCGTCCGCCGAAAAGCCCGAGGCTGCAAAAGTTGTCTCCGAACCTGCCGCCGCAGAAAATGCCGCCGCCGTAGAGACGGGGCTTGCCCCGCCTCCCGAACCTTCTCCTCCTCCGCCGGTTGAAGCTCCGAAGGTTGCGCCCGATGCCTGAAGCGGCCGTTTCCTCACCTGTGGATGATTCCCTCAAGGAGAAAATGCCCACCATGGGCTTCCTCGAACATCTCGAGGAACTCCGCAAACGAATCGTCTATTCCATTGTTGCTGTCCTGGTCGGCTGCCTGGCATGCTGGTTCTCCGCCGCACGCCTGGTCGGCGTGATGCAGAAACCGATCATCGAGGTCCTGCACAAAAACGGTCAACCCGAGATGCTGGTCTATCAGCACCCGGTTGATCCGTTCAATCTCTACCTCAAAGTCGCCGGAGTGGCCGGGCTTTTCGTCGCTTCGCCGTTCGTGCTTTACCAGTTGTGGCTTTTCATCGCCCCTGGCCTGTACCGCAACGAAAAACGCTACGTAATGCCGTTCATGGCTTCAAGCGTGGGCCTCTTTCTGGCTGGCGGATTTTTCGGCTACCGGGTCGTCCTTCCCAAGGCGCTGGAATTTCTCATCGATTTCGGCAAGCAGTTCCGGCCGATGATCACCATTGAGGAATACACTTCGCTCTTCACCACCCTCATCGTCGGCATGGGCGCGATCTTCGAGATGCCCATCCTGGTCTTCTTCCTGGCTCTCATGGGCATCGTCAGCGCCGGCTGGATGTGGCGCAACATCCGTTATTCGATTCTGGGAATCTTCATCGTCGCCGCCATCATCACGCCCACTCCCGACATCGTGAACATGTGCATTTTCGCCGCCCCCATGGTTGGCCTGTATGTGTTGAGCATCGCCATCGCCTGGCTCGTGCATCCCAAGCAACGTAAGAAGCGCGCGGAGAAGAACTCCTAACCACAGAGGACACAGAGGGTCACAGGGGAAACCATGAAGAGAGGCATAACAAATCTCGAAACATTCCACACCTTCCCCTGTGTTACCCCGTGCCCCCTGTGGTTAAGAATTTGCCTGCTACTGGTGGCCATCTCCCTGGCGAGCACCACAGCCTGCAACAAAGGAGCCGATGTCACCGTCGGCGCAGCCTCATCCATCACGCCGCCCCCAGCGCCGGCCGAAACTGCACTACCCGACAACGCCCCGCTCCCGCACATCGATGCCAAACGAGCCTTCCAATACACCCGCGAGGTCACCGCCTTCGGCCCACGCTACATGGGGAGCGAGAACCACAAGAAACTCGAGCGCTATATCCTCGACCATCTGAAAGGCGATCAGGTTGAAGACGATGCCTTTACCGCCGACACCGTGGAAGGGAAATTCCCGGTCCGCAACCTCCTCGCCAAATTTCCCGGCACCAAAGACGGCATCATCGTCATCATGGGCCACTACGAGACCAACTACCCGCTGCGCAACATCGGATACGTAGGCGCCAACGACGGCGGCTCTTCCACCGCCATCCTGCTCGAATACGCGAATCAACTTCGCGGCGGGGGATCGGATAAAAAGCGCGACGGCTATAGCGTCTGGCTGGTCTGGACCGACGGCGAAGAAGCCGTGAAAACGTGGACCGACACCGACAGCCTCTACGGCACCCGCCATCTAGCCGAAAAATGGGAGAAAGACGGCACCCTGAAAAAAATCAAAGCGTTAATGGTAATGGACATGATCGCTCCCACCGATCTTGCCATTCTTCGCGATACCAACTCCACTCCGTGGCTGCTCGACCTGATCTACTCCGCTGCCGAGCGCGGTGGCTACCAGTCGCATTTCTATGCCCTTCAAGGCGGCGAAGAAGACGATCACATTCCCTTCGTGAAACGCGGCGTACCCTGCGCCGATGTCATCTCGGTGCCCTACGGCTACAACGACGTCTTTCACCACACCGCGCAAGACACCATGGACAAGCTAAGCCCCAAGAGCCTGGAAATAGTAGGCGACACCATCCTCGAAACCGTCCACCTGCTCGACCAGCGCTAGCGTCGCGGTACCACCAAATTCTTTCATCCCCAATTTTGTTATCTTCCCAACTTTGTCATCCTGAGCGAAGCGAAGGACCTGCTCTTGCAAGCGCCACCCAAATCTGTGCATTCCCAGCCGCCCTTGATCTAATCCCTATAAATATAGTAGTCTTTCCACACTTTGTGGGGGTGAGCCATTGACGTCCCGCCGTGACTTCCTGAAAGCTGCATCCGCCGCCGCGCTGGCCGCGAGCGCGGCTCGTCCGCTGCTGTCCTGGGCAAAAGAAGATTCCGCCGTCACCATCCCCGGCAAAGACGGCATGATCGTCCGCTCCTCCCGCTTCCTCGACCTCGAAACCCCGGTTGAGTTCATGACCGACTGGATCACCCCGGTAAATCATTTCTACGTCCGCAACCACATGTTCGAACCTGCCAGGTTCGATGCCAAGGCATGGCAACTCTCCATTACCGGAGAAGTAGCCCAGCCGCTCACGCTAACGCTAGCCGATCTCGAAAAGCTTTCCCTCCACTCCGTAGTCAACACCATGGAGTGCGCCGGCAATGGCCGCTCGCTGCAGTACCCCAAAGTCCCCGGAATCCAGTGGGGAAAAGGTGCGGTAGGCAACGCCAGATTCTCCGGCCCCAGCCTGAAGTCGTTGCTCGAAAAAGCCGGAGTGAAAGACACTGCCAAGCACGTCCAGTTCCGCGGCCTCGATCAAGTCCCCGGCAAAGTTCCACCCTTCATCCGAAGCATTCCGATCGACAAAGCCATGGATGCCGACACGCTGGTAGCAACAAAAATGAACGGCGCCCCGCTCACCGTGCATCACGGATTTCCTGCTCGAGCCGTAACGCCCGGATGGGCCGGAGCCGCTTCCTGCAAATGGCTCGCGGAAATCACCGTCCTCGACAAACCCGCCGAAGGAAATTTCATGAGCCCCGGCTACCGCATGCCGAATACGCCCGTAAAACCAGGAGAAGCCGTCAAGCCCGAGGACACCCACTCCGTCACGGCGCTGACCGTCAAGTCGCTGATCGCCGCTCCATCCGACGGCGCGAAGCTCAAGCCCGGTGCGCACGTGATTCAAGGTGTAGCCTGGGCCGGCGAAGCCGACATCATCAAAGTAGAAATCTCAACCGATGCTGGGGCCACGTGGAACGAAGCGAAACTAGGCAAAGATCAGGCCAAGTACGCGTGGCGTCTCTGGAGCTACAACTGGAAGCCCGCCAAAGGCGGCGAGTACACAATCCTCTCCCGAGCCACCGACAGCCAGGGACGAGTGCAGCCCGATGCCCCCGTCTGGAACCCCAGCGGCTATCTCTACAACGCCTACGATCAGGTGAAAGTCAATGTCCAAGCCTAGTGAGAACAATCTCAGAAAACCGTGCACGATAATTCCGACGCTCGCCCTCTTCAGCGCCATCGCCTTAGCCGGAGAAGCTTCTCCCAATCAGCAGTTACCTGCAGGCGCCATGCAGGAAAAAGCCGCCGCCGCATGTTCCACCTGTCACGAAGCCCGCATCATAGTGCAGCAGCGCCTGGGCAAGCCCGCCTGGGCCAAAGAAGTGGACAAGATGATCAAGTGGGGAGCCGAGGTAGATCCCAAAGATCAGGACGCGATGATCGACTATTTCAGCACAAACTTCGGCCCCGACCAGCCCCCGTACGTGCCTCCAAGAAGCGCAACCCAAGACAAGAAAAAATAGTAGCGTCCACAACCAAGAAAAAATCTAATTCTGAGACCTGAGACCTGAGACCTGAGACCTGAGACCTGAGACCTGAGACCTGAATCTGGAGGATCCCGTTTGTTCGAACGAATGTTTCCAGCAGTCTTTCTGCTAGCGTCCATCAATCTGGCGAGCGCGCAAGCGCCCAGCGCCCCAGGCAAGCCGCTTCCGCCCGGACCCATGCAACCCAAGATCAAGGCTGCCTGCACGCAGTGTCACAACACCACTCGCATCACCGAGCAGCACATGACCCGCCAGCAATGGTCCGCCCAACTCGAAAAGATGGAAGGCCTGGGAGCGGTCATCCCCGACGCCGACCGCAACGCCTTTCTGAATTACCTGACCAGGAACTTCGGTCCCGAAAAAGGCGCAAAGCCCGCAGAAAAGAAATCCGGAAGCGCAGCTGACTAGCTGGGATTAGCTCGTGTGGGGACGGGCGTCTCGCCCGTCCAAGCCAGGCGAAGCTCGGCAGCTGCAAGTGGCCACAGCAACCCTAGATTGGCTACCACCGCGAAGAGCAAAGCGCTGTCCGACCCAACATCCGAAGTGACGTTACGGACAGCGCTGCCCGTGACCGTGCGGAAAACTAGTATCAGCATCAGCTGACCCAAGCCAGACTTCAAGTGATTGTTTAGGTTCGCGAGGTCCCTATTTCTTCTCCGCGCTCTCTGCGTCCTCTGCGGTTAAGTGTCTTTCCGGCCGCAGCAGCGGAAACAGAATCACATCGCGAATCGTATGCGAGTCGGTGATCAGCATCGCCAGTCGGTCCACTCCCAGTCCCACCCCGCCCGCCGGAGGCATGCCGTAACTCAGCGCGTTGATGTAATTCTCGTCCATCTGATGAGCCTCTTCATCGCCGCGCTCGCGCTGTTCTAACTGCCCCTCGAAGCGCCGCCGCTGATCCTCAGGATCGTTCAGTTCGCTGAAGCCGTTGGCGATCTCCATCTTCCCCGCGAATATCTCGAAGCGCTCGGTCCAGTCCGGTTCATCCGGTTTTTGCTTTGACAGCGGCGAGACCGCGGTCGGGAACTCGTAAATGATCGTAGGTTGCATCAAGTGCTCTTCCGCCACTGCCTCAAAAATACCAGCGATCGTCTTGCCCACCGGCTCCGCCCGATCGTATGACAAGCTAATCCCCGCGCCGCGCACGCGTCCGACCAAAGTCTCGACCGACTCCCGCGTCGCAAAGTCGCTGACCACGGGCTTGGCCCCAGCTTTCTCCGGCCAGAACTGTACAATCGCCTCGCGCATCGTCATCCGCCGCCAGTTGGCGTGTGACCAGTCAATCTCAAACTCGCCCCACTTCGTCTTCATCCCGCCGGTCACGTCTTTCACCGCCTGCTCGATCGAGCCCTGCGTAGTGTCTAGGATGCCGAGATAATCCGTGTAAGCCTGGTAAGCCTCCAGCATGGTGAACTCAGGATTCCATCTCCACCCCAGCCCCTCGTTGCGGAAGTTGCGATTGATCTCATACACCCGATCGAATCCGCCCACCGTCAGCCGCTTCAAATAAAGTTCCGGAGCGATCCTCAAAAACAGATCCATGTCCAAAGTGTTGTGATGCGTCTTGAACGGACGAGCCACCGCTCCGCCCGCAATCGGATGCATCATCGGAGTCTCGACTTCCATGAATCCCTGCCCGTCAAAATACCGCCGCAAAGACTGCACCAGCCGGCTGCGCTTCAAGAACACTTCGCGCACTTCCGGATTCATCACCAGATCGAGATACCGTTGCCGGTAGCGCAGTTCCACGTCGGTGAGCCCGTGAAACTTTTCCGGCAAAGGCAGCAGGTCTTTCGAAAGAAACGTCAATTCCTCGGCATGAATGCTCAGTTCGCCCGTGCGCGTGCGAAACAGATATCCGCGAACCCCAATGTGATCGCCCAGGTCGAGCAACTTCCACAGTTCGAAACCGGCATCGCCCACCGCGTCTTTCTTGACGTAGATCTGCAGCCGTTGCCCATCCTGCTGCAAGTGCGCGAACCCCGCCTTGCCCATCAGCCGGATGGCCATGATGCGTCCCGCCACTCGCACCGTCACCCGCGGAGATTCCAGTTCCTCCGTAGTCTGCCCACCATACTCGGCCAGAATCTGCGCCACCGTATGGCTGTAGTTGTACTTCCGCGGATAAGCCGGATGCCCGAGAGCCTCAATCTTCTTCAGCTTCTCACGCCGGATTTCATAAATGTTTTCGTCGAGTGCCAATGAGTGTCCTTTGGACGACTGTCCTTGCCCGATCAAAAAGTTAAAGACTGGAGCAAGCGATTATAAATAACTACGACCCACGTAGGGGCGGATGCATTCGTCCGCCCATCCCTCCCAACGACTTTGTCATCACCCTGATGAGCTTTGTCATCCCACAAAGAATTGTCATCCTGAGCGGAGCGAAGGACCTGCTTGCGCCGCGCAACCGACGCCGGACCCCATAAAGCCTTCAGCCACGCTCGAAATGCTCTTGACAAAGAGCGGGCCTTGGAACTACAAGGGGGCCGGCTGATTCAGAGTGTTGTCGCCCTCAAGGAGAATTCATGACCCGCAGTCTTACGCTCGATAGTTTTTTAGTATGTCTCGCTACCCTTTTGCTCGCTGTCGGCCTCTTTGCACAAACTGGAACCACCTCCCTGCGTGGAGTGGTCCTCGACAAGTCCGGCGCGGCCGTGGTCGGTGCCAGAGTTGTTATCGAGAATACTGGGCAAGCCCTGCAACGTACAACGCGAACCGACGATTCCGGCGAATACAGATTCCTTGGCCTTCCTCCGGGAACCTACGCTCTTTCGGTTGAGAAAGAGGGCTTCCGCAAGTTCGAACTGCGCGCTCTGGATCTGCTGGTCAACCTTCCCGCCACTCGCGACGTGCACTTGGTCGTCGGTGCCGTGACGGAACAGGTCGAGGTTTCCGCCCAAGCTCAGACCGTGAATTCCACCGACGCGACTTTGGGCATCGCCTTCGGCGAAAATCAGGTGAAGCAACTTCCGTTGGAGAGCCGGAATGTTCCCGACCTTCTGTCCCTGCAACCAGGTGTCGTTTACACCGGCAACCGGTCCGATATTGATACCGATGTGGACACTCGCAGCGGGTCGGTCAATGGATCGCACAGCGATCAGAGCAACGTCACCCTCGACGGCATTTCAGTCAACGATAAGGGTGGCCACTCGTTCACCTCGGTTATGCCGGTTACCCTTGATTCCATGCAGGAATTTCGCGTCACCACCACCAACTATGGCGCGGACCAGGGTGGTTCCGGAGGCGCACAGGTCGCTCTTGTCACCAAGAGCGGAACCAATGCCTTCCACGGCTCCGTCTACGAATACAATCGGAATTCCTTTGTCAGCGCCAACGACTATTTCATCAAGCAGGCGCAGTTGGAGTCCGGTGAACCCAATCAGCCCAACCAACTGAACCGCAATATCTTCGGAGCTTCCGTCGGCGGCCCGATTCTAAAGAACCGGATGTTCTTGTTTCTCAACTACGAAGGCTATCGCGACGCGGAGGCCGAAAGTTCCCTGCGAACTGTCCCGACGGCATCCATGCGCGATGGGGTCATCGAATATCTCTGCCAGACCAACCCTGACGGCAGCCGCAACACCGCCCTCTGCCCCGGAAACACGGTCCAGGGCATTAACCCGGCCAACTCTTATACCGCCCAGCCTGGTGACGAGGTGCTTTCCCCTCAAACCATCACGACCATGGACGGGACCAGCCTGGGCCCAACCCACGGCCCTGATTCTGTCGTTCTGCAGTACATGAATTCCACCTATCCCCTGCCCAACGATTCGACTATTGGGGACGGAGTGAACACCGCGGGTTACCGTTTCCGGGGTAGTACGCACAACACGAAGAATTGGTACATCGGCAAGCTTGACTACAACCTCACCAGCGATGCCAAGCAGCGTATCTCCTTGAGTGCGGCGCTTAAGAATGAAGCCTCGGCCGGCGCCCCTTTTTTGCCCGGTACGGCGCCCGAGCAGACCACGGTTACCTTCAACAAGGGCCTCATCGCTTCCTATTCGTGGGTGGTTTCTCCAACCTTGCTCAACAATTTCAGATACGGTTTTATTCGCCAGAGTGTCGGCACCCTCGGTAACAGCAACCAGCCTTGGAACCAGCTCTGGGCTCTCAGTCAAGGCATAAATTATTCGTCGTCGTTTCAGCGGCCCATCCACGCCTTTAACGACGACGTCTCTTGGGTGCGAGGGAAACATACCTGGCAGTTTGGTTTCCAAGCCAGTATCCTGCGAAACCCCGAGATCAACTCCAACAGCTCGTTCAGCGCCGGAGCCGCCAGTCCCGATTGGTTGGCGGGTTCCGGGCTCGCCGAGCCCAGTTCGTCGCGGCTGAATCCCGCCAACAGCGGCCTTCCACCTGTGGATTCCAGTTCCGCCAGCAACTACGACTATCCCATGACGACCTTGCTGGGGATGGTGACCCTGGTGAACGCCAACTACAACTACCAGCGCAACGGCCAGCCCCTGGCACAGGGCGCACCCGTTACCCGGCGCTTCGGGGAAGATTCCTATGAAATGTACGCGCAGGATTCCTGGAAGGTGAGACCCAATCTGACCGTGAACCTGGGCCTGCGCTATTCATTGTCTTCGCCACCCTGGGAAACCAACGGCTTGCAGGTCGCGCCCACCATCAGCCTCAACACCTGGTTTAACAACCGCGCCCAAGGCATGCTCCAGGGCCTGCCGTCCACCGCGCAGCCGCCCATCGCCTACAACTGGTCCGGTCCGGCGAATGGAGGCGGCCCGGGCTACTACAGTTGGGACTTTCGCAACTTCGCTCCCCGTCTCTCGCTTGCCTATTCCCCCGATTGGAGCGATGGAATTCTAGGGAAACTGGCCGGTGGCCCCGGAAAAACCAGTATCCGCGCCGGTTTTGCCATGGTCTATGACCGCGTCGGGGAAAGCATCGTGGACACCTTCGACCAAAACGGCTCTTTTGGACTGTCCTCCCAGTTGCAGAATCCGTCTGATGCGGAAACCTCTTTGACGGCTCCCCGTATTACCGACATGCATGTCATCCCCCAACAAGACTACACCGGCTACCAGATCTTCCGTCCGTCGCCGGGCGCTGATTTCCCGGTGACTTATCCCGACAACTTGGCCATCACCTGGGGGATCGACAACAAACTGAAGACTCCCTATGCCTACAACTTCGATCTTGCGGTCAGCCGCGAACTTCGATCCGGATTCACCTTCGATGCCGCCTACGTTGGCCGGCTTTCCCGCCGGGGCTTGGCCCAGGATGACTTGGCGATGCCGCTCGATATCTACGATAAGAGCTCGGGGTTGGATTATTTCGCCGCCGAGGTAGCTTTGGCCAAGATTTTCCGGCCGCAGCTCAAAGCCGGCAACAACGCGGCCACCGTCTCGTTCAATCCCAGCCAGGTGTCATCCAAGGTCCAGGCCTTCTGGACCAACCAGATCCAACCCCTCGCGACCGGTGGCGCTTACACCATCAGTGGTTGTACCGGGACCGACAGCAGCGGCAATCCTATCGTGATGGGTACGCAGAGCCCGGTAGTGGCTGCCTTTGACGTATTCTGCGGCACCCAGTTCAACGATTCGCTCGGGCTCTACAACCTGGACACCTCCGGAATCCCGGATTTCAACGGAGCGAATAACGGCAATCCCTACTACCCGGCCACCGGGCCTAACACTTATTACAGCCCGCAATTCAGCTCCCTCTATGCCTGGCGTTCGATGGCGAACTCCAGCTACAACGCCCTGCAGATGACCTTGCGTCACCGCATGTCTCACGGCGTGCAGTTTGATTTCAACTACACCTATTCAAAGTCCATCGATCTGGCCTCGGACGCTGAGCGGATTGCACCGGCAAGCAGTATCAGCAGCCTCAACAACATCATCATTAACGCCTGGAGCCCCCAGCAGGAACGTGGCGTGTCGTCCTTCGACGCTACCCACCAGCTCAATGCCAACTGGATTGCGGAACTGCCGTTCGGACGTGGTCGTATGTTTGGCGGCGGTGCCGGTAAAGGCGTCGACGCTGTCATCGGCGGGTGGCAGCTCTCGGGCCTCTTCCGCTGGTCCTCCGGCTTCCCCGTCAACGTCGACAATGGCTACAGCAATTTCCCCACGAACTTCGAACAGGAAGGCAACGCCAACCTCATCGCGCCGGTGAAGACCGGTGCGTATCACGTCAGCACCGGCCCGGACGCGGGCAATGTCAACATTTTCGCCAATGGCCCCGCTGCCCGTAGTTCGTTCGCGGAGGCCTACGCCGGTCAGTCCGGTCAGCGCAACGTCATTCGTGGCCAGGGCTTCTTTGGCATAGACCTCGTCCTCTCCAAGCGGTGGAAGATGCCCTGGAGTGAGAAACAAGGTCTGCAGTTCCGTTGGGAGGTCTTCAACGTAACCAACTCCGTGCGCTTCGACGCGCAATCGAGCCTGTTGTCCTCTGCCCTGACGTTGGGCAGTGGCAGCAGTTTTGGCAATTATTCGGGCCTGCTGACGAATCCGCGAATCGTGGAGTTCGCCTTGCGCTACGAGTTCTGAGAGCGCGAGGCGGTTGCCGCGTAGGGGCGGACGCATTCGTCCGCCCATCCCTCTCAACGACTCTGTCATCCTGACCCTGAGCATGTCGAAGGGGACCTGCTTGCGCCGCGCGACGGAGTCCAAGGTCCATTCAGACTCCAGGTACACTCGAAATGCTCTTGACAAAGAGCAAGCCTTGGAACTACAAGGGGGCCGGCTGATTTAGAGTGTTGCCGCCCTCAAGGAGAATTCATGACCCGCAGTCTTACGCTCGATAGTTTTTTAGTATGTCTCGCTATCCTTTTGCTCGCTGCCGGCCTCTTTGCACAAACTGGAACCACCTCCCTGCGCGGAGTGGTCCTCGACACAAGCGGCGCTGCGGTCGTCGGCGCCCGGATGTCATTGACGAATACCGGACAGGGCTTGAAGCGCGCAACCCAGTCCAATACTTCAGGAGAGTATGAATTCCTGGCTCTTCCTCCCGGGACCTATACGCTCACCGCGGAAAAAGAGGGCTTCGCAACGTACGAACGGACAGGCCTTCAACTTCTCGTGAACGTTGCCAGTTCACTCAACGTGAAGCTCCAGGTGGGCTCGGTCAGCAGTCAGGTCGAGGTCTCCGCTCAGGCGGAAAAGATTAACACCACCGACGCTTCCCTGGGCAATGCCTTCGACGAAAAGCAGGTCAAGCAGTTGCCTCTCGAGAGCCGCAACGTGCCGGACCTGCTCAGCCTTCAGGCGGGCGTTACTTATACCGGAAACAGTCCGGACGTTGACAACGGCATCGATACGCGCAGCGGCTCGGTCAACGGCGCCCGCAGCGATCAGAGCAATGTCACCGTGGATGGCATCCCCGCCAACGACAAAGGCTCTCACTCCTTCGCTTCCGTTCTTCCCGTTACTCTCGATTCGGTTCAGGAGTTCCGCGTAACCACCACGAATTACGGCGCCGACCAAGGCACCTCTTCCGCCGCACAAGTGGCTCTGGTCACCAAGAGCGGCACCAACAATTTCCACGGCTCGGCGTACGAATACAACCGCAACGCTTTTGTCAGCGCCAACGACTATTTCGTCAAGAATGCTCAGTTGGTGAATGGCGATCGCAATCGTCCGCCGCAACTGAACCGCAACATCTTTGGCGCCTCCCTCGGCGGCCCCATCCTCAAGAATCGTCTCTTCCTCTTTATGAATTTCGAAGGCTATCGCGACGCGGAAGCGGTCAGCGATACGCGCAACGTGCCGACGGCCGCCATGCGCGATGGCGTAATTCAATATATATGTGCCACAAATTCCAGCGGCGTGAACCCCTGTGGGGGTAACACTGTCCAGGGCATAAGCGGCGCTTCTTACACGGCCCCCGCTAAGGACTTCGCGATCGCTCCTTTGGTGGGCACTGTGGATGCCCCTACGACCATTACTGCCATGGACGTCGTCACCCCTGCCGGCTCAGCCCATGGCCCGGATCCTGCCGTCCTGCAATACATGAGTCTTTATCCGCTTCCGAACCAACCGCAGGTGGGGGATACGCTCAACGTTGCGGGCTACGGTTTCCATGCTCCCACAAAAACCAGTAAGAACTGGTACATCGCAAAACTCGACTACAACATCACTTCCGATGCCAGGCATCGCCTTTCGGTTTCCGGCGCCCTCGCCAACGAAAGTAACACAGGCGCGCCATTCCTCCCCGGTCGTGCCCCGGAATATACCGGTGTGAATTTCAACAAGGGCCTGATCGCCGGTTATTCCGCCGTCCTGTCCCCCACCCTCATTAACAATTTTCACTATGGCTTCGTTCGCCAGAGTCAGGGTAATATTGGCGACACCAATCAAACTTGGAACGAGCTTTGGGCCTTCAGCCAGGGCATAACGCGTTCTTCCTCTTTTCAGCGCCCGGTGCATAATTTTACCGACGATCTCTCCTGGAATCACGGCAAACACACCTGGCAGTTCGGCTTTCAGTTCTCGTTTCTCCGCAATCCCGAAAGCAACCTGAATGACTCCTTCAGCGCAGGGATCGCCAATCCGAACTGGCTCGTTAACTCCGGCCTCTCAAGCGCGGCTAACACCTCGCCTCTCAATCCCCTTAATAATGGCTATTCGCTAGTTGATCCCGGTTTCCAAAGCAACTACGACTATGCCATGACCAGCCTTCTCGGCATGATTACTCTCGGCAATGCTGTTTATAATTACAATCGCAGCGGCAGCCCCATCCCCGACGGCGCTCCCGTCACCCGTCGCTTTGGCGAAGACTCCTATGAGATGTATGCCCAGGACGTCTGGAAAGTAAAACCTAATCTCACCGTAACTCTCGGCCTTCGCTACTCGCTATTTTCGCCTCCCTGGGAAACCAACGGCCTGCAGGTGGGCACCACCTTCAGTCTGGGCACGTGGTTCAATGCTCGTGGCGCTGGCATGGTTCAGGGCATTCCTTCCAACGCTCAGCTCCCGATCACGTACGATTGGGCCGGAGCCGCAAACAACAAACCGGGTTTTTACGGCTGGGATACCCACAATTTCGGCCCGCGAATCGGTTTTGCCTGGGCCCCGAACTACTCCGACGGGTTACTCGGGAAGGTTTTCGGTGGCCCCAGTAAGACCAGCATCCGCGGGGGATTCGGCATTGTCTTTGATCGCGTCGGCGAAAGTCTGGTGGACACTTTCGATCAGAACGGCTCCTTCGGTCTCGCCACTACCTTGAGCAATCCCTCGGCCGTTGAAACCTCCCAAATCGCGCCGCGACTCACCAGCATGAACGTCATTCCCCCCACTGATAATCAGGGCAATCTGATCTTGCCAAACGCGCCGCCAGCTACCTTCCCGCAACAGTATCCTTCGGGCTCTGGCGCCATCTCGTGGGGCATCGACAACAGTCTGAAGACTCCTTACTCGTACACCATGGATTTTGCTGTCAGCCGCGAGCTTCCCTCCGGCTTTTCCCTGGATGTCGCCTACGTCGGCCGCCTCTCCCATCGCCTGCTGGCTCAGGACGATCTCGCCATGCCTCTCGATATCTATGACAAGAAGTCTGGCATTGACTACTTCACCGCAGAAAAAGCCCTGGCCAAGGTTTTCCGGCCTCAACTGGTCTCTGGCGTCACCAGCCCTACCTCGACTTTTACCCCGAACCAGGTTCCTTCCAATGTCCAGCAGTTCTGGCAAGATCAGATTCAGACCCCGGCTACCGGGTACCAATACCCGCTGACCGGCTGCACGGGCGGGAACCTTGCGTACACACCTAGCCCAGTCGTCTTCGCCTTCGACACCTTCTGCTCTACCGGCACCAATGATTCCCTCGCTCTCTACATCCTGGATTACTACGGCATCTCGGACCCCAATTCGAACCAGGTTTATTTCACTTCGGGTGGCCAGTATTCCTACTACGCTCCGCAATTCAGCTCTCTCTATGCGTGGCGCTCCATGGCTTGGGCTAACTACAACGCTCTTCAGGCGAGCCTCCGCCATCGCATGGCGCACGGGTTCCAATTTGACCTGAACTACACCTACTCCAAATCCATCGACATTTCTTCTGACGCCGAACGCGTGTCTCCTGCCAGCAGCGGCAGTCTGGGGGGCCTGAACAACAACATCATCAATGCCTGGAATCCAAACGCACAAAAAGGCGTGTCCTCATTCGACCTCACTCATCAGCTGAACGCTAACTGGATCTGGCAGTTACCCGTCGGTCGCGGGCAAAGGTTCGCGAACGGCTCTGGCCGTCTGCTCGACGCTGCCATCGGGGGCTGGCAACTCTCAGGTGTTTTCCGCGTCACCAGCGGTTTCCCGGTCACCGTGGACAATGGTTTCTCCAGTTTCCCCACTAACTTCGAGATGGAAGGCAACGCCGACAAGATCGGCCCCGTGAAGACCGGAGTCTACATGGTCGGTGGGCTTCCCAATATCTTTGCCAATGGTGTCAACGCGATTTCGTCGTTCGCCCCGGCTTGGGCCGGAGAGTCCGGCCAGCGCAACAACATTCGCGGCGCCGGCTACTTCGGCATCGATATGGGTCTCAACAAGCGCTGGACTATGCCTTGGAGTGAAAAAGAGAGTCTGCAATTCCGCTGGGAGGTCTTCAATATTACCAACTCTGCCAGCTTCGACGTCCAGTCGATCCTGCTTTCGAACTCCCTCGGCTTGGGTAGCGGCGGGAGTTTTGGTTACTACTCTGGATTGCTCAACAACCCGCGGGTCATGCAGTTCGCCTTGCGCTACGAGTTCTGAGAGCGCGATGTGCGACCTGAAGGAGTCGCCGCGTAGGGGCGGACGCATTCGTCCGCCCCTGCCATTCATGAGAATGTCATCCTGAGCGGAGCAGGGACTTCACGAAGTGAAGTTCCTGCGGAGTCGAAAGACCCCTGCATCTTTCGCGGAGACTGAGAGGCCGCGTGCCCCACTCATCGCGCACTCTTGCGATGAAGTGGGATTCCCCCGCGGGCCCTTTGCGAGTCTTAGTTTTTCCTTCAAAGCAGTGGTTAGGTTGACTGGGCGGCGCTGGCCACCTCAAGCGCCGAATCTCTCCGCCGCGCGAGCTTTCGCCTTGGCGGCTTCCTCTTCCCGATTCTTCGGCGGAGCGCTCGTGTCGAGCGATTGGAGAAGCCGAGCCGAGACAGCAGCGATTTCATCGATCGCGGCCAGAAACGCAGCTTCGTTCGCCTTCGACGGTTTGTTGAAGCCGGTGATCTTTCTCACGAACTGAAGCGAAGCCGCTCGAATCTCTTCGTCAGTAACCGGTGGATCGAAATTGAAGAGGGTTTTGATATTGCGACACATTCGGTTGGGACCTCCCACAATGGCCCCTGTAAACCCTGTGACATTTTCTCATGTCCGGAGCCGCACTTTCGTGTCAACCGAAAGGTCTGTTCCGCCTGCCGCTCGCAGCCCGCATGGACGATAGTTGCCTTCAGAACCATGTCCTCCGAACCCCAGCACGAAGCGAAAAGAGTCGGAGCTGTCATCTATCTCTCCAGCAACCGGCCGCTCCACCTGCCCGACTTTCTCGCCGAATTCCACCGCAGCTGGCCGCATTTGGCTCTCGAGAAAACAGGCAAGGAACCGCACCGCGCCTTGTTCCGCGTGGGCCATTCCGATTTCGCACTCGAACTGCATCACGCGCGCGTTCCGCAGCAGGTTACCGAGCCCGTCGTCAACTCCACCCCGCACTGGCCGATGGCGGGCAGTGCCCTTGCCCATCACCAGGCGCATCTGTCGGTGGTGGAAACGGCTGAGAACCGCGACGTTCTTACCTTGGCCTGCGATCTCACCAGGGCGATTGCGGCTCTGCTCCCGGTCACCGATTCGCTGGCCGTCTGCTGGCTCAGCGGCCCCGCCTTGAACTCTTCGGAAACCTTTGTTCACCACGCCCGCGAATCGTTTGACACCGGTCTCTACCCGGTCGCATTGTGGGTCGGCGTCCAATGGGCTGCGCAAGCCGGCGCTATCGAAACCAGAGGCATGGCGCAGTTTGGTGCGTCCGAAATCTGCCTCGCGCAACAGAAAGATGCCAGCCCAGTCATGCTCGGCTACGTGTTCCAGGTCGCGCAGTCCGTTCTTGCCGCCCATCACCAGATCGGCGACGGCGATATCATCGACAGCCCCCACGGCAAGATGAGAGCCAGGCAGATCGGCTCCGCCGGAAAAATCGTCCTGACGCTCAGGCCTCTTGCCATCTAGAACGTACCATGGTACATTGGTACCATGATCAACGAATCGCAAATCAACGAATCGCAACTCCTCATCGAACGGGTTCAAACCGGCGTCCGCATGGAAAAGCGGCTGCTCAAAGTGCTCAAGGCTTTCGCCGAATATCACGACATGTCCCTGGGCGATCTGCTCGAAGGCATCGTGCTCCACGCCTTCGACGGCAAGGCTCCCTTCAGCCCCCCATCCCTCAAGCGCATTCAGGACCTGAAGAAGTTCTATGCTCTCGATCTCGATTCCAGCGCCAGCCACCGCCTCAAGGAGATCAAGCGGCGCTCGGGGAACCAGACTGCCTCGGAGAAGAAGACCGCGGCGAAAAAGAAATGACACCGAACCATCGGCCTGCGGCATTGTGCGTATTGCAGTGGGCGCTAGGCATGGTGATCCTGGCGGAGTCGGCGCATTTCGCCTTCTCCGCGGAAGCCGCCCATGCCTTCGCCAAAACCGTCCTGCCCGGTTTCCTTCGCCCGGCGTTGGCATGGACGGAAATCGCCGCCGCCATTCTGTTTCTCGTCCCGTGCGCCTCGGTGATTGGCGGACGATTCCTGATCGTTGTACTGGGACTGACGATCGTCCTCCATCTACTGCACGGATGGTTCGAGGTAGGAGCGCTGCTGGTCTATGCGGCCGCGGCATGGGCCGTCATAGCGGAGAAGTCAGTGCCTGCGGAGCAACGAATATAACTGGCGGCAAACAGATTCAACCTCAAACGTCACATCCGAGATGTTCACTTGTCCTTGTAGCGCGGCCGCTTCGGCGGTAGTATTCCATTTTCGCTTTTATCGCGATTTTTCGAGGACTCATGCCGCAGAATTATGTCCCCATCTTCCTCTTCCTCGTCGTTATCGGCATCCTGATTCCGGTCACGCTGGTGATCTGCGCCATCATCCGCACGCAAAGTCCCAACCGCGTGAAGCTGATGCCTTACGAGTGCGGTATTGATCCTTATGACAGCGCTCGCGGACGCTATACCGTCCGCTTTTACATTATTGCCATCCTGTTCGTGGTCTTCGACGTCGAAACCATCTTCCTGTTTCCCTGGGCGGTGAAATTCAAGGCACTGGGTGTCTTCGGGCTGATCGAGATGCTGGTCTTTCTCGGCATCCTGATCGTCGGCTTCGTGTGGATATGGAAGAAAGGCGCGCTGGAATGGGTATAACTTCGGCTAATTCCAACCCCGCCGCTTCCGATGAGACCTTCAGCGCCAGCCGTTGGACGCGGGGAAACTTGGTATTTCCCACCCGGATCGTGGTCAGCCCGCTGCGCGTGAGCCGCGTAAAGCGGCGTCTGTTCGGCAGCAACGAGGAAAGCATCGCGATTATGCAGGTCGCGTCGGTCAAGATTTCGACAGGAATCTTCTGGTCAGACATTTTGATTGAGTCTTCCGGAGGCACCGATCCGATCGCCAGCCACGGCCATCGCAAAGCCGACGCGTTGCGCATCCGCGACCTGGTCGAGGGTTTTCAAGCGGCCCGGCGCTAACGCACATGATGATTGTGACGGCGGTCATTGACGATAACGGCAGCCAACTGTTAGAAGTGAAACTTTGCTGATCGCTGCACGATTTTTGTAACGATAGACGACAGACCCTTTGCATGGCTGAGGAAGTCAAATCGCCTGCTCCACCACCGCCGCCGGAAGGTGAGCAGAAGCCGACGGCGGAAAAACCCGCCGCCGCGCCGCCGTTCGCGCCTGCGAAGCCCGCCGCACCCGCCGCGAAGCCTGCCGCTCCCGCCAAACCCGCCGGTCCAGTTCCGATGCCATGGACTTCGCCGATGGTGGAAAAATACAAGAGGCAGTACGGCTCGGGCCTGGACGCGCAGACTTATCTTGGACAGAACTACCTCACCGTTGACCGCTCGCTGATCCCCGACATCCTGCGCCTGCTGCGCGACGAAGAACAATTCGACTATTGCGTGGATATCACGGCAGCACATTATCCGAAGCGCGAAAAGCAATTCGACGTCATATGGATCCTCTATTCCTTCCCGCGCAACGAGCGGGTGCGGGTAAAAACCCAGATTGCGGACGGCGCTTCGATCGCGTCCAGTGTTTCCATCTGGCCGACTGCAAACTGGCTGGAGCGCGAAGTGTTTGACATGTTCGGGATCAAGTTCGATGGCCATCCCGACCTGAAGCGTATTCTCCTGCCCGACGGCTGGAAAGGCTACCCGCTGCGCAAAGACTACGGCATTCTGCAGCAAGACAAAGAGTGGGTGCAGATCAACCTCGGAATCGAGAGCGGACAATGAGCTCTCCTATGAACGACCGTTCTCACCTCGATCTCGAAGTTCCCGAGAAGCCCTATCTCGATTCGAACGAGCTCATCATTAATATGGGGCCGCAGCATCCGGCTACCCACGGCGTGCTGCGCGTCATTCTGAAACTAGACGGCGAAAAAGTTCTGGGCACCGAGTGCGTGATCGGATACCTGCATCGCGGCGTGGAGAAGATCGCCGAGAACCGCACCTACACGATGTTCAATCCCTACGTCGATCGGATGGACTATTGCGCCGCCGTGTCGAACGGGCTGGGCTACTGCGAAGCGGTCGAGAAGTTGATGAATGTGGAAGCGCCGCCGCGCGCGCAATACATTCGCGTAATCCTGACCGAACTGCAGCGCATCGCCAGCCACCAGCTTTGGCTGGGTACGCACGCGCTCGATATCGGAGCCATGACGCCGCTGTTCTATACCTTCCGCGACCGGGAGGAGATCCTCAAGATTTTCGAAAAGTATTGCGGCGCGCGCCTGACCACGCATGCTTTTCGCATCGGCGGCTGCCAGTATGAAACCTATGCCGGCTTCGAAAAAGACGTAAAGAACTTCCTGGCCTTCTTCGCGCCGAAAATCGACGAATACGAAGTGCTGCTCACCACCAACCGCATCTGGCTGGAGCGCACCAAAAACGTAGGCGTGATCTCGGGCCCCGACTGCATAGCGCTCGGCGTGACCGGTCCGGTGTTGCGCGCCAGCGGCGTGAAGTGGGATGTGCGCAAGGCCCAGCCTTACGCCAACTATAAGGACTTCGATTTCGAAATTCCGGTCGGCACCAATGGAGACACCTACGACCGGTACCTGGTGCGCATGGCTGAAATGCGCCAGTCGATGCGCATCGTCGAGCAAGCCGTCGCCGGTATCCCGGAAGGCCCGATCATGGGCAAAGTGCCCAAGGTGATCAAGCCGCCAGTCGGCGAAATCTATCATTCCATCGAAGCGCCGAAAGGCGAACTGGGATACTTCATTGTGAGCGACGGCTCGACGCAGCCCTACCGTTTGCGCGTGCGTCCGCCATCGTTCGTCAACTTGCAGGCACTCGACGTCATGGTTCGAGGCTTGCTGGTGGCCGACGTGGTTGCCGTTATCGGGACGATTGACATCGTGCTCGGCGAGGTGGACCGCTGATGCCCAATTTCATCATGTCCTATCTCGATCCCAGGGTGACAGGGACTCCCGGTTCCGCCGGGAACCAGTTCTGGGCCCTGGTTTACGTGTTCATCATTTTTGCGGGAGTAGCGGTGGTCGTCCTGTGCATGAACTGGCTGGAGCGCAAGGCCCTGGCGCACTTCCAGGTTCGCCTTGGCCCCATGCGCGTAGGCCCGCACGGATTGCTGCAGCCCATCGCCGATGCGCTCAAGCTGATGCTCAAAGAAGACATCATTCCCGCCGAGGCGGACCAGTTCGTTTTTTGGGTCGCACCGTTGATCGGATTGATCGCGGCGTTCACGGTTTATACCGTGATTCCATTCGGGCCTTCGCAGGCCGTGAGCGACATGAACATCGGCATCCTGTTTATGCTCGGCGTTTCGTCGCTCGGCGTGCTCGGCATCGTCGTCGCGGGATGGGCTTCGAACTCGCACTATCCGCTGATCGGCGCGCTGCGGTCGAGCGCGCAGATGGTGTCCTACGAAGTCGCCATGGGGCTGGCCGTGGTTTCGGCGGTCCTGATGACCAGCATGAACGTAAGCGGCACCGGCACGCTGAGCATGATCGGCATCGTCCAGGCACAGCAGCAGCAAGGCATCTGGTTCATCTTCAAGTTCTTCCCCCTCGGCCTGATCGCGTTCGTAATTTTCGCCATCGCCATGGTCGCCGAGGTCAACCGCGCGCCTTTTGATCTGGCCGAGGCGGAGTCGGAACTGACTGCCGGCTTCCACACCGAGTACAGCGGGCTGCGCTGGTCGCTCTTCATGCTTGCCGAATATGCGGCCATGATCGCTGTCTCTGGCATCGCCGTAACCCTCTGGCTCGGCGGATGGATGCGTCCGTTCCCGAACCTGCTGCACGCTGCGGCGTGGGACTTTATCTTTTCCCTGTTTCCCGGACTCACCTTCGGAGGTCTGGCGGCGATTGCCTCCATCGGTGCGGCGCGCATGCCGTCGCAATCCTTCTTTAAGATTCAGCGCATCGGGCTCGCCGTCTTTGCGGCGCTGATTGGCTTCATCGCGCTGCTGCTGCTGGTGATTGCGGTCGTTGGAGGCCATGCCGCGGACACGAGCATGGCAGCCCGATTCAACCAGGGCATCGATTACATATATTGGTTCATGCTGAAAGTTGCCATATTCATGTATCTGTTTATCTGGTATCGCGCGACCTGGCCGCGTTACCGCTTCGACCAGTTGATGCGGGTCGGATGGAAAGTGCTGCTGCCGATTTCGCTGGGCGTGCTGATTCTGACCGCGGTCGTGGGGGTGATAGTTTCATGAACCCTGCAATCAACTCGGCGCTCAACTCCAGCATGGCTCCAGTTGCGACGCCGTGGTTCTTTTATGCGCTGGCGGGACTGGCTGTCGCCAGCGGCCTGGCGGTTATCACCCGGCGAAACGCCGTGCATTCCGCGCTGGCGCTGATCGTGACTCTGCTTTCGGTGGCTGGTCTCTACTTGATGTTGTATGCCCCGTTCGTCGCTGGCGTGCAGATCATCGTCTACGCTGGCGGAATCATGGTGCTGTTCCTGTTCGTGATCATGCTGGTGAATATCGAGCGTTCGTCCAAAGACCGGCAGTTCAATCGCATGTGGCCGGTAGGATTGGCGGCGGCCTGCGCGTTGATGGCGTTGTTTGTGTCCGTGATTGTGAAGGGCAAGGCGCTGTTTCCGGACCGCGGAATAACGCTTCCGGAGTCCTCGAACACGCAGCAGGTTGCCGCCATGCTCTACGGACAGGCTGGCAGGATGGGCGAATATACGTTCGCTTTCGAAATCGCTTCGCTGTTGTTGCTGGTGGCGATTTTGGGAGCGGTGATTATGACGAAGAAGAAAATCTAGTCGTTGGTCGCTGGTCGCTGGTCGTTAGTCGTTCGGAGTACCGAATCGCTTGACGATTTGCCAACGACCAGCGACTAACGACTAACGACGGTTCTTATGGTTCCGATAACTACTCTTCACTATCTCGTCGTTGCGGCGGCACTGTTCGTGCTGGGTGTGATCGGTGTGCTCACGCGCCGTAACGTGGTGATTGTGCTGATGTCCATCGAGTTGATTCTGAATGCAGTGAACCTGAACCTGGTGGCATTCTCGCGCATGTGGGGAAACCTGTATGGGCAGTTGTTCGCGATCTTTATCGTGGTGGACGCCGCCGCCGAAGCCGCCGTAGGCCTCGGCATTTTGATCGCCTTCTTCAGGAATAAGGAGACGATCAATGTGGATGAGATTGACTTGTTGAAGTGGTGAGAGCAGCCGTCAGCTCTCAGCTTTCAGTTAGAACCTTGAGCTGCGAGCTGAGCGCCGTTACTGAGAGCTGATAGCTGAGAGCTGAGAGCTAATGTTTCTAAACCACATCTGGCTGATTCCGCTGTTCCCGGCCTTCGGGGCCGCGATGATGTTCTTTTTCGGACGGCGGCTGCAGAAGGCCACGGTTAACGCCGTCTGCGTTGGCGTGGTCGTCGTTGCGTTCGTGTTCGCCTGCTTTACGGTCGTTGAATACACGCACTTCGCGCATGGTACAGGGCAGCCATTCGAGAAAATTGTTTATACCTGGCTCGGTAGTGGCGACGGGCATCTGAGCTTCGTGAAGCGCGACGGCACGACTGCCTCGTTCAATGCCGACGCCGGATTCCTGCTTGACCCGCTCTCTTGCATCTGGCTGCTCTTTGTCACCGGCGTGGGCATGCTGATCCACATTTACTCCGTCGGATACATGGCGCACGAAGGTGGTTACTACCGCTTCTTCGGATACCTGAACCTGTTCATGTTTTCGATGCTGACGCTCGTCCTGGCGAATAACTACATGCTCTTGTTCGTAGGGTGGGAAGGCGTCGGCTTGTGCTCGTATTTGCTGATTGGTTTTTATTTTCATCGCAAGTCGGCCAGCGATGCCGCCAACAAGGCGTTCATCGTGAACCGCATCGGCGACGCCGGATTCATTCTCGGCGCGCTCACGCTCTCGTGGTATCTGGGATCGTTCCGCTTCATCGACATCAATACGCTCATGCGCAGCGGGGCTTTCCATAGGGGCGATCCTGTACTGACAATCGCCGCGCTGTTGCTGTTTGTTGGAGCCTGCGGAAAGTCGGCGCAACTTCCTCTTTATGTCTGGCTGCCGGATGCAATGGAAGGTCCCACGCCGGTTTCCGCACTGATCCATGCCGCGACCATGGTGACGGCGGGCGTGTACATGGTGGCACGCTCGAACGCCGTATTCGTTCTGGCGCCGAACGCGATGAAGACCGTGGCCATCGTCGGTGCGCTGACGGCGGTATTCGCCGCGTCCATTGGGCTGGTGCAGAACGACATTAAGCGTGTGCTGGCCTACTCCACCGTTTCGCAACTCGGATACATGTTCCTGGCCCTCGGCGTCGGGGCGTTTGCGGCGGGCGTTTTCCATGTGTTCACGCACGCGTTCTTCAAGGCGCTACTCTTCCTCGGTTCGGGCTCGGTGATTCACGCCATGAGCGGCGAGCAGGACATGCGCAACATGGGCGACCTGCGCGGACGCATCCCGACCACGTTCAAAACGATGTTCATTGCGACGCTGGCGATCGCGGGCATCCCACCGCTGGCTGGCTTCTTTTCAAAAGACGAAATCCTCTGGCAGGCGTACCGTTCCGCCGAGGGCAGCTTCCCCTATCTGTGGCTGATCGGGTTTGGCACAGCGCTGATGACCGCGTTCTACATGGCGCGTCTCATCTTCCTGACGTTTTATGGGAAGCCGAGGATGGGGCATGAGGTCGAGCATCACATTCACGAATCGCCTAAGTCGATGACGGGGCCTCTGGTCGTGCTGGCCATCTGCTCAGTGTGCGCGGGATGGCTAGGTGTTCCGGCAAGTTTGGGCGGGACGAACGCCTTCGGGAAATTCCTGGAGCCGGTATTCGCGCGCGAAGTTGTCGCGACCGCTTCCGTCGCGCCTGCCGAGCCGCAGGAGCCCGCCAGCGAAGAACATCGCGGCCTGGAATGGGGGCTGATGTTGCTCTCCGTCGGGGCTGCCGTCGTGGGTGGAGGATGGGCTTACGGCTACTACGCGAACGCCGGCAAAGACTACCCTGAGCCCATTGCGGTCAAGGCGCCGCCGCTCTATACCGTGCTCTACAACAAGTGGTTTGTTGACGAGGCCTACGACTACGCTTTCACCGGACGCCGCAAGATTGGCAAGATCCGCCTCGGCGCCATGGGCGCGGGTGAAGCGTCGTCATGGTTCGATGCCAAGATCATCGACGGAGCGGTGAACGATGTTGGCTGGGTCACACGAGCGGTCGCCACGCTCTCGACGTGGTGGGATAAGTGGATTATCGACGGGCTGTGCGTGAATGGCCCGGCGATTCTTGCACGGATGATTTCCTATCCGGCCCGCCTGTTCGAATGGGGACTGGTGCAGTGGTATGCGCTGGTCATGGTCGCAGGACTGCTTGGATTTGGCGTGTATTACGTGTGGAAGTGAAATGCCGGCTCTTAGCTGTCGGCTCTTAGCTGTTAGCTAAGAGCCAAAGGCCAAGAGCTAATAGCTAAGAGCTCTTATGCAGAGTCACATACTTTCGATCATCCTCTTCACGCCGCTGCTGGGCGCGCTGGTTCTCCTGTTTGTTCCCAGGGAGAACAAGGACGCGATCCGCTGGATTGCGAACCTCTTCGCCCTCGGCGGTTTCCTGATTTCGATCCCGCTGGTGCCGATGTTCTGGGCGCAGCGCTTCGAGGTTACCCCTTCGCACTTCAAATTCCTGGAGGGCACGGCCAACAACTGGATTCCCTCGATTGGCGCGGGTTACAACCTGGGCATTGATGGCATCTCGTTTCTGCTGATCATGCTGACCACGCTGCTGGGATGGATCTCGATTCTTTCTTCTTGGACCGCCATCGAGATTCGGGTCAAGGAATATTACGTCTGGTTCCTGGTGTTGCAGACGGGAATGCTCGGCGTCTTCATGGCGCTCGACTTTTTCCTGTTCTTTGTTTTCTGGGAAGCGATGCTGGTGCCGATGTATCTGCTGATCGGCATCTGGGGCGGGCCGCGCAAACTTTATGCGGCTATCAAGTTCTTCCTGTACACGTTGCTGGGCTCGGTGCTGATGCTGCTGGGCATCCTGTTCCTTTACTTCCATCACCACACTCTCACGGGCGTTTTCACGTTCAGCATTCCCGAGCTTTATCAGACTGCGTACAAGATCCCATTCCCCATCGCCATCTGGCTCTTCGTCGCTTTCTTTATTGGATTTGCCATCAAAGTTCCGATGTTTCCGTTCCACACCTGGCTGCCGGATGCGCACGTGGAAGCGCCGACCGCCGGCTCCGTCATTCTGGCAGGCGTTTTGCTGAAGATGGGAACGTACGGATTCGTGCGTTTCTCGCTGCCCTTCTTTCCCCGCGTTGTCGCGCATCCCAAGGTGCAGGGCTGGGTGATCGGTCTTTCGCTGATTGGCATCATCTATGGCGCACTGGTTTCGCTGATGCAGAAGGACATGAAAAAGCTGGTGGCGTACTCGTCGGTCAGCCACCTGGGCTTCTGCACGCTCGGAATCTTCGCGCTGAATTCGGCAGGCCTGAGCGGTTCGGTGCTGCAGCAGGTCAACCACGGCATCTCGACCGGCGCACTCTTCTTGATCGTCGGCATTCTGTATGAGCGGCGGCACACGCGCGAGATCGCGGAGTATGGCGGCATCTCGAACGTGATGCCGATCTACGCGACCATCACCATGATCATGTTTCTGTCGTCGATGGGATTGCCCCTGCTGAATGGGTTTGTCGGCGAGTTCACGATTCTGCAGGGAGCATTCACCGCGAACTGGCGGTGGGCGGCGTGGGCGGCGCCGGGCGTGGTTCTGGCGGCGGCGTACTTGCTCTGGCTGTACCAGCGCGTCTTCTTCGGGACGGTCACCAATCCCAAGAACGAAAAGCTGCACGATCTTACGCCGCGCGAAGTTCTTACGTTTGTGCCGCTGATCATCATGGCGTTCTGGATCGGGCTCTATCCCAAGCCGTTCTTCCAGATACTGGAACAGCCAGTCAATCAAATTGTGCAGACGATTCATGAAGCAAACGCCAACGCGCCGGTGAACGCGCAGGTTGTGCCCGTGGCGGTCCCGCAGGCGCCCGTTGTTGTTGTACCGAAAAGCGTTGGCCCGAAGACGGTCCGGCCGAAAGCCGCCGGACCGAACTCCGCAGTTCCGAAAGCGAGCAACTAAGTGCGAAGCCTCTCCGTCGATTACCAGTTGATGTTGCCGATGGTGGAGCTCACTATTTTCGCGCTCGGCATTCTGCTGATTGACCTGTGGGTTCCGCGGGAATTGAAGTGGATCAACGCCGTCGGCGCCTTTGCTGGTGTGCTGTTTGCCGCGTTGTGCGTTTGGGAAATTCAGTCGAAAATGCCGGGAGGCGCAGCCGGCTTCTATAACACGCTGCTGGTCGATCGCTTCGCCATTTATTTCTGGTATCTGTTTCTGGCGGGAGCGGCGATCGCCATCCTGATGTCGGTGCACTATCTCGAACTGGAAGATGAACACCACGGCGAATACTATGCTCTGCTGCTGCTGTCCGTGGTGGGCATGATGTGCATGGCGGCAGGAATCGACATCGTGCTGCTCTTTATCGGGCTGGAGCTGATGG
This sequence comes from uncultured Acidobacteriaceae bacterium, assembly GCA_963837665.1. GTDB lineage: Bacteria > Acidobacteriota > Terriglobia > Terriglobales > Acidobacteriaceae > Acidiflorens. The sequence continues at coordinate 1,556,567 of CAWIOA010000007.1, read as the reverse complement.
CGATCTCCACGTATGTGCTGGTTGGTTTCTTGCGCCGCGACCGGCGCTCGAACGAGGCCGCCCTGAAGTATCTGTTGCTCGGGGCGTTTTCGTCGGGCATCTTTGCCTACGGCCTTTCCCTGTTGTACGGCCTTTCCGGCAGCACGAATCTGATCGTCATTCAGCGCGCGGTCTCGGCGCAGAATCCGCACAACCCAGTGGTCGTAATCGCGCTGCTGACGACCATGGTGGGGCTGCTGTTCAAGATCGCCGCTGTTCCCTTTCATCAGTGGGCGCCGGATGCTTACGAAGGTGCGCCCACCAGCATTACCGGATTCATGTCGGTGGCGGTGAAAGCTGCGGCCTGGGCGCTGCTGCTACGGATACTGTTAGCCCTGTGGCCGCTGCGCTCGGTTTACACGCCGGTGATTGTGTTTGTCTCCATCGCGACCATGACGGGCGCGAATTTTGCAGCCTTGACGCAGACGAACACCAAACGCCTGCTCGCCTACTCCTCGATTGCACACGTTGGCTACATGCTGCTGGCGTTTGTGGCCATGGCAACTTCGTTGCCCGGCAGTCCGGGCTTTTACGACGGCTTCAAGGGAATTTTGATCTACCTGCTCGTCTATACGTTCATGAATCTGGGAGCGTTCGCGGTGATCACCTCGTTGCGGCAGCGCAAGGTGATTGGCGACGAGCTCGACGACATGGCCGGACTCTACCAGCGCTCGCCGGTCGAAGCCGTGCTGATGCTCCTGTTCCTGCTTTCGCTCGCCGGCATTCCGCCCGCCGCCGGGTTCCTGGGCAAGTACTACATCTTCTTGAGCCTGATCGAAAGCCAGCATTACTGGCTGGCGGCGCTCGGCGTGCTCTATTCGCTGTTCGGACTCTATTACTACCTGAAGATTGCGAACGCCATGTTGATGCGCGCCCCCATGGAAACCGGGCGGCTGCCCGTCAGCCTGGGAATGCGCTTTGCGGTGGGCGTCACGGCGCTGATGACGCTGGTGATTGGCGTTTACCCGGAGCCGTTCATTCGCGGCGTCAACTGGTCGTTGGGGATTGTGCAGTCGCCGCATGTGGCCGCGCTGATGCGGTAGCCGCGCCTGCCAAGTCACCTGCCTGCAGGATTCGACTTTATCTCGGCCCGTACGTGGTCAATGAGCGCTATCGCTGGTTTCGACAGTTGCGAACTATTCCGGCTACTCTGAGTAAAGGCACCAGTACCATTGTGGCGATTTCACCAACGAGTCATCTCTTCTGCCCTCGTGTGGAATCACAGCGACAACGTCCCTGGGCCCTTTTCCAATCGGATACTGGATGAAATCTACAGCGTTTCCAGTCACGCACGGCTGTCGCACACCGTCTGCGAAGACGACGGTGAAAATTGTGTACCCCATCCCCGATTCGCCGTTCCTATATATTTCGTTCGCAAACTGAGCCGGAAGGCGGGTTGGGCTTTCCTGGACCTCCGCTATATCCTCCATCCGAATCCATCGTTTGCCAGAGTCATTCTCAGGGTACACGCCCCAGTACTTCACATACGGTTTCTCGGAAACGATATAAACCGTATCGAAAGCCTCGCCGGATTTAAGAACGGCGCAGCACGGGTAATAGACGAGTTCCCCGTCTCGGCTCGGCTCGATGCTTTTCAACGACTCTCGGATATGGGGGAGCAAAGGCGAATATTCGGTCATGTGCCTCTCTAGCAGTTGCTCGTGCCACTTACCAGGAGCTGTCTTGAGTTCATAAAGCACGTCAGCCTCGGCAGAAAATCTTATCGCCTGAACCGTGTCAGTCTTACCACCGTATGCCACTTGCTCCACGGATGGCGGGTAACGCAGCCCGCCGTTGCGCTTGGAATTTTCTAACTGCCCTGTGGATTTGATTCGCACGGATGACCCGAGAGGGAACTTTTCGCGATGAGGGTTGATTTCTGCAATCATGCCCGATTATCGCTCTCTTGGACATGGTTGGCGATAAATCGCGATTTCACGCATTGACCCCGATGGGGAATGTCGGCTAACTTAACGGACGCCGCCGATGCGAGTCAGATGGGGAGAGACGCAATGACAACCGATTCATCGCCAGCATTAGCCTTGGGCACGCGGGGCCAAAACGAAACTCCGGCGCGGGAGATCGCGCTGTGGCGAATTTATCTTCTGAGGGCCGGATACCTCTTGATTGCCGTCGGCATGGGAATGCAGCAGGTTCCGGCCTTCCTACATCACCGGCCTTGGGAACTGATGCATGGCGTGGTCAATTCCATGCTGCTCGCGCTCGTGCTGCTGGCGGTCCTGGGGCTACGCTATCCCTTGAAAATGCTGCCGCTCCTGTTCTGGGAGATAGCCTGGAAGGCCACATGGCTTCTCGCCGTGGCGCTGCCTGCCTGGCAGAACCACACCATGGACCGAGACACCTGGGACACAACTTTTGCCTGCCTGATGAGCGTGATCTTCCTGTTCGTCGTGCCGTGGGACTATGTCTGGCGGAATTTTGTCGCCGCGCGCGGTGACCGCTGGTGGTGAACGCTTTGTTGAAACATCGGGATGGCACTCAGCATGGTATTTTTGTTCCGGGCCATACTAAACTTAGCTAAGTTATTGATTTATAAATACATTACAGAGAACTCCTTATTTCTCAAAGACTTGGCGGCAGCAAAGCGCCAAGTCTTTGATTCCCATAGACCGCAATCAGGGGGGTCTCGATCTCCTCCGCCCAGCGGCTTCGTCGAACTTCCATTCCTGACTGGATTACAATTCCCGCATGGAGAAGCCTTCCGAAAAGGATCCCCTCGTCTCCCTCGCGCGTTACTCCGAGATTGGGTTCATCATTCCAGCGGCGATTTTGCTGGGGTTCTTTCTGGGCAAACTGGCTGATTACTGGCTGCATACGAAGTGGCTCTATTTGATCGGACTGCTGTTTGGCGCGGTGGTTGGATTCTGGCAGATGATCCGCATGGCTTTAGGCGCTTTCAAGAAAGATGCAAAGTGAAGGAGCGCGAGCATCTCGACAGGAGCGCGGACGCTCCGGCAGCGAAGAGTCCCGACCCGCGAGCGATGGATGTGCGCTCAAGCGATGACCCCTCAATTTCTGAGCGCATCATTCCGCGCGTGTTGCGCAACATGCTGGTGGCGAGTGTTCTACTGCTGGTCCCGGCGTTGTGGTTTTACCGCTGGGCGGGAGCGATTGGGTTTGCCTTTGGAGCAGCGGTTTCCTACGTTAATTTCCGCTCGCTGACGCGCGGTGTCGAAGGCCTCGCCGATCGCATCGTCAACCGCAACAGCCGGGAGAAAGGCGGCAGAATCATCCTGCGCTTCCTCGTGCGCTACGGGTTGGTGGGAGTTGCTGCCTATGCTATATTTAAGAGTTCTTCGCAGGCATTTCGCGGCTTTTTGTGGGGCTTGTGCGTGCCGGTGGCGGCCCTCATGGCCGAGGCGATTTGGGAAGGGTACGCGTCCTTCCGGCGGGTGCCGTAGGGGCGCACGGCGCCGGAATTCTTGCAGTTCATTACGCCTGAAAATCACAAAGTTTAAACATGGAACAGCTGGCTTTTACCGCACTCCTGAATCGTCTGTTCGGCCCGCAGGTGCTGGCGTTGCTGCAGGCGCTGAACATTCATCCGAAACATCCGACGACTCCGATCACGAACGCTTTCGCAATGGAGTTGCTGGTAGTGCTGTTGCTGACGATATTTTTTATCGCTGTGCGCTCGCGGCTTTCGGTGGAGCGTCCGGGTGGGTTACAGCACACGATGGAGTTCATTGACGGATTCGTCCAAGATCTAGCCAGTGAGACCATCTCGTATCATCCAGAGCGGTTCGTCCCTTATCTCACCGCGCTGGGGATGTTCATCCTGAGCTGCAATCTGATTGGCCTTGTGCCGGGTCTGGAATCGCCCACGGCGGTGCCGATGGTGCCCCTGGGATGCGCGCTGCTCACCTGGTTTTACTATCACTATCAGGGTTTGCGCGCGAACGGGCCCTTTGGTTACTTGAAGCATTTCATCGGGCCACAAGAGGGTATGCCGCTAGCGGTCCGTTTGTTCTTACCGGTCCTGTTGTTCCCGATTGAGGTGTTCAGTCACCTGGCTCGCGTCCTGTCACTGACGGTCCGTCTTTTCGCGAACATGTTCGCCGGTGAAATGGTAACCCTGGTATTTTTCTCGCTGGTGCCGCTGGGCATCCCGATCATATTCGAGGGCCTGCATGTCGGCGTGTCGTTTATTCAGACGTACATTTTTGTGCTGCTCGCCTGTGTCTATCTGGGAGAGGCAACAGCGCACGAGCACTAAAATCAGTACCCAGTAGCCAGTACCCAGTGAGCGGTTTTTCTGGGTACTGGGTGCTGGTAACTGGCAACTGCTCTTCAGCGTGAGGGCGCCGGCTCACTTGCACTGCGTCAACCACCCACTGGAGGCAATTCATAAAGGAGAAGCAAAATGCGGAAAATGTTGATGATGTTGTTCGTGATGATGGTGTTCCTGGTTCTGGCGGTCCCGGCGTTCGCGCAGACCGGAGCAGGGGCGGCTGGTTCCACCAACTGGGTGGCCATCACTTCTGGTTTCGCAATCGCCATCGCATCCGGGCTAGCAGCGCAGGGCCAGGGCAAAGCCGCGTCAGCGGCGTGCGAAGCGCTCGGACGCAATCCGGCTGCCCGCGCGGGCATCCAGGTGGCCCTGATTCTTGGCCTCGCGTTTATCGAATCGCTGGTGCTGTTCGCGCTAGTGATCATTTTCGTGAAAGTGGTATAAGGCACTCTAGAGTTACCGGGTACTTGTGAAAAAGCCTCTGCACTGGCAGAGGCTTTTTCTTCTGCGGCGGAATCGGTGCACGAGAACGGCGGATAGGGCAGACGCGGCCAGCCGCGTCTCTACGATTTGCGTGAAGTGGATTTCCTAAGACCTAAGACCTAAGACCTACAACCTGACACCTGACACCTGGTCCTACCCTTTGCGTTCGCCGTCCCATTGAGCGGAGCGATTGTCGGGCGCCTTCTCCAGGGCCTCGACCAGGACATGGCGGAGGCGGTAGCGGCTGTCGAGGTCCATGCTGACGAACTCGAAGCCGATTTCATTGACGCGGGCGCGGCGAAGCAGAACCTCGCCCTTGATCTTCTTCACGCCCAAAGAAATTTCGACGTGGGCCTCGGAGCCGACGCGGAGATTGTCGCTGCGTGTCCCCATGCCGCCGCCCAGGCTCATCTCGCGCATGATGATGTTTGACTTTCCCCAGGAACTGGAAAGTGTGGCGGAATAAGTGCGCGGCAAGACGATGCGTTCGTAGCGGCGCTGGCGCACCCAGGGACATCCGGGGCCAGGATCGAGGGGAGCCACAGCGAGTTCCGCGCCATCGAGGCCGCTCTCGGCGAGCGCCTGCGTGCCATAGCGGGGATCAATCTTGGAGAGGGCTTGAATGGCGGCGATCCGCAATTCGCGGTGCTGATTGTAGCCAAACAGTTTCTTGTCTTCGAGGATGGTGCGCAAAGTGGGAACCGCCTCGACCTCGCGCAAACGGCCCAGCGACTCGATGGCTTTCAGTTGCACAAACGGGGGACGGTTCTGAGCTGGACCCGCCGTGGCAAGGGCGATCAGACTGGAACTGGCGCTGCGGTCCTGGCTCATGCCGATCTCGTCAATGGCCTCGGGCAAAATGAGGGAGTCGAGCAGTTCGAGCAGTTCGAGCAGGGTGCGGCCACGGTCGGGCGCGGCCCCGTAGGCAATCTGACGGACGATAATGTCCTGATAGAAGCGATTGAACTCGGCCATGCGCGAAGGCAGCAACTCGATCAGCGTGTTGACGGCGAGGCGGCTCAAGAGGCCGACGGTGGAGGCAGCCTGGCGGGGCTGCGCGGTGCGCAGAATGTCGCGCAGATCGTCGATGCCGGGTTGTCCGAGTTCGTCGGCGAGTTCGACAATGCGATCGCATTCGATGCGTTTCTGCGAGCGGAAGAAACGGTCGGCCAGGTGCTCGACGGAAATTTTCGGAAGCTGTTGCAGTACGCTGACCAGATCCTCGGGTACCTGATCGGCGTTGATCGCTTCTTCGATCATTTCAGGCAGCCGGTTTTCGATGCCGACGCGGGAGCGGAGATCCTGCACCAGGGCGGGCCGTTGCCGGGCTACCCGCTCGAGCGAGTCGCAGAGTTCGGCGACCGCTTTGTACTTTTTGCGGGCGCACGCCTCCTGTCCAAAGCGGGCGAGGGCGGCGCTCAGCAAACTCTGAATCTCGGAATCGCTTTCCTTGCCTAGTTTGTCGCCGATCATGGCCAGCGCATTGGGCATGACTTCATCGGGGGCGGTGGCGTACAAGTCGGCGATCTGAGCCAGGCCAATGGCTGTCTTGCGGCGAGGCTCGGCATCTTTGGCGTCGAGGCCGTTGCAGTAATTGGCAAGAATCTTGGAGGCAAGCTCATTGTCGCCGCGCTCAAAAAGGATTTCGAGGAACTGGCGAATATTGCGCGGCGGCACGCAGGCGGCTTCGCCGGAAAGTAGAACGCTCTTCTTGCCGGCTTCGGGAATCTCAGCCCAGAACATGCGGTCAAGAATGTCGGCGTGGGAATCCACCAGGATGCCGGCCTTGGACAATTTCTCTTCCTGTACGCGCAGAATCTGGCGGAGCGTGTCCATCTGCCGGCTCATGTGCTCCATCATGTCGTGGACGGCATTGACCTTGACGTCGCCGCGCTGGTAGCGGTCGAGAGCAAACTTGATGGCCATGCTCTCGGCGGCCTTCATCAGAAGCGGGGTGTCACTGTTTTCGTCAGGATCGTTCTGCGAAGCCTGCTTGGCCAGACTCTCAAGCAACTGGGCGAGATTGACCTTGGCGTTTTGGGGAGCTTTGCCGAGTTCGGCCTGTAGCACTTCCGGAGAAGCGTCGGGCTCCTGCATCTTCTGCCCAAAATGGGTGAGCAGCCGAATCGTCTCGATGACTTCCTCTTCCTGCAAGGGAACAACACCACCGGACCATGTTCCGGACGATGTTCCGGACGACGTTCCACCCGAGGCCGAGCCGCCCGAGGATCCACCGGAGCCCGAGCCGCCGGGAATTGGAACGGTAGGAACACTGCCCAGGGGCGCCCCGCCGGGTGCGCCGGAACCACCGTTGCTCGCTCCCTGAGCGGCGGCGATCAACTGCAGAAGCTTCTGCGGATCGTTGAGCCATGCTTTGGCTTCGGGACCGAGCGCCTGAGCCGCGATTTGCGCGGCCATGGAAATCTCGCCGGTGGCGGGATCGGCGGCCACGAACTTGACTTCATTGATGCGGATGGAAGAGTTCTTGTTGTCGCCGATGGTCTCCTTAAGCTGCTTGGCGAAATCCTGCGCTTTGGAGCCGCCCATGGCAAAGGCCCGAACCAGGCGGGTAAAGTCCTCAAGCGTAACCTTGTTGGAGAACAGGATGCTGGAGAGCCCGGCGGCGGTCAGCAACTGTGCGAAGCTGCGCTCAGCCTGGCCGGTTTCGAGCGGAATGCCGTCGAGAAGAAGCTTGTTGTCCGAGACGCCGAGCAGAAAACCAGTATCGCCACTCTTCGGCAGCGCTTGTTGGAGTTCGTTCCACGTGACCTGGAACTGGCCTTCCGTGCGCTTGTGGTTCACTCCATACAGCCGGGTGTACTTGATCAGAATATTCAGGCTGTGGAGAAAAGACCGGGCGGACGCGCTGCGGTCAGCATCGGTTTGAGCGACGTTGGCGATAACCAGGCTCCTCTCGGTAAGGGAGTATCAGCCATAAGACTAAGCGTGAAAGTGACCCGATGCACGATTACGGAGGTAATTGAACGAGCGGCAGAGCAACGTGGAGCAAGGCACGGAGGGACAGGTCCTTTGGGATGCGGGCGCGCTACACTGGAGCCAGTACCCAGTACCCAGATGAAGATTCGCGTGCTTCTTTTTGGAGTATTGAAGGACCTGGTCGGACGGCCATCCGAGACCGTTGACTTGGCCGAAGGTGCGCGGGTAAGGGAAGTGCTCAATCATTATGCGCGCGCGACGCGATTTGCGGAGATGGCGCCGTCGCTGGCGATTTCCGTGAATCAGGAGTATTCGGGAGCGGACCGAGTGCTGCACGAGGGCGACGAAGTCGGGCTGTTGCCGCCGGTGAGCGGCGGGTCGGCGGATGGCGACGGCGGGCGAGGTGGCGGGGTTCAGGATGACGTCCGGATTGTCCGCGAGCGGATTGACACCACGGCCGTGGTTGGACGGCTGAAGCGGCCGGCAGACGGTGCGGCAGTGATCTTCGACGGTGTGGTGCGCGACAACACGCGCGGAAGGCGCACGCTCTATCTCGAATATGAAGCCTATGAAGCGATGGCGCTGAAGCAGATGGAATCGCTGGCGGCGGAGGCGCGGACACGCTTTGGTGTGCGGGGAGCGTCGATTGTCCACCGACTGGGGCGGCTGCAGATTGGCGAGACGAGCGTGCTGATCGCAGTGGCCGCGGCGCACCGGGGCGCGGCATTTGAGGCCTGCCGGTGGATCATTGACACGCTGAAGAAGACAGTGCCGATCTGGAAGAAGGAATACTTTGAGGATGGAGCCGTATGGGCCGACGGAGAGCCGTTTCCCGAAGAAATCCGACCGCTGGGAGGCACGGCGGGCGAAGACCCTGCATCCAAATGACTGAAGCTCATATGAAGTGCACCCAACAGTTCTTATTCATTTTCCTCTCGATCATTTTGGCCACCGCCGGGTTGCTGGCGGAGGAACCGGAAACCACCATCAAGGTCGACGTGAAACTGGTGAACGTGTTCGTGACGGTGACGGATGCGCGCGGGGCTCCGGTAGCAAACCTGCAGAAAGAAAATTTCCTACTGAAGGAAGACGGCAAAGAGCAGAAGATCTCGATTTTCAGCCGGGAATCGGCGCTGCCTCTGTCGATTGTGCTCGCGGTGGATACCAGCCTGAGCACCAGGAAGGACCTGCCGCTGGAGTTGACCTCGGCGCGCAGGTTCGCGCATACGATTGTGCGGCCGGAGGACGGCCTCGCGGTCTACAAGTTCAGCGAAGAAGTGCGTCAAATGGTACCGTTTACCTCCGACTTGAAAAAGATCGACGCCGGCATCGACCGGGTGCACAATGGCGCGGCGACCGCGCTCTACGACGCGATTTTCCTGGGGTCGCAGGCGCTGAGCCGGCGGCAGGGAAGAAAGGTGATGGTGGTAATCACCGATGGCGGAGATACGGTGAGCCAGGTGGACTACAAAGAGGCGCTGCGCGCGGCCCAGGAGTCGGAAGCGATTATTTACAGCATCATCATCGTGCCCATCGAAGCGGATGCGGGACGGGATACGGGCGGCGAGCACGCGTTGATTCAGATTTCGACCGACACCGGCGGCAAGTACTACTACGCCACATCGGCGGCGCAACTGGACGGTGCCTTCCAGAAGATCGGTGAAGAGCTGCGAACCCAGTATCTGCTGGCCTACTATCCGTCCGAGCGCTATTCGGATTCGGAATTCCGTCAACTGCGGGTGGACCTGACGAACCCGCCGGCGGGCGGCCCCTATCAGTCGCACTATCGCGCCGGGTACTACACGCGAAAGGGGACATTCTGAGACGGGGCAATCCCCGCCTCTACAGGATCATCCTTCGGGTTAAAAGCGCGTGCAGCCCCACGGGGAAGTGGGCGCATCTAGTAAACTGTTTTATTCGATTTCAGTGAAGACTATAAGACCTTAGACGCGGAATCGCTTCCCGGTTCTACTTGAGGTTCTGCTCCCAGGAGAGTGGCACTTTGTTTGATTGCTCTGGCTTGATGGTTCGTCGTTCTCTGTTCACTGGCCTGTTGCTCTGGGCTGCACTCGCAGTTCCGTTGTGGGCGCAGGAAGAGACTCCGGAAAATCCTACAGCCGGCACCATTCAAGGCACGGTGCGGGATGACACCGGCAGTCCGGTGGAGGGAGCGAAGGTTTTGTACAGCTCCACGGCCACCGACACCAAGGGCTTGACGCGCACCGGCAAGGACGGGGTGTATCTCTCCGAACCGGTGCCGCCGGGCGCTTACGTCGTGCGAGTGGAAGGCCGCGACATGCTGCCGGTCGAAACCAGCGTCACGGTGGTGCTGGGGTCGGCAGCGACGGCTGATTTCAAGCTGGAATGGATCAATCCCGAGCCCGTGCGACTGGAGAGCAAGTTCGATGGCGAGGTCGCCGACAGGTTCCCGATTAACGGCCGGAACTATCTGAATGCGGGACAGCTTGAGCCGGGTGTACAGGCGGTGGATGGAAGGATTTTCGACCCGGGCAAGAGCGGGACCCAATCGCTCTCCATCAACAGCCTGCTGGGACGCACGACCCACTACGACATCGATGAAGTCGAGACCATGGATGAGACCAAGGGCGCGTCCACGTTGAGCCTGCCGGCGGAAGCGGTGCGCGAAGTGATCGTGTCGCGGGTTACGCCCGAGTTATTTCAGTCGCTGAACGCAGCCGGCGCGGTGCGGGTCACGACGCGCTCGGGTGGAGATGAATGGCACGGCAATCTGTTTGGAAATCTCGAAGACCGGATGGCCGGAATGGCCGGGTTTCCATCCGGCAGCCCGAAGTACAGCCGGCAGCAGTATGGATTTGGGGCGGGCGGCGCGGTGATCAAGGATAAGGCGTTTCTATTCCTGGGTGGGGAACGCAGCAAGCAGGATGGCGTTTTGCCGATGATGCTCGGGTTCCCGGCGGTCAACGGGGTCAGCCTGCGGAGCGCTTATTTTCGAGAGAACATGCTGACGGCGCGGCTGGATTACAACCTCAGCGACGACATGAAATGGTTTGTGCGGCTCAGCTACGACAACGCGAACCAGATCGGACCTCCCGACAGCCAGTCGAATTTCCGCAATCAGTTGAACGTTCCGGCGGCGGTTTTCGGGTTGGATTGGAACCGGGGACGGTTTGTGCACAGTGCGCGCTTCGGCTATCAGAAGTTGGTGAACGCGATTAATCCGGCGTTGAGCGATTCGACGATCCTGGCGGGGGCGCCTCTGCTCCACGTGCAGATTGGATCCTATGGGCTGGGACCAAGCGTGGCGGGTCCGCGGCAGACGATCCAGCGCGACCTTTTTGGGCGCTACGACAGCAGCACGGTTTACCGGGCGAATCACAACATACGTTTCGGGGGAGCAATTCATCGCATCGCGCAGGGCGATTTTTATGCGCCGGGGAACTACGCGTCGGTGACCAGCTCGAACGGACTGGATGTGCTCGATGCGATTAGTGGCAACTCGAATGAGTTCCCCGGAGGCGTGAACAATCCCCTGAACTATCCGGTGGGCACGGTCACGATTTACAACGGCCTGGGAAATTTCAGCGAGAACTCGGCCTTCAACCGGTCGACGGGCGGCCACTTCGACACCCGCTTCGAGGGCTATCTGGGCGACACGTTCAGCCTGTTTCCGAACCTGAATATCAGCTTTGGCGTGAACTATGTGCGCGACAGCGGCCGCACCGACAGCGACTTGGCGGGGGCGCCATGTTCGGCGATCAACACAACGATCGTGCAGAGCCCGCCGTGCACCAGCGGTTTGATTCTCGATCAATTCGGCCTGTTTCCGAATAGCGCCACTGTGGGTGAGCACCATCCGCTCGGCCAGAGCGTGACCCAGCCGGACTGGAATTTTGCTCCGCAGTTAGGCTTGGCGTGGGATCCCGGACACAATGGGCGGATGGTGGTGCGGGCGAGCGGCGGATTGTTCTATGACAACTTTCTACTGCAGAATGCGTATCAGGATCGCATCAACCGCTTGTCGAACGGGCAATACAACCGCAGCCTGACGCTGTGTCCGGCGGGAGCGGTGCTGTTTCCGAATGCGCCGTCAGGTATTAACAATAGCGTTTTGAGTGAGAACAATGGCATTGTCAGCCAAGTCGATGGGCTCGATATCGCCACCCAGATTTGCGGGGCGCCGCTCGGAACCGTGGCGACGGCGATCCAGGACCTGCAGTCGCAGTTCGTGGCGGCGCAGTCGGCGGTAACGGGCGGGCAGCCGAATGTTTACTCGCTGACCAACAGCGTGGCTAATTTTGGAGGCCTGCTGGGCCCCGGTTTCAAGACACCGCGGGTTGTGCATATGGACGTCGGACTTCAGAAACAGATTGGGGAACACGGCATGTTCTCCATCGACTATATGCGCCAGATCGGCACCCAGTTTCCCATGGGGATCGACACCAACCATGTGGGGGACTCGAGCTTGCTGACAGACGGCCACAATTTGAACTTCTCGCTCAATACCTATCAGGCGGAACTGGATGCCATCAATGCCACGCTGTCGGCCAACACGGCCTCGGTGGGATGCCCGCAGGCGACGTTCGCGGGCAGCAGTTCGCAGGCTGCGGTGACTTGCTATCTGAACGCGGTGCCTGGGGCGACCATCACCGATTTCGCGCGCCATGGGCTGGATTCGTCGAACGCGTTCTGCGGACCGTTTCCGTGCTCGGTCCTAGGGAAGCTGAATGTGTCGGGGCAGCCGATGCAGGCCTCCTTTGGCGGGATCAATCCGGCGGTGGGCTCCAACATCATGTACTTTCCCAGCGGGCAGTCGCAGTACCAGGCTCTGCATCTGGCGTACAACACCAGCATAGCGAATCCAACCAAGCGCGTGCAGCGGATGGACATTGCGATTGCGTATGCGTGGTCCCGCTATCGCACCAACATGGCGGAGCCGAATGGCAGCGGTGGCGACTATTCGGTCATGAACGTGGCGGAAGATTACAACCGGCCGCGCGTGCAACATTGGGGAGCCTCGGGGCTGGACCGGACACACCAGCTTACGTTCACTCCGACGGCGCAGTTGCCGCACGGGCTGCGCCTTTCGATGATCGCGCATCTGGTGTCGCCTCTTCCTCTGAGCGCTTATGTTCCGCAGCAGGACGGGGGCGGAGTGGCCGGGGAAATCTTCCACAGCGATATTTCCGGCGACGGTACCGTGGGCGATCTCTTGCCCGGGACCATTCTTGGGAGCACAGGAAAATACTCGACCAGCAATTTGACCAAAGCCATCGCGTTTTACAACGCCCACTTCGGCGGAAAGTTAACCCCGGCGGGTGCAGCACTGGCCAACAGCGGTCTGTTTACCGGGACACAACTGGTGTTGCTGGGGGCTTATTCGCCGGTGATTCAAGGGCTGCCGGGACATTCGGCCGAAGCGACCTGGCTGAAAACGATCGATTTGAGGTTGAGTTGGCCGTTCCGGCTTGGGGAGCGGGTGAAGCTGGAGCCGAACGCCTCCTTCTATAACGTTTTCAATTTTGCCAACTTTGGCGGCGCGGGGAACCAGTTGAGCGGCGTGCTGAACGGGGCGCCGGGCAGTTCGCTGAACAACGCAAGTTCGGCGGGATACTGCGGCTCCTCAACCACCTACTGCACCTCGCGGCTTGACCGGGTTCTGGCCGGTTCGGGCACGTACGCGAACGGAGCTCCGCGGCAAATGGAGTTTGGAGTGCGGATTACGTTCTAAAGTCGGAGCCGGCGGCGCCGGAACTGCAGGCCGGGATGGCGAACTGGGCTGCGGAGAGGTCAGCGGGAAGCATGGTCTGGTGCCCTAGCGGTTTCGCACTGCTTTTTGGGTCGCTGCTGAGCGGCTCGGCCTTGGCGCAACCGGCCGTGCTTCAACCGGCGGCTCCTTCTGCCCTGCGCGCCGCTGTCCCGCTGCTGTGTACCGAGAACAGTCGCGCTGCCCGCACGCAAGTCCGCGGCAGTGGAGTCATCGCCGATTCCGGCGGCACATTGCTTACGGCCGCGCACGTCATTCTCCAGGCGCACTCCGGCTGCACACTGAGTGTGATGGTTCCGGATGAGGAATGGATCCACACCGGGCGACTGCGTGCTTTCCTGGTGGGGAATTGCCGCTTGAGCCAGGCACTCGACCTCGCGGTATGCCGGGTTCATCCGGCGGAAGATGGCCGTGACTGGGGCTATCTGCGTGCGGCTCGGATCCGGCTGCGCCCGGCCGCGCCCGGAGAACCGGTGTGGGTTACGGCCTTTACCGGATGGGGCCTGTTCCCACTGACTCGTAGCGGGCATATCATAGGGCGCAAGGACTACCAGCGCCCGGACGGATGCCGTTGCGATTTCGCCACCGACATTACGGCGGTCGAGGGCATGAGCGGCAGCCCGGTCATCTCCAGCGAGGGAGAAGTCCTGGGAATTCTCACGCTGGCGGGGAACGCGAAATTCCGCGGCCTTTCGTTCGGCGTCAGTTTTGAGGAAGCAAGAAGCTTCTTGGCGGCTGAGGGTGTGATTGTCTCGACCGGGAGCGGCGAATAACACGCTGGACCCATTTGCCTTTTCTCGGCGCGGCAATGATAATCAATAACTTGCCGTAATTTTGGTGCAGGTCTTGATGTGAGGCGGCCGCGACCCGGAGAATACGTTGTCTCCGGGGTTGGCCCGTTCGGAACCTGCTTTCGAATTCGATTCTATATTCATTCGGTTGTGTCATATTGCGGCCCCGGGAGGCGCAATCAAGGAACATGAGAAAATTTGTCGACATCGCTCTGGCAGCTCTTTTTCTACTCGGCATCGCTTCCGCTCAGTCCATTCCAGTCGATATATCCGCCGGCTACTCCTACTTCCGCTATACTCAGCCCTTCAGTTCGCAAACGCCCTCGGAGCAGCTGAAGCTGAATGGATGGGATTTTTCCGCTGCTTTCGGCCGCTTCCATCATTTCTCCGTGGAGGCCAACATCAGCGGCCACAGCCTTAGCAATTGCGCGAGTGCTGCGGGCGCGACCTGCAACGATGTTTCCTACATGTTTGGGCCACGCTTGACCTATGGAGACCGCTCCAGCCGGGTCACGGTTTTTGCCCACGGCCTCTTTGGTCAAGATCGGGCGAATCTTCTCGGCGACGCCCCGCCAGCCACCGTGTCGGATACTGCGATGGCTTTCGGCGGAGGCGGTGGAGTTGATTTTTGGCTCTTTCGCCACATCGGAATTCAGGCGGGACCCTTCGATTACATATACACCAATCACCTGAACAACAGCGGCGCTGCCAGCCAAGGCAGCCTCCGCGCTGCTGGTGGAATCGCTTTTCGCTTTGGCGGCAATTTTCCTCCGTCTGAGCCTAAGGCTCCCAAGGAACCCAAGGCCGAGTCCGAGTCTCACCGTTCCTGGAAGCGGCCCTGGCATAAGACCAAGACTGAACCCTCTGAGACTGAGCCCGAGAGTCAACCCGCACCTCGGGTCGCCCATAAACCGGCTCCGCCGCCGGCGAGTGTGCCCGCGACCGTGCCGAGCCACGGGATGGCGATCCATTCGCTCGGCTTAGTTGCTGGCCCCCAGGAATTCGACGGAGCGAAGATTCTGTCGATCGAGCCCGGAAGCGTCGCGGAAATGGCATCCCTGCACGTCGGCGACCTGGTCAAGTCAGTGGATGGCAAAGCAGTACGGACGCCGATGGAACTGGCCGTTGAACTAGCCGACAAAACCGGCAAAGTTCGCATCGGCATTCTGCGCGGCGACTTGGCCACGGAGACGGTAATCTTGCTGGGCGCTCGCTGAGTTTTGCCGCGAAGGGGGTAATCCAGTGAAGGTGAAAGAGATAAACTGGCGCGCCCGGAGAGATTCGAACTCCCGACCTACAGCTCCGGAGGCTGCCGCTCTATCCAGCTGAGCTACGGGCGCGCGGTGTGCTCATATAGTGTACATCGCTGATACAGGCGCCTCAAACGCTGTGCGGTAGAGACGCGGCTTGCCGCGTCTCCTGCCAACTGCTCAGCAGCCGCCGACTTTCCAGAAGCGTTCAGCCTGGTAGTCAAGCGTCAGCAGGCGATTGCGCGGGTCGTGACGCTTGCCGCAGTTGGGGCAGGGAATGAAGCTGCGGAGATGCATTCCCTGGCGGTCGTAATCCTCAGAAACGGCGAAGCTCGCGCCGCAACTGCAGGGAATCAGGAACATGCGAGGGTTCTTCCTGGCTTCCGCTTTGTCCTTCGGCGTGCTTTGCTTCATCGCGAATCCAGAAATGCTCGTGTGGGGACGGGCGTCTCGCCCGTCCAGCCGAGCGAAGCTCGGCAGCCTATGGCGGTCACAGCACGTCCACCATTAGCCCTCCACCGTTGCCAACGCCCCCCGCTTCCGCTTGTTCGATTGCAGAATCTTCTTACGCAGGCGCAGGGATTTCGGCGTGACCTCTACGAACTCATCGTCGGCGATAAACTCGATAGCCTGTTCGAGATTCAAATTGCGGTACGGCACTAGGCGGATCGCCTCGTCGGAAGTTGAGGCGCGCATGTTTGTCAGCTTCTTCTCACGCACAATGTTGACGTCGAGATCCGTGTCTTTGGCATTCTCGCCGATGATCATGCCTTCGTACACATCGATGCCCGGTCCGGCGAAAAGCACGCCGCGCTCCTGCAGATTGTAAAGAGCGTACGAGGTCGTGAGTCCGGGGCGGTCGGCGATCAGTGCGCCGGTGGGACGATGCGGGATTTCTCCCTGCCACTCGATGTACCCGTCAAACAGCGCGTTCATGACGATGGTGCCGCGCGTGTCGGTGAGCAGCGTGCTGCGCAGTCCGATCAGCCCGCGGCTGGGCACGCGAAATTCGACGCGCACGCGGCCATAGCCGTGATTATGCATGTTGGCGACTTCGCCTTTGCGCGAGCCGACATGCTCCATGACGACGCCGACGAATTCCTCGGGGATGTCGACGGTCAGGTGCTCGACCGGCTCCATCAGCTTGCCGCCGATGTGCTTGGTGACGATCTCGGGCTTGCCGACCATCAGTTCGTAACCTTCGCGGCGCATCATCTCGATCAAAATGGAAAGCTGCAACTCTCCGCGGCCAAGCACCTTGAACGAGTCGGTGCTGCCGGTCTCTTCCATGCGCAGCGAGACGTTGGTGAGCAGCTCTTTTTCCAGGCGCTCGCGCAGGTTGCGGGAGGTGACGTAGTTGCCTTCGCGTCCGCAAAAGGGAGACGTGTTGATGGTGAAGAGCATCGCGATCGTCGGCTCGTCGATGACGATAGGCGGCAGCGGCGCTGGATTTTCGGCGTCGGTAATGGTTTCGCCAATGGTGATGCCTTCGACGCCGGCGACCGCAATGATGTCGCCCAGCGAGGTTTCCGTAATGTCTGTGCGCTTGAGGCCGGAAAAGCTGAAGAGCTTGGTAATTCTTGTCTTGTGAAATGACCCATCGCGCTTGGCGATAGCAACATCTTCGCCGGTCTTCATGGTTCCAGAGAAAACACGGGCAATGGCAACCCGGCCAAGATAGTCGCTGTAGTCGAGATTCGCGACCAGGATCTGAAGCGGCCCGTCAGCGTCCCCTTGCGGTGCGGGAATCGTATCGACGATGGCTTCAAACAGAAGACGCAAGTCCTCGCCCGCCGCTCCCTGATGCACGGCGGCGGTGCCTGTCTTGGCATTGGTGTAGAGAACGGGGAAGTCAAGCTGCTCTTCCTTGGCGTCGAGATCAATAAAAAGGTCGTAAACCTCGTTAAGAACTTCCTGCGGACGAGCGTCGGGACGGTCGATCTTGTTGATGACGAGAATCGGTTTCAGATTCGCTTCAAGTGCCTTGCTCAGCACGTAGCGAGTCTGCGGCAGCGGGCCTTCGCTGGCGTCGACCAGCAGCATGACGCCGTCCACCATCTTGAGCGCCCGCTCCACTTCGCCGCCAAAATCGGAGTGGCCCGGCGTGTCCACGATATTGATCTTCACGCCGGCGTAAAACACAGCCGTGTTCTTGGCAAGAATAGTGATGCCGCGCTCGCGTTCCAGATCGTTCGAGTCCATAACGCGCTCGGCCACGGTCTCGTTGTCGCGGAAGGTGCCACTCTGTCGAAGCATGGCATCCACCAGCGTGGTCTTGCCGTGATCCACGTGGGCAATGATGGCGATATTGCGAATACTCGGATTCAGGTTGAGAACTCCTCAGGACTGCAGATTAGGGCTTACTACTACTTTACTATGGCCAATGGCTGGCAGGCTCTTCGCTCCGTCTTATAGTTTGTCATCCTCCCAATAATTTGCCATCAATAAAACTTTGTCATCCTGAGTGAAGCGAAGGACCTGTTTTGGTGCCGAGGAGAAATCAGGTCCTTCGCTCAGGATGACAGCTGAGAGCCGATGTAGGAGCAATCATAATGTCTACTCATCCAGGCGAACGTTGCAAGAGAATCCCCGCCCACGAGAACGCCTAAAACCCCTGTCCGGGGTCAATGCGAGCAATCGCGATCTTTCGCTAACCATCGAAGAGCCTTTCCCGGCTTTGCGGTATAGACTGGCTCGCAGGAGGCCAATCCTCATGGCCGACGGAGGCGGAAATGTTTGAAACCAGTGGAACCACCGATGTCATGGAAAAGAGCCCGTGGCAGAAATACGTGCTCTGGTTCGCGGCAGGCTGTTTCGTCACGATTCTGATCTTCTACCTGCTCCTCATACCCACTGCGAAGCGTGCTGCGGCTGCGTCCGCTGAAAAAGCGGCGAAACAGAAATTCTCCGCTGAACTGGCAAAGAACCCGGTGGCAGCTCAACTGGAAAGTACGAAGGCCGCATTGCAGACTGCGACCCAGGAGCGCGACGAGTGCAAAGCCAAGTTTGATCGCCAGACGATCCTCTACGACAACACCATCGTCGTCGACCCCGACAGAATCTGGATCGTCCCCGCCGATGTTGAACCGATCGCCATCGGCGACCGCCGCGTCACTTATACCCACTACGACCCGAAGGCCAAGCGCGAGACTGTCCACTTCTATCCTCAGCGACAATAGCCGACCGGCACTCAAGCAAAAACCCCGAGTCGGGGGGCAATGAGTGAAATCGCGAGTTTTCGGGATTGATACTGGGCGGAGCCTATCTGTTCTCAGGGCGGAATCTATGGGTTTCGATTGTGGCCCACGGCGGCGCGGATACGATCGCGATTGCGGCAGTATTTTTCGGGTTGGCGGATTGACTTGCTCATGGGCCGGGCATTTATGCACACATTGGCGAAACCTGTCTGCAGTCATTTTCCTTCGCCGCCGCATATCGGATCTTTCGCCCACCATCTGTCCGTCCCGGAGTTTTTGTGATGCCAGGGAGCACTACGGATTGGCCTTGTGAAACAGCTTACGGCGAATGTCAGGCCAGAATTCCTTCAATTCATTGGACAAGCCATCGTAAAGGATCAGAAAGGCAAAGGTCGTCGCATTTCGTCCGGCGGTGCGGTCCTCGGCGGGGTGGTAAATGTTGGAAATTGCAGCCGCCGCTGCATTGCCTATGGACTCCGAGTAGTTAAACCGCATGTTCCCTGCGTCTGTGCGAGTTACGAACAGCCGGGTCAGCCCGTAGCCGGCGCGGTGAGAAAATCCCCCCTTTCCCCTCTGGAAGTAGCGCGGGTCTTCGTGAAGCAAACTGGGAAAGACGGCGGTGGTCATGTACGTTCCGATACCGTTATCGGCAAAAGAAGCACCGTAGCGTTTCGCGTAGGCGTCCCATCCCTGTCCGTAAGCCGGCGGATCATTCCTGGCCTGTGCCAGGGCCGAAAGGCCGGCGTTGAAGCCAAACGCACCCCAATCAAAAACGCCTGCAGTCGCCAGCCGGAATTTCTGCCCAGCGTGAAGCGGCTGAAGGACCTTGGCGGTTTCGACCGTGCCATAGTTCGGCAGCACGGCAAAGATGCGATCGTTTACCGTTCCGGTTTCCTGTTCCAGTTTACTTTTGCCGATTGCGTCGTCCGGCCAAAGAGTGACACATGGGAATTCCGAGCGGACTGGGCGTCCCTGACGTAATTGTTGTCACCACGACTAAGGGCACAGTTCTCTCTCGACATGGCCACCCACCCGGGCGAAACGTTTTCGAGCCAGCGAATAGTAGTGTTCGTCAGATCAGTCTCTACTCGGTAACATCCTCGCAATGATAGCGGCCACGGTGCTCGGCTCATGCTGTCCGGCCGCGCCCTCAAGCGTATAGGAGCGCTCGAACGCGTTGGGCCCCGTCACCTTCATCTCCCAGCAGTCGTTGGCTTGCGAGCCAAGGATCAGAACCCGCCAGTCTCCGGTGCGGTCCGAGAAAAGGTGCTCAATCATCGCCATTACATCTCGCCGCGACTCGGCGTCGGCGGTGTTGTGCATTTCCACCGTCACAGGCATAGGCAAAGTCTCCGACATTCCTCGGCCGGCTCGCGCTGGCCGGTTGTCCGGCGGGCCATCCACAAAGGTAATTAGCCACGGGGAGGATCGACGCCAATAATTGAAGAAGCGAGGGCGAAAGGCATCATGGGAGCCAGGGTGTCATTCTACAGAGTGTTCGCCGTATCCGCGCTTCTGTTCCTGAATGCCGAAGTTGCTTTTTCAGCCGATAAGCTCATTGCCCTTACGTTTGACGACGGTCCGCGACCCTATGTTTTGTTTGGCACCAAGCGAGATCACGCTGGCCCGAGCTTGGTGAACGTGCTCGACCGCAATGGCGTCAAGGCTACATTTTTTGTCGTCGGATGGCGACTCACGCCGAAGACGTGGGGAGAACGGCGTCACGAAGAGAATGTCGGAATTACGTGCATCGACGCAGCCGAGCAATTAGTGCGTCGCGGCCACGAATTGGAAGACCACACGTATAGCCATATCGAACTGCGCGGCGCGGAGCGGAAACGGGGAGTGCAGTGGGTGATCGGCGACGTGAACCGCGGCGCGGAAGCGATCAAGGCCGTCACCGGCACCCAGCCGCACTACCTCCGTCCTCCAGACTGGATCATTTCCGATGGTGCCCGCCGCGACCTCGAACAGCAAGGCTATCACCTGCTCACCATCTCGCGGGAAAACCCCATTGCGCTGCGCGACGTCAACTCGCTCGACTATTTGTGGACCAAAGCCTCAGTTGAGTCCCCAAAGACTTCTCTGGTGGCTGCAGTCGTGAAGCAGGTGGAACAGCGGGAGAAGTGGGGAGTGTACACGCACATTCTCGTCTTCCATGAACTGTCGACGACAGCGGCGGTCATGTCGGAATTGATCGCAAACCTCAAAGCACGGGGCTACCGCTTCGTGACCCTGAGTGAGTACATGCAACTGGTGGGGGCAAGACCCTAGTCGACGAGTGCAACCGCAGGCAGTGACGACGTGTCCGCCCTGTCACCAGGAGAAAGTGGAGCGAGGGACGCTCAACGAGTGTAAACGCGATTTATCGCCAACCGCCTGGCTCCTGCATTAAGCTGGCGATATCTGAGGGTAGTCGTGTGAGCCAGAAGGTGCCTTGCTCGAAATGCGGTGTGCCTATCCTAAAAAGCACTGCCTCGAAAACGAATGGCCTCTGCATGCCCTGCAAGGGCGACTACCGCGAGAGTATCGAGGATGGAAAGCGACGCATTCGGGAACAGCGTGAAAGGGAGATCACCGACCCGTACCGCAGGCTTTGGCTATCGCTGGTCGAACAGGTGCACCACTCACCCGCTGGCTTCGATGGCTTCTCGCAGCCCCAGAAGCTCTATTTTGCTGTTGGGCTCTTGGAATTGGAGATTTACAACGGTGGGTTTCACCAATACTTTTTCAACGACTCGGGCTCATCCTACACCTACGCTGAAGAGGGCCTCATCGCGCTCGGCGCATTCCAGACGCTTGAACTATTGCAGGAAGCCAAAGAGGTTCTGTTCCCTGACGTTTCCGTCCCAATAAAAACAGGGGAAAGGCGACGGATGCTTCCTTCCTACCCGGAAGGAGATTCGCTAACGCCCAAGTGGAGCAAAGTACTGGACGACCTCGACAAGCGCTATTGGGCTGATTCGGAGTGCATCACTCTCCGTCTGAAATCCTTCGCACGGAATCATGGACTGGTATCGAATGCGCCGTAACTTTTGCAACCAGATTTATCGTCAAGTATGCTCGCCCAGCAACGTATCAATCTGCGTGAGATTGCCGCGGCACGCGGCGTTTAGCGATGATCGGAGTGTGGCAAGTCAGGCAACTGCCAGGGCTTTCTCAGCGCTTTGTATTGTGGAAACGGCAACTGTACAAGTAACGGCTTTCTGGCCGGATCCAGCCATGCGAGCAGGGGTTCAAGTTGCTCCTGCGGCATAGCCGTACAGCCCGTGGTCCCCTTGCCACGGCCGAGCCAAATGTGCATGAAGATGCATGACCCGCTGCC
This sequence comes from uncultured Acidobacteriaceae bacterium, assembly GCA_963837665.1. Lineage (GTDB taxonomy): Bacteria > Acidobacteriota > Terriglobia > Terriglobales > Acidobacteriaceae > Acidiflorens. The sequence continues at coordinate 1,534,547 of CAWIOA010000007.1, read as the reverse complement.
CGGAGTCACTGGATTCGCGTTGTGGTCGACGACGATTCCCCACCGGTACAGACCATCGGAGAGCAACATATGTTCAGAACTGTTCCAGTCTGGCGAAACGGCTGCTCGATCGACAATGAGGTTGTAGAATTTCGAACCAGGGTCATCCACGCATTCGACGGATGGCGTGAGGCTTACGTAAGACACTCTCCATCCCGTTTGTTTCTGGGCTGCGTAGCCAAAACCGGAACCGAGGCGGAAGACACCGGCTGGCGACTTGCCATCGCCCTCTTTCTTCACCGGGTCGAGCGTGCCACGCGTCGCGAGATTGTCGGTCGGCACCACGCCCGCGCCCCAGCCCAAGCCGTTTTTTCCGACCACGATGGTTATCGGGTCGCCGACCATTTTCCATTTTTTTTCCGGCTGCGGTCGCTCATACCGCTGCAGTACTCCTTCGACCGCGTTCCAATCAGGAGTCGTGACGACAAGGAGTTGGGTTGACGATTGAAGCGCCTTCTGCGGCAGCGACTGTGCCAGCGCAACCGAAGCAAAACACACCACGACCAGGCAAAAACTAAGGAGCGTAAGTTTCATTTCGTTGTCATCTCCACGGACGCCAAAAGTGCAATCTTCGACTAATTAAGGATAGTCTTTTTGGAGATCGGAACCAAAGGGACAGGACACAAGCAAAGCAGGTTCGTCCTCTTCGGCACCGCTCAGGCTCAGGAGGACACTTCAGACCGAGGCTCTGTCTTTCCCGGAGCAAACAACTTGAACTTGAGGCTTCGTTCGCGGCGGCTCTCTTCTTCCAGGTGCCAGGAGCGCGCCTTGAGCAAGTCATTGAGCGATACCAGACCTAGAAATTTTCTCGTGGTTCGCTCCAGGACCGGCATTCGGGTGCAGCCTTTTTCCACCATGCGATAGACGACCACCCGCAACGGTTCGTCTGGGTAGGCCTCGACCGTGCTGGTTCGCACCAGATCACCGATTGGCGATTCTGGGGCTGCATCCCGATTCTGCGCCATCTGCCGGCTCATATCGCGGCGCGTCACCACACCGACAAGCTGTCCTTCCGCGTTCACGACCGGCAACAAGCGCTGTTCCTGGCGGTGATCGTGGTCGTGATCCGTGCGCAAGGAGTGCCATATTTCGCCCAGCGTACTGGCGGCTGGCAAGACCACAACCTTGGTTCGCATGACGTCGCTTACCATAAGGATTTCCAGGGGATCGACGGCGTATTCGCGGCTCAGGTGGTAGCCGCGGCGGGCGACTTTCTCGGTCAAGATGGACCGCCGCAGCGTCAGGACCGTGAAACCATGCGCGATGACGCTGGCGACCAGCAAGGGCAAGAACACATTGGCGTCGTGGGTCAGCTCAAACGCAAAGACAATGCTGGTGAATGGAGAGCGCATGGTGCCGCCAAGAATGGCACCCATGCTGATCAGTGGCCAAAAGCCTGCACCTTCGTGGGGAAGAAACATGGCTTCGAGGCCGCCCAGTGCACCACCCATCATCAGCAGAGGCGCTAGAACGCCACCCGAGGTGCCGGAACCGAGTGATACCGCCCAGATGAACCATTTGACCAGCAAAACTCCGAGGATGACTCTTGTGGTGACGCTGCCCTGCAGCAATGCGCCAATCGTGTCGTAGCCGACGCCCAAGGCTTGCGGGAAAACCAACCCTCCCAAGCCAATGGCCAGCCCGCCAATCGCAGGCCACCACATCCAGTGCAGTTTGAGGTGCTGAAAGGCATCCTCGGCCGCGTACACAGACAGGGTCAGCAGGGCCGATAGGCCTCCGGCCAGAAGACCGACGAGGGCGCATCCGAGTAGTCCGTTGGGGCCGATGAACAGCGGGTGGACGGGCACGGGAAACAACGGCCCGAGCCCCAAGATGTACCTGCGCACCACCGCAGCCATCGCACTTGCCAGCGCCACTGGAATCAGGCTTCGCGGTTTCCACTCGAAAAGGAGCAACTCGACGGCCAATAGCACCGCGGCCACGGGCGCCGCAAAAGTGGCAGACATTCCTCCGGCAGCGCCCGCCACGAGAAGCGTCTTACGCTCCGCGCTGGTCAGGTGAAACAACTGGGCGATCATCGAGCCCACCGCCCCGCCCGTCATGATAATGGGGCCTTCCGCGCCGAAGGGGCCGCCGGAACCGATGGAGATTGCCGAAGAGAGTGGCTTAAGAATCGCGACTTTCGGTTCTATCCGGCTACCGTTGAGCAGGATCGATTCAATCGCTTCGGGTATGCCATGGCCGCGGATACGCTCGGAACCGTACCTGGCCATGACACCGATGATGAGAGCGCCAGCGATGGGAACGAAAACGCTGTAAACCCCAAGATGGTTGCCGACCGGCGAAACCATGGCTGTGTTCCACCGGCCAAAGTAGAACAGATTGGTGAACAGCCCGATTAGACGGAGCAGCACAAGTGCTACAAATGCGCAGACCACGCCGATCACCGTGGCCAATATGGAGATTGGAACGACTCGCCAGGTGGTGGTGAAATCTCCCAACTTAGCATCGTCATGGCCGTCCCGGTTGGAACTCTTAACGTTTTCGCGCAATTCTGTTTTGCTATCCTTTCTCACGATTCCTTCCACGTTTCTTCTGTCGATCATGCGGCGTTTGGACATGCTGCGAGCTTTTCTTCACTCTCGCGATTTCGGTTCCCGTTCCAAAGCATACCCAGAGCATCGGCCAGTCCGGCGCGCGGTAATCGGCAGTCTTGATTTGTATGGACACAGCTTTAGTGTATCGTAAGACGATATATTGTTGAACGATGGCATTCGAAACCAGGGAGGCTGCGGAACAGTCAGTGCGGGGCAGAGAACCTCGCGGCAGGCGTTGAAGCGCGAGCACACCTTCAGCGACTTAGGGCACGACTGAAGTCGTGCCCTTCGCAGGCGCGTGAATCAGAGCCCTGCCGTTCAGTCTGGCGTTGACTGTTCACAGAGCCGAGTGATGGTCGGCAACAGTTGGCTGGGGGAATCGGCTTTGGGCACGACGGCATCGACCAGCTGGCGAGTCTCCTCGGGGATCTCACCGCCGGAAAACATGACTACTGGAGTGTCCGGCCGGAGACGCCGTATTTCAGAAGCGAGTTCGTGACCGTTCATTTCCGGCATCTGGTAATCGAGGAGGACAGCGTCAAAGCCGAAGATGGTCGCCAGTCTCAGGCCTCGCCGGGCGGACGATTCTGTCACCACAATATATCCCGATCTTTCGAGTATGCGTCTCTCGTACTCCAAAACGGCCTGACTGTCATCGATACAGAGGAGCATTTTCCGTTGCCCTTCATATGCGTGACTCATTGGAACCTCCAACAAACGGGCAGCTCTGCCTCTGGGGGAGGCCATTACAGGCGTACTGGGAGGCGGAGCTGCCCTGCCATTGCGGCACCAGAAACCAGGACCTAACCTGGACGCTTAGTTCCCCACAATCTTGGCGGTGAGTTTGACCCGGGGCGTCAGCTTTGTCTGTTCAAAAGTGCACACGCGCTGATGCACCGGGCCAGGGGCCGCGCGGATCTTCTTCACGAGCACGATTTTGACTGGAATGGTCAAGTGCGCCGTGGCAAAATAATCCAAAGGTTGCTCCCGCAGGGGGTGCAGGAGTTTCGTATGGTATCGCGTCGCCGGTTGCCGGCACAGAGCCGTGTCCAGAAGCAAACCAGGGTTTTTGATCCCCAAGCCTTTTTGACGGGTGCGGGCATAGGCAGGACCGTCAATCGCTATAAACCGAAACAGGCTGTTTTTTCGCAGGGAGACCGTGCGGACGCTGTTTTCTACATTCAAGAGGGAAAGGTGCGGCTCAGCGTGCTCTCCAAGCAGGGCAAGGAGGCGACCATCGCGCTGCTCGGCGAAGGCGATTTTCTGGGCGAAGGATGCCTGGCATCGGACCAACCCATCCGCCTGGCAACCGCTACCGCAATTACAGACTGCTCCATCCTGAGGATTGACAAGAAGCGGATGCTGCGCACGCTGCACGAGGAGCACGAGTTGTCCGACATGTTTGTGGCCTACGTGGTGGAACGTCACAATCGCACGCAAGCGGACCTGGTGGATCAACTGTTCAATTCGAGCGAAAAACGGCTGGCGAGAGCGCTCTTGATACTGTCCCGCTTCGGAAAAGAAGATACGCCCGAGACCATACTTCCAAACGTGAGCCAGGAGACGCTGGCCGAAATGGTTGGCACCACCCGCTCCCGGGTGAATTTTTTCATGAACAAGTTCAGAAAGCTCGGCTTCATCAAGTACAACGGCGGATTGCAGGTGCATAGTTCGCTGCTTAGCGTTGTCCTGCACGAGTAATCAAAAGACCGCCGCTCCCGGCCGCGATCGTTCTTCATTTCCAAGCTGTGACGCCAAGGAGGAATCCTGCCGGTGTGTGTTCAATTTTGAACAGACGAGTATTTCCCGGTTGCCTAGAGTTTTGATCATCGCGGGGACGGTGGCGGGCAAAAGACAGTTTCGACATGCAGCGCTTTTGTGCTCTACGCACCCGGGGCAACAGCGAATCCAAATCCCGCTTCTAATGGTCCAGTGGAGACACGGTCATGGACTCCCCTACTGTGTTGTGTATTGACGACCGTCAACCAGTGTTACAGCTTCGCAAAGCGACGCTGGAAGCTCATGGTTATCGCGTAAAGATTGCGTCGAGCAGCTACGCGGCGATAAAGATGCTGCAGGAATCGCCGGTGGCCGCGGTTCTGTTGGAGTACAAACTGGAAGGCATGGACGCGGAAGCGGTTGCCTGCCACATCAAACAGAAGTTTCCCAGTCTGCCGATCGTTCTGCTCTCCGCGTACTCTGACATGCCCGAGCGGATCCTGTGGTTGGTGGACGAATTCGTGATGAAGAGCGAATTGCCGGACCGACTGGTGGGGATCATGGAACGGGCAACACAACCAGACAGGGGAACGCGCCGGGGAACAGCGGCGTAAAGACTCCCTAAGGCGGTACTCAGAAGGTCGGGGGAGTGTTGACCCACAGCAGCCAAGTCTCGGCGCGTCCGGGATTTTTCCAGTGATGTGGCATGGCGCTCTCAAAATAAAAACTGTCGCCGCGCTGCAGATGGTACTCCTCGCCGTCGAGAGCGATTTGTAGCTCCCCGCGCAGAACGAAGAGGAACTCCTCCCCTTCGTGGGCGTACGACTCTCCGCTGCCGGCGCCGGGAGCGATGCGGAACAGGTGCGGCTCCATGACCGTGTTGCCCCAGGCGAGCAATTCCATGCGCACGCCGGGACCGGCATCGAGCACCTTGCGCTGGGGCGGGCGCACCAACCGGGCATTCATTTCCGTGGCATCAAAGAAATCGAGAATGTTGGTGCGGTAGAAGCGCGCCAGGCGGCGGAGTGTGCCGACGGAGACGCTCATCTGCGAGCGTTCGAGCGCGCTGAGGAAGCCAATTGAAATTCCCGCTGCCGAGGCCACTTCGGCGAGGCTGAGGCCGCGCTGGATCCGCAAGCGGCGCAGTCGGGGGCCAACCGCAGCCGTGCCGCTGTAGGCAGCAGGTTTGATCGTTCCTTCGCGTTCCAGCGTCTGCACGATGGCGACCGCGTTCAGTCCACGCACTTTGCGCAGGTAGCGCGCTCTTTTCAGCAGGCGCACATCGTCGTTGGTGTAAAGACGGTACCGGCTCTGGGTGCGGTGGGGGTGCATCAGCCCCAGGTTCTCCCATCCCCGGATCGCCGACGGAGAAATCCCCACGATGCGGGCCACGTCGCCGATTTTGAGATAAACTTGGTCGTCGCTCGACATGATCTGCGAATATGCCTGTTGGTCGCCCCACGGGCAACGAACTTTTCCGCTTGACAGAAGGCCGCGGAATCAATAACCTTGCGCGATTATAGCAAGGTTCGGGTCGCCTGCAAGTTGAATTCAGACCCAGAAAAAGTTGCCCTCGAGAACTGGAGGCCCGTCCCATGCCGTCGCCAAAACCTTCCCGGATTTTCTGTTGGCTCGTCGTCCTGAGCCTGTGCCTGATCTGCTCCGCGTTCCTGTTTGCCCAGGGCAGCGGCGGACGCATCCTCGGCCGCGTCAGCGACCAGAGCGGCGCTTTACTGTCGGGAGTGAAAGTTACTGCCACCAACGAAGCGACGGGCGCGACCCACCAAACCCAGACCAATGCCAGCGGCGACTATGCCTTCCCCGCAATGCCGGTCGGCACCTACACGCTCACCTTTGACATGGCGGGATTCAAGACCAACATCATGAAAGGCATCACGGTCGAGATCAACCAGGTGGTGACCTTCAACTCCACCCTGCAGATCGGCCAAGCCAAAGAGCTGGTCGAGGTCACTTCGGAAGCGCCCCTGGTGGATACGACCACCACCCAGCTGGGTGCGATCGTGAACAATCGCTCGGTAAACGAATTGCCCCTGAACGCGCGCGATAGCTACCAGTTCCTGCAACTGCAGCCAGGTGTGCAATCGCAGTTGGGCTCGAGCGGCGGCACTTTTTACGGCAGCGACTCGGCGGGTTCGGTGTCGGTCAATGGCGGCCGGGGACGGTCGAACAATTTCAGCGTCAACGGCGGCGATGCCAACGACCAGTTTGTGAATGCGGCGGCGGTGCAGCCCTCGCCCGACGCAATTGCGGAATTCCGCGTCATTACTAACACGTTTGACGCCGAATATGGGCGGAACTCGGGCGCCGTGGTCAATGTCGTGACCCAATCCGGCACCAACGCGATTCACGGCGATGTTTACGAGTATTTCCGCAACAAGGTGCTCAACGCCCAGGGCTATTTCAATACGGTCAAGCCGCAGTTCAACCAGAATCAGTTTGGGGGTACGTTTGGCGGCCCGATTAAGAAGGACAGGGCGTTCTTCTTTGCGTCCTATGAAGGACGTCGCATCCGGCAAGGGCAGTCCAGTGACCAGGTGTTTTTGCCGACAGCCGACGAACTAGCCGGAAATTTTGGGCAGTTTCCCGCGTGGCGGGATGCAGCGCAGACGATTCCCAACCAGATCAACGATCAGTTTGTGGCCGATGCGTTAAACGCCCGGACTGACGCCTGGACTAACCCTCCGACGGGGCCGACGACGTGTCAGCAGGCTATTGTCAACAATGGTGGCACAGTTCCAGCGTCAGGTGTTTTGTGGAATAGCATCTTCCAGAATGGTGCCATTCCGATGGCGTGCATGGATCCGGTAGCTGTAAGCCTTCTTCAGTATTTGCCCGCGGCACCCGCGTCGGGCGTATATCAAGGTGTGCCGACTGAGGCCGACAATCAAGACCAATTCACGGTTCGCGTGGATCACAAGATTAACGACCGTCAGAATCTGAGTGTTTACTACTACTTCACCGACGAAACTGTTCACTCCCCGTTCTATAACTTTCAGGCTTCGGGCGCGAACGTTCCCGGGTTCGGCACGAGCGTAAAGCAGCGTTTCCAGCAATGGAATCCGAGCCACACCTGGAGTATCAGCAATGCACTGGTCAATGAATTCCACGCCACCTACTTGCGCGAAGGGCAGTTGACCTTCCAGCACCCGCAGAAGACCGGTGCGGTGACGAGCTTCTGCCCCGCATCGGCAACTGAGCCATCCGCAGCCGCATACTGCTTCACGGGCACGTCCGACTCCTCGGCGATCAATGCAATCGCACCTCCGCCCGGTCTGGGCGGGGCTGGGATCTACACTGGCTTGCCGTCGGATCACACGGGATTACCGTTTGTGGACGTAAGCGGCGGTTTCAACATCGGCAACGGCTGGGAAGGCGAATTGCCGCAGGTGGGCAATTCATTTCAATTTTCCGACAATCTCAGCTGGGTGAAGGGCAATCACACGATGAAGTTTGGAGTGGATGCCCGGCGCTCCCGCTTTGACCAGACTTTGTATTACAACGTCAGCGGCAACTTTACATTCGACAGTAGCGGCAACAACGCCATAACTTCCAGCGACAATTACCCTGGCTATTTCTTGGGGTTGGCGGACGTTTATTCTCAAGGTTCAGCGCAACGCGAGGGTGTCCGCAACACCGGTCTATACCTGTTTGCGCAGGACAGCTGGAAGATCAAGTCGAACGTAACTTTCAACTACGGATTGCGCTGGGAACTGGACACTCCGCTGACCGACAGTCTCGGGCACGTACAGACCTTCCGTCCTGGCGAGACCAGCAGGATGTATCCCTGCACCGATACGGACCCAGCCTATTGTCCCGTCGGGCTGGTGGTTCCCGGTGATCCCGGAGTTCCCGCCGGCATGACCTCCACCTACTACAAGGCGTTTGCGCCGCGAGTGGGCCTATCCTACAGCCCCAACTTTACCAGCGGGTTCCTGGGCAAACTGTTTGGCAGCAACGGCAAGACCAGCATCCGCACGGGATGGGGGCTTTTCTACAACCCGATGGAGCAACTGGTGCTGGAGCAATTCGGCGCTGAACCACCCTTTGGCAGCAGCCCCAGTTTCTACAACACATTTTTTAATACCCCGTTTGTGGCACAGTCTGGAACCGTGGCCCCGAACGGATTCAACGGTTTTCTGCCTAAAACGCCCAAGGGGACGGATCCGGGTTGGGCGAATTACTCTCCCATCCTCATGTACGGCGACTTCCAACCTCATCTGCGCACTCAGTACACAGCACAGTACAACCTCAGCATCCAGCGCGAGATTGCAAAGGATCTTCTGTTGCAGGTCAATTATGTAGGGTCGCAGGGCCATCGCTTGCTAGCCTCGCATGATATCAATCCGTCCAATCCGCAGACTTGTCTGGACATGTACAACATATCCCAGTATTACGCGAGCCAGTCGCCGACGCCCCAGAATCAGGCCCTTCAAGCAGCCTATGCCTGCGGCCCGACCGTGGAGGACAGTGAGTGGATTCTGCCCGCGAATAGCATTCCCGCCGGATACACGGTGCACTTACCATATGGCTCTACCACGCCCGTCGGGCCAGGGAACCCCCAAGTCACACTCGTTGGATTGCGCCCTTACTCATCACCGAACTGCCAACCGCTGACCGGTGTTAACTGTCCGGGGGATGGAGTTCCGGTGTTTACCGACATCTTCGCCGAAGACACGATTGCGAATTCGGCTTACAACTCGCTGCAAACCATGCTCGAAAAGCGCTTCTCGCATGGCGTGCAGTTCCAGGCGGCCTATACTTTCAGTAAGTCGCTTGACTGGGCATCGAGTTTTGAAGAGACGCTGAACCCATTCGACTACAAGAAGAGCCGCGCGCTCTCGTTGTTTAACTCCGCGCAACGGTTTGTCATTAACTATGTTTGGGATATTCCGGTGCCCAAGTATCAGGGGATCAAGGGGAAGATTCTCGATGACTGGGAACTTTCCGGCATCACCCAGTTCCAGAGCGGATTTCCGATTCGCTTGCAGACGCAGAACGATAACGAGTTGATTGGCAGCCTGTTCTTCTTTGGCACCGGTGCGCCGCAGATGACGGGAACTGTGCCGCACCTGCTGGACCCGAAGGCACCCGGTCATTTTTATCTCGATCCCACGCAGTTCAATGATCCCCCCTTGGGCACATTTGCCACCACCCCGCGGTCGATCTGTTGTGGACCCGGGCAGAACGAGTGGGACATCACGCTTTCGAAGAAAATCTCAATCACCGAGGCCCGTTACTTCCAGTTCCGTGCGGACATTTTCAATCTGTTCAACAAGACTCAGTTCGTCAACCCGGACGGCAACTTCTCGAACTCGACGTTCGGACAGGTGCTGTCGGCGCGCGATCCGCGTCTGGTACAATTTGCTTTGAAGTTCTACTTCTAGTTCTAGTCCGATCCCCGGGCGGTTTCGGCCGCCCGGGCCTAATCTAATGGCCCTTCTGGCCTGAGTCTTATTGGAGAATCCCGATGTACCCCGCATTGCAAAAAGAGCTCGACATCTACGAGCGTCGTACTCCGAAGTCCGCTGAAGCGCACAAGAAAAACCTGAAACGCCTGCCCCTGGGCGTGGCCAGCAACTATCGCGCTTACGAGCCGTATCCAATTTTTGTGTCGGAGGCGTCGGGGAGCATGTTCCGCGATCTCGACGGCAACGAATACATCGACCACAATCTCTGTTTCGGCGCGCTCATGGCGGGCCACTCGCATCCGGCGGTGATGAAGGCCGTGGAAGCGCGCCTGCACAAGGGCACGGTTTACGGTATGCCGCACAACATGGAGTGGGAATTGGCGGAAGAGATCTGCACGCGCTTTCCCGTCGAAATGTGCCGCTTCGGCAACAGCGGCACGGAAGCCACCATGCACGTGATTCGCCTGGCCCGCGCTGCAACGGCGCGCGACAAGATCATCAAGTTCGAGGGCGGCTACCACGGCCTGCATGATGCGGCGCTGGTGAGTGTGAAGCCGCACCCGCCCGGCGACGATTTCGGCGATATCAAGAATCCGAAAGCGGTGTCTGGCGGGGCAGGCGTGCCGAAGGCCAGCTTGGCAAACGTGCTGGTGGCCACGTTCAATGACCTGGAGACGGTGGAACGCCGGTTCCGGGAGAATCCGAATGAGGTTGCGGCCATCATTCTCGAACCGATCATGATGAACGTTGGCATGTGCTTTCCGCAGAAAGGATTCCTCGAGGGCCTGCGCCAGCTGTGCGATAAGTACGGTGCGCTGCTGATCTTCGACGAAGTGAAGACGGGCGCGAAGCTGTGCTGGAGCGGAGCGTCCGAATACTTCGGGGTCATGCCGGACATGATCTGCCTGGCGAAGTCGATCGGCGGCGGGTTGCCTCTGGCTGCCTTCGGTACGCACAAGCGGGTCATGCAATTGATCTCGGACCACAAGGTCTTCCACGGCGGCACTTACAACACGAATCCGATTTCAATGGCGGCCGGCTTGGCAACTTTCCGCGAAGTGCTTACCCGGGCGAACTATAGGATCATCGAGAAACTTAGTGACAAGCTGGTGGACGGATATAAGAGGACCATCGCCAAAGTTGGCCTGCAGGGCTACATCGCGAGCGCGGGCGCGAACGGCGTGTTGATGTTGTATCCGAAGGAGATTCGCAACTACCGCGACTGGCTGCCGATTGACGTGGACCTGTGGCGGCACTACTGGTTCGGCATGGTAAATCGCGGCGTCATGTGCCAGCCCTACTGGTGGGACGAGCAGTGGACGATTTCCGTGCAACACACCGAAGCCGACATCGACAAGCACCTGGCGGCATTTGCCGACATCGCCGAGTCTCTGGCCGCGGCGCAGCAGGAACGGTTGGGAGCGGTGGCAACACATTAAGAATTGAGACATTGAGTCATTGAGTCATCGGGTCATTGAGAGTCTTGAATGAACCGATGGCCCAATGCACCAGTGACTCAATGATTCAATGATCCGATGACTCAATCATCCGATAACCAGCCGCACCTGAAGCGCGTCCTCGGACGCTTTGACTTGGTGTTGCTGTTTGTCGTTGCCGTGTTCAACCTGAACGTTGTCCCTAGTATTGCTGCGAACGGGGGCGTGACCGTCTGGCTGTGGATCATCTCGCTGCTGTTGTTTTTCTGGCCGCAGGGGATCGCGGTGATCGAACTTGCACATCGCTATCCCGGCGAAGGTGGCGTCTACTTGTGGGCAAAAGAAGTGTTTGGCGATGCCCATGGATTTCTCTCCGGCTGGTGTTACTGGACGAATAACATGCTGTATGTTCCGACGGTGATGCTTTACTTTGTCGGAGTAACTGTGTTTGCGATGGGCCCAGGCCATGCGGCGCTTGCCGACAACAAGAATTTCGCGATGGCCGCCTCGGTGTCGCTGCTGCTGCTGTTGACGGTGGTGAACATTGTTGGGCTGGGAGTGGGAAAGTGGCTGAACAATGCGGGCGCCATCGGAACGTTTGTAGCCGCGGCGGTTCTGATCGCCCTGGGATTTACGGTCTGGTCACGCTTTGGCACGACCGTGACCGGCGCTGATTTCCGAATTCCGGCCGACCCCAGATTTGTTCTGAATTCATTCGGCGTGATCTGCTTCGGCCTGGTCGGGCTGGAACTGGCTTCGGTGATGGGCGACGAAATCCGGGAACCGCAAAAAACCCTGCCGGGTGCGGTGGCGTGGGGCGGCCTGATTTCCGGTTTGCTCTACATCGGGGCGACGCTCACGCTGCTGATTGCGGTGGGCAAGAACGACATCAGTGTGTTGCAGGGCATTGTGCAGGCGGTCAGCCACATGGCCGCTAGAGTTGGCGTGGGGTGGATTATCACTCCATTTGCGGTCATGCTGAGTCTCTCGATCGCGGGAATTGGCTCGGCGTGGATGGGCGGTTCGGCGCGCATTCCTTTCGTTGCCGGCCTGGATTCCTACATGCCCGCATGGCTCGGGAAAGTACACCCCAAATACAGGACACCCCATGCGGCGCTGATCGTGCAGGCGGTGGTGTCGCTGGTATTGATCGTCATCAATTTTTATGCCTCGGGCGGCGTGCAGGAAGCTTTCCAGACCATGCTTTCGCTGGCGGTGGTTCTGCAACTGGTGCCGTTCCTGTATGTGTTTGCCGCGCTGCTGAAGTTTGCTTTCGGAGGCGATATGGCGGGCGGGCGTTACAGTCGCGGCACGCTGATTATTGCTGGATTTTGCGGCTTCGTGACTACGGCGCTGGGAATCGCATTGGCGTTCTTTCCGGCGAAGCAGATTACCTCGGTCTGGAGGTACGAGGCGAAAATGTTCGGATTCACGTTGTTTTTCCTGGTACTGGCCGCGTTCTTCTTTTTCGTGTACGGGCGGCTGAAGACGCCGCACGCAGCCACAGTAGAGCTGTAGAACTTCGAGCAGCACATAGGTTTTGAGAGGAGGCTTGCTATGCCAAGCGGAGTCAAGTCGGAAGTTCGTACTTATCAGATGTACATCAATGGCGAGTGGGTGGACAGCGCATCGAACAAGACGACTGCCGTTCTCGATCCTTCCACGGAAGAAGTGATCGCGCAGGTGCCGGCGGGAAATGTGGAAGACGTGAACCGGGCGGTGGCTGCGGCCAGAGCCGCTTTTGATACCGGTCCGTGGGCTTCGAGCACGCCGCAGGAGCGCGGCCGGATCCTGTTTCGCCTGTCGGAAAAAATTCGCCAGAACCTGCCCCAGTTGGCGGAAATCGAATCGCGCAACTGCGGCAAGCCGATCGTCGAAGCGGAATACGACATCAACGACGCCGCCACCTGCTTTGAATATTACGCGGGGATGGCCACGAAGGTCCTGGGCACGGTCAATCCGGTTCCGGACAACGCTGTCAGTCTGACCATGAAGGAACCGATGGGCGTAGCCGGTATGATCACGCCGTGGAACTACCCGTTGCTGATGGCGACCTGGAAGATGGCGCCGGCGTTGGCGGCGGGATGCACGTGCATTCTGAAACCGCCAGGGGTCACGCCGCTGACCGCGCTCGAACTGACGAAGTGGCTGCCGGAAGTGGGCCTGCCGCCGGGCGTGCTGAACGTCGTCACCGGTTCGGGATCGGTCTGCGGCACCGCACTGGTGAAGCATCCCGATGTGAACAAGATCGCATTCACCGGCAGCAATTCTGTCGGTAAGACCATCATCAAGGATGCGGCAGATACGTTGAAGCGCGTCACCATGGAGTTGGGCGGCAAGTCTCCGAACATCTTTTTTGCCGATGCCGACTTCGAGAATGCCATTGATGGCGCGCTCTTCGGCGTCTTCATCAATCAAGGAGAAGTGTGCTCGGCGGGCAGCCGCATTCTGGTCGAGCGCTCCATCTACAAGAAGTTCGTCGAGGCCATGACGGAGAAGGCGAAGAGAATCCGGCTCGGTCCGCCGCTGGAGCGCGAAACCAAGATGGGGCCGATGGTGAGCAAGGATCAGTACGACACGGTCCGGTCCTATCAGGAAATTGGGAAGAAAGAAGCCAAGATGTCGATCGGTGGCGGGCGGGCGGAGAAGTTCGCCAAGGGCTACTACATCGAACCCACAATTTTCTATGATGTGGACAACAGCGCTCGCGTTTCGCAAGAAGAGATCTTCGGCCCGGTGGCGGTCGTGATTCCGTTTGACGATGAGAAGGACGCGATCCGGATTGCCAACGATACTCCTTTCGGCCTGGCTGGAGCGGTTTGGACACGCGATATTTTCAAGGCCTTCCGCACCATTAAGGCGATGCGGGCAGGCATTCTCTGGATCAACCACATGCAGCCGACTTATGTGGAAGCTCCATGGGGCGGCTACAAGCAGTCTGGCTACGGCCGTGAATTGGGGCCGTGGGGCATCGAAGAGTATCTGGAAAACAAGCAAGTGCATATTAACCTCAACGAGCAACCGATCGGGTGGTACTGAAAAAAGCAGTTCCCAGTGGTCGGTTCTCAGTTCTCAGTAGAACCGACCACGGCCAAACAGACGTCCGTCAAGAAACTGAGAACTGAGATCCGAGGACTGAATTATGTCCACCATTCAACTGCGCACAGCCATTCCCGGGCCGCGTTCGCAAGCCCTCATGAAGCGGCGCAACGCCGCCGTTGTGCAGGCGGTTTATCACGCGACGCCGGTCTTTGTCGCCAAAGCTGAAGGAGCGGTGGTCGAGGATGTTGACGGCAACCGCCTGATTGATTTTGCGGGTGGTATCGGCTGCCTCAACACCGGACATCGCGCACCGGCTGTGGTTGAGGCGGTACGCCGCCAACTCGATCGTTTCCTGCACACCAGCATCAACGTGCTGCCCTACGAAAGCTACATCGCCGTCTGTGAGAAGCTGAACGCGCTGGCGCCGGGCAAGGGACCGAAGAAGACCGTGCTGGTGAACACGGGCGCGGAAGCAGTCGAGAACGCCATCAAGATCGCGCGCTACTACACGAAGCGGCCTGCCATCATCTGCTTCGAAGACGCGTTCCACGGCCGTACGTATATGACTATGGCCGCGACCAGCAAGACGCATCCGTACAAGGCGGGATTCGAACCGTTCCCGAGCGATGTTTACCGTATTCCGTACGCGTATTGCTTCCGCTGCTCGTACTCGATGAAGTATCCGTCGTGCGACGTGCACTGCGCGCGGCACATTGAAGACACGTTCAAGCGGGTAGTGGCGGCCGAATCGGTGGCGGCGGTGATCGTCGAACCGATCCTCGGCGAAGGCGGATTCGTTACACCGCCGGCGGAATTCTATCCAACGCTGGGCGCGATTTGCCGCAAACATGGCATTCTGCTGATCGCCGACGAAGTGCAGACCGGATTCGCGCGTACCGGCGCGATGTTTGCCTGCGAGCGCCTGGGATTGGAACCGGATTTGGTCACGATGGCCAAATCACTGACTGGAGGCTTGCCCATGGCGGCGGTCACCGGACGCGCCGACATTATGGATGCACCCGGCCCCGGCCAACTCGGCGGCACGTTCGCGGGTAATCCCGCGGCCTGCGAAGCGGCGCTGGCCGTGCTCGAGGTTATCGAAAAAGAAGATCTTTGCGCCCGCGCGAACCTGCTGGGCGAACGCTTCCGGAAGCGTGCGGCGAAGTGGCAAGCGCAGTGGGAACTGGTGGGCGAGGCGCGGGGACTGGGCGCCATGCAGGCGCTGGAGCTCGTGCGCTCGAAGACGACGCGCGAGCCCGCTGACACAGAGACCAAACAAGTGTCACAATACTGTTACGAGCATGGCCTGGTCACAATCACCGCTGGATCGTACAGCAACGTGATTCGCCTGCTGATGCCGTTGGTGATTACGGACGCGCAGATGGACGAAGCCATGGACGTGCTCGAAGCCGGGCTGGCGCAGGTTGCCGAGAAGAAAGGCGCGCTGATGGCGCAGCCGGTATAAGGATTTCCCTTCGTGTCTTTTGTGGTCGAAGAAAAAGCGTGAACCACCAAGGACACGAAGGTTCACGAAGGATTCTTCGCGATTGCGAAAGGCAGCATTTCCCATGTCCATCGTAGCTGCACCTCCCGCCAACAAGATTCCGCAATTCATCAATGGCCAGTGGGTCGGATCGCAGGCCTCCGAGTGGCAAGACGTCATCAATCCCGCGACGGGTGAGGTCCTGGGCCGCGTCCCGATTTCCGACGCTGCTGAAGTCGCGCGCGCCATCGAGTCGGCACAGGCCGCCTTTCCCGAGTGGCGGCGCACTCCCGCCGAAGACCGCATCCAGCCGCTGTTCAAGCTCAAGGTGCTGCTCGAAGAGCACCTCGACGATCTGGCGCGCACCATCACGCAGGAAAATGGCAAGACGTTTGGCGAGGCGAAGGGGGAGATGCGGCGGGCCATCGAAAACGTTGAAGTCGCCTGCGGAATACCCATGATGATGCAGGGCCACCACCTGGAAGATGTGGCGCGCGGTATTGACGAGACCATGATTCGCCAGCCGCTGGGCGTGGTGGCGGCGATTGCGCCGTTTAATTTTCCGGGCATGATTCCGTTCTGGTTTCTGCCTTACGCGATTGCCTGCGGGAACACGCTGATCATCAAGCCCTCGGAGCGCGTGCCGCTGACCATGAAACTCGCGTTCGAACTGCTGGAAAAGACAGGGATTCCGAAGGGTGTGGTGAACCTGGTGAATGGCGGCAAGGTTGCGGTCGATACGCTGCTCGATCATCCGGCGGTGCGGGCCATCAGCTTTGTTGGTTCGACGCCGGTTGCCCGGTACATTTATGCTCGCGCCGGCGCAAATGGCAAGCGCGCACAATGCCAGGGCGGCGCGAAGAACTACGTCATCGTCCTGCCGGACGCCGACATGAACATGGCAACGCAGATTATTTCGGACAGCGCTTTCGGTTGCGCGGGACAGCGTTGCCTAGCCGTTTCCGTGGCGGTGACTGTCGGAGAAGCGCAGAAGGTGTTCCGCGATTCGATTAGCGAAGCGGCGGCGAACCTGCGAGTTGGCAATGGACTCGACGAAGGCGTACAGATGGGGCCAGTAATCACGCGCCAGAGTAAGGAACGGATACAGAATCTGATTGGAGCCGGCGCGCGGGACGGGGCGCAAGTGGTGATCGACGGCCGCAATCCCAAAATTGCGAAGTATGAAGCTGGAAACTTTGTGAAACCCACCGTGCTCGATGGAGTTCCTGCGAGCAGCGAACTGACAAACACGGAGATATTTGGTCCGGTGCTCAGCCTGGTTCATGCCAGCGGAATGGACGAAGCCATGGACATGGTGGCCCGCAGTCCATTTGGCAATCAGGCATCGCTGTTTACGTCGAGCGGGTCGGCGGCGCGGCGTTTCCGCTATGAAACTCCTGCGGGGAATATCGGAATTAACATTGGTGTGGCCGCGCCCATGGCGTACTTTCCCTTCAGTGGATGGAAGGACAGCTTCTTCGGCATCCTGCACGCCC
The DNA here is from genome assembly GCA_963837665.1 of uncultured Acidobacteriaceae bacterium. Taxonomy (GTDB): domain Bacteria; phylum Acidobacteriota; class Terriglobia; order Terriglobales; family Acidobacteriaceae; genus Acidiflorens. Next base: position 1,517,345 of record CAWIOA010000007.1, on the reverse strand, counting down.
AGGGACGCGACGCCATCGAGTTCTACACCGAGAAGAAAGTTGTCGTCGAGCGCTGGGCGAAGGAGCACTCGCGCAAGTTCTGAGTAAGTTTGAGAATACAAGGAGCTCTTATAAATGACTACCGCGACTGCCAACCCCACTATGACTGGCCAGGAAATTGTTGATCTCACCAAGAGACACACCTTGTTTGAGTGGTCGGCGCAATCAAAGGTTGATCCCATTCCCGTGGCTCGGGCAAAAGGCATTTATTTCTGGACGCCGGAAGGGAAGCGCTTCATCGACTTCAACAGTCAACTAATGTCGGTGAACATCGGACACGGCGATGAACGCGTCATCCAGGCCATTTCGGAGCAGGCATCGGTGCTGTGCTATGCCAATCCGTTCATGGCGACGGAACCGCGGGCGCGGTTGGGAGCGAAACTGGCGGAGATCACTCCGGGGGATATTGACACCTTCTTTTTTACGAACGGCGGCGCGGAAGCTAACGAGAATGCCATCAAGATCGCGCGTTTCTTCACCGGACGCCACAAGATCATCGCGCGGTATCGCTCGTACCACGGCGCTACGGCCGGCGCCATCAGCCTTACGGGCGATCCCCGGCGATGGGCCGCCGAACCTGGGATTCCGGGCGTAGTGCGCGTTCTCGACCCCTATCATGGCATCGAGCGTGGATGGGAGTCGGCGGAAAGCTCGCTGACTATGATCGACGAAATTATCCAGCTGGAAGGGCCGCACACGATTGCCGCGTTCATTCTGGAGACCGTTGTTGGCACGAACGGCATTCTGATTCCGCCGGATGGATATATGGAGGGCGTGCGGAAACTCTGCGATAAGTATGGAATTCTGATGATCGCCGATGAAGTTATGGCTGGTTTTGGCCGTACGGGTAAGTGGTTTGCGATCGATCATTGGAAGGTTGTTCCCGACCTGATTTGCATGGCGAAGGGACTTACTTCGAGTTATATTCCTCTAGGTGCTGTCGGAATGCGGAGACATATTGCTAAGTATTTCGACGACAAAGTGTTCTATGGAGGACTTACCTACAACAGCCATCCCATGGGATGCGCGACCGCGCTCGCGACCATTCGCGTCTACGAGGAAGATAACCTGATCGAAAACGCGCGCAAGATGGGCGCAATCATGAAGGACCTCGGGGCCGAGTTGCAGAAGAAGCATCCCTCGGTTGGAACGGTCCGGTCAATCGGACTGTTTGGCATCGTCGAGCTGATCCGCAGCCGCAAGACGAAGCAGCCGATGGCTCCGTTTAACGGTACCTCGGAGGAAATGGTTGCGCTCGGGAAATTCTTCCGGGAGAACGGGCTCTATACCCTTGTGCGCTGGAATACCTTCTACACTAATCCTCCGCTGTGCATCAACGAGCAGCAATTGCGGGAAGCTTTCGCGATCATCGACAAGGGGTTGGAGATCACAGATAAGGCAGTGAGGGACTAGCGCCCCCAGAGGATGTCAATTCCAAGAGGCTGGCTTAAGAACCGAACCCATCCCGCCGCCACCGAGCGGGTCGAGCTTTACTGCAGCGCGTAGAGATTGCCGTCCATACTGCCGAAATAGACCGTGCCTTTATCGATGACGGGCGACGACACGATGGCTCCGATCGAAATGAATCGGTAGAGGTCGATGTACATGTCTTCGAAGTCACCGAACAGCGGGGCGAAGGCGTCCTGGTTGAGAGTGCCGTCGGAATTTAAGACCTTCATCGAGTCTCTTTTCGAGGCTTCGGTCTGGAATTCCCAGGCAAGTTTTCCGCTCTTGGCATCGATGGCGTAGAGCCGTCCGTTGTGGTCGCCGACGTAAGCGAGGCTACCGGCGAGGGCAGCAGAAGAGAACATGTAGGCGCCGGCCTTGAAGTCGAATCGGAGCCGTCCGGTCTTGGCGTCGAGGGCCATGAAGCGCGAACTGTCGGATGTCCCGACATAGACCATGCCGTCGCGCACGGCGGGCGTGCCAACTACCCAGGATTTGCTGGTTGGGTAGTCCCATTTCTTGCGGCCTGTGGCGGCGTCGAGGGCGTAGACGTGAGCGTCGCGGCAGCCGATGTAAATCGTGCCATCGACGACCGCTGGCGAGGACTGGAAGCCAACCTGGTTGTGAATCGTGTTATCCTCACCGCTCTTGAAAGACCATTTTTCCTGGCCAGTGTCGGCGTCGATCGCGTAAAGGTAGCTGTCCCAGCTACCGATATAGACGGTGTTGTTCACAACGGCGGGCGAAGAATGCACAACATCCTTGGTCGCGAACTTCCATAACAGCGTGCCGGTCTGTGCGTCCACTGCATAAACGTTGCCATCGCCACTGCCGAAGTAAACTTTGCCGCCTGCAACCGCAGGCGACGAAGTGAAGAGGTCCCAGGCGTCAGGAATGGTCTGCGCCGCCGAGGGGTAGCCGTGGAGATTCCTGGCTTCGAATTTCCGTTCGTACTCGATCGCATAGACCCATTTGGGCTTCCCGGTATTGATGTCGAGAGCGGCCAGCGAGCCTGCCGAGGAGACGAAGTAGAGTGTGTCACCGACGACGGCCGGAGAGGAGGCGATCGGCATCCGCGACTTGAAGTTCCACTTCTCTTTGCCGGTTTCCTGGTCGATGGCATAGAGGTGGCCATCCAGAGCGGCGATGTAGACGACACCACCGGCGACCGCAGGCGAGGTGACGATCGGACCGCCGGCCTTGAACGTCCATTTCAGACCGCCCAGCTGTTGAGGACCAGGTGAATCGTAGACTCCGGAGTGAGCAATATTTCCGTGAAAAGTGTTTTGTGCAAAGGCGGTAGCAACGAACAAGGTTAAAACTGCAATTTGCTTCATCCAGTGTCTCCCGATGGGAATAGCGTGCAGTAATTCGGTCCGGATGTGAGACGGACGATGGCACGAGACGTTATCAATAGAAGTTTGCAACTTGTGGTGGGCTTGGCTGGGAGAAGGTTTGGGAGCCGTTGCTGCTCCACAGCAAGTTCGGGTATCCAAGACTGTGGAAGGTAATCCTAGCGCCAGCTACGCTGCTGGCCGTCGTACGGGGAAACGATCAAGGGTTCGTGATGGGTTTTGGCGGCGTGCTCATTGATGGCGGTTGCGGCCTGGGTGCGAAGGTTGCCGAACCTGGCGTCGAAATCCAGCGTGCTGACGCTATGATCACAGTGCGTGCAGGTGAATTTCATGCCGCCCTTGATGCGCTGAATTTGATAGGCCTTCATTGACTGAATTGTAGCCCCTCGCGAGCAGGGGTGAGTCACGCGATGGTGGGGCAGCGAAAGTAACTCCGTAGCTCCGGAGCCGCGTGGTTGGCGTACAGCTGCCGAGCTTCGCTCGGCTTGGACGGGCGAGGGCGCCCGTTCCCACACGAGCAAAAGCACCCCTATTTTGCCAGGCGGTTGTATTTCTTCAGGACCTCGCGGAGACGGTCGTGCGGGAGGGCTATGACGGTGTGGTCGTCGATGCCGGTCATGGTTTCGGCGGCTACCATGGCGTTGACCACGGCTTCTTCGGTGGCCTGGACGGTGGCGAGAAACAGCGGGTCGAGGCGGTCGTTGGGCAACATTTTCAGGTCGTGGACTCCCTTGGGAGAGGCCGCTCCGGGATTGGCGGTGGAGAAGGCAACGAAGATGTCGCCGGAGCCGTCGCCAGAGTAGCTGCCGTCGCGGCCGAGGCCTAGAGAAGCTTTGCGCGCCAGGCGCCGCAGTTGCGTGGGGATGAGCGGCGCGTCGGTGGCCACGACGATGATGATCGAGCCGACGTCATCTTGCCAGACCGTGTGTTCGGGAATTTCCTTGCCGACGGGAACTCCGGCGATGCGCAACTGGTCGCGCTGCCCATAGTTGCACTGCACGAGTACGCCTACCGTGTAGCCACCTGCTTTCGCATCGAGCACGCGGGAGGACGTTCCGATTCCTCCTTTAAATTCATTGCAGATCATGCCCGTTCCGCCACCGACGTTGCCTTCTTCGACGGGGCCACCATGCGCGGAATCGAGCGCGTGGAAAGCGTCTTCGGGTTTCACGTGGAACCCGTTGATGTCGTTGAGATAGCCGTCCCAGGTTTCGGCCACCACGGGCAAGGACCACCAGTATCCTTCCATGTCGGGCTCGCCACGCTTCACTTTCCAGGCGATGACTGCATCGCGCACCACGCCTACGCTGTGCGTATTAGTGATCATGACGGGTCCGTTGAGAAAGCCCGAGTCTTCGAGCCATGTCGTGCCCGTCATCTCCCCGTTGCCGTTGAGCGTGAACCAGGCACCGAAGACAGAGTCGTTCGCGTCTTTCCCGCGCGGATGGATGGCGGTGACGCCAGTGCGGACCGGGCCTTCTCCGACTTTGAGCTTGCCGCTGCCGGAGATGAGCGTGGTGTGTCCGACTTCGACGCCGTGGACGTCGGTGATGGCGTTATTCGCGCCGGGTGTGCCGTCGAAGGGCACGCCAAGATCGCGGGCACGGGGCTTGGTTTGAGCAAAGGTGAGAGTGCCCACACAGAGAACTGCGGTCACGAACGAGAGTATTCGAAGTCGCATCATAAGAATTATTCCGATTGGGTGCCGGCGGCAGTATAAAGCATGGAAGGGTTGATTTAGAATTCTGCTGAAAGGCGTTCGGGAGACAAAATGGAAAACTGGAAGCGGGCGGTGATTGCAGGATCGGTGGGAGCGGCGACCATGTTGCTGCTGAAGGGGAAACGTCCGGCGGCGGTGCTGGTGGGAGGAGTCGGATTGGCGGTGCTGGCGTCCGAGTATCCTGATCATTTTGGAAAAATCCGCGAAGAGCTGCCTTCCTATGTGCGGCAGGGAACGAAGTTTCTGGACCTGGCCATGAAGATCGGCCACAGGATCGAGGAGTGGGCGGAACAGCGCGCGGCGCGGGCGTTTGAGGAGTTGGGAGAGTACTAGCTCTTCGCTATTCGTCGTTCGCTGTCGGCACACGGACGCAACGATTGGCGAGCAGCGAATAGCGAACGGCGAATTGCGTCACTCGATTCCCAGTTGTTTGCGGGCTTCGGGACTCAGGCGTTCGGGGGTCCAGGGCGGATTCCACACCACATTGACGTTGGCGTTGCGGACGCCGGGGAGTTGCTCGACGCGCGACTTGACCTGCGCGCTAATGTTGACGTGCTCGGGGCAGCCCTGCGCGGTGAGCGTCATGTCAACAGTGACGTCCTGTTGACCTTCAGGAACTTCGTCGAGGCGGATGTCATAGATCAGTCCGAGATCGACGATGTTGACGGGAATTTCGGGATCGTAGCACTGCTTGAGTGCGTTCAGAACGTCATCCTGGGCGATGGGCATGAATTTCCTTCTTGGCCGATTGAATGCTGCTTAATCATAGTTTAACCGATCGCATGCGAGATCTTTACCACTACGGACACGAAGTCACGCTAAGGAAAACCTCAATAAGGAACTCTTAAGCCTAGGATTCCATGGCCATCGATCCTGATTTCCAGAAAAAACTGCAAGTCTTCCTGATTGCCGCCATCGTGCTGGCGGGCGGGCGCGCGGCTTACATCGTGTACGAGCGGCATGAGGCGAGGAAGGAAGACACCAAGCCCCGGCAGGAAATTTTGCTGAAGGCGGACTACTACGTTACGGCGAAGAAGCTGCATCCTTACGATCTGAAATCGGCACGCCAGTTGACCGAGCAGCCGGTGTGGGTGAAGATCGGCTATCAACTCACGTACTATCCTTATGACCGCGAGCGGCACAGGACCGATTTCGGCTATGAGGCGGGAACGTTGCTGCCCTTGCAGAAGCTTGCGATTCAGGATGTCGTAACCGGTGTTTCTCCGCTGGCCCCGGGAATCAAGCAGGTGCTGGCGTGCTTTTCGCTGGAGGGCAAAGGCTACGCGGTTCCCATCGGTGCGGAGAAGGGCGGCGACTTCAAGATTTACTCCGACGATATTTTCTTCATTGAAGATCCGCACGATTTGTACAAACACTGGCCGCGGATGTCTGGAAAAAGATTGACGCTCACGAAGTGCAAGCCGGGATGAGCGAGTTACAAGCCAGCTTCGCGATCGGAATGGGCATTCCGCAGGGCTCGGGCGGTTATGGGTCGCGAACTCTGCATTACCCGAATGGCGGAAAAGCGCTGGACATCAGGTTTGAAAACGACGCGGCGGTTGAGATCAAGCCGGGAACGTAAGCTACAATTCCGGTCATGAAACGAGCGCTCGGCGTTGCTGCCTCTCTTCTACTCTCCATTCTTGGTCTTGCCACTCTTAGTCCTGCCGCGCCACGCACCCTACGCGTGGATTATTACCACACTGGAAACTCGCGCGAGGAATGGTTCAGCCTGGATCGCGTGGTGCTGGAGCCGCTGGAGTGGCCGGGGAATCTGAGCAAATCCATCGACGAGAGTCAGCTCGGGAACTATCTGTTTGAAGTGCGCGAGCGGGGCAGCGGGAAATTGCTGTACTCGCGCGGCTTCAATTCCGTGTTTGGGGAGTGGAAGACGACTGCAGAGGCGCTGCACGCGAACCGGACGTTTTCCGAGTCGCTGCGCTTTCCGAGTCCGGAGGCGCCGGTGGAAGTGTCGTTGAAAGAGCGCGCGGAGAACGGTTTTCATGAAGTCTGGAAGACGGTGGTCGACCCGAAGGACAAGTTTGTCGACCGGTCGCGTCCACCTTCGCCGGGGCCGCTGCTGGAATTGCAGAAGATGGGTGATCCGGCAACGAAGGTGGACTTGCTGGTACTGGGCGACGGTTACACCGCAGCCGAGCGTCCGAAGTTTGAGAAAGACGCGCGGCGATTCATGGAGGCGCTGTTTTCGACAGCGCCATTTCGCGAGCACCAGAAAGATTTCAACGTGTGGGGCCTGTGTCCAGCAGCGGAGGAGTCGGGTGTGTCGCGGCCTTCGAGCGGAATTTACCGGCGGTCGCCGGTGGGTGCGACGTATGACACGTTTGGCACCGAGCGCTATGTGCTGACCACGGAGAACCGCGCACTGCGCGATGTGGCATCGTTTGCGCCTTATGAGTTCATCGAAATTCTGGTGAACGGGCAGACTTACGGCGGCGGCGGAATTTTCAATCAGTATGCAACGGTGGCGATCGACAATCTGTGGGCGGGATATGTAGGTGTGCACGAGTTTGGCCACCAGTTTGCTGGGCTGGCGGACGAATATTACACGTCGGATGTGGCGTATCTGCCGGCGGAAAAGAAGACGGAGCCGTGGGAGCCGAATGTGACTGCGTTGCTGGATCCAGCAAACTTGAAGTGGAAGGATCTAGTGGCGGCGGGAACTCCGGTGCCGACGCCTTGGGATCAAGACGAGTTCGATCGCTTCGAACGGGACATCCAGCGGCAACGGAAAGAACTGCGGGCGGCGGGGAAGCCGGAGGCGGAGATGGATGAACTTTTCCGAAAACAGCGCGTGCGGGAAGATGCGATGCTCGGGTCGCAGAAATTTGCCGGAAAGGTCGGAGCGTTCGAGGGCGCGAACTATGAGGCTAAGGGGTACTACCGTCCTGAGCTGGACTGCATTATGTTCACGCGGCACAAGACATTTTGCGCGGTGTGCCGGCGGGCGATTGAGCGGGTGATTGGGATGTATACGAGCTGAGGGCGTTGAACCGCGGAGAACGCTGAGTTCGCAGAGAAGGGCTTTAGCAAGTACTCAAGCGAATTCGGACAAACTCGACGACTTCTGGAGTCACGTAGTTCGGCGGGTGGATCGCGAACGTGGGGCGGTCGATGACGGGCTTCAGCGAAACTCGTTCCCATGCTGGGTCTTTGGGGCCCGCTGCGGAGTGCAACAGGACGGCGTCGGCGCGGTCTAGATAAGTTTGCGCGGAGGCTTTGAAATCGGCAGTCTGCGGGTTGAGCACGGTCAGATAGAGATCCGGCTTCACGAAGCGCAGGATGCTGTTGGATTCGATGATGACGTTTTCGGTCGAGGCGAGAATCTTGCGAATACGCGGCATGGCTTCCGCTAGATGCCCTTGCTGGGTGCGGACCCACCACGAGTGCTCCGCTCCGGCGATTAGGAAGCGCGAAGTGTCGGACTCGCCGGAGCGGTCCTTTTCTTCCGACACGGCCCAGGAATGATCGGCGGTGGCGCAGTCGCAGGCTTCGCCGTTGGCGGAACAGACGCCGTGTCCGTATTGCGTAATCTTGAGAGCTGTCCAGTGGAAGCTGGGCAGGGCGGCGATAAGGCCGGCGACGACGCTGGTCTTGCCGACGCTGCGGGAGTGTCCGCCGATGACGACAATGGGCATGAATTCGCTACTGGCTTCTAGCTGCTAGCTCCTCCTTGATGCTGAGACGCGGTAAGCCGCGTCTCTACGGAAACATTCGATTCTGGCGCTTAGCGGTCCTTCTTTGCCGACCGCGACACGAATGCCAGTTCTTTAAGATACTCCCTCACCGGTCGCGCCGGAGTTCCCCAGAATACAACGCCCTTTCCTCGCAACACCTTCTTGGGCAGGATGCCGCACTGACCTCCGAGCATGGCACCGGCTTCGACGCGGGCATGATCGCCGATGCCGACTTGGCCGCCTATGACGACGTTGTCTTCGATGGTGACGCTGCCGGAGAGGCCGGTTTGAGAGGCGATTACCACGTTCTCGCCGATCTGGACGTTGTGACCGATCTGCACGAGGTTATCGATCTTTGTGCCACGGCGGATGCGAGTTTCGTCGAGCGCGCCGCGGTCGATGGTCGAGTTGGCCCCAATTTCGACGTCGTCCTCGATTACCAGGCGGCCGATCTGGGGGGATTGCTCGTAGCGTCCGGTTTGGGAATCGCGGACGTAGCCGAAGCCTTCGCTGCCGAGGACAGCTCCAGCTTGCACAATGACACGGTCGCCGAGAGCTGCGCCGGGGTAGACGGTGACGTTTGCGTCGAGGCGGCAATAGTTTCCGATGACTGCGTTGTCGCCGATCGCCGAACCGGGGCCGATGGTCGTTTCATCTCCTACCTTGACATGTTCTCCGAGAATCGCGCGCGCCCCGATGGCTACGTTCTTACCGAGTTCAGCGGAAGCGGAAACGATGGCGGAAGGATGAATGCCGTGATCGCGGTCGGAATCGCGGAGCAGCCGCGCGGCTCGGGCAAAAGCGAGACGCGGTTGCGGGGAAATCAGAAGCGGTTTTTGGGCGCTGGCGGCCAAGTTTCCGGCCACGAATTCTCCAACGATAACTGCAGCGGCGGATGAGCCGAGGGCGGCGTCGAGATACTGAACGTCTTCCACGAAGACAAGACTCTGGTCGGTGGCGGATTGCAAGCTGGAGACGCTGGTCACGGTGATGGAGCTGTCTCCGAAAAGATGGCAGCCGAGCTTCTCGGCCAGATCGCGCAAGGTTTGCTTCATGGCTCCCTATTGTCGCGTACTCAGTAACCTGTCGCCAGTACCCAGCACCCAGTGCCTGCAGATCGATCTGAACGCCAAGCGCGAGGCCTGAATATCTATGCCTCAGTACAGGGGCGGTTCGCCGGGTGGGCGCGTTTTCCAGCGGCGGTGTACCCAGAGCCACTGGTCAGGATAGCGGCGGATGACGTCTTCGATGACTTTGGTGAATTTTGCGGTGTTGGCGATTATGTCGGCCTCGTTATCGCCGGTGCGAATCAGTTCGACGGCGGGATCGAAGCGCAGGATGTATCTGCGCAGCTTCGAATCCCAAACCGTAAAGCCGGGGACAACGGCGGCGCCTGTGCGCAGGGCAATGCGGGCAAGGCCGCTGGCGGTGCAAGCCGGGATGCCGAAGAAATCGACGAACACGCCCTGCGGTGGGGTCATATTGGTGTCCATGAGGATGCCGACGGTTTCGCCGGCACGCATGGCGGAAAGCAGGCCGCGGACGAAATCGTCCTTGTCGACGGTCCGGTTGCCGTGCATGGTGCGATAGCTTTGGATCAGGGCGTCGATGTAGGGATTGTCGAGGGAGCGCATGACGATCGAGAGCGGATGCCCCTGCAGGGAGTGAGCGAAGGCCGAGAGTTCCCATGCGCCGACGTGTCCGGTAAGAAACAGAACGCCTTTGCCGCGGGCGTAGGCGCGTTCGAAGTTTTCAAAGCCGTCATAGACGACAACGCGAGAGACATTTTCGCGGGTGTAGCGGGGGAAGAGGCAGACTTCAGCAAGCTGACGCCCGAGGGAGATGAATTCTCCGCGAACCAGGCGGCGGCGCTCGCGCGGCGACATTTCCGGAAAAGCGAGAGTCAGGTTGCGCAAGCCGACCCGGCGCAGGCGGCGGTGAACCGCATAGACGGTTAAGCCGAGTGTGATCCCGATAGCGCGGGCCACGGGACGAGGCAACAAGCCCAGGATCTTTATCCAGGGCCAGACGAGAGCGTACTCAAGGCGTTTTCGCACTGTGCCGGAGTGTAGGGGGTCGAGGCGCTATGACGCAAGGCAGGTAACCCTCAGGGGCTAAAGCCCGCGTATTTTTTGGTTCTGGGCGGCACGGCTGAAGCCGTGCCCTTCCCAAAACCATCGTGAAGAGACCTTTTTATTTTGCGGCCTGCTGGGCCCACTTGGCTAGCGTGCTCAAGAAGGGGTAGGCGCCTTTGGGAGCTTCGATCTCTCCCTTGAGCGACGTCTTGAAGGGCACCATGCGGCCGTAGAAATCGCGGGTGCTGCCCTTGTCCTGCCTGATGACGGCGCCGGAGAGTTCGAGCCCGGCGAAGAGGCCGCGGGAACGCGAGTAGGTCAGAACCTGCGCCCTCATCTTCCAATCGGTGTCGGCAGCAGCGTGGCGTCCAACCGGGCCGGCTGCGGCGCTGGCATCGGCTCCGAGCTTGAACTGGCTGGAGAGCAGGTGATCCATGCCATTCTTGTTCATGATCAGCATGACGAGATCGGTTGCCTGGCCACCGATCTGCAAGCCGAAACTGCCGCCGCCGATGGTGAAGAAAGCAGGCGCGCTCCAGCCTTTTTCCGTGCGGCAACTGGCTACGCCTTTGCCATAACGGCCACCGAAGACGAATCCTCCGTTGAGCAGCGACGGAACCACGGCCACACACTCGGCTGAACCGAGGACTTCTTCGGGGATACGCTGGTCCGGGGCAGCCTGGATTTCATCGAGCACCGTGCCGGCGGCCTCGATACGCCCGGCAGCTTTGGTGTTGGCCTCCGGAGCCTTGGTCTCTTCATCGGTGTTGGCGGACAGAATTGGGGTCAGGAAGCAAAAGAGCAGGAGCAGAACGAGGAAATTTCGCATCATGCCTCACTTGGGAGATCGGAGTATGGATTCTATTGTCTCTGATTCTATTCGATGCGGGCTGCAGAAGGGGGGATACCGGGGGAGTGATCAGGGTGAGTCAGGGTTGAAGGCCAGATTTCAAGGTTTCAGAGTTCCAAGGAATCGCCTGCGGCATGGCTGAATACGTCTCAAGTTCGTTTGCGGGCAAAAAAATGCGGGGCTGAAGGCGGCGACCCTAATCTCCGCTTCCAACCCCGTCTCCCAGGTTCTGTGGTAGGTGAGGCGAGTATGCGGCAGGTACGGTGGGAGGACAAGATTACCAAGGTCACTGTTTGGGGGTAACCGAGGATGATTGACGAGTCCCTCCCCGATCATTGGTGAAATCGCGAGCGATGTTACAACAATTGCGCGAAAGTCACAGCTTTTAAGATGGAGCAGTGGGACAATCAAGACCATGAAGGATCGCGACGCCAGCAGGCATCCCGGCCCATTTCGCATTATGCAAGTGGATTCGGAGATTGCTGGTGTACTTGTAGCTGTCGGCTTTCTTGTGATGGGTTTCGTGAGTATGCCCATCGCCACATGGTTCGTGCTCGGGGCGGTTGCGCTCGGCGTTGTTGTCGCACTGCTGCTTCGCTTCACTCCTAAGAACTTCCGTCGCGTGGTGCTGGGAGCGGCGATCATTTTCGTTGTGGTCGTGCTCTTCTGGGAAGGATGGAAACCTCGAAGACCTCGAAGACCGCCTACTGTCTCGTCCGACGCCCTTTACGTCTTACCCGACAACGTTTCGTCCACATTGCAAAGACAGGCTATTGGGTGGACTGTTGGTTCGACGAGCACGCGAATGTTGATCGATGCAAACTTGCGGATGAAAAGGGAACCGTGTCATTTGAGGATGTGTTCCTCCCCTGCATAGGCAAAGAGCCACTTCATCAAAGCGTATTCGTCTTTAACGGGCGCAGGCTATGGACGGCGTACATATGGAACCGATCACCCGAAAAAGGGACTGAAGTCCCGGTCGTTTTCGTGAATGGCCAAGTCTTGCTTCCCCGAAGTTTCTATGCAGAAGCCAAGCGCGATGTGTATTGTCCTCCCATTTGAAGCACGTTGACCAAAGCAGATGGGATGAGAAGAACTCGACCGGCCTTTCCATGGGGGCGAATTCACTAACTGAGAATTGCCGGCGTAAAGGAGATTTCCCGACGCCCGGGTCCTTACTGTGCAGAATTGACCATTCTTGAGACTGCTCCGGGGACTAGAGTTGGCTTGGGACTCAAGAGGTAACAGGAGAAGCCAATGTCAAACCGACATTCCGTCACCAAACGCAACCGGCGCCAGAAGTCGGAGAAGCGCGGAGACTATACCGCAGGAACCATGGCGGCTGTGAAGCAACTCGAAGAGGCAGCGGCCAAAAAGCTGGCCGCGCAGACAACGCCTACTTTGCCGTTACCAGCGAGTGCGTGATGGCATGGACCGAGAGGGCGATGCGATTCTGCACGCCAACTTTGCGCATCAGTTTCGCTACGTGAGCCTTCACGGTGCGTTCTTCGATGCCGAGGGCTGAGCCGATCTCCTTGTTGGAGCGGCCGGCAACCAGCATCTCCAGAACTTCCTTTTCGCGGTCGGTAAAGCTGACCCGTCCCGCAGGGAAGATACGGCCCGGGGATGCGCTTACGCGTTCGATGAAGGTCGAGAGAACACGGCGCGGAGCCCACACCGAACCCTGATGCACGATGCGGAGAGCCTGGATAAACTCAGCGGGTGAAGCAGCCTCGTCCACGTAGCCTTTGGCACCAGCGGCGATGGCTTTGAGGACGCTTTCATCGTCCATGCCGGAACCGGTCACGATGATGCGCAGGTCGGGCCGGACCGCTTTCATGCTGGCCATGATGTCGTACAGGTTCTGCCCGCCGCGATTGCCGAGCAGGACCAGGTCGATGCTCTGCAACTGGCCCAGGTCGGCCAGCGAGGCAGAGACCAACTCCAGATCCGGTTCGGTATCAAAGAGGGCGCGGAATCCGACAAACCGCAACGGATCGCTCTCCACCACGGCGACGCGTATCAACGGTTTTTTGGCTGTGGCAACGGCAGCTTTCATCAAGTTTCCCTGTTAGGATTGCATCCTGATCAAGCTTGCCTGAACCAGCCAAGAATTGGAACGATTGGCTAAAGAAACAAATTACGGGGGTAACCCCCCCAAATCAGGCAGCAGAGGAGGTTGCCGTGAGCCGAAGGCGGATAGAGCGGTATTGTGCTGGGATTCTGATGGTGGGCATGATGGGAGCGGGGCTGGGGAGGGCGCAGGCGCCGCCTCCGGCTTCAACGCAAACGGCCGCACCAACGGCAGCGCCAGCGACACCGCCAACGGCGACGCCACCTTCAGCAGCCTACCAACCGAAGTTTCCCGGCGACCCTGCCCGTTCGGAATCGGAAGCGCAGGCCCTCGGCTACATGCGAACGATGCTGCGGGCGGAGCACGAATACAAGAAACGTCACAACAAATTCGCGGATTCGCTGGAGGCGCTGGCGGGGACCGGATCCTTCAGCAAGCGCCTGGCGCAGACCACCGACCGCGGAGATTACACGGTCGGCTTTCGCGCGCACCACGATGGTCCTGATCACGACGGTTTCGTGCTCACCATGACGCCCAAGCACATGGACAGCGAACACCGCTCGTTCTATGCGGAAGACGATGGGGCGATTCATGCGGACGATCAGAAACCGGCTGATTTGGATTCTCCGAAAGTGAAGTGAATGGGTGTCACCGCCCCCAAACTTCGATCCGGTGGACAGGATCGGGCAACGTCATTCGGAGCCATCGTCCTCTGAGCCGGAGGGTTTGTCGTCACGATCGGAACGAACCGGTTTGGACTGGACGGTGGGGATCTGATCGGCGATGCGGCGGACCGGGAGTGCACCGCCGACGACGTTGTGGCGGCGCAACTCCTTGACGATTTCTTCGCGGTCGCGTGCGCCGTAGTCGTGGGCGAAGCGGGTCAGGGCTTCGGTCAGAATGTCGTGGTGGTGCAGGTTTTCCAATCCCGGTTCCCGGGTGACGTTCAGCCACAAGCGATGCAGCAGGACCACATCCTCGTTCTTCATGGCGGGCGTGTGCGGGCCGATGCGGAAGGTGTCGACGTGGCCGTCGGTTTGAACAATCTGCAATACAAACTGGCGTTTGGGTTCCGGGATGGCTTCCCAGGCGCTGCCCAGGGCGAAAGCCTGCTCGGCGGTAGTCATCTTGCTGGAGAGGCCGGTGACGACGCCGGAGGAGTCAAGGTTGTGCGCGGTCTGGGCTATGGCCGACCAGGAGTCGCGAGCCGGCACCACCAGGAGCGAAATCTTCTTGCCAAAACTTTCCGCGACGGAGACGGCGCGGGTGAACAGGGTTTGTTCGTAATCGCTGAACATCTGCTCGGTGGAAAGGCCGTACGCGGCGGCCCCGAACTGGCTGATACGAGCGGTCATGACGACCACATCCTGCTCGTGCGTGTCGGTGCGCTCCAGTACCCACTTGAGATGGTTCAGCGTATTGTAGTCGCGGACCGGAACCAGCACGTTGCCCTGGCGGATGCCGACAGTTTCGCGCTCCACGCTTTCCGCCTGCTGCAACTGGAACTGCTCCTGCATCTGCGCAGCGGTGTGGGCGTGCTTGCGGCGGTTTACTCTTTCCGAGAACGAGAAGATGGCGAAGAAAACTACCGAAAATATGATGCCGCTCACCGTGGCCACTGACTTCGTGAAAAGATTCACGATCGCGGTGGAGAGCAGCACCATCCCCACCGAGGCCAGTCCGATAGGGATTTCGACACCAAAGATGTGGAAATTGGGCGGCACTTTCCAGTTGCGTTCGCCTTTATAGCGGTAGCGCAGCACCAGCATCGAAATGGTTTTGAAGACGAAGCTCCATACCACGCCAAAGGCATACGCTTCACCCAGGGTGTAGATGTTGCCCCAACTGACGATGATGGTGAACAACTGCAGTCCGACAATGAGATTGATGATGCGGTAGGTGGTGCCGTACTTTTTGTGCGGACGGCGGAACCAGTCGGCGAGCACACCATCCTCGGAGACGCGGTTCAAGACGCCATTAGAGCCGACGATGGCGGTGTTGACGGCCCCGGACAGAATCAGGAATCCGACAACGACGACGAAGGCGCGGAAGGCCAGGCGCAGTACTTGCGGGCCGACCATATGCATGGCCAGTCCGGCGATCAGGTTGTCGCTGTACACCTTCACGCGGACATCGTCGGGAATCAGCATCACCGCCAGCAAAGAGACGAGGCCGGTGAACACGAAGCTGTAAACGCCGATGACGATGGCCGTGCGTTTCAGGTTCTTCAGCTTGGGGTGCGCGAGTTCCCGGTAAACCTGCGCCAACGATTCTTCGCCGCTCATGGCGAGAACGGAGTGTCCGAAGCCGATGATCAGCCCGAGGATGCCGAACATGTGCGGCAGTTTGCTGTGTTTCCAGAAACCGAGCGACTCGCTGGTGTAGTGAATGTTGGCGAGGGTTGGGAAGGGCGGCAGATGACCGCCGACCTTGAATAAGGTGAAGAAAGACCAGCCGAGCAGCATCACTACCATAACGGTTGTGATCTGCATGACCCAAAGTGCCTTTTCGCTGGACTCCTCGATACCCTTGATGTTCTCCCACCAGAAGTAGAGCGTGACCGCTATTGCGAACACGACCGCGGTAGCGTTGGTGCCGACCTGTGGTGTGCCGTGGAAGAGGTGATGCACGGCGGAGGGAATTAAACCGTGGGCGTCGGCGATGCTGATGGTGTCGTTGATCAGGCCGGCGATGTACTGTCCCGCGGATACGCCAGAGACCGGCCCGGTGAGGATGTAATCGAACATCAGGGCCGAAACGCTGAGTTTGGCGAGGGTGCCGCCGAGAGCTTCTTTGACGACCCGATAGACGCCGCCGCGCACAAACATCGAGCAGCTTTCTACGTAGACGGCACGGACCGCGAAAGCAAACAGCATGACGCCCAGAACAAACCATGGGGCGCTTTTTCCAATCGCCTGTTCGGCGATGCCGCCGGCGTAGAAGGCGGAAGACCCGAGGTCGTTGAGAATAACTGCGGCGGCTCGCCAGTAGGAGATGAAGGTGAGCATCACCGAGGTCGCGACCACAATGCGAACCCGGTTGTTGCCGGTAGGTGCGTTTGACGTTGACGACATGCAGCGGGAGCCCTAGTGGCTGTGTTCGTCCTCCCTGTCCAATAGGGTTCCGACGTCTTCGATGCCCGTCAACACCAGCACAACGGCGGACCCGATCCAGCCGGCGACAAACATGTATTCCAGAATCTTTACCAGTATTACGCTGAGACTCATAACCTCGCTATGTTATCTGATCGGCGGGGAATTCGGCGTTCGATTTTGTTGAGCTGCGAGCCACGAGCTTCGAGCGAAGAGTTTGCCTGTAGGTTGAAGCTTGAGGCTCTCAGCTTACTTCTGTTTGCTATCCTGATGCGTGCTCAAAATTGAACGAAGTGCGTGGGGGCTGGTCCTGCTGTCGGCGGCCCTGCAGGTTGCGATCTTTCCGCTGGCGGGGTGGTATGGGTTGGCTTGGATCGCGGTGGCGCCGCTGATCGTCGCGATCCTGCGGGCGCGCGCTCCGGAAACTTTGCAACTCGACGGTCATCGTCAGGCGCGTTTGCCTGCCACGCCGTTCCAGGGGTTCGTGCTGGGTTATCTATGCGGGATTCTCTGGTTAGCCGGGAGCTGCTACTGGATTTTCGACACAATGCGCCACTACGGCAATTTGCCGATTCCGGCGGCGGTGCTGGTGCTGATCTTGTTCTGTATGTATGTCGGGCTTTATCCCGGGATGTTCGGGTTGCTGCTGGCCTTGGTTGCTGGAACGAAGCTCTCCGGATCAAAGCCCACGGTAGCGAGAACCGCCGCATCGGGAGCGTCACTCCGGCGCGCGCTAGCAACCGCGCCCTTTCTTTGGGGCGCGGTCGAGTTGGCCCGGTCGCGAACCTCGCCGGTTCCATGGGAGCTTCTGGGCTACTCGCAGACGGGAAATTTCGCACTCACGCGGTTTGCGACCCTGGCCGGAGTCTACGGACTCTCGTTTGAGATCGTGCTCGTGAACAGCGTGTTCGCTGCCGCATTCCTGGTTGCGCCCGAAGGGCCAGGAGCAAGGCAGCGGCGGAAGTGGTTGATGCTGGCGGCGTTTGTGGCGGCGGTGATCCTGCAGGCAGGGGAGTGGGTGACTCCTCCCGCAGCAGTAGCCGATCACACCGCGCTCCTGGTGCAGCCGGACATCCCGATTCAAGACGGGGCAATGTGGACGAAGGAATATTTCCAGGACACGCTTCGGGACTTGACGGCAATAAGTTTGCATCCGGCCGGAGAAAAAGCAGGTCGGCATTTCGACCTGATTGTGTGGCCCGAGTCGCCCTCGCCGTTTTATACGAACGATCCTCTATTTCGAGACGCAGTGAGCGCACTGGCGAAAGAGTCGGGAACCTGGGTGGTAGCCAGCTCGATTGGGATCACGCCGGCCATGCACCGCGGTGGAGAGAACTCGCAGATTTTCAACTCCGCAGCCTTGGTCAATCCGCAGGGTGAGTGGGTCGGACGCTACGACAAAGTGCACCTGGTGCCCTTCGGGGAGTATTTGCCGTTTCCACGACTCTTTGCGTTTGCCGGAGGGCTGACCAAAGAAGTGGGAGAGTTTCAGGCCGGGGCGTCTCGAATCCCACTGCAGGCTGGAGACGAGCGGCTCGGAATATCGATCTGCTATGAATCGCTCTTTCCCGACGAAGTGCGGCAGTTCCCGCTCGAGGGTGCACAGGTTCTGGTAAATATCTCGAATGACGGCTGGTACGGCGACAGTGGCGCCTGGAAGGAGCATCTGCAGGAAACGCGAATGCGGGCGATCGAGAATGGGCGGTGGATGCTGGCGGGGACGAACACGGGGATGACGGCATCGATCGATCCTTACGGGCGGATCGTGGCGGCAACCCCGCGCAAGATCCGCACCGCGCTGGCGGCGCCGTACGCGCTGAGCACCAGTACCACCTTCTACACCCGGCATGGGGACTGGTTCGCATATCTGTGTGCGATAATTTCAGCAGGCGCGCTGCTGGCGCGCTTCGAGTTTCCTGATCGCGAGCAATAAGCATATTTGGATAAGCAATGTTGGATGAACTCGAACAGCAATACACTTCTTTAAAGACCAAGGTTCACGACCTGCGGGAGTATCTTTGACGCCGGTAAGCTGCGCCAGCAGTTTGCCGAAATCGAAAAGCAGGCGTCGGATCCCAATCTGTGGTCGAATCCTGAAAAATCGCAGCAGGTGATGCGCGAACGGAAGCGCCTGGAAAGCGTGTTGTCGCTGGAAGGCGACCTGGAACGCCGAACGGACGATATCGCGGCCTATTTCGATTTGGCCGGAGAAGGTGAGAATGTCACCGCCGACCTGCAACGCGAGTTGGACGCTCTCGGCGAACTGGTGGATCGCGTCGAAACTGAAACTCTGCTTTCGGGACCGAACGACGGCCTGAACGCGATTGTGACCATTCATCCCGGGGCAGGCGGAACCGAGTCGCAGGACTGGGCGGAGATGCTGCTGCGCATGTATCTGCGCTGGGCTGAGCGCCAGGGATTCAAGACGGAGATGTACGACTACCAGCCCGGGGAAGAGGCCGGAATCAAGTCCGCGACCTTTTCGGTGCTTGGTCAATACGCGTTCGGTTATTTGACCAGCGAAATTGGGGTGCACCGGCTGGTGCGGATTTCTCCCTTTGACCAAGCGAAGCGGCGGCACACATCGTTTGCCAGCGTGTACGTTTCGCCCGAGATTGACGAGAGCATCGAGGTCGTCATCAAGCCGGATGACATTCGGATTGACACTTACCGATCGAGCGGCAAAGGTGGACAGCACGTGAATACGACCGATTCGGCGGTGCGGATCACGCACATCCCGACGGGCCTGGTCGCGAATTGCCAGAATGAGCGCTCGCAGCATAAGAATAAGGAAAAGGCGATGAGTATGCTGCGCTCGAAACTCTATGAATTCGAGCTGGAGAAAAAGCGCGAGGTCACGAAAAAAATCGAGGACTCGAAACTGGATATCGATTTCGGGTCGCAGATCCGGTCGTATGTGCTGCAACCTTACCGCATGATCAAGGATCACCGCACGAAACTGGAGATCGGGGATGTGGATCGCGTGATCGATGGCGATTTGCGTCCGCTGATGCAGGCGTATCTGCGCATGCGGAGAGGCGAAAAGAAATCATGAGCACGAATTCGTCTCCTCCTCCGCATCTTCGCCCGCCGAAGCTCGGTCCCCGTCTGCAGCGTGCCTTCCGCTATGCCGCGGAGAAACACGACGGACAAACGCGGAAGCAATCGGCAGTGCCTTATCTCTCGCATCTGATGGCGGTGGCGTCGCTGGTGCTCGAAGCCGGCGGCGACGAGGATATGGCCATCGCGGCGCTGCTGCATGATGTGGTCGAAGACTGCGGCGGCATGCCGAGGCTGCGCGAAATCCGCAAACGGTTTGGTTCGCGGGTGGCGAAGATTGTGGAGGGCTGCACGGATTCATTCGGCGAGCCGAAGCCGGAGTGGATGGAACGGAAGAAAGATTATCTGCGCGAAGTGAAGCACGCCGACGTTGAAACGCGTCTGGTGTCGGCGTCTGACAAGTTACACAACGTGCGCACGATTCTGGCGGATTACCGGAAGGATGGCGAAGCCATCTGGCCGCGGTTCTCGGGAAGAAAGGAAGGCACGCTCTGGTACTATCGCGCCTTGAGCGACGAATACCAGCGGCGGAGCCCGAATCGCATCACGCGCGAACTCGAGATTGCAGTCGCGCAATTGGAACTCGCGGCCGGTCAGAAGCCGCGAACACCGAGAGAGTTCACAAGAAAGAAAGGCGTACGTTCCGGGAGATGAACCATGCCCCGAATGATTGATCTGGTCCGCAATTCGCAGCTTCCATCGAACCTGATGCAATTTGCGGTGCGCGGGGCCCTCTCCGTGCCGCCTAGCGAGACGATTGAGATCCTGGTCCATCTCGCGCTGCATAACAAGTTGTTTGCGGAGCGGGCCCGTCTGACGCTGGCCGGTTGGGATGAGAAATCCTGCATTGCCGCGGCTGCCGATCCCCAGACCAGCGGCGAGGTATTGGGATATTTCGCTTCTCGGGACAATCTGCGGACCAGCCTGCTGCCGGCGTTGGCGGAGAATCCATCGGTAAACGAAGAGGCGCTCAACGAGCTGGCGGTATCGGGATCGCGCTCGATTGTAGAAATATTGTTGAAGAGCGCGCGTGTGATGAAGTCTCCGCGGCTGGTGCAGACGTTGCAATCGAATCCCAGTCTGCGCCGGAATGAGCTCGCCGAAATTGCGGAGAAGTCGCCTGCTGTGGAAACCAGTCCGGCAACTGAGCCCGCCGAAGGGGAACCACACCTGGAGGTTATAGAAAGTGCAGTCACAAAGTATCTGGAAGAAAATGCAGCGGAGCTGGCGGCCGAAAAGGACAAGCCGTTCCAGCCTATAGGGCTAGAGCACGAGGAAATGGCGCACGAGGTTGCAGGTGGGGCGGGTGAAACTGCGCCGGAGTCCGCCGCGGCCGCGGCGAGCGCAGACGCCGACGCGACAGCGATCGCGCAACGCAAGGCGGCGGCAGCCGCGATGGCTGTTCATGCCAAGAAGCATCCCCATCCCGGTGAGGAACGGCGCGACAGCACGCTGCAGAAGATTGCCAAGCTCGACATCAAGGGCCGGATCGCGCTCGCCATGCGCGGCAACAAAGAGGACCGGTCGATCCTGATTCGCGATTCCACCAAACTGGTGTCGGTGGCGGTGTTGGACTCACCCAAGGTTTCGGACGCCGAAGTGGAGGCTTTTGCGCTGCAGAAGAATGTGCTGGAAGCGGTACTGCGCGCGATTCCGATGAAACGGAAGTATGCGAAGAATTACAGCATCATGCGGAATCTGGTGCAGAACCCGCGCACACCGCTCGACGTCTCGCTGGGATTGATGAAGAACCTGCTGACTCGCGACCTGAAGAATTTGTCGGATAACAAAGAAGTTTCCGACACGATTCGCAAGCTGGCGCTGCGGATGTTTAAACAGAAGACGGAAAAGAAAGACTAGTACCCAATACCCAGCAGAACCAAGATGGCGGATTCCGATCCTATTTACGAGCTGTTATCACGCGCAAAGACGATTGCCGTGGTCGGTTTGTCGGAAAGTCCGATGCGGCCGAGTCACGGTGTTTCCGCCTATATGCAGGCAGCCGGATACAGGATTATCCCCGTGAATCCGCAGATTGCCGAGGCGCTCGGAGAAAAGTCGTATCCGTCGTTACTCGACATACCGCTCGAAGTGGCGAAGAAGATCGATCTGGTGGATGTATTCCGGCGGCCGGAGTACGTGGACGACATCGTGGAACAGGCGATTCAATTGAAAATTCCGGCGATCTGGCTGCAAGAAGATGTCATCAACGAGCGGGCAGCGGAGAGGGCGCGAAAGGCCGGAATGTTTGTGGTGATGGACCGCTGCGTTTTGAAAGAGCACCGGGCCAGATTCGGATAGCGAATCGCAACTTAGGTCAGGCGTTCCCGCTCGAGTCCAATTCTGCTCCTCGTGTCCGCACCAGGATCACCGTGGCATCGTCGCGCAGCCCAGTCCCATTCGTGAATTTTCTGACATCTGCGAGCAAACCATCCGGGGTTACCTCGGGTGACCGCATTAGAGCAAGGAGTCGCTCCGGGCCGTATTCTTCGCCGGACGCTATCTCCGCCTCGGTGATTCCATCGGAATAAAACGCGATGCGCGAATCTTCGCCGAGCGTCACTTCTGTCTCCGAGAATTTGCTGGCTGAAATTCCCAGCGGCAAGCCGTGCTCGTGATGGATCCAGCGGTGGCCGGAAGGCTCGACCAGCAAGGGCGCGAGATGACCGGCGTTCGCGATCCGCAGAATGCGGCTCGACGGGTCAAGTTCGGCATACACCATGGTGACAAAGCGTCCGCTGGGAAAATCCTCAATCATCATGTTGTTCAGGCGCAAGAGCACTTCGGCAGGTCCGGAACCGGTTTGCGCCAGCGACCGCAGCATACCGCGGGTGGCGGACATTAGAAGCGCCGCCGCCGTCCCCTTGCCGGAAACATCGGCGAGAACCAGTCCCCAGCGTCCC
The DNA here is from genome assembly GCA_963837665.1 of uncultured Acidobacteriaceae bacterium. Taxonomy (GTDB): domain Bacteria; phylum Acidobacteriota; class Terriglobia; order Terriglobales; family Acidobacteriaceae; genus Acidiflorens. The sequence continues at coordinate 1,495,036 of CAWIOA010000007.1, read as the reverse complement.
CCGCTCAGCGGAATGAAGTCATACCAGTCACCGCCGACTAAGCCTGCCGGAATCGAAAGACCAGACACCGAAAAGCCTGGAATCAGCGGAGAGTTGCGAGGCAACAGGGCTTGCTGAATCGAGCGAGCCTCTTCGGCCTCGCGGCTCAGGCGCGCGCGCTGTTCGCGCTCATCGCCAAAACGGCGAGCGTTGTGAACCGCGACGGCCACGTGACCGCATAATCCTTGCAGCAGACGCAGTTGATCGGGGCAGAAAGCGTTGAGCTCGCAATGGGACGCGGTGAAAACTCCGACCAGTTGGCCCTCGCGTTGCAACGGGATGGCGACCTCGGAGCGCGTACCCGGCTCGCAAGCCATGTAGTAAGGGTCGCGAGTGACGTCGGGTGCGTAGTGCATCTTGCCAGTGGCCGCGACGTGTCCCACCATTCCCTCCCCTGGTTTGAGGTGATGGCCCTTGTGGTAGAGGCTGCAGCCGCGAACCCCGGCCAGTACGAATTCACTCTCCCCAGGATCGCGGAGATAAATGTTGATTTCGACGCAGCCGAGCGATGCCGCAACCTCATCAACGATCCGCGGAACCAGTTCTTCAATGTCAAGAGTGGAGGTGATGCGCTGCGCGAATTTCTGCAGGCGCACCAGTTCCGTCACTCTGAGAGCAGCTGTTTCAGGTAGAGGCGGGCTGGTGAAGCCGAAATCTGTGAGCGGGCTGGTAGCCACGACGAAACCCTCCTGCCGGTCGATTGCAAACTGTCTTATGAGATTGCCAGAATCAGTTGTGAGATTCTCTTTTTGTTCGGCTTGTGTTTGGATTTGACGCTGGCTGTTTGAGCCGTTTGATTTCTTCCAGCCGTTCGCGAATCCGCTTTTCCACTCCTTCGTTCGTAGGATGGTAGTACACGCGGTTGCGCAGGCTGTCGGGCAGGCACTGCATGTCGGTGACCTTGCTCTCGGCGTCGTGAGCATATTGATAGTCCTTGCCGTAGCCGAGGCCTTTCATCAGGCTGGTGGGGGCATTGCGCAGGTGCAGCGGGACAGGTTCGGCTGCGGTTTGCTCTACATCTCGCTGAACCGCGCCGTACGCGGTGTATAGCGCGTTCGACTTGGGCGCGACCGAAAGATAGACGACGGCCTGCGCCAGGGCGAGGTTGCCCTCTGGCATGCCGATGAAATCGACGGCGTCGCGCGCGGCCATGCACAACGCAAGTGCGGCCGGTTCGGCCAGACCGATGTCCTCGACCGCCATGCGGACGACGCGGCGGGCGATGTAAAGCGGATCCTCTCCCGCTTCGAGCATACGAGCCAGCCAGTAGAGGGCGGCGTCGGGATCGCTGTTGCGGATCGATTTGTGCAGCGCGGAAATGATGTTGTAATGCTCTTCTCCGTTCTTGTCGTAGAGCAAAACCCGCCTCTGGAGGGCTTCCTGAATGGTTTGTTCGGAAAGGGCATTCGTTCCGGCCTGTTGAGCGAGCGCGGCGGCTACTTCGAGGACGTTATATCCGCTGCGGGCATCGCCGCTCGAATAGGCAGCGATCTTACGAAGCGAGTCGTCACCGAACTCAAGATGCATCTGGCCGAGACCGCGCTCGGTATCGCTAAGGGCGCGACGTAGAAGAACGACAATCTCATCTTCGGTCAGCGGGTTCAGCACATAGACGCGGCAGCGCGAAAGCAGCGCGGAGTTGATCTCGAACGAGGGATTTTCCGTGGTCGCGCCGATCAGGCGAATGCTGCCCTTCTCCACATGCGGCAAAAAGGCATCCTGCTGCGCTTTATTGAAGCGGTGAATTTCATCGACGAAAACGATGGTGCGCGTGCCGTACTGGCGGGCGCGGTCGGCATCGCTCATGACCTGCTTGATTTCCTTGATGCCGGCGAGCACGGCGGAAAACTCGATGAAGTCGGCCTTGGTGATGCCCGCAATAATCTTGGCAAGGGTGGTTTTGCCTGTGCCCGGAGGGCCCCAGAAGATCATCGATGTCGGGTCATCGCGCTCGATCTGCACGCGCAGTGGCTTGCCCGGACCGACCAGGTGCTCCTGACCGACGAATTCGTCGAGCGTCCGCGGGCGCATGCGGTCGGCCAGGGGGCGCGCGCCCAGAGCGGCGGGTTCGCCTTGCGGGATGGGCGAGAACAGGTTCATGAGTTCACAAGATCATTTCACCACAAAAGGCAGTTCTCAGTTCCCGGTTCCCAGTTGATGCGAGAATGGGTTCACTGAGAACTGAGAACTGAGAACTGAGAACTTCCTTTCCGATTTCTCGCAGCTTCATACAGCACGATGCTGGCCGCAACCCCGGCGTTGAGCGATTCGACCTGCGACGCTTGCGGGATCGCCAGCGTCTCGTCCATTTCGCGCGTGAGTTCACGGGACACCCCGGCGCCTTCGTTGCCGATGAAGATCGCGAGGGGCAGAGTCCATGAGATCTGGGGCAGCGGAGTTCCCTGGTGCGAAGAAGTCGCCAGCAGGCGAACGCCGCGCGCTCGCAGAAGCGGAATCAACTCTGCCGAAGAGATCCGCAAGAAAGGCAAGCGGAAGATCGAACCCGCCGAGCCACGCAGAACTTTCGAGTTGTAGGGGCTGACGGTTCCTTCGGTCAGAAAAACTCCGGCCGCGCCAAAGGCTTCGGCGGAGCGCAGGATCGTGCCCAGGTTGCCGGGGTCCTGCAGGCCCGCGGCCACGACCAACGGGCCGCGGCTCGAGCGGTCGAGCAGATGAGCCGAGGAGAAAGCCGGGAGTTTGAGCAGGGCCGCCACGCCCTGGGGCGCTTCACTCGGCACGATCGAATTGAACAGCGCATTGGGCAGGACGAGGGTTTCGGTGCGAGCGCCGATCTGAGGCAGAAGTTTTTCGGCGAGAGGCCGTGCCGATTCGCTGAAGAATATGCTCTCCAGATGCTGGCCGCTGCGTAATGCCTCTTCGAGCAACTTGACGCCTTCGATGGCGCACTCACCCTGGGCCGTCAACTCGGCGCGGCGGAAGGCGAGCCGCAGGTCTTTCAGCCTCGGGTGGTGGCGGCCGGCGACGGGGCGCAGACGCTCTCCCTGATTACGCGTTCGCCCGGCCTTCGCGTCCTGTTTCATAGGTTGGTTCCTAGATCACGTTGTATGGTACATTTCATTGTTTACGCCGACAATGTTTATGCCGACGGTGTTTAGTTGATCGTCGGGAAGGGATTATAGTGCGCGCGGAAATCCTTAAAATTCATGCCGAAACGCCCGAACCTTCGTTGATCAAATATGCTGCCGAACAGATTCAGGCCGGGCAGGTGCTGGGTATGCCTACCGACACGTTCTATGGACTGGCGGCCGACCCGTTCAACCTGCGTGCGGTGGAGCGCGTGTATGAAATCAAGTCGCGCCTGCGGCACAAGCCCCTTTCGCTGCTGATCGAGAACGTGGACCAGGCGGAGGAATTCGCGCGTCCGTTGCCGGACGATTTCCATCTTCTGGCGCGGCGTTTCTGGCCGGGACCGCTCACCATGATCGTGCCGGCGGCGTCGCATCTGCCGCTAAAGGTAACCGCGAACACGGCGAACGTGGCGCTGCGGGTGCCGGCGGCGGAGATCCCGTTGGCGGTGGTGCGAGCGGCGAAGATTCCGATCACCGCGACCTCCGCCAACCTGAGCGGCGCCGCGGAATGCACGACCGCGGAGCAGGTGCAGGAGCAACTGCAAGGCCGCATTTCGATGATCGTGGACGGCGGGAAGTCTCCGCGGACTATTTCGTCGACGATCGTGCACTTCCGGGAAGACGGTACCTGGCAGATTCTGCGCGAAGGTGCGATTCCTGCGAAGGATATTATCGAAGCGTTATCTTAAGTCAGGTTTCAAAGTTTCAAGGTTTCAATGTTTCAAGGTTGCATTCCTTAAATTGACGCTCTGATGGCCTTCCGACTGATCCTCCTTGGGACCTTGCAACGCTGAAACCTTGAAACCTGGCTCCAAATGGATGCGTCCCTGGCCGCTGTTGTTGCTGGCGGTGGTGGGAGCGCTGTTGCTGTTTCTCGGCGTTACCGGATCGCGCATCGTGGGCGCGGCTGCCGAAGCGCCGGCGAAAAAAGCGGATGTGATCGTTATTTTCGGAGCTGCCGAGTATGTGGGCCGTCCTTCACCGGTCTACCGGGCGCGACTGGATCACGGTTACGAATTGTTCCAGAAGGGAATGGCGCCGGTGGTGATTACGACCGGCGGAGCGGCGCAGGATCCGGATTTCAGCGAGGGCGGCGTTGGACGGGACTATCTTCTGCGGCGCGGCGTTCCGGAGCAGGCGCTGATCGCGGAGACGCAGGGCTCCGATACGGCACAGTCAGCGGCGCGGGTGGCCAACATCATGCGCGCGAATGGCATGCGCACCTGCATCGCGGTCAGCGATGCCTACCATGTATTCCGCATTCGCGCCTTGCTGGAGCACGAAGGCGTGCAAGTGGAGTTGGCGCCTCGACCAGAGTCGCGTCCGCGCTCTCTCTGGGAACGTTTTGTGGCAGTGATGCGCGAGGCGATGAGCTACCTGGCGTGGAAGCTCGGCATTAGCTGATTTGACAAGCCTTTACGCCGGGCATAGCGTGGTGACGATCATACGAAGACGCACACGGCTGCCACCAACCGACCCTCAACGGGCTATGAACTAATCCCCAAAATGTGAGTCACGTGGCGAACCGTTCAGCGGGAGAGAAATCATGAGACGTTTAGCGCTGTCATCCCTAATTGCCTTGGCCATGATTGGCATTCTGCTGCCGATCTGCGCGCAGGCGAAACCCAAGAAGAAGATCTACAACAATTCTCCCGAACAGGTGTTTTTAGCTGCCGTCAGGACGGCACGGGAGCGGCACGTCGTGACCTACGTTGACGAAAAGATGATGATGTTCACTTTTGAGACTGGGCAATCTTTCGCGTCACAAGGGTTTATTGCCAACGCTTCGGTCGAGCCTGAGGGCGCCAATCAGGCTACCCTGATCATCAACGTGCAAAACAAGAAAGGGATGTCATGGGGCGCGGGTGACCGCATGGCCGACAAATTCTACGAACAGGTAGCGGACGAACTGGCTGGCGATACCAAGCAGGCATCGGCAGTCAAAACGCCCGAAAAAACTATTGCAGTCCCCGACCCTAAAGCCGTTCCGGCGACACCTTCGATCACTAAGTCTGCCGACGCGGTTCCTGCCTCGAAGGAGGAGGGCAAAATCATTCTGACCTCGGTGCCAGACGGCGCGGACGTTTACGTTGACGATAGTTTCGTCGGCAATGCTCCGGCTACGCTAAAGCTTCCCGCGGGTAAACACACGGTCAAGGTTTCGCAAAGCGGATACGCCGCATGGACAAGAGATATTTCCGTTTTTGCCGGCTCGGAAGTCAATATGAAAGCCACACTGGAGAAGAACCCGTAGAGTTCGCCGGCGGAGACGCGGCAAGCCGCGTCTCTACCATCCCATCTTTTCTCGCAAACTCGTGACGTGCGCCACGTGGTGGCGTCCGTGCCAGGAATACAGTGCGAGAGTTTTTTCCAGCGACATCGGGCCCAGTTCAGGATGACGGAAGGTACGTTTCCAATCCGCGTCGGTGAGCTGGCGCAACATCAGCATCCAGCGCTGGTGCAGGGAATCGAGCAAAGCCAGGGATACTTCGATGGGGGCAAGCTTGGCCTCGGGCAACTCAGCCCAGAGATTTTCCAGGTAGGGCTTGATGGTGGGCTCGTCTTCGGTAAGTGCCAGCTTGAAACGAATATAGGAGTTCATGTGGCTGTCGGGCAGGTGATGGGCCAGCTGGCGCAGAGTCCAGCCGCCATCACGGTACGGAGTATCCAACTGCTGGCCGGAAAGTCCACGCAGAGCGGCTCGCAACCGCGCCGGAGTCTGCTCGATGTCGGTCAGGCACTGCTGCTTCTGTTCCGCCGTAAGCGGGCCGGTGAAGGAGAACTTTCCGATGGGATAGCGCGGGTCAGACATGAACGTTCCTCCGGATGGATAGATGATCCCGGTGGGAACCGCGGTGCAGAAAAGGCGTAACGACGGAACGATCCGCGAGCGACCAACGACCAACGACCAGCGACTATCTCACCATGGCAAGAATGCGGACCGGTGCGGCCTCGCCCGGCTTCTTAGTCGTCTTCTTTGCCGGGGCGACAATTACGAGCGAGCCCGTCGCCGGCAGCGCGGTGAAGCGCGCAGCCCCTTCCACCACATAGCTTCCGTGGAGGGCGAGTTGCCGCGCCAGGGCGCGGTCGGAAGCGAAGTCCACGGGCGTCTCGACGGCAAAGGCGATGGTGTAGCGAGCGTCGATGAGGAACTCAGCCGCGTCACGGGCGATGGGAAACGACGGGGTTAACAGGTCAGTCGTTGACCGATCAGTCGTGGCTAGATCGTCGTGCGCGCCAGAGCGGCGAATGGCGACCACGGCTCCTTGCGGAATCACGCCGTGGTGCGATTCCCACGCCGCGATGTCGTCGAGAGAAATCTGCGGACTGCCCTCGGGCGCTGGGTTCAGATCCATCACCACCAAGGGAGCGATCAGGCGTTCCGGCGGAATCTGGCTAGCCGTCCAAGTCCCGGGAATCAGCGCGCCGGGAGCGATGATGCGCGTTCTGGACTCTATGGGCTTGGACTGGGCCTGAGCCGGCGTTGCGGTTGGCCCATCGGTCAGGTCCACTACGTGGGAATAGCGATCCGGTTGAGTAGCAGGGCGCCGGTCGGCAAACAGCAGAAGAGCGAGCACGAGCGCGTAAGCGATGATGAAACTGCGAATCCGCATTCAGTTCCTTGGCTGAAAATAAGTGAGACGTAATTCCAGTCTGTATTGTTGCCCGCGGGGGAAGGAAGTTCAATCAACGGTTGTACATGACCCCTTGACCGGCCGCAAATGCTTGAGGCGACAGCTCCGATTCCTCCGACAGTCGCTACTGTGAGGCGGTTGATCGCAGGCTCGTCGCGGACGGGCGAGACGCCCGTCTCTCCACTAGAACTACCAGCATTCGAGTCGAAAACTTTGGTTTACGGTTCATTATTTCGGGCAAGACGCCCAGGCGTTAGAATACAGTTAACTCATCCATCAGCTTTCCAGGGCCATCGCATTCGCCGATTTCGATTTCGGGTGGGGCACCCATGCCTACTGGCACGAGCTGAGGATTCAGAACTGAGGAGTAATGTTCGGCCGCGAAGAAAAGGTTTCCACGTTTCGGCTGACTGCCGTGCAGTACGTCATCCTGGCTATTTTCCTGGTGTTGGCGTACCGGCTGTGGCGGCTGCAAGTGATGCAAAGCGATGAGTACGCTTTGCTGGCGGAGAAGAACCGCGTTCGCAATGTGCCGATTCTGGCGCCGCGCGGCAAGATTCTGGATCGCGAAGGCCGGATCATTGTCGATAACTACCCCTCGTTTTCCGCGCTGCTGCTGCGCGATTCCACGCGCGATCTGAACGCTGACGCCGACGCCATTGCCAGGGGACTGCACCTGAATCCCGACGAAGTCCGCCAGCGTATCAAGCGCTCCGCTTGGATGCCGCAGTACCAGCCGATTTTCCTGAAAGAAGACATCACGCCCGACGAACTGGCTTTCATCGAAGCGCACAAGAACGAGTTGCCCGAGCTTGAAACCATCATGTCGCACCGGCGGCTGTATCCGCGCAACGGTTTCATGGCGCACCTGATCGGCTACGTCGGCGAAGTGACCGAAGACATGCTCAACCAACCGCAGTTCGAGCTCTACACGCCCGGCGATGTGGTCGGTGTTAGCGGAGTCGAGAAGCAGTACAACAGCATCCTGATGGGGAAGAACGGATTCCGGCGCGCGATCGTCAACAGCCACGGCCGCGAAGTCGGACGGTTGGATGAAACTCCTGCAGAGCCTGGCAAGCAACTCAAGCTCACCCTTGACCTGGATTTGCAGATTGCTGCGGAAGAGGCCATCGAAGGGAAAAACGGTGCAATCGTGGCCATGGATCCGCACACGGGCGAAATCCTGGCAATGGTGAGCCGGCCGACGTTTGATCCCAATGATTTTGCGGTGAAGATTTCACGGGATGAGTGGGACAAGCTGGTCAACGATCCCGATAAGCCGCTGCTCAATAAAGCCATTCAGGCGCAACTCGCGCCCGGTTCGACGTTCAAGATCATTATGGCAACCGCCGGTTGGCAGGAGGGAATTGCCCAGACTCTCCACGTAAATTGCAATGGAGGCGCCACGTTCTATGGCCGGCGCTTTGGATGCTGGGTGAAAAGCGGCCACGGCGGGGTCGATCTGCCGAAAGCGATCTACCAGTCCTGCGACGTCTTCTTTTACACGCTGGCGGAAAAACTCGGCATCGATCGCATCGCAAAATACGCTACCGCTCTCGGCTTAGGGCAGAAGACTGGTATCGACCTGCCTAACGAAGTGACGGGCGTGATGCCTTCGGAAGAGTGGAAAATTCGCAATTTCAAGCAGAAGTGGTTTGCCGGGGAGACGATTTCGGTGGGCATCGGCCAGGGCGCAGTGGCGATCACTCCCGTGCAACTGATGCGCGCAGTTGGCGCCATCTCGATGGATGGCCGTATGGTTGTTCCGCACGTCATTAATCCGACAAGCCTGCCGCCGGGCTTCGTGGAGACCACACATTACACCGAAGTGAAAGAAGTTCCGATTGATGCGACGGGATGGAACACCATTACCGACGCGATGAGCCGTGTGCTCTTGCCGGAAGGCACAGCTCCCTCAGCGCACATTCCGGGAATCGATATCGCGGGCAAGACCGGGTCGGCGCAGATTGTTTCACTGGCGCTGCGCGCAAAGCATAAGAACGACGAAGATTTCGCCCAGAACGGGTGGTTCGTGGGATTCACGCCCAGGCGCAATCCGGACGTGATCGTTTGCGTGCTCTTTGAAGGCGGCGAACACGGCAGACTGGCGGCGCGTCTGGCGACACAAGTGATCAAAGCTTACGTCGATAAGCAGCGACGGCAGCCGACGAAGATGGCGGCGAGCTCGGGCAAGGTGGAGGTGAGCAGCTTGTGGACTGATTCCGGTGGCACGAACGAAGACGGCACGAGTGCGAATGGAGACCACTTGCGGGCCGGTCGCTTCGTGGTCGACGTTGCGCGCAAGAGAGTTCCGCTGGCGACGGCGGCTCCCGGCATGCACTGATCGACTCTGCTCAACTAGATCAAAATCCTCAAATGCTCGTGATACGTTGGATTCCAGCATGAAGTCCGTTGCCCAATTGGCGTTGGACGCTGCATCCGTGCGCGGCGTGACTTATGCCGACGCGCGTGTGGTTTCGATCCGCAACCGTTCGTTGACCACGAAGAACGGGCGTGTCGGCCATGCCTCGGAGTCGGATTCGCTCGGCATCGGCGTGCGCGTGATTGCGGAAGGCGCATGGGGGTTTGCCGCGTCCGCCGATCTCAGCCGCGCCGCGCTGGAAGCGGCAGCCGTGCTGGCGGTCGAGATTGCCCGGGCCTCGGCGCGCGTGAAAAAGGAAGATGTTCGACTGGCTCCCGAACCTGCAGCGGTGGCGGAGTGGACGACTCCGTACAAGACTGATCCGTTTTCCACGTCGGTGGAACAGAATCTCGATCTGCTGCTGAAGGTGGACGCGGAGATGCGCGCCGTCGGCGGTGTAACGCTCGCCGAAACCGGCATGAACTTTCAGCGCGAGGAGTCGTGGTTTCTTTCTTCGGAAGGCTCTCGGATCCACCAGACAAAGTATTCGACCGGCGCCGGATATACGGCGTATGCGTTTGCCGGGTCGGAGATTCAAAAACGGTCGTATCCGAACTCATTCGGCGGGCAATGGCAGAACCGCGGGTACGAACTGATCGAGGAAATGAAACTGCTGGAGAATGCCCGCCGCGTGGCAGAAGAAGCCGTGGCGCTGCATCATGCGCAGCAATGTCCGGAAGGCACGGCCACGATTATTCTGGACAGCTCGCAACTGGGCTTGCAGATTCACGAATCCATCGGCCATCCGATTGAACTGGATCGGGTGCTCGGCATGGAAGCGAATTTTGCCGGCACGTCGTTTCTTACTCTCGAAAAATTGGGCCATCTGCGCTATGGCAGCGAGCTGGTCAACGTCGTGGCCGACGCCCGGCAGGAGCACGGACCGGGCCTCGGCACCTTCGCCTGCGACGACGAAGGCGTGGCCGCGCAGTCGACGCCGATCATCACCAATGGACGGTTTACCGGGTATTTGAGTTCGCGCGAAACTGCCCACACCATCGGAGCCACGCGATCCGGTGGAACGCTGCGCGCCGAAGGCTGGAACCGGCTGCCCATGATTCGCATGACCAACGTCAGCATTCTTCCGGGGGAGAAGCCGCTGAGTCTGGAGCAGTTGATTGCCGCGACCGACGACGGCATCTACATGCAGACGAACAAGTCCTGGTCGATTGATGACAAGCGCTACAACTTTCAGTTCGGATGCGAGATCGCGTGGGAAATCAAGAACGGCAAGCGGGTGCGGATGCTGAAAAATCCTTCTTACTCCGGGATCACCACGGAGTTCTGGAATTCGATGGACGCGATCTGCTCGCGCGATGAGTGGACGCTGTGGGGAACACCCAACTGCGGCAAAGGCCAGCCGCAGCAAGTCGTCGGGACGGGCCATGGGGCCAGCCCGGCGCGATTTCGGAATATTCGCGTCGGCTCGGCGTATTCGTAGAGACGGGCTTGCCCCGTCTCTTGGGCGACGTCTCCGTGGCGCGGAGAAGGATACGCGGCAAGCCGCGTCTCTACGGGAAATCTGGGAATGCTGACTAAAGAAAAAGCCGCTGATATCTTCGACCGCATTCGCCGGCTCTCGTCTGCCGATGAGGTCGAAGCCATCTTTACCGGCTCCCGCTTTGCCCTAACCCGTTTTGCCAACAACACCATTCATCAGAATGTGGAGGAAGAGAACTCCATCGTTTCCATCCGCACGAATTTTGCCGGACGGACGGCGCGTTCGACTGCCAATCAGTTCGACGACGAGAGTTTGCGGCGGGCGGTGACGGCCTCGGAAAATCTTGCACGAGTACAGGCGGCAGACCCTGACTTGTTGCCAATGCCTACGGCGGAGGAGGCGGTGGGCCGGACGGGCGAGTCGCCCGTCCCCACACGGTTCTTTGACGAAACCGCTGGGATCACTCCGGCCGGTCGCGCTGAGGTGGTAAGGGGCATTGTGTCGGTTGCGGATCAACACAAACTGACTACGGCGGGCATCTACTCAGCATCGGAATCGCAGGAAGGAATCTTTAACTCGCGCGGCTTGGCGAATTGGCACCGGCAGACAATGGCAGAGGTTTCCATCACCATGCTGGCTGAAGATTCTTCCGGCTGGCAAAAGCTGAATTCGCCCAATGTGCGCAACCTCGACCCCATACGCTTGGCGGCGACGGCTGCGCAAAAAGCGGTTGAATCGGCGCATCCGCGAGAGATTGCGCCGGGGAAGTACACCGTCATTCTCGAACCGGCCGCAGTCCTCGATATTGTCGGATTCATGTTTTGGGACTTCGGCGGCGTCGCGATTCTCGATCAACGCTCGTTCTTAAATGACCGGATTGGCACGCAGTTGTTTGGAGAGAACATCAACATCTGCGACGACGTTACCCATCCGCTGCAAGCGGGTTCGCCATTCGATGGTGAGGGCATGCGGCGGCAGCGCGTGCAACTGGTTGAGAACGGCGTGGTGAAACGCGTGGTGTATGCGCGCGCCACGGCACAGAAGATGAAGAACTCGGAGTATGCCGCCAAGGTCGGCCCCATCGAACCCACCGGCCACGGGTTTCCGCTGCCGAATGAGATGGGCGAGATGCCCATGAACATCGTTTTCGGCGCGCCGGGAAAGCCGCAGCACGTAGAAGAAATGATCGCCTCGACCGAGCGTGGCATCCTGGTCACGCGGCTGTGGTACATCCGCGAAGTCGATCCCTACGAGAAGATCGTGACGGGCATGACGCGGGATGGAACCTTCCTGGTGGAGAACGGCAAGGTACAGTGCGGACTGAGAAACTTCCGGTTCAATGAAAGCCTGATCTCGATGCTGAAGAAGGTCGAGGCGATGAGCACTCCGGTGCGCGCGAGCGGAGAGGAATCGTTTGACATGGTCGTGCCGGCGATGAAGGTAAAGGAGTTTAACTTCACGGAAGCGACGAAGTTCTGAGAATTCAGCTTTAGCGCTTCCCGCGGAAACATCAGAGTTGCGGCATAAATCGCCACAGTGAGCTTGTGAGGCCGTTCCCAGACATGCAAGCCATGGAAATCCCTCAGGCACGCCTCCAGAGGACGTACGGGGCAGCTAAGTGTTAGATGCTAAGTGCTAACTGCCGTCTCGGCTGTGATGGCGCACACGGCATCTTTGGTATGTCCGTAAGTTCCTGTACCACCGGCACTTCGCCGCTCTTGTTCCATGACTTCCGTAACTTTGCATTGCAGATGCTGGGGTGTAATCTCGGCCTGAAATGTGCACATTCTCAATTGGAGTGATGCACGGGCAAGCCGGAAGAAAGGTCGTCGCAAACGTGTCTGAAACCGCCAAGGGAACTGTTGCTGAAAGCAGCAAGAATCGACGGGGTTATACGGACGTGCAAGGCGCGCCGCGCTTTCCCATCAAATTGCCGGTGGCAGTGAAGTCGGCAGACACCGGGTCGGGAATTTGGGGAAAGTCGGTCGAGACCGAGAACATTTCCGCCAACGGCGTTCTGTTCCGCATGGATGCCGATGTGCCGGTAGGTTCGGCTGTCGATTTTACGATTTCTCTTCCCGCCGATGTAGTGGGCGCGAAAACCGACGTGCAGGTGGATTGCCGCGGACGAGTGGTACGCAGTTTTGAAGACGGCGGCCGGCGCGGCGTCGGTGTAGTCATTGATGAGTATCGTTTTGAGCGCAGGTAGTTTTGCAGCGAAGTAGAGACGCGGCTTGCCGCGTCTCCCAGTCGGCCGCGCGGGTAGGGCGCGAAAGAGGACAGATGGGCAGCACTTCGGTCAGCGTTGAGCCGGGCGACGGTCTTCATCTTGAGGACGGCAAAGGCACGATCCGCGTCATCGTGGCCGATACCCAGGCCATTTTCCGCGCCGGCTTGCGCAAGATCTTTGCCCTCGAGGATGACATCCGGGTGGTCGGCCAGGCCGAAAGCGTCGAGCAAACCGTTAGCGCCATTCAAAAATTTTCCGCCGACGTTGTAATCTTCGAAGCGGCCCTGACCCCGAGTCCAGCCGACGCCGTTTCCGATCTTCTCCGGCAAAATCCGAGCTGCCGTCTGGTGGTCGTGCTGCAAGAGCCCGACCAGGAGATGACACTCGACTTGTTCCGGCGCGGCGCTCATGGCATCGTTTCCCGCGAAATCGAGCCGGAAATGCTGGTGGAATGCCTGCGCAAAGTCGCCCAGGGCGAGCCTTGGCTCGACAGCCGCGCGATCGGCTGGGTCATGCAAGCCTATCGCACGCAAGGTCTGCGTCCGACAGGGTCGCGTCCCAAAGTGTCGCTTACCCCCAAAGAGTCGAACATCGTCTCCTGCGTCACCCAGGGGATGAAGAACAAAGAAATTGCCCTGCGGGTTGGCACTACCGAACAGGTGGTCAAGAATTATCTCCGCAAAGTTTACGACAAGCTGGGAGTCGCCGACCGTCTGGAACTCGCGCTGTACTGCCTGAATCACAGAGTGGTTGAGAACGCGGGTGCAAGTCAGGCCAAGCCGGCGCCAGCCCAGTCCGCACAGCCCACCAACGGGAACGCCACGACGACTCCGCAAGTGCCGAATGCCGCCGCTGCTGCTGCTGGCTCGGGATCCCACTCCTGAATCTTTTCTTCTAGTACAATCTCTTTCGCAGATAGTTCTCGGTTCTCATTGAAAGCCGTGTATTTTTCACGTGGACCGGGAGCTGAAAGAGGGTACTGAGAACAGTTCCCATCCCAAGAGAGGTAATCATGAAAGGCGACGCCAAGGTCATTGCCATTCTGAACGAAGTGCTCAAAGCCGAGCTCACCGCCATCAACCAGTATTTCCTGCACGCCGAAATGTGCGAGAACTGGGGCTATGAACGGATGGCCAAGCACACCCGCAAGGAATCCATCGAAGAAATGCAGCATGCCGAAATTTTGATGGAACGCATTCTGCTGCTCGATGGCGCTCCCAACATGACCGACTATTTCAAGATCAACATCGGGCAAACCCTGAAGCAGCAATTGGAGAACGATCTGCAGCTTGAGTACACGGCCGTGAAGCGCCTGAATGACGGGATCAAGGCCAGCGTAGCTGCCGGCGACAACGGTTCGCGCGAGCTGATGGAAAAGATCCTGCTCGATGAAGAACACCACATCGACTGGCTGGAAGGGCAACTGCACGCGATTCAAGAGATGACCTACGAGAATTACCTGGCCCAGCAACTGCACAAGCCCGAGGAAAGCTGAGAACAGTTGTCAGCAGCCAGTTGCCAGCGCCGGTTCTCGAACCCGTGCGTCAAGGTCCACAGGCCGACTGGCTGCTAGAATCAAAACAGCACTTCATGTGCGTCGCATGGCGACGGAGAGATGGCCGAGTGGCTGAAGGCGCACGCTTGGAAAGCCTACCAAGACGGGCGGGTCACGTGGTCCGGCGAATCAAGCAGTTAGATGGATTTTGCTCCGGGCCGAAATTCTAAGGCGTGTTGCCTTTTAACGCAAGGAAGAAATAGGCCGCCCGGAGCTGCCTTGCGCTCAACAGGCGGCCTATTGCCCCCTCAGCGCGGATTATACACCGCCGCTTTTGCGGTGCTTCACGCGACCCCTAAACCCAACGCCCCTCTTCCGGCTCTCTTCGCGCTTCTTTTCGTCAGCGCGATACTTGCGCATATAGAGTTTCTTGCTCTTTCGCATCTCGGGGTCACTGTCGTAATGACGTTGCCTGCAATTCGGGCTGCACCATTGCCGGTCCTCCCGCTTCGCTGCAAAGAACCATTTCCTACACCCGGTCTCGGCACACCGGCGTATGCGAGGCCGTTTACCGAGATAGGGCACAAGGTCGAGCAAGGCACGCACCGCCCCATATTCCCATTCGTCAGACGAGGACAGCATTCCCCTATTGGCGGGAAAGTGGCTCACATGGAAGCCTTTGGATGTCGGCGAGACCTTGACACCCCATCGGTAACGGCTTAGGACATTGCGCAACCGGGTTATAACCCGAATCCCTTCCGGCGTACTCAAGTCATCCCGGAGATTGCTGACCAACTCCAACACTTCCTCAACGCGCTTTGATTGTGGCTGTTCGGGGTGTTCCCTGATGTGCCAGAAGATTGCCTCAAATTGCTCCGGGTCCAGGTGAGTAGGCAACGGTTCGTTCTTACGGATAATGACATTCATACATAAGTAACATACCACTCGCCCAAGCAGCCTGTCCATTTTAAAGTGGATTCACTAACGGGCTTACGGAAGCCGTTAACGGGAAAGGTAGTCAACATGAGGACGCCGCAAAAGACAGACCGGCTGCTTGACGCGGAATCCGCCGCTGAGTTGCTTAGCGTCCGGCCCTCAACAATCCGCTGGTGGTGGACAAACGGCAAGTTGCAGCGCGTCAAAATCGGACGCCTTACGCGGGTCTGGGAATCCGAGATTCTTGCCCTGATTCCACACGAACTGAAGGGAGTCAAGTAAATGGACGCCGTGCAAAACATGATTTTTGAGCAGTGGCGAAAGACCATCGCAGAGATTGAGGACCATCAGATTGACGATGCGTCCGCGCAGTTTCTTATTGATGAAACACGCCAAACACTGCGCGATGCCGGGGTTGGGCCGGTCAACGAACACCTTTTGCTGCGCAATTTGCGTGACCGCCTCCCGATACTCACGGACGGTCACCCGATTTGCCGTCAGTTCATCACGCTGCTAACAAACCAACTGGAGTCAGACTAATGCAACCCACATTCCGCTCCCCCTATTTCGCAGTCCTCGAATCCTACGTTTCCCAACTGCTCGCCGGGCCTGAAGCCCGCGTGCCCGTGCCAAGAGCACAGACATTCGCAGCCGGGCAGCTTGGCATCTTCGGCGTGCTCGGTCAAAACGATTGGTTCGCTGATACCGATTACGCAGCCGTCAGGGCAACCGTGCGGCGTGCGCTCGCTGACCCCTCGGTCAAGACGATTGACCTTGTGGTGGATTCGCCTGGAGGCAGCGTGCTTGGCTTGCCTGAGACGGCGGACGTGATACGCGAGGCCAACCGAATAAAGCCGGTGCGTGCCTTCGTGACCGGCATTGCCGCATCTGCCGCGTATTGGCTTGCCTCACAGGCGTCCACAATCACGCTCACACCGTCCGGCGAAGTGGGCAGCGTGGGCGTCCTGGACATTCACGCGGACATCAGCAAGGCCCTGGATAACGCCGGGGTCAAAGTCACCGCCGTGACTGCCGGGGAGCACAAGACAGAACGCGCCCCGTTTGTGCCGCTGTCTGACGAAGCCAAGGCCCACATGCAAACGGGCGTGAATGCGTGGTACAGCGATTTTCTCTCTGCAATTCGGCGTGGTCGTGGTGCCCGCGTGAGTGCCAGTAGTAATTATGGCGGCGGGCGCATGTTGTCCGCAAAGGATGCACTGCGGGAGGGACTAATTGATTTTACCGGAGGTGCTTTGTGACGTTACTGGAATTAGCTTTTCAGCGTAGGAAGGCAAAAGCCACTGCGCAAGGCGTGCTTGATGCTGCGATGGCCGAATCGCGCAGCCTGACCATTCCCGAGCAGGTTCAATTCGATTCACTGCTCACCCGCGTGCATGAACTGGACGCGGCAATCTCTCAACGCGAATCCCTCAGAAAGCGAGTGACCATCTAAACAATGTCTCTCATCCAATTGAATCTCCCTAATCCCGAGCCGGGCAAGAAAGCATCTCTTGGTCTTGGTTCTCCGTACTCTCTGGCCTCCCTGACAAATATGTTCGGAGGCGTGCGTACCCACTCCGGCCAATTTGTCACCCCTCAGACGGCCATGCGGGCCTCCGCTGTGCTTGCGTGCATGAGGATTCTCAGCGAGGACGTTAGCAGCCTCCCGTTGAACCTCTACCGGCGTACTCCGCAAGGGGCCGTGCTGGCCACAGAGCATCCGCTCTTCCGCTTGCTCCAGGACTGCCCGAATCCTTGGCAGACCAGCATGGAGATGCGTGAAGGCATGGTCCTGGACCTCTTGTGTTATGGCCAATCCTTCAACGAAAAAGAAATTGGACCGGACGGAATCTCCGCCCTCTACCCACTCAGCGCGGGCCGCATGGTCTTTGTGAATCCGCTGGACGAATTTATCCCGCCGCCCGTGCCCCTGTTTTTCCGGTACGCTGACCCGCGCGCTGGCCAACGCATCCTGATGTCAGATGACCTCTGGATTACGCGGATGCTGGCCCCGGCTTCGACAATCGAAGGCACCAGCTTAATCCTGCTCGCACGTGAGGCCATTGGACTGGCACTTGCTGCTGAAGAGCAAGGCGCGCGCCTCTTTGAGCACGGCATACAGACTGACCTCGCACTTTCCACGCCCAACGAAATTGACCAAGTGGGTAAAGACCAACTCCGGGACGCCTTCATGAAGCGGCACAGCGGCTCGGCAAATGCGTGGATGCCACTCCTATTGGAGAACGGCCTGGACGTTAAGCGCATCGGGCTGACCGCGCAAGAATCACAGTACATCGAAGCCCGACAATTCCAGCTTGCTGACATTGCCCGCATCTTCCGCATCCCGGACGTGCTGCTTGGAATTTCACAGGGCAAGTCATCCACTTATGCAAGTGCCGAGCAGTTTTTCCTTAGCTACTGCAAATACACCCTCGGCCCGTGGTGCAGGCGCATTGAGCAGGCAATCCACCGTGACCTCTTAGCTGCGGGTGAGACGGACCTTTTTGTTAAGCATGACCTTGACAGTCTCACTCGCGCGGACCTACAGACGCGGTACGCAGCCCACGCCTCGGGAATAGCAGCCGGTTTCCTCACGCGGAACGAAGCCCGCCGAATGGAAAACCTGCCCACGTTGCCCGGCCTGGATGAGCCGCTGTCCCCGCTCAACATGGGCAGTGGCGCGAATCTGAAACCCGCTCAAGGTGCAGGGGCACGCCTCGCGCATCAGCTTGCTAAGAATGCCGTGGCCCATGAGTGCAAGCTGCTTGCTGATGGCAAGAGCCGCGCTGATGTGTACACGAAACTGCTCCCCGGTTATCTCGCAGCCAAGACGGGCCTGTCCGCTGTGCAATGCGCTGAGTATTGCCAAGACCGGCTGTCACGGCCTCCGGCCAGCGAGCCGGAGGGTGTGGAGCTGCTCACAAAGGCTTTGATTGCGGCCTAGGTGCCGTGTTTTCGCCAATCACCCCGGCTGGACCGGGACACGGCGAGAAAACAAATCGGTGGGCGCACCTTAAACGCATGGAGTTATCAGTTATGACGTTACAAGAAATTCGCACCATGAGGCAGACATGCCGGGCCAAGGTAGAAGATTTGCTTGGCCGCACGTCCAGCCGTGAGATGTCCACCGAAGAAACACAGATGCTGTCTGACCTGAAAGCAGAGGCTGAGCGGCTTTTCAGTCTCGAATCCCGGTATGCCGTGCTCGAATCGTTTGACAAGGGCACAACGCAGCCAATCGTCCGTCAGCCCCTCGCCCCGACCGATACCGACCGGAAAGCGGCCATTGTCAAGGCCCTGGACGGTTTCATGCGCACCGGCAAGATGGCAACGGACGTGCCTCTCCAGATTCAGCAATCGCCTGTTTCTGGCGCGGCTGCTGCTGTGCCAACCGATGTCATTCCGAGCATCATTCAGGGCATTCAGGATTTTGACATCCCCGGACGCCTCGGTGTTCTGGATTTTGCACGGGACACAACCAATCCGTTGGTTGTCACGATGCAGACTGCCGCTCCAGCGGCGGCCACGTTCGTTGAAGGCGCGGCACCGTCTGACTCCACGCCTCCAACCTACGCAACCGTGACGTTGGCGGGCACTCGGTATCAGAACCTCACCAAGTATTCGATTGAATCGCGGATGAACCTCGCCGTGCCAATCGTGGCTTCTGTTCTGCGTGCGCTCGCACTCGGTCAGATTCAAAGCCAGAACACCGATTTCATGGCCGCTTTCAAAGCTGCCATGCAGTCCAACTCTGCGGCTTTGGTGAACAGCTCGGGTGACTCACCGGCTGATGCCTATTCGTTCATGTCCCGCCTGAAGTACGCACAAGGGTACTTCTGGCAGAACAGCCCCAACAATCGCTTCCTGCTTTCGCCGTCTGACTTGCAGAAGGTGAAAAACGCACGCGACAGCTATGGGCGTCCGCTGTTCGATGATGCAACAGACAGCATCCTCGGCAAAAGCTATGTCGTTCACCCGGATAGTGACCGCGTGTACTACGGTGATTTCGGCGTGTCCGTTTGCCGTTCTCGCACCCCGCTGTACATCCAAACCCTGCTTGAGCTGTATGCAGAGAAGGGTTTGATTGGCGTCACGTCCTATCAGTTCGCTGATTGGAAATTCTTTGCGCCGCCAATTTATCAGCCGGTTGTATTCGGCAACCTGGATGCGTCCGGTTCGTAACGATGTTGGCGCGGTTCAAACAGACCGAGCCAGGCGGTCCCGCACGTGGCCGCGCCAATCCTTAATCGGATTTTCAGCCGCGTGTGGGTTCCCTGGAGTGGTCTCCGGCGTACCACTTTTGAAAACCGCCGGAACAGGGGGCTGCTGTCTGTCTTGGGAGATGGCAGGCAGCGGCCCTTCAAAATTCAGGGAGGGTAGGAACGTGGAATTGAGTTTTTCACTGACGTTGCCGGAGGCACTTTACCGGGACCTAATTGAGGACTGCCGTAATCGCTCATGCAGTCCCAAGCAGTTTGCGGCAGAGGCCCTTGAGGCGGCAATCGCCACAAAACGGCTGCCCCACGTTGCGGTGGGGGGCCACGGGGCGTTTACCTCGGGCTGGAAAGCGAAAGTTGAAGAGGACGCGGAGGAAGGTTATCCGGTCCACTGTCAGATTACGGAAGGGGAATTATGAAAGACGCAATTGATGAGCTGGTATGCCGTTCACAGAGGCACCGTGAGTTGCGGGCCTTCCACAAATTCCACAAAAGACATCCCGAGGTGCTGGACTTCCTTGTGCAAGAAATTCAGCTCCGCATTGACCACGGCTTCACCGCGTTTTCGTATCACAGCCTTTGGCAGTATGCGAGGTGGAAACTCGAAATGCTGAAAGGGCCGGGCGATACGTTCCTGATGAACGACCACGCCGCGCCGTTCTATGCCCGAGCCATCACCGTCCTTCATCCTGAATTCAACGGGCGTGCGGAATTCCGAAAGTCAAAAGCAGACACGATTTTGGGACTGCGAATTGAGCCGGTGCCTGACAAGCGGCCAAGGAATTACGCAAGGCGGCTGCAATGGGCCGATGGCACGCCAATTGAGAACGGATGGCGGCCCGTGAATCCGCACGTAGTCAATCATGCCGCGAATCGTAAGCCCAACATTCACACGCTGGAGAGGCCATGACCATAAAAAAAGAAACCGAACTCAACCGCCTGACGGGCAGGTTTGAAACGATGACGCCCATGCAAGAGACCATTTACCACATAGCCTTGTGCGTCTTTGACCTGGATGACCCCAAGGCCAGCCGCCAACGCAAACGCCGGGCGGGTGAGGCTCTGGTGCGCTGGCGCGCACGGTTGCAGGAGCTGGCAGCCCATGACTAATTTTCTGGACATCGCACTGCGCAATGCGGCCCGAGGTTTGCACGTTCTGCCGCTCCGTGGGAAGGCCCCTATAATCTCGGGCGGATGCCACGCCGCAACTGCCGATGAGGCACAAATCCGCGCGTTGTGGACCAAGACACCCAATGCCAACGTGGGCGTTGGATGTGGCAACAGCCAAAAGGCCGTAGTGGACATTGACCACGGGCTTGCCAGCCTGGAGGACTTCCACGCATGGCGGATGCGCAACGGATTACCGGAGACCTACACGGTGCGCAGCGGAGGACGCCCGGAATTTAAGGTCCATATGTACTATGACGGCGCGATGGACGACGTAGGCGAGTGGCACTTGGACGGATGCAGCGGGCAGGTTAAGAGTCTCGGTGGTTTAGTGGCAGCGGAGGGCAGCATTCACCCGGACTCGGGGGAGGCATACCAAGTTATCTGTGACGTACCCTTTGCCCCAACGCCCGATGTGGTCCGCAAACTGCGCAAGCCCGCCTCGGCTCCGTCCAATAACTCCAAGGTGCCTAAGACGGCCTGGAGCCTTCCGGTGCATGAGGGGGAAAACCGCACCGGGTTTCTCCTGGAGCAAACGGGCGCAATGCGAAACCTCGGATGCGGCAAGGATGCCATTCTTGCCCGGATGATTGAGCTAAATGAGGACGCGGAAGTCATAGCAGACCCGGTGGATGATGACCGGCTGGAGCGCACTGCGGCAAATTGCGCAAAGTTTCCCATCCCGGAGCCAACACCGGAGGTTTTCATTGGCACCAAGAAAGAGCCGGGGCCGCTGAAGGATTGGCGGACGCGGTATCACAGCTTTGAAGAGATGGACAACGCGCCGAAACCCACATTCCTGATAGCCGGATTCCTGCAAAAAGATGTGATTGCCGCTATTGCCGCGCCGGTTGGACAGCGCAAGACCCTTATTGCGGCCAACGTGGCGCACGCGCTGCTAACCAATGAGCCGCTGTTTGACCACTTCAAGGTAACCCAACAGCCCACGCGCGTGCTGTACCTCTGCCCGGAGATGGGCTTGCTGTCCTTCACTGACAGGCTGCGCAAACTCGGGCTTCTGCCGTATGTGGGGAAAAAACTGTTCTGCCGGACCATGAACAGCGAAGGAAAATTGACGTTGGGCGAACTCACGGCGGAGGAATTGGACGGCGCGGTGCTCATCGTTGACACCGCTGTCCGATTTATCCAGGGTGATGAAAACTCATCTGAGGACATGCGTGTCTTGGCGGAGGACTGTTTCCGCCTCATGAAAGCGGGCGCGGCGTCCGTGCTGGTACTGTTCCACAGTCCCAAGGGCACCAAAGACATCAGCGAACTGACCCTGGAGAATGCCATGCGTGGCTCCGGCGAGTTGGGTGCGTTTGTCTCTTCCTGTTGGGCCACGCGGTTGCAGAATCCTGATGAGCCGTATCAGTCCGCCTCGTACCTAAAGAACGTGAAACAACGGGACTTTGAGTCCAAGCCGTTTGAGGTCACGTCAGGGCCGGATTGTCGCTTGCATATCGTGGCACCACCCGATTCCAACGTGAAGCTAAACAGCAAGCCGGTGGGTCCAAAGGGAGACAAGGACGGCAAAGAGGCGGCGGCTTTGCAGCTCATCCGGGACAACCTCACGCTGTCACATGCCAAGATAGTGGGCAAATTGAAAGCAATGGGAGTTGAGCGCAGCACGTCCTGGGTTGGTAACAAGAAAGCTGAAATAACGGGAACAGGGGTTACAACCAGCCTCCGTTAACCACCACTCTATAGAGAAGTGGTTAGTGGTGGTTATCGTACCACTCACCCACTACTACGAACTTCGTTCTTCGTAGTGGTGAGGTGGTTAGATGGCAAGACGAATGAAGACCTTGATTGCTGTTTTTACCTGCCCCAAGTATGCCGAACGGCGCACAGCCATCCGTGAAACCTGGATGCCGCTGGTAACGGACGCGGATGTCTGCTTTGTGTCCGGCGTGCCAATCCCCGGTTGCGTTTGCCTGGACTGTCCCGATGGCTACGCGGAACTGCCACAAAAGACGTTTGCAACCGTGCGGTATGCCGTTGACCACGGTTATGACGTGCTCATCAAGGTGGACGATGATACGTTTTTCATGCCTCTACCCGATTACCTTGCCGAGTTTGCCAAGCACGATTGTCTGTGTCACACGCGGCCAAGCAAGAACGGCAACCCATGCTATCCGCAAGGGGCCTGCTACTCGCTCAATCACCGGGCGATGCGTGCTGTGCTGTCACATCCCGAGCTATTCAGTGTGGGGCCGGAGGATGCAGCCGTGGGGCAGGCGTTAGCCGCTGAGAGCGTCACACTAACGCATACCGAGCGCATCAAGACCACTGTGGTGTTTGGACACCCGGCCACGTGGAACAGCATCATAGCGGGTCACTGCTGTCCGCCGCGTGAGATGCGAATAATCTTCAGTGTTTTCAATGGGATAGGGCGGGTAAAATGTCCAGGGTGACTCCCTGATAGCCCTCCACAGATCAAACATTTATACGCACGTCCAATTACCAAAAGTGTGTCAACTTTGACACACTATTACATAAAGCTACTCAATGGCTTACAGCCAAGTGTGTCAAAGCTGACACATAGTTTAGAGTCCGAATTGGCTCAAATAAGGGCCTCTCAAAAAACCAAAACCACTTAGGAGTCAGACATGGCAAGGATGGTCAATCAAAAGCTAACGCCGGGTGGCCCGAGGCAAGAAACCGACCGTCCGCCTGTGAAGTGGCTGAGGGTGTCATGCCGTATGTTGAGGCGGGACTCGCGCAGACGGACACTGAGCAACTGGAGCGGATGTTCCGCCTGGAAGACACGCGCTAATAAACAGGCGGCGGTCCTTCCGGCGTCAGACATGCACGTATTTCATCGTCTGATAGCGGAGTGTTAGTCCTTTGCCAGCCCTTCGGCCCAAAGCTGAAAATCCAATCGCTCTTGCGCGATACTCCAAGCGTGCGCGCTGCTTTCACGGACAAGGCATTCCCGATACTCAACGGATTAGACGGAGCGAAGTCCACTTGAAATTTGTCAGGCATCTTCACACACAAAGACGGGACATCCTCGGTGCGCGGACTCGCCGTCATCGCGCTTGGAAAGGCCAGACTCGACAACGAACGGGATGTAGTGCCGCCCATCGCACCGGCAATTTGCGTGATGCGACCGTAGAGTTCATCCAGTGCAGCGGATTTGTCGCCACCAGCAGTCAGAGTCATGCTTGGATTCTACTCTCAGCCGCAAGCTGTCAGCTACCTTGTAAGCAGGCTCACCCGCTCATGGACCGCCTGCAAGTCCGCCGTTACAAGGTTGGCATACCTCCGCGTCATCTCCAGCGTTGAATGGCCGAGCACCTTTTGCAGATGGAACACGGAGCCGCCGCGCCTCAAATAATTCACCGCAAATGTGTGCCGGAAGGCGTGCAAGGTCCGCGCTGGAGGTTCAAAGCCGAGTTGACGGCACAGAATTTTGACACCTCTGAGCGCGGTCATGCGGCGTACCCGCGTGCCCGGTCGCGTGGCAAAGAGCAGGGAATCCGGCTTGTGGTGAAAGTCAACCGTGAAACGGTGCAGGGCCTTGCGCAGCTCAAACGAAAACGGGACCACACGCTGCTTGCGTCCCTTGCCGTCCAGGGTGATGAGCATGTTGTCCATGTCCACGTCACGCATGTGCAGCGTGAGCGCCTCCGTGATGCGGCAGCCCGTGTCCAGCAGGAGAAGCACAAGCAGATGCAGGCGGCGTTGATAGAAATTCTTGGCCTTCGGCCTCCAATTTACAAGGCGTGTTACCTGCTCCGCCGTCAGCGTGGGCAGAATGTTTTGCGGTTCCTTCAACTGCCGGACGTGCAAATGGAGACAACCGGGGCCACATTTTCTTTCCACGCCTGCGCTATTCCAGTGGAGGTACGCATTGATGGCCCGGATGGCTGAGTTGCAGCCGGTTGCCTTCAGGCCCTTAGCGCGCATCCGCATGACCAGCTCTTTCAAGTCATCCTGTGATGGAGATTCCGAAGGCAGCCATTTCAGTGCGCACACATACCAAGAGACGGTGGAAGGTGATACGTTATGTAGGTACTGACGTTCACGGACAAAAGCTTCAAAGCGGTTCATTAGCGGCCCTCCCAAGGCGTGTTACCTTTTTAGGGAGCGCATCCGCGTAAGTTGTTGAGGCGACGGAGAGATGGCCGAGTGGCTGAAGGCGCACGCTTGGAAAGCGTGTTTACTCGAAAGGGTAACGTGGGTTCGAATCCCACTCTCTCCGCCAGTTCTTTCCTTATTCTTCAGTCGAATTCTTGCCCGGGATCGAAAGTGGAGCGGCAGAAATGATTTCACCTCCAATGTCTGACACTTCCAACAGCGCTCGGCTCAAGGGACTCTCACAGATCGTTGGCAACACGCCACTGCTGGAAATCCCCTTTGAATTTCGCGGCCGGCAACGTGTGATCTACGCCAAGTCCGAACAGTTGAACCTGACGGGCAGTATCAAGGACCGCATGGCGCTGCATATGTTGAAGGAGGCGTACCGCAGCGGGCAGCTCCATCCTGGCGATACCATCGCGGAAGCCACCAGCGGCAACACAGGAATATCGTTTGCTGCGATAGGCCGCGCTCTTGGCCACCCCGTCAAGATCTTCATGCCGGACTGGATGAGTCACGAGCGCAAGGACCTGATCCGGAGCTACGGCGCCGAGATCGTGCCGGTCAGCCCTGAGCAGGGAGGATTTCTGGGCAGCATCCGCCTGGCGGAGGAATTCGCGGCCAGCCATCGAGATGTGTTTCTGCCCTGCCAGTTTTCGAACGAGGCCAACGTCGCGGCGCACGAAACCACGACTGGCCCGGAGATTTGGATGCAACTGGAAGGGGCGGGACGCGTCCCGGATGCTTTTGTCGCGGGCGTGGGAACGGGCGGCACGGTGATGGGCGCCGGGCGATTTCTCCGGCGCAAGAATTCCAAAATCAAGGTTCATCCCGCCGAACCTGCGGAGTCCCCGACGCTTTCTCAGGGACACAAGGTCGGCAAACATCGCATCCAGGGGATTTCGGACGAATTCATTCCTGCGATCGTGGATTTAGCGGCCCTGGATGAAATCATTACGGTGTCGGACGGTGATTCGATCCTCATGGCGCAGAAACTCGCATCAACGCTCGGCTTGGGAGTAGGAATCTCGTCCGGATGCAATTTCCTGGCGGCGATCAAGGTGCAGGAAATGCTCGGACCTGAGGCCCTCGTCGTGACCGTATTTCCGGACTCCAACAAGAAGTATCTAAGCACCGACCTGATGAGGGAAGAGCCGATTCACGATGAATACCTCGCCCCCGAGGTCGAACTGAAAGGTCTATCGGGCCTGCCCCGCGTCTGTGTCTTTTGCGGGCGTGGCAACTGAATTCCAAAGAACCTCGCGTCCATTCCAGGTGGCGAAATGCCCCGTCCGGTCCTGGTCTTCCGTGATCTCGGAAGGCTCCTTCCCAATTGCTAAGCTCGAAGTGAGTTCCAGGAGGACTTGTGTCCGCGACTGCTCAGAAGACCGCTCAGCAATCCACCATCAAGATTCTTTACGCCGAGTCCGACGAAGCCACCCTCGCCGCCCAAGCCGTCGCTATGCGCAATGCCGGACATTGCGTGACCACTGCCCTTAACCGCCAAGGCACTCAAGATGCCCTGCGCCGCGATGCCTTTGATCTTGTCATCCTCGGCGCCTCCTTATCCAAGGACGATCGCCATCACCTTCCCTACATGGTCAAGAAAGCCCATGAGGGAACGAAGGTTTTGGTCATGCATGCCGGTGCCCACCATCACGAAGTGGACGCGGCCATTGACCCCAGCCTGAGCATGATGCTGGTCCTCGAGCGGATCGCCGCCCTGCTTCAGCCCGCGGACGGGCGCTAACCGCCGGCTAACATTCCTGTCATAAGAACAAAAGGTCTGGCGGGGGGAGAGGGAAGGTACCCGCCAGACCGCTTCCAGGCTACCAGTCATCATTCTCGTCGTCCCCAGCAAAGCAGGTGTCACACCGGCGTCAATTTAACGTCATTTTTCGATTGCTGATTTTGTCCGGGAGGAATCCCCCAAAATCTAAAATGGGCCGCCAGCCAAGAAGCGGTGACGTTTCCTTGGCTATCGGCCCATTCGATCCGGACTGGGATCGGAGGTGATAGCTACATCGTAGACCCTCCGGCTCGATTGTCAAGGATCAACTTCGGGAGGCTCCAAATAATCCTATTTCGGGAGGATCCCCGGCAAAATGCCCTCCAAAGCATTGACACTTTCCTCGCCAAAATGTTACTTTGATTGGTTTTAGAGCGGCTCTTCTTCCAACAGAATCAGCCAGCAGGTCATCAAGGATTCGGTCGTCGGCTCGATCATCAGAAAATGGACCAGACACTCCGACAACTAGGCGAATTACTGCTCGGAGCCGTGCCCACGGTCATCCTGCTCGGGACGCTTTACATCCTTTACACCGTTCTGGTGCATCGCCCGCTCACCGCCGTGCTCGCCGAACGACGCAGCCGGACGCAGGGCGCCATGGAAAAAGCGCGCGCCGATATCGCGGCCGCCGAGGCGCGGACCGCCGACTACGAGCAACGCCTCCGCGAAGCCCGGCAGAAGGTTTTCAAGAACCAGGAAGCGCGCCGCCAGCAGGCTACTCAGTTGCGCAACCAGGCCGTGAATCAAGCCCGCACCCGGGCCCAGGAACAAGTCAAGCAGGCCCGCGCGGCCATGGAGCAGGATAAGCAGCAAGCCATGTCGAAGCTGCAATCGGACGCGGCCCGGCTCGCCAGCGACATCGTGCGTACCGTGCTGCGCCCCATGGCATCGCCCAGTCAGGCCGGTGGCCAATGAGAATGAGAATGAGAAGGCCTCAAGAATTCATGCGGGGAAGGATCAGTAGGCACAACGAATGTGCGTTGATCGGTGTGCTGCTCGTGCTCGCGTTGCTGGCCTTGGTATCGACGGCCTACGCGCAGCAGCAACCATCCGCGCCGCCGTCTTCTCAGCCCGCATCCGCAGAACCCGCCAGAAGTGCCGACCAGCCCGCTCCAGCACCAAAGACCATCGGCGGGGAGTTGACCAAGGAGACCCGCGAGGCTACCGGGGCGGACGAGGAAGAAGAAAACGCAAAGCTCAAGCACGCTGCCCCCGTCCAATGGTTGGCGCACGTAACGGGTCTGAGTGTGCATCAGGCGCATTTACTGGCGCTCTCTCTGAACTTCGCCATCATTGTGGTCATCGTGTTCTGGGCCGGGCGCAAATTCGTGCCCGGCATGTTGCGCGATCGGAGTGCCGCCATCCAGCGGGCTCTGGAAGAAGCGCGCGCCGCCAGCCAGGATGCGAATCGCCGTTTAGCCGAGATCGAAAATCGTCTCCGCCAGTTGGATGTAGAAATCGGGCGCATGCAAGCCGCTGCGGAAAAAGAAGGCGACGCCGAAGAAATTCGCATCCAGCAAGCCGCGGGAGAAGATGTTCGTAAAGTGGTGATCGCCGCCGAGCAGGAAATCGCCGCTGCCGCCAAGTTCGCCCGCCGCGAATTGACCTCGCACACCGCCGGCCTGGCCATCGCCCTCGCCCGCCAGCAGATCAACGTCGATGCCAATACCGACCGGGTCCTGGTCCGCGACTTCGCCGCCAACCTCGCACCGAAAGACGGCGGAAAGGACGGCCACTAGCCATGGCTTCCGTCGTCGGCACCTACGCGCGCGCCTTCGCCGATGTCGTGATGACTCCGAAGAACAAGCTCGATTCCGACCGTGTGCTGCGGGAGTTATACGGAATCGAGGCTCTGTTGAGGCAAAGCGATCAACTGCGCCGGGTCATGGAAAACCCGTCCATCCCCGGAGACCGGAAACGCGCCGTGCTTGATGCGATCACCACGCGCCTGGGCACGACCCGGCAGGTGCGGAATTTCGTAGCCGTGCTCACCGATAACCGAAGACTTCCGCTGTTCAGCGAAATCCTGAAACAGACGGAGCAGGAATTGAACGACCGCCAGGGGTTCGCCGAAGCGCAAGTCAGCAGCGCGCGCCAACTAAGCGGTCCGGAAAAGCAGATGCTGGAAGCCGAGATCACAAAAATGACGGGCAAGAAGGTCCGGGCGATCTACGAACAAGATGCCTCGCTACTAGGTGGAGCAGTAGTCCAAGTAGGCAGCACCATCTACGACGGTTCCGTGAAAGGCCAGTTGGAGAAGATGCGGGAGCAACTGGTGGAGAACTAGCTCTCAGCTGTCAGTTTTCAGCTCTCAGCTTTGTTGCCGTGAGAGCTGACGACCGAAAAACTGATAGCTGAGAACTGATAGCTGAAAGCTGACTTTATGGCACAAATCAAAGCAGACGAAATTACCCAATTAATCCGCGAGCAAATCGAGAATTACGAATCGAAGATCGCGGTCGACGAAGTCGGCACCATCATCACCCTCGGTGACGGCATCGCCCGTGTCTACGGCCTCGACAAAGTCATGGCCGGAGAACTGCTCAGCTTCCCGCACGGCATCGCCGGCATCGCCATGAACCTCGAAGAGGATCAGGTCGGCGTAGTCATCCTTGGCGAATACACCGAGATCAAGGAAGGCGACGAAGTCAAGCGCACCGGCCGCATCATGAGCGTGCCCGTCGGCGACGCCCTGATTGGCCGCGTGGTGAATTCGCTGGGCGTGCCAATTGACGACAAGGGCCCAATCGCCACCGATAAATTCATTCCCATCGAGCGCCTGGCTCCTGGCGTCGTTGCCCGCCAGCCCGTGCGCGAACCCATGGCCACTGGATTGAAGGCTATCGACTCCATGATCCCGATCGGCCGCGGACAGCGCGAACTGATCATCGGAGATCGCCAGACCGGAAAGACCGCGGTTGCCCTCGACACCATCATCAACAGCAAGGGCAACAACCTGATCTGCATCTATAACGCCATCGGGCAGAAGCGCTCGTCGATTGCGCAGGTAGTGAAGATTCTCGAAGATGCCGGCGCCATGGAATACACCATCGTGGTTGCTGCGTCCGCTTCCGAACCTGCTCCCATGCAATACATCTCGCCCTACGCCGCCTGCGCCATGGGCGAGTTCTTCCGCGATTCGGGACGCCACGCTCTTTGCATCTACGACGATCTTTCAAAACACGCCGCCTCCTATCGCGAAATCTCGCTTTTGCTGCGCCGGCCCCCCGGCCGTGAAGCCTATCCCGGAGATGTGTTCTATCTCCACTCGCGTCTGTTAGAGCGCGCCGCCAAGCTCAGCGATAAAAACGGCGGAGGGTCGCTGACCGCGCTTCCCGTAATCGAAACTCAGGCGGGCGACGTTTCGGCCTACATTCCGACCAACGTGATTTCGATCACCGACGGCCAGATATATCTGGAAACTGACCTGTTCAACCAGGGCGTCCGTCCAGCCGTAAACGTAGGACTCTCCGTAAGCCGCGTCGGCGGCAGCGCCCAGATCAAAGCTATGCGCCAGGTAGCTGGAACCCTAAAGCTCGAACTGGCCCAGTATCGCGAACTCGCCGCCTTTGCCCAGTTCGGTAGCGATCTCGACAAAGCTACTCAACAGCAACTCAATCGCGGTCAGCGTCTGGTGGAACTCCTGAAGCAGGGGCAGTTCAGCCCGTTGCCATTCTCGAAACAGATTCTGATCATCTTCGCCGGCACCAGCGGGGTGCTGGACGACATGCCCGTAACCCAGGTCCGCGACTTCGAACAAGACCTGTACAAGTACGTGGAAACCACAAATCCAGGTCTGCTCAAGACCATCGCGGAAAAGAAAATCCTGGACGACAACCTCAAAGCGGAGATGTCGAGAGTAATCCAGGAGGCAAAACAGCAGTTCGTAGATGCAAGGCAGGCAGTAGCGAAATAAAAGTTCTCGGTTCTCAGTTAGCCCTGAAGCCCAGGGGAATTTGACTGAAACTGAGAACTGAGAACTGACAACTGAGAACTCGAAGATGGCAAACGTTCTCGACATCCGGCGCCGTATCCGCAGCGTGGTGAACACGCGGCAGATCACCAAGGCGATGAAGACCGTCTCGGCGGCGAAGTTGCGCCGCGCGCAAGAGGGCGCGCTGGCGGCTCGTCCCTATTCGCAGATGCTCACCAACGTTCTCAAGTCGCTGGTGTCGCGAGCCGATGTCTACGATCCCGCTACCGGATTGCCGCGTCATCCCCTGCTTGCCGAGCGTCCGGAAAACAACATCCTGCTCATCCTGGTTACCGGAGATAAGGGACTGGCCGGGGCCTTCAACACCAATATCCTGAAGATGGCTTCGAAATTCATCGAGTCGAAGCCGGATCAGAACATTGACCTGGAATGTATCGGGCGCAAGGGCCGCGACTTTATGCGGCGGCGTTACCCGATGGTCCCCGAGGCGCCACCCGTTCAACCGGGCGAAGAAGTCCAGCGACCGCCGCGCGCCGGACGTGTGCAGATCGCGGGCGAACATGTCGGAGTTCTCGGCAAGGTCGAGCACAATTTCGCGGGCACTCTCAGTGAGAGCGTGATTGGCCGCTACTGCCGCGGCGAGATTGACGGCGTTTACCTTCTGTTCAACGAATTCAAGTCGGTCATCGCACAGCGGCTGGTGGCCGAGCGCCTGCTACCCATCAAGGAGATCGGCGAAGTCGACATCCACATGGCGGAAGAGGCCTCGGAAGAGGAACGCAAGCGGCGAATCGAAGCGGCGAAGTCGGCGCACGTCGGTTTGCGTCCGGTGGATACCAGTGCCGTCGATGAGGCGGCCGCCAGGTTCGGAGCGTTGCCCGTCGATTACATCTACGAGCAGCGGCCGGAGCGACTTTTCGAGGGTATTCTGCCGAAGTACCTCGGCATCCAGATTTTTCATGCGCTGCTGGAATCCGTAGCCGCCGAGCACGCCGCCCGTATGACGGCCATGGATGCGGCCACCAATAACGCCAGCGATATGATCGATTCGCTCACGCTGGTCATGAATCGCGCGCGCCAGGCCAAGATCACGAAAGAAATTATCGAGATCGTAAGCGGAGCGGCAGCGCAGTAGAGGTTCGTATCAGGGCATCGCTTTAGCGATGCCGCAAGAATAGAAATCGGACGCCCCTTTAGGGGCCGCGTAAACATTGTTGTTTTGAGGTTCTTGATCTTTGAAACCTTGAAACGCCTGAAACTTTGAGACCTTATCTATGTCAGAAAATATCGGAAATGTAATTCAGATCGCCGGCCCTGCCGTCGACGTCCAGTTCGTCGAAGGCTCCATGCCTCCCGTCTATCAGGCGCTTCGCGTGGTCAGCGAAGGCTTTACCGTGCCTTCTCCCATCGACGTGATTCTCGAAGTGCAGCAGCATCTTGGCGAAGGCCGGGTGCGGTGCGTGGCCATGGAAGCCACCGACGGCATGGTGCGCGGCATGAAAGCCATCGATCAGGGTGGA
This sequence comes from uncultured Acidobacteriaceae bacterium, assembly GCA_963837665.1. Lineage (GTDB taxonomy): Bacteria > Acidobacteriota > Terriglobia > Terriglobales > Acidobacteriaceae > Acidiflorens. Next base: position 1,463,036 of record CAWIOA010000007.1, on the reverse strand, counting down.
CCGATCTCCGCTCCCGTGGGCCGCGGCACGCTCGGACGCGTGATGAACGTCATCGGCGAACCGGTCGACAATCTGGGCCCCATTGCCTTCGAAAAGAGAATGCCCATTCACCGTCTTGCGCCCGCCTTCGATGAACAGTCCACCACCGCGGAAATGTTCGAGACCGGCGTAAAAGTTGTGGACCTGATCCAGCCCTTCCTGAAAGGCGGGAAAATCGGACTCTTCGGCGGCGCCGGCGTCGGCAAGACCGTCGTCATCATGGAACTCATCAACAACGTAGCCAAGCAGCACGGTGGATTTTCCGTGTTCGCCGGCGTGGGTGAGCGCACCCGTGAAGGCAACGACCTCTGGCTGGAAATGACTGAGTCGGGAGTCATCAAGCCCGGCGTACCTGCCGAGTCCAAGGCCGCGTTGATCTACGGCCAGATGACCGAGCCCCCCGGAGCCCGCCTCCGTGTTGCGCTCACCGCGCTGACCGTAGCGGAATATTTCCGCGACGAAGAGGGCTCCGATACTCTCCTCTTCATCGACAACATATTCCGCTTCACCCAGGCCGGGTCAGAAGTCTCCGCGCTCCTGGGCCGCATGCCCAGCGCCGTGGGTTATCAGCCCAACTTAGCCACGGAAATGGGTGAGTTACAGGAGCGTATTACTTCGACCAAGAAAGGGTCAGTAACTTCGGTGCAGGCGATTTATGTGCCGGCGGATGACTTGACCGATCCCGCGCCCGCGACCACGTTCGCTCACCTCGACGCCACGACCGTGCTGTCACGCGCGCTGACGGAGATTGGAATTTATCCGGCCGTCGATCCGCTGGCTTCCACGTCGCGCATTCTTGATCCTCGAATTGTCGGGCAGGACCATTACGATGTAGCGCAGATGGTGAAGAAGACGCTGCAGACCTACAAAGACCTGCAGGACATCATCGCCATTCTGGGCATCGACGAACTGAGCGAGGATCAGAAGGTGACGGTGGCGCGGGCGCGCAAGATCCAGAAGTTCCTCTCGCAGCCGTTCTTTGTGGCCGAGCAGTTCACCGGCACTCCGGGACGCTATGTGAAGATTGCCGACACGGTGAAAGGTTTCCGCGGAATCGTGGAAGGGAAGTACGACGACATTCCGGAGCAGGCCTTCTACATGAAGGGAACGATCGACGAAGTGCTGGAGACGGCGGAAAAGATGAAGGGGACAGCAGCGTAAGAACGGTCGTTGGTCGCTAGTCGTTGGTCGTTGGGAAAACCCAACGGCTAACAGTTTCGCTAACGACTAACGACCAACGACCAATGGCCAATACTTTCCAACTCGAAATCGTTACTCCCGCCAAGCTGATGGTGAAGGACGCGGTGGAAGAAGCGCAGATCCCAGGGCTGAGCGGGTATCTGGGAATTCTTCCCGGGCACGCTCCGCTGATTACCGAGCTGGGCGTCGGCGTGATCACTTACCGGGCGAGCGGAGCGGCGCACACCCTGTCAGTGGCGTGGGGATTTGCGGAAGTGCTGCCCGACAAAGTGACGATTCTGGCGGAGGCCGCCGAGCGGCCGCAGGAAATTGACGTCGAGCGCGCGCAAAAAGCCAAAGACCGGGCCGAGGAGCGATTGAAGAGTAACGATCCCCAGGTGGATTACACCCGCGCTGAAGACGCGTTGCAGCGCGCGGAAACCCGCCTGAACGTGGCCAAAGAAAAGTAGTAGCGAGTCAGCGCTCCGGTCCCTATCAGGGTATCGCTCTAGCGATACCGTAAGTCTTGAAGAACAGACGCCGCCTTCCGGTGTGGAGATCGTGCGTTTCCCAGTTTCTCGCCAGAGCAAATTGGTGAAATTTTCAACGCACGCTGAAAAGTTTTGCACTCTGTCTGCATTGCCCGGAACGCCAGAGGAACTCCACAAGAAAGTTCCGTGAAAATCACCTTCGCGATTGCGATTTTTCTTGACACTGCTCGCGAACTGGACATAATGGCATAGCTGTGCGGTCCGTTGTACCCTTCCCCATCTAATAAATACGTAGTCTGAATTTGCCAAGAGGCAGCTAACTGTTGTGGGACCAACCGGCCGCAAGCGTGCTTGTTGGCAGCTTCTGCCAGACCCGTAGCGTCTTGTGCGTCCCAACCAGATCCAGGAGTTCCGCGCCGCGCGGAGTCAACTGGAGAGCCGCAGAAAGTTCCGCAGTGATGCTTATGGTCACTCACGAATACACCCGCTACCACCCCCCCACGGAAAGTGGGAATCTCAAGGAGAAGAATATGCGTTATCGCCATTCGACCAATTCCGCGACCAGTGCCTGGACACGGGGATGCCTGCTGATCGTCGCGTTGTGCGTGTTCGCCTCATGGCCAGCAGCGGCCCAAGCTTTCGATAGCGTCACGCTCTCTGGGCACGTGCCAATGAAAGTCGAAAACGGCTCGGCTGCGCTGGTTGGCCATTACGATCCCAGTCAGATCCTGCGTCTCGGGCTGGCCGTTCAAGCGCCGCACATGGCAGAGGAAGAGCAATTCATCAAGGAATTGTTGACCAAGGGGTCACCCAATTTTCACAAATTCCTAACCGCCGAGGAATGGAACGCGCGCTTTGCGCCTGCCGCCGAGGATGAGCAGAAGGTTGTGGACTGGGCCAGGAGCCAGGGCTTCACCGTGACCGCCCGGCATCCCGACCGGCTTATGGTGGACGTTGAAGCTCCGGCCGGCGTGATCGAGAAGGCTTTTGGCATCACGATTAACAATTACCAGGTTGGCGACGAAGTGGATTTTTCCAACGATCGCGACCCGGTTATCCCGGAGAGCCTCTCCGGCATCCTCCACACCGTGCTGGGCCTCAACAGCGTCGAGAGGGTCCATAGGATAGGGTCTGGCAAGAACAACAGAACGATAAAGGGTCCGGACTATATTCCCGGCCTCGTTTACTCCGAGGGAGAGAACGCGCACGGCGACGGCGACCCGACGAAGTCACCGGCGAACCGAGCCGCGGCGAAACAATCAGGTGGGAAGATGCCCAAGCCGACTCCGATGGACAGCTACCCCTTGCGCAGCGGCGTCATGAATCCGGACAACATACAAAGTTCGAACGGCTACGACTATAACGCTCTGCAGAGGCTGAGCTTCTGTTGCAACGAGCCTGGCGCTGCTGGCGGCTCACCCGCTGAATCCTCGATCGCGCTGGTCGGTTATGGAGGCTTCAACCTCAGCGACACTAACACATTCTTCGAGTACTACGGGATGGCGTGGAACCTCACCTGGTACTGCATCGATGGATCGCCTTGCCCCTCTAATGACGGTGAAGCTCCCCTCGATGTCGAGTACTCGGGCGCAATGGCCAACAGCTACGGCTCCTATCTTTACACCGCGCACATCTTTGAGTACGAAATGACAAACAACCTCTACTCAACGTACTACGACGCTTGGAACGACGCTCTAACCAACAACACTGCGAAGGTGGTTTCAACCAGCTACGGCTGGGAGGAGAATGTAGGATTCTCCGGCTCATATGCGACCGGTACCATGCATCCCCTCTTCAACAGCATGGTGGGCCAGGGCTTTACGCTGATTTCGGCCTCCGGCGATAGCGGCGCCAGCGTTGGCTGCGGGGACGCGACCGCAGCGCTTTACCCGTCCACCGATCCCGATTTCATTGCGGCGGGCGGCACACAGCTGGAGCTGGATAGCTCCGGGGTCTTTGTCAGTGAGACCGCCTGGCAAGGAGAAACTTGGTCAGGCGCTTGCGGGAGCAACCATGGTGGCAGCACCGGCGGCGTAAGCGTCCTTTTTTCTGCTCCCTCCTGGCAGAGTTCTATCGTTTCTCCCTTCTACTTGTGGAAAGACGGCACGGAATACGTAGAGACCGGCAATGCGAACCGCATGGTGCCCGACATTTCGCTGACTGCGAACCCGGATGTCGAGGGTGAGTGGTACTACTCTGGCGGGTCATGGCAGGACGAAGGCGGCACCAGCATCGTGGCGCCTGAGTTAGCTGGGTTCTTTGCCCAGGAGAACTCCTACCTCGACCACGTCGGCAGCGTATGCGGCTCAGGCAGTTCACCCTGCTCCCCGATTGGCCTTGCCAGTCCGTATTTCTATCAGGATGCGACTATCGGCGCGCCGCACTATCCCTTTTACGACATGGTCAGCGGCTGCGACAACAATGACATTACAGCGGCTAACCATCTGTTCTATTACTGCGCCTATAGCGGCTACGACCCGATTACCGGTTGGGGCTCGGCTAATATGTTGCAACTGGCCTGGGGGATCAACTGGTGGGTGATTCCCGCTGTGGGCACCCCCTCGCTTACCTTCTCCGGGCCGACGACGGGCATCTGGTACAACTACGACCAGGAAGTCAGTTGGACCCTCTCCGACACCGGCGGGGGCTACCCCGCACCCGGCGTGGCCGGATTCACACAGGGCTGGGACACGATTCCCACCGACCCCTACAGCGAACCTCACGGCGGCGACGGCAACTCCTTCTACTGGGGGCCCGAGTACTCCTACGGATCAACGGGCTGCCTTTCGTTCAACGGCTTAGGCGGCTGCCAGGGCGGCACTCAGGGTTGGCACACCGCCAAGGTGGAAGGCTGGGACAATCAGGGGCGCACCACCGTCGGAACCTACGGGCCGATCGGCTATGACACTATTGCGCCGGTAACCACAGCCAGCCTGAGCGGCACTCTAGTCAGCGGAACGACTTACAAGAGTGCGGTGACGGTCACGCTCACCGGGACCGACCCTGGGGCTCCTAGCACGGGAAGCGGAATTCTCGGTACTTACTACTACCTTAACGGCGGGGGGTGGCAGCTCTACAGTGGTCCGTTTACGGTGCCGTATACGGGCACCTACACGGTTCATTTCGAGAGCATCGATAATGCCTACAATTACGAAACCACTAAATCCACCAGCTTCGTAATCAAACCGGTTTTGAGCCTGTCTGCGGCGACCCTGGCTTTTGGCAATGAGCTGTTGGGCACGACCAGCGCAGGAAAGACCGTAACCATCACCAACATCACCTCGTCGTCGGTGCCCATCTCGTCGATAACTCCGTTCGGGGACTTTAGCATTACCTCGAACACCTGTGGTGGGTCGCTGGCGGGTAGCGGGCACTGCACCGTTACGGTAGCCTTCAAACCTTCGGTGCTGGGCGCGATTACCGGAGACTTGACGATTGCATATGGTGCCGTCGGCTCTCCGGACCGACTGAACCTGACGGGCACGGGGTTGGCTCCGCTTACGGCCACACCCACCAGCCTGGCCTTCGGCACGGTTACGGTGGGCACGACCAGCGCCGCCAAGACGGTGACGCTGAAAAATGACAACACGAGCACGGCCCTGAGCATCAACTCCTCCATCAACGGCGACTATGCAATCGCTGGCGGCACTTGCGGATCGTCGCTTGCGGGCGGGGCAACTTGCACCGTGAACGTAACCTTCACGCCGCACCAGAATGGAGCGATCAATGGCGCGCTCACGGTTGCGGATGGCGTTTCCTTGACCCCACTCGTAGTAGGGGCAACCGGCACCGGCAGCGCAGGAGTCGCATCCCCACTGCTCTTTACACCGGCGACGCTTAGCTACGCCAATGCTGTTGTGGGAACGAGCACGCCGAAAACGGTTACCGTGAAGAACAACAGTGCATCGTCGGTAACCATTTCGAGTATTTCAGCCAGTGGCGATTACAGTTCGTCTGGCTGCGTCACAACCTTAGCTCCGGCAGGTACTTGCGTACTGACCGTTACCTTTAGTCCATCCACTAGCGGAGCGATTAAAGGGTCAATCGCACTAACCGACAACACCACCGTAAGTCCCCAGGTTCTGGACGCTACGGGCACGGCAGTACTGCCGATAACCATAACCCCAGTCAGCATAGCGTTTGGGGCTTTGACCGTCGGCACCACCAGCAGTTCCCATACGGTAACTGTCACCAATCACACGGCGGGATCGCTGAGCCTCACCATTGGGGCCAGTGGTGATTTTGCCGCCGGGGGCGGGACTTGCGGCGCTTCGTTAGCAGCGGGCGCAAGCTGCACGTTTGGAGTGACCCTCACGCCCACGACGACGGGAGCGATTACTGGACAAGCAACCGTAACCTATCCAGCCGGGTATAGTCCGCAGGAGGTGAAGCTTACGGGCACGGGGCAGTAAAGCGCCCCCCTCCGTCAGCAGTGTTGCTCTAAGTATTTAACCCTTGTCCCACGCTTCGGATGGTTCGAAGCGTGGGATTTTTTTTGGCGGCCGGGCAGCCAGAGTCCGCTCTGCTACACTTTCCAGTTTCCTTCTTTTCTCAGACAATCGGTCCCAGGCAGTCGCGAGCGAGGCAACCATGGCCATTCAACGGGTGGGAGTGATAGGGGCAGGTACCATGGGCAACGGAATCGCCCATGTGTTGGCGCGCTGCGGGTTCAATGTCGTCCTGTACGATGTGGAGCAGCGGTTTCTGGATCGAGGACTCCAGACAATCGCGAAGAATCTGGATCGCGAAGTGGCGAAGAGCAAAATTGCGCCGGGGGACAAGGCGTCTACGCTGGGGCGGATTACGACGGCGCTGGAGCGCGCGAAGCTCGCCGACTGCGATCTGGTAATCGAGGCGGCGACGGAGAAATTCGAGATCAAAGCGGAGATCTTCCGCGACCTGGATCGCATCCTGAAACCGGAAGTAATTCTGGCTACCAACACATCTTCGATTTCGATCACGAAAATTGCGGCGCTCACCAGCCGCGCCGACAAGGTTATTGGGATGCACTTCTTCAATCCGGTGCCAGTGATGAAGCTGGTCGAAGTGATTCGGGGGCTGGCGACTTCGCAGGCCACGTTCGAGGCGGTGCGGGACCTGGCGGTGAAACTGGAAAAGACGCCGGTGGAAGTGAACGACGCTCCCGGATTTGTGTCGAACCGGGTGCTGATGCCGCTGCTGAATGAGGCGATGTACGCGGTCATGGAGGGCGTGGCCACGGCTGAGGCGGTGGACGAAGTATTCAAGCTGGGAATGGCCCATCCGATGGGCCCGCTGACGCTGGCGGACTTTATCGGGCTCGATGTATGTCTCGACATCATGCGGGTGATGCAGGAGGGGCTGGGGGATCCAAAGTACCGGCCTTGTCCGCTGCTGATCAAGATGGTGGATGCGGGCTGGCTGGGACGCAAAAGCGGCCGCGGCTTTTACACCTATTCGTAGCAGCCCTTGGCGACAACGAGGTTCGTATCAGGGCATGCCTTCAGGCATGCCAGAAGTCCAGCATTGTGCAAGCGCCTTTAGGCGCTGGGCAGGGGAATCGGGGCTTCGGGTAGACAGGGATTATGACGACAACCTCAGCCGGAATTCTTCCTGAAGGAAAAGCGGGCGGTGACCGCTTTTATTACTTGCTGGCGGCAATGTCGGGAGCGCTGGCCGGGTGGTTGGACATCAAAGTGAGTGACTTGCTGCTGACGGCGATGGTGGTGCTGGCAGCGAACATCCTCCTTGGAATTCTGAGCCCGCGGCGGCCCTGGCGCTGGGTGCTGATCGTCGGAGCGTTCGTTCCCGTGGTGGAAGGACTGGCGTACTTCTTTCTTTCGCAGAAGCCGGAGCGGGCGCAGATCTACGAATCTTTCTTGGCGTTTCTGCCCGGAATTGCCGGTGCCTACGGCGGAGCGATCGGGCGCGGCGTGGTGGACAACCTGTTCGCAGGGAAGTGAGCGCGAGCGCGAATCGTTGTCCTAAGGGGATGAACTGCCGGTCGCCGCATTCAGCAAGATGGTCAACGGCGCGACGTGTTCTGGTTTCACGTAACGATTGACCAGGAAGCGCTTACCGTCTTTGGCCGCGTCGTAGGTAAAAACGTCGGTGGAGGAAATCGGGGCGCGGCCAAGAATCTGGAACAGCGGCGCCGGCGTGGCGGTAGCGAAGACACTTTGGCTGGCGACGGGAATCGCCATCAACATGCCGCTAGGCGCGATATAGAAAATTTCCTTGCCGTCCCCGCGCCAGCGCGGTTCGGTGCCGCCGCCACGAGATACTTGCCATTTGCCGGCAGCGCCGGGGAAGGAGGTGACGTAAATCTCCCAGGTGCCGGACTCATCCGAGGCATAGGCCACCCACTTTCCATCCGGGGAGATCTGCCCGTTGTTTTCGTTGGCCTTGGTGTTCAGCAACGGAAGTGCTGCCCCTCCGGCGGCCGGCAACAGTGCTAGATATGTGCGGGGCGTAGCTTGATTGGTGCAAAGAATCTGGTGGCCGTCTGGCGACCAGGAGTTGGGAAGAAAGTCATCCGTGGCTTGGCTCCGCAGCACGAGCTTTTCCCGCTCCTGCCCACTGGCCCTCTTAGTGAATACCGATGAGCCCTCCTGGAAAACTGCGCGGTAGGCGACCGTGCCTCCGTCCCGCGACCAGACGCCGACGACCTGTTCCACAGGCTCAAAGGTGAAGCGGGAATTACCGGCGCCCTTTGTGCTCAAGAGCCAAACATCGACGCTACTGCCTTTCACGTCGCTAATGTCTACGGCGACACGGCTGTCATCGGGCGAAAGCGTCGGGTTGGCAATGATCGCTGGATCACCAATCCGACCCAGCTCCTTGCCCGACCGGTCCATCCAGGTGAGAACGGACTGAGCCGCTCCGACGCCGGTGTTGTAAATCACCGTGCCGTTTCCGCCGGCCGCGAGAGCCGCCCAGTAAGTGGCGGGTTGATAACCGACGACATTGGCGATGGCAGTGGTGCGGCCTGAAACTTCGGCGGTGGAGGGATCAAAGTCAACGCTCGCTAACTGCCGCTGATCATCCGCATAAAACAGGTGGTGAGAGTCGTAGCCGAAGCTCGAATGACAGAGGATCACCAGGCGTTTCTCCTTGCCATCGAGAGAACTGACGTAGATGCCGCTGGTACGGTCGTCCTTGGAGTTGCCGAAGTTGCCCGCCCACATTAAGAAGTGATTGCCGTCGGGAAGAAAGACGGGCCAACGGTGGGTTTGCAGGCCTTGGCTATCGTTGAGAAGGCCCTGGGTGACCGCCGTCGCGCCGCTGCCATCGGCGTTGACGCGCCACACGGCGCTGGCAGCGTCGGGACTGTAGATGATGACGTCGCGGCTCCCCCAGCTACCGCCGCGCCCTGCCAGAACGCTGGCCAGCACTTGCGGTGTCCCGCCTGAAACTGCGATTTTTTGCAGTTTACCGTCGGCGAAAAACCCGACGTAAGCGCCATCCGGCGACCAGAAGGGATAACTTGCGCCCTGAGTGCCAGGCAGAGGCGAGACGTTGGGCGAGCCGACGCGCTGCACAAAAAGCATGGGCAACGCCGATTTCTCTTCCGGCGACACAAACACCAGCATGGCGCCGTCGCGCGAAAGCGCCATGTGGCTGACGCTCATTTCTTCCGGAACCGCGAGAGCGAACTGCAGGCGAGTCGTGGGTGCGGGACGACGCGCCGCAAACCACGTAACCCCGGCGACGGCCACCAGCGCCAGCACCGCGGAGAGCCATAACAGAAGAGGGACTTTGCGAGACCCTGCCACGGCACGCGCAACCCCGCTCGTCTCGGTTCCGGAGAGCGCGCTCAGGGCAAACGACAGATCCCGTGCCGACTGGAAGCGTTGTTCCGGGTTCTTCTCCAGGCAGCGTCGCACAATTCGTTCGAGCGCAGGCGAGACGGGACGGACGGGATCGGACAGTTCGGGCGGGTCGTCCTTCAAAACCGCGGTCATGGTTTCGGCCGGAGTGTCGCGGCGGAAAGCGCGCGCGCCGGAGAGCATTTCGTAGAGCACCGCGCCGAACGCGAAGATGTCGGTGCGAGGATCTGCGGCCTCGCCGCGTACCTGCTCCGGCGCCATGTAGCTCGCCGTGCCCATAACCACGCCCGCTGCCGTGTGCGAAGTGGCGAGGGTCGCGTCCGGTTCCGGGCTCAGATTCTGGGCGAACTTGGCCAAGCCGAAATCCAGGATCTTGATGCGACCGTCTTTGGTGACGAAAACGTTCTCGGGTTTCAGGTCGCGGTGGACGATCCCCTTTTCGTGCGCTGCGGCCAGTCCGTGCGCGATCTGCACTCCATACTCGATCGTCTTACGCTGAGGGAGCGCGCCGCGGTCCAGCACCGCGCGCAGGCTTTCGCCCTCCAGAAGTTCGGAGACCAGGAAGGGCGAACCGCTCGACTGACCGTCCTTGTTCTGACCGTCCTTGTTCTGACCATCGTTGTTCTGACCATCGTTGCTTTGACCGATGTCAAACACAGCGAGGATGTTGGGATGGTTGAGCGCGGCCACTGCACGCGCCTCCTGCTCAAAACGACGCAGGCGGTCAGCTTCACGGGCGAACGATTCGGGAAGGATTTTTAAGGCGACATCGCGGCCAAGGCGCGTGTCTCTTGCGCGATACACTTCTCCCATTCCGCCAGCGCCAAGGGGAGCGAGAATTTCATAGGGCCCGAGTTTCGTGCCAGGGGTGAGAGCCATCCGTTCGCGACATTATAGCCGCAAGCACGGGTCTTAAAGGCGATCCAAATTGAGCCACTACTCGAATCTGGGGAGTTCTCCCCAAAGGTACCGGCTGCTGAAAAACTGTTCCCGTTTCCACAGCCGCTAGGGGTAAGCTACGGCTATGGGAGTGTCAGTTTCGGTGCTGGCCAGCGGCAGTCGTGGGAACTGTGCGCTGGTGGCGACGAGCGCAACGCGCATCCTGGTGGATGCCGGTCTGTCGGGCCGCGAAACTTTCAGGCGCCTGCGAGCCCTGGGCGAGCGCGCCGAGGAAATTTCCGCGATCCTGATTACGCACGAACACTCCGACCACGTTGCCGGTTTGCAGCGCCTGGCCACAAAACTGAAAGTGCCTGTTTTCCTGACCGCACCGACGCATCATGCCTGGAGCCGGGCGGTGCGCGACCAGGACGGAGTGATTCCCGAACTGCCGAAGTCGGAACATTTCTCTGCCGGGCGGGGATTTCGGGTGGGCGATATCGAGGTCATGCCCTTCACCATTCCGCACGACGCTGCCGATCCGGTGGGCTTCACTTTTCGCGCAGAAGGCGTCAAGATCGGCTTTACCACCGATCTCGGCTACATGCCGGTGAGCGTGCGCGACCATCTGCGGGGCTGCAGCGTGCTGGTGATCGAATCGAATCACGATCTGGAGATGCTCCGTTCGGGGTCGTATCCATGGTCAGTGAAGCAGCGGGTGATGAGCCGGGTAGGGCATTTGTCGAATGACGCGCTCGCGGAATTCTTCTCCAGCGATTATGATGGAGGAGCGGAATACGTAGTTTTGGCCCATTTGTCAGAGCAGAATAACCATCCCGAAATCGCGCGAGCAGCGGCAGAACAGGCGCTCGGCGGGCGTCAGGGGCTGTGGCACAACCGTGTGCTGCTGGCCTCCCAGGCGGAAGTTCTGGAACCGATCCGGTTGTAGCCTCTTATGAGCGAATGTGTGGAACCGATCGTAGGGAAAATCCTTGCGGGATGGCGCTACGACATTTCCGGCCTGGCTCCGGAGATGCGCGGGGACTACGAGCTGCATTTCGCTGACTGCGAGCATTGCCGCAGCCACCAGAAACTGCACCGCATCGTCGATATTTCGCTGATTGTGATGGCCTCGGCATCGGGGGCGGTGTTTCTGCTGGCGTTTGCCCTAATCCGTTATTTTGGGCCGCACCACGCCTTCTGGCTGGAAGTGGGCGCGCTGGCAGGCTTTGCCCTGTCGGCGCTGATCTGGCTGATCGTGGCGGTGGCGACTCCCGCGCCCATGGCGGTGGTGGACGCGGCCAAACTTGGCGCCCGGCGCGTGCATGACCGGTTGCCGCCGGAGATCCGCGAGCGCCTGCCGGAAGAAATCCGGGCGAAGCTCACGGGGTCGTGAGGATGCTCCCTCGGACTTCCTGCGGACCTAGTCTCCTCCCTCCTGATTCTCATTGGCGATCCAGAAGCTTTATTTTTCACGCATAATGGTTTTGCGCAGGGGAGTAGATCGTGCGGGCGTTGATTTTGAGTGTCCTAGCCATCAGCTTATGGGTGCCTTTTGCTGGAGCGCAGGAAGAATTTTCCGGCGTCCTCCGCGTCTCGGCGGTAAACAATCCCATCGAGCAAAAGATAGACATGCCCGACACGGATAAACAAGACCTGGATCGGCAAGGCAAGGCCATGCCCGCCATGGATATGTCGCAGCCCGCGCCGGATTGGCTGCCCTCGGCGCAAAACACTTCGGGCACGGGATGGCAGCCCGCCGCGACTCCCGGGCATATGTGGATGAAGCCGGTTGGAGCCTGGGACGTGATGGCTCATGGCGTCGTGTTTGGGGATTACAACCAGCAGGGAGGGCCGCGCGGCGAAGGCAAGGCGGAGTCAGTGAATTGGCTGATGCTGATGGAGCAGCGCAGACTGGGACGGGGCAGCATCCTGTTTCGCGAAATGTTTTCTGCCGAGTCGCTGACCGCTCCGCATCCGGGATTTCCCGAGCTTTTCCAGACCGGCGAAACGTATCATGGTCAGCCGCTGGTCGATCACCAGCATCCACACAACGTGTTTTCCGAACTCGCGTTGTACTACACGCAACCAATCTCCAAGAGACTTTCGTGGGAGTTTTATGGCGCGGCTGCGGGTGAGCCGGCGCTCGGTCCAGTGGCCTACATGCACCGCGCGTCGGCGTCGGAGTTGCCGATAGCGCCGTTGTCGCACCATTTGCAGGACTCGACTCATATCAGCTTCGGAGTGATTACCGCGGGGCTGACTGTTGACCGCTTCAAACTTGAGGGCTCGGCGTTCAACGGCCGGGAACCGGACGAGAAGCGTTACAGCATCCAGTTTGCGGCGCTTGATTCATGGTCGGCGCGCTTGAGCGTAGCGCCATCACGGAACTGGACGGCACAGTACAGCTACGGGCGACTGGAGCATCCCGAAGCGCTCGAACCCGGCAGCCAGCGCCGGCAGACGGCTTCGGTCGAATATGTGCAGCCGTTCGCGAAAGGCTCGTGGGCGACGTCGGTGGTCTGGGGACGGGTGCACAAGGAAGTTGACGACCACAATCTGAACGGTTACTTACTAGAGACGACCGCGAACTTCAAGCTGCGCAATTATGCGTTCTCGCGCCTGGAACTGGTCGACAAGGACGAATTATTTCCGGGCAATCCTGCGCAGACGAGCTTCCGCATTGGAGCGTACACATTCGGCGGCGCGCGCGACCTCTTCCAAAGCAGGCTTGGGCACTTGGCTCTGGGCGCGGATCTTACGCTTTACTCGAAAGCTTCGGCGCTCGACTCCGCCTACGGGAAAAACCCAGTCTCGTTCCAAATCTTTCTGAGAGTTCGCCCGCCTTTGAGCCATCACCAGCACTAAACTGCTTCACCACCGAGGACACGTCGAAAAAAGCTAGAGGCCTTACCCAGCTATCCCAATCGCCCATTAATGCTGTAGCTTTTATTTATGACCCAATCATGAAGGGAGTAGGGAGTTGAGCATTCAGGATGAACAGGAACTTGCTTCTCTGAAGGCGGCCGGCCGTGTTGTTCGCATGATGCTGGATGCGATGAAGGCGGAGGTGCGCCCCGGTGTCACGACGCGATATCTGGATGACGTCGGCGCTCGAGTTATGCAGGAGAATGGAGCCCGGTCCGCTCCGTCCATGGTGTACGAGTTTCCCGGCGCCAGTTGCATCAGCTTGAACGATGAGGCGGTCCATGGAATTCCGGGCGACCGCAAGCTTGAGGAAGGCGACTTGGTGAAGCTCGACGTGACGGTGGAAAAGGACGGCTACATGGCCGACGCCGCCATTACCGTGCCGGTGGGCCGCGTGAGTCCGCAGGCAGAACAACTGATCGCCTGCGCAGAGCGCGCCTTTCATAAGGCGATGCTAGCCGCACGGGCGGGATTCCGCGTGTTTGAGATCGGAAAGATCGTGGAGCGCGAAGTGCGCAAATCCGGGTTCGCGGTCGTTCGCGAGTTGGGGGGACACGGGATCGGACGCACCATCCACGAGTTGCCGCATGTCCCAAACTATCCGGACCCGCAGGCCAGCCAGATCATGAATGAAGGCCTCGTCATCACCGTGGAACCGATCATCTCCAGTGGTTCAGGCCGGGTGTTTACGGACCACGATGGCTGGACGGTGCGGACTGGCGACCAGGCGCTTTCAGCCCACTTTGAGCACACTTTGGTGATTACCTCCGGGATGCCCATCTTGCTGACCGCTGGTTAGGGATAGCCATGGGAATCGGTTGACCCGTGCCCAGCTTCGGGATAAAGTTCAAGGTCAAGGGTCCAGATTCTTCCCCTCGCCCGATTTTAGATGCGCTCCGCTTCCTCCAAACTCGTGGTTTGGCTGTTGGCGCTGGCCAGTGTGGCATGGGCGTCGGCGCCGCAGTTTTCCGGGCAGAAGCGAGTTGGCCTGACCAGCGGCGACCAGTGGGAACCGGCCGTGGCGGCCGACGGTTCGGGGAGAATTTACGTTCTTTATCCGCACTACGGGCGCGTGCCTGATTGCAAGGGTTGCCGCATTCCCACCATGTTATTGGTGACGAGCAGCGACAACGGAAAAACCTGGCAGACTCCGCGCGTAATGCTGGAAACGGGTGCGGGCCAGTTTGACGCTCAGATTGCCGTCGATCCCGCCGACCGGCGCACCGTGTATGCGGCGTGGCTGCAGAACGGGAAACGCGCCGTCATGCTTGCCAAGTCGGTAGACTCGGGCGCCACGTGGACTTTTACCATGGCGGTCCGCAGTGACGTGCAACTGGATAAACCGGCGCTGGCGGTGCGCGGCTCGAGCGTGTACGTGGCCTTCAATCATGAAGAAGAAGTGTGGGTGGCGTCCTCGCAGGATGGAGGGCGCAGCTTCACATCGGCACGCGTGAATGTTGAGAACCGTCCGGGATGGTCGCTGCTGGGCGCGGCCACGGTCGATCCCTCCGGCGATGCATATCTGGCCTGGGCTTCCTACTCCAAGGCAGGAGGAGCGCGCGGCTCGGTGAACCTGTACATAGCGAAGTCAGGGGATGCGGGCGCGGCCTGGAGCACGACTCTACTCGACGTTTCCGCGGCAGCGCCCGGCTGCCAGAGCGAGGAATGTGGCGAGGGCTACCTGGGCGCGCAGATCGCGCTAACCTCGGATGCCGCCGGAACTCTGTACGCGCTCTGGAGCGCGGGCAACGCGCCTCTCGGTCCGCAGCGCATTTATTTCTCGTCATCCACCAACGGCGGCGAGAACTGGCTGCCGCGCGTCAGTGTTTCCTATGCCGAGCCGGGAGTGGAGCATGCTTTCCCGGCGATGGTAGCCGGAAACACCGGCGACGTGCGCATCGCCTGGATGGATTCGCGCAACACCTCGCGCAACTCTCCGCATTGGAACACTTACTATCGTCGTTCGAGCAACGGCGGCGCCACCTGGGGAGAAGAGATTCGGATCTCGGGCTACGTGCCAGGCTATCGCTACATAAGTAAGGAAGGGTTCCGTTTTCCTTTCGGCGATTATTTCTCACTCGCCATCGACAACCGCGGAGACACGCACGTGGTTTGGGGCGAAGGACTGAACTATCAGTCGCCAGGATCGATCTGGCACGCCAGTGGACGGTAGAGAATATTCCCCGCAGAGACGCGCTTGCCGCGTCTGGTTGGCAGATCCACAGAAGACGGGGCAACCCCCGTCTCTACAGGAGAAGAAGCTTAGTCCGTCAGCAGACCACCCGTGAGCTCTCTGAGCCGTTCGATCCGATGTTCGCGGCAGTAGCCGGTCAACTCCTCCACCAGCGTCTCGGTTGCCACGGGATCAAAGTAACTCGCGGTTCCCACTTGCACGGCGGTTGCGCCGGCCAGCATGAATTCCACGATATCTACCGCAGTGGTGATTCCGCCCATGCCGAGCACCGGAATTTTCACGGCGTGCGCTGCATCGTAAACCATGCGCAGCGCGATGGGCTTGATGGCCGGGCCGGAGAGGCCGGCGGTTACATTGGCAATTCTGGGGCGGCGGGTTTCCGCGTCAATGGCCATGGCGAGAAACGTATTCACCAGAGAGATGGCGTCGGCGCCTGCCTCCTGCGCCACGTACGCCATCTGCGCGATCGAGGTGACGTTGGGCGAGAGCTTAACGATGATCGGCCGGGTGGCCACGCGCTTTGCCGTCCGCACCACTTCGTCGAGCAAAAGCGGATCACTGCCGAACTGAATGCCGCCCTGCGCGGTGTTGGGGCATGACACATTGATTTCGTAAGCGGCAATGCCCTCGCCCTGATTCAGGATCTCAATCGTCTGCTCGTAATCGGTACGGGTGTAGCCGAAGACATTGGCGAACACGACTACGTTCTTCTTCTCCCTTAACGGCGGAAGTTTTTCGGTGAGGAACGCGGGGGCACCGATATTCTGCAGGCCGATGGCATTCAGCATTCCGGCGGCGGTCTCAAACAGGCGCGGCGGAGGATTTCCGGTCATCGGTTCTTTGGAGAGACCTTTGACCACCAATCCGCCGAGCCGGTCGAGATGCACGATATCTTCGAATTCGATGCCATAGCCGAATGTGCCGGATGCGGCGATGATCGGGTTTTTCAGGTCGATGCCGGCGAAGCTCACGCTCAAATCCGGATTGCCCATGGGCGTCATTGTGTTCCCCCGGGAGGTAGTGTCGCGGAATGATGCGGCGGCTGCAGCGCCTCGGTCAGCACTCTGCCCGTGGCTTGGGCGGGGGCGTTGATTCCGAGCAGCGAAGCGAGCGTTACCGCGAGATCGACCGGCTCGGCCTGCGTCCGGTAAATTCCCGGCTGAAAAGCGAGGCCATAGAAGGCCAGCGGCACATGCGTATCGTAAGAGAAAGGCGTTGCATGGTCGGTACCCTTCGTGGTCCCGACGTTGAATGGAATGGGTACTCCCATCACATACCATCCGCCTTCGGGCGAGTAGCTGTGGGCGTAGCGGCGTCCGCTTTCTGTGGCCGGAGTTTCTCCGCGCGCCAGCTCTGACTTGGTAAAGTATCCGGCCAACCCAACTTGCTTCATGGCTTCTCCGACGTCGGTTTCGGCATCGGATTCCCGATGTCCAGAGGAAAGACCGGCGAATGCGTCTGCGCTCAGCCAGGCGAGCGGGTAATCGAGATCGAGTACGTAGTCGGCTTTCTTCGCGTATTTTTTCGCGAGCAGGGAATTGATCTGGTCGCGCAGCCCTTGCGCGTCGAGATTGGCGGCAGGCAGACGAAGTGTCTTCGCGAATTCAGGCAGGGGTGCAACCCCGTGATCGGCGGAAAGCGCCATCCACACGTTGGCCATCCCAATCTGATGCCCGAGGAAGCCGAAGAACTCCGCCAGCGACCGGTCGAGTTCGAGCGCCATGCTGCGCATTTGCGGGGAGTCGGGGCCAACCTGGTGGCCGAGAATATCGTTGGCCGAGAGGCTGATCACGAGCAGATCGGTCACCGAACCCGCACCCAGCTTTTCGTACAAAACCAGTTCCTTGGCGAATTCCAACTGGTAATCGTTGGCAAAGGGAGTCGAGCCGACCACCTGGTAGAAGCCGGCAGGCGTGCCATCTTTCCCGCTGCGCGGCGCCGTCGAACCGAGAACATTTCCGTCGCTGTCTTTCCACTCGCGGTTCAAGTACTTTTCCGCGCGATGGCCGCCGTTGAAATTGCGCACCCACTCGGGAAGATCCGGACGATAGTAGGTGGAGGTGATCCAGTCGCCGCTCTTGGGATCGATCCAGTAGGCGGCGTCTCCGGAAAACCCCGCGGGCAATATGGCGGCACGGTCTTTCAACGAGATGGCGAATACTCGGGCTTTGCCACCGGTGGCCATTTTCAGTTCGTCGCCGAGGGTGTCGCTCATGAGGTTGTGTGGCGACGCACCTACACCCGTGTGGCCGACGATGTTCGTGGTGTCGTCCTCGACCGAGGTTACGCGTTTCTTTTTCTGCGGGTCCCACCATTCATTTGCAACGATGCCATGTCCACTGGTGTAGCTGCCGGTGAACAGGGTGGCGTGTCCGGGAGCGGTGCGGGTGTTGGCGTAATCGTAGTTGCAGTCAGTGAAATAAGCGCCACGATCGAGAAACACGCGGAACCCGCCCTCGCCAAACTGGTCGCGATAGCGTTCCAGATAGTCGCCGCGGAACTGGTCAATCACGATAACGACAACCAGCTTGGGGCGCGCGTTGTAAGCGGACGCGAACGCTGCCGGGATCAAGCCGAGCAGGGCCAGAGCTACGAGCGCCACGAGCAGGGGACGGGGGAGTCTCATCGCGACCTAGTTTACAGGAGAAAAGATGCTCAACCCACTAGCTTTTGTCATCCCGAGCGACGCGAGGGATGTGCAGTTCGCCGCAAAATGCAGATCCCTCACTTCGTTCGGGATGACAATTTATATAAGGTATCGTCCTCTGCGCTTAAGAACTCGGATCGTCCACGTGCACGGAATCGCCTTTTTCAGCTAAAGTTAATGCAGAATGCTCGATCTGAATTTTGTGCGTGACAACCTGGCGCTGGTGGAAGAAAAGCTGCGGCAACGCGGAATGAACCCTGCGGAAGTGTTAAAAGACTTCCGCACCATCGATGGCGAGCGCCGGCAGGCCATCACCGCGGCGGAAACGCTGCAGGCGCGCCGCAACCGGGCTTCCGAGGAGATTGCCAAGCTCAAGAAAAGCGGACAGGATGCCGCGGCGCAGATACAGGAAACCAAAGAACTGCGCGAGCAGATTCAGGATTCCGAAAAAAAGGCGGCCGAACAGGAATCACGCCTGCGCGAAATTCTGACTTCCATTCCGAACATGCCCCACGCCAGCGTGCCGGTGGGGAAGAGCGAAGTAGATAACGCCGAAGCCCGCCGCTGGGGCGCGCCGCCGCATTTCGATTTCAAGCCCAAGCCGCACTGGGAACTGGGCGAAGAACTGGGGATCCTCGACTTGGAGCGCGCGGCCAAGCTGTCAGGCGCTCGCTTCGCCGTCTACTGGGCGCTGGGCGCGCGGCTGGAGCGGGCTCTCGCTAACTTCATGCTCGATCTGCACACGCGAGAGCAGGGATACACCGAGGTGCTGCCGCCGTACATGGTGAATTCCGAGTCCATGTATGGCACGGGCCAGCTGCCAAAGTTTGCGCAGGACCTGTTTCGAGTGCCGCATGGCGAAAAAGACCTCTGGCTGATTCCGACCGCCGAGGTGCCGGTGACGAATCTCTATCGCGACGAAGTTCTGGACGCGGCGCGCCTGCCGGTTTGCCTGACCGCATACACTCCATGCTTTCGCAGCGAAGCCGGATCGTATGGGAAGGATGTGCGCGGAATTATCCGCCAGCACCAGTTTCAAAAAGTGGAACTGGTGAAGTTCTCGCGCCCAGAGACTTCGTACGACGAACTGGAGAAACTGACCCACAACGCCGAGACCGTGTTGCAGAAACTCGGCCTGCACTACCGCGTGGTCACGCTGTGCACCGCGGATATAGGATTCTCTTCGGCGAAGACCTATGACATTGAAGTCTGGCTGCCGGGGCAGAATCTGTTCCGCGAGATTTCTTCGTGCTCAAACTTCGAAAGTTTTCAGGCGCGGCGGGCGAATATCCGCTACCGTCCCGAGGGCAAGAGCAAGACGGAATTTCTGCACACGTTGAACGGCAGCGCGTTAGCGGTAGGACGGACGTGGGTTGCCATTCTGGAGAACTATCAGCAAGCCGACGGCAGCGTGCGCATTCCGGAGGCGCTACAGGCGTATATGGGCACTGATCGCATTCCGGCCGTGATCCCATAGAGACGCGGCTTGCCGTGTCTCCCTAACGTAATCGGAGATTTGCTATCCCATGAATTCCCAAATACACTGGCAACGATCCGAAGCAGGTTCGACGGCGACTGAAGGCTCTGTCTCTCCCATGGGCGCGATCTGGCGCACAATTCGCGGATACATTTTTTGGTCGTATGAGCGGGGCAGCCTGCACTACGACATCATGGTCACGCTGATTCTCCTCTTTGTTTTTGTTTCGCCGCACTTCATCAACTACAAGGAAAAACCGGTTGAGCGCATCCCGCATCTTACCGGCGTGGTGGTGGTCCCCGGCGCCAAGGGCGAGCTTATCTATCAGATACAAGCCTCGGCGGTGAATGCCTCTGCGGATGGCGACGTTCGCCGGCAACTGGAGCAGATCATCGAGCCCATCTCCGGAGCGGTCAGCATTACGAATGTCGAAACCGTCAAAGACGTTTCGGGACATCTGCAGAGTTACAAAGTCTGGGTGGTAAAAGAGTAAGAGCAAGGGTTCAGAGTCTCAAAGTTTCAAGGTTCATGGATGAGAGCTGCTGTCAAAGCGATTGTTTTCGGGGTGCTGGCGATCGGCTGGCTGTTGGCGACGGCGTGGCCGCAGAGCGAATCTGATGGACTCGATCACGTTCTCGCCAAGATGGATACTGTCGCCCGAAACTTCCGGACCACCGAGGCCAGCGTCGTCACCGACCAGTACCAGAAGGTGATTGACGAAACCGAGACGCAGAAGGGCACGATCTATTTCCGGCGTGAAGGCGGCGAGATCCAGATGGCTGCCGATTTTGCCGAACCCGACAAGAAGTACGTCATTTACAGCGGCGGCAAGGTTCAGGTATACCAGCCCAAAATCGATCAGGTCAACGAATACGACGCCGGCAAGAATCGCGGAGACGTCGAGAGTTTTCTGGTGCTCGGCTTCGGCGGCGGCGGGCACGACCTGCTTAAGTCCTACGACGTGAAGTTCCTGGGGCCGGAGACGGCCAACGGCGTCGCAACCGAGAAACTGGAGTTGATCCCGAAATCCACGCGTCTGCGAAACAATATTGCGCGCATCTGGCTCTGGATCGACTCGGCCAGAGGAGTTTTGGTGCAGCAGCAGTTGTTTGAACCGGGCGGGGACTACCGCCTGGCGAAGTATTCGGACATCCAGATCAATCAAAAACTTCCGGAGAACGCCTTCAAGCTGAAGACCACCGGAAAAACCCGGTTCATCTCTCCTCAGGGGTAGTCGCTACCGGACTCAGATCAGGCGAAATCCGCACCAGCAGAATCAAGCTGAAAAAGACTGGCAGGGACGATATACTGCACAAAAGCTGCCGCAAGTGGGAGTTTGCATGGCCAAAGTGTTTACCATCACCGTTCCTCCGGACCTGTCTCGCAAGAGGCGAGAGCGCACCTCCGACCCCCGCTACGTGGACGGCCAGAAGATGCTGGTGGAAGCGATGAAATATTTGGCGAAGGCCGATCCCGTGGCCAATCGCGGGGCCATCGAACTGCTCTCCGAACACGTCCGCACCCGTTTCCGTATGACCGATTCGCCCCTCGGCTAGTCGATCGTCGCTGTCATTCCCTTTTGTTCTGAGTGTTGCGCTCGTTTGACCACCAAGAAAAACGGGCGTCACGTCGACGCCCGTCCGGCAAGCGATCAAGCGCCCTCAGAAGATGAGCTTCAGAGCGAACTGCACGATGCGTGCGCCGCGGTCGGTCGTAATTTGCCCGAACTGGGCGCTTCCTCCTTCTGTTCCCGACTGCAGGGTTGGGCTGTAGAACTGGACATGGTTGAAGGCATTGAAGAACTCGCCCCGGAACTCCAGCGATTTGCTCTCTGTGAGTTTGAGATCTTTTATGACCGAAAGGTCCCAGTTGTTGATTCCTGGGCCGCGGAGCACATTGCGGCCCATGTTGCCATGGCTGAACAGCGGGACATTTGCGCAATCGAGGTTGGTTGGATCGAAATAATAGTAACCAGGAGCTCCGCCGCCGCAGCTTCCGGAGAGTGTTTGCAGGGTTCGGGGATTGTGAAAAATATGAATCGGCCCCAGAACATCCGGGCGATCCAGGTAATTGTCCGATTCGCTCGAGTTGTTATTGGAATAGAGAGTAAACGGATTTCCCGACTGGAAGCTTGCAATCGCCGCAACCGACCAACCCTCGGTCACTTTCCGCATGAACGGATTGCCGCGGAAAGGTTTGTCCAACGGAATCTGCCAGATGGGACTCAACACCAGGCGGTTGGGCACGTCATAGTCAGCCAATCCGCGATCAAAGGCGGGATTGGTAGGGTCTGTAAACGTGCCGCTTCGGGCGCGAAAGCCGGAACTGACATCGATGGTCTTGGAATGCGTATAGGCGACACGAAACGTCAAACCGTGGCTGAACCGTCTGTCCACGGTGAGCTGCAACTCATGGCTTGACGAGTTCGACGCGCTCAGGTTGGTGTAAATTTGCTGCGCCCCAGTAGGCACACCGTACGGATCGAGAGGGTCGTCGCAAGCGGCGAGTGGCCGGGCGCACTCAGGATTCAGGCCGTCCACTCCGTTGACTGCGAGTTGCTGTTGCAGGATCGCCAGGCTCGGATAGTTGGTTTCCGTGGTGGCAATCGCTTTCCGGCTCAGGCTGCCTACATAGACCGCCTCGACCATGGTGGAGTTCGAGAGTTGGTATTGAAATCCAAAGTTGAAATGCTGAGCGTAGGGGGTGCGAAAGTGCGGAGAGACGACGTACGCATAGGGCATCTTCGGGGTGAAGAAAGTCCCATCGTTGCCGCTTTTGGCGAAGGGATACGGGTTGGAATACAGGGTTTGAAACGGATCAGCCACATAGGAACCATCAGTTGCGCTCAAACAACCATCGGAGTTGTCAGGCTGCTGGCCAAAACAAGGATAGTTGTTGGCGACATAGCCGTGGGGAGGCTGTCCCCCGAACTGCAAGTTCAGCGCGCCATCCTCAATGTCGTAAAAGATGCCGTAACCGCCCCTCATTACGAACTTGGCGTTGCCCAGCATGTCCCAGGAAAAGCCAAAGCGTGGAGCGAAGTTATTTCGGTCTGGGTAGGTGAGGCCGCGATTCGGCGTCCCGGGGTCGCCAGGGTAAAGGAAATCGGGTGGCGCCTGCGGATACACCGTGGACTGTTGCCCCGGGTACCAGCCGATGATTTCGTTGCGCGGGTCAATTTGCGGCGAGTTGTATTCGTAGCGCAAGCCATAGCTCAGCGTCAGACGCTTGGTCAGCTTGTATGCGTCCTGGCCGAAAAAATACAGGGAATGGGTGCGAATACCGTATATGGCATTGGAGAATTGATAATAGTTGTCAAAAAAACCGGCCGCGAAATCGGCGAGATTGCTTCCCCCCACGCTGCCATCCGGACTGGCGGTGTATGCGCCGAAGTCGCCGAAGAAATAGCTTCCGTTAGTGTAGAAATCGTAATTGAAGTTGTTCCGCACCCAGCGCAGGTCTCCGCCAAACTTCAAATCGTGGCGGCCGTGGCTCCATGACAGCGTGTCCTGATACTGGAACGTGACGTCATGAATCTTGGTTGGGCCTTGCGGGGACGGGCCTAATTCGAATGCTCCGCTCACCGCCATTGGAGGAGCAGCTGTGCCGGCCGGATCATCGGGAATAACCGTACTGAAACCCAGAGACGCAGGAGTGGTGTTCTGGAGCGGGACCGCCGTGAGACTGGCCACGCGGTTGGCGGCGAAGCGCAATTCGTTCACCATGGTTGGCGAAATTGTCCGCGTCCAGCTCAGCGAGCCGCTCTGATAGCGATCGCCGTCGCTGAACCCCGATCCTACCGGGACGTCACCGCCGGTGGAAGCCCCCTTCACGATCTGGAAGGGGTAAGAGTCGCCCACGTCATCAATCAGATACACAGCGGACAGAGTGTCTTTCGAGGAGATAGTGTGGTCGACGCGCAAAATGCCCTGATCGTCGCGGATGCTGGCCACGGGCGCGGAGATGAATTGGTTACCGGGCCGATTGGGCAGCGGAAGATAGTTCGTGATGTAATTGGCAATAACCGGATCCACCGGCACTTGGTTGCCAATGTAGGGGGTGCCCACGTTGGTTTCCCCGTCTGAGCAGAGACCACTATCCGAAGCCGCAGCAGGGTTGAAGAGCTGTCCCGAATCAAACAGCGGGTCTCCGGGACCGGCGTTAGGGCACGGGCTGACATATGTCCCGGTGAGCAGTTCCGAAAAATCTCCGCCCCTCTCCGCCTTGCTCAACACCGTCAGCGCAGGCGCAACTTGACCTTCCCGCCGCCGGTTGCCTTGATAAGACGCGAAAAAGAACGTCTTGTCTTTCACGATCGGCGCTCCAATCGATGCGCCGAAAAGATTGCGTTTGAACACCGGCACTTCCTGCAGCATAAAGTCGGCGGCGTTCAGCGCGTTGTTGCGGAAGAATTCGAACACGCTGCCATGAACGCTATTCGTACCTGACTTAATCACCTGATTGATGATTCCACCGGAAGTGCGGCCGTATTCGGCGCCGTAGTTGTTGGTAAGGATCTTGAATTCCGACACCGCGTCGGGATTGGGATTCACCACAATGTTGTTGCCAAGGAAGTCGTTGTTGTCAGCGCCGTCGATCAAAAAGGTCATGGACTCGGAACGTTGGCCGCTCACGGAGAATGGGTTATTGGAGCCATCATCCTGGTCCGGCGCGAAAACGCCGGCCTGCAACAAGCCCAGCTGCAATGTGTCGCGTTCGACCAAAGGCAGATCGAGGATGCGTTGCGTGGTCTCAACCTTTCCGAGAGTTGAACTGATGGTGTCTACCTGCGTTACGTCTCCGATAACCTCGATCAATTGATTCTCGGAACCAACTTTCAGGTCGACATCCAAGCGTGCGTTCTGGTTGATTTCGAGCGTGATGCCCCGGCGCACGTACTTGCTGAATCCGTGCTGCTCGACCGACAGTTCATAGGTGCCGATGGGAACCAGCGTGAACAGGTAATCCCCTTCTTTGTTGGAGGTCGTGGCCCGGGAGATATTAGTGCCGGAATCTCTCAGCGTTACCTTGGCTCCAACCACGATGGCATGGGTCGCATCTCGTATCGTGCCCGCGATTTGGGCCGTCGCTTGTTGGGCAACGGCTCGATTCGTGCCCAGGAACGTTAGACTGAGAACGACGCTGACGACGATCGGTAGACCGATTCTGGGGAAGGAGAAGGTTTTCATTGGACCCTCACTAAAAAGTTGGGCACAAATATTGCACGTTGTCTTCCATGAAAACAAGTCCAAAAGAGAGATTACCTTAGCAGGTATGACTCAGCGTCATCTTCTGCCTTTTGAATTTTCCCTACAATAATCGGGATTCCAGACTCGCGATTCAGATTGCCTCTGCTGCTTTGGCGCGTGCCAGAAAGGCTGCCGCACAGACGATCACCACGGGATAGCACTCCAGGGTGTAGCGCGGCTCCGGATTTTCCAATGTTCCCAGGAACACCGAGCGCAGCAGCAGGAAACCGACCAGCAACCCGGCCCAGCGAACTCCAGACGGGCTCCGAACCAGTGCCAGTAGCGCTGCGGCGAGGTAAGCCAGATTCAGCAGGCCGAAGCCGACGGCCAGGACCGACTGCTTGGTGTCGTCATTGAATTCCCACCAGCGCACGTCGGGAGGCAGGATCTCGGTTCGCGGGCGCAACCACATGTCGGCAATGCGCAGCAGGGGCAGGACAACGTAGTAACGAACCGGACGCGTGCGAATGCGATCCGCAGCGAGTTTGCTGAAGCGCGCATCCAGTTCCGGTGTCATTTCCTGCGCCTGGTTGTAATCTGCGATGACGGCCAGCGTCGGGTCACTCCCCGCCCGGTTGCCTTCGACCGGGTCATCAAGGGCACGCGACGGCAATTTCTGCGGGTCAATTTCGCTGCCGGGAACGCTCCAGTAGATCTCTTCTACCGACGCGTAGTCGACGATCCAGGTCTTAACCCAGCGGTTGAAACCTCGGGCGACCTGCTCATCCTTCTCGGTGGCGTAACGCGGCGCCAGAGGCTGGAAATGATGAAGCGTCCGAAAATTACGAATCGTCCACGGAACCAGCGGCGCGAGTGCAACTACCACAACGATCATTGCAGCGACCATGACAGCCGTCGCATTCTTCCTGACTGAGAGACACTTCCAAGCTGCAACCGCCAAATAGATCGCGACCGCCGCGAGCAGGATGCCGCCGTCGGGGCGCAGCAGGATGCAGACCGCAATCGCCGCGCCGGTCGCGGCCCAGAGCCTGTAAGGGCCCATGCCCCCGTCCGCTTCATGCATCCGGTCCAGAGCCGCGGCCGCGGCATCGAGAGCCAGTGCGGTGAAGAGAATTTCCAAAGTTTCAGTGAGCGCGGCGGCGGCATAATTCGCGAGGAATGGACACAGCGCCGTCAGCACAAAAGCGATTCTCGCTGCGCGTTCAGAAACAGCACGGCGGGCGAGGTCGGCAACGAGCAGGCAGGTGAGGAGGTCGAGCAGAATCTGCGCCAGCAGGACTGCTTTGAAGTTGCCCATTCCAAATAGCCAGAAGATCTTAGCCAGAAACGCCGGGTATCCCGGCAGGCGCGTGTCGCTCGGCACGATCTGCGTGAACTGCTGGACGGTCTGCGTCTGACCGTAGATGCCGTGCTGCAGCCAGTTGGAGGCGAGGTCGGCGTAGATGCGCGAGTCATCCGTGACGGTTGGGAAATAGACGAAGAAGAAAAGTTGCAATGCCAGGCCGGCCAGGATGGTTCCCAGAAATAGACTGCGGTGTTCGCGGACCAAGGTGAGCACGTTGCGAATATAGCGCGAATCGCTCGATTTTCCTCCTCCGCTCATGGGAGTAAGTTTCAAGTTGCAGTTAGTACAAACGACTCGAAGTCACACTGAAGTGTGAATCTTCGGGGTTGAGAACCGAGCCCGCAACTTAGCCCTTGCCAACCGGCATCTTCCTGCTATTATCTGGTGCTTCGTCAGCCAGACCTGGTTGGCGAGTGCGTAGCAGGATAGACGTTTCTGTGTCAGCAGTCCGATATCGCGCCTTCGTTTTTCGCGGCTCCACCGGATTTCGTTGCGGGTAACCGTTCGACGAAATGCAGGGGAGCCGTTTCTGTTGGTGCGGTGTCGCCCGCGCGCGGCGACGCCAGCAATAAATTCTTTCCGTGGCTTCGAGGGGGTGTCCGGTAGCGGCTGGCCGGTACCCCAGGGCAAACAGATAAGCGACAGAAGAATAATTCTTAGCGATGAGGCGAAAGGAGTTCTTTGTGAGAGAGAAGGGTACTGTGAAGTGGTTCAACGGAGCGAAGGGGTACGGATTCATCCAGCGCTCCACGGGCGAGGATGTGTTCGTGCATTTCTCGGCCATCCAGGAGAACGGCTACCGCTCGCTGAATGAAGGCGAGACCGTCGAGTTCGATCTGCTCAAGGGCCCTAAAGGCTTCCAGGCGGGCAACGTCGTGCGCGTAGTATAAAGTTCTCCAACCAGTTCGCAAACCCTCTCGGATCGGTCGAGAGGGTTTTTTATTTATCTTCACTTATTTCTCTACCGTCTTCACATCCAGACTCCTCCACAGATACCAACAGGCGATCGAGCGGTAGGGCGCCCATGGTTTCGCGATCTTCTCCATCACCGCGGGCTTCGGCCACTTGCGTTTCTTGTAGTGCTTCTTGATGGCAGCCTGCACGCCATAATCGCCAGTGGGCAGGATGTCCGGACGTCTCAACGTGAACATCAGGAACATATGCGCCGTCCAAACGCCGACACCCTTGACCTGGGTCAGATGCTCGATCACTTTTTCTTCCGGCAATTCGGGCAGGCGCTCGAACTCCAGCAGGCCGGCGGCGGTCTTCTCGGCCAGATCGCGCAGATACGCGGTCTTCTGCCGCGACAGTCCTACGCCGCGCATTTCCGCATCCGTCAGTTTGAGAATGCCTCTCGGGGTCAGCGGGTCTCCGGCCAGAGCGGTGAAGCGATTGAAGATGGTCACCGCCGCCTTGCCGTTCAACTGCTGATAGAGAATCGCCTCAGCCAGGGAGTGAAACGTGGGCTCGCCAAACTGCATGCGGCACGGCCCTATGCGCTCGATAATCGCGGCCATCACGGGGTCAGATTTCTTCAGGTGGCGCATTGCCGGGTGGTGGTTCGCTTTGCGCATCGTCGTTCGTTCCTCCTGAACGGGAAGCAGTTTAGCACATTAGGCGAACAAATGGCGAATCAGGATGGAAAATGGAAGTGCACGTCGTGCCTCGATGCAACGGGCGTGCCATCGAGTGTGGCCGGCTGGTAGTGCCAGCGGCGAAGGGTGGCTTCGATCTTCTCGTCGATGCCATGGCCGATCGCCTGCACGATCCTGGTTTCGACGACGCTGCCCTGGGAGTCGATGGTGACCTCAATGACCACATCGCCCACCAAGTCACGCGGAAGCTCGGCCCGGTCCACTGGAGGATCCGGATACACGACCGGATACGCGACGTGGACCTCATGGCCGGTAATCGGTCCGTCAATCATGGTACCCAGCGGATTGTGGTCGCCTGCTTCTGCGTTAGTCAGCACCGGCTGAGGTTCTGGTGCGGGCTTTGGCGGCTGGGACTTCGGAAGTGGGCGCGGTCGCGGCTTGGCCGCCGGTAGCGGAAACCGCAACTTAGCCGCGTCCGGGGTATTGGCGTTGTTCTCGGCGGCCGGTGGAAAATAAATCAGTTTGTAGGTGTGAGCACCGTCTCCATAGGCCAGCCACTCAGGTCTGAGGTCGATGACCCTGGGGTTATGGAACGCGATTACGGCCAATACTGCCAGGTGTGCGGCCACCGACACTCCCACCGTGCGATGGCAACGGAATCCCGTAGTCGTGGGATGAAGACCAGTGAACACGTACCACTACCTTACCTGATTGACGTGGAAAGAGAGAAAAGGTCTCGCAGACAGGGATTAGCTCCTGTCTGGTGGTAGCGTTCATGGCAACGAGGTCAACGCGGTTGCAGCCTACGAGCCCGCCTGCTTCTCGGCCATGTCTCCGATCACCGGCAGCTTGAACATCTGCCCCTGATAGGCCTTGAGCACCAGAATCAGCCAGATCACAAACCCGGCTAGACTGACCAGCGGCCACACAATGATGGTTGCCCAGCCGAGAAATGGGATGTGAGCAATGATTGACAGGCCGATCCAGAGCACCGTCCACGCGATCGCAAAGAAAATGCATTGAAAAGCATGGAAGCGGATGAAGCGCTTCTTGTTGAACGGCTCCAGCACGAGAAACACAATCGCTGGAATGATGGTCACGTAGGCCAGTGCACCAGCCACATTATCGGCAAGTCCTGCGGCTGCCGGTGCGACTGCAACCGCGCTCGGGACAGAGCCGCCAGCACACTTCGAACAGGTCGCTCCATCCGCGATCTGCGTTCCACAGGTTGGACAAAAAGCCACGGGGGCCTCCTTGGCGAGACGACAGGCAAGTTATCAGAATGCTCGCCGGAGCGCAATGACGTCGGGTCGGGCATTCGTCTTTCCTCAACGACCAAGTACCCACTATCATTTCAAGTACGGAATTCTAAACCGGCGGAGCAAGCAATCGCCTTCGCTATTTTTCGTCTTTGAAAGGCACTGATGATCACCATTGTTTCGGGACTGCCGCGGTCGGGGACATCGCTGATGATGCAAATGCTGAATGCGGGCGGGCTCCCGGTTCTCTCCGACGGCGAGCGCAAAGCCGACACCGACAATCCCAAAGGCTACCTCGAGTGGGAGCGCATCAAGCAGCTTCCGAAAGATCCCAGCCTGATTGCGGAGGCCGAGGGCAAGGTTGTGAAAGTCATCTCGCAACTGATTCTGTCGCTGCCCATGGAACACGAATACCGCGTTGTCTTCATGCAGCGCCCGCTCCCTGAGGTGTTGAAGTCGCAGGACGAAATGCTGCGCCGCCGCGGCGCCTCGGAGTCGAACGCCGACACATCCGCGATCGAAGAGGCCTTTCAGCGCCACCTGATCGAAGTGAACAAGTGGCTTGCGGGCAAGGCGAACGTGCAGGTCTCACGCGTTCATTATCATCGCGTGCTGCGCGAACCCAAGGCAGTTGCCGAAGGAATCGCCGCATTCTTGCAGATCCCGCTCGACATCGAGGCCATGGTTCGGCAAGTGGATGGAAGCCTGTACCGCAATCGCATGAAATAGAGCGGGAACGTCGGCTTCCACGCGCCTTGTTTGAGGTTGCAAATTGCAACCGCAAAGCGGCGAACTCCCGGAGTGTGAGCTGGAATCACAAGTCGGAAGGAGACCATTGACGGTCGCGGGGAAGTTCAGATGCCGACTACCCCGTCCGGACCTGCGGGAGCGCGAATCCAATCTTTCTTCGGCGATTGGGTGGAGGGTTCACCAGCTTTCCGATGGCGTCGATAATTTCCTGGATCGTTCCGTCGTGCGTCTCCAGGTGCTTCTCCAATTCCTTAATCTTCTCGGCGAATTCTCTGTTTGCGGCCAGCACCTGACGCAGGCGGACAAAGGCGCGCACCACGAAAACACTCATTCTTACTGCCTTTTCCGAGTTGAGTACGGTCGCGGCCATGATCGCGCCGTGTTCGCCGAAGGCGTATGGAAGCGAGCGTCGGCCCCCGCGGTTCTTGTTTGCGGTTGCAAATTGCAACCGCAAAGCGGCAAACTCCCGGGATGTGAGCTGGAACATGAAATCGGAAGGAAACCGCTCCCGGTTACGGTTCACCTGCTGGTTGAGACGCTTGACCGGAACTCCGTAGAGCTCGGCCAAAGCGGTATCGAGGATGACCTTCTGATGGCGCAGAATCGTGATTCGAGATTCGATGGGAACCACAACTGCTCTTCGACGGCTTGCCAGCGGTCGCCGCGTTTGTCCGAGTTTTGGTGAATGAGCTTTCATTTTGCCATGGTAACGGCCGTAGCCGACGGAGAATATGACGAATGAACATTCCAAATGTGACGAATCCGGACTCTAAGAAACCGGGATGTTCAAGTTGCTAATGCCGGTACCGAACCAGGCACAATCGCCGAGATGATCGAAACAGGTTCATTAGCGATGAGTGAAAGCGAGCGTCGGCCAGCGTGTTTCGTGTTTGCGGTTGCAAATTGCAACCGCAACGCGGACTTTCGTGGCTGCAAGTCGGAACAGGAAATGGGAAGCAACGTATTGTGGAAGCGAAGCCGATCCTCAGAAACTAGGTGACGCTGACTTCCGTATAGGTCCCGAAGACCTGCCGTAACGCCTCACAGATTTCGCCGACGGTAGCGTAGGCGCGGACGGCGTCGACGATATAGGGCATGGTGTTGACTTCGGAAATATTGCCGTTGGTACCCGCGCTGGGTGTCTTGGCGGCGGCTTGCTTCAAGGCATCGAGGCAGCGGCGGACTTCTTCGTTGGACCGGCGGGCGCGCAGCGCCTTGAGTTTCTTCTCCTGAGCCCGTGCGACCGATTCGCCGATGTAAAGAATATTCGGCGACTCTTCTTCGATGACAAAATCATTCACGCCGACCGTGATCTTCTCGTTGGCTTCAACGGCACGTTGGTATTGGTAGCTGGCCTCGGCAATTTCTTTCTGTGGATATCCGCGCTCGATGGCCTTGACCATGCCGCCCATCTGGTCGAGCTTCTCGAAGTAGTCGAAGGCGCCGTTTTCCATGTCGAGGGTCTGTTTCTCGACGAAGTAGCTTCCGCCGAGGGGGTCGACCGTCTGGGCTGCGCCCGACTCGAAGGCAATGATCTGTTGAGTACGCAACGCGATGCGCGCGGCTTCCTCAGTGGGCAGGGCGAGGGCTTCGTCGTACGCGTCGGTGTGCAGCGACTGCGTGCCACCGAGTACCGCGGCCAGCGCCTGCAGAGCAACGCGCGCGATGTTGTTCATCGGTTGCTGCGCGGGCAGCGATACGCCGGCGGTTTGGCTGTGGAAACGCAGCAGACGGGTGCGATCGTTCTTGGCGCCGAAACGGTCCTTCATCAGCCGATACCAGATCTTGCGCGCGGCGCGGTATTTGGCGATCTCTTCGAAGAAATCGTTGTGCGCGTTGAAGAAAAAGCTGAGGCGCGGTCCGAAGTCGTCAACGTCGAGTCCGCGGCGGCGCGCCCACTCGACGTATTCGACGCCGTCGTAGATGGTGAAAGCGAGTTCCTGCAACGCCGTCGACCCGGCTTCGCGAATGTGATAGCCGGAGACGGAGATGGTGTTGAAGCGCGGCGTAAACTTTGCTCCAAATTCGAAGGTGTCAATCACCAGACGCATCGAAGGTGCGGGCGGATAAATATATTCCTTCTGTGCAATGTATTCCTTCAGGATGTCGTTCTGGATGGTGCCGGAAATCTTCTTCCAGTCGGCGCCCTGCTTTTCCGCCACCACAAGGTACATGGCCCAGAGCACGCTGGCCGGTGAATTGATCGTCATCGAAGTAGTGACGTTTTCGAGGCTGATGCCGTCGAAGAGGATCTCCATGTCTTCGAGCGAATCGATGGCCACGCCGCATTTGCCCACCTCGCCCTCGCTCGCCGCGTGGTCGGAGTCGTAGCCCATCAGCGTGGGCAAATCGAAGGCAACTGATAGTCCGCCGCCGCCGTGTTCGAGCAGATACTTGTAGCGCTGGTTAGTTTCTTCGGGCGAGGCGAAGCCGGAGAACATGCGCATCGTCCACAGTTTGCCGCGGTAGCCGGTCGCATGAATGCCGCGCGTGTAGGGCGGTTGGCCGGGATATCCAAGGTATTGCTCGTAGTTCCAGTCGGCGGGAAGATCGGCTTGCGTGTAGAGGCGGCGGATGGGCGCGTTCGAGATGGTGCTGAAGCGGGCGTGGCCGTGCTGGTCGAGGTTGGTACCGGTCGGAGCGCCAATCGGTTTTTCTGGAGCCTTCTCCAGCGTGGGCGCCAGTGTCTTCTCGGCCCAGTTCTTTTCTGATGCGGTGGGATGACGGCCTTCAAAGACGTCGGCAATCGGGCTCTCCTCGACCGTCTTGCGCGGATCGCCTGTCAGCTTGTTCTCAGCCATGCAGTTCCCCACTCCGATTTTGATGATAGAGGAGCAAGCGCCTTGCTGCAAAAGACGCGACCGACCGAGCGGTTGGTGAGTTGAAGGTTTACGCCGTGCGCCTCTGTGTCCTCTGTGGTGAAGATTTCTTTCTGCTGTCGCTTGACTCTGCTTTTCAAGCGCACCTATGCTTGGTCTTCTTCCAGCGGAGGAATTCTGAAAGCATTCCGGCGGCTATTGCAGCGTACTCCGGTGTACGGCGCGTACAAGGCACTGGGCCACTATCCCGACTACTGGTATTGGATACTGCGCGGGCGTCCGTCGCGATCCCCGCACCTGCTAAAGCAAAAAGTCGTGCGCGAATACGGCGAGAAGTATGGGCTACGGACGTTGGTCGAGACCGGGACGTACTACGGCGAGATGGTCGCTGCGATGAAAAAGCGTTTCGACCGCATCTATTCCATCGAATTCGTCCCGGAACTGGCGGAACGAGCCACGCGCAAATTCGCGCGCGACCAGCACGTGCGAATTTTCTGCGGTGACAGCCGCGTGGTCGTGCCCGAAGTGCTCGCATTACTGCAAGGGCCGGCACTGTTCTGGCTGGATGCCGGTTATTACGGTTGGGTTGGCAAGCAGGGAGATCAGCAGCGGTTATCGGCGGAACTGGAGATGATTCTGAGCCACCAGTACCCGCACATGATCCTGCTCGACGACGCGCGCGGACTGACGGGCCGGGACGGGATTCCGTCGGTGGGCGACGTGAAGGCTTATGTCGAGTCGAAGTTTCCGCAGCGGGCGGTAGAGGTGAAGTACGACATCATGCGCATCACGCTGCGCGGATAGCGAACGCCGCCTTAGACGCGGCAAGCCGCGTCTCTACTTGAGTTCCTTCTTGCGGGCCAGTTCCCAAGCTTTCGCGTATTTCCAAGATACATAGACGGCGTGGTAGAGGTGCAGGAGCAAGCCTTCACGGCCGTCGAGAAATCCTAGCCGGAAGATGTAGTTGTAGATGAACGTTGCTAACGGGCGCAGGACGATGTTGAACACGCTGAAGCCGCGGCGGCCTTTGGAGGCTGCCATCTCCGCGCCGAGGGACGAGTAGCGATTCATGTGGTCGATGTAATCGGAGAGTGTGGGGTAGGAGTGGTGCAGGATCGCACCGCGCTGTACGGCACCGCTGGTACCTTCGATCTTCACGGTCTCGTGTACGACACAATCCTGGAATCTCCCGGTTTCGGTTCGAAAGAGACGCAGTTTTGAATCCGGCCAGAACCCGCCGTGACGAATCCAACGGCCGAGAAAATAGTTCTTGCGTGGGATGAAGAAACCATTCAAATCGTCTTCGTCGAGTCCGACTTGCAAGCCACGGTCTCGGAGTTCCTTCGATTGTGGATCATCGTCAACGGGCATTCCTTCTTTCTGCCATGTAGGGATTGCTTGCAGGAGCCAAGAAACTTCTTGGACTAATTCCTCATCCACTTCCTCATCCGCATCCAAGCTCAGAATCCATTCCCCCGTCGCCTTGTCAATCGCCGAATTCTTCTGTGCGGCATAGCCCTTCCATTCCTCGACGAAAACTCTTGCACCGAATGATTTCGCGATCTCGACGGTGCGGTCGGTCGAGCCGGAGTCGACGACGATGATCTCGCCTTTGCCGTCGGCAACCAAGGGTTGCACGCTGGCGAGCGCGCGTCCGATGTTGGCCTCTTCATTGTGGGTGATGATGACGACGGAGAGAATCACGCGCTGCTCCTGCCCTGGCGGGCCGAGAACCTGCCGAGCTGCGCTCGGCTTCGACGGGCGGGGGCGCCCGTCCCCACACGAGCATTCTCCGAGCTAGCTCCGCCAATGACCGATAGCTTCACGGAGAGAGGATACGCGAGAGACGGCGTGCAGCAAAACAGGAACGCCGAAAAAGGAAAACGCCGGGCGGGGACGCCCGGCGCTCCATCGAAGGAATTCTCCACTACTGTTGCGGTTGGGCCGGAGGGTTCGCCGGCATGGGCTGGTCGGTTGGCCGCGCCACCACGTGCGGAATATTCGGCGCATGGGTGACCTCGCCCCGTTCGGCGTCGGCGATCTGAATGCCTGCGTGATCGAGCAGCAGGCCGATGGCGCGATCCAATTCGACTTCCGCTTTTTCGTATGCGGCCTTGGCAGAGACGAGCGTGACTTCGGCTTGGGTCAGCGCCGCCTGGTTCTGCAGCACCAGGGTTGAGGTGGATGCGCCGAGCGCGTACTTCTTCTGTTCGGCGTCCAGCGACTGGCGCGCGAGGTCGACGGCAGCCTGGGCGGAAGCCACGCTGGCGCGATTCTGCTGTACCCCAAACTGTGCGTTGCGTACCTCGATGCGCACCTGGTTCTCTAGTTGCTGGATGCGCAACTGGGATTGCCGGTATTCGAATTCGGAGCGCACCTGTGTAGCTTGCGCGGCGCGGTTGCGGAGCGGGATGTTGATCGAGATGCCCGCGCCCTTGTCCGGAGCGGTGGAATTGACCAATTGATCCAATGAATCGCCGTAAGAGCTGGTTGGAACGACCGGGCATCCGGCCGTCACACAGTAGTAGTTTGGGTTTGCGGTTCCTCCGACACCGCTGCCACCGTAATATGCGAACAGGTCCACGGTGGGCAACAAGGCACTGCGGATAGCTTTGTTGCTGATGTCGGTGTTGGCAAGGTTGATGCGCGCCTCCGCGAGTTCGGGACGATGTCCGAGCGCATCATTTACCAGGTCCTGGGTAGGAACCACCGCTTCCTGTGCCGGTAATTCCATGGCTGAAGTAGGAATTACTTCGGCGTCTGCCAGTGTCGGGTCCACGAGCGTGCGGCTGAGCGCATTCTTCATCAGGAGTTGCTGCAGTTGAAGATTGGTCAGCGCCACGGTAAGGGTTTGCTGATTGGAAGCGACCGTGCTCTGCGCCCGGACCACTTCGATCGGCGCGAGCGTTCCGATTTCCACCTGCTTCTGATTGTCAGAGAGGGTCTTCTGCGCGAAGGCCAGTTGCTCCTTCTGAACTCTGACGTTCTCGTAGGCGAAGACCAAGTCCCAGTACATGTTTTCGATCTGGTCGACGGTGGTCGTGATTTGCAGGCGGAACGCTACGTCGGAAATCTCACGATTGTTCTTGGCGATCTTGATGAACCGGGTGTTCGGGGCGAACCCGAAACCCTGCAACAGGTGCTGCGTCAGCTGAAACCGGAAACTGGGATTGAGGGCCGGGAGCAGGGCCGTGTACTGGCTATTGGAAGCGACCCGGCTGTTGTTGAAGCCGACCGACAGATTCGTGCCCCACTGGAATCCCTGGTTGTAAGCGAAATTGGCGGTCCCGGTATTTTGAACCGAGCCGCAAAACGGGCTCGTGCAATCGGTCCTGAGGTGATCAATTTGCAGCGTGCTCGTAAGAATCGGGTCAAAGCTAGTGATGTTGGGCCCACTGCCGAAGGTCGATACGACCAAGCCACCGGAGCCGGTGCCCGCGCCACCTGCCGCGACCGAAGTCCCGCCCTGCCCCGAGCCTACTTGCGTGCCCAGCCCGCCTACGCCGCCGCCGGGCGTGTTTTGTACGACACCGCTGTTCACGCCGAGAATGCTGGCTCCTGCTTTGGCGCGCCAGACATCGGTATCGGCGATGTTCAGGTTGTAGCGAGCGATTGCGATGTCGAGATTGTTTTCCAGCGCCAGCGCGACCGCATCGTTCATCGAAATATAAAGCTTCCCATCGCGCATAAGTTGGTCGATGCGTGGCGTGTTGGCCAGGTTCGGCGGCGCAACGCGCCGCGCAGTATACGGGCCAATCAGATTGGGGAAGGGCGACTGCGGCTTCGAGTACTGCTTCACATCAAAAGGCTGCGATGCCGACGGCACTGCCTTCTGCGTCTGCATCTGCGCCGACGGCGCGCTGGGTACGGACGAAGCATCCTGCGCCCACGCGCCAGGTACCATCATTACAGCAAGCATGATTACAG
Organism: uncultured Acidobacteriaceae bacterium; assembly: GCA_963837665.1. Classification (GTDB taxonomy): domain Bacteria; phylum Acidobacteriota; class Terriglobia; order Terriglobales; family Acidobacteriaceae; genus Acidiflorens. Next base: position 1,426,489 of record CAWIOA010000007.1, on the reverse strand, counting down.
CAAGAAAGGCGGTGGCAGAAAAAAACGCTGCCGGCCGCTGAAACGCAGTCAACACTGTAAAACGTTGCATTCGCATCATCTCCATGAGTCACAATCCAATGATCACACTCTAGTGATCACGCTTAAGCCATCAGGTTCATGAGGAACGGACGTAGTGGTTCGCACGTTTGCTAACACTCTGCTACTACGTAGAACGGCCGGCAAGAGTTCCTTACAATCTTCCGGGTGCAGTCCTCTCTTCCTGCGAGCAAGGCAATCTTTTTCATTAACCGTAAGTAAAAGTGACCGTAAGTGAAATAGTATAGCTGACGCGCCGCCGCACTTCCCGCGACGGTGGCGGTAAAACTTTGTAAATGGCGTGACGCTGATGCTCAGGCCGCTTGGGACTCGAGAAAGAACGTGCGCAATCTCAAACTGATCCTCGCATATGATGGCGCGGACTTCGCCGGCTGGCAGGTGCAGCCCGGCCGGGCCACGGTGCAAGGCGCGCTGGTCTCAGCCATTGGACGGCTGAGCGGGGAAAATGTACTGCCCCAGGGCTCCGGCCGCACCGACGCGGGCGTGCACGCACTGGCCCAGGTGGCAAGTTTTGCGACCACGTCGGCAATTCCGCCGGAGAACTGGCTGCGTGCCCTGAACGATATTCTGCCCGCTTCGATCCGGGTGCTCGAGGTGGCCGAGGCCGCCCCCGAATTCCACGCCCGCAAGGCGGCGCGCGCCAAGACGTATCGCTACCGGGTTCACCGCGGCGCGGTTTGTCCACCGTTTCTGGCGCGCTATGTCTGGCATTACCCGTATCCACTGCAGGAATCGGCGATGATCGCAGCCGCCGGCGTGATTGTGGGCGAGCACGATTTCACATCGTTCGCGGCGGTGGACCCGGAGCGAGTGGAACGGATGGCGGCTGACGAGAATACTCACACGACAAACATTCGCACAATTTTCTCCTCCAGTTGGATGCATGAAGGTGACGAACTTGTCTACACGGTTCGCGGCAGCGGATTTCTTCATCACATGGTGCGCAACCTGGTCGGAACATTCGTGCAGGTAGGGAAGGGAACACTGAACCTGGAAGACTTGCGCCGCATTCTCGAAGCCCGTGAGCGCACCGCGGCGGGACCGACGGCTCCCGCTGGCGGGCTGTACTTGGTTGGAGTGGAATATTAGTGTAAACACCTCCCAAGTATTGTCATCCTGAGCGCAGCGAAGGACCTGCTGTTCGCGGCAAAATGCAGTTTCCCCGCTTTGCTCAGGATGACAATTTATAGAAGATGAAGCCTCTGGCGCACCCGTCCTGTCCCGCGTAAACTTCTTCGCAATGGCCACGAATCTCGAATTCGCCGTTTCCCGCATTGCCTCGGTGAACCCGGCGACAGGTGAGGTTCTGGGCGAACTGGACAGCGCCGGACCGACCGAAGTTCGCGCCGCTGTGGCCCGCGCGCGCGCCGCCCAGCCGGAATGGAATGCCTGGGGTATCCGCAATCGGGTGCGGGTACTGCGCCGCTTCCAGCAGATTCTGCTCGCGCACAAAACCGACATCGCGAAGCGGATTACGCAGGAGGCAGGGAAGCCCCAGGTCGAAGCGCTCGTCACCGAGGTTCTGGTCGTGCTCGACGCGGCGCGGTTCCTGATCGGCAACGCCTTCGCGATCCTGCGCGAAGCGAAGCTGCTGCACGGAAATCCCGCGCTCAAAGCCAAGTCAGGGCGCATTCTGCAGGAACCGTATGGCGTGGTCGGAATCATCTCGCCCTGGAATTATCCATTCTCGATTCCGGCGACGGAGGCTATGGCGGCCCTGGTTGCGGGAAATGCCGTGGTGCTCAAGCCTTCCGAACTGACGCCGCTGATCGCGCTCGAACTGCAATCGCTGCTGCGCGAGGCCGGAGTTCCCGACGACGTTTTCCAGGTGCTCCCGGGCGAAGGCGCCACCGGGGCGGCGCTGGTCCGCAGCGAAATTGACAAACTGGTGTTCACCGGTAGTGCCGCCACGGGCCGGCGAATCGCACAGATCGCCGCCGAACGCCTGCTTCCGGTGGTACTCGAACTGGGTGGCAAGGACCCCATGCTGGTGCTCGACGACGCCGACGTTGACACAGCCTCAAGCGGCGCCGTCTGGGGAGCGTTCGTGAATGCCGGACAGACCTGCTTGTCGGTCGAACGCTGCTACGTGCATCAGAGTTTGTACCCCGCGTTCCTGGACGCCTGCTGCGAGAAAGCACGCAAGTTGCGCGTTGGCAACGGTATGGACGCCGCCACCGAGATCGGCCCCATGATCCATGAGCGGCAAGTGCGCGTGGTGGAATCGCAGGTGGAGGATGCGAAACGGCGCGGCGCTCGCGTGCATACCGGAGGCACGCGGTTGCGCGATCTGGGCCCAACCTTTTTTGCGCCCACCGTGCTGGCCGGCGTGGATCACAGCATGCGCGTGATGCAGGAAGAAACCTTCGGCCCAGTGCTGCCGATTGCGTCTTTCCGTGACGATGCCGAGGCGGTGCGCCTGGCCAACGATTCCGACTACGGCTTGGCCGCCAGCGTGTGGACGCGCGATCGTGCACGCGGCGAGCGCCTGGCCCGCCAGATCAATGCCGGCACGGTGATGGTGAACGACGCCGTATCGTGTTTCAGCATCAGCGAAGCTCCGCATGGAGGCGTGAAGTCGAGTGGCCTCGGGCGCACGCATGGCCGCTGGGGTCTGGAAGAAATGGTGCGCGTGAAATATGTCGATAGCGACCTGGTTCCGCGCATGAAGAAGATCTGGTGGTTCGGCTACGGCGGAGGATTCGCGGGTGAGATGGAAAGCTTCCTCGACCTGCTGTATGCCCGCCCGCTGCGAGAGAAACTAAAAGCCGGGTTGCGCGCGGCTGGAGCGCTGTGGCGGCGAAAACTATAGGGCTTGAAGACGCCCCCTAAAGTTTGTCATCCTGAGCGAAGCGAAGGACCTGCTGTTCGCGGCAAGAAGCAGGTCCTTCGCTTCGCTCAGGATGACAAGAACACTTAAATGATCAAGAGAGTAAAACAATCATGACCGATTCTCGTACGTTCCTGCGCCACACTCTTGCTACCCTCGCCTATCGGGGAGCGAAAGCCATCCGCAACGCCGGGCCGACCTTCGCCAACTACGGCTTGCCCGAAACGACGCGCACTCCGGCAAAAATTCTCGCGCACATCGGTGACCTGATGGATTGGGGCCTCGCCATGGCTGAAGGCCGCCGCGAATGGAAGGATTCTTTGCCTCTGCCGTGGGAGAAAGAATGCGAGCGCTTCTTCGCCGCCTTGAAAAAGTTTGACGACTACCTGGCGTCGGAAAAGCCGCTCGAAGTCTCCGCCGAAGAATTGTTTCAGGGCCCGATCGCCGACGCACTCACCCACGTGGGCCAGATCGCGATGCTGCGGCGGATGGCCGGCGTTCCCATGAAGGGCGAAAACTATTTCGTAGCCGAAATCACCCTGGGACACGTCGGTGCGGATCAGGCCGCGCCGCGCAAGGAATTTTGACCAGAGCCCGTTTCATCAATGTGTATTCTCGAAGCCGCGTCCTTGGTCGAAAGGCCGCGCCTGAGTAAAATAGCGGAAAGCGGCCTTTACCAAGGCGCGCAGGAGAAAGAATGGCTTCCGGCGAAACGGCAACTGCTGTCACGAGCGCGATTCCGCAGCTTTCCAACCACAAAGTGAAGATCAAGAAGACGGGGCAGCGTGCCTGCAACGAGAAAAACGAAAAAGGGAAGTTCTGCGGCGGGCACCTGAAGCGCTGGTTCTACACCTTTGACGTGCTCGAACGGGAATGCGGCTGCGCGGAAAAGGCCTGGGGACCGGACCGCGAAGTTTATCGCTGCGAATTTTGTCAGACGCTCTACCTGCCTAGCCCCGACGATCCGCGCGGGGTGAACGTCGCGGGCCAAGGCCAACTTTCGGTGTTCGGGCTGACAGTTCCGCCGAAGGAAGAGAAGAAGACGTAGCGAGAGCGAGGTCTCAGGTTCAAGCACGGGTTGTCCTGAGACCTGATACAGCCGGAGGGGTGCCGGCGCTGCCTGTGAACATTTCTGAACTTATCTACGACTGGAATCTTCTGTATCCGAAGTCGCTGCATCCGCCGGGACCGGTGCGCCTGACCGATGAGACGCTGCGCGACGGCTTGCAATCGCCTTCCGTCCGCGATCCTTCGATCGAGCAGAAAATCGAAATCCTGCACCTGATGGAGGCCCTCGGCATTAACACGCTCGACCTCGGGCTCCCCGGGGCGGGTCCGCGTGCAGTCGAGCACGTGACGGCGCTGGCTCGCGAAATCGTTGCCCACAAAATGAAGATCACGGCGTACTGCGCCGCTCGTACCCACGAGAATGACATTCGCCCGATCGCCGAGATCGTCCAGAAAACCGGCCTGCCCATCGAGGTCGCCGCGTTTCTGGGAACCAGCCCCATTCGCCGCTACACCGAGGGATGGAACGGCGACTTCCTGCTGCGAACCACGGAAAAGTCGGTCAGATACGCGGTTTCGCTCGGCCTCGAAGTCATGTACGTCACCGAAGACACTACCCGCTGCGATCCGGAAACGGTGAAGCAACTGAACTCCGCCGCCATCAACTGCGGCGCGCACGCTCTGGTACTCTGCGACACCGCCGGACACGCCACGCCCATGGGTACGGTCGCTTTGGTCAAATTCGTGCTTGAACAAGTGGTCAAGCCGTCAGGAGCGAAAATTCGCCTCGACTGGCACGGCCACTGCGACCGGGGATTGGCCACCGCCAACGCCATGGCGGCTTTGGTGGCGGGAGCGGATTGCGTGCATGCCACGGCGCTCGGTCTGGGCGAGCGCGTCGGCAATACGCAGATGGATCAGATGCTCGTCAACCTGAAACTCATGGGCATCACGCCCTGGGATCGCCAGGACCTGACCAAACTCAAGCGCTATTGCGAGGCCGTCTCCGCCGCCACCGGCGTTCCGATCCCGGCAAACTATCCCGTGGTGGGCGAGGATGCGTTCCGCACCGCAACTGGAGTCCACGCCGCCGCTGTCGTCAAAGCGTATAAGAAAAACGATGTTGAACTTGCCAACAACGTCTACTCCGGAGTGCCCGCGCAATACTTCGGTCTGGAACAGATCATCGACATTGGCCCCATGAGCGGGAAATCCAATGTTCTTTTCTGGCTGGAGCGCCGCGGACTGCCGGTGAGCGACGGCGTGGTGGAGCGCATCTACAAGCGCGCCAAGTCAAGCGACCACACCCTGAGCGAAGCCGAAATCATGGAGTGCGTGCAAGCAAGGGGTTGATATTTTTCTACTCCGGTTCCCGTGCCAGTTCCGGACTCGGCGCCGTGTCTCCCTCCAACTCCTTGTGCCGTGCCGCCCGCTGCTCGTTCAGCATCTTGGTCGCCGACGCCAACTCCTCCCGGCCTTCTTTGTCGCGTCCCATGCGCACCAGCACCTGCCCGCGCAGATACCGTGCGCTCGCGGCCGCGCTGTCGAGCCGAATCACCTGATCCAGGTCCGTCAACGCCGCCGCATAGTGCTGCTGGTGTTCTTCGATTTTCGCCAGCCCCATGAGCGAACTGATCCGCTGCGGATCGATCTTCAGCGCGCTGCGATAATTCTTCGCCGCTTCGTCCTCGTTCCCGACTGTCGATTCCAGGCTTCCCAACTGTTCGTAAGCGAAGGGGAGGTCCGGCTCCAGCGCGATGTCCCTGTGAAACTCTTCGCGCGCCCGGTCGTAATCCTGCTTGTGCACGTAGGCCATGCCGAGATTGAAGTGCACAAAGGGCAGCTTTGGATCAGCCTGCGCCGCCGCTTCCAGTTCCTTGACCGCGTCGTCATACTCTTCGCGGTTCAGATGCGCCTTGCCCATCAGCAAATGAAATTCCGGAGTACCCTCTCCGATCTCGACCAGTCGGCCCATGGCTTTTTCTTCCAGCGCCGCGTTCTTGACCTTGTCCGCCGCATGCTCGAGCACGTAGAGATAATTCAGCTGGTCCGATGCCTTTCCCCACAACGGTTCGAGCGCGCTGATCGCTTCCGCCCAGCGATCGTTGAAGAAGTAGCAAAGCCCCAGCAGATAGCGAGCCTGGTAGGAATCAGGCGACTGCTTGACGACCGACTCAAATGGGCGGATCGCACGAGCGAAATCGTTCTGGCGGAAATAGGCGAGCCCGATGTTCAGCCGGATTCCCGCCATGTCCGGGGCCAGTATCTCCGCCTTATGCAACATTTCAAGGGCCTGCGGCCAATGCTTGCGACGCATCTGAATCACGCCGAGATTGGCATAGGCTCCCGCCACGCCCGGGTCGATCTCGAGCACCTGCCGGAACGAGCGCTCGGCTTCATCCAGTTTGCCCGCATGCAAGGCGGTTTCTCCGGCGGCAAACAGCTTTTGCGGATCAGGTGCCGCTCCAGCCCCCGTCTTCGCCGCAATGTTCTGCGCGCTGGCCGTACTCGTTATCCCAATCGCCAGATAAAGCAATACCAGAACCACGAAAGACACACCGATGCTTGACACTCGATTCATCGTCCTGTAGTGTCCGCCATCAAGAGGCCAAAGTTCAAGGCGTCCATGGAATCTGCCGGTTCGAAGGCTACGAGAAATAGTTCATCGACGAAGTCCCGCGGCAAGTCCGAGCCCTCCCGCAAACGCTCGCGCTCGACCGCGGTCACCATCCGCGATGTCGCCGAGCGCAGCGGATTTTCTTCGGCGACGGTTTCCATCGTCCTGAACAACGCCCCGCTGGCCCGCTACATTCCCGACACCACCAAGGAAAAAATCCAGCGAGCCGCCCAGCATCTCGGCTACCGTCCCAATCTGTTTGCGCGCTCGCTGCGGGGCCGGCGCAGCCACACCGTCGGGGTCATGGTTTTCGATATGACCGACCCTTACTGCACGCTGGTGCTGCGCGGCATTGAGAACACGCTCTTCCAGTCCTCGTATCTCCCCATCCTCACCGATGTCCACAACGAGCGCAGCCGCTTCGAGCGCTATCTGGAAATGCTGCTCGACCGCCGCATCGAAGGCCTGGTCGTCCTCGCCAACTGGCTGTTTGTGGACATCAACGTCCTCGCCGATCTGGAGAAGAACAACATTCCGACCGCGACCGTGGGCCGCGAACTCAAGAATGACAAAATCAGTTCGGTGATCGTTGACAATGCTGTCGGCGCTCACGGGGCCCTAGAACATCTCTATTCACTTGGCCATCGCAAAATTGCGTTCATCCGCGGCCCCCGCCAGTTGTCTGACACCGAGCCTCGATGGCGTGGCGTGCGGACTCTGGCCCGCGAACGTGACCTCGAACTCGACTCGCGGTTGATTGTCGATCTCCCGGAATCTGGAGATCCGTTCTCAAGTTTTGAACAGGGATACAAATTAACGGAGGAATTGCTGCGCCGGCGCCGTCCCTTCACTGCGCTCATGGCCTTTGACGACATGACCGCCTTCGGCGCCATTCGTGCGCTTGTCAAAGCGGGAATTCACGTTCCCGAGCAATGTTCGGTGGTGGGCTTTGACGACGTCGCGCCCGCTGCCATCTATTCTCCCGCGCTCACCACCGTGCGCCAACCCATGGAAGTGATGGGAACGGCGGCGGCCACCATTGTGCTCGAAGCCATCAACGCCGGCCTGGAAAAGAAGCCGTTTCACACCATTCACCGTCAAATCGTGCCCGAATTGATCGTGCGCGAGTCCACCCGCAGCCTGAAGTAGCTGCCTTGGCCACAAGTGGTGTATTTTCTCTTGACAGAGAGAAATACCTGAAGCACTATTGATACGTTTTAATAAAGGCATTTGGGCCGCTTTCTTTACGTTCTGCGTCCAATCGGCGAGAGGGAGTCGGATATGAGAATTCGTCTGCTATGCGGGATCGCGGTAGGACTGTTGGTGCTTTCGGCGGCATTCGTGCACGCCCAGGACACAGCTTCTCTAACCGGAACGGTTCGCGATGCCACGGGCGCGGCCGTGGCTGGAGCGCAGGTGACCGTGTCGAGCACGGAGCACGGAATCAAGCGTGATACTACCACTAACGCCACCGGCGAATATTCCGAGTCCGCCTTGCCTGCCCCCGCCACCTACAGCGTCACGGTGACCTCAAAAGGCTTCAGGAAGTTCGAAGCCAGGGGCGTGGTTCTGAACGTTGCCCAGAAGTCTCGCGTTGACGTAACCCTCCAGGTCGGCGCCGCCAGCACCGAGGTGACGGTCGAGGGCACAACCGTCGCCCAGGTCGAGACGCAGTCTTCCGACCTTGCCGGCACGGTCACGGGCAAGGAAATCTCCCAGTTGGCGTTGAACGGACGCAACTTTACACAACTGGTGACCCTGGTCCCCGGCGTCAGCAATCAGACCGGACAGGATGAAGCTCTTGTCGGCATCACGGGCAGCATTCAATACAGCATGAATGGCGGCCGCACCGAGTACAACAACTGGGAGCTCGACGGCGGCGACAACATGGATAACGGCAGCAACACAAGCTTGAACGTTTTTCCCAGTGTCGACGCCATCGCCGAGTTCAAAGTGTTGACCTCGAACTACGGCGCGCAATACGGACGCAACGGCTCCGGCACGGTCGAGACGGAACTCAAATCCGGGACCAGCGCCTTCCACGGCGATCTCTACGAGTTCGTCCGCAACGACGATTTCAATGCCAAGAACTACTTCGATTCTTCGCGGCCGTCGTACAAGAAGAACGATTTCGGCGGCACCATCGGCGGCCCGGTGTACATTCCCGGCGTTTACAACAAAGACAAGCAGAAGACATTCTTTTTCTATTCCGAGGAATGGCGGCGGGAAATTGCGCCTGCGAACTTCAACCAGCCCGTTCCCTACAGCGCCGAACGTGGCGGCGATTTCAGCGATGTGTGCCCGGCGTCGGGCTCGCCCGTTGATACTACCGACTACCCGAATTGCCCGATCGTTCCCTCGCTTATCAACAACCTCCCACCCACGGCGCCCCTGGTCGCTGGTCAGTATTTTCCCGGCAACCAGGTGCCAGTCTCCTCCACGGGCACTGGTCTGTTGCCATTGATCCCGACTGCGAGCCCAGGGAATGATATTCCCGGAGCGGCGGTTTTCCTCGCGGCCAACTCCAACCCCACGAAATGGCGCGAAGAGCTGTTCCGCATCGATCACAACATCAACGCCCACAATCGGCTCAGTTTCCACTACGTTCACGATTCATGGGATCAAGTCCAATCCTCCACCCTGTGGACCGGCAGCTCCTTCCCCACCGTGCAGACCGACTTTAACGGCCCCGCCATCAGCATGCTGGCGCGCCTCACCACCACCATTTCGCCGACTCTGCTCAACGAGTTTGTGGTGAGCTACACCACCGATCACCTGCTCATGAAGTCCACCGGTACCGCCTGGCAGCGGCCCGCGAATCTGGGCATCCCCAACCTCTTTCCAACCGCCGACCCGACTTTCGGCGGGAAATTGCCTACCATTACACTTACCGGCGGAAGTGAGTACGGCTCCAGCGGGTTCTTCATGGATCCGGACGGCGAGTGGCCGGAGGGCCCTTACAACTCGAATCCGACTTACACCTATCGCGACAACATGACCAAGATTATCGGCAAGCATAGCCTGGCATTCGGGGCTTACTTCGTCGCCGCGCAAAAAAATGAGCTCAGTAGTGTCTTCACCGACGGCCAGCTCGGGTTTAACACGTCCTCTACCGTGAGCACAGGAAATCCCTTCGCCGACCTGCTTATCGGTCAAATTTCGAGCTATTCGCAGGGCAGTAACCAGGTGAAGTTTTATAACCGCTACAAAATTCTCGAGCCCTTCTTGCAGGACGACTGGCGCGTTACCCCACGCTTAACCCTGAACCTCGGTTTGCGCGTCAGCCTGTTTGGGACCTATCGAGAGAGGTATGGGCATGCATATAACTGGGACCCCGCTGTCTATAAAGCAAACGCGGCCGACGCGGCTCAAATCGACACCGATCCAAATTCAGATACTTTCGGTGATCTTACGGGTATCGGCAACCCGTACCTTGGACTTGTGCACTGCGGCGTAGGCGGAGTCCCGGTTGGCTGCTCCAAGGGACATCTGTTCAATCCTGCCCCGCGTTTCGGCTTTGCCTGGGATCCGTGGGGGAACGGCAAAACAGCCATCCGCGGCGGTTACGGAGTCTTCTTTGAGCACACCAACGGGAACGAGGCCAACACCGAGTCCCTGGAAGGCCAAAGCTCGTCGCTCTTGCAAGTTGCATCATCCCCGCCCAACATTGCCGGTTACGGGAGTATCGTGGGTGGAGGACCTACGGGCCCGCTTAGTTTCATCTCGATTCCCGATAAGACGATTTGGCCTTACATGCAGCAGTGGCACCTTGACATCGAGCACGAACTTCCTCAACACATCGTGTTCACGGCCTCCTATGTAGGAAGCAAGGGCACGCATCTTACCCGCCAGAGCGACTATAACCAGGTCCCGTCAGTGGCTAAGGGCCAGAATCCGTACCAGGTCGGCGAGGCCATGGGCCCCAACGATTGCGGAAATGGAACTACGCCAAGCGGCGCCCCTATCCTTGGCTACAATGCTGATGGCGCACCACTCGACCAAACCCCGGGTACGCCCGGCGTGAACATGTTCATCGCTTGTGGTAACGATGCGGATTTCTTCCGCCCATACTACGGCATTGGCAGCATCACCCGCATCGAGACGGCGTCATCCTCGATTTATCACGGCTTGGAGGTTTCGGCCGTCAGAACCGTGGGCGGACTTACCCTCGATTTCTCCTACACTTACGCCCACTCCATCGACGATTCTTCGTCTCGAGAAGACGCCGGTTTCGTGAATACATATAACCCGGCTTCCAATCGAGCCAGTTCGAGTTTCGACGTACGGCACTCGCTGAATATCGCCTACGTGTATGATCTGCCGTTCTTCCGGAAGTCCGGCTTCAGCCACACGCTCCTTGGCGGTTGGCAGTGGTCCGGCATTTTCAATTATTCCACCGGAACTCCATTCAGCGTGTTCAATGACGTCGCACCCACCGACAACGCCGGCGTTGGCAACAATGTCGGGTCTGGTTCGTACGCGGATCGGATCGGCGACCCCAAGGCCGGTATACCGCCCAATCCCGGGGGTCCACAGACTGCCGGCTTCCTCTACAACCCCAATGCTTTCACGCAACCGCAAGGCCTGACCTTTGGAAACTCGGGCAGGAACTCCCTGCGCAATCCGAGCCGCACCAACTTCGACATGGCGCTCTTCAAACGCTTTGCCGTGACGGAGAGCAAGGCGTTCGAGTTCCGCGCCGAAGCCTTTAACGTGTTCAATCACACGGAATGGCTGCCGATTTATGGCGATGCGGGTTCCGGAGCGCAGAATAACAGCCCCGGCAACAATGGATACGCTGGGCCTTATCCGGACTCTGGTACCAACGAGTTCCAGTTCCTTGAGGCTCACAACCCGCGCATCCTGCAACTGGGGGCGAAGTTCATCTTCTAGCTGAAAGCATCGTGCAAGCAGAAAATCCTGGCTCTGAAGCGAGCCAGGATTTTTTTGCGAACTTTGTTGACGTAAGCGCACTCCCATGCCACAGTAATTCTGTTGGGGCAGCGTCGTAGCGTGTCCGTCTAAGTCGCGGACACGCTAAGTCGCTGCCTCAACCTATTTGCATGCTCTTTGACAACCGTAAGTCCTTATTCCGGAATATTTTGACTGTAAGTCCTGTAAACTCAAAGATTTGAAGTGTTTTAGCCTGTAACTCTATGATTCCAATAGATAGGGAGGGGGGGGTACCCCTAACTGGCTAGTCCGTCCGGAGTAAGACGGCATGAAAAGTAACGCGTTAGTCGGCCGCGCCCACGCGGACGCATTCCCGACTCAGCACGGCCAATCCCTTCTCCAGATCGGCGATCAGATCCTCGACATGCTCCAGACCCACGGACAGGCGGATCATCTGCTCGGTGACGCCCATCTTTTTCAGCACCGCCGGATCGATCTTGTAGTGGGAAGTCAAGACCGGAATGGTCACCAGCGAATCCACTCCACCAAGACTGGGCGCCAGGGTAAACAGATTCAGCGCCTCGGCCACGTGGCAAGCGTCGGCGCCGCTGCCCTTCACCTCGAAGCTCAGCACGCCGCCCGCTCCCGCCATTTGCTTTTTCGCGATGGCGTAGTCCGAATGCCCCTTCAGCAGCGGATAGTGCACCCGCGCGACCTTGGGGTGTTGGCTCAGAAACTCGGCAATGCGCAGCGCGCTTGCGTTCTGGCGTTCAACCCGGACGGCCAACGTCTTGATTCCGCGCAGCAGCAGAAACGCCGCGTGCGGATCCATGCAGCAGCCGAGCGTGGTGCGCGTGTGATGGATTTGCTCGATCAAATCGCGTCGTCCTGCCGCGATGCCGCAGATCAGGTCGGAATGTCCGCCAAAATATTTTGTCCCCGAATGCAGCACCAGATCGATGCCCCACTCCGCCGGACGGCAATTGATGGGCGTGGCGAAGGTCGAATCGATGGTCGAAATCAACCCGCGCTTCCGCGCCAGCGCCGCAATCTTCTCCAGATCAACGACTCGCACCGTCGGATTCGTCGGCGACTCGATATGCAAGATCTTGGTGTTGGGCCGGATGGCGCGCTCGTGCTGTTCGATGTCGTTGGTGTCGACGAACGTGGTTTCGATCCCCAGCTTCGGCAGCCACTGCGAAAGGAACTTGATCACACCGCCGTAAATATCGCGCTGCGCCACGATGTGGTCGCCTGCCTTCACCAGCGAAAAGATCGAAGTGGTGATCGCGGCCATGCCGGAAGAGAACAGCAGCGCCGCATCCGCGCCTTCCAGTTCGGCGATGGCATTCTCGGCGACCGTATTCGTGGGATTGCCGTAGCGCGTGTAGTAGCTGTCGGTAGGAGTGACCCGCAACTGCTCCTGCATGTCGGTGACTTCGAAGGTCGATGTCTGATAGATCGGCGTGGAGAGCGGGCCGTTCTTTTTGCGCAGGCTGGTGCCGCCGCGAACCGCCTCGGTTTCCTGACGAAATTCATGCTTCTTCATTTCGACTCTCCTGCAGAGACGCGGATTGCCTCTCCACCGTGCTTCCGAAGACGTGACCACCTAAGATTACCCGCGCTATCAGGCTGCGGCAAGGCGCTGGTAATATGCTTCATTGGGCCACTCCTATGAAAAAGAAGAAGCTGAAAACCACTGGGAAAAAGACAAAGACGACGCGCCCAGCACATAAAGTCACTCTCAAAGCGACCGTCCTGAAAGGCAAGCCACCAAAGGCCGAACTACGCCACATCCCGTGGAGTTCCGTCGAAGTCGAGACCCTGAATCCCTTGCTGGGCCGCCACTTCGTCGTCGGGCAAAACGTCATGCTGGCTCGCGTCCTGCTCAAGAAGGGATGCCTCGTTCCCGAGCACAGCCACCATAACGAGCAGATTACTTACATCCTCGAAGGCGCCTTGAAATTCGGGATCGACGGCCGGGAGATTGTGGTCAATGCGGGAGAGGTCCTGACCATTCCTCCCAACATGCCCCACTCGGCCGAGGCGCTGGCCGATACCGTCGATCTCGACATCTTCCATCCGCCCCGTGCCGACTGGATGAATAAGACCGACGCTTATTTGCGGTGAGAGAACAATTTAACCGCAGAGTACGCAGAGATCGCGGAGAAACTCGAAGGGCGAAAACCAAGAAACCCTCTGCATACTCTGCGACCTCTGCGGTTAGCCGTATGATGTACTTGTCTTACTGCGCAGGTCTGGTGATTAGGCAAATTGTCGATCGCTCAAAATACGGAAGCCACTGCTAAACTGCGCTGCATTGCCTGCGGGTCCACGCCTGATTCAGCCGGACAGGACTTCCGCTGCACCGCTTGCGGCGACCTGCTGGAATTCTATTTTCCCGGCTGGATGTCCGGCTCTCATGATCCGGTGGCCTTAAAGTCTCTCTGGCTGAACCGCTGCACGTCACGCGATGCGCTTGACCAGAGCGGTGTCTGGCGCTTCCGCGAACTCCTTCCGCACATTCCCAATCTCGAAGAGCATGCCATCACGCTCCGCGAGGGAAACACGCCGCTCTACAGCCTGCCACGATGCGCGCGCGTGACCGGTGTCGAGAATCTCCGTGCCAAGCATCAGGGCATGAACCCCACCGCATCGTTCAAAGACACGGGCATGACCATTGCTGCTTCGTCCGCGCACCAGAGCGGGTTCCGCTGGGTCGCCTGCGCCTCCACCGGGAACACTTCAGCCTCCATGGCAGCCTACGCCGCGCGCGGTAACATGCACAGCCTGGTGCTGATCCCCGAAGGCAAGATTTCATGGGGCAAGCTTTCGCAAGCGCTTGACTACGGAGCCCTGACCTGCCAACTCTGCACCGATTTTGACGGATGCGTTCGCATCCTCAGTGACCTCGTCCGTCAGAAGCCGGTTTACCTGCTGAACTCGGTGAATCCGTATCGGATCGAAGGCCAGAAAACCGCCGCCATCGAACTGATGGAGCAACTGGCGTGGGAGCCGCCGGATCACATCATCGTCCCCGGAGGCAATCTTGGAAACAGTTCGGCGATCGGCAAGGCGCTTCTCGAAATGCGCGAACTCAAGCTGATTTCACGCCTGCCGAAACTTTCCATCATCCAGGCGCAAGGCGCGAATCCGTTCTACCGCAGCGTGCGGGAATTCGGCGGGAAGAAGCTCGAGCCCATGACCGCCGACACCCTCGCGACCGCCATCCGCATCGGCAATCCGGCATCGTGGAAGAAAGCGCTGCGCGTGCTTCAGGCAACCGGCGGTGAAGTCGAGCAGGTGACGGAAGTCGAAATCGCCACGGCCAAGGCCGAAATCGGAGCCGACGGCATCGGTTGCGAACCGGCCTCAGCCGTCACGCTGGCCGGCCTCAAGAAGCTGTGCCAGAGCGGATTCGTCAAAGCGGGAGAGTCCGTCGTCCTGATCCTGACCGGCCATCTCCTCAAAGACCCCGACTTCACCATCAAGTTCCATCGCGGCGAACTTCTTGCCGGAACCCCAGTTGCCGGAACCCTCGCTGAAGCCGCGGCTGCGAAGACAAAATCGCTGCAGCGCGCCCCGCTGGTGCTCGATGCTAACCTAGGGGCCGTCATTGCCGTTCTCGACGCGGCCGAGAGAAATTCGTAGCAGTTCGCCCCAATCTCGTGTATAAAACACAGTTCAATGTCTTGGCGATTGCAAGGGAATCTGCCTAGGCCCTATCTGGCTAACGTCTTTCATTTCTATCGTTTCGGATGGTCTGGGCCGCCGAGGAGTTAATTCTCTAACCTATGCCTTCACGTCCTACATCTTTAGATCGCTCGCTGCGCCTCGTGCTCCCGGCAACTTCCGCCAATCTGGGCCCGGCGTTTGACGCCGCCGCCCTGGCTCTGGATTTCCATCTTCGCGTGCGGGCCGAGCGCGCCCCCGACTTCTTCGTCACCGCCGAGGGCCGCGATGCAGCAATCTGCGCCCGCATGGAGAACCACCTCATCGTCACCACTTATTGCGAGGTGCTCGAGTCGGAGAACCGCAAGATCGCGCCCTTGCGCATCCATATCGAAAACCAGATTCCCATCGGCCGAGGTTGCGGATCGTCCGCCGCCGCCCGCCTGGCGGGCATTGCGCTGGCGGTACATTTCGGACATCTGCGCTGGAAGAATGACCGCATCGTCGGAGAGGCTTCCATGCGCGAGCACCATCCCGACAACGCCTCGGCCTGCTGGATGGGCGGACTCACCGTAGCGCGCATGGCCAACCAGGTGCAAGCGCAGGTGGTGGAAGTGAAGCCGAAAGGGAAGTGGCCGCTACTGCTGGCTGTTCCCGATGCCCTGCTCTCGACTGAGCAGGCCCGCCGCGTGCTGCCTTTCCAGTATTCGCGCGCCGACGCGGTCACCAACATTCAGAACTCGATGCTGCTTTTGGCTGCGTTCACGCAGGACCGCGCTGATCTGCTCTCCTCGGCGCTCGAAGACCGCATCCACCAGCCTTATCGCGCCCCGCTCTGTCCGCTGCTGCCCGCGCTCAAGGAACTCCGGGGAGATTCCGGCATTCTCGGCGCCGCCCTCAGCGGAGCCGGTCCCTCCGTGTTGGTGTTCCTCGACCCGAAGGTTCCAGCAAAGAAGGCGAAAACGAGAATCGCCGCCCACCTCACCAAACGCCGGCTTACCGCCGAACTCATCCTTACCCAGATCGCGCTCCACGGCGGACGCGATGGAGCCGACTGGCGCAAGCACCACGGCTCCACAAGGAAGTAAGCTTCGCTACCGGCTGGCCGGAGGCACGATGCCGTTCATGCGCAGATATTCCACCATTTGCCCGTAGTGATCAAAACCATGCCAGGCGAATACTGTAGCCATGCCGACGCGCGTGCCTTTATCTTTGCTGAAAGGTACGGGAATTGGTTCAAGGGCATTCGCATCGGTAATGGTCGCTACCGCCTTGTGGGCATAGGCGAAGGAGTCTTTCAGGAACTTGACGATGTCGGCCTTTGATTTCAGACTCTCTGAACCTTTTTCCTCGTTGGTGTCGACAGGCGGTTTTTCGCCGAGGATCGATGCCCCTACGATGTAGTTGACTGCGGCAACGTGCTTGATCTGTTGCGCAAAGGTACGAACGCCCTTGAATTCACCATTCGTTGGCGCAAAACCGTACTTCTCTTCGGGCATCGCTTCCGCCGCGGAAACAAACTCGCCTTCTATAATCTTGATCCCGCCGTCGAGCACTTGGCTGATAGTTTTCTTTTCGTCTTTCGTTTGCGTTGGCGCCTGCGCCAAACCAAAACTGCATAACAGCAGCACCGACCCTAGGACTGCGCTGATTGTCTTCATCTTGCCTCCAAGTAGAGTTGAGTGTCCGACTAATCTCTCACCACTGCGGGTGTTAAGTCCAGTTCACTCGCCGTAATGCGGTGCCCACGCAGCGCAAACACCCCCAGCGCCAATGCCACCGCTGCCACGCCCAGCGCATCGGGAATGCCGATTCTTTTCGCCAGCGCGCCCCACAGCGTCGCTCCCACCGCCATGCCTCCCTGCAACACCAGCAGGTAGAACGACAGTGCCCGAGCGCGAACATACGCCGGACACATGGTCTGAGCCGCCACATTCAAGCAAGCCAGAATCCCGATCCAAGACCCGCCCGCCACCAGCATCACCGCACACAACGCCGCAAAGGTCTCCACCCGTCCGGCGGCAAAAGTCATGCCGGCAAAAATCAGGATGGCGGCGCCCACCACGCCATCCACCGAAAGCTTTTCCCGCAGCCGCGGCAGTACAAGCGCCCCCAGCAAAGCGCCAAGTCCAAAGCAGCCGAGCAGCACGCCATATCCCCTCGCCCCATAGGGACGAGCGATGATTGGCAGCAGCGCCAGCATGGCCACCGCCGCCACGCTAAATGTTCCCGTCCGCAGCAGCACCGACTTCGCCAGTCCGCTCTGCTTCACGTAACGGAACCCGTCGCCGATTGCCGACCACACGCGCTGAGTCTTCGGCCGAGCCGCAATCGGCCGCTGCCAGCGATAGAGAAACAAGATTACGCCCAGGAACGAAACTGCGTTCAGCAGAAATGTCGTGCCGCAACCGACCGCCGCTACAATGATGCCGCCCAACGCCGGTCCCACCGCTCGCGCGACATTAAACCCAGCTGAGTTCAGAGCCACTGCCGAGGCATGTTGTTCTGGCGGAACCAACTCCGGAGTAATCGCCTGCCACGCTGGATCATTCATCACCGCGCCCAACCCCAGCAGAAACGTAAACAGCAGTAGCACCCATGGTCCGACGCAACTGGTCAGCGTCAGGATGCCGAGCGTTCCAGAGGCCAACACCATCCATCCCTGCGTCACCAGCAAAAATCGCCGACGGTCTACCATATCCGCCAGCGCGCCCGCCGGCAGGATTACCAGAAACACTGGCAGCGCCGCGGCCGCCTGCACCAATCCGACCATCAGGGGATTCAGGGTCAACTGCGTCATCAGCCAGCCCGCGCCCACGTTCTGCATCCAAGTGCCGGTGTAGGAGATGACCGATGCAATCCAAAGCGATCGAAATAGCGGTTCGCCGAGCGGGGCCCAAGCGGAGATCGAGCGCTTGGACGCGGGTGGTTCCGCCACCGGAATGTTGATCATTTCCGCCATGAACTCGCTACTCGCTACTCGCTACCATCGCAAACGGCCACTCGCCTCTCCGCCAGGAGCGCACGGCGTAAATCAGAATCCCGACGACCAGAACGAGCGCAGCATAGCGAATCTCACGCAGCGCACCTTTGCGCGATACCAACATATAGACAAACCCGGCTGTTGCCACCAATGCGGGTACAGGGTACAGCCACATCCGAAACGGCCGTGGCAACTCCGGGCGTCGGATACGCAGTACGATCAATCCCACAGCTTGAACCAGATACTGCAGGACGATACGAATTACCACCAGGGATGCAATCAAATCTGCCAGCCGGAGGAAACAAAACAACCCCGCAACGCCGGTCAGAGCCAACAAAGAAACATAGGGGAACTTGTGGACCGGGTGCACCCGCGCAAATGTCCGAAAATAGTTTCCGTCAAGCGCCGCCGCGTAGGGCACCCGCGAATACCCCAACGTCAGCGAAAACACCGATGCGAATGCCGTCCACATGACCAGCACCGCGATTAGCGAAGCCGCGCCGTGTCCATAGACTCGCTGCATCAAGGTTGCGACCACATACAGTTTGCTGTTCGATGCGCCCGACTGCGCCAGTTCCTGCCAGGGAATGACACCTAGAATGCTGACGTTCATTACTACATATAGACAGGCCACGGCCAGAATGGATAGCAGCAGCGCCCGCGGAATATTTCTCGTCGGTTCCTCGACTTCGTCCCCGAGAAAACAGACGTTATAGTACCCGCCAATGTCATAGGCGGCGACCAGCATGGCCGAGCCCAGCCCGGCAAAAAAATTCCACGAAAACGAGAACGCTCCCGAGGGTAAGTCAAATGCCCGATGCGCGTTGAAGTGAGTCAGGCCGGCGAAGATGATCCACCCGATGGTCCCCATCACCCCCACCCACAGCACCTTGGTAAGCCGCGCAATCGCGGTGATGCGGCGATACAGGAGAAGCGCTGTCAACGCGCACACGCTAATCGCCAGAAACGTAGCCGGCATCACGACCCAGCTTAGTTGCAGAGTTCCCAGGAGAGGAAGATGTAGCCCCCAGTTGTGAGTCGACCACACGTGTTCCAGACGCGGGAAGAAGAAGGCTGCGTATTGGGAGAGGCCGATAGCTCCCGAGGCGATCGAAAGGGGAGCGCTGAAGGAAAGCTGCCAGATGAAAAGGAAAGAAATCAGCCGGCCCAGCTTCTGCGGTCCATAAATTTCTTTCAGATAACGATACGATCCGCCCGACCCCGGCATGGCCGCCCCCAGTTCCGCCCAAACCAGGCCGTCGCAGATGGCCAGCAGTGCGCCCGCCAGCCATCCGAGCATCGCCTGCGGGCCGCCCATCGCGGATATGATCAGCGGGATCGTAATAAACGGACCCACGCCGATCATGTCGATCATGTTCAGCGCGGTGGCCGAGCTGAGACTAATGCCGCGGACAAGTTGCGGCTTGGTGCCGGATTCGCCTTGGTGTGGAATTGTCATGAAAGGAGTCGTTGGTCGATGGTCGTTAGTCGTTGGCGAACAAAGCCGCCCAGGGCGTCCGCAATTTGTCGTTCGCAACTACCCCCCGAACGACCAACGGCCAGCGACTAGCGACTGCTAATCAGATTCACAAACAGCCGCACCGCCCCCGGCACGCCCGCCGGTAGCTGCCGGAAGAACGCATATCCCGTATAGATATACGTGCCCTTGCCGTAATGCGCCACCAGCAGCCCACCCTTCTGCTCGCCTTCGCCCGGATCATGGGATTCGAGCAGCGGCGTAAAGTTCGCGTCCCACTGCGACATGAAGTACAGCCCGCGCTCCTGCACCCATCCCTCGAAATCTTTCTGCGTAATTTCATTCGGAGAATGAAAGATCGGGTTGGCGGGATCGAGAATCTTCACCGGCGCCTCTTCCACCGAAACCCGCGCCCGGCTCAGCGTCGCGGGATAGGGCGTGTATTTGCCTGCATTAAAGTCGATCGGCACCCCAAAGGATCCCATCGTGTTGTATTGCACGACCAGACGCCCGCCCGCCTGTACATAGTCGAGCAGCCGTTTGTTGTTCGCAATCACATCTTTCTGGGTGTCGTAAGCGCGGATGCCCAGCACGATCGTCTGGTACTTGCTCAGGTCCTCGCTTGCCAACTTGTCAGCCGGAATCATTGTGACATTCATCCCGATCTGCTCGAGGACCGTCGGAAGATCATCGCCCGCGCCCATGATGTAGCCGAGTTTCAAATCTTTCGGAACCTTCACATCCACGATGCTGACGCGCTGCACGGCAGGCTGGTAGTAATAGAAAGTACCGAGATCTGCGCGCGTGACCACTGTATAGCCCTCGGTATAGGTTCGATGGCTACTCTTCAGGGAAGCCCGAATCGTTTTTCTTTCCTCTGTACGGCTCCCTGGATGCACTGTGAAATTCGCGCTCTGTCTTTCGCCGCGCTCACGAAACTGAAGTTGCTTCTCCTCCGGCTCGACCCGCCAACTCTCAGGAACTTCGACCCGTAGCGATCCCTCGTCTTTTTCGGGATCCCCTGCCCAATGCGTGTTCTGCATCGTCTTGGAATCCAGATTGCTGGAAACGGCAGCCTTTACCACCGGCGTCGGCCCGTCTTCGGTGGGAACGACTTGCTCGCCTGGATCGAGCATCGCGGAGAAGGCGGGCGCGACCGCCAACGGTCGCTCGGCAACCTGACCCGAAGCATCTTTGTACCTCACCATGCAAATGGCGGTGATGAAACCTGCTCCCGGCTTATAAGGGAAGCCGCTCGCCTTCACAGGTGGGGGCGGCAAGGGAAGCGTCTGATACTCCGGTTCGTCGATCGCATTCACCGTTTCGGTTTCAGGGTCGTTACGATGCCAGTAGGGTCGTGTCAATTCTGCAGTGGGAGGAACATAGACTTTGAATCGAGTAATGGAGTTCTTACCCTCGGCGATTCTGGAAAGAATCTTGGAATTCCAACCCTTGGGAAGCAAAAGGTTGGTGCTTGGAACACCCGGGGGAAGCTCTGCCCCCGACAGAGTGGTTGTGACTTCGAATGTCTGACCAGGCACCGCCATGAAGGCAGTTTCAGGACTTGCCCCAATCGGTTCGTCGACGACAACATGCATACTTACGCCCGATGCCAGTGCGGCTGCTTTACTCAATTGGCTCCATTTCTCGTTGAGTGCGGTCAGAATGCTCGATTTCCCTTGCGCGGAGAGCTGCGACTTTTCTATCTCTTGGATCAACAGGCCGGTTTCGCCGCTGGCCTCGGCCAAAGAGGTCGCCGGCGAATTCGCGTCTTCCGCGGCCGTTGCTTTCGCTTTGTCGATGGCAGCCTGAATCTGCGCCAGGCGCGACTGCAGCCACGGCACCGTCTTTTCTTCATCCCCGAGCCGCGACGCCAAGCCGGGCAGGGTCGTGTCGATTCCGTCGAAGAAGTCCTGCTCGTGGCCGTCTTTGTCCTTTGGAGATTCAACGACCGAATCCACCAGCTTGTAATGCGCAAATCGATCGCCCTTGGGAATCGAAACGCCACCCAGCGCTTGCGATCGCTGATGCCGCAGCCCCTCGACCGCAAATTGCACGTAGGATTCGCCCAGCAAGGGATCCTCTTTTCCCGTGTTCAGCCTGACCGTGTAATTTGCCGCGTCGCAGGTCGAAGCACCGAAGCCGCATACGTTTCCGATGTAGAGCTTTTTCGGCTGCCAAGGCTGCAACCCTTCTTTGATCTGCTCCGGAAAACGATCAGGGTCGGCCGCCGCTCGAAACGCTTCCTTCGTCAGGATGGCGGATGCCTGGTGATGCCCGTGCCCGTCGCGCTCCGTGCCCGAAAAGCGCGCGATCAGCACGTCGGGGCGAAACGTCCGGATCACGCGCACGATATCAGCAAGGGCGATGTCATGCCCTTGCCACTTCTGAAATGTTTCTTCTGGAGTTTTCGAATACCCGAAATCCGCGACTCGCGAAAACCGTTGCTCCACACCGTAGTAGCGGTCAGCTGCCAGCACCTCGAGCGTCCGCACCACGCCCAGCACGTCGAACAGATTGCTGCCCAGTTCGTTCTGTCCGCCTTCGCCGCGCGTCAGCGTCATCAGCAGAGTTGAAACGCCTTTACCGCGCGCTTCCAGCGTCAGCATGCCGCCGTCTTCGTCATCGGGATGCGCATCCACCTGCATCAGCCGTCCCGTCGTCTGTAAGCGCCGCAGCATCAACTGCAGCCCCGCCGCACCGGTTTCCTGCGGGAGAGGTTCGTAATAATGATCGGCCGCGGTCTTCTCGACCGTCTCGGCAGCCGTGAAGATCGCGACGGAAGCCGACAGTAAGGCCAGCAGGACCGCGGTCGCTATCCAGTTGCGCACCAATCCAACTTTCTTCAACATTCGAAACATGACCATCTGATGGATTTTCCTTAATGAAAGGAGCAAATATATTCCGTTCAGCTCTTACCTTCCCATCCCCTGCGCCACCGCAAATTTCTGCTGGCATTCGCGCGCCGCTTGCACAATCTGTCGGAACTCCGCATCCTGGCGCACGGCCGCCAGCAGCGGATCCGATTGCAACGCCTGGTACGCGCAATAGTTCTCGGCCACCGCCTTGCGCAGAAACAAGTAAGCGATCTGCTTTTCCCCGCAAGCTGCCAGCACCGCCCCTTGGTAGTACTTCAACTCCGAATCCTGTTCGGGCAATAGCTCGTTCTGCGCTACCTCCGCCAGTCGATGGACCTCCGTTGCCGGAGCCTTGTTCAGGCAAGCCTGCAGCAATCCCCGCATCCAAATCGAATTCTCCGTCATCTGCTGCGCCGCCTGCCCGGCTTCCGTCATCTTCCTTTCGCGCATCAGCACCGAAACGCGTACCGCATTCGACCATTCCGAGCCTGCATCCACGTTCAGATATTCGATTGCGCGCGCCGACTTCCCCTGCTCGAAGAAAGCAAACGCGCACGAACGCCAGTTGTAATTCCCCGAATCGAGCGCCAGCGCCATGTCGCACTCGCTCTGTGCCTCATCCAGCAGCCCAGCATAGCGCGATACATAAGCCAGCGAATAATGCGCAAAGGCATTATCGGGCCGCCTCTGCACCAGCGCCCGCGCGTCACTGTATGCCTTGTCCAGGTTTCCCTCCTCGACTTCGTTCGTGGCCAGGAATCCAGCCGCACTCACCCGTCCCGGTTCCAGCGAAAGCGCCCGCTGGTAGGCTGCATTCGAGCGCTGGTATCCAGCCGCTCCCCCGCCCGAATAAATCGCATCGAAGTAGTACCGCCGTCCCAGCGCATCCCACGCCGGGGCATAATTCGGATCCAGTTCCACGGACCGCTCCAGTATCGTGATCGCTTCCTTGTTCGCCGCCCCATCGTGCGATACTGCCTTGCTGCGCAGATATTCGTCATAGGCTTCGCGATTTGTCGGAGTGCTGCTCTGTTCGACTGCCGTCCGCGCCATGCCCAGCGCGGGCACCAGTTCCTGCCGTACCTTCTTTGCCATCTGACTCTGCAGCCCGATCAGGTTATCGGCAGGGGAACTGAGAGTGCCGGTCCAGACCAGCCGGTTGTCTTTTACTTCCACGGCTTCGAGCGTCACCTGCACCGTATTGTCCTGACGCAGAAAGTGTCCCGCCACTACCGTGCCCACTCCCAACTCGCGCCCGGCCTTTGCCGGGTCGGCTTCTCCGTTGGCGTATTTCTGAGTCGACGCCGAGGGCCGGACTTCCAGCGAATGCGCATAGGTCAGCGCGTTGGCGACCTCGTCGGCCAGTGCAAATCGAAGGAACTCGCTTTCCGCATCGTTATTAATGTTCTCCAGCGGCAGCACCGCGATCGTCCGGCTACTCGCTTGCACGGTTGACGTCCGATGCTTGAGCACCCACGTCCCCACCGCCGCCACCACTGTGAGCAGCACCGCCGCCAGTCCAGTCATGATCCAGTTCAGCTTCGAACTCCGCTTCTGGAACGTGTTCGTCACCACGTGCAGCCCAGTCGCCTGACGAAGCCCGCTCCCCAAGGTTGGTTCCGTTACTGACTTTATCCTTAGCTTCGCCAGGTCGGCCTTCATCTCCGTCGCGTTCTTGTAGCGCCGGTTGCGGTCCTTCTCCATCGCTTTTCCGATGATGGCCTCAAGTTCCGCCGGTACCGCCGGATTGATTGACCGCGGCGATGCCGGCGTCGAATTCATCACCGCATGCAGCGTCATCACCACATTCGTTCCGGTAAACGGCTTTTTGCCGGTGGCCATTTCGAACAGCACCACGCCAAACGAAAATATATCGCTGCGCACGTCCAGATCTTCCGACCGGGCCTGCTCCGGCGACATATACACCGCCGTCCCCGGAATCACCCCGACCTGGGTCAGCGACTCCTCAACCGACGAATCTGTAGTCGTCCCCACGCTCTGATCCTTGGCCAACTTCGCCAGACCAAAGTCCAGAATCTTCACCTGTCCATTCGGAGTCAGGAAAATATTGGCCGGCTTGATGTCGCGGTGCACGATTGCCTTGGCATGCGACGCCGCCAGCGCGTCCGCTATCTGCACCGCAATATCCAGCAGGTCTTCAAGGTCGAGAGCCTTGCCGTGGATCCGCTGCTTCAGGCTCTCGCCTTCCAGCTTCTCCATGACGATGAAGGGATGCCCGCCGTTGTCGTCAATGTCGTGAATGGTGCAGATGTTGGGATGATTGAGCTGCGATGCCGAGCGCGCTTCCCGCGTAAACCGATCCAGCGAGCGCTGATCCTTTGCCAGGTGTTCGGGAATAAATTTCAGCGCGACATGACGCCCCAGGCGGATGTCCTCTGCCTCGTAAACCACGCCCATTCCACCGCCGCCCAGCTTCGACAGCACGCGGTAATGGGACACCGTCTGCCCAACGATTTCCATGGTCGTGTAGGGCGGACACTCCTGTCCGCCGCTCTTGCCCTTGATTCTACCGGCAGGGCTGACGGCCCTCGCCGCGAAGGCGTAATGGTAGGCTGTCATCGCGGTCGGGTCAACCAAGTTTGGCGAAATGAGCTGTAAACAGGAGAGCTGCGGGACACTGAGTATAACCAACTATCCACCGACCACGATCCCCAGGCCACTGGCTGGCGGGAATTTCCTCCCCTGACCGCAATTTTCTTCTTGACACCTCCGATTTGGTGGAGGTAACTTTACGAAATTTTAGTAATGTTACGGCTTGTTAACCCCAATATAAAAAAGGTGAAGCAATGACCGCACGCCACTGGCATTCCTCTGCTCGTCCACATATGTCCGCCACGCCGCCACGTTTCCGGGAGCGCCTGCTGGCGGCCATCTCACTGGCAGGTGTGCTGCTGGTGGGCGCCCCTGCCTGGGGCCAGGCGAGCACATCGCTGCGCGGCACCATCACTGACCCGAGCGGCAGTGCCGTGGCCGGGGCCACCGTTGTCCTCGCCAATGCCGAATCCAAGACCGAACGAACCGCAACCACCGGGGAACAGGGCGGGTACCAGTTCCTGTCCGTGCCCCCTGGCACCTACTCGCTCACGGTCACGGCGACCGGGTTTCGACTCTACAAGCTCGCGGGCGTGCAATTGCTGGTCAACACACCTGCCACCGTTAATGCTCAGCTCAAGGTCGGAGCCTCCAACGAGGTGGTCGAGGTCACCAGTGAAGCGCCGGCATTGAATCTGGTCGATGCGTCCCTCGGCAATTCCTTCAACGAAACCCTCGTGCTGGATATTCCTCTGGAGGGCCGGAATGTTCCCGACCTGCTGAGCCTGCAAGCCGGAGTTGCGTACACGGGCAATCGCATCGGGGACCAAGACCAGGACACGCGCAATGGCGCTGTGAATGGAGCACGCAGCGATCAGAGTAATATCACGCTCGATGGCGTCGACGTGAACGACCAGTCGAATGGGTACGCCTTTACGTCGGTGCTCCCCGTGACTCAGGATTCGGTTCAGGAATTCCGCGTAACCACGACGAATTATGGGGCAGACCAGGGGCAGGGTTCGGGCGCACAAGTCGCGCTGGTGACCAAAAGCGGCACCAACGGGTTTCACGGAGCGCTCTATGAAGACATGCGGAATACCATCACCAGCGCCAATGACTATCTGGTCAAGCAATCGGAACAGAATATAGCGTTGCCGAATAAGCCTCTGCAGCTCAATCGCAACATTTTTGGCGCAGCGGTCGGGGGGCCGATTCAAGAAAACCGGCTATTCTTCTTCGCCAACTATGAGGGCACCCGCGAGCGAGAGGAGAAACCTGCGGAGCGAGTGATTCCTACGCCGCAGCTATGCCAGGGCATCTTTCGATATGCCGACGTGAACGGCGGGACCACAACGTTTAATCCCACAGACCTGTTAAATCTCGATCCCAACCACATCGGAATTGATCCGGCGATGCTCGACCTGACCAATCACACCGGTTATCTCGACCGGACTTTCTGCACTGGCCAGACACCGACCAACGATCTTTCGGCGGGAGACGGGTTGAATTATGCCGGCTACGTTTTCCGCGCACCCACCCAGCTCGACAACGACGTGTTCATTGCGCGTGTCGATTACCACCTTACGGCGGACGGCAGGCACAGCCTGTTTTGGCGGGGCAATTTGAATGATTTGCGCAATCCCGGAGCTCCCTTCTTGCCGGGTACGTACCAGACGTTGCCGGGCGAATTAAACCCGAGTGCCCCCATGGAAACAACTGACGACCACAGCAAGGGCTTTGCTTTGGGATACACCGTCGTTCTCAACCCAACCATGGTCAACTCCTTCCATTGGGGATACACCCGGCAAAGCTTTGGGATTATCGGCAACACCGACCAGCAGTGGAACACGTTCCTGGGCCTGGACCAGGGGATTAGCTTCAGTCACAGTTTCCAGTTGCCACTGCACAACTTTGTCGACGACTTTACGTGGACCAAGGGGACGCACTCGTTCCAGTTTGGAACCTCAGTAAAAATCGCCCGGAACCCACGTACCAGCTTCCAGCACTCCAATACTCTGGCCCTTGGGACAACGAACTGGACCTCTCCGATTGGTTTTGCAGGCACGTCGAGCACGCTAGATCCGTCCAATGTCGGCGCGCCTGAGCCTGTGAACGCAACGCAGTACGATCGCCCTCTGCTGGCCTTGTATGGGATGATTTCGGACGTGGTCGCCAACTACAATTTGGACAAGAATGGCAACGTGGTGCCGGGCTATTCGTGTCCCGGAGGAACATGCGGCGCGCCGGTCAACCGAAGGTATGGCCTGGATTCGTACGAGTTTTACGGCCAGGACGCCTGGCGCATCAGGCCGAATCTTACGGTGACTTACGGACTGCGCTGGTCGTTCTTTCCGGCGCCGTGGGAGACCAACGGTTTCCAAGCGTCTACTTCATTTGGCCTAGGAACGCAGTTCGCGCAAAACGTGAGAAACATGAACCAAGGCCTCGGCTATACGGCGATGCCGTCCTACCCGCTGTCGATTACTTTCAGTCCCAGTGGTCCGGCGAATAACGGTCCCGGGTTCTATCCCCTGGAAAAGACGGACTGGTCGCCGCGAATCTCGATCGCTTACTCGCCGCGATTTGATTCGGGTCCGTTGAAAACGCTCTTTGGCGACAACGACAGGACCGTGATCCGAGCGGGCTTCAGCCGCGTATATGATCGCGCGGGATTCGCGCTCATCAACAGCTTCGACCAGATCGGCGCCGCCGGCTACTCCATCACGCTCCAGAACGCTTGCTGCACGTATGGTGTCACGAGCGCCGAAGACCTGCCTCGAATCACCGGCATCAACGCAATTCCGGCCAACAATATCAACGGAGTTCCGTTCCTGCAGCCGCCGCTTCCCCCTGGTTTTCCGCAAGTAATCCCGTTCAACTCGGAGGCCAACCTGTGGGGCAACGACAACACACTGAAGACGCCGCATGCCTATACTGCGGATTTTTCGATCGGACGCGAACTGCCCCACCGGTTCTCATTGCAGGTATCGTATGTAGGCCGTTTCGGACGCGATCTGCTCACGCAACGCGATCTGACCCAGCCACTGAATATTAAGGATCCGATTTCGGGAATCGACTACTACACGGCAGCATCGGCCTTGTCGAACCTGGCAAGGTCGTTTGGCGTCATCACGCCCCAAGTAATTAACAACCTCAAGGCGTCGGACCTCGGCCCCACGGCCCAATACTGGGTCGACATGCTGCCTAAACTGCCGGCGGGCGCAAACCATTATACGGACACGTTTTCAACCCACATTACCCCCCAGAACAACCCCACGGACAGTCTGATTCAGGAAGTATTTAATCTCTATTACAACCCGGGTCTTTCGGTGGTCGGCGACGAGATCGTTGGACTGGCGGATGTTGACGTGTATGAGGGACTGGGAGATGACCAGGGCCACTACTACTCGTTTTGCGCCAAGCCCGGGTGCGCGGCCACAGGGGCCGGGAGTTATGCAAGCCCCTTTGGTGGCGGGATCGGCGATTACCTGAACAACCAGGCTTTTTCCACGTACGGATGGAGCTCGATTGGAAGTTCCAGCTACCACGCGCTGCAAATGAACCTCAGGAAGCAGGTGAGCCACGGATTCCAGTTTGACTTCAACTACACCTGGTCGAAGTCCATAGACATCACATCAGCGGCGTCGCGTGTCGGATTTTCGGTGTATGGCTACCAGAACGTCGGCCTGGTTGGAACACGGCTGGCCAATGCGTTTTCTCCGAATCTGGCCCGTGCGGTTTCCGACTTTGATACGACCCACCAGTTCAACCTCAACTGGGTTGCGGAACTGCCCGTTGGCAAAGGCCGAGCACTGGCTGGCAAAGCCAATGGCGTGTTGGACGCCGTCATCGGAGGGTGGCAGACCTCCGGGGTGGCGCGATGGACCAGCGGATTCCCATTCAGCGTTGACGGTGGCCAGCGCTGGCCGACCGACTGGTTTCTGACGGCGGTCGCTCAGATGACTACGAGGCCCAAGACGGGTACTTTCAAAAGGGCAGGAAGAGTTGACCTTTTTGAGTATCCTGCCGCGGCGCAGGCGGACTTCACTGAGCCCCTTCCCGGCGGGGTGGGCTCGCGCAACGTGCTGCGCGGGAATGGTTACGCCGACTGGGATATGAGTCTATACAAGAGCTGGAAGATGCCCTACCGGGAAACTCACAGCGTGCAATTCCGTTGGGATGTTTTCAACGTGCCGAACCTCACGCGCTTCAATGCTCAGTCGGTGGGATCGTCGGCGCTGCTGACTTCGCTGGCGCAGCAGTCGACGAATTTCGGAGCCTATACGAGCCTGCTGACGCAGCCGCGCGTTATGCAGTTCGCGTTGCGGTACGAGTTTTGAGGCGGACTGGGAAACTCAAAGGATGGATGCGGCGGAGGCACCACGTCTCGCGCGCTGCGAGACGTGGTGGCCGGGATACCTCTAGGCGGTGATCAGGTTTTCCAAGGCAATGCGGCTGGGGATTACAAGCGTAGAGCCGGTTTGCTGGATGAGACGTTGCTTCTTGAAGCCTGCGAAGAGACGGCTGACGGTCTCGCGCGAGGTGCCAATCATCTGCCCGATCTCTTCGTGCGTCAACGCCAGTTTCATCTGGCTTGGATTTCTGGCTTCGGTGTTCTGGTCGAGCCATCCCACCAAGAGGCGAGCAAGCTTTTCGCTGGCCGAATCAGAAAGGATCAGGTCGCGGATGTCGCGGCAAGTGGAGGCGTAATCCTGGGCGATGTGCTGGGTTACCCACAGGGCAAGTTCGCCGTGCTGGCGCATGAGCCGCAACAAATCGCTCTGGCGCAGGAAACTGATCTCGCACGGTTCCTGGGTCTCGGCGGTCGCTTCATACTTGTACCCGGAAACTACAGCCGCCACTCCCAAGGGGCAACCGGCCTCGGCAATTCGCAGAATCAGCGTCCGGCCGTCGCTGCCACAAACAGAAAGTTTTACCTTGCCTCGACGTACGATGAACACCCCTCGCGGAGTCTGCCCTTCCGCAAACAAAACCGCTCCGGTGGGATAGCTGGTGGTGAGTGCTTCCTGTTCCAAGGTCTCTGCTACGGCTGGAGAAAGATCGCAAAACGTCTTGTCTGCTGGCGCGAGTTTCTGGGTATGATTTACGATTTGAGTGGCCATTATTGCCTCCGGTCACACCTACATTGGCAAGCGCTTGGCCATTCTTTCCGGACACCGTATTACATTCGTCTAATGTCCCTAAGTTAATTAAAACAAGCTATTTACATTGATATTGTGAGGTGCGATCAAGTCCGCTCCCGAACCCCGGTTACGCCGGCAAGTGAGGGGTTTCACACAGGGATGTGTGATCTCCATCACCAGTCCGTTGGTTACATGACCAAAGAGTTTGTAGGTATGACCTGAAGTTAGATTTTGCCGGAGGGGCCGGTGCTTGTCGCCAGACGTCACCCCAACGTCGCATGCAGCGTATTCAGCAGAGCGGTTCGGGTAAACGGCTTCTCGAGCAGAGTGATACCGCGACTCAGCACTTCCCGTTCCGCCATCAGTTCACCCGTGTAGCCCGACATGAATACGACCTTCAGGTTCGGGTGAGTGGCGCTCAAGCGGTCAACCAATTCAGGGCCGCTCATTCGCCGCATCACTACGTCAGTCAACACCAGATCAATGGGCTCCGAATGAGACTGCGCCCATTCCAGCGCGGACTTGCCGTCATCCGCCTCGAAGACCTTGTAGCCGTGTTCCTCGAGCACTTGCCGCGTCAAGCCGCGCATGATTTCGTCGTCTTCCACCAGCAGGATCGATGCTCCCTCCCGTTTCGGACTGACGGCCTCCACTTCCGTTTTGGATTCGAGCCCGATTTTGTGATCGGCGCTGGGGAGATAAATCTTGAACGTTGTTCCGTGTCCCAATTCACTGTAGACCAGGATGTGTCCCGCGCTCTGCTTGACGATGCCATATACGGTGGCCAGGCCCAAGCCGGTTCCTTTACCCACCTCTTTGGTGGTGAAGAAGGGCTCAAAGATGCGCGACACGGTAGCTCCGTCCATGCCGCTGCCGGTATCACTGACTGCGAGCAGGACGTATTTTCCCGGCTTCATCGATTGATGCTGCTCAGCGAAGGCATCGTCAAACTTCGCGGTGGTGGTTTCGAGAATAAACTTGCCCCCGCGAGGCATCGCGTCGCGCGCATTCACGGCGAGGTTCACCACGATCTGGTCGAGCTGGCCAGGATCTGCTTCCACCACCGCCGCTGGGGATTTGGAAACCACCAGAATTTCGACATCGTCACCCATCAGCGGACGCAGGAGCTTAGTCACGTCCTTTAAGCGCTCGTTCAGATCCAGAACGCACGGTTGGACGGCGGAAGACCGGCTGAAGGCGAGAAGTTGGCGCGTTAAAGACGAGCCGCGCTCGATTGCCTTCTTGATGTTTTCAAGGTAAAGCGACGATCCCGAGGTGGAATCACTGCGGTCGCGAAGAAACTCAGTGCAAGCCCGGATGATGCCGAGAATGTTGTTAAAGTCGTGCGCTACTCCTCCCGCCAGCCGGCCGATCGCTTCCATCTTCTGCGATTGATGAAGCTGGCCCTCAGTCCGCTTCTGGGCGGTGATGTCGCGCGCGATCACGGAGCCCCCAATCACGTCGCCTTTCGCATCGCGCAGGGGAGATACGGAAATGGAGACGTCCAGGCGACGCCCGTCCTTGGTTACCCGCACCGATTCACAATGCTCGATGCTCTCCCCGCGCGCGATCCTCTCTAGAATCTCAGGAATTTCGTCGGGACGATCGCTGGGAGCTAGAAAGGATATGTGCTTCCCGATGGCTTCTTCCGGGGTGTAGCCATAGATGCGCTCGGCTCCCTTATTCCAGCTGGTAATGATGCCGTCCAAGCCTTTGGCAATGATCGCGTCCTCGGAGGAATCAATGATCAGGGCCAGCCTGGACCGGTATTCTCCCAGTTGTTCTACCGTCCTGCGATGCAGTTCTTCATTGGCTCGCCGTAGTTCTTCGGCGATTCTCTTGCGATCGCTGATGTCGCGGATGGCGCTCAGCACGAACATGCCATTCTCGGTGGTGACCGGACTGAGACTGATTTCCACCGGAAATTCCGAGCCGTTGCGCCGCCTGCCGGAGAGATCGAGATTCGCCCCCATCCGGCGCGTCTTCGGCGCCTCTGCGAAGCCCTGGCGATGATGGTGGTGCTGGCGGCGATAGCTCTCGGGCACCAGTATTTCGATCTTCTGGCCAATCAATTCATCGCGGGTATAGCCAAATAGCGCTTGCGTCTGTGAATTGATCTGAACAATGGTGCCATCGCGATCGACGGCGACGATGGCATCGGGAAGCGTCTCCAGCAGATCACTCGACAGCAGGACTTCCGCCATGCTCTTGGATGAAAGGGACGACGAGGAGTCCTGGTGGTCAGACAAAGGGCTTACCATTTTACGACCCCGATTAGAGCTCTTGTTCTTCAATCTATGCGGAACCTGCTTACCTGTAAAGGCGAGGAATGTAAGTTATTGAATTAAAACGGAATATACGCTCCATCGGCACCGAATGTGATGTAGATCACAAATTGCTGTGATCATAATCACAGTAGCTCCAGAGTGCCTTGGTGGCTGCATCACTACTTTGCTGCGATGTGAGCGAGTGGAGCGGAGCCTGTGTCCCTTGCCGCAAAGCGGCGAAAAGAATTCAGTCTACGCGTAAGCTGAAGGTTCTGACGAAAACCAATCCCTGCCGTCAATATACAATGATGTACATATTAGGTTTGCGGGAGTTTGCCCTCATGAAACACGCCGTTCAACGGCTGCGGTTGTTGCTTTTGTTATTCCCTCTCACGGCTGTTCTCTTCCTATCCGGGTGTGGAGACAAGAATCAAGTGCAGGCAGGCGCTTCCGGCGGGCGCCCACCCGCGCCGGTTGTGGTGGCCAGCGTCGATCAAAAAGACATTCCGGTTCAGATCAGCGCCATCGGCAACGTCGAGGCGTACCAGACGGTGCAGATCAGGTCCCAGGTGAACGGTCAGATCCAGAAAATCTTCTTCAAGGAAGGAGAAGATGTACGCGAAGGCCAACCGCTGTTTCAGCTCGACAAACGGCCTTTCCAGGCAGACCTGGAAAAAGCCATTGGTCAGATGAAGCACGACCAGGCGCAGGCGGAGAATTCGCGTATCCAGGCCGAGCGCTACTCCGGCCTGGAGAAACAGGGGATTGTCTCCCACGAACAGGCCGAACAGTTGCGTGCCCAGGCCAAAGCCGATGCCTCCGCAGTGGAGGCAGACAAGGCTGCCGTCGACGCCGCCCGCGTGCAGTTGCAATACACCGATATCGTTGCTCCCATCGACGCCCGCACCGGAGTCCTGATGATCAATCTGGGCAATCTGGTGAAGGCGAACGATACGCCCTATCTGGCGCAGTTGAATCAGGTCACTCCCATCTACGTCACCTTTTCTGTGCCCGAAGCGAACCTGGATCGAGTGCGGCATCGGTTCTCCTCAGGGCAGCTCAAAGTTCTCGCCTTCCCCAAAGGACAAGCGGAAAGTCCGGCCGAGGGCCGCCTGACTTTCATTGACAACGGAGTCGACACCACGACCGGCATGTTCAAGCTCAAAGCCACATTCCAGAACAAAGACCGGCGTTTGTGGCCGGGAGAGTTTGTCGATGTTGCGTTGGAGCTCTCGACCCAGAAGAACGCGGTCGTCGTCCCGACCAGAGCGATTCAAACCGGACAGCAAGGCGAATACGTATATGTCGTCAGAAGCGACAGCACGGCGGAATCGCGTCCTGTCAAGACCGCGGGGACGTACCAGAATTTGACGCTGGTTGCCGACGGTCTGAAGCTTGGTGAGCAAGTGATTGTGAACGGCCAGTTGCGTGTGGCGCCCAACGCAAAAGTGGTCGTGCAAAGCCCCCCGCCCGGAACTCCGAAGAGTCCTGCCGGAGGCGGACTGTGAGTCTCTCCGAACTCTTCATTCATCGGCCCATTATGACCACCTTGGTCATGGCCGCGATTCTCGTCTTTGGTGTTTTCGCGTATCAGTTGCTGCCCGTCAGCGACCTGCCGAATGTGGACTTTCCCACGATTCTGGTGAGCGCTTCTCTCCCTGGCGCCAGTCCGGACACGATGGCTTCTTCCGTTGCCACCCCGATGGAAAAGCAATTCTCGACCATTGCCGGCATTGACCAGATGACGTCCACGAATTCTCTTGGGCAGACCAGCATCACCATCCAGTTCAACCTCAGCCGCAGCCTCGATGGCGCTGCCTTGGACGTCCAGGCCGCCATCACCGCCGCTGGAGGGCAACTGCCTCCGGAGATGCCGACACCCCCGACTTTCCAGAAAGTGAACCCCGCCGATTCACCCATCCTCTATCTGGCGCTGAGTTCGCCAACCATGAAGTTGTCCGACGTCGACGAAGCTGCGGAGACCACCATTGCGCAGAATATCTCCATGGTCAGCGGCGTGGCGCAGGTACAAGTGTACGGAGCGCAGAAATACGCCATGCGGGCGCAACTCGATCCCAGTGCCATGGCTTCACGCCAGATTGGAATCGACGAGGTCACGGCTGCGCTGCAATCGGGAAACACCAACCTCCCCACCGGCACGCTCTATGGACAGAATCACACCTTCACGATTCTCTCCAACGGGCAACGCATGAATGCTCAGCAGTTCGGGCCCATGACGATTGCCTATCGCAATGGTTCTCCGGTTCGCCTCAACGAACTCGGCCGCGTCACCGACAGCGTGCTGAACGACAAGACCGCGAGTTGGTTCAACGGAGTCCGCGCCATCGTGCTGGCCATTCAGAAACAGCCGGGAACCAACACTGTTGCCGTCGTGGACAACATCAGGAAGCTGCTACCCAGGCTGCAAGAGCATATTCCTGCCGCCGTCCGAGTCGATACCCTGTATGACCGCTCAGTCTCCATTCGCGCGTCGGTGAACGACGTGAAGTTCACTTTGTTGCTGACCATTGCTCTGGTCATCCTGGTGATCTTCCTTTTTCTGCGCAACGTTTCCGCCACCATCATCCCATCTCTCGCGCTGCCCATGTCCATCATCGGAACTTTTTCGGTGATGTACCTGTTGAACTACAGCCTCGACAATCTTTCCCTGATGGCACTGACGTTGTCGGTAGGATTCGTGGTCGACGACGCCATCGTCATGCTGGAAAATATCGTCCGCCACATGGAGGGTGGCAAACCGCCGCTACAGGCCGCCATGGATGGCGCCGGCGAGATCGGTTTCACGATTCTCTCCATGACGCTGTCCCTGGCCGCCGTCTTTATTCCGCTGCTGTTCATGGGTGGGATCATTGGGCGCTTGCTGCACGAATTCGCGGTGACCATCGGTGCCGCCATCCTGGTATCGGGATTCGTCTCCCTGACCCTGACTCCGATGCTCTGCAGCCGGTTTCTCCGTCACCAGGAGCGAACCGGCCACGGACGCCTTTTCAATTTCGGCGAACGGGTCTTCGATGGCTGGTTGCGTGGGTACAACCGCAGCCTGAAAGCAGTCCTGCGGCACAAGTTCGCCACCCTGATGGTGTCTTTCGTCGTGATCGGGCTGACATTTTATCTGTATTCGATCTCTAAGACCGGCTTCATTCCTGACGAAGATCAGGGTCTGGTCTTCGCCTTTACCGAAGCGCAGCAGGGCATTGCGTTTCAGGACATGATGCAGTTGCAGCAGAAAGTGGCCGATGTGGTGCGCTTCGATCCCAGCGTCATGAACACCATGTCTTCCATCGGCAGTCCGATCAATCAGGGCCGCATCTTCTTCCGGCTGAAGGACAAGAACGATCGCGTCAACCACATGAGCGCGATGGAGGTGATTCAGGAACTTCGTCCCAAGGTATCGCAGATTCCGGGATTGAATGTGTTCCTGCAGGTTCCACCCACCATTCGTATCGGCGGATCGTTAACCAAGTCGCAATATCAGTACACGCTGCAGTCACCGGACACCACGCAGCTTTACCAGGATGCGCCCAAGCTGGAAAATGCCCTCCGCGCCCTTCCGCAGCTGCAGGATGTTACCAGCGACCTGCAAGTGAAGAACCCGCAGCTTACTGTGGAAGTCGACCACGATAAAGCGTACGCATTGGGACTGACCCCGGCGCAGGTTTCCGATGCTCTTTATTCCGCGTACGGTACCCGCCAGATCAGCACGATCTACACGCCCAACAATGAGTACTACGTGATCGTGGAGCTGTTGCCGGAATTCCAGGACAATCCCGACAAGCTTTCCTTTCTCTACGTCCGCTCCAGCGCCGGCAAGCTGGTTCCGCTCGACACGGTCGCAAAATTGGTGCCGTCTGTCGGCCCCCTGATGGTGAATCATCTGGGCCAGTTGCCGGCTGCAACTATCAGCTTCAACCTGAAGCCTGGAGTCGCGCTCGGCGATGCGACGAAACTGGTCGAACGCGAGGCGCTTCGAGTCCTCCCCGGAGACATCCAAGGCACGTTCCAGGGAACTGCTCAAGCTTTCCAGAATTCGTTCACCGGCATGGGCCTGTTGCTGCTGGCGGCGATTCTGGTGATCTACATCATTCTCGGAATCCTTTATGAAAGCTTCATTCATCCCCTAACGATTCTCTCCGGCTTACCTTCCGCCGGTGTCGGCGCGCTCCTGACTCTTCACCTCTTTCACCAGGAGCTGAATCTCTATTCGTTCGTGGGGATCATCATGTTGATCGGTATCGTAAAGAAGAATGCCATCATGATGATTGACTTCGCCCTCGAAGCTGAGCGCAAGGGAGGAAAGAGTCCGGAGGAATCCATCTATGAAGGCGCGCTCGTCCGCTTCCGTCCCATCATGATGACCACCATGGCGGCCCTGATGGGAACGCTGCCCATCGCGATTGGCTTTGGCGCAGGCGCTGATTCGCGGCGAGGCTTGGGCTTGGCGGTAGTGGGCGGTCTCCTTTTTTCGCAGGTCATAACCCTCTACATCACGCCGGTTTACTATGTATACCTTGACAAGCTGCAGGCAAAGTTCCGGAGGCGGCCGGGTGGGCGAAGGTCTGAGGCTCCTCCTGAGAACAGGCTCAACGAGGCCGATTTGGTGGGACAAAACCGCTAACAGTCGGCTCTTGTCTTCAATCTTGGCGGTGAAGTATGCGGTGAGTCCCTGTTCCGAGCTGCCCCGCAAAACTGCCGAACCGAAGTAAAATTCTGAAAATGAAATTATTTTTCTCTTTCCTTGTTTTCTGCATGCTGGTCTTCCCGGCTTCGGCGCAAGGCCCCGATTTGATTCTGCCGGCCGCAGCGGCGGCGCAGCAACCGCCGGATTCGTGTGCGTCTCTCAAGGAAGACAACGCAGCGATGGAGTTGACCTTGCGCGACTGGCCCAACCTGGCCAAGTATCGCGAGGACGACGCCAAGCTCGGTCCACCCGCAAAGGGAGAGTCGAGAGTCGTCTTCCTGGGCGATTCCATCACGGAATTCTGGTCTTTGTCCGACTCGTTCCCGGGCAGGCCCTATGTGAATCGTGGAATCAGCGGGCAAACCACGCCGCAGATCCTGCTTCGTTTCCGTCAGGATGTGATCGCACTGCAACCCAAAGTAGTGGTAATCCTCGCCGGCACCAACGATATTGCCGAGAATACCGGTCCGATCACGCTGGCAGCCATCGAAGACAATCTGACGTCGATGATGGACCTTGCGCAGCGCAACGGAATCCGCGTGGTTCTTTCTTCTCTCGTGCCGGCATTGCAATATCCGTGGAGGCCGGACCTGGCGCCGGTGGAAAAGATTCGCGGGTTGAATGATTGGATGAAAGACTACGCGGCCAAGGAAGGCTTGGTTTTTCTCGACTACCACTCCGCCATGGCGAACGACAAGCGCGGCCTGAAGGCGGAGCTATCGGAGGACGGAGTCCACCCGAACAAGGCTGGCTATGCGGTGATGGCGCCGCTGGCCGAGAAGGCAATCGCAGCGGCGCTGAAAAAGAACTGAGAGTAGGAAGGCGACCTCTTTGCAGCATCCGATGTTCATTCCCGGGAAGGTGTCGGAGGCCCGGCAGTTCATTTACAATCCTCGGGCACACATGCACCGTGAATATCACACGCAGTATAGCCAGGAATTGGGTCGCGACATGGAATCGCTGGTGTTCGGGCACGCCGGGCAACCGGTCCTGGTTTTTCCGACCTCCATGGGACGTTTTTACCAGTACGAAGACTCGGGAATGATCCGTGCGCTGGCCGGGAAACTGGAAGCGGGAACAATGCAATTGTTCTGCGTGGACAGCGTCGACAGCGAGAGTTGGTACAACAAGAGCGTGCCTCCGGGAGCACGCATCTCGCGGCATGTGCAGTACGAGCGTTACGTCGCCAACGAGTTTCTGCCGTGCTTGAAGGCGGAAAACGGGGCTCCGCAGATTGCCGTTACCGGATGCAGTTTTGGCGGCTATCACGCGTTGAATTTTTCCCTGCGCCATCCGGAAGCGGTTTCGGCGTGCGTGACCATGAGCGGATCGTTCGACATCAAGAGTTTCCTCGACGGCTACTATGACGACAATGTCTATTTCCACAACCCGCCGGACTACATGTCGAACCTGGGCGACGAGCAACTCCTGAGCCGCATCCGGCAGATGAGACTTGTGCTGGGGTCGTCGGATTGGGATTTCTGCCTGGACGCCAATGTGAAGATGGCCGCGATTCTGCAGGGCAAGGGAATTTCCCACTGGCTGGATATCTACAAGGACAACAGCACGCATGATTGGCCGCTGTGGCAGCGGATGGCGGGGAAGTATTTTTAGTGTGGTGACGGGACTCTGCCCCGTCCCGCCGGGGCGGGAGGCCTGTCGCTCCGCTACCAAGATTGAGAAGAGGACTTGAATTATGGCTGACAAGACAATCGGAGTTCTTTTTGGGATGGAGAATACATTTCCACCTGCTTTAGTCGAAAAGATCAACGGCATGAAGGTCGACGGAGTAACCGCTGAGTTCGTGAAGATCGGCGGCATCCGGATGGATCAGCCGAAGAAATATGACGTGATCATCGACCGGATCTCGCAGGATATCGCCTTCTACCGCGCCTATCTGAAGAACGCAATGCTGCACGGGACGATTGTGATCAACAATCCGTTCTGGTGGACGGCGGACGACAAGTTTTTCAATTATGCGCTGGCGCACAAGATGGGCGTGGCGATTCCGCCTACGGTGATTTTGCCGCATCACACCCATCCGCCGGATACCACCGATAGATCCATGCGGAATTTGATGTATCCGCTGAATTGGGAAGAGGTCTTTGCCTATGTCGGGTTTCCGGCGTTCCTGAAACCCTACTCGGGCGGCGGCTGGAAACACGTTTATAAAGTGCACTCTCCGGAGGAGTTCTTCCAGTACTACAACCAGACCGGCGACCTCTGCATGACGCTGCAGCATGGTGTCGAGTTTGAGGACTACTACCGCTGTTACGTGGTAGGGCAGGAAAAAGTCCACATCATGAAGTACGATCCGAAGGCTCCGCATCATGAGCGCTATGTGAAGGGAAACCCGCAGCCGGGGACTGGCTTGAAGCAACGCATCGAGAAGGATGCTTTAGCATTGTGCCGCGCGCTGGGCTACGACTTGAACACGGTGGAATTCGCCGTGGAGGGCGGCGTTCCGTATGCCATTGACTTCATGAATCCGGCCCCGGATGCGGAGATTACATCGGTGGGGCAAGAGAATTTTGAGTGGGTAGTGGACGCGGTGGCGGAGATGGCGGTGAAGAAGGCGCTGAGCGGGGAAAATCCGGTCGAGGAATTACGCTGGGCGCAGCTTTTGAATGGCCCGAAGTGGGTGGAGATCAGAACGCCGAAGGTACGGAAAAAGGCATAGGTGGCGTGGGAGCGGGGCTCTGCCTCGCTGGACGGGGCAACGCCCCGTCACCATACATATCCCTTGGTATACTAATTGGACTTTCTGCCAGAATCCCTCCGCCTGGCAGCTGTGGGTGCCGCGATGAAACCTACATTCACGTTGGGAATCGAAGAGGAATATCAGACCGTCGATCCTGAGACTCGTGATCTGCGGTCGCATATTCACGCCGAGATCATCGAGAAGGGCAAATTGGTCCTGCAGGAGCGGGTCAAGACGGAGATGCACCAATCGGTGGTCGAAGTCGGGACTTCGGTTTGCGCCAATATCAAGGAAGCGCGGGAAGAACTGAAGAGTCTGCGTCGCCACATGATCCGGCTGTCGCGGGAGAACGGACTGCGGCTGGCGGCGGCCGCCACCCATCCGTTTGCAGACTGGCGAGTGCAGGAAGTGACGCCGGACGAGCGCTACAAGAACATTGTGCAGGATATGCAACTGGTGGCGCGCGCCAACCTGATCTTCGGGCTGCACGTGCACGTGGGCATCGAGGATCGCGAGACGACGATCCAATTGATGAATCATGCGCGGTATTTTGTGCCTCACCTGCTGGCGCTGTCCTCGAATTCGCCTTTCTGGCTGGGGATGGATACCGGGCTGAAATCGTATCGCTGCAAGGTGTTCGACAAGTTTCCGCGAACGAACCTGCCCGATTATTTCCCGAGTTGGGGAGAGTACGAAAATTACGTCAAACTGCTGGTGAAGACGAACTCCATCGATAACGCCAAGAAGATATGGTGGGACATCCGGCCGCATCCATTTTTCAACACGCTGGAGTTCCGGGTGTGCGACCTTCCGATGCGGGTGGAGGAGACGATTGCACTGGCGGCGCTGATCCAGGCGACCGTGGCCAAGCTCTACAAGCTGTACTCGCAGAACCAGGGATTCCGGCTCTATCGCAGGTCGCTGCTGATGGAGAACAAGTGGCGCGCGGCACGCTACGGCATCGACGGAAAGCTGATCGATTTCGGCAAGCAGATGGAGGTTCCGGAGCGCGAATTGATCGAAGAGTACCTGGAGTTCGTCGATGACGTGCTGGATGAACTGGATTGCCGGGCAGAAGTGGAGTACATCCGCGAGATCATGAAGATGGGTACGGGCGCGGACCGGCAACTGGAAGTTTATCGCAGGACCGGCGACATGAAAGCCGTAATGGACTACATCATTGAGGAGACAGAGATGGGGGTGGACGAGGCGGACGATCTGCCCGCCGCGCGAGCCGTCTGATGATTTTGATGAAGACTTTGACGAACACTGCTGAAGCATCCAACCGACAACTGAACAAGCTGGCTTTTGATCCGCAACTCACCCCGGGGGCGCGGAATGCGGTGCGGGTGTGCCTCCGGGTACTGCCTTCGGAAAGAGTCACCGTCATCACTGATGAACTGAGCCTGGAGATTGCAGCGGCCATTGTGCATGAACTCGAAGCGGTGGGCTGCCGCTACCAGACTTGGGTGCTGGAGGATGTAGCGACGCGGCCGCTGACGGACTTTCCGTCGCCCATTGCCGAGGATCTGGAGACGAGCCAGGTTAGTATTTTTGCGGTCGAGGCACAGGCCAACGAACTGAAATCGCGCATGCAGATGACCGAGGTGGTAAACCGGCGGAAGATCCGGCACGCGCACATGGTCAATATTAAGAAGCGCATCATGGTGGAAGGCATGCGCGCCGACTTCCAGAAGGTGGACCGGCTGAGCGTGAAGGTGCTGGAGACGGTGCGCAAGGCGAAACAAATTCGCGCGAAGACTCCGGCAGGGACAGATCTGGTGGCGGATTTGAACCCGAATTACCGCTGGGTGAAGACGAGCGGCATTATCAGCACGGAAAAGTGGGGGAACCTGCCGGGCGGTGAAGTGTTCACCGCGCCAGGCGAGGTGAACGGGACATTTGTAATTGATGGCGTGGTAGGCGATTACTTGTGCGCGAAGTTTGGCGATTTGAAGGCAAATCCGCTGACCATCCGGATAAAGGGGAATCGCCTGGTCGAGGCCTACTCAAAGAACAAGGAATTGAAAGACGATTTCTGGGCGTACACCCATATCGATGAGAACAGCGACCGGGTGGGCGAGTTTGCCATTGGGACGAACATCGAATTGAAAGATGTGATCGGGGAAATCTTGCAAGACGAAAAGTATCCCGGCATACACATTGCCTTCGGCAATCCCTATGGGGCGCATACGGGAGCAGATTGGGATTCGTCAACCCACATTGATGTGGTGGGGCGCGACTTCGATATCTGGGTGGACGGCGAGCAGATTATGCGGGGCGGGCAATTCTTGATTGAGGCGTAGAGCTTTTCACCGCCGAGACGCAGAGAGCGCCGAGAAAAGCCAAACCGAGATTTGCTCGGCTGGACGGGACAAAGCCCCGTCACCACACGAGCTTCTATGGTCCCCTCCTATAGGCACGACTTCAATTCGCGATTCACTTCTGACAAATACGAGCGGTTGCGGCGCGAGATGACCTCGCGCTGCGGGATGGAGGTTCCATTCGCGCTCTGCGAGACGCCTTGCTTCTTCCCTAATGCGCTGGTCGAGCGAATGGGGGAGGACGGGAAGGCGCTGATCCGGCAGTTGGTGGAGAATCCGGAATACCGGGCGCGATCGGAGGCTTCGATTCCGGCGGAGTTTCGGGTGCCGAATGAAGCGCCGCATCCGATGTTCATTCAGGTGGACTTTGGACTGGTGCGCGATTCGGCGGGCGAGCTACAGCCGAAGCTAGTGGAGTTGCAGGCTTTTCCTTCCCTCTATGCTTATCAGCCAGTGCTGGCGCAGGCTTATATCGATGTATTCGGCCTTGACGCGAAGCTTGGCTACTTCTTGAGTGGGCTGGACTCGGTTTCTTACCAGCGGCTTCTGCAGGACGCGATTGTGGCGGGGCACGATCCGGCGAATGTGGTGTTGATGGAAGTGCATCCGGAGGAGCAGAAGACGCGTCCGGATTTTCTGCTGACGGAGAAGTTGCTAGGGATTCGCACGGTGTGCATCACCAAGATCGTCAGAGAGGGACGGCGGCTGTTTTATGAGGAGCGGGGCAGGCGGGTTCCAATCGCGCGAATTTATAACCGCGCAATCGTCGATGAACTGACCCGCAAGGGGGTGAGCTTGCCGTTTGACTTTCGCGATGAACTGGACGTGGAGTGGGCGGGTCATCCGAACTGGTATTTCCGGATCAGTAAATACTCCATTCCTTATTTAAAGCATCCTTCTGTGCCGCGAACGTGGTTTCTGGATCAGCTGCTCGAAGTGCCGCCGGACCTGGAGAACTTCGTGCTCAAACCGTTGTATTCATTTGCTGGATTGGGCGTAGTGATTGCGCCTTCGGGCGGCGACATCGAGGCGATTCCGGCCGCGGAGCGCAGCGCATACATTTTGCAGGAGCGGATGAATTTCACGCCGGTGGTGGAAACGCCGCACGGTGCGACCAAGGTTGAACTGCGGATCATGTACGTGTGGCTCGATCAGTTGCTGCCGGTGCTGACGATCGTGCGCATGGGCCGTGGTCTTATGATGGGCGTAGACCACAACAAGAATATGGCTTGGGTGGGATCGTCGGCTGCGCTGCTGAGCGGATAGTTGGAATCGGAAGCTACAGTTACTTCCTGCCGAACACTTCTTTCAGCAACGAAGTAGTCTGCGCCGCCGGATCCTTGCGAATCTTCTTCTCTTCTTCCCCCAGCATCAGGAACAAGCCGTCGAGCGTCTTGCCGACGACGTATTTATTCAGATCGAACTGACCGGTCAGTGCGCTGCCGCCCGGGGCGCTCGCCAGCACGCGGTTGTATTGTTCCACTACCCCAACCCGCTCCATGGAGCGATGCACGATCGGCGAGAAGGCCACCGTCAGATCCTCGGAACTGGTGCGCTTGAAGTATTCGGTGGCCGCCGTATCGCCGCCAGTCAGAATCTTGCGCGCATCGTCAAAACTCATCTTCTTCAGTGCGGCG
Source organism: uncultured Acidobacteriaceae bacterium (assembly GCA_963837665.1). Lineage (GTDB taxonomy): Bacteria > Acidobacteriota > Terriglobia > Terriglobales > Acidobacteriaceae > Acidiflorens. Next base: position 1,382,748 of record CAWIOA010000007.1, on the reverse strand, counting down.
ATGAAGATCTGCTTTGCTTGCGGTGTCGCCTGCTCCGCAGCCCGGTTCATACTCACTTCCAACTCGTCCACCTTCGCGCCCATGCCGAGCATCCGCATGCCCTTGCCGACGGTCTCCAGTTTGGGCGGCAACAGGATCTTGATAGCCTCGTTCTTCAGAAAGCCATCCGGCTTCCCAGTCAGCGCCACCGCCTTGCCGGTACTTATCTGCAACGCTTCTTTGAGTCCCGCGATAATTTTGTCGTTGCTGAGCCCCGCCGTGCTGCGCTGGTTCAGAGTCTCATCGGCCTTCTTAAGGATGTCGCCCATCTGGGCTTGCGCCAGGCAGGAAAGGGAAAAAACAGCAGCAAGACATGCAGCCCGCATAGTTCACCTCCAGAGCTCGATTGTAATCACATTGAACCGCCAGAATCGCGATGATCGCAATCGTCAACAATCACCGTCCATGGAGGATTTCGGGTTAGCCGGTCATCTGATACTCGCCGGCGTGCGAACGATTTCTACGGAGCATTTGGCATGGCGAGCGACGAACTCGGCGACGCTGCCAAGCAAGAAACGCTTGATGCCTCTTTGTCCATGCGAACCAACGACGATCAGGTCAGCACACCACTCGACTGCGGAATCGATGATTGTCTCTCTGACGTCGCCTACCTCGACGGCGGCGTCCACCTTGAATCCTGCGCTCCGCAGTTCTTTCGCAATTCGCTCGACCAAATCACGGGCTGGCTTTTTCTGATCTTCCAACTCGGGAGCGTAACCCTGCGCCATTTGCGGTGGAGCTGGCGCAATCGGCTGCAATACGTGCAATACCCGGACCTCGGTATGCTCAGCTCGAAACTGCGTGACAATAGCCCGTAATAAATCCCCAGAGACCTTCGAATCGTCAATTCCCAATAGGATTTTCATGACTCCTCGTCCTCAAGAAGTAATTACCGTACTATCTGCAGCATGAACACAATATTTTCAACCCGCCCGACATGACCGCCAGTGACCGGGTTGTCGCGGGAACTGCTGTGCGCGGAGGCGGGGCGTCTATTCGGGAGAATTATCCTACTTTTCGACCGCAGCGGCGGAGAAAAATGACGGAGACAGGCTGTCAATTCCCTCGGGGTTTCCCCAAAGTGACGTTCGCCGTACACTTGCGAGTGCCGCTCCAGGTGACTGAGTGAACCCAATGCAGGTGCCTCAATTTACCCTCGACGATTACGAAAAAGCATTTGCTGATCGCCATCTGTTGCACCACGTGGTGGCGAAGTGGGCGAAAGCCAAGCCGGAGGCTCCTGCCATTCTCAGTGCAGATGGCAACTCCGCAGTCACCTGGAACGAGTTTGACCGCATGACCACGGCGTTGGCGAGAGAATTGTCGCGCTTGGGCTTTGCTAAGGGCGATTTCCTGGTCACCTTGCTGCCGCTGACCGTGGATCACGTTTTACTGGAATATAGCTGTTTCAAAATCGGCGTGATCGTCGCCCCACTCGATCTACGTCTGTCCGCCGCCGAGGTGATCCGGGCGTTGGAAATCCTCCGGCCGCGCGAATTCGTCTGCCTGGGTCTGAAAGTGCCGTTCGATTTTCGGGAACTGTGGTGCGCCGTGCAGACGAATTGTCCATGGATCCAGTATTGCATCGCGGTGGACTCGGACGTCCCGATTCCAGGCACGCGATCCTTTGCGTCGATTGCCGAGCCAGCGTGGCGTAGCCTAACGAACGCAAACCCCGAGACGGCTGCAAACTCTGCAGCGTTGGCCGAGATCGCCTCCAACCTGACCGAGAACGATGGCGCATTGATCATCTTTACCACCGGCTCGACCGGTTCGCCCAAACCGGCCCTGCTTTCGCACCGTAACATCACGGTACAGAACATGTGCATGTGCGGCGCCTTTTTTGGCGGAGACAGCGGCGCCCGCACTCTGGTCAATCTGCCTCCGTCTCACGTCGGGGGCCAGACGGAGCTGTTGATGAGCACTTTCTTCGGGGGAGGCACGGCGGTCCTCCTGGAGGTCTTCGACGCCAGCCGTTCGTTGCGCGCCATTACGCAACATCGAGTGGAGATCATGGGCCAGATCCCAGCCATGTTCAACCTCGAGTGGATGCTGAAAGACTATGATCGCCACGATCTCTCCAGCCTGAAGTTTGCCGCCTATGGCGGACATGGCGTGTCACGGCCGTTCGTGGACAAACTCGCCACCATGGCGCCAGTGATCGGCACCGGGCTGGGGCTCACTGAAGCCGCCGGTTTCTGCACCTATATTCAGGCGAGTGCAGTCGACCGTGAGACGCTTGTAGCCGGCCTGGGGCAGGACATGCCGATTTACCCGTGCTCCATTCGCCAACCCATGCGCGCCGATGGCAACGCCGGCGATGAGTTGCCGCCCGGCGAAATTGGCCAGGTGTGCTTTTGCGGTCCACAAACCTTTCTTGGGTATGTCAAGGATCCTGCGGCCACTGCACAAGCGATTTCGCGCGATCGCTTCTTGTACACGGGCGATCTCGGGTACAAGGACGCTGCGGGCTTGCATCTGACCGGCCGAGACAAGTGGGTGATCAAGTCGTTTGGCTACCAGATATTCCCTGGCGATGTGGAACGACATATCTGCACCCTGGCGGGGAAGGTGGCTAACTGCGTCGTGGTCGGCGTGGCGCATGCCGTAGTTTCCGAAGCAGTAGTGGCCCTGGTGGAGAAAAAAACCGAGGTTGAACTGAACTACCAGGAACTGGATCGGCACGTACGGTCCTTGCCTTCCTATATGCGGCCGCGCCATTGGATCGTTCTCGAACCCGGCCAGATGCCGCTGAACCGGGTGGCCAAGCCGGACTACCTGCGCGCCCAGGAAATAGCTCGCCAGGAGATCGCGCAGCTGCGCGCGCGCGGTGAGTGGGATAGAGGTTAGGAGTGCGTTGGAATCACGCGGTCTGGTGATGGATGTCACAGAGTCTTGTGGGTCCGGCAGGTACAACAGGGAGCGGAAGATGCGACCCTTTCGCGACCAGGAGGCACCACTTGAATCCTGCCAGGTATCTGAGACCGTATGCGGCCCAGGCGGCTTCGTTCTGGAGACTTCTCGGCTTGGGTGCTCGCGGCGTTCTTCGCCGCCGCGGCAAAACCACAGTTGTCATCTGTCCGGCAGTGAAACTGCCCGCCGAGGTGGGACTCGCTCCCGACCTCCACATGGAATCATGTTCACGCTGGCCGGAACTGCAGAACTGTAGCCAAACATGCATGTCACAGGTCAAATTCTCCGCCGAAGACCTGAACGATTTCGCCGCCCGCTGCGAGGGCAAGAAGTGCGCCTCGTGTGGTGCGGCGTTAACCCGGGACGACTGGTACAACAGCCGGCTGGCCGTCCTTGAGCCTACCACCGCAGTGCCGGGAATCCCCGAGACCGGCGATCCGATCTGCTCAGCCTGCTACGGTACAAAGGTCCGTATCGTTCAGGACTCCTCGCCGGTCGAGGCCGCTTAGTTTAGGTCGTTCTGGCTCCCGCCGTGTTACCCCCTATCGTCCGCGCTTCCGGTTTTTGCAGGCTTGGATTCTACCGCTGGTTTTTCCGCAGGGCGAGCCGGTGTGCCGTCGGCCTTGACGTAGTGGGCATACCAGGCCAGGAATCGCTCGCGAAGGTCCTTAATATGCGAAGGCGTCTTGAAGCCGTGGGATTCGTCGGGATAGACAACGAGCAGGGTGTCGCGTCCAAGAGCCTTCAGCGACTCATACATCTGTTCGCCGCCAAGGATGGGCACGTTCCAGTCGACGTTTCCGCCGACGAACATGGTGGGTGTGGTGACGTCCTTGACCTTCTTTAGGTAGTTCACGTGATCCCAGACCTCAGGATGCTCCCAGGGGAGGCCGAGCTCGATGGTGTAATCGCGCTGATACTCGTCGTGGCCCCACATGCTCCTGTAGTCCGCCTCACCAGCCCCGGAGATGGCGGCCTTGAAGCGGGTGGTCTGCGTGATGATGAAGTCGGTGGAGATTCCACCGTAGGACCAGCCGTTCACGCCGAGTTTGTCGGGGTCGGCGTACCCCTGCGCGATAGCGTAGTCCACCATGGCCATGTCGTCCTGAAAGTCCTTGTTGCCCCAGTCCGCATAGATCGCCTTGCAGAAGTCCTGACCGTAGCCGGAAGAACCGCGCGGGTTGGGGAGCAGGACAACGTAACCGTTAGCGGCGAAGAGCTGGGCAAGGTCCTGGAGTTCCGCGTAGTAAGCCCATACGGGTCCACCGTGCGGGCGGACGATGGCGGGGTACTTCTTTCCCGCGACGTAGTCCACGGGTTTGTAGACGTAGCCGTGAACCGTCGTGCCGTCTTTCGATTTGAAGGAGACGTATTCCCCGGAGGCCAGTCTGATTTTTGAGAGCCAGGCGTCATTGGCATGCGAGAGTTGTGCGAGTTTGCCTTCTTTGGTAACGAAGATCTCGAAGGGCCGGTCCATAGTGGAGAGGCTGGCTGCGATGGTACCGTCTTTGCCGACGGAGTAGCTCTCCACTATCAAGCGGCCACCGATAGGCCGAGTCACCTGGCCATCCGTCACATTTACCTGCGCCACGATCAGAGTCCCGTCGTCGTCAGCCAAAAAGTAGATGGACTTGCCATCCTGGCCAAAGCGCGGAGAGGTCGCCATACGATCGAACCTCTGTGTCAGGACTTTCGCTTGTCCGCCGGCGGCGGGAGAAACGGCGACGTGCCTGGTGCCGTACTGGAACAGCTTCGGATCCGGTTGCGTCGTGTACGTGATCCACTTTCCATCGGGAGACCAGTCTGGGCTGCGTTCTTCGCCGGGGTTGGTCGTGACTTGCGTGAGCGTCGTGCCCTTGTCCGTGTTGTCCGCGCTCACCACCCAGATGTCCGAGTTGTAGTTGGCGTCCGGGTCGGGCTTGGAACGGTTGCTCGAGAAAGCCAGGAGTTTGCCGTCGGGGGACCAGGCGGGCTCGGAGTCGTCGTAGTCACCGGAAGTCACCTGCGCCATGGATTTGCTGGTGACGTCGAAGACGTAGAGGTGGGTGCGGCGGCGGTCGAGGTACCCGACGGTGTCTTCCTTGAATTGAAGGCGGTCGACAACCCAGGGGCGCTGCGCCTTGGGTTTTTTGGGAGCGGCAGCCTTGTCGTCTCCCTCCTCCTTACCCTTACTCGCCGCGGCTTCCAGTTCTTCGGGGGAAGGATCGCGCAGAATCAGGACCATGCGCTTGCCGTCGGGTGACCAGCGGAAGTCTTCGACGTTCTGGATGGTCTCGGTGAGCTTCTGGGCATCTCCGCCAAGTCGGTTGAGGAGGTAGACCTGCGTCTTGCCTTGGTTACGCTCGGAAAGAAAGGCGAGAAACTTGCCATCGGGCGACCAGCGGGGGTAATTCGAGGAGACGCCTTCCGCGGTCAGCGGGATGGCGTCGCCACCAGTGGTGGGCACCATGTAGATACGCGTTTCTGACTTGTCGTCCAGCAGCGAGGTGAAGGTTACCGTGTAGGCGACGAACCCAGAGTCCGGTGAAATTTGCGGATCGTGCGCCTCACGGAGGTCGAAAAGGTCGTCCACCCCGATGGGGCGCGTCGTCGGAGCGTTCTGCGTGCGAGCAATAAGACTCGCCACGAGGAAAATCAGCAGAAGAACAGCAGAGCGAAGTTTCATGCGAATGACTCCAGGTTGAAATGTGGAACGAATGGCGCTTCCTGTTTCGCGTCAGTTCTTCGCAAACATGGCTTCCTCGACCAGTTCGCAAAGAATGTGCCCAGTTAAGGTGTGTGCTTCCTGGATACGCGGCGTTTGATCACTGGGAATGCAGATGCAATGATCGACCGCGCCGCGCAGCTTCCCACCGGTTTTCCCCGTCAGACCCACGGTGACGAGTTTCCTATCGCGGGCCACGTTCACGGCGCGCAACACATTGGCAGAGTTTCCGCTGGTGCTGATGGCAAAGGCCACATCGCCAGGACCGCCCATCCCCTGGATCTGGCGCGCGAACACATCGTCAAAGGAATAATCGTTGCCGATGGCGGTTAGGACGGAAGAATTGGTAGTCAGCGCCCAGCCCGAAAGGCTAGCCCGTTCCTTCAAGAACCGTCCACTCAGTTCTGCAGCCAGGTGCTGAGCGTCCGCGGCACTGCCGCCGTTGCCAAAGAACAGGACCTTGTTTCCCGAGCCGAGGCACTTCGTCATTGCTTCCGCTACCTTGACGACGGTGCTCAAGTACGTTTTAGACTCCAGCAGACTCTGCATCACCGACGCGCAGTCGCGAATTCTGGCGAGAGCTAGAGACTCCGCCGTATCGGCGTTCATAGAAAATCTCCGGTCCAGCGGAAACCTTCAAGAGGTCGCACTGGATTGGACCTCGCTGTCCTGTAAGGGGGTCCGCAATGGTTCCCCCGGGCCATAGTCGAAATTGATTCGCTCTTGTTCGACCACCAGCGGCCGCTTCTGCACCATGGTATGGATAGTTCCGATGTATTCCCCAATGATGCCCATAAACAGCATCTGGATCGACATGAAGAAAAATACGCCGATAACCAATGGAGCGATGCCAACCGAGAAGCGGTTCCAAAAGATTAGTTTGTAAATGAGGTATGCCAGCGACACCAGAACCGAAACTAGCGCGCCCACAAAGCCGGAAAAGGTCACCAGCCGCAGCGGTACCTTAGAGAGGTTTGTGATCCCGAGCATCGCCATGTCATAGAGCGAATAGAAATTGTTCTTGGTGATCCCCCGCCTGCGTTTGGGTTGATGGTACGGAATATCAAAATGCCGGAACCCAGCTTCCGCGATCATGCCTCGAAAGTACGGGTAGGGATCATCGAAGTTCTTTATGACCTCCACTACCTGGCGGTCATACAGCCCAAACCCGGTATAGTTCTCGTAGGTTTCCACTCCAGAAAGACGATTCACCAGCCGGTAATATTGCTTGCGGATCCAGAACATCAGTCTGTGTTCATCACTGGTCGACTTTACGGTGATTACTACCGGGTATCCCTCTTCCCACTTACGGACGAGGTCCACGATCATCTCCGGCGGGTCTTGCAAGTCCGCCACAATGCCGATCACCGCGTCTCCGCTTGCCTGATACAAGGCGTGCATGGGAGACCTTACGGTGCCGAAGTTGCGCGTATTGCGGATCACTTTGACGTTCTTGTCCGCAGCAGCGAGGGCTTTGAGCTCGTTCAAAGTGTTGTCGGTCGACGCATTGTCAATAAAGATGTGTTCGTACTTGTAGTCGCCGGCGGCGGCCACGGCAGAGCGCACTCGGAGGTACACCTCGCGCACGTTTGCCTCTTCGTTATAACAGGGCGTGAGGATGGTCAGTGTCTTGGGCATGGGTTGCAGCTAGGCACGTTTCAATCGACGCTTGGGAATGGCATAGCAAACACCCTCCCAACACTCTTCCGCGTAGCGCCGTAAGAATAAATGGTACTCGGGTGATATGGAGTGGATAAGATTCGGTATCTGCCAAAGGTGCTCGCTTCGGTGATAGGTGCAGGTCGCGAGCACGGGTTGATGACGTCGTAACAATTCACTCGACCCGGCAAGCGCTTCTGGTTCCGCGCTTTCGATGTCCATTTTGATGTACGTCGGTATCAACGGCCACTCGATGTCATCCAAGCGTCGGCACTCGATCGCCGGTCCCGCATCGGATTTCGCGTTCTCGGCCGTGACGTGTGAGGAAGCAGAACTATTGAAAGCAAAGGAGACTGGGCCACTGGTGTTCCCGACGGCATAGGGCATTACCGTAACCCGATCGCTGATTCCCATTGCTTTCATGTTGGAGGCTAATGCCTCCCGGTTTACCGGATCGGGCTCGAAAGCGAAGGCACGACGGAACTTGCCACCCCAGTGACCATTGAAGCTCCGGATGCTGTCGCCGTCAAAGCTGCCGCAATCGACGAACACTTCGTCGGAAACGGGCGACAATAAATCTCCGGGAAAGTACGTATCATTCGCGTCAAGCTGTGGTGACAACGCCGAGAAATCCAGCCAGTACCGCCAGAGCAGCTGTTCGCGCAGTTCGCGCTTCGAAAGTTCATCCCCCAACCTGGCGTAACATTGCCGGATGCTGTGAAACTGTTCTCGAAGCTTGTGGGGCAGTTCGAGTCCACATTGCGGAATGAAAATGTCGGCGTACTTCCAGAGGAGTGGGGCACAAGCCACCACCCGCTGACAGCCTAAGGAGGCCAGTTGGCGACGAACTGAGGAGCCTTGATAGATGGTGACGACAAAGCATGCGGTTTGGCCGTACCGTTCCACTGCTTCAGCGGGGGGCAGCACGGGGAGTCCCATCACCTGTTGGTGCCAACGATTGCGATTGTTATCGGCAAACGCCAGCGGCTCGACTCCTGCTTGGCGTAGTCCAGCAAGGATGCTTTTGCCCAGAGGCCCGGCGCCGAATAGCACCAACCTTTCGCCAAGTGGGCTCGCAAGGTCGTCGAATGCACTGCGCTCACGTGCCCGCACAGCGTCTGGCGTTTCCTTCTCCATCCGCCGCAAGACATTTTCAAGTTGCCCCAGGTCGTCGCTCGTGGGCGCTTGAGTTGGGATCACTTGCTCACTCCGAGTTTGTTTTGCTCGTCGAACCTTAGCGATTCCACGTCGATCCCTTCGTGCCGCTCATACCAGGCATAAAGGTCCCTGATCGCGTCCTCTAGGTCCCAAAACTGATATCCGCCCATTTCCGCCAGCATACGCGAGTTGTCCGCCGAGTATTCTGGCCCTGTGCCCTCGGTCAGGACTGACACATTAGGATTGCGGCCCGAGACTCTGGAAATCACTCGGGCTAATTCGGTCAGCGCGACGGGCCGTCCGGTGCACACGTTGTATACCTTCTGGCGGGCGTTATTCTCGATGAACCACATCGTCAGCTTGACCAGGTCTTTGACGTACAGGTAATCGAACACGATATCCTGCCGCAGCACAATCGGCAATCCCTTCAGGGCCCGGCAGCAGGCATTGGAGATGAAGCGGACGGTGTAGTCCTCGTAGGCGCCGAAAACGGCAAACAGGCGCAAGTCCAACAGCCGCTCGGAGCGCTCTGTGTATTTGGCGCAGATGTACTTCGAGAACCCGTAGAGGTCGGTAGGCACGCGAGTGTCGAAATATTCTTCTTTCACTTTCGCCGGCAGCCCGGTCTTGTCATACTCGGCGCCAGAGCCGAAGTGGATCATCTTTCCGAATTGTCCCTGATTGCGCGCGAGATTAAAAAACATGCGGCAATTCCGGTCCAGCATGTCGGGCGGAGCGCCCAAGCCGCGATTCGACCGGGTGGTAGCAGCATGCACAATCACATCGAACCTGTGCGCGCTGAGGTATTCGCGCAGCGCCTGCTCGTTTAGCAAATCGAGTTCGGCCGAGGATGGCGCCGACACCTGATACGTGGAGGCAAGTTGCTCCGCGAGATTTCGTCCAATGAACCCCGAGCCGCCGGTTATGAGTATGCGCATCATGCAGGCGCCCGGAAAGAAAAGTTCTTATGTCCCAAAAAGTTGTAAACCACGGCAAAGACAGTCACAACAGCGCCGGCAATGTAAGGGGCCTCGGTAAAAAAGCGACTGTTGTGCCGGATCAGGAACACGAGCAACGGGAGCGCGATCAGGCCGAGGGCAATTCCACTGCTGTACACCGCGACGCAGCGCATCCATTCGCGCAGGTAATTGCCCTTGGTCTTGAACACAAACCATTTATAACCGAAGTAGGCAACGGTGATGTTCAGCAAACTGGAGAGCAAGGAAGCCCAGATGTAACTGTGAGGCACCATGGGATTCAGAACCGCCGTAAACAACGCAAACATGCCGTACCCGAACAAGGTATTCCAGACGCCCACCAAAAGGTAGCGCCCGAACTGCCCGGGCGGGATGTGTCCCGTGATTTCCGCGCTCCATTTGCTGGCAAAATCTGAAAGGCTCATATTGGCGCACGGGCAAAATGCCTAACGAATATCGCGAGCATGCTTAAGCCCCGCTCGTCAGCCGATTCGCCGGAACGGCATAGCATACCAATTGCCATCCATCGACGTCATGCGGGCGCAAGAACAAACGGTAGTCTTCCACCAGCGCGTGGATGAAGAGCGGAATACGCCACAGATCATTTTGCTTGTGATAAACACAGATGGAAAGTATCGGGCGGTGTGTCTGGATTGAGCGGCGAGCTCCTTCGAGCGCTTCGAGCTCAGCCCCTTCGATATCCATCTTGATGAAGGTAGGTCCGGCTGCTGGGGCCAGTTCATCAATCGGAACGCACTCCACCACGACGTTGCCGTCGGCTGCAAGCTTGGCGCCTTCGCCGTCGCCAGCCTGAAAACGCAGTTTGCCCCGTTTGGCGCCCACGGCGACGTTCAGCGCGCTAATCCTAGTAGCGACAGACGCCTCAAGAGTGCCAATCCACTTCGTTAGACGCACGAAATTCTCCGGATCCGCCTCAATCGCGACAATTCTGGAGAAGGCAGGATTTCTGCGGATCACCTGTTCAGCCGTGTCTCCAGTGTAGGCGCCGCAATCCACAAAGACTTCGTGGTCATTGATCCGATACATGCTGTCCAGGAAATACGATTCTTCCTTGACCGGCGGCCCGAGGGTGCCCAGATCGCCGAGCGCGCGCCATTTCACGTGGGTCAGATATTCCCGGCGCGAGCAGTCATCGGTCCACAGGGACGCCGCTTTTCGCACTTCCGCCGCTTGTTCATACAGCTTGTGAGGCAGGTCCTGGCAGAAATCGGGCAACAATCGGTCAGCGAACTTCCAGCGTAATGATGCCGTGGACTCGACGTGGGTGCATCCCATACGTTCCAGCATCGCTCGGCTGTCCGGGTAAAAGTGCCCCAGCGACCATATGGTGACCAGAAACAACGCCGATGCTCCATACCGCGCTGCCGCATCCTTGGGCGCCAAGACCGGAACCCCGTCCACATGCGATCCCCACTTGGACTGGCTGTTGTCGGCAAAGGCCAGCGGTTCCACGCCAATGCTGCGAACGCATTGCAGAACTTTGCGCCCCAGGTTCCCGGCGCCGAAGAGGACTAGACGCTTGTCACACCCCGCCAGCAGCGTGTCAAAGGCCGATTTTTCGCGCTCGCGCACGCGGCTCAGAGGCTCACTGAGCACCTGATCAAGTTCGACTATGTACTCGTCTGTCTTCGTTCGCGTCGCTGTCATTCGCTCACCGGCTCCACAATCATGTTCTGAGCGAACTCGTTGCGATCCAGGAAGGGCCACAGATCCTCCAGGGGCTTGGAAAGGAATGAGCCGTCGGGACGCTGAATCGAAGTTACGCGCGGAGCCCTGATCTCGTCGGGAATAATGTGCACGTCGCAAAGCACCGGCCCGCGACTGCGCAGAACTTTACGGACGGCGGTGGGCAAGTCCGATTGATCCTCGATCACCGCTGTCTTCAGCCCATAGGCGCGAGCGACCTTACGATAATCGGGGATTGACACGCCCGTCTCCGGACTGCATCCAATGTTGGGTCCGCCGAAGTAGTTGGTTTGACTGGCCCGAATCGATGCGTATCCCTGATTGTTGAGAACGAAAAGCTTGATCGGCAGTTGCAGGTGCGCGATGGTGGCCAACTCCTGGATGTTGAGTTGAAGGCCGCCGTCACCGTCAACGCAAATCGTCTTTTTGCCGCTGCCGAGGCACACGCCGATACTGGCTGGGATACCGTATCCCATCGCCCCCAGTCCCGCCGTGTGAAATACCCGGCGCCCTTTTCGCGCCCTGTAAGCCAGCAGGAAGACTTCAATCGCGCTCCCCGAGCTTCCGGAGACGACACGGTCATTAGGTCCAGCTTCCTGCCCGATGACCTCCGCCAGATGGTACACACTGACCAATCCCGGAGCACGGTGCTCGGGCAAGACGATGGGATAACGGGCCTTCCAGTCCTGGCAGCGGCGAATCCACGAACTGCGATCTTTATTCTTGTCCAGTACGGAGTTGGCCTGCTGGAGCAGTTGGTCAATAAAGTCCCGCGCATCGGCGCAGATTGGATTGTCGATAGCGCCTTCCAGCTTGCGCAACTCCGCTGGATCGATATCGACGACAGTTTTGTAAGCACCCCGCGCGAACTGGCGAGGATCCCAACCCATCAAAGGCGGGTCAAGACGAGTTCCGATCACCAGGACGAAATCGGCATTCTGCAAGGCAAAATTCGCGCCACGAGATGCAACCGTGCCAGGCCGGCCGACGAATAGCGGATCGTCGTCGTCCAACAAATCCATGGCCATCCAAGTCAGGCCGACGGGGACATTCAAACGACGCACAAGTTTCTCAAACGCCGACGCCCCGCCGGAAACTCGAACTCCGTTCCCAGCGAAGATGAATGGCCGCTCAGCCCGGTTCAGCCGATCAAGCACATCGCGAACTTTGCTAGCTAAGTCGTCCTGAGAGTGCTGCGACAACTCAGCAGGATCAAAGCTGCGCATGGCCTCGGGCTCAACGGGCGCGGCCTGTACGTCGATTGGGATATCGATCCAAACCGGACCCGGTCTTCCAGTTCGAGCCAGGTGTACCGCTTTTTCGAGATAGTAGCGAATGCTTTGCGGATCCTCGATGGTCACCGCGTATTTCGTAATCGGCTTGACCAGAGAGACAATATCAACCTCTTGACTGCCGCGCTGCCGCACTCCGAGAGGCGTGCCGTCCGGACGGTACATCCGGTCGGCGCGTTTCACTTGCCCCGAAATGACGAGCATGGGGGTCGAATCAAGCCATGCACCGACCACGCCCGTGATCGCATTCGTGCCACCCGGTCCGGTCGTTACCAGGGCGACGCCGAGATTATTGGTAGCCTTCGAATAATTCTCGGCGGCGATCGCGCTCGCTTGTTCGTGATGGTTGCAGACGAAGGCCAAATCGCTGCACCGGGCGAGAGCATCGTTCAGATGCATGGCGCCGCCACCGGTGATAAGGAAAACGTGCTTCACGCCCTGCTGGGCAACGAAGCTCATGACATAGTCAGCGAGTCTCATGCTCTCCTAGCGAACCGGCTTTGCGGTCTTGCGTGCAGACGCGAGCAGCATGTCCACAACCTCGCGGACGGCGCCGTTGCCGCCGGCGAGTTTGGTGACCAACTGGCAATGTTTTTGAATAGAAGGGCGCGCATCGGCAGGACAGGCGCTGAGACCAACGATGCTAAGCGCGGGCAAGTCATTTATATCGTCCCCAATGAAGCAGATCTCCTCGAGGCGTAACCCATGCCGTTCCGAGAACGCGCGCAACGCGGCAGCTTTGTCCTTGCAGTCCTTGTGAACATCGCTGATGCCAAGCTTCGTGGCCAGCCGGTCAACCAGCGGGCTGTTCTCGCCTGACATCAGAGCAATCACCATTCCCGATTTTCGCGCCAGCGACAGGCCCATGATGTCGGCAAAGTGAAAGCGTTTCCATTCTTCGCCGTTTGGCCCCCACCACACGCCGCCGTCGGTGAGCACTCCATCGACATCCATGGCGATGGCCTTGATCTTCGACGTGATCTTCGATGCGATCTTCGGCACGATCTTGGCCACTATGCTGCACCCACGCGCCGCAGCTTCTTGATGATCGGTTGCTCGCGCTCCAGCACTCGCTTGACGCCGTCCCCCATCGATTTTTCGATCAAGCGGATGTCTCGAACCAGGCGCGTGATGCCATTCGGTTCGAGCGACGCGGCGTGGTCGGAACCCCACATGGAGCGATCCAGCGTGATGTGCCGCTCGATCATGCAGGCGCCGAGTACCGCGGCCGCCACGCTCGAGGGCAACCCGGTTTCGTGGCCGGAGTAACCGACCGGTACGCCGTAGCGATCTCTCAGCACGTCGATAACCCGCAGGTTCAATTCTTCGTAGTAGGCAGGATACGTGCTGCAAGCATGGAGAATGGCGAGATCCTGCTTGCCCAGAACTTCTAGCGCGTGATCGACCTCATGGATCGTACTCATTCCGGTCGACAATATGATCGGCTTACCAACCGCGCGAGTATGGCGCAGCAGGTGGTCATCGGTGAGGGATGCGGAAGCGATTTTAAAGCAGGGAACTGAGAACTGAGCTATGAAATCGACGGATGCCTCATCCCAGCAAGAGGCGAACCAGTCAATCTTGACCTCACGGCAATAACGGTCAATCTCCCTATACTCCTCAATCTCGAATTCGAGGCCGCGTTTCAGATCGCCGTTGGTGTTACCGAAAGGGCTTTCTCGAGGTTTCGCCAGTTCCTCCGGCGTGTAGACGACGTCGATAGTTCTCTTCTGAAACTTGACGGCGTCACAACCGGCGCCCAAGGCCACGTTGATAAGCTTCTTCGCCAGATCGATATCGCCATTGTGGTTGATTCCGATTTCAGCGATTACGTAGCAAGGTTTTCCAGGTCCGATCACCTTGGACCCCAGTCGAATCTCGAGAAGCGGGCTGGAAGAAACGCTGTTATTTTCGTGCGGCATCGAACAGAACCCCCTTTGAAGATATCTCGCTGATCGTTTCCAGAACGTAATCCAACATCGCCGGTGTGAGTCCGGGATATACGCCAATCCAGAAGGCTCCGTTCATCACGCGGTCACTGGCTGGCAGATCACCCACGACACGATAGTTGAGATTCGCATAGGCGGGTTGACGGACCAGATTGCCGCCGAACAGCTGGCGAGTGCCGATCTTTCTTCCATACAGGAACTCGATGAGCGCGTTACGCGAGAAGGGAGCTGTCTCCCGTACCAGAAGCGGAAATCCAAACCAGCTAGGGTCGGAATTCGCCGTTGCTTCAGGCAAAACGAAGTGCTCTTCGATGTTCTTGTCGTTGAGTCCGGCCATCAAATACGCAAAATTTCGTTTTCTTGTTTCGATGAATGCCGGCAGTTTCTTCAACTGCGCGACTCCCACCGCAGCTTGCATGTCAGTGGCTTTCAGGTTGTAGCCCACGTGCGAATAAATGTATTTGTGGTCATACCCGTGGGGCAGTTCGCCCAATTGCCAGTCGAAACGCTTGCCGCAGGTGTTCTCCTTACCCGGAGCACACCAGCAATCCCGGCCCCAATCGCGAAACGATTCGACGAGCGTGCGCAACAGCGGCTGGTTCGTGATGACGCATCCGCCTTCGCCCATCGTGATGTGGTGTGCTGGATAGAAGCTGACAGTTGCGAGATCGCCGAAGGTGCCAACCTTCTGCCCGCGATAGGTCGAACCGAGCGCGTCACAGCAGTCTTCGATCAGCCACAAGCCGTGCTTCTTCGCGAAAGCCGTCACGGCATCAAGATCGAACGGATTCCCCAGCGTATGCGCAAAAATAACAGCACGCGTTTGGTCGGATAGCGCCGCTTCGAGATAGCTGACATCCACGTTGAATGTGGGAATGTGAACATCGACGAAGACGGGAACCAGTCGGTTCTGCACGATCGGATTGACCGTAGTCGGGAATCCTGCAGCCAGGGTGATGACCTCGTCTCCGGGCCTCAGCCGGCGATCGCCCAATTTCGGCGAAGTCAGGGCCGCAATCGCAAGCAAATTGGCCGACGAACCCGAGTTGACCAGCACCGCCTCGCGTACCCCGACGAATTTGGCAAACTCACGTTCGAACTGCTCGGCGAAGCGCCCGGTGGTGAGCCAGAAATCCAGAGACGAGTCAACCAGCAGCTCAAGCTCCTCGGAATCGAAGACTTTGCCGGAGACCGGAACCGGAGATTCGCCGGGAGTGAACGTCTTCACCGGGAACGCTTGTTCGAAATACTCCTTCAGGAGTTCTCGTATGCGTTCGCGCAGCTGATCAGTCTTGTTCATGAAATGGCCGCGGCTCGGACCTCTTGGTGCCTGAAGAATTCACGATACCAGGCAATGGTGCGGTCCAAGCCCTCATCCAGGGTGAACTCAGGCGCCCAGTTCAAGAGTGTGCGCGCGCGCTCAGCACTGAGGTACTGATGACGCACCTCATTGGAGACCTGATTCTGTACGTCAGGTGTCAGCTCTGATCCCATCTTCGCAAGAATTCTCGATACAAGTTGCAGAACGGTGACCTGAATCTCATTGGAAAAGTTAAACGCCTTGCCACGAAGCGCCGGATCGGCGGTGAGGCGCTCGGCCAATAACATGTAGGCCGCGGCACCATCTTCAACGTAAAAATAATCACGAATGTATTGACCGTCCGAGCGGATCACAGGACGCTCGCCGTTCACGATCGAGCGGATCGTGCCAGGGACGACACGGTTCCAGTTCAGATCGCCACCACCATAAAAATTGCCACAGCGAGTGATCCCGACCGGCAGATCGTAGGTGGCCGCATACGCCTGTGCGATCAGGTCCGCACAAGACTTGCTGACGTCATACGGGTATCTTCCCTGCAACGCCATGTCTTCGCCGTAGGGCAACACGGTGTGGGGACCGTATGCCTTGTCCGAAGAGGCCACGACAATCGCACTGACCAGCGGAGACCGGCGGCAGGCCTCCAGCATATTCCAGGTGCCTTGAATGTTGCTTTCGAAGGTAGAGATAGGATTACGATTCGCGATACCGACGATGGCCTGAGCCGCGAGATGAAGTACCGTTTCCACCTCATATTCGCCGAGAGTGCGCTCCAGCACGCCACGGTCGGTAACATCGCCACGCACGACATTGACCTGTTCCAAAAGCCCTTGCCGTATAAGCTCGCGCTGGGGAACCCAGTCGCGTACCAGGCAAACCACGTTTGCGCCCCGATGGATAAGCCGGCGGGTGAGCCAGCCGCCAAGCAGACCCGTAGCACCGGTGACCAGAACCGACCGATCTCGCCAGAAATTATTCTCCATTACCACACTTTCCAAGGGGCTTGTCCTTTGTTCCAAAGTTGATTCAGGTACTCGTACTCGCGGTAGGTATCCATCGCGAAGAAGAAGCCTTCATGTTTGTAAGCCATGAGTTCACCCTCCCTTGCCAATCGTTCAAGGGGCTCATGCTCGAGAATGCAGTCGTCACCGCCGAGATAGTCGAACACTTTCCGGTTGAATACGAAAAATCCCGCGCTGGCCACACCCTCAATACGAGGCTTCTCCAGAAAACTCATGACGCGGTTCTTATTCGTCTCGAGGACGCCGAAACGGGAACTCGGCGTGACCGCAGTGACGGTAGCTAGTTTTCCATGACTCTGGTGGAACTCTACCAGCCGGGCGATGTTCACGTCGGCAACGCCGTCGCCGTATGTCAAAAGGAAGGTGTCGTCATCGACGTACTTCTGGATTCGTTTCACGCGCCCACCGGTCATGGTGGACAGGCCGGTGTCAGCCAGTGTGACTTCGAAATCCTGTTCGCCGTGTACGTTGTTGAATTGGATCTGCGACTGGCGCCCGAGGCAGATGGTGAAGTCATTGTTCATTGCCTCGTAGTTCAGGAAGTACTCTTTGATCATGTTGCCGCGGTATCCCAGGCACAGGACAAACTCGCGGAAGCCACAGTGGGCATAGAGCTTCATGATGTGCCAGAGAATGGGTCGACCGCCAATTTCAACCATCGGTTTCGGCCGGAATTCAGTTTCCTCGCGCAAGCGGGTACCGAGTCCTCCGCACAACATAACTACTTTCACGAAATTCTCCTGGCAGGTGCTGGTGCTAGTTTCCCCTGGCAAAGGTACGGGAAGACTATACCAAGCCTAATTTACGCGGAGTGCAGCTGAATTGCCAAAACTACAGCTCGCCTCGGCTTGGCCGCTTGCAGCTCTGATTTCTTTCAGTTACGACTATAACCGCAAACGGATTTCTTATGGATAGCGGTGCCGATTCGGGGCTTTCTGCTCACCAAAGGGTGCGTTTTACCCCTTTGCCTGCTTGCCATCTCCGCCAGCGTGATGGCGCAAGTCCTTGCCAATATTGCGCTTAGACCCTATGCTGGGTTGGCATCGCGATTCACGCGCGTCGAACCCGATGAACGCATGGAACCAACGATTTTTAAGGCGGTGATTGTCGGTGCTGGACCGGCGGGCCTGACAGCCGCTTACGAGTTGTCGAAGCGGCATGCCCCGGTTGTTGTCCTCGAAAGCGACCCCCAGTACGTCGGCGGAATCTCTCGTACCGTCAACTATAAGAACTTCCGGTTCGATATCGGCGGGCATCGGTTCTTCTCCAAATCTCGCGAGGTCGAAGATCTTTGGACCGAGATTGCCGGCAGCGATATGCTCGATCGTCCCCGGTCGTCGCGCATTTACTACCGTGGCCAGTTCTTCACCTATCCGCTGAAACCATTCGAGGCTCTGTCGAAGCTTGGACTCGTCGAATCGGTGCGATGCATGCTCTCGTTTGCAGCCGCCCGCCTCCACCCGAAGCGCAACCCGAAGACTTTTGAGGATTGGGTTTCCGACCAGTTCGGCAAGCGTTTGTTCCGTATCTTTTTCAAGACCTACACCGAAAAGGTGTGGGGGATGGGCTGCGACGAGATTTCCGCGGATTGGGCGGCGCAACGGATTAAGGGGCTATCGCTTGGTTCGACCATCAAGCACGCCCTTTTCGGGACAGG
Organism: uncultured Acidobacteriaceae bacterium; assembly: GCA_963837665.1. GTDB lineage: Bacteria > Acidobacteriota > Terriglobia > Terriglobales > Acidobacteriaceae > Acidiflorens. Next base: position 1,364,353 of record CAWIOA010000007.1, on the reverse strand, counting down.
AAAATCCAAGGACCGCAAGCAGGTTGTGAAGACCTTGATTGACACGTTCCGGTATCCGCGACTCGGCCCCGGAATGATGTGGGAGGTATGTGCAGAAAAAGTTTGCCAGCTCGGCGGCCAGGTCAAGCTGGGTCGCCGAGTGGTTGGCTGCCGTTTCGATTCCGTCAGCAATCTCTGGGTGGTGACTGCCTGCTGTCCCAACGGCGATTTGGAAGAATATCGCGCCGAACACCTGGTTTCGTCCATGCCGATCCGGGAACTGGTGGCACAGATCGAACCGCAGCTTCCCGAACCCGTCCTCCAGGCTGCGCGCTCCTTGCGGTATCGCGATTTTCTGACTGTCGGACTGATCGTGCATGACCGCGGCCGTTTCTCCGACAACTGGATTTACATCCACGACCCCAGTGTGCAGGTCGGGCGCGTGCAAAATTACAAGTCGTGGTCGCCCGAGATGGTTCCCGATGCCGGTTTCTGCTCCTATGGCCTTGAATATTTCTGCTTCGAGGGTGATGGACTGTGGACAACGAGCGACCATGACCTGATCGAACTGGCCAAGCGGGAAATCCAAGAGGTAAATCTCGCTTCCAGTGCGGATGTGGTCGATGGTTGCGTCATCCGCCAGCCTAAAGCGTATCCGGTGTATGACGACACGTACCAACAGCACGTTGATACGATTCGCAGGACTGTCGAGAAAAGCTATCCCACCCTTCACCTGGTTGGCCGCAATGGCATGCATAAGTACAACAATCAGGACCACGCTATGATGACCGCGATGCTCACCGCAAGAAACATTCTGGCGGGCGAGAACAAGTATGATGTCTGGGCCGTGAATCAGGACGCCGAATACCACGAGTTGGGCGCCGCGGGAGAGAAGGCAACGGATGTAGAGGCCAGCGTGCCAATCAGGACCAGCCCGGCAGCAGGGCTGTCACACTTAAACGTCCCTCCCGGTGTAGAGACCGGCAAGCCGGCGCGGTAGTGGAAGATCGTTAGCCGGGAAGAACAAGTCCAGAAGTTTTTCCGAACCGCATGCGAAATTTCACGGTGGTGGACACGTTCGGGACACTCAAGGCAAGCCTCGCTCTTCTCCCGTTCATGTTTGCCCCGGGATATGTCTTGGGATGGGTGCTCGACCTGTTTGAGTTCCGGCGGCGGCGTCCGATTCTGCGCCTGATTCTCGCAGTCCCACTTACCATTGCCATCTGCCCGATGCTGTCGTATCTGCTGGCGCGATACCTGGAGCCGGGGCTCTGGGTGTTCTACCTCGGTGTATTCGCTACCTGCGCTCTCCTTCTAGTAAGGGAAGCTCGACGGGCGCGGCTGCAGACTGCTTCAAAGTCCCCATCTTCAAGATACATCTGGATTGCTCTGGGCCTGATGGCACTTTGGGCAGCGGCGGCTATTGGATCGATGGTGGACCTGCAAATCACGGACAAGCTCTATCCGCCAATCGTCGCGTACGACCACTCCGTACGCACCGCCCTGACGGCTGCGATCGCGCGCCATGTTCCTCCGAACAATCCTTTTTTTGCCAATGCTGCCGTGCCTTTGCGCTATCACTACTTGTGGTTGCTGTTCTGCAGCCTGCCCATGAAGGTGTTCCATTTGGCGCCGCGATGCGTGGTGTTTTCCGGCGTCGTTTGGTGCGGATTGGGCCTGATTTGCATGATCGCGCTTGGACTTAAATTCATGGGACTAGTCCAAACGGGTATCGAGCGAAAAACTTTGCTTGCGGTTGCCCTGCTCTGTGTCACCGGCCTGGACATCTTGCCTATCCTCTACATCAGGATTGCCACACACTCGTGGCTGAGTGATATGGAGTGGTGGAACGACGAGCAGATTACGTCCTGGGTCGCCTCGGTGCTGTGGGTGCCGCACCATGTCGCCGCGTTAATCGCATGTTTTGTTGCATTCTTGCTGCTGCGTCATCAGGCCGACGTCCATCGTAAGTGGGCCACCGGACCGGTAATAGTGGCGGGGATGGCCTTTGCCAGTGCGGCGGGCATGTCCGTTTACGTTACCTTCACTTTTGTAGTTGCAGTCGCCCTTTGGCTGCTGGCGCTGATCGCGCGCAAGAACTGGCTGGAGGTAGCGATGTTCGCTGGCGCGGGGGCGGTGGCGCTGCTCTGGGCGCTGTCCTACCTCTTGGGCCTTCGCGGTCCAGCCGGCGGCGCTGCATTTGTGGAATTCGAGGTGCGCACATTCACACTAGGGCTTGATTTCGCCCAACAGATGGGCTTCAGCCTCCGGACGCAATCCGCAGTGACCGTTGCCAACTTGATCCTTCTGCCCATCAACTACGTGCTTGAACTCGGATTCTTTCTTGCCGTCGGCGTTCTGCGCCTGCAACAGGTTCTGCGTGGCCGCATTGAAGCCAGCGCCAACGAACTGGCGGCTTGGACTCTGGTCATGACTAGTTTCCTGATCGGCACATTTCTGCGTTCGAGTACCATCGGCAGTAACGACCTGGGATGGAGATGCTTCCTGCCTGCCCAACTGATCCTGCTGGTATGGGGGGCAACGATGGTGCATGATTGGTGGTTTCACGGCATCGCGTTACAAACCGTGCCGCGTCCGTGGGTTCGCATGGCCTTTGCGACACTATTGATTCTCGGCGTAGTTGGGACTGCCTACGAGGTGTTCATGCTGCGCATGTTCCCGGTGCTCTCTGATCGCGGGGCGATTAGGGGGGAAAGCTGGATAGCTCAGGACCAGCAGTTCGGCAAACGGGCTTATGCGCTGCGATCGGCATACGAAGCTCTCGATGCGCAACTGCCCTCTTCGGCAGTCCTGCAGAACAATCCAGCTCAGGAGTATCAGATTCTGGAAATGCTATATTCCGGCCATGACACCGCCGCTGGCGGTCCCGAATGTGGAACAGCCTTTGGTGGCGACCCTGACCTCTGTGCTTTGCGCGTGCAGAAACTCGCGGGGTCATTCGAGCTTCCGGATGGCGGCGATTTAGACGCTACGTGCCGGGAGTATGGCATCGATGCCGTCGTAGTGGAAAATTCAGACGACGTGTGGCGGGAGCCGTCATCCTGGATTTGGAAACGACAGCCCGCGGTCGCCAACGACTATGTCCGGGCGTTTCGCTGTGGCGCGGCTGCGGATAGCATTCACCGGTAGTGCTTCGCAGCTGGAAGTGTTTTCCGCGTTATCCTCGCTCACGCGTGCACCATTTGTGACGATTCCGTCCAACCTTGTGTTGGGTTCCGACGAGTTTCAGCCAGTCCGCTTGCCGATCCGGAGTCAGGCGGAAGCCTTCTTCTTGACGGCTTTCGCCAGCGGATGTTCATAGAAAAAACACAAAGGGAAGGCCCCGCGTTTCAATCTGCGAGGCCGTGATTGGTCCGTGAAGCGACGGGTCCATTCCAGCAATCAAGACCGTACCGTTTAGAACACCGTTGGCAGTGTGCCGCCATTGGCTTCGTTCGACTCGCCAAAGTGGCACTGGCGGCAGAACTGAGTCGTGGTCTGAGCGGAACCGATCGGAACGCTGACCGTGTTCAGGTTGTAGGGGCCGTTGATGAAGAAGAACTTCGCGTACGTGCCAGTGGCGGCGTTAGCGATCGGGCTGTTCGCGGACGCAGCGTATACGTTCATCGAGTGCTGGTCGTGGCAGGTGGTGCATACCAGGTACGGGACGCCCGCTGCGTTGACCGGCGTCGGGTAGGAGTGGGCGCCCTTCATGAGCGCAGGAGCGCCGTATGACGTCATGAACTGAGAATACTGGCCGCCTGCGGTAATACTGGTAATGGTCTGATTCGGACCCGTACCGCCGATGACATAGGTCAGCCCGTTCCCTGTGCCGTAGTAGCCGGCCCCCAGCACGGCGTTTATGGTGGCGTTCTCGCCGATTGGGTGGTCGTTGTTATAGCCACCAGAGGAACCGTCCGCGCCCAGCAAGGTCGGGATTTTGCCCGATCCGTAGGTGCTCGGCAGTGCATTAATCTGCTGCTCGTAAGCCCAGTTCTGCATCATGGCGCCCTTAGCAACCGAGCCGTCATGGCAAGCCAGACACATTACGATGCCACGAACGTCGCTGTATTGCTGACCGGTCCATGAGGTTGGGGCGCCGCTGGCAGGAGTGGCGAAAAGATACTTGTTGGCGCTGCCGCTGTTGGTCAGGTCGCTGAAGTCAAACGTCTTGCCCCACAGTGGTCCCATGTCCTGTGCGAACAGGGCATTGGCGCCAGTGTAAGTATCCGTTACGGTGCCGCTGGCGCCATTGCCGCCTGCACCGTATCCGCCGCTGTGCGGAGCATGGCAGTCCGCGCAACCACGGCCATAATTATTGTGGGCGCCGAGAGCGTCGATCGCCGGAGCGACCGTGCTGCCAGAACCTGTGGTCATCTTGAAAGGGCCTGGTGTAGGTTGGGCGAACAAAATGGCCGAGACCATAACAACTGGTAGCACAAGCAAGAAGAAGTTCTTCATTATGTGTTGCCTCCGGGTTGATTGGTGAAGCCTCGCGGAATGCATCTTCTTTACGGCTAAACGCACTGGTTACGGTATCCCGCTGTTCTGTCCATCGGCGATATCGACGAGACCCTTTAGAACGTGATGGCACTAAAGATTGGAACCACCGTGATGTTGCGGGAGGCGGGGAATGCTGCTAGGTCTGCCAGACTTTGATCCGGCGGAATAGTACTCACTTCTGCTGCAGGCGTGATGGCCCGCGGCGCATCCGAGGTGAGCACTCCTCATTGGCGGAAAGTGCATTCCGCCAACGATGCGACCAGTCCATAACGCAGGTGCTCGACGGCTGATCGCTCATGTCTTTCACTTGTTCACCGCTGAATTCCGATTCTCGGACTCCTGCAACTGGAGCATTTGTTGGCGCACTTCTCCGGCCTGTTTCATCTGTCCGGTTGCTTCGTAAAGTCGAGCAAGTCTGTCCCAGCGTCTCTGAACCCGCGGTGTTCTCTGGATCGCCTCCTGCTGGAATGCGATTGCTTCACTCCAGTGCTCGAGAAGCCGATGCGCCTCCGAGCGGCCTTCCGCGAGCTCAGCATAGATCTCAGGGGCCAGCGATTCGGCGCCATTGCGATACGGGCTGCTTTTCTCGGCCTTGTCAAAGGCCAACAGCGCCTCGTCCGGATGGTTTAGAGCAATCTGAAGCTTGCCCATGGTCATGTAGATATTGAAAGGCTGAAGGGCCAGCCCTGCCGCGCGCTTCAGGGCTTCGAGGGCAGCTTCGTTGCGATCCTGGTTACCGTAAACAGAAGCCAGAGAGTACCAGACTCCGCCGTTTTCGTTGATCGCGAGTGAGGCACGGAGTTCCTGCTCGGCCTCTGCGTGTTGCTGCCGCCGCTCGAACAGCAACCCCTTCATCAGATGAACATTTGGATCATCGCGATAAAGCGCTGCCGCGTGACCCAGAGACTCCTCCGCGTCGCGATCTCGATGCAGTATGAAAAATAGTTCTCCGGAATTCAGATAGAAATCGTGGAGGGCAGAACGTGAAGCGGAAGCCGGAGGAGTGAGCGCCTGAGTAGAGCAGTCAATCTGCAGGCGATTGATCCATGAAGAATTTTCCGGCGCGTTGCGCAAGAACAACAACGAGACATCATCCATGTAAACGGGACGCCAGTTCGTACTCTGGCAAAACTTGTAGGAATCCATGTTCTGCAAGCCGCGCAACCCGGCGGTCGAGACCAGCAGAACATTCAGGTTCCAGCGCTCGGCCTCTCTCTGCCATGCCTGGGAATCGGGGTCCTCGCTGTAGAGGTTAAACTGCTCAATCGCCAGATCGGGATTGTTCCCGCGTCCATCGATGAAGTCGGGATACTTCGGGCCCAGGCTCCACGCTGCATAACCGCCGAGTTCGTAGTCTTCGAAAACATTTCCCGGAAGCTGTTGACGACGGATAAAATCCGCGGCGCGGGCTGGGAACCAGGACGCTTCTCCAGCCCCAAACCTCAAGTCCGGATTGAACACGACGTAGGTACGGTTAGAGACAAAATCGGCAATCTGTAGGAGCGCGACCCCGCAAAAGACAGCCGTCAACAGGATGGCGCCTGATGTCGGAATTCGAAGCAAGGGCGGAGAGGCGTTCTTTGCCGAGGCGTTGGATTGGTTGGCGAAGAGCAACTCTAGCAACCCCGCACCGAAAGTCACGACGCAAATTGCGAACAGCGCCGAATACCGCGCATGATTCAACGCAGCATAGAGTGCGACGAGCACAACCAACCCCGCACCGGCTTGCCGCTTCCAGAAAAAGAGTCCGGCCAGAATCACCGCCAGCAAAAGCAGCCAGGTAAAGCCAAACTGAGCGTGCCGCACATCAATGAGCTGATACAACAAATGGGTTGACATGGGCACACGCATAAACTCAGCGATAGCGGCATTGCCATTGATCTTTCCCTGGGCTGAACTCGCGACACCCACCATGTTGAGCGCAGCAGCATAGACTCTTGCCCCCCACGGATTCACCAGCGTGGCCGCGGCGCAGGCCGCAAGCCATGGCCATGCCCGTCGTAACCGCAGAAGCACCGCCTGACGCCGCTGCGCGAACGGCAAATCGGAAAGCTCAATTAGGATGTAGGCGCCAATCGCCCCGAGTCCTGCGATGAAACCCGGGTGGAGATTGACCCAGAACAGCATGATCACAGGCAGCAGCCAAAGCCGGGACCGCATTCCGCGCTGGAAGGCCCAAAGTTCTCCAAGAAAGAGGGCAAAGAAAATCGTGGTGAAAAGGTCCGCCCGCGTGGCGGTTCTGGTGGCGATGGACCCAACTGCAAGCATCGCCAGGACTACGCTGCCCATGTCTCCCCGGCGAATGAGGTAAGCCACTACCGCCAGACATGCCAGCGCGCAAAACCAACTCAAACCAGCGTAGCCAAACGCGTTGTACATCAGGTAGAAGAGCACACCCGCGAACGGTGGATACATCCATGGCGTGCCCGCGGAAGTAAACGACAGCACGTCCGTGCTCGGAACCTGGCGATGCTCTACTACCCAGCGGCCCGTCGCCAGATGCCACCCCATGTCGTTATCGCCTACCGTGTGCAGGCCAGCACACAGAGCGCTAAGCAACACTAGACAAATCAATATCAATCGGGCAGCGCGATAGCATCTCTCAGAAGAAACTTGCATGGAATATTGCGGCCTGTAAATTAACGCTCCATCTTAACTATAAACGGAGAGCCGATTCGCAGGCTTGGGTGACGAATCCGCCTGCCAAGCAAAGCAGTGACGTGACCGGCACGGTTGGTAGCCCCCTCCTTCATGTGATCGCCATCACATTCCCAAGTGACGCAGAATGCTGCCGGTCCGGGGCTCGGCCTTTAAGGTAGGTGAGCAAAGGCAAAGGGGCGACAAAGTCCTGTCAGCGGTCGGAATGCGTTCCGTATAGTCTAGACGTCAGGCATGAGCCGAGCCTTGAGCCTAATAACGACGATGGGGGAATCAGGGATGGAAAACGAAACCAAGGCACAGCCAACCGCGGAATCGGTTTGGCAGGTGAAGCAGGTTTACGCGATGGCGGTAATCAGCCTCGCGGTTGGGCTGGCGATTGGATACTTGTTTCGCGGTTCGCAATCGCCTGCGCCGCCGGTGCAACCCGTTGCGACCTCTTCCCAAGCGCCTCCCGCCGCAGGTGGTATGGGCGGCCAGATGCCCAGCCTTGAACAGATGAAACAAATGGCCGACAACAAGGCTGCGCCACTGCTCGAACAACTGAAGGGCGACCCGAACAACACCGTTCTGCTCACCAAAGTCGGAGACCTGTACCAGGCTACTCACCAGTTCAAGGAAGCGGCCGGCTATTACGACAAGGCATTGCACGTTGATCCGAAGAACATCCCCGTTCGCACCCAGTTGGCTTCGTGCCTTTACTACGGCGGCGATATAGATGGGGCGATCAGGCAACTGCAGCAGGCTCTGAACTATGATCCCAAGGATGCCAACTCGCTGTTCAACCTCGGTATGATCAGGTTGCAGGGGAAAAATGACAGCAAGGGAGCGCTCGCGGCTTGGCAGTTGCTGTTGAAATCGAATCCGCAATTGAGCACAGAGCGCAAAGCCATGGTGGAGAAACTCATCGCTGACATCCAGATGCAGAACAAAAGCTAGCGCCCTGGCTGGCGCCATGAGAGCCGAAACCGGCTCGTGTTGGTTTCCGCGTACAAACGGAAACAAGAACTGAAGGAGCAATGACAATGACGGATACAAATCGAACTTCTGTCGAGCAATGGACCAGCGTGCAGGCTTACGTGCTGGCGGTCATCTGCCTGCTGGTGGGAATCGCCGGCGGCTGGTTCATACGCGGATCCCAGAGTCCAGCGGCCGCCGGGGCTGAGACCGCGGGCGCATCGGCGCCGGCTCCTGCGATGGGAAATCCGGCCACGCAAGCGCCAACTCCGGCCCAGATGCAGAAAATGGCCGACACGCAAGCCGCGCCATTGCTCGAGAAGCTCAAGGCGGACCCAACCAACGCAGGACTTCTGGCAAGCATCGGGAACGTCTATTACGACACCCAGCAGTACCCCACAGCTATCGAGTACTACCAGCGGGCGCTGAAGGTAGAGCCAGCCAATGCGGGCGTTCGTACCGACATGGCGACCGCGTATTGGTATACCGGCGACGCTGATACCGCCATCGCGGAGTTCCAAAAATCGCTCACGTACGAACCGACTAAGGCCAACACGCTCTTCAACCTCGGTATTGTCGAGTGGCAAGGCAAGATGGATATCGACAAAGCGGTGGCCGCGTGGCAGAAGTTGCTGGACACGAATCCGAACTACGAAGCCAAGAACAAGGTTCTGGAGTTGATGGCACAGGCCAAGAAGCATTCGGGGGTGAAACCGGGAACGCCGGCCAAGCCATTGCAATAGATCTGGGCAGCTAATTCTGCATGATGAAGGCCACGCGGTGAGTACTTCTTCCTTGGACCAGTTCCTCGGCAATGTGCGACAGAGGCCGATGCTGCTGGGCGCATTACTCGTGTTCGCTACTTTGTTGTTGTATTGCCGAGTCGCGCACTACGAGTTCCTCGTGTTCGATGACCAGCCCTACGTCACCAAGAATATTCATGTCAACACGGGCTTGAATATCGGTAATGCAGTTTGGGCTTTTACCGGTTTCCACGAGGGGAACTGGCATCCGGTCACTTGGCTCTCGCACATGGCGGATTGTCAGTGGTTTGGTCTGAAGTCCGGACCGCCTCACCTTGTCAACGTCGCGCTACATGCCGTCAACGTTCTGCTGCTGTTCTGGTTGCTGCAGAGGCCCACTGGTGCCGTGGGGCGCAGTTTTTTCGTGGCCGCACTCTTCGCCGTGCATCCGCTGAATGTGGAAACGGTCGCCTGGGTCGCGGAGAGGAAAAGCCTGCTCAGCGCGTTGTTTTCCTTACTCACGATTGCCGCGTATGGCTGGTACGTTAGGCGGCCTGGTTGGAAGAAGTACATAGTCGTCGTCGCCGCCTTCTCACTGGCGCTGATGTCCAAGCCCATGGCGGTGAGCCTCCCCTTTGTCCTGTTGCTTCTGGATTACTGGCCCTTGCATCGCTACGAGGATCTCCCATTTCGACGTAAGTGGTTGCGGTTGGCGATGGAGAAGTTGCCACTGTTATTGATGAGCGCAGCAAGTTCCGTCGTCACGATGATCGCACAGCGTTCTGGCGGTACTGTGGCGGACGCAACTGCCCTGCCGCTCTCCGTGCGGATGGGGAATGCCGTCGTCTCCTATGCGGCATACATCGGAAAGACAGTTTGGCCCTCCAGGCTATCCGTCTTTTACCCCCACCCGGAACGTCCGTGGCCCTGGTCCGACATCATCGCAGCGGCAGTGATCCTGATAGCGATCACGGCGGCCGCATTATATTTTCGCCGCGCACGCTACTTGGCGATGGGCTGGTGTCTGTTTGTGATAACTCTGGTTCCAGTCATCGGAATCGTTCAGGTCGGCAGCCAAGCCATGGCCGACCGTTACGCTTATGTCCCGTGCATAGGACTTTTTATCATCACTGCCTGGGGCTTAGGCGACGTACTCTCTGCCAGCGCCGTCCCTCCGGTCGTAACCGCCGTGGCCGCTCTGGGCCTGATCTCGGCACTCGGGGCGGCGACGAGCGGTTATTTACCATACTGGCAAAACGGGGTGAAACTGTTTACGCGAGCAGCCCTCGTCGCTGACCGTCCTGCCTATACGATCGAAGAGGCTCTTGGAGATGCGCTGGCTTTGACTGGCCGCGATACCGAAGCCTATAAGCACTACGGCGCGGCGTGCACTCTGCATCCCCGCTATCCACTCTGTCATTACAATATGGCGCTAATCCTGTTTAATCGGTATCAACTCAGAGACGCACTCGAGCAACTCCAGATCGCTGGAAGTCTAACCGACAATAAGGATATGGCACTCTCATGTTTGATCAAGTCTAGCGAGATACTCGTGGCGCTCGGTGATTACAACAGCGCACAGATGAGATTGGCGGCGGCGCTGCGGATTGATCCGAGTAACGACATGGCACTGCGACTGCAGCGACAGGTATTGAATCAGCAAGGCGTGGGCCATTAGGGTGCACACCCCATGCCTCGTGAACGTCACTAGGAAAAGCGCTCCAGGAGAAGGCGGTTGGGTTCCCCTCGAGTGATATTTCTGACTTTAGGATTTCCAGGATGAGCCCGTCAAACGGACCACGTGGCCTCTGAGATCGACTGTCCCATTCATTGAAGCTCTGTCTGTGAGGAATGCTGTGTCTTTGAATGCGTTGGAACAGAACACCACTGAGCACAAACGCGGGTTGCGGACCTTGGCGTTCGCGTTCGGCTCCGTGCTGTTTCTGAGTGCACTCTTGCTGTTTCAGGTGCAACTGATCATCGGCAAGTACATCCTGCCATGGTTCGGAGGCTCGGCCGCTGTCTGGACTACTAGCATGCTCGTTTTCCAGATATTGCTGCTGGGCGGATACGTGTATTCGCATCTGGTCTCGGAGCGGCTCTCGCGCAGGGCGCAGTCCAACCTCCACCTTGGGTTATTGTCAGCAGCCTGTCTGCTGGTGTTGACGTTGTCGCTGCTATGGCCTTCGGCAATCACGCCCAGTCCCTCCTGGAAGCCCCTGAATACCGCGAATCCAGTTTGGGGCGTGACCCTAATACTTCTTCTTTCGATCGGCCTGCCATTCTTTGTGCTTTCGACCACCGGTCCGTTGCTGCAGCACTGGTTTGCCCGTCAAGGAGGCAGTACACGGACCTATCGTTTTTATGCGGTTTCCAATCTGGGGTCTTTGCTAGGACTGCTGACGTTCCCGTTCCTGCTGGAACCCACCCTGCACATGACTAAGCAGGGCCGCATATGGGCGTTTCTATTCAGCCTTTTCGCTGTAGGTTGTGGCTGGTGTGCATGGCGCGCGCGCCACGGTACAGATTACGAAACCTCCTTGCTATCCGAGAATGCTCCTTCACCAAGTCATACGACGCCGATAGCCCGCGCGCTGTGGGTTCTGCTGCCGGCTTGTGCTTCAGCGCTATTATTGGCGACAACAAACCTGCTCTGCCAGGAAATCACCTCGATTCCGCTGCTCTGGGTGCTGCCCCTCGCGTTGTATCTGCTGAGTTTTATCCTGTGCTTTGATCACCCGCGCTGGTACCGGCGTGAGATTTTCCACCCCCTGCTCCTACTGGGCATTCTTGCGCTGTACTTGGCCATGCACTTTTCGCTGGCCACGCCGGAAATTGTGCTCGTGCCACTGCTGCTATTCGTCGCATGCATGATTTGCCATGGCGAGCTGGTGAGATTGAAACCAGCAGTACAGCGCCTTACCTCCTTCTACCTGGCTATCTCAGCAGGAGGAGCGCTCGGTGGAATTTTTGTTGCCATTGTGGCCCCTTTGCTATTCCGCTTTTTCACGGAGTATGAGGTTGCGTTAGCTGCGTGTGTAATCCTGCTGCTGTGCTGTTTATTCCTGGATGCTGATTCTTGGATATACCGCATGAGCTTCTGGCTGACGGCGGGCATCGCTTTAGGAATAGTTGCTGCTCCCTACGCTGCCGGGAAATGGATTCCCGAGCTTCCACAGATGCTGGATACGCTAAGGTTCTATCCGCTTGCGATTCTGATCGGCGGGCTAGTGTTGCCGGGTGCATTCCTTCAGAAGTCCCCTGCCAAACCTGGGAAGCGGACGTTTTGCGCGGGACAGGTGCTTGTGGCGTTTGTGGCGGCATTGTCGCTTGTAGCCTTGTATCTAATTGCTCAGCCGACAGGCGCCCTTTACTTGGGCAAGCGCAATTTCTATGGAGCCCTGCGCGTCTATCAACTGCAAGCAGGTGGCAAACTTCTGGAACACGGGCGAACGCGGCATGGCCTGCAACTTGATCCGCCATACGATCGGACTCCACTGGCCTACTACGGCACAAACAGCGGAATCGGCATTCTGTTAAAGAACCATCCCAAACGCAGTCCTGGCAATTCGGGCCTGCGGGTCGGCGTCGTGGGAATGGGAGCGGGAACGCTGGCCGCCTATGGCCTACCCGGAGATTATTTCCGCTTTTATGAGATCAATCCGGATGTGATTGACCTTTCCGGCGGAGCGCAACCTGTCTTTACGTACGTTCGAGACTCGCAAGCCAAGGTGGACATCGAACTGGGGGATGCGCGCTTGCTTCTGGAAAGCGAAGCGGCGCGCGGGGAAGTGCAGAATTTCGATGTCCTGGTACTCGATGCTTTTTCTGGCGACGCGATTCCTGTCCATCTGCTGACCATTGAGGCATTCGACACTTACTGGAAACATTTGAACCAGGAGCATGGCGTGATTGCCATTCACATTAGCAGCAATCATGTCGACCTCATGCCAGTGATTGAAGGCACGGCGGAGCATTACAAGGCCTACACGCTGCTCCGAATTGTGGATGGCGAGTTGCCATACATGCCGAGTGCGTGGGTAATCTTGGCTCGACATCGGGAAGACTTGCAGGTGAACGGGTTGGTTGCCACCCCTGGGTCCCCAAGCAACCTCTCGCCAAGAGTCTGGACCGACGATTATAGCGACATAATCCGGCTGTTGCGTTGAACGAGTGCATTGGCAGTGGCGATCTTTGTCCGCGATCTTTCAAAGCCCTGTGCCGAAAAGTCCGCATCCTCAAACCTGCCGATGAATGGTAGTTGCTGGACGGTTAAGAGCTGCGTCCCTCCCAAATAGGTTGTGATACTTTGGCTTTAGGGGCTCTAAGCATGAGTGTGTCAAAGGAGCTGCGTGGCCTGTTAGATCGACGCGTCACCCAGTTCATCGCGCTCGCGGCAATGCTCGTCTTCGTTGCAAAAGGGGCAGTCGATCACAAGTTCAGCGTCCGTGACCCCGATATCTGGTGGCACGTGAAAACCGGGGACTGGATCGTCGGACACCTGGCAGTTCCTCATAGCGGTCTTTTTTCGTGGACGGCAGCCGACCGTCCGTGGGTTGCCTACAGCTGGGGCTTTGAAGTAATCCTGTCGCGCGCTTACGCGTGGTTCAACTTGATGGGGCTCGGACTGTTCGGCGTTTTTCTGACGCTCATCATTGCATATCTGCAATTTTGGAATTTGCGCCGGCTCTCGGGACGTTTTTGGGAAGCTTGGCTGCTTGCGGGTTGCTCGCTGTACACGTTCCTTTTCGTACTCGGGCCCCGGCCGGTATTCGTCTCCATCATGTTTTATATAGTTCTTCTGACTGCGTTGCTGGAAGTCAACCGCAGCGGTCAGGTCAAGAATTTGTACTGGCTCCCAGCCATTTTCCTGGTATGGGCGAACATCCACATCCAGTTCGTTTACGGTCTATTTGTGCTCGGACTGTTCGTCGCCTGCCAGATCGCGTCACGCTGGGTAGAAAGAACCAAGCTTGCCCCGGCAGTGTTCAGTCCGGTGTTCCTCCCTGTAGCACCGTTACTTCTGACCTTTGGCGCCTGCGTGGCAACAACATTGATAGGCCCTTACAGCTATCACCTTTACCAGGTCATTTTTCTGTATTCGAAGGCGAAATATTCCTACCAAATTATTATTGAGTTACAGCCTCTCACCTTCCGATTAAGCAATCATTTCGTACAGCTATTATTGACGGCGGGTGGATTCTGCGCGGTCGGGTGGCGAAAAAAACTGGATTTATTCAAGTTCACCCTGATGATCGTGGCAAGCTTCCTGGCTTTCCGCACGCTCAGAGATTGCTGGTTCGTCTCCACTACCGCAGCGGCATTCATCGCGGATTTTCCTGCGCCCGATTTTAGACGGGATCGAGGAGAGACCTTAGCCGAAGGTGGACTTCTGCTGGCTACGTTGGCAATCTTTCTGGTTCTTTTATCGCAGAACTTCGATTTCAATGAACGTTCACTAGACCGTAATGCAAGTTTGCGATTTCCCGTGGACGCGGTCAATTATCTTCGGCAGCATCCGCTGCCCGGCCCGTTATACAACAACCTGGACTGGGGTGGATTTCTTATCTGGTATATGCCGCAGTTCCCAGTTGCTATTGACGGCAGAAACGACTTGTACGGCGACGACCTCGATCGACTTTTCTTTGAAGCACAGAGCGCTTTAGCTTACAAAAACGACCCATATCTTCTTCAATCCGGATTCGTGTTGCTCTCCAAGAAATATCCCTTGGCAACGGTTCTGCGATTCGATACGCGATTTCAATTGATGTATGAAGACAAGATTGCCGTTGTCTTTGCTCGCCGTTGAAGTTACGTTGTCTCGTGCGGCACGAAATACGCGATTTATTCAAGCTCAAGCGTTAGCTTACTGCTGCCTGCTCAGCACGACTGCAAACTCGTCGCGATAGATTTCGTGAAAGCCGGGGAACGTAGCGCGGAACATCTCCGCGGGGTTAGGAAATAGGTCGGCACCTTTGATGATACCGTTGCCGGTGCTAACCAAAATCGTGTTAGCACCCATCAAAGTGGGATCGGAAGACGGCGGAGCCTGCCCTCGCGTTATGTCATAGTAGCGCTTTGTCGTTGTCTCGCCGTAGAGCTCATACCTATCGTCAATGGCGACCGGATACTCGGGTAGATACCAGGCAAGAAAGCCTCCCCATTCCATCTCGTTGTAGATGGGCCCCGGCAGATGGTTCTTCCGAATCGCATCGCAGGCCCGGACGGGAAGGGTTTTGCCAGCCAGATTCAGCAGCGACTCAGGGCTTGAAGGGATTTGCATCGCGGCGAAAATCAAGATAAGTGCAGCCATCACCACGGCTGCCCTGAAAGCTGCTCCTGAAAGTTGTGCCGAATGGTTCGCTTCGACACCTGTGCGCGAAAGTAATTCTCCAATCACTGCAACCGAGGTGACGACGGCGATCCAACTGTCGGCTCCAAGAGCAAGACCTAAACTGACATCGGCCGCAAGCACTAATACGAGAAAAAGGTCGCGCACGTGCTGCCTTCCCAGAAGTAGAAAAGCCCACATTGCCAGAAACATCAGCAAGTAATGTTGCGGCTCCCGAAAAGTCAGGGATTTCATGATCGGCGAGTGTTCCAGAGGCGAAGTGCCGAAGAGGTTCTGCCATGCGGTGACATACGAGTGATAGGAGCTTGGGGAATTTACCGACACGATAAAGGTAACAGCGGCCGCCAAGCCAAGCTGGGAGCCCGGCAGTACGCGCCTGTCAGGCGAACCAAAATGCCAGTTTCGTCCTTGTAAATAGGGCTCGATCGCGTTAGCACCGCAAAACAGGAAGAACGCAGCCAGGCCAATGACGAAATGCCAGTCGAGGTTCGCCCAAACGCAGATCAGCGGTGGCATCCAAAACAACAGCTTCTGGCGGCCAGGAGTGCGACTTCGCAAAAGCAGGACGAGTTCGGCAGCAAACAAGATCGCTGAACATAACGTGTTTGGAAGAGAAGAAGAAGAGCCAGCCCACGCGACTTGTGCCCAAACGGTGATCACAACCGCGCGCCAGAATTTGCCTCGCCCTCCCGCAAGAACAAAAACTGCCAGTGCGAACAGGGCGCGTAGCATCATTACTGCGATGGGTAGCGCTCCCATTCCAGCTATGCGATAAAGAATCGCAAGTGCAACCTGCAAACCCCAATTCGGATCGGCCCAGGGCAAATCCGAAAACTGCGAGAAAATCCCAAAGTGTGGCACCGCGCGGTGTGCGATGATCCAGCTTCCAACCTGAATTTGCAGCCAGGAGTTCGCATAGCCTAGCGATTCCAGTCGCGTCGATTCAATCAGAGACGGCAAGGCAAGAACTACAGCGAGAACAGCGCACTGCAAGGCTTGCATTTGCAGAAAGCGGCGGATGCTCTTGACTTGACCTCGTGGGTTTGACGGGAGCGCCACAATTTTCATCCTAAACGTTGGTTTTCTTTCCGGTGCTCAACCCGAGCACGCGACGCGTGAGTCATGTGCCCACAAGAGTCAGATTTCAGCTCACGTGCACAGTCCGTCTCGCCTGTCGTCTCCATCGCATGATCCACGCCACCCACCCTAATCCGACAGCAACTGCCGCGCCCGACATTATCCAGCCAATCCGGACACTATCCGGCACATATCGGAACACCACCCGGTGTTGTCCTGCCGGCAGGATGACGCCACGTATAGCGTGATTCACTACCAGAATTGGCGTTACCTGGCCATCGACCTGCGCCTGCCATCCTTTGTCCCATAAATCCGCCAGGACAACCATGCCTGCTGTGTCCATGCGCGCATCGATCACCACCCGTTCGGGGAATTCCTCTAGTATCCTCGCGCTACCGCGGGACAAGGCGGGCAAGTCCAGACGTTCGGTCACATAAGACACCTGCAGAGGGTCGAACCTTACCGATCGCAATTGGTCCATCAGTTGTTGCTCTTCGTCCACTGCCTGGACGGTTTGGGGCACAAACGTCCGTGCCATCGCGAGTTCATTTTCCACAACTGTATATCCATCACCCCTGATGATGGCCTTGACTTGGTCCGGCAAATCCTGGCAAAAAATCAGGTACCGTACGTTCAGCATGCTCAGCACCGGCGAAATGCGTGGCGACCCGTCATTCGTCCAGGCAATCCAGGGAATGAACCATTGCGTCCGCGCGTAGGGAAGAGATGATGTTCCCCCCTGTCGTGCGAACTCCAGCACGTCGAGCAAACGCTTGGGATCCACGGCATCATAGCCGCGAATATCCGGCAATCCGAGCATCAAGTTCAGTACCGGCGGCAAACACGATACACCCAGAATCCGCCCGGAGGGTCGCTGCTTCAACTCCTCCAACGCCGATATTCGCGGGTAGTACAGCGCCGGGTCGCACTGCGGGCGCGCGTTGTAGGCGCACATGAGCAACTCCGCCATCATCAGGCTGCCCGCTATCGCCACCATCCGGCCCCGCTTTTGCGTGCTGGCGTACAGCACCGCCCACCCTGCCACGGTCAGCGCCGCCAACCCTGCTCCGACTGCATAGTAGAAGGTGAAGTATTCCCGTGCCATTGCGAGGGCCTGACGGGCAGGAATTCCCATGTACATTGCGTTCGCCGGCACATCAAGAATGCTCAATTCCACCGGCAGGTGGCCCATTCGATACAGACACCACGCACACAGTCCCGCCGCGAGCAGTGCAGGGACTGCAAACCAGTGCCGCGGCTTCACCATTCCTTTCATAAATGCGTCGAGCCCGGTGGTGGCGAGCACGGTGAGCGCAAACCCAGTCAGCATCATCCACCTGTTGTAGGAGAGCATGTTGGCGCCCGGCAGACGCATGAGATGTACCAACCCGGGGATGTTCAGTGCCCACCCCAACGACAGCACCAGCAATCCCAGCCACCAGAAGCTCCCGCCCCTCCGATGACGATGGCAGAACGCCAGAGGCGCCAGAAGCAACGTCGCCAGCAGCCCCGCATATCCCGCTGCGGAACTCTCCAGTTGGTTTCCATCAACAATCCGCATGGATCCCTTCTGGGTCGAACCATATAAGTTGGGCAGCACGACTTGGGGTAATGCCGCAAGTCCAACCGGTGGCCTCTCTTCCTCCCCCGCGGCGCGCCTGCTGAAACGATCCCCGGTGCGCGAATACTCAACCAGTGGCACGATGTACGGCGCGGCGATCGAAAGTCCCAACCCCCAGCCCAAGACGAGGGCTGCGATCGTTGGAATTGGAATTGCGCCTCGTCTCCAGTTCGTCCATTTCCAGTTCGTCCATCCGTGGACTTCGACCAGCCGAGCGATCGCGTACAGGCCCGAGCTCAGCAATACCAGTGCAGCCACGTCCAGTGCCCCGCTCAGCGCCGCTGCGGCCGTAAAGATCGCTAACAGAATGGAACCAAACCCTTTTGCGTCCCGGACCGTGTAGTCCACCGCCAGCAGGATCCACGGCAGCCACTGGACAACCCACAGGAGGCCGTATCCTTGCCACTGCACGAAAAAGCCCGTGAGCGGATAGCACCACGCCCCAATAGCCGCTGCCCAGAACCCCACACCTAGCGCCCGCCTGAAAAACAGATACGCCCCAACCCCTGCCAGAACCGATCCAATTAACTGAAGGTACGCAAATGTTGTGGGCGAGGGCCAGCAACAGAAGATCAGGAAGAACGGTGAGTACTTTGGGAAGCTGGCGAACGGAACTCCTGCGAAGCTCTGCGGATTCCATAGCGGTATCCGCCCCGCACGCATCTCCTTCGCTGCATATTCCATGGTCGGCGCCCCTAGCAGCACCAGGTCTGCCAACGCAAAGTTGTGAGGAACTGGGCTTACGCCATTTGCAGGGGTTGGCAGGTACACGCCCGTTTCAGCAAGGATGTCTAACGGCAACAAGACCTTGGTTCCCGCTAACGAGGGACCATAAAGCAGGATCTGCGACGAAACCAACCCCAGCAGCAGCAGCGCGACGCGCCGCCATCGCGCACTGAGAGCCTCGATTGCCATCTCGCTCCCAACTGGCCGCTGGACTTGCTCCATGACTCGTTTCGCCCTTCTTGTGAGACTGTCTGAGGCGTCTATACTAAAGCCTGCCGAGAAATCTCGCGCGAGAGCTGCTTCGCGTGCGCGCGAGCATTTCTTTCTTGAAGGGACGAGAAGATCTAAGCTGACGGTCCGCATTCGGCAACAGGCAGGTCCACGTCTATGTGATGGCGATCACAATCTGCTGTGACGACGGAAGCTGCCCAACAGACGGGCAACCCGTATTCTGCACGAACAGATGGTTTCGCAGGGGTAGAATTCCTCAGGCTTAAGGATGGATTGCTCATGAATCCCAGGATCTCTCGATTCTCCAACCTACTTGTTCTTGCTGGTTTGTTCGCTCTCACGATCGGACTCGCCCAAGCGAGCGATTTTTCCCATCTTTCAGGCTCCTACCAGGTGCTCCACAACACCGACTTCGGTTCCCAAACGCGCGTTCGGATGCAACTCCGCTTGTCGAACCATGGGCAACGCGATCTCCACATCCAGCGGATAACTTTCTGGGACTCACCTCATCATCCTGGCGGCAGGCCGCAGGCTTGCTCGCTACTCGTTCATCCCGGCTCTTCCACGAGTACCACGCAAGAGTTCACCATCCCGCGCTCGGAATACAGGTTGTGGACCAAGGGGACACGACTCAAGTTGCTCGTAGCAGTTGAGGGGCCCGGTGGCCGCAGAGCTACCGAACTGGTTCGGCTGGATCGGGTTTCCGGCGGAAAGGCGAACTGACCATGCGCTCCCGCAACCTCTTCGCCTCCATCGGCATCCTCGTCGCAATCGCCCTCTGCGCGCCGGAAGTCTCCCTCGGCCAATATTCGATCAGCTCAATCGCCGGTGGCGGTCCGAACAATCTCCCCGCCCTTCAGGCCAGCATCGGATACCCCGAGAGTATCGCGTTCGACTCCGCCGGAAATGCCTACATCGCCGAATCGGGCTATTCAAGTCAAATTCTAAAAGTGTCCGCGGCCGGCACGGTCACCGTTGTGGCCGGAAACGGCACCCCCGGTTACTCCGGCGACGGTGGGCCCGCGACGAGCGCCGCTCTTTATCAACCGGAAGGCGTATTCGTTGATGGTTCGGGAAACATCTTCATTGCCGATACGGAAAATTCCGTGATTCGTGAAGTCGTGGCGAGCACCGGAAACATCCAAACCGTCGTTGGAGCCTACTACGATGCAAGTGGTGGCAGCGCATGCCAGTCCGGTGGCGACGGCGGTCCGGCTCTCAGTGCTGACCTGTGCCTTCCTTATTCCGTATTTGTGGATGGGTCGGGCAACATCTTCATCGCCGATTTCGGCAATTCCACCATTCGTGAAGTAGTAAACAGCACCGGCAACATTCGAACCGTGGCAGGCACGCCCGGCGCCCCAGGCTACATAGACGGCGTGCAGGCCACCACTGCCGAGCTAGACCTTCCCGCAGGTGTTTTTGTCGATGGATCGGGCAACATCATCATCGCGGATACGTTCAACTCGGTAATCCGCGTGGTGAATCCCAGTGCTCAATCCGTGACCATCGCCGGCACCACAATTCCGGCTGGCTACATCAAGACAGTCGCCGGCTCTCAATACGATTCCATGGAAGGCTCCCAGTGCCAATTGACGGGCGACAACGGGCCTGCGCTTAGTGCATTTCTGTGCCTGCCATTCGGAGTCTTCGCTGATGGCTCGGATAACATTTTCGTGGCGGATTACGGTAATTTCGCGATTCGTGAGGTTGCTTCCGGCGGTACTATTTCGACCGTCGCGGGCACGCTCGGCGCCGATTGCCAGACCTACGCCACCACAGGCTGCGGCAACGGAGCCCTCGCCACCAGCGCGCAGCTGAACTATCCGAGCGGCGTCGCCGTTGACACTTCCGGTGACATTTTCGTCGCCGATACCGAAGATTTTGTGGTTCGTGAAGTGGCGGCGTCGAACGGCGACATTCAGGCATTTGCCGGCAACGGCACGCTAGCCTATTCCGGCGACGGCGGCTCGCCCACAGACGCAGAACTGAACGATCCCGGGGCTGTTTTTGTGGATGGTTCCGGAAACATGTTTGTCGCCGATACAAGTAATTCCGTGATTCGTGAAGTGCTGGCGACCACCGGCAACATTCAGACCGTGGCCGGCAATGGCGTGGCCGGCTACTCCGGTGACGGCGTGGCCCCGACCACCACGGAACTCAACTATCCCGGAGGCGTGTTCGTGGACGCCCAAGGCGACATCTTCATTGCCGACACCGCCAATTCCGCCATTCGTGAAGTAGTGGCAGCGACGGGCTTAATTCAAACTGTGGCTGGCACGCCCGGCACAGCAGGCTACTCCGGGGATGGCAGCGCTGCAACCAGCGCCCTGCTCGCCAATCCGAACGCAGTCCTCATAGATGGCTCGGGCAACATCTATATCGCCGATACCGGAAACTCAGCCATTCGTGAGGTGGTCGCAAGCACCGGAAACATTCAAACGATAGCTGGAACTCCCACCAAGACCTGCGATGATGGTCAAACTCCAGGTTGTGGCGACAACGGGCCTGCGACCAGCGCTTATCTCAACTTTCCAAATGGCCTCTTTCGCGACGCCGCCGGCGACATCTTCATAGCGGATACCTTTGACAATGCCATCCGCGAGGTCTTAGCAGCGACTGGCACAATTAACACCGTGGCCGGAACCATCGGAACGCCTGGCTTTTCAGGCGACGGCGCCGCTGCCACGAGTGCTCTTCTGAATAGTCCCTATGGCGTGTTCCTCGACGCCTCGAATGACATCCTGATTGCGGATTCCGACAATGCTGCGATTCGCGAGGTCGTAGCAGCTACCGGCTTCATTCAAACCATAGCCGGAATCCCTGCCGCAGCCGGTTTCCCCACACCCGGATTTTCCGGCGATGGAGGACCCGCAACCAGTGCGGAACTGAATGCGCCTTCGGGCGTGTTCGACACTTCCGCCGGCAAGCTGTTGATTGCCGATACAAATAACTCGCGCGTCCGCGAGCTGACTCCCGCTCCGTTCTCTGTAATGGTCGCACCGAGCACGGCAACGGTTGTGGTGAATGAGCTCCAGCAATACACGGCGACCGTGACCGGAAATCCCAATACCAGTGTGAACTGGTTCGTCAATGGAGTGGCGGGCGGCAACTCGACCGTAGGAACAATCTCGACCACCGGACTGTTTCAAGCTCCGGCTGCAGTTCCTTCTCCAGCTACCATCACGATTGCAGCGGTGTCGCAAGTCGATAACATCACTTCAGGATCAGCTCAGGCAACGATTGCCAATCCAAGTGCTACTGTGACCGTCACTGTGAGCACTAACCCGCCAGTCACGCAAGTTTATACCGGCAATGTGCAACCGTTCAGCGCAACGGTGACGGGAACGTCGAACAGCGCGGTGAACTGGTATGTCGAGGGCTCGCAGGGCGGCAACGCGACATTTGGAACCATCGATGCTTCGGGTAACTACACCGGACCCGCCGCCGTGCCATCGCCGGCAACGGTCATCATCGAAGCGGTTTCACAGGCAGACTCGACTGCTATCGGCACCCAGTCCGTGACGATCGTCGCAGCGCCATCGGCATCCCAGCCGGCGCCGCAAACCGTGTCCCCGGGCGGAACGGCGAACTATTCACTTTCTTTGAGCGCCCACACCGGAAGTCCCGGCCAGCCCATCACGCTATCGTGTTTGCAAAGTTCGTTGCCCGCGGGAGCGACTTGTGCCTTTACTCCTCCCACGATTACGCCGGGCGGCAGCGCGGTTCCGTTTGCGCTTGCCGTAACTGTGCCTACCAGTTCAGCGTCTTTGGAGGAACCAGGCGGATTCTGGCACGCCTCACCAATGTGTGTCGCTTTCATTCCGCTAGCTGGTTTCTTGCTCCTCGGCGGCAAACCACGCCGGCAGCAACGCCGCTGGGGTTGGCTCATCCTGTTGTGCATCCTTCTAGCCGCGCTGGTTGCCTGTGGCGGGGGAGGAAGTGGCACATCTACAAATCCGGTAACCTACACTATAAAGATTCAAGGGGCGACAGCAGCACAGCCGAATCCGGTGACGATCACTACGGCGAGCTTGACCGTACAGTAGGGCAACTGCACAGAAGAGTAGTGTCAGCAACATCACTTCGCTGGCATACTCTCCATGGCGCGCTGTTTTCCCGCCGAGATCTGTGACCGGAATTCCGCTCCAAGGGAATACGCTTCTCCGCGAAACGGGCTTTCTCGCTCCGCATTCTGAAACGAAGCGAGCGCGAGATCTGCTCGTCCAAGCCTGAGTTCGACATTTCCGAGCGTCAAATACAGCCAATGGGGTCTGGTAGATCGATCTGCTGCGCTTCTCAGAACCTGTGCCTCCTCCGCATAGCGGCCATCTTGTTCATACATTCGGGCAAGGGCGACCGGCGCATCATCAGTCGAGCCGAGTTCGATCGAGGTAAGGAGCTCTCGCTCGGAGTCTTTTGCAAATCCCAGATTCCCGAGTGCGATACCTTTTGCATAATGCAAGAATGCATTTTCCGTAAAGATGCGTTCTGCCTGTTCGAGGCGTTGCATTGCTTCGGCATTTCGATCCAGGACGATCAAGATAGTCCCAACATTTAATAAATATCGAAATTGCTCGGGACCTGAGGCGGTGACCGGTGGATCCGCAAACTGCACGGTTCTGCAATCGATCTGAAGGCGATCAACGAGGTCGGTTGTTTCCGGAACGACACGCAGAAAAACTGCCCCAAATGCATCAAGGAAAACGGGGCGCCACCGCTGTGCATCGCAATAGCTACCCAAGCTTCGTAATGCGGTTCCCGCCTCGAAATCCATGGACAAAAGCATGGTGTTAATTCCTCTTGCGTCGGCTTCACTGCTCCATGCCGCCGAATCCAGTGATTCCTCCAATAGGCTCGAGTTGCGCAGTAATAATGAGCCTCCGAAGGGAACGGAACGCCCATCAATATAGTCCGGGTACCTGGGCGATAGATTCCAAACTACGAACCCTCCCGAATTGAAGTCATTGAAGAGATTGCGAGGGAGTTGTTCCTTTAATACAAACGCCGCCGCCTGCTCAGGCTGCCACAGAGACTTTCCCACTCCAAAGATTGAGAATGCGAAGGGAGTGCGGAGATAGAGGCGATTCGTGATGAGGTCAAAGCTCCTGACGCCGACGAAGCAGGTGATCACTACAACCATCATGATGGCAGCAAACGCCCTGCTTCTTGCTGACATTTCAAACCGTTTCGCAAGTTTGTTCTCATGAAGTGGACTTGGAGTTTGCGACAAAACGGTTCCCCCAACCACAACCGTGATAGTTGCTAAACACGCCTCCATCCGTATGGCATGGATTACAAGATAGATCGCACTCGCCAAAAGGAACGCTGGCACAAACTTTCGCTTTGCTAGTGCACACAGCACGGCTATGAATGCCCCGAATATCAACCAAAGGACGGAGCTGTCCGAATCACGCCATTCGAGTGCTTTCGCGAGTGCGGCGGGTGTGAGCCGCAATCCTTGCCATTCCCAAATCCACATACTATGGGTCTGAACGATACTGGCCTGTCGTTCTATAGCTGCATAAATGCGCCAGCCCCATGGGTTGACGATGGTTGCCGCCAGCGTGGCTATCAGCCACGGCGCAGCTTTTTTCAATCGAAGCAAGGCAGCGAGTCGGCGCGAAGGCGCAATCGCATCCTCGAGCTCAATCAAGACGAATGCACCGCACATCGCCAGACCGGCAATGAATCCTAGGTGCAAGTTCACCCATAAACACATGAGGACCGGAAGCAACCATAGTGGGCCCTCTCCTGATTGGTGATAGTGCCATAGGAGGCTTACGTATGCTGCGAAGAGGACCGCTGTAAACATCTCAGCCCGGGGCGGGGTGCAGGCGGCGATGAGTGGAACTGACACGATAGCGAGGATCACACCTGGTAGGGAAGAACGACGCAGCAGAACTGCGACTGTGCCCACACATGCTGCGGCTCCTAGCCATGACAAGA
Source organism: uncultured Acidobacteriaceae bacterium (assembly GCA_963837665.1). GTDB lineage: Bacteria > Acidobacteriota > Terriglobia > Terriglobales > Acidobacteriaceae > Acidiflorens. Next base: position 1,339,557 of record CAWIOA010000007.1, on the reverse strand, counting down.
GGCCATACCCACCAATTACATATGACAGATAGAGTAGGATCTGTGACAGAACCGGATAAATCCACTCCGTGCCAGAGGCGGTATAAGAGAAGATATCTGTAAAGGGTATCTGTCCGTGTTGCACGATCCAACGCCCGGTTGCCAACTGCCATCCAAGATCGAAATCCCCTAGGGTGCGTAGGCCTGCAGCCAATGCGTATAGAAGCGCCAGAATGACAAGCGCTATTCGTATTCGCCGGGGATCGAGGATTTGACGGAGGTATGTCATTTTTCACGCGAGGCCGACGAGTTCATCGGGCGCAAGTTCTCGATTCTTTGCCAGCGTGGAAACAATCTTACGCAAAGAGGTCGCCAATGCCGACTGGCGTGTCTCCATGGGCAGTGGCTAATGTCTTAGGGCCTGCAAGGCTCACTGCTTAGGGCTAAATCCGCTATGCACCATAGCGGGCGCGACCGTGCCGTTCGGATTGTGCGCCACTTCATGGCAGACCAGTGCGCAAGTTTTGGTGCCGCCATTGTAAGAAATAGGCATCCCGCCGTTCGGAGCAACCACATTCAAGTCGAAATCGACGAGCCGGTCACCGCTGACGTTTCCATTTCTGCCTGCTATTCCGTGCGCAGTGTGACAAGCAGAGCACGTAAAGCCGGCGTTGATGTGGACTGAGTGCTGAGACCAGCTTGTGTTTTGGATGATATTGCCCGCAAGATCATGGCACTTGCCACACATCGCGTAGGGCCCATTCACCGTGAGATCAGGGTTTGGGTATAGGTTGGTTATGCGCTGGCCGGGGCCTGGAGCTTGGCTGAATTCGTAACGGCGCTCCAACAGGTGGGTCCATTTCGATCCGTGCGGACCGTTTGGACCCGTGCCACCGAACTCCCGGTTGTCGTCGCTGTTGTGGCAATCCGTACAGAAAATCTGTGTGCCCATCTGTCGCGCTTGACTAATCCCGTCCAGTTTCGACATGTAAGGGAGAAGGCTGGGTTGGGGGTAAGCCGAGGAACCAGGGTGCGTTACTGGATGGCTGGAGGACGCCGTAGCGGCAAACTGCGCAATGACATTACCGGGATCGGCCGGGTTAGACACGTAGCGCACCGGGAGGTACCCGAATTTCGATTTAGTAGCCTTGCCAGTGCTCGCGCCGTGACAACGAAGACAGCTCTCGTATTGGTTCTGAGCCGGCGAGACAAGAGTGATTCCATCGCTGGCAGAAACTCCATTTACTCCGGTCTGGGACGGGCGAATCAGCGGTGGAGGCGCGAAGGTAGGAACTTGTTGTGCCCCATGCGGATTGTGGCAGTCAGCGCAAGTGGCATGGCGATTATTGTTCAGAAGAATCGCCTCGCCGCTATCGTGTGTGTTATTCCCTGAGGGATATGGATGATAGGAGACCTTTGAGAATTCCGCATAAACGTTCGCCACACTAGGAGTGATATTGCTGTTCCCGTTGTGGCAAGTTATGCAGTTCTGAGTGTAAGGGTCCAGGTTCGCTAGCGATGGGGTTGCACCGCGCAACAGTCGCGCCGGACCATTTGCATTGTGCTCCACATGACAACTCGTGCATGCGTTTTGTGCCACGGTGAAGTAGGGCCCGACATAGGCGGCCGGCAGAATCGCATTTGCGATGGTGGCATGTACACTGGTTGGCCACGGCACCAGCGGGTTCGGTTCGTTGTTCACCGTGCGCGGAGCTGTTCCATGGCACGAAAGGCACATCGCCCCTCCGGAACTGTTCCGCACCAGGAAGTTCAGGGAAACCACGTCGCCATTTTGAACATGCGGGTTGTGGCAGCTCTCACATTCAACGTTCCCGTTGATCAGCGTCACCTTTTGCAGTGGATCCTGGGTTTGCCCCTTCGCTATCAAACTTGCCACCAGGTCGGCTTGGTCCTTTAGCTTATTAAAGCTGAAGGGGTGCGAGTTCTGCAGACTGGTCCCCAGAATGTCACTCGCGCTCATCTTGCCCTGCAACTGGAGCTTGCCGTAGGGTACGGTCTGACCTGGAGCGATCGTTCCATCATGGCAACTCAGGCACAGGCTGCTGGGCGCGCCGATGGGTGGTTGTGTCATCGTCTGGGTTGGAGTGGTCGTGCTGCGGTAAAGGGTGTAAGTCTGCGAAGAATACGTCTGGGCCCAAAGCGGTCCCTTGCCGATTCCGGAGTGCGGTGCATGGCAAAACTGGCAAGGAGGCAGACCGCCCTTCACGGGCGACGTTCCGCCGGGGCCCATATCATGCGCCCCCAACACGTCGCCGCTGAATTGCCCTTGCAGGCTACCGGCCATGCCGAGCAGAGCCGCACATACTGGCAACCACTTCATTACTGGCCCCCACCCTGCTCCCTCTTCCCGTAGTACTGAAACACTTGTACGCGGCTGTTGTAGGAATCCGCTATGTACACACCATCGTTATGGTCGATAAACATGCCCGAAGGCAAGTTGAACGTTCCAGGCTGTTCCCCTCTTGTCCCGAAGTAATAAAGCAGGTCGCCTAGCTGATCGAACACCTGCACTCTGCTCCACGCCGCATCCACTACATATAGGTGCCCTTCGCTGTCGAAAGCGATCCCCTTCGGCCGGAAGAAGCTCCCGAAATCCTCTCCGTCTCCGACATTGCCTACTGCGTACTTGAAGGTCCCGCTGCGATCGAACACCTGCACGCGGAAATTCATCGCGTCTACTACCGCCAGATCCTGTCCGTGCAGAACGATCTCCGTCGGAAAGTTGAACTCCCCGGGCGCCGCCCCGGTCTTGCCGATCGTCTGCATTACACTTCCGTTCATATCCAAAACGTAAATCTTATTCCGCAGCGTGTCTGTGACATAAATCCGCTCCGCCGCCGAATCCACTGCAATTCCCGTGGGCCGCTTGAAATAACCTTCTCCGCCCTTCAGATTGCCGATGATGCGCTTAAACTTTCCTCCCGCCTCGAAGACAAAAATCTTCCCTGTCTCCGAGTCGGTCACATAAAAGTTGTCTTGCTTATCCACCGCGACGCACTGCGGCGACTTCATCGAGTTCTCATCTTTGTCATTGCGCGCGATGAACTTATATTTGTGATCGGCAAAATCAAAAATATGGATACCCATCGCCCCCGGGTCGGTCACAATCGCCCGACCGCGCGAGTCGATCGCTACCCCATAGGGCCTGATCGTCTGGTGCCGGTCGGGTGGCCCGGCGACCACGTCGATTACTTTCCTGAAGAATCCCCGCTTCGGCGACACATCGCGGTCGGTCTCGAACGTTCGCACAAATGCCAGCTTCCGTCCGCCCTCGAGCAGCAGTTCCGGCCCCGGAGCCGGCACATCCTTCTCAATTTTGACTTTTGCTGCGTAGGCCGGCGCACCCACCCCCGCCGCGACTACGATGCACAAACAGAGCCGGCGCCAATTCCCCACAGTGCATCGTTCTAGAACGCCTTGAACCATCGCGAAATTCCAACGTAAAAATTCGAATAGCTTGCCGGCGGCGTCCCCGACGCGCTGACATACTGATTCAGATTAGTATAGCCTGCCGAGAACACCATCTTGCGAAACTGGTATTCGGTAAACGCCAGAAACACTTTCGACGAGCTGTTCGTGGTGAGCGACGCAGCCAGGCTGTCGTTCATCGTCTTGGTGTAACTGGTACTGACCACCAGCCTGCGCACCGGGTTTGCAGTAAAGCTGAATGAATAGGATGACCCGGTGTCCAGCAGGAATTGATTGCCCGTCAGAACTGGCGAAATGGTACCCGGCGGCAGAACCAGTCCGTTCCCGGTCAGCAGCACTGAACCCGAGGTATGAGAGTAATTGGCTCCGACGTTATACATCTTGAACACGAGGTTGGTTCCGTAAGCTTCGGAATGGGCGCTCGAACCTTCAGCCTCCCCCAACCCGGTGTGGAAACCGCTGAATGTGGTCAACCACCGCGTCCGGCGGCCGATGCGGCGCTGCGCATTTGCCAGGTAGGAATAATTGGAAGTCACCTGCGTCGCTAGCACCGTCTGTGTATCCTGCGAATAAGCGAAGCTTCCGCCCAGATCGAAATTGCTCCATTGCTTGCTGAAATTTGCTCCCGCTACCAGGCCCGCTCCCTGGTTCCCTTCGTCTGTCGCCTGGTCGTTTACGCCGGCGTAAACCACCACCGAACCCCATAGCGGCTTCAGAAACCGGTAGTTCACCACTCCGCTGAAGTGGGTCGCTCCGACGCTTTGGCCATACACCTCTTGCTGGATGTGGCCCACGCTGAACCCGGCCGACAAGCTCCTGGTGAGCACCACATTGTCGTAGTTGCTGAGGGAAATCGAGTAGCTGCTGCTGCCCAGGTTGACCTGCGGAGCCACTGCGCCCACGCTGATGAGTTGCTGTCCGATTTCTCCCGTGAGACTGCTGTTGTAATTCGCGTCGAACGAAGTGGTAAACCTTTGTGTCGGCGCAAATGCGGCGTTGGCAGTGATCATCTGGTTGGAACCGGATACGGTGGACCCGTCATTCTCGCCACCGAAATCGGACCACGTGTAGCTCGCTCCGAACGAGCCCCGCAGCGGCAGTCTGTGGTTCGCGTTGAAGGCTAATGTCTTGGAATGCGTGTCCCCGGTGATGGACTCATCGCCGGTTATGACTGCTGGCAATTCCGTATGCGTCCAGGTATCGTTGAAACGCGCTCCCATGAACCAGCCATCGAGCTTGTAGTTGCTGAACATGTTGAGATTTTTCGAGCCGGTATGATCTTCCTGATCGCTGCCAAAAATCGATGATGACGATGCCGTCTGCGAGTACTGAACGCTCAAAGGGGGCGCGCCCGGAACCAGTTCTGCCCATCCGATACCGAAGCCGTGCGAGTTGCCGGTGGTAGTGAATCCCGGCGTCGTGCCGAACCCATAGTTCCCGCTGCTGTTGAAGGCCTCGCCAAATGAAATGGACCCCGGAAAGTGACTGCCGCTGAACAGGTTCACTCCCGCGTTGACGCTGGTCGCGTTGGTAATCGAGCCCTGGCCCGAATTCGCCTGCGAGCGATTGTAGATGGGATCGACGAAGAAGTTCAGGAACCTGGGGTTATAGTAATACCCTTGCAGGACGGCGTCGCCGTTCAGGGCGGTGCCATGACCCGAGCCCCCGACGTTGTCATAACTCCCGGCATAGCCGAACCCGAGGTCTCCGCTCAGGCTCATGCTGGTGTTCTGGCCCACTTCCAGCTGTGCCCAAGCTGGTGTCGCCAGCATCACCCCGAATGCCAGCAGTAAACCGAATACACGCGCATTGTATTTGTGACTGCTCAAAACTCCCTCGCGCGGTTACTTCTCTATCGCCCCATCCCCGTCCCACGTCCCACTTTTTCGAATCCCTGAATCCTGAGGGTCCAACTTCTACAATCTGACTTCGAACTTCTGACTTGTTCTTACAGCTCCTGAATCTGCGCGTTCTGGTGCAACCGCTTGTCCAGAGCCACCCGTAGCTGTTCGTATTTCCGCTTCTGAAGATCGCCGATCAGATTCGCCTTCACGTCGGCGAAATTCGACTTCCCCGGCGGCGTATGCGCATTCACTCGAATAATCGTCCATGCCGTGCCCAGCGGAATCAGGCCGCTTACCTCGCCCGGCTTCATCTTCTGCGCAACTTTCACCACCTCCGGGGGCAGCTTTTCGCTCGGCAGGACCTTCCGGTCGCCCATATCCACGCGATAGTCGTCTTCCGAAACCTTCTCCGCCAGCAGCCCAAACTGCTCGTAGTTCTTGGTTGCCTTGGCCTGTCCCAGAATGCCCTCTGCGCGTTTGCGCGCGTCCTCAACTACCTGTGCGCTCGCCTGGTCCGGAGGAATAATCGATATCGTCTGCAGCGCAAAAGTCTCGCCGTGCTCGAACGCCTTCGGATTCTTTTCGTAGTGACTGCGCGCCTCGGCTAGAGTGACACCCGCCTTGTTGTCCACCTCCTGCTTCAGCATGGCCTCGATCAGGAGCGAACGCTTGATCTGCTGCCGCAGCTTCGCCTCCGACCCGCCCAACTCCGTATTCAGGTAGGAATTGAATTCCCCCTGGGTCGCAAACTGGCCTTTGAAATTGTTTTCTTCGCGAGCCACGCGTGCGGGCGCAATCGTCATCTTCCGCCGCAGCGCCTCCTGATACACCAGCTCTTCGAAGATGATCATCTGCATCGCGCCTTGCCGGATTAGCGCTTCCTGCTTCTTGGGAAAACCGTTGTGCAGCTTTGCATAGGGAAAGAGCGCGAACATTTCGCGCAATAGATCCCGATCCGTCAGCACCGCGCCATTCACCTTCACCACTGCCTTGCCCGTCACTTGCAGGCTGGCTGGGTCAGCGCCAGACGTTACCGCTTTGGCAGCCTCCGGAAAAGACGTACGCGCCGCTGCCGCCGCCGTCGGAGCGTGGGAGGTCATCATCTGCTGCGCGCCCGCGCTTTCTGCCACGATTAACCAGAGCATCAGGCCCACGATCCCGATTCGGTATCTCATTTCAACTCCTCGCTAAAGTTCTTAAAGAAAGGGGGTTGGGGGAACCCCTCCCCCGATCCATCTATGCATAGTTGTCGTGCACGGGAGTTGCCGCTTCTGCTGCCGCTGCCAAATCTTCTTCAATTCTCGCAAGTCGTTGAAACCTGCTGGGTTGCGGCTGGCCGGCCGGGTCCGCAGAAGGCTGGTTCAGTCGCCATGGATGTGCCAAGTGGGCCTTCTCCCGCTGCCAGACTGGTGAAATCACCCAAGGTAACTGGAAGTTAAATAAGGCGCTTCCGGGCCGGGCTGCCTTCAATCTCTGCGAGAAACTCGAGTAGAGATGGGGTTGCCCCGTCTGGGTATCGCATCGGAACTCAAGCCGGGTGCTTCTCGGTCAAGGAGTCGCCTTAACAGCTTGCGGAAAAATGCAACCTGACGAGGAAGAACGACCACCGGGGCTAAAGCCCAGGCTGATTTCAGAGGGCTTACGCGGCCCTGAAGGGCCGCTCTTCCACGGCGATACGGACAGTTGTGACTTTTTCCGCAAGCTGTTAAGCCATGCTGGTCGGAACCAGTAATCATCGCGTCAAAATAAAGAAAGGGGAGGGGAAATGCCCCCTCCCCCAACCACATTCATAGTAGTTAGAACACCGTCGGCAATGTGCCGCCGTTGGCTTCGTTCGACTCGCCAAAGTGGCACTGGCGGCAGAACTGGGTCGTGGAAGCGGCGTACCCCAACGGAACGTTGACTGTGTTGGGGTTGTACGGGCCGTTGATGAAGAAGTACTTCGCATACGTGCCAGTGCTTTGGCCGGCGATCTGGTTCCCAGTGCCAACCACGGCATACACGTTCATCGAGTGCTGGTCGTGGCAGGTGGTGCAAACAATGTAGGGAACGCCGGAAGCGTTGACCGGGGTTCCATAGGAGTGCGCACCCTTGAGCAGGGCCGGAGCGCCGTACGAAGTGATAAACTTTGAATACTCGCCGGCGGCCACAATGCCGGAGATCGCATTGGCGGTGCTGATCGTGTAGACCAGGCCGTTGGTCGCGTCGCCGTAGAAGCTGCCCATCGCGGCGCTGATCGTCGCGTTCTCGCCGATCGGGTGGTCGTTGTTGTAGTTTCCACCATCGGTCGAGCCGCCGAGGTTGGTCGTGCCGTCTGCGCCCAGCAAGGTCGGGATCTTGGCCGTGCCGTAAGAACCCGGCAGAGCTCCGATCTGCTCTTCAAAGGCCCAGTTCTGCATCATGGCGCCCTTCGCAACCGCGCCGTCATGGCATGCCAGGCACATCACTGCGCCACGCATGTCACTGTATTGCTGCGAAGTCATGGCTGTGGGGTTGCCGTTCCCCGCAGTTACCCACTTGTACTTGTTGCTGCTTCCGGTGTTGCTGATGTCGCTGAAATCAAACGTCTGGCCCCAGAGTGGTCCCATATCCTGGGCGAACAGGGCATTGACGCCGCTGTAGGCATCGGTAACGGTTCCTTTGTTGCCGCCCGCGCCCCAAGCGCCGCTGTGCGGAGCATGGCAGCCGGCGCAACCGCGGCCGTAGTTTTGGTGAGCACCGAGGACGTCGACCGTGGGGGCGACGGCGCCGGGAGCTCCGGACGTGGTGGGGTGTGCGCCCTGAGCTGGCAACTGGGCGAGCGCCATGGCCGAAGCCATAACCACCAGCAGAATTACTAAGAATAGCTTCTTCATTTGTATTGCCTCCATTAATTAGAACTCTTCGAACTGAGCCTGAGCCGCCCGGTTCCTCGGTGAGTTGAAGTGCACGATAGTCACCGTACTCCCAGAACCCGCTAAAGTTTTGAACAGCCATCTAAGTATTTGATTCCGTTGTAGATGTATCTTACAACAAAAGGTGTTGCAAAGTTAATCACCGCAGGGAGGCATTAGGTTGGGAGTTCTCCCCCAGTGAAGGTGGTCAAATTCCCCAAACAGAACGGTGGAGGGGCAAAAAACCCAGTTCGTAACCTGCTGAAAATCCATTGGAAATCGGCTGGAGTCAGACCGCGGAGCGGCGGGCGTCTCACGAGCCTGCCTTGGGGGAGTCGAAGGGTCAGCCGGGCGGGGACGCCTGGTTCTCCTGCCTTTCAGATCACCCGATGATCCGATCGCCCGATCACCCGATGCTTCACTTCGCCTTCGGAGTATCGCCGTTGTCGTTCTGCTTTTCCTGGGTCGGAAACGGCGGCGGAACTTCCTTCTGTGGCTTCTCTGGAGCCTTGCCAGCCGCCTTCACCGCTTCGCGCTGGTCTTTCTCCTTTTGCGCCTCATCCTGCGTCACATAGCGGAACATCTGCACGCGGCCGGGATAGACCTCGGAGGTAAAGACGCGGTTTTGTTTATCGATGAGGATGTACTGCAGGCCGGAAAACGTGCCGGGCAAAACCCCATGCTGGTTACCCATATACATCAGCAAGTCGCCCTCCTGGGTAAACAGGTGAACGCGGTTCTGCATCGTGTCCGTCACCCAGATGTGGCCATCGCAATCAACCGCAACTCCCTTCGGCATGGCGAAATAGCCAGGACCATCGCCATGCTTTCCAAACGCGCGTATGAACTTGCCGTCGGCATCGAAGATCTCGATCCGGTAGTTGAGCATGTCGGCAACGTAAACGTTGCCGCCCTGATCGACGGCGACGCTGGTCGGCTTGGAAAAGTCTCCCGGTGCGCTCGACTGGTGCTTTGTATCCGGAGTTCCAATCCGGCGCAGCGGCGTCAGAGTGTCGGCGTCAAACACCAGCACCTGATCCAGTCCAATATCGGCGACATAGAGAAACCGGTTTTCGTTATCGATCGCCATACCGGCCGGAGTGACCAGACCCTGCGTGATCGCGGCCTCGCCCTTGTGGTTCTTATCGAAAACCAGAATCCGGTGAGCCTGAGAGTCGGAGACGAAAAGCCTGTCGGAGTCATCAATCGCTAGTCCATTGATCAGCGCAAAGCTGGCATCTTTCCCGTTCTTGATTAACTGCGTGTCTTTGGTTTCCGGGTCGATAATGAAGATCACGCCCACCTTGCCATCCGCGACGTAGAGCCTGCCCTTGGAATCAACCGCGAGGCCATGCGGTTCGCCCATGAAGAAATGGTTCTTGAGCGGGTTTTCGCCCTTCTCCTGGGTGGTGCCTGCCAGCCGGTCCATCCAACTGCTCTTTGCCTTTGCCGGCTGAGCGCTGAAATCAGGCAGCTTTTCGCCCGCAAAATAGTCCAGATACTTCACCCGCGCGATATTCGGCGGCTGCGGCCACACGACCTTGGACTTATCGATGACGTCGTAAATCGAAACCTGCTTCTGCGGCGGCTGGTCGTCTTTCTTCTTTTTCTTATCCCCGAAGGCAACCGACGAAGCCGTCAACAGCAGCATCACTAGGACCGCTATTGCCAGCTTTCGCTTTCGTGCCGGAACCGAATTGTGTAGTCGTCCAATCATCTTTGCATCCTCACCGATCTTCGATCCTCAATTCGCCCCGAATTTCGCAACCTTTCATTTATCCGGTCTCGCCTACTTGGGGAGATCCTTATGGCAGCTCGCGCAGAACAGCGAGTCATTAGCCTGGTCCTTCGCCAGCAAGCCGGGCTTCGCCGAAGCGTGTGGCTGGTGACAGGTCAGGCAATTCATCGGAGTCTTAACCTTAGTGATATCCGTCGCGTCCATGACGTTCGACACCGGGTGCCGGTCAACCGGGTGGCCCAGGTTGTACTTCAGCGGCAGCACGGGAACCTTGGCGAAATAGTTTTCCGGCAGCTTTACCTTGCCGCCGAAGATCGCAACCATGTGCTCGCTTTCCAGTTTCTGCGGCTTTGCATCCGGACCGTGGCACTCCAGGCACAACGGGTTAGTCTCGGCCACCCGCAACAGATGTTCGTTGTCGCCACCGTGCCCTTCGTGGCAGATGGCGCAGCCTTGCACGAACACAGGCTGGTGATGAACCGGCTTCTTCTCCAGGTCGGCGATCTCGCTATGGCAGTCCAGGCAGATGTTCACCGGATCCGTCCTGGGCAGTCCGGGATACGGGCTGGCGTGCGGATTGTGGCACTGAGTGCAATCACCGGCGGCGCCAGGATGCTGTACCTTGGCCTTCTCGATCAGCTCCGCTTTATCAGAGTGGCACGTGACACAAAGGTCCTTGACGTTGGCCTGCGTCAGAACCACTTTGCCGTCTTTCGCCGGGGCGTGGCACATCTCGCAATTCTTTTCGGCAAAGGGCGGATGTGTGAACTTGGCCATCAACTTCGGTTGGGCCGACTGATGCGGGTCGTGGCACTGCAGACAGTTCGCCGTACCGAACGGCTGGTTCTGGTGCGTCTTCTGCAAGGCTGCGTCTTTCGGATCGTGGCAGTCGACGCACAGCGCTGGAGCAGCCTTCGTCAAGTGGAAGCGGTTTTCAGCGGTGGGCTCGGCGCCTGTCTTGTGCGTGACGTGGCAGGTTTCGCAGCCCATGTCGAGCGCGGCGTGACGGCTGCCTTTTTCCGGAACGTTCGTGCCCTCGGTGTGGCAGGTGAGGCAGAGATTGTCCTTCTTGTCGCCCGAGGGCGCCTTCAGCAACTGAAACTTATTGTCGGAGGTATGCGGGTCGTGGCACTTCAGGCAATCGCGAGCAGCGGGAGGGTGGACAGTGCCTTTTATTTGTGCGGCATCCTTATCGGCGTGGCAGGTGAGACAGACTTTGTAGGGAACGGTGGTGATCAGCTTTACGCGGGTGACGTCTTTGTTGACCCGGATCTCGTGACAACTGGTGCAGCCCATCGCGATGGCGGAGTGTACGAACTTGCCTTTCGATTTGTCGTCGTGGCACTCGATACACTTGGCGCTGTCGGTCTTCGGGTCCAGCGGGACAGGGTGAACCGCACCGAAGGCACGCGGCGTACAAATGGCAGCCAAGCTCAGGGCCAGCACGATGCACGGAGCCATGGACGGAGTCCATAAGCGATGAATCTGCGCCTGTCTTGGGTTCCGTTTCTGGGCTTGCTTCACGAACTGGGGAAGGCTGCTCACAAAATTCTCCGGTTGGTACTGGTGCACGGGAATCACCGCCTTTGCGGCCAGTGTGGAAATTTTCATCGTATCCGTAAGTGATTGGATTGGCAAGGCTTGGTGGGGACGATGTGAGTTTTCGCGGAATACATCAGGCGCTGCGGAAGTTCCGAATGAGCTTTCTCCCGCAGCAAGGCCAGTGAAATGACCCAAGTCAGATTAGAAGGATGAAGCGCCAAAGCTCTCGGCTGGTGACCGGAGTTAGAGGACGGCATGACGCGTCGAGTTGATCAGGCGTGGAACGGCATCACAGCGGAAGTTGTGGACCGCCCAGATTACGTTGCCGGTGGGATGTCAACCCTGCGGCTTCACCCAGCGACCGCCGGACCCGAGCACCAGCGAGGGTACCCTTGTGATTTCCGCCATTCGGCGCGGCCCGTGCTAATCTTGTTCAAACAAACTTACGTTCCTCAAGACTCCGGAGGAGAGATGTTGGCTAAACGTCTCGCAGTTTTTTTCGTGCCAGTTTTATTGCTTGTTTCGAGCGCTGGGGCGCAAGTCAATGAGCTTTCCATCACGGCCGGCCGAGCTTTCGTCAGCACCCAGACGGTCCCGAGTACGAGCTTGCCCGTTCACTTCGGCAACGAGGAAGCCGTCGCGTTCAATTACGGTCGCCTGCTCATGACCCGTCGAGTTTTCGGACTATTCGCAGAAGTGCCGGTAGCCATCTATCCCAGGATGGACGTGAACTATCACTTCGGCACGCTCACTCCCCAGGACATCGGAGCGCTGTTCGTGACTCCATCCGTGCGACTGAACTTCTTCTCTGGCGACTCCGTCACGCCCTGGGTTAGCGCGGGTGGCGGCTATGGCCGCTTCCGGGAAGCCCCCGTTACACTCTACGAAACTCCCAACCCCGGATCCGGTTCCAACACCGGTGTCGTTCAGTTCGGAGCTGGACTGGATGTGTGGGTTTGGCACCGTTGGGGTGCACGCGTGGAAGCGCGAGACTTCTACTCGGGAGTTCCCACCCTGAACGTTGATACCGGGAAAAGTCGGCAACATAACTACTACGTGGGACTCGGCGTCGTCCACCGCTTCTAGGCACGCGCCGGAAGGGTGCCCTCGCTCCTCCGGGGATAGCTCTTCCAACAGGAAAACTTTTTCACATCTGGTATGGCCTCGGGGCAGGCTACAAATCGCACGTCCCGCCCGTCCTTCAGACAAGGCACCCATCGGAAGTAAAAAAAAATTACTTGCCGGCTCGGGTTAATTGTGGGGTAAGATGTGTCACCAGGTTTGGCGCGCCGACCCTCCCCGCAGCCGCGCCCTCCTCTTTCGTGGGGTTTTACAAAGACTGAAGACTTTTAAAGATACGAATCACGTTGCCGGAGATACTGTGCGCTGCGTCGTCGCACTTGGGATTCTGTGCTTGTTGGTTTGCAAGTGCTGTTCCTTCGCGCCCGCCCAAGTGTCGTAGCCAACAAAAACGTAGAAATGATTTGGAGCAAAAGCCTACACGCGGTCAAAGTCAAAAGGAGAATTATGAAACTACGAATCACGAACTTGATCATGGTGGCCGCGATCGTGGCCTTATTGCTGGTTGCGGGGAGCACAGCGGCCTGGGCGCAGAACTGTCCCACTTCTCCCTACTATTCTCCGGATTTCACTTCGAACCAAAGTTGCCTGACGCTGAACGGCAATGCCAGTTTCCCGACCCCCGCCGGTAGCGCCGCGGCGATCACATCATGGTCCGCCACCGGCGGTACCGTGACCTTTCAAGCAACCAACTCCTTCACAGCTGGCGAGCCGATTACCCTCTCCGGTTTCACCACCTCGACTTTCTTCAACGGTCTCACCTTTCCCGTTCTCAGAACCGGCCTCAGCGGTTCGCAGTTCGAGATCGCTTTCTCCGGCTTCTCCGGTTCGAGTGATACGGGTACCGCGACGCCGCTCAATGTACTGCAGCTCACCCCAAATCAGACCCATCAAGTGGGATCTGCCTGGTACAACACTCAGCAGCCAGTTGCCGCTGCTTTTTCAACCACGTTCACGTTTCAGCTGAGCAACAGCAGCCTGCTGCCCGCCGACGGCATTGCGTTCGTGATTCAAAATTCGGCGCAGAATGCCCTGGGCCCTGATGGTTGCGGGGTCGGATTCGGTTTCAGTTCCTCAGGTTGCACGACCGGTCTCGGTATCCCGGACAGTCTAGCGGTAGAGTTCAACACGTACTTGAACCTCGGTGTTGACAAGAACAGCAATAACGTTTCGATTCAAAGCAATGGGACTAATAATAACTGCGTAGACGCGAGCTGCACTCTTCCGGGTGGGCTTAATTACCACCTTCCGGTCACCTTGGCGGACGGCAACATCCACACGGTAACGATTTCATATACGCTGCAATCTACGCCTACGGAAACGAGTTGTGTCGTGGGCGGCGCTCCCGGGCCGTGCCTCGATGTGATCCTGGATGGCAATGACTTGTTTCCCGCCGGCGTCCCAGTCAACCTGGCCGCCTTGCTGACTCTGAACAGCGGCACTGCCTGGGTAGGGTTCACGGGGTCAACGGGCGCTCAGTTCACCAAACAAGTCATCCCGAGCTGGACCTTCACGCCGCAAGCTCAGTCGCAATCGGGGACGGTTACGACCGCAGCACCGACCGTCTTCAATGCCAACGGCGGTTTCGTACTTAATAGCCCAACCAGCGGCTACGATTTAGCCGCGCAGCTGACGAGCGGATCGTCTACAACGGTTCTGGTTACGGAGATACCGTTCGCAAGTCAAAACGACTGCAACGCCATCCTTGCCGCGAGCCCCTTCAACAGCGCTCAGTGCTTTGTGATCGTGAATGGCGCCGGTACGAATGCGAACGCGGCGGTGGGGTTCGAGGTCACATGCCCTGCGTCGGCGACAGGCGGGACGTGCGGCTCGGACGCCCTCCCAAGTTTCCTGGCAACGCTAGGCACCGATTTCTATTTCAACGTCTTCCCGAACGAGAGCAATGACAACCCAGGTCTCGCGACCATCGGCACGTCTCCCAACGAAACTTTACAGTACAACGGAGGCAGCCCACTGGTTGGCTTTCTCAAATTCGATGGTCCCGATCCGCTGCACCCCTGCACCCTGAATCCGGATAATTACCCGCCGGTGATTCTGAGCAACCAGATCAGCTCCTTCAATTTTATAGATGGGGGTACTGGCTCTCAGCCGGTGAAGGGCAAAGCTGCCGGAACGGGCTCGTGCTGGCTGGCAACGTACAATACGCCGTTTGAGGCACCGACCATTACCAGCTTCACTGCGCCCGTGAATGGGGGCATCTATCAGCAAAACCAACAGGACTCAACGACTTTAGCGAACTACACGTGCAACGCGGTGAACAACGGCAATGCTGTAACCGGACCGTACTTGACGGTGACTTCCTGCAGCGCGACCGACACTCCTGGCGGATCCGTCTCTAGTGGGACGCAATTCGACACGACCACGTTAGGTACACATACCTTCACCGCCACGGTAGTGGACTCGGCCTTGAACTCCACTTCTTCAACGGTGACCTACGACGTGCAAGCATCTCAGATGATTACCCTGACGAATATCCCGGCGAATGCCGCCTACGGCAGCAGCTTCACCGTGGGGGCTACTGGTGGCGCCAGTCCAAACCCCGTTACCTTTACGAGTTACGGGTCGTGCAGCAATTCGGGCGCGACCTACACCATGACCAGCGGCACCGGAACGTGTTCGGTGATTGCAAACCAGACGGGCGATACAAACTACTCGGCGGCACCGCAGCTCACGCAGACCGTAAACGCGAGCACAGCAGCGCTGACCATCACGGCGAGCAGCGCTACCGTTGCTTATGGAGCGGCGGTCTCCACCCCCACGGCCGGTTACAGCGGCTTTGTGAATGGGGACAGCTCCGCGAGCTTGACCACCCAGCCAACTTGCTCGGTCACGGCGTTGCCAGCAGGTAATCCGGTGGGAACGTATGCAACCAACTGCACGGGAGCAGTCGACTCCAATTACACGATTAGCTATACGCCCGGGACGTTGACGATCACGGCGGTGCCGCTAACCATCACCGCCAGCAGTGGCGCGATGACCTATGGAGGAACACCTCCGGCCATCACCGCCAGCTACAGCGGCTTTGTGGGTACGGACACAGCCGCGAGCTTGACCGCCCAGCCAGGTTGCTCGACGACAGCGACCAGCTCGAGCGCGGTGGGCAGCTACCCCAGCTCTTGCACCGGAGCGGTGGATGCGAACTACACGATCAGCTATTCGCCTGGCACGGTGACCGTGGGCCAGGCGGCCCTGGTCATCACCGCCAGCAGTGCCGCGATGACCTATGGGGGGACCGTGCCGACTATTACGGCCGGCTACAGCGGGATTGTGAATAGCCACAATCCAACTACCGCTCCAACCTGCTCCACGACAGCGACCACCACGAGCTCGCCGGGTAGTTACCCCACTACCTGCACGGGAGCGGCGGATGCGGACTACACGATTACCTATGTGAGCGGCACGGTGACGGTGGGCGCGGCACCGCTGACCATCACGGC
The DNA here is from genome assembly GCA_963837665.1 of uncultured Acidobacteriaceae bacterium. GTDB lineage: Bacteria > Acidobacteriota > Terriglobia > Terriglobales > Acidobacteriaceae > Acidiflorens. The sequence continues at coordinate 1,323,593 of CAWIOA010000007.1, read as the reverse complement.
GAGCAGTGGCTCGATGATCTATGGAGGGACTCCTCCGGCCATCACCGCGAGCTACAGCGGAATTTTGAATGGTCACAATCCATCCACCCCGCCAAGCTGCTCGACCTCAGCGACCGGCACGAGCCCGGTGGGCAGCTACCCCAGCTCCTGCACGGGAGCGGCGGATGCAGACTACACGATCAGCTACGTGAGCGGCACGGTGACGGTGACGCAAGCGGGCCAGACCATCACCTTCGGGCCACTCTCTAACCAGGTATTGGGCGCCGCACCGTTCGCGGTCAGCGCGACCGCCAGTTCCGGCCTCGCGGTAAGCTTCAATTCACAAACGACGGGGGTCTGCACGGTCTCCGGAAATATTGTGACGCTGGGCGCCGTTGGCACCTGCACCATCCAGGCGACGCAGGGAGGCAATACCAACTACGCCGCCGCCACCCCCGTGAACCAGAGCTTCCAGGTGACGGCCCCGCCCACAGTGACGATCTCGCCGGCGAACTGGAGCTTTGGCACCTTGTATCTGGGGCAAAGCGCCAGGCAGACCTTCACTCTGACCAACCCCGGGACAAGTTCGGTCACGATTTCGAGCATTTCTATTCCCGGAAATAAGATTGAGAACCCGCAGCCAGCTGGCGATCCGGATGATTTCCAGATTACTTCCAGCAATTGCTCGAAGACGCTTGCCGCCGGGGCGAGTTGCAAAGTCACGGTGACTTTCGTCAGTGACAGCGACGATCCCGGCCTACCCAACGGCGACTATGCTTATTTGACGGTTGCAGACAACGCGACGGGGAGCCCGCAAACGGCATACATGAGCGGGGCGGTCATCAACCCGAGAGTGTCGCTGTCGTCGACTATTTTGAGCTTCGGAAAGCAGACGGCCGGGACGACGAGCGCGGCGAAGAAGGTGACGCTGACCAACTCAGGAACGTCGACGCTCCAACTGACGGGCCTGGCGATCAGCGGCAACTTTGCACTGGCAAGTGGAACGACGTGCACCAGCAGCACGACGCTCAGCCCGGGAGGGAACTGCCTCATTTACGTGACCTTCACTCCAGCGACGAAGGGCACGACCTACACCGGCGGCGTGATTATTACGGACAATGCGCAGAACAGTCCGCAAGGCATCCTGCTGACGGGCACGGGAAACTAGTCGGGATGAGGATAGAGGCTTAGGGCGTACTGCGCCGAGTTCTCACGGAGGCGCAGCCAGGGGCTCCAGTTGATGCGCAGGCATTGGGGCCCTTGCCCGGCGGCGTGTCCTTTGCTGCCGGGGTTTCGCTCTTAGTTTTTCGCGGCTTGGGACCAGTGGGCGGAATCTTCGTACATGAGTTTCAGGTCAGAGCGCTGCAGCAACTTCTCCGCGCCGGCCTCTTTCTTCATCGTATCCAGCGTGCGGATCACCGAGCGGTAATTATCCTGGGCATCCGTATTGTCGGCGGATTCTCGTGCGATCGTCGCTAGCAGGTAATGCGCGTGTGCGCTCAGCGACTGCTGTCCAAACTTGTCCGCAAGCAGCAAAGCGCGCTGCAATTCCTGGCGAGCATGGGTATCGTCATGGCTTTGCATCATAGCTTCGGCCATGAAGATCGAGCACTCCACCGAGGAGTATTTCAGGCTCAAATCATCCGCCTGCTGGATGAGTGCCCGGAGGGTTGGAATGACCTGCCGTCCGCCCTTTTCGCGGACTTCGACTTTGGCCAGGTCTGCTTTGGCGAATAGGATCCGTTGCCCTTCCTTGCTGCGCGTAGCGGCCTGCAATGCCTGTTCGTAAAGGGAATGAGCAGCCTTGAAATTTCCCTGATAGAAGAATACGTCCCCTTCAAACCCCAAAGTCTCCGCTACCAGGCCATCGTTTTTCAGTTCGTGCGACAGGCTGAGCGCTTCGTCTAAAGAGCCCTTCGCTTCGTCTCCGCGCCCGGCGAGGATGAGCGACTCTGCGTAGCTCCCAAGAACTTCGGGCATCCATGAGGTCCTGTCCTTGAGATCGCGCAAGGTCTTGAGAGCGTCCTGCTTGGCATTCACCGCCGCGCCGAACCGTCCCTGATAATCAAACAAAGTGCCTAAACCGTAGGACGCGAGCGCCGTACCTTGTGGGTCGTTCATGCTGCGGCGCAAATCGAGCGCCCGCATGTAGTTTGAAATAGCCTGATCGTACTGACCCATATTCGCCAAGACTTGACCCAGGTTCTGGACTGTCTCGACGATATCCTGTGGCACGTTCGATTTTTCGCGCAGCTGCAGCGCCTGCTGAAAGTAGGTAAGAGCGTCATCGTATTGGCTCTTTTCGGAATACACGCTTCCGACGTTGTTCAGACAGATAGCCTGTAAACTTTCATTGCCGATGTCGCGCTCCATTTGCAGAGCTTCCTTGTACATCTTGAGCGCCTGATCGTGGTCACCGCGGTCGTCGGCGAAATTGCCCATATCGATCAGAGTATCGCCCAAGCCGCGCTTGTCGCCGATGTCGCGCCGAATCTGCAACGCCTCCTGAAAGTTGGCTGCAGCATCTTTGGTTTTGCCGAGCGAAGCTTGGGCTTCGGCCATTTGGTTCAGGCTGAAGGCCAGACCACGCTGCTGACCGACGTGGCGCCAGATTGTGATGGCCTCCTGTTCGTTGCGCAGAACTTCCTGAGGCTTGCTCAAATTTCCGTACGCTACCGCCATGAGGTGCAGACTGGTGGCCTTCTGTTCCTGGTTGTCCATTTGTACAGCCAGGCTATAGGCGCGGTTCAGGGGATCAAAACTGCCTTGGGAGTTGCCGCTCTTGATCTCGATGCGGCCGAGGTCAAGAGTTGCCGCTATGTCCTTGGGGTTGGAGGACAAGAGCATCTGGTAATAGGCGCGGGCTTTGACGAGGTCGCCAGAATCCTGGTATAGGCTGGCAAGCGCCGATTGCACGTCGGAGTTGCCCGGCGAAGCCTTGGCAAGGGTTTCGTAGGCCTTGATTGCCTCCGGATAGTTCTTGGTTGCCTGGGAACGAATGGCAGAAATCAAATACTTCTCCGCCTCGGGGAGGTCCTGACTCAGATCCACGGCTTTCTTGGCGGACTGCTCCGCTTCGCTGTCATAACCCAAGCTGCTGTAGGTCTGTGCCAGCCTGGAAAATGCCAGCGCGAAGGTGGGGTCTTCCTTGGTCGCCGCCTCGAATTGCTTCTGCGCTTCCAGATTCTTCCCGTCGCGCTGCAATCCAATGCCCTGGTTGTAGTCGCGCAACGCAGCCACCGATTGTGAAGTGGGTTGGAAAGAGCTGGCCTTCAGCTCCTTAAGTACATCTTCCGGGAGTGCAAGTTTCTGGCGGATAGACTCCGCCAGGCGATCGATCGCGCCCGGAATTTCTTTTTCACTGGGCACATCGATTTTCAGCGGAACTGTACGGTCGTTCTTGATGTCTCGCAGCGTGGCATCGATGCGGATCTGGTCCCCGAACTTGGCGTACTGCCCCCAAAGCACCCGGTCGGCTTTGCTGAAATCAGCCACCCGGCCGATCGTCGCCGGGTCAAGCACGGTCGAGGAGGAGATGCGCAGGTCAGTGAATATCTGGTGCAGACTGTTCGGGCTTACGGTGCGCAAACGCGCGGACTGGCCCACATCCGTGCTCAACATATCGGCAAGACTGGGGCCAATCCAATCTAGGTTCGGATCGCCGGATGCGTTGCGGAAAGGCAAAATGGCCAGCGAGACCGCCGGCGCAGTCGAAGTCTTCGGGCTCGGCCCGAACAACTTCCCTCGCAGCAGGAAACCGGTGATTGCCAGCACCAGGACGGTCGCAATCCCGGTAATGAGCGGCCACGGAAGAGTCTGTCCCCATGGTTTGACGCTAGCGTCGAGATGAATTGTGCCCGCGGCTCTCTTGTCTTTCCAGGTGTCCAGGTCCGCCAGAATGGCCGACGCACTCTCGTATCTAAGGTTCAAATCGCGTTCCAGGCACTTGCTCACGATCCCGCTCAGAGCCCCGGGGATCTGAGCGTCAATATCCGACACTGGAACCGCACGCTCCTGAGTCCGTTTGATGAGGCTGGCAAGAGCACTCTCGGCTTGAAAGGGCGTTTTGCCCGTCAGCATTTCGTACAAGATGAGACCCAGAGCGAAGATGTCCGAACGTTGATCGAGATCCTTGCCCAGAGCCTGCTCCGGCGACATGTACTCCATGGTGCCGACGAGCGCTCCGGTTTGGGTCATCCCGTCGCCTTCCAGGGTGCGAGCCAAGCCGAAATCCATCACCAGGATTCGGCCCGAGGTGTCCTGCATGATGTTCTGCGGTTTGAGGTCCCGGTGAATCACCCCGACGCTGTGCGCCGCATGCAGGGCCTGGCACACCTGCTGAATGACATCTACCGCTTCTTCTGGAGTGAATTTCTTTTTCTCGCGGATGAGGGACCGTAGATCTTTGCCCTCGATGAACTCCATGGTGATGAACTTCACGCCCTCGCCTTCACCGAGGTCGTAAATGCGGATCACGTTGCGGTGCGTGACCTGGTGAGCCAGCAGCAACTCTTTCTTGAAACGGGCCAGAATCGAGGGGTCCGAAGCCAGTTCAGGCCGGATGACTTTCAATGCGACGAAGCGATCGAGTTCGCAATCCTTGGCCTTGTAAACCGCGCCCATACCACCTTCACCGATGGTCTGCAGGATCTCGTAGCGTCCGGCCAGCATCATCCCAGGAAGCAACGTCGGGAGTTGCCAGCCCGAACCGGAGGGTCTGGGTGCCGGCGGACCGCTTGGCTTGCGCGCGTCGAGTAGCGTTGGGGCATCGGAGGTAGCTGGCTTGCTAGCCGGTGGAATTGTGGGAGCCTCGGAGTCGCTCGATAGGCTCCTGCCCCCCAGCAGGGTTTGCGCCTCGGATGAGTCCGGCGACGGAGGGGCAGACTCCAGCTTTGTGCTCCCCTGGGGGACTAGAGTGGGGCTTTCCGAATCCCCCGTGTTCGGAACCTTAGGATCACTCATACCCTGTTGGAAACCTGGAAAAAGACGACGACACCCTCGAGTTGATTTAGCCAGCATCTTAGCATCAAATCAGATCGTTATGCATGACTACGTCAGGGAAGCCCGGTCGCCACATTTTTTTGCCAGTCCATCCATTGGAGCGTTGGTCTGCCTGCTCATCGCGTGCCTTCTGCCCCCCACCGCTCAAAGTGCCAATCCCCCGTCGTTGATCCCCGACCCGGGTAGAGCCCAGGTTTCACCAACACAGGTTTCAGCTCCCGGTGCCAGGTTCAAGTTGTGGAATGACGCGATCGAAGGCGTTTGGGAAATTTCCGGCGGCAGACTGCAAGCCGTGAGCATGACGGATCGGCTGGATGGAAAAACCATGCCCGTGCCGAAGAGACTGTTTGCGCTGCTGGTCGAGAACAACGCTCCCATCACCAGTGAAGGGATGAAGGTCGTATCCGGCCCCATCGTCGAGAAACTCACTGGCAATGCAGATGCATCGCGTCTGGCCGAACGCTACGACGGCGAGCAAGTCACGGTGGAACTCGAGAACGCGCTTCCTGCTTTGCACGCAACCTGGCGGATCATTCTGCGCGATGGCTCCAATTACTTCCGCCAGGAGCTTACGCTCGCAGCTAAGGATGCGGACGTGAAATTTTCGTCGGTCCGCCTGCTCGACATGGAGATCCCCAGAGCCTCGATTTCCGGCGTGGTCAAGGGCTCGCCGGTGGTTGCCGGCAGCACCTTCTTCGGTTTTGAGCACCCGATTTCCGACAGCCGAATCACTAACGGACGTGTCCTCGCCAGTGTCAGCCGCGAACTTCCGCTGAAGGCCGGGCAGAACGTAACCTATTCCTCGGTCGCGGGCGTAACCCCCGCGGGACAGTTGCGCCGCGGCTTCCTCAACTACCTGGAACGCGAGCGCGCTCACCCCTATCGCCCTTTTTTGCACTACAACTCCTGGTACGACATCGGTTATTTCAGCAAGTTCGATGAAGTCTCGGCGCTGGCGGTGATTCATTCCTACGGCGTCGAGCTTGTCCAAAAACGTGGAGTGAAGCTCGATTCTTTTCTCTTCGACGACGGATGGGATGATAACGCGACGCTCTGGCACTTCCATGCCGGCTTCCCGCACGGATTCACGCCCCTGAAAGAGGCAGCGGCGCAGTATGGGGCCGCGCCTGGCGTGTGGCTCTCTCCCTGGGGCGGCTATGGGGATCCGCACGACGAGCGGGTGAAATTCGGCAAGGAGCAGGGGTTCGAGACCAATGAAAGCGGTTTCGCGCTCTCCGGGCCAAGATACTTTGCCCGCTTCCGCGAGATCACACTGGACTTTATCAACCGGTACGGCGTCAATCAGTTCAAGATCGACGGCACCGGTAATGTGAACAGCGCCATCCCGGGCAGCCAATTCGACTCCGACTTCCACGCCGCTATCAGCCTGATCCGCGAGTGGCGCCGGGTGAAGCCCGATATTTACGTCAACTTGACTACCGGAACTTATCCCTCTCCTTTCTGGCTGCAATATGCCGATTCCATCTGGCGGGGTGGCGAAGATCATAGCTTCATGGGCGTGGGTTCGAACCGCCAGAAATGGATTACCTACCGCGACGCCGATACTTTTGCGGGGGTGGTGCAGGCGGGTCCACTCTACCCTCTGAATTCGCTCATGTTGCATGGCCTGATCTACGCCCGGCACGCCAGGAATCTCGATACTGATCCCGGCGGGGACTTCGCGGACGAGGTTCGTGATTACTTCGGAACTGGAACGCAGCTGCAGGAAATGTATGTGACGCCCGCCTTGCTCAAAGAAACGGATTGGGATGTTATTGCCGAGTGTGCTAAGTGGTCACGCGCCAACGCCGATGTTCTAGTGGACACGCACTGGATCGGCGGGGACCCGGCTATGTTGGAAGTGTACGGCTGGGCTTCGTGGTCGCCACGCAAGGGGATTCTTGTACTGCGCAACCCCAGTGATAAGCCGCAATCCTTAGCGATCGATCTTCAGAGCACTTTCGAGTTGCCCACGGGAGCGGCAGGCGCTTACGCGGCCCACAGCCCGTGGCAACAGGACGCCGCGCAGGCCGCGATTTCACTGGTAGCCGGGAGCCCACACAACTTTAGTCTCGAACCTTTTCAAGTCCTGACGCTGGATGTGATGCCGCAACCGTAACTTTTCCCCGGGGACAGACTAAGGGCGAAACTCAAGGTCCCGGTTGCAGACTAACGGGAAGTTCATGGACGCTGCAGAAGAGCTTGGATCTCCCGTTCCCAAACCGATACATTTGTTGCGCCAATGTGCCTGGCTTCAATCCGACCATCGCGGCCGATGAGGAAAGCGATCGGCAAGCCGAGCACTCCGCCGTAGAGCTCTCCAGTCTTTGCATTGCCCATCGCGACCGGATAGTTGATGTGGAAGCTTCGGTAGAACTCCCGGACAGGGGCAGGCCCGTCGTCCATGGAAATGCCAATGATCTGCAGGCCCTGATCCCCATACTTGTTTTGCAATACCACGAAGTGCGGAATCTCCTCTCGGCAAGGGTCACACCAGGTCGCCCAGAAGTCGAGGAGAACCACTTTGCCGCGGTAGGCGGAGAGATCAAGCGTTTGTCCGGTCGTTTGTCCCTCCAGCGCGGGGAGCGAGAATTCCGGAGCGAGCGGGTGCTGGGCGATATCCGCAAGACTATCGCCAGTGGGCGCGGCGCGATGCCAGTTCAGGAGAGAGAGTGCCAACACGACAGCGATCGCTGCGATGCTGATCAGCAACGTTTCTCCCCAATGCATTGTCCTCGGTCGAAGAACCACGCCAGTCCTACTCTCCCTTGGCGACCGGATAGCCCTTTGCCACCCAGTTCGCGCCGAAATTGTCGGGAATATAAAGCACCTTTACATTGGTAAAACCCATTGCACGCAAGGCGTCATCGGCTGGCTTGACGTTCGGACAATGGCTCCACGGGCAACATCCGCAATAGATCACGATAGACTTTTTTCGGGGCAACTCCTGTACACGTTTGTGCAGTTGCTGTATGCCGCTGTCGTAAGATGCAGGACCGATGTACTCGGAGCCGGGAATATGGGCCTGCTCGTATAGAACGTGGGACCCCACCTGAATCATCAGTGGCTTTTCGCCCTGGGTGGATTGAAGGATCTTAACCAGTTCTTCCGGGCTAATCAGCCCTGAGGCGGGTATCGAGCTTGCCTGAAATGCCAGAACAGCGGAGACCGATATCAGCGCCAGCACCGGAATGGCGAAAGCGAGATAGTTTTTCTTGATCGAGAGATTCATTTGAATTCTCATCCATTATCAAGTCTTCATGGCGTGCCTCGCAAGCAGACAGGGATTCCACCACCCAGCTAGGTCCGCACTACCCGTTCGCCGCAATCGGATTCAGGGCAGGCGTAAGTGACATGGTTACGCTGGCGGTCGAGGCTGATGATGAACATGGGCCGTCCGTGGCGCTCGCAGATGGGCTGGTTGGGGGTGAGTACCGGGGCGTCTCCGCGTTGCGGTGTGCTGTAGCCTACGCGCTCGCCGAAGGTGCGATGGCAAAACTTGTCGGTGCAGCGAAAAAACTCAATTGAAAAGTCGGCGGTGTAGGGAGCTAATGCGGGCTCCATGGTGCGGTAGTGCTGGTCGCAAAGGGGGAGGAGGTCCGTCCGCATGCGAAGCGAGTGTAGCACCCGGGAGGGGTTCGAGGATGGGGTGAAAACCGCGGGTCCACGCCAAAACGCAGGCCCGGACGAGAGCGTCCGGGCCTATGTGGTTTGTGATGCGATTGAAGTCGCTTCCGTTACTGCGGGGAAGTCTTGTCAACTTCCTTTGTGATCGCTACGGGCTGATGCATGCGCTTGCCGGTGGGCTGGGCGCTGGCGGCGTCGAGCGGAGTCGACTTGTCAGTTTCCTTCACGATCGTTATGGGCTGATGCATGCGCTTGCCACTGGCTTGTCCGCTGGCAGCGTCGCGTGGAGCCTGGTTTTCCGAGGAAGCGGCGGCGCTGGCTACGGCTTCGGAGGCGTGGCCTGAATTCTTAGTTGCTGCCGCGTCAGGGACGCCGTCCCCATTCACATCGCCGGTGGCCACGTGCGACGGTTTCGTGCCGGAACTGGAGGAAGCTGGTTTTGCGACACTCTGCTGCCAGTCGTCATGCGCCGTCTTGTTGCCCGAGGCTTGACCGGTGGCAACATCGCGGGCCGCAAGGTCCCTGTGAACGACATTCTTCTGTTCCAAGGGGCCTGTGGCCTGGCCGGAAGCGGCGTCGCGTGGGCTCTGAGTCTCACCGGTGGAAGGCTTGGGTTTCTGTTTGTCGTTCTGCGACTGCGCAGCGGCGAACAGCGATAGACCAACCAAAGCGGCGATCACAATCCTATGTTTCATGTTTTTCTCCTGTGTGGCGCGTCCCCACGACGCGTAGTGACCCGCTGGGAGCGGAGAAACTGAAGAGATGCCGCCCCATTGGAATTCGATGATTCTGGCTGTCCCCAGGGAGATCGGCAAATTACCAAAGTACATAGCGCGGGGCTAAGGCCGAACGTGCGCAGGGCCAGGATTATGTCAGCCGATGTAGCGCAGGGCGTCGACGATGCCGAGGTTCGAGGCGCGGTAGGAGGGAATCAGTCCACTGACCAGCCCAACCAAGGCAGCAACCACCATGACAACCAGGGCGGTGAGCGGGGTCATGTGCATCGAGACCGGCATGCCCATCCCAGGGCGGGACAGCATTTTGATGATCGCCGTTCCGAGCAAAATGCCGACGGTCCCGCCCATCAGGGAAATAGCGATCGATTCGCTCAGCAGCAACTTGAGGATGCTTCCGCGGGTGAAGCCGAGGGTACGCAGGACGGCGACTTCGCGCGTGCGTTCGCGGATCGACATGGCCATGGTGTTGGCACAAACCAGAAGCGTGGTGAAGAGTACGGCTCCGCAGATGCTGAGGATGAATGTTTTGACGCTGCCCAGCCGGGCGATGAAATCGGCTTTGAAAGCCTGTTCGCTCTCGCTCCTGGTCGGAAACGGACTGCTGTGGAACATGTCGTCGATGGCGCTGGCCGCTCGCGGCATGTCTTCAGGAGTATCCACGCGAGTGAAGAAAAACATTGTATTGTCTTTGAACCAGCCAACCGATTCTTCCAGGTATTTGGTGTGGAAGTAGAGGTTGCTGGATGGCGGATCGATGGCGTAGATACCACGCACCGTCAAGTCGAGATTGGCGGAGAAGGTGGTGCCTTGCAGGATGATGTGGTCGCCGATCTTCCAGTGGTGTTTTCTGGCAAGGTCAACGTCGACGACGCAGCCCGTGCGGTCGCGCTTCCAGGCGGCGAGCTGGTCGGCGGGCATGATTTTGTCGGCGGCGACATCGAAGTATTCGTCGGGGTCGGTGGCGAACTGCGCGAAGTAATTTTCCGGTTTGTCGTCTTTATACGTGCCCCCAAACCACGACATGGGGACGACATGCACGACGCCGGGAACGGCGCGAATCTTGTCACGATAGTAGATGGGAAGAGGGTTGGCGATTGAGACCTTGTGGCGCGTCATGATGCGAAGCGCGGAGTCGGGCGCTCCCTTGTCGATATAGAAGGTGCGCCACACGCACAGCATGATGCAAAGCAGAAGCAGAGAGAATGCGATGCTTGCGACCGTCAACAGACTGCGCCGCTTGTTGCGAAATGCGGACTTGGCGACGAAGCTGGTGATCGTCATGGGGAACAAAAAATATTTTACACTGCGCAAAGTCTGCTGCCGGAGAATCGTCCCTCCACTCACCGGTTAGAAAAGAACCTTGCGCAGCTCCCGCCGCAGAATCTTGCCCGATGGAGTCCGCGGCACGGCGTCCACAAAGCGAATCTCACGCGGCTGCTTGTGGTGGGCGAGGCGGTCGGCAACGAAGTCGCGGAGTTCTTTCTCCAGCGCGTCCGAAGGCGTAAAGCTATCGCGCAAGACGACGAAGGCGCAGGGAATTTCTCCAGCGGCGAGATCGGGTCTGGCGACGACGCCGCAGTCGCGCACGGCAGGATGTTCGAGCAGCAGCGACTCGACTTCGGCCGGGGCGACCGGGAATCCTTTGTACTTGATCATCTCTTTGCTGCGGTCGAGGACGTAATAGAAGTCGTCGTCGTCCGAGCGCACAATGTCGCCGGAAAAATACCAGCCATCGCGAAGCACTGCGGCGGTGGCTTGCGGTTCTTTCCAGTATCCAAGCATGATCTGCGGCCCGCGCATGATGAGCTCACCGGCCTCGCCCGGGGCGACATCTTTCCCGTCGATGTCTACGATGCGGCAGTCGGTGAGCGCCAGCGGCTGTCCGATGGAGGCCGGGCGATTCATCTCAGGTGGAGCAATGTAGCCGACGTGGGTGACCGGAGAAGCTTCGGTCATTCCATATCCCTGGACGACGCTGATGCCGGTGAGACTGGTCAACCGACGCGCAAGTTCGGGCGCCAGCGGCGCCGCGCCGGACTTGATCCATCGGACCTTATGGTTTCTGGGGAAAACGCCGGCTTCGGCGGCCTGGCACATGGCGTTAATGGCGGGCGGGACCACGGGCATCATGGTGACGCCTTCCTCAGCCAGAAGAGCGCACAATCCTTGTACGTCGAACCGCGGCATCAGCACCAGCGTGGAGCCGAGTGCGAGCGAAAGAGTTAGCGCCACCGTGAGTCCGTAGATGTGATAAAGCGGCAGGAAGCAAAGCATGATGTCATCGGGAGTGAGCATCGCGGCATTCGGGCCCAGTACCTGATAGACATTAGCGACCAGGTTGTGGTGCGAGAGCATGACGCCCTTGGGAAGGCCCGTGGTGCCGCTGGAGTAGGGAAGGGCGGCAATGGTTTGCTGCGAACTCTGGCGAGCTTCGGGGAATTTGGCGGACGTGGGCCGAAGTAGACTCGCGAAGTCTTCGCAGCCAGCGCGCTCGTGCCGGGTAGTGAAGACTCGGCGCAGATGGGGAAGTCCGGCGAGGCTCACGTTTTCCAGAAGAGGGCCGTCGGTGATCAGGAAAGCCGCCCCGGAATTCTCCAGTTGAAATCGGATCTCGCGCTCGCGATAGGAGGGGTTGAGCAGCGTGGGAATTCCTCCGGCAAGCGTGGCCGCGTGATAGGTGATGGCGAACTCCCAGGAATTGGGCAGGAAGAGCGCAACCACTTCTCCGGGAGCAAGTCCAGCGGAGATGAGGCCGCGGGCGAGAGATTCGACCAGGCTGCTGTATTCGGCAAACGTGAGACGGCGATCGCAGGAGGTATCAACCAGGGCTGTTTTACTGCGGTTCTGGCGGCAGCTCTCCAGAACAACATCGTGCACGAAACGGCCGGCGGGATCGGCGTAGAGCTGGGTTCGAAGCATCGGGGGGAATTGTAATGGCAGAGTGTGGAAGTTAAAAGCAAGTTAAGAAGAGATTGCGGCGGTATACTCTTTCGATCGTTCCCCGGCGCGGGAGAAATTATGCGGAAGCAGATCGTTACAAGCGCATTCTTCTTAGGTGGCGTGTTGGCCATCGGCCTGATAACGCTAAGTTCGACCGCTTGTAAAGGGAAGGCCGGGATTACGCAGGAAGAGCTCGTCCGTCGTACGCAAAAGCTGATGGACGGTATCACTGGCGGCGATCAGACTCCCTGGAAAAAGTACTTTGCCGATGACTGCATGTTCTTCGACGAAAAGGGCAGGAACATGAACAAGGCGGCGCTGGTGGCCGATATTACTCCTTTGCCCACTGGCTATTCGGGAAGCATCAAGGTGGTGAATCCCCACAGCCACATCGAAAGAAATATAGCGATCCTGAGCTACGATCTGGACGAAACCGAAACCGTCTTCGGCCAGAATATGACGGCGCGCTATCACGGCACCGACACCTGGATGCGGTGCCACGGCCAGTGGCAGATCGTTGCCGCCCAGGTGCTCCGATATTACGAAGATCCTGCGCCGGGGAAGGGAGATAGCAAGAAGTTAGGTGAGTATGTCGGGACCTATGAGGTGGCGCCTGCGAACCGGCTGACGATTTTGATGGACGGCAAAGAGTTATACCGTCAGCGCGGTGATCGGCCCAGGGAGTTGCTGATTCCGGAGGCCGCCGACATATTCTTTCGCAAGGGCGTTGAAGGCCGCATTCTGTTTCGATTCGCCGACAACGGGAAAGTGGATGCGCTGATTGACCGGCGAAATAACGAGGACGTGGTTTGGAAGAAGGTTCAATAAGAACGTAGCACAGATCAAGCGCGCAGTTTGCGCAGGAATTCCTGTTCATCCATACGATATTTAAAGGCCTTGCGGCCGTTGATGAAGACCACGGGAACCTCGTCGTTATAGAGGCGCCGGATTTCGGCGTCGGAGTCGACGTCGATTTCACGCCAGGTGAAGCCGCCCCGCTTGTGCAGTTTTTCGAGGCTCTCCTTGACGATTTCGCAGAGATGACATCCCTTGCGGGAATAAACCACGACCTCGCGAGGCTGCGTCATTCGACGGAGTGTAGCAGTTAGGGCGCGGGGTTTCCAAGGTCGTGTGGGGACGGGCGCCCCGCCCGTCCATGCCGAGCGGATCTCGGCAGCCGCTGCTTGCAGCCACAGTAACTCTGAATTCGCTATAGAATCTCGGAATGATGACGAACGGACGCGCACTCTCCGGCAGAACGGTTCTGGTGACAGGCGCAGCGAAACGGCTGGGCCGCGCAATTGCTTTGGCCGCAGCCGAAAATGGCGCGGACGTCGCGATTACGTATCACGAGTCGGCGCGCGAGGCGCGGGCACTGATAGAAGAACTGGCCCTTCATGGGGTGGAGGCGCTGGCGGTGCGCTGCGACGTTACCGACGAGAAGAGCGTTCGCGAGATGGTGAAGGAGGTGGCGAGGGAATTGGGCGGAATCGACGTGCTGGTGAATAACGCCGCCAATTACGAGACTGTCGAGTTTGAGAAGCTCACGGTCGCGCAGTGGGATGCAATCTTTGCTTCGAACGCTCGCGGACCGTTCCTGGTGTCGCGCGAGGCGCTGCCCCATTTGAGAAAGCGCCGGGGCCGCATCATCAATATGGGTTCGCTGGGTGGGCTGCGTCCGTGGGCGACGCATGCGCACTATTGCTCGTCGAAGGCCGCAGTGCACATGCTGACCAAAGTGATGGCGAAGGCGCTCGCGCCTGAGATTGCGGTGAATGCGGTGGCTCCGGGGATGATTGACTTGGGAGAGAAATCGGCGGCGGCGTTCATGAAGAAAATGGCAAAAGAGACGCCCATGCGGCGGAACGGGACGGCCGAGGAAATCGCGGCGGCGGTGATGTTCTTTGCCGCCGCTCCGCAGTTTATTACCGGGCAGGTGCTGGCGGTGGATGGCGGGCTGGGGCTATAAGGACTGGAGTTGTTTCCGGGCGCGGGTTCGCGTATCGTTCGTTTTCGCGTATCGTTCTGTTTCGACCTTAACCATACCTATGACACGATCCATTCGGGATGCGGTCTTTCTTCTTCTGACATTCTTTCTGACTCTATTTCTGGCGTCATCTTTTGCCGTCGCCCAGGATCGTCCGGAGGAGGGCGGCCATGAGCTCCAGGTTTGGACAGGCGGCGGGCGCTCGGTTCCCGGCGGGACCAAGGACACGAGCGTCTGGAACGCGGGAGTCCGCTACGGATGGATTCTGACGGCTCCGCATGGCCCCGGTTTTCTCAACGGACGCTTTGAACTCGCGGTCGACGCGGTTCCGGCGTTTGTTGTTTTCCAGCCAGCGAACACCGCATACGGGGCAGGAGTGAATCCGGTAGGTCTGAAATGGATTTTCGCCACCCGCGGACGTGTTGCGCCCTACCTCGAGTTGAATGGAGGAACGCTGTTCACGACCCAGGAAGTGCCGGCGGGAACCTCGAAGGTAAACTTCACGTCGGGCGCGGCCTTCGGGCTGTACTTTCTGGGAGAGCATGCGTGGTCGGTGGATGTCCGCTACATGCATATTTCAAATGCCGGCCTGACCGTGCCAAATCCGGGCGTGAATACAGTGCAAGTGCGGTTGGGGTTTGGGAAGTTCTTCGGGAAAAAGTAGAACTCACCGAATCAGGTGTGAATTGTCATCCTGACCCTGAGCGTAACCGAAGGGGAGGACCTGCTTCTTGGTTATTTGAGCAGCGTCGAAAAAACTTGGTTGACCGCGAATGCGGCGGTGTACGCAACGATGGTCATATAAACAAACTGCACGACGGGCCATTTCCAGCTGTTGGTCTCCCGGCGCACTACGGCCAGCGTCGACGTGCACTGCATGGCAAACGCAAAAAAGACCAGCAGCGCCATCGCCCCCGCAAAAGTTAGATCTTGCGCTAGCGCATTCTGTAGCGTCATCGAGTGCGTCGCCGGATCGGTTCCATAAATCGTGCCCAGGGTTCCAACGATCACTTCCCGCGCGATCACGGATGTCAGCAGGCCGACCCCGATTTTCCAATTGAAGCCGAGCGGCCGGATGAGCGGTTCAATTCCGTGTCCGAGATAAGCGATCGCGCTTTGCTCCAACTGCGGAACCCTGCCATGGTGCAGCGGAAGATTGGTCAAGACCCAGACCAGCAAAGAGACCGCCAGAATGACCGTGCCCGCCTGCCGCAGGAAGACTCGCCCGCGGTCCAGCAAGCGGAGGCCAATCGACTGCCAGGTCGGCCACCGGTACTCGGGAAGCTCTAGCACGAAAGGAGCAGCAGCCGACTTGAGCACCGACGACTTGAGGACCCTCGCCGTAACTATGGCTGCCAGGAATCCCAGCAGGTACAGCGAAAGCATGGCACAAGCCCGCGCGCTGAGCAGTACGCCGACGACCGGGCGATTGGGAATAAAGGCCGCAATCAGCAATGTGTAGATGGGCAACCGGGCCGAACAGGTCATGAAAGGGGCGATCAGAATCGTCGCGATCCGGTCCCGCTTGTTTTCGATGGTGCGCGTCGCCATGATGGCCGGCACCGCGCACGCATAGGCCGATAGAAGTGGAATGAATGCCTTCCCGTTCAATCCCACGCCCCGCATGGTGCGGTCCGCGATCAGCGCAGCGCGCGCCAGGTAACCGGAATCTTCCAGCAGTCCTATAAAAAAGAACAGCAGAAGAATCTGGGGCAGGAATACCAGCACGGAACTCACGCCCTTCCAGAGTCCATCCAGAAGAAGCGATCGGACCAGACCAGCGGGAATCAAGGGCGCCGCTTGTTGCCCAAGCTTGGTGAGCAGGTCCTGAAAAGCTGTGCTCATCGGCTGGCCGAGTCCGAACACAGTTTGGAAAACGGCGCCTACGACGATCACAAAAATCAGCGGCCCCCACAGCTTATGCAGAAATATGTCGTCCAGCCGGCGGCTCCATACGCTGGGGAGATGCCGCTGGTAATCGATGCGGCTCCCCACCTGGCTGGCCCACTTCCGGCACTGCGGAAGATCCTGGAGAACCGGGAGCAATGCGTCGGGACGCTGATCGTGTTCCTGCCGCAGGAAACGATCCACAGTGTCCAACCCCGTTCCCAGCGTCGCACTCACCATGGCAACCGGCGCACCCAGTTCCTCAGCAAGTTTGAGAACGTCCAGCGACCCACCCCCCTTGGCAAAAATATCCGCCATATTCAGGAGTACGAGCGTAGGGAGTCCTAAATCGATCACTGGTTTTGCCAATACCAGTTGCCGGGAAAGATGGGTTACATCCAGTACCAGCAAAACTGCATCCGGACGAGGCAGGCCGTCCATTTGACCGGTCAGCACGTCTACGGCGACGCGTTCATCGTCGGAATAAGGCGTCAGGCTGTACACCCCCGGCAGATCGACGATCCTGATTTCGTGTCCACTGCCCGCCAGCAGCCCCACACGTTGCTCCACCGTCACGCCCGGGTAGTTGCCAACCTTTTGACGAAGACGGGTCAGACGATTGAAGAGTGTCGACTTCCCGGAATTGGGTGGACCGATCAGCGCCACCGTGCGGATTTCACGGCCCGGAACCTCCGGAACCTTTTCACCGATGCTGAACAAGGGCTCGGTAGGAGTGTCGCAACCACATCGGCCGTTCAGAATCGGCGTCACGGCAAGTCACCCAATGGCGTAGCCCCTACTCGCTTGACCATGATGTGGCACGCGGTCTCCGCCCGCAGAGCAATCTCGGTCCCGTCCACCGAATAGATGCTCGGGTCGCCCAAGGGCGCGCGGCGCGAAAACCCGACCTGCACGCCCGGAACAAAACCGACGCGCATCAGAAATTGCTGTTCGGCTGCCGGCAGGGAGATATGCTCGATCGTCGCCGCCTCACCCACTTCCAGATCGGTGAGCGCGACACATAGCTCGGGCATTCCTGGTTCCATGCGCTTGCGGTCTCCATGCGGACCTGCTCCAGCGAATCTGCCAGCGTGGCGTCGCCGGATTTGCGTGGATGGTCGCGGCCGATCTTTAGTCAGGTAAGCCAGGGGGATGCCAACGATGAGCGCGGCTTCAGCGCCTTGGCGGAGCGTAATGATGAACGCCTCAAGCATGAGGGAAAAGACTGCTTTCTAAGTGAAAATGAATTTCAATTTCAATATCAATAGAATACGGGTTGGAGCGACGGGCGGTCAACGTAGTCCATCACCGATGGACGTGATTTGCATCACACGGGGAAACGGCGCATTGAACGGGGTTCCCGGTGATCCCATTAGCCGAGCCCGCTAATCGTAACCGCACTATAATGCCGTCATACGCTGTGGCGTGTTGGGTTGACATGCACGTATCGGAGTGAACATGAAAGGCACGCCGACTTCGGGCTTGATTGCACTCTGTATGATTTTTCTGGGTGTTCAACCGCTTGCAGCGCAGAATCCTCTCCATAACCCTCCGAAGAATCCGCAATCGCAGAATCGCGGTGTTGAGAAGAGATCTTCCGAGTCCCGCGAAGAAATACCATATGCAACCGATGAGATCTTGGCATGGATAGCGTCAAGAGTAAGTAGCATCGCATTTACAGCGCACACCGCGGAGTTCCATGACGGTCACGTGAAATGGCAGGTGCGTGAAACATATGCAATGTCAGCCGGTCGCTGCTCGTTTACGCTAAGCAGATGGTTTGACTTCCAGTCCGGGCCGTACTTTCAAGATGGCAAGAGTTGGGGATACATATCGAGAGTCTTGGAAACCACTGGCAAGGTAGACCTCAAAGATATGGACCCCACCGCAATTCAAACGGAAATGCAATCTGACTTCATGATAGGCGAGACGGCTGCCTTGATCTTGCCGACAACAGCACGCAAACAAACTCTCAGTGTGCGCAAGAATGAGGACATCCACTTCTTTGATAAGGTCAGCAAAGACACATCGACGTTCTCTGACGACTCTAGTTCTCAAGTGATGATTCACTTTCAAGACATATAAGTGGCTGATCATATCGCCGAAGCTTTCCAGCGCATCATTTCGCAGTGTGGTGGAATTGGTATCCCCAAAGATATCGATTAGAACCCGGCGCAGCGTCAGATTATCCTTAAGAACTTCTTAGCGTGGACGAGCTCCGGGAAGAGGTTTTCTTCCGCCACGAACTCCTGCGAGTGCACGCATCTCCTACTCCCCCTCAGCTTGACCGGGTGCTTCAAGTGGAGCATTTCGTGGTAGAGGATGTACTCGATGACATAGCGCGGCACTCGTGGATGGTCGAAAACGCGGCTGATGACGATGGCGTTGTGGGCCGGGTCATAGTGGCCGAGGCTGGTGCGGGCGTGGTTCTGGCTCCAGGTAAGTTGTGGACGTCCCATGAGTCCATGGAAGAAGCGGTGGTTGAGGTCGTCGAAGATTTCTTCCAGATGGTAGTGATGGCCGCGGGCAGAGCGGATGTGCTTGCGTCCGCGCATCTGGCGCACGAGCCGGGCTTTAGCGGCAATGTCGTGTCCGGCAACATAGCGACGATAACGGGCGCTGTGGGCGCGATCGACCGGCTTGCGATAGAGCTTGGCCAGCAGGATGCGAGCAATCGAGTGCAACACGGCTTCGGGCGCCCCTTCCAGCAGATCAGAAAGCCGGATGAAGAGTTCTCCTTCGCGCAGCCGGATGGTGTTGTTGATGGAAACGAAGGGATAAAAACGAACATGCAAAGGTGGCGGGGACGTGCGGGGCCGAACCTCGCAATAGGCCTCGTGAAAGATTTCGGCGAGCTTTGGAGACACGTTGAGGGAAGAGTAGCACGAGGCAGCCATCTGCACTCAGCCGTCAGTGAGACGTAATCGAGTTGTGCACAATACTTTATGGGTCAACGCACTGCAAGGTCTTGCCGTCCTTGACGCACGGCAGATTATCCGCGGGCTCGTTCGGCGTATGCTGATTCTTGGTAGAAGGATGGTGGGCATCGTTCGGCGCATTGGGGCTGCGATACACGGCTTTGCCATGAAAAAACGGGTCCGCCACCATGCCGAAGAAATAGCCCAAGCCACCAAGAATCGCAGCGTCGAACAGAGTTGTTCCGCCTCGACCAAGGCCGGGGACCGGATCGCGGGCGGCGCCAATCACAGCTCCCGCGCCCGCTCCAATTCCAACTCCGATGGCTCTAGTATTGTGGACCAAATACACGGCTTTGACGTTGTCGCGGGGATATTGCGCTCGAATGTACTGCAACCCCGGATAATCGCAGCGCAGCGCGTGGTCGGTCGCGCCCATGAACTCGCAGTGGCCAAAAGTGCGCCCCTGCTTGAGCGTGATTTTGAGCATGGTGCCGCCGGGAAGGTGTTGGACCGTCTGCCAGTCTCCGGTCTGCGCCAACGCGATCGGGCCCAGCAGCAGAAACGCGGACAGAAGCGATATGATTTTTAAGTGTTTCATGAGCGGAGCCTAGCGCCAGCCAGCGGCAGAAATCTGGCCGCTTGTGACACTTTCTGGATTGTCATAGCTTGGGGTGATCACGGAAACCTGCCTTCATTTCTGGCCGGCACGAAGAGAGCATGGCCCGCAGCTCTGAGGGGCGCGAGTCTTGAGGACCGCCTGCAGCGTGCGCGGCATGTGTTTTGGAACTTCGAAAACAGCGACTTGCGAAACGCTGTCTGCGCCGCGGTACGAGATGCGGAAGTAGTGCCGGTGCCGACGCATCTTGACCAACCCGACCCCAATTGCGGGCAGGACTCCCAGATGCCGCGTCACCTCGGTTGAATACTCGAACGACTGGATATCAGCATACGGAATCAGCAGTTTCGCTCCGCCAGAGTGTTCAAACGTGAGCGATGTCTCGGAAGTCGTATCCAGACGCCCGACCGTACCTGCGCGCAGAGCCGGAGTCGTACCGCCGACGTACATCACTTGGTCTTCTTCCACCGCGGCTACCGGCAGGGCCAGGGCCATGAGCAAGCAGAAAGCCATCAATTTCTTCATTTCGCATCTCCTCAGGTTGCAACACGCACATTCTGAGGGAAACGCGCCGACTGGAGAGGAATGGTTGTGGCACTTTCGAAAGTGTTACGAGGTAAGCGGATTCTGGATGAACTCCACGTAGCGCTGGAGTTCCGCGATCGAAGACTCGGACAGCAATGGGAAGGGAATTGCCCGGCAGCCCGCGGGAAGCAAGGTTGCCGTGACCGTGTCGCACACCACGGCCGCGGTCTGCTGCAGGCCGCGCTGCCAGTTCGCTTTGCGCACATCGCGAAACACGAGCGCATCCGGATGGAAACCGGCAGCTTGCAAAATGGTGCGCGCCAAAGTTAGAAAAGTTGGGTAACCTGATGCAATCCCGATCAGCGCGCCCGAAGGAGCCGGCAACCATCCTGCCAGCGAAGTTGGCACCGACCGAACCTGCAGCGTAAGCACGTCCGCGCCTTCGGGCAGCGCCTGCCGCACGGCTGCGGCGCGATTCGGAAGTACCACCGGAATGGCGCCCTCTGGCGTCTTCGGGCAGTCGCGCAGATCACAACTTTGGACCAGAAAATTCACAGCCTGCCCAATCTCCGCCGCCAGAATTCGCCTCAGCTCTTCGTCGGGCTCGATCAACAGGAAATGGTCGGGTGGCTGCAATTCCAGCCATTGTCGCAGGCGGGAACGCACGGTGCTGAGGGGAGCTCCCAGTTCGCGCGCTGAACGGAAGAGTTTCGCAATCAACTGGTCGAGCGCCAGCGACGACGGCGGAACCAACTCCGGTTTGCTCTCCCGGACATACACACCGCTGCCATGGCGAAACTCAACCCACCGCTCCCGTTCGAGCTGGCGGTATCCGGCGCTGACTGTATTCGGATGAAGACGGAAGCGCCGCGCCAGTTCTCGCGTGCTCGGCAAGCGCTGCCCGGGAGCCAAATCGTCACTGAGGATCCCCAGGATGACCTGGGTTACGAGTTGTTCGCGGATGGTGACTTCGCCTCCGCGGGCGAACCAAAGTTGCATGACAGTAAAGGTTAGAGGTCAAAGGTCAGATTACAGAGATTAGAACCTCGGGGTTAGCCTCCGCAACCTGATCTCTCACCTCTGACCTCTCTCGGCAAATCCAAAGGCTTACGGCCTATTTATTCTTCTTCTTGCGCTTCATATAGTCCTCGACTTCGGTGACGGTTTTGCGATGATCGTCGGCGCTGGAATCCACCGTGTCGAGGGCATCAGTCAGCATGAACTCATACTGGCTGGCTTCGGCCGCGCTGGTGTTCGCGGAGTTCTTGAGGGCGCGCAGCTTGGCCTGAAATTCGGTGTCGGCCTCGATGACAAGCTTCAGCGGCTTGCGAATATCGTCCTTACGGCCAACGTACATGTCGATGTTGTCGTTCAGTTCGTCGTAGACGGCGAGGAAATCTTCCAGCATGTCGTGAGTCTGGCGGCCGCGATCGGTAGTCTTGGGATCGCTGCGCATTTGCTCCAGCTTGGTCATGCGATCCCGGGAAAACTGTACGTAAAGCTTCAGGCGCTGGTCGGGGTCGAGCATGGCGTCGCGAAGCTGATCGATCTCTAGCGGGTTGAGCGGGTCGCGGCGTTGTTGGCCGCGAAGCCACGAGCAGAGCGGGAGCGCAAGCAACAGGGCCAGCCCGAGCGCGCTGCGCCAGCGCTTACCCGGCATCACTTCTTCTCCTTCTTGTCCTTGGAGAACATTTCATTGAGCAGGACGGTGCGAATGTCCTCGAGGCGGCGAACCGCCTTTTCAACCGGAGGCTGGTCTTCGAAGGCAAGAGTGCGCTTGATGTCGCGCAGCTTCTCCGCCATTTTTCGCGCCTCGATTTCGACATTCTTCAGGTGCTTCTTGGTTTGCAGGGCGGCGTCGCGGGCTTTCTCGGAATACGTGACGATGTCGTCAACGGCGGCACGGGCCTGGTCGACCTTGCCCTCGGTGTAGAGTTTGTCCGCATTGTGAAGCTGATGCCGTGCGATCTCGATAGCGAGGTCGGGACGGTCCTCGGGACGCGCGCTTTCGAAGCGTGCCTTGAGTTCGTCTACGGGGTCGTCTTTGGCCGTGCCGTATGCGGAGACAAGCGCGAGAAGCAGTGCGTACAAGGCAAGTCGGCGCATAGCAGTCAACGCTTCTTCGGTTCAATGGCGATCAGGCGGTGGGTAGCCTGCCACTCCTGATCGGGGAACTTTCCGTTAGCGACCTCCAGAAAGTGATGATAATCGACAGCAGCCTGTTTGTAGTCCCGCAAGTGGTCATAGGCGCTGGCACGAAGAAAAAA
This sequence comes from uncultured Acidobacteriaceae bacterium, assembly GCA_963837665.1. Classification (GTDB taxonomy): domain Bacteria; phylum Acidobacteriota; class Terriglobia; order Terriglobales; family Acidobacteriaceae; genus Acidiflorens. The sequence continues at coordinate 1,301,109 of CAWIOA010000007.1, read as the reverse complement.
GCAGATCGGGGGCATCTCCGCATTTAACATGGTGCGCCCATTGAGCGCCCGGATCGCGAGTTCGTAGTTTTTGTTTTCGCTAGCCGCAAAGGCCAGATCGACGTAGACATCGGGCCAATCGCGCTTCAACCGGACCGCAATCAGGAATTCCTGCTCGGCTTCCGGAAATTTCTTCTGCAGCAGCAGAGCCCTTCCCAGTCCACGATGCACTTCCGCGTCTTTCGGCTGGGTGGCGACCAAAGCGCGATATGCGGCCTCCGCAAGATCATTCTTTCCCGCACTCGAATACAGGTCGGCAAGTTCACGCTGGGCGTCGCTATCGGACGGCGCGACCTTCAGCGCGGTCTGGAATTCCGCGATGGCGTCGTCTTTCTTGCCCTCGGCGACAAGCACGCGCCCCAGTTGCAGATGAATACCCGCGTCATCGGGACGTTCGGCAGCCAACTTACGCAGCAGAGGCTCGGCTTCGCCAAGCCGGTTGGACTTCATGTACAGGTTGGTGAGGCCGATTGCGGCTTCCGTGGACTTCGGATCGAGCGTCAGCACTTGTTTGTATTCCGCTTCGGCGTCCGAGAATTCTTTTTGCCGCTCGTGTAGCAGCCCCGCAGAAAGATGGGGCTCGGGATCCTTAGGTGTCAGCTCGGAGGCTTTGCGGTAGGCCTGAAGCGCATCGTCGGGCTTTTTGCTCTCCAGCAAATGCGCCAGAGCAAGCCAGGCGCGAGCCTGTCCCTCTTCAACATGAGCCGTGGGTTTCAAGGCAGTGGCAGCGCGCAGGAATTGTTCGGCGTCGGGATCATTGGCGCGGACGAGCATCAGACCCAGATTGAGGTTCGATTCAAAAACGTCAGGCTTGGCAGCGACGGATTTGCGATACGCGGCAATGGATTCATCGGAGCGGCCAAGTCGGTTCAGGACGAATCCGAGATCGAACCACGCCTGGTAATTGTTGGGATCTTTATCGATCGCCTTTTTCAGCAGCGTTTCGGCGCCGGTGAAATCATTTTTCTGGATGGCATCTTCCGCCTGCGCGATTTCCGGCGGTGTGTCGTCGATACGTTCCTTGTAATGGCGGACGGTAGTATGGGTTTGCGCGAAGGCGCAGGCGGCCAGCACGACGATCAGGATCGCGTTGGTGAACGTGCGTATCATGCGTGGGAAGGGCTTACGGCATCTGCCCGCGTTCACTCCAACTCCCTCCGTAATCGCGATCCACCGTTTCTTGCGACTCTATGCCAAATTTCACGACAGGAACCGTACCTTGCGGATAGCCAGCTCTTCGGAGGGCATCACACAATTGCTGGTAAATCTCAGGATCCCCACAAAGAAGATCACGCTCTTTGTCAGTAGCAGTCCTGATGCTAAATGACAAGTTTCCGGGACTGATTGCGGTCGCGCCCTGATGGCTGAAAACGTCCGCACTAGGGATCCGTCGGCGAACAATCTCCCTCATCGCCTGTTTAGCACGGCGAATAGCTGGCAACAGCCTCCAATCGTATGTATTGGTGAGCGATCTGGCGAAGGCCAACAATAGAACGACCACGACCACTGCGACAAGCCAAATAAATAGCGTCATCATTACGCGGTCATCCCGTACGACAAATATGAGGCCACTTCTATTCTACCGGCCGCCATTGCGCACGCCGTCTCCGTGCAACACCTGCTTCAAATACCGTCCAGTGTATGAGTCTTTCAACTCCGCAATCGCTTCCGGCGGCCCGAACCCGACAACATTCCCGCCGCGGTCGCCTCCTTCCGGACCAAGGTCGATAACCCAATCCGCCGTCTTGATCACCTCAAGATTATGCTCAATGACGACAATCGACCCTCCCGCATCAATTAGACGGCGAAACGCGGAAAGTAGTTTGCTGACATCGTCGAAATGCAATCCGGTCGTAGGCTCATCGAAAATGTAAAGCATGCGGTGCTTGCGTTTGGGCGCGTCACCGCCCTCTCCCACGCGGCTGACCGGGCGGGCGCCGGACTGCCGAATTCCAGGTTGAAGGTGTGCTGCCAGTTTCATGCGCTGTGCCTCGCCTCCCGAAAGCGTGGTGGCCGACTGGCCAAGACGCAAGTAGCCAAGGCCCACTTCGTCCAGCACGCGCAGTTTGTCCGTGAGGCGCGGAACGTCAGCAAAGAACTTGAGCGCTTCCCGAATAGTGAGGTTCAGCACTTCGTGGATGCTCTTGCCTTTATAGTGGACTTCGAGCACTTGCGGCTTGTAGCGCGTGCCCTTGCACTCGTCGCAGATCAGTTCCACGTCCGCCAGAAATTGCATCTCGACGGTGACTGTGCCGTCGCCCTGGCAGTTGTCGCAGCGCCCGCCGGGCACGTTAAAGGAAAAATTTCCGGCGGGGAAGCCGCGCTTCTGCGCCTCCGGCAGCGAGGCGAAAAGCTCGCGGATAATGTCAAACGCCTTGATATACGTGACCGGATTCGACCTCGGAGTGCGGCCAATGGGCGATTGATCGACCAGGACGACCTCGTCGAGAAACTCGTCGCCTTCGATGTTATCCCACAAAATCGCTCCGGAAGCGCCACTGTTCTGCCCCTTGGCTGTGGCCAGTGCCTGGTAGAGGACGTCATGCAGCAACGAAGATTTTCCCGAGCCCGAGACACCGGTAATCGCCACCAGCATGCCCAGAGGGATTTCCAGATCGATGTGCTTAAGGTTGTGCGCCCGTGCGCCAATGATCCGGAGTTTGTGTGACCCGGGTTGCCGCCGTCGCGCTGGAATCTGGATGCGAAGTTCGTCGGCCAGGTAACGTCCAGTGAGCGAGTGCGGCATCTTGACGATCTCGTTGTAGGTGCCAGCCCCGACGACTTTTCCTCCATTTTCCCCGGCGCCCGGGCCGAGATCGAGAATGCGGTCGGCGGCGCGCATGATGTCGGGATCGTGCTCGACCACGAGAATCGTGTTTCCCAGGTCGCGCAGGTCATGCAGAATCTTGATGAGCCGATGCGTATCGCGGCTGTGCAGGCCGATGGAGGGCTCGTCGAGCACGTACAGTGTGCCGACCAGACGCGAGCCGAGAGAAGTCGCCAGCTGAATGCGCTGTGCTTCGCCGCCTGAGAGCGTCGAGGCGAGACGGTCCAGCGTCAGATACTCCAGGCCAACTTCGTTGAGGAAACGCAGCCGTTCCCGAAGTTCGATAAGAAGTCTCTCGGCAATTGCGGCCTGCTCGGTCGAGAGCCCGAGTTGATCGAAGAAGCGGGCTGCCCCCTCGACCGTCATACTGCACACCTGGCAGATGTTCTTGCCATTGATCTTTACCTGGCGAGCTTCCGCCCGCAGGCGAGTTCCACCGCAAGTGGAGCACAGCGAGTATCCGCGATAGCGGCTGAGAAAGACGCGGACGTGCAGCTTGTACTTCTTGCGCTCCAGATACTGGAAAAATCCACGAATGCCCCCGAACCCGCGGACGCCATCCACAATCATCTTCTGCTGCTCGGCGTCCAGTTCATACCAGGGAACGTCCAGCGGAATTTCCGCTTGTCGCGCGAAGCGCTTCAAGTCCGCGAACAACGGCCTGTATTTTGGCTTCGTCCAGGGCTCGATGGCGCCTTCATTCAGGCTCTTGCCTTTGTTGGGGATGACCAGGTCAAGATCGATGTCGATGGTGTTGCCGAAGCCCTGGCAGCGCGGGCAAGCTCCATAAGGATTGTTGAATGAAAACAGTCGCGGTTCGGGCTCGTCGTAGCGGCTGCCGTCGTTCTTGCATTCGAAGCGCTGCGAAAAGCGCAGCCGCTCGGGAGTCTTGCCCGCGCTCGGGGCGGTCTCGAAAATAACCTCGCCCGCTTCGCGATAGCCGATCTCAATGGCATCGACGATGCGTGAGCGCTGGTCGGCGGAGATAACCAGCCGATCCACCAGCCCGAAAACAGGTTCGGCAAAGTTGACGTCAAGCAGCGATTCCGGAGTGGAGAATTCGAAGATCCGGCCGTTTTGAAAGAGCCGGTTGAAGCCGCGCTTGCGGAGATCGAACAACCGTGATCGCATCTCGTCCGAAATCGACTTAAAGCTCGCGCCGGACAGCAGATCAGGCTTGGCTGCCTTCTTCTTCGCGCGAGCTTTCTTGGCGTTTTGTTCTTCGGCAGCAGGTACGTGCGCCTGAACCGGAAAGAACACGTTCAACCGAATGCCCTCGCCTAGGGCCAGCAACCGGTCGGCGACTTCATCGACCGTATCTTTTTTTACTTCCTGCCCGCAAAGCAGGCAGTAAGTGCGCCCGATGCGGGCAAAGAGCAGCCGCAGGTAATCGAAGATCTCGGTAGCTGTGGCGACAGTGGAGCGCGGATTACGAGTAGAGTTCTTCTGCTTGATAGCCACCGCGGGCGCGATGCCGTCGATCAGATCAACGTCAGGCTTTTCAATCCGCTCCAGAAACTGGCGCGCATATGCCGACAGCGACTCGACGTAACGCCGCTGACCTTCGGCGTAAATCGTGTCGAAAGCGAGCGACGACTTGCCCGAACCGGAAACGCCGGTGACGACCGTCAGAGTGTTGTGCTCAATTTCAAAATCAATGTTCTTGAGGTTATGAACCCGGGCCCCGCGAACCACAATGCTTTCTGTCGACATCGTCCCCTGGCACTACAGACGGATCAAAACACACAACCGAATCTTTCTATTATAAATCCTGCTTCGTCGGGGGAGCGTTGTGGAGATCCTCTGTGGCCAGCCTTTCAACGTTGTCATCCTGAGCGGAGCAGGGACTTCACGAAGTGAAGTGCCTGCGGAGTCGAAGGATCCCTGCATTCTTCACTGCACCCGGAACGCGTAAGGGAATTCTCCCCGCGCTTTGTGAGACACTTGGGACGGTCCGAGCGCCGCGCAACATGAAAAAGAAAACTAAGTTCTCACCCCAGGAAACCAACAACGTCAGACCGGGTCCAGGAACGCTCTCAGTCTGGGCAGGAGAGCAGTCCGTTCACTGGATGGGTGCAACCCAACTCCCGGTGGCGCATAGCGTTTCCTTCGGCTACCAGGATGTCGACGAGTGGCTGAAGGTCGCGCAAGGCAAGAAACCCGGTCACATTTACGGCCGCAATACGAATCCCACCGTCGCCGCGTTCGAGGAGAAGGTAAAGACCCTGGAATGCGCTGAAGCTGCAACCAGCTTCGCCAGCGGCATGGCAGCCATCAGCAATACGCTGTTCACGCTGCTCTCGCCGGGCGACAGTCTGGTTTCCGTGAACGACACCTACGGAGGCACCAACAAGCTCTTCATAGAATTTCTGCCAAGGTTCCAGATCGGCGTCTCGCTCTGCGATACCACCGATCACCGGGCGATTGAGTCCGCCATCGCCCGCGGCTGCAAGGTTCTGTATCTGGAGAGCCCGACCAACCCGACCAACAAAGTCATCGACCTGGCTCGCCTGACCGCGGCTGCACATCGCCATGGCGCTCTGGTCGTTGTCGACAACACGTTTGCCACACCGATCAATCAGCAGCCGCTGAAACTCGGCGCCGACCTCGTCATTCACAGCGCCACCAAGTTTCTAGGCGGACACGCCGATGCCTTAGGCGGAGTCGCCTGTGGCCGCCGTGACCTGGTGAGCCGCATTTACCACTTCCGCGAAATTACGGGAGCCTGCCTCGATCCCATGGCCGCCTACCTGTTGCTGCGGGGAATGAAGACCCTACACCTACGCATTCGCCAGCAGAACCAAAGCGCGTTGAAGATCGCCCGTTTCTTGCAAGCGCATCCGCAGGTCGCTACCGTGTTTTATCCCGGCCTGGAGTCGCACGAAAATCACGCCATCGCGCGCCGCCAGATGAGCGGGTACGGCGGCGTCCTCAGCTTCGTTCTGAAGGGCGGTTTCGCAGCCGTCAAGAAACTGCTTCCCCGCCTGCGCTACGCCCATCTAGCCGCCAATCTCGGAGCGGTCGAAACCGTAGCCGGCCCTCCCGCCACCACCAGCCACGTGGAGTCCACGCCCGAGGAGCGCAAAGCCAGCGGCATCCCCGAAGCGCTCATCCGATATTCGGTCGGCATCGAAGACACCGAAGACTTGATTGCCGATTTGCAAGCGGCGCTGAAGCCCACGCCCGCGAAGCGAGGATTGCGAGCGACCAGCGACTAGTGTCGCGACCGGCTGTAGCGCCGCCGTCTCGCCCGCCGCGCCGAGGGCGAGACTCCCTCGGGACTGCTGGCAGGATGCCGGCACTACAGTAGCGACTAACGACCGTCCTACTGCGCGGCAAACGAGAACAGCACCAGGATGTAAATCCACAGTCCCGTCATGCAATGCCAGTACCACGACGTAATGTCAACGACGATGCGCCGGGCTTCAATTGGACGATGCAGAACCGCCGCGACATGGGCGCACAAAAGCGCCAGCACGGCGCCCGAAAGATGCAGCCCGTGCATGGCCGTAAGAATGTAGACGAAGGAACTGCTGGTGCCGCCGGTAAGGTGAAAACCACGGGCGGAAAGCCTGCTCCAAACCAAAAGCTGCCCGGCAAGAAACAGGAGACCGAGAACGGTAGACAAGCCGAGCCATGGGAAATGGCGCTCGTCTCCCAGCGAGACGCCGGGGATCGATTGCACCGGGGCGAGCGCGGCTCGTCGCGTGATGTCGCGCCGCGCCAAGTCGATCGTGACGCTGCTCGCAATCAGGACGGCGGTGTTGGCCAACAACAGCATCCAGGGCAATTCGACCGGAGCCCATGCTCGGACGTAAGCCGTTCCGCTCAAATCGAGACTGAGAAATCCGCGCCGGACCAGATAGACCGCGGTGAAGGAAATGAAGAGCATGAAGACGGGCGTCAGGGCGACGGCCAGTCCCAACCGGGCACGGCGCAGGCGCTCGCCATAATTCGGAATGGAGTCCGGAATAGAGTCGGGCCGGCCGTCATCGTCGCGCCCCCGGCCATCGTCCCCGCCGCCGCTGCGAGGCGGAAGCGAGGCGCCGTTGTGACCGAAGGGCCGTGTCGAGATGGGGGTCAATCGGGGCATGTCCTGCGCTCTTTTGTAGTAGATGATCTCACCCACTTTAAGGCTTCGCAAACCATCTCGAAGCAGTGCTCGACGTGGTAAGGGCGATACGGCCGCCGTTGCAATCAGTGCAGCTTCGCATCTAGACTTATGGAAATTCAGCTCCTGCGAAAGTGGCGGAATTGGCAGACGCACCAGACTTAGGATCTGGCGGGGAAACCCATGGGGGTTCGAGTCCCCCCTTTCGCACCAATAGATTAGGGCCGATCTTGAATCGGCCCTTTTCGTACTGTGCCCAATTTTGTGCCTACCTAGAGTTTTATTGTGCCTACTTTCCCGCCGCAGGAAGCGCGAGAAGGTCCGCCTTGGTGGTCTGCATCTGAAAGGCTCGCTCAATCGCGTCCGCCTGAGGGTGAACGTATCGCTGGGTGATCGTAATCGAGGAGTGTCCCGCGATCCGCGCCAGCGTGAATACGTCGCAACCCGCTTCCGCAAGTTGAGTGAGGGCCGTGTGTCTCAGGATGTAGGGTTGGAAGTGCTTGAGTTTCTCTTTGGGCTTCGCCTTTACGTTGACGCGTTCGATGGCGCGCTTGTGCTGATCTTTGGCGGTGTCTTTGTTCAAGTGGCCTTCCCGCGAGGAAGCAGGGAACAGCCAACCCTCTTCCGGGTTTCCCGCCGCTTCCCGCTTCGCCTTCAGTGCTGCATAGACGGCGGGGACCATTGGCAGCATACGGCGGGCGGCCTTCGTTTTGCCCTCAGTGATCTGTATAAGCCCGCCTGTGCCGTTCAGATAGATATTCTCCCACCGAAGGGCGAACGCTTCGCCAGGGCGCATCCCTGTGCCGCGAACGATGGTTGCAGCGTCACGCCAAGGCTGCGGACACTCTGCGATATATCGCTGCCAATCGTCATCCGAAAGAATCGTGTCCCGTTGCCGTTCGCCCTTCGCCAGCGTGATCTTCACGGGCCGTTCGAGCTTGCCCCACTCGAAGGCCAGATTGAGGGCGCGGCGAAGGCTGCGAAGGCCGCAATTGATGCGGGAAGCGGAAAGGGCGGCATACTTACTGGCGAAGTGCTGCGCGTGCTGGTCGCTGATCTTGTCCAAAGGATCAGAGGCCCAATCACACTTGCAAACCATGTTCGCACCATCGGCGTAATACTCCGCCGTCGCTGGCTTGGCTGCGTGCTTCGTTTCCACGAAGGGAACGAAATCGTTCTTGAGGAAGTCCGCCAGTGCGGGCGCGGCCTTCTTCTCACGGATGCCCACTAGGCCATTTGCAAGGGCGGTCCTGTGCCCTGATTCGATGTTGCGGGCCTTGCGATCGTTCCCTTGTTTCGTGGATTCGCGGATTAGTTCCCCGTTCCACATGAACTTGTACCAATAGATTCCACCCCTCTTATAGATGGACATATCACTTCCTCCTTGCCAGTTTTTTCGCGTTCAAATCCCGCGAGTTTTCGTCGCTTCGGTACTCGCGCATATAGGCCGCACGCTGTTCCTTAAATTCGGGATCGTGCGCGGTGTGGCGTCTGCGGCAAGATACCCCGCAGAATTGCTGATGCGGCCGGGTTGCGTAGAACCATTGCTGACACTCCAAGCACCGGCGAAGTCGAGACAGTTCCCCCGGCTTCCTTGCGAGATTCAGTAGCGCCCCCACGGCCCAACGTTCCCAATAGACCCATCGGCCCGTGGACGATGTTACGGGGCGGGCGATGATCTCGAATTTGCCGATCGCGCCTTGCGCGAGTGGCAGCGTGGGATACCGATGCAGTGCGGCATTCAGCAATCCCCAGGTGCGGGCGGAAGCGCCTAGCGATTCGCTAAAAGACTTGCCGTCCTCCCGCCGCCAGTCTTTGCCGGCCCGTTCATAAAACCTTCTTTTCTCGCGCTGCTCGCGAGCGAGCGTGTCCGCGGCGACCAAGAGGCTCAACACGTTTTCGACTCGCTTTACTGCGGGTTTAGTAGCGTGTTCCCGGAGCGGAGCGAAGAATTCCTCCATAACGCTTGCCTGATAGCAGCCGCGCCCGATCTTCTCGAAAAGTGCGAGAAGGTTACGATATGGCTCATCACCTGCCCCGGCTTTATCCACCCCGTGTAACGTATGCGTCAGTGATTTCATGACGTACTTACAATACACTTGCACGAGATTACAGTCAATGAGATTCTTTCACTGAAGATTGGAGGGCTTTGAACCGATGGAAAACCTACTCTCAGTTGAAGAAACCGCTCGCCGGTTAGGTGGTGTAAGTAAATGGACTGTTTATAGCTGGTTGAGCGCAGGCAGGCTTCGCAGGACGAAAGTGGGAAGCCGCACAATGATCCGCGAGAGCGAATTGCAGCGCGTGGTTGAGGACGGCGGCAAGTCAGTCGGACGGCGACGGGCGGTCCGGGTGGAGTAATGGCCGGCACCGCACCATCACCGCCACCGGAGCCGCGACCGGAGCTCGTCCCTCAGCCCGAGCCCGCGCCGTTCCTTCGCCCGGATGAAAGCGCCCGGGCCGAACGTGCGCGCAAATGGCTCGCTGTGGCACGCGGCGAATCCGCAAACTTCGAAAGGCAGCGCGAGGACAAGGCCCGCTAGATGGCGCAGAGGGAATCACTGCCGAACATGAACTTCATCAGACGCGAAATCCCGATTGCTGATGTAGCGGAAGCGCTGGGCATTCGCGTAACGGGGCGTAACGGTGCGCATTGCTGGAGGGTAGGAGCGCACCAGAACGGCGACCGGACGGCAAGCATGAGTTTTCACCGCAACCGCGTGCAATGTCACGTCTGTGACCCGCGTGCAATGTCAACGATTGATCTAGTCATCAAGTTTCAGGAGTTGGACCCGAGCCGTGGGCTGAAAGAAGCAACGGAATGGATCTGCGCACGCTGGTCAGTTCCGATGATTCCCAAAAACGTGAAACTGGCGCGGCGCGAACGCTGGGCAACAAGCCCGGTAGGTCGTTCATCGTTCCCGCTTGAGGATTTCATCAGGAGCGGAGTGTGGGCAGCCCTGGACGATCCAGCGCGTGCCGTCCTGCCTGTCCTGTTTTGCTTTGCCGAACGGGGAACCGTTTGTGTGTCCTATCGCGGGTTGGCCAGATACTCGGGCCTTGGATCTTTTACGACCATTGCCAAAGCTTTTCAGCAACTCAAGCGGCTCGGGATTCTCGAAGCACTTCCGAGACTGGCGGGGGGCAGTTTTCGCGAGCCGTCAAGTTATCGCTTCACCCTCGACGGCGGGAAATTTCAGGCCGCGCTTTCTGAAACTCACGCACGTTTGAAACTGGATAGTGGAGCAGAGCGAGAACTACTCGCGCAAGCGAGGGCAACCCTCCCCGACTCCGGCCCCCCAAAACCACAAGCACCATACCTAGGTACAGTGTCTTTAATCCCTGTAACACGAACTCAAGTTCACGCTTTAGAAAATGTAGCGTGCACTTTTTCTTCGGACTCGGAAAGTCGCGTGGTTTCCGAAGATTCGCGCACTGAAAATAAAGGCACTTATGAAAGTGCACGCTTCAATCCGTGTAACACGAACAGCGCAGAGTTTCCGAATCAAACCCCGGAAGATGCTCCGCTAGCGAGCGATTCTCAAGACTCTGGCATTGATAACAAAGACGCTTGCACAAGTGCACACTTCAGTACGGTGAAGTGTGAAGAGAGCGCGCCCGCCGAAGTCGAAAATCGGCCGGCACGTTGGAAGGCTCCCGCCACGGTCCCGAGTCAGTCTGAACTCGCCGAGAAACTGGCGCGTTCGATCGCGGCGGCACGGCGCTGGCCCGAGATCGCAAGTCCAAGAGCTGCGAGGGAGTGAAAATCTGTTACTGAAAGGACACAAACGATATGAGCGAAATAAGCACCCTGCCTTATGACGGAAAAAACCCCGACCGCGGGATCGCCGTCGATGCGAACGGGGGAATGACTTACGATGGCGCGTCACGCGAGGGCCGTATCGAAATCGAACTTCCAACGTTGCCGGGTTCGCCTAACCCAACCGAGACCTTGCATGCGGTGAATTTCGGCCCACACGTTGCCTCGAAAATCGAGGCCGCCATGAATCGCCAAGGTTACCTCCGAAGCGGGCCACAGCAGAGCGGGCCGCAAACGTTCGCCCACTTTATCGCGTGTGCGCGGGGCGCGGAGTTGTTGGACACGGGAACCCTCCGGCGGGCGGAAACCCTGAGCAAAGAGTTTGCGAGCGAGGCCGATCAAAAAGAGTATTACGAAATGGTGATCCGGCCCTGGTTGCAAATGCTGACTCCGGGAAAGCGGCGGTGAACAACATGGAATTGACACCGAAGGCGGCAGCGGAAAATTTAATCTTCGAGCTCAGGCGGAAAGCCGATTTGTGCCTCAGGGCCGGGGACGTCGACCGATACAACGGCATCGTCATCTCAATCGTTTCACTTCAAATAACGCATGGCATCTTTTACGGAAAGGAAAAAACGCCCAATGAACGCGGAAACGACAGTGGATCGCAGTGCGGTTGAGTCTATGAGTGCGGAGGAAATGTCGGAACGTATCCGAGATTTTAGTCGAGGGGCATTAGGCGAACTGGCTGACCGGCGAGAAAAAGCGTACATGGAAATATGCGCGAACTTCGCGGAACAGTTGACGGCACTCACTAGGGAAGGTGATTCTCTGGAAACGGAGATACGGAGCACCGTCGAACGCCTGGGATCCGTCGAACGTGTGACTCGGTTTGAGGCCGACAAACTAATCGTGCAGGGAAAGCGCGAACAGGCGCGGGAGAAGTTGCGCGAACTGGAAGAGAGTAAGGGCGAGCTGGCCCGGATCGAGGCGCGGCGGGGCGAAATCGCGGAACGTTGCCGACAAATCGAAGCTGCGAAGCTGGCGGAACTGCGGCGCGGGGCCGAAACTTTCCTCTCAGACTGCACCGGCTTGATTAGAGGCGCTGAAGGCGCACTCGCCCTAATCCTTGACGGAGCGCGGAACACCTTGAACCATTTGGAAACACAGCTCGGCGCGTCACTCTATCAGCCAGCCCAACTGACAGCCAGTGAGCAAACGGGCGAATGGAGAACGTTGAATCGCCTTTATTCTGGCCGCACGCGGTGAAGTGGGCGCGCATTCTTTTATACCCGGGCTTTTGTGGGTAGGATTCTATCTTGCGAGGTTTTTCGAATGCGAACGAAGGGCGCAGGGCCGCTGACCACCGTTGAGATCGAGCAAGCGAAGAACCTTTTCGCGCTGACGCGCTCCTACCGCGCCGTTGCTCGCGAACTGGGCCGGAGTCCCCACACGGTCAAGAAGGTACTCACCTGTTCGGCTGAGGTAGTTGCCGAAGTCGCGACGATCAAGGCTAACCTGGCTGATCGTTTCGAAGGTCTAGCCGAACGGATGATCGACAGCATTAGCACCGCGGATATCGAAAAGCTCAACGCGTATCAGCGAACCTTAAGCGGAGCGATCGCCGTGGACAAGTGCAAACTGCTTCGTGGTGAGCCGAGCGTTATCCTCGGTCTTGAAGTGCTTTTGAAAACGGCGGAGGTAATTCGCCGCGAATCCGACAAGGAAGCCGAAGAGCAAGTTACCCGGTGGCGAGAGCAACACGCACTCCCCGCAGCGTCCGTCCCTGCCTCGCCCGCCAGCCTTCCCGCCGCAGCGTCCGACCCGCCCAGCCAAAAAGCGGAACTCCCCCGGATTCGCTACCAGAGTGTCCGGGCCACTCCCATCGCCGAGAACGAAGGTGTACTGCTTCGCGGCTTGCCCCATCATTGAAAGCCTTAGTACCCGGCGCCGCACGCAGGAGCTTGCCAGCCGCGCCGCAAGCCCCCAGGTGAAGGGGAATCATCAACCGCTCTCTTGAAGCCGCGGCGAGCCTCTGTAAGCGCCTGATTCTTTGTGAAATTTTGTCCGTCCTCACGGACACTTTGTCCTTTGAGGGAAAAATCCGGAAGTCGCTTTTAGCTGAAAATTGTTTGAGCCGGATAGTAAGGCAACCGGGCGGGGTACAGCCAAAAGGGGGATAGCCTATCCAAGGAAAAGCATTCCTTGGCCTTGGGCACCGACTGTGCCTAAAATTGTGCCCAGTGGCTGCTTGTATGCGTTTAGTTGTGAGTTAGAGCGAAGTGCTGAAACCCGCATATTTACTAGCGAATCCCACTCCATGCAAATGTTGCTAAAGTATTGATTCTTGGTTCGAGTTGAACTTAGGATCTGGCGTGGAAACCCATGGGGGTTCGAGTCCCCCCTTTCGCACCAGTACTTTTTGCCGGGTGACCTCCAGCTTTGCTCTGTGCTCTACCGAGGCGTTACACTGCGGGATATGAATACGCCGAACCAACCGAATGTGAAGTTCGTGCAGACTCCCGATTACCGCGAGACCTACTCCAACAGCGTGCAGATCCGCGTCAATGTGTGGGATTTCTTCCTGGTTTTTGGAACCATGCAGCAAAGTTCGGAGACGCAGGTGGAATTGCGCAATTTTCAGGGAATCTATCTAAGTCCGCAACAGGCCAAGGCGCTCATGGCGCTCTTGCAGCAGAACGTGTCGAACTACGAAGTCGCGTTCGGCGAGATCAAGCTTGATCCCCGCGCCCCGGGCGGGCCCGTTCACTGATGGACTATGCAACAAAGGCTGCGCGTCCGGCGAAGAATTCCAATCTGAAAACAAACTCTCAACCGGCATATTCCGCATGGACGCAGCAGTTACTCCTGTTCGCGCTGTTGTTTGCCGGATTGATGCTTCTGCACGCTCCTCTTCTGCGACTTCCTTATTTCTGGGATGAAGCCGGCTACTATGTTCCGGCAGCGCGGGATCTGTTTCTGACCGGCACGCTCATACCACAGTCCACGCCCTCGAATGCACATCCCCCGCTGGTGATGGCCTGGCTGGCGCTGGCCTGGCGCGTTCTTGGATACTCCACGCTGGTTACCCGCACAGCCATGCTGGCACTGTCCGCATTCTCGCTGTTGGGACTGTTTCGACTTTCTAGAATCGCCGCCAATCTGCCGGTGGCGTGGGCGACAACCGCGCTGGTCGCGTTGTATCCGGTGTGCTTCACACAGAGTTCCCTGGCGCAGGTGGACCTGCCCGCCGCTGGATTTACTTTCTGGGCGCTGGCCGCCTATATAGAGGATCGTCCGTGGAAACAAGTACTGTGGTTCTCGCTGGCAGCACTGGCGAAAGAGACCGCGATCCTGGCTGCCGTGGCGCTGTTTGCCTGGGAACTGCTCGCTTGCGTGGTTCGCCCGCGTTGGCAGGAAATTCTTCCACCTGTAGGCGGGCGCACGCGCTGGCTTTATCTCCTGCTTCCAGTGGTGCCCTTGGCCTGCTGGTACGCCTACCACTACAGGAAGACGGGCTTCCTGCTGGGCAACCCCGAGTTCTTTCGTTACAACGTTGCCGCCACGCTCGATCCTCTGCGCATCCCCCTGGCTCTCGGAATGCGCCTCTGGCAACTCTTCGGATATTTCGGCCTCTATCTGCTCACCCTGGCGGGATTGCTGGGTCTGCTTCGTCCGCCACAGCAAACGAACGAGGGCACCCGCCCGCGAATCCCGTTCTGGATTCAAGCCGCATTTCTTGCCGTGACGCTGGCCTACCTGGCCTTTATGTCGGCAGTAGGCGGAGCGGTCCTGGCGCGCTACATGTTGCCAGTCGTGCCGCTGGTAATTCTGGCGCTGGTCTCAACTCTGTGGCGCCGCGCGCGCTATTGGAAACTGATTGTGGCAGCGGTTGCGATTGCATTTATCGCGGGCCTGTTCAGCAATCCGCCTTACGGATTCACTCTCGAAGACAATCTGGCCTATCGCGACTACATCGTGATGCACGCGGAAGCCAGCCGTTTCCTGGCGATGCGATATCCCAACCAGCGCGTTCTCACCGCCTGGCCAGCATCGGATGAACTCACCCGGCCATGGCTCGGCTACGTCAGTCAGCCTGTCCGCGTCGTGCGCATCGAGGACTTCTCCGCCGCCCAGATCGACGTGGCCGCCCAGGCTCACGACCACTTTGATGTGGCTCTGGTCTTCTCCACCAAGTACCAGCCGCCGCATCCGCTATTCGAAAATTGGGAGGCATGGCAACGTATCAAGGAAAGGTTCTTCGGTTACCATCGCGATCTGCTGCCTGAAGACATTGCGCAGCGACTTGGCGGGATGATTGTCTATCGCAAAGAACGGAATGGGCAGTGGATCGCGGTCGTAGCGGTGGAGCGGTGAGCCTGGGTAGTGAGTGTAAACGGGATTTTGCAACAGTTGAGCTACGTTTTTGGGGGAAGAGTCCATTCCGACCAGTTCTTGATAATCTTAAAAAGCATATCGACTCCACGCTGCCGAGAAGTCATAATGTCCTCAAGAGAGACCACAGGCACTCCATTCTCCATCACCGACCGAGTGGCCGTCAGCTTTTCTGAAATCTGGTTGTAATTCAGAACGATCTGCTCTGCGAGTATTCGTATTTTGTCGTCATCGATAGTCACTGTACGCATATTGGAAAACCTCTGCGACAATTCGATAGCGTTTATCTTACTGACTCTATCAGGCGATTTCACTCATTGACCGGCGGTCATTGAGTGTAATGGGGATTTTTCGCCAATTGATCTCATCGAACTTCTATACTAGTCAACCGGAAGTTCACACGAATCGGAACGCTCGCCTCTACCGGTTCGTTGTTCGCCAGGAATGGCCGGAAGCGCCACTGCTCCACAGCTTTCACAGCAGCAGGGATGAGTTCCTTCGGGCCGGAACTCGCACGCGCGCTCCGAACGTCTCCGTCTTTGCCAATGGTGACGCACAGTACCACCACGCCCTCGATATGCGCCGTTTTGGCGGCAGGCGGATATTTGGGCTGAACTTTGTGGATCGCTGTGGGCATGGTCACGAGTTTGCCGCGAGTCTCGGGTGTCGAGCCGAAAGCGTTTTCGCAGCGAGGAAAGTCCTCTGTCGTTCCACTCTGACCCGCGGGACTCTGTGAACTGCCTCCGGCGGAAGGGATGGCGTTTGCCAGTGCGGTAGGAGGTTGGGCGGATTGCGCGACCACGTGCAGTGCTAAGAAAACGGCAAGCGAACAAACGACCAAGGTCAGTTTGCGAGCATTCATGGCTGTCCTTTCAAGGGGAACGATGAAGTGTACACCGTGAGTGTCGCAGGATAGCTGTTGAAACCAGGCGATTTCGCTCACAACTCGTGCAAAGCCGCGATTCCAAACTCTGTAACCTCGCCTTCACATCCCCATCAAATGACAAGAATGCGTCTTGACCACAACCCAGACGCTCTTGCCGGAGCCCAGTTGCAGAGCGTCGCGAGCCGCCAAAGTTAAGTGCACCTCGAACTCCGTGCCGCCGCAATCCACCATCGCCGCGATAATCACGTCTCGCTGCTCCAGTCGCTGGATGGTTCCCGGCAATACATTACGAGCGCTAAGCCCGCGCGGGCTCTCCGTTGCCAGCAGCAGATCGCCAGCGCGAACGCCCACGCGCAGGCGCGAGCCAACATCGGCGCGAACCAGCGGCGTTTCCAGTTCCACTTTGCCGCTACCCAGTTGGCAGGTCATGGTCCCACGGTCTTCGTGCAGCGCCAGCACCGTGGCGTTGAAAATGTTTTCGAATCCTGACAGGTTGGCGACGGTTTCCAGCCGCGGAACGCGCATCACTTCATGCGGCCGTCCTTGCGCCACAATGATTCCTCCATCCAGCACAATGACCTCGTCGCCCAGGGCAAACACTTCCTCGCTGTTGTGAGTGACGAAAAGAATCGGGACGCGGTGCTGCTGGTTCCACCGGCGCAGATCGCTAACCAACAACGATTTCGTCGGACGGTCGAGCGCCGCCAGTGGCTCATCGAGCAGCAATGCGCACGGTTCGGTCACCAGCGCCCGGGCCAGAGCGACGCGCTGGCGCTCGCCGCCGGAGATCTGCGCCGGCCGCCGGTCGCGCAAGTGAACAATGCGGAACGCCTCAAGTATCTCGCGGCTGCGCGTTGTTCGCTCGGCCGCGCTGAACGTGCGGAGACCATAGGCGATGTTCTCCCCGGCAGTCAGGTGCGGAAACAGCGCCAGATCCTGCTGTACATAACCGATCTGCCGTTTCCAGGCGGCGATGTTGCGCTTTTTCTCCGAGTCATAAAGATCTTCGCCGCCCACCGCAATGCGCCCGTCGTCGGGATTGGTCAGTCCGGCAATACAATCGAGCAGCGTAGTTTTTCCTGCGCCCGAAGCGCCGAACAGAATCGTGAAACCGGCCAGCGCGCGGAAATGGACATTCAGGTTGAAACTGCCCTCGGGATTAGGAAAGCGTTTGCGGATGCGGACTTCGAGTTCGGAAGAGATAGTCTGTGGCGACGGAGCCGAATTCACCGCCATGGCCCCACCGCCCATGGACGCCGGCTCAAGCCATACACAATCGACAACACAACGAACGAAACCACCAGCAGCACGATCGCCGTCTGGTTCGCACTGGAATAATTCGCGTTCTGCACCTGATCGTAAATATCAATCGAGATGGTGCGCGTGACGCCCGGAATATTGCCTCCCACCATCAGCACCACCCCAAACTCGCCCAGCGTGTGCGCGAAGCTGAGCGCAAATCCCGTGACCAGTCCGGCTTTAGAAAGCGGAAGCACGATACGGCGAAAGGTCTGCAGCGGCGAATGGCCAAGCGATGCCGAGGCGCGAAGCAGACTCGTATCAACCGCGCCGAAAGACGCCGCGAACGGTTGCACGGCGAAAGGCAGGCTGTATAACAAAGACCCGATCACCAGACCCTCAAAAGTGAAGGCCAAAGTGTGGCCGGTGAGCGACTCCCACCAGCGCCCAAGCGGGCTCCGCGAACCAAGCGCCACCAGGACATAAAAGCCAAGCACAGTCGGCGGCAGGACAATGGGAAGCGCGACCGCCGCCTCGACCAGAAACTTCCAGCGCCAGCGCGAGTAAGTCAGCCAGTAGGCGATGGGAATTCCGATGGCGATCAGCAGCGCAGAGACGATGGCTGCCAGACGGACCGTCAACCAGAACGCCTCCCAGTTCATTTCAATATATCTCCATATCAATGCGTCTCCACTGGAACGCTGAAACCGTAACTGCTGAGCAGGGAAGCGGCCTCAGGGCTGCGCAGAAAGTCAAGAAATTTGCGGGCCGCATCCGGCTGTTTGGATCTTGAGAGCACGACCGCCGCCTGGTTCAGCGTGGGATACGCATCGAGGGGAACCGTCCAATAGCGGCCTTTATCTTTGAGCGCGGGAGCGAGCGCATGCGAGAGCGCGATCAATCCCGCCTGCGCATTGCCCGATTCGACGAATTGTGCCGCTTGCGACACGTTTTCTCCGATTACAAGCCGGCCGGCAACCTGATCGTAAATTCCGAAGTGCCGCAGCGTAGCCTCCGCCGCGCGCCCGTAAGGCGCAGTCGCCGGATTCGCGATCGAAATCTTCTTGACCGACGGATCGAGCAGTGCCTTCACGCCGAGCTTCGATAAATCCAGCGGCGAGTCACTCGGGACCCATAGCACTAACCGTCCGACCGCGTAACGGTAGAGCGTGTCTTGCGCCGCCAGCCCCTCGGCGATTAACTGTTGAGGATATTGTTCATCGGCCGAGAAGAAGACGTCGAACGGCGCGCCGTTTCGTATCTGATTCGTCAGGTTCCCGGACGAACCGAGTGAAAGCTTCACCGTTTGCCCCGTCTTGTTCGTGTAGGCGGCGGCAAGTTGCGGAAGAGCGGCACTCATATCCGCCGCCGCCGCCACGACGATCTCCTGGGCGGTGGCGAAGGTTCCTATGAGCAGGAGCAGTAGCGTCAGCAGGTATTTCATAGTAGAGATTTAAGGTTCGTATCAGGGCATCGCTTTAGCGATGCCGCAAATTCCTCGAAACCGATGCCCCTTTAGGGGCTGGGCATTGGAAGGCTCCTCACTTTGCGCCAGGGCCCTCGGGTCCCCTGTTTACACCAGTTTCGTCTTCGACAGCGGAAGCTCGCGCACCCGCTTGCCCGTAGCGGCAAACACCGCGTTGTACAGCGCGGGCGCAAAAGGCGGCACGCCGGGTTCGCCAATTCCGGCCGGCGGCGCTTCGCTCTCCACAATGTGCACCTCGACGTGGCGCGGAGCGCGGCTCATGCGCGCGATCTGATAATTGTGGAAATTGCTTTGGTCGATGGCTCCGTTCGTGGCAGTAATCTCGCCGAACAAAGCCAGGCTCGTCCCGAACACCGCCGCTCCCTCGAACTGGTTGCGGATGTTGTCAGGGCTGACGATCGTACCCGCATCCACCGCGGTCCAAACATTCGGAATATGCACCTGACCCCGGCTGTCGACCTCCACTTCAACCACGGTCGCAACATAAGTCAGAAAACTTCGGTGCGCAGCGATACCCATGCCGTGGCCCTTACTAATGGGCCTTTTACCCCAGCCAGATTTCTCCGCTGCTATCTCGACCACGCGCCGCAACCGTGCGGTGTCCAGCGGATAATTCTTGGCCTCTTCCGCGTCGTCTCCCTTGAGGTCAAGGCTGACGATACGCGGCGGCCCGATCAGATCCAGGAGATACTGCACGGAATCTTTATTGGCCGCCTTCGCCAGTTCGTCGGCAAAGGAATGAATTGCGAACGCATGATAAATGTTCGCCACGCTGCGCAACCATCCAATCCGCACGTGGTAGTCGGCGGGACCATTCTCGGCGCGATGATTTGGGATGTCGAAAGGAAGATTGTTCCATCCCAGGCCCATTTCGTCGTCGCCATACGTGGCGGACGCGTCAAATGTGGAGTTGATCGGCGGAAAGACGCTGCGCTGCAGCCACGCAGTCGGCTTGCCATCCGGCCCAACCGCGGCCTTCATGTACATCGCGGCGACGGAGTGGAAAAAATCGCAGTGAATATCGTCCTCACGGCTCCAGACAACCTTGACCGGCTTGCCCAGTTGTTTGGATAGAACAGCAGCTTCCGCCACCTGGTCAGGTTTCGATTTGCGTCCGAACCCTCCACCCAGCAGCGTGACATGGCAAGTCACATCTTCTTTCTTGATGCCCAGCACGCCGGCAATAGTCTCCTGCACGGCTTGCGGATTCTGCGTCGGAGCCCAGATCAGCACTTTTCCGTCGCGATACTCGGCAACCGCGACCGGAGGTTCCATGGAAACGTGCGCCAGATGCGGAGCGTAGTATTCGGCTTCCATGATCTTCCCCGGCTCCTTGGCAAACGCGGCATCCACGTCGCCGACGTTGCGAACCACTTTGCCCGGCTGCCGCGAAGTGGCTTCCAGCGTCTTGCGGAACGGTCCCGAGTTGTACACCGAATGCGGACTACTATCCCATTCGATCTTCAAGCTCTTGCGTCCCTTGAATGCCGCATACGTATTGTCGGCAATCACGGCGACGCCGCCCAAAGGCTGAAACTGGTGTGGTGGCTTGAAAGTCTCGATGGTCAGCGTCTTCTGAACTCCAGGCACTTTGAGCGCGGCTTTGTCGTCATATGACTTGATCTTCTGTCCCAGCACGGGCGGATGCTCAACCGATGCATAGACCATGCCCGGCATAGTCGCGTCCATGCCAAACATCGCTTTGCCGGTGACGATCTCGGGCAGATCGAACAGAGAATTGCTCTCCTTGCCGATGTAGCGCCACTGGGAGCGTTCCTTGAGCGGGACATCTTCTTTCTTCGGAACCGGCAGCTTGGCTGCCGCGGCGGCAACTTCGCCGTAGCCCAGCTTGCGGCCGCTGGCGCGATGCACCACAAAATGAGTTTCGGTCGTGCAATCCTTCGGAGAAACGCCCCACTGGGCGGCGGCGGCCGTGATCAGCATCACGCGCCCGGTAGCGCCCACCTGCCGCATCAGGTCAAAGTTGCTGCGGACCGAGTGCGAACCGTCCGTATCCTGCTCACCATATTTTGGATCGCCAATTGCCTGCTCAATCTTCACCTTCGACCAGTCGGCATCCAGTTCGTCGGCGACCACAAGCGGCAAGGCTGTGCGACTGCCGCATCCCATCTCCGAGCGATGGGCGACGACCGTCACCGTGCCATCTGGAGCAATCGACATCCACAGACTGGGTTCAAACGGAGCTGCCGCTTCGTCTTCCGCGGCCCACAGCGGCTCAGGCACAAAGCGCGCGCTCAGCACAAAGACGCTACCCGCCAACGCGCCTTGCAGGAATCGGCGTCGGCTATCGTTATGGCTGGCATTTTCAATGAGCTTCATGCCGTCTCCTTCGCGGCCTGATGAATCGCCGCCCGAATCCGCTGATAGGTGCCGCAACGGCAGAGATTGCCGGCCATAGCCGTGTCAATATCCTGGTCGCTCGGATTCTTGTTGTCTTTCAGCAGTGCGATCGCCTGCATGATCTGGCCGGTCTGGCAGTAGCCGCATTGCGGTACCCGAATCTCCATCCACGCCTTCTGCACGGGATGCATAGGTGCGATGCCTTCGATGGTGGTGATCTCGGAGCCGCCGACCTCTTTCATGGGAGTCGTGCACGAGCGTATGGCCGCGCCATTCTGGTGCACAGTACATGCGCCGCACAGCGCCATGCCACAGCCGAACTTCGTTCCCGTCAGTTCCGCCACGTCGCGCAAATACCAAAGCAGCGGCATGTCAGGATCGCCGTCAAACGTCTTCTCTTTCCCGTTCACTTTAAAACGGATCATGGGTCCCTCGGTGAACTTCCGCGGTGAATCACGGATGCTGCAAAATTGATTTCCATATCCTAGCCGCAGAGCGCGAAATGTGGAAGAGCGAGGCCAATGCGGACGTTTGTCCTCCCGAGCGGAGCGAGGGATCTGCAGTTTCTTTGCACTTGCCGTCATATAATCGTCTGTCATTCCGGGAGGGATTTTGGCCTACGACGATCTGCGCGACTGGATCCAAGCACTCGACCAAGCCGGCGAACTGAAGCGAGTCCGCACCGAAGCGGACCCAATTCTGGAGATTACGGAAATTGCCGATCGGGTTTCGAAGAGTAGAGACCAGCAGGGAACCGTAGGCGGCAAGGCGTTGCTGTTCGAGAACCTGAAAGGCTATCCCGGCGCGCGACTCCTCATCAACCAGTTCGGCTCCGCCCGCCGCATGCGGCTAGCGCTGGAAGTCAATGCCCTCGATGAAGTCGCCGACCGCATCCGTGGCTTCATGGACGTGAAATCTCCGCAGGGCTTTCTGGACAAAGTAAAGATGCTGCCCATGCTAGCCGAGATGGGCAAGTTCTTCCCCAAGACCGTCGCCACGGGCCCATGCAAAGAAGTAATCAAGCGCGACAAGTTCTCGTTGCTGGATTTCCCCATCCTGCAATGTTGGCCAAAAGATGCCGGACGCTTCATCACGCTGCCCTGCGTGATCACGCGCGATCCAAAAACCGGAAAGCGCAACGTAGGCATGTATCGCATGCAGATCTACGACGAGCGCACCACCGGCATGCACTGGCAAAGGCAGAAAGTAGCAGCCGAGCATTACCGCGACCACATAAGAAACCGTGTCCAGAACGATGGAGGCACGGGCGCCCCCGCCCGTGCAGCGGTGGACATCATGGCCCGGTCATCCGGGGGAGCAATGCAACCCGCAGGAGACCGTCCCACCGGCAAGATGGAAGTAGCCGTAGCCATAGGCACCGACCCCGCGCTGACCTTCTCCGCCATAGTGCCCGCCCCGCCCGACGTCGAAGAGTACATCATCGCCGGATTTCTACGCCAGAAGCCGGTAGAGCTGGTGAAATGCGAGACCGTCGATCTCGAAGTCCCCGCCCACGCCGAGATCATCCTAGAAGGCTACGTCAATCTCGACGAGCTTCGCACCGAAGGCCCCTTCGGCGATCACACCGGCTTCTACTCTCTCGAAGACGAGTATCCGGTCTTCCACGTCACCTGCGTGACCCACAGAAAAGACCCAATCTATGCGACCACGGTAGTAGGCAAGCCGCCGCAAGAAGATGCCTGGATGGGCAAAGCAGTCGAACGCATCTTCCTGCCGCTGATGAGGCTGACCATCCCCGAACTGGTGGACATCAACCTCCCCATAGAAGGCGTGTTCCACAACCTGATGCTGGTTTCCATCCGCAAGTCCTATCCCGGACAAGCGCGCAAAGTGATGAACGCGATCTGGTCGCTGGGCCAGGCGATGTTCACCAAATGCATCATCGTGGTCGATGAAGACGTGGACGTGCAGGATATAGCCGACGTAACGCTGAAAGTGCTGAACAACATCGACCCCGAACGCGACATCCAGTTCACGATGGGCCCGGTAGATTCGCTCGACCACGCCGCGCGCCTGGCGAACTACGGCTCGAAGATGGGCATCGACGCCACGCGCAAGTGGTCCACCGAAGGCTTCAGTCGTCCCTGGCCGGAGGAGATCGTGATGGACGCGAAGACCCGCGCACTGGTGGATGGCAAGTGGAAGGCACTGGCGAAGGAGTTGGGCATCGAGTAGAAGAGAGCGCGGGAATGGCCGTTTCCCATAACTAGCGAAACCGCTTCGTTCGGTCTCAAATATCCGCTCGGTCTAGATCAGGGTTGTTTGCAGCAAGATTGATACCAGAACCTATGTCGCCCATCGAAACACGGAGACTCTGGTTGCGTCTATACTGTGAAGCTATTTCACCAGGGGAGGCGCATGAAATCGACCTTGACTGCTCCTGATTCCTCGAAGCTTTCTTTCCCGATTTCGTTCGTTCTCGCTGCCTTCGGCTTCACTTGGACCTTCTGGTTGATTGCCTGGTTGTTCGGACGGGGCGTCGGTCAAGGGCCGCTCCAACTAACGCTGCTGGTCATTGGCGGATTCGGGCCGACCCTCATGGCCTGCGTGTTCGTGGCCCAACGAGAGGGTTGGAGAGGTGCCGGGGTATTTCTGGGGCGCGGACTCAATCCGCGTTTTCCTCTGTCACTGCTTGGTTTCGTAGTGTTGATCCCGCTGGTGGTGAACGGAGCGGCGTACTTCACGACCGGCGGTAGAAAAATCGAAACGAATCTGGCACACCTCGTGGGAACGTATGTTCTTTGGTTTTTCTTCGGCGGCCCGTTTAACGAAGACTACGGTTGGAGGGGGTACGTACTGCCGCGGCTACTGGCGAGATGGAATCCGGTGATGGCGAGTCTGTTGCTTGGTTTGTTGTGGAGTGCATGGCACTGGCCCTTGTTCTATCTCACCGGCACAACGCAATCCCAGACACCGCTCTGGGTTTTCTTCTTGTCCACGACAGCACAGGCCATCGTCTACACGTGGATATGGAATCAAGCAGGCAAGAAACTTCTGCCGGTGATGCTCTATCACTCCTTTTCCAATATTTCGGTGGTGGTTTTTCCCCAACCGCACATTGTTGGTGGTATTGACCGTAGCACCTATGTCGAGGCACTTTTGGCCCTTTCGCTGGCCTCGACGCTGGTCCTTCTTTACGGAAAGCGACTTGGGATCAAGGAAGCGCCGGATCATACAACGGACTCATTGGCCCCCGAACCGGGATTCTGAGTGCAACATCGGCCATCGGCCCGAATGTGGCCTTTATGCGCCTGTCGGAGCATAGTTGCTGCAAAATCGCTATTTCACTAACAACCCTCAATCCTCTCCTCACGGCGGGCCTATTGGTCGCTGGAGGGATCGGTGGGACAATTGGGCGGCGTCAAGGAGGTTGTGAAATGACGGTTCGGCTTTTGATTGAGATCGTAATAGTAGTGATCGTGCTCTACGTGGCGGTTCGATTCTTTCGAAAAAGGGGATAGACATAGCCGGGCGCTCCATCCTTGTGCGTTCTGGGCCGGATGCCCCATCCTTGCGCGTTCTGTGCGCAAGGGTGGGATTCCACGGTCGCGTCCCGCTCGGGATTTTCGGACGCATGACGACAGGCCGCGCCACGGACGTTCGGCTTGAGCCGCCTGCGAACTTGTGTTCTCATTAGTAAATCGCACGGCCCGTGGGGGGTCGCATGCGCGCTTTAACCTCAACCCTCAGCCTCAATCTTTGAGCGGAACACCACGAGGAGAAGAATCATGAAAAAAGTCCATTACATTCCCAAGGGATACAACACCGTTACGCCCTACCTCGTCATCAAGGGCGCCGCGAAAGCGATCGAGTACTACAAGAACGTTTTCGGAGCGACCGAAGTCATGCGCATGGATGGTCCTGACGGCCGGGTGGGCCACGCCGAGCTCCAGATCGGCGACTCGCGCATCATGCTGGCGGACGAGAATCCCAGCATTGGCGCCCGCAGTGCCGAGAGCATCGGTGCGTCTCCGGTGAGCCTGCTCATATACATCCCCGATTGCGATAAAGTCGTCGCCAAGGCGGTCGCGGGGGGAGCGAAAATCCTGAAGCCGGTCCAGGACCAGTTCTACGGAGATCGTTCCGGCTTCATCCAGGACCCCTTCGGACATCTTTGGGGCATTGCCACTCACAAGGAAGATCTGTCCCCGAAAGAGATGGAAGAACGCGCCCGCAAAGCGATGCAGGCCGCTTAACCACCGCTCTTGACTATTGGCTTTGAGGGGTCAGAGCTTAGAGGTCAGATTGCAGAGGTAAGAACTGTCGTTCACCGGGCTTTCACCTCTGCAATCTGACCTCTTACCTCTGACCTCTCAGCCGGCCTCGCGCACACGTACAATTGAGCACACAACCCCAGAAAGGACACTTTCATGCTCTCTGCTGGCAATCCGTTCCCGAATTTCTCGCTTCCCAATCAGGACGGCAAGACCCTCAAGCTTTCCGATTTCGCTGGACACTGGCTGGTCGTTTACTTCTATCCGAAAGACGACACGCCGGGCTGCACTATCCAGGGCAAGTCGTTTACCGCGACCAAGGTCGATTTCGACGCTGCCGGAATCAGAGTGATTGGCGTCAGTTCCGACGACGTGGCCTCGCACAAAAACTTCTGCAACAAGTTTGCCTTTACCATCGACTTGCTCGCCGATACCGACGCCAGCCTGATGAAGGCGCTCGGCATCGGCCAGGCCGAATGGAAGGGTATGAAGTTCTGGGAGCGCACCAGTTTCGTGGTCAATCCAAAGGGTGTGATCCGCAAGGTCTACGAGAAGGTGAGCCCTGAAGGCCACGAGAAAGTGCTGCTCGATGACATCGGGAATCTGAAGAAGAAAGCGGCTTAGAGAGAAATTCAGGGTAGAGACGCGGCTTGCCGCGTCTCAGGTCGCTGCGATCTGATGGCTGCCGCGTCTCTGCGCTTGCGGATGCGTTATTCCGCGAGCGGGTCGCCCGCGAACTCCGATCCGCTGCTGCCGGTCCATCGACTGCGCAGCGTTCCAGCCAGTCCCTCGGACATGACCGAGGGCAGGATCCGGTACAGCCGGGAGCGCAAGTCGCGGTAGCCCTGAATCCCGGCAAACAGGTCGCTCATCAGGTCGCGAAAGCTCGCGCTTTGAGCGGTCAGAGACACCATCCGCTCCAGAACGCTGTCTCCGAAAATCTGTCCGCTGTAGAAGCGCTGCGGAAACGCGCGCCGCCAGCTTCAACTCGGCAAGCACCTCTTCTTCCAGCCGGACCCGGTAGTCAGCAGGCCGTCCGGCCAGCAGCGCGCTTGGCGCATAACTCCGCCGATCGCAAGCGCGTAGTAGAGACCCTCTCCGGTAATCGGATCCACCAGGCCCGCGCTGTCGCCGATCATCGCCCAGCCGTCGCCGCAGACCTCCAGCCCTTCGAAAGTCTGCGCGCGAAACGACGGAAGAATATGCGAGTAGAAGCGGGCGCCGTCCAACGGGAATCCGTTTTCTCCAAGCCAACGCTTCCAGAATGCGGCGCAACTCGGCGGTCGAAGTTTCGCCCATCTTGCCCGCAATCCCGGCGGAAACATGATCGGCGCGGGGGAAGACCCAGATGTAGCCGGTGATCCCTTTCAGGAACTGAATCTGCATCAGAGAACTGCGGCCAGGGATGAAGTAGCCCGCGGTGACCATCAGATCGCTCGCGGCAATCGGCGCGACGAACTGCGAGCGGAACGGATTGCGCGCGCCCCCTGCGACGATCAGGTATGACGCCCGGTATTCATGCTGAGGTGTGACCAGTAACCATTTGCCATCGCTTCGTGAAATTCGCGTCACGCGCTCGTGGTGTAGATCAACGCCGGCGCGCATGGCTCGCTCCAGCAATAATCCATTCAGCGCCAGGCGCGAGAAGATCGCAACCGGGTGCTGCATGTGGAAGCGCACGCGCAGCCCCGACGGGCTGATCAGCTCACAGTGTTCAACGGGATTGCTCTGGTGCGCGGCATCCGCCAGAAACGGATACTGTTGCAGAGCTTTGTACGTGAGTCCGCCGCCGCAAGGCTTCTCCCAGGCGAGCTTTTCGTCAAAGAGGAGAACGCTCCGTCCCTCCGCCGCCAACAGGGCCCCTGCCAGAGCGCCTGCCGGACCGCCTCCGACAATCGCAGTGGTAGGTAGCGCCCTCATATTCTGGTCTAAGATTTTACCTGCAGCAGAAACGCTCAGGCGAGCAGCCACATTCCGGCGCGGTACTTACGAAGTTCTCCCCGCGCCGGGGTGGGTAATGATTCCCGAGAATCGCGACCTTCCCGGCTACTGCAGCGTGGTGGCGCCGTTCAACCCCTGATAGATGAACAATCCCGCAATGACTAGGATCATGACCCCCGACAACGCGCCGAGCACCTTGACGATCGGCGTAATCTTCTGCATCTTGGAGATCACTTCCGTTTGATCTTTGTGCATCTGGGATTCGGTTTCATGCAGGAAGATTGAATCGTCCTCGTGCATGGTGAGGGTGCTGCGATAGATCAGGAGGATGATGAGGACCCCCGTCAGAATACCCCACGCGACAAGCAGCCCGAACATAGGAGACATACGCCACCTCGGAGCTGAGATCGAGCCAATCCCCGAACCTGCCTTAGGCCCAGCGAAAACTGCCCTGGCACGGCCGGCCTTCAGGAACCAGCCCCTACTCCGCACGATTATAGACCCATTGGCAAGGGGGGGTGCGACTTCTTCTGTGGACGAAGCATCTAACCTGCAGGTTCCGGGAAACAGGGCGGGGTCGTGAAAAGCCTTGCCGAGCCGGCTAAGACCTTTGTTATAATAGCTAAGTACAAGGAGATAAAACAGATGGCGACTACCACCGCACCCGATGTACAACCCAAAACCTCGGCACCAGTCCTGACCCCAGCGGCCATTGCCAAGGTCAAAGAGATCATGGCTGCGCAGACCCCGGTTCCGTCGGGATTGCGGCTCTCCGTCGTCGGCGGCGGTTGCTCCGGCTTTCAATACTCCATGGCTTTCGAGAATGGCGCCGGCATGATGGACAAGGTTTTCGACTTTGATGGCTTGAAGGTTTACGTGGATGCCACTTCCCTGATGTATCTTGGCGGAGCGCATGTCGATTACGTCGAGACTTTGGAAGGCGCCGGATTCAAATTCGAAAACCCGAACGTGAAGAGCACCTGCGGCTGCGGTTCCTCGTTTAATGTTTAAGCTTTAGCGTTGAAGTGTTTTCGGTTTCACGTCAAGCCCCGCTTTCGATGCGGGGCTTTTCTGTTGTAGGGAATACTTCCGAGTGTGAAATCTACTGGTCGGGTGGCATCTGCGTCGAGGGCTGAAGAGGTGGTTGCGCCGGCGGGTTTTGGAATTGGCTGCCGTTCGGCGTGGACCCCGGCGACGAAAGAGGATTGCCACCTGGCGGCGGATTGAGGGCCGGGCGTTCAGGTTTCCCGTGGGCATGCCAGGGTTGACCGGCCCCTTCAGCAGTCCGCCTTGGTCGGCCAGCGGCACGTAGATGAAGAGCCAGTCGTTGTAATGGTTCTTGTTGTAGAACACGCGAATGGTCTTGTCTTTCTTATTCATGCTGGCAACCCCGAGGATCGGCCCTCCGCCGAACGTCGGCCCGTTGAAGCCGGAACTGGAACTGGAACCGGGATTGGAAGGAGCAGGCGATCCCGGCGAATTCGGATCTCCTCCCGTATCCGGAGGGTTGTCAGTAGGAGGGTTGCCCGTAGAAGGATTGCTGGGATTAACGCTCGCGGGAGGCGTCGTACCGGCGCCCGGCTGCCCAGGCAAAACCAGTCCATTGTTCAAAGAGATGTCCTGCTGATGCAGGAATTTGAAGTCCTTTTCTTTGCCCGTGACCGGGTCCCGGTTCATCGGGTCTGTGTATCGCTTGCGGAGGAAACGGAGGTTGTTGGTGTTTTCCAACTCCTCGACGCGCGTTGGGTACCGTCCGAAACTTCTTGTAAAAGTGTTGAATCGCGCGCATGTACGCCGTGCCCCGATGTCGCAGTTCCTCTTCGCGGTCGCGGCGGATCTGCTGTTTCATCTCGGGCAACACGGTGAGCAGTGCAATCATGATCATCGCCATGGCCAACATCAGCGTGATCATCATGTAGCCGCGCTGGCGATCTTGTGATTTGTAATCTGTATTTGGGTAATCGGGCGATCTCAAATCACGATGTCGCATAACCGCTACTCGCTTTCAAATTACAAATCACAAATTACAGAATCAGCAGATCGTCCTCATCCGTGCGTCAAGGGCAGGCTCTGCCGGTTGTTATTGATCACATCTTCCACGTCCACCGCGGTCGGCGAGATGTGCAGGACGCGATAGCGCCGGTCGACGATGTCGCCCTCGGCTGCGATAAAAATGTCTTCGCCCTGCGACAAGAACACCTTCTTTGTCTCCCCGGGCCGGTTGGCAAAGCCAAAAAACTTGAGCGTGATCGGCGGCGGCGGTGGAGTTGGCGGAGGCTGGCGCAACGTGGCCGACCTGCATCCTTCGCATCCGTAGTGCCGTTTCCCTTGGGCGTTTCGATGGGCACCGACCCCGCGACAAAAATATTTCTTCCGTTGCCCGCGTACTTGATTTCCTCGCTTTGGCTGAGCAACTTGCAGGTCGAGGGTAGGATCCAGCCGCGGTTCCGCCGCCGGCACCATTTTTCCTGAAGCTGTGCGCCGCACGCCGGGCCGGGCCGCGGCTCGCAGTCGCCGGTGTCCGCTGCCGGCGCCGTTGCCGGCAACGACGGCCACAACACCCGGCCCAGCATCAGCAATGCGATCCCGCCCAACCCCGCCAGCCAGATGACTTGCTTCCGATTTTCGATTCCCAGTTTCACTCAGGCACCCGACCGCAGATAACTGTGCATCTTGATTTCCAGCTTGACCGGTCCCGCGCCTTCGCCCGCCAGTTCCACGCTATCCACCGTAAAAAACAGCTTCGACCGTTCCAGCGTATTGATGAACCGCACCAGTTGCAGGTAATCTCCGGAAAAACTTCCTTCGATTGCCACCGGAATTACGCCGGAGCTTTCCGGCTTCCTCTTTCGTGTATTTCGCCTGCTGGATCCGGACCCCATTCTCCGACGCCAGCTTTCCCAGTTCATTGGCCAGATCGGAGTCCTTGGCGGCAAAACGGTCCTTGTAAAACCCGCTGATCTGATCCTTCGCCAGCACAATCTTCTTGTCCATGCCGCGCAGCGGTTCCACTTCGCGGGTCTTCTTCTGCAGTTCGAGCCTCAGTTCGTTCAATTGCAGCGTCCGCGAATCCGCCGAACCTACCAGCGGCGAGAACAGAACAGCCATCGCCACCACATCGGCTGCCAGCATCGCCCCAATCGCAATTTTCAGTTTGCGCCGCGAGTTTCCCAAGTCCGGCATTACTTTCCGCTCCTGTCCGTCGCGTCCGGAACATAAATCGAGACCACCGAAGCCGCCATGCCCGATCCAGCCTCCGAACCCTGCCCCTCCGAGACCAGTTCCGCCCCCTGGAAATGCCTGGAATCCTCCATGCGATGAACCAATTCCACAGCGGCCGCCCGCGTGTCGCACGCCACCTTCATGTCCAGTTGCATCTGATTCTGCTCATTCAATTCCGGCCGCAGCGAGACCACGTGCAGGTTCGGGGGGATCACCCGCTCCAGATCTTCGAACACGCGCGTCCAGGAAAAGGCTTTACGCTGAATCAGTCCATTCAGGAACTGCGACTGGTCCCGGGTGCTGCGGTTGGCGGGCATGTCGAGTACGGCCTGATCCTCGGTCCGCTCTTTGTTGAGCTCCGCGATCTGTTGCCTCCAGTTGCGCAATATTGTGGCGATCTCTTCCGGCGTTGGTCCAGCCGCGCACCGCCAACATCAGCAGAACCAGCGTCAGCACCGCCAGCAGCCCCACGCCCAATCCCCAGCGCGCCCAGAATTCACGGGCATCTTCATACGGCCGGGTCGCGAGATTGATATCCAAACGCATAGTTATGAAATCCAGACAAGCTCGCTGTTCGCTCTTCGCTTTTGGCTCTTAGCGAAAAGCGAACAGCGAGCAGCGCTTTACGAAATCAACGCTCCCACCACTCCCGCCATGCGCCAGCGCGGAACCGTCCCGGTGGTGGATCCGATCTGCGACGCCGCCACCAGTTCCTCAACCTGCGCGCCGGACTGGTTCTTCAGCGCCGGCGCCGCGCCGCCCGCTTCCGGCAGTCCCGCCACATACACGCGCTCAATGTTCAGGTTGTAAGTGTCCTGGAAAAACACCACCGAGGGATAGACTTCTTCCGCCAGTTGATCGCCCGTGATGGTCACGCCGCGCACATTTTCCAGCGTCCGGAACAGCAGCAGTTGCTCCTGATCGAGAATCGCGATGCTGATAGTGCGCGCATCCACCTTGACCACCAGGGTCGGCCGTTCCGCGTCCGCGGCCCCCAGCGCCGCCAGCATCGACGGCATCACCATCCCCGGGTTGTAGCCCGCGTCGCGAAACGCCGACTCGTATTCCTCGAGCACCGTGTTCAGCACCACCGCCGCCACCGCCCGCATCCCTTTACCCGTCGACTGTGCGTGATACGAGATGCGGGCATCGTCGGGATCAAAAGGCAGCGACTTCTTCAGCCGGAAGCGGACCACCGCTTCGGCTTCGTCCCGCTTCGGCGGCAGCGTTTCGAAATCCAGCAGCACCACGCGCACCGAGGTGTCGGGAAGAATTGCGATCACGTCGCGGGAACGCCCGCCGACGCCGCCGAGCGCGCTTTCAATCGCTTGCCGGACCGCCGTCCCGTCGCGCAGATTCGCTTCCATCAAATCGGGCACCACCGTGCCCGGCGCCAGTTCGCGCGCCGATGCCATTGCCACCATCCGCCCCGTGTCGGCGGCGCGGCCCGCCAGAACGCGATCGGCTGCGATTTCGCAGGCGAGCGTCGGACGGCGAACGTGTTTGGAAGAACTCATCATTCCTATTGCCTAAAATCCCTCATACGGTGGAGCGACGGGCACCCTCGCCGTTCCTACCTCGACTCCAAAACTGATGATATCCCGTGTTTTAATAGCGAGAATAGTTACCTCTGCGGGTGCCGGGACTGGACTTTCGGCCCTTGCAGTGGTAACCGGCTTCAGCGCATGGTCTCGATAAAGGTGACCTTGTTGATCTCCTTCAGAGTGGTGAATCCGCCGCGCACCTTGTCCAGCGCCGATTCGCGCAGGAAGCGCATGCCCTCTTCGCGGGCGGCTTTCCGGATCTCCGATGTCGGCCTCTTCTCCAGAATCATCTCGCGAATGCGGTCGGTCAAATCCAGCAGCTCATGAATTGCCGTCCGTCCCTTGAACCCCGTGCCCGCGCACTCGATGCAGCCCTGCCCCTCATATAAAGGAACCTGCGACCACTGTAGCGGGTCCAGACCGCTGGCCTCGAGCACTTCGTTCGGATAATGCACCGCCGTCCGGCAGGAATCGCAGATGACCCGCACCAGCCGCTGCGCCAGAATGCAGTTCAGCGCCGACACAAAGTTGTAAGGCTCGACGCCCATGTTCAGGAAGCGCCCCAGCACATCGACCACGTTATTGGCGTGGACGGTGGTGAACACGAGGTGGCCGGTCAGCGCCGATTGGATGGCGATCTGCGCCGTTTCGTTGTCGCGGATTTCGCCCACCATGATCTTGTCCGGATCGTGACGCAGAATCGACCGCAGGCCGCGGGCGAAGGTCAGCCCCTTTTTCTCGTTGACCGGAATCTGGGTGATGCCGCGAATCTGATACTCGACCGGGTCTTCGATGGTGATGATCTTGTCTTCGTCGGTCTTGATTTCGTTGACCGCGGCGTAGAGCGTCGTCGTTTTGCCGCTGCCCGTCGGCCCGGTGACCAGCACCATGCCGTACGGTTCCTTGATGTAGCGGCGAAAGCGGCGCAGGTCGTCTTCGTCGAACCCGACCACGTCGAGCGTGAGCTTCTTGAACTTCTCGCTCATCGACTCTTTGTCGAGCACGCGGAGCACGGCATCCTCACCGTGAATCGAGGGCATGATCGAGACCCGGAAATCGATGGCACGGCCGTTGTACTTCACGCGGAAGCGGCCGTCCTGAGGCACGCGGCGCTCGGAAATATCAAGCTCGCTCATGACCTTGATGCGCGAAATAATGGTGGAGTGGTGTTCCTTGCCGATGGGCGGCATGGCGTTCGTGAGCACGCCGTCAATACGGAACTTGATGACCACCGAGTCGTCGCGCGTTTCGATGTGAATGTCGCTCGCCCGCCGCTGCAATGCCGTGAAAATCGTGGTGTCGACCAGACGGATGATCGGGCTCATGTCGGTGCCCGCGCTCGCCGTCAGTTTGTCGATGGAGATGGTCTCGTCGTTCCCCGCTTCGTCCTCGCGAATCACGTCGAGCGTGAATCCTTCGCTCGCGTCTTCCAGCACGCGCTTGGACTGTTCCGTCTTCTTCAGGATGTCGGAGATTTGCTTGAGGGTCGAAACTTTGGTGACGATTCGCTTGCCCAGGAGCAGGCTGATTTCGTCGATCATCATCAACTGGCTGGGATCGGCAATCGCGATCGCCAGTCGCCCGTCCGCTGTCTCATCCAGGGGCACGAAGTTATAGCGGAACATCAGGTGCACCGGGATCTTCTCAAACAGATCGTGGTGCAACTGAAAATCGCTCAGATCGATGAATTCGCAACGGTAGCGCCGGGCGATGTCGCGCGCGTGCGCGAGTTCGTCGGTCACCGAGGCCGGTTCCGGCACCAGTTTTCCGCCATTCCCACCGTTGACCAGTGCTGCTTTCTTGTCCGCCATGCCCATTCCAGTCTACAGCTTCTTCCCCAGTCTTTCTGTAGAGACGCGGCTTGCCGCGTCCCCTTTCCGCTGAGGAAACCGGGCAATGCCCGTTCCTACAGCCCGCCCGGTGCCTCAGTGCACGCCCGCTCCCAGGGTGAAGATCGGCATATACAGGGAGATCAGGACGCCGCCGACAAAGACCGCCATGATGATCAGGATCATCGGCTCAATCAGTGCCATGGCTGCCCCCAGAGCCGTCTGCACATCTTCTTCGTAAAATTCCGCCACCGAACCGAGCATCGCCGGCAGCGCTCCCGTTGATTCGCCGACTTCCAGCATTTCCACCGCCAGGTCGGGAAATAGCTTCTGTGCCTCCAGGCTATGCGCCAGGCTCTGCCCTTCTCTTACTCGCTCCGCCGCGGTCGTAACGCCGTTTACCATCTGCCGGCTGCTCATCGATTCGCCAGCCGTTTCCATCGCCGGCACCAAAGGCAGGCCGCCCTGGAGCAGAGTCGCCAGAATGCGCGAGAAGTTCGCTACCTGGTACTTCAGCCGGATTTCCCCGATCAGCGGCAACGACAACAGAAACCGGTCAATGCGCTCCGCCCCCCGATCGCTCTGCTTCCACCGCAACAACAGAACAATCGCTACCGCGGCGACCAGCAGCACGACCCACGCGTATTTCTGCGCGTTCAGGCCGACCGTCAGCATGAATACCGTGATCGCCGGCAGTTGCGCTCCCAGGTTGTCGAACAGGTCGGCAAACTTTGGCACTACGTAGGTGATCAGAAAGATCAGCATCACCGTTACCATCGAGACCAGCAGCGCCGGATACACCAGCGAGACCAGCAACTTCTTACGGAAAGTCTGCACCATCCGCTGATAGGTGATGTAGCGGCCCAGAACCTCTTCCATGCTGCCGCTCTTCTCTCCCGCCATCAGCGTGGTGGTGTACATCTTCGGAAACACCTGCTGGGCGGCGAACGCATCGGACAGCAACTCGCCCCCCTTGACCCGCTCGCGCACGTCTTCCAGCAGCCGTAACAGGGATTTGTCGCGCTGACGCTTGATCAGAAGATCGAGCGCCGTCAGGATCGGCAGTCCAGCCTTAATCAGTGTCAGAAACTGCTGGTTGAAGATCAAGAATGTGGACTGTCGCAGCTTGCCGTGTTGTCCCCCGCCCCGGCTGAGGATGGTCCGGGGTTTGACCCAGTACACCAGGTATCCCTGCTGCGTGAACCGGTCGTGGACCTCGGCTTCGGAATACCCGTGCTCCACCTGCTGCCGCAGATGGCCCTGTTCGTCGGCGACTTTGACCAGGAATTGTGCCATTCGATCTCGCCTAATGCTGCCGGTCTGGTTTCGAGCGCCTGCTGTCTCGCTTCTCAGACCAAGTCTAACATTCTGTCCCCAAAGAGGTTACCGCAGTGGCCCATTGGCGCGGTACGCAAGTAACCCATCGTTCTACGGTCCCAATTCTCCTTCCACCGTCTCCACTCCCGGGGGAGGGGTGAACTGAAACCGGCTGTCGTTCAACTCCGGATTCTCCTTCCAGCCCGCAAAGCGGAACTCCGTCGTCGCCCCGTCCGCCTCCAGTAATACGATGCGGACAATCTGGTCAGAGGGAGTGATCTCCAGTTGCACCTCGTTGACCTGGCCCGCCATGCTCTGCGTAGCGACGCCCTGCGGAACCCCCCGCAGCAGGATGTTCCCAGCGCCCAGAGGCGATTGATCCACAATCTTTGAAAGTCCCCGTAATTCGTTCTCCAGCTTGGTCTTGCCGAGCAAGAATGCCAGTGGTGACCGCAAGTCGTCCAGCTTCCGAAGTGTCGTTTTTCTGAGTTGCCGTTCCCCCGGCAGGTAGAACCACACCGCCTCGCCGTCGCTGATGAACAGCTTCTCTCTCGGAGAACGGTATTCCCACCGCATCTTGCGCGGCTTTTTCAGCCACAAGGTGCCCGATTCCACTCGCTCCGCGCCCTCGCCCCGGTAGATCTCGGTAAAGTCCGATTGCAGACTGCGCAGATGGTTGTAATGCTCATCGACCGCCCGCGCCAGTTGATGGACCTCCCCAGCATCAATGTTTTGCCGCTGGCCATCCTGGGCAGCGGCAACAACAATTACTCCCACGAGCACCCACCCAGCCTGCCAGAAGCACAGCCAGGAGCTACGACTTGCTTTCAATTCGGAACCTCCCCTTGATCTTACCCCTGCTTTCTCCTGTTCATATTAAGCGGAAATGAAGGGTTCCCGCGATCCATCGCCTGAATTGGCAACAAGGTGAAATACGGCCGTTCGACATCACAGACAAGACAACCTCGCGCGGCTAGAATGCGGTCCCAATGGAGGCCGCATGGAATCGAAGCAGCACAGCTGTGAAACCTGCCGTCTGCGTGCGCTAGCGGAAAAGAAGCCGCAATCGTTAATCGCTCGTCTGTGGCGTTGGCACACGGGTTGGTGCCCGGGATGGAAATCCTACCAACGTTATCTGGCTGAGGCGGCGAAGCGATCAGCGGCGTAAGCCGTGGAGGCGGCCTGTTTCTGGCGACGGAACCCGGTCCGCGGCTTGTGGGGGCATTTTCGTCCGATACACCGAACATTGCGGCGTTGCCCTTGCTCTTTCCAGGCAGGACGATCCGGCGAGCGCAGGGTCTAGTAGCGGGTTGTGATACACGATCCAAACCGCCCTCGGCGATTGCTCCAAGGACCGCTCAAGATTTCGAAGTACCCGCCGCAATCCCGCCTCAGGTAGCGGATTGAACAAATACAAGACCAGCGGCGTGTCAGGAAAAACAAACTCGCAAGCATCCATGCAGACCGCTTCAATCTGCTCGCAGCGCTGCGTCGGGCTCCGATATTCGCGAATGTTTTGCTCCGTCGCGCGATGCAGTTCCGCAATTAACTCCACTCCCACAATCTTCCGGAAAGGATACTCCGACGCCATCAGCAGCGTTCGCCCTTTGCCGGAACCAAGATCGACGAAGGTGAATCTATTGAACTCGATGGGCAGGCTTGCCATCATCTCCCGAAACAATGCCGGTTCGGTCGGCTGATAAGGAGAATGAAACAATCCCAGCAGCCGCTCCCGCCAGCCCACGGTGCCGCTCGTCGTGTTGACGCGATGTTCCCAGTCGTACTCCATGTCCCCGTAACGTCGCCGCCGGCGCTCGGGCGTCGACTCGCGCACAAAGCCCCACAGCATACGGGCCAGCAGGGAAGTCGCGCCGGCAGCGCCCTCCTCTCTAGCATGTTCGCGCCACCAGCGGGCGAAAGCGGTCCAAAGTTGTCGGGAGAAACTAGAAGGCACGTAAGGATGCTAACAAAATGAGAAAAACGCGGTTAGCCCTTAGCCTTTGGCCATTAGCCAAAAGCCGAAGGCTGAGACCTGATGCTCGTTAGTGGAACTTCGGCGGACCCGGTCTGTATCCGGGAGGCAGCCCCTTCTCAGCGAACGAGAAGTCCTCAGGGTTGCGCAACTCGATGCGGCCGTCAGCCATGAGCTTGTACGGTCTGCCATCCGGGTCTAACGGCATGCCTGCCAACATCCCCGCATCGATCAACTGGCTGAAACTCGAAGGCAGCCGCCCCGTTTTCTCGGCGTACGCGGCCACCATCTTCTCCAGTTCCGTTACGCCCTCATCGACCTCCAGGGCCCGCAGGTGCGCAACGGCGTTCTGCCGGATCATTTCGTCCTTGGTGGTGGCATAGGTAGCCTGCCATAGCATGCGTGCCGTCTGGGTCTCGCCCGCATGCTGCGCCATCTGCGCTGCCATCACCCGCAGGAAGGGATGCGCTTTCGGCACATGCGTGCCCCGCTCGAAGGCTTCGGAGGCTCGGGCGTAATCCCTCAGATCCATGTAGTAAATGAATCCCAGGTCGTAATACAGTTTCCAGTCGTCGGGGTTGTTGCGGATGCCGCCTTCGAGCAGAGCAATCGCTTTGTCCGGTTGGCCCGCGCCCTCCGGCGGCTTCGGTCCCAGGAAGCTCGCTCCAAACTCATAGGCCACCATCAGCTTGGGGTCGAGCGCCGTCGTTATCTCCAGCAGCGGGGCCAGCAGCTTGTAGTCCGAGGTTTTCGTCACATGCCGGCTGCCAAAATACTGCACCGCGCGTGTCCAGTAGATATCGGCGAGCAACCCGTCATAGCCGAGGCTAAGCCGTTTCACCACCGTCGGCGACTCGAAATAGAGGACTTCCTCCAGCGTAGCTTGGGTGCGCACCTGGTCGAGTCGCCGCAAGAGGAAGACGGAGAAGGCCAGCGAAAGCAGCAGCAGGCTGCCCGCCACCACCGTGACTCTGCGCGAGCCGCTCATTTCAGGTTCCTGCGCTCGAAGATCAGCACCGCGCCGCAGATTGCCATCGCCGAGTAGGTCAGCGCATAGGCCGTATTGTAGGCAATCAGATGTGTGGAGATGGGTTGTTCGTGGGCCACCTGCCCGATCACGTTCAACGCCGAGAAGTTCGGTACCAGGTAGGCGGCGGCCGTCGCCAGCCATCGCGTAAGCCCATGCGACATCCCCGCGAACCCGCGTAAGTCCTCGGCAAAGCTGCCAATCACAAATAGGGAGAAGGCAAAAACCGCCGACAGCAGCGGCGAAGAGAAGGACGAGAACAGCAGTGCCAGCGAGCACAGAATCAGAAACTGCAGAACAATGAAAAACAACGCCACCAGGATCCAGGCGTCGGAGGACTGAAACTTGTGCGACACATAGAGCAGGGCCGCGAATACTCCGATGGCCATGCAGAACGTATTCACCACCAGCGTCCCGGTAAGTCCGAAGAACTTGCCGACAATGAATTCCCAACGCCGCACCGGGCGCGACAACACGGTGTAGAGCGTGCGCTTCTCCATCTCTTTTGAGACCAGGCCGATGCCGATGAAGATGGCGATGACCACCCCGAACAGCGACACTGCTGTCAGTCCCAGGTTCACCACCACCAGCCGCTCGATTTCAATCGAGATCTGTCCCACTAAAATTGCGGCCCCGGAAAGCAGCAGCGCGAAGGCGATCAGGTTGTACAGAACGCGGTCGCGCACCGCTTCGCGGAAGGTGTTAGCGGCGATGTGTGTTACTCGATTCATCTTGCCCCCACCGCCGGGAGGGCTTCCGAACCCACTTTTTGCAAGTAGTACTCTTCCAGCGAGGAGCGCACCGGGATCAGAGAGACAAGCCGCAGCCGTTCCCGCCGCAGGATTTCCAGCGCCGCCTCCTGCTGGGCTTCGGGCACGACTGCACGGATCGTTTCCCCAATTACATGGCACTCGGCCCCAAGGCCGGTGAGTCCGGCGGGAACGGCGTTTCCGTTCCAGATCAGCTCCACCTTGCCTGCGATCGACGAGGTCAGTTCGGCCACGTGGCCCACGCCCCGCAGTTCACCCTGATGAATCACCGCGACCCGGTCACACAACGCCTCGGCGTCAGAGAGGATATGAGTCGAGAAAAAGACAGTTTTGCCTTGCCGCTTGAGTTCCTCGATCAGGTCACGGACCTCGCGGCGGCCCATGGGATCCAGTCCCGACATGGGCTCATCGAGAAACACCACTTTCGGATCGTGCAGGATGGCCTGCGCAATGCCCGCTCGCTGCAGCATGCCCTTGGAAAATTTTCGCAACTGCAGGTCGGCAGCATCGCGCAAACTGACCCGATCGAGCGCTTCCTCCACCTTTCCCTCAAGCTGACTTGCTTCCACTCCCGACAACTGCCCGTAATATCTCAGCAATTCACGCGCGGTCAGATAGTCGTAGAAGTAAGGCTGTTCGGGTAGAAACCCAATCTGCGCCTTCATGCGCGGATCATCGAGTTCCATGCCCAGAATCCGCGCGCTCCCGCCGGTGGGAAAGACCAAACCCATCAGCATCTTTAAAGTGGTGGTCTTGCCCGCCCCATTGGGCCCAAGAAAGCCAAAGATTTCGCCGTTTTCGACCGCGAGGTTCAGAGGCCGCAGCGCACACTTCGGCCGCTTGCGCCAGAAGCCAACGCTGTACGTTTTTTCCAGACCAAGGATTTCAATGGCGGACATGGAGTGAGAACTTACCAGGAAAATTATATTCGAAGGGATCGCGAAAGTAGTTCGAGTGCAGCCTAACCGCAATTACGGAAGTGTTTTACACAACCAATCAACCTGGATTTCAAACGTAAGGTTGCCCTCGGAACGCTTACCGAGTCACTGGGTAGGCCTGACAAGTTGGAAGATCGATGGGTGGCGTTCCACCCGCGCTGGGCTGGCTCCTCAATGCCCCGTCCGTCACCGTACAGAAATCTTCGTCCCCGGTTTGTCCAGCTTTCAAAGGCGTGCCGCCGGCCACAAAGTCACTGTTGTATCCGCCGCCGGAATTAATTCCCGTTGCCAGGTACTGGTATCCGCTATGCCCCCCACTGCCCGGTATCGCAAGTGCGATGTTGTTGTCCAGCAGGCATGCGGTAGTGGGAGCAGGTATACATGGCGCAGTCTTGCCCAGGTCCTGGATTTGGACCGCGTATCCGATCGTCGGGTAGGTGCTGAAGTACGAAATTTCAGCCGTCGTGATGGTCCGCACCGCCGCGGCCGCCGATGACTGGTTCGCCGCTATGCGCGCGCGCAGCAGGTTTGGAATTGCGATCGCAGCAATGATCAGAATGATGGCCACAACGATCATCAGCTCGATCAATGAGAAGCCCCGTTGCCGCATCTTCCTCCCCCTTCCCCCCTTTTCTGTTGCACTTCAGATGCCTAAGCATATCGCGCCGGCGATTACCCTTGCGATTACGAAAGTTTGACGTGGCATCTCGCGTGAAATAACAAAGGGAGCATCGGATGTTATCCGATGCTCCCCGTTCGAACCCTTATGTACTTTGCTAAGGTTGTGGTTACTGCAGCGCGGTCAGAGCGCCGATGCAGGCCGCATCCGTCAGCGTGCCAGCGGTAGCGCCACCGTCGGTGCGTACCACGGCATCCTCGAACGAGCAGAACGCCTTGACGCCGGTGGAGTTGAACCGGTTCGGATCGGCCACGACCTGGTAGCCGGTGCCTACGCCGTTGTTCACAACCTGCGCATACAGGTAGTGGTAGCCAGCCTTGCCAGGCGCTGCGATCGCGGTAGCCAGCGAGTTGTCAAGCAGACAGGCATTGGTTGCGACCGGGGTGCCGGCGGCGCAGATATTGCCGGGATCGCCCAGGACTTGCAACGTGGTGGAATACCCAACTACCGGGTAGCTGGACACGAACGAAACTTCGGCTGTGTTAATGGTGCGAATGCCGCTGGCGGCTGAGGCCTCATTGGCCGCAATACGCGCGCGCAGCAGGTTCGGGATAGCGATTGCAGCGATGATCAAAATGATCGCGACTACGATCAGCAGTTCGATCAGTGAGAAGCCTTTTTGTTTCCGCATTTAGATTATCCTCGTCTCCGATTTTGATTGGCTTGGTCGGATGACCAACTCGCCTCTTCTATCGCATTCTGAGGGCCAGAGGCCACAATAAAGGGAATTAGGTGTCCTTCTGGGCCTAAACTCAGCGTTTTCAGCGGAGTTCTGCGGGCGGGTCACCCCATAATTACCTCTTGCATCTCTCAGTATGACACTTTTCGAGACCCAGATTGACAAATTTTGACAAGTCCCCTGGTCTTCACCGCCATCATCCTCAGCTACTCTTCAAACCGCCCGTCAGACGCGGCAACTCCCATTCTTGGGAACGGCGGCCTCGGTCTTTCTTGCGTTCGCAGAGTTTCCGCAATTGGGTAAAGTCTTAGGTACACAAAAAACAAAGGAGCATCGGATGTCGCCATCCGATGCTCCTCAGGTACTTTGCTGAAGTTGTGTTTACTGCAGCGCAGCCAGAGCGCCGACGCAGGCCGCATCCGTCAGTGTGCCAGCAGTCGCGCCACCGTCGGTGCGTACCACGGCATCCTCGAACGAACAGAACGCCTTGACGCCGGTGGAGTTGAACCGGTTCGGGTTGGCCACGATCTGATAGCCGGTGCCCACGCCGTTGTTCACGACCTGCGCGTAGGTGTAGTTGTAGCCAGCTTTGCCCGGAGGTGCAACCGCGGTCGCCAGCGAGTTGTCAATCAGACAGGCATTGGTTGCGACCGGAGTGCCGGCGGCGCAGATATTGCCGGGATCGCCCAGGACCTGCAACGTGGTGGAATACCCAACCAGCGGGTAAGCGGACGTGAATGAAACTTCGGCCGTGTTGATGGTGCGAATGCCACTGGCGGCTGAAGCCTCATTGGCCGCGATACGCGCGCGCAGCAGGTTCGGGATAGCGATCGCGGCGATGATCAGGATGATCGCCACCACGATCAGCAGTTCGATCAGTGAGAAGCCTTTTTGTTTCCGCATTGTAAATTGTCCTCGTCTCCAAATGTGATTTTCGTGGTTGGGGGTCCAACTCGCTCGTACTATCGCACTCCGAGGGCCACAGTTCCAGGTAACGGAAGTGATATGTCTTTCTAAGGTAAGTTCAGTATTTTCAGCAAAGTTCTGCGCGAGAGTCACCTCCTCGTTACACGTGCCTCTCCTGGAATGACACTTTCCGAAACCCGCACTGACAAATTTTGCCAGTCACCCCTGGTCTTCCATCTTTTCTCGGCGTGCCCCTCGTCTCGGCGGTAGAATGACGCTCGCCGGAATGCGCCTATGCCGAACCTTCCACTAAATGCCGATCGCGACATTGCTCGCGCCTCTACTCTGCCCGCATCTCTCTATTTCAGGCCCGAGACCTTTGAGGACGAAAAGACCAGGCTCTTCGCCTCCACCTGGCAGCTCGTGGGGCATGTTCACCAGGCGGCGAGCCCCGGCGACTACTTTACCTTCGACCTCATCGGAGAGCCGCTTCTCATCGCCCGGGGCGATGACGGTCTTCTTCGATGCTTTCATAACGTCTGCCGCCATCGCGCCGGCAACCCCGCCTCCGGCTGTGGAAACCGCAAACTCTTCCGCTGCGGCTACCACGGCTGGACCTACCGCCTCGATGGCGCTCTGCTCCTTACCCCCGAATTCGATGGCGTGCAGGATTTCGATCCGAAGGACTTCGGCCTCGTCCCCGTTCGCCTCGAGGAATGGTTCAACCTCATCTTCGTCAATCTCGATGCCGAGGCTCCTCCGCTCGGCGAGTGCCTGGGAGAACTGCCCACCCAGGCCGGCAAGTTCGCTTTCACAAGCATGAAGTTTTCCGAGCGCCGCACCTACGAAATGAACTGCAACTGGAAGACCTACATCGACAACTATCTCGAGGGCTACCACGTGCCCAGCATCCACCCGGCGCTCAATCGCGAGATCAATTACGGCGCCTACACGGTCGAGCCTCGTGCCCACTACGTCCGCCAGTGGACCCCGATCCGCGGCTCGCAGCCCGGAGACTCCGCTCCGCGCCGCTACCAGCAGGCCGGCGATGGCCTCACCGCCGACTATTTCTGGATCTTTCCCAACTGGATGCTCAACTGCTATCCCGATAACGTCCAGCTCAACATCGTCCTGCCGCTCGGGCCCGAGCGCACGCGGGCAATTTTTGAATGGTACCTGCCGGAGAAGGATCTGGGCAGCGAAGCAGCCAGCAAAGCGTTAGCCTTCAGCGACGAGATTCAGGCTGAGGACGTCAAGATCTGCGAGATCGTCCAGAGAAATCTTCACTCCCGCAGCTATCACAGCGGCCGCTACAGCGTGAAGCAGGAAAAAGGAGTCCACGCCTTCCACCAGATGTATCGGGAACTAATGCCTTAGTTCACCGCCGAGACGCCGAGCGCGCCGAGAAAAATCAAGGGAAAAACAACAGAGCACAAAATCCAATATGGACGGCTCAAATCTTGAAGCTACTTCCCAGTGCGATAGCGTCGGCGGTGCAAGTTTTGACTCTTTCCTGGATTTTTCTCGGCGCACTCGGCGTCTCGGCGGTAGATATCAGGTTCGCTTCAACAGCAAACAAGTGATGTCATCGTGCTGCGGAGTGTTGCCCACGAACTGGTCCAATCCTGTCATCAGGCTGCGGAGCATTTCCGCGGGAGCCGACCCGGACTCGCGATCAATCAGCCGTATCAATTCCGGTTCGCCGTATTCCACATCCTTTGTATTGACCGCTTCCACCACGCCATCGGTAAAAATCACCAGCCAGTCTCCGCTTTCCAGGCGAGTCGTTCCCACCTGGTAAGCTGCTCCCTCAAATATTCCTACCGGAATGCCTCCCGCCTCCAGCCGTTCCAGCCCCCCCGAAGCCTTCCGCAGAATCGGAACGTTGTGCCCCGCGTTGACGTAAGCTACGTCTCCGGTCGCTGGATCCAGTTCGGCAAAAAAGGCGGTGGTGAAGCGAACTCCGCCCATGGTGTTCGAGCAGGAATAGCGGTTCACGCCGGCCACCAATTCCGCCAAAGGTCCGCCATTGGACGACAACGTGCGCAGGCTGGCCTGGAAGGTCGCCATCAACATCGCCGCCGGAATACTTTTTCCGGCGACGTCGGCTACAACAAACAGAATGCGGCCTTCGC
The DNA here is from genome assembly GCA_963837665.1 of uncultured Acidobacteriaceae bacterium. GTDB lineage: Bacteria > Acidobacteriota > Terriglobia > Terriglobales > Acidobacteriaceae > Acidiflorens. Next base: position 1,256,811 of record CAWIOA010000007.1, on the reverse strand, counting down.
CGGGAGTGCGGCCGGGACGCAGAATTACGTCGTAGTAATCGCCCGCCACCGTGTTTGCCGGACGCGTCGCATACGCAATCTCGTACCCCGGAATCTGCAGCGGTGCGCCCGGCAGCAACCATGCCTGAATATCCTTCGCGATTTCCAGGTCGCGCTTCATCACCACCCGATCCGCCAGCTCCAGCAGCAGGACGACGAACATCAGCAGCCCGCCCCAGAAACGCAAATCCAGTCCATTGACCTCGATACGATTGTTGGCGTTGGTATAAGAAAGTCCGCCGCCAGGAAAGAACAGCAGAATCAGAGCCAGCAGCAGTAACACGCGTCGTGCCGGGGTCAGCTTTTCCAGGACCGCCCAGAACAGCGCTTTCGCCGTCTGCCAGACCCGGCGCGATCTGCGTGACTCCTCCGGCAGATTGTCCAGACCGGCCGAGTAGAGCCGGTAGCTCGAGCGCGCGTCCTTTTCAAACTGCGACCAGAGCTGGTTCAGCGCCAGCCCCTCGGTCACCCGATGCCAGAACTGCCGCGCACTATTCTTGGAGTGCGGAAGAGTTTGCTGAGGCGAGGCCATGGCGGACCCATCATTATAGGGCAGTTCACTCCGCACCCTCGCGAGTGTTAGAGGGCATGGACCGCGACCACGACCACGACTCGGATGGCGAGCGTCACCTTCCATGACCCGCACAGGCTTTGGGAGGGGCACGACTTCACAACTTGCGGAAAAAGTCACAAATGTCCGCATCGCCGTGAAAGAGCGGCCCTTCAGGGCCGCGTAAGCTGCAATCAGCCTGGGCTTTAGCCCCTGAGGGGTTCTTCAGAATAGATCCAACTGCTGATACGTACCTTCCACGGCGTGGACCCGCTGGCCTCGCCATGCGTGGCCAATCCCATACTTCTCCCGAAGCCGCGCCATCAGCAGCGACAACCGCTGCGCGTATCCCTTCGACAGAAATGCACGCCCTGCATAGCGCTTGTTATAGCTATCCACCAGGGCAGGGAAGTGCTCCGCCAGAAACGGCAGGAACACCGCCGCCGAACATGGTTTCAGGAAAAGCGGATTCGCGAAGATATACTTCGCGCCCGCGTCACTGGCGGCTTTCACCAGGGCCTCCAGGTCGCCGGGCCGGTCCGTAATTTCCGGCAGCACCGGAGCGCAAATCACTCCCGCATCCACGCCCGCAAGATTCAACTGGCGAACCGCTTCCAGCCTAAGATCAGGACGAGGTGCTCGCGGTTCCAGTTTGCGCGCCAGTTCCGCATCCACCGTGGTCACGGTCACATTCACGAAGATCCGGTTCTGCTCGCCGACCCGTCGCAGAATCTCCGCGTCGCGCGTCACCAGGTTCGACTTGGTCACAATTCCAATTTCCAGCCCCGAATGTTTTGCCAGCTCCTCCAGAATGGCGAGCGTCACCTCAAACCGCCGCTCCGCCGGCTGATACGGATCCGTAGCCGTACCAATCGCAATCTCCTCTCCGCGTTTCACTTTTTTCAATTCCGATCGCAGCAGCGCGGCTGCGTGCTGCTTGATGAAAATCTTCCGTTCGAACTCCGCGCCGTCGCGCAGTTCCATGAACTCATGGGTGTAGCGCGCATAGCAGTACTTGCAGGCAAACTCGCATCCGCGATAAGGATTGATCGCCCAGGTGAAAGGAAGATTGCGCCGGCTCATCACCCGATTGAGCAGAGATCGCGTCCCCAGCGTGAAATACTCGACGTTGTGCCCTTCGCGAAGCGACTCCCCCGCAGCCGCAAGGCGAGCGATGCCGATTAACTTTGATTGGCACTCGGGATGAGACTCGGCATCAGGAAGCAACGGGAGTGAGGCCATAGGCACCGGCGACTATTCGCCATTTGTTCGCCTACGATACCTCCGGCCTGGACTCCTGTCAACTCACCGGTTGAGACGCGCCTTGCCGCGTCTAACTGCGGCACACATCCAAAATGCTTACGGATGATCGCCCTGTTCCGGTATCAGCCCCGGCGGCGGCGCCGGAATCGAAATATCCAGCTTGCTCACCGTCCCGAGCGATGACAATGGCTTGTCGAATTCGCTGACGTTGCCCACCACCAGCACCGCCATCTGCTCGCGGTGAATGTACTTCGCCGCGACTCGCGCGACATCTTCTTTGGTAACTTTTTCGATCCCTTTCTGAAAGTTCTCCAGAAAATCCAGCGGATAGCCGTGAAACTCGTAGGCCATTTTTTCCTGCAAAACCTTCGCCGGCGAATCAAACTGGAAGACAAAAGAATTCAGAATCGAGTCTTTGGCGCGCCTGATTTCTTCGTCGTTGATGGGACGTTTGGAAAGCTCGGCGATCTCCTCGTCGAGCGCCTGAATGGATTCGACGGTGGTCTTGCTCTTGGTCAGCACCATCAGCCGCAGCATCCCAGGATGATCCCAACTCGTGCCCACACCGCCGCCGACGGCATAAGCCAGTCCTTTAGTCGTGCGAATGTCGCCGAAGAGGCGCGACGAAAATCCTCCACCGAAAGCTTCGTTGAACACCGAAATCGCGAAGTAATCGGGATTCTTGCGCGTAATGCCCAGCGCAACCATTTGAAGGTTGCTTTGATTCACATCGGTCTTGTCGACCTGGTAATATCCCGGTTTCGCGGGCTCCGGCTTGATCTCCGGATCGCTAGCCGCTTGCCCTCGAGGCCACGACGCAAAGGCCTCGCGCAGACGAGCCTCCATCTTCGCTGCGTCAAAGTCGCCGACCACGCCGAGAATGATGTTGTTCGGGTGCACGTACCTGCCGTGCCACTCGATCAAATCCTGACGCGTGATCGCTGCCACCGTCGCGTACTCAGGCACTCGCGCGTACGGACTATTCGCTCCGTACACCAGTTTCGCCGCTTCTCTTCCTGCAATCTGCGAAGGATCGTCGTTGCGCCGCGAGATGTTGTCGTACATCCCCTTCTGCGCAATGTCGATCTTGTCGGCGCGGAACTCCGGGTTTCTCAGCACGTCCACGAACACGCGGAACACGTCATCGAAATCTTCTTTCAGACACGACCAGCTCACGGAAGTCGAGTCCATGCCTCCGCCGGTCTCGACCTTGGCAGCGCGCTGCTCCAGATAGTCGTCAAGCTGGTCGCCAGTCTGGGACTTGGTACCCCCTGTGCGCCACACTTCGCGGTAAATGTCGATCAACCCCGTCTTGTTCGCCGCGACCGAACGTTCGCCGCCGCGAATGCGAGCCGTGCCGTCAATGGTCGGCAACTCGTGATCTTCCTGTAGAAAAACTACCATGCCATTCGGCAACTCGATGCGCTTCGGCTGCGCCGGATGAAACTCCGGCAACTTCGGAACCGGAATCTGCTGCCAAGGCTGCGTCTGTGCCCACAGTTGCCCATTGCCGCCGAACCAGCCGATGGAAAGGACCAGCGCGAAGAAGGAAAGAAGGATGCGCTTCACTGTCCACCTCCCTGCGTCGCGGCACCAGTTCCGGGTGAACCGCCCGCAAACTCGATGATCCCCACTGTCCGGTTGTCGGGTGTAAATGTCTGATTCGCGACCCGCCGGATGTCCGCCTTCGTCACCTTTTCGATCCTATCCACCGAGCGGAACAGTTCCCGCCAATCGTCATAGCGCGCTTGATACAGGCCGAGTTCGGATGCCAGCCCCTCGTTCGATCCGAGCGAGCGGATCAGGTTTGCCTTAGCTCGGGTCTTGATCATCTTCAGTTCTTCATCCGAAATATCTTCTTTCTTCAGCCGCTCAATCTCCGCATGAATCGCATCGGCCATTTCCTGTGGCTTGTGGCCTGGAATCGGGGAAGCATAAAACGCGAACAACTGCGGATACTTATTTCCCGGATACCCGCTGAATCCCTCCGCATCAGATGCGATCTGCTTGTCCCGGACCAGCGCCCGGTAAAGGCGTGAGGTGCGTCCACTCGACATCAGGTCAGTGATCGCGTCATAGACCTGGTCATCCGGACTGCGGTAATCGGGGCGATGATAGCCTTCGATATAAAGCGGCTGCGACTGCTCGTGCAGCACCACCGTCCGCTCGGAATTCTGCGGAGGCTCGGCGGTTGTCGCCGTGTCGGGCTTGGGACGCGCCGGAATTCGCGAGAAGTATTTCTCGATAATTGGCATCGCTTCCGAAGCTTTCAAGTCTCCCACCACGGTGACCACCATGTTCGAGGGCACGTAATACTTATCGAAGAAAGTCTGCGCGTCGGTCGCCGAAAAAGAATTCAGGTCCGAGATCCACCCGACCGTCGGCCGGTGATAAGGATGGGCCGCAAATGCCTCCTCCGTGAATTGCTCGAAGAGTCGCCCTTGGGGGTCGCTGTCGACCCGCATGCGGCGTTCTTCGATCACGACGTTGCGTTCCTTGTAAAACTGCCGCATCACGGGATGCAGGAAGCGCTCCGATTCGAGATAGGCCCACAATTCCAGCCGGTTGATGGGAAACGAGTAAAAGTACTGGGTCTCGTCCCAACTGGTGGACGCGTTCATATCCTCGCCGCCTTCGCCTTCGACGATTTTGCCGAACTCGTTGTTATAAGGCGCGGAGAACTTGTCGGCCGCCGCAATCGCGTCCTTCCAGTTTTGTTCGAACTGCTTAAGCTTCTGTTCGTCGCGATCCACCGGCTTGTCGCGCTCGGCGAGGTAAGCGGCATAAGCCTCTTCGACTTTTGCCAGCGCGACTTTTTCGCCGGCATAGTCACGCGTCCCAATCGTGTCCGTTCCCTTGAACGCCATGTGCTCGAACATGTGCGCTAGGCCCGTCTTGCCCATCGGATCCTGCACTGAGCCCGCATCGACGTGGGTGAAGAACGAAAACACCGGCGCTTCGGGACGCTCGCAAATGATGATGGTAAGCCCGTTGGCGAGTTTCTTCACCGTGGTGCGCTTCTCGAAAGAAGCCAAATCCTGGCCGAGAGCGATCGTGCACAGCACGAAGCAGACCACAAGTGTTTGTATAGAAGTTAAGCGAACTTTCATCCTGCCTCCACGACCCAATACCAAAATTCGAAATTACGTGGAGGCATGGAACCTTGTCAAACGAGCTGCTTCGACCGTGGTGGGTCAGTTTCATGGTGGAGCGGAGAAAAAATGAACCACCAAGGACACCGAGTTTCACGAAGGTCTTTCGTCAAAAAAGGCTTCCTTCGGGTACCCTCGTGTCCTTTGGGGTCAAGGAAGCTCGGGGAGAATCTTAATGTGCAGAAGTTTGCATATTGTCCAAATCCTGCTCCTTACCGCCCGCGTTACAGCAGATTGCCGTCCTGACTAAGCCGTTCGCCTGCTTGCAATTCTCACGAGTGCTTTCGCGCAGTGGCGGGTTTAACATATAAAAGATAGGGGCGCTGAATGGCCGGGTACGTGCATCTTAATGATTGACTATCCGGAGTTTCGGAGAGCAGGGGATCAAAGATGAGGTCTTCATTGGCGGTTGCGGTCGCACTGGCGAGTTTAAGCGTGAGCGGACTGGCACAGCAAAACAACACATATAAGGTAAAGCCTTCTCACACCGAGAAGGCTCCGAGAAGCAGCGTGCCCATCGGCAAGACGGCAATGGGTCCGGCGTCAACGTCGGCCTCCGCTAACAAGGATTTGAAGAACCTGGAACATCAGACCGCCAAGTCCTCCGCTCCCATTCGATCTTCCGGACAGAGGACGCCGGGAAATGCGGCCGCGCTGAAGCCCGCCAAAACCAAGCCCAATCCGCCGATCAACTTCAATGGATCGAGCGGCGCCAAGCGTGAGGGAGTGGCCGGCCAGGCCGGCGAGTCGTCGAACCCCTACAAAGGGCGGCTCAAGCAGAAACACGGTCACCAGTAGAACTCCTCGAAAAGACCAATCCGATTCTCTTTTACAATCCGGCCGAATCACACGCGAGAGCTATCCCTGGGACCGATACGATCACTTTGCGGGGCTACCCCTGGGTGTCGGAATCGGATTCATCGACTTCAATCGGTCTAGCTCTGTGAGCACGTTCTTCCATTCACCCAGGTCTTTTCTCGTGTTGATCGAGGCCGAGAGGCCGGAATAAAAATCGAGAATGTTGGCGCACAGCTCCGGAGTAGTCCCATCTAACTTCCGGCTCGACAACCGCCCCAGCAACTTTGCACAAGTGTCGTCGGTGAGCGAGTATTCCGCCGCTGCCCATGAGCATGAGCACGAGGAGAAGAAATGCCGCCGCGCGGACAGAAAGCTGGCGCCAACCGGCCACGACACCTGGCGAGCTTGCCGGCTGGCGCATGGTTCAAATCCGTCCGAGAACCAGCAGAATGACAACGATGAAAAGCGCCAGTCCCACTCCACTGGTCGGGCCATAACCCCAATCCCGGCTATGCGACCAGCGAGGCAGGACGCCAAGAAGTGCCAGAATCAAGATCACGATCAATATAGTTCCAAGCATGCTGTGCTCCTTGTCATGGATTCGTGAGGGGTGCAACCTCTTCCGAAGCTGCACCGGGTAGAACTACAAGCCGCTACAGGCTGAAGCTGAGTACAAGGTTAACGCCGGGAAACGATGCGTTACACAGGTAGTACACACCGTCAATCTCGATCACATAAACGTCTTGCGTGTAGAGCCAGTTACTGGGCCACGCGTCCCCGAATCCGAACCAATAGCCGCCGTATTGGAAGCGGTGATTGCGGTAATCGCCTTCGCTGACATGGAAGGTGTGGCCTCGTCCAAAATTGGCCCGGAAGCGATCGTCGGGAATGCGGCCACCGCCGTTACCACCGGAGCGCTGCGCCTGCTGCTCAGGCTTAGACTGCTGTGCGTGTTGCTGTGCGCTCTTCTCTCCCTGCTTGGTGTTCTTGTCCGCTTGCTTTGCGTTTTTCTCTTCCTGCTTGGTATTTTTTTCTTGCTGCTGTGCGTTTTTCTCTTCCTGCTTGCTGTTCTTCGCTTGCTGCTGCGTGCTCTTCTCCTCTTGCTTGGTATTCTTCTCCTGCTGCGCCGCGGGTTTTTCCGCTTGCTTTGCGGATTTTTCTGGCTGCGCTTTTTTCTCTTCGGGCTTGGCTTTCTGTTCCTCCTGCTCGTGCGGCTCCTGGGCGTACATCGGAGCGGCGGCTATGAGGGTCAAAGACAGAACTGCTGTGCTGATAAATCCAACTAGGTTCATAAGTGTTGCCTCCGTTTATCGATTGGTTGCTTGCTTTGCTTTTGCTGCAAGTTTCTGATGTCCCGTTAACCGGGTTGCCCGCACGGTCTTTGCCGATTCGTCATCCCTTCCCAATGTGGATATTGGAAAGCGAATGGAGCAGCCCAGAAACATTCAGGATCCACAGAACCACCGCAATGACGACGACGCCGTTCAAAATTGACTTGATGGATCCCTGCATGGGAATGAAGCGATTCACTAGCCACAGGAGGACACCCACCACGATGAGAACTTCCACCAGTTGAACTAAAGGCATGATCTTTGACCTTTCTTGTTTCAGGGGCTACGGCCTCTCATCCGCCTGGAGCTGTTGCCCTAAATTGCAAGATTCGAGACTGGTTAGGGTCGAATCGTGTCCCGCCTCGAGGTTGCGCGGCGCACACACGGATGAAAAACGCTGATTGTCTGGATGTGATCGCTTGGCCGTGGGTTATTTACGACTCCGATTGGCAGCGACCTGTGAATGAGAGCTGCGAATCAGCGTTCGCGGCTCTGTCTGCACACTCAGTACAACAAGAATGACAGGTGTGGACCATCACGTCTGAGCAAGATAGCTCACATCTGGAGGTTAGGATTGCGCCGCCTGTGCCGCAACCGGACCGACGTGCGTCGGCATCTCAAATGCGATGCGGCGGCGCATGGAATCATCGGCAACGCTCGACCGCAGGGATTGCCTCAAGGCCCACGAAGCTCAAATTCCTGGCCACATTTGAAGCAGACCTGATACGTCCGTCTCTTGATCGTGAACACGCGGCTCATCTGCTTGTGATGGCACCCGAAGACAAAACGGAAAATCCAAAACAAGGCGTTCATGGCTCTGCCCGCCGGCGGTCGCAGCTTCCGTGGGCATCCAGCCAATCCAATAGAGAACGCACGCTAGCGCGAGCCAGCGCAATCGCGCAATCAGCAGCTCCGTAATAAATATTGATGGTGTCGCCATCGGGGTTCATCGTGTATCCGCACGGGAACACGACATCGTCGACGTCGCCGTGGCGTTCGTACTCGGCCTCCGGGCCAAAGATCCACGAATCTCCTCGTAGTAAGCACTTTTCCGGTTTCTCAAGATCGAAGAGGGCCAAACCCAACCGATACAGACATCCCGAAGGCGTGTGTCGCACTCCGTGGTAGAGCGCGAGCCATCCCCTGGGAGTCTCGATGGGTGGCGATGAGAGGCCGATTTTGTTGGCGTCCCACCAGGCGCCCTTGCGTGCTTCTAACATGAGCCGGTGCCTACCCCAATAGCGCAGGTCGGGAGAGTAGGAAATCCACATGTGTGCCCCGAGCGCCGTCATGGGCCGATGAATCAGCGCCCAGCATCCATCGATTCTCCGTGGCAAAAGCGCGGAGTCTTTGTCGTCCGGTGGCATGATGACGCCATAGCGCTCGAAACTTCGGAAGTCTTTAGTCAGAGCCAGAGAAACTCCGGGGCCGCCGCGCGAATAGGAAGTGTAAGTGACCGCGTATTGCTGCAGTTCAGGTACAAACGTGATGCGAGGATCCTCGATGCCCCATATCTCTTCCGGATACTGCTGCGGGCTGGGCATCAGTGTAGGTTCACGGTCAATCTGCCATCCATCGACACCGTTTTGAGAGCGCGCGGCGCAAAGATGCGACAAGCCGCGGCGGTCCTCGACGCGGCACAGAAGCAGAGTGCTCCCATCCGGCAGCAAGGTGGCGCCGGCATTGAACACGCTGTTTATGGAATAGGGCCAATCCTTACTGGTTAGGATCGGGTTAGCCGGATGACGAAGAAGTAGTGGCGCGTAGTGTGTACTTGCGACGTTTATCAGTGTTGTTTCAGGAGCAGTCATGATGGGTCTTCCGGCCTTTCGGGTTCTTGCAGAGAGTGCATTTCGAGCAGTGCCATCAGGAAAGACAGCGTTGATTCCGCTCCCTGATTCTGATTGGCACGCTCGGGATGCAAGCCGTCCCGGCAGCCGCCGGTGACGGAATCATAAAGAGGAAGCTGCAGATCGTTGGCGCCAAGGAACCAGTTGAAGGCGGACCAGGCTTCGCTTCGCCATCGGCTGTCGCCTGTCACGCGGTACGCTTCGAGACACGCGGCCACGGCGCCGGCGGCTTCTATCGGTTGCTGATCGAACCGGGCTTTTTCGCCGCCCTGGTGATAAAAGCCTTGTGACCCGATGGGCACAAAGTGGTGGTTGGTTTCACAATGCTGCGTTTGCAGGAGCCAATCCAGCGCTTCGAGAGCGGCCGAGACCATGTAATCATCCGAGCAGGCCGAGCCGACTCGCAGTAAGGCTTGGGGCAATCTCGCGTTGCCATAGGCGACGACGTTCTCGAACCACTTCCAATCCGGGCGGCGAATCGAGTCGTACATTTCGAGCAATCGGCGGCTGAGTACGGATCTTATTTTTTGCGCGTCGCGATCCCCGGGATACATATTCAGGTATTCCTGAATTCCGAGCAGCGTATAGGCCCAGGCACGGGGACTGCTGAACTCCAGCGCTGCAGGGAGCGAAAATTCAAACAGACGTCCGGCAGCACTCCTCAACCCCTGATCCCCGGATCGGCCGAGCACTGTTCCCAGGCTCCACAATGCACGCCCATGGCAATCTTCAGAGCCTTTGGTATCGGGCCAACGGCGATCGTAGCCGAGAAAGTTTCTGAATCTTCCCTCTGCTGAATCGAATGCATGTTCCAGGAACGACAGATACCGAGAAGAAAAATCCAATGGCACTGAATCTGTTTTACCCAGTTGCGCCAGCAGCACCCTGAAAATCAATGCGCGAGCGTTGTCGTCGGTGGTATAGCCCTCGGCTCGATTGGGGATGGTGAAGATTGCATGCTGCAGGATTCCCGTGTCATCCGTCAGCGCGTTCACGTGATCCAGTTTCAATTCCGGCAGTTGATCGAGCGCCTTTGGCGTAGCGCGAGCCGAGAACTGAACGCGCGGACTTTCCATGCGGTCGCTGCGCACCCGGGTAAAGCTTTCCATGTAGCCTTGCGCTACCTTTTTCCAGACCATGTCGCGTGCAAACAGGTAGGCGCGTTTACGCATGGCATGGCGGATCGCTGGCGTATTCAAAAGTTCGATTGTCTTGTTTGCTATGGCAGTGGGGTTTTGGAACGGGACCAGCGCGCCACGGCGGTCGTCTAACAACTCAATCGCGTGCCAGTATGGAGTTGAAATGATTGCCTTGCCTGCCCCAAGCGCATAGGCTAGCGTTCCGGAAACTACTTGTGCCTCATAGCGATAAGGAGTGATGTAAATGTCGGCGGCGCCAATGAACTCGGCCATTTCCTCGGGGCTCACAAAGCGGTCATGGAAGATCACCTGCGACTCTACTCCCACTTCTTTTGCCAACCCCTGCAAACTGGCACGATATTTGTCCCCCTCGCGACGGAGGATATGAGGGTGGGTCGCGCCGGCAACGATGTACACAACATTCTTGTGCTTCGACAAAATCTGCGGCAACGCTTGAATGACGTTTTCGATTCCCTTGTTCGGAGAGAGCAGGCCGAACGTGAGCAGCACTGCCTTTCCTTCTACGCCAAAGCGATCTTTATAGAAATTGGGATCGAGAAAGGGCAGGTCCGGAACGCCGTGCGGAACCATGTCGATCTTGTTGCCCGGAACTTTAAAAACTTCCTGCAAGAACTGGGATGAGAGCTGGCTCATGACAATGAGGCGGTCCGAAAGTTCCGCGATTTCTTCCATGACCAGGAGCTGGTCAGGATTCGGCTCGCGTAGAACCGTGTGCAGCGTGGTCACCACGGGCATTTTCAATCCGCGCAGCAACTGCAGAATGTGGCTTCCGGCCGGACCGCCGAAGATTCCATACTCGTGCTGCAGACACACCATGTCGATGTTGTTGAAGTTCAGGAATTCAGCCGCTTCCAGATACGACTTCACTTCGTCCTGAGCAAGCGACCATCGGACGCGTGCGGGATAGTCATACCCTTGTTCGGTGTCGTTCACTGGCAGCGCCAAGAGGCGGGCGGTTCCGTACTCCGCGGATATGGCCGCGCACAGGTCGGTGGTGAAGGTCGCAATCCCGCATTGCCGCGGAAGATAGTTCCCGATCACCGCAATTCGACTCGGCAGCGAAGGCTTTGCCTGCGAGCGTGGACGAGCCGTCGAGCTTGTTTGTACCATGGAGCGTTGGGGGACGACTTCCAACAGTCCAGCCGCAGACACGGTGATTGGTAGCGCCATTCGTCCCTCACTTCCTAGAGTACAGGTATTGCGTCAGATGGGCCGAGCGTTCACCCCTACTGCTTTCGGACCGTGATGGCTAGACCAGTCACAGCCCTCCTAGCCCAGTCTTTCCTTCCGCCGGTCAGTTTCCCTGCTATATTGTTCAACGAAAGTGGACTTGCGGACTGGTCAAAATTGACCAGACATGCTTCGGATCGAGACAGAAACATCGGCGGGTCGACCGAATGCATTGGTCACAATTGACCAGTCTTCTGCCTGATAATCCGGCATCATGGGGTCATGAAAGCCGAGAAGGAACCAGCGCTGCTTGTCCGTTGCCCCACGTGTGGCGCAAAGCCGCGAGAAAAGTGCGAGCTTAGCACTGGCCTGCCCCGCACCGAGCCGCATCCGGCACGAAGTTTGGCGGCTGAGAAAGAATGACCAGTCTGCAACCGAGTTCGGCAGCGAATTTCGCACAGCATCACAAGACTCTGGGAAGCCTACGAGCAGCGGAGGGCGGAAAGACAAGTAGCTTGAGGAAATTCCTATGATTCGGCTGCCGATACTTAAAGACGAGTTAGCCTTCCTGGAAAAACTCTTGCCTGATCTGGAAACAAGGCCGGATTTGGGGCATTTGGCGATTGAGATCAAAAAGCGGATCGAGAATATTCGTCAAGCGATTCGCACCTTAGAGCGTGACCAAAATTCAAAGTAGCCCACTACCCTCGCTGAAAATACTCTCTTTTAGGACTAGAATGGCAGCTCATGGGATCCCCTGTTCTGGCAAATAAGAAGAGCCGTGAGTTCGACCCGAACACCTTCCTCGCAACCATTGGTGAGGGGAGGAAGAATCTGACGTTCGAGGAGAAGCAGGGAATCTTCGCCCAAGGGGACACGGCGGATGCGGTCTTCTATATTCAAAAGGGCAAGGTGAAGCTCACCGTCGTCTCCAAGACCGGTCGAGAAGCGACGATCGGCATGTTAAGGGACGGGAACTTCTTTGGCGAAGGAGCGCTGGCAGGGCAGACCCTGCGCATGGGCTCTGCGGCGGCCATGACGGATTGCGAAATTCAGCGGATCGACAAGAAAGCGATGATGGATGCGCTGCACCGCGAACCGGCGTTTTCCGAGCTGTTCGTGGCGTATTTACTGGCGCGTAATGTCCGTTACGAAGAGGATCTGGTCGACCAGTTGTTCAACTCCAGCGAAAAGCGCTTAGCTCGCATCCTTCTTCTGCTTGCGCACTTCGGCAAGGAAGGCGTGCCCCAGACGGTAGTCCCCAAAATCAGTCAGGAGAGTTTGGCCGAGATGGTCGGAACCACTCGTTCCCGAGTGAGCTTCTTCATGAACCGGTTCAGGAAACTGGGTTTTGTGGATTACTCCGGTGGCCCGGAGGGCGGGTTACAGGTCCACAGCTCGCTGCTCGGTGTGGTTCTGCACGACTAGTTGCTCTCGCGCGTAATTCACATTGATAACGAGGACTTGATATGAAGGTTTTACTGTTTGCCGGCCTGCTCCTGATTGTGCTTGGCATCGCCTCCCTGGTCGTGCCTATTCCTCAAACCGAGACGGAGGGCATTAAGGTCGGAGGTAAGAACTTCGGCGTTCAGACCAGTCACAGCGAGCGGGTTTCACCCTTCATCAGTGTAGTGCTGATCGCGGGTGGAATCGCGATGACCATTGCTGGTACGCGGGGGCGAAACTGAGGCGGGTTCGCGAGTAGCTGCTTATTCGCAGGCTCGAGCCGCAGCCTTACACTTAACCCCGGCCGCTTACCAGATTAATGACCAACACCACCACCGCAACCACCAGCAGCAAATGAATCAGACCGCCGGCGATATGGAGGCTGAAACCTAGAAGCCACAGAATCAGAAGCACAACGAAAATTGTCCAGAGCACATTGATCTCCTTCGCGGATTTGAGTGTCCTGAAAATAAGGGTCCCCGAAAATTCATCTACCTTGCCGTGGCCGGCGCGAGCGACTTCCCGCATTCCAGGCACGACGTCTTCGACCGCGGCGTGATGCGCCCGCAAAACGGGCACATTCTTTGCGATGCGTAACCGCGAACCGGCGGCGGAAGTGTCACGAACAGCTTCGATATGGAGGCCCTGGCAGCCGTAATCTTTCTGCGTAGTCGATCGCGGAACTGGCGAAGAACGGCTTCCATCAGCGACCCACGTTCATCCTTGTTTCTCATGCAGGCCCAATCCTTACTTCTACCTCTGTCATGCTGACGATGACATGCCCGAGCCAGTTATTCTGAGCAAGATTGCTCACACTGACGAACGGTGATGGTGCGTGGCACCTTGCCTCGGCAAAAGTGAGCAATGTAGACCAGCTTTCTGCTGTCCGCTGAGCGATCATGGCAACTGAGATGAGCACTTCTTCTCTCTCTTTCAGGTTATCTGAGCTAAGTCAGCGCATCTGAAGTTTTCTCCTCTTAGTTCCGAAAATCCCAAAGGACAATACATGAAAAAGGTAATGTCGCTGCTGTTGATGAGTTTGATCGGTCTGGTTGGAACCTTCGCGTGGGCAGGCTCGGCCCGTGAAGACACGGTGGATCGCATGGAAAGATCCGTGAGTGTTCTGCACGCCGTCATGTCCACTCCCGACAAAGGTATCCCGGAAGAAGTGCTAAGCGGCGCAAAATGCATTCTGGTGGTGCCAGACCTGATTAAGGGTGGCTTCGTCTTTGGCGGCAAACACGGGCGTGGTGTAGCTACGTGCCGCACACCGGAAGGCTGGAGCGCGCCCGCATTTGTCTCCGTTGGCGGCGGAAGCTGGGGATTGCAGATCGGAATCGAAGACGTGGACCTGGTCATGCTGGTGATGAACGACCGTGGTTTACAACATCTCCTCTCCAGCAAGTTCGAACTCACCGGTGAAGGCTCAGTTGCGGCGGGCCCAGTTGGCCGTCACGCCTCCGCCGGAACCGACTGGAAGATGAACACTGAATTGCTGACCTACTCGCGCTCGAAGGGCGTGTTTGCCGGCTTAACCCTCGAAGGTGCAGTTGTGGAGCAGGACAACGACTCCACCCATGCCATTTACGGCAAGCACATGAGCTTCCGCAACATCCTTTCCGGCAAAGCAACCACACCCCGAAGCGCCGATGCGTTCTTGAAGGCCGTGTCTGAGGCGGGCCAGCAGGCTCACATCGCGGAAGCAAGAGAAGACAATAAGTAAGTTGATAAGCATCTGCGGTCGGGATGTGATTTCCGCTGGCCGAGACCGTTCCCCGGTTTCGGTCAGCTTTACTGTCTGTGATGACGACGCGAGCCTTCGCGGCGTTCTTGATGCCCCACCCCGATCGTCACTGTACTCAGCCACGGCCAGCGCTATACTCACTTGTCGCGCGGGAAACGATATCATCAGCCCGCCCAGCATGTGCTCATGAGGACTTTCCGCAATCTCAAGTTCATCGCGGCCGCGCTGGCCTTTGTTGTTGGCCTCGGCACGCTGGGCTTTCACTACATCGAAGGATGGCCGTGGTTCGATGGTTTCTACATGGTCATCACCACTCTGACCACCATCGGATATCAGGAAGTACATCCCCTGTCGCATGCTGGGCGGGTGTTCAACGTCATCATCATTCTGGGTGGAGTCTCGCTGGTGTTTCTGGCCATCGGATCTCTTACCCAGGCTTTGTTAGAATTCGAGCTGCAGAACTTCTTTGGAAGGCGCCGCATGGAACGTGACATAGGCCGTCTCACCGGTCACTACATCATCTGCGGCGCTGGGCGCGTCGGCCGCAGCGCCGCCCGCGAGCTGGCCCGCCGGCCCGCTCAGTTTGTGATCATCGAAAGCAACGAGTCCAAGGCGCAGAAATTCGCCAACGAGAACTGGCTCATGCTCATCGGTGATGCCACCCAGGAACAGACTTTGCGCGACGCCCAGATCGACCGCGCCGGCGGCCTGGTTGCCGCCACCACCACCGACGCCACCAATCTTTATATCGTGCTGACCGCCCGCAGCCTGAATCCAAAACTGCGCATCATCGCCCGCGCCAGTGAAGACATCGCTGAGAAGCATCTGCGCAGCGCGGGTGCCGATGCGGTTGTCTGCCCATACGTTTTTGCCGGACAGCGCATCGCCCATTCCTTCCTGAGTCCGCACGTGGTCAGCTTTCTCGACACCGCCACCACCCATCTCGGCATGGATCTCGAGATCGGCGAAGTGCCGGTCACTGCGCGCAGTCCGTTTGCTGGCAAGACCATCGAGAACTCGCGCATTCGCCAGGACAGCGGCGTCATTATCCTCGCCATCAAGCGCGAGGCGGGCATGCGCTTCAACCCCGCGCCTGACGATCGCATCGAAGCCGGCGATTTTCTGATTGCCATGGGCGAGCCGCAGCAACTGCGCGAGCTGGAACAGACGGCTGGGTCCGAATTATCTGGGTCCAAATCATGAAAATCGTGAGCGCCACGGAAATGCGCGAGATCGATCGCGCCACCTCCGAGCGCTATGGAGTACCGTCCCTCACCCTGATGGAAAATGCCGGCTCGGCCGTAGGCCGTTTCGTTCTCTCGGAGTATCCACAAGCCGAGCGCGTCGGCATTCTCTGTGGCAAAGGTAACAATGGCGGCGATGGATTCGTCGTGGCCCGCAAGTTGGTAGAAGCGGGCAGAGCCGTACGCGTGTTGCTGTTGTCCGATCCCACGGAGCTTCGTGGGGATGCGGCGGTGATGTTTCAGGAAATGCAGCAAAAGCTTCAGCCGATAAACCATGCGCCGGTGATTGTGCGAGAGGCGAGTAGGTTCGATTCACCGGATGCGGCGGAAATCTTCGCCTCCGACGTGATCGTGGACGCAATCCTCGGCACTGGTTTTCGTCCGCCGGTCAGCCCGCTCTATGCCGCGGCGATCGCCAGGATGAACCGAGCCGCAGCTTCGATTGTTGCCGTTGACGTTCCCTCAGGCGCCGATGCCGATGCCATGCGGCCGCGCAGTGGCGCCGGTGACGAAGCCCGTGCAGACGCCATCGTGACTTTCACTGCGCCCCGTCCGGCGCACGTTTTCGCGGCGCTGACCGGCGGACCCACTGTGATTGCACCGATCGGTTCGCCGCCCGCAGCCATTGTTTCCGAACTCGGACTGCATCTGAGTACTCCTCTCGACTTCGCTTCGCTGCTCGTGCCCCGAGCGCGCGACGCCAACAAAGGCAGTTGCGGACACGTGCTGGTGATCGGCGGATCGCGCGGCAAAGCGGGCGCAGCGGCGATGGCGGGATTTGCGGCGCTCCGAGCCGGCGCCGGCCTTTCAACAGTCGCCACGCCAGCATCCGTGCTCGCAACCGTAGCTGGGTTTCATCCTGAAATCATGACCGAGCTTCTGGCAGAAACTAAACAGGGCACGATCTCCTTGCGGGCACTCGGGTCAGAATTTGATGCGCTGATGGAACGCAAGACGCTCGCCATTGGCCCGGGCATCTCACGCAATTCTGAAACCGCCAAGTTCGTATACGAGATCGTGAAGCGCACTGCTGATGACACGGCGATCGTGGTGGATGCGGACGCGCTCAACGCCTTCGAAAGAGTGGCTCACAAGTTGAACGGCCGCGGACGAACCCTCGTCATCACGCCGCACCCGGGAGAAATGTCACGCTTGACCGGCTTGAGCATCGCCGAAATTCAAGCGAACCGCCTGGAAGTCGCACGAAACTTCGCGAGCGAACACGAGTTGATAGTCGTGCTCAAGGGACATCGCACCCTGATCGCAGCACCCGATGGCACCGTCTGGGTGAATCCCACTGGCAATCCCGGCATGGCCACCGGAGGCACGGGAGACATTCTCACCGGAATGGTCGCGGGCCTGATCGCGCAACATCCACAGGATGCGCTCGAAGCAACCACTCTCGCTGTCTATCTGCATGGATTGGCGGGAGACTTGGCTCGTGACTCCGTCGGCGAGAATTCTCTGGTGGCGACAGACCTGGTTCGCTTCCTGCCGCAGGCGTTCGCAGAGATACGGAAGCAGAAGTCTGAGGAAATCCGCATTCACGCCTGAACTACCGTGGTATGTAGCTGTCGAGCAGCGGCAGCAACTGCGACCCCAGTTTCATCATGCGAGCCTGGGCAGCATCGGGAGACTCACCGTCAAGCATCGGCGTCATCAGGCGCACCATTCCGCCGTCACTGCGATTCATGCGAATTGAATCGGAGATCAGGAAATACTTGGCCGACCACTCGCTGGCTACCACTCGGCCATGCGCCTGAAACCAGTACAGCACCAGTTGCCGGTCTCCGGATTTAGTAACCACATAACGATTCACCGGGATTGAAGATCCATCCGGACGCGTAAGCTGAATCCTCTCCCGCGAAATCGGAAACCATCCCGCACCCAACAGACAGTGGTCCGGCGAGTGGATAGTATCGCCGGCCTTCTGCGTAGGAAAGAATGGGATGTAGAGAGTGATCGGTGGTTCCGGCTGGCTCGCGTTTTCATAGTAGCGCATGAGGTACTCGCCCGGTCCGAGGATGTCAAGTTCCTCCTGGCTGATAGGCATGTCGCTTCCCGTCCAATCACCAATCTGGGTGGGTAGGTAGCCCACATGCCTGGCATCCCCGTTCGAATGGACCTGCAGACCGATCGCCGTGGCCAACATAGGCACGGCCACACTCCAAAAGCGAAAAGACCCAGCCTTGACGCGCATTTCCCCTGCGGGCCGTTCTTCCAGATGCGCGAGGTTGCGCGGTGCAGCCGGGCCGTTCTTCCAGATGTGCGAGATCACGCGGTGCACAGCGAACAGCATGATCAACGCCACCGCGTAGATCAAGCAATCCCAAGATGACATGTGGAACCCCCTCCGCCTCATCCGCATGACCATGCTGCATCAGCAACCCGGTGGCGAAAACGCGAAAGCTGTTGGCCGCCACTGCGATCGGCACTGCTGAGAGTGCTAGCACCACCCGCACCCACCTTCGAGTCTCCATGAGGTAGCCGTAAATGATGGCCAGCGTGACCAGCGTCAGAAGGGAGCGGATTCCACTGCATGCTTCCGCAACGTCCAGCGGCCCGGAAACAAGCCAGATGATGTTCCCTTCGCGGTGCACGACCCCTACCCGTTCCAGCGCCGCCGCCGACAGCTTTGCGGCGAGCAACTGAAGCGGGAAAGTGACTCGGTTCATGATCAGGGCCGGGATCGGAATCATCAGAATCAGAAACGCCCAAGGAAACAGGACGGCGCGAAAGAACGTCCATCCCTGAAACAGAATGATCAGTCCCGCAAACAGGATCAACAACGACACCCGCGCCGAAAAGATCTCCGCGCCCAAGACTCCCAGAACCAGTACGAGGATGCTCAGCGCTACCAGCGGAAGACCGACCCACGATGGGGCCGGCGCAATCGCTAGCAAACGCTTCCGCTCTTGCCAGAGAACAAAGAAGACAAAGAGAGGGACGAAGATCCCGTGCGCGAACTTCTCATCGCTGTGGGGGCCGACCCACTGCAGGAACAGGCGGGCGAGGATGGAAGCATAAAGCCAGGCGATCAGCAGCAGCAGCACCACTCCCTGCCAATGAGGCAAGCTGGAGGACAGGCGACCCTCCCTCGTGGAGAGGAGCGGAACTATCTCGGTTGAGTTACCCATATGGCGCGTGCTTGCATCTGAGAATATGCGAAAGCTGGTCCTCTCGCAAATTAAACCCGCATGGGAACCTGCATCTCAGGCAAAGGCAGAAGTTACGTCCGGACCGGCATATCTCAGGTTCTCGAACCGGGAACGCCGAAGGGCCCAAAAACAGAAGACTATTTCCTGTCCGTCCCAGGCGCTCGCAGCAGTCGTCGCCCGATACGGTTAGCGCCAGTTTGCCCGTGCTTGCTGAGGGTTAGGACTTTATCCCCAACGCGGGTGGGAAGTAATGCCCCATGGATTACCCGGTAATGTGGGCAAAAAATTTCCCATTTGTCCGCAATGTGGTAACGTATGAATCGCGTGCGATCCTAGGTCGCAATCGCAAACCATTGAAACATAAGCATATATTGTTACGGCGACGGGCAGCCAGGTTGACCGGATTGGCAGCGGGTGTGCTCTAGATTGCGTAGGCATCTGCCCGAGACGTCTCCCCACTGTCTTGGCCACCGAATAACAAAGCGGAAAAGTATGGACTTCAACGGGACTGAAGATCGTACCGAAATCCCGGCAGTGGCAGGAGCACCGCAGAACGGCGCAGGTCGCGTCTGGCTGGAAAGCGTCAGCGCCGGCATGCGCACCGTGGAAGCGGTGATCCGCGAGCTATCGCAGAATGACGTTCCCGTGCTGGTGGTGGCGGAACACGGTTCCGGCAAGGCAGCAGCGGCGGCGCGCATTCATGCTCTTTCCGCCCGGGCCAAGGAGCCTTTCCGGGCTTATCAGAGTTCCGAGGCCACTGAACAGATTTTGGCGGCTGGCGACGGTCAAGGTGGAACCGTCTATCTTCAGGAAGTGGGAGACCTCACGGCGGCGGCCCAGAAAGAACTGGTTCGCCAGATCGGCTTGAGTGGCAACGGCAATGGACAGGACCAGCGCCGCGTGCCTCGTTACATCTGCGGAACCTCGCGGGACCTGGAACCTGAGGTCAAAACCGGCAAGTTCCGCGAGGACCTCTACTATGGAATCAGCGGAGTGTGTCTGCGAATGCCTCCTTTACGCCAGCGGAAGGAAGACATTCCCGTTCTGCGCGACTGGTTTCTCGCCGCCGCCGCCCGTGATTTTTGCCGGGCCGTACCCGTGCTCAGTCCGGTGACCCAAAGCTTCTTTCTGGAATACAACTGGCCAGGAAACATTCGCGAACTGAAAGACGCCGCTCGAGCCATCGTCGCGCTCGGCGATGAAACGCTGGCCATGGGAGGATTGCGCTCGCTTTTGCGGCGTGCTGATCGCGGCGGCAATGGCGAGAAGATTTCTTTGAAAGATGCAGCGCGCGCCGCTTCCCGTGAAGCCGAGAGGGAAATCATCCTCCAGGTCCTGACTCGAACCCGCTGGAACCGGCGCCGGGCCGCGCAGGAGTTGCAGATCAGCTACAAAGCGCTTCTCTACAAGCTGAAACAGATCGGGTATGAACAGTACGGGTCTTGATCACACCGATCAGGAGTTAAGCGGAGCAAGAGAGTTTCGAGGAGAAGATATGAAATCGACATGGAAAGCGGTGGCCGCGGCACTCGTTTTGATCGGCAGTCTGGCGTGGGCGCAGAATGCGCCTGCCCCGAGTCCTGCTTCCGACAAAACCGCTTCCGACCAGGCCGCTTCCGACAAAGGTGCTTCTGACAAAACCGCCTCCGACAAGACCGCTACTGACAAACCAGCGTCCGACGCTGCCGCCAGTCCAGTCGCCGGACCCGAGTATGTCATCGGTCCCGAAGACGTGCTCCACGTTGCCGTGTGGAGGGAAGCCGATCTTACCGCCACCTTGCCGGTGCGTCCCGATGGCAAAATCTCACTTCCCTTGCTCGACGATGTGCAGGCCGCAGGCCTGACGCCCAAGCAGTTGGCTGTGTCGGTGACCGAGAAGCTGAGAAAATACATCGCCGACCCCCGCGTCACCGTGGTCGTGACCTCTATCAACAGCAAGCGGATCTTCCTGGTCGGCGAGGTCATGCACCCCGGGGCTACGGCGATGCTGCCCAACATGACCGTTCTGCAAGCACTATCCAGCGCAGGATTGAGCCAGTTTGCCAACACCAAACGGATTTATGTTCTGCGTACGGAAAATGGCAAACAGCAGAAGCTGCCGGTGGACTATCGCAAGCTCGTCAAAGGGGAGGAGATCGAACAGAATTATCTGTTGCAGCCTGGGGACACGATTGTTGTCCCGTAAGGATATGCGGTTCTGTAAGGAGATCTGCGGGTGAAAAGCATGGCAATAATGCGAACAATCCGGTGGGCATTGCTGGTTCTCGGCATGAGCGTCTGCGCGGTCGCCCAGAGTAGTTCTCAATCTCAGCCCGCGCCTGCTCCCGCGCCGGCCTTCGGCCAGACCGCGCCGGTGCTGAACCCGGAGAATCCACCAGTAACTGGCCTCGACGAACCCGCGCTCGACCTGCATACCGCCACCCGCAGTTTCGTGTCGCCCGCTTTGCAGCTGAGCGAAGCGGCAGACACCAACGGAGGTAACCAGATCGGCACGAATGGCCTGGAATCGATCACCCGCGTTCTGGGAGCTCTTGACCTCCAGCAATTCTGGCCCAAGAGCGATCTGTTTCTCGAGTACCTCGGTGGCGGCGCATTCTACAGCAGTCCTTATGACGCGAAACAGATGCAAGCCGCTGGCCTGGAGGCCGTTACGCGCTGGCGCACGGGCCAGGCGACGCTGCGCGACTCCTTTAGCTACCTGCCCGACGGTTCCTTCCAGATCGGCTATGGCGGCAACCCAGGGTTGGGCTTCGCCAACGGCGGCAGCACCGTTGGGATGGGTGGTGGTTTGCCCGGCGGTCACTTGTTCGGCAGCGGTGAGTTCGGATCGGTAGGAAACATTCCCCGGCTCGCGAACTCAGGGATCCTGGATGCAGTTCAGGCCATCAGTCCGCGATCCGCCATCACGGTGGCAGCCGGTTTCAGCAACGCGCATTTCTTCGACCCCACAAAGCAGCTGATTAACAGCGACGAACTCACCCTTGAGGGCGGGTACTCCCATCTGCTTTCCGCCCGCGACCAGATCGGCGCAGTCTATGCTTTTCAGGTGTTCCAGTTTCCGGCGGCCACTGGCGGCCAGTTTTATAACCACATCGCCAATCTGCGCTGGAAGTATCGCATCAGCGGCAGGTTGAACCTGACGGTTGGAGCCGGTCCCGAGTACACCGTGCTGGAAGTGGGTAGCTATCTCAACCGCTGGTCGCTAAGCGCGCGAGTCCTGCTGAACTACAAGTTCGCCCATTCGTCGCTGGGTGCGACCTACGAGAAATTCACTTCGGCAGGATCGGGTTTCTTCGCCGGCGCCAACACCCAGACGGCGCGCCTCTTGTATACCCGCCCCTTGGGACGCACCTGGGACCTCTATGGCGATCTGGCCTACTCCCATAACACGAAAATCCAGGATTCCGCATTCGGGGTTCAGGGTGCCGGCAGCTACGACGAAGGCTCCGCGGGAGCCATTTTGCGCAAACACATGGGACGCACCTACGATTTTTTTGCCGTGTATCGCTTCAGCGAACTGGGGTTCAACAACCCCGTTACCCTGCTAGGTTCCAGCGGCAACACTGCTCAACGGCACATCGGAAGCATCGGGGTGGAATGGCACCCGGCGCCGACTCGTATCGAATAGTTTTGGGGCCGCCCTCAGGTGGCCGGATTGGTGAACTGTTATGAGTGAAAATCGCGAACTGACGATGGACGATTATCTGGCGATGCTGCGGCGGCGCCTTAAAGTCATTTTG
The DNA here is from genome assembly GCA_963837665.1 of uncultured Acidobacteriaceae bacterium. GTDB lineage: Bacteria > Acidobacteriota > Terriglobia > Terriglobales > Acidobacteriaceae > Acidiflorens. The sequence goes on along the minus strand of CAWIOA010000007.1, from coordinate 1,234,166 downwards.
ATCCCGACGCTGCTCGCCGCGCTGGGAGGCTTTCTGGCCTCTTATGCCTTCGCACCGAAATATACCTCCCAGTCCACGGTGCTGGTGGAAAGCCAGAAGGTGCCCGATACCTTGGTCCAGTCGGTCATCACCGCAGATTTTACCCAGCGCATCCAGACCCTCAGCCAGCAGGTCGTAAGCCCGACGCGCCTGCGTCCTGTGATTGAGAGCCTTGCGCTGGTCAAGCCTGAGGATGAAGGCAGGCTCATCTCTGACATCCAGCAGAATATGTCGGTGGAGCCGGTGATCACCTCAATGAGTGCTGCGGGACCTGGGGGGGCCAAGAAAAAGCCCTCTGCCGGCAGCCAAGCGCTGCCCGGCTTCAATGTCAATTACACCGACAGCAACGCAGCCCGCGCACAAAAAATCTGCAATGCCATGACCTCGCTGATCGTAGATGAAAACCTGCGTTCTCGCGCCGAAGTTGCCCAGGGCACGACGGAGTTTCTCAGCCGCCAGGTCGAAGATGCCAAGCGCGCGATCGATGAGCAGGATGCCAAACTCGCCGCCTTCAAGAAGCAATACATGGGTCAGTTGCCCGGCGACGCCGACAATAACATGCGCATGCTGATGTCGCTGAACTCGCAACTCGATGCCACCACCCAGACCCTGAGCCGCGCTCAGCAGGATAAGGCCTACACCGAAAGCATGCTGGCACAGCAAACGGCCACCTGGAAGAGTTCGCAGTCCAGTACCAATCCGCAGACGCTCGAAACACAATTGAACCAGCTGCAGGCGCAATTGTTGGACTTGCAGGCGCGCTATACCGGTGATCACCCGGACGTGATCAAAACCAAGGCTGATATTGCCGAGGTCGAGAAGAAACTGAAAGAGGTCAAGGCCGCAGCTGCCAACACCACCGACACCAGCGATAAGGCCGACGCCGCCGAACCGCCTGAAATTCGCCAGCTGCGTCTGCAGATTCACCAGTACCAGAGCGTGATCGAGCAAGCCGCGCTCGACCAGAAGAGGTTGCAAGGCCAGATCGGTGTGTACCAGAACCGCACCGCCATGAGCCCGAACGTGGAGGAGCAATACAAACTGCTCACTCGCGACAACGACAACGCCCAGGCCTTCTACAAGGATATGCTCGACAAGAAAAGCAAGGCTGAACTGGGCACCAGCATGGAGAGCCAGCAGCAGGGCGAACAGATGCACATTCTGGTGACGGCTGGACTGCCCGATGCTCCCAGTTTTCCCAACCGCCCGCTGCTTGCTGCAGGCGGCCTGGGCGCCGGCCTGGCGCTCGGGTTCCTCATTGCCATCTTTTTGGAGTTTAGCGATAAGTCGATCCGCACCGAAAGAGATGCGGCGGCTGTCATGGATCTGCCCCTCCTGATTTCCGTGCCCTGGCTCGGTGAGGACGAGAATGATGCCGACAGCTCCGGCAATGGCCACGCCCGGCGCCCCTTCTGGGGCCGGGGGGATGCCGGTTCACGCAAGGATAAAGATCGCGAGAACGTCGAGGTCTAGCGCAGCCTATGTACAAAGAATTCTTTGGACTCCGAGCCAACCCGTTCAACGTCAATCCGGACCCGCGTTACCTGTTTCTCACGCGGCACACCGAGGAGGCGCTTGCCTGCCTTACTTACGGCATACAAAGCCGCAAGGGCTTCGTGTTGCTGACCGGCGAGGTGGGTACCGGCAAAACGACACTGATCAACAAATTGATGGAATGGCTTCGCCTCCAGCAGGTCGCGACCGCCTTCATCTTCAACTCGCGCATGGACGTGCCTCAACTTCTCGATTTCATGATGGCCGATTTCGGGGTTCCCTGCGACGGCATGTCGAAGAGCCAACTCCTGCAGCGTCTGTATAACTGGCTGCTCGACCGTTATCGCGCCGGCGAGACCGCAGTCCTGGTCATTGATGAGGCCCAGAATCTATCCGACGAAGTGCTCGAAGAGATCCGCATGATGACCAATCTCGAGACCTTCACCGAAAAGCTCTTGCAGATCGTTCTGGTCGGGCAGACGGAACTCGAACAGCGATTGAAGCAGCCCCAGTTGCGCCAGTTGCGCCAGCGCTTGACCCTGCGCGCCAAAACCCATCCTTTTAATCTTGAGGAAACCAAGTCCTATATCACCCAGCGCCTGCGCATCGCCGGGTCCAACGGCGACCCGATTTTTGAACCCGAAGCTACCGTCGCCATTTTTCGATATTCGCGGGGCATCCCGCGCATCATCAATCTGCTCTGCGAGCACTGCCTGGTCAGCGCCTTCGTCGACCAGAAGAAGACGATCTCGGCCGAAGTTGTCGATGCCGTCGCCCGCGATTTCGATCTCAGCGATGGCAACGCCGCCGCGGCCATGACGGCGCCGGTTCCGCCCTCCGAAAAATTTGATCTGGTCGAAGCCTTGCGCACTCTGGCAACCCTGGCCGACCGCCTGCGCCAATCTGAACAACAGGATCTCCCCAAGGAAAGGAAACTATGAGCCGCATCCATGACGCTTTGAAACGCGCCGAGCAGGAACGAGCAACCTCCACGGGGACGCACGTTGAGTCCGCCTTCGATCAACCCCAACTCGAAAACGAACGGCGAAACGAACCCCAACGCGAAAACCTGCCTTCCTTGAGACCCTCGGGAGCCACCCTGATGCCCACCATAGCCTCCGGGTTGAATTACGAGTCGCTGCTCGCCCGCTGCCCGCAGACCGCTTGGAGTCCGGATGCGCGCACCATGCTCTTCTTTGAGGAAGACGACAGCCGCATTGGAGCGGAAGAGTTCCGCACTTTGCGCAACCGCCTCTACCAGATTCGCGAGAAGATGCCGCTCAAGCGCCTGATGGTGACCAGCGCCCTTCCCAAGGAAGGGAAGTCTTTCGTGGCTGCCAATCTGGCCCAGGTCATGGTGCGGCAGCACGGGCGCCGCGCTTTGGTAATCGACGGCGATCTGCGCAACCCCGGCATGCACCGCCACTTCGGAGCACCCCAGTCACCGGGATTGGCTGACTACCTGTTGGGCGAATGCGACGAGTTTGCCGCACTGCAACGCGGTCCCATGGAAAACCTGTTCTTCATGCCCGCGGGCCGGATCGTTGGCAGCGCCCCTGAATTGCTTGCCAACGGCCGTCTGAAGCTGTTCCTGCAGCGCGTCGAGCCTTTGTTTGACTGGATCATTATGGACACGTCGCCCGTTATCCCCGTGTCGGATGCCACCCTGGTTGCTGGTTCCTGCGACGGCATCCTCATGGTCGTGCGCTCCAACATGACGCCTTCGGATTTGGCTCGGCGTGCCCGCGAAGAGTTCCCCGACAAGTTGCTGCTGGGAGTGGTGCTGAACGGAGCCCCATCCGGAAAGCTCGCACGCTCGAAGTATTACTATGGCGAGGCCGTGAGCAGCCAAGCCTGAGATTTCACGAGGAAGACGAACCGAGGCCCAGTTGATCCGGCTCTTTAACGTCTATTACCCAATCCGCACTCTGGTCCTGCTGATCGGAGAGGCCCTGATCGTCTGGACCTCATTCCTGCTCGGGGCAGTGCTGGTGCTTCGCGAAGACAGCTACCACGCGCTGCGCAATGACGAGGCGGCTTTTACAAGATCCTCGGAGTTACGGCTCTGGTCTTGCTGTGTTCGCACTGGGCTCGATCTGTACGACACCGCGCGCCTCAACACCAAAGGCGAGCTTTATTTCCGCTTGCTCATGGTTCCCGGGGTACTGGCCTTTATTCTTGCGGGCGTCGCCTACGTACAGCCCGATTCTTGTTGGGACACGGTCCTTCGACGGTTGTCCGGAGCGGTGCTTCGGAGATTGGGCTGATTATCCTCACGTTCGCTCTGTTCGGATGGCGGATCGGGTTTACCTGGCTCGTCCAGTTGCCGATTCTGGTTGAGCGTGTCTATGTCCTGGGTACGGGCGAGCGCGCCCAACGCCTGGTACAGGGTCTGCGCCAGAATCCTGAAATGGGCGTCGAGATTGCCAGCTGGACGGGCAAGATGGAAGGCGAAGTAACCCGCGACTCCATGGCGGCGCACCTCATGGAAGTCGTCCGAAAGCAAAGAGTCCATCGTGTAATCGTGGCCACGCCCGATCGCCGCGGCACCATCCCCATGCAGGAGTTGCTGCAACTCCGCATGGAGGGAGTCAAAATCGAGGAAGCCACTACCTACCTCGAAAAAATGTCGGGCAAGATTGAAGTCGAGAATCTTTACCCCAGCTGGCTGGTATTTGGCGAGGGCTTTCGCCGCAGCGCCACCTTCATCCTGATTCGCCGGGGGATCTCCATCAGCATCTCGCTGATTGGACTCCTGTTCGCTCTGCCGTTGCTTCCGTTCATCATGCTCGCCATCCGCCTCGATTCGAAAGGGCCGGTGTTCTATACCCAGACCCGTGTCGGAAAGAACGGACGCCTGTTCAATGTCGTAAAGTTCCGCACCATGCGCCAGGACGCCGAAGCCGCCAACGGTCCACAGTGGGCGGGCAATAACGATCCCCGCGTTACCCGCGTCGGCAAGTTTCTCCGTTCCTCGCGCCTCGACGAGATACCCCAGATGTGGTGCGTGCTCAAGGGCGATATGGCTTTCGTCGGCCCGCGTCCCGAGCGCCCGGAATTCGTCGAGATGCTCTCGAAAGAGATCCCCTATTACAAGGAGTGCGCCACATGGTGCGGCCCGGCCTCACGGGATGGGCGCAGGTCAAGTACAAGTACGGCAGCACCGTCGAAGATGCGCGCGAAAAACTTCAGTACGACCTGTTCTACATCAAGAACGTTTCCATTGGTCTGGATCTGCTGATCATGTTCCAGACGGTCAAGACCGTTTTGTTGCGCCGGGGTGCACAATAATAATGAAGATGAGATGCATCTTCTGGCTCGCGGCTTCGCTGGTCGGCTTCTCCTACCTGGGCTATCCGGCATGGCTATGGTTGCGCAGCCGGTGGTCGCCGCGTCCGGTGCGCCGCAGTTTTGTCGAGAACTCCGCCGCACCCGCGGTCACCGCCGTGATGGTGGTGCGCAATGAAGAAGCAATCATCGCTCGCAAACTCAACAACTTGCTGACACTCGACTATCCTCAGGCGAAGCTGGACGTGGTCGTCGTCTCCGACGGCTCCAGCGATCGCACGCCCGCCATCCTCGGCGATTTTGCCCGCGTTTCCGGGCCGCCAACCAGGGTGCGAGCTTTGATGAAGCCGGTATCCCAGGGCAAAGCCGCCGGTCTTAATGATGCGATCGAACTGGCGACCGGGGAAGTGCTGCTCTTTACCGATGCCCGTCAGCAGATCGAAGCCGGTGCCCTGCGTTTGCTGGTCGAGAATTTCGCCGACCCCGACGTAGGCGCTGCCAGCGGCGAACTGATGCTCGGCGATCCCACCAGCGGAGAGACCGGGAAGGGAATGGGGCTGTACTGGCGCATAGAAAAGAAGGTTCGCGAACTGGAGTCCGCCTCCGGTTCGGTCGCCGGCGCTACCGGCGCTATCTACTGCGCCCGCCGTAATTTGCTCGATGCCGCACCCTTGCCCGAGGGCACTATCCTCGATGACGTCCTGTTGCCCATGCAGATCGTGCGTAAAGGATTCCGCGTCATCTTCGACTCCCGCGCCCGCGCCTGGGACTCGCCCGACTTGGGCGAAGGCCGTGAATTTTCCCGCAAGGTGCGCACTCTGAGCGGCAACTACCAGCTTCTGCAGCTTGCTCCCTGGCTGTTGAGCTCCGAAAACGCGATTCGATTTGAATTCGTTAGTCACAAACTCTCGCGCTTGATCGTGCCCTTTGCTTTGCTGGCTCTGCTCGCCACTTCGGTATTTCTGTCCCAACCGGTCTATCGCGCGGCGCTCGCAGCGCAGCTTGCCTTCTACGCGCTGAGCCTGGCCGCGCTGGCGGGAGCCAGGATCGGTCCGCTCTCCCGTATTGCCGATCCCGCCCGCACTTTCGTGGTTCTCAATTCCGCCGCCTTGGTTGCTTTCATCAACTTTGTCACCGGCAGAAAGGCAGTCTGGGTTCGTTGAATTGGTTTCGCTGAATCATCGTTCGCTGAACTGCCATGAAAATTCTCTGGGTCAAAGCCGATAAGCTCCTCCCCGTGCAGAACGGCGGCAACATCCGCACGTACCACGTCCTGCGCCATCTATCGGCGCGCCATGACCTCACGTTTTTTTCCTACTATGGGGGGACGCCCGACACCCACTACGAACGCGAGTTGCAGCGGCAGTTGCCCGGGGCGGTGGCCGTCTGCACGGGCAAGCGCGAACTCTCAGGAGTAGCGCGGGGCCTCGACTACCTGGCACATCTCGGCACCCGGCCCCCCTACGCGGTCAGCCGGTTCGCGGATGCCAAAGTCCAAAAGCAGCTTTGCACCTGGTTCCGCGAGCAGCGCTTCGACGTCGCGGTTTGCGACTTCCTCGATGCTGCCGTCAACTTTCCCGGCAGGCTCAATCTCCCCAGCGTGCTTTTCCAACACAACGTGGAAAGCGAAATCTGGCGCTGCCACGCCGCCACCGCCGACAATCCGGCAAAACGAATGATGTACCGCATGGAATTCCGAAAAATGTTCCGCTACGAGCGTGCCGCGGTCTGCAAGTTTCACCATGTGATTGCCGTCTCCGAAAACGATCGCGCGCTCATGACGCAGTGGGTGGACGGCGACCGCGTCACGGTTGTTCCCACCGGTGTCGATCTGGCCGAGTATCGTCCTGATCCTGCGGCATCCCAGGCGAACCCTCTCCAGGCATCCGCGCCCCTCATCACTTTCGTCGGCGCCATGGACTGGGAGCCCAACGTCGACGGCGTCGAATATTTTTGCGCGGAAGTCTGGCCCTCGATCAAGGCCGAAATACCGCTGGCGCGCTTCCGCATCGTGGGCCGCAATCCCGACCGCCGCGTTCAGAAGTGGGCCTCGAACTCGATCGAAGTTACCGGCCGTGTGCCCTCGGTCGTCGAGCATCTGCATCAGTCCGCCGTTGTCATCGTGCCCTTGCGCATCGGGGGTGGAACGCGTCTGAAGATCTACGAGGCCATGGCGGCCGGAAAGGCCGTCGTCTCCACCACGGTCGGCGCTGAAGGATTAGATGTTCAGCACGGCCGCGACATTCTGCTGGCCGACGATGCCCCCTCGTTCGCTCGTGCTGTGGTCACACTGTTACGCGATCCAGAGCAGCGCCGCCGTTACGAAAAGGCCGCCACCGAGACTGCCGCTCGCTATGACTGGCCGGCAATCGGTGAGCACTTTAGTGAAGTCCTGCAGTCGGTTGCGAAAAAGAAACCTGTTGCGCTGCGCGCGCTTCCGCCGCGTTTAGCGGAGAAGAAAGCTTGAGAGAAAAAGAGGAATTTGTGGCCATCGGGGATAGCGGCAACGGCAACCTGGTACCTGCGGAAGCTACGGGAAGGCGCTCGTCCTTCCCAGCTTCGGACCCGACCAAGACCGCCTTCTTCTGGCTCAGCGCTTTCTTCGTGGTCTATTGCGCCCGCCCTGAAGACTGGATCCCCGGTCTCAAGTATTTGCCCCTCGCCAAACTTACGGCCATCCCCGCTATCTGGGGGTTGTACTCCGCCTGGGGTAAAACCACACGCAGTTTCAAGGATGTGCCCAAGGAAGCAAAAATCCTCCTGAGCATGACTGGCCTGCTCTACGTTGGGGCGTTTTTGTCTCCGATCTGGAGGGGCGGCGCCCTTTCCCGGACCATTGATTTTTCGAAGGTCTACATCGCATGGGTGCTGATATTCCTGCTGATTACCACCTTCGACCGCTTGCGGCGCATCATCTTTATCCAGGTATTCTCGGTGGTGCTGGTCTGTGCCGCCGCCCTGGTCAAGGGCCACAGCACACCCCGCCTCGATGGTGTGTTGGGTGGCATCTACACGAACCCGAACGATCTTGCATTTGCCATCGTGTTATCGCTGCCTTTTGCCCTGGCCTTCATGATCACCAGCAAGAATGTTGTCATCAAGGCGCTTTGGCTTTGCGGAATGCTGGTCATGGCAGTCGCCATTTTCAGGACCGCATCCCGGGCCGGTTTCATCGACCTCATCATCGCCGGCAGTGTCGCTCTCTACTATTTTGCCATCAAGGGCAAACGCCTTTATTTGCTGGTGGCCACTGCCCTCATCGGCGTCGTGGTCATGGGGGCCTTCGGTGGAAAACTCTATGATCGCTTCTCGGCTTTATCTGGCAACAGCACTACCGATGAGTCTGCCTACGGCTCTTACGAGGATCGCAAGTACCTCATGCTGCGCGCCATCGATGCCATCGAGCACTATCCCATCTTTGGCCTTGGCACTCGCAACTTTCCCACCTACTCGTTAATCTGGCACGACGTGCACATGACCTACCTCCAGATCTGCTGCGAAGGCGGCATTGCCGTTCTGATTCTTTACCTTATGTTCTTCTACCTTGGGTTTAAGAACCTGAGAATCCTGCGAAAGACGAAGAATCTCGACCCCGACATTGTTCTATTCATCGGAGCCTTGCAAAGTTCATTGGTCGGCTTCGTGGTGGGTGCTTGCTTTGCCCCCGAGGCGTACCAGTTCTTTCCCTATTTTGCCGTGGCGTTTACGGCCACTTTGTTGCAGATCGTCAAAGAGCGGGAACAGGGACCGGGCCCGGCGCTTCCGCCGCCGAAAAAGCCGCGTCATTTCCTGGAGGTTTATGCGGATCGCGGCATCATCGGTGCAGGCTCCCCGGTCCGCTGACGGATAGGTTTCGTATCCGGGTATCGCTTTAGCGATGCCGTAAGCACTGCGAAATCAGGAGCCTCTCAGGGGCTGGGCATCGCAAACCGACCATGCGTCTCGGAAAACAACTCGCCTATGCCAGAAAGGTCATGCTGCCCGCGACCTGGCGCGCCTTAAAGGCGCCTGTCCGTCGCCCTGTGCATGTGATCCTGGCATTGGCCGATCATTTCGAACCATCCATTGTTCCCGAAGACGGTCAAAAGCGAGCGCCTCGCCCCGAGCAGGAGCGCCGTCTGGAATGGTGGGCGCGCGAATATCCCAAACTCGTCGATGATTGGCGAGACCACGATGGCCGCCCGCTCGTTCACACTTACTTCTATCCCGCCGAACAATACGACCAGGGCCTGCTCGACATGCTCGCCAGTCATTGCCACGGCGGCTGGGGAGAAGTCGAGATCCACCTGCACCACGGAATTCCAGATCCCGACACCGCCGAAAATACTCGCCGGCTACTCGTCGAATTCCGCGACTGCCTGGCCCTTCGCCATCGCTGTCTCGCCGTAGAGCAGGGTTCCACTCTTCCCCGCTATGCTTTTGTGCATGGGAATTTCGCGCTCGCCAACTCCGCCGGCGGCCGCCAGTGCGGCGTTGATTCGGAAATGCAGATTCTGGCCGAGACCGGCTGCTATGCTGACATGACCCTGCCCACCGCCTACTGGCATCCGGCCCAGACGGAAAAGATTAATTCCGTCTACGAATGTGCGATTCCTCTGGATCAGCCAGCGCCGCACCGCAAGGGGCACGATTTGGTGATGGGAAGTGCGCCCAAAGTTTTTCCCATCATCGTTCAAGGTCCACTGGTAACGGACCTCCGGCGCACTTTACGTTCTGCCCGGCCCGCTTTCGACAACGGTGCCCTCACGGGATCTAAACCACCGACCATGAACCGGTTCTTGCTCTGGAAGCAGGCGCGGGTCCGGGTGCTCGGCCGCCCCGACTGGCTGTTTATCAAGCTCCATTGCCATAGCATGGACCCGACCCAGCAAGACGCTGTGATCGGCGACAGCTTCCGCAAATTTCTTGCCGCGCTGGTTGGCGGTACGGCCGACAGAAAAGAAACCTTGCACTTTGTTGCCGCGCGCGAGATGACCAACATTCTGCTCGCCGCCTGCGATGGCCGCGATGGCAATCCAGACGATTACCGCGATTACCGGTTCAAGCGGTTTTCCGGCGCGTCGCAAACGGCGGAAGAATCCGCTGCGGTCCACGTGGACAGGAAAGGATAGATACCAAGGCCATGTGTGGCATTGCCGGAGTGGTGAGCACAACTCGCGAGAGCAACATCACGGAAGCTCTCGTGCGCCACATGTGCCAGCAGATTGTGTACCGCGGCCCCGACGATGAGGGAGTCTACGTCGCCGACGGTGCGGGTCTCGGCATGCGCCGCCTTTCCATCATCGACCTCTCTGGAGGGCATCAGCCCGTTTTCAATGAAGATCGCAGCGCCTGGATCGTTTACAACGGCGAAGTTTACAACTTTCCCGAACTTCGCCCCGAGCTCGAAAGCCGGGGCCACCGCTTCTACACCCACACCGATACCGAAGTCATCATTCATCTCTACGAAGAAATGGGCGCGGACTGCGTCAAGAAATTGCGTGGCATGTTCGGCCTTGCCATATACGACAAGACCAAGCGCAAGCTGGTCCTGGCGCGCGACCGCTTGGGCAAGAAGCCGCTACACTACGCGCTCCACAAAGGGAATCTCTACTTCGCATCCGAAATCAAGTCGATACTCGCCGTCGCTCCCGAACTCGCCGAAGTTAATTCCCAAGCGCTGCTCGAATATCTTTACTTCGGATACGTTCCCGACCCCATTTCCGCGTTTACCGGAATTCATAAGCTTCCGGCCGGCCACCTCCTGGAATTCGAGAATGGCAAAATCAGCGTCCGCCAGTATTGGGACTTGCCGGCCTACGATACGTATTTCCCCAAGAGCGAAGAGGAGTGCCTGGAAGAGTTGGAACGCCGCTTGTTCGAGGCCACGCGCATCCGCCTCATCTCCGACGTCCCGCTCGGCGCTTTCCTCAGCGGCGGAATCGATTCTTCCACCGTCGTTGCCATGATGGCCCGCGCCAGTTCCGGCCCGGTCAAGACCTTCAGTATTGGTTTTACCAAGGACGATTTCAACGAAGCCCACTACGCCCGCATCGTCGCCAAACGATTCGCTACTGATCATCATGAGATGATCCTCGAACCCGACGTAGTCCAGACCGTCGACCTGCTCACCAGTTCGCTCGAAGAGCCTTTCGGCGATTCTTCCATGCTGCCCACCTATTACGTTTCGCAGATGGCCCGCCAGCATGTGACCGTGGCTCTTTCCGGCGATGGTGGTGACGAGATGTTTGCCGGATACACTCGCTACGGCATTCACGCCGGCCGCCGCATCTTCGAGCAAATTCCGGGATGGGCGCGCCGGCTCTTTCGCAGCCAGATTTTTCCGCGCCTGCCCCGCACCATGCGCGGACGCGCTTTCTCCTACAACGTTTCGCTGCCCTGGCAGGAACGTTACGTCGATCAATTGTCGTTCGTCCCCGGTTTTGAACGCGACCTGCCGCTCCTCTCCGATGGCTTCCGCGACGTGCTTCGCTCGAGCGACGATCCCGGCAACGCTCTTCGCCGCTACTTTACTCACAGCCCCGCTCACGACCCGGTTAGCCAGCTTCTCTACGTTGATGCCAAGACTTACATGGTCGGCGATATCCTTACCAAAGTCGACCGCATGAGCATGCTGAATTCGCTCGAAGTGCGTGTTCCCATCCTCGATCACCAACTCGTCGAATGGGCGGCTGGCCTCTCCTCCGCATGGAAGCTGCGCGGCCACCAGCAGAAGTACATCTTGCTCAAGCTCGCCGAACGCGTCGGAGTGCCGCGGGAAGCTCTCTACCGCAAGAAGCAGGGATTCACCCTTCCCCTCGAGCACTGGATGCGCCATGAACTCAGAGACATGTTGACCATCCTGCTCGAGCCCCGTACCCTCGATCGCGGCTACTTCGCCGCTGCCGGAGTCCGGAAATTGATGGACGACCACCTGGTCCGCAACCGTGGAAATACGGCGCGCATTTGGCGTTTGCTGATGTTCGAGCTTTGGCATCGTAACTTCCTCGAAAAGTACATCAAACCCGCTGGCTTGTTTTCTCTTCCCGTGGTCGCCGACTCTCGCCGCCAGGCCCGCAGTTCCGCCGCCCTGGCGTCCGCGCCGGTGGGAGGATGATCGGGTGCCCGCCGCCGAACCTTCCAGCTTGACCCAAACTCTGCCCGCTGATCCTTCCCGCCTTTCCGATCTGCCTATCAGTCTGTTCCTGATGGTCAACACCTTTGAAACGGGAGGATCGGAGCGCCAGTTTACCGTGCTTGCGCAGAACCTCGTCCCTCCGCAATTCCAAACTCATCTCGGATGCGTCAGCCGCCGCGGCCCACTCGCCCACCACTTCCCCGATGCAGTGCAATTTCCCCTCGGAGGCAGTCTCTTCGGATGGCAGTCGCTGCGGACTCGCCTCAACCTGAGCCGCTATCTGCGCCAGCATCGGGTGCAGGTCGCTCACGCCTTCGATTTCTACACCAATCTCACGCTGATTCCCGCTGCCAGACTTGCCCGCGTGCCCGTCGTGATCGGCAGCCATCGCCAACTTGGAGACCTGATGACCCCGGCGCAGTTCCGTGCTCAGACCGCGGCTTTTCGCTGGTGTGACGCAGTGGTCTGCAACTCGCAAGCTGCCGCGAATCGCCTCATTGCCAGCGGGCTCTCACGCGACAAAATCGCCGTCATCGGAAACGCTTTGCCGACCGACGCGTTCACTCCAACGCCCGCGGCTCTGCTGAAGCTTCCCGGCGTTGTCCGCGTCGGCATGGTTGCGCGCATGAATCATCGTTACAAGAATCACTCCGGATTTCTGCGCATCGCTGCCGAGATCCACAAGCGCATGCCAAATGCCGAGTTCGTTCTGGTTGGCGATGGCCCACTGCGTCAGGAATTCCAGCACGAGGCTGCGACGCTTGGCCTCGGCGCTTCCGCGATCTTTCTTGGCGATCGGCAGGATATGTCCGCTGTCCTCGCTTCGCTGGACGTTGCTGTCAATACGTCGGATTCCGAAAGCTTGTCGAATGTCATTCTCGAAGCCATGGCCGCTGGCTTGCCTGTGGTCGCCTACAGTGTCGGCGGAAACTCGGAACTGCTCAGCCCGGAGCGCGGAGCCCTGATTCCCGCCGGCAACGAAACCAACTTTGCCGATGCCGTCCAGAAGCTTCTGGCCGACTCCGCGCTTCGCCAGCAAATGGGCCAAAATGCTCTGCGCTTCGCGCGAGACAACTTCAGCCTCGATCGCGTCCGAAAACGTTACGTAGAACTCTACGTCAGGCTCCTGCAGAAGAAGAGCAGAAAGAGTTTCGCATGAGCGAACCCGTCCAGAAGCGGCAGGCACCGCGCCCACGAGTGTGCATCGTCGCGCCGAGCCTGCGTTATGTTGGCGGACAGTCCGTTCAGGCCGACTTGCTCCTGCGGCATTGGCAGAACGATTCTGATATCGACATCAGCTTCCTCGCTGTCGATCCGCCGCCGCCTCGCGCTCTTGCCTGGGCGGAACGGATTCCTGGCTTACGCACCATTCTGCGCGAGCCCATCTACTTCTGGCATCTCTGGCGCGGCCTGAAAGACGTGGATGTTGCTCATATCTTCTCCGCGTCCTACTGGTCGTTTCTGCTTGCTCCTGTACCCGCGTGGTTCGTTGCCAAGAAGTCGCGGGGCGCCAAGACCCTGATCAACTACCACAGCGGCGAAGCCCGCGATCACCTGCAACGCTTTCGCTCGGCCAAGTTCGTTCTCTCTGGCGTCGACAAGATTGTTGTTCCTTCCGACTACCTGGTCGACGTTTTCCGCGAATTCGGATTGTCGGCATCGGCCGTGCCGAATATTGTCGATCTCTCGCAGTTCCGCTATCGCGAGCGCAATCCGCTGCGTCCGCATCTGGTCTGCACCCGCGGCTTCTCCACGTATTACAGCGTAGATGTCGTCGTCCGCGCATTTGCCGAAGTGAAGAAGGAATATCCCGAAGCGCAGCTCGATCTGGTCGGCAATGGCCCGCTCGAAGGCGATATTCGCAAACTGGTTGCTGATTTGAATCTCGCTGGAGTCAACTTCACCGGAGTAGCACCGTATCGGGAAATCGGCAAATATTACGATCAAGCCGACATTTTCATAAATGCCTCGTGGCTCGACAACATGCCGCTTTCGGTCATCGAAGCCTTCGCGTCGGGAACTCCCGTCGTCACCACTTCGCCGGAGTGCATGCCCTATCTGGTCAAGCACGAACGCACCGGATTGCTCTCACCAGTAGGCGATGAAGAAGCCCTCGCGGCAAACGTAATACGTCTGTTGCGCGATCCCGCGCTCGCCGCTCGCCTCACGCAAAACGCCCGTGATGAATCCAGGAAGTACACATGGGAAGCAGTCCGTGAGCAGTGGCTGAACACCTATCGTGGACTATTGTGACGAAGCAGGCGTTTTCTTCGTCATGGGCCACAACGTCGTCACCACCAGCGCTACTGCAATTCCCAACGACACTTCCAGAAACCGGTGCCACGCGACAATCCAAGGAGGACGTCCCCGGTTGATCAGTAAGATTATGCTCAGGGTAATTGCGGCAAACCGGTAAGCGCCTCCGACCCTCAATAACCACGCCAGCATTCCGCACAAAAAAATTCCCGTGGCATAGACCCACGCGCTCGAACTGAAGAACGTGGCGATCGCCGCGCCCAGCACTGCTCCGAGCGCTGTTCCTACAAAGCGCTGCCATCCCAGCGTCCGCGGCGGGATGGTGGACTGCACGACTACGATGGTCGAAATTGGCGCCCAATAAGATTCCGGCAGTTTCAGCAGACGAGCCAGCAGCAAGGCAATCACGGCCGCAAGAGTGGCGCGCAACGAGTCCAGAACAGCAGCGCGATTGACTCCCGACAAAATCCCCTTACTCGGCGTCATCTCTCATTCTCCTTGCAGCCGCGTCCAGAGCGGCTATTGTACCGCTGGGCAACTGGCCGCAGCGCCTTGACTCTTCGTGCTATTATTTTCCCCGTACCTCGCGGGGCCCGCGCGTCCGATTAGCCTCGGCGCCAACTGACAATGAGGGTCCCTACCTACGTCCTTCCTCGCAAGGGTCGTGGATGGAGGCGATGCGAGCACACCGGAGCTGTGTGCCATCGTCCTTCACGACACACAGCGTCCGGAACCAATTCACGACCAACTTACGAAAACGAGGAGAAGCCATGCAGATCAAGAAACTCACACCCAATCTAATCGTCCGCAACGTCGAAGCCAGCATGAAGTTCTATCGCGAGGTCCTTGGCCTGGAAGTCGCGATTACCGTCCCGGAGCAGTCGCCTTACGTCTTCGCTTCGGTATCGAACGGAGCGGTCGAAATATTTTTCAACGACCAGAAGATTGTCGCTGCCGAATATCCCGGATTAGCCGCGAATATCGGCGCTAGTCTGACTCTCTATATGGAAGTGGACAGCTTGCAAGCCGTCCTCGACCGCGTTCAGAAAGCGGGCGCGAAAATCTCCATGCCGGTCGCCGACCAGTTCTACGGCATGAGGGAATTCGCTTTTGAAGACGGGGATGGATACACCATCACCATCGCGCAGAAGATGGGATGAGCGCCTGTTCCCCCCGGCTTCCTCGTGCGCACTGTTCGGTCCAGGCCGATAACAGGCCTGGATCGTACCGGGGGGAAGATCTTCGTCCGAACTTTCCGGGACGGCTTCGGGTTCAGGAGTGGCAGCCATGGGAGTTTCCGATTCTTTTTCGAGATCTGTGACAACCTGCTCTGGTTGCGCCTTTTCGAGTTCCAAGCGCTTGAGATTTGAAGAGGCGATCTGGAGCGCGTACAGCAGGAGGCTGGCGGTTTTCCGTTCGAGTCTTTTTTGCAGGACCATCTGCACGACCTGGCGAATGACGGTCTGAACGGAATGCGCATCTTCGAAAAGCGGCAAGGCGATTTCGCCGGTTGCGTAAGGCCCTTCGAAGTAACATTCGACCGTCATGGGACGATCCTGCAGATGGTAAAAACAGAAATTCCTGTTGCGAAGCGCGGGCGAGCCGCATTGGGTTCCGTTGACCTTGATGTGTCGGCACCGTGGTGCTGCATGGGATGACATAGTTGCTCCTGGTGGCCGCGATCTACTCGCTGGCCAAGATTGGTAAGGGTACCCCCCTGTTGTCCGGTATATTAGAATCATCGACTTAGCATCGCGCTGTGCGGCAAAGTCTTGAAACGAAGATAGTTACAGGTAAAGTCTTGATTCTTCATGGGGTTGGTGGGATCGGGTCCTTAATCCGCCGGATAAGTCACGGCTGGCGCGGAGTTATAAGTGGATAGGCCGCGCGTAGCTTCTGTGTTTTGTCTTTATTTCTATTATAAGACGGGTTGTCAAGTGTTATTAGTGAGATAGTTTCTTTCGCCCCTACGGGACTTGCTGCATTTTGCGTGAATTTACCCACGGCTGGCGCTGTGGGCTGCATTCTTGCGCCGCTTTGCGGCTTGAGGCGTGGGCTGCATCCTTGCGCGGCTTCGTGGGTTGCATTCTGACACCGCTTTGCGGCTTTCGTTGACGGATGCCGGAAATCCGACCGGATTGGCTGTGATTGCTGTCACCGCCTCCACTTCCGTTCGTCGTGGAGAATCGGTATAGCCCGCGTGGCGGTGCAAAGAATGCAGCCCACGGCACAAGCCGTGGGAACGAAAGCACAGTGAGTATCAAGCTCCGAAGGAGCGAAAGAATCTTGGCTCACACCGCTGGCAACCTCGTTGTTCACCTGATCTTTAGCACTAAAGGTCGCCAGCCTCTAATAACTCCTGAAATACGTAGCGATCTCTTTGCCTACCTGGGAGGCATTATCCGTGAGATGCGTGGCACCGCGCTCATTATTAACGGTACGGCCGATCACGTGCACATGCTGATCCGGATTCGTCCAGTTCAAGCGGCGGCGGAGATTGCCCGCGTCGTAAAGACCAACTCATCGCGCTGGGTCCGGGAGAAGTGGAACGTCCAGTTTGCCTGGCAGACCGGCTATGGTGCTTTCAGCGTAAGCGAATCGAACGTGCCTGCTGTTTCCCGGTATATCGCGACGCAAGAGGAGCATCACAGGAAGCGCACGTTTCAGGAGGAATACGTGGCGTTTCTAAGAAAGAATAAGGTCCCCTACGACGAGCGGTATATTTGGGATTAGTTCCCTGGTAGCCGCGAAGCGGCGTAAGAATGCAGCCCACGGCGCGAGCCGTGGGTGCAAGGGCAAGCCGACGCTAGCCCCGCAGGGGCGAAAGAAACATCGCGCTCGGAGGTGATTTTCTTTCGCTCCGTCGGAGCTTGGCACGTCCGACTTTTTTTTTCCACGGCTCGCGCCGTGGGCTGCATTCTTACGCCGCTTCGCGGCTCTTTTGGGTTGTGGGTGACGGGTTAGGACGCCCGTCTCTTCACGAACAAAAAAGCCCCGCCTTGCGGCGGGGCTTGGACGGGCGAGTCGCCCGTCCCCACACAGGACTTAGTACATTCCGTCCATGCCGCCACCGCCGTGGCCGCCGGGCATGGGAGCTTCCTTCTTTTCCGGAATCTCCGCTACCAGGGCTTCGGTGGTCAGCATCAGCGCGGCGATCGAGCCGGCGTTGGTCAGTGCGGTGCGCACTACCTTCGTCGGGTCGAGCACGCCCGCCTTGACCAGGTCTTCGTACTCGCCGGTCAGTGCGTTGTAACCGTAGTTGTTGTCTTTCGAGTCGTTGATCTTACCCATCACGATGGCGCCTTCTTCACCGGCGTTCACCGCGATCTGGCGCAAGGGCTCGGTGATGGCGCGCTTCACGATGTTGACACCGATCTGCTCGTCACCTTCCAGCTTCAGCTTGTCGAGAGCTGCCACGCAACGCGCCAGGGCCACGCCGCCGCCGGGGACAATACCTTCCTCGACTGCCGCACGAGTCGCATGCATCGCGTCTTCGACACGCGCCTTGGTCTCTTTCATTTCGGTTTCGGTCGCGGCTCCCACTTTGATCACCGCTACGCCACCGACCAGCTTGGCCAACCGCTCCTGCAATTTCTCGCGGTCGTAGTCGCTGGTGGTCTTGTCGATCTGGCTGCGAATTTCTTTCACGCGGCCTTGCACATCACCGGGCTTGCCTTTGCCTTCGACAATCGTGGTGTTGTCCTTGTCGATGGTGATTTTCTTGGCTTGTCCGAGATCGGCCAGGGTCACGTTCTCCAGCTTGATTCCCAGATCTTCGGTGATGGCTTTGCCGCCGGTCAAAGTTGCGATGTCCTGCAACATGGCCTTGCGGCGGTCGCCGAAGCCCGGAGCCTTGACGGCCGAGACTTGCAGCGTGCCACGCAGCTTGTTGACGACCAGAGTCGCCAGCGCTTCGCCTTCCACGTCTTCAGCGATGATCAGGAGCGGCTTGCCGCCCTTGGCGATCTGCTCCAGCAGCGGCAGCAGGTCTTTCATCGAGCTGATTTTCTTCTCGTGGATCAGGATGTACGCGTTCTCCTGGACGGATTCCATGCGCTCCGGATCAGTGACGAAGTACGGAGACAGATAGCCGCGATCGAACTGCATGCCCTCGACCACGTCCAGCTGGGTCTCCAGCGTCTTCGACTCTTCTACGGTGATGACGCCATCCTTGCCGACTTTCTTCATGGCTTCGGCAATGATCTTGCCAATGGTCTCGTCATTGTTCGCCGAGATGGTGCCCACCTGGGCAATCATCTCTCCGGTGACGGGCTTGGAGAATTTGTCGAGTTCGCCTTTCTCGCGGTTGCCTTCCTTGTCGAGCCTGCCGGTGATGAGCAGGACAGCCTTCTCGATGCCGCGCTTCATCGCCATCGGATTGGCGCCAGCAGCTACGGTCTTCACGCCCTCGCGATAGATTGCCTGGGCTAGAACGGTGGCGGTGGTGGTGCCGTCGCCGGCTACGTCCGAGGTCTTCGAAGCAACTTCGCGGACCATCTGGGCGCCCATGTTCTCGAGGCCGTCTTTCAATTCAATTTCCTTGGCTACGGTTACGCCGTCTTTGGTGATGGTGGGCGAACCGAATTTCTTTTCGATGACAACGTTGCGGCCCTTGGGGCCAAGAGTAACCTTCACAGCGTCAGCCAGCAGGTTGACGCCGCGGAGAATGGCCTGTCGGGACTCTTCTCCGTGAACAATTTGCTTTGCCATAGTGTTTCGCTCCTAAATGTGTTTTAGTGCAGGCAGTGCCTGCGAATCGATGATTAGGTCTCAGGTGTCAGGTCTTAGGTCTCAGGGTTTGACTGATAACTGACGACTGACAGCTGAGAGCTACTTGCGTGCTCCGGCGGTTTCCTTCTTGGTTGCGCCCGAGGTCGCGCCCGAGAGCACGCCCAGCACTTCTTCTTCGCGCATGATGGTGAAGTCTTCACCATCGATCTTGATTTCGGTGCCGGAATACTTGCCGAACAGGATGCGGTCGCCTGCCTTCACATCGAGGGGACGAACCTTGCCTTCTTCGCTGATTTTGCCTTTGCCGGTGGAGATGACTTCTCCCTCCTGCGGCTTGTCTTTGGCGGAGTCGGGAATAATGATCCCGCCGCGGGTGGTGTCGGCTTCTTCTACCCGACGGACCAGGATGCGGTCATGCAGCGGGGTAAATTTGGTTGCCATAGTTGCGTACTCCTTTCGAGAGTGGTTAAGTAGGTTGAATCGAACTTCAGGAATGCCCCAAACCGAGGACTGTTAGCACTCGATCATCACGAGTGCTAATTATACGAACGGGGGTGGGTGGTTGTCAAACTGACGGCATAAATATTATATAAGTAACTTGTAATCAATATTATAGATTCGATACTGATCATCGAGGTTATTCGCCCAGGGTAAGGATCCAACGTGGGTTCCGACCCGGATTGTCGCCTGTCTGAAGGCAATGACGGCGCGAGTCGGCCGGGCGTATACTCGGCCTCTTACGACCTAGCTTTACCAACCGAGAGAGGGTCATTTATGACGGCAAGGGGCACAGCGACCAGGCGGGTTTCTCTCAGCGCGAAAATTCTCCGGAAACTGGCAATTTCCACCGCACTTTTCATGTTCTCGATGTCATCGTCATCTCTGGCGCAGACGGGCGATTTGGTGAATGCTCCGGTCGATCCGGCAATCCGCGTGGTGTTGCGGGGACAGCACGCGCCGTGGGCGCTGCCGCAAGATATTCGGGGTGTGGTTCCGGGCGATACGGTGCTGGAGCACCTGACCGTGGTTCTGAAGCGTTCGCCAGAGCAGCAGAGAGCCTTCGAGCGATTTCTGGAGCAACTGCAGGATCCCTCTTCTCGCAACTATCATCGCTTCCTGACGCCGGTTCAAGTCGGAAAGAGATTCGGCGTTTCGCAGCACGATATCGATGCAATTTCAGGGTGGCTCCGGAGCCAGGGGCTGCGCGTGAACTCCGTCTCCAACAGCCGCATGATGATTGACTTCAGCGGCACAACGGCGCTGGTCGGCGCGGCTTTTGCGACTGAAATGCGCTACTACGTTGTGAATGGCGAGCAACGCATGGCAGTGGCGGACGATCCGCAGATTCCCGCAGCCTTAGCGGGCGTCATTCAGTCCGTCAGCGGCCTGATTACGGTCAATGACCATCCCTACCACGGGGCGGGGCAGGCGGAGGTTCCGGCGGACGGCTCGGACCTGCCAGCGCTTTCAATTTGTAATGGCGGGAGTTGCACGAACTTTGTTACGCCGGACGATTTCTCCACTATCTATGATCTAAGTGGTGCTTGGAACTTTGATCTTCTTGGCGGAGGACAGACAATTGCGATCATAGGACGCGCGAAGGTCTACGATCCCGACATCGAGAACTTCCAGGCTTTGTCGGGCATTGGGGAGAAAGATCCGACGGTCATCGTGCCACCCAACGGGTTGGACCCGGGACCACCGGCCGGAACTGGCGGTACAGCCTCTGAAGACCAACTCGAGGCCACGCTTGACGTGATGCGCTCGACCAGCATCGCGCTCGATGCAACCATCGATCTGGTGGTGAGCGCGGACGACAACGGAGTCAGCGGACTTCGTATAGCGGCGCAGTATGTCGTCGATACCAATCCCGTCCCCGCTCAGATCATGAACATCAGCTTCGGAGCCTGTGAAGCCGACCGCACCCTGGCAGACGTGCAGTTTTGGGATGCCTTGTTCAGCCAGGGAGCGGCAGAAGGTATCTCTACTTTTGTAGCATCGGGAGACGCGGGCGCCGCGGGCTGTGATGCCTATTTCCAGACTCCACCCTCGAGCCAGCAGGCGAGTCCAAACTACATTTGCTCTTCGAGCTACTCCACCTGCGTCGGAGGAACCGAGTTTGCCGATACCGCGGATCCCGGCCTTTATTGGCAGCAGAGCAGCAACAACGGACCGCCTTACGCATCTGCGTTGAGCTACATCCCCGAAGGCGGATGGAATGAGCCGTTGAATAGTAAGGGAGGTACGCAAGCGGCTTCGTCAGGAGGGGGAGTCAGCGCTTACATTCCGACGCCTTCATGGCAAACGGGAACGGGCGTTCCGGGAACCCAGGGCCGATACACTCCAGACATTGCGTTCACTTCGTCGGCGCATGATGGTTATTTCGGATGTTTGGCCGCATCCGGCGGTACCCACCCTGGCGATTGTGTAGTGCGCAACGGTCAGTTTTACTTTGAATATTTCTACGGAACCTCGGCGGCCGCGCCCGATATGGCGGGCATCGCCGCCCTGCTCAATCAGAAATTGGGCGCGCCTCAGGGAGAACTTAACCAGCGCCTATACCAACTGGCCGCAAGTCCCGGGTACGAGGTCTTTCACGACGTCACGGTGGGGAGCAGCGGGGTCAGTGGATGTGTGGTGACGACGCCCAGTATGTGCAACAACAGCACCCCCTCGCCAACGGGGCTGACCGGCGGCCTCTCCGGCTATTTGGTGACGGCAGGGTTTGACGAAGTTACCGGCCTGGGTTCGATCGACGTCACGAACCTGCTCTCCGGTTGGGTGGCTGGCTCTGCGACCACGACCAGCATCACCTCCAACCCGAACCCGTCGAATCTGAATGTTTCGGTGACCTTCACCGCGACGGTTACCACCTCCGGCGCCAACCCGCCCACCGGCACGGTGACCTTTTACGACGGTACAACGGATCTGGGCAACGGTACCACCCTGAACGGGTCGCAAGTGTCAACCTACGTGACCCCCGCACTGCTTCCCGGCAACCACTCCATGACCGCGGTGTATCGCGGAGATGCAAACAATGCTCCCAGCACATCGCCAGCCTTGATCCAGACCATCACTGCACCCACCTTCGCCTGGACGGCGAACGGCAGCACCACCGGAACAGCACTCTCGGGACTGACCGCCACCTATAACTTCACTGCGACTCCGACGGGGGCCGAGACCTTCATCACCAATGTCAGTTTCTCCTGCTCCGGTCTCCCGGATGCGACCGTCAGTTGCACGTTTAATCCAACCGGGATCGCACCGGGCCTGGGATCGACTGGAGTTCAACTAACCATCACAACCACAGGTCCCAACGCACCCGTCGGGAATACGCTCCGGCGCATGGCTGGCCGGCATTCTCCATGGCTGCCAATGACGTTGCCACTTGCGGGCATCGTGATGATCGGCTTCGCGGGACGAAAAATGTCGAAGGGCTCCGCGATTGCCGGTGCTTGTGTCTCATTGGCGCTGCTGGGGATTCTGGCCGCCTGTGGAGGCGGAGGCGGGAGCAGCAGCCCACCACCGCCGGTAATGGTCACGGTAAGTCCGGGAACGCCGTCGAGTATGTTTCCGAATGACCAAGCCGATAACTGGCCCGCACAAACGGCCCAATTTACGGCAACCGTCGCGAACTCGACCCAGGGTGTGACCTGGACCGCATCAAGCGGCACGATCACGGCCAACAATGGCAGCCCGTTGACGGCGACGTACACGGCTCCCACTGTAGCTTCGGGGCTGCCTACGAGGGTGACCATCACGGCCACTTCCCAAGCCGACTCCACGAGGTATGGGTCGGCCACGGAAAATTTGACTCCTGCGACCGTACCTGGAACCTACAACAACATCATGGTGACGGCGACGGAGAGCACGACCGGGAATTCGGTTCCGGTTACGCTGACCGTGCAGTAGGAGTCACTGGTTGTAATCAGCCGGTTCGTACTCGTGGAAGGATCTGCGCCCGTGTTTCCAAAGCGGGCTTCATCACGGGCGTCCAATTGCGCCTCGCCCAACTGTTGGCAGGCCCTGCCAGCCCTCTGGCGAATCTTGATCTGTCGCTGACAGGGTGAATGCTGCAAGCATTGG
The DNA here is from genome assembly GCA_963837665.1 of uncultured Acidobacteriaceae bacterium. GTDB lineage: Bacteria > Acidobacteriota > Terriglobia > Terriglobales > Acidobacteriaceae > Acidiflorens. The sequence continues at coordinate 1,211,155 of CAWIOA010000007.1, read as the reverse complement.
GTTTCAGACCCGAAATGGAACGCTGCGGCTTGGCCGTCGGCGTGCAAGTCCCGGTTGCCACCTTCCGCAAGCGGCGATCTGGCCAGCCACGAGATTCAAATATCAACTGCTAACCATCGTTGCTCGCCAACCCGGCGCACCTTTCTGCGAGGAGATAGAGGAGCGCCTATGAGCATGTCTGGCTTGAACTGCGTTGAAAGCTGTCTTGATTGCCACCTGCGTTCGCACAGTTTCTTCTGTGACCTCTCTCCGGAGTCGATCGAGGCTTTCGACAAAATAAAGCATGCTGCGGTTTTTCCTGAACACTCGGTGGTCCTGGTGGAGGGACAGAGTCCCGTCGGAATTTTCATTCTCTGCCAGGGACGCGCCAAGCTCTCAACTACCTCGCGCGAGGGCAAAACCTTAATTGTGCGGATCGCGGAGGCCGGCGAAGTTCTGGGCCTGCACGCCGTGGTTACCGGCAAGCGGTACGAATTGACGGTCGAAACCATGCAGCCCTGCCAACTGAACTTCGTGGGGCGGGAAGATATGCTGCGCTTCCTCCACGAGCATGCTGACGCCTCTCAACGCGCCAACCAGCATCTTGCCCGAGACTGCTCGGATTCCTATGGCGTGGTGCGCACGATCGGGTTGTCACATTCGGTGACGGAAAGATTTGCGCGATTCCTGCTGGAGACGGCCGCGGTGGGCCAGGTCAGCCACGGAAAGGTGCGCGTCCGCCTGGCGATGACGCATGAAGAAATCTCACAATTGATCGGCACCAGCCGCGAAACCATCACCCGCCTGCTCTCGGAGTTCAGGCGGAATGAAATGGCGGAACTGAGGGGCTCGACCCTGATTATTCACAACCGCCCGGCGCTGAAGAATCTGGTGGGAGCGTAGGTGCGGTTTCGGCAAACTTTTTTCCGCGCAGAAGGTCGCAATCAGCCAGCGGGCTGAGACAGATGGCTGGCGATGGCGCCGATGAACTGGCGAAAGACGTTGCCGTAGACCGCTTCGTCGAAAAATTCAGTGATCAAATTGCGGCCCGGCCGTTCCTTTCTGTAGCTGGGAACAGAAAACGGATTCTCGTGCACGCCCATTTCCAACTCCAGCACCGGCACGCCGGTATCGCGCTTCACGCCTTGCAACAGGTTGAGCATGGAGCCGACGGGAACGACTTCATCGTTGGTGTTGGCAATGCCCATGAGCCTGGTGGCGAGTTCACGGAAGCGCCGCTCCAGTTTTTCCCGCGGATGTCTGGATCCGCAGAAGGATCTCATCCAACGGCCTTCGCCGTGGTGCTCGAACCAGTGCTGCATGCGGGCGCTGGCTGGCGGGTCGACATGCTTGACGAAGAGCTTCATCAGCGCCACTTGGGCGGTCAGGTCCAAAATTAAGGGCGACGCCAAGTCGAGTTCGCGAAGCGGGACGCCGGAGGCGAAGACGACTCCGCGGCTATCGCTGAAAAGATGTTCGCGGTCGTCCATCAGCAAGAAGAGCGTGAAATAGCCGCCGGCGGAATAGCCCACGAGATCGACGCGGGCATCGGGCGCGAAATGAGGATGACGGCCGGCTCGGATTTCGCGGACCAGATCGACCAGGTCGAGATAAGTCTGGACGGCTCCCCAGAAAAAGCGTGCCGGATGGGTATCCAGACGCTCGCTGATGACGGCGTTGTAGCGGTGGGCGGAGTCGTTCTCGGCGAGCGGGCTGCGGCGCTGGAAGATTTCAGTTTGCAGCGACGCCCACGCGGGCAGCACACGGTTCATGTGAAAGGTCAGGGGAAACAAGATGACGGGAACTCCCGTTTTGTCCCAAAGCTGGTGGGCCCACGGGATGTACTTCGAGAAGCTGCTTTCATTCAGCCCATGCAGCAGAATGATGGCTTGGCGATGGCGCACGAGCCCGCCGGCGGTCTGCCGCTCGCGAATCAGAGGATAGCGGAAACGATTGTTGGGTTCGATGTCGCCGTCGCTGGGGCCGCCGTCGAACTCGCTCGGAAAGGAAACACCGTGTTCTTCACAGCAATAGGTAGAAGCGCCGACGAGATGGCGCGAATTCCGGGAATGATAAAGAAGCTTGTAGACGTCGATGCCCAGGCTGTCGAAGGGGAGCGGTTGAGAATCGCTCCAATCGGTCTTCTTGCGCAGAGCCCTGCTCAGAACAGAGTAGCCTTCCGTAATCATGGACCTGTTATTGTGCGCCTTTGGAAAAAAGTTCGCCGTGACGAGACGCACCCGACAAGGAGATGGGGGCAATGCCGCTTGCCGTTCATCTTGCCGGTAATGCTCAGTGGCGTGTTTAAGTGGGCGGTTCTAGAATGAACGACTATGAAGAAGCGCGTTTGGCTCGGGATTGCGGTGGGGGTCGTGCTCGGGGTGGGCATGATTGGGTTGGCGCAGGCTCAGGATGATGAGGGGCCGATGGCGGATTTGCGGTTTGTGGTACTGAAGGACTACAACGGGAAGCCGGTGAGGAATGCGGCGGTGGTGCTGCATCCGGTGACGAAGAAGGGGAAGCAGTCTCGCGGTGGGCTGGAGCTGAAGACGGACAGCGAGGGGCGGGCGAACATCGACGGGATTCCGTATGGTCCACTGCGGATACAGGTGCTGGCGCCGGGGTTCCAGACTTTTGGGGAGGACTACCAGATCGACAAGGCGGAGATGGAGATTACGGTGAAGCTGAAGCGTCCGGGGGGGCAGTACTCGGTGTACGAGAATCATGAGGACGCAAAGAAGCCTGACGACAAGAAACCGGCAGAGCCGAAACCGCAGTGAGCAGTGGATAGTGGGCAGTGGATAGTGACTGGTGATGCGATGGTGGAGGTTCTCGTGAGATTCCTAAGGAAGAGAAATTTCTTGATGGCGATCGCGGTGGTGGCCGCTCTCTTTGTGGCTGGGCTGGCTTGGGCTCAGGATGATGAGGGGCCGACTTCGAGTTTGCGGTTTGTGGTGGTGCGCGACACCGATGGCAAGCCGGTGCGGAACGCGGAGGTGGTGCTGCATCCGGTGAAGCGTAAGGGAAAGCAGGCGCAGGGAGAGATGGAGCTGAAGACGGACCCGGAGGGGAAAGCTAATGTTGACGGGATTCCGTATGGCCCGCTGCGGGTGCAGGTGCTGGCGCCCCATTTCCAGACGTTTGGGGAGGACTACGAGATCAACAAGCCGGAGATGGAGTTCACGGTGAAGCTGAAGCATCCGGGTGGGCAGTATTCGATCTACGAGAACCACGGGGACGACAAGAAGCCGCAGTGAAGGGCCGGTCGCAGGAAATTGAAAAAGCGACCGGAGAAGCGCGCGACAAAAAATTAACATTTGCGGCCGTGACAGGGGGAGCCGGGTGGCCTACAATCGGCTGCCATGGGATTGCAGGAACTCACCGTCGAGCGCTATGAAGGAGTGGCGGAGGATCAGCGGATTCTTTTGCTGAGCGGGCCGATCACGATAGAAACCGCTCCGCAATTCGAGCGGGCGGTGGGCCACGAGAGCGCGGAGACGATGATTCTGGATTTGACGGCGGTCCCTTACATTGATTCGGTGGGGTTGGGGTCGCTGGTAGCGGCGTGCGTGTCGCACCAGAAAACGGGACGATGCCTGGTGCTGACCGGACTGAAGCCGCGGGTGCGCAAGATCATGGAAATCACGAAAGTGAAAGATTGCTTCGTGACCTTCGGCACGACGTGGGAAGCAGTGGAAGCGCTGGCTAACACCGGGACTGCCTGACCACCGCTGAGCCGCCAACTATCTGACACCGACCCCTTTCTCGCCCGGATTTCCCCTGGTTTACCTGCCAACTGTCCAATTGACGAACTGATTCCGGAGTTGCGAGTGCGAGGGCGACGTTTCGATAAACATGCCCGGGGCCTACCGGTCCACGCACATTGACAAACTTTTCCGTTGAGTGCATTCTTCCTGCCCATGTGAGTGGGGTCCCAGGGGGATCTCGTCGAGTACGGACCGTTCAAACCTACAATCTAAGGAGACCAACAATGAGGAAACTGAGTGTCTATACGTGTTTGCTGGTGATGTTGTGTGGGGCGCCTTATCTGTTTGCGGGAAACTACATCATGGGATATACGCCCGCCGGGGGCGTCACCATCACCCCAGGAGGCGGCGCTCCCTATACGTCGTCCCCGGCCCTTTTCGCCTACACGGGCTTCAATAGCAGCGATTATCAATCGCTCTACTATGGAGTCAACTATGTAACGAACGTGGCGCAGTCTGACGTTGTGAATCCGGGGAGCATGACGTTCCAGGGCTACAACTCGACCACTGGCATCCTGGCCTGGGGCTCCAGTCAACCCTGGAATTTCCAGGATACGCTCTCTCTGGCCCCGGTCAGCACCTATACCCAGCTCATTGTTCAAATTCAGCCCTACACCGGCACGGCTGGATTCCTGGGCTCGGGCTTTCTGACTGGCGAAACGACGACAAAAAGTGCGCTCGGCATCACCAACAGTGGGAACGCGAATGACCCACTGTTCCAAGTCACCAGCGGCGGGGCTTATCAGATCACGTTTCAGTTTCAAACCTGGGATGGTACGCCGGAAAATATCGGTAATGGCCAGGATCTTCTCGACTTTTACAGCGCCAACAACGGCGGGAACCCGACCACGGTCTTCAACACCTCGGTTGATTTCGAGTTCTGGTGGAGCATCGCGAAAACGACCGCGAAGACGGTTCAGGTAGGCACCTGCAAAACCAACCTGAAGAATTATGCGACGATTCAAACCGCAGTCAACGCTGTTCCGTCAGGAGCTACGATTCAGGTCTGCCCTGGCACCTATAACGAACAGGTAACCATTAACGCTCCTCTCACGCTGGAAGGCATTGCCAGCGGCACGAACCAGGCGGTAATTCTGAACGTCCCCGGTGTGTTCGAGCAGAACGGGACCGGTCCGGTCAGCTCTTACCCGATCTTTGCGCAGATTCTGGTTCAGGATGCCGGACCGGTCAACATCTCCGGCCTCACTATCGATGGCAGCAATTCGGGTTGTCCAGGAGGGGCGGCGGCCGGGGTCGTATACCTGAGCGCCAGCAATCCATCCTCGGGCAAGCTGAGTAGTTCGGTCATTCGTAATACGGCCAGCGGATGCGGTTCGCAAGGAGCAGCCGTCTATGGAGAAAACGGATCCGGATTTGCTTCGACGGTTACTGTCCAGGGCAACAGCATTCACTCCATCAATGGGGGGGCCATTATCTTTGGTCCCAATTTGAGCGGCACGATCGCTTCGAACACGATAGCCCAAGCCAATGGGGGACTCATGTTCCAGAACGCCGGGCCCAATGTAAAGGCAACCTCCAACACCATCACTTCTGTGCAGAACGCGATCAGCCTGAATTCGGCGACTGGCGTTACGGCGCAAACCAACCAACTCGTCAATACCAGTAACAAAGCCATCTCACTGCAAGACAGCACCGGCGGGACCAACAACGTCACCAAGAACACGATCAACGAAGCGCAGTGCGGAATCTCCACCAGCGGCGCAGCAACCAGTGATGTTTATTTTCCGAATACGGTGCTGAACGCCGTCGCGTCGACGTGTCCGTAGTCGGTGAAGACTCGCGGTCTTGCTGACCTCGGTCTGGGCGGCCTCGGGGAGACCGCCCAGATACCGATTTTGAGTGGGGCGATTAACGATCCAGGGAGAGACTAGAAGATTATTGACGGAAGCAGGCGGTAGCAATCATTGACCGGTGGTGAGCGCCGGTTGGTTCGCGGTCTGCTAGTAGTTCAGGTTGAAGCTGATCAGCTTGGTGATGATCGCGATCCAAGCTATGCCTACCAAAGCAGCGGCGGTCAGAACGTGCCCAACCGCTGTAGTCCACTTTTGGCTTTTCTGACAGGCAGCCCAGATGCCCGCTAGGGCGGCCGCAATCACCAGAAGACCTGCGACTTGCAAGAGCCGAAGGCACAGGTCGAGGCTGTCACTGTAGGCCTCGAGGTGGTTGTGCACGATCGGGGATAGAGGAACAATCCAGGCCAAAAGATAGACGACATCAATCAGTGCGGCGAGGCGAAGAACCCGGGTGACAAGCAGCGCTTTTCCTGCAAGGGTTGAGGGCTGACCGTACTTCCAGCGGAGCAACGCTGAGGCCGGCCACAGAAGCACGACGATCAGCAGAAGCACGATGGATCCACAGAGTAACGAGAGATTCCAGACGGCCGATTTCCAGGCGGGTACGGGCTGCAAAATCGAACTGGGGTCATCGCTGGCGTAAACGGCTCGGCTGCTGCCTTCTCCGGCCAGGGCAACTTTGTGTTGGCCACCCTCTTCGGTCCAGGCGAAAGGAGAGACTTCGCGGTAGCGTTTCGGCTTGTCGGTGGGGAAGGTGGGCACATTGATGGTGCCATCGTCATTGGCGCTGATTACCGTCTGGTTGAGCAGATAAAAAACACTGATGAAGGCAGACTCGATTCTCCGCGAGCTTTGATATCTCCCGGCGATGAGCTGGGCATGTTCTTTTGCGTTGGTCACGACCGGGGTGGCTGGAGCCGGGGATGGTTGTGCGCCGGCGGGAAAGTAGCGATCGGCGAAAGCATCGAACAGAGATTGGCGGATGGCATAGACGCCGTCGTTTTCGCCGCGGCTGTTGAGTGAAAAGAAGATGCCTACGCCGTCGTCAACGAACAAATCACACTCGGTGTGGAAGACGATGGAGTCGCCGCCATGGCCGCGAACGCGATGGCCATTGCGGTTTTCCTCAAAAAATCCCAACCCCATGACACCGATGTCATCGATCTGATGGACGGCGGGCTCGAACATCTGGTGGACGGTTTCCGGTTTCAGGATGCGATTTTCCTGGTAACGGCCTTCCTGCAGGTAGGCGATCATGAACTTCGCCATGTCATCGGCGGTGGTGCTCATGCTGCCCGCGGGCGCGGTAATGATGAACTCGTACGGCCGGGGCGGTTCGGAAGCGGTCATATAGCCCTGCGACAGGTCTGCCTTGAGCTGCTCCGGCAACGGTTGCTGGAAGGTCGAGCGGGTCATGCCCAGGGGCGCGTAGATGTGGCGTTCGATGTAACTTTCAAAGGGCTCACCGGACACGCGCTGCACAATGTAGCCGGCCAGGGCAGCGCCGTAGTTGGAGTAGGCAGGAACTTCTCCCGGGGGAAACAACGTCGGGCGCTGATGATTCTTGAGATACTCTTCGGTCGTCATCGACTGCTTCGGGTCGTAGGCCAGGACCGACTTAAGGCCCTCTTCGAAACCGGCGCGGTGGGTCATCAGATTGCGCATGGTGATCGGCTTCGAAAAACTGCTGGTTACCTTGAAGTCGAGGTAGTCATTGACGTCGCGGTCGAGATCAATCTTGCCCTGTTCGACCAATTGCATGACCGCCGTCCAGGTGAAAAGCTTGGAAGTCGAACCGGGGCGAACCAGCGAGAGCGCCGGATCCATGGCCCGCTTCGTCTTCACATCGGCGTATCCATAGCCTTTCTCGAGCAGGACCTGGCCATCTTTCACGACTACCAAGGTGAGGCCGGCGATGTCGGCATTCTTCAGGGCATAGGGCACGAAGCCGTCGAGAAAGGCTTCGAGGTCGGCGGGAGACAGCTGGTGAGTTGCGGCGCCACTCGCAGACGGCGCCTGGGCTGAAGCCGAGGGTTGAGGAGCCGGAGGCTTGGGCTGCACCTTCTCGGCAGCAGCGGGAACGGCTACGGCGAGTAATAGAACGCACGCCAGGATCCAAGAGCTAAGAGGGCAATTCACAACAGAATGCTGATTCAGGCGAGGCACGATGATACACTCCTCAACAGACGAGCTAACCTACAGTGTAGGTCTAGACCAACCTACACTGCTGACCTGATCAGGTCAAGCGGGTAAGTTCTTGTGACATGCGGCGACCCCTGACACAAAAACGCATCATCGCAGCCGCCATCGCGCTGGCGGACCGGGAGGGCATGGCAGCCGTCTCGTTGCGCCGAATCGCGTCGCGATTGGGGGTGCATGTTACTTCGCTGTACAACCATGTGCCCACGAAAGAGGCTGTCCTTGATGGAATGGTTGAGCACCTGATGGGCGCAGCAAACCTGCCGGAGAAAGTTTCCGGATGGGAGGAGTGGGTGCGTCAGTTTGCCGATGGACTGCGGGCGGTGGCGGGTAAACATCCGGGCGCCATGAAAGCTTTTCATCATCGTCCGGTACAGGGGCCGCAGGCGGCGCGCTTCCCGGAGACGGGACTGGAGTCGTTCCGCGCAGCAGGGTTTGACATTCGAGAGGCCTACAGCGCGGTCAAATCAACTGCCCTAGTTGTGCTGGGATTGCTTATCGAGGAAGTAAGCCGGCGGGAAGGTCAGAAGGCAAAGACAGACTTGAGGGCTTTGCCGGCGGAGCGTTTTCCGCAAGCGCACGAGTTACGCAAAATGGCGGTTAAGCCCGATGTCTGGGCTTACACCATCGATACTCTGGTTGCAGGGCTGGCGGCGAACCTGCGGTCGGCAAAGGCGCGCCATCGACGGATGCGCCGAACCGCCGCTTCCCGGAGGATATCGAAGAGGACGATCGGTGACAGCAGGCGATGACAGTCAGAACCCGGTCAATGACTGATGTGGGGATTTTTCGCCAAACGGGGTGGCGTTCGACCATGCACGGTTGCAAACGCAAGCGGCCATAGCGCGTCTTGGCTTTTTTCTTCATAATCCGGGGTATGGCTCTCGTCGTCTTCCTTCGCGGCGTTAATGTTGGCGGACACCGAACCTTTCGCCCCAGCGTCCTCGCACGGGAGCTGAGCGAATACGATGTCGTGAACGTAGGCGCGGCGGGAACCTTTATCGTCCGCAAGCCACAGTCGCGAGCAAAATTTCGGGCGGCTCTGCTTCCCAAGCTGCCATTCGAAACGGACCTGATGCTGTGCGACGGGCGCGACCTTCTGCGCCTGGAAACGGCGAATCCGTTTGGGACTCAGCCCTCCCCGCCGGATGTTGTTCGTTTCGTGAGCATCCTCTCGAAGGCGGGCGCCGTCCGCGCATCGCTGCCAGTTTCGTTTCCGTCCGATGGCCGGTGGTTGGTGCGGGTGATGGCGTCCGAAGGCCAGTTCGTGTTTGGCATGTACCGGCGGCACATGAAGACCATCGGCTACCTCGGCCAGATCGACAAACTCTACGGCGCGCCCGCCACGACACGGAACTGGAACACGATCGCTAGCATCCTGCGAATCTTGAAGGACCACAGCAACCCGCGGTAACCGGCAACGGCGCTCTCCCGCGTGGTTTTGAGTGAAATCGGGATTTTGCGACAGTTATCGGGGGGCACTACCCCTCCCGGGCTCGACAAAGCACCAAGACATTACCCTGGTTATGTTCCGAGTTTTCGGGAAATCGAGTCTAATTTCAGAATAGTCTGCACATATGGGGGAGCGTGCATGAAATCGACAGATCTGGCGAGAAAAATTTGGCAAAGCGAAGAAGGTCAGGACATCGCCGAGTATGCGGTGATGCTGGCGGTGATTTTGGTGCTCGTGATTGGAACCGTCCGGCTAATCGGCGGCAACGCGAACAACGTGTTCTCGGCTACGGCGAGTATCATCCAGTAGGTGTTTCGGCCAGTAGGTGTTTCAGCTCCATTACTGGGTGGCTTGCGTTTGCGTTCACGACCCTGTCAATGAGCGGGGCGATGCTACATCAACGTCCAGAGAGGGTTTAGCGTAGAACCCTTTCCTCCTGCGTTCTTGTGGTAGTGACGAGTTGCACTCTCCCGATTTTGCGAGCAAGATGTTCATCGCAAGAGGTGAAACCCACCATGAACTCCAAAAGCAAATTGGTCCTCGGGATACTCACGGCTTTGGCTATGTTGGGGCTTACGTACTTGGTTCCAAGAGGAAATGCCCTGCGAGATGCACAATTGGTTCAGTTCCCGGTAACCGTGGGGGTGTGGGCGATTTTCGTCCTGCTCTTCGTGAAACTGAAATAGCGGTGGCTCTGAACAAACAGCATATAAAGTCTAGTGAACGGTTTGCACGCGAGGTCGCTGCAGCCTCTCCAGATCACAGGTGGCCCTGTTCCGTCAGCCCGCGACTACGGCGTTGTCTTGGTTGTGAGTGAAATTGCGATTTTGCGACAGTTAAGTGCTGGCCTGGCTTTGCGCTGGGGCTCTTGGCGGTCACCGCACGTCAATGTGTGACCCTGTTGTTGAACACCTCCGACCTGAGGTCTAGAATTCGTCTAAAGACTATTCCGGGGAGGTGGTCTATGCCCCAGTACGAGTTCTACTGCCCGGCGTGCAAGAAATTTTTCGACAAGATCCTGTCCCTCGTCGATTATGAAGAAGGCGACATCCTCTGCCCGCACTGCGGCAGCAAGAACGTCGAGCAGCGCTGGTCTGCCTTCTCCGCCATTACCTCAAAGAAGAGCGCCTGAGAAATGCGGCTGCGTCTACCTCTGCTGCGTCAGGATCAGCGGGCATCACATGGGAAAAATACGCAGCATCCTCTCTCAACGCGATGGATGTGGTGGAAATCCACCCCTCCCAAACGGACAGCAAACTTAGAATGATCAACTCCCCGGCAACCCCGCGGACTCCAAGGAGGCTTCCCCGTGAGCATGAAGTCCAGTACTCGTCAGGTGGATGGTGTCACGATTGTCGACCTTAGTGGCCGAATCACCCTCGGTGAAGGCAGCGTAACTCTGCGCGATACGGTGCACGACCTGCTTTCGAAGGGGCAGAAAAAAATCCTGCTGAACCTCGGCGATGTGAATTACATCGACAGCTCCGGTATCGGCGAACTCGTCAGCGCTTTCACCGCTGCCAAGAAACAGGGCGGCGAACTCAAGCTGCTCAACCTCACCAAGAGAGCACACGACCTGCTGCAGATCACGAAGCTCTATACCGTCTTCGATGTGAAGGATGACGAAGCAACGGCCGTAAAGTCTTTCAGTAAGTAGGGCGCGATGCTTGTAACCCCGAGAACTGTGGCAGACCGGGCTTAGGGTCGACAGAGCTGCGACTGTACGCGTGCAAGTCCGCGGCATAGCTTTTGAAAAGCCCCGACCGCGAAGTAATCGGCAGCGCATGCAGCAGCTGCCCTTCATTGACTTGCCCCACCCCCAGTCCTAAGATTTCAGCCAAATGATCGGCCAGACTATCTCGCACTACCGCATCGTTGAGAAGTTGGGTGGTGGCGGGATGGGCGTGGTCTACAAGGCCGAGGACACGCGGCTGCATCGCTCCGTCGCCCTCAAGTTCTTGCCGGAGGAAGTTGCCCGCGACCCGCAGGCACTTGCCCGCTTTCAACGCGAAGCCGAAGCCGCGTCCGCACTGAACCACCCCAACATCTGCACAATTCACGACATTGTCGAGCAGGACAGGCAGTCCTTCATCGTCATGGAGTTTCTGGACGGGCTGACGCTGAAGCGCCGCATTGCGGGTCGTCCGCTGGAAATTGAGACCCTGTTGTCACTTGGAATCGAGATCGCGGACGCTCTCGACGCGGCTCATGCCGCTGGTATCGTTCACCGCGACATCAAGCCCGCCAACATTTTCGTTACCAAGCGCGGCCACGCCAAGATTCTAGATTTTGGGCTGGCGAAAGTCGTGACTCCCACGAGTTCTGCCAGCCAACTTGCAGCGGCGGGCACACAGACCGAATCGGTTGACGAGCAACACCTGACGAGCCCCGGTTCTGCGCTCGGGACCGTCGCTTATATGTCGCCGGAGCAAGCGCGGGCGAAGGAACTCGATGCGCGGAGCGATCTGTTCTCGTTTGGAGCAGTTCTCTATGAGATGGCCACTGGCCAGTTGCCCTTTCGCGGGGACAGTACAGCGACGATCTTCGAGGCGATCCTGAACCGGGCACCTGTTCCTGCCGTGCGGCTGAATCCCGACGTACCCGCAGAACTGGAACGGATCATCAATAAGGCTCTGGAGAAAGACCGCAACCTGCGCTACCAGCACGCCGCCGACATGCGCACGGATTTGCAGCGCCTGAAGCGTGACACAGAGTCCCACGCGGCGATTGCCACCGGCCACGTAGGGACGGCCGCCCTCGGCCGTCCAAGCCGAGCGAAGCTCGGGTACTTCGTCGTCGTAATCTTGTGCGCCATACTCGTAGCGGGCGGGCTTTACTATCGTTCGCATCAGCAAAGCAAGCGCCTGACCGACAAGGACACCATCGTTCTCGGCGATTTCGACAACAAGACAGGCGATCCCCTATTCGACGACACGCTGAAGCAGGGACTTTCGGTCCAACTTGAGCAATCGCCCTTTCTCGACCTGGTTTCCGAGCGGAAGGTAAACCAGACATTGAAACTGATGGGCCGTCCCGCCGGTGACCGCTTGACGCCGGAGGTCACACACGAGGTCTGCCAGCGCACGGGCAGCAAAGCCATGCTGACCGGTTCGATTGCTGGGCTGGGCAGCCAGTACGTGATTGGCCTGAAGGCGGTGAACTGCGACACGGGGGAGGTACTGGCGGAGGCGCAGGAGCAAGCGGCGGGCAAAGAAGCGGTGCTCAAGGCTCTGGATAAAGCGGCGATTAGTTTGCGCGGCAAGCTGGGCGAGTCGCTCATCTCAGTGCAGACATACGCCACGCCGGTGGAAGAAGCGACCACGCCATCATTGGAGGCGCTGAAAGCCTACACCCTGGGAGTAAAGACGTGGAACGCGAAAGGAAACACCGCCGCTCTGCCCTTCTTCAAGCGGGCGGTGGAACTCGACCCGAATTTCGCCTTAGCCTACGCCGCCATGTCGATCGCTTACAGCAACCGCAACGAAGTCGGGCGGGCGGTCGAGAATGCACGTAAGGCGTATGAGGTGCGGGAGAAGGTAAGCGAACGGGAGCGATTCTCCATCGAGGCAAACTACTATATGACGGCGACGGGAGAGCTGGAGAAGGCGGCGCAGGCATACGAACTATGGCAGCGGACCTACCCAAGAGCCGTAGTGCCTTACGGGAACCTGGGAGGCGTTTCCGCGGCCTTGGGAAACTGGGAAATGGCACTGGAGGAAACACGCGAGGCAATGCGCCGGGCGCCGAACGCCTCGATCGCCTATCTCAACCTCAGCCAAATTTACACGAACCTCAACCGGCTGGATGAGGCGGAGGCGGTGTACAAGCAGGCGGAGGAGCGCAAGCTGGAGACCGAGGGCCTGCTACAAAACCGCTACCAGTTGGCGTTTCTGAAGGGTAATGCAGCGCAGATGGCGCAGTTGGCCTCGAACGCCATCGGTAAGCCGGGCACGGAAGACGTGTTGCTGGCCGCGCAAGCGGACACGGAAGGGTGGTACGGCAAACTGAAGAACGCGCACGAATTGACCAGGCGGGCGATGGATTCCGCCCAGCACAACGACGCCAAAGAGACGGCCGCAACCTATCAGGCAGCGGCAGCGCTGCGCGACGTGGAATCGGGAACCCGGGAGCAGGCGCGTGCCGAGGCTAAGTCGGCGTTGAAGCTGGCCCCGAATCGCGATGTGCAGGCCATCGCGGCGCTGGCGCTGGCGCGCGCAGGCGATACGGCCGGGGCGGACAAGCTGGCGGCCGAACTTGACAAGACCTTCCCGCTGGACACGCTGGTGCAGAGGTATTGGCTGCCCACGATCCGGGCAGCGGGCGCCCTGGAACGCAAAGACCCTAACCAGGCAATTGAGCTCTTGAAGGTGGCAAGCCCGATCGAACTTGGCCTGCCAACGAACTTCACGATATTAATGTGCCCAGTTTATTTGCGTGGGGAAGCCTATCTCATGCTCCGCGATGGCAACCGAGCAGCAGTGGAATTCCAGAAATTCATTGATCACCGCGGACTGGTGGCGAACTTTCCATGGGGAGCGCTGGCTCGCCTCGGACTGGCCCGCGCTTACTCTCTCCAAGGCGACACCGCCAAAGTCCGCGCCGCCTATCAGGATTTCCTCACACTCTGGAAAGACGCCGACCCCGACATCCCCATACTGAAGCAAGCCAAAGCCGAGTACGCGAAGCTGCAGTAGAAGCGTGGCGATCTTCCAACCATACCTGACCGGCTCGCACAAGAAATTGTCAACTGACGTAAGCAGGCGATTACACTCACAACCCCTCTGGTGGGGTCAATATGTGAAATCGGGATGTTTCAACAGTAAGGAATGTAAGGTGCTTTCCAGTTTCCCACCGTACTCTGTTCACTTACCTAAGCGTATGACGCCAACGCCGTCCTCAACTGCGATGGTTGTGCCGTACGGCTTTGAGAGCCTTTGCAGATCGGCGAGAATCTCGTTTGCAACCGCCGGAGCTGCCATCCGCGGAATCCCCTGGTTGACGGTTCCCGCTTTGAGGCCGAGGTCGACTGGATACAGGCGTATTTCCGCGACCTTGCCGTGCTCGAAGCGGCTGACGGCAATGACGCTCCGATACCATACCTGGGCGTCGAACCCGGACTTCAGAAACTTAGCCATAAGCTCGCTTTCGGTTACGGCATTCGGGTCCGCTTTCATCATTTCGTACAGGTCGACCGGGATCGGCTCCTGCAAGTTCACCTGGAAAAAGAAATTTCCGAGACTGTAGAAGATCGGTTTGCCGTTGTAGATTTCAATGGCACGGAGGCGGTGCGGCCCATGTCCGATGAAAACATCGGCGCCTGCATCGATTGCGGCATGCGCCAGCTTGGGCAGGAAGTCGGCCGGATCTTCCGACCAGTTGTCGGGCTCGTGGGCGTGAATGGTGGCAATCAGGAAGTCGGAGTTCTGTTTGCCTTGCCGAATGCCCTTGAGAATTTCGCGCTCGTCGCTTTCATTCATATCGAAGACAAAGCGGACTGGCTTGTCGCCGACACGGTAGTTCCTTTCAAGCAAGCTGAGTTCACCGGGCTTCTCCTCAGGCTTTTTCCCCTCCGGCGCTAATCCTTGCTTCTCCTGCGCTTCAGCCTCTAGTGCAGCGGGAGGCATCGCGTCATGAATCTGCCGCAAATTCTTCATCATCTCCGGCGAAACGATGACGAAGGGCTTCACCCGCAGAGCGCTGACTCCGGGACGCCCCGGCGCTCTGCCTTGCGGGTCGGATGCCATCGATATCGGCGTGGCACTCGAGGTCATTGAGACCAGCGCGACACGACCTTTGGAGGTCTGCAGATAGTGCGCGGCGCGGGCCACTGTCTTGTTGTAGCCGGATCCAGCATGAACCAGTCCGACTTCCTCGGCCGCTTCGTCGGTCGCACGCATCCCCTCAATGCCCCAGTCCGTCGCGTGATTGTTCGCGCGGGAGACCAGGTTGAAGCCCATGTTCCGCATGTCCTTGGCGATCGCCGGGGATCCGATCAGATGCGCGCCTCCGTATTCAGCCTGCGGATGACCCGAAAAGCGGTTGAGATCGATGAGAGTGTTTTCGAGATTGCCGAATGTGGCATCCGGGCTGCGCAGTACCTTCAGCACAGCCTGAAACGGCTCGTCCTGCAGATTCGATAAAGGTTCCGAATAGATCAAGTCACCGACTGCCGCAAGCGTGAATCCGTCGGTAATGGAACAAGCGGGCGCGGGTGTCTGTGTCTGTGTGGCGGGTGAAGTACTTGCTGATTGCTGATTAGCGCTGGGAGGATTCTGTCCGGCTGCACACGCGGCGATAGCCGCTATGATTACGAAGCAAAACCAAAACCGGCTACGAAAAAACCCTGACTGACGAAGTGGCATCTAGGTCTCCTTATTGTGCCGCACACGTCGTGCGGCTTTGTGTAGGGCAACTTGTTTTTCCCGCTTCCGGGTCTGAATACGAGATCGCGGTAATCGAAGCCGAAGTTGCACAACGGCGCGCACGAACAAAAGCAACTCGGTTCCACAATAGCTCTCCCGTTTGATTAGACACCGAAGCAGCTGATTTTGCGATTAGGATGGCTCACGCAATTGACGAAAGCAGGCGTCAGCGCTCATTGGCCCGGTTGTGAGGGCAGTGGCGATTTTGGAACGATGCGTTGAAATTGCGACGAACCTCCCTCGGGCAGACGGCAGTTAGAGGACAGGTGAAGCAGTGTGCCATTTCACTTGCAGGTCTCGGGTATGGCGCCGTTCCTGGCCTTCAGGTTGATCTTGAGAGCCTGGTAGCAGGCCTGGTTATCTTGACGAGGCCTGGCTATCCATATGCTCAGGATGCAGTTGAGTTCTCTAAGATTGGCCTCCTCCGCAGGAATGCTGGCTTCCACGTCGGCCTCATCGAGTAAGAAGGAGAGGCGCTCCGGACTTATGCCACTCTCATTGGTGTAGATCACGGCCCGCAGGGCTGCCTTCGCGTAGTCATCACCAATCCTGGTGTCCTTGCTCTGGGCGAGAGCAGACGCGGTGAGAAGGACGATCAATGCCATGGTGGCGCTCATTTTGTTACTCACGGATTTTCTCCCGCCGCGCTACTCTGCGCGGCTTGTCTTTATGCCGAATACCGAATCGTCTTTTATGCCGAGGCAACGAACAACTCCAAGGGAGATTCGCTTTGGCCGTTCTTTTCAGAGAACGGTTGCCGCGAGCATACTTGCGCTCTGAAGGGTAGCATCTGCGGTCGCTGCTGGAAACGGGAGCTTCAGCGCTCAGAACCCAGATGCGAGTGCTATCGCGGCGTTTACATTCAAAACCCAGTCGAGGAAGCTCATCGCGCGACACACCAGCATCATCGACCAGATCCGCGCGCGACTCTGCTGCGGCGCGGCATCAGCTTTCGGAAGAAACCGGCCAGCCTGCGTCCGGTGGCATCAGATTAGCCTTTCCTCATTTGAAAACACGGCCTCATTTGCTCGGTTGTGAGTTAGAGGAGACACGTTAGTTACCTTGCAGGTCGCTCCCTCTTCGGCCATGCTTCGGGAAGATGTGGGAACTCGAACAGCTTGCGGGGTTGGACGCACGGAATTGCAATCCAGAGTCTATTTGCGTGTGCGTGGCCAAAATCTTCGAGGTAAGAGAAACGGAAGTTGCACTGCTGGAATTAGCTGGAAGTCTGCTGAATTTCCTATACCCCGCTGAGCTGAAAACGGCGGGGGCGATTCCTCTTTCTAGTCTGGCGGTGGCTGCTTGCACGGCGCGAACCAAGCAGTCGGATCTTTTCAATAGTTTCACGCAAGTAAAGCATTTCAGCATCTTCGAACGGGTCAAGTTGGGAAACACGGGACTGGACGCACAGGTGATTCAAAAGCTCATGTCCGCGCCGGTTCTTGCCGGGAGGGGAGAAGTCATTGGCGTGATTCAAGTTTGCCGCAAGGCCCCACGCCCAGCCGCGGCAGGGCCGGACTTCACTCCTGACGATCTACGGAAGCTAAAATCGGTTGCTCTCATCGTGGGTCGACTGATGGCCGAGGGCAGGGGTAGCTCAATTGACGATAACCGGCGATAGTGCTCACGACGAGAGCATACCTGACACGTCTTGCCTGACCCGACAGCAAGGGCACGTTTCCTGAATCGAAAACATCGGTGTGCCATCTAAACGGCATTGCTCGCGGAGTCTGGCGCCGACGCCTATGAATCTTCTTTACCAATATTCCAAACATTACTGGAAACTGTTTGTGGTCGCTCTTTTGCTGGCCGCCGCCAACCAGATTTTTTCGCTGCTCGATCCGCTGATTTTTCGCCATGTGATCGACAGCTATGCCACCAAATATCACCAGTACACGCAGGGGCAGTTCATCCGCGGGGCGGGGCTTCTGCTGCTGGCGGCGGTGGGAGTGGCGTTTGTTTCGCGCGTCGCGAAGAATTTCCAGGACTATTTCGTAAACGTGATCGTGCAGCGGCTGGGCGCCAGCATGTACTCGGACGGAATCCGGCATTCGCTGGATTTGCCCTACCAGGTTTTTGAAGACCAGCGCAGCGGTGAGACCCTGGGCAAACTGCAAAAAGTTCGCAGCGATGTGGAGCGGTTTATTACCGCTGCCATCAATGTGCTGTTCATTTCGCTCATCGGCATCGTGTTTGTGATGATTTATGCCTTCCGGGTGCATTGGTCGATTGCCCCGGCATTTCTGATTACGGTTCCGCTGCTCGGGGTTATCAGCTCGGTTCTGAGCAAGCGGATCAAGAAGATGCAGAAGACCATTGTGGCCGAAACTACGGCGCTGGCGGGTTCGACCACCGAGTCGCTGCGCAATATTGAACTGGTGAAGAGCCTGGGGCTGGCGCATCAGGAAGTGGGACGGCTCAACGGGATCACGGGAAAAATTCTGAAGCTCGAACTCAAGAAAGTGAAGTATCTGCGCAGTCTGAGTTTTATCCAGGGGACAGCGGTCAATGCTCTGCGCACCAGCATTTTATTTTTGATGCTCTATCTGATTTTTCGCCAGGAGATCACGGTCGGACAATTCTTTGCGCTGATGATTTATTCGTTTTTCATTTTCACGCCGTTGCAGGAATTGGGGAACGTGATCAACATTTATCGCGAAACGGAAGTCTCGCTGAATAACTTTCAGCAGATACTCGACACGCCTCGCGATCCGAAGCCGGCTAATCCGGAGCCGGTTGACGAACTGATGACCTTGCAGTTTGAGCGGGTCAGTTTTCAGCATCAGAGCTCTTCAATGCTGGCCTTGCATGAGATCAGCTTCAGCGCGGCTCGCGGAGATACGGTTGCGTTTGTGGGACCATCGGGGGCAGGGAAGTCGACCCTGGTGAAGCTGCTGGTGGGCTTGTACGCTCCGAAAGCGGGCGAGATTCTTTACAACGGGATTCCGTCGGATAAGGTGGACCTGGATCTGCTGCGGGAGAAAATCGGATTTGTTACGCAGGACACGCAGCTGTTTTCGGGTTCGATTCGCGAGAACCTGCTGTTCGTGAATCCTAAGGCGACGGACGAGGAATGCATGGAAGTGTTGCAACAAGCGGCTGCCGACAGCTTGCTTTCGCGCGCCGACCGCGGCCTGGACACGCTGATCGGCGAGGGTGGGGTCAAGGTTTCAGGAGGCGAGAAGCAGCGGCTTTCGATTACCCGGGCGCTGTTGCGCCATCCGCAACTGCTGGTGTTCGATGAAGCGACTTCTTCGCTGGATTCGCTGACGGAAGAAGAAATCAGCCGGACCATCCGTGAAGTTGCAACCAATCAGGAGGCGATCACAATTCTGATTGCGCATCGTCTGTCTACGGTGATGCACGCCGACCGAATCTACGTGCTGGAGCGGGGACGCATTGTTGAATTTGGGCGGCACTCGGAGTTGCTCGATCAAAAGGGTCTGTACTACGCGATGTGGCGGCAGCAGGTTGGGGAGCGCGAGGCGGTGGCGGAAGCGCGGTGACTGCGAGACTTTGGCGCAGCTGATCTTTCGTCTCTCGCCCCATTGGGGCTCGCGTTTTTGGCCGGCTTCGCACCCACGGCTTGCGCCGTGGGCTGCAGTCTTACGCCGCTTCGCGGCTGAGAGCCGGCAAGATGCCGGCGCTACTTCTTTCCCACGCCCTAATCATCATGCCGTCTGGGCGCGGCGGGCGAGGACACCCGCCGGACAGCCGCCGGGACGGCGGCGCTACGTGATCACGGGAAGGTCGCTCAGCCCGGCGGTGCCGAAGAGGCGGCGGTAGCGGTCGATTTCTTCCGGTGTGCCTAGCGCCTTGGCATGGTTGTCGGAGAGCTTCACGGCGGGCTTGCCTTCGACGGTGGAGACCTTGCAGATCAGGCTGACGGGGTCAAAGTCGCTGCCGCCGGCCGGATCGCAGCCGCGGAAATCGTTGGTCAGCAACGTTCCCCAACCAGCGCTGAAACGAATGCGGCGGCCGGGGGTCCACTTCTTAGGTTCCTGAAAATCGGCGGCGGCGCTGAAGTCTTTTATGTTGACGCCGGTTCCCAGCGTTCCGCCAAAATAGGCGTGCAGGCCGAGAATGTCATCCACGTCCAGGGAGTCGGAAGCGATCAGGCGCTTCTCCTGCGGATTTCTGCCGCGCGCCTGGAGCCACTGAATATATTCGTCGCCGGCGATGTAGGGATCTTTGCTGTCGACGCGCTGGCCCGTCCAGTCCGCGACCCAGTCGGGGGCGTGCTGGAGAAATTGCGTGGTGCCAAAAGTATCCGGCAGCATGATGCGCAGAGCGCCATGGTAGGTCGCCTGCCACAACTCGAGGACACGGTACTGCGAAGCCTTGAGGGCGTCGTCATCATTCGATGCGAGCGCGGCCATGACCATGGGGATCTCATGCGCGTTGGTTCCGATAGCTTCGAGATCGTGCTTATGGGCGAGGAAGGCGTTGGAGGTTCCGGTAAAGGCGCTGTTCAGATTGGCCTTCATGGCATTGACCACGTATTCCTGCCAGAGGAAGCTGTGGCGGCGGCGGGTTCCGAAGTCGGCGACGGCCAGGCCGGGTACTCCGCGCAGGCGCTCGATTTTGTGCCAGAGCTTGGTTTTTGCCCTGGCATACAGGATGTCGAGGCCGAACTCGCGCAGCTTTTTCAGCCCTGCCCGGGTCTTGAGTTCGTCGAGGATGGAGAGCACATAGAGCTCCCACATCGTGGTCTCGGTCCAAAGGCCGTCGAAGGTGAGATCGAACTGGCCATCCTTGATCGACAGCTTATAGTCTGACAACCGGAAATCGCGCTCCAGCCATTCCAGAAATGCGGGTTCAAAAATTCCGCTGCGGCCGTAGAACGTATTGCCGGCGAGCCAGACCAGTTCCGATCGCCGGAAGCGGAGTCCGCGAACGTGCTCCATCTGGTGGAGAAGCTCCTCGCGCGGAAACATTTCCGCCAGGCGCACGGAAGTGGAGCGGTTCAGCAGCGAGAACGACACGCGGGTTTTCGAGTAATGCTTCCAGATGAACTGGAGCATCAGCAGTTTGTAGAAATCGGTATCCAGCAGGGACCGGATGACCGGGTCCAGTTCGAAGTTGTGGTTGTGCGCCCGCTCGGCGAAGTTGACGATCATTGCGTGCTTTCCCGGGTACTGCTCGGATACTATCCTCTGTGACAGGCCTGAGAAAATCAACCGCATGAACTAATGAGGTGCCTTTTCTCGAGGTTGAGCTGACTTTCGGAAGGCAAACAAGGTACTATCAAGCTTCTGCATGAGACTGCTTCGGCCCCTCGCTGCCGCACCCCGGAATTGCGCATCGCTGTTTCTTGCGATCGGGCAAACCCATGGCTGGGCGGAGGTTTCTGGCCGCGCGCTGCACGCGCTGGCGGTTGGAATTCTGCCCGCGATGTTCCTGCTGCGATCGACTCGCGACGAAATTTACAACATTCTATGGGCGCTGGTGTTCGGCTTTGCCACGCTGAACATTTTGAGCCTGGGGGCGCGTCATTTCGAGCAGGAGAAGAGTGGCCTGAACTTTGGCGAGATTCTGGCGGTACTGGTGGTGGTGGTGTCGGTGGTGCTGCTGGGATGGGAGATGCTGTATCTGTTCCACATTCTGCCGATTCGCCTCGCGCAGCACTAACCTCGCGCTGGCCCCGCGCTGGTCTCGATTGCGGTATGATCGCCTGTGGTGAAGCGCGAATCCAATATCCGTGAATCCAGTTTTGACGTGACTTGCCCCTGCTGCGGCGCGGTCATGAAGATCGACTCCGCTACGCGCAACGTGATCGCGCACACGGCGCCGGTCAAGCCGAAAACCTTCAACGACATGGAAGAAGCCGCGCGCGCCATGAAAGAGCAGGACAGCCGGCGCGACTCGATCTTCCGCCAGTCGATGGAAGCGCAAAAGCACGCCTCGGAACTGCTGGAGAAGAAATTCCAGGAAGCGGTGAAAAAGGCCAAAGAGACGCCGGACACGGGGAAGCCGATCCGGGATTTCGATTTGGACTGAGCGCTTGCTGCTTTTTCACCGCCGAGACGCCGAGTACGCCGAGAAATGCAAACCTTGAATGATTAAACCCTTACTTCTCGGGCATCGTGGAGCGCGGGCTTCCCGGCTGGTTCCTGAAAATACATTGGCATCGTTCGAGCTGTGCTTACAGCATGGGTGCGATGGGTTTGAGTTTGACGTGCGGCTTTCCGCCGATGGGCAGGCCGTGATCTGCCATGACGCGACGGTTGCCGGGGTCTCGGTTGCGAAAACGGTGGCGAAGAGCCTGGCAGCGCCTACGTTCCCGGATATTCTGCGGCAATTTTCGCAGCGGGCGTTCCTTGATATTGAGTTGAAGGTTGCTGGGCTGGAACGGCAGACGCTGGCCGAGCTGCGCAAGCATGCACCGCAAAAGGGATACGTGGTTTCGTCGTTTCTTCCTGACGTGCTCGCGACAATCCACGATCTCGATCCGGCAATTCCCCTGGGGTTTCTTTGTGAGACCAGGGAACAGCTGCGCGCTTGGCCCGAAACTCCGGCGGAGTGGGTGATTCCGCAGTTCGAACTGGCGGATCAGGAATTGGCCGAAACGGTGCATGCCGCAGGGAAGAAAATCATGGTCTGGACGGTGAATCGCGCCGAGCATATGCGGGAATTCGCGGCGTGGGGCGTGGATGCGATGATTTCGGATGAAACGGAACGCCTCACAAATATTCTTCGAGCGCCCTGATAACCGCAATCCTTGGGAACACCTGAGGCTCTATTCCGTGATCACTCGGTCCGCCCACTCTACTAAAGACACGAAGATTGCGGGGTTTCCAAACTTGGCACCAAAGTTCGCCAGATCTTCTTCGGTGACGCCGCGAGCGCGAGAACAGGCGCCGCAAGCGTAGATGGGAACCTTTTTAGCGGCCAGCTTGGTCAGGGACTCCAAAATCGGCGGCCAACCCACCGGAGTTACAGAATTCGCGACTGCCTTGCGCATCAGCGATACGGCTTCGCCCAGCAAGAAAATCTGCACTTCGTGTCCCGCTTCCGACAGCGCCAGTCCATGAGAAAACGGGAACGCGGCTTTAGTAGGGTCGTCGGATCCCCAAGCGCTCTTCATCATGATCTTCAGGGATTTCTTGGAAGGTTGGGCTTGTGCCTGCATGACACCCGCAGCGAGAAATGGGAGAGCCACGATCTGGGACAGCTGGGTGAGAAATTCACGTCTTGCCATGCGATCCTCCAGGCATTTGATTTACGAGCAGAAGAGCCACATCTTACACGATTCTGGATTGTCAGAACCAGGCTCAGTTCCGCAATCTTCCGGTGGGCAGTTTGCCCCTGCCAGAAAGCTCATTTACATTGGAAGGTCATGTCCACCACCGGAGAACGATTCGAGCGAGCGGTTCAGATCATGGCGCGGTTACGGGCTCCGGGGGGATGCCCTTGGGATCGCGAACAGACCTTCGACACTATCAAGCCGTACACGCTGGAAGAAACTTACGAAGTCCTGGAAGCGATTGACAATCGCGATTGGCCGGAGCTGACCGGCGAATTGGGAGACCTGCTGTTGCAGGTGCTGTTCTATTCGCAGATGGCGAGCGAGGAAGGCCACTTCTCGGTGGATGACGTGCTGGACCGGCTTTCGAACAAACTGGTGGACCGGCATCCGCACGTGTTTGGCAACGTGAAAGCCGACACGCCCGCCCAAGTTCTGCGCAACTGGGAGGCGCTGAAGGCGGAAGAGAAAAAGAAGCGGCTGGCAGCGCGCGGAAACACTAAAGCGGAGCAGGCTGATGGCGCGCAAGTTGTCGACGCGCAAACCGACTCCGCACAGTCAGTGCTGGCGGGCGTTTCGTCTAAAATGCCGTCGCTGATGGAGGCTTACAAGCTCAGCTCGCGCGCGGCGCACGTTGGATTTGACTGGTCCGAGATCGAAAGTCTGTTCGCCAAGCTCGAAGAAGAGACAGCGGAGCTGCGCGAGGAGTTGAAGGCTGTGCCGGCATCGCCGTTCCAGGGTCAATCGGCTGGGAAGGGAATTGCCGGGTCGGGAAGGCCCCAGGTTTCTCCCGAAGTGCGCGAGCGCCTGGAAGATGAAGTGGGAGATCTGTTCTTCGTCATGGTGAACATTGCGCGCTATCTGTCGCTCGATCCGGAGTCGGCGCTGCGCAAGACGAATCGCAAATTCAAGCGAAGGTTTCAATGGATGGAGGAACGTTTGCGCTCGAACGGGCGATCGCCGCAGCAGGCGTCGATGGACGAACTGGAAACCCTATGGCAACAAGCGAAGCAGCAGGAAAAACCGGCGTGACGGGACCGACCCCGGGCAAAATCATCCTTCGCAAATGCGAAGCGCTTGAGGAGATGCAGGCCTGCGTTGCCCTGCACAAGGAAGTATGGAAGTATGCGGACGCGGACCTGGTTCCGGTGCGGTTGTTCCTGGTAGCGGCGAAGATCGGCGGCCAGGTGATTGGGGCGTTCGTTGAAAACGACGGCCGGGACGCTGGAGAGGAACTGATCGGCTTCGCGCTGGCGTTTCCTGGAGTGCGGAAGGGGCACTGCTATCTGCACTCGCAGATGCTGGCCGTCCGCCGGCAATATCGTAATGCGGGCCTGGGCCGGCGGATGAAGCTTTTTCAGCGTGAGGATGCGCTGGCGCGGGGTTTCGAGCTGATGGAGTGGACGTTCGATCCGCTGGAGATCAAGAACGCGTACTTGAATATCGAGAAGCTGGGCGCGATCGCGCGACGCTATAACGTGAACCACTACGGGATCACGTCGTCTCCGCTGCAGGGGAGTTTGCCCACCGACCGGCTGGTGGCGGAGTGGTGGATGAAGTCCAAGCGGGTTAACTCGGTTTTGAGCGAGGCGCGACGGGCAAAGTTCGAATGCCGGGTGCGTATCGAGGTGCCGGCGGAAATCTATGACTGGAAGGCCGCGGCGGCGACGCGTACTCAGGCGCTGGCGGTGCAGGGGAACAATCGTGAACGGTTTCAGCAGGCGTTTGCCCAAGGACTGAGCGTGCTCGGCTATGAGCGCGACGAACGCGGGAACGGGCGGTTCCTGCTGGGAGAGTGGGACGAAAACTGGCAATATTAATGAACTGGCAGCATATTATGTGTTTACAGTTATTCAGGGGAGCACACTCGCTTGCTGTTGTTGATGCACCCTTCTATACTTGCCGGTCCCTATTCTTCAATTCCGCTCAAGAGTAAGTCTGGTTCAGCGATAACTAAGTCATGAAAATCGACTCCGTAACTCTCCGCGAACTTCATATGCCGCTCGTGTATTTTTTTGAAACGAGCTTTAGCCGAGTTTATAGCCGCCGCATTTTACTGGTGAGTGTCGAGGCCGATGGGGTGCGGGGGTGGGGCGAGTGCGTCGCCGGAGAGGATCCGTTTTACAGCCCGGAATGGATTGAAACGGCGTGGCCCACGATCAAGGTTTACCTGGCGCCGCTATTGCTGCAGCAGGAGGTGGCGTCCGGCCGGGATTGTGCGGCGCTGTTTGCCAAAATCCGCGGCCACCGCATGTCCAAAGCGGCGCTGGAAAACGCGGTGTGGGACGCGGAGGCGCGGCAGAAGCAAATGCCGCTCTGGAAACTGCTGGGAGGAACGCGGCGCGAGATCGCTTGCGGGGTTTCGATTGGGATTCAGGACTCGGTGGAACAGCTTCTGGAGAAGGTGGAAACTGAACTGGCGGCGGGATACCGGCGCATCAAGATGAAGGTGAAGCCGGGATGGGACCTGAATGTGCTGGAGAAGGTGCGTGCCCGTTGGGGGGATATCCTTCTGAGCGTGGATGCGAATTCCGCCTACACGCTGGACGAGGTCGAGCACCTGCGCAAATTCGATGCCTTTAACCTGCTCATGATCGAGCAGCCGCTATGGAATGATGAAATCTACCTTCACGCGCGGCTGCAGAAAGCCATCCGCACGTCAATTTGTCTGGACGAATCGATTCTGAATGCGCGCGACGCCGATTTTGCGCTGGAAATCGGGGCCTGCCGGATCCTCAATATCAAGGTGGGCCGGGTGGGCGGATTCGGCGAGGCGAAGAAAATTTACGATGTCGCCCTGCGTCACAACGCTCCCGTGTGGTGCGGCGGGATGCTGGAATCAGGAGTGGGACGGGCGCACAACATCGCATTGTCGACGCTTGAAAATTTCCGCTTGCCCGGAGACGTCTCGGCGTCGAAGCGTTATTGGAAACAGGACATCATTGAACCCGAAGTGGAAGTCCGCGCCGATGGCACGATTGCCATCAGCGACGCGCCGGGGACGGGCTACCAGGTATGCGAGGACATGGTGCGGAAGTTCACGGTGCGGGAGGAAACGTACCGCGCAGGGAAGGCGTAAAGAGCCAGTGGCGAAACTCTCCAGGAATTGTCATCCCGAGCGAAGCGAGGGATCTGCATTTTGCGGCGAACTGCAGATCCCTCGCTCCGCTCGGGATGACAAAATCTTGTGAATGGATGAGTGCCCCTCCTCTTTCACTTGTGGGCGAACTTGCCGGCGCCAGGATCTCCTGCCACCGAAAATTCTTCCTTCTTTAGCAACTTCAGAGCCTGGGCGAAGGTCAGGTCTGAGGGGACCTGCTTGAATCCGCTGAAAACCTCGGTGGAGATAATAGAGAGATTTTTCACGAGCAAGATCTTTCCCGTGAAGCTCAGGCTCATGGTTGAAATCTCCCAGAGATTGTCGCCCACCTCCTGCTGGTGAACCACGAAGCGGCCGCCGCGATCGAGGTGTCCGAGAATGCCCCAGCCGAAGCTGACTTCCTTGAAGAGGGTGCCGTCAATGCTGGCAATGCGGTAGCCGACGGCGTCAATCAGCAGGTAGCCCTGCATTCCGGTCAGGACCTCTTCCACGCGCGAAGGCGGCTGGAAGTGGGGATTGGGACGGAATTGCAACCTGACGAGCGGGTCGCCGGCCCGGCCAATGCCATCCGATCCCGATTCTTCTCCGACGTAGTCATACAAGAAGGCATCGGGCAGCGCGCGGACGATGCGCAGAGTGCGCTCGGCGCTGTCGCGCTCCTGCTCGCGCTTCTTTCTGAGTTCGTCGGGATTGTTGACGAAGCGTTCGACGCGCGCCTCTTCGTCCCGGCGCTGTTCGGGAGTCAACGGGTTGCCGTTGTAGGCGATTACCAGGCCGGCTGTAGCTTCCTTCGTCTCGACGTAGAGTTTTGTGGTGGATCCCTTTGGCGTGGTCCTGGTGCCGCGAAACAGAAAGCGGGCGGTGTCGTCGTTGGCCGACTTGATTTCGTTCTGCACCGCTTTGCGCACCAATGCGGCCGGATCCTGGGAGGGAGAAACTGTCGCCGGCTGTGCGGCAAAACTGGTGGTGGCGAGCAAGAGAATCCACGCACTCGTCTGCGACGTTGACCCCATGTAACGATGGTAGCAAACCGGAGGATGCGCCGGGAGCGCCGTTGTAAGTTCATGACGGAGAATGATTTCGCGTTAACGACCCGGACTGGAAGCGAGCGGATGATTTACAATCGGTGAATTCGCGGCGAGCAGAGCGCGAGGAAGATGGAGGCCCAGCATGGATACTCCGCAAACCGGAGAGTTCGCCCTGATCGGCAAGTCGGTGGTCATTAAGGGAGAGCTGTCGGGATCAGAAGATTTGTACGTGGATGGCCACGTCGAAGGCAAAATTGAGCTCCGTAACAACAGCCTGACGGTTGGTCCCAACGGCAATGTGAAGGCCAACGTTACCGCGAAAGCCATAGTGATTCAGGGTAAATTGGATGGGGCCGTGAACGTCTCCGATCGCGTGGAACTGCGAAAATCGGCGGTGGTGACCGGCGACGTGACGGCGCAGCGCATTGCCATTGAAGAGGGCGCGTTCCTGAGAGGGAAGGTGGATATTCAGAAAGAGCCCGGAAAAGCGTCTGCGTAGGAAAGCGCGCGCCGATCGAGCGTATGGCATCTGTATCTGACAATCTAATGAAATTCTTTCGGAGCTCTTCGAACCAGACTGCGGATCCTGCAGTTCCGCAGAAGCTGACCCGCCGGTCGAGCGGCATGGGGGAGATTTCGCGGCTGCTGAATTGCGAGGAGGGGTTGTGCGTGCTCGACCTGGGCTCTACCTCCGCCAGCAACATCCGCTTTTTTACCGGTAAGGGACACAAGATTTACAGCGAAGACCTGCTGTGGTCGTCCCTCGATCCCGAGCTTCGCATTCAGGACAGCACTGGCAACCCGGTCCTGGACAGCAAGAAGTTTCTGGATGAGAACCTGGTATACCCGAACGCCCGCTTCGACGTGGTGCTGTGCTGGAACCTGCCGGATTACATGGAAGAGAGCCTGGTGAAGCCAACCATCGATCGTTTGTGGTCAGTGATGAAGCCGGGCGGATTCCTGCTGGCGTTCTTTCACACGCGCGACGCCGGACCGGACTCGATCTGCTATCGCTATCACGTGAACGGCACCGACATGCTGGAGATGCAAGAGGTAAAGTTCGCACCGCCGGGATCTCTCACGTCCGAAAAGAAGTCACCCCGGCTGCAGCGCGTATTCAACAACCGGCACATTGAGAACCTCTTCCACGATTTTGCTTCGATCAAGTTCTTCCTGGCGCGGGATGCCATTCGGGAAGTGCTGGTGGTGCGCTAGCCATTGGTTGGTGGAGCGCCGGGCGCCCCTGCCCGGCCTTACAACGCACGGTTTATTACAGATTGGACAAACAGATCGGACACGTCTTCGCGTGAGCCAGTCGTGCTTTGTGAGCCTGCTGATAAGCTTCCATTTCTTCTTTCTGATGCTTCCGCTTTGCCTTCTCCGAAAGCCTGGGCTTGACTTCATTGCGGTACAGAAAAGAAGTCCATGCCGCGTGGGCACGGGTCTCGCGATCTTTTAGCTTTTTGTACGCGGCGCATTCTGGCTCAGACATAGGGCGATGATAACCGAAGAGCTCAGGGTTGTTGCTGGTGCTGAGACGCGGCAAGCCGCGTCTCTACGATAAGGTGCGGCTATTGGCGGAACTTACGGCCGCTCCTGTTTTTGGCGATCTCTTGTTAAGATGTAGGGTCAGGCATCGGTTCCGCGCGACGTTTTCCCGCCAACCCCGCCAGGTCCGGAAGGAAGCAACGGTAACGGGCTCTTTCGTGTGCAGTGGAGCGCCGGTGCCTGGCTTTTTGCCCACCGCACTCCGCTTTCGTCATGACCAAGCGCCTCTACTACGACAGTTCCGAACTTCACGAATTCGATTCCGTGGTCTCGGAAGTTACGCCGGCCTCGCCTGAGCAATTGCGCTCGGCTATCGTCTTGCAGGAAACCGCGTTCTATCCCACCAGCGGTGGTCAGGTGCACGACACCGGATGGCTCACGCTTGACGGCGAGCGTTTGAGAGTTTCGGAAGTTGCGGAGACAGAGAACGGCAGGATCGTTCACTACCTGGAAGCACCGGCGAGGTTGCCGGTTGCGGGCAGCGCGGTGCATGGCAGCATCGATGCCGAACGCCGCCGCGATCACATGCAGCAACACACGGGACAGCATGTTCTCTCGGCAGCTTTTGTCGAGCTTTACCAGATGCCGACCGTCTCGTTTCACATGGGCGAAGATTATTGCTCGATTGATCTAGCGACACCTTCTGTGAGTTCGGAGCAGATTGTTTCAGCCGAAAAACGCGCCAATCAGATTGTGTTTGAGGACCGTCCGGTGCGGGTTCGCTATGTTTCGCGGGCGGAAGCGGAGAAGCTTGGCTTGCGGAAACTGCCGCCCGCGGAGCGCGACGAGCTGCGGCTGGTCGAGGTTGCGGATTTCGATCTATCGGCTTGCGGCGGAACGCACGTTGGCTCGAGCGGGCAGATTGGTTCGATTCTGCTGCGCAAAACCGAGAAGGTGCGGCAGGGAACACGGGTGGAGTTTGTCTGCGGCGATCGCGCGGTCCGCATGGCGCGGCGCGACTATAGCGCGCTCACAGAGGCAGCCGCACTATTTTC
This sequence comes from uncultured Acidobacteriaceae bacterium, assembly GCA_963837665.1. Lineage (GTDB taxonomy): Bacteria > Acidobacteriota > Terriglobia > Terriglobales > Acidobacteriaceae > Acidiflorens. The sequence continues at coordinate 1,181,604 of CAWIOA010000007.1, read as the reverse complement.
AGCGCAGCTCTGGGATGTGCCGGAACAGATCCGCAAGGGTGCCGAAGAGAGCAGGCTATTGCGCAAGCAGAAAGACGATGCGCTCGGTCAATTGGCCGAGGCTATGGCCGTGGCCGCTCTGAATGCGGAGTCTGAGATCAACGGACGCAAGATAATCGTGCGCGTTTTTTCCGACCGCGACAGCAACTTCGCCAAACTGTTTGCGCAGAAGGTGACGCGAGCGGGGGCGCCGGCCGGTGCTATTGCGCTAGTGGCGAGTGCCGTGGATCCGCCGGGTCTGGTTTTCGCGCAGGCAGGGTCGACCGCTGACATGGGCGCGCTGCTCAAACAAGTGTTGTCGTCGGTCGGAGGCCGCGGCGGTGGCAGCCGCGATTTCGCCCAGGGCGGCGTTCCGGCGGGCTCGAAGATCAACCTGGAGCAGCTTTTGCGGCAGGCAGCGGGTACAATCGGAGCCTGAACCCGCAGCGCCTGCCATCTTGCGGGAAAAAAGCGATCCGATGGAGCGACGGGCGTCCTCGCCCGTTCGGCAGCGAGGCGGCCGGGCGGGGACGCCCGGCTCTCCACCAACTACTCATTCGATGCTGGAACCGCGGCTGATACTCGTATATCTATTGCTCAAGCTAGGCGTGGCTGCGGCCTTGTCGAGCGCGCTGGTGCGCTCCAAAGAATTCAAGAACCTGATCTTTCGCGAGCATCGCGAGACCCGCCACAAGATTTATCTGGCGCTGGCGATGGGCATCCCGATCGCCATCGGCGTCTGGATACGGTTAAACGTCAAGAGCTTTCTCTCCGGCGACCTGTCGTTGGAAACCGCACTCTTGCTGGGCGTGGTCGGCGGGCGCCTGTCGGGCGGCTTGGGCGGCGCGCTGATGTCGCTGCCCGCGGCGCTGCACGGCGAGTGGGCCAGTTTGCCTTTGGATGTGTTTGCCGGAATTATTGCCGGGCAACTGCGCCGCTTTGCGCCCGAACAGGAAGACATCTGGTCGTTTTCGCCCTTCATCGATCTCACCCTCTATCGCATGATTCGCCGCAATCTGCCGCGGCCGCGTGTGTTCGATTGGCAGATATATTTTTTTGCGACCATCGTTGGTTTGCGTTTATTACAGACGGAAATCTGGCATTTCTGGCCGAACTCTATCTTCAGCCTGGAAAGTCCCGGCCTGTGGACGAGCGGCAGCGCGACTCTGAACGCTTATCTGGTGGAGAGTGCCATCTACCTGGCCGTGGTCATGGTGGTGGGCACGGAGCTGAAGATTTTCAACAGCGTTCGCATCCAGATCAAGCTGGAAGAGCAGGAACGGCTGCTGCTGCAGGCACGCATGGCGGCGCTGCAGAATCAGATCAACCCGCACTTCCTGTTCAACACTCTGAATTCCATTTCGTCGCTGGTGCGCCTGGACCCGGACACGGCGCGGGAGATGATCCAGAAACTCGCTACCATCCTTCGCCGCCTGCTGCACAGTACGGATTCGTTCGTTCCACTGCGCGAGGAAGTGGAGTTCATCGACAATTATCTGGACATTGAAGTCGTACGCTTTGGACGGGACAAGCTGAAGGTGGTCAAGGATCTCGATCCGGCGTCTCTCGAAGCCATGGTCCCCAGCATGTTGCTGCAGCCGCTGGTCGAAAATTGCATCAAGCACGGCCTTGCTCCGAAAGTCGAAGGCGGCAGCATCACGCTGCGCAGTCGCTTGATCAAATCACGGTTGGTGGTGGAAGTGGAAGACGACGGTGTGGGCATGGGAGCGGTGCAATTGGCCGAGCAATCCAATGGCTTTGGCGGTATCGGCATTGGCATGGCCAACGTTGCCGAGCGGCTCAAGGTGCTTTACGGCGATGCTGCCAGAATGAAGATTGAAAGCCGCGAAGGCGGGGGCACGCTGATCCGGTTGCGGCTGCCGATTCTGCCTAACCCCGAAGAGCTAATGACGGCTGCGCCAACTGCGATGACCGCTCCAGCACCTTTCGGTAAAAATCTTCGTAAAGCGGAATAATCCTGCTGGAACAGAATCTCTCCTGCGCGGCGGCACGCGCCCGCTTCCCCATGGTGCGCAGAGCGGATTCGTCACCGAGCAGATCGATGGCATAACGCGCCATAGTCTCCACGTCGCCGACATCGGCCAGGAATCCGGTCACGCCGTGCTCAATCAATTCCGGTACGCCGCCGGTGCGAGTGGCAACGGGGACGACCTCGCAGGCCATCCCTTCCAGCGCCGCCAGTCCGAAGGTTTCCAGCTCGCTCGGCATCAACATCACGTCCGAGATGGCCAGTTTTTCGCGGATCTGATCCTGTTTGCCGAGAAACAGGACGTGCTCGTGAATGCCCTTCTGCACCGCCAGCCACTCCGCCTGCGAACGGTCGGGCCCGTCGCCAATCAGCAGCAGCTTGGAAGGGATTTTCTTGCGGACGCGGTCGAAGATCTCGATCACATCGAGGATGCGTTTCACCGGCCGGAAGTTGGAAAGGTGCACCAGCAGCCGCTCGTCGTTCCGGACATACTCGCTGCGCTTTTCCAGCCATTCCGGCTTGCGCAGATACTCGTCGCAGTTGACGAAGTTCGGGATGACCTCGATGTGGTTCTTGATGTCGAAAATCTTAAGCGTGCGGGCGCGCAGATATTGCGAGATGGCGGTCACGCCGTCGCTCTGCTCGATGGAAAAACGCGTAATCGGAAGATAAGAGCGGTCGAGCCCGACCAGAGTGATGTCGGTGCCGTGCAGGGTGGTGACAAACGGTAAGTGTTTTCGCGGCGGAGTTGCCGCCAGCATCTGCTTGGCCAGCATCGCGCTCACCGAGTGCGGGATGGCGTAATGCACGTGCAGCAGATCGAGTTCGTAGAGTTGCGACACCTCGGCCATGCGCGTGGCCAGCGCCAGATCGTATGGCGGATATTCAAACAGCGGATAGCGCGTGACCTCGACCTCATGATAGTGAATGTTGGGTTCCGGCCCGGTCAGGCGAATGGGCTGCGAATAGGAAATGAAATGAATCTCATGGCCCCGGCGAGCCAACTCAAGACCCAGTTCGGTGGCCACAACTCCGCTGCCGCCGTAGGTCGGATAACAAGTGATGCCAATCTTCATGCGACTCCCAATGCGAATTCAAAGATACCACTATTGGATTCGCGGGACGGGCTGGGGATGCAGGGGGGTTGTCAAATTGCGCTGGCGGTGGAGGGACGGGCGTCTCGCTAGCCTGCCCTCAGCGAAGTCGAAGGGTCAAGCCGGGCGCGGACGCCCGGCTCTCCACCAACCAGCTTGAATCGCGGTCGCGTTAGTCTTTACTCGGTTTTTTCGGCGTCAGGTCGCAGGCTTGTTTGACTCGATCGAAATTCAGCCCGGCGGGAGAAAACTCCGCGATCTGCCGGCCGCTGCGCGTCGGAAGCGCGACATTGAAAACCTGGGCACTCATCATGCCGCGAACCGTGCCTTTATCCATGGAGAGGAAGCGGCCACGCATCCAGTTCCAGCCCTTGAAGTAGTGCACATCGTCCACCCGGACCTCCACTTCCAACTGGGGCTGATTCCACCAGCCGGGGCGATTCGGCGGAGGCAGTCTGACCCCGGGATTGAAGTCCGCCAGCTTGAGCTTGCCGTTGCTGCAATACAGATTCACTCTGGGCTTGTAATCCGGATCTTCCTTGAAATAGTTGTCCGACTGGAGCTCAAAACGCGCCTTCTTCTCGCCCGTCATCTTGTCGGTGGAGTGGAACTCCAGCCACTTTCCGCCGGCGCTGACGCCATCTGCTTCTCCCTGATACGGAGTCATGGCGCCAGTCTGGGCGCAAGCCAAGGCTGCCGTGGCAGCCACAAAGAACATCGCTACTGAGAACAAAGAAGCAGTTCTCGCCGCCGACCCGGAGCCGATTGCTTTACGAAACCAATGCGATACGTTCAAGATATCCTCCCGGTAATCACACCCCTACATGCTCCCCTACATACTATGGAACCCGGAAGCTGGCGAGAAGTTGTATGGAAAGGTGACCGGGGGAAAGATCCTCGCTACGGTCTGGACAAGCGGACAGGGGTGATTTAACGTGCGGGCAGGTGGACGATGGAGTTGCCCGGATCCCTGGTGTTCGGCGTCGCTTACAGGTTCGTCCCCGCCGTGACCGTAATCTTCATTCAGAAGATTGCCTATGAGGCTCCCTTAAATCCGAGCCAATGCAATCGGGAGAAACAAATGGTGCAGAACTTCTATGCTTTTCTTGCGCGCTGCCTTGCCTGCGCGCTCGCAGTCATTCTTATTGCGCTTTTTGCAGCAGTTCCGCGCGTCCGCGCCGAGGAGCCGTTCAGGACGCAGTTCGACGCTCGCATCCCCATGCGCGACAGCGTGCATCTTTCCGCCGACATCTGGCTCCCGGCTGCGGCCGCCCGCTATCCTTCCATCCTCATTCGCACCCCGTATTTGAAGTCGATGACCGTTGGCAACTTCAGCCTGGCCAAGCTGGCGCAGTTCTACGCCGGCCACGGATACGTGGTTGTGATTCAGGATGTCAGGGGCCGCGGCGATTCCGAAGGGGAGTTCAATTTCTTCTTCGCCGATGCCCACGACGGCTATGACACGATCGAGTGGATGGCCGCCCAGCCATGGTCCAACGGCAAAGTGGGCATGATCGGGGTCTCCTACCTGGGCACCGTGCAGTGGCTGGCGGCCCGCGAACATCCTCCCCATCTGGTGTGCATTGTGCCCACGGCGCCTGCCGGCCGCTATCTCAACGAATTGCCCTACCAGGGCGGAGCCTTCATGTTGCAGTGGGCCATTTCCTGGCTCAACGGTACCTCCGGCCACATCGACCAGGGTCCCAACGCAGACGGTCTTGACATGAAAGCCATACTGAATCACCGCCCGCTTCTGGATATTGGCGAAGTCTTTGGGCGCCGCATGCCGCTCTATCGCGAGTTCCTCGAGCACGACACGATGGACGGCTACTGGAACCGCATCCAGTTCAGTACCGACGACTTCAAGAAACTTGACATTCCCGCGTTGACCATCACCGGCTGGTTCGATGCTGATCAGCCCGGCGCCCTGTTCTACTGGCGCAATATGCGCGCGTACTCCCCGGCCAAGGACAACCAATATCTTCTCGCCGGCCCGTGGACTCACGAACAAACTTTCCTCGGAGGCGAGCAGCGGCTTGGTGACTTCGAGTTCTCTGGCGATTCCATCTACGATCTCAAAGCCCTGCACATTGCGTTCTTCGATCATTTCCTCAAGGGCAGCGCGCCCAAGTTTGAATTTCCCCGCGCCCACATTTATGTCACGGGTTCAAACAAGTGGGTCGACGAGACTGAGTATCCTCCCGCTGCCGCCCAGACGCGCTCGCTCTACCTCCGCAGCGGCGGCAAGGCGAATACGCTCGGCGGCGATGGAACACTGTCGTGGACTGCTCCGGCCGATGAGCCGCAAGATCACTACACTTACTACCCGGAGAATCCTGTTACTCAGGCGCAGGGAGAAGATCGGGGTGCGGACCAGCGGTATATCGAACGCCGCGACGACGTCCTCGTGTACACGAGCGACGCGCTCACGCAGCCAGTCGAAGTCATCGGCAAGATCTTCGTTCACCTGTTTGCGGCGAGCGATGGGCGCGATACCGATTTCACGGCGCGTCTGCTCGACGTCTATCCTGATGGCCGCGCCCTCAACCTGGGGCCGGAGGATATTTACATTCTGCGCGGCCGCTTCCGAAATGGATCCGAGCAGGCTGAATTGCTGACGCCCGGCAAGACCGAGCACTATGCAATCGAGCTCTACGATATGGCTCACACCTTCCTGGCCGGCCACAAGATTCGCCTGGAGATTTCCAGCAGCTATGCGCCGTTCTTCAACCCCAACTCCAACACCGGCAATCCGGTTGCGACCGACACGGAGTCGCGTCCGGCCAAGCAAACGATTTTCCACGACCGCGCGGCAGCTTCTTACGTGGCGCTGCCGGTCATGCCGAACCCGTGATCGGGAGCGTTCGCCATAGCGAATCGCAGCGAGGCGGCGAGTCACCAGGGCCATTCTGACTCTGTGCGCCGAGCCGGAAGTTGTCCACTAAGTCTTGTATGATGCAGTAGATAGAACGCATGCCCGGATGGCGAAACTGGCAGACGCACGGGACTTAAAATCCCGGGTCCCTAACAGGACGTGACGGTTCGATTCCGTCTCCGGGCACCAGGCAAAATCTCGCTACCTTCAGCGGGAAGGCAGCCATCGTTTCAGGGTTTCAGAGTCAGGTCGGCCTGCAAAGTAAAGGTTGCTTCGGAGCCGGCCATTACTGGAATCTGGTCGGTCTGCAGATCGTAGCGTGTGCCGTCGAGCGTCACCGAGGTGAGTTGCGCGACCTCCGCAGAATACAGGTCGTTGTAGTACGGGACGGAGGCCCGGTAGTAGGTCCCGTAGACCGGGTAGTAAGGCACGGAGATCTCGACCGCGACTTTCGTCAGTGCAGGAATTGGCGTTGCCCATCCGACCCGTACCGGCACTGTAACCTTGCCGTCCAAGATATCCACCTGGATCTTCGTGCCTGCCGGAATAACGATGACGTCAGGTGAATTGTCTTTTGGAGCATCGAATACTGATGAACGGTTGGTCTCGGCTTCCGGGCGACTCGTTTTCCCGGGGCGGCTGGCGGCTGGCGCGGCGGGAGTCGAAGCGGCTCCGGCCTTTGCGGTGGCGCTACTCGAGACTGGGTTGGCCGGGCTGTCCTTGTCCGCCTCCGGCTTGGCCTCGGGAGAAGCTAAGTCGGCATTGTGATAGATCTTTTTCTTGGGCGCGAACTTCTTTGTCTGCGTCGTTTTCTGCTGCTCGTTGACTGTATCGCCGGCGGGCGTGGTTTCAGGTGCTTGTTGGGCGAGAGCGGCGGAAGCCAGTAGCGCCAGGAACGTCAATCTGAGCGAGAATCCATGCATGACAGGCCCCCCTTTTGAATGCGTGGGACGGTAAGGCTCTCTTAACACCAGCATACGCCGGACTGTCGGCGATGCTGCGGCCTAGAGCGACTACGAGATTACCGAAGGAATAGTCGAGGCGGTGCCGAAAGTCACGCGGGTTGCGGGGTTCGGCGGCTTACTTCAGCCCACACTCAATAGATTTCGGACCCTAGATTTCAGACCGCGCCGCACGCGTCATCAGTTCTTCTATGGCCTGTTGCGGGGGCTTGCCGTTTTCGAGGATGGCGAACATCTGTTCGGTAATTGGCATCTCAACGTTCTTCTTGCGAGCTAAGCCGACGGCGGCTTTGGTGGTGAAAACGCCTTCGGCGACTGCTCCGTGCATGCCGGCGATGATGTCGGGGAGTTTGCGGCCTTTGCCGAGTTCGACGCCGACGCTGCGGTTGCGCGAGAGATCTCCGGTGCAGGTCAGAACCAGGTCGCCCAGGCCGGCGAGTCCAGCCATGGTATCAAGGCGGCCACCGCAGGCCACGACCAGGCGCGCCACCTCGGCCAGGCCGCGCGTGATCAGCGCTGCTACCGAATTGTGGCCGAGGCCGAGACCATCGCAGACGCCGGCGGCGATGGCGATGATGTTCTTCAGCGCGCCACCTAATTCCACGCCGATCACGTCGTCGTTGGTATAGACGCGAAAGCGGGAATCGTTGAACGCCTGTTGTACGGCGCGGGTGACTCCTCCGTCGACCGATGCCACGGTTACCGCCGTCGGATCGCCGCGGGCTACCTCTTTGGCAAATGACGGGCCGCTGAGCGCCGCCACGCGAGCCGTGATCCGGCGGTTGCGCAGGACGCCGGCGATCACTTCGGTCATGCGCAGTAGAGTTCCGTCTTCGAGGCCCTTGGTGCAACTGACGAAGAGCGTCTCCGGGCGGAGCACCGGCGCCATGCGTTCGAATAAAGCCCGGCAATGCTGCGAGGGCATGACGCTGACTACGATCTCCGCGGCTTCGAGGGCGGCGGCCAGATCGCCGGTCGCTGCAATCGATTCGGGCAGGATGAACCCGGGCAAGAAACGCTGGTTGATATGCGCGTTGGTAATGCACTCTACAACTTCCGGCTCGTTGGCCCAGAGCCGGACTTGATGTGTTCCTTTGCGCCCGAGAACAATGGCCAGGCCTGTGCCCCAGGCGCCTCCGCCGATGATGGCAATACGGCTCATTTGCTGGGTGCTCCAGACTCGTCGGACCCTGCTTCTGACTTGGCTCCGAACTTGGATTCGGTTCCGTCGGCGAGGCGGCCTAGGTTTCGGCGGTGTCTCCAGATGACGAGCGCCGCCACCGCGGCGATCAAGACCAGCTGTTGCGAGTCTGCGTATTCGTGGAAGGCCCATGCCAGCAGCGGAAAAGCCGCGGCTACGGCGACCGACCCGAGCGAAACGTAGCGAAAGGCGACAGCAATCAGCAAGAACAGGACCACCATGCACAAAATGGATTTCGGGGTGAGCAAGATAAAAGCTCCGAAGCTGGTGGCGACTCCCTTGCCGCCGCGGAATTTGAGCCAGACCGGAAACAAATGGCCGAGTACGGCAAAGAACGCGGCGGTGGTCATGATGAGGTGCTGATCCGGTCCGCTGAACAGCACCTGCGCCACCAGAACCGCCGCCAATCCTTTGGCGGCGTCGAGCAGCAGCGTCGCGGCCCCGAGGGCGGGAGACTTGCGGGCCACGTTGGTAGCGCCAATGTTGCCGCTGCCGCTCGAGCGTACGTCCTCGCCCTTGAAAATCCGCACCAGCACGTAGCCGAAGGGGATCGACCCCAGCAGGTAGCTAACGGCGGCGGTGATGAGGTAGGGCGTCATGTTCTTCTGGACATTAAGTATCGCCTATAGCGCCGCCGCTACGCTCACGCCTTCAGCGGAAAGCGCTGCAACTTCGTGTACTTCGATCCTCCTGGTGAAAGCTGGCTGTGATAGAGAATAAACTCGTGGGCTGTCATGGCGCCGAAATCAAGATCGGCCATGGCAGCGAGCCGCTTCTCGAGCACCGCGAAAATCGTGTTGGGGCCGTCACCTTCGTGCCGTTTCGGCGAACCCGAACTTCTTCCGCCACCGCCGCGCGCCAGAGTCAGATGCGGACTGTAAGGCCGGTCTTCGCGCGGGATACCGAGTTCGGCGGTGGCGGTGTCGATGCTCCTGGCCAGTTCGGCCAGTTGTGATCCGGCATGAATGCCGATCCAGAATACGCGTGGAGCCTTCGTCGTGGGAAAGAATCCGTATCCGCCCGAGCGAATTTCGAACGCGCTGCCTCCCACCCGCCGTAGATGTTCGGCAATGGCCTCGACCCGCCCCGGCGTTTGTTCTCCGATGAACTTCAAGGTAATGTGCAGCGACTCGGGCCGCACCCAGCGGGCATCGGGCGCAAAACTCTCGACGCCTTCGAGGAAGCGCGCGATGCGGCCGCGGACTTCAGAATCGAGATCGATGCCGATGAATATTCGCATTGCTTATAACGCCCTTATAAGAGGGCCCTGCGGATCATCTCCAGCGCCTGCTGGGTCGCAAACTGGCGAATGCGCTTGCGGTCGCCGGGAAAATTACGCTCTACGACCTGTGTACCTTCTTCTCCGGTGAGCGCTATGTAGACCAGGCCGACCGGCTTCTGCTCGGTCCCGCCGCTGGGGCCGGCGACTCCGGTGATTCCGATTCCGTAGCTGGCGAGGCAGCGCTTGCGGATGCCTTCGGCCATGGAAGCCGCCACTTCACGGCTGACCGCTCCATGCTTGTCGATGAGCGCTTTGGGGACATTGGCAAACTGCGTTTTCAGTTCGTTCGAATAGACCACGGCTCCGCCCAGAAAATAGCGCGAGCTGCCGCCGAGCGAAGTGATGCGCTCGGCCAGCAGTCCTCCGGTGCAGGATTCAGCTACGGCCAGCGTCATGCCGCGCATCTGCAGCAGGTAGCTGACGATCTGCTCGATGGTTTCGCCTTTGCGGGAAAAGATGGCGTCGCCGAGTTCGTCCTCGATTTTGTCGGCGAGTTCCTGGACGCGCGCTTCGGCATCCGCTTGCGACTCCTTGCGGCAGCGCAAATGGAGTTGAATCTCGCCCGCACCCGCGAGGATGGTGGTCTCGATGTCGGTGTAAGTTTTGTAGATTGGGGCGACCCGCGCGTCCACCTGCGATTCCGGCATCATCGCCATCTTGAGCGTGCGCGTGGCGATGTGCTGTACGGGGATTCGGGCGCGCAGGCGCGGGATGCATTCGGCCTCGAAGAGAGCCTTCATTTCGTAGGGAGGGCCGGGAAGCAGCATCAGCAAGCGTTCCTGCGCGTCATACTTTCCGGCGATCCACTGGCCGGGAGCGGTGCCGAGCGTATTCGGCAAGACCGTGGCGCTGGTCAGGATGTCGGCCTGCTTGGCATTGTTAGCGGAAAATTTGTAGCCACGTTTGGCGAAGCGCTCTTCCAGTTTCGCGAGGATATGGGGATCGCGTTGCAGTTTCAGCCCCAGCGCTTCGGCGACCGCTTCGCGTGTGAGGTCATCTTCGGTGGGGCCGAGGCCACCGGTGAAGATAATGATGTCCGAACGCCGCATGGCGAGTTTGGCGGCTGCGGTCAGTCCTTCAAGGTCGTCGCCCACAATGCACTTGAAGCGCACTTCGACACCCAGGTCGTTCAATTTTTCGGTGAGGAAGAGCGAGTTGGTGTCCTGGCGGTGGGGGGTCAGCATTTCAGAGCCGACGGCGATGATCTCGGCGTTCACGGGTATGAGTGTAAATGAAGGGAGCTGTGGTCAGGAGGCCTGTTCTGTTTCCTAAGGCAGGCCGGCGTGAATGCCGAGAGCCTCGGCGGCTTTGCGCAGTTGCTTATCTTTCGTCCACAAGAGCGTGGGCGGATTGATGAGAACCGAAGCGATCAGGTGTGCGTCGGTCAGGCCGATGCCGCGGCCGTACAGATGACGGGCCTCAATCAAGGTTCGAATTTCGTGCAACTGTGCCACTCGCACGTGCGGTAAAAGGTCCAGCAGGGCAAGCGTCCGGGAGCGTTCTTTCAGCGATCCAAGCGCCAGCTCGGCAATGACGAAGGGATGAATCACAATCTGCCCCTGACTGAGCCCCTGGTGCAGTTCCTGGTTGCCGGAGCGGAAGTGTTCGATCCAAACCGAGGTATCGGCGAGAATCAATTCGCAGCCGCCCTGCGCCGCGGAATATTCCTCAATCCCGGCATGGTGCCTCCCAGAGACGCCAACCGGCGAGCGCTTTCCCGCTCAATCAGGGCTTTGAGCGCTTCACGAATCAGCGCCGTCTTCTCCGCTATCCCCGTGAACTCCTGGGCGATTCGTACCAGGTCGTCATCCAGCGCAATAGTAGTTCTCATGGGAACTCCAAGGCACTGATTATAGCATCAAACGATGATCAAAGTATATGCACAATCAGCCCTGAAAAACCAACCATGTTAGCCCCGGACGTAAGTCCTGGGTCCTGGATCAATCAAGCCGAATTGATTTCAGCAAATAAGCGAAGTCACCGCTGGCCTTCTCGAAGATCCAGGCGTTTGCGTCGAGTTCGACAATGGAATAGAGAGTTCCGGGCAGCCGATGCAGCTTTTCGGTCGGATGATAGTACGCGGCCGTTTCGCCCGCTTTTGCAGGAGGAGGAGCATCGGGTTTTTCGAAGAGCAGTCCCGGAAAGTCCGGTGGCTCGCCGGCGAAAGCAACAGCCAGGAAGTGGCCTCCTCCTTCCCATTGATAGGTACTCTTATCCGTGATCTCGAAAGCGAGACACTTTTCTGACGGGCAGGAAGCAGTCGCGATGGGACGGGCTAACGTGTATCGAGCTTTCAGGATGGACTCGACAAAGTTCTCAAGAGTTTCTTGAGGCTTCGCCGCTCGAGTTAATATGAGCAGCGTCGGTGTGCTGCTTCCAGACTTGCTGGGATAAGGTCCTGTTTCGATCATCGCCAAACAGATGCCCTTGGCGACATCTCTGATATCAATGTGCCAATCGCTGTGGGCGGAGAACCCCATTCCGCAAACCTGGCTTGTGAACTGAACGCTGTCGTCGCTCTCAATAGCCTGCCAAACGTCACGCGCCGTGTACGTCGTGTTAACGTCAGCGCCTTTGTACCGCTTGTGGGCGACGTCAACGGCGAAACTGTAGCTGGAAGCACTTTCGCCGAGATGCACAGCGTGATCCACGGCGCGCAGTGTGTGGGCAGGCATCAGGGTTATTGTCGAGCAGTTGATGTAATCGTCCCAGAAAGCGACGGGCAGCTGCTGCCAAGGGATACGATCTTCCACCGTGAGCATTTGCTCCATGCCTGCTTTGACCTCATTTGATTGGCAACGATGGCCGGCCAGAAACCATTCGGCCCGGTAATCATCGGGAGCAAGTTGATGGGCTTTCCCGAACGACTGAATGGCCATTTCGTAGGTTTCCTCGACATCAACGTTATAAGCGAGGTGGGCAACAACTCCCGTAAGCAGCAGTAGTTCTTCATTCTGCGGCGCGGCAACCTCAGCCGAGCGCAGGTCATGTAGGGCGGAAGCAAGTTCAGAGGCTACGCGCTCTTTCGGTGTGTCATATGCCCACTTGTCGCTCCAACTGTGGGCCATAGGCTCTACGGCAAGGGCATCGTTGTAGGCAGCCTGGACGCGCTCATCGTGTGGCAGTTTCCTGGGATCGATTTGTCGAATCTGCGCGAAGACGACTGAACCGGGAAAGAGGGTTGTAATGAAAAACACAAACCACAAAAGGCGTGGCACCATGGTTGCCTCCAAACTACTGATTACCCGCCGCTGGCTGCTGCTGCGTCATACAATGCAACGCACCGAATCCCCAAATCAGATCGCCGCAATAAATCGGCACGATCTCGCGTGTCGGGAACGATTCCGCGAGGGTGTTGAGCGCAATGCGATCGTTCGGATCGTTGAAGACCGGCACCAGCACCACGCCGTTCGCGATATAGAAGTTAGCGTAGCTGGCGGGCAACTGGCGGCCTTCGAACACGACTGGTCGCGGCATGGGAATTTCGACGATCTCGAGTTTCTGTCCGTCGGCAGTGCGGGCGTTTCTCAGGCGACCCAGATTCGCGTACAGGGCGGCATAATTTTCGTTCTGCTCATTGGGCTCGACCATCGTGACCACGGTATTGGGAGCGACGAAGCGAGTGAGGTCATCCACGTGGCCGTGCGTGTCGTCGCCGGCGATGCCGCTGTCGAGCCAGATGACGGACTGTGCACCAAAATAGTCGGCAAACATCTGCTCATAGGCGGTTCGGTCCATGGGCGGATTGCGGTGCTGGGTGGTGGAGAGCAGGCATTCCTCCGTAGTGATCAGAGTGCCGCAGCCGTTGACGTCGATCGATCCACCTTCCAGAACTACGCGGTGGTCGCCAGAAACGGGTCGTACCACGCGCGCGCCGGCTGCCTTGGCCATGCGGCCGCCAATCTTCTCATCGAGCCTGTAATTCGGATACTTCGCCCAGCCGTTGAACTGGAAATGTAGCGCGAGCAGCTGCGGATCGCGGTGGCCGGCGGAGGGAACCAGAAAGATGCAGCCGGAATCGCGGGTCCATACGCGGTCGGTGCGCCAGCAGTGAAAGCATACGTTGTCGGAGAGCGCGTCGGCCTGCTCCAGCACGGCCCGGGCTCTCTTTTCGGCGCGCTCGCTGTTGACGATGAGCTCGACGCGTTCGTGGCGCGCCAGATTTCTGATGATCTCGGCGTAGACCCATGGGATCGGTTCGAACTTTCCGGGCCAGTCGTTCTTAAAATGCGGCCAAGCAAGCCAGGTGGATGCGTGCGGCTCCCACTCGGCGGGCATGCGGTAGCCCTGTTTGGCTGGGAGTTTGGAAGTGGAGGATCGCGTGGACATTATCGTGTTTCTCCGGCGATAGAAGATGGCTGCGGAGGTTGGGAGGTGTAGGGGCCCTTCGACTCCGCAGAAGCTCCACTTCGTGAAGTTTCTGCTGCGCTCAGGATGACAAGCATCAAGAGTCTCACTTTTCGTCCAGCATGCGGCTGGTGATGGGCGCGTAACTGTCGATGCGGCGATCGCGCAGGAAGGGCCAATTGCGGCGAATGTCCTCCAGGTGATGCAAGTCCACTTCGCCGAGCAGGATTTCTTCCTTGTCGTGCGAGGCTTCGGCGAGCATGCGGCCGAAGGGGTCGCAGAAAAACGACCCTCCCCAGAATTCAAGGCCTTTGCCGGGGACGGAATTGCCGCGAATGTTTCCCGTCTCGAAGCCGACGCGATTCACCACTCCGACATAGACGCCGTTCGCAATAGCATGTGCCCGCTGAATCGTGCGCCAGGCATCGTGTTGTGCCTCGCCAAATTCAGCTTTTTCCGCGGGATGCCATCCGATGGCTGTGGGGTAAAACAGAATGCTTGCTCCCTGCAGAGCGGTTAGGCGCGCGCCTTCGGGATACCACTGATCCCAGCAGACTAGCGTGCCGAGTTTTCCGGCGGAGGTGTCGAAGGCTTTGAAGCCGAGATCGCCGGGAGTGAAGTAAAACTTTTCGTAGTAAAGCGGGTCGTCGGGGATGTGCATCTTGCGGTAGATGCCGCGGAGCACGCCATCCGAGTCGAAGATTGCCGCCGTGTTGTGATAGAGGCCGGGGGCGCGCTTCTCGAAAAGCGACGCGATCAGCACGACTTTGTTCTTCAGGGCGGCAGCGGCGAGCCGTTGCGTGCCCGCCCCTGGGATTGGCTCCGCGAGATCGAACAGAGCGGCATCTTCGCGCTGGCAGAAATACTGCGTCTGGAAGAGCTCGGGCAGGCAGACTACGTCGGCGCCTTTGCGCGCGGCTTCCGAAACGCGATCGAACGCTTTGGCCAGATTGTCGGTCGGTTCGGGGCCGCACGACATTTGGATCAGGGCTACGGTGAATTTGTCTCGCACCTTTACTCCGAACTCAGCGGAGACGCGGCAAGCCACGTCTCTACCCATGTGTGCGCTCTAGGATACCAAAGTGACCGCCGCGGGTGTGAATGTTACGAGACGGGAAGAGCGAGTCGCCGCGTTCCCCTCACTTCTAGTAAATTGTTTCTTCGGTCAAAATGATTTTTATCTTGGAGGTTTTTCCTTGAAGCAGAAAAATGTCGCCAAGCACGGCCATCATCATGAGGGCGCGGGTATTGACCGCAAACTGCACGATCCGGTGGCTGATCGTTTAATTCCGCTGGAGCCGCTTGATCTCGCCAAGATTCAATCCATTGACGACCTGGTACGCGCGATGGCGAAGACGGCGTTCACCGGCCGCCAGCTTGGCGAAGCCGCCGACGTGCTGGAGGCCATGGCCCGCGACCAGGACTGCTTCGTCGTCATGACGCTGGCGGGCGCGATGACCGTGGCTAAGCAAGGCCTGGTGATTGCCGAGTTGATCGATCGCGGCATGGTGAATGCCATCGTTTCTACCGGCGCGCTGATGGCGCATGGGCTGGTCGAAGCCACCGGGCGCGCTCATTTCCGGCATAATCCTGACCTCAGCGACGAGGAACTCTACGAGGCTGGGTACAACCGCGTCTATGACACGCTTGAGCCTGAACAGAACCTCGACGACGTGGAGCGTGTGATGGCCGCGGTGTTTGGCGGATGGGACTCCGACGAGGTGATGTGCTCGTACAAGTTGAACCGCGCGATCGGAGCGCATCTGGCGAAGCGTGGCAAAGAACGCGGCATCCTGAAGTCGGCTTATGAGAAGAACGTTCCGGTATTTGTGCCTGCGTTCTCCGACTCCGAGCTGGGCCTCGATTTCGCGCTGACCAACCGTGAGCGCGACAAGCAAGGGAAAGCGCGCTTCCGCTTTGATCCCTTTGAAGACCTGGAGCATTTCGCCGCGACCCTGCTCAGTCAGAAGCGCCTCGGAATTTTCACCATCGGCGGAGGCGTTCCGCGCAACTGGTCGCAGCAGTTCGGGCCGTTTATCGAATTGCGCCACCGCCGGGGCGGAGAAGACCTGCCCCTGAAGCGCTATCACTATGGACTGCGCATCTGCCCGGAACCGGTGTACTGGGGCGGGCTTTCGGGCAGTCCTTACAGCGAGGCGGTTTCCTGGGGCAAGTTTGTGCCTCCGGCCGAAGGTGGGAAATTTGGCGAAGTTTTTGTGGATGCTACCGTGGGCTTGCCGCTGATTGTAGCCGCCGTGCTCGAGCGGTTGAAGAAGAATCCGGCGGCGAAAAAGACCGTCACTCAAATCGCAAAGTAGAGACGCGGCTTGCCGCGTCTCATGTTGGTATCGACAGTGTCTGGAAGCCGTCTACGGCCGCCGAGCTTCGCTCGGCATGGACGGGCGAGGTCGCCCGTCCCCACACTCAGATCAGTCGAAAATGAGCACAGCTGACGCGATCACCGTGGTCCACAGGCCGCGTTTATCGCCGACTGCCGACTGGGTCACGTTGGCGGTGCGGACGATTTTGTTGGAGATGCGATATATCTCTTTTTTTTCGTCCCAAGAGCGGTCGGAATCAAACTCCACGTTCAGCGTGGTGGCCAGCATTTCGGCGGCGAGTTCTTCGGCGTAGTCTCCGGCCGCGTCTTCGGTTTCACCGAACGAATGGTGCTCGCTCAGATATCCGTAGGTATTGCGATCGGCAGGAATGGCTACGCCAATCGACGAGGCTAGAAGGCGGTGCGGTTCGTGAGTGGAATTTTCTGCAACCACCGCAAATACGACTTCTCCTGGGGAAAGATAGGTGAGTCCCTGCGTGCGTGGGACTAGTTTGCAGTTGGGCGGAAAGATGGACGAAACACGAACCAGGTTTTGCGCCGCGATACCGGCGTCGCGTAAAGCGAGTTCGAAAGAAGTGAGGCGCTCCCGGTGTTTCCCCACACCTTTGGTAAAGAAGATTTTCTTGGGGACCATATCCTTGCCCAATTCAGTTTCCTCCCACGAAATTTTGCGATTTAGTTTTGGTCAGAAGGGCAAATCTAACACAGCGATTTGTGAAGAGTGTATGAAAAAAAACAAAAAGAACTACCTCACTCTCACACACGCTCGTGCGGGGTGCGCTGCACGCAGCAAAAACAGTCCGCTTGCGCAGCATTCAAGCCGCGTGAATATGGGCTTTGCCAGCCAGCGGGATAATTACCGGTTTCACCAGATCGCGGAAATCGGCAAATTTCATGCGCACCAATTCCCGGTGCGAACCCGCGTTGAAGGCGATCTCGTTGTCCTCGGCCAGGGCCTGGTCCACGAAAACATCCATGCCGTAAAGATTGCCGAACGGCGGCATGGACCCGGTTTCGCAGTCGGGGAAACGGTCGCGAAATTCGAACTCGCTGGCCAGTTCCACCGAGTCTACCCCCAGGTATTTCTTCAGCCGGTACAAATCTACGCGGAACGAAGCTGGCACGACCGCCATGGCGAGACGTCCATCGACCATGACCATAACGGTTTTTGCCAGTTCTTTTCCAGGAGTGTGGGTGAGGGCGGCAATCCCCTGGGCCGTGTAGGCCACCGAATGCGAGATCACCAGATATTGAATGCGGTTACGATCCAGGAATTCCCGAAGCATGGAAAGAGGCACAGACACCTCCCGTCCGAACCGCGAGCGGGAATGCTTTTCAAGGGTTGAAGCATGCTACGCGGGCCGGCGCCGTATTTAATTATGCGCTCCTCCGAGGCTAGGGGATAGCGAAATTTCAAAGCCAAAATTCCAAACTGGCCAGGAGCGGACCAAAACCGGAAGAACACGCAGAGCAAGAACTGGCGGAGGCTAGCGGGGGATGTTCAATTTTGGCCACGAAAAGCCGCGTCGGGGAACGCGGGTCTCATGCTGTGACCATCAGGCGGCTTGTTTCGTGGCTTCTTTGGTAACCATAGAGTGCGCGGCTTCTCTGGTCCGCGAACCCGCAATCCTCATTTCGCGCCAGTCGTAGCGGAATTCTTTGCCGCAGTCCAGGCATGCGACATAGGTGCCCATGCGCTGGGCTGGCGGAGTGCGACGCGAACCGCCGGCGCGAACGGTGATGGGAAAGGTGTACCTAGCGTGCCGGCAACCAAACATGGCATCCCACAATTTCGAAAACATTGGGTGACCTCCACAGAATTAAGAGCGAGAAAACCGGCTCGTTCCCTTCGCTTGAATATCTGGAACGGGCTCTATCTACTTAGATTCGTAGCGTCCGGAAAAGGTTCTGACTACTCTTAGCTACTACTCTTAGCTACCCGGGTACATCCCATAGGCGCACCGGAATCAAGCACTTGCGCACACTCAGACAAGTATGGGGAAGGTGAGGGGGAATTTATAAGGAGCACGAAAAGCGGATTCAGCCGCCTGCCGGGCCCGATTTCTTGTGCCCGGAACACTTGGTCATGATGGCGGTGTGAAGCCGGGAGCGCAGATCGTCGGGTAACTCGTAGAGCTCGGAGTTGCGGTAGATTTCGATGGTTTTGCGGGTGGTATCGCAGACCACGTAGCAGTTGTGACACCATGCCAGGTGGTCGTCGAGTTCGGACTTGGTCCGGGCGTCCAGCGCGCCATCTAGGTAGTTGGTCAGTTCGTTGAGGAATTCAGAACACTTCACTGGTCGCCATCTCCACTCGCTCGTTTCTGAAAGTACCGGTTCAGCCGCTCGCGCAATTGCAGGCGCGCGCGCAGCAACCGCGACTTCACCGCCGGGATGCTCAACTCCAACGCCTGGGCCGTCTCCTCGGTGGAGAGGCCTTCCACGTCACGGAGTACGAACACCGTCCGGAATCCCGCCGGCAATCCCTGAATGGTGCGCGTCAGAATATCCCGCAACTGCGCCTGGTTGTACATCTGCTCGGGATTGGGGCTCCAATCCGCAACCTCACGCGGCAGCGAGTCATCTTCGGTTTTTACTTCTTCGTCCAGAGAAACCGTGCGTTCCGGCTTTCTCCGGCGCAACTTCATCAGCGCTTCGTTGACCGCAATCCGCACCAGCCAGGTATAAAACTTGGACTGCTCCTGGAACTTTTCCAGATTGCTATAGGCCTTGAGGAACGCTTCCTGGACCACATCTTCGGCGTCCTCGCGGTTTTGCGTAATGTGCTGAGCAATGCGGAAAACGTTGCGATCGTAGCGCCGCACCAGTTCTTCAAACGCTTGATCGTCGCCGCGCTTGGCCCGCCGGACCAGCTGCATTTCTTCGCTGACCGGTTGCTCTACGTTGGGTTGGATGGTACTCATTCGTAACTTGATGCAGATTTTTCCGACCACACGACCGATGGTCGAAATGCTATTGTACTTGGTGGCAGACTTTTTTGGGGCGTTGTCAGGGCCGGCGGCGCCAAAAATGTTGGCCGGGGGTTGGTGAGGGTGCCTCAGGTACCCTGTAGGGCAGGTACCAAGGTGTGCCTAGAGCGCCCGTAAGCGGCCATATAATAAGAGGTTAGAAGGGCTGCTCCCTTCTTCCCCCAACAAGAGCTTGGTCAAGAGAGCTTTGCCTCGGAGCACGAATGAAGGAGCGCGGTTGGATTGAGCCAATTGTGGAGCGGGTGGTTGGCCAGGTCTTGGACAAACACACGGCCCAACTGCGGACCGAGATTGTCAGCCGGGTAATGGAAGAGATCGCGGCCGCACCTGCGACCGGCGAATCCAGCACACAAGCTGCGGGTTCGGCGTCCAGTCCTGCGGATCTGGCGCGCGCGGTTGGGGAAATCCAGTTGGGCACTTCTCAGCGCGAGATTCTGCGCGCCTTGCTCGATACCAGCGCTCGCTATGCCGCCCGAGTGGCGCTTTTTGTGGTCAAGGGCATTCATGCCACCGGTTGGCAGGCACGCGGTTTCGCCAACAGCGATGCGGTGAAAGATTTCGCACTCAACGACCACGCTCCCGGCGTCACTCGCGCCATCGGCGAGCGCGTGGTGGCGAGTGCCCCGATTGCCGATTTCGACTCGCGTTTCCTGCGGGAGTTTGGAAAACCAGCCAGCGGCGAATGCCAGATCCTTCCTTTGATCTTGAAAGAGAAAGTGGCCGCCTTGGTCTATGCCGACAGCGGAACCGGCGAGGAGGGTTCGCTGGATACCGGCGCGCTCGAACTGCTGGTGCTTTCCACCAGCGCCTGGCTCGAGGTCAACTCGCTCCGCAAACAAGCGCACGCGACGCCTTCTGGCAGCGACAGCGCCTCGTCGGAAGCGGTATCGCCATCGCAGGCGCCGGTGAGCCCGGTGCCGGCTTTCAACGATCCATTCGCTGCGCATGCGCCGAGCCACGTGATGGCAGCGGCAGCGGCAGCGCACGAAGCCTCGGCGCCCGTTGCGAGCGCCGCGGCAGAGTCTGCTCTGGCCGAGCCGCTCCCCATCGGTAATGCGAAGACGGCGGCAACGCCCGAGCCGCAGCCGGCGCCCTCAGCCCCGCCCGGCGATCAGGAAGTTCACAACAAAGCGCAAAGATTCGCTCGGCTGCTGGTGGATGAGATCAAACTCTACAATCAGGCGAAGGTTGCGGAAGGCCGGAAGAACAAAGATCTCTACGATCGCCTTAAAGACGCGATTGAGAAGAGCCGTGCCACGTACCAAAAACGTTACGGAAACACGGCGGCAGCCTCCGGCAATTACTTTCAGCATGAAATAATACGAAGTCTCGCAGAAGACGATCTTTCCATCATGGGTGCCAATTTTCGGCACTAGGTAGGGTTTGAGTGCGCCGTTTTGCAGTCGTAGTTCTCGTTGGAATTTTCTCCCTGCTCGGGCTGGTTTTTTCGCAGCCGGCAGCTGCCCAGTCTCCGACGTCCGCGCCAGCCAAGAAAAAGGTGGCCGCTTCCACCAGTACCCACACTAAGAAGAAGCATAAGACCATCTCTCCGCGGGTGCGCCGGGTGCGGCGAGCCTTTGTCGCTTCCGCCAACCTTCGTCCCATGGCGCAGCAGTTGTTGCAGGACCGTACTCCCACGGCCTATGCCGGAGTCGAGGCCTACGCCCGCCGCCATGCTAAAGAAGATGCGGGGGCACTGGCCTGGCTCGTCATCGGGTATGCGCGTACACTCGATCACGACTATGGCAAAGCTATCGATCCGTTTAATCGGTCCAAAGCCGGCGCCAGCGAACTGGGAGACTATGTTGCCTACTACCTGGGCGACGCCTACCTGAAGACCGCGCACAATGCCGAGGCGCTGGCCACGGTAGCGGATTTCAGCAAGAACTTTCCCGATTCGCTACTGATGCGCGATGCGCAGCTGGTCTATGCCAGCGCGCTGCTCGAGGAGGGGCGTGCCCAGGAAGCAGCGGCTCTGCTGGAAAAAGAACGTGCTCCGGTGCGCAGCGATGTGGAACTCGCTATCGGACGCGCCTACGAAGAGGCGGGCGAGAAGGAAAAAGCATCGGCCGCCCTGCGCAACGTTTACTTCAATCTTCCCAACAGCTCCGAGGCGGATGCGGCGGGAGTGGAATTGCGCAAGCTCGGGATCTCGGGCTCGGTTGCCGAACGCCGCACGCGCGCCGATCTGTTGTTCAAAGCCAAGCACTACGCGGATGCGGCTCATGACTATCACGATCTCGCCGGAGAAGTCAGCCCGGCGGACCGTCCGCAAGTGCAGTTGGCGCTGGCGGGGGCGCTGGAAAAAAGCGGCAGCAGCCACGAAGCCCGGCAGGTTCTGGCCAACATGGGAGTGCAGACGGGCGACGCCGAAGCCGAGCGCCTCTACCTGCTGAGTGAGACGGCGCGTTCCACCAGCGATGAAGATGCGGTGCAACGGACGCTCAACGAGTTGCGGGAATTTGGTCCCACCAGCCCCTGGCTCGAACAAGCGCTGCTTTCGGCCGGAAACATGTACCTGCTGAAGCGCGACTACGATCGCGCCATCGATTATTTCCGCGAATTACAGCAGCGTTTTCCGAATGGCGGGCACGCATCCTCGGCGCACTGGAAGGCTGCATGGCTGACCTTCCGGCAAGGAAAAACCGATGAGGCGCGACAGGAATTCGAGCAGCAAATCGCGCTCTATCCCGATTCCGCGGAAATTCCGGCCGCGCTGTACTGGCGCGCGCGTCTCGCCGAAGAAGAAGGCAACCCGGCCATGGCGCGGGCGTTCTACCAGAAACTCACCGAGCGCTTTCGCAACTACTATTACGCGGAGTTCGGACGGCAGCGCTTGCCCGGCTTGCCGGGCGCGGTGCCGCCAAACGAAGGCCCGGCCAAGGAAGCATCGCTGAAGGAAGACCTGACGCACTACGCGCTGCTCGACCACATTTCTCCGCTTCCAGCAGCGGAAAAAATTACCGTAACCGATCCTCCCGACGACGACCTGCGGGTCGAACGGGCGCGACTGCTTTCAAACGGCGGACTCGCGGATCTGGCGGTGCGTGAGTTGCAGGCTGCCGCCGGTCAGGAGGGCGGAACCTGGGCGCCTCCGGAAATGGCGCGTGTGTATCAGGACATCGGGCGCTACGATCGCGGCATCGAGATCATGAAGCACATCACGCCCAACTATTTTGCCGTCGACATTTCCGACCTGCCGCGTCCGTATTGGGAAGCGCTTTTCCCCAAAGCCTATTGGACCGATCTGCGGAAATATTCGGTGCTCAACGGCCTCGATCCCTATCTGGTGGCGTCGCTAATCAGGCAGGAGTCCGAGTTCAACACGCTGGCGCTCTCCAGAGCCAACGCCGTGGGCCTGATGCAGCTTCTGCCAAAGACGGGGAAGACCGTAGCGAAGCAGGTGAAGCTCAAGGGATACAGCGCACCGCAACTCTACACTCCGGCTGTGAACCTACAACTCGGGACGCGCTACTTCAAAGACATGGTTAACAAGTACGACGGACAGTTCGAGTACGCGCTTGCCGCCTACAATGCGGGCACCGACCGGGTGGGAGAGTGGCTGGGACAGGGCCGCTACCGCGATCCGCAGGAGTTCGTCGAGTCTATCCCCTTTACCGAAACCCGCGAGTACGTGCAGGCTATCTTGCGGAATGCCAATGTTTACCGGCAGCTTTATGGGACGCCGTAGCTTCTGTTTGTCGTCCTTCGCGAAGCGACGGAGCTGCGGTTTGCCACGGAGTGCGACCTACTGAACAGGCGTGCCAGTGCTCAGGCACGTCTCCGCGCTGCCATCGGCCGAAGAACGGATTGCTCCGGATTGATCGCTGCAAAATGCTCGACGACCATAACTGTTTCCCATGGGCGCAGCCGTGAGATGGAAGCTTGCAGCGGGTGTGCCGGCGCATCCCGAGAGCGAAAAGATGTAGCCCAGATGTTTACCGCTGGCCAGTCCGCTGCTGATGAGCATAGCTTGATGTTCATTGGCCTCGGCAGCGCCGAAGCCGTCCAGATCGGAAAGTGTGCAGGTGTATCCCACGGCAGCATAGCTCGCTGCGTAGGTAGTCTCTGCAGCAAGAATTTTGTGCATGGCGACGAGAATGCTTGCATCGCTCCCGAAGGCGCTGGTGGGAATCTGCCCGGCAACCTGTCCCGCGCCCAGCACGTGAATCTGCGGACCGCCAGCGGCCGCGCGCGCCTTCACTCCGTCGGCGATGCGTTGCAACAAATCGGGGTCGGCCAGTGGCAGGTTGATGGTGATGGCGATGTTATTCAGCGTCCAGAGCCCCGATTCCATTTTCATGGAGAAGACGAGGCGAGGCATGAACGCAGTTCTTTGTACCTGGTTGTCTTTGTATGTGCGGAAGGACAGTTCGATATTGTCCTGATCCCCTTGCAGCGAGTCGTTGTCGACGACGACCTCAACTTTTTGTCCGGTCTTGGGATCTTCCGTAGCTAAGATCACCGGCCCCGTCTCAAATGTCTGAAAACTCTTTCCCTGCGTTTGAAATTGCCCGGCGAGCACGGAATACTGCTGCACGGTGGCCAGGGCCCCGGATTTTTCGAGCGTGGCGCGCGTGACCGCAGGCAAGTGCTTGAGGAGAGTTCCTGACTCTTTGCTGAAGAACATCTCTATCAAAGCCTGCCGCGCAGTTTGTGGGGCATCCTGAGTTGTGCTCTTGGCCCACAGGCCAGCGCTGCACAAGATCAAAGAAAGAATGACGGCGGCAGATTTTCGCATGAAGAGTCTCCAGTCAGGTATCGCCTGATCTTGGCATCAGGGTGGTGAAGACTCCAGTTACCGAGGTAAGGAAGAACAGATGGATGACTCTAGGCCGACTGATGGCTGGGCGATTTGGTGAACACGATCTCAAAGACCAGTAACCCCGCTCCGACCACGATGGCGCTATCGGCTACATTGAAGGCCGGCCACTGGTGCGGGCCAATATAGAAGAGCAGAAAATCCACCACGTGCCGGCTGACCAGGCGGTCCCACAGATTGCCGACCGCGCCGCCCAGAATCAACGCCAGGCCGATACCGGTGGTGGTCAGGCGGTGGCTGTTTTTCCACAGCAGCAGGGAGACGATCAGCAGCGCAATGATGGAACACGCAATCAGCAGGCCGACTTTCCATTGCGAGGGAGAGTCCGCAAAAATACCGAACGCGGCACCCGGGTTTTCGGCGTGGATGATGCGGAAAAATCCAGGGATGACGGGAATGCTGTCGTGCAGGGAAAGCCGGTGCGCGATCGTCCACTTGGTGGCGCGATCGAGAGCGACGACGAACAACGCGATCAGGAAATGATATTTGCGCATAACTCCAAAAATCCCGGTTCTTTTCTTGGCCGCCCGAGGTGAACGGAGCCCACTCAGTTTCAATCTTCAAGAGTTTGTCATCCCGAACGAAGTGAGGGATCTGCATCCTGCGGCGAACTGCAGATCCCTCACTTCGTTCGGGATGACAATTGACAAGAGGTGTCAGTAGCGTGCCGCTTTTTGAATCTCACCACAAGCTCTTGGCTATAGCTTATCGCGTTTAAGGGAGTCGCAGTCACGCGCCTTCAATTTCTTTGAGCACCGAACTGCAACGCTCGCACACCGTGGGATATCTCTTATCCTCTCCCACGTGAGTCGAAAAATTCCAGCAGCGCTCGCATTTGGCGCCATCGGCCTGCTTGACCTCGACGTGGACGCTGCCCGTGCCGTTACTGGCGTCTTTTGCCAGTTTCACGGCGGAGACGATGAAGAGGTAGCGAAGCTGGTCTTGATTGCGCGCGAGTACCGAATAGGCCGGGTCCGCGGCGGTGATGGTCAATTGCGCCTCCAGACCCTTGCCGATGCGCTTGCTGTTGCGTTCTTCTTCGAGCGCTTTCATGACCTGCTCCCGCACCGCGAGGAGCGTGGTCCAATCTTGCTGTTGTTGCGGATCCTCCTGCGGAACGGACGCGTTACCGAGCACGTCGGCGGCCGCCGGAAATTCCGCAAGATGAACACTGGCGAGGCGATCCGGCATCTTCGGCAAATGCTGCCAGACTTCTTCACAGGTAAAACTCAAAATGGGCGCCAGCAAACGGACCATGGCCTCACAGATACGCCAGACCGCAGTCTGGGCCGAACGGCGGCCGCGTGAGTTGGGGGCGTAGGTGTAGAGGCGGTCCTTGATGACGTCGAAATAGAAGGCACTGAGATCGACCACGCAGAAGTGATTCACGCGGTGATAGATCCTGTGGAAAGCAAACTCTTCGTACCCGTTGCGAACGTCGCGGGCGAGGGCCCAGGTCTGGCGCAGCATGTACTGGTCAAGCGGCTCAAGCTTTTCAAACGGAACGGAATCGGTCTGCGGATCGAAATCGTAGAGATTACCGAGCGCGTTCTTGAACAGCTTGTTGCGAATCTCGCGGTAGTTCTCCGCGACGCGCTGCATCAGCGCTTCCGATCCGACGACGTCTTCGCGGAAGTCAACGGATGCAGTCCAGAGGCGCACGATCTCTCCGCCCAAGCGGCTGGCGATGTCCACCGGATCGACATCATTGCCGCGCGACTTCGACATGGCCTGGCCTTTATCGTCGAGGGTCCAGCCGGGCGTGACCACTCCGCGATAGGGAGGCGTGGCCTGCGTGCCCATGGCACAGAGCAGGGAAGACTGGAACCATCCGCGGTACTGGTCGCCACCTTCAAGGTAAAGATCGGACGGCCAGGGGTACTCGGGCTCGTCCGCAATTAACGCGAGATAGCTCGCCCCGGATTCGAGCCAGACGTCGAAGATGTCGGTTTCCTTTTCGAACTTCGCGCCGCCGCAGTGCGGGCACTTGGTTCCGGCGGGAACAATGGTGTCGGGTTCGTTGGTAAACCAGACATCGGCTCCCGAGCGCGCGAACAGCTCCACCACCTTGCGGTTGATGGCATGGTCGTTGAGCGGCTTGCCGCAGCTTTCGCAGAGAAAGACCGCGATGGGAACGCCCCACACGCGCTGGCGCGAGATGCACCAGTCGGGGCGAGTTTGAATCATGTTCGACAACCGCTCTTCACCCCAGGCCGGATCCCACTTGACGTTCTTGATCTCGCTGAGCGTGCGGGTGCGCAGGGTGTCGTCTTTGCCTTTGCCCCCGGGCATAGGCGTTTCCATGGAAATGAACCACTGCTCGGTGGCGCGGAAGATCACAGGATTGTGGCAGCGCCAGCAGTGCGGATAGGAGTGCTCGGTTTTTTCCGTGTGCAGCAGAGCGCCGCGGCTCTTGACCAGATCGATGATGGGCTGATTGGCGTCCCAAACGCGCTTGCCGTCGTACTCGGGCAGGCCGTTGCGCAGGATGCCTTTTTCGTCGACGTTGCTGGTGGCGTCGAGGCCGTACTTGACGCCGGTGGCGAAGTCTTCAGCACCGTGCGAGGGGGCGGTGTGGACGACTCCGGTTCCCGTGTCCATGGTGACGTAGTCGGCGAGCACGCCGAGAACTTTGCGGTCGAGAAAGGGATGCCGGAAGTTGAGGCGCTCGAGCATGCGTCCGGGGAAGTGAGCCAGTTCGCGCGGATTCTGGAGACCGCATTTCTCAGCGGCGTCTTTCGCCAGCTTGGAGGCAACAATGTAGACCTCGCCGCCGGATTCCAGCGCTACGTACTCTTCGTCGGGATGAAAGGCGACGGCCATGGAAGCAGGCAGGGTCCAGGGAGTGGTGGTCCAGATGATGGTGGAAAGTTTCTTCCCGGCAAGCGCGGCGTCGAGTTTTGCTGGGTCGTCGAGCAACGCGTACTTGACCCAGACGGTGCTGCTGGTGTGGTTTTCGTATTCGACTTCAGCCTCGGCGAGAGCGGTCTCGTCGTGCATACACCAATAGACGGCGCGCAGGCCCTTGTAGACGAAGCCGTTTTCATAGAAGGAGAAGAAAGTCTGGAGCACCACCGATTCGTAGAGCGGCGTCATCGTGGCGTAGGGCCTTTCGAAGCGGCCGAAAACGCCGATGCGCTTGAACTGCTGGCGCTGCAGGTCGAGGAATTTCTGCGCATACTTGCGACACTCGGCGCGGACGTCGGTGGGGTGCATCTCGAGCTTCTTGCCGCCTAGTTCCTTGTCAACCTTGATTTCGATGGGCAGCCCGTGGCAGTCCCAGCCGGGGACGTAGGGAGCGTCGAATCCAGACATGGTTTTGGACTTGACGATGAAATCCTTGAGGCACTTGTTCATGGCCGTGCCCAAGTGGATCGGGCCACTGGTGTAGGGCGGGCCGTCGTGCAGGATATACTTCTTCTTCCCATGGCGGGCTTGGCGGATGCGCTGGTAGAGGCCCATCTGCTCCCAGCGCTCCAGCATTTTGGGCTCATTCTGGGGCAGCCCTGCCTTCATGGGGAAGCCGGTTTTGGGCAAATTGATAGTGGATTTCAGGTCCGTCGGCACTCGCAAGGTTCTCCCAACTGATTGAATCTTTTCATTATATAGGGAGCGCGGAAGTACACGTCTATTTGGGCGGCGGTTCCGGGAGCGAATTCTAAAAGTACTGTTTCCCCTCCGCAAAAAGCGTGTACAATTTTTACCAGATTGCAGCCTGCGCGCATCTAATTGACTGGGAAATGTTTGGGCGTGCAGGTTCGTCCGCTTGAGAGGCAACTTTTTTGTAGGCCCTGAGGAGCGTTCACGCATCTAAATCAGCGATCGCCCGCACCGTCAACTTGGGGTCAGTGCTCGGGAAACTATGGCAGAACTTGAAACACCGCAGAATCTGACAGCGCTGGGTCCAGAGCCCGAGCTGCATCTTCTCCTGCAGAACCAGACTCTGGACGAGCCTATCTGGAAGTCCCTGTTTCGCAACATTGACGACTTCTTCTTCCCGAAGAAACTTCCGCCGCTGGTCCTGACCTCGAAGCCGGTTCCGGTGCGCGACATCTGGGGCTTCTACAACTACAAGGGGCGCGGAGCCGCTGGGTCAACCGTTATCCACATCCTGGGCCTGGCCGCCATCATCGCGGGTACTTACGTAGGCAGAAGGATCATCGTCGACAAGCCCAAAGAAACGGTGGTGTTGATCGCGCCCGACGATCTTCCGCCTCTGCCAGTTTCGAAGACTGTAAGCGGTGGCGGCGGTGGCGGTGGCGATCACGATAAGCTGCAGGCGTCGCCGGGCCGCTTGCCCAAGCAGTCCAGGGAGCAGATTACTCCACCGCTGGCGGTGGTGCGCAACCCGGAGCCGAAACTTGAAGTTCCACCATCGATCGTAGCTCCGCCCTTGCCGTCGCCCAACCTGCCCGACTTGGGCGATCCGCTTTCGCATTTGCCGTCGGTGCCTTCGAATGGAACGGGTTCTGGTGGTGGCATTGGCACTGGCAGCGGTGGCGGCGTCGGTTCGGGAGAAGGTCCCGGATACGGCCCGGGTCACGGCGGCGGTACTGGGGGCGGTGCTTACCGGGTTGGCGGCGGGGTCTCAGGACCAAAACTGATTTATCAACCCGATCCTGAATATTCGGAAGAGGCGCGCAAGGCTAAGTATCAGGGGACCTGCGTGCTCTGGGTAGTGGTCGGCGCCGATGGCAAGCCGCGCGATATCAGAGTGGCTCGCACGCTTGGATTGGGCCTGGATGAAAAGGCCATCGAAGCGGTGAAAACCTGGCGGTTCGAGCCGGGCAAGAAAGACGACAAGCCGGTGGCCACGATGATTAACGTCGAAGTCACTTTCCGCTTGTACTGAGGCGGGTGGAATCAAGAAAAGTTTGGGAGCCCAGAATGCGGCCGCGTAAGCGGCCGTTTTTGTTTTGGATTTTCCCTTTGTGTCTTTTGCGGTTTTCGGGAAGAGCATCAAACCACGAAGGACACGAAGGTCCACGAAGGAAACAAAAGGCTACTCCTTCAAATCCACGTGCAGCACATCTTCCACGGCAAGCCCCAGGAAGCGTGTTCCCATCTTCTTGAATTTCTCCGCTGAATCGGTGGCGAAGAACTTGAGTTGGGGAATGCCTCTGGGCTCGAGCTTCAGTTCGCGCTCCAGTTGGCGCGCTACCTCCTGCGCGGTGGACTCGGCCGAGTCCACGATGGCGATGTGCTCCGGCGCCACTCGGCGTAGTAGTGGCTTGATCAGCGGATAGTGAGTGCAGCCGAGAAGCAGCACGTCGGCATCGCCTGCGTCTCCAGAAAATGCCTCCTCCAAGTAAATCTTTGCCACCTGCTCGGTCACCGGATGCTCCACCCAGCCTTCCTCGACCAGCGGTACAAACAGCGGACAAGCTTTCTCGCGTACGGCGACGTTGCGGGCTTCGAGTGCCCGTCGGTAGGCATGACTGCTGATGGTGGCATCGGTGCCGATGACGACCACGTTCCGCTTCCGGCTGGCCGCCGCCGCGGCGTCGGCACCCGGTTCGACCACGCCGATGACCTCCACTCCCGCCGCCGCTTTGATCTCAGGGAGCGCCAGCGCGGTAGCGGTGTTGCAGGCGATGACCAGCAATTCCGCTCCCTGATCCTGCAAATAGCGCACCGCCCCGACAGCGTAATGGGCCACGGTAGATGCTGACTTCGACCCGTAGGGAAGGCGGGCCGTGTCGCCGAAGTAAAGATAGGTGGCGTCCCGGATGTGGTGGACGAGTGCGCGCAGCACGGTAAGGCCACCTACCCCCGAGTCGAAGACGCCGATGGTCGGCTTGCGTGAATTGGACAGAGTGGACAGAGATCAACCTTCCGCGGTGGTTGGACCGATGACGGACCGGATGGCCGAGATTCGATTGGCCGGAAACCCTCCCTGGCGGGCGTGTTCGCGGACCAAACCTTCATTGGGCGCGATGTAGATGCAGTAGATCTTGTCGTCGGTGACGAAACTTTCAAGCCACTGCACCTGTGGACCAAGCTTCTGGAGAATGCCGCAGGACTTCTGCGAGATAGCCTGGAGTTGCTCCGGGGTCAATTTACCGGCGCCGGGAATCTCGCGCTCGATGACATATCTGGGCATGGTGGGCTCCTGCGGTTGAGGTTCTGGCTGCTGTAACCGCGAATTCGGATTCTAGCACTGCCCGAAGTTGCGCGGACACCGCAATTTTCTATCGCGAGGTGCGCTCTGTTGGCGTGGAGTCGACATCTGCAAACGAGAACGCGATGGAAACATTCGAATACTCTTTCCCGCTGACCTCCACGTAGGGATACACGAAATAGTTCAGCGGCGGACGATCCTGTGCGGGCTTGAGTTTCAGGTCGCGTCCCTGGGTGAACTGCACCCGATTCACATCGTGCGCGCCGAAAAAATAATCATGTTTTTCCTGATGCTTCCATGCCTCCGAAATGTCTACCGGGACCCATCCGGTCGAATCCAGATAGAACTCCGCCCAGCAGTGGTATCCGGGAATCTCGGCGGAGTGCTTATCGGCGGGAAGTGGAAACCCGATCTGAAAGCGCGCTGGAATCTTCTCGGCGCGCGCCATCGAAATGAAGACCGAGTGGAAATCGGTGCAGTTGCCATGCTTCGAATCGCACGCCCAGAGCGTGTCGCCGTGTCCCCAGCCGGTACCGGTCTTGTCATATCTCATGGAGTGAAAAACGTATTCGTAAATGGCGCGCGCTTTTTCGAGCGGGGTGGTGGCGCCTTTGGTTTCCTGCTCGGCCAGTTGCGCCGGAACTCCCGTCACTGGCACCAGTCGGTCGGGCTCAAGAAATCGCGCCAACTCGACTCGCGGCACTTTTGCGGATGGCGTGTCAACCAACGGCTTTCCGTTCACCAGGACAACATGCTCATTCCGCAACACGTCGTAGTCCACGGAGAACCTGTATTCACTCTTATCCGCTTTTGCAGTCTCGGCGTAGAGAACCTGGTTCCCGTAATCCGGCTGGCGAACCTGCTGGAGCGGCAAGTCACCATCTTTGGAAGTGACCTTCACATCCTGGAAGGCGTCGGAGTGGGCGAGCGGAATCCAGACTCGTACGCGCTCGCCGGGGCTGACATTCTTCACGGTGAATGCGTAGTGAAAATTGAAATGGCGCTGCTTCTGGGCGAGAGCAGGCTGGGTAAGAGCCGGCAAAGACGACGACACAATCAGCAAGGCAAGCAGAGATTGACGCAGCATGAGGCATCCTTTCAACGACGGATCGTTTTTTTGAGCAGTGCTTACTGTGCAGGGAAACGGCCGACGGACGTTTTAGGCGGGGCTATCGTCAAGTAAAACCGCGGCCGGAGAGTTGAGGCAGGCAGTGCATGGTTCGGAATACGCTCGGCGTATAGTTTCGCAGTCTGCCTGTGGAGGCGGCGCGCTGTCAAATCCAAATTCCGCCGAGTTGCCTCACCTATCCTCCGCCCGTTATCCTTCAGGCCATGCCCAGTACTCTGGTGGAATGCGTTCCTAATTTTTCGGAAGGCCGTGACGCGGCCAAAGTAGATGCCATCATCGAAGCTATGAAGATCCCCGGAGTCTATCTCCTCGACCGGGAGATGGATTCCGACCACAATCGCTGCGTCATCACCCTGGTTGGCGAGCGAGACGCCATTCAGGAAGCCGCCATTCGCGGTGTCGGGAAGGCTACCGAGTTGATCGACCTTACCAAACATCAGGGGGCGCATCCGCGCATGGGCGCGGCCGACGTCATCCCCTTTATCCCGATTGACGGCGTCACTATTGAAGACTGCGTCGCCATGGCTCGGCACGTCGGGGCCGAGATCGCAAAACGTTTTCAGATTCCGGTCTATCTTTATGAAGCCGCCGCGGCCACGCCCGAGCGGCAGAATCTGGAGAATATTCGCCGCGGCCAGTTCGAAGGCATCCGCGCGGACATCGCGACCAATCCGGCGCGCAAGCCTGATTTCGGCGAACCTCGCGTGCATCCCACGGCTGGGGCAACCGTGGTTGGAGCGCGCAAATTTCTCATCGCCTATAACGTCTTCCTGAATACGCCCGACGTCGACATTGCCAAGAAAGTCGCGAAAGCGGTGCGGGCTTCGAGCGGCGGCCTGCGCTTCGTCAAGGGCGCCGGATTTCTGGTGCGAGGCATGGCCCAGGTCTCGATGAACCTCACCGACTTCGAGCAGACTCCCATCCACCGCGTTTTCGAATACGTGAAACGTGAAGCCGCGCGCTACGGCGTGGTCCCGGTTTCCAGCGAGATCGTAGGACTGATTCCGAAGAAGGCGCTGGAGCAGGCGGCGGAATGGTTCCTGCAAGTAGAAAATTTTGATTCCTCGCTGATTCTCGAAAACCGTCTAACAGCCGTGATGGGTGGGAAGATGGCCGTCGGCGGCCTGCGCGCCGGAGTCGAGCCCTTCATCGAACAACTGGCCGCTCCGACCGCCACTCCCGGAGGAGGCAGTGCCGCGGCTGCCAGCGGAGCCATGGCCGCCGGACTTGCAAGCATGGTCGCGTCCATGTCGCGCGGCAAGAAGGCATATTTGCAGCATGAAAGCCAACTCAGCGAAGCTATTGCCCGGCTCGGCCAGCTACGCGAGGAGCTCAAGGCTGCGATCGACGCCGACGCTGCGTCCTACAATTCGGTGATGAAGGCCTACAAGGCGGCCAAGGAATCTTCGGATGGCGACGCGGCAATTGGCGCTGCGCTCAAACAGGCGACCAGCGTACCTCTGGGCGTGGCGGAAAAAGTAGTTGAGGTGGCGAAGATCGCTAGCAAGCTGAAGCCGATCACTAACCCGAATATGAAATCGGACCTGACTACCTCGATCGCCTTGGCAAAAGCCGCGCTCGAAGGGGCGCTTGCAAACGTCGAGATCAACCTAGACTCGCTGAAGGACGAGGGGTTCGTCAACGAGACGCGCAAGCGGGCGGCTGCGCTGAAAGCGTGAGTTCAGAGCTAGGTCGTCTCCGGGGCTGGATTGAGCCGTCCAAATTTCTTCGCAATCTACCCCAGTTCGAGCGTTCTAAAACCATGTGAAGAGGACGCACTTTAGTTACCGGCTGCCCCGCGCATTTAGGGGCTAAAATAGGGTCAAACAGCTCAAAAACTGCCTAGATCACCAACGTACGCTTTGCGGTTTGCATCTAAAACTTTGCAGACGCATTTTGAGGACTTCGTTTTGAGGACATCTATGAAGAATTTGTTTTTTGCGGCTTTGCTTTTGTGCACGACGGCTGGCTATGCCATGCCGATCGCATCCTCGGCACGGTCCATGGTGCCTTCTGAGATTCAGCAACTGATTGGTGTCGACTACCGGGCGCTCAAGGATTCGCCCACGGCGCAGGCGCTCAAAGCGCAAGTGCTGCCTGACAACCTGAAAGACCTGGAGACCGCCCTGAAGGGCATCGGCATTGACGCCGACCACGACCTCGAGCAGCTCAACTTCGCTTCGTTCCGTACCGAGAAGAAGGGGATTCAAACCATCGGCGTGGCGGCTGGGTCGTTCTCAGCCAAGGCCGTGCTCAAGAAGATGAAAGTCAAAAAGATCACGGGCACCAAATACGGCACTGCCGTCATTTACCCGATGGATAACGGGTTGGTGATGACCTTTCTGGACGACAACACGCTGGCCTTCGGCGAGCCAGCGTCGTTGCACAGCGCTCTCGATACCCGCGACGGCAAGCGCTCTTCGCTGGATTCCAATCCGGTGATGACCGACCAGATGTCGGCCGTCGATGGCGAGCCCGTGTGGAGCATCCTCGACCAGAAGGGAACGCAGGCCATGATGTTTTCCGCGATGGGCGATGCAGCGAAGGTTGCCGACTACGAGAGCATCAAGAAGCGCATCTTGGCTTCCCGCTACACGATGAATTTCCAGAGTGGAGTGAATTTCGATCTGAGCGTTCTGACGTCCGACTCGATGACGGCGGCCACGCTTTCCACCATCGTCAAGGCCGGAATGCTCTACAAGAAGCTCAATGCCAGCCCGGTCGAAAAGACAGCCATCGACGCGACCACTGTCGATTCCGACAGCTCAAATGTGCAGGTCCACTTCAAGAGCGACGATCAGAAGTTCCAGTCCCTGATGCACTCGCCGCTGTTTGCGGCTGTTTCGCACTGACGTTTCGCGCAGGTTCGAAGCAGAAGAGCGTCCCGGAGTTTGCTCCGGGACGTTTTCTTTGGCGCTGATCGCGATCAGTACGGCGATCTCTGTGTGGGGAAACAGACGGCTGGCGAGTAGTTTAAGATGCCACTCATGATCCACCTGCGGTTTGTTCTCGGACGTCTTCGGCTGGTTTGTGTGCTGGCACTGGCTCTGGGCTGCTTGCTCCAAGGGCCCCTGCTTGCGGAAGACGCGACTCCGCCTGCATCGGGTTCGCTCGAAGCCCTTGCGAATGACTTCTGGCAATGGCGCGCGCGTTATCAGCCGTTTTCGCAGGACGATATTCCACGCATCGAACGTCCTCTCGATCCAACTGCCCCGCGGGATTGGTCGGCGAGTTCGATTGCGAAGCAAAAGGCTGCTCTGGAAGATTTCGAAAAACGCTGGAACGCAATCGACACGAAGGGTTGGAGCGTGGCTCGACAGGTCGATTACCGATTGATGGGTTCAGCGCTTTCCCGCGTGCGCTGGGAACTGGAGATCAATCCGCGGTGGAAGCGGGATCCCACGTTCTATCTCGACCAGACACTTACCGCACTGCTGGAAGCGCTGGTGCAGCCTCCACCATTTGAGGCCCGTCGCAGCGCCGAGATTCTGACCAGGATGGAGGGGATTCCTGCGATCATTGATGATGGGAAGTCGAACCTTCACGCGGTCCGTCCCTTTGCCGCGCTGGCAATCGAATCTCTGCAGCAGATTCGACCCGAACTGGAGCGCGTGGAACGCGAGGTTGCGCCCATGCTTCACGAGGGACCACTTCCCCACGGGGTACCGGGCACTGAGAGCCTGGCTGCGAAATTCAAAGAAGCGACCGAGAAGGCGATTCTCGCGTTGGAATCCTATCGAACGTGGCTGCAAGGACAGCTCGACACTATGCCGAATGACGCGGCTGTCGGACGTGAGAACTACGAATTCTTTCTGCAACGTGTTGCTCTTCTTCCTTACACTCCGGAACAACTCTTGTCCATCAGCCGCCAGGAATGGGATCGCTCGGTAGCGTTCGAGGAGTACGAAAAGCAGCGGAACCAGGGACTGCCTGAGCTCAAACTTGCCACCAATCTGCAAGAGGAGATCGACCGGGTGAAGCGGGACGAACTTGCGATCCGCAAATTTCTGGAAGAGAAAGGCATTCTCACGGTGCCTGCCGACGTTCCGCATTACACCTTGCAGCCCATGCCCGGCTATCTTGAGGCGCTGGCCGATTTTGGAGAACTGGATGACTTCACGGGCCCGTCACGATTGCAGGACGACGGCGTGCGCTGGACCAGTCCTCCGTCCCCCCAACTGGGATATTTCTGGTTGGCCACCGCCAGGGACCCGCGGCCGGAGATTATTCACGAGGGCGTGCCGGGGCACTATTTTCAGATGTCCCTGTCGTGGAGACATCCCGATCCGATTCGCCGCCACTATTACGATTCCGGAGCCAACGAAGGAATCGGCTTTTATGCCGAAGAAATGATGCTGCAGGATGGACTATTCGACGACAGTCCTCGCACCCGTGAGATCATCTACAACTTCATGCGGTTGCGTACTTTACGGGTGGAAGTGGATGTAAAGCTTGCACTCGGATTTTTCACTGTTGGGCAGGCTGCCGACTACCTTGCCCAACGCGTGCCCATGGACAGGAAATCGGCGGAGGGCGAAGCCGCTCTTTTTGCCACCGATCCCGGGCAAGCCATCAGCTACCAAATCGGGAAGAGTCAGATCCTGCATTTTCTCGCCGATGCCAAACTGGCTCAGGGCGACCACTTCAGCTTGCGAGCGTTTCACGACTTTCTGTGGAAGAACGGCAACCTGCCAATCGCACTGCAACGCTGGGAATACCTTGGGGAAGACGACGACGTTCGCGCCATCGATAGGCTGAAACAGTGAGGTTGTGCCGTTTCTGCGCACGCGCTTTGGTAGGCTGTTCACGGGAATCATAGCAAGCAGCGAATTGAATGTGTCACCGATCAGCGAATCATAAGATGAATCTGGCCGTCGAGAATCGGACCCAGGCTCTGGAGCAGAGATTTGTCCAGCTTTTTGGGGAGTCTCCGCGCATTTACCAGGCACCGGGACGAGTGAACTTGATCGGCGAGCACACGGATTACAACGATGGCTTCGTCATGCCGGCAGCGATCGGGTTCTATACGCGAGTTGCGATTGCGCCACGCCCTGATCGCAAGCTCGTGATTCATTCCGAAAATTACTGCGAGCAGGTCGAGTTCGATCTCGATGGTTTACCAGCCACGCGCGCCGGGCACTGGAGCGATTACGTGGCTGGCGTTGTGAAGATGCTTGTCCGGTCAGGCAGGCCGTTGGGTGGAGCGAACCTGCTGGTGGATGGGAACGTGCCACAGGGCGCGGGATTGAGCTCCTCCGCTTCGCTTGAAGTCGCGGTTGGCTACGCGCTGCTCGACTTTGCCGATCGGGCGATAGATCCAGATACGATCGATCGAACTAGAATCGATCGAAGCAGACTCGCCTTACTTTGCCAGCAGGCGGAAAACGAGTTTGTCGGGGCGCGCTGCGGAATCATGGATCAGTTTGTCGCCAGCCACGGGAAACGCGGTCATGCACTGCTGCTCGATTGCCGCTCTCTGGAATACCGGCAGGTGCCGCTGCCCGGCGATGTTGCTTTGGCGATCTGCAACACCATGGTCAAACACAGTATCGCCAAAGGCGAATACAACCAGCGGCGTGCCGAATGCGAAGGAGCGGTGCGCGTTTTCGCGAAGCATCTGCCGCAGGTTCGAGCATTGCGGGACGTTACGGCGGAAAATCTGGAAACGTACGGGCACGAACTGCCAGATGTCGTCAGGCGGCGTTGCCGTCATGTAATCGGCGAGAACGCTCGGGTGCTCGAAGCAGCGGCCGCACTTGAACGGGAGGACTTGCAGGCCTTCGGGGGCCTGATGCTGGAGTCGCATCGCAGCCTGCGCGACGATTTTGAAGTGAGTTGTCCCGAACTCGATCTGATGGTGGAACTTGCCGGGCAAGCGGAAGGGGTTTACGGAACACGAATGACCGGAGGCGGTTTTGGCGGCTGTACCATTGCGCTGGTCCAGGCCGGGTGCGTCGAAGCGTTCCAGCGGAGGGTGCAGGAAGGCTATGAACGTTCGACGGGCTGCAAGCCGGAAATTTACATCTGTGCGGCTGCCGATGGGGTTGGCCAGGTCGCGGCGACGTCGGCGGGGAAATGGGTACGAAGCGAATGAAAGTTCTAGTCACAGGTGGAGCGGGCTACATCGGCAGCGTGGTTGCCGACGAGCTATTGCAGGCAGGACATCAGGTCGTCGTCTTCGACAACCTTAGCCGCGGCCATCGCCAGGCGGTGCCGAAAAATGCTGAACTGATCGTCGGCGAGTTGGCGGATGCCGCTCACCTTGACCAGGTGTTCCGGTTGCGCGCGATTGATGCCGTCATACATTTTGCGGCGCTGATCGAAGCGGGCGAGTCGATGAAGGCTCCGGAAAAATTTTTCCGCAACAACACTGCGAATGCGCTGACCCTGCTCGAAGCGACGCTGGCGGCCGGGGTCAAGCGTTTCGTTTTTTCGTCGACGGCTGCGCTGTATGGCAATCCCGAACGCACTCCGATTGAGGAAGATGATCCCATCCTTCCGACCAATGCCTATGGCGAATCGAAGCTGCTGGTGGAGCGGATGCTGGGCTGGTTCCACCAGATTCACGGCCTGCGGTATGCCAGCCTGCGATATTTCAATGCTGCGGGCGCGTCCCGTCCAGACAAAGGGGAAGCGCACCAGCCGGAGACGCATCTGATCCCGAGGATTCTGCAAGTCGCCCTCGGCCGCGCGGATCACGTGAACATTTTCGGGACCGACTACCCCACAGCCGATGGCACCTGTATTCGCGACTACATCCACGTCAGCGATCTGGCGCGGGCGCACCTGCTGGCCCTTGATGCGTTGGAAGATGCGCGCGAGAATTCCAGGCCGCTGATCTACAACCTGGGCAACGGGCAGGGCTTCAGCGTGCGCCAGGTAGTCGAAGTTGCGCGGGAGGTTACCGGGCATGCGATTCCGGCGATCGAATCGCCGCGCCGCGCAGGGGACCCAGCCGTGTTAATTGCAAGCTCGGAGAAGATTCGGCGCGAACTGAGCTGGCAGCCGCAATTTCCGGATTTGAAGACAATTGTGGAAAGCGCTTGGCAGTGGCATCGTGCCCATCCAGACGGGTACGCGAGATGAGAACGGGGAACTGATGAACTTCACTGAGCTGGCATCCCATCCGCATCGCCGCTTTAATCCGCTGACGCGGGAGTGGGTGCTGGTGTCGCCGCATCGCGCGGAAAGGCCCTGGCAGGGGCAGATCGAATCCGTTCCTCCGGAAACGCCGGCAACCTACGATCCCAACTGCTATCTCTGTCCCGGCAACCCTCGCGCGGCGGGAGTGAGAAACCCCGCCTACACGGGGACGTTCGTTTTTGACAATGATTTTGCGGCGCTGAAGCCAGACACGCCGGCTGATGAAATTGAGGAAGGGGGATTGCTGTTTGCCCGCAGCGAAGCTGGGCGCTGCCGGGTGGTGTGCTTTTCGTCACGGCACGATCTCACCATGGCCCGGATGGGCATTCCGGAATTGCGGCTGGTGGTCGACGCGTGGGTGCGAGAGTTTTTGGAACTGGGGAGTGATCCACGCGTGCGGGCAGTTCAGATCTTTGAGAATCGCGGAGCCATGATGGGATGCAGCAATCCTCATCCCCACGGACAGATCTGGGCCAACGAAACTTTGCCCAATGAATTGGCAAAGGAACTTGCCGCCTTTCGGGACTACCGGCAATCGCATGGCGCGACTCTCCTGAACGATTACCTGAAGCTGGAACTGAAAAAACAGGAACGGTTGGTATGCGCCAACGACCATTTCGTTTTGCTGGTGCCGTTCTGGGCGGTCTGGCCCTTTGAGACCCTGCTGATCAGCCGGCGAAGCGTGGCGGCTCTGGATGAACTGAGGGACGAGGAGCGCAACGCTCTGGCCGAAATACTCCGGCAGGCTACCATTCGTTACGACAATCTGTTTCGCACTTCGTTTCCTTACACCATGGGTTTTCATCAGCGGCCCACCGATGGCGGGGATTATCCGGAATTTCACTTGCATGCGCATTTCTATCCGCCGCTGCTGCGGTCGGCGACGATCAAGAAATTCATGGTTGGGTACGAAATGCTGGGAATGCCGCAGCGGGACATTACCCCCGAAACCGCGGCGCTATGGTTGCGGGAGGTTCCGGCCCGGCATTACCTGGACCTGAAGGGATGACGTAAAAATCCTGAATCTCGGGATCGGAGTTGTGCGTCCAAGTCCGTATCGAAGCTTGTTGACCGCAGGGACTGGTCAACCTGTAAGACAGAACACTATGGTGAAGCAGAATCTCTCCGCGATGTGCGTCTGCGTTTGTTGTTGTCGCGCATGCGTGTGCGCTGGCGCGGGGAGGTTGCCGATCTAAAGTAATTCTCTAAATACCGGCACTTATAACCCATCGCCAGATCAAGCTGGCGGTGGGTTTTTTGTTTTTGGGGACAGATGGTCTGGGGCGAATCGTCCGGGGTGACGACTATGACAAACACAGCAACAGAAACCAAGGCGCAGAGGGTCGAGCGCCTTAAGCGCGCCAAGAATCCATGGGAAGGGCTGGAAGAAATACGGCGCTTCGCGCGCGAGGGGTTCGAGTCCATTCCTCCGGAGTGGATTGGGACCTACTTTCGCTGGTGGGGCGTGTACACGCAGGGCGATGGGGCGGGCGTAACCGGCGGACAGGGCGGGGAAGGCCGGGCTCTGCAACGCTTCATGGTGAGAATCCGGATCCCCAACGGCCTGCTGCGTTCCGAACAACTGCGAACCATTGCCGACCTCACCCACCGCTATGCTCACGGAATTGCCGACATCACCGTTCGCCAAAACATTCAGTTGCACTGGATCACGATCGAGGAACTTCCGGATCTGCTCGAAGCGCTCGGGCGTGTGGGACTGAACACGATGAGCGCTTGCGGCGATGTCACACGAAATATCACCGGCTGCCCGGTCGCGGGAGTGGATGCGGATGAAATTTGCGATGCTTCGCCTTTAGCGCTGGAAGCGTCGCGAATGCTGGCCGGGAATAGCGACTTCTACAACCTTCCCCGAAAATTCAAGATTTCGATCACCGGATGCCGCGTCTGGTGCCCGTATCCGGAAATCAACGATGTTGGATTGACGGCAACCACTCGCGTGCTGCGCGGGACACCCGAGACAGGTTTCTCCTTGCGAGTTGCGGGAGGACTTTCCACCGAACCCTATCTGGGAGCGCGCTTGAACGCGTTTGTCCGCTGGCAGCAGGTGCTGCCCGCTATCAAAGGGATCGCCGAACTGTTTCGCGACTCGGATGTGTTGCGGGAACATCGCGAGCGGGCGCGGCTGAAATTTCTCTTTCTGCGGCATGGATGGACGGCAGAGAGTTTTCTGGAAGAACTGCAGCGGCGCATTGGATTTGAATTCGATCCCGCGGTCGAGGAAACTGCCGCCGGCGGACGTTTATCGCGACCACGTCGGAATTCATCCACAAAAGCAGCCGGGCTACTGCTACGTGGGAGCAGCGGTGCTCCGCGGGCGAATTACGGCGGAGCAGATGCACGCCGCCGCCGATCTGGCCGATCGCTTTGCCGGCGGCGAGCTGCGCACGACCAACATGCAGAACCTGCTCATCGTGAATGTTCCCCAGCTGAATGCTGAAGAGTTGGCCAAGGAACTGGATGGCATCGGGTTGCGGGTGGGCGGCTCGTCGTTCTTTCGCGGCACCATTGCGTGCAGCGGCACGGAATTCTGCAAGCTCGCAATCACGGAGACGAAGAGCTTTTCCCGCTGGCTGGTGGAAGAACTGGAAGAGCGTCTGCCCGGCTTCGATCAGCACCTGAAGCTGCACGTTACGGGATGCCCGAACAGTTGCGGACAGCACTGGATTGCCGACATCGGGATTGACGGCAAGAAGATGAAGGTCGACGGACGCCTGGTCGATGCCTATTACTTCTGCCTTGGCGGAGCGCTCGGACTGCATCAGGCGACGGCGCGGCCCGTGGGATATCGCTGCCTTGCGACCCATGTTCCGGACGCGATCGAGGACTGCTCCGGCATTATCTCGCGACGCGTGCGGCAGGCGAGAACCTGCGCCAGTTCTTTGCCCGGCACACGGATACGGAGTTGCGGGAGTTTCTGGCTGGCGAAGCTGTGGACGCGGTTCCCCGCGAGATGCCGGCAGGGAGTGCCGTCGGGTCGCAAGTCTGACGCAACTGGCTGGAGGAGACGGTGACTAGCCTGTTCCCAATGTTTATGAAGCTGGCGGGGAAGCACTGCCTGGTCGTGGCGCGGGCAAAGTCGGCGAGCCCAAGATCGGCGGGCTCATCGACACCGGCGCAAGCATCCACGTGGTTGCGCTCGCGGCCAGCGACCAAGTCCGCGCATGGGCGCAGGCCGGGAAGATCGAACTCGAACTGCGTTCTTTCGTGCCGACGGATCTCGATGGCAAGTTTCTGGTAGTCGTGGCCACCGCTTCGCGCGAGCCTGAACGAATTCATTTATCGCGAGGCGCAGCGCCGCGGAGTCTCTGTGCAACGTGGTCGATGTTCCCGAG
This sequence comes from uncultured Acidobacteriaceae bacterium, assembly GCA_963837665.1. Taxonomy (GTDB): domain Bacteria; phylum Acidobacteriota; class Terriglobia; order Terriglobales; family Acidobacteriaceae; genus Acidiflorens. Next base: position 1,139,936 of record CAWIOA010000007.1, on the reverse strand, counting down.
TATTGCGATTTCTTTTATCCCGCAGTGGTGCGGCGCGGCGATCTGCAGATCGCGATTTCAACCGGCGGCCAGAGTCCATCGCTGGCGCAGAAGACTTCGGCAGCAACTGGAGCGGCAGTTCGGAGAGGGATACGCGGAGTGGGTTCGAGCAACTCGGCGAGACGCGACAGGCTGATCCTCGCCAGCGATCTCGATCAGGAATGCAAGTCGGAATTACTGCACTCGTTAGCCAGCAGGGAAGCGTTCGAAGCGCGCTGGCCAAGCTTCCACATCTGACCACTAAGACATGAACGTCGAAAGGAGAGGGAGCATGAAGGGAAAAGTCTATCTGGTGGGCGCGGGGCCGGGCGATCCGGAGTTGCTGACTTTGAAAGCTCTTCGACTGTTGCAAACTGCCGACGCCGTTCTGCACGACGACCTGGTCGCGCCTGAGATCCTGAAGCTGATTACGCCAATTGCCCAGATTCACAACGTGGGCAAGCGCTGCGGGACAGAAGAAGATCCTGCAAGCGGAGATCAATGCCTGCTGGTCGCGCTGGCAGCTTCGGGACTGCACGTTGTCCGGCTGAAGGGTGGCGATCCGCTGATCTTCGGACGCGCCGGCGAAGAGATCGAAGTCCTGCGCCGCAAACAACATTCCCTTCGAGATCGTTCCAGGCGTGACTTCGGCTCTGGGTGCGGCCGCTGCGGCCCAGATTCCGCTGACGCATCGGCGAGCGTCGTCGGCGCTCGTGCTCATCACCGCCCACTCGAACGCAGGACGCATACGAAAGACGCTGCCGCACAGAAGCCTCCGATTGGAGCAAGTTCGTCAGCAGCGGGCGACGCTTGTGATTTACATGCCCGGTCACAACTACTCCGAGATCGCCAAGCGTCTGCTGGCCGCCGGAGTAGCCGCCGAGACGCCCTGCGCCTCATCTCGCGCGCCACCACCGAGATATCAGCGAACGTATCGCACCACCGTGCTCGATCTGCATCGCGCGCCACAACTGGCCGCGCCCACGTTGCTGGTTGTTGGCGAGGTCGTGCGGCTGGCCGATCCGCGTGCCTATGGTCGAGATTCGTGGCGCCTGACCTCTTGCCGGGTAACGACACTTTGTTTCCGGCCAGTGTTTTTCAGACATTCCTCCCGCAAGCGATGCAAGCCTGGGAGCGAGACGGAGCCGTTGGCGTGAAAGACAAGATTGCAGAAGTGCAGTTGACGCGCAGAGAGTTGGAGTCCGCAAAGGGTGCTGTCGCTGGGCCTTTGAGACGTTTGGCGATAACGTGGCCATCTCGTCGGCGTTTGGCGCCGAGGGCATGGCGCTGATTGATATGGCGTCGTACGTGCGCAAGGATTTCCGTCTCTTCACGCTTGATACCGAATTCCTGTTTCCAGAAACGTACAGCCTCATCGACAGATCGAGCAAAAGTATGAAATCAAGATCGAGCGAGTCTTATTCGCTGCTCTCGCCCGAAGAGCAGGAGCGTACTCACGGCGCGGCACTTTGGGCCGCGATCCTGACCAATGCTGCAACCTGAGGAAAGTTGAACCGCTCCGCCGCAAGCTGAGCGGACTGGGCGCGTGGATCACCAGCATCCGCCGCGACCAAACTTCATTCCGCAAGGATGCCCGTAAAGTCGAATGGGACACAAAGTTCTTTCCATCTCTGATAAGATTTCCCTCTTCTGGGACAACGATGATTCTGGCCGCGGATATTGGAGGCACGAAATGCAACCTGGGGTTGTTTCAGCAAGAAGGGCCTACCCTACGTTCCGTCTTGCAGCGCCGTCTTGCGATCCGGGACTACACGGGATTCGAAGATCTGATCGGCGATTTTCTCCGCCAAGCGGCAGCAGCAGATAAGAGCGCGAGTGGACCGGCAATCGATGCGGCTGGGTTCGCCGTGGCGGGCGCGGTGGTCGAGGGACAACGCTACTCGGAGAACCTGCCATGGACGCTCGACGCCTCAGCGCTTACAGGAATGCTGCACTTGGGAAAAATACAATTGTTGAACGACCTCATCGCCACCGCCTTGAGTCTGGAGCGGTTGCCCGCGAATGACTTCGTAACCCTGAACCCTGGAGTCCCCGGGCATCAAGCGACGAGAGGCGTGATCGCGGCGGGAACCGGCCTGGGGGAAGCTCTTCTTTTCTGGGATGGCGAAAAGTATCGCGCGGCGCCGGCCGAAGGAGGTCAAGCGGATTTTGCGCCTCGCACGGATCGTGAGGTGCAACTGCTCAGCCATTTAAGGCTGCAGTTGCCGCACGTCTCTTGCGAGGAGATTGTCTCCGGGAGGGGTTTCCGCAGGATTCACGAGTTCCTGAACCCTGCGGTGCGCCATGCATCGTTCGAGTCTCCAGAGGGCAATGCCGCGAGCGAAATCACGCAGCGGGGATTGGCGAAATCTTGCCCTGTTTGCGAGGAGGCGCTGGATTTTTGGACTGAAATCTATGCTGCGACGATCGGAAATTTCGTGTTGCACACTATGGCGGTTGGTGGCGTCTACATCGCGGGCGGCATCGCGACAAAGATCCTGCCCAAGCTTCAGGAGGGCGCCTTCTTCAAGGTTTATTGTGGGGCGGGCAAACTGGCGGCGGTGCTGGAGCGCGTCCCGATATCAGTGGTCGTAAATGATAACGCCCCGATGTTGGGAGCTGCGTATCAGGCGTTGAGCAGCGTTCAGCCATGAGGGCGAACTTTAAGGCTAAATCCTGTCTCACAAATGGTCTTAGGGAGGGCACGGCTTCGCAGACTGCGGAAGAAGTCGATTTCAGATGCAAGCCCCTAAAGGGGCATCTGGTCTTGAAGGTTTTGCGGTGTCGCTAAAGCGATACCCTGATACGAAACCTCCTGCTGGTAAAGACGAAAGGGTTGGCACTGTGGCAAACGACGAAAAGGCTGGTTACAACCGGTTCCTCCTGCTGGTCGCGGGACTTGGCGGGTTGCTGTACGGGGTGGATGTAGGGATTATTGCGGGGGCATTGCCTTACTTGGAGGCGACCTCCGGTTTGAATGCGGGCCAGCTTTCCATCGTGGTCGCGGCGGTGCTGCTCGGCAGCGTGATCTCAACCTTGTTTGCCGGCGCGCTGGCGGATTGGATGGGGCGCAAGCCTCTGATGATATTGAGTGGACTGCTGTTTGTGTGCAGCATTCCGATCATTGCGCTCTCGCATGGTTATGAGTCGCTGGTACTGGGCCGCCTGTTGCAGGGCATCAGCGCCGGTCTGATCGGCGTTGTGGTCCCGCTGTATCTGGCGGAGTGCCTGGCGGCGGCGAGTCGCGGCAAGGGGACGGGTATTTTCCAATGGTTGCTGACGCTCGGCATTGTGACGGCGGCCATCGTGGGCATGTATTTCAGCTTTCGCGTTGAAGAGGTGTCGAGGCTGGGCGATCCTGCGAGGCTCTTTGCTTTCAAGGACACAGCCTGGCGCAGTATTTTCTGGGTTTCGCTGCCCCCAGGCGTCTTGTTCGTGATTGGCAGCTTGATGGTGTCGGAATCTCCGCGCTGGCTGTTTCTCCGCGGGAAACGGGATGCGGCCTACGCCGCGCTTCTGCGTTCTCGCACTACCCAGCAAGCGGACGTTGAACTGGCGGAGATGGAGCAAGTTACCGCTGCGGAAAAGGCGAAAACTTCAACCGGGGCCAAGGTTAAGGAGTCGCTGTTACGCCGCAAGTACGTAATTCCGTTTGTGCTGGCTTGCGTGATTCTCGCGTGCAATCAAGCCACGGGGATCAATTCCATTATTGGGTACAACACCAATATTCTTATGCAGAGTGGTCTTTCCGACGTGCAGGCGCATTGGGGCTACGTTTTTTTCACGGTCGTGAATTTTTTGATGACGATTGTTGGCGTCCTGCTCGTGGACCGCAAGGGACGCAAGTTCCTCCTGTCGGTAGGAACGGCTGGAATCATTCTTTCGCTCATCTGCACCGGCCTGCTCTTCCGCCGGACGGAACGCCAGCGCGTGGATTCCCGAAGTTCGGTTCAGTCGATGGTTACGGCGGACCAGAAAGTCACAATCACCTACAACCAGAAACTGGCGGAGACACTGGCCGGTAGCAGTACATCGGGTGACGGCGCCGAGCGGATCGGCAATCGTCCTACCTCGTTGGTCGTCATCTATTCGTTTGGGGATTTTCGCGCCGCAACCAAGGCGGCACGTTCCGACGATGCTGCCGCGACCCCGATCCAGATCACGCGTGAGGGTTCGGTGCCCGCCAACAAAGTGGTGGCGTTCTTTTCGAATCCGTTTGGCAATCTCGATGCCGCGCGCCACGCTCCGCTGCGAATCGACAATGCGCTGATCACTCCCCTTCCCAATCCACGCAGCGGAATGCTGGTCGCGATCACGCTGTTCGTGTTCATGGCGTTTTTTGCGATTGGCCCCGGAGTCTGCGTGTGGCTGGCGCTTTCGGAGTTGATGCCGACGCGGATTCGCTCGAATGGCATGAGCATCGCGCTGCTCATCAATCAGGCAGTTTCGACCAGTATCGCGGCCGTATTCCTGCCGACGGTCGGCAAGCATGGTTACGCGGCCATGTTTTTTGGTTTTGCCGCCTGCACGGTAATTTATTTCATCACCGCTGCGGTCTTCCTGCCGGAAACGAAGGGAAAGACGCTGGAAGAAATCGAAGCGCATTTTGAGGGCGCAAGCGCTTGACGGGGTAAGAACACCACGGGAAGATCCTGATCGGCAAGGCTCAAGGCATACCCTTCTCCAACCCATTTATGAAACCGGCTCGGGGCGCTTCTTGCTTGACGCCGGTCAGCTATATCCTCAGCTATACTATCGAGCACAAGAACTAACCCGATAGAAGATTCCTCTGGCAAGTTGGGCGAAACGTCGATCCTCGACGACCAGCCTCTGAAGGGGCGTCTGTACACGGGACTTGCGGCATCGCTGAAGCGATGCTCTGATACGAGGCAGGCGCGCTTTTCTTCGATGCGTAACTCGACAGAAGGGGTTTCGAAGGGACAGGAATGGTGAATTGGCCGCAGGAATCGATATTGGTAACGGGTGGGACCGGATCGTTCGGGAAGAAGTTTGTGGAGATCATGCTGCGCGACTACCACCCGCACCGACTGGTGGTGTTCAGCCGGGACGAGCTAAAGCAGCATGAAATGAGGACGTCAGGCTTCGACCATCCCAGCATGCGGTATTTCATTGGAGACGTGCGGGACGTCGAGCGCTTGAAACGGGCGCTGGCGGGCGTGACCTTGGTGGTGCACGCGGCGGCGCTCAAGCAGGTGCCTGCTTGCGAATACAATCCCTTCGAAGCGATCCAGACCAATATCATGGGCGGCCGCAACGTGATTGACGCAGCCATTGATCAGGGCGTGCGCCGCATTCTGGCGCTCAGTACCGACAAGGCGGTGAACCCGATCAATCTCTATGGGGCGACAAAACTGTGCGCGGAAAAAGTGTTTGTACAGGCTAATGCCTATGCGGGCGCGAAAAATACGCGCTTCAGTTGCGCGCGCTACGGGAACGTAGTGGGCAGCCGCGGCAGCGTGATTCCGATTTTTCTGGAACAGCGCCGGCGCGGGAAGATCACCATCACCGATCCTCGCATGACGCGATTCTGGCTAACGCTGGAGCAGGGCGTGAAGTTTGTGATCCGCTGCCTGGAGCAGATGCACGGCGGCGAGATTTTTGTTCCCAAGATTCCCAGCATGCGGCTGCTCGACTTGGCGGAGACGATTGCTCCCGGATGCCAGGTGGAGACCATCGGGATTCGTCCCGGAGAGAAACTGCATGAAGTGTTGGTCTCGGAAGACGAGTCAAGGCATACCCTCGAAACCGAAGACATGTACGTGATTCAGCCATCGCATCCGTGGTGGAAATCGGAAAACTGGGTGAATGCCAAGCCGCTGCCGGAAGGCTTCCGTTATTCGAGCGACACGAACGAACGCTGGCTGACGCGGCGTGAACTGGAAGAACTGGTCGCGCCCGAAACCAGCGCCGCGGAGGCGGTTCCAACCTCCGCCTAGCATGAGCGCCTTACCGACAAAGCTGGAAACGCTAGCCATCCACGGGGGCACTCCCGTGCGTGCAAAATTGTTGCCTTACGGGCGGCAAAACCTGGATGACGCGGATATTCAGGCAGTGGTTGAAGTTCTGAAATCGGATTGGCTGACCACGGGACCCAAGGTTGCCGAGTTCGAAGAGCGTTTTGCGGCGTGGGTCGGGGTGCGGCACGCGGTCAGCTTCAGTTCGGGTACGGCCGCATTGCACGGCGCTGCGTTTGCCGCCGGATTGGGATCTGGGGATGAGGCGATCACTACCCCCATGACGTTCTGTGCGACCGCCAACTGCGTTTTGTATCAGGGCGCGACGCCGGTGTTCGCAGACGTCTCGCCGGACACGTTGAACCTTGATCCTGGCGAAGTTTCGCGGAAGCTGTCCTCCCGCGCATCTAGCCGCGCGTCTTCCCGCATTCGGGCGATCATCGCCGTCGATTATGCCGGACATCCCGCCGAACTGGATGAATTGGGGGCGCTGGCGAGAACCTGCGGAGCGCTCCTGATTGAAGACGCCTGCCATGCGCTGGGCGCGGAATATGGGGGAAGACGCGTCGGCGGCATTGCCGACATGACCGTGTTCAGCTTTCATCCCGTGAAGCACCTGACCACCGGGGAAGGTGGTATGGTTGCGACCAACGATGCGCGGCTGGCGGAGATTTTGCGGCGCTTTCGCAATCAGGGCATTAGCAGGGAAGCGCGCCAGCGGCAGGAAGCGGGGCAGTGGTTTTACGAGATGGTCCTGCTGGGTTTCAATTACAGGTTGACCGATATTGCCTGCGCGCTCGGACTCTCGCAGGTGGGAAGGCTGGATGCGAACCTGGCCCGACGCCGGGAAATTGCGGCGCAGTACGCGGCGGCTTTCCGGGATTTGTCAGCAATCGCGGTTCCCGCGGTACGCGACGGCGTCAATCCGGCGTGGCATTTATATCCGATCCGGCTGAAAGTGGAATTGTTGTCGGCTGGGAGGGGGGACATTTTCCGAGCCCTACGGGCTGAAAATATCGGGGTCAACGTGCACTACATTCCAGTGCATAGACATCCGTACTATCGCGAACGGTTTGGTTACAAGGGCGGAGAGTATCCCGTGTCCGAAGACGCCTACGAACGGCTTATCAGCCTGCCGATGTTCCATAGCATGACCGACCGGGAAGTCGAAGATGTGATTGCGGCGGTGAGCAAGGTCTCTGAGGCTTACTGCAAGTGACGAGGAGGAGGAGTTGAAGAGAGGCAATCCGTTGTTTGCAGGTTCGCAGGTGTATCTTCGGCCGCTGGAGAAGACGGACCTCAACGAGCAGTACCTGGCATGGCTGAATGATCCCGAGGTGACACGATATCTGGGGACCGGGGTCTTTCCGACGACACGACAGGATCTGGAGCAATTCTTTGAATCAGTCACAGGCTCCCGATCGCAAGTGATCCTGGCGATCGTGGATAAGAAGTCGGACCGACACATCGGCAATGTGATGCTAGGGCCGAACGACTGGGTGAACCGGCGAGCCGTGTTCGGCATTCTCATCGGTGAGAAGAAATTTTGGGGCCGCGTGATTGGCCAGGAAGTGCCGCACCTAGCCGTAGAATATGCCTTCCTGCGGTTGAACTTGAACCGCGTCGGTTTGGGAGTCTTTGCCGAACACACAGCGGGAGTGCGCTGCTACGAGAAAATCGGGTTCCGCAAGGAAGGACTTATGCGGCAGGATCTGTTCCGGAATGGCGAATACCACGATCGCCTGTGGGTGGGATTGCTGCGTTCGGAATACCTCGCGAGTCAAAAAGGCAGGCGGAAGTGAAAGCGCTGGTAGTTGGTGGTGGCTCGATCGGCAGTCGCCATTTGAAAAACCTGGCGGACTTGGGCGTCGCGCCGCTAGGTCTCGTCGATATCCGGAAGCAAGCACGGGAGCAACTCCGGAAGGAACTCGGAACGGAGTCATTCGCCACTCTTGAAGAAGGTCTAGCGTGGGCGCCCCAGGTTGCCGTTATCGCGACACCTTCCCATCTTCACATCGAGCAGGCGACGACCATTGCCGAGCACGGGATTGATCTTTTCATTGAAAAACCACTGTCGCACCGGCCCGAAGGAATTTCGCTGCTGATCGAGCGTTTGGAGCGGCGTGCATGCGTTTCGCTGGTTGGCTGCAACATGCGATTTCATCCCGGGCCAGCGCAAATCAAAAAGTTGCTGGACGAAGGACGTTTGGGAAAGGTTCTGTTCGCACGGGTTCACACGGGTTCCTATCTGCCGGAGTGGCGCCCGGGCTCCGATTATCGGCAGAACTATGCAGCGAAAGCGGAGACTGGGGGCGGGTGCCTGCTCGACTGCATTCATGAAATTGATCTTGCGCGGTGGTATCTGGGAGGAGTGGAGGAGGTACTGGCTTACACTGCGCGACTGAGCGCGCTTGAAATCAGTACGGAGGATTATGCGTTCCTGCTTTTACGGCACGAGAGCGGCGCGATTTCGGAAGTTCATCTGGATTATGTGCAACGAAGCTATGAACGGGGCTGCCAGATTGTCGGAGAGGAGGGCTCGCTCTTCTGGGATTTCCAGAGCGGCACCATACGCTGCTATGACGCAGAGCGCCGCGAATGGAGCGAACTGAAGCAACCAGTTGGCTGGGCAGTGAATGACATGTACGTTGCGGAAATGCAGCACTTCCTGAATTGCGTGCGTGGGCGAGAGCAAACGGTGCTACCGGTTTCGGAGGCGGCTCAGCTAATGGATGTGGTTTTCGCCGCCAAGATATCTGCGCAGGAAAAGGGTGCGGTCAAGCTGAACAAGGGAGCCATCGCGTGATCATTGCGATCATCCAGGCGCGTATGGGTTCCAGCCGTTTTCCGGGCAAGACGCTGGCGGATTTGGCGGGGCGCCCCATCTTGAGCCGCGTGGTGGAACGGGTATCCCAGTCGCGTGCGATCGACAAAGTGGTGGTCGCAACGAGTATTGCGGTTGGAGACAATCCAATTGCAGAGTTTTGTGCAAAGGAAGGAGTCCCTTGCTTCCGCGGTAGCGAGGATGATGTTCTGGACCGCTTTTATGGGGCGGCCAAAGAGCATGGCGCGGACGTGGTAGTGCGCATCACGGCCGATTGCCCGTTGATTGATGCGGCTGTGATTGATCGTGTGGTCGAGCGGTTCCAGGAGGGCAATTGCGATTATGCCAGTAACGTATTGCTCTACACGTATCCCGACGGGCTGGATACGGAAGTCTTTTCGATGGCGGCGTTGGCTGAGGCCTGGCTCGAGGCGAAGAAACCGTCCGAGCGTGAGCATGTGACACCTTACCTGCGGTGGGGGCGGGGTCGCGTGGAAAACGTTGAGAGCGAGATCCCGCTGCCCAGAGGACATCAACGTTGGACCGTAGATTACCCCGAGGACTTGGAATTCGTACGCGGCGTGTACGCTGCATTCCAGGGCAGAACAGACTTTCGATATCAGGAAGTGTTGGCACTTCTGAAAGAGAGGCCACAGTTGGCAGGCACCCAGACGGAGACAATTATCAACGAAGGGTATTACCTGAGCCTTTATCAGCAGGCGAAGGCGGGATCCGCACCCAGGCTGCGACTGACGAAATCGTGGGAGTGGTTTGAGCGGTCGAAAAAGGTTATTCCTGGTTGTGCGCAGACTTTTAGCAAGGGATACACCCAGTACGTGCAGGGGGTCGCACCTCTGCTTCTCGAACGCGGCAAAGGATGCCGCGTCTGGGATGTGGACGGGAATGAATATGTTGATTACATCCAGGGATTACTGCCGAACATCCTCGGCTACGCACACGAAGAGGTGAATGCAGCGGTGACGGAGCAGTTGGGACGAGGGCACAGTTTTTCACTGCCGCACCCGCTGGAAGTGGAACTGGCAGAGCGGCTGACGCGGCTCATACCGTGCGCGGAGAAAGTACGCTTTGGCAAGAACGGATCGGATGCCACTTCCGGAGCGGTCCGCGCCGCTCGCGCCCTCACCGGACGCGAGCGAATCGCCTGTTGCGGCTATCACGGGTGGCAGGACTGGTACATCGGCAGCACGACGCGAAATGCAGGCGTTCCAGTAGCGGTGCGGGGTTTGACGCATCCGTTCGTGTACAACGATCTCGGGTCGCTGCACACGCTTTTGAACCAACACAAAGGCGAGTTTGCCGCCGTCATCATGGAACCGGTAAATTTCTGGCCTCCCGCGTCCGGCTTTCTGGAAGGCGTCAGGGATCTGGCGCATGAACACGGGGCGTTACTCATTTTCGACGAGATCTGCAGCGGTTTTCATTTCGGGCTGGGCGGCGCGCAGAAAAAGTTCGGCGTGACGCCCGATCTCGCTTGTTTTGGCAAAGCGATGGGCAACGGATTCCCGATTGCCTGCGTCGTAGGACGAGCAGAGGTCATGCAGGTCTTCGAAGACATCTTTTTCAGCTTCACCTTCGCAGGCGAAGTGGCCTCGATGGCGGCCGCCATGAAGGTCTTGGATGTACTGGAAACTACCGATGCACTGGCCCGCATGGATGCCAACGGACGTGTACTGCAGGAGGGATTGAACACGCTGGCCAAAGAAGCGGGCTTGCAGGATCGAATCAAGTGTATCGGCTATCCCATCTGGTCATTGATCAAGTTCCTCGATGCTGACGGAAAAGACAGTTTGCTGGTGCGAAGCCTGTTCACGCAGGAATGCGTCAAGCGCGGAGTGCTGCTGCTGGCCACGCATAACATGACGGCGGCGCACGGCCCGGCGGCGGTTGAACAGACCCTGAAAGTGTATGCGGAGGTGTGCAAGACAGTGTCAAAATGGCTGAGTGAGCCACATCCGGATGCACATCTTGAAGGGGAGATGATTCAGCCCGTATTCAAGGTTCGCTGATACGCTCAGGCCGCAAATCCAGAGCGATGATTGGATGCAATTTCGTTGGAGCCGATGAAACCAGGCGTACTTCTGATCCGAGCCGACGCCAGTCTCGCCATAGGAACGGGACATGTGATGCGCTGTCTGGCGCTGGCGCAAGCCTGGTGGGATGCCGGGGGCCACGCCATTTTCGCGATGGCCGAGGCCACGCCTGCCGTGGAAGAACGGCTGCGAAATGAGGGGTTCGAGGTGGTTCGACCGGCGATTCGTGTGGGCAGCGCGGCTGATGCGCAGGAAACCGCGAAGTTGGCGGAGAAGCATGGCGCATCGTGGGTGGTAGTCGACGGCTACGAATTTGGTGCGGAATACCAGGCGAGTCTGAAAAGGCGCGGCCTCAAAGTGCTGTTCATCGACGACAACGGCAACGCTGGGCACTATTCGGCGGATCTCGTATTGAATCAGAACGCGCACGCTCGCGAGGCTTTCTATCCCAGCCGAGACGCGTCCACCTGCCTGTTGCTGGGTCCGCGTTTTGCGATGCTGCGAAGGGAATTCAGGTCGTGGCGCGAGTGGAAGCGGGAAATTCCCGCAGTGGCCCGCAGGGTTCTGGTGACCATGGGGGGCAGCGATCCGGACAATGTCACGCAGCGGGTGGTCGAGGCGATTTTGTCGGAAGGCGACTTCGAGACGAAGATCGTCGCAGGTGGCAGCAATCCGCACTTGGCCAGATTGCGCGAATTCGTGGGCAATCCCGGTCGCGCTGTCCAGTTGGTGGAGAACGCCTCGAGTATGCCCGAACTGATCGCGAGGGCGGATGTAGCTGTGGCTGGCGCGGGAACCACGAGTTGGGAGATGTGTTTCCTCGGCCTACCCGCGTTGCTGATTGTTTTGGCAGACAATCAGCAAGGGATTGCGGACGAACTGGGCAAACGGGGAATCATGGTGCACTTGGGCCGCGGTTCCGGCCTTGCCTGGAGCACAATTGCCACCCAGCTCCGAAGCTTGGCTGACTCGCCCGTGGTCAGGCGGGAAATGTCGGAGCGCGGCCGCGCCCTGGTCGATAGTCGCGGGGCCGAGAGAGTCGTGTCCGCGTTGAACAGAGAATCACTCTCCATTAGGCTTGTGGAGGATGGAGACTGTAAGCTACTGTGGGAATGGGCAAATGACCCGGTCGTGCGGGCGTCGGCATTTTCTTCCGAAACTATCCCCTGGGATGACCACGTTGCGTGGTTTCGCGAGAGGCTCAACGATCGAAATTGCCGTGTCTTCGTGGTCCTGGATGCCTCGGCTGTTCCGGCGGGACAGATACGCTTCGACCGGCGCGGGGTGAGCGACGCCGGCTTCGATATCGACATCACGGTGGACAGCCGTTTCCGGGGCTTGGGTTACGCCAGCCGTTTGATTGACTTGGGTATCAACCGGGCAATCGCGGAGTGGGGCCTTCAGCAGTTCAATGCCTTTGTGAGGCCCGAGAATGTTGCTTCCGCGAGAGCCTTCGAGAGGGCGGGCTTCAAGCCTATGGAGACGGTGACGGTAAAGGGACAAACCGCTATCCATTACGTCCGGACGGCGAAGTGACGCAGCCTCCCAAGCGCTATGTCGTGGCGGGGTGCAAGTCCTGGCATCGCCGTGTGTTCGGCGAGGTTCTTAGTAAGCTGGCGGGGGAGTGGCATTATGTGGGAGAGCGGGAGCAACTGTCTCTCGAAAACATTCGAGAACTTCGTCCGCGCTATGCCTTCTTTTTGCACTGGTCCTGGAAGGTACCGGCGGAGATTCTCGACGAGGTCGAGTGCGTCTGCTTCCACATGACGGACGTGCCCTATGGCCGCGGCGGGAGTCCGCTCCAGAATTTGATTGTTCGCGGTCACCGGAACACCAAACTGACGGCGCTAAGAATGACGTCAGAGTTTGACGCGGGGCCAGTCTATTTGAAAAGGGATCTATCCCTCGAAGGTGGCGCCGAGGAAATCTATCTTCGTGTGTGCACGCTCTCGGCAGACATGATCAAGCAAATCGTGCAGGATGAAATGCAACCTTTACCGCAGACGGGAGAACCTGTGAACTTCAGGCGCAGGAAGCCGGAAGAGAGCAAGATCGCAAAAAACGATTCTCTGGAACAACTCCGCGACTTTATCCGAATGCTCGACGCCGAAGGCTACCCCCGCGCCTTCCTGTCCCACGCTGGTTACCGTTTCGAGTTCAGTCGTCCCGCTCTGTACGAGGGACGAATCGTGGCCGACGTTCATATCACCGTCGAACCCAAGGAGCCGAAAGCCAAGGAGCCGGAAAAATGAGCGTCCTGGTCGTTGCCGCGCACCCAGACGACGAGATCCTCGGCTGTGGCGGCACCATGACGCGCCTCGTCCGCGAAGGTCGCGAAGTGCGTATCGCCATCCTCGCCGAAGGCATGTCCTCGCGCTACGCGCACCGCGAAGACGCCGACCCGCAGCAACTGCAGCACCTGCACGCCCGGGCTCAGCAAGCTGCCGACAAGGTCGGGGCGAAGGAACTCGTCCTTTGCCAGCTGCCCGACAACCGCCTCGACACGGTACCGCTGCTCGACGTCGTGAAGACGGTCGAAGATCTCGTCGCCCGCTTCCGTCCCGAGATCATCTACACGCATCACCCTGGAGACTTGAATGTTGACCACGGGGTGGTTCACCGCGCCGTCCTGACGGCGACGCGGCCTGTGCGCGGGCAATGTGTGCGCGATCTCTATGCCTTCGAGATTCCGTCATCCACCGAGTGGGCCTTCCAGCGCATCGGACCGCCATTCCGTCCCAATGTCTTTGTGGACATCGCGGATTCGCTCGAGACGAAGATCGCCGCGCTTGCTTGCTATGACACCGAGATCCGCAAATTTCCCCACCCTCGCTCCGCCGAAGCACTGCGCGCGATCGCCACGCGCTGGGGAAGCGTTGTGGGTTTGCCGGCGGTGGAAGCATTCGAACTGATCCGCTCGGTAAGGCCGGCGGCGAATCATCGATAGGCGAAACATCGATGACCGACTATATCGAGATCGGGAAGCGTCGCATTGGTCGGGGAAGTCCCGCCTATTGCATCGCGGAAGTGTCCGCCAATCACCGCCAGGACTTCTCCCAGGCCGTGCGCATCATCGAAGCCGCCAAGGACGCCGGCGCTGACGCGGTCAAGCTCCAGACCTACACGGCCGATACCATCACGCTGCGCAGCGACAAAGAATGTTTTCGGATTGCGGGCGGCACGCTGTGGGATGGACGTACCCTTCACGACCTCTACCAGGAAGCGTTTACGCCCTGGGAGTGGCAGCCGAAGCTGAAAGAAATTGCCGACGAAATGGGGATGCACTTGTTTTCGAGCGCGTTCGACGATAGTGCCGTCGACTTTCTCGAACAAATGAACGTTCCCGCCCACAAGGTGGCCTCGTTTGAGCTGGTGGACATCGGCCTGATTCAGAAGATGGCTCGAACCGGAAAGCCGATGATTATGTCTACGGGCATGGCCAGCGAAGAGGAAATTGCCGAAGCGGTCGAAGCGGCGCGCGGAGCCGGTGCAACTCAGATTGCGTTGCTGAAATGCACCAGCGCCTATCCGGCGCCGCCGGAAGAGGCGAACCTGCTCACGATTCCGGAACTGGCGCGCCGTTTCGGTTGTCCGGTGGGACTTTCCGATCACACGATGGGAATTGCAGTACCGGTCGCTGCCGTGGCTCTGGGAGCTTGCATCATTGAGAAACACCTTTGCTTGCGGCGAGCGGATGGCGGGCCGGACGGCGCGTTCTCGCTCGAACCCCAGGAATTCAAGGCGATGGTGGAAGCTGTACGGACTGCCGAGAAGGCTCTCGGCTCGGTCCAGTTTGGCTCCGGAGCGCGCGAGGCCAACAGCAGAAAGTTTCGACGCTCGCTGTTTGTGGTCGAAGATATCAAGAAGGACGATTTGTTTACGAAACAGAACGTACGTTCGATTCGCCCCGCGGATGGGCTGCACCCTCGCCACCTAGACGAAGTTCTGGGAAAGCGCGCGGCCTGCGATGTGGAGCGGGGAACGCCGTTGAGTTGGGCACTGGTGGCAAGATCTTAGGTCTCAGGAAAGGCAAGTCCCAGGACCTAAGACCTAAGACCTGACACCTGCTTTTATGCGAGCTTTCCTCGTACATCCCGACGATGACTTCCACGGTTCGTGGACACGTCAGCATTGGGATTCGGTGATTGACCTGGGGCGAGCGCCAAAATCTTTTTATGACGAACGGAGTGTCGCGCTGGGTTGTCGTGTCTTCAGCATCTTCGACCTTGCTGTTGAAGTTGAGGACCTGCAGGTTTGGCGTTACCTGCTCGAACTTGGCAAGGGATGGGTGGTAGACGATTTTGGCATCGACTGGTGGGACGTGATTAGCTTGATGCTGCAGCCGGAATTGCAGGAGGTGCGGCTCGCTCTTCGGCTGGCGGAGAATCTCAGCCGATGTCGCACGCTGGCGACAAGCCGGCCGTCGCTGGCGGCAGAAGTTTTGCGACTGCAGTTGGGAATACCGCTGCAAGTGCTCCGCCGGGGACTGCGGGAGCGTCTGGTGCCCAGCATTTTGCGTCGCAGCGCCGTCGCAGCCGCGAACCTGAGCTTTGTGCAATTCCGCCAGGTGGTGTACGACAAGTACGATCCGCACTACCGCTGGCGAAGGAGGTTTGCGGGGTCGCCAGTGCGGTTGGCAAGATGGAAATCGGAATCGGCGCCGGTTGTGCTGCTTCCGACGGCCTATTCGAACGTCACGAAAACCGCGCTCAGTTACGCTGAGATTTTGCCCGATAAGAAATTCCTGCTGGTTGTCGCGCGCGAGTCGGCGGTCCCCTCGCTGATTCCGGACAATGTGCAGACCGCGCTTCTGGCGGGCTTTGCGACGAAGGGGTGCGACCGGAATGAATTGCAGAAACTTGAAGTCGACTGGGCGCAAATGGAGCAGTCGCTGCAAGCACATCCCGCATTCCGGTTGCCCGTTCAGCTCGGAATCCTGAAAAAGGGGCCGCGCTGGCTGCGCTGGGGACTCGCGGTTCGCGATGCCTGGCGCAAGGTTTTTGAGACGCATTCGGTGGTGGGCTGCCTGAGCGCTGACGATTCAAATCCTTACACGCGGATCCCTTTGCTGTTGGCGGCGGAGCGGAAAAGTCCTGCAGTCGCGTGCCATCACGGAGCGCTCGATTGCGGCATGATGTACAAGAATCTGCGGTTCTCGAATTATCTGGCCAAGGGCGAGATGGAGCGCGACTATCTGGAACGCGTCTGCGGGGTCGATGTCGGCCGGATTCGGATTGGAGCGGCGTCTCGTCCGATCGAGAAAGCTTCTGCCTGGAGTGAGAAGGATCCATGGATCACGTTGTTCACCGAGCCGTATGAAGTGGATTTCTGGCGGGTGGAGCCGATTTACCGTGAGTTGCTGCCCCGCCTCTGTGCGGTTGCCCGCAGGTCGGGCAAGACAGTGGTTTTAAAGCTGCATCCGTTCGAGAGTGCCCGACAGCGGCACCGGTTGTTGGCACGGACGTTAAACAAGGCGGACCGCGAATTGGTAAGCGTGACGGATGCCCCGCTCTCTCCAGAGATTTTTCAGAAGACATGGTGCGCAGTCACGGTCGAATCGACAGTCGCTTTCGAATGTGCATCGGTTGGAATCCCTGTTTTTTTGTGCGGCTGGTTGCGGCATGCTTACGCTGGATATGCACCTCAGTATGTCCGCTTCGGTGTGGGGCGGATGCTCGAATTCCCGGATGAACTGCTGCGCATTCCAGAGATGTTGGGTGCGGTTATGCCCGGTGCGGACACCGCACGCCAGCTAGTACAGGCGATTTCTCCGGAAGTCCTGTCGGAAGTTCTTTCGCATTGAACGCTGCTCCTAGGGACCGGGAACGCTTTTGCTCATATCGAATAGCGTGTGTGGTAGGATCGGAAATTCTGGATTGAAAATCGAGTGGATTCCCACGCATTTGTAGCTGAAGTTTATCGCCGCATGAGTTTACGGCATTCTGCCGAGCGGCGCGCTCCTAGCTGGGCGGAGGTAAAGAACGATCCTCGGGTCTTGCAGGCCGCACAGGAATTGAGCGGCCTTCTGCCTAGTAACAAACAAGCCGCGATTCTCGATGTTGGTTTTGGCGGAGGCTGGTTTCTGGCGGCTTGTTTGCGGCTGGGGTACACGAATCTTTCCGGCGCTGATTTTGCCATTGCAAATAAGGGCCACGTAAGAACATGGGCACCCGATGCCCTGACGCTGTCCGAAATCCAAAGCGATGTTGGTGTCTTTCTCGCCGACAAACCGGAGACCTTCGAGTTTATCCACATGTCTCACGTGATTGAGCACATCCCCAAGTACTCGTTGTTGTGGGTGGTCGATGCGTTGTACCAAGCGCTGAAGCCTGGCGGCATGCTGATGGTGCGCACGCCCAATATGGAGGGGCCTTGCGCCAATTCGTCGTTGTACGTCACCCTGGCGCACGAATATGGGTTCAGTAGCGGGAATCTGGCTTCACTATTGGATATTTGCGGTTTCGATGAGATTCGCTTTCATGTACCTCTCGCGCATCCTCCAGGTTTCAAACAGAGACTGGGCAAGCTCATCCGCTGGCCTTACTTAAAAGAAAGGCAAATCCGCCATCGGTTGTTTGGAGTCAACGAGCACGGGCACTTTGACTCGGAGTTGATTGTCACCGGCAAAAGGGGCAACTTTCCGCCTTTTCTTGATCCCAAATACCGCTGAAATTCTCTGCAACCACAGGCAAGCGGTTTAAGATAATCTGGAACATAATCAGAAAAAGAATGATTCGTCAGCAGGCGCGCACAGGCATATTTTGACCATCCCCGATACACCCCTTGAGGCGTCGCAGTCGGCGCTTGCTGCCAGTCCTGAAGCGCGATTCCGCAGTGAGATGGGGCAGGTGTCGCGGCATTCTGCCGTGTTCTTCGCGGGAACTCTGTTCACTGCGGGCGCGGGATATCTCTTCAAAATCTACCTGGCGCGTGTGTTAGGCGCGGAGGCGCTCGGGATCTACGCGCTGGGAATGACGATCGTTGGCTTCTGCGGGCTTTTCAGCGGATTAGGCCTGCCGCAAGCAGCGGTGCGCTTCGTGGCCGGCATATTCAGCCACGGAACAATGGCCGCGCCTGTATGGCTTTCTTCGCCGGGCATTTGTGGTGCTGGCTGTGGGAAATGCGGTGCTCGCCGCAGCGATGCTGGCGATGGGGCCGTGGCTGGCGCGGAGCCTCTATCATGCCCCGGCTCTCGTACCCTATCTCCGCCTGTTTGCTCTGCTTCTGGTGCTGGGCGTGTTCGGCACTTTCCTGGGGCAGGTTCTGGCGGGATATAAAGACGTCGCGCTGCGCACCGTCATTACCAACTTCATCGCAAGTCCGTTGAACATTATTTTCGCCGTGGCGCTGCTTAGTTTGGGCTTCGGGCTTCGCGGATATTTGCTGGCCCAGGTGGCAAGTTCAGCGGTGGTCCTGGTGCTGCTGTCGGTGGCAGGATGGCGGCTGACGCCGCGGCAGGCAAGGCGGGCTCCGGACACCGCCGTTCCCATGGACCGTGAAGTGTTCTGGTTTTCCGCCGCTGTGTTCGGCTTCAATTTCTTGGGTTTTATACTTAGCCAGACCGACATATTCCTGCTGGGAGTGTTTCTGGATGTTCGGCAGGTAGGAATCTATTCCGTGGCGGCCACACTGGTTGCCTTTGTTCCGGTGGCGTTGCAGTCGGTCAACCAGATTTTTTCCCCGACGATCGCCGATTTGCATGCCCGCGGAGAGTACGTGCTGCTGGGCCGGCTTTTTCAGACTTTGACGAAGTGGATATTGGGAATGACCGTGCCCCTGGCATTGGTCATGATCGTCTTCTCCAAGCCCCTGATGCGCTTGTTTGGCGCAGCATTTGAGGCAGGCTGGTTGGTGCTGATTCTGGGCACACTGGGACAGTTGGTGAACGCCGGGGTGGGTTCGGTCGGCTATCTGCTGCTTATGTCGGGGAACCAAGCCCGCCTGATTCGGGTGCAGGTGGTCATGGCAGTATTCACGGTCGCGGCCACTCTGGGTTTGATACGGCCGTTTGGAATTGCCGGAGTAGCGCTGGCAGCGGCCCTAACCAATGCCTTGAGCAATTACCTGAATCTGCGCCAGGTCCGGGCGGCATTGCGATTATCGCCTTACAATCGGACATATTTTCGCTTGCTCGGGCCTTGTTTTGCGAGCCTGGCAGTCACGGCGGGATTGCGGTTGCTTTTTCGGGCGTCAGCTCTGCATCCGGAGTGGTTGGGGATTGGAATTGCATTGGTCGTGTCCTACGCATCGTTTTGTGGATTGGCGTTACTGACTGGACTGGACAATGACGACAAAATGATCGTGGCCGCGATTCGAAACCGTGTTTTCGGCGCCGCCGGGAAGACGCCGTTTTCACGATGACCGGGTTAATCGATAATGCCGACTCAAATCATTGTTAACGCGGATGACCTCGGTTTGAGCGCGGAGGTGAATGAGGCGATCTTTCGTGCCATGGAGTCAGGGGTCATTACGTCGGCGACCTTGCTGTCAAACGGCCCGGCGGTCATTCCGGCCGCTCGTATGCTCCAGCGTTTCCCCAACTGTTCGTTCGGAGTGCACCTGAATCTAACCGAGTTCCAGCGTCTGGGCGCGGAGAGTCCCACCGCTCTCTTCGCCATTCTTGACGAGCACAACTGCTTTAAAGGCGATGCCATCCGCGAGGTTAGGATTAGTGCGCCGATGCTAAAGGCCATCTACCGGGAATGGTGCGCGCAGATTGACAATCTGATCCAGCTCGGGGTGCAACCGAGTCACTTCGACAGTCATCATCATATTCACACCATTCCGCAGATGCTTCCGGTTCTGGCTGCCCTGCGTCGCCGCTACCGGATCAACAAAGCCAGAATCAGCCGGAATATGTACGATCACGCGGCACCCACGAGCAGAGTCCTGCTGGCAAAGAAGTGGGTCTATAACCAAGCCTTAAGGTGTATCGGATTCAAGACCACGCGAATATTTACCGAGCTTGAGGTGTTTATCAGAGTTTGTGCTGCCCGACCTCCGGCGGAGCCGCTGATCGAACTCATGGTTCACCCGGGCTCTGCACTTTCGAGCGAAGAGCCGGGTCTGCTGGAGAGCGATTGGACCAAGAGGCTTTCGTATCCGGTTGCCCTGGTGAGCTACAAGGCTTTGTAGACACGATCAGCCTGACGCGACGACTCCTCTCCGTGGTCAGGCCGGCCTCGCCGCAGCGATTTCGAGGTAAGCGTTCTGCCACAACTTGCTCACACGGCTCCAATCGAACTGCAATACATGCTGGCGTGCGGCATTTCCCATTTGCTCTCGCAACGATGAATCAGAGATCAGCTGTCCCAGGCGCTGCATCATCTCGTCGGGAGCTGCGACCTGAAAACCAGTGACTCCGTCCACAACCGACGGAGTTTCGTAATCGTGAAACACGATGCACGGCAAACCAACGGCCGCCGCCTCGAGCGTGACCTTGGGTATTCCTTCCAACCGCGATGGCAGAATGAAAATGTCGCTGGCACGCATGATTTCAAGCATTTGCGACTGGCTCTTGGGACCCTCCAAGGTCACGTTGTTCAAGCCCAGGCGAGCGATTTTCTTCTGTAGGACCGCTTCGAATCCCTCCCGCCCGGCTCCTACCAGCCGGAACTGCGTGTCACGGAAAACGGCGGCAGCGTCGATCACGTACTGGGGGCCCTTGCGTTCCACCAGCGTTCCTGCGAACAGCACGGTGGGGACAGATCTCGTTCGTGGCGAAGGAGGAGTAAACAAACTGGCATCAACGCCCACCGGAAGAATATAAGCGGCTTGCTTTCCGGTGGAGTTGTGGAGGTCGCGGGCGACGAATTCCGTGATGCCAGTGTAGACATCACAGTGCGGGAAAATACCCTGATAGAAGAACTGCTGCGCACGCGATGGACTCCCGAGCTGGGCCTGAGGCGCTTCGGCGTGGAGCACCGATTTTGTGCGCCCTCGCACGGCGCGAGGCATGTGAAGAAAAAAGTAGCATGCGGGGCTGTAGTCGATGTAGGCGACAATGTCGTAGCCAGCCAGCAGTTCCCTCGCGATGCGAAAGGTTTTGCCGCGAGCCGGCAATTGCAGCAACCGGATGCCTTTACGGTTGCATAACCGTGGGTCGGGTTCCCGTTCGTACCACAGCGTGCTTTGGAGAAGCTCGGGATCGAGGCGCAGCGCGATCTCCCGAACGTTCAGACTCTGGGCATTAGTATTGTCCGCATCCACCCCGGGGAGGAACAGTATCCGAACCTTATCCATGTTGCCACAATCTCAAGGGTTTCCGTTCTAATGCAGTGTCTCTGCTGCCGCGATAGCCATCGCGAGATAGAAGACGCCAAACCACCGCTCTTGCCAATTTGGAAGAACTACGAAATGAAGCAGCACGTAGGCGAACGTAACCGCAGCAACGGTCCTGATTTGCTTAGCAGCGAAGAATCCGCCGATTCCAACTAGGAGGAATGGGATAAAGAAGCTGCCCGTCACAAGAGTTATCCCTGATCTGAACGCAGCCAGGTAGTCATGAAACGAAAACTTGACCGTCATTTCAGCGGGCGCCACGATCGGAGCGTCGACAAAGTTACGGTAGTAAAGCATTTTTATTCCGTAGTCGCCCGCGAAATGATTGATCGCTAGAGCCGAGGCCAGCGCCAGTACAGCTAATGCTGATGCCTTAACGAAATCGACCCTTCGCTCTAACCAGCAAGCGAGAATGACGGGGCCCGCAAGGACGACATTATCCGTACGAAAGTAGATGGATGCGAGCAAGACAGCCAACCCCGCGGTCAATAGCCTTCTTTCGAATATCAAGTAGAGGGATAAGAACGCAAAGAATGTTGCTAGAGCATCCGCCGTCATATGCCGGCCGAGCTGCACCAGCGGAGGACTGAGCATCGACAAAGACGCGATTAAGAAGGCCAACAGCGCATTCACGTGTCGTGAGACCCAGACCATCAGAAGGATGCCCAGCAAGAAATACGAAGCTACTGAGACGAAAATGCTGGCTCGTACCAGACCGAGGCCGGTCTTGCTAGCCAACCACAGGGTCTGGTTATAAAGGGGGCGAATGGCAAACAACGGGAGGAATTCCGCGAACCGATAGGGGTTTGTCGCCCGCTCTCGTGAAGAGGCGGCTTTGTCTGGAGGTGCTCCCGGGTCGAGGCCCAGCAGATGGTCCCGAGAAGCTTTTGGAATCCGCAGGTCTATTTCTGAATAGACCCTTTGGTGGACAATTACGGGGTCGGTTTCTTCCATGAGAAG
The DNA here is from genome assembly GCA_963837665.1 of uncultured Acidobacteriaceae bacterium. Classification (GTDB taxonomy): domain Bacteria; phylum Acidobacteriota; class Terriglobia; order Terriglobales; family Acidobacteriaceae; genus Acidiflorens. The sequence goes on along the minus strand of CAWIOA010000007.1, from coordinate 1,117,827 downwards.
AGCATTCCCCATGTACTGAAACGCATCCATGTCGTAGATCGGATTCTTGTACAGGTGTATGGAGACGAGGCTCAACAACACCGCGTAAGCGACGAGCCAGGCAATCCTCGTGCGGCTGGTAATCGTTCGTCGTGCGGACGCGTCTGCCGATTGGGGGACAGCGGCCACTTAACGGAATCTCCTTTTTGATTTCAAAGGTGCCACCGTTCTGCCTTCCATTGCATTTACTCGAACCAAACCCCGTCAAGGATAGCATCCAACCTCGCCAGTCCCCGCGATTGAGGTGGCGAAAGAAGTCGCTGCTTCCGGACCTGTCACCGGAAACGCGCCTTCAGTTCCGCCGACTGTTGAAGCTCGCGAAGACAGGAGCGCAAACGCAAGTCGGCATTCCGGTTGTGGGCAGTCTTTTGCAGATGCTCGCGAGCCACCTGCAAGAGTCGAGCTCGCTCTGCGGGCAAATCGCCGGGAGGAACAGCAGCACGTTCCTCCGGATCATTTTTCAGGTCATACAGCCGCTCTGATTTTTCACCGAAATTGATCACCAATTTGTACGACTGGTCGCGAACTGCCATCAGGCGTGGCCGCAGACGATCCTCGCGTCGAAACGGGTTAGTGCAGCCCTCGATGCATTCCACAACCGCTGGCTCGCTCGGTAGTTCTCCGCTGAGGAGCTGCGGCCAAGAGCTTTGTCCTTGAAAGCCGGTCGGAGCCGGCAGGCCGACAGCATCCAGCAGAGTGGGTGCAAGATGAAGCAGGCTGAACGGTGTTCGCACTCGTCGCTTGCCCAAGCGTGCGGGCACATGCAGCAGCAGAGGCACGTGAATCAGTTGCTCCGAAAGGCTCACCGGGGAATGATAGCGGACGCCATGTTCGAGAAATTCTTCCCCATGGTCGGCGGTGAGGGCAAACACCGAATCGTCCCAAAGCTGCGATTGCTTGAGAACGTTCACCAGTCGGCAGACCTGCTTATCGACCCAGAAAATGCCGGCGTCGTAGAGGGAAACAACTTCCTCACGGTATCGCTCCAGCCTGCGAATTGGCACATGTCCCCGGTTCCAGAAAGAATTCAGAAAGCGTACTCGACGAGCGCTAATTTTCGACTCGAGGGCGGATAAGGCGTCCTCGGGAGGATAGTAGGGGTGGTGTGGATCCATCAAGTGCAGCCAGAGGAAGAAAGGTTCTCCCGCAAGTCCGTTCAGCCAGGAGCAGGCTTGATCGACTACGGTGCCAGCTGCGGGATATCGCCGCAGCGCATCCATGGAAACGTTTTCCGCCCCCGAACGACATTGGCCGTACCAGAAATAGAGTTCTTCGTATGCGGCTGCCGTGAGACTATTGTGGCTCGCGGTCGACTGGACAAATCGGTTGAAGTTGGACTTGAAGCCTTCTCGCGGGGATGACGGCTCGCTGTCAGGGATCGAGTTCAGAAAATCGTGAAAGGTATCGAAGCCCTGGTTGTATCCGAAGCGCGAACTCAGATAGGGGTTGCCTGCCACAAAAGCCGCAGTTCGATACCCGGCATCTTTCAGGGCGCTAGCGATCGTCTGTTCGCGAGGAGCGATCCCCAGGATGTCGCGTCCTAACGCCAACGGGTACCGCGATGCGAGAATGGCCGGGAGAGAGAAATAAGTAGGCGCACCGGCTACGATCGCATCTTCGAAAACCGCGCTCCTCTCGGCAAGTGAGTCTAGGAACTGCGTGACGGGCTTCGAGTATCCCAGAAAGCCGACATGATCGGCTCGGAGACAGTCTACGGTAACCAGAACAAGGGATCGTGGCTTCATTCGCTAGTGGTGGCCGCACGAGGTCGCAGGCGCTTCAAAGGTAGCCTAGATCTTTCAGCCGCTGCTCGATCATCTGTTCTTCGGCCTGATCCAGAAGGTTGGCATCGGCCTTCGTGATTTCCTGTAGTACAAACGTCAGCAGGGCTTCGAGGTTGTCAAAGCGGCCTGCAAACTGCCTTTCCGCTTCCATGCAAAGATCCTGCGGCAGGCTCACGGTTCGAAGTTGAGTCATCACGCTTGCTCCCAGTTTTCCGAGAACGGCGGAGGATCCAGGTGGTAAAAATATCCAAGCCGTGTACGGCAGCGCTAACCCATGATATTACTATCCTCCTGTAGTGGCGGCGCGCGGGCCGGGAGACGGCCGCCGCTAGTGATGTTGGAATGCCGGCCAAACAACCTTCTTGAGGAGGCGATCAGTATCTTCGCTGGAATTGGATATCGAGTTCTTGAATTGGCGACGAAAAGTCCGGTGGGGGTCACCAGTCGAATCGAATCTTCGCAGGATTTGTTCGCATATCCTTTGGAGCGCATACCTGCGAGGAGAGTGGCCAGCCCGACGTTATGACCCGAAAGATTGTGGTCCTTACCGAAATCATTGCCCCTTACCGTATCCCGGTGTTCAACGCTCTCTCTGGTCGCCCCGGGGTGGATCTGCAAGTGATTTTTCTGGCGGAGACCGATGAGGCGCTTCGACAGTGGCGCATCTATACGGATGAGATTCGTTTTTCCTATCAAGTTCTGGCCTCTTGGCGGTGGCGGGCAGGAAAACGCAGTCTTGTTGTGAATCATGGGTTGTGGGCGGCATTAGATGCGGCGTGCCCCCAGGTTATTCTTTGTGGCGGTTACAACTATCCTGCGTCTTGGGAAGCGCTGTGGTGGGCTCGCCGGCGCAGTGTACGTTTTGTCCTGTGGACAGAGAGCACCGAGCGTGAGAAGAGGTCGGGACGCGCCGCTGTGGAGTGGCTTAAGCGATATTTTGTGAGCTCTTGTTCCGCTTTTGTCGTGCCAGGAAAGTCCTCGTCTGCCTACCTCCGAACCCTCGGAGCTAGCGAGAACGACATCTTTACGGCCCCCAACGCGGTTGATAACACGTTCTTTGCGACCCGGGGGGAGAACACCAGGGCCCATGCAACTGAACTTCGAGAGAAACTGAAATTGCCCTCACGATTTATCCTCTTTGTGGGCCGGTTGGTGCCGATAAAAGGTGTCTTTGATCTCCTCGAAGCCTATGCCAAACTAGAGAGCAGTCTGCGATCCCAGGTGGGCTTGGTGTTTGCCGGAGATGGAGTGTCCAGAGAGGATCTGGTGCAACAGGCCCAACGAATCCACCCCGGGACGGTTTGTTTCCCGGGATTCGCACACCGGGAAGATCTGGCCCGTCTATATGCGCTGGCGGAAGTGCTGGTTCTACCGTCGCACAGCGAAGCCTGGGGTTTGGTGGTGAATGAAGCGATGGCGTGCGGACTGCCGATCATCGTGAGCAATGTCGCCGGATGTTGGGCCGACCTGGTCGGGGAGGGGTGGAATGGATGTGTCGTGCCTCCCCAAGATTCGGAGAAACTTAGCCTGGCGATCGACTCTGTGGTGCGGGACGCGGAGCTGAGGCAGCGGATGAGCGCTCATAGCCTGGAACGAATTCGAAACAACTCACCGGAAGCATGCGCCGATGGCCTGGCTGCGGCTGCGGTCGGTGCCCGGACGGGGGACCGATGAGTTCCTTGAAACCGCCGCACTGGGTAGGGATCGCGCTGGGCATAGTCCTGGTGCTGTATCTTGTTCATTTCTATTTGCCAGACTTCAGCAACGTTTCCTTCCTAGGCGCGATATTGGCGCTGGAGGTGCTTGTTGCCTGTCTCTGGAAATATAAGCAGCGTTTTTTTGTTCTGCTCATCCTCACCTTTGTCTTGGCTGGTATGAAAGTCCCCCTGCAAGGTGCCGGGACCCGGGGGCGCTGGGTCGTGCTAGCGGCGGGTGCAGTGATAGGCTTCATTGTCTGGACGAAGACACCTAACAGACCTTTCCGATCGATACATCTGATCGCTTTCTTTTGCCTCTGCGCCGCTTTTGTGTCCGCCACTGTCTCGCCGTTTTTCCAAATGGCATTCGCCAAAGCTTTGAGTCTGTGCCTTCTCTTTCTTTATTGCGCCTCGGGTGGCCGCTTAGCCGTTCTCGGGCGCGAAGGCCGTTTCTTCCATGGTGTGCTCTTGGGAAGTGAGATAGCAGTCTTTGCTGCGGCGGCCTGTTATTTTGGCGTGAGTCCAGATATCTGGGGTAATCCCAATGCCCTCGGCGGGGCGATGAGTATCGGAGTATTTCCAATCCTGCTGTGGGGATGGCTGACCAGCGATGGGCCCCAAGTAAAGGGCCGAAGGCTCGTCGCTTTACTTCTCTGTGTCTACCTTGTTCATGTCAGTATGGCCCGTGCCTCGATAGTTTCGGTGATGCTCGTTACTGCGATCTTTTGTGTTTGCCTACACCAATACAAATTGCTGGTGAAGATAGCGGCAGTGGCGCTCTTTGTGACTTCGGTCAGCGGAATGTTGGCGCCGGAAACCTTAAAAACGCAGGTTGCGGACTTGAAGGATGCAATTCTTTATAAGGGGCACAAGGAGCAAGGCGTGTTGGGTTCGCGGCAGGAACCTTGGGCTGAGTCGATTGCCTCGATCAAGGAGCATCCGTGGTTTGGAACGGGGTACGGCACGAGCCCGACGGGCGAAGATACGGGATTCGGCTCCGGGAGGTTTTCTTCAAGCACCGAGGAGAATCGCGAGCACGGCAGCAGCTACATTAGCATCACCGAGTGGGTGGGTCTGCTGGGCGTGTTACCCTTTGTTGCGCTCCTAGCCGTCACCGTGTCGAATGTGTGGAAGGTCTGCGCGTGGATGAACCGAACCGCTGACCCAAACCACTACTCCATTCCGCTGGCCATGGTGGTGTTGGCCGGTCTCATCCACGCCAGCTTCGAGGATTGGCTTTTCGCCGTGGGTTCGTATCTCTGTGTATTGTTCTGGATTTTTGCATTCGTGCTCGCGGATCTTGCTCCTGAAGCGGTTGCGGCGCCAGTAGTCGGCGTTGCTTCCCGAGTTTCCCGTCCATCGCCCGCCGATTTTGGAGCCGTCCTGCCTAACCGATGATCAGATTGTTTATCAATGGCCTTGCTGCGAGTGCGGGCGGAGGACTTACTTATTTGCGTAATGTGATTCCCCATCTCGCGAGGAGGATGGATGCTGAGACCACGGTGTTGCTGAATCCCGCGATACGCAGGGAGTTTGGGGAACTGTCGAGTATTTCCTTGGTCGAGGCACGGGAGTCTTACGGCGCGCCTCGACGGTTTTTTCGTGAACAGACGACGCTCCCGAAATTGATCCGGCAGAGCGGCGCGCAGGTGTTGATTTCCGCGGGCAATTTTGCGCTTTGGAATTCTCCCGTCCCGCAAATACTCCTGTCTCGTAACTCGCTTTACACCTCCGGCGATTTTCTCCGCGATGTTCGCGCGCGCGGCGACTACGCGATATGGGCGGACACCTTGGTCAAGGGCTGGCTGGCAAGGCGATCCATAAGTTGCGCTGACATTACCGTCGCTCCCAGTGAAGCGTTTGCCCAGGAATTGAACCGATGGACTGGCAGGAAGGTACTTTCGCTGCACCATGGATTTGATCCAGACGCTTTTACGAAGGATGCCATGCCGCTGGCATCGCCTGCTCAGAACCAGCTTGAGCAAGGGAAAGACGCCCTCCGCCTGCTTTTTGTAAGCCACTATAATTACTACCGCAATTTCGAAACCTTACTGCGAGCAATGCCCATCTTGAGCCGCCGTCTGAAGGGAAAGCAGGTGAAGCTCTTTCTTACCTGTCGTCTGAATTCGGGTGAGAATCCGGGTGCCTATCGAACCGAGTCTGCGGCGTCGCTGGCAAACGAGCTTCGGGAAAGCCAGAGCATCGTCGAGCTAGGAACGATTCCCTATCACTCGCTTCATCACCTCTATCACGCCTGCCACGTTTATGTGACCCCGGCCTACGCCGAATCGTTTGCGCATCCATTGGTTGAGGCGATGTCGAGTGGATTGCCGGTGGTGGCGTCCGATTTGTCGGTTCATCGCGAAATCTGTCGGGATGCGGCAACTTACTTTCCCCGCTTTTCTTCGGATGAATTGGCGGAGCGTGTGGCGCAAGTTTATCAGTCGCCGGGGTTGGCGGAAACGCTCTCCCGAAACGGTCTCACCCGCGCACAAGACTTCCGTTGGGACACGCACGTGGAGGGCCTGCTCGCTTTGGCCGAGGAACTTGTGAGGGAGAATCCGAGGCGAACCTGAGTCTACAGGCGGCCGCGCGCGGCTGTTGGTTTCCCCGTACTATACTGTAACTCCAGTTTTTTGGTTTGGCGCACCGGCCTGTTTCTAGAGGAGAAGTCTTCATCGAAAAGGACAGTGCGTGAAGCTGGGCGGTTCGGATGGGTCGCGCCCGCATTACGAAGACACTCAGACATGGACAAGACAGAAATCGCCGCCGAAATCCGGCAGTTCGTGGTACGGGAAAGTAACATCGCTGACGACGGCCTGCTGAGCGATGATGTGGATCTGTTCCGTGATGGTATTCTTGATTCTCTCATGGTTGTTTCCTTGATATCGTACTGCGAAGAAAGATTCGGCTTTGAGTTGAGCGGTCAAGAGTTCTCGGAAGAGGACCTGCGGACGATCGCTGCGCTCGCCACCCTGATCGCTGGCAGAAAGTCTGAACCACGTTGAAAAATCGCGACGTGGTCGACCTCGACTGTTTCCCGGCCATGGGTATGAGGAGGGTATGTTCGATCTCCGTGAGGCGTTCTTAGAAGCTGCGCGGGAATTCCCAGCAAGTCCGTACCTGCGGCATGGAGACGTCTGCGTCACTTTTTCGGAAGTTGGCCCCGCGCTGGCCCAGATCGCCTCGAAATTGCCCGCGCTCGTCGGACAGCGTGTCGTCATGCTTCTGCCTGACGGTCTGAGTGCGGCACTCCTTCATCTGGAATGCTTCTTTCAAGGCGCGACGATAGTTCCACTTTCCCCATTTTCCCCCGTGGCCCACGTTCAGTATGTCCTCGATCGAATGCAAGCTGACTTGGTGTTCACAACGCCCGTGCTGCAGGCGAAGTTTGCCGGCCTTCTGCGAAGAACAGCAGTGATTGTAGTTGGAAGTGGCAACCCCATGAATTTGCAGTTGCGATGCGACACACCGTTTCACGGCGGCGGGAGGCAGCGCTCGCCAGTGCGGGCCGTGTTCTTCACCTCCGGGACCACGGGCAAAGCAAAGGGTGTGTGCCTGAGTGAAAGCAATCTGCTGAGCGCTGCGTGGATCAACCGCACGATTCTGCAATTGGATTCGTCGCGGCGGTCATTGATCACGGTGCCTTTGTACGATTACTACGGTGTTATCCAACTTTACTCACATGTGTTGGCTAAGGCGGCATGTACCCTGGGAGAGAGCGGACAATTCCCCAAGTCTCTGTTCGAAGCGATCAAAACGCAGGCGATTACCGACATTGTGCTTGTCCCTTTTACCTGGAAGGCGCTGGTGGATTATGCGCAGACTTCGAAGGGTAACGAATGCCAGGAGACGTGGCGTGGGGTGGCCTACGTAGCAAGCTCCAGCGACCAACTCCCTTCGGACCTGCTACGACGGGCTTTTGCTCTCAACCCTGGTTTGGTGGTCGTGAATGTCTATGGTCTCACCGAAGCCGGTAGGGCGTGCTACCGCGTCATCCGTGCCGGCTCCAACCTTGGCGCTTCGATCGGCAAACCGTCGCCGACGATGAACGTTTGGGTGGATGCTCCACTGGGCGAAAGCGGAGAGATTATGATCAGCGGTTCTACGGTAATGTTGGGTTATCTTGAGGACATCATCAAGGAGGAGATCAGTTTTGCCGCGGTTACTGAGGTAAGAACCGCCGACGAGGGCTGTGTCGATGACGAAGGGGAGATTCACCTTCTGGGACGGAAAGACCACCTTATGAGTTTGCACGGTGTAAAACTCCATCCGTCTGAGATCGAGTTGCCTGTAAACCAAATGCCCGGAGTCAAGGATGCGTTGGCTAAGCTCTGTGAAAATGGGCAGGGGAACAAGACAGTTGTGCTCGACGTGGTGGCAGATCGGGAAAGAGTCGCGCCAGATCAGATACTTGATCTCCTCCTTGAACGCGTGCCGAGGTTGTTTCTCCCCCAGGCGATCAATTTTGTGGAAGCCATTCCTCGGACGGAGATCGGCGGCAAGCTGATCCGGCCCAATGATTGAGCGCAGCATGGGGATCACGGATGTACATTCGCACCTTTACTATCCGGATTGGTACCCGCAGCCGTTCCAGGAGCAACTGGCAATCGACTATCTCCGCCGGCGGGGGAAAAAGGAACCCGTAGGGCGAGAACTCAACGCGCTCAACCGGGTGTTGTCTGACCGGGACGGTTCGGTATGCCTTCGCGTGATGGACAAGGCCGGTATCGAAAAGCGGGCCTTGCATGTAATCGATTGGGGTCTGGAACTGGGTGAACCTTTGTGCTCGATTTGGGAAATCAATGAAGCAGTGCTGAACATCTGCCGCCGCCATGAGGATCGTTTCATTGGTTTTGCCGGCGTCGACCCGCGACGGACCGACGCGGTCTCTCTGTTGACCTGGGCGTTCGATAAACTAGGCGCAGGAGGGTTGAAGCTTCACCCCACCTCGCGGGGTTGGACGCTGGACGATGATCGCGTCGCTGCGCTCGTCGATCTTGCGGCGCAGCGTAAGCTTCCGGTCATGGTACATATCGGTGGGACGGTGAGCGTGCTCTGTGACGAACATTGCCAGCCCAGCGCACTTCTCCAGCTCTCGGCTCGGTTTGCGGGGGTCAACTTTATTGCGGGCCACAGTGGATTCTCGAACTGGCGTGCATTTGGATCAGATCCACCACCTAATCTGTGGTTTGATATCTCGGCGTGGCAGGAACGCTTGTCCATCGACGGCGAAGGGGTGAAGGCAGAGATCCGGCAATTGTTGGCGCGGTTTCCTAACCGTGTTTTCTTTGGTACTGATAGCCCGTTCTACGGGTTCAATATGGCTTTTTCAGAGGCGAAGTGGATTGACGCGGTCCGAGAATGCGCGGAGCAGCTTGGACCAGAAACTGTACACTCGGTCTTTGCCGGAGCGATACTTGGCTCGCGGATACGGGATTCAAAGTGACAAAAGTCTACCCGGGCAACGGAATGAAAATGGCGAAGTGACTTGAGTCGAATGGAAGCGAGAGTTGAGCCAGACCGAGCGTACCCCGAGACCCCCGACTCGCCTGTAAGGGGGGCGGGAAAACGTGCGCTCCACGTTCTAACGCTGACGCCATTTTTCCCGTCTGCTGGCGATCCAGTGAGCGGTTGCTTCATCGCGGAATCAACCAGACAGCTGGAACAATTTGGAGTCGCGTCCAGTATCATGGCGGTCGCCCCGATCCACCATCGTCGAAAGGAACCGAGCCCATCGGCGCCAGCGAGGTGGCTGCGCTACCCCCAAATCCCCGGAAATCTAGGCTTGTCGAGCGCGGGGCGGTGGCTGTACGTTCGCTTGTTGGCAGAGGTGTCGCGCCTCCATAGAGAGAAACCGATTGACCTCATCCACGCACATGCCGCTCTACCCTGCGGTCACGCGGCAGCCTTGCTGTCGCGGCATTTGAACCTTCCATTTGTCGTGACCGTGCACGGACTCGACGTGTTCAACACGTGCTTGCTGGGTGGAACGCCGGCGGACTGGCGTCGTCGGGCCTCCATCCAGGTTTATCGTTCTGCGCGCACGGTCATCTGCATCAGCGAGAAAGTGCAACGCCTCCTGCAAGGCGGAGTGCAGAACGACGTTCGCAGCACGGTCGTGTACAACGGCACCGACAACGATTTGTTTTCGCCAACGCCCGACGAGGCACTCCCGAGGCAGGGGAAGGAAATCTTGATTGTTGGCGAACTGCTCGTCGCCAAAGGGCATGAACTGGTGTTAAGGGCGATCCGCCGACTCGAAACCTCTTTCCCGCAGTTACGCTGTCGGATTATTGGCGACGGTCCTGACCGCAGTCGATTGGAAGCATTGGCCCGCGAATTGGGAACTGCGCGCGTGCAATTTGAAGGGAGAAAAAGCCGGGCGGAAGTGGCAGACGCCATGCGGGGCTGCTCGGTATTTGTGCTCCCCAGCCGCTACGAAGGGCTGGGATGTGTGTATCTGGAGGCTATGGCTTGCGGCAAGCCGGTGATTGCCTGTCGCGGGCAGGGAATTGACGAAATCATCGAGCATGGGGAAAATGGCTGGCTCATTCCGAATTGGCGCACCCCAGCCGATGGACTCGACGAGCTCGCCGATGGACTCTTGACTTTGCTGGGGTCACCCGAGCTTTGCTCGCGTCTGGGTGCGTCGGCACGCCAGACGATCCTCAACGGGCTAACTTTATCGCATCAATCACAGAGCCTGGCAGAGATTTATGGCGAAGCGATCGCATGGGCAGGCCATCCATCATGAGGGCCGCAGGAAGTCTTCCCGCAAAGTTGGTGACAATTTCCGAGTCCGAAATAGTCGAACTTGCGCAATTTATCGCGTCGCAGTCGGGAAGCAAACCCGCGGGCGTCGAAAGCGACCTGCGCTGGTTTCTGCTCGAGAACCCGGCGCGCGACCGGCAGATGCCCCTCGGTTGCGGTTTGCGCTCGCATCAAGGCGAACTGGTGGGCTGCATCCTGTGTGCTCCACAAACCTTCCGCTTCCAGCAGCAGACATTGCTGATTGTCGGCTCCAGCTGTTTCTATGTCGACAAGCGCTATCGCGGCAGCGGAGGTCTGATCTTTCTCAGGTTCTCAGCGCTGGGCAGAAAGTGGCCGCTATTCGGAAACTCCGCCAATGCCGATGCCGCCAAGCTGTGGAAAGCGCGAGGAGCGGTTCCCATTCCGTATTCCGATCACGAGTTGTTTGGCGTGCTTCGCTGGAGCGGCGTGATCGAAGAGGGACTAAGCCGCCGCAGCGCACCTAAGACTCTTGCGCGAATGATCGGCGGCCCCGCCGCGCTTTGTTTGCGTGCCTTCAGGTGCTTGAAACTCGAGGCTCGCCGGCCGGAGGATCTGGTTCCTCTAGCTTCCGCCGAGCAGGTCATGCAATTGCCCATTCATGGTCCCGCTCCAGAGTTGACTGAAAAGCTGACTGCAAACCGCGATCTGCCGTACATCCGCTGGCGTTACTTTTCTGGACGAGACGCTACCGTCGCCGTCTTCGCCTTTCGAAACAAGCAGGTCGAATCCGGGGTGCTGGTGACGGTCAATCAACGTCCTCGTGGATATCGTGGACAGGTTCGCACCCTCAATGTGCTGGATATCTATCCCCCGGTGACGCCCGAGGTGTGTGCGTCGATCGCCGCCGCACTGGTGGAACGCTATCGCAGTGCAATCGATGCTATCGTGCTGCGCGGCCTCGATGAAGAACGGCAAGATTTGTTTCGTCGTGTCGGTTTCATGCGTCGCCAGTTGGATGCGCCCAACGGGTGGTTCCTGGACAAGTCTGGTTTTCTGCCAACTCGGAACTGGTACCTGGTTCCCGCCGACGGCGACTGGCTCATTTGACCGGGCCAATAACGAATCCTCAGTTGCGCCTTTTCTCTCCTGTCCCGGAACGACCAGTTACTCCAAGGACTCGCCGCACCTAATTTGGCGAACCGAGATCGAAGCCTACTATTCTGATCCGCAATACCGGTTTCATGTACTCAGGGTTGGTAAACCCAGCCTGGGCGAGCAGACGATGGCGTCTCAAGGCGATGCTGAAGACATAGTGCGAGATTGGATGGATAGAGATAGTTAGTGTGACGCACTACAGCAGGTTCACTATCCCTCTTTGATATAGTCTCTTTATCCAGATGGTACGCAATATCGGTCAGTTCAGGCATTTTGCATTTCTCCAAGGTTCATTGCTGATCCTTCTGTTGTTCCTTATTCCACTTGTTTTGTCCAATCATCCAGGAGGCACGGTCCTCGGCCTATTGGTTTTTGTAGTTGTATTTGTTTTCCCCGGTTACCTGCTGCTGACCCTCTTGAGCAGGCTCCCGGGCGGTCTGCGGATCGTTCTGAGCCCCATCTTCGGCATTGTGAGCATCACGACCGCTTACGATATTCTGGCTCGCGCTTCCCTAGCTGCCTATTTTCCCTATTTAGTGATTGTGCTTTCGGCTGCGGGAATGATTCTCGTCGCTCTCCATACCAGACAGGCACCGGCGCCGTCATGGTGGGCCCTGTGGGGGTATGAGAGCCTTCTGGCAGGGAGTGTCGTGGCCCTGAGCGTTGCTCCTGTCTTTTGGAGAAGCGGCCGGTTCTCCGGGGGCGAGTTCGTTTTCTACGGACCCGCGGGGCATGATCCTCTGTTTCATGTGACTCTGCTGCAGCGACTCTTGTATCACGTGCCGCCAGACAACTTTATGGTTTCGGGCCTCAGGCCAAGCATTTATCACTATTTCGACGATCTTAGCCTTGCGGTCATCCTGCACGTGCAAAGTGCTCTGCACCTAGGTACCACCGATTTGTTCGATCTGTATTACAGATGCTATCCCCTCATTGTTTATTTCCTTATCGGCGCATTGGCCTATCGCGCCGGTAGGCAAATGCTAGGGAAGGCAAGGGGTGGCATTCTGAGCGTTCTGCTGCTTCTGGGCACGGGCGGCCTGGGCTGGTTCTTCGGTGCTCTGCAGACTGCCGTCCATGCCTCGCAATTTGCCGCGATGCGGGCGGCGCTCTTTTCCAGTTGGACGTCGTGGGACGGGATCGACGCGATTCTGCCGCTCTTTCATCGCCCTGCCCATTACAACAGCCTCCTGATCTGTCTTGCTGCAATCAATGTCCTGCTGCGGCCAGAGCGTTCGCGGCGCGATTGGCTGGTGGCAGGATTGCTGCTGGGGCTTATGGCAGGATTCAACTTTACGTTGGCAGCGACATTCGGCATTGCTACCGTGCTCGGGGGCCTCCTGTTGCTTTTGCAGCGCAGGCGAAACGAAGCACGCGATCTCGCCTGGCTCGCCCTTTTCATATTCATCGGCAGCCTGCCCGTGACTTCGGCGATGTTGTTGTCTGGATTTCACAACATGGCGCCGGGCTTTCCTTTTCGGGGGCCAAACCTGGAGTATCCGCTCACCATCTGGGGTATGTTCCTGGGCCGGATGATACCCGTGGCGCTCCTCCCATTGGCCTCTCTGATCTTGTTCCCGATCGCCGCCTATGGGGTCAAGCTATTCGGGATCGGCGCGATGGTGAGATCCGATCTGGGCGAAGAACGCCATCGTGGCATTGCCATGGTGTTCGGCCTTGTCTTCGCCTTATCATTCGCGATCGGCACGTTCTTTCCATATCAAGGGATGGGCATAGTCTTCGCTTTTGTTCAGCCGACGACCTGGACTCTTGGCCTTTTCTCGCTTCATCCGATCGATGCTTGGCTGGAACGCAACCGAGGGAACTGGCGCCCGGTCGCTCTGTGGGCAATGCTCGGACTGACCTGGGTGCAATCCCTGGGGTCGTTCAATTTTTCTTCCAAGGTTGGCTTCGGCGAGGATACAGCTCATGCATTGCAGGATATTCATTTGGCGGCTGCGCCCGACGATGTCGTGGCCTATCTGCCGAGCGACCTAACCGGAAGGGCGATCTGGGGATACCCTAGTGAATCGACGAATTTTGCGATCATGGCGATGACCGGTCTCGATGGCTATTTCTCATCCGAGGACTACACCAAGTTTTCGGCCGTACCGGGCCTTAGCGGGCGCAATCCAGCCGACGTGCTCGCACAGGCGGAACGTCTGTATGAGCAGAGGCGCGACGATGTCGAGTCCTTTGTCAAAGGCGACATCAAGGATGCCGCCTCCGCGCGACTCGTAAATGACCAGGTTCGCTGGATTGTCGTGTCTGGCGATGCATTACAGGGCATTTCGTCCACTGCCACACCGTGGCGCAAGACTCGCGAAATCGCGGTTTACCGGTTATCGCCGTAGGGGAGGGCCGGTGTCGACCCAGATCTTGCTAACATATTGGTCCATGAGTAGAGGAGGCTGACACTGTGACCATTGCGGGTTTCGCGCTCCTGGGATTACTGCACTTTGCATGGCGGTGGCGAACTTGTTGATGAAGACTGGCATCATGTCGGTCGGCGGATTCGACTTTTCGGTCTCGGCGCTGGTGCGTCTGTGTCGCCGACCCGCGTTTGTCCTCGGATTTGCCCTGTCCGGCGTTGCTGCACTGAAGTTGTTCCGCATCCTTGCAACGACTAGTCGATTTGGTAGGCCACCGCGGCCTCGTTTCTGAATACTTCCCGCAGAAAGGGAGCCTCTCGGACTTTCTCACCTAGCTGATGGTCTTCGTCGGCGGTCAGTAACACGTAGTGAATTCCATTCTGCTGGGTGATAGAACGTCGGAATTCATTCGACGTTGCGGGATCCAGGAAAAGATCAACCATCCGTTCCTTTTCGCTGCGGTTGACGGTATTCGTGTATCCGCAGAAGGCCGTATTGTGCGTGTACTGCGGCATGCGGTTTGAAGTCACGAAATCAGCCAAGACCACATCGCGCGATTGGGAGTGTTTGTCCAGCCAGTCATACGCTTCCAGCATGCGCGTGTCGATCCGAAACTCTCCCCGCATTACAAACCGCACAGCCTGTCCAGTGAGTGCGACCGCCGTCAGGCTATTCATCAGCAGCAGGGCCACAATGCAAAGGTTAGCCCAGTGTGATTTTCGTCTCCATTCTGCAATAGGATCCTCCAACCCCATCATTCCCAGCATGATCATCGGCACAGCGATGTCCGTACCGAATTGGAAGGAAAAATGGAAAATGGGATGGGAGTAGACCAAAACCGTGGCAGCGAAAAGGCAAGAAATCATGAGTATTCCGGCATCGCTGATTCGTTGTCCCCGCAATCTCCACAACGCGAACACCAGGAGAACCGTTGCCATACCGAAACCGGTTGCTAACACCCACGGGGCGGGCGGATTGTGACCCGTAAAAGTCCACCATCGAAACACAGGATGTACCTTAAATATCCAATAGTAATAAGCAAGCAGAGGTATGCACATCAGGATGGGGATGGCGGGTCGCAGGAGTGCTACTGGTTGGAATTCTTTGTTTCTTAAAGCCGAGATTACCAAGAACAGGCCGGTGCCCGACATTAAGTAGAGCATGTCATAGGGCCGGCAGCTTCCAGTAATCAGGTAACACAAACCCGCAAAGACGTAGTCACGGATGCGAAAACTCCGTCGTGCCCGTATCAGGAAGGCGAGGCCGAGAACAACGAAGGTTTGTGTGATCAGGAAATGCGGCACTTCGAGGGCCCCAAAAAAAGGGAACAAACCGGTGCCCATATCGATAAAGTACGAGGTGTTAATCGGAATGTGAAGAAGGTGTAAAGAAGCGAGCCATCCGAATCCTCCTCCTATCATGACCGCAGCCAGAGCAAGGCGCCGCATGAATATGCTTGCCAGGAGGTAAGCGGATAGCCAATACACTGCAATACACATCAGCAGAATTGAGAACAAGTCCTGCACATACATCGCGTCGCCGACCGATATTCCGAGCAGGGCCGCCACCTTGCCCATAGCCAGCCATTCGCTATTGAAGAACACGTCGCGGTGCGGTTCACCGGTCATCGGATTATGGAATAGCCAGCTACCCGACGCCGCCTGATGCGCATAGGCCAAATAGTTGTTAGTGTCGTACTCGAATCCCCATTGACCTGTGAACCGGGAGTCCGGGAACGATAGATGGCGGCCAAGTGCGAATGGAATGCTGATCAGGATGCACAGGCTGAAGGCGAAGAGGACGACAAAACTCCACTCCGAGGTGCGAACCTGACCCGTCCTCGAATCAGCAATGGCGGTTACAGTGGACGTAGCGGAAGGCATAGTGCTGGATTGTGGTTGCATTGGAGAAGTGGTGATAGTTTAGTGCACTGTCAGTCGCCGCCGCCAGTTCGCTGACGATATGTTTCCTGATATCATTTACAACCTAATCTGACATGGAAGCCGCGTGCTTCAGACCAAGGATCAGTACATGACAGAGATCCGCATTTCGTTGGCCACCCCTGGCTTCTGACCTGCGAGTTCTCACGGAAAGTTCAACTGACGGCGCATGCAATGGACGAGGCGAAACCAAAAAGCGCAGAATTCGACCGAATTGCGGAAGACTACCAACAGTTGGTTGACCAGGTTACTGCGATCACCGGCGAGGCCTCAGAATACTTCGCCGAATACAAGTCACGTTATCTCGCCAGAATCCTACCCCCGACGTTTGCCGGTCAGGTGCTCGATTTTGGTTGTGGTGTGGGCTTGTTGTCCGGTTTTCTTAACAAAGATCTGCCGGCAGCTCAGATCAATGGTTTTGATGTTTCGCGCGAGAGCATCAATCGCGTTAGCTCTACGCTGGCAGGACAGGGAGTTTTCACGTCGGAGCGGAGCGATCTTGCGGAAAGCTACGATCTGATCGTTGTCGCCAACGTTATGCATCACATTATGCCAGAGGAAAGGGCGCAGACCGTCATCGATTTGCAAACGCGGTTGGCTCCGCACGGCAAACTCGTGGTTTTCGAGCACAATCCGGCAAATCCGCTCACGCGCTGGGCCGTTGATCGTTGCTCGTTCGACAAGGGCGTTGTTTTGCTCCCGCCCTCAGAAACACGTGGCTACTTCGCAGCCGCAAACCTTCGAGTGATCCGTCGCGATTACATTGTTTTCATGCCGCGCTTTCTGAGCTGGCTTCGGGGACTGGAGTCTTCGCTAGCATGGCTCCCGCTAGGTGCACAGTACGTATTCGTCGGCGAGCGAGCTGCGGACATCGCATAACGGCAGGCATTTGCACATTTGTCCCCCCATGTGGCATTTGCAGCAAGACCAGTCTGCTGTTAGTCAGGCAGCGTGTGTGCTCCAGGCTCCTGAAATCAGGAAAGTCACCGAGGGGTTCCAATCGCGGGAGGGGGCAGCCGTCCCGCTTGGAACAGCGCGAGTTGGTGCCGGTGAACACGGGTCACCCCGTCGAGGAGTTCGGTGCGCGGCAGGTCCGGTTGATCAGGCCAGACCATGGATCGGAACTGCAATCGCGCGGGCTGCTGGGACCGGGCAGCTGCCAGCCCCAACACCACACGGAGATGTCGCTTTGCGATTTGGCGAAAGACACCGATGAGTCCGGCCACAGTGGTCTCATTCCCCGAACTGTAGACCTTGGTGACGTGTTGGCCTCCGTCCAGGGCCGCCAGTCTATGTCGCGCCATGCTGGCCACGATGCTCACTGCTGCATCCTCTGCGAACAGGTAGTCGCGGATTGTGTCGAGCGGTACGTAAATGCGTACAGGGGCACTAAAGATCAAACAACGTGACATGTGCGAAATGAGGCCTTGCGGCTTGTCAAGGTGCTGGCCCGGGCCGTAAAGATTGGAGAGTCGGCCCACGAGCGTCGACACTGTCGGTCGCGCGAGCGCCCAATCCCGGAGCGCTGCTTCCTGCTCGAGTTTCGCCCGCCCGTAGTCGGAGATCGGCCGAGGGGGCGTCGCCTCCGTCACCGGATGCGCGGCGCTGCCGCCGTACACGCCACCTGCACTGCTAGCGAGGAACACTCGGCCGCTCATGATGATCTGCGAGGAATCGAGCCCGTCGCCAAGTCTCTCTAGGAAGAAACGCAGACTTGCCGTCTCAGCGGCGAGACGGTCGGCGGAAGTGCCAACCACGCCGTTGCCAGCGCACCAGTAGACGCACCAGCCGTCCCACGACTCTTTCGCGAGACGGGTTCGGAAGCCCCGGACCGCGTCCGCGATTGACTCGTGAAGTTGGACGGGATCGTTCCAGACGATAGGGCGCTCTGGGTGCCACACGTGTGAAGCGACTGCGCGCTCCACACAAGAACCGAGGAGCCCGCCTCGGCCCACAACCCAGGCGAGCGTGCTCACCTCCTGCGGCCGAGGTCCGCGGCCGGTCGCGACACGATCAAGTAAGCCGGCTTGCCCATGGCCATCGAGACCGCGACCCCTAGGTATTCCGCTATGATGCCGAGGGAAACCAGAATCAGCCCCCCAAAGACGCAGGTCACAACGAAGATCGAGGTCCAGCCTTGGACGGGGATTTTGTGCTGGAGGCGCTGCCAGACAATGACGGCGCTGACTAGAACGCCGAGCAAGATCGAGACGCCACCCAAAAGAGCTATGAAGCGCAACGGAAGTGTGCCCGAAGTGAGGACAAGCTGCCAGAAGTGTCGCAGTAGGCGCCTGGGTGTGTACCCTGAGGGACGGCCGCGTTCCTTCCGCAGCGCCAAGGGGTAGTGTCGCGCTGTTCCGACTACCCAGGAGAGGGCCACATCTAGATAGACATTGGCACCGCAGTAAGCGGCTACTCCGCGAGCAACCTCTCCCTCGATCAGCCTGAAGCTGTTGAAGGAGCCTATGTGGCTAACGAGGACTCGCGTGGAGAGCCATTTGGTGAGGTCGGACAGCCAGTTGCGCAGGAACCCGTGGGGCGGCCGGTTGACGGGCCTCGCATAAACGAGTCGAGCTCCGTGATCGAGCGCCTCGTCGAGCATCCGGCCAATGTCGCGCGGGTCTTGCTGGCCATCCTCGTCGAGAGTAACAACCCACTCTGCGACTGTACTCGCCATTCCAGCGAGGGTGGCCGGGTGCTGCCCGTAGTTGCGTGAGAGCCAGATGATCCTTGCGAAGGGATGCTGGGAGACGAGCCCCTTCATGACGTCCGCCGATCGGTCTACCGCGCCGTCGTGGACGAGTAGCATCTCAACCACACGAAAACGGCGTCCGCCTGGTGTCACCTGAGAGAGAGTGAGGGGGGCGGTTTCGACGACCAATGCTTCAAGCGTGTGCTCGCCTTGGTAGACTGGCACGACCACCGAGACCTCGTGGAGGGCCTCTGGCTCCCGAGTGTCGTCTTCCTGCATGCAAGCGGGATTCTAGCATAAGTCAGGAGAGGGCGTCGGACGACGCGCAGCTCGAAGCCAGAGAGATGATTCAGGAAAAACGGCAACGGGTGTGGGATCGGTACCAGGAATCGTTGGCCGGCTGGGCGGAGAGTAGCGACGTCAGACTACCGGTGATTCCACCGGAGCGCGAACAGTCCTATCACATGTTCTATATGCTGCTGCCTTCGATTGAGCACCGCGATTCGTTGATTTCACAGCTGAAGGAGCAGAGCATTCTCAGCGTCTTCCACTACACTCCGCTTCATCTTTCGGAGGCGGGACTGAAGTATGCGGCTGGTGCTTCGAACTGCCCGGTCACGGAAGAGGTGAGCGGGCGACTGCTGCGTCTACCCTTCTACAACGACCTCGGCGATAGCGAGCAGGACCAAGTTACAGGCGCCGTAACGAATTCCCGGTTTCGTCTGTTGAACCGGCATGCCAGCTAGCCAGTCAGCAGCTGCCATAACGATTGGTTAGCGCACAGCCAGAAACGAATATGTACCAGGCGGGGTGATCGCTTCGGACCCGCTTGCGTTACAGAAATGTAAAATTATCTCCCCCTCATGAGCAGGATAGACGTTAAGGGACAGATTCCCCAACATCCCTGGTGGAGTGATGCTGGCAATCTGATCCGATGTGGTGAGGCCCTTCGCTTCCCCGACCACATCAACGCAGCTCTGGGGAGGCACGTGGCTCGCAGACAAGTTAACGCTATAGATCTTCATCTGCGACAGGGACGAGCCATCTCCCAGAGTGAAACTGTTCCCCTGCTTTATCCTTACTGGTACCGCGAACGTCTCTTCCTTCGCGGTCAACCGCTCCAGCCAGTTCGTATGCACACCGTCCCCAGTCGCGCCGATGTAGTTCGTGATCGACACCGGAGCGCCGAAAGCAAGCTGTCCCACGTTTAGACCTACCCCGCCCGCAGCTACATCCGTGCCAATCCACACATCGCTTGCACTCGCCGGAGCCCGGTAGCCGATGGTCCCGCGAGTCAAGCCTGGCTGCGAGTCAACCAGCGTGATGATGTGGTGCGGCTGCAGAGTGGCCCACGGAGAAGTTCCAAAGTTCAAACGGCCTTTCGAGACCGTTTGTCCGCCGCCAGCTGCTCCCCCATCCGTCATCAGCGTTGCCGTCTGATTGGGCACATTATTGTTGGCCGCGTCACGCACACCGTATATCCTCCCGGCGACGTCTGGCCATAACTCGTGCATCGCGTCGCCACCTGCAATGGACTGCTGCTTAGCCCGACGCCCACCACATTCGTATGTTCGATATCCACCGCGACACTCTTATTGACCGACACAATCGATCCCGGCCAAAAGATCAGGTTTCCCGCATACGTCCCCTGCGGAATCGTGTAGGGCTGCGGAACCGCACTCCCGCTGTCGGTGTATGTACAAACCAGTCCCGCACATTGCGCAAGATTATGCGCAACATATCCGCACGACGACGACGTTCCACCGTTGCAGTTCCCATACGACGGATACACCGCCCCAATTTCCACAGGGGTCGTGGTGCGGATCACGTCATAGGTGATAGTGTCGGCTCTGTTCGCAACTCGCGGCCACCGTACCAGGATAGAATCACCCCCGGTCGAGCTATAGTTCAAAACCTGCATCGGCGAAGTATGAGTGCCGGCAGTCGTGTCGTTCACCACAATGAAGTAGGAATACCGGATGCTTCCACTTCCGCCCGAGGGAAACCACCCCTGGACTCCGCTTACCCCAGCGACCGCGAAATTTCCCGCCCCACTGGTCGCCCCTGCGATCAAGCCCGAGACTCCCGTCCCAGCAAATGGAGAGCGCACCGGCGAAACTGGATTCGCACCCGTCGAACTTTCCGAGTAGATGTTCTTCAGGTACGCCCCTTGGTAGTTGCCTGTCGAGTTCGACGCATACACCTGCCACGGCCCCGTGGCCTGCAGCACCGTGTTCTCCACGTAAACGCCATTTGAGTTGTAAACCGTCACGCCATTGGAGTAGTTGGCCGTGATGGTCGAGTCCCGGAGCGTGATGACTGGGGCTATCTGATGCCGCGATCCCTGGTTTCCCGCAGAAAACACAAACGATCCGGTCCAGTTCGCACCGTTGTTCAGCGAGATTGCATTGTTATTGAAGTGGTCAATCGTTGCATTCTCATCGTCCCAGAGATCGAAAAAGTTGTTAAAGTGGCCGGTTTCTCCGACATTGTCGTAAGAAACGTCAGTCAGGTGGGTGTTCATGGCGTCGTCCAGGACGGCAACATACGCGAGAGCCACAACCCCGGGCGTTGCCTGCGAGGGAATGTCGTTCCCGGTATGCGCATACTGGAACGTCGTGCTCGACGGCACGTCCGTGACAACCGCATCCCCCCAGTACGCGTTGTCGTCGGTAAACAGGATAGTCACCATGTCACCCGGCCGAAAGCCGTGCGCGGTAGCCGTCGTGATCGTCACCAACTGCGACAACCGCTGCGTTTTCGTGATCGCCACTCCCGCATACGCGGGGTTGCTCGAGTAATTCATTGGCGTACGGAAACTGAGACCTTGCACGGTATTGTTTGCGAATGCATCGGAACTCGTCAGATTGCCAACCTGCAGGCAGGCTCCACGTCCTGTGCAGTCCAGAGAAACTCCATAGCCGCTCAACACCGATTGGTTTGAGTGCAGATAAATCGTTCCAGGAACACTGTACGTGTTGATCGAGTGTGGATAACCGGGGCCGTTCGCCGGGATGATGACGTTGCATTGGGAGTTTTTCCAATGAAGTCGGATCGACCCCGCATGCAGCGTTCAGCGTTTCCTGAATGCCGGACGAGGCCGAACCGACGCTGGACCCGGCCGGATACGAATAGTAGGGAGTGAACGTAATTGTCCCCGACGGAGCTCCCGACACGCAACTTCCAGAGACCACTTCAACAACCTCGCTGTTTCCGCCGCCCGAGATAAGAACCTGGTAGCCGTCTCCACTCGTTGTATCGACCCCTGTCGGACAGGGAATCAGCTTGACCTCGGTGAGTGTTCCTCCCGTTAACGTGCGCAAGATCGTCTGCGTCCATTTGTGCGCCGTCGTCGCGTAAGTGATCCCCGCCGGACTGCCGCCGCCACACGCGCCCCAAGTTGAGTTTCCGTTCCGGCAGGTGGATGCGTTCGCAACTTCCGACCCTAACTGGCTGGCTGGTACCTCTCCGCTCGCAAGGCTGGCCTTTGCGTCCGTGGCCGGGTCTGCATTTGAGGCAGAATGAGCCCGGCATACAATCTCCAGCAACACCAACAGCAAGAGCACTGCAACGGCTAGACGTCCCATCGGGCCACTCCTTCCCAGTAAAAGGAAAACAACAAGCAAACTACCTCTGACCTCAGACCCTTGTCATCGGGAGGCCAGAATGTTTATTTTCGATGGTACAGAAATCGGCCACGGGCCAGAAGCACCAAATCTCTAGTTTCGAGGTGTGGGGCGGCGGGCCAGCGTCGTCCCCGCAGCGACTTAACGGTTTCCACGATTGGTCTGGATCTCATATCGCCGAAGTTCGAAGTATCAGACGCCCCTCGGGCACGGAGTATGGTGACCATAGCTTGCGTCCCCGCTTTTCAAAGATTCAGGACCTTGAATGATTCTGCGCGTGACAGACATGACAGAGCGTGATCAAGTTTTCCTCTGAGTCGGCTCCCGAATGGCTGCGGAACTCTCTGTGGTGCACCTCAAGATTCGACATCGTGCCACAGGATTGACACCGCCAGCCGTCGCGACGCAGGATCTGCTGGCGCAGACTTTCGTACGACAATGGGTCCAGCCGCAAGGAAGCGCCTTCGGGGCGAGTCATTTCAGGACACCTTCTCGCGCAGGTTTTCGAGGAAGGCCCGCTGCTGTTCGCCGGGCAGGAACTTGTAGTAGCGTGAGATCGAGTGGAGCAGGATCTCCGGGTTGCCATTGTCCAAGTGCGCTCCCGCCAGGAAGTCGGCGCAGATCATCTCCAGACAGTAACCGCGCGATTTGTCCGTGCCCAGCATTAGGGCTGCTGTTTCGATCGCCTGCTCGATCACCGGAATCTGGCTCCTGTAGACCTTGAAGTAAATCAGCTCCGACGGCTCCTCTTCCCTCCCCGTCAGTTCCTTCTCCACCTCCCGCCGGAAGTCCTCCTTCGGCAGCTCCCGAGCTTTGTGCAACCAGGTTGCACAATCGAAGCGCTGCCCGTCCCGGCGCGCGAGCTTGGCCAGCTCCAGCCCCTTCGTCCATCCCACTTCTTTCAAGTCCTTCCGCGCCTGCGGCGGCAGATGCTCGTGAATCGACATCAGGTAGTACGGCTTCCTTCGCGATTCCGGGAACCGCCTCGCCAGGAACTCGTCGAACGACTTCAGGTTCCCCAGCCTCCAGTACTGTCCCTCCCGCACCTCGCACAGATACCTGCCCAGATCGACGAAGCGGGTGTCGCGCTGACGTGACCGGCGAAATTTGTACCAGGTGGAATGAGAGAGAATCCACTTGGAGGAAAAGCGGGTCATGCCGATGCAGAGGTACAAACCAGAGCAAATCGTGACGATGCTGCGACAGATTGAAGTGAGCATCGCGAACGGAAAAACCACCCCACAAGCCTGCAAAGAAGCGGCGATCACGGTGCAGACGTTCTACCGCTGGCGGAAGGAATACGGCGGTTTGAAGATGGACCAGGCCAAGCGACTGAAGGAACTGGAGAAAGAGAACGGTAAATTGAAACGGCTGGTGGCGGAGCTGGCGCTGGACAAGCAGATCCTCAAGGATATTGCGGAGGGAAACTTCTAAGCCCGGAGCGACGTCGGTGCGCCGTGGAGCATGCCCGTGAGGAGTACGAAGTCAGTGAGCGGCGGGCGTGCCGAGTGGTGAGGCAATGGCGAGGGACACAACGCTATCTGCCGCTGCGGCGCACGGACGAAGATCAGCTGACGCAGGCGATCCTGGCCTTGGCCGCGAAGTATGGGCGCTACGGCTATCGGCGCATCACGGTGTTGTTACGCGATGCAGGGTGGCAGGTGGGCAAGGATCGAGTGCAGCGGATCTGGCGACGCGAAGGGCTGAAAGTACCGCAGAAACAGCGGGCGCGAGGGCGATTGTGGCTGGGCGATGGTTCGTGCATACGGTTGCGTCCGGAGCGGGCGAATCACGTGTGGAGCTACGATTTTGTGAAGGCGATGACGCACGATGGGCGAGCGCTGCGCGTCCTGGTGGTGATCGACGAGTATACGCGGGAGTGTTTGGCGTTGCGAGTGGCGCGACGATTGGGGAGTTTGCAGGTGATCGATACGTTGGCGGATGTGATGTTGGTGCGCGGGATACCGGAGCACATTCGTTCGGACAATGGGCCGGAGTTCATTGCCGGGGAGTTGCGAAAGTGGTTGGGCAAGCTGGGGACGAGGACGTTGTACATCGAGCCTGGGAGCCCGTGGGAGAACGGGTACTGCGAGAGCTTTAACGGGAAGCTGCGGGATGAGTTCTTGAACGGCGAGATCTTTTACTCGCTGAAGGAGGCACAGATTCTGACGGAGAGGTGGCGGGTGGAATACAACACGGAGCGTCCACACTCGGCGCTCGGCTACAGGCCGCCGGCACCGCAAGCTATCTTGCCGAAACAACCGGGGCATGGAGATGTGGAAAACAAAACCCGTTTCCCACATCTCCACACCCCCGACGGCGACTACGGACAAAGGTCAAAAGAGGCGTTACACTAACATTCCACTTGGTACAAAAGATCGGTCAGGTCAGCGCTCTGCCTCTTTCTGCCGTTCCCACGCCAGGATCTCGTCGATCTTGGTGAGGACAAACAGTGCGCGCTTGCGATTGAGCTGGGGCGGCATGGGCGGATACCTAGTAAACAAGTTCGTCAAACAGACCAAGATCCACTCCTGGCTTGCGCACCAGTCCGGCTTCGATCAGGTCGGGCTTGTCGAGGCAGAGCCCGAGGAAGGGGCAGGTCGTGCACGGGTTTTGGGGAAAGCGGATGCCGCTGTGGGGCAGGAACAGTCCCGACTCGATTCGACGAGCTGTGTCATCGACCAGGGTTGCGAACTCCTGCCGCTGCTCCTCAGTGATCGTGGCTCGGAGGTACTGGACTTCGACCAACCGCTTGCGAACGAAAACAACCTGGGCGACTTCGTCGATTCCGGTCATCCACGAATAGCAGACGAGTTGCGGATCGAGGGCGGAAATGCCAGCCGGCTCTTCTGGATATCGGGCAGACGTTGTCTTCCATTCCAGAACGCAGGGTGTGTCGTCCAATTCGCCAATAGCATCGACGTAGGCGACGAAATTGTTGCCGGAAGCCAGGGTGCGATTGAACTGAATCTGCTGGGTGGAACGAGGGCGTCGAATGCGCACGCGGCCGTCCTGGGCAAAGCGCTCGAGCAACTGGATGCCTTGTTGCAGCATGCGATCCCAGGTGTCATTGCCGGAGTAGGTCAGGTCCATGTCCTTCGACAGGCCCCACTGTTCGAACAGCACAGCCGCCGGGTCTTCCCGGCGAAACAGGGCGGCAATGGCCTGTTCGAAGGCTCGGCCGAAAAGCATGGCGGCACGCGTGTCTTTCTCTTGCCAGCCGTCGAGGTAGCGATGCCGGTAACGGCGCGGACAGCTGAGGTATTGGCTGATCTGGGTGTAGGAGTAAGTCATCGGGTGGCCTCCTCGGTGTTGGAGGAAGAAACGCTCGTTGCCGGGGCTATGGACAGTTCTTCCCATTGGCTAGCGGGGGCGAAGCCGTCGAGGTTGATGAGCGAGATGCCGTTGATGACGGTGTGGCTGATCTTGACGACGCCGCGGAGTCCGGGCAAAGCCTTCTCATCGACCTGTTCGTGGGCGATAAGTTCCGGATCATAGAGGAAATCCCGCAGGAACCAGCCGAGCTTCCACATCGCCTTCTGGGTGCAATAGAGCCGACCGACGATGAGCTGCCCGGCCAAAATTCGAGGTTCTACGATGGAGAGTCGGAGGACGTAGAACGGTTTGTGGGCATGCCAGCGGAACTGGGCGCCATCAACGCGTACGAGGAAGACCCCGTCGGGAATCTCCGGACGGGAATCGCGGGCAGTTTCGGCAAGGCCGGGGACTTGGCGTTTCATGCGACCACCTCTTGTTTCGGCCGCTCGTAGCTGTTGAGTTGGCAAACGAGGGCATTTCGGTCCTTCTCAGCCCAGTCGGCGAGTTGCTGGACGAAGTTCTCCACCTGTTCCCTGCTCGCTTCTCTGAGGGTCTTTG
This sequence comes from uncultured Acidobacteriaceae bacterium, assembly GCA_963837665.1. GTDB lineage: Bacteria > Acidobacteriota > Terriglobia > Terriglobales > Acidobacteriaceae > Acidiflorens. The sequence goes on along the minus strand of CAWIOA010000007.1, from coordinate 1,091,911 downwards.
TTCCGCAGAAGTCGACGGCATAGGCCTTGACGAGTTCCGGGTCGAGCTTGTGCTGGCGGATGATCTGGCAGAGGCGGTCGCGGACCTTGGGGCCACCGCCGTTTCCATTGCCGTTCGTGCTCTGTGGAGGGAGCTTCTCGCCAGTATTCGGAATGGTCCCAATCTCCTCGACCGAGCAGATGCCGATGCCGTAGGCCTTGCGCAGGGCGCGATTGACGGCTCGCGTCTCGGCCACGCGCATCTCGGCACCTCGGACAAGCGGGGAGACGTTGGATGGATCGGCGTCGCCGTAGCCGACAAAGCCGGAGGAGCCCTTCGCCGGGAAGACCGTCGCCTTAAGGACGAAGCGATTCGCTCCGGAATCGCACAGCGAATCGACGGCCTCAACATGAATGCCGCTGCATCTCTTGCGACGCGCCAGCCCAATGAGGCCGGTATGCGTGACATACCAGCCGTTATTCAGGTAGATCAAGTCACCGGCCCCCACCGATAAGTCGTGTCGAGTCGCAATTTCCCTTAGCCGAATCAGAGCTTCCCGAGAGAGATTGTTCCAAGTCTTACGAGCCAGGCGGATGCTTGTCTGGACTGCGGTTTTTCTTTTCATAAACGTCCACGCTTTCATACTCAGCGCTGAGTATACTAAGCGCTGAGTATGAATGTCAATACCGAATTTGCTTTTTTAATAGGAGTAGGGCTAAGTTGGAACCTGCCTAATGTCCGACAAGAAACAGAAGAATCCCAATGCCGTAGCCTTGGGTCGCCTGGGTGCAAAAGCGCGACAGGAGAAACTGACCCCGGAACAGCGGCGAGAGATTGCCCAGAAAGCGATTCGTGCCCGTTGGGCGAAGACAAAAACAAAAAAGACTTCTAGTTAACTGGGTGTGTGAAACGGGAAGGGTGCGCTGGTATGCGGCGACATAAGGATCCGATTCTCATCATCTTCCGCCAAGTAGGGCAAATCCAGCGAAAGGGCCCCCTAAACGACCTGCAAGACAAGACCTGATCGCGTGAAATTCTTGCCTAGATCGACCTGAGACCGCCTCGTGGATACCGCGGATAAACGCCGGAAGGGGATAGGAGGTAGATCGGTTTGAAACTTGTCCCGTTGTCAATCAGTAAACTGTTTGGGTCCGACTGGGGGTCAGGGGGGCGCGCTAGGCTAGCGGTGGGGTGCGAGAGTGTGCGCGATATTTTTCATTTCAACTCTTATATTTCGCGCGTGCGGGGCGAGATAGGTCCGAACAGCCGCGCGCCGCGCGACGGCTGGCCGATCCGGTCGTCGATCCGATTATTGATCCAATGTCCGGTCCGGGGCTGACCCGGCCTGAGCACCCGCGCTTGCCCTGTGTTCCTTCAGGGAATACTTCAGCAGGCAATATAAGGCCCGCGCGCCGTCTTTCCATCCGATTTTCTTGCCCTCTTCGTATGTGCGCCCCCAGTAACTGATGCCCACCTCATAAATGCGCAGATTACGCCGCGCCACCTTTACCGTGATCTCGGGCTCGAATCCGAAACGATTCTCCTCGATCGGGATCGACTGAATCACCTCACGCCGGAACACCTTGTAGCAGGTTTCCATGTCGGAAAGATTGATGTTGGTGAGGCAATTGGAAAGCAGAGTGAGAAAACGGTTGCCGACCGAATGCCAAAAGTACAGCACGCGATGCGGCGCGCCGCCGAGAAAGCGCGAGCCAAAAACCACGTCCGCTTTTCCCTGGACTAAGGGCTCGATCATCAGCGGATACTCCGCCAGGATCGTATTCCAGATCGGCGTCCTGAATAATAACGAAGTCGCCCGTGGCTTCCTGAATCCCGCGCCGCACCGCCGCTCCCTTACCCATGTTGTGCGGCTGCAACACAACCCGAATCTGCGGATACTCAGCTTGTAGCGCAGCCAGAATGTCGCGCGATCCATCCCGAGAACCGTCGTCCACACAGATCAGCTCGATCTCCAGCGGAACCGAGAGGACTTTCAGCACCACCTCGCAGAGCGTAGCGCGTTCGTTATATACCGGCATGACAACGGAAAGTTTCATGGCACGCCCGATTTGGGCGAAGCTCCTGCAAATCTATTCCGATTGTAAACCGGGACCTCCTTTTTGGTTCAAGAACGGCACTGGCCATACACCCATCACCGCCAGTATGAAGGCGAAGGTCAGGCGGTTATACTGTCGGCTACGCTTTGACCACTTTCAGAAACGCACTGTAGAGGACATTTTGTGACGACATGAGACAGTCTCGTGGAACAATCATCGAACAAGGCACAAGGAGGGAAGAATTCTCAATCAAGTCTTCCCCGTCGCGTATTGAGGTAAGCCTATTGTGGTTGTATTCTGCCTTTCTTTTTATTGTCGTACTCACTCATTTCCAGACCTATGTGGGGAAAGTTGACACTTTCGGCGACAACGGCTCGTATCTGGAAGCTGCTAACGCGATCCGACATTGGGATTTTCGTGGCGTTGCGGTCAAGCAATTCTGGGGATTGCCTTATCTCATCGCGTGCGTTTCCCGGTTTCATATATCTGCTCGATCCAGCCTGCTGCTGATCTGCATCGCATCGTCCCTCGTAAGTGTGCTGCTGGCCCGGCATCTCTGGGGTCCGTGGATTGCCGCTTATTTCACTGTGTTGAATTTTTACTGGATTCAAGTCTCGTTATTGGGAGGGTCCGAACCACTTTTTGTGGCACTCGTTTTCTGGTCATTCTGGGCTAGCCGCAAAGAGCACTGGCTCAGAGCTTCGATTCTTGCGGCCTTCGCTACCATAGTTCGTCCTCTCGGGTTCTTCGCCCTTCTGGGCATAGGCCTGGTGCTGATTTTATCGCGTGACTACAAGAAGGCATTCGTGTGCACTTCAATAGCGACCCTCATAGGAACTCTTTACCTGTTGCCCTTCTGGATGTACTTCCATGATCCTCTGTATCAAGTGCATCAATACAGGATGTATGATTGGCAGTCTCAATCAGCTATTGGCTGGCCGTTCCGCGCATTAGTCTTGAGTTTCTTGCATAATCGGGAACCTTGGACAAATGTTATATTCACGTTAGGCTGGATTACCTTCACATTGGTCGGCGTATGCGCCATGAGCAGAAAAGTTTTCCGCCAGTACATCCAAGAACACCCCGCCGAATGCATTTTCGCATTCTTCTACCTGACTTTTCTCTTTACCTATAACTCGGTCATGTGGGCTCGAGCTGAATTTCCCCGGTTTGTCATACCGGTCGTGCCTTTTCTCCTTCGCGCATATGACCGTTGGCTGCCTAAATCACGATACGTCCTCTATGGGCTCGGCATAGTATCTTCAGTTCTGGCTGCATGTTCTGCTATCGGCATCAAGAACGTGCTGCCAGCGTTGCGCTAGCACGCTGGGGTTATTCTGGTTGTGACCTGCTCCTCTGTGCTCTTTGCGCTGCTGCTATCTTCTTGCGCGTTGCAGCCGAAATAGTTTTCCTTTTGCGGCTAGCCTCGGGGTATCCTAGCGCCAGAGTGCCTGACACCACCGAAAACCTTTTGCGTCCACGCATGCCGGAACTGGACTCGCTCCGTGGCGTAGCTATCCTCTCGGTACTCCTGTATCACGGCTTCGGTTTGCCGTACGGACTCGATGGGCTATCGGGAGCGGCACGGCTGTTCGTAGCGGCAACTCTCCCCGGCTGGGTTGGGGTGGACTTGTTTTTCGTGCTTTCAGGGTTCCTGATTACGGGAATACTGCTTGACACAAGACACCGTCCGGACTTCTATCGCAGGTTTTATGTTCGTCGGGCGCTGCGAATTCTGCCCATCTACTATTGCGTGCTGGTGGTCTTGGCGATCACAACCAGAACTCGTTTGTTCCCACACCCGGTTCCCTGGTCCTTTCTAGGAATCAGTTTCCTCTTCCTAGCGAATTTCGCCACCATATTCAAGATCAGCATGCCGTACGGCGTGCTCTGGTCGCTGGCCGTCGAAGAACACTTCTACTTGGTGTGGCCCACAGCCGTGCGCAGACTTTCGAAATACGGCGTGGCGGTCGTGGCTGGTGCCATTTGCGTCGTCTGTCCCGTTCTGCGAGCGAGCAGTGTCCTTTTGCATCGCGGAGCAGGATGGACGGACTATGGCGCCTACACTTGGCTGGTGGCGGACGGACTGGCAACCGGGGCGCTGTTCGCGGTCGGGCTTCGCGGTCCGCTCCACCATCGCCAGGCTAACTGGAAGTTGACGGCTGCCGCGTTCGGCACAAGTATCGCGTTAGCGATTGCGGGTGAGCCCTTCGGAATCCTTTCTCGCCAAAGGCTGCTCGGGATGAGTCTGCGGCAGACCGTACTTAACATTTTCTTTCTCGGTGTATTGGTGCTGGCCTTGATTGTTGGTACCGGCCGTTGGAAGAAACTGGTGTGTTTCAAGCCGTTGCAATCGCTCGGTGAGATCAGCTACGGCGTTTACCTCATCCACACATTTGTTTTTTGGCTCGTAGATCGCAGCTTGAAGGTTTTCTTCCCCCGTCTACCACTCTTCAACGGACATTTCGCGTGGATGGTTGCTCGTTTTTGCGCTGCTCTCGGCTTGACGATCGCCGTCTCATACGTTTCGCGATGGTATTTTGAAGAGCGCTTCCTTCAGATGAAAGACAGGTTAGGAGCATGATCTCCCGGTCTCGCCACCTGTAGCGATGTCGATCACACGGGCAGGTTTACGCGGGCTGTCATTGTCATATCAATGGATGAAACATCTTGTTTTGCGCCGACTTCTTCAGTATGAATCGAAAATACCGGATTGTGGAAGAGCACGAGGGAGCTTCAAGCGAACCGCGGTCGGCGAGGGTTGTCGTCGAGACCGCTCGAGGAACGCAAAAATGTGCATCAAGCGTTGGTCCATGCCCGAGTCATGTTATGTCAACCTTCACGATTAGATGAAACAACAACGGTAAGGAAGCGAGCAAACATTTCAGATGTGCGGCATCGTTGGCATCCTGGCGAGTAAAACCCAGATTGGTTCTACAGTTCTGGAGCAAGCCACGCGTTCGCTCGCGCACCGGGGACCCGATGATTCCGGTATGGTGCTGCTAAGGGAAACCCAACCGGAGCCGCTAGAGATCGGCTTGGGTCACCGTCGATTGGCGATTCTTGATCTTTCGCCGCTCGGGCATCAGCCCATGCAGGATCCGGTTACCGGCAACTGGATCGTTTATAACGGCGAGATCTATAACTTCCGCGAATTGCGCAAGGAACTCGAAATAGCCGGCGCCGAGTTCAAAAGCCATTCCGACACGGAAGTGATCCTGGCAGCTTATCGGGTGTGGGGCGAATCTTGCCTGACGCGGCTGGGGGGCATGTTCGCATTTGCCCTTTGGGACGCGCCGCGAAAGCGGCTCCTGCTGGCGCGCGATCCCATGGGAATCAAGCCGCTGTACTACCACCATTCGAAACAGAATTTTATTTTTGCTTCGGAGGTGCGAACGCTTTTGCGAACGGGGCTCGTGCCGCGAAAGGCCGATCCCACCGGGATCCTGAGCTACCTGCAGTTCGGCTCGGTGTATGAGCCATGGACGATGGTGGAAGGAGTGCTGGCGGTTCCGCCGGGGCACGTGCTCACGGTGGAAAACGGGTCGGTGAGCAGCCGCGAATACTGGAATTCGCTGCAACACTCTGGAAGCGCAGCGGCGGGTCAGTTGCCCGCGATTTTGCGCGACGCCGTGTTGTCGCACCTGGTAAGTGATGTGCCCGTCGGGGTGTTTCTTTCGGGCGGAATTGATTCCAGCGCTCTGGTGGCCGTCCTCAGCCACAATGGAGTGCGTGCCAACACTTTCTCGCTCGTATTCCAGGAAGAGGAGTACAACGAAGGGCAGTATTCGCGGGAGATTGCCCGTCGCTTCGGTACCGAGCATCATGAGATTCCCGTCTCGCAGCAAGATACGCTGGAGGTGCTGCCCGCGGCTCTGTGCGCGATGGACCAGCCGACGATTGATAGCATCAATACGTATCTCGTGTCGGCTAAAACGCGGGAGGCCGGCGTAAAGGTCGCGCTGACGGGTCTGGGCGCTGATGAGATGTTTGCCGGCTATTCGAATTTTCGCCGTGTACCGAAGATGGAAGCTTTCTCCAGGCGATTTGGACGACTGCCGAGGCTGGTGCGCCGGCCGCTTTCGGCCTCCCTGGCGCTGTTTGCCGGCAAGGGCGATCGCAACCGTAAGTTGGCGGAGTTGGCCACCGGCCATGATTCCACGACTCATCCTAACTTCGTTCATCCGTACTTCCTGGTGCGCACGCTATTTGGGGCGGCGGAGCGCGAGGCGCTGGTGAACGCGGGTTTTGAGAATTCGCAGCGCGCTCTCGACAGCGTTTTATGGGAATCTATTGCGCGGAGTTCAAATCTTGATCCAGTCAATCGCGTTTCCTACCTGGAGTCGCATTGGTATATGCGCAACACTCTGCTCCGGGATTCGGATTTTATGAGCATGGCTCACGGCCTCGAGTTGCGTGTGCCTTTTCTCGATCGGGCACTGGTCGAGGCCTGCTTTCGCTTCCCGGGGGCTGAGAAGTTACAAGGGGACTCGCCCAAGGGGCTGCTACTGGCGAGCCTCGGCGTCGAGTTACCCGGGGAAATCGTGAATCGTCCCAAGCGCGGATTTACTCTGCCGTTTGAGCGATGGCTGCGGGGTGAGATGAAGCCCTTTGTCGAAGACGCGCTGCTAAGGGGTAATTGGGATCAGACCCCGATCAGCGCCAGCACCGTGCGTGAAGTCTGGGAGCGTTTTCTTGTGGGGGAGACTTCCTGGTCGCGGCCGTGGTCACTTTTCGTGCTGAAGCGCTGGTGCGAGCAGAACCTGTAAAGGTCGTTACCCGCGCCCGTCTGGCGGCGGAAATCGGACAGGACAGTCTTAAGTTAATAATCGAGAGTTAATGATCGAAACGTCAACCATCAGCGTCGACCATCTTGCATTCAAGAATGCCCTCGGTTCAGCTAACATAGTGGAACCTTCTATCTGCCGGCGGAATGAACTTGATCGAAGCAAAATCAGAGGCTGAGGCGTCAAACTCGAGCGCTGCTGTCCAAGTGCTCCCCATAAGTGTGATCGTTCCGGTACGCAATGAGGCCCGCAACCTGCCGCGCTGCCTGGAGTCGCTTGCGGGGTTCGGCGAAGTGTATGTTATCGATTCGCAGAGCACGGACGACACGGTTGCTATTGCTCAATCGCGTGGTGCGAAGGTGGTCCAGTTCCGATATGCGGGAGGCTGGCCGAAGAAGCGCCAATGGGCTATGGACACACTTCCGCTGGCCTATGATTGGGTACTGCTCGTGGATGCCGATGAAGCTCTCACTCCCGCGTTGGCGGCGGAAATAAGGCAGGCCATCCAGAATCCAGACTTTGATGGCTACTACATCGCGCTGCAAATGTATTTTCTTGGCCGAGTCTTGCGTCACAGCGGCGCTAATTTCTACAAGCTCTCGCTATTCCGCCATGGCAAAGGCCGCTTCGAATGCCGCCTCAAGAACCAGGATGCTTCGATGGCTGACATGGAGGTGCATGAGCATGTCGTGGTCGAGGGAAAAACAGGGAAGCTGAGGAATTCGCTTATCCATCACAATGTCGAGTCGCTTTCCCGCTACATCCAGAAGCATGACGAGTACTCGAATTGGGAGGCGCGGGTATGGTTGGAGGGAGAAGCGGGCTATGGCGATTTGCCGCCATCGCTGTTCGGAACCCAAGCCCAACGCCGGCGCTGGCTGAAAAAGAAGTTCTTGCCCCTCCCAGGTTCCCCAGTTCTTTTCTTCCTTTACCGCTATGTTTTCCGGCTGGGGTTTCTGGACGGCACGCCGGGACTAATTTATTGTGGGTTACAGGGTGCCCAACTTTTTAACGTGAAAGCCAAGATTTACGAATTGAATGCCAGGAAGGGCTGACCCTTGCTTGCCATGAATTTCCGGAAGCGTCCACATGAATGCCGAGGCTGAGGAATATGGTGTGGAGGGGGAGCCTCTGGAAGCGGTTGCGTACCATAGGAAATTAGCGAAGAGCTGGGAGCAACGTTACCGAAAGCGGTCTTTTCAAGCGCGCCAGGCCGTGCTGATCGAGTGCCTGCAAGCGCGTGATCTGGCGGGCGGCAACTGGATCGATGCAGGCTGCGGCACGGGCACGCTCTCACGCTTGCTGGCGGAGCGCGGATGCAGAGTCTTCGGCGTGGATGCCGCCATGGAGATGGTCGAAGCTGCGGGCCAACTGGCGCGCGGCGGGGACAGGTCCATTCAACTCAAGTTCGAACAGGTGGAGACCATTGCCCGGTTGCCTGTGGTGAGCAATTCGTGCGATGGAGTCTTGTGCTCCAGCGTTCTGGAATATGTCTCCGACGTGGACGCGTGCCTGAAGGAATTTGCCAGAGTGTTGCGGCCAGGCGGGCTCTTGCTGGTGTCCGTGCCCAATCGGCATTCTATGGTCCGGCTGACCCAGGCCGGATGCCGCCGCCTTGGCAAGTGGCTGGGACAGCGTTGGTTTGAGTTCTTGGATTATTCGCGCAACCAGTATTCTGCCGATCAGTTTGAGCGCAGGCTGGCGGCCTGCGGTTTCTGCTCAGAAAAGGTAGTGGCCTTTGGCAGCCCACTGCCGCAGTGGGCCCAGCGCAGCCGGTATGGCGGATCGCTGCTGATGTTTGTGGCAAGAAGGACCTGAATGCCGACGATGCAATGGCTAGTTCAAACACGAACGGAAAGCCAGTGCGATATGGCGGGAATTGTGCGAAAGATACTGCGAAGGCAACCATCGGAATGAGCCTGGCCGCGCGTTGGCATTACTACCGGCGTATCTTCCCAGCCTACCTTGGTTCCGGACGAAGCCAGCTGACGTTCTGGCATGAAACGCCGGAGATCAATCCGCGCGCCGGCACCGGACGACTCGGCGAGTACTACATGCTGTTTCGCGAGAAGGTCGACTACTCCGGGCATTACGACGATGCCGGAATTCCGATGCTTCAGTACCACGGAGGGCTTGGCCTGCAATACAACCCCATCGCAATCGCGCAGTGGGGGCTTGCGAACTACAACTGTCTCTGCGAGACCGGAGACGAAACTCGCTGGCAGAAGACTCTCAAAGCCGCCAATTGGCTTACCGCGAACCTGGAACAGAATTCTCACGGGCTTTGGGTCTGGAACCATCATTTTGATTGGGATTATCGTGACATGCTCAAGGCGCCGTGGTACTCGGGACTTGCTCAAGGACAGGGAGTTTCACTGCTTTTGCGGGTCCATGCGCATGCCGGAGACGAAAAGTATCGGCAGGCGGCCGATAGAGCCTTTGTCTCGCTCACTCGCCCGATTGCCGAAGGCGGAGTGCTGTTTGAAGACGCAAACAGAAACCTCTGGATCGAAGAATATCTCGTTAGCCCGCCAACCCATATTTTGAACGGATTCATCTGGGCGCTGTGGGGAGTGTTCGATTTCTGGCTGGCGCGTGCGGACATTTCAGCGAAACAAATTTTCGATCGGGGCGTAGAGACGCTAATCCACAACCTGGAACGCTACGATACCGGGTACTGGTCACTCTATGAGCAATCCGGAACTCGGCTCAAGATGTTGGCAAGTCCTTTCTATCATCGGTTGCATATCGTACAGTTGCGCGTGCTGGCGGAGCTGACGGCAGACGCTCATTTTGCGGATGTCGCCGAGCGGTGGGAGGGCTATGCGCGCCGTCGCAGCAATCGGAGCCGTGCATTGGTCGGGAAAAGCGTCTTCAAGTTACTGCACTACTGATTTTCGACGACCAGTTGCTCTGAATCCAAATCGTGAAGATTCTCTACGTTTCACAATATTTTTCGCCGGAGATGGGAGCGCCAGCGGCGCGTGCCGCGGAATTGTCCCGCCATTGGGCACGGATGGGGCACGAAGTGACTGTCCTTACCGGATTTCCGAATCATCCGACCGGCATCGTACCCAGGGAGTGGCGGTCGCGGTTGCGGCGGCTGCACTACACCGAAACCGTCGATGGAGTGCGCGTCGTTCGCACATGGCTGTGGCCGCTACCGAACCGGAAGGCGCACGAAAGAATCCGCAACTACGTGTCGTTCTGCGTCTCGGCTGCCATCAGCGGGTTGCCTCTGCGCAAGCCAGATTTCGTGATCGCGACTTCTCCACAATTGTTGTGCGCACTTGCGGGCTGGTGGATCGCGCTTTGGAAGCGCGTCCCATTCATCTTCGAGGTCCGCGATCTTTGGCCGGAATCGCTGGCGGCCGTGGGCGCGGGCAGCGAAGGAAGCTTGCTTCATCGCACTCTGGGCGCCATCGCTGGATTTCTTTACCGTCATGCCAAACGCATCGTTGTCGTGTCGCCGGCCTTCAAGGATCACTTGATGCGCTATTGGAATGTTCCCGCGGAGAAGATTTCCATTGTCGAGAATGGCGTGGAGACCGATCTCTTCCGTTTCGACCCGGCCGCAGCGGCGGAAGTTCGTAAGCAACTGAAACTCGAAGATCGGTTTCTGATCTGCTACATCGGCACCATGGGCAATGCGCATGGATTGGATACGTTGATCGCTACCGCCGAAGAGCTACAGAAGGCCTTGCCGGGTGCGATGTTTTTGCTGATTGGGGAAGGGGCGGAGAAGGAACGGATCATGGAACTCGCGGCTGAGCGCGAACTCAGCAATATTCAGTTTCTTGGACAGCAGCCTCGAGAGCGGATTCCCGCCTATGTTTCCGCTGCCGACCTTTGCCTGGTCATGCTGAAAAAGACCGAACTGTTCAAGACGGTGATTCCCACTAAACTTCTCGAATACATGGCGTGCCAGCGTCCGATCATCGTTGCGGTTGACGGGCAGGCCCGGCAGATTGTGGAAGAAGCGGGCGCGGGCGTTTTTGTCGAACCTGAGAATAGTAAGGCTTTGGTCAAAGCAATTCTCGGCAGCGCGGAAGATCCCGAACGGGGAAGACAGATGGGAGTCCGCGGCCGGCAATACATCGTGAGCAAGTTCTCGCGCGAGAAAACAGCTCGGGACTACGCCACCGTGCTGGGAAGACTCTAAGGACGAATCGCAACCACCGCCAAGGCGGTGGACAGCGACATGGCGGCGTCAGCCGTGCGATAGGCCGCGGCCTTGGCCGAACTTCCGGGGATGAACAGAATGTCGCCTTTCACCAGAGCCACGTCCGGCGCCTTAGCGTAAAGCACCTTCTTTAATTTGACGGGAATTTCCTGCACCCCATCTGGCGTCTGCCGCAGGATCCTGGTCTTGTCCAGGGCAGAGGTGCGGGTGCTGCCCCCCGCCAACGCCAGGGCCTTAAGAACGCTCAGTGCGTTGTCCTCGATTATAAAGCCGCTGGGACGTTGCACATCTCCGACGACGTAAACGATCCCGGCGCGAGAAACAATAATCGTGTCTCCCGCTTCGACATCCACATTGTTCTTGGTGTCTTCCGCCAGGTTGGATGATAACTGCACCTCAACCTTCTGTCCGGGATCGCCGCGATGTTCGATCATGACACTGCGGCCTGCCTTGTCGGTCAATCCTCCCGCCGCGGAGATTAAATCGAATAGGCGGCGCTCACCAATCGCAGGGTAGGGTCCGGGACGAGCGACCTCTCCGACCATCGTGATGCTCTGCGAGGCAGATTCGTCCACAAAAATGGAAACGTGCGGGCCACGGACAAAGCCTCCATCCTCCAGCCGCTTTTGGATCAACTCCTGCGCTTCATCGGTGGTCAGGTCGGCAACATGAACATAGTCAATCAGGGGAAGATAAACATCTCCCGAGCCGCTGATCCGCGTCTTGGTCGATAGATCGGGCACCCCGAACACCGAGATCTCGATCAGATCGCCTATACCCAGCTTCACATTGGAATTCGCAAGTGGACGAGGCGATTCAGGCGAAGCGGTCTGGTTGGCAGGTGCAGGCTGCGGTGTCTCCCCGGTAACCGGCGTCTGTGCCACCAGATTGAGGCTGCACAAAACAATCAGAAACACGTAGACGCTTCGCAAAATCAAGCTCCGATTACGCCCGGACATACCAAGACTCCTGGATGAACCTGTGGCCCGAGTTTAACACACACAACCCAGCACAATCGGCGCCATGCGCTCTGTTTCTGAGGCTTTCCCAGGTGGACGCACGAGGAGCGAGGCGAAGATTGGTTTTTTCTACTCAACGCGTTTTTTACGACCTAATGTCTCCAGTGTTTTGATATTGTTTCTCGTGAGCTCTTATGATGATTCGCAGAATAGTCGAGCATTTAAGCAGGGGTGTGGTGTTGCGCCGCCGTTTACCCGCAAGATTTGGGCGCCTCCCGATCTATGTGACGCCGGAGGCGGGTCTTCGATACTGGTCGGCCATGTCACAAGTTGACCCTATGCTTTATAGCATGGCAGAAGAGCTTGTGAAGCCAAACTCTGTCGTTTGGGACGTGGGCGCGAATGTTGGGCTCTTCAGCTTTTGTGCGGCCGCTGCTTCAGGTCGGCGCGGCTTCGTTTTGGCAATTGAGCCGGATTTCTGGCTCGCACACTTAATCAACCGGTCCTGTCAAGAAACTGCCCAATATGCATGTTCGAACGTGCAAGTCTTGTGTGCGTCAATTTCAGATTCAAACCGCATCTCAAGTCTTGAAATAGCCGAAAGGGCGAGGGCCTCGAATCACTTGGTCGGAACGACTGGGTCGACTCAGGCAAACGGACTGCGATATGTTCAGCCCACCGTCTCGCTGACTTTGGACTTCCTGCTGGACTACTTCCCGATTCCGTCAGTATTGAAGATCGACGTAGAATCCCACGAGGTTAGTATTTTGAAAGGAGCCGCACGGCTATTAAAGGAAATCCGGCCAACCATCTGGTGTGAAGTCTTGCGCGAAAATTCGACAGAAGTCACGGAATTGTTGCACACTGCGGGATACAAACTCTATGGAGCAGAAGTTCAACCTCACCCGCCTATAGAGCGGGCGTGGTTCCACACACTGGCAGTTCCGCTGCGCGACTATCCTTCGTTCTGAGCGTGGTTCCTGAGCCTTGCACGTATTGGAAAAATGTGGACCGCTTCCAGCGAAGACTTGGTACTTTGTGCCAGCCGATGGCGACATGTTCCTGTGAGGCTACAGTTTGAGTGCTAAGACCTTCTTGCGTTCAGCATTGATAGGAACTGCCGCCGCGCTTCGCGCGGATGAGTTGGCGCTCGGCTTGCGACGCTGGCTGGTGCGCCGGGGTCAATCTCCCAGCATGCTGGTGATTGAAATGCACGAAACCCCGGAGCAGGATGTGTCGCGCTTTCGCCAGCAGTTGGAGTGGGTAGCGCGGCATTTTACGTTGGTCGACCTTCCCACCTTTGCCCGTTTGTGGCAGGAGTATCGCACCAACCCGCGAGCATTCAGCGAGAGCAACAGCAAGCCGCCCCTGCTGTTTACTTTTGATGATGGACGTCTGAATAACTATACCGTCGCGGCGCCGGTCCTGGAGTCTTTCGGAACGCGCGCCGTTTTCTTTGTAGTTCCGCAGTTTGTGCAATGCAATCCACAGGAAGCGCGCCAGTTCTACTATTCACGTATCGATACGCGGCAGCTTCCGCCCGATCTTCCTGAAGAAGAAACGCGCTCCATGACGCCCCAGCAAATCGCGGATCTGTCGCGCCGCGGGCACTCCATTGGCAACCACACGTTCTCGCATGTGAATCTGCGAACCTTGCCCGAAAGTCAGTTGCATCACGAGATCGTCGAGAGTGCCGGACAAATTGCCGCGTGGGCGGGGCAACCAGTGGATGCCTTTGCCTGGACGTTTTCGTGGGACTCGATTACTCCTGTGGCATGGAAACTAATCCGCCAGCATCACAGATTCTGCTTTGCGCCTTGTCCCGGTTCCGTGGACTGTCGCTCTGACTCGCAGAATCTGATCTGGCGCACAGAAGTGGAGGTAGCTTATGCGCCGTCGGATTTCCGCTTCATGTACGCTGGGCTGGCCGACCCCCTGTGGCGAAGCAAGCGAGTGCGCCTGCGAGCTGCACTGGAAGAATAAAGTTCATCAATAAGAGCCCCGAAACAGTTGCTCCGCACCGTCCACGAGTTGTATAGTTCCAACCAATCAACATTTCATCACACGGCGCCACTGATGGGGAAACCCTGTCTGAAGAAATGGACTGAAGCGTCCGCGCGCACGTGATCTGAAGTGCCGGGTGTTTCAGCCGGAAGGGAATTGTAATTTTGACGGTCCTGTTCTTTGGGCTATTTGCGTTTTCGCTGGTTGTGTCGTTTGTCGCTACCCGCGAAGTGCGGGACCTGGCAACCCACCGCGGCTGGGTTTCGCTGCCGCAAGAGGGACGGCACGTTCACCAGACCCCGCTTCCCCGGCTAGGGGGCGTTGCGATTTTCCTGGCTTTCTCGTTCAGCCTGGGTATGTGGCTGGGACTCTCTCTCATATTTCCGCGCATAATCGATGGCCTTGCTCCCGCCACGATTCTTCGCATCTATGTTCCGGCCTGCCTGATTTTTTGTCTTGGTATCTACGACGACCTCCGCGGTGCAGGTCCGTACTCGAAGTTTGCCGTGCAGGCCATCGCCGCTGCCATGCTGTTCGCCGGCGGAATGCGCGTTCTCGATCTGCCCCTGATCTTCGGTTCCCATTCGCTGCCCTGGTTCGTCGGGTTGCCGCTTACGGTGTTGTGGGTGGTTGCGGTTACCAATGCCTTCAATCTCATTGACGGCTTGGATGGTTTGGCCGCTGGATCGGCTTTGTTTTCGACGATGGTGGTCTTTGTCGTCTCGCTGGTCACCCATTCCTGGCTAGTTTCCCTGATGAGCGTGACCCTGGCCGGCGCCGTTCTGGGATTCCTTCGCTTCAACTTCAACCCGGCCACGATTTTTCTGGGTGACTCGGGCAGCCTCTTCATTGGTTTCATGCTCAGCGCGCTGGCTCTGGCAGGGGCGCAGAAGGCGCCGACGTTCGTGGCTGTGGCCATTCCGGTGGTCTCGTTCGGATTGCCGATTCTGGAAACATTGCTCTCCATCCTGCGTCGGCTGATCAGCGGGCGGCCGGTTTTCACTGCTGATCGCGAGCATATCCACCACAAATTGCTGCAGATGGGCTTTTCGCATCGCCAGGTGGTGATCGTTCTCTACGCCGTCTCCGCTGTCTTTGCCATGTTGAGCCTGTTCCTGCTTTGGCCGACGGGCAGCACTCTGGGATTGGTGCTGGCGGTGGTGGGGACCGGCGTCTGGCTGGGAGTCCAGCACCTGAACTACCTCGAGTTTGGCGAACTGCGGCGGGTGGCGCACCGCACCATCGAGCAGCGGCAGATCGTGATCAACAATCTTTCCGTACGTCGCGCGATCGAGGAACTCAAAATGGCTGGCAGTTTCGACCAAGTGCGCAGGGTCCTGGTCGCGGCCTTCGATAGCAACGATTTGGATGCTTTCGAATTGCACCTCAAGTCCATGCCCGATGATCGGACCGTGCCCGGCGAAACCAGCCGCCACTTTCACTGGAGCAAGTTGCCTCACATGGCGGCAATTTCCAGCCAGCCTTCGTGGAAACTGACGCTGGACCTGGTGACCACCGCGAACCGGACCCGCGGCTCACTCGTTGTCTATCGCATCTACGGCCAGCGCGATCTGCAATTGGATGTCAACCTGCTGACTTCAGAGTTTCCCGTTACCCTGGCGGACGCGCTCGATCGAGTGTTGGCCTTGCCTGAGGTTCTGGTGCCGGCTGCGCAAGGTGATACACCGGTTATGGCTGCCAACCTGTAACGACTTTTTTGCTCTCCCCGCGTCGGATATTGCTCCCTTCCTTGTGATCTCTGGGTTAATATGTAGGCAATTATGGATCAGAGCATTCTCCGATTGCCGGATCCAGTCGCGGGTGCCCCCAACCGAGAGCGGCGCCGTTCGGTTCGTCACAAACTCCACACTCCGATCTATGCCAGCTTCAGTGGCCCGCAGACCGGCATGGTCGTGGACCTGAGCGAGTTGCTCGACCTGCACGAGGACGGCTTCGCCGTCCAAACCAGTGAGCGGCTGGAAATGAACCGCGCCGTAACCCTCTCACTCGATCTGCCAGAAACCAAAGGTTACATTCACAGCAGCGGTCAGGTGGTCTGGAGCGATGACGCTGGGCGGGGAGGCGTCCGCTTTTCCGGGCTTTCGGAGAGTTCCCGGCAGATACTGCGGCAGTGGCTCTTTGCCAACCTACTGGTAGCCTGCTCGAATCACGCTGCCCGCACCGAGCAACTCGCGCGTCGCAAGAATGACGAAGAGCAATTAGCGCAGCCAGTCTTGGTGAGTCAAGCTCCCAATGTTGTCCCGATCTCGGATCAGAGCGAAATACTCTCCCGTGTAGACACGGGGCTTGGCGCGTCTCTAGAGGTGGACGCGGTTCGCCGCGAGGTCCGCGAGATGGGGGACGACGTCGAAGCCGTCTTGCAGCTTGTCACCGAGCGCGCCTTGACGCTGACCGGAGCCAGCGGCGCGGCCCTGGCGTTGCTCACCGACGGCAAAATGGTTTGCCGGGCGCGAGCCGGTGAACCAGCTCCCCCGCTGGGAGCCCCCGTGGACGCACAGCAAGGGCTGTCTGGAGAATGCGTTCGCAACGGCCTCCTCGTCTCGTGCGTGGATACGGGTAACGATCCGCGCATCGATTCCCAAGTCTGCCGCGCGCTGGGTATAGGCTCGCTCATGGCCACTCCCATCGTGTCTGATTTCCGGGTGGTGGGCCTGCTGGAGATTTTCTCTCCGCACTCGCGAAATTTCAGGAAAGTCCATGAGACGGTTCTTGACCGTCTCGTCGAGATGATTCCGAAGACCCATCGCGAAAAAAGACAGGTTGAAAGCGTCCAGCCCGAGGCGACTCAGCCGGAAACGCCGGTCAGGCCAGAAGCTGGGCCGCAGACTCCCGCTTCGGAGTCCGGTTCGACGGGGCCAGGCTCGATCGAGTCCAGTTCGATGCCCGCGACTCGCCAGGTCCTGTCGGAACAGGAGCCTGAAGTGCGCGAGCAAGTATCGCAGCCGGCTTCCGAACCTTCGTCCGCAGTTCGGTCTCACTTGCTGCACTGGACACTGCTGGGGCTGGCCATCCTGGCGGTGGCGATGGCTCTCGGTTATTTAGTCGGGTCCACGATGCCGAGCCGTTGGGCGCCCTCGCCGCAAGCGTCGCAGCAGTCATTGGTCAACGGAGCTGAACCGGCATCGATGGGTTCGGGGCAAAGCGCCACCGGTCGTAGCTCGTCCGAGCAATACGCAACAGTGAAGTCCCTAGCAGACTTGCGCAGGCTCGCCGAACGGGGAGACGCAGAAGCACAGTGGCAAATGGGCGTACGCTACTACGATGGAGACGGTGTTCCGCACGATGATGCGCAGGCCATGAAGTGGTTCGAGTTAGCCGCCGAGCAGGGGCACGTCAATGCGCAGTCTCGCCTCGGCGCGTACTACTGGGCGGGGCGTGGAGTTCCTGTAGATTTGTTCAAGTCCTATTTCTGGTCAGCAATCGCGATGCACCAAGGTGACGAAATCAGCAAGGGTCGGCTCGAAGGCTTATCTCTGCAAATGACCCGGGCGCAGGTCGCCGCCGCAAGCCAGCAAGCCGACGACTGGCTCCGCCAGCACAACTCCGCAAAGTCCGCAAAGAACTAACACCCTCTCCCCGAGTAACCGCTAGCCTTAAACCGCCGTAGAATAGAGGAGTGGCCACGCTGCGCGACATTTTGATGGCCGACGATCGCGTTCACCAGGGCGATCCCGCGCTTTGGGAAAAGCTGGATCGCAATCGAGTGCGCTGCTATGCCTGCGGCCACTGCTGCCCGATTCCCGAGGGGCAACCCGGCGTCTGCAAGGTTCGCTTCAACCACGGTGGCACGTTATACGTGCCCTGGGGCTATGTCGCTGGAGTGCAGTGCGACCCGATCGAAAAGAAGCCGTTCTTTCATGCCCACCCCGGAGCTCTCGCCTACAGTTTCGGGATGCTGGGCTGCGATCTGCACTGCGCCTACTGCCAGAACTGGGTCACGTCGCAGGCGCTGCGCGATCCGAACGCCGTGTCAGAGCCACTGCTGGCCGATCCGGCGCTGCTGATCGAAGACGCGCTTGCCCAAGGCGCTAAGATTGTGGTCAGCACCTATAACGAACCTCTGATCACCAGCGAATGGGCGGTTGCGGTTTTCCGCCAGGCCCGCCAGGCAGGCTTGCTGACCGGATTCGTTTCGAATGGCAATGGAACCCCCCAGGTGCTTGAGTATCTACATCCCTGGATTGATCTCTACAAGGTGGATCTCAAGAGCTTCGATGATCGCCACTACCGCCAGCTTGGCGGACGCCTGCAGCCGATCCTCGACACTATCCGCAGTTTGCACAAGATGGGAGTATGGCTGGAGATCGTTACTTTACTCATACCCGGCTTCAACGACGGCGACGATGAACTGCGCAAGATGACCGCGTTTCTGGCCGGCGTTTCACCCGATATTCCCTGGCACGTCACCGCTTTTCACCAGGACTACAAGATGACTTCGCCGGCCGATACGCGTCCGGAGGACCTGCTGCGCGCTGCCGCTATCGGCCGTGAGGCAGGATTGCGGTACATCTATGCTGGTAACCTTCCCGGGCAGGTGGAGGGTCTGGAAGATACTCATTGTCACCGCTGTGGTGAAATGCTGATCCAGCGCTGTGGATATTCGATCGAGAAGTACAGGTTGACTCCGCAGGGCGATTGCCCGGTGTGCCACGCGTCTGTCCCCGGCCGCTGGTCGAAGAAATTTGACGGCCAGATTGCGGCCTCGCCTTTTCTGCCCCGCAGGCGCGGGCAATTGGTTAAAATCCTCTCGCAACCATAATCGACATTCATGCGCGCGACAAGAGCGACAAAAACACTGATGCTGGCGGTCTTATTGTGCCTGGGGCTGGGCTGTTCTCCGCGCGACTTCCTGACGCGCCGCCTGGCCGCCGATTTGATCTCGGCTTCCGAGACCTTCAAAGCGCCGCAAGTGTTCTGGCTCAGAACCGGCATCGTTTCCAACAGGGACTTCAGTTCTCCTGACTTCATGGTGCTCCAGCGCCGCGGCTGGATCATCGGTGCGGAGCAGAAATGTCCCGCCGGGGTCGAACCTCCACCCTGCTGGGACGTACTGCTGACCCCGCTCGGAGTGGAAACCATACGTCCTTTGATCTCGAATGCGTTGCCAGAGAACGGCCCCATGGCGATGCAAGTTGCGCGCCGGGAACTGCTGAGCATTTCCGGAATCAGCAAGAGCGGCAACGTCGCCGAGGTCGAGTTTATCTGGCGTTGGATATCGATTAATCAGGTCGGCGCGGCGCTCTACGACAGCGGAGTGCACTACCGGTCGACGGTGGGCTTTCGGGGCTATGACGACGGATGGCGCGTCGTGGAACGAAACGTCCCCAGCAACCAGCCGCTGGATGAGGCGCTGCGCGATGCTCAACCTACGGCTCCGTAACCTGACTGACTTGCACGCTGAAGATTCGAGGCTAGACCCACTACCTTTGTGCTCCCCGCGTGTCTTTCGTGGTTGATGACTTCGGGACACTCTTGGACTCGCGAAACGTTTGCACCAACCGCGTGTGCAGTGTATATCTCTTATTTCTTCAAGATTGTGTCGAAAAGTTTATGGGTCCCTCTTCTATGCAACGAAAAATATTGTTTGTTTCACTGATTTTCGCTTCGATCTTTACCCATTCAATCCTGGTCCATGCGCAAGCGGCAAAGCCCAAGCTCGCCTTCGATGAATTCTTCAACTCGGTCAGCTTCACCGCGGTGAACGTTTCTCCCGATGGCAACTCCGTCATCATCGAGACCGACAGGGCAGACTGGGACCAGCAGATCTACCGTAAGGAACTCTGGCTTTACCGGGTCGCGGGTGGCGGGAATCTGGTGCAATTGACGGTGTCCGGGCATGATGGCTCGGCGCAATGGTCGCCCGACGGGGAGTGGATCGCCTTCCTCTCCGAACGCAAAGTCGGCGAAGGCAAGGGAGACGCCGAAGACGCCAATGGCAGTGACAACGACAAAGACAAGGACGCCGCCCAGCTGTTCTTGATTTCGCCCAACGGCGGCGAGGCCTTCGCCATTACTTCGGGAGAGGAAGCAGTTCATGCCTTTGCCTGGTCCGGTGACTCGAAGGCAATCGTTTTCGCTACGCGCCAGCCCTGGACCAAGCAACAAACCGACGATCACAAGAAAGATTGGAAGGACGTGATCCGTTACCGCGGTGACGAGCGCGGCGACGTGCTTCTGCGCATCAATCTCGACGGAGCTCTGGCGCGCCATGCAGCGCTCGGTTCCAAAGAATCCTCCGAAGCGGAAAAGGATTCCCACGGTACAGCTGGCGCAGTCTCGGTGGCAAGCACGCCTTTGCGCGTGCAGCAAATCAGCATCTCGCGCGACGGCAACCGGCTGGCTTTCTTGACTTCGTCAGTGTCCGAGCGTCAGGAGAAGGTTGAAGACATCGAACTCTACCTCGTCAACTTGGCTAGCAATACAGCCGAAGCCACGCCCATCCGGTTGACCCGCAACGAAGCCGTGGAACTGAATCCGGAATGGGCTCCGGATAATCGCCATTTGTTTTTTCAGGTGAATCTGGGATCGCTGGAACGAAAGTATGAGGATCCCCAACCGCGCCTCTACTGGGTGGACTCCGACACTCGGGATGTCCAGCGCTGGTTCACAGACTTTCGTGGCGAAGTCGTGCATTACACGCCGCTGTCCGACGGCTCGGTGCTATGCGCCTGCCGCATCGGGACCGAGGTGCAGTTGGTATCGCAGGCGAATCCAAAAGCTGCCGTCGTGAAGCGCGAGGGATGGGCTGGAACTTATGAGATCCCGGCGGCCGCGGCGCAAGGCTCTCGGATTGCATTCGCCTACTCGACAACCATGCAGCCCACCGAAGTTTATATGGGCGACGGTCCCGACAAACTGGCGCAAGCCCGGCCCATCACTTCGTTCAACAAGTTTTTCACCGAGCGCGACCTGCCCCAGGCCAAGCCTTACCACTGGACTTCCGCCGACGGCACACCAGTGGAAGGCATGCTGATGTATCCACCGGGAAAGTTTGAGGCCAAGAACCTGCCCATGTTCGTATTCATTCACGGCGGTCCGCAAGATGCGGATGGAAACCACTTCGAGGCCGATTGGTACCAGTGGGATCGTCTGGCCGCCACCGCGGGCTGGCTGGTGTTCGAGCCAAATTATCGCGGATCGACCGGCTACGGAGACAAGTTCGCGCTGGCGATCGTTCCTGAGCTTTTTTCCGGCCCCGGTCGAGACATTCTGGCTGGCGTAGACGCTCTGGTGAAAGACGGAATTGGGAATGCCAATCAACTCGCCGTCGGCGGCTACAGTTATGGCGGCTATATGACCAACTGGCTGATCACGCAGACCACGCGTTTCAAGGCTGCCGTGACGGGAGCGGGCGGCGTGGAGAACGTCGCCGACTGGGGCAACGACGACTCTACAGTGGACGATACTTATGTCATAGGTGGCAAACCGTGGGAAACGCCGGATCGCTACAACAGCGAGGCCGCGATTTTCCAGATCAACAAAGTGCGCACGCCAACGCACATGGTCGCAGGCGGCGACGATATTCGTGTCCCGGTGCTGGAGGATTACCTGCTCGATCGCGCCTTGCACGACTTGAATGTCCCAAGTGACTTGCTGATTTTTCCGGGCGAAGGGCACTCGCTCGATAAGAATCCCTGGCATGGAAAGATCAAAGTGCGCGAAGAACTGAAGTGGCTGGAGAAGTACGGCGGCGTGACGGGTGCGAAGTAGTCGTGTGGAAGCGGAGCGACGCACCGTTTGGACGGGGCAACGCGCCGTTGCCACATAGGTTGGAGCGAATTCCTTACCGCCGTGCAGTACCCGTCTGCAGCTGGGCAACTTTCGTGTGCGGGGAAGCTTGCTGGTAGCCAGCAATGCCTTTGTACAGCGCTTCTGCAATTCGCTGGCGGTAGGCCTCGCTTTGCAAGTTGTGCTCGTCCTGGGGACTGCTCACAAAAGAAATCTCGGTCAGAATGGCGGGCATCGTCGTACCGGTAAGTACGGCGAACGCCGAATCCTTGATGCCACGGTTGCGAATGTCTGGACTGCTTGCGGCCAGCGTGGCGTAGAGCGACCGCTGGACACTTGCCGCCAGCTTGCGCGACTCCTCGACTTTTTCGTGCAAGCCTCCGGCTGATAGCGATACCGGCGTCAGTTTTGGGAAAGTTCCATCGTCGGGCTTTTCAACTTCTTTGGACCCCGGAGCCGAAAACAGGTTCGTGTAGTAGGTTTCAACCCCACGAGCCGCCGCCGATCGGCTGTAGTTGGCATGAACCGAGACGAATAGATCGGCCTGCGCCTGGTTGGCGAAGTCGGCGCGCTGATCGAGGGGCAGGTAGCTGTCGCCGGTCCGCGTGAACATTACTTCCGACCCCAATCGCGCCTGCAGCAACTTGCCGAGCCGCTGGGTCACGTCGAGCACCAGATCCTTTTCCATGAGCCCCTGTTGTCCCACCGTTCCCAGGTCCCAGCCGCCGTGCCCGGCGTCGAGCACGATGCGAAATTTCCCGGTTCTCGCTGGTAGAGGTTGGCCAGGAGTCTGTGCCGCCAAGGCCGCAACTGGAGACGTTTTT
The DNA here is from genome assembly GCA_963837665.1 of uncultured Acidobacteriaceae bacterium. Lineage (GTDB taxonomy): Bacteria > Acidobacteriota > Terriglobia > Terriglobales > Acidobacteriaceae > Acidiflorens. The sequence continues at coordinate 1,069,369 of CAWIOA010000007.1, read as the reverse complement.
GCCGGGGTCGGCGCCGCGTTCACGGCCGCCGAAGTCTGGTTAGGATTCATACGGTTGGCGGCCAAAGTTTTCTCGCTGCCGCGCAACTCAACCACCAGGCGATATGGGCTCGACTCCATGCTGACCGAGAAGTTCGATCCGTCTTTCGTGTCGAGCACGACTCGCGTTACGCCCGCGACGGGTTGAGCCACGCGCACACGGGTCAGCGAAGCATCGCCAACATCCATCGTCTTTCCTTCCAGATCGGGTGATAGGACGGTGTCGTGCAGATCGAAGTAAATCCGTTCCGGCGACATCAAACGATGCACCTCGTAGGGAACGTTGTCTTCCATGTCGATGACCACCGTGCTTCCCATAGACGAAGACCAGTGACGCACTCCCGTGACTTTCGGCAGCGCCGCCAGTTTGTCTTCCGCCACCGCTGCGAGGGGCGCGCCAACGGAAGCAAGCTTCGCCGGATTCATCAGGTTGTCAGGGACTTCGGGAGATAGACCATCCACCGGGGGTACTGGTGCTGTTGTCAGCGATTGTGGTACCCCCGTCCTCCCGTGATACTGCATGCCCCACCACGCTCCGGCTGAAAACAGCGCGGCGACGGCCACCAGTCCCATCACTGCCCGCAATCCCGCCCGCGAACTGCCGGGAAGAGAAAGCTGGCTCGGAAACGACAGGATCTGAACCGGTTGTGCCGGGGGGGGTGGCTCCTCGATCCCAGACGAAATTTCAAATATCTCGTCCGCGGCGCTAAGCTCAGGCAACTCGACCACGTCCGCGGGAATCGCAACGGGTTCCTGCGCCAGCACTGCCGGCTCCGGAACCACGTCCGGGACCACCTCTGGAACGACATCTGGAATTGGAAGCGTCGTATGTAGAGCTTCTTGCAACTCTGGGGGAGACGGGGCAGGCCCCGTCTCTTCAGCGGGTGGAGTTTCGATCGCCGCCGCATCGGCAACCACTAGCGCTGCCACCGGCGGCTTTGGCCGCAGGACATCGCTCGCCACATCCGACAGCCAGTGGATGCGCCGGTCCTGATCCTCGGGTTTGAGCGCGGAAAGAACCAGCTCCGAGAACAGATCGAGACAGCGAACGTCGTAATCGGTGAAACCTCGCGTCGATGTTGAAAACGCCTGCAGAACGCCGATTTGCTGATTGCGGCCACCGAGCGGGACCAACACCGTGGAACGAGCTCCGATGGCGCGCGCGAAGTCCATTTCGACTCGAGCGTCGTCTTCGCAGTCATCGCACCGAAGAATGCTTCCCGATTCCAGGCAGTCCCGTAGGAATGCGGATTCACCGATCAAAGGAACGCCACGGGCGAAGGCGAGCGGTCCGGCGGCCGCGCGACACAACACCTCCGGGGCTGCTGCCGCCGTTGGTTCTGCGAGCGCGATTACGATGCCGTCGGCGTCGGTGATGGTTTGGGCGCGGTCCGCGATCAATTGCAAAACCTCGTCCAAAATGAAGCGTTCGGTCTCAAACAAGTCGCGATCGGAGTCACACCCCGTGGCCGCGCGCCGGTCCCGGATCTGCTCGTGGAGGTCGGAGAAAGCGAGCAGTGCACGCAGGGCTTCCTGGCGCGCAATCGATTCGAGAACGCGGTTGCCTTGTTGCAGGGGCGAGATGGGTTCGATCGGCGCCGCATCCCAGTTAACTCGAGTTGGATTGGCACTCATGCTCGCGCGTCCGGACCACAAAAAGTCAATATTTTATCGTATTGCTGGCTGGCGGAATGCTCATTGCCACTCTTGGTTCCAACACTCCAAGCTACGGGTGCGCGCTCAACGGCACTTTCACCCAGCAACGGCAGCCACAACTCCAGATTCCAGCGTAATAGTCTTTGGGAGGGTACAGCAATGTCCGTTAGTACACGTCCCTTTGCGGCTTTTACTGACGGCTGACGGCTGAGAGCTGAGAGCTCTTATACCACTCCACCGTGCGGCGCAGGCCGTCTTCAAAGTTCACCAGAACCTTGTATCCTAAGTGCTTTTGTGCCTGCGTGATGTCCGCCAGGGAATGCTTGATGTCCCCACCTCGCTCCGGACCGTACTTGACCGCGCCTGTATATCCGGTCAAGGGTTTCAAGGCGGTGAACGTCTCATTCAGCGTAATCCGCCGGCCAGTGGCACAGTTAAAAACGCGCCCCGCACACTCCGGCGCCGGGGCCGAGCAGGCCAGCAGATTCGCTGAGACCGCATTGTCGATGTAGGTGAAATCGCGGCTGGTTTCGCCATCGCCAAAAATCGTGGGTTGTTCCCCACCGAGCATCTGCATACTGAATTTCGCAAGTACGCCGGAATAGGGCGAGGAAGGGTCCTGCCGCGGCCCGAAGATGTTGAAGTAGCGCAGGCAGACGGTTTCGAGACCATAGCAACGGTAGAACGACACCATGTAAAGCTCGCTGGCCAGCTTGGCTACAGCGTAGGGCGAGATCGGGCTGGGCGTCATGGCTTCATGCTTCGGGAGTGTCGGCGTATCCCCATACGCCGAGGATGAGGCTGCATACACCACCCGTTTAACTTTCGCATCGCGCGCCGCAACCAGTACATTGACCGTGCCGTCGACATTGGCGCGGTTGCTGCCCAGAGGATCCACTACCGACTTCGGGACCGACGGAATGGCTGCCTGATGCAGTACGTAATCGACGCCTGCGCACGCCTTGTGCATGGCCTCCAGATCGAGAATGTCCGCCTCGCGGAAGTCCATGCGGCGCAGCACTTCGGTCAGGTTTTCACGCTTGCCGGTGGAAAGGTTATCGACGCCCCTGACCTCATCGCCGCGCTCCAGCAGAGCGCGCACCAGCGAAGACCCGATGAAGCCGGCGGCGCCGGTCACCAAATACTTGGCCATAGGCTCTTAATGATAACGGATGGATTGTCCAGCAGATACAGGAGCGTCATCACGGGAGTAACTTTGCTCCGGAGCCCGCCAAACGGGTCGCAGCCCTGAATATCCCTGGAGGAAGGACTCAGGAACGGCGCGCCCGTTTGGCGATCTGGTAGAACTCGGCGCGGGAGAGCAGTTGGTTGTTTTGAAAGAACCGCGCAATTTCCGCGACAATGGTTTTCGGGTCGCCCGAGCCCAGGGTTTCCTTCATGCCAACCTCCTCCGCCGGTTTGCCAGCGTAGATCGTGTTGCGTCCAGAGAGTGCGGCGAGAAGTTGGCGCAGTTGCAGTTGCTCTAATGGTTCGATGTCCGCAAAGCAGATGCCCATGCCCAGGGAAGGGTAGGTGGCGCGAACCGTGCCTTTGGTATGGATCCGGATACCAAACGACTTGAGAACAAGGTCCACTTTCGTGTTGACGGGAAACGTGGCGTTCATTTCCACATAACATCCGTGCAGGCTGACGTCAGTAAGGGTTCCCCACATGCGCACGTCGCTGCCTTGAGCTCGAAACTCCACGCTGCCCGAACAACGGAGTCTGGGGCTTTGCCGCCGATCTTTGAACCCGAGGTCCGTCGTCGCAGCGCCAGTTTTGCCGTCGCCTCGAGCGGTCGCAGCAGCGGGCACACCTTCGGCCACCGGTGCTTTTAGCCGGCGGAGATAGTTCACCCCCTCTCCACCCTTGCTGGAGTCTGGCGATGACCCAGATTGTTCGGGATGGATATTGGGTTCCACGAGCGCCTCCGACACGATGCTGCTTTTGGTTGCATCGGAAGATTGCGGGAAAACTTTAGAACGCCGGCGATGGCGGCAAAGCAGCGCGAATCTGGTTCCACAGTTCGTCTATTCCGGCTCCGGTTTTGGCCGAAAACGCCACTATGGGCGCACCGCCATAGGCTTGCCCGAGTGTACGCATTGCCTGCTGCAACTGGTTGCCAGACAACCGGTCGCACTTGGTGGCCACAATCGCGTGCGGCCGTCCCCTGGACGACAGGAACTCCAGTAACTGGCCGTCGCTCTCTTGAGGAGGAATGTTCGGATCTACCAGCGCCAGGCACAGCACCAGGCTTGGGCGTTGGTGGAGGTAGGGATCGACAAAACGGGCCCAGTCGGAGGATATTTCGCGCGAAACCTTGGCGTAGCCGTATCCCGGCAGATCGGTGAACAGCAACTCGGGCTTCGGCTGTCCCGCGCGGCGGACTTCGTAAAAATTGATGCTGCGTGTGCGCCCAGGAGTATTGCTGGTGCGGGCCAGTTTCTTGCCCACCAGCGCATTGATCACGCTTGACTTCCCGACGTTCGACCGTCCCAGAAAAGCGATCTCCGGCACACTGGGGGGAGGGAAGTGCGCCAAGTCGCTTGCCGACAGCATGAACCGCGCCAGAATCCGCATGCAGACAGTTTTAAGGGTTTAGGCCACGCATGGCAAGAGCGGCGGAAGAATAAGTTCGCTAAAGCCCGAGCGGACGCTTCGGTTCCACGTCCTCTTCTTCAATCGGATGCAGTCTATGCCATACTGCGAGCGCGCCTGCGATGACCAGTCCAATGAGAACGCTGATCAGGAAGAATAGGCGATAAGCAGGCAGCGCAATCAGCAGAATCGCTACGACGGCAACCGCGACGATAAGACCCGCCGATCCCCTCAGGCTGAATCCAGACCGGCTGCCAGATTCCGGTTCCATGAAGCTATTCTAGCGCCGCTCTAAAGGCCACGGATCACCTTTCAGGCCATCATCTCGGGAATGTCCATCAGACCCAGGCGGAAGCAGTTTGAGAAAGCCTCTACCACTCTGGGGTCGAAGTCCGAACCGCCGGCTTTGACGATGGTTTCTTTGGCTTCGAACGGGGACATGGCTTTGCGGTAAGGCCGGTCGCTGGTCAGGGAGTCGTAAACGTCGGCCACGGAGAGAACACGCGCCTCGAGGGGAATATCTTCGCCGTGGGTTTTGTGGTATCCGGTGCCGTCAAACTTGTCGTGGTGCGCCAGGACGATCGGGATCACGCGCGACAACGGGCCGGCGACGGGCTGCATCATCTGTACTCCCAAATCCACGTGCTGTTTCATCTCATCGAATTCGTCATCGGTCAGGCGCGCGGCTTTGTGCAGAATTTCACGGCTGACTTCCAGTTTCCCCAGATCATGAATCAGAGCGGCGGCGCGAATGTCTTCGATGGTATCGGCGGGCAATCCCATTTGCGCGGCAATCTTGGCGGCGTAGACCGAAACCCGGTAAGAGTGGTTCTGGGTGTATTTGTCTTTAGAAATAAACTGGCTGAGGATGATCAGCACGCCATGGTAGGTGCTGCGCAACTCGCGAAAGTGTTTCTGCTTGTGCTCATACAAAGTGCCCATGGCGTAGGCGTTGACGAGCAGGATCCCACCCCAAACGATGATCTCAAACCATTTCTCCGCGATCGGCAGCGGAGCCACCTGATGTCCGAACAACACGGGGTTGAAGTAGGTAATCAGCACCACCAGCAGCACACTGCTCAGGGCCGTCAAGGTAGCGTGTCGCCGGCCGTACACATAAGCCGAAAACAGCGTTGGGAGCGTGTACAAGCCCAGCAGCATGTGGTGGGCGTCTAGCAGGGTGTTCAGCAGAGCCGTCAGAATGAAGATCGAAAGCACCAGCCAGAGTTCGCGGTTCACCTCGCTGATGCGGCGCAGCCCTGTGGACCGCACACGCTGCAGCCAGGGCGCGGAATGCGCCGCGGTGATTTGGGCCGTTGCCTGCCCGGATTCGACCGAATCGATTTCCATGACTACCTGCTGCTTGCCGATGCCTCTTCCTGCTCCGCAGGACAGACTGACGCGCAACCGCGACCAATAAGGAGAGCGGTGGCTTGGTGATGCTGATGTTAGGTATCTCCTTGGATAATCGCAAGTTACGGCTGTAACCGGGAGTCATCACTGCTGGAGTTAAGGGTAATTCCCAGGTACCTTCGGGCGGGGAGAACTCCCTGACGTGTTCCCGGCGCACCGAAGAATGCAGGGGTCCTTCGACTCCGCAGAAACTTCACTTCGTGAAGTCTCTGCTCCGCTCAGGATGACGGCTTGGGTAGGGTGGCCGACAACTGAAAGCAGCCCTCGGCTATTGTCTTGCGGTGGGAATCTCCGCAGTTGGCGGTGTGGCGATCGGAGCCATGGTCTCGGCTTCGGACGGCATCTGCGGCAGGGGGCCTTCGAGGGCTACGGCTAGCACCTGGTCCATGTTGTCGACGAAGTGCAGTTTCATCGCGGTGCGCAGGTTCTCGGGGACCTCGGCTACATCTTTCTCGTTTTCCTGCGGCAGAATCACTTCGAACAATCCGGCGCGATGGGCGGCTAACAGCTTTTCCTTCAATCCGCCGATGGGAAGCACTTTGCCGCGCAGCGTGATCTCGCCGGTCATGGCGATATCGCGGCGCACCGGAATCCGGCTCAGGGCGCTGGCTAGAGCGGTGGCGATGGTGATGCCGGCTGAGGGGCCATCTTTTGGAATTGCGCCTTCGGGCACGTGGACGTGAATATCCAGGGTGCGGTAGAAATCACGAGGCAGTCCCAGGCGCGCCGCGCGCGAGCGAATGTAGGACATGGCGGCTTGCGCCGATTCCTGCATCACGTCGCCTAGCTGGCCGGTTAAGGTTAGCTTGCCTTTGCCGTCCACCGCCATGGCTTCGGTGCTCAGAATTGATCCTCCCACCTCGGTCCACGCCAAGCCGGTTACCAGGCCGATTTCGCTCTTCTCGTGGGCCAGGGTGTCGCGGAATTTCAGCACACCTAGCCAGTCGCCAATCTTCTCCGGTTCGACCGCAGCGGTGAATTCCGCACCTTCTTTTACCACCTTGCGCGCAATTTTGCGGCAGATGTTGCCAATTTCCCGCTCCAGATTTCGGACGCCGGCTTCGCGGGTATAGCCGCGAATGATCTTCCGGATGGATTCGTCGGAGAACTGCACGTTCTTTTCCGTCAACCCCGCCTGCAGCATCTGCTTCTTCACCAGAAACTGCTTCGCGATCTCGACTTTTTCCGGCTCGGTGTAGCCGTGCAGGCGCAGCACTTCCATGCGGTCCTGCAAGGCGGGCGGAACGGTATGAATCACGTTCGCGGTGGCAATGAAGAAAACCTGGGAGAGGTCGTATTCGACGTCGAGATAGTGATCGACGAACATGAAATTCTGTTCCGGATCGAGCACTTCGAGCAGCGCGGCCGAGGGGTCGCCGCGGAAGTCCATCGACATTTTGTCGACTTCATCGAGCATGAATACCGGGTTCTTGGTGCCGGCTTTTTTCATCATCTGGATGATCTGGCCGGGCAGGGCTCCGATGTAGGTGCGGCGATGGCCGCGGATTTCCGCCTCATCGCGGACGCCGCCCAGCGACATGCGGACGAATTTGCGGCCGGTGGCCTTGGCAATCGACATTCCCAGCGACGTCTTGCCTACGCCCGGAGGTCCGACGAAACAGAGGATCGAGCCTTTGGGATTCTTGACTAGCTGGCGGACGGCGAGAAATTCGAGGATGCGCTCCTTGATTTTCTCCAGACCGTAGTGATCTTCGTTGAGGACTTTTTCGGCGCGCGAGATGTTGCGAATTTCTTTCGAGCGCTTCTTCCATGGCACGGCCAGCAGCCAATCGAGATAGTTGCGCGAAACGGTGGACTCCGCCGACATGGGCGGCATCGCTTCCAGCTTTTTCAGTTCCTGGATGGCCTTGTCGCGGACTTCCTTGGACATGCCCGCGGATTCGATCTTCTTCTTCAGTTCGTCGAACTCGCTCTTTTCGCCGCGGCCCAGTTCCTTCTGGATGGCCTTGATCTTTTCGTTGAGGTAATACTCTTTCTGCGCCTTCTCCATCTGCCGCTTGACGCGCGACTGGATGGTGCGGTCCATGTTGAGCTTTTCGATTTCGACGTCGAGCACATCGCCGATGCGGTTCAATCTTTCGGCGGGATCGAAAATTTCGAGCAGCGCCTGCTTTTCTTCGATGGCGAGTTGCAGGTTGGCGGCTATGGTGTCGGTCAGCTTCGCCGGATCTTCCATGCGCACGGCGGCGATCATGGTTTCGTAGTTGAGCGACTGGCAAAGCTTTACATATTGCTCGAACAAGCCGGTGACGCGCTGCATGCCGGCTTCGATCGGCGCCGTGGTCTCGGTGGCATAACGGGCGACGCGCACGGTGGCCTGCAGAAAGCCTTCGGTTTCGACGACCTGCAGGATCTTGCCGCGCTCGATGCCTTCAACCAACACTTTAATGTTTCCGTCGGGCAGCTTGAGGCTCTGCACGATGTTGACGATGGTTCCGACCTGGAAGATGTCCGCAGCCTTGGGCTCGTCGATCGAGGCATCGTGCTGGGTGGCAAGAAAGATCTTCTTATCGCTGGCCAGAGCTTCTTCGAGCGCACGCACGCTCGACTCCCGGCCCACCACGAACGGCGTCATCATGTAGGGGAAGATGACGACGTCCCGAATGGGCATCATCGGCAGTTTCTTGCTCTCAAACTTTTCCTTGGGGTTCGACAACTCGGTCTCCCGTCTCTGGTCGGTGTTCGGTCACTGGTCGTTAGTCGTTGGTCGCTCGCCATTCGAGTTAGCGAACGACTAAACGACCGCCGACCAACGACCAGTCAGCTTGCTGCTTTCTCGATCATGGCCAGCGAGACGTTGCGCTTTTCCACCATCTCGCGGGTCACTTCAAATTCTTTGACCTTCTTCTGGCTGGGCAGGCTATACATCAGTTCCAGCATAAGCTCTTCCAGGATCATACGCAGGCCGCGGGCGCCAACTTTACGCGCCATGGCCTGGCGGGCGATGGCACGGTTGGCGTCATCGCTGAACTTCAGCCGCACGTTCTCAAACTCGAACAGGCGCTGGTACTGCTTCACGATGGCGTTCTTGGGACGCGTCAGGATTTCCACCAGCGCGTTTTCGTCCAGTTGCTGCAAGACTCCCATGACTGGGAGGCGGCCGACAAATTCGGGGATCAGGCCGAACTTGATCAGATCTTCGGGCTGCGCTTCGGAGATCAGCTCAAAGTTGCGCAACGAGGTCACGCTGGGATGCTCGCTCTCGGCTTCATCCCCCATACGGAAGCCCAGAGCCTTCTTGCCGACGCGGCGGCCGACAATTTTCTCCAGGCCGACAAACGCGCCGCCGCAGATGAAAAGAATGTTGGTGGTATCTACGGGCGTGAATTCCTGGTGCGGATGCTTGCGTCCACCCTGCGGGGGAACGTTGGCGATCGTGCCTTCCAGAATCTTGAGCAGGGCCTGTTGCACGCCTTCGCCCGAGACGTCACGGGTGATCGAAGGGTTTTCGTCCTTGCGCCCGATCTTGTCGATTTCGTCGATATAGATGATGCCGGTTTGAGTGCGGCTGACATCGCCTTCGGCGGCCTGCAGAAGTTTGAGGATGATGTTCTCGACGTCCTCGCCGACGTAACCGGCCTCGGTCAGGGTGGTCGCATCCACGATGGCGAAGGGCACGTCGAGCATGCGGGCGAGGGTTTGCGCCAGCAGCGTCTTGCCGGTTCCGGTGGGGCCGATCAGCAGGATGTTCGACTTGGTCAGTTCCACGCCGTCGCCGGTGCGCTGGCGGTTCATGTAGATGCGCTTGTAATGGTTATAGACGGCTACGGCCAGCTTCTTCTTGGTCTGCTCCTGTCCGATGACGTACTCGTCGAGGAAGGTCTTGACTTCCTGCGGCTTGGGCAGTTGGTTCGGAACCGCAGCCGCGGGAGCCGCGGTGCGGTCATCTTCGAGAATCGAGTTGCAGACGGCTACGCACTCGTCGCAGATGTAGGCCCGGGGATAGTCGCTCGGCGACGAGATCAGTTTCGCCACAGCGTCCTGCGCCTTATGGCAGAACGAGCAGCGCAACATCTCATCCATTCCCGATTTGTTTTTCACTCGGCCTTACTCCTTCTCAGTTGGCCTAGACGCGGCAAGCCGTGTCTTCGCACTGCCGTCGCGAACGCCGATCATACCCTCTATCTTGTCTTATAGATGATATCGTCGATGATTCCGTATTCCTTAGCCTGCTGCGAATTCATGATGAAGTCGCGCTCCACGTCCTTCTCCACTTTATCCAGCTTTTGGCCGCTGTGCTTGGCCAGTAACTGATTAGTAATCTCGCGCATGCGCAGGATCTCGCGGGCGTGGATGTCAATATCGGTGGCCTGGCCGGAGAGCCCGCCCATCGAAGGCTGATGGATGAGGATGCGCGAATTCGGCAGCGCCAGCCGTTTCTTGGCCTGGCCGGCGGAAAGCAGCAACGCCGCCATGGAAGCCGCCTGACCGATGCAGATGGTGGTCACGTCGTTCTTCACGTATTGCATGGTGTCGTAGATCGCCATGCCCGCCGTGATCGACCCGCCCGGCGAGTTGATGTAGAGCTGAATGTCTTTCTCCGGGTCTTCCTGCGCCAGGAACAGCATCTGGGCGATGACCAGGTTGGCGATATTGTCATCAATCGGCGTGCCAATAAAGATGATGTTGTCGCGGAGCAGCCGGGAATAAATATCATAGGCGCGTTCGCCGCGGCCGGTCTGTTCGATTACCATCGGGACGAGCATCATTTGCGCGTCCTTGGAATTGGAATTCGTGTTCACGTTCACCCTTTCCACACCCCTGTCCGGAGGTCGGTCTCGTCGGTTCTGGGGAGGATTGAAATGGTCCGCATCATCATTATTATTTCGGTTACGCGGACTGGTGGTACAAAAATTCGAGGGTCTTTTCGTTGCGGATTCTTGTCCGTATCCTATCGAGGCCCCCATCCCGTGTCAAACGAGCGCGTACAGCTTCCGAAGTCTGTTTGGATTGTCTGGCCAGCGACTCCAGTTCCCGATCGAGTTCTTCATCGCTGACCTGGATATTCTCTTCCTCGGCCACTCTTTCGAGCAGCAACGCGGCTTTCACATCATGAATTGACTGCTCGCGCTGTCCCGCGCGCAGGCGTTGCAAATCCATCTTCTTCATTTGCTCGGCGGTCAGGCCCTGCGCCGCCAGCGCCCTGAGTCCACGCTCCAGCCGGATGTCGATCTGTTGTTCGATCAGCGAATCGGGAACTTCGAAATCATTCCGCTGAATCAGTTCTCCAACCAGCTTTTCCTTGGCGGCGTGTTCGGCTTCATGCTTGCGCTCGGATTCGATTTGCTCGCGAACGGCCTTCCGTAAATCGTCCACCGTCTGGAATTGGCCGAGCTGCTTGGCGAACTCGTCGTTCAATTCCGGCAGACTCTTCTGTTTGATCGAACCCACCTTGACGGTATAGCTGAACGTTTTTCCCGCCAGGCGCTTGTCCTGGGTATCTTCGGGATAGTTCACGTCGAAGGTGCGCTCGTCTCCGGCGCTCGCCCCGCGTAGGTGTTGGGTAAACTCCGGCATCGTATTCTGGCCCGCAATTTCGACCAGCACTTCATCCATGTGCACGGGCTGGCCTTCGCCAGACTTCGAATCGCCGGCTTTCGGATTGCCATCGAGCGAGACCTGGGCGAAATCGCCATCGGCCAGGGCGCGGCCCTCCACCGGATTGAAACTGGCATGCCGCTCGCGCAGATCGGCTAGCGCCTGCTCCACATCGGCCTCGGAAACCGCGATTTCCGGCTTATCGGCGCGCAGTTCTTTGTAGCCTTCCAGCTTGATTTCCGGCAGCACTTCGAAGGCGGCTTTGAAGCGCAGGGGTTCGCCATCGTGCAGGTGCAGGTCGGTCACCCGGGGCTGCGACACGGGATGCAGGCTGAGGCGCTCGGCCTCCTGGCGGAAGAAACGCGGGATCAGCGCCTCGACCATGTCGGTCTTGATCTCTTCGGAAAAACGCTGTCGGATAATCGACGCCGGAACATGGCCGCGCCGGAAGCCGGGAATGCGCGCCACCTTCTGATATTTCTGGATCAGCGAGTCGGTCTGCCGGGCGACATCCGCGACCGGAATTTCAACCACGATCTCGCGTTTGGTGGCGCTTTCTTTCGTCGCGTTTTCGTTGATATCAGTGGGGCTCACAATTACCTTTCCAAAGCGGCCGCGGCAGCAGAGTCGGAAGGAAATTGCTCGGCTGCGACGCTTTATGCCGCAGCATTGAGTGTAAAGACTCTCGAAGAGCAACGTCAAACGGCCGAGGGAGATATCCTACCCACCAAAGTAACGGGCTTTTGTGTAGCGCGGGCACTCTTGCCCACGAAAGCGTGCAGCGAATACAACTCGACGGGGATTGCGTGTCCGAGCGACACAAAGGGCAACAGCAACCGCAACGGCCGCGGACGAGAGCGTCCGCGCCACACGAACACATACAATTGACGCTTATGTCTCTTCCCAACTGGCTCAGGGTTCTGAATGCCGAAGTCGTTGTTTGCACGCGCTGTCCGCGTCTGGTCGCGTATCGCGAGCGGATCGCCCGTGAGAAACGCCGCGCTTATCGCGACTGTGAATACTGGGGCAAGCCTGTTCCCGGCTTTGGCGACCCCCGCGCCCGCGTTCTCGTGCTTGGACTTGCTCCCGGCGCCCACGGTTCCAACCGCACTGGCCGCCCTTTCACAGGAGATGCTTCGGGAAACTTCATGTATCCAGTGCTGTACGAGACCGGCTTTGCGAATCAGCCCACGGCTACTGCCCGTAACGACGGGCTGGCGCTCATTGATCTCTACATCACCGCAGCGGGGCGGTGCGCACCCCCGGATAACAAGCCTCTGCCTGAGGAACTGGCCAGCTGTGCTCCGTTTCTGGAGCGCGAACTCGAAGGACTGAAAGATCTGCGCGTGGTCGTGGCCCTGGGAAGGATCGGCTTCGAAGCCTATCTGAACTACCTGAAGAGAAGGGAACTCATCGCCAGCAAGCGGGAGTATGAATTCCGGCACGGCGCGGAATACGTGCTGCCCGATGGACGTACCCTTCTGGCCTCCTACCACCCGTCTAACCAGAACACGCAGACGGGCAAGTTGACCAAGGAGATGTTCCGGAAGATTTTCAAGCGAGCGCGCGAACTGGCCGATGAATCAACGAAGCGGATCCCGCGGTAGGCGGAAACCTCTGGGCCGGCTTGGAGGACCCGTCTGCTCCGGGATGCGCCAGCATTATTTATTGAGTCATTGAATCATTGAGACATTGAATCATTAGATCAGCGCAGCGCGGCTAAAACCCTACAAACACCGGTTCGGGTTCCAGCAGAATCTTCCACGTTTCCTGCACGCCGTGCTGGATTTTATCTTTCAATTCGACAATGTCGCTCGCTTTTGCGTTTCCGCGATTGATAAGCGCGAGTGCGTGTTTGTGCGAGATCCCGGCCGCTCCCGCCGCAAATCCCTTGGAGAACCCCGAGTGTTCCACCAGCCATGCCGCGGAAACTTTGCGTTGCGCATTGAGAGCGGGGTGGCTGGGAATCTCGAGCCCTTTCGATACGGCTCGCTCAGCGAGATCTCTGAACTGCTCTTCGCTGAGCACGGGATTCTTGAAGAATGATCCGGCGCTACGGCAATCTTCGTCTCCGGGGACAATCAGCATGCCTTTGCTGCGCCGTATGGCGCGCACGGCCTCGCGCACTTCGGCGAGCGATGGCGGCGTTTTTCCTTGGGCGGCGTTCTCGGCAAAGTACTTTTGCAAATCGGCATAGTGCAAACTGGGAGCGCCACCCCGCTTCAAACGGTAGTTCACCCGCAAGATAATGTAGCGCCCGCGTTCGGTGCTGTTAAAAATGCTGGTGCGATAATGGAATCCGCACACCGGTTTAGGTAGCGACACGACGCGATCTTCTTTCAGATCGAGCGCGTGCACCGATTCGATAGTGTCGGCCACCTCCTGCCCATAGGCGCCAACGTTTTGCACGGGCGTGCCCCCGACGCTGCCTGGAATACCGCTCAGGCACTCAACGCCCGCGCAGTTCTGTGCCACCGCCTGGGCGACAAAGTCGTCCCAGTTAACGCCCGCACCCACGCTGAAGAGCACAGCGTTACTGGTGGTGTCATGGGTGGTCGGAGTCGTGATTCCGCCGATCGCGGCTCTCAGCACCAATCCCGGCCAACCGGAATCGGCAACTACCAGATTGCTTCCTCCGCCCAGAACGAATAGCGGCAAATCGCGAGTTTTCGCGAACTGCACGGCCTCGCGAACCTCGTCTTCTCTTTTCAGTTCCGCAAAGTAGCGAGCCGCCCCTCCCACCTGCAACGTGGTCAGGGGTGACAGCGGAACGTTTTCCTGAATCGTCATAAAGCCGATTGCGCTCTATATTGAGTTGAGCATCTCATGTTTGCCTGTGCTGGCATATTGAGAATCGAGCTACCGCGTGACCGGTGAGCAGGCGAAATGCATAGGTCCTTCGCTTCGCTCAGGATGACAGAGTTTCTAGAAATTACAGGAGAGTTCATGTATCCAGAAATACTGGTGATCCCGATGCGCGAAGAGCTTACGCGCCTGGGAATTGAAGAGCTGCGCACTGCCGCTGAGGTTGACCGCTTCGTGCAGAACGAAACCGGCACAACCATGATTGTTGTGAATTCGATTTGCGGATGCGCTGCCGGCCGTATGCGTCCTGCGGTGCGGCTAGCGTTGCAGAATACGGCCAAGCCCGGCAAGATCGCGACCGTATTTGCCGGACAGGACACGGAAGCGACCGAGCGCGCCCGTTCCTATTTCACCGGATACCCTCCCTCCTCGCCTTCCATCGCGATCCTGCGCGACGGTAAGCTGGTCTATATGATGCCCCGCAACCAGATCGAAACCCGTGTAGCTTCCGCTATCGCCGCCGACCTGAAGGCCGCCTTCGATCTGCATTGCGCGGCCCAGGCTACGCGCTAAATTCGTCAACCACAAAGGACACGAAGGCACACGAAGGCACCCCCTGGTTTCCTTCGTGTGCCTTCGTGTCCTTTGTGGTTTAATGCGATTCACGAGGACTTATGAAACGTTTCCTGCTTCTGCTCGTCTCGCTCTCCGTTGCGTCGTGGGCGGCTGAACCCTGGCGTGCTCCCACCACGCAGATTGATGCTGTCTATCCCCAGGTCGAGGCGCTCTATCTCGACCTGCACCGCAATCCCGAACTCTCCTATCACGAGGAGAAGACTGCGGCCAAAGTTGCCGACCAGCTTCGCAAGCTCGGGTACGACGTCACCACGGGATTTGGCGGCACGGGTGTGGTCGGCGTGTTCAAGAACGGTTCGGGCCCGGTGGTCATGCTGCGCGCCGAACTCGACGCCTTGCCGGTGCCTGAGAAAACGGGCCTGGCTTATGCGAGCCATGTAACGACGCACGACGACCGTGGCGTGGAAGTGCCGGTGATGCATGCCTGCGGCCACGATCTGCACATGGCGATCGGCATCGGAACCGCCGCCTTGCTGGTGCAGAACAAAGACCACTGGCATGGAACCTTTATTTATGTCGGGCAGCCCGCTGAGGAGCGTATCGGCGGCGCCAAAAATATGATCAAAGACGGCCTGTTTACGCGCTTCCCCAAGCCGGACTTCGTCTTCGCGGTACACGACAGCAACGGGCTTCCCGCCGGCAAAGTCGGCTACACGCCTGGCTTCAGCGCGTCGAATGCCGATTCGGTGAACGTTACGGTGTACGGGGTCGGCGGCCACGGGTCGGCTCCGCAGGAAACGGTCGATCCGATCGTGATCGCGGCTCGAACCATCGTGAGCTGGCAGACCATCGTGTCGCGCGAGATTGACCCGCAAGATCCGGCCGTCATTACCGTGGGTTCGATCCACGGCGGCACCAAGAACAACATCATTCCCGACGAAGTCCTGATGCAGTTGACCGTGCGGTCCTACAAGGATGAGGTGCGCAAGCACCTGCTGGCGGCCATTGAGCGGATCGCGGTTGCGGAAGCGGCGGCGGCGGGCGCTCCGAAAAAGCCGCTCGTCGAACTGGAGGAAGGTGTTGGCGCCGTGTACAACGATCCTCTAACCACCAACCGGCTCGCCGACCGGCTGAAGCAGGTGATGGGAGATGCGAACGTTGTGCTGGGGCGTCCGATGATGGCGAGCGATGATTTTGCGGAATATCGCTACGCGGGCATTCCGAGCGTGATGCTCGAATTGGGCGCGGTCAATCCGGAGAAATATGCGGAGGCAGTGAAGACCGGAGAGAAGCTTCCCGGGCCGCATTCTCCCTACTTCGCGCCCGATCGCGAACCCAGCCTTAAGACCGGAATCGAAGTCGAGATGGCAGCGATTCTGGAGTTGATGGGGAGGCCCTAGCGCGGCATCTGGCCCTCAGTGCGGCGGCGCTACGCTCCGGGTTCTAGAACCGGAACAGGTAGGAGGCCTTCACGAAGAAGTTTCTGCCGTCGTTGTGCAAGCGGCCCAGGGGATCGTGATTCAGTTCTCCATTTACGTCCGTTCCCAGGGGCGAGGCCACGTTCTCCAGATTGCTGTTGTAGCCGACGTAGATCGCCGTGCTGGGATGCACGAGATAGGTGATCAGGGAATCGGCATTGAAGTTCTTGGCGGTCTGCAGGTAAGTGAAATACGGATTCGAGAGCACCGTGCTGTACTCGCCGATGAAGCGGAAAGAAAGTTCCCGGGTGAACTGGTAGTTCCACTTGCTGCGGATGATGTGATTATTCATGGCGCCGAACGAGGTATCCAAACTGCGCAGGCGGAGCATGATGTAGGTGTTATCGACCTTCAGAGCCCGGATCGGCCGGACGGTAATGGTCGCATTGGCGCTCATGCGCCGCGCCAGAAACGGAATAATCGGAAACTGCGGCAGCGCCTGCACGTAGGGCGCATCGTAGTTCACGCGCGTGCCCAAGCGAAAATCAGCGTGCAGAATCACTTTCTGGAAATAGCTTGAATCAATGGCAAACTCCGTGGTGTGACGCACGTATTTCTGGATGCTGGTAATTGCCGAGAAGTCCTGCGGGCGCAGCCGTTCCATTTCCTGGGCGTACAAAGCGGTCAGGAACGTCTGCCCGATCAGTTCCACCTTCATCGAAGGCATGTAACCAGAGTTAATGCGATTTCCTTCGTGATCGTAAATCTCGTAAGTCTCAAACGTCGGCCCCCAGGAAATCAAGTGTTTGCCTTCCGGCCGGAAGGTGTACTGCAGCCGCTGATAGAGGTCGCGGATATCCTGCTGAGGATCGAAGCCGGTCAGGGTCCGGAAATTGGGACTCCGGTCGGTATAGTCCAAAAAGTAGTGCAGCTTGAGTCCATCCCGCTGCAAGACAACTTCTTCGGCGTTGCCGGACTGATACCCTCCCGTGGTATTGAACTGGTTGAAGGTTGAGTCCTCGGGATTGAGGGTGGCGCTGTACGCAGCCTGTGCATTCAGCGTCCAGTGATCATTCAGGTTGAAGCGTCCGTCGACGCTGCCTACCCGGTTGAAGAATCCGTTGACTTCGCGATCGGCATAGAGGGCTCCGACGGTGGACTGACTGCCGATATCGCGGCTCACCCTTCCCACCGCAAAAAGCGCGTGCTGGTTGAACAGCGGATTGCTGGAATCGACCTGTTCCCCTGGGGAGTCGGTGTCGGCCGCCAGCAACCCGACCGCCCATGGCCCGTCCTTGCCCGTCATACGCACTCCCCATTTCGGATCGGCCATGCGGCGGGTGAAGACGAGATTGATGGGCGTCTTGAAATAATTCGAGTTCTCCTGGAAAAAGGGCCGCGTCTCCGGAAAGAAAACTTCGAAGCGCTGGTTAACCGTCACCTGCGGCTGATCGGATTCGATCTGGCTGAAGTCGGGATTGGCGGTTGCGTCGATGGCGAACTTGTCCTTGAGCACGAGCTTCGCGTCGAGACCGACCTGACCGAACGCGGTGCGCTGCGAGTAAAAGACATCGCTCGGATCGTTCGCGTCAATTTCCCGGAACGAGCGTCCGATGGCATAGGGGATGAGCTGAATGTTCCGGCCGGGCGATATTTTTTCCAGCCCGGTGGCGGTGCCCTCCTGATTGAGCCGTCCCTGGATGCGGCTGGAGTACGGGGGCCAAAAGGCGTCTTCACTGGAGCGAGGAATCTCGCGGTTCAACAAGATGCCCCAGGTTTGCGGATCGCCCGAGGGAAAGCGCAGGCTGCGAAACGGAATCGCGAACCATACCACGAAACCCCGATCCGTCACTTTTCCGGCCGAGTTCCAGACCGTATCGAACGACGAGTCGAAGTCCTGGCCCTCCGTCCACAGGGCATCCAATTGCACCCCAAGGGGGTTGGTGTTGAAAGAGTAGGCGCGACGGTGGTCATGGAAGGTATCGAGCATGATCTCGACCGTGTCGTCGTCGAAGATGTCCTCGCGGCGGGAAAGCCGGGCGCGAATTTTCCTGGGCTCGCTGTCGAAGCACACGAAGATAGCGTAAAGATTCTTGTCGTCGTATCCCAGGTATACTTCGGTGCGCTGTGAAATTGGAGCGCCATCGGTTGGAACCCTCTGGGTGAAGCCTTCCACTTTAGCCAGTTTGCCCTGCCATGCGGGTGACGGCTCCATGCTGAGGAAGTCCTCGAGGTGGGGAGGGGAGGGGACATGGGGGATACGAACATTGCCAAACTCGGGTGGGCTGGCAAATAGCCGGGAGACGGTGCACACGAGAAGCACCAACAACCGTCGATAGTTCGTTTTGATGGCCAAGCTGTTGTTTTCTTTTGGACGCCCGTGGGTTCTCTTCGTGAGCTAGCCGGAGAACGCAGCGCCCAACTCTCACCCTCCGGGGGCTTTGCCTGTCCATTCCATCACAAATCCAAGTAAGCGTCATCACAGCGCAGCCGGATCGATTGGTGGATCATGGTTCTGAAATCGGGCCCCAAGCGGGTACCGAGCAAATCTGGCTCCGGGAATGATGTTGCTCTCACCGGATCCAGTTCATTTTTGCAGAGTGGTGGAGTGTTCATGTGACCATAGAGCAGGATCTCACCGCAGCCGCGAGTCATGATCTCGGCGAGGCGCTCACGCCTGCGCAAAGAGAAACGCTGGAGCGTGCGGTGGGCAAGGTTGTGGCGTTGGGCGCACAGGTAGGAGTCAGTGCCGAGCAGATGGTCGAGATGCTGAAGGCGGGGCTGACCGTCGGCGAACTGATCGACTACCTGGCGGCTCAATCCGGAGAAGTTGCTTAGAGGCAGGTTTCAAAGTTTCAGGGTTTCAGAGTTTCAAGTCTGAACCAGCATCTCGGCATTGACGGAACCTTGAAACTTTGAAACCTGCCTCTTGTCCGTTTGCCGCCGGGCTTGCAATTGAGTAATCTCTAGCGATGTCTTTGCGCCAGAGAGTCAGCATCAGGGGAACGGTCCCCGTCCCGCGGTTCCACTTAGCGCCCTTTCTCCAATCTCCACTGTGCGCCTTGATTGTTTTCGGAGCCATCGCTCTCGGTTCGACAGCGGAAGCATGCGCCCAGGAAACGCCAAAGCCTCAGCCTCAGGCGGGCAATTCATCCGCCGGCCAGACGCCGAGTGGGCCGTCAAAGATTGAGCCGGTGGCCCTGTACAATCTGCTGGAAAAGAAATCCGTCGTTTTCCCCGACATCGCTGCCAGTACGGAGCCGCTTTCGCCGGGGAGGAAATTTGAGCTGTTCGTGGACAACAGCGTTTCCGTGCACACGCTGACCTGGGCGGCCCTGGGTTCAGCGGTCGGTCAGGCGGCGAACTCGCCAACCGGCCGCGGACAGGGATGGGACGGATACACCAAGCGATATGGGTCCTCGATGGCACGCCAGGCTTCCGGCGAGTTTTTCGGGACGTTTCTGCTGGCCTCGGCGCTGCACCAGGATCCGCGTTTCTATCCTGAGATCAGGCCGAGCTTTGGCCACGCCATGAAGTATTCGATCGAGCGCGTCTTCGTCACCCGCAACGATGACGGACGCGATGTCGTAAACTGGTCTGGGCTGGGCGGACCGCTGATGGCCGAGGGACTGGCGAACGTCTATTGGCCGGACCGGAACCGCAGCGTAGGAGATACCTTTTTTCGCTTTGGTCTGGACCTGGCAACCAAGGCGGGTGGAAACATGCTCCGCGAATACTGGCCGGTGTTTTATGGGAAGATTCGTCCTGCACCACGGCCGGGCGCCGGACACTAAGCCTGTAGAGACAGATTTTTCGGGAGCCGGAGAAAAACGCGGGCTTTCCTTGTGCGGTGTGCGCATCTAAGCTGAAGAGCAGTAATCGCGTCAGAGTTATGGCTGTAGGAGTGTGGTTACACGAAACAGGAGATCAAGATTGAGGAATCGGATACTGTTCTTGCTTGTTTTTTGCGGGCTCATTGCGTCAGCGTCAGCACAATCCAATTTCAATCGCTTTAACTTCACCGCCGGCGGCGGAATCGGCATCGGCCGCGGCGACGTCGCCAGCTTTGTCGGAACCTCGGATCATGGCGTGGCCGGAGCGGGCATAAACTTCAATCGCATGTTTGGCATAGATGCCGAATACATGTACTACAACCTCGACTTCAGACCCAGCGTGAAACTGGATCAGTACCTGTCGAACCAAAGCGGAAACATGCAGTCGATCAGCCTGGACGGAATCGTCACCGTGCCCCGCCATTTCGGCAAATTGGGAGTATATGGAATTTTCGGCGTGGGTTTCTATCGCCGCAGCGTTTCGATCCCCAGCCGGACGCTCCAAGCGGGCACAGTCTACCAGCCTGCCTGGAGATGGTGGGACCTGACCTGGATTAGCAACATCCCCGGGGGCCAGCTCAACGCGCAGACGATGTCCTCGAACTCCAAGGATGCCGGAGGCTTCAACTTCGGCGGCGGAGTTACTTACCGTCTGAACCATCTTCACAAATCCAAGATTTTCGTCGAATGGCGCTACCACCGCGCTTATCAGAGCGACGGCAAGACCATCGTGATGCCTGTTACGGTGGGCTTACGCTGGTGAGGAATCCCGGCCCCGTGCTCAAAGCGAAGTGATCTGCAGTCCGCCGCAAGAAGCAGGTCCTTCGCTTCGCTCAGGATGACAAAATGTTAGGACGACAAATTATTTGGAATGGGCGATAAGCCAGCGTTCGCGCACTCCAGCCAGAAATTTCTCTTTGTTCTCTCGCATCTGCCGGACCAGCGCTTGATTGCCGGTATCTTCGTGGGCGGCTGCCCATAGCACCATTTCCGTCAGTACCGGGGCAAGATCGATTCCTTTAGCGGTCAGCGAATAAATCACTTTCCGCCCGTCCGATGGATCCGCTTCCGTGGCGAGGATTCCATGAGCAACCAGCTGCCGCAGCCGGTCTGCCAGTATGTTGGTCGCGATTCCTTCATAGCACTCCATGAATTCCTTGAACGTGCGGAACCCACGGAGCATCATGTCGCGGATGATCAACAGCGACCAGCGATCGCCCAGCATTTCCACTGAGGCATTCAGGGGGCAACCCGATCGCCGCTTGGCTCTGGACTTCGGCATATTTTCCACAGATAAGTCGCTTGCATATAGCAAGTGATATGTGCATAATCTCATGCACAACGGGGTTGTTTCAATCACGAAAAACCAAGGGAGTGTTTTGTACAAGACGAAACGTGCCACTTCCAACTCATAACCAGCGAACCCATCAAAGGAGAAATGGAAATGGAAAAACCTACGCACGAACAAGCTCAACTCCACATGCAAATCTACGACATGCGCCGCGAGGCCCGGCTGCGTCAAGCCCGCGACTGGTTCTTCAAGAATTACTTCGTGGACAATTTCGATGACTCCCTGCGCATTGCGGCGCCGGGAACGGAAAACGGCGTTTTCGCGATGATGGTGCTCTCGTATTGGGATCAGGCCTGCGCGATGCTCAACTACGGCCTGCTCCACGAAGACCTGTTTTTTGAAACCAGTGGCGAATTTTTCGGGGTGTGGGAGCGCGTTAAACCCGCTATTCCGCAGGGCCGGGAGCGGTTTGCGAATCAGCAGTTCATGGCTCATCTGGAAAAGGCGGCGCAGCGCTACGAAACGTGGATCGAAAAGCGTTCGCCGGGTCATCTCGCTGCCATGCGCCAGTTCCTGAACCAGATGCGTCCGCAGCCTCAGAAAGCGGCTTAAAGCCCGATGGGGAGGCGAGAGTCAATCGCGAGCGAGCCTGCGACGCGGTGCAGAACCGTGCCTCCGCGACGCAGGCTTGCGCGGTTCGCGGAGTAACCCATATCAAAAGACTTCAGGAGCGAGCAATGAACACAAGCATGACCAGAACTATCACATTGGGAACCTTCACCCTGGCTGTTGTGCTGGGCGCGTGTTGGCTGACGCAGGCACAGGACGCCAAGACACCGTATCCAAGCATGGCTGCGCTTGACGAGTATCTGATGGAGCGAAATGCCGAGATAGCGCTGGCGCGAAGCGCGGCTCCGGAGTCCATCTCAGGCGATGCCGAGATCATGGTCCTCGGACGGCATGGCTACGAAACCGCGGTTAAAGGCAAGAACGGTTTCGTGTGTATGGTGGAACGATCATGGACCGCCGGAATCGACGATCCTGGCTTTTGGAATCCCAAGCTGCGGGCCCCGATCTGCTTAAACGCGCCGGCCGCACGATCCTATCTTCCACTCACGATCAAGAAGACAGAGTTGGTACTGGCTGGGCAATCCAAAGCTCAAATGTTCGACAGTGTCAAAGCTGCCTACGACAAGAAGGAATTGCCGATGCAGGAGTCTGGCGCGATGTGCTACATGATGTCGAAACAGCAGTACTTGGGCGATGATAACGGGCACTGGCATCCTCGCCTGATGTTTTTCGTTCCCGAAACGGACGCTGAAGTTTGGGGCGCAGACCTGCCAGGCTCCCCGATTCTGAAACTTGACAACGCTCCGGACCGACTGACCATATTCCTGGTTCCGGTGCGCAAGTGGTCGGACGATACAGTTGATCCCATGGATAAGCACTGAAGTTCGATTTCATGAAACCAGTGCTGACAGGAATCTGAGCAATAGAGGGGAGCGAAATGCAAAAAATCACTCCGTTCTTGTGGTTTGACGGCAAGGCCGAAGAGGCGGCAAACTTTTATACCTCCGTTTTCAAGAACTCGAAAATTCTGAACGTTGCACGGTACGGAGACGCGGGGCCGGGACCGAAAGGAACCGTGATGACGGTGACTTTTCAACTCGAAGGGCAGAAATTCATGGCGCTGAACGGCGGCCCGCACTACACTTTTTCGCCAGCGATATCGTTCTTTGTAGACTGCGAAACGCAGGCAGAAGTCGATGAGCTGTGGGAGAAACTCTCCGCAGGCGGGAGTGAAGTGGAGTGCGCATGGCTGAAAGACAGATTTGGCGTGTCATGGCAGATCGTCCCCCGAGCTTTGATCGAACTGATGCAGGACAAGGACCCGGTGAAATCGCAGAGGGTGTTCAAAGCCATGTTGCAGATGACCAAGATCGACATTGAAGGTTTGAAGCGAGCGTATCGGGGTGAATGAAGTAGGGGAGGAACGTTGGCATGAGCAGAGTGCGAGTTCTGGCGGGTACACGTAAAGGCGCGTTCATTCTGGAGTCGGACGGCAAGCGCGAAAAATGGGATGTCAGCGGCCCTCATTTTGCGGGCTGGGAGATGTATCACCTGAAAGGATCGCCCGCCGATCCCAATCGCATTTATGCGTCGCAGACCAGCGGCTGGTTCGGACAAATCATCCAGCGCTCGGATGACGGCGGTAAAACCTGGCACCAGCCTGGAACTCCGCCCGGAGAAGAGCCCGCCCCGGGTCCTCCGAAGGCCGCCAGCAACAAGTTCGCTTACGACACGTCTGCCGAGACCGGCAAGCCGCTTACCACGCATCAGTTCTACGACGGCACGCAGCATCCGTGGGAATTTAAGCGCGTGTGGCATCTGGAGCCGTCGCTCACCGATCCCGACACGGTTTACGCCGGCGTAGAAGATGCCGCCATCTTCCGCTCCACCGACGGCGGCGAGAACTGGAAGGAACTCCCCGGGCTGCGCGGCCACGGCACCGGCCCCAAATGGCAGCCGGGGGCGGGCGGCATGTGCCTGCACACCATCATCCTCGATCCCAGCTCTCGTACTCCGGAAACCCAGCGGATGTGGATCGCCATCTCGGCGGCGGGCGCCTTCCGCACCGACGATGGCGGCAGGACGTGGAAGCCGATCAACAAGGGGCTCTATTCCCAATACATTCCCGACCCCAGAGCCGAGGTCGGGCACTGCGTTCACCACATTGCGATGAACCCTTCGCGTCCGGGAGTACTGTTCATGCAGAAACATTGGGACGTGATGCGCTCGGACGACGCCGGCGACAACTGGAAAGAAGTCAGCGGCAACCTGCCCACCGACTTCGGCTTCGCGATCGACGTGCATGCCCATGACCCGGAAACAATTTATGTCGTCCCCATCAAGAGCGACTCGGAGCACTTTGTTCCGGATGGCAAGCTGCGGGTGTTCCGCAGCCGCACCGGCGGGAACGAGTGGGAGGCGCTGACCAAAGGCCTGCCGCAACGCGACTGCTACGTCAACGTGCTGCGCGACGCCATGGCCGTGGATTCGCTGGATAAATGCGGCGTGTATTTTGGTACCAGCGGCGGACAGGTGTATGCCTCAGCCGATGCCGGAGACAGCTGGAATCCGATTGTCCGGGACCTGCCCGGCGTGCTTTCGGTTGAGGTGCAGACGCTGGCATGATTCAAACTGACGGGATCGGTAATAGGCTTGACCTGGCTTTGTGCGCCCATGGAGACTGAGATGTCCCATCTATGGCGATTCGTCCTCGCCTTGCTGTTCATCTTTCCGTACTTCTCCGCGGCCCAGGAAAGTCACAGCCACACCCCCCCTGAGAAGCTGGGAACAGTATCGTTCCCGATTTCCTGCAGGCCGACGGTGCAGCCGCAGTTCAACCGAGGTGTCGCGTTGCTGCATTCTTTCGCTTACGCTGAAGCCGAAAAGACTTTCCGGGGCGTAGCTGAACAGGACCCTCAGTGTGCGATGGCACATTGGGGCATGGCCATGACGTACTTTCGCCAGCTTTGGGAGCCGCCCATCGTGCCCGCGACAATTTCGATTGCGCAAAAGGAAATCCAGCGGGCGGAGCAGATCGAGGCGAGATCCGAGCGCGAGCGCCAGTTCATCCATGCGCTAAGCTTGATCTATAAGGATGCTGACACCGTTCCGTACAGCACGCGGGCGTTGAACTACGAACACGCGATGAGCGATCTCGCTTCCGCGAACAAGACAGATGTCGAAGCACAGGTGTTCTACGCGCTCGCACTCCTGGGGAATGCATCTCCTGCCGACAAGACGCACGCGAAGCAGAAACAGGCAGCCGATTTGCTTGAGCCGCTTGATCACACCTACCCGCAGCACCCAGGAATCCCTCACTACCTCATTCACGCTTACGACAATGCGGAACTAGCGCCGAGAGGCCTCCCTGCGGCAAGAGCCTACGCCCAGATTGCACCCTCCGCGCCGCACGCATTGCATATGCCATCGCATATATTCACGCGACTCGGCCTTATGGGACGACTCCATCACTTCCAACCTTGCGGCGAAGCAGGCGGCGCAACAGCAGGGCGACATTGGAGAAGAGCTGCACGCCATGGATTATCTGGTGTATGCCTATTTGCAGAGTGGGCGTGACAAAGATGCGGGTGGGGTCATTCAGGAACTGAAAAACATGCCGGAGCTGAATGCAGGGGAATTCAAAATGGCGTATGCCTCTACCGCGATGCCGGTGCGCTACGCGGTTGAGCGGAAACAATGGGCTGACGCAGCCAGCATCGTCCCTCCCGCAGAAGCCCCGCCCCAGGTGGTAGCCATTGCACTCTGGGCTCAGGGCCTCGGGCTCGCTCGCAGCCGGCACGCTACGGAGGCTCACAAACAAATTGATGAGTTAAGTCAGATCGAAGGGCAGCTTCGGACTGCAGCCAGCGAGTATTGGGCCTCTCAGGTGGGTATTCTGGGGCGCGAACTCATGGCCTGGTCAGCTCAGGCGGACAACAGATTCGATCAAGCCGAAGCATTGATGCGCGAGGCAGCCGACGAGGAAGACGCAATCGAGAAGCTTCCCGTAACACCGGGGCCGATTGTTCCTGCCCGCGAACAGCTCGGTGACTTGCTGCTGGAACAGGGCCACCCGGATCTAGCCTTCAAGGAATTTAAGACCGCACTCGCCAATGCACCTGGGCGACGCGGGGCTTTGCAGGGGGCCGCGCGTGCGGCCAAGCTGTCCGCGCAAAGATAGACTTCATAAATGAGGGGCCGGGAATTGGAATGGGAACTCCGGCACGCCGCCTGGTGTCCGACAATTCGTGACTAGTCGGCGGCGATGTTGGTTGGAGTTCATACTGTTGCATACAGATATGATTCGCGTCCTACTTCCGCAGCATCTCCGAACGCTGGCGCAAGTTCGCGGCGACGTAGAACTCGACGTCAAGGGCCCCGTCACGCAACTCTCGGTTCTCGACGCGCTTGAGGCCCGCTATCCGATGCTGCGCGGGACGATCCGTGACCAGGTCACTAAGCAACGCCGGCCGTTCTTGCGGTTCTTCGCCTGCGAGGAGGATCGGTCTCATGAGGCTCCGGATGCCCCCCTTCCCGATGCGGTCGCGTCGGGAGCGGAACCCTTTGTCATTCTGGGCGCCATTGCCGGCGGTTAGCTGGCATGAATCTTCAGAGATCGGATGTTGCCGGGGCCGGACCGAAGACCATGGACACCAGGGTGTGGATCTCCTCGACCGCCTCATCCAGTTCGAAGGTGAACTGCACCAAGTCCACAGCTTCGAGATCGTGGTATTCCTTCAGGAGAATGGCCCAGGCGGGATCGGCGATCAAGTCTACCTTGTGCCGCTCATAGTATCCGTAACCTATGCCGCGCATGCGGCACAGAAGATCGCTCAGGCGCACCAGGGGCCGGCCAGCTCGACGTTGCAGCAGGGGACTTTCTCCTTCTCGAGGGTCGATGGTACGTAACGCATATCATCATGGTGTCGAGGACAGCCGGAAGGCTGTCTTAAAGCACGTGAACTGGCGCTTGAAATTTCGTGCCACAACTGCCTGGCTATCCTTGATGTTTGATTCGTACGTAACCGACCTTTTCTCCACTGCCACATCTCCCGGAACACTGCGCCTTGCAAGTTCCTCGATCCAGAGTCATCAATTGCCAACTGCCAGAAGACAAGCTAGAAAAGAAACGAGAGGAATCTGCGCCATATTCCCCCAGGAATATTCCATAAGGAATATCCTAATAGGAATACTACCAGAATTCAAGGGAAAAATGTCTCAACGAAACAGGCCAAAATCCGACCTGCGGGAGATCGGTTTGAGAATTCGAGGTTTGCGGGGACACATGCGACAGGAGGAACTTGCGTCGCAATTGGGCGTCAGTCAAGGGCAGCTCTCAAAAGTCGAGTGCGGGAAAGTCGCTCCGACGCTTGAGATCCTTATGGGTGTGGCTACCAAGTTCGGCAAGAGTCTCGATTGGATTGTTAGAGGCGACGGCACCTACTCGGATCACTGATCTGCGTGTGGTGATACATCTGCACATTCAAGCAACTGACGCCGTAATAAAGATCATTAGGGCACTGGAAAGGCTTGCTCAGCTCTCCTAGTTTGTCGGGTAAGAAGCCGAAAGCCCACGCGAGGGCGGCAGTTGACCGTTTAGTACTGATTTTGCGAAACGAAGCCAACAAGTCATTTGTTATCAACGGACGTCACGTTGCGTTTTCCATCGATTCCTATAGCCGCCCTCCCGGCTACAAAGGGTCGGCGGCGGGGTGACTCGTCGAGCGAATCGTTCCCCGCAGGGCTGGTTGCTGTCAACCAGATTTACTGGAATGTGATTCCGCCGAACGTTCCCGCGAGATTGTTATCGGGACCGGCAGTTCGCCGCCGACAACGCCAACAATTAAGGTGGACGTGTTTGATGGTGCCTTCATGCTGGTGAAGTCGTTCACCGACACCACACTTCCCGCGGGCTTCGCTCCATTCGGCATCCAGGACTTCGGCGGCCTGGTCTACGTTTCGTTTGCACCCAATTTGTGCAATTTGACAAGCCGGGGATTTCTTTCATCTTCTGCAATATTCACGCCCAGATGAGTGCCGTGGTGATTGCGTTGAATACTCCTTACTATGCGATCTCCAACCGGCGAGGCGAAATCAGCATCGGCGATGTGGTGCCCGGCCGCTACCATATGCACGTTTTCCATCCGTCGGTTGCGCTGGATGCTCTCCACGGCGCAGAGCGGGAAATCACCGTGACTCCCGGAGACACCTTCCTCGGGACCTTCAGCCTGGCCGAATCCGATCTCGATCTCGCGCACAAGAACAAGTACGGTCGCGATTATGATCGCCCCGATCCTGACAGCCCGGCGTATGCACGACCCTAGGTTGCAGATACTAGTTAGATCTTTCCGCCAACGGTAACCAGACCTGAAAGCGTGTATCTCCGGGTTTCGAACTAACCTGAATATTGCCCCGATGCTTTTTCACAATGCGTTGCACGGTATCGAGGCCGAGCCCCGTGCCCTCTCCTACGCCCTTAGTGGTGAAGAAGGGCTCGAAAATGTGGGGTTGGATTTCCGGGGAAATCCCTGGGCCGTCGTCGGCGATCTCCACCACAACGCATTTGTCCTCGCGATAGGTGCGAACTCGCAGCTTGCCTTTACCGCCCATAGCGTCAATGGCGTTGTCGATGATGTTGGTCCAGACCTGGTTAAGCTCACTGCCAAAGGAATTCACCAGAAACGGAATCTTCTGATAGTCGCGCTGCACGACCACCCCGTGTTTGAGTTTGTGGTTCAGGATGGTGAGCGTCGTCTCCAGTGTCTTCACGATATCAACGTTCTGCACGGGCGCCTGGTCCATGAAGGTATATTCCTTGATCGCACCCACCAGGTCAGAGATTCGCGAAGTGCTGCTCTCAATCTCATTCAACAGGCCAGAGATCTCGACCGTGGATGATATCCTGACCAGCGCGGCCCGGGCGGTGCCGGCGTCGAGCGTGGCGAATAATTGCTCCAACAGTTCGGGCTTGAAGTTCCTGTGCGCGAGATCGGCCGCGAGTTGCCACAAGTCGTTTTGCCCGTGACTGCGGAGCAAGGAGTCGATTTGATCCTCCAGGGCGCTGGCAGCGAGGGGGTCAGGCGGAGGCCCGTCCACTTGGGTGAGAGAAGCCTCCAATTTCTCAATTTCGGATTTCTGTTCCGCGGTAAGGGTGCGCCGGCCGAGTTCGAGGCTGGCGTCGCGGACACGCTTCAGAATGTCGCGCAGTTGACTGGTGGCGCGCTTCGCGGCAGAAGCGGGATTGTTGAGTTCATGGGCAAGGCCGGCGGAGAGCTTGCCCAAGGCGGCAAGTCGGTCTCGCTGCTGTTCGAACCGGGTGGCTTCGCGGATCCTGTCTGACATCACACCGACGAGGCGCGATGCCAGTTCCGGCATCTTCTGTACGAGTTCGGGGAGCAGTCGAGCGGGAAATCGCAAGACGCGGGCGTCCGTGATGGCGCGTCCGGTCAAGGTGAACTTTTTCATTCGAGAGAAGGGAAGGACTCCAGTAATCTCGCCCGCCTTGAGTTCACGCACGAAGGTCTCTCCGGCTAGTTCACCGCGCCATTGAAAGTCTCCTTCCAAGAGCACGAACATTGCGTCAGCCGGCTCGCCTTCCCGCGCATAGGCGGCACCAGCCTTGAGGGACAATTCTTCCGACTGGCTGAGGAACCAGGCGATCTGATCATCCGGCAGGTCCGCGAAAGCTGGGATGCGTCGTAGTAGTTCCGATACTTCGGCCATTTATACCTTGCTCAAGTACTGATGGATGAATTGCACCGCTACCGAGCCTTCGCCAACTCCGGACGCCACTCGTTTCACCGAACCGTGCCGCACATCCCCCACGGCGAAGATGCCCGGAACGTTTGTCTCCAGCAGAAACGGATCTCTCTCGAGCGACCATCCCTTGGGGCGCTGTCCGCCCGGCATCAGGTCGGGGCCGGTGAGAAGAAATCCGCGGTCGTCGCGTTCGATGATACCCGCGAGCCAATCAGTCCGCGGCAGGGCTCCAATAAAGATGAACATGGCAGCTTGCCGGCACTCGCTCCATCTTATTGGTGTCTGAACAAAGGATCGAGATCTCCTCCAGGTGCGTTTCGCCGTGGACCTCAGCCACGCTGGCGTGGGTCCACAACTGAATGTTAGGGGTCTCCTTGACTTGGTCGATGAGATATTGCGACATCGTGCTGGCAAGCGAATCTCCACGGACAAGGATCACGACGCGGTCGGCGTACTGGGAGAAATTCATCGCGGCCTGACCGGCGGAGTTCGCTCCGCCTACCACGTAGACGATCTCGCCCTTGCAAGACAGAGCCTCGGTGGCCCCGCCACCGTAGTAGACGCCCGCACCCTGCAAGCGGTCGATCCCCGGTGCTTCCAATCGCCGCCACTGTACTCCGCTCGCAATCATCAAGGCGTGGCAGGAAATCTCGTTTCCATCGGCCAGCTTGATGATCCGGTAGGGCCCTTCCGTACGGACGCCGACCGCTTCCTGGGGCGACAGTATTTCTACTCCGAAGCGCTGGGCCTGCACCACTCCACGACGGGCGAGGTCGCCTCCGCTGAGCCCGCTGGGGAACCCGAGGTAATTTTCGATACGCGAGCTCATTCCTGCCTGGCCGCCGGGAGCTTCCTTCTCAACCATTACCGTGTGCAGGCCCTCCGATGCGCCATAGACCGCGGCTGCGAGGCCGGCTGGCCCTCCGCCAACAATTGCCAGGTCGTAAAAGCTGGTCTGCGCACGGGTCCGCAACCCAACCTTTTGCGCTACTTCGCCCGGTGTGCTGTCGAACAGTTTGGTCCCATCCGGAAACAGGACAATAGGAAGCCTGCTGGCCTCTGGCCCCAGAGTTTCGAGAAGGAGCTTGGTTTCAGGATCGTTGGCCGAGTGCTCAACGTCGATCCATTGATAGGGAACGTGGCTGCGCGCCAGAAAGTCGCGCAACTCGTAGGATCGCGGCGACCATCTTGTTCCCAGTACCCGGATTCCCTCGAATGCAGGATGGTAGGAGGCACGCCAATCGTCGAGCAAGTCATCCAGTTGGGGATACAGGTGCTCGGACGGAGGATCCCACGGCTTCATGAAAAAATAATCGAGGTTGGCCTGGTTAATCGCGCTGATGGCGGCGTTCGTGTCGGCATAGGCGGTCAGCAATGCCCGCTTGGCGCCGGGGAATATCTGTCGCGCCTCTTGCAGAAAACCGACTCCGTCGAGGCGGGGCATGCGCTGGTCGGCGAGAATAAGGGCCACTCCGTCGTTGCGGACCTTCAGTCCCTTAAGGAGGTCCAGAGCTCCTTCCGGGGAGTCGCTGGCGATGACGCGATAGTCAGTGCCGTAATGCGACCGCAAATCGCGCTCGATCGCCCGCAAAACATCGGAGTCGTCATCGACGCTCAACAGGATCGGTTTCGCCATAAATCGCTCTCAGCTGCCGAGACCCCACCGGACCCGAACAGGCTGATTAGATACAGAAAATTGCATTCTGGCCGCGACACTAACGCCGGGTCAAGCCACAAGTTCTCCGGGCTCGATCTGGTCCACGTAACACCACACCCAGGCTTCTCCGGGTTCAATGGACCGGATCAGGGGGTGCTGGGTTTTGTGGAAATGTTTAGTGGCGTGCTTGTTCTTGGAGGAATCGCAACAGCCCACGTGTGCGCAAATCAGGCACATGCGCAGGTGGACCCAGGTATCGCCCATTTTCACGCATTCCTCACATACGTGTGTCTTGGTTTCTCTGAACTTGATCTGGTCAAGATGGCTGCACTCTTGCGGCATGGTTTCCTCCAAAGCGAAAACAGGATTTTAAGTCACGTGACCTGCGCCGTGTAAGGCTGGGCAGGTCACTTTGCGATGAGCAGGCTCTCGGCGAAAGGCCACGGTTCATCGATCCATTGGGCCTCGCACTGGAAGCCAGCGTCGCGCGCGGTCGTGAAAATCTCCTCCGCTGAATACTTGTGGCTGCTTTCCGTCCATATGGTCTCTCCCTCCAGGAACTCGACCACAACTTCCGCCGCCGGAATGCTCACGGTTTGCCTGCAAGTAGAGCGCAGATGCATCTCGACGCGCCTAGATTCGTCGTTGATCCTGGCCACGTGGGCAAACCGGTTCAAGTCAAAGTCGGCTTCGAGTTCTCGATTGATGCGGGCAAGCAGGTTAAGGTTGAAAGCAGCAGTCACCCCGAGCTCGTCGTCGTAGGCTTGGAGCAGTTGGGCGCTGGGCTTCTCCAGGTCGGTTCCAAGAAGGAGCGAATCGCCGGGCTCGAGAATCCTCCGCACTTCGGTCAGGAATTTCACCCCTGCACGACGGTCGAAGTTCCCAATTGTGCTTCCGAGGAACAGCACGAGCAGGCGCTGGCCACTCTGGCGATACGCCGCCACGTCCAGCAAGCCATCGAGATATTCGCGCTCGAACCCCAGAATGCTGATGGAATCGATGTTGCCCAGTTCCCGTTCGCACATAGCCAGTGCCGATCGGGATATTTCCACCGGGTAATAGAATGTCCGCTGGCGCCGGCAGAGGGCTTCGAGCAGCCAGCGAGTCTTCTTGCCACTGCCGCTGCCCAATTCGGCCACAGCGACCGGCCCGCTCAAGACGGTCCACGATCTCATCCGCATGGCGCCGCAGCAATCGCTCGTCGGCCCGTGTGAGCCCGTACTCCGGGAGGTGGCTGATCACTTCAAAAAGAGCCGAGCCCACGTCGTCATAAAAATACTTGGATGGAAGTTCCTTCTGTCCCGGCCGTGTGAGCCCGGCGCGGACGTCAGCGGCGAATTCGTAGGTGGCATTCGTGGGAATCGCATGGACGAGCATTGACCTGCCTCCTTCTTGTCAGTGGTTCACGCAGCGGAACCCCGCATACACGTATTGATAATGGGGCTGAAACCAGTTACGAAACGTGGGCCGCAGCATGCACGCTGCGGTGCGCGCCGAACCGCCTTTCATGACGAAGTGCTTGCCATCGAAGAAATCCGCTGAGTACCCGCGATAAAACGGGAATGGCTCGAAGCCGGAGAATGGGGTGAAGAGCGTAGAAGTCCACTCCCACCCATTGCCCAACATCCCGTGAACGCCGAAGCTGCTGCGGTTCAACGGAAAAGCGTTCACGGGCACGGGATCCCAGCGGTTGAAATCAAAGTTGCCGAAAATCGAATCGGGCGCTTCTTGGCCCCAGGGGTAGGGTGTTTCGTTTCCGTTCGGCGTGCCATAGGCGGCGCGGTGCCACTCCGCTTCCGTCGGAAGAGCCATTCCTGCCCAACGCGCGTAAGCCGCGGCCTCAGCGTGACTCACGTAGACGGGCCAGTCCAGAGGCAACGGAATCTCTTCGAACATTGTGCGATAAAGCCATTGGCCATCGGCTTTCTTCCAGAACACCGGATGAGACACACCGTGAGTGGTCTTCCATTTCCAGTCGTCGTTGCTCCAGAGACCCTGCGCCTCATAGCCGCCGGCGGCCATGAAAGCGAGGTATTGCCGGTTGGTCACCATATACTCGTCAACTTCAAAGGCTGGCACCTGCACCGTGTGGGACTCATACTCGTTGTCCCAACCGAAGTTCTCGTCGCTGCGCTCGAGGCCTAGTGTCGCTGTCCCGGCGGGGATGGAAACCATGCGATGGGTTACCGGTGGAGTGACGAGACCTGGCGGGTCTGCTTCCCGGACTTTGCCGTCCAGCGGCAACTGGTGCAGCATGTAGGCCAAGGTCTCGAGGTGCATCAACCGGTGCTCGATAGCAACGTTGAGTAAGGTCTCAAGCGGAAACCCGTCGCGCGGATGATGGCGCGAGTCCACAATTCGATCGGCCGCCTTCTCGTCCAGCGCGGTGCGAATTCGACTCGCGTAGTTGTGCACAACCTCCAGAGAGGGCCAGTCCGAGGGCTGGTCGGAGGGCACTCCGCCACCAACCGGGTCAATGCCGAAGGCAAACAGCCGGTCAAACTCCGGATGAAAACTCTTTAGCCCGAAGACGTTTTCGTGGAGCAGGTTCCAGTCAAACGCCTCGAGGTGCCCCAGATAAAAAATGAAGCGGTGACGCTCCGGAATCGGCCGCTCGTACATCGAATCAGGGCGGACCAGGGTGAAGAGAGCTTCAGTCTGCCGGCGAGCATGGAGAACCCGCTCCAGCAGTGGATGGCGGACGGCGATATCCCCTTGAGCGGCGGGCATCCGGGCCTCCTGGTTTACTGTTCTGACGAAACGGCGAAAATGACGACGGGTACTTAGATGACCGGATGCTGCGCAAAGTCGCAGGCGAAAAGAATCTTTCTGGGAGGATGGGAGGCAAACAAAATCTTGTCATTCCGCAGGTACAGGTAGAAGAGAACTTACCTTTCAAGCGCAGGCCGGTCCCAATTGCCCAGGCTTGCGCCGGCTTCGTAGGTGCTCTGGCAAAACTCGAGCAGGGAAGCGGTGGGCGACTCGCTCTTACGTACGTCTTCATACATCAGGATGAATTCGCCGAGTTTCGGCTCATAGTGGGCGGCATTAGGCCGGACGAGGGCGTCTTTGAATCTCGGTGGCTCGGGAACCGTGTAGGAATAAAAGGCGGCATCTTTGATATCGCCGCTACCCGGCCAAAAGCCAACGCTGCTGACTTCGTGGGAATAGGCTTCTCTCGTCATGGCGTCGGCGCCGGGGCGTTCCGGGGCGCGGCGGCCCGAAAACCGGGTCACCGCCAGGTCGAAGCTTCCCCAGAAAAAATGCACCGGACTGCTCTTACCAATGAATCCCGACCTGAAGTGGCTGAAGACGGCGTCCACCGACAACAAAATCCGCCAGAATTTCTCAACCGCCGCGGGATCGTAGGAGCCATGGTCACGATCCTGGTCGAAGGCAATCGGATTGGGGATTTCGACCGGCATTCGCCAGATTTTGACTTCGATACCCGCGGATCGAAGCATGGCCATGAACTCCTGGTAGAAATCAGCGACCGCCCGAGGTTCCAGCGGAAGTGTCTTCACGATTGCATCACTGGTCTCGAGCACAAGCTGGTGCCGTATGAAGTCAAACCGAAGTTCGAATGCTCGTTGGCCGTACGGGATTCGAGAAGTGGTCAGGCCCCGAGCCGTTACGTACAACGCGACATTCCACCAATGGTTCACCAGCGGTGTCAGCCGCAGCCGAACCTTACCCACCATCTGGGTCCACATATGAAGCGTGGCGTACGTGTCTTTCCATGAATCCAGCGGCAGCGTGGGCCAGCATTCCGGCTGATCGGCAACGGTGTGCAGCATGTCCGGCTCCTGATACGGCTTGCGTATGACTCGAGCCAATGTCACGGGTTCAGCGAAAGGCTCACTCGGAACGGACGTTATTCTACCCCTATCAACGCTAGTCGATGCACTTGGCGTGCCGACGATGGGACTGTTAACTTAAACTTTCTTCCTTACCTTTTGTTCTGGAGGCTTGTTTGGTTCATTCTTCGAGAATTACCGCTGCACTCAAAAAGCGCGCTGCGCAAATCGAACTGCTCCTCATGGACGTGGACGGTACGATGACGGACGGCAGCGTCACGCTGCTCTCCCAGGCCGATGGCAGCGCTCTGGAAATCAAGACGTTTGATGCGCACGACGGCCAGGGGTTGACTCTGGCCCAGACCGCCGGTCTGCGCACAGGCTGCATTACCGGTCGCGAAAGTGCGGCACTACTCCGCCGTGCCCATGAAATGAAAATGGAGTTCATCTATATGAAACAGCCGGTGAAAATGCCGGCCTATGAAGAGATCCTCGGAAGAACGGGTGTCGCCGATTCCGCTGTGGCTTATATCGGCGATGACCTTCCCGATCTTCCCTTAATGCGCCGCGCTGGCCTCGCCATAGCTGTAGGCGATGCCGTCCCCGAGGTAAAAGCGGCCGCGCATTACACGACGAAGGCCCTCGCCGGCCACGGAGCAGTCCGAGAAGCGGTAGAACTGGTTCTGAAATCCAAGGGTATCTGGGAAGCGATGGTCGACAAAGCGCGTGCCTGACTTGTTCTCGCGCGTTTTAAGGCATTCAATGGCACTGGCCCCAATGGGACCCGGATCTCTTGCGCAAACAATATCGCTGCGCCTGTGGCTCTTCGTGATGGGGGAGTGAACGCTCAACCAGGGAAAAGAGCAGGCCAGCGCCGCGGAGGCATACCGATGAAAGCCGCCATCTATACCAAATACGGGCCACCCGATGTTGTCCAAATCAGGGAAATCGAAAAGCCTGTTCCCAAAAACAACGAAGTCTTGATAAGAATTCGGGCAACATCCGTTAATCCTCTTGACTGGCACTTTATGCGAGGCACGCCGTACGTGGTTCGAGCAATGTCCGGGCTGCGCAAACCGAAGGTCACACTTCTCGGCGTTGATGTGGCAGGCGAGGTTGAAGCGGTGGGCAGGGAAGTGACCCAGTTCAAACCGGGCGACGAAGTGTTCGGCGCCTGCCGCGGAGCCTTTGCCGAGTATGGATGTACTCCCGAATCCTCATTGGCGACTAAGCCCCGTAACCTGACCTTTGAGCAAGCGGGGTCTGTATCGGTGGCGGGACGCACTGCGTTGCAGGGTCTTCGAGACAAGGGACAGATTCGGGCGGGGCAGAAGGTCCTGGTTAACGGGGCGGCGGGTGGCGTGGGTACGTTCGCTGTGCAGATCGCCAAATGGTTTGGCGCAGACGTAACGGGCGTGTGCAGTACGAAGAATCTGGACATGGTCCGATCGATCGGCGCGAATCGTGTCATTGATTACATGCACGAGGATTTCGCAAGAAGTGGGCAACGTTACGACATATTTTTCGACTGCTTTGCAAACCATTCATTGTCCGCCTGCAGGCGGGTCTTGAATCCCAAGGGAATCTACATTGCGGTCGGAGGGCCGAGCGGTCCGTGGATGATCGGACTTTTGGGTCGTGCGGTCACAGGACCTGTGCTGTCAGTGTTGACGAGCCAGAAGTTCGTCACGTTTATGGCGAAATCGAGCAAAGAGGACCTGAGGATACTGGGCGAACTCATGGAAGCGGGGAAGGTCACACCGGTCATCGACCGAAGATACAGTCTGAGTGAAGTTTCTGAGGCCATCCGGTATCTGGAAGAAGGGCACGCTCGCGGAAAAGTAGTGATCACGGTCGAATAACGAGACCCATCACGAGAAAGCCCACAGCGACAAATAGTTGTTCTCCCCGTTGAGAAGTCGCATGGATGCAATCATTGATTACCATCGCGACCGGGTTGCCGGGCACTGGTCCTTTTACCAGTTCATTGGACATTGTGTCTCATACGGCCACCGCTAAGGAACGTCGCAATCCGTTTCAGTCTTCCGATGCGGCAGGGTTCAATCGCTCTGTATCGATTAGCATGGTGAAAGGTGAGCGGACAGCGGTCGCAGTGCCCGGGCACCTTGCTCAGGTTTGTCGCGTCCTTACAATCATCGATGCAGAAGAACGGGAGGAAACTGGTGGATACAAAGTCAAGAGTCGATCGCTTGCAGCGAAGCAGCAACATAGTAGACGCTCATTCGGACTATCCGGTGCATATGCTCCTCGAGAAGCGGCAGGGCCATCCGGGGGTGTTTCAAACCGAGCATCTGCCGAAGCTGCGAGCTGCGGGGATACGCTTCGAGACGGTCACAATCGGTGGAGACTTCGAATTGGGGGATCTCGATCTGCGTTCTCCGTTTGTGACGTTAGCGATTCTGGATTGCGCCCATGAACAAATAAAAGCCTGTGCCGAAAATGTGGTTCTGATCCAGTCGGCGTCGGACTTGAATACGATTCGCAACTCGCAAGTTATTGGAGTCATGTTCGCGTTGGAAGGCGCGGCGCCCGTCACCCCCGACCTTTTGTTGCTGCGCACGTATTACCGGTTGGGAGTGCGGTCGCTGATGCTTACCCACAACGAGCGCAACTGGTTTGCCGACGGTTGCGGCGAGTCTGCTTGCGGGGGCCTGAGCAAATTAGGACGGGATCTGGTTCAGGAAATGAATCATCTCCATATGATCCTGGATCTGTCGCACTCTAACGAGCGTACTTTTTACGACGCCATGGAAGTCTATTCCGGCACTCCGATTGCGTCGCATTCCAACGCTCGCTCCCTCTGTGACCACGTCCGCAACCTCACCGACCAACAGATCAAAGCTATCGCAGGACGGTCGGGAGTGATCGGAATGAATTTTCTGGCTCGCTTTGTCGATTCTGATCCGGCGAAAGCAACTCCCGACCGATTGGTGGATCATATTGCGTACGTGGCAGACCTGGTTGGCATCGATTGCGTCGGACTCGGCCCCGATTACGCGGACTACTATATGGACAAACTGCAAGAATGGGGGCACGCGCACAATCTGCCCGTGATGAAATACACCACAGGGCTGGAGAGCGTTGCCCAGTTGCCGCTGCTCACGGAAACACTGATCAAGCGCGGCTTTGCCGATTCAGACATACAAAAGATCCTGGGCGAAAATTTCCTACGGGCGTACGCCGCCAATCTAGCTCTGGTGGCATGAAATACGAAAGGCATGGCGGCGCGGCTCCTGGGCCGCGCCTTTTCACCAGACTATTTTGGATTTCTTAGGACCTCGATATGGCACCAAACGAGAGAGCACAGAAGAACCAGGACGAACGGCAAGGTGGGAGCTGAGACGGTGGATTACGGCGGCGTTCGCAACGTCCTTGCGGCACTTGGTTCGCGAACCGCGCGCATCGCGCTCATGACTTCCATCGGAGTCACCAATCGCACCGGTTCATACAATCGCTCCACGGAATCTCACGATTGGACGCGACGTTCGGAGAGCCTTCGCGGAATGAATCGGACGATATGGAGATTTGATCCAAGCAACGACACGCACTCGACCCGCCACTACGACTCGTTCTCTCCGAACACGAGATTCTGATTTTTCCTATACTTCGAGCCGACGGGAGTCAGCGCGACTGCCAAGCGGCCGACAAGTGGCGTAGACCCTCTCGCGCCTGGACATTGTTGCGATCGAGCTTTAGAACAAGTCCGTATTCGTAACGCGCCAGACGATAATCGCCGCGCGCAGTTGAGGAATCGGCCTGGCCCAGCAGATCCGGGATGTCCTTTCGGCTGAAACCGTCTACCGTCAAAGCCGATTCCAGAGCGCGTTTTCGGGCAAGCGGCTTTGCTGTGGCTGACGGTGCAGTTTGCTTGTCATCGTCGAGGGAGGCAGAAGACGCGGTGAGTGGTTCATGGGCGGTCACGTTGTCGGCTGCAGGTTGATCGCGGTCACTCGACTCAACCGCTTGAGATGAAGCGGGATGGAATGGATCGGCAGGCTTCGGTGACGCCTCCACCGGTGGAGACGATGCCGGTGCTCCTGAGACGGGTGTGTTTTCACTGATCGGATGATCGCTTGACGACTGCGCCGCGACCGGCTGCAAGCTTGGTGCGGCTGCGGGACTTGAAGCCGCCGGAATTGCGGATGTTTGTGACGCGGCCGCCGGAGCATCCACCGTCTCTGGATTCTGAGGACGGGCGGGCTCGACGCTGTGTTCATCAGCGGCACGGCGAGGAACCTGCGTGGAGTACTCACTGAGCTTTCCAGCATCTGAAGTCAGGGCTCGGATCCTGCTCTCGAGCTTCGCAACCACCGGAGGAAACGAGCCCGTTCGTGAACGAATGTAGAAGGCCCAACTCGCCGCTGCGATGAGAAGGAGGGCAGAGCCCAGAATCAGACGCGGCCAGGTTCGCGGTGGAGTTGCCTGGAGTTGAAGGGCACGCCGGGCGCTTGCAGGGGCCGGCGGCTGGCTGTCGACCACCTCTGCGGGAGCGGTCGCGGGCGTGGTGAGCGGTGCGCGAACAGATTGCTCCAGGAAGGCCTGCCGCATTTCCTCGCAAGTCTGGAATCGATCCTTGGGATCTTTGGCGAGAGCTTTCCGGATGACGGCGTCGATCCCGCCGGGGATCGCGGGGTTAATGAGCGAAGGCGCAATGGGATCCTCATTCACGATCTTGTAGAGGATAGTCGCGATATCGCCAGCAAAGGGCTTTTCGCGGGTCAGCAATTCATAGAAGACTGCACCCAAGGAGAAGATGTCGGTGCGATAATCCACCTTCTTACCGGCGATCTGCTCGGGAGCCATGTAGCTAGGCGTACCTACGACCAGCCCGGTTTGCGTGAGGGACGTGTTCTCGATTTTGGCAATCCCGAAGTCGAGGACTTTGATGGCCCCCTGGTCGGTCACCATGAGGTTGGCCGGTTTCAGGTCGCGGTGAACGACACCGCGGGCGTGTGCAAAACCGACGGCTGCTGAAATCTGGTCAGCCCAAGAAAGGAGCGTTGGCAGGGAAGGCACGCCAGCATCAGCCAATAGCTCAGCCAGGGTGGTTCCTTTGACGAACTGCATGCTCAAATAAATGGCGCCGTTTTCCTCGCCAACGTCGTAGATGGTGATGATATTGGGATGATCCAGTCCGCCGGCCGCTTTGGCTTCTTGCTTAAGCCTTTCGATCATCTGGGCGCGGTCGGGAGCATTATTGTCGATCAGAATGGTCTTGAGCGCGACGGTACGGGCAATTACGGGATCGAACGCTTTATAGACGGCTCCCATGGCACCGCGTCCTAACTCTTCCTCAATCTGGTAGCGGCCCAATGTTCCGAGGTTCGCCCGACTCGCCTGCCGCTGGTGCCCGGCGGTAGGCTCGTCAGCAGGTCCCTGCTGCTCAACCCCGTTGTTTGGTGGCTCTGGCAATTCCATGAGAAATCTCTAATGGACTGTCCTCGCAAATATGCGCAAACGCACGAGTTATCGGGTCTGTGTGTTGCATCTTCATGATAGCCCTGTCGCGTTTTGCTTCCCACTTACTTTAGTTTTGATTGTGCT
Organism: uncultured Acidobacteriaceae bacterium; assembly: GCA_963837665.1. Taxonomy (GTDB): domain Bacteria; phylum Acidobacteriota; class Terriglobia; order Terriglobales; family Acidobacteriaceae; genus Acidiflorens. The sequence goes on along the minus strand of CAWIOA010000007.1, from coordinate 1,028,835 downwards.
ATCGATCTTGTTTCAGCGCTTCCTTCCTGCGAGAAAATGTATGGTTCGGGATCTATATGAAGTCGTGGAAACCCATTGCTTTCCCCTGCCCTTCGAAACGGCCGACCGAGATCTCCCGTCTCGAGCGCTGCTGCGTCGCGGTTGTTCTCGTTCTGGTTCTTGTAAGTGGAGCATCGATCACGACTTACGCCAAAGATGCCTCCCTGACCGCGGTGGTTTTGTTCGATGGCCCCCAGGGCGCGGAGTATGTACAGATCACGGAAGCAACACTGAATGGCAAGATCGAAGTTCGCAGCTGTGACGGGGTTTCGAGGCTCGACAAGAATACTTATAATGGGCTTCCGCGCGCGTCCCTGGCGGGCGCCAGCTCGCTTCAGCGCGGTGCAGACGGCGTACTCACGCTAACCGCAAGCGGCAAGTCCGTCTGTGTTGTCCCCAGCAATCTGAAGTTCGAACGGAGCGTTGAATTCACGCCAGCGGAGGCGGCTGAACAAGCCATAATTCGCGGCACGCCCGTCTCTTCGTCGCCTCGCGATGCAATGATCCCGGCATTCAAGCCCGGTGTGCAGCTGGTGTTTATCGCTGCTCCGGACGTTGAACTTGCCGACTTCCTGCGGGCGCAACGAGCGAACACGGCCAGAGACTGGGAGGATTTCCTATCGCGTTATCCGTCTTCCCCGCACCGAACCTCCGCTCAAGATGCGATCGCAGGATTTCATCAGCAGGCAGGCGAAGCTGCTTTTGCGCAGTATCAAAGTTCGAGTGGCGCCAAAACACAAGACATTGCCATGCTGCGGCGGGCATGTTTGGAGGCACAAGCGGCCAGCCAGTCGTCTCCGGGCTACAAACCCGCTGCGCCGTTAATGGACGAGATAGGGCGAGAATTGGACGACCTGGCGCGACCGGATCAGGCACGCCTGCAGGCGTACCGAAAAGCCCTGCAAGACCGTACGCCTGGGTATTCGCAACTGTCGGCTGCCAAGCTGCACATAGAACGCCTGTTGGAAGTCCGGCCAGACTATGCTCCTCTGTTAAGTCTCCAGCGCGAGATTGCCGCCGAACAACGGAAACTGGAAACGACCATCGTGAACGCGCAGGTGTTGGTACTAGAGTCGCGTTACGACCAGGCCGTCAGCTCGATGGGTCCCTATGTCGCATTCGCTTCCGAAATGCCCCGCGTGGATAACGTGATGAATGCGGCGTTCAAATACCACTACGATAACGGACAAAGACTGGCGGCTCATCAGGAGTGGGAAAAAGCAATCCAGGAGTTTGGCAAAGCGGCGGCCCTGCGGCCCGACCGCAAGGATGTCCAGGCAGCCGCCGACAGCGCTGCCGCTCAACTCGAGGCCCAACGCAATCAGCAGGCGGCAAACACGTCTGTTCTTGAGAGCGACGACTACGCGCGAAAGAACCAGTTTGTCGAGGCCTATAACGTGCTCGCCGACTTGCCTGAGAAACAGCGCGCCCTGGTAACGTCGCAGCTCGCGGCGTTGTCGCACGACTATATCGGCGCTGCCGTGCGGCGCGCACAGAAAGTCCAGGAGGCGCACGTTCCGATCAAGAACCCGACTGACGAGAATGCAGTGCTGGAGGCCTTTGTTCTGTGGGATCGCGCCAGCTCTCTAGCGGATGACCCGGCGATCACCGTCAAACGCGATTTCCTTTCCGCCAAAATCAGTGCTTACTACCTCGACCAAGCCAATCGATATATGAAGAAAGCTTCGGGATCCGGAGCCGGCGTGGGGTGGCTTTACCTGAAACAAGCAGTGCGTTACGGGATTACCAATCTCGACAGTCTGAAAGATGAGACGGCCCGTTACGAGCCACTTTATCAACAGCGATCCCAACTCTCGGTCGGCATCGTGTTTCGGGATCAAACCTCACGCCGCGACAGCCATGGTTTCGCCGACCAGCTTGCAGACGCGATAATCAGCGGACTCGATTCCTCCGGGATGCCGATTACGGTCATGCGCAATTCCTCGGAGGTCGACGAGGCCCAAGGGCCCAATTTCACGCTCGTCGGACAGGTTCTGGAACATCGCGTGGTCAAGAACGCCAATCTGGAGGCTCCGGAATCGAAATACCGAGCGGGCACGCGCGAGACGAAAAATCCGGCTTGGCTGCAAATCGAAAGCGACTATGAATCCGCTCAACAGCAGCTCAGCTCGGCGCAACATGTCCTGGCTGACGCCCAAACCCAACACAAGAAAAAGCAAGTTGTCGCAGATGCCAGTGACGCGGTGCAGCAGGTACAGAAGGGCGTCGACGAGTTGCGACATAAGTTGGAGACGACGGAACAGAGCCTCGTGGGAACAGTGGTTGAGTCTTATCACTACACCAAGAAGACCATTGATCTGACGGCGTCGGCGGAGATCGAATTTCAGTTTCACGACCGGGCGGGTAATCTTATCGGGCAGCCTGCCGATGTGCGTAAAGACAAACACACCACGACAGTCGTTTTGCAAGACGTCAACGCGGAAGATACCGAGGGAATCACCAACCAAGGCGTGGAACCGGACGGGGCGCAGCTTCTGACAGATCTGGAAGTTGATTCCCGGAATGCCCTGGTCAAAGCGGTGCGAGAAAAAGCTGCGGAGCTGCCGGCGGCAGTCCTGCAGGCAGCGAGAACACAGGCGCAACAAGGCGACACTGACGCAGCCGCGGAATTGTATGTGTTGTACCTGAATGCAACTCCTCAAGGTTCATCTCCAGGGCGAGACGAGGCAGTCAAGTTCCTGCGCGATCAGTTCAATTTAGCGGTGTCGGCGGACACTAAGCTGTGACCCGTTCGTCGCTGGCTTTGCTGGTGGAAAGGATTATAGAAACCATGCCGGACAGTCCCAAAAAGGATCCGGAGCTTTCGTCTCGTCTGAGACAGACCAACGAAGAGCTTAAGAATCTGCAAAACTCAGTAAAGACCGGAATGATCAATGTAAAAGTTCTGATGGATTTCCGGACCGCTACCGAACGAGCTCGCCAGGCAAGCGCAGCCGTACAGCAATGGCTTGATGCACAAGGAAAAGGAAGCGATCCTTACAAGCTGATGGAGCAGGTAGTAAGACAGCGCGTTGAAATGGCCACTCAGCTGATCAAGGACGTCACAGTTGACCTCGAAAGCCTCGACGTAGACTACGACACCCACGGCCTTCCTGCACTCAACGAGGCTGTGCGCAAGCTGGCCGAGCGCTTAGAAAAACTGTTCCCCCAGTGATCTCTGCACGTTACACAATCGCTGCCTGCGAGGCGGGTACCTTGGTACTCTTCCCTTTCGTGTTTTTGGGCGCAGAATAGTTAGTGATCATCCAGCGGTAACGCCGAGGAGAGCTTACTCTGTCGTACCAGAATTGCTCTCGCAGATCACGCATTTTGGAGCCGTGCAATGGCCGAGCTGTTTCTCAAATTTGAAGATCGGATCTTAGAAGAGCTCTTGCTTTCCGGCGGCACAGTCACCATTGGCCGTCAACCGGACAACGTCGTTCGCATCGACAATCCTGCCGTCTCTGGACACCACGCCAAGGTCTACTCGCAAGGCGATCACTATGTGATCGAAGACTCTGAAAGCTTTAATGGAACGTACGTCAATGGTCAACGCATCAGCAAGGTGATACTGAAGGATGGAGATAACGTGACCATCGGCAAGCACACGATCGAATTTCGTGACGACGTGCGTCCGGTCGCCGCGCCGTGTGGAACTCTCGACATCCCTGTTGACGGGCACCTACTGAAGGCCAAGCCGCCACAACTCGATCGCACCATGGTCTTGGACACGGCAAAAGCGAAAGAAATGCTCGCTCAAGCAGCCGCGGCAGCTTCCTCCGCCGGCCCGGCTGCGGTCCAGAGAATCCGCATCGATCAAAGCCAGTCGCGAGTCAACACCCCGCTCCCGGTACGTCAGACCATTGGCACGCTGACCATCGTCAAAGGCCGAACTGACCAGCAGCGGTACATTCTGACCAGTAAACTAACCCTGATCGGAAAATCGAAGATGGCGGGCATTCGGCTCAAGCGGTGGTTCGCTCCCAGCGTCGCAGCCTTGATTTACCGAGGCGAGGATGGCTACTTCATCGCTGCTTCCGAACACAAGGTAAAGATCAAAGTGAACGATACCGTGGTCGAGGGCGGCCAAAAACAACTCGAAGCAGGTGACGTAATCGAAGTCGCAGATATCAAGGCTGTTTTTGCCACATAACTGGGACGCTCGGACGCAACCCTTCGACCCACCAGAGAACAATGCGATTTTCAGACTACCCCGCTATGGTTGACGATAAAACCCGATAACACGCTAATCAAGGGGTTCTGAGTGCAAACGCCTGTGGGTGTTGAAAAGGTCACTGTGATTAGCAGGCGGAAAGGTGGCAGAAGCGTGGTGCAAGGAAGCAATCCTTCCCATGTTCTGCTGGATCACCATTCTCGCAGTCCCTCGTTGACCCCTGCAGCCCTTCAGCTCCTTCGCAATGCCACCACAGGAAATCTGGTTGTTTCCATAGACCACTCCGGAGATAACGCCGGTCGTCGGATCGGGGCGCATGTCGAACTGTTCTGCCACAATCGCGTAGGGCGCGCCGATGACTTGAGGAGTACTGAGCCCAGTGGTATCGTCGGCCCGCCTGGGAGAGAATAGGGGCGTTCATTACTTTGATCTTGGGAAACGGAGCTGACATGAAGGTCGTCGCGTTCAACGGTAGTGCCCGCAGAGGCGGGAATACGGCAATCCTACTCAGATATGCCTTGGGTGAACTGGACAGGGCTGGCATCGAAACCGAATTAGTGGAACTCGCCGGTGCCAAAATCCATGGCTGCCTAGCCTGTCGCAAGTGTTCGACAAAGAAGAACCGTCGCTGCTCGCAAGAAGGAGACGATGTGGGGAATCTCTGTATCGAGAAAATGGACGCAGCCGATGGAATCCTGCTAGGCTCCCCGACCTACGTCGCCGATGTCTCCCCAGAGATCAAGGCGTTGATGGACCGTGCTTGTCTGGTTTCCAGAGCGAATGGCGGCATGTTTCGCCACAAGGTCGGCGCAGGGGTGGTGGCGGTGCGCCGGGCTGGCGCCATGCACGCTTTCGACGCCCTGAATCACTTTTTCCTGATCAGCGAGATGATCATACCGGGTTCCTCTTATTGGAACATCGGCATTGGCTGGGAGCCCGGTGAAGTGGAAAAAGACGAAGAGGGTATTCAGACCATGAAGGTCCTGGGACAAAACATGGCTTGGCTACTCGAGAATATCCATGCCCAAGCCCAAGGCTAGAAGCGCGCGTTGCGATTCGAGCGGCGACTTCTCATCTGGCGTCTGGCAGGTAGACTAGTCTACTGCCCTCCAGAGAGAATCGCATCGCGCCTTTGCATTCACGACTGGTTTAACGAGACTTGCCCAAAAACCCTGTCATATGTATTTGTGCAACCACTTGATTCCTAGAGGATCGAAACCGCGAATGGGAGTGGCTCAAGAACAGATGCTTCTGGGTCCAGTGCGATTGCATCGGGCGGGCTTAGGGAACATTCATGTCCCTTCAAGCCCCTGACTGTCGAATTGTCGGTTTTATTCATCATTGCACCTCTTCATCGCATTATTTGGTGCTCACCATTCAAGCGCACGCGCTCGCTCCACGCGTTTCTATCCCAGACCTAGCGCCAGAATTGCTGCGCGCGTCGGCGAATTCCGAAGACGGTGCAAGCATTGCTGCGGCATTCGGACGTGAAGACTACGCTGCAACTGTCCGCACACAGCGTAAGCGCGGACCGGATGACGGCCCAAGGGGAAGTACTTCAGGCCATTCTTGGCGGCGCTACTCCCGCCAACAGCGGACTGAATGCGGACTGAAGCGATTTTGCTGATTCGATCTAAGTGCTTTGAAAATATGGTGGCCAGGGACGGAGTTGAACCGCCGACGCCAGCCTTTTCAGAGTGTGGATAACGAGTGTTTTTAAGAACTTACAAGGACACGTGGGACTGCCAAGTACCTGTAAGTAGCCGCATGGCACGTTGAGTGCGGACTGGAATTGCGGACCAGCAATCGGTCTTGCATAAGAAAAAGCCTTTAGCGCGAGTGATTGATTGTCAACTTCTTTCCGAAGGACAACGGGCATCGCAACCCCTCGCAATCCCATTCTGTGGTAGTTCCGACTGCGCCGAACATTTTTTCGATGCTTTTCCCCCTGCGCGGGTTCCTTCATACATAGAGGGTAAATCTCGTGGCGAATCTGTAGGGGGTGAGCGAGATGCACGAAGCAACACCAGTCAGACAGCCGTTCCGTCAGTTCGAGCGGTTCCTCGATTCGCGCGAAACGGCAGCCTTGCTGCAGATCCACCCGAAAACACTTCAACGTCTCGCTCGCAAGGGCGAGATCCGCGGTATGCGGATAGGAAAACTGTGGCGCTTCCGCACATCCGATCTCGACGCGTGGGTGCATTTGCAGTTAAGGTTAAGCAGCTATTCGTACCGCCCTAATCAGGGAGAATCGTGGGACCCGAACCGCGTGAAAACTTAAATTCAATAACATGCAGGGCCACGGATGGCATCGAAGGCTACGAAAGTCAGTGGTAGAACGAATAACGGATTGCAAACTCCAACCTCCCTTCGACGGCTGTGACATCGATCGACCTGGTACCAATCCCGAATAAAAACCGGAACAAAACTAACAACCGGCGCTTCGAATTAGTCTGCCGAGTCACTGGGAACCACGGGGGTCGTGCTGTCAGCAAAGGCCTTCATTCTTGGTAAGCCCATGGCGTAATATCTCCGACCTTTTTCTGTCCATGAGGTTGTGGGCGAGTCATTTTCGCAATGCGAACGCCGTTCTACGCAGCTACTCGGTGCTGCGATAGGAAAAGGTTGGGCCGCCTTCAGCACACCAGTCGCCCGCCGTAGCCGCCAATTTACTCCCTGTTTTCGGCTGAACTGAATATTCAACTTTGTAGCTTAAACCTTCGATCTCAACCTGTCCCAATGTCGCGGACGTAGGACTGGCAAACAAGTAAAGGTATCCGCGCGCGGTATTCCCTCGCCGATTGTGAGCGTAGTTTGGTCGGCGGGCCACCTCTATGTCTCCGCGCCGAGAGACTCTCCTAGTCCTTGGTCGGCGCCTGTTACGATTTCAGAACAAAATGAGAGAGCACGATGTTCGGCAGGGCTGCCTTGCAACTTGTTAAACCCGCCGCCAGAGCCAATTCTTGAGTGTTATTCCGGATTTCGTCACATTTCTTGTCAGCCTAACCTTCACTCGTACAGCAACCGCGCAGGTTTACGTGTCGGGTTAACCTAGTAACTATCGTCGCAAATATAGTTAGACACGGTGGCAGTTAGTGTATTCGCAGATACTAATATGTGACTACGATCACCGATGCATGTGATCTGCGAAGATTATACGTTACCCCCACTTTTCCACAGGCAGACCTGTATTTGTCCTTGACATACCATATCTATCTCGTTAGCGTTGCGACTTATTTCACAAATAACGACGATGTTCATTCGTAAGGCGTGCAGGGTGCTAAGAAAACGCGCGTGTGCAGATGGCGAGTCGGGCTACTGTGGTGAGTCCGCCTAGCCGGTGAATGCTGGACGAGGAGGATTTGTGGCGATGAGAGCTTCTTTCTGGGTGTTGGCGGTTTTGTTTCTGCAATGTCTGATTGGGACCGGGCTGGAAGCTCAAACCTATCCGGCTAGCTGCCTAAGGTATCCCGCTTGTTCCGTAAACTCGCTATACAATGCGAGCTGTCAATCCCAATTGCCTCCCGGCGTATTTAATTGCTTCAACGCTGCGCCATTTGTGTGGCAGTGCTCAATCAAGACCTACCAATGCGGTGACGCTCCCCCTTGCCCCACCTGTTGTACAAAATGTTCGGGCGGAAAACCAATCAATCTTTCGACCGGGAATACGTTCATAAATCAGAACGATCTAAGCGTTCCCGGATTGGGCGGTGGCCTGACTGTATCAAGAACGTGGAATAGTCTCTCGGCGGGTACTCTTGGTTTATTTGGACCAGGCTGGCGTTCTACTTATGAAGAGAACGTCTCTGTCGCCAGTAACGGGTATATCGCATATTCGCGGGGCGACGGTAGCATTTGGTGGTTCGGCTATTTTGAGGGAGAGTCGCCAGCAACATATCTCGTAATGGTGCCGGCCAATGGCAGTGAATCGCTGCTATGGGATGGAACGAATTGGACAGTTATCTTCAAGAGCGGAGAAAAAAGAACGTTTTCGGGAGTGACGGGAAATTTGCTCTCTATCAGCGATCGCAACGGAAATACACTGCAGCTCTCGTACGATGCCTCGAATCGATTGACCACGGTCACCGATGCCGCATCTCGTCACCTGTACTTTGCATACAACGGGTCTGGAGCCCTAGTGACAGGAATCACGTCCGATGTGGGAATCTCAACGTCCTATTCCTATGACAATCAGAGCCGGTTGAGCCAAGTTACAAAGCCGGATCTCACCACCGTATCTTTTCAGTACGACACCTTTTCCCGCATAACCACGGTTGCGGACTCGCAGGGAAAGCTTCTGGAGTCACATACCTACGATTTATCGAGTCGCGGTTTGACCTCGTCGCAAGCCTTAGGTGTTGACGCCATTACCGCTACCTATCAGTGATCAGCAAAGTCCTTACTTGTCGGGTCCAAGATACGCGACTCGATTGTGGTTGGAGCCTTCGGCAAAATGCGGCTTTTGGAATCAGTACCTGAAGTCGCCACAAAGTCTCAGTTCCGAGGGGAGCGAATCGTGATGCGAGCAATATTCCGTGTTCTGGCTCTTGTTCTTGGTTGTATGGCCTTCACAGGAATGCTGTTTGGGAAGACCTCTACTTCCGTAACTGTTGCCTCCTCGTTAAACCCGTCCACGTATGGGAGCTCGGTGACATTCACGGCCACGGTAACGCCGTCGGCGGCAACCGGGACGGTGACGTTCAAAGACGGGAGCACGACGCTGGGGACGGGGACGCTCAGCGGCGGAAGGGCCACGTACAGCACTTCGACGCTGGCCGTAGGCTCGCACTCGATCACTGCCGTCTATGGAGGAGATAGCACCTACAACGGCAGTACCTCGTCGGTGCTGACGCAGACGGTGAACAAAGCAAATACCACGACGGCGGTGTCGTCTTCCGCCAATCCCTCGACGTATGGGAATTCGGTGACGTTCACGGCCACGGTGACGCCGTCGACGGCGACGGGGACGGTGACATTCAAAGACGGGGGCACGACGCTGGGGACGGGGACCCTCAGCAGCGGGACCGCGACTTATAGCACGTCTTCACTATCAGCTGGGTCCCATTCAATTACGGCCGTTTATGGCGGAGACACCAAAGACAACGGCAGCACCTCTTCAGTGTTAACCCAGACGGTAAAGTTGTCATCCTCGGTAACGGTGTCCTCTTCGGCCAACCCGTCCACTTATGGGTCTTCTGTAACATTCACGGCGACGGTGACACCGACTGCCGCGACCGGAACAGTAACGTTCAAGGATGGGGGTACGACCTTGGGGACGGGCACCCTCAGCGGCGGGAGCGCGACGTACAGCACTACTACTCTGGCCGTAGGCTCGCACTCGATCACTGCCGTCTATGGCGGAGATAGCACCTACAACGGCAGTACCTCGTCGGTGCTGACGCAGACGGTGAACAAAGCGAATACCACGACGACGGTGTCCTCTTCGGCTAACCCATCCACTTATGGGTCTTCTGTAACGTTCACGGCGACGGTGACACCCGCGACGGCGACCGGGACGGTGACGTTCAAGGACGGAAGCACGACCCTGGGGACGGGGACGCTGAGCAGCGGGAGCGCCACGTACAGCACTTCAACGCTGGCGGTAGGTTCGCACTCGGTCACCGCCGTCTATGGCGGGGACACGAACGACAACGGGAGCACGTCTTCGGTCCTAACCCAGACGGTAAACCAGGTGAGCACGACGACGGCGGTGTCGTCTTCCGCCAATCCTTCGACGTATGGGAACTCAGTGACATTCACGGCCACGGTGACGCCGGCGACGGCAACGGGGACGGTGACTTTCAAGGACGGGGGTACGACCCTAGGGACGGGCACCATCAGCAGTGGGAGCGCCACGTACAGCACTTCAGCGCTAACAGCAGGTTCGCACTCGATAACCGCCGTCTATGGCGGAGACACGAACGACAGCGGCAGCACGTCGACGACTTTGACGCAGACGGTGAACCAAGCGAACACGACGACGACGCTAGCTTCGTCTGTAAATCCATCAGGATACGGTTCGTCGGTGACGTTCACGGCGACGGTGACGCCAACGACGGCGACCGGGACGGTGACTTTCAAGGACGGGGGTACGACCCTGGGGACGGGTACCCTCAGCAGCGGGAGCGCCACGTACAGCACTTCCGCGCTTGCACTGGGCTCGCATTCGATTACGGCTTCGTATGGTGGCGATAGCAACTACAACAGTAGTGTGTCGGCAGTCGTGACACAAACGGTAGACCCGGTTCCACAAGTAGTGACCACCTCACTGCCTGGCGGAAATGCTGGTGCATCTTACTCGGCCACTTTGGTGGCCAACGGAGGTACCACGCCTTACACCTGGTCCATAAGCTCCGGCAGTTTGCCAGCCGTACTATCACTGAATGCCAGTACGGGTGCGATTACCGGCACTCCGACAGTAGGAGGCACGACCAACTTCACCGTGAAGGTGACAGACGCGAACTCCATGACAGCGACACAGCCGCTGAGCGTTATCGTTTCATCCCTTCCCTCCGGCTGGGCCGACACCGATGTTGGAACCGTAAGTCCAGCTGGGACGGCGACGTTCTCCAGTGGGACGTTCACGGTCGCGGGAGCGGGAGCAGGCATTGGCGGCACGGCAGATGCGATGCACTTTGCCTATCAAACGCTTGTAGGAGATGGATCGATTATCGCCCGGGTGGCAAGCCTTCAGGGATCATCCGCCTCTCCCCAGGCGGGGGTAATGATCCGCGAAACACTGAACCCCAATTCGACAAATGCTTTTGTATATTTCCATCCCAACACGGCTTACCTGCAGTACCGCCCGAGCACGGGTGGGAATGTTGCTAACTGGAGCACGGGATACCCGGCGGCGGCGTACCCCTATTGGGTGAAACTGGTGCGGAGTGGGAACACGTTCACGGGATTTATTGCGCCCGACGGTGTGAATTGGACTCAGATCGGAGCGCCGACGATCACCATGGCGCAGACGGTTTACATCGGCCTGGCGGTAAGTGGGCAAGGGTACGTAGAAACCGCTACCTTCGACAACGTGTCGATCAATTCGACTGCGGCTCCCGCCCCGGTGATTACCGGTTTGTCGGCGGCGACGGCCTCCGTCGGAAGCCAGGTGGACATCGCCGGCAATAACTTTGGCGCGACGCAAGGCGCAAGCGTGGTGCTGCTGAATGGGTCGCCGGTGACCATCAACCAGTGGGACAACGAAGTAATCAGCTTCACTGTTCCTGTGGGGGCGACATCGGGTTTGCTCGTCGTATCGGTGGCGCCGACCATGAACGATAGCAATCCGGTTCAGTTCGAAGTTACTACACAACCACTTCCAACCTCCTGGTGGAACCAGGATGTCGGCGTCGTCGGAGCGCTGGGCGGCCGCGCGACGTTCTCGGGTGGAACCTTCACGGTGGTTGGTGGCGGATCGGGTACCGGCGGCACGGCGGACGCGATGCATTTTGCCTATCAGGCCCTGAACGGAGATGGATCGATTATCGCCCGGGTGACGACCCTTCAGGGGTCAGCCACATTTCCCCAGGCGGGAGTGATGATCCGCGAAACACTGAACTCCGGTTCGACAGACGCTTTTGTGTATTTCGATCCCAACCAGGCTTATCTGCAGTACCGTACGACCACGGGTGGGAATGTCGCTAGCTGGAGCACGGGATACCCGGCGGCGGCATACCCGTACTGGGTAAAGCTGGTCCGGAGTGGGACCACGTTCACGGGGTATATTGCACCCGATGGTGTGAACTGGGCTCAAATCGGGGCACCGACGATCACCATGGCGCAGACCGTTTACATCGGTCTCGCGGTGAGTGGGGACGGATACCTGGAAACTGCTACCTTCGACAACGTGTCGATCAATTCGACTGTGGCCCCGGCACCGATGATTACCGGTTTGTCGGCGACGACGGCTTGGGTCGGAAGCCAGGTTGAAATCTCCGGCAATAACTTCGGCGCGATGCAAGTCGGCAGCGTTGTACTGCTGAACGGTACTCCGATGCCGGTCAACCTGTGGAGCAACACATCGATCGTGTTCACCATCCCGGCGGGGGCAACCTCGGGTCTGCTGGTAGTGTCGGTCGCTCCCAGTATGAATGACAGTAACCCAGTAACCCTTGTCGTGACCTCGCAACCCCTACCAGGTCCATGGCTGGATCAGGATGTGGGCGTGGTCGGAACGTTGGTGGGCAGTGGGACATATTCGAACGGAACCTTCACGGTTACGGGAGCGGGAGGAGGCATTGGCTACACGGCGGACGGGATGCACTTTGTCTATCAAGCTTTGGCGGGAGATGGATCGATTATCGCGCGGGTGACAAGTCTGCAGACTTCCCCCAATCCTGCGGTTTCGGTCGCCGGAGTGATGATTCGGGAGACGCTGAACGCCGGGGCGACAGAGGCTTTTGTATATTGCGGTTATCCCAACCAGGCTTATCTGGAGTACCGCCCGACAACGGGAGCAAATGTCGCTAACTGGAGCGCAAATTTCGTGGCGTCATACCCATATTGGGTGCAGCTGGTCCGGACTGGCAACCTATTCACGGGATATGCGTCGCTCGACGGTGTCAACTGGACACAAACCGGGTCAAGCCAGACGATCACCATGGCGCAGACCGTTTACATCGGTCTGGCGGTGAGTGGAGACGGCTACCTCAAATCCGGTACTTTCGATAACGTTGCGGTCATCGTTGGCACGACACCGTTCGTCTCAGGCGTGACTCCGATTGTCGGGACTTTCAGCACGTCGGTGACGATCGCCGGATCGAACTTTGGAACCAGCCAAGGCGGCAGCACTGTCAAGTTCAACGGCGCATTGGCAACGTCCATCAGCAGCTGGAGTCGCTCGCAGATTGTCGCCTTAGTGCCCAGTACGGCGCCGGTTGGAACAGGGCCAGTCACGGTCACCGTGAATTCGATCCCGAGCCCGACCACTAGCAGCTCAATGTTTACCGTAATCAACCCTGTAATCACCAGCCTGGAACCGCCAGCCGGTCCGATTGGAGGGACGTTAATCATCAACGGCTCCGGTTTTGGGGCGAGTCAGAATGGCGGCGTCTTGATCAACGGCGTTACAGCCTACGTTTCGAATCTGTGCCCGCAGAACCCCTTCTCTGCTTGCTGGACCGACACGCAGGTACAAGTAGTCGTTTGGAATGGCACGACCAGTGGTCCCGTCACGGTCAGCAACAACGGCATTGTCAGCAATGGGGTCCCGTTCACCGTGTCGCCACCGCCCGCGATCACCGGCGTCTCGCCGAGTACCGGCGTAGTGGGCACGGCCGTCACCATTAACGGGAGCGGCTTCGGCTCGACGCAGAGCAACAGCAGCGTGGACTTCGGCGGCGTGGTTGCGGCGACGGCAAGTAGCTGGAGCGACTCACAGATCATCGTAAATGTACCTCAGGGCGCGATCAGCGGCCCGGTGACCGTCACGGTGGCTGGAATCACGGCTCAAGGTCCTAATTTCATCCTCGACACGATCGCCGTGTTGACTGCTTCGAACAGCAGCCAGACGACTTACGGTTCGAGCCTGGTGGGTGGCACATGGAACATGTACAACTCGGTGGGTCCGGGCTGCGCCAGTTGCACGGTCCGTGGCAATGAGCAGGATACCTACGATTCGAACGGCAACCTGCTGACTACCACCGATGCCAACGGCAACACCATTACCTATACCTATGATGGTGCCAACAACATGCTTTCGCGCTCTGCTCTGCTCAACGGACAAGCCGTAAACACTATCTACACCTACAACAGTTTCGGCGAAGTGCTGACCATGACCGACCCGCTGGGCAACATGGCGACCAACACCTACGACGCCAAGGGTAATCTGCTTACCGTCACTTCGCCCTGGCCAAATGGCCAGACACCGCCCAGCGTCACGCAATTCACCTACAACGCCCTGGGAGAACTGACCCAGATCCTCGACCCGCTGAACCACCCCACTACCATCACGTACACCGCAGCGGGCCTGATCTACACCATCACCGATGCCCAGAGCCACGTCACCACTTACGGCTACGACGCGCGCGGCAACCGCACCAGCGTAATCGATCCGATCAACGGCAGTTCGCACCCAACCACGTTCACCTTCGACATCATGAACCGCCTCACCGGGATCACGTATCCGGACGGCACCTCGGTCGGCTTTGGCTACGACTATCGCGGACGCCGCACCACGGCCACCGATCAGAACAACAAGACCACGACGTACGCCTACGACGATGCCGACCGCCTGATCTCCGTGACCGACGCGGCCAACAATCTGACCCAGTACAACTACGACACCGAGAACAACCTTCTAAGCATCACCGACGGCGACAACCACACCACCTACTTTGCCTATGACCCACTCGGCCGGGTGACGCAGACGACGTTCCCGTCGACGCTCATCGAAACCTACGGCTACGACCAACTCTATAACCTGACCTCGAAGACCGACCGCAAGAACCAGACCATTCAGTACGTCTACGACTCGCTCTACCGGATGACCAGCAAAACGTATCCGGATTCGACCAGCGCGAACTACGTGTACGATCTGGTGGGCAAGATCCAGCAGGTGACCGACCCGACTGGCACCTACGGCTTTGCCTACGACAACGTGGGGCGCCTGATCGGAACGACCACACAGTACACGTTCCTGCCGGGCCACAATTTCCAGAACAGCTACGGCTACGATGCGGCGTCAAACCGCACGTCGCTGACCGCACCCGACGGCTCGACCAACACTTACGTGTACGACACGCTAAACCGGCTGAACACCTTGACCAACTCGCTAACCGGGCAGTTCGGCTTCGGCTACGATGCGCTGAGCCGGAGGACGCAACTGACGCGTCCGAACGGCATCAACACGAATTACAATTACGATTCGGTGTCGCATCTGCTGAGCGTGTTGCACCAGGCGGGCTCGACGACGCTCGACGGGGCCGGGTACGGCTACGACTACGCCGGCAACCGGACCAGCAAGACCAATTATCTCAACGGGATCACGTCGAATTACGGCTACGATCCGATTTATGAGCTGCTGCAGGTAACCCAAGGTGGTAGTACCACGGAGAGCTACAGCTACGACGCGGTGGGGAATAGGCTCAGTTCATTGGGAATGAATCCTTACAGCTACAACACGTCGAACGAGCTGACTGCGACTCCGAGCGGCAGCTACACGTACGACGCAAACGGCAATACCCTCTCCGACCCCTCCGGCAAATCTTACACCTGGGATTTCGAGAACCGGCTCACGCAGGCGGTAGTACCCGGCACGGGCACGGTGGCCTTCAAGTACGATCCCTTCGGCAGACGCATTTACAAATCCTCGCCGACCTTCACCGGGATCTTCGTTTACGACGGCGACGATCTGATCGAAACCGTGAATGCCAGCGGTGCCGTGCTGGCGAGCTACACGCAAGGACAGAACATCGACGAGTCGCTGGCCGAGCTTCGCTCGGGCGGGAGCAGTTATTACGAAGCGGACGGTCTTGGCTCCATCACATCGCTGAGCAGTTCGGCGGGAGCGGTCGCGAACACCTACACCTACGATTCCTTCGGCAACCTCACGAACTTCACGGGCACGCTCCGCAATCCGTTTCAGTACGCGGGGCGCGAGTTCGATTCCGAAACCGGCATCTACGACTACAGACACCGGTACTACGACGAAAGCGTTGGCAGGTTCATCAGTGAGGATCCCATCAAGTTCGACGGCGGGTTCAACTTCTACCAGTACGTGCAGAATCAGCCTATCAACAACTTTGATCCGTTCGGGCTAACGTGCACGACGCAGCTCTCGTTGGTGACTGCCTATTGCGTCAAGGGTAACCCGACGAAGAGTGGGCGATACCCCAGTCCAGGCACGGTTGCAACTGCGAACACTCACCCGCAACCCTACCCAATGGGTTGCTCGGTATCTGTATCAGGCCCACTCTTTGATCCGGTTTTCGATCCACGCCAGATCAATCCGTTCAATACCCCAGACTACAACGGCACGATCTACGACACCGGGGCAGGCTGGGATGCAAAACACCATCATGTTCAACCTGATACGTGGTTCGACATCTGGTTTTTTTCGTGCAAGGAGGCCCGCCAGTGGGGCATAAAGTGGCGAAAAGTGACGGTCTGCTGCAACTGTCAATGACAAAAAAACTTCTCACTACTATGCTGGCGATTTCCTCTGCAGTTTGGGCGGCAGATTGTGTCCCTAGTGGCAGTCGGGCGAAACCGTCTGTTGCCTCGCCCGACGGGCGCTACCAGGTCTTGAATGTGTTTTGTGCAAACCAAGCCGACGGGCGGGCGTTGGTGTTGCGGAGCGTCAAATCGGGCGAACGACGAACGCTCTACACCTACGAGCGAGATGCTAGCGTGCTCTGGTCACCGGACAGCCGGTGGATCGCAATAAACGACTACGCTGGGAGCGACTACACCAACAACGTGGTTGTCTCCATCGACCGAAGCACGCCGTCGATTGATCTGAAGGAGCGGCTTCTCCAATCAAAACCGAAGCAAAGCATTCTGAAGAGCGACCACCTTTACCTAACAGCGAGTGAGTGGAAATCAGAAAGCGAAATAGACCTTCTCGCGTTTGGCCATGACAGTGAGCGGAAAATAACTTTTTGCCGGTGCTTTCTGATGTCGCTGAAGGGGGAAATCCAACAGTGCAGCCTTCCCGGAGGAGCAGACACCGAGGAGTACTGCGTCAAGATCAAAATGAAAAGAGAAAAAGGACGGCCCGCCGTCGAACCGCATCCCGATTCGGCCAGATAGCAGAGTTTCTTTGCCGCAGTGATCTTGATCGCAAAGCAGAATACCTGCCGCTGGCGTTTCCCGGCTCGCTGGCGCGTGAGTTTCTGATCGAATGAGGTTCGGGGTAGTACTCTCGTTCTCTCGCGTTTCCAGGAGATAAACCAGGTGAATATCCACGACAGTGTAGTGAGCCAGGATGGGGCGCTGAAGGCAACACTGACAGCCTTTGATCCGAAGCGTGGTCAGGGGCGGTTGAAGATCGAGGAACTGAAGGCTGAGCGAGGGCGATTCTACGTGACGGTGACCTACGGCGAAGCCGGACAGACGAGGATCGATTACAAAACTTACGACCTGAAAAAGGCCTCGGAGTATCCGTTCACAACCAACCGGAATGATGCCATCAAAGAGATCACCATCGTCCGGGTTCCCGCCGACTGATCCGGCTCCGATGTGCCCATGAAAGTTTTTCTTTTAGCTGCCGAGGGGGGCGAGCCGCACCGGGAAGGTGCGGCTCGTTGCTGTTAGGGGTTAGGAAGCCGAGACGAGAGCGTACTCGGTTAGCAGGCACTCCATCTTAGCGATGAGGGTGTCCCGGCGAGGACCGGGGTTGAGCCGGTCGGCACGGTAGCCCAGCAGGTCGAGTTGGCGGTGGATGCCGTGGAGCTGTTCTTGCTTGGTCATCGGGCGATGCCTCCTTTCGGTGAAATGTCTTTCTACCTATGGGTCCGGTAGCGGCGGAACTGGGAGCTGAGTTGGCGATCCGCGCCGTGGTCCTGATCCCAGCTGAGGATGTTTCCGGGGCTTGGCGGGGTCAGTTTCGGCGGGTTGCTGTGCGGTATCGGGGCAAGTTCAAAAGCTGCGCCGCCTACGGCGTCGGGTGTAGGGATGACACGACACCCATAAATGGTTGCTGCGCGGTAACCTTCGGTTACCGTGCGCGAACCTGTTGAAAGCAGAACAGCTAGAAGAGAAATCCCGCCGATCCGGTTGCTGTCCAGCAACTTGAAGTTACGAAGTTACCGCAGGCGAACTTGCAGAAAACAAAAGCGAGTTGATTTTTTGCGGAGGTCGAAGGGCGAAGCACGGAGGCGTGGAATCCGATCTGGGTTGGGGGGCGGGTGCGCTACCATAGCAGGCAGGCGGGAGGAAGTTCGATGGCAAGCGTGATCGTGAAAAATCCGGCGGTGCTCAGCGGGGAGCCGGTGTTCCGTGGGACGCGGGTTCCGTTCAAGGCGTTGACGGATTATCTGGAAGGCGGCGAGAGTCTGGGCGAGTTTCTGGAGCAGTATCCGAGCGTGACGCGCGAGGCGGCGATTGCGGCTCTGGAAGAGGCGCGGGACAGCCTGATGGCGCATCTGGGATGAAAGTACTGATCGACGAGTGCGCGCCCAAGGCGATGAAAGTGGCGCTGGCGGCCAGCGGTTTCGACTGCACGACGGTGCAGGAAGCGGGATGGTCGGGGAAAGAAAACGGCGAACTGCTGGCCCTGGCCGACGCCGGTTTCGATGTGGTGGTGACGATCGACCGGAATCTGCGTTATCAGCAGAACCTCACGGGGCGCAGGATCGCGCTGCTGATCGTGCGCGCGCGTACGAATCGTGTGGTGGATTTAGAGCCGCACTTCGCGGCCTGCGCGGAGGCGTTGCGAACCATTCAACCGGGCACGGTGGTCGAGGTTGGGTCCTGGGCGTAGGGGTCATGGGAAAAGCAGCGGTCCCATTTTTTCGCTGAAGAGTGTACCGAGCGCGGGAGCCGAGTCAAGCCTCTCCGCTTCGCTTCGACCGCCGCGCGGCGCGCAAAGAACGCGCGGGCTTGACACGGCCCCCTCTCCGCTCTGTGTTGCTTCCAGCCATCGAAAAAATGGGAGAAAGAAATGGGAGCGGGGGCGCAGCGCGAACGGCAGGATTCGCAAAGACACCATCCCTTGCGCCAGGGGCGCAACGAAAAGCACGGTGCCGGAAAGCACGCGGCGTCCGGTGAGCATCCGGGCTTTGTCCGGCGTCTGTCCGGTCTGGCGTTCGATATCGGTTCGATGGTTGTTCTAGCGCGAAGCGGTTGCTCCCCGCAAAAATGTGTCGATGGTTTTTAGCAGCGTGTTCTGCTGATGAGCAGGAAGTTTTTCGATCTTCTCCAGGCGGCGCAGCACACGCAAGCTGGGCTTGCGGCGCAAAGAGTGTTGCCGTCCGTTCGGTTGCAGCAGTTCGTCGGCGGTGACCTCCAGCGCGTTCGCAAGCCGCACCACGATGTCAGCGTTCAGCCGCAGCCTGCCCCGCTCATAATCCGAGATCAAGGTCTGCGAAAGACCGACTCGCTCCGCTAGTTCCACCTGAGTCCAACCGCGTTCTTTCCGCAGGCGGGCCAGCCGCTCACGGGGCAACTCTAGCTCCGAGCCGGGGACTGATTGAGGCGCTTTTTTTCGGGGCATGATAGCGGCAGTGTAAGGGCTGGTTTCCATGGTGGGGCGATCTCTCTTGACTGATATAACATTTTAACGTATTTTCTGACCTAGTTAAAATCGCATACTTTTAAAGTTTCCTCTTGACAGGTTTTTTCGAGGAAGCTGAAAAACGAGCGAAAAGGAGGCGAGAGGCGATGCCGTATGTTCCCCCGGAGCTGAAGGAGCGGATCAAGCGAGAAGTCTCCATCCAGCGACTCGCCGAGGCGCGGGGCATCAAACTCACGCGGCGGGGCAAGAGCCTGATGGGGTTGTGTCCCTTCCACAAGGACCGCAACCCGAGCCTGTCCATCGACCCGGTCGAGAATGTGTGGAACTGTCTGGGCGCGTGCGGCGAAGGCGGCGATGTCATCAGTTGGGTGATGCGGGCCGAAGGCATCAGCTTTACGCACGCCGTGGAACTGCTCAAGCGGAACTATCTGCCTTCCCCGGCCAGCGCCGCCGAGCCGCCGCCGAAGCAAAGCTCGGTGCCCAAGCTGCCGCCATTGTTCGAGACGACGGTAGACGATCAAAAGCTGCTGGGCATCGTGGTCGATTACTACCACCGCACGCTGAAGCAGTCGCCGGGAGCGCAGCAGTATCTCGTGAAGCGCGGCCTGCAGTCGGCGGAGATGGTCGAGCACTTCAAGCTGGGCTTTTCCAATCGCTCGCTGAATTATCACTTGCAGGACAAGAACCGGGCCGAGGGCTTGCGCCAGCGCGGACGGCTAGAGCAACTGGGCATCTTGCGCGAAGACACCGGGCATGAGCACTTCGTCGGTTCGCTGGTAATCCCGATTCTGAATCTCAACGGCGAAGTGATGCAGATGTACGGGCGCAAGATCACGCGGGCGCTGCGGGAAGGAACGCCGCTGCATCTGTATCTGCCGGGGCCACGGTGCGGCGTGTGGAACGAGCAGGCGTTGATTGCGTCGAAAGACATCATCCTCTGCGAAGCGCTGATTGATGCGCTGACGTTCTGGTGTGCGGGCTACCGCAACGTGACGGCCAGCTACGGCGTGAACGGTTTCAACGACTCGCACCGGGAAGCGTTTCAGAAGCACGGCACGAAGAGAATTTACATCGCCTACGACCGCGACGAGGCGGGAGAAAAAGCGGCGGCGAAACACGCGGAAGAACTCATGCAGATGGGCATCGAGTGTTTCCGGGTGCAGTTTCCGCGCGGCCAGGACGCCAACGAGTTTGCACGGAAGCAACAGCCTGCAGCGAAGTGGCTGGGGATGTCTCTGACCAGCGCGGCATGGCTGGGCAAAGGCCAGCGGCCCACGGTTGCGGTGATGACGCCGGCATCGCCGGCGTCACAGGAGGAGGGAAAGCCAGAGCCGATGAAAAAGCAGGAGCCATCCCCAACAGAAGAAAAACCCAAAAGCACAGCTAAAGAAAAAATAGCAATCGAGAGTCCAACTCCGTCTCCAATATCCTCGACTGCGGAAGAGAGTGTTCTTCCTTTAGCTGCGCCCTTGGAAGGTGTGCCGCAGGAAGAAACCGTGCAGCGCCCGATGCCGCTGAGCGCGCCCGCCGCGTCGCAGATCAAGATCGACAACGGAGAAATCGTAGCGAGCTTCGGAGTGCGCACGTACCGCGTGCTGAATCTGGAGAAATGCACCAGCCTGGGCCGGATGCAGGTCAACGTGAAAGTATCCGGCACGAATGTGCGCGGCGAGTGGTGCTATCACGGCGACACGTTCGACATGGAGAGCTTTCCGCGCCGCGCGGCGTTCATCAAGCAGACGGCGCACGAGCTGGCGACGAAGGAAGAAACGATCCAACGCGAAGTGGGCCAACTGTGGGGTGCGCTTGGCGACATGCAGCGGGAGATGCTGCGCAAGACGCTGACGCCAGAGGCGGAAGAAACCATCATGACCGCCGAGGAGAAAACGGCCGCGCTGGAACTGCTCCGCGATCCGCGCCTGCTGAAGCGGGTGCTGGAGGACTTCGAGAAATG
This sequence comes from uncultured Acidobacteriaceae bacterium, assembly GCA_963837665.1. Taxonomy (GTDB): domain Bacteria; phylum Acidobacteriota; class Terriglobia; order Terriglobales; family Acidobacteriaceae; genus Acidiflorens. The sequence goes on along the minus strand of CAWIOA010000007.1, from coordinate 1,007,490 downwards.
CGGCGTGGTGGGTGAAGAGACGAACAAGAAAGTAAGCTATCTGGCCGCGGTGTCGCGTCTGCTCGAAAAACCGCTGGCGATTGTGGTGCAATCGGCATCTTCGGCGGGCAAGAGTTCTTTGATGGAAGCCGTGCTGGACTTCATGCCGGAAGAGCAGCGGGAAAGCTACTCGGCGATGACTGGGCAAGCACTCTTCTACATGGGACAGAAAAATCTCAAGCACAAAATCCTCGCCGTCTCGGAAGAAGAGGGCGCACAACGCGCGGCCTATGCGCTGAAGCTCTTGCAGAGCGAAGGCAAGCTGAAAATCGCCTCGACCGGCAAAGACCCGGTGAGCGGCAAGCAGGTGACACACGAATACACCGTAGAGGGCCCGGTGATGATCTTCCTCACCACCACGGCGCAGCAGGTAGACGAGGAGTTGCTGAATCGCTCGATTGTGCTCACGGTAAATGAGGAGCGGGAACAGACGCGGGCCATTCATCGCAAGCAGCGCGAGGCCCGCACCACGGAAGGACTTTGGGCATGGCGGGAACGCGCCCGCATCGTGAAGCTGCATCGCAACGCGCAGCGCCTCTTGCAGCCTATCGCTGTCGCTAATAACCAGTCCGACGCGGATGAAGACTTTCCCGACCACATGACCCGGACGCGGCGCGATCACGCGAAACTGCTGACGCTGATCGACTCGATTGCACTGCTGCATCAGCACCAGCGGGAGATCAAGCGGGACTCGCGCGGCGGCGACACGCTGGAATACATCGAGGCCACAGCCGAAGACGTGGCGCTGGCGAAGCAACTCATGCACCAGGTCATCATGCCTTCGCTCGACGAACTGCCGCCGCACACGCGCCGACTGCTCGGGGTGATCGAGCAGATGGTGAAAGAAGAGTGTGAACGCTTGCAGATCGAATCTTCGGAATACCGTTTCACGCGGCGCAGCGTGCGGCAATACAGCCAGTGGGGCGACACGCAACTGCGGGTGCATCTGCGACGGCTGGAAGAGATGGAATATCTGCGAGTGCGCTACGGTGGGCCGGGACAGACGTTCGTCTACCAGTTGCACTCCGAGGAAGAGGAGACAAATCGTAACCATGCGGGGTCGCGGGGGGTGCGCGGGGACCGCGCGGGGGTGGGTGAAAGCGAACTATCGCCAGCAATGACGCGGGTCCAGCCGCCAACTGCGCGGTTTGCCGGAAGTATATTAGGGGACCACGAGGCCAATCCCGGCCAAATCGTAGTCGTAGCTAAAGCAAATGGCACGGAGAAACCGAACGGCCACGGGCTGGTGCGACACGCGGCAGTGAAGTGATGGCCCGCGTCACGAAGAAGCGCCATGTGGAAGCCGCGCCACACACGGCACTTGGACAGTTCATGGAAGAACATCTGGAATGGTTGCTGATCAACAACTACTCGCAGGACACTGCCGACCATGCGCGCTGGTCCATCGCCGACTTCATCCGCTGGGCCGAGCAGCGCGGGATCGAGCATCCGATGGAAGTGACGCGCCCGATCCTCGAAAGCTACCAGCGCTATCTCTACTACTACCGCAAGGGCAACGGCCAGCCGCTCACGTTCCGCACGCAACACTCGCGGCTGACGCCGGTGCGCCGATGGTTTCGCTGGTTGGTGCGCAACAATCACATCCTGCACAACCCGGCTTCCGATCTCGACCTGCCGCGCATGGAGAAACGCCTTCCGCGCACCATCTTCTCCGCCGATGAAGTGGAGCGCGTGCTGATCCTGCCCGACCTCGCTACGGCGGTAGGCTTGCGCGACCGCGCGATGCTGGAAACGTTCTACTCAACCGGCGTGCGGCGCAAGGAACTCGTGCAACTCAAGCTGTACGACGTGGACCGGGAACGCGCCACGCTGACCATCCGCCAGGGCAAGGGCAAGAAAGACCGCATGATTCCGATCGGCGAGCGAGCGCTGGCCTGGGTAGAGAAATATCTGCGCGAAGCGCGCCCGCAGCTAGCCGTGGAACCGGACGACGCCACGCTGTTTCTGACGCAGTATGGAGAGCCGTTCCATCCCGACGCAATGAGCAATCTGGCGCGCGACTATATCGCACAAGCCAACCTTGGAAAATCCGGTTCCTGCCACACGTTTCGGCACACCATGGCAACGCTGATGCTCGAAGGCGGCGCCGACATCCGCTATATCCAGCAGATGCTCGGACACGCCGATCTGTCCACGACGGAAATCTACACGCACGTGGCGATCCGCAAGCTGCAACAAATCCACGCGGCTACACATCCCGGCGCAAAACTGGAGCCCCGAAAGCCAGAAGGCACGAGCGACAACGGCCACGGCGAGGAGGAGAAAGCCGCGCTGCTGGCCGCACTCGAAGCCGAGGACGAAGAAGACCACGAAGGCAACCACTAAAACGCCAAGCGGAACGCCGCGCACTCGACTGCCCCCGCCACGGTCTCTCTCCCTTGGAACCCTCTCGTCCGGGCACCCCCATCTCTATGGAATCCCCAGGGGAGAAAGACCCTTCTCCCGCGCCTGTTCGTGTTGGTGTGCGCTGGGGCGCACGCAGGCGCTCCTGTAGGGGGCTGTCGAGCGGACCACGGGCCCCGGTCCGGCTGCGCTGCGCGACGGATTGCAACTCAAATGCTGGCCTGAAGTACCTGCCTCGCGCGTCTCTAAAGTTACTTCTTCGCGCGAGCTTGGCTGACTACAATCAGCAGTGATGCTGCCCATAGCTGAAGAACGAATCCTTGCTCTCACGAGGAGTGAAGAGATTTTTTCTTTAGCTGTGCCTTTTGCTGCGAACTCTAAACCTCGCATCGGCGCAAACGCGGCTAGGGGCAAAAAACTGCATCAGGGGATTTTTTCCAGAAATCGCACAATCGCAGCAGGGGCAACGTGGGCTAAGTGGCCGGGAACGCATCAGGTTAGCGGGCAGAGGTGGCCGGAAACCGTGTTGGGGATAGTAATAGACGCAAACGGCAATACCCTCTCCGACCCCTCCGGCAAATCTTACTCCTGGGATTTCGAGAACCGGCTGACGCAGGCTGTAGTACCCGGCACCCGGTGGCACGGTGGCCTTCAAGTATGATCCCTTCGGCAGACGCATCCACAAGTCCTGCGCCGACCTTCCACCGGATCTTCTCTACGACGGCAAGGATTACTGAGCGAATGTCATCGTGAAGTGCGAGCGGTGCCGGGAATGTGCTCGCCAGCTATACGCAAGGCCCGACATCGACGAGTCGCTAGCCGAGCTTCGCTCCGGGCGGGAGCAGTTATTACGAAGCGGATGGTCTTGGTTCCGTCACTTCGCTGAGCAATCCAGCGGGAGCACTCGCGAACACCTACACCTACGATTCCTTCGGCAAGCTCACCGACTTCCACCGGCACGCTCCGCTAATCCGTTCCAGTACGCAGGCCGCGAGTTCGATTCAGAAACGGGCATCTACTACAACAGACACCGCTATCTCGATGAAACATTGGCAGGTTCATCAGTGAGGACCCGAGCAAATTCGATGGCGGGCTGAACTTCTACAGTACGTAAAGAACAATCCGGTGCTTTGGATTGATCCCTCAGGACTCGTCCGATGTACCTACAACATCTCTACCCACCAGTTGCACTGCTTGTCGGACGACCTAACCCAGTCTTTCGACACCGACCGAGCTCGTTCAGGACGAGGTTTGTGCAGGAATGACAGGGCGTGTGAGAACAGATCCAATCAGGGGCCGATTCCTGAAGGCGAGTACTACATGGGGCAAACAGGCGATACTCCCAACCGGCACAAAGTGCCCAGGATTCCGCTGACGGCATTCGATGGCTCGCTCGCGTTTGACCTTGGGCGCGGAGGTTTCCAGGTTCACCAAGGCAACGACAGCAGCTCTAGTGGCTGCATCGTCCTTGACCCGTCCGAGTATCAGAGATTCCTTAGCTTCTACGCCAGGGACAATTCGGGGGTCATGGGAGTTCGATGAAACGACTACTTCTCGTTATCGCGCTAGCGCTGGGGTTACACACAGCGAGCACAGCAGCAACCGTTGTTCCGCCGAGCGATGTTCAGGAAAAGGTGCGGCCTATTCTTGATCTTTGTCGTCAAGCAAAGGCTACACACAGCGCGCAACAGAATGCGATGTTCCTAGAAGCTGAGAGGCTGACAGGAAAACTGTTTCAGGACAAGACGAAGTCCTCAGACGAGGCGTTGGTCGTCCTGATGAACTTCTACGTCGGGGAAGCCACCGGCGAAGATGTACTTCATCACGTTACTGTTCGTGGAAAAAGGATGCTGCCTCTACTCCTGAAGTACCGTGACGCGCACGTCATTTTCCCCAAAGGAAATTACGCATCAGTTCTTCTTCCCGCCGATGTTCGGAGAGAGAATTTCGATGACGCCATCAAGAGCATAAAGGCGGGAAAGACCCTGGGCGAGGACTGAAGCCCCGGTGTCCTGCTGAGATTGCCTATCGCTGGCGTTTCGCGGCCCGCTGGAGCCGGAGATCGGGAGCGGATGAGTTCAGGGTTCCAGTTTTTTCCTTAGCTGCTGATCCGATGCTGAGGGGGTACGGGCCGCGCCGATCTGTGGCGCGGCCCTTTGTCGGTGCGGCAGAACGGTGCGGGCGTGGAAATGAGGATGTTGAATAGAGTGCTGTTGGCCGCAGGACTGAGCTGGGTTTACTCAGTGACACTCGGGCTACTGTTTGCAGCCTGTGCCAATGGTCGTCTATCGTTCAGCACGCTAGAGCTTCCGGGGGTGGTTCCTGTCGCCCTTATCGGTAGCACGATAGCGGCGCTTCTCATGACGCCAGTTGCTGCATGGGCTGTGAGAACAGGCACGAGGAACCTGTGGCTTTATGGTCCCATTCTCTGGATCGTACTGGCTGGTTGGCTTGTCTTGGTGGTGCCCTGGAATGCTGGTTACGGTGAATATAGCGTGCTGATCTTGGGCCTTGTCGGACTGGTCGTTCTGGGGTTCATTCCTGCCCACAAGTGAGGTGAAGCCGTGCAGGTTTCGCTGGCTGATTATGCCCCTGATCCGGGTCGGATTAGCCGCCGGATGCGGTCCTGGTTTCCGCGTAGGTCGATCCGGTTCCCGATTCCTGACCGTCAGTGTGGCGATCCTGCAACGGTGAGGGTGAGGTTCTGGTGGTCCCCGGAGGTGGGGTTTGGGGTGTCTTGCTCGCCCAAAGTGCCCTGCCAAGGGGAAAGTGAAAACCCGGTCGTGCTTCGCACGAGGTGGAGGGGGAGACACTCCACCCCTGAAAGGGTGCTGCACGGTAACTTTCGGTTAGCGTGCGCGAACCTGTTGAAACCAGAACAGCTAAAGAAAAATCCCTTCGATCAGGGTGCTGTAGAGCAACCTTGAAGTTCGCGCAGGCGAACTTGTTGATTCTGAAGCGCGGCTGCTAGTCTCGGCAGTTGGGGCGAGAGAGGAAGCCGGGACATGGTGAAGCCGCCGCTGCGCACAAAATCCATCGGTTTCAAAGTGAGCGAGGAAGAGTACGCGCAGCTCGAAACAGCGGCGCAGACGAGCGGACGGACGCTCGGCGAGTGGTGCCGCGAGGTGGTGTTGGCGAGTGCCAGCGATGCAGAGAGGCGCGATCCATCTATCGCTGACCCAGCGCTGGCTGAGATCCTCGGAGTGCGCCTGCTGCTGGTGAACGTGTTGGGACCTGTGGCGGCGGGGGAGAAGGTGACGCCGGAGAAGTTCAACCAACTGCTGGACCAAATCAGCGAAATGAAACACCAGCTCGCCGCCAAGTTGCAGCAGCAGGCGAGCGGGAAACCACAGCGAGAAAAACCCAGCGGCGAGGGAAAGCGGTGATCCCATTTTTTCGCTGAAGAGTGTACGGAGCGCGGGAGCCGCGTCAAGCCTCTCCGCTTCGCTCCGACCGCCGCGCGGCGCACCAAGAACGTGCGGGCTTGACCCGACTCCCTCTCCGCCCCTGTGTTGCTTCCAGCTAGAAAAAATGAGAAGAAAAAATGGGAGGCGGACGGCAGGAATCGTTTGGGAGCCAGGCTCCAAGAAAAAATTGCAATGATAATCCAGGTTTCGGCAGCCGTTCAGTACTAGTGAGAGAAGGGCAACTAGCCTCAAGGAAGAGATGCTGATGAAACCGAACCAGAATGACGAGTTAGCCGAGCACTTGTTGAACACCAAGAAGAGTGAACGTCCGAAAGAACACGTTCTCAAAACACCGAAGAAGCCGACCGCCGAAGAGAAAGAAAAGGCGGCGAAGCAGCGGAAGGACATCTAAGACGACCTCGGGAAGTAGTTCCGAATCCGCATTCGAGTCTGCCGCTGGCACAGGTCAGCGGTAGGCTTCGCGGCGATTGCGAACGGCGGTAACGTTGATGGTGTTCTCGTCCCGCTGATCGAAGAACACGCGGTAGTCGCCGCAGCGAAGACGGAAGCCGGTGAGCGGTGGCTTGAGCTTTTTCACATCGCCGGTACGGTTGGCCAGGAAGCGATCCACGCAGTGAAGAATCTGCATGGCGGTTTCGCGGTCGATGGCGCGCACATCGGCGCGGGCTTCGGGCGACCAGATGACGGCGATCCGTTCGGGCGCTGGCGGTTCGGTCATTTACCCAGGCCGAACTCGCGCAGGATATCTTCGTGGGGAATGCCTTCTCCGCGAGCCAGCGAAGCGCGGGCGCGATCAATCGCCGCTGCTGTGTCGGACGTGATCTCTTCCTCTTCCACGGGCGCGGAAGCCAGCGCACGCGACAGCGGGCCGGTCATCACCTGGAGCAGGTGAACGACGGCGGCGAGCTGGCCAGCATCGAGCTGATCGAGGAGCTGGTGCGCCTGCTGTTTTTCATTCGCGGGTGCCATCAGGAATAGTTTACCAATCTACGGATGCGCGCTGCTGCGCGACTGTCCGTTGCCGCTCGAAGCCACCAGAGAGTTAATCAGGCGAATGACCGCGCGCTGATCCTTCTCCGGTAGTGACTCCATGCGCTGAAATCTCTTCCACAATCTCCGCTGCTCTGGGGTGTTGTCCGGGCCGACTCTGGGAGGTTTGATCCCGAGCAGTTCATCGGCGGTGGTTCCGAGGGCGCGAACCAGGGCAACGAGAATATCTGGCGCAGGCAACTCTCCTTTGGTTTCGTAATAGGAAACGACCCGCTGAGTCGTTCCCAGCGCTTTCGCCAAGTCAACTTGGGTAAGTCCGCGCGCGGTCCGCAGCGCAAACAGGCGCTCCCCGAAAGAACTCTTGGGTGGTTTTTTGGCTGGCATGTCGAGGGCGATTGTAAGGGGCATTTTGCGGTTCTCTTAAAACTCTTTGACAGTATATACAAATATGGTATATCTTCCGTCCATCGTCAGGAAGCCCAAAATTTTGCAAATAGCTCTTGACAGGTTTTTCTGAGGAGCCCGGAAAACGGGGGGAAGGAACCGAGCCAATGCCCTATGTTCCGCCAGAAGTGAAGGAGCGGCTCAAGCGGGAAATCTCGGTGCAACGGCTCGCCGAGGCGCGCGGCATCCAGCTACGGTCCAGCGGCAAGGAACTGATCGGCCTCTGTCCTTTCCATAAAGACACCAATCCGAGCCTCAACATCGATCCGGTAAAAAACGTCTGGCACTGCAAGGGCGCCTGCGGCGAAGGCGGCGACGTGATCCTGTGGGTGATGCGTGCCGAAGGCGTGAGCTTCAATCACGCCGTGGAGATGCTGAAGCGCGACTACTTTCCTTCCGTGCGCGGCATCGAACCGCCGCCGAGAAAATCCACGACGGTGAAACTGCCGCCGCTCATCGAGCATACGGCCAACGACAAGCGATTGCTGGAAGCCGTGGTGGAGCACTATCACGAGACGCTGAAGAACGCGCCCGAGGCGCAGCAGTATCTCGTGAAACGCGGCCTCGAATCGGCAGAGATGGTAGAGCAGTTCCGTTTGGGCTTTGCCAATCGCACACTGGGTTACCGAATGCCCGAGAAGAACCGCAGCACTGGCCGAGAGCAGCGCGGACGGTTGCAGCAACTCGGTGTGCTGCGCGAGAACGGACGCGAACACTTGCGCGGTTCCATCGTGATTCCGATCTTCAACCTGGAAGGTGAAGTAGTGCAGATGTACGGGCGCAAGATCGCGCCGCGTCATCTGTTGCGCGAGGACACTTCCGAACACCTGTACCTGCCAGGTCCGCATCGCGGAGTGTGGAACGAAGCAGCGCTGATCGCCTCAAAAGAAATCATCCTGTGCGAAGCACTAATCGATGCGCTGACGTTCTGGTGCGCGGGCTATCGGCATGTGACCACCAGCTACGGCGTGAATGGATTTACTGACGAGATCAAAGCGGCGTTTCGGAAGCATGGCACGAAGAGAATTTACATCGCCTACGACCGCGACGACGCGGGCGAACGCGCCGCACTGAAACACGCCGAAGAACTGATGGGGATGGGTGTCGAATGTTTCCGCGTGCAGTTTCCGCGCGGCCAGGACGCCAACCAGTTCGCCCTGAAGCAGCAGCCCGCCACGCACTGGCTGGGGATGTATCTGCAGCGCGCGGCATGGCTGGGCAAAGGCCAACGGCCCACCGTGGCGGTGATCGAACCGCAGCCAGTGAAGCCGCAAGCGCAGACCGAGGAGGAAACCATCGAACCCGCAGTCAAAGAAGAAATCCCGGAGCCAGCGACGCCGCCGGCGGAAGAAAAAATGCCCGAGTCCGTTCCTCCCTTAGCTGCTAAAGCGGAAGAAGCAACCACGGCAGCTAAAGAAAAAATCTCTGAATCAAACACAACCACAGTGAGCGAGGAACCCGTTTCTTGTTTAGCCACACCACTGCCGATAGCGCCGCTCCCGACTGGGACCGTGGTGCCTGCCAGAGATGTGCGCATCGAAGTCTCGGGCGAGACGGTGTACGTGACGATGGGAGAGCGGCGCTATCGCATCGTGGACCTGGGGAAGAACACGGCTCCCGGTGTGCTGCACGTGAATGTGATGGTGACGAGCACCAGCACGCGCGGAGAAACCCGCTTGCACGTGGACCGGTTCGATCTGTACGGCGCGCGTCCGCGCTCGCTGTTCGCCAAGCAAGCGGCGAAGGAACTCGGCCACAAGGAAGAGAGCATCGAGCGCGACTTGGCGCGGTTGATCCTGGAGCTGGAGGACCTGCAACGCGAGTGGCTGGAAAAGACGCTGACGCCGCAGGAAGAAAAACTCGAGATGACGGCCGAGGAGAAATCGGCCGCGATGGAACTGCTGCGCGATCCGCGCCTGCTGGAGCGAGTGCTGGAGGACTTCGAGAAGTGCGGCGTGGTGGGCGAGGAGACCAATAAAAAAATCGGCTACCTGGCCGCGGTGTCCCGGTTGCTCGAAAAACCTCTGGCTATCGTGGTGCAGTCGGCATCTTCGGCGGGCAAGAGTTCGTTGATGGAAGCGGTGCTCGACTTCATGCCGGAAGAACAGCGCGAAAACTATACGGCCATGACCGGGCAAGCACTGTTCTACATGGGCCAGAAAAATCTCAAGCACAAGATCCTCGCCATCTCGGAACAGCAGGGAGCCGACCGCGCCAGCTATCCGCTGAAACTGTTGCAATCCGAAGGCGTGCTGAAAATCGCCTCGACCGGCAAAGACCCGGTGAGCGGCAAGCTGGTGACACACGATTACGAAGTCGAAGGCCCGGTGATGTTGTTCCTGACTACCACGGCCCAGGACGTGGACGAGGAACTGATGAACCGCGCGATTGCGCTGACGGTGAACGAGGATCGGGAGCAGACGCGTGCAATCCACCGGCGGCAGCGCGAGGCGCGCACCATCGAAGGCCATCTGTTGCGGCGCAAGCGAGCGAAACTCATCAGCCTGCATCGCAACGCGCAGCGTCTCTTGCGCCCGATCACTGTCGTGAACAACCACGATGTGGGCGAGTTTCCCGATCACATGATGCGGGCACGGCGCGACCACAACAAACTGCTGACGCTGATCGAAGCCATCGCACTCTTGCACCAGCACCAGCGGGAAATCAAAACGTTTGCCGATGACGGCGAGACGCTGCAATACATCGAGGCCACCGAAGCCGACGTGAAACTGGCACAAGAACTCGCCGACCAGGTGGGACTCAAGCCCTCGCTCGACGAACTGCGCCCGCAGACTCGCAAGCTGCTCGCGCTAATCACCGAGATGGTGAACGCCGAGTGTGAGCACTCCGAGATCTCAGCGAGCCAGTATCGCTTCACGCGGCGCACGGTGCGCGAGTACACCAAGTGGGGCGACACACAGTTGCGGCAACATCTGAAGCGCCTGGAAGAGATGGAATATCTCGTGGTGCGGCGCGGCGGCAACCAGGGCCAGCTGGTGGTCTATCAACTGCCGACCTCAGAGGAGGAAGCGAATCATAGCTCTAACTTCGCGGGGTCGGAGGGCAACTTCGCGGGGGTAAATGACGACTTCGCGGGTGGGGTGCGGGCACTTCGCGGCTCCGAACAAAATGGCGCATCGCCAACACTCGAAATGGTTTCGGCTGCAACTTCGCGGCTTCGCGGAAATGCATATAGGGGGTCGGAGAATCAGAGCGTCCCGCAAAGTGCAATCGTAGCCGAAGGCAAACCGAACGGCCACGGCCTGACGCGACGCGCGGGAGTGAGGTAATGGCCCGCGTCAGCAAACGTCGTCATCCGCACCTGGAGCCGCACTCGCCGCTAGGCCGCTTGATGGAAGAGCACCTGGAGTGGTTGCTGATCAACAACTACTCGGAGGACACAGCCGATCACGCGCGTTGGGCTATCGCCGACTTCATCCGCTGGGCCGAGTTGCGCGGCTTGCAGCATCCCATGGAGGTGACGCGCCCGATCCTCGAAAGCTACCAGCGGTATCTCTACTACTACCGCAAAGGCGACGGGCAGCCGCTCACGTTCCGCACACAGCACTCGCGTCTCACGCCGGTACGCCGCTGGTTTCGTTGGCTGGTGCGCAACAATCACATCCTGCACAACCCGGCGTCTGATCTCGACCTGCCGCGTATGGAGAAGCGCCTGCCGAAAACGATCCTCAGCGCCGATGAAGTGGAGCACGTCATGGTCGTGCCTGACATCAAAACGCCGGTTGGTTTGCGCGACCGCGCCATGCTCGAAACCTTCTACTCAAGCGGTGTGCGGCGCAGCGAACTGATCCGCCTCAAACTGTACGACCTGGACCGCGAGCGCGCCACGCTGACGGTCCGCCAGGGCAAGGGCAAAAAAGATCGCATGATCCCGATCGGCGAGCGGGCGCTGGCCTGGATAGAAAAATATCTGCGCGAAGCGCGTCCGCAGTTAGCCCTAGAGCCGGACGACGCGACGTTGTTCCTGACGCAGTACGGAGAGCCGTTTCATCCTGACGCGATGAGTTATCTGGCACGTGACTATATCGCGCAAGCGAACCTGGGAAAATCCGGTTCCTGCCACACGTTCCGCCACACCATGGCAACGCTGATGCTCGAAGGCGGAGCCGATATCCGCTACATCCAGCAGATGCTCGGACACGCCGAACTCTCTACCACGGAAATCTATACGCACGTGGCGATCCGCAAGCTGCAACAAATCCACGCGGCCACGCATCCCGGAGCAAAACTCGAACACAGGAAATCGGCAGTCACGAATGATGCCACCGGCCACAGCGACGACGAGAGGGCCGCACTGCTGGCCGCGCTCGAAGCGGAAACTGAAGACGAGTAGCACGGGCCTGTAGTACCTCTCCACGAGTCCCCAAAGTCACTTCTATGCGCTCGCCTTGCTGACTACAATCAGCAGTGATGCTGCCCGCAGCTGACGAACGAACCCCGGCTCTCACGAGTGGTGAGGAGACTTTTTCCTTAGCTGCCGGTGTTGCTCTTGCTGCGCTCGAAACGCACCAGGGCCGACACGCGGCTCAGGGCAAAAAACCGCATCAGGGGGTTTTTTCAAAAAATCGCATACTTCGCGTCGGCAAAATCTGGGCTAAGTGGTCGGAAACGCATCAGGATAGAAAGTGCTCGTGGTCGGAAACCGTGTTGGGGATAGTAATAGACGCAAACGGCAATACCCTCTCCGACCCCTCCGGCAAATCCTACTCCTGGGACTTCGAGAACCGCCTGATGCAGGCTGTGGTGCCCGGCACCAACGGTGGCACGACAACCTTCAAGTATGATCCCTTCGGACGCCGCATCCAGAAATCCGGCCCGCTGGGCACGACCAACTACCTCTATGACGGGAACGGCGACAATGTCATCGAGGAAGTAGATAACGGCGGGAGCGTTCTCGCCCGCTATACGGAAGGAACCTCGACGGATGACGAACCGCTTTCGGAACTACGCTCTGGCACAACCAGCTACTACGAGCAAGACGGCCTCGGCACAGTCAGTTCGCTGAGCAGTTCAGCAGGTGCTCTCGCCAATACCTACACTTACGACTCCTACGGCAAGCGAACTACCTCCACCGGAAGCCTCACCAATCCGTTGCAGTACACGGGCAGAGATCTCGACTCGGAAACTGGGCTGTACTACAACCGTGCCCGCTACTACGACCCAACGTCAGGCCGATTCATCAGTGAAGACCCGATTGGGTTTGACGGCGGGGGCAATTTCTACTCTTACGCTCTAAACAATCCGATTAACTTGCGAGATCCGAGTGGGAACAGCGCCGGTGCAGTGGCGATACCAGTTTCAGAAGGCATTGGAACGCTCGTATGCTTTGGGTCCGGAGCTTGCGAAACAGTTATCGTGGTGGGAGGGGTTGTTGTCGGGGTGGCTGCGACCGGCTACCTGATTTATCACTACTTCGACAATTCCAACGCCAGCGATGATGCGCAGTCCAAAGCGAAACCCAGCCCTTGCAAAAAGGATCAAAGGGATCCATGCCAAGGGCTACGCCTTCAGCTTGCAGCACATCAGGCGAAGCTTGCGGCATATGCGAGCAACCCATACGCGAACGACAACCGCAGCATTCTAGGCAGAGGGTACGATGAGCAGATCATCGCAGGACGCGTAAAGCATTTGGTTCAAGAAATCTTGGAGCTTCAGAAACAGCTGGAAGAATGTGAGCGCTTAAATGGATCACGATGAGATTGATGTAAAAGTCGTAAAGGAGGCGGTGAACGCCGTTCTAGATCATTTGATCAACGACTTGGGGTTCGACAAGATCAAGATTGAGGAAAGCTGTGACCATTACTGGCACTGTCCTGTGTCGGAAATCCACGACATGTCTAAGAAGCCTATTGGCCTCGATGTCGGAAGTCTGAGTGATGATGTTGATTTCGTGAAGCTGATCAAGCGTGGCCAGAGTGGAGATGTGTCCTACAACTTGGTTCATGTTGCTCCATTGCTGCGGTACATAGCCGAGAAGATCAAGAAATGAATGCTCTGCCGGGCCAGCCTATTGCGCCGCCAGCGCGCAGGTAAAGTAGCAGCGGCAGCTTGGTGGACCTGATCCGCCGTTTTGGGACCAGCCGGACAACGCGCACGGGGGCACAACAGGCGTTGACTTCCATTGCTACAACTGGAACCAAGAACCATATCCAGACTGCACTTGTTATCCATCCAGGATGAGCGGAGGCTTACCACCGACCGGAGGAACACCGTGGAGCCCAGGTGGAACACCGTGGAGCCCAGGTGGAGCACCGTGGCCATGAGAGACATCACGCCACTGATGAACGATTATCGAGAGTGCTCGCGAAACCTGTGGAATGTCTATTTCGCGAAGCGAGAGAACATCGGCGGTTCTCTCGATGCTTTTGAGCAGATAAGAGAATCGCTTTTTGACTCGCTCGTGGTAAGCGAGCTCTCCTACGAAGGAGACGCTGAAGGTGATGACATACCGCCCCCTGCGCTGAAGGTTGTCCCGCAAGCAAGATCGTTGATTCTGATCAAGCGATTAAGCGGAGCGGGGGAGGCAGGATACTGGGATCAAGAGAAGGACATGGTCGTTGGTCCCGACGACATCACGCTGGCTTTTGTTGACTACTTCGACTTTTCGCAAGTCCCAATAAAGGATTTTCGTTTCTACCTTTGCAAGATTCTTAGCTTCCCCCGCCATCCCGACTACGAAGGAAGAGAGGCGCTCTTGGAAGTGTCGGGCGCTAGCGTCTTTCACGACGAACCTGCCGACCAAAAACCGAAAGCGGTGTGATTGTTTCGGGGTCAAGAAAATGTGATGGCCATTGCTGGTGTTTCCCGGCTCGCTAGCGCGTGAGTTTCCGATCGGCTAAAGGCTCAGGGTGGTACTCTCATTCTCTCGCGTTTCCGCGTTTCCCAGGAGGTGCACAGATGAATATCGGCGACAGTGTAGTCAGCCAGGACGGGGCGTTGAAGGCGGAGCGGGGGCGATTCTACGTGACGGTGGCCTATGGCGAAGCTGGGCAGACGAGGATCGATTACAAAACTTACGACCTGAAAAAAGCCTCCGAGTTTCCCTTCACGAGCAACCGGAATGACGCCATCAAAGAGATCACAATCGTCCGGGTTCCCGCCGACTGATCCGGCTCGGTTGTGCCCAGGAAAGTTTTTCTTTTAGCTGCCGGTTTGAACTGCCAGAGCCGCACCGGGAAGGTGCGGATCTGGGTTATGGGTTTAGACGAGATCGGCTTTGAAGCGTTCCAGCAGCTTCGAGACTTCCGAGCAAATCTTCCTCAGGGCTGGGTGGGAGACCGCCTCAGACTGATGCTCAATGTGCAGGGCTTCGAGCTGTTCCAGAATCGGGTTGCGGTCGTCCCCGCTGGGCAGGACATCGCTCAGTTCGGAGAGGGCGGTTATCGCCCGTCCGATCTTCTCCTGAAGGTCGGGCTGTGGGTGGTTGATGTTGGGTGCTTCTGACTGCATGGATAAGTCCTCCTGCTAGGTAATACTGGATCGGAAGCCGGACTGGGCTTTTCTGGAGGGAATTTTTTTAGGGTGCTTGGGAGCCGGTTTCGGGGGGTGTCCTTCCCACCCAACGTGCCGAGCCGGGGTGAGGTGAAAATCTGGCCGTGCTGCGCACGGGGTTGATGTATGACACTCCACCCCTGAAAGGGTGCTGCACGGTAACTTTCGGTTAGCGTGCGCGAACCTGTTGAAACCAGAACAGCTAAAGAAAAATCCCTTCGATCAGGGTGCTGTAGAGCAACCTTGAAGTTCGCGCAGGCGAACTTGTTGATTCTGAAGCGCGGCTGCTAGTCTCGGCAGTTGGGGCGAGAGAGGAAGCCGGGACATGGTGAAGCCGCCGCTGCGCACAAAATCCATCGGTTTCAAAGTGAGCGAGGAAGAGTACGCGCAGCTCGAAACAGCGGCGCAGACGAGCGGACGGACGCTCGGCGAGTGGTGCCGCGAGGTGGTGTTGGCGAGTGCCAGCGATGCAGAGAGGCGCGATCCATCTATCGCTGACCCAGCGCTGGCTGAGATCCTCGGAGTGCGCCTGCTGCTGGTGAACGTGTTGGGACCTGTGGCGGCGGGGGAGAAGGTGACGCCGGAGAAGTTCAACCAACTGCTGGACCAAATCAGCGAAATGAAACACCAGCTCGCCGCCAAGTTGCAGCAGCAGGCGAGCGGGAAACCACAGCGAGAAAAACCCAGCGGCGAGGGAAAGCGGTGATCCCATTTTTTCGCTGAAGAGTGTACGGAGCGCGGGAGCCGCGTCAAGCCTCTCCGCTTCGCTCCGACCGCCGCGCGGCGCACCAAGAACGTGCGGGCTTGACCCGACTCCCTCTCCGCCCCTGTGTTGCTTCCAGCTAGAAAAAATGAGAAGAAAAAATGGGAGGCGGACGGCAGGAATCGTTTGGGAGCCAGGCTCCAAGAAAAAATTGCAATGATAATCCAGGTTTCGGCAGCCGTTCAGTACTAGTGAGAGAAGGGCAACTAGCCTCAAGGAAGAGATGCTGATGAAACCGAACCAGAATGACGAGTTAGCCGAGCACTTGTTGAACACCAAGAAGAGTGAACGTCCGAAAGAACACGTTCTCAAAACACCGAAGAAGCCGACCGCCGAAGAGAAAGAAAAGGCGGCGAAGCAGCGGAAGGACATCTAAGACGACCTCGGGAAGTAGTTCCGAATCCGCATTCGAGTCTGCCGCTGGCACAGGTCAGCGGTAGGCTTCGCGGCGATTGCGAACGGCGGTAACGTTGATGGTGTTCTCGTCCCGCTGATCGAAGAACACGCGGTAGTCGCCGCAGCGAAGACGGAAGCCGGTGAGCGGTGGCTTGAGCTTTTTCACATCGCCGGTACGGTTGGCCAGGAAGCGATCCACGCAGTGAAGAATCTGCATGGCGGTTTCGCGGTCGATGGCGCGCACATCGGCGCGGGCTTCGGGCGACCAGATGACGGCGATCCGTTCGGGCGCTGGCGGTTCGGTCATTTACCCAGGCCGAACTCGCGCAGGATATCTTCGTGGGGAATGCCTTCTCCGCGAGCCAGCGAAGCGCGGGCGCGATCAATCGCCGCTGCTGTGTCGGACGTGATCTCTTCCTCTTCCACGGGCGCGGAAGCCAGCGCACGCGACAGCGGGCCGGTCATCACCTGGAGCAGGTGAACGACGGCGGCGAGCTGGCCAGCATCGAGCTGATCGAGGAGCTGGTGCGCCTGCTGTTTTTCATTCGCGGGTGCCATCAGGAATAGTTTACCAATCTACGGATGCGCGCTGCTGCGCGACTGTCCGTTGCCGCTCGAAGCCACCAGAGAGTTAATCAGGCGAATGACCGCGCGCTGATCCTTCTCCGGTAGTGACTCCATGCGCTGAAATCTCTTCCACAATCTCCGCTGCTCTGGGGTGTTGTCCGGGCCGACTCTGGGAGGTTTGATCCCGAGCAGTTCATCGGCGGTGGTTCCGAGGGCGCGAACCAGGGCAACGAGAATATCTGGCGCAGGCAACTCTCCTTTGGTTTCGTAATAGGAAACGACCCGCTGAGTCGTTCCCAGCGCTTTCGCCAAGTCAACTTGGGTAAGTCCGCGCGCGGTCCGCAGCGCAAACAGGCGCTCCCCGAAAGAACTCTTGGGTGGTTTTTTGGCTGGCATGTCGAGGGCGATTGTAAGGGGCATTTTGCGGTTCTCTTAAAACTCTTTGACAGTATATACAAATATGGTATATCTTCCGTCCATCGTCAGGAAGCCCAAAATTTTGCAAATAGCTCTTGACAGGTTTTTCTGAGGAGCCCGGAAAACGGGGGGAAGGAACCGAGCCAATGCCCT
This sequence comes from uncultured Acidobacteriaceae bacterium, assembly GCA_963837665.1. Lineage (GTDB taxonomy): Bacteria > Acidobacteriota > Terriglobia > Terriglobales > Acidobacteriaceae > Acidiflorens. Next base: position 990,417 of record CAWIOA010000007.1, on the reverse strand, counting down.
ATGTTCCGCCAGAAGTGAAGGAGCGGCTCAAGCGGGAAATCTCGGTGCAACGGCTCGCCGAGGCGCGCGGCATCCAGCTACGGTCCAGCGGCAAGGAACTGATCGGCCTCTGTCCTTTCCATAAAGACACCAATCCGAGCCTCAACATCGATCCGGTAAAAAACGTCTGGCACTGCAAGGGCGCCTGCGGCGAAGGCGGCGACGTGATCCTGTGGGTGATGCGTGCCGAAGGCGTGAGCTTCAATCACGCCGTGGAGATGCTGAAGCGCGACTACTTTCCTTCCGTGCGCGGCATCGAACCGCCGCCGAGAAAATCCACGACGGTGAAACTGCCGCCGCTCATCGAGCATACGGCCAACGACAAGCGATTGCTGGAAGCCGTGGTGGAGCACTATCACGAGACGCTGAAGAACGCGCCCGAGGCGCAGCAGTATCTCGTGAAACGCGGCCTCGAATCGGCAGAGATGGTAGAGCAGTTCCGTTTGGGCTTTGCCAATCGCACACTGGGTTACCGAATGCCCGAGAAGAACCGCAGCACTGGCCGAGAGCAGCGCGGACGGTTGCAGCAACTCGGTGTGCTGCGCGAGAACGGACGCGAACACTTGCGCGGTTCCATCGTGATTCCGATCTTCAACCTGGAAGGTGAAGTAGTGCAGATGTACGGGCGCAAGATCGCGCCGCGTCATCTGTTGCGCGAGGACACTTCCGAACACCTGTACCTGCCAGGTCCGCATCGCGGAGTGTGGAACGAAGCAGCGCTGATCGCCTCAAAAGAAATCATCCTGTGCGAAGCACTAATCGATGCGCTGACGTTCTGGTGCGCGGGCTATCGGCATGTGACCACCAGCTACGGCGTGAATGGATTTACTGACGAGATCAAAGCGGCGTTTCGGAAGCATGGCACGAAGAGAATTTACATCGCCTACGACCGCGACGACGCGGGCGAACGCGCCGCACTGAAACACGCCGAAGAACTGATGGGGATGGGTGTCGAATGTTTCCGCGTGCAGTTTCCGCGCGGCCAGGACGCCAACCAGTTCGCCCTGAAGCAGCAGCCCGCCACGCACTGGCTGGGGATGTATCTGCAGCGCGCGGCATGGCTGGGCAAAGGCCAACGGCCCACCGTGGCGGTGATCGAACCGCAGCCAGTGAAGCCGCAAGCGCAGACCGAGGAGGAAACCATCGAACCCGCAGTCAAAGAAGAAATCCCGGAGCCAGCGACGCCGCCGGCGGAAGAAAAAATGCCCGAGTCCGTTCCTCCCTTAGCTGCTAAAGCGGAAGAAGCAACCACGGCAGCTAAAGAAAAAATCTCTGAATCAAACACAACCACAGTGAGCGAGGAACCCGTTTCTTGTTTAGCCACACCACTGCCGATAGCGCCGCTCCCGACTGGGACCGTGGTGCCTGCCAGAGATGTGCGCATCGAAGTCTCGGGCGAGACGGTGTACGTGACGATGGGAGAGCGGCGCTATCGCATCGTGGACCTGGGGAAGAACACGGCTCCCGGTGTGCTGCACGTGAATGTGATGGTGACGAGCACCAGCACGCGCGGAGAAACCCGCTTGCACGTGGACCGGTTCGATCTGTACGGCGCGCGTCCGCGCTCGCTGTTCGCCAAGCAAGCGGCGAAGGAACTCGGCCACAAGGAAGAGAGCATCGAGCGCGACTTGGCGCGGTTGATCCTGGAGCTGGAGGACCTGCAACGCGAGTGGCTGGAAAAGACGCTGACGCCGCAGGAAGAAAAACTCGAGATGACGGCCGAGGAGAAATCGGCCGCGATGGAACTGCTGCGCGATCCGCGCCTGCTGGAGCGAGTGCTGGAGGACTTCGAGAAGTGCGGCGTGGTGGGCGAGGAGACCAATAAAAAAATCGGCTACCTGGCCGCGGTGTCCCGGTTGCTCGAAAAACCTCTGGCTATCGTGGTGCAGTCGGCATCTTCGGCGGGCAAGAGTTCGTTGATGGAAGCGGTGCTCGACTTCATGCCGGAAGAACAGCGCGAAAACTATACGGCCATGACCGGGCAAGCACTGTTCTACATGGGCCAGAAAAATCTCAAGCACAAGATCCTCGCCATCTCGGAACAGCAGGGAGCCGACCGCGCCAGCTATCCGCTGAAACTGTTGCAATCCGAAGGCGTGCTGAAAATCGCCTCGACCGGCAAAGACCCGGTGAGCGGCAAGCTGGTGACACACGATTACGAAGTCGAAGGCCCGGTGATGTTGTTCCTGACTACCACGGCCCAGGACGTGGACGAGGAACTGATGAACCGCGCGATTGCGCTGACGGTGAACGAGGATCGGGAGCAGACGCGTGCAATCCACCGGCGGCAGCGCGAGGCGCGCACCATCGAAGGCCATCTGTTGCGGCGCAAGCGAGCGAAACTCATCAGCCTGCATCGCAACGCGCAGCGTCTCTTGCGCCCGATCACTGTCGTGAACAACCACGATGTGGGCGAGTTTCCCGATCACATGATGCGGGCACGGCGCGACCACAACAAACTGCTGACGCTGATCGAAGCCATCGCACTCTTGCACCAGCACCAGCGGGAAATCAAAACGTTTGCCGATGACGGCGAGACGCTGCAATACATCGAGGCCACCGAAGCCGACGTGAAACTGGCACAAGAACTCGCCGACCAGGTGGGACTCAAGCCCTCGCTCGACGAACTGCGCCCGCAGACTCGCAAGCTGCTCGCGCTAATCACCGAGATGGTGAACGCCGAGTGTGAGCACTCCGAGATCTCAGCGAGCCAGTATCGCTTCACGCGGCGCACGGTGCGCGAGTACACCAAGTGGGGCGACACACAGTTGCGGCAACATCTGAAGCGCCTGGAAGAGATGGAATATCTCGTGGTGCGGCGCGGCGGCAACCAGGGCCAGCTGGTGGTCTATCAACTGCCGACCTCAGAGGAGGAAGCGAATCATAGCTCTAACTTCGCGGGGTCGGAGGGCAACTTCGCGGGGGTAAATGACGACTTCGCGGGTGGGGTGCGGGCACTTCGCGGCTCCGAACAAAATGGCGCATCGCCAACACTCGAAATGGTTTCGGCTGCAACTTCGCGGCTTCGCGGAAATGCATATAGGGGGTCGGAGAATCAGAGCGTCCCGCAAAGTGCAATCGTAGCCGAAGGCAAACCGAACGGCCACGGCCTGACGCGACGCGCGGGAGTGAGGTAATGGCCCGCGTCAGCAAACGTCGTCATCCGCACCTGGAGCCGCACTCGCCGCTAGGCCGCTTGATGGAAGAGCACCTGGAGTGGTTGCTGATCAACAACTACTCGGAGGACACAGCCGATCACGCGCGTTGGGCTATCGCCGACTTCATCCGCTGGGCCGAGTTGCGCGGCTTGCAGCATCCCATGGAGGTGACGCGCCCGATCCTCGAAAGCTACCAGCGGTATCTCTACTACTACCGCAAAGGCGACGGGCAGCCGCTCACGTTCCGCACACAGCACTCGCGTCTCACGCCGGTACGCCGCTGGTTTCGTTGGCTGGTGCGCAACAATCACATCCTGCACAACCCGGCGTCTGATCTCGACCTGCCGCGTATGGAGAAGCGCCTGCCGAAAACGATCCTCAGCGCCGATGAAGTGGAGCACGTCATGGTCGTGCCTGACATCAAAACGCCGGTTGGTTTGCGCGACCGCGCCATGCTCGAAACCTTCTACTCAAGCGGTGTGCGGCGCAGCGAACTGATCCGCCTCAAACTGTACGACCTGGACCGCGAGCGCGCCACGCTGACGGTCCGCCAGGGCAAGGGCAAAAAAGATCGCATGATCCCGATCGGCGAGCGGGCGCTGGCCTGGATAGAAAAATATCTGCGCGAAGCGCGTCCGCAGTTAGCCCTAGAGCCGGACGACGCGACGTTGTTCCTGACGCAGTACGGAGAGCCGTTTCATCCTGACGCGATGAGTTATCTGGCACGTGACTATATCGCGCAAGCGAACCTGGGAAAATCCGGTTCCTGCCACACGTTCCGCCACACCATGGCAACGCTGATGCTCGAAGGCGGAGCCGATATCCGCTACATCCAGCAGATGCTCGGACACGCCGAACTCTCTACCACGGAAATCTATACGCACGTGGCGATCCGCAAGCTGCAACAAATCCACGCGGCCACGCATCCCGGAGCAAAACTCGAACACAGGAAATCGGCAGTCACGAATGATGCCACCGGCCACAGCGACGACGAGAGGGCCGCACTGCTGGCCGCGCTCGAAGCGGAAACTGAAGACGAGTAGCACGGGCCTGTAGTACCTCTCCACGAGTCCCCAAAGTCACTTCTATGCGCTCGCCTTGCTGACTACAATCAGCAGTGATGCTGCCCGCAGCTGACGAACGAACCCCGGCTCTCACGAGTGGTGAGGAGACTTTTTCCTTAGCTGCCGGTGTTGCTCTTGCTGCGCTCGAAACGCACCAGGGCCGACACGCGGCTCAGGGCAAAAAACCGCATCAGGGGGTTTTTTCAAAAAATCGCATACTTCGCGTCGGCAAAATCTGGGCTAAGTGGTCGGAAACGCATCAGGATAGAAAGTGCTCGTGGTCGGAAACCGTGGTGGGGTCAGCATTAGACGCAAACGGCAACACGCTGACGGATGCGAGCGGGAAGACCTACACCTGGGACTTCGAGAACCGCCTGACGCAGGCGGTGGTTCCAGGCACCGGGATGGTGGCCTTCAAGTACGATCCCTTCGGCAGGCGCATCCAGAAGTCGAGCCCGCTCGGTACCACCAATTACCTCTATGGTGGGACGGATGCTGGCCTTAGCGGCGCGAATGTCATCGAGGAGGTGGACAACAGTGGGAATGTCCTCGCTCGATATGTCTCGAACCAGAGCCTTGGCATAGACCAACCGCTCGCTGAGCTTCGGTCTGGAACAGCCACCTATTATGAACAAGATGGGCTTGGTTCGGTGACAACGCTAAGCGCCACTTCTGGGACGATCGCGAACACCTACACCTATGATTCCTTCGGCAATCTGACGGCTTCTACTGGCACGGTCACCAACCCGTTTCAGTACACTGGGCGAGACTATGACCCGGAAACCGGGCTCCGCTATTACCGCACGCGATATTTCGATCCGACCATCGGGCGGTTCATCAATGAGGACATGGCCCACTTCGAGGGTGGATCTAACTTCTATCGCTACGTTAAAAACTCACCCACGCGTTTTCTTGATCCGTTCGGGTTGGCCCCCGTCAATCCGCAGGATATGGCCTCACTTGCGGGTCTGTTCCCAGGCTTCACACCGTTGAGTAATACCGGGATAGTCGTCCCGATGCCCTGCGATCGGGCAAGGAACATACTCGAACAGAACAACTACTACTCAAGCGACAACTGGTCTAGCTGGAACCCATTTCTCTTCTGGGATCCAATTGCCCACAGCGGCGGCTGGGAATTCCGCAAGCCTGACGGAATGCACATTCGCATGAAGTATCCTAACAAGCCCTGCGATAAGACTTGCACGCTCGACGAAGCCCACAACGATGTGTACAACCCGATGTACGATCCCTGGGGACACTTTTGGTACGAACTGGTTCCGTACGTCGTCACGAAGTCAGCGCCATCGCCCGGGCCGCCGCCGTTCTACTGAGTTGATAGAAGGCTTTGGGACTGCAAAGCGTCTGGAGAAATGACGATGAAGTTGAGAAATGCAGTATCGTTATCGCTTGTCTGTTTTCTCTTGCTTACATTTCTTGGTTGTGAGGTCGCAACATCCGTCAGGGTCGGAGCCGGGCCGTCCTTTTCCTTTGACGGGAGTGGACGGCTCCTGTTTTTTCGCGTTTACGGTCCTCGACCGGGGCGTAAGATCGCGACTCCTGTTGATGCACAATCGCTTATGTGGAGTATCGAGCCAACGAGCGATTCTCCTTCTGGTGTTTTAGTCACGGGTATGGAGATCGCATACGGCAAGGTGCCGAGGGGCTACCTTCAGAAGTTCCCCAGCAGTGGCGCGGCACTTCCTCTTGGCATCGGGCAGGTTTACGTCTTTGACGCTGAGACAACGGGGGCGCCCGGGGTGAACGGGTTCGTTTACATGAGCCAGAACGGGCCAATCCAGATCAATGTGCCCGGTCTTTGTGGAAGCGCCTTTGTCGGCGATGTGAAGCCCGTTAAGTGTGGAACCAGTGAGCCGTACGTCGAACCAAAGGATATCGAGAAGTTCGCCCAGGAAAACCGCGTGCAAAAGTGAACTGCTGTCGCATCCGGCGTCTTCAGCTATGACAGCACTATCCAGTTACGCCGCAAACGGCAATACCCTCACCGACGTGACTGTCCCAGCTTACCTCTAGTTTCCTCGGTGTCAGTTTTTGGGTTTTGGGTCACCGCCTTGGCCCTTTGCGATGGGATCAGCAGGTAAAAGAAAAAGTTCTTGACTCTCCTAGTCCCCGGTTTGAAGCTCTTCGATTTTCCGGAGTTTCGGATTCCAGTGCAGCACACTTTGCCTTTCTCGAAGTACGTGACCTGGATTCCAGTGGAATGCAGCTTCACTTGCGGAGTGTTACCATTGACGGCCTCAGTCTGAGACACCTTCGATTCCAGGCTCACAGGTCTCAAGTAGACAGAATCAGCGTAAGCCGTCTCGTCGAGTTCGTAGACGTTCTTGCATTGACCATCCGCTGAGCACAATAGAACTACGAGCTTCGTTGCTCCCGATTTCTCGTCCTTGAGCAATAGAGCGTAATCCGGGTTTGGTCGTAGTAGCGGGCGCGATAGTAGTAGATGTTGGTCTCCAGGTCGAACTCACGAGCTGTGTACTGGAATGGGTTGGTGAGCGTTCCTGAAGAAGCAATCAGGCTTCCGAAGGAATCGAACGCGTACGTGTTAACGAGCGTCCCAGAAGGATTGCTCAGTGAAGTGACGGAGCCGAGACTGTCCAGTTCATAATAGCTGGTTGTTGCCGAACGCAGTTCGGCGAAGTGATCGTCAATTGCGCCTTGGGTATATCGCGCAAAGATGTTGTCGCCGTTGTCGAGTTCCTCGGTTGGGTTGTACCCATCGTAGAGGTAGGTGGTGGTGCCGAGCGGGGAGGATTTTGCCCTGCTCCATCGTATCAGCAGCATCGCGCAATTCACTCGTACCACGTTGCAACACCTACGACGTAAAGCAGAAACGTTGCAGTGACAACAACGAGGGCAAAATTCGCCAGAATTCTCAGCCACCTTGGCTCAGGTGACGCTCTCTTCCTGAACTTGAGCCAGAACAGGAAAACGACTATCGAGAGCAATGCGAAGCCATAGCAGTATGTTGCGGCCGTCAGCTTGAAAGCGTCTGAATAGCCAAACAACCCTATGGCCGCTACACTACCGATCAGCCAGCAGAACAGCTCTTGCTTTGAAGAAAGCGCCAAGACGGACAACTCCTTTCTATCGTCTCACCAACCCGACATGAAATGCTCGTGTTGAGGATAGCCGGGACAATTGCCGCGACAGCCCGCCCTTCCCCCAGGCGTCCCGACATCTGGTAAGTTGTTCATTATTAAGCAGTTGCTTGTCAATGTATGACAATCGTTCCACCATGGAAACCATCGTCCAGGGTTTTTGTCTTCCGATTGGCAGCACCGCATCACATTGTTCTCGTGGTAGTCACTGCCCGGAACAAGGCGGCAAAATGTGCCCGGCGTTGTTGGGTTCTCATTCTCGCTTTGGTCGCCACGACCGCAGCTTCGCATATTAAAAGTATCCCAATAATATGAGCGATTGCCGATTCCGCTGGGGCTCGCATTTTGGAATCCGCCGCGGCTGCACACAAGTATCCACAAGCCGGTCGGATCCGTTGCGTCTACTGGCCGATTCCGTGTGTAGACATAGAAACCGTATGATCCAGCAAATCTGATCGGGTCTTCACTTATGAACCTCCCAATCGTTTGGTCGTAGTACCGCGCCCGGTAATAGCGAAGGCCCGTTTCCGAGTCGTTGTCACGCCCGGTATACTGAAATGGGTTGACTAGCGTTCCGGTCGAAGCAGCTAACTTCCCGAACGAGTCATAGGTGTAGGTATTGGCAAGAGTTCCCGCCGGGTTGCTAAGCGACGTGACACTGCCGAGCGCATCCACCTGGTAATAGCTGGTGATTCCAGACCGTAACTCAGCAAGCGACTCATCAATGGCCTTCGTCCCCGTGTACCGTGCCAGCACGTTTCCCGTATTGTCCACCTCTTCGATGGCATTCGCGTTAGTACTCACCCCATCATAGAGGTAAACAGTGGTGTCCAGAGCGCATTCCCACGAGATTGCCGGGGCGACCTCACATGTTCCCGCCTGCCTAACCAACAGTGGGAAGCCATAAGATGCGCGAGAAACGGGAGAATTCGTATGTTGCAGTGCTTCAGGCCCAAACCTCTTTGAGAGTGCATCGACTTGCGGCGCGGCAATGTCAACGCCTGACGGCACCGATCTCGCTGATGCACGCGCTGTTTTCTCGACTGCAGCGATCATCACTGTTGATTGTAGTCGCGGGGACGGAACCAAAGAAGTGTCTTCTGGACACGAGGTCTGCCTTCGCGGATCTCAGCTGGATGACTCGCCCGCAAGGGCGAGATACGCGCTATGCGGATCGGAAGATTGTGGCGTTTCCGCGCATCCGATCTCAACGCGTGGGTACATTTGCGTGGCCAGCTAAGAGAGTCGCAGGAACAGCGCAGACGCAACGTGAGTTGCAAAACTTACGAAGCAGTGAAGCTTATTTTCTCTCCCGCTTCCGCCGCCCCCTTCAGGTCTTTGAGATTCCCCACGAGGATTCGGTTCTCATCGTCGCGAAAGAAAAAGTTCGCTCCGTCACTACCGGCGAATGTGCCGGCATAGCTCTGACCGGAGGAGGTCGTCGTCAGATAAACATCGTTCCACTTAAACTGACCCCTCTCAAGATGCGCGATCACTTTGGCCAGCGATTGAATGCGCTCCGTGTCCGTGATTTCGTCAAATAAACGCTCCATCATCGCCACATCCCCGTTCGCCGACAGGATGCTAGCCTGGATGAGACGCTCTTTGCTGACCACCTCAAAGTGCAGTTTGAATCCTAAGCTGTCGGCCAATTGACGTACGAACTGCCGCTGCGCTCGGCCATTTCCCTCTCTAAATGGATGGATTCGATTTACCTCGGAAAACAGACCAGCAACCCGGCGAGCAAACTCTCCGCGCGGCAAGCCTTCGAGAAAACGCTCGTTAGCCAGATCGTCGAATACGTGCTTCAATTCCCGTTCGATCAAATCTGGAAGCGTGAACCTGACGATTCGTCCGCCCCGAACATCCTCAGCTTTGGCTAATGCGATCGTCCGGAATTGCCCGGCCCACTCATAAACGTCGCGAAAGAGGTACGCATGGATCGCCTTGAGATGTTCGGAATCGAAGTTCCCCTTCAGGGGATTGAGCTGTAATAGGATTGAGCGGACCGAGACCGAGTTAGACTCCGCCCGGTCAAGCGATTCTTGATCGGTCAGGCCAAACTTGTTCCTCAAAATCCCAGATTGAGGATCGACATAGGGATCGCTCATCGAGCGAGGATAGCATTCACCAACTGTTCTTCGGTCAGTTCACCTTGGACAAACTGTTCAAACAGGAGTCGCGCATCGGCAGTGGGAGCAAGGCCCTCCAGACGGAGGTCCGCGACCGCGTTCTCGACCGCTTCTCGCCGGAGGAGACTCTCCGAGACCGCTATTGTCCTAGGCGCTGCTGCGGTTGACATGTTTCAAGTATACCACGGACATCAAGCTGCCCCGAGCAGTCACTCCCGTTGTCTAACGGTAGTAAGCAGCGTATTATCAATCGCTTACCAGCTTCTCTTTGCTGCAGCGTAGTGATGGAGTCTCAATCGCATCTTGCATTTTTCACGCGTTACTTCTTCGGATTCTTGAGTGCAGTGCTCTTCCCAACTCGGTTACTCGGGGTCGATCACCGTTTGTCATCTGGGCACCAGTTCAGGTTCTGCCTACGCTTAGGAGTTGATTATTCCGATCCAGCAGGAGAACATGTCGGCCAGACGCTGGCCGGTCGGATCTCGGGCGTCAGGACGAGCTGTGGGTGCGTGGCCGCAAGAATTAGAATATGCCTTAATGACCCAATATCCCCACAGCGTCGTACGGTTTTGAAAGTCTGGGGATGAATACTTGGGACTCGAGAAGCGGATGACGCAGGTTGTAGTGCCGGGCACTGGGACAACCACAGTCAAATACGATCCCCTCGGCCGCGGGATTCAGAAGAGCAGGCCGCTGGACACCACTGTTTACCTCTATGATGGCACGAACATCGTGGAGGAGGCCGACATCAGTGGCAACCCCTTGGCACGCTATACGCCGGGTCCGCTCATCGATGAACCTCTGGCAGAACTCACTTCCGGGGCGACCAGCTACTATCAGGCCGATGGTTTGGCCTCCGTCACTTCGTTGAGCAGCTCGACGGGCGCGCTGGCCAATACCTATAGCTACGACTCGTTCGGCAAGTTGACAGGCTCAACCGGAACGGTCAGCAATCCGTTTCAGTACACGAGCCGCGAGTTCGACGCCGAGACAGCAACCTACTATTACCGTGCTCGCTACTACGACGAAGCCACAGGGCGTTTTGTGAGTGAGGACCCCAAGAGGACTACCGCTGACATCAATTTCTACAGATACTCCTTCAATTCCCCTGTCAATCGCGTGGACCCGCTCGGCTGGTCATCGTGCGAGTCAGGCCACTGCGGTGAATGTCCCGGAGGCAGGTGGGTGAGTGGGGCAGTGACCGCCGAAGCCTACGCTAGTCTGAGATTTGCGGGTGGAGGGGGCCTACTCTTTGCTGGAGTGATGATATGCACGAGTAATCCGACATTCAATGTGCCCTTCGTGACACTGTGCGGATTCGGTAGTGCTGGTCTCACCCAGCCGCCGCCACTCACTGGCCCCCCAGCAAAACCCGTGGGTGTGGGGGGAGGGTTGGGCGGGGCCGCTCTCACCTGCACTGGCGCACGTTGCAGAGAGAACCTCGCGGGCTCAGAAGGGGGCTGGTTCGCACAGGTTGGACCTGCCTACTATTTCAAGGAAGGAGGGGCAGGGGGAGGCAGCTGTCAGGGTGCAGGAGTGGGTTTTGAACTTGGACTGGGTGGTGGCGGGTTCAAATGCAACACATGGATTGGGCCGTCAATCGGCGGAGTTCATTAATCGAAGGGGGTGGTACCTATGCCGGGTTTTGGTCGTTGGAGTCCAAACGAGGAGCCATTCACCTATACAAAGCTGTGCAACTACTACCTGCCTGTCTTGCTGTTCATCGGCATTCTACTCTTCACGGCTTTTCACGGGTTTGGCTGGTTGGAGCAATGGGACAAGTGGTTTCCGTCAAGCTTCCTAAACGTTGCCGTCTTTCTCGTGATTGCAATCGCTGCGTATTTTTTCGTCCTCAAGGTCGTATGGTGGCTTCTGCCCGCTAGTGTCCGCGCGCGCATTCCGTACGACCGTCAGGAAGCCAGAGATTCAAAGGGCGATATCAAATCGGTCTGGGACCTTCGTAAGCTGGTGCGTCGGACTCGGAACAACTAAGCCTTCGATAATTTTCCAATGTCGACTTCGAATGGCAGCTACACGTACGACGCAAACGGCAATACCCTCTCCGACCCCTCCGGTAAATCCTATACCTGGGACTTCGAGAACCGCCTCACGCAGGTGGTTGTGCCTGGCATTGGAACCACGACCTTCCGCTACGATCCCTTCGGTCGGCGCGTCCAGAAGAGCGGCCCACTGGGTACCATCAATTACCTCTATGATGGGAGGGACCTCATCGAAGAGGTGGACAACAGCGGCAACGTCCTCGCCAGATACACAGACGGGCCCGGTTTCGACCAGCCGCTCTCAATGCTTCGTGCTGGCACGACCAGCTATTACCAATCTGACGTACTGAGCACCATCACATCCCTGAGCAACTCGACGGGAACGCTGTCGAACACGTACAACTACGATTCATTCGGCAAGTTGACCGCTTCCACCGGCACGATCACCAACCCGTTGCAATACACCGGTCGGGAGTTCGACCCTGAGACTGGAATCTACTACTACCGAGCGCGCTATTACGATCAGAACACTGGCAGATTCATCGGGGAGGACCCAATCCGATTCCAGGGCGGCATCGACTTTTACGCTTACACGCTGAATAATCCAGCGAACTGGATAGACCCATTCGGGCTAGAAGTCCAGGAATGCCGCCGCCCCGTAAAAGCCCCTTTTGCTGGCGACACTCCGCATACCTGCCTGTACTCGTCACAGACCGGAACCTGCTATGGACTTGGACCCAAGCCGGGCTGGGATGACTTAACGCCATGGAGCAGGGTCCCCGGGAATATCGAGCATGATTATCCCTACGATCCTAGCGGGAAATTAAAGCCAAAGAACTCATGCAGCGCGATTTCGAATGATCCATGCTTTGAGAATTGCGTAAACCGCAAGGCTCAGGAGCAAACGAAGAAACCACCTAGCTACAACTTGGGCGTGTATCAGTGCGATACATGGGCGAACGACATCGAGAACCAGTGTAGGCAAGAGTGCAAGAAGTGAGAATCAGATGAAAAAACTAGCGATTTCAGTAGTCCTCGCTTGCTTAAATCTTTTTCTGGTCGGACTCTCCTTTCTGGGACGCTGGACCCACGTTGGATGCTGCACCCTAGGAAGTCCCGCCAACGTCCTAGCTATGGCGGTTGTACCGGTCATTTTGCTGGCTTCCCTGGTTTTTGTCGTAAGGGATCTGATTCGACCGCCTACCCGCTTACAAGCAGTCTTAGCCTTGGTTCTTTCCGTCCCCAGCGCCGTACTGGTGTTCTCGACGCGCTTAGGTTAGATAGCCTCATGCGCCGAACCAGCTACACGTATGACGCAAACGGCAACACGCTGACGGATGCGAGCGGGAAGACCTACACCTGGGACTTCGAGAACCGCCTGACGCAGGCGGTGGTTCCAGGCACCGGGATGGTGGCCTTCAAGTACGATCCCTTCGGCAGGCGCATCCAGAAGTCGAGCCCGCTCGGTACCACCAATTACCTCTATGATGGGGCGCGTGCTGGCGCGAATCTCATCGAACAAATTGACAATGCAGGGAACGTGCTCGCTCGCTACACGCAGACCACAGTCGTTGACGAGCCGTTGGCCATACTGCGATCGGGTACAACGAGTTATTACGAATCCGATGCGCTGGGGTCGAGCACATCGCTCAGCTCCGGTTCAGGAGGTCTCGCCAACACGTACACCTACGACTCTTTTGGGAAGCTGACCGCATCTTCCGGCTCGCTGATCAACCCATTCCAGTACACAGGCCGGGAGTCCGATTCGGAAACCAACCTCTACTACTACCGCGCCAGATACTACGACCAAACTTCTGGAAGATTTCTCCGAGAAGATCCACTCAAGGGCATCAGCGGTAGTATCAACTTCTATTCCTATGTCGATAATAATCCCGTCAATCTGATCGATCCGTTGGGACTATGTGCATGTGATAACGTAACCCGCACCCTGCGTTTGGTCCCTCATTCAGACTGTTCTCATCATGGTTACCGCGAGATCTATTATGAGCTTATTGGACCTGGAGCTTCAAACTGGTGGGTGACAGAACACCAGAATCCTGGTTGGTGGGCCGGCAACACGGGCCAATCTACTCAAGGTTCAGGGGCCTTCGACGACACGGTTTACGGTTGGAGGATAGGCAATAGCCTACAAAGCTTTACGATTTCACTGGAGGATCCGCGAAAATTTCCCAATGCTGCCGGGTGCCCCGTGTATGTTCAGCTGCCTTCGGGGCCGAATGGATCGCCACAAGACTTTCAAACACTGGGCATGTGGCATGGGGGCACTAGTGGTTATATGTACATCAACGGCAACTCAATCGGGCGGGTACCATGCAACCCGTCCTTTGATCAACATTGATCCGATTAGCTGAGAGAGAGAGAGGGAGAGAGATTTCAGAATGAATGTACGTCGAGTTTTGTTCACAGTGTTAATTGTCGGATCTGTGTGCGCGCTCGGATTATTGGCGTACACTTTCCGCGTCCGAGCCGTTGCTGCCGAGCTCATTGATTCGGCGAGTACGATTCGCTCGACTGCCGATGCAAACAATCAAATTGCAAAGTGGCGAAATCGATCAGACTGCAGTTTTTGGGAAAATGCGGCGACAGCGAACGGGGACAAAAGCTATGACATTCGTATTGAAAATGGATTACTTGGTCGACTTGGAATCGCCCGCCCAACAATGCTCGGGATGACTATCGCTCTGCACAACGGTGCACTTCGCTATATCACGGTGGTCATGTTTACCGGTAGTACTCCGAACTCGACGGCGGGCGTTTGGATTCAGGAGTGGTTCAGTTTGGGCACGGTCCGTGATTTTCGAATGGACCGCAAAGACGAGCCACGGAAAGCTACTCTTGAATTTTCGTCCGGGGTTCCAGAATCGGAACGCAAGAGGGCCCTCCGGTTGAGTACAAAATGTTTCGTCCAACTCGGAGGGTGCAAGTCTGCCGAAGACATCCTTCCTGGGGTGTGGCAGTGGCAAGATCATTAAAAGTGGCGGGTGGCCCTCATCTCCGACGAGTACGTACAACCTAGTTGCCCATGATGTTGGCAGACAACAAAACGGGGGGGGTGCCCCACTTCATGGGGAAGGCAACGGTCATTTGCTCTGCGGAGCATCTTGCTTTTCTGATAACCGTTCAGCGAGAGTTTTGGGTACTGCGTGCCGTTCCCCCTCGTCATAGCGGACGTAAATGAGTTTGACCCTTTCCCCCCTTGCTGAGGTCACGCAGTACGCAGCGGGCTGCTTCACGGCTGTTCTCGTTCTTACAGCTGCGGTAGTCAGGTGTCGAGAGGATACGCTCGGCAGTGTTCTTGGCTTCTTCTTTGCTGCGCCACTCATCCAGGAAGGTATAGTCCGAGAAGAAATAAACGTACAGGTAAGCGAAATCCTTCAATGTGGGCACTGATATACTGCCTGACGTCACAAAGCCGTCACACGTTCCATCCGGGCAGAACTCCAAACAAGCGCCCTTTGTTCTTGATCGCAACAGCGTCCGGAAAGGTCTTTGAGAGCCCTTTCATCGGGTCGGGCGCAATACCGGCAGACTGCGCTGACAATGGCGGCAACCAACACACGCAGAGGATAAGAAACACCCAAATCGCGCGATTATTCATTTTCTCGACTCCATAGGAAAACCGCAGCTACGGCGTTGGAGGCGCACCCCTGCCTGAGGGATCGGCGAGGGTATTGCCGTTTGCGTCGTAGACGTACGTGTAGCTGCCACACCCATTCATTCGAGCCCGGCAAAGCGCCAGCCAGAATCAGTTTCTTTTAGAACAGCGGTCTTTTCGGATACAACTATGTTCCCTTCTGAGGACACTACTGCAAAGAACTTGAGTCTAATTGTTTTTGTGCCGACCCAGGCGAAGTCAGAAACTCCGGCTGCAAGTATTGAGGTCTCCGGTTCTATCATGCTTGCGGCCAGGGCAGTTGAGGTTTTGTATTTGCCGACCATCTCCGGCGTTGCATATCTCGTTACATCGCGCCTATGCTCGATCGCCTGCAACATATCCATGAGGTCGGTCCGGGCTTCAACTAGGCCCCGCTTCTGCGCGTCGGTGAGGTCAGCGAACTTCTCATCACTGACACCGAAGTGACTAATTGCTTCAATCGAATAAATTCTCGCCTCGAATGATTTCCTTTCCGTTGTTTGACCATACGTGGTTCGACCAAGAACACTCAGCACACATAAGCTTGCCAGAGCTATCCAACGATGGGTCATTTTCGTATGCTTCCTCCTCTACTGACACTTATCACATCCAAACGGCGGGAGATTTATTTCGGTGGGATAGAAAGGAATGTATCCATGTGTTTCTCTCCCATCGGCGTAGTAGCCCCATCGGGCAGTGCCCCCTCTCAAATCTACATGTACATGGGGACCTTCACCGTTGCCGCCTCTGTATCCTTCTTGGTACCAACCGATGCCTCCAAATATGCCGCACTGTTCTGCCTGATTTGCAGTGAGAATGTTGAGTTGCCCAGGAACAACGATATCGGCGGCTAAGTGCTTGACGTGGGTGCTATTCGAGCCTGCGCCTAACTTTGAGCTCGCAGGTCGATCGCCTCCCGTAAT
Source organism: uncultured Acidobacteriaceae bacterium (assembly GCA_963837665.1). Lineage (GTDB taxonomy): Bacteria > Acidobacteriota > Terriglobia > Terriglobales > Acidobacteriaceae > Acidiflorens. Next base: position 974,327 of record CAWIOA010000007.1, on the reverse strand, counting down.
CACGACGTCCTTGTCACAGCCGATGCATTTATTGAATGTTTGTAGGGCACCCAGCACGGCACTAGACACGGGCCAGTTGTTTGGATTCAGAACACGAAGTCCCAAAGGATCGGTAAACGACGTGGGATTATTCCCAGCGTATACGTAGAAATCGACACCACCTCCATCGAACTCGATCGGGTCCTCACTAAGGAACCTGCCCACGCTAGTGTCATAGTATCGGGCGCGATAAAAGTACACGCCCGTTTCGGCATCGTATTCTCGCCCGGTGTACTGGAGCGGGTTTGTGATCGTGCCTGTCGATGCAATCAGTTTGCCGAAAGGATTGTAACTATAAGAGCCTGTGAGTGTTCCCGTACCATTGGCAAGCGAGGTTATGGAGTCTAAACCGTCCTGCTGATAATAGCTCGTTGTACCAGAGCGAAGTTCGGCAAGCGGTTGATCTATGCCCGGCCCCAGCGTATAGCGTGCGAGTGCGTTGCCGCCGCTGTCCACTTCGTCGATGGCGCTAGCGCTCATCCCATCATAGAGGTAGTTGGTGGTACCGAGGGGGGAGGATTTCTGGATGCGCCGTCCGAATGGATCGTACTTGAAGGTTGTCGTTCCGCCATTCGGAGCAGAGGGAGCCAGCATTTCTTCTTCAGCTGCAAGGAGCATCACGCCTGATTGTAGTCATTGGGACAGTTACAAAGAAGTGACTTTGGGGACGCCGGAGCACGTACTTCTGGCCACTTTTCGGACGTCTTGAAAAATCCTGTCAAGAGCTTTTGTCGATTTTCGAGAGGATTCTTCGGTGCGCGGCGATATATGGATTATGTATATGCCAGGAGGCTTAGACTTGCACTACGGACAAGCCGGGAATCAGCTGAAAGTGGCGCACGTTGAGTGTGACCACCGCATAGTTGATGTGCAACGCCGTCGCACCGATGAGCAGGTCCTCGAAGGCGATACTGATCCCACGCGCCGCCTGCTCGCCCTCGATGCGGCCCGCCAGTTCCGCGATTTCAGCGGTTACCGGAAGCACCGCCATATCACGTCGTAGTTCTTGGCTAAAAGCCCGCCGCCGCTCACGGTCGGCATCGGTACGGGCGCGGTGGATCCCGTGGGTCACTTCCACCAAGGTCACGACCGACAGCGCCGCGTCCTGTTCCCCATGCGTCGCCTGCACCCGCTGGAGGATCGCTTGCACACTTTCCCCACGGCGCTCTCCGGCAATAAGCACGCTGGTATCGAGGATTATTCCCATGAAGAGATTTCGCGTGGCTTGCGGCTCTTGATGATGTCTTCCAGGTCGGCAGCGAAGTCCGGGTCCAGCGTCGGTTCGTAGCCCAGTTCCTTGGCGTGCGCTTTGGCCAGCGCGATGGATTCCGAAAGCAGCCGCACATACGGTTCGGCGGGACGAACGACCGCTACAGGGAGCTTGCCGCTCTCGATCACGACTTCTGCTCCCGCGCGCACACGCTCCAGCACGCCTGCGAAATCGCTGGCGGCTTCCGCTTCCGAGATATGGATCACACGGTCAGCCATGACATGATTATAGCGTTATTCCCCCCCGTCAGGTTCGGCGTCTAATGAGTATGCGGCGAAAGTCGAGATTGTAAGATCAAATTCTGTGCCATCGTTTCTTTGAAGGAAGCATCTTCGACTGGTGGAGTTTCACTACTCAACCCGACGCGTAGGCGGTGCAGATCGGATCGGAGGGAAAACCTGACCTCACCCAGTCCCCGCCTCACTTTGCATGCTGCTTAGAAGCGATCAGTTTGGCGACCCTCTCGATGTATTCGTCGGCGTTCTTTCGCACAACCTCGACCTCATATACGCCCCCTCTTCGATCCGTGTATTCCTTGCTTTTCACATCCGCCGCAAGGCGCTTGGCGTCGCGGTATTCCTTGAGGGATTCCTCCAAGTAGCCTTCCTTTTCGAGCACAACACCAAGTTCAAAATGGCCCAAAGGATTTCGGCCCTCTATTTCAAGAGCACTGAGCAACGCTTGCCGCTGTTGCCGAAGCGTTTGCTTTTGACAACCTGATTTGGCCCCGCCTTGATACTCACATTTGGCCCCACCTCATTAATAAGGATGGCTGTCCGATTCGACAAAGTTCTTCTGGTTTCAGCCAGGATGGGGTGCAGGGGAAGGAACGGCGTTTGAGTTCCTTCCTCTGCGCAGCGCTGTAGAAGCAGCCGCCTACGATGCTCTTTTTTTCTGCCGCACCTCCAGGGTTCTGCGAAAGCGATAGGATTCTGCGCCGGTTTCGATGATGTGCGCCCGATCCGTGATCCGGTCCAGCAATGCCTTGCACAAGCGCGGATTGGGAAACACTTGCGTCCATTCGGAAAACGGCAAGTTCGTGGTCACGATCAAGGTGGCCCGCTCAGCGCGTTCGGCGATCACTTGGAACAAGAACTCGGCTCCGATGTCCGCTAGCGGCACGTAGCCGACTTCGTCGAGCACGATCAGGTCGTAGCGCAACCAGCGTGCCAGCACTCGTTTGACGGCGTTGTTTTGCCGGGCTTCTACCAACTCGTTGACCAGGTTGGCGGCCGTGGTGAATCGCGCTCTCCGCTTCTGCCGGCACGCGGCCACGCACAAACCCGTCGCCAGGTGTGTCTTGCCGGTGCCGCATTCGCCCATCAGCACCACCGGTTCGGCGCGCTCGATGTAGCCGCCTTCCGCCAGTTCGCGAATCTTCGCCGCCGGAATCTGCCGTGCCTGATTGAAGTCGAACTCTTCCAGCGTCTTCAGTCGGGGCAACTTGGCATCGCGCAGCCGTTGCTGAATGGCGTGCCGGTCGCGTTCTTCCGCTTCCATCGTTAGCAGCGCTTCCAGATACCCGATGTGGCTGCGCTGTTCTTTGATGGCCTGTTCCGCCAGTTGCACGAAGTGCGCTCCGATCATGGGCACACGCAGCGCTTTGCAATACTGCTTGACGCTGGCGTGTTCGAGAGCCTGGGTTTGCTCTTTCATCGCGCCACCTCCGTAGCGGTGGCCGCGATGTTCAGTAGCTGGTCGTACTCGTTCATCAGCGGCAACGGCCGCTCGTAGCGTTCCAGCCCATTCAGTTCGAGGAACTCGGTGCGCGGACGATTCAGTTCTGTTGCCGTCAGCAAGTGCCGAACTGCGGCCGCATCCGTGCAACCCAAGGCCAGCGATTGCTCGACAACTTGTTGCAGCCGATCCCACCCGTGTCGCTTGCCGAGCGTGAGTAACTCGATCATCTCCCGCGTGCCCGAGTGTTTGCCGTGTCGTTCTTGCAAACTCAGCCAGAGCCGGTCGAAACTCTCTGGCCAGCGTCCACGTTCCCGCCACTGCCGCAGCGGACTCGATCCCGCCAGCGCTCCCGGTTTCTTCTCCAGCACGTCCAGATAGTGCTCCAGATCGAGCACCTGCTCATAGCGCCCGAAACTGCGCTCGTGCCGCGCCACGCACTCCCGTTCCTGCCAGATCTCGACATAGGCCGGCAACAGTTTCGCTTGCGCACGAGTCCCCGCCCGCAAGGGCGTGGAGTAGAAGTTCGTGCGCACCTTCACGCAGCCCTTACCATCCACCGTCGGGAAGCTGGTCTCCGCCAGTTCGAATCCTTCCGCCGTCAGCGGCAGCAGATGCTGGCGTTCGATCCGCATCGCCTCGCCCACCAACATCGGCTTGCCTGCGATCCGCCGCTGCTCGTCTTGCTGGCAATAACTTCGTAACTGTTCGTTCAGCTCTTCCAGGTTCTTCGCCTGCGGAATCGGCACCAGATGGTTCCGGCGGAAGTAACCGACTTCGCCCTCCACTCCGCCCTTCTCGTTGCCTCGTGCCGGATTGCAGAACTCCGTCTGAAAGCCCCAGTGCGAGCGGAAGGCGATCAAGCGTTCTGTCTCTTCTCGCTGATGCCCGCGCACAATCTTCTTCACCGCACTCTTCAGGTTGTCGTAGCGCAATAACTTGAACACGCCCCCGAAATAGCTGAACGCCAGCTCGTGCGCTTCCAGAAAGGCCTGCTGTGTGGCGTGATAGTAGGCCACGTGAAAGGCTCCGCCACTCGCCATTGCGCGCATCGCAAAAATGTAAACCCGCAATCGTTCGCCCCCGAAGTCGGCCATGGCTTCGTACCAATCCACCTGCCCCTCGCCGCCCCAGTCGTAGACCTGCGGCACGAATGTCTCCCGCGATGTGAGTCCGAACTCTTGTTTGCGTCGCTGCACATACCGGCGTACGGTTGCTTCCGCCACGGCTGCGCTCGGTTGTTCCTGGCGGATCCGTTGCCAGATGCGATGCGCGGTGTGGCGCTGTTTGCGTGGAGCCAACTGGTCCGCCCGGAGAATCTCGTCAATGAACTCCATCACCGGACCCAGCCTTGGCTTGTTTCGCGCCGCCAGTTTGCGCTCCGGCGGAATCGCACTCGCCAGTGCTTGTCGCACCATCCGCCGATGCACTCCCAGTTTCTTCGCGACAGCACGAATCGTTCCCGATCCATGGGCATGTTCCCGCCTGATCTCTTCGAATAGCTCCACCTTGCGTCTCCTGTCCATCGTCCTCCCCGTCCGCTCTCGCGGACAGGGTAGGCCGATCTATCGGTTAGGGGTGGGGCCAAATGTAACGATCGAAGTGGGGCCACTTCAGAGTAGCGAAATCAGCGTTCCCTTTCTTTGGTAGAGAGCAAAGAGGCCGTACTCATGGCCTGGATCGTCTGGATCCAGGGTCGATGCCAACTTGAGTTCCTTAACCGCAAGATCGAAGTAGCCTAGAGCACTGTAGGCAACGGATGCTTGATTGTGCCAGAAGGCGGATTTCGGATTCTTCTCGATGCCAGCTTGCGCTTTCTCCAAGACAGCTTTCCAGTCGGTCGGTTCCGTATCATGCCGTGCCAGAAGGAACGGCGAAGCCCCGGACGCGCAGAGGACAAAAGCGGCAATAAGCAAAGCAATTGTGAGTTGTCTCACGTCCGTTCTCCTCTCACGGTGTGGGGGGATGCGCCATGCAGGTGCAAGAAACGCTGCCTGGCCATATCTTCGGATGAGTACCGACATTGTTTTCCAGTTGGAACAGGTAACCATAGGTGTAATCGGTTTGCCCTGGCATTATCCACGGGCCGGAACTGTCAACCTCGTACTCTTTGGTTCGTTCTCGTGTTTTATATTCCGTCGTCGGCGGACAATCACACTTGAACTCCGCCTGTTCCGTTACAGTCACTCGATAGAACTTGCGTATGCGAGTGTGGGTCGCGACCCATTTGCACCGGCACTCGAAAGAGCCAATGCCAACGACGCTCCAGCCCGCTGACACCCAATTCACCCCATCTTGTATCGTCAGATAGGGACTTGGCCCATTTGGTCCATACGCACTCGGAATCTCTGTCCAGGGAGTGGTTTGCTCGCACTGCAGTCCGGTTGGGTCCATGAAATCGACCGGATCGTTCTTGACATATCCGTAGAAGTCGAATCCACCAGAAAACCTTGCTGGGTCCTCGCTGGCGAATCGCCCTGCATGTGGGTCGTAGTATCTGGCGCGGTAGTAGCGAAGGCCCGTCTCGGCGTCATAGTCACGCCCGGTATACTGGAAGGGGTTTACGAGTGTTCCACTGGAAGCGATCAGATTTCCGAATGAGTCGTAATTGTAAGTGTTCGCCAAAATGCCTGCGGAACTGCTGAGCGAAGAAACGGACTCTAGTCCATCTTGCTCGTAGTAGCTGGCCGTAGACGATCGAAGTTCAGACAGATGTTCATCGACGTTTATTCCCTGCGTATAGCGCCCCAGAACATTCCCACTGGCATCCACTTCTTGGAGGATGTTGTCCCCATCATAGAGGTAGTTGGTGGTGCCGAGCGGTCCGGACTTCTGGATGCGCCGTCCAAACGGATCGTAGCGGAAGGTTGTCGTCCCTGTACCCGGCACGACCGCTTGAGTCAGCCGGTTCTCGAAGTCCCAGGTGTAGCTCTTGCCGCTGGCGTCGGTCAGGGTATTGCCGTTTGCGTCGTAGGTGTTTGCACTGTGAGACGGCGAGTCATAGCTGAATCTCAGGTGTTGTTGCACTCCTTCGTTCGTACTGTCACTCCAGTCCTGCGATCTTTAGCGCGGTGACTTTGTGGCTTTGCACGTCGAGTAAATAAACCTCACTTTTGACTGGCGTCCCGTGCCAGTCAGATTGCCACTTCAAGAATACGGCGGTCTTGCCGTCGGCAGATACCTTCAGATCGGTAGCGTAACCATTCCCATTCGTGAGCCGGTCGAGCGAACCTGTCGCCAGATCAACTCGGTAAACGTCATAGTCGTACCCGTGCTTCCCGTTGCTCGCAGCCATGAAAAGAATGCCCTTCCCGTCTGGCATGTAGTTGGGGAAGTTGAGTATCGGATTCTGGTGGTCGGCTTCTTTCGGGACGTGAGGCTGCAGTGATTGTATTGGTTTGCCGGGCTGATCCAGAGAGTAAATGGCAATCTCTCGACTACTCTTGAGGCCCTCTACAGCGATCACCATGTTCTTACCATCGGGCGACACTGAAGCGGGCGACGCCATGTAATAGCTCTCGCTCGTGAGTTCACGCAAGTTTGTTCCGTCCAGATCGCTCGCGTAAAACCTCCAAGCGTGATGATGCGGCTGCGCGATCGGCGAATAGCTCCCATAGAACCCCGACCTAGAAAAAACAAGAGTCTTATTGTCGGGAGAGAACACCGGCGAGAAGTCGTTGGTCTCCGACGGAGACCACGGGCGTAGATCTGATCCATCAACATTGCCAACCACAATGCTGGAGTGCCCTCCTTTCCCAGACGAGTAAGAGTACGCGATGCGCTTTCCATCTGAGGAAAAGGCTGGCCTCGACTCCACCCCGGTCTTTGCGTTCGTCAGTCTGGTCGCTTTGCCCGTCTCGACGGGGATCTTGTAAATGAATGACGTATTTCCTTTAGCAAATTCGACAGCAATGAGTTTGCCATCGGGAGAGACAGCGAGCGATCTGATCTGGCCCGAAGAACTACTCCCATGTGAGAAGCACGTAAGAAGGAGCAAAAACAATCCTGCGTTCAAGATCCTGAGCCCAAAGTTTCCGTTTATCGCCATCGTCATCCTTTTCAAAGAGGAAACAGACCTCCTGCTTTGTGCGCTCACTTGCACGGGCAACTTACCGGCTTATCCGGTTCCGGGCCTCCATTTGGGCCTGCGGGAGGAATAAAGTCGAGCGTGATGCCTAGGCCAACCACGTATGCCCACGGGTTGTAAATGTCTTTAGGATTGGCAACAGTTCTTCCCATCAGGAAGAAGTCGCACTTCCGATTGCAGATTCGGCGCCCCCAAGGTGAACAGGGATGTTTCGCCCTGCATTTTGCATAGCACTTGTCGTGGTGACTACACACCTTGTCCACGTAGTCCCGAGGATCTTTGTAATAGCCATCCTGGTCGTGCGACGGGATGTACTGCTCCGTCTGCCCACCGGTCCAGTTTGGCCCACACCAGTTGCCGTGAATCTTCCTGTTGCCGGATGGATCGTTGAAGTCGACCGGATCCCCTGATACATAGCCATAGAGATTGTAGGTTCCGCTTGAAAAGCCGACCGGGTCTTCACTGAGGAAGCGTCCAAGGTTTTGGTCGTAATAGCGGGAGCGATATTCGTAGACTCCAGTCTCTGAATCGAACTCGCGCGCAGTGTACTGGAATGGATTCGTCAGGGTTCCAGTGGAAGCGGTCAGCTTTCCAAAGGCGTCATACGCGTAGGTGTTGGCGAGCGATCCCGTGGAGTTGCTCAGCGAAGTGACCGAGTTCACGCCATCTTGCTCATAGTAGCTCGCCGCACTTGTCCGGAATTCTGAAAGGGGAAGATCCAGCCCCATTTCCTGGTTATATCGGGCTAGGATATTTCCAGAACTGTCTACCTCTTCGATCACGTTCTCCCACTGGCCATCATAGAGGTAAACAGTGGTGTCCAGAACGGATTCCCACCAAATTACCCCGGCGACCTCACATGTTCCCGCCTGCCCAACCAATATTGGGAAACCATAGGATGCGCGAAGAATGGGAGAATTCGTATGTTGCAGTGCTTCAGGCCCAAATACCCTTGAGAATGCATCGACTTGCAGCGCGGCAATATCAACGCCTGACGGCACCGATCTCGCTGATGCGCGCGCTGTTTTCTCGACTGCAGCGATCATCACTGTCGATTGTAGTCCCGGGGACGGAACCAAAGAAGCGCCTTCTGGACAAGAGGTGTGTTCGATCAGGTTTTGGCACTACCCACGGCCAGTGTTTTACAGGATTGTCGTCTGAGGAAACATACGCATCGAACATGTACAGTCAAGCGATCCAGCCTTTTGCGCGGCAAGAGGAGCAGTAATGTGCGCCTGGCGTCACTCTGCCTTCGCGGATCTCAGCTGGATGAGTATTCTCGTGCACTTGCTTCAGTTGCCGAATGGAGACGTGGGCGTAGATTTGGGTAGTCGAGATGGTTTCGTGTCCGAGGATTTCCTGGAGGAACCGCAGATCCGCTCCGTTTTCGAGCATCAGCGTTGCCATCGTGTGGCGCAGCAAGTGGGGGCCTCCGTTCTTACCCAAGTTCGCTTCTTCGATGTAGTCGTGCACCATTCCACTCAGATGGTCTCGGCTGATCGGTTCGCCATACTGCGAGAGAAATAGCGTCATATCATCGGGTTCGACCGTCAGTCCAGGCCTGATTTCGAGAAGGTATTTTTCGATCCACCCCACAGCACGGCCACCGATCGGGACCACCCGGTCTTTCTTTCCCTTTCCCTGGCGAACGAACACGATTCCACCTTGCAGATCGGTGTCATAGAGTTTCAATTGCACACACTCTCCACGCCGTATTCCGGTCGAGTAAAGGGTTTCCAAGATGGCACGATCTCGGAGTCCTATTGGAGTAGATATGTTCGGTTGGCGCAATACCTTCTCGACTTCCTCCGAGTTGAGCACGTACTTGGGCAAATAGTACCCGATGCGGGGTAGTTCCAGATCCAATGCAGGATTGTGCGGTATGCAATTCTCACGCGCCATCCAGCGAAACCAGCCTCGCAGAGGGACGAGCATTCCGTACTGCGTTCGAAAGCTCAATGGCTGACCATTTCGCTTGCGATAGTGAAACAGATGGCTTTGGTATTGTTCAAGGATGGGTCGTGTTATCTGTTGCGGATTTCCGAGGTCATAGTCCGCACACCAGCGGACAAACACCTCGATTTGCTCTCGGCGTGTCTTGATGGTCTGCGGCGAGTACTGTTTCACCGCCAGAGCGTCTAGGTGGGGTTGCAGAAGAGCCTCAAGCGCGGTCTTGGGAGTGGACAGCGCCTTCAGCATTCGTTTGCTAGGTCTGTGAATCCGAGGCATCAGTTCACCGCAACGTGTGCATTCACCCTTGGCAATTTGATACGTAATCAAGCGCCTGGGGTTCCCGCTTCCCCCGGCGTCTTCAGGAACTACCACCGAAAGGATGGGCACCAAACAACGGCGACGCTTCGCGTCGGGAGAATTAGTGACACGTCATCCCCAAGTGGGGAGCTGGTTAGCTACCTTGGTATCTCGTTAGATACTTATTGAAAACAAGCGAGTTAGTGAACAGCGGGAGCTAATGGGTTCCCGCCGGGCGCTCCACGGCGCTCTACGCGTAAACTTGTTGATCTGAATAGGGTTGCGCGAAGAATGCGGAATCCGGGCCGCTGACGCCGCGCCCCCGGCATCCGGTGTGCGTCCGGGCTTTGTCCGGCGTCTGTCCGGTGGTTGTCCGAGTCACGAAGTGCTACCCTTGCGGCGAACTCCAGGCTAGGTGCGCGATGGAATACGACACAGACAAAGTGGACGAAATGGTGATGGCGCTGCTCTTCCTGACGATGTTCGATGAAGACCATTATGGGGCAAAAGCATGGAAGGGGCACGACTGGGTCGCAATGGATCGGCTGCACGCGAAGGGCTACATCTCTGCCCCAAGAGCAAGGCCAAATCGGTCGTGGTGACCGTGAAAGGCGTGCAGCGACGGCGCGAGCTGTTCGAGTAACACTTCGGGGAGAAAGAACCCGACGCGCGTCAGCAGTCGGCTTAGCGGCGACAGTAACGGAGCCATTCCGAAGCAGGAAGAAGGTACGGGCGCGGATCAAGGCCCGTCAAGCCCTGTCCCGCAAAGAACGCGGGACGCCTTCGGCTGCGCTTCGCTCCGGGGCGTTGACAGGCCGTGCCCACGCCCGTAAAAAAGGCCCTCCCGCTATGTTCGGAATATCTCTCTCTGCCTCAGCCGGGCGCACGAAGAGGTAATGCATATGGACTCCGCAAAATCTCGGCTTCTGCAGTGTCGATCAAGCACCTGAAAGCCGACGAACCCCTGGCCAAATCGTGTGCCAATTCCGGCGCTCATCCGCCGGAGAAAGAAACACGATTCCCCCTAACTTTCCTCGGCGTTCAAGGTGACGGATGGTTGCTCCTCTGGCCGCCCTTTTTTGCCTTCCGGCAATCGTTGCTCTGACAGGGCATGAGTCGAAGTGGCAACCGCTTCACAGGCACGAATTGGCAGGCATCCGATTGAGGTTCCTACGCCACTCACAAGGCTGGTATCGCCATCGGATATCCGGCGGAATTGGGAGGCGGACCAGTATGGTATCTGCGGACAATTGTGACGACAAAAGGGCCTCTTTCAGTTGGCCCAAAAGCTTCTGCCGACCTGGGCCAATTGGACTCGCCAACTCCACAGCAATGTCGAGGCCACCCGCACCCACTTGGCAGGTGAAATCGGCCCGCGATAGTACACCGCATACAGCGACTATCTCGCCCCTCATTGCCGCAGTCTCAGCCAGCGCATTCGACCCCGCAACCAGGGGAGAAGACACTACCTCCCGGCTCTCCAAAGAAGCACGCAAAAGGCAGACAATATCCTCAGGATCGCCGGGGTAAACGACCAGGGATGAAAAAGCCGAACAGCCGGGACAAGTCGCGGCAATCGACCGAGCTAATCGGCGCTCCAATCGCAAGAGATCCGATACCAAATGACGGCGTCTATGTGTTCCATTTGCACGACACCCAGTAGCGATCTTGAAGACTGTCAATCACACACATAGAGCTCAGGTCAGTGTGCTTGACAAGATGGTATAACTCGCCTCCACATTCCATTTCTTCCATGGCAGCTATTGTCTGTCTGTCTGCTTCGACTTACCCTCGCGAATGACATGCTTTCCTATTTCCAATGATCGACGGCAATAGGTGCCGATGCCCAGTGTTTTCTGCCTTGCTTTAACCTTCAATAACGCTGCCCATGAGCGTCCTTTCGCGTTGCCGATTCGGATCGCCGTTGTAAGTCGGATCAATCATGCAAGGTAAGATAACTACTGACATATAGGTTTTCCACATAGATGAGCCTTGAATAATATCGCAACAAGTAATAAAACAGTGAGCATCTCTTGCGAGGCGTAGTTAGTCTAAGTCAGAAAACAGGAGCCGAGATATTGCTGCAGTTGTAGAGCTGAATCGCATGTTGACCATTTCCAAAGCACTGTCGGCGGGCCAGGCGCGGACCTACCACGCGCGCGAGTTTGTGTCGGAGAAGCAGAACTACTGGAGCCGTGACGCGCAGGTGCATAGCGAGTGGCAGGGACGGCTTGCCCAGGAGTGGGGACTGCGCGGTTCCGTTGGTGCCGAGGAATTTGCCCGCCTAAGCGAAGGACAACATCCTGAAAGTGGCGCGGAACTAGTCAAGCAACAACCCGCAAGGACCTACGAGAACGAGTACGGCAAGGAAATCACCAGCGTCGAACATCGCGCAGGGTGGGATGCGACATTCTCTGCGCCAAAATCCGTCTCTCTGACGGCGCTTGTGGGCGGCGATGAGCGCGTGCGCCAAGCACACCGGGAAAGTGTCCGCGTCGCACTCGGCGAGTTGGAGCGGTATACGCAAGCGCGGATCGGCAATATCCACGCGCCAGAAACGACGGCCAGGTTTACTGCCGCCACCTTCGAGCATGACACGGCCCGCCCGGTCGATGGGTATGCTGCGCCGCAACTTCATACTCATGCCGTCATTTTCAATATGACCGAGCGCGAGAACGGCCAGACGCGGGCGCTGCAGGAGCGAAGCCTCTTCCAATCACAGCAGTATGCAACGAGCGTGTATCGTTCCGAACTTGCCATGCGGCTACAAGGGCTAGGCTATGAGATCGCACGCGGCAGGTACGGCCAACCGGAAATCAAGGGCTACACGCAGGAATATCTGGACGCATCCAGCCCAAGGCGAGAACAGATCAAGAGTCACCTGCAGGCGATTGGAAGAGAAGGGGCGGGCGCAGCACAGGTTGCTGCCCATCGCACGCGGGACAAGAAGGAGATCCATTGCCCGGAAGAGGTATTGCAGCGGCACCGTGAACTGGCCGCACAGCACGGCCATCAGGCGGATCGCGTGGTAGCCCAGGCACGTGAACATGCACAGCTCCATGCACCCGGTTCGGACAAGATTGAACAGCAGGCCGTTACCTATGCCCGCAATCACGTCTTCGAGCGCTCTGCCGTGCAGGATGAGCGAAGCATCTTGCAGGCGGCGATAAGCCGCAGCATGGCGCAAGCAACGTACGAACAGGTGCGGCATGAATTTGCAAAGCGAGTCCAGCGTGGAGAGTTCATTGCCGTTGGCTCTGTTGTAGGACGTGCTGCGCCGCTCTATACCACTGCTGAAATGGTTCGCATGGAGCAGGAGATCATCGGGCGTATGCAGAGCGGTAATCGGCGCACCTACAGCGATCCGATGCTGGTTTCGCCTTCGCTGCGGATTGCAACCGAGGACCGTCATACAGAGTTGAGTCCGGCGCAGCGCGAAGTGGTCGATGACATTTTTGTGAGCCGCGAGAAGATTATCGGCTTGGATGGAATTGCCGGTACCGGCAAGACAACGACCTTGGCGGTGATCCGGGAAGGAGTGGAGGCCGAAGGCTACAAGGTCGAAGGTTTTGCTCCCACCTCACGCGCTGCGCAGAAATTGGCCGAGGCGGGCATAGAGACCTCGACTCTGCAACGCCATCTGGCGCGGGGAGAGCAGCCAGACAGAGGTGAGAAAAAGCTCTATGTGCTCGACGAGTCTTCGCTCGCTTCGACGCGCCAGATGCACGAGTTCATGGAACGGCTTCACGCGCGAGACCGGGTTTTGCTGGTGGGCGATACCCGGCAGCATGAGGCCGTCGAGGCGGGCCGTCCTTTCGCGCAGCTTCAGGAAGCCGGAATGCGGACGATGCGACTCGAAGAGATTGTGCGGCAGAAGGACCCGGAACTGAAGCAGGCAGTCGAGCAATTGGCGTGTGGTCAGGTTGGCGCTGCCATTGACAGCCTTGACCGGCAAGGCCGCGTGCATGAAGTAAAAGGCCACGAGGAGCGCATCACGGCCATTGCGCGCGAGTATGCCAAGTCGCCGGAGAGCACGCTCGTAGTTTCGCCCGACAATCTGTCGCGTACGGAAATCAATCAGCGCATTCATGCAGAGTTGCAATCGCGCGGAAGCGTCAGCAAGGAAGAGCACTCCGTCCGAACGCTTGTACCGCGTCAGGAGATGACCGGCGCAGATCGTTCTTGGGCGCAGCAATACCAAGTTGACGACATTCTGCGCTACTCGCGCAGTTCGCGAGAGACCGGCATTGCGAAGGGCGAATACACACGCGTAAAGGGCATCGATGCACAAAACAATCGGCTCACGGTGGTGCGCGTAGATGGAAGTGAAACGACCTATGACCCCCGCCGCCAGATGGGTGTCTCGGTGTATCGCGAGCAGGAGAAAGCATTCTCGGTTGGTGACCGTATCCAGTTCACTGCGCCCAATCATGAGTTGAAGATTGCGAGCCGCGAACTGGGTACAGTGGAAAACTTCGCGCCGGACGGAGCGATGCGACTGAAGCTCGATAGCGGGCGCAGCATGGACTACAACCCTCGGCGTCATCCGCATCTCGACCACGGCTATGCCGCTACCAGTCATTCGAGCCAGGGGCAGACCGCCGGGCGCGTGCTCATTCACGTGGACACGCAGCTTGCGGCGAAAGACTTGCTCAATAGCCGCATGGCGTATGTCTCTGTTTCGCGCGGGCAGTGGGACGCGCAGATATTCACGAACGACCGCGAAAAACTGCCGCAGGCTCTTGGTCACGATGTCTCGCACCAGAGTGCGCTTAAACCGGAGCTTTCAAGTGCATCAATGCAGCATCAGGAGGCTGCCAGGTCACAGCAGCCAGAAAAGGATCTGGGTATGAGTATGGATATGGGCATAGGTTTTGGCTTCTGATTTTGACCAGCAGAATCGACGGTAGTTTCACGTGGGAAGGCAATGATGGGTGCCGAGTCACATGGAAAGAAACCAATCCAGAACACGAGCCAAGCGGCACGATGAGGCACGCGAACCACATACCGCGCATTCGGCATTTTCTTTCGCTTCCACAGGAACAAAACCGGAACTGCGAAGAACCCGTCAAGGGGCAAGCCCGCTGGCGCGGCTCCCTTCAGTCGCCCTTGACTGAACCTTCGCAGTTCCAGTCCACCCCGCCATTATGGAAGCGAAAGAAGAAAACCGAAAGATCGGCTCTATCCCGCCATTCGGCGGCAGGGAGGCAGGTGTGAGTCCCCAACCCCAGTCTCCCACTTTCGACCTGTCTTCCCATGAACGCGGCCATCCATTCCCAGTCGGCGGCGAAATCGAGCCGTTGGTTCGCGCCGACACTGCGGCTGAATTTCTACAGGTGAGTCCGCGTCGCATCCTTGAGTTGGCACGGCGCGGTGCTCTTCCGGGCTATCCGCTTGGCACTGGCCCCCGCCACTTGTGGCGATTCCGCCTCTCAGAACTTGCCCGCCTCTGCTCGCAGGCAGGGTACAATGCCAGCGGCAGTCTCACGTGCCTAGAGGAGAAATCCGAAATGGCACAGGGACATCAACGTGGTTGGTTGAAGAAACAACGACGCAAAAACGGGGAAACTTGGATGCTGTTTTTCCGCACAACGCGGGAGTCCGACGGCAAGCGAGTCGAACAAAAGATTGCCGTGGGAACCGTGCACGACTTTCCGACGAAGGCTTCGGCTTGGGCGGAAGTCGAGCGGCAACAGATCCAGATCAATAAACCGGACTTTCGAAAACGCGTGACCTTCGCAGACTTGGCCGAGCACTACCAGCAGCACGAGCTAGGCGAGCGACGCAGTGCGATTGTCGACCCGAAAGCCCACACAACCATTGCAGGATACAAACGAGTGCTACGCAATCGTCTGCTACCGCGATGGGGCAAGCGAATGGCGCTCAGCATTCAGCCGTTGGAAGTCGAAGAATGGCTTTCTGCGGTGAAGGAAGAGGAACTGCTGGAAAATCCAACTCTCGACAAGATGAGACGGGTCATGTCGTTGGTCTATAAACACGGCCAGCGCTATGGTCTCATTTCGCGTCGAGAGGAGTGCAACCCGCTACGCTTTGTCCGCTGCAAGACCATCAGCAACTACGAAGCGGTGATTCTGAGTCCGGAGCAGGCCTTCACAGTTTTGGTTGATCTGCCGGAACCGGAAAGAACCCTGACGCTGCTCGCTGCCAGTACGGGCCTACGCATCTCCGAGTGCTTGGGCTTGCAATGGCTGGATGTGAACTTCGGCGGATCGCTCATCCATGTGCGGCGTACCTGGACTTGGGGAAAAGTCGGACAACCTAAGAGCAAGGCCTCACAAGCTCCGGTTCCGATGCATCTTCTGCTGGCAGAATTCATGCGGGCGTGGCAAATCAGCACGCCCTACCCACAACCCGAAGACTGGGTATTTCCCAGCTTCAGACTAGGTGGTAGGAAGCCGCGGGCGGCAAACATGCTGGTGGAGGACTATCTCCGGCCAGCAGCTGTAAAAGCGGGAGTGATCGCCGAGGGAGATTCATGCCGTTTCGGGTTCCACAATTTACGGCATTCACTGGCATCGTTTCTGGTCCGCAGCAAGACCGACCCGAAGACGGTGCAAGCATTGCTGCGGCATTCGGACGTGAAGACTACGCTGCAACTGTACGCACACAGCGTAAGCGCGGACCGGATGACGGCCCAAGGGGAAGTACTTCAGGCCATTCTTGGCGGCGCTACTCCCGCCAACAGCGGACTGAATGCGGACTGAATGCGGACTGAAGCGATTTTGCTGATTCGATCTAAGTGCTTTGAAATGTGGTGGCCAGGGACGGAGTTGAACCGCCGACGCCAGCCTTTTCAGTCTGTAGCTATCCTGTACATTTAACAACTTGCAGGTAACGGACGGCTGCGTAAGTCTTTCTAAGTACGTGCAAGTCGGGTCTAGTGTGGGTTGCATTGTGGGTTGCGACGTTGCAACCGAACCCTTTTCTGACTGACCTTACAGTTTTCAGCAAGGCGCTTTAGTCTCAATGGATCATAAAGGGATTGGTGAATGCGCTTTGTTTCCTTCCCTGATCGTTGCCATACCCCGAGTTGATGAAAGTCCTTCAAAGCGAGTGAACTAAAAGGGGTAAACACAGTATTTCTCGCAGATGGCTTGTTAAACCATCAGCGTGAAATAGAATACTCCTATGAAAACACGGCTGGGACGACAAGAAACGCTGTTGCTGGCGTATACGCAAATGCGCAAGCTCCGGACGCTGCGAACGGGTGACCTGACCGAACCGCTGCAATTGAGCCGCTCGCAGGAGCGGGAATTGTTTCGACGACTGGCACGGGGCGGGTTGATTGCGCGGGTGCGGCCGGGTTTGTTTCTTGTGCCGCCGCGCCTGCCATTGGGCGGGGCGTGGACGCCGAATGAAGCAGAGGCGTTGAATGCGCTGATGCAAGATGCGAAGGGGCGTTATCAGATTTGCGGGGCAAACGCTTTCAATCGCTACGGGTTTGACGATCAGATTCCCAACCGGGTTTACGCCTACAACAACCGGATTTCGGGCAGGCGTAAAATCGGGGCCGTGGACATAACCTTGATCAAGGTGGCCGACAAACGACTGGGGGACACCGTGGAAGTCGAGATGGCGGACGGTGAGAAGGCGGTGTATGCGTCGCGGGTGCGGTCGCTGGTGGACGCGGTGTATGACTGGTCGCGTTTCAACGGCATCCCGCGTGGTTACGAGTGGATTCGCCAGGAGTTGAAGACAAAGCGAGTAAGCGCAGCGGAGTTGGCGAAATGCACGTTGCGCTACGGCGACACGGGCACGATTCGGCGCATGGGCGCGTTGCTGGAGTGCGAAGGTGTGGACGCCGCGCTGTTGCGGAAGCTGGAGCGGGCGCTGAAAGCGACGAGCGGCCTGATCCCGTGGATACCCAACCGACCCAAGCGAGGCACTCTCAACCTCCGCTGGGGCGTCGTGATGAACGATCAACGCTGACCAACGCATGAACTGGTTGCACAAAGACGCCGAAATATTTCGCGACGCACTGGCCCTGACACGGGAACGAACGGGGTTTGCAGAGAGGTTGATCGAGAAGGACTATTTTTGCACGGCACTCTTGGAGTATCTGGCAGCCACCGCAAACAAACTGGTGTTCAAAGGAGGGACGTGTCTGGCCAAAGTTCACGCGAACTTCTATCGCTTGAGCGAGGACCTGGATTTTGTCATCCCGATGCCCACCGATGCCCCGCGTGCCAAAAGGAGCAAACAAGCAGCGGTGGTAAAGGAAGCCGTCGCCGCGCTTCCGAGGCAGATTCCGTTTTTCCGGCTGGCCGAGCCGTTGACCGGCGCAAACAACTCGACGCAATACAACGCGGTCATTGGCTATGCATCTCTGGTCAGCAGGCAAGAGGAGACGATCAAGATCGAAGTGGCGTTGCGCGAACCATTGCTGCTCGATCCCCTGAACGATCTGGCGCAGACGATTCTGCTCGATCCAGTGTCCCGAAAACCGTTGCTGAAACCCCTGGAAGTGCGCTGCATTGCCAAAATGGAAGCGTTCGCGGAAAAATTTCGCGCGGCGCTATCGCGGCGGGAAGTGGCCGTGCGCGACTTCTTCGACCTTGATTACGCGGTGCGACGACTGGGACTTCAGTCTGAAAATCCAGAATTGATTGATCTGGTTCGGCGAAAGCTGTCCGTGCCGGGCAACGAACCAGTGGACGTTTCCGCTAATCGCTTGGCCGCGCTCCGGCAACAGGTTGGACCTCAATTGCAGCCTGTGTTGCGGGCAGAAGATTTTGCGGAATTCGACTTGGAGAGAGCGTTCCAGACCGTGGCGACTATGGCTGCCAAGATGTCATGAAACGATGGCCCATTCACAGCAGTCGGTCATAAGTTACCGCTTGAAAACGAGCGAAGAGCCGCCAATCCTGAGTGTATTGCTCTTTCACTTGGGTGACATACAGGCTCGAAGAATTATGGTGGCGCACGGTGGCGTTCTTGAAAAAGATCTAACGCTAAATCGGTTTTATTGAGAAAAGGGTAAAAAGGGTATTAGGTTAGTTGTCTGTGATGCTGCGCACAGGGCGTTTGTGACAAGAAACAATTAAAGGGCCCGTCCAAGAGGAGCTTGGACGGGACACCCGCCCCTTTGCTGAAGTTCCGACCCATGCGATTTACCGGCAGATTACTGCACGGTAAGAGTGACGGTGCTCGTGGCTGTGGTGCTGCCTGACGTGCCCGTCACAGTTATAGTGTAAGTGCCCGCCGTAGTGCCAGGATTGCTGGTGCTCGTGCTGCTGCCTCCGCCGCACGCCATGAAGCCGACAACAAGGGTCACCAGGAAAATCAGCAGGCCAAGCCGCGTCCGCCAACGACGCCGCACCGGAAGGCCAATCCCCATTCCGAAGATCAAGCCGAAGGCTAGGGTCGTGCTAGCAGCGTACCAGCGGATTCCTGGGGGCGCGGGATATGCCAGAGCTGCGCTGGTCGGAGCCGTGGTGGTGATGGTCAGTGTTGCAGTCACGGCGTTGGCGCCGGTGATGCTTACCGGGCTAGTCGCGCCGAAACTCAACGTGGGCGGATCCGTGGCGCTAGTCGGACTGGAGGTGACGGCAGCCGTCAGCGTCACGCTGCCCGTGAAGCCTCCGCTGGGTGTCAGAGTAATCGTCGAAGTGTTGCCGGTGGCCGCACCAGGACTGACCGACACGGCGGTCGTGGTGACGGTGAAACTGGGAGGTGGAGCCGTGACGGTGACCGAACCGCTACCGGTAGCCGCATTGTAGTTGCTGTCGCCCGAATACGTGGCTGTCAGCGTGTCCGTGCCAATTGCCAGCGACCCAGCGGGAATGTTTATCGTTGCACTGCCACCGCTCAGAGTCGTGGCCGGAGAGGTATAGCTGCCGCTCGTCAGCTTCACCGTGCCGGTGGGTGTTGGGTTGCCGCTTCCACCGCTGATCGTGACCGTTACATCTAGTGCCTGCAGCGTCGTGATGCTCGATGAAGATGGCGTAACGGTCACTGCAGGCGTTATTAAGGCCACATTTAAGTATTTAGTGATGAATGCGTCCCCGGCGCCCTTAAGTGTCGGCTGGATTGCATTGGTAACCGGAAAGTCGGGCGCGGTAGTAGAACCCGAGACATAAATGTCTGCGGAACTATCTACCGCAATAGCGTTCCCTTGGGAATCGCCGTAACCGTCCGAACCACCACCGAGATAAGTCGAGAAAAGGAGCTGAGAACCTGCGCTGCTTACCTCCGAAACGAAGGCGTCGGGAACTCCCGCATAGAACGTCGACTGCACTGGAGACTTTAAAGGAAAATTCGTCGAGTATGTTGTGCCCGTCACGTAAGCATTGCTCGATGAGTCAAGAGCAATGGCATATCCATAATCGTAGTTGGACCCTCCCAGATACGTAGAATAAACAAGGGACGACCCCGTGCTGTCGAATTGGGTTACAAAAGCGTCGGATGAGGAAGAGCTTCCCTGTGTTGTCTGGAAAGCTCCCGGCGTAACCGGAAATTGACCTTCGGCGGTACCCGTTACGAATGCATTGCCGGATGCATTCACGGAGATCCCGAAAATTTGGCAAGCTGATAAATATGTTGAATACGAGAGAGTCTGGCCAGTAGCGTCAAATTTAGTGACGAAACCGTTGTCTCCAAGTATGGACCCCGGCACGTAAGTGGTCTGATACGCTTCCGGAGTTGTGGGAAAATTGGAAGAGTTTGTCATACCTGCGACATAAACACTTCCTGCGGCATCGATTGCTATGGCTTGCGCCAGATCGGCCGAATTTCCACCGAGATAGGTTGAGAAGACCAGTGACGATCCGTCCGCGCTGAACTTTGTAACAAAGGCGTCATATGTTCCCCCGTCCGGGGCGTGTTCAGATTGGAAGGCGTTCACAACCGGAAAATCCGTGGCATATGTCCAGCCGGTCACCGCTGCCTCGCCACTGCTATCAACGGCAATACTAGTAGCCTCACTCTGCGAAGTACCGCCTAGATA
The DNA here is from genome assembly GCA_963837665.1 of uncultured Acidobacteriaceae bacterium. Lineage (GTDB taxonomy): Bacteria > Acidobacteriota > Terriglobia > Terriglobales > Acidobacteriaceae > Acidiflorens. Next base: position 954,038 of record CAWIOA010000007.1, on the reverse strand, counting down.
CGTGGAAAAAATCAAACTCGAACCATCTGGGCTCAGCTTTGACACGAACGCATCGGCTGCGCCAAGATTCTGGGACTGGTAAGGGCTAGCGAGTGGGAAGTCCGTCGAATAGGTTTGACCGGTCAGATATATATTACCTGAGGAGTCGACGGCTATGCCAGTCGGAAACTCTGCATTGCTGCCTCCCAAATAGGTTGCATAAATCAAGTGCTGGCCATCGCTACTGAGTTTCGCAACAAAAGCGTCTGTGTTTCCAGCCAGAGTGCTTTGGAAAGCTCCCGAAGTTACAGGGAAATCAGTCGAATTCGTGCCTCCGATAAGGTAAATGTTGCCGGCAGAGTCGAGTGCCATTCCATTGGCGCCGTCCCCGCCGCTACCCCCGAGGAATGTCGAGAAGCTGACGACCGGATCAACAACAAGCGCTTGATCGTGATTGTAGGTGGGCAGTTCAAAGGCAACATGCGTTCCGGAAGCATCCTGACGAAGCCTAAATCCCCCTCCCGAAAGGGCTTTGCAGGCTGCACCGTCCATGCCGGAGTGAACATGCATACAGGAGTTGCCCTGATACAGGCGAGGCTTGTGGAGAAGCACCTGCTTTTCGCCAACTGGAATGACCAAATCACCGCTGGCATTTTCGGTCAACATGCGGCCATTCCTCAAGCCGTCAATCGTAAATGAGATGAGGTGTGCGTTCGCGTGCGGAGCTACGATGAAGTCATATTCAAGTTGGCCACTTTCCCCATAATATGCTAAGTCGATTCCAGGGTAGACATCTGGGTACCATACCTCTGCATATTGTGGCACGTGCGTGTGCCACTTATGAGGATCGTTTCCAATCAAATAATTGCTATAAGACAGAAGCGGCTTCCTGCCTTCGGGGCGCGCTTTCGTATTCGCTCCAATAAGGCGGATTCCGAGAACTGCACGCGAGGCGTGAAGACACGTTGTGCTTGCAGGTCGGCAGTCAGCCCCACCCGCTGCAGAAGCAGTCCTAAAGCTGATTGCAGTTTTCCGAGCGGTCAGGGATAGATTGTAGCCGGGCGCATGGGCGATGAATTTCGTTTCGGACCCGACCTGACCGACATTGCTTTCGAAACTGATTGGCAAGTTCTGAGTCGGCAGCGATAGGGCGTGGGATCCGCGTGAAATCTGCCCGGCAGAGCCATCCCCTCCGTTGCAGTATGCAATCGCACTTAAAATCGCCAACCAGAGCAAAATCTGGACGACATTGTGCCGCAAGAATTTCATAATTTGCTCGAAATAAACCGGAATTTCCTTTTTGGCTTCAATAACAGCACCATAATACATTCATCCCGCCTGTTCGCCGACGGTGTGAAACGATTTTTTATCCGAGTACTCCCGGCTGTCTTCCATCCGCACCGGCACGGCCAAAAATCGCCCCCCTTTTGCGCTATGTTTTTGCAATACTCCTCCCCGACCAGCCTCTGGTAAGCCCGCTTCCGTCGCCGCCCTGACCACCATCAATCTATCCCGTCGGTACCGAAGCTTTCCGCGTCCGATTCGCGCCGTAATCCCGAGCTGATTCGCTGCGCTTTGCGGTTGCCCATCAGTGGCCTAATTCCGATCCAATCCGCCCTTCTTTCCACTCCACATAATTCCGCCGATCCGTAGCCCAATCGCGGTTCGATTCGTCGCGCTTTCCGCGCCGATTCGCGCTCTTATCCCGTTGCGATTGGCAGGGCTTTGCGGTGCCGATTCGTGGGTTGATTGCGCCCCGATTGGCTGCGTGGAAGCGAGGCGAATGGGGCACGGATAGTGTGGCGCGAGGGCGGCGGCTTGGCGCTCGCGTAGGACAGATTGGGGCCGGTTGTCGTGGGATGCGGCGTGGAAACGGTGAAAGTCAAACCCTGCGGTGCTTACGCACCGGGTTGACGCTTCGACACGTCATCCCCACTTGGGGAACTGCACAGCTACCTTTGGGAGCTTATTGGTTACCACAGAAAACAAAGCAGTTGCGGGAGTGCGGGAACTAATGGGTTCCCGCCGGGGCGCTGTAGGGCGCTCTGCGCGTAAACGTGTTGAGCCATCGAGGGTTGCGCGAGAAAGCGGAACTAGGGCCGCTGACACCAATGCACGCGGCATCCGGTGTTTGTCCGGCGCATATCCGGTGTCTGTCCGGTGTTGCCAGATGCGTTCAGCGGTAGGCTTCGCGGCGACAGTAGCCGAGCCATTCCGAAGCGGGAAAAGGGTACGGGCGCGGATCACGGCCAGTCAAGCCCCGTTCCGCCAAGAGCGCGGAACGCCTTACGGCTGCGCTTCGCTCCGGGGCGTTGACAGGCCGAGCCCACGCCCGTAAAGGCCATCCCGCTATGTTCGGAATGCCTCTCTCTGCCCCAGCGGGGCAAACTTTTCAAGGCGGCAATGCAAGTCCCGCGAAGAACTAATTAGCACCCGCCCGACGTACTAAAAGTATGCCTTGCCGACGTGCGCGAACAGCTAATAGTCTGCGCAAAATTGTCGCGTATGACGAGTCGATCAAGCAACAGAAAGCCTGACGAGTTCCTGGTGCTATTGCGCGCCAATTCCGGTGCTCATACACCGGCGAAGGAACCACGTTTCCCCTTGGCTTTCCTCGGTGTTTAAGGCGGTGGAATGTAACCACTTTGGCCGCGCTCTTCAGCTTTCCGGCAACCCTGTTTGTGACTCGGTATCGGAGGGTATTGCTGCTGCGTCAGCAGTACTATCCACTCGCTTTTCAAGAGGCAAAACCACCCGATTCGACACCCAGGTAGAGCGGCTGTTCAAGACGGCTCCAAGCCGGAAACGCAACGCCGACAATTGATGGCATATGGCCCCCGGCAACGGGACGTAGAGCTTGGCTGCAATCCTCGGTTCAATTGTGCCGGTGTTCGCACTGTAGGGACAACTTGGCGGGCATCAAATTGAAACCTTTACGACACCCGCAGAGGTTGCTATCGCCTTCGGATTTCCAGCGGAATTGGAAGGCGGATCAGTACGGCATCCGTGGGCAATTGTGCTGGCAGAATGGCCACTTCTAGTTGGCCCAAAAGCTCCTGCCAAACTGGGCCAAATGGACTCGCCGAGTCCACCGCAATGTTGAAGCCACTCGCCCCCTTTCAGCAGGTGGAATCGGCCCGCGATAGTACACGGGATACGGCGACTATCTCGCCAGTTTCAGTAACAGTTCAGCCGGCGGATTCGGCTCCGCAACCAGAGGTAAAAACACCATCTTTCAGCCTTTCAAAAGTAGCCCGTCAAGAGGCATGCCAACTGTCCCGGATCGCCGAGGCAAATGACTTGGGATAAGAAGGCCGAACAGCCGAGACAAATCACAGTGATCGAGTGAGTTAATCGGCGGTCCAATCGCAAGAGATCTGATCCCAATTGACAGCGCTCATATGTTCCATTTGCACGACCTCAAACTACGACTTTGACGGCTGCCAAGCGCGCTCATGAAGCGCAAGCCAGTGTGCTTGACAAGATGGCATAACTTGTCTTCAATTCACATTCTTCCCGGTCAGGTATTCTCTGTCTATCTGCCTCTACTTAGCTTCGCGAATGACATGCTTTCCTGCTTCCAATGAGCAGCGCAAATAGGTGTCGTTGTTCAGTGTTGTGGCCTTGCTCTTACCCCGATCAACACTGCCGTTGAGCGTGCTTTCGCGTTGCAGATTCTGATCGCTATTGTAAGTCTACTAACTAGCGCAAAGGCACGATAAACAAAGAAACATACGTTTTCCACATATAACGACCTTGAATAATCCAGCAACAAATAATAAAACAGTGAGCATCTCTTGCGAGGCTTAGTTAGTCTAAGTCAGAAAACGGGAGCGAGATATTACCGCACTCGTTGCAGAGCTGGATCGCATGTTGACCATCTCCAAAGCGTTGTCGGCAGGACAGGCGCGGACATACCATGCGCGTGAGTTTGTGTCGGAGACGCAGAACTACTGGAGCCGTGACGCGCAAGTGCATAGCGAGTGGCAGGGAAGGCTTGCCCAGGAGTGGGGACTGCGTGATTCCGTTGGTGCCGGAGAATTCGCTCGATTGAGCGAAGGACAGCATCCTGAAAACGGCGCGCAACTCGTCAAGCACCAACCCGCAAAGACCTACGACAACGAGTACGGCAAGGAAATCACCAGCGTCGAACATCGCGCCGGGTGGGACGCGACATTCTCAGCGCCGAAATCCGTTTCTCTCACCGCGCTTGTGGGCGGCGATACGCGTGTCCGTGTGGCGCACCGCGAAAGTGTCCGCGTCGCGCTTGGCGAATTGGAGCGGTATACGCAAGCGCGAATCGGCAATATCCACGCGCCCGAGACGACGGCCAAGTTCATTGCCGCCACCTTCGAGCATGACACCGCCCGCCCGGTGGATGGCTACGCTGCACCGCAACTTCATACTCATGCCGTCATTTTCAATATGACCGAGCGCGAGAACGGCCAAACGCGGGCGCTTCAGGAGCGAAGCCTTTTCCAATCGCAACAGTATGCGACCAGTGTGTACCGTTCCGAGCTTGCCATGCGGCTGCAAGGGATGGGCTACGAGATCGAACGCGGCAAGCACGGCCAGCCCGAAATCAAAGGCTACACACAGGAATACTTGGATGCATCCAGTCCAAGGCGAGAACAGATCAAGCGACACTTGCAGGAGATTGGACGAGAAGGCGCAGGCGCGGCGCAGGTTGCTGCCCATCGCACGCGGGACAGCAAGGAAATTCATTCCCTGGAAGAAGTGTTGCAGCGGCACCGCGAACTGGCCGCACAGCACGACCATCAGGCGGATCGCGTTGTAGCCCAGGCGCGCGAACATACACAGATTCATGCACCCCGCTCTGAGAAAACCGAACAACAAACTGAACGACAGGCCGTTACCTACGCCCGCAATCATGTCTTTGAGCGCTCTGCCGTACAGGACGAGCGAAGCATTTTGCAGGCGGCAATCAGCCGCAGCATGGCGCAAGCAACCTACGAACAAGTGCGGCATGAATTTGCGCAACGAGTCCAGCGCGGAGAGTTTCTTGTCGTTGGCCGGGTTGAAGGACGTGCTGCGCCGCTCTATACCACCGCCGAAATGGTCCGTATGGAGCAAGAAATCATCGGACGTATGCAGAGCGGCAATCAGAGGACCTACAGCGATCCGATGCTGGTTTCGCCTTCGCTGCGGATTGCAACAGAGGACCGTCATACAGAGTTGAGTCCAGCGCAACGCGAGGTGGTCGATGACATCTTTGTGAGCCGCGAGAAAATCATCGGTCTGGATGGACTCGCTGGTACGGGCAAGACAACGACCTTGGCGGTGATCCGGGAAGGAGTGGAGGCCGAAGGCTACAAGGTCGAAGGTTTTGCTCCCACGTCGCGCGCGGCGCAGAAGCTAGCCGAGGCCGGCATCGAGACCTCGACGCTGCAACGCCATCTTGCGCGGGGAGAGCAGCCGGACACAGGTGAGAAGAAACTCTATGTACTCGACGAGTCTTCGCTCGCCTCGACGCGCCAGATGCACGATTTTCTGGAACGGCTTCATGCGGGAGACCGGGTTTTGCTGGTAGGCGACACGCGGCAACATGAGGCCGTCGAAGCGGGCCGTCCTTTCGCGCAGCTTCAGGAAGCCGGAATGCGGACGATGAGGCTCGAAGAAATTGTGCGACAGAAGGACCCGGAACTGAAACAGGCTGTCGAGCAATTAGCGCGTGGTCAGGTTGGCGCGGCTATCAACAGCCTGGACCGGCAGGGCCGCGTACATGAAGTGAAAGGCTACGACGAGCGCATCACGGCCATTGCGCGCGAGTACGCCAAGTCGCCGGACAGTACGCTGGTGGTGTCGCCGGACAATCTGTCTCGCGCGGAAATCAATCAGCGCATTCATGCCGAGTTGCAATCGCGCGGCATCGTGAGCAAGGACGAGCACTCCGTCCAAACGCTAGTGCCGCGTCAGGAAATGACCGGCGCAGATCGTTCTTGGGCGCAGCAATACCAAATCAACGATATTCTGCGCTACTCGCGCAGTTCGCGAGAGACTGGCATTCAGAAGGGTGAATACACGCGCGTCAAGAGCGTCGACGCGCAAAACAATCGGCTCACGGTGCTACGCGTGGATGGGAGTGAAACGACCTATGACCCTCGCCGCCAGATGGGTGTTTCGGTTTACCGTGAGCAGGAGAAGGCATTCTCGGTTGGAGACCGCATCCAGTTCACCGCGCCAAATCAGGAGTTGAAGATTGCGAACCGCGAACTGGGTACAGTGGAAAACATCGTGCCGGACGGGGCGATGCGGCTAAAGCTCGATAGCGGACGCAGCATAAATTTCGAGCCGCAGCGCCATCCGCACCTCGACCACGGCTATGCCGTCACCAGCCATTCCAGTCAGGGACAGACCGCCGAGCGCGTACTCATTCACGTGGATACGGAGCTGGCGGCGAAAGACTTGCTCAATAGCCGCATGGCGTATGTCTCGGTTTCGCGCGGACAGTGGGACGCGCAGATTTTTACAAACAACCGCGAGAAGCTGCCGCAGGCTCTTGGTCACGATGTTTCGCACCAGAGCGCACATAAGCCAGAACAGGCGATTGCACCAATGCAGCATCAGGAGGCTGCCAGGTCACAACAGCCAGGGCAGGATCTGGGTATGGGGATGGGCATAGGCTTAGGCCTCTGATTTTGACCAGCAGCATCAACGATAGTTTCACGCGAGAAGGCAATGATAGGCGCAGAGTCAATGGGCGAACAATCAATCCAGAACGCGAGCCCGGCGGCACAATGAGAGGCGGCAACCACATCCCGCGCATCCGTCATTTTCTTTCGCTTCCAAAGGAACGAAACCGGAACTGCGAAGAACCCGTCAAGGGGCAGGCCCGCTGGCGCGGCTCCCTCCGGTTGCCCCTGACCGAACCTTCGCAGTTCCAGTCCCAACCACCACTATGGAAGCGAAAGAGGAAAACCGAAACATCGCTTGTACCCCGCCATTCGGCGATACGGAGTCAGCTATGAGCGCGAACTCCGAAGCTTCCGCTTCTGACCTGTCTTTCCATCAGAGCGGCCATCCATTCCCAGTCGGCGGCGCAATCGAGCCGTTGGTTGACGCCGACACTGCGGCTGAATTTCTACAGGTGAGTCCGCGTCGCATCCTTGAGTTGGCACGGCGCGGTGCTCTTCCGGGCTATCCGCTTGGCAGTGGTCCCCGCCACCTGTGGCGATTTCGCATTTCAGAACTTGCTACTTCCTTTGCTGAGCGCGGTGTAAACTGTGCCAACGCAGCCGTCTGTGCCAAGGAGAAAAACTTGATGGCACGGACACGAAATCAACATGGAAGTTTACGCATTTTGTCCCGCAAGTCCGGGGACGTGTTTGAGTATCGCTACTACAGGACTCGCGCCGATGGTAAGCGGGTACCCGCAAACTTCGTCGTGGGCAGTGTGGCGGAACTCAAGACAGAAACCGAAGCTTGGGCGAAGCTTCGCAAGACCGGCTTCGACCCCAACGTTAGAACCGGCAGAGGAAGGCCGATCATGTTTGGTGAACTAGCAGACCACTACGCACGGTTGGAGTTGTCGGAAGATCAGGCAGAGGCGGTGATCCCCAAAGCGCATTCCACAATAACGACGTACCGCCGGTATCTGGCAAAGCATGTTTTGCCACGGTGGAAGGCGGTGCGGGCAAGTGAGCTGGAACCGGTGGCAGTGCAAAACTGGCTTCGCGGTATGCGAAAACAGAATGGCCTATCCAACGGAACCCTTGTCAAACTGAGAAATGTGATGCTGGTGGTATTCAAGCACGCCCAGCGTTATGGGCTGATCCCCAGAACGCAGGAAGCCAATCCGATTGCGTTTGTCAGGCAATCGTGTGTTAGCGACTATGACCCAGTTGTGCTGACTTTGGCGCAATGCGTGGACATCCTGTCCAACCTGGATGACATGCACCGGGTCTTGGTTCTTGCCGACGCAGCTACGGGCCTTCGCGTGAGCGAACTTCTGGCACTGCGGTGGTCCGACATTGATTGGCGGAACTCCTGCATTCGCGTATCTCGGGCCTACGTGTACGGGAAATTCGGACCGCCAAAAAGCAAAGCGTCGCAAAGGCCGGTGCCGTTGCATCCGCTGTTGGCCGCTTTACTCGAAGCATGGCGGAAAGAAACACCGTACTTTCGTGACACTGATCTTGTCTTTCCGAGCTTTCGGCTAAAGGGTGAGAAACCGCCTCGGGCGAACATGCTCGTGGCGAACCATCTTCAGCCTGCGGCGAGGAAAGCTGGGATCGGCGGGCCGGTTGGCTTTCACACTCTTCGGCGCACGCTGGCAAGTGTGCTCGTAGCCAATGGGAGCGACCCGAAATTGGTACAGGAGTTGTTGCGCCACTCAAATGTAAAGACAACCTTGGACATCTACGCGAAGGCCACGACCTCGGCCAAGTTGGAAGCTCAGGGTTGGGTGCTGCAGCAGTTGCTTGTTCCAGGCGCGAAGTCTGCCGTGGTCTGAGCTTATCGTGGGTCGCAACCCACAACGGGTAGAGACGATCAGAATGGCTAAAGCCTTTGAAATGTGGTGGCCAGGGACGGAGTTGAACCGCCGACGCCAGCCTTTTCAGGGCTGCGCTCTACCACCTGAGCTACCTGGCCACTTCCCGCGCACATCTCAGTCCGCACAGCTCCGTTCACAAAACGAGCGCGGCCGATTGGGCCGTGCCGCTCTTGCTCGTAGTACTTGCGCTCTCGCTGGGCGGGATGCCGCGAAGCAAAACAGCCGATGCGCTGGGACCGTGCGGAACTCTCGAATTATAACAACCCTCTACCGTTCGCTCAAAATGGTAACGGTGATTTTGCGCCGCGTCCGTGCTGTTCGCGTTCATCGTTAATTAGGAGAGTTGGCCGCTGAGCACGCCATTCGTAATCGTCAGCACGCAGCGATTGGCGCCAAACCAGTATGGGATCTCGCGATAGTCGTTCACGTCAAACACGGCGAGGTCCGCATCTTTGCCGGGTTCCAGCGTGCCTTTGCGACTGGCCAAGCGAAGCGCCCAGGCTCCGTTGATGGTTGCGGCCGCAATCGCCTCGGCCGGTGAAATCTTCATGTGAGTGCAGGCCAGCGACATCGCCATCGGCATGCTGAGGGTTGGAGATGAGCCGGGATTGTAATCCGTGGCCAGCGCGACTGCCACGCCGGCGGCGATAAAGCGGCGTGCATTCGGATATCTCGTTAACCCAAGAAAGTAATTTGCCCCCGGGACAAAGGTTGCGACCGTGTTACTCCCGGCGAGAGCGGGCAGGTCGGCATCGTTCACGTAGTCCATGTGGTCGAAAGATGCGGGTTGGTAGCGCAGCAACGGTTCGAGCCGCGTTTCACTGAGTTGACCCATATGTGCGCGGACGGCGAGATGGTGTTTCCCGGCGGCCGCAAAAATCTGCACGGCTTCTTCGGCGCTGAAGATTCCGCGATCGCAGAACACATCCACAAACTGCGCCAATTTGCGCTTGGCGACTGCAGGCATCATTTCGTCGCAGATGAGGTCAACATATTCCTGCGATCTTCCGCGATATTCAGATGGGACCGAGTGTGCGCCAAGAAAAGTAGGAACCACCGTCCCCGGCCACCGGCGCGCGGCTGCGCGGAGCGCTTCCAGCGACTTCAGTTCAGATTCGGGACTGAGACCGTAGCCGGACTTGGCCTCGACGGTCGTGGTTCCGTGTCGGGCCATATCTGCCAGCACCGTGGAAAGCCTTTGTGTCAGCGCGCTTTTGCTGGCTTTCCTCACGCCGTCTGTGCTGGAGCGAATTCCCCCGCCTGCCTCGGCAATCTCCTCGTAGTTGGCGCCAGAAATCCGCTTTTCAAAATCCACCAGCCGCGGGTGCGTGAATACCGGATGAGTGTGGGAATCAACGAAGCCGGGCAGGACCACGCGTCCGCGGCAATCGATTTCCGTAATCTTCTTGCGATTCTTCTTGAGCCACGGATCGCGCAGAGCGTCTTTCGTCGTGCCCACGGAGACGATTTTGCCGCCAAGGCAGAGGACGGCGGCGTTTTGAGTGATGCCGAGTTCGGAAAGGGAAGCGCCGCGGCGCGGGCCGTCTGCCGCTGAGCGCAGGGTAAGAAGTTGGCCAATGTTGAGCAACAGGAGCGGCTTGGGCTTCACGCAATCACCATACTGCATTCACCATGTAAAAGAACCGACATCTACCTTCCCATCGGCACCTTCACACCTGTCTTCGCGGCAAATTCCTTCGCTTCCTTATACCCCGCGTCTGCATGACGAATGATGCCCATGCCGGGATCGGTGGTCAGCACGCGCTCGATGCGCTTGGCCATCATTTCGGTGCCATCGGCGACTGTGACCTGTCCGGCATGCAGCGAGTAGCCAATGCCCACGCCGCCGCCGTTGTGGATCGAAACCCAGGACGCGCCTGCCGCCGTATTCACCAGCGCATTCAGCAGCGGCCAGTCGGCCACCGCATCGGTCCCATCTTTCATGCTTTCGGTTTCCCGGAACGGAGAAGCCACCGACCCGCAATCCAGGTGATCGCGTCCAATCACGATGGGAGCCTTGATCGTACCTTTCTTTACTAGATCGTTAATCGCCAGACCAAACCGCGCCCGCTCGCCATACCCCAGCCAGCAGATGCGGGCTGGCAATCCTTGAAACTTGATGCGCTTGCGGGCGAGTTCAATCCAGCGGCGCAGGCTGCGGTTCTCAGGAAAAAGTTCGAGCACTAGATCGTCAGTGACGGCGATGTCCGAAGGCTCACCCGAAAGCGCCGCCCAGCGGAACGGTCCGCGGCCTTCGCAAAACAACGGTCGTATATAAGCCGGAACAAATCCGGGGAAATCATATGCATTCTTCACGCCGCGCTGAAATGCGAATGTGCGAATGTTGTTGCCGTAGTCGAACGTCACCGAACCCATCTTCTGCAGACGCAGCATGCCTTCCACGTGCTGCGCCATGGCGTCGAGCGACCGCTCCTGATACGCCTTCGGATCGCGCTGGCGCAATTCCAGCGCCGCTTCGAACGTCATGCCGTTGGGCACATATCCGTTCAGCGGATCGTGCGCCGAGGTCTGATCGGTGAGAATGTCGGGCACCACGCCGCGTTCGGCCAGTTCCGGAATGATATCCGCGCAATTGCCTACCAGGCCGACCGAAATGTTTTCTTTCTTGCGGACGGCATTCTTCAGGATGCGTAGCGCTTCGTCAAGCGTGGTGACAAGAAAATCGCAGTAGCCGGTCTTGAGGCGCTTTTTGATGCGCTCGGGATCGACGTCAATCCCCAGAAACGCCGCGCCGGTCATGGTTGCCGCCAGCGGTTGCGCGCCACCCATGCCGCCCATACCGCCAGAGACGATCAGCTTTCCGCTCAGATCGCCGCCAAAATGCTTGTCGCCGGCCGCGTTGAAGGTTTCATAAGTCCCTTGGACAATTCCCTGCGAGCCGATGTAAATCCACGACCCGGCGGTCATCTGGCCATACATCATCAGGCCGGCGCGCTCGAGTTCGTTGAACTTCTCCCAATTGGAAAAATGGCCGACCAGATTCGAGTTTGCAATGAGCACGCGCGGCGCGTAGTCGTGCGTCTTGAATATGCCGACGGGTTTGCCCGATTGCACCAGCAGCGTCTCGTCGTTCTCCAAGGCTTTTAACGCCCGGACGATGGCGTGATAGCAATCCCAGTTGCGCGCCGCCTTGCCGGTGCCGCCATAGACGACGAGGTCCTGAGGCCGCTCGCCAACCTCTTCGTCAAGATTGTTCATGAGCATGCGCATGGCGGCTTCCTGCTGCCATCCTTTGCAGGAAAGCGTGGTGCCGCGCGGGGCGCGGATGCGGGTGTAGGAAGAGGTCGGAGTTTCGATGTCTACTGGCATGGGGATATGGTAGTTCGTCGGGAGCGGAATCATCAATGAGGGGTAGCCCCAGTTCTCAATTCCCGATTCTCAGTTCTGAGAGGGACCGTGCGCGGGCTTTGGTCGGAGATTCCCGCTTTGGGGCCACGTTTACTGGTTAGTACTGGTACCCCCCTCCCCCCCCTGGGTATAAGAATCATAGGGTTAGGGGCAGTTTTTGGACTTGGTCTTTGAAGAATAAGGACTTATATCAAAGTATTCCGGAATAAGGAGTTACGTGAAACCGGGGTGTTTTGCGGTTCCAATTCGGGAATGGAGGTTTCGTTCGTTTCTATTTTCGTTCTCAAAGAACGGATCGAAGGGTGCTTTCGGAAGCGCTGGTGCCGCCTCTGGAGACGGGCACACGCTTCGCTGCCACAATCTGAGAATGATTCTTGCATGGCATAGCGATAGCGTCAGTGATGGTGGTTACAGTGCGGATGTGATGAAAAAAAGTGTCTGTGTTGCGCCCATGCCAGGTTAGCGATCCAAAAGTGGTCGCGAACCTGGGACACCGAGCTGCCTTTCAAATCGAATCTAGAAGATTGATAATGTCTCTGGGCAGGGCCTACCATGGCAGTCGAGATCAATCCGAGAAAGATCATAGGTGCCTGGGATGAAGGTTACAGTCTGGATCAGCACACTATCGAAAGCAGACTGGTCGGATACAACGCCTACGGACACGCGGAGTTCTCTACGACGCGGTCGCCGCTCGGGGAGCTCCTTTTTAAGCTCAAATACCGCTCCGATGCAAATGGTATTGGTCCTATCGTCGAGACAGTCGTTCAATTCCTGGAATCGTGGGATGTAAGCCCTGCGATCCTGATTCCGGTACCTCCATCGAACACGGCGCGGGGCAGCCAACCCGTCATCGAGATTGCCAAGAGCCTGAGCAAGCATGCGGGTATACCACTCTGCCTCGACTGCGTTAAGAAAACAAAAAAACTACGCAAGTGAAGGATGTGGTTGACTTCAGCGAGCGAATGGACGCGCTGGCGGATGCTTTCGAAGTCGATACACCGAAAACGGTGGCGAAACGTATACTGCTGTTCGATGACCTCTACCAATCCGGTTCGACTCTCAACACTGTTTCTCGGTTGCTAAAGAAAGAGGGTCGGGCACGAGCGGTATATGCACTGACACTGACGAGAACGCGGAGCAACTGATGGCGAATGTATTTATTGGGGGTTCAAGGGCGGTCTCCCGCCTGAATGTTTTGATCAGAGAACAACTCGACAACCTAATCGCTCATCAAAGTACGCTCTTGATAGGCGATGCGAATGGCAGCGATAAGGCCGTCCAACGATATCTGTCTGACCGAGGCTATCGAAGTGTGTGCATCTATTGCATGCATGATTGCAGGAATAATGTGGGTGAATGGCCGATTCGAACCATCACCTCGAACGCGAAGCAAAAGGACTTCAGCTACTATTCAGCGAAAGATCGCGTCATGGCCGAGGAAGCCCATTGCGGGATGATGCTCTGGGACGGCAAGAGCAAGGGAACTCTCTCCAACATGATCACGCTGCTGGGTTCTGGTAAGAAAGTTCTGGTTTATCTGTCACACGAGAAGAAATTCCACAAATTGACCACAGTTGATGAGCTGTCGTTCCTTTTACGGCGTTGTGATCCCCGCGATGTTGAGCGGGCAACCCGTCAGCTCGGTCTAACGGCAAGACTCAAGGAAACGCAGCTCTCGATCTAATAACAATGACGGGGCTGCCTACTATTCCCACTCAATCGTCCCGGGCGGCTTCGACGTGATGTCGTAGACCACGCGGTTCACGCCGCGGACTTCATTTACAATCCGATTCGAAATCGTCTTTAGCACTTCATACGGCAACGGAACCCAGTCCGCCGTCATCCCGTCTTCGGAGTGCACGGCGCGGACGGCGCAGGTGTAGGCGTAAGTCCGCTGATCACCCATTACTCCTACCGACATCACCGGCAAGAGCACGGCGAACGACTGCCAGATCTTCTGATACAGCCCAGCCTTTTTGATTTCACTGACGACGACTTCATCGCACTCGCGCAGCAAGTCGGCGCGTTCTTTGGTTACTTCACCCAAGATGCGTACCGCCAGCCCGGGGCCGGGGAAAGGCTGGCGCTGCAGAATTTCCTCGGGCATGCCGAGATCGCGGCCGATCCGCCGCACCTCATCTTTGAACAGGTCTTTCAGCGGCTCGATGAGCTTTAGTTTCATCTTTGCGGGCAGCCCACCCACGTTGTGATGCGACTTGATGACCTCCGACGGCCCGCGCACCGAACGCGATTCGATCACATCGGGATAGAGCGTCCCCTGCACCAGCCACTTCACCTTGCCTTCCTTTTCTTCAATCCGGCGCGCTTCCCGGTCGAAGACGGCAATGAACTCCTTGCCGATGATTTTGCGCTTTTTCTCCGGATCGCTCACTCCGGCCAGCTTCTTCATGAAGCGCTCGGTGGCATCGACCGCAACCAGGTGCAGTCCAAGATTGTCGCGCAGATTCTTCTGAACTTTTTCGAACTCGTTCTTGCGCAGCACGCCGTTGTTGACGAACACGCAGGTAAGGCGCGATTTCCCGGAAGCGTCGCGCATGGCACGATCCACCAGCACGGCCGCAACCGACGAATCCACTCCTCCAGAGAGTGCGCAAATCGCACGGCCACTGCCGACTTGCTGTCTTACCTGGGCCACGGTCGCGTCAATAAAATGCTGAGGCGTCCAGGTCGGTACAGCTCCACAAATGTTAAGCGCGAAATTGCGCAGGATGTCCGTGCCCAGCGGCGTGTGGTGCACTTCGGGATGAAACTGCACCGCCCACATCTTTCTCTCAGCGTTCTCGATGGCGGCAACCGCGTTGGGAGTTTTCGCAGTCAGCCGGAAGCCGGGAGGCAGTTCTTCGGCCGAGTCGCCATGCGACATCCAGACGGCCAGCAGCTTAGGAAGCCCCAGAAAAAGTTGTGAATCAGATTCCTGGATCTCGACTTTGGCGTGGCCATACTCGCGCTTGGCGGCGGGACGCACTTTTCCGCCTAGCGCGTACACCATGAACTGCAATCCGTAGCAGATGCCGAGCACGGGGACGCCAAGTTCGAAGACTTTCTTGTCGGCCAGCGGCGCGTCTTTGTCATACACCGACGAAGGTCCGCCCGAGAGAATGATTCCCACCGGAGAGTAACTGCGAATTTCTTCCAGGCTGGCGTTGAAGGGCAGGACGACGGAAAAGATTTTCTGTTCGCGGATGCGGCGCGCAATCAGCTGCGAATACTGCGCGCCAAAGTCGAGGACGACGATGGATTGGGTTTCCACGAATGAGTCTCTCAAATCGGGAAACCAGTGTAAAGGAAGAATGGGTCGCGAGCCAATGGACGCGATCGCGACGAAGGTCAGCAGGCTTTACTCGACAATCTGCGCGAACAAATCACTTGACTTGAAAACTGCGTGGGTCGATGGAGATGTTGTGGTTGACGCTCAGGGCTCGGACCTCCCACTCGATGGTCTTAGTTGCGCCCGATTCTGCCTCCAGAGTGAAGCGCAGATCATAGTGGCTGGGCAGGGTTAAACCGTCCACGGTCTGGAATTCCGAAAAACGCTCTTCTACGTTATATCGCTTGTGGAGTTGCTGGGCTTGCGCAAGTTTCGCCGCCCTCGATACTTCTAGGAGGCTCCACGCTATAGACCGTCATGACGTGTCGATACGTCTGCGGATCGAAATACATAACAATGTCGAGGTCGGTGCTCTTCCTGGGCTGGTAGCGCAAGCCCAGAAGCTCCTTCCCGTCAATTTTCTTTAATCCCTCCAGGTGGAGTTTTGGCCTTCGTCCTTCGACATCGAGAAGCGGCCACCCTGTCGACCATACGCCGCCGAGCAGGTTGTCCTTGAGGAAAATGTCTTGGGCTAAGACGAAATCTCCGAACTCCGAATGCGTCTTGTCTGACCAGGTTGCGGCGATACTCGTCTTGTTGCCGTCGCAGATAAACTGCTCGCCGTGGTAAGAACTGGCATTGATTTTGAACAAGAAATTGGACCGCGACCCGTCCGAAGCGAACACATACTTGCCATCAATCGCTCCCGATCCTCCCACTATTACACGGTATGTTGCGCCACCCTGAATGACTCGCGACTTTACATCCTTGCGCGCTTGTAAAGTGCCAATCGAGTCGAGATGTTTGGCGACGACATCTTCGGGTTTCATGT
Organism: uncultured Acidobacteriaceae bacterium; assembly: GCA_963837665.1. Classification (GTDB taxonomy): domain Bacteria; phylum Acidobacteriota; class Terriglobia; order Terriglobales; family Acidobacteriaceae; genus Acidiflorens. The sequence goes on along the minus strand of CAWIOA010000007.1, from coordinate 938,015 downwards.
CAGCCGCCCAGAGGAGCGTGGGAGCATTTATAAGAACGAGAAATAGAATGTAAGCAGCTTGTTTACGCCAGGCTGGTAAGTGCACGGTTGCACATCCCTTCTTGAGAACTGAAGAGTTTAGTGCGCAAATGCTCTTGGATACAAGGTATGCAAGTCACGCGAGCTTGTGACATCTAACGGATTACGACATTCACCAGTTTCTTCGGCACGACGATGACTTTCGCCACCTGCTTGCCAGTGAGCGCCGCTCGCACCTTCTCATTGGCAAGAGCTGCTTGCTGGATCTGGTCTTCGGTCGCGCTCGCGGGCACCACGACCAGTCCGCGCAGCTTGCCGTTGACCTGCACCGGAATCTCGATCTCGTCCTCGGCCGCCAGCGCCGGATCGTACTTCGGCCATGGAGCTTTCAGCAGGTTGCTCTTCTCTCCGGTCATCTCCCACAATTCGTGCGCCAGATAGGGCGCCATCGGAGCCAGCAGCAGGGCGATGTTACGCTGTACGTCGGTGATCAGCGAAGCCGGAACTTGTCCGCCCGCAATCGCTTCTTCCGCACCATAAACTTCGTTCAGCAGCTCCATGATGGCTGCGATGCAGGTATTGAAGTGCCAGCGCCCCTGGAAGTCGTTGCTCACCCTCTTAATGGTCTGGTGGAGCTTGCGCTGAATCGCGCGCGCCTGCGACGACAACGACTCGCCTTGTCCGGCGGCGGGAGACGCGGCAAGCCGCGTCTCTACTGGATTTCTGAGGTAGAACCGGTACACGCGCCCCAGGAACCGCTGAATGCCTTCAATACCCGTGTCCTGCCAGTCCAGATCTCGATCCGGAGGCGCCGCGAACAGGCTGTACAGGCGCGCTGCATCCGCGCCGTAGCGCGCCACCATCTCATCCGGAGACACCACGTTCCCCAGGTTCTTCGACATCTTGGCGCCGTCTTTGATCACCATCCCCTGGGTGAACAAGCGCGCCACCGGCTCATCATTTTTCACCAGGCCCATATCGCGCATGAACTTGGTCCAGAAGCGCGAATAAATAAGGTGGAGAATGGCGTGCTCGACGCCGCCAATGTACTGGTCAATGCCATTCTTCCCGAACCAGTAGGCGATGACCTCGCGGTCGAAGGGTTCCTTGTCGTTCTGCGCGTCGGCGTAGCGGTAGAAGTACCATGACGAATCGACGAACGTATCCATGGTGTCGGTCTCGCGCCGGGCCGGGCCACCACATTTCGGACATGTTGTGTTCAGGAACTCCGGCACATTCATCAACGGCGACCCGCCCGCGAGCGTGATGGGCACGTTATCCGGCAAAATCACGGGCAGGTCTTTCTCCGCAACCGGTACCACGCCGTCTTTATCGCAGTACACCATCGGAATCGGCGTGCCCCAATAGCGTTGCCGCGAGATGCCCCAGTCTTTGATGCGGAATGTGACGGTCGCTTTGCCAAAACCTTTTTCTTGGGCGAGCGCCGACATCTTTTCGATCGCGTCCTGGCAACTCAGGCCGTTGAACTCGCCCGAGTTCACGACAATCCCGTCCATGGTGGTAAAGGGCAGCGGCGGTTCCACCATGGTTTCTTCCGGATCGCTCGATTGCGGCAGAATCACCAGGCGGATTTCCAGCTTGTACTTCTTGGCGAATTCGTAGTCGCGCTCATCGTGCGCCGGGACGCTCATGATGGCGCCGGTGCCGTAATCCATCAGAATGTAGTTCGCCACCCACACCGGCACCGCTTCTTCGTTGTACGGATTCTTGGCATAGCGGCCGGTGAAGACGCCATGCTTCTCGATCTCTCCAATGTCGCCTGCTTCTTTCGCGCGGCGTTGCTCGGCGATCAACTGGTCAACCTTGCTGCGCAAGTCGGGGTTGCGCGCGGCGATATCGACCACAATCGGATGCTCGGGCGCCAACTGCACCGAGGTCGCGCCGTAGATCGTGTCCACGCGCGTGGTGAACACCGTGATCGTTGAGCCCGCTGGACCGACTGATCCACCCAGATCGAAATCCACCAGCGTGCCTTCGCTGCGGCCGATCCAGTTCTGCTGCATGATGCGAACTTTTTCCGGCCACCCCTGCAGTTTTTCCAGATCGCGCAGCAACTCGTCTGCGTACTTGGTGATCCGCAAAAACCACTGTTCCAGTTCGCGCTGCTCGACCGGCTGGTCCTCATGGCGCCAGCACATCCCGCCTACAACCTGCTCGTTGGCCAGTACGGTGGCGCACTTGCGGACACCAGTTCACCTTGCTCTTCTTGCGATAGGCCAATCCCTGTTCATACAGCTTGAGGAAGAACCACTGATTCCAGCGGTAGTAATCCGGCAGGCAGGTTGTAACCTCGCGCGACCAGTCATAGGCGAAGCCGAGGCGCTTCATCTGTACCTTCATGGCCGCGATATTCGCCAGCGTCCACTCCCTGGGAGGAGTGTTGTTCTTGATGGCAGCATTTTCGGCGGGCAGGCCGAACGAATCCCATCCCATGGGATGGAGCACGTTGTACCCGTTCATCCACATGTAGCGAGCCAGCGCATCGCCGATGGAGTAATTGCGCACGTGTCCCATGTGCAGCGCACCCGAAGGGTAGGGAAGCATCTCCAGTACGTAATACTTCGGTTTGGTGGAGTGGGCCTCGGCGGCGTAGAGGGACGGATCGCTCTGCCAGCGCTCAGTCCATTTCTGCTCAATGCGCTGAGGGTCGTAGCGCTCATCATTACGATCGGGGCGCGCGGTGGGGATCGGTTTGTCTTCCTGTGCCATAGATAGAGGAGCTCAGCAATGAATGATTCACGATTTTACTTGAATCGGAGCGCTGTGCGGCCACTTCTTCGATTCGCCTGTTTGCGGAGGTCCTTTCGCAGCTTGGGCCCAGCGTTATTGGGATGTGGTGGGGCCATCCGAAGCGCCAACCGGCTCACAGAAATCCCCGCCGCTCCGTCGCGTCAAAATGAAACGGGCAGCAGATCACGGAAAAACCTCAATTTGCGGCGCGCAGGAGTAAGTGTATACACTGGACAAGAAAATGCCGCCCCCGAAGCGTTTTCGAGACCTTGTGTTACATCGAGGTTAAGAGATGCCCAAGTATCGCAATTTCGCGATCCTAGCGGCGGCAATTCTGACCGTTGCCCACCTGGTTCTCTCACCTTCCGGTACGGCACCCCATTCGCCTCCTGGTGGGGTGACTGGCTAGGGATAGGGGCGGTCTTGCTGGCCGCCATCGCCAGTTGGTCCGCCTCCCGCCGTTCCGGTGCCTTTGGCAAGCGGGTTTGGCGTCTGATTTCTTTTTCTCTTGGTCTTTCTCTTCTGGCCCAGGTCGGCTTCACTTACTACTTCGGATTATCTCCACGCTCCCACGGGCACGCTCTGGCCGAGCGACGTCTTGGTTTTTTTCTGGCCTGTGCCCGCCATGATGACGCTGTTTCTGAGTCCGCGGGACCCGGACAGCGGATTCCGTTGGTTGCGGCTTTGCGATTTTGTGCAGGTCTGCGCTCTCGCGCTTGCCCTCGAACTTTCTCAGCTCTATGTGCCCTCCCGATGGCAACTCTCGGGACGGGCCATGGAATTTCGCTCTTTTTATGCTGGCCTCGCCTTCTTCGGGCTATTGGCTTTGAGTTTCCTGGTTAGAGGACTGCTTACTCACTATCGCACGGCGCGTGCATTCTTCTTTCGTCTTGCCGGGTTCTTTTTCGCCTTCGCGATCATTTCCAATCGACTCTATACACCTATGCTACCGGGAGCCATCCGCAGGGTGCTTGGCCCGGCCTGATGTGGACCGTCACGTACTGCCTTCTCGTCGTGATTGGCGCGACTTGGGGCGACGCCGAGCAGAGCCCACTGGAGGCTGACCAGCGCCTTCGCCCCGGGCATGCAACTGCTCGCCCAGTTCTCTCCCTTGCTCATCCCCGCGATCATCTTTCCGCTGGTCCTGCAGATTGCCCAGGAACAGTTTCTCTGGTCCGTGTTCCTGGTGATAGTCTCGTTCGCGGCCGCCAGCGGGCGCTTGTTCGTGACTCACCGCCAGTTGCTTTACAGTTCGCAGGAATTGCAGAAAAATCTGTCCCTTTTGCAAGGGATTACCGAAGGAACCACGGACGCTATCTTCGTCAAAGACTTGCGGGGCCGTTACCTGATGATCAATTCCGCGGGTGCGCGCTTCCTGGGACGGAGCGTCGAAGAAATCGTCGGTAAGAATGATAGCGAGTTCTTCTCTCCAGAAAGCGGCCGTCAAATCATGGATAGCGACCGCACTACCATCCAGTCAGGAGAGACTCACACTTACGAGGAAGTTGGAGTCTCATCCGGCGTATCCAGGACGTACCTTACCACCAAGGGCCCGTATCGCGATGCGGCCGGTCGAGTGATTGGAGTGCTCGGAATTTCGCGTGACATCACCGACCGCAAACGTGCGGAAGAGGAGATTCACAAGTCGGAGCAGAGACTGCGGGTCCATGTCGAGCATACTCCTTTGGCCGTGATTGAATGGGATCTCAATTTCCGAATTGCGGCTTGGAATGCCGCGGCCGAACGTCTGTTCGGATTCTCGCGCGCGGAGGCCTTGGGACAACATGGCAGTTTCATCCTGCCACCTGTTGTCGGTCCGCAAGCGGGTCAGGTCTGGCAAGGATTTTTCGAGCAGAAGGACGGACCGCGCAGTACCAAAGAGAATGTCACCAAGGCCGGCCGGACTATTTCCTGCGAGTGGTATAGCACGCCGCTGGTCGATGAATCCGGGCGGGTGTTCGGTGTGGCCTCGCTGGTTCAGGATGTGAGCGAACGGGTGGCGCTCGAGGAGAAACTGCGCCATTCCCAGAAAATGGAAGCGGTCGGCCGCCTGGCGGGCGGTGTTGCCCACGACTTCAACAACATCCTGACCGTCATCATGGGTTACAGCCAGATCCTGACCAACGGCGTCCCGGCGTCTGGCCGGTTGATGGACGCCACGGTTCAGATCCGGACCGCCGCCGAGCGCGCGGAAGAAATTACCGGCCAACTGCTGGCTTTCAGCCGGAAGCAGATGCTCTCGCCGCGGGTGATTGATTTGAACAACATCATGATGAACCTCGACACCATGCTGCGGCGGCTGATCGGGGATGACGTTGAAATCATGACTGTACCCGGCCACGACCTGGGCGCGGTCAAAGCTGATCCCGGGCAAATCGAGCAGGTCATCATGAACCTGGCCGTAAATGCACGCGATGCCATGCCCAGCGGGGGACAGTTGACCCTGGAAACCGCAAACGCGGAACTGGACGACGCGTATGCCCGCGAGCACCCGCCGGTGCGGCCCGGACGCTACGTCATGCTGGCGGTGAGCGATACGGGGGTGGGCATGACCGCGGATACGCAGGCGCATATTTTCGAACCTTTCTTTACCACCAAGGAAGTCGGAAAGGGCACGGGGCTGGGACTCTCCACCGTCTACGGAATCGTCAAACAGAGTGGAGGCTATATCTGGGTATACAGCGAGCCGGATCGGGGGACGACGTTCAAGATCTATTTTCCACGGGTCGATCAACCGGCCGAAGAAGTTCGAGCGGAGAGGCAGCAGCCAAGCATGCAGCGCGGAACCGAAACCATCCTTCTGGTCGAGGACAACGAACAAGTCCGTCAATTGACTTCGGAAGTGCTGGTGGACAGCGGCTACCAGGTGTTGCTCGCCGCCAGTCCGGAGCAAGCTCTCGCCCTATGCCGCGCCAATCACCCTGACATCCAACTGCTGGTCACGGACGTGATCCTGCCCGGAATGAACGGCCCCCAGCTTGCCGCACAAGTGAAACAGATTTCACCTCGTACCCGGGTCTTGTACGTTTCCGGCTACACCAGCAACGCCATCGTCCACTATGGCGTGCTCGATCCTGGACTGTGGTTTTTGGCCAAACCCTTTTCCTTGTCGGAACTTGTCGCCAAGGTCAGGCAAGTCTTGGATGCGGACTCTGCAGAACCGGGACCGGGGATCATACAGTAGGCTTATCGGGAGAGTCTGCCCTGAGGTCACGGCCATGGGCGACCGATCGAACCTTCGGCACAAGTTAGACCAGCGCCCCGAAGTGAGTAAGTCGTCGCACATACGGCCGTGATATCCATCACCGCGCGACATTACATGACCCTGTAAGCTTCGCTCGGCACCTTACTGACCGCCCGCCTGCGTGGGAAGACGATTCCCCGTTCGCGGCTGCCGTGAAACTCTCTTCCCCAAGCGGCGGCCAACCCGGGACTTTCTCGACCCAATACTCAGATACGACGGCAGGACCCTATGAGGCACGCCCATTTCTGCCGCCCGTTTCAGGTTTTGACCATCCCGTTCTTGTTGTGCCCGTCGAGTCCTGTGCCCGCACTCGATCAGCCCCACCTGCCTCGAAGTGGTATTCGCGGCTTTCGCAGTATTCGCATCCCAGTTGCACGCTTAAGGAGGAATTATGCAACGTAAGACTTCACGCTTTCTTATTTATTGGTGTTTGCCGTGCTTGGTCGTATGTCTGGCACTTGTGGCGCCGGCTAGGAATACGCGCAATTTTGGCGGAGATTACCGGATCCTGCAGGTTACCGAGCAAGGCGACAATGTGGAACTGCGGATTTCGCTCCGGGTAATTAATTTAAGCGGGGCGGACGTGAAAAGAGCGACTGTCTCGCTCGCCAGCTCCCTCGCGCCATTTCCGCGCCGCGAGCCGTTCGATTGGGAGAAGGAGCAGGTTCCCTTCAAGAATGTGACCCTGCACTTTAATGAGCACAAGATTGTGCCGCCCCTCGTCGGTACCTTCATTATTCCGGCTCGCGAATACGAACGCTGGCCGAGGGGCGGTCCGAACTTCATGATCGATTACCAGGATGCAGCGGGGAAGCAGCGGCATGAGCACATTGTTTTGGTGCCCGCTCCCTAGAAAGACGCTGCTGAGCGGCCGACTTCAAGATGGGTGAAGTCGCCGGGCAGCGCGGCTTTGACTGGAAACGGAATTGCCGAGATCAAAGACCAAAAATGAATTTCAGCCGGCACTCAAGCGCCGAACCGCAATACCTGTGGAGGAAATCGCGATGTCTTACTTCAAGTTGTTTGTTTGCACCGGAATTTTACTGCTCCTGTCGGGAGCAGCCAGCGCGCAGCAGGACTATATCAATATTTTCGCCGGCGGCGGACCGAATAATCTTCCGGCCACGAGCACGTCTCTTTACTATGAGCCGTCGGGCGTCACCCTCGACAGCGCCGGGAATATCTATTTCACTACGGCAGTTCCACAGGAGAGCCGGGTCTGGAAGGTGACTAAGTCAACGGGCATCTTGACGATCGTCGCGGGGACCTACTACTACGGTTATTCCGGTGACGGCGGTCCTGCGGTGGATGCTCAGTTGGATACCCCGTACGCCATCGCGGTCGACGCCGCTGGGAACGTGTTCATTGCGGACACCTATAACGAGGTTGTTCGCGAAGTGAACGCCAGCACCGGAATCATCAATACGATCGCTGGAACTCCCGTACAGGCAGGCTATTCTGGCGATGGTGGCCCGGCGACGAGCGCGTTGATGAATACGCCAATAGGCGTGCGCGTCGACAAGAATGGGAACCTGTTTATCGCCGACAGTGATAACCAGCGCATTCGGATGGTGGCCTGCGCCACAGTGACCATTACCGGTGGCACTTGCACTCCCAACGCGGGCCAGACGACCGGCTACATTTACACCGTAGCCGGGACTGGGAGCGGGGCAGTTTACAATGGCGATGGCATCCCAGCCACCTCAGCCAACTTGTACTACCCTTCTTATGTGACCACGGACAGTGCGGGAAATCTCTATATCGCGGACTCTAGTGACGAGTTGATACGCCGTGTGGCTTGCGGAACGGGGATCAGTGGATGCACCGCCCCATCGGGCGAGACCGCCGGATACATCTACACCCTGGCGGGCACAGGTGAAAGTCCCGGGCATCCGGGCACAGGCGGTTATAACGGCGACGGAATCCTGGCTACCGCAGCCGAGTTGAGTGGTCCCGTTGCTTTGACGGTGGACAATGAAGGCAATCTCTTCATTGCCGACATTAACAATACCCGCATACGCGAAGTATCTTGTGTGACGAAGACGAGCAATGGCGGCGCTTGCAGTCCCAATGCGGGCCAGGTGCCGAACAATATTTACACGGTGGCGGGCACGGGAACGGAAGGCTACAACGGCGATAATCAGGCGGCCACAACCGCCGAACTGTACTGGCCCAACGGAATAGCAGTGGACAGTGCCGGCAATTTGTTTATCGACGATAGTTATAACAATATTATCCGCGAGGTCCCCTGCAGCACTAGCCAACTCGCCTGCGCACCTCCAGCGGGCGAGTACGCGAGGTACATCTATACCGTCGCTGGAAGCTATGGTGCCTTCCCGTTTGTTAACAATGTTCCAGCGGGCGACTCGATGTTATTTTTCCCGTTCGCGATGGCTTCGGATTCCACGGGGAATATATACATTACTGAGAATTACGGTTGCGCGGTGTATGAAGTGAGCGCCAGCACCGGAAACATCTCGAATTTTGCCGGCACCCTCGGAACTTGCAACTATGGCGGCGATGGCGGACCGGCCACAGCCGCTTACTTGAGTTGGCCCAGCAAGATTGCGGTGGACAGCCTCGACAATGTTTACATTGCGGATCAGTATAACTGCGTGATCCGCAAGGTAAGCGGCGGCGTGATATCGACTTTTGCCGGCACTCCCCAATCTTGTGGCTACGGCGGCGACGGCGGGGCCGCTACCAGCGCCCAACTCAATGACCCAACCGGCGTCGCGGTGGACAGTTCCGGGAATGTCTACATCGCAGACCAATCTAACGAGGTGGTTCGCAAGGTGAGCGGGGGTACCATTTCCACGTTTGCAGGCAACCACACTTTCGGAGCCGGGTTCTCCGGCGACTACGGTGCGGCTACAAGCGCGCAATTATACAACCCGGCTGACGTCGCCGCGGATAACGCTGGCAATGTTTACATTGCGGACGAAAATAACAACCGGATTCGCAAAGTAAATCCATCTGGAATCATCACCACTTACGCCGGAAACGGCGCGACCGGATACCTGGGCGATGGAGTTCTCGCCTTTGAAACGCCCCTGACTAATCCCCAGGGGGTTGGAGTCGATTCGGTTGGCGACGTTCTCATCGCCGACTCCGGCAACAACCGCGTACGTTTTGTGGATCAGGGAGGGGTGATTCACACCATCGCCGGAGGAGGCAGTTCCGTGGGAAATAACATCCCGGCCACGAGCGCGGAACTCTCTGAGCCGACAGGCGTAGGCATTGATCCCTCGGGCAACATCTATGTCGCCGACTACGGCAACTGGCTGATCCGCAAGGTCAATGCGCTTGCGATGCTCAATTCCTCGCTTGCGAGCGTGATGTTCCCAGAGCAGCCGATCAAGACAACCAGCGAGACGGTGTCGGTGACGCTCACCGCCAACGGCCCCGTGGACATCGCCAGCATCACGGCGAGCGCGGGCTTCAACGAAATTGACGATTGCCCGAGCACGCTGACTAGCTCGACGTGCATGGTGGACGTGACCTTCTCGCCGACAGTGGCAGGTGTCATCGACGGCACGCTCACCATCAGCTACAACGGTTTCTTCTCCCAGGAAACGGTTGTGAACCTGCAAGGCACAGCCACGGGCGTCACGCTGACCCCCACGTCGCTGGCCTTCGGCGGCCATTTCGTCACGACCAGTACGACCAAGACGGTGACGGTGAAGGGCGGCACGACTTATGCGGCTACATCGGCCACACTCTCGGGTGACACCACCGACTTCACCATCGCCAGCAACACTTGCACTGGCAAGATCACTACGAGCTGCGTCATCGGGGTCACCTTCGACCCGCTGACGGCGGGCGGGAAAAAGGCCACCCTAATCATCCACGACAACGATCCTACGAACCCGCAGTTGGTGGGGCTCACGGGAACGGCAACCAGCAACGAGTCGTTCACCCCGGCTAATCACACCTTTGCGACGCAAGTGATCAACAAAGCCAGCGCGAATTTCAAGGTGACGTTCAAATACGCCGGAAGCGGCACAGTGATCATCAATAGCCTGGTGGCGAGCACGAACTACTCTGTGAATTACACGGGAATCACGAGCGGCGGTTGCCTCCCAGGATTGCCGCTGTCGTCCAGCACTCCAACCTGCACGTTCAACGTGGCCTTTACTCCCACGGCGCTCGGCACGATCACGGGGACGGTCACGGCAAACTTCACGGGCGACCCGACCAACAGTACGCTGGTACTACCGCTCACAGGTGTGGGCACGGAGGTGTTGTTTACTCCGGCCACCCTGAGCTTCGGCAACGTGGGTCACGGCGGGTCGAAGGGTCTGAGCCTGAAGATCACGAATGCCAGTACGACGAATACGCTGCACATAACCGCAGCATCGATCACGGGCCCTTACGCCGCAGCCTACACCCCGTACCTCACGGCTTATTGCTCCAACTTGGCCCCGGGATATTTCTGCACGCTGAACATCTTTTTCTCGCCGACCACGGTGGGCGCTGGACAGAAGGCGGTACTCAATCTCACCGACGACGGGGGTGGCAGTCCGCAGCTGGTGAACCTTACCGGTAACGGGACCTAAGAACGTCGTCAGCTCGAAAACGGCGGGAATATCCGCAGGCGGGGAGCGCAGGCCGGGCTCCCCGCCCGCCGTTTGCCTGTCCTGCTCCTGGACGCTAAACTGGAACAGTTCGGGGTATTCCCTATGCTGGTCGTCATGCAGGCGCAGGCCACGGAAGAGCAGGTCCGCGCCGTCTGCCAGAAAATCGAAGCGCTTGGATACCGCGCCCATTCCATGCCCGGAGCGCAGCGGACCGCCATCGGCATCACCGGCAACCAGGGCGAAGTCGAATCCGGCACGCTGGAAGAAATGCCCGGCGTGCAGGAAGTTATCCGCGTTACCAAGGCCTACAAACTGGTCAGCCGTGACACCAAGCCTGATAACACGGTCATCAAGTTTCCGGCTCCTCATTCGGGGAGCCCGCCCGTCACCATCGGAGGCCCCAGCCTGGCCATCATCGCCGGGCCCTGCGGCATCGAGAGCCGCGATCAGGCCTTCACCATTGCTGAGCGCGTGGCCCGCGCCGGAGCTCAGTTCTTCCGCGGCGGCGCCTACAAGCCGCGGACTTCTCCTTATTCCTTTCAGGGACTCGGCGAAGAAGGACTGAAGATCATGGCAGAGGTCCGCGAGCGCTTCGGCCTGCTCATCGTGACCGAAGCCGTGGATTACGAATCGCTCGACCTGGTCGACCAATACGCCGACGTCATCCAGATCGGCGCCCGCAACATGCAGAACTTCTCTCTGCTCAAGCGCGCGGGACGCGCCCACAAGCCCGTCCTGTTGAAGCGCGGCATCTCGGCGACGCTCGAAGAATTTCTTATGGCCGCCGAATACATCATGAGCGAGGGCAACTACAACATCGTCCTGTGCGAGCGCGGAGTGCGCACTTTTGCCGATCACACTCGCAATACGCTCGATCTCAGCATCGTGCCTGCCGTTCAGCGCCTCAGTCACCTGCCCATCATCGTGGACCCCAGCCACGGCACGGGTAAGCGCAACAAAGTGACGCCACTTTCGCGCGCCGCCGTTGCCGTGGGAGCCGATGGCCTGATCGTCGAAGTGCACCACGATCCCGATCGGGCGCTCTCGGATGGGATGCAGTCGTTATTCCCCGATCAGTTCGACGCGCTGATGGCGCAGGTACGGCAGATCGCGGCGGTACTGGGACGGACGATTCCTAAGTCAAGCCAGGTTCATGCCGAAGTTGCGGAGTGATTCGATGAAACTTAATTCGCTGCTCTCCGTTGCAGTCGCGTTGGTTTGCGTAATCCCACCATCACCCCTGCTCTGCCAAAACGATACCGGAAAACAGGCGCCCACAGACCAAAAGCCCCTCCCGAGCGGACCCGGCGGAATCATGCCGCCTCGCGCCATCTATTCACCATGCCCCGCGTACGACGACGCCTCGCGTAAGGCGAAAATTGAGGGCACGGTTAGACTCAAGATTATTGTGATGCGGGATGGGCAGATCAAAGACACCAAGGTTGTAAACAGCCTTTCCGAAGCGCTCGACAAGAGAACCATCGATGCGGTTTCCCAATGGAAGTTCGAACCTGCGACCAAAGACGGCAAGCCGGTAGCTACACAATTCGATGTCGAATGCACTTTCAAACTTAAATGAGATCTCATCGATCTCTGAAATTTCCCGCCTTCTAGCGAGGCCAACTCGTCCTTGAGAAAATTCCTGTTACTCGCCGTCGTCGTCCCGCTGGTCCTGGCCGCCGGCTGGTACTACTTCCATGAGCGCACTCTCCCCGCCTACGGCCCGCTCTACCGGGAATACGCATACATAACGAATGGTAAGAGCAATACAGTTACCGTGATCGACCTGCGCAGCTTTCGGCCGGTTCGCACTTTGCAGGTTGGCGTTGAACCCACCGGGGTCACGGCGAATCCGAAGCGCAACGAAGTTTACGTTGTCAATACCGGCTCTTCGAACGTCAGCGTGATTGACGCTGAGCAGAATAAAGTTGTAGCCACCATCGGTGTTTACGGGCGTCCCTACTTCATCGACGTTTCGCCTGACGGACGCCGCGGTTATGTCGCCAACTCCGGCTCCGACAACGTCTCGGTTATTGATCTCGACCGCCGCACGGTCGCGGCTACCCTCCGTGTGGGCGGAAATCCTGGCCTTGCCCGGGTATCGCCTGACGGCGCGACCGTGGTTGTCACCAATCGCGCCGACAACTCGGTCTCCATCATTGATACCGCGCGCCTCGCCGTGCGCTCTGCCATCAACATCTGCATCAGTCCTGAGGACATCGCCATCCTGCCCGATTCCGCCAAAGCGTTCGTCTCTTGTTCGGGATCGGGGCAGGTTGCCAGCATCGCTCTTAAGAACCAGGCCCAGAACGACAAACTGCTGGCGCTTCTCGACGTCGGGAAATCTCCGGTCAGTCTGGCGCTGAAACCTGATGGCGGAGAACTGGCGGCTTTCAACTTCGAAGCCGGAACTATCTCTATGATCGAGACCACGGGGAACGAAGTATCGGGCAGTTATCTCATCGGCACCCAGCCTACACGCGGCGTGGTTTCACTGGATAACTCGCGCTTATATATCTCCAACTTCGGATCGAATAACGTCGCGGTTTATGATATCGACATGGGCCGGATCATCGCCTATCTTCCGGTGGGCACTCACCCTGATGCGCTTACGCTCACACAGAATCAGAACTACCTGCTCGTGCTCGACTCCGGTTCCGGAGATCTGGTCGTAATTCAGAAACGCACTCCGAACAAGAAATTCGAGCCCTCGGAGTATTCCTTGCTGACGATTATCCCGGTTGGTATGCAACCGAATCAGATTGTGGTGAAATCGTTTCGGGCGACGAAGCTCACGGACGGGCGTTAGGCAGAAGCTGGTCCTGCGCTTCGTTCAGGATGACAAGAATGCCGGGACAGACCCGGCCTGAAGTTTAGCTAATTCTTCGCTTAACTCTTCTTCCCGGTCACGGCATAAAACGCGGTCACTTCTTGCTCCACGTTCTTGCTGCCGCACTTGGGGCATTTCACCTCTACATCGTGTTCCTTCAAGGTGAGAATTACTTCGAAGGCTTTGTGACAATCGTTGCAGACGTAGTCGTACACGGGCATGGGGACCTCCCGCTCGATCGCGATCGCGAGCTACGACTGGAATTGTACGCCGGCAACGGACAGTGCGCACCCAGCAGTTAAGAGGGCCGAAAGCAGGTCCTTCGCTTCGCTCAGGATGACAAAGTTGGTGGAGGCTAAGTGCTAAGAGCTAAGTGCTAAGAGCTGCCTTCCGAAAATGTTCGAGGATGGCTTCGGCTTGAGATTTGGTCACTACCGCCGACAATGCCGCTACGTCGGCTTGCTTTACGGCTTGCAGGCTGCCGAAATGTTCCAGCAGACGGCGGGTGGTGGATTCTCCTACGCCGGGAATTTCTCTTAGCTCGGTGGCGCGGTCGCGGATCTGGCGGCGCTTGCGATGGAAGGTGACGGCAAAACGATGAGCTTCGTCGCGGATCATCTGCACCAGATGCAACACGGGAGAATGATGGTCGAGAACTACGGGGTCGTCTTCCTGTCCGTACACATAAATGATTTCTTCGCGCTTGGCGATGGCGGCTAACGGCTGGTTGATGATTTCCAGGGCTTCGAGAGCCTGGGCGGCGGCGTGGAGTTGTCCCAGGCCGCCGTCGATCAGCACCAGGCTGGGCATGGGTTGCTTTTCTTTCTGCACCCGCTGGTAGCGGCGTGTCACCACTTCGCGCATGGAGGCGAAATCGTCTACGCCTTCTACCGTCTTGATGATGAACTTGCGGTAGTCGGAGTTCTTCATCTTGCCGTCTTGCCACACCACCATCGAGGCGACAGTTTCTGCTCCCTGAATATGGCTGATGTCGAAGCATTCGATGCGCCTGGGTGGCTCGGGTAAGGCCAGAGCTTCTTGCAGAGCTTCCTGGATAGCTCTGGCGTTTGGCTTCAGGACCCGGAAACGCTGGTCGTAGGATTGCTTGGCGTTGGTGCCGGCGAGATCGATCAGTTCACGCTTGTCTCCGCGCTGCGGGACAGTGATGTGGACTCTGCTGGCTCGTCCACCTTCGCCGGCTAGTTGTTCGCTTAACGCTTCTTCCAGTTCTTCGCGGTCTTCGAAATCTACGGGGACGTAGATGTTTCTGGGGACGTAGGGCTGGGCCAGGTAGAGCTGCTTGACCAGGGCGGAGAAGAATTCGCCGGGGTGGAAGGATGCGTCCGCCCCTACGTGGTTCGCGCCAAAGTCGGGGAGGTCTTCCCAGAAAAGTTCACGGCGGTCCAGGACTTTTCCTCCGCGCATGTGGAAGAGGTTGACGGCCAGCATCTGGTTTTCGTAATGGAAGCCGAAGACGTCGGCGTCGTCGCCTTCGGCGGCGGCGATGCGCTGCTTTTCCTGCAACTGCTCTACGGTGGAAATCAGGTCGCGATAGCGGGCGGCGCGCTCGAACTCCTGCGCTTCGGCGGCTTCGGACATGCGCTCCCGCAGAGACTTCACGAGGTCGGTCTGGCGCCCCTCGAGAAAAAACTTCACGTCGCGCACGGCTTCACTGTAGATCTCAGGCGTGGTCAGATCCTTTACGCACGGACCCAGGCAACGCTTGATGTAGTACTGCAGGCACGGGCGAGGATGGTAGCGGGTCAAATCCACTTTGCAGGACGGGACCAGGAAGTGGCGATGAATCAGGTCGACGATGCGATAGGCGAGATTGGCAGGGAAGTAGGGGCCGTAGTAAGCGCTGCCGTCCTTGCGCAGGCGGCGGGTGACATAGACGCGTGGGAAGCGCTCGGCCAGGGTCAGCTTTACGTAAGGGTAAGTCTTGTCGTCGCGCAGCAGAATGTTGAAGCGGGGTTTCTTCTGCTTGATCAGATGATTCTCGAGCGCCAGCGCCTCTTTATTATTGGCGACTACGATGTAGTCGACGTCGACGGCCTCGCGGACTAAGGTGCCAGTTTTTGCGTCCTCCCAGCGGCCTTCGTGAAAATAGGAGGAGACGCGCGAGCGCAGGTTCTTGGCCTTGCCTACGTAGATGACTTCGCCTTCGGCGTTCTTGTAGAGATAGACGCCGGGGGACGTGGGCAGGGAGCGGATTTTGGCGGGGAGATCCAAGGAACCTCTGAATTTAGTGTAATGTAAAACATACAGACAGAAATGTGTTACAATGATGTCATATGAGTGACACAATAACAATTCGTCTTACAGAAGAACTGGCAGCTTGGCTGAGGAGCACGGCTCGAAAGACGGGAGTGCCGGTCGGCCGGCTCGTGCGTGAGCAACTGGAACGTGCGAAACAGGAGACCGGGAATAAGCCCTTTATGCGCTATTGCGGATCGATCAATGGACCCGCCGACCTCTCATCGCGAAAGGGATTTTCGAGAAAATGAAGGCCATCGCAGACACCGGTTTTGTCGTGGCATTTTTGAACCACTCCGACAGATATCATGATTGGGCTAGTGAGATTGGGAGGGTGGTTTCGGACCCGCTGTTGACGTGCGAGGCGGTATTGGCGGAGACGGCTTTCCAGGTTGAATCGGTAGGAAGCGTACTGGGGTTGTTGCGCACTGGGTTTCTGAGGGTTGCGTTTGACCTGACAAAGAACGTTGAGGAAGTCGGGGTCCTGGCCGAGCGCTATCAGGACCGCACACCCGATCTTGCCGACTTGTGCCTCATTCGCATGAGCGAGTTGTATGACAATTTACCCGTGCTCACGGTCGATGAAAAAGACTTCCGCGTCTATCGAAGGAACGGGAGAGACGTGATTCCGATTGTGTGTCCACCGCGAGCCTGAGTCGATTTGCTATACGCGCCGCAACTGCCGAGCTGCGCTCGGCTTGGACGGGCGAGGGCGCCCGTCCCCACACCAGCAACTACTACGCGCTCCATCCTTTTACGAATTCCACCAGGCTGCGCAGGGCTATTCCTGATGGACCTTTGGCGATCCATGGCTTCTGGTCTTCCATCCAGGCGGTGCCGGCTATGTCGAGGTGAATCCAGGGCGTGTCTTCAGCAAATTCCTTGAGGAACATGGCGGCGGAAATGGCGCCGCCCCAGCGTCCACCGGAATTCACCATGTCGGCGATGTTCGATTTGATGATCTCTTTGTATTCGTCGTCGAGGGGAAGGCGCCACATTTTCTCGCCGGCTTGTTGGAGGGCGCCGGCAAAGCGCTCGTACATCTGGTCGTCGCTCGAGAAGATTCCTGCATTCACGTAGCCGAGGGCTACCACGACAGCGCCGGTTAAAGTGGCGGCGTCGACCAGATGGGTGCAGCCGAGTTGGCGGGCGTAGCAGAGGCCGTCGGCGAGGATGAGGCGTCCTTCGGCGTCGGTATTGATGATTTCGATCGACTTGCCGGACATGGAGATTTGCACGTCTCCGGGCTTTTGCGCTTTCCCGGAAGGCATGTTTTCCGTAGCACAGACGATGGCAGTGACTTTGACTTTGGGCTTGAGCAGGGCAATGGCGCGCATGACGCCGATCATGGTGGCGGCGCCTGCCATGTCGTACTTCATCTTCTCCATGCCGTCGGCGGGCTTGATGGAGATGCCGCCGGTGTCGAAGGTGACGCCTTTGCCGACCAGGCCGAGGTGAATGTCTTTGGCTGCGCCCTCGGGTTCGTAGCGCAACACAATCAGCGCCGGAGGTTCGTCCGATCCCTGGGCCACTCCCCAGAAGGCGCCCATCTTTAATTGTCGGATCTTATCTCCGCCGTGGACTTCGCACTTCAGGCCGACTTCCGCGGCCATCTTCTTGGCGCGCTCGGCCAGGATGGTTGGGGTCATGCGATTGGAGGGTTCGTTGACCAGGTCGCGGGTGAAGTTCTGCGACTCGGCGACGATGCGTGCGGCTTGCAGCGCGCTTTCCAGGGGTTCGGTATCGCCTCGCACGACGATGGTGACTTCGTCGATCTTCTGGTCGTCGTCCTTGCGGTCGCTCTTGTAGTAGCCGGGTTCGAAGTTGCCGACGAAGGCGCCTTCGACGATGGCACGCACGGCGTCGGGAGCGGCGACGCCGTTCTCCGGAAGTGCGAAGGCAAAGCTGCGAATGCTTTTCCCCTTCAGGGTACGCACGGCGGCGCCGGCGAGCTTGCGCAATTCCGCGGCGGAAAAATTCTTCGCCTTGCCGCCGCCAATGAGGAGCAGGCGTTTGGCCTTCAATCCCGCGGGTCGATGCAGTAGCGTAGTTTCGAACGACTTCGCGGTGACTTCGCCGCTGGCAATTACGTCCTTGGTGGCGGCGCGGACGGCAGTGTCGGTGCATTCGATCGACGGCGCGGGCTTATCTCTTTCGCCCTGGTCGAGGGTCACTATGACCAGGCAATCGGTTTCCAGTTGAGACGGGGCGGAGGAAGAGAGATTTGTATTCATGATGGAGTATGTTCAGTATCCACGGTGGGAGGGGGAACGCGCAACTGAGCGAGAAAAATCCTAAGCGGGACATGACCGTGGAATCCCACCCCTTCGGCTTCGCTCAGGGCAGGCTCTTGAGCAAAGAACGCGCGAGGATGTGGCACCCTCTGTCCTTATGGCGCTGACGGCGGGCGGACGAGAACGCCCCGTCTCTCCACCGGCCTAGGCGTGTTTTCTTCCCCTGGAGATGGCTTCGCGGGCTTCCTTGTCGGCGGTGCGACGACGTTCGGTCTCGCGCTTATCCCATTGCTGCTTGCCCTTGGCCAGGGCTAGTTCGACTTTGATCCTGCCGTTCTTGAAATACACGCGGGTGGGGATCAGGGTTAGTCCCTTTTGCTGGGTCTTGCCAATGAGCTTGCGGATTTCTTCTTTGTGAACCAGAAGTTTGCGGGTACGGAGGGCGGCATGGTTGGCGTAGTTGCCGTGGTCGTAGGGTCCGATATGGCAGTTGAAGAGCCAGAGTTCGCCGTCCTTGATGAGGCCGTAGGCATCCTTGAGATTGGTCTTGCCGTAGCGGATGGATTTGACCTCGGTTCCGGTGAGCGCGACTCCCGCCTCGAATTTTTCTAGCAAGAAGTAGTTGTGGCTGGCGTTCCTGTTGACAGCGGCGTCCTTTTCGCCGGAGGCAGTGGGCTGGCGGCGAGGATTCTTCTCCGGATTGGACCGGGTCTGGTGACTGGTCTGCTTGGCCATAGTGCTGAAAAGAAAGTACCACGGCAGGTGTCAGGTGTCAGGTCTCAGGAAAGGCAAACCATAAATGCTTTTTGCCATTAGTGCTTTTCCTGACACCTGACACCTGCGACCTGACACCTGAGGGCCTGTACTAATGAGTGTAAACACCGATGTACCAATCACTTCGGGTGCAAGTTGAGGCGATGCTATAATCCGATTTTCAGGTACTTTTGCGCTTGACGGCCCTTTTGGGACGGCCCGCCCGGTCGCCTTTTCGGGTGGGGACGAAGTCCTGTCGAACGAGGTGGCTGGCGAGCTTGGGTCGGTGCCGCCGGCGAGAGAGATTTTCATGAGGACTGCTTGATGAAACGCCTGATCCGTCCGGCTCTGTTTGTTCTGCTGATGGGCTGCTTGAGCCTGCCTGCTTTCGCCAAGAAGATTGACTCTGCCAAGGCGTTCTACGAGAAGGGCCAGGATGCCGAGGCGCGGCAAAATTACGAGCAGGCCTTCGACTATTTCAAGCAAGCCTACAACCTGAAACCGAAAGACCTGAGATACCGGACCGCGTTCGAGCGGAACCGCTTTCTGGCTGCTTCTTCCGAGGTGCATCGCGGGCAGATTCTGCGCGATGCGGGCAAACTGGACGAGGCGCTGGTGCAATTCCAGAAGGCCCTGGAGACTGACGGTTCCTCGTTCATCGCGCAACAGGAACTGAAGCGCACCGAGCAGATGATCAAGGAGGCGCAGAATCCGCAACCGCAGGCTTCGGGGCCGGGTGCGACCGCGCTGCGCAGGCGGCTGGAATCGGCACAGGGACCGGTGGAACTGGCTCCGATCTCAAACGTTCCCATTACGCTGAAGGCGACGGACAAGTCCAATGTGGTCTACGAGACGGTGGGCAAGCTGGCTGGGATGAACGTGCTTTTCGATCCCGATTACACGCCGAAACTGGTGCACATCGAACTGAACAACGTCACGCTGGAAGATGCGCTGGGCATTATTTCATTTGAGACCAAAACTTTTTGGCGTCCGGTGACGCCGAACACGATTTTCGTCGCGCAAGACAATCCTGCGAAGAGGAAAGAGCTGGAACAGAACGTCATCAAAACTTTTTATCTTTCCAATCTTTCCCAGCCTACCGAATTGCAGGATGTGGTGAACGCGATGCGCACCATCCTGGAGGTGAGCCGGATTCAGCAGTTGCCCTCGCAGGGAGCGATTGTGGTGCGGGGCACGCCGGACCAGATGGCGCTGGCGCAGAAACTGGTGGACGATCTCGACAAGGCGAAACCCGAAGTGTTAATCGAAGTGGCGGTGATGCAGGTGAGCCGCGACAAGGCGCGCAAGCTTGGGATCAGCCCTCCGACCAGCGCCTCGGTGATGCTGCAGCCCAACGTCAGCACCACCACGACGACTACTACAACCCCCACGACCACGACTACGCCTTCGTCGACCGGCATCAACCTGAATACGCTTGCCTACCTGAATGCCACCGACTTCCAGGTGACGATACCGCAGGCATCGGCGACGGCATTGCTGAGCGACACCAACACCAAGATCATCCAGAATCCGCAGATCCGCGCGCTGGACGGACAGAAAGCTACCTTGAAGATCGGCGATCGCGTACCGGTGGCAACGGGATCATTCCAGCCCGGGATTGGCGGAGTCGGCATCAACCCGCTGGTCAACACGCAATTTCAGTATCTCGATGTGGGTGTGAACATCGACATCACGCCGCGGGTGCATGCGGGGCGGGAAATTTCGTTGAAGCTGTCGCTGGACGTATCAGCGGTGACCTCGTATGTCAGCATTGGCGGCATCAGCCAGCCGGTGATTGGACAGCGCAAGATTGAGCACGAAATTCGCCTGAAAGACGGCGAAGTCAACCTGCTGGGCGGCATGATGGAAGATACGCAGACCAGGGCGCTATCCGGGATTCCGGGTCTGGCCCAGATCCCGATCCTCAAGTATCTTTTCGGGGAGACGGACACCGATCACGCGGAGAACGAAATCGTGTTCGTGCTGGTGCCGCACATTATCCGCGGGCCGGACCTTTCTCATGGCGACGTCGACATGATTGACGTGGGTACGGCGAACGCGCTGGAACTGAGGCGCAGCAGCAAGCCGGCAGCTGTACCGGCATCGGCTGCAAGTGGGAATGCAGCTGCTCCCACGGCGCAGACGCCCACTGCTCAGGGCCAGGCTGCTACTACGGCTATGACGCCGCAAAATCCGGTTCCGCAGAATCAGGTTGCGCAGAATCAAGCGGGCGCCGGCGCGGGAACGTTCCTGTTTGATCCGGCTACCTTGAACCAGGCGAAGGGGTCGACCTTTACCGTGAATGTCCTGCTTACGGGCGGGCAGAACGTGTATTCGGTGCCGGTGCAACTCAGTTACGACCCGAACCAGCTGCAGGTGGTCAACGTTTCGAACGGCGGCTTTCTATCCCAGGATGGACAAGCGGTAGCGCTGGTGCATCGCGACGATCCAGTGGCCGGCACGCTGCAGATCACGGCCACACGGCCTCCGGGGGCTGGGGGCGTTTCGGGACAGGGGGCGGTGGTGACGCTGACCTTTATGGCCAAGGGGCAAGGCCAGTCGGCGCTGACCATTACTCGGGGCGGAGCACGAGATCCGGCAATGCAGCCGATTGCGATGAACGGAGCGCAGGCGGCGATTACGATCCAGTAGGGGCAGTTCTCAGTTCCCGGTTCTCAGTGAGAAGCGGGGTGTCTTGACTGAGAACCGGGAACTGATTTATGGGCCAGGCGGCCAACATGCGGAACGGTGGTGCAGCGGTGGGCCGCGGACAACGCGGGTTTACGCTGCTCGAGTTGATTGTGGCTACTGCCATTCTGACCATTCTGGTGGGAGCGGCGTTTCCGCTGGTAAAAATCACCATTTACCGGGAGCGCGAGCACGAACTGCGCGAAGACCTGTGGATGATCCGCGACGGGATCGATCGCTACAAAGACGCCGCTGACCG
The DNA here is from genome assembly GCA_963837665.1 of uncultured Acidobacteriaceae bacterium. Taxonomy (GTDB): domain Bacteria; phylum Acidobacteriota; class Terriglobia; order Terriglobales; family Acidobacteriaceae; genus Acidiflorens. The sequence continues at coordinate 916,402 of CAWIOA010000007.1, read as the reverse complement.
TGGCGCATTTCAGATCAAGGTGGGGAGCGAAGGCTATCCTCCGGATCTGGATACGCTGGTTACCGGGGTGGATGTTGCGGGCAAGAAGATGAAGTTTCTCCGCCGGATCCCGGTAGATCCCATGACCAAGAAGGCGGAGTGGGGAATGCGGTCGATGCAGGATGACAAAGACTCGGATTCCTGGGGTGGGCAGAACGTATTCGATGTCTACACAAAATCGGACCAGACCGCTTTGGACGGCACGAAGTATAAGGATTGGTAGATGAGAGTCAGGTCCAAAGCCCGCCCAGCCAAATTCCGCAACCCGAGACTCCGCACTTCGGGTTTCACGCTGATCGAGATGGTGGTGGTGCTCAGCCTGATCCTGATCCTGCTGTCGATTGCCTTGCCGATGTACAACCAGAGCATCATCCGGGCGCGCGAAACCACGCTGAGACAAAATCTGGCGACGCTCAACAAAGTCATCGATCAGTACACGCTGGACAAACAAAAAGCGCCGCAGTCGCTGGAAGATCTGGTCTCGGCGGGATACCTGAAGGTGATCCCGAACGACATTACCGGTGCCAAAGACACCTGGGTAGTGGAAGAGGAAGACTCGCTCAAGGCCATTGACCAGACCCAGCCTGGGATTGTAGGTGTGCACAGCGGCTCTGGCCAGACGGGTACCGACGGCACGGCATATTCGACCTGGTAAGACAGGAAAGCAGGTCTCAGGTCTCAGGAAATGCAAATTCCAATCAAACCCGACTTTCCTAAGACCTGGCACCTGATACCTGACACCTGGTTTTGGAGGTTGACGTGAATTTTCTCAATCGGCTACAGCCGTTCGCACTGCTGGTACTGCGACTGGTGCTGGGAGCGATCATGATCGCGCATGGTTATCCCAAGGTGTTTGGCGGATTCCATCACCACATGGAGTTCGTGGGCTCGCTCGGCCTTCCGCGCTGGATGGCTTATCTTTCCACGGGGACGGAGTTCTTCGGCGGAATCGCGATTGTGCTGGGACTTTTTACGCGTTACTTCTCGTTCGCATTCTTGATCGAGATGGGCATAGTGATCTGGAAAGTACACTTCAAGAACGGGATGACGGGTCCTGGCGGGTATGAATTTCCGCTGGCGGCGGCAGCGATCGCATTTGCGTTGCTTTGTTTTGGCGGCGGGCCCTGGGGATTTAATTTCGGGAAGGGCGGGAAGTGAAGAGCTAGAAGCCTGAATTCAGAATTCCGCCAGTTCTTTCATGGCTCGGAACAGGTCGGCGGCTTGGGGCAGGATGGCATTTTCCAGGATCGGCTGATAAGCGACGAAGGTATCGGTGGCGGCGATCCGCTTCACCGGAGCGTCGAGGTGATGGAAAAGCTGGTCGGCGATGCGGGCGGCAATTTCGGCGCCATATCCCCAGCTGAGCGAGTCTTCGTAGGCAATCAGCGCGCGGTTGGTCTTCTTGACCGACTCGGCAATCGCATCCCAATCAAACGGATTCAACGAGCGCAGATCGATCAACTCGACACTGACGTGATGCTCGCGCTCCAGTTTTTGCGCGGCTTGCAGTGCGCGCGGAACCACGGCGCCGTAGGTGATGACGGTGAGGTCGGTTCCGGGCTGCACAACTTTTGCCTTTCCGAACGGAACCATGTAGTCGGGACCGGGATAGGGAGCGCGTCCGTAGGTTTCGCGGTAGAGGCGCTTGTGTTCGAGGAATAAAACCGGGTCGTCGCAGCGGATGGCGGTACGCAGCAGGCCCGCGGCATCAAGCGCGTTGGAAGGGAAGACGACGCGCAATCCCGGAGTATGGGTGAAAATGCTTTCGCCGCACTGCGAGTGGTAAACGGCTCCGCCAGTCAGATAACCGCCGATCGCAACACGGACGACCACCGGCGCCGAGAAGGCGTTGTTCGAGCGCCAGCGGATGAGGGGAAGTTCGTCGCGCAACTGCATCATCGCCGGCCAGATGTAATCGAAAAACTGGATCTCAACCACGGGCTTCAAGCCGCGGGTGGCCATGCCGGTGGCCCGCCCGACGATCGCGGCTTCAGCCAGCGGCGAATTGAAGACGCGGTCGGAGCCGAACTCGATTTGCAGGCCCGCCGTCAGTTTGAAAACTCCGCCCTTTCCTTTTATCTGCTTCTGCTTTAGGTACTCCTCGCGGCTGGCGTCGGCTACATCCTCGCCGAAGATGACGACACGCTCATCGCGGCGCATCTCGTCGCGCAGGGTGGCGTTGATCAGGTCCGCCATGGTTTTATTCGACGATGCCTTGGTCTGCGAGGTCTTGTTCGGCGGAACGGCTGCGGACTTGCCCTCGGTGGCCCCATCGGGCGCAGCCAATGCGGGCTGAGTACCGAAGGCCGCCGAAGTGGGATCGAGATCGGGCGAGTACACGTAGTGGTAGATGGTTTCGGGCTGCGGCACCGGAGCATCGAGTGCGCGGTCGGCATCGGCCTGAATCTGCTCCTCGACTTCGTGCTCGATCTGGTTGATTCCTTTTTCGTCGAGGATACCTTCACGCAGCAGGAACATCTGCAGGCGCGGGACCGGGTCGCGCGCGGCATCGGCCTGGCGTTCGGAGTCGGGCCGGTAAAGGCGCTCGTCGTCAGAGAGCGAGTGGGAGTAAGGACGGATCACATGGGCATGGACAAACGCCGGGCCATGACCGGCGCGGCAGTAGTCGGCGGCGCGCTTGAAAGCGGCGTAAGCGACGACGGGATCGGTGCCGTCAATTTCTTCGAAATGGAAGTTGGGGAAGCCGGAAACCAGGCGCGAAATGTTGCCGCCCGAAGTCTGCACTTCGACGGGGACGGAAATCGCGTATTGGTTATCCTGCACGCAGAAAATTACCGGCAGACGGAGGTTGGAGGCGGAGTTCAGCGCCTCCCAGAATTCGCCTTCGCTGGTGGTGCCGTCGCCGAGCGAGACGTAAGTGATTTCATCGCCCTGGAATTGGACGTCTTTGAACTGACGGTAATCGCCCGCGACTTTTTGCGAGGCTTTGGGACGCCGGGCTAAATAGCGGCCAGCTTCAGCACATCCCACGGCCTGCAGAATCTGGGTGCCGGTGCAAGACGACTGGGTGACGACGTTGAGCCGCTTGTAGGCCCAGTGCGAGGGCATCTGGCGGCCGCCGGAAGAGGGATCGTCGGCCGCGCCCACTGCTCCCAGCAGCATTTCGTAAGGAGTCGCGCCCAGGGCGAGACACAGCGCACGGTCGCGGTAATAAGGATAGAACCAGTCGTAGCCGGGTTTCAACACAAGTGCCGCAGCGGCGCCCAGAGCTTCGTGGCCGGCGCCTGAAATCTGAAAGAAGACTTTCTGCTGGCGCTTGAGCAGGATTTCGCGGTCGTCCAGTCGCCGCGAGGCGAACATGATGCGGTACGCGTCGATGAGTTGCTGACTGGTCAGGCCCTGGTAGGTCTTGGCCTGTTTCGCGATGTTCGCTTCATTGAGCTTGGGATCGACTTTGGTCGTGGCCATCGTGTGCCATTCACCCCACGGAGTTGCAGCCCCGGAACATTGTAAATCAGCTGTCAGCTCTCAGCTATCAGTTCTCAGTAGAATCTCTTGAATTCAATCTCTGGGTTCTTCTGCGAGCATCTGGCACGCTATTGACGGTCGATTCTTCTAACGGCAGCCTTTTCTGAGAGCTGAGAGCTGAGAGCTGAGAGCTGAGAGCTGAGAGCTGAGAGCTGAGAGCTGAGAGCTGAGAGCTGAGAGCTGAGAGCTCAGTCCTGCGTTATCCTGAACTCTCATGATTCGCTTTCTCCGTCCGTTTGATCCCCACCGTGCCCGCCTGCTGGTATTTGACCTGGATGGCACGCTGATCGACTCCCGCCTGGATTTGATTCACTCCGTGAACGCGATGCTGCGGCATCTTGGGCGTCCGGAACTGCCGGGCGACGTCATTGCCAGCTATGTGGGAGATGGCGCTCCCGTCCTGGTACGGCGCGCGCTGGGGGATCCGGACGACGAAACGTTCTTCCGCAACGCCCTGGAGTATTTTCTGGGCTACTACCGGCTGCACAAACTCGACCACACTACGGTTTATGATGGAATTCCGGAGGTGCTGGCGGGATTGGCGGATTCGTCCAATGGAGTGCAGCGGACGATGGCCGTGCTCTCGAACAAACCGGTCAACCCTTCGCGCGATATTGTGCGGGCGCTCGGGCTAAGGGATTTCTTTGTGAGTGTCTACGGCGGCAACAGCTTTCCGACGAAAAAGCCCGATCCGCTCGGGGTGCAGACCATCCTCGAGGAAGCTGGCGTGGCGGCGGATGAGGCGCTGATTATTGGAGATTCGTCGGTTGATGTTTTGACGGGCCGCAATGCCGGGTTGTGGACTTGCGGCGTGACTTATGGGTTCGCTCCGCATACGCTGGAAGAGGTGGCTCCGGATGTGTTGGTGGAGACGCCTCGGGAGTTGGGGGAGTTGTTGCGGTAGCTGCGGCGGATTGGGGACTGTTGCCGCGGCTATGTTGTGGGGGTGCTTACGAAGAGTGATCAATTTTGAACAGACAGGCTTTCGCTGGCTGCTTAAATTTTGTGACGATGGCTGCGCGGTAACGGAGCACTGTTTCAACTGGGATGGGTCATCTGGTCGTGGTGGGTTGTAGTGTCTTGCGGGTTCGGTTAGGGTTTTGCAGAGGAGGTTCAAGAACATGAACATTTTCGGACGTGCCGCAGGGTTCTCAAGGCCTCGATTGGGCAAGCCAAGTATGGTTTCCCTGTTGTGGTTGGCTCTGTTGTTCGCGACCTGGCCGCTGAGCTTGTCGGCCCAAGATGCGGAAGCCCCGCCGCCGGACAACCAGGCCCCGGAGCAGGGCGCGCAGGCGCCGGCCCCGGCCCCGTCCTATGCACAGCAGAGTCCTGAACAGCTGCAGCGGCTGGTAGCGCCGATTGCGCTGTATCCGGATTCGCTGGTGGCGCAGATCCTGGCGGCATCCGCGTTTCCCGAGGAAGTCGTCGAGGCTGATCGATGGGTGCAGGCGCATCCCGACTTGAAGGGCCAGGCTTTGGGGCAAGAGGTGGATCAGCAGCCTTGGGACCCAAGCGTCAAGGCGCTCGCCTCATTTCCGTCCGTCCTGGGAAACATGGACAAGAACCTCTCCTGGACGTCAACTCTCGGCGACGCCTATTACAACCAGCAGCAGGATGTGATGGATGCGGTGCAGGTGATGCGCCACAAAGCGGAACAAGCCGGCAGCCTAAAGACTACGCCGCAGGAGGTCGTAAGGGACGATGGCCCCGACGTTGACATTGAGCCCGCTGATCCCAATGTGGTTTACGTCCCTGCCTATAACCCGTGGGGGGTCTACGGATATCCCGTCGTGGCTTGGCCGGGATGGTACCCGTATCCCGGAATCTGGTTCGGCGGTCCGTACCTCAATTTCGGAGTCGGCTTCGGAATCGGCTGGTACGGCGGTTTTGGCTGGGGCTGGGGCCATTGGGGATTCGATTGGCATAACCGATATCCGATGTACAACCATGCCAGGTACTACTCCGGGAGCAGAACGTTTTATAACCGGAGCAATTTCTACCGGGGAGCAGGCGGACGCGGCGGAGTTAACCGCGGCCCCGGCAGAGCTTACCCCGGCGCCAATCCGGGGAATAGGCCCGGGAACATGGGCGCACGCGGTGGAGTGAACAACCGTCCCGGCGCACCTGCCAGGCCTTTCAACGGAAACCGGCAGGCGGCTCGAGGCTACGCTGCCCCCCGTGGCCAGAGCGGCGTTCGTTCAGGCGCCTTCAGTGGCTACGGCCATGGCGGACAGACCAAGAGCTTTTCGTCGCGCGGAAGCGCCAGCGTCGGCGGCAAAGCAGCGCAGGGCGGCGGAGCAGCCCGTGGCGGCGGAGCAGCGCATGGTGGCGGAGGGTCTCACGGCGGCGGGCATCATTAATCGAAGTTGTTCCGGGTAGTTTGAAAATTTGGAAATGGAGAGAAGCCATATGCGGCGAACGAAGCTGAACTTCGACAAATTTCATTGGGCGAATCTTCCGAAATTAGCCGTGGTCGCACTCCTTTTGACGGTGTGTTTTCCCACCCGTTCCCTGGCGCAGCAACCGGGCCAGAAGACGTTTTCATCGGCGGAAGCGGCGAGCAATGCTCTGGTGACGGCCACGGAGAACAATGACGAAAAAGTAATGCTCGAAATCCTCGGACCCGACGGAAAGCGAGTCGTCTCCTCCGGAGACGATGCCGAGGACGCCGAGAGCCGCGCTAATTTCGTACAGCGATATCGGGAAATGCACCGTCTGGTGAAAGAACCGGATGGGACCACCATTTTGTATATCGGCGCACATAACTGGCCGACGCCCATACCGCTAATGAATAAAGGCAATTCCTGGTATTTCGACACTGAGGCGGGCAAGAAAGAAATTCTGTACCGGCGCATTGGCCGGAATGAATTGTCGGCCATCCGCGTTTGCCAGGAACTGGTGGCGGCGCAAAAGGAATATTCCGCGCAGCACAACGAGTACGCGCAGAAAATCTTCAGCGATGAAGGGCAGCACAATGGCCTTTATTGGAAAGCCGCCGATGGCGAACCCCAGAGTCCCATCGGGCCGCTGGTGGCAACCGCCGTTAGTGGACGCTATGCCAAGAGCCAGGAGGGCGGTCCGACACCCTACCGCGGCTACTATTTTCACATCCTCCAGGGTCAGGGGAAGAGTGGTCCAGGCGGCGCGAAAAGCTACCTCGTAAATGGCAAGATGAGCGAAGGCTTTGCCTTCGTCGCCTATCCAGCGGAATACAGGTCGTCGGGCGTGATGACGTTCATCGTTGGCGAAGATGGAACCGTATTGGAGAAAGATCTCGGCAGGAAGACCGAGGTTCTCGCCAAAGACATGATGGAATACAACCCCGGTCCCGGTTGGCAAAAGGCTGAAGAACAGCAAGAAGAGATGGCGGGCGAGCCGACCAAGTGAAGGGACGTCGCACCGTGCATACGGGGCACTGAGTTAGTGTCGCGATACAGGCGTCTGCGGGTTGACGTTTAGCCCACGCACCCGCTCCTCTATTCCCAATCCTCGCTCGATCCTGCTACCTTCAAGTGACTCTGCAATCCGCGGGAGACGCGGCGAGCCGCGTCTCTACGGGATATTTGGGATGACTAATAACAACTCCTGGGGGCTGACCCCTGCCGAACTTCGCAAGTTGCGTTCGCTGAAGACTCCGCATGGGATTCAGCGCTTGCTGGACGACATGCCTTATCACTTGGCGGACAGCGCGTGGTCTCCGCGACTTGTGCTGCGGGAAAATACTTCGCATTGTTATGAGGGAGCGCTGTTTGCAGCGGCGGCTTTGCGGGTTATCGGATATCCTCCGCTGATTGTGGATCTTGAAGCCGAGCATGACACTGACCACGTGATTGCGGTATATCGCGAGCACGGGCATTGGGGGGCAGTGGCCAAGTCAAACTACACCGGCTGCCGCTATCGCGAACCGGTGTACCGGTCGCTGCGCGAACTGGCTTTGAGCTACTTTGACGTTTATTTCAACCTGCGCGGGGAGCGGTCTCTGCGGACTTTTTCCCGGCCCGTGCACATGAAGCGCTTCGATCCTCTGGACTGGATGACGACCGAGAAGCCGGCGTGGTTTGTGGCGGAATATCTGCTGACGATTTCTCATACGTCGCTGATCACACGCGCCCAGGCCCGGCGGCTGCATCGTCTGGATGGACGGTCGTTCCGGGCGGGGTGTTTGGAGCGGGCAGAGAAAAAGTTTTAACCACCAAGGACACGAAGGAGCACGAAGGAAGCTTTCAGAGAATTCAAGCCCTTCGCGTACTTTAGTGTCCTTGGTGGTGAATTGCACCGTCGGCCGCGCATCATAGATACAGCATGGGTATGCGTTTGCGCCAGATCATCGTGGTCTCGCTTTTCCTGATTGCAATCGCTGCCTGCGGCCTCGCGCAAGAGCAGACTCCTCCCTCGGCTACTGACCTAAAACCCATTGATCCAAAGCCGATCGATCTCCAGCCCGACGCCACCGGCACAGTGCCTCCGGAGCAGATTCGGGAACTGCTGCTCCGCGCCGAAGAGAAGGACCTGGAAAACGAGAAGCGGCAGCGCGATTACACCTACATCGAGCGCGAAGAGACACACAAACTCGATGGCCACGGCGGAGTAAAGAAAACCGAATCCCGGACCGCGGAGGTCCTGGAAATTTATGGAGAGCCGGTCGAGCGGCTGACTGCCAAGGATGACAAGCCGCTCTCGGCCGACGAAGCGAAGAAGGAAGACGAGAAGATTCAGAAGGTCATCGACAAACGCAAGAATGAGTCGGATGAGGATCGTCGCAAGCGACTCGCGAAAGAAGAAAAAGATCGCGAAGAAGACCGCAAGTTCGTGCTGGAGATCGCCGACGCCTTTAACTTCCGGCTGACCGGCTCCGAAGTGATCGACGGACGCGATACCTGGGTGCTCGAGGGTGAACCCCGTCCCGGTTACGAACCCAAGGAGCGGGGCGCGAAGATGCTCCGCAAGTTCCAAGGGCGCGTCTGGATCGACAAGACGGAAGCACAATGGGTGAAGCTCGACATCACGGCTATCGATACCCTATCGGTCGGATTCGTTCTGGCAAGAATCCACAAAGGCACCCATATCCTGGTGGAGCTGACCAAAGTGAACGATGAAGTTTGGCTGCCCAAATATGTTCAGCTCCACCTCGACGCGCGGATTGCGCTGCTCAAGAGCTACGACCTCAATGTGGAACAGACCTACCGGGAGTACAGGAAATTCCGGACGGATACGAAGATTACGCTGGTGGGGGAGGAGAGCCGCCAGTGAAAAATGTCAAATATACTTGACATAAAGTAATAAATATCATACATTATGTCGCGAAAGATAGACAAGACAGGGAGCCTTCTATGTCATTTCGCGAAAAGAGTGCGTGGATCTCGCTGCTATCGATGGCGGGAATTTACGGAATTTACTTCTGGTCGGTCATCCATGCTGGGCCGCAGGCCAGCGGCTTCCACTTCGGCGGATTGCTGGGGACGATCATCGCGCTCGTGGTCGTCCAGATCGTGTTGACGGTTGCAGTCGCCATTTCCGCGCCCACCGAGGCGAAGGCGCCGCGGGATGAGCGCGACAAACTGATCGAACTCAGAGCGATGCGGGTCGCCTACGCCGGGCTCGCGACGGGCATCGCGTTTGCCTGCTTTTTCGGCGCATTCAATCCCCCGATCGTTTTCAACACGAATGCCTTGCTCTTCATTCTGGTGACCGCCGAGATCATGCGCTCCGCCTGCCAGATCATCCAATACCGGCGTGGAGCGTGACATGGGCGCCATCCGCAATGAGATCAGACGGCTGCGCTTCGAGCATGGCGAGATGACGCAACAGGAGTTAGCAGAAAAAATCCACGTCACCCGCCAGACCGTGAATGCAATTGAACAGGGGAAATACTCGCCTTCACTGGAAGCCGCATTCCGAATCGCGGCCGTGTTTGGCAAACCGCTGGAAAGCGTATTCCACTATTCCAGCGAGCAATGAGCGGCCTGGCGCTTTTGCGTTTCCCCGACGTTCGATTTCTTCGAAGAAGGCCGGTTTAGTGCACTCCCCGGGTGTTGAGGAAGCTGCTGTATTCCTTGTCGGTTTTGAGGATGTGGTCCTGCAGCCAGGCTTGCAGGAAAACCAGAAGGGCAGCGGAAACGTCGGGTCCGCCCGCCAGGTTTGACAGGTTGAACATGGTGAGTTTCTGGGAGAGCTCTTTGTGGTCGTGGCGATGGGCATCCAGGCCAGGGAATCCACACTCCTCCATGAGGCGTTCCTCGGTGGTGAAGTGGGTGATGGTGTGCTCGATCACCTTCTCCAGCATTTTATTGATGATGGCGTCGGCGCGGCCGGCGCGGAGTGCTTCTTCCAGTTCGGCAACCGCTCCGAAGAGTTGTTGATGTTGCTGGTCGAGCTCAGCGACATTGACGCTGCAACTCGGATCCCAGCGAATTGGTTCATTCATGCATGTAACTCCAGATGCGCGCAGATCGACATGGCCCGGATAGACTAGCGGCTGTGCCTGACACGTGAAAGTGCGTTTGGTCACTGGTCGGAGTGACAGCGATCACAGTGAGGAGAAAAGCTTCGCGGGTCTGCTGGCGTGGTTTGCAGGGAATCCGGGGGCAGCTGCGCGCCACCCCCGAGTCTTTATTGCATTTACTCCATCCGATAGTCGATCTTGATTCCCCGGCGCCCGACTTCTTCGAGGAAGGCTTCGGCGGGAACATCTCGCTCCTGCAAGACTGCGCCGTGCTTGCTGACCGCGCCGGTGCACATCATCTGCAGGACGATGGAAGCGGGGAAAGCGGTGGTGCGCATCATGGCGCTCATATCGCTCTTGGGATCGTAGTGGTCGACCATGGTGAAGCAGGCCACCCGGCCTTTGAGTTTTCCGCCCAGCAGGCCGCGGACTCCAGGAGTCTTGATGGATTCGTGAGCCTCGAGACGCATGATGCAGACGTCGGGGCCTTTGCTGGCGAACTTGCCTTCGAAGACCTTGGACATGACCGCGCGCGGGGCGACTTCCACGTTGCCAACCCGCATTTTCTCGCTGGAAAACAGGCCCAGTTCCTTCAATTCGCAGAGCAGGTCGTAGTGGCCGGGATAGCGCAGGGTTTTCTCGAAACACTCGCCAACTTTCCCCTCGAAGGTTTCGGGCAAGGTGGAAGTTCCACCCGAGGTTTGAAAGGCGACCAGCGGGGAGAATCCTTCCATGTGAAATTCTTCAGGCTCGGTGAGCGCCTCGATGGTGATCAGTTTGCCTTTGCGCAGGATGCGGGCGGGCTCTACATATTCGTTGATCAGTCCTTCGACGGAGAACACGAGCTGATAGTGAAATGGAGGGACCGGCCTTTCCGGCAGGCCGCCGACATAGAGCTTGAGGGCGTCGGCGCCTCCGCCGAGGCGGCGAACCAGTTCCCCGCCGAGAATCGAGGCCATGCCGGGAGAGAGGCCGCAATCGGGAGCCAGTCCGACTCCTTTGTTCTCCGCTTGTTTGGCGAGCGCGAGTTCCTGGCGGACAACCGTGTTGTTGCCGCCGAGATCGGCGAAATGGCATCCGGCGGTGATGGCGGCTTTGGCCAAGCCGAGGTTGAGGAAGTAGGGAACGGCTGAGAGTACGCCGTCATGACCCTTCATGAGGCGAGCCGCGTCTTTCTCTTTGGCGGCGTCGAGCCCTACGGCCCGGACTTTCTTGTCGTGGGTGATGCGGTTGACGCGGGCAGCGACATCTTTAGCCAGCTTGAGATTGCTGTCAGCGAGAGTGACGGAATCGACGTGGCCCTGGCGGGCCATATCGTAGGCAGCGGCTGAACCCATCATGCCGGAACCGATTACGAGTAGTTTCATTAGTGCTCCTTAGAAATGTTGCGATCCGAAGACAGATCAGGCTACAGGAATTTGTCGAATCGAAAAGTGACGTTGCTCACACGCAGCGCGGGCGATTTGAACGGGGTCAAAAGCTCGAAAGTCAAGCTGACAGGGCACGAAAATCACCCAAATTGTTCGGATAGGGTAGGGAGCGACTCGCCCTGTTTTCAGTGAGTTGCGCGCCCGTTCAGGTACTTCCGTACCGTCTCTAGTACCTTGGTTACCGCAATGCGGGTGACTGATGCCCAAGTCGTGTAAGACCTACTACCTGTTGTGGTATATCCATACTCGCATACAACCAGCAGAGATTGACTGCAAGTCCACTTTTTGCGAAATCCAGAAAACCCCCATAAAACCCAACAAAACCGTGAGATATGCGTGGAGAGGCCCGCGCTTCCGGTTGAGATATGCTCAGCACACCAAAATACACTCGAACGCGTTTGGATCGAGTGCTTGGTTCTTCCGATTTCCGAAGCACGCCGGAAAGAAAAAAGGCGAGGCTGGAAATGGCGGGAGAAGGAAAAGGTTATGGCCGACTCGCGAGAAGTGATGAACATTCGCCAAGCTTCGCAGTATCTGGGAGTGAGTCCGGACACGCTCTACAAGTACGTGAACGAACAGCAAATTCCGGCGTTCAAGTTGGGCAATCGCTGGCGCTTCAAGAAATCGAAGCTGGATCAGTGGATGGAAGAGAAGTCGATGGCAACGGAAGCGCAGGGTAAAAAGAAAATCAAGGCAGCGGTGAAAGCTGCCGGAACTCCGTAGACGAAGTTTGTCAGCAAAGGCGGGCACATGTTTGGAATGGGATCGAAAACGATAGTGGGTCTGGATGTGGGCTCTTCGAGCATCAAGGCCGTCGAGCTCAGGAAGACGCGCGCTGGAATCGAAGTGGCACACATGGGGCTGGAAGCGATCGCCCCCGACATTGTGGTCGATTCCATGATCGTGGACTCGGGCACGGTTTCGAGCGCCATCGCCAAGTTGTTCACCGATACGCAGATCAAATCGAAAGCGGTGGCCACGGCGGTGAGCGGACACTCGGTGATCGTGAAGAAAATCTCGCTGCCCTCCATGAGCGATCAGGAGTTGGCCGAGACCATCCAGAAGGAAGCCGCGCAGCACATTCCGTTCGATCTGGCGGATGTGAACCTCGACTACCAGATTCTTTCCGACGATGCGACCAGCCCGCAGATGGATGTGCTGCTGGTGGCTGTCAAGAAAGACAAGATTCTGAACTACACCAACGTACTCTCGATGGCGGGCAAGACTCCGGCTATTGTGGACATCGATGCGCTGGCGCTGCAGAACTGTTACGAGTTCAATTACGAGCCGGCGCCGACACAAGTGGTGGCCCTTCTGAACCTGGGTGCGAGCGTGATGAACATCAACATCGTCAAGGGCACGACGCCGCTGTTCCCGCGCGACGTTTCGGTGGGCGGACACCAGTACACCGATTCGTTGCAGAAGGAACTGGATCTCAGCTTCGAGGACGCGGAATCGCTCAAGCTGGGGCACAAGGTGGGCACGGTGCATGACGACGCGAAGACGCCGATCCTGCAGCAAGTGACGGAAATTATCGTGCTGGAAATTCAGAAGACGTTCGATTTCTTCCGGGCCAGCGCGGCGGGCGAGCACATCGAGAAGATTTATCTGGCCGGGGGGTCGGCCAAGGTTCCAGGACTGGTGGAAGCGCTGCGCCAGGAATTCTCGATGCCGGTCGAGTTGTTCAATCCGTTTCAGAAGGTACTGGCTCCGGCAGAAGGCGCCGGGGCGGAGCTGGTCGAACAGAACGCCGGCCAGTTGGCAGTGGCCGTGGGTTTGGCCCTGAGGAGCTTTGAAAAGCTATGATCCGAATCAATCTGCTGGGTGGTGCGAAACCGAAAGGCAAGAAAAGCGCGGGTCCCGCTCTGAGCATGCCGAGCTTCGAGTTCGGCAATCTGGGCGGACCCCTGGTTCAGGTTACCGCAGTACTTCTGATCGCCGGCGCCCTCAATTTCGGGTACTGGTACCAGCTTGACAAAGAAAAGAAATCGATCGAAGTGAAAATGCGGGTGGCGGAGCAGAAGAATCGCGAACTGGCCGACATCAAGGCGCGGTATCTGGAGAGGCAGAAGCAAGCCGACCTTTACAAGCGGCGAGTGGATGTGATTGACCAGCTGCGCTCGAACCAAACCGGCCCGGTCAGCCTACTATCCATGATCGGCGACACGGTCAACAGCACCGAGGCGGTCTGGCTGGTCAGCATGCAGGACCAGGGCGCGAGCGTGGCCATTGACGGGACGGCGCTGTCGAGCGATGCGGTGGCCAACCTGATCTCCAACCTGCAGAAGACGGGTTATTTCCGCAACATCGAGATCAAAGAGACGCAGCAGGACGAAAGCGTTAAAGATATGCAGGCGTTTCAGTTCACATTGACCTGCGAAAAGGCGAAGTCGTAAAGGCGGAACCGACTATGAATCTTGGCGAATTAACAGGTGTGAAGTTGTTGGGAATTCTGCTGATGGTGGCGGTGCTGGCCACGGGCGGCCTGTACTACACGGTCTACAAGTCGCAGAGCGAGCAGAATGACGCCGCGCGGGCCAAGTTGCAGGCCAAGCTTCGCGAGAACGCGGAACTGGAAGCTTACCGGCCGAAACTGGCCGACATCGAGCGCCAACTGGCGAGCTTGAAACAACAGATGGAAATCGAGCGGCGCATCGTGCCCGATGAGAAGGAAGTGGACAACTTCATGCGCCTGATCAGCGGGGAAGCGCGTAAGGCGGGAGTGGAGATCCGGCGCTATACGGCCCGTCCGTACGCTGCGAGAGACTTCTACACGGAAGTTCCGTTCGAAATCGAGTTCGACGGTCCGTACTACTCGATGCTGGGGTTCTTCGACCGGTTGGGCAAAGTGGAGCGCATCGTGAACGTCTCGAACCTGCTGGTGGCATCGACGCGGGTTCCGGCCGCCGCGAAAGCGAAAAAGATTTACCAGTACGCACCTAGTGAGAGTGTGGTGGCGACTTGCCTGACCACCACGTATTTCAGTCACGACCTGGCACCGGGTCCGGCGGACGTCAAGTCCGGACCAGCGGTGAAGAAATAGGAGGGACAGGATGAAGACGAAGCCGACGGTGACAATTTTGATTTGTGTACTGGCCGCGGGCTTGGCCTCGGCCCAGAGTCCCAAGGTTATCCAGAATACGCGCAGCACAATGAACGCGGCGAGTGGCAAGGCCACGGCTGCTTCGACTCAGGCCCCGGGCACCCACAAACCTACTCCGGCGGCAGCGAGTACCCAGCAGGCTCCGGCCAAGCCGAGCGGAAAAGCGGCAGTTCCGCCGGCGAAAATTTCCGCACCCTCGGCGCCGGTGCATACGCATTCAGCGAACGCGAAGAAGAGGGACCACGCGAGACAGGGCGGAGCGATCTTAGTTGGACAAACCCCGGCGCCGGCGCCCGCTCCGGCTCCGAAGGAAGAAGCGCCAGTGGCCGCTAACCTGGCAGCCGCTCCGGCAGCCGAGGCCGCTTCATCCGAAGAGCAGACGGTGCAGACCAGCAAGAACAGCGCCAATGGGAGACGGGATCCTTTTGTCAGTCCGGTGGTGAGCCACGCCGGAGGTTCGGGTTGCAGCACCGGCAAGAAGTGTCTGGAAATCGGGGCGATCAACCTGCGGGGTGTGGTGCATGCGGAAAGCGGCTTCATCGCGGTGGTCAGCAACAACATGAATAAAGCGTACTTTTTGCGGGAGAACGATCCCGTGTTCAACGGCTACGTGGTGAAGATCACGGGCGACTCCATTGTTTTCCAGGAGACCGTGCAGGACCGGTTAGGCAAGACGTTTACGCGGGAAGTAGTGAAGAAGATTACGACTCCGGCCGTGTAGGCCAGGAGAGAAAAGACTTTGAAGAAACACATGGGGGCGAAACGGCCTCGCATGGGGAGATAGGGAAATGCGAAAGCAACTGCTGGGCATCTTGGTTCCGCTGCTGGCGTTCGTAGTGATCATGAACGCAGCCGCGGCTGACATGACGGGCAAGGGAGTGGCCAAAGAAACGACCGCTGCATTGCAGCGGCTCGAGGTCACCCACAGCCAGGACGGATTGCGGGTCGAGTTCAAAGCGAAGGGCACAATCGCGCCCAAGCTGACGACCCTCGACTCTCCGGCACGCATCGTCGTCGACTTTCCCAACACCGTGATGGCCACGGCGCAGAGCCGCATCAGCGTTGGCAGCGATGGCGTGAAAGACGTCCGCGTCGGCATGGACGGGCAAGCTCCGCCCACGACGCGCGTGGTCGTCGATCTTGCTGGGAGTGATCTCGCCAACGTCCGCCAGCATGAACTGGTGGCGGGCCCGGACGGCGGCTTCATTCTCCAGATCCACGGCAGCGCGTTGGCCCAACGCCAACCGGCGGCCGAAAAATCGGTGGCCCCGAGCGCCGCGCCGAAACTGGTGCTGGCGTCAGCTCCAGTAGCGGCGGCTCCGGTCACGGCGGTTGCGCCCGCTCCGGTTGCGGCCGAGAAGCCGGCGGACTTTGCCTTTGTCGAGCCGAAGTATTCGGTGAAGGACGACAAAGCTGCCGAGCCAGCTGCCAAGGCTGAGGAAGCAGCGGGTCGCTTTGCCGACAAGACGGCTGCGGAACTGGTTGCCAGCACGGCCAATGCGACCATGGGGCAAGCAGCGAGCAGCGCACCGGCCATCCAGCCCGCCGTGAACCTGGCGGCGCAGCAAAAGGAACAGCTGGAACAGAAGCCGGCGGACAAAGGCCCGAAGTACACGGGCGAGCCGATCTCGGTCAACCTGAAGGATGTGGATCTGAAGGATTTCTTCCGCCTGATTCACGAAATCAGCGGTCTGAACGTCGTCCTCGATCCGCAAGTTCACGGCACCCTGACCATCGTTCTGGATGACGTGCCGTGGGATCAGGCGCTGGACATCGTGCTCAAGAACAACGATCTCTCTCGCCAACTGGATGGCAATGTACTTCGTATTGCCACCACGGAGACGCTGAAGCATGAAGCCGACAACCGGCGCGCCCAGATCGAAGCCGAGGCGGCGGCAGTGGAGAAAGTTACCATCACCCGCTTCCTCAGCTACGCCCATGCCAAGGACGTATTACTGCCCTTGAAGAAGTTCATCAGTCAGCGTGGCGATATCGTCGCGGACGAACGCACCAACTCGATCATCGTCTCCGACATTCCGTCGGTTTTGCCGCACATCGACCGCCTTATCCAGCAGATGGACCGCAAGACGCAGGAAGTCGAAATTGAAGCCCGCGTGGTGGCAGCCACCCGCAGCTTCGCTCGTGATATCGGCACCCAGTTCGGCTTTGGCTGGGCCAACGGGCCAAGCTCGGTTGGCGGCGCGCCCGTGGTTGGGACCACCGGCCCCACCTCGACCGGGAGTCTGATTCCGCTGTTCTCGAACCTGGGCGCAACGGGACCGACCAGCGGCATACAACTCATGAACGCCAGCAAGAATGCGCAGATCGACCTGGTGCTTACGGCGGCCGAATCGCGCGGGTTGCTGAAAGTTCTTTCCCGTCCGCGTGTGGTTACGCAAAACAACATTCAGGCGGTGGTGAAGCAGGGTGTGCGGGTACCGGTCGTGACCCTGGCACAGTTGGGAGGTCCGCCGACCGTCACCTACGTGGATGCTTTCCTGCGACTGACAGTGACGCCGCAGATCACGGCGGAAGGAACCATCTTCCTCAACGTGGATGTGGAAAACACCTTGCCTGACTTTGGCCACGCTATCAACGGCAATCCAACCCTGATTACGCAGCAGGCGACCACGCAAGTGCTGGTCACTGATGGCGGCACGGTGGTGATTGGCGGCGTGATCCAGACCCAGAACTCGCTGAGCGTATCGCAGGTACCTTTGCTCGGAGATATCCCGTACCTGGGCAACCTGTTCAAGCACACGTCGGTGACCACCTCCAACCAGGAGCTGATTTTCTTCATTACTCCGCGCATCATTCAGACATAAACGCGGAGTTAAGACGAGCCACAGCCGCCGGTTTTTCGGAGAACCTGCCGAAAACCGGCGGCTTTGTTTTTAGGTCTCAGGTCTAAGGTCTCAGGAAAATCGTCGGCAGCTCGGTAGAGGATTGTCGATCTCACATCGGATCAAGACCTGGATTTCCTGACACCTGAGACCTGACACCCGCTTCTTGCTACACTCCTCGCATGGATCACGCTGGCCGGCTGCGTCGTCTTCGATCGGGGATCGAAGAGAACAATCTGGATTTTCTGCTGCTAACCCACCTTCCGAATATCCGCTATCTGTGTGGCTTTACTGGCAGTGCGGCTGCTCTGGTGGTGGGCGATGGCGGTTCCATCCTGTTTACTGACGGGAGATACCGCACCCAGGCAAAAGCAGAACTAAAGGATGCGAACGTCAAGCAGGTGAAGATTGTGATCGCGCGAAAGTCGCCGCTGCTGGCGGCAGGGGAGTGGCTAGCCGGGCAGCGGACACGTTCGACGCCAAAATCGGTCGGTATCGAAGCGGAGGCGATTAGCGCGGCCATGCGCGACCGGTTGGCAGCAGCGCTCAGAGGGAAGGCGCGACTGCGCTCTGCGCCACCGTTGGTCGAGCGTGCCCGCATGGTCAAGGATGCTGACGAAATCCTGCGCATCCGGCGAGCGGTGGAACTCGGCGCCAGTCTGTTCCAGATCGCATGCCAGAAAATTCGGCCCGGCGTGAGGGAGGTCGAAGTCGCCGCCGCCATGGAATACAAGGCCCGTTGTGCCGGAGCCGAAGGCATGTCGTTTCCGACGATACTGGCTTCCGGAAGCCGCGCGGCGATCGTGCACGGCAGGGCCTCTGAGGCACGCATACCGCGCCAGGGGTTCGTGGTGTGTGATTTTGGTGTTATACTCACCGGTTATTGCTCCGACCGCACGCGAACTGTGCACGTCGGGCGGCCTTCAGGAGAAGCTCGGGGGCTGTACGAGACGGTGCTGGAGGCGCAGCAGTCTGCGATCTCGGCGGTTCGTCCGGGCGTGACTGCCGCTGAAGTGGATGGCGCCGCGCGTCGAGTGCTCCGGAAGCGAAAATTGGCCCGTTACTTCACCCATTCGACCGGGCATGGTTTAGGATTAGAAATCCACGAGTCGCCCAGGTTGGCGGCCGGGCAAACCCAGAAGCTGGAGCCGGGCATGGTCATTACGATTGAGCCTGGGGCTTACGTTGCTGGGAAGTGGGGAGTACGGATCGAAGATGTGGCGGTGGTTACTTCCTCAGGCTGCGAAGTGCTTTCGCCCACAGACAAGGAACTGGTCATTATTTAGCAGCGTGTGATTTAGCATCGGCACCTCCTCCTAATCCATGAATCAAAAAGAGCTAAAAGATCTGATCGAGTTTTTAATCGAAAAGGACATTGCCGAATTCGAGTTAGAGCGCGGCGATGTCAAGCTGAAAATCAGGCGCGCCGCCGAACCGCCGCCGGCAGCCCTGCCGGATTCGCGGTACATCGCGGTTCATCCTGCGCCGGGCGCGACGGGCGCCCATGTTCCCGGTTCCGCGCCGGCCATGGTTGACCTGGCCGCAGCGGCTGCGGCGGTCCCCGAACCGGAAGAAGATCTGCACATTGTGCGGTCGCCGATCGTGGGCACGTTTTACGAATCGCCTTCGCCCGGATCTCCGCCCTTTGTCAAGGTTGGCGATAAGTTGGAAGTGGGGCAGGTGCTGTGCATTGTCGAAGCGATGAAGCTGATGAATGAAATCGAATGCGACGTGGCGGGAGAGTTGGTCAAGAAGCTCGTTGCCAACGGCCAGCCCATCGAGTACGGCCAGGAAATGTTCGCCATCCGGCCGGCAAAATAAGCTCTCAGTTCTCAGCTCTCAGTTCTCAGGAAAGCCGGCGCTTTGCAGTTACGTAGTTTTCCTGGGAGCTGAGAGCTGACAGCTGAGAGCTTTCACCATTATGTTCAAGAAAATTCTGGTAGCGAATCGCGGCGAGATTGCGTTGCGCGTCATTTGCGCATGCAAGGAGCTCGACATCCGCTCGGTCGCCATCTACAGCGAGGCGGACCGGAATTCGCTGCACGTGCGCTTTGCCGATGAAGCGATTTGCATCGGGCCGCCGCAACTGGCGCAGAGTTATCTCAACATTCCCGCGGTCATCAGCGCCGCCGAAATCGCGAACGTAGACGCCATCCATCCCGGCTACGGCCTGCTCTCGGAAAACGCCAACTTCGCGGAAGTTTGCGAAGCCTGCCACATCAAGTTCATCGGGCCGACTCCCGATGTCATCCGGCTGATGGGCGAAAAAGAGAAAGCTCGGGCCGCGATGAAACAGCATGGAGTGCCCATCCTTCCCGGCTCAGACGGCGTGGTTGCTTCGGCTGAAGAAGCGCGCGAATGGGCGGGCAAGATCGGGTTTCCGGTCATCCTCAAGGCGACGGCGGGCGGCGGCGGACGCGGCATGCGCATTGTGCGCAACGAAGAGGAATTGCCTGCACTCTACCGTCAGGCGCAGTCGGAGGCCTCGGCCGCCTTCGGCAACGGCGATCTTTATCTGGAGCGCTATGTCGAGAACCCGCGCCACATCGAATTCCAGGTGCTGGGCGACGAGCACGGCAACGTAGTCAGTCTGGGAGAACGCGAGTGCTCGATTCAGCGGCGCCACCAGAAGCTGCTCGAAGAGTCGCCGTCCGTAAAGATGACACCCGAACTGCGCAAAGAAATCGGAGACATCATCAGCAAAACGCTCAGCCAGGTCGGCTACCATGGCGCGGGTACCATCGAATTCCTCATGGACCAGGAGCGGCGGCTCTACTTCATCGAGATGAACACGCGGATTCAGGTGGAGCATCCGGTCACCGAAATGGTGACGGACGTGGACCTGGTCAAGAGCCAGATCATGATCGCGGCGGGCGAAAAGATGGTCGATGTGTTGCACGGCCCGATTGTGCATCGCGGGCACGCCATCGAGTGCCGCATCAATGCCGAGCATCCGGAAAAGTTCACGCCCTCAGCCGGCAAGATCACTACATTTCACCCGCCGGGAGGGACGGGCGTGCGCATCGACACGGCCGCCTACGCCGAAGGCACGATTCCTCCATACTACGATTCGCTGATCGCCAAACTGATCGTGCGTGGCAAGGATCGCAGCGAGGCCATTTCGCGCATGAGCCGCGCTTTGGGAATGTTTATTGTGGAAGGAATCCACACTACGATTCCGCTGCACAGGCGGATACTGGCGGACCCGGATTTTCGCGCGGGCAATTTCGATACTGGATTCATTGAGAAATTCCTGGCGAAGAAAGAAACTGCGGGCTGAGGGACTCATATCAGGGACATGGTTGTGCTGCCGAGTCTTTACCCAATCCTGGATAGGTCCTGCTTTCCAGACCCTGGGAGTCTGTTCAATGCAGCGCGCGAACTCGCTGCCGTTGGCTGCACGCTGCTACAGTACCGCAACAAGTCTGGAAGCTCCCGCCAAATGCTCGATGAGGCTCGTGAACTTAGAGCGCGCCTCGGAGCGGGCGTCAAGCTCATCATGAACGACCGCGCCGACCTCTGTCTGGCGGCTGGTTTCGATGGCTTGCATGTGGGGCAGGATGATCTGTCGCCCGAGTCCGCGCGCCACATCATCGGCACCGCTCGCTGGCTCGGAGTCTCCACGCACAATCCCGAGCAACTCGCGGAAGCCGATAAAACTTCCGCCGACTACCTCGCCATCGGTCCCGTCTTTGCGACCGCCAGTAAGGCCAATCCCGATCCCATCGTCGGACTAGAAGGCGTTCGCCGGGCAAGGGAACTGACGCGGAAACCGCTGGTCGCCATCGGCGGCATTACCCGCGCCAACGCGCGTTCCGTCATTGAGGCTGGAGCCGATTCCGTGGCGGTGATATCCGACTTGTTACGGGAGCCGCGCAAATCAGCAGAGGAATTTCTACGTCTTCTGGGGTAAAGTTAAAAAGCTGGAGTTGAGGCCCTTGCAGCGGATTCAATTTCCAGTAGAGACGCTGCTTGCCGCGTCTCCGGCAGCGTCCGAGACGCTGCCAGCGGAGACGGGGCAAGCCCCGTCTCTACAGAGGATGCTTTCTAGCAGCCTTTTAGGAGGTTCGTGAGCACGAAGGTTCAGCCCCCCGCTTCCAGCGCCGACGATTGGGCGCGCCACAGCCACCAGGACAAAGAACTCGTCAAAGGTCTCGGCCTGACCAGCGCGACCATGCTGGTGATGGGCTCGATGATCGGCTCGGGCATTTTTATTGTCTCCGCCGAGATTTCCCGCGAAGTGCAATCGCCCGCGTTGCTGATCGGAGCCTGGCTGGTCACCGGCTTTCTGACTATTGTCGGCGCGCTGTCTTACGGCGAACTGGCGGCCATGATGCCGCGGGCAGGCGGGCAGTACATCTATCTGCGCGAATCACTCGGCCCGCTCTGGGGATTTCTCTACGGCTGGACTCTGTTTCTTGTGATTCAGACGGGCACGATCGCGGCCGTGGGCGTTGCGTTTGGCAAGTTCCTCGGCATCTTCTGGCCGGCCATCTCTTCCAGTCACTGGATCGTCCACCTGTGGAAAGTGCCGAAGTTTGCGGTTGGCCCGATGGTGCTCGGCGGCATGGATGTTGGGCTGAATACGCAAAATTTCGTTGCCATCCTGGTAGTGGTTGTGCTCTCGATCATCAATATTTTCGGCGTGAAGACGGGCGCTTTCATCCAGAACATCTTCACCACGGCGAAAGTTTCGGCACTGCTCGGGCTGGCTCTCTTCGGAGTTTTTCTTGGCCGGAACGCGCAAGCGCTGGCCGCGAACTTTGGGGCAAACTTCTGGAAGAATTCTTCCCTGGGCACGCTTCATGACGTCGGCGGGGGAGTTCTCGTCTCGACGCTTACGGTGCTGGCGATTGCGCAGGTGGGATCACTGTTTTCCGCCGACGCCTGGAACAACGTTACGTTCACCGCCGGCGAGGTGAAAAATCCTAACCGGAATCTTCCGTTATCGCTGGCGCTCGGCACCGGTGTGGTGATTGCGCTCTATATCGCATGCAACTTTATTTATCTCGGAGCGCTGCCGCTGTGGGGCAGCCCTACGGGTTCAACGCTGCTGCAGCGCGGCATCCAGTACGCCACCGAGGACCGCGTCGCCACCGCCGTCATGACCCAGATGTTCGGTTCCATCGGCGGATCGCTCATGGCGGTTGCCATCATGATTTCCGGTTTCGGCTGCTGCAATGGCCTGATTCTCTCCGGCGCCCGCGTCTACTACGCCATGGCCAAGGACGGTCTGTTCTTCCGCAGTGTTGCCCGCCTGCATCCCGGCTACAAGACGCCGGCGGTTTCGCTGATGGTGCAGATGGTCTGGACGTGCGTGCTCTGCATCTCGGGCAGCTACGGCCAACTGCTGGACTACATTATTTTTGCGGTGCTGGTGTTTTACATTCTGACCATCTTCGGATTGTTCGTCTTGCGCCGCACTCATGCCGAGGCTGAGCGTCCCTACAAAGCCGTCGGATACCCCATACTGCCTGCCGTCTATATTGTGATGGCTTTGTTTATTGATGTGGTGCTGTTACGCTACAAACCGCAATACACCTGGCCGGGACTGATCATCGTTCTGCTCGGCATTCCCGTGTACTACATCTGGCGGCCGCGAGCCCAGACGACTACGGGTTAACTCACTGGTTTTAACTGATAGGAGAGACGCAACTCATGACTGACCTCTTTGCGAAAAAGCCGCTCGCGCTTCTGCTGGAGGAAGCGCGAGACACTGGCGCGCATAGTTTGAAACGCACCCTGGGTGTATTTCAGTTGACGGCGCTAGGCGTCGGAGCGGTGATCGGAGCCGGAATCTTCGTCCTTTCCGGATTGGGCGCTCACTATGCCGGGCCGGGGCTGATGCTCTCATTCGTGCTCTCCGGGTTGGGCTGTGCTTTTGCGGCTCTGTGCTACGCCGAGTTTGCGGCGATGATTCCTTTGGCAGGCAGCGCTTACACGTACGCTTACGCTACGCTGGGCGAGATTTTTGCCTGGATCATCGGCTGGGACCTCACGCTCGAATACGCCATGGGCGCCAGTACCGTATCGTCCGGGTGGTCGAACCATTTCATCGAACTACTCAATATTTTCCACATCAGGATGCCGCTGTGGCTGGCCTACGATCACTGGACTGGACTGCACACGGCGGAGGACATTGTGGCTCGCCAGATGGCGCTAGCCTCCGATCCCACGCTGGTCGCTGGCACTCAAACTTTTCTCGAAAGAAAATCGCTGATCATGGGTGCGCAGTCGCCCGAACTGTTACAGAGAGCTCACGATCTGTTAAGTGCGCCACATCTCTTCGGGTATGAAATCGGGGTCAATCTGCCGGCCTTCGTCATCGCCCTGGTGATTACGGCGATTCTGGTGATTGGCATCAAGGAAAGCGCCCGCTTCAACGCCACCATCGTTACCATTAAAGTGGCGGTGGTTCTTTTTGTGATTGCGCTGGGTATTCACTATATCCACGCCGTCAACTGGGGATCGGATTGGGCGAGTTTCGCGCCTTACGGGTTCTCGGGCATTGGAGCTGGAGCCGCCTACATCTTCTTCGCGTACATCGGATTCGATGCCGTTTCCACGACCGCCCAGGAAGCGAAGAATCCGCAGCGGGATCTTCCCATCGGTATCATTGCTTCGCTTCTGATCTGCACGGTGTTGTATATCGCGGTGGCGGCGGTTCTGACCGGAATGGTGCCGTGGCGAGACGTCAATATCGAAGCTCCCATTGCCCGCGCTTTCATGGATCGTGGGCTCACCGGCGCATCGCACATCATTACGCTGGGCGCGCTGGCTGGACTCACCAGCGTGATGCTGGTCATGCTTCTGGGGCAAACGCGAGTCCTGTATTCGATGGCCAATGACGGGCTTTTGCCCAAGACGTTCTTCGCGGATGTTCACCCGCGCTTCCGGACGCCGTGGAAGAACACGATGTTGGTCGGAACGCTGGCGGCGATCGTGGGCAGCCTGACTCCGATCGACGACATCGGGAAAATGGTGAACATCGGAACCCTTCTGGCGTTCGTGATTGTTTGTATCGCAGTCATGGCTTTGCGCCATACGAACCCTGGTCAGCATCGTCCCTTCCGGACGCCTTGGGTGCCATTTGTGCCGGTCATGGGCATCATTTTTAACGGCTACATGATGTACAAACTCGGCTGGATCAACTGGGCGCGATTGATCATCTGGCTGATTATCGGGATGGTGGTGTATTTCACGTACAGCCGAAAACACAGCCGAGTGCAGGCCGCGCTGGAGGGCCGCAAGACTCCGTAAAGACGTTCTCCTGTAGAGACGCGGATTGCCGCGTCTCGCGCGGATTCGGCTACTGCTCCTGTGATTTCCTGGCAGCCGCCGTTACCAGTCGGCGCGGCCCGAAGCGTACCGACTGCGCCATCAGCCAGTTTTTGAGTCCCGAAATCACTACCGGTTTTCCGGCCACCATGGCGCGATAGCCGTCTTCGGCAACGGTGCGCGCATCCATCGAACCGAATTTCAGAAAGCGCTGGCCGGTTGCATTCGCGCGCTTGTGGAACTCCGTGGCGGTCGCTCCCGGGCAGAGGCAGGTTACGGTGACGCCCGTTCCCTGGAGTTCATTGGCCAGTGCTTCTGAAAAATGCAGGACGTAAGCCTTGGTCGCAAAATAGACGGCCATCAGTGGTCCCGGCTGAAATGCGGCGGTAGAGGCCACGTTTAAGATCCGTCCGCTTTTTCTCTCGATCATCGTGGGGAGATAAAGGCGCGTGAGATGGGTGAGCGTAGTCACGTTGAGCTGGATCTGGCGCAGACATTCTTCCAGATCGTTCTCGGCGAACATACCGTACTGGCCGAATCCGGCGTTGTTTACCAGCACGTCAACTTGAATATCGGCGCGCGAGGTCTGATCCAGTACATAGGCGGAAGCTCCAGGTTCGGTCAGGTCGGTTGCGAGAATCAGCGAACGTGTGCCGTGGGCTCTCTCCAGTTCGGATGCGAGTTGGCGGAGTTTATCGGCGCTGCGGGCGACGAGCACCAGGTTGCAGCCTTCGCGGGCGAAGATGCGGGCGAGTTCCAGTCCGATGCCGAACGAGGCGCCGGTAATCAGAGCGGTTTTGCGTTCAGGCATTGTGGTCCCTATGCGAATCTTCCTTGATGTCCTTCGTGGTTGGTGATTCTTTTTACCACCAAGGACACGAAGGAGCACGAAGGAAAAACAAAGGCGGGTCCGAAGACCCGCCTCTGCTCTGGGAAGCGGTTTCGCCTACACGTGCGCCAGCGCCGGTTCCACTCCGTAGATCGAGTGCCACGAGGTGGCGGCCTTCAGGCGATCGTTCACGTTATTGATGTTTTTTACGCCTTCATCTTCCAGCCACTTCCGGAAGGCCGCGGCTCCGTGTTTCGCGTAGATGGGGATGCCTTCTTTCCAGGTGGCTCGCCCGCAGAGCACGCCGTTGAACTTCACACCCGACTCGGCTGCCAGTTCCAGCGACTCGGTGAACTCGGAATTGCTCACGCCCGCCGACAGATAGATGAACGGCTTGGTGGCCACCGCGGCTGCTTCGTGGAAGAATTTCATCGCTTCGTGCTTCGTGTAAGCCTTTTCGCCTTTGTAGGACTTGGCCCCTTCCACAAACTTCATGTTGATCGGAACTTCGACCTTCATCACATCGACGCCATAGCGGTCTTTGGTGAATTCGCGCATGCTTTCGATGACCGCCTTGGGCTTCTTCTTCGCGAAGTCGAAACCTTTTTCGTCCACGCCTTCTTCGTAAGTGACAAACTCGAGGAAAAAGGGAATGTCGTTGGCGCGGCACTCATCGCCCAGGCGTTCGACCCAGGCATGTTTTTTGTCGTTAGTTTCCTTCGGATCAAACGGCGTGTAGTACAGCAGAATCTTGACGCAGTCCGCGCCTGCTTCTTTCAGACGGCGCGCCGACCAGTGATCGAGCAGATCGCCCAGGCGTCCCGGTCCGGTCTTGTCGTAGCCAGTCTTTTCATATGCCAGCAGCAGGCCGGCGTTCTTGGCGCGCCGCTTCGAGGCGGGCAGCCCCCACTCGGGATCGAGCAGGATGGCGCTGGCATGAGGCGTCAGCACCTCGCTCACCAGAATCTTGAATTCTTCCATCATCGCGTCAGAAACCGCCGAGCCTTTTTCCTTGGCGAGAGACTTCTGCAGTGAGCCGCGCTGGTCCATTGCGGCAGCGGCGATTACGCCGCGTTGATTCGATACCGCCTTCATTCCGGCGAGTTTGCCGGGGGTAAGTTTCATAAAGCCTCCTATGAGTGCGTTAGCAACAGATAATTCTAAACTACAGGCCCTGCCGTGAGCGTGAACACTTCGCCATCCTGTAAAACTTTGTCATCCTGAAGGAAGCGAAGGACCTGCTTGTCGCGGCGAACAGCAGGTCCTTCGCTGCGCTCAGGATGACAACAGATATGAGAATGCTGCTGCGCACTATTGCCGCAGTGCCAGCGTCCCCAGCAGCGTCTGCTGCTTGGCGATCAGCGACTGGATGCCCTGGCGCGCCATCGCCATCATTTTTGCGAGTTGAGCGTCGTCGAATACCTGGTGCTCGGCGGTGGCTTGCAATTCAACAATTTTGTTGCCTGCGGTCATGACGAAGTTCATGTCCACGTCGGCGCGCGAGTCTTCTTCGTAGTTCAGATCGAGAAGAATTTCTCCGTCCACGATTCCGACGCTGATGGCGGCGACAAAATCCTTGATCGGCGCGGCGGTCAGCGTTCCCGCATCGATCAGGCGCTGCAAAGCCAGGCCCAGCGCGACGAATGCTCCGGTGATCGAAGCGGTTCGCGTGCCGCCGTCGGCCTGGATCACGTCGCAATCGATCCAGATGGTGCGCTCACCGAGGCGCTTCAAGTCGGCCACCGCGCGCAGCGAGCGTCCGATGAGGCGCTGAATTTCCTGCGTGCGGCCGCTTTGCTTTCCCTTGGCCGATTCCCGCGCGGTGCGGGTCAGAGTGGAGCGCGGCAGCATACCGTACTCACCGGATATCCATCCCTTGCCCGAATTGCGCAAGAACAGAGGCACCGATTCTTCCACCGATGCGGTGCAGATGACGCGCGTGTTGCCCATCTCAATCAGCGCCGATCCTTCCGCGGTCGAGATGAAGTCGGGAATGATTTTGACGGGACGAATCTGCTCGGGAGTGCGGTTATCGCTGCGAAAGATCATCGACGGAAATTCTAACAGCCGGGGACCGGATCAGCTCTCAGCTGTCAGCTCTCAGTCACACTTTTCGCCCTGCACGGCGATCTCACTGCAAGCGGTCCGCGTCCGCCGGTTGCCCGCGATCGCTTTCCTGGGCCGGATCGTCTTCGGGGAGGTCGTCGTACTCGCGTCCCTCCACCCTTGACCAGGCTGAGGCGCCGATCGGACGGTTGGCCACCGACTCGCGATCGATCACTACTTGGGTCGGCAGTTCCGGTTCGAGCGAGGTTCGTTTCAGCACCTCTCCAGGAAAAACTTCTTCGGATTAGATGCCCCCGCAAGATTTATGTTTTGAGACTCGTCCCAGTCTGCTTTCCCAGGGAATGATTGTTAAGGTACGTAACGCGTGAAGACAGAATCGCGAGAAGCCATCGCGTGGCAGGGAGAGCAAGTTTTGAGTAGCGCCTCGTCGCCAGGCTTGCCATCTGTGTTGAAGTGCCCGAACCCCCAGCCGCCCGTCGCCGCGTACTTTTTCGAGTCCTTGACCATGAACTGAACGTTTGTGGGGGGACCGGGAACGAAAGACTGTTCGCGGCCAAAGACCTTGTTGTTCTCCTCCGACGGCACGTGGCCGTAGTGCAAAGCGGCGATGATTGCACCGTCGGGAAAGGGGAGTTTCCCTTCGCGGTACGCCTTGATCGCTACATCGTTGCCCAAGACGGCGGCGAAACTGTGGAGGTTGCCTTCTTCGTGGGCTACGGAGATCAGCCTCCAGTCGCGGTATCCTGACGGAATTGTGGTCACGTAGACTGGGGCGGAATGCTGAGCTTCCTGTCCGGACGCGGGGACCATGTAGGCGATAACGCTAGCCAGCGTTGCCACTGCAACCAGCCAAAAAGCGATCCGTCTCATAGCTGCTCCTTCGCATATATGCGTAATTCCACAAGTTCTCTTGCCCATGATCGAGCGGTGCGCCGCCGATGGGAATCATCAACTACCAGGATTCGGGTCGTCCCCAAAATTCACTTGCGAAAAGCTAATACCGATCAGCTTTGAATTTTGTAGAGAATTGTAAATGAGGTCATACCCGCACGGGTCCTGGTGCGCGGCGGGGGCACCCGCGCTCTAGGCTGCTTTTTGCAGCTTCGTGACTACGCCTGTGGCATAACGTTCGAGCGCCGGCCAATGCTGGAGCAGCCAATTGCTGCTTTTCCAGGAGGCATCACTGTTCGAGGGCAGTATGCGCGAGAGCAGCGGAACGAAGGGTAACCGGAAATAGCGCGTCCCATGCACCTTGAAAGGCTGGATCATGGTAGCGAATTCTTCCCGGGTGAGGGGGTGCTCGTACTCTGAAATGTCTCCCGATGCGGGCAGCAAACTGCGCAGCCAGGCATATCCCTTGGAGAATCGGACAGGTTCCCGGAGGATAATGTTGCCGTCTTTACGGAGCACCCTGGACATTTCGTCGCGCACAAGTTTTATGTCGAGATGGTGGATGAGGGCCATGCAGAAAATTGTGTCGACCGACTCATCCGGCAGCCCGGTCTCATAGGCGGAGCCGACCATGACGGAGGCTTCCAGATTGGCGTCTTTCAAGCGCTTCTGAGCGATGGCAATCAGGTCGGGAGAGATATCCATGGCAATGACGCGGGCGCCGCGCTCCAGCAATGGGACAATATTTTCCCCGGTGCCACAGCCGAGGTCGAGTACGGTCTTGCCCCGAACGTCCCCCACTAAGTGAAATGCATACTCGAGCCCGTAGGGGGTATCGGCGGGAGGATTCAGGTAGCGGTCAATCTGAGCTCGTGCGACGGGTTTTAGAACGATCTTCGAGGCCTCGGACGCACTGCG
This sequence comes from uncultured Acidobacteriaceae bacterium, assembly GCA_963837665.1. Classification (GTDB taxonomy): domain Bacteria; phylum Acidobacteriota; class Terriglobia; order Terriglobales; family Acidobacteriaceae; genus Acidiflorens. The sequence continues at coordinate 887,073 of CAWIOA010000007.1, read as the reverse complement.
TTCAATCTCGGCTTGATCGCGTTCAGATAATCGAGAATCCGTCATCGTTGCCCTCCGTTGCGTCGCGCCGCAGTCCGCTCAGAATAAGGCATAAACTGGATTCCGGATAGATACTGTCAGGCACCCGCGCCGTTACTTTCCCATCCGCCAGACCAACCCGGTGGAGACGCGCAAATGGTTTTGACCCGTGCCCTGGTTGGTCAGGTAGTCGGACTCAAGGCGCCAGGCCAAGTTGTGCTTGATGGAGTAGTCCACGCCGCCGCCGAGGGCCATGGCAAACTCCATGCCCGACCCAACGCTGACAGGGATTCCGCTGATGAAGCCGGTGCCATCGGTTATGCTCTCCGATCGCGTTATATCCGAATGGAGTCCGCCCAGAAGAAAGTGGGCGAATGGCCTGATCTTGCCGGCAGGATAGGAAAACTGCGGCCCAAAAAGAAAGTTGTGGATCTTGGGACGCGCAGCTGTGTTCACGATGGTAGTAGTTGTGCAACTCGGGAGACAGATCGTTTCCTTCGTGGTCGTCGAGGTCGACGAACTGCTATAGTAGCCGCTGAAATCGGTTGCGAAGCTGAACCAGCGGTTCATGTTCACCGCCACCGATCCATCCCATCCGAACAGACCTAGCCGGGCGCTCGGGCTGCCAGAAATAGTCTCCGCCGGATTCGAGAAGCCTGAGCTAGCTGGGATCAGCTCATAGTTTCCATACGAAAAACCGGCAAAAATCTCTGCTTTCGGCGCGTCCTGGGCGAAGACTGCCAGGTTGCAAAACAGGAAGATGACTGCACATATGAAGTGACGCATTTTCAGATTCTCCATAAAGTAGGATTGAACCGGGAGACAACGGTTCCGGTTGTAGTTAGAACGGAGCAGATCTTACAAGTTGCAGGGACAATGGTCGTTCGAGCAACGGAACTCTATTGGAACCGTTCAAAGTACCAGAGCCGGCAGGTATCGACAAGTTAGAGATTCCCGCAGCTTGTTAGAACTGGTTTCATCAACGATTCTTCGGCCTATTGATTGCCCGCCTGCTCAACCGTGGTTACATCGAACGAGTCGGTCAGGTCGGCGTGTCCCGCGAGCGTTTCCCTAGTCTTGCCTTCGACCAGGATGTTGACGCGATGGATTCCGGGAACATTCACGGCGAGTGTTTCCACCAGCGAATTCACGGTGAGTTGCTCGCTGAGAATGCCGGAGCGGTGCTGGTCGGCGAAGGCGGCATTCAGATCGATGACGGCCGCGCCAGGATCGACCAGGAAGATGCTGCGGATGTCCGCGGCCGAAGCCAGCGGATGGGGGGCGCCGGGTTGCTGGTAGATGCGGAGCAGCGCGCGCAGCAACTCCTCGGCTCGCTGCTGGCGTCCTCCGGGAAGGGGAATCTGCGCCGAGCGTGCGCGGAGCATGCCGGCGTCGTCATCGGCGACATAGAGAGTCACCGTCTCCGTCGGGCCGGAGGCGGGAGGAGCGACCGGGGAGTCCGCCGCATACTGGAACTCCACAGCCCGTCGGCGCATGTGGCGAGCGTAGATACCCATCGACACCACCAGCACCAGGAGCGCGGCGACAGCGATCAAGAGATGGCGGGGAATCATGGCTGTACTCCTAAGCGGTCGCGGACAGAAACCACCGCGTCTGCGATGGCGGAGGCGGCTCGTTGTTGATAATTGGCGGAGGTCAAGTCGGCGACACCATTCGCTCCGGGAGCGAGTTCCACGGCGACTGCGGGCATGAAGACATTGTTGAGGGGCCGCAGCGAAGCGGAAGAGGCTCGAGCCGGGAACTGGGTTTTCTGCAGTTCGGCAACGATGGCGGCGGACACGAGCCGGCTGACGGGCAAGGCCGGCGCCTGCGCCGAATTCCACGGATGAAATGCTCCTTTGCTCGGTCCTTCCACCGGCAGCAGCGCGGTGTAGACGCGCGCTCCGCTGCCCTGGGAAGTCGCATGCAGGCTGATGTAGATACCAGCGTGGGCAACGTTGCAGGCCGCGGCACGCTGATCCAGCGTCGAACTGCTATCTCCGTCGCGCAACAAGGCGACGGCAAAACCCCGAATCTCCAGTTCATGGCGCAAGAGCCGCGCAAATCCGAGGGTGACGTCTTTCTCGCCGAGGGTTTCGGTCAAGGCTGCGCCGCGTTCGTTGCCGCCGTGTGCCGGGTCGACCATGGCCAGAACTCGCCGCGAAGCGAGGTTGGCAACCGACGGCGGGGCTTGTCCAGCATTCGTGGCGGCTGGCGTTGCCGGTGGGACGGCTGCAACCATGATTGTTGAAACCATGATCGTTTTCCGATTGTTGGTGAAGCTTGCCATCAGCGGCTGGGTGGCAGCCACATCCAATTCGGCGTCGCCGTTGGACTCGGAGTAACTGGCCTGGGTGATGACCTTGCTGTCAAAAGAAATCGGCTGGCTTTCAGGAGACACGACCGGGTCGCGCTTAAAGACGAGGCGCAGTTTGCCCGGTTCGGTGGAGATGGTCGGATTCACGGGCGCGCTGAAGTTCAACGCGAGACGGGGCGGGTTGCTCGCGTCCAGTTGAAGACTGACTTGTATGTGGACGTCCCCGATGAACAACCGGCGCGCGCTCTCGTGAAAATTGATGGGCGTTTCCAGAAAGCGCGGCAGCAACGTACTGAGCGAACTCAGCGGAACCAACCCGCGCGAGTTTTCAATCAGGAACGGAGCCGTGAGATCGAAATTGCGTCCGCGAATCCTGGCCCGCGTCTTTCCGGCAACGAACTCGGCGTCCAGCGCGTTATAGCGGAGAGTCCAAAACCGGCCATTCGTCCGGGTGCTTACGCGGCCCAGCGGTTCCAGAAGTTCGAGCAGGCCGGTATACTCGTGGCCCGCATGGTCCAGGACCGGAAGGGTATAGATCGCTACCGGCGAATAGACGGAGATGTGTTTTTCGTCGGCAGCGGGTGCCGCGGACAGAAACGTCACGACTAAGAGTACCCAGTACCCAGTGCTCAGTATCCAGCACCCGGCTTTCCGACGAGAACCGGGTATTGAGTGCTGGGTACCGGGTACTTTAGTCCAGCGCATAGATCGTCAGACCGCTTAACAACTTGGGGTAGAAATCGGTGGACTTCTGGGGCAGCACCTCGCCGGCAAAGGCGATATTGCGGACCTGCTCGATGCGCACCGGATTCATCAGGAAGGCAGCCTGGACTTTTCCACTTTGCACCTGCGAGAGCGCTTCCGCGGCCTCGCGACAATAGGAAACGTTGTCCTGATTGCGAATAGATTCCTCGGAAATCTTCAGAACACCTTCCAGAAGGCACTTGTGCAATTGCACGACGTCGAGCGCTTGCTGGCGCAGAGAAAGGTTTCCGAATAAACGAGTACCGATGGCCTTGGGCGTGTGCAACAGGAATGCGCGTTCGGCGGTGACCGTGAGCAGCGCGGTTCCGGCGTGCCCAGCTTGCTGCAGGATGGCGGTGGCGCGGGCGGCATCGATGCCCGCGTCGACTTCCTCCAGGTTGAAGAATTTCCTCGCTTCCGCCTGAAAATTTGCGGCGGAAAAAGACGGCAGGCCGAACACGAGCCGGTGCGTCGGCAGAATCACGAGGCCAGGGCGATTTTTCTCAGGCTGATCTTTAACAGGTTGATCCATATCGACGAAGGTCATCATCACGGAGTCGTACGGAGCGGGCAGGCCCGTCCCCGTGTCGGCCGCGGAGAGACGTTCCTTGCGATAAGCGAGGGCAGTCTCGTAGCGGTGATGGCCGTCGGCGATGATCAGCTTCCGGTCCCGCATCTCTTGCTGAACGGAGGCAATGACCGCGGCGTCGGAAATCTTCCAGACGCGGTGGACCACTTCGTATTCGTCGGTGACTTCGATGTCGGGAGGCCGGTCTGGGGCGACTGACGAATCGAGAAGGGAATCCACCTTGCCCGCTCCGCTGTAGAGCATGAAAATCTGGCCGAAGTGGGCCCGATTCGCACGCAGCAGTTCCAGGCGGTCGGCTTTGGGCTTGGCCAGCGTCTGCTCGTGGCGAAAGACGACCCCGGCGGAATAGTCCTCGATCCGGCCCAGCCCGATGAAGCCCCGCCGCTCGGCTTGCGCCTGGATTCCGGGAACGCTGCCGGGAGTCTTAAAGGTCTGGGAATAGCGGTAGAGCGAGGGCTCCGGATCCCGTCGTAGAACGCCAGTCTGGCGCCAGTTCTGGAAAGACGCTGCGGCCCGGGTGTAGACGTTCTCGGTTTCCCCGTCCGCGGGCAGGCGTTTACCGAGAATGATCCGCACCAGGTTGTAAGGACTGGCCTGGTAGTAGTGTTCCTGCATGGCCGGGGTAATTTTGTCGTAGGGCTGGGTCACAACCTGCTGGACGGGCACGCGCTGGGGGTCGTAGCGCCAGGCCCGAAATGGAGAGATGACCGCCATAAGGGGAACGCAGAATTGTAGCAGGGACGATGCTACCCGACGGTCCTCGGACCTATGCAAAATGGAAGAGAAAAAAGATGCACACCATCGAAAGGCAACGTCTGACGATCCCCGGAATCTAAGAATGTTATACGAAAAGGTGACAACACTTTTTCAGGATTGTGCTACTATCCGGCTCAGTAGAGATATTTTGGGATCCGCTTTGTGGGATGCGGGTCTCCTCCCTCCAAGGCGCGAATTTTGCGCTGATTGAGTAGGGCTTATGTGGTGCGGTAAACCGTTCTCGCCTCGGGTTCCCTTCGCCGTTCTTCTGGTGTTTGCTGCGTGCTGCGCTCTCCCTCTTTTCGCCCAGAATTCGACTGAAGACGTACACATCCAACCTCGTGTCGCACCACCAGTTCCAAAGGAGCCGGAGATTGATCCGGCGTTCAAGACCCACACCAAGCCCTACAAAGTAGACGTGGATATGGTGCTGGTGCCGGTCACCATCACTGATCCCTTAAACCGGCTGGTAACCGGTCTGGACCGCGAGAATTTCAACCTCTTCGAAGGGAAGGATCAGCAGGAGATCAAGACATTCTCCAGCGAAGACGCTCCGGTTTCGATCGGGGTGATCTTTGACATGAGCGGCAGCATGAGCAGCAAGATCGAGCGTGCCCGCGAGGCGGTGGTTGAGTTCTTCAAGACGGCCAACCCGCAGGATGAGTTCTTCATGATCACCTTCGCCGACAAGCCGGAGGAGATTGCCGATTTCACCAATTCGGTGGATGACATTCAGGGCCGGCTCGTCTACACGGTTCCGAGGGGGCGCACGGCGCTGCTGGACGCGATTTACCTCGGCGTCACCAAAATGCGCCAGGCCAAGTTCCCAAAGAAGGCGCTGTTGATTATCTCCGATGGTGGCGACAACCATAGCCGCTATACCGAAGGCGAGATCCGTTCCATGGTCAAAGAGGCCGATATTCTCATCTATGCCATCGGCATCTACGATCATTATTTCCCAACCGAGGAAGAGCGGCTCGGGCCCACCCTGCTGAGCGATGTAACGGAACTGACGGGTGGCCGGGCATTTACCATTGATAACCCGAACGACTTGGCGGACGTTTCCACAAAAATTGGTATTGAGTTGCGCAACCAATACGTGATCGGATACCGTCCAAAGAATCCAGTGCGCGATGGCAAATGGCGTAAAATAAGAGTGAAGCTGTTGCCGCCAAAAGGATTGCCGCCGCTCAAGGTCTACGCCAAGACGGGTTACTATGCGCCGACGGAATAACGCTGCTCCACTGCTTTTCTTCCTGCTGACGACGCTATTCCTGGCAAACTCTCAAACCAAGGCGGGAGCGCCGGACCCGTCGGCTCCGGTTGCGAATTCGCAGTCGCAGTCCCCCAGCGCCGCGCAGAGTCCGGATGCCGCCGATAGCGGCGTCTTTGTTTTCCGCAAAGAAGTTGAAGAAGTCGTACTGCATGCCACGGTCGTAGACGATAAGCAACACATCGTCACCAGTCTCGACAAGGGCGATTTCAACGTCTACGAGGATGGGCATCCCCAAACCATCACCTCATTCCGCCACGAAGACATCCCGGTTTCCATGTGCATCGTCATCGATAACTCTGGTTCCATGCGCGAGAAGCGGCCGAAGGTGAACGCCGCTGCCCTGAACCTGGTGCGCGCGTCGAATCCCAATGATGAAGTGTGCATCGTCAACTTCAATGACGAGCTCTGGCTGGACCAGGACTTCACTGCCAACATCAACAAGCTGAAAGAAGGACTGGAAAAGATCGAAGCTCGTGGCGGCACGGCGCTTTATGATGCGGTCACAAAGACCGCTGAACACCTGAAAACACAGGCGAAGCTCGAAAAGAAAGTTATTTTTGTAGTGACGGACGGAGAGGACAACGAGAGCGCCGAAACTCTGGAGCAGGCGGTGCGGCGTCTGCAGGGCGACGGCGGACCCACCGTCTACGCCATTGGCATACTGGAGAAGGAAGAGCACCCGAAGCACGCCCGACGCGCGCTGCAAATCATGTCGGAGAGAACCGGCGGCCTCGCTTTTTTCCCGCAAACGCTGGACGAAGTTGACGCCATCAGCCGTACCGTGGCTCACGATATCCGCACCCAGTACACCATCGGATACAAACCGACGACGCCGAAAAACCAGGGTGGCTACCGTCAGGTGAGAGTGGACGCCCGTTCCCGGAGCTACGGCAAACTCACCGTCCGCACGAAGAGCGGGTATTACGCGGGGAGTGAGCCGGCTTCGGGCGGGCAGTAGGGGCTTATTGTGAATTGTCGTCCCGAGCGAAGCGAGGGATCTGCATTTTGCGGCGAACTGCAGATCCCTCGCTTCGCTCGGGATGACAAGATCTGAGTTACCCAATCCTGCATTGACGCTTTCCCTCCCTGTTCCTTACCCTGTAGAGTGCCTTTAATGACCTCCAATTCACGCCTGCGAGTTAGCGACGATATCTCCAAACTGGTCGGCAACACGCCGATACTGCACATGAAAAGACTGGCCCCTCCAGGAGCGGCCGACATTTTCGCTAAACTCGAATACCTGAACCCGGGGGGCAGCGTGAAAGACCGCGCCGCGATTGGCCTGATCGAGCGCGCCGAGCGCGAAGGCAAGCTGAAGCCGGGCGGCACCGTCATTGAAGCCACCGCCGGAAACACCGGCATCGGCCTTGCCCTGATTGGCGTGAGCCGCGGCTACAAAGTCCGGTTGTTCGTCCCGGAAAAATTCTCGGAGGAAAAAGTCATCATCATGCGGGCCCTCGGCGCCGAGGTGACCCGCACTCCGGAGGCTGAGGGCATGCAAGGCGCCATTAATCGCGCCAACGATCTGGTGGCTACCGACCCAACGGCCTTCATGGCCGCGCAGTTTGAAAACCCCGCCAACCCCGACTACCACTACGAAACTACGGCCCGCGAAATCTTTGAACAAATGGAAGGACGCATCGACGCCATCACCGTGGGCAGCGGCACCGCCGGAACCTTTACTGGGATTGCACGATTTCTGAGAGAGCGCCTTCCGGACGTGTACACGGTTGTGGTGGAAACCGAAGGGTCGGTGCTGGGCGGAGGCAAACCCGGTCCGCATAAGGTGGAAGGGATCGGATCGAGCTTCATCCCGAAGAATTTCGATCGCTCGGTTTGCAGCGAAATCATGATGGTGACGGACGAGCAAGCCTTCGGCATGGTCAAAGAACTCGCCGCCCGAGAAGGCGTGCTCGGAGGCTCGAGCTCTGGCGCCAATGTGTATGCGGCGGTGCAGATTGCCAAGCGCATCGGGGCAGGGAAGCGCGTGGTTACGCTGATTCCGGATTCAGCGGAGCGGTATTTGTCCAAGAAGATTTTTGAGGGTGGGATCTAGAGCAGTTTCATTCTCACTGTAAGCTGAGGTTGGGTTTTGGGAAGGGCACGGCTTCAGCCGTGCCGCCAGGGACCAACAAAGATGTGGGCTTTAGCCCCTGAGGGACTGCTAGCGACGGTTCACTACACTAACTGTGAAAACGCTCTAGCTCATCCATGTGGGGACGTGCGCCTAGTCCGCCGAGGCGACAACACTCAAAATCCTGAGCTGATTGGAGGGTCAATGAGTGAAATTGCGATTTTTCGCCAACTACTGTTCGTCTTGAGGATGAAAGTACTTGTAAACAGGTGATTCCCTAGGCGCCCATCGCTTGGCTTTGTCTACCCACTCATCGCGATTCGCAGTATCGCCCAACGCCTCATAGGCCGAACCTAGGTTCATTGCCAACTCGCTCTTTTCGGCCATCTGAGATTCCGAGTCACCGCACAGCGCGATACACGCCTGATACTGCCCCGGGCTTCACGCTGCATTATGTTGGACGCTTCACGATTGATACTAGTGGCAACTTTCGGGTCGCACCTAACCCAACTCCTCCAGACAAGGCTAGTCTCAAGATTCGTTTGGAACAAAATGGCATCGCAGCTCTGCTTCCGGCTCGCGCTCTGACACAGCTGAAACTTCCGGAAAGACCCGACTGGCTTACGTACTACGTAGACGACTCTGATGCGGTGACACACAAGGTCAATTGGGGATTTTTCTACAACGGCATCGGAGATTCCCCACGAGCACTCGGGTTTCTCGAATCCGCTTACAAGGAACGGCCCGACGCGCCACGAGTCGTTTTCGAGCTTACATATGCGTACAACGCGACCGGGCGACCGCAAGATGCAATTCGCATCGCAAAGAGTGAGTTCGCCAAGAATCCCAAGGATGAGTTGCTGTGCCGAGAGATGGCCTTCGCATACCTCCATCTGAAAAGCTATAAGGACGCGACCACTTTTCCAATTGAATCGACAGCATCCCCGACGTTGTTATGCTGAACCGCGCTGTAGAGCTCCGAGATTATTTGCTTTGCTTGGGCATCTGTTTGCGCGTCGCTCTTTTGTGAGGAATCCTGTGCGGCGGCGAAAGATGAAAACGACAAGCAAACCATTAACACCCAGACTCGGCGCATTTTTACGGCACCTCTCGTGGGTCTCATTCTACGGTTCGAGCTAACTGTTGTGAACAGGCGTGGCTGTTGAAAAAGGAACCAAAGCAGTAATTTCAGTGAATTTCAGCCCCTCCAGCGAACGAAGATTCAACAATTTACGGACGAATTCCGTTGTTGAAATTCCCTGAAAAGAGTTTTTCAACAGCCACAGGCGTTAGCACTCAAAACCTTGAAGAGAGGTGAAACGAAGATCTTCTGATAGCCACTCCTCTTCCGAATAGTCCAGAAATCCGAACAGCCTTCTTGACATCGCCTGCTAGAATAGAAGGTCAAGCGGTTGAAGATTCGCTTTGTCGTACCGGCCCCTACTGGCTGGACCGGAAAGTAGTAAAGTGCAACAAGAATGCTCTAAGTCATTGATTCTTAAATACTTTACGGGTAAGTCCTTATTCCTCAAAGACTCAGCGCCGGAACGCCTCTAAGTCTTTGAGTTCATTAGACCGGGATAGACGGGGGGGGTAGGGTTGGGTTAACTAAGTAGTAATCCATCTCCCGTTTTTGGGAAAAATTCTCTTCGCCAAACTCTCCATTTCCGAGGACTCATTTCTTTGACAGCGAAACAACGGACCACCAAACAAACGACCACCAAACCAGCTTCCGCAGAACCAGGTTTCGCTACTCGCGCCATTCACGCCGGACAAGAACCCGAACCAGCCACAGGCGCGGTCAACGTCCCCATCTACGCTTCCTCCACTTACGTTCAGGAAGAGATCGGGAAACACAAAGGCTACGAATACTCGCGCGTCTCTAATCCCACCCGCGATCGCCTCGAAACCAATCTCGCCGCGCTCGAAGGAGGAATCGCCGCGAAAGTCTTCGCCAGCGGAATGGCCGCCATCAACGCCGTCGCGACCATGCTCAAGGCTGGAGACCACATCGTTGCCGGACACAATCTTTATGGCGGAACGCCGCGGCTGTTCAACCAGGTGCTCGCGAACTTCGGATTGACGTTCACCTATGTCAACTCTTCCGACCTCAAAGCGGTCGAGCGCGCCTTCCAGAAGAACACGCGTCTGGTCTTCCTCGAGACGCCGACGAACCCTCTGATGGAGCTTTGCGATCTGCGCGCGATCAGCGAGCTCAGCCACCAGCACGGCGCGGAAGTCGTTGTGGACAACACGTTCATGTCGCCGTATTTCCAGCGTCCGATTGAACTCGGCGCGGATATGGTTGTCCACTCGACCACAAAGTTTCTCAACGGACACAGCGATGGACTGGGAGGTGTCGTAGTCTGCACCAAGCCCGCGCAAGCGGAAAAACTCGCGTTTCTTCAGAAAGCTGCGGGAGCGATCCTGTCGCCGTTCGAGTGCTGGCTGATCCTGCGCGGGGTGAAGACTTTGGCGGTGCGCATGTTGCAGCACGACTGCAACGGCCGCAAAGTCGCGGACTATCTCTCGAAACACAAGAAGGTGCTGAAGGTGTTTTATCCGGGACTGCCTGACCATCCGCAGCATGAGCTCGCTAAGCGTCAAATGTCGGGCTTCGGATCGATGATCGCGTTCGAAACGGGATCGCTGGCGAACGCCAATCGAATGCTGCGCAAGGTGCGAGTCTGTTCGCTGGCCGAGTCTCTGGGCGGAGTCGAGACTCTGATTTCGCATCCCGCAACCATGACGCACGCTGCCGTGGGCGAAGAAGGGCGGCGAAAAATCGGCATCACCGATGGCCTGGTGCGAATCTCGGTCGGCATCGAGGACGTGGACGATATTCTCGCTGATCTCGACCAGGCGCTGGCCGCGATCTAGTTGTCAGTTATCAGTTATCAGTTATCAGTTGTCAGTAAAAACTGATTTAACCGAAAACTGATAACTGACAACCGACTTACCGCACGGACTCTCCAATCCACTCCAGGTAGGCGGCGCTGCCATCTTCAATGGCGATGGCAATACACTCCGGAAGTTCGTAGGAATGCAGCTCAGTCAAAGCCTCGCGCAGGCGATCGAAAGCCTCGACCGTAGTCTTGATTATGAGCAGCCACTCGGCAGACGTCTCGACCTCGCCATGCCAGCGAAATACCGATTCGACCTGGGGAGCGATATTCACGCAGGCGGCCAGTTGCCGCTCCACCAGCGTCTGTGCGATGCTTCGGGCCTCTTCGAGCGAACCGCAAGTGGTGAGAACGAGTCTTTTGTCGGTCATATAAAATCGAAGGTTAATAGTTCCACTCGAAGCATACGAGGCAAGCCGATGGCAACGCAAATCAAGTTTGGGACATCCGGATGGCGGGCGGTGATGGCGGAAGAGTTCACGTTCGCCAACGTCCACCGCGCGGTGCACGGCATTGCCCGCTACGTGGCGTCGCAGGACTCGAACCGGGCGAAGGTCATTGTGGGACGCGATCCGCGCTTTCTTGGAGAAAGCTTCTGCGCTACGGCCGCTGAGATTCTGTCCAGCTACGGCATCACGCCGCTGGTCATCGCGGAGCCTGCGCCGACGCCGACCATTTCCTATGCCGTGATCCAGTCGAAAGCCGATGGCGCGATCAACTTTACCGCTTCGCACAATCCGCCGGAATACAACGGCATCAAGTTTTCAACGCCCGATGGCGCGCCGGCGCTCCCCGAAGTTACGCAAGCCATCGAGGCGGAGATCGCAGCCTTTGACGCGAAGCCGCAAGCGCCGCGGGCGGCAAAAGGTGAGTCTCAGCCGCAATCGCAGAGCATCGATCCTCGCCGCATGTATCTTTCGCGTTTGCGAGAAATCGTCGATCTTGACGCCATCAAGAAAGCCGGCATCAAGATTGCTTTCGATCCCATGTGGGGCGCGGCCCGTGGCTATTCCGACGCGTTCCTGCGCGAGGCCGGCGTGACGGTGGGTACGGTGCATGACGTCCGCGATGTGCTCTTCGGAGGGCACGCCCCGGAACCCGATGATCACCTGCTCGAGGACTTGCGTCTGAAGATGCGCGAAATGGGCGCGGGCATTGGCATTGCGACCGATGGTGACGCCGATCGCTTTGGGATTGTCGACGAGGACGGCACGTTCCTGCAGCCCAACTACATCATCGCGCTGCTCTTTGATTACCTGGTGGAAAGCCGCGGTTGGAAAAACGGAGTCGGCAAATCCGTTGCCACCACCAATCTGATTAACGCGCTGGCCGAAAAACACGGAATCGAGCTTTACGAGACTCCAGTCGGCTTCAAATACATCGGCGAACTGATCAAGCAGGACAAGATCCTGATCGGCGGTGAAGAAAGCGCCGGCCTTTCCATTCGCAAACATGTTCCGGAGAAAGACGGAGTGCTTGCCGGCTTGCTGTGCTGCGAGATGGTGGCTCGCCGGGGCGCGTCGCTGGGAACCCAATTGGAACAAGTATTTGCCAAAGTTGGTTCCTACTATCCTTTAAGAGAGAACTTCCGCTTGACGCCGGAGGTGAAACAGAAGTTTACTGAAAAGTTACGTAGAGATCCGAGCGAATTTCATGGCATTAAAGTTGCGCGGGTGGTAAGGACCGACGGACTGAAACTCGTCCTTGCCGACGGATCGTGGGTATGTTACCGGCTCTCGGGCACGGAGCCGGTGGTGCGCGTGTATAGCGAAGCACGCAGCAGGGAAGGTCTTACAAAGCTGAGCGCGGCAGCGAAAACATGGATCTTCGACTAGGAGCAACGTCGAGAGTACGCATCCTTCCGAATGGAGAGGAAGGACTCCGCGCGGTGATCGATCAGGCAATGGACCGGGCCAGGGATCAAGGTCCAAAGGCGGAGGCGGTGGCGGCGCGCTGGGTCGAAGGTGCGCGCCCGGCCTGGTCGTGGTTTGCCCGGGAGTGGCGCCGCCTGGGGACCGCAGCGGCTACTCTGCTTATCGGAGGGCTGTTGTTGCACGCCATGTTCGGAGCCAACGGCTTGGTTGTATATCGCCAGAAGCACGCCGAGATGCAATCGCTCGAGAGCGAGGTCGAACGCCTGCAGAAGGAAAATGTTCAATATGCCGATCAGATCAAGTCGCTCAAGTCCGATCCGGCAGCTATCGAGAAGGAAGCCCGCGAACAACTGCACTACACCCGGCCTGGAGAAGTCGTTTACGTCGCTCCCGATTCTCCACAGAAGCCACCCACCGGCCGCGCCAAGAATGGGAAATAAGAAACGACTGGTCGAGGCTGGCTGAAAGAGCCTTCGCAGCCCCCGCCGCTGCTCTTTCTGTGATAAAGTTCGAACATCGCATCACGTGTGGGAATCAATCTAAGGAGGGTGACATGCGGAAACTTCTCTTGTTGTTACTTGCCGGAGCTTTCATCGTATCGATGGCCTCGGTGTCCTTTGCAAGCGACGCCCAAACCGTGAACGGCTGGATCAGCGACTCCAAGTGTGGCGTTAAGGGAGCCAACGCGGGCGCGGAAGCATGTACCAAGAAATGCATCGCAGCCGGCGCCAGTCCGGTCGTTGTTACTGACACGGACCAGAAGGTCCTGACGGTGGACAATCCCGATGCTCTCAAAGAGCATTATGGACATCACGTTGCCGTGACCGGGCATATCGACGGCGACAAGATCCACGTTGATAGCGTCAAGATGCTCTGAAGTTGGGTCGCGGAAATACGCGGCTTATGTCAACTCTGTCATCCTGAGCGGCTGCAAGAAAATGCATAGGTCCTTCGCTTCGCTCAGGATGACAACTCTTTATAGGTTGGACGCGTCTTTATCTGACCACACCTTCCAGCGGCGAACTGGCGGTCGCGTAAAGTTTCCGCGGCATTCTCCCCGCCAGATAAGCCTGTCGCCCCGCCAGCACAGCGTGCTTCATGGCTTCCGCCATCAGCACCGGTTCTTGCGCGCCGGCGATGCCGGTGTTCATCAGCACGGCATCGTAGCCGAGTTCCATGGCAATGGCGGCGTCGGAAGCCGTGCCCACACCTGCGTCCACAATCAGCGGGACGCCGGTAATCATCTCGCGGAGGATCTGCAGGTTGGCGGTGTTCTGAATGCCCAGCCCGCTGCCGATGGGAGCGCCCAAAGGCATGACCGCCGCTGCTCCAGCGTCGACCAGCCTTTTGGCGAATACGATGTCGTCCGAGGTGTAGGCCAGCACGGTGAATCCCTCTTTCGCCAGCACGCCTGTGGCTTCGAGCGTCGCTTGCACATCGGGATAGAGGGTTGCCTGGTCGCCAATTACTTCCAGCTTGACCCAGTCGGAGAGGCCGACTTCGCGCGCCAGACGGGCAGTGCGAATGGTGTCGTCGGCGGTATAGCAGCCGGCGGTGTTGGGCAGAAGGAAGTATTTCTTCGGGTCGATGTAATCGAGCAGAGATTCCTTGCTGCGGTCGAGATTCACCCTGCGCACGGCCACGGTCACCATGTCAGCGCCGCTCGCCTCGAGGGCGCGGGCGGTTTCCTGGAAAGATTTGTATTTGCCGGTTCCAACAATTAAGCGGGAACGGAATTCCCTGCCAGCGATAATGAACGAATCGGTCATGACCTTATTGTACGGCCCCAGCCAACTGTGAACCAGATTGGTCCAGCCGGGCGAGGACGCCCGGCACTCCACCACCTTACCCTGCGTCTGCCTCCGCCTTCGCGTACATTTCGTCAATTAGTGTCCGGTACCGCTCCTCGATCCCCCTTCGCCGTACCTTGTAGGTATGGGTCATGGTTCCATTCGCTATGGAGAATTCGTCGGGGACCACGAGCACACGCTTCAGTTTTTCGAAGCGCGCCAGGTTCTGGTTCAGGTCTTGGACAATGCCTTCATAGAGCGCTTGTACCTGGGGATGCGCAACGAGTGTTGGTCGCGATTTGAAGTCAACGTGGTTGGCCCGCGCCCAATCTTCCAGAACGGGGAAGTGCGGCGAGATCAGCACGGCGGGAAACTTCCGCCGGTCACCGAGTACCACGGCGGTCCCGATGAGCGGGTTCAGCTTCAGCGAGTTTTCGATGGGCTGCGGGGCGATGAACTTTCCGCCGGAAGTCTTGATCAGATCCTTCTTACGATCGGTGATGGAAAGGTATCCATCACTGTCGAGGTGCCCAATATCGCCCGTCTTGAACCAGCCGTCCACAAAGGCGTTGCGCGTTTCCTCGGGACGATTCCAATAGCCCTTGAAGATCGAGGGCCCGCGCACCAGCACCTCGCCGTCGTCCGCGATTCGAACTTCGACGTTGGCCAGTGGCTTGCCGACGGTTCCTAGTTTGTGCGCCCCGGGCGTGTTCACTGCGATCACCGGTGAAGTCTCGGTCAGTCCGTACCCTTCGTGGATCTGAATGCCGATGTCGGCATACCACTCGGCCAATTCGCGGCCGAGCGGCGCGCCTCCGGAAATGAACTCCTCCGCCTTTCCGCCGAGTCCCGCGCGCACCTTGGAAAAGACGAGGCGGTCGGCGACCTTCATTTTCCAGGAGAGCGCGGCAGGCCGAGTTCCGGCGAGAGTTTCGGCGCGGTGCGCGCGCCCCACCGCCAGCGCCCACCGATAAATTGCGCTGCGCGGGAAGCCCGTGGCCTTGAGGATCACTTGCTGGCGAATCTTCTCGTACACCCGTGGCACACCTATAAAGATATCGGGTTGCACTTCCAGCAAAACCTGCGCCAGTTGCGCAAGGTCAGAACAATACGCCAGCACCACGCCGCGGTGGAGCAACGCGAAGTCCACGTGCCGCGCGGTCACGTGCGAAAGGGGCAGGAACGATACGCTCACCTCTTCCTTGGTCCCGAAGCCGAATCCCTCCATCGCAGACACGATATTCGACGCCATGTTCCCGTGGGTCAGCATCGCTCCCTTCGGAGTTCCCGTCGTGCCTGAGGTGTAGATAATTGTCGCCAGGTCGCCGGGCGTGATCGAGCGTGCGCGGGCATCGAATTCCGGATCGAAGCCGGCTGGCCCGTGCAGCATGAGTCCTTGCATCTGAACCGCGTGCGCGGTTTCGACCGGGTCCATCACCACGATCCGTTCCACCGGCGTGTGGCGCTGGATGGTCAGCACTTTTTCCAATTGGTGTTTTGAAGACAGGGCGATGACGCGCGCCCCGGAATCGTTGAGGATGAATGAAGTCTGATCCGCGGTCTGCGTGGAATAAATTGGAACGGTGACCGCGCCCAGAGCCAGGGCCGCGAAATCGGTGATGGTCCATTCGGGACGATTTTCGCTGAGTATGGCGACGCGATCGCCTTTGCCGATGCCCCAGTATTCGAAGGCGCGAGCTACACCCACGACGCCGCGGTAAATTTCCGAAGAAGAGATGGGCGCCCAGCCCAGGACTTGCCTTTGCAGCATGACGCGGTCGCGGCGGTTTTTGCAGACCGCCGACAAAATGTCGTTCAGGGTCTGAAGGCTCATCCGATCCGATTCAGGTTTCCGCAACCATTGTACGCAGTCATGGCGGAAAGGAGGCGGATGCGGATTCGGCATGGTTGCTTGTGGAGGCATCCCGGCGCTTTGACCGTGCTCCCAGTGGCAGTGTAACCTTCTAGAAATTCCTTCCGAAGGAGTGTCCATGAAACCAAGAGGCGTTTCGGCAGTCTTGGGGGTCTGGCTGCTCACAGCTGCGATGGTTTGTCCGCAAGTGCAAGCTCAGGGCAAGCCCGCGCCGGCACCCATGAAACTGAAGGTCGGCGACGTCGCTCCCGACTTCAAACTGCAATACTTCGATGGCAGAGACGACAAGGACGTTACCCTAAGCCAGTATCGCGGCAAGAGCAACGTGGTTCTGGCGTTTTACATTTTTGCCTTTACCGGTGGTTGAACCGCGCAAATGAAGGCCTTCCAGCAGAACCTTAAGAAGCTGGAAGCCGCCGACACCCAGGTTCTGGGTGTGAGCATGGACAGCCCCTACGCCAATAAAGCGTTCGCCGACCAGATCGGTGTCACGTTCCCGCTGCTGAGCGATTGGGGAGGAGACGTCACTCGGGAGTACGGCATTTACGTGGACAAATACAAAGCTCCGCGCCGCGTGAATTTTCTGATCGGCAAAGACGGGAAAATTCTGGAAGAACAGATTGACCGGGATGCCATCGATCCCAAGAATATTGTGGATGCCTGCGAGCGCAAGAAACTGAGCCGCTGAACAGAGCGTGCCAGCAAACAACCGATCCGCCAACCGCCTGAGGGGCGGCCGGTTTAACTCTGCTTCACCGCACTGTGATATGATTTTTGTGCGGGGTGGAGCAGTCTGGTAGCTCGTTGGGCTCATAACCCAAAGGTCGGTGGTTCAAATCCACCCCCCGCAACCATTTACGGATTTGAGGGACTACCGGCGTAGTCCCCAATTTCCAACTCACTGGATCGCGGCTGTTTGTGGCCTTAAATTCTTCAGGGAAACTTCCTTCGCCCTATCCTTCAGTTGCCTTTTGATCGCGGGTGGCAAGACAAGATCTGCTACCCGGCTATTGGCTCGGCGCTTGGTCTTCTCAAATGCCGAGCCGTAGGTATTCATGGTCGTCTTGATGTCGGCGTGCCGCATGAGGCGCTGCTGCACTCCGAGAGGCGTGCCGATATCATCAATCAGTGTTCGATAGGTGTGCCGAAAACAGTGCCAGCCCACTCCTTGCAATCCCATCCTTTCACCCACTGGTCGCAAGTAGTCCTTCTGAATTGCATCGCCGTGGACTGGGCGTTTCGTATCCGCATTAGCGAATAGCCAAGCCTCCGGCGTTTCGACACATTGCTTCCGCCAATCCTCCAGAACGGACACTAGCTTGGAATCCAGAAACACTTCGTCTTCTGAAGCTCCGGTTTTTCCGCCGTTCCAGACGTATCGGCCCACAATGGATCGGGTCAACGTCAGTATCCGCCGCTTCAAGTCAAAGTCCTGCCACTGCAAGGCCCTGATCTCACTGATGCGCAAGCCCAGGCACATTGCAATCATGACCATCACTTGAATGTGGTAAGGAAGCTCTGCGAGAAGAGCGCGATATTGCTCGACCGTGAGCACAACTTTCTTGCGAACACGTTTCGTCACGCCCTTGATTTCAACTAACTGCATCGGGTTTCTCTGAGTCTCCAAAATTTCCCATTTCATCGCGTACTCAAAAATGCGATGCAGGAGACCCTTTATGTTGGACTTCGTTTTGGGAGAATGCTTCAGCTCCTTCAACCACTGTTCCACCTTGAGGGGCTTTTTCACTTCGGCCACGGGAGCCTCGCCCCATTGTGGCAAAATGTGTCTCTTCAAAATGGATACGTAGGACTTCTTGGTTGAATACCGTTCTGGCATTGCTTCGTGCATGTATCGCCTTACCAATGCTCCGAACGATTGACTGGAAGACTGCTCCATCCGCTGGTATCGAAACTCTCTCGACCCCTGCCAGGCATGATCTTCCGTTGGCCATCCTTCCGCATCTCCCGCTAACATTACGCTGCGCTTTCGCGTAATGCCCATCTCGTCCGTTTCGTAAAAGCGCCAAACCCACACATCCGGGCCTCGCGTTCTCTTCTTGCGGACAATCGTGCCCACGTCTTGCTGTGTGCGTTTCAAGAAGCTTTCCTCCTTAAAGCGCGCACGGATGACGATTCTGACTGTACACGACAACGCATGTGGGAAACTAGCTCAGAAATTAGAAAACGCCAGCGTTTGCGAAGTCCATTGCCTATCGGATGTGCCGGAAGGTACCCTTCCCGAGCCATCTTCTTTACTGTCACAGGGCTGATGCTGAGAAACGTTGCCGCTTCCTCAGGCGTCACGAATTTTTCCCTATCTTCTGCTGCGTTCACCGTACTGCTCCATTTCAACCCCGTTTTCACAGTCCGAGAACCTCACCCTGAGCAGCGCCCTGGGCGTGCCCCTGCGAATGTGTCGTTCCTGCATGTTCTTGGCCGGTGTCATGACCGACAGATGCAGCTCTGTCATTGCTGATCTCATTACTGTGTCCGTGGTGACGTTGATGATTTGAACTGATTGCGCTGCTGTGCGAGTGCTCCTGGACTGGGTGAATGGCCGTGCGGTGCGAGACATCGTGACCAAGGGCCTGCGGCAACTTTTGGCGGTCGTTTGTGAAAATCTGTGCGTCCCACTGGCCACGCGAGACAGCGACATACGCCATGCGGCTATTGAGCAGGTCTTTCGCCGCAAGCTCGGTATCCACGTGAATGAGTACACGTTCGGCGGTCTGCCCCTGGCTGGAATGACTGGTAACGGCATAGCCGTGGTCGAGATGCGGATGACGTTGGGGCTCGTAGTCCATAGTGCGCCCGCTATCGAGCTTCAGCCGCATTGTTCCCTCGGGCGCGATGTTTTCCACTGTGCCCAGTTCGCGGTTCGCAATCTTCAACTCATGATCGGGTGCGGTGAACTGGATTCGGTCTCCAACCGAGAACGCCTTCTCCTGCTCACGGTAAACCGAAACACCCATCTGGCGGCGAGGGTCATAGGTCGTTTCACTCCCATCCACGCGCAACACCGTGAGCTGATTGTTTTGCGCGTCGATGCTTTTGACGTGTGTGTACTCGCCCTTCGCAATGCCTGTCTCCCGCGAACTGCGCGAGTAGCGCAGAATATCGTCAACTTGGTATTGCTGCGCCCAAGAACGATCTGCGCCGGTCATTTCCTGACGCGGCACCAGCGTTGGGACGGAATGCTCTACCTTGCTCACGATGCCGCGCGATTGCAACTCTGCATGGATGCGCTGATTGATCTCCATGCGGGGCAGATTGTCCGGCGACACCGCCAGTGTGCTTTCCGGCGACTTGGCATACTCGCGCGCGATGGCCGTGATGCGCTCCTCGTGCCCTTTCATTTCATGTACTCGGCCTTGCCGGTCAAGGCTGTCGATGGCCGCGCCAACCTGACCACGCGCCAATTGCTCGACTGCCTGCTTCAGTTCCGGGTCTTTCTGTCGCACGATTTCTTCGAGCCGCATCGTCCGCATTCCGGCTTCCTGAAGCTGCGCGAAAGGACGGCCGGCTTCGACGGCCTCATGCTGCCGCGTGTCGCCTACCAGCAAAACCCGGTCTCGCGCGTGAAGCCGTTCCATGAACTCGTGCATCTGGCGCGTCGAAGCGAGCGAAGACTCGTCGAGCACATAGAGCTTTTTCTCACCTCTGTCTGGCTGCTCTCCCCGCGCCAGATGGCATTGCAGAGTCGAGGTCTCTATGCCCGCCTCGGCCAGCTTCTGCGCAGCGCGTGAGGTGGGAGCAAAACCTTCGACCTTGTAACCTTCGGCCTCGGCTCCTTCCCGGATCACCGCCAAGGTCGTTGTCTTGCCGGTACCGGCAATTCCATCCAAGCCGATAATCTTCTCGCGGCTCACAAAAATGTCATCGACCACCTCGCGCTGCGGCGGACTCAACTCGGTATGACGGTCTTCGGTTGCGATCCGCAGCGAAGGCGAAACCAGCATCGGATCGCTGTAGGTGCGCCGATTACCGCTCTGCATACGTCCGATGATCTCCTGCTCCATGCGGACCATTTCAGCAGTGGTATAGAGCGGCGCAGCACGTCCTTCCACAGGGCCAACGGCAATGAACTCTCCACGCTGGACTCGCTGTGCAAATTCATGCCGCACCTGTTCGTAGGTTGCTTGCGCCATGCTGCGGCCCATGGCCGCTTGCAAGATGCTTCGCTCATCCTGTACGGCAGAGCGCTCGAAGACATGATTGCGGGCATAGGTAACGGCCTGTCGTTCAATCTTGTCCGAACCGGGTGCATGGAGCTGTGCATGTTCGCGTGCCTGGGCTACAACGCGATCCGCCTGATGGCCGTACTGTGCCGCTAGTTCGCGGTGCCGCTGCAATACTTCTTCCGGGGAATGAATCTCCTTGCCGTCCCGCGTGCGATGGGCGGCAATCTGTGCCGCGCCCGCGCCTTCTCTTCCAATCTCCCGCAAGTGACTCTTGATCTGTTCTCGCCTTGGACTGGTCGCTTCCAGATATTCCTGCGTGTAGCCCTTGATTTCCGGCTGTCCGTGCTTGCCGCGTTCGATTTCATAGCCTAGCCCTCGTAGCCGCATAGCAAGCTCGGAACGATACACGCTGGTCGCATACTGCTGCGATTGGAAAAGGCTTCGCTCCTGAAGCGCCCGCGTCTGGCCGTTCTCGCGCTCGGTCATATTGAAAATGACGGCATGAGTATGAAGTTGCGGCGCGGCATACCCATTCACCGGGCGGGCAGTGTCATGCTCGAAGGTAGCGGCAATGAACTTGGCCGTCGTCTCCGGCGCATGGACGTTGCCGATCCGCGCTTGCGTGTACCGCTCCAATTCGCCGAGTGCTACGCGGACACTCTCACGGTGCGCCTGGCGCACGCGCTCGTCGTCGCCCACAAGCGCGGTGAGAGAAACGGATTTCGGCGCGGAGAATGTCGCATCCCATCCGGCGCGATGTTCGACGCTGGTGATTTTCTTGCCGTACTCGTTCTCGTAGGTTCGTGCAGGCTGGTGCTTGACGAGTTGCGCGCCGCTTTCAGGATGCTGTCCTTCGCTCAACCGAGCGAATTCTTCGGCCCCAACGGAACCGTGCAGTCCCCACTCCTGGGCAAGCCTTCCCTGCCACTCGCTATGCACGTGCGCGTCACGGCCCCAGTAGTTTTGCTTCTCCGACACAAACTCGCGCGCATGGTATGTCCGTGCCTGTCCTGCCGACAATGCTTTGGATATGGTCAACATGCGATTCAGCTCTACAACGAGTGCGGTAATATCTCGGCTCCTGTTTTCTGACTTAGACTAACTAAGCCTCGCAAGAGATGCTCACTGTTCTATTATTTACTGCTGTATTATTCAAGGTTGTTCTATGTGGAAAACGCATGGTTCTGTGCTTACCTCGCCTTTGCGCTAGTTAGTCGACTGACAATAGCGATCCGAATCGGCAACGCGAAAGCACGCTCAACGGCAGCGTTTATTGAGGGTAAAAGCAAGGTCAAAACGCTGGACATCAGTATCTATTGACGCCGCTCATTGGAAGTGGGAAAGCATGTCATTCGCGAGGCTAAGTCGAGGCAGATAGACAGGGAATATCTGACCGGGAAGAAATGGAAGTCAGAGGAAAGTTATACCATCTTGTCAAGCACACTGACCTGGGCTTTATGCGTGCGCTTGACAGTCTTCAAGGTCGCTATTTGGTGTCGTGCAAATGGAGCACATAAGCGCCGTCATTTGGGATCGGATCTCTTGCGATTGGAGCGCCGATTAGCTCGGTCGATTGCTGCGACTTGTCCCGGCTGTTCGGCTTTCTCATCCCTAGTCGTTTACCCCGACGATCCTGACGAAATTGTCTGCCTTCTGCGTGCTTCTTTGGAGAGGTGGGAGGTGGTGTCTTCGCCCCCGGTTGCGGAGTCGAATGCGCTGGCTGAGACTGCGGCGAGGAGCGGCGAGATAATCACCGTATGCGGTGTACTATCGCGGGCCGATTTCACGTGCTAAAAGGGTGCCGTTGGCTTTGACATTGCAGTGGAGTTGGCGAGTCGAATTGGCCCAGGTTGGCAGGACTTTTGGGCCAACTAGAAGAGGCCATTTTGCCAGCACAATTGTCCGCAGATACCGTACTGATCCGCCTTCCAATTCCGCTGGAAATCCGATGGCGATACCAGCGATTGTGAGTGTCGTAAGGACCTCAATTTGATGCCCGCCAAGTTGTCCTTACAGTGCGAGCACCGGGACAATCAAAACCAAGATTGCAGACAAGCTCTCCATCCGTTTCCGGGGCCATATCGCCGTCAATTATCGACGTGCATTTCCGACATGGGGCCGTCTTGAATAGCCACTCTACTACAGTTGTCGAACTGGTTGGTTGTGCCCCTCGGAGCAATAGAGATAAGCAAGCGGATAGTGCCTATGAAGCAGTCGCAATTCCCACTCATACCATGTCACAGCAACGATTGCTGGAAGGGCTGAAGAGCGCGGCCAAAGTGGCTACAATCCACCGCCTCGAACGCCGAGGAAAGCCACGGGGAAAGTGTTCCTTCGCCGGTGTATGAGCACCGGAATTGGCACGCAATATCACCAGGAACTCGTCGGGCTTTCTGGTGCTTGATCGACTCGTCAAACACGACAATTTTGCGCAGACTATTACCCGTTCGCGCACGTCGGCAAGGCATACTTTTGTTAAGTCGGACGGATGCTAATTAGTTCTTCGCGGGACTCGCATTGCCTTGAAAAGTTTGCCCCGCTGGGGCAAAGAGAGACATTCCGAACATAGCGGGAGGGCTTTTTACGGGCGTGGGCGCGGCCCGTCAACGCCCCGGAGCGAAGCGCAGCCGCAAGGCGTTCCGCGCTCTTGGCGGAACGGGGCTTGACGGGCCGTGATCCGCGCCCGTACCCTCTTCCTGCTTCGGAATGGCTCGGTTCCTGCCGCTGCGAAGCGTATTGCTGAACGCATCCAGCAACACCGGACAGACACCGGATGCGCGCCGGACAAACACCGGATGCCGCGTGCATTGGTGTCAGCGGCTCCAATTCCGCTTTCTCGCGCAACCCTCGATGGATCAATACGTTTACGCGCAGAACGCCGTAGAGCGCCCGGCGGGAACCCATTAGTTCCCGCCCTCCCGCAACTGCTTTGTTTTCTGTGGTAACCAATAAGCTCCCGCAGGGAGCTAACCAGCTCCCCAAGTGGGGATGACGTGTCGTAGCGTCAACCCGGTGCGTAAGCACCGCAGGCTTTTGACTTTCACCGTTTCCACACCTCATCCCAACGAAACCGGCCCCGCTTCGGCCTCCGGGAGCGCCCATCCGCCACCCTCGTGCCACACCAACCGCGCCAGATTCGTCTCGCTTCCGGGCAGCCAATCGGCGGCCTAATCGGCACCGCAAAGCGCGGCTAGTAGGATCGGAAGCAGGGTACAGATCGGGAGCGCAAAGGACGGCGAATCGGGTGGGGATCGGAACGCGAATCGGCGGCGGAAAGCGCGGCTAAAGGGAACAGGATCGCGGCGCGGATCGGCGGCCCATTCCCCACGCATTCGGCAACCCATCGGCACGGCAAAACAAGCACCGCGCGCCACATCGGCCCGGCCCTTGCGATGCTAGGCGCCGCTAAAGAAGGAATGACCAGCGACTCTAGCCAGGGGCAGACTGCCGACCGTGTCCTGATTCACGTGGACACCGAGTTGGGTGCGAAGGATCTGCTCAACAGCCGCAGGGCCTATGTCTCCGTCTCCCGTGGAGCGCACGACGCACAGCTTTTCACCAACGACCGCGAGAAGCTGCCAGCGGCGCTCGGTCACGATGTGTCGCAACAGAGCGCGCATGTGCCCGAGATCAAACCGAACCAGACGATTGCGCCGCAGCAGGAAGTCTCCCAGGGTCAACAGCAGGACCACGGCATAGGTCTCGGAATCGGTTTTTAGAACCCCTTGCCTGCCCCGGATAGTGGCAGCGAAGCGCGGGCGCAAACCCTGTCAAGGCCGACCTGAAGGTCGCCGCTACGCGGGCACGCACCTTGACAGAGTTTGCTCGACCCGCGCCAGAATCTTCCCGCCCATTCCGGGCCAAGCAGTAAAGACATTCCAACAAGTTACCGCACAGCACCCGACAGCGATGCAACCGCAAGTCGAAAGCTGCTGCCAACTGCTGGGAGACGCGGCTGCCGCTGGTGATATCCTCGACCGTCTGCCGCGCCACGGCTAATTGATCCGCTCCAAGTCTTCCGCCAGGAACTGGTGTGCAACCGCTTCGTCGTCAAACTCCACCAAGACCACTTCACCCGGCGCGCTATCGGCAACCACAACTCCATTTCTTCCTCGAAACTGGTTTTCCACATTCGCTAGCAGCTTGACCCGCACTCTATCGCCACGATTCATACGTCTTCTCCTCCTCTGGTCCACCGCATGAACAATCAGTCAGAAAATTCAGCGTCCCTAAAATGTCGATGCCTTACCACCACACAAGTCGACCGCATGTTTGAAAGCCTTCGCGAATTGATTTGCATGCTCCTCGGTATCGAATATCAGGAACCAATTTGCCGTGTAAAAGAAACTCGAATGGTTAATGGAACTCTTCGCGTTTGTATTAGCAAACTTCACTGAGTTCAAGTGGACGGATATCTGCTTAGGGTCGATATCTGCGAGAGTGTAAGACGTTCCACGGATTTCGGTGGAGTGTTGAAACGGCCCCGGGCGGTCGAGCTCTTCTCCCACGAAATCATGCTCTGTCACTTCACATTGATCGAACTGAAGTACAGTGCGGCTATGCTTTTGTCGAGCGTAGGTATCGGTGAACTCGTTCATCCATTTCAGAGTTTCGTCGAGCGATGGACCAGAATTGTCAGTCCGAGCGCTTCCTCCAGGCGTAACAGCCGCTGCTTCTGGTTCATTAGGAAAAGCGAGAAGAGCTTGCGAAGGTGGCACAGTCAGCAAATGTCTCGCATCGTTGATCGAAACTGCAAAATTGAGATTCTCTCCGCCAATAAGAGCGGAACTGGTGATGCCAACCACTTCTCCTGCCATATTGAACAAGGGGCCACCGCTGCTACCATGAGAGATCGGCGCTGTGATCTGCAAAAGCTTGCGTCCTGCCCCGTCTTCGTCGCTTCGGATTCCGCTGACAATACCGTTTGACACCGTCGATTCAAGCGAAAGCGGACTGCCGATCGCCACAACCTCCTCTCCGACTTGGAGTCGGTCGGAATCCCCCAAGGCCACTGTCCGGAAGTTGTTCCCATGAGCCTTGATGACAGCGACATCACGGTCCTTGTCGAATGCAAGCACCCCATCCACGATGAAAAACGAGCCGTCAGGGAGCTTTATTACGGCAGAGCTGCCGTTCTTGATAACGTGGTAATTGGTTACCACCCGACCGTTTCTAGTCACAACGAAGCCACTGCCCTGAGCAATGGGTTGCCCTGATTTGTCCGCCATGACGATGGATACGACGGCTCCCTTGGTTTCCTTGGCAATCGTGGCAACGTCTTTGCGAGGGTGCTGAGGCTTTTGTGGAGATTGCGCAATCCCGCTGGAATGTACGGCACTCGATCCAGCGTTATTAGGAGACGCAGCCTGCTGTCCAAGCAGAGGGGTGACCACTATGAGGAACCCCAGCAGTAAATGTCTTGTCACTGGCAGTCCTGTCGAAACAAATTGACTTCACAATCTTGGCAATGACGCAAGTTCGCATGGTGCCCGGCGGCGTCGTGAGACTGTACAGCTATAGTCCCTCCATAGAACTGCCCGGCTCAACGGTACTTCCGTAATGTCGCCCTTCGGCATTCCTCAACTGTAAGAGTAGAGATCAGGAGGCTGAAGGGAAAATCGAGGACAAAACCCTAAGGGTTCAGATTCGGGAATGCCCCACCCTTTGCAAAAAGTGCAAAGGATGGGCCAGCCCCGGCACCTTCCGCCTTGCGCCGTGCGACGTAGCCTGCGAGCGAGTCGCTGTCCAGCCTGGCGAGCATCACAGTACCGAAATATCCCGACAGGTGCTTGATGGCTCCCTGTTCAAGTTCCAGCGTGCGGGCCGCGACGAGGGGAGCCCGGCGAGCAATTGGGAGATTCACACCTCACACCGTGCTGTGACGGAGATCACATTCAATGCAGTATGCGAGTACTTCGGTCATTTGATCCTGAGTTTCGACGGAAGGACACTTATCTCTGCGTACAAACTCAATCCACACGTACAGCGGGGAAAACACCAATGCGCAAACTGCTAGTAGTCATACTGCTGGTCACTGCAACCAGTACCGCATGGGGTAAGAAAGAAAAGCCTGTAATCACCATCGAAATCGTTGGAACTGACCCATCGGTCAGGGACATCGCGATTCACCATAGCGCTACTTCCGGCACATCAACCACCAAGTGTAATACCAACGGTAACGTCGACGGCACTGCGACCACCTACGGTGACACGACCAATATCAACGGAACTGCCACTACGGATACCGAGTGCAAAACCACATCCAGCCCAGGCCAGCCTGCATACACAAGCCACACCTACATTCAGCAAGAGTACGTACATGCCATCATGCCTGACGGGCAGCATGTAACCCTCTGGTGCCAAGCTGGATTCCGCAAGTGTGCCAATTTGGCAGCAGGCAGGTATCAGGCCGAAGCCGACGGCGACAAAGCCCTGCGACTCTACGTGTACAGCCTTGTTTCCCACAAGCTGATGGGCAAGATGAAGTACCGAATTGCAGGTAGCTGGTAACTGAGTTGAAGGCTGCGACTCACCCCCTGCACGAGCACGACGTCAGTTCTCGGAGCGTTGGCGCACCATTACGAAGCGGCAAGAATACGTTTGGCCACAATCTGGGTGCAGCCTTGGGAGCAATTCACATGAAGGAGCACCCACCAAAAGAGTTGACCTGACCGATCTTTTGTACCAAGTGGAATGTTAGTGTAACGCCTCGTTGGACAATTGTCCGTAGTCGTCGTCGGGGGTGTGGGGATGTGGGAAACGCGGAGCGTTTTCCATATCCCCATGCCCCGGTTGTTTCGGCAGGATGGCTTGCGGTGCCGGCGGCCTGTAGCCCAGCGCCGAGTGCGGCCGTTCCGTGTTGTATTCCACGCGCCACCTCTCCGTCAGAATCTGTGCCTCCTTCAGCGAGTAGAAGATCTCGCCGTTTAAGAACTCATCGCGCAGCTTCCCGTTGAAACTCTCACAGTACCCGTTCTCCCACGGACTTCCAGGCTCGATGTACAACGTCTTCGTGCCCAGCTTGCCCAGCCACTTCCGCAACTCCTGGGCAATGAACTCGGGCCCATTGTCCGAACGAATATGCTCCGGAATCCCCCGCACCAACATCACATCGGCCAACGTATCGATCACCTGCAAACTTCCCAAGCGCCGCGCCACCCGCAACGCCAAACACTCCCGCGTATATTCGTCGATCACCACCAGGACGCGCAGCGCTCGCCCATCGTGCGTCATCGCCTTCACAAAATCGTAGCTCCACACATGGTTCGCTCGCTCTGGTCGCAACCGCACACACGAGCCATCGCCCAGCCACAACCGCCCTCGCGCCCGCTGTTTCTGCGGCACCTTCAGCCCTTCGCGTCGCCAGATCCGCTGCACTCGATCCTTCCCCACCGACCACCCCGCATCCCGCAACAACACCGTGAT
Source organism: uncultured Acidobacteriaceae bacterium (assembly GCA_963837665.1). GTDB lineage: Bacteria > Acidobacteriota > Terriglobia > Terriglobales > Acidobacteriaceae > Acidiflorens. Next base: position 859,253 of record CAWIOA010000007.1, on the reverse strand, counting down.
GCGCCGGTAGCCGTAGCGCCCATACTTTCCCGCCAGGGTCAGGATAGCCTGCGTCAGCTGATCTTCGTCCGTGCGCCGCAGCGGCACATAGCGTTGTGTCCCTCGCCATTGCCTCACCACTCGGCACGCCCGCCGCTCACTCACTTCATACTCCTCGCGGGCATGCTCCACGGCGCACCGACGTCGCTCCGGGCTTAGAAGTTTCCCTCCGCAATATCCTTCAGGATCTGCTTGTCCAACGACAGCTCCGCGACCAGCCGTTTCAACTTGCCGTTCTCCTTTTCCAGTTCTTTCAGCCGCTTGGCCTGGTCCATCTTCAACCCGCCGTATTCCTTCCGCCAGCGGTAGAACGTCTGCATGGTGATCTCGGCTTCCTTGCAGGCTTGTGGGGTGGTTTTTCCGTTCGCGATGCTGACTTCAATCTGCCGCAGCATCGTCACGATTTGCTCTGGCTTGTACCTCTGGATGGGCATGACCTGCTTTTCCTCCAAGTGGATTCTCTCTCATTCCACCTGGTACAAAAATGGCCGGTCAGGTCAGAGTGTGGTCAAGGACGTCGCCAAGGTGCCGAGATAAGTCTGCAAGTGGAGACTTGCCTGTTCAAGGAGTCACGTGCATTATGTTTTCGCAGTATTCGCGTTGACCTCGATGGTGGCTACCATCGAGTGGATTTACGTTAAGGCCAGAAAAGCTGTGACGTGGACAACCCATCCGAACCGCTGGGACACTTTCGCCATGATCGAAATCTATCGTAGAGAGCGCAAGCTCAGGAGAGAACTGTCAGCGGACGAAACGAAGGTCATAATCGAAAAGTGGTTTAGGCGGTTCACCGGTACGCGACTTTACGGCACTAGAAAGCGGATACCATGAAACGCTTTACGATCTTACTTTTGTTTGTAATCGTTGCGACTCTGACCGCGTTTGGGCAAAAGCCCGCGCCTGCTGCCTCCTCAAGCGCCGACACAGGGACAGGGATTCAGAGAGCCTGCTCAACTGCCTTGGACTTGAACTATCTCCATCCTCGCAAGGTCAAAACGCAGCGGGAAGCCTTTGATCTGGGTTACTGTCTTGGTCTAATCAAAGGTGTCTACGAAAACCTGAACGGAGAAGTGGATTTCTGTCCTACAGACGGCGTTTCAATTCGCAAGGTCACAGAACTCACGGTGAGTTTTGTGCAAGCGCATCCTGACCTGAAGGACAAGGACTCGGCTGACATCGTGCGGTGGGCCTTGACTGATGGGTTTCCCTGCCATCCGGCGGATGCGAAGAGCGACCGCCACACTAGCACGGAGAAACACTGAGCGGCTCGGCGTCTACCGTGCATCAGTGAGAAATCGAGGGGAGCATCCGATGTTTGAGATAGGTGATATGGTACGCGATCTCGGTAACGGAGAGATTCGAAAGATCGTAGGCATCGGTCCCGGTGAATTCTTCACGGCTCAGATCGGGAACGATGCCAGCACGGTCAAGCCGATCAAAGCGAGTGACTTGGAATTGGTGGCAAATGCAACCAAGCCTGAAACTGGTCCGGGCTTTGTACCAAGCCGCTCGATCATGGAATAGCTATTTACCGAGCAGGCCACTTTGTGAAGGGATTTTTATGGACACGGCCCCGGCTGAAACGCTAGAACTCGCTGACGCAACAGTGTCACTTTATCGAAGCGTCAAGTTGTGTGGGCCGCACGAAGAGGTTACTGGTGACCGGATGATTGTTCGGCATCACATGGAGGGCATCACGGAAGATTTTGTTGTGGTCAGAGTGGGCGAGGAACTGAAAGTGAAACGTGTCGTGCAACAAATAAGCATTCCAATGCCATCGTCGAGTGCGCTAGATGATGGCACAATCACGCTGACAGAAGTTGTCGATGGTTCTGAGAAACGATTGCTGGCGATCTACAAGAAGTTTCCAACCACAACCTGAACAGAGGATCCCCTAAAGCCGTATCCTTGCCCGTCGAAAGCATGGATTGGAAAAAAAGCCGGAGCTTCCTTTATCAGTTTTCTGATTTAAGGCTTTCGGGCCGCGATATCAGCTCGGATCACGTTCAAGTAGTCGCCCGCGGATTCTAGAGCTTGCTCGGCATCATGGTGAGAAACAAATCCGGTGTCATCATAAAGGGCCATATTGCGCTTCCGGCGTAGGCGGTCAAAGACAGTTAGCAGACCGGCATGTTTCTTGTCGATACGCGACCCCACAAAATCGATGATTGCGATATGGTGCCCAGGCTGACTTCTCGCACGGAATCCGTGGCTAAACATGAATCCGAGGGAAGCTTTCAGCATTGCTTCGTAAGCTTGTTGAAGACAAGCTTCTTCATCAAAAGCGAGAATTTTGCGGGCGGAATCCAGCTTCTTCTCCGCGCTCGTGAGGAAGCGTTCGATCTGCGCCCAGTCAACGACGTGTGGTTTTAGCTTCTTCATCTGCACCTATGAGTGGAACACGCTTATTGTGCCAGACGTCTTCCAGAAAGGCATCCTTTCGAGCACGGCGCGACTCGAATTCCTTCGGCGTGAGGACCGTGTAGTTGATTTCGCGCCCGAGTTGCCGCTCAAGCTTTCGCATGGCCTGAGCCAAGACTTCCTCGCGAGGGGCACCAATCATGAGCACGTCTATATCGCTGGCAGCGTCCTGCTGGTTGCTTGCAAACGATCCGTATAGATATGCCTTGTCTATTCCCTCAATTCTCTTGAGGGATTGCGCGATCACAGGTGCCGCACCAATAGTTTTCGCGACGATCTTGCGCACTTCATCAAAAAGCGGATACTCTCGGTTCAGTTGAAAATACTTCTGGCGGCCACTCACTTCCGATCCGAATAGACCCTCGCGCTCCAGGCGTCCCAACTCTTTCGACAGGTTAGACGGATCGATGCCCAGCCGCCCCGCCAAGTCCCGCAGATGGTGGCGCGCCGTCGGGTTCGTAAAATAATAGGCCAGCAGTTGCTGGCGCGCCTTGGAGCGAAGGTCAAGCATGTGGTAGAATACTACCACAAATGTGGTAATAGCTGACAATGGTAAGAGCCGTGAACCCGCGCGGGCCATCTTCGCCCACAACCGGCGGCGAAGCATGGTTGGGTGCTGATCCCAACGGGCCGGACGAAAAACGAGGGACTAAACGAGGGACTACAGTGCGTTTCTTACGGGAACTTACAGGTGCTTAGGTGTCATCCGTGCGCTTGTAAGTTGTTTTGTATCAGTTTCCCTTTGAACTCATAACCCAAAGGTCGGTGGTTCAAATCCACCCCCCGCAACCATCCTCAAGCTCCACTGCATCAATCACTTGAAGCTGTTTGCGGGAGATTTACGATTTCACAATCCGCTCCCGTTACGCTCCCATTCGCAGACAGCCGCCTTCCACGCCCTGCTTTTACGCCCGCCAGCACCATTTCCACAACCTTGCTGTTCGCGCTTCTCCGAGATTGCCTGCGTGTAGATGTTCATTGTGGTCTGGGGTGTTGGCGTGGCGCAGCAGTTCCTGTTGCACCTTGATGTCGGTGCCGGCACTGCGCAGCATGGTCGAGTAGGCGAAGCGATTCAGTTCGCACGCAGTTTACGCTTGACAGTCCAATGTAAACGGAAGTAAAAGTTATTGAACGAAATTATTCGAAACGTGCGTACCTTGTCCTTCGCGGAGGCTTTCATGCGAGTCCGAGACGCCAGGTATTTACCGCTCCCTCTGGTCCTCACCATTTGTCTTCTTCTCCTCCAGCAAACACTTGTCGGGCAGGCGAGCTATCTAGCCCAGATTCGCGGGGTGGTGGCGGACTCTACCGGGGCAGTCTTGCCGAATGCCACGGTCACCATCACCGAGGTCGGAACCAATGTGACGCAGACGGCGACAACTGGCCGTTCCGGCGAGTACATTCTGCGGGCTTTGCGGCCCTCTACCTACGTCGTGACGGTGGCAGCCGCCGGCTTTCAGACGGTGGAGCGGAAGGGGGTGGTGCTGGCGGTCGATCAGGAGGCCAGCCTGAACTTTTCTCTCCGGCCCGCGGGCACATCCACGCAGGTGCAAGTGACGGAAGCGGTCCCGCTGCTCGACGCCGGAAGCTCAGCTTTAGGCACGGATATCACCAGCGAGTACCTCAAGGAAATTCCGCTTCTGAACCGCAACTTCTTCGGGCTTGTCTTTATGACTGCGGGTGTGAGTGAGACAGCCGGTTCCGGCACCGCGGATAACTATCCTTCGGGCACGAACTTTGTTTCCAACGGGCAGCGCAACGCCACCGCGGAGGTTCGCGTGGATGGCGCGCTGATCACTGCCCCGGAAGAAGGTGAAGGAGGGAACTCCAACGTCTTCTATGAGCCTTCCGTCGAGGCGGTGCAAGAGTTCAAGGTCCAGAACAACGCCTCTTCCGCCGAGTTCGGCAGCAACGGCGGCACGGTGGTGAACATGGCATTGAAGAGCGGCACCAATGCTTTCCATGGCAGCGGCTGGTGGTTCGGACAGCGCGGCGCCTTTGATGCCAACGATTTTTTCAGCAACCTGGCCGGCCTGCCCAAGCCGGACCATTCTCGAAATCAGTACGGATTCTCCCTGGGAGGACCGGTGAGGAAAAACAAGACGTTTTTCTTCGTCGACATGGAACGGGTTCTCGAGACTGATCCCATCAATATCGTCGGCACAGTTCCTACTCCGGACGAACGGAAGGGAGACTTTTCCCAGGCTCTAATTACGGATCCGAACACCGGGGACATCGTCCTCAACCAGATCTTCAATCCTTTCAGCCTCGACACCGACGGGAATCGGATGCCATTCACCGACAACAAAATTCCCCCGGAATTGAAGGACTCTGTTGGGCAGAACCTTCTCAACTTGTACCCCGCCCCGAACCAGCCCGGCGACCCGGATGGTACAAACAATTTCCGGGCAAACACCAACAACACCAGCAAGGGATTGCAGTTTGACGTCAAGGTCGATCATCAGATCTCCAACGGCACCCACCTGGCGGGAAGATACAGTCACGCGCACTCATCCAGTTCGGCGCCTACCGTATTAGGGGACTACGAGTTTAATGACGGCAACAACTACACCACCACGGTCAACAATGGGGGCCTGCAGTTTGACTGGACGCTGCGTCCCACCCTGCTTCTGAGCAGCCGGTTCGCCATGGAGCATGTTCACGCGCCGGGTTTCACGACCTATCCGAGTGCAGCATCCGCCGGATTCCCTCCTCTTCTCGACAGCGCGAACGGGATTGCCCGCATGCCAGCGATTCTGGTGGATTCCCCATGGACCTCCATCTACGACCAGTGTTGCGTGGATACCAAGCTTGACCACACGCTGTATTCGTATTCTTCCTCCTTGGCGTGGGCCAAGGGGAAACACAGCATCAAGTTCGGTGGCGAACAGCGTAGCTTCTTTAACAACTTTCAGGAGCCCAATTACGCCAGCGGATACTTCCATTTTGCGCAGTCCGTGACCGAGAACATTATCGGCAATCTCGACCCAACCCAGGGCAATCCTTTTGCGGACATCTATTTGGGAATTGGCGATTACGGCGGGATCGGTGTGGATCCAATGGCCTACAACAAGTCGAAGGACACGTCTTTTTACGTGCAGGACGACTTTCGGGCAACGCCGAAGCTGACCCTGAACTTCGGCATACGTTACGAGTGGAGCACGCCTTACACCGAACGCTTGAACCATATCGAGTTCAGCGACTTTACCGCCAGTAGCGGCATCACAGTTGACTTGAGCAGCGGCGATCCCGGGTTGCAGTCTCTGGGTCTGGGGCCCACCCTGTTGAAGGGGATTACCCGCTTCCCCAGTTCCTCCCAGCGCAACGTCCCTGTCGACCGTAATAACTGGGCGCCGCGTTTCGGATTTGCTTACCAGCTCACACCGGACACCGTGGTTCGCGGCGGCGCCGGTGTCTATTACGGGATGAACGTTGCGACCAATTACCAGTACGTGGGCACGGCGTTCCGCAAGGATGGGGTCGTCTACTTTACCAAGGACAACTTTCAAACCCAATATGCGACCTTGGAGAATCCATTTCCCGACGGTCTCCCCGCGCCACAGGGAGAAAAATACGGTCCGCTTGCGATGTGGGGATTCGCCAATGCTAACGATCTCGGCACTACCACGGCGAGAAATGCTGAGATCTATCAATGGAGCCTGGGTGTGCAGCGTTTGCTTCCGGGGCAGATGGTCATCTCCGCGGACTACTCAGCCAATCGAAGTACCCATCTTCCCTGGGGCGGCGCCGCCGGTGCTACCACCCGCAACCGTAATTACATACCTTCCTCAATCCGGCGTCAGTTCAACCAGACCGGCACTTGCAACCCGGATGGGACCGTCAATTTCAGCAACCTGTACGCCTACAACAATCTGAACTGTAATGTCACCAATCCTTTCTATTCCATGTTTCAGGGCCCGACTGCAATCTTCAACGAGCCCGATTCGCGCTATAACGACACGCAAATACCCCTTATCAATCTCCTGAGGCCTGACCCCCAATTTGACGGCACGTTTGAGGGGCTGCCCATCCTTGGAGCCGAGTCCTTCTACAATGCACTGCAGATTCGGTTTCAGAAACGCACCAGCCACTACATCGGTTTCTCGGGCGGCTACACCTTGTCCAAGTCGACGGACAACTCGTCTTCCGGCCGAAACGCCTGGGTGGGGGGCCTGGCTTTTGATAATCCGCAAGAACTGGACAATCTGAAAGCTGAACACTCCATCAGCGCCAATGATGCCACTCACCGTCTGGGTCTGGCCCTTATTGCGGATGTGCCAGTCGGACGCGGCCGATGGATAGGCAGCGATATGAACCGTATTCTCGATAGCGTGGTGGGTGGCTGGACCTTATCCACCGTTCTTACGTTGCAATCGGGGCAGCCCATCGACATCGGCATGTCGCAATTCTCGCTGGACGACGGCAATCAGCGGCCCAACGTGACTTGCAATCCCAAGAGCGGCGTCACCGCGCACCAGTCCGCCGTGACTGGCGCCAGCATCTTCAATACGGCCTGCTTCGCGGATCCGGGGAAGGAACAGCCTGGGAATGCGCCACGTTATTTTTCGACTCTGCGGACCGAAGGTATTCACAATGTCGATCTCTCCATTGAGAAGTCATTTGTTCCCCGGGAAGGCATGAAGCTGGAGGTACGGGGCGAATTCTTCAACTTCTTTAATACACCGCGCTTTGCCCTGCCCGACAACCTGTGGGGCGACTCGACATTCGGGCAGGTTACGTCGACCGCGATGGGAAACACGCCCCGGCATGGGCAGATCGGCGTTCGCTTCGAGTTCTAAGCGAGCCGCGGGGGAAAGGACACGGGTGTAAACCTCTGTGAAGAGACGGACCTTTCTAAAGGCGGGTGGCGCCGGTGCACTTCTTGCCAGTGTTGGCGGGGCAATCTCATCGGCTCGAGTCCCCGTCCACAACTTTGCTGAATATCCGTTCGGCGCCGGGCCACCTGTTACTGATCGGCTGTATCAGGGCCCTTTCTCCGCCGACGACTATCCCAGCTGGAATGTGGTGATGGCGACGACTCCTTCCGAGGAGGTTGTGCCCAACTACGGCATGGGACTGATCACGTATCTCTGCGATGAGGTCGGCCCGGCTCATAAGGACGGCGAAACCCTGGCCCAGTCGCTCGAGAATCTCGTCAAGCTGCCTCTCGGCAGCAAGCTCTACATTCGCGTGAACTGGAGGGACGTGCAACAGCGTCCGGGCAAGCTCGATTTTTGCGAACACTGGAAATTGGCCTTCGACCTGGCGCGCCGATATCAGAAGCGAGTCGGCTTCCGCGTGATGGTGAGTAATCCCGATATCCCCGGGCCCACCCTTCCTGATTTCCTGGTGCAGAAGGTGCCGATGGTAAAGCTCGGCGAATGGCAGGGTCGAACGAGATATGAGCCGCGCTACGACGATCCAGCATTCCGGGCAGCATTTCGCGAATTGGTCGACCTTCTGGCGGTGGAGTACGACGGTCATCCCGATGTGGAGTACGTTGACACGTTCATGTACGGTTTTTGGGGCGAGGGCCATACCTGGCCACTGCAATCCAATCCTTTCCCCGATTCCATCACCGCGGAGAACACTTTCGTAAGCATGTTTCAGTACCAGGCGGAGCGCTGGAAGAAGACTCCTCTCCTCACCAATACCCAGCCCGACTTCAGCAAAGTGGGCAACTCCGAACTGCTGGACCGTACCATCCGAAGCTTCAATTGGCTACGCACTGACACGATTTTCATTGAGAACGAGCAGATCGAGGAGTTGAGCAATCGCCCGCCGTGGACGGGCGTTTCCGTGGAAGTGGGCATGTCGGACGGCGCTCCCTCGAACCTCAAGCTGGATGAAGGTGTGACTTACACGGACAACGTTATACACCACGTGCAGGACGTGGGTCCGTGCTATTTCTCGTTGTGGAACTGGCATCGGATCCAGGCCGACAGGATCCTTAACTATTACCATCAGTTTCCCGCGGCGATCGATCAACTGGCGCGGAGGATTGGTTATCGGGTTCGGCCTTCCTGGGTGTGGACCTACGAGGAAGATGGATATCCCGGCTTGATTATTGGTTTCGTCAACGACGGCATCGCCAGTGTTCCGGGTGCGTTGTACGTTTCGGTGGTCAAGGAAGACGGGAATGTGCTTGCCCGCGGCAGCCTGGATCCCGGTTATCCGCTCCCCGGCAAGGTGCGGCAGGCGAAACTTCCTCTTCCCAAGGGTACGAACTGGAAGGGGCTTCGATTGAAAGCTGAAATCGAAGTGAAGGGTGCGCGCTATCCCGTGCGATGGGCGAGCCGCCAGGACCCAAATCAGGATGGCAGCCTGACGCTTCGCCCCACGGCTGGGCTCGGTCAAAACGATGAAACCGGAGGCTTAACCCCCGGCTAGTTTTCGTTCGAATGATCACTCACGACAATTCTGGTTGAGGCCTTTGAACCTGTGAAACGAAACAGTGCTCTCGCAATTTGTCTGCTGATGTATGTTCTGAAGCCTGCGGCTGGTTCCGATTCTGCCGAACAGAATTGGACCAATTACGTTCGCATCGGCGCCTACGGCTTGCAAGCAGACAATGCCGACAAGATCGTACGGAACGCCCAGGACGGTTACGTTTTTGGCATCGAGGCCGACAACGACATTCCCGGACGCTACGAAAGTCTTCTCAATCCCGAAGAAAAGCTGAAGGCAATTCGCGCCGTGGCTGAGAAGGCGCATGCGGCAGGCAACCGGGCGTTCGTCTACATCGCGGGGACGGAGTGCATTACCGCGAACGCGGATAAGACCGCGCACACGCTGGCCAAAGATCATCCCGACTGGCTGCAGCGCAAGATTACCGGCGAGCCAGCCGTGTTCGGCGGCGGCGCGGCTTTCTGGATCCGGAAGGGCGACGAAGACGTCTGGGTCAGTCCGTATGCTCCCGAGTGGCGCAAAACCTACATGGAACGAGTGCGGCAGATCGCCGCCACCGGAATTGACGGAATCTATGTCGATATCCCGTACTGGATGACCCATTTCGACGGGTGGGAAGACACCTGGGCCAGTTTCGACGATTACACCGTTGCCGCTTTCAAGAAGCAGACGGGACTCGATGCCAGAAAAGAAGTGGGGCTCGGAGATTTTTCCGATCTAAATTTTCGCAAGTGGGTTGCCTTCCGAATTCAAACTATTACCGATTTCATGCAAGAGATCGACCACAGCGCCAAGTCCGTCAACCCCGAAATCAAGACCATACCCGAAATCTATCCCGGCATCGAGGAAGAAGCGGTTCGAGTCGGGTCCGATGTTTACAGCCTCTATTCCGTGGTGGACGCTATCGCTCACGAATACGAATTTGGCGAAGGCGACCACATGGCCTCTTCCCGGACACCGCTGGACTGGTTCCGCTACCAGGTAGGCATGTACTCATTTCGCGCCTTCGCCCAAGGCAAGGCCACCTGGATCCTGAATTACTCGTGGGATGGCGACAAGAAAGTGGATGCGCGCGAAGCGATGATGAACCTGGCCGCCTCGGAGATCATGGCCGGCGCAAACTTCTGGGATGCTCCAGGGCACTCGATGGCAGGGTCGAACGACCTGCCGACACGAAAGAAAATCTTTTCCTGGATCAAGACTCACGAGCAAACCTTCTACCGGCCACGCACAGCCATCGATCCGATCGGCGTCTATTTTTCTTCTGAGACGCGAAACTACAACGCGAACGAATTCATCGCTTCCTATCGCGGAATCCTTATTCTGCTTATGCAGAAGCACCTGGAGTTTCAGATTGTCACTCCCCGCACGCTTTCGGAATTCCAGGGAGGCACTTTGATTCTTCCCGATGTGCGGATCATAAGTGAGGCTGAGAAAGCGTGGCTTCGGACTTACGTTGGCCGCGATAAGACTCTGATGATCACGGGAGAGGATGCCACCGGACTTGGCGCCTCAGCAAATATTTTCCGGTTCCGCAAGTGCCCGGGCAAGGATTACAGCGCGGCTTTGCAAAAGGACTTCGACGCATCGACACCCGATCAAGAGCGCGAATTCCTGGAGAGGCTGGCGACTGGTTCGGCGATCCGCGTAGCTGGCTCCTCCATGATGGCGACATCGATCGCCCGGATTGATGGAAAGCCTCATGTGTTTTTCGCGAACTTCGCGGGGCTCCGCGGAGGCGTGAATCCGGTGCAGACGCCCCAGACCGGAGTACAAGTCACCGTTCCTGGAGTGGCGAAAGGGCGTGGATTCTTTCTGCCGTTTCTCGGAGATCTGCAACCGCTGGAGGGAACTGCCGGCGCCAGCGGAATCACCTACAAGCTCCCGCCAATCGAGAAGGGAGCAGTTTTCTGGTATGAGCCGTGACGGAGTGTGTGCATGAAGACTTCGGAAAACGACTGGTATCGGGACACTTTTTCCTGATCATAGCGTTCTGAAGGCAAATGACTCCTGTGCTCACATGCCTGGCGGGCGAGATTCGTCTAAAGTAGACGGAATGAAATACGCGATCTGCATAGTTTTCTGGCTGCTCACTCTTGGCGTGATGGAAGCGCAGAGCAGCACGAGCCCAGTTACGTTTGACAGCAACGCGGCTGAGCGATTCGCCAATCTTGCGCTGGCATGCGTCCACAAAGAATATCCGAACAAGATCAGTCACAATCTGAACAGCGATGCGGATGTGGCCCCGCCGCGAAAACTGACTCCAGCGTTCTACGGCTGCTATGACTGGCATTCTTCAGTGCACGGGCATTGGCTGCTGGCGCGTCTGGTCAGAACTTTCCCTAATGCTGCTTTCGCGCCATCGGCCCGCGAGGCTCTGCGGCAAAGCCTGACCGCGGATAACATCGCACAAGAAGCGGCGTATCTGCGGGCGGAAGGACGCGCCAGCTTCGAACGTCCCTATGGACTGGCATGGCTGCTGCAACTGGCTACGGAGCTGCGCGAGTGGGACGATCCGGAGGCACGCGCGATGGCGGCGGACTTGCGTCCTCTGGAACAGGCTGCACTGGGACGGCTGGAAGACTGGCTTCCCAAACTCTCCTATCCGGTGCGAATCGGGGAGCATAATCAGACCGCTTTCGCTCTCGGGTTGATGCTTGACTATGCACACGCTGCCGGGGATACGAAATTTGCCGATTTGCTGGCATCGAAAGCCCGACAGTTCTATCTGGGTGACAAAGACTGCCCTTTGGGGTATGAGCCCTCCGGGGAAGATTTCCTTTCGCCGTGTCTGGGCGAAGCGGACCTGATGCGGCGCGTGCTGCCGAGCGGCGAGTTTGCCCGCTGGCTCCGGAGTTTTCTGCCGCAGATTTCCCCCGCGCGAAAGGGCGCGTGGCTAGAGCCGGTGGTGTCGCCTGATCCCAGTGACCCCAAGTTGGCACATTTGGACGGGCTCAACCTGAGTCGCGCATGGATGCTGGAAGGCATCGCCGCAGGCCTGCCCAAGAACGATACGCGCCTGCCGATGATCATGGCCGCTGCCGAAAAGCATAGACGTGCCGGGCTGGCAGCGGTGACAGGCAAGCATTACGAGGGTGGCCATTGGCTGGGGAGCTTTGCCGTCTATCTCGTCACTAAGCGCGGCATTGGCGGATAAAAGAGGTGAAGGTGATGAAGGCGGCTGTTCTGCACGCATTCAAGGAGCCGTTGTCGCTGGAGGAGGTGCCCCGGCCGGAAGCCGGCGCAGACGAGGTCCTTATTAAGGTGGAGGTTTGTGGTGTCTGCCATTCGGATCTGCACGTGGCCGACGGCGATTGGGCGCAGTTTGCCGGCATCGTAAAGAAGCCGCTGATCCTGGGACACGAGATCGTAGGGCGGGTGATGGAGCGGGGCGCGGGAGTCAAGAGTGTCCAGGTGGAAGAACGGGTCGGGGTGCCGTGGGTGCAGTGGACATGCGGGCAGTGTGAGTTTTGCCGCGAAGGCAACGAGAATCTCTGCGCGCAGCAGCGCATCACGGGCGTCATGGTGGATGGCGGTTATGCGGAATATGCGAAGGCTCCGGCCAGCCATGTGGTCAAGATTCCTGAAGCGCTTGCTTCGGAGCAAGCTGCGCCGCTGCTTTGTGCGGGCGTCACGGTGCATCGCGCCCTCAAGCAGGCCAAGATTCGCGCCGGACAGCGACTGGCTGTGTTCGGCGTGGGCGGACTCGGACACATTGCGGTGCAGATTGGCCGGACAGCGGGAGCGGAAGTGACCGCGATCGATGTTTCCGAAGAAAAACTCGAACTGGCGAAGTCGCTGGGCGCGGTTCGAACGCTGAACGCCGCGACCGGAAACGTGGTGAAGGAAATGCGCCGCTCCGGCGGGGTGCACATTGCCCTGGTTACCTCGGCGGCAAAATCCGCGTACGACATGGCGTTTTATTGTGTAAGACCTACGGGGACGCTACTGGCGGTGGGGTTGCCGGCCGGGGAGATTTCGTTTCCCGCGATTATGATGGCGGCCGGCGAGATTCAGATCAAAGCTTCCGCCGTGGGCACACGTGAAGATCTGCGCGAGGTTCTGGCTATGGGGGCAGCCGGGAAGGTCCGTTGCCAGGTGGCAACGCGCCCGCTCGCCGAGGTGCAAGAGGTGCTGGGGCAATTGCGCCGCGGCGAAGTCTCGGGGCGGGTGGTGCTAGGCATGCAGTAGATCTGCAAGTTTGTTGACGTTACCGCCTTTAACGTGATATCAACTATCACTTTTGTGTGGGGCTGCTGACTGGGAAGGCCGTTCTAGCCGTGAATGTCAAACAACTTTTCGATTTAACCGGTCGCGTCGCCATTGTTTCGGGCGGCTCGATGGGCCTGGGTCGCCAGATGGCCGAGGGTCTGGCGGAGATGGGTGCGAACCTGGTGCTCTGCGCCCGCAAGAAAGAGCGCTGCGAAGAAGCGGCGGAAGCGTTGCGTAGGCTGGGGGTGCAGGCGCTGGCTTTGGGGTGCGATGTCAAGGATAAGGCGGCGATTCAGCAAGTCGTGGACGCCACGCTTGCAAAGTTCGGCCGGATCGACATTCTGATCAACAACGCCGGGGTGTCGTGGGGAGTTCCGGTGGAAGAGATGACGCTGGAACAATGGGACAAAGTTCTCTCCACCAACTTGACTGGCACGTTCCTGTTTTGTCAGGCGGCGGGCAAGGCCATGGCCGCTCAGGGATCGGGCAAGATCATCAACATGGGGTCGGTGGCGGGTTTGGGCGGAGCGTCAGCGGAACTGCAGGCGATCGGCTACCACGCTAGCAAAGGCGGGGTGATTGCGTTCACCAAGGACCTGGCGTGCAAATGGGCGCCGCACAACATTCAGGTCAATGCGATTGCTCCGGGTTGGTTTCCGACGCATATGTCGGAATGGGTGATCAAAAACCGAAAAGACTCCTTGCTGGAGAAGATCCCGCTGGGCCGCTTTGGCGGGGATCACGATCTGAAGGGTGCAGCTGTGTTTCTGGCATCAGACGCTTCGGCGTATGTGACCGGGCACGTGCTGGTTGTCGATGGAGGCCAGACGGCCTGGTAAGAAGAATTCACTATGAATATTCCCCTGACGCCGGTGCGGTTTCTCCGCTACTCAGAAGAGCAGTTTCCCCACAAGACGGCGGTGGTGTGCCAGGACCTGCGATTTACCTATGCCGAGTTCGGGAATCGTGTGGGGCGTTTGGCGGGAGCGCTACGCAACGCCGGAGTGAAGGCGGGCGATCGGGTGGCATTTCTCAGCCTGAACTGCCATCGGCTACTGGAAGCCTACTTCGGAGTTCTGGAGGCAGGCGGCATTCTGCTTCCGCTCAACTATCGTCTGGCGGGGCCGGAGCTTGCTTACATCCTGAATGACTCGGGGGCGACGGTGCTGTTCCTGGAACAGGAGTTTGCTGGTCTTGTGGATTCGTTCCGGCGGGATCTGCGCACCGTGAGCTCATTCCATCAACTGGATGGAACGCCGCAAGCCGCGTGGCTCTCAGATCAAACCTACGAGCAGATGCTGGCCTCCGCGACTCCTTACCGCGGAGACTTAATGGGGTTTGACGAAAACTCGGTGGCGGAAATCTTTTACACCAGTGGAACCAGTGCCAGCCCGAAAGGCGTGATGCTCACGCATCGGAACGTGTACCTGCATGCGATGAGTATCGCTTTGTACCATCAGACCGGCTTTGAGGACGTGATGCTGCACACGATTCCTCTGTTTCACGCCAATGGCTGGGGAGTGGCGCACACGATCACGTTCGTGGGCGGAACGCATGTCATGCTGCCACGCTTTTTGCCGGAGGAAGTGTTCCGGCTGGTGGAACGGGAAAAAGTGAAAGCGCTAACGCTGGTGCCGATTATGGCCACGGTGCTGGTGAACTCGCCAGCGCGCTCCAAGCACGACCTGAGCAGCGTGGAGTGGTGCCTGATCGGAGGCGCGGCATCTTCTCCAGCACTGATCCGGGACGTGGAGCAGAGCTTGGGATTTAAATGCTTTTCTGCATATGGGCTGACGGAATGTTCGCCCGGGCTGACGACTGCCGAACCGAAACCGGGTGTACAGTGCACGTCCGAAGAGCGGTATGTGCTGCAGGCCATGACCGGCTACGCCTATCCCGGGTGCGAGGTTCGGGTGGTCGACGCCAAAGACAAGGACGTACCGCACGACGGCGTCACTATGGGAGAAATCATTGCGCGCAGTGACGGAGTGATGGCGGGTTACTGGCAACAGCAGGAAGCCACGGCCGAAGCTTTGCGGGGCGGATGGTTTCACACCGGTGACATGGCCGTGATCGCGGAGAACCGGTACATCCTGATCGTGGATCGCAAGAAGGACATTATCGTGAGCGGCGGAGAAAATATTTCGTCGCTCGACGTTGAGAAAGTTCTGCTGGCGCATCCTGGCGTTTACGAAGCAGCGGTGATCCCGGTAGCTGACCAGAAATGGGGTGAGGTGCCGAAGGCGGTGGTGGTGGCGAAACCGGGATGCGAACTCAGCGAAGTGGAATTGATCGAGTTTTGCCGGGCGCGTATGGCTCACTACAAGTGTCCGCAATCGATCGAATTTTGCGAGAGCTTGCCCAAGACCGCTACCGGCAAGGTTTTGAAAAGAGATTTGCGCAAGAAATATCAAATGGGAATCGCCCGATGAACGCCTTAGTGAGTCTCAGTAAGGATAAGGATATAGCGATCATCACCATCGACAACCCACCGGTAAACGCTCTCAGTCCGGGCGTGCCGGAGGGAATCTGGGCGGCGATCGATGAGATGAATTCCGACTCTGCGGTCAAGGCGGCCGTTGTCATTGGTGCCGGCCAGACTTTTGTCGCAGGTGCTGACATCAAGGAATTCGGAAAGATGACGTCGGGCGGACCTCGCAGAAGCCTGCTTCCGTTGCTGCTTCACATTGAAGACAGCGGCAAGCCGGTGGTGATGGCGATTCACGGGAACGCGTTTGGGGGTGGACTGGAACTGGCCATGGCCGGCCACTACCGAGTGGCGTCGCCTGCGGCGCAGGTGGGGCAACCGGAAGTGAAACTGGGCATAATTCCCGGGGCTGGCGGAACGCAGCGTCTACCGCGCCTGGTTGGTTTCGCTAAAGCTGTGGAGATGTGCGCCGAGGGCAAGCCGGTTTCCGCGGGTGAGGCGGCCGCGCTTGGACTGATCGACCGGTTGGTCGATGGCGACTTGCTTTCCGGCGCCGTAGCTTTCGCGCGTGAAATCGGCGGCAAGCCTGCGCCCAAAACTCGGGAGCGCACGGGGAAGCTCGGAACAGCTGCGGAGAACGCTGCGATTTTTGCGGCAGCACGCGATGCGGCCAACAAGAAACAACGAGGGCTGAAGGCCCCACTGGCGGCGATCGATGCGGTGGAGACGGCTACGAGATTGTCGTTCGAAGAGGGCTGCCAGGCCGAGGCGAAACTTTTCACTGAGTGCCTTTTCTCCGATCAGTCGAAAGCGCTCATCCATGTTTTCTTTGGCGAGCGCGAGGTGGCGAAGATTCCCGACATTCCCAAGGAAACTCCGGTAATTCCGGTAAAGCGCGTGGCCGTCGTCGGGTCCGGAACGATGGGCGGAGGGATCGCGATGGTGTTTGCCAACGCGGGTATTCCAGTACTGCTCAAGGATGTGGATCAAGCGGCGCTCGATCTGGGCATGGGCAAAATCCGCAAGAACTACGCCAGTTCGGTGCAGCGCGGGCGCTTCACACAGGCGTTCGTGGACGAGCGCTTGCAGTTGATCACGCCGGTGCTGAACTACGATGCATTCTCGGGCGTCGATATGGTGGTGGAGGCGGTTTTCGAAGGCATGGCACTGAAGAAGAGCGTGTTTGCGGAGTTGGACCGCGCCTGCCGGCCGGGAGCGATTCTGGCGAGCAACACTTCGACGCTCAACATCGACGAGATTGCCGGGGCCACGTCGCGGCCGGAGGCGGTGATCGGAACGCACTTCTTCAGTCCGGCAAACGTAATGCGTCTGCTCGAAATTGTGCGCGGAAAGAAATCGAGCAAAGAGGTGATTGCCACGTGTATGCAGCTCTCCAAGAAACTGGGCAAGATCGGAGTGCTGGTAGGGAACTGCCGCGGCTTCGTGGGCAACCGGATGTTTGGGCCGTACCGGCGAGAAGCGCAGTTTCTGACCGAAGAAGGCGCGGAGGTGGAGGCGGTAGATCGAGCTCTCGTCGAATTCGGCAACGCCATGGGCCCGATGGCGACCGGCGACCTGGCGGGTCTCGACGTAGGCTGGCGTATTCGCAAGGAATACCGCCATCTGGAAAAACCGGGAATCCGCCAACCGTTCGCCGAGGACCGTCTTTGTGAAATGGGTCGGTACGGCCAGAAAACGCTGAAGGGATGGTACCGATACGATGAGAACCGGCGCGCGAGCGCTGATCCCGAAGTAGCCGCGCTGTTACAGAAGTGGATCGCGGAGGCCGGGATTCCGCAGCGGCAGATTTCCGCCGCCGAGATCGTCGATCGTTGCATCTATGCGCTGGTGAATGAGGGAGCGCGGATTCTGGAAGAGGGATACGCGCTGCGGGCGGTCGACATCGACATCATCTATCTCAACGGCTACGGATTTCCCGCGTATCGCGGCGGCCCGATGTGGTACGCGGACACGGTGGGATTAGAGAAGGTGTACCAGCGGATTTGCGAATTTCATCAGCAGCACGGAGAACTGTGGGCGCCGGCTCCTCTGCTGCAACGCCTGGCGCAAGCGGACAAAACGTTTGCCGAGTTTGACAAAGAGCAGGCTGCGGCCGCATAAGGGCTGAAGCTGCAGGGGATAGCGTGAGCCAAATCATCCTGGTGCGCCATGGGCAGGCGTCTCTTCTGGAGCGGGATTATGACAAGCTTTGTGCGAACGGCGAGACACAGGCTGGATTGCTGGGCGAATATTGGTCGCGGCGGGGCGTGGTTCTTGACGGCGTCTATTCGGGTCCGCGGGTCCGGCAGTTGGAGACGGCCCGGATAGTTGGCGAAGCGTATCGCAGCGCGGGGCTTTCTTTTCCAGAGACAGTGGTCATGAACGAATTCGACGAATATCAAGCGGAGGCGGCGCTGCGGGAATGCCTTCCGCAACTGCTGCAGGTGAATGCCGAGATCAACGAAATGCACCGTGCCTATAAAGAATCCAGCGAATCCGGCGCTCGGCGCAAGACGTTTCAGAAGTTGTTTGAGGCGGTGATTGCCAAGTGGGTTGCGGGAGAAGTCTCGGCAGATGGCGTTGAACCCTGGGATGAATTTTGTTTACGCGTGGAGCGCGGGTTGGCGCAGGTAGTGCGCGACACTCCTCCGACGGCGAGCACGGTGATCTTCACATCGGCGGGCACGATTGGCGCGGCGATGCGCCGGGCTCTCCATTTGTCGGCTGCGGATACGCTGCGGGTGACCTGGATGTCGCGCAATGCTTCGCTCACCGAGTTTCTTGCTTCGGGCGAACGTTTTACGCTGAGCACGTTCAATGCGCACCCGCATCTCGATGGGGACGGGCTGCTGACCTACCGGTAGCGGATACAGGAATTGCGAGCATGGTGGCACTTTGCGATCAAGCGGGAAGGGTGAGAGCAGGCGAAGAGCTCGATCTCTCCCGGCTGGAGCCGTTTCTGCAGGAGCACTTCGGCCACAGCGAACCGGTTACGGTTGAACAATTTCCCAGCGGCCACTCGAACCTTACGTACCTGCTCGAGCTGGGGGGCAGGGAAGTTGTGCTGCGACGTCCGCCCTTCGGCAGCAAGGTTCGGTCGGCGCATGACATGGCGCGGGAGTATCGCGTGCTGTCGAAACTGCATGCTGCCTATCCCGTCGCGCCGAAGGCGCTTCTCTATTGCGACGATCTGTCGGTTCTCAACGCACCTTTCTACTTGATGGAGCCGATTCGCGGAATGATCTTGCGCCGCGATCCTGCTCCGGGCATGGCTTTTCCACCGGAGACGGCGCGGCGATTGAGTGAAGCGTTCGTCGATAACCTCGCGCTCCTTCACCGCCTGGACTACGCTGCGACCGGTCTGGCTGACTTAGGCAAACCGCAGGGCTATCTGGAACGCCAAGTCAAGGGCTGGATTGAGCGCTATCACAATTCAAGAACGCACGACTTGCCGGAAGTCGAGCGCATTTCCGCATGGCTCACCGGACGAATGCCAGCGAGCCATGACACTGCGCTGATTCACAACGATTACAAGTACGACAATGTCGTGCTCGATCCACGCGACCCGACTAAGATCGTCGGCGTTCTGGATTGGGAGATGTGCACGTTGGGAGACCCACTGACGGACCTGGGGACGGTGCTCGCCTACTGGACCGATCCGGAAGATCCGGACGAGCTTCAGGAAATACGCAGCGCACCGACGACTTTGCCGGGCACGCTGACGCGGGCGCAGTTAGTAGAGCGCTACGCGGTCGTGAGCGGCCGCGATTCCGGCGACATGATTTTCTATCTGACGTTTGCCCGCTTCAAAGTCGCCGTCATCATTCAGCAGATCTACTACCGCTACGCCCAGGGATTGACGCAGGACGCGCGCTTCGCAGAGATGCCGGAGAGAATCCTCACTTTGCTGCGCGCGTCATGGCATTGCGCGGAAAGCGGAACGATATGAACGCCAGCGCGCTGTGCTTCGAAAAATGCAGGGCCGCAATTTCAAAAGGCATAGGAGCATTTCATGACGACGCTAACTGACATCTCGCGCAAGACAAAGGGAACGGGGTTTCTGCTCGAAGATTCGACGCCACAGGACATTTTCACGCCTGAGGATCTGAGCGAGGAACATCTCGCAGTCGGTCACATGGTCGATGAATTCTGGGCTAACGAAGTCGAGCCGAATCTGCCGGCCATCCGTGAAAAGAAGCCGGGCGTCGCGATGGCGGTGCTGCGGAAATCGGTGGAGCTGGGCCTGACCGCGATGACGATCCCGGAGGAGTATGGCGGCATGGCCATGGATCTGCCGTCGCTGATGGTAACTTCCGAGCGTTTGGGGCGTGACGGTTCCTATGGAGGCTGGCACTCGGCGCACACTGGCATCGGCATGCTGCCCATCGTCTACTTTGGCAACGAGCAGCAGAAGCGGAAATATCTGCCGAAGCTGGCGAAAGTGGATATGCTGGCCGCCTATGCGCTCACCGAGCCGCTGGCGGGATCGGATGCGCTGGCGGCGCGAACGCGGGCCGATCTCTCCGCGGATGGAAGACATTACATGTTGAACGGGCAGAAGATGTGGATCACGAACGGCGGCGCAGCCGACCTGTTCACGGTATTTGCCAAGGTGGGAGGAGAAAAGTTCACCGCGTTTCTGGTCGAGCGGAACTTTCCTGGCGTGAGCAGTGGGGCGGAAGAACACAAGATGGGCATCACCGGCAGTTCGACTACTGCCGTGTATCTCGACAATGTTCCGGTTCCGGTGGAAAACGTGCTGGGAGAAATTGGCCGGGGGCACGTGATTGCCTTCAACATCCTGAACATCGGACGGTTGAAGCTGGGCCCTGCCTCGGTCGGAGCCGCTAAGAGCGTGCTCGCGATTTGCCTGAAGTATGCCAAGCAGCGCAAGGCATTCGGCTCGACAATTTCCGAGTTCGGCGCGATTCAGCACAAGCTGGCGGAAATGGCGATCCGGATGTTTGTCGCCGAGTCGATGGCCTGGCGTGTGGTTGGACTGATTGAAAATCAGATGCACGGCGCGTCCGCGGGATCTGCGGAGGGAGCCAACCAACAGTTAAAGGCCATCGAGGAATTTGCCGCCGAGTGCTCGATGGTCAAGGTGTACGCGGCCGAAATGCTGGACTACGTGGTGGATGAAGGCGTCCAGATCCATGGAGGCTACGGATACCATCAGGACTATGCGGTGGAACGCGCCTATCGCGATTCGCGGATCAACCGTCTGTTTGAGGGGACCAGCGAAATCAACCGGCTGGTGATTACGGGGATGCCGCTGAAGCGCGCGGCCCGGGGACAACTACCTCTGCTCGATGCCGCTCACGCCCTTCTAAGGCAAGTGGAATCGCACGCCGCGGTGGTGGCCGGAGACGCGGAGATGAGCCTGGTCCACAGCGCGAAGAACATCTTCCTGCTGACGCTGGGAGTAGCGCACGAGAAATATGGTGCGGAACTCGAACAACAGCAGGAGATCATCATGAACCTGTCGGACATCATCATGGAAGTGTTTGCCATGGAATCGAGCCTGCTGCGCAGCCGAAAATTGGCGGCGGCTGGGGGCGGAGTGAATGCGGCGGATGCCTGCTCCGTGTATTTGCGCGACGCCATGGCCAAGATCGAACTCTCGTCAAGGACGGTGATGAGCGCCTGCGCACAAGGAGAGGAATTGCGGCGGAACCTTTCTCGTTTACGCGGTTATGCCAATCACGATCCGGTGAATGCGATCGCCCTGCGGCGCCAGATTGCACGACGCGTGCTGGAGAGCGAGCGGTATACAGTCTGAGTGGCGGGATTCGCAACGTAAGGAGGCAGCATGGCACTTACCAATCACAAGTTTCTGCTGGCGGCGCGTCCGATAGGAATGCCGAAGCGCAGCGACTGGACCTACGCGGAAGAACCGGTCGGGGAACCGAAGGAAGGCGAACTGCTGGTCAAGGTGCTGTACATCTCGCTCGATCCGGCGATGCGGAGCTGGATGAATGACGCGCGCTCGTACACACCGCCAGTGGGTATCGGAGAATTGATGCGGGCACTGGGCGTGGGGGTCGTGACCGCATCGCGCAACCCGCGCTTCGCGGTGGGCGATCACGTTTCCGGAGTGTTCGGAGTGCAGGAGTACGCGGTGATCGACAGCCGGGGAGTAACGAAGGTCGACCCGAGATTGGCTCCGCTGCCCACGTATCTTAGCGTTCTCGGTATGCCGGGCATGACAGCGTATTTCGGGCTTCTCGACACGGGCCAGCTGAGGCCAGGCGAGATGGTGGTGGTCTCGGCTGCCGCCGGAGCCGTGGGTGCGGTGGCAGGGCAGATCGCCAAGATCAAGGATTGCCGTGTGGTCGGCATCGCAGGCGGGCCGGAGAAGTGCCGCTACATCGTGCAGGAACTTGGCTTCGACGCCGCGATCGACTACAAGTCCGAAGATGTGAAGAAGTCGCTTCGGGCGCATTGTCCGAAAGGGATTGACGTCTATTTTGACAACGTGGGTGGTGCGATTCTGGACGCCGCGCTGGCGAACCTGGCGCGGGGCGCCCGGATTGTGATCTGTGGGGCGATTTCGCAATATAACAATACCGGCCCGGTCACGGGACCCAGCAACTATATGTCGCTGCTGGTGAATCGGGCATCCATGAAGGGCATGTTGGTGTTTGACTACGCCGATCGCTACGCGCAAGCCGGAGCGGAAATGGCGGCATGGATGGCGGCGGGCAAGCTCAAGTCGCGCGAGGACATCGTGGACGGACTCGCGACCTTTCCCGAAACTCTACTTAAGCTATTCAAGGGTGAGAACTCGGGGAAGCTCATGCTGAAAGTGGGCTAGCAGGTTCGGACGGGGCCGTGACGCGGCAAGCGGCGTCTCTGCAGCGTAAGTACCTTCTACCGCAAAAGGGGATCGATGCCATTCGTCGAGAATCAAGGGACAAAGATTTATTGGGACGAGCAGGGCCAGGGAGTACCGGTCCTGTTGATCATGGGTCTCGGCTATACGTCGGTCATGTGGCATCGCACACGCCCGGCGCTGGCGCAACGGTATCGTACGATAGCGTTCGACAATCGAGGCGTGGGGATGAGCGACGTGCCACCCGGGCCTTACTCGATTGCGACCATGGCGTCGGACGCGGCTGCGGTTCTGGATGCGGCAGGCATTTCCCGCGCCCACGTCTTCGGCGTTTCCATGGGTGGGGCAATTGCGCAGGAATTCGCGCTGCAATATCCGGAGCGGACGTGTTCGTTGATTCTAGGGTGCACCGCACCCGGCGGATCTTTGGTGGTGCGCTCGGAGCGCAAGGTCGCCGACCTGCTGATGGCGCGCGGCATGACGCTGGATCAAGCGCGGGAAGCCATCCTTCCCTACATCTACGACGCGGCTACGCCGCGGGAGAAAATCGAGGAAGATATCAACCTGCGCAGGCGTTGGCTTCCCTCCCCGCAAGGCTACATGGCACAACTCCAGGCGATTCTGGCGTGGGAGAGCTACAGTCGAATCGCGCAGATCACGGCGCCGACGCTGGTTATCCATGGGAAGTCGGATGCTTTGGTGCCACCGGGCAATGGAGAGTTGATCGCGAAGCGGATTCCGGGCGCGAAACTCGTTCTGATCGAGCACGCGAGTCACTTGTTTCTCACCGACCGGACCGAAGAGACAAACAGGGAAATCCTCGAATTTCTTTTGTCGCATGCCGACGGAGGTCCCGGTCCGGAAACCGGAGAGTCATAACCCATTTTTCGGGTTTGGACGAACACACGCCGACATTCACGGCAGGCATACATCATTATTAAAACAATTCATTTGATGAATTACGCGAACGCGGATACCCTCGCGCGCATCGTGAAGATGCGGCGCTCTGAAAAAGTACGAGCGTGGGAGTCGTTTTTCATTCAAACGCAGCAAACCAATACTACTGTCGATACGCCGCGGGTCGACAATCTGCCGAATATCAATTTGAGTTTCACGCAGGCTATCTTCCGCTGAACGTGTGGGCTGGCTAGAGTCGAGATGAAGTATTATCTACCGGGTCAAGGGGGGGCGCTATGAGGAGAACACAGGGGCGGATACGCTCGTGCGCATTCGGTTTTGCGTGCCTGCTAGTGCTATTGGGAATGTTGAGTGCCGCGCACGCTCAAGGCGTAGGTGCGGCTGCCGGCATAAAAGGGACGGTGACTGATGCCTCCGGCAGCGTTATGCCAAAGGCAAACGTGGTGGCGGAGGATGCCGAGAAGGGAATCCGGCGCACTGCCGTTACCGACAGCGGTGGCGAGTATCGATTCGCGGGGCTGCCGCCGGCGACCTACAAAGTGACGGTAGAGCTCACTGGTTTTCAAACCGAGATCCAAAAGGGACTGGTGATCACGGTAGGACAGACAGCGATTCTCGATTTTCACCTGAAAGTGGCGTCGAGAAAGGAAATCGTCGAAGTGTCGGCCGAGCCGCCCGCGGTTGACACGGAGAGGTCAGGCCAGGCGGATACCCTTACCCAAACCTACATCGACGATCTACCGATTGACCGCCGCGACTACCTGACCTTTACCTTGCTGGCTCCCGGTGTTTCCAATTCCACCAGGATGGCGGACGACACCAGCTATCGCGTTAAGCAGACGCCCACCAGCGGACTATCGTTCTACGGCAGCAACGGCCGAGGAAACAGCGTGACCGTGGACGGCGGAGAAGCCAACGACGATGAGGGCGGCGTGCGCCTGACCTTAAGCCAGGACGCGGTGCAGGAATTCCAAATCAACCGCAGCAACTACACCGCAGAGCTGGGCGGGGCCAGTGGGGCAACCATTAACATTGTGTCGAGATCCGGCACCGACAACGTGCATGGCAGCCTTTACGGATTTTTCCGCAATGACGCCATGGATGCCCGCGACCCGTTCGCCTTCAGCTCGGCTCTGGCGCCAGACCCAACCTACGCTAACTTCAACACCACATCTGTCGGCGAACCAATCAAGAATTCGCTCAGCCGCCAGCAGTACGGCGGCGCCATCGGCTTTCCCATCGTGAAAGACAGAACCTTTCTGTATGGTTCTTTCGAAGGCCTGCGGCAGGACTCGCAGAATTCCGTTCCATTGCTGACCGACAGCTCGATCTTCGCCCCGACTGGGGCGCAAGAGAGCATTATCGGCCAGTTGGCAGCCGAGTCAGCAAGCACGACCGTGCCCTGCCTCAATACCCCTGCTGGAACGCTCACTTTACCCGCGCCGACATGCGCTGGGTATCTGCAGACCGCCTTGGCTATCACTCCTAACCAAGGCCTGAGCGCGACTCAAGCAGGGTTGAATGACTTCCTGGTAAGCCAGTTTGAAAATAATGGCGGAGTGTTTCCCTACGACACGCGGCAATACCTGGGATCGGGCCGCCTGGACCACCGCTTCAGCACAAACGACCAAACCTTCCTGCGCTACAACTACGGCCATGACCTGGAAGAGTCTCCGGACGTGCAGTCTTTGACTGCTTATTCGCGGGGCAGTTCGATCCACGCATATAGCCATACGCTTCTGGGCGCATGGTTTCACTTGTTCAGCCCGACTACTCAGAATGAGGCCCGGTTGCAGTGGAGTTATAACAGCACGAACGTGATTCCCAACGAGCCCGCTGAAGTAGGAATTGACCTCCCCGGTTTCGGGCAGTTCGGAACGAACATCTTTCTGCCCCAGCACGAGATCCTACGCCGCTATGAATTCGCGGACAACCTCAGCATAATCCGGGGCCACCATGCGTTGCGATTCGGCGGTGAAGAGCTTCTCCGCGGCAATCACACAGCCACCAACATCTTCATGCCGGGCCGCTTTGAATTCGGGCCGCTGAATGGAGCTCTGTTGAGTTACTGCATGCTCCCCACGGCGGAGAATCCTTGCGGAGTGAGCACGCCCGGAGCCGCCATCGATTCACTGCAGAATGCATCGTTGGGGCTGCCCTTATTCCTTCAGGACGGATTCGGCACTCCCGGCTACAGCCGAACCAGACCGTTCACCGCCCTCTATGCACAGGACGCCTGGGCGATTGCGTCCAACTTCACTCTGAACTATGGCGTCCGCTATGAACTGGACACACAGTACGCCCCATTGAATACTCCCAAGCACAACTTTGCCCCACGCATCTCGTTCGCGTGGGATCCGTTCAAAGACCACAAGACCGTGATCCGAGCGGGATACGGAATGTTCTATTCACAGATTTACGACGTCATCCCTGGGGTGGATTACGTGCTGGGGGTTATGAACAAGAACAACACTGCCGTCGAGAACACGGGTCCAAGCGGCCCCGGCAGCCAGGTCGCGAACCTGACCGCCACGTGCGGGTTTCAAGAATTTGGCACGGTCATCATTCCTGGCACCGGCAGCAGCCCTTGCAACCGGCAAATCGGCATCTATGTAGATCCGATCAACCTGCCGACCCCTTTCAATTCCCAGACTGTTTACGAGAATCTGTTCAATACCAATAACCCGGGACAATCAGCACTTGGGGGAGTGCTGGGTTGCACGACGCCGCCACCGGGGGCGTTGGCTTGCATTACCCCCGGTGACTTGACCGCTGCCTCGAATGGCTTCTTCGTGCCCACGAACAGCGGCCCCATTCCCGCTCTGAGCGTTATCTTCAGCAACCAGCCTAACTACAAGAGCGCTTACTCGCAACAAGCCGAGTTTGGAATTGAGCGCCAGGTCGCGGCTGGTCTCTCAGTTTCCTTGAGCGCCATCTATTCCCACACCGTCCACATTCCAGTTGCGATTGACACCAACGTGCAGGATCCGGGCACGGTATCGGCAACCCTGGCGAACGGGAGTACAGTCACTTACCGGGACTGGAATTCCAGTGCGGCGTTTGATCCGCTGGGCCAGACCACGGCTAAATGCGACCCGACGAAGGGTGGGAACGCCGCCAATTGTTTCTACAATCCGCTCATTATCCAGAACAACCAATACACTTCGGCAGGATCCGCTCTTTACGAGGGCGGCATTCTGGAAGTCAAGAAGCAGTTCAACAAAGGCATGGCGCTAATGGGGAGTTACACCTATAGCAAAGCCTTTGACACCACCACCGATTACAACAGTGACTATGGCCCGCAGGATAACCTGAACCTGGCCGGCGAGCATTCGCTTTCCAATTTCGATCAGCGGCACAAGGTGGTGATTGCGGGCGTCTTCGGCAGCCCGTGGGAGAAAGGCATCCTGTCAGGTTTTGAGGTAGCTCCGATTTTCAATTACAACAGTGGGCATCCGTTCAATTTACTGAGTGGAGAAGCGACCAATGGTGACAACCACCCCACCAATGGCCGCCCCATAGGAGCCGCTCGTAACACGGGTCTTGGTCCGAACTACGTTGATTTCGACATGCGGTTGAGCTGGCATCACAAAGTGGGTGAGAAGGCCACTCTGTTAATCACGGCGGAAGGATTCAACATCGCAAACCGGACCAACTACGCCAGCGTGAACAATGAGGTCGACCCACTTTTCGGGCTTAACCCGACGTTCACGACGTTTAACGTGCATGGAGCGCCGGGTAATCCCAGCCAACCGCTGAGCTTTACTTCCGATTTTCCGAAGCGTCAGATTCAGCTTGGGCTGCGCCTGACGTTCTAGATTGACGGCTTTGCGAGGCTCAGGCCGAGGCCGCGGTCCCAGGCTTGTATTTCTGCAGTTCGAGCTTGGCAATCAAAGCGCGATGCACTTCGTCGGGCCCGTCCGCGATGCGCAGGGTGCGGATGGTGGCAAACAGTTCGGCCAGAGGAAAGTCGGGGGACACGCCGGCGCCGCCGTGCATTTGAATTGCCTGGTCGATAATCTTCAGGGCAATGTTGGGAACGGCGACTTTGATCTGGGAGATTTCGCTGCGCGCGCCTTTGGTACCGACCTCATCGAGCATCCACGCAGCTTTGAGAGTAAGAAGACGGGCTTGCTCCAGCATGATGCGGGCGTTGGCAATGACGTCGGCATTGGCACCCAGTTCGGCCAGCGGTTTGCCGAAGGCCACGCGATGGAGCGAGCGGCGGCACAATAGTTCAAGCGCGCGTTCGGCCGCCCCCAGCGTGCGCATGCAGTGATGAATGCGGCCGGGACCAAGACGGCCCTGCGCGATTTCAAAACCGCGGCCCGGTCCAGCGATGATGTGGTCGAGCGGTACCCGGACATTCGTAAAGCTGACCTCGCCGTGACCGAAGGGCGGGTCATAGGATCCAAACACCGGCACCATGCGCTCGATCTTGACGCCGGGAGTGTCGAGCGGCACCAGAACCATGGAGTGACGCTGGTACTTGGAGGCGGAGCGATCGGTGATGCCCATGAAGATGAGAATCCGGCAGTGGGGATGGCCGACACCGGAACTCCACCATTTGCGGCCGTCGAGGACGACCTGATCTCCCTCGATGAGCGCGGTGGCTTGCATGTTGGTGGCATCCGAAGAGGCCACGTCGGGCTCGGTCATGCAGAATGCGGAACGAATTTCACCGGCCAGCAGCGGCCTGAGCCAGCGTTCCTTTTGCGCTGCCGAACCATACTTCACCAGCACCTCCATGTTGCCGGTGTCAGGCGCGTTGCAGTTGAAAACTTCGGGGGCGATCGAGCTCCGGCCCATGATTTCCGCCAGCGGGGCATAATCCACATTGCTGAGGCCCGCGCCATACTCGCCGTCTGGGAGGAACAGGTTCCACAGGCCGGCCGCCCGCGCCTTAGCCTTCAAGGTCTCCATAACCGGAGGCTGCTTCCAGTTGCGCCAGTCGGGAAGGTTCTGCACCTGCATGAAATACTCAGGCTCGGCCGGCAAGACGTGCTCTTGCATGAAGGCCGAGAGGCGCTGGACATAGCTTTGGGCTCTCGGTGACAAGGAAAATTCCATGGGCAGGCGCTCACCCCGCAGGGACTCTAGCCTAGCGATTTCCGCAAAATTCTCCTAATGAATCCTATGAATCCTGTAATATATGCGGCGTGCATTTAAGCCAGGTCGACCTGAACCTGTTCGTGGTGCTGGAAGCCATCTATCGCGAGGGCAACATCACGCGCGCAGGCCAGCAACTGAACCTCACCCAACCCGCGATCAGCCACGCGCTGAAGCGCCTGCGCGACCTTCTGCAAGATCCGCTGTTCGTTCGGCAGGGGACGCACATGGTGCCGACGCCGTTCACGCGGAACATGATTGAACAAGTGCGGCAGGCGTTGCAAATTCTGGAAGCGAACCTCAGCCAGAGCCGCAATTTCGTTCCCGAACACACGCGACGGAATTTTCACCTCTCGCTGTGGGAATACGCCGAGGCGCTGATTCTTCCATCCCTACTGCAACGCCTGGCGCATGTCGCCCCGGGAATGTCGATCACCACGACGAGGGTCAAGCGCAGGGACTTGGAGACCGAATTGGCGAGCGGTTCGGTCGATCTCGCCATCGACATCCCCATGACAATGAGCGATCGTATCCGGCACAAGTGGCTTCTGAATGAACCATTCGTGGTCATCGCCCGGCACGGTCACCCGGCGATCACGGACAAACTCGATCTGAATACTTATTTGGCACAGCGTCATATCCAGGTCTCTTCCCGACGCAGCGGTCCCAGCCTGATTGACGTCGAACTGAGCCGGCACGGACTTCGCCGGCAGGTCTTTCTGCGCAGCCAGCACAACCACACAGCCTGCATGGTGGTGAGTAAGACGGACATGCTGCTGACCTTGCCGGAGCCGCATGCGCGACTACTGAACCTGGGTATGGCGAACACAGGTCTGATGAACCAGGTGTATCCCTTCCCGCTCCCAGAGCCCCGTCTCGAAGCCCACCTGTACTGGCACGAGAGTGTGGAAAATGATCCGGCAAATCGCTGGCTGCGGGAAGAAATCGAGAAAGTCCTAGTCCGGGAATCCCAAACGCCAGGAGCGCCACGCAAGGTTGGCAGGGAGCGGCGCCGGGGCCGGACCAAAAGTGGAATCTTGCGGGAATCGGTCCGACTGCGTGGGTGATGGCACATCTGAGCAAGTTAGAGTCAGACGCCCGACGCCGTTAATAGGCGATACAAATCGACTTGCACTCCGTGTACGCTTCTATCGCGCTGCGTCCATGTTCGCGCCCGATGCCAGACTGCTTGAAACCGCCGAAAGGCATGTTGGGATCGACCACATTGTGCGAATTAATCCAGACTGTGCCTGCGTCCAGGCGCTCTGCCACCCTGAGGGCTTTGCTGATGTTTGAGGTCCAGACGCTCGCTCCCAGGCCGAAGACCGTGTTATTCGCCTCGCGCACGACCTCTTCAAGATCGTCGTAGGGCTGGGCGATCAAGACTGGTCCGAACACCTCCTCGCGCGTCAAGGTCAGCTGGTGACCCGTGGTGTTGGCGAACACGGTGGGCTGGACGAAGTAGCCATCCCGATTGGCAGCTGTACCCCCAGCCACAAGCAGGGCTCCTTCTTTCACGCCCGTCTCAATAAAGCGCAATACGTTTTCCCGCTGGCGCTGGGAGACGAGCGGCCCAATCTGGGTTGCGGGGTCAAAACCTGAGCCGACCACCGCATTGCGGGCTGTGTCGGCAACGCCGGCGACGACCCGCTCGAACTGTTTCTTTTGTACATACAGACGGGATCCCGCCGTGCAAACCTGGCCCTGGTTAAAGAAAATGGCGGCACTGGCGCCCGCCGCCGCCACCGCCGGATCGCAATCGTCGAGCACGATCACGGGGCTTTTTCCGCCCAGCTCCAAGCCAACGCGCTTTACGGTTTTAGCGCACTCCTGGCCGATCCAAATGCCGACCTCGGTGGAACCGGTTAAGGTGATCTTGTTGACGTCTGGATGTTTCACCAGAGCGGCGCCGGCAGTGGTGCCGCCGCCAACGATGACGTTGAATACCCCCGGCGGAAAGCCTGCCTCCAGCGTAAGCTCGGCAAAGCGCAGTGCTGTCAGGGGCGTATCTGATGCGGGCTTAAGAACAACCGTACAGCCGCAAGCCAGGGCCGGCGCAATTTTCCAGATCGCCATCAGCAGAGGGAAATTCCAGGGCACGATGGCGCCGACGACGCCAACCGGTTGCCGCCTTACGATCGCCTGATACTTGGTGCCAGGCGGTATCGGGAAAGAAAGGTCGATGGAATCGCCATGGATTTTTGTTGCCCAGCCCGCCATGTAACGCAGCCACTGAACACTGGCACCCACGTCGACTGCCTGCGCCACGCCCAGCAACATGCCCTGGTTAAGGGTTTCGAGCCGGGCGAGTTCGCCGGCATGTTGTTCCAGCAAGTCGGCCAGCTTTTGCAAGAGGCGCTCGCGCGTCGCCGGCATCATGTCCCGCCAACTGGCATGGTGGAGCGCCGTTTTTGCTGCGTGCACCGCTGCGTCAACATCAGCGGCCGTCGCCTGCGGCACGCGCGCAATCTCCTGGCCGGTGGCCGGATCATGAAGAGTAAATGTGCTGCCGCCAGAGGCGTCCCGAAACTCGCCGTTGATGAACATGCGAGTCTGCAACTGGGATAGATTGATTTCGGGAGAGGTAGTTGTGCCTTTCATAAAGATTTGTCCTTTCTACGAGATGCTCAGCGTCCCAATACCGGAGCGACCGCCACCGCAACCAGACCGATGATGAAGAAAACGAACATTGGCAGAAGCAGCTTGCGAGCGGAGGCTGGCGCCTCAGAGAATTCCTTCCAGATAAACACGCCCCAGACGGCGGACACCATAGTTGCCCCTTGGCCGATGGCGTAGGAAACTGCTGGACCGATGATCTGAGCGTGGGAAGCGGTGAAGTTCAGCGTGGTTCCGGTGCACCAGACCGTTCCACCGGCAATTCCCCAGAAATGGTTTAAACTTCCGGCACCGAAATAGCCTTTCATGTCCACGGGCGCACTGCCCGTCAGCGGCCGTCGCATAAGGTAGTAATTCACCGGGATCGTGCAGAAAGCGATGCCCACAGCGAAGACGAAGGAAACGGCATAAGGCCCGAGAGAGTGGTTGCCAGTAATCGCCTTGACGATAAATGGATAGGAGATTCCCATCAAGATACCGCAGGCGACACTGATTTCGATTCCGAGCAGGCTCAGCGTCTTCTTTTCGATCTCTCGGCGCCGGTAGGCGATGGCGTTCAGCACGATCGCCAGAACCACCAGCGCTACGCCACCGAAGAGCAGCAGGGGATTGCCCTTCGGAGAAATCAGGAAATTCAACAACACACCCACCACCAGGGCTAGCCCGATACCCACGGGGAAGGCAACAGCCAACCCGGCAAGATCGATGGCTGTGACCAGGAGGAGGTTCGCGATATTGAAAAGCACTCCACCGGCCAGGGCCCATGCGATGTGAGTGTTATCGGCCTGGTGGATGCTATTAAGGAAAGCGAGTTCGCCTCCGCGGGCGCTGCCCAAGGTGAATCCCCAGAACAAGCTCGTCAGCAGGGCACCGATGACGTAGTCCCAATAGAAGAGCTGGAAGGGGAATTTTGGCGCCATCTTCATGGTGCTGGCCCACGATCCCCAGCACAGCATGGAAAGGACCATGAAAAGCAAGGCAACCCAGTAGGTTTCTGGCTGATACATGCGCGCCTCTTTCAAACACTGCAAAATGGGTGCTGCATCCGGGTGCTTACAGAGTGCACCGGGTCATTGACTCCAAGCACTTTCCTTTCCGCTCGGGCTTGCTCTATAAACGGCCCGTTGGGGAAATCCGCAGCCCCGCGCTCAGCCCCGCTGGTTGGCGGAGATGAGCGCAATTCTCTGGGCCGCAGAAGCGGTTAGAAGCTGATACGTACGGTGATATTAACTATACGGGGACCGGCACCTTCTGCCGTCTGTACAGCGTTTAGAGTGCCGAATCCAGCCGTGTTGTCTGGCGTGACGACCAGGCTAGGCGGCATGTAGTTCGGGTGGTTGAAGATATTCGAGATTTCCGCTCCCACCTGCAACTTCGCTTTTTCCCCAAAAGAAACGGACTTGATGAAAGACATGGAAACGGCTTTGGTTCCCGGACCCACAACGTTGCCGATTCCCGCATTTCCGAACCTGCCGATGGTATTACAGGTGTTTGCCTCCTGGTCCCAACCAGGTACAGCGAACGCATTGGGATTCAGATATTGCATACCTGAACCGTAGCGCGAAACTCCGGGAGCGAC
The DNA here is from genome assembly GCA_963837665.1 of uncultured Acidobacteriaceae bacterium. GTDB lineage: Bacteria > Acidobacteriota > Terriglobia > Terriglobales > Acidobacteriaceae > Acidiflorens. The sequence continues at coordinate 826,688 of CAWIOA010000007.1, read as the reverse complement.
ATCAACAAGACCGACCGATTGGACAGCAGTTAGATTGGTGCCGGCAGAATCGCAGGAACTTTGCACCGGTGTCAGGAATGGGCCGCTTTGGAACAGGAGCACGCCGCCAGTTTCCCATCCTCCGACAACTTGATTGAGGGCGCCACTGGCATTACCAAGAAATTTCTTTCCTCGGCCAAATGGAAGTTCGTACAGGTATGTAGCGAGGAACCGATGTCTGCGATCATAGATCACATTCCCGTAATCGAGATTGGGATTGAACCGATCGGTCATGTAGGGGCCGGGTTCGGTCGCCAGGGCGGTCGGATTGCCGCCACCGGCCGTGGAGAGGTCGCGCGTAAAAACATAGCTGGCGTCGAACTGAAGGCCGTTGCCGAAACGCTTATGCGCGTCCGACGTGAAACTGTTGTAGTTGCTCTTGGCAGCGTTTGTAGCACTCTCGATGATGGTCCAATCCTGGAAGGGGCGCCCTTGATAGGGGCCGTTGTAGTACCCCAGAGTGTTGGCGTGGACCTGGTTTAAGTCTTGCATCACCTCCAGATTGCTGCCGTGGTTCCCGATGTAGGAAAAGCGAAGACCGGTGCCAAAGCCAAGTTCACGCTCCACCGTGAAGTTCCATTGTTGAACGCTGGGATCCCTGTAGTGAATGGGAAATGCGTAATAGAAGTTGACGTAACCCGGTTGGGCCTGATCGATGGGATTCGGGAACGGTGCCGGGAACGAAATGGCCGGCGTCACTCCATCGCCCAGGAAGTAGTTTCCGTAGTAGGGGATATAACTCGTGGTCGTCGCCCAACCGGCGACCAAGGCGAAGCCCAGCGGCGATTCAATGAATCTGCCGTAGCCACCGCGGATGACCGTCTTATCATTGTGGAATGGACGCCAGGCAAACCCGATGCGCGGACCGAAATCTTTTTTATCTGTAAACCGCAAGGCGGATGGGATTCCCGCCTGCGCCGCAGTCAGCAGCGGCGTATTGGGCACGGAGCCGAGCAGTCCGGGATCGGCCATCGCGATCGCCCGCTGGTTCGGAACGACCAGAGCACCCGGCCCGTTTGGACCCTGATAGTCGGGCATGAATGCCCCCACGTTGTAACCCGTATCGGTCATTGGTGGATGGAGTTCGTAGCGAAGGCCCAGGTTGAGAGTAAGGCTGGGCGTAACCTTCCAGTCGTCTTGACCGAAGAAGCCCCAGCCGTGCCCCAAGCCGTTCATCTTGTCATTGCTAACGAGTGTGATCGCTTCCCAGTCGGGATAACCGAGCAGGAATGAGGCGAACGGGTCGCCGATCTGGGCTCCGACCGCAGACGTGCCATCGAAGCCATACTGCCCCGAGCGGAGACTGCCGAAAGCGTTGTCGTCGTGGTCGCTCAAGCGCCGGAAGTCGAAGCCGAACTTGAACGTGTGGCCATGTTTGATCCAAGTGAGATTGTCAGCGAACTGGATGGTCGTGCTGATCTGTGTTGAAGGGTTAGCACCGCCCGTCTGTTGAAAGGCACCGCCAAACACGGCGCTGGGGACGGCTCCGTATGGGCTCACGTTGGGAATGCCAGTGATGCCGATGTTATCGAGTATGGTTTGAGAATTGACAGCCAGAGTGGTCGCCAGATGGAAACGGCTGAAACCACCACGTAGTTCGTTTAATAGCGTCGGGGTGAGCGAGACGGAGTGAGCCACGGTCAGCGCGGTATCAGTTTCCGGTTGCTGAAACGCACCCGTGGAAGGCGAACCCGCCGTCTCACAAAACCATGGACAGTTCAGCGAAGGCGCGGTAACAACCGACCGATTCTTGTAGCTGACGCGCCCGAATATCTGCTGTTTGGACCCGAGGTTCTGGTCGACACGCACATCAAATTGGTTGCTCGAGATGGGCGTCGGCATATTGGTCCTGTAGTTGTTGACGGGTACGTTCGGATCCCCAGCGTTAGGAGCAGGCATGAGGTATTGCAGGAAGTTTGCTGCGACACTGGATATGGGCACTGCAGTGGGATCAATGGGAGTTCCGTCAGGCAAGTAGATCGGCTTGCCGTCCAGGTAAGTACTGAGGTTGCCCGTGCGCATATCCGCGGTCGGAACATTCGTTACCAGCGGGGTCTGCTTGGGCAGGCGCAACCCCTCATAACTGCCAAACAGGAAGGTCTTGTTATGAATGAGGGGTCCGCCGAAGAATCCGCCGAAGTTGTTCATGATGAGTGCAGGCTTGCTGAGAGCGAATGGATCCCCGGCGTCGAGCGCGGCATTCTCGTGATTCCAGAAAATTCCGCCGTGGTAAACATTCGTTCCCGCCTTGGACGTCGTGGTCACATCGGCCACCCCGCTGAACTCGGCGTTGTTGTTCGAACCGCTGACCTTCATCTCGGAAATAGAGTTGAAGGAGGGAAAAAGTTCGTTGGCGGGGCCGGCATATTCAATCTTCATGGTGCTGATGCCATCCAGGGTGACCGCGGTGAGGGCGGAGGTGGTGCCCGAGATGATCAGCGTGCTGCCGTCGGTTTGCACTCCGGGCTGCGTGGTCAACGTTGAAATAGGGCTGGTGGAACCGGTTGATCTCGAATAGATCGCCACTGGCAGATCAATCAGTTCCTGCCCGGTTCGATTGGCTTCGATGTTGGAAGCGTCGGTTGTGACGACGCCGATAGCACCGCCTTCCACGTTCACGGTTTCGGTCGCAGCTCCCGCCTTCAGGCTCGCATCCACGCGCTTGGTCTCGCGGGCCAGCAGATCCAGGTCCGTGAATTCGACCTTCTGGAAACCCGCGGCTTCGACCGTGAGCCGGTACTTGCCGGCCGTCACGTTGACGAACGAAAATGAACCGTTTTCGTCCGTGACCATCTTCTTCTGAACCGAGGTTCCCACGTCGATGAGGGTGACGGACGCTCCCTTTACCACGGCGCCCGACGGGTCCGCGACGGTACCGATGAACGAACCAAACGTGGATTGGGCAAGAACGGGTATGCTCAAAGTCATGAGCGCCAGAAAAACTACCGGAAGAACCAACAGAGTTGACAGCTTGGACGCTGAGACGGAGTACATGAACGCATCCCCCTGGAGCTAATGAGCTCTTGATCATTGACAGGAAATGAAGTCAACCTACCTGGCCCAACCAATGAATGCATTCATTCGCGGTGGGCACAAACAGACTCCCGTCCTGGACCGAGCCTAAAATAATATGCTTAAGGCACCATTTCAGTAACTCTGGATACTTTTTCGCCAAATGAAAGCTTTTATATTTGCTCCCAGTTTTCAATCTTTTCCGGCGGGAGGTCTGGCGCTTGGCACCTTTTTCCGCACGTTTGGCAGGGCTTAGTCAGGTGCTGATTGCATCCGTTGCTCCTAGCCTGGAACGTTTGGGAGCTATCGGGTATCGGTGCGTGGTGGATTCGGAGCCAGCAGAACGCTAAGAGTGTTGCGTTTCATATGCCTACTTTGCCCGGAAGAGGTTGCGAGTTTACTTGTGGCGCATAACGGAAAGAACACGAACTGTGCAGCGGCGCGGATCACGATGCACCAGATCGCGGAAAGCGCGGGTGTGTCGATCGGCACGGTTTCCAACGTAATCAACGGAAGCTTGTCGGTGCGTGGGAACTTGCGCCAGCGTGTACTGGATGCGATTCGAAACCTCGGATACATGCCCAACCAGTTATCGCGCGGGCTGCGCCTGAATCGCACCAACATCATTGGCATGATTGTCCCCGACATTACCAATCCTTTTTTCCCGTCGGTGGTACGCGGCGTCGAGGACATTGCGTATGAGAACTCTTACCGGTTGATCCTCTGTAACACGGACGATGATCCGCAGAAAGAAATTTCGTACCTGAATGATCTGTGGTCCTTTCTGCCCGCGGGAGTTCTGATCATTCCCTCGGTGGACAGCGCCATTTCATCTTCGTCCAACGCCGGTACTCCAATGGTTTGTCTGGATCGCGTTCCCGAGGGTTGGAAGGGCGACGTGGTCGTCGTGGCCAATCACAAAGGAGCGTACGAGGCCGCAAAACACATTATCCGGATGGGACACCGGCAGATCGCAATCATCTCCGGGCCTCTCCATCTGACGAATGCCAGGGAGCGGCTCGAAGGTTTTCGCAGCGCATTGCGTGAAGCCGGAATTGCGATCGACCCCGAATACGTGCAGGAAGGCCGCTTCGACCGGGCCAGCGGGTACACCTGCACGACTCGCCTGCTGCGGATGCTTCCTCGCCCGACGGCAATCTTCGCGGCCAATGACTTGATGGCACTGGGCGCCCTTTCGGCAGTGTGGGAATTTAAGCTGACCTGTCCCGACGATGTCTCTATTGTTGGTTTCGATGGCCTCGACATCACCGAGTTCTCCGATCCGGCACTCACGGCTGTTTGCCAACCTGGATATCACTTGGGGCGGACGGCGGCGCGCCTGTTGCTAAGCCGCATCAGCGGCGACGAGGGACCGGCGCGAAAAATTGTGTTGGCCACGGAACTCAAGATAAGGAATTCAGTCAACAGCGTAGTGCGGAAGCGCCCCGGCGGAAGATCAGTCTCCCACCCGCAAAATGCCGCGATGAGGAAAAGGCGTATTGTACGAGCTTAGTTCTTAACGCGATTCCGATGTTCGTGCACTGAAGTCGCGCTTTGAGCGGAGAGGTTAAGAAATGAGTCCAGGGAAAGAAATACGGTTGAATCGGATCTTGGGGCATGACGGCAAAACCGTGATTGTGGCTATTGACCACGGGATCGCCGGTATTACGCCGTTGGCGACACTTGATCGCCCGGAAGCTCTGATCCGTGCCGTCACGGAAAATGGCGCGGACGCGCTGCTGGTTACTCCCGGTCTGGCGCGGAGCTTCTCAGGGCTGTTCGGCAGAGCTGGAATCATTCTTCGGGTGGACTGCGGTCCCACTGCACTGACGGGCGAGTGGTCGGAGACGAAACCGGCGTTGACGGTAGAAGATGCGGTACGGCTAGGGGCAGACGCCGTGGCAGCGATGGGAATTGTGGGCGCCCCTGGCGAATCCGCCAGCCTGCATGCCCTGGCCAATCTTGCCAGTCAGTGCGACCGCTGGGGCTTGGTTCTGCTGGCGGAAATGTTGCCTGGAGGATTTGCCGCGTCCGAAGCCTCCGTCGACCAGATCGCGGTGGCCGCACGGGTCGGGGCAGAACTTGGAGCGGACCTGGTCAAAATCCGGTACAGCGGCAGTGTCGAAAGCTTTCGCACAGTCACCAACAGTTGCTACCGTCCGGTGGTCGTGCTCGGCGGGTCAAAACAAAGCCCGGAGCAGCTTCTTTCGTCAACGCGCGAAGCGCTGAGCGCTGGCGCCAAAGGGGTGGCTGTGGGCCGCAACGTCTGGCAGTCGGCGGACCCCGGCAGCATCACGGCATCGCTGGTGGAGGCGGTCCATGGCTGAGGAGTGGCGGCGCGTCGGATTGATCATGAACCCATCGGCGGGCAGCGGCGTTGAACTGGCCTTGCAGGCTGTGAGAAGCGCGCTCTCGTGCGTCCGGGCGGAAGAAGTTTTGACGGGACCCGGGCAGACAGGCTCGGCGGCGCTTTCAGGCTGGAGCGGCCGGGTTGTGGTTTACGACGTCGGAGCGGTCAGCGGACGGGATCAAACGCGTGCTCTGGCGAAGTGGATGGCCGGGCAGAACGTCGTTGCTCTGGTCGTGGTCGGTGGCGATGGAACCCTTGCCGATGTTGCCCAAGTCTGCATCGAGGTAGGTTGCAGGACTCCGATCCTCGGAATCGGCGCTGGTTCCACCAATGTTGGGCGTCTGGTCAGCTGTCGTGCCAGTGAAGCGAGGCAACTGCGCCCGGATACGCTCGAAACCTGGAACGTGGATTGCCTCAACGCCTGCGTGAACGATGACTTGTTGGGGCGAGCGTTCAATGACGTTGTGATTGGTTATACCGTGGTTGGAACCATCGATGGGCAAGTCCGGGATATAGACGCCGCTGCACGCTTGCATGGAAAACTCGAACTGGGCACGCCTCGACCGGTTGCGACTTTGAAAACCAGAGTGACGAGAAGCGGCAAAGACGGCGAGACCGTAGTTGCTGAAGGGGAATCGGTCGGCACCGTCATCGCCGGATTCGCCGAGCCCGCGTTTTTCGGGAAGGCCGTTACTGGCGGTATTTGTCTCGCCGCACTCGCCGGTCTTCCCGCGGGATGCCTGGTTTCGAGCTTGCCGCTGGTGCAGGTACAGATGACCGCCTCCGCCTTGTTGCGCGCAGCTCCGGTGATCTCCAGCTACGTCACACTCTCCGAGGAAATCAGCATTGTGGTCGAGCAGGTGCGCGACGGCGCGGTACTGTGCGTCGATGGCAATCCCTTGCGCCTCTTAAAGCAGTCGGACCGCATCGTTATTTCCGTTCGCAAGGACGCAGTGCGAGGGGTCTGCGTCCTTAAGAATCCGAGGTCAGCATGAAGGCGCTCAAGTATTACGGTCCGGGCAATATTCGCATCGAGGAAATCCCTGTACCTCAAGCCGCAAGCGGAGAAGTAGTGGTGGCGGTGGAAGCTTGCGGCATCTGCGCGACCGACATTAAGACGTTCCAGCGCGGCCATCCCAAGATTCGTCCCGGATCCGGATTGGGCCACGAAATCTCGGGAGTCATCACCGAGGCTCCCGGTTCCGGCCCGTGGCGGCGCGGAGCGCGGGTTGTCGTAGCACCCTATGTGCCCTGCGGTTCGTGCCCGCAGTGTTTGCACGGGCGATACAGCTTGTGTCCTCATCTTTTCGACGCAGCCCTCGATCCGGGAGGTTTCAGCGAGTTTGTTCGAGTTCCGGAGCGTCTGGTGTCGCAGGGCATGATTGCCTTGCCGGAATCATCGAACTCGACTGCGATCTGTTTTGCGGAGCCCGTGGCTTGCTGTCTGCATGCTTTCTCTTCCATCGACGTGAAAGCGGGAGAATCGCTGTTCATCATCGGAGACGGAGTGATGGGCCTGCTCCAGGCCGAAATCGGGCGTTGCCTTGGCGCGCACCCCGTCATCGTCAGTGGAATTACGCCGGAAAGGCTGCAAGTGGCCTCCGCGCTCGCCGACATAGTCATCGATGCGCGGAACGAAGATGTGGTCGAGGCCGTTCGGCGGGCCACCGGGGGCGAAGGCGCTGAAAAGGTGATTGTGTCGGTTGCCGACGTAGCGGCCGCGCAGACCGCGTTCGGCGTCGTCCGCAAAGGAGGCGCAATCAACCTGTTTGCCGGTATGCCTGCAGGCTCCACCCTCCCCGTCGACATGAACCGGATTCACTACGACGAAGTTCTACTCACTGGTTCCTTCGGGTTCGGCCCTCCCGACTTCCGCAAGGCCGTGGAGTTGATTTCCGGCGGCAAGCTTGACGTCATGCGTCTGGTGACGGCATCTGTACCCTTGGAGGAGACTCTTGGCGCGATGGAAAAGCTCTCTCACCAGCAGGGCTTGAAGACGATTGTCCTGTGCAACAGTTCCGCCTCGGTTTGAGTGGCACGGAGTTACCACGCAGGTCTAACCCTGGAGTGACGCCCACATCTCCCGGTCCCGTTGTGCGGTCCAGATCCTGGGACTCTTGATGCCGCTGGCCTCGTCATAGGCTCGGGAGACATCGAAAGGCAGGCAGTGTTCGTAGATGAACACGCCGCCGAACTTGGGGTCCATCCTGGAGCGCGTGTATTGGAACGTTTCCTTCAAAGTCTTCTTTGCGGCAACTGATTCCTGGGCGCAAGCAAACAGAGTGGTGACAAAATCTCTCGTATAGTCAAGCCCGGCACTCACCTGGTCTGGGTTCTCGAGCGCTGGTCCACGGCCGGGGACGAGTTTCTCCGGCTTCAGGGAGCGCAGTTCGTTAAGTGTGGTTGGCCACTCCTGTAGGTGGGCATCGCCGGTGTACGCAGCTGCCTGGTACTCCACGAGATCCCCGGAAAACAAGATGCGCTGCTGCGGCAGCCAGACCACGGTATCGCCCCGGGTATGGCCGGGACCCAGGTGCATGATTTCCACTTTCAGTTTCCCCAAGTACAGCGTGAGTTGCCCTTCAAAAGTCAGAGTCGGCCAGGTCAATCCTGGAATAGACTCCACCGCCTGGAAGAGCCGTGGAAAGCGTTCGATCTCCGACTGCATGTCTTGCGCCCCACGCTCCACTATCAGGTCATAGGTGCCGCGGCTGGCGAGGATGTGTTCGCAGCCTTCGCTTTTGTAGGCCGATGCTCCGAGCACGCGCACGGCGTGGTAATGCGACAAAACGACGTGCCGGATGGGTTTGTCCGTGACTTGACGGATGTGACCGATCAGCGCGCGCGCCATCACGGGCGTGGCTGTCGTATCTACGACCAGAACGCTGTCATCGCCAATGACTACTCCCGAATTAGGATCGCCCTCGGCGGTGTATGCATAGGCATTCTCCGAAAGCCGGCTGAAGGTGGTCTTCTTCGGAGTCAAGTCTCCCTTGGAGGCAAACTGAGTCATGTTTATTCGGCTCCTGGTTGTCGCGTGCACACCCGGGTTCTGTCCTCTGTCCGCTGTTCAAGATAGGTGTAGCGGCCATTGTGATAGACCAGCGGACGGTCGCATTCTTCCGGACCCAGCATATCAACCACGCGGCCAAGGATGATACGGTGGTCGCCACCGGGATAGGCGGCCTCCACTTCGCACCGAAATACGGCATTCGAGCCTGCCAACCACGCGAACCCGTCTTTTCGAACGCAGCCGAGTTTGAGATCCCGGTCTCTTGCACCGGCGAAATGCCGCGCAATGTGCTCCTGGTGTGCGGCGAGCACGTTGACCGAGAACCGGCCGGAATGGAGGATGGCCGCGGCGGAGCGGCTTTCGTTGCGGGCACAGAACAACAGCAAAAGCGGATTCAGGCTCGCCGAGGTTAACGAGTTAACGGTCAACCCTACCAGTTGACCCGCATCTTCCGCCAGGATCACGGCAACCCCCGTGGCCCACCGGCCAAAGAGCCGCCGATACCAAACAGTCCTTTCCTCCAGCATCTATGCCCCTCTACGGCTCCCCACGAGCGCCGATCGACCGCCGATGGACGGCCCGAGCCGGTCCGTTTGAGGCTACTGCTTTCGATCCCGGTATCGTCTGTATCAGGTGATACACGCGGTTTGCAGTGAAGCCGGAAGCAGCATCTTACCTATTGCCGGGACCGCAAAAGAATATATCCGCCGAGAATGTCTATCTTGTTAGCCTCGCGCAAGGCCCGCATGGCGCGGGTTACGGTAACCCGCGAGGTACTGGTCAGGGCGGCGATCTGCTCATGCGTGAGACGTGTGACCAGCAACTTTCCACCCGGGTGATCAACGGCGAACATTTCCCGGAGGCGATGAAACAGATCCATGATCCGCTCTTCCGGTTCACGCGAAGCAAGGTGCTCGAGTCTCACCGCCAGTATCCGCTGCTTGAGACTGGTTACCCGCAGCAACGCGAAGGCAAACTCCGGGTGCTGAGCGAACACCCTCTCCATCCGGGCGGTATCGAACTCGATGGTGTCGGTTTCTTCCAGCGCGACGGCCCGGGAAAACCGCGGCAACTGGCCGAACGCGTCGCCTTCGCCACAGATGGTCTCGGGCCCCATGAATTCGAGCACCACCTCTACTCCATCCACCCGCACAATCGAAACCTGGACCAGGCCGGAAACCACAAAGTAGAACCTGCTGGAGATCGTGCCTTGGTCGTAAATGATTTCGTTCTTGCGAAAATGGCGTGCCCGGCCAGAACTCTCCTGTCCCATGATCAGACGAGCGAGATCGGGACTGATGCGCCACGTTCCCGGTATCTTCTTGGCTTTGGCTGTCTTTTGCCTCATTTGTGCTTGGGTTGGGGGCATGATCCGTGTAGGTCAGCCCAACAGATTAGCAAAGCGCCGCGTATCTGGCGATACAAAGTTGCACATGGCTCCAGGTCTAAATTATTTCGACTGATTGCCTGAAGCATCTGTGGGAAGATCGAACACGAGCAATGACGACACTGCATACGTCAACGGGGAACGGAGCGGAAGTTGGCGACGTAGCTCAAAGGGCTAAGGCTCTGTGCGGCTGGCTGCAAAGCCGCGCTATGGAGATTGAGGCGGCAAAGCGGATTCCGGAGGATGTAGCGGAACGCCTGACTGCCGCCGGATTGTTCCGCATGATGCAACCTCCTCTTTTCGGAGGATTGGGCTGCACGCCACGGGAAGCGTGGGAGGCCGTGTTTGAAGTCGGCCGGGGCTGCGGTTCGTGTGCGTGGATCGTCGGCCTCAACAGCGCCAATGTTTTAATGCTCGGCAAATTCTCCGAGCAGGCCCAGCGTGATGTCTTCCTGTCCGGCAAGCCGGCCATCGTCTCTATGCTTACGGGCGGCGTCGGTTCAGGAATTACAGCGGAGCAAGTCTCGGGCGGGGCAATGGTCAGCGGCCGCTGGCGCTACGCTTCGGGCATCGATGTGGCATCCTGGGCAGGTTTGCTGGTGCCGCTGCCGGACCGGAACGGTGGCGCGCCGGACCCGCATGTGGTGCTGGTGCCGCAGGATGCGTTTTCCATTGATCATTCGAGCTGGAATGTCCTCGGAATGCGCGGTACCGGGAGCAAAGACATTTCCCTCAGACCGACGTTTGTTCCCGAACATCGCTGGTTGAGCTGGAGCCAACTCCAAGCCGGCGGAAAACATCCCACCTGCCCGAACCACGAGCCGATCTACGACTACCCGCTGAACTCCGTATTCGCCATGTCGGTGCTGGCGCCGCTACTAGGAGTTGCTTCCGCGGTAGCGGAGGAGTTTCGCGAGGTGGTGAAAACCCGCGTGAACTCCGGAACCCAACAACGGCAGCGGGACGATAAAATGGCCCAGATCGACGTCGCAACCGGGGAAGCGACCATGGCCATCGTGCGTCAAGCTCTGCTGGACGACGCCGATCTCGCGCTGGAGATCATTCAGAGCGGGCGTCCTCTCACACCAGAGGAGCGTGGAGCAATTAGAATGCGGTTGGCGATTGCGGCCCGAATGGCGCTTGCCACCGCCCAGAAGATGTTTTCAGCACTGGGAGGCAGCTTGTTGCCGACCGGATCCCGGGCAGAACGTTTGTTTCGTGATTTGCACGCGATGAGCTCGCATTTTCTGTTGCAGCCTGAGGCCGTCGGCGAAGCGTACGGCCGGCTTTTGCTCGGGCTCGATCTTCCTCCCGGTGCGCGACTTTAAGGATCTTTCGAGGAGCTTTGATGAAGAAAAAAGAGGCAGTGAATCCGTCGAATCCAATTTTTGCAACCAAAGATGGTTCGACTATTTTTGAAAAATTTGGTTACTCAGCGGCGGTGCGAGCCGGCGATTTCGTTTACGTGGCCGGCCAGATCGGTCTCAATCCGGATGGTTCCATGCCGCAGGATGACGAGACACAAATCGTGAATGCATTTGATCGCCTAAAGATTGTCCTCGAGGCTGCCGGTTGCTCGCTGAACGATATTGTCGAGCTCGTCAGTTACCATGTTGGACTGCAGAAGCATCTGGCCCGTTTCGTGGAGATCAAGAGCCGCTATCTGCAAGCGCCGTTTCCTACGTGGACAATTCTCGAGATCGCCGCTCTGGCTCGTGCGGGGCTGGTCATCGAAATCAAAGCGGTTGCCTATTCGCCTCGGTAGAGAAGCGGAGAGCGTCAACAGAGTCCTTGGCGAATTACCACTGACCCACCCCCAGGCAGCTCGTGTACAGGTGTTTTCACGATATGCTTTCAGTGGGTGAAGGATGACGCGTGAACATTTCGTCAAGGTAGTCGAGGAGGCGCTCGACTCGCTTCCGCAAGAATTCCGCAGTCGGATTCGCAACGTCGCCATTCTGGTAGAGGATAAGCCGCCGCATCAACCATCACGGCGGCCGGGGAAGCTGCTATTGGGTCTTTTCCATGGTGTGCCCACGACCAGGAAGAGCATATTTGACCTGCCGGCAGGACCTGATCACATCGTGCTCTATCAGAAGAATATTGAAGCGGTCTGCTGCAGCGAAGCCGAGGTCCGCGAACAGATCCGCCTGACGGTCATCCATGAACTGGGCCACTATTTCGGGATGGATGAGAACCAACTGAAGGATGTTTAGCAAACGGGTTCTCTGAAAGGTTACGACCGTATCCAAAGCAGGGGCAAGAGGCCGGCCAGGGCGAGAGTGGTCATGAGCAAGAGGCTTTGCAAACCGGTTTTCCGGTCGGCCAGACTATAAGCGTAGATTCCTTTGACGAAATTGTTGCTGGCTGCGGCGATGAGAACTGCGGCCGCGGCAATATTCAGAGGAGTGAGAGTGCCCGCTGCCTGGGTCATTCCCATGATGAACGGATCTACGTCGGTAATGCCCATGATGGCGGCCAGAGTATTCACTCCCGCTCTTCCCAGATAGGTCACCGCCAACTGGGTAGCGACCAGCATCCCCAGAAATAAAACGGCGAAGAGAAACGCCGCCAGCAGTTCGAGCGGATTCTTGGGCTCAAACTCCCGCTGTACTGCTTGAGTACTGGGATCCACCCGGCGCGTCCAAAGCCAGCCGACGCCGAGCGCGACACCGGCGAGTACAAGAAAGGGAAGCGCCAGCACGGACATCAGTTGCCGGTTGAACAGCGCCAAAAGCGCGACCAGTCGAAGGTACATGACACTGGAGGCGATCAAGATTCCGCCGGCAAAAAGGTGAGGGTGCTGTTCACGAGCGGCCCGGCGCGCCATCACCACCGTAGTGACGGTCGATGAATACGCTCCGCCCAGCAGCGCCGCCAGCACGACACCCCCTTGTTGCCTGGTTACCTTCTGCAGAACGTAACTGCCATACGAGATGGTGCTGACCGCGGCCACGACCAGCCAAGTCTTGAAAGGGTTGATGTGGAATCGACTGAATTCCTGATTGGGAACTACCGGCAGGATGACGCCAGTCAAAAGGAGAAACTTGGCGAATGTAAGAATCTCTTGTGGGGCGATGCGAACGGCAAGCTTCTCAAGAGCCACTTTCAGATCGAGCAGCAGCAGGCTGGCAACGCCGAGCGTGGTAGCAATCCAGAAATGCCCGTAGCAGACTAACGCTCCTACGAGGAAGGTTGCGAGGCCGGACATCTCGGACGTTACACCCGCGGCTTCAGCAGCGGAAAGCTTGTGCCAGTAGGACAAAAGCAAGAATGCGGCGATGACCAGAAAGCCAACTGTCAGGGCCAGCAGTTGTTTACCCGAAAGAAGGGCGAGGGAATAGCCAATCAATCCGATCAGCGGGAAGGTGCGTACTCCTCCAAAGGAGTACGAGCCTGCGGTTACCTTGTGCTCCTCCCGCTCCAGGCCGATCAGGAAAGATAAGAAAAGGACGAGGACGATCTTCAAAGCCTCGGTGGGCAGCCAGTGGTAGAGTTCCACTAAATTCGCACCTCGCAGCAGACTGGTCGTCGCCCATTTTACGCTGCTTCAGATTCTCTCGCGGAAAAAGCTCAAGCTTGTCGGGAAACCCTACTCAGGCGAAGGGAATCCCGACATCTAGCGGTGGAAATTACTCGTAAGTTATTGCATTCACTGAATGGTGTCTGGATTGCTACTTCTAGATTGGCCGCTGGCTAGCGGCGAGGAGGTCAATCCACATGGCAAATGATTGGACGTTCTGGCTACAAGTGATGAACCTGGCATTGGTCGCGGTCACACTTCTGGCGGCGCTCGTAGTAACCGGCGCTGTGGGCTGGGAGTTGTGGGCGCGAAGGGAACACAAGGCGCGTGCGGCGGACACCCTGGATACGCAATTGTGGGCGATGTCGCGTGCCGACTTGCACACTTTATCAGTACCAGGGTTGGGGCTCACAATGGCTGACGGGGGCGAGAAAGTCGAGCCTTCAGAGGCAGAGTCTGAAGAAAAGAAACCGCGGCGGAAGTGAGTTATGGCGTGCCCCTTTCTTAAAGAAGGCCGAGCGCGATACTGCCATGCTGCGCCAGTGCAGAAGTTGATCCTCGACGGGCCCGGAGTGGTGGCTGACGGTGGCCGATGTACCTCATCGGAATACCGGCTGTGCCCATTGGCCGCCACCAGCCCGGCACAACTGGAGCGCTGTCCGCATCTGGAAGAGGTCCGCGTGCAGTATTGCGGCGCCTCATCGGTCACCAAGCTGGTGCCCTTCAGCGACTCGCAACTTTCGAGTTGCACCAGCAATAGCTACCGCTACTGCGATTCGTATTTGTCGCTGGCGCGGCCACACGCTACAACCCCGCCACCCCATCTTCTATATAGCCCAAACCATTTCTGGTTAGACACAGAGGAATCCGGGTTGTGCCATATCGGGGTCGATGGGTTTCTGGCCAATGTGACCGGTAATGTGGAAGGCGTAACCTTCGTAACACTGCATGGAAGCCATTGTCCCGCACTGACGCTTACCATCAATGGTGTGGAGTGGCCGATGAGTTTTCCGAACCCGCTGCTGATTGAGAGAGTGAACAGCCGGGTGCGCAGCGATCCGGCAAGGTTGACGGTCGACCCTTACGGCGCAGGATGGCTGTTCGAAGGCTGGGAGCTACCGGGCCGGACGCGCGCCGGCCTCATCTCCGGGCAGCAAGGTGCGGCCTGGCAGGCTGAGGAACAAGAGCGCCTGACACGCGAGATCCACGAGACGCATGCAGTGGAATGTGATGGCGGCGTGCCGGTACGCGGAGTGGCTCGGTTGTTATCGCGGCAGCATCTGGTGTGTTTGTTCCAACATTTCTTTTCCAGGAAGGACTGGACGGTGGAGGAATGAGCACGAGACGGAACATTCTTGTATTCGGAATTGGGCTAGCGGTCACGCTGTTGGCCGGATGGGTGGCGTTTCCGCGCGTGCTCTATGTGCAGAAGCAACAGCCACTCCAGTTTCTGCACAAGACCCACGCGGAAAAATCCGGGATGGCGGAATGCAGCCAGTGCCATGCCCTTCGCGATGACGGCACGTTTGCCGGAATTCCTGCGATGGAGACTTGCGCCGGTTGCCATTCCGAGAAGATGGGAACGAGCAAGGCGGAAGCAACCCTGGTAGACACCTACATCAAGCCGGGACAAGAAACTCCGTGGTTGGTATACGCGCGGCAGCCGGCGAACGTCTGGTTTTCACACGCCATTCACGTGAAGCGCGCCAATCTGGCCTGTACCGAGTGCCACTCGTCGTATGGCGAGTCAGACGAAGTACGGATTTATCACCAGAACCGGATCAGTGGATATAGCCGCGATCTTTGGGGACACTCGATCTCGCGTCTGCGACGGGCGCCGCACGAGGGCATGGAGATGAGCGACTGTGAAGACTGCCATCGCCGCCACAACATTGAGGTTGGCTGCCTCGGTTGCCATCAATAAAGGAGAAGCATGAAGCTCACACGACGAGATCTGCTGTGGGGCGCGGCCGGAACGGCGGGTCTGCTGGTCACACCGGTGCCGTGGAAACTGCTGGATGACGTTTCCATCTGGAGCCAGAATTGGCCATGGATTCCGCAGCCCACGCACGGTCCCGTCGAAGTGAAACAGTCGTTCTGTACGTTGTGCCCCAATGGATGCGGAATGCGGGTGCGGATGGCTTCGGGGTGGCCCGTAGGTGTCGCCGGCGTGGCCAGCCATCCCATCAGCCGAGGAGCGCTGTGCCCCCTCGGCTTCGGAGCGCATCAACTGAACTGGCATCCGAAACGGTTGCGCACGGTTCGCCATCGGGCGACCTCCTCTTTTTGGGAAGAAGCGCAAGCAGCTTTTGCCAAAGCCTGCAGCGAGGGTCCAATCGCGATCATCGATGGTTACCCGGGGCGCGCGGCTTCATCGGTGTTCGAGACTTTCGTTCAAAAGCGGAAGGGCAGCTATCGCACGGTCCCGGGCCCGGAGACTCAGGCCCTGGCGCCCTATGCAAGCTGGAGCGGTGTTCCTGCGGCCGGGTTGGGCTACGATCTTGAGAACGCGCAGACCATTGTGAGCTTCGGCGCGCCGTTGCTGGATGGCTGGGCCACTCCTGGACGGTTTACTCGATTGTGGGCGGAGCGAGCGGCGGGATCGACGGACCCGCAGCTGCGGCTGATTCAAGTGGAAGCATCGTTGTCGAGGACTGCGGCGCGGGCGTGGCAGTGGGTGCCAGTTCATGCTGGCTCTGAGGCCGCTCTGGCTGCGGGCGTGGCGCGCGTGCTGCTCGAAGAGCACCTGGTCCCGGCACGTGGCCCGATGCCGCCGATGACTCTCGCGGAAGCTGCCGGGCAGACTGGGCTCAGCACCGGGGAGATTACCGATCTGGCGCGAACGATGGTCGCACGGGTCCCCGTAGTGGCGATCGCGAACGATGACAATCCGGCGATCGCAGCATTGAATGTGGTGCTGGGCGCGGCCGGAGCACGCGGCGGCATCGTGAGGAAATCGAAACATGCCGAATCGTATGCTTTCGCCGACACCGGCATCGGCTCCGCTCGTGCGGTGCTGATCGATGCTACCGTCCCTTGGGACTTTGCTCCAAACACGAATGCCGAGGTCTTCCGCTTCGCCGCTTGGGATGGAGGATCAGGCACAGCCGATTGGCTGCTGCCGGCGCCGGGATTCCTGGAAGAGTTGACTGATGTACCCACCGCGCCCGCGTCTGCGATTGCCACCTATGCGGTTGCTCCCAGCTTGCTGAAGGCGCTGCCGGAAGTGCGGAGTGCCGCACAGCTCCTTGGCGGCATCGATCCAACTTTGAACACGGTGGAAAAAATCATTCACAGCCGTTGCGCCGATCTCTTCCGTGGGCGCGCGGGAACCCTGCAAGGACCAGGACAGGAAACGACACCTGTCGCAAAGTTCGCATCCGTTGAGAAGCTCGAAGAGCAACTCTGGAAGGGGGCAGTGTGGATCGATGAGCCGCCGCGTTCCGCCGCCTTTCGATGCGAGTTGAAAGAATGGCCGGCAACAGCCGGTTCCGGGCAGAGCGTAAATAGCTCGAGCGAGAACTGGTCTCACGCCTGGCGGCCGGCGGTTTTGCCTCCTTTAGCCACGAAACTCTACCAGGAATCCAGCTTACGTGAAGCGCCGGATCGGAGGAACGTATGAACGCCCGTTACGGCATGGTAATCGACCTGGATCGCTGCACGGGTTGCGGCTCCTGCATGGTGGCATGCGCGGCTGAGAACAATGTACCGCCTATTCCACAAGCGAGTCCTCGAACCGGAACGACGCCGATGTTGGTGCGCAAGGTGTCGAACGGAATGGAGGGAGGAGCACAGCGTGAGGTGTTCATCCCGATCATGTGCATGCACTGCGAGCACGAAACGCCGTGTGTGAGCGTGTGCCCGCAGCAGGCCGTCGAGGTGGATAAGGGCACTGGCATTGTCATGCAAATGCCGCAGCGCTGCCTGGGATGCCGGTATTGCATGACGGCTTGTCCTTATCACGCGCGCTACTTCAACTGGTGGGATCCGGCGTGGCCTGCGGGGATGGAGAAGAGCCTGAATCCTGGAGTTGCGGTGCGGATGCGCGGTGTGGTGGAGAAGTGCAATATGTGCCATGCGCGACTGCATTCTGCCATGGCGAAGGCTGCGGTTGCGGGAAAACGGGAAATCGATCCTGCCGACTACGTTCCAGCTTGCGTGGAAGCTTGTCCGACGGCGGCGATCCGGTTCGGAAATCTGGCGGACCAGAACGACCCTGTCTCTCACGAAGCACATTCCCCGGATGCATTCCGGTTGCTGGCGCGCCTGGACACCGAGCCGAAGGTTTACTACAAGTCCAAGGAGGCATGGGTGAGAGCGCTGGCAGAGTCCAAGTCCGGTCCGGGTTCGGAGGTCAAACATGGCTAGCGCCGCGTTGGCAGATAGTCGCTGGATCGCCCGAGGCGCGGAGCGGACCTCGCTCCCCAAGTTCCTGCTCTGGCTTGCTCCCTGGGTGGTTGTGCTCGGGCTGGGGGTTTATGCGGCTGGGTTGTGCCTGGGTTACGGCCTGAACCAGACCAACATGGACAACCGGTTCGCCTTTGGCCTGTGGATCTTTTTGGATCTGGGCGTCATAGCGCTGGGCGCGGGTGCATTCTTCACCGGATTTCTGGTTTACATTCTGAAGCGCGCCGAGCTGCAGCCGATCCTGAACACCGCTGTCGTGGTTGGCTTCATCTGCTACAGCGGCGCAGTCGGCATATTAATGATAGACGTGGGACAGCCACTGCGCGCGTGGTTCACCTTCTGGCATCCGAATACGCACTCGATGCTCACCGAAGTCACTTTCTGCATTTCCTGTTATCTGCTGGTGCTCTGCCTGGAATACATACCGATCCTGCTGCGCAACCGCCAGTTGCGCAAGCTGCCATCGTTTCTGGTGTTTGAACATCAGCTGCACAAACTGGTGCCGGTGCTTGCTGGCGTGGGAACGCTGCTCTCGTTCTTCCATCAGGGATCGCTGGGCGGGCTTTATGGAGTGTTGCGCGGCCGTCCGTTTGCTTTCCGGCAAGGATTTCTCATCTGGCCTTCAACCTTCTTCCTGTTCATTTTGTCGGCGATTGCTACAGGGCCGAGCTTTCTGATGCTGGTGACGGCGACCGTCGAAAAGGTGACAGGCCGGCGGCTGGTACCACCGGATCTTTTCCGGCGCCTGGGATTTATTTCCGGCGTGCTGCTCGGGATCTACGTTGCAGCCAAGTCGATTGACACGCTGATCTGGTTGAACTTCACTTCGCCGTCGGTGGGCTTTGCTCCCTGGCAGTATTACAGCTATAAACCGTTTGGCTTGCCGATCTTGTTCGCGGAGATTGTGCTCTTTGGCTTGCTTCCGGCTTTCCTGCTCACCTACCGCCGCTCCGCACAGCGGCGCGGCTTGCTTCTGAGCGCTGCAGCGCTCGCTTGTGCAGGCGTGCTGCTGAACCGCTTCGTTCTTACCGTGCAAACCCTGGCTTTGCCGACTCTGGCGTTCGACGAATTCCTGCACTACACGCCGAGTTGGCAAGAGGTGGCTAGCTTTGGTGGCGTGCTGGGATATGGAGTCATTGTCTACTCCTTGTCGTATCGCTACCTGCCGCTGTTTGCACAGCCAAAAGGAGAAAACGCGCATGTTTCCGGGAATTGATGGATTCCGTTGGACATTGGGTCACATCCTGTTTCTGTCTCTGTTTTTTGCCGTGGCGCTGACCATTATGGTAACTGTGGCCTCCGCCGTTTGGCGCACGGTGCGCGACTTCCGCACCAATCGAGCGATCGAGTTGTGCTGGAAGTCGGACTTTGCGCAGTTGCCGGAGACGGAACGCCGCTGCCGCCACGAACTTGCGGGCAGAGTGATGTCGAGAACCTGCGACAACGCCTTTGATTGCCGCCAATGCAGCAATTACTCGCAGTTCGCGGTGCAGTCGGCGAAGGGAATCGTGCACGACCTGGGGATCGGTTATTCCAACGACCGCTTCTACCATCGGGGCCACACCTGGGTGAAGCAGGAGGAGGACGGCACGCTCACCATCGGCCCCGATGAATTAGCTGTGCGGCTGATCGGCAGTCCTGATTCCATCACGATGCCCGAGATGGGCAGTGAAATCGAGACTAATGGGGCCGCCTGGCAGATGACGAAGAACGGAAAAGAGATTCGGGTTCGAGCCGCCATCGAGGGGACGGTAGTCGGTATCGGCGGCCCGAACGAGGGTTGGTATCTGAAGATTCGCCCACGGCTGGACCCGAACGATCCGGTAACGCTGCGCCATCTCTTACGGGGACCGGAAGTTCACTTCTGGCTGTCGCGGGAACTGGAGCGGCTGCAACTGCAACTCCGGCCTGCGAACACTGCGCCCAGCCTGGCAGACGGCGGAGTGCTGGTAGCGGGCGTGATGGATGCCGTGCCCGAAGCAGACTGGGGCACGGTACTCGCCGACACGTTTCTGGAAACGTAGGGGGACTTTGCGGCTCGATTCTGAATGTTCACTCAGGAGGGACTAACCCATATCTTATGGGCACCCCCTCCCCCTACCCCGGTCTTTTGGAATCAAAGACTTAAGAGGGAGTCCCCGCCAGGGACGATTATTTACTTGACAAAAGTATTCTTTCATGTCAATATGCTCTTGTATGAAGCTAAGTCTCACTTCTTCTTGGGTTTGGCAGCAGAAGCGGTCGCTCGCATCTGACGCCGCAAGTCCTTTTTTATCGACGCTAGAAGTGACCGCGTCGGAACTCTCCGAAGTGCCTCTTTCTTCTCTTTCTCAGTTGGGGTGCTCACTATGACTCTCCCAGATATCTTGGAACTGTTCGATACCGACGATAAGTGCCGCGAACTGCTTGAACGTCTCCGCTGGCCGAATGGCCCCGAGTGCCCCCGGTGCAAGTCCGATGATGTTGTCAGACTTGAAACCAACGTAAAACTGTTCTGGTGCCCCGTATGTGAATATCAGTTCGGCGTCACGGTTGGTTCGATCTTCCATGATTCCCATCTGCCGCTCAACAAGTGGTTCATGGCGACCCTGCTCCTCTGTGAGGCTCGCAAGGGATTTTCCGCGAACCAAATGAAACGCACCCTTGGAGTGAGCTACAAAACCGCGTGGTACCTCTGTCATCGAATTCGTGCCGCCATGCAAGACGAGCAGACGGCCCTTGACGGTACAGTCGAAATGGATGAAACCTATGTTGGCGGAAAACCCCGGCTCGGTCGCCCGATCCGCGAGAAGGACATCGTCATTGGCCTTCGGCAACGTGGCGGCGACGTTCGCTTCATCCATGCGAAGGACGTGAAAGCTGACACAATTTACAAGATCATTTCCGACAACGTCAGTGAGGACGTGGAAGTCCTGATTACCGACGAACACCCCGTTTATCCCTATGCGATGGGCACCAAGAAAGATCGTCACCGAACGATCAAGCATAAAGACACCTATGTCATGGGCGACATTCACACGAACACCGTGGAATCTGCATTCTCTCTGCTTAAGCGCGGCATCTTCGGAACGTGGCACAGGATCAGCACAAAGCACCTGCCCGCTTACCTGAACGAGATGTCCTTCCGCTTCAATCGCCGAAAAAATGCCAACTTGTTCTTGGACACCTTGCGCCATATGGTTACTGCCCCGGTTCTGACTTTTGAGAAACTGACCGCTTAACAGAGCGTATTTGTCGGATCATTTTCGAGATTTCCCGATTTTGGATCGTAATCACGGTTGGGCTAGCCACCTTGCCCTGCTCAACTTTCGCGAGATATTGCCTAGCGTCCGTCAGCCATTTCTTTGCCGTACTTAGAAAGTCGGCGGCCTTACCGTCAGGCAGAGATGGTTCCAGCGCGAGAAATAACAGTTGGGTTATTCCAGTAAATCCATCTAGGACAGCTTCTTGTTCGCGCAGATGCTTCCCGCGATAGTAGTCAAACGTTCCATTGTTCCTCATCGTAAAAATATGCGTTTTCCCGCCGACTCCGGCGAGTCGACGCTTCGCCTCATACATGACATACAGGCTCACACGCCATGCTAGTTCTACATCCAGGCCCCAGTTTGCGAACTGTACCACTGTTTCTTTAAGCAATTCACCAGCACCGAGAATGCGACCCCTCTGTGCGACATTTGTCAGCAGCGTTACCAGATTCGACTGGCACTCGAAGAGACTCGGTCGCAGCCATGAAGCCGGGTTTGCTGGATCGGTAAACTGCACGCCGACCAAAAGTTGCATCTGTCGCTCGGACTGGCGGTCGACGGGGTAAAGGGTGAAATCCTTTTCGTATAAACCGCGCATGATCTCGCGCAGGCGTTCATGGAAATCAGCTTCATTGGTCAGCCCAGAATCTAGAGCGGTTATGATCTGATCCTTCGCATAGTCAATCAAGTATCCAACACCAGAGCCAGCAACGCACAATCTCTTGCCCGGGCGTTCAACGGGAAAGAGTTTGAATGTGTAAACCTTGTTGTCTGGATAAGTTTCCTCTGTGTCGGCGGCCATCACCAGTCCATCGCTACACTGAAACGCAGCAATTGCGGTCATCGGCAGCCTCTTCTTGCTCCAAGGATGCCGTGGGTACTGGTGGTCAGGCGGGAGCGGTTTAACATGTGCTGGCCTCGGAAGTGTTCTAATCATAGGACACCCCCAAGCCTACTTTTGTCAAGTAAACAATCTTGCCGCCAGGTCTTTGAGTTTAAAGGACTTGCTGGTTAAAGTCTTTATAAACCAATAACTTACGAGATCCATTCCCCTTCGACTGCGCTCAGGGTCACGCCTGCTAAACGCCCAACTTAAGTTGTCAAAGAGCGCTGGGATTGGGTTTGGGGCAGTCAAGCTGCCCCAATCAGATCTCTATCGTCGGGCAGCGACGGGTCTTAAGTCAAAGGATTTCGATCCGGGGCGGTGGCGCCGAAAATGGGGAACGTCCCGTCTGTCCCCGGTTTCTCCCGTCTGTCCCCGGTTTCTCCGGTTTCTCGAGTTCGTCCGCCAGGAACGTTCCGCGAGCGCTCATCGTTCCAGGATGTCTTTGTATGCATTCAAGACGACTTTCTTCGGCTGGCTGGGCAGCAGGATGTCGATGCTGCGGCTCGAATTGCCGACGATTCCGATTTGGCCGAATCGGATCATCCCTCTGCCGAAATCCGCAAATACCGGAACCAGCATGGCAAAGTGCTCGTCGACCTCGCTCTGGGTAATGGTCATGTGCAGTTTCACTTTGCCACCGTCCATCGGAGCCACTTGGTATTCGAAGTGGTATCGTGGCACCTCGGTACCATAGACCCACTCGTTGAAAAACCAATCCAGACGGCCATTTTTCTCAATATCCATCAGCTTGGTCATGTGCTTCTCGGCAGTGGCTTTGAAGCTCTCGGTGGTAGCTGGCCTTTCGCGATGGCTTTCCACAAAGTCGTGCATCATAGCGATAAACGCTGCGTCTTGGTCATCGAGGCCGTACATCAGCGAACGCAGCATTTGCAGAACGTAGGCGCCCTTGGGATAAGTCACATTTTGGTAGGCATTTTCGCTGCGAGGAGAAATCAAGCGCAGTCCCATCCAGAGTGGGCCCGCGTCGGTAGGAGCTACACCGAAATTGTTCTTCTCCAGAATACGCAAGCGCAGGCGTTCCCAAAATTCGACGTAGTCCTTCTGCCAGTCTTTCCCCATTGCTTGCTGCAGAAACAGCCCAGCGGAGAATTCGGCGAATCCCTCCGAGAGCCACTGATCGTGGTAGGAAGCCCAACCCACGGTGTGGCCCCACCATTGGTGGGCGACTTCGTGAGGTGTTACCTCCTGCACGAAGCCGGTGAATTTGCTATCGATGTGCCCGAACAGCATCCATCTCTGAGTGGAATCCATGTACGCGGAAATAGGAAGGTAAACCAGGTTTGGCCAGGATTGTCCAAATGCGAAATCGGGCTGCTCAGTGATGTAGATGTCATCATAAGGGCTCCTGCCGAAGTACAAAGTGCACACTTGCAACTGCGCCCGTGTCTGCTCCAGGGCATATTTCGTCATGCTGCCAGGGGCCATGGACTGCAGGACCCTGTACCGGCGCAGCCTGTCGGGTAGCTCGGTCAAGTAATAGCCCGAAATCCTGTAGCCGGTCTTCTCGTCGGGCAGTTCGATCTTTTTATAGTCGCCATAGTTGAAGCCGGCGACCGCAACCGGGCTGGGAGTTATCCAATGAGTGACAGCGAAGTCCTGCTCGACCGACTCTCCTTGCAGTTTTCCGATGCTAATGACCTGGTATTTATGAGGGACCTTAAAAGTAAGATCATAAAGCGCACGCTCTCCAAACCCATTGAGATTCGGATACCAAGAGGTTCGGGCGCTGACATAGAAACTCCCTTCGCCAGCCTGCGCAAGAACTTTGTCGCCTGCGTACTCGACGGTGATCGAGTGTTCCTTGCCAGCTTCCTGCGCTTCGGGAAGTACGGCGTAAAAGGAGCCGTCCTCCTTCCGGCTCTCCTGAATAAAATAGAGCTCGCGCCCTTGTTCATCCGAGACTCGCGTAACCCGCAGATTCGGCAGCAATCCAAACTTCAGAACTCTCTCTCCGGCGATCAAAGGCTCGTAGGTAATGGTAGCAGTGCTGAACAGGTGCTCGTTCTTGGAAATGACAGTCTCGATTTTGTAGCGGCGAGTGGCAAACAGGCGCCGATCCTCAGCGGAACTCGCGGTGTGGTTCAAGTATTCCGACTGTAAGTGAGCCAGATACCAAACTCCGTCATCCATTCCTTCGGGATCGTAGTTGATGAGCGCGACCTCCTCCGGTGAATCGAGCTGGGGCAGCGCCCCAACCCTAGCCCTCACGAAGAACCGAAGATCTTTATGTTTCTTGCCGCGAAGGTAAGCATTAAAGAATTCGGGATGCGAGGGATTATAGAGGGCGGCCATGAGGTCGGCATCCACGTTGTCCATGGTTTCGCCCTCTAATAGATACTCGGTAAAACCCTCGGCCCGTTCCCGTCGGTGTCGCAACTTCTCCTTCCAGTGGCTGAAGGCAGTGGCCGCCTCCTGAGGAGTTTCGCCAAATCGCCCTCCTAAACCCGGTTGGAACTTCGACCACGCTTCCCGGGTAAAGCGGAAAATGACTTCGGTAAAGTCTTCATTGACCTCTGCTGCGCCGGTACGCCGGGTGAGTTCGCGGGCATCAAGCGGCAGCACAGGTTTAAGATTGAAATGTCCTTCGCCAATGAAAATTGCGCCGGTTACGACTCCATCGACGGGGCCCAATACCGTCAGTGTCCCTTTCTGAAACTGGAAAGTTGCTGCTTCCCAATTCAAGGTGTAATTGTCGACGCGAAACGTTTCGCCCAGTCCAATCTCGCGGAACTTCCGGTAAACCGGGTCAGAATTGGCAAAGGCCAAACTCTTTCCTGGAACGGAGATGCTAACCTGCTGTTTGGCAATGGTGAGCGTGAGTTCCAGTTGGACGCCACCCTGCAAATCCACAGTTTTTACCAGAGGTTCGAACCCATCTCGTATCACGCGTACCGTATATGTCCCAAGTTTCAGATCAGGGGACGCAAATTTTCCCAGCCCATCCGACGAAAGCACAACTGGCTGCACCAGGTTTCCCCCAGTGATTTCGACCCGAGCCCCGGCAATGACGGCGCCCGATGGATCGAGGATGGTTCCGGAGATCGTCTCCGCACGCAGCCACGTTGGCCCCATCAGACAGAGAAGCAATAATGCTATCTTCATCAAGAAACAGAAATGCTCTCGGCACTCTTCAGGAAGTCGATGCATGATTCCGCAAGGGTTGCACAGCAACATTTGAGTCCTCTTGAATCGCTACCACCGCCATCAAGAGGAGATTACTGCTCATTCAACTGAAATACGACGGTAATCTGGGTTTCAATTTTCATCGGCTTACCGTTAAGCAGGCAAGGCTGTATTTCCACTGTTTGACCACCTCGGGGGTGCCGGAGCAAGTTAGCGGCCGGAGAATAAACGAGGTACAGGCCAACTGTCCAGAACAGGCGACAACACGCATAGAGTGACTGATCGCGCAGGGCGGCTGCGCGTTCGTGCTCGAACATAGTTCCGGGGTGAGTTGAGACGGGGCAAGCCCCGTCTCAACAGAGAATGTTTTTGTAGTCGGTTCGCCGCGGGTCAGTGCGTGATCTCGTAGTGCTTGAGCTTGTCGTAGAGCGTCGAGCGATCAATGCCCAGGGCGGCTGATGCCTCTTTGACGTTGCCGTGTTTCCGTTCCAGTGCGGCAATGATGGCTTTGCGTTCGAGTTCGTCCAGAGAAACATCGGGGACTTCCCAATTCTTTGACGCCCCGGGGGTTCTCTGGAGCCAGGAGAAATCCGGCTCGTCGAGCGTGCCGTTGCGACAGGTCACTATGGCGCGCTCGATTACGTTTTCCAACTCCCGCACATTACCCGGCCAATCGTAGGCAATCAGCAGCTTCAAGGCTGCCGCGGAAATGCCGCTGATATCCTTACCCAGTTCGCAGGAGATGCGTTGCACGAAGTGCTCCGCCAACAGGGGAATATCCTCACGCCGTTCGCGCAGCGGGGGAATGCGAATTTCGATTACGTTGAGGCGATAGTACAAATCCTCGCGGAACCTCTCCTGCTTGACCTCTTCAGCAAGGTTCTTGTTGGTGGCGGCGATGATGCGCACATCGACTTCTACCTCTGCATTGCCTCCGACCCGGTAGAAGCGGCGCTCCTGCAAAACCCTGAGAAGGTCGGCTTGCAATTTGGGTGAGATGTCGCCGATTTCATCGAGGAGGATGGTGCCTCCGTCGGCCAGTTCAAACTTGCCTTTGGCTTGCGCGTTGGCGCCGGTGAAGGCGCCTTTTTCATAGCCGAACAACTCACTCTCGAGCAAGGTCTCGGTCAGCGCGGCGCAGCTCACGGTAATGAAGGGCTTGGCGGCGCGGTCACCGGAGAAGTGGATGGCTCGCGCCACCAGTTCCTTGCCAGTACCGCTTTCGCCCCGAATCAGCACGGTGCTGCGCAGGCTAGCGACTTCCCGCGTCAAGGCCAGAAGGTCTTCCATGCGCGCATTCTTGGTGATGATGTCGTGGTGGCGGTATTGGCGGCTGATCTTCTTGCGCAGAATCGCATTCTCGCTCTGTAACTTCTTGAGCTTGAGGATACGCGAGACCAGCATCGAGATTTCCTGCGGGTTACAAGGTTTGACGATGTATTCCTGCGCCCCTTCTTTCATGGCCTGAATGGCGGTATCGACGGTCGCGTAGGCGGTGATGATGATGACGGACGCTTCCGGGCGAATACGATGGATCTCCATCATGGTCTCAATGCCATCCATGCCGCCGGGCATCTTCAGATCGATGAAGCAGATGACGTAATCCGTCAATTTGGCGAGCTCCAGCGCCTTCTGTCCATTGGACGCGGTGTCGACCTGGTAGCCATCTTCGCGCAACCAGGCAGCCATCGATTCACACATCACGTCTTCATCGTCCACGACCAGGATTACCCAACTCTTCTTCATACTCCTCCTAGCGAAGTAAAGCGCTCGACCAGCCGCGCGCCGCAGCGCACGCAGTAATGTTCTTCTTTGCCATCGACCAGCTCGATGTGGGTGGCAAGGCTCATGGCACATTTCGGCTCCGAACAATGGGCGAGCCCGAAGGTGTGCCCCAACTCGTGCAGTACCTCCTTGACGGTACGCTCGCGAAGCAGATTGTCATTGGCGGGAAGGCCATAGAACTCCTGGTGCAGGCGGCAGAGCGAGACCACGGCGATGGGACCATCCAGATGCGCCTGTCCAAATAGAAAAGTGAGCATCGGAATCGACAGGTCCACGTCGGTGACCCCGAGAACCCGGGTGGCATCAGGCGGAGCATTTTGAGCCAGCATTTTCATGATCTCTACCGACTGGTATTGGCCTCGCTTTCTGTCATAGGCGGCTTCCGGAATGGATAGAGGAGGCAATCGCCGAAGGGGGAGCGGAAACCACTCGGCGGCTGCGTTCTCGATCCATTCCAGCGCTTTTTCGGGCACGCTTCCGATCGCCACGAGACATAGAGCATTCACACGCCATGTACCTGCACTTCTCTCTGTTCGGCACTGCCGCTTCGCGACTTCAGCGGGAGAGTGACGGTGAAGGTTGTGCCTTTGTTGCGCTGGCTCGTAACCTCGACTTCACCTTCGTGAGCCTTCACGATCCCATACAGCACGGCCAGCCCCAGACCGACTCCCTTACCATCGGCCTTGGTGGTGAAAAAGGGATCGAAGATTTTGTGAAGATTTTCCGGAGCGATGCCTTCGCCGGTATCCTGAACGCAAAGCTCCACGCTGGTACCAGCATCGACCAGGCGGGTGTGGATGGTCAGTTTGCCGCCACCCTGCGACTGCATGGCCTGAGCGCCGTTCAAGACGAGGTTCAGAATCACCTGCTGCATTTGCGATGCGTCGCACTCGACGGATGGGAGATCGTCCTGCAGTTCCAGAACAACTTCGGCGTTGATGAGCTTGAGTTTGTGCCCGGCCAGACCGAGCGTGGTGCGAACCAGCTTGTTCAGATCCGCAGGCGCCCGCTGCGGCTTGGAACGGCGCGAAAAAGACAGCAGGTCCGACACAATGCGTCCCACACGCGCGGTCTCTGAGGAGATGAGGGCGAGATACTTGCGGAATTCAGCTTCGCGTCCCTGCGGGTACACGCCACTGGCCATGAGGCGCTCGAGCAACATAGAAAGGTTGAGCACGCCGGAAACGGGATTGTTAATCTCGTGCGCCACACTGGCGGCGAGCTGGCCGAGAGTTGCCAAACGGTCGGATTGGACGAGTTTGCGCTGGGCGGCTTGGAGTTGTTGGGTGCGCTCGTCTACTTTGCTCTCCAGTGTCTGCTGCATTTCGTTCAACTCGGCGACCGCTAGTTTCAAGCGGCCACGCATCAGGTTGAACGAATCCACGAGTTCATCGAGTTCCTGGCTGCGATGGGTGGTTTCGAAGGGCCGGTCGAGTTCCATGGCGCTCACGGCCTTTGTGCCCTCGATCAGTTGTCGAATCGGGTTGGCGACAAAACGCCGCGTGAACAAGATGACGAAGGCGGCTCCGATGCACACTTCGAGCGCGGTGGAGATGACGGCTTGCAGCATCATGGCCCTGGTCTGTCGCTGGACGGGATCGAGGCGCAGAGCAATATCCACAATGCCCAGCACCTTGGTCGAGGCGCTGTGCGCATGGCAACTGGCGTTGCTGCACGAAGGCTCGTTGTAGATGGGGGTCACCATGTTGATGGTCTTGATCCCGTCGGGCGAAGTGGCATAGCGAACGCGCGAGTCTTCTGTGGGCTTGTCCCGAGTCGGTCCTTTACTGTTACTGTGACAACTAATGCAGATTTCGCTGGATGAGTTGGCAAGGTTCGGTTGCTCTCGCACGTCAGTGGAGAACGTCAGCCTGCCCTCGCGGTTGAACATCCGGATGCGATCGACGCCTTGTTTGTCGGCAATCATGCGCATGATCTGGTAAGCGGCCTTGCGGTCGTCGTCGAGCATGGCATGCCAGGCGGCACCGGTGATGCTGCGCGAAAGCTGATCCGCACCCAGGATCATGGTCTCTACCAGGCGTTCCTTCTGGGTGCGGAAGTTGAAGTATCCGCTGATGCAACTGATGGCAACGATCAGTACGGTGAGCGAAAGGATCAGCTTTGGACCAAGTTTGCGAGGCATTTGGGCCCCTAACACCTTGTTTGACAGGGTGCGGACAAAGGATCCATACAAGGGGATTCCCTCTAAGTTAAAGATACACATGGGAATGGGGGCCTTGCAGTGATTCTTACCGCGTCCACGAGTGATCTTGGTCACAGTGAGGATTCAGCCCGTTAGGGTGGCGCGTACGTCCAGTTCCTGGCTCGGCGGATTAAAGAAGGGGAATAATGAGGATCGGGCTTGACTGCGATTTGCCTGCTGCGGGAACACATCCTTGCCTACGATTGAACTCTGAACATTAACCTGCCCTTAACTTCGCATTCACAACGCTTTCACAGCGCCTTCCTAAGATTACCGCTTATCACAGAAACAAACGGATGTTTTCCAAGGAACCCCATTCCCAGGTTCGCAAGGAGATTAGGTCAATGAAACCCAAGCATTCGTATTGCACCTTCTTTGTCATCTGCAAAATGTTAATCCTGCTGGCCCTCTGCGCACTGTTGAGCGTAGCGGGGCTGGCTCAACCCGGTCATGGAACCATCAGCGGACGCGCTCTGGACAGGGCGGGCGCAGTGCTCGATGGCGCGCGAGTGAAGTTGGAGCCGGGTGACATTGTGACCGCCACCGATGGCCAGGGGGAGTTCAATTTCATTGGCCTTGCGCCCGGCAACTATACCCTCACAATTTCTTACGTTGGGTTCACGGACTTCACGAAGCAGATCATGGTCACCGCAAGGAAATCAATCCACGTCGAAGCCAAGATGGAGGTCTCCGCCCAAAGTGAAGAAGTCACGGTGGTGGCGGACCGCCCGCATGGCGAGGCTGAGGCCATCAACCGCCAGCGCACTTCTGACAACATTCTTCAAGTCCTGCCGTCCGACGTGATTTCCGCGCTGCCGAACGCGAACATTGCCGATGCGGTTGGCCGTCTGCCCAGCGTAACCCTGGAGCGCGACGAGGGCGAAGGCAAGTACGTCCAAATCCGCGGAACCGAGCCGCGCCTGAACAACGTGACCATCGACGGGATTACAATTCCTGCGCCTGAAAGCAGTGTGCGCCAGGTAAAGCTAGATACCATTCCCGCGGACATTGTCGAGTCGGTTGAAGTCAACAAAACGCTCTCCGCGAATCAGGATGCGGAAGCCATTGGCGGGACGGTGAATTTAGTAACCAAGACTGCGGGTGATCTGCCGACCCTGACCCTGAGCGTAATTGGCGGATTCACTCCCATTGTGAATACACGTGCCATTGGCCAGGTGAACGGAACGATTGGTCAGCGCTTTGGAGCTAAGAAACGGTTTGGGGCACTTTTCTCGGGCAGTTTTGACTATAACGGCCGCGGAATCGACGACATCGAACCGAGCCCTGACACAGGCCAACTGACTCCTCCTTTGTACGACAGCATGGATCTCCGTGAATATCGGTACAAGCGTAAACGCTATGGTTTCGGTGGTTCGCTCGATTACAAACTTGGCGATGGAGCAGGGCTTTATCTGCACTACTTCTACTCCGATTTCAGGGACTACGGCGATAAGTGGGCGTACACGTTGAATGACGGCACTGGCTGCACCGGGGATGCATCGACACCGAATCCGTGTCCCCCTCCGCAGTTCTCTGGTTCCGAACGAGCGCCAGACTATCGGATCGGTAACGTGGCGATTGGTGGCAAGCACATCTTTACTAACTCCTGGTTAGCATGGAACATCTCGACCTCTGCCTCTCTCCAAACAGCGGCTGCGGGCAATCCAGGGTTCGATTTTCAATACAACGGTCCTGTTACTTCGAATGGTCAATCGGTCGGTCCGCCTCTCTGCACCAATATTCCGGCTACCGATCCCCACCTACCGCAGTGGAGCCCAGCCTGTACCGCGCCCGGATCTCCCGTTTACGATCCGACACAATGGAGTCTGCTGGATGTCAACACCACCTCAGGGAACACTTCACAGGTTAATTTGGCCGGGGCGATATCGTATGCGCAAAACTACCATCTGGGAAAACATAACTCGACTTTCGAGTTTGGATTCAAGGTGCGGAACGATCACAAGGGCCAAAATGCCTATTCGCCGACCTACGACAACCCCAGTTCGGAGGCGCCGCTGATGACCCAGTACCTCAGCGGATTCACCAACCCCAACTACTACTTCAATGATTATCGGCTCGGGCCCGTCGTCACGTTCAGCAAAATCACGGGCGACCTGAATAATCTCGTCAGCCAGGGCATTCTCACGATCGACTCAGGCGCCACCCACCTGGCCTCGGATGCGAGCAACTTTGAGCTGACCGAGCGCATCTCCGCCGGCTACGTGATGAATACGATCGAGTCCGGCCGCTTCCGGCTGCAGACCGGTTTTCGCGTCGAAGCGACCCAGTTGAATACACTGGGCTACATCGTAACCAACGATGCCGATGGCAACTGGCTCTCTACCGCTCCCGCTCCGGCAAGCGCCTGGTACTGGGATCCGCTGCCCAGCGTGCAATTGCGCTACCGCCTGGACGACGACTCCGATCTTCGCGCTGTCTACGGCCGGGGAATTTCTCGCCCCAATCCATATGACACAATACCTTACGTTGAGTTAGACGAGAGCAGCAATCCCTATACGGTCGCCCTCGGCAATCCCAATCTGAAGCCGGAACACGCCAACAACTACGACTTGCTGTATGAGCGTTACTTGAAACCTTACGGCGAGATCCAGGCGGGCTTCTTCTACAAACAGCTTAGTTCCCCGATCTATTACACCAATGCACTGGCGGTCAACACGGGCACCTATGCCGGAGACAATATCAGCCAGATTATTAACGGCTCGAATGCCCGCCTGCTGGGTTTTGAAGTTGCCTACCTCCAGCACCTGGGGTTTTTTCCCGGGGCGCTGAGCGGCACTGGCATCTCGGCCAACTATAGTTGGACAACTTCTAACTCCGGTTCTCTGCCCGGCCGGACGGACACTCCCGCGCTGCAACGCCAGGCTCCCAATACCTGGAACATCAGCCCCACTTACGACAAAGGGCGCTTCTCGGCCCGTGCAGGTCTTTCCTACAACGGAGCGAGCATTTACCAATATCAATGGCAGACAGGCGCTGGCGTCGGCGGAACTGCCGGCCCAGCGGGCGACACCTATTTCTATCCCCACCTGCAGGTGGACGCACAAGCCAGCTACCGCGTGAAGAAGAGTCTCACCTTCCTGGTGCAGGGTCTGAACCTGACGAATGAAGTGTTCGGCTTCTACAACGGCAGCCCGCAGTACGTCCTTCAGCGCGAGTTCTACAGCCGGACGTATTCCTTCGGCCTGCGCTGGGAGCCTCGCAGAGAATATTGACGAGATCTGCAAACATTCCTGAAGTTTCCCTTGGATTTCAGGGGAACCGCAGGACGCCTGCGTGGACCTGCACCCTTGGACGCAGCTCAAAATCAACCCGGCTTAAGGAAAAAGGAGCCCCGATGAAGAACGAAAATCCGCGCTGCGATCTATCGATCAACAAGCATGTGTTTCTCACCGCCGTCTTCGCGTTGGCATTCGCCGTTGGGAGCCTCTCCCTCGCGTCTGCCCAGGGATTTAGCATCACCAAGAAGATCCCCGTTGCCGGCCAAGGCGGCTGGGACTATCTCACGGTCGATGAGGGCGCACGCCGTTTGTATGTTTCTCACGGAACCCAAGTCGAAGTTCTCGATGTCGATTCAGGGGCAGTCGTCGGTCAAATCGCGAAAACTCCCGGCGTGCATGGCATCGCCATTGCGCCGGAATTGGGACGAGGATTCGTGAGCAACGGCCAGTCTTCAACCGTCACCATCTTCGATCTGAAGACGCTGAAAACGATCGCGGAAGTTCCGGTCGGCAAAAAACCCGACGCCATCATTTACGATCCCACTACCTCGCGAGTGTTCGCATTTAATGGGGACAGCAACAGCGCTACCGCAATCGACGCTGCTACGGGCAGAGTTGCTGGAACGGTCGATCTCGGCGGCGGTCCCGAATTTGCGGTCGCCGATGGTTCAGGGTATGTTTACGATAACGTGGAAGATGCGAGCCTGGTCCTGAAAATCAACTCCCGCACCCTGAATGTCGAGCAGCGTTGGCCGACTGCGCCTTGTGCATCGCCTTCCAGCATAGCCATGGACCGGCCCAATCGGCGTTTGTTCATCGGCTGCCGCAGCAAGGTAATGGCGGTCATGAACGCCGATACAGGAAAAGTGGTCGCCACGCTCCCGATTGGCGACCACGTCGATGCTACCGCGTTCGATGCCGAGTCCCGGCTCGTTTTCAATTCCAATGGGGAAGGCACGATCACAGTGATTCGCCAGGATAGCCCGGACAAGTATTCGGTTGTCGAGAATGTTAAGACTTTGCCCAAGGCGAAAACTATGGCGCTCGATCCCAAAACGCATCGTCTGTTCCTATCCACGGCGGAAGCCGGACAGTTCGAAGTACTGGTTGTAGGTCACTAATGAAACTTTTTCAGAAATTGCCCGTTGTCATTCTCTTTCTTGGTTGCGTTGCCTGCTCGCGCTTGCACTCGCAGGCGTCGCCTCAAACCGGGCCGGTGGAACTGCAACTGCAGGTGACCACGCCCTTCCACTTCATCGCCTATGGAGATTCCCGCTTCCATGATCCCAAGGACACCGAAGCGGCGAATCCGGCCGTGCGTCGCGAACTGGTGCAGGCGATTGCCCAAACTAATCCTGCGTTCGTCGCTCTCACTGGCGACATCGTTTACAACGGCTACGACAAGGACGACTGGAGGGTCTGGGACAGTGAAACCGCAGTGTGGCGCGAGAAGAAGATGACGGTCTACCCCGCGCTGGGCAATCACGATCTGCACGGCGATGAAAAAGTTGCCCTGGCCAACTATTTCCAGCGTTTTCCTGACCTGAAGAACAGCCGCTACTATTCGGTCCGCGCCGCTAATATTCTGATGCTGGTGCTGGATAGTGCACTCGATGAGACCTCCGGTCCGCAAGGGCAATGGCTCAATCAGAAGTTGAACCACATTCCCGGCGATGTGGACTTTGTGTTCCTGGTTTTTCACCATCCTCCTTACACCAGTTCGTCGGATATGAAGATATTTAGCGGAGGACACTCCGCCCGATCGCAGGAGCAAAGGCTGGCCAAAATGCTGGAAGCGCGGCAGCAGAACCAGCGCGCGCGGATCGTCGTCTTTTCCGGACACGTCCATAACTACGAACGCCACGAGCACGGTGGCGTCACCTATTTCGTGACCGGCGGTGCGGGAGCGCACGCCTATCCGATTGAGCGCGCTAAGGACGATCCCTTTCAGAGTAAGGAAGTGAACTACCACTACATCATGGTGGACGTGGATCGCGGCAATCTTAAGATCACCATGCACCGTCTGGACCTGACCAGCGGCAAAGCGGTCTGGACCGAACCTGATTCGGTGGCGATTTCGGTGCCAGCAGCCAAGGCTGCAGCCACAGAGCAATGAACGCCTCGCGACCTTCAGCCCTCCAAATTTAGAGCGGGCCTACCCGCACTTCATTTCAACAGTTGGTCGATGGTCACGATATCCACTAGCCCAGAGCAGCCGTAGATTGCCGGCAGAATGCGATTGGCCGGGTGGGTGCGGCGCAATTGTGCGACTCGTTCTGTGCCTGCCCGGTAAGCCGGAAGGTACATCCGGCCGAGCAAGGGATGGCGTCCCCAAGCACCGGAAAGTTTGTCGGCACGTTCCTCCGTGACGAGAAAATCGCGACGCAGCGTGGCCGCGACTTCCGCCTGTAGCCTTCCCTCGCCCCAGGTCAGATACGACGACTGGTTCTTGGCATCGTCCTGCAACAGGGCCAGCAGCACTCCGATCTGCAAATCTTCGTCTGGCAATTGTTCAACTTCGGTGACGCCGTGTGCGATCAAAATCGCATTATTGGCGATGCCCTCGAACAGCGTGGCGGCACGCGTGTTCATGGTGAGAACCGTAGTTTCGAAGCCGACTTTGCCTCGGACGTACAGATCCTGCAAATAGGCAAAAGTGGTCACGTGGCCGGGCACAACCTCGTGACTTACTAAGTGCTCGAACTCGGGGAACGAAATCTGCAGCGAGGAATTGATTTCGTACGTTGCTTCGTACTTCGGACTGCCGTCGGCGTTGCGGGCTCGGCCGATGTAGTTCATCGAACCGGAGAACCAGGCGTCTTTGATGGCCAGGAAATCGATGTTCGCGCGCGGCACCGGCGCCAGTTCCTTTGGCAGGTAGGGGATGAGATTCTTGGCGCAGAGATTGTCGAATTGTGCGATTACGGCCGCGCCCAGGGCGCGCACGGAAACCAGCGGCGAGATGCGTTCTTTGCGCCAAGCGTCCACCGCCTTTAGCAGCTCATCAGAATTCGACGATGCGTAGCCAGCCCGGCCGAGCAATTCGGCTACGCGGGCACGTTTCTTCTCGGGCTTGGAGGGTTCGGGCGGCTTGCCTGTGGAATCCTGGACGCAACGGGCGTAGGGCACGGGGTCGCCCTTGCCGAGCACCTCCATGGCGAGATCCAACATGGTCTGGATGCAATCTGCGAGGCTTGTGAGAAACGGTTTGCGGAGCGAGGTTCCTGCGAGCTTTCCTGCTTGTTCGCGGATCCCCGCGATAGCTTTGAGAAGATTCACTTCGCGGAGATACTGCTCGACCGCATCGCGATCTACGTTTTTGCCCGAGACACCTCCGCAATCGCGCAGCCGTTTCGCGGCTGGATGCGTGTAGGCAATGGGCAGGGGTTCGTCGGAAAACCAGCAATCGGCGATGAAGCGCCCCGTGCCTGAGGGGCACATGACGTCGCCGCCCCAAAGTGTGTCGATACCGAGAACGGCATCGGCCACGTAGCGGCCGACTTGATCATTCTGGATTACGGCGCTCGTCTTTTTTCCTGAGCTTGCCTTCGCGACGGCCGGTTTCTTTGCGGCAGTTTTGCGCGAAACTTTTTTCCGGGAATCGATCTTCTTCAACTCTTTCTTCTTTGATTTTCGAGGCATTAGAGCTCCTTTTCTTTTTTGAGGGAACCGAACCAGACATAAATGCAGAGGCCAATGAAGAACAGAGCAGAAACGGATTGCGAGACTAGATCGTTGGAATAGAAAGGCGTTTGAATCAGATCTTCGCGATACCAGTGGGACAGGTGCAAGGCCGCGCCGATCACGCCGCCGAGCGCGCCGCCGGCCATCAGGCCTGAGGCGATGATGATGCCGCGCTCGCGGATGCTCTTGGCGTGTTCGCCACCAATTTTTTCACCGCGCTTGTTGACCAGGTGCGAGAGGAATCCGCCGGTCAAGATCGGCGTGGTCAGCTGGAGCGGGAGATAGATTCCGAGCGCGAAGACCATGGAAGAGAGGCCGAGCATCTCCAGCACCACGGTGATCATGGCGCCGATGCCGAACAGCATGTAGGCGACCGGTTGGCCGCTCATGAATCCCGAGACCACGGCTTTCAGAGCGGAGGCTTGGGGCGCGACCAGGACCTGACGCAGGTCGCCGGGAGCTGCTTCTCCAAACTGGTAGGCCTTGGCGAGCAGGACGATGGTTAACCCCGCGGTGATCGCCGACGCGACGACGCCGATGAACTTCACCTTCTCCTGTGCGGAAGGGGTGGAACCGATCCAGTAGCCGGCTTTCAGATCGGTAATGAACTGGCCGGAGGCGCACAGGGCGACACAGACCATGCCGGCCAGGGCCATCACGAAGAACATGCCCGTGGTGCCGGAGAGTCCGAACTTCAGCAAGACCACGGCGGAGACGATGACGGTCAACAAGGTCATGCCGCTGGCGGGATTGTTGGCCGTGGTAGCAATCGCATTGGCTGCTACCGTGGTGAAGAAGAATGCGAAAAGCAGGGTGAGCGCCAGGCCCACCGCGACCACGGTCCACGAAACATGAAGGAGTCCGAAGAAGGCGGCTACTGCGATCGTGCCGACGACCACGCCGAGGAGAATGGTGACTATGGGAATGTCACGGTCGGTGCGTTCCATTTGCGGCGCTTCGCCGTGGCGGAAGGCATGGAGCGCGATGCCGAACGATCCGGTAATCACGCGCAGCGACTTGAGAAGGCCGGCGAGACCGGCGGTCGCGATGGCTCCCACGGCGACGAGGCGCACGTAATTGCGGTAGATGTCCGAGGCCGCCATGTGCGAAATGGGAATGGTGGCGGGATAGACGGTGGTGTCG
Organism: uncultured Acidobacteriaceae bacterium; assembly: GCA_963837665.1. GTDB lineage: Bacteria > Acidobacteriota > Terriglobia > Terriglobales > Acidobacteriaceae > Acidiflorens. Next base: position 789,628 of record CAWIOA010000007.1, on the reverse strand, counting down.
CCCATGTGGCTGCCGATGAACCAAATCAGCGGGACGAGCACGAAGTTCACTAGAATGCCGCCGGCGCAAAAGATGAGGGCGATGCGCAGGCCGATCACGTAGCCGATGCCCAGGATGAAGGCAACTGCGTCGAAATTGAAAACCATGCGGCCACGATCGGCGAGTGAACGCACTACGGGTACGAACTGGAAATTCAGGTACTCCTTCCAGACGTGGAAGGTGGTGACGAAGAAGTCATAAATCGCGGCGATGACGGTGGCCTGCAGCAGAAGTTTGGCTTGCGATCCGCCTTTCTCTCCGGTGACAAGGACTTCGGTGATCGCGGTGGCCTCGGGAAATGGAAACTTGCCGTGCATCTCGCGTACAAAGTAGCGCCGCAGCGGAATGAGGAAGAGCACGCCCAGGCAGCCGCCGGCCAGGCAGATGAAGATGGTCTGTACCGGATGCGGGTCGAGGTGGAGAATGTAGAGCGCCGGCAGGGTGAAGACGGCGCCGGACACCACGGCGGCGGAAGCGCCGCCCATGCCGGTGACGATCATGTTCTCCAGCACGGTGGAGCGCCGCTTGTAGACGCGCGCCAAGCCGATGGCGAGGATGGAGATGGGGATCGCCGCCTCCATTCCCTGGCCGACTTTGAGCGTGGAATAGGCCGACGCGACGCTGAAGATGATACACAGCAACGTGCCCCACAGCACCGCGCGCCAAGTCACCTCCGGCGGCGTCATGCTGGCGGGTACCAGCGGCATGTAGATTTCGCCGGCCTTCAACGGTTGATACGCGTTTTCGGGAAGAGACTTGGTTTCGACATCGGCCATGGGTGAACGAGCCTCCTGACCAGAGCGAACGCTTTTTGATTTGCGTCGCCCCATCGCGGCGCCTTGAGCGAAGGGCCGCAATTGTCAACCAGCAAGTCAAACACAGGGTGCGGAGTCACAGCAAGGAGGGAGATCACACCGGGAATGGATTTTAGAAGCGATCTCCGCAGCAATCGAGGGGTCGAGGCCTCCACCGCCTTACGCGACACCGCTTCGATCAGCTCTTGCAGTTGGTTTGCTGGCAGGATGGTGTTGCGGTTCCTGGGCTACCGCTGTCACGTCCAACGGCGTTTCCCGTTGTATGGGAGCGAATCCAGCAGGAACTGGGCTCTTCAGTGATGGGGGTCACTACTGGAGGTGATAATCCCGCAAACGACACGTGATCCGGGATCATAGACAGAAGACGGCTCCAAGCCAGAGAATAGGTACGGCCTGGAAAGGCTTCGCATTGTTGGAGGCACTTATGAAGAAAACCGTTTCTCTGTTTGCCGTTTTGACCGCGGCATTCGTCATCCTGGCTACCGCACAAGGGTTCGCGCAGGAGAAAACACCGGTCAAGGTGAAAGGCTCGGTGGTGGTAACCGGAGTTGTCATTGTTCACGTCCTGAAAGACGGGAAACCTCTTGACCTGCAATGCAACGAGGGAGTGTCAAGCTGCAAGGCTCTGCCGGGCGGCGACTACCTGATGCTGCAACTCCCCGAAAACCACGGAATGTACGATTGCAAGAACGTGGAGATGTATCGACCGGACCAAAACAAAGAAGAAGACGAGCCGATTGGCTCTTACTGCCTGGCTGAGAAGTGAGGGTGGAACGGGTCCGGTGTCCAGGCCTGGGGTGATTCCGGTCACAGCATTGTTAAGGCCATCGCGCTAAATTGCAGAGTGGTCCACCAGGTCGGACCCGATGGCAGCCGTGGACGGTTCAGTGCACCCGCACGTGAATCCATGGATCGTCACCATCTCCGTGATGATGGCGACGTTCATGGAGTTGCTCGACACAACCGTCGTCAACGTTTCGATTCCACATATTGCCGGCAACCTGGCCGCGACGGTTGAAGAAGGCACTTGGGTCGTTACATCCTACCTGGTCGCAAACGCGATCATTCTTCCGATGTCGGGTTGGCTGGCTCGCTACCTCGGGCGCAAGAAGCTGCTGCTGATCTGCGTGAGCGGCTTCACCGTAACGTCCTTGTTGTGCGGTTTCGCGACCACTCTCCCCAGCCTCATTTTCTTCCGTGTGCTGCAAGGGTTGACGGGTGGAGGGCTCCAACCGCTCGCGCAAGCCATTCTTCTGGAAACGTTCCCGCGAGAAAAGCACGGGCACGCTATGGCCGCCTTCGGCGTCGGCATCCTGCTCGCACCTATCATTGGCCCGACACTCGGCGGTTGGATCACCGACAGCTACTCCTGGCGCTGGATCTTCTACCTGAATCTTCCGGTGGGAGTTTTCTCGGTTGCGATGATCAGCCGGTTCGTCTTCGACCCGCCCTACATCCGGCGCAGCGCTGGGCGCATCGATTTGTGGGGAATCGGGCTGCTGGCGCTTGGCCTGGGCACGCTCCAGGTGGTTCTCGACACCGGCCAGAGAAAGGACTGGTTCTCTTCCGATTACATCCGTTTTTTTGCCGCTCTCAGCGTGGTTGGCCTGGTGTCGCTGGTGATTCGCGAGTTGATGGTCAAAGAACCTATTGTCGACCTTCGGGCACTCGCCAATCGTACTTTCAGCGCTGGAGTTTTTCTGATCACTCAACTCGGGTTCGTGCTCTATGCCAGCCTAGTCCTGCTCCCCATTTATCTGGAGACGCTGCTGGGATATCCCGCCTACAATGCGGGACTCGCCCTTTCACCCCGCGGCATCGGCTCACTGGTCACCATGCCTTTGACTGGTTATCTCACCAGCAAGATCGATCCGCGCAAGATCATCGTGGTCGGTCTTATCCTGGGGGCCATCACCATGTTCGAGTTATCTCACCTGAACCTGAATGCGGGTTACTGGGACATTTTCTGGCCGCAAGTATTGCAGGGTGTTGCGTTGGCCTTCTTGTTTGTGCCGCTAATGGCCCTGAGCATGGCCAGCATGCCCAAAGAGAAGATGGGAAATGCAACCAGCATTTTCAATCTGATGCGCAATATCGGCGGCAGCTTCGGCATTGCCATCATGACCACATTTCTCGCTCGCCGCACCCAGTTCCATCAATCACATCTGGTGGCGAATATCACATCAGGGAATCTGAAAACACAAGCGATGATTGCGGGAATGCAGGGGTGGTTTCGCTCTCATGGGCTCGACTCCGTCGCCGCTCACCGGAAGGCGTTGGCGGCGGCTTATGGAATGGTGCAGGCACACGCGGCCATGCTTTCTTTCGTCGAGGCATTTTGGGTCATGGGGATCATTTTTCTGGCGATGTTGCCGTTTCTGCTGCTCCTGCGGCACCTGCCACACACCAGTTCGCGCGAAGGCGCTTCTTCCACCGGTGCAGTGGTTGGTCCCGAGCTAACGTCAGAGTTGCAAGAAGAAGAGACAGAATACGAGGCAGAACTTGTGCTGCACTGAGCTTGGGGCCGAGCATCAGACGGGAAAGATCCAGGAACCCGATCCGGCGCTGCCGGGTTCGGGGATCACGGCAACTGGTGACACATGTCCTTCACAGTTGTGAGGGAGCGCGGTACCTTCAACGTGAGAGATTTACTGTCGTTCTGCGGGGGATGCGTATGACTGTTGTGCTGGACGAAGTGCAGTCAAACCAAGCACGGACCGGTCTGGTATTGGACGGGCACTCATTGAAGATCGAGGATGTTGCTGCTGCGGCCCGCCATCGTCAGGCCATCCAGTTACATCCGGCTGCGGTGGCGCGGATCAACAAGTGCCGGGACCTTCTCGAGCGTAAGATCCGTGCCGGCGAAATCATGTACGGGGTCAACACGGGCATTGGCGAACTTGCCGAGGTCATGCTGACTCCAGAGCAGGTTGAAAAGTTCCAGAGATACCTGCTCTACTCCCACGCCGCGGGATGCGGAGAACCTTGCGCCGAAGAAGATGTGCGCGCGGGCATGCTTTCACGCTTGAACACGCATTGCTGGGGTCATTCCGGCATTCGCCGCGAGGTCGTCGAGATCCAGATCGAGATGCTCAACCGGGGCGTCACGCCGGTGGTGTGCCAGAAAGGGTCGGTAGGGGCTTGCGGAGATCTTTCCCCAATGGCGCAAATGGCCATCACGCTCATGGGCGAGGGTGAGGTGTTCTACCAGGGGCGTCGATGGCCGGCAAAAGAGGGGTTGGCCGCGGCTGGTATTCGGCCGATTACGTTCCGCGAAAGGGATGGCTTGGCCACCATCAATGGCTCCGATCTCACCACCGGCATGGGATGCCTGGAGCTCTTCGATGCCGAGAGGTGGCTGAAGACGCAGGAAGTTTGCCTGGCGATGACGCTGGAGGCGCTCAATGCCAATATGGCCGCTTACGATCCGCGAATTCACCTCGTGCGCGGTTATCCAGGAGCGCAAGCCTGCGCCGAAAATGTTCGGCGGCTAACTGCCGGTTCCGAACTTCTCAAACGGCCCGGCAAGAAAGTGCAAGACGCCTATTCGCTCCGTTCCAGCCCGCAAGTCATTGGCGCCGCCAAAGACGCATTTATTTGGAGCCGCCACATGCTGGAGATTGAACTCAACCACGCAGCCGACAACCCGGTTTTCTTCCCGGACGAAGACACGGTGCTCACGGGCGCAAATTTCCAAGGCACTCCGCTGGCGTTCGCTCTGGAAATGGTCGGCATGTCGGTGACCACGGTGACCGTTCTCTCCGAGCGCAGACTGAACCGGCTCATGAATCCACATTTGTCGATGGGGTTGCCGGCATTCCTGACCAAAGGCGCCGGGATGTTTTCCGGCCTCATGCTCACGCAGTACACGGCCGGAGCGTTGGTCTGCGAGAATCGTGTACTTAGTCACCCGGCCGCGACCGGCTCGATTCCAGCCGCCGCCGACCAGGAAGACTTCGTCTCCATGAGCATGACTACGGCCATCAAGACCCGGCAGATTCTGGAGAACGCGTGGCATGTTGCCGCGATCGAACTGATGGCGGCTGCTCAGGCTATCGATTTGCGCGCACCGGTAAAACCTTCACCGGCGTCGGAGGCGGCGTACCAGGTTATCCGGAGTCATGTGAAGAGACTCGACGAAGACCGGGCACTCTTCGACGACATCAACACCCTTGCCCGGGTGGCCAAGGACGGCAAGGTACTGGAGGCTGCAGAAAAGGCCGTCGGAAAACTGAATTAAACAAGGATCCAGAATTGCTGTGACCACGGGCAACCGCCGAGCTACGCTCGGCTTGGACGGGCGAGGGCGCCCGTCCCCACACGAGCGTCAGCGCCCGGCCTCGAACCGGTAGCCGATTCCGCGCAGCGTTTTCAGATAGCGGGGATGCCGCGGGTCCTGCTCGATTTTCTCCCGCAGACGGCGCACAAAGACGTCAATTGACCGCGGGGTCACGAACGAGCCTTCTTTCCAGACCGCGTCAAGCAATTGGTCGCGAGTAAAAACGCGTCCACGGTGCCGGGCCAGGTATTCGAGCAACCGGAATTCACGGACTGTCGTGAGTACCGTCCTGCCTTGCACGCGGACGGTCATCGAAGCCAGATCAATTTCCAAATCTCCCAACTGAATGACTTCGTGGTTGGAAGCCTCCGGCGAAACCCGGAGAACATTGCGAATTCGCGCGATCAATTCCCGGGGACTGAACGGTTTGGTGATGTATCCGTCGCCACCCGCGTCGAAGGCCTGGAGGCGGTCCGGTTCCTGAGTTTTGGCGGAAAGAAAAATGACGGGGGTCTTGCCCAGCCGTTCGTGCTGGCGGATCTGGCGGCAGAGGTCGAAGCCGCTAATCCCCGGCAACATAATGTCGAGAAGGAATAGCGCGGGGTGCGCCATGGCTGCCATCGGGACCACCGGAGCCCCGGAGAAGAATGTGGATACCTCGTATCCGGCGGTTCGCAGGTTGTGTTCGATCAGGCGAGACACATCGGGATCGTCTTCCACGACATAGATCAGGTCGGGGCCACGCCGATGGTCTGTCGCCTGCAAATGTTCCATGCTCAGAAAGAGAGCCTCGCTCTCGAAGGCCGCGCTCCGATAGTACCCACTCGTACACTAGAGAGACTGTGTTGCAGCAATGTTGCGCCAGTGTTACAGCAGGGTTAATTGATCGAGGCTTGTAATCCGCTCGACGAACCCTACTGCTGTCTCTCTCCCACAACGACCGCCGGGTGCCCGCTCAGCGGTGAAATGTCGATGTAGAAAAACTTCGATTGACTGGTCACCATGTAGGTATTGCCGCCCCACGTGCCGGACCCGTCGGCGTTCCAGGTGAACTTGAAAAGCTCGAATTCCTGAAGCGGATACAAGCCCTCAAGGTTGCTGGAATCCAGGTATGACGCGGTCGAGCCAGCCAGGCCGCCATTGGTTGTGGGGTCTTCAACGCCGGCAAATACCGTGGATTGTGAATCCAACATCTCGTCGGTCCCCAGTCCGCAGATCTTAACGATCGGGGTGAATTGATATCCCGGAGGATACGAGTCGGTTTGAAACTCCATCGTGCCTGAGGCCGCCGACGCGCCTGTGCCCACCAGATATCCAGTGACGCCGCTGGCGGACGGAACCGCGTATCCAACCACTGGAGCGCCAGTGCCCGAGAAGCTGAAGCGGCCGGTGGTGGGGTCGACCGCATATTGCGCCGAGAGCGTCGTGGCGGTTGCAGTTCCCCCGCTGCTTTCGTAGTTGGTGCCGCTCACTGCGGCGGAGCCGTCAAAATGCAGCACACCAACCCCAACATCCGGGCTGCCGGGAACATAGCCTCCGAACCGGTAAATGTGGCTGTTGCTCAGAGTCGCAGGCGAAAAAGGACCGGCACTGGTGGTGGCTTCTCCGGTGATCAATGGGTGTCCGACAGAGACTGCCTGCGCCGAGTTGAAGATCAAATGGTTTGCGTCCACGATGTAATAGATCAAGTCGTAGCTGGCGGCTCCGGCACTGAGCGTAGCGATACCCCGGCCGTTCGAGTCCGGCGCGCCGATGCTGCCGCTGCCGGTTAGCGCCGCTGAAAACGATCCGCCATCGTTAACGTCGGCGGAAACCGTGGTGAACGATCCGCTCTCTGCGGTTGCCGTGCCCGCCATGGCGAAATGGTTCGCACCCGCATCCCAACCGGAGAGGCGGAAAGCAAACGGGCCGGCAGGGGTTGCGAACGCCGCGCTGGTCTGCATGCGGAGGTAACCGGTTCCGCGTGTTCCCGTTCCGGTCGTGTCGTCAAATTCCACGATACGTGCATCCGCAATGGCTGTGGTCAACGTGGTGGTGGCGAAGCGGAAGTAGGAACTGGAACCGGAAGTGTTCAGCGTCATGCACCCACGACCAATACCATCGACGAAAACGGAACTTCCGGCTGTGAGCGGCTGTGCGAGTTGCGCACCGCTCGAGCGGACCATGTCTTCAACCCCGGTGAGGTTACCGCTGGCATCGGCTGTGAAACTGCCAGAAAAAGTTACCGGCCCATTCGCGTCGAAGCCGGTGAACGCGAACGCGTAGGGGATGCCAGCTTGCACCGAGCCCGCACTGACATTGCAGGGAGTCTCTGTATCTCCAGCGGCGAGGGTGATAGCAGCCGCGCCATTAGGAGACGGGGTGGGGAAGATCGCTTGAGCGGGAACCGGGGCCTGACTGTCCGCTACCTGCACCCCGAAGCTGTATGTGCCGGAAAAATTGTTCGGCGGTGTTCCAGAGATGGTTCCGCTGGGACTCAGACTAAGCCACGGCGGTTTGAGACCGAGGCCTGGCGCTACACTCCATGAGTAAGGAGGAGTTCCGCCGCTTGCCTGGAGCTGTATCGGCGCATTGGGCATCCCCGGAATTACGGTCATCACCGTGGGTGTGGTCACTTTCAGCTGCGCAGGCGCCACGTTGATGTTCAGCGAGAACGGTACCGTGTTCCCAGTAGCATCCGTGGCGGTGAGGCTTACGAGGTATGCGCCGGATACGGCCGGTATCCCGATGATTTCAATCGAGGCCTGGTGGACCGGATCTGGAGTCAGTTGCAGTCCCAACGGCAAAAGGGTGTTGTCTAGTGACCAGGTGTAAGGGCCCAATCCTCCTGCCACACTGACTTCGCATGTAATCTGCAGGAGCGCATTGCGGCTACCGTCGTACTGAATGCAGTTGTAGTTTGTGTTCACAAAGGCGGTGGCCAGGGAAGGTGCAACGGCGACCAGCGGCGGATAGATGGTAATGGGAATTACGACCGAACGCGTGGAGTCAGTAACCGAAGTTGCCGTTACCGTTACTTGTACGGGTGCGGTGACGCCGGTGGGCGGAATGTAAGTCACTGACAACGGCTGCGGAGCGGATAGTTGTCCGGTCGGCCCTTTCTGGACAACGGGCGCCAGCGTCCAGGTGACGCCGGCATTGGCGGAGTCGTTGGTGACCTGGACCGTGATCGGCAGAGTTTGGTCCAGATTGTCATCCACGGCGGCGGCGCCAGTCGGAGAAACAACTTCGACGTTAATTCCCGGAACGTCGCAGCAGGCACCGCCGGGGTCGCCCTTGCTGCCGCCGCTGCAGCCAATTAGAAGAGCAGTAATGATAATGACGAGACCGACGCCTAGGTATTTCACGAGATCCATCTCTCCGTATTAGAAGCTCAGTGCTAGAAGCTCAGTTTCAAGGCAAACTGCATGGTGCGCGGACGGTGAGCGTTGACCGGATGCAGAAATGCGCTGCCCGTCAGGCAGTCAGTCTGCGCATCGCCGGCCGCGCTGTATCCCTGTACCCCGTAACAACTGATGGTGTTGTTGGCGCCATTTCCGAAGTTCGGGCTGGGGTCGTAAACCCGAAACTGGGTATGGTTGAAGACGTTGAAAACCTCGGAGCGGAACTCGAGGCTGGTGCCCTCCCTTACTTTGAAACTCCTCGCCAAGGTCATATCGAAGTTCCAGCGCATGGGGTTGTTCAGCACGTTGCGCCCGGCATCTCCGAAGGTCAGTCCGCGAGGCGCGGCGAATGCCGCCGCATTCCCCAGTGCCGGCCCAAAGCTTTTTGGATTATTCGCTCCGAGCGGCGGCGGACCATGAATGTCGCCCACAATATCCGGGAAGGAGGCGACGGAAGAGATTCCGCCGGCCACGCCGGCGTTGTCAGGAACGGAGATTCCGAGGGCGCCGTATCCGCTGTTAATGACGGTAAACGGAGTTCCGCTCTGCACCGTGGTCACGCCCGAAAGCGCCCAGCCCGCGAGCAGGTCAGTTGCCGCCCGCGCGAAGAAGCCCGCAGAAGCTGGCGCTTCGGGCGGCGGTTCGTCGTTGACCCACGCCCGTACACGGTTCGAATCGAACTTGGGACTAGGCAGAGTCCACGTGTAGTTGAGGTTGAGCAAGTGGCGCTGGTCGAAATTCGAACTGGCCTTGTTGGCGGAAGGCACCAGCGTGTTCACGATAGTCGTGTCATTCCGATCGGACGAGTCGTCGATGGAATGGCTATAGGAATAGGACAGATCCAGGGTAAGGGGGCCGCGCGTGTGGCGCAGCGTGGTCTGGAATGCGTGGTAATTCGAGTCGCCCACGTTCTGCAAAGAGAAAATCTTTTCCAGTCCGAGATAGGGCCGGTAGGCGTTGACGGGCAGCAGGCTTTCTTCGTTATCGTACTCGCAAGCCGCCAACAGATTGATGAAGGCGGGCTGGCTGTTGTTGATGGCCACTCCGTCGATCAAGAAAACGGGAGCACGAATGGTGCCATGGTTTACGCAGTCGTTGACCCCGAGTTGCTGGTTGTCGACGATCGGCTGGTGCGGACCATACGGATTACCATTGAGCAGAATGCCGCTGCTGGGCTGTGAAGTTACCGGCGCGAACGAATTCGGTTGCAAAACCGCGGTCAGGTGCGTCCCCTTGCTGCCGACGTAAGCAAGTCCAAGCACCACGCTGTGGGGCAGTTCACGCTGCACCCCGAAGCTCCACTGCTGAACGTAGGGCCAGATGGCCTTGCGGGGAATCGAGGTTACGTCGATCGGATAAGCGCCCGTTTTCGACGTACAGGTGGTCCCGATACCGCCGATGCAAGGATAGGCATCGGGTTGTCCGGAGGGCGCCAACTGCGTCATGGTGAAATTAAGCGGGGCGCTGCCGACCAGCGAACCGGTGTTGGCCTCGCTTCCAGTGCCATGCTCAAAGAACACACCGTAGCCGCCGCGAATCGAGGTGCGGCCGTTTCCGCTGGGATCAAACGCAAACCCGATTCTCGGTCCGGGGTTGAGCAGGTGCGGCTTCATGCAGGTCGAGGGCACGCCGGACGCGTAGGTCCCGCATTCGACCAAGCCATTGATCAGGTATGGGCTGACGTCGGTCGGTCCGGTTGGGATTGGAATTGCCTTGCCCTTGTAGAGCAGACGCCCGTCTTGCGCAAACGTCAGATACTTGTCAGGCTGCGAATACCTGGTGGGATCCCAGTTCCAGGCCTGCTCGTTATTCTCGTGATAGTTGGTGAACAAGCTGAAGCGTATTCCCAGGTTCAGGGTGAGGTGAGAGGTGACCTTCCAGTCGTCCTGCACATAAGGCTCGAAGATCTCGTAACGGTTGTGATACTTGATCTGCGCGCTGTCTTGCTGGTACGAATTGATGGCCCCGGTCAGAAGATTGCTGTACTCGTTTCCAGTGAAGAAATTGGAATTGCCGAAATTGCTGAAGCCCAACAGGCCCTGCACGTCGCCGGTATTGGGGCCGTTGGTAGCGTTGATCTCATTTCGCTGGCCGAGGATCGCCTGCACTCCCATCTGGAGCGTATGTTTGCGGATAACTTTGCTGATCTCATCCTTTGCGCTCCAGGTAGGATTCGCCAGTTGCCAGGGCGCGTAACCTGGATCGACGGAAAAACCGCCTCCATAGGCCAAGTTTCCTGGGGCGAGCAAAACCCCGGACAGCTTGCCCCCGAAGTTATTGTTGAAGAGATATCCCTGGTCCCCACTGAGAGCATCCGAACGCTGGATACTTACACCCGCCGCTGGACGCGTGCTCAAACTGATGTGCGACGCGGTGTAGCTGACGACGACTTCATTGAGCAGCGTACTCGATATGGTCTGCGTCAGATGAGCTACGGAACTTGTTCCCGGCCCAAACAACCGCCCTTGCACGGTGGGGAAGCTGTTGCGAACGTAACCCCAGATCGGTCGCGCCTCGGTTGTATCCCAGGAATCGTGAATGTAACGAAAGCTGGCGCGCAGTTTACCCGGGGTGATGTCATGGTCAATGCGGAATAATTCTTCCCGCCAGTAGGTCGGTTGCGCGAAAGCAAAGTCATAACAAGACCCCACGCTGGAACTGCACCCTACTGAAGAGTTAGGGAGGGGAATCATACCGGAAGCCTGGAAGGTGTTACCGGTTTGAGGGTCGGTAATCGTTCCCTGGCCTGCCAGAGCGGCTCCGACTAGATCGATTTTCGGGAAGTTCATTCCGACGCTGCTGTCGTTGTAGCCCACGATGTTATAAGGCAGAGTGGTACCGGCGTGAATATGAGGACAGTCGGGGAACTGCACCGGATTGTAGGAGGTGATGGCAACACCCGGCGCCAATACCGGGCAGACATCGCTGAAGTCTGCCCCGATATACTGATCGCCATCGGCATTGATCCGGTTCGTGGGCCGTTCCGCGAGCGAGGGTACCGCCTGGTTGAAATTGTTGTCGGTGGGGTCTTTTTCCAGCCGCATCTCTTCGGAAAAAAAGAAGAAGGTGCGGTTTTTGTTGGGATAGAGCTTGGGAATATAGATCGGCCCGCCGATGGTGCCGCCGAAATCGTTCTTGCGGTATACCGGAGCGCGCAGGGTTTGATCGAAGTAGTTGCGGGAGTTGAAGGCCTCATTGCGGCCGAAGTAATACCCGCTGCCGTGCAGGGAAGAGCCGCCGGTCTTGGTATCCACCAGAATGGTACCGGAGGCGCTGCGGCCGTATTGGGCGCCGTAGTTTGAAGTCAGAACCTTGAGTTCGTTAATCGCATCCAGGCTGGGGAAGACAACCAGTGTGCTTTCGCTGCCGTGGATGCCAGCGTGCAGTACGTCGGCGCCATCCACGCTAAAGCTGTTGTATTCGACGCGGCCGCCGTTGACGCTGAACTTGACGCTTCCCTTCACACCGACCAGGGCCTCATCCTGCCCGCTCTGGTTGCTGACACCCGGCGCAAAGGTCAACATACTGACGAAATTGCGCCCGTTCAACGGCGTCTCCTCCACCTGTTTCGCGGTGATAACCTCGTTGACCTCGGCCTTTTCCGTTTCCACGTGGCCAACGTTTTCACCAACCACATCAACTTTTTCTGGACTGGCTGCTGCGGGCTCGAGCGTGCCATCCATTTCCAGTTCCTGGTTCGCGCTGAGGGCTAGATTCTCAGACGTGAAATCTTTGAAGCCCTTGACGGCAATCTTGAGGGTGTAAGTTCCGGGAGCGAGGTTGAGGAAATATTGACCTTGCGCATTGGTGGCAGTGGTCTGAGTAATGCCTGCTGTACTGGTGAGCGTGACGGTCGCTTCCGGCAGCACGGCGTTGGACTGGTCGGTAACAGCGCCGAAAATCTGAGCTTCGCTTTCCTTATGAGGAGACGGTTTGATTGGAGTTGCCTGGGTTGTGCTGGGTGGCTTCGCACCCGCCGGCGGCGCGGGAATTTGCGCCGTCTGTGGAACCAGATCAGGCCCAACCGGTACCTGTGCCACTGCCAGCGGAGTCAAAGCCAGGAGGAACGCAACATGCAATCGGCACTTCAGGGTCTTCACGAGATACACACCTCAGAATCAGAGGAGTAACAAGTACCCGAGAATTGTTAAGGCAGTGTGACGCCTGGGTTAATTTCAAATGAAGATCTCGAGTGGGTGTCGTCGGACAATTCAAGTGCAAACGTCATGTTCTAGGCGTGAGGCCGAACGCGAGAATTCACGATTCTTTAACTTAGCCGTAATGCAGCCGTAACCTTGATCGCCGAGAGTTCGGGGTTCGGAAGCCATTCGTTTACCGGAGAAGGCCGTGTCCAACCCTCGAATTCGAATCTTCGCTCTTTTGATGTTTCTTTTGCCCGTGTTATCGGCAGCGCAGACCACGGCGAACGTCAACTTTGTGGGCTTGAAGAATCTGGAGTTCATCAACCAGTACTACGACGGAGGGCAGGGCAGTCTGGGATCGGGTCCCGGCCCGACCTATGGGCTGCAGTTCACCTCCAACGCCCAAACCATCGTCTCCGCCACCAAGGGCGGTTCGGGCAGCTTCATCAATAACCCTGGAGGCAACCCGGTCATGTTCTTCCAGACGGGAACGAACGTGACCATGACGGCCACCAACGGTATTCAGACCGGCATGTGGTTCTACTACTCGGCGCTCCAAACCGGGAGGGCTACGGTTTATGCCGGGCCCAACGGCACGGGCACCATTCTTGCCAGTATCACTCTGCCTCCCAATGATTCTGGGTGCACAAGTTACAGACTCTGTGTTTGGTCCGCCGCAAGTGTGCCGCTTACGGCGACGGCGGGATCGATCAGGTTCGCCGGCGTACCCGATTACCTGGCGATCGGCCCGACGCACTTGGGCGTTGCAATCCCCACGTCGATGGCGGTGGCTTCGTCGCAGAATCCGTCGGTCCATGGCGAGCCGGTTACGTTCACTGCGACGGTTTACGCCACCGGAACGCTCCCGGTCGGCAACGTTACGTTCAAGGCGGGCAGTACGGTGTTGGGAGTCGTCCCCGTAGCCGGCGGAGTGGCCTCGGTTACCTACTCTTCATTGAAGACAGGGTCGACGCAGATCACCGCGAAGTTCCAAGGCACCGGATTCGTCACGTCCACGAAGGGCCTGGTTCAAGTTGTGAATTAGTAAGTCGTGAACTGGAAAGCCACGAACAAGAGGAAGACCGAGACGCTTCAGTCGGCGAGACTCCAGACAGCAGTGCGGTTCAAGTGTGTGTTGCAAAGGGAAAGGGTGTCTTTCTGCGCTCAACCAACGGGCAATGCTGCGTCCCCGGAAATCCACAGCGCCCGAAGTTTTGCAGCCCACGGCCATGGAAATTTAATCCGCCGTTCATCTTGCTGTCATTTCCGATTAACAGCCGTCATGGATAGTTCTCTCGCACGAGAACCACGGAAACTCTTGCTCCCCCGGAGTTCTGGTGGTGATTGCTGTAAGAAGTGTTTCGAGATGCAGCGGCGTTTTGCAGCGTCCAGAGATAAAGAGATAACAGGGAACTCAAGTCCGGGATTCAGAAAACAGGCCAACAGTTAAGAGTCACTAACCAAAGCTCCCAAGGAGAATATCGACATGAGAGGAACAAGAGCAATTTTCGCGGCCGCGGTTCTGACCGCACTGGTTGCACTGGCTTCCGTAGCCAACGCCACAACGTATCACGTGCAGTTTGCGGGCGTCGGATCGTCAGCCATGTACAACACACTTTCAGCAGCAGCATTCACCGATCTGTGTTCTTCAGTCTCCGGCAGCGATTGCCATCACTGGAGCGCCAGCGGGACGAACTCCGCCGATAGTCAGAACTGGGCGCAGGGAGTCGACAGCCGGAACAGTTCCATTCCGCCGGAAGCGGGAACCTTTTTTGTTGCGTGGGACAACACATCCGGCAATGTCTGGTCTTACCTGAGCGTGGACACCATTGTCGGCGAGCGCCTCTTCTTTGCCAATCCTCGCGCGACGCAGCAGGTTGATTCCGGCGCACAAACGACTGCGGGCCAGAACAAGGTCCCTGCCGCGATCCTGTACAACCGGCAGACGGCTACGACCCAAGCCGACGAAACGACGGGCGTCCCCTTCAACGTTCTCGTCGCCCTTCAGACCACCTTCACCGCAGCCATCAGCGACGTCCGTCCGGAAGACGCCAAGTTCGAAGTCAATCGCATTCTGGCGCCATTCCTTCTCAACGGTAATGGACTGGGCTATGGCACTTCCGGCAACGCTACTTGCTTCCAGGGTTCTGACAACTGGACCGTCAGCCTCATTTTGGGCTGCCCGATTTACGGTACCTGGGGCGGCCGGTCGGTTCCGGTACAGTATGCCCTCACCGGCAAGGATCCATTCAGCGGGAACGCTGCCTGGAAATACAAAACCATCGAGGTGGGCGCGGAACCCATCATCTTCGTCTACAACACAACCGACCCCAGCGGTCTGGGCGCGCTTGATGGCAGCGGCAACCCAGCCTTTAGGAATCTGAATCGCATTAACGCCGCTTGGATTTTCAATGGAAACTTAGGCCGGGCGCAGGACCTTGATCCTTACCTTACTACGGCGCTGAAAGCTCTCAGCTCCAACCCGCCGATCAACCCCATTCTGCGCGAGCCGCTTTCTGGCACGATGACCACCACCGAGTTCAACGTATTCCGGACCGTCGAGACGCAGAAGCAAACCCCGAACGCGGCCTCGCAGGAAACCGGCGTGAGCCTTGCCAACGCCTGCACGCTGGGCTCGAACTGTCCTGATCCGCTGTATCTGCCTGGCCCGGGCGGCTCGGTCCGTTATCGTGCCATCGGTACCGGCGCCGAAATAAGCGGCGTCAGCGGCGTGGGCGGTGTCAAGAACCTTGCGGATAGCATCGGCTACACCTTCTTCTCCTTCGGCAACGTGAACCCCCTTGCCACCTCCGGCAAGGGCAAGTACGTCACGCTGGACGGAGTCGATCCCATCAACCAAAGCTACGGTCCCTATACCTTTGACGGCAACCCATACGGCCCTGGCCAACTGCCGAATTGCCTGGCGCCGTGTCAAGCCAATGGTGGCACCTCGCTACCCAATGTTCGTAACGGTTCTTATGGAGCGTGGTCGATTATTCGTGCGGTTACCGACGCCACCGGCGTCAACCTGACGAACACTCAAGCTCTGGTGACGGCCGCCCAGAACGAAGTCAACAACACGACTGCCGATTTCGTTCCGTTCGTCTGCAGCAACGCTACCACCTGCAACATTGGCGGCTCGACGGAACCGGGTCTGCACGTATTCCACGCGCACTTCACACCCACCGGCGTCGCAGGTGCTCCCCATAACGGCAACGTTACCACTACGGAAAGTGGCGGTGACGTGCACGGCGCGGTCTTCACCAACCAAGCCGACCTCGATTACCACACCGACACCGGCAAGGAACTGGTCACCATTCGCCAGTAACTTGACGGTAACTTGAAACCCGAAGCGGAGCAGGCTGACCTGATGGGCCAGCCTGCTTCCTTTTGCGAGGGCCCGGCCCTCTTAAGCGATCTGCTTTTGTCGAGAATGTCAATCTTATGAAGTGTGCGCATTCCAGCTTCCTGGCGGTTTCGGTTCTTCTAATCCTCACATTGATTACGCCGCTGGCCAGCGCTGGCCAGGCGATTGCAACTATCGACCCCAATGCTCCGTCCAGCAAGAGCGTAGAAGATATTTCCAACGCTGCTGTCAGCGGCAGTCAGATGCATGCCGACCCGCCGCTGGTCCTTGAAGAAGCTGAAAACAAGGATTTCACCCGCGAATTCATCGCAGTCCAGTGGCGTCCAGCGGATCGAATCTATCTCTACGTTGTCCGTCCCAAGAATGTGCCGAAGCCGCCAGTCGCGATTTACTTGTACGGACATCCCTCGGACACGGATCGCTTCATGGATGACGGCTGGTGCCAGCGCACGACTAGCGGTGGCTACGCGGCCGTGGGACTGGTTCCAGCACTTACCGGACATCGCTATCATGACCGGCCCATGAAGCAGTGGTTTGTCAGTGAACTGCAGGAAGCGCTGGGCAAGTCCGCGCATGATGTGCAGATGGTGCTGAACTATCTTGCCGACCGTGGCGATGTGGATATGAGCAACATAGGCATGTTCGGGGTTGAAGCGGGCGGGACCATTGCCGTGATGACGGCTTCGGTCGATCCGCGAATCAAAGCCATCGACTTACTCGATCCCTGGGGAGACTGGCCGCCCTGGATGCAAAAGTCAGAGGTGATTCCGGAGGAAGAGCGTCCAGCATACGTGAAGCCCGAGTTTCTGAAAAAGGTCGCGGACTTCGATCCAGTGAAGCTGCTGCCCGTGCTGAAGACGCCACACATCCGGCTCGACCAACTGGATGACGATGTTGCCAGCACGCCTGAAGAAGCGAAGAAACAAATGGAAGCAGCGCTCCCCGCGACGGCCGAGCATCACCGCTTTGAGACGAGTGGGCAGTTTTTCGCTGAGGTTGCTTCCGGCGGGCGGATCTTCGATTGGCTCAAACTTCAAATCAAGGCTCCCGACCCGAAGGTCCCCGACGCGTCGAAGGAAATGCCGCCGGGCGCGGGTTGGGCATCAGGCAAGTAGAGAGGACGGGCGAGGGTGCCCGTTCCCGCAAACGAGTTCGATGCAAGAACGTTAATTTCAACGCGGGTGATTGGACCGCGCCGGCAGGTGCCTGGAATGGTTAGAAGTCCGTTTGTGTCCACTCTGGTTGTACTTACATTGACGTGCGTGTTGGTCACTCTCGGCGGCTGCGGAGGCAAGAATGGGCCGCTCAGCACCGGAGGGGGCGCGACTCTGAAGTCCCTCGCTCTGACGCCGACAAACCCGAGCATCGCTCTCACCACCACTCCGGCAAATACCCAGCCATTTCACGTCATTGCTCAATACAGCTTCGGCAATCCCAAGGACATCACCGACCAGATGACCTGGCTCAGCTTGGATACGACGGTTGCTACCATCAACAGCCAAGGCATCGCCGCCGCGGTCGGCTCCGGGAGGGTCGTCATCACCGGGACGATTCAAGATCCGCAGACCCTCAAGATATTTCAAGTGAGCACGATTCTTACCGTGGTTCCGCAATTGACCGGAATCACTATCAGCCCGGCCAGCGCGCAGATTGCAAAGGGAACGGCCCAGCAATTCACGGCCACCGGCACATACAACGACGGAACTTCATCCGACATCACGTCGCTGGTGACATGGAGTTCAACCCTGTCCGGAATAGCCGGCGTAAGTTCGTCGGCCGGAACCCAAGGTCTGGCGCTGGCTGCGGCTCCGGGCTCCACTAGCATTTCCGCATCGCTCGGAACGGTCAGCAGTTCACCCTCTGTTTTGACCGTGTCGAGCGCAAGTCTGGTCTCGATTTCGGTGACGCCTGCAGGCCCGACCGTGCCACTCGGAACTTCACAGCAACTGGTTGCTAGCGGCACGTTTGACGACACGACCAAGCAGGACATCAGCAGCAATGTGGCTTGGACTACCGTGAATCCTCATTCGCGTGTGGCCAGAGTTTCTGCCACTGGAGTAGTCACCGGTCTGGGTTTGGGAGGTGAGACCATCACCGCGACCGACCCTTCTTCCGGAATCAACTCGAGTACCGGGGTTACCGTCGATGAAAGCTCGGTGGCGGCAATCAATGTACTTCCGGTCGAGATGGTGATGTTCTCCGGGACGCAGACTCCGGTGCCAGTCATGGCGAACGGGACCCAGCAGCAGATGCGTGCAGTAGCGACCTTCAAGGACGGCAGCACACTTGACGTCACTGGAGTTGAGGGGATTGCCTGGAGTTCCACGGATGCGGCGGTGGCAACCATCGTGCCCGAGACCGGCCTGATGACAACGACCGGTCCAGGGTCTACAACCGTCACGGCCGCATTGGGAAGCCAGCAGGGCAGCACGTCCCTGAGCGTTGCGACCGCGACGCTCCAATCGCTGGTGGTGGCGCCGAATAATGCCCAGGTCGCTCTCGGCGGATTTCAGAACGTGGTCGCGCTGGCTACTTTTCTGGCAGCGGACAACATCACATTGTTTCAGCAGGACGTCAGTAATGCGGCTACTTGGAGCGTCGACGCCAATGCGACTGTGAACTATGTGAACGGATTGCAAGAAGTAGCTAGCGGAGTCACAACGGGCACGGCGAATCTCTCGGCCAGTTTCACGGTTCCCGGTGGGAGCCCGGTTGGAGGAGCCGCCACATTGAATGTCAGCAACGCGCAGTTGGCCACCATCAGCCTGGTACCCGGAAGCGCGGCTGTTCCTCTGGATGGGAGCCGCCAGTTCCTGGCGACCGGCAATTTTACCGATGGTTCACAGGAAGACTTGAGTCTGCTTGCGACCTGGGGCTCGTCGGATGATGCAATCACTACGGTAAGCCCGTTCGGATTTACCAGCGCCAGCGGCCCGGGCCAGACCAGTATCCGAGCGAGCTTCCTGAACCCCGTGACCGGGAACCCTGTAGCCGGTGCGGGTTCGGTGGTAGTGAACCCTGGAGCCCTCGCGAGAATCGATATCTGCGCGGCAACCGTTTCCAATCCGATCGTTAACTGCCCGCCCCTCGATCCTTCTCCTCCTCCGCCGGGAATCAGCTTTGCCAACCAGACTCAATTCGGCCTGGTGGCAATCGGTACCTTCACCGACGGAAGCCGGCAGGATTTGACCGATGCCGTGCGCTGGACTTCCGACAATCCCGAAGCAGCCGCGGCCAGCAACGATGCTGGTATTCCCGGGATCACGACTGGAGTCGGCCGCCGCGGAGTCATGACTGGTGGCGTTCAGGGAGGGACGGCCGTCATAACGGCCACGGCCGGAGGAATCAGCGGAAGCGCGACCGTATCCGTGACCTTTGCAACGCCGCAGTCGTTGGCCATCACGCCTGCGAACGGCATTGTCGCACTCGGCATTCCTCAACAGTGCAAGGTTACGGGATCGTTCAGCGATGGCTCGAAGCAGGATGTTACCTCTACAGTGCAGTGGAGCAGTCTGAATCCCGATATCGCCATCGTGTACCCTGGCGGTCTCGCCTATACGACGGGAAAGGGAATCGCCAACCCTTCGCAGGATTCGTCCCGCCTGGTGGTCACCTCGGGGGAAGTCATGCTCACGATGGTGAATCCTTCGACTACCAATGTGTTCCCGTGGCCGATTGGATCAGTCTTTCAGCTTCACGGACTTACCGTAAGTTCAGGAGACGTTTCGCTGCTGAACGATACCCCCTTCACCATTCTCAGCGAAAGCGATCCGGCGGACAGCCAGCATATTCAACCGTGCAAGCCCGGACAGAACTGCGACATCGGATTTACTCCAGCAGCGCTCCAGCCGGCGGATGGAACCTACACCGTGACCGAAGGAACTGGGCAAGCTTCCGCTCTTATCCAGGCGACGATGAACGTCATCGTGAACTCCACGGTGACCCAGGTTTCCGGTACCACGACTTTGACCGTGCAGTAGCATCGCGGAATTTTCCGACGTACAGCGCCAGTGCCAGCGCCGTCGAGTACCTGCGCCCATACTCCACTCGACATGTGTCCAATGTTATCTTTAGGACGGCAACGGCGTAATCCATGGAAGTTCTCAAGAAACTTTTTGAGCAGCATTTCCACACACCGGTTGGGCAGGTACAGCCGCTGCAGGAGCAACTCGGCGGTTCGGGACGCAAGATCATCCGGCTCTCCAGCGAAAAACTCAGCGCCATCGGCATCCTGTATAACGTGCGCGAAGAGAATGTCGCCTTCCTCGAATTTTCCCGGCATTTTCGCCAGCATGGTTTGCCGGTGCCGGAAATCTATACCGAAGATCTGAACCAGGGCGCTTATCTGGAAGAAGACCTCGGGGACACGACGCTTTTTGAGTTTCTCTCGGAGCATCGCGACGGCGCGACTATCGCTCCCGAGGCGGTTGCGGCCTATCGCAAAGTCGTTGCCGTTTTGCCCCGCTTTCAGGTCGAAGCCGGCCGGGATTTGAACTACAAAGTCTGCTATCCGCGCGCCAGCTTCGATCGCCAGTCCATCGCCTGGGATTTGAACTATTTCAAGTACTACTTTCTACGGCTTGCCGGCATCCCCTTCAGCGAACAGGCACTGGAACACGATTTCAGCCGCCTGACGAAATTCCTGCTGAGCGCCAGCCGAGATTATTTTCTGTATCGCGATTTCCAGTCGCGCAACGTCATGTTGTGCGACGCCGGACCATTTTTCCTGGACTACCAAGGCGGACGCAAAGGGGCGCTGCAGTACGATATCGCTTCGCTTTTGTACGATGCCAAGGCCGACCTGCCCCCGGAACTGCGCCAGCAGTTACTCGATCATTATCTCGACAGCCTGGCCGGTTTTCTTGATTTCGATCGCTCTGAGTTTATGCAGTATTACTACGCCTATGTTTACGTTCGCATCATGCAGGCGCTGGGGGCCTACGGATTTCGCGGATTCTATGAACGTAAAGTGCATTTTCTGCAGAGTGTGCCATACGCGCTGAGGAACCTGCGCTGGCTGCTGCACAACGCCGAGTTGCCCATCGCTTTGCCTACGCTGATGGAAGCCTTCAAAACCATGGTGGCGTCAGATAAATTGCAGGGCCTGACATCGGCGGCGCAACCTGAAAAGTTGACGGTGCGGGTTTTCAGTTTTTCGTTTCATCGGGGCCTGCCGCAAGACGACAGCGGAAACGGCGGCGGCTTTGTATTCGATGGCCGCAGCCTGCCGAATCCCGGCCGCGAGGAGCGCTTCAAAACCCTTACCGGCAAAGACGCGCCGGTCATCGACTACCTCAATCAGCAGGAGAGCGTGCACCAATTTCTCGCCAACGTGATGTCGCTGGTGGACGCCAGCGTAAACAACTATCAGCGTCGCGGCTTCAAGCACTTGATGGTGTCGTTCGGATGCACCGGGGGCCAGCATCGTTCCGTCTACCTGGCGGAGCAATTGGCAAAACATTTGCGCGACCGGGATGAAGTGCAAGTGGTAGTGCGTCACCGCGAGCAGGAACATCTGAATGAGGTGCAGGTGCAGGTAAACGACCAATGAAAGCGATGATTCTGGCCGCTGGGCTCGGCACGCGCCTGCGCCCGCTCACCGACGATCGTCCCAAAGCGCTGGTGGAAATCAACGGCCGCACCCTGCTGGAGATCACACTTTCCCGCTTGCGCAGCTTTGGAGTTAGCGAGGTGATCATCAACGTGCATCACTTCGCCGACATGATTCAGGAATACTTGAAAGCGAACCAGAACTTCGGCATGCGCATTGAAGTCTCGCGCGAGGACGTGTTGCTCGACACCGGCGGTGGCCTGAGAAAGGCGGCGTACTTCTTTGTCGGGGATTCCACCAGTTCCGAAGAACCTTTCATTGTGCACAATGTCGACGTCCTCAGCACGATCGATCTCCGGCGTATGGTGCAATTTCATAGTGATCGTCAGGCGCTCGCGACCCTGGCAGTGCAGGACCGCAAGACCTCTCGCTACCTGCTGTTCGACGACGAGCTTCAGCTCTGTGGACGGCGAGCAGGGAACGATCGGGAACATGAACTTGTTCGAGTTGTTGAGCGATCGCAAGCGTTGGCTTTTTCCGGTATCCACGTGATTTCTCCGCGTCTGCTGAGGATGATGAGCGAAGAAGGCGCATTCTCCATCATCACCACCTATCTGCGACTCGCTGGGCAGGGAGAAAGGATTTTGGCTTTCCGCGCTGATGAATATTATTGGCGCGATCTTGGCAGGCCGGAAGGCGTGGCCCAAGCTGCCCTCGACTTCGAGCAAAACGTGATTGCTCAGTAGTACCGGGACGCTCCTGATATTCTGAACAACGCCCATATTTCAGGAGACCGGAAATCATTGCCGCTGATTGTCAACGCTCAGGAAATCACGAAAGCCTTCGGAGCGAACCCGCTCTTCCAGAACGTCTCCTTCACCATTTCTGATGGAGACCGCATTGGGCTGATTGGTCCGAACGGATCGGGCAAATCGACTCTTCTGAGAATTCTGGCGGGCGAAGTTGCCGCCGACAGTGGGGAACTATCGCTCCGCAAACGCACCCGTCTCGCCTGCGTGGAGCAAGACTCGCGATTTCAGCCCGGAGCCACAGTACGTTCCGTGATCGAAAGCGCTCTCGATTCGTGCAGGGTTTCCGGAACCGAGCGCGGCGGACGATTTGCCGAGACTCTGGGACGGGCCGGATTTGAAAATCTCGAAGCGCAAGCGGCTGAGCTATCCGGCGGGTGGCAAAAGCGTCTGGCGATTGTCGAGGCCCTGGTGCAGCACCCCGACATTCTGCTGCTTGACGAGCCCACCAACCATCTCGATCTGCCCGGAATCACGTGGCTGGAAGATCTGCTGGAGGGAGCGGCGTTCGCCAGCGTCATCGTAAGTCACGACCGCTACTTCCTCGAGAATGTCACCACCGACATGGTCGAGTTGAATCGCATTTATCCCGATGGCTCGCTCCGAGTTCACGGCAAGTACAGCGAGTTTCTGGAGAAGAAAGAGGAATTTCTGCACGCGCAATCCCGTCGCCAGGAGGCGCTGGAAAATCTGGTTCACAAAGAAATCGAGTGGCTGCGTCGGGGAGCGAAAGCCCGCACGCGTAAATCCAAAGCTCGAATCAGCAAGGCCGGAGAACTGATGGGAGAGCTAGCCGACCTGAATCAGAGAACCCGTAGCGCCACGGCTCAAATCGACTTTTCAGCTACTGACCGCAAGACCAAAAGACTGATCGAACTGCAGGACGTAACCTGCACCATGGGAGGTCGCGCGCTTTTCGACGGTCTGAACTTCACCCTGACGGCTGGAATGCGCGTGGGCCTTGTGGGCCCGAATGGCAGCGGCAAGACGACCCTGCTCCGCCTGTTGCAAGGGGATCTCGCTCCCACCGGAGGCCAAATCCGCCGCGCCGACTGGCTGCGTATCGTGTACTTTGACCAGACCCGCACGCTAGATCCCGACGTAACTCTGCGCCGCGCGCTGGCGCCGGACGGTGATTCCGTCGTCTATCGCGATCGCGTAATTCACGTAGCCGGATGGGCGGCGAGATTCCTCTTCACCGGAGAACAACTAAGCCAGCCCGTCGGACGCCTCTCCGGAGGCGAACGCGCCCGTGTCCTAATTGCGCAGTTAATGCTTCAGCCCGCTGACATTCTCCTGCTCGATGAACCGACCAATGACCTCGACATTCCGACCCTCGAAATCCTGGAAGAAAGCCTGATCGATTTTCCTGGCTCGCTCGTGCTGGTGACGCATGACCGCTACATGCTCGACCGAGTCTCCAGCATCGTCCTCGGACTGAACGGGAAAGGCGGAGCCGACACCTTCGCCGACTACGGGCAATGGGAGGCATGGCAAGCGCAGCGCTCGAGGTCAGACGCGGAAACCGGCGCGTTTTCGCGGGCACCAGGGGATTCGAGATCGGCGGTGCCGGTTAAGAAGAAACTGTCATATCTGGAAGCGCGGGAGTACGCCACCATCGAGCAGCGAGTGGAAGAAGCCGAGCAGCTAGTACAAGCGAAACGCGCGGAACTTGAAGATCCGGCCAACGCGCTGGATGCCCCGCGCCTGGTCAGCGCGCAAACCGCACTGGATTCGGCTCAACAGGCACTCGATGCCCTCTACGAGCGCTGGGCAGAACTGGAGAAAAGGAAAGGCTGAGATCACAAACAACAAAAGGAGCATCGGATGTTGTCCGATGCTCCTAGGTACCTTGCTAAGGTTATGGTTACTGCAACGCGGCCAGAGTGCCGATGCAGGCCGCATCCGTCAGCGTGCCAGCGGTAGCGCCACCGTCGGTGCGTACCACGGCATCCTCAAACGAGCAGAACGCCTTGACGCCGGTGGAATTGAACCGGTTCGGGTTGGCTACGATCTGATAGCCGGTGCCCACGCCGTTGTTCACAACCTGCGCATACAGGTAGTGGTAGCCAGCCTTGCCCGGCGCTGCGATCGCGGTCGCCAGCGAGTTGTCAAGCAGACAGGCATTGGTTGCGACCGGGGTGCCGGCGGCGCAGATATTGCCGGGATCGCCCAGGACTTGCAACGTGGTGGAATACCCAACTACCGGGTAGCTGGACACGAACGAAACTTCGGCTGTGTTAATGGTGCGAATGCCGCTGGCGGCTGAGGCCTCATTGGCCGCAATACGCGCGCGCAGCAGGTTCGGGATAGCGATTGCAGCGATGATCAAAATGATCGCCACCACGATCAGCAGTTCGATCAGTGAAAAGCCCTTTTGTTTCCGCATTTAGATTATCCTCGTCTCCGATATGATTGTTTTAGTTGGAAAACCAACTTGCTCGTAATATGGCATTTTGAGGGCCAGAGTTTCATGTAACGAAAGTAATCAGTTCCTTTGGGTCTAAGCTCTGTGTTTGCACCGAAGTTCCGCACGGGATGCCCGTCCGCCTGGTTACTTTTGAACTCTTCCAGAACGACATTTTCTGAAACCCAGGCTGACAAATATTGACAATCGCCTCCATCCCGTATGAGGCGTATGGCTTTACCCGCCAAGGTCTGAACTCTCGCCGTCTTTTAGGAAGCGGGAAGCGCCTGAAGAGTTAAACGCTGGGGCATCGATCAGATTACGAAAGTTCTAAGTGCGAGCAAAATCAATAAATCCGTGCTGCACATCAGTCCGAGTGAGTTTTGCCCGCACTCTGTCGCCGACGTGCAACCCCTGCGCTCCCTGAGCCAGCAATCCTTCGATATGCGGCTGGAGAACGCGAACAAACGTTCCCTTCGGAGTGACTCCGGTGACGAGGGTGTCGAAGGATTCGCCCACTCGATGGCTCATGGCCACTGCGGCCAGCCGTTTCGACATTTCCCGCTCCACTTTTCGCGCTGCGTCTTCTTTCTGCGTGCAGTTGGTGGCGATACTGGCGAGTTCGTCGTCAGAATAAGGACCAGGTTTTCCATCGAGTAACGCCTTGATCAGTCTTTGGGTTACGACATCAGCAAAGCGCCGGTTGGGCGCGGTCGAGTGCGTGTAATCCTGCACGGCCAGCCCAAAGTGTCCCTGCTCGGGATCGCCGGGACGCTCCAGCACATATTCGCCCGGCCCAATCAGCTTGATGACCGCGAGCGACAGGTCGGCGAAGTGATCGGGATCGGCGGCTTTGCGTTTCAAGAGAAAATCGTTGAGTGCCTTGGAATCGGCCTGTGCGGGCAGTTTCTCTCCTTGCGCCGCCGCTAATCGCACGATGCCGTCCCAATGCGCGGGGGTTTTGACGATGCGACGCAGGGAGGACACTTTCAAGAGCAGTCGCGCCACCACGCCGTTGGCGGCGATCATGAAGTCTTCAATCAACTCGGTGGCTCGATTCTTCTCCTGCTTGACGACATCGACCACCTGCTGGTTGAGTACGATTGGATGCACTTCGCTGGTGTCAATATTCAGTGCGCCATGCTCGAAGCGCAGCTTCTTGAGAGCCTGAGCAACTTCGTCCTGCAGTTTGAGCTGTGCCTGCAATTCGGCAGACGCGGCCACTTTTGGTGGAGCCGGAGCTGTGCCTTCGAGCCACGCTCCGACGGCGTTGTAGGTAAGTTGAGCTTTACTACGAACGATAGCTCGATACACGTTACTCGAACTCACTGAGCCGTCTGCCGCGATCGTGAACTCAACCACTACGCCCGGCCTGTCCACGTTCTCGAGCAGAGAGGACGCGCCCGTCGAAAGCTCTTCCGGCAACATCGAAAAATTGCAGATGCCGGTATAGACCGTGGTCGTTTCCTTGGCCGCGTGCTGATCGATGGGAGTGTCCTTACGGACAAACGCGTCCACATCGGCGATGCCCACCATCACCTTGACGCTGCCATTGGGGAGGCGCTCGGCAACCTCGATCTGGTCGAGATCTTTCGAAGTATCGTTATCAATCGAAGACCAAAGCAGGCCGCGCAGATCCCGCACCTTATCGGAAGGCGTCAGTTGCGGCGGATGCGCGCTGATATCCGCCAGTTGCTGCCGCGTCGGGGGCGGAAAATCCGGCTCGAAACCTTGCGCCTGCATCACTTGCCGCGCCATGGCCTGAAGATTGAGAGGAGAAGGGCGGGAATCATTCATTACGATGAAAGGCTAGCATGAATTCGGGTGGGTGGTGCGAGTCAACCTCAATGTCAACACCAAAGGGCCTAACCACAGAGGTCACAGAGAGGCACAGGGAGAAGCGATAACCACTAAGGGTACTAAGGTACGGAAAGGAAGACGCGGGTGGTCGGGGCTCGTGATATTCTAATAACAACAGCTGCGTCTTCCTCCGATTGGATCGATTCCCGCAGTCCTTAAAACATCATGATTTCAGTCAGCAATGTGTCCATGCGCTACGGCGCCAAAGTTCTGTTCGACGAAGTTTCCACCGGCTTTGTTCCGGGGAAGCGTTACGGCCTTACTGGCCCCAACGGGGCGGGCAAATCCACGTTCATGAAGCTTCTGACCGGTGAACTCGAACCGCAGAAGGGAACCGTCGTCCGCCCGCGCAAGCTTGGAGTTCTGAGCCAGGATCAATTCGCCTTCGACAAGCATCGCGTGATCGACGCGGTCATTATGGGCAACCGGCGCTTGTGGGCCGCTCTCGAAGAACGTGAACTGATCTACGCGAAGCATGAGATGACCGACGCGGACGGCATGAAACTCGGCGAACTGGAAGGCATTGTCGGCGAAGAGGACGGCTACACTGCCGAAAGCGACGCCGCGATTCTGCTGCAGGGCCTCGACATTCCCGACGAGATGCACGAACGGAAAATGTCGGAGCTGCCGGGCGGACAAAAGATGCGCGTGCTGCTGGCGCAGGCTCTGTTCGGACATCCGCAAGCGTTGTTGCTGGATGAGCCCACCAACCACCTGGATCTCGACTCGATCCACTGGCTGAAGAATTTTCTGAATCAATATGAGGGCGTGCTGATTGTGATATCGCACGACCGCCATTTCCTCAACGGGATTTGCACCCACATTGCCGACATCGATTACGAGACCATCATTACTTATACCGGTACGTATGACGACATGGTGATCGCGAAGACGCAGGTTCGCTCGCAGATCGAAGGTCAAAACGCCCAGCGTGAGAAGAAGATCGCGCAGTTGAACGAATTTATCGCCCGGTTCGCTGCTGGAACCCGCTCCAGCCAGGTGCAGTCGCGGCGCAAGGAAGTCGAGCGGTTGCAGGTTACCGAGCTGGCGAAGTCCAACATTCAGCGTCCGTACCTGAAGTTCGAGCAAAAGCGGCCTTCGGGCAAACACATTCTTGAAATCGAAGGCGTAAGTAAGTCGTACGGAGACGCGAAAGTGATTTCTGGTTTCACGGCGAGTGTGCTCCGCGGAGAAAAAATCGCGCTGATGGGCCGCAACGGTTCCGGCAAAACCACTTTAGTAAACGCGCTGCTCGCGAACTCGCCGACTGTCCCGGAGTCGGAACTGCGAAAAACGAGCGGTTACGAGGGCCCGTTTCTAGACAGCGGAAAAGTTATTTGGGGTCACGAAGCGGCGGTAGGATATTTCGCTCAGGATCACCGGGCGCTGATCGAGCCGGGCATCAAGGTGCTGGAGTGGTTGCATCAGTGGGATCCTTCGGCTTCGACCGAAGAGATTCGCGGCATACTGGGGCAGATGCTGTTTCCTCGCGATGATGCCGAGAAGCGAACCGACATACTCTCGGGCGGAGAGGCGGCGCGCTTGCTTTTCTGCAAGCTGATGTTGCAAAAGCCGAACGTACTCGTGCTCGACGAGCCGACCAACCATCTGGACCTGGAATCGATCAACGCCCTCAATATTTCGCTGCAGCGCTACCCGGGAACGGTGCTGCTGGTTACGCATGACGAGGATCTGATTGACGAAGTCGCGACCAGAATCTGGCACTTCGAGGGCAGCCACGAAATCACCGATTTCAAGGGCGCATATGGCGAGTACGAGGCGGTCCTCGCCTGACAAATTCCGTTGAGCCGCTAACAAGCGGTCCTTCGCTCCGCTCAGGATGGCAATTTCTTGTGGCTCACCTGCGCCCTAACCTGCTACTTGCTCTTGGCGTCCTCGTGAACGATCGACAGATTAGAACGTTTCCTTGCCTTCTTCTTTGCGCCTAATCGTTTCCGCGCCTTGGAATCTCCCCCAACTATGTCAGCGACGCTGGTACTCTCCAGTATCTTGGCGGCGGCGTCCCGCACCTCCAAGAACACGCCATAGAGCGCACGATGGTCGGGGTCGCTGACGATGAGGCTACGGAGTTGATCCGCATCCCCAAAGGGCGCGAGGGGACCATCCACCAGACGAATGATCTCGCTGAGCTTGATCTCTTCTGGCGCGCGCCGCAGCCGGTAGCCACCCTTCGCGCCCCGGACGCTCTCCACGATGCGGGCGTTCTTCAGTTCCAGCAGAATCAACTCAAGAAATTTTTCCGGCAGGTCGCTCTCCATGGCAATGTCCCGGATCTTGACTGTGTCGGTTCCGTAGCGACGCCCAAGGGTCGTTATCGCTTGCAACGCGTAGAGCCCTTTTTGGGAAATCTTCAATCCTGTATCCTTTCCAACCGATCTGCCGTTGCCGGTGCGTGTCATGGCAAGCTAGCAGTAACGCTCTTGCTTGGACGTACTCTAGTGCGCTCGCTTCCGGTTTGCAACTGGTTGTTGCCAGGCGCACACGCAGTTATGCCTAAGTGCACAATGTTGCATGCAAAAACCTGGATGTAGTCTGCAGCCGTTCAGCAGCGGGCCTCATTTCCACTGGATCACGCCGGCTTCGGCACAAGCGTTGAGATAGTCGGCGACAAGATTCACGGGCAATGGCCCATACTCGGCCGACACGGCATCGCGTATCTCACCGACAGTGCGCTTGCCATTTACGAAGTTGGCGATCTCGTAAGCATAGAGTTCCGACTGGTTACGCACGTTGAGTAGTTGAGTAGCCTCGCCGTTGATCAGCTTGATTTTCGCGCAGCGCTCTTTGCCCAGGCGCGCCAGCAGAACGTTATCGTTCTGATAGGTGAGCGGACCGAATTCCCCCACGCGGATGGGCACACGCTTTGCCTCGGAGTCGCCACTCCATAGCGCACTGGGCGCCGTTCCCTTTGCTCCGCGCAGCCGCGCCTGCTGGTCGAGCCAATCTTGGAAATTGGTTGCTTGATCCGTGAGGGCTTTTGCTCCGTCAGCGTCGGCTGCGGAGGGACCTCCGGTGAATTCGATTAGCGAGTGCAACGTTGCGCGCTCACGCTGCAATGTCTGACTCACCAGGTTGCGCGCTTCGTACCAGGCGACGCCCGCTTCGAGTTGAGGGTCGTCCACTAACTGCTGCGCCGGTCCGAAGGCCTGGGCGAGACGAGCTTCGGCCTGAGCAGTGAGGAACGGGATTAACGTTGGAAGTTGTTGGGCTGTGACACTGGCATAGACGTATCCCGACGCCGCTCCCAGCAGCGCTATGCGCCGCAACTTGGTTGCATCCATCTGATCGAGGCTGTCGTGGTCGGTGTGAATGTAAATGTCTGGCCAGTCGCGAAGATAAAGTGAGGGGACGGCGATGGTGGAAGAGTCGTAGTCATCGTGATCGCTGCCGCTGGAGTAGGGGGTTACATCCGCGACAAGCTCATTGCGCGTGCCTTGTCCGCCGGCGCGGGTTTCTACAATGCCGGTTTCCGCAGGTGACTCGCCTGCAGCATATCCGCTCGCGGCGGCGCGAATCGCGTCGAGAAACGTGACCCCCACATCGGTCACAAAACTGGGCAGCGACCACGGAGTGCTGGTGACGTGGAACACCGACTTGTTCTTGCAAAAGTCACCGCCAACCATATCCATGTGAATGTTGGCACGCAACCGCTCCCTGATCTCCGGATGGCTGGCGAGAAATACCATGGTACCCTCGACCTCTGGTCCCCAGATAAAGCGGAGAGTGCGTCTCGGACGCGGCAGTTGGCCCGAATCGATCAAGTGGGCCAGCACGCGCGCGGATTCAAGGATGGTTACGCAACCGCTTCCGTTATCGTTCGCGCCGGGACGTTCGTGATCGAGATGGCAGCTATAGACGATTTCGCCCGCCGCAGAATCCGTGCCGGGAATGGCGGCGGTCACGACGGTCCAGTGCCCGGGGCCGACAGTTGCTTTCACTTGGGCATCCAGAACCACGGTTTCGCCGCTTCGCAAGCGCGAGCGTAGCGCTTCGGCAGTCTGTCGCGAGACCATGAAGGCGAAGCCGGACGGTTGACGCGCATCCAAATGGCCCCACCGAACCACAGTTGTATCCAGGCCCGACCAGGCTGTTTTCTGGTTGGGCATGTCACTGACGATGCCCGCCGCGCCATGCTGAGCGATCGCCAGTTCCTGCACGCGCGCCAGAAGGCCGTCGGCTAGGACGATCTTGCCGCGTACGTCTTTGTCCTTACCCGAATAATCGGCTTCGCTTGCGCCGCTGCCGACGTCGACCAGTTCCGTTTCCACATCGGCGCTGTGACTGTAATCCGCGAGGTGGATGGGGTCTGTCTTCCAGTCTCCGAGAAGAATGTGTTGCGGACGGACTTCCCACAGTCGAGCCTCTTCGACCGTCCATGCCAGGTACGAGCGCATCAAGCCGTACTGCTTTGCGCCGTCGATGGAAAACTGCTCACTGTGAGCATCGGCAAGGCCATACTCCCGCGCGCGCTGCAGCACGAATTGCGCTGCATGGTCATACTCCGGGGTGGTCGCGACACGATGCAAGCCCGTCAGGTAGCGCAGGTTTTCGTAGGGAGCAGCACCGCTCGATTCGTCCCGCAACGCCGTCCACTGGCGCACGCTGAGGAAAGGTTGTTGGGCAAAAGCAGAGAACGCAGTGAATGCGACAAAGAGGAAGGTCAGGATAAGTTTGCGCATAACGTAACGAGGATAGCACCAGCGTTGCATCCCAACAGTTCGGAGCACAAACCTAGATTGTCATCCTGAGTGAAGCGAAGGACCAGTTTCTTGCCGGCGCCCGAGACCGCAGGTCCTTCCCCTTCGGCAAGCTCAGGGTCAGGATGACAACTCAAACCAAGGCCGCTACCGCGCGGGCGCCATCTTCGTCGCCGGTTCGCCAACTTCGTCGTGCGCTTCGCTTTCCAGACAGACGCGGTGCCACAACTCAAGATTGAGCAACCGCCAGATGCGATCGTAGTTGTCACGATGCTTGGCGCGATGTTCATTGAACAGCTGCTCGATCGCTTCACGCCGGAAGTATCCGCGATTCAGGCTGCGCGGTTCCAGCAGCAGGGCGCGAATCGTTTCCAGGCGCGGTCCGGCCAGCCACCCGCTCCACGGCGTCGGAAATCCCAACTTCGGCCGGTACAGGATCGAGTGCGGCAGCAAGTCTTCGACTGCCTTTTTCAGAATCCGTTTACCGGCCAGTCCCTGAATCTGCACTTCGCGCGGAATGCGGGTCGCGAATTCGACCAGCACATGATCGAGAAATGGCACCCGGCTTTCGATGGATGCGGCCATGCTCATGTTGTCCTGCTTCATGAGCAGTTCCACCAGGTAAGTCTTGATGTCGGTGTAGAGCAGCCGTTGCAGCATCTCACCGGAGGAGCGGTCCCAGTAATCGATGACATTCTTATATGCGGTGCTGGGCGCAGCTTCCCGGCCAAACTCATCCGTCAGCAACCGGGTCTGCTCCGCTTCGCTGAAGGCGGAAAAGAAATTATCGAAGTAGAAAGAAGCCCAGGAATTTCCATCCTTAGCGAGAAAAGTGTGATCCAGTTTCCGGCGCAGGGTTGCTCCGAGGAGGGAAGAGGTGGCAACCGTGTTGCGCAATCCGCGCCGCAAAAAGCCCGGGACAACGCTGCGGTAGGCTCGATCCAGAGCCGCGTTCTTCAACGTAAAGGCGTAGCGCGTGTAGCCCGCCAGGGTTTCATCCGCGCCCTCGCCGGTGAGGACCACCGTAACTCGCGCGCGCGAGAGGCGGGCAACAAAATAAAGGGAGATGCTCGACGGCCACACGATTGGCTCATCTTCATGCCAGATCAGATGCGGAAGCGCCGCGAAGAAATCCTGCTCGCTGACCAGCACTTCGTGGTGCCGCGACTTTATGTGGTCCGATACCGCGCGCGCATAGGGCAGTTCGCTGTACGTCTGCTCGGTATAGCCGACGGAAAAAGTCTCGACCGGCTCGCGCCGTATTTTTGTCATCAGTGCCGCCACCGCGCTCGAATCCACGCCCCCGCTCAGGAATACGCCCAGGGGGACGTCGCTCATCAGGTGGCTGTTGACGGCGCCTTCCAGCAACTCGCGGTAGCTCTGGACGTAGTAACTGTCGTCCCGAGATTGGTGCGGCGTCGAGGCGTCCAGGTCCCAGTACTGCCGGATTTCCGCCTTGCCCTCCGGACCAATGGTCATCGTGTGTCCGGGCAGCAGCTTGAGGATTCCGGAGTAGAAACTCTCCTCGCCGGATAAATATCCAAAAGCCAGATACTCCGGCAGAGCCGCCCGATTGAACTCCGGACGAATTCCGCCATGCGCCAGCACCGCTTTGATTTCGGATCCAAACAGCAGCCGTTCGTGCGCCAGCTTGTAGTACAGGGGCTTGATGCCCAGCCGGTCGCGTGCGATGAAGAGCGTCTTCGTATTGCGATTCCAGATGGCAAAGGCGAACATGCCGCGCAAGTGCTGCACACAATCTGCACCGTATTCTTCGAAAAGGTGGATGACGGTCTCGGTGTCGCTGTGTGTGCTGTAGCGGTGGCCGCGGGCAATGAGCTGCTCGCGCAGGGCGAGATGGTTGTAGATCTCGCCGTTGAATACGATCCAAAGCGTGCCGTCTTCGTTTGAAATCGGCTGATGTCCGCCGGCAACGTCGACAATGCTGAGGCGGCGCATGCCGATGCCCAGAGGGCCGTCCGTATAAAAGCCTTCGTCGTCGGGCCCGCGATGAGTGATTACGCGGCACATTTCGCGCAGAGCAGCGGCGTTTGCGCGCGCGTCGCGTCCGAATTCAAGAATGCCAGCGATCCCGCACATTTAACGTTTCTCCGCGTAAGTGGACGAGCCACCCGTCAGCTCTTCGAACAACGCCGTAACGGAAAACTCGCCCGGCCCTGCATTCAACACTGCATCCTGCTGACGCCACTCGAAGAAAGCGGATGTCGCCTTCGTTTTCAGCAGAAGTTGTCCCTGCCACGAGACCTGCGTACCGCCAATCACAACCAAGTGCGTGAGTTTTTCGTTCTCGATGCGGCAATAGAGCACTTGCGCGTCTGAAGACCATGGACCGAAACTCCACGCCTGCTTCCCCAGTGAAAAAAAGAATCCGTGACTCTCGTTATTGGGATGATAGTCGAGTTCGTAGACCTGCACTGCGGCCGCAGCCATACTCACGAGGCGTGGCTCGATAAGATGTTCACCGTCCGGGCGGGCCGAGTCGGAGTGTGGCACGAACGCCGTCGCCGTCTCCGCGGGCAGCGACACCCGCGCATGGCATTGCACCAACGGCGCGGGCTGGTGCGCTCCGTAAGCAGGAGAGAGCAGAGTTCTCGTAACTTCCGTCGCCGTATGCCAGATCGTTTCTTCCGGGACGATCAGGGTCAGCCATGATTCACCCGAGCGATCGCCAGCCTTCGATACTTCCACCCATCCCGCACCTGCCGCTCGAACTTCGAGATCGGGCGCGAAGTGCCAGCGCAGCTCCAGTTCATGTTCTGCACGCCCGAGCACGACATCGCGTATCAGCCACAGATCACCCGCGATTTTGAGTACGTGCCGCCGATGCAAAACTGAATCCGGGAGCCGCGCATATCCATTGTGGCTGCCCACAAAGTAAGTGAAGCTTTTCCCCGCAACCCAGGTTTCGGCTTGCGCGGTAGGAATGTGAGTCCAAGAAAAAGGTTCATCCGCAACCGCCTGATCCACTCCATCCACGCGCACGGTGTTGTGTGCGCCCGTCCCGCGAAAGCTGTCCCGGTCCGCCGGATTTTTCGAAATGTACACGCCGCTTCCGGAGTCCACCAGACAGCGGCGCCCATCCATGGTGAGCCGCAGGCTGAGTGCGTCGGCATGGCCGTGCCCGGAGCGGCCCACGCCCTGCGGACCGGCATCGATCACCATTGCCTGCGCGCAGGGCTGTGAATCGGCCAGCACGTAAAGGCCGCCGTCGGGAAAAGCGACCGATGTGGTTGCAGGGCTTTGCCCCGCCTGGACAGGGCGAAGCCCCGTCCCCACACGTCTCTGTGGAAGTTCTTCGACCGCCTGATTTCCAAACAACCAGATCGCTTCCTCCGTCAACTGCGCCGCAGAAAATTTCCGGGAGTACATCACCGCGCCCAGTGCCAACGGATCGGTCATATGCTCCGTCCGGTTTCGCCGCGGATTCCCCAGCCGCCCGCCATCGTCATCGCCGAAGCCTTCCGCTGGTCCCGCCTGCGCCAGTGCCGCGACTACATCCAGCATTCGTCCCAGTACCGCGTCATACGCGGGCGGAAGTTCCATTCCATTCCGGGCCGCGAGCAGCCGCGAGTATAGAAAGAAGTCGAGCGCATAAACGTGGTAGTAGAGCGATTGCTCGAAGTAAACGCCATCCGGACGCACCTGCCGCCCAGCCTCGCGCAGCACGATCTGCCAGCCGGATTCCTTCCAGCGCGCCGCTCCTGGCATTTGCGGATACAAAGTGCCGAGGAAGAACAGCGCCACCGCTTCGCCCAGCAGGTGCGTGTTCGGAGAAAAATAAGTAGATAGATAGCGCTCGATGTAACGCCCATGAAAAGCGAGTGCAGATAATAGCTCCGGGCAAAGCTCCGCGTATTGGGCATCCCCGGCCAGCAACTGGTCCACCCAGCTCCACGACAAACTGCGGAAGGCAACCTCCAGGGTGCTTCCCCAGTTGATCCCCAAGGGATACGGATTCGCGTTACGCCAGCTACGCCACTGCGCGATCAGTTCGCGCGTATATTTCTCGCGTCCGCTCAGTAATCGCGCTTTGGCCAGCGTCACCAGGTGCTGGTGCCGGTTCAATTCCCATATGATTTTGTGGTCGCCAACTACTGCGAAATCAAGAAAAGGAATCCTGAACCAGGGATCGAGCGGCGCGCGCTTGCTGTGTACGGGATCGAGATGCCAATCGATGTCTTTTTCACTGCCGCCGTCGAAATTGAAGCAAAGGTTTTCGTAGCCTAACAGGCGAAAACGATGGCCGCAGATTTCATCGGCCTCGCGCAGGATTTCAGTCGCTTCGCCGGGCAGATGTTGGCGCAACAACTCTGCGCGCTCTGAGAGTTCACTGCCAGAAAAGAAGAATTGCCCCGGTCGCGCCGCCGGAACTGCGTTCAGCGTCATTGTTCCAGAGCGTATGCCCACCCGGTGGCTGAGCAGGTCATACTGCTTGTGGAACTCCTGTCCGGCGCGCACCCGCACCTCTTCCCAGTCCATCCGGGATACGCGCGCCAACTTGTTTCGCCATCCAGAAGCCATCAGGTTCCCTTATCTTACATGCTGAAAAGACCGCTCTCGACCGACTGGTTACCGTTGTGACACTGGCCGGTTCGCCCGCTCTGATTAAGACTCGGCTCACGTGCGGTACGATTGAGGGTGGGGCAATTTGCCCCAGCAAAGTTCCACCCATAGGAAATAGTTGTCCACTTTTTTCCCTACGCCGGGCCGCGCTCCATGCAGTCTTAAGAATGTTGTGGAATATGTTGAAAATAAGCAGGTTGCTGGCATTGCCTAAGATCGTCTACCAGCCCAATGGAGAGCCGTTTGCTACCGCTTGACCGGGGGTTGGTATAGTTCATAGTGCCAGCAGCTAATCCTCAGAAACCTGGTTGGCAGGAGAATGCGCTTGGGCTTGTCGGTTAGCATTTTTGGGTTGGGATACGTCGGATCGGTCTCGGCCGCTTGTTTTGCCTCTATGGGCCACAATGTCATCGGCGTCGACGTGAGCCGCGCCAAAGTTGAGATGATGGACTCAGGCAGGACCCCGATCATCGAAGCGCGGATGAGCGAAATGGTCGCCGAAGCACACCGGGCCGGACTGCTGCACGCAACCACCGATGCCACCGCGGCAGTACTGAATTCGGAAGTCTCGTTCGTCTGCGTGGGAACGCCCAGCCTGAAAAATGGCAAGCTCGACCTCAGCCATATCGAGAGCGTTGCCCGGGAAATCGGAGCGGCCATCCGCCAGAAGAAATCGCCTCACGTCTTTGTTCTGCGCAGTACGGTGCTGGCCGGAACTACCGAAACCATTGTGCTGCCCATCCTGGAAAAAGAAAGCGGCAAGAAGTGCGGGCAGGATTTCACGATTTGCTATAACCCTGAATTCATGCGCGAAGGCAGCGCGGTCGCCGACTTCCTCAATCCGCCCTACACTATTTTCGGAGCCAGTGACACCAACCACCTCGCGCCGCTGCGCGAACTTTACAAGAGCACTCCTGGCACTCTTTACGAAACGACCATTCCCGTCGCCGAGATGGTCAAGTATTTTTCCAACTGCTATCACGCACTGAAAGTCGGCTTCGCCAACGAAATGGGAACGATGTGCAAACATCTTGGCGTGGACGCGCAGGCGGTCACCAAAATTTTCACGTCCGACACGAAGCTGAACATTTCTCCCGCCTATCTTTCTCCTGGCTTCGCCTTCGGCGGCTCCTGTCTGCCCAAGGATCTGCGCGCCATCACCTACAAGGCCAAAGAACTCGATCTCAAGCTTCCTTTGCTTGAATCCCTCATGCCGAGCAACGCCGAGCACGTCGATCGCGCCGTGGAGATGGTGATGAGCACGGGCAAAAAGAAAATTGCGCAACTTGGCCTGAGCTTCAAAGCCGGCACCGACGATCTGCGCGAGAGCCCGCAGGTGCAGTTGATCAAGCGCCTCATGGGCGAAGGGCTGGAAGTTAAAGTATGGGATGAGGACGTTTCTCTCGGCCGCCTCGCCGGTTCCAATCGCCAGTACATCGAAGAAGTCATCCCGCACATTGGATCGGTCCTCTCGGCGGACCTCGAAGGCGTGCTGCGCACGGCGGAAGTTGTGATCCTGGGCAACAAATCGGCGAGTAAAGATCACCTGGCGAAATACCTTCGCCCCGAGCAGATTGTGATCGACCTCATTCATCTGGATAAGACGCGGCGCCCGGAAGGCGCCGGGACGTATGAGGGTATTTGCTGGTAGGAATGTTGGATGGAATTCTCTGTGGAGATGCGGATTGCCGCGTCTCCGCCGACAGTGAGACGGGGCAAGCCCCGTCTCTACAGACGAGATTGATAAGAAAATGAAGCTTCATCGCATCGACATTAAATCAGCCAACTGGACGCGCCTCGACCGCTTTGCCGACCGGACCGTCTTCCAGACGCGCGAGTGGCTGGAATTTGTTGCCGAATCGCAGAACGCGCGGCCTGTACTGGCCGAACTGCGCGAAGGGAACGACGTCCTCGGATACTTCACCGGCCTTACGTTCTCAAAGTTCGGCATGAAAGTTCTGGGCAGTTCTTTTCCTGGATGGACGACTCCTTACATCGGCTTCAATCTCAATCCCGGCGTCCCGCGCCGCGCTGCGCTCGTAGCCCTGGAGAAATTTGCCTGGGACGATCTCAAGTGCCTGCATCTGGAAGTCTCCGATCCGAACTTTACCTTTGAAGACGGCGAGGCCGCCGAATTCAAAACAGAATATTACGGTTCCTATCGCACCGACCTGACCCGCTCGGAAGAAGAGCTGTTCAACGGCATGGAAAGCTCTTGCCGCCGCTGCATTCGAAAAGCGGAGAAAAGCGGCCTCAAGATTGAAGAAGCCCACGACCTTGCCTTCGCCGACGAATATTTCGAGCAACTCAAGGATGTTTTTGCCAAACAGTCGCTCGTGCCGACTTACTCCGTGGAGCGTGTCCGCGCCTTGGTTCGCAACCTTGAGCCGGGTGGAAACCTGTTGCTGCTTCGCGCGCGCGATCCGGAAGGGAAGTGCATTGCCACCGGAATCTATCCGGGCTTCAACCAGATCGCGGAATTCTGGGGCAACGCCAGCTTCCGCGCCCATCAGAACCTGCGCCCGAACGAAGCCTGCCACTGGTACGCTATGCGCTATTGGAAAAAACGCGGCGCTGCCATCTTCGACTGGGGAGGCGAAGGCACGTACAAGGAAAAATACGGATGCACGCCGCATCGCGTGCCCTGGTTCACCAAGTCCCGATACCAGATCGTAGGTAAGTTGCGCAACGAAGCGCGGAACATGTTTGCGCGCAAGCAGAAGTTTCTCGGATGGCTGCAGGGCAACCGGTCCGCCGCCGAACGCAGTCCGGCCGAGGAATAAAGACACTGAGGGGAAGCACCAATGGCGTTTTTGGTTCGCCGAGCATTCCGGCATCTATCGCGGGTTCACGACGTGCTGTTTCGCCGCACTCTGCTGGAGCGTGAAATCACGATTTTCGATGATGACGTGTTTCTCACTTCCTACCCGCGTTCCGGCAATACCTGGACCCGCTTCCTCGTCGGCAATTTCGTGAATCCCAACGAGCCGGTTACATTCCTTAATGTTGAGCGTTTGGTTCCGGATATGTACAAGACCGCCGACTGGGTTTTGCGACGCCTCCCGCGCCCGCGGGTGCTCAAGAGCCACGAATGCTTCGATGCCCGCTACCGGCGCGTCATCTACATTGTGCGCGACCCCCGCGATGTCGCAATTTCGAACTATCACTGGGAGATGAAGTTGCGCTCGATTCCCGAAGGCCGCCCCATGGAAGAATTCGTTCCCCGCTGGATGGACGGCGATTTCTGGCGCCGCATCGGTTCCTGGGCCGACCACGTCAACAGCTGGCTGGCGACGCGCCAGGGACAACCGAACTTCCTCTTAATGCGCTATGAAGACCTGCAGGCCGACCAACAGCGCGAACTGGGGCGCGTAGCTCAGTTCATGGGGCTCAATCCCGACCGGGAGCGCATCCAACAAGCTATCGAACGAAGTTCCGCCGCCAACATGCGCAAGATGGAAGAGACACAGGGCAAGAAGTGGGTAGCCACGTTCCATACCCGCTCGGATAAGCCGTTTGTCGGCAAAGCGTCCACCGGCGGATGGCGAGCTGTCCTCCCCGAAAAAACCGTGACCTACATGGAAGCCCACTGGGGGGCGCTTATGAAGCAACTCGGCTACAAACTGTCGACTGAAACAGAAAAAGAAACGGCAGAGGTCACGCAAGCGACCCGTTGAAGCCGCGCCCTTTCCCAAACGATCTGATGTGGCGGAATTTCAGAGCTGACAATTACTTAGAAATTTCCCGGCAGCCCGTCTCCATCGGCGCGCGTCAGATGTATTCGCGGACGCACTTCCTCGAACGGAGCGAGCAGTTCCGCCAGTTTCTTCGAAGCGGCGAAAAGAAAATTTGACGGTCCGGACAAATAGCCCGCAGCCTTGAATGCCTCGCCCCACGCCTGGTGACTCTGATTGCTGAGGATCAGATCGAAGCCCTGACGCTCCAGTGTCTGGGTGGCGCCTTGCACCACTGAAAACAAATCTCCCGGAAGCGCAAAGCAGTCGACGACCGAACCGACGCGCAGGTTGCCGTACTTGGCGTCCTTGCGACGTTCGCCCACGACCGCCCAGCCAATCGCCGAGCCGTTGCGTCTTACGACCAGTCGCGTGAGATGCTTTTGCGCCGGAGGATACAAAGTGCGCAATGCCTCGGCATCCCGCACTGCCGTAAATGAGCAAGTCTGGCGTGCCTGTTCCCAGAGGGACTGCAAGCCCTTGGTGTCAGCTTCGAAGCTCGCGACTTCGCAACCCTCAATTGCCCCTGATTGTGGCGCAAGTAATTGGCGATAGCCCTGGAACAGCTTCGAGCCTGCCCACCCGGCGCCGCTGTAGGCCGCGACGTCCATCAGAAACTTTCGCGACGGCGACGAACGCAGCGTCTGCATGTTTCTGAGAAAGCGCGAGGGATTCACGATGCGAAAGAAGAAAGGCACCAGACTATGCGCCCATCCCAGGCGAACCAGCATCCGCGGCAACGGACGATCGTATCCGCCCATGCCAAGACAGTAGAGGATCGGAGCACGCTGCATCGCATCGCGCAGCAGGAGCGTGCCGACAACGGCATGGGTTTTGTTGACGATGCCCTCAGACAGCGGATGGTGATAGTAGGCAATCGAGCGAGTCTTTCCGTCGGGGAAAAAGAATTCCTGGGTTTTGAGTGCATAGCCGCCGCGCACGATTCCTTCATCGACGGCGACGAAGTATTCGTTGTAGATGCGGGACTCCGCCCTACGCGGCAGCCAGCGCGGCTCGGCCCAGCGGTAGAACACCATGTTGTCGTCCTCGCCAGCCTGCCGCAGGCGCTGGTTGAACTCCGCGACCGCGGGCTCGTGCTCGGGACGATAGGGCTGAATGACGATGGCCATGAATAAGGGTTTGAGCGATGCGCCTGCCCAGCCCCTAAAAGGGGCGTCCAATGTCAGGAACTTACGGCATCGCTAAAGCGATGCCCTGATACGAACCTTAGCGCGCGGCCGACCGCAGCTTTTCGACCAGAGCCACGACTGCGCCGATGCTCTTCATTTGCTCGATGTCTTCGGGCTCGAGCTGCACTCCGAACTTTTCTTCGATGGCGAGAACCAGATTCAAGTGCTGCATGGAATCCCAATTCTCGATCGTCTCCGGCGAAGACTCCGCTGTGATTTTGTTCGCCGAAATTCCGAAAATATCACTGGCTACATTCCGCACCCGCTCAAACGTACTGGCCGTCAATTCTTTCCTCCGACTGTGGTCTCGGTTGGCGCTTTCAGCTTAATCCAATCCGGGCAGCGCAGCTTGGAACTCTTCAGGTCGAGCGTCCAGAGTGAACCCTCGCAGCTGGTTGCCTGCAACTCGAAGCCATGCTGCTCATAAAAATCGCGCGCCGGAGCATTTTTCTTTGTCGGCAGAAACCAGCCCTCCAGCCGCTTGCGTCCGCGCTGGGCTGCGCTTTCGGCGAGATGAGCGAGAAGCGCGGCTTCGACCGTCCTTCCGATGACGCGGCAGCTCAACAGGAAAGTATCGATCTCGCACTGTTCGCCTACGTCGTGCGTGATCGCGACCCCGACCAGGCCGTGGTCGCCGAAACGGTCGCGCACCCTGATCGAAAATATGTGCCAATCCGGCTTTTTGGCCATTTCCGCGATCTGCGCCTCGGTATAACGCCGGGTGGTCAGGTTGAACTGGTTGGTCTTTCTGCGTCAGTTGCGCGACCCGCGCCAGCGTCAGGTCCGAAACGGGCTCGAGTTCGGCTTCCTGCTCGAGGAAGCGAAAGAAATCCTCCTTCGACTGAAAGGATTGCTCGGCTCCGGCGCGCTGCTTCTGCGCGGCATACATCCCGGTGCGTTGCTGGTCTTCGGCTGATAGAGCGAGGCGTTCGAAGGCGGCACAATTCCTTACGGCGGCGGCATATTCCAGCGGATTCTTCGGCAAATCAATCACGGTAACTTCCGGAAGCGCGGCGCGAACCTGCTCGCGCTCAAAAGGATTGTCGTCGACAAAAGCGAGCGAATCGATGCCGACGTTCAGTTCTGCAGCGATCTCGCGCAGATTCTGCGCTTTGTCGGTCCAATTGATACGCATGGCCGCAAAGTGTTTTGCGCGCACCAGCATGCCCGGATGCTTCTCCAGCGCTTCCATGGCATCGTCGAGATTGTTCTTGCTGCAGACAGCCAGCAAGATTCCTTTGCGCGATAGATCGAGTAGGGCACGGTGCAGGGACTGAAAGGCCGCGCCCGGATATTCGGCGCCGACTTTGATGCCGGCCATTCCGTCTTCGCCGATCACGCCGCCCCACAACGTGTTGTCGAGATCGACGACCAGAACTTTGGCAGTGCGGCCGCTGAGGGGCACGATGAAACGCATCCACTCGCGCGCCATCTGAAGAAGATAACTCGGCGGCGATGGGAAGCCGCGCCGTCAGCCACTTGCGCTCGTCGTGCCAATGCTCGCTGCCATGGCGCGCCACCAGCGCATCGTAGTCGAGGCAGTAGACGCCGTGGAATTCTGCGGCGATCCGTCGCAGTTCACGATTGATCTGCCGGATGAGTCCGGACTGTCCCGTTTCAGATTGGCTGTCGAGAACGCCC
This sequence comes from uncultured Acidobacteriaceae bacterium, assembly GCA_963837665.1. Lineage (GTDB taxonomy): Bacteria > Acidobacteriota > Terriglobia > Terriglobales > Acidobacteriaceae > Acidiflorens. The sequence goes on along the minus strand of CAWIOA010000007.1, from coordinate 747,109 downwards.
AGACTCGGAGTGGAGGGGCGTTCGAGGGAATGAACGATCAGCGCCGCCTGACTGTGTTTTCGAAACGCGCCAATCCACTGCTCATAACCGCGAACCACGCGCTCGGAGGCTTGTTGTGCTGCTTCCGGAGCCAGATCGGCGAAGTCGCGCCACAGTTCGGGTGCGGCCTGATCGGTGCGCACCGCCAGCACGACGGCATTGGGCGCGAAGCGATAGAGGGAACTCTGGCCGTCGAGCAGATCCTGCACGTAGGTGTTGAAATCTCCAACGTGGACTTCGAGATCGATGCCGCCGGCGAACGCTTCCGCTCGCAGCAGCGGCACGATGGGCTCGACCGTGAACGAACGCAGAATCGCCAGCTTGAATTTTGTAAGTGTCAGCTTGTCGCGCGTCTTATCTCGCAGTTCGTCGAGACGCGACGTCACGAAGGTTGCTGTGCCCGGCGCGGGATCACGCCGCCAGAGTTCCGTCAGCCGTCGCGAGGCCAGATCGAAAGCGCCTTCCGCGATCAGCCTGTCGACCTCGGCACGCAGGCTCGCCGGATGGTGCTCGCCAAGCGCCGGATTGGAGATCGAATCGGACATCTCGTTGGAGATCAAATCAGCGTTCCAGATACTCAATCAGCAAACGGTTCCGGGTGTAGACCCAGGCGATTCGCCGGCCGCCGAAGGCAACTGCTGGCATCGGTTGCCGCGTGACGATCGCTCCCAGCGACCGCGCGTCGGCGAGCGCCTGTTCCAGATTATCGACGACATAGCAAACGTGGTGCAGGCCGCCTCCCTTGGCGGCAAAGGAGTGCACGGGCGATTGCTCATCGGCCGGTTCGACCAGTTCCCAGAGCGGATCGCCCTCGCGCCGGCTCTTCAGGAACGTGACGCGAACGCCCTGGTTAGGATCATGAAAAACCTGCTCATCCCAATCCGCCTGCAACATGCTGGCAAAGCCCTGCACGGAATCCGCAATGGAAGCCACGACAAAGCCCACGTGGTGAAACGCGCCTTCGGGCTGCCAGGTTAGGGAAATCGCATTCATCGCTAGGAGCCAGTAGTCTACTCCGATCTCTGATGTTCTTCAGGAGCGGACCGACTCCGCCACCTGTGCCGGTTCTTCTTCCAGTTCGAGCGCCGACAGGTTGGCGAGCCGGCCGACGGGCGTATGCAACTTCAGCCACAGCTTACTGCCAAGAAATGAGGGATACATTCCGCGCATCCACGAATGCCGCAGGCTGCGGGGGCGCTCGGCGGGGGGCAGCGACAGTTCGTAGCCATTTTCCTGCAGGCACTCGCCCACCGTCGCTTCGATGGCGGCGACATCGGCATGAGCCAGACGCTCTTTCCAGCGGCCGAGCGGGTTGACTTTTTCCTTCGCGCTTTCTTCGCGAAACGAAGAATTCGTCTCCGACAGGCGGCCCAGGCCGGCGCGTTGAATCCGATCATAGTCTAGGTCGTGATCGATGAAGCCGCCGAGTTTGCCTAAAGTCTCGCGCGGGCTCGTGACCAGGTCTTCGTAGCGGATCTCAATGTAGTCGGCAGGGAACTTGCGGCCATGGGCACGGCCTCTGTGGACCATCCACTCCCAGTACAGTGCCGTCGCCACCAGACTTTCGGTCGGGCCGCGGTCCCAAGGCAGAGGAGTGAAGCCACCCATTTTCTTGAGCGAGAGAGCGATGTCGCGTCCGTCGCGGATAATGTGCACAAACAACGCGTTCGGCAGATCGCGTTTGAAGCGGCCGGCGTGCAGCACGGTGTCGGCATCGTACATCGCCCAGCGCTGAACATGCTGGCTCTGAGCCACCGCGTCCATGATGACACGGACGAAGTCTCCTCCGTTGCGGCATTCGTCTAGGATGCGCGCCGACAACTCTTCGGCAGGGAGCCCGGTACGCCGGAACCCCTTGCTCTGGAGAAAGGTCTCGAGGATCTGTTCGCGGTGTGCGCGGATGTTCATGGAGCCGAAGCGGGGAATCAGAATCTTGTAGATGGGGAGGATGCCGCGGTAGATGGCAAACCCGCCGGAGGACAGCAACATGTCGTACAGCATGTTGGTCCCAGAGCGGTGGCAGCCCATCACGAAGACAGGAGCATGCTTGCGATCACTGGGACGGGCAGCGGGCACCGTAAAAATCTTATCACGCAGCGCGACCTGGGTCGTTTGAAACCCTTGTTAAAAAAGGGGTTACGGAAGTTACCGCAGGCTTTTCATTGGCTCGAAGTGTCTAGCTTGAATTATCATTCTCTACGATTCGGCGGCAGCGCAGGGAGTGATCCGTATTAAAAACCTATTCCAGCCAGATGCGGTTGACGAGGTGATCTCGCGTATCGACAACCTTCAGCCGGCAACCCAGCGGCAGTGGGGCAAAATGGATGTGGCCCAGATGATGGCGCATTGCTCCGCAGCGCTCGATCTTGCTTCTGGCCGGCTGGTACGGTCGCGGATCCTGATCGGGCGGCTCATCGGACCTCTGGCGCGACCTATCTATAGCAACGATAAACCGTTTTCCAGGAACGGCCCCACTGATAAGAAGCTGGTGATCTCCGATCCGCGAGATTTCAATCGAGAACAAGAACAACTCAAAGTTCGCATCCGGCAATTTCATCAGGGCGGGGAAGCGCAATGCACAAAACACCCGCATCCCTTCTTTGGCGCACTTACGCCGCACGAGTGGAGCACGGGAATGTACAAACACCTGGACCACCACCTGCGTCAATTTGGAGTGTAAGAGAACGAAAGGAAAATGCTCACCGACATTCAATATCGAATCCTGAAGAGGATCTCTCCCGGGGCCCCAGGTTGCTGCAGCGGTTCCGTCTACCAGAACAAGTCCAAACTCGCGGTGCAAATGGGTGATGACATCTTTACCCGGATCGAAGGAAAAGTGGTCGTCGATTTCGGCTGTGGCGAAGGCTCAGATGCCGTGGAACTGGCCGGAAAAGGAGCCAAACGCGTAATCGGTATTGATATCCGTGAGGATGTTTTGCAAACCGCGAGACAGAAGGCGCTCGGTGCGGGTGTCCAGGATACTTGTGTCTTTGTGACTTCGACCAACGAGCTTGCGGACGTGGTCATCTCCATGGACGCCTTCGAGCATTTCGCCGACCCGGCGGGAATCCTGCGTATCATGAGCACTCTCCTGAAGCCCACCGGCGAAATTCTTGTAAGCTTCGGGCCCACCTGGTATCACCCTTTAGGTGGCCATCTATTCTCCGTCTTTCCATGGGCACATCTGCTGTTCAGTGAGAAGGCCCTTATCCGCTGGCGGTCCACTTTCAAGACGGATGGGGCAACACGGTTCAGCGAGGTGGCCGGGGGCCTGAACCAGATGACGGTAGCGAGGTTTGAAGCGTTAATTGCCGACAGCCCGCTCAAGTTCGCGAACCTTGAACTTGTACCCATCCGGAAGGTTCGACGTTTTCACAGCCGCATGACGCGGGAATTTACGACGGCCATTGTGCGCTGCCGCCTGGTCAAGCGAACGTGAGGGCGTAAGAGTCCGAATGGATTCTATTCGACGTTCTATTCCACGCCGGCAATGGCGGCTTCGACCGCATCAATGTCGGCGCCCAAGTCGCGGCCGTCGGAAGCGGCGTCGGCTCCGGGTGAAACCTTGGGGCAGCCCGGTCCCTTGGCGTGGCAGAGTCTTGGATCTTTGGCGAGGGTGTCTTTGAGGTCGCGGATGCCTGCATCCGCAGCGGATCCAACCGCAATGTTCCCTTTGGGCAAAGCGCCTCGTCCGCCGATGATCAGGTTCCTCTCGAACTTATAGGGGTCAAAGCAGGCTTGCAGAACTGCTTCGCCGCCTTGCGCCTGTGTCCTGGATGCGCAACTCTCGGGACCTCCGCCTGCCGAAACCACTGGCGGCCGTCGATCTCCGGTGGAAAACACGCTGTTGGTTATGGTGAGGTTTGGCAGCTTGGCGTCGGAGTTCAGGACGGCGAGCAGAACGCCGCTGACAAACGCGGTTACGTGATCGATCTGGACATCATGCACGGGCGGGTGGTTGGAGACCAGAATCAGGAAGGAGCCGCCGCCCTTGTAATCCTTGTCGTGCAGATCGTCGGCGAAGAGATCGTGGATGCTGTAGCGTCCGCCGTCGGCAGCGCCGGCGCCGGTCTTGGAGAGCGCGTTGGCAATCTGCAAGACTCCGGCAACATTTCGAATGCGGTTGAAACGGATGGTGACGTCGTTGACGCGGCACAACGGGCACCGGTCGGACTGGTTCCTGGGAGTGAGCAGGATGGAATATCCGGTCTGGCTGAAGCCGCCCCAACTGTTCTCAAGCAGATTGGCCTCGAACAAAACGCGGATCGCGCTCTTGAGCTCAAAGTTGTTCTTGACAATGTAGGGCTGTCCCAGAGGGCTCGGCGTGTAGCCGGGTGCGCCCTCCTTCCAGAGCATGGGACGGAAGAGATGATTGCGACGGATCTCGATGTCGCTGGGAACGATGGTGGCGGCGCTGCCGCCGAACAGAATGTTTTCTCCGGAGGATTCGAGGAAGTTGTTGTAATACTTAAGGGTGAAGATGGGTTCGTCGCTGTTGCCACCGCCACCGCCACCGACGGCGGTGGCGTCGGTGCACTTTCCTTTGCGGGCGATGCAATTCAAGCCGCTAATGTAGGAATTGATGATGGCAATCGTATGCGATCCCTGGATGATTCCAATGCCGTGACCTACTTCACTGCCATCCGCGGGGTGGATCCAGTTGCGATCGAAGATGATGTGGTCGGAATGTTCCGCGGTCACAATACGAGCGATATCGGCGCCGGGAGGCGTGGTCCATTCAATTCCGATGAAGCGGACGTGATCTCCGACGGACACGCCTACAGGATTCCGCGTCACCAGAATAGCGAGCAATTTGGCTGGCCCGCCGGGGGGTTGGGCAAAGGGCGGACGCCCGGGAAGGCTGCCGATTCCACCCCATGCGGGAGAGATGCGGGTGCCTTCGGGGGGAAGTTTGGAGTCGGGCGTGTCGGTTCGCACCGTCAGGTAGTGCTGGTCGTCGCACTTTTTTGAGGGCAGCACTTTCACGTCAAAGGACGCTCCGGCGGGCAGAAGCAGCGTGTCTCCGCACTTGGCGCCGTCGATGGCAGAGGCCAGATCGGACTTGGCGGAAACGCGAATCTGTTTTCCCGGCGACGGCGTTCCATCGAGTGCGGTGTAGTAGCAGGTTTTGGGAAGTTCGGCGATGCCGTCCTTGTCGCCAAACTTGGCTACATTACCCTTACCGCAATAGGCATTCTCACCGGTGGGAGGTGCAGCTGCTTGTGCCGTCAGCGTGGACCCGACGATCAACGCGAAGACCAGAGCGAGAGAACGGAGATTTCTCTGTGGCGAACTTTCCAGGATCGGAACCGGGCGCAATGGTCGAAACGGAAGCGGAGCCATGTGGTGGTTTCTCCTAATTTCTTAATCTTATCTCGGAATACGCACCTCGGTTTGGATGGGACCTCGCTTCGCCAGCGGCGAGGGCTTGTACCTTGGCCCGATTGAACCGCCAGGTTCGGTTGCGTACTCGGCACGCATTCTTGGTGACGAGAAACGCGACGAAGATTTCGGCTCGCTGTAGAGTGGAGAGATGTTCCGGCTTCCATGCGTCTGCGTACTCGGATAAGACTGGATCCGAGGCAAGACGTCCCAGGACCTCAAGCAGTACGCGATTGAGCCAGTGATAGGGAGGCGGGCATAAGTAGGCGCGGGAGCCATACCAACTCCAGCGCTTACGGTAATCCCAGGCGGGGAGCATCGCTCGCAGGCCCTTGATTCCGTCGGCGAATAACTTGCCTGTTGCCGGGTCTCCAGTCTCCACATATAAGTCATATAACCCGAGCAGCGAACTCATGAAACCGTCTTGTATCCCTGGGACACCCTGCCCGGGCAGCTCGCTATAAAGGGCGCCCGAGGACACAGGTTCGCGCACGCCGCCTTCGTGAACATCGAGTGCGAAGACCTGTGCCGCACCTTGCAGCAGTTCAAGCAAACGCGGCCGACGGGTGAGGCGGTAGCCCCGCACCAGCGCGCTGATCACCAGACCCTGGTCGTACGCTGAGATCCACGGAGACTTGAGAAGAGTCTTGCCCTGAAGGATGTCGAAATTGCTGGTCCACACAACCGACCCATCGGCGCGGACCACGGCGTTGGATTCCAGCCAATTCACCTGTTTGAGGAACGATTCGCGGCTGGCTTCGTCCTGGTGGCGCAGAAAGTGTCCGAGTTGGACGAGGCCCCACCACGCGATGTAGGCGGGCTTGTAGACCACCCCGGCCAGCCGAATGCGGACTCTCGGAACTCCGGTGGGGTCCATGCTCATGATGTCCCAAGAGAGTCTCTCGCTATAGAGATAGTAATGAAGCGACTCTTTCGGGCCAGCGTCGGGATCGATCTCAAGCGGGTAGTCGAAGCGGAAGCGCAGAATCTCGCTGCGCAGTGCGCGCAGGGCGTAGTGTAGCGATTCCAACGAGCTGGCGGCGCCATGCATCCGGTTGCTCCCACCCGCCCACAGCAGCGGGACGAGCGGATGATAGCACGGCCTACGCCGCATCGAGTTTTCCCGGGGGCCGGGATTATGGACAAAGGATGAGGTCCGCGGCGAGCCGCGGACCTCGATTGCGTGGAAACGGAAATCGGTCGAAACTGAAAACCTATTCGACGTTTGCCAGGGCTGCGTTCAGCCCAACAACGTCGGCTCCGAGATCCTTGCCGTCCGTGCCTTTGTTCTTGTAAGGACTGGCCGACTGAAGCTCGTAGTTTCCGCCATTGCCGTTGTTAAAGTTGACGAACACGACATCTTCGATGGTTGCCGGGAACAGGTTGTTGGCTGGCCACACGGACGGCGGAAATGCCGTCGGAGTTGCAACCAGGGCGTTGTTGCTGAATGTAAAGGTGGTGAAACAATTGGTGATGACCGGTTTCGGCACGTCGGCTTGAGAGCAACTGCCGGTTCCGCCTAACGCGTTCCAGACTGGGTATTGGGCGGTGATCACCATGTTGTTAGTGAAGACCAATCCATACATGGGTGCGTTTGTGGTCAGGTTCCCGATGACGATCATGTGGCTGCGGGGATCCGGGAAAGCGGTGACGTGATTGATGGTGACCGTGTTGAGTGGGTTAATGGGCCATCCATTCAGGAGCTCGAACGCTCCACCGCCGCCCACGTAGTTCTTACTGAGGTCGTCGAGAACCACGTCATGAATGCTCCAGCGCGTGCCAGCCAGCGCCGGCTGTCCGGGTCCGTTTGGCGTGTCCTGTACGGTTGCCATCTGGATTCCACCCCCGGCGTGCGAGATGTGGACATAGCGGATGGTAACGTCGGTCACCTGACATAAAGGACAAACGAAGGGGCCGAGCCCGGCCTTGGTGGGTTGGTTCCTGGGGGTGAGCAAAAGCGCCGAGCCGTTTTGACTGAAACCACCCCAGTTGTTTTCCAACAGGTTCGCCTCGAACAGCACGCGAACCCCATTCTTCAGTTCAAAGTGATTCTTGACGATGAAGGGATGGCCGTTCGGTCCGCCGACGAAATTCGGGCTGCTCGACAGCCACTGCCACGGTTTCCAGAAGTGGTTGTTGGTGATGGTGATGTCGGCGGGGTTTGTAGTGGCCGGTCCGCCTCCGAATAGAACGGCCTCACCCGAGGCTTCCAGGAAATTGTCCTGGATTTTGAAGGGGCCGTCATGGGTGTTGCTGTTGCCGCCGGAGACCGCATGAGCGTCGGTACAAGTTCCGGTTCCTGAGATGCAATGGAAATCGCTGAAGTAGGAGTCGACGACCGCGACGTTAGCCATGCCATCCAGGTCCACGCCATTGTGGGTTTCATCCTGAAGGTTGCCATGCAGCCACGAGCGATCCAATACGAAGTGATCCATGGTGCCGCCTGAGCCGGCGATGGCGATCAACCGGGCGGGTCCTGGGGTTCCTGCGGGACGAGTAATTTCCAAGCCAATGAAGCGATAATAGTTGGCGCCGTTGGCAAACTGGATCGGACCGTCGGCGGGGTTTGGCATTTGTACTTTTGCCATCACGTTGGTTGGGTTGGGGCAACTATACTGCGGGCGGCCGGGAAGAGAAGCGACCCCGGCGTAACAGGGCGTGGCGCGCTGCCCTTCCGCGGGCAGGGCGCTGTCTGGAGCGCTGGTCCGAACGATGATCCAATGATTGTTATCGCAGTTCTTGGCCGGCGGTTTGAACAGGCCGCTAAAGGTTGCGCCCGCCTGAAGTTCGATTACATCGCCGCAGTTCGCGCTGTTCAAAGCCGTTTGCAAATTGCCGCCGGCGTTGACGCTGATGATGGATCCTGGCGCAGGCGTGTCGCTCATCGCGCTGGGAACGGTTACGCGAGGCAGTTCCGCCGGACCATCGAAATTGCCTCCGGCGATGACGGTCGCGCTGAAGTTGCCGGTTGCCGTTTTGCTGGCGGCATCGGTGACCTTGACCGTGAAGCTGAAAGTGCCGGCGGCGGTCGGAACGCCGGCCAAATCCCCGTTGGCGTTCATCGCGATACCTGCCGGAGCAGTGCCTGCGGAAATTTTCCAGCTGTAAGGCGTGGTTCCACCGGTTGCGGCGAAAACTGCGCTATAGGCTTGCCCCTGCTCGCCTTGGGGAACATTCGTGGTTGTGATGGTGGGCGACTGGCTACTCACCGGGTCAATCGTGACGGTGGCGCTGGCGTACTTCGATGAGTCCGCTTTGCTGGTGGCGGTGACGACTACGCTGGTCGTAGCGCTGACCGCCGGAGCGGTGTAAAGACCGTTGGCGCCAATCGAACCCTTCGCGGCCGACCAGGTAACTCCGGTATTGGAAGTCCCGCTGACGGTGGCAGTGAACTGTTGGTTCTGACTCGAGAGCAGCGTTACGCTCGCCGGCGACACACCGACGTTGATGGTCGCGCCATTAGCGATGGTCACGCTGAACGTCTGGCTTCCCTGATCGGGGCGCGGGGAATCGGTCACTATCACCTCGAACGCAAACGTGCCGGCCGTGGAAGGACTTCCCGAGAGCGTTCCCGTGGCTGGGTTCAAACTGATGCCCGGGGGGAGGGTGCCGGTTTTCACCGAGAACTGGTAAGGGGAGGTTCCGCCACCTACTGCGAGCACTGCGTTGTAGGGCTGAGCGACCGTGCCGGCTGGGACACTTGCCGGCAGCTGCAGGTTATTGCCGCTCGCGGGTTGTGTCAGCAAGCCGCACGAAGTGGTCAGCAGCGCGAGCGCCAGCAGGAGCAGCAAAACGCTCAGGCGCTGTGCCAGCCGTCGGGAGAATCTGAAATGGCAGTTTAAAAGTGCGCTTTCAGTTTCAGACATGGAGCCCTCGACCCTGCGAAATTGGGGGACTAGTCGATTGTCCTCACGCTGAATGTACCGAGATGGGGCAAGGGTTCCCAGATACCAGTAGTACATCGGGGACGCGTTAGTACATGCGTGCGCGGTAATGTACAGATTCGCGGGGGTCAGTGTCCATCGGTGTTTTTGCAGGAAAGTCTCTTAAAACAGGCACTGGGCGGGCGATGTGGGCGAAAACAACGCATCCTGGTTACCTCGGAGTCGGCAATGTCAGGAGGGGCTCCGGGACAGCGAAGTCAGCCACGACGGTGTTACTGGCGGGGTTCTCCCAGCACGATTGCGCGCAGGTAATCGTAGGCGTGGTTTCCAAGTGCGCGCTGGACGCCGCGGCGGGCCTGATGTTGAAGGCGCTTCTTCCATAGCCCGCGGTCCCGGCAGGTGGCGCTGAACTGCTCGAGGGTGAGGTCACGCAGCATGGCTACGCGGCCGAGTTCGTAGGGGCTGGTGGCCGGCGAATTGGCACGAAACTGGCTATTGGCAACAGTTGCGAATCCGGCGTGGCGCGCCATCTGCAGCGTGCGCTGGTCGTAACGCCCTCCGGGACAGGAAAAATGTTCGATGGGGTGTCCGACGATAGTTTCGATGTGGAGCTTGGCATCCACAATTTCGCGTTTCAGTTCTGGTTCGGGAAGGTCGGAGAGATACGGGTGGGTCATCGAATGGCAGCCGATCTGGAAACCCAGCGCGTCGAGTTCGCGCACCTGGCTGGCATTGAGGTAACCGGGCGTGCCCAGGAATCCAGCTGTGAGGTAGAAGGTGGCGTTGAAGCCAAACTCGCGGAGCACGGGCGCAGCGGCGATCAGGTCGGTCTCGCAGCCATCGTCAAACGTGATACAGACGCTCGGTTCGGCGGGATAGAGAAGCGCTTCGCCGACGCTAAGGCCGCGCCAGCCCGATTGCTTTAACCACGACATCTGGCTGCGGAAGGCTTCAATCGGCAGAATGTAGCGCACGTAGCCAGGTTCGGACTGGCAGAGCTTACGTCCAGCGAGCTCCAACTCGTGATACATCAGGAACACGATGCGCTTGGCAGCCATAAGCTTTTCTGCAGAACTTGTCATTCTGAGAAGCGGGGGATGGCAATTCATTTATACCCTTAAGGTTGTTTGTCACCGATCGTCTGCGAGTGCCGGTCAAGCATTTGGAGCAGCGGATTGCGTAGGAAAGGACCTCCCGCCAGCAAGCCGGAAATCAGCGGATTTTTCTGGTTGCAGCGCAGCGGGGAGTTGTCGAGCTTCAGGGTCCAGCCTCCAGCGCTTTCGACCAACGCCGCTCCGGCGGCAACGTCCCATTCGTTCTTCGGGACCAGCGTGAAGGTAAGGTCGGCACGACCGGCAGCAACCAGTCCGAGTTTGTAGGCGACCGATCCCATGGGTCGAACATTGAATTCAGCGGACTCGAACTGCTTCCATTCGCCGCGTTTCACTTCACTGCGGCTGGCGAGCACGAGCGCACCGTGCAGATCCTTGCGCTGGCTCGGCTGTGCGGGCTTGCCGTTGTAAGTCACGCCGGTATCACGCGATCCGAGAATCAGTTCGTCGGTTGCCGGATTGCAGATTCCGCCGGCGACGGGAATTCCATTCTCCACCATGGCGATCGAAACGCAGAACTCGGGAATGCCCTGTACGAACTCGCGCGTACCGTCGAGCGGATCGACCACCCAGACGCGCTCTTTATCGAGCCGGGTGAAGTCGTCCACGGTCTCTTCCGAGAGCCAGCCTTCGCCGGGACGAAGCAACGTCTTGCGCAGGATGTCGTCAACGGCGCGATCTGCCTCGGTGACGGGGTCGTGTCCAATTTTGTATTCGGTTTCAATGGCACCGGGAGTGAAGCGGTTGAGCACTGCGCGGGCCGCTTCGAGGGCGGCGCGAATGCGTTCGAGAGTTTCTGCGGAATTAGAAGAAGACATCGATGCTCCGTGGTTAGTAATCACGTCTGCGTGGCGCCGCGTCCGCCACCGAGTCAAGCAAGACGGGGCAAGCCCCGTGTCTACACAGAACCTAAGCCCATAGCATTCTTGCTCCTGTCATCAGTAAAACCGTGCACAGGATTCGTCGCAGCCAGAGTACGGGAACGCGCGTGCTCAGGTGCGAGCCCAGCATTCCACCGGGAATCGAGCCGATCAGCAGGGAAGCGACCAGGTGGGGATCGACGTTGCCCGCCCGCCAATGCAACAGGCTGGTGACGCCGGTCAGAATCACGGCGTGGGTAATATCGGTGCCGACCATAACTTTGGGCACGAACGAATAAAACAAGAGAAGCAACATCATAATGATGCTGCCCGACCCGACCGAGGTGATGCCCACCAGAAATCCGCCGGCTAACCCGATGAAGCTCATGCCGGCAAACGATTTCATGGTGGGCTGCCGCTTGGCCAGATGTTCTTCAATGCGTCCCTGGAACAAGAGCAGCGTAGGAATCAATACCAGCAGCAGCCCGACTGCCGACTTGATGAAGTCGTTGACGCCGTTGCCATAAACGTGGCGCAAGTGCACCAGAAAAGTCACGCCCAGGTAAGAGCCGGGAACGCTGCCGAGCGCCATCGCCAGCACAACTTTTTTCCGCACCGTGCCCTTGCTCAAGTGCATGATGCTGGCCGGAATCTTGGTGAAAAAGTTGAACAGCGCGTCGCTACCCACAGCAATGATCGGAGGCACACGCAGGCCAAAGATGAGCATGGGAAGCAGCAATACGCCGCCACCCAGACCCGTCAACCCGATCAGCGTCCCCACGATGAAGCCGATCAGCACTTTGAGGAGCAAGAATTCCATGCCGTCTTTTCCAGTGCTCGGATCCCAGTTCTCAGTAAAGCAAAAGCAAGTTAAGGAAGTGAGAATGAAGACCGCAACCCCGGCTCATTATGGCATAAAGTCCATTGCACTAATGGACTTCATTGGCATTGCTAGCTACCACCGTTGGCACCGACAAAGCCCTCACGCTCGAGGTGCAGAAGAATGGTCTGCGCCGCTTCTTCGGGGCTCAGTTTGGCGGTGTCAATCACGACTTCGGCAGCGGCCGGCGCCTCGTATGGATCTGAGATGCCGGTGAATTCCTTGACGATGCCGGCCCGAGCTTTGGCGTACAGGCCTTTGCGGTCGCGTTGTTCACACACTTCGATTGAGGTGGCACAGTGAACGAGGATAAACCCGCCGAAGGGTTCAATCATCTGCCGCACCGCTTTGCGGGTCGCTTCATAGGGAGCAATCGGCGCGCAAATGGCAATGCCGCCATTCTTGGTGATCTCACTGGCGACATAACCGATGCGGCGGATATTGATATCGCGATGCTCCTTGGAGAAGCCGAGTTCGCTCGACAGGTTCTTGCGCACCAAGTCGCCATCCAGTAGCGTGACGGGACGGCCGCCCATCTCGAGGAACTTGGTGATCAGCGCATTGGCGATTGTGGACTTGCCCGATCCTGAAAGCCCGGTGAAGAAAATGGTGACGCCCTGTTTGTGCCGTGGCGGATAGCTGCGGCGCAATTCCTGCACAACTTCGGGATAGGTAAACCACGATGGAATGTCGCGGCCTTCGTTCAGGCGCTGGCGCAATTCCGTGCCCGAGATGTCGAGAACCTTAGCGCCCTTCGGCACTTCATCGGACGGAATGTAACGGTCTTCGTTCTGCAGATACACCATCATCTGGAAGGGAACCATGGTGACGCCCATTTCCTTTTCATGCTTCTTGAAAAGTTCCTGTGCGTCGTAGGGACCGTAGAAAGGTTTGCCATCGGTATCTTTTCCAGGACCGGCGTGATCTCGTCCGACGATGAAGTGGGTGCAGCCGTGGTTCTTGCGAATCAGGCCGTGCCAGATCGCTTCCCGAGGTCCACCCAAACGCATGGCCAGCGGTAGCATCGACAGTTTGACCGTGCCATGCGGGTACTTCGAGAGCAGCAACTGGTAGCAGCGCGTGCGAACAAAATAATCCACATCGCCCGGCTTCGTCATGCCAACGGATGGATGGATGAGAAGATTCGCCTCTACCTGCTTGGCGGCGCGCATGGTGAGTTCGACGTGTGCGCGATGCATGGGATTGCGGGTCTGGAAAGCCACGACTTTTGTCCAGCCGAGGCGAGCGAATTCGGAGCGCAGCTCGGCAGGGGTCAGGCGGAGCGCCCGGAAATCATAGTGCGCATGCGGCTGCAGTTCTTCAACCTTGCCGCCCACGTACCAGGGATTCGACTTATTGATAGCGTAGTCGGCACCCGGATGCGCGGCGCTGGTGGAATTGAAAACGGAATGGGCTTCGGCTTTGCGGTCCGGCTGCCAGATATCTTCGACGCTGAGCACGGCCAGCATCACGCCTTCCGGATCGCGCAGCGCGATCTTGCTTGAGCCCGGCGTCAGTTTCTTAGCAAACTCCTCGCTGATATCCAGCGTGATCGGCATCGGCCACAGGGTGCCGTTTGCGAGCCGCATGTTGTGGCATACGCCTTCGTAATCGGCGCGGTTCATGAACCCGCGCAGCGGCGAAAAGCCGCCGCTCATCAGCAGTTCCAAGTCGCAAAGCTGCCTGGCCGTCAGGTCCCATGAGGGCCAATCTTTCGAATGCGCTTTTAACTCTGCGGCGCGCTCGGCCGGCACTTGCAGCTGAACAAGTTCTCCCCCGTGGGGGGCGATAAGATGACTGGTGGTTGCGTTCAAAGCAGTATTCCTCCCGGATGTTCTAACCAAAATTTATGCTGAAATCAAAATCGCTTTGGGGGGTTTCTAATCTAAGCTCGCCCGATTTGCCGTGGCTCGTCAAGCTACCCGCTGGGGCTGCCGGTAACCACCTGAACAACTACAGAGCCACCTAACTCAACAATGCCGGTCCTGAAACCCAACCAACTTCATATGGAACCTAGGAAATGAGCAATTCGCCTTCCGAAAGTCAGCCACTGGCGCCCCTGTAAGCCATTAAAAACAAACGCTGAACATGATTCTACCGGAAAACGAGCCAGTTCGCGGGATGGGTGTGAAAGCAATTGCACCCTTGCCCCCAAAGCATAGGAATGAAAGTGCATTGTACCCCCTGCCTCGTTCTGAGAGTTTTCAGACAGCGAGGGCATGCGGAGGACCCGCAGGGCGCCTAATTCCGGGCACTAGCTTTTTCGGGCGCTAACAAGGTATTGGCTCAGTGTCCAACCCAAAATGCGGGACTTGGAGAACCGCTCCATCAACGAGAAAAGGCGCAACTCCGCAGCCGGCCAAAGATGCGCAAGAGGGAACAGGAGGAAGCCCGAGTAAGCGCTGTGTTCTGGATTGAGACCGTTCTGGCGGAGCAGGGCGCGGAACTGCCATGGGAGACAACGATTCCATCGCTGGCCAACCGGCTGGGTGGAAGTAGGTTTGCCCATCAGCCTTTTTATCGCTCTCCACACAGGGACGGCTGTGACGTTGCACAGATAGTTGGAAAAACGATTCAAGCTGATGCGCGTCGGCAGGGAAATAATCGCCACGCCGCCAGGGCGCAGAACGCGGTGGATCTCTTGCAGACAGCGGTCGTAGGTGGACAGGTACTCGAACACGCCCAGGCAGACAACGTGGTCAAACCTGGCGTCCGGAAAGGGCAGTGCTTCGGCATCCGCGCGCAACAGGTGTATACCGTGGGATGCGCCAAAGCGCTGCTGAGCCAAGCCGAGCATTTTCGGAGAATAGTCGAACCCGACAATCTGAAAGCCGCGAGCGAGAAGCGGCTCAAATTCGGCGCCCGCCGCGCAGCCGATATCGAGAATGAGCCCGTGTTCGGAATCGAGCATCTCGAGCACAATCTTGACCTGTGCCTGAAACCAAGGCGACTGTCCCCGCTCGTCAGCGTAGTAAGAGGACATGCGATCGAAGGCGGCACTCACTTCGTCTTTCGCGAATTGAGAGTTCTCGTCTGGCATCAAGCGCCGTCGCTGTCCCCAAGTGTGAAATGCCACTTTTGCGATGGCTGGGGCAAGGTGATTTCTTGTGGAAGCAGGACTCTGAAGGCGAGATGAAGATGCCGCTTCTCGCGAAAAGGGAAGGCGCGCTGCAGCAACTGATGGCCAGCGGATTGTACGGATCCTTGGAGGGTCCAGGTGCTGATCAACCGGACGCCACTGTTCAGCAAGTTGCCCATGCCGGTTGCCAACAGCGCCCGCACTGCTTCCCCGTCGTTGCTCTCGGTAAACAGGTCAACGATTGCGGCAGTTGGGACGGTCCGGGCTGCCGAGGTCACGAGAAAGCCTGCCGTCTGGCCGTTCCTGAGCGCGAGCCAGATCTTGTAGGGGGTCGGACAATCGGAGTAGCGCCAGTTCAAGTAGTTGCTATCGCGCACCAGGGCAAAGTCATAGCCGCTTGCTGCTCTCTGCCAGAGTTGGTCGGTCTCTTCTCCAAATCGCTCCACTGGGACTACGGTTACTGGACCTCCAGGGGAGCGCGGGATGCAGCGGCTTTTGAGGAGCCAGTCCATGCCTGAAAGACGAAGCAGGCCGGCAGGAATGCCCGTCTTGCGAGAAAGGGAATGGCTTGGAAGTACAAAGCGACGGGCATCGATCCTTTGCGCTTCTTGAAACGAAAGCTTACTGGCAAGAATGGGGAAAGAGACGTCGTTTGGTCGAACGTAGACCAGGGAAGAGCCGCGAGCAACGGCTTCGCGGCAAACCAGTTCGATCAGCTGCGAAAACAGACCCATCTTGCGGTAGTTTTCATGGGTGAGGAAGTCGCCGAGTTCGTAAGCCCGGACTGGCTTCCCCGATAGCCAGATGCGTTTGGGAGTGGCTGCCACGACGCTTACCACCGAGTCGCCAGCGGTAGCGATGCCGACGATCGCATCGCCCAGAGGATTTCCAAAATATTTCCAGCGGTAAAAATCCTGAACCGTTCCGTCCGGAAATCTTTCCCCAAACGATCCGCCGCCCAGCGGAATCAGGAAGGTTGCGATCTGGGCAAGATCCGATGGCCCTGCCAATCGCACTTCCTGACTGAGGGTGGTTCGTGTCATTTCTGGCTCATGCACCCGGATGGTTTCCAACTTTGGTACCCTTGCGGAACACCAGTGTTCGCTCCAGGTGCCACAAGAACTCCGATTGGTCACGCGGTATATAGGTCCGGGGAATCGCCAGGGGACGGGCGTCCGCCCGCACGCCGCCGGAAGTGGTGGTTACGGCGGTCGCATAGCCAACCTCTTCGGTGATTTTCAAGGTGGCCTCATTCCACTGCGGGTTGAGAGCGGGATGGGGGTAGGAGAAATGCTTCACCGGTTTCCCCAGTTCCTTTTCCATCTTGAGCTTGGAGTCGGCCAGTTCGTGGCGCGCGTCGGCTGCGGAAATGTGTGCCACGTTCGGGTGTGACATGGTATGCGAGCCGACGGTGTGGCCGGATTTCGCCAGCGTCCTCGCATCGTCCCAGGTCATCATCAGGTCAGGTTCGTCGGGGAACGGCTCTGGATCAAGAGAACGCACTGCATTCTGCAAAAACTCTTCGCGGGCCGACGGGCTTGCTTTCGCGCAGACGTCGAAGGCGTTCAGGAAGACTGTTTCGCGGGCTTGCGAGTCCGTCAGATCATGAATCGTGCTCGTAGCCGGATCCTCCCACTTCGAATTTCGTGAGGTAAGGAATGCATGGCGCAGAAAGCAATACCAGGGTGCCTTTGACCGATCTACGGAATCGACGGTCAGATAAAATGCCGCCGGGACGCCGAAACGGTTGAGGATAGGGGCAGCGATCCGAGCATTGTCTTTGTAGCCGTCATCGAAAGTAATGGCCACAGCTCTTGGCGGCAGACTTTTCTCACCTTTGAGAAAAAGCAAGATATCGTCCATGCTTACGGCGTTAAATCGCCTCGCGATCAACTCCACTTGCCACTCGAAGATGGAAGTGGCGTGAATGCAGTGGGCTCCGATGGTATTGGCGTACTGTTCTGGTTGATCCTGGACGGAGTGATAGCTCAGAATAACTGCGGCAGGGGCAGCAAACTTGTGCGCGACACGCAGGACGCCACTCGCCACAAATGCTTTCTTGGCGACGGTTTTGGCTGCCTTCTGAATGCTCATATGGTGCTGTCCTCTATGTGACAGGTCTGCGGCCCTGAAGTCGGCAAAACTGAGATAGCAGTTCTCTTTCCGAAGGCCCGCCGGTGATCCTTGGCAAGCCATTAAGAACAATGGACCAGTATGATTTTACGCAAAGAACGCTCCGTTCGCCGGACGGGTGTGAAGCCGATTGCAACTTTTCACCGGAAGTCTGGGAAAGGAAAAGGCGCATTTCGACCCCCTTTACTGCTCATTCTGATATTCCACTGAAACCACCGCCTGCGGCGGCGGCTCGGCAGGAAGCACCGTCGTCAAGCCCGCGAACTGGGCAACATGAAACGCGCGGTTGGTGCGATAGGCCCAGAGCAGTCCGATCCCGTAGATCAAACTCGCCGCCAGGATTTCAAGCGTCACCTGGATCAGGTTGCGGGGATAAAAGAATCGGTTGGCGAGCAACAACACTCCGACCAGCGGGAGGGTGAGGAGCAGCGGGAGCGTGTAGGCCTGGCGCACGAAGACCCCCACCGGAACGCCGATCCGTTTCTTCAATTGGCGCGGCAGGAACGCAATACAAGTGAATGAGAGCGGTATGGCGGTTCCGAGGGCGCTGCCGACAATTCCGAACGGCCGGACGAGCGCGATGCTTAAGATAAGGTTGGCGATGCCTTCAATCACGGTGATGGACGCCAAGGTCTGATGTTTGCTGAGGCCGTACAAAACGCGCCCCGAAGCCGCCTGCGCCAGCATGAGCGTGTAAGGGACGATCAGCACCACCAACACCGGGTAGCTGAGATGCACATAACGGGCGCCCATCCATACGCGAATGATGTGTTTACCCAGGATGATCAGGGTGGCGGCGAGGGGAAAGATCAGAAAGGCGCAGACGCGATTGCCAGCGATATAGATCTTGCGCAAGCGATCGAGGTTGCCGGTGGCCTCCGACTGGCTTGCCATGGGCACAAAGATCTGGGCCAGACTGGAGACCGATTCCTGGGCGTAGTCGACGATGCGGGAGCCGATATTGAAGTAAGTGACGGCGACGGTCGACATCATGGTGCCGAGCACCAGGGCGTCGGTGCGGAAGCGCAGGCGCGCCGCGATCATCACCAGGAAGGTGGTACCCCCGTAATTCGCCATGTGGCGGAACGAATCGCGATCCACATACTTAAGACCAAGCGGCACGGGGCACAAGCGGAATACGATGATGCCGCGCAGAATCGAGGAAATTACCGGTAGGGCAACCGTGATGAGGGCGACGGTGAGCAGTCCGTATCCGCGGTTCAGGCAATAGACGATCAAAGCTGCGCGAGCCAGGGAGGAGCCGATGCTGGTCCAGTTCAGGATGTAGAAGCGCTGCAAACCTTCAAGCATGCCTCCGACCACGCCCAGCGGAAAGCCAAGGCTGACCGATGCGCCGACCATCAACAGCAGCTGGCGCGCCTGCGAATGCATTTCCGGAGGAATCTTGAATACGCGCTCTACGGTGGAACTCAGGAGCGCAGTCAAAATCATGCTCACCGCGCCAACGCTGGCGTAGCTGAATAGGGCGGTGTTGACGAACGAAGTGAGCTTTTCGCGATCGTCGGTAGCGGTGTACTTGGAGACGTAGCGAATGATGGAGGAGCGAATGCCGAGGTCGAACAGACCGTAGTAGCCGGTCACCGAGAAGATCAGGACCCAAACCCCGAAAGCCGCGTCTCCCAGGTGGTGCAAAATGAAAGGGGAAAGAAAGACCCCTACCGCGATGTTGACGCCTAGCGCCGACCAACTGGAGCCGACGTTTTTCAGTATCTGTCTTTTTTCGTGCTTCCGCATCAGCTCCGGTCCATCCCCGTCATTTCCGACTCTCCCCAAGGACCGCCATGGCTGCCGATGGGTTCTCTACCCACTCCGCTTTACGCGTCACCAGTTCGTACCCCAGCTGCGCCATGATGTTTCCCCATCTGGCTTCGATCTTCGCTACCGGTTCGGTCTGCAGGTTCGACTTCCAACCGCCGACCGATGCCGTGCGGACGAATGGGATATCGCTGCGCTTGTCCTTCGTTGTCACCCAGTTCTTGCCCTGCGTCTTTTCCATCTCGCGCATGCGGTCGGCCGAACTGCGCTCGATCGCCGCTCGCATCTGTTCGGGGGATGCTGGAATTCCAAGAAACTCCGAGATGCGCGCCAGTTCACGGCCGGGATCGGCCTTCAGGTCTTCGTACCGCAGGAGTAGAAATCCCGGGCGCGCGCCTCGCGCATATACCCAACTGGCCACGTTTTCTCCCCAAGTACCCCAGCCAGCCGAAATTAAATGCCCAGTAGTGAAATCATCGATGTAACGCTCCAGCGGATAACTGTCTTCAATCTGCCGGTACTTGCGCGAGAAATCGTAGTAGGAAAGAACCACATCCCGCGGATCGCGCACGATGTAAATCACCCGCGGATAGCGCGGATCGAAATAGGAATGGCTCTTGATCATGCGCGGGCTGGGCACACGGCGCATGTAACGGCTCGACTGCGCCTCCGCATCGGGAATGAGCCGCTCAATATTGGCGAAGGTTACCGGCTCCCCTGGATGCATCAGGTTCGCGACCAGGAACCGTGTCCAGGTATTGCCCGATCGAGGATAGGAAATGATGAACGTGTCGTCGGCGCGGACGGCCAGGGTGCGCCCAGCAATATCCAGCCCGAGCGCGTTTTTCCAAAGCTTCTTGACGCTGTACATCATCGTGAGGATCCGTCCAATAGGGTCTCAGGAACCAGTACATCAGAGGTCGCTGCTTTCTCCGGAAACATCAGCTCATACCCCAGATAACGCATCAGTGGTCCCCAGGCGGCTTCCAGTTGTTTCACTGCCGGCTTCGGCAGACCTGTTCTCCAGCCCCCGGCTTTGGCCGCGCGTACAAAGGGCACATCCGGGCGCGAGTTCCTGGTCACCAAAGCGGTTGCGTTGGCGCCTTCCAACTTCCGCATCTGGTCGGCGGAAGAGCGTTCCACGGCCTGTGCTACCAGTTCGGGCGTCTCCGGCATACCCAGAAATGAAGCAATGCGAGCCAATTCCGCGTTGGTCTGCGCCACCATATCTTCATAACGCAGCAGCAGGAAATCGGGAGACTTCTGCCGCGTAACCAGCCAACTCGCAACGTTGGTTCCCCAGGATCCGTAGTCGCACGTTTCCCCCGCCACAAAGAGGGTAACGAACTGCTCGATCGAATCGTCGTCTTCAATACGCCGCCGTTTTCTGAAAAAGTGGAACTGAGACACTACGACGTCACGCGGGTCGCGCACGATGTAAATGACCTTTCGAAAGCGCGCATCGAAATATTCGTGGCTCTTCATGATGCGGGGTCGGGGTACGCCTGCGAGCTGTTTTCTCGTCAGACCCTCTGATTCCGGAACGAACCGGTCAATATTGCCGAAGTTGGCGGGCTCTTCCGGATGGAGCAGGTTGGCAATCAGAAACCGGGTCCACGTGTTTCCGGATTTCGGGAACGACACGATGAATGCGTCGTCGTCAAACACTTCAAACTCGCGTCCCGGACTGGTATGTCCGAGCACTCGTTTCGTCGTATTAATGAGGCGCTTCATCATCGCAGTACGATCATCAAATCATGGTCCGTGATGCGAGAGGGCCCCTTGCGGCGGAAGTATCACCGGCAAGAACTATTTCTCGCTGCTCGCCGGTTCTTCCGGCGGCTCCGGCCGCCAGTAATCCAAGCAGGCTGGAATTGAGCGCACTGCGCGAATCGCGGGTCACGAGTTCATATCCCAGGCACGCCATGATGCCGCCCCACGCGGCCTCGATGCGGGCTACCTGGGACTCGGGTAAGTCGCTTCGCCAGCCGCCGGCCTTCGTCATCTTGAGCATTTTGTCGGGGGAGCTGCGCTCGACCGCCTGCGAGATTCGCGCGGGAATCGCCGGTAATCCCGCGAACTCAGCCACCCGCGTCAATTCGCGCGCCGTGTTCTCGAGCAGATCTTCATACCGCAGCAACAGAAAACCCGAATAGCGAGAGCGGGTAGCCAGCCAACTGCCGACGTTCTCTCCCCACGATCCGAAGTGGCGATCGAGTTCCCCGGTAAGGAATCGCTCGATAAAGTCTTCCATGGGGAATTCATCGTTGATGCCCCGCAACTGGCGCAGGTGTTCGTACTGCGCAAGGGCAACGTCGCGGGGGTCGCGAACCAAATAGATGGCCCGCCGGTAGCGGGGATCAAAACTGCTGTGCGTTGCGACGATACGCGGCTGCGGCGCCCGGTCGAAATCACGCTTCACGCTACGATCGAGATCGGGGACCAGTTGGTGCAGATTGTCGAAGCTCACCGCCCGATCAGGATGGCGGAGGTTCGCAATGAGGAATCGCATCCACGTATTGCCCGACCTCGGGTAGGAAGTCAGCAAAATGTCGCTGGGGCGCACCGGGAGCTTTCGCCCCGGACGGTGCAGCCCGAACGCATGCTTCACACCCGCCGCCAGATACCGGATCATTCGCACCCTTCAATCAGCCACTGCATCGCACTCATCACAACTTAATGACCTCGAGCCGGCGCTCCGTTATTCCAATGCGT
This sequence comes from uncultured Acidobacteriaceae bacterium, assembly GCA_963837665.1. GTDB lineage: Bacteria > Acidobacteriota > Terriglobia > Terriglobales > Acidobacteriaceae > Acidiflorens. The sequence goes on along the minus strand of CAWIOA010000007.1, from coordinate 725,249 downwards.
CCAGAAGGTGAAGAGCCGGCTGGTCGTATTGGGCGCCACTTTGAGCCCGAATAGCACAAGACTCAGTTTCGCTTTGCGGAAATAATGATTCGCTTCAGAGAAGCGTTCACGAGCCTTCACAAAATCTCGCGCGGAAAGATGGTCCTTCCCATCTTCGAGCAGGTATTGCGCACGAATCTCGGCGGCTCGGTCCCGTACCACTTTCCGTTGTTCCGGTGTCAAAGGCAGTTTCTGGAGTTTCTCCAGGATGAGCCAGATCGCTTCTGCCATTCTGGCAGGCGACACGCCGAGCGACCCCGGCCGTCCGAGATACAGGCGTGCCTGTACCTGGCGGTTGTAGCCGACTTTGCCGCCATAAAAGGAGGTGCGCAGCCACATGTCGTAATCGTCGCAACGGGCCAGGCTTTCGTCGAACCCTCCCGCCTTCACGATGGCCGTTTTGCGCGCCACAACGGTCGACATCGTGGTGTGGCAGCGTTCCACCACCAGGGCCTCAAAATCAGCCTCGCCGACGGAAGGGCACCACTCCATGTATTCAAGCTGTCGGGTCGGGTCGCCAATGAGGACAGCGTTCGAATACACCAGGTCGAGCGATGGGTCCGCTTCGAACTGCTTCATCTGCGCTTCCAGATGGTTGGGGAACCATGAGTCATCGCTATCGAGGAACGCCAGAAACTCACCCCGGGCATTGGCGATGGCGGTGTTTCTCGCACCTGCCGCGCCCTTGTTGGCCTGCTTGATGTACACGATGCGATCCAAGTAGCGATCGAGGTAGGGCTGCAGTACCTTCTCCAGTTCGGGAGTATCCGGCGAACCGTCATTGACCACGATGGCTTCGAAATCATGGAACGTCTGGGCGAAGATCGAGTCCAGGCACCCGGCGATCATGGAAGCGGTTTTGTAAGACGGGATGATGATGCTGATCCGAGGCGCTGTTTGTGATTGCTGACTGTTCATAGTTGGTTCCGTTACCCTGGTGAGTTCCATTAAGAACTGTAAAACACCAGTTCCTTCTCTCCGTTCACGATGTGATTGGCGGCCTCCACACCCATCAGGACCGAATGATCCATATTTCCGATTTCGTAGCGCCATGCGCCAAAGCGTCCACGGGAGTAAATCCCCTGCTGCATCAACGCTGGCTGCAGAATGGCGAGCGCTTTATCGCGATCAATGGTCGGAATCGGATAGGAATATCTCACCAGACGGTGGTAGCGCGAAATGATGCGCGCCCGGTCTGACTTCGTCGAGTATTTTCGAACGAATCAGCCCGGCAAGCATCTGTTCATAAATACGCTCGACATCCAACGTTTGTCCCAGAGGAACTGACATCTCGCACATCAGCGAACTGTACTGCTCGGTATCGCCGTTGGGGACGTTATTGGGAGAGTAGTGCGAGAAGAACGTGGCCCGGTAGCAGGGCATGTCCGGGTCCGCAAAGTACACCCAGCATTTACCGGTGTCGATCTTTTTCTTCAATCCGATCCCCAGCACGAGCAGATCGTTGTGTTCGAGCAGCGTCGCGGCCTCGCGCAGTCTGGTGTCGGCGGGTTTCAGCATGCCCGCCAGCAGATCAAGCGGTGCGGTGGAGATCAGCACGTCATAACTGTCGCCAGTGCCGTCGGCAAATGAAACTTTGCGCTGCACCGGGTCGACCTCGGCGAGCTGTTTTCCGGTTCGCACTTTATCCGGAAAGCGCTTCGCCATCCGCCGGTAAATTTCGCCCGTTCCTCCGTGAAGAGGGAAGCGAAACTTGTTGTTCGGGCCCCAGGCCACGTCGTCTTTTTCGTAGAGGACATTTTCCAGCAGGCGCTTGAAGTCGACGACGGACACGCGCTCCGCGATCCATCCCTTCGACATGCGCTCCAGCGGCGTGGTCCAAACCTTGGAGTTGTAAGGGAACATGAAAGTCTCGGCGATGCCCTCGCCGAACGTGTTCAGCGTCCACTCACGGAAATTCGCCGCGTCACCGTTGCGGCTGGCCGCAGCCTTGGCCGCGCCCATCAGGCAACTTACCTGGAGCGGCTTGGGCAGGTACCGCAGGTTGTTCTGAAAGGGATACGGCACGCAGACATCTTGCAGATACACCCAACTCTCGCGGATGCGCTCGTGCACTTCTTTCCCCAGCATGTCGTCGATCAGTTTGTCGAAATAGGGATAGTGCGAAAAGATAACGTGTCCGCCCTCATCCCACACAAATCCCATGGGATCCACATGCGAGGTGGAATGCCCGCCCACGTCTTCGGATTTTTCGTAAAGCACCCAGTTCTCGTAACCGAGTTCGTGAAGACGATAGGCCGCGCCCAGTCCCGTCGGCCCGCCTCCAATGATGACAATCTTTTTGTTAACCATGCGTTTTGCGCTGCCACGACAGCTTACATACCTCTGGTTGCGGGGGAATTACAATTCGTGATGCCGTCAGGTAAATACTGACACAACCTTGCCCGGTCGCCGCTCCGCACAAATCTCAGGAGCTACTAGGTCGCTAGTTCATCGCTGCTCAAAAGGCAAATTGGAGTCCAAAGTCGCTCCGGCTCGACGGCTGTATCTTGCTGATTATACGTGAGCTCCGGGTGGGGGGTGCTCAATTTTGTCACCAAAGAGGAAGGGAATCGCCCGCACTATGGGCAAACTTTTTCCCATTCTACCCCGCCATTCTTCGCGCCAAAGGAAAGAGTGGCCGTGCTGAAGAAGTGTCGCAAGTGTGCAGGACTTTGCGACTGCCCGAAAGTGGGGTTGTGATTCCACTGCTTTAAGTTGTATAAACCCCCGATAACCGTGGCAATTCGATCAAGGTTGCAGTTTCCAGTAATGTCCTAGCTCGGCATTCAAAGTGCTATTTGATTGGGCAGACCCCGGCATTTTTATTTCGGAGGGAACAAAGGCGATGCGCCACTTTTTGTCAAAACACTTTAGGAAAATTGGTTCCGGTGCGTCCTCCCGGTTCAGTGGTCATTCGATGTTCAGCGCGACGCTCGCCTGTAAGCTTTGCCTGACTCTGCTCGTCGTCTGTGTTGCCCTGCTGTCGTCTTCGTTCGCACAACTGCCCTTTCTAACCAGCCGGGGTGACAATGCGCGCACCGGAGCGAATACCAATGAAACCCTGCTCGCTCCCTCCAACGTCAACAGTAACAGCTTCGGCAAGCTCTTCAGCGTCCCCCTCGACTATGTCGTGATGGCGCAGCCGCTCTACGTGCCCAACGTGAACATTGGCGGCGTAAATCACAACGTCATCTACGTCGTTACCCAGGCGGATTCGGTTTACGCGATTGACGCGGAAACTGGCACTCAGTTGTGGTATGCCAGCATGCTCAACGTCGGCGGTACAACCGCCAGCGGGAAATATCTCCCGTGCGGCACTGCTCCGGGTTTCAGCCAGGAAGGAATCATCGGAACTCCGGTCATCGATCCGACTCCCACGCCCACCGCGCCCGCCGGCACGATGTATCTGGTGGCCAAGACCCTTCTTAACACTACCGTCCGTCATCATCTCCACGCTCTCGACATCACCACCGGCAATGAGCAACCGGGCAGCCCCGTCCTGATCACCGCCCAGAGCGTCAGCCTTAAGGGACACAAGACCGTCTTCAATAGCCTCCATCAGAAAAACCGGCCCGGCCTTTTGTTGCTGAACGGCGTTCTTTACCTGGGCTTTGGGTCGAACTACTGCAATGACAGCAACAGCGGTTGGGTCCTTTCCTATGACCCTGCCAGTTTGTCGCAACTTGCAGTCTTCAACACCTCGCCCGACCAGGGATTGACTTCCATCTGGCAGGCCGGCAACGGCCTCGCCGCAGACGAAGCCGGCAACATCTTCGTGGAGACAGCCGAATCCGGCAACAACGGGTACGACATCCAAAACGGCGGCCAGACCTACTGCAACAGCGTGGTTAAGCTTTTCCCCGATCTTACGGTTGCCGACTATTTCACCCCGTGGAACGTGGCCTTCCTCAACACCTACGATTTTGACTTGAGTTCCACCGGAGCCCTCATCCTCCCCGATCAAGACGGCCCCTATCCCTATGAACTCATCGCCAGCGGCAAGCAGGGCATCGTTTACGTTCTCGATCGCGACGGCCTGGGAGGGTACTCGGCTGGTGCCGACAGTCAAATTATCCAGGAGGTTGCGCTCGAACCGAACTCCACCAACGAGGTCCAGTTCGGTTCTGCCGCCTACTGGAACAACACCGTATACTTCGCACCCAATGGCTCTCCGATCCTGGCTTTCCCGTTGTCCGGCGGGAGGCTCGGCACCCCCGTCGGGACTGCCAGAAGCTATCCCGGTAGCCACTCCCCGTCTATTTCTGCCAATGGCAACAGCAATGGAGTTATGTGGGTCATGGAAAGCGGAGCGCAACTCCTTGCCTTTGACGCCGTTTCGATGCAACTGCTCTATGGCACGAATCAGGCCCTCAACTCGCGGGACAAATTGCCCGCCGTCGGGCATTTTGTCACGCAGACCGTCGCCAACGGCCGCGTCTATGTCGCCACTCTAACCAGTCTCGAAGCCTACGGACTGTTTCACACCGCCACCATTACCGGCGGCAACGCCCAGACCGCTGCCGTGGCCACCCAGCTTCCGGTTCCCCTTCAAGTCCAGATCGTCAACCCTTACACCGGACAGCCCGACGTCGGCACTACCGTCAACTTCAGTGACGGGGGCAAAGGCGGCTCTTTCAGTCCCACATCCGCCGTCACCGACGCCAACGGCAATGTCTCTAACATCTACTACACCCTTCCGCAAAAAGTCGGCACCTACACCTTGACCATCTCCGGGACCGGTTTCGGCAATGCCACCACCACGGCCACCGCAACGCCCGGCCCGGCCACAAAGATTGTTGCTTACAGCGGAGCGAACCAGACCGGCGCCGCTGGTTCCAATCTTGCCAAACCGGTCGTCGCCCGCGCACGGGACCTCTACAACAACAGCGTCCCCGGCGTGACCGTCGTCTTCACTGCGAACCATGGCGCCGTTCCCAATCCGTCGTCCGTGGTCACCGACGCCAATGGCATGGCTTCTGCTACGGTGCAGCTGCCTACCACCGTCGCCAAGATTACGGTCACCGGCAAATCCACCGGTCTCACCAACATCAATTTTGTCGAGAACTCCGTTGCCGGACCCGCCGCTAGCGTCACCGTCACCGGCGGCAATGGCCAGGCCGCTCCTGCCGGAACGCAATTGCCGCTGGCGCTTACCGTGCTCGTGGCCGACCAGTATGGCAATCCGGTTTCCGGCGCCAGCGTTACCTTTGACGACGGCGGCGCCGGAGGCACTTTCTCCAACCAGAATCCGGTAAACACGGGCAGCAATGGAACCGCAACCCAGTTTTATACGTTGCCTCCGTCTTCCGGAACGGTCACCATCAATGCCACCGCCGCCGGAGTAACTAACCCCGGCGTCTTCACCGAAACTGGCCAATAGTTTTTCGCGGCGGGTGGAGTCTGAGGAACTCGCGTACCTGTGTTGGTCGTTAGTCGGCGGTGAGGTGCTATCCGGTAGTGGGTTCGTATGATTTGACCCACTACCTGAAACTTCTCAGGTGGGGCAGCGTCAACTGCGGATAATTTGCTTCTCTCGTTTGCCCCAGCCGCTTACCAGACGTGCTTCATGGCCCGGGCAAACGCCGCGGCTGGCAAGGTATTCAACACGTCTTCCTTCTTAAGCCAGGCCCGTCTGGCCTGGGTGACGCCGTAACGCAACTTTTCCATGTGCGAAGTGTGGTGGGAATCGGTGTTGATGACGATTTTCACTCCATGTTGCTTGGCGAGCCGCAGATGAACGTCACTGAGATCGAGACGATCGGGATAGGCGTTCAGTTCCATCGCCACTTTGTGTTTGGCCGCCGCTTTGAGAACCGCGTCGAGATCGAACTGGTAGGCGTCGCGGCGCAGCAGCAGGCGTCCGGTGGGATGCCCGATCAGCGAGGTATTGGGATTGGCGATCGCTTTCAGCAGGCGCTCGGTCATAGTGGCGCGGTCCTGATTGAACTGCGAGTGCACGCTGGCGATGACGATGTCCATTTGTTCGAGCACCGAGTCGGAGAGATCGAGTGAGCCGTCGCCCAGAATATCGACCTCGATCCCCGCGAAAATCCGGATGCCCTTCAGCTTTTTCCCGACGGCGCGAATCTTTTCGATGTGCGCCAGTGCGCGCTCGTCGGTAAGGCCGTTGGCGAAGGCTAGATTCTTGGAGTGGTCGGTGATCGCCATGTATTCATAGCCGCGTTCCCGCGCTGCTTCGGCCATTTCTTCGATGGTATTACGGCCGTCGGTTTCGACGGTGTGCATATGCACATCGCCGCGAATGTCGGCTAACTCAATCAGCGCGGGCAGCGTGTGAGTGGCGGCGGCTTCGATCTCTCCCAGATTTTCGCGCAGTTCGGGAGGGATAAAGTCGAGCTTGAGCTTGCCGTAGATTTCTTCTTCCGTTTTGCGCGCGACCGGCTTCTCGTCTTCAACTTTGGCGAGGGCGTATTCGTTGAGCGTGAAGCCCATCTTGAGGGCGCGCTGGCGCAAGGCGACGTTGTGAGCCTTGGAGCCGGTGAAATACTGCATCGCCGCTCCGAACGACTCCGGAGGCAGCAGCCGGACGTCCACCTGCATGCCATTGCGGTGGCGAAAGCTGACTTTGTTTTCGCCCTGCGCGATAACGTCCATCAGGCCAGGGAAGCGGAGCAGATGTTCGATGATCTTCTGCCGCGGCTCTGCTTGGATGCAGGCTTTGCCCGTGACCAGAATGTCGAGGTCGCCGACGGTCTCGCGTCCGCGCCGCAATGATCCGGCGGGTGTAACTTTTTCGACGCCTGGAGCGGCCAGCAGATGTTCCACCAACTTTTCCGCCAGCTCTTCTGCCGTGTCGAGCAGGAAGCGTCCGGCGATGCGGCGATAATCTTCAATCGCCTTGAGCAGCTTCAGTTCGTGTTTTTCGCCCATGCGCGGCAGCGTGCGGATCTTGCCTTCGCGGGTCAGTTTCTCCACGCCTTCGAGGTCGCTGACCTGATAAGCGCTCCAGATCAAAGCAATCGTTTTCGGCCCCAGACCCTGAATCTTGAGCAGTTCGAGCATCGACGGCCGGTATTTCTTCAAAAGCTCGGTGTGCGCTTCAATGGTGCCATCTTTGAAAAGCTGCAGCAGATTGGCCTGCATGCCCTTGCCAATGCCCTGGATTTCGAGAAGTTTCTTCGGCTCCGGAATCAGGTCGGCAATCTGTTGCGGCAAGGCTTCAATGGCCTCGGCGGCGTTGCGGTAGGAGCGCACGCGAAACGAATCCTGCCCGTCGATCTCCAGCAGATCGGCAGTCTGGTAAAGAAGTCCGGCAATCGTCTTGTTGTCCATGTTAGGCACAATTGAATCCAACCCGAGGGGCGACCGAACTTGGTGGCACGATGAATCCACCACCGGGTGCTTGCGCAACCCACGTTGCTAGCCCGCGACAAGATTGTAACGCTGGCGAAGCGCTGCAGTAGAGTGGGTAGTCGCTGGAGGACACCGCCGGCAGGGGCGTCGAGGGGTACAGCGCTTGCTTCCTAAGACCGGACTGAGTTAGACGGCCTCCGATCAGGAGGACTTGGTTACATTGGCGGCTTGCGGCCCTTTCTGTCCCTGGACAATCTCAAACTCCACCTTGTCGCCCTCCTGCAGGCTCTTGTAGCCCTCGGTGGTGATTGAGCTGTAGTGAATGAATACATCCGGGCCATCATCTCGGCCAAGGAATCCGTATCCCTTGGCGTTGTTGAACCACTTCACGGTTCCTTTCAGACGTTCCACGTGCGCTCCCCTCTTTCCTGCGGATTTCCCCCGGAAAAGGCGAGATTCCAGGGACTCGCAAGAAATTGTGTAGGCATTGTGCTGCTGACCGGGGGGACTGTCAAGGATTGCAATCACATACCCGCAGCGGGGGGCAAACCGGAGCCCGGCTCCCGGAGGGACGACCGAATACCTGCCCGGGTTCCACAGGCGTAGGGCATCCTCTTTCTACCGGGTTCCGCGTGCCGTTTGAGCCAGCCACAGGATCCCCGAGATCGTCTTGGCATCGCGGATGCGCCCGCTGAGCACCATCCGTACCGCCTCCGATAAAGGAAAAAATCTGGTTGCGATCTTCTCGTCCGTTTCGGGCTGGGCTTCGCCGGCCCGGAGTCCACGGGCCAGGTAGACCGTCATGGTTTCGTCGAGAAAGCCGGGGCTCACGTAAAAATGCATGATTCGCTTCCACTGGCGGGCGCGGTAGCCGGTTTCTTCGAGCAACTCGCGCTTGGCGGCGGTGAGCGCCGTTTCGCCATCGTCAATGCGTCCGGCGGGCAGTTCCCACATCATCGACTGCGCGGCGTGGCGATACTGGCGCTCGAGCAGGATGCGGGGCTCGGCCTCGCGGTACGCCCTCTCCGGGTGGCCATTAGCCAGATCGTCAACAACCAGAACCACGATGGAACCGGAATGCCGAACCACATCGCGGCGGGCGCGCACCCCTCCAGGTTCTTCCACTTCGTCGGTGGCCACGCTGAACACCGGGCCCCGGTAACTGATTCGGGAAGAGAGGACGCGGGCGTGTGCTGGTTTCCTACCTACTGATTTCGCTTCTGCTGCTTTCGCCATGACAACAATATAAGGTATGCTGCGCGGTTGAGCGAAAAACGAGTAGGGAAGAACCGATGGTCGAAGAGACGGCCAAAAAGTCAACGCCCAGAAAGCCCACCGTGGCCATCGTTGGAGCCGGGAGCCTGGCAACTTTTCTGGCCGTGGCGCTCGACGCCACTGGTTTTAGGATTACCGAAATCGTCGCGCGCGATTCGCCGCGGTCACGCCGGAAAGCGCGCAAACTGGCAAAGAAGGTGGGCGCGCAGACTGTCACCGCCCACTCCGCCAAGCTGGATGCCACTTTGCTGTGGCTATGCGTTTCTGACCGCGAGATTCGCGGGGCAGCTTCGGGCCTCGCAGATAGTCTTGCTGCTCGTGCCCTGGTTCAAAAAAAAGGTAAAGGCCAGGACAAAGTCCGGTTCGCTTTCCACTCCAGCGGAGCACTCGTCAGCCGCGAACTCGCGCCTCTGCGTAAGGCCGGCGCTGCAGTCGCATCCGTGCATCCGTTGATGACATTCGCAGCCGGCGAGCAGCCCACCTTACAGGGTGTGCCTTTTGCGATTGAAGGCGATGACGCGGCTACACGAGTGGCGCGGCGAATCGTCCGCGAGTTGGGAGGCGTAAGCTTTTCATTGTCTGCGGCACGTAAGGCCGCCTACCACGCCTGGGCCACTTTGACCTCGCCATTGCTGGTGGCTTTCCTGGTGACGCTCGAAGAGGCGGCTCGTGCCGCCGGACTCACGCGTGAAGACGCGCGCCACAAGAGCCTGCCCATCATCCGGCAGACTTTGGCGAATTACTCGCGCTTCGGCCCGGCGCATTCTTTTAGCGGCCCGCTGATTCGTGGAGACGCGGAGACGGTGGCCAAACACCTGGCGGTGCTGAAGAGCCATCCCGAGGCGCGTGAGGTGTATGTGGCGCTGGCGCGAGCCGCCCTGCGCGGCCTGCCGGTGAAGAATCGGGAAGAACTAGGGCGGTTGCTGCTTTAATGCTGATCGCTGCGGCCGGTGAACAGATGCCCCAGCTTCTCCTGCTTCGTCTTCAAATATTCTTCCGTATGTTCGGTGGGCGCGACTTCGCACGGCACGCGCTCGGTCACCTGGATACCGGCGTTTTCGAGGGCAGCAACTTTATCGGGATTGTTCGAGAGCAAACGCACCCGCTTGATATCCAACGCCTTCAGGATCTCGACCGGCATGAGAAACTCGCGCTGATCGGCCTTAAACCCGAGACGTTCGTTGGCTTCCACCGTGTCGAGTCCGCTGTCTTGGAGCGCGTAAGCCTGCAGTTTCGCCATCAATCCAATACCGCGGCCCTCCTGCTGCTCATAGATCAGGACGCCCGCACCCAGTTCGGCGATCATCGAGAGCGCCATTTCAAGTTGCTGGCGGCAATCGCAGCGCAGGGAGCCAAATACGTCGCCAGTCAGACACTGGGAGTGGATGCGCACCAGCGGCGACCCGGAGTGCACTTCGCCCATTACAAGCGCCACCGCCTCTTCGGTCTTGGCGCCGTCACCGGAGGCAGATGCCTTGGTCGCAAACCCGTGAATCAGGAAATGTCCCCAGCGGGTGGGGAAGTCCGCCGACGCCACCTGTTTTACTTTGGAAGAACTCACAACCAAATTATAGCCTTCGATTTCATGTACTCACCGCTTCGCGGGTTAAACAGTGCGCGGCGCCCCTGTTCTCAGCATCACTTGCCTAGGCGAAATCAAGGAACGGCTGGTAAAATCAAAAAAGCAAACTCGCCACCGCGCGGGGCTATAGCTCAGCTGGGAGAGCGCATCGTTCGCAACGATGAGGTCGTCGGTTCGATCCCGACTAGCTCCACCAATCTTCTCAATGGGTTGGCGACAATTTCAGCCATTTTTGTGACCTTCAAAAACTGCTCTTATTGGACCGTTTTGGACCGTGAATCTACTGCGGCAGCTTTTGCGAACTCCGAGAGCTGTTCTAGCGCTCGGATTTGCGCCAACGGAACGATTTGCGCGTAAATGTCCATCGTGGTCGAAATGCGCGAGTAGCGCATCTGACCCTGAACGCTTTTTGCATCCGCACCGGCCTGTACCAACCAAGTCGCGTGGGAGGTTCGCAGACAACGCCAGTTGACGAAGGACAGCCCAAGCCCTTTGGCCGCCGGTTTGATATGTCTTCGCAGAACGTTTTGGTCATTCATCGGCTTGCCTTGCTGAACGCTCTGAAAAACCAGATCATCCGGCCCTGCCGATTTGACTAGCTTGTGCTTTCGCACCGCACGCCCCGCTCGAACTTCAACGGTGAGGGACTTCAACCGGGTTATGCGGGCGATTACCTGCGGAGCAACGCCAATCGTTGCTGCTGAGGCGCGGGTTTTGGGGGTTGACCAGTCACCACGGCAGAATCGTTCCTCGACCGTGATGCTGTCGGCATGGATGCACCGCCATTTCAGCGCGATTAGCTCGGAGACGCGCAACCCGGTCCACACGCTCACAAACAGCATGGAGGCGTAAGGCTCGGAAACGAGGTCGAGCAGCGCATGGAACTGATCGGGCGTGATAGTTGGTTTCGGCTGGCGTGGACGCTTATCCAGTGGCAAGCGCAATCCATCCAGCGGGTTCTTGATGAGGTAGTCAGCATCGACCGCAGCGCGGAGGATGGAGGACAATGTGTCCCTGATCTTCGAGATTGTGGGATGCGGCACTGTTCCCGCTATGCCAGAAAAATACCTCCGTACCGTGAGCCGTGTAAGGTCGCGCAGAGACAACCGCGAAAATTCCGGCTTCAGGTACTTCGAGATCACGCCATTGTAGGAATCTTGCGTGCTGCTCGAAAGCAGTGGTAGATACGTCTTGTCGTAGATGTTGGTCACAAAGTCACCGAAGTTCATTGCCGCGCCGGTCAGAACCAAGCCCTGATTCACGGGTTGGAGTTTCTCTGCGGCGATTTTTTGCACTTCCCGCACCGGCATATCTGCCGGTGCCAGTTTCAAGCGTTGACGTTTTCGGCTACCGTTTGGATTCGTATCCCAAACACGCAGCCACCAAAATTGACCCTCCTTGAATGGTTTCGGACTTTGAAATCTCCGTCGCGCCATGATTTCTCCATGGCTCGCTCGGGTAGTTGCCTCAGCCGGAAGCATACAACTTTTCCCTTCCGCCCCCGGCATCGAAATTTTGGTGACGTATGTCATGCTAACTTCGCGACTTCAGAGATTCACTTTCGACCCGTCATTTCCGGAGCCGGGGAAAGCTCAGGCTGATTTCGGCAACAGGCTTGTTTTTGCTTCTTCGCTGTGTTCGACAATTGTGAAGACATCGAAGACCGCCGAACCTCATGACTGTGCTCCCGTTGGAACAACACCTCGACAATTCTTGTCCGGGCAGCGATAGCCCGTTACCTTTCCGTTCAGCCGATTCGTTTCCGCTAATTCTGGATTCGCCCAAAACGACTTTGTGCAGACCGGACACTTCGGCTTGTAGCGTTGTTCCAGTTGGCCGACTCGCGTCAACACGTCCGCTTTTAGTCCCAACTCGACGAGCTTGCCGAAGGCCTCGATGCCCGCGCGCTCGCGAACGAACATCTGCACTCCGCATGGCGAGCAAATGACGTAGGGCTTCTTCCGCTTGGTGGTTCGCACGTCCAGAGGCATCAGGCAGATCGGACAGGGGAACCACTTAGTAGTATCCTTATTAATCATTATAATTTCCGTATAATATATGGTACAGGTTTCATCGGTTCGCGCAATGGCGAAATGGTGTGTACGTCCGTATTTACTTAAACATATTATGGAAAGCGGAGTACGCGCCCTACCTAATATCCTAGACTCTTGGCATCATATTACCGTATAATTAGGCCGTTCACGAAGGAGAATTCCGTGAGGATGCCAACCGAAGGGAAAGAGCCAGCGGCGCAAAAAATAATTTCCGCTCGACCCTCGAAAAAGCGCGGGAGAGGCAGACCCGCCAACATCGAGCCTTCGGTGGTGGTTGGATCAGCAGACACCTACCGCCGGTGGTTCGAGCAGCTCTGGTCGAAAGTGGGCCCACGATTGTTAGCGGCACGATCTGCGGAAGAAGTTACGAAGGCCATCCGTGAGGATGCCCAGGATGTCAGCGCGAGCCTCGCTCCGCATTCGGAACTCATTCTCAGGATCGTGCGCGATCCGAAATTTCCGGCCGTTCGATCCGCATCGCAGATTCATTTCTTGGCGGATTCTCTCGGCGGACAGGGTCTGGTGAAACCCCGCCGCTCCCGAGAAATCTGTGCGGAAGAAAGAAGCAGAGTGCGGCACGTGATTGTTCGGCAGGAGTACTACATTGAGTGCTCGTGCGGCTACAAAGGGCCAGCCCTGGACGGAGCGTGCAGAGAGTGCGGCACCGGGGAGTTGTCCTGGGACTTGATGTCGAAAGAGAATCGCTAATTCAACGCCAGAAATTCTGGGCCAAAGAAGAGTGCGTTACGTACATACGTAACGTTATGCCTGTCCCTGGAGCTTCCGCCGCAGGTATTCCAGCCTGGCGCGGCCTCTTTCCGTGAGACGGTAGGTCAAATAACCGCGTCTGGAGTTCGGATGTCGGTCGAGCAACCCCTGACCCTGGAGGCGTCCGAGGTAGCTATAGAGGGAGCGGCGGTCAGGAACGGGTCGAAGCTGTCTACGAACGGAATCCGGTTTAAGAAATCCGTTTACTTGCGCGAAGATCAGCAAAACTTCCAGTTTTGTCATTGTGACCCAAGAAAGACTAAAACTCAAAGTTAAGCACCTGGTTTAGAGTACTGTAACATGCTAGTGTATGATAACTAAAATAACGATGTTATAGAAACCGTTGATTTTATTTTGGATTCATTCCCGTAAAGTCTTAATTGTTTACGCAAAACTGCAATAACGTCCTTTTGCGGATCGACAGAGACTTTAGACAGCAAATTCTTAGCTGGTGTACGCCTGGTTTCGTCAAGAATCAATTCCCAATGTTCGAAGCGTCAGTCTATGGGCACGTGATTCTCTGTGGCCTCGAAGAATCCAAGACCATTCCCCAGTCGCATTTTTTCACTAGATACTTCGAGAGTGCAGTGTCACAATAGCAAAAGTTGCGCCCTCTAGGACTTCGCGGAGCCTCCCATGCGATCGCTTCACAAGTTGCCGGCACGAGCGCGCCGTGCGCAGAAACGCACTAAGCCTTTTGATCCCAGAGCCTTCTTGGCGACGGCTGGCATCGGCAGGACTGTTCATCCCTATCGCCCGAATCAAGCCGTCTTTTCGCAAGGAGATCGTGCGGACGCTGTGTTCTACCTTAAGGAGGGGAGGGCGAGGATCAGTGTGCTCTCCAAACAAGGCAAGGAGGCAACCATCGCGCTGCTCGGTCCCGGCGAGTTCTTGGGCGAAGGATGCCTCGCTTCGGATCAACCGGTCCGCCTGGCAACCGCGACTGCGATTACGGACTGCTCGATTCTGAGGATTGAAAAAAAGGAGATGCTGCGCGCCCTTCACAAGGAACACGGGTTGTCCGACCTGTTTGTTCTGCACCTGGTGGAACGCCACAACCACACGCAAGCAGACTTGGTTGATCAGCTGTTCAATTCGAGCGAACAGCGGCTGGCACGAGCGCTTTTGATTCTGTCCCGCGTTGGCAAAGAAAGCAGTTCCGAGACTGTGGTCCCACGCGTGAGTCAGGAGACTTTGGCGGAAATGGTAGGCACCACCCGCCCGCGGGTGAATTTCTTTATGAACAAGTTCAGAAAGCTCGGCTTCATCAAGTACAACGGCGAATTGCGGGTGAATAGTTCGCTGCTTAGTGTTGTCCTGCACCAGTAGCTGCGCAGCTGCCGCCCGCAAACCTGAAGCGCATACCCAAACGACAGCGACGCTGAAATCGTGAATTTGCTCGCTCTATTGCAATCCCGAGAGTTGCGATATTTTCGGCGCACCAGCACTTCCAATAAAGCGGCGGCCTCGCAACGGTTTACCTAGATGACGAGGAGCGGTTGTGAGATGACGGAAACCGTTCACTGGACTTTGTATGCTGTGTGTTTAGAGCCACCGCTATTTCAGTTTCACGAAGAGCAGGACGAAGATCGCCCACACCCCCACGGTTACCGGGAACTGAACCAGTTGTGCGTCGCGCAGGCCATTTCCTCTTGGAACCAAAAACGTAAGCCCCAACATAGCCAAAGCCGTGAGTATCCCGAGGACCAATTTGGATTTGGAGTCCATCATCGTGGTTTTACCTCGCTAGCCTTGCGACTAGCATCATCCTCGCAGAATCAGGAAGGCGCAACTCCGCGCTGCAGGTATGGACGCTCGGCCCGACCACTATGGCGGCCACGAGGGTGCCCCTCTGGACTCAAGATCGGCTGGACCGTCTGGATGATCGCCTGTCGGAAGCCTAGCGTACCTTTGGCGAAACATCTCCTTTACACCAACGACTCTCAGTCTTCTCCTCACAGCGTGCCTGTTGGCCGCTGGAGGGATCGGTGGGACAATTGAGCGGCGTCAAGGAGGTTGTGAAATGACGGTTCGGCTTTTGGTTGAGATCGTAATAGTAGTGATCGTGCTCTACCTGGCGATTCGATTCTTTCGGAAAAGGGGATAGCCCACACGGTGAGCATGTGTGAGTGTTCAATTTGGAGGTGACCACTTGCGGCCACTCTCGATCCCATTTTGGTTTTGCGTATTGAAGCGGTCTGCTCCAGCGAGACCGAAGTCCACGAACAAATCCGCCTTACAGTCATCCATGAACTGGGCCACTATTTCGGGATGGATGAGAACCAACTGAAGGACGTTTAGGTAACGCGCTATTGGGCAATTAGATAGGCGGAGCGTGGCACAAAGGGAGTAAGCTCCAATATGTCCGATGTGGTGCTGGTTCTGGGGGTGATGAGTGTGGCAGAAATTCGACTGCAAGAGGGCGAGTCGTTGGAGAACGCCCTTCGTCGGTTCAAGCGCAAGGTTATGACGGAAGACATCATTAATTAAAGGAAGTGAAGCGTCACTCCTACTACCTGAAGCCGGGCGAGAGACGCCGGGTGAAGCGAGCTTTTGGCGCAAAAGCGTGCCCGAAAAAAGATTCGCAAAGAGCGGGATTAAGTGAATGACCTGATTCCCAATGATGTCCGTTCCCCGGAGGATCTGGACGACGTGCTTGCCACCCTGGGCAAGCTGGGCATTGACGTGCTTGAACGCCAGCCCAAGCTACCTTCCTCGGTCCTGAAAAGAAAATTTGAGGAGGAAGTGGAGCCCGGCGGGGGCCTCGGACTCGACTTGGTCCCCGGCGCTGTTGAACAGACCGACGATCCGATCCGCATCTACCTGCGCGAGATGGGCGTAGTCCCTCTGCTCACTCGCGAAGGCGAGGTGGACATTGCGAAGCGTATCGAGCGCGGTCAGCGGCGAGTGCTGAAGGCGCTTTCACGCTCGCCTATTGTGATCCGACAGGTTCTGGCCATTGGCGAGGATTTGAAGCGCGGCGCACGCTCGATCAAGGAAATTGTCGCCTTCGATGAGGTAGAGATCACTGAAAAGGTCCTACTGAACGGCGTCAAGGACACTACGTGCCGCATCGACAAGCTACAGAAGCATTACAAAAGAGCCAGCCAGCTAGCCGTACGACTACCGACCATTCCGGCAAAAAAGAAAGCACGCGAATACCGCCGCTGCCGATGTGGCCTGGGCCGCGAGATCGTTCGGATTTCGCTCATCATCCGCAACCTAGGTCTAACCAACTTCGAGCGCGAACGCCTGATCGATCGGGTGAATAAAACCGTGGACATCATGCGCTCGCTGGACCGGCAGGTCAACGACCTGGAAGGGAAGATTGAGAGCACGCGCAGCGAAGAACTCAAGAAAGATTACCGCAAGATCCAGCGGCGGCATCGCGCAGACCTGGAAAGGTTGGAGTGCGGTGCCGGAGTGGCCTTTAAGGAGCTGCACGGTACTCAGCGCGAAATGATCCAAGGTGAGATGGACAGGGAGCAGGCCAAGCATGAGCTCATCGAGGCCAACCTGCGCCTCGTGGTTTCCATCGCCCAAAAGTATGCCAATCGCGGGCTGCAGTTCCTGGACCTGATCCAGGAGGGCAACGTTGGCCTGATGAAGGGAGTGGACAAGTTCGACTACCACCGCGGCTACAAGTTTTCCACCTACGCCACGTGGTGGATTCGTCAGGCTATCAGCCGCGCCATTGCCGACCAGGCGCGCACCATCCGCCTCCCGGTGCACATGGTCGAGATCGTCAACAAGCTGATTCGCACTTCGCAGCAACTGGTCCGAGCGTTGGGCCGCGAACCCACGGCGGCAGAGATTGGCAAGCAGATGGACATTCCGGCGGCCAAAGTGCGCAAAGTGCTCAAGATCATGCAGGCACCGATCTCGCTGGAGACGCCGATCGGCGAGGAGGGGGATTCCCACCTCGGCGACTTCATCGAAAACCGCGCCTTGGTCTCGCCGGCCGAGGCGGTCATCAACGTGAGCCTGAAGGAGCAGACCGCGCTCGTGCTGCACACCCTGACTCCGCGCGAGGAGAAGATCATGAAGATGCGCTTTGGTCTGGAGGACGGCTCGGAGCACACGCTGGAGGAGGTTGGCCTAGAGTTCGCTCTCACCCGCGAGCGTATTCGCCAGATCGAAGCCAAGGCGCTGCGCAAGCTGCGGTACCCGTCGCGCTCCCGCAAGCTCAGGTCATTTCTCGACGACGTGAATGAACGACGCCGGAATCTGTGCACGCTCGTAGCGGAAGTCGAGGGGGGACGGCCTGTGCTCCCGCGCGGCAAAAAAGCAATGAAATTCGCATGAATGGAATGGGGTGTTCTTCATCTCGCGCCCAGTTCATATGCAAGACATTGAGAGGACCGTTATCTCTAGTCCTAGCTCGCTTCTCTCACAATCCGGGCAGCGGCTTGGCTGAAATCCTCGGGCTTGCGTTTCTTAGGAGTTTGCTCTGGTCGGGCTTCGGTTCTCTTTTCCACTTGATTGGCTTGACGCAGTGCTTTATCCGCTTTTGTGCGTTTCTTGGCCATGCCCACAGTTTCCCACAGGCCGGACTCTGATGCCAGCCCTGTGGATTTCAAACTGCACCACGACCAGAAAGTCATGTTTCATAATCCCTTCGATTTGTCGTGAGACTTCCGACTGCCATTAAAGGACTTGCGAGCGTCCGTTTCGGTTTCTAAATCAAATGTTTTTGCAACGGGAGGTCAAAAAAGTGGGTACCCACGATTGATCCGCGTGGAATCAGATGACTCAGATGTTTCCCGCCGGTGACCCCTGCCAGCACTCGCAGGAATGCTTGCTCCTGGCCCACAACAATCCTCTACGGTGCCTTGGAACTCACCGCTGGCCACTCAAACCGTAGGCTCCTGCTGATCGTCTTCTGGCGGAGTTTGCGCCCGCTCTTAACCTCTCCGGGTAGCAAGGACAGGTTACTCCTGAAGCACTAATTCCGAGCTGTGGAGAACAAATAAAATTGGCATAGAAATTGCTTCAGGAAATCTATTTAAGTTATTAAGTATAATAGGCATATAACCGAATTTCCATCCTTGAAAAACCCGCGCAGCCTCCCAGCGATCCGAGTGATTTTTTGGGATTCTAGAACACGCACAAATGTATTCATTAGTTAACAGCGAAGGGAAAGAAAAAGGGCCACCGGCCTGGTACGGCCAATGGCCATTCAGGCGTTTGCGCGTCGGGTCATCTGCAACACGTCAAGATGTGACAGGATGCGCTCCGTTGCCCAAGGGTATGTGTGACTCTGAACAGGACTCTACGCCTGTCGCTTGTCAACTGTCGAGAACAGGCGTGGGTGTTGAAAAAGTAAGTGTGGAAAATATTCTTTTTTCGTCCTTTTGGGTGGCTCTGGTTGCGCGGCTTCTTCTGACAGGAGTTCAACTAAGTGGTCGCGGGCAGGATCGACACCGGTGGTTGACTGAGGAAGCGCACTAGCCGCTTGATGTTCTGCGCCGCTGCCGCCATGAAGAACTGTTCCCGCACGAACTTCAATCTCCGCAAGCGCAGGCGGCGCAGGCCGATCTGATTCTTGAGTTCTGCGAACAAGGCTTCCACCTTCTTCCTTTGCCGTTGTGCGTGGGCGAACTCTGGCGTGTTCGCCAACTCCCGTGCGCGTTGCCGGGCGGGTTCATCCATGTGGATGGCAAGAAAGCGAAACGCTCCGCTGGTGCATTGCGCTTTTAGCGCACACGCACCGCAACGTTTGCGCGTCCCGATGTAGGCATAAGTGCGGTTCCGCATGCTGCGGCCACCATAGTTGAGGGGCTGACCGGCGGGACAGATATAGCGATTTGGTTCGGGCTCGTAAGTAAAACGCTCTGGACCGTAGAACGGGCTGTTCTTTCTGTGGATACTGTCCCGGGTTCGCATGTAAGGGGTGATGCTCCGATCCGCCAACCATTGCAAGAACTCACCGTTCCCGTACGTCGTATCGGCCGCCACCGATTCTGGCGTCCGTCCTTGCCATTCAGCGAAACGGGTGAGCATGTCTTGTGCAGCCACGGTTTCCTGGCTCATGCGCGCCGCCGTTGCCTGCACTCCCACAATCACACAGCTTGGATTGTCCACCAGATAGTTGTCGTAGTAACCCAACCGCGCCGGCGTTCCACCTTTGGTGGCGTAGGTGGAATCGGGGTCGGTGGTCGATACCTGCTCTTGCTCATGCACCGGTTCTTCCACCGGGTTCTGCTGTTCCAGTTCCACTAGATACTGGCGAATGGTGTGGTGGACTTGAGCAGCTTCTGCTAATTGCTCCCGGGGAATACGACTCTGTTTCGCCGCGTTCGCCTCCACGAAGCTGCCATCCACCGACAGGTCTTCGCCCTTTACCAATCCCACTTCCACACACTGCCGCACGATCTGTTCAAACAACTGCTCGAACAGCTTCGATTCCTGAAACCGTCCGTGTCGGTTCTTGGAAAATGTCGAGTGATGCGGGATCTCCTGATCGAAGCCCAGGCCGGTAAACCACCGCCACGCCAGATGCATGCGCAGTTCCTCGACCAACTTGCGTTCGCTGGTGATGCCATACAGATAGCCGATCAACAGAATGCGCAGCAGCAGCTCGGGATCAATCGACGGACGGCCCGTATCGCTGTAGCTGTCCTTCAGCTTTTCGCGCACAAAAGCAAAGCTGATGTGTTTTTCGATGAGCCGTAGCAGATGAGTCTCAGGAACCTGATCTTCCAGGCGGAAGTAGTAGAACAGCGCTTCCGAACGATCGTGTTGCCCCATCATGATGAGCACGCCTCCGAGAATGGTGATCCAGCAGAACATGGAAAGGATTGCTTCCTTTTACCACGCTTCTGCTCCCATTCAGCCTGCTAATCACAGTGACTTTTTCAACACCCACAGGCGTTTACACTCAGAACCCCCGTCCCGAGGTCAATGCATTATGAGAGAGCGGCCTCGTAAATATCTAGTCGAGGACTGTTGGGCGGCAGAAGGAAGCTAGGAAAAGCTGCTAAAGAATGGCACTGTACCTTGAGGGAAAGACTCCGTTGGACGCGAATGATCTTTCCCCCAAGGAGGCAACTGAATGAGTCGCGACATCAAGTATATCGGCATGGACGTGCACAAGGAAGCGACCGTAATCGCTGTGCTGAACTGCAGTGGCAAGCTGGTGATGGAGTCGATCGTGGAAACCAAAGCCAGCAGCATTCTGCAGTTCATCCACGGTCTGCGGGGCGAGTTGCATGTGACCTGGGAAGAAGGGACCTGGGCGGCTTGGCTGTACGATCTGCTGCAACCCCAGGTGACGCGAGTGCTGGTCTGCGATCCGCGGCGCAATGCCTTATTAAAGGAAGGCAACAAGAGCGACAAGATAGATGCTCGCAAGCTGGCCGACTTGTTACGCACGGGGATGTTGCGGCCGGTCTATCACGGGGAACACGGACTGCGGACGCTGCGCGAGTTGGGGCGCAGTTATCAGACCATCAGCCAAGATCTGAATCGAGTGATGAATCGGATCAAAGCTCTGTATCGCGGCTGGAGCATCCCTTGTGCAGGTACCCAGGTGTATGCTCCGCGTTATCGCGAGGAATGGTTAGGCAAGATCGAGCACGCGGGGGTGCGCCGGCGGGCCGAGCTACTCTATCAACAGTTGGATGGATTGCAGGCGTTGCGACGAACCCTGCGTCCTGAGTTATTGGCGGAGAGCCGGAAACATAAAGCCGCGAAACTACTACGTCAGATTCCCTGCATCGGTCCGATTCGAGCCGCCCGCTTAATCGCGTTGATGCAGACGCCGCACCGATTCCGCAGCAAGCGACAACTGTGGACCTATAGTGGGCTGGGCATTGAGACGCGCGACAGTGCGCAATACCGCTGGGTGGACGGACAACTGCAACGTACGAAAAAACCGCAACAGATTCGTGGACTCAATCGGAATCACAACCACGAAATGAAAGAGATCTTCAAAGGAGCCGCCACCCGAGCCAGCTGTGGTGTGGGTCCGTTGCGTGAGTTCTACGTGGCGTTGCTGGACAAAGGGATGAAGCCGGAGATGGCGCGTCTGACGTTAGCACGAAAGATCGCGGCCATTGCTTTGACACTTTGGAAGAAGGAGGAACGTTTCGACACCGAACAACTGAAGCCACAAGCAGCTTGAGCGTTGCACAGAACTCAGGTGGTCTCCCAGGTTTTCACGCCTCGGTGGTGACCCATCGGTTCTGGCGATGCTCGGGTTCGAGGGAGAGTATCCATGCACTCATTAGGCGCACGGGTGCTGCCATCAGCACCCAGTCTCCGGGTCAATCCTATGCCCCCTCGGATAACCCAAAAAAGCCATAGGCCTCGAGCCTCACATAGGATGATGGTTGGCACTTAAGCCAACGGTTGGCTTGCGCAGCTTCGCAACGAATGGTGTCGGGACCGCTGCATGAAACCACTCAAGGGAGATCAGCAACTGCGATCCGTATCCCTGTTGTGCTCTGTGTGCGCTCCAGGCGTTAGAACCCAAAATCCTCTCCACGAAGAAGAAGGGGCCTGGATGCAAGTAACGATCGAGGTCTCACGGAGAGGAGTGGAGAAGTGTTTTTGCTTGACACCCTCTCTCATAGGATGAGTGAAATCGAGATTTTACGCCAACTGATAGTCTAAGCGTGCGCGTCCCTTGGTGATCACCTTACATCAAGACGTGACCCTAATCACTGACTTAGGTCGCTCATTCGTATTTAATAAGGGCGATCGGCTTGGCCTCGACGAACGATTTCCCACCCACTCAAAATCGGGGCATGTCATCTCCGTGAGATAGAAAGGAAGCTTCGAAATGACCTTCAAAACGAGGTACGTCATGAACTCACTCCTTCGTTCACTTGGTGTGCTACTGCTACTCAGCTTTGCGGGCTTCGCCGTTTTCTTGTCCGGATGCGGTAGTTCCAATAGCTCCACACCGACCAACCAGGCGTTGACAGTCGAGGGCACGTGGAAAGTCAGTGCCAGCGTAACCGGGGGTGGTAGCAACGGCTTCACCGCAGGCCTCGTGGTACTGACGCCACAATCAGGTAATTGTGTAATCAACGCGCTGGGATTACCGTTTGAGGTCGCGGGCGCCACTACTTGCTTCATCGCAGACCCCGGTACAAGCCAAGGCTCGATAAGCGGCGTCACCGGGACCTGGGATTATCCTCCCGCCGGATTCATGTTCGAACTGGCAACGACAGACCCTGTTGCCGCCAATACGACTTCGCCGATGGCTGGTTACTTCGTCGAGACCGATGGCACGAACCTTGAGGTCCTCGACCTCACCGGAACGATCACCGCCAGCACCAAGACCATCTCGGGGACGTTCTCTTGCGATGCGCAGTCTTCAAACCCCTGCGTCCTCTCAGGCACTTTCACCGCAGTACATCAGTAAGACAGTTGCTAATGGGGCGATCCTGTACCGGTCGCCCTTGCTAACTAGAGCAGTTTGCGTTGCTGGGACGGAGCCTCATGCCCGTGGCCAGCGGCGGCTTGAACCGCAAACCCCGGTGATTGACCGGAACACAAACTAACCTGCCAGGAGGTCAGCCCTATGGCCCAGTTGCAACGGAATAAAGGCACCATGCTCATCCACACTTTCCGCGCGTGCGTACTGATCCTGCTAGGTACCGCCTTGGCAGCGTTCGCGAGCGGGGCCCAGCCAGACAAGCCGGGTCCGACCGAACCCGAAAAGAAGATTCGCATTCTGGTCCTGATCGACACCAGCAAGCCTCTCAGCGTACGTTACGAAACGAAGGGCAGGGCGCTGTGGGGCGCGCTTTCGGCCCAGGGGCTGGCGACTATATTCATCGAGGCGGAGATGTCTTCCCATGAACGATCGACAGAATCGAAGCTCCTGCAGCAAACCGTGGGCCCGTTCGATCGCAGGCCAGTGATCGAAGCCGGGATGACGGCCATGTTCAAGGCGAGCACGCCCTACTTCGAAGCTGTCGTTCCGCAAGATCCGTCTTTATATGGGGTGGGCACGGCGATCGACTACAGGAAAGCACAGGCGGACGGCTATCCATACGTTCTTGACGTGCGTGAACAGGTTGCCGGCATGGCCACGATGTGGGCTTGGTCAACACTGTCCGCGGGTTCCTACGTGCAGTTCAGACTCACCGACACAGCAACGCGCAAGGAACTCGCCAAAGGACAGACCAACTCTTTTGGATTGAAGACGTACCCGTTCGATGCTGCCACCAAGGACCGCTCCATCTTCATCTCAGATTACGCGGCCGCAGTTGCACAGGAATGTGTTCATATCTACGGCGAGCTCTACAAGCAGGGACAACTCCACGCCATGGCCGAGGCCCATGGCCTGGGGACGGAAGTCCCGGATACGGCGGCCCTGCTCGCCCGGTACGCCAAGCTCTTCAATTACAATTTTGCGGTTCCGGCGGGTTGGCACCAGTTGCCCGGTTCTTCGAAATACGTGACGATTTTCGAACCAACGAACCCTGACAAGGCAAAAATTGCGGTCAGTTTCACGGTGGATTTGCTGCTCGAGGAATTCGACCAAAAAGTCGACAATTTGGACGATTACATTCGAATCGCCTTTCGCCGCATGAACGACCAGGGCTACGCGGTGGACACGGCGACGCCGTTTGACGCACTGGCTCTAAATCCGCCGTACACCGCCTTCCTGGTTGATCGGCCGAAGGGAGCGGGAAAAGACGCCGTCCTGTTCCGCCGTTTGGATGGCCCGTTCGTGGTTTCCTACCACCTCATATTCCTGGACGATTATGACGGCTTCCTGAAGAAGTACGGACCGGATTTCCAATCGCTGATCAACCAAGCGAGGATTACTACCAGTCAGTGAGAGAGACGGCGATTGATCCAGCTAGCCCGGCGAGTCCCTTTCGGTCAGGGAACGAGGTTACTAACTGTTGAAACCAGGCGATTTCACTCAGAACCCCTGTCATGAGTGTAATCGGGATTTTTCGACAACTAAGTTGCCCACTAATTCCGATCAGGGCATTTGCAGGGATTCGGAGGCGGTGGTGGTGGCGGCGCTACGAGGAACGTCATCAGGTGCCCAGTCGGAATCTCATAGACAACTCCAACTCGTATCCAAGCGTAAAGTCCGGTCAAAAGGATCAGAATTCCAGCCGCCGAGAAGCCTACGAGCCTAGCCGATGGCCGATGAGTCGGTTCACTCCGGTCGGGCGGGCCAAAGAATTTCTTGATTGGCAGCAATAGTCCAACCAGCATTGCTGAAAACATCAGGATCGACTCCAACAGGTGACGAGGAAACTCCCAGCTATCGATCGTGCTGTAGAGAAACTCCGAGAATGTAAGTTCCAGCCTTCCGTGGAGCAATGGAGAAACCCACGGCAGGACAAACAGCGGGAACACGCACACACATGCGATCACAAACATGACAAGCCAAGCGGAGCGTCGCATGTTTACGTACCCAGTCCATGTGACGATCAAACCCACGAGAACGAGCACAAACAGGAAAATGCCCAGATAGTGCCTCGTTTGGCCGTCGTCAGGGAAACCTGCCACCAATGGCGCATACAGCGCTTTGACCCTTCCAGAGAAGTTCCAGAGTGCAGCTTGGAGGAGTGCAAGGAGAGCGATGGTATGGAGTACGCTGGATACGAAGACTGAGTCGAGGCGTATTTTCATGGCGATCCTCCAAAGGAAACCGCCTCATTCATCCTAACTCTACTACCAAAGGCCATCCATTCCCAGTTGGGTGGCGTAAACAGGCGTGGGTGTTGAAAAAGTCACTGTGATTAGCAGGCTGAATGGGAGCAGAAGCGTGGTAAAAGGAAGCAATCCTTTCCATGTTCTGCTGGATCACCATTCTCGGAGGCGTGCTCATCATGATGGGGCAACACGATCGTTCGGAAGCGCTGTTCTACTACTTCCGCCTGGAAGATCAGGTTCCTGAGACTCATCTGCTACGGCTCATCGAAAAACACATCAGCTTTGCTTTTGTGCGCGAAAAGCTGAAGGACAGCTACAGCGATACGGGCCGTCCGTCGATTGATCCCGAGCTGCTGCTGCGCATTCTGTTGATCGGCTATCTGTATGGCATCACCAGCGAACGCAAGTTGGTCGAGGAACTGCGCATGCATCTGGCGTGGCGGTGGTTTACCGGCCTGGGCTTCGATCAGGAGATCCCGCATCACTCGACATTTTCCAAGAACCGACACGGACGGTTTCAGGAATCGAAGCTGTTCGAGCAGTTGTTTGAACAGATCGTGCGGCAGTGTGTGGAAGTGGGATTGGTAAAGGGCGAAGACCTGTCGGTGGATGGCAGCTTCGTGGAGGCGAACGCGGCGAAACAGAGTCGTATTCCCCGGGAGCAATTAGCAGAAGCTGCTCAAGTCCACCACACCATTCGCCAGTATCTAGTGGAACTGGAACAGCAGAACCCGGTGGAAGAACCGGTGCATGAGCAAGAGCAGGTATCGACCACCGACCCCGATTCCACCTACGCCACCAAAGGTGGAACGCCGGCGCGGTTGGGTTACTACGACAACTATCTGGTGGACAATCCAAGCTGTGTGATTGTGGGAGTGCAGGCAACGGCGGCGCGCATGAGCCAGGAAACCGTGGCTGCACAAGACATGCTCACCCGTTTCGCTGAATGGCAAGGACGGACGCCAGAATCGGTGGCGGCCGATACGACGTACGGGAACGGTGAGTTCTTGCAATGGTTGGCGGATCGGAGCATCACCCCTTACATGCGAACCCGGGACAGTATCCACAGAAAGAACAGCCCGTTCTACGGTCCAGAGCGTTTTACTTACGAGCCCGAACCAAATCGCTATATCTGTCCCGCCGGTCAGCCCCTCAACTATGGTGGCCGCAGCATGCGGAACCGCACTTATGCCTACATCGGGACGCGCAAACGTTGCGGTGCGTGTGCGCTAAAAGCGCAATGCACCAGCGGAGCGTTTCGCTTTCTTGCCATCCACATGGATGAACCCGCCCGGCAACGCGCACGGGAGTTGGCGAACACGCCAGAGTTCGCCCACGCACAACGGCAAAGGAAGAAGGTGGAAGCCTTGTTCGCAGAACTCAAGAATCAGATCGGCCTGCGCCGCCTGCGCTTGCGGAGATTGAAGTTCGTGCGGGAACAGTTCTTCATGGCGGCAGCGGCGCAGAACATCAAGCGGCTAGTGCGCTTCCTCAGTCAACCACCGGTGTCGATCCTGCCCGCGACCACTTAGTTGAACTCCTGTCAGAAGAAGCCGCGCAACCAGAGCCACCCAAAAGGACGAAAAAAGAATATTTTCCACACTTACTTTTTCAACACCCACAGGCGATTACACTCAGAACCTTGGGCCGGGGCTCAGTGAGGCAAGTGGCGATAGCGCGAGTGTTCAACCTTTCGTAGATTGCGTCGTGTTGCCCAGCCGATCAGCAAAAATATCGGGCCAAAAATCAGTAGCGTCCCCAGAGCCACAACCCACGCGAGACGACCGATGATCGCCACAGTGATGGCAGCGAATCCGAACACAAAGAGACCGAGAATAACCAATCCCACCCACGTCAGCCACGTTGGTCGATTCGTTGCTAAAGTTCGCCAGAGCCTAGTTTCATTCGCAAGCGTCTGTGGGAAGACGATGTTGTCTTGGCGGTCTCGGACATCTTGCAACCAGCGTTCCTGTTCCTTGTGTTCACTCATCTGGGCGGATATAAATTGCGACTCCTACTTTATGCCGATTTTGTCTCAGGTTCCAACATTATGCGGGTAACTGTCGAAACCAGGCGTTTACACTCAGAACCCCGGTTGTGAGTGTAATCGCGATGTTACGCCAAATAGCCTCCAGCAAGGATAGCGGGCCTGTCTCGACAACTGCCATCACTGCCCCCGCGAACGTTTTGTGTTAGCACTGTCATGGGGAGTTGAAACAATGAAAAGCAAATACGCAGGTATTCTTTTGGTGATGTTCCTGCTGGTTTCCAGCCATGGTCAGGAGGTAAGTAACCCAGCGGACATCCGAGCGATCAAAGAAGCGATCGCTGGGTGGGACAAGGCTTGGAACGCCGGGAACTGCGAACTGCTTGCATCGCTCTACACTGGCGACGCCGTAGCTATGGGGCCAAACGTGCCCACCGCAATCGGTAAGGATGCCCTTCGTGCTTCGTGCAAGAAGGACTTCGACCAGTTCAAGGAAGAGAACCACAGCTTCGTGGAGGATATCCGCATCTCTGGGAGTCTCGCGGTTGCTAGGGGAACGCAAGAAGCCACCAGCACGCCGAAGTCCGGTGGTCATTCCGTCCACGACAAAGAAAAATGGATCGTAGTTTTTCAACGTCAACCGGATGGAGTCTGGAAGGTGTTGTGGGAGATATACAACAGCGACTTGCCCCTTCCGGGCTCTCTGCCATAGCGACACGGCGAGGCATCGCAGGGGGCATCTCAACTGATGAAAACAGCGATTTAACTCAGAACCCCTGTCATGAGTGAAATCGGGATATTTCGCCAACGACGCTTTAGCTTCTACTGGCTCGATTCTTGGCGTAGCTGGCTGCGAGCAGAATGATCCCTATACAAGCTGAATACAGGAAAGCAGGTATCCAGAGAATGAAGATGTACAGGAACAATGGCAGCATCTTAGGGACGAGGACGGGGTTGATCGCTGAATCAAGAAGCCAAGCCCAAGGAGTGTAAAAAAGCATAGCGAGGTGCTCGATCCGATCAGAGTCTGATAGCACGTTTAATAGGGCTGCGACCAAGAATGGCAACAGGAGCAAGACTAGCCGGAAATAAAAAGATCGGCGGGGCACGCATCCAGCCTCGCACCGATGATAAGCATCGCTTTAAGCACAATCAAGTGCAAGCCATTGACACTCATTGATACCGGGATTTTTCGCCAACTACTAGCATTCTGCAAATGCCCTCCGTGCCGAACCGAGCGGAAGGGCATTCCGGGCTTGCGCAGCGCCGCCGCTCGCTTGACTAGGCAGCCCGCTGCCGGAACCATGAGATTGCACGGCCCAGCGTCCGTCCGATTGCACCGCCGAGTAACATAGCCACGCTGAGCGGGATCACCATCAGCAACGGAGGTCCCAACAGGCTCAGAATCAGGATTTCAAGATCGCTGGCCAACACGGCAAAAACAAGAATGGTGACCACAAGACCGCCGGCAAAAGCCCCAATCCAAAAGGCGCTCCAACGGCCCTGCTCGCAGATTGATCGGCGAGTAAGGACGGCAAGCCCAAAAAATGGGAGCGCTTCGATGACCACAGCGGGTGTGACGTAACGCAGGCAAACGATTGGACCGGGACCGCTGAAAATGGATCCGGTACCCATGATGCGCCCCACGATTATCCCTAAGATTGGCCCGACCACGCCAGCCGTGATAATAAGCCTAGAAATTCGGCGCGCCCGGATCTGGACCACGCTATCCGTCGCTTCGGCGGTGCCCATTCTTAGCTCTATAGCATGGCCTGCTCCGATTATTCAGTGAGCTGTAGCACGGTTGTGCGTGACCTATTGTTTCAGCTTGCCCTCGGACGCGAGTGCCAAACTTACCGCACTGCTGATTAAGGCCACAAAAGAACAGCAAAAGCAGATCGTGCGGCTCACTCCGGGTGACCCCCTGTTCTTGCTTGTTCTGCGATAGTTTACGTAACCAGGCATCTCTGACAATGTCGGCGCTGTCAAGCACTTTGTGAGCGTACTGCTCCGTGCACTCCGAAGAGCGCGCCATTTCGCTCTCGTTGAAGATGTTGCTTTGCCATACCAACCAAGGCCCGCTCGTAATCAGTTTCAGGTCAGAAACTCAGTTCGACCCATGCATCTCTTCGGTCACGCTTTCGATCATGATTATTAATTCGAACTCCCCCGTGAAAGGGAGCGGGATACCCAATCAATTTCTCGATGTTTTACTTCACACCATCGCCTGGTCCGGGCTTTCCCGCGTGCGAACCGAACTTTCTCAATTCCCCATAATCCCATCCCTTGCGTAGCATCCAGTACATGCGAACCGCCAGTTTTCGCGCCATCGCGACCTTGGCGATCTTCCGCCCTCGCCGCATCGTCAGGTGGCAATACTTACTCCGCCATTCCGGGAGGCTGCGCGCCGTCACTTGCGCCGCTTCCACCAGCAGGAAACGCAGCAGCGAGTTGCCTTGTTTCGTGATATGTCCCAGTCGACGCCGTTCCCCGCTCGAGTCCTCCAGTGGCACTAATCCCAAGTAAGCCGCGATCTGCTTGCCACACTGAAACCGATCCGCTTTCCCGATGATCAGCACGAAGGCCAACGCCGTCAGGGGACCCACCCCGGGATGCGTCTGCAATCGCCGCGCCGCTGGGCACTTCTCCACTTCCCGATCAATCGCCTGCGTCAACTGGGCGATCGTCGGGTTCAGTCGGTCCAGCAACTCCAGTAGATCGCGCCGGCGCTGGCTCGCCCAGGGGGCTAACTGGATCGCCTCCAGTTGTTCCCGTCCCGCTTCTCGCCACAACCTCTTCTTGTAGCGTAGGCCTTCGTTCAGCGCCACCGCTTGCAACTGATTCATCATCCGCGTGCGGGCCTGCACCATCCGGTGCCGGTGCCACAGCAGTTGCCGCAGATCGCGATTCTCCCCGCTCGGTACCCAGATCTTGGGAAAATCATCCTTCAGCATCAGCTTCAGAATGTGCTGGGCATCCTGCCGATCGGTCTTGGGCTTGCGCCCGCGCTTGGCGCGGATCACCGTGGCGTCCCCAATCCACAACTCCAGTTGCAGTTCCGCGAGCAGTCGTTCAAACCAGCGTGCATGCCCGCTCGCTTCCATCCCCACGCGCACTTTCCTTCCTTGCGCCGCAAGATCGCGATAGAACTTTTCCGCTTCCTCACGGTGCTGCAGTCGCCGCTCTTGGAGTTCCCCGGTCTCGCTATCCACAAAAGCAATTTGTTGGAAGCTCGGGTGATAATCGCATCCTATAATGATCATTGTTCGGCTCCTTTCTCCCGAGCGCTCTTGGTTGGTTGGTAGCCACCAAAGTTTACTCGGGTACAGGAGCCGACATTGTCATGGAATCAATTTCACTCATTGAGAATTTCAGGCAAGTGCTTCCCGCGCCGCGAAAATTGTGAGGCAACTCCCGGCGAACCTGTTTGAATTGGACCGTTTTGGACCGTAATCGGCTGCCAAATGCACGCCAAATTGAGGTTTCTTCGTGGACTGTATCGTTCGCAACGATGAGGTCGTCGGTTCGATCCCGACTAGCTCCACCATGTTTTCAACACTTTGCGGGACGCCCTCCCGCTTCACTTCCCGCTTTGTGTCATGCTTTGTGTCATAACCCTTGTGTTCTGTGGTAGAGATGCTGTCGAGGGCAACGCGCTTGGCCGCTAGCCGGACGTGCGAGTAGTGGTCCATCATTGCCTT
This sequence comes from uncultured Acidobacteriaceae bacterium, assembly GCA_963837665.1. Lineage (GTDB taxonomy): Bacteria > Acidobacteriota > Terriglobia > Terriglobales > Acidobacteriaceae > Acidiflorens. The sequence goes on along the minus strand of CAWIOA010000007.1, from coordinate 694,892 downwards.
AGAGACGTGCCCGGCAATCGCCATGACCGTGCTATCGCTCGCTTGGGACTCTGCAAGCTCGGTGATGGCGTGGTGCCTTAAATCGTGGAAGCGCAGACCGGCAAGAGGACTCTTAACCTTTTCGATGTCTGCCGCACACTTCTCATTGACGCAAGCCTTGCCTGGATTCTGTTGAGTGCCGCACACGGGACACAGCACCAACCGGGTGAGGGTACGCCACGCGGTACGCCAGCCCGTTATGGGCTTCGATGTGTCCAGCTTTCCATGTTCACAGGCAAAGAATAGATAATCCTCGGGCCGGACCTCGCCCAACTTTCGTGACCGCGCATAGAGTTGCCGGATTACCGACTGCGCGCCTTCGTTAAGTGGAATCACCCGAAGTCCCGCGTCCGTCTTGCTGCGTCGTATCGTGATGGCGGGATTCAGCATGTCCACGTCGCGCCACTGGAGTCCTCTAAGCTCGCATCCCCGGCATGTGGTGTTGAATACAAGCAACGCACCGTAGTAGGCGTTCTGCCATTCGGGCCGCGCCTCCGCAGTCCGCAGAAGCCTCAGCTTTTCTCCGTGGGGCAAAGCCCGTCCGATGCTGGGCGTGGTCTTCAGGGGCTTCACATCCTCTGCGAACCGATGCCATCGTTTTGCTTTCTTGAGGACACCACGAATCACATCCAGCTCCCGGTTCACGGTTGCATTGGCGCGCCCCGAGGCTTTGCGCTGCCTGACGTAAGCAAGAACGTCTTCAACCGTGATGGCTGAAACCTTCATCGCCCCCAGCACCCGGTTAACGGAGCGCGCTCGCTCCCGTTCCACCTTTGCGGAGTTGGCGCAGATGTTTGCCTCGCGGTCTGCGGTCCACTGTTCGGCGGCTTCTTTGAAGGCTAGCCGCGCGATGCCTTTGCGCCGAGTGTCGGCGGCCAACCTGCCTTGCTCTGCGTCGGCCTGGAGTTCCCGTTCCTTCTGCTGTGCCTCGCGCCAATTAGTCTTGCCTGTGGACTGCCGGTAGCGCGCGCCATCCACCACGAAGTCACAATGCCACACCTTGCCACGTTTCAGTAGCGCCATTAGCTTTTACCTCGGTTCTCAGCCCACCATCGTCTCTTCGCTTCACGCTGCGCGGGTGCTGCGCATGGTGCCGAGCAAAATTTCTGTGCCCTCTTCACCGCAAAGAAGTAGGGTGCCGGGCACGTCGGATTTGGGCACCGTCGTATTTTGTCGGTGAGCCGCGTCTGCAAATAAAACATGGCCGCATCAAAGGGTGTCAACGGCACTTCCAACGTGGTGAGGCGCATGGTAAAGGCCAAGTGCAGATCGTCGGGCGTATCCACTCGCAAGGGCCGGACGGCTGCTGGGGGCTGCACCACTCCGTTTTTGACTTCCCGCACCTCAGCGTGCCCCACCATCGCCTCTTGTATGGCTGCCTGGAGTCTCTCCATTTCGGAGCAGTAGTAGAGACGCGCTTTCACGAAGAGCCAATCTCGCCGTCTGGGGTCAGACTCATTCCACCCGCGCTGCAAAAGAGCAATGAGCATAGCTATCAAGACGAACAACTGTCCAATTATTTTCCGCAGCCGGGCACGCTCGGGTGTAGCCACTTCGGCCGGATCATCGAACAGCTTTTCGTCGTAGATGGAGGGGTCCAGGTCCGCGAATATCTCCGGGTGGTTTTGGAGCAGTCGCCTGCGTGGGCCATCATCCCGGCCAAACGGATTGGTGTTGACCAGATCCAGCAGTAGCCATCGGGCCGCGCCCTCGGAAATCATCCCTAGAATTTGATGGCCCATTTTGCTGCGTGAGTTCATAGCTTGCCCTTTTTTACTTGCACTCCTGACTGGACTCTATCACACTAGAAAATGAAATACAACATGAGTTCAGTCAGAATGGAGTTGTCCAATGACCACCGAATCGCCACGCACCGCACTTAGTATTTCCGAGGCCGCAGCCCTCTGGGGCGTGTCTCAGTTCACGCTTCGTCGTTTTATCGGGCGCGGGTTGCTGCGCGTTTTTAACGTCGGGTCAAGGCGGCTGATTCCGGACTGAGGTCGCCAGAGTTGAACGTGAGGGGCTTGGATCACCCAAAGCCAAAGGAGAAACAGAATGTCCCGCCAAGTAGCAGACGCCAACACCAGCACCAGCACCAAGCACATTGTCTTCGCTTTCATTGACCCACGCACCAAGCGGGTATTCCACGTTGGGTGCCATGATGCTGAGGATTATCCCGGAGAAATTCGTGGAAAGAATCCAAAAGCCCCGCCGTTGCCTAAGGCGGTGGAAGAGAAGTGCGCTGAGCTAGGCTGGGGCCACGGTATTGTGATTTTGCAGACCGTGGACTCCGCGCCGCTATTCGCCTGGGTGAAATGGTCCAAGCGATTCCGCCGTGACATTGTGACAACGGACTGGACGCAGTACAGCACCCAGGCCGATGCGCTCACGAACAGCAATCGGGTGCAACGCGCCCAAGGGTTAGACGTTCCCACGGACGCGATACTTCACGAGCGATTCCATGAGTTCGACCGCCTGAACCCCAATTTGTTTGCGGCGATGCTCCACGCGGCACGAAACATGAAAGCCGAAGGTCGCCGCATTTTCGGGGTGTCGGCAATCATCGAAGAGATGCGCTATGCGAGCACCGGAACAAATCGCACCGACCAATTCAAGATCAATGCCAGTAACGCGGCTTTCTACGCTCGCAAACTACAGATGGCCGATTCCTCGCTTTGCGGACTGTTCGCCATGCGGGAAAGCGTAGCGGACGATCTGGTCCTCGCCGACGGGCGCACCTGGGCGGCTTTTGCGAAGGAACACGCGGCCGAACTTCGCTACGTCGAGACACCGGACCTTGAAGACGATAACGCGGCTTGGTTCTACTAAGTGCCCGGACGCTAGCCATGATTGACTTTCTCACCATCGCATTACGCAATGCCGCGCGCGACTTCCGTGTCCATCCCTTGCACCCGCACATTGAGGGCTGGGACACGGAGGCCAACGCGAGGTGCAAGCGCGCCATCTTGACCGGCTGGCCAATGCTCGCCACAACTAACGAGGACACAATCCGCAGATGGTCGCGCCAGTATCCGGGTGCGAACTGCGGAATTATGGCTGGCGACCAACTAGCTATTGTCGAGAGTGACCATCTGCCCACGTTGGAGGCGCGCTTGGGTTTCCCGATTCCCGCGTGCTACCGCGTGCAGGCAAGAAAGGAGCGGCCGCACTGCTACTTCCTACAGACGGAAAGAGCGCGGTCATCTTTCGTAGCTGGGAAGTCCGTCGCCGGTGTCTTTGAGTTCAAGATTGGCAACCTCTACGTAGTCTCAGAGGGCAGCATCCACCCGACCGGGACCGTCTACCAAATCATTGATGACGTGCCCCTATACCCGATTCCCGACGCGATAGTAGACGGCCTGGAGCGCATTAAAGGGGCACCTCCCGTGGCTAGCGGCGATGGTATCGCGCGCCCGGCCGCCGTTGAGAAGTTTGTTCGGCGATTCTCCGCTTACTGCGACAAAGCGGGAGTTGCCGTCACTGACGTGCGCACGCTGCCCACCGGCAAGGTGCTCATTCTTACCAGCCCGTGCTTACTCCACGATGACCACGACGGCGGGGTGGGTATCAGCGCAGATGGCGTGCGCTGCGTCCAGTGTTTTCATGCCCGTTGCTCAATTGGGTGGGCGAAGTGGTCACGTTTAGTTGAAGCAAAATTCAAGCGGCCGATGTCGCTAGACGGAGAAATCGAATGGTAGAGAACGATGGCGATTTCGTAGAAGAGGTGGTCGAGGAAGAGGAAAGTCTACCGGAAACGGCTGAGGTCGAAACCGGCGCTTTTGGACTCGGCCCGGATAACTCATCCGAAGACGCCGTAGCGCGTTATGCCTTGAAGAGCCAAGAGGGAAATCTGCTCTGGGTCCACGATGCCGGTTCGCGCGGCGAGCTTGCGTCTTGGTACGGGACGCGGTGGGGAATTGGAGGCACGCGCGCGCTTGACGCCTACGTTAGTGGAGGGAAACGAGCCGCGCATGGTACGCAACAGCATCGGGATCTCGACCTGCGACGGCCGCAGTTGGAAAGTCGATTACGTGATTCGGAAGGGTGACAAAGGACAACCACTGGACTTTTTTCAGGCGCAGCACGAGAACACCTGGTACTGGGCGCTTGATGGCTTCCCCTACAAGAATGACTTGTGGGTGACGCTGCTGTGCATGCGCGACGCGCCAAAAACAATGCCGGGCGCGTTGGGCTTTGAAACCTGCGGAGCCGACCTGGCAAGGATCTCCGGACTCGAGAATGATCCGCAGCACTGGAGTGTAAAGTACTTCCCACTCGTTCCTGACGGCATGCACGCCTATCCTTCCGCCACCGCCGTTGTACACGGCGAGTACGTTTACATTTTTGCGCTCCTGGAAGCGGATTCGCGCCCGATGCTGCTGACTCGCATCCCCTTGAATGGCCTCGACGCACCAGCAGAACATCTGCAATATCTGTCGAAGAGCGGCGCCTGGAAGCCTGGTTTGAAGCCTGCCGACGCCATGAATGTCATGAAGCGTGGGAATACTGAAATGACGGTGAGGTATCACCCCAGTTTGAAAAAATGGGTGGCCATCCTGAACTATCCGAAACTCTTTTCTGACAAGATCGTGTTCCGTACGGCGCCCCACCTCGCGGGACCATGGAGTGAAGGTAAGGTGATCTATCGCATTCCCGAGATGCAGAAAGGTGCGGCTGGATATGACAAGGACACCTTTTGCTATGCCGCCAAGGAACACCCTGAGTTTCGCCAGCCTGGTTCGCTTCTTGTTACATACGCTTGCAACACAATGAAGGTGCAGAAGCTGACCACCGAACTGAATATCTATTTCCCGAAAGTTGTGCGAGTTCCCCTGCCCTAGGGAGCGTTCAGTCCCATTCCCACCAGCGCTCGGAGCGTTCTTTATGCGGGTGAGGAATAGTAAGACGCAGCGTCATGGTCTGGTGCGGTGAAAGAGTGACTCGCAGCGGATTGACAGGTATGGGACTCAGCGCCTCATTCTCGGTCAGGTTCGTCTCTTCCGCAGCTGTGATTTTCAGCGGCGTTTTCAACTCGGTGACGGCTTGGTTGCCAGCAATTTCCTGCAGGCGCACGGTGTAGTGCTCGGGATTGCCGTCCGCGCTCGGTTTGAAGGCCAGTAACGCCACATCTTCTGAACTCAGCGAGAAATAAGAACCTTGCGGTTGCGCCGGAGCCATCCCGCCGGCCAACTCTGTGGCTATCAATGGCACGTCAAATGAAGTGCCCTCCCGGTAGGACTCAACCGGGTTCAAGTCGCCGTCGGCTGAACTGAGAGTGAAGCGGTACCAGGATTGGGCCGGCAGACCCGGCTCAACCGTGGAAAAGTTCACCATTCCTAGATCGCGCGTATCGCCCTGGTCTTGTTTGTGCATTACGGTTACGCGGACAGCGTTGAGGAACGTATTGGGCCCTTTTACGCTCGGCAGTCCGGGTAGATAGTTAAAGAAGGACTCGCGTTCAGAAAGCGTGACGCGAAGGGTGCGTCCGTCGGATTGGCCCACGAGCACCAGCGAATGCTGGGGGACGGCGGCATCGGTTCGCGCTCCGGGGAGGTAGTCCTCGGGAATGCGGTGATAGCCGGTGCCATCTTCCACCCACACCTGGGCGGATCCCTGGAAACGAAACGGTAGATTGAAAGAGTAATACTCGCCGGGCTGGTTGCTGGCGACAAAGGGCATACGCTCACGATCAAGAAGGTTGGCAAATTCGATGCGCTTCACTGCGCGATAGAGCGTGATCTGGGTTTCTGGCCACAGAGTTCCCGGACGCTGAACGATGATGCGATCACAGACCTGTCCGGTTTCGACGTGGGTCGCGATTTGCGCCAAGCCGACCGGCAGGCTCGACCATGCCGTCCAGCGCAACAATTGGTTCGCCGCTTTGTCGCCGGCGGAGTCTACGAGCTCCCGCTGCAATTGCTTGTCGTAGATGCTGACAACGGCGCCGTCAGACGACCGGACGCGAACGCGATAGAAGGAATTGTCGATACTGGCCGATCTGCTAACCAGTGCGCTGGCCGATTCTTTCGTTGCGGCACCCGTCTTCGCTGGCGTGGGATTGCTGGCCCTCGCCTCGATCGAGTAGTTCTTGTGGCCGAGGGCGGGAATGTCAGTAGCGGCAAACTCGATTTCGTCCGCCGACACGCGCTGAACCGCGACCGGATGGCCCGTAACCACATCGCGCAACACAACATCTTCCTTCGACTTGAGTCTCGCCACATCCGTGCGCTGCCAGCTCAGCGGATTAAAGACGACCACGCTTCTCTTGCCGGCCGCCACCTGCGAAAACAACGTTTGCAGCCCGGAATCGATGAGGTCGCGAATGTCCTCCACGCCGCTACTCGTGTAGCTTACATACTCACGATTTTGCTGGTCGATTTCCGCCCGCGACATGAGTTTGGGCCAGCCGACCTGAGCCGCGCCTGAATGTTCGTCGTACTTGAACAGCTTGATGCGTGTGTCCTCCAGATTGCCGTTGGGCAAGCTGGTGAAGTTGCGGAACGTCAACAGGCTCCAGAGCAATTCGGCAACCGGTGCGTGATCCTGCAGCCAGCGAGCCTGCGCACTGATCACTGGCGAATTCAGCTTCACCTCCGACCAGAGGCCGCTCCAGTCGCCCGCGTACGACTGAAACTTTTCGTTCCCGTACTGTGCCTCCATGTGGCGGAAGAACTCGGCGGGAGTGCACACCACGATCCGCGGCTGTTTGCCGGCAGCGTTCCATTCCCGGATGGCGGGCAGAAGCTGTGTTGCCTCCTCATTGCTGGAAACGAAATCGTGCAGGTACAGCAACAGAACTGCATCGTAGGGATAGCCGGCTTTCGCATACTTGTCGAGCAACTTGTCGACGCCGCGCTGCATGATCTCTAACTTCGGGAGGCCTTCCCATTCTTTGGGATAAAAATGTTCTTTGGTGTAGGGCTCATGCGCCACCGGATCGAGGTAATAGTCGGCAAAGGCCTCGGTGTAGCCGCCGAAGCGACTCTGCGTCTGCCAGGTCAGAACCCGGCTGCCGTCGGGCGATTGCCAATAGAAAGGAACCTGCCCGGGACTTAGCGAAGTTCCTCCGGCAAGAAATAGGTTGGAGCCATTCACAAAATAATGCACGCCACTGCGGGCCAGAATCTGCGGCAGGCGGAGAGTAAAGCCGGGGACGTCATCCATCATGGCGAAGTCGGTCTTGATGCCCAGCCGCTTCTCCAGATCCTTCATGTCATAGGTAATGCGGTTGAGTTGTTCGGCGCCCATGAACTCGGTATGCATGCTGCCGAACACGGCGGAAACCTGAATCTGTCCTTTGTTGACGAGATCGACGAAGTCTTTAATCTGCTGCGGGTCGCTGGTACGCGCCAGCCATTCGCGAATCTGCCAGACGCTTTCGATGGTCCAACGAAACTCCGGGTCGCGCTTGGCATTCGCGATCACCTCGTCAAGGTGCGGCTTCAAGCGCGGCAGCACTTCTTCCGGAGGAGCTATGAAGCCCAGGTCCCAGTGGCTGGAGGGCATGACGTAGATGGTCTGGATGGTGGAGCGGGTCGCGGGTGGCGGCGCTTGGGCGGCTGCCAATCCTGAGGCGAGTAGAAAGAACAAAAAGCAGAAGGCGAGCAGCGAGCGGGAAAACCGCGGAAATTCAGGCATCATCGGCCTCTAAAGAGCGAGGGTAGAAAACTTAAGGGGCTCCCGTATCGGAAGCCCCTGGAGTTGGTCCGTGGCGTTTAGAAAAGCAGTTTCAAGTAAAGCTGCATCTGACGCGAGGTGCCGGTACCCACCAGGGTACCGATGGTACTCGTGCTCCTCCCGAAGTTCGCGTCATTCCATAAGCCATCGGGGTTGGCGAAGTTCGGATGATTCATCAGGTTGAACGCCTGACCACCGAACTGCAATCGGAAACGCTCAGTGATCTGGGTGGTTTTTGAAACTCCCAGATCAATCTGCGTGAATCCCGGGCCGCGGCCAGCGTTACGAGGGACGTTTCCGTACCCGTTTGGCGAGGGTATGAAAGCGTCATGGTTCAATTGGTTGCCAGGCACGCTGTAGTTCGCAGGGTGAATCGACTGTCCCTGAACGTAGTCAGGACGGAGTTGGTCGATACCGAGAAAAGGCGCCGACAGCGCGATCGGGAAGGGCAAACCGCTACGCGCCTGGACCAGACTGGTGACCATCCAGCCTTTGCCCAGTACTTTCGGCGTGAATCCGATGGTGGGAACGTCCCATACCGCACCGAGGGTGAAGTTGTTCCGCACGTCGATGTCCCCATTGGCGTAATCACCCTTGGGATTGTAAGAATTCTGGTACGCACCGGTGAGAATGTTGACCGCGTCATCGAACTCGTGCGACCAGGTGTAGTTGGCATCGACGTTCAGCCCTTTCCCGACACGCCGACGCAGGCTGGCCTGCATGGAGTGGTAGTTGGAGTTTACAAAGTTCCCCAAGTGGCGAATCTGACCGAAGCTATCGCTGATCACATTGCCGCCGAACGGCGACAAATTCAGTTCCTGACCAGCATAGGCAGCGCCGGCAGGGAGCTTCACGCCGCGGTTAGCGACGTAGGAAACTTCGAGAACCGTATTGCGAACAATCTCCTGCTGCACGCCGAAGCTCCAGTGCATCGAGTAGCTATCCCTCATATTCGGATCGAGCGAGTTGACATTGGGCGGCAGCGGCGGAGTGCACACCGGCAGCGGGTTCGGCACGGGATAACTTAAGAAAGGAGCACTTGGGAAAGGAGGGGTGCATGAAAAGCCCGGAGTGAAGAAACTAAAGAGGTTGACGTTAACACCCTGCTGATGGTTGCCAGCTAGGGACAATGCTGCCCCGGTGAGCAGCGGGTTGTAGAAAATCCCGAAGCCGCCACGAAACACGGTCTTTCCGGTACCCCGAGGGTCCCATGCGAAGCCGATACGAGGTGCAAAGTTGTTGCGGTCCGGTTTGTACAGTCCGGCTCCCAGTGGCCCAAAGGGCGCAGTGGTGTTGGTTGGGTCGGCGATCGCAGTTGCGATGTCAAAATTCTGGAGCTGGTCGCCATGAAGCACGGAGTTGTATTCGTAACGAACGCCGAGATTCAAGGTGAAGCGCGGCGCGAGTCGAATGTCATCCTGCACAAAAAAATCATAGTTGGTGTTTTGAGCGCTGACCATGGTGTGGCCCAGCGTGCTCAATTGGAGGCCGAGGTCTGCCAGAAAGTCCGCCGTGTTATCGAAGGCAAGAAATTCTTGCGGGTCCAGAGCGTCATGGGTGACCGCCTGGCGAATATTCAGTCCGGCACGGATCGAATGGCGTCCCTTGATCCAGGTCACCGTGTCCAGGAACTGAAGGGAGTGTTGGGGGCGGCGGTTCGAAAACAGAGCGGGCCCCGGTGCCGTTGCGAAATCGTATTGTGGCGTGCATCCCCAGAACGCAGAACACTGGAAAAAAGGGAAGTTGCCGCCGCCACCCAGCGACTCCGTCTGAGGGCGATTGAAGGCGACCCCGAACTCATTGAGCACGGTAGGACCAAATGTGTGGTTCCAAGTTGCTTTAAGCAAGTGGTTGCGGCTGGGAGAGGGAGATACCTGATCGGCAGCCACGCCATACTGCGTGCTGGTAAACGAGTCGGCAATGTTGTATCGAAACGTCAGTGAATCCCTGGCCCCGACGTGGTAATCAACCTTGACGGATCCGGTATCTTCGCGAAGAGTGTTGCGCAAGTTGCCTTCGAAGTATCCCAGATCAGGCCGAGAGAACCCCCCCAAAACTACCGGGTCAGGCACGTTCGGAAGAGGCAGCGTGTTCACGACTGGAAGCATCGCGGCCACAGCCCCGTTACGTGTGTCCTGCGTGAGCACTGCGACGTTGTCTCGTCCCGTCGGAATGTTCACGATCTGGCGGACGCCTTCATAGTTCATGAAGAAGAACAATTTGTCCTTGACGAGCGGGCCGCCCATATTGCCGCCAAACTGGTTCAGGTGCAGCGGTGTTTTCTGAGTTGCGAAGTAGTTGTTTGCGTCAAACGCATCGTTGCGGAAAAATTCGAACAAACCGCCGTGTAGCGTGTTGCCACCCGACTTGGTGATGACGTTGACGACATCACCGTAGGTGCCGCCGTACTCCGCCGAGAACGTGGACGACATGACTTTGAATTCCTCAATGCTGTCGACGCTGGCACGGCTGATGCGCGACGCTTGGCGGCCCAGTTGAGTACTGGTCGCCTGCGAGTCAATGCGGGTCGCGTCCGCGCCATCGAGCAATATGTTGACGCCGGCGAGAGAAGTCTCAAATCCACCCAGGCTCGTCCCGCCGAAACCGGCCGATGTCACAGAACCCGGAACCAGTGCCATCAGGGAAGTGAAATCGCGGCCGTTCAAGGGCAGGTTGGCAACCTTATTTGCGTCAATGGTTGCGCCGGTGTCACTGGTTTGCGTGTTGACGGTCGTGACATCGGCGGTAACCGTGACGTTTTCGCTGACCTGGCCGATGTCCAAAGTTGTGTCAACGGCTCGCCGGTCGGTGGCGTAGAGAACAATCCCGTCGACGACGCGCGTCTTGAAGCCGCTATGCTCGGCGACCACTTTGTACAAGCCGGCCGGCAGCCCGGGAACTTCATATTCGCCTGCGCCGTTGGTCTGCACGTCATAGACGATCCCGGTGCGCGTGTTCGTGACCCTGACGTTCGCGTCGGGGACAACGGCTCCGGATTTGTCTCGAACCACGCCGACTATGCTTCCTGTATCCAATTGGGCCCATGCCGGCAGCGCCAGCGCGCAGAGCAGAAGTGCTACCAATCCAATTTGCCACTTATTCCAATTCAACATAATGTTCCTCTCTCTACTTGGATTGCGCTCAAGCTCAAGGCTTGGCGGCGCGAGCCGGTCTTTTTTTCTCGACGGGAGACCTAAGCTCCGGCTTGTGAAGTTTGATGCGCAAGTTGTCGCGAATCTCCAGGTCCTGGCGCAAAAGACCTTCGGCGTACTCCAGATCTTCAAGAACTGCTTTGCGTGCGCCGGTCGCATTGCGCTGGGCGACCAGGCGGAAGATGTGTTCGTGGCGGCGAAAATTGCCGGCAAAGTTGTCGATCAGATACAACGTGCGCCGCCGGCCCTCAGCCAGGGCGCCGTACATCATGCGCAGCATGGCTTCCACGGCAACGTTCTTGGAAGCTTGGGCGAGTTCCTCGTGCAGCAACATCTCGTAGGCCATGTACTGTTCTGGACGATCGAAGCTCGCCTTCATACCCTGGATCGCCGCTTCCATGCGCGCAATGTCTTCCTTGGTGGCCCGGCGTGCAGCCAGTGCCGCCACATTCGGTTCCAGGATCTTGCGCAATTCGTAAAGCTCCAGGTACTTGACCTCCTGGAGCAGCAGCATCCACTGAAAATGTTTGCCCACCGCACGCCCCAGCGAGGACTGGATGTAGGTGCCACGTCCCGGACGGGCTTTGATCAGGCCGAGAAACATCAAGCCCTTGAGAGCTTCCCGAAGAGAGCTGCGGCTAACGCCTATCATTGCGGCAAGTTTGGGTTCAGAGGGAAGGCGGCTGCCGACGCGAAGTTCGCCGCTGCGAATCAGTCCCTCAATGCGGCGGAAAACCGTCTCCATGACGGTCTCGCGCCGTACGGTTTCGCCGGGCACAGGATGGGCGGTGGCCACTGGGGGTCCAATTTTCGTACCGCAGAAGTTTGTCCGACAAACTCGGCTTTTGTCAAGAACAAAAACTTGCCCCAAAATAGGTTTTTTACGATCTTCCAGGCATAGTGTTCGTTTCAGCCGCTATCCATCGCAAGAATGGCACAATCGACCTTGTCGAGGCCAGTTTCTTTTTTCAATTGACACCGCCTTGAGATCGGTACTATGTTCGCTTGTCGGACAAACTAATGTTGGCCAAATCCATGCGCCCTCTCATCCCCCTGCAACGGTTTCGGACATTTGCGGAAGGGCTCGACCATCCCGAGGGCCTGGCGTTCGATGCTGACGGGACGCTTTGGGCGGGCGGCGAATTGGGACAGGTTTACCGCATCGGGCCGAAGGGGCGTGTGCGGGAAATCAGCCGCATGGGCGGTTTCTGCCTGGGCCTGACTTTTTCTCGCGCGCAGGAACTCTATGTTTGCAACTGCAAATTGCCCGCGCTGGTCCGGTTGAATCGAAGGGGCCGCGTCCTTGATTCCTGGGACCGCTGCGGCAGTCGCAAGTTCAAGAACCCGAATTTCTCGGTCTTCGACGCGGAAGGCAGCCTCTATTTTTCCGACTCGGGAGACTGGGAAGAGGCCAATGGCTGCGTTTACCGGCTCCGGAAAAACGGGCGCGTCGAGATGTTTGCCGGACCTTTTGCGTTTGCCAACGGTTTGGCGCTTAGTGCGGATGAGCGCTTTCTGTACGTGGTGCAAAGCACGCGAGACAACGTGGTGGAGATCGAAATACGAGCGGATGGCAGGGCAGGTAAGCCCAGGCTTTATGCTTCAGAACTGGCCCGTATACCGGATGGCATGGCCTTTGATGTCGCCGGGGATCTGTACGTTACTTGTTATGCGTCCGACAACGTGTACAAGGTTTCTCCTCGAGGGAAGGTGCATTTACTGGCTTACGACCCTGCCGGCACAATGATCGCGCGGCCGACGAACGTCGCGTTTGGTGGTCCGAATTTTGATCAGATGTTTTTCGCCAACCTTGGCCGATGGCACGTGTGCCAGGCGCCGGCAGGCGTAAGGGGGCAACTGCTGGCCAACCAGCGATAAAAGACAAACGATAGAAGAAGACGATAAGCACTCGCCAGGCAGGTTTCTTTATGAAAATTACTGATGTTCGCTGGACTCCGGCATTCATCCCAATCGAAAGCCCGCTGCGCTATGCTTTCGGTGCTCACCCCGGCTTTTCACGCATCATCATCGAAGTTCAAACGGACGAAGGGTTAACCGGCCTGGGTGAATGCTATGGCGGCGCCAGCCGGGAGGGTCAACTGGCGGAAATGCGCGCCTTGCTGATCGGCGAGGACCCGATGCAATTGGAACGAATCCGATGGAAGCTGGCCGCGCCGAGTTCGTTGAAACTATTCGGCCACGTTCTCGGCTTTGCGGGACTTGAGTTCGCAGTCCTTGACCTGCAAGGGCAGATCTTGGGCAAGCCGGTTTGCGAAATCATCGGAGGCAAGTTCCGCGACGAAATTGATTTTTCCGCCTATCTCTTTTACCGCTATGCCAACGAAGGCGGGAAGGGCGAGATCTCCAACCATGATCAGATGGTGGCGTTTGCGAAAGAGGTCGTCGCGAAATATGGCTTCCAGACGTTGAAGTACAAGAACGGCGTAATGCCGCCCGATGAAGAAATCGAAACTTTCATTGCCTTGCGCAAGGCCTTTCCCCGGCTGCGCATCCGGCTTGACCCGAACGCTGCCTGGTCGGTAACGACGGCAGTACGCGTGGCGCGGCGACTGCATGAATACGATGTTGAGTATCTGGAGGACCCGGTGTGGGGCATGAGGGCAATGGCGCGTGTCAATGCGAAAGCTCCGTGGATCACGCTGGCGTCGAATATGTCGGTCTTTGCCTTCGAGGATCTCGTCCCGAATGCGGTGATGAATATTCTCGACGTTGTGCTGCTCGATCCGCACTGGTACGGCGGGATTGCGCGCGCCCGCTTAGCCGGCCAGATTTGTGAAGCCATGGGAGTAGATGTCGGCATGCACAGTGGAGCGGAATTCGGCATTTCACAAGCCGCCATGCTGCATTTGGCCGCTTCGCTGCCAAATTTGATCGCCGCGCCGGATTCGCACTACCACCACCTTACCGATGACGTGATTGCGGGAGGGAAGCTCAAGTTCGTTGGCGGAAAGATGCAGGTGCCGAAAGGGCCCGGCCTCGGCGTCAAGCTCGACCGCGACAAACTCTCCAAGTATCACGAACTTTCCAAGAAGCGTGCGATGGGATCGTGGATCGAAGATCCACATCGCCCCGGGGCCATCACCTATCAACCGAAGTGGTGAATGCGTAGTGTGGTGAAGCTTGATGAGACTCCTCGCTGTGCGTAAAACGGTGCGTAAAGCTTTGTGTAAAGTGTGGCTGTTGCTGGTGCTCGGGGTGGCCAGCATTCCCGGCTTTGCGCAGGAGCGGGTGATCTGGCACATCGGCACTTTCGATCACGCCTCCGGAGAGTTTCGCGCAGGGTCCGACGACTACAGCAACCCGAAATTCGATCCCGTCTATCGGGTTGGCAAAAGCAAGGACAGTGAAGATTGGCAAAGATTTCAACCCGGCCCGGCGAACGGACTGGCGGGTGGGCGAGAGCATCCATTCACAATTCTGTTCGACTTGCAGGATCCGGTAACCGGCGTGTTTCGTCTGAAAATTGGGATCTTGTATGAGACCCCACGGTTGTCGCATTTGAAAGTCGACCTCAACGGCCACTCCGGACTTTTCTATTTCCATCCAAAACTTGATTACAGTGCGGGCGACTGGGAAGGTACCTTTGTCCCGCAGAGCTCCGTAGGCAGCAAAATCATCGATCTGCCCGCGGAGTGGCTCCGCCCGAGCGACAACCGGTTGGTGCTCACCGCGCTCGATGAACCTTCAACGGTCGAGAATTCTCTCGGGTCGATCGCTCTGGGCCACAGCGGACTGGTTTACGACGCACTGGAGCTGACGCAAGATGCTGCGGCAACCTACGCGCACGACAGCATCACTGGGCAGGCGCACCCAACCATTTTTTATCGGAGCTCGCCTGCAGGACTTTCCGAAGTAGTCGAAGTGGATACCTCATTTGCAGTGATGCCGACCGAGTGGCTGGCAACGCTCAGGATCGGCGACAAGGAATACCACCAGCCTGTCAAGACGTCTGAGGTGTTCGGTGAAAGTCGGCTCGAGTTCGATATTCCGGAATGGCAGGGAACGAAGTCAGGTCTGCTTCTCATCAAAACACCGAATGCCATCCGCACATTTCCAGGAGAGTTTACGCCGGCTAAGAAGTGGACGATTTTCATCGTTCCACACGAGCATCTTGACATCGGCTTCACCGACTACGCCGCCAAAGTCGCGGAGCTGCAATCGCAGTCGCTGGATGGCGTGATCGATTTGATGCGGGAAGTACCGGACTTCCGCTGGACGCTCGACGGCTACTGGGTTCTGGACCAATACCTGAACGGTCGCTCGCCGGAGCGCGGCCATGAATTATTGCGATTGGTCAAAGACGGCAAGATCACCGTCCCTCCTCAGTTTGCGAATCAGCATACCGGAGTTGCGTCGCTCGAAGGGCTGGCTCGTTCGCTCTACGACTCCCACTTCTTCGCCAAACAGCACGATCTTCCTTTGGGAGCGGCCCATATCACGGATGTGCCTTCCTATTCATGGTCGTACGCTTCAATTTTGCACGATGCCGGGGTGAAGTATTTTGCGGCCGCAAGCAATTCGTGGCGCGCGCCCGGAGTGCTGCAGGCTCGCTGGAACGAGAAGTCTCCTTTTTACTGGGAGGGACCCGACGGCGGCCGAGTATTGATGTGGTACTCACGCGCGTACCTGCAATTGGCGACGCTGTTTGCAACTCCACCCCGCTTGGCGGCGGTGCGGGACTCGCTGCCGGTTTTCCTGCAGGCGTATTCGGAGCCGAACTACAAGGCGAGCGCCGCAATTATTTTCGGCACGCAACTGGAGAACACCATTCTCAGCAAGGAGCAAGCCTACCTTCGCGGCGAGTGGCAGAAGCAATACGCCTGGCCACGCCTGGAGTACTCAAATTTTGCCGAGGCCATGGGGGAAATCGAAAGACAGTTCGGATCCGACATTCCCGTTTACCGCGGCGATCTTGGACCCTACTGGGAAGACGGCTTTGGCTCTGATAGCAAGCACACGGCTCTGCACCGCCAGAACCAGCAGCGCATCCTGTCAGCGGAGAAACTGGCCACCATCCCCGCGCTTCTGAACCCAGAGCTTCGTCCGGATCACCGCTTGCTGGCGCAAGCCTGGAACAACACGCTGCTTTTCGACGAGCACACTTGGACCTACGTAGGCGCCACGACACAACCGGAGAACGAACAGACTGTGACGCAGCTTGCGCTTAAGGGGGCCCGCACGACCGAAGCCGAACGCGAGATTACCGAATCCCTGCAACGCAGCTGGGCACAATTCGAATCTTTCCTTGGATCGAAAGACCCCTCGCTCGTAGTCTTCAATCCCCTGAACTGGCGTCGCAGCGGGCTGGTGAGCTTCGACCTGCAAGATGGCCTCGGTTTATTGGACACGACCACCGGCAAGCTTGTCCCTTATGAAACTGTGAGCGCGGGAAAGAGCACGCCGCTCCCAGGATTCGGGGGAGGGTACCGGCGCGTCCGTTTTGTGGCGGAGAATGTTCCGGGACTCGGCTATAAACTGTTTGCCTTGCGATCCGTACCGGCTGCCCAGACCGCGGAGTCCTCGAAAAAAACGCCCGACGGAACCACCTTTGAAAATTCGTACTACCGAATTACTGTCGATCCTTCCTCCGGAGCCGTGAGCACAGTTTGGGACAAAGAGCTCAACCGAAACCTCGTGGATGCGACGAGCCCGTTTCGTTTCGGAGCGTATCTTTATGTAACCAGCGCCGACGACATGCCGAACAACAGTTTGTATCGCTACGGCGCCACGCTGAAACCACCGGCATTATCGACTGCCATGGCCAGCCACGGACGCTTGTTAGCAGCGAAACAGGTACAGTTCGGGACGATCATTACAATGGAGGCATCGGCTCCGAACACTCCAACGATTCAGCTGGAAATTACGCTTTACAACGCGAAGAAACAGATTGACTTTGCTTATAGGCTTTTCAAGGAAACGACAATAAAGAAGGAAGCGGTTTACATTGCGTTTCCGTTTGCGGCGAATAAGCCCGAATTTGGCTACGACACCCAGAACGGTTGGGTCAACCCTGCCCGGGACGAACTGCCGGGCGGAAGCCATGAGTGGTACGCCGTGCAGCACTGGGCCGCGGTATACGACGCCGGATTCATGGCAGCCGTGATTCCGCACGATGCGCCGCTGGTAAGCTTTGGCGATATCGTCAGAGGCAACTGGCCCACTGAATTTCGGCCGCAGTCGTCCAGCATTTTCTCGTGGGTGATGAACAACTATTGGGGCACGAATTTCGCACCACAGCAGGGCGGGGAATTTAGCTTTTGCTACAGCCTTGTGAGCGGACGGGCGCTCGATTCAGCGGAGCTCACGCGGTTGGCAAATGAGGCAATGACTCCACTCGAAGTCGATCAAGTGAATGCTAGGATCTTGCCTGGTCAAGCCCCCGGCAAGTTGCCGAGCGATGAAGCAAGCCTGCTTGAAGTCAACAACTCGTCAGTTGCCGTCTCGACCTGGAAGCTCGCCGAAGACGGCCAAGGCAGTATCCTGCGCTTGCAGGAAACAGCCGGGAAGCCGCAGTCCGTGGAAATTCGTAGCGCCTATCTCAAGATGACCCAGGTCTGGCGATGTTCACTGCTCGAGGATAACTTGCAGGAACTGAAGGTTGATTCTCAAAGTCATGGTTTTCAAATCGAAATCAAACCGTTCGAAATCGTGACCTTGCGATTGCGAACCACTCCGGATTTCCCTGAGGGATCATCCAACTCAAAATGAGGCGCTTCCAATGAGCATTCACTTCAGGGACAAAGTCGTGGCGATAACCGGCGGAGCGATGGGGATCGGTGAGGCGACTGCGCGCAAATTTGTGGAACTGGGCGCTGCGGTTGCGATCCTGGACGTCAACGCAGATGCGGGGAGGAAGACAGCACAAGCGCTTGGCAAGAAAGCGCGGGCAGAATTCTATGCTTGCAATGTAGGATCGGCCGCAGAAGTAGAGAAGGCCGTCGCCTCCGTTATCCGCGAGTTCGGTGGGATCGATGTGCTGGTCAGCAATGCCGGTATCCAGCGCTATGGAGACGTCATGGCAACCACGGAAGAATTATGGGACGAGGTCATGGCCGTAAACCTCAAAGGCTGCTTCCACAGCGCCAAGCATGTCGTGCCTAGCATGATAAAGCGCGGAGGCGGCGCCATTGTGGTCGTCGGTTCGGTGCAGTCCTTCACTGCTGTCGTCAATTCAGCGGCTTACGTTGCTGCCAAGCACGCACTGCTCGGACTGGTGCGCGCCATGTCTCTCGATTACGCGCAGCAGAATATTCGCGTGAATTGCGTTTGCCCGGGTGCCATCGATACTCCCATGCTGCGCTGGGCAGCCAGCCTCGATGCCAATCCGGAGCAGGTCCTGGCCACGTGCGATCGCATGCACGCCCTGGGCCGGATGGGAAAGCCCGAAGAGGTTGCGTCCGCGATCGCCTTTCTGGCCAGCGATTGGGCTTCCTTCATTACAGGGGCGGCTCTGATGGTGGATGGCGGAATGCTGGTTCCAACCGGTGGCATGGGTTTTCAGGAAGGCGGTACAGGCGCCGCTACCAAGAGTTAGGAGAACCTGAGTGCAGCTGCGAGACAAAACGGCAATCATTACGGGTGCGGGAGCCGGCATTGGGCGGGCTTGCTGCCTGCTGTTCGCCGCGGAAGGCGCGAAGGTTGTCGCCGTCGATCTGGATCCGACAACGCTCGACTCGGTTGCCGAGGAGGTGCGGCGCATCGGCGGCACGGTCCTGGGCATCCAGGCCGACGTCTCTCGCGCAGCGGATGTCGAAAGCGTTGTCTCAGCCGCCTCGGAAAGCTTCTCCACGATCAATATTCTGTTCAACAACGCGGGCATCGTGCCTCACGGCAAGATTCATGAGACGACCGAAGCTGATTGGGACCGCACGATGGCCGTAAACGTTAAGAGCATGTACCTCATGTCGCATGCGGTCATCCCGATCTTCCTGAAGCACGATGGAGGAGTGATTCTGAATACCTCGTCTGCGACCGCGCTGCGCAGCGTGGTTGATCGAGCTGCTTACAGCGCCTCGAAGGGCGCGGTTCTGGCGCTTACGAAAAGCATGGCGATTGACTACGTTCGCGATGGAATTCGTGTGAACTGTCTTTGTCCTGGGACCATCGATACGCCTTCGCTGCATCAGCGACTGGCGGCATTTGCGGATCCCGAAGAGGCAAGAAAGCAATTCGTCGCGCGACAGCCGATGGGGCGTCTTGGTACAGCGGAAGAAGTCGCGAAGGCTGCGTTGTTTCTCGTCTCCGACGATGCAAGGTTTGTAACCGGGGCTGTTTTTTCCATTGATGGAGGCTTCACGGTCTAGCCGATGAAAACTCTCCGTCCCGCCACCACGAAAACGAGATGGCATAACCGGCCGGCGTATTGCCTGAACAACGGCGTCGTCCAACTGACTACGCTTACCGGCGGCGGACACATTGCCGATTTCCGTCTGCTCGATCCAACCGGCAGCACCGTGAATGCACTTTGGGAAGCTCCGTGGGTCACCATGGATCCCGACAAATTTCGAAGCCAGCATGTTCGCAACTACGGCCCGAGGCCGGTGGGCAGGTTTCTCGCCGCCTTCACCGGACATGCGGTATGCGTGGACTATTTTGGAATGCCGTCCGAGGCAGAGGCTGCACAGGGGCTAGCTCTGCATGGGGAGGCCGCGAACTCCCTCTGGAAGTTGCTGAAGCTTAACCAGAGCGGCGCCGAAGCCCATCTTTCGCTGGCGGTGCGGTTGCGGTCTGCCGGTCTTCGATTCCGCCGCGAACTCCGTTTGTGCCGCAACGAATCCGTTGTCTACGTCGAAGAAAAAGTAATTAACGAACGTGCTCAGGATCATTTTTTCCACTGGGCCCAGCATGTCACCCTTGGTCTGCCCCTGCTGCATCCAGAGGAAAGCGCTATCGCTTTGCCCGGAACTCGCGCCGTGACTTGGCCGCACGGGTATGAAGGAGCAAGCCTGGTCCGCGACAATCAAGAGTTCAACTGGCCCGACGCGCCCGCCATCGACGGTGGAAACCTGAATCTCACGCGGCCATTTTCGCGAGAGGGCAAAGGTTGTGTCGCGTCCGTGTTGCTCGACCCACAGCGCGAGCTTGGATTTGTAGCGGCCCTGAACTGGCGACTTGGACTCTTGCTCGGTTATTGCTTTCGACGTTCGGACTTTCCCTGGGTCACGATCTGGGAAGAGAACGTTACTCGCAAGTATGTGCCCTGGGACGCGAAGGCGCGCGCCCGCGGTATCGAGTTCAGTTCGACTCCGATGCCGGTTGGAAAGGAAGAGACGTTCGCACGCGGATCGTTATTCGGCACTCCCACGTTCCGGCGAATTCCTGCAAAATCGGAACTGCGAGCTCCGTATGTCGCTTTTCTCTCCAGAGTTAGTAAAGGGTGGCGTTCGATCCGCAACATTCAGGCAGTCCGAGACAAGATCATGGTGACGGAAGAACGAGGAGAGCAATTAGTGTTGCAGGCAAGCGGCCTGAAAAAGCTAGGCTTGTTTGAGCGATGATTTCCCGTAGAGACGCGACTTGCCGCGTCTCTGCAGATGGAAGATTTCGAGTAGGGACTGGAGAGAACATGGACCAAACCGGCGTGGGTTTCCTGATTTTGCTGGTGGCGGGCGTGATGAACGCCAGCTTCACTTTGCCCATGAAATTCACCCGCAACTGGAACTGGGAAAATACGTGGCTGGTCTGGACACTGTTCGCGTTGGTGGTCCTTCCGCCGCTCGCGGCTTTTACCACTATCCCGCATCTTGTCCAACTCTATGGGGAAGTCGCCACCGGACTGGTCGCGGCGGTCGCGATTTTCGGGGCGGGATGGGGAGTTGCGCAGGTTTTGTTTGGGCTGGCGGTCGATTCCATCGGAATCGCCCTCACGTTTTCGATCGTGCTCGGAATCTCGGCCGCGGTGGGCAGCGTCATTCCGCTGATCCGCCTGCATCCGGAAAAGGTCTTAACCACCGGTGGCCTTATCACATTTGCGGGGGTAGCTCTGGTGATCGTCGGAGTGGCCATCTGCGCCATTGCGGGACGTCGTCGCGAAGCGGCAATGGCGGCGAGTGACGGACATCCGACAGTCAATATGAGCCGGGGATTAGCCTTTGCCATCCTCTGCGGATTCGGAGCCGCACTTGTAAACTTCGGGCTCGCCTTCGGTGGTCCGCTGCTGGAGGGAGCCAGGAAACACGGGGCTGCTGAACTCTGGTCTGGAAATGCAGTCTGGCTGCCGCTGATGCTCGCAGGCTCGATTCCAAATTTCGCGTACTGCATTTATCTTCTGAATAAGAATAAGACGGCGGATCGTTACCGCCGCCCCGGCACCGCGTCTTACTGGTTCCTCGCCGCCATCATGGCCTTCTTCTGGTTTGCCAGTACGGCCCTCTACGGAATCGCCACCGGCAAGCTCGGCAGTTGGGGAACGATCCTGGGCTGGCCTTTGTTCATGTCGCTGATCGTCATTACTGCAAGCCTTCTGGGGATTATCACCGGGGAATGGAAAGGCAGTGGCAAGCAGCCTTTGCGCATCCAGGTGGGTGGAGTGGCTGTGTTGGTGTTGGCGGTGTTCGTTCTGGCTGCGGCTAGCCGCTGGGTTTAGGAGGAAGCATGAAGGCCCTTGCCATCGATCTCGGAGGCACGCACGCCACCTGCGCAGTGCTGGACGATCGCGCCATTCTCGCCGAGGAGGTAGTTAGTACCGACGGCACCCAAGGACTGAAGCCGGTTCTGCCCCTGTTTGCACAGAGCTTCCGCAAACTCTTACAGCAGACCCGCGTCTCTGCAAAAGATTGTGCCGGGCTGGCGTTCAGCTTTTGCGGGTTAGCGGATACTCGCATTGGCCGTGTAGTCTCCACCAACCAGAAGTATGACGACGCGGTCGGTATCGATTTCGTGGAGTGGTCCGGGAAGGAATTTGGCCTTCCGTTGAGAATTGAAAATGACGCTCGCATGGCATTGCTTGGAGAACGCTATGCTGGAGCAGCTCGCGGCTTTGACGATGTGGTTATGACCACGCTGGGAACCGGCATCGGCGGAGCGGCCATGATTGGCGGAAAGCTGATTCGAGGTAAACACGCGCAGGCCGGCTGCCTGGGTGGGCACCTCCCCGTGCTGTTCAATGGCCGAACCTGTACCTGTGGAAACATCGGATGTCCCGAAGCCGAGGCTGCAGGATGGTCCATTTCACTGGTAGCGCGCGACTGGCCGGGATACGCCGACAGCGCACTTGGGAGGGATGAACCGCTGAACTTCGAGAAGCTTTTCCGCTACGCCGAGCAGGGAGACCGGGTGGCGACCGCGCTGCGCGATCGCTGTCTGCATATTTGGGCGGCCAGCGCAACGGGACTGATACACGCTTACGATCCGGAAATCGTGGTCTACGGCGGAGGCGTGATGAAGAGTGCCGATATCATCATTCCGTTTGTGCAGGCCTATGTAGAGAAACATGCCTGGACTCCTTGGGGTAAAGTAAAAGTCAGAGCCGCAGAACTGGGAAACAACGCGGGCTTGCTGGGTGCGATCCCATTACTCTCTGAACCGATCGGATGACTTTGCGCTCAAACTACGACAAATTTCCGGTTGTTCCCGTCTCGGCATCGTCGGGCGACTGCCAAGTGGGGTGGAGCGCGATCGTTGCCGCAATTAATGAACAGTTGCGTCAAGTAAGCCAGAACTCGCGCACCGTCTTGTGTGTGGAATGCTACCCAGGAGTTTTTGAAGATCAAGTCGAACAAGCCCTTGCCGCAGGACTGCGTCCCGGGTTGGCGGTGAGAACCAGCGCACTGTTCAAGAGTCCTCGCGAGGTCGATGCCCTGGTCGGGCATTACCTGGGCGACGATCCGGTTTTTGGCAGGATGAACGACATCGTCGTCGACGACTTCTTCGACCCCCAAAAACTGGCGGCAGCTCGTGAATCGATCGCAAAGATAAAGAAACAGGGATTAGTTCTGATCGTTGGCACAGGCGCCACGCTCGTCGTCCCTGAGCATGACGTGCTGGTCTTCGCTGACATGGCCCGCTGGGAAATTCAGATGCGATATCGCCGCAACCAGATTGGCAACCTCGGCGCGGATAACGCTTCGGCAACCGTGGCCGAGAAATACAAGCGCGCCTACTTCGTGGACTGGCGCGCGGCAGATCGACTCAAGCAGAAAGTCTTCTCGGAGATCGATTTTCTACTGGATACCGACGACCCGAACGCACCGAAAATGATCTCGGGCGACGCGTTGCGCGAAGGGTTGCGCATCACAACCCACCGGCCTTTTCGGGTGGTTCCGTACTTTGACCCCGGGCCTTGGGGCGGACACTGGATGGAGAAAGTCTGCGGGCTTTCGCCCGAGGGGGTTCCCAACCACGCCTGGTGTTTTGACTGCGTGCCGGAAGAGAACAGCTTGCTGCTGGGGTTCGGGAACGTGAAGGTCGAGGTGCCTTCGATCAATCTCGTATTCCAGCATCCTCACGAATTACTGGGTGAGGCTGTCCATGCGCGCTTTGGTAAAGAATTTCCCATCCGCTTCGACTTTCTCGACACCATGGGCGGCGGCAACCTTTCGCTTCAGGTCCATCCCTTGACCGAGTACATCCAGGACAAGTTCGGCATGAACTATACGCAGGACGAAAGTTACTACCTGCTCGATGCCGGAGACGACGGTTGCGTCTATCTGGGACTGCGCGAGGACATTAACCGCGAAGCCATGCTGCGGGATTTGAGGGTTGCACAAAGTGGCGGGCCCGCTTTCCCCGTGGAGAGCTACGTTAATGTGTGGCCTGCCGGGAAGCATGACCATTTCCTGATCCCTGCTGGCACCATCCACTGCTCAGGCAAGAACAGCATGGTGCTTGAGATCAGCGCCACGCCGTACATTTTCACTTTCAAGCTGTGGGACTGGGGACGACTTGGCCTGAACGGCTTGCCTAGGCCAATTCACCTTGATCACGGAGCGGCAAATATCCAGTGGGATCGAACGACAAACTGGGTGCGTCGTAACCTGGTGAATCAGATCACGCCCCTCGCTTCGGGCGATGGATGGCGAGAGGAACGTACGGGACTCCACGAACGCGAGTTCATCGAGACGCGCCGCCATTGGTTCACGGGCACCGTGCCACATCGTGGGACAGGCGGCGTCAATGTTCTCAACCTGGTTGAAGGAAGGGAAGCAGTAGTCGAAAGTCCGACCGGTTCATTCGAGCCGTTTGTGGTGCACTATGCCGAGACCTTTATTGTTCCGGCTGCAGTCGGAGACTATACCATCCGTCCAGTCGGCGAAGCCGAAGGGAAACAGTGCGGGACCATCAAGGCCTTCGTAAGAACCAATCCCTAGCGCTGGGTATTGTTCAGAAGGAGATTCAGAGCGTGAAAAGGGCACTCATCCGATGTCTGCTTATTTTCTTGGCCGTAACTTGCACTGCGCAGGTGCAGAGCAAAGCCGCTCCTCACTCCAGCAAGATGCCGGCGTCGTGCGTGCGAGTGCAGGATGGCGCGTTCCACAGCGTTGCTCTTGATCGGGAAATGAAGTATCGCGTCCTGCTTCCTTGCGGCTATAAGACCGGCGGCGGGCGTTTCCCCGTGTTGTATCTTCTCCACGGACTTTACGGAGATTATCTGAACTGGGATACCCGCACGAACCTGGAGCGCTATGCCGAAAAATACGAAATGATTGTAGTCACGCCGGATGCCGGTGATTCCTGGTATACGAATTCAGCCACGGTTCCCAAGGACAAGTTCGAAGACTACATTGCCAAAGATCTAGTGGCGGAGATTGACGGCAAATTTCGTACCCTCCGCTCTCGCCACAGCCGAGCGATTGCCGGCCTTTCGATGGGAGGATACGGAGCTCTGAAGATCGCGCTTCGGTATCACGACGACTTTGCCTTCGCCGGCAGTCTCAGCGGTGCACTGGACGCACCTCAGGATCTAGGCGACAAGCGGCCAGAGTTCCGTGATCAACTCCTCAAGGTGTTCGGGCCTTCAGGCAGCGCGGTGCGGGCAGAGAACAACGTGTTTTCCCTGCTTCAGAGTGCAGGCCCGAAAGATCTTCCTTACTTTTATCTGGCATGCGGAAGCGCTGACGGCCTGCTGCAGATCAATCGCGATTTCGCGGCACAACTTTCGTCTCGAGGCGCCGCCTATGAGTATCACGAGACGGCGGGCGGACACGCGTGGGATTACTGGGACCGTTCGGTGCAGGATCTGCTACGGGCGGTCGCAGGCGTCGTAGCGAAGCCATAACGCGAGAGAACAGATATGAAACTTGTACGCTATGGATTGCCTCACCAGGAGAAACCGGGGATCGTCGATTCGGAAGGCAAGATTCGCGACCTTTCGGGGAGGGTTCCAGACATCGCGGGCGAGTCTCTATCGCCCGCAACTCTTGCGGTTTTGAAGAACATCAAGCTTGCAGAGTTGCCGATCGTGAAGAGCGAACCGCCGGATAAGCCAAGGCTCGGCCCCTGCGTTGGCCCGGTCGGCAAGTTTATCTGTATTGGGTTGAATTACCGCGATCATGCGGCGGAAGCCGGCATGAAAGTCCCGAGCGAACCCGTCATCTTCATGAAGGCCACATCCTCCATCTGTGGTCCGAACGACGATATTGTGATCCCGAGGGGCGGCACAAAGGTGGACTGGGAAGTCGAGCTAGGCGTGGTCATTGGAACGCCGGCAAAATACGTCAGCGAGGCCGATGCGATGTCCTGCGTAGCCGGCTACTGCGTCATCAACGACCTCTCCGAACGAGCGTTCCAACTCGAAGGCACGGGGCAGTGGGTCAAGGGGAAGAGTGCGGATACATTCGGCCCGATCGGACCATGGCTGGTGACGGCCGAAGAAGTTCCCGACCCACAAGACCTGAAGATGTGGCTCGAGGTGGACGGACACCGCTACCAAAACGGATCGACACGAACGATGATCTTCGGCGTTCGCCAGTTGGTCAGCTACCTCAGCGGATTCATGAGCCTGCAACCCGGAGACATTATCTCCACCGGAACTCCGCCAGGAGTAGGGATGGGGCAGCGGCCCCCGGTTTATCTGAGAGCGGGGAACCGGATGCGACTGGGCATTGATGGGCTAGGCGAGCAAAACCAGCGGGTCGTCGCAGAGAGCGCCTAGCCACAGTTACCGCCTCTTTCGGGGAGGTTGCGCCGGGTTGCAGCTCTTTCGGGTGTCGAAGCGGGGACTTCAAGCACCTTACCTGGTGCAAGGAAGATGTGAAAACTCCACGAACATCGTGGGCAGCGAGCGAGTACGAGGAACTAGGTAATTTGACGACGCATGGAGAAATATGAAGAGCGGGGGAGGCTGTAACTCAAATAGACCAATACCGCTCTACCGTTGCTTTCGGCTGTTCCTTCACTTCGATCCGTGACTTCGCAAACCTCACGCCGCCCGGCCGCCGACCTGCAAAACCAGCGCCAGGAGCGGGAAGTGGGCTGGCTGCCGTTGGTTTGCCACGGAGTTTCCGCAGACGGGAAATACAGACGACCGAAGTATCACTTTAAGGGAAATTCCTTGCACAACTCTGCTAAGATGATCGGTACTACACGCTAAGTTCCTGCATCCGGGGAAGTTAGGGCCTTGGTTTTGGATGCTGGAATGCTCTCTTTATAGATGGCTCTCCCTCGGGTGCCGCTGGCTTGATCGCCAGACAGGAGCATTGGTTTGAACGACGGCACGATTCGAAAGACCTGGCGACGAAGGCGGAGCTGGTATCAGCGGCGTTTGCGCATCCAGCGGACCCTGGTCGCTGTGGTTGCGAGCGCGATTCATCGCCGGAGCCTGCTGGCAGAATGCGGCGCACCATCTCTCGTTGCCCTCCTGGCATGCTTCCCAGATTCTGCCCGACTCTTTCTGGGCGCGACGGGACATCCGCAAAGATCTCGCTTT
The DNA here is from genome assembly GCA_963837665.1 of uncultured Acidobacteriaceae bacterium. GTDB lineage: Bacteria > Acidobacteriota > Terriglobia > Terriglobales > Acidobacteriaceae > Acidiflorens. The sequence goes on along the minus strand of CAWIOA010000007.1, from coordinate 668,138 downwards.
GATGGCGGCGCGCTCCGCCAAGTCCGCCAAGTTTCTCGGCTCGATTCCGGGTGTCTATCCTTACTCGGTCGTGCCCGGGGGCGTGAAGGATCCCGACGAGCTCCGCTATGCAGCGACGCGCGACTATGTTGTTCGCCGGCATTACGCCCAGTTCGACTACAGCCACGCTCGTCTGGTGCGCGCCAGCGAAGCCCGCGAAGTTTATCTTTCGTATCGCATTCGTGACACCGTCTTCTGGACTCGCAGAAAAGTTCGCCTCCACCTTGGAGAGTTACTGCTGACTGACGGCAAAATCACGGCGCGGGCGCGTTGCGGCAACCAGATTTCCGACACGGCCAAACCCGAAGTTTCCAACGAAGAGCCGGAAGAAGATGTTATGGACCGGCCCGTGGCGCAGATTGACCCAGAACCGTCGTTCCCCGTCCGGCCCTTGCTCGGCCCACCCGACTTGCCCGGCGGCCAGCCGACTCCGCCCAAGCTTTTCGCCAGCTTCTTCTTTCCGTACGTCCCAGTCGGAGTACCGATTCCTTCCGGGCTTTGCTCCGCTGACGAAATCGTTTCCCACCACTGCCGGCCGAGGCGGCACCACAAGCCGCCTACGGTTCCCGAGCCCTCGACCATGGTGCTGGCCGCTTCCGGACTGGGGTTCATCCTGTGGCGCTACAGAAAGACTGGCCGGCGCGTTACGAGCTAGCGTCCGCGTATTACCCATGAAGTGTTAGCAGAAAAGGAAAAGGCGGGCGCCCCGAGTCTCACGGTTTCTGAGACCTGGGAGCCGCCCGCGCCTTTGCTGATCGACAAGATTGTGGCTCAGGCAGGGAAGCCTGCGCTCACTTGGCCGCGCTTACGAAATCGCCGGTGGTGGCGTTAATCACTCCGATGCCCTTCCGGTCTTTCTCGCTCGCTCCGTATATCACATACCAAACGGGCACGTTCAGCTTCCGGTCCTTGAGCAACACATACGTGATGGGCTGCTGTGCGTCCTTCTTCACGATGGCGTCGCCCCCGTGTTGCTGCGCTGCCGCGAATGCCTTATCCGTATCGGCTTTCAGGAGATACTGGGAAAAGACAAGGCCGGCGGATTGGGCGTTGTATGCGCCTTCAGCCCCCTCGGGTGAAACTCCGAACGGCGGCGAATCCGGCAGGCGGCTTCCCGAACACACGATGGTCTTGGTGGACCGGCGACTGGGCGAAGCAAAGTATCCTCGCCAGATGCTTGATTTTCCGTCCTGGCCGGTAGTTTCCGTGGTGAGAACGGATTCCACCCGAGCCGGTTCAGCATCGGGCGCCCACTTCACTGCGAGACCGAGCATTCGATTGAATGCCTCTTGACCAGTGTAAAGCGTGGGTTCCAGTTTCTTCGGTTTTGCGACGGCTGCATTTTCGGGCGCCGGCTTAGTCTCGTTTGAGCTACACCCCACTGTCAGGATTGCCACGCCGATTACACTAATGGCAAATGCGAGACGATATAATTTCATTTTCCGTTCCTCCAAGAATGTTTTGAATCCGTATCCCTACTACTGATCACGAGCGCTTCTTTTATTTCATCATCATGTCGTATGACCAGGCAGATTCACGTCCATGGTGATCCCGCCTCGTTTAGACGCAATTTTTTCTTGAATTCTGATTCGCACGAATTGTACCGCTTGCGTGTGGTTTTGCAAGGCCCCGAGGGCCGTCCCTGATCTTCGTCAAGGCCTACAGTGCGAGTGTGGCGACTCGATCAACACCAGTTACCGATCGTGCTACCATCACATAACTTCCCCCCGAGATGGCGTAGCATGAGTTAGCAGGACAGGGTCGAACCGTGAATCTGGGTGCCTCCCGGAAGGTCGTTGTTCTCGCGGTAGCGTTGTTGGCGTGCCATGTCCTAGTGCTCGCCCTGCATCGCGCCCTGTTGAGCAACTTGGTGGAACTGGCGCTGGCTGCAGTCACAGCGGCGGCCGCCTATCAGACTGCGCAACGCGCTCGTGGCTTCGCCCGCCGTTTCTGGCGTCTGATCGCCGTTTCCTTCACCATCTACACGCTGGGCCAGGTCTTTTACACCTATTACGACAGCATTCTGCAAGCCTCTCCTCTGATATGGTGGCCGAGCGACGCTCTGCTGCTGTTTTACGTCGCGCCCATGGTGATGACGCTGTTTCTGGGTGACGACAGCGCTGAGGCAAGCGCCTTCTCCAGTCAGCGCAAGCTCGACTTTCTGCAAGTCGGCATCGTGACGTTGTCCGCTTATCTGTTCTTCTTCTACGAGCCCTGGCAGTCGGGCGGGACGCTGCAAGCGACGACTCTGCTGATCTGGCGGGTGGAGATTGTTCGCGATGTGGTCATCACCTCCGCCTTTGGATTGCGCGCACTCCTCACCCGCTCCCGTCTGGTGCGCTCGCTATTCGGCCGCGTCGCCCTGTTTCTGGTCGTGTTCAGCGTAGGCGACCTGGTTTACGTGTATGTTCAGACGTGGGTCCACATGGCGAATGCGTCCTGGTACGAACTGCTGTGGACGGTGCCGCGCACCCTGCTGATTGGGCTGGCCGCCGGCTGGACACCGCCGGTGGAAGCCGAGCCTGAACCCGATAAGGTTTCGGCGGAACCGTTGCTGCTGGCACAGTTCGCGCACATCGCCTTGCCGCTTCTGGTCTTGATCACGGCGGCTCATGCCCAGCGCGAGCAATTGACGGTCGCCGTGGTTGCTGTGGCCGCCTCGTTCGCCTGTTCGAGCGTCCGGCTCGTGCTCGGGCAACGCGCCCAGCAGCAACTCAGGCTTCGCCAGGAGCGCACTGCCGAATCGCTACGCGCCGCCGAAGAAAAATACCGGAACATTTTCGAGAATGCCGTCAATGGCATCTTCCAGGTCACACCCGATGGCATGTACACGGCCGCCAACCCGGCACTGGTGAAAATGCTGGGCTACGACTCGACCGAAGAGTTTCTGCAAAGCCGCACCTATAACGCCCAGGAGAACTATGCGGACCCTGCCTTCAAGGGGCAGTTTCAGGACTTGCTGCGGCGGGACGACGAGTTGCACAACTTCGAGTGCGAAATCATCCGCAAGGACGGCAAGAAAATTTGGACCGCGGAGCACCTGAAGTCCATACGGGACAGTTCAGGGAAGGTTATCGCCTACGAAGGCACGGTGCAGGACATCACCGAGCATCGCAAGCTGCAGCTCCAACTGCAAAAGGCGCAGCGCATGGAGTCGCTCGGAACCCTGGCCGGCGGAATTGCCCACGACTTCAACAACCTGCTCACGGTCATCAGCGGCTACAGCACGCTGCTCATGGATGGCCTAGCGGAAAACGCGCGCCTTCATCCTGCCGCCGAGCAGATTCACAAGGCTGGCCAACGCGCGGTCGCGCTCACTCGCCAGTTGCTCGTCTTCAGCCGCCACCAAATTACGCAGGGCAGCACCGTCAACCTGAACATGGTCATCACCAACATGATGCAGATGCTGCAACGGCTGATTGGCGAACACATTGACGTGCAGACGGTTTTGGCCGCCGACCTGCGCTCGGTGAAGGCCGATGCGGGCCAGTTGGAGCAGGTCATCATGAACCTAGCCATAAACGCCCGCGATGCCATGCCGGAGGGCGGCAAGCTCACGGTGCAGACCAGCAACGTCGTCCTGGACGAAAGCTTCGTCGAGAGCCATGTGGGCTCGCGTGCCGGCCCCCATGTGCTGCTGGTGGTCAGTGACAACGGCACGGGCATCAAACCCGAAATCAGGGAGCAGATCTTCGATCCCTTCTTCACCACCAAGGATGCGGGCCTCGGTACCGGGCTGGGACTTGCCGTAGTTTATGGCATCGTCAAGCAAAGCAAAGGCTACATCTCGGTGTACAGCGAGGTGGGCCACGGCACCACCTTTAAGATCTACTTGCCTGCGGAGGAGCGCGCTGCCGAGCGGCAAGCAGCCTCAATGTCGGCCTCCACCGCGCGTTTGCCTTCGCCGTGCGGCACAGAGACCATTTTGCTGGTGGAAGATGACCCTGCCGTGCGTGCCCTCGCCAATTCCATCCTCCGCGACAAGGGTTATGCCGTCCTCGCGCCGCAACATGCCGCGGAAGCCGAGCAGATCTGCGCGCAGCACCCAGGCCCGATTCACCTTCTGCTGACCGACTTGGTCATGCCCGGCATGAACGGGCGTGAACTGGCGCGCCGCGCCGCCGCCCTGCGGCCGCAAATCAAGGTACTTTACATGTCCGGTTACACGGACGATGCCCTGGTTCGCCGCCAGGTCTCCGAAAACATCTTCGCCTTTGTACAGAAGCCCTTCTCGCCCGTTGTGCTCGAAGCCAAGGTGCGCGAAGTGCTGGACTCAGCGGAACCTTCTACCCGAACTTTCACTGCGCGTGATTGATCAGATAGCCGGCACCAATGCCTTGGTAGCCTCCAACTTCCCCGCGTAATGCTCGGTTTCCTGTGCGTCCACCACGGCGATGGCTGCGACCTTGACGATCAACTCCACCTCCGAGCCCAAGGGCAGCAAATGCACCGGGCGCGCCATTCCCATAAGGATGGGGCCCAGCGTCTCTACCCCGCCCAGCTTCTGCAGCAGCTTGTAAGCGATGTTGGCGGAGTTGAGATCGGGGCAGATGAGGACGTTTGCGCCGCCCTTCAGGGTGCTGAAAGGATAAATTTCTCCCAGCATCTCCGGTGAGACCGCGGCATCAGCCATGATTTCTCCGTCCACAATGAGGGCGGGGTCTGCCTTGTGCAGCAGTTCGACGGCCCTGCGCACCTTTTCGCACTGCGGATGCTGCGTGCTGCCGAAGCTTGAGAAAGAAAGCATCGCAACCCGCGGCACCACTCCAAAGCGCCGGGCAGCTTCAGCCGTGCACAGCGCAATTTCGACCAAGTCTTCTGCGGTGGGGTCGATGTTGACGCTGGTGTCGGCCAGGAAGTACATGTCCCCGGTGCGGGTGATCATGGCATAGCAGCTCGAGACCTTGTGCAATCCTTCGCGCATGCGCACGATCTGTAGCGCCGGGCGTATCACCTCGGGATAATGATGGGCTACGCCGGAAACCAGTGCATCTGCGTCTCCCATGCGTACCATCATCGAGCCGAAAACGCTGGGGTTGCTGATCAGGTGGCGTGCTTCCGATACCGTCATTCCGCGACGCTGCCGGAGAGAGAACAGTTCCTGGATGTAGCTCTCGCGCAGCTGCGACTGTGCGGGATCAACGATTCGAGCTCCCGTGAGATCCAGACCGAGCTCAGTGGTTTTGGCTTCGATCACCGCCGGATTTCCTAGCAGGATGGGTGACGCAATCTTCTCCTCCAGCAGCCAGTGGCAGGCGCGCAGGATTTTTTCGTTTTCACCCTCAGGAAAGACCACCAGTTTGGGCTTGAGCTGCGCCTTTTGGATCATCATGCGGGAGATCTCGTGGGCTTTGCCCAGTCGCCGCTCCAGTTGCTCCCGGTACAGTTCGAGGTTGATGGGTTCCTGAGCTACGCCGGTGCGCATGGCTGCTTCGGCGACCGCAGAAGCCTCCCATATCAGCACGCGAGAATCAAACGGCTTGGGGATCAGGTACTCGCGACCAAACTTCAGCCGCTCGACCCCGTAAGCACGACAGACGGAGTCGGGAACCTCTTCCTTGGCCAGAGCTGCCAGGGCACGCGTTGCCGCCAGCTTCATCTCTTCATTGATGGCAGTTGCGTGCACGTCCAGGGCGCCGCGGAAGATGAAAGGAAATCCCAGCACGTTGTTAACCTGATTGGGATAATCGGAACGCCCAGTGGCCATAATGACATCGTCACGACAGGCCTTGGCATCCGGGTAGGTGATCTCGGGATCGGGGTTGGCCATGGCGAATACGATGGGGTTGGGTGCCATCGAGCGCACCATATCCGGCGTTACCGCACCCTTCACGGAGAGACCGAGAAACACATCCGCGCCCTCCATGACCTCGGCCAGTGTGCGCAGCTTGGTATCCTTGGCGAAACGTTCCTTATAAGGATTCATTCCAGCGGTGCGTCCTTTGTAGACGACGCCCTTGGTATCGCACAGGATGATGTTTTCGCGCTTGACGCCGAGGCGTACATAGTGCTCGGCGCAGGCGATACCGGCCGCCCCGGCGCCATTGACCACCAGGCGAACCTTGTCAATAGACTTGCCCACCACTTCCAGGGCATTCAACAGAGCTGCTCCCGAGATGATCGCGGTACCGTGCTGGTCATCATGGAAGACCGGGATCTTCATCGTTTTCTTCAGCGTCTCCTCGATGTAGAAACACTCCGGCGCTTTGATGTCCTCCAGATTGATGCCGCCGAAAGTGGGTTCCAGCAGTTGGCAGAGCTTGATAATTTCGTCGGGATCATGGGTGTTGACTTCAAGGTCAAACACGTCCACATCGGCAAAACGTTTAAACAGGACACCCTTGCCTTCCATCACTGGTTTGCCGGCGAGGGCGCCGATGTCTCCCAAGCCCAGGACGGCGGTTCCGTTGCTCACGACGGCAACGAGGTTGCCCTTTGCGGTGTATTTAAAAGCATCGTGGGGGTTCTTTTCGATATCCAGGCATGGATCCGCCACTCCGGGGGTGTAAGCCAGGCTCAGGTCGCGCTGCGTCCGGCAAGGCTTGGTGGGGGTGACTTCAATTTTTCCGGGCCGTCCGCTGCTGTGGTAGTCGAGTGCTTGCTGTTTCGTGATGGCCATAAATTCCCTCCCAGATCTTGGGCGTTGCAGGCGCCTGAAGCGGAAATGATGAACCGCACGGCATCGCCCCAGGTCGCCAGTATTAGTCTCCCACCGGAGCAATACCCCATGCTGTGACCCGTATCACGGTGTTTGGCCCACTTTCCGGCCGTAGTAAAAGGGGGATATCAAGCGGAGCGCTTTCTCCACCCGCGGGTGGGATGGTCCCGAGCGGCACCCAAAGCCGTCATCCCACAGTAACCTCCAGCGTTCTTTTGCATCCAAGTAAACAGGCGCTTTCGCATGCTATACTGCGCTCAGATGGGGTGGGCTGGGCCCGGCACGTTCCTGCCCGAGGATTTCGATACATGGCTAGTAGTTCTCGTCGTTCTCTCTTCCTGATTGTGTTCGTGCTCGGTCTGTTTGGCTTGCTGGGGATGTTGTTCGCGCAGAGAATCAGCCCCCCAGGGACGCCCAGCAGCGACTCCGATGTCCGTGACAGCTACAAGCAGTTCACCGCGGTCTATGACACGATTGAGCAGAACTACGCCGACCCGGTGAATGCCGACAAGGCAATTTATAACGGCGCTATTCCGAGCATGTTGCACCAGCTCGATCCCCATTCGAACTTTTTCGATCCAAAGTCTTACTCCGCGCTTCGCGAAGAGCAGCGCGGCAAGTATTACGGCGTGGGTATGACGGTTGGCCCGCGCAATAATAAAGTCATCGTCATCGCGCCCTTTGTCGGCACTCCGGCCTATCGCGCCGGCATCCGGCCGGGCGACATTATCGCCGCCATTGATGGCAAGCCCACCGACAACATGAGCACTTCCGATGTGGCCGACCTGCTCAAGGGGCCGAAAGGCACCACCGTCCGCATCACCATGTTGCGCGAAGGTTCCGACCATCCCCTCGAGTTCGCCGTTGTCCGCGACGAGATTCCGCGCTACAGCGTGGACTTGCACTTCATGATCAAGCCCGGCATCGGTTACATGCACGTTTCCGGATTCCAGGAAACTACCGAACATGAAGTCGCCGACGCCCTGGAGCAAATGGGAGATCTCAAAGGCCTGGTCCTGGACCTGCGGCAGAATCCCGGTGGACTGCTGAGTGAAGGCGTAGGCGTCGCCGACAAATTTCTGAAGAAGGGACAGCTCATCGTCTCCCACCACGGCCGCTCATCCCCCGAAAAGCGGTATGTGGCGGCCCATGGCAACGGTGGCAAGGAGTACCCACTGGTGGTGCTGGTGAATCGTGGCACCGCTTCGGCAGCCGAGATTGTCGCCGGCGCCATTCAAGATCACGATCGCGGCCTGATCGTCGGTGAAGTCACCTTCGGCAAGGGCCTGGTGCAAACCGTGTTTCCCCTCGCCGAAAATACCGGCCTTGCCCTGACCACGGCCAAGTACTACACCCCCAGCGGACGCCTTATCCAGCGCGATTACTCGAACCTTTCTCTCTACGATTACTACTACAATCGCGAGGGCGAGGAGAATAATGCCAACCATGAAGTCAAGCTCACCGATGGTGGGCGCACCGTGTATGGCGGTGGCGGCATCACTCCCGATGTGAAGCTTCCGCCTTACAAGTCCAATAAGTTCCAGGACTCGTTGCTGCAGCATTACGCGCTCTTCAACTTTGCCAAGCGCTACGCCATCGCCCACAAAATCGGGGAGAATTTTGAAGTGGACGATGCCGTGCTGCTGGACTTCCGCAAATTCCTCGACGAAGAAAAAATACCCCACACCGAAGCCGAGATGATCGAGAGCGACGAGTGGCTGCGCTCCAACATCAAGAGCGAACTGTTCGTCGATACCTTCGGTCAGGAAGAGGGCTTAAAGGTGCGGGCGGAGACCGATCCGGACGTGATCAGGGCTCTGGAGTTGATGCCGCAAGCGCGCGCTCTGGCCGACAATGCCAAGAAGGTGATTGCGGAGCGAAACTCGGCTCCGGTCACGCACTAGGTTGGCTGCAATTCGATTCCAACGTAAGGCCCGGGCAACCGGGCCTTTTGCTTTGCCCAAGAGCAAGAAGTTCTCAGTTCCCGGGTCTCAGTTCTCAGTAACTGCAGATCCATCACTTCGTTCGGGATGACAAAGGCTTTTGTGTTTTTCTGAGAACTGGAGCACTGAGAACTTTCTCTTGAGTGCGGCCTCGGAAAGCCCTAAAGTAACAGGCAGAGAAACGCGCGGAGGCGCCTGTCTGCCAGCGGGAATCATGCTTCAGTCCGGACCTTGGATTTTCGCGCCCTGGATTCCGGCTATGCTGGTGGCGATGGTTGCGGGTGTTCTCGACGGGCGCTACCGGCGGATTCCGAATTGGCTCACGGTATCGGGCATGGCGGCCGGTGTCGCCGTGAACGCGATTCTGTTTCGTTGGCCGGGGCTGAAAGCCGCGTTGCTTGGGACGCTATTGGCTCTTGGACTGCTGCTGCCGTTCGTGTGGCTTCGCAGCCTCGGAGCCGGAGACTGGAAGCTGGCTGGCGCATTGGGCGCTTGTCTCGGGCCACGGCAGTTGCTCGCTGTCCTCATGGGCACGGTTCTGGTGGCGGGAGTAATGGCGCTGGCCGTGGTGATTTGGCAACGGCGGCTGATGCGCACGCTTTTAAACATCGCGCATTTGCTGACGGCGTTGTTCAGCCTGCGGATGCCTGGGTCCGAAGTATCGCTCGACGATCCGAAGTCAACCAAGATTCCGTTTGGCGTGGCCATGGCGCTTACGGTTGCGGTTTACGGGATGGGCAGAGTGCTGGGGATTTGTAATTTTGTGATATGAAAGTTGTCATCCTAATCTGTGATCTGTCATCCGGAGCGAAGCGAAGGACGTGTTGTTTGCCGAATCTCAAACGAATCGTGTCCCAACTCGAGAGCACGGAAGGCGCGGAGATCGCCGAGGCCGCGCTGGTGCTGCCCCTGGTTTTCATGCTTCTGCTCGGCATCGTGTGGTTTGGACGAGCCTTCAACATCTACGCCACCATTACACAGGCGGCGCAGCAGGGAGCGATCGTTGCGGCGCGCTCGTCGTGCGGCACGTGCTCAAGTCCAAATGCCCTCCCTAACCCTGCCACGGTGGACGGCGCAGTAGTGGCAGTGCTGAATTCCTCCAATCTACAATCCGGCCAGATCAAGCCCGCGCCTAATCCTAGCCTGCAACCGTGCCCGGGGCCCGCGCCACCGGGTGCGTGTACGCTCACCGGCAATAACATCTGGGTCTGCAGCTCTGTGCTGTTGAATTCAGCGACCCAGCCTCCACAATGCGGAGCCATGGTCAGTTTTCAATATCCCTTTCAGTTCTATTTGCCTTTTACCTCGCTCAACATGCAGCAGATCATTTTGTCGGCGCAGGCGCAGAGCAGGATGGAGAATTAATGACTCGCGTCCGAATTCTGCATTGCCGCCCAGGGAGTGGGCCTGTCGCGCCACCGCTGAAGAATGCGCGTGGCTCGGCGCTGCTGGAATTTGCCATCACGCTGCCGCTTCTGGTGGTATTCGTGGTGGGCATCTACGATTTCAGTGGCGCTTTCAACCAGAAGCAGAAGATCGAGCAGGCCGCGCAGGAAGGCGCCATCATTGCCGGCGCTCAGCCCCAGAGCGACATTCGGTCGAGCAACGGCAACCCGGATTCGATGCAACCGGTGGTGACTGCGGTCTTCAACTCGCTGGCTGGCAGTCAAGTCTTGCCCAATGCAAACCAGGGAAGTTGCAAGCCTCCGTTTACAGCGTCTGGGCCAGCTGGCCTGACTTGGACGTACTCAATTTCGGGCTGTCCAGATAGTCTGGTCGTCACCATCAACCGGGGATGGATCGCCCCTGGGCCACCCATGTCTGCCGGCACCAGCGTTCAGGTTGCGTATCCGTACCACTGGCGATTCAATAGTGTGATTCAATTGTTGATCCCGGGCGCAAGCTATGCGGCGACAACGCAGCTGACGGAGAGCGCTACGGTCCATAACCAGATGTGAGGATGCTTGCGACGGCGCCCAACCAACTCGCGAACCGGTTCACGACATAACCATGAGCAAGGGATCGTCATCGTGCTGGTGGCGGTGGTCATGCTGTTTGTGGTGGGTGCGATGGCCGCGCTCTCGATCGACGTAGCGACGATCTACACCGCACGGAGCGAAGCGCAACTTGCAGCCGATGGCGCGGCCCTGGCGGCAGCGCGTGTGCTGGCCAACTCGGGGGCGACCTCGGACCCGAACTCCCTTACCGATGGTTTGATGGCGAACGCCTGGACCCTCGCCCAAGCGGTTGCGCTTCAGGTCGCGGAGCAGAACCAGGTGGGAGGAGCGAAACTGACTGCCGCCCAGGTCACTCTTACCGATCCGGGTGGAACCAGTACCAACCCGACTGTCAAAATCAGCGTGCAAGTGGCCAATCTGCCCACATTCTTCGCGCGTATCCTCGGAACCAGGTTCATTACGGTGGCGGCGTCGGCTACTGCCGAAGCTTACAATCCTTCAGGCGCATACGCTCTGACTGGGACCACGATTCCAGTTGCGCCCATTTGCGTGAAACCGTGGCTGCTGCCGAACATGGATCCCAGGGATCTGACCGGGGCCACTAACATTTTCAGTGCGACTAGCGGCGCCATTACGGCCCCATCCGGGCTGCTGGGTTGGACGACCCCCCCTGCGCCCCCTCCAAACCCTCCCACCCGATTCGAGCTCGCCTGCGCCAACGGCAATTGCAGCACATTGCCCCCTCCGAAGGTTTGGCAGTATTATCCTGGTGATCCGGCGTCATTCCCTCCTCCGACGTCGGCACTGCCCGCCTGTGTCCCAGTCTTGACCACCGCATATGAGCAAAGCGTTGCCGGCTGCATCCAGACTCCGATCGCGTGCAACAGCAACGTAAATATCGACACAAGTAACTACGGCAACGTTCGAAACTTAGAGACAAGGAATGCGGTGAATTGTCTGACCCATGGGGCGACCGGCAAGGGCGATCAGGTCGACGTCGCAGATGCCCCGAGCCCGCCTTTCCAGTTCCTCGGGGGTGACAGCAACCCGATTCCGGGTCTGGCCGGAAGCGACGTGATGGTTAGTGATTCACTCGTCACCGTGCCGGTATTCGACAGCAGCGGCGGCGCGACGCCGACCGTAACGGTGGTGGGCTTCGTCCAGCTATTTCTGAGCCCACAAGGTACGGCAGTACCGATGAGCGGCCATATGCGCACCACCGTCATTAACCTGGCCGGTTGCGGAACAGGCTCCATCGGCCAACAGCCGATTCTTGGTAACGGTGCGTCCCCGGTGGCAGTACGGCTAATCTCGCCGCCGTAGTCAACCTGATTCAATGACGGACCGAGCGCGCTAGAAGTTGCTGGGGTCGCGGCGCGTCAGGATGACTTGCTCCAGGGTGAGTTCGGTGCCGACAAAAATAAAGTTGTAAGCGGATCCGTTCAGCAGCGCTGCGAGCACATCGCGCGCCGGAGCCGGACCCAGATCGGCGGCGACTAGTTCCTGCTCGGCGCCCGCCGGAATGGCAATCTCAGCCTGCGTCTGGCGCTGCACTTCGAACAACACTTGCGCCAGCGTGGCTTTGTCGGCGCGGATGCGCAACCTTCCGTTTTCAAAAGTCACGGATAACGCTGGCTGCGGTGGCGCCTCACTGACGGCGGCAGGAATGGGTGCGCTGGAAACTGCGGGAGAAACTCTGGCTACTGCAACCGGCATGCCCGAGGCCAGGGAGGCGTTCTGCAGCTTGGCGGCGGGCACAGCCTGCACAGCAGAAGCATTCGCCCCTCCGACGAGCGAACCGAACCTTATGATGACCGCATTCTGCGTACTCGAAATGTGATACGACTGCGGCTCCCGGAGATCGAGCACAACGCGGGTAATCGGAGGGTTATCGAAAAACAGTCCTGTGCGAACCCCCTTCAGGGCGCCGCGGTTCACCTTCAGGGCACGCAAGTCGGCAGCGGGAATCGCGCCGGGAAAATCCACCACGATGCGGTCGGGTCCCGCGAGGGTCTGGGTATCGGGAGCAACTGGCGCTCCGGAGGTCTGGATCTCCACCTCCATCGCATCGCCCGTTCCACGCACGACGACGTGTTGTACACAGGCGCGACTCGGCGCAACACCCTGCGCCCAAATGGGCGGGGATAAGACGGCCACGATGCCCAGCAGGGCTCCGAAATAAAAGAGGCGGGCCATAGGGGGCTCTAAGCAAAGTTTAGCAGTTATGGGGCAGGCCACCCCCACCAGAAGTCGTAGCACTAATTGCGGGTGGCAAGCAGCGGGAGGCCCCTAGTCAATTTATCAGCTCGTGCCACTGCTGATATTGGTATAGGCCGAACTTGGCGAGTTCGGGTAGCTCCCCTGTACGTCAGAGTCGTGCGACGGATCAGGCCTGTAGGGCGGATTGTCGGACCAGTCATAGTCCGGGCCATAATCCGGATAGTAGTATGCCGGCGCAGGAACATACCAGAATGGATCGTATAACCAGGGATTCCAGCCGAACCCCCAGTACGGCCATCCGAAGCCCCAACCCCAAGCACCCCAGCCCCATCCCCAACCCCACCCACCACCCCAACCGTAGCCACGGCCCCAACCGCCTCGCCAACCGGTACCACCCCAACCGAAGCTCGGTACCGGACGCGAGCCTCCGCCCGCTAAACCCGACCCGCCTCTTGATGGGGCAGTGCTTGAGCGGCCAAAGGAGTGCCAGGTGCCATCGGAAATGCCAGCATTACGAGCGGACAGGTTTGAGTGAGCCATACCTCCGGAATTGCGTCCTTCACTGGAACGCAGGGAACCCACACTGGAGCGTACGGAACTGCCGGCGTTGCCGAACGAATGCCAGTGACCATCGTTGATGGCGGCAGGAAAGTTCGAAGAACGATTTCCTGACGAACCGAAATAACGGCCAACGTCAGACCCGCCGCTGTGGGAGTAACTTCCTCGGCCAACCGATCGCTCGCCGCCGGAGCCGCCACCGCGATACTTCCCACCGCGACTAACTCCGCCACCGCCGCGACTGAATCCGCCTTCATGGGAGCCTCCGAACCCGCCGCCATGGAAACTGCCACCACCGCCGCCATGGAAACCCCCGCCGCCACCGCCACCATGACCGCCGCCACCACCGTGCTGAGCGTGGGCTGGAATGAGCGCGAGAGCAATGAAGGCTGCGAACGTGATCAGAGACTTGAGAAGAGTGGATGAGCCCATACCCTTTACCTCCCGTACGCTGTAAGAGCGCAACGTCGAGCGAGGAGCCTGAGCGTCAGGAGGGCAGGCTCCTACTTAATCAGATTCTAACGGCTGGCCCGGGGTTGCGCCGATATAAAGCGGACCCAAGAAGGGTTGGCCAAAGCGCTGCGCTGCCATCGGGAGAATAGCTCTTAATACTTCACGATGGCCGCAAACGATTTGGGATCAAGCGATGCGCCCCCGACCAGCGCACCATCAATTTCTTCTTCCGACATCAGGGTGTGGGCATTCTCGGGTTTGACGGAGCCGCCATAGAGAATGCGGAGTTTGTCCGCGAACTCCTGGCCGAACGATTCGGCGGCCTGGGCTCGGATGATGGCGTGGGCGTCGGCAGCCATTTGCGGAGTTGCGGTTTTCCCCGTGCCGATGGCCCAGACCGGTTCGTAGGCGACCACGAGGTGGACGGCTTTTTTGGCCGAAACCTTGTGGAAGGCACGGAGACACTGACGGCGCAGCACATCGTCGGTGAGCCCGGCTTCGCGTTCTTCGAGAACTTCTCCCACGCAGACGATGGGGACGAGTCCGGCTTCGATGGCGGACTTGAGCTTCAGGTTGACCGTGTCATCGGTCTCGCCAAAGTATTGGCGCCGCTCGGAGTGTCCGATGATGACATGGGTCACACCCACCGCCCGCAACATGCTGGTGCAGATTTCGCCGGTGTAAGCGCCTTCTTTTTCCCAGTGGAGATTCTGAGCGCCGATGGCGACACTGGAGCCCTTGACAGCGTGAACGGCCACATCAATCGCAAGGTAATTTGGGCACACGACGATTTCGTCGCGGTCGTGGCCCTGGACGAGGGGCAGGAAGTCGCGGAAAAAGTCACGGGCCTGATCGGGCGTCTTGTACATCTTCCAGTTGGCGGCGATGAGTTTCTTTCTCATGAGGAACCTCTCTCAATGCTAATGCTGAAGATAGAAGATAGTGGAATTTGCCGGCAGTTGCCGGGATAATTTTTCAGTGGGTCGGACGTAGGTCTTGCAGGTGGCAAGGTCGAACAGCACGAAACGGACGTGCACCATATGGGCGCAGAGCGGCAGAGCGTCGGCGATCGTACGAACGGCAATCTCCGCGGCCTCTTCAACAGGATAGCCGAAGGTTCCGGTCGAGATCGAAGGGAGGGCCAGCGACCGTATTCCGTGGTCATCGGCGATCTGTACCGACGCACGATAGCAACTGGCAAGGGTCTCAGCTTCGTGCTGCCCGCCTCCCCGATACACGGGGCCGACGGTGTGAATGACATATTTGGCGGGCAATCGGCCGCCGGTGGTGATGACAGCTTTGCCGGCGGGGAGGGCGCCGATCTTAGCGACAATGCGCTTGCATTCCTGAAGGATTGAGGGGCCGCCAGCGCGGTGGATGGCTCCATCCACGCCTCCGCCGCCGAGCAGCGATGAGTTGGCGGCATTGACGATGGCTTCGGTAGTCTCCTTGGTGATGTCGGCGGGGCCGTCGAGTTCGAGCGTCTTGCCGTCAGCGAAAGTCAGTCGGGCTGCGAAGTCGGGCATAGCGGCGTGGCGCCTATTTCTTGTCCGTCAACGCCTCTACTCCCGGCAACTTCTTGCCTTCCAGAAATTCCAGTGACGCGCCGCCGCCGGTTGAGATATGGGTGATCTTGTCGGCTACGCCGGCAGCTTTTACGGCGGCCACGGAATCTCCACCGCCGACGATCGTTACGGCTCCGGCATTTTCCGCCACGGCTTGGGCGATCTTGAACGTGCCTCGAGCAAATGCCGGCACTTCGAAAACGCCCATGGGGCCGTTCCAGACGACGGTGCGGGCGGCTGCGATTTCATCGGAAAAAGCTTCAATCGACTGCGGGCCGATATCAAGCGCCATCATGTTGTCGGGGATGGGCTCGCCCTGGCCGACGATCTTCGTCAAGACCCCGGCTTCGGCGCGGTCGGCGATGACATGGTCGATGGGCAACAGGAACTTGAGCTTGTGGGTCTTGGCCTGCTGCAGAAGGTCGCGAGCGAGGTCGATTTTGTCTACTTCAACCAGGCTCTTGCCGACGGATTCACCCTGCGCCTTGAGGAAAGTGTAGGCCATGCCGCCGCCGATGATGAGGACATCAACCATGCTGAGCAGGTTCTGGATGACTCCGATTTTGTCGCTGACTTTGGCGCCGCCGAGGATGGCAATGAAGGGGCGCTCGGGGTTTTGCAGAACGCGGCCAAGATATTGCAGCTCTTTTTCCATGAGCAAACCGGCAGCAGACTTTTGAACAAACTTCGTGATGCCCACCGTGGAAGCGTGAGCACGATGGGCGGTCCCGAAGGCGTCGTTGACGTAAAACTCAGCGAGCTTGGCAAGCTGCTTGGAAAAATTCTCGTCGTTCTTTTCCTCCTCGGCGTGGAAGCGGAGGTTTTCAAGCACCAGCGCCTGGCCTTTCTCCAGCTTGAGTGCCACTTCTTCGGCTTCCGGTCCGACGCACTCGGGGCAGAAGCCGACGTTTTCCCCACGCGATAATTCCTTGTCGAGCAGCATGCGCAGGCGCTCGGCAACGGGCTTGAGGCTCAGCTTGGGATTGGCCTTGCCTTTGGGACGGCCCAGGTGTGACGCGAGGATAAGGCGGGCGCCGTGCCGCAGGGCGTACTCGATACTGGGCAGGGTTTCGCGGATGCGCGTGTCGTCCATAACCCGGCCGTCGTCAAGCGGAACGTTGAAGTCCACGCGCATGAAGATGCGGCGATCGTTGAGAGGAAGATCGCGAATCGAAAGCTTAGACATAGAAAGCGCTCCGGCGTTCGATGTTTGCTGGTGGAGAGCCGGGCGTCCCCGCCCGTCCCTCCACCGTATGATTCCTTGCTACGGATCCTACAGGCCTTTGGCTGCCATCAGATTGATTAAATCTCGCACACGGCAGGAGTATCCCCACTCGTTGTCATACCAGGAGATCAACTTTACGCAGTTGCCGCCGACGACCAGGGTCATGTGCGCATCAACGATGGAGGAGCGGGAATCGCCTTTGAAATCGCACGAGACCAGTTCGTTCTCTTCGTATCCGAGATACCCCTTCAGCGGGCCGGATTCGGAAGCTGCCTTCATGGCGGCATTCACTTCTTCTTTGGTCGTCTTCTTTTCTACCCAGACAACCAGGTCGACCACCGAGACGTTGGGCGTGGGCACGCGCATGGAGAAGCCGTCGATCTTGCCGGCTAGATCGGGGATCACGAGCTTCAGGGCTTTGGCCGCTCCAGTTGTGGTGGGAATCATGTTGAGCGCAGCCGCGCGCGCCCGCCGCAAGTCTTTGTGCGGGAAGTCAAGAATCACCTGATCGTTGGTGTAGGAGTGGATCGTGGTCATGGTGCCACCGACGATCTTGAAGTTGTCGTGGATCACCTTGGCCACGGGGGCCAGGCAATTCGTGGTGCAGGAAGCGTTCGAGACAATGTGGTGCTTGGCACGATCATATTTTTCTTCGTTCACGCCCAGCACGACGGTGAAGTCTTCATTCTTGGCGGGGGCGGTGATGACTACTTTTTTCACGGTGCCATGGAGATGCTTCTTAGCCTCGTTTGCATCGGTGAACTTGCCGGTGGACTCGATCACGACCTGCGCTCCGACAGATTCCCAGGGCAGGGCAGCGGGATCTTTCTCTTTGAAGACCTTGATGACCTTGCCGTCGATCGAAATACTATCGGGGCCGGCGGTAATTTTGTGCGGCAGGTTGCCGAGGATGGAGTCGTACTTGAGCAAGTGAGCCAGCGTCTTGGGATCGGTGAGGTCGTTGACCGCGACGAAGTCGAGGTTCTTGTCCGCAAGCGCGGTGCGGAGAATATTGCGTCCGATACGTCCGAATCCATTAATGCCAACTTTTACGGCCATGCTGCCTCCAAAAAAGAATTTTTCTTGCGTTAAAAAATACGCAGGAGTTTTAGGACAACCCTCGATGGTAACAGGCTCGAGGAGCCAAGGTAAACGTCATGTGCCCCATTGGACTGCTCGAAGGGCTCTACTCGCCGCAGCAGGCGCAGTCGGATTCACGCCAGCTTGCTCATGCGGGCGTGACCTCAAGGAAAGTGTCAGTGTTGCGCCAAAGGAATGGAACACGCGCCAGCCAGTATTTTGCTTTGATCAACTGGCGGACGTGGGCAGACTCTTCCGGCGGCAGGATGCGGACGGTGGCGGGGAATTCCGGGCCAGTGATCTTCCCCCGAATAGTGCAGGGGGCGATCTTGGCATGCGGGTTGTTGCGGATACGCTTGCACTTCCCCAGTTTGCTATTCGTCATAAAGTAGAGCTTGTTGCTGTCTTCGGCAAACCAGACGGGCGTGTACACGGCAACACCACTTTTCCGGAAGGTGGCGAGGCTAATGTACCGCTGGCCATGAATTTCTGCGGGGATGGTAGGCATGGGAATATTGTAAACAGTGGCAGGCTATATTCAGGCGTGGTTTCGAGGAGGGGGCCGGGAGGGTTTGCTTAGGGAAAGTCCAAATGACTAATCAGGTTGACGCAAGGTCACTTACAATAGCGAACGGTTGAGGCTCCGTATATGAGCGAGACTTGGAAGCAATGGGAAGGTCGCACCGTCGATGGGAGATTTCCCCTAGAGAGCTACCTGGGTGGCTCCGATCACAGTGCTGTGTTCCTTACCCTTATGCAAAGTGCTGCGGGCGATTCTGAGAAAGCCGTCATCAAGTTGACCCCTGCCGGCCCGGCTGGCGCGGAGAAGCAACTCCTTCGATGGCAGGCGGCTCGCGAACTGAGCCATCCGAATTTGATTCGTATTTTCGAAGCGGGACGCTGCCAACTGGATAGCACCGATCTGCTTTATGTTGTGGAGGAGTACGCGGAAGAAAATCTTGCACAGATTCTTCCGGAGCGGGCGCTGACGGCGGACGAAGTGGGTACGCTGCTTCCGCCAGTTCTGCAGGCTTTGCAGTTTGTGCACAAGAAGGGCTTCGTGCATGGACACGTCCAGCCTTCAAATATTCTGGCCATTGGGGATCAGGTGAAGCTGTCGAGCGACACTCTGAGTGTGCCGGGCGAGAGGACCGGTCGCGCGGGGGTGGCAAGCGTATATGATCCGCCGGAAGCAGCCACGGGAGCCGTTTCGACGGCAGCCGACGTTTGGCAGTTGGGAATGACGCTGGTCGAGGTGCTGACGCAGCGCGTGCCGCTTTGGGACGTCGCACGGACAAGCGCGCCGGAGATACCGGCCGTGGTGCCGGAACCATTCCGCCAGATCGCGGAGCGCTGCTTGCAAATGGAGGCGGGGAAGCGCTGCACGATTGCGGAGATCAGCAATCGGTTGTCACCAGCGAGGGCGGAATCAGCACGGCCGGGGCCAGCGCCAGCTCGGACGTCGGTGATCGCAGGCCAGCGGAAAGAATCTGCGAAATGGCCCTACTGGCTGGGGTTGGCGGCGTTGGTTGCGGTTGCGGGTTTTTGGATTGCGAAACCGAAACCATCGGGCCCGCTGACGGAAGTGCAATCGACAGCAGCGACGCAGGGTGCGGCGAGCGAAAACGTGCAATCCACTACTAAAACAACGAACGCCGACAAGCAGAGCGGGGTTGTGCAGCGGGTGATGCCCCAGGTTTCCCCGAGCGCGCGCAGCACTATCCAGGGCAAGATCAAGGTTCGTGTGAAAGTCGAAGTGGATGCCGCAGGCAACGTGGCCGACGCGAAGCTTGAATCCGCCGGGCCGAGCAAGTACTTCTCGCGCAGCGCGCTGGAAGCTGCTCAAGGTTGGAAATTCTCTCCGGCAGAAGCGGGTGAGCAGGGATCGGCCAGGGAATGGAAGCTGCAGTTCACTTTCAGCAGAAACGGAACGGAGGCTTCTGCGGTTCGCACACGGGTTAGACGGTAGTCTCTAAGTTGCGGCCTTGGAAAAATAACGCCGTTGGAAGTAAAGGGCCACGTTGACCAGCGCAATCATGACGGGCACTTCGACGAGCGGGCCGATGACGGCGGCGAATGCAGCTCCGGAGTTGATGCCGAAAACTGAAACTGCGACCGCGATCGCAAGTTCAAAGTTGTTCGAGGCCGCGGTGAACGACAGTGTGGCCGTCTGCGAGTAGTCCGCCCCAAGTTTTTTCCCCATGTAAAACGAGAGCAGGAACATCACCACGAAGTAAATCAGCAAAGGTACTGCAATCCGCAGCACATCCAGCGGAAGCCGAACGATGTAACCTCCCTTCAGCGAGAACATCACCACAATCGTGAACAGTAGGGCAATCAGCGTGAGCGGGCTGACTCGGGGGACGAAATTACGCTCATACCATTCGCGTCCTTTCATCCGCAGCAGGAGCGTGCGGGTTGCAAACCCAGCCAGAAAAGGAACGCCCAGATAAATGAAAACGCTCTTTGCGATTTCGGCGATCGAGACATGGACGATAGAGCCGTGCAGGCCGAGCTTTGCGGGAAGAACGGTGATGAAGAGCCAGGCATAGGGCGAGTAGAAGAACACCTGGAACAGGGAATTGAAGGCCACCAGTCCAGCCGCATATTCGGCATCGCCGCTGGCCAGTTCGTTCCAGACGATGACCATGGCAATACAGCGAGCCAGGCCGATCATGATGAGTCCAGCCATGTATTCGGGATAGCCGCGCAAAAACACGACCGCCAGCACGAACATCAGAATCGGCCCGGCCACCCAGTTCTGAATGAGCGATAGGCCGAGCACGCGTGGGTTGCGAAAGACCTCGTGCAGTTCCTCGTATCGCACCTTGGTGAAGGGCGGATACATCATGACGATGAGTCCCACTGCAATCGGAATCGAGGTTGTGCCGATGCTAAAGCGATTCAGGAAGGGCACGATTCCCGGCAATCGCCAGCCCATGGCGACCCCGATGACCATGGCGGCAAAGATCCACGCGGTGAGATAGCGGTCCAGAAAGCTGAGACGGCGCGGTGGCTTCGTGGTTGTCATGATCGTTTTTACCGCCGCCTCATTGCTGCCCGATGCGATCGACTTCTTTTTTCAGCGCCAGGCGATCGAGCGCCGCCAGAGGAAGAGAGAGAAAAAGACCGATCCGCCGGTCGAGAATGAAGAAAGCGTCGCGAAAAGCGCGTTCGACTTCGGCGGGGTCTCCCTGAACGGCGGCAGGGTCGGGAACTCCCCAGTGCGCGGTCATGGGTTGCCCCGGCCATAGTGGACAGGTCTCCTTGGCGGCGTTGTCGCAAACCGTGAAGACGAATTGCATTCCGGGAGCGCCGCGCCGCCCGAACTCGTCCCAGCTCTTGCTGCGCAGGCCGGTTATGGAAATACGAGCCATTTCCAGTTGCTTCAGCGCTTCGGGACGAATCGCTCCCGAAGGATGACTTCCGGCGCTGTAGGCCCTGAAGGCAAGCTTTCCTTTGTGGTTGAGGATCGCCTCCGCCATGATCGAACGCGCCGAGTTTCCCGTGCAAAGAAACAGAACGTTGTAATGAGCTTCCATATCTAATTTCCGATTCGTTTTGGGTGAGAACCAGCCTCAACTGCAGCACGACGGACCACAGCACGCCTCCTGCGCTCGCTTGGGTTTCACCGCCCGCACAAAGGCGCTCATGAAC
This sequence comes from uncultured Acidobacteriaceae bacterium, assembly GCA_963837665.1. Taxonomy (GTDB): domain Bacteria; phylum Acidobacteriota; class Terriglobia; order Terriglobales; family Acidobacteriaceae; genus Acidiflorens. The sequence goes on along the minus strand of CAWIOA010000007.1, from coordinate 646,782 downwards.
TTCTCATCCACCTGGGCCGCGATGGCATCCACGTCGATGCCTGCGGAGTAAAGGAAATCGCGGGCTTCTTCGACGCGATAGATTCGTGTCGGTTCAACCTCGATTTGCTCAAAACCGGCGGCGGCGAGTTTGCCGCGATATTCGTTCTCTTCCAGAGCGCCGGCGATGCAACCGACCCACAACAGCACACTCTGACGGACCTCAGGGGCGATTTCGCCGCGGGTAACTACGTCGGAGACCGCGAACCGTCCGCCCGGTTTAAGCACGCGGAAAGCTTCGCGCAGCACGCGGTCCTTATCGGCAGAAAGATTGATCACGCAGTTGGAGATGATGACATCGACGGAGTTGTCGGACAGGGGAATGTTTTCGATCTCGCCTTTCAGGAATTCGACGTTTTCAGCGCCCGCCTTGCGCTTGTTCTCATTGGCCAGCGCCAGCATCTCGTCGGTCATGTCGAGGCCGTAAGCTTTGCCGTTTGGGCCGACGCGCCGCGCGGAGAGCAGCACATCAATGCCGCCGCCCGAGCCCAGATCCAGCACAGTTTCGCCGGGGTGAAGCTGCGCCAACAGGGTTGGGTTACCGCATCCAAGCGAAGCCAGCATCGCTTCTTCCGGAATCTGCCCGACCTGCGAAGCGTCATAAAGATTCGCTGTGATCGGATCGCAGTATTCTCTGGCTGGCGCCGAACCGCAGCAACTGCTGCCGGTCTTGTTGGTGACTCGCAAGGCCGCTTGTCCATATTTCTCTTTTACGACTTCCTTGATGTTGGTGTTGACGACATCGACCTGGGTATCGGGCATGATGGCTTCTCCTATTTGCAGAATTGGACGAGGTCTTGCGGTTTAAGCGCCTTATTCCGGGTACAGCACTCGGCGTAGAGAAATTGCAGAATTTCGCGCAGCGCTTCGGTGTTGGCGGTGTAGCGCAGAAATGTGCCTTTGCGCTCGACGTTCACCAGGTCTTCATTCTTGAGCTTGTCGAGATGGTGAGAGAGCGTGGAGCCGGGAATTTCGAGGTCGTCCTGAATCTCGCTGACCACCAGCCCCTCGGGGTGTGCGGAGAGCAGCAACTGCATGACACGCAAGCGCGGCTCGGTCCCCATGGCCGAAAACATGTCGGCATAGCGGGCGACGCGTTCGCTGTTGGCTTGAACTTTGCTGACGGTGCTGGCCATATTTCGATAATACTAGAAATATGGATCGGAAGTCAACCTGCTCGTAGAGACGCGGCTTAACGCGTCTCGGTCTGCGCCGACAGACAGCTAAAAGCAAAGCGGACATTCTGAAGCCAGCGGGTCAGCTCTCCCAGACCCACCGCCCATCCACCATGGTGCGCTCGATAGGAATGTTGATAATGTTGTAGGGGTCCTCTTTGAAAACGTCGCGTCCCAGCACGACCAGATCAGCAAACTTGCCTGGCTCGATTGAGCCCTTTACGTTTTCCTCGTAGGAGGCGTAAGCGCCATTGATGGTGCCGACACGAATCGCTTCTTCCAGAGTTATCTTCTGCAACGGTCCCCAAACGTTTCCCTTGGTGTCAGTCCGCGTCACTTCCGACTGCAAGGCCATCATGGGTTCAAACGGTCCAGGAGGATAGTCAGATGCCTGGGTTGGGCGGATTCCGGCGTCGATAAAGCTGCGCAGCGCGAACATGTGGTTCACGCGGTCTGGTCCATACTCCTTCATCTTCTCGCCGTGATAGTACGCATAAGTCGAAAAGGGAGTAGGAATGGCGCCCAGTGCCTTGATCCGCGCGACCAGGGAATCGTTGACGACGGTACAGTGCTCCAGTCGATAACGAGCGTCCCTGCGCGGCAACTCTTTCTGCAGCCGCTCGTACACGCGCAGCGTGATATCGATGGCGACATCGCCGTTGGCGTGGGTTCCGAGTTGCCATCCGGCAGCGTGCGCTTTCCGCGCCTGCCGGTAGAGTTCCTCTTCCGGAGTCACCAGAATTCCGAAATCGTCGGGCCGTCCGATGTAAGCCTGCGAAAGCCGCGCCGTGCGTTCCGAGATGGACCCGTCGCAAATCATCTTCTGCGCGCCCACTTTGACCCACTCGTCGCCCAGTCCGGTCTTAATTCCGGCCGCCAGCATCTGGTCCATGAACGCCTGGTAGATGTGGCAGTAGACGCGCATCTTGAGCTGCCCGGCTTCGCGTGCATCCTGATAAGCGCGAAGGTCGTCGGGTGTGCCCATAGCGTCGGTCACCGACGTGACCCCGGAACGCGTCATCATCTGTGTAATCAGGCGCACGCCCTCGCGATGGTCGTCGCGCGTGAAGGTCGAGGGGATAAGCCTTTCGAGGTTCTCCTTAGCGTTCTCGCGCAAGCGTCCAGTTAGACGGCCGGTCGCCGGATCGTGATCGTACTTGCCGCCCGCGGGATCGGGAGTGTGGTCATCAATCTTTGCCAGCTTGAGCGCCTGCGTGTTGACCCACGCCGTATGCCCGCCGCGATGCTCAACGAATACCGGATGATCAGGTACGGCAGCATCCAACTCTTCGCGCGTCAGCGGCCGTCCCTCAGACGTTTTCGTGTCGTCGTACTTGAAGCCCAGCACCCATTCGCCCGGAGGCGTTTTCGCCGCGCGTTCGCGCAGTGCTTTCAGAATGTCGGCAATGGAGCGCAAATCGCAATCCACCATGCGCAGGTGAGAAAGGCCCGCCTCCGCCGGATGCGAGTGCGCATCGATGAAGCCGGGCAGTACCGTCTTCCCGCCCAAGTCAATTTTCTTCGCACTGCCAGCAGCAAGCGCCAGCACTTCGTCATTCGATCCGATGGCGAGGAATCTTCCTCCGGAAATCGCCACGGCTTGCGCCCGCGGCTGGCGTGGATTGACCGTCCAGAAATTTCCGTTGTAAAGAATGAGTTCGGGTTCAGTGCGATCGAGGGCGAAAAGCGAGGACGCTCCGAGTACACCTATTCCGTAAATAAAATCGCGACGTGAAGCCGGCATCTGAACTCCTTATTGTTTACAAATTGAATCGGCCCGACGGGAAACTATACTAGAACGGGTCGCAAGCGACGAACGACGAACGACTAACGACCAGCGACGAACCGCCCATGTCTGCGCCTACCATCGTCGAAGTGCAGGGCCGCAAGCTGAAGCTCACGAATCTGGAGAAGGTTCTCTATCCCGCCGCAGGGTTCACCAAGGGGCAAGTGGTGGATTTTTACGTTCGCATCGCGCCCGTGCTGGTACCGCATCTGACGGGACGTCCGCTTACCATGAAGCGCTATCCGGAAGGCGTGGACCAGGAATATTTCTTCGAGAAGAACGCGCCCATGCATCGGCCCGACTGGGTGAAGACCGCGCCGGTGTGGAGCGAGAGCAACCATCGCACCATCCATTTCATTCTGGCCGACGATTTGTCCACGCTGGTGTGGATTGCGAACCTGGCGTCGATCGAACTGCACCCGTCCCTTTCGCTGGCCGCCGATATTCAGACGCCAACCATGATTGTTTTTGATCTGGACCCCGGGCCTCCGGCGAACATTGTGCAGTGCGCTCAGGTTGGCCTCTGGGTACGCGAGATTTTCGATCACTTTGGGCTGCAGAGTATTCCGAAAACCTCCGGCTCGAAGGGGCTGCAGGTCTATGTTCCGCTGAATATGAAGACGAGCTACGAGCAGACCAAGTCTTTTGCACACGCGGTGGCGCGCCTGCTCGAGCAGGAACACCCCGAACTGGTTGTCTCGGATATGAAAAAGGCGGTGCGCAGCAATAAGGTGTTTGTCGACTGGAGCCAGAACGACCAGCACAAGACGACGATCTCGGTGTACTCGCTGCGCGCCCGCGAGCATCCGACGGTCTCGACGCCGATCACCTGGGAGGAAGTCGAGCGAGCGCTGAAGAAAAAAGATGCAGGGCTGTTGGTATTCGAGGCGAAAGACGTGCTCGCGCGCGTCGAGAAGATGGGCGATCTGTTCGAGCCGGTGCTGAAACTGAAGCAGAAGCTGCCGCAATTGGCCGCTGCGGCTGCCGGATCGGAGAAGGAAGAAAACGAAAGTAGCAGCGTCGCTGCCCGAGACAAAACGTCACCGCGCCCTAAGACGAAAACGAAAGGGAAGTCAGCCGCGGGCAAGCGTCACAAGTTATAATCCCCGCTCATATGGCGCATCTCTACGTTGGCACATCGGGCTGGGCGTATCCGACATGGAAGCCCGCTTTCTATCCGGAGAAACTTGCGCAGAAGAAATTTCTGAACTTCTACGCCTCGAAACTGAATGCTGTCGAGGTCAACTACACCTTCCGCCAGTTGGTCAAAGAAACGACCGCCCAGAACTGGATCGCCGAAACGCCCGACCATTTTCGTTTCACCATCAAGGCGCACCAGGTGCTCACACACATCAAGCGACTGAAGAGCGCGGAAGAATTCCTGCGCCGTTTTCTCGGCACACTGGAAGCATTGGAACGCGCCCGGCGGCTGGGCCCGCTGCTGTTTCAACTCCCGCCAAACTTCAAAGCGGACCAGGCGGTGCTCGCCGAGTTTCTGAAAAGCTTGCCGCGAAGTGTGTGCGCCGCGTTTGAGTTTCGCCACGAATCGTGGTTCACGGAAGCGACGTGGGACACGCTGCGCGAGCGCAACATAGCGCTCTGCGTGGCCGAAACGGAAGAGCGTGATACCCCCGATGTAGTCACCGCCGACTACATCTACTATCGCTACCGTAAGCCCACCTACACGACGGAAGAACGCAAGGCGATGGTTGCGCGCATTCAGGAGCATCTGGCTGCCGGGCGCGATGTCTTCGCCTACTTCAAGCATGAAGAAACGCCGGAGGGCGTGCTCTACGCGGTGGATCTGTTGCAGGCGGCGGGCGGAGCTAGCAGTTAGGTTTCGCGCCTTCGCCCCGCATCCTGCTCGTTACTTTTCGGGTTCTGCCTGACATCCCATACTCATCTCATGGCTTCCGACGCCAACGCGCGCACACTCTCTGCCTTCTTCGACTATCTCCGGGTGGAGCGCGGGTCGGCGAAGTTGACGATAGCGGCATACACCAGCGATCTGTCGCAATTCGTGGAGTTTCTGGAGGAGCGCCAAGTGGTTCTGAGCGGTGCGCGGCGGGAGGATGTTCGCGAATACCTCCAGGAATTGTTTTCGCATTCGCTTGACGGGTGTTCTGTCGGCAGGAAGCTTTCGGCCATCCGGCAGCTGTACCGGCATTTGTTGCTCGATGGAAAGATCGACAAAGATCCGACGCTGAATATCGACTTGCCGAAGCAATGGAAGGTGCTGCCCAAAGCGTTAAGCCGCGATGAAGTCGGTGTCATGCTAGCCGGAACGCAGCCGCAAAATGAAACGGCGCGAGGGCAGGCGCTTCGGCTTCGCGATCACGCCATGCTGGAACTTCTCTATGCCGGGGGCGTGCGCGTGTCCGAGGTTGCCGACGCGCGACTGGAAGACCTGAAGCTCGAAATGGGATACATTTTGGTGCGCGGCAAGGGCGATAAAGAACGCATGGTGCCCCTTGGAGTTCCAGCCCAACAAGCATTGCAGCAATACTTGAAAGACAGCAGGGAAGTGATTGCCAAGAAAAGGAGTTCGCCGCTCCTATTCCTGGGTGCTGGGGGACGGCGGCTGACTCGTCAGCGGGTCTGGCAGTTGGTTGGAAAAGCGAGCCTCGCTTCCGGGCGCCACGCCAGCCCACACATGCTGCGGCACTCCTGCGCGACGCACATGGTGGAAAACGGGGCCGATCTCCGGACGGTGCAGACCATCCTCGGCCACGCCGACATTTCCACGACGCAGATTTATACGCACGTGGCACTAGACCGGCTGAAGAGCGTGTACGCGAAGCATCATCCGCGGGCGAAGGCGAAGGCATAAACCCACCACGGAGGCACGGAGACACGGACAAAACCGAGTTCTGGATTTCGTTTCTTATGAAGCAATCTCGATCCAGCAATGAGCATTTGCGAAAGCCTTTCTCCGTGTCTCCGTGTCTCTGTGGTGAACGGTTCTTTGCCGGCGGAGCGACATTGTGAAGCAGCCGCGCACTACCGTCGAACGCGCAACCGACGATTTCCTGCGGCACTTGCGGGAGCGCAACGCCTCGGCGCACACGATCAAGGCTTACTCCGGAGATCTCGACAACTTTTCCGCCTATATCGGGTCGCGCGGCTGGAAGACGATTGACCACATTGCAATCCGAGGCTTCCTTTCGCATCTCTACGACAAAGGATTGAGCAAGACGTCTGTTGCCCGCGCGCTGGCTGCGGTGCGCTCACTGTATCGCTGGCTGGCGCAGGAAGGTGTGGTCGAGCAGAATCCGGCGAAGCTGGTTTCGACTCCACGGCTGCCGAAGAAACTGCCGCGTGTTCCGACGATTGAGGAAATGAATTCCATGCTCGACGGCAAGATGCCGGAGGTGGCATCGTTTCCGGAGCGCGATCGTCTGCTGTTCGAACTGCTCTACGGCTGCGGCCTTCGCAACTCGGAACTGGTCGGCATCAATCTCGATGACATCAGCCTGAGCAACGAAGCCATTCTGATTCGCGGCAAAGGCAAGAAAGAACGCTACGTTCCGTTCGGAGGCTCGGCGCTCGCGGCACTCGCCGTCTACCTGCCGTGGCGGCAACAACTGGTTGCCACACTTAAGAAGAACATCCCGGGGAAAGGCATGCCCGCGCTGCTTGTCAACCAGCGCGGCGGACGGCTTACCACCCGCAGCGTGGGGCGAATCGTCAAGCGCATCGCAGTTGCCAAGGGACTGTCGCCCGAGGTTCATCCGCACACTCTGCGTCATGCCTTCGGCACGCACATGCTGGAAGAAGGAGCGGACCTGCGCGCCATCCAGGAACTGCTCGGCCACGAGCGGCTGGCGACCACGCAGCGTTACACTCAGCTCTCGGTCAAGCACGTGATGAATGTTTACGATCAAACTCACCCGCGGGCCAAGTGACGGCCACCGATTTCCACGAATCCCGTGCTGACTTTCCACCGTGCCCCTTTTGAAAAATGCCCGTTACCCCGGTAACTTTCCACGGATGGAGCGTTGCTCCAACATGGCAGGAGGCGGGTCCTCGCTTGCGCGAGCGAATTTCATAAACCGCACCTATTCAAGTCGAGCCTTAAGGGCTGGACGATCGGAATCATGACGATGAGTAAAATTGCGAAGGAAAGTGTCCTGCTGCTGTCGCTTTTCCTGATTGCCGCGCTGATGCAATTCTTTGCCCAATCGCTGCCGATGGCACTGTGCTTTTACTTTTTGCCGACTCTGTACTCGGCATACCACTTCGGACGCCGGCACGCGACGCTCACCGCATTCGCATGCGTGTTCCTGGTATTTCTGCTGGACTTCCTGAACAACCTGATGCCCGCGCACCGGGTGCTGGCGTTGCCGGATGAGCGAATCTTCAACTTTGCCATCTGGGCGGGAGTCTTGGTCATTGTCGGCTACGGCATGGGCACGCTTTATGAGCGCAAGGAGGCAATGACCGCCGATGTTCGGGAAGGGTTTGGCGGGCTGCTGCTGGTGCTGCAACACTTCATGGCCAATGAGAAGCTCGGCGTTGGGGAGAACCAGCGCCTGGTGGAGGCGTCGACCAGAACGGCGGAGGCGATGGGGCTGGGTTCCGATCGCATCGAACTGCTGCGGTCAGCGGTGTTGCTGCGGGACCTGAGCAAGCTCGGCATCACCAACGATATTCTGTACAAGGCTGCCGATATGAGCCGCGACGAAGTAGTCGCGAGTTTCCGCAAGCCCCGCAAGGCCGATGTACGCACCCAAGCCGTCGGCAATTCGCTGCGGCGGGTGATTCCGATCATCGTTGCGCAGCAGATATTGCACGAGCAAGGAGCGCGCTCGGTCAACGTTCCGCTCGAGGCGCACATTCTGGCCGTGGCCGACGCCTATCAGAAACTGATCAGCGGCACCGGTGGCAAAGCAATGTCGCCAGACCAGGCCGAGCGGGAGATCATTTCCGGATCGGGCCAAAAGTATCACGCCGGAGTTGTGGATGCCTTCGCCAAAGCCATGGGCGAGCGGGCCAAGGGTGCGGGCGCGTAAATTCTTTGGATTGCGGAGTCAGATTACAGAGTTAATGGGTTTCCGCTAACACTGGACTCTTCGAGTCGGATTTTTGCCCGTGTGCGTGTCTTCCCGGTAATTCTTCTTCTTTCCACTCTTTTTCTCTCAATTTCTGCCACATCCCAACCACTCTGGATTTCAACTCGGACGTCAGCCGTTCATAGGCGGCCTCGCTTGCCTCATCAAGCGGCGGGGGTTGAATTGGCTTGCCGAATACCATTTGCAGATCCGTGAACTTGGGCAAGGCTTTGTGGCGCGGCCAGGCTTCGTAGAACCCCTCGATCGCGACCGGAACAATGGGAGCTTGCGTGTGAATCGAAAGAATCGCGGCGCCCTTGCGGAATATTCTCGGGTTGCCGTCGTTGGTGCGCTCACCCTCAGGATAGAGAACCAGAATGTGTCCCTGGCTGAGGCCAAAGGCTCCGGCACGCATCGCGGGCACCAGGTTCGCGTCCGGATCGAGGACCGCCACGCGCAGCCAGCGCGCCAGCCGCCGCATGAATCCTGTACCAAAAATGTCGCTCGTGCCCAGCGCGAAGGTATCGCGAAACAGGCGGTAGGGCAGGGCCCCCGCCATCACCAGTGGATCGATGTAGCTCTGGTGATTCGAACAGAGCAGGTACGGTCCTTTTTCTGGCAAGTTCTCGAACCCGCGCACTTTGAGGTGAAAGCGGTCGAGCGTGAAAAGATAAATCAGTTTCCCCAACAGAAAGAAAAAGACTTCCGCAAAAATGTTGTGGCCCGCCAGTGCAAGGACCTCGGGATCAGTCACCGGCTCGCTTAAAATTGTGGACCACGCCGGGACCGCCGTGCCGGCTTGGCCCTCACCGCGGCTCGCGCTCGCAACTACAGTGTCGACCAGGTCGCGTACCGAATACACTTCTGCCAACTGCGATTCCGGCACATCGCCGCCAAGCTGCTGCTCCAGGGCAGTCAACAATTCGACGCGCTGCATGGAATCGAGTCCTAAATCGAGTTCCAGATTGTGGCTGGGGCGGATCGATTCGAGTTGACCCCGCGACGATTCCCGAACTATGGCGAGGGCGCGCTTTACATCCTCACGCTCCAGCCATTGCTGCTCGTCGTCGGTTAATGGGGTCAGCGGCTTCCCCGCGCCCAGGTCCGAATCGCCGTCGCGGTTTTGTTGCAGCTCTCGAACTGTCTTTTCAATCTGGAAGCGCTTCAGCTTGCGGGTGGTCGTGCGTGGCAAGTCTTCCTGCCAGATGTCATAACTGCCCAGGCGCTTGGTGGAAGCAATCTTATGCGAGAGCGCTTCAATGTCGAAGCGGATCGCTTCCTTGGTGTTGACGATCCTGCGTTCGCGCAGCCTTTCAAAGTTCGGGACGACGACGGCGTGCAACCGTTCCGACTTCGGATCCCCCGGGCGCGCCTCCAGCGCCATCACGCAAATCTCTTTGATGTACTGCGCGTGCAGGTAGTGCGCTTCTACCTCCTCCGGATAAATATTCTTTCCGTTGGCGAGTACGATGACTTCCTTGCGCCGCCCGGTAATGAACAGATTGCCTCCAGAATCGAAGTAGCCGAGATCGCCGGTGCAGAGCCACCCGTCGCGCAGCACTTCTGCCGTGGCCTCCGGGCGATTCCAGTATCCTTTCATCACAATCGCGCCGCGAATCGCAATTTCACCCACTGGCAGCCCGCCGTCTTCCACCGGTTTCGGGTCCAAAATTCTTGCTTCGACCCCTGGAAGAGGCGGTCCGACCGAGCCAAATACAATTTGCCCCGGAGGATTGAGGAAGGCGCCGCCGCTGGTTTCCGTCAGGCCGTAGGCGTTCAGAACATCGATGCCGAAAGAGTAGAAGTCACGGGCGACAGCGGGATCGAATCGCGAGCCTCCGGTTACGAGATAGCGCATGCCGTGGCCGAAGGTGGCATGAATCTTCCCGAAGAAAAGTTTGCCGGCGTTGATTCCGATTCGGCGGAGTCCTCGGTTGAGCGCCATCAAGGTGCGCACCAGTGACATGGAGAACTTGCCGCGTTCATGCAACGCTTTGAAAATCTTTTCGTGAATCAGATAGAAAAACTGCGGCACAACGCAAAATGCCGTGATGTTGCGTTCCTGCAAAGCGCGCAACAGTTCGGTGGTATTCAGGGTTTCCAGGTAAACGACGCGCGAGCCGTTGAATAGAGGCAGAAAAAGATTTGCCATCTGCGCCAGGACATGAAACATCGGAAGAATTCCCAGTAGGGCATCCTCAGGGCCGATCTTGACCACCCCGAATACCGCATTCGCCTCGCCGATGAGGTTGGCGTGGGTGAGCATGACGCCCTTGGGATCGGCCGTGGTGCCCGAGGTGTAGAGCAACGCCGCGAGATCGTCTTCGGCTGGGACGATGGGCTGAAAGCCGCCCGACCCTGCGGCAAAGATGGAATCGAGATCGGCTGCGAGGCTGGGTTGGCTGCTCTTGCTTGGCGTGAGATTTTGTTCGGCCGCCGCCGACGTCATGACCAGGTTTACGTTGATTCCCCCTACCGCTTCCACCGCCACCGCAAGATGCTTGATATCGCAAAACAGAAGGGAAGCTCCGCTGTCGAGCAGCAACTTCTTCACCTGCACAGCGTGGAAAGCCGTGTCGAGCGGAACCGCTGTTCTGCCAGCGGCGATGATTCCTAAATATGCGGCCACCCACCGCGGATGGTTTGCGGCCAGAATCGCAACGCGCGCATCACGGGGTACCCGCGTCGAGAGCCAGTTCGCCACGCTCTCCGACATCCGGGTCAGTTCCGCGAAGGTGACGCGCTCAACGGTTTGCTGCCGTTGAATTTCAAGGGCAATGTTGTCGGGAAACTTCCGGGCCGATTCCTGAAACCGCTGGTAGAAGGTGGGCATGTCCGAGGTGAATATACTAAAGACAGCTCGCGAAAACTAGGAACTGCGGCGATCCTGAGTTGGGCCATAGCGTAGCGCCGGTCCTTCGCCATCCCTCCCGCATCTAATGTGCTAGGCTTTTAGTGATGTTTGGGACGCGTGTCTCTGAAGGATTTCCGTTTTGATCAACACTTTGCTGGGCAAGGTTTTCGGGACCAAGAACGAGCGCGAGGTCAAGCGCCTGCAGCCTCGTGTCACGGCTATCAACGCCCTCGAGCCGGAGATGCAGAAGCTCTCTGACGATGAACTTCGCGCCAAGACGGCGGAATTCCGAGCGCGTATTCAGGAGTGTCTGAGCGCGGTCGCCGACGAACCGTACGGGGAGGATCCCGACCGTCCAGATACTCCTCTGCAGAATACCGATCGCCAGAAGGAAGTCGAGGCCGAGCGCAGCGAGGTGCTGAAGGGTGTCCTCGACGAAGTGCTGGAGGAGGCGTTTGCCGTGGTCCGCGAAGCGGGACGGCGCGTGCTCAACATGCGGCACTTCGATGTGCAGTTGATTGGCGGCATGGTACTGCACGAAGGCAAGATTGCCGAAATGAAGACTGGCGAAGGCAAAACGCTGGTCGCCACGCTTCCCGTGTATCTGAACGCGCTGAGTGAACGCGGCGTGCACGTCGTGACCGTTAACGATTACCTGGCCAAACGCGACTCGGAATGGATGGGCAAGCTCTACAGTTTTCTCGGCCTGACGGTGGGCGTGATCGTCCACGACCTCGATGACGACCAGCGCCGCGCCGCCTATGCGGCTGACGTCACCTACGGCACCAACAACGAATTCGGGTTCGACTATCTGCGCGACAACATGAAGTTCGACTTGCACGATTGTGTGCAACGCGTGCATAACTTTGCCATCGTCGACGAAGTCGATTCCATCCTGATCGACGAAGCCCGGACGCCGCTCATCATTTCGGGCGCCAGCGAAGAATCCACCGACAAGTACTACAAAGTAAATCGCATCATTCCCAAGCTCGAAAAGGGCGAAGAAATCGATACGCAGCCGGGCGAACCCAAGATCATGACCGGGGACTATGTGGTGGACGAAAAGCACCGCAACGTTACGGTCAGCGATGATGGCTGGGTAAAAGTCGAGAAGTTGCTGGGGATTGGCAACATCGCCGATCCGGAAAACTGGGCTTTGAAGCATCACGTGGAAACCGCTGTCAAAGCCCACGCGCTCTACCGGAAAGACGTCGAATACGTGGTCAAAGACGGCGAAGTGCTGATCGTGGACGAATTCACCGGACGCCTGATGCCGGGCCGCCGCTGGTCTGACGGGCTGCACCAGGCGATTGAAGCAAAAGAAAACGTCAAGATCGAACGCGAGAATCAAACCCTCGCCACCATCACCTTCCAGAATTATTTCCGCATGTATAAGAAGCTCGCCGGTATGACGGGCACGGCGGAAACGGAAGCGGCCGAATTCGACAAGATTTACCGCCTCGAAGTCATTGTGATTCCGACCAATCGCACGCTGCTGCGCAAAGAGAATCCGGACATCGTCTACCGCACCGAGAAAGAAAAATATTTCGCGGCCGCCGAGGAAATTCAAAGACTCCACGACAGCGGCCAGCCAGTGCTGGTGGGCACGACCTCGATCGAGAAATCCGAACGCCTTTCTGACCTGCTGAACAAGAAGGGATTGAAGCAGCACGTGGTGCTGAACGCGAAGTTTCACGAGCGCGAAGCGGAGATTGTGGCCCAGGCCGGACGCAAAGGCGCGGTGACCATTGCCACCAACATGGCTGGCCGCGGCACCGACATTCTACTGGGCGGCAACCCCGAATTCATGGCCAAGCAGGAATGCGTGAAGAAGGGAATCGCGCAGCCCATCCGCGCCACCCAAGGCAAGATCGAGGCTGAGGTCGACGACCCTAACCGCACGGTTTGGTACTACGCGGGCAATGAATACGCAGTCCCGACCGATCAGTGGACCGAGATTTTTACTCGCTACAAAGCGGATACGGACCAGGAACATCGGGAAGTGATCGAAGCGGGCGGGTTGCACATCTTCGGCACCGAACGCCACGAAGCGCGCCGCATCGACAATCAGCTTCGCGGACGCGCCGGACGCCAGGGCGACCCCGGCTCGTCGCGCTTCTATCTTTCGCTCGAAGACGATCTGATGCGGATCTTCGCCAAGGAGTGGGTCTCGAACCTGCTGCAACGTTTAGGCATGGAAGAAGGTGTTCCGATCGAGTCGCGCATGATTACGCGCCGCATCGAAGCTGCGCAGAAAGCGGTCGAAGGCCAGAACTTCGAGGCTCGCAAACATCTGCTCGAGTATGACGACGTGATGAACAAGCAGCGCGAAGCGGTTTACGGGCTGCGCCGGCGTCTGCTGGAGGGCCTCGACCAGAAAGATCTCATCATCGAAGACTACGTCTCCGGAATCCTCGGCGACCTTCTCGAGCGCCACTGCCCGCCGAAAGAGCACGTGGACAATTGGGACCTGAAAGCTCTGAAAGACGCGGTCTACGCGCACTTCGGCGTCGATATCTACAAGGAAGGCATCAAGCCGGAGCACATGAATCGCCAGGAACTGGGCGATGCTATCTTCGACAAACTCAAAGAGCGTTATGACGCGAAAGAGAAGCTGATCGGCGCCGACGCCATGCGCCATCACGAGCGCATGATCATGCTGAGCGTAATTGACGGGCAGTGGAAAGATCACCTGCTCTCGATGGACCACCTGAAAGAGGGCATCAACCTGCGCGGCTACGGACAGCACGATCCGCTGGTCGAGTACAAGCGCGAGTCCTACGACATGTTCGAAGAGATGATGCAGCGCTTTCAGGAAGAGACGGCTCGCTATTTGTACTTGATGCAGATAATGGAACGACCGCGGGATGCCGGTGTGAGCGCCGGTGCTGCACCCGAGACGCCGTCAGGCGAAGGAGTCGAAGCCGGCGTGCCGTCGGTCATCACCGGCGGTCGAGGCGGCAATGGACGCCCGCCGCGGCAGATCGCCACCTCCGTCGACGAAATCGAAGAAGCCTTCCAGCGCCGAAAGAAAAAGGAACTGGAGCAAGCGCGCATGGCCGGAGCCGGCGACATGCAAGTCCAGCAGGTAGTGCGCTCCGGGGCCAAAGTTGGGCGCAACGATCCTTGTCCCTGTGGAAGCGGCAAGAAATATAAAAAGTGCTGCGGAGCCTGAGCCTGGGCATCGTCGCCGCAACCACTAAGCGTAAAATTCTCCGGACATTCAAACATAGGTCTCGCTGGGAGGCGACATGGTGCGGAACCCTGGCATTCGAAGCGATCTAAGGTGGGCAGGCAGCGTCAGCGCGGTAGTAGCGTTCTTTTTCCTGGTACTTTTCTTTGCGGAGCCTCTTCATTCGAGTTCGGCCCAGCTGGACGCTACCCACGACCCCCGGCTGCAGAAGGCTTATCGTTTCCAGCAAGGCGGCTGGACGTATGTTCATCTGGAAGGTTCGCCATCCGAGATCGGATTCCAGCACGGGTATCTCCTGACGCCTGAAATCGAGGACGCCTTTCATGCCATTCAGTTTCAGGATACGCATCGCACCAAGCGGGATTGGGAGTTCTTCCGCAAAGTCGCCCGCGAGATGCTGTGGCCGCACATCGATCCCGAGTACCAGCAGGAACTGCAGGGAATCGCGGACGGAGCCAAAGCGCACGGAGCCAACCTTGATGTGGATGACGTCGTCGCGCTCAACGCCTTCGAGGAAGTTCCCGACTACTATCTTCCGTGGTTGAACCAGCGCGAACACGCGGCGAACGTACCTAAGCTGGTTGCGCCCGGCAATTGCAGCGCTTTCATTGCCACCGGCAGCATGACCAAGGACCACCAGATCGTGATCGCACACAACAACTGGACCGGCTACTTAGCCGGTACACGCTGGGTCATGATGTTCGACATCGTTCCGGCGCATGGCAATCGCATCCTGATGGATGGCTTCCCCGGGGTGATTACGAGCGACGACGACTTTGGCATCAATTCGGCCGGCATGATGATCGCCGAAACCACCATCAGCCAGTTCGAAGGCTGGGACCCCAACGGCAAGCCTGAGTTCATGCGCTCGCGCAAAGCGCTGCAGTATGCCAACTCGATCGATGACTATGTCCGCATCATCAAGGAGGGCAACAACGGAGGTTATGCCAACGATTGGCTTATCGGAGATCGCAAGAGTGGCGAAATCGCATACCTGGAACTTGGCCTCAAGAACACTCCTTTGTGGCGCACCAAAGATGGGTACTTCGTGAGCTCTAATTTCGCGCGCGATCCCAAGGTGCTTGCCGAGGAAGCCCCAGCTTTCGACACCAAGGATCTTTCGTTGTCTTCCAATGCGCGGCGCGTGCGCTGGGAACAGTTGATGGGACAGAACAAAGGCAAGATCGATGTGGGTATGGCAGAGCAATTTCTCGCCGACCACGTCGACAGCTTCGAGAAGAAGGAGCAGGCCAACGAACGCTCCCTTTGCGGCCACGTCGATGCATCGCCGCGAGGAGTTAAGGAGTGGGAATGGGAACCCAATAATCCCGGCGGTGCGGTGCAGGGCAAGGCCACCGACAGCGGCATGGCCGGCAAGATGAGTCTTCGCGCCCGCGCCGGCCATCCCTGCGGGGCTGACTTTCTAGCTAAGGATTTTCTTGACCGGCACCCGGAGTATGACTGGGAAAAGCCGGTTTTGCGCGACATGAAAGCAGGTCCGTGGACGACGTTTACCGCGGGACAAACATCCCCCAAGTGAGCGTTCCGGGATCACCGGCAGTCACGTCCCAAGCCGGGAACGCGGGCGTACAATGAGTATGGCAGTGGCGAGGAGGCTCGCTATGATCGCTCTGCGTCTGGTTCATCTCATTGAATCACACTCCGAAGAACTAGCCGAAAATCTTCTGCACAAATTGGAACGCTCCCACCGGGCGGGTGACTTGCGAAAGGTTCCGCCGCACGAGATCCGCGAACGGGCGCGCGAGGTTTACCGCAATCTCAGCGATTGGCTGCTGACGAAAACCGACGAAGATATCGAGCGCGTGTACCTGTCTCTCGGCCGTCGCCGCGCCGAGCAGGGAGTCACGATGAGTGCACTCTGCTGGGCACTCATGATGACGGAAGAGAATCTCTGGGACTTCCTGGAATTGGAAGGTATGCGCGAAAGACCGCTGGAAATCTTGGGAGGCTTCGAACTCTTACGCCTGCTAGACCAGTTTTTCGATCAGGCCGTTTACTTTGCCACCGTTGGATATGAAAGCTATGGTCGCGAAAAGCAGGCGGAAGGGCGCAAACATGTGGCACATTCCAACTGACGCAACGGCCCGAGCCTGACGGAGCGTTGGTGTCACGAGTGCCGGCCAGAGGGGTCGCCTTTTCTGCTCTGTCCGTCGTCTCTAACGTTTTCTGCCACCCACCGCCCGGAACGTCATCTCCGTGGCCTTGCTCCGCGTGCGCCGCTTCCAGGCAAAGAACATGGGCGCGTAGGTCTGAGTGATGTAATCGCCGCGGTCGATGCCGAGCGCGCGAGCTGTGCGGTCAATCCAGCGCGACGGCCCTTCGATTTCGCCGAAGTTTCCGATGGGAGTCTCATCCAGCACCACGTGGCCGGTGCCGTCGCTCCATTCTGCGCGATATTTTTCATAGCGAAACGTGGGCGTGAAGCCGAGCGCGCGTAGGACACCGTCCATCTGTGGGCCGTTCTCCACGCGCGTTTCCAGTTCGACGCGCACTTTATGGCGTCCGGCTTTGCCTTTCGCCTTGTGCGTCAGTACCCAGTTCTCGCCATATTTTCGCAGCCGCAGCAGTTCACCCCGCTTGCGCAATTTCTGGCCGGGCAGATCGTAGAGCGCATTCATTTCATGGGTGGAGCGGGTGAACTGCTTGAAGCCTGCCTGCTTCAATGCCCGGGTGAGTGCGGACAGATCGGTAATTCGAAATTTGATTTCGATTTCCTTCGGCATGCAGAAATCATAACCGCCGAGACGCCGAGGAGGCAGAGAAAAGCGATTCACCGCGGATCCTTGGGCTCTTGCCAAACATTTCTCGGCGTATTCTGCGTCTCGGCGGTTAAGTCTTTGGCTCGATCTCGGACTCTCGCTCGCGCCGATGGAACCAGCTCATGTGCGGAAGATCGCGCTCCACTTTTCGCCGTTTGGCGATCAACTCCGCCGTGATCGACACAGCAATCTCTTCCGGAGTAATGGCGCCAATGTCGAGCCCAATCGGGGCATGGACCCGGTCAAATAAATGCGCGGGCAGACCTTCCGCTTGCAGCTTTTTGAAGATGGTGATCGTCTTCCGCTTCGATCCAATCATCCCGACGTAGCGCGCCGGAGTCTGTACCGCCCAGCGCAGCATCCGCATATCGTCGCGGTGTCCGCGGGTGACGATCACGATGTACGAAGACTCGCTCGGAGTAAGCTGCGCCGCCGCCTTGTCGAAATCTTCGGCGATTACCTGCTGTGCCTCGGGGAAGCGTTCGCGGTTGGCGTAAGCTTCGCGATCATCCACCACCGTGACGTCGAATCCGGCAATTCCCGCAACCTTATAAAGGCTTGCTGCTACGTGACCTGCACCAAAAATATAAAGATCTGCTGGAGGTAAAATTGGCTCCACGAAAATCTCCAGCGTTCCGCCGCAGACCAGGCCGGTGTCATACTTTGGATCCTGGTTCAGATCAAACGTCAGGGTGCGCGGCTTCTCCGATTCCATCACTTCGCGCGCCGCCTGCCAGACGTCGGCCTCGACACAGCCGCCGCCGATGGTGCCGACGATCGAGCCGTCGTCGCGTACCAGCATCTTGGCGGTCTTAAACGACGGAATCGACCCGCGCACATTGACAATCGTAGCCACGGCACCACGCCGTCCTTCTTTGCGCAAGCGGACGATTTCCTCGTAGAGGTCCATAGCGATGATTATGGTTCCGTGAGCGAGGAAGGTCAAACTTGGGCGTCAAGGGTTGCGTAGGGCCGACCGCCCTCGGCCGGCCCACCACTGGAGCCCCTACCCAAAGGCCGAGGAGTTTGTGCTAGCTTGTAGGGTTCAAATCCCCATTGTCCACGCTCTTAGGAGCCCTCATGAAAGCGGTTCGCATCCATCAGTTCGGTGGCCCAGAAGTCCTCACCTACGAAGACATCCCCGATCCCAAGCCGCGCAAAGATCAAGTCCTGATTCGGGTGCGAGCATGCGCTCTCAACCATCTTGACCTCTGGGTACGTAAAGGTCTGCCCGGTGTCAACCTGCCACACATCTTGGGCAGCGATATTGCCGGTGAAGTCGTCGAAGCCGGCGAGTACATCACTGACCTCAAGCGCGGACAGCGCGTGCTGATCGCGCCCATGCATTTCTGCAATCACTGCGCCAAGTGCGTTGCTGGCCTGCAAAATCAGTGCCGCCAGTTCACCGTGCTCGGCAACGGCGTCGACGGCGGCAACTGTGAACTGATCGCGGTACCCGCGGTTAACGTTATCCCGATCCCCGATTCGCTCGATTTCAACGAAGCCGCCAGCGTGCCGCTGGTCTTCCTCACGGCGTGGCACATGCTTACCGGACGAGCCGCCATCCGCCTCGGCCAAACCGTGCTGGTGCTGGGCGCAAATTCAGGCGTGGGCATTGCCGCCATCCAGATCGCGAAACTGTTCCACGCTCGCGTAATCACCACCGCGGGCGATGAGCGCAAAATGGAGCGCGCTCGCGAACTCGGCGCCGATTTCGTCATCAATCACTATCAGCAGAAGATTTCCCAGGAAGTCCGCAAGATCACCAATTTCGAGGGCGTGGACATCGTGATCGAGCACGTCGGGCACGCCACCTGGGAGGAGAGTGTCAAGTCACTCAAGTCCGGAGGCACGCTGGTGACCTGCGGCGCCACCACGGGACCAAAAGTCGAACTCGATCTGCGCTTCTTGTTCTCGCGTCAACTGGCGTTGCTCGGGTCGTACATGGGCACGATGAGTGAACTCCATGAAGTGCTCGGACATGTCTTCGCCGGACGGCTCAAGCCGGTCATTGACCATACGTTCCCGCTGAAGGAAATCCGCACGGCCCACGAGTACATGGAGAAGAGCCAGATGTTCGGCAAGATTGTGCTGAACCCGTAAGGCTTTTCACCGCCGAGACGCGGAGCGCGCCGAGAAGTGCCAAGCCTTCGTTTCCTCTGCGCACTCGGCATCTCTGCGGTTAGAATATATTCATGGCGCAAGAGCTCAGTTTCGGCCCCTACGTTGACGTCGAAAATGGCAAGAAGGTAGTCAAGGAACTTGTCTACGGAGACGGTGTGCCTGAAGGCATCGTCATGACCACGCTCGACGCGGTCGTCAACTGGAACCGCAAGAATTCCATCTGGCCGATGACGTTTGGCCTTGCCTGCTGCGCCATCGAAATGATGTCGATGGGCGCGTCGCGCTTCGATATTGCGCGCTTCGGCGCGGAAGTGTTCCGGCCATCACCGCGACAATCCGATCTGATGATTATTGCCGGCCGCGTCTCGCAAAAAATGGCTCCCGTAATTCGCCAGCTCTGGGAGCAGATGCCGGAACCGAAGTGGGTCATCTCGATGGGAGCGTGCGCGACTTCCGGCGGCGTGTTCAATAATTACGCGCTCGTGCAAAGCGTGAACCAGGTCATACCCGTGGATATCTATGTCCCGGGCTGTCCCCCGCGTCCCGAGCAGTTGATCTATGCGATCACCTTGCTGCAGGAAAAGATCATGATCGAACGCGGCTCGATGAAGAAGGCGCTGAATCTGGTGCCGGCGAGCGAGTAACCCCGCTCTCAGCTTACAAACTATATCTGCTACTGTTTCATTTTCGTAGCCATCTGCCGTTCCGGCGGCGTCATCTGGTTCCAGATCGCGCTCAAATCCTTCTCCAGGATCTGATTATTTGGATCTGTCCGCAGAGCCAGCGCGAACCATAAATACGATGTTGGCAGGTCGCGCGGCACACAGTGGCCGGTGGCATACATGGTTCCGAACGCGCTCCGGGCCTTGGCATTGGATTTGGCTGAAGCCGCCTTCAGGTACTTCACGGCTTCGTCACAGTTTTCGGGAACGCCCCGCCCGTAGAGATAGGCCTCGCCTTTGCGGAAGGCCGCGTCCCCGGTGTCAGCCGCGGCGGACACCGGCAAGTTCGATGCCTTGGGCGAGGTCCGGCTGTGCTCACGTTTCGCCGGACTCGCCAGTTTTGCCTGGACCGCTGGCTTTGCTGCTCGCTCCGTGGTGGTTCGGGTGGTGTCAGGAGCAGCGCTCTCGGGCTCGGCGCGGTTTTCCAGCAATGCGGCGGGCGGACCCGGCGCCTGCGACGAGCCCGCATCGGGCGTAGCCGCTTCCTTAGCCGCCGGTTTAGTCACTAGCTGCTCGGCGGGAGCTTCACCGCTGCTTGGAGTCGCGACTTCGGGTTTCCGGCTCTCCGCGACGCCGAGATAATTTGTGTACGTCCACCAGCCTGCCCCGCCCAATGCCACCAGCAGAACCGCCATCAGCAGGATCCGCCATCGGCCGGTTTTGGGTCGCTCGGGCTCGAAGAAGGAATCCAAGCCGGAGAAAGATGGTTCCCGCAGCGTGTCCATGGTCGGTCGGCTGGCGCCCGGCTGATTCAAGCCCAGCATCGAGGGCCCGGCGATCGGAGGCACCTGTTTGTTCGTGGGTTTAGTCGCGGTTTCTGCGACTGGAGGCCGCCGCACATCCGGCACTGGTGCTCCCACCGGCCGTGGAGCTTCAAGCGAGGTGCCACACATTCCGCAGAAACGGAATGTAGGCGCATTGTCTTCCCTGCAGTTCGGGCAGATCACGATGGTTCTCCGGATTTGCTTTCCTAACAGTCTAACTCTTGTCGGCAATGTCACCAGACTCGTCTGTTCATATTAGAATGCAGACGCCCGGTTTCCGCTCATGCCGAAAGCCTCTAAAGCCCAGCCCACGCCCGCAGCCAGGCACTTTGAGGCGAGGCTTGAGCGCATGCGTTCACGCCTGAACTGGATCATTATCCACATGCCTTTCGATGCCGCGAAAGTCTGGGGGATGCGCGGCCAGATCAGGGTGAAAGGCGAAATCAATGGATTTGCCTTCCGCACTTCGTTGTTTCCCACCCGAGCGGGGCGGCACATTCTGCTGGTCAATAAGAGAATGCAAAAGGAAGCACGGGCCGTCGAAGGCAGCGTCGCCCGTTTCCAGATTGAACTCGACAACGAAGAACGGACGGTAACCATCCCCGATGAGCTCAAGGGCATCCTCGGCCAAGACCGCTCTCTTCGCCGGTGGTATGACAAACTGAATCACTCCACTCGCAACGACATCGCCAAGTGGATCACCGAGCCTAAGGGTGCTGAAGCTCGGGTGCGCCGGGCGGAACAGATTGCGGAGCGATTGCTTGCGGTCATGGAGGCGGAAAGAGAACTGCCGCCGGTCTTGCAGCTGACATTTGCGCGCCATCCACGCGCCCGTGAAGGTTGGGATTTAATGTCGGCCTCGCGCCGGCGCGGGCACCTGTTTGGCATCTTCTACTATAGGACTCCGGACGGCCGGGCTCGCCGCATCGAAAGAATGCTCGATGACGCGACCGCTCTCGCCGAGAAATCGGGTGACAAGAAAAGGTGACAAAACAAGATGAACGATATTCGGAGGACTGATATTAGCTCCCACGTGAATTTACGCCTCGGGCAGCAACTGCTCTATCTTTCCTGCGCCAACGTTGCTGCTGCCGGACCGGGCATGGCGGAGATCATTACGGCGCTGGAACGCATGTTTCGCGAGAAGGGTGAAGGGCGCGTGGAGATGCCGCCCAAGATCGGCATTCACACCATGCCCGACGCGTTTCTCCATGCGATGCCGGCCGCAATTCCGTCGCAGAAGGCTGCCGGCATGAAGTGGGTCGGCGGATATCCCGACAACAGCCAGCGCGGATTACCCTACATTACGGGGCTGCTTATCCTCAACGATATTGAAACCGGCGTCCCCCTTGCGGTCATGGATTGCACCTGGATTACCGCCCAGCGCACCGGCGCTGCGACGGCGGTGGCCGCAAGATATCTGGCGCGGCCGGAATCGGAGAGCGTCGGGATCCTGGGGTGCGGAGTGCAGGGACGCAGCAATCTGGAAGCGCTGAAAGTCCTGTTCCCCCTGAAAAAAGTTTATGCCTACGATAAGAACGCTGGTCGCGCCGCTGGTTATGCCCGGAAAATGAGCGAACTGCTGGGGATCGAAGTTGTTGCGGTGGACGACCCTAAACAAGCCGTAGTTCGGAGCGACATAGTTGTCACTGCGGGCCCGATTCTGCGGTCGCCGCACGCGACCATTCAGCGCGGCTGGCTTTCCGAGGGCGCGTTTGCATCGCTTGTGGACTTCGATTCGTACTGGCATCCCAGCGCCTTGCATGAAGCCGATAAGTTCTGCACCGACGACGTGCCGCAGCTTCATCATTATCGCGACCTCGGATATTTTCAGGACATCCCCGCCATTCACGCCGACCTGGGAGAACTGGTTACCGGGCACAAAGCAGGCCGCGAGAAAGCGGAAGAGCGCACCATGGCCTGTAACTTGGGGCTTGCCCTCGACGACATGGTGGTGGCGCCGCTGATCTACGAGTGCGCTTTAAAGAATGGAATTGGGACCTGGCTGCAGCTTTAGGTGGTTTGACCGCCTGTCGTTCTGCATAGCACAATGCACAAGCGCCGCGTGTGAGCGGCTGCCGTTCTGAGGATGCTCATGAAATTACGTTTTCTCTCTGTTGTCACCGCTTCGATGATCGTCTTGGCATTCGTCACCGCGCTCGCCGCTCAGAATTCGAACGCCCAGTCGGGAACTGCGAAGCGAGCCATCACCGAAAAGGACCTGTTCAATTTCGTCTGGGTCGCCAACCCTCAGGTTTCACCCGATGGGTCACGTGCCGTCTTCACCCGGGTTGTCACCGACGAGAAGCGCACCGGGTATGAGACCTCTATCTGGATCGTCGCGACTTCCGGCAATGAAGCTCCCGTGCGCCTGACCAACGGCAAACATGACGGGCAGCCCCGATGGTCACCGGACGGCAAGCTGATCGCCTTTGTCCGCGGTGGAGAGAAAGACGACAGCGGCAAGCCGCGTCCGGCGCAGATTGCGCTTCTGTCGTTGGCTGGTGGCGAAGCCCGCATCATTACCGATCTGCCGAAAGGAGCGGTGGGTCCGGTCTGGTCGCCAGACGGCAAGCGCATCGCCTTCTCAAGTTCAACCACGCCCGAAGATATCGAGAAAGAGCAGCGCAAGAAGAAGGACGCGAAAGCCGGGGCCGCGAACAATGCCGCAAACGACAAAGAATCAGCGACGGCGGGTAATCCAGCGGCCGAGGGCGAACACGAATCTGATATCCACATCATTACCCGCGCCGTCTACAGGAGCAATGACGAGGGGTATCTCGATTTCAAGCGGCACGAGCACATCTGGGTGATTGACGTTCCCACCACGTCCGATGAACCGGCCAAACCCCTGCAGCTTACCAGTGGTGACTATGACGAAGGCGAAATCGTCTGGACGCACGATGGTTCGCGCATCTACTTCCTCACCCGCCGCATTGACGAGCCTTATTACGAGATGCCGAGCACTGATATTTATTCTGTCGGATCCACCGGCGGCGCGCCTGAAAAGCTGGCTACCGTTCCCATGGGAATCGGCGATCTTAGCGCTTAGCCCCGATGGCCGGCGCGTGGCCTTCCATGGCGCGGTGAGCCAGCCGGTGCGTTCCTACGCGCAGCCTGATCTCTGGGTCATGGATCTGGCTCCCAATGCGCAGCCCCGCAACCTTACTGCCGCTTACGACTTCGACATGGGCAGTTCGGTGTTCGGCGACAACGCCCCTCCGCGCGGAGGCCATGGCGAGACGCTTCATTGGTCGCCGGACGGACGTTGGCTCTTCGACATTGTGGAAAAGCAGGGACGCACGCCGCTAGTTCGCGTGGACGCGCAAACGGGCGCGGTTACGGAAATTACTCGAGGCGATCAGGCGGTGCTCGATTGTTCCGTGACGGCCGATGGGCACACTGCCGTTGTGCTGGTCTCTACGCCCGTTATGATCGGCGACCTGTTCGCGGTGACTTTGAGTGGAGCCCAGGGCGACAACCTGGGTGGCGCGCAAACCCGCATCACGGACGCGAACCAGAAGCTCTGGTCGCAGCTCAACCTGACTGCGCCGGAAGAAATCAATTACAAAAGCTTCGACGGCTTACCCATTCAAGGATGGATTCAGAAACCGCCCGACTTCGATCCGAAGAAGAAATATCCGCTGATCCTCAACATCCATGGCGGTCCCCACGCCGCTTATGGCTGGGTATTCGATCATGAATTTCAATGGATGGCGGCCAAGGGCTACGTGGTGCTCTACATCAACCCGCGCGGCTCGACCAGCTATGGACAGGATTTCGGCAACATTATCCAGTACCACTATCCGGGCGACGACTACCGCGATCTGATGGTGGGAGTCGATGAGGTCCTCAAGCGCGGTTACGTCGATCCCAAGAAACTCGGCGTCACTGGCGGCAGCGGCGGGGGCGTGCTTACCGACTGGACGGTGACGCAGACCGACCGCTTCGCCGCCGCCGTGTCGCAGCGCGACATCTCGGATTGGGCCTCATGGTGGTACACCGCGGATTTCACATTGTTCCAGCCGCGGTGGTTCAAGGCGCCGCCCTTCCAGGATCCCAAGGACTATGCCAACCGCTCCGCCATCACCTTCGTCGAGAAAATCCACACGCCCATGATGTTCATTCTGGGGCAGGCCGACTACCGTACTCCGCAGGATTCTGGCGGAGAACAACTGTTCCGCGCGCTCAAGTTCTTGAAGCGCCCGACCGCCATGGTCGTATTTCCGCGCGAGACCCACGAACTGTCGCGCTCGGGTGAGCCGTGGCATCGGATTGAGCGGCTCGACAACATAGTGGGATGGTTCGACAAATGGCTGATGGGCGTACCCCACCCGGAATATGAAGTGCGGCCGCAAACACCCGGGACAAAATCCGCCGGCCAATAAGACGACTCTGAAAATTACTCGTCCTCGAGACGGGCAATCCGTATAATTGAATCGTTTTAATACAGTCTTGACCCGGAGGCGTTCGCGTGAAAATTCCTGCCGCCGTTCTTGCCGTCGTCACGATTCTCAGTCTTTTCTCCACGGCGCAAACCATCACCGTGGATGTTTCGCACGCCGCCAACCAGTTTGTCCCCAGTGAAACTCTGGGAGCCGGCGTGGACCGCATCCCCGCCGAGGCCATCGACAAAGATCTGCTGCCAGCCTCGCTCGAGGCAACCCTCGCCTCCGGCTGGCAGCCGGTGTCCTTCCGCCAGAACACTGAACTGGCGATCGAAGCCTGGCATTGGAATCCCCAGGGGACATGGAGCGATCCGGCGGGCAAGGGCTATTTCACGGGCGCCTCAGTACCCACCGAAAGCCTGCGCTACTCCTATGGATATGCGCTTCCTCGCCGCGGCTTTACCCGCAATGACGGAACGGATAGCGCCGGCTACTCCCGCCTCACCGACGGCGACCTCAACACTTTCTGGAAGAGCAACCCGTATCTCACGCAGCATTTCACCGGCGAGAGTGACGCTCTTCATCCGCAGTGGATCGTCCTCGATCTGGCGCAGCCGCAGCCTGTCGATACCATGCGAATCGTGTGGGGCGAGCCCTACGCTACCCACTACCTGGTTCAGTATTGGACCGGAGAGGATCCCATCCGAGCGCCTACACGCGGCGTCTGGCAGACTTTCCCGCAGGCTACCGTCACCGCTGGCAAGGGTGGTACCGCAACAGTTCGCCTGGTTACGACTCCGCTGGCAGTGCGTTTCGTCCGTATCTGGATGACGGAGTCTTCCAACACCTGCGATGCTGACGGCCCCGCCGACATCCGCAATTGCGTCGGCTACTCCATCCGCGAGCTCTACCTTGGAACCACAACCGGTGACGGAGAGTTCCACGACTCGCTGCGCCACACCGCCGATCAGGAGCAGACGACTACCTATTGCTCGTCGGTCGATTCCTGGCATGAGCCTTCGGATCTCGGCCCGACGCGCCAGGCCCAGGTGGGCTTTGACCTTTTCTTCACCAGCGGCGTCACCCGCGGACTGCCCGCCATGATTCCAGTAGCGCTCCTCTACGACACCCCGGAGAACGCAGTCGCCGAGATTGCGTACATCAAGAACCGCCATTATCCGATCTCCTACATTGAGATGGGCGAGGAGGCCGATGGGCAGTTCATGCTCCCCGAGGACTACGCCGCTCTCTATCTGCAATGGGCGACCGCGCTGCATCGCCTCGATCCAGCGCTCAAACTGGGAGGTCCTTCCTTCACTGGCGAAAACAAAGACATTGAAGTCTGGCCCGATTCGAGCAGCCGAGTCTCCTGGACCGGACGCTTCGTCGACTATCTGAAGCAGCACGGGCGCATGAAGGATCTCGCCTTCTTCTCTTTCGAACACTATCCCTACGACCCCTGCAAAACTCCGTGGGGAGTTCTCTACGATGAGCCGGAACTTATGCGCCACATCATTCAGGTTTGGCACGAAGACGGCGTCCCTGCCGACGTGCCGATGTTCGTCACCGAGGGGAATCTTTCCTCCGGCGCGAGCGAAACTTATCAGGACATTTTTTCCGGCATATGGCTGGCGGATTACATCGGATCGTTGCTCGACGCGGGCGCCAAGGGCGTTTATTTCTTCCACTACCTGCCCTTGCAGATGGAGCCCGGCTGCAACGCTTCTCCGGGCACCTTCGGCATGTTCACGGTTGACGCTTCCTACAAAATTCAGCAGCCGCTGGCGCAGTTCTTCGTTGCGCAACTCATCAATCTGGAGTGGGCCCAACCCGGCAGCGGAGAGCATCAGGTCTATTCGGCCAAGGCTGATGTTGACGACGGTGCCGGCCGCGAGCTCGTTACCGCCTACGCTTTGAAGCGTCCTGATGGCAACTGGTCACTGCTGGTAGTCAACCGCGATCAGGAGAACGCTCATCGCGTCCGCATTGCGTTTCATGGGCCTTCGGGTTCGGCGGTGGGTTTTGCCGGGCCGGTTGAGATCGCCACGTTCGGCAGCGCTCAGTACAAGTGGAACCCGCCACGCACGCGCTTTATGGCGCATGCCGAAATCGCGGCTGGGCGCACCATCGTCGCTTACACGAACGGCACGGCGGATCCCGACGGGCCGATTTTGCGCTCCCAACAAGATGGAACGAAGGACACGACCTACGATCTGCCGGCGGCTTCAGTCGTGGTGATTCGCGGAAAGATTGCGGCTCCTTAGTTATTTTCGTGGGGACGCATGTCCCCGGTTCGCAGATAGCGGTTGTGCCAGCCTAGCGATTCTGTGAGCAGATGTGGCGTGTGCTTGCCGTACGACAGTCGCTCGGACCGGCTGAGATAGTCGAGAAGCAGCGGTTTGTAGTCCGGGCTGGAGCACTTCTCGATGATCAGGTGCGCCCGCTGGCGCGGCGAGAGTCCGCGTAAATCCGCCAGTCCGTGCTCGGTGACAACCACCTGCACGTCATGTTCGGTGTGGTCGACATGCGACACCATGGGGACGATGGTCGAGATGGTGCCCTTTTGCGCGGTCGATGGAGCCATGAAGATCGAGAGATAGCCATTGCGGGCGAAGTCCCCGGATCCGCCAATACCGTTCTGGATGCGCGATCCCATGACATGGGTCGAATTGACGTTGCCGTAGATATCGGCTTCGATCATGCCGTTCATGGCGATTACGCCGAGGCGGCGGATGATCTCGGGATGATTGGAGATCTCCTGTGAACGCAGGACGATGCGCTCACGGTAGCTGGCCATATCGGCATTCACTTCGGTGAGCATCTCCGGGCTGAGCGAGAATGCCGTAGCCGAGGCGAAGGTTAACTTGCCCGACTTCAGCAGACGAATCATGCCGTCTTGAATGACTTCGGTATAAGAAGTCAGTCCTTCAAAGGGGCCTTCCTCAAGCCCAAACAGAACCGCATTGGCAATGTTGCCGACGCCGGATTGCAGCGGAAGCAGATTCGCCGGCATGCGGCCCTTCTTTACTTCCCAGCCGAGGAATTCGAGAATGTGGCCGGCGATGCGCTTGGAAGCTTCATCGGGCGCTTTGAAAGCGCTATTGCGGTCGGGAGAATCCGTGAGCACGATGGCCACGACCTTTTCCGCCGGAACTTCGAGGTAAGGCGTACCGATACGCTGGCCGGGACTCACCAGTGGAATCGGTCCGCGATGCGGTGGCGGCTTGAGACCGTAGTAGATGTCGTGCATGCCTTCGAGCGCCGCCGGCTGCCACGAATTGACCTCCAGAATCACGCGCTCCGCTTGATCGATCCAGGTCTTGTTGTTACCGATCGAGGAACTCGGCACCAGCCGTCCGTCTTCCAGTACTGCGGTGACTTCGATCAGCGCGACATCGAGCTTGCCGAGAAATCCGTATTCGACAAACTGCGCGACATGGCTGAGGTGAATGTCCATGTATTCCATTTCGCCCGCGTTGATGCGCTTGCGGGTTTCCGGATCCGACTGGTAGGGAAGGCGCAGGTGGATGCCTCCCGCCATGGCGAGGGCTCCGTCGAGTTCGGGGCCGGTAGAAGCCCCGGTGAAGACGCTGACCTGGAACTTTTGTCCGCGGAAGTTCGCTTCCGCAATGCGGCGTGCCAGCTCAATCGGAACGGCCTTGGGATAACCAGACCCGGTAAAGCCGCTCATGCCGACCTGATCGCCGGACTTGATCAAAGCTGCAGCTTCGTCGGCGCTCATGATTCTTTGCGCCAGCTTGGAATTCAAAACGCGCGTGGTGGGGGAAACGATACTAGCCATCTACCGAGCCTCTCGCTGAAAAATAGTAATTCACTCAAACAGTAACCGGGGCTACTCTTGCCCGTCTGTGAGCTAGGTCACGGTCGAATGCCACGTAAACGAGAGCAGTGCCGTTTTTTTTGAGCACGGGACGCTTCTCAGCACTCTCTCCGCGCCATGACCGACGTAACCGCACGCCGCGTCTTCTTCTGCTATACTGTGGTTAACGCTTTTGCTACGGTTTGCTCGTTAAGCGGGGATCCTGTTGGATCCGCATCACCTCCGCATTTCCTGCCCGCCTGGTTCCAGCGCCAATTTCAAATAGAGCGGCATGCGAACTCGGACCAGTGTGTCCGAGAAATTGAAAGTAAGCCCCTCCAGAAAGAACAACAATCGAATGACCACCTTTACGGAACTGCCCTTGTCTGCTGCCCTGCAGCAGAAACTGGCGGCAGCTCAATTCATCACCCTCACACCCATCCAGGCACGCGCCATTTCTCCGGCCCTTGAAGGCAAGGACGTAATCGGCACCGCCCAAACCGGAACCGGCAAAACTCTCGCGTTCCTGATTCCGATTCTCGAGATGCTGCGCCAGTCACCATCGAAGAACATCAGCGCGCTGGTCTTACTGCCTACGCGCGAACTGGCTATGCAAGTCCACGAGCAATACGAACAACTGCGGGACAAGAACATGCCGAAGGCGGCGCTGGTAATCGGCGGCGTGGCCGAGAAGGCACAGATCCACAGTCTGCGTTCCGGCTGCGAATTTGTTATTGCTACTCCGGGGCGCCTGCAGGACTTCATCACCCGCAAGTTCGCGGACCTGCGCCACGTCAAGATCCTCGTGCTCGACGAAGCCGACCGCATGCTGGATATGGGTTTTCTTCCGGCGATCCGGCGGATTTTAGAGATTCTGCCGCAGCGCCGGCAGACGCTGTGCTTTTCAGCCACCATGGAGCAGTCTGTGGTGTGGCTGGTAAATGAGTACACGCGCGAGCCCGTTCGGATAGCACTGGGTTCAGTGCTGAAGCCGGCGGAGAGCGTGTCCCTCGAAGCCTATGAAGTGCGCCCGTCCGAGAAACTGGACGTGCTAAGGCAGTTGCTCTATGAGGAAACCGGGCAAACCCTGATCTTCACGCGCACCAAGCGCGGCACGCAAAGGCTGGCCAAGGAACTGGAGCGCGATGGCTTTTCGACCGCCCAGATTCACGGCGACCGCACGCAGTCGCAGCGCAACGCCGCCTTGAGCGGATTTCAGGAAGGGCGCTACCGGATACTGGTCGCAACCGACGTCGCGTCGCGTGGCTTGCACTGCGATGACGTAGCCCACGTGATCAACTACGACCTGCCGAAGATGGCGGAAGATTTCATACACCGCGTTGGGCGCACCGGGCGCATGGGTTCTCCGGGCCGAGCGTCGACCCTGGTCACGGGCGTGGAAGTCCTGGATCTTCGCAATATCGAGCGCACTCTGAAGCTGCGCATCGAACGCAAGCAGGTGAATACCTCGGCCAGCGAGCAGCGTCCGAAGCGGTTTGTCGAAAATACGCTTGCCTCACGGACGTTAACCGCTTTGCCGGGTGAGGTGTTTGTATAGCTTTGGGTGGTGGAACGCCGGGCGTTTACGCCCGGCGTCGCTTGCCCTTCGCCTCCGGTGATTTTTATCACTGACAATTCGATGTCGCCGTGATCCAATTCCTTTGGAGTTTCCAAGGCACTTTCTCTATTGAAGGGAGGGGGCTATGCAATTCCACCTGGAACCCAACGAGCTGAAACTGCTCGCCAACGTCTTGTTGGAACAAGATCCGAAACAGTACAACGAACTCCTGACCAAGGTCATGGCCCACGACTTGCGACTTGACTCCGGAGAACTCGAACAAACCGGGGAGCTTCTTGCCGCCAAGAAGCGCGTGCTCAAGGATGAGATCGTCCGGCAGTTGGATGCCACGCTGAAGTCCGACCTGGAGCGGCAACTGGCGTTGCTGGAACGAGTACTGGAGAGGGTCAACGAGGCCTGTGTAATGTTCTGAGGGCTGGCCGCGGCCCTTGGGAAGATGATGGAGAATTTTTGTTGAAATGCGCCCGGAATCGCCGGAACTCTGGGCGCCGGCGATCCCCAGCCTGTTTAGTGATCGACTTCCTTGCCGTGCGGTGTGAGGATCTCAAGGGAATTCGGTTCGTCGTCGCTGCCGATGCCGAATAGCGCGGCCTGCTCGGCGGCGTGCTCACGCATCTGACGCAGTTCTTCGGCTTCGTCCACTACAACGCCTCCCGGTTGATCCTGCTTGCGCTGGGTTTTGCGCTCGGTCTTGTCCCGCTGTTTCTGCTGGCGCGCCTGTTCTTTCTGACGCTTAGTAAAAGTTGATCGGCCTCGTGGCATATGAATCTCCCCGTATTTCTAATTTCTATGATGGCTGGCTACATGCAGAGCCTGTAGGGTTGGCCCAGCTCGTGTCCCTGGAATAAACCGGAGGATTGTTACATCCGTCGTTTATTTCGAGTCGTGAATATATTATAACCTCGAACCGGGCAGTGAGGCACAGCGACTCCACGGAACCGCGGCAGACCGCTTCCCATGCTGCAGCGAAATGCTTAAAGAGACGCTCTCTGGTAAGTGTTGGCTACCTCAATAGAACCTGAGAAGTGTGGCCGGCTGATTTCGGGGTTGTGAGTGCTATCGGGATGTTAGAACAGCTAAGTGTTTCCTCTCCGCGTGCGTGTGACTTAAAGCTATAATCGCCGGTAAATGAGAAGGGCCTTTTTGTACATCCCGCGGCTTCTGATTCTCGCATTGCTGGTTTCTGTTCTTGCCTGCCTGCTGCCCGGCGCACTGGCCGCGCAGACCGGCGCGCCCAGTGGCCGCCCGTTAGGCGTCGGCGTGCGCCGCGCGGCCAATGGGCCGGGGCAAGGACGCCTCCACCGCCCGCGCCGGGCGGCCAGCGCGCAGACCTCGTCCAATTTGGACATCGAAAGCCTGCTATACAACTTTTGCTCGCAAGGCGGTGTTTACTGTACTGATGGAATCCAGCCTTCTGCTGGCCTGATCGAAGACGCTTCGGGCAACCTCTATGGAACAACCGAAGGGGGGAGCAGCACCAATAGTTCCGATTGTAATGCGGGTTCTTGCGGTTACGGCACGGTATTCAAGCTTACGCCAAGTGGCAGCAGCTATACCAAGACCGTGCTGTACAACTTTTGTTCCCAAACCTATTGCACGGACGGTGCTACCCCTTCTGCTGGCTTGATCGAAGACGCTTCCGGGAACCTCTATGGGACGACCTACAATGGCGGTGCCAATGGCGGAGGCACGGTCTTCAAGCTTATTCCGAGTGGCAACGGTTACACCGAGAGCGTGCTGTACAACTTTTGCTCTCAATCGCAGGGTAGCGCCGCCTGCACTGACGGCGTTAACCCTTATGCTGGCCTGATCGAGGACTCTTCCGGCAACCTCTATGGAACGACCAACCTGGGCGGCACCGGCGTTCCCTTGGTCAATGGAGCTTATGCTTATGGCACGGTTTTCATGCTTGCGCCGAGCGGCAGCGGCTACAACTACACTGTGCTTTACAACTTTTGCCCCCCCAGTTCCACAGCATTCTGCACCGATGGCGCTGCTCCCAATACCGCTCTGATCGAAGACGCTTCTGGCAACCTCTACGGGACAACCGTTCTTGGCGGCACTGGCACTCCCGAGTGCATTGGGATTGGTTGCGGCACGGTCTTCAAACTTTCGCCAAACGGGAGCGGATACACAGAGACCGTGCTGT
The DNA here is from genome assembly GCA_963837665.1 of uncultured Acidobacteriaceae bacterium. Lineage (GTDB taxonomy): Bacteria > Acidobacteriota > Terriglobia > Terriglobales > Acidobacteriaceae > Acidiflorens. The sequence continues at coordinate 614,359 of CAWIOA010000007.1, read as the reverse complement.
ACAGCTTTTGTTCGCAAGGTGGCAGCAATTGCACGGATGGCGGATATCCATATGGTGCTGGTTTGATCGAAGACGCTTCCGGTAACCTCTATGGAACGACCTCCGAAGGCGGCGCGGGCGCGAATGGTGGTGGCACGGTTTTCGAGTTGGTTGCGGACGACAATGGCAGCTATACCGAGAAGGTGCTACACAGCTTTTGCTCGCAACCCGGTTGCACGGACGGCGCTGGTCCCGATGCTGGCCTGATCGAAGACGCTTCCGGCAACCTCTACGGAACGACCTCAAGCGGCGGTACTGGGCTTTCCTGGGAGTGTGAGGGGTGTAGCAGCGGCACGGTTTTCGAGCTTTCGCCAAGCGGCAACGGCTACACAGAGACCGTGCTGTACAGTTTTTGCTCGCAAGGAGGCACCGAATGCACTGACGGCGCCGAGCCCGTGGCGGGTGTGATCCAAGACGCCTCCGGCAACCTCTACGGGACCACCGAGTTTGGAGGTGTTAACGGCATTGATTGGGGCACCGTTTTCAAGTTGTCCCCACCGCTGGCGGCGACGCCGACGTTCAGCCCGGTCGCTGGCAGCTACACCTCGGCTCAATCGGTTACCATCACTGACGCCACCGGCGGCGCGGCCATTTACTACACCACCGACGGCTCGACGCCGAGCACATCGTCTACGCCATACAGCGGCGCGATCACCGTCAGCGCCTCCGAAACCATCAACGCCATCGCCGTGGCTCCCGGCTATTCCGCCAGCACCGTGGCATCGGCGACTTACACTTTCACCCCCGGCTTCATGGCTGGTCCCGGTGGGAGTACGTCCATAACCGTTTCGCCGGGCGCCACCACCGGGAACACCGGGACGGTCAGCGTAGTGGGAACCTTCGGCTTTAGTGGAAGCGTGAGCCTGAGTTGTAAGGTCACCACGACGATGACGAGTGTGACTGACGCGCCGACCTGCGGCTTGAATCCGACTTCCGTGACCATCAGTGGAACGGCCGCCCAGACCTCGACAGTGACCGTCAACACGACCGCAGCTTCGAGCGCAAAGAACGAGATAAAGCAACTGCTCTGGCCGTCGACAGGCGGAACAATGCTGGCGTTCCTCCTGTTCTTCACGGTTCCCACGCGCCGACGCGGCCAGCTTGCTCTGCTTGGATTGCTCGTCATGGTTGCTGCTATCGGCGCAATCGGCTGCGGCAGTGGTACGAAGGGGGGCGGGGGCGGAGGGAACTCTGGCACCACGGCCGGCAGTTACACCGTCACCGTAACAGGAACATCGGGAACGACCACGGCAACGGTGGGCACCATCGCCTTGAATGTGCAATGAAAACCGTAAGCTGAGACCGACGGGAACCAGATCTGGGCTGGTAAAGCAGGCACAGGCGGCGGCATCTACGCCAAACTGGCAAACGGAGTGGCTCGACAGACCTGCGCACTTCCGATAACAGGCAATAGCGCTCACAATGCTTCGCTCGGTTTGCCACCTTCAACACCACCGTGTTACCATCGAACACGTTACGAAAACGAGAAGAGACAGGAGTGCAACAGGTTAGTGCTAGCCAGAGAGCAAAAACAGTCCGTCGTTGACACGTATCGTACTCACCCGACCGATACCGGAAGTCCCGAAGTTCAAATCGCGCTGTTGAGCGAACGCATTGGTCAGTTGACGGAACACTTCAAGACGCACCAGAAAGATCACGGCTCGCGCCGCGGACTTCTCATGATGGTCAGCAGGCGTCGTAGTCTGCTCGACTACCTGAAGAAGTACGACTCGGAACGGTACAAAACCGTTATTTCCAAGCTCGGCATCCGCAAGTAACAGCGCGACTGGCTCCGTGTGGGGCCGGTTCCACCTTGAGAGCCTTAGCAAAGTGCGTTCCCAACCGCCGCCTGGCATCCGCCTGTCCACGCGATCTCCGTGCCCGCGCGCATGCCCTTCTGCCCCATCTTCTGTCCGACAAAAGGATGACCTATGAAACCTGAAGCCACAAAAGTTTCCGTCGAACTCGCAGGCGGGAAACAACTCTCCATCGAAACCGGAAAAATTGCCAAGCAGGCCGGCGGCGCTGCCGTCGTCAGATTCGGCGAAAACGTTGTTCTCGCCACCGCTACCGCCAATCCCGAGCCCCGCGAGGGCATCGACTTCTTTCCGCTCACGGTTGACTATCGCGAGTACACCTACGCCGGCGGACGCATTCCCGGCGGCTTTATCAAGCGCGAAGGGCGCATGAGCGAGCGCGAAACTCTCACCTGCCGCCAGATTGACCGGCCGGTTCGTCCCATGTTCGCCGAAGGCTTCAAGTGCGAGACCCAGGTTATCGCCCTGGTCTTGTCCGCTGACACAGAAAACGACCCCGATGTCTGCGGCATCAACGCCGCTTCGGCCGCGCTGACCCTCTCCGATATTCCATTTCTCGGCCCGCTCGGCGCCGTGCGCGTCGGCCTGGTGGACGGACACTTCATTGTTAATCCCACCTACACCGAAATGCGGGATGGCCTGCTCAACATCATGGTGGTCGGCAGCGCCGATGCGATTGTCATGATCGAATCGGGCGCGAAAGAAGTGAAAGAAGAGACAGTGGTGGACGCGATCGAATTCGCCCATACCGAAATCAAGAAGATCTGTGCCGCCATCAGCGAACTGCGCGACAAAGTCGGTAAGGCGAAGCGCCCAGTGACGCCTCCGGAATTCGACGAGACTTATCTCAAAGGCCTGGAATCGCAGATCGGTCGCCGGTTGGCCGACTCTCTCGACACCGCAAAACATCCGAAAGCTGAGAGCTACGAACTGGTTCGGGTACTGGAGAAGGAACTGCTGGCCGCCGTGCCCGAAGACGACGAAGCCGGCAAGGCAAAGGTCAAGAAGTACTACGAGATCCTGCGTGAGCGCATTTTCCGCAACCAGGTGATCGATCACAAGCACCGTCCTGACGGGCGTGCCTTCGATCAGATTCGCGAGATTTGGATCGAAGCCGGCGTTCTGCCTCGCGCACACGGCAGCGCAATCTTCACCCGCGGTGAGACCCAGGCGTTGGTTACAACCACCCTCGGTACCAGCGACGACATGCAGCGCCTCGAGGGCTTTGAAGGCGAAGCCAAGAAGCGTTTCATGCTGCACTATAATTTCCCGCCGTTCTCGGTGGGAGAAGTTGGATTTATGCGTGGCGCTGGACGCCGTGAAATCGGCCATGGCGCACTCGCCGAGCGCGCCGTTTCGGCCGTGCTTCCAACCGAAGACAACTGGCCGTACGCCATGCGCGTGGTCTCCGACATTATGGAGTCGAACGGATCGTCGTCCATGGCCACGATTTGCGGCGCCTCCCTCTCGCTGATGGATGCGGGTGTGCCGCTGAAGGCTCCCGTGGCTGGGGTTGCGATGGGATTGGTGAAAGAAGGCGAGCAGTACGCCATCCTGACCGACATTGCGGGCGCGGAAGACCATTACGGCGACATGGACTTCAAAGTTGCCGGAACCAAAGACGGCATTACCGCGCTGCAGATGGATATCAAGGTTGCCGGCATCACTTCGCAGATTATGCGCGAGGCTCTGGCACAGGCACAGCGTGGACGGCTGTTCATTCTCGGAAAGATGGACGAGATCATCACCGAAGGTCGCGTGAAGGTTTCGGCGTATGCGCCTCGTATCTATACCCTGCAGATTCCGGTGGACAAGATTCGCGACGTGATTGGGCCCGGTGGCAAGATGATTCGCAGCATCATCGAGCAGACAGGCGTGAAGATCGACGTGGAGGATTCGGGCAAGGTCAACGTAGCTTCGAACGATGAAGTTTCGGCGAACAAGGCTTTGCAGATCATCAAGGATCTGACGGCTTCCGCCGAGGTAGGGAAAACTTATCTCGGGAAGGTGAGCCGCCTGGCGGATTTCGGGGCATTTGTCGAAATTCTGCCGGGTCTGGACGGCTTGCTGCACATCAGCGAAGTTGCCGAGCACAGAATCAAGGATGTTCGCGATGAGCTGAAAGAAGGCGACCAGGTGCTGGTGAAAGTTCTGGCCGTCGAAGGCAACCGCATCAAGTTGTCCCGGAAGGCGATCCTGAAAGAGCAGCGCGCCAAGATGGGCGGGGCCCCGCCCCCTCCGGAAGCAGGCGAAGTAGCAGAAGCGGCGCCGTTAACACCACAAGGCGCACCCACGGCGGTGATCGAAGGCGGCGCGGATTTCGATGCCGACGATGAGCCGAACTTCAACCGTGTAGATGGCGTGGTTGCGTCGGTAGAGGCGGGCGCGGCGCGTCCGGAAGGTGGCCGAGAACGCGGTCCTGGCGGTGGCGGCGATCGAGATCGCAATCGCCGGCGTCGTGGTCGCGGACGCGGTCCAGGAGGCGGTCAGGGCGGTCACGGCGGTGGCCACTCCGGCGGCGGTGGCGGACGCGGAAGAAGGTAGAAATCGTGTGTCGGGTAGGGCACGGCTTCACAGGCCGCTGAAGAACGCACGAATGAGTGCATTTCCGTGGAAGAGCGGCCATTCAGGACCGCGTAAGTCTTCCTGATGATTGTAAGAGTGGGCCGCAGCCATGCGGCCCTCTTTCTTTTCAGTTCGCCACAGCCCCTACCCGGCGTTTCGGAAAGATGTTGCCCACGCGGCGGATCTCGGCGCCTACGGCTTTCAGTTTCTCTTCGATGTTCTCGTAACCGCGATCCAGGTGATAAACGCGGTCAATGATGGTCTCCCCGTCGGCGACAAGGGCAGCAAGCACGAGCGAGGCGGAGGCGCGCAGATCCGAGGCGAGGACGGCGGCGGCGCTCAACGGAGTTCCTCCACGGACGATGGCACGGCGGCCTTCGATCTTGATGTTTGCGCCCATACGGACCAATTCCAGCGCGTGCATGAAGCGGTTCTCGAAGATATTTTCCGTGATGATCGAGGTGCCTGCGGCCTGCGTGGTGAGCGCCATGTATTGTGCCTGCATGTCGGTGGGAAAGCCGGGATATTCTTCGGTGTTCATATCGGCGGCTTGGAGCGGATGATCGCCCATAACGCGAACCGAGTCGGCTTTCACCGCGGTCTTCACGCCTGTCTCCCCGAGCTTCTGCAGGATGCCCGTAAGGTGCGCGGGTTCGCATCCGGCAACGTTGACGTCCCCGCCGGTGAGCGCTCCGGCAATGATGAAAGTTCCGGCTTCGATGCGGTCGGGAATGATGCGATGCCTGGCGCCGTGAAGCTTGCTGACACCTTTCACGTGGATCGTGGACGTGCCGGCGCCCTGGATCTTGGCGCCCATGGCGTTGAGCAGCGCGGCGAGGTCGGCGACTTCAGGCTCGCGGGCGCAGTTCTGCATGACGGTCTCGCCCTCGGCAAGCGTGGCGGCCATCAGCAGGTCTTCGGTGCCGGTCACGGTAATTCGGTCGAAAACAATTTCAGCTCCCTTAAGCCGGTCGGCAGTGGCTTCAACGTAGCCGTGCTCCTGCGTGATCTTCGCGCCCAGACGTTCCAGCCCTTTGATATGCAGATCGATGGGGCGGGCACCGATGGCGCATCCGCCGGGCAGCGAGACGTGGGCGCGGCCACAGCGCGCCAGAAGCGGTCCCATGACGAGTGTCGAGGCGCGCATGGTCTTGACCAGTTCATAGGACGCTTCGGGAGCGGCGAGCGTCTGCGCGCAAATCGTTGTCCGATGGTGAGCGCGTCCGTAACCCAGTTCGACTTCCGCCCCCATGGCGGCGAGCAGCTTGCGCGTGGTCTCGATGTCCCGTACCTGCGGAATGTTTTCGAGAATCACCGGCTCTTCAGTGAGCAGGGCTGCTGCCATGCAAGGCAGCGCAGCGTTCTTCGCGCCACTGATACGAACTGTCCCCAGCAGGGGGTTACCGCCGCGAATCACCAGCTTATCCATGTCGTGATGAGTTCCTGAGAATACCCCGCGATGAAATCTTGCAGACGGGGTACTGCGAATATTCTAGCGGGGAATGCACGCCTGCGGGACGTGGAATTCGGGGCGGAGGTTCCGTTTGTAACTCCTGCCTCCTAACTGGAGCTTGAGGATTGCCCTGGCTTGGCGTTTCACGTCGTCTTCTCCAGGGCTTCAATCACCGCGTCGTGAAATGCGGGGCGCACCTGTTTGATTGCCTGGTTCTCGCAGTCAGGCCAGGTGCGGTTGGTCAGCAAAGTTATAGAAAGCTGGCGCTCCGGGTCGATCCACAGCGCTGTGCCGGTGTAACCGAGGTGTCCGAAGGAACCGGATGAAAAGTATTTTCCGGATTGCGAGGGTGCCGAGGGCGTGTCCCAACCCAGCGCGCGGGAAGTGCCTTCGGGTGCGGATTCCCGGCGCGAAAAGAGTTCGACCGTTGAAGAGCGCAGAATAGGACGTCCGCCGTTGAGCAGAGCATGGGCAAAAATGGCTAGGTCTTCGGCGGTGGAAAACAGGCCGGCGTGTCCGGCAATGCCGTCGAGGACGCTGGCGTTTTCGTCCTGCACCTCGCCCTGGATGATGCGGTGCCGGAAGCTGCGATCGTCGGTGGTGGGCGGGATGAAATCCCTCAAGGCACGCGTCGGATTGAACGTAGTGTGCATCATGCCGAGCGGTCCGAAGACTTCGCGCTGGCAGAATGTGTCGAGTGATTCGTCGGCAAGGCGCTCGAGCGCGACGCCAAGAATGATGAAGCCGGTGTCGCTGTAGTCGGCGCGGGCGCCAGGAACGGCGGAGAGTGGCGTGGTGAAGGCGGCTCGCAGCAGGTCCTCACGGGTCTTGCTGTGCAGGAAAAGTTTTTCGTAAGCCGGCAGGCCGGAACTGTGCGCGAGCAGCATGCGCACGGTGACGTCTCGGCGGCGCTCGTCCTCTGCGGCAGATGCATCCATGACTTCAGGGACGATCGCAGTGACCGGAGCCTCCAGATCGAGCAGGCCTCGTTCGTACAGGATCATGGCCATCGCAGTCGTGGCGACGACTTTGGTAAGCGAAGCGAGATCGAAGAGGTTCGCGGTGGTGACCTCGGACGAAGCTGGATCGTAGGTGAATCGGCCGAGGGCCTTGTGGGCTACCAGTTCTCCGCAAAAGGTGATCGCGAGCGCGCAGGCAGGGAAGGCGCGGGCGGCAACGGCTTTTTCCAGGAGGCTGAAAGCGTCGCGAAACCGATCGTCCTGCGCGACGAAATTACGCACCAGGAAAGAAAATCCAGATTCTCGATTGGGCAGCGGCAGTTCCAAAGTTGTTTTGCGAACTGATGGGGTTATAACAAACGCGGTGGGCTGAAGCAAACGGGGAGTTGCTCCGAGAGCACCGTTGACACCGTTCAACCTTGAGCCGGCTCTCGTGTGTCCTGTAGAGTCAAGGCAGACATGAGACATTTCACGCAACAACTCCTGCTCTGCATCGTCCTGTTTTCTTCTGCCGCGTTCTCCCAGGCCCCGCTCGATTCGCGCCTGGCCGTTCTCGACCCCATCATCAACGACGCCATTGCCCAGCAACTGATTCCGGGTGCTGTCGTGGTCATAGGCCATGACGGGCAGGTGGTATATCGGAAGGCATATGGCAGCCGGGCGATTGATCCCCGGCGGGAGGCGATGACGCCCGATACGGTGTTTGATTGTGCGTCGCTCACCAAGGTGGTTGCCACCACGACGGCGATCATGCAGCTGTGGGAGCAGGGGAAGTTTCGCATGAACGATCCGGTTTCAAAGTACCTTCCAGAGTTTGGCCAGAACGGGAAGGAGGATATTACGATCCGGCAGTTGCTGGTGCACTACTCCGGCCTGCCTGAGGATCTTGACCTGACTAAGAAGTGGGAAGGCAAGGAGACCGCATACCACATGGCGTTTGAAGTCACGCCCGATCGTGCGCCGGGGTCGGCGTTTGTTTATAGCGATATCAACTTCGAGGTTTTGGGAGCGTTGGTGGAGCGGCTGTCAGGCGAGTCGCTCGACGATTATGCGGCCAAGCATGTTTTCGCGCCGCTGGGCATGAAGGATACGCGTTTCCTGCCTCCGCCGTCGTGGGAGTCGCGAATTGCTCCAACCGAAGAAGATGAAAACCATCACATGTTGCGCGGAGTCGTACATGATCCTACGGCCCGCCGCATGGGTGGTGTGGCGGGACATGCAGGATTATTTTCTACCGCGGATGATCTTGCTATTTTTGCGCAGGCTTTGCTCGATGGCGGCCGAGGCGTGCTGACTCCGGCGACGGTTGCGAAGATGACTGCGCCGCAGCAGCCCGTGAATGGAACGGCAGTGCGGGGATTTGGCTGGGATATCGATTCTCCTTTTTCCACCAACCGCGGGGAATTGTTGCCGGTGGGAGGCTACGGGCATACCGGATTCACCGGAACGTCACTGTGGATTGATTCCACGACGAAGACTTATATCGTTCTGATGACGAACGCGGTGCACATCAAGGAGAAGGGAAGCGCGATCTCACTTCGCACCAAGGTAGGTACGGCGGTAGCGGCCGCGCTGGCGCTCGATCCCTCCGAAGCGGAGAAGATGCGGATCGCGGCCATCACCGGCTACAACGAAATGCAGAGCGCGGCACGCAAGCTGGCGGTGCGGAATGGAACCGTGAAGACGGGAATCGACGTGCTCGAAGAAACGAAGTTCGCGGCGCTGCATCCCGTCAGAGGTGGTGATCCGCGAAGCATTGGGCTGTTGACGAATCACACCGGATTGGACTCGGAAGGGCGCCGGACGATTGACGTGCTGGCAAACGTGCCCGGGATTTCGCTGGACGCGATATTCAGCCCCGAACACGGAGTGGCGGGGACGCTGGATACGACGGACGTCAAAAATGCGAAGGACGCGGCCACCGGACTTGCGGTCTATAGCGTGTACGGAGCCAGCGACGCGGCACGGCGTCCACCGCTCGACGTGCTCAAGCGACTGGATGCGGTGGTGATTGATCTGGCGGATGCGGGCACGCGCTTTTATACCTACGAGACTACGACCGGGTATTTCCTGGAAGCGGCTGCCAAGGCAGGGATTGAGGTCGTCATTCTCGATCGGCCGAATCCGATTACAGGGTCGTTCGTGCAGGGACCGGTTTCCGATGAGGGCCGGGAAAACTTCACGAATTACTTTCCCGAGCCGCCGCGACACGGCATGACGTTGGGCGAACTGGGGAAGATGTTTAATGCCGAGCGGCACATTGGGTCGCGGCTCAACGTGGTTGCGATGGAAGGTTGGCAGCCCGGCGACTGGTTCGATTCAACCGGCGTTGCCTGGGTGAATCCTTCACCTAACTTGCGTGATTTGAACGAGGCGACGCTCTATCCGGGAGTAGGGTTGATCGAGGGGACGAATGTCTCGGTAGGCCGAGGGACGGATACGCCCTTCGAAGTGGTGGGCGCGCCCTGGATGAAGAGCAGGGAATTGGCGGCTTACCTGAACGGGCGTGGCATTCAGAGTGTGCGTTTCGTGCCGATTGTCTTCACTCCGTCAGCCAGCAATTTTGCCGGGGAGCGGTGCGAGGGCGTGAACCTGATCCTTCTGGACCGGAACACTTTGGACTCGCCGGAGTTGGGAATTGAGCTGGCGTCGGCGCTGCACCGGCTCTATCCGAAAGACTTCAAGCTCGAGAAGATGACGGAGCTGCTGGTAAATCAGGTCGTGTTCGAAGCCATCCAAGCGGGAGAGGATCCAAGACGGATTGCCCAAGACTGGCAGGACGGGCTGAATGCCTTTTTGCGCCTCCGGGAGAAGTATCTGTTGTACAAGTAGCTGGCTGTAAAACGTGGTCCCACGCAGGATCCTCAGTTACAATGGCTCCGTTGTATGACTGTTGGCCGTGAGCGAAAATCTGCTGTTCATTCCGAGTGCATTCTTCCGTTGCGCCGGCCCCAATTGCGGCGTGCAAAAGGGCGTGAGCGACCGCTGGTGGGTGATGTGGAGCTCGTTTAGCGATCATGAGGTGCCGGTGATGCACCTGGCGCCGTGGGACGAGAAGCTGGCGGTCCAGGAGAGTGCGATATATGTTTGCGGGGAAGGTTGCGCGCATAAACTGCAGTCGCAGTTCATGGGCAATGTGCTGGAGAACCGGCCGCGGAAGTGTGGGGACTAATCTGCCTGGTCGAAGAATAAGTCGTTTTCAGCTAACCGGAACCGCAGCGGGCGCATCTGAGACTGCAAGCGTGTTGCAAGACTATGTTGAAAAAGGTAGGCCTCCGATGAAGATCCGTGCTGCTTCAATTTGGGTGTTGCTGCTGGCGGGAATCGCGGTGGCACAGACGACTTTGGCGCCGGATGCGACTGCACCTTCGGTCGAGTCTGGGAAGCCTATGCTGGCCATCCCGGCAGGAACCAGGGTCCCACTAACCCTGAAGCAGGCGATTTCGACGAAGACGGCAAGAGACGGGGACCCAGTGTACGCGGAGACCTCCTTTCCGTTTGTGGTCAACGAGCGGGTCGTGATTCCGGCGGGAACCTACATCCAGGGAAAGATCACACGCGTGCAGCGCGGCGGGCACATCAAGGGGCGGGCGGAGTTGCTGGTTCACTTCACCTCGATGATTTATCCCAGCGGCTATACGGTGATGCTCGGGGGCTCGGTGGAGAATACGCCCGGCGCGGAGAAAACGTCGATGAAAGATTCGGAAGGGACGATTCGCCAGGACAGCGACGCCGCAAAAAAGGCCAGGGAAGCTGCAGGTGCGGCAACTACGGGCGCCGTGATCGGTGCGATAACCAACGGGGGTAAGGGAGCTGGGATCGGGGCGGGGATTGGTGGAGTCGCGGGGCTGGCGATAGGCATGCTGTCGCGCGGCGCCGACGTCAGACTGGAGCCTGGAACTTCGATCGAGATGGAAATCCAGCGCGAAGTTACAGTCGACGCCAGCCGGATTTCCTCGCGGCGTGAGGTCATTGTCCGCAACAGCGACTGATCCGCATCACCGAAATGGCGCGCAAGCCTGGACGCTCAGGCCGCCTCGTCCGTGGTCATACCTTCGGGAAAGACGCTCTCGCCGCATTGATATCGTCCCGCAGGCCTTCCCAGATGTGGTCAGGCATTTCGAGGAATACCTCGACGATTTCGGGATCAAACTGGCGACCGGACCAGAGTTGGATTTCCTTTCGGGCGGCCGGGAAGGACTGCGCCGGACGATAAGGGCGGTCCATGGTCATGGCGTCGAGCGTGTCAGCGATTGAAAATATGCGGGCGCCGAGTGGGATCTGATCGCCCTTCAGGCCACGGGGATAGCCTGTTCCGTCGTAGCGCTCCTGGTGGGCGTGGACAATCTCCGCCGCCTCGGTCAGGAAGGGAATCTTGCTCAGCATCTTATAGCCCAAATAGGCGTGTTCGCGCATTTTGGCCATTTCTTCAGCCGTGAGTTTGCCGGGCTTGCCCAGAATGTCGTCTGGAATGGCCATCTTGCCGATATCGTGCAAAAAGGCGCCACGGGCGATCACGTCGATCTCTTCTTTCGCCAGGCCCATTTTGCGCGCAATCGCGATGGTGTAGGCGGTAACGCGCCGGGAGTGGAATTCGGTTTCTTTGTCCTTGAGATCGAGCGCATCGCCTAAAGCTTCCAGCAAGATGTCATAGGACTTCTCCAGATCCGACAGCGCGCTTTTCCATTGCTGGGTACGATCGGCAACGAGTAGCTCGAGGTTGGTGCGGTAGTTATCGTTTTCGCGCTGCAGGCGGCGTTTCTCCAGGGCGCGGCGGACCGTGGCCAACAGTTGTTCGCGCTCGAAAGGCTTGAGCAAGTAATCGTACGCCCCATTGCGCAGCGCCTGCAGCGCGACCTGGATGTCGTGGACCGCGGTCACCATGACGATTGGCATGTCAGGGTAACGTTCCTTGGCCTTCTCCAGCAGGGCAATCCCGTCCATTTCGGGCATCATCAGGTCGGAGAGGACAAGATCGAATTCCTCCCCGGATTCCAGCAGCGCAAGGGCTTCAATGCCACTGGCGGCCTGGCGGCTCTGAAAATGGGCTCCGCTGAGCATGGAGGAAACAATCTCGCGGATTGTTTCCTCGTCATCTACCACGAGAATGAGGTCTTTAGCCATGTTTGTGAGTGTACGTATCGCTCATTCTAGGCTAGGACTTCACATTCCGAAAGTAACCTCTTGGAGACGGAAATCCGGTAACGATCGAGGGTGGGCGTGATATTCAAGAGCTTAGGAGTTCGTGCGTCTTTCTATGAATCCTGCCGGGATATTCGGGAATTCGGTTGGCTTGTTTACCGTTCCTTGGTTGACGGCGCGGGAAACGGCCGCCCTGATCGTAGTGGTGGTCAGTCTGCTCTTCTTTCGGGTCTTTCGCGAACGATGTCTATTGGTGTGGGGCGCGGGCTGGGTCGCCTATGGCGTGTTTCTTTGGATGGCGCGCGGAGGCGAGGTACACGCCGCGGCAAAGTCGATAGAGGCGTTCTCACCGGCCGCTTTCGTGCTGGCGATGGGGCTGTTGGCTGCGGCGGCTCTGATGGCGGCGCAAGCCCGGCACACCCTGGCGGCGGTGCTGGCGGTCTCGTGGGTGCTGATGGTGTGTGCCGTCATGCGCCCGCTTTATTTTCCGGATTTGAAGGCCCTCGGCCTGGGGGTGGAGGTAGTCTGCCGGTTGCTTGCGGTCGTGGCCTGCGTCCAACTGCTGCGGTACCGCTTCGGGCGTATCGGAGTGGGACCTTTCCTGTTTGGCGCCGGCCTGCTGACCCTGAATCTGCACTGGCCTCCCTATACCAGCCGCATTCCCAATGATGGGTATCTGTTGGCGGAAGTGTTGTTCGCCGGGAGTCTCTTGCTGGTGGTGTTGGACGACGCGCGGCTGCGCACCAGCCGGTTGGCAGTGCTGAACGAATTGACGGTCACGATTGCCCGCAGCCAGAATCATGCTCCCATGATGCAGACCGCGCTGGAGAAGTTGAAAGCCGTGGTCGGAGCCAAGGCAGCGTGGTTCCAGTTGATGGAGGGCGACCGTCTGGTGCCGACCCAGCATGTGGGCCTGACGCCGGAAGTCCTGCGAGCCTTGGGGCAAGCCGGGATGGAACAAGCTGGGACGGGGCCCGCTGAGATGGGTGAAACCAGGGCCCGCATCCTCCAGGAAAACCGGGCGGTGGTAATGACGCTCGCGGAGATGTCTGAGCCGGAGCAGGAACAACTCCGGAAGCGGGGCATTCATCACGTAGTGCTGCTGCCCGTGCGTGGCAAGAAGTCGGCGATCGGGATGCTGTCGTTTGGGTGTTTCGGAAGCCGCCAGCACACTCAGGAAGAACTGGATTTTCTGGAAACGGCGGCACAGAAGCTGGGGATTGCGATCGAAAATCTGCGCTTGCTGGAGCAGGTGCTGCGTTCGCAGCGGCAGTGGATGAATACCTTCGATTCCATCCAGGATCTGATTCTGGCGCACGACACCGAGTTTCGCATCCTCAAGACCAATCAGGCCCTGCTGCAGCGGCTGGAAAAGGCGCCGGCCGATGTCCTGGGCAATCGCTGTGAAGACGTTCTGCCCCAAATGCGCCCCTGGAGCGGATGCCCGTATTGCGAACGCGGCTCGGAAATGGCCGAAGGAACAGATCCCTGTTTCGGTGGGCAATCGGTGGTTTCGACCTCGTCCTATGCGGAGCAGGGAAGCCAGCAAAAGGGCACTATCCATGTGGTGCACGATACGACTGCGCGTCAGATGGCAGAAGAGAAATACCGCATGCTCTTCGAGCAGGTGCAGGAGGGTGTGTTTGTAGCGACTCCGGAGGGCGAGTTGCTCGACTGCAACGACGCTTTTGTCACCATGCTCGGGTACGGCAGCCGCGACGAGTTGATGGCCCTCGATATGGGCAGTGTGCTGCACGCGGTACCCGAGGAGCGCGAGGCTTTTCTCAAGGAAATCGAGGCGCACAACTACGTGCGCAATTTTGAGACTACGGTACGGCGCAAAGATGGCATGCTGCTGGCGGTGGCGCAGAGCTGTTTTGCCAGCCGCGATGCCGATGGACGCATTGAGCGCTATCAGGGCTTTGTGCTCGACATCACGGAGAAGAAACGTTCGGAAGACGAGATGCGCCGGCGGAATCGCGAGTTGAACGCGCTCAACGCCATGGCCGTCATCGCCACCCAATCGTTCGACCTGGATGAAATTTTGAACCTCACGCTGCGCCAGGTGATCTCGCTGTTTGGGGCGGAGACCGGTTCGGTCTATCTGGCCGCAGACCCGGAAGGCACCTTCCGGCGCCGGGCGGGTTGGGGCCCGCGCAGCGAGGCGCGCGTGCGCATGGCCGAAGTCATCTTCCCCGAAGGCATGGGCGATCTGGTGATGCGCTCGCGTGCCGAAGTGGTGACCCAGGACTTTCTGCCGCATCTGCCGCCGGCGGTGGTCGAGTTTGTGTGTGCCGACCGCCTGCCCTACTGGATCTGGGTGGTGCTCTGGAGTAAGGACAAACCCATCGGCATCATGGGTATTGCCAGCAAGGAAGACCGGCACTATTCCAGCAACGATGAGAATCTGCTGGTTGCCATCAGCCGGCAACTGGCAACCACGGTCGAAAAGGTGCAGCTCTACGAGGAGACTTGCCGCGCCTACGAGGACTTGCGCCGGACGCAGGAGCAACTGCTGCAGAGTGAGAAGATGTCGGCGGTCGGCCAGCTGATTTCCGGGGTGGCGCACGAGTTGAATAATCCGCTGACTGCAATCCTGGGTTACGCGCAATTGTTGGAAGGCGCAGGCCTGGAGGAACGTTCCGCCGATTATGTGCGCAAGCTGTTCAAGCAGGCTCAGCGGACGCACCGGGTGGTTCAGAATCTGCTTTCGTTTGCGCGCCAGCGCAAGCCCCAGAAACAGGAAGTGGACTTGCGCCGGGTTCTGGAAGAGTCGCTCACTCTCCGCGAATACGACTTGAAGGTCAACAACGTCACCCTCGAACGCGAAATCCCCGAGGACGTGCCTTCGGTGCTAGTCGATCCCCATCAACTGGAGCAGGTTTTCCTGAACGTCATTAACAACGCCCTCGACGCCATGGTGGAGCACGGCGCCAGCGGCGTGTTGAAAGTGCGCGTCTTCAAGAAAGACGCCTTCGTGTGCGTGCAGTTCGACGACAGCGGTCCCGGATTCAAGGATCCCAACCGGATTTTCGATCCCTTCTATACCACCAAGTCCGTGGGCAAGGGAACTGGCCTTGGGTTGAGCATCTGCTATGGGATCGTCAAGGAACATGGCGGAGAAATCGTGGCCCGCAACCGGGAAGAAGGCGGAGCAACGATTGAAGTCCGCCTGCTGGCGAGCGAGAAACCGGCGCTGGCGGAAGCGGCGGCGTCCCCAAGGCGAGAGTCGCTGCTGAAAGGGCGCGTGCTGCTGGTCGAAGACGAAGAGGCGGTGCTGGAATTTGAACGAGACGTGCTGGTCGGTGCGGGCGCCGAAGTCACGACCTCCATCAGTGTGGAAGACACGCAGGAGAGGCTCCGCAGCAACTCTTTCGATGTGATTGTAATGAACGGCCGTATGCCGGGCGGACACAGCACGCAGGAGATTTACGACTGGATCGCCAAGAATCGACCGGGAAACGAAAAAGGGCTTCTGTTCACCTTCTCCAGTGTGACCGACCCGCAGACGCGAAGTTTCCTGCAGGAGCAGAACGTGCCTTCGCTGGCCAAGCCGTTTGAGATCGCGGACTTGATCTCACAAGTGCGCGCCCTGAGCCAGAGAGAAGGGGAATCGGCAAAAGCCTCCGCAGCAGGCGTGGGAGCCTAGCCGCAGCCGGGTTCACCGAAACTCGCTGCTAGAGTTGTTGCTTCAACTCCCGCGTCATTTCCGCGATCAACTTCTCGTTGCGCCGGTACCAGCGCCAGTGGCCCTCTCTTTTACCTTCCACCACACCGGCCTTTTCCAGGATTCGCATGTGATGCGAAATCGTAGGCTGCGCCAGCTTCACGCGCTGCTCGATATCCCCGGCGCAAAGCCCGGTTCCCTTGTCGAGCGAGCATCCGCCTTTTTCTTTCAGCGCGCCGAGAATCCGGCGGCGAGTGGGGTCGGCAATGGCGTGCAGAAAACGATCAAGATGGGGAGCCATGATCACTTTTTCACAATCGGATTGTAGCCATCGCTGATCAGGCGGGCGCGCATGGCGTCGGCCTCTTTAAAATCGGCGTAGGGCCCGACCTGAACCCGATAGAACTTGTCGGCGGAAGTATTGTTGACGGTGAAGGCCGGATACTGCTTTTTCTTCAAGGCCTCGACCAGCGCATCGGCGTCCTCCTGACGGGTGACGGCGGCTACCTGCACGTAGTAATTACCCGCCGTTGGTGGTGCTGCCGCCGCAGTAGCGGCGTCTGCGTTTACCGGAGCTTCCGTGGTTGGCGCCCCTGCGGTTGGGGACGCCGTGGGCGTCTTCGAATCCTGAGGCAACGTGGTGTCAGCCTTCTTCTCGCCTACCGCCTTGTAAAAGCTCAATTCGGGAGCGTCGTTCTTTGCCGGTGAGGGCCGAACAATCGTCGCCGGAGTTGCGCTGGGAGCGTTCAAAAGGGTGCCCGCGCCTGCCATGCTGGTCCTTCTGCCCAGCGAGAAGCCGATGGCAAAGAAAAATGCGCAGACCAGGACAAAGGCGAAGAAAATGGCCAGCATACGGCCGGTGCCGAGCGTAATCTCCGTATCCTGCTGCGCCGTAGGCATGTTGAGCAGTCTTGACCTCTACTTTCCTGCCGGCGCGCCGGGTGTGGGCACGCCCGCAAGCAACTTCTGCATGCCGGAGAAGAAATCGATCGGCACGGGGAACACGACCGTCGTGTTTTTCTCGACCCCGATTTCAGTGAGCGTTTGCAGATAGCGCAACTGGATGCTGATCGGTTCGGTCGCCAACAGATGTGCAGCATCGACCAAGCGCTGCGCGGCGGAGAACTCGCCTTCGGCGTGGATGATCTTCGACCGCTTTTCGCGTTCCGCCTCGGCTTGCTTGGCCATGGCCCGCAACATGGATTCGGGCATATCCACCTGCTTGACTTCCACGTTCGCCACCTTCACGCCCCAGGGCGCGGTGTGCGTATCCAGGATGCTCTGCAGGCGCAGGTTAATTTTGTCGCGGTGAGCCAGCAATTCGTCCAGCTCCTGTTCGCCGAGCACCGAGCGCAACGTCGTCTGGGCAAACTGCGAAGTCTGGTACACGTAGTTGGAAACCTCGACCACCGCTTTGTTCGGGTCGACCACGCGCAGGAAAATAACCGCATTCACTTTCAAGGTGACGTTGTCGCGGGTAATGATGTCCTGGGGCGGAACCTCGAGCGCTTCCTGCCGCAGCGAAATCCGCACCATGCGATCAACCGGTGCGAACACCAGAATTACGCCCGGGCCCTTGGCTGTACCTAACAGGCGTCCGAGCCGGAAGATAACGCCGCGTTCATATTCGGCCAGAATCTTGATGGAACTCAGCAGGTAGATGATGACGATGACAATGCCAACCGTGACCACGGGAAATCCAAGCTCGGGCATAGATGCCTCCAGGCAAATCGTTATTAGAGTATGAGCGGATTGTAGCGCACGCGGGTGTTTGCGGACTGCGTGGAATTAGCCAGCGGAGTGTTCAGGATGATGCGGGGCGGCGCTGAATCTCTGCTGTTTACTCCTACCTTACTACCCAACTAGTATGGGGTACCCCCCCTCCCCCCGGTCTTTTGGAATCATGGGGTTACAGGCTAAAACACCAAAAATCTTTGAGTTTAAAGGACTTAAAGTCAAAATATTCCGGAATAAGGACTTATGTTGTCAAAGAGCGCTGAAAATGGGTTTGGGGCAGTTTCGAGGGCCGTCTTGCTGGCGGATATACCTCGGAACTGCCCCAATCAGATCTCTATCGTCACGCGCGACGGGTCTTAAGTCAATGGATATCGATCAGGTGGTTTGTATGGTGCTCCTCGTCAAGTATTCAAGGACAACTCACGTGATATTCGCCCCGGGGATGCCGGGTATCCGCGCGCGACTAAAAAAAGCCCCGCATCTCTGCGGGGCTGGTGCGTGGTATCGACTGATCTTACTTACCCGTGCCCAGCAGAAATGAGAACTGTGGGCTGGTGCTGGCACTGTCGTACGCGAACAAAGCTGCCTCGAATGACTCGGCCGCTTCCGGCGTGAACGTGACACTGATCGTGCATGTCGCGCTGGGCGCCAGGCTGGTCGTGCACGTCGTCGCCGAGACGGCGAAGGGCGCGCTCACCGAGATCGCAATGCCGGTCAGCGCTACGCTCTGCTTGTTGGCCAAGGTGAAGGTCTTGGGGACACTGGTTGTACCCACCTTCTGTGTGGCATAAGTGAAGTTAGCCGGGGTTAGCGTCGCCGGCACGGTACCCGTGCCTGTGAGCGTTGCTGTCTGCGGGCTATTGCTGGCACTATCACTTAGGCTCAACTGTCCTGTCCTCTTCCCGGCTGCGGTCGGCGTGAATGTCACGCTCACCGTGCACTTTCCCTTGGCTGCCAAACTCGTGGTGCAGGTCGTCGCGGAAACCGCGAAGTCTCCGGTGGTGGAGATTGCCATTCCGGTCAGGGGCACGGTCTGGTTGTTGGTCAAGGTGAACGTCTTGGCCGCACTGGTTGTGCCCTCTGCCTGTGCGGCGTAAGTGGCGCTAATGGGAGCTAGCGTCGCCGGCACGACGCCCGTGCCTGTGAGCGGTACGGTTTGCGGGCTGTTGCTGGCGCTGTCGCTCACATTCAATGTCGCCTTGCGACTGCCGTTCGCCTGCGGAGAGAATGTGACCGAGATCGTGCACTTCGCTTTTGCCGCCACGCTGCCGCCGCAGGTATTGATCTGGGCAAACTCGCCTGGGTCCGTTCCAGTAAAGCTGATGCTGTTGATGCTCTGCGCGGTGGGCAGGTTGTTGGTCAGGGTCACGATCTTGGGGGCACTGGTGGTTCCCACCGCTTGCGCGGCAAAGGTCAGCGAGGCCGGAGACCAAGTCACCTGGGCGACGACTGTTCCCGACAGAGGCGCGGTCTGCGGACTATTGGCAGCGTCGTCGTAGAAAGAGAGGGTGTCGGTATCCACGGGACCCGGCTCATTCGGCGCGAAAACGACACTAACCCAGCAGCTTTTCCCTGGGGCCAACGTCGCCCAGCAGGTGTTCGATGCGATCTTGAACACACCGGTTCCTCCTGGATTGACGTTGATAATATTCAAGGGGATTGTGCCGGGATTGGTCAGCTTCACCGACTTGGGCAAACTCTGTGTGCCAATGGCCACATTGCCGAAGTTCAGCGAAGTGGGCGAGAGCGTGGCGACGGTTGTTGAGTTTACCTGTTGTATCAGCGCCCCCGAGGTGCTGCCCAGGAAGTTCGGATCCCCGCTGTAGGTGGCTGTAATGCCATGCGACCCGGCGGTGAGGCTGGAAATCGGAGGAAAAGACGCCGATCCACTAACCAGTGTGACCGGAATCCCGACGTTTGCTGAATCGATCACCAGTTGCACTTGTCCAGTGGGAGTCCCCACCCCCGAAGGCACCGCACTTACCGTAGTCGAAAACGTCACCGCCTGTCCTGGCACAGAAGGGTTCACGGAACTGTTGACCGCGGTGGTAGTCGAGGCCGGGTTCACGGCATAAGACAAGGTCCCGTTGCTGGTGGCATAGCTGTTACCAGACGGGTTGTACGTGGCCTTGATCGCATTCGATCCAGCGGACAGCGTTGAAGTCGGGCAGGTTGCCCTGCCACTGCCTAATGCCACCCCGGTGCAGCCACTGATGGCGGTTCCATTGGCGGCGAAGTCCACAGTTCCTGTCGGTGTGCCGGTTCCGGGTGCGACCACGGCCACGGTCGCGGTGAATACAACGGACTGGCCGTAGGTGGAAGGTGAGACCGGGGCCGCCGTCACAGTCGTGATAGTGGCTGGGGGGCCGACCGTGTAAGTCAGGCTACCGTTACTTCCGACGAAGTTAGTTCCGGTCGGAGTGTAGGTGCCTTTGATCGTGTGGGACCCAGCCGTCAGCGTGGAGGTGGCGCAGTTTGCGGTGCCTCCACTCAGAGCCACGCCGGTACAGCCAGTGATCGCGGTTCCCCCGTCGGTGAAGTCGACGGTTCCGGGCGGAGTGCCGGCACCGGGTGCGACCGGAGCAACGGTTGCGGTAAAGGTAACGGACTGGCCGAGAGTCGCACTGGAGGGCACGGCCGTGACGGTGGTAGTGGTGGAGGCCGCGTTTACTGTGTAGGCCCGTGTGCCGTTGCTTCCCGTGAAGTTTCCGCCGATTTCGGTATATGTGGCCTTGACCGTATAGGACGCTGCATTTAGTGCAGAGGTCGTACAAACGGCCTGGCCGGTACCACTCACTGCCACACCTGTACACCTGGCGATGGCCGTTCCGCTCGCATCGAAATTCACCGTGCCAATGGGAGTGCCGGTGCCGGGGGCCACTACAGCTACCGTTGCAGTAAAGGTGACGGACTGGCCGAAGGTCGAGGGCGAAGCTGGAACCGCGGTCAAGTTCGTGGTCGTAGCAGCCGCGTCCACGGTCTGAGGGATGGCCGATGACGTGCTGCTGGCGTAGGTGGAATCGCCGCTGTAGACGGCGGTCATGCTATGCGAACCGGCGGATGGCGCGGTCGTTGTGAAGGTCGTGGCGCCGGTACCACTAAGGGTCCCGGTGTCCAAGACCGTCACACCATCCAAGAAATTAACCGTGCCGGTGGGAATGCCTGATGCACCGGTGACCGTGGCCGTGAAAGTCACAGTTTGGCCGTACGTTGACGGATTTATGTCCGATGTCAGTACCGTGGTGGATACTGTGACTCCCTGGGGTAGCGCCATCTTTGAGATGAACGCGCTGGAGCAGGATCCCGCACAACTGGACTGGAAGGGGTGGCTCGTCGGAAAATCCGGCGACGAAGTTTCGCCTGCCAGGTAGATGTTGCCCTTCGTGTCGAGCGCAATGGCATTGCCCGACTCTGTACCGCTGCCACCATGATAGGTCGAGAAAGCAAGCGTACTGCCGGAGGCATTGAAGCGGACGGCGAAGGCGTCACTCGTGCCCTTCAGTTTGGATTGAACGGAAGCAACCGTAGGGAAGTCCGAGGATTCAGTGCGGCCTACAAGGTGGGCATTACCACCCGCGTCAACGACGATACCGGAAGCCTCATCGCGGCCCGAGCCGCCGAGATAGGTGGAATAGATCAGCGTTTTGCCAGTGGGCGCGAACTTCGTCAGAAAGGCGTCAACGCTGCACTTGGTGGAGGCGGCGCCAATTCCGCAGGATTTCTGAAACGGTTTCAAGACCGGGAAGTCGGAGGATTGCGTGCTACCGGTGACATAGGCGCTGCCGGCGGAATCGACCGCGATCGCGGAGGCTTGACTTCCCAGGCTTCCGCCCAGGAATGTGGAATAAGCCAAGGCCGATCCGTCAGCTTTGATCTTGGAGACATAGGCGGTGGCGACGCAGGCTCCGGAGGTACTGGCCGCGTCGGGAGTACAGCCCTTTTGATACGGAGTGGCGAGCGGGAAATCGGGGGAAGTGGTGCGGCCAGTGACGTAGACGTTTGCCGAGGAGTCAACGGCGATGTCGGCTGTGTCGTCGATGCCGCTGCCACCCAGGTAGGTGGCGTAGACGAGGCTGCCGCCGGTCGGATCGAATTTGGCGACGAAGCCGTTTTGCTGGCACTGGCCGCCACACTTCGGCTGGGCCGCGCCGGTGGTGACCGGAAAATCGAGAGAAGACGTTATGCCGACGACGTAAGCGCTACCTTGGGCGTCGATGGCAAGACCACGTGCGGATTCACCACCGCTGCCACCGAGGTAGGTGGAGAAGACAAGTGAGTCGCCGGTCGGACTGATCTTGGTCAGGAACGCGCTGGTGCAGGTTCCGGCTGCGTTGTTGGTCGCGCAGGTGGACTGAAAAGCGTTGTATGTCGGGAAGTCGGTGGAGTGTGTGGTGCCGGCGACATAGACGTTGCCGGAAGCATCGACAGCCAAGCCCGAGGCTTCTTCGTCGGCGTTGCCGCTTAAATAGGTCGAATAGAGAAGCGTGGCGCCGGTGGGATCAATCTTGGAGACAAAGGCACCGCGCAGCTGCGTGCCGTTGCCGAAGGTGACGGCTTGCGGAGTTGGGGCGGCGGGGAAGTCCCCGGAGGTGGTGTAGCCGGCCACGTAAGTATTGCCGGCAGCATCGATCGCAACCTTGTTGAGGGTGTTTTTCTGACTGCCGCCAAGGAAGCTGGAATAGAGGAGGACGGGATCGATGACGAGCGCGCGCGAATGATCGTAGCGACCGAGGCGGAATCCAGCGACATTCGCGGACTTAAGTTTCCACCGCCCGGCAATTTCCTGCTTCTTTCCACGGACCACCTGATAGACCTTGGGAGCGAGCAGATGGACTTGGCCACTGGCATTGCGGAGGACGAGATTGCCGTTGGAGTCAACCGTGAGATCTTCCGCGCCGGAAACAGCGAGTCGAATCTGGTTGGGGTTAGCGCCGGGAGCGACGTCGAAATCGTATTCCAATTGGCGTTGATTGCCGTAATAGAGCAGGTTGATGCCAGGGTAGACGTCGTCATAAGCGACGCGTGAGTAAGTGGAGACGCCGGTGCGCCAGCGTTCCGCGGCGTTACCGAAGAAATAATTGCTCTTGCCGGGCAGTTCATCGACGCCATACACCCGTGCGTTTGCATTGGATCCCGCAAGTTGCATCTGCAAAACGGCAGGAGAGTGCGCGTCCTGGGCGAAGGACAAGACCGCGCCGCTCTGTGTCAGGAAGAACGAGTAGCCGCCGCCGCGTGAGAGGAACTTCACCCGCGCATCGGTCTGCCCGTGATTCGCCTCGAAGCTCAACGGCAATTTGCCGTAGGTGTCGAGAATCCTGGCTTGGGCTTTGGGGTTGGTCTGGTTGGCGAGAGAAACAGGATTCGACTGCGAAAATAAGAACGTTGTGTTCAACAAGAGAAATAGGGAGGCGAAGTAGATACGCTTCATAGGAACCGTCCGTCGCGGCTGAGATCAGATAGAAAAGGACCAGCTCCGCTGCCGATTAGGGAGGGAATTTCGTAGCAGTCGAGAACGGAGAATTATCTCTCCATCGTTAACGATGGCGTTGTGACGAGCATCACGGGTGCGTGTGCGACCTGAGGTTCTCACTGTCCCGAGCAGTGTCCCGGGAACTACCGAAGGAGGTCACATTGGACGAGGTTTGGTGCGGGAATGCAACTGCAAGTGGGATTTTTAAGCGCCACATCGCGGGAAAGCATTGCTCGTCCGATACTTGGATTTCGGCACAGAACTTGGGGAGCAAAGTGGGGAGCAAATACACCCGACTGAGACACACTCACCCCATTTCAGGTCCCTCGACTCCGCATGAGCTTCACTTCGTGAAGTCCATGCTCCGCTGAGGATGACAACGGGTGGCGGGCGTGCGGGGCCTCACGCCATCGCCGGTTTCGGCGCGGCTACAGGATCGACTCGCAGCGTGAGCCCATCGACCTGGCGCACTACGATGCGTTCTCCCGCGGGAACGGGGACTGCGGAGACGGCATCCCAAAGCTCGCCGTGGACGAACACCTTGCCGGCTGGCGCCAGCGGGGATTGCGCAATTCCGATTTCGCCGATTAGTCCTTGTGCACCGGTAACGACCTTGTTGCGGCGGGCGCGCACGGCGATGCCCATCAGGAACGCGGTAATGAGTCCGAGCGGGACGCTGACGGCAAGCGCGGTTATGAGGTGGACACGCATTTCGGGAATCGGACCGTCGACCAGCAGCAATCCGCCCAGAGTGAGAAGGACAATTCCTCCTGCGGTCAGTACCCCATGACTGGCAAACTTGGCTTCGGCGGCAAACAGCAGGAAGGCAACCAGAATCATCGCCAGCGCCGCGAAGCGGATGGGCAGCAGGTGCATGGCAAAGGCGGCCAAGACGATGAAGATCACTCCGATTGTGCCGGGCACAACCGCGCCCGGATGGTTAAATTCCACATACAAACATAGGGCGCCGATCAGCAGAATGATCAGCGTGATATTCGGATCCATGATGTAGGAAAGGATCTGTTCCTTCAGTGTCATCTGGTAGTTCCGTACGGGCTGGTTGGTCAGATTGAGGGTCACGACCGCGCCGTCGAAGCGTTTGAAACTCTTGCCGCTCATCTGGCGAAACAGGTCTTGCTCGCTGGTGGCTACGTAGTCAATCAGCTTCTTGTCCAGCGCCTCCTGTTCGGTGAAAGACTTCGATTCGCGCACTGCGCTCTCCGCCAATTCGACGTTCCGGCCGCGCTTGGCTGCGACGGAACGCATCAGCGCCGCTGCGTCATTCTCTATCTTCTTCATCATGGTCTCGTCGGGCTTGCCGAACAGAGTCACCGGATGCGCTGCACCGGCGTTGGTTCCCGGCGTCATGGCCGCAACGTCGGCTGCTTCGAGGATGAAGATTCCGGCGGAACCGGCCCGGCTGCCAGCGGGGGTCACGTAGACAATAACCGGCACCGGCGATGCCACAATTTTGTCGATGATGTCGCGCGTCGAATCGACCAGTCCTCCGGGAGTATTGATCTCGATCAGGACGGCCTGGTCGTGGTTGGCAGCGGCCAGATCGAGTGCTCGGCCAATGAATTCGGCGGTGACGGGCTGGATGGCGTCGTTGATTGTAATCTTCAAGACGTCGGCGGAGGAAAAGGCAGTGAATAGACAGAGCAACGCAAAGCAGCAGACGGCGTTGCGAAGCCCGAATTGCCGTGAGCGCAGGCAGGAGCCGAGCTTCGCTCGGCCTGGACGGGCGAGGGCGCCCGTCCCCACACGAACACTCGTCCCCACATGAACACCCGTCTCTGCATGAACTTCTCTGAGAACTGAGAGCTGAGAACTGAGAGCTGATTTCATGGCGCTTTCTCCGCGAGCTTGGCTGCTAAGGTGCGCTTTAAATCCTGGCCGGCAGAATTGCCGGGCTCGAGTTGCAGCGCCCGATCAATGTTTTGGGAGGCTGCTTCGATTCTGTCTTCTCTCAAATCGAGGCGGGCGAGAATCAGATAGGCCTCGGCAGACTCGCGAAGACGAAGAGAGGCTTCGGCTTGGGCGCGGGCTTCGCGGGCGTCACCGCGAGCGTCATAAACTTCGGCAAGGGCGGTTAATGGCGCGGTGCTTGAGGGATCTACAGCGGCGGCGTGGCGTAATTCGGCCTCAGCTTCGGTGGAGAATCCGTGGGCCAGAAGTTCTTTGCCGAGTTCGAGGTGAAAGCGCGCATGGGTCCGAGGATCGGACCGGGCAAAGCGCTCTTCCGCCCAACTCCCCATTTGCGTGGTCATCTGGCGGAAGGCTTCTTCATCGTAATTGCGCTTGATGCGTTCCAAGGGGATCCTGGAAGTCGCACTGCTGGGGACGATACTTCCACCCGAAGACGTCAGGGAGTCCAGCAACGTTTTGCTCTCGGCGTCGTTGGGGCGATGATCGAGCGCGGTGTGCAGTTCGCGGGCCGCGCTGACGCGATCGCCAGCCTGCGAAAGAGTCACTCCCAGGTTGAAGTG
The DNA here is from genome assembly GCA_963837665.1 of uncultured Acidobacteriaceae bacterium. Taxonomy (GTDB): domain Bacteria; phylum Acidobacteriota; class Terriglobia; order Terriglobales; family Acidobacteriaceae; genus Acidiflorens. Next base: position 589,021 of record CAWIOA010000007.1, on the reverse strand, counting down.
ATAGTCGGCATCGCTGGGATCGTTCTGAATGGCCCGCTCGAAATAATCGGCGGCTTTTTTTTGACCGCGACGGGCAGCAACGACTCCGAGATTGTTGTAGACCTCGGCCAGAGGCAGGCGCGCCGCGACGAACTCGAAGGCGCTTTCGGATTTCGCGAAGTCTCCATGCGCGTAGGCGGCGAGGCCGAGATAGAAATTTGCCTCGCGGGCGACGGCGGAAGAACCCGGGATTTGACTCAAGGCAGCGATCGCCGGTTCGTACGCGCGCTGGCCGTAGTACGTCTTACCCAGTTCCAGCCAGGCTTGCGCATAATCCGGATTGAGGCGAACGGCTTCACGATAGTGCTGCATTTTTTCTTCGGCCGGAGTCGCTAACATGCCGCGAATGTAATTTTCCAGGGCGTCCAGGCGCACGGGAGCGACGCTGGCGACGTACCTGTCCTTAGGCACGGAGAAGTCAGTGCGGATCAAGCGCAACAGATCCCAAGCTAGCGCGGATTGCAGCGTGCCGAGATCGGCCAGCGGCGCGGACTCGGTCACGGCGGGCGAAAGTCGCTCAGCCCGCATGTCGAGCAACTGCGCGCTGGCGGTCAGGCGCGTGCCGTCGTAACTGTAGGAGCCGAGCACGGCGTAGTCGACATCCATCTGCTCGGCGAGACGGTAGAGTGTGGCGCGCGAGGCGTGCACACCCGCTGGAATTCCCTGGCGATCATAGGCCCGAAGGCGATCGTCGCGGCTGGCGACGTACAGAACCGGAGAATTCAGTTGCTGGTGGAAGGTTTCAGGGAAGGATTCGCCGAGCCATTCCAGACCTGGCGTCGGAGAAGCATTCTCGAACGGAATCACGACCATGGTGCGTCCGGCGACGATTTGGCCGGAAGCAGGCGATTCCTGGGCGCGAAGCGAAGGGAAGAGAAGCAGCGAAACCACAAAGACGAAAACCGCGGCGTGTTTCACGACAAGTTGATTATATCGGCTAGTGTGGCAACCGCGTGATGGCTGCCGAAGCCGATTCAAACTCGCTGGTGGTGGAGCGCCGGGCGTCCCCGTCCGGCTGGACGGGCGAGACGTCCGTCCCTCTGCGGTCCTGCTCGGTCCAGCCTGGCAGTTCGTTGCTGCCGGTGATGAGGCGGGCGCCGCGTTCGTATGTGAAATACGACCAGGCCCACTGGATCATCACCAGCAGGCGATTGCGGAATCCGATCAGGAAAAAGATGTGGACAAACAACCACGCCAGCCAGGCGAAATAGCCGGACAACTGGAACTTGCCGAACTGGGCGACGGCGGCGGCGCGGCCAATCGTGGCCAGGCTGCCTTTGTCGTGATAAACAAAATCGCGGCGCGGTTGGTGTTCAAGGTCACGAGCAATGGTTTCCGCGACCCAGCCCCCTTGCTGGATGGCGACGGGCGCAACTCCGGGGAGCATCTTGCCGTGTTCGTCCTGAAGCGCGGCGAGGTCGCCAATCACAAATACTTCCCGATGCCCGGGAATGCTGAGGTCAGGTTGAACGAGCACGCGACCGGCGCGGTCGACGGGAACTCCCAGCTTTCGGCCCAGCGGTGAGGCAGCAACTCCCGCTGCCCATAAGACGACTGAGGCGGGAATCCGTTCGTCGCCGACCCAAACTGCTCCGGGCTCAATGCACGTGACCATGTGGGAGGTGCGAACCTCGACGCCCAGGCGTCGAAGCTGATCTTCGGCTTTGCGGGAGAGGTCTTCGGAATAGGCCGCCAGTACCCGCGGTCCGCCTTCGATGAGCAGGATGCGCGTTTGCTTTGGGTCAATCTTGCGGAACTCGTGGCTCAGGGCGTGGTGCGCGATTTCAGCCAGCGTGCCGGCGAGTTCGACGCCGGTGGGCCCGCCTCCGATGATGACAAACTGTAAGGGGGATACGCTGTGGCCTTCCGCAGCCTGCCGCTCAGCCAGTTCAAAGGCCAGTAGAACGCGGCGTCGGATCTCCAAGGCGTCTTCAATCGTCTTCAGGCCGGGCGCCAGTGGCTCCCACTCCTGGTGCCCAAAATACGCGTGGTTTGCTCCCGAGGCAATGATCAGAAAGTCGTAATCGAGCACTTGCTCCTGCGTAACGATTTGCTTCTGTTCCAGCCTGAAATCGACTACTTCTTCAAGCAAGACTTCAACATTGGAGCGGGCTCTAAGGATCCAGCGGATGGGCGCGGCTATTTCGCCGGGAGAGAGGCCGGCGGTCGCGACTTGATAGAGCAGCGGTTGGAAGGTGTGGTGGTTCTTCTGGTCGACGACGGTTACCTGAACGGGGAGCCGCCCGATTCGCTGGGCGGCGGTCAGGCCCGCGAAACCAGCCCCCACGATTACCACTCTCGGTCTGGGCTTATTGGTCATCTACTATAGAGATTCACAAAATGGCGGTTCCGACGAAAACTTTTCCTGCAGTGCAGCCGCGATTACCCTGGCCTTGAAGGCCTAAAGCCTTGAATCTCTGAACCCTGGCTTTTTGAAACCTTGTACACTGCTCCTTCATACTTTCAATGACCCCGGCGCAGCCCACACCGCGAGTTCTGCGTTTTCTCCTTCTTTCGGTCCGGGACATCATTTTCATTTTTCTTTTCTGGTCGTTGCTGGCGGGACCGTTGTCGAATCGGCCGCTGGCCGATGCGAACATCGGCTGGCATATCCGCACCGGAGAGCAGATTCTCGCGACCCACTCGCTTCCACGCACCGACCCGTTTTCTTCCACCATGCAGGGCCAGCCGTGGTTTGCCTGGGAATGGTTGTACGACATTCTGCTGGGGACTCTCCATCACGCTTGCGGATTGAACGGGGTGGTCTGGCTTTGCGCCTTGCTGGTGGCGACGATCTTCGCGATGCTGCTTTCGCAGCTGGTGCGGCGCGGCACCGGGCTGCTTTTGGCGGTTGTGCTCATGCTGCTGGCGGAGGCGGCCTCGACGATTCATCTCTATGCGCGTCCTCATATTGTGAGCTGGCTTTTTTCTCTGCTCTGGTTTGTGGCTTTGGAGCGGTGGGAAGGTTGGGAGCACGGGCAGCCGCCGCGCTGGATACGCTGGTTCTTTCCCGCCTCGATGTTGCTGTGGGTGAATCTGCATGGCGGATGGCTTTTTGGAATAGCGCTGCTCGGGATCTACACCTCCGCCGCATTCGTCGAGAGTCTCCGCGCGCACGATGTGTTGGTTGCAATTCGCGCTGCGCATCGGGCCCGGGCCCTGGCACTATCCTGGGTGGCCTCGGCGGTGGCGACGCTGGCGAATCCCTACGGCTGGCGGCTGCACGCGCACATCTATCGCTACCTGACCGATCATTACCTGATGAACCGCATCGACGAGTTTCGCTCGCCGGATTTTCATGGCTGGGCGCCGCGCTCGTTTGCGATCATCCTGGTGCTTACGCTGATCGCGTTTTGGGGCAATCGTTTTTCGAACGAGCGCAACAAGTTGCGGCTCAGTCACCTCTTCGTCGTGCTGCTGTCGGCTTATGCGGGATTCTATTCGTCGCGCAATCTCCCGGTTTCGTCGATGCTGCTGGTGCTGGTGGCTGGGCCTATCCTGTGGGAGAACTTCGTTTCGCTCGCAGATAAGGCAGGAGCCTGGCGCTGGCTGCGCGACGGCACGGGTCGAATTTCAGACTTTTCCGATCGCATGGGCGCGCAGGAAATGCAGCTTCAGGGACACCTGTGGCCGGTGGTCTCGGCGGCTCTTGCCTTCGCGATTTGTCTGCAAGGCGGATGGCTTGGCTCGCGGCAACTGATTCACGCGCGGTTTGATCCGCAGAAAATGCCAGTTGCGGCGGTGACTTTCCTGCAGAAGGAATCTAAGGGGAGGGAACCGAACTCAGGCCCAGTTTTTTCGACCGATGCCTGGGGAGGCTACCTCATTTATTGCCTGTACCCCGAGCGCAAGGTCGTGGTCGATGACCGTCACGATCTCTACGGGTCGGGCCGGATTCGCCAGTACCTGATCCTGACCCAGGGCGAGCCGGGATGGCAGAACGTGCTCGAAACGTGGCAGATTCGGACCGCGCTCCTGCCCACCGGGTCGACGCTAGCCAACCTGCTCCGCGAACTTCCGCAGGATTGGCGGGTGGCATACGAAGACAAAGTTGCGGTGGTGTTGGAGAGGCGCTAGATAGCAGAAGGCATCAGCAGGGATTGGTTCCTGTGCCCGGCTCGATGCGAAGACGGCATGAAGTGGAAGAGGACCCTATTCCACTCTCTGCAACCAGAACCCTTCCGCATCATCTGATGTAGTTGAGTTCGCCGCGACCTGCCTCGGAAGTGTTACTTTTGGAGGCCGGGCTACAATCCCCGCGCGGGGTTCCCAGAGAGTGAGAGTGTATGCGGATCGCTAGACCACGACAATGTCCGGAGAGCTGCCGATGAAGTCGCAGTGTTTGCCCTTCCAGCAAATTCCGCACAGCACGCGTCTCTTCCTCGATTATCTTTCCTACACTCCTTCCGTTCGCGAAATGTATCCACGCTCGCCGATTTTTTCCGAGTGGGTAAAAGACGAATCCCAGCGCGTTGTTTACGACGCCGCGCGCCGCGGCAAAGTCAGCGAAATTCTGGAGCGGCAGAATCGCGCGTGGGGCGCATCTCCGAAGACGCTGGCGAATATTGACCGGCTCCGGCGAGGGGCGCTGGCGGCGGTTACGGGACAACAAGTTGGTCTGTTTGGCGGGCCGCTGTTTTCGATTTTCAAGGCGCTGACGGCGGTCAAGCTGGCGGAACAGGCTACGGCGGCTGGAGTGGAGTGCGTCCCGGTCTTCTGGCTGGCTACCGAGGATCACGATCTGGCCGAGGTCAACCATGTCGCGCTGCTTTCCGAGCAGGGACTTCCGGAACCGTTTGCGGTGGAAAGCCAGGCGTTTGAAAGTAACGCCGTGGCCGACGCGCCGGTGGGGACGGTAAAATTCGGGCCGGAGATCGTACCCGTAGTCGAACGTGCGGCTGTGCTGCTTGGAGATTCCGAGGTCGGCACGTGGCTGCGCCATGCCTATGGTCCGGGAGAAACGCTGGGCAGCGCGTTTGCCCTGCTGTTTGCTCGGCTATTTGCGGACTGGGGCGTCATCCTGCTGGACCCGGCGGGCGTTGATCGGACGGGCAAGGATTTCCACGATCTCGCAAGACCCTTGTTCCGCGCGGCTATCGAAAGGGCCTCAGAACTCGACGAGGCGCTGCTCGGGCGGGGCAAGGCGCTTGAGGCGGCGGGATATCACCAGCAGGTGAAGGTGACCTCGGCGAGCACTCTGCTTTTTGAAGTGAAGAATGGCGCGCGCACGGTGGTGCGACGACGAAACAACGGCGGCAACTCCGGTGACTTCGCGGTTGGCGAAGAGCGTCTCTCGTCCCACGAGCTGCTGGACCGGATTGAGCAGGCTCCAGAGAAGTTCAACCCGAATGTGCTGCTGCGCCCCGTGGTGCAGGACTACCTGCTGCCGACGCTGGTTTATACGGGCGGAGCGGCCGAAGTCGCGTACTTCGCCCAGGTGGCCGTGGTCTACGAAAAACTACTGGGACGCGTAACGCCGATCCTGCCGCGCTTCTCGGCGACGTTGGTTGAACCGAAGCCGGAGCGCATTTTGACGCGCTACCAACTGGGCTTGCCCGATCTGTTCCACGGCCCGGAAAAAGTTCGAGAAGCCATTGCCGCTCGTTCGCTGCCTCCAGATTTGCAGGAGCGCTTTGCGGAAACCTACGCCAGCGTTGAGCAGTCGATGGCGGCGCTTCGCGAATCGATTGGCAGACTGGATTCAACTCTTATCGATACCGCTGAAAGCACGCGGACCAGCATGTCGCATCAAATCAGCCGCCTGCAAGCACGGGTATCTCGGGCGGAAGAGCTGCGGAATGATGTCATCACGCGGCACGCAGAGGCCTTGAGCCACGCGCTATTCCCGCATAAGGCGCTGCAGGAACGCGAGGTCGCAGGCGTGAGTTTTGTGGCGCGATACGGGACGGAGTTACTCGCGAACCTCTATCAGAATATCCATCCCGATTGCCACGATCACCAGGTGATTGCTCTGTAGAGAAGGGCCCGTCGCCCGCCGCGAAAGAGACGCGGCAAGCCGCGTCTCTACGGGAAATCAAATTTACCCACGTAGGACGATCTGTAATTCTTCGAGCGATTCCACTCGCGGCACTCCCTTGTCGCGGTATGCGCCCGGGACGTCCATCAACATCGCCTGCATGCCTGCGCCCGCAGCGCCGAGGTAGTCCACGGAATAGACGTCGCCGACATAGAGGCTCTCTTCGGGCGCTGCATCCATGCTCTTCAGCGCCTGGCGGAAGATTTCCGGGTGCGGTTTTTCGTATCCGACGAGTCCGGAGTCGGTGATGGTGCGGAAGCAGTGGGCAATTCCGCAGCGCTGCAACACGTCTCCGATTCTTCCATCGGCATTGGAGATGACCGCAATGCGGTAGCGCTCGCCGATCTTGCGAAGTTGTTCGGCGGTACCGGGACGAATCTGGTCCCAGTTGGCGGAGTCGCGGATGCTGGTAACGAGCTGGCCGCGGATGACATCGGCGTCAGCGTCGTTCTGGAGCCCGATCTCGGAGAGTAACTGCGAATAGAACATCCACCAGAAGCTGTGGTCGGCGGCGCCCTCGGCGATCATCATGCCATCGAAGCGGTTCTTGGTGCGGCATTCCAGATCGCGCAGGTGTTCGGCGTCAGGCACCTTGCCGCGTTCGGTGAGAGGCGCGTGAATACGTTCGCGATTGGGGAACAGGAGGGTGTTGCCCACGTCGAAGAAAATGACTTTGACTCGTGAGTTCATGGTTTGCACTGCACCCTTATTATCAGGCATGCCGCCAGCGAGTGGTAAGTCAGTCTCACGACGGGAGCCCGCAAAACCCTGAACCACCAAGGACACGAAGTATCACGAAGGCTTTGCCGCAATCGTTTCCTTTGCGTACTGGCTTCATGAATTGACCGAATGCGCGCGGCGATTCCTCAGGGGAAGAACTGGCCGAATGAATTAAACTGAACAATTGCCGATGTTGTAAGTGGAATCAGAAGTCATGGCCCAACTGCGAGTTGTTGTCCTGTGGCACCAGCACCAGCCGTTCTATAAAGACCTGGTGACGGGGCAGTACCGCCTGCCCTGGACTCGCCTCCATGCTTTGAAAGACTACTACGGGATGGTGAAGCTGCTGGACGAGTTTCCACGCGTCCATCAGACATTCAACCTGGTGCCCTCACTGATCACGCAGATTCAGGACTACGCTTCGGGCGAGGCGCAGGACCCTTTTTTGCAGGTCGCGGGCAAGCCCGCGAAAGACCTGACTATGGAGGAGCGGCAGTTCGCGCTGCAATATTTGTTCCAGGCGAACACGGTGAATCTGATCGGGCGCTATCCGCGGTATCGCGAGTTGTGGGAGAGATTTCACCTGGCGGGCGGGTTGCCCGAGCGCGCGGAGAAATTTTTTCAGCCTCAGGATTTCACCGACTTGCAGGTGCTCTCGCAGATTGCCTGGTTCGACGAGTATTTTCTGGCGGAGAAAGACGTTGCGGAACTGGTGCGCAAAGGCCGGAACTATACGCTCGAAGAACAGCGGTTTGTGATCGCGCGGGAGCGCGACCTGATCGGCCGGGTTCTGCCCGTCCATGCCGAGGCGGCGAAGAAAGGCCTGATCGAAATTTCGACTTCGGCTTTTTATCACCCCATTTTGCCGCTGCTGTGCGACACGCAGATGGGAGCGGTTTCATCGCCGGGGTTGCCGTTGCCGCAAAACCGCTATCGCCATCCGGAGGATGCTCGCGAGCAAGTGCTGCGCGGACTGGATCTGCACGAAAAAGTGTTTGGGGCGCGGCCGCAAGGGGCGTGGCCGTCGGAGGGCAGCGTCTCCGAGGAGACGCTGGCGATTGCGCACCAGCTTGGCGTGCAGTGGATGGCGACCGACGAAGGCGTTCTGGGACGGAGCCTGGGGACAAATTTTTCCAGCGATGGTCATGGCCGTCTGAATTCAGAATCGGCACACCGGCTGTACACGGTTTATCGCTACGAGAACGCCGATACAAGAATGAATCTGCTGTTCCGCGACCACACCCTATCCGACCTGATCGGATTCGTCTATTCAGGAATGCCACCGCGAGAAGCTGCCAATAATCTCATTCACAAGATCAAAGAATCTGCGCAACCTGTTATTAATAAAGGAAATGATGCTGTGGTTTCTATCATTCTTGACGGCGAGAATGCCTGGGAATACTACCCGCAGTCTGGGCGGGAATTCTTGCGGAGATTCTATGAAGGTTTGCAGAATGATCCGGCGATCGAAGCGGTGACGGTGAGCGAAGCGATTACGCGCCACAAGAATGTCACCCCTCTGAGGTCGCTAGTGCCGGGATCGTGGATTGGGGCGAACTTCAACGTTTGGATTGGAGCGCCAGAAGACAACAAGGCCTGGGACTACCTGTATCACGCGCGCAATTTTTATGCGCAGAAGTCGCCGGACGCGACCGAGAAACAACGGAAACTGGCATTCGAAGAAATCCTGATCGCCGAGGGCAGCGACTGGAACTGGTGGTATGGACCGGAACACCACTCCGCGAACGATCGCGACTTCGACGAACTCTACCGCAAACACCTGTCGAATGTTTACCAGGCGCTGGGTGGAACGCCGCCGGATTATCTGGCGCAACCGATCAGCGGGGGAGTGGCGCGGCCTACGTTCGCGCCGCAGAGCGCCTATATCCATCCCCGGGTCTCAGGCGACGTGGTGCGTTACTTCGAATGGCTGGGAGCAGCGTGTTATACGGCGGACCAGCGCTCGGGCTCCATGCACGGCAAACAGTTTCTGACCGACGAAGTGTTTGCCGGGATCGACGAGCAGTATGTGTACGGCCGGTTGGATTTCGCAGGCAAGGTGCCGGAAGGCGCATTTGAAGTGGTGGTCAATCTGGAGTCGTGGGCCAACCATGCAGCCAAACCGCGGCGCGAACTGCGGTTGGATGCGGCTGTGGATGCAGGCCGCTTGCAATCGTGGAAGGTGACGGAAGGGGCCGGCAAAGCGGTCGCGGATTCGACAGATGCAAGGGATCTGGCGCGGGTGGCGCTGGTGCGGAATTTTGAGTTTCGCCTGCCGCTCACCTGGCTGCTCGCCGCTCCGCTGGCGATAGACAAGGTACGCGGACCGGCAAGCTCAGATGTGCTGACCACCCGGCTGCGCCTGCGCTTCAGTTTGTGGCAGAACCATCTGCCCGTAGACGCCTTGCCGCTGGAAGGGTGGATCGAGCTGGAGTTGCTGGCGGAAGCAGATATGCTGGCCTTGAGCGGGTGACGTCGCCTGACCGAGCTTCGCTCCGCTGGGCGGACGAATGCGTCCGCCCCTACGCAGATCGGCTAACTATCTACTGGCCGCCGGTGGCGCTGGCCGTCGTCATCGTCATCGGACGGCTCAGTTCCATCACCAACTCCGTGCCTGCGGGAAGCGTGGCGGAACGGTGCTTGCCTAGCCAGTGCGCGACGGTCACGGTGGCGCCGACGGCTCCGCCGATCAGCAATCCTTTGCCGCCACCCGCTAGACCACCAATGAGCATTCCACCTCCGGTGCCCATGCCGATTTCAGTGAGGTCTTTGCCGTCATGGCCAGACCCTTTGAACTGCCCTTCCTGATTGACGTCGGTGCCGCGGCCACGGTTGGTGTCAACCAGCGAGGCGTTCAGCATGAACCTGTCTCCATTCGGAAGGACCAGGTTTTCGGGGAAGATGGCGATGGTGGTCTTGCCGGCTATGCGGCGCGGTTCGTTGGCTTTGGTGACGCGGCCCTCGACCGTAGCCCCGATAGGAATCACGGTTTTGCCGTCGATCACCACCGGTTCCGTAACTCTTGCCGAGAACGGATCTCCGGCTTTCGAACTGAAGGTTGCGAGCGTGGTTTCGAGTTTCATCTTGACGGCGGTTCCGGTAGGCAAAGCCGTTTGCGCCCACGCGAAACTCGCGATCAGGATGAACGACGTCAGCAGAAATGTTCTTTTCATGTTACTTCTTACCTCCAAAATTCAATTTTTGATCTCTTTCAAGGCCCCAAGAACGTCATCGATCGGCGCGCGGTCGAGCTGGTTCGCGCCGCGATAGATGTAGCGCACCTTGCCGGTACGATCATTGCCGCCGCGATCGTCGTCGCGACAAATCACCAGCGTGGCCGGGCGCGCGATGTTGATGGCGTCGGTGCCGAGCGCATGATGAAGTCCGTAGGCCTTGGTCACGGTCCGATCCTCATCCAGCAGGAAGACGCTGGCGATGGGATGCTTCTCCAAAAACTTTCCCGGCTTCCAGACGCCATCCCGTTTTTCGGCGGCCACGAACGCCAACTGTGCTCCGGCTGCTTCTATTTCCTGTCTCCGCGACTCAAACTGAGTCATGCGCTTCACGCAGTTTGGTCACCAGGTGCCGCGCAGAAACTCGAGAATCAGCGCACCCTGTACCAGCAGGCCACCGAGGGTGAACGTGCCCTCACGGTTGGCCGCTCCCAGGGAAAAGTCCGGGGCGCGCGAGCCGATCTCCAAAGTTTCGGTGCGGTTCTGCATGTGTCCGACTTTAAGCGAGGTGAATTTCAGGAACAATAACGGATGGGGTACCCGGGAGGTCAGCCGACGAATTGATGGTGCAGGGCCCCATCACTGACCCGTCCCGTCCGGGTCCGATATAATCAGCGTTTTGACGTAAGCAGCAGGGCAAGAACCTAAACCGGTATCGGTTATCTTACAGATCGTCGTTTGCAGGTCTATTCCGGAGACCGGGTCATAGCGCTCCCCGACGATCCCAAGCCAAATCAAAAAGCAAAGGACGCTCTCATGCCTCTTACTACGATCGTTGAAATCCGCGGACGCCAGGTGCTGGACTCGCGTGGCAATCCGACTGTTGAAGCCGAGATTTTTCTTGTTGGCGGCGCCAGCGCGCGAGCCATCGTGCCGAGTGGCGCCTCCACCGGTGAGCACGAAGCCGTCGAACTGCGCGACGGCGACGCGAAGCACTACAAAGGGAAGGGAGTTCTGAAGGCGGTAGAGAATGTGAACTCCGAGATCGCCGAGGCGCTCGCGGGCATGGACGCAGCCGAGCAGCGCGCGCTCGACGCCAAAATGATTGAGCTTGACGGCACGCCGAACAAGGGGCGACTTGGAGCCAATGCCATCCTGGCAGTGTCGATGGCCGCTGCCCGCGCTTCGGCCAGAGCCTTTGAGCTTCCGCTCTACCGCTATCTCGGCGGCGCCGCGGCGAATACCCTGCCCGTGCCGATGATGAACATCCTGAACGGCGGGGCGCACGCCGATAATAACGTCGATTTCCAGGAGTTCATGGTGATGCCGGTGGGCGCGCCCTCGTTTTCCGAGGCGCTGCGCTGGGGCGTGGAAGTCTTCCACACGCTCAAAGGTGTGCTGAAAAAGCGTGGCTACAACACCGCGGTCGGCGACGAGGGAGGGTTTGCTCCGTCGGTGAAGTCGAACGTGGAGGCCATTGAAGTCGTGCTGGAGGCAATTCAACAAGCGGGCTACAAGCCGGGCGCGGAGATTGCGATCGCGCTCGACCCGGCGGCCAGCGAGTTTTATCAGGATGGAAAATACGTCTTCAAGAAATCCGATAAGTCGGCCAAGAGTTCGGAAGAGATGGTTCGCTACTGGGCAAAATGGGTGAAGGACTATCCCATCGTGTCACTCGAAGACGGATTCTCGGAAAACGACTGGGATGGCTGGGCGCTGCTGACCAAAGAATTGGGCGGCAAGATTCAACTGGTGGGCGATGACATCTTCGTGACTAACATTGAGATCTTCGCCAAGGGCATCGAGAAGGGAATTGCCAACTCGATCCTGATCAAACTCAACCAGATTGGCACGGTCAGTGAGACGCTGGACGCGATTGATCTCGCGCGCCGCAATGGATACACGTCGGTGATATCGCATCGCTCCGGCGAAACCGAAGATACGTTCATCGCGGACTTAGCGGTGGCGACTGGCGTGGGACAGATCAAAACCGGCTCGGCTTCACGCACCGACAGAATCGCCAAGTACAACCAGTTGCTGCGGATTGAGGAGGAGTTGGGCGTGGCGGCGCGGTTTTTGGGGGTGAAGGCGCTGAACTACAAAGGATAATCTGTACCTAATAGAGAATTGAACTATTTCAGAGCAGGGGCGAGAATAGCTTCCGACGAGGAGCGAAAATGAAAAAATCGATTCTGCGTTCGTGTTTTATCGTTATCTTCGCTGCAGCTGCCTTCGCGCAACAGGCGACCGATGTAAATACAGCTCCGAGTAGAGATGACGTTTTGCGGTTCATGGACTTGATGCAGATCCGCGCCCGGATGGATCAGCTGCTTGAGGGCATGAAGAAGGGGATGAAAACGGGAGCGGAAGCAGCTTTCAAACTGAAGATTCCCGCGGCAAGTCCCGAGCAGCTGGCCAAGCTCAATTCTGTTACAGATACCGCCTTCAAGGATTTTCCTCTTGACGAGATAATCGATGCGATTGTTCCGATTTATCAGAAGCACCTCACTGAGTTTGACTTGGAAGCGGTAATTGCGTTCTATTCATCGCCAGTAGGGCAGAAACTGTTGAAGGAACAGCCCGCCATGATGGCTGAGGGTATGCAAGCTGGCCAAGACATCATGCTGCGGAAGCTTCCCGAACTGCAGGAGCGACTTCAGACGAAGGTGGCACAGCTTGCGGACGAGGAACTCAAGGGATCTGGGCTGGATAAGAAAAAGACGCAATAGATATTTTGCCTTGCGTCTCCCTACTGAGTCGCGGCACGGATATGCCGCCTGATCCCCCAGGGGCTAAAGCCCGTCATTATGGGCTCTGCGCGGCACGGCTGAAGCCGTGCCCTTCCCGAAACCATTTACGAAAGCTTCCAGCTAAAATCCCATCGTGTCGTCCGCCGAAGGCCCGTAAGTCGACGGCACGGGCTTCTCGTTCAACCGCAGATACACGCCGAGCTGAGCGCGGTGGTGTACCAAATGATTGAGGAACATCTGCCGGTAGGCCAGAAAGCGCGATCCGCTGAAGATAGGCTTGCCCCCGAAGCTCAGCTTCCACGGCTGCGTCCAGGCTTCATCGGGAGTGTTCTTGAGCGCGGTGCGAGCTTGGGCTGCGCCCGCATCGAATGCCTTGACCAGTTGCTCTGCCGACTCAAAAGGCACTCGCGCGATGCTGGCAGTGGAGAAATCCAGCTCTGGAGTAGTCAGCACCGTCACCCCGAACCCTGCCAGTTGAGCCACGTGCGGCGCGAGTTTTCCGAGCGGCATGGATTTGGGATGCGGCGCAAAGTCCTTCTTGTCTTCCGGAACGCGTTCCAGCATGGTGCGCGTCTTCTTTATTTCTTCATCGAACTCGGTCAGCAGAAGTTCATTGATCGGCATGGTGATCCTCAGGAGTGGTTTCTGCAACAGTATAAGATGTCTGGCCGCGGGAAGAGATTCACTGTATCCGCTCAGATTTGAAAAGCAGTGCGCCCTCCTATAGATTCTTCTTTTGCCCTTTTTCTCAGAGTGTCCTTGCCTCCGTGGTGGATTTTCTCGGAAGCGAACAGCCAATAGCCAAAAGCCAGGAGCTAATAGCTGATTTATGCCTCGTCCTAAACCTCTCGTCCTTATCATCCTCGACGGCTGGGGATATCGCGTCGAAACCAAAGGCAACGCCATCGCCCTCGCGCGCAAGCCGATCTATGACCGGTTGCTGCGCGAGTATCCCAACACCCTGATTCACACCAGCGGGCCGTTCGTTGGGCTGCCGGAAGGGCAGATGGGCAACAGCGAAGTCGGCCATCTGAACATCGGCGCCGGGCGCATTGTGCACATGGATATTACGCGCCTCGACTTGATGATCCGGAACGGCGAATTCTTCTCGCATCCGGTGCTCGTCGCAGCCATGAAAAATGCGCGATTGGGGAGCCGCAAGCTGCATCTGTTCGGTCTGCTTTCCGACGGCGGCGTGCATTCGCGGCAGGAGCATCTCTACGCGCTCCTGAAAATGGCCAAGCAGCAGGGAGTCGACCACGTCTTCGTGCACGCTTTCATGGATGGCCGCGACACACTGCCTACCAATGGTGCTGGCTACATTGAACAACTGCAGCAGAAGATGCGCGAATACAACTGCGGCAAGATCGCCACCGTCAATGGCCGCTACTATGCCATGGACCGCGACCGGCGCTGGGAGCGCATCGCCAAGGCCTATAGCGCGATGGTGGATGGTAAAGCCGAAGGCGGCACTTATGTCGACGCCGTGCAGGGGATGAAAGAGTCCTACAACAAAGGCGTGACCGACGAGTTCGTTGTGCCGTTCGTGTGTACCGACAATCGCGGTGAGCCGCTGGCTAAGATCGGGGACGACGATTCCTGCGTCTGTTTCAATTTTCGCGCCGACCGCGTCCGCCAGATGACGCGCGCTCTGTGCCGCAATAGCGGGCTGAATGCAAAGGGCGGAAGCGATTTGCCGGGCGCAGCCGAACTCGATGCAACCATCCCGCGCGATCGCGTGCCGAAGAACCTGAAGTACGTTTGCATGACGCGGTACGACAAGAATTTCGATTTGCCGGTCGTGATTCCTCCGGAGTCGATGGCGAACATTCTGGCCAACGTCATGGGCGGCCTGAACATGCGCAACCTGCGCGTGGCAGAGACGGAGAAATATGCGCACGTGACATACTTTTTCAATGGCGGCGTAGAGCAGCCTTTCCCGGGAGAAGAGCGTGTGCTGGTGCAGTCGCCAAAGGTCGCGACTTACGATCTGAAGCCGGAGATGAGCGCTGCGGGCGTTGCCGCCGCAGTGGTCAAAGCCACGAACGAGGGCACGTTCGACGTGATCATTGTGAATTTTGCCAATGCTGATATGGTCGGTCACTCGGGCAAGATCGAGCCCACCATTAAGGCAGTCGAGACCGTCGATGCCTGCCTGGGAGAGATCGAGAAAGCCGTCCGCGCCAAAGGCGGAGCCATGCTGATTACCGCCGACCACGGCAACGCCGAAATGATGATTGATCCCGCGACCGGCGGTCCGCACACGGCGCATACAACGAACCCTGTGCCGTTTATTGTGATGGCCGAGGACGCAAAGCAATTCACGCTCAAGCCCGATGGCTCGCTGCGCGATATTTCACCCACGATACTCGGCATGCTGGGGATCACCGAGCCGAAAGAGATGACGGGCTCGGATCTGAGAAAGCCGCTGAAGAGTTGAACCGTCGAGTTCTTCGACCCAATTCGTCGAACGAACAAGAAAAGCCTGATGTATCATTTGCGCGTCGGGAGGTTCTGGTACCTATGCAGAACGCTATGCCATCCGGGGCTGAAGAAATTTTGAGGGGACGCTTCATCGCTAGTTTGGGCACTGAAAACGAAGACGGCTCCATACACCTCACGGCGGTTTGGTATCTGTTCGACGGTGACTGTCTTTATGTAGCGACTTCTTCGCAGACTCGCAAGGCTCGCAATGTAGCGGCCCGGCCGAAAGGTTCCCTCATGGTGGACATCAGAAAACCCGCGTCGGAGCGAGGTCTGGTGGCCGTCTGCACCGTAGGCGTTATTGCAGGCGAAAGCTCAAAAGAAATCAATGCTCGCATCCACGCTCGATACATGAGCGAGTCTGCATTGTCTGATCCTCGCGCGGGTGGCATGATGGCGGCAATGGACGATGTCACTCTGAAGCTGACGCCCACATGCTGGTATGCATGGGATATGCGTACACTCGACGAGGCCGTCTTCGGAGGAGCCATGAAAACGCCCGGCTATCTGCTCCCACTCGATTAAGAACGCACGGCCCCCACATGACGGAGAGGGCTACGGTTTCCCAAGCCTGGCAGAGGACGCCCAAAGATCTTCAGATCACCCGATGACCCGATCACCCGATCGCCCGATTTCCAAGCTTCTGATTTGCATGCGCCATCCTTTCGACCAGTGGAACGCACCACCCTGGTTTGTGGAGCGCTTGCGGCGCGAGTTCCCGCAGATCGAAGTCATTCACCTTCCTGACTACAAACGGATGGATGAAGAGATCGTCGATGCTGAAATCCTGATCGCCTGGTCGATCCGTCCAGAGCAGATCGCGGCGGCGAAGAACCTGCGATGGATTCACTCTCCGGCGGCGGCGGTTCATCAGTTGATCTTTCCCGAACTCATCAACAGCGACATCATTCTCACCAACGCGCGCGAAGTGCACGGGCCGGTGGTGGCCGAGCACGTGATCGCGCTCATCTTTGCGCTGGCCAAGAAAATCGCGGGCTCGGTGCGCTTGCAGGAGAAGCACGTTTGGGGACAGCAAATTCTGTGGGACGAACTGCCTCGCGTCCGGGAAGTTGCCGGCGCAACCGTCGGCATGGTGGGCCTCGGCAGCATCGGACGGCCAGTGGTAAAGAGCGCGAAAGCTCTGGGCATGCGGGTGATCGCGGTGCGCGAGCATCCGGAGAAGGGAAGCGAAGGCGCGGATGCCGTGTTCGGGCCCGCGCAAATCGACGACGTCTTCCGGCAGGCGGATTACATCGTGCTGGCAGCACCGGTTACGGCCAGCACCAAGGCAGTTGCCAACGCCGAACGCCTGGCGCTGATGAAACGGGACGCGTGCCTGATCAACGTCGGTCGCGGCCAACTTGTGGACGAAGCCGCGCTTGCGGCTGCTCTGCGGGAAAAGAAAATTGGCGGCGCTGCGCTGGATGTTTTTCCTAAGGAGCCGCTGGCTGCCGATTCTCCGCTGTGGGACGTGCCCAATCTGCTGATCACTCCGCACACGGCGGCGCTGACTGACAAATTATGGGACCGGCATTATGCGCTGTTCTCGGAAAATCTGCGACGCTATCTGAATGGTCAGCCGCTGCTTGCTGTGGTCGACAAGCGAAAAGGATATTAGTAAGCCTGATTAGTTTCGCAATCCATAAGGTTCTGCTGGACAGTCTAAGAAGCGTGGAGTCTAATGCTGGCCATGCAAACCCTCGGGATATCCGATTCCACGCCTCGGGGCGAAAGCCGCCTCAAGAGCCTTTTTTGGCCATCCATTGGAAGTGGCGTCGACGTCGACTATCTCGCCGTCCAAGGTTATTGGGTCTGTACGGTAGTGGCCGCGTTGTCAATTGTCGTCTTGTTCATGACAGGTCATCCGATCTTATCGGTGTTTACTTCATTGTTTTTTTACTTAGGGGGTGTCGGTGTTCGCGAGCACAGCCGATATGCAGCGACTGTTGTCTTTGTTTATTACACAATTGATACGCTAGCGTCCTTAGCGTCTTTGGCGTCCTTACGGTTATTCGCGGTTTCGCCCGGGGGCACCGTTCTGCGGGTAATCGTAACTGCCCTGCTTCTTTCGAATCTACGCGCTACCTGGATCGCGGCGCATTGGCAAAGCGGCGCGGACGAAGGTGCTCTGCCTCTCCGTCTCGACGATACCTGGATGGATAAGTTCGCTAACAAATGGCCGACTTGGCTGTGGCCCAAAATTAGAGTGGTGTATTACATTTTGTCGATGGGCTGGTTGCTGTTAGTCAGCCTCGGTCTAGTGGCAATAGTGTTTGGCCGAGTTCGCGGATGACTGCCGGATACCGTCTCAGCGCGTATCAACTCCAAACCCCAAGATCGCATTCACTTCGACCGGCTCATTTCCCCGAAATGCCGGACGGAATTTCCAGCTGTGCAGAGCTACCAGAATTTGTGAAGTAGTTTCGGCGGCGCCGGGCTCGAGTACCTTCACGTCTTTCAGTGCTCCGGAGCGGTCGAGGATGCAGGCAAATACAACGTGAGTCGTGCGCAGTCCCTGAGGCAGGTCTATGCGCATAGGCTCAGGGGCAGTGAGGTCTTCTCGGTAAGGGTGCGCAACCGAGGCGGCATCGGCGTATTGCATCACGGCCATTCCGAGCGACGTTTCGATGTAGATGGAGTAGTTGTCGCCCTTCAGCTGACCGTAGCGATTGAAGACGCCTCCGGAACTGGAGGTGGCCTTCACCGTGTAGCTTGGTCCTCCGTGTGACTTGGTGGAAGAGTGGCCTGGGCCAGTCGCCGCGGCGTCGCCTCCGGGGGTTCCGAAGCTGGGCAGATTGATGGTCGTCGTGCCTCCCTGCACCGAGACGCCGGGCACGGCAGGTGTGCCGCTGACGCCGCTTCCCGAGCCGCCGGGGCCTGGATATGAGGAGATACCTCCGCGGGCGTTGGGATCGGAGCCTCGGCCTGTGCCTTCTTTGCCTGCTCCGGGACCTTCGCCTTGCAACCCGCTGCCGGAGCCGTTGCCTTTGCCGATGCCTGCTCCGCCTCCGCTGCCACCGAGACCGGTTTTGGCTGTGCCAGTGGGCGACATGGCTAGCGCTCCACCGGCGGCGTTCGGTAGTCCTGCTTTGGTTCCGGGTTGGCTGGAGATGACGACTCCGTTTGCTCCGGGAGTTCCTCCGGCGCTACGGGGCGGAGCTACGGAAGAACCGAGGTCAAGCGGACCACCGGCTCCTGCTCCCTTGTTGCCGCTCCCTCGGCCCGAGAGGGCTTTATCTCCACCCAAGCCTGGTGGAGGCGGTACTACGTTCGCTGAGCCCAGCAGCGGCCCTGCGGTTTGTGTGGATCGCCCTGAGCCGCTTCCGCTTCCGATGCTGGCTGGAGGCGGTACTACTTGCGGTGTGATTGGGGCTGCTCCGGACCTTGCCAGTGAACCTCCTCCTGACGCGGCCGGCGGCGGAGGCACGGGCTTTGCTCGCAGGTCGCCAGCGTTGGAGCTTCCCCAACTGTTGAGATCACGGCTGACCTGCGACGGTGGTGGCGATACAACCGCGGGAGCGGGCAACGACAACTTCGGGGTGGACGACACATCGCGCTGGGGCGCGGAAACCGGGGGCGCAACCACGTCGACGGTTTGGGTTGTCGGCAGACGAGAACTGGCCAAGTCACGCTGCTCCTCTCGCGGAGGCGGTGCGATGACGGTTTGTCCGGTAATCGGCGTCGCGAGCGGATTGGCGGTTTGCATTGTGTCTCGCGAGACGTTCGGCGCGGGCGGAATGATCGGCGTGCTCAAGGTCGGCGAGGTACGCGTGCTGGCGCGAGAAACATCGGGAGCAGGCGGGACTACGTTAGTTGTCAGTGCGTTTGGATTCCGCGTGGCCGATGATTTCAATTCGGGCGCGGGCTGTACCACGCTGGGCGTTGTCAAAAATGCAGGCAAAGTTGGCGCGGTGAGAGTGGGACGCAGACCTTCAGCGGGCGGTGGTCCGGGATTCGCTTTGAAGGCGAGCAGATTGGCGACTGCGGAATCGGAATGCGGGAGATTGACTTTGGGAGCGTCTACGACTTTCTCGCTCGGCTTGTCGCCGCGGGCTACGCGGATGGTCTGGGTGCGATGGCGGGCTTGCTGACCTCCGGCGCGTCCTGACTTGCCGGCTTGCGCTCCGCCTCGATCCTGAGTCTGCGGCAGTTCGTCCCCGGAGTAATAGATAACGTCCCAGTGCAAGCGAGTGGGAGCAGTTGGAATCTGAAGGCTCTGAAAGCGTTCGGGGAGCACGATGACCGCGATCAGCAGCAGGCACTCCAGCAGCCAACTCGCCAGCATGCCGCGATACGGGAACATGCCAACGGGCGCTTCTCCGGCGAGGCGCTTCGGAGGACGCGCGAGCGCCGGACGCAAAGCGGTCTTGAACTCTTCCCATCGGGAGGACCATTCCACCAGCAAGCGCGGCGGTTCGGGCCACTGAGTGTCGAGTTCGGGAATGGTGACAACTTCAGACATTATTCCTGACTACGTTTTGGATGCGTTTATTTCTGGGGGATTCGTATTAGTGTAGTTTGCCAGAAGGGTCTCTGATTTTCCTGGGGAGTTGGTGTTTTTCTCGATTCCTGGGAGGAATGTGTTTACTAGTTGATATCCCCTACCCCCCCTCCCCCCGGTCTATTGGAATCATTGACTTAGGGGGAAATTATTGCCAGGTCTTTGGGGAATAAGGACTTATAGGTAAAGTATTCCGGAATAAGGAGTTATTCTCGCGACGACCGGTCAGCGGGTCGAAGAAGTGGGCCGCTGAAACAATGACCGATTACAGCTTGGGTTTGTTTTCAAGGAACGGGTGGGGCTGAGGCAAATGCTTGTTTGCTATGAGTCTATTTTAACAGGGGAGTCAAGGGCGGCTTTTCCGAAATCGTTTATGCGAGGAGATCTAACCGCGCACCCAGCCCAAGACGGTTGCTTAGTTTCAGGGAATTGGGGCACGTCCCGTCTGTCCCCGAATTTTCCCGCACAACAGCTCCTTTACGCGCCACGGGGATACCGACGAATTTCTCGGATGTTTAATGAATCCGGATGCAAAATAAAGTATGGTGAAAATGCATTTATGACGCGGCCCGCTTAGAAATTGTTGAATGATTAACCCGCACTATACTTCTCCATTAAAGTAGCCCACCCGCCGGCCATGATTCGTTGTTCGAACTCCCCTTCAAAGAATGAAGGGTGGGAGACCCTCCAAGCAACTTCAGCTGTCGAGCATGTCCCACTCGTCGCCAAGGACCCACCGGATGGCCGAGACCTTGCCGCTGAGGAAGCCCCAGTCCCAATCGCTCTTCACATTCTCCATGAGGTTCTTCTTGCCAAATCTCCTCTCAGCATCGCGCTGCCCCCTGAGCGCTCCCTTGATGATGTCCTCAGGTGTACCTTGGGCACGTAGCTCCTCAGCCGAATTACTTCGCCCGTACCACAGCCTGGTCCCCAGTTCCTCTTCTGCTGCTAGTATCTGCCTCACGCTGCGGATCGGCGCGTCGGTCAGGCGGTACTTCCGCTGCAGCGCGATCTTCCGTGCGGCCATACGTACAAGCTGCGGCTTCTCCCAATACTTGATCTTGAATGGCGGATGATTATTCCTCTTGTAGGACTCGATGTAATCCTTTGCCGGGTTGCTGAGGAAGTTCGAAACCGCGAACACCGCGACGTCGGGGCGGTCGGCCTCGGCCCACGCTAGCAGGTTCCGCAGCTCTTTCGGCGGCACGCCCTTCTTGAAGTGCTTGCAGTCGAGGAAATACCTCTCGAAGTGACGGCTTCCATCAGGGTCGGTGCGCGGGAGGTCGCACACGATGTCGCGGCCCTTGTCGGCAGGGGAGCTGGCCAGCCCTGTGCCCTTGCGCCAGTCCACGTTGACGAAGCCGCATGCATCGAGAAGGTCGAAACAGAATTCCTCGAACCTAGTGCTTGACAGCCTGTTGAAGCTGACTTCGTTCATGCGGCCATTATCACACCGAGGTCAAGGCTCGATAGGTGCAGATTGGTAATCACCCTTGCTGCTTTGGCTATTTATTTGGCGGCCACAGCATCTATGGCTTGCGTGACCATTCCGATGTTATACGTGATGATGATTCCAGAATTGACCAGCAGGCTAGTGTCAACGTTTTGGGTACCAACACGTTGCTTGGCTTTGTCTTGCACGTATCCGCTTACGACGGAAATCACTTTCCAGTTACCGCTTTTATCCTGTGTAAGAACAGGGCCCCCGGAGAAACCCTCGTTGTTGAAGCCATCTATGTAGGTAATCACCGCGTCAGGGTCGTCGTCGTCCTCCATGGAGACGAAGCCATGTTTGATAGCAGGCACATATTCACCCTCAAATATCATGTGAAGGCCCAGCGGAAACCCCAGGAAATAGACCCCAGCAGCGAAGTTCCAGCTCCCTTCGAAAGCCTCAAGGCTTTCGGAATGTATCAGAGGCCGCTCGGGAATCAAAATTGCGATGTCAGCATTTTTGCTCTTCATTGTCACCCGACCCACGTGCAAGTCCTTCCAAACCGCGTGCTCTGTTATTTGTAGTCGGCCTCCTCCGCTCGGTAGACACGCAACAACATGCGCAGCGGTGACAAGATATTGCTTGCCTTGATATAGGAGTGTAAAGGCGGTTCCCGCCTCATTAGCACACTTGATGTAATAAACGGAATGGACCATCTGCATTGTTAGTTGGCCGAGCGAAAGTGGGGCGGTACACACCCACAAAACTGTTGATAGAACAATCTTAGTGGTGACGTTCATAAAAAGTCCTCCGGGTGGCCACATTGACGGGGGAAGTATAACGCCGGTGTGTCTTTCGACGTTGCCCGAAACGTCGCAAAAGACGCGACGTTAGGATGGGGCACCCGGCGGCGGTTAGCCTCGGCGGCTAAAGTTCTCACCCACGGCTCACGCCGTGGGCTGCACTCTTGCGCTGCTTCGCAGCTACCACGTCAGGCGGCTTGGGTGTGAATGGGACGTTCTTCGAAAGAAATATCTACCTGGTCGCCGACGACGGTCTTCGATTCGTGGACGGTGCCTGAGGGAAGCTCGAGCACGGACGCGGCCTGGATGCGGACTGCGGCCAGGCACCACGGCTTGAGTCCCTCTTCTATGTGGATGACTACCCGGTCGCGGTCGAGGTAGACGGCGTCGATCGCAAAGCGCATGGCGAAGGTGTGGATGCCGTGGGAAGGGTTAATCCACAATCCCTGGCCTCGGGAGAAGCGTGACTTGTCGGTGGCCATGAGGCCGCGAAAGCGGGACCAGTGGGTGCTTGCGATCAGGAGGTTGGTCGCGAGATAGGTGGTGCGAGTGCGGTTAAAAGCGTATCCCTTGGGCCCGCGCGGGGGCATGAACACTCCTCTTTGTCATCCCCAGCGAAGCGAGGGATGTGCAGGTCGCGGCAAAAAGCAGGTCCTTCGCTTCGCTCAGGATGACAAAATCTTGCAGGATGACAAATTCCAGCGAATTGCGAACTGACCGGCAGTATCTAACTTGCGCCACGGGCGGTTTACGGATTCACTTCTTCTGCGTGAATATTTTCAACAACTGAATGACGGCCGGCCCGACCGTAACGAAAATCAGCGAGGGCATTACGAACAGGACCAGGGGGATGATCATTTTGACGGTGGTCTTGGCGGCCTGTTCTTCAGCGCGCTGGCGGCGCTCGGTGCGCAGAGAATCGGAATGCACGCGCAGGGCCTGGGCGACGCTGGTTCCGAAGCGGTCGGTTTGAATCAGGGTTGAAACCAGGGCGCGAATGTCGTCGACTCCGGTGCGCTCGGCCAGATTGCGAAGCGCCTCGACGCGCGGTTTTCCGGCGCGGGTTTCGAGATCGAAGAGGTGGAATTCGGCGCTCAGTTCCGGGTGGGCGTAGCTCAGGTCATTGCCGACTCGCATCATGGCCTGATCTAAAGACAAGCCCGCTTCGACGCAGATCACGGTTAAATCCAGCCCATCGGGAAGGCCGAGGCGAATGCGGCGCTGGCGTTCCTGCAGTTTCTTTTTCAATATGAATCGTGGGAGGAAAAAGCCAAACGCGGCCGTGCCGAAAAGCAACAGGGGCGAGTTGAACCCGGTAAAGAGAAAAACCGAGAAAAATCCCAGGGCGCCAAACACGACGCGCAAGCCACGATAGATGGTGACGTGTTGCGGACTGCGATATCCCGCCTGAATCAGCCAGGCCCGGGTTTTCGAAACGTCGGCGGGCGAGACCGGCAAGGCGCGGCTGAAGGGATCGAGAGCCTGCTGCATGCGCTCGCGCATGGCGGGTTTGGGTTGGGTTTTGGCGCGCTGCCAGCCGATTTCGCGCAGGCGGGATCCGAGCACCGAAGAAGGCGCAAGCGTGGCGGCTCCAAAGGCGAAGACCACCACCACGATGGTGAGAAAGACGAAAATGGAGAGTGCCAGCGGCAGCGTCATGAATTTAACTTCCGTCGTTGGTCGTTGGTCGCTAGTCGTTGGCAAAACCCTACGAACGACTTACTTGCAACGACTCCTAACGACCATCGACTAACGACCAACGACTAACGACCGATTCATCAAACTTGAATCCTGATAATTCTGCGAATGAAAAAGTAGCCCAGCGTCTGCAAGGTGATGCCGCCTACGATCAAGGCGTGGCCCAGGGGGTCGGTGAACAGCGGGCGAATGAACCCCGGGTTGAGCACCAGCATGACCACCACGATGGTGGGCGGCAGCGCCATGAGCAGGACCATGGTGAGGCGTCCCTGGGCAGTGTGGACGCGGACCTGGCGCAGGATTTTAAAGCGTTCGCGAATGACGTAAGAAAGG
Organism: uncultured Acidobacteriaceae bacterium; assembly: GCA_963837665.1. Taxonomy (GTDB): domain Bacteria; phylum Acidobacteriota; class Terriglobia; order Terriglobales; family Acidobacteriaceae; genus Acidiflorens. The sequence continues at coordinate 565,048 of CAWIOA010000007.1, read as the reverse complement.
TTGTCTAGAATCTCGGCCAGATTGCCGCCGGTTTCACGCTGCAGCATCACCGCGGTCACAAAAAATTTCACGTCCACCAGAGGAATGCGGTCGGCCAGGTTGAGCAGGGCGTCACGCACGGGCAGGCCGAACTTCTGCTCCTCAAAGAGCTGGCGAAATTCTCCGGCTACGGGCTCGGCGACTTCGTTGGCAATCATCTCGATGGCGGTAGTGAAGGCGTGTCCGGCGCGAACCGCGCGAGCGAGGGTGTCGATGGCCTCGGGAAACTTCTCCTCGAACTTCTGGAAGCGCTTGGCCCGCATGTGCGAAGCATAGGCGTAGGGAGTAAAGAACCCGAGCAGAGCGCCGGCCCAGCCGAACATAATGTTGCCACCGGCGAAGAAGGCGACTACGGCGAGTACGACGGCGGACGCGACGCAAAGCATGAGGAAGTTTCCGGCGCGAGCATCCACGTTTCCCTGCGCCAGCATTTTCTGCAGATTGGAGACGCGCTCCGAGCGGCGCAGCATGGTGTCGAAAGCGGGTATCCGGCTGAGCACTTCATCGCGGAGAATGGCCAAGTCCGGCGTAGGCTCGGCGGCGGGTTGCTGGACGGTGGAGAGGCGGTCGCGGAGAACGCGGGCCCGGGCTTCGCGCTGATCGAACAAAGACACTGCGGTAAAGACCACCAGCGAGACCACCACAAACACCATGAAGGCGATGAAGAACGGCATCCTCTAGACCTCCATCCGGGACTCGAAGAGCTTGGGACTGAGGCGGCAACCGGCGACGGCGAGGCGCTCGGCGAAATGCGGCGGGTGGCCGGTGGAATGGAAGACGCCGCGCACCTTTCCGCTCTCGTCAATGCCGCTGCGGTCAAAAACGAAAACGTCCCGCAGAGCGATCATCTCGCCCTCCATGCCCGTGACCTCGGAGACGGTGACCACCTTGCGCGAACCGTCGGAGAGACGCGCGACCTGGACTACGGCGTGAACTGCGTTGGCGATCTGCTGGCGAACGGCCCGCTCGGGAATATTCAAGTTGGCCATGGAAACCATGTTTTCAACGCGAGCCAGGGCATCGCGCGGCGAATTGGCGTGGATGGTGGTGAGCGACCCCTCGTGGCCGGTGTTCATGGCCTGAAGCATGTCGAAGGCTTCTTCTCCGCGCACCTCGCCCACCACGATGCGATCGGGGCGCATACGGAGGCTGTTGATGACGAGCTGGCGCATGCGGACTGAACCTTTGCCCTCGATGTTGGGAGGGCGGGTTTCGAGGCGGACCACGTGTTCCTGCTTGAGCTGCAATTCGGCTGCGTCTTCGATAGTTACAATGCGCTCCGAATTCGGGATGTATCCGGAAAGGACATTGAGAACCGTTGTCTTACCAGCGCCCGTTCCTCCTGAAATGATCAGGTTGAGACGGCCTTTGACCATGGCCGAGAGCATTTCGAGCATGGGTTCGGTCAGGGTTTTGTTCTCGATCATGTTGCGGGCGGTGATGGGATCGCGGCCAAAGCGGCGGATGGAGAGGCAGGCGCCGTCGAGCGCCAGGGGCGGAATGATGGCGTTGACGCGCGAACCATCCTGCAGGCGGGCATCGACCATGGGCGAAGACTCATCGACGCGCCGTCCGATGCGGGAGACGATGCGGTCGATGATCTGCATCAGGTGCTGGTTGTCCTTGAAGGAAAGGCCGGTGATTTCGAGCTTGCCGGCACGCTCGACGTAGACGCGGTCGAAGCGGTTCACGAGGATGTCGGAGATGGTGGGATCTTTGAGCAGCGGTTCGAGCGGGCCCAGGCCGAAAATTTCGTCGAGGATTTCGCGCGACAACTGCTCGCGCTCGGCGAAACTGAGAGGGACGGCCTCGCTGTTCACCGAACTGCGGATCAGAATGAGAACTTCTTCGCGCGCCGAATCTCCGGTGGAGCGGCCGAGTTTTTCCAGATCGAGGCGATCGAGGATCTTGCGATGCAGGTCGGCTTTGACCTGCTGGTACTCGCTGCGTTCGAAGGCTTGCAGATTGGCCATAATTTCTAAACCGTTTGGTCGTTCGCTGTTCGTCGTTCGCTAGTCGCGAGTCCGTTGCGGCTCGCCGGCCTTAGCGAAAAGCGAACAGCGAACGACGCATCTCTACACCGTCTTAAACAACGACCAGGCCGTGCGTTTCACGTCCAAGTCATCCTTGGTCAAGTGTTCCGCCAGTCCGACAATAGAGCGGGCAATTTCGGTGTTCCCCTGCTGCATCAAGGGTACGCCGCGATCGATCGCGCTCGAGACCGCGAAGTACTGGTTGGGGATGCGCCAGAGCACCGGGACCCCGATGGCAGCCTCGGTCTCAGCTTCATTAAAGCCTGCCACCTTGCGATAACGATTCAACACCAATGCGAAACGATCGCGCGATCCGCTCTCGCCGAGATACTGGGCCACTCTGCCTGCGCTCCACAGGGATGCGACATCGGCATGGGCGATGAGCAGAATCTTCTCCGAAAGATTGCTGATCAAACGAGTGGCGCTGTCGAGCCGCGAGGAAGCGTCGACGACAATGTAGTGAAACAGACCCACCATGGTGTCAAACAGCCGGGCAAAGTCGGCAGCGGAGGGTTCGATGGCGGTGGGAGTCGCAGGGCCGGCCAGCAGTTGCAATCCGCGATCGTTGCGCGCCATGAAGCTGTCGAGCAGGGACGAGTCCAGGCGGTGCAGGTTGGTGAGGGCGTCGGAAACGGTAAAGGTTGGTTTCAGATTGAGGTGCAGAGCGCAATGTCCCAGCGGCGCCAAGTCGATGAGCGCGGTGCTGTGGTGAACCGACTGCAAGGCCAGCGCCAGGTTGACAGCGACGGTAGTGGCGCCGCTGCCGCCTTTGGCGTTCACGATGGTGAACACCTTTCCCCGCGAACCTTCGCGTCCGGGCTTGCGCCGGGTGGCGGTCAAGCGGACGAAGGCTTCCAGCAGATCCGTGGTAGTGGTGGGGCGCTCAATGTATTCGCGCACTCCCGCCCGCATGGCGCTGACAATCAACTGCGGCTGAGTCATGGGGCCGACGGCGAACAGCGCCGCGTTGGGAAGTTCCTGGTGCAGCAACTCTACCGCCCGTAGCGCGGCAGTGATGCCATCGGTGGCAATGTCCACCATAACCACGTCGGGGGCAAAAGCCTGGGTTCTGCGGATGACCGGGTCATTGGCGGCCAAAGGCATGGTGGGGTTACTGCAGACGGTGCGGGCAACGCTGGTGCCATCCACCAGAACCTGCAGCACCGCGCGCTGGTCATTGTCCGTGGCGAAAACGGCTACTGACAATTCCGGCATGATTCGTTCCCCACCTCTGATCGGGTCATCTCAGCATCGGGCCCGATTACCCGGCAACTCCACTTTACTTGTCGCTTCCCGGCTTTGTGGCGTCGAACTTGCTGTGGTCCAAATACGGCTGCGGGGTCTCGGGCAGCTTGGGCGACTGGGTACTGGACGAAACCCGGTGCACCGTACACAGTACCATCAATTCCGAGTTTGACTTTTGGGTGCTCTTGCTCCTAAAAAAATTGCCCAGGATCGGGATATCGCCCAGCCCCGGAATCTTGCTCGCGATGTCGGTGACCCGGTTGTCGATCAGGCCGGCGATGACGAAGCTCTGGCCGTCTTGCAGTTCGAATTCCGTTTCCGCCTTACGCGTGCTGATGGCGGGGATGGTGGTTCCGGCCACGGTGACCGCGTTGGCGAAGTCCAGGGTGCTGACCTCGGGGGCCACATGCAGGTGGATGTTGCCGTTGGGTTGAATCACGGGTGTAAATTTCAGGCGCACGCCAAACTCCCGAAACTGCACGGTGACGGTCGCGATTCCACTGGCGTTTTGCTGAGCCACTGGAAAGGGAAATTCTCCGCCAGCCAGGAAGCTGGCCTCTTTGCCATTCACCGCAATCAGGTTGGGTTCGGCCAGGATCTGCAGGAGATTTTTCTGATGCAAGGCCTCGATTATTGCTCCCAGGTTGATATCGGTACGGGCCACAAAAAGATTCAAGAAGTTGGTGATGGTGGTGGTCGTGGTCGCCGGCGTGACCGTGGTCGAAGACGAGGTCGAGGTCACGCTCGCGGGCGTCTGGGTGACGCTCACGCTGCCGAACTGCCCGGTCTGGCTGGTGGCGATGGTGTTGCCCAGGCCCGGCATGAACAAGTTGAATCCCGTCTGGCGCAACGCGGTGCGGTCCACCTCCGCGAACTTCACTTCCAGCAGAACTTCATCCGCGCCGACCGGGCCGAAGGTCAGCACGTTCACGACATTCTTGGAATACGCCGAAGCCAGTGCGCCCGCGTGCTTGGAAATGTCTTCGGTGGTTACGTGGCCGGAGAGAACAATCGCGGAACGCGAGGGCGTGACATTGATCTGCTCATCCGGGAAAAGGCGATGCATTTCTTCGGTGGCGGCGGTGATATCGACATCCACCCGAAGATCGAAGCTGCGGGAGCGCTCCAGTTCGTCCCAGATCAGCAGTGAGACCTCACCGGGAGAGAGTCCGTTGACCAGGACCTGGGTGGGTGTAACCACCAGCGCATCCGCTACCGAGGGGTCGGTTACGGAGACGCGCCTCAGCCTCTCGGTAGTGTTGATCAGGAGTGACTTTCCCACCATCACACGCAGCGGCGCTGCACCCGCGGTCACGCTCTGGCTGGGTGCGGAAGTGGCCGGGGTGGAGGGTTGCGCGGCAGGCGCAGCGTCCTGATTCTGAGAAGGGGGGTTCTGAGAAGAAGTCGAACCGGCTGCCGGATCGGCCCCTGGAGCGTTCTCTGGAGCTACGGTGCGCGCGAACACGGTTGTCGCACCGAGAAGTAAAACGGCGGCGACCAGCGTAAGAGCTTTCATGAATTCGGACCTCTGCGAAGATGCACGGGCAGATCCATTGAAGGCAGATCCATTGAAGGAAAGAATGGACGCGAACGGTTCGAGTATCGGCGGCTCAAAACTTGTTTTCTTCAAACTTGGTCTCATCCCGTTTACTGCCACGAATCATTTCCACCTGATAGGGCGCTGGCGGAGCCGCCGGAACTTTGGCTACCACTTTGTGAGCTTTCGGCTTCGACTCGGTCACCACCGGTTTATCGCCGAGGTAAAGCGAACTTGTGCGGGTGGCGCCGATGCCTCCCTTTTTAGTGTCCAGGGGATTGCGCAAAGAAAGTTGAATCCGGCCCTCCTGCGAAACCAGCGCCAGCTTCTGCGCGTCATCGGGAGAAACCAGGAGAGTAATCACCGGGGCAGTTGGCGCGTCGGCGGGCGCATTCCGGTCCAGGTTCTTGCCCACGGCGATGACTGCGACGTTTTCGAGGACGGTGGTAGTTTGGCGGTCGTTGCCTTCGGTACCCGTAGCCAGCACATCCACGCGGGTGCCCGGTTGCACAAAGCCCGCCACCGAAACCACGTCGTTGACACGCACCGAAACCGCGCGCATTCCCTGCGGGATCAACGAGGGCAAACCGGCTCCGGCGTTGAGCGCCGCCAGTTTGCCGGGCAAAATAAAGTCGCCGGTGCTCATCGGCAGAATTGCGCCACGGCCCAGGACCTTCGCCGGGTCGGAGAACGCTCCCGGAGGGGCGGCCGATTGCGGCACAGTAATCACGCGGACATCGTGAGTATCCAGCTTGGCACCGACCTGAATATCATCGGCCGCTACCACCACCCGCACTCCGCGCTCATTGTTGTTAGAGCCTGCCGAGTTCCGCAACCGGCTATAGACGCTATAGCTGACGAGCAGGCCGATAGCGAGAGCCAGGCCTCCGATCATCAACAAACGGCTTCGGTTCATTCCTCTCCTTCAGGCACGATTCCAGACTCACAAATAGCCGCAGCGGACTTAACTCCGCGAGCGGACGGACATGGTGCGACCCCAGTGGCTTACTGGGTTCCTATGGAGCTGGCGACCTGCGAGAACACGTTATTCGCGTTGCCGCCGATCAGACGGACGGTGCCGATCACGATCACCAAAATCACCGCCAGCATCACGGCGTATTCCGCGATGTCCTGCCCTTCATCATTGCGCCACAAGAGTTTAGCCAAATCTGTCATTCAAGGCTCCTTCGGGCTTTACCTTAGAAAGTCCCGATTCAAGGCGAGTGTTGGAACCACTCCCTATCTGCGCCCTAGTTTCGCAGATTCGGGATGGCTCTGGGAAACATTTTTTCACTCTTTGCCTCGGTTGGCGAGAGATGGACTGAGATTTTCAGCAATTCTGATAGCGGGGTGTGTCCGGAGCAGGAGAATCGCCTTGGGGTCGCTGAACGCGGCATGCCAGTTGGGATCGACCAGGAGGGCCTGAGCCAGCGCAGAGGAGGGGGGAACGAGTACCGTGTCGATCTGCCAGCGGTCAAGAACGTCTCGCCAGCCGGTCTGGAGCCGCACGGCGGTCTTGAACTGGCCGAGGAGATCGTCGCCGTAGAGGTCGGCGCGGCCGTCTACGAATACGCGATACTCGGGATAGAGCTTCCAGATCGCGTAGCCCCCCCAGTCGTAGTAAACGAAAATTCTCTGGGGATAGTTGCCGGCCAACAGAGACGAGACAGCTCGTTTGGGAAACTGCTCGGCTTCGCGAACGTCCTGGTTGCGAGCCAGACTAACCCACTTCACCGAGGCAAACAGCGCGATCGGGACAAGAATGACGAGGTTGAAAAGCAGCCTGAACCGCGGGGATGCTGGATGTCGTTGTGGGCGTGGCAAGGATGCTGCATGGACCGGGAGGGCGGCGGCGATTACTGGTATCGCCACCAAAATGAAAATGGGTATGTGGCGGACGGCGTCCAGGGCGGCGAAAGAGGTGAGGAGCAGGGGAACGATCACACGTCCCCGGGGCGGCCGGCGGAAACTGGCGAGTGCGGTCAGAAGCAGCAGCCATACCAGCAAGAATGGGAGATAGAGTGATTGATGAAAATCCGGTGAGAACCACTCCACTATGAACGACCGCATGCCGAACGAACGTAGAGTATCGAACGGATAGCGATACAGTTGCAGGCCGCTGGGGTTAAGCGGCACGAGCGCCAAACAGGCCGCCAGAAGCAGCATGATCCGCAATAGTATGGGGCCTGCTTTCGGCCAAGGCGTGTCGCCGCCGACAGTCTCCACGAGCAGGCCTGCAGCATAGGCCAACAAAAGCGCGGGGCCGAGCGCGAACCCGGCGTGCAGATTGAGCCATAACAGAAATAGAGGTGGTATCCAAAGCAGGAGCTTCGGCCGGTGCTCGCCACCCTCGAGGAGCCAGAGCAGCAGGCTGGCCACGGTGAAGGTGAACATCTGCGGGCGCACGCCCCAGCAGGGGGCCGAAGCTAACGCGCCGAGAGCGGTCGCTGCGGCCGCCCAGTGGCGTTTTCCTGGACAGCGCAGATAAAGCAGGATGAAGCCAGCGGTTGTAATGATGGCGGAGAACACGATCAGTGCGGAGGCGCCACCGTGTTTCCAGAGTTCGTAAAACACGACCTCTGACAACCACTCGTGGGATACCCAGGCATGCCCGGCGCGAGTGAAGGAAAAGGGGTCGGAGTGAGGGACGTGGCCGGTTTCCACGATCCACTGTCCGGTGCGCAGATGCCACCAAAGATCGGGATCTAGGGCGTTGCGCGCCGTCATCGCCAGCAGGCCAAGCGACAGGATAGCTGCGAACGCGATTTGAGTGCTGTGCAGCGCTGGGAGGATTCGTCGCATGCTGTTGGCGATTATGGTTCGTCGCGATTATAGAATGCGTACGGCTCTGCTATTGGTCTCTTTAGGCCCAGAAAGAGTCTTGTTATGGCCGCGGTTGCCGTCAGCGGCCAAACAGCTTGCGGAAAAAAGCCATCTGACGAGGAAGAACGACCACCGGGGCTAAAGCCTAGGCTGATTCGAGAGGGCTTACGCGGCCCTGAAGGGCCGCTCTTCCACGGCGATACGGACATTTGTGACTTTTTGCGCAAGCTGTAAAAGCGGCGTCCTTTTAAAACAAAATCAAAACCAGAAGTTTTCCGCAACCTGTCCGGGAGAGGCGCATGAAAAAAACAGAATGTGGATAGAATAGGCATTCCATTCGACCATGCCTGACACACGGAAACAATGCAGTTGGCTGCCGCTGGCGATTCTGTGCGCGGTCAGTATGTGGATTTACGCCAGCCGCGTGCTGATTCCGTATCAGATCTCCGATGCCGCTGCCCACGGCCGGCCGCGCGGAAATCTTTCCGACCTCTATCCCCGTTGGCTGGGTGCTCGGGAACTTCTGCTGCATGGGCGGGACCCTTACAGTCCCGAGATCACGCGGGAGGCTCAAACCGGATTCTTCGGCCGCCCGCTTGATCCGGACAGGCCCGGAGGCCGGAATTACCAGCAGGGATTTTACTATCCCGTTTATGTCGCCTTCCTGATTGCGCCTACCATCCATCTTCCGTTTGAGACCGTGCGCAAAGGATTCTTCTGGCTCTTGCTCGGGCTAACGGTTGTCAGTATTCCGTTGTGGCTGCGGGTGCTGCGCTGGTCCGCGCTGCTGTGGGTGCAGGCGAGCCTGGTCATCTTTACCATCGGCAGTTTGCCCGTGATGCAGGGACTCAAGCTCCAGCAAATGACGCTGCTGGCGGCAGCGCTGATCGCGATCGCACTGGCGCTGCTCGTGGCGGACCGCCCTATTGCCGCCGGCGTTGTGCTGGCGTTGGCCACCATCAAGCCGCAACTGGTCTGGCTGTTGTTGTTCTGGCTTACGATCTGGACCCTTGCGGACTGGCGCCGCCGCTACCGCTGGGCCGCGTCATTTCTGTTCTCGATGGCCATCCTGTGGGCGGCCTCGGAGTGGTATCTGCCGCACTGGATTTCCCGCTTCTGGCAGGCGATTCGCGAGTACCGGAGCTACACCGGGGAAATGTCGGTGATGGACGAGTTGATGGGCGCTCCCTGGAGCCGGGCCCTCGAAGTCCTGGCGCTGGCGCTCATGGCAGGCGCTTGCTGGAGAAATCGCCGGCAAGCGGCGAACAGCAACACTTTTGCGTTCACCCTTAGCCTGGTGCTGGCCATTACGGTCCTGATCGTGCCTACTTACGGCCCCTATAATCAGGTGCTTTTGATGCCGGCGTTGCTGATCATGCTCAAGGAGGGCCGAACCATCTGGCAGGGAAGTGTCGCCAATCGCGCACTGTCCGTGTTCACGGCTGGCCTGGTCGCCTGGCCGTGGATCGCGTGTACTGCGCTGGCGGGGCTTTCCCTTCTTTTGCGGCCGGAGGCGGTCGAGCGAGGCTGGGCAATCCCTTTTTGGACCGTACTCCAGATCCCCATGGCAGTGGCTGCCCTGATGCTGGTTCATCATTATCAGAGGACTTTTGGTGCACCGTCGGGGCCGGGCTCGTCGTAGAATGCTTTGAGCCCATGTCGGGTGCTGGCTGCTGTGCTGACATGACGGCCGCGGGAGAATCCAGGGGACATGTCGGCTACGTCGCATTCGGGCATTTCCAGCATCTTTCCCATTGCCATCTTTGTAGAGGGGAATGATCAGCGGACACTGTCGTTGAATCACACGCCCTACACCGTGGGCCGCAAGGTGGATCGCGACCTGGTGATCGCCGACCCGCGCGTGTCGCGCGAGCATGCCACGATCGTTTCGGAAAACGGCGAGTTTTTTGTCGTCGATCTGGGGAGCAAGCACGGTACTTTCGTCAACGGCGAGAAGGTAGACCGCCACAAACTGCAGCGCAACGACCGCCTGGAGTTTGGCGCGCGCGATATTGCTTATCTAATTTTCCATCCGCTGCACACCACCTCGAACACGGCGCGGGAGTTCCTGAGCCAGATCTCGGGCATCCAGATTGCCCCGGAGGCCAGCGACCTGGAGAAGCTCACGCTGTTTATGGAAGCGGCGCGCAAGCTGAACACCATCGGGGTGCTCGATGAAATCCTGGTCACGCTGCTCGAGGCTACGCTCAAACTGACGCGCGCCGAACGGGGCTATATTTTTCTTCGCGACGTCGACGGCAGTCTGACCCTGGCTGCCGGACGCAACTCGAAGGGCGAGCCGCTGCTCGACGACAAGACAATTTCCCGCTCGGTGCTTGAGGGCGCCTTGACCTCGAACTCCGAATACCTGGTCACCGACACCAGTAAGGAGCTCGATGTAAAGGAGAGGAAGAGCATCGTTGCCTTTGACCTGCGGACCGTGATCTGCATGCCGTTGCGCAAGCCGCTGGTGCAAGCCACGCGCGCCGAGCAGCCTGCTGGCGGAGAAGTGATGGGCGCGCTTTACGTCGATTCGCGCTTCGCTTCCCGAGACATCACCAACGTCAGCCAGGATATTCTGCGGGCGATCGCGATGGAAGCGGCCCAGTTGATCGAGAATGCGCGTCTGGTGCAGGCCGAAGAGGCCGGGCGGCGTTATCAGCAAGAACTCTCAATCGCGGCCACTATTCAGCAGCGGCTGCTGGCGGTGACCCTGCCCGAAGTTCCTTTTGCGCGCGTGAACGGGCGCAACCTTGCTTGCAAAGAAATTGGAGGCGATTTCTTCGAAGCCGTGAACACGCCGCAAGGTTTGGCCGTGGTCCTGGCCGATGTCAGCGGCAAAGGAGTCTCAGCGGCGCTGCTGGCTTCCATTCTGCAGGGCATGGTCTACTCGCAACTTATTTCCGGCATGCCGCTGGTGGAGATTGTCGACGCGGTCAATCGCTTTTTCACCTACAAGCACATCGGGGAGAAATACGCGACCATGATCATTACGCGGCTGCGCAGCGACGGCGAACTCGAATACGTCAACTGCGGACACGTTCCACCGGTGTGGATCTGCGGCAACGAGGTGCTCCGGCCATCCCACGGCAACTTGCCCGTAGGTCTGCTGGCGGATGCAACGTACTCGAGCGACCGTTGCCAGTTGAGGCCGGGGGATCGTCTGATCCTGGTGACCGACGGCGTCACTGAAGCGGAGAATGCCCGCGGGGATATGTTCGACAGTGAACGCCTCGAACGCGTGGCAGGGAAGAGCAGTTCAATGGAAGACGTTTTCGCTGCGGTCGCCGATTTTTGCGGGGGCACGCCGCTCAACGACGATTGTACCGTCGTCGAACTGTCGTACACGGGCGGCTAAGATTTGGCTCGTGTGACGGGGCCCTGCCGCTACCACACAACCGCGCAAGCGAGCGCAACTCGGCTACGGCCGCACACCGGGATGAATTTCAACCGTAGACCACGTCTTGTCGGCGGCGTGGCAGAGCTTTTCCAGGGCACAATCGGCGCACTTGGGACCGCGCGCCACGCACAACTTGCGCCCGTGCCAGATCACTTCGTGCGAGAAATCCGTCCAGCGCTCGCGTGGGATGATGCGCATCAGATCCTCTTCAATCTTCTTCGGATCTTCCTGCTTCGTTAGTTCGAGGCGGCGTGAAATTCGGGTCACGTGGGTATCGACGACGACTCCTTCATTCTTCTTGAACCAGGTTCCCAGCACTACGTTCGCGGTTTTGCGGGCGACCCCCGGCAGAGTCAGCAACTCTTCCATTGTCTGCGGCACGTTGCCGCCAAAGTCTGCGACGATCTTCCGGGCCGCGCCCACCACCGACTTCGCCTTGTTGCGGAAGAAGCCGGTGGAGTAGATGTCAGGCTGTAACTGCTCGGGTTCAAGAGCCGCAAAATCCTGGACGGTCGGATACTTTTCAAACAGCGCGGGCGTGACCATGTTCACCCGAACATCCGTAGATTGGGCGGAAAGAATCGTCGCCACCAGCAATTCCCATGCGCTGCGATGCGTGAGAGCGCAAGTCACGTTGGGATAGAGCTGGTCGAGACCCGCGATAATCTGACGGACGCGCTCAGGGGCCACGGGATCGTATCCCGCTGCGGACTTTTTTCGTGGCGACGCAGTTTTCGGAGCGTGAGGCTTCGCTGCCGGAGCCTTCGCGCTTTTCGACAAAACCCGGGGAGTACTTGTTTTCAGAAGCGGACTCTTCTGGTGACGGACACCTTCCTGTCGTCCGCTGCGGCTGGGTTGACGCGGTACATTTCCGCGGGGCATGGTTTCCTCCTGAACGTTGCCGAACAGCGGGTTCATGGTAACAAAGCCGTGGACTCACGGCAGCCCGAGATCCGACCAAGGTAACTGGGCTGCAATTGACGGCTTGGCGGCGGGGTGAGTAGTCTGAGAACTTAGCTCGGACAAGCAAAGGAAAAAACCTGTGGCCGTAAAGAGCGTTCAACTCGGACAAGTCTGGCGCCAGGATGCAACGGGCCAGGATCACCTCGTCACCAAGGTATATACGGAAGTATTCACGCAATATGCGGTGCTACGGCCCGCTGAGGTCACCGCGCCCGACGCGCCCGTGGTAAAAGTGAAGGTCACAAAATCGGCGGATGGCGTAACCTTGCCCGGCTTCAGCTTCACGCAGGAAGGCGCGTTCTGACTTTTCCGGGTGCGGGCTGAACAGCAGGTCCTTCGCTTCGCTCAGGATGACAAGCGTTGATTGCATGACCGAGAAAATCCTCACCATCCTTTTCGTCTTTATCAATTCCATCGTGGCGACGACCGGCTATGCCGGCATTGCGCTGCTGATGGCGATTGAGTCGGCGTGCATTCCGCTGCCTTCGGAACTCATCATGCCCTTCGCCGGGTATCTGGTTTTCACCGGCACGATGAACCTGGTCTGGGCGGCCACGGCCGGCGCCATCGGATGCAATCTGGGATCGCTCGTCGCCTACGAAATCGGATGCTACGGCGGCCGCCCGCTGGTCGTGCGCTACGGACGCTGGATTCTGATGGGCCACCGTGAACTCGACTGGGCCGACCGATTTTTTCAACGCTGGGGATACATGGCCGTGTTCATTGCGCGGTTGCTGCCGGTGATCCGGACGTTTATTGCGCTGCCCGCGGGAATTGCCCGCATGCCGCGCGGCAAATTCCATGTCTATACCTTTCTGGGGTCTTGGCCCTGGTGTTTTATGCTGGCCTATTTTGGCATGAAGCTCGGCGAGAACTGGCGCTCGCTGGGCAAGTACTTCCACAAGTTCGACGCGATCATCGGAGTCTTGCTGCTGGGCGGGATCGTCTGGTTTCTGTGGTCGCACTGGCAGAACCGGCTGCGGCCTGCAGAGTAGAAGAAACCGGCTTCGTCGTGCCGGCCGAGCTGCGCTCGGCTTGACGGGCGAGACGCCCGTCGCTCCACAAACACTCACTCCACCGGCCGCGCCAACTGCGACGCTACCAGCTTCCACTCGCCATCGCGTTTGCGCAGTACGTCGAGGTAAACGTAGCGCACTGAGGACCGCTTTCCGTTGACTTCGACCTCGTCTGACTCCGCGCCGTGCACGACCGCGGTGTCGCCGAATACGCGAATCTTGCGGCTGGTGGAAACTATCGACGGATAACGAATCGCCCCCGTCCGAAAATTGTTCAGCACGTCCTGCTTGGTGAAGGCCTTGCCAGACTCGTTGTACTGCACATAGTCGTCGGCGAAAATCCGCTCCAGCACGGCGATGTCGGCGGTCATCAGCGCCCGGTCGCCGGCTTCGTGGAGGGCCAGAATCTGCTGCTCATCGTTTCTGTTCTGTTTCTGATTGGTCTCGCTCGACATCGTGGTTCCTTGCTCCCCGACAGTCACTTTCTCCATCTTCCACAAATGTGTAATCTCACGCTAGGACTTATACCGCAATGGGATTTCTAGGTTTTCTATTTCCGTGGGGCATCCTCCTACAAGGACTGGCGATCGTCCACTTCATCCGGCGGCGGCCGGATACCTATTGGATTTTTATCATCCTGTTTCTCGGCCCGCTGGGCGCGATTATTTATCTTTTCGTTGAGGCGCTTCCGGACATTGGACTGGTGGGCCAGTCCTTTAAAGTGTTTCCGCGGCGCAAGCGGATTGCGGAACTGGAAGCGGCGATTCGCGACAATCCGTCGGCGGGAAACTATGAAGAGCTCGGCGACCTTTATATGGACGACGGCAAGCTCCATCTGGCGCGAGCCGCGTTCGACAAAGCTATTGCTGCCCGCGCCGATACTCCGGACCCCTTTTACCGGCGCGGCGTTTGCGCCATTTACCTGGGCGATGCCGCAGCCGCGTTACCCGATCTGGAACGGGTGGTCGCAAAAGAGCCTGACTACGACTTCCAGCGCGCCGCTGCATTGCTGGCCCACGCCTACGCTCAGACTGGACAAAAAGAAAAAGCGGAGAAGCTCTTCCGGCAGGTGACGGTCACGTCGACTTTGTCGGAGACTTACTTGAATTTCGCAGACTTGCTGGTTTCAGAAGGGCGCAACGACGAAGCTCGCGAATGGGCGCAGAAGGTGCTCGATAAGAAGCCGACGATGCCTGGCTATTTGCGGCGGCGGGAGCGGCCGTGGTTCCGGCGGGCGAAAGATGTGCTTAAGAGATTGCCCGCGTGAATGGGTATAGGAGGGCAGTGGGGCGCGTTTTGAGACTGGAGTTTTTGACGTAACAGTTGTTCGCGATAGTTGGTGCAAACCTCTTTGTAACGACGGGTTCCACTCCTTTCGGCTCAGGTGATACGCTTGCCGCAATGAACCCTCAGATATTTCTACTCGTGGTTTTCCTGCTTTCGTGCCTTTCCTCGACGGCGCAGCAGCCTAACATATGGGAGTGGCTAAATATTGGTACGAAGGAGCAAATAGTGCAGCGCCTGGTAGCTTTGGGCGTTGAACGCGAGGTAGCAGCGCAGGTCACTACTCCGGTAGACGCGTTGCTTAAGTGGGAACCCATCCGAACTGAATCGCGAAGGGATTATGCAATTCTGTTTCTGCCTTGCGCCCACTTCGATTTTGCATACGTCTACTTGCTCATAAACGAAGGCAAGGATTGGCGCGTTGTTGATCACGTTGATCTTGATTGCCACTACGACAACAGCGTCTTTGTCGAGGCTGCACCTATTCGCAAGCCCAACGCGGAAGAACTAATCGTGCATCATGCGGGTGAGGGGCATGGAACTGGATATTGGCAGCAGAATTTCAAAGTGTTCGCTGTTGCTGAGGGAAGATTGAAGCCCCTCCTAGACACCGAGGAAGTTGCGAGTGTCAACCGTACCGACGGCAGCTATGACTTGCTTCAGCGAAGCACATTTGTAGTGGTTCCCGACGCCAAGTCACAGTCGCGGGTTATTGAGGAAACTCGCAGCGCCGTGCTCAACGGGGGGCTTAAGGTTCAGAGACGATATTTTCGCTGGGATGTGCACACCGGCCGCTACAAGCCATCGAAATTCATCAGTGTTGAAGCGAAGGCCAATTAACTGGTGTAATTCGCATTACGCCAGCAATCGTCAACTCATGCATGGGTTCCAGTGTTCGGGTAAGAGTCAGTGCTAGGGACCCAGAGCCAAAGTGCTATCCTTCCACCGATGCGAATTTCCTACCTTGAATGCACTCGTTGTGGAGAGCATCTCTCTGCCGACCGCCCGCAGAATATCTGTCCCAAAGATGGCGGCGTGCTTTACGTCCGCTACGATCTTGCCAGCCTGAAAGGGAAGTTGCGTCCCGAAAATTTGTCAGGGCGCGTGGCCAGCATGTGGCGTTACGCCGAAGTTCTCCCAGATGCCAAACCGGTCACGCTCGGCGAGGGATTCACGCCGATGATCGCTAGTCGTGAGCACGCGAATGTTTTCATTAAGGACGAAGGCCTGAATCCAACCGGATCGTTCAAGGCGCGCGGCATGTCGGCTGCGGTAACGGTGGCTCGACATTATGGATTGAAGAAACTGGCTGCGCCTTCCGCCGGAAACGCCGGGGGCGCGCTGGCGGCTTACGCTGCGGCGGCGGACCTGGAAGCCTACATCTTCATGCCGAAAGATGTGCCCATGGCGAATCGCATGGAGTGCGATTACTACGGGGCGCACGTTACTCTTGTCGACGGCCTGATCAGCGACTGTGGCCGCATGGTGGCCGAACGCAAAGAGAAAGAAGGCTGGTTCGATGTCTCGACGCTCAAAGAGCCGTACCGCGTCGAGGGCAAGAAGACGATGGGCTACGAGGTTGCCGAACAGCTCGGGTGGAAGCTGCCGCAAGGCATCATCTATCCGACTGGCGGCGGCGTGGGCATGATCGGGATGTGGAAGGCGTTCGATGAAATGGAGGAACTGGGCTGGATCGGGCGCGAGCGTCCGAAAATGGTTACGGTGCAGGCGGCGGGCTGCGCGCCGATTGTCACTGCTTTGGAAGCAGGGAAGAGCACTTCTGAAATGTGGGTAGGAGCTGCGACCTTTGCCGCCGGCTTGCGCGTGCCTAAAGCATATGGCGACTACCTGATTCTCGACATCCTGAAAAAAAGTTACGGGACGGCGGTCGAGGCTACCGACGAGGAAATGCTCGCGGCGATGCGGCACTGGGCGAGCGTGGAGGGCGTGTTCGCCGCGCCCGAAGGAGCGGCATCACTGGTTGCCTATCGTAAGCTGCTTGTCTCCGGCTTCTTCAGTTCCGGAGACACGGTCGTGCTTTTCAATACGGGATCGGCCTACAAGTATCTCGACGTGATCGAAGCGCAGGAAAAGCAGGCAAGGCCCGAGGCGCCGGCTGCACGCACTATTGGCGGAATCATCGGCCCATTCTGAAGTCGCATCGACAAAAGCCATGGGCTTACCCTTCCAACGCGATTCTCTACAGCACCAGCGCGAAAAGATGGTCCGCGTGCAACTCGCCGAGCGCGGCATCCGCGACCTGCGCGTGCTCGACGCCATGCGCACCGTGCCACGGCACGAATTTGTCTCTGAGTCTTTGCGGTCGGAGGCCTACGAAGATCATCCGCTGCCCATCGGCGAGGGGCAGACCATTTCGCAGCCTTACATCGTGGCAGCGATGCTCGAGCATCTGGCTCTTCAGGCCACGGATCGCGTCCTCGAAGTCGGCACCGGTTCCGGGTATGTCACGGCATTGCTTTCGCTGCTCTCGGCCGAGGTGTATTCGGTGGAGCGCCACACGCAACTGGCGGCGTCGGCGGAGAACACGCTGCGGCGGTTGAAATATCGCAACGTGAAGATCAGAGTCGGCGATGGCAGCCGGGGTTGGGCAGAGTACGCGCCGTTCGACGCCATCCTGGTTTCGGCGGCAACCGCCGAGATGCCGCCGGCGCTATTCGTTCAGTTGCGCGAGAGGGGACGTATGGTAGTGCCGATCGGGCCTCCCTTTAGCCAGGAATTGCAATTGATTCGCAAAGTCGGCGGAGAACCCGAGGTAAATATTCTGGAAGGCTGCCGGTTTGTGCCGCTGCTGGAGGGAACAGTGGATGGTGAATAGTGGATGAACGGGCGTCTTGCCCGTCCAGAGGGATGTGTCCGAACAGGCCGGGCGGGGGACGCCCGGCTCTCCACCAACATCTCCTGCTTTACAATTGTGCCGTGCCGTTCCTCCGAAATCTGAAAATTACGCTGGAGATGATCAAGTGGGAGCACTCGATCTTCGCGCTCCCGTTTGCGCTCTGCGGAGCGATGCTGGCTGCTGGAGGCCTGCCGGCTTGGCGGCAACTGGCTTGGATCGTCGTTGCCATGGTTTCGGCGCGCTCGGCCGCCATGGCTTTCAATCGCCTGGCTGACGCCTCGATTGACGCGACCAATCCCCGCACCGCTACTCGCGCTCTGCCGGTCGGACAATTGACGCCGGCGTTTGTGAGTGCGTTTGTTCTGGTCTCATGCGGAATTTTTATTCTCGCCGCTTCGCAGTTGAACCGCATGACGCTGGCGCTCTCACCGGTGGCGTTGGCGGTGATCCTTCTTTATTCCTACGCCAAGAGATTCACTCGCTGGTCGCATCTGTTTCTGGGATTTGCGCTTGGCATTGCTCCGACTGCTGCCTGGATCGCGGTGCGCGGGTCGCTTGATCCGCGGATTTTGCTGCTGACGGCGGCGGTCACGTTCTGGGTCGGGGGATTCGACGTGATCTATGCCTGCCAGGATCACGACTACGACCGTAGCCATGATTTGCATTCCGTGCCGCGGCATCTCGGAATCAGGAATGCGCTGGTCGTCGCACGTTTATTTCACATTGTGATGCTCGGCTTGCTGGTTGCGCTGATCGTGACTTTCGGCTTAGGCAAACTGGCGGTTGCGGGAGTGATTGCTGTGGCTGCGTTGTTGCTCTACGAACACACGCTGGTTCGCCACGATGATCTGAGCAAGCTGAATGCCGCGTTCTTCACCATGAACGGGGTGATTTCGGTGGTGTTCTTTCTGTTTGTGGCTGGGGATCTGCTGGTGCGGCGGTAGAGGCGCGCCTTGCCGCGACTGAGACGGGGCAAGCCCCGTCTCTACACAGACGGTGCCTGCGTGCGCGTCACAAAGCCGTGTGATGCATTGTAACGGCTGGGTTATTATTAAGTAGATGCCGAACGCGCACCCATTCCAGACCGACGACCCGCGCCTGCTCCCGATCAAAGATAAAGTTCTTGCGGGCGAGCGCCTGAATGAAACAGATGCGCTGGCTCTTTACGGGACGGGCGACATCTTGGCCGTGGGGTGGCTAGCCAACTGGGTTCGGGAGCGGATGCATGGCGACAAGGCGTATTTCAACGTCAACCGGCATATCAATCCAACGAATGTCTGCGTGGCGGCTTGCCGCTTGTGCGCTTTTGGGCGCAAGAAAGATACTCCGGGCGCATACACCATGGCGCTTGAAGAAGCCTTCCAGACGGCGGCTTCGGGGTACTCCGAGGCGATTACGGAGTTTCACATTGTCGGCGGGCTGCATCCTGATTTGCCGTTTCAATATTTTCTCGACCTTGTTTCCGGATTGAAAGAGCGCTTTCCGCAGGTCCACATGAAGGCTTTCACCATGGTGGAGGTTGCGTACCTGGCGAAGCGGTCGAAGCTTACCATCCGCGAAACGCTGGAAAGAATGAAAGAGGCGGGAGTCGATTCACTGCCGGGCGGCGGGGCTGAGATTTTTGCCGACCGGGTGCGGCATATTATCTGCGACCACAAGATTGATGGCGATCAATGGCTCGACACGGCGCGACTGGCGCACCAGATCGGGTTGAAATCGAACGCCACCATGCTCTACGGGCACATCGAAAACGACGAAGACCGGGTCGATCACCTGCTTAAACTGCGCGCCTTGCAGGATGAGACGGGCGGCTTCCAGACGTTCATTCCACTCGCGTTTCATCCGGCGAACACGCCGCTGCAGCATCTTTTCACAACCACGGGCATGGAAGACATCAAGCAGATTGCCGTCAGCCGCCTGGTGCTCGATAACTTTGCGCACATCAAGTCCTACTGGCAGATGATGACGCCGAAGATCGCGCAGATCTCCCTGCGCTTCGGGGCCGACGATATTGACGGCACCGTCGTCGAGGAGAAGATTTACCACGATGCGGGGGCAACCACTCCGCAGGGCCTGCGGCGGAACGACCTGGTGCGCTTGATCACGGAAGCCGGGCGGGAACCGATCGAACGCGACACGCTTTACCGGCCGGTTACACGGACGGAGACTTCGTTTACGGTAACTGTGTAACCCGCCTCGCTCGCGTTGCGATTTGCCTGAGATTTCTCCCCGTAAAATAGCCATCCGCTCGGGCCGCATTGTGCGGTACCATCGCTGTTCCTGCCGCTGTTTTTTGGGGGCGGTCATGCGATTCCTCAAGGTTTGCTTGGCGCTGGGGTGCCTGGTCCTGTGGGCGCGGCAGAGTTTTGCCGGCGATCCGCAGTGGGTGGAAGTACGTTCGCCGAACTTTTCGGTGATCACCGATGCCGGTGACAAACGCGGCCGGGATGTTGCACTGCACTTCGAGCAGATGCGTTCCGTGTTCGGAACGCTGATGACCAAGGCCAATGTGAATCTGTCGGTCCCCCTGCAAATCGTGGCCTTCCGCAGCACCAAGGAAATACGGCAAGTGGCGCCGATCTTCAACGGGAAGCCCACGGAATTGGCCGGGTTGTTCCAAGGTGGCGAAGATCGCAGCTTCATCATGCTCGATATGTCAGTCGAGAAGCCCTGGGCTGTGGTTTTCCACGAATATGCGCACCAATTGATGGATGGAAATTTGTCGGTTCGTGCCGACCCATGGTTCGAGGAGGGATTCGCCGAGTATTTTGCGAGCATCGAGGTCGACAACAAAGAAGCCCGCGTCGGCAAAATTCCCGAGGACACCTATCGCATCCTGCAACAAGACGGAATGATGCGAGTCGCCGATCTGTTTCGCGTCCAGCAGTATTCCAAGACTTATAACGAGACCGGGGACCATCGCAGCGTGTTTTATGCGGAGTCCAGCCTGTTGGTCCACTACATTTATGACAATCAGCTGATGCTGAAACTGGCGGACTATTTCGACGCGCTGCGCAACCAGAAGAAGACCGTTGAACAGGCGCTGCAGCAAGCTTTTGGGATGACGCCAGAGCAGTTCGATAAAGTGCTCCGCAATTATTTGAGCAGCGGCCGATTCAGATACTATCCGGTCCCGACCCCTTCCGGCATTGTGGCCGCGCAGTTTACCGAGACGCCTGTCAGTTTGGCGGATGCCCACGCGGTGCTGGCCGACATTGATGCGCACTCGCACGACCACCAGGACCGGGCGCTCAGAGAATGTCAGGAGGTGCTCGAGGCGGATCCGAACAATGCTTCGGCGCTGCGCGGAGCGGGGTATGTCTATCTGCAGCGACAGGACTTTGAACATGCCGGAGAGTTCTTCCGGCGCGCTGCCGAGCGCGACCGCAAAGATCCTCGCGTCCATTATTACAACGCGCTGATGATGAACCGAGCCGGAGGACTCACGGATGGCGCCAAGTCAGACGAGATAAAAAGGGAATTGGAGATTGCCATCGCGCTGGACCCGCAACTGGCCGACGCGTATTCGCTGCTGGGCTACGCACAGGCAGTTTCCGGTGAGCCCGAAAAAGGTCTGGCGACCATGCGGAAAGCGGTGGAATTATCCCCCAGAAATGAGATGTATCAATACAACCTTGCCAACATTTACCTGGCAAACCGCAAAGCGGACGAGGCCATTGCACTGTTACGCAGCCTCACCGGCAGCGCGAACGCCGAGGTGGCAAGCCACGCCAGGGAGGGGCTGGCGCAGGCTCAGAAATTCAAAGAGATGTCAGAATCTCTTGGGACGCAAATCGAAATCCGAGCCGCAACCGCGCGCGATAAAACAGGTATTCCGGAAAAGACAAGTGACTCTAACATCCGAGTGCAGACGCCGCCGTCAGGGCCGGTTCGTTTTATCAAGGGCAAACTGGCCGCCGTGGATTGCTCCGCCGCCCCGCAAGCCGTGCTGAACGTTGTCGCCGGAGGGCGATCTCTGAAGATGCACGTTGGCGACCTTAAACATGTAATTCTGATCGGAGCGGACGAGTTTTCCTGCGACTGGAAGAACAAGAGCGTGGCGCTCAACTATCGCCAGCGCCAGGATGGCGAAGGTGACGTAGTGTCACTGGAGATGCAGTAAAACGGCTTTGCAGGAACGTAACTTCCGGCTCGCGCCCGCATCTAACCGTTATGGCCAAAGAGCAAACAGCAGTTTTCGGCGGCGGATGCTTCTGGTGTACGGAAGCCATTTTTCAACGACTGACGGGCGTGACCCACGTCGAGTCTGGCTACATGGGCGGACGCGCCGACCAGGCGACTTATCGCGAGGTGTGCAACGGGGATACCGGGCATGTGGAAGTGGTGCGCGTCACCTTCGATCCCAGCCTGATCAGCTATCGCGATCTGGTGGACGTTTTTTTTGCGGTGCACGATCCGACCACGCTGAACCGGCAGGGAAATGACGCTGGCGAGCAATACCGGTCGGTGATCTTCTACGCCGACGAGGAACAGCGGACGATCGCGGAGAACACGATTGCAGAGTTAACCGCAGCCAAGGCGTTTCCGGAACCGATTGTGACCGCGGTCGAGCCGGCCGAGGAATTCCACGCGGCGGAAGACTACCATCAGAATTACTACAACGAAAATTCGCGCCAGCCTTACTGCATGTTCGTGATTTCGCCGAAGCTGGCGAAGCTGGAAAAGAAGTTTGCCGAGAAATTGAGAGCGTGAAACGCAAGTGTGGCGCGCGTCCGAAAGGTACGAATCTAGGCGGCGGGGTCTTCGCCGGATGCGGGGGATTCGAGCCGCTCCTCCAGCAGAAGGCGGCGCAAATTGCGCAGGTCGTTGAGCAGGCGGCTGCTGGTCTTCAAGTGTTGCTCCAGCTTGTCTAATTTAAATTGCACAATTTGCAGGGCCTGTACCCGGCGCTCCGACTTGGCCTTGGTGGCTTCCGCGAGGTCGGCTTCGATTTCGCTTTTCGCTTCGGCGATCGCCTCGCCCAAAAGCCGCACGTAATCGTGGGCGTTTTCGACAGTGTCAAACGGGGTTTGGAGGGGAACGGTCACGGGGCGATTCCAGGCACTTGCTCACTGCCAGGGACTGATTCTAGCACTCCAAACGGCTATGTTGTCGGCGTTTTGCTGAGGAATTGCGGCGGTTTCTCGTACGAGTGCATTGCCTCGCTCACAGGACTATAGCGGCGGCTCCGTTGATGGAATCCTCTTTTAGCGCGATCAAAGCTTCGTTGGCCTGGTCGAGTGGGAAGGCAGTCACTTTCGGACGCAGACCAATCTGGCTTGCGACCTGGAGGAAATCTCGAGCGTCAGCGCGAGTCATGTTGGCGACACTGCGAAGCTGCCGCTCGCCCCAGAGCAGGCGGTCGTAGTCAAACTGGGGAATCCTGTCTAAATGAATAGCGTTGATAGCTACCACTCCTCCTTTTCGCAGGCTGGCTAGAGCTGCCACTACGACATCGCCACTGGGAGCAAAAGTCACGGCGCAGTCGAGTTCCGCGGGCGGCTTGTCCGTTTCGCCTCCCACCCAGACCGCGCCGAGCGATGTTGCCAATTGGCGATGAGTCGCTCCTCGGGTAGAAACGTACACTTCACAATTCCAGGAGCGTAAGACGGCGATGGCCAGATGGGCGGAAGCTCCGAAGCCGAACAGACCGACACGGTCTCCGGGCTTGACACCGGCTACGCGAAGGCTGCGAAAACCGATAATGCCGGCGCACAACAGCGGGGCGGCGTGCAGGTCGTCGAGTTGATCGGGAAGACGAAAAACAAAATCGGAGCGAACCGCGGCGAATTCGGCATAGCCGCCGTCCACGGTATATCCGGTAAAGGTGGGGGAATCGCAGAGATTCTCCAGGCCAAGCTGGCAATAGCGGCAAGTGCCGTCGGTTCCTCCCATCCAGGAAACGCCGACACGGGTGCCGATGGGAAGGTCGTTCGTAGCTCCGGCCGTATTTTCGGATACTATTTCGCCGACAATCTGATGTCCGGGGATGACGCCTGTGCGACAGGGTGGCAAGTCGCCTTCGACGATGTGCAAATCAGTGCGGCAGACTCCACAGACACGCACTCGCAGAAGAACCTGGCCTGGCTTCGGTTCCGGGGTTGCTACCTCGGCAATCCGAAGGGGGCGCTTATGAACTTCTTGAGGCGAGGTTAGAGTGGCGGCTTTCATCACCGACGACAAGTAGTTGAAGATATGGCGGAGAGGGTGGGATTTGAACCCACGATACCCGTTAAGGTATGTCCGCTTTCGAGGCGGATCGTTTCAACCGCTCACGCACCTCTCCGAATGCCGGTCAGTTGTCAGGTCGTCAGTCGTTAGGAAAATCCCCGGGCCCTTTGCCTTCGCCAAACGACTAACCACCAACGACTAGCGACGCTTTCTAAAGAACTCTTGCACCAATTCTGCTGCTCTTCCGGCTAGCACTCCTTGCCTTATCTCCATCTTATGATTCAGGGCGGGGTGGTTGGCCACCTGCAGAATCGAATGGACGGCGCCTGCTTTCGGGTCATCGGCGCCGTACACCAGGCGGCGGAGGCGGGCATGAACGGCCGCTCCCGCGCACATGGCGCACGGCTCAATTGTAACAAACAGCTCGCAGTCGCCCAGGCGGTGGTTACCGGCGTTTCGTCCTGCTTCGCGCAGGGCCACGATTTCTGCGTGGGCGGTGGGATCGCTGTCGGTGAGGTTGCGATTCCAGCCTCGTCCAACTATCCGCCCGGCGCACACCACTACCGCTCCTACCGGCACTTCGCCCGACTCCAGGGCGCGCTGGGCGCAGCGCAGGGCTTCTTCCATCCAGAGTTCGTCGGAGCGAAGCTCGTCGGAGCATTCTAGTTCGTCGGAGCAATGTTCGTCGGGGGGGCCTGCCGCTTTTTCCAATCTGCTGTGATCCATCTCACACCCTACTGTTTCCCGTCAGTGTTATTCTATGCGGGTTATGGGAATGACCGAAGTCTTACGGAAAGTGTTCTTGGTGGACCTGATTCAGGGATTGGGCGTGACCTTCCGGTATCAGGATCCCAAGGAAATCTATACCGAGCAGTATCCTCTGGAGCGGCCGCAGGTTGCCGAACGCTATCGGGGCGCGCCGCGGCTGAACGTCAACCCAGATACTGACGAGACTCTCTGCATTGCCTGCGACCTGTGCGCTCTGGCCTGTCCTGAGAACCTGATTGTGGTCTCCAGCGAGCGCAATGAAAGGACCCGCCGTAAAGAGCTCACGAACTTCACCTACGATCTGAGCCGCTGCATGTTCTGCGGATTGTGCGAGGATGCCTGTCCAGTCGACGCCCTCGAACTCACCCAGGATTTCGAACTCGCGAACTATTCTCGCGAAGGCATGATCTGGGATCGCCAGACGCTGGAGAAGGGTCCGCAGCCCACCGTTTACAGGAAGTAGCCGAGCAGGCACAGCCCCTAAAGGGGGCATCTGCTTTTGAAGGCTTATGGTATCGCTAAAGCGATACCCTGATACGAGGCCCTGAAGGCCTACGCTGTCGCTGAAGCGATACCCTGATACGAAACCCTAGTTTTCCGCAGCGCTCGCCAGAATTCCAATCACGTCAGTCGAGTGTTCTTCCAGGTACGTCTATACGGACATGACCCGATAGCGCTTCCCATCTGTCCTCTGGCAAGCGATGCGCTGTCTTTAGAGTTCAAGCCCGTATGCCCGGTGCCGATAGCAGTGTCCATGCGGGGATGTGTGTGGCGCAACGGCGTCGTGGTGGCGATCTGCCGGCCGTTTGCCAGACATATGGGCCGAAAGTTGTCGTTGAGGTTAAGGATGGGGATGGCTGCGCTTTCGCTGTCCGGTTCACTTTGCCTGCCGGTCGCCACTATGAAAATGAGAAGGGGGGAGCCCGAGCGATGAAACCATTGCCTCAGGTCCTTCTCGTAGATGACAACCCCGCTGACGTCGTGCTGGCACGGGAGGCGTTGGCGGGGGGCCGGCATCAGAGCTGCATCAGCAACGTAGCGGACGGCGAAGAGGCCATGGCTTTCCTGCATCGCGCCGGCCGGTATGCGAATACGGTTCGTCCGGATCTGGTGATACTGGATCTGAATCTGCCCAAGAAAAACGGTCGAGCAGTGTTGGCGGAGGCCAAGGCCGATAGCAATCTGCGCACGATTCCGGTCGTGGTGTTCAGCACTTCGCGGTCGATGTTGGATATCACTCGCAGTTACGACCTGGGGGCCAATTGCTATGTCAGCAAGCCGGGAAATCTGAATGACTATCTGTTGGCCGTGCAAGCGATTGAAGAGTTCTGGTTTGGCTCGGCGAGCCTGCCTCGAGAGGAAAAATAGGGTAATGGAAAACGAACCTGTCCATGTGTTGCTGATTGAGGACAACCTCGGAGACGCGGATCTGGTGCGCCTGCGTCTGGTGGAAAGCAAGTCCGCAGTCCATGTGAACTGCGTACCCCGGCTTTCCGACGCTCTTGCGTGTCTGGACGTGGAGACACCGGCACTGGTGCTGCTCGACTTGAATCTTCCCGACAGCCATGGTGCGGAAACCTTTCGCCGGATCCGGCAGAAGGCGCCGAATGTGCCGGTGGTGATCCTCTCGGGGCAGGATGACGAGGCTCTGGCTATGAAGGCCGTCCACCTGGGTGTGCAGGACTACCTGGTCAAGGGCGACGTCACCAGCAAGCAACTGGAGCGCGCCCTCCGCTACGCGGTGGAACGGCAGGGGTTGCTGCGCTCGCTGGAAATCAGCCGCAAGCAGCAACTGGAATTCAAGAACCAGTTTCTGTCGCACGTTTCGCATGAATTGCGCACCCCGCTCACCTGCATACACCAATACGTCACGCTTCTGCTGGACGGGTTGGCTGGTCCCATGGCGCCGGAACAAAGCGACCACCTGAGAACCGTCCTCAAGAGTGTGAACCAGTTGCACGCCATGATTCGCGATCTGCTGGAAGCCACGCGCGCCGATAGCGGCAAACTGCGCATTGAACCGCGCTGCATCGATATCGGCGAACTGATTCAGCAGGCCGTCGCGATGATGCGGCCGGCTGCCGCCGAAAAACGGGTTGGCCTCGAAGTTGGAGTGGACCAGACCATCCCTCTCGTCTATGCCGATCCCGACCGCACTCTCGAGGTGCTCATCAACCTGATCGACAACGGGATCAAGTTCACTCCAGCCGAGGGCTCGGTGATCGTGAAGGCATCGATGGTGGAGACTGACCCGTCCGCCGTCTATCTCTCGGTCAGCGACACTGGCCGTGGCATTCCGCAGGAGTCGCTGCCTCTGGTTTTTGAACGTCTCTACCAGGATCCGTACGCAGTAGACGGGAACCGGGCCGGCCTCGGACTGGGACTCTTCATTGCCAAAGAGATTGTCACTCTCCACGGCGGGAGGATGTGGGTCGCGAGCCAGCAGGGAAGCGGCAGCACGTTCTCGTTCACCTTGCCGATCTATTCCCTGGCCAAGCTTCTGCTTCCGGTGATCGTTGACCAGGGACGCTTGCGGAAGGCAATGGTGCTGGTGCACGTGGAACTGACTCCGTTGTCCAAATCATTACGCGGAAGCTGGCGAGAAACCTGCGCTCGCTGCCTCGACCTGTTGCGGAGGTGCGTCTACCTGGATAAGGATCTGGTTCTTCCACCCATGGCGACCAGCGGTCCTGTGGAAACGCTTTTTGTGGTCGCCTCCACCGACATGGAGAGGGTCAGCGTCATGATGGAGCGCATCCGCAGCCAGGTTGGCGCGTTGCCGCAGTTGAAGGCGAGCGGCACACTGCGGGTGACAGCTGAACCGATTCCTGTCCCGCCGGGCGCCGACGCGATGACCCTGGAACAACAAATCTGGGGTGTTGCCGATTGCGTCGCCGAAATCATTCAACGAGGACTTTGTAGCGGACCTAACTTCAGCGAAAAGGAGAACCTGTAATATGCGCACGGAGAGCGGCAGCGAGGGGCTTCCCAGGAATCGAGCGAAGATTATGGTGGTGGATGACGATTCCGATCTGCGACAGGCACTGAGCCTGCGCTTGCGAGCGAATCATTTCGATACCGTGAATGTTTGCGACGGTTACTCCGCCATCGCCATGGCGCACAAGGAACGCCCGCAACTGATCATCCTCGATCTCGGGCTGTCGGCGGGCGACGGATTTGCGGTGCTGAAGAATCTGCAGGAGTATCCGGCGCTTTCGGGTATCCCGGTGATTGTTCTAACCGCTCGCGATCCAGAGGCCAATGAAAAACGTACCCTGGAAGCGGGCGCCGTTGCCTTCTTCCAGAAACCGGCCGACAACGAAGAATTGCTGGGCGCGATTCGCGCCTGCCTGTAGACCGACGCGAAGCGATTCAGGTCACCGAAGGAGAGCCCGATGTATGTCGACAGTCGAGCGCGGCCGGCCCGTTCCCGGGAGTACCACGTTCGCCGGCGAGAGCAACGCTATGTGGTCAGCGTCCCAGTCACGCTGCAGCGCTTCTTGCGTTACGGGCCGGCGATTACTCGAGGTGTGACCCTCGACATCAGCCTGCGAGGAATGGCGGCGCTGGTCTGCGGCGCTCCGCGGGTGGGCGAAACGGTGATCATCACCCTGTCATTGCCGGACGCTCCGATCGAAATGCTGGCGACTGTCCGCCACAGCAGCGAAGCACGCTCCGGATTCGAGTTCTTCCCTTTGTCTGGGAGTGCCCAACAGGAAATTGAGGACTGGATCCAGAAATTGCGCGAACACGAAGAAAAGCTATTCCCCTATCCATACGCGGGTGCGAATGACGGTCGTTAGCTTCTGTTAGTGGGCTCCACTTCGTGAAGTTCCTGCTCCGCTCAGGATGACACTCTGGATTAAGTGGGCGACGGAGGAGACCTGAGGGCACTCCTACTCTGGCGGCAGCGGCAGTCCCTGAATATTCCAGGAGATGTGATAGACGGCGCTGTTGGTGGCGAGAATGGCCGACTTGCCCGGAGCGAACGCCAAGCCGACCAGGCCATGGCCGGCAACTTCGAGGTTGGCCTTGCCTTGGGGAGTGATCTTCACGATGCCGCGCTTTCCGGCGAGCGACGCGGCGACATAGACGTTGCCCTCGACATCAAGAGCCAAGCCCTGCGGACGCCCCAGTCCGCGGTAGAACACGGACAAGGTTCCGTGGGGATCGACTTTGTAAACGCAGTCGAAGCTGGATGTGCTGGGGCCGGTAATGAACATATCGCCGTGGAGACCGAAGGCGATGTGATAGGCGGAAACGCTCGGTTCCAGGGTTGCGAATACAAAAATCTGGCGGTCGCGGGCAATTTTGAAAATAGTTCCGCTGCGGTCGCCGACGTAGAGATTCTCCTCGCGATCGAAGGCAATGCCGGTGGCGATTCCCATGCCTTCCGCGTAAGTTGACATGGTTCCGTTAGGCGCTACCTTGTAGACAGCTTCGTCATGGCGCGAAGAAACATACATCTCGCCTTCGCGGTCGAAGGCAATCGAGGTGGCGTTCATCAGGTCGCTGATAAACGGCTTCACGTTGTAGTTGGTGTCAATCTTGAAGATGGACACTGGAGTTTTCTGCCCGCGCGATCCGGAGAAAGTGACATAAATGTTGCCTTCGCGGTCGAGCGCGGGATTGGTGACGGGGTGAAGATTATCGGCAACCGGCACCGCAATCCTGATGGAGTGGGCATTGCTGACGTTCCCGTTCGCGCCTACGTCGCTCGTATTCACGGTGATCGGCCCCGAGGTCGCTCCCTCGGGCACGCGGGCCACCAGGAAGTCGTCGGAACTGATTAACACCGAGCCTTCGATTTCGCCAAAATGGACGCTAGGGCGGCGCAACTCGGCCGGGCGCAGACTCTTTCCAATGACCCGAACATCGCCTCCGGGCAAAGCGAAACTGGGATCGACCGCCTCAATGTGCGGCTTGCCGTTGACGTTCTTTTTTCCCAGCAGCCGGTCAGAGATGCTCATGGTTTTGTTCGGGGAGCCAGCGCTACTTGGTTAGAAGTCCAAAGTGCAATAGAAGATGCATGATGGCGAGCGCATAGACTCCCGCACCCAGATCGTCCACCACAATGCCTGTGCCCTCGGGCAGCCGCTCCAATCGTCGAATCGGAAACGGCTTCCACATATCGAAGACACGAAAGAGTATAAAGCCCGCGAGAAAAGTTTTCCAAGCCAGCGGGACGGCGATGAGGGCGACCAGTTGTCCGGCGACCTCATCGATGACGACGAATTGCGGGTCTTTCAGGCCGGAGGCTCGCGCCACCAGCGTGGCGGCGGGAATCCCGATGAGGGTTACAGCCGCGGCAGCGATGATGGTTGCCCAGACTCGGTGCGGGGCCGGAATCTGCGAAGTTGCCAGCGCCCACAAAATCACCGTGACTAGCGATCCCCATGTGCCGGGGCCGGGTTTAAGGCGTCCGGTGCCGAAGAAGGTCGCGACCAGCGTAGCCCATAACGGGGCGGGGGATTGCTTGCCGACTTCGGGCGAAGGGTCCATCAGTCCCCGTTCTCGTCGTCAACGCTGTCTTGCCGGATCGCTTCGTCGACGTCTGTGACCGGCGACGAAATGACATACCCGCCGCTGGCCCACTTGCCGAGATCGATCAGGCGGCAACGCTCGCTGCAAAAAGGGAAGTCGGCATCGGCCGACTTTACCGGCTTCTTGCAGATCGGGCAGCGGAGTTTGATGGTGCGTTTACGCGACATAGCTTAAGCTGCGACATTCTTACTGCGAATTGTCATCCTGAGCGAAGCGAAGGACCTCTGCATTCTGTTGGCAGCCGGCGAAATACATAGGTCCTTCGCTTCGCTCAGGATGACAGTGTGGATTTATACGTTAAACGATCTCCGCCACTAAATCATAGTCGTGCGCCGCGGTGATGCGGCAGCGGTAAAACTCTCCCTCTCTTGGTTCGCTTCCTTCGGGATAATCGTTCACGAAAACCTTGCCGTCAATCTCGGGCGCGTGCATTGCGGTTCGGCCTTCGAGCAGCAGGTCGGATTCCGTCGAAGTTCCTTCCAGCAGCAGATCGAATTCGCGGCCGACGAGAGATTTCTTCTTGGCCCGGCTGATTTTCTTCTGGATCGACATCAGCGATTTACGGCGGCTCTCGATCTCGCGCGCGGAAAGTTTCTTGCCATGATCGAAGGCGCCCGCGCCTTCCTGGTCGGAGTAGCCGAAGGCGCCCATCCAATCGAAGGCCGCTTCTTTGGCGAAGCTGCAGAGCTCTTCGAATTCTCTTTCGGTTTCGCCGGGAAAACCGACAATGAATGAAGTTCGCAAGGTAACGCCGGGAATGACCCGGCGCATCTTCTCGATGGATCGCAGGAACAAGTCAGCACCGCCTCCGCGCTTCATGCGCTTCAGAACGGTTGCCGAGGCATGCTGGAGGGGCACGTCAATGTACGAACAAATGTTGTCCTGGGCGGCGATGGTTTCGAGCAGCCGGCCCGTGATTTTGTTGGGATAGGCGTAGAGGAAGCGAATCCACCGCAGGCCCGCAACGCCCGCCAGCTTTTCCAGCAGTGTGGGCAGGCCGTTTTTCAGTCCAAGATCTTCGCCGTAGCAGGTGGTGTCCTGTCCGATGAGCGTGATTTCGCGCACGCCGGATTGCGCCAGGCGCTCGGCTTCGGCGATGACGGACTCGAAACGCCGCGAGCGGAACTGTCCGCGAAGCTGAGGAATGATGCAGAAGGTGCAGGGATGATCGCAGCCCTCGGCGATCTTGATGTAGGCGGACGATCGCGGCGTGGTCAGGACGCGCGGCGTCCGGTCGTCGTAGAGATAGTTGGGCAGATCGGCGACGGCTCCGTCCCACGAGTCGCGAGCGAAACGCCCCTGTCCACGGCGATGATCACCTTCAGGCCGCGAGGTCAGGATCTTGAAAGGTGACGGCGCGCGCGGTGCTTGTGTCACTCCGGCCGCGGCGAGGATTTTCTCCAGTTCGCCGGTGCCGACGACCGCGTCCACTTCGGGAATGTTCTTGCGAATCTCGTCGTGAAAACGTTCGACCAGGCAACCGGCAACCACCAGTCTCTTTGTCTTTCCTCCCGCCATGCCGTCGGTTTTGTGGCGGGCCATTTCGAGGATCGTATCAATCGATTCCTGCTGCGCGCTCCCGATAAACGAGCAGGTATTCACCACAATGACGTCGGCGTCCGCCGCGTTGGCAGTAAGTTCGGCGCCAGCCTGGGTCAACATGCCCATCATGACCTCGCTATCGACGAGGTTCTTGGGGCAACCGAGGCTCACAAAGCCTACCTTAGCCGGGGCGGTTGTCTCCGAAGTCGCGGATTTGCTTTGCTTTACGGACACTGGGAAATGATCGGCAGGAGACCGATCTAGACGATTCTAGCATTCGGCAGCCAGGATTTGCGGGACCAAGGCCGTCACAGGAACAAGTGAGGGGCATCACGCACCGGCTGTGATGTGTGAAATCCCGGTTGAACCGGGCAAGAGTGGGTGATTTAGCCCAAACTGACGGTCGGAGTCCGCGCTATTAAGTCTGCTAAGTCATTCCATATCTGTTGTTTGCCGACTGCGGCATGTGTGGCGCGGTACTTGCATTTCAAGCTGGGAACAGGGGGAGTGGATATGGCTGTGAATTTGGGCGCACTCGCCCACAAAACCTGGCGCACCATCGCTTCCATCCAGACGGGAGTCGTTCTCTTGATCCTGGTCGTGATTCTGTCAGCGGCCGGGACTATCGTGTTACAGCGGCCGGCCACCGATCCCGACGAGATGCAGACCGCCTACTCTCCGCACATGCTCCGGATGCTGGACGCAGTCGGGTTGACCGATGTATTTCACGCCTGGTGGTTCCTTGGACTGATGCTGCTGGTCTGTCTCTGCATCATAGCGGCTTCGATCGACCGTTTTCCCAACTCCTGGCGCTTCTTCTCGCGGCCCTACAAGTATCCTGATGAGACCTTCCGGCGCGCTTCGCATCCGCAGAAGTTACTGGCCATTGCGGACGAAGAAACTGGATTGGTGGCGGCTGAGCGTGCCCTGCATTCTCTGGGATTCAAACCCGAGCGCGTGGTGCGCGAAGACCATTTTGGAATTTTCGCGGAGCGGCACCGGGTTTCCGAGTTGGCGGTGTACATCGTCCACGCCAGCCTTCTGCTTATTTTCTTCGGTACCATCGTGGACGGCCTTTGGGGCTGGCGCGGCACGCTCAGCCTGAATGAGGGGCAGACAACCAACGTCGTCGAGTTGCGAGACGGCGCCACGCGTACGCTCCCGTTTGCCCTGCGCTGCGACCAGGCAGGTCAGGAAAATTACAAGGACGGCACGCCGAAGAAGTGGTGGTCGAAGCTGGCCGTGGTGCAAAACGGGCGGGACGTGCAGAAGAAAGAAATTGTGGTAAACGATCCGCTTCTTTACAGCGGTGTCCGCTTCTACCAGTCGAGTTACGGACCGACCGGCAAGGTCGATAAGCTCATGCTGACCGCAACTCCGAGCAGCGGTTCTGGCGAGAAAAAGGAAATCGGGCTGGCGGTGAACGACAGCGTTTCACTTGACGCCGATACCACGGTGCGTTTCGCCGAATTCTTTCCCGACTACGCGGTTCGCGACGGGCAGGTATACCGGAAATCGAACCAGTTGGAAAATCCGGCAGTTCACCTGGTTGTGACATCCAAGACCGCTTCGACAAAGACCGCCGGAGCAAAGACCGCAGCAGCAACGGCTGCCCCGAAAGATTTCGACGTCTGGTTCCCGCCGCTGGAGGAGGTCGCCGACAATTCGAAGGCGCCCTGGCAGTTCCAGGTTACCGATCTGAAGATGCAGCACTTCACGGGATTGCAGGTTTCGCACGAACCGGGGCAATGGGGAGTCTGGTCCGGCGTAGTGTTGTTAGGAATTGGACTGGCATTTGTGTTCTATGTGGTGCACATGCGGTTTTGGGCGGTACCCGTTTGCGACCGCAAGACGGGGAAGTGCCTGCTGTGGATCGGAGGCAGCGCGAACCGCAACCGCGACGCGTTTGAGCAGAAGTTCAACGATCTCGTGGCACTGGTGGGAGAAGAATT
Source organism: uncultured Acidobacteriaceae bacterium (assembly GCA_963837665.1). Taxonomy (GTDB): domain Bacteria; phylum Acidobacteriota; class Terriglobia; order Terriglobales; family Acidobacteriaceae; genus Acidiflorens. The sequence continues at coordinate 531,874 of CAWIOA010000007.1, read as the reverse complement.
GAAGACGATTCCCAAGACCGCTCCGAGTGAGCAGGTCGGGAGCGTGGTTGAGCACTGAAGCTGGGAACTAGGTCGGATTTTTGGAGGATGTCGATGGCACGAGCAAATACAGAACAGCAACAGCCGGCAACTGGCACGACCCTGATCGTGCTGGTCGGGCTGGCGATTGCGTTCCTGCTGTTCATGGCGTTTCTAAACGTAGTGAAGAGCGGCAATATCCTGAACGAGACGAACCTGCTCTTCGCCACCTTGATTTTCTACGCCGGCGCCGGCGCGCTGTATCTGGGATTTGGAGTCACCGGCACCGAGTCGTACGTGAAGTTCGCGTCGTTTGCCACGTGGCTGGGATTGCTCGCGAACACGGCAGCCGTTGCCCACCGCTGGTACGAAGCTGGACACGCGCCGTTTTCCAGCGTTTACGAGATGCTGCTTAGCTTCGTTTGGACGCTGGCCGCGCTTACTCTGATCGCCGAAAAGAAATATGGCGTGAAAGTCATTGGGACGGTCACCATGCCGGTGGCAATCGTGGGCGTGGTGCTGATGCAATTGCTGCGAACCGAGGTGCACCCACTGGTTCCGGCCTTGCAATCGACCTGGTTGCATGTGCATGTCACGCTCGCCATGCTGGCCTATGCCGCCTGCGCGCTGAGCTTCGCCCTGGCCATGATGTTCCTGATCCAGGACCACCTGAAGACCGAGACCGTACTCGCCGTGACCGGTGCCAGCACGCTGGCGATTTACGCGAGCGTCATCTTAACTCGCTTCGAAAAGTGGGGAGGGCTGAGCCTGGTGGCGTGGGATCCGGAACAGAAATCGGAAGTCTTCCTTGCCAAGGGCGTGCGCTTGTTCGTCACCATTCCCGACCTTGGCTGGCTGATGATGCTCGCTTTGTTGGTGGTCGCGTCACCGCTGGTTTTCTATGGACTGGCGCGGTGGAAAAACAACGATAGCTTCCTAACCCTTGCCAATCGTGCCGTATTTCTCAGTATTCTCCTCCAGGTGATGGCGCTGGCCATGTTCCTGGTGCGCGCCGGTGATGGCCGCTATCCATCACTCGACGCCGAAGGATTCTTCCCGACAAGCCTCGCCGCTTCCCCCTTTATACTGTCGGGATTGGTAGGCGGCGTCTTTATCTCGCTACTTTATCTGCTGTTGGTGTGGCGGCGTCCGGATCTGGAGCGTTTGCTGCCCAGCACCGACGACCTGGACCGGCTGACCTACAAAACCATCTGTCTTGCCTTTCCCTTGCTGACGCTGATGATCGCCTCGGGAGCGTACTGGGCCAACCAGACCTGGGGCTCGTATTGGAGTTGGGATCCGAAAGAAACCTGGGCCGCGATTACCTGGCTGGTGTACGCCCTCTATTTGCACATGCGCATCACCCGGGGATGGCGCGGCCGCCGCGCTGCTTATTTCGCCATCGCGGGTTTTGCGGTGGTGATGTTCACTTTCTTTGGTGTGACTTACTTGCTGCCCGGATTGCATGCTTATGCCTGATCGTCCCAAGTCCGTGCCGAGCCTGACTGCGCCGCGTGGGAGCGAGCCCGTGCTGTCCGCGGCTTCGCCGCAGGCCGAGGGCTCCCGATTGCGTTTCAATTGGCAGCTTAAGGCAATCTTGCCGGTCGCGTTCGTATTGCTGGCGGGGTTGCTGCTGTTCACGCTGGCGACCGTATCTTTTCGGGATCCGGAACGCCACGCCGTGCTGATCGTCGCGGGCGCGGGAGCGGTCGTCATCTGTGCCGTATCCATCGTCGCTCTGGCTTATCAGATTCAGCGGCCCATGGTCGAATTACAGGAGAAAATAGCGCAGGTGAGTGACGGCGATCTGGACGTCGCGGTCAGCTTCGCCCGGCGCAACGACGAAATCGGAGACCTTGGCCGCAACTTCAATTACATGATGGAGCAGTTGCGGGAGAGCCGGGAGGAGATCGAGCGTCTGCATCACACGCAGATTTCGCGCGCCGAGCACCTGGCAACGCTGGGCGAGATGGCTACCGGCTTGGCCCACGAAATTCGCAACCCGCTGGCGGGGATCGCCGGAGTCATTGAAATCATCGGCCGCGATCTGCCTTCGACCAGTCCGGCGCGGGCGGTGGTGAAAGACGTTCGCCAGGAAATCGCGCAGATCAACCGCATTCTGACCGATCTTCTGGAAACGGCGCGACCTCATCCGCCGCAGATTTGCCGCAGCAACCTCAACACGACCGTGGAACACACCGTCATGTTGGCTCGCCAGCAGGTGCTTTCGAAACCGATCAAGATCGAACTGCAGGGGGCGCCAGACCTGCCGGAAGTGGAGCATGACAGCGATCAGATCCACCAGGTGCTTCTGAACCTCCTGCTGAACGCGGTGCAGGCCATGGAGAATGGGGGCACGGTGCGCGTCGAGATCGGTTCGCGAGAGGGCTACGCCAGCGTGGTGGTCAGCGACACCGGGCGTGGTATTCCAGCGCAGCTCCTCCCCAACATTTTCCGGCCCTTCTTCACCACCAAGGGCAACGGCACCGGCCTGGGCCTTTCACTAGCCCGCCGGATCGTGGAAGAACATCATGGCCGCATCGAAGTGAGCAGCGTGGTTGGAAAAGGCAGCAGGTTTGAGGTGTTGCTGCCGTTTCAGATGCCCGTTCCTGAGGTCGCCGCTTCCTAGAATCTCAGCGCCCTGCCGAATCAGTTCTCAGTTCCCGGTTCTCAGTTCTCAGAATGGCAAATCCGCTTTTACTGAGAACCGAGAAATGGGAACTGAGAACTTCTTTCATTTCGTAGTAAATTAGATATTAATGCCCGCGGGGAAGATCATGATTGTGGACGACGAGCGCCTGGTGCGCTGGTCGTTGCGCCAGAAGTGCGAGGAGTGGGGCTACCACGTAGTTGAAGCCGATGGCGGGGAACCTGCGCTCAAGCTGGCGCAGCGGGAATCACCCGACCTCGTCCTGCTCGATGTGCGCATGCCCGACCTGAGCGGCATCGAAGTGCTGGATCAGCTCAAGAAAAATGGCGACGCTCGGGCCGTCATTATGATCACGGCTGATCCGCAACTGGACGATGTCAAGGCCGCGCTTAAGCTGGGAGCGTACGACTTCATCGGCAAGCCGATCGATTTCGACGAGCTTCACATCACCATCAAGAACGCGCTTGAGGCCAACAACCTGCGCACTGAGGTGCAGGCGCTGCGCGGAGAGGTGCGCGGCGGAGCTGGTTATGCCAGCGTGGTGAGCGTTTCGGCGAAGATGACCGAGCTCATGAACTTCGTCCGCAAGGTGGCGTCCAGCGAGGCCACGACGGTTCTGATTCAAGGTGAAAGCGGGACCGGCAAGGACCTCATCGCCAAAGCCATCCACTACGAAAGTTCCCGCAAGGACAAACCCTTTGTAGCGATCAACTGCTCGGCCATCCCCGAGACGCTGATGGAGGCCGAACTTTTCGGCCACGAAAAAGGCGCATTCACCGATGCCAAGCAGATGAAGAAAGGGCTGTTCGAAGCCGCGGATGGCGGTACTTTGTTTCTCGACGAAATCGGAGAACTCTCTCCGCTGCTGCAAGCGAAACTGCTGCGCGTGCTGGAAGACCAGGTCATCCGCCGCGTAGGAGGCGTCCGCGACATGCAGGTGGACGTGCGGGTGATCGCAGCCTCCAATCGCGATTTGGAGAAGGCCGTGCGCGATGGCCAGTTTCGCCAGGATCTCTATTACCGGCTAGCCATTATTGCGATCTTTATTCCACCGTTGCGGGAGCGCAAAGAAGACATTCTTCCCCTGGTGGATTTCTTCATTGACCGCTACAACCGCAGGTTCAAGAAATCAATTCGCGGCGTTACCGAGGACACCCGCCGCCTTCTGTTCAGCCACAACTGGCCCGGCAATGTTCGTGAGCTGAAGAACACCATCGAGCGGGGCATGATCCTGGAAGACGAGCCGTTCCTGCGGCCCGTGTATCTGCCGTTTTCCGTGGGTGAATCGGGCGGCCGCACCGTCTTTGAACGGAGTTCATCCGCCGAAAGTGGACAGACGCTGCCTAACGGGCGCACTCTGCCACGGCTGTATATTCCGGAAGGCGGAACGTCGCTTGAGGAAGTCGAGCATGCCATGGTGGAGTTGGCCATGCGCCAGGCCAACGGCAACCAGACCCACGCTGCCAAACTGCTGGACATCAGCCGCGATGCGCTGCGCTACAAGCTCAAGAAATTCGGCTTGATTCGCGGCGATGAAGAAGGCTCCCAGGCGGGCTCCGCTGACGAGCAGTGAGAATCACGTAGGAGTGGTTCCCCCCACTTCGATTTCCCGGTATGTCCGCGATATACTCTCAGGAACTTTAGCTGCTTCCAGGTTGGGGACTCTTCTGCATGGCGGTTGGCGTTCGCACTCAGGACCTGCGCAAGGTCTATAACTCTTCTCCGCCCTTAGTAGGCGCTGCCGGTGGCTTTATTGCGCGCGCCGATGCCAAAGGCGGGAAACAGGCGAAGACCAAGATTCCGGCGCTCGATGGAATTTCGCTCGAAATTCCTCCAGGAGAAATCTTCGGCCTTCTTGGTCCAAACGGCGCGGGCAAATCCACCACGGTAGGAGTTTTAACGACTCGCGTGCGGCCAACCTCCGGCCAAGCCTGGATTGGCGAGCACGACGTTTGGAAGGAACAGGCGCGGGTCAAGCACCTGATCGGCGTTGTACCGCAGCGACCTAATTTGGATTTTTCCCTGACGGCCCGTGAGATTCTCATTTTTCACGCGGCCTACTTCGGAATCGGACACAAGCAAAGAAACGAGCGCGCGGATGCCCTGCTGGAGAAATTCAAACTCACCGAGCGGGCAAGTCAAATGGTCCGCGGTTTTTCCGGCGGCATGATGCAGCGGCTTTCCATTGCCCGCGCCATGATGCACGATCCGCAGGTTCTGTTTCTCGACGAGCCCAGCGCCGGGCTCGACCCTCAAACCCGGATTCTGTTGTGGGAGATCATCCGCGAATACCACCGGGCGGGCAAAACTGTCCTGCTGACCACCCACAATATGGAAGAGGCGGACGCGCTGTGCCAGCGCCTGGCCATCATCGACCACGGCCATGTGATTGCCCTGGGTACGCCGGTGGGGTTGAAGGCGTCCATCCCCGGCGGGTTCCTGGTGCGCCTTCGTTTCGGGAATCAGACTCCGGACCTGCTTCAGCGGCTACAGGCGCTGACGGGAGTCCGGGAAGTGCGTGCGGCGGACAGCACAGGCGCCGACGTATACGCCGACCGCGGCGGCTCTCTCATTCCCGAAATCGCGAGCCTGGCGGCGAATTCAGGCGCGGAATTGTCAGACGTTCACATCTCGGAGCCGAGTCTGGAAAATCTCTTCCTGCACCATACCGGAAGGAGCCTGCGCGATTGAACTGGAAAACCTTTGGCGCGATGCTGGCCCGCGACGCCCACGTGGCACGGCGCAATGGGATTCAGCTTCTGCTGCAGACTTTTCTGCAGCCGCTGCTCTTCGTTTTTATTTTCGGTAAAGTGATGGTCGGCAGCGGCTACATGCCGGCGGCGTACAAAAGCCTTCTGCTGCCCGGCATTATCGCGATCAGCATGGTCTTCACCGGAATCTGGGCGGTGGCTATGCCCCTCATTTCCGAGTTTCAGTTTACCCGCGAAATCGAAGACCGCCTGCTCGCCCCCATTGGCGTTGCCTGGATCGCAATCGAGAAAGTCATCGCCGGAATGCTGCAAGCGCTGGTTGCGGGGCTGATCGTAATCCCGCTCGCGTGGGTCGTGCTTCGGCCCGGGGTGGACATTAGTATTCACGCGCCCTTGACCTTCGCCGTGATTATCGGACTGGTAGCGACTTTCTCTGCCTGTGGGGGATTGGCCTTGGGGTGCAGCATCAATCAGCAACATATTGGGCTGATGTTCGGCATGGTGATTACGCCGATGATTTTCTTTGGCTGCACTTACTATCCGTGGAGCGCTCTGAAAACTTTTCCCATCCTGCAAAAAGCGGTGCTCATCAACCCGCTGGTCTATGCCAGCGAAGGACTGCGTGCCACTCTGGTTCCGCAATTTTCGCATTTACCGATCGCCGCTGTGCTCACGGTCTTGCTTTTCTTTGACGTTCTGCTGCTGGTTGTCGGGCTACGGCAGTTCGAGAAGAAGGCGGTGAGTTAGCTGGTGTGGGGCCGGCGCGCGATCTGATGAAGTGGGGACGGCCTTCGCGCTACGCCGGTTTGGTGCGGGCAATGGCCAGTTCGGTTTGCAGGTGGAACAGGCGCCGCAACGCGGTGGTCATCTGATCCTGCTCCACTTTTTCACGAAATCCCTTGAGTTCACGGGTCAGGGACCCGGCGATCCGGTTCGTCATCCGGGACATGACCGCGTTCAGCATTTCGTCCTGATCTTTGGAGAAGGGCCCGTTTTCTTGTCGAAAGGCATCCAGTTCTTGCCGGCAGATTTCATCGAGGCGCTGGCGCAGAGCCACAATCGTCGGAAGAGCAGGCTCCGCCAGCAACTGGCAACGGAAGCCCTGCGCCTCGGCGTGCAGAATCTTCTGAGCTTCCGCCACGGCCGCTTCGCGCTCGCCGGCATTGTGATCGGCCACGTTTTCCAGGTCGTCCAGGTCGTAGAGGAAAATGCCCGCGAGGTCGCGCACCTCGGCGTCAATGTCGCGGGGCAGGGCGATGTCCACGATGACCAGAGGCTGGTCTTTCGCGGTTTCGCTGCGCCCACGAATCATGACTTCAGCTTCATGGCGGCTGAGAATCGTGTGCGGGCAGGAAGTCGAGCTGATGATGATGTCGGCCTCCGCCATGTGCTGCCAGCGTTCCTCAAACGGAAACGCAACCCCACCGAGCCTGGCGGCCAATTCAGTGGCATGATCGAGGGTGCGATTGATGACGGTGACGCCCACGGGGCCGGCGCCCTGGTTGAGCAACTCGCGGGCGGAGAGTTCACACATCTGGCCCGCGCCCAGCAGAACCACTTTCTTGTCTTTCAGCGTGCCTAAAATCTGGCGTGTGAGTTCGACTGCGGCGTAAGGAATCGATACCCTCGCGTTGCCAATGGCTGTCTCGCTGCGCACGCGCGCAGAGACCGCGAGCGCCTTCGCCAACACGGCATCGAGGAACCGGCCAGTTGCGCCCACCTTCTGCGCTTGCTCCCAAGCCTCTTGCACCTGGGAAACGACTTGGGGCTCGCCGACCACCATCGAGTCAAGGCTGGATGCGACGCGGAAGATATGCCCGAGTGCCGCTTCATCCAGCAAGCGGTAGAAGTGCTTGCACTCGCAAAGCTTGAGTCCATAATCGGCGCTTAGTAACCGCATCACGGAGTTGGCGGCGAGAGTGACATCGGTGGCCCACAACCAGAACTCGGTGCGGTTACAGGTCGCTATTACAAGGACTTCTTCGATGCCTTCCGCCCTTGAGAGCTGCACCAGCGCTTCGTAGCGCCGGCTCTCGGCGATCCAAAAGCGCTCTCGCACTGCCACCGGGGCTGTGCGATAGTTCAGCCCGACGACCATAAGAGCGGGTTCCACGTTTGGCAGCTCCTAGCTACTGGAAAAGCACCCAGCGTGCCAAAGGCGAATCCGGTTTCAAACAGCGATCCGCTTTTGTTTCAATTAGTTAGATAAGTTTGGACGGGCAGGGGAGAGGGATTGGCAGGGCTAGATTGTGGCATATCACGCTGGACGCGTGTGTTTTGGCCCCTACACTTCGGCAAGGAGGCGCCGGACGAGGCCCACTCTTAGCGGTATCTTTGTGTCCCAAAAAGCAGCTTGAGCGCACCGTTTAGGGTGCAACCTCCGCTGGCACCGTCTCTTTTTCCTTCACACCTTTGGCCTGTGGCTGGTAGACGCAGAATGGCTCTTCATCCAGATAATTTCCGGTGGCGGCAAAAGCGCGGGCGCGACAACCCATGCAGATGTTGCGGAACTCGCAGCAGCCGCATTTCCCCTCGAGATTGTTGGTATCGCGCAGTTGATTGAACACCACCGAGTTGTCCCAGATCTCGGCAAAGGGCTGCTTCCTGAGATCTCCTGCCAAAGCTGGCAGGTATCCACAGGGATAGACCTCACCCTGATGAGAGATGAAACACACTGCGGTTCCGGCCAAGCATCCTTTGGTCATGGCGTTCATGTCGGAAGGATGCGATCCGGGATGTCCTACTGGCTTTCCAATGCCATGAGGCTTCAGTTCGATGCCGGTTGATCCGGGCATCGCCATTTCAGTAGGACCGATACTTGGCGATTTCTGCACTGCTTCATGCTCTGGCTGCGCCGCATGAGCAGCCGCTGCTGCTGCGGCCGAACGGCCCTCGGCCGCGCGCCGCTGGCGAACCACGCGGAAGTAATGCGGCGCACAAGTGGCCTTCATCTCGATGCCACCTTCGAGCGAGCGATCGTAGAACCAGTTCAGCATACGTTCGTACTCTTCCGGAGGGACCATTTGTTCGGCAGCGATATCCACGCCGCAGCCCACCGGTACCAGCAGGAATGTGTGCAGGGCATCTGCTCCCAGCGACTTCGCCAGTTCGAGGACGTTCGGAAGCTGATGGGCATTGTGGCGGGCGATGGTGGTGTTGATCTGCACCGACATACCCAGGTTTTTCAGATTTCGGAAACCGGCAATGGCGGCATCGAAGGCGCCGGGTATGCCGCGGAAAGTATCGTGGGTTAGCGCATCCGCGCCGTCGAGGCTGATGGCGACGCGCTGCACGCCGCTGTCGACGATCATGCGCGCGACATGCTTGGTGACCAGGGTGCCGTTGGTGGCCAGCGCCACGCGCAGACCCTTGTCCGTGCCATAGCGCGCCAACTGGAAAATATCCGAACGGAAAAGCGGCTCGCCACCGCTCAGCACCAGAATGGGAGTGGACACCGCGGCAATCTGATCGATGATATCGCACGCTGCCTGAGTGGAGAGGTCGGAGGGAGAACTCAGTTCCGTAGCCGTGGCGCGGCAATGGATGCAGCGCAGATTGCACCCTTTGGTCAGTTCCCAGAAAATCAGGCGTGGCTTGTTCTTGCTCAGCTGGTTGGAATGCTGCGTGTTGCCGTTTCCTGGAGCCATGTGCAATCCCTCCCTACTTGAACCTGCTCTTGTTCACCCACCCTAAGCGCAACCATAGGAGAGATCGGCTGCCCCAGCGGTGACTGACATCACGGGAAATTGTGATCTCGGTCACGAAACACAAACCTTTTTGAATGTGGGGCATGGGGAGGATATCGAGGTGTGCTCCCGTGCCTGCCGACGCGCCGAGGGCAAGACGCCCTTTTCGGCGAGCTCAGGGCAGGCTCTCGGGACAGCCGGCAAGATGCCGGCGCTGCAGTAGTGGTACTAGTTGTGGTTTGCCAGGTCGCGCAGGGCCGCCGTGTTGCGAATCACCAGGGTCGAACCTTTGGACTGCACGATCTGACGTTTCTTCATTTCCGCGAAAAGCCGGGTAACCGTCTCTCGCGAGGTTCCGATCATCTGCGCGATTTCTTCGTGCGTCAGTCTGAGCTTCAAACGGGGCTCCGACTTGCCGCCATCGCCGTTCTTGGAACTCCATTCCAGAAGCAGCTTGGCCAGTTTCTCGGCGGCGGAGTGGGACAGTCCGAGCGAGCCCGCTTCCTTACAGGCATTATGATATTTTTCGCTTAACTGCTCGGCCACTTTGAAGCAGGCCTCCACATCATCCTTGAGGAAGCGAAGAAAGTCATCGCGCTTGACGAAGTTGACCTGGCAGGGATCGATCGTTTCCGCCGTCACCTGGTAAGGTTTGCCGGAAATGGTGGCGCTCATTCCCAGCACCTCGCCGGGCTCGACCAGTTTCACAATGACGGTTCTGCCGCTGGGGGAATTGATGGAGAGCTTCACGCGGCCCTTGCAGAGCACAAAGATGCCGCGGGGCATCTGCCCTTCGACAAACAGCACGGCCTTCTGTGGATATGCAGTCGCGTACTTGATACTTTCAAACGCTTGCAGCGCGGTGGGAGGCAGATCGCAGAAGCTAAAATTTGCGCGCAACTTGCAGGTAATGCAGCTTTCGACAATCTCCATTCCGTAGGGCGAGATCATGAACCAGCCTCCTGTAGCAACTTCGGTGCCGGCTCGCTTGCGTGGGCCGCATGTTGCCTAGTCCACGAGCCCGTTGAGTCGGCCTCGTCTAGCTCAGTGTCCGTCTGGGGTGGTACGGTTGGCTGTGCTGCTCGGCACATGCTGTTGTGATCTCGCTCACACCGGTGCACCATCGGTTACTTCCCCGCTCTGAGTCAGGCATGGCAGGAACCAAAGTTCGGATCTGTAAGTACCGCGCAAGGTTACCTCGTGGTAAGCGTCGCGGATAACGAGTTACGCCGGCATGCTTCGACTTCGCCTAGGACCAGCCTTGCCGACTGTCCTGGGGGGATGCCCTGAGCTTGCAGAGCGGCGTGCTTCGTCCTCGGCGCGGCGGCGCAACCCTCAAACCGCGTGGACGGTTCGCAAACGGCAGGTAAGCAGTTGTGCGAAAACAAGCAGGGGCGCAAGCCAACGCTTGTGCCCCTGCCGGAACTGCGCCCAGTCTAAAGCTGCCTATACGACGGACTACTTCGCTTGCAGAGACTCGATGTAGTGCGTCAGGTTCGAAACGCGCTGCTGCACCTCACCCTCATGCCCACTGCTTAGAGTCCAAAACAACGCGCCCCACACCGGCATGTCCTTGGATCCGTGCGCGGGAAGAGCGGATTCGCCGCGAATGGCGGAGGTGACTTTCAGCGCGGGATACTTCCCGCCGTTGTTCTTGCTCAACAAGCTAAGGTCGGTGGGAGGGACTTTCAACGCGCTGGCCGCGGGACCGCCGCCTTTACCGTCGGTTCCATGGCAAACGGCACAGTAGGAGTTGTACATATCCTTGCCGGATGCCGGTGACATGGCTCTGACTGGGACATGCTGGATGACTTTCTCCGGCTGAGCCTGCGGTTTCTCCTGCGCACCGACCATGCATGTGCATACGATCAGGGCGGTAAACAACAAAATCAGTTTTTTTATGGACATCGGTCTGTTCTCCTTTCGAACGGAAACTCATATTCGGGGCCCAAACTCCGTCGCACAGAAATCCAACAACCCGCGGCCCGCCCTGCGTTCGCCTCGCCACCATCTATCGCGTCGGGAGCTTCCATGCCCGATCCTGGCGCACCAGAGTCAGCGTGGACCTGGTCGGGTCCCCATGATAGAAGTCGGCTTGATACTTATTGATCAGGGTTTGCCGTTCCCACATAGTAAAGCCTTTGACCAGCGGACCACCAGCGTCAAACGTGTCTCCCAATGCATTGGGCAGCCATTTCCAGTTGTAGGCCACGGTTGCCTGATCTCCGGCAGTCTCTACGCCGACCACGCCCAGCAGTTGCCGCTGAGCCACCTGAGCCTGAACTGTAGTGATGCCATCCTTGGGCTCCGATTTCTTGAACCCCGGAAGAGTGCTCAGCAGACTCTCACCTTCGGGCGTGAGCGAGACCGCGACGGTGCCCTTTACGGGCTTCGCCAGTTTAACAATTCCCGCTTTTTGCAACAGCCGGTAATTGGGCTCGCTCGCCTCCTCGGCCGGCACCGGGCCCACGCTGAAGTGAATGGTGGGAGCGCCTAGCCTCTGGAACGCCGCGGCGACGATCGGGGTGGCTTGCTCCGCCTTCAGAGGCGTTCTCGAGCGCACTTCGAATATCACGTAGCCTACAGTGCCCACGATCAGAATCAGCAGACACACCATCAGGACCAGCGGCAGAAACGATGAGCGTTTTTCCATCTCAACTTCGGCTTCAAACATGGCAGCCCCCTTTTTTGAACAGCCGGAAATCAACCAACACTACATTGTGGGTCTACCGCACCCTAATTGCTGTGATCAAAGGCATAAGCGGGTGTGTCGGGTATCACGATAAGCAACACCCCACCCTCGTTTCCGGGGCGGCCAATTCGTCGCTCAAGGTGTGCGCCTCTTCACTTACATCTGTGACGTATGTCACACCGGGCTGCACCGATGCACCGCATAATCTCCCTAGGTTTGGGGAAGGTTCCTACCACCTTAAACGTGGAGATGTCATGGCAAAAGGGCGTGTTTCCATCGTGGTTGAGCGCTGTAAAGCCTGCGGCTTCTGTGTGGAGTTTTGTCCGACCCACGTGCTCGCGCTTTCTTCCGCTTTCAATTCCAAGGGCTACCATCCGCCGCACGTCGTGCATCCGGACAAGTGCAGTGGGTGTGACTTGTGCGGAATGTATTGCCCCGATTTCGCCATTTACGCGACTAAGGTAACTCCGGCTGGTGGAGGTGACAAATAATGAAGGCTGAACTTCAAAAAGCTGACCCTCGCGGTGTGCTCACCGGCGTGCATTTCATGGACGGCGACCACGCCTGCTGCGAAGGCGCACTGGCGGCTGGCAGCCGCTTCGCCGCCGGATACCCCATTACTCCTTCCACGGAAGTTGTCGAACGTTTCGCCCAGCGGGTGCCGACCGTGGGTGGGACGTTTATCCAGATGGAAGATGAACTGGCTGCCTCCATCACCCTGCAAGGCGCGGTCTGGGGCGGAGCCAAGGCTTTTACCGTAACCTCCGGCCCCGGCTTCTCGCTCATGATGGAACACATCGGCTACGCCGCCATGACCGAAACGCCATGCGTGTTCGTGGATGTGCAGCGCGGAGGCCCCTCTACCGGCCTGCCCACGCTTCCCGCGCAAGCTGACATGATGCAGGCGAAATGGGGCTCGCATGGCGACTACGAAATCATCGCCCTCTGTCCTAATTCTCCGCAGGAGTGTTTTGACCTCACTATCAAAGCCTTCAATCTGGCCGAAGAATACCGCGTGCCGGTGATGTTCATGATGGATGAAGTCGTCGGCCACATGACGGAGAAAGTAGTTATCCCGCCCGCCGACCAGATCGAAGTCGTGCCGCGAAAACATACGCACAAATCGGTAGAAGATTATCTCCCCTACGGCACCAACGGCGACCAGGTTCCGGAAATGGCGCACGCCGGCGAAGGGTATAACTTTCATGTCACCGGCCTGACCCACGACGAACGCGGCTATCCCAACATGACGCTGCCCACCCAGGACAAGCTGGTTCGCCGTCTGCAAAGCAAAATTCGCGACGCGGCCGACCGCATTGCCATGTTCGAGGAAGAGCAGATCGACGGGGCTGATGTGGTGGTCGTTTCCTACGGCATCACGTCCCGGGTCGCGCAACGCGCCATCGAAGCGGCTCGCAAGAAGGGGCTGCACGTCGGCAAGCTGCGCCTGATCACCGCGTGGCCTTTCCCCGAGAAAAAAATCAGGGAACTCGCAGCCAAAGTGAAAGCATTCGTTGTTCCCGAACTCAATCTGGGCCAGATGGTGCGTGAGGTAGAGCGAGCCGCCGCCGGCCAGGCAAAAACATTCGCCGTCTCACACGCTGGCGGCGGAGTGCACAATCCCGAAGACATCCTCAAGGTAATCGTGGAGGCCAGCCGATGACGGACTGCTTGAACACCGATCTTCTCAACCCCGCTACCGATCCAGGCGCGAATCCCGTTGAGCAATTCCTGCGCAGCGATCGCATACCGCACATCTGGTGTCCGGGATGCGGCATCGGCACCACCGTGAACTCGTTCGCGCGGGCGCTTATTGAATCGAAAATCGATTTGGGATCGCTGGCCCTGGTCTCGGGCATCGGCTGCACCGGACGCGTGGCGGGCTATGTCAAACTCGATTCTTTCCATACCACGCACGGCCGCGCCATTCCGTTCGCCACTGGGTTGAAGCTGGCAAATCCAAAGCTGAACGTCGTGGTCTATTCCGGGGATGGCGACCTTTCGGCCATCGGCGGCAATCATCTGATCCACGCCGCGCGCCGCAATATCGATCTGAAGGTCATCTGCGTGAACAATCTGATCTATGCCATGACCGGCGGCCAGACCGCGCCCACTACGCCCGATCACTCGACGACTTCGACGAACCCTTACGGCGTGTTCGAGCCGTCGTTCAATCTGCCGCACCTGGTAGAAGCGGCCGGCGCGGTGTACGTAGCGCGTTGGACCACCTTCCACGTCCGCCAACTGTCGCGCTCCATCAGTGAGGCGTTCAAGAAGAAGGGTTTCTCTTTCATCGAAGTGATTTCGCCCTGTCCCACGCTCTATCAGCGCCGCAACAAGATGGGCGATGGACTCGACGCCATGAAGTACTACAAAGAGAAAAGCAAAGTCCGGAACGGCGCGCCGACCAGTGAAGTCGGCATGACCATGACCGGGGAAATCATCGTGGGCAAGTTCGTGGACCGCGAGCGCCCCGATTACCTGTCGTTGATGAAATCGCAATACACCGAATCGCTGGGCGATAGATTCGTCGAACAACCGGAGATGGTATGCAGCTAACTGAAATTCGTATCGCGGGTTTTGGCGGCCAGGGAGTAATCCTCTCGGCTATAGTGCTGGGCAAGGCGGCCTCGATCTATCAAGGCGCATTCGCCACCATGACGCAGAACTTCGGACCGGAAGCCCGCGGCGGCGCCTGCAGCGCGCAGCTCGTGCTTTCCGATTCGCCGGTGCTGTACCCCTATGTCACCAAGCCCGACATCCTGCTCGTAATGTCGCAGGAAGCATATGTGCGCTTTGGCTCCGAATTGAAAGATGGCGGCATCATGATCGTCGAGCAGGACATGGTGCGCGTTTCCGATCTCAGCAAGTCAATCAAGGTCTACAGCATCCCCGCCACCCGCATCGCCGAAGAACTAGGGAAGCGCATGGTACTGAACTCGGTGATGGTGGGCTTCTTCACCGCTATCACAAAGCTGCTGGAGCCCGATGCCGTGCGCCAGGCCATAGCCGCTTCTGTTCCCCCCAACTTCAAGGAACTGAACCTGAAGGCCTTTGAAAGAGGGTGGGAGTACGGTACCACGGCCTCAACCGCCGCTCCGGAGTCCGCCGACGCTGACCTGGAGACGCAGTACGCGCGGGAGTAAGCAGCGTCTCAAGAATCAGCCTTCCCCCAGCATTGTCATCCTGAGCGAAGCGAAGGATCTGGTTTCGCTGGAATGTCTCCACAGACTCCAATCTTGCTATTGCATTCCTCAGCTTTCGCTGTTGCGAGATTCATCACAGCCTTAATTGACCTGTAAGTCGCTGATTACAAGCTGAAATTTCTGTCATTCGCCGACAAACTCCAGCAAATACGTTTTGTCGTGTTGCGATTTCCATCAAAGGACTGTTTACAATTTCATCGCCCGAACCCGCACCGCGAAATTACTTCTCCTCTATCTTCTTTGTTTCCCATGAGATCGCCGCCAGGGGCGTAAGTTGGCGAAACTTGGCATGGCGATTGCCTTTAGAAAAGTGCTGAGTGGCCCGCTAGACGGCCCCCAGCCAGACAAACGACGAGGTGACTTATGACAGTCCTACTGGTTCTCTTCTTCTTCGCAACCTTCCTAGTGATTGATTATTTCCGCAGCCATCGCGCCATTGTGAAGCCGATGTTGCAGGTTGCCCCCGCCAAGCATGACGCGGTTGCGCCGCGCTTGCAGCCCGCCCTGGTCGGCGGCTTCGCCGTCCCCGAGAACCTGCGCTATCATCCGGGTCACACCTGGGCATTGAGCGAGAGCCCCAACCTGGTACGCGTCGGCATGGATGATTTTGCCTCCAAGCTGACCGGCAAGCTGGACAGCATCACGCTGCCGCAACGCGGCCAGTGGATTCGCCAGGGCCAGAAGATGTGCACCCTGTATCGCGACGATGTCGCCGTTGACATGGTCTCGCCGATCGAGGGCAGCGTGTCGGACATCAACCAGGCGCTGATCAATGATCCGAAACTGGCGCTCAGCGATCCCTACGGAGAAGGCTGGCTGGTAACCGTGCAGGCGCCCGATGCCAAGACAAGCTTCAAGAACCTGTTCGGTGGACCGCTGGCCCGCTGGTGGACCGAAGAGTCGGCAAGCCGCCTGCAGCGCCGCATGCCGATGGCGATGGCGGGAGCCCTGGCTCAGGATGGTGGCGTCGCGATGGACGACCTCTCCGCTCACATCCCCGATCAGGAATGGCTGCCGCTGGCGAAAGAATTCTTCCTGTCATAAGTCGAGCGAGGCGAACCACCTCGCCGAACATACCGGCCGCCCGGGCTTCCGGGCGGCCGATTTTTTGTGGGGGGCAGGGAAGATAAACGGGGGTGCCCCATCCTTGCGCGTTCTTTGCGCAAGGATCAGTGAACAGAAATCAGGGATCGCAAAATTCACACTTGACATTGGAAGATAATCCACTACCATACGGTTGTGGATAAATTAGATACAACGTTTGCCGCTTTATCGGATCCAACCCGGCGGGCAATGATCGAACGACTCTCCCATGGGCCTGCCTCCGTGCATGGATTGACGGAACCGTTTGCACTTTCGCAGCAGATGATTTCAAAACATATTGCCTACCTGGTGCGGGCGCGGATTGTGATCAAGAAGAAGCGTGGACGAGAGAGTATGTGCACGCTTAGGCCAGCGGCGATCAAGACGGTCAGCGACTGGGCGATTAGCTATCGCCGGTTCTGGGAGGAGAGTTTCGACAAGCTGGAGGTAGTTGTGAACGAAATGAAAAAGAACGGAGGTCAGAGATGACAAAAAACACGGTGAACGAGATCGAGCGGATGGTTGTCACAAGAGTTTTTGATGCCCCACGCGAATTGGTTTGGAAGGCGTGGACAGACCCGAAATACGTGATGCAGTGGTGGGGGCCGAAGGGCTTTACTGCGCCCGTTTGCCAGATGGATTTTCGCGTTGGCGGAAAATCTCTCTTATGCATGAGAACGCCGGATGGGCAGGAGTGCTGGAATGCGGTTGAATACCACGAGATTGTTCCCCAAGAAAAGATCGTTTCCTCCATGTACTTTGCGGACTCGAAGGGAAACAAGGTTGATCCTGCGCGAATTAGGAATAGAACATGAGGCCATAGACGGTGCGTACGACGTGACCATCTTTGAGGATCTCGGAAACGGCCAGACGAAACTCACCTTCATTGGAAATGAACCCATGGAGAGCGCGAAGAATAGCGGTCAACTAGAGGGCTGGAACCAGATACTCGATAAAGTTGCCGAGGTTGTTACGAAGCTAGTGCAGGCGAAATAAGAAGTTGGAGTCTTGATGATTGCCACGGGCGAGATCCGAACGTAACGCAACGCCGGTCCGTTCCGGAAACCTAAGGGTGGGCGGGGCGGGTGGCGTAAAAGGCCAAAGACCGGGGGAAGAAGACCGGGGACAGGGAAAAGACCGGAGAAAGACCGGAGAAAGACCGGGGACAGACGGGACGTTACACTTGTTTTCCTTTACTTTCTGAAAAATACTCGGGGTACGTCCCGTCTGTCCCCCGTTTTCCGAGCGAGGCGAACCACCTCGCCGAACACACCGGCCGCCCGGACTTCCGGGCGGCCGATTTTTTGTGGGTGGGTGTGCAACCAAACTTTCCCGATAAAGTGGCTCACGCGCCGAGCAAGGAAATCTCTACTTGGCTGGTATGAGCTTGGAGGCCTGAGCAGCCCTCTGCTTCGAGAGCCGCTCGTCGTTCAGCAGGGCCCTCAGGTCGGCTACCGGGACGATCGTGGTGATGCCGCTGTTCGCTGAGGCCGTGGCTTCCACGGTCGTCTCCAGCTTCAAAGACATGTCTTCGTCCTCGGTGAGATAGCCGCTGACCACGCCGATGAGGCGGTAGGACTCTGTTAGCACGAGAGAACTCCCCTGCATCCCGCCGAGGCTCACCATGACCGGAGATCCGCTGTTCCCGGCCAGGACGTGAACATCGCCTAAGTAGAACTTAGCGGGGTGGCCCTTCTTCAGCTCGATGAGCGGTTCGTCCGCCAACGACGAAATGATCCCCTCGCGTACGATAGGCCGCGTCTTCTTCACGCCTTCGATCTTCGGGAAAAAACCCGTAAAGACGATGCTCTGCCCCTCGTGTATCTGCCCGCTTGAAAACATGTCGTCTGTTGCGAAGTCCGAAACGCGAAACGACAGCCATTCCGCTTTGTCGTTCTTGAGACCAAGAGGCAGCACCGCCAAGTCGACTGATTCGCTGGACGGCAGCACCCAAGCCGCATTCCCGTTCTCATTGAGCGGCTCGATCTTCGAGGAGCCGTCCAAGAGGTTGAAGCGGATGCTGACGGACTTCACCTCCATTGGGTGCTGGCGGTGATCCCAGCACTCCGCGACGTGGCGGTTAGTGACCAAATAAGGGACCGCGTACCCTGGTTTATCGGACTCAACTTGCACGAAGAACCCCGTGCCCGAAGCATGATAAGCCGTCTGTCCGTCCTGGCACTCAAGCTTGATGACGACCACGGTTTCCTTCAACTGCGCCATGAAAGGCCTCGGCGGTTGCTGCGCCTTCGGCGCATCCTGGCTGTGGACTGGATAGGCGGTCGCCAGCAAGAAGATGATGGCAGTTAATTTCATTAGGCAGACTCCTTTACCTATGAATGTCGAAGAAGGGCCAAATTGCAAGGAGATATATCAATCAAGCTGTCTTGTACGGACGGGGTGGCCCACTTCTCGCGATTTTCGAGACGTGGGCATTGCCGTCATCGTAGCGAGTCACAGAGCTGTTATCGCAGCGCTGAAGCGCTGCGCCTCCCAAAATCAAGTACGGGAAAAATCCCATGCCGGACACTTTTTGTGGCATCCCACCCTTGCGCAAAGAACGCGCAAGGATGGGATGCCACGAAAGCTTCGCCCACCGAAGGTCGGGGACCCGCGGCGACATTGACGCGGCCATCACAACTGCTATACGCTATTCGGCGTACATGGCAAACGACAATAAAACCTTCGGAGAGGTCATCCACGATGGGCGGGCGAGACTTAAACTGAGCCTTCGCGACGTCACCAAACAGCTCGACATTACGCCTTCCTACCTGAGCGATATAGAGAATAACCGCCGGGTGCCGTCGGAAGAAGTACTGGGAAAGCTGACGAAGTTGCTTGACCTCGACTACGACGACCTGATGGCGCGCGCCGGACGTTTCGGCGAGGACGCCGTTCGCTACATGATGAAGACGCCCGCGGCAGGCGTACTTTTTCGAAGACTGGCGGAGAAAGAAGCCTCGGGGAAAACCATTGAAGAAATCCTAAAGTACGCCGTCCGTAAGATCGATCGGAAAAAGGAGTCGGACAAGTGAGGTCACACAAGTCAGGATTCTACCGCCGGCGTGATGGGACCGAACGTCTCTGGTTCTCCCCGGAGGACATCGAGGTCATGATGGAGGCTGAGTTACTCAGGTTGGGTTTGCTGCCGACCGCCGAGAAACCCGCTGTTGATATCGAGCGGTTCATTCAGGGGCTTGGGGTGCGGATGGACCAGTATGCGAAGTTGGATCCGACTGTGCTCGGGCTGACTGAGTTCTACGCCGATAAGCCCCCGAAAATATTCATCAACAGCGACCTCACAGGAGCGATTGAGGACGACGAGACGCCTCCCGGGATTCGAGGTCGGTGGCGGGCGACAGTGGCGCATGAGGGGAGTCACGTTGTGATGCACCGGCTATTGTTCGAGGTAAGCCAGTACCAAGAGGGATTTTTCCAAGTGGAGGAGAGCTCGGATCCGCAGCGGCTCATGCGGTGCTTAAAGAAGAATGTGTTGTTCCGAGGCGGCGGAGTCAGCGATTGGAGAGAGGTGCAGGCTAACATGGGCACGGCAGCCCTTCTCATGCCGCAGAGGGTTTTTCGGCGGTTTGCGGACGACGTCGCAAAAGAACACCGCCTGGAAACAGGGGCCCTCATCGTCGGATCTGCCGCGGCAGTGACGCTCACTGCTAAGATGGCTGCCCTTTTTGATGTGTCGAGGCGGGCAGCGGGCATTCGCCTCGAAACACTCGGAATAGTGTCTCCGGCGGGACAGCCCTGGCTGGTTCAGTAGGCGTGGAGAAGGGGCTTTTTTTGTGCCTATTGTGTTGACACGACGGCGTACACGGCGTATTATGCGTAATTGCCGGGGACGGCCGGCGAAAACAATTTAAGGAGGCCACAGGTATGGCGAGGCAACCGAACACTGGCGCGGGAGGAAGCGGTTTTGACGAGCGAACAATCGAGGCTGTGTGGAAGAAGGGGAAGCCGGAACCCGGATACGCAAGTTTTCGCAAGGACGCCTGCAACGCGAGCATGCAGCGCAGCAAGTATGGCAAGACAGAGCAATGGGGCTGGGAAATCGATCACATCAAGCCAGTGGCAAAGGGTGGGACCGACGATCTGAGCAACCTGCAACCACTGCAGTGGGAAAACAACCGCCTCAAGGGTGACGATTACCCGAACTACAGCTGCAAAGTCACAAGCTAGAGGGAACTGCCTCGAGGGGGACCGGGAAACAAGTTGTTGATCGTTCAAACAGAACGGGAGGAGCAGCATGGCAGAACAACCGAAATGTACATGGACAGGCGAGAGCGGCACAGGTTACGAGTACTTCATTCACGAACTTCCCGTAACATTCAGCGCCAACCAAGATGGCAACTACATCTTCTCAAAGAAGAACGACGAAGGACGTTGGGTCCCCATCTACATAGGCCAAGGGGACCTCGCGGAAAGGATAAGCGACGACCACCATCAAGCGGACTGCATCAAGAAAAAACGTGCTACCCACATCCATGTGCACCTTAACAAGAAAGAAAAGGACCGGACCGCCGAAGAGAACGACCTCTTGGCAAATTATACGAACGCATACGCGCCGCACGGTTGCAACGAGAAAGAGGGTGGCTAACGCCGTCCTAGGATCGAAAGGTAGGGACAGATTCGGGGACAGACGGAACTGACCCCAATTCAGCCAGGGCATACCGTATGCCGTTGGTCGGCCAGCAACACGACGTCTGTTGCATGACCACAATTGAGGTCACATCGTCTGTTCCCCGAATTTCTGTCCCCCGTGAACCTACTGCTGCAATGAGAATCCAGACGGCAGAGCTGCCTCAAGATTGATTTGTTCTCCGGTGATAGGGTGGTGGAATTTTAGAAATCGGGCGTGCAGAAAATATCCTCCATCGCCCGGGAGGCCGGGGAGATTTTCAAGCGGCTGGCCGGATAAGCCGTACAGAGGGTCGCCTACCAACGGATGGCCGATGGATGCCAGATGGATTCTGATTTGATGAGGGCGTCCCGAATTTAGGCTTACCTCAAATGTTGTGGTGCCTGGTGTGTTGGGTGAGGCCGTGCTGCTTGGCGGCCGTGAGATCACCTTCGCCACTGACTTTGACGGCTTGCCACTCGGGTTGGCGGCCCACACCATGCCGATGCGCGGGTGCGGTACAAGGCCGATGGGTGTGAGGATTTCGTAGGCGTCGTGCTGTGCAACGTTTTGAGCCAGCGCCCAATAGATTTTTTGAATTCTGGGTGTGTTCCAGTCCGCGCCTAGTTTAGCGGCGGCCTGCGCTGTTTTGGCGAAGAGGACGATGCCGGTAGTGGCCCGGCCTAACCGGTGGACAGGATTTGCGTTGGGGGTTTGCTTTTGCACCAGGCGCAGGAGGGTGTTTTCCATAAAGCCGCCGCCGGGCAGGGTTGGCAGTCCGCCAGGCTTGTTGACGGCCAACAGATGCGGGTCATCAAACAGTACTTCGAAGTGCTGAGGAGCGTCCGGTTCGATCCACGGTGGACGTTTCCAGACAAGGGTTTGGCCTACAGTGACCGATTCGCTTCCGGATGCGGTGACGCCGTTGACGGTGACTTCGCCGTTGTTCAGTCTTTGTTGCCAGGCTTGTGGGGTTGAGTGGGAGTAAAGGCTTGCCAAATGGGAGAGCAGGGTTCGCCCATGATATTCGCCGCTGATGATGGTGGTGTAGGCATAGCCCCGGTTGAGCATGTAGTTTGAGTGTAAGCTATGGTATCTGCGGCAGGAATTGCTCGGTTTCGAACCTCACTATCGGCGTTCATCCGCTGCCATTTGCGCCCTTCGCCACGACCCGCACCCCACTAACCACTAACCACTAACCACTAGGGCGGGTGGCCCGGCCTTCAAACTGCAGAAGCCACCACAGCCTCGGGTGCCCCGTCCTTCGCGTAGGCGAAGGACGGGTACGACCACGGCATACACAACGGGCATTGTAGAACGGACAAGCAGGAGCAGGACCTTTATGAAGAGCACTCGTAAACCGCGAAAGCCAATGCCGGCAGAAGCCATCGCCCGCCTTGCCGACCAGGGCAGGGACGTGTCACGGTTTTTCACCAATAGCGGGCGCATGATGAGGCCGATACAGAGGGTAAACGTTGACCTGGCGTCGGGCATGCTGGAAGAGCTCGACCGGGCCGCCAAAGAGTTGAATATCAGCCGACAGGCCGTGATCAAGACGCTCATACGCCAGGCGCTCGATCAGCAGTATCGCGTTCGAGGGATTCAACCCGCTGCTAAACGAAGGGCAAAGCAGCATAGTTGACATAGCGAGTTACAATAGGAAATAAGACTAAGACACAGACGACAGTCCGACGCGGCCGTAACCGCAAGTTCCAGTAAGCTCTTTGAAATCAAGACTTTGTCGGGTTAGTAAGTAGTAACTCCTTTGTTTCCAACGGCCATCCGCCGGAGACCGGCATTAACTCTTTTGTTATCTATACTTTGAAGTTAAGTCCTGTTGAACCAATACTTTACAAGAAAATGGGGGAGGGGGGGGTACCCCCGTCGGCCCCGATAAGCGAAAATAGCCAAGAACGCGGGATTTTCGAAGAAAAGTTGCGGATATTCGTGCTGTTAGAAGCCTCGTGTCGACGAGACCTGCGCCCCCGGCGCTGCCACGGCTCGACAGTTCGTGCACAGGGTGCTTTCCTTGAGGTCAATCCACTCCACCGCGTGGGAAGGAGCCATGGCGCATTGGTAGTCGCTGCAGTGCGTCAGATTCACCGTGTGGCCGAGTTCATGAACTGCCTCCTTGAGCACACGCTGGTGAAACAGTTCCTGGTCGCGCGGAAGGCCGTAGAACTCCTGGCGCAAGCGGTGGGCTGAGACCACGGCGCAGGGGCCACCCATCTGCGCCTCGCCAAAAACAAACGTGAGAATCGGGATGTAGAGATCCACCGCCGCAACGCCCAGCAGTCGCCAGGAGTCGTCCGTAAGAAAACTCTGCATGCGCCGCAGGATTTCCGAGGAGTGATACTGCTGCCGCTCGCCGTGGAAGGCGAACTCCGGGTCCAACCGCACGGGAAGCACTTTACACGAGACGCGGAAAGTTTCTTCGATGGCGGGACGAATATCTTTCAGCAGCCCGTCATCCAGATTCCCGATCGGCAACAGTTGCAGCAGCTTCATGGGACAGTTCTCAGTTCCCAGTTCTCAGTTCTCAGTGCGGAGTCGAAGGCTAAGAGCTGAGAACTGAGAACCGGAACTAGGATTTAACTGGAATGCGTCTCCGCGTGAGTGCGCGTCCAGCCGTATTTCTTCAGCTTGTGATAGAGAGTGACGCGGTCGATGTCGAGGACTTCAGCGGCATGGCTCTGGTTGCCTCCGCATTCCTCTACGACGCGCAGGATGTAGGCCCGTTCCATGTCCTCGAGCTTCTTGCCCGCGCCGTTGGAGAGGTTTTGTGGCTTGAAGATGAAGTCCTCTTCGTGCAGTTCCGGCTCCTGCCCAACCACCATGGCGCGTTCCACCGCATTTTCCAGTTCGCGGACGTTGCCCAGCCAGGACTGCTGCTGCAACAGGTTCATAGCCGCTGGAGAAACCCTGATGACGCGCTTGTTCATGGCCTGAGAAAACTTCTGCACGAAGTGGTTCACGAGCGGCGGAATGTCATCGCGGCGGTCGCGCAGCGGAGGCAATTCGATGCGGAAGACGTTGAGCCGGTAAAAGAGGTCGGGGCGAAACTTGCCTTCCTCGATCAGGGTTTCGAGATTCTTGTTGGTGGCAGCAATGCAGCGGAAGTCCACCTTGATGATCTGGTTGCCGCCTACGCGGGTGATTTCGCGCTCCTGCAGCACGCGCAGCAGATCGGTTTGCGTTTTCAGGGTGATGTCGCCAATCTCGTCCAGGAAAACCGTTCCGCCCTCGGCGATTTCGAACTTGCCCTTCTTGCGGTACTGCGCGCCGGTAAACGCGCCCTTCTCATGTCCGAAGAGTTCGCTTTCCAGCAGCGTCTCGGTCAGAGCGCCGCAGTGAATGACTACCATGGGATGAAGTCTTCGCGTGCTGGCGTGATGGATGGCGCGAGCCACGAGTTCCTTGCCGGTTCCGCTCTCGCCGGTGATCAGGACCGTTGCATCGGTGGGACCAACGGTTTCGATGGCGTCGAAGATCTTGCGCATGGGACCGCTCTGGCCGACCAGGTCTCCGGGACGCGCTACTTCGGCTACGGTCTCGCGCAGGAGTACGTTCTCCTGGGCAGTGCGTTTATGTGCCAGCGCGTTCTTCACCAGGTGTGCGATTTCGTCGGGGTCGAGCGGCTTGGTCACGTAATCGTAAGCGCCGTTCTTGAGCGCAGCGACCGCGGTCTCGACCGAGGCATAGCCGGTCATGATGATGACGAGCAGTTCGGGGTCGACTTCGTGCATGCGGCGCTGCAGTTCGATGCCATCGGTGCCATGCATCTTGATGTCGACCAGGGCAACATCCCAGCGCTGTTCGGCCAGGCGAGTGAGCGCGTCGTTGGCGCTCTCCGCCGTGCCAATTTCGTAGCCCTCTTCGCGGAACCACTTGCCGAGCGAATCGCGCACGCTCAGTTCGTCGTCCACGATCAGCATTTTCCCTTGTGTGCTCACTGCTGTCACCTCGCCTTCTTCGCAGCATTGCCGGCTCCAGCGCCCGCCAGCGAAGCGTCACCGTCCTGGGCCGGCAGGGTTACGGTGAAGGTCGTGCCCCGGCCCAGCGTCGATTCGACTTCGATACGGCCCTGGTGCCGCTCCACGATGCCGCGACTGATGGCCAAGCCCAGGCCGACTCCGCGGCCGCTTTCCTTGGTAGTAAGAAAAGGTTCGAAGATCTGCGGCAAAACGTCGGGAGCGATCCCGGCTCCATCGTCACGGACCTGGATCTTGATCTCATTCTCATCGCCGCTCAGTTCCGTTTTGATCCACAGATTGCCACCGCGGGGCATGGCATCGATGGCATTCATGATCAGCACCAGAAGGACCTGTTCAATCTGTGCCGGATCACAGGGCACAAACGGCAGGTTTTCGGCGTAATTCAGCTGCAATTGGACACCGCCTAGCTCCAGTTGATGCCGGACCAGTAACAGGGAACGATCAATCACCGCATGCAGGTCGGTGGACTGCACGTTCATGGGCGCAGTGCGCGACAGGGTCAGCAGGTTCTTGACCAAGTCGCCGCAACGCCGGCTCTCGGCGGCGATCAGCTCCAGGCATTGGATTGCTTCCTCGCGTTTTTCATGTTCGGTCTGGCCAGATGCTACCCACTTCCGCAGCAGCTTGGCATAGGTAAGAATCCCGGAGAGCGGGTTGTTGACCTCGTGCGCCACTACGGCTGCCATCTTGCCGATGGAAGCCATCTTTTCCACGTGCAGCACGTGGTCGTGGGCGCGCTTGAGTTCCCGCGTCTTCTGGTCGACGCGGTCTTCGAGAGTCTTCGCCCAGGTAACAATTTCTTCGTTGGCCGCCCGCAGCTGCAGGCTCATGCCGTTGAATGACTCAGCGAGGTCACCCACTTCGTCGCGGGATCGGACCTCGATCTGGTAACCAAGCTCGCCTCGGGCAAGATGTTCGGTGCCTTTCTTCAGTGCCTTGATGGGCTTGCCAACCTCACTCCATACAAATAACCAGCTCAATACCGCGATGATCAGCATTGCTCCCGCCGTGTAATACAGCATGCGGGCAGTGCTGACCTTCAGTTGCTCGTCCGCTTTCGCCAGCGAAAGATTGGTGTCCAGCACGCCCAGAACTTGCTGGCTGGCAGGATGGGCGTGGCAGTCGGCGTTGGAGCAACCGGGCTGATTCTGGATGGGAGTGATAATTCCCAGCACGCGCGTTCCGCCGCCATTGCGATAAATGCGAAAACGGTCGGGGCGATTGAGCAGCGTCAGCGGCTGTGATTTGGCGTGGCAGCCATAGCAGGCCTCGGCCGTCTTATCGAGGACGTGGCTGACTTCTTTGGGATCGGTGGAGTAGCTGACCCGCCCCTGCTGGTCAAGGATACGCACCTTAACCATGCCAGGCTCGTCGGCCATCGTTTGGATGGCGTGGTAGAGTCCCTCGCGATCGTTGCGCAGCATGTAATACGTGGTGCTGCGGTTAATCACGTCGCTGACCCGCTCAGCGCTGGCCAGCGTGGCTGCCTCCAGATGCTGGCGATGCAGTCGGATATTCAAATATCCGAGAAGCGCGAAGATTACAAACATCATTGCCAGCAACGAACCAATCAGCTTGGCACTGACACTGTCAGTCAGCTGCGTCCATCGCCGACCGCGAATTGGCTCAGTCCCCGGCATGGCTCAATACCGCTGTCTCAACCGCGGGAGCGGTTTCAGTTGCAAGGCGCTGCCTGGGGGAATGTTTTTCTTCGGGGAAAATGGGCAAGTACTTCACCGCCAACCCAAACAGGGCAAAGCCCGCCGCGACAATCATGATGGTCACGCAGAATTCGGTCCATTTCGGCATGTAGTGATGCCCAACGTAAGTCTCAAAGCCCGTGAGAGCTATATTGAGGCGGTTGGTAATAAATCCAAGCACGGTAGAAATGGAGGCAAGATACAAACCTCTTGGCGACAGCCGCACCTTCCTGAAGCTGAGCATGGTGATGGGAATCACAAACGCCAGCGCAAGTTCGAGCCACAGAAAGTACGCTTCGTAGCTGGGTTTGATGATCTGTCCGAGCACGCCGCGGTGAAAGTAGTCTTCGAAGCGGAGCAGGGCATTGACCCAGAGAGCCACCAACAAGGCGCCTCCAAGTTGGACCAGAACCGAAAGTTCGAGGTGACGGCCGAAGGCTTTCGCACTCTGGGTGGACTCGAAGATGGTCATGGCCAGACCAACCGCAATCGCCGATCCGAAAAAGAGGAAGGGAAGCGCGGGCGTGTACCAGAAGGGATGCAGCTTGCTCGGCATGATCAGATAAAGCGATCCGAGCGAACTCTGGTGGAGCGTGGAAAGCAGGATGCCCATGATGATCAACACCGGGTAAACCTTCTTGATCCACACGATCGGAGTCTTCATGTTGAGGCGCTCGAAGACGTTGGGAAGGAATTCGAAGAAGAGCACGGTGGTGTAGGACATGACGCACAGGCCTACCTCGAACATGACCGAGCGCGGGTTCATGTAAATGAGCTGATGCCAGATGAACCAGGGGCGGCCGAGGTCGAACAACAGGCCAACGATGAAAAGCACATAGCCCAGGAACGCCGTCAACACAGCTGGTCGCACAACACTGTGCAAGCTCTCGACGTTGAACAGGTAGACCGCGCCCACCATGCAGAAACCGCCGGCTGCCAGCATGACGCCGCAGAGCAGATCGAAACCGATCCAGAGGCCCCAGGGGAATTGGTCGCTCATGTTGGAAACCGCGCCTAAGCCATAGAAAAAGCGAATGAAGGTGGAGTAGAGGCCGAGGCCCATGGCCACGATGAATACGACTCTCCAGAAGGTCAGCTTGAACTTCATCGCGCACCTCCATTCTTCTCTTTTTCTTGCTCTTGCGCCTCAGCAGCGGCTACTTCTTCGCGGCGATGCGAAACCCAGTAAATGCCTCCCAATACCAACGTCCACACCGGAATGAAGTCTGGAATTCTCTCCATCACTCGGCCGGTGTATTCGGGCATCGGAGTGTCGCCGAGTTTGGCGGAGGCGGGATAGCCGTATTCTTCGACGTTCTTGCTGGCAATGATGAAGACCGAGGTTCCGCCGACCTCGTTCAGACCGTAGATGCGCGGCAGGTAGGTGGATGGGTTCTGGCGGAGACGGTCCTGCGCTTCCTTAATAAGGTCATCACGCTCGCCAAACTTGGTGGCGCCGGTGGGACAGATCTCGGCACATGCCGTTTGCTTTCCTGCGCTTATGCGGTCGGGGCACATAATGCATTTGCGGACCCGCGGGTTCAGCGATTGCCATTCGTACTTGGGCTGAGCAAAGGCGCAGGCCGCCATGCAATAGCGGCAGCCGATACACTTCCAGACATCGTAGACGACCGGACCCTCCTTAGTCTTATGGAGGGCGCCCACGGGACAAACTGAAGCGCAAGCGGGATGCTCGCAGTGCATGCACAGGCGGCGCATGAATTTGTCGTCCTTGGTGAGAACGACCGTGAATTTATGTTCGGACTGCACGGCCTCGGCTGCCACTTTGTCGTCATAGGGCAGCTTGTTTTGCTGCGCGCAGCCGACTTCACACTGCTTACAGCCGATGCACATGGTCGCGTCATACAGCAGGGCCTTACTCATGGAAGTTGCTCCTGGCTGTTCTCAAGGGGGACTTCCGTTCCAAGGGGATGAAGTAGGAGGTATAGGTTTGCGGTATAAGGAACGGACTTGGGAACCGTACAGAACGTCTTTGGGGCGACTACAGAAAAGGGGCCGGGTCTGGAGTGGGCTGCACCCAGACCCGGGCGGGCTGTTCCCCATCGGAGAGCAAGTGGGGGAGAAGCTTTCCGGCAGGCAACGGATCGTGCGATTGTCGGTTCCGTCCGTCGAATTGAACCGGACATCTTCATACTTACTCTCTCGTCCTCTTCCGCCGCTGGAGACGATTGGTCATGCGACAGCGGCGGTGCAGATAAGAGGAACAGCCAATAAACGACTGCCAAAACACTACTTTTGCAGGCTGCGAATGTAGGTCACGATGGCCTTCACGTCGCCAGCGGCCAGACCCTTAACCGGGGCCGGGTGCTTCGCCGTGTCGGTTATGGCCTTGGCCACGTCAGCATCGGACTTCTTCTTGGCTTCGTCTGAAATCAGGCTCGGAATCTTCGCTGCGGGCTTGCCAGCGGCATCCGCTCCGTGGCACATTGCGCACTTTGCTTTGTAGAGAGTGGCTCCGTCATCGGCCCATGACAGATTGGGGATTAGAATGAAAAGGGCCACTGCGATTGTCATTACGAGCATCACCAGCTTCGTCGTCTTCATGATTTCGTATTTTCTCCTTGTAAAGTTTTGCAACCTGATGAAATTAGCGGCTCATCTCGCAGTGGTGCTCGTGTTGCGAAAGTAACCACCGATACACCCTCCAAGACACTGGATGTAACAGAACTCAGCAGCTCCATGGCTGCCCATTGAGAGTTTCAACGGTGGGGGGGACCACCCGCAGTGATGTAGGTCACCCTAGCCGGTGACTTTGGGCCGAGGGGAGGCGTGAAGGAGATAAACAGGGAGTCTCTGGGTCACATGAACCGGTGACTGCGGTCACAGCTTGAGCAACACTCCGGCGAGACAATCGTGATCAGCAGCGAGGTGTAGCTATGCCGATACTAATGATGGCTCTGCTGGCATTAATCGTTTTTGGCGTGATTGGGATTCTGCTGACCGCAGCGATGATCCTGGAGCATCGCAAGCACGCACATGCCGTCCACGGTGACGCTGCACCCGGTGTGACCTCCAGTGTTGCCCCATCCCTTAAACCGAAGCATTTATAGCCCGCGTGGTAACCACATGGTAACCGCGCGGAATTCGTCTGCGAAGGAGACATCTGATGAGCACGGTTGTCCTGGATAAAGATAAGAAAGCTGACCTGGCTGGGCCGGGAATTGGTGACTACAAGAAACTGGAAAAGATTCTGCCTAAGGATTACCACTCATTACTGACCCCGAAAGAGACGCAGCAGGCCATCTTCCAGGTGAAGCGCTATATCGAAGACAACCTGTGCAAAGAACTCAACCTGATGATGGTGGAAGTGCCGCTGATCGTGGATGTGGAGAGCGGCGTCAACGACATGCTCGATCGCGATGGGTCGCGGACACCGATTCAGTTTCATATTTCGAACGATCACAATCTGCATCCCGTCGACGCGCAGGTGGTGCAGGCCGCGACCAAATGGAAACGGGTGGCGCTGAAGCAGTTCGACTGCAAAGCGGGTGAGGGCGTTTGCACCGACATGCGCGCCGTTCGCAAGGACTATTTCCTGGATCACGACCATTCCGCTTACGTCGATCAATGGGACTGGGAGCGTGTGATCACGGCGGAGCAGCGCAACCTGGACTTCCTGAAAGCAATCGTCAGCAAGATCTGGAAAGTGATCGTGGGTGCGGAGAAATTTGGACAATCGCTGTTTCCGCAATTGAAAGACTCACGCTATCCGAATCTGCCGGAGAAGTTGACCTTCCTGCACGCCGAAGAAATTCTCGAGATGTATCCCGACTTGCCGCGCAAGCAGCGCGAGACGGCGGTGTTGCAGAAGTATCCCGCGGTGTTCATTATTGGGATTGGCTGGCCGTTGAAGGATGGGTATCCGCACGAGATGCGCGCCGCCGATTACGACGACTGGGTCACGGACACCCGCGATCAGACGGGCAAGGACACGCACGGGCTGAATGGCGACATTCTGGTATGGAACTCGGTCACCAAGCGCCGCCATGAACTGACGTCGATGGGCATTCGGGTTACGGCCGAGACCCTGAAACAGCAGCTTACGCTGGCGAAGCAGCTGGATTTCATGAAGCTGCCGTATCACCAGGCGATCCTGAACAACAAAATTCCGCTCTCGATCGGCGGTGGAATCGGGCAGTCACGAACGTTGATGCAGTTGCTCCGCAAAGCGCATCTTGGAGAAGTCAGCGTTACGGTGTGGCCGAAGATCCTGAAGCAGATGTGCGCGGGGAAGAATATTTTCGTGCTGGAGTAGGGCCGCGGCGCATACCGCCGGAACCTGGATATGAGTTGGTGTCGATTCCTTCGTGCCGGCGACCTGGAATAACTGCATGAGGGGAAGGAGCGCTGTCCCCCATGGGGAACCACGCAGTTGGCCATGGCACGCCTGTTGACCAGACGCTGGGCCACTATCGCATTGTTGACAAGGTGGGCGCTGGCGGGATGGGAGAGGTGTATCGTGCCCGCGACCAGCACCTCGCCCGTGATGTGGCCATCAAAGTCCTTCCACCCGGCACGCTCATTGACGAATCCGCGCGCAAGCGCTTCCACAAAGAAGCTCTGATTCTGTCGCAACTCAATCATCCCAACATCGCCACTATCCATGACTTCGACACGCAGCAAGGCGTGGATTTCCTGGTGATGGAGTACATTTCCGGGATCACAATGAGCGAGAAGGTGGCTGCCGGACCGCTGCCGGAGAAGGAAGTTGCTCGCCTGGGCGTGCAACTCGTGGAGGGCTTGGCGGCGGCGCATGAACAAGGGGTCATCCATCGTGATCTGAAGCCCGGCAACCTGCGAGTTACGAGCGATGGACGGCTGAAGATTCTGGACTTCGGGCTGGCAAAGCTGTGGCATCCGGTCACGACGAGTGCCGCGACGGACAGTTTTAGCGAGACGCAAGCCATGGCTGGAACACTGCCGTACATGGCGCCAGAACAGTTGCTGGGCGGAGCGATCGACGCTCGCACTGACATTCACGCGGCCGGGTCGGTGCTGTACGAAATGGCCACGGGGCAGCGCCCGTTCGCTAAATTGGAACATGCGCAACTGATTACTGCCATTCTGCGGCAGGCGCCGACGCCGCCCGGGCAACTCAACCCACAGGTGTCGCCAGAGTTGGCGCGAATCATTGGGAAGTGTCTGGAGAAGGAACCAGAGAACCGTTATCAGTCGGCGAAAGAACTGGCGGTCGATTTGCGGCGACTGGGAGTGCCGAGCGCGGGCGCTCCGGTTCGGGCAACTGAATCGAAGAAGCCGGGAAGGATTGCGAAAGCAGCCATATTAATCGGTGTGCTGTTGGTGGGGGCGTTAGTCATCGCGTTCTATTCCGGCGGTTGGCGCGATCGCCTGCTGAGGCAGGGCGGCGGCCTACAAATCAACTCGCTGGCCGTGTTACCTCTGGCCAACTTCTCCCATGACCCCGAGCAAGACTATTTTGCGGACGGCATGACCGAGGCGCTGATCACAGATCTGGCAAGGACCGCTGATTTCCGCGTGATTTCGCGGACGTCGGTGATGCGCTACAAGGGAACGCAGAAACCGCTGCCCGAGATCGCGCGTGAATTGAACGTGGACGCGGTGGTAGAAGGGTCGGTGCAGCGATCGGGCAGCCGTGTGAGAATCACCGCGCAGTTGATTCGGGGAGCCACTGACCAGCATCTGTGGG
This sequence comes from uncultured Acidobacteriaceae bacterium, assembly GCA_963837665.1. GTDB lineage: Bacteria > Acidobacteriota > Terriglobia > Terriglobales > Acidobacteriaceae > Acidiflorens. The sequence goes on along the minus strand of CAWIOA010000007.1, from coordinate 499,817 downwards.
CAGAGAGTTATGAGCGCGATCTGCGGGACATCCTGGGGCTGCAGGATGAAGTGGCGCACGCCATCGCGCAGCGGGTCGAGAGCAAGCTGAATCCAAAGAACCAAATCGACCGCGAACCTGCCCGTCCCGTTGATCCGGAAGCCTATGAGGCTTATCTCAAAGGCCTCTACTACTGGAATGAACGGACACCGGAGAGCCTCAAGAAGAGCGCTGAATATTTCCAGCAGGCAATCGCGAAAGACCCCAACTACGCCCCCGCTTACGCCAGTCTGGCTGCCTTCTACATGGCTGCCAGCGCCTACGGCGTTCTGACACCGGAGCAATCATTCCCCAAGGCCAAGGCAGCGGCCCTCAAGGCTCTGGAGATCGATGGTTTTCTGGCCGAGGCGCACGCCGTCCTCGCGGACTATCTGGCGAATGACCACGACTGGAAGGCTGCGGAAACCGAATACCGTCGCGCCGTGGAACTCAATCCCGGTTCCGCACAGGTGCACTACTGGTATGGTTTTACCTTTCTGGGCCCGTTGGGACGACACACGGAAGCTATTTCCGAGATGCAGCGAGCGCGGGAACTCGATCCTTTCTCGCTGGTGATCAATGCCAATCTCGGGGGAACGTTCTGGCTGGCTGGCGAATACGATCAGGCGATCCAACAGTGCCTGAGGACGCTGGAAATGTACCCACACTCTGAAGTAGCGCACCTTAACCTCGCATGGGCTTATCAACAAAAGGGAATGTTTGAGGAAGGCGTCAGAGAGATGCAAAAAGCGATGGCCGACTCGGATGAAAACGGGACGGATCCGCAGTCCTTGTCACAGCTTGCGCGTGCTTATGTCCTTGCGGGCAAGAGCGCAGAAGCCCAACAGACGATGGCGAAGTTGAACCAGTTATCCAAGCGGACCTATGTGTCTCCGTACGATAGGGCAACGATCGATGTAGCCCTCGGGCAGAAGGATCGGGCGCTCACGGAATTAGAACATGCCTACCAGAAGCAGGACGACAGAATGATCTGGCTTGGCACCGATCTGCGATTTGAAAGTCTGCATTCCGATCCCCGCTTCCAAGCTCTGCTACGCCGCATGAATTTCCCGCAATAAGCTCGTCGACCTTCTACACTTCGATCGGCAGCTCAGCCGGGAGCGTGGCGGCTGGTAAATGGCTTTTCACGGCTGCGGCCAAACGCCGTATGCCTTCTCGTATCTGCTCCGGAGCGGCGTTGGAAAAGTTCAAGCGCATGTGGCGGGAACCTTCGCGGCCATCGTTGGCGTAAAAAGAATCGCCGGGCACAAAGGCTACATTCTGCTCGACGGCTGACTTGAAAACTGCCTCCATGTCCAGTCCCTGGGGCAGGGTAACCCACAGAAAGAGTCCGCCCTGAGGATGGGTCCAAGTCACTGCGGGCGGGAAGAACTCTTCGAGAGCGTGAAGCATTACGTCTCGGCGTTCGCTGTAGACCTGACGAATCAGCTTGACGTGTTTGTCGATGAATCCATCGCGTGCTACTTCGTAGGCCACGAACTGGGTGAAGGTCGATGTGTGCAGGTCCGCACCCTGCTTCAGTTGCGTCAGCTTGCTGATGATCTCGGGAGGAGCGACGATCCATCCCAGGCGAAGGCCGGGAGCGAGCGTCTTTGAAAATGTGCTCAGGTAAATAACGTTGCCGATGGAATAGCCACTATCGCGGCGCAGATTCTCTCGGTCGAGCACGACCAGCGGCGGAAGGTGCTCGCCTTCATAGCGCAACTGGCCGTAGGGGTCATCTTCGACGATCGGAATGCCAAACCGGTCCGCCAGCAGCACCAGTTCATGGCGACGCACTTCGGACAAGGTGGTTCCGGCCGGGTTCTGGAAGTTGGGCAGGACGTACATGAACTTGGGGCCGGAGCGCAGAGGCTCCACGAGCAGGTCGGTGCGAAGGCCGTCCTGGTCGATGGGAACGGACTCATATTCGGCGCCATAGATGTTGAAAGCCTGCAGCGCGCCGAGATAGGTTGGCGCTTCCACCAGTATGCGGTCTCCGGCATTGATGAAGAGCTTGCCGATCAGGTCGAGCGCCTGCTGCGAGCCCGAGGTGATCATGACGTTCTCCACCTTGGCATTGATGCCGTAGCGGGCCATGTTGTTGGCGAGCAATTCGCGCAGGGGCTCGTAACCTTCAGTTTGCCCGTACTGCAATGCCAGGGCTGCGTTCTCGGTCAGTACCTTGTGACAGGCTTCCTCAAAGCGTTGGACAGGGAAGACATCGGGGGCGGGAAGTCCACCGGCGAAGGAGATCATGCCGGGTCGCTGGGTGAGCTTCAACAACTCGCGGATGCGAGAACTGGTGATGCCCTTGGTGCGCAGAGCGTAACGAGATGTCCATGCAGTCGACATTAAAGGCCCTCCCCAACAGCCATTGTTCTTCAGGCGCTTAGTCTAACCTCGATGCATAAAGCCGGCATCGGAGGAAACGTCACTCCGTCTGCCCGACCACGAGGAATTTCCTTGTCCTTTGATCGGGAAACAGAAATTCGTAAACTTGGTAAGAATCGTAGGTTGTACGGTGCTCATCTCTAATGAGCTTTGCCTTGTAGTCGCCAGGGGCCAACAACACGTTAGGGACGTTGTCGGACTCCAATTCGTACTTTTTTCCACCGATGACGACGCTCAACCTTTGCCAGCGGGCACCGCTTTCAGGAACCATGCGCGACGCGCTGACATGAACATTCACGGTGTACTCGGCCGGGTTGGGATTTGCCCCGGCCCAGGCGAACGCGGACAACAACAGCAGGACAGCGAAGGTGATCTTCTCCACCAGAATCCTCATGTTTACGCGAAGCCGTCGGGCTGGCTTACGGCGCCGATGTGGGCCTGGTCATCGATAAACAGGCGGCCTGCGGTGAGCGCTTTACGGTCGATTTCCAAGAGATTCAGTTTCTTCACCTTGTCTTCGAGCACGCTCAAGGCAGTTCCGGGAGCCAGGCATTCGGTTTCTTCCAGCAGCGCGCCCATCATCACGATGTTGGTGGCTTTCGTCGAGCCGAGTTTGTCGGCGATTTCCGAAGCCGGCATCGCGACCACTTGTACGTCGGGCGCGGTAAAGTCGGCAGGGAGACTGGCGCCGTTGTAGAGAATAACTCCGCCGCTCTTTACCTCGTGAGCAAACTTCCGCAGCGAGTACTCGTTCATGGCCACGAGCACATCGGGGTTCGAGATCAGAGGCGACCCGATGCGCTCTTTCGACAAGCAGACATGGCAGTGCGCACTGCCCGAACGCATCTCCGGCCCGTAGGACGGCAGCCAGCTTACTTCCAGTCCTTCGCGCATGCCCATTTCGATGAGGAGCTGGCCCAACAGCAGCACGCCCTGTCCTCCGAAACCTGCGATCTTGATTTTGACGTTCTTAAAATGGTGGGCGTGTCTCGACTTGGAAGCGTCGAGCGCTCCCTCTTTTGCGGTGATCCCAAGCGCGTCGGCCACGGGGCGTTGCGGCGGCGTGTTCTCGCTACCCGCGGGAATTTCCTCCCGGTGGTCCCGGAAAACGTTTAGAGGGAAGGTGGGCATCATCTTCTCGAGAACCCAGCGCCTTGCCTCTACCGGATCTTTGCCCCAGATAGTGGGACAGGGCGACAGGATTTCGACAAACGAGAAGCCCGCGCCATCGCGCTGCATCTCGAGCGCCTTACGAATGGCGCGCCGCGCTTTCATGATGTTCTTGTTGTCGGAAAGCGCCACGCGTTCGATGTAGGCGGGGGCTTCGAGAGTGGCGAGAAGTTCCGACACATGGATAGGGAAGCCCTCGTTCGACGGGCGCCGGCCCCAGGGAGAAGTGGTGCTCTTCTGACCGACCATGGTGGTGGGCGCCATCTGTCCGCCCGTCATGCCATAGATTGCGTTGTTCACGAAGAAGACCGTGATCTTCTCGCCGCGGTTGGCGGCGTGGACGATCTCCGCCGTGCCGATGGCCGCCAAATCGCCGTCACCCTGATAGGAAATGACGATTTTGTCAGGGCAGGACCGTTTGACTCCCGTGGCCACCGCGGGTGCACGGCCATGCGCGGCCTGCACGTTGCCTACGTCGAAATAGTAGTAGGCAAACACCGAGCAACCCACCGGACTGACGAAGATGGTCTTGTCCTGCAGGCCCAGTTCCTGCAAGGCCTCGGCAATCAGCTTGTGGGCGACTCCATGGCCGCAGCCAGGACAGTAGTGGGTCTGGTGTTTGAGCTCTGCTTTGCGATCGTAGAGATCATAGAACAGCGGCGACTTGGAGTGGATTATGTCGTAGCCGTTGTTGCTAAGGCCCTCCCCAACCTCGGGGCTGCCTTCGGACTTGGCTTCAACCTTTAGTTCAAGCTTCGCTTCCGGATCTACTGTGCTCGTTCCGCGCTCGTTTGCCATTTTCGTTGTCCTTTGCGGACCTTATCCTAAGTTTGGCCCTCAGCGGCTAAAGCCGCAGTTCTTGCCGACCGGTGCGGCGCGGCTGAAGCCACGCCCTTTCAAAGCAAAATCAAAAGCCAAAACAAAACCCAAATCCGAATCAAAACCCAAATCCAAAGCCAACCACTGCCGGTCTCAGACTGCTACGGCCATGCGCGTCAACACTTGTTGGCGCAGCTCGGCGACTGAGGGCACGTTGCCACCTACCCGGCCGTAGAACTCTACCGGCACCTTGCCGTTCAGTGCCAGGCGCACGTCTTCCACCATTTGCCCATTGCTCAACTCGACGACTAACACTTTTTGCACCCTGGCCGCCGCCTTCGCCAGTTCCTTCGAAGGATAGGGCCACAGGGTAATGGGGCGGAATAGCCCTGCCTTCACGCCTTCCTTGCGCAGCACTTCGATGGCGGAAAGCAGCACTCGGGAGACGATGCCGTAGCCGACCAGCAGCACCTCAGCGTCCTCGGTGTGGCAAAGTTCGCAACGCGTCTCGGTTTCTTGCGCGCGAATGTACTTGGCTTCCATGCGGCGCTGGTGCTCTTCCAATTCGTCGGTTTCGAGATAAATGGAGCTGAGCAGATTGGCGCGGGTCTCCACGGTTCCTTTTACCGCCCAGGGTTTTTCCGGCAGCTGAATCTCACAATCTTTGTCGGGAATTTCCAAATCCAGCGGTTCCATCATTTGCCCGACGAAGCCGTCGGTGAGCACGACCGCCGGGTTGCGGTATTTGTCGGCGAGGTCAAAGGCCAGCATGGTGAACTCGGCCATTTCCTGCACCGATGCGGGAGCCAACACGATATTGCGGTAGTTGCCATGGCCGCCGCCTTTCACCATGGCGAAATAGTCGCTTTGCTCGGGAGCGATGTTGCCGAGGCCGGGCCCGCCACGCATGACATCCACGATCACGCAGGGTAGTTCGGAGCCCGCCAGGTAGGACATGCCTTCCTGCATCAGGCTGAGACCGGGTCCGGAGGACCCACTCATGGCGCGGACGCCAGCCGCTGCCGCGCCATACACCATGTTGATGGCGGAGACTTCACTCTCCGCTTGAATAAACGTTCCGCCGACTTGTGGGAAATAGAGCGCAGCCGCCTCGGCGATTTCGCTGGCCGGAGTGATGGGATATCCGTAGTAGGCGCGGCACCCGGCGAGAATAGCGCCCTTGACCACCGCAACGTTGCCTTTACAGAGCTGTCGCAAGTTCGCCTCCTTGCGCCGTCACGGGCGCTTTGGCTTTCGCCTTGATGCGGTACACGGTAATCGCACCCGGTTCCGGGCAGCAATAAAAACAGATGCCGCAACCGGTGCAGTCCCGCCCGGTGTAGCTTGCGGGATGGAATCCGTAGGTGTTCAGCCCGGGCGCAAGTTCCAGGCACTTAGGCGGGCAAGACTCGACGCACAGCCCACATCCTTTGCATTCCTCGATATCGATTGTGACTTTACCGCGCGCTGGGCCTGCCATGGTTCACCTCGTCTTCGTTCATTTGGTTACCGCTAACTCCGGTGCTGCAGGCCGCTGCAGCCACTTGGTGGTCTCGCAAAATTTATAAAGCTCTTCCCGGAACTTGGGGTGGGCAATGTCGATGAGTGCCTGCGCCCGTTGCCGGATGGTCTTGCCGTGCAGATAGGCCACACCGTATTCGGTGACCACGTAACGGACCAGCCCGCGCGAAGTAACCACTCCCGCGCCCGGGCTCAGCATGGGCACAATGCGCGAGATAGTTCCATCTTTTGCGGTCGACGAAATGGCGATGATCGGCTTGCCACCCACGGACCGTGAAGCCCCGCGTAGAAAGTCCACTTGCCCGCCAATGCCGCTATAGAACTGGCTTCCGATGGAATCGGAACAGACCTGTCCGGTGAGGTCGACCTGCAGAGCCGAGTTGATGGCCACCATGTTGTCGTTGCGGGCAATAAATCCGGGATCGTTGGTGTAGGCCGTGGGGTGGAACTCGAAGATCGGATTGTTGTCGAGAAATTCGAACAGGCGTTTTGTGCCGAGGGCAAATCCCAGAATGATCTTCCGGGGCTTGAAGTTCTTGAGCGCGCCGGTAATGACGCCGGCTTCGATCAAATCAATCACGCCGTCGGAAACCAGTTCGCTGTGCACCGCGAGGTCCTTGCGATCCATGAGAAAGGGCAGCACAGCATCCGGGATTCCGCCAATACCGGTCTGCAGCACAGACCCGTCCTCAATCAGATCCGCGACGTTGCGGGCGATGGCTCGATGCAGGTCCGTGGCTTGCGAGGGCTTCATGGCACAGAGGGGACGGGAGTCCTCCACGACGGCGTCCAGTTCGGTCACATGGATAAAGCTGTCTCCAAAGGTGCGCGGCATTTGATCGTTGATCTGAGCCACCACGTAGCGAGCGCACTTGGCGGCTGTAAGCGAGGTATCCACACCTACGCCGAAGCTGCAGAAGCCGTGCGAATCAGGGGGAGAGAGTTCGATCAGGGCCACATCAATCGGCATAGCGCCACTGTCGAAGAGTCCTTCAATCTCACTCAGGTAGATGGGCGTGTAGTCGGCGCGGCCATCGTTGATTGCCTGGCGCACATTGGCGCCAATAAACATTGCGTTGTGCCGGAAGTGCCCCGCCATCTCTGGAGACACATAAGGGGCCACTCCCATGGTCATCATGTGAACAATTTCTACGTCCCTCACGAAAGGACCGCGGCGCATCAACGCCTCGACCAAAGCCTCTGGTTCAGCGCACCCTGGCTGAATGTAGACGCGCATTCCGGACCGCACACATCGCAGCGCCTCGTCTGCCGTTTGCACCTTATCCTTGTAGCCCAGTTTACGGCTCATTTGTCCTTCCCCCTTGCCCGCACCGTCCCACCACCCACTTCAGCGCCGGCCTGCCTCGGGGCGAGATTCTTCCACCACTCTCGCGCCTCGCGCCAGTCTTCATTAGACGACTGCTCCGGCTTTGCGGCCATGACCTTAAGCACCAGCCATGGTGAGGCACGTCACATTGAACGCCCAGCACTTAAGCCTTAGCCCTCAGGCTCTTACCACGTGCCGGGAATGGTCAAATAGTCATGGATCGACTTCGCGGCGCGGCGTCCCGCACCCATGGCCAAAATCACGGTCGCACTTCCGGTCACGATGTCGCCTCCGGCGAAAACCCCTTTACGCGATGTGCGCTGGGTCGTCGGATCGGCTTCGATGTAATTTCGCTTGTTCGTGTTCAGGCCGGGAGTAGTGCTCTGGACAATGGGGTTGGCACTGGTCCCGATCGCGATGACCGCCACGGCCAGAGGAATTTCGTATTCGGAGCCTTCAATCGGCACCGGACGCCGTCTCCCGGAAGCATCCGGTTCGCCCAGGGCCATTTTCTGGCAGCGGGCGGCGGCCAGCCACCCCTTGCCGTCGTCGAGGAACTCGAGTGGAGCGGCAAGCACCTGGAATTCAATGCCCTCCTGCTGCGCGTGCTTCACTTCTTCCTTGCGGGCCGGCATTTCCGCTTCACTGCGGCGATAGAGAATGAAAGCCTTTCCCGCTCCCAGCCGCAACGCCGAACGGATCGCGTCCAGCGCCGTGTTTCCGCCACCGATCACGGCCACATTCTTGCCGCGGAAATCCACCATGGGCTCGTCGTACTTGGGAAACTCATAAGCGTGCATCAGGTTGATGCGGGTCAGAAATTCGTTCGCTGAATAGACGCCATTCAGATGCTCCCCGGGAATGCCCATGAACTGCGGGAGCCCCGCGCCAGTGCCGATAAACACGGCATCGTAGCCTTCTTCGTTCATCAGTTCGTCGATGGTGACCGTACGTCCGACGACTACGTCAGTCTCAAATTCCACGCCCATGGCGCGCATGTAATCGACTTGCTGACGGATGATGGCTTTCGGCAGGCGGAATTCTGGAATGCCATACACGAGCACGCCGCCGATTTCGTGCAATGCCTCGAAAACGTGCACCTGGTGGCCCTTCTGCACCAGGTCGCCGGCGGCCGTAAGGCCAGAGGGGCCACTGCCCACGATGGCGACTTTCTTGCCCGTCGGCGGCGCCTTGGGCAGGTTGCTGATATCCAAGTGGCGCTGTTCGTAGTCGGCCACAAAGCGTTCCAGGTATCCAATGCCCAGCGGCTCAACCTTCTTGCCCATCAAACAACCGCCCTCGCAATGGTCTTCCTGGGGACAAACGCGTCCGGTGATGGCCGGCAACACGTTGTCTTCGCGGATCTTGGCGGCCGCGCCCAGGTAGTCGCCAGCCACGATCAACTGCACGAACTCTTTCACTTTCACGCCTACCGGACAATCGTTCACGCATACAGGCTTGGCGCACTCCAGACAGCGCTGCGCTTCCCGCCGCGCCAGTTCCTCGGAGTAGCCCAGGTTCACTTCGGTGAAATTGGTGGCACGCAGGAGCGGAGGTTGCTCCAGCATGTGCTGCCGGGGAACCTTCATCCGATCTTTAAGCGGGACAGGATTCGCAGATTTTTGTTTAGGCGGCTGTTTAGTAGTCTCTGTCAACGGACTGCTCCTTGTAGCGCACATGCTCCGGTCTGTCCGGCACGAACGCTCTCGACCTGCGACTCTGGTGCGCGCTGAAAATCTTCCATCGATTTCTGCTCGGCGGCCCGGTACATCGAATTGCGCTGCACGAGCACGGCGAAATCGATGCGGTGGGCATCGAACTCGGGGCCATCCACGCAGGCGAACTCACTCTTTCCTTCAACCAGCACGCGACAGCCGCCACACATGCCGGTGCCGTCGATCATGATCGGGTTCAGGCTGACGATGGTGCGGATGCGCTCTTTGCGCGTGATCTCGGCCACCGCTCTCATCATGGGGATGGGGCCGATCGCCAGCACCAGATCGATGCGCGTGCCGTTCTCGATTAACTGCTTGAGTTTATCGGTGACGAAGCCCTTGTCGGCATAGCTGCCGTCGTCGGTCGTGATCATCAGGGCATCGCTGACCTCGCGCAGTTCCTTTTCGAGAATGACCAGTTCCTTATTGCGCGCGCCGACGATGGAGATCACGCGATTGCCCACGCGCTTCAGCGCCGCCGCCGTCGGATAAGTCATGGCCGTGCCCACGCCGCCGCCCATCACCACCACGGTGCCGAACTTCTCGATCTCGGAGGGCTTGCCCAACGGCCCAACCACATCCAGAATGCTGTCGCCGGCATTCAGGGAATTGAGCAGGCTGGTGGTCTTGCCGGCCGACTGCACGACAATGCGAATGGTGCCGGCCTCGGGGTCGGAGTGCTCGATGGTGATCGGAATCCGTTCGCCCTGCTCGTACAGCCGCAGGATTACGAATTGCCCTGGTTTTTGTTTGCGTGCAATGCGGGGCGCCTCGATCACAAACCGCTTGATGCCGGGCGCAAGGAATTCAGCGTGCAGTATTTTGAACATGTTTCCCCATGGATTGCCTTACAGGATATTGTCCGGAATGCCAGGGCAAGGGGCTGTGACACACGTCACTCGTGAAAGAGAGCAACATCACGTGTTGCGTCTAACCCCAACGTTCTTATAGGCGTGTCAGACCAGTGTCATCCTTGGAGCACGTGCTGCAGGCCCTTGACGGCGCGCATGTACTGGGCGCGCTCGAAGGCTCCGGGATCGGGGCAGCGGAGCTGGCTCATGCTGCCTTTCATCTGTTGCACAGACTCATATTCGTGCGCTTCCATCCACTCCCGGATGCCTTTTTCCACCAGACTCAGATGCTTGATGCCATGGTGTAATAGTGCGGAGCACATCATGGTCACATCGGCGCCAACCATGAGCAGCTTGATTACATCTTCGGGGCCATGTACACCACTGGTCGCCGCCAAGTTGGCCTTGATGCGGCCATGAAGAATGCCGATCCAGGTCAGGGGCAGGCGTAACGCCTGCGGGCCGCTGAGAAGCACGTTGGGTTTGATTTCTAATTCTTCGAGGTCGATATCGGGTTGGTAAAAGCGGTTGAACAGCACCAGTCCATCGGCGCCCAACAGGTCGAACTGTTTTGCCACATTGGCCAAATTGCTGAAGAACGGACTGAGCTTGACGGCCACCGGAATGCGCACCGAACCTTTCACTTCGCGGAGAATATCCTTATAGATTTTTTCCGTCTCGGATCCGGAAATGTCCATATTGGTCGGAATGAAATAGAGATTGCACTCGATCGCATCGGCTCCGGCTTGCTCGATCTGCCGGGCAAACTTGGCCCAACCGCCCAGGGTGGCACCGTTGAGGCTGGCGATAATCGGAATGCCGACCGCGTCCTTGGCTTTGCGAATGTGTTCCAGATAGCCTTCGGGGCCGGTGTGAAATTCGCTGGAATGGGGAAAGTACGTGATGGACTCGGCAAAGCTCTCGGTGCCAGCGTTGAGATGGAGTTCCAGCTCAAGGGCCTCCTTATGAAGTTGTTCTTCGAACAGGGAGTAGAGTACGACGGCTGAAGCGCCGGCATCTTCGAGGCTACGGATGCCGCTGATTTCCTGCGAGAGTGGGGAGGCGGAGACGACCAGCGGCGTGCGCAGCTGCATGCCAAGATATTTCGTGCTTAGGTCCATGTTATTTCCTCGACGTTTCCTCTTTCGAGCGATTCTTGTGACGGTGTATAGTGCAAGTCCTCAGCGGCTAAATCCCCGCCGATTTTGCGCTACTTGCGGCGTGCTTGAGGCCACGCCCCTTCAAAACAAAGTCAAGAACCTGAGTATTTCCGCAGTCTGAGACGGGGCAAGCCCCGTCTCTACTCGGGTTTCTCTGCAGGAGCAGCCGGAGTCGCGACCGGCTCTGGTTTACGTTGCGCCATATATTCGTACAGGCGATATCGCTTCTCAGCATCTTGCTGCGCCTCCTGCCACAAAAGTTTGGCGTGTTCAGGGTGGCTCTTCTGGAGCATCTTAAAGCGCGTCTGCTGCTGTAGATAGTCTTTTACCTTGCGGCTGGGGGTGCGGCAATCGAGAGTCAGCGGATTCTCGCCGGCGAGAGTGCGCTCGGGATTGTAACGATAGAGCAGCCACTGGCCGGAATCCACTGCGACTTTCTGGTCTGACATTGCCGTCGTCATGTCGATGCCGTGCGCGATGCAGTGGGAATAGGCAATGATGATGCTGGGGCCATCGTAGGCTTCCGCTTCGAGGAAGGCTTTGAGCGTGTGCTCGTCCTTTGCTCCCATGGCGACACTCGCTACGTAGACGTTGCCGTAACTCATCGCCATCAGGCCAAGATCTTTCTTCAAACCCGGCTTGCCGCCGGCGGCAAATTTGGCTACGGCAGCGCGCGGCGTGGACTTGGAGGCCTGGCCTCCGGTGTTGGAATAGACCTCGGTGTCGAGCACCAGCAGGTTCACGTTGCGTCCGCTGGCGAGCACGTGGTCCAGACCTCCGTAGCCGATGTCGTAGGCCCAGCCGTCGCCGCCTACAATCCAAACGCTCTTTTTCACCAGCATGTCGGCGATGGCCAGTAACTGCTTGGCATCCGGGGAATTCAGACGCTTTAGCTTTTCTTTGAGCAGGTCGACGCGCTGGCGCTGCTCGAAAATGTCAGCCTCGTCTTTCTGGTGCGCGGTCTGCAGAGCGGTGGCAAGTTCTTCTCCGATGGATCCAGATAGACGGCGCACCAACTCGCGGGCATATTCGGCCTGCTTGTCAATGGAGAGCCTGAATCCGAGGCCAAACTCGGCGTTGTCTTCGAACAGGGAATTGGACCATGCCGGGCCGCGGCCGTCACCATTCTTGGCCCAAGGCGTGGTCGGCAGGTTGCCGCCGTAGATGGAAGAGCAACCAGTGGCATTGGCGATCACCGAACGATCTCCGAAGAGCTGAGACATCAGCTTCAGATAGGGCGTCTCGCCGCATCCGGAACAAGCCCCGGAGAATTCAAACAACGGCTCCTGCACCTGTTGCTGGCGGATATTCCCGACTTTGATCTTGCGGCGGTCAAGTTCTGGAATCTTGAGGAAGAAGTCCCAGTTCTCACGTTCCGGCGCGCGCAGCGGTGGCTGCGGCACCATGTTGATGGCTTTGAGACGGGTCTCGCTCTTGTTCTTGGCGGGACAGATATCGACGCAAATGCCGCAGCCGGTGCAGTCTTCGGGAGCAACCTGAATGGTGTATTTCAGATCCTTCCAGTCCTTGTCGCGCACCTCAGTCGACTTGAAGGTTGCGGGCGCACCTTGCAGTTGCTTGGCTTCATAGACCTTGATGCGGATGACGGCGTGCGGGCAGACCATGGCGCACTTGCCGCACTGAATACAAAGTTTCGTATCCCACTCAGGAATCTCTAGCGCGATATTGCGCTTTTCCCATCTTGCCGTGCCGGTGGGGAAGGTACCGTCGACCGGGAAAGCGCTCACGGGAATCTCATCGCCGTGGCCGGCGTAGATTACGCTGAGCACATCGCGCTCAAACTTAGGGGCTCCAGCAGCGAACGCGGCTGGCATTTCGGTATGGCTCGTGACTTTCTCGGGCACCTTGACTTCAAACATGTGGGCCAGGGTTTCATCCACGGCGCGCAGGTTTTGCTGGACAACTTCGTCACCTTTTTTGCCGTAGGTGTAGCGGATAGATTCGCGAATGGCTTCAATGGCTTCATCGCCAGGCAGGACCTTGGAGATAGCGAAGAAGCAGGTTTGCAGAATCGTGTTCATGCGCGAACCCATGCCGGTATCTCGCGCCACCTGATAGGCGTCAATGATGAAGAAGCGAGCCTTCTTGGCAATCAGTTGCGTCTGGACTTCGCGGGGCAACTGATCCCAGACTTCATCCTTATTAAAAGGACTATTGAGCAGGAAAACGCCGCCTGGGACCAAGGCGCTGAGCATGTCGTAGCGCTCGAGGAAAATCCATTGATGGCAGGCCACGAAGTTGGCCTTAGACACCAGATAGCTGGAGCGGATCGGCTGCGGTCCGAAACGCAGGTGCGAAACGGTCATCGCGCCCGACTTCTTGGAGTCGTAGACGAAGTAGCCTTGCCCGTAGTTGTCAGTGTTTTCGCCGATGATCTTGATGGAGTTCTTATTCGCTCCTACTGTGCCATCGGCGCCCAAGCCGTAGAACATGGCGCGTACGACGCTGTCGGGTTCGATGGAGTAATTGGAATCGTAGTCCAGGCTGGTATGACCCACGTCGTCTTGAATGCCGACGGTGAAGTGGTCCTTAGCTTTCGGCGCCGCCAGGTTGTCATAAACGGCTTTGACCATAGCGGGCGTGAATTCTTTGGAGGAAAGGCCATAACGTCCGCCGACCGTATCGGGCGAGGTTTTCAGCTTCCCATGGCCCAGTTTGATGCCTTCCTGAATCGCGCTGACGACGTCGAGATAGAGCGGTTCTCGCCCAGCGCCCGCTTCTTTGGTGCGATCCAGAACTGCAATCTTGCGCACGGTTGAGGGAAGCGCCTCTAAGAATCGCTTGACGGAAAACGGCCGGTACAGCCGGACTTTCAGCAAGCCGACCTTCTGGCCGTGCTGGTTCAGATAATCCACCGTCTCGTGCGCGGTCTCTGCACCGGAGCCCATCATGACGATCACGCGTTCGGCATCGGGTGCGCCCACGTAGTCGAAAAGGTGATACGAACGGCCCACGACCTGGGAAAACTTGTCCATGACCGCCTGAACCTTATCCGGGCATGCGTCATAGAAAGGATTGCCGGCTTCGCGTGCCTGAAAGAAGACGTCAGGATTTTGCGCGGTTCCGCGCAACACGGGATGGTCGGGAGAAAGCGCTCGCTGCCGATGCTCGACGACGCGATCCATATTGATGAGGGCACGCATGTCGTCTTCGGTGAGCATCTCGATCTTGTTGACTTCGTGCGAAGTGCGGAAGCCGTCAAAAAAATGCAGGAATGGGATGCGGGTTTCGAGCGTCGCCGCATGCGCAATGAGCGCCAGGTCCATGGCTTCCTGGACAGAATTCGAGGAGAGCATGGCGAATCCCGTGGTTCTGCAGAACATCACGTCGGAGTGATCGCCGAAGATCGACAGGGCGTGAGTTGCAACCGTGCGTGCGCTGACGTGAAACGCGGTTGCAGTAAGTTCGCCAGCGATCTTGTTCATATTCGGAATCATTAGCAACAGGCCTTGCGACGCCGTAAAGGTGGTGGACAGGGCTCCGGTCTGTAACGCGCCATGAACCGCTCCGGAGGCGCCGCCTTCACTTTGCATTTCAATTACGTGAGGCACGGAACCCCAGATGTTGGGGACCTCCTCCGACGCCCACTGGTCCGCCCATTCGCCCATGTTCGACGAGGGTGTAATGGGATAAATAGCGATGACCTCGTTAAGGCGGTAGGCGACATAGGCGACGGCTTCGTTGCCGTCCATGGTCTTGAACTTACGTTTCATGACATCCCCTTCAGATTTCTCTGATGATTCCAACGGACTGTTCTGGCACGGTTACGTACAAGAATGACGTAAGGAAGCGATATTGTCGGGAACGTGGAGCACAGGGACGTGTGACTCACGTCACAGGCGAAAAAATGACACTTGCCGGTATTCTCACCTCGTTGGCCCTTTTGACTTCGCCGGGGGCAAGCTCTGCAGGGAGACCCGTCACTCCACCAAAAGTCTTACAGGTCCAAGTCGGCGCGAAGTGAAGTCAGATCTTCGTCGGCGCGAATGCGAAAGCCGAGGCGTCTAAAGACGGCCTGCATGGCGATGTTGTCAGGCAACATTTCGGCGGACACGTGGCTTACCTTTTCATCGCGGGCAATCTGGACGACGCGGCGAAGGAGTTCGTGTCCCAGGCCCAGTTTTTGATACTTATCTGAAACCAGCGCCGCGACTTCGGCCTCATTCCTGGTGTGCAGCTTGTTCATACGCCCAACGCCAAAAATCCGGCGTTCTCCCGTGCCGGGATCAGTGTGCTCGGCGACCAGCGCCATTTCGCGGTCGTAATCACCGAAACATATACGCAGCAGCCGTTCATGCGCCACTCGCCGGCTCAGGCTGAGCGAGCAGAAGTAGCGCAAATAGACGCTGCGATCGGAAAGCGTCTCGTGAAACTTGGCGATCAGCGGTTCGTCTTCGGGACGGATGGGGCGGATCGTGACCTCAGTTCCGTCCGTCATGGTCCAGGTCGAAACATACTGCATGGGGTAGGGACGGATCGCAGGTTTGGGTAGCTGGTCGAGGGTTAGGGCGAGCGGGTGCAACACGATTCGGGCATCGAGAGCGAGCAAGCGCTGGGGTGAAGCCAGCAGGGGATTGATGTCAATTTCGGCAATCCACCGTTGTTCAAGCACGAGCTGGCTGAAGCGGACTAACAGGTTCTCCAGGGCCGCCATGTCGACCGGCTTGCGTCCTCGGACTCCCTTCAGAGCGGTGAAGATTCGCGTCTGCTCCATCAATCTTTGCGCCAGCGTGGTATTCAAGGGTGGAATCGCCAGCGCGCGGTCGCGATACACTTCGACCAGCTGGCCGCCGGAGCCGAACAGGATCACGGGACCAAACTGCGGGTCCACGCTGCTGCCGAGGATCAGCTCGTAGCCCTCGAGCTTCACCATCGGCTGCACGGTTACTCCGGCGAATTGGTCAGGGCCAGTTTTCTCCGCCACCGAAGACTGGATGGCGCGATAGGCCGAGCGGACCGCTGCTTCATCCGGCAAGTTCAGTTTGACGCCGCCGACATCCGTCTTGTGCGTGATGGTTTCGGAGAGAACTTTCAACACAACCGGAAGGCCAACTTGCGAAGCGATAGTTGCCGCCCCGTCCTCGGTGGTTGCGGCTCGTGTCTCTACGGTGGGGATGCCGTAGAGCGACAACAACTGCTTCGATTCCAACTCGGTGAGCAGAACGCGGCCTTGCTGGCGCGCATTCTGAATGATTTGCTCGACTTGATTGCGGGCCGCGCTCCCCACCTCAGACTGGTCAGTCAATGCGGGAGTCTCGTAGAGCCCGCGCAAATTGCAGCTGTATCGCCACATGTGCGTGAAGGCCCGCGCCGCTGTGTCGGGATAGGGAAACGTTGGAATGCCGGCTGCATTCAGGATCGCTTCTCCCGCGGCAATGCTGTTACCTCCCATCCAGCTGGCGAGGAGCGGCTTGGGTCCCTTGGCATAGGCTTTCATGCGTTCTGCCACTTGCACTGGATCAGCCATGGCTTGGGGAACAAGAATCACCAGCAGTCCGTCACTGTTGGGGTCCTGGTATGCAATTTCGAGGGCGCGTGCATAACGCTCGGAATCGGTATCGGCGAGAACATCAATTGGATTGCTATGGCTCCAGTGGGCCGGGAGAAACTCATTCAGGTGCTGCAGGCTCTCGGGAGAAAGCTGAGCCAATTCTCCGCCATTGGCTACCAGCGAGTCGGTGGCCAGGACACCAGGGCCGCCCGCATTCGTCAAGATCGTAAGCCGCGGTCCCTTCGGGCGAGGTTGGCGGCTGAGTACTTCCGCCATATAGAACAGGTCCGCGATATTCGGTACGCGCAAAACTCCGGAGCGGTGAAAGGCTGCATCAAGGACTTCGTCGCTGCCCGTGAGTGCGCCGGTGTGCGACGCCGCAGCGCGCGAGGCCGCTTCCGAGCGGCCGGCTTTGATCACGATGATGGGCTTGGTGAGGGCGACTTCCCGAGCCGCGGACAAGAACGACCGCGCGTCTCCCACCGATTCCATGTAGATCAGAATGCTTTTCGTACGCGGATCGTCGCCGAAGTAGTCGAGCAGATCACCCCACCCCACATCCAGCATGGAGCCGGTAGAAACGATGGCACTGAACCCAACTTGCTCGCGTGCGCTCCAATCGAGGATCGCGACCAGAAGCGCTCCACTCTGACTCAGGAACGCGACGTTACCAGCCTTGGGCGGATCTTTTACAAAGGTCGCATTCAACCCGATCGCCGGGTTCATGATGCCCAGGCAGTTGGGACCGATCAGGCACAGGGAACTGCGCCCGACGTGCTCCTGAATCTGTTGTTCGAGGGCAGCGCCTTCGGCGCCGCGCTCCCTGAATCCTGCGGAAATCACAATCGCGGACCTGACGCCGGCGTCCACGCACTCTCCAACCAACTGCGGGACCGTCGTCGCTGGAGTGGTAATTATGGCCAGGTCCACCGGCC
This sequence comes from uncultured Acidobacteriaceae bacterium, assembly GCA_963837665.1. Taxonomy (GTDB): domain Bacteria; phylum Acidobacteriota; class Terriglobia; order Terriglobales; family Acidobacteriaceae; genus Acidiflorens. The sequence goes on along the minus strand of CAWIOA010000007.1, from coordinate 482,395 downwards.
GGGGAACGTCGCGAATGCTGCCGTAGGTTCTTAGCCCGAGTACTTCCGGATGCTTGGGGTTGACGGCATACACTTTCCTTTGGGCGCCGCCGCGCAGCAGGTTCTCCAGCACGGTTCGGCCCACGGTGCCGGGACGGCTGGTGGCTCCGATGACGGCCACTGAACTGGGAGTGAACATGGCGTCCAAGCCGTATTTTTCCGGGAGTGTCTGTTGCTGTTCGCCAGGGGGATTCGGCGAACGTTCCACGAGATCAGCCACGCGATCAGCCTCGGTCGAAGGTATCAACGCCTAAGAGCAGTTTTGACAAGCACGAAAACCACGACGCTCTCGTGTCTCAACGATACCCCTCTTTGTCGCAAACTGCTAAAGGCTCAACTTCCACTCGTGGTTCACCCACCTGCACGAGGGGTTCAAACTTCTGTTCGACCGAGAGCGCACGCGACACCAGGCATAATTCCTTAGCCTTGTGTAAGAGCTTCATGGCCCGTGTTCTGTCCTCTTCCTGCCGAATCATCAGATTCGCATGAATGAGCACTGGGCCAAAATTATAGCCGTTGTCATTCCGGCTGACGGCGCCTTCCATTTCCACCTGCAGGTCGGTGTAGGCAAGCTTCGATTTATCCGCGAGTGCCCGAAAGGTAGTGGTATAGCAACTGGCGATGGCGCACAGCAGCAAGTCCTCAGGCGTCCACCTGCCTTCCAGGCCGCCAAGTGCAGGTGGGGAAGTGAAATGGATGGCATTGGGTGCGGAACTGGACTTGGCAATGCCCGTCCGGCCGGAGGCCCACCAGGCAACGACTCGAAACCGAAGTGAATCTTCCATGGCGTTATCCCCCTCATCTTTCCCGCATTTGGAACTTACAGCACCGAGACCTCGCGGGGAAGGCCCGGAATTTGCGGTCATCGCGGTTTGCCCCGCCACCATCATTCGTCAGGAATGGACGGTAGCGTCACTTTTCTACGGCTTCGATTGCAGTCGGCTCCGGCCCCGGTGCGGTGCTGATGGAGACCGTCATCGGCGCAGCCGCTACTGATCTCCCGTGGCTATAGAGTGTGGCCGCAGAGGGCGTTGCGAGCCATGTTTGCAGTCACATATTTTTGTGATCCTGATCACAGAAGGATCGGTGATACAATTTTCGCGGAGAGCGGTGGCGAATGCGTGCGCCCTACGGGCTCAATATCCTCGACAACTGCCTGGCCTGCCCGATGCGGGAAGAGCATTTATTCTGCCATCTGCCGGAAGCCGCGCTGCAGCGGCTGAATGACATTAAATCCACCGCGATCTACCCAAAGTCGGCGATGCTGTTTATCGAGGGACAGCAGCCGCGCGGGGTGTTCGTGGTGTGCGCGGGGAAAGCGAAGCTTTCGACGTCGTCGGCAGAAGGAAAGACCGTGATCACCAAGATCTCGGAACCGGGAGATGTGCTGGGGCTCAGCGCCACGATTTCCAATCGGCCTTATGAAGTCACCGCCGAGATGATCGAGCCCGGCCAGGCAAATTTCATTACCCGGGATGCGTTGCTGCACTTCTTGCGCGAACACGGAGCCGTGGCTCTGCGAGTGGCGGAGGAATTAAGCCGCAATTACTACACCGCGTACGAGGGGATTCGGACGCTGGGACTTACCAACTCTCCTTCCGAGAGATTCGCGAAGTTATTGCTGGGATGGTCCAAAGCGTCGCGCAATGGAGATCCTCTGCAGCTGAAGCTGACGCTGACGCACGAAGAAATCGCCGAAATCATTGGCACAACGCGGGAAACCGTCAGCCGCTTGCTGGCGCAGTTCAAGAAAAAACAACTGGTGCAATTCAAGGGTGCGAACCTGATTATCCGCAACAAGGCCGCCCTGGAAGATATGGTCAACTCCTGACCGCCGGCGCGGTCCTTTATTCTTTAGTTCCTTGAAGGCCATCTTCGCCTGGGTACACTCGGGCGGAACGACACCTCCGACACCTCGATGTCGGATCTGTTCAGGGGCGGAATCCCTCAGGACTTCGCTTTCTTCGAAGGTTTCGACCTGCCAGAACGGTTGAGGGCGACCGCTTGGCGAACGAGTGCCTTGAAGGCGGACTCGTCAACCTCTTCTCCTTCGTGGATGTCGATCGCGCGGCGTACTTTCCCATCGAGACTCGAGTTGAAGAGACGGTCGGGGTCCTTCAGAGAAGCGCCCTTGGCGAAGGTAAGCTTTACGACCTTCTTGTAGGATTCGCCAGTACAGAGGATGCCGTCGTGCGACCAAACCGGAGTGCCCATCCACTTCCACTCCTCGACGACGTCCGGGTCTGCTTCCTTGACGAGCTTGCGCATTCGGTTGAGGGTTTCCCCGCGCCAGTCCCCGAGTTCGGCGATTCTTTTCGAGATGAGTTCCGGTGCCGACTGGCTTTGGCTCGTGCCCGACTTCTTCATGTTCTCATCCTCGACTTATTCCTTGTTGGACGGCGTGCTCGGTTCGCCGAGAGCTTGCTCCTTAAGCGCCTGTTCGTAACCGACCGCGGCATAGAAGATGGCGCGATCGAAGAACTGCTCGAGCAACTGCAGCATCTCCAGTTCACCGAATACTTCCACGGGGCGTTCCAGAACCGCTTCCTTCTTAACGAACTCCCACAGGTTCTCCTTGGTCAGGACGATCACCCAGATCACTTCGCTCATAGGTACGTGCTGGGAGGCTCGTTTAGCCCCAATCTTCAAATAGCGTTGTTCGAGGTAGGATTCATCCTTGCCAACCAGCCATTCGCCCAGATGACGGTAGATCTCATACACCCGTTCTTGCAGATCCGCGCTGGGGACGTTGCGATAGCTTGGGGTCAAGCCGGAATTCTGAACTCGCTCGAGAAGGCTGGCCGCTAGCGCTTCGGAGTGAGTCTCGATCAGCCGAACGAGACGATACAACATCATCATGACGTCCTCCTCTCCTCAAACCAGACTCTTCAGTTTCAACGTCCGCATGATCCGCAGCCATGACGGGCGGTACAGCCGTCCGTGATAAAAATCACGATGGGAATCCCGGCTGGCCCACGAGCTTCCCAACACCATCTTCGTGCATAAGCAGCATTGTCTCATGTGGCGGACATGTTCACTCAAGTCTGCTGCTTCCTGGAATACGTCTTTTCGAGTGCTGGCGGAGGGGACTCCAGGAAACTAAGATAGGAGATATGAGGAAATAGAAAGGCAGGATTCAATGACTCCCCTGACCGCATTGACCCCCGCTCAGAATCCCATTTCGATCCAGCCCCTCACGTCCGAGGAGTTGCGCAAGATTGATGCGTACTGGCGGGCGGCCAATTATCTTTCCGTCGGCCAGATCTATCTGTATGACAACCCGCTTCTCCGCGAACCGCTGAAGATCGAGCACATTAAGCCGAGACTGCTGGGACACTTTGGGACGACGCCCGGCTTGAACTTCATCTACGTCCACTTTAATCGCCTGATCAAGAACTACGATTTGAATGTCATCTACATTGCGGGCCCCGGCCACGGCGGTCCCGGACTGGTTGCGAATACCTACCTGGAGGGCACCTACAGCGAGTTTTATCCGAACATCACGCAAAACGAAGAGGGCATGAAGCGGCTGTTCAAACAGTTCTCTTTTCCCGGGGGAATTCCGAGCCACGCGGCGCCGGAAACGCCGGGCTCCATCCACGAAGGTGGGGAACTGGGGTATTCGATCATACACGCCTGCGGCGCGGTGTTTGACAACCCCGACCTGATTGCATGTTGTGTGGTGGGAGACGGTGAAGCAGAAACAGGTCCACTGGCGACCAGTTGGCATGGCAATAAGTTTCTGGATCCGATGCGAGACGGCGCCGTGTTGCCTATTCTTCATCTCAATGGCTACAAGATCGCGAATCCAACCGTGCTGGGGCGCATGAATGATGAGGAACTGACCCATCTCTTCACCGGCTACGGCTGGAAGCCGTATTTTGTCGAGGGAGACGATCCCGAAGCGATGCATCAACTGATGGCCGGAACTTTGGACACCGTGGTGAGCGAGATTCGAGCGATTCAATACAGCGCCCGAAGCGGCGGGGATTCGAGCCTTCCGGTTTGGCCGATGGTGATCTTGCGCAGTCCGAAGGGTTGGACGTGTCCCAAAATGGTCGATGGAAAGCCGGTCGAAAACACATGGCGCGCGCATCAGGTGCCGGTGGCTGACCTGCAGAAGCCGGAACATCTGAAGATCCTCGAAGACTGGATGAAAAGCTATCGGGCCGAAGAATTGTTTGACGAGAATGGCAAATTCATTTCCGAACTCGCGGAATTGGCTCCCAAAGGCGAACGCAGGATGGGAGCGAATCCTCATGCCAATGGCGGCTTGTTGTTACGCGATTTGGTAATGCCCGACTTTTGCAACTACGCTGTCAAGGTTCCGAAGCCCGGCACCGAGAACGCTGAGGCCACGCGCGTGCTCGGCGGATTCTTGCGCGACGTGATGAAACTGAACGCGGACGCAAAGAATTTCCGCGTGTTCGGTCCAGACGAAACGGCCTCGAACCGGTTAGAGGCGCTTTATGAGGTTACCGACAAAGAATGGATGGAGCCCATTTTCCCGGTGGACGAACATCTTTCGCAGCGCGGCCGCGTGCTGGAGATGCTCAGCGAGCATATGTGCCAAGGCTGGCTGGAAGGGTATTTGCTTACTGGGCGCCACGGGATCTTCTCCTGTTACGAAGCGTTTATTCACATTATCGATTCCATGTTCAACCAGCACGCCAAGTGGCTGAAGGTGACGCGCAAGATCGAGTGGCGGCGGCCGATAGCATCCCTCAACTATTTGTTGACGTCTCACGTGTGGAGGCAAGATCACAATGGGTTTACGCATCAGGACCCTGGCTTTATCGATCACGTGGTTAATAAGAAAGCCGACATCGTCCGGGTCTACCTTCCGCCCGACGCCAACTGCCTGCTTTCGGTCGCCGATCATTGTTTGCGGAGCCGGCATTATGTGAATGTGATCGTCGCCGGCAAGCAACCGGCTTTGCAGTGGCTAGACATGGAGTCGGCGATTGAGCACTGCACTACCGGGATTGGCATTTGGGAGTGGGCAAGTACAGACAACGGGGCCGAGCCTGATGTTGTGATGGCGTGCGCCGGCGATGTCCCCACACTGGAAACCTTGGCGGCGGTCGATCTTTTGCGGCAGCATTTTCCTGACATCAGGATTCGTGTGGTGAATGTGGTCGACCTGATGACGATTGAGCCCCCGGGCGAGCATCCGCATGGACTTTCGGATGTTGATTTCGATTCCATGTTCACGGTGGATAAGCCGATAATCTTCGCCTATCACGGCTATCCCTGGCTGATTCACCGCCTCACCTACCGTCGGCACAATCACGACAATCTTCATGTGCGGGGCTATAAAGAGGAGGGGACGACCACTACGCCGTTCGATATGACGGTGCTGAACGATCTTGACCGCTTCCACCTGGCTGGGGATGTGGTGGACCGTGTTCCCAGACTGCAGAAGGTCGGAGGCCACTTCAAGCAGTTGCTGCGCAACAAACTGGTCGAGCATCGGCAATACATTCACGAACACGGAGACGATATGCCGGAAATCCGGGACTGGACGTGGCCTTACTAATGAAGGTGCTCGTTCTCAACTCCGGCTCCAGCAGCCAGAAGAGCTGCCTCTACGATATTGGGGATGTGCTCCCCCCCGACCCACCGGCGCCGATTTGGGAAGGGAAGATCGAGTGGGTTGATGGGAAAGCTGAGTACTCGATCAAGAATGCGCGCGGTGTTTCCCGCAAGGAGCTGCCAGCTGTGGGCTCGCGTGCGGAAGCCATTGAGCGCTTGCTCCAGAGCTTGTGGAGCGGCGAGACGCAAGCCATTTCCGACTCTTCTGAAATCGAGGTTGTGGGACACCGGGTGGTTCACGGTGGTCCGCACTATTTCGAGCCGTCAATTGTCAATGCCGAAGTTAAGGCGGCGATCAAGAGTGTTTCCATGTTTGCGCCACTCCACAATCGCGCTGAACTGGAAGGCATGGAGATTGTCGCCAAGTTGCTCGGTTCAGTGCCACAGATCGCCGTCTTTGACACCGGGTTTCATCGCACCATGCCGTTAGCGGCAGCCACCTACCCTGGTCCGTACGAGTGGTTCGAGCAGGGAATTCGCCGCTACGGATTCCACGGGATCAATCATCAATATTGTTCGGAGCGCGCGGCGGAATTGTTGGGCAAGAGCCGGAATTCGCTGAAACTCGTGACTTGCCACCTGGGGAATGGCTGCTCTTTGGCTGCGATTCGCGAGGGTCGAAGCGTCGATACGACCATGGGTTTTACTCCGCTCGAAGGTCTCATGATGGGGACGCGCTCGGGCTCGGTGGACCCTGGCGTCCTCACCTACTTGATGCGGCGGAGACACTTTCTGGACGAGCAGCTTGACGACGTGCTCAACAAGAAGTCGGGACTGCTTGGGATCTCGGGAATCTCCAGCGATATGCGGGAGGTTCTTGCCGCCAGCAAGAACGGCAATGAGCCTGAAAAAATGGCGCGCGCAAAACTGGCGCTGGATATGTATGTCCATCGCTTGCGCTCGGGTATTGGCGCCATGACTGCAGTGCTGGGTGGAATGGACGCTCTTGTTTTCACAGCGGGAGTCGGCGAAAACTCGCCTGAGGTTCGCGCTGCGGTGTGTGACAATCTTGCGTTTCTGGGGATGCAGCTCGACCAGGGAAAGAACGCACAGTCGCCGTTGGACAAAGATAAAGATATATCGGCCCGAGATGCGACCGTCCGCGTGTTAGTGATCCATGCTCAGGAAGATTGGATGATCGCCAGAGAGTGCTGGAAGCTTGTGCAAAGGCGCGTGAGCTCGAAGTGACTCCACAAGACAAAACAGGGGCGAACCTGCGAGTGTTCCCGTGGTTCGCCCCTGGGTTTCGCTCCGGAGATTAAGCGTTTACTCCTCGGTCCCGAATCTCTTCAGGTCCTCCGGTCCATCGGTTAACGCCACCACCTCTTTGCCCTGAACCAGTTCCCGGATGCTTTCCACCACGTCAGGATTGGCCAGGGTGGTGATATCTCCGGTGTTCATCTTGTTGGAGAGGGCGGCGAGAATACGGCGCATGAGTTTACCGGACCGGGTCTTGGGCATATCCGGAACGATGTGGATGTGCCGCGGACGGGCGATCTTGCCGATCATGGTTTCAATGACCTTGTTAACCTTGTCAATGATCTCGGGGCTCGCCTTAATACCGGGTTTCAGAGCGATATAGACTTCGGGCACGCGGCCCTTGATCTCGTCCGCGACTGGCACCACCGCCGCTTCGGCGACCTCGGAAACCGTCAGACATGCAGACTCGATTTCCTTGGTGCCCAAGCGGTGGCCGGCCACATTGATGACATCATCGACTCGCCCGAGAATGCGGAAATAGCCGTCGGCGGCCAGCACCGCTCCGTCCGCCGCAAAATAGGGCCAGTCATGCCAATCCTTGCTGGCGCGATTCTTGCAGTACTTGGCGTAGTACTGGGAAACAAAGCGGTCGTGAGAGCCCCAAATGGTTTGCATGATCCCCGGCCAGGGATTGCGGATGCAAATGTTTCCAGCCTTGCCTGATCCCGCCGAGACCTCCTGGCCGTTTTCGTCCATGATGGTCGGATAGATTCCCGGCATGCCTGGTCCGGCGCTGCCTGGCTTCATGGGATCGAGCGCTGGTTTGGTGCTGCACAGGAACCCGCCGTTCTCCGTCTGCCACCAGGTGTCGACAATGACCGCCTCGCGCTTGCCGACGGTTTCGTAGTACCAGCGCCAGACCTCGGGCTCGATGGGTTCGCCCACGGTGGTCATGTGCTTGAAATGGTAGTTGTATTTATTGGGCTCATCGTGGCCGGATTTGCGCAACATGCGAATGGCGGTGGGTGAGGTGTGAAAGATGTTGACATCGAGACGCTCGGCGATTCTCCATACCCTGCCGGCGTCCGGGTAAGTTGGGACACCTTCGTAGATGACGCTGGTAGCGGCTAACGCCAGCGGACCGTACACAATATAGGAGTGGCCCGTGATCCAGCCGATGTCGGCCATGCACCAGTAAACATCCTCGGGATGAATATCCTGGATGTATTTGGAGGTGCCGGTCACATAGGCGAGGTAGCCGCCGGTGCGATGCTGGCAGCCTTTGGGCTTGCCGGTGCTGCCGCTGGTGTACATCAGAAACAGCGGAGCCTCGGCATCCATGGGGAGGGGATCGACCAGTTCGCCTTTGTATTTCGGGAGCACTTCGTCAACCCAGAAATCGCGACCTTTGACAAATGGCGTCGCGGAGGCATTCTGGCCAGCGTGCCGCCTCCAGACCAGGACCTTGTCCACGGTCTGGCCTTCGTGTTTGGCAGTAGCCAGCGCAATATCAGCGCCCGCTTTGTGGTCGAGCAGCTTGCCATTGCGATAGTAGCCATCCATGGTGACCAGGATGTGGCTTTGCGAATCGGCGACCCGCGTTCCACAGGCCTCGCCGCTGAAACCTCCGAACACCACCGAGTGGATTATTCCCAAGCGGGCGCAGGCCAGCATGGTAATCGGCAACTCGGGAACCATGGGCATATGGATGGTGACACGATCTCCGGCCTTCAGACCGCAGAAATCGCGAAGCAGCGCCGCGAATTCATTCACTCTCACATAGAGCTCGCGGTAGGTGACCGATACGGGCGTTTCGGATTCCGGTTCCGGAACGAAGATAATCGCCGCTTTGTTTTTGTACTTGGCGAGGTGCCGATCCACGCAGTTGTATGAGGCGTTGATCTTGCCGCCCACGAACCATTTCCAGAACGGCGGATCGCTGGTGTCGAGCGTCTTATCCCAGTACTTGTACCAGGTCAGCAGGTCGGCGTACTCGCGGAAGCATTCCGGGTAATTCTTCTCGCTGAAGCGTTCGAGGACGTCGGGATCGCTCAGATTCGCCTGGCCGATGAATTTCGAGGAAGGATAGTAGTATTCCTCCTCCCGCCAATGGACTGCGATCTGAGCCTCAGTGGTCTCGGTCACCACAGTTTTTTTCTGGAGAATATCAGCCATATCGGTTTACCCCTTAAATTCTGAATTTGTGATGCACACTGGCGGTTTCCCGCCAGCGCGGAGTCAATCAAGGTCGTTCGCGGTCTGCCAAGAACCCGCCAGTACTACGCTCCCAGGCTCTGGCGCAACGCCTGGGAGCGCTTCTGGAACCTTACCTTCAACCTTATGCTGCCGACGGCACCTTCTTTGCCGCCAGACTTGCCTCGGGTACAGACGGGCGTTTGGCTGCGAGTTCGCAGAGCAGGGCAACTAACGCCAGCCCCGCCGCCCAGTAGAACGCCATCTGGTAGTTCTTGTACTTGTCGAACAGCACCCCACCGATGCGGGGACCAATGATGCCAGCCACGCCCCATGCGGTGAACAACATTCCGTAGTTGATGCCGGCGTTCTTGGTACCCCAGAAATCCGACGCGGTCGCGCCATTCACGGAAAGCTGCGTTCCGTAGCACCAGTACACGATGAACACCACTATGTAGAGCAGCGTCACATTGCTGCCCACCTGGTAGAGAATGGGCATGGCAATCATCGAAACGGCGATCATAAGTCGCAGCACGTTCAGCCGGCCGAGTGCATCAGACATCCAGCCGGACAGGATGCGGCCCGAGGCGTTGCCAATTGCGGCCACGACCAAGCTCATCGTGATCAGCGAAGCGCTGGGAATGCCCACGCTCTTGCCAAACGGCACCAGTTGGCTGATCACCATCAGTCCAGCCGAGCAACCCAACGCATAGGCAACCCACATCAAGTAGAACGCGGGCGTGCGCAACGTCTCGCCCGGGCTGAACTCATAGGTGGTCGCGGCAGACTTGGAGGCGGGCGCGGGGGTCCAACCGGGGGGCCTGTATCCTGCCGGAGGATTCCGCAGTAGGAAGGCGCCGAAAACCGTCATGACCAAAAAGATCCCACCTAGTATCTGGAACGTCGTGTGCACGCCATAGGCGGGAATCAGCTTCAGGTTGGCCAACGGCCCAAAGATTGCCGATCCTCCACCGTATCCGCCCACTGCCAGTCCCACGGCCAAGCCGCGCTTATCGGGAAACCATTTGGCCATCACCGGTATAGGCGTGGAGTAGCCAAACCCGTTGCCCAGCCCGCCAATCACCCCGAAACACACAATCAGGTAGGTCAGGCTGTGCGTATAGGAGCACAGGAAGAAGCCCAGGCTGACCAGTACGCCTCCCGTCAGGGAAACCCAGAATGGGCCGAACTTGTCCTGCAGCCGTCCCGCCACGATAAACGTTAGTGCGAACACGACAACCGCCCAGGTGAACACCGAGGAAGTATCACTCCGCTTCCAGCCAAATTCTTTCTCCAGTGGGGCCACAAACACGCTCCAGGCATACAGCGAGCCCAGCGCCAGGTTCATGGACATGCCGCCGACCACGTGCCACCAACGATTTAGGTGGGTGGATGCAACATTTTCGTTAGCCACAGTTTTTCTCCTTTACAAAAATGAAATGAGAAACCGGGAGCCGTTCATTTACAACCACCACGGCTCCTTTACGGCACGTGCGTGCTGACTCATCCAGTGGACCCCAACTTTTGCGCGATATCATACTGCGGTCCACCTTCAAGCGCTAGCTTAAATATGTCCTGCAACCGCCATCCCGGCTTAGGGCTGCGTCTTTTGCAAGTTCGCGGTCACATTCACCGCCGAATCCGCCCCAACCGTAAGCTCCCGCTTCCACTCGGCAAAGCCCGGCAGGGAAATGGCGACAACGTGCGTTCCAGGGCTAAGGCCGATTTCGGATGGCGTGTTGCCCACGTATCTCCAGTCAACCGTGATTTCGGCACCGGGAGGCGTGGAGCTGAAATTGCACTTTACCTTCTCCGACAGAGTTTTCTCCGGGAGGCCGCTCTGCGCGGGGGCAGGTGGCGGGGCAGCAGCGGAGGTTGCTGAATTCTGCGCCGGTGCCGCAGTGTGCGGGACTGGAGCAGGAGCTGGCGAGTTTTGCTGCGGGGTCATCGCCGGCGTCGGAGTTTTTCCGTCTGCCGCTACCAATGTGTACAACTGACTTCGTGCTTTTCCTTTGTCGTCGATGTAGTACACAACAACGCCATGCTTTTCTCGTCTGGCGTCGAAGCTTTCGCCTTTGGGCAGGGGCACGCACTTGGACCATTTCGAGTCGATGTTGCAGGTGACTCGGAACGGAGGGTCATTGCCTGCCTGCACCAGCAGCGTATTGGTTACTCGCGTTGTTTTGCTGTTGTTGCAATAGGCGTCGAAATTGACGCCATCGCAGTTTTTGGGAACGTCGCCACCCGACACGCTCACGGTGTGAGTTTCCGAATCCAGAACCGTGATCCGGATGTCGTTGCTCCGCGAGGCGGCGTTGGCCAACATCGCCACCAGCAACAGAAGACTTACCTCAAGGACCGCAATTCTACGACGACTCATGAAAACCGCTCCTCCTCCCCACGCTGCGGGTGCACCGTTGCATCCCCGTTGCCGGAGACGATCTGGAAGCTTGGTTCGCAGAATCCGTACATTGTGATCCCCTGACCTGTCTCCCACAACAGCTTTCTTGCTGGAGGAGTTTGGGGAGGACAAACTCACCTCGGGCCATCGCCCGAATTATGTCTGTCCCCCGGGTCCCCGGTATCCAGTTGGCGCCGACCTTTTGTCGGCGGGCGCCAGCCGCGTGGCGAAGGCTCGGTCTAGAACGTGAAGATCGGCCCGAACTCAGTCCGGTGATCCTGCCATTCGTTGCTAGCCTTCCCCTCGATCGTGTAGTTAGCGCCAGCTTCGAGACGGGTGGCGTAGATCGATTGCTCAAAGCCGAACGAGACGTACGGGTTGTATTTGTAATAGAGCGTCAGCGCAGCCAGCTTGCCCATACGGAGCGGCAATGGGGACAACACGTTAGCGGCAGCGCCAGCATTGGGGGTGAGTAGATCGCGGCTTACGACTTGGTCCTTGCCCGCATGCAGGTAGAGCTGCCATCCGGCATTGTGACCCTTGGGGTTGGCATTGAACCAGCGCGAGAGCGGCAGTCCGAGATTGACGAATCCGCCAAAGGCGCGAATGGGCCTTTCTGGAGCAACCACAACGCTGCCGCTGCAGGTAGTCCCATCTTCGCTCAAGGTGCCGGTGCAACCCAGAGCTGGCGCACCCGCAGCCGCAAGCGGGCCGCCGTCAAGCGAGTTGTAGGACTGTACGCCCGATAGTCCGCCGGTGTCCGTGAAGAATGTGTTGACTTGACCGCCAAAGAAGAAGCGCAGGTCTCCGCCGCGATATCCGGTCACCACTAAGGTGAACCAGCGAGTAGGCAGTTGCACGCCTAGCTGATTGCCCCACATCGTGCTGGAGCTGGTAAAACCGTTCGGAAACGCAGTCGCAAATGCCGCCGGACCAGCACTCATTGAACTGCTGGGCACGATCGAGGTGCGTTTGCCTCGGAAGCCGGACCAGAAGATCTGGGCCGGCGCAACCGCAGGCGCTTTATCGAGCTGGAACTGCAAGGCCAGTCTGCCTTCGAATTCCGGACGGCCAGAATCGGCGCCCTCGCGCTCGGCCTGTGCGATTTGGCCTTGAAGGCCAAGGGTCCCGAGCTTTTCAATCTGCCCGGTGCTCGGCATCATGATCGCAAAGGTGGGTGAAAGTTTGAAGTTGCGTGACGAACCACCCAGTTTCTGGACTAACCCAAACTGGAATTGCGGCGAGCGTTCATAGATATCGCCATACCAGTAGCCCAGAGCGGTGGTTTCCAGAAGATTGGGCAGCGCGCTCGACCCGAACAGCGTCCAATCCTGGCCGCCTTCGAAGTAAATATCCGTCTTGTCGCTGGCGGCATAGTCCATACGGACCCACGCCTGGCGGAAAGAGAACATACTGCTGCGAATGGACGAAACGTCGCGATTGTCAACCTCGCTGAAGTTGCCCTCGAAGTCGCCTTCGATGCGGCCCGTCAGGGTTACTTTCGGTGAAAGATCCGGCCACTCGAAGTTGGCTCCGATGCGAGAGGAGCGCGCCTTCAGATGGAACTCGGGGTCGTTAGTGGGGCCGGTGCTCAAAATGTTTGACGACGACAGGAACAAGCCCGGGAACGGCATGTCATCGCCATTGGGATTGCTGCTGTCGTACACGCCCGTTGCTTTGAGGAAGCCATAGGGCGTCATCTTGACCGGGCCCATCTTAAAGGCGGCATTCAGGCCGTCTTTCTTTGGCGGATCGACCGGCAACACGCGCAATGGCGCAATCGCCGGGACCACCGACGGTGCGGGAGGCGGCGGTGGAGGAGCGGGCTGCGCCGAGGGCTGAGTTTCCACGCTGGCGAGGGAAGTTGCAATTGCGGTTTCTGGAACCGCCGCGTGGGTCGAAGGTTGCGCCGCGGGGCTCGCGGCAGCAGCCAAATCCGCCGCAGTTAACAATCCCTTGCGGCTGAGGACGTCCACGAGAACTTGAAATTGAGATGTGGGCGTAGCGTTCTTGATGGCGTTCGCCTCGGTAGGCGCAAGCACACCTTTCATCACTAGCACACCGAGCAATGCTGTGATGTTCGCATCGCCTGCGGTCGCGCTGGAGCCCAGACTTGGGCTCGGGCTTCCTATCGTGGGACTGCCCTCCGTAGCTGCTGTGTTGGCAGTATTTTCCGTTTCCGTTTTTGCGTCGTTGTTTCCCGCCATGACCGGTGCAGCCGTGAGGGCTAGGACCAGCAGGCTTAGCAACCACCCTTTCAACTTCAACATAGACGGTGTCCTCCTCGTTCCGGGTCGGCTCAGGCCTGGCCACAGAACATGGGGCGGAACATTATGTCGTTTTCAAACCCCATGCTGTGATTGCCGTCACACAGCATCGTAGTTGCCGTCACAGCTCTCGGCCCGTGAATCGACGCAGAATCCGCCCCACGTATTCGCAGTTCGACGCATGCTCGGGAGGTCTGTATGAGCGTACTCACGGTGTCGAAACCAGCCGAGAATTTCGTTTGAGCGCTCGTGGATCGAGAATACGCAGTCCAAAAAGCGCAACCCGCAAAGCATTCCGAGAGAAGCTTCTGTGCGGTTTGGACGGGCCCGGTTGAAAATTCAGCTGCGAGGGTAAAAAGGAGACGACAATGAGCCTGATCAATCCGATCGTGCAAAACTGCGGCACATATCGACGATGACGGCTATGCCTGGTTCGTGAGCCAGGCCAACGAGATTTACTTCACTGTTTCTGCAGCAGCGTCTTCTCCAGATCGTCCGCGGCTTTGCCGATTGCTGCAGCGACGTTTTCCAGCACCTGGCCGACCATGGGAACCTGGGCGTCGGCTTCCTGCCATTTTTCCTGATCCATGTATTCACGAACCGCCGCAATCGGCTTGGCTCCGTAGCCGGTGTAGGCGCCGGGCGCATAGACCTGATGCTTGAACCATGGACGCTCTGGCAAGCCTTTCTCGGTTAGGAACGTTCTCTGAATCTGCATCAGCTCGGCGTTCAGAGCAGTAGCGGTCTTGGCCGGCAAATCGGTTCCGGCAGTCTGCCATTTGGCAAACGCAGACTGGTAGCGCTCCGCGCTCTTCTTGATTGCTTCAACTCCGTTCTTCAGCGGTGCAAAGTTCATGAACGGCGGAACGATCTTGGCTGGCGGAGGGACGTCGGTTTTACGCGGATCGGCCGTGGCCGTAAACACGCCTTCTTGCAGTTCCAGGTTGCGCTCGGTGATCTCGTCCTGTTTGTCTTTCAGCAACTTCTCCAGCTCTTTCACATAGCGTCCGATGGTCTCCGCTTCGGCGTTGTATTCGTAGGGAATCAGGTCAGCATCCGCCAACCGCATGACGGCAGTTCCACCGGTCTGTGCCAGCGCGCGGCCATAAGAGAAATCGGTATCCACAAACTTGGTGTACCAGTAGAAGTCGTCGTAGATGGAGTGATAGGAGTCGGCATCGTTCTCACCGCCGTAGCCGATATTCAGAGCGGAAATGCCGGCATGGTCCATAAAGGCGGTGTAGTCCGAACCGTCTCCGAGCGCGCCGATCCGCACATCATTGTTTTTTCTGATTTCCGCCCGCTCTTCGGCATTGGGCGCACGGGCAATGCGCTGCAGACGCGCGCGTTGCTGGACGGAAATATGTTTCTCCGGATCCTGAATATCGTGGGCTACATCGTTAATCAGGTGTTGCAAGTCATGCGTGCCACCGGCGTGGAAGAAGCCCCTGCCATTGCTATCGGAATTGATGTACGCAACGGCGTGCTTTTGGAGTTCGTCGCCATGGGTTTCGACCCACTCGGTCGAGCCCAGCAGTCCGGGTTCTTCGCCGTCCCACGCGCAGAGAATGATCGTCCGCTTCGGATTCCATCCTTCTTTGTGCAGTTCGCCGAGCACGCGAGCTTCTTCTAAAACCGTTACCATGCCCGAGATTGGGTCGTCGGCGCCGTTGACCCAGGCATCGTAATGATTGCCACGGATCACCCACTGGTCGGGCACATCGGATCCGCGCATGGTGGCAATGACGTCATTGACCGGCTTCAGGTCCCAGTTCGAAGCTACCTTCAGATGGACTTTCGCAGGACCGGGGCCGACATGGTAGGTGATGGGCAAGGCTCCTCGCCATGTTTCGGGCGCAACCTGTCCCTGCAAAGCGGTAAGCAGCGGCAGGGCATCGCCCCAGGAAATGGGCAGCACGGGAATCCTGGTGATGGTCTTCGCGTCCTTGATATCGAGGCGCTTGGCGTCGGCCGTGGCACCAACTCCGGGGGTTAGAGGATCGCCGGGATAGTCCGTGTCCATGACGCTG
Organism: uncultured Acidobacteriaceae bacterium; assembly: GCA_963837665.1. Classification (GTDB taxonomy): domain Bacteria; phylum Acidobacteriota; class Terriglobia; order Terriglobales; family Acidobacteriaceae; genus Acidiflorens. The sequence continues at coordinate 466,670 of CAWIOA010000007.1, read as the reverse complement.
CCACGTTGCACGCCTTCACGCGGGCGCCATCCACCCTGGGGATATTCGTCACCGTTGAAAAAGCCGTCGTCCCTGGGATCGGAATAAATGATGCAGCCAATCGCCTGATGCTCGGCCGCAACCTTAGGCTTGATGCCGCGCCAGCCTTCGCCGTAGCGCGCGATCACGATGGCGCCCTTGACGGAAATCCCCAGACGGTCGAGTTGCTCGTAGTCTTCGCGGTTGCCGTAGTTCACGTACACCAGCGGGGCGGTCACGTCTCCATCGATGGAGTAGGCGTTATAGGTCGGCAACTGCTCGGCGACTTGATTGGAGGTCGGATCGCCCGGGACGGACGGTTCCTGCAGCTTGGCTCGGAACCTGGTCGGCTCGATCATTTCGACGATGCGCTCTTTGGGCGTCGGGAAGAGCACCTGGAAGGTTTCAATGTGGGCGTCAAATCCCCACTCCTTGAACTTGGAGAGGATCCACTCCGCATTGTCTTTATCGTAGGGAGAACCCACGTGGTGCGGACGCGCAGTCAAACGCTGCATGCTCTGACGTAAATTTTCGGGGACGATACCAGCTTGAAGTTTTTTCTCCCAGTCGCGCTCGATCTGGGAGGATTGCGACGAATAGCCGGCCAGACGGGAACTATCGGCAGGCGGAGTCTGAGCCGATTGCGCAAAAGTGAGATGGGCAGCGGCGATGATGATTGCGGCACATACGACAAAAGAGCGCAATGAAGTCACGAAAACCTCCTCAGACAGTCATTTTCTTGCCTGTATTGATCGCGACGAATCGACACGCACGGACAAATCATGGGCAATCAGAGTGGGCTTAAGTGTAAACCATCGATAATCAAATTTATTGAATCGTGGATCACCGCTGCACCCATGTGTGCTCAATCTTCGGCGGGCTCTGCAAAGTTTGCATCACCACGCAATACTGCTCCGTTTTTGCCTGCAACGCACTTAGCTGCTCCGCCGTTGCCTGTGGTGCGCGAACATTGAAGATGACTCGGATGCCCTGAAATCCGACGGGGGCCTCTTTCGATATTCCCAGCGTCCCTTGCAGGTCAAGATCGCCCTCGACCGTGACATCAATGCCCTCGATAGGTATTCCCATCGCAGCGGCTACCATCTGGCAAGTGATCTGAGCGCAGGCGGCGAGCGCGCCCAACAGCAGATCTCCGGAGCAGGCTCCGGTACCTGCTCCGCCGACGCCTTTGTGCGCTTGCGCCTTGTAGATTGCCCGCCCCAGGTCGACCGAGCAGGCGATGGGCGCGTCGGCCTGACTGCCGCGAGCGGTCAGCATTATTCGGGAGCTCGTCGGTTCTTGCCGGTAACGGTCTTTAAGCGGGCGCTGCAACGATCGAACATCCATGAGTCGTCCCCTGAAATCTGGGGTATTATAAACGCACTCAGGGGTGCTGCTGCGGAGTTCGTCGCAGCGGCGAGTCAAGATTCAAACCAAATCATGCAGCGGCGAGCGGTCAGCTTTGGCCGGCCGATCGCTGCGGCAGCGAGGTCCATGAACCCGCCGGAAACCTCAGTATCAGTACCGTCCACCCTGTCGCCTGGTACGCGCTTCGGAAGTTACGAGATTCTCCAGCGATTGGGTGCCGGCGGCATGGGCGAGGTTTATCGCGCTAAAGACACTCGCCTCGAACGCGAAGTTGCCATCAAGACGCTTTCTCTGGAGCACTGTTCTCAACCGGAAGCTTTATCGCGCTTTGAGCAGGAAGCCCGTGCCGCCTGCGCACTCAATCATCCAAACATCGTCACGATCTATGAACTCGGTCACGTGAACGGAACTCGTTACATCTCCATGGAACTGGTGATTGGGGAGACGGTGCGAGAATTGTTGGCCTCGGGCCCGATTCCATTCCGCAAAGCTGTCGCAATCGCGGCGCAGATTGCCGACGCTCTCGCCAAAGCGCACGCGATTGGAATCGTTCATCGCGATTTGAAGCCGGAGAACCTGATGGTTTCTGGCGACGCTAGCGCCAAGATCCTGGATTTCGGCCTGGCGAAACTGCTGGGGGGGAGCCACGCTCGGGATTCAGACGCTGCGACCAGCATCACGGAGCAGGGAACGGTGATGGGCACGGTCGGCTACATGTCACCGGAGCAAGCCACAGGCGGGGAAGTGGATTTTCGTTCCGACCAGTTTTCTTTCGGGTCGGTGCTGTACGAGATGGTCACCGGTTTTCCTGCGTTCCGGAAAAAGACACATGCGGAGACCATTGCGGCGATCCTTCGCGACGAGCCGGAGCGCCTCGGTTCCAGAATGCTGCAAGCGCCCCCTCCCTTCCTTTGGATCGTGGAGCGCTGCCTGGCCAAGGACCCCAAGGAGCGCTACGCCTCCACCCAGGATTTGGCTCGTGACCTCGCCGCCGTGCGCGACCGTCTCGCCGAGGCGTCCACGCGCCCTTCGGAGTCTCGTCCCAACAATCTGCCCGTGCAACGCACGGCATTCATTGGACGCGAACACGAAGCGACTGCTCTTCGTCAGCTCTTGAGCCGCGTGGACGTGCGGCTCGTGACCCTAACGGGTCCGGGCGGCATCGGGAAGACTCGACTCGCCCTGCAGGTAGCGGCCGCCGCCGCCGCCGAGTTTCCAGGGGGCGTTCACTTCGTCCCTCTGTCGGCGGTGAGCGATCCTGGTTTGATACCTTCCACTATTGGGCAAGCGTTGGGGGTACGCGAAACCGGGAATCAGTCGCCGCAGGAAAGCTTGAAAGAGTACGTGAGCGGCCTCGATCAGCCGATGCTTCTCCTGCTCGACAACTTCGAGCACCTCGTCTCAGCCGCACCGGTGATAGCTCAGCTCCTCACAACCGGCCCGAAGATCAAGGTCGCGGTCACAAGCCAGGCGCCGCTTCACGTCTATGGCGAACATGAATTCCCTGTACCGCCTCTTGCGCTGCCCGACCTCAAATCGATGCCGCCCCTGGAAGTGCTTTCGCGCCTTCCAGCGGTTGCGCTTTTTGTGGAACGCGCGCAGGCGGTCAAGCGCGAATTTGCGCTCACCAAGGAAAATGCGTCCACGGTGGCGGCCATCTGCGCTCGCCTTGATGGCCTGCCTCTGGCCATTGAACTGGCGGCGGCTCGCATCAAGCTGCTTTCGCCGTCCGCCATGCTGGCCCGCCTTGAAAGCCGTCTGAACTTGTTGACCGGCGGTGCGCGCGACCTGCCGACCCGGCAACAAACTCTTCGCAGCACTGTGGACTGGAGTCATGGCTTGCTCAATGACGCTGAACAGACTCTCTTCCGGAGGCTTTCCGTATTTACCGGCGGCTGTACGCTGGAAGGGGTGGAAGCCGTGTGCGATACGAAGAGCGACTTGGGCCTCGACATACTCGACGGCATGGCTTCCATGGTGGACAAGAGCCTGGCGCAGCAGGTGGAACAAGTCGATGCGGAAACGCGATTCCTCATGCTCTCCACCATCCGCGAGTATGCACTCGAACGCCTGGCCGAGAGCGGCGATGAATCTGCGACTCGCCGCGCCCACGCAGCTTACTACCTCGTGCTGGCGGAAGAAGGCGCCGAGGACATGGTCGCTCACCCGGAATGGCTCGACCGTTTTGAGATTGAGCACGACAACTTCCGCATGGCGCTCGATTATCTGGTCAAGACTGGGGATGCCGAGTGGGGCCTCCGCTTGGGAGCGGCCCTGTTTCGTTTCTGGGAAACGCGGGAATATCTCACGGAGGGCCGTGATGCCCTCGCCAGACTTCTGGCGCTGGAAGGAACCGCGACGCGTCCGAAGCTCCGCGCCCGCCTGTCGTTCGCAGCCGCAGTTCTGGCGGGTGAGCAAGGCGATTACACATCGGCGCGGCAACTGTTCGAAGAGAGCCTCGAGACCTGTCTCGAGCTCAACGATAACCCCGGCGTCGCCGTCGCACTGAACGCGTTGGCCGTCAATGCGCGCGATCGTGGCGAACTCTCCGTCGCATCCCTGCTCTTCGAGCGCTGTGTTGCGATATGGAAGGACCTTGGCGATTCCGCGGACATCGCCCGCGCCCTCAGCAACCTCGCCAACGTGATCAAGTTGCAGGGCGAATATGCACGCGCATCCTCGCTTTACGACGAGTGCCTGACGATGTTCCGCAAGGCCGGAGATGGCGCCGGTGTCGCCTGGACACTGAATTACCAGGGCGACGTTGCGCGCGAAAGAGCTGACTTGATCGCCGCACGTTCCTTTTGCGAACAGAGTCTGGCAGCGTTCCGCGAACTGCGGGACGGTTGGGGAATTGCCAGCGCCCTCTCCGATCTGGCAAGTCTAAGCTGCGATCAGGGGAACGATGCCGAAGCGCGCCGTCTCTACGGCGAAAGCATCCGGATGTTCCAGGAGTTGGGTCACAAACGCGGGATCGCCCGGGTGCTCGAATGTCTGGCTGCAAGTGCCGCGGCGCAATCGAACGCCGAGCAATCGCTGCACCTGGCAGGAGCTGCCGCCGCACTTCGCCAACGATTGGGCGCGCCGCTCACGCCGACCGAGCAATCAAAGCTGGAGAAGGCCTTGGAATTCGCGCGCCGGACGCTTGGCAATGCTGCAGGTCTGACGGCGTGGATGGAAGGCTGGGCGATGCCTGTCGAGCAAGCGGTCCGTGAGGCGCTTGACGGCGACCTGGAACCAGGTGTTCGGACTCGAAGCTCCACCTAACTCAATCTGCAGTGTTGGGATCGATCATGCGCCGCACCGCTGAGATGCGATTCGCCGGAAAGCCTCCCCGACGTGCGTGTTCGCGAACCGTCTCCTCGTCCGGCGCCAGGTATACGCAATAGACCTTATCGCCCGTGACATAGCTGTGAAGCCACTTGATCTCCGGTCCCATATCCTTCAGCACGCCAACCGATTTTCTGGCGACTGCCTGTAGTTGCGCATCCGATAAATTACCTGCGCCCGGGATCTCCCGCTCGATCACAAATTGGGGCATGGCCACCTCACCGAACGGTCATCGTAGCAGAAGGTAGCAGAAGTTGCTTGGTGAACATTCAGCGGTGGGTTTTCGGTGCTTGCAGAACTCCATGTACAAAGTTAAGAGTTGTCCGTACGCTATTGATAACAAGCTGAATATTGGTGGAGGCGGCGGGAGTCGAACCCGCGTCCGAAAATGTTACTGGTCAAGAGACTACATGCTTATTCCAGTTCATGCCCTGGGCATTACCCCAGGACGTTCGCGTCACCGGCTCAGAACGGACAAGAAACCGTTGCCGCTAGCCTGAGATCTTAGCTTCTCAGCCCAGACGTAGCTGAGAAGAGCAGCCCGCTGTGTGACGTTCGCTCGCAGCCCACGGGCAAAGCTGCGGAGAACGGCGGCCTAACGAATTAGGCTGCGTATGCCATCTGTTGATTGGCAATTATCATTTTGCACGCGATCACGGGTGTGTGCACCCCGGCATGCCTCTTGGCCGCAAGCATCTCCGTCGAATCCGTGACGCCCCCACTGGTGGGATGGCCCTGCAAAGAACTACCTCCATTCTCGGCGGGGAGGGACGGGAAGTCAAATACCAATGGAACCGGTTGCGGTTACCAGCCAGCGGAAAAGGAAGCCTTGCCATCACCTTCAGAACTGCCTCTTTTCCGTCTGACTGGCAATAATTTGGGGAAGCGCTGCGAGTGGAAAGCGGCGCGGCGGGGTTAACATCAGCTGAACAGAGACCTCATCCCCCGAGGTAACAGACATGGCCAGGCTTGGTGTCCTAGTATCTGCGATCGTGCTGCTGGCTCTGGGAGGCACTCTTATGAGCCTCAACGGGTGCAGCGGTTCCAGTAGTACGACTCTTCCACCAATGCCGGGAAAGATTCAGCACGTGGTGGTGATCTTCCAGGAGAACCGCACACCCGACAACCTGTTTCAGGGATTGTGCACCGCCAACGGCGGGGTTCCCGGCTGCGGAACCGGTCCAGGACAATACGACCTTGCGCAGAGCGGTACAGACTCGCATGGCAATGTCATCCCGCTGACGAAGACCAATCTCGGCGTGGATTACGACCCCGACCACAGCCACAATGCATTCAAAGAGATGTGCGACCTAAGTGCTGCCGGACAATGCAAGATGGACGGGGCGGACCTGGTTCACGTTGGCTGCGGTACCAATGCGACGGACTGCCCAGCGCCAGACTTGAATTTCAGCTATGTGGACCCGACGGAGGTACAGCCCTATCTCCAGATGGCCGAGCAGTACACCTTCGCCGACCGCATGTTCCAGACCAACCAGGGGCCCAGCATGCCGGCGCATCAGTTCATTATTTCCGGGACGTCGGCTCCATCAACCGGGAGCCCTTTGTTTGCCTCGGAGAATCCAGCCACGAGCAGCCCGCCAGATGCCGGGTGCGACGCGCCCGTGGGATCCACGGTTAGGCTGATCGATTCGACCGGCAGCGAAAGTTCCAACGCCCCAATCTATCCTTGTTTTGAGCATGCAACACTGACCGACCTGCTGGAGGCGAAAGGCAATACCTGGCGGTACTATTCGCCTGGCACCGCACCGCCGCCTCCAATGCACGGGTCGCCGGCGATCTGGAACGCTCCCGAGGCGATCCAGCATATCTGCGGACCAAACGCTGCGCCGCCTAATGGCACCGCCTGCGTGGGCGCGGATTGGAGCAACCATGTGATCCTCAATCAGACCCAGATACTCACCGATATTTCCAGCAACCAACTGGCGGACGTGAGTTGGGTAATTCCGACCGGTCAGGCGTCGGATCATGCCGGGTCGGTCAACGGCAACCAGGGGCCATCGTGGGTGGCTTCGGTGGTGAACGCGATTGGCAATAGCTCTTACTGGGCTAACACTGCGATCTTTATTACATGGGACGACTGGGGAGGCTGGTACGACCACGTTCCACCGCCGCAAGTGCTGGTGAATTGCGCGCGGTGGGGATGCGGCTATGTTTACGGCTTCCGTGTGCCGCTGATTGTGGTTTCGCCGTATGTGAAAGCGAAATACGTTTCGCACGCGCAGCACGATTTCGGTAGCATTTTGAAGTTCATTGAGAGCACGTTCAGTCTGCCTTCGCTGGGCTACGCGGATTCGGCGGCGGATGACTTCTCCGATTGCTTCGACTTCAATCAGACTCCGTTGCCGTTTCAGACAGTCCCGTCAGCCTTGGACGCGCAGTTCTTCTTGAATGACAAGACACCGCCGACCGACCCGGACGACGATTGAGGCGAGGAGCTTACGGCGCGGCCGAAGCTGCGCCCCTTCAACACAAAAAACCAGAGCGGTTTCTGGGAAAGTGGACTCCTGTTTTTGGATGTGGCATCGATACCTTGGCGGCTCGACCCCCCTGGAAGCGGTGTTTTAAAATCAGAGACTTAGGTAGCCATTTCCTGCAGGTCTTTGAGAAATAAAGACTTATTCGTAAGGTATTTGGTTATCAATGAGTTAGGGACAATTTTTTGCTGTGGTTGAAGACAAGCGGAGAAGGATACAGCAACGGCGAAACCGCTCTAGTCCATGTTCTCGCTTGGGTTGTCAAATGGAAGTGATGAGCCCGTGTGCCGTCCCTCCGGGACTCGATTATTTTCCGCTGGCTTCCCGGCACTTACGTGCCGGGCTTTCCTGTTTCGCCGCTTCGCGGCTGGAGCGCTGGATGTTCCGCTTGCTTGTGCAGTCGCGCGGAATCGGCCTAAAGAAAGGGCGCGGAAATTGTCCGCGCCCTTTCCTATTCAAGCACTGCCACAACACGTTCTAGTTCACAACCAGCGTGACATTCGCCGGCACCGGCGCGGTTGCGCCAGTTTCGGTCGCAGTCACGCTGACGGTGTACCCGCCAGCATTGGGTATGGTTGTCGGGGTCAGGGCTATGGAGCCAGTCCCTGTCTTGGTCGTATCCGCCACAGACGTTGCGGTGATGGTTACGTTGCCGGGAAGGCCGGCAGCTATCGTCGGCGGCGTGTAGGTGGCGTGGGTAGCATCGGTAGCAGCGATGGTGCCGCCGTTGGCCGTGCTGACCGCCCACGTGACGCCCTTGTTGCCGGAGTCATTGTTAAGGACTGCGGTAAAGGTAGCCGTTTCGTTCGTCCAGCCCACGTTTTGGGGATAGATATTTGCCGAACTGCCGGTAACGCTAGTGATCGAGATCGGGTGCGAACTGCTGCCGCAAGCGATGAGGAATCCAGCGAGTACCAGCATCAGGCACATACCGGTAACGGTAGCGCCCCTCGACATTTTGCGTCCCGCAAGACCAACCATAACCACGCCGGCAAGAGGCAAAGTCAGTGGCAGCCAGGGGAGACGGTTGTCCGACCGATGGCGGAATTCGGTTCCCGCTCCGTTATTCGGACCGGCGGTGGTGATGGTCACCCCGACCGTCGTAGGTGAGGGGGCTCCAGCAGGGACGGTGATCGGTCCGGACTGGGGCGCGCCGCCATTGACACTGTAGGAGCAAGTGCTGCTGGTCAAGGTCGAGTCGGTCGGGGAGAAGGAACAGTCAATACCCAACGCGCCCACGAAGGTCGCTCCCGAGGTCGCTGTGGCTGTGAAGGTGTACATGAGAGTCGTCTGTCCCGCCAGCACTGTGTGGGAGGGGCCGCCAGTGCTAACGAAGGTGAAGGTGGCGGGTGTGACAGTCTGAGTCAAGACGTCAGAGGTGCTGCCCGCATTGCTTGTGTCGCCACCGTAAACGGCCGTGATCGAGTGGTCGCCGGGAGCGAGCGTGGAGGTGGTATAGGTGGCCTCCTGAGAACCGCTAACGGTGCTCAAGGTGCCGGTGCCTAACTGGGTCGTGCCGTCGTTGAAGGTCACCGTGCCGGTGGGCGCCGTTGAGCCCGAGGTCGTAACGGTGGCGGTGAAGATCACCGGGGAGCCGTAGGCCTGCGGGTTCTGGCTGGAAGTGACGGTAGTCTCCGTGGTGGCCGTGCCAGCTGCGACCCAGGCGGCAGCAAGGTGGCTGAGATTGACGGAGCCGAGGCCGGTGACGAGATTGTAGTTAGTCGTGGCATCAAAGTTGAAGGAACTGAAGCCCAAAAAGGCCGAGCCTGAGCTGGGACATTGGAGGGCAGCGGGCCACGGATCCCCGGTAACTCCCGAGGTGGGAGTACCTGGATCACACCATGCGCCATTGGAGTACGAGCCGGTGTTGGCCGTGGTGACAGGATTAAAGGCTCCGTTGGTCGAATTCGAAGCTGCCAAAGAGTACAGCATTGGATTAATGTTGCCGAGGCCGGGAGTCGTTTGGACGCCGCTCGCCACTACTTGCTGGTTCAGCAGAGCCACCATGCCGGCGAAGACCGGTGAAGAGACGGACGTACCGCCGTAGATGGTGCACGCTCCAGTTCCATTGAAGCACCCGGTGAGCATATCCGAGATACCGGTGGTCGGGGAGTCGCAACTACTGCCGCCCCCTGACGATCCGTTGATTTGCGAGCAAATGAGATAACCGGGGAGATTCGGGGACGCGAGCAGGGAAACGTCAGGTGTGTAGCGGGTCGGGGTGGAGTTGATCGCGCCGAGGCCGCCGGGGTTTACAGCGCTGGTGTCGAGTCCCGCCTGCCAGGATGGTTGCGGGAACCCACTCGTACAAACACCGTTGACGTCCACGGTAACACAGTTGCTGACACCACCGCCGCCGGCAGAAAGTCCAAAAAACGTTTGCGCGCTCGGCCAATCGGTCATGCCGTAGTTTCCGCAGAAGGAGGGCGGGGAGGCCTGGGAACATATCATTCCGTATTCCTGGGGGTCGTTCCAAGGCTGCTCAGGAATATAACCTATAGCGGAGCCGCCGTCGGCACCGTTGGTTGGGTTCCAGTACGTCGAACTGTATTCGTTCGGAGAAATGCTTGGAATGCTGGTGCCGCCAACGGCGGTAACGTATTGGCTGCTGGCCGGGTAAGCGGCAGCGTAACCGTACTCCGCTAAATTGGACCCGTAGTCGCATTCTGCGGCGCCGGTATCGCCGCTGGAGTTCATAAACGTGATTCCCTCGGAATTCGCGAATTGCAACTCGGCTTCGTCGCCATCGAAGTTGCCGTAGTACGCTTCGGCGAGTTCGCAAGGAGTGGTGTAGCTCATGGTCATCACGGGCGACACATCGTTATCAATGGCGTAGTAGAGAGAATCGAAAACGCCGTTGCCGTTGGGATCGGTGGCCGTGACGAAGATTACCTGTGCGTTTTTAGCGGTGGCGCCGGACCATTGGATGTCAATGTCGGCTTCGGCCAGGTCGCCATAGATGTTCGTGGCAGCGCCGTTCACGAGGACGTACTGAAAGTTCGACGTGTCGCAGGCGGTGATGATGTCGCCAGGGGCAGTGCAACTGATCGCGGAAAGGCCGAAGTTCTGGCGAAAGTTCGTCAGATCGGACTGGTAAATTCCGGTCTGGCCGATCACAACCAGGGTTTGTCCTGTGCCGTCGATGCCGTTTCCGTAGAGGGTGCTGAGATCATACATAGCGGTAATGTCGCCTGGAGCAATGAAGAGGTAACTGCCGCCGCCAACGGGGAAGGTATAGGCAGGTTTGGCGCGGTGCGCCTGCGATTTGAGGCGGAAATTGTTGAGGCCGCGGAAACCGGTGACGATGCCGGAGAGGGCCGCGGGAATCGCGGCCGGAGTGGTGTTGGCGAAGTGCATCTCGCCCTCCACCTTGAAATTGTGGATCTGGGTCTGGAATGTTCTCTCGGCTTGGGCGGCGGTGCCGCTGAAGACGATCCAATTGCGGCCGCGGGCCGTGCGCACAATGGTGAAGCCTTGCGACTGGAGCCACGTCGTCAGCTTCTTGATGTCGTTGGGGCTGAGGCCGAAGCGATCGGCGTACTGTTCGGGCGTGAGCCACTTGTGATAGGAAGGCGAGTGGGGATTCTGCTGATCGGCGAGGAGCTTTTTCAGGTCCCGCTTCTGGCTGGCAGTTGGCACAGTGAGCAGAGTCATGTAGCTCAGTTTGAGCGAGGGATCAACCGCTCCCTGATCAAACTGGTGCCGCGCCTGCAAGGGAACACCGGCCGTCAAGCGGACGGATTTGCCGGCGGCGATTGAGCCTGTGATGCGGTCGGGAGCCGCGGCGAAGCTTAAGGTGCAAAGAATCAGGATGCAGAGGGTGAGAGTTGAAAGTCTAGACGAGGACAGAAGCGCAGATCGCGAATGTCTCATAGTCACTCCGTGGCACAGAAAGTACTTGTGTGGAACTCGGGAGCATTATCCATACTTCTCCTACTCTGAGCAAGCTATTCCGCATGGGGTTGTCTGAACAGGGACTATTCCTTGGCGGTTGTGACAAGAAATTGACATTTATTCCGCTATTTGCGGTTGGCGGACAAAAGTGTCCGCCCCTACGCCGGCTTCTAGACTTCGGCTAGTTCTTCTTCCAGTAATTGCTTGTTATAGAGATCGGTGTAGTAGCCGTTTTGGGCTATTAGTTGGTCGTGGGTGCCTTGTTCTACTATGCGTCCCTGGTGGAGGACGGCTATGGAATCAGCGTTGCGGACGGTGGAGACGCGGTGGGAGATGAAGATGGTGGTGCGTCCCTGCATGATTTCGCGGAGGTGGTTGAGGATTTTGTCTTCGGTGTGAGTGTCTACGCTGGAGAGGGCGTCGTCGAGGATGAGGATTCTCGGGCTGCGGAGAAGGGCGCGGGCTATGGCGGTGCGCTGCTTCTGGCCTCCGGATAGAGTGATGCCGCGCTCTCCTACGGTAGTGTTGAAGCCTTCGGGGAAGCTTTCGATGTCGTGGGCTATGTTGGCGGCTTCGGCGGCGTCCTGGATGTCGCCTGGCGAGGCTTCTCCATTCTCCCTGGCTATGCCAAAAGCGATGTTTTCGCGGATGGTGTCACTGAAGAGGAAGGTTTCCTGGGGCACGAATCCTATATGGCGGCGGAGAGCGTCGAGGGGGAACTGGCGGATGGGAAGACCGTCAATGAGGACGGTGCCGGGCTCGGCATCGTAGATGCGCGGGATCAGGCTGACTAGCGTTGTTTTGCCGGAACCGGTCGGGCCTACTATGGCCATGCTGGAGCCGGCGGGGATGCGGAGATTCACTTCTCTCAGGACTTCTGCGCCGTTGTAGGCGAAGGTTAGATTGCGGAATTCGATTTCACCTTGGATGGGGGCGACGATCTCGTGGACGGGCGGGGCGCCCGTCTCTCCATTATTGATAACTTCGTCGGCTATTTCGGGTTGCTGGGTCAGGATTTCGTTTATACGGGCCATGGATGCGGTTCCGCGCTGGAAGATGTTGATGACCCATCCCAGGGCGATTACCGGCCACATCAGTTGCGCCATATAGGTGTTGAAGGCTACGAAGTCGCCTACGTTCATGCGGCCTTGGAGGACCTGGCGTCCGCCTAGCCAGAGGACGATCACTACGGCTATGCCTAGCATCAGCTCCAGCGTTGGCCAGAGCATACCCATCAGGCGAACCAGGCCGAGACTGCGGCGGATGTACTCCTGGTTGGCGGATTCGAAGGCGGCTATCTCGGATTGCTCCTGCACGTAGGCGCGGATTACGCGGGCTCCGGAGAAATTTTCCTGGGCGCGGGCGGAGATGTCGGAGAACATGGCCTGAATGCGTTCGAAGCGCTCGTGAATCTGGCGGCCGAAATACTGAATCACGATGCTGGCTACGGGGAGGGGGAGGAAGGCGAACAGGGTCAGCTTGGGGCTGATCTTGAACATGTAACTCACGGCCAGCGCGGTGAACACTATGGTGTTGGCGGAATACATGATGGCCGGACCGAGAAGATTGCGCACGGCATTCAGATCGTTGGTGGCGCGGGCCATGATGTCGCCGGTGCGGTTGCGCTGGTAGTAGGAGTAGGAGAGACGTTCGAGGTGGGCGAAGAGATCGTTGCGCAGATCGAATTCGATGTCGCGGGAAATGCCGATGACGATCCAGCGGGTGAGGAACTGGAATATGCCCTTGGCGACAAAGACGGCGATTATGGCGAGGGCGTACTTGAGCAATTTCTCGGTGGTGACCCCGGTGTGAAGGTCGTTGGTGGCACGGCGGAGAACCTGAGGGAACTGGACGGCGATGCCGTTAGTGAGCAGTACGCATAGAGCTCCCCAGGTGAGTCCTCGACGGTAGCGCTTGAGATAGGGAACGAGGGGGCGTAGTTTCTTCGGCACCATGACTTGTTGATGAGATTGTAGCAGCGCTGGGTGCGGATCTTCGGAGTGCGGGCGCTAAGGCAACGCAGGTGGCGGTGAGCAGCAAGGCGGTCCAGACGGACAGGATGCCGGCGGCGAACATCAATCCCGAGTAGAGCAGGTCGGCGCGTTCCATTCGGTTCCTCCAGTTTGTAAAAAAGCCGGGCGAGGACGGAGGTTGGAGGTTCCGTTCCTCACCCGGGAGGGAGAGAGTGCTAGTGGTACAGAGTTAATCCTCGGGCGGAGGCGGCATGTGCGATTTCATGTGCTCTTGCATGCGCGTTTCCTTGTTGGCCTCGATCTGAGCCAGTTTGGCTTTCTGGTCGGGGGTCAGAATTTGCATGATTTCGGACTTCGTGCGGGCGTGCGCAACTTCGAGCTCAATCATGACTTGCGCATTTTGCGTCGCCAGAGCGCGGGTCTTGGCTTCGTCGAAGGGGCCGCTGGCTTCCAGAGCTTTCATGGCCTGGTGATTCTGGTGCATCTGCTGCATCAGCGGTTGCAGAGCTGGCTTCTCTTTTTCGAAGATTGCTTTGACCTGGCTGTGTTGGTCAGCGGTCAAATCGAGTTGCCTGAGCATGTGGTGGAAGTCGCCGCCGGGACCACCAAAACCGTGCCTGCCCTGCGCAATCGCGGCGGCCACAATCAGCAGTACAGCGGCGCCGATGGTGAGAATGCGTGTACGAGTTGATTTCATTGGAACTCCTTTTAAGGTGCTATTGATCTCGTAGGGTCCGGGAGGCAGCCCGAACGTCCTATGCTGATAAGAACACCGTTCGGGAAAAGAAGAGGTAAAGAGTCGGTCAAGCGCGGTAAAGTTTTGTAAAGGCGGAAAGGCGCTGTTGGCTGTTCGCTATTCGCTCTTTAGCGAAAGGCGAATAGCGAATAGCGATTTCGTCCAGCAATCACAAATCTTTACCGCGTGGTGGCATGTGAAGGTGTTGAATGAATAAGAGAATGGATCACGTACTGGTGGTGGATGACGACGTGGAATTATGCGGTCTGGTGCAGGAGTACCTGACGGCCGAGGGATTCAGCCTGAAGGCTGTCCATGACGGCGAACAGGGGCTGCAACAGGCGCTGACGAATGAGTATGCGCTGGTGGTGCTCGACGTGATGCTGCCGGGGATCAATGGCTTCGAGGTGCTGCGTCGGATCCGCAGCGTGTCGAAGATTCCAGTGCTGCTGTTGACGGCGCGCGGCGAGGATGTGGACCGCATCGTGGGGCTGGAAATCGGGGCGGACGATTATCTTCCAAAGCCGTTTAACCCACGGGAACTGGTAGCGCGAATCCGAGCGATCCTGCGGCGAACCAAACCAGTCAACGCGGCGGACGTGGCGCCGGAAGTGCTGACGGTGGGCGACGTGGAACTGGATCCGGCGACGCGCAGTGTGTCGCGAGCGGGGCAACCGGTGGATCTGACTTCGGTGGAATTCAATCTGCTGGAAGTTCTGCTGCGCGAGGCGGGGCGAGTGGTGACGCGGGAGCGACTGGTGAATGCCGTGCTCAGCCGGAAGTTTATGCCATTTGATCGCAGCATTGATATGCATGTCAGCAAAGTGCGGCGGAAGCTGGGCGACTCGGAAGAGAATGGCGACCACATCAAGACGATTCGCGGCGTAGGGTATATGTTTGCACGGCCGGCGGGGAAGGCGAAGAAATAAAGACGCTGATGGCTGCTGGCTCCTAGCCAGCCGTTTTTGCCAGCCGCCAGTAGCCAGGAGCTAGTTTCAGAAATCATGAAAAGTCTCTTCCTCAAGATCTTCTTGTCACTGTGGGCGGCGCTGGCGTTGTCCATGGTGCTGGCGATTCTGGTGACGATCGCACTGCGTCCGCCACGGCATGCGATGGAGAGTCAAGCCCCACAAATCCTGGCTGAAGTCGTAAATGCGTATCAGAGCGGTGGGGAGCATGGCGCTCACGAGTATCTGGAAGGACTGTGGCACACCCAGCACGTACGGGCATTTGCCTTTGATCCGGCGGGCCATGAAGTCAGTGGACACCATGTGCCGCCGTGGATTGAGGATGTGCGGCAGGGAGGTTCACTGCGCGGCGGCGGGCCACGCCACCATGAATGGCTGGACGATCTGATGCCAGACCGGATGGTGCGGCAGGCGCTGACGCTGGATGGAAAACGGTACACGCTGGTCTTGGAGTTGCCACCGGGACCGCGCGTATTTTTCGGTCCCCATGACATTCCGTTGCTGGGAATCGCGGTAATGGTGTCGGGTCTGGTTTGCTATCTGCTGGCCTGGTCGATGACCAGTCCGGTGACGCGTTTGCGGAAGGCGGCGCAGAGCCTGGCGGCGGGCGATCTGAGCGCGCGTACGGGCGCTCCGGAGGGTGGCCGGCGCGACGACCTGACGGAGCTGATGCGGGACTTTGATCGCATGGCAGAGCGGATCGAAGGGCTGGTGGACTCGCAATCGCGATTGCTGAAGGATGTTTCGCACGAACTTCGATCTCCGCTGGCCCGGCTGAGTGTGGCGCTGGGACTGGCGCGGCAGCGGGTCGAGTCGGAGGTTGGGCCGGAGGTCTCGACGGAACTGGAAAGTGCGCTGAACCGGATTGAGCTGGAGGCCGACCGACTGAATCAGCTGATCCAGCGGTTGCTGACCATTTCGCGGTTGGAGTCGGGGGCGGACGGCCTGCGCAAGACCAAGTTGCCGCTGCGGGAACTGGTAGAGCAAGTGGCGCGCGACGCCGAGTATGAAACCCCCGGACGGCGATGCCGAGTTACGGCGGGGGCTACGGCCGATTCTGGGGATCAGTTTCTGGTGGAAGGCGATCCCGACTTGCTGCGGAGCGCGGTGGAGAATGTGGTGAGGAACGCGACGCGGTATACTGCTGAAGGCACGACGGTGGAAGTGCGACTGGAACGGCAGCAGCCGGCGAATGGCGAAGCAGAAATTATTGTGCGCGTGCTGGATTCCGGCCCCGGTGTTCCGGACGAAGCGCTGCAAAAGATATTTGAGCCGTTTTACCGGCTGGACGACGCCCGCATCCGGCAGACTGGGGGAGCGGGGTTGGGCCTGTCGATTGCGGACCGGGCTATCAGGCTGCACGGGGGGCAACTTCGTGCATCCAACCGGAAAGAAGGTGGGTTAGAGATTGAAATCCGGATTCCGGCGGTTTCGCCCGTTCAGGGGTTTGCTCTTCCCGCTCGTTCCTGATACACAGATATATTTCAGCCACAAGCTTCAGTCGCCGTGACGGCGGGCAGGAGATAGCCTGCGGACGGGAAGCGGTTGCTACCCGACACGGCGAGAAACGCCCCAGTTGGGAATCCTTTTTGGAGAACAGATGTCGAAGAAAATAGGCGGAGTGGTTGCGCTGCTGGGCCTGTGCGCCCTGAGTTTGTTTCTGCTGAATTGCGGAAGTTCCTCGTCCCGGCCCACGGGAGCATTGTATGTGGTGACCCAGGGGAGCAACGGGTTAGGGAACAACGTGAGTACCTATGCCATCGATTTGGGCAGCGGGAGCCTGTCGCTGGTCAACTCGAATGCAAGCACGTGTCCTACGGAGGCGACTCAGGACAACCCCGAGCCGTGCGGACTTCCCCTGGACATTTTGCTCGACCCGACGGGTGCGACGGCGTTCGTTCTGAATCAGGGCGCGCCTGCATGTCTCAATTGTGGACCCGGCGACAACAGCCCTATTGCGCCTTCGATTTACCCGTATACGGTGGGCTCGGATGGGAGCCTGTCAGCGCCGGGCACGGCGGTAAACTGGGTTACTTACCCCGACTCTGCGGTAGCCATGACGCGCGATGCCGCGGGGCAGTTTTTATTCGTGATCGATCACGGGACTTATCCTTTGCCGGAAACTTGCCCGGCGATTGGTACGGCTGCTGCCAGCGCTGACGTAGCAGCGACTTTCGCGGGCTGTCCGTCGATTTCGGTGTTTGCCATGAAGCCAGGTTCAACCACGTTGACCTTCGTAAGTCAAAGTTCGACCTACCAAAGTCCGTTCTTCCTGAGCAAAACCCCGAGCGCGCTCTCGCCCATTGTGTTCACTCCCCCTGGAGGAGCGGCCCAGGAACTTCTCTTTGTGACTAACAACTACGACCTTTGCACGGTGGCTTGCAGTCCCCAGACAGCGCCCAATGACAACACGGTGAGCGTGTATAACGTGAGTTCGGCGGGTGTGCTGAGCGAGGAGACTCTTTCGCCTTATGCGGTGGCCGCGGTGAATCCCATCTCGGTGCAGGCGGTCTACACGAACCCTGCTGGCGAGAATTCCGGCGGCCTGTTTGTGTACGTGGGCAATGAGGACCCGAATGGCGGACATTTGTATCCCTTCCAGGTGTGCACAGTGGTCGGCGATGCAAACTGCACGCAGCAGCAAGTGGCGCAATATCTGATGTCTCCATTGACAACGTGTCCGCAGTTATCGTGTCAGGTGCCGCCGACCTCGGCGGGGCAGAGCCCGGTTGCCATGGTGGTGGATCCGACGAACAGTTTTCTCTACGTGGTCGCCCAGGGAACGAGTCAGGCTTTTGGATTTCGAATCAATGCGGGGGCGGGAACCTTGACAGCGTTGAGCCCGGCGAGCTTTCCGACCGGAGCTGGATCACAACCGGGGGCGTTGGCGCTGCACCCGAGCGTAAACAACACCGGTCAGTTTCTCTACGTGTCGAACACTCGATCGAACAACATCATGGGCTTTTCGCTGAGCACGACGAGCGGATCGATGAGCACTCCGGTCACGGTTAACACCCTGTCGGGGCCGACCGGGATGGCGGCGCGATAAAACATTGACTCATTGAATCATTTGGTCATTAAGGCATTAAAAGCCTGCTTGGGTTTTCAATGATTCCTGAATGATTTAATGATTCGATGTTCTCGATTACGTGGGCATCCGAAGAATTAAATAGCCGCCGATGAAGCCGAAGACCAGGTCTGGCGACCAGGCAGCGACGGCGGGCGGGAGTTGACTCAGATTGCCCATCGCCTCGAACAAGCCCGAGATTGTCCAATAGACAACGCCGATGCCGATGGCGGTGGCAACCGCTGCTAGCGCGGAGCGCTTGCCGGCGGAAAGGGCGAAGGGGATGGCGAGGATGGCCATCACCAGCGTGATCAGCGGATAGGCAATCTTCTTTTGCAGTTGGACCCTTAGGCGGACGACGTCAAAGCCACTCTGCTCGAGATCGTGAATGTAGTTTCGCAGTTCGTCGTAGCTCATTTCCGACGATTGTTTGATTTCTTTCTTGAAGTACGCGGGCGCTTCCGCCAATTCGGGGTAGGTGGCAACATCGAACCTGCGGTAGTTCTCGATAGCGGCGCCGCTCAGGCTTCGCTCCCATCCCTGCTCGTAAACCCAGCGGCCCATGGAATTTGACCAGTGCGCGCGATCGGCGGTGATGCGGTGTGTGATCTGGAAGGTATGCGGATCGAACTGAAATACGGAGACGCCGCCGAAGACATCACGGTCAGGATCGAAGAATTGATAGTAGTAAATGTCAGAGTGCTGGCCGAAGATCCATTTGCGGTCGGGGCGAAGGTAGGTTTGCGCGGGCTTGCCTTTGATGCGGTTGCGGAGCGCGTCCTGACGCTTGTTGGTGTAGGGGAGATAGAGTTGGTCGGAGAGAAAGAGCACGCCGGCGACGAGCGTGGCAGCGATCAGGACCGGAACAATGACGCGGTAAAGACTGATGCCGGTGGCCTTGATGGCGGTAATTTCGTTGGAGCGCTGCAACAGGCCGAACGTCACCAGCACCGCCAGCAGCATGCTGAGCGGCGTGGTGTTATACAGAAAATATGGCACCACGTTCAGTAAATATTCGCCGACGGTGAGCGGCGAGACCTGATTCCGCAGAATGTCGCTGAGCAATTCAAAGAGGGTGAACACCAGCAGCAGCATGAGGAAGGCAGCGACGATCATTGCCAAATAGAGGGTAAAGCCACGCAGCACATAGTCGTCGAGGATGGTAGGGAAACGAAGATTGAACAATCGCCAGCGTTTGGGCTGGCGGGTCAGAATGCTTTCGCGAAGGGGTGGAGGAGCCGACTCGCCGTTCGAGGGTTGAGTTGGCAGTCCAGACTTTGCCTTGAACCAGGAGCGGAGCGCCGTCAGTTCGATGGGGCGGCGTTCCGATTGCCACAGCAGAAAGATTCCCCCTACAAAAAAGGCGGCGTCGGCGAGCCAAACGCCGGCGGCCGGAGAGACGCGTCCCTGGCGTGCGAAAGAGACTCCGATCAAGGAAATCGAGTAGTAGAGAAAGACCAGCAGGATGGTGAGGACAAATCCACTGGATTTGCCACCCTTCTTCGACGAGAGGCCGAGGGGAATGCCGACCAGGGCAAGAACGATGCAGGCGGTCGGCAGCGCGAGGCGGCGATGATATTCGATGAGGTGCCAGCGCCGGGTCACTGGGTCGGTGGTTCGCGCGCTGCGGAGAAGGTCGACAGAGTTGATTTCGCCCAGTGAAGTGGGTTCGTGCTCCTGACTGTTTTGCGTGGCGGGAATCCGGATGGGGATGTCAGTGGTCTGAAAGGTGGAAATCTGGTACTGGTCCGGATTCTTGGGATCGGTTTCGTGCGTAGAACCGTTGGTGAGATGCAAGTCCAGAGTATCGGGCCCCTGGCTGACGAGCAGACCTTCGCGGGCCAGGCTGATGCGGGGCGCGGCTGGATCGGTTAAATCGGCGAGGAAGACGCCCTTCCAGAGGGCTCCGCCGGACATGGCTTTGACGTCCTGCACGTAGAGGATGATCTTGGGGAATCCCTCGTAAAACACGCGCGGCTGAACTTCGAAAGAAGCTTGAGAGGACTTGAGGTTGTCCTGGAGTCGCCCCAGGGCGGCAAGCGAGCGGGGCGCGAGATAGACGCTGTTACCGAGCGCGAGCAGCCAGGCCGCAATCACGAAGATCGAGATCACACGCAGGAAAGTCCAGACGCCCAGTCCGCTGGCGCGCATGGCGGTGACTTCACTATCGGCGGCCAGACGGCTGAGTCCGATGAGAATGCCGACGAGCACGCCCATGGGAATGGTGTAGGTAAGCGCGACGGGGACCGTGAAGAAGAAAATTTCTGCTACGCTGGGCAGGGGCGCGCTGTTGCGAACTACGAGTTCGAGGATGCGGCCGAGGTCGCGGGTGAAGAGAACGAAAGTGAAAACCGCCGCGCCGATGAGGGCGTGGGAGACGACTTCTCCCAGGATGTAGCGGGTGAGGATGCGCATCCGCAAGGGTGGTCCACTCAATTGCGAGTCTAGCATGAGATGGGGATGGCGGGAGTGATGGGGGTGCCGCGCTTGTTATCGCGAGAAAGTGTCTCAGCGCCTAAAGGCGCATTCCCAAAATGCCACTTGTGGCGCGCCTGAAGGCGTGCCCTGATACGAATCTTATTTGCAGGCTTTCAGGGCTACGGAATTTATGTTCTCGCAACGTACAAACTGGCAGCTCAGTCCGAACTCCCTTACCCGCGCGATCGAAGAAGTGCGGGCTTCGGGGCAAGAGATTCTGGATCTCACGATTTCGAACCCTACGGAAGCTGGCATCCTGCCCGACTCTGAAATTGTGCTTGTCGCATTGGCGAATCCTGAAGGCATGCGTTACGAGCCGCAGCCGCGGGGTTTGCTGGCGGCGCGACAAGCGGTGTGCCGCTACTATCGCGAGGCGCATGAAATCTTCGATCTCGATCCCGAGCACCTGATTCTTACCACCAGTACCAGCGAAGCTTACTCTTACGTATTCCGTCTGTTGTGCAATCCCGGGGACGAGATTTTCGTACCCAAACCGAGCTATCCGCTATTTGAGTTCCTGGCCGATCTCGCCGACGTTAACCTGGTTCCGTATCCGCTCCTGTACGATCACGGCTGGCAAATCGACTTTGATTCGCTCTACAAGGCAGCCAGCGCACGATCGCGGGCCGTGATTCTTGTCCACCCCAACAACCCGACCGGTTCTTACGTCTCTGCTTCGGAGACGGCGGCGCTCAACGCTTTCTGCCTTGACTACGATCTGGCGCTGATCGTGGACGAAGTGTTTCTCGACTATGCACACGACGGCGCGCTTCGGAGCAGTTTCGTAGCCAATGACAACGCCCTGACATTCGCTCTGAGCGGAGTTTCGAAGATTTCCGCGCTTCCGCAGATGAAGCTTGCCTGGGTGGCGACGAGCGGCCCGAAAGAGGCGGTGAGCGAAGCGGGAGCGCGTCTGGAAATCATCGCCGATACATTTCTATCCCTGAATACTCCGGTGCAACTCGCCGCGCCGGTGCTGCTGGATCAACGCAAACAGATCCAGCCCATTGTTCTGGACCGTTTGCGGGTGAATCTTGCGGAGCTGGATGGGCAACTGGCGAGCCATTACTCCTGCACGAGACTGCAGGTCGAGGGTGGATGGTACGTTGTACTGCGGGTGCCCGCGCTGGGAACAGACGAAGATCTCGCTGTCGACCTTCTGCGAAAGATGAGCGTCATCGTGCATCCGGGGCACTTCTACGATTTCTCGGGCGAAGGGCATCTGGTGCTGAGTTTGATCACGCAACCGGAGGCGTTTCGCGAGGGAGTGGCGCGGCTGCTGCAGTGCGTTGGGGCCTGAACACGACTCGTTCGCGCCGGAGCAGATCATCCCCATGATATTCTTCTCGCCGTTACGCAGATAGAGGGGTATTTTATGTCCATAAGCCGTCGTGGATTTTTAGGTTCCGCTATTGCTGCATCGCTGGCCTCTGGTCTGAACGCACAGGACAACTCTAAGGACGACACCTCCCGCAGCGCTGGGTCGTTAGGCACGGGGAAGCGGCCAATCATCATCTGTGCCAAGAATGGCTTTAATTACCTCGACGATGCCCATGCTTTTCTGAAAAACGGCGGCGACACGCTCGACGCTGCGCTCCGCGTGGTCAAGGGGCCGGAGGATGATCCGAACGACGATACCGTCGGGCTGGGAGGGCTTCCCAACGAAGAAGGGGTGGTCGAACTCGATGCCTGCTGCATGCATGGGCCCACGCGGCGCGCGGGATCGGTGGGTGGCGTGCGGAACATCAAGAATGTCTCGCTGGTTGCGAAAGCTGTGATGGAACACACCGGGCACGTCATGCTGGTCGGGGAAGGCGCCGAACGATTTGCTGTCGCTGTGAGTTTCCCGCGTGAGAATCTGCTTACCGACCGTTCGCGGAAAATCTGGCTGCTGTGGAAAGAAAATCACTCGACCGACGACTGGTGGGGGCCGGGGATGTCGGACCCGCAATGGAAACCGCCGTCGTTACCAGCTACTGCTCCGCAAGCTGAACTTTGGGAACAACGTATCCAGCGCCTTGAAGAACAGGCCGCCAAGATAGGCATCGAACCGGAATTCCGCATGGCTGCGATCGGGCGCGTTTTGAATCCGCCGCACGGGACCATTCACTGCTCGGCGCTGAACGACAAAGGGGAAATCTCGGGCTGCACCACCACCAGCGGCCTCGCTTTCAAACTCCCCGGACGTTGCGGCGATTCTCCGATCATTGGCGCCGGATGCTACACCGATCAGGATGTGGGCTCGGCGGGCGCCACCGGCAGCGGGGAAGAGAACATCAAGGTTGCGGGAGCGCACACCATCGTCGAGAACATGCGGCGTGGCATGTCACCGATCGAAGCGGGCATGGACGCGCTCAAGCGCATTGCCCGCAACTACAACAACGACATGAGCAAGCTCAAGTTCACGGACATGAGCTATTACATCCTGCGCAAGGACGGCGCTTACGCGGGCGTATCTTTGTGGAGCGGTGCTCCGGAGAAGCCTCGCCATTTCGCGGTGCATGACGGCAGCAAGCGCTTCGAAGTTATGGTCCCGTTATTCAAGGGCGAATCGCATGAATTTCCGCCATTCCCGGTGGCGCTGCCCGAGGAATTGCGGAAGGATTCGGTTTACATGAAATAGGGATGGTATCTTCGGCGCGACAGTCTTGCCTCAGCGGTAATGCGTATTCAAAACCATGTAGTTATCGCAGCGGTGAACCGCTGCGCCATCCACTTGCTGTCCCCGTACAAGCAATCGGGAACGGGCACTTCCCTCCGGGTGTACAATCAAGTTGTCAGGATCGCAGCTTCACGGGCTTTCTGTTCCGCGTTCGAGGCTCGAAAATGAACGTTCACGTCAGCTACAAGGTTCACAAAACTCCCGACATCGAAAAAGAAATCAACCACCAAATTGAGAAGATTCAGAAGCGGCTTCAGGTCTTCCGGCCTGAACTATTGCATTTAAAAGCCATTCTCGATCAGAATTCAGCGCGCGAGGGAATGGTCGTCTCCTTGAATCTGCGCTTGCCTTCGGGCCAACTGACGGCCCAGGAGAAAGCTCCCAGCGCCACCGCGGCTATCAAGGCTGCCTTCGACGAACTGATC
Organism: uncultured Acidobacteriaceae bacterium; assembly: GCA_963837665.1. Taxonomy (GTDB): domain Bacteria; phylum Acidobacteriota; class Terriglobia; order Terriglobales; family Acidobacteriaceae; genus Acidiflorens. Next base: position 443,256 of record CAWIOA010000007.1, on the reverse strand, counting down.
CAACAAATTGGACGGCATAAGGAACTGCTGCGCTCGAGCCACAAATGGAGGCGCTGGCGCGGAGGGCCGCAGGAGTCTCGGGAGCCCGGCGTGCCTTTTGAGCAGACGCTGGCGGCGGTTATGCCGCCTACGATTTCAGCCGACGACATCGGTTCCTATGTGAACGCGAACCTTGGCCGCCTGGAGCGTTTCGTTGACCGGGAACTGCACTTCCGCCGCGCCGACGAGGAAATTCCGGAAGACGGTCTCTCCACCGCCGAGGTGGTGAACGAAGTGATCGCGCGAGCACTCGGCGGCAACGACCGTCCGGAAAAACTTTCGCTCGAGCCGTGGCTTTACCACCTTGCCCTGCAGGCCATGAACGAGATGACGGCGCGGCTTCATGAACTGGAATCCCCCGTCGCTCTGGAAGCCAGTCGCCGCCGGCAAAATGTCGAAGCCTCCGATGAACCGGGATTGCAGTTCCATCAACCGGACGAGGGCTGGACTCGCGAAAGCGCTATCCCCGATCGGCGGGTATCCACTCCGGAACAGGCCGCCTACTCCGACGAAGTGATTGCGCTGGTGCAAGCGGCTCTGCGCGGCGCCGACCGCACCGACCGCGAGGCTTTTCTTCTCTATGGCATCGAAGGCTTTTCTCTCAACGAAATTGCCGCTATCACCGGCCGACATGTGGAGGCCGTGCGCGAGTCGGTGCAGCGGGCGCGCGATTGTGTTCGCAGCGCGCCTTCCGTGGCCAATGAATTCCACCAGGGACTCTTAGTCAAAACTCGAACCTAGGATCTCAGTACTTTAAGGAGCGTCGAGATGATGACAAAGAACGAAATCCGTGAGTTGGCAGCATTTCAAGTGGACGAGAGCAAGGGGGCGTGCGCCCTGAGTTTTTACTTCCAGCCCGGTCCTCCGCAGGATCGTTCGCATCGCCGCGAGGCCATCGTGGCCAAAGATGTGGTGAAGCAGGCGCTGAAAAGCGCTGCGGCGAGCGGCAAGAATGGCTGGCTGCATGCCGACCTGGACCGGGTGCTGGAGGTGGCCACGAATCTGCGCGGCAACTCTCGGGGAAGAGCAGTGTTCGCCTGCTCCGCGCAGAAGTTCTGGCGGGAGTACGAACTGCCGCCTGAGCTTGGCGGCACTCAGATTTATCTCCAGCCTCGTTTTCAGTTGAAACCTCTGGCGGCATTGCTGGGAGCGCAACCGGCGCTGTGCGTGGCCATGGTCGACAGGCAGCGCGCCCGGATTTTTGATCTCCGGCTGGACGATCTGCGGGAGCGCGGAGCCATTGTTCACATGCTTTCGCGCAACGCTTCCAGCTATGGGTACAACGGCTACGAAGGCGGACATGCGGAGCGCCGCGTGTCGGAGGAAGCGCTGCAGCATTTCAAGACGGTTTCCGAGCGCTTGCGGACCGACTTCGAGAAAGGGATATGGGAGCGGCTGATTGTCGGCTGCCAGGATGCCAACTGGCCGGAGTTTGAGGCCCACCTGCATCCTTATGTGAAGCAGCGACTGATCGGGCGATTCTCCGCCGATGTTGCCAGCGTCGGGAATGAAGAGATTCGCGATCATGCCGGGGATGTCCTGCAACGGTGGATCACGGCGCGCGCCACTACGAAGGCAAGCGAAGCCGTGGATTTCGCAAAGTCGAACGGGCGCGGGGTGACCGGCCTGCGCCGCGTGCTGCGGGCGCTGGAAACCGGGGAAGTGCAGAGCATCTTTCTCGCCGAAAACTATTCGGCTCGAGCGGTTGAGTGTACGCACTGCGGCCACCTGGACGCGCATGTGGTCCCGTTATGCGTGGCTTGCGGAAGCACTACTCGGGAACTCGCTGACGTCTCGGACGCCATCATTCCGATCGCCATCCGCCGCGACATCGAACTGTTCTACCTCAAGGAGCACAGCGACCTAGATAGTGCCGGAAATATCGCGGCGCTGCTACGCTTCCGGTCTGACCAGACGACGGGACAGATCGCGGTGGCATCGTAGGGGAGGTCAGAAAGTGGAGGTCAGATTGAAGAAGTAAGAGGCTTTGGCTCCACTTCTGCAATCTGACTTCTCACTTCTGACTTTCTGACCTTCCCCTCTACAATACAGCGATGATCCACAAGATCCTTCCCGTCGGCCCGCTGCAATGCAACTGCTCGATCATCGGCGATGAGACCACGCACGAAGCCATGGTCATCGATCCTGGAGACGACATTGAGGACGTTCTTGCCATCGTCGGCCAGCACAAACTGGTCGTGAAGCAGATCGTCATCACTCACGCTCACATCGATCACGTGGGCGGGGCCATGAAGCTGCGCGCAGCGACAGGCGCGCCCATCCTGCTTAATCAGAATGATTACGCGCTGCTGAAGATGCTGGACGTGCAGGCCACATGGGTCGGCATGGCTGCGCCGGGTGAGGTAGCCATCGAAGCGAGCATCGCGGATGGCGAACGGTTGCAGACGGGTGGCCTGACGGCGAACGTTCTCCACACGCCGGGGCACACCGAGGGCAGCGTCTGTCTTTACTTTCCTGCGGAGAAAATGTTGATTGCGGGCGACACCTTGTTCGCCCGCAGCATTGGACGCACCGATCTTCCTGGAGGTTCGTTCGAGAAAATCATGCGCTCGCTGCACGAGCGGGTGCTGGCGCTGCCGGATGAGACGGTCGTGATTCCGGGGCATGGGCCAAAAACAACTATCGGAGAGGAAAGGGAAGAGAATCCATTCCTGGTGCGGTGACTGGCTGATGGTTGGAGTGCCTCGGCCGGGCGGGGACGCCCGGCTCTCCACTAAAAGATCATTTCTGTGTCGGTGCTTGATTCTGCGGAACCGTCGGCGGAACGGACGGCGCTGGAGTCAGCGGCTGCGACTTGGTTTGGGACGGCTTCACTCCGGATAGCACGGAGGTAGGTCCAGTTTTGCGCGCAGCAAAGATCGAAAGCGTGATCGACGTGCACATGAAGATGATCGCGGACCAGGTCGTCGCCCGGGAAAGAACCGAAGCCGCGCCGCGCGGGCCGAATGCTGTCTGGCTGCCTTGTCCGCCAAAAGCCGCAGCCAGGTCGCCGCTCTTCCCGCTCTGCAGCAACACGACCGCAATCAGGAAGAAACACACGATAACGTGAACCACTACGATCAAAATGGTCATTGCGAAGAAACTCCGTCGGGGCCGCGGCCCGTTTCAAATTCCGGTGAAATCAAGATGATGGTGCGGAAGGGGGGATTTGAACCCCCACGCCTTTCGGCGCCACCCCCTCAAGATGGTGTGTCTGCCAGTTCCACCACTTCCGCACGCTGTAAATTGCGTGTAATCAATAGCTTAGCAAGTTCGTTTTGTGAGGGCATTCCCGACTGCACCGGATTTTGCACCGACTTATTGCACGCGATGCGCTCTTCCGGTCGCAACTCCGCGAGCCGAGCAAACAGCTTGTGGACCGCGGCCTCGCGTGGGTGTACGTAACGCATCGTGGTCTTGATGTTATCGTGTCCCGCGACATACTGCAACGTAAAGGGGTCCGTGTACTCTCCGGCCTCGGTCAGAAAAGTATGACGCAGAGCGTGCAGGCCGGCATCGGGATGAGTCTCGATCTTTTTCCGTACCTGACCTATCTGTTCTTCCAGCACCCAAGGCCCGAGAGGCTTTGTCTGATCTTGGGGGCTCGTGAAGACAAAGTCGCACTGGGAGTCTTTCAGAAGCCGTTCGAGCACTTCCTTCATTTCGTGATCAATCACCAGCCTGCGCTTTCGCGCGCGCCGTTTCAACCCGCGCTTGATGATGAGCTCTCCGCAGATATTCCGATCTGCACGCTGCTCCGGGTGGAGGCGAACGCAATCTTTCATCAGCTTTAGCATCTCGTTGCGACAGATACCGGAGTGCCGCGCCAAAATGGAAGCGGATCGCAAAGGTTCAGCGGCGCGCGAAGTCCATTGCGCATACTCCCCCGCGCTGAAGATGTAGTCCGTTTCACGCTCTGCTCCTTCGTCTTTCGTGTACTGTTCGACCGTCGGCACCTTGGCAATCAACTTAAGCTTCAGATGCGCATAACGCAGGGCCTTGCGGAAAGTGGCCAAATAGCGATTAACCGTGGTTTTGCCCACCGGCGTAGGTTTTCCGTCACGCCGTCGCCCCGCTTGCTTCAAAGCCCAAGCTTTGAACGCTTCGATGTGAGCTTCGTCGATCTGGTCGAGGGGGAGATCAGCCCAAGGACCGTAACTGAGCAGCTTCCGATAGCTCTCCTGATAAAACTTAACTGTGCCATTTTGTTCCGCTTTGGCAGTCGCAACCCACTCATCGAAAGTTGTTTGGAACTCCCTTAGCGTAGGAATGCCCTTGGGCGGTTGATCACTCGCGGAAGATTTCCGCTGCGGCTCGGGTTCTTCGAGGCCAGCCGCCTGGCGAACAATGCGAGCCCGTGCCGCACCGGCGATAGCCTCTGCTTCACGCCGATTTTCGGTCCCAGTCGAGCGGTAGTATTCCTTGCCTCGGTACTGGAATTTGTAGGCGTAGTACGAGCTTCCGGATCGTTTGAATACTTTCATCAGCCTGCCGCACGTCGCGTGTTGCTTGTCACGAATTGACGGATCGTTTCCGGCCGAATCATGACTCTTGTGCCCACTTTCACATAGTCGATCCTACGACCCTGAATCCAGTCACGCAAGGTCTTGACCGAAATGCCTAGCAAATAGGCAGCTCTGCTCACGTCGAGCAAGGGTTCGATGGGATCGGATGCAAATGCTGGGGGCATGGCTTCGTGCAACGTGCACCTCGACTATGACATCGCACTTGACAATATCGCAATTGTAGACGTAGAGTCAATATGTAACGTTACTTTATTATTCATTGTAATCATCTAGAAAGGGCCCCATGGCAGAGAAGGCATCGACACCGCAGCAGCCGGTGATCTCGATTCGCATTTCCGATGCGCTGCGCTCCAGGCTTGAAACCTTGCGGAAAATCATGTTCCTCAAGACCGGCCAAACGGTCTCGACATCGGAGGTGGCAAAGCAGCTGCTTGAGTCTGCCCGAGACGACCGGCTTGAACTGGTGGACCTGCTCAAGGAGCCGACCGATTCCTTGCTGAGAATTCGTGGAAAGGCGGACTCAGGACTCTCGCTGTCGCAGGCGGAATGGACCCTGGTGGCCCACTACTGTGCAAGAGGAGCAGAGTCCTTTGCGAACACCATACAAGGCCAGATCTCCTACGAGTCCCTGGCCGAAATCCTCGAGGCATTCCTTGCGGCTTACGCTATCGCACGCAGACCGAAGAAGTCGCCAGTGGACTTTGTCTACCTGATGAGTCTTCCAGGGGACAAACAGGTGGAGGCGAAGGCTGAGGATGTGGGAAGCGATGACGTGCGCCGGGTGGTCAATCACACCATTCGAATGCTGAGGAACCCGGCTCAAAAGCGGCGCAAACCGGTCCTCGCCGTGCGGAATCTCTACCGACTTCTCGATGAGGAAACGTTCTCGAATATCGAGAAGCTGAACGAGGTGCTTTGGCCGCACTGGACAGCCCTATGGCGGGTGTGCGCGCGCGGCCACTATGCCCTTCACCGAAAGCCCCTGCGCGAGAAGGCGCCTACGGAGACAAACGACGAGGATTTTGAGCTTGCGGTGCAGCCGGCATTGCCCTCCTTGGAAGAAGGCGGATATCGCCTCGATCTGGTGCGGGAAGAGGGGAATGAATTCTCCCCTCGTTTAGAGTTTCCCGGGCCACTTGACCCGCAATATCCGGTGTGTGGATACCCGAGGATTGCGGAGTTCCGAAGGATGCTGGAAGAGCTGGATCTGGAGCGGGTCCTTTGCCAATGGCAAGGCTACTACTTCTATGCGCACACGGCGATCCTGGACAATGACGAAAGGGGAGTATTTTTCTTTGCGCGTGAGAACGGAATCACTTTCCGATTCCCGATGGAACACTGGCAGTCGATCCGGAATCTGTTTCGCCGCGCATGGCAGGCCCCCGAAGTGATCCATACGTGGGAGGCTCAGGTGCTGGAATACGGCGAGCTGTAAGAACGCGGTGCTTCGCACCGGAAGAAGGGTGGACACGTCACCCCCAAGTTGGGAACTGCGGAGCGCCAGACGGGAGCTTCGATGTTTACGCCGGTTAACTTTCGCTGCGTCAACACAATTCGTCTCCGCCGGGCGACTGGCAATATCGAACGATGACGTTTCTTTGAGACAGGTGGCCCCAGCGCATCGATCACGTAAACGCGTTGAAGCGCAAGACCTTGCTGTGAACTAACAATTACGCAGCTTAATCGCAGCGGAATCAAGCGCAGTAGTGCAACAAGGGGTTCGTCCAATGAGTAGTCCCCGCGTTCATGCTAATCCGCAGTCCAGTTTACCGTTCGGAGAAGAGGCGAAGCCCGGTTTCCGCACCAAGACCGCGGCCACGAGACTGACTCCCAAAGAACTGGGAGAAATAGAAGCTGCCGCCGAAAGCGCGGGGCAGGCTCTCTCCGAGTGGCTGCGCGGGACCGCTCTGTGCGCTGCGCGACAGCGGCCCGCTGATCCCGCCGAACTGGTATTGGCCGAAGTCTGGGCGGTGCGTTACGCGCTCTTGAATCTCTTCCATGCAGCCTTGCAAGCGGCATCGGAAGGTAGACAATTGTCGCCTGATTCCGTCCTCAAAATTCGCGACCAGGCGGACGAACGAAAGCTTCAGCAGGCGCGCAAACTGCTTGGTGACTTCTTCGCCTGCGAGGGCAAGCAAACGGGTCGTAAGCCATGAGTGTCATGCCCCGGCCCGGAGACTTTTCGCTCTCGACGGCTCTGCTGTGGGTAGGAGCGATGTTCTTTTTGCTATTGGCTCTGCGGAGTGTGTTGCAGAGCCGGTCCTCACGTAAAGGGCGGGATAGGGAGACGATCGAATGGGGCCGACCTCGGCCAAGTTTGATCCAGAGATGGAGGATAAAGATGGGCAGAATCCGATTCAGACTGCAGGGATTTTCGCAGCGGCAGATGCCAGAGATCGCGCCGAAACCAGCGCCATCAGTGCTCGCGAATGCTCCCGCCGATCCTCCGAAGAAGCCTACCCAGCCGATGCTCGCGCTCTTTGGTTCGACCATCGGTGCGCCCGAAACCAAACCCAAAGAGGCGTTCGCTTGGGAGAAAACGAAGGGAATCGAATGAGAGACAAATTGCCAAGAACACGACTTCACGCTTGAGGACGCTCGGTATGCTCACGATCTCGAAACCGCTGTCAGCTAGCCAGGCGCAGACCTACCATGAGCGGGAGTTTGCCTCGCAGGAACAGAACTACTGGAGCCGCGATCAGCAGGGTCACAATGAGTGGCAGGGCAGACTCGCCGAACAGTGGGGGTTGCAAGGTGGCGTTGGTTCCGAACACTTTGCACGACTGAGTGAAGGCCAACATCCGCACACCGAAGAGCAGCTTGTACGGCATCAAGTTTCGAGAACCTATGAAGGCAAATTTGGCAGAGGGGTGACCAGCGCCGAACATCGCGCCGGGTGGGACGCAACATTCTCTGCACCGAAGTCGATATCGCTTACCGCTCTCGTGGGCGGCGATGATCGGGTGCGGGAGGCCCATCGGGAGAGTGTACGCGCGGCGCTTCACGAACTTGAGCGATACACGCAGGCGCGGATCGGCAATGTCCACGCCCCGGAGACGACCCGAAAATTCATCGCCGCCACTTTCGAGCACGATACCGCACGGCCTGTCGATGGCTATGCTGCGCCCCAGCTTCATACCCATGCTGTGATCTTCAATATGACTGAGCGGGAGAACGGCCCCGAAAGCGGCAAACAGATGCGAGCCTTGCAGCCGCACGAGATGTTCGTGTCCCAGCGTTACGCCACGGCGGTCTACCGATCCGAGTTGGCAATGCGTCTGGAAAAGCTGGGCTACGAGCTGGAGCGCGGCAAGTATGGACAGCCCGAAATCCGAGGCTACACGAAGGAATATCTGGAGGCTTCCAGCCCGCGACGTGAACAGATCAAAGATCATCTGCGGGAGCAAGGAATCGACGGAGCAGCAGCGGCGCAGATCGCCGCCCACCACACCCGCGACCGCAAGGAACTGTTGTCGCCGGAAGACGTCTTGCAGCGGCACCGCGAACTGGCTGCACAGTATGGGCATCAGGCAGACCGTGTCGTCGCCCAAGCGCGCGAACATGGTCAATACCAGATGCGGGAGCCGGAGATGCAGGCGCAGCAGGCCGTGACCTGGGCGCGCGATCATGTCTTCGAGAGATCGGCTGTGCAGCACCGCCGCGCGATCCTTGAAACAGCGCTCGGGCGCGGCATGGGAGAAACCACCTATGCACAGGTCCGGCAGGAGTTCGAGCGCCGGATCGAGGCCGGGGAGTTCCGCGAAGTCTCACACATGGGCGCTGGCCAACAATACACGACCGCGGCGATGGTTCGCATGGAGCGTGAGATCGTTGGCCGGATGCAGGAAGGCAATCGGCGTGACTACAGCGATCCGATGCTGGTCTCGCCGCAGGTGCGCATCGCCACGGAAGACCGCCACCCGCAACTAAATACTTCGCAGCGCCAGGCGGTCGACGATATCTTTCTCTCGCGTGAGAAGGCTGTCGGCTTAGATGGCATCGCAGGTGCGGGCAAGACAACAACTCTGTCCGTCATTCGCGAAGGCGCGGAGGCCGAGGGCTACAGGGTGGAAGGTTTCGCGCCCACGTCCCGCGCGGCGCAGAAGCTCGGGGAAGCAGGCATGGAGACATCCACACTACAGAGGCATCTGGCACGCGGGCAGCAGCCAGATACCGGCGAGAAACGGCTCTATGTGCTCGACGAATCCTCTCTGGCATCGACCAGGCAGGTGCATGAGTTTGTGAACCGGCTCCATCCGAATGACCGAGTGTTGCTCGTCGGCGACCGGCGGCAACATGAGGCGGTTGAGGCCGGGAGGCCCTTCGCGCAGCTCCAGGACGCCGGTATGAAAACCGTGAAGCTCGAAGAGATCGTGCGCCAGAAAGACCCAGAACTGAAACAGGTAGTCGAGCAGCTTGCGCGAGGTGAAGTACAGAAAGCAATCCAGAATCTTGACCGGCAGAGTCGTGTCCATGAGATTCACGACCACAACGAGCGCATCGCCGGTATTGCGAAGGAGTACGCAAAATCGCCGGAGAACACGCTGGTGATTTCTCCCGATAATCGCTCTCGCATGGAGATCAACGAGCGCGTCCATGCGGAACTGCAGCGGAGTGGCATCGTCAGCAACGAGGAGCACCGCATCAGGACGCTAGTGCCGCGCCAAAACCTCACCGGCGCGGACCGCACATGGGCCGAGCGCTATGAGGTGGGCGATGTGCTGCGCTACTCGCGGGCATCGAAGGAGACCGGCATCGGGAAAGGCGAATACGCACAGGTGAAGACCATCGACGCCCCGAGAAACCGGTTGACAGTCGAGCTGCGGGACGGCACGGAACGAACTTACGATCCGCGCAGACAGCAGGGCGTCTCGGCCTTCCGGGAGGAGATGCGGAGTTTTTCAGTGGGCGACCGCATCCAGTTCACCGCGCCGGCCAACGAACTGAAAGTTGCGAACCGCGAGTTGGGGACCGTCGAGAGCATCGAGGAAAACGGGCGGCTGCGCTTGAAGATGGACGGTGGCCGCGCAGTCGAACTCGATCCGCGCAAGCATCCGCATCTCGACCACGGCTATGCCATGACCAGCTACTCCAGCCAGGGGCAGACTGCCGACCGCGTCCTGATTCACGTGGACACCGAATTGGCCGCTAAGGAACTGCTCAACAGCCGCATGGCCTATGTCGCGGTCTCGCGGGGACGCTATGACGCGCAGATTTATACCAACAATGCACCGATGCTGGGGCAGGCACTCAACCGCGACGTGTCCCATTCGCCTGCAATTCAGCGGGAGCCAGTGGCGCAAGAGATAGAGCAACAGCCCGCGCACACCAAGGAGCTTGCTCAGGGTCTCGGCTTCGGTCTGTGATGCTGCATTCCCGAATGACATTCCCCGGATAGCCAGAGCATAGCCGAGGCCCGGTCTGTGTCAAGACTCTGCGACCGCGTTCCGCGGCGGGCTTCGCCCGGTCCTGACACAGACCTCTGCGACCTCCGCTTATCATCCTGTTCATCCGGGGAATGTCAGAAAAAAGAGATGACTTCTCCATCAAAATCCGCAACGGATTCTTGACAGAAAACCATGTTCAGTGCAAGCTGCGTTATCCAATTTCTTGCACTTCAAATAAGAAACATCAGAGTGCTCGAATCCAACAAACGACTGCGTAGACACTCCAACAAGCGAAAACTCCAAGCTATTTCACCATCTCATAAATAAGTCGGGCTGCCTTGATCCCACCATCCGGCTTGGATCCGGTGACGTTCGGGATCCGCTCACGCAACAACTCTGCGATTGTGTTGGAAAGTTCGACCGGAGTCTTTCCCCGAAACACATGAAAGTTGCTCCGCGCGCGCATCACTCTGTCTGCTCTAGCGAACTGATCGTCCCACTGGCGCTCTGCCGGTACAAGAAGTGTCTTGGTCCCGACTTGTTCAAGTTCTGCGACGGTGTTATATCCTGCTTGGCAGATTACAAGGTCAGCCTCCGCAAACCTCGAAGTGGTATCCGGCTCAAATGGAATTAGCGTTATGCCTTCCACGGGTTGCAGCAGAAGCCAATCCCGAAACAAAGGCCCGGCGATCAACTGCGCTTTGAGCGCGGGATAGCGTCCCCGCAAATTGGCGATCGCTTCCGTAGCCAAGTTGTAGAACTCGACCGTCCCGGGATATCCACCTCCACCGCCACTGATCACAACCCGCAGGGTGGCACGATCGCGCTCATGAATTGCCCCCGAGGTAGCCTGACGCGCAACCTGACCCACGAAACGGCTCTTCGCCGCCAGTTCCCTCGGCAGGCGCATTGTCCCCTCTGGATGGGGAATCACGATCAAACTCACCTGCGCTAGCAAGGCCCGCGCATAGTCGAGATAGCAAGCCAAGTCCAGCATCTCCCGCACGCAAAGCACGATTGGGATCTCGCTTTTCACTACAGCGTCAGCGAAGGCGGGGTTGGGCAGAAAATCGAAGACGACGACCTGCGGGGCAACAGCTTTCAACACAGCAAGAGAGATCTGGGCCTGCAAAGCGGAGCGCTCACCCTCGGTCCATGCTGTCCAGGCAACACTGTCACTCATTGCATGGCTGCTGGGTAACGGAACGTACGGTAGACCGAGAGCATCGAGTAAAACATGAGCGGATTCTTCCACGACGAATGGAGTGCGAACGCCATTGTCGAGTTCGTGGAGAGCGAGTGCAATTACAGACAGCCGATTGATATGTCCTAAACCGATGTGGTTCAGGGGATGAAACAGAACTGTTCTCTGGGTGCTCATAATCTCCGATGACAGCTATTTTACTGTCAGGAACGCAATGGGCAGTGACCTGGAGCGAATGCTAACCACGGAGCTCCCATCATTGCGTAAGAGGCTGATCTCGGCCCGCCCGTTGTAGACTTCCACGCTCCGCGACCCCGTGGATGTACCCAGGTTGTCGAGGAGTACGCCGTCACCGGTGAGGCCAAACCACACGCGTTCACGAGCGTTCAGGCAGAGAATGTTCTTGCCGTCCAACAATCGAGCTTCAACCTTCACGTGCTGTCGGTCGCGCGCAATTTCTCTGAGTTCAATCCGTGCCGGAGCATCCCATTTGTCGGTCTGGTATTGGAGAAGCAATGTATCTTCAACATTGACCGTTTTCGTGTGCCCCACCGCTTTCAGAAGGTTTTCGCCACGCTTGAATTTCACCAGCCAGTGCAATCCAGCAGCCGGGAAATCTTGACTGTTGCGCCGCTTGGCGCCTTGCGAAACTCCGTTGAGGAACAATTCGGCCGTCTCGCAGTTTGAATACACCTTCACCAACTTCGGTTCATCCGCTTCTCCCCAGCGAGTCGGCCAGGAATGGCCATAGAGACGAATCATTAGACGGTCTGACCAATAGGATTGGAAGACGTAATACCCTTCCTTGGGCGTCAAGTCCCGCTCGACCAACCCCTTCTGGTTCACACGCGGAATGGGATTCTCAGGTCGCAACGGTGTCGAGAAGTCTTTAAAGATCCATTGTGCTGAGCCTGCCAACGAAGGCATGGCTTCCTGCTCTTTAAGGTGCCAGTCGAAGAGGTTGCACGCGTAGCTTTCAGACCAGTCGCCGTCGCGGAACGCAAGTGACTGCCCGCCAGTGAGCAAGTTTTCGCGCTCGCGCTCATCGAAACCGCTCCCAGAAAGGAACGTCGCAAGGAGCCGGTCGGGATCTTCAGAGTGCCGACGCGCATGACTTTCTGCTCCCCATTCGAAATGCAGAAAGCAACGCACCGTTTCTCGCTCCCTTTCGACCGCGCTTTTGTATTGCGTGTATGGTCCGTGGTACCAGCCCGCCCAGATCGAAGGCGAGTATACGTCGACAAGGTCTTTGCAGAAGTCGCAACGGCGAAGAAATGTTGGCCGACCGGGATCGAGCCGATGGGCTTCGTCGCCCAACTCCTTTACGAATCCACGGATTTTTCCCTTATCAAACTCCGGAAAGTCTCCCGGCCAGTCGTTCTCGTTCCCCAAACCCCAGAGGATGACCGACGGGTGGTTGTAGTGTTGGTCGATCATGGCCCGGAGCATGTTACGAGCGAGCTGTTTGTAGCTTTCCCCTCCCAGCCCACCGCGCGACCACGGAATCTGTTCCATGACGAGCAAGCCTAATTCATCGCACAGATTCAGCACTGCCTTGGATTGCTGGTGGTGCGCGAGGCCCACGAAGTTTGCGCCCATGTCTTTGATTAGCGTCATTTCCTGCCGGATAAGACTTTCCGGCATGGCGGCTCCGAAACCGGCGTGATCCTCCTCGCGCTCCGTGCCCTTTAGAAACAGCCGTTCCCCGTTAAGCCTGAACGGGCCATGCTCCACAAATTCAAAATAGCGGCAGCCGAAGCGCTCGTTCACGGTCATGGTGCGGTGCGCGCTAGTCAACTGGACTTCACAGCGATAGAGCGACGGCCGCGAAGGCGACCATAGCTCGGGATTATCCAACTTGAAAGTCGAGACTTCCTGTTCCCCCTCCCAAGCCGGGAAGCGCCCAGTTGTCGTGCGGACGAGAGAGCCTTTCGGATCGAACACCCGGATCAGGAGTTGCACTTCGTCACGAGATTGAACGGGGTTGCCCAGTCTCGCTTTGATCGTGACTTGGGCCGATGCCGTGTGCGACACCTCAACTGCGATGTGAACGCGCTCCAGCGAGATCGATGGTACGTAGACAAGCGTCACGTTACGGTACAGCCCGCCGACGCGATGGAAATCGTTAAGAGAAGAGGGAATTGCTTCCAGGTCCCGCGAGTTATCGCACAAAACTGAGAGCAGAATTTCTCCGCCGTGCGGAACAGTCGTGGCGTCCCTGGCCACTGCATCAGTGATATCGACAATAAACTCGTCATACCCGCCGATATGCTCGCCTACCTGTTCAGAAGAGACAAAGACCTTGCACTTCTGCCCGGCCCCCTCAAAAAGAAGAAGAGTGCGTCCATTCTCGAATGGGTTCTTTACCTGCAACTTGCGGCGATACCAGCCTGGCCCCTCGTAGGGCGGTTGCTCTGGATCAACTGCGTCCCGAGCATTGAAGCAGTGCGGAACCTCGACCTGCTTCCACACCGTGCTCTCCATCATGTCTTTGCGCCAGACATCCCACACACCTCCCAGCGATCCTCGAAAAAACTCACAACCAACCGCCAGCCTCTCGGAGGTTATAGGGTTTGAGGACGTGGGATCCGCGTAGAGATTTGAAGCCGGCACAAGTGCGGCGGTTGCCGCGAGCGCGGTCGACTTGAGGAAATCACGGCGCGTGACGGCGCTTGAATAGTCTGCGCGAAGAAGATTACCAGGCTTGATGGCGGGCGGATTCATCGGTCACGGGTCGGACGTTCAGTTGAAGGTGCCCCCTGCAGACACGGGTTCCATCAGTTCAATGCGGACACCATCGGGATCGAACACATTCGCTCGCGGCGGAAAGTTGCCCCCAGTTTGCACTGTGATAGGAGAAGTGAGTGCACCGCTGGTTGCCCGCAGTTGGAGACTGGCGACCGTCTTCCGTACGTCAAAGCTTGCCAGACCGAAGTGGTTTTGCGCTTTCAAGTCGGCCGAGGAAGGCACGTCCGAAAAAGGGAGCAACTCAATGTAGTCGTTCCCGTCGGGCGCTTTCAGATCGACCCAGCCGGGCTGTTCGCCTCCTCCACCACCGCGCGAGAACTCCCGAAAGCCGAGGATGTCCCGGTAGAACCTCATGGCAGATCCCTCGGACCTCACGACAATTCCGATGTGGGTAATGTGGCCTGATACACGGCTGGCGGGCATGAATTTGCCTTTGGATCGTCCGGTAACACTGTTCGGCGAGTACTGGACAATCTCGATCAAACGGCCGTCGGGATCGCGGACGGTGAGGAACGGGTTGCCGACGCGGCCCTGGTGAATGTCGATGAAGATCGGGACTCGCTGGGCCGAGAGATATCCTCGCATGGCGGCAAGGTCATCTGTGTACAGGGCGAAATGATCAAGCTGCCCCTGACTCCGGGCATCCCCTTGGAGAAGTTCCACATATTGCTCGTCATTGACCTTCACGAGTGTAATTGCGGTTTTCCCGTCCCCGTCACTGAGCGAGAACGGCTCTGCATAACTCAGAAAGTTCTCGTAAAACGCGCCCGTCTTGCCCAGGTCACTAACACGGAACGCCACGTGGGCGAGGCCCAGAACGTGAGGCCGCTGGACGTTTGTCTGCCCAAACAGAGACAACGTTACAAGTGTGACAGCTAGAACAAAGTTGACCCTCCATTTGCACATGTAACTTCCTTCCAGCCATTCAGAAGTGTGGACGAGTTAGGATCGACCCAAAACCCCGCCCAAATCACAACCAGTCAACGATCAATGCTCGCTTTGTTGAGTACGAACTCAACCCAACCAGCGATCACGATTAACATCCAAACCCCAAAAAACACGCGCGCGGCTGTCCTTGTGACTGAGGAGGGGCCCATTCCGCTCATGATGTACAACAATTCGACCGTAACGAATGCCTGCGCGCTGAGCACAAGATAGCGTTGCATTGATGATTTCCTGCGCTGTCGGCCAGCGAGTGTGTCAATACGGTAGCCGACGAAAAACCACAGGCCGAAGACGAAAATAGTCCACGGCAAATAGACGATCAAATGATGGTCGTCAAGAGCATATTCAAAAGCATCATTGTGTGCCCACATCCAGAAGATGGGAATGCTAGCAGGCAGATTCACCCCCCCCGCCCAGCACAAAATCGGAGGATCTTCAATCACCCATCCTCCCAGTTCATGTCGAGCTGGTGGCGGCCATTTTGGAGAGGAACGCACTTGTCTCTCTCCGATTACAATCATGGCGATGAATGCAACCACTGCGACTGCAGGCAAGAATATTTTCATGTGCATCATTGCATCTGTTTTTCACCCGCTCAATAGCATTCGAATCTTCGCACCGTTGAGTCTTGCTTTAGCCCTTGTTTGTCTGAGCGATCGGCAACGTCGAATCCCGGAAGTCGGAATCCATAGTCAGTGAGTGTTATGGTGCCAGGTATGAATAGATCCTTTTGCAGCGAGTTCCACCAATAAGGAGCTACATCCCCAGCGGAGGCAAGCTTCTGGTTAGGTACCTCGTTGCCGGGTTCAACGACTATTCCAACATGTCCCGTGTCATCGTTTCCGTGCGGCGGCCACCCGGTCGCTAGAACATCACCGGGCAACGCTCCATCCGGTCCTGCGGGTAAGGGTTTCCAGCACCCAGCATCTTTGGTAGCGTTCGCCCATTCCGCAGCCAGGAAGGCATCAATCCGCGTAAGGCCGTACCGTTGCCTGGGCGACCGTGTGGGAGCAGAAATCTTAAGGTCAGTCTCGTCCGATGCCTGATTGAGAACCTTGTTTACGAAAACATTGCAGGTGGCTGGTCCTCCCACCCACGTTGTACTGTTGCCAACGTAGCCCTTAGCATCGCTTGCGATCTGCGATCGATAGATGGCGCCCAGTGACGGAACGTAGACACCACTGGTGGATGGACTAACAGCCGCCGATGGATTTCCGCCGCGGACGGCAGCATAACTTGTTGCGTGGGCAATCAGCGTGGGAACCGCTTGCTCGGTGGAGCCGTACTGGTAGCCGTTTCCCGTCCACGATAGTGTTGGCAATGCGATTTGATCGGTGGCTTTGCCATTGCTGTCGTAAGTGATGCCGGAGGCTCCGACTACTCCTCCATCGGCGGTCGCAATCTGCGGAGAGTCTCCGGGCACGTTCCACTGTATGTTCCCTGACCGATCGAACTTGATCATACCGCCGGCCCCGCCGCCCGCGTAAGTCGTACCGTAAAACGAGCCGTCCTGGGCTTGCAGCACGGGCTGTACCAATTGATTCGTCGTGCCTTGGGCAATCAGACTTCCGCCGCTCACGGCCGCGATGTAGTAGGTGGTCGATATGGTGCCCCAATTCGGGGAATATGGAGCGGTCTGAAGCTCCCAACTGACCACCACGCCCTGGTCCGCATTGGTGATGACGGACGCCTCATTGAAATCTGCGACCGTGCCCGAGTCAATTTGACAGGAGGTATCCGATTCTCCCAGAACGATGGAAGACGCATTTCCACTCGTATCCATGCGCATCAAGTTCAGGTAGTTCTTTTGAGCGCCAGGGCAAGTAGGATCTCCAGTGAAGGAAGTATACGGCACATAAGCATAACCATCGCCCGCAATGATCAGGGGGCCAACTGCGCCACCTAGACCGACTTGCGACTTCAATAGGCCAGTCAGCGGGTCGACCAGATCTACGGCTTGGAAGCCGAAGCCGCTATCGATAGTATCGATACTAAAGATGGTGCCGTCGGGGTGCACGACGGTGGGGGAATAAGTCGCAATCGACGGGTGATCATCAAAACCCAATAAACCCTGAAAGTTCATACTCTGCCACCATGCACTCTGAAGAGTGTAAGCAGGATAGGCCTGACCGGTCATTCCATCGAACTTCTGGAGATGATATTGGTCAGCAAAATAGGGCTCGTAGCCCACCGGTATAGTCGTTTCACTTTTAACGACAAATCCACCTTGGAAATCGGGCAGAAACTCGTTACAGGGGTTGAGGTTGCTGCTATAGGGCGGCGTTTGCCCAATATTGGCCGTCCACGCCACGCTTCCGTCGCTCGTTATCGCCTGGACGGTGCAGTCCGCATTCAAAGCGAAGACGTCGGCTACACCAGTGGCGCTGGGGACAGCAGGCACGATGCTGATGACGCCAGAACCGTCGCCTGGGTTCGACCAAATCACCGTTCCGGTGGGCAGCGTCCCGTAAAACACCGTGACATCGGCGGAAGCGGTGCCGGCGGTGATCGTGACATGCCCCGCAGTGAGCGCAGTGAGAATGGGCGGATCGTCGGTTGACAGACTGACCACTTTCGGATTGCTGGATGCCCAGGTGAGTCCGGTCACCGGCTGCCCATTCGCATCTAGGGCTTGAATCGTCTGCGTCTGGCCCGCGACCAGATTCAGCATATTGGGATTGAGTGTCACGGCATTTGAGGTTGGAACAGTGAAGGTGAGGGCATTGCTTAGAACGCCGTTTTGTTCAATTCGCACAACCCCAGTCACGGCATTAGCTGCGACCACCGCAATAACCTTCGTATTGCTCCAGCTCACAACTTGACCGTTTGTGCCGCCCAGCCAAACTGTGCCGTTGCCTTGATTCCATCCGAAGCCCGTTCCGGTTATGGTGACAGAAGTTCCCGGCCAACCAGAATTTGGCGTCACGCTGGCGAGGCGCAGGGCGTTCACCGCGAAAGGAACCGCATTGCTCATGACCCCATTCTGCAGAATCAGAGCGTTCCCGGACGTCGAGCCGGCCCCCACAACCGCCACGACTTGGCTGTCGGCCCAGCTTTGTACCAATCCATTCGCCGTTCCGAGAAACACTTGACCGCTGCCTTGCGTCGTGCCGAAGCCCGAGCCGGTGATGGTCACCTGGGTCCCGGGTACGCCGCTGGCGGGAGACACATTCAAAATGGTCGCCGTGTTCACGTTGAACTGCATAGCATTGGACCACAATCCGCTCTGCTGCACTCGAGCGGTTCCGGATTGCGAAATGGCAGCGACGGTGGCAACGACCTGCGTGTCCGTCCAGGTCACCACTGCGCCGTAAGTGCTGCCCAGCCACACGGTCCCGGTTCCCTGCGTCGTGCCGAAACCAGTGCCGGAAATTGTCACCTGCGTTCCTGCTTCGCCCGCAGGCGGCGAGACGGTGATGATGCTGGGAGGAATGGGTGTGACGGGAGCTTGCACAGTAACCACCGTAGTCGCCTGCGTGCTTCCCAATGCCGCAGTGATGGTCGCGGTGCCGACCGCGGCACCCATGGCGAAGCCTTGAAGTCCCATAGTGGAGCTGATCACAACGGCAGAAGTATTCGACGAGTTCCAAGTCACTGAGGTCGTCCAGTTCCGTTGGCTGCCATCGGAGAATGTGCCGGTGGCCGTGAACTGTTGGCTCGCGCCCACTGCAATCGACGGGTTTGCCGGGGTGATGGCCAGTGACACCAGTCCCGCCACATTCAGCGATGCGGAACCTCCCACGTCTCCAGCGGTCGCCGTCAGTGTAGTTGCGCCGGTCGCTAGGGCATTCACAATGCCGGCGCTTCCAGGTGAATTGCTGATGACAGCAGCCGAAGGATTCGACGAGTTCCAAATGACCGACTGAAGCGTCTGCGTGCTGCCGTCATTAAACGTGCCGGTTGCGGCCAACTGCTGGGTTTGTCCCGGCGCTAGGAACAAGCTCGCTGGCGCGACCGTGACGGATACGAGACCCGCCGGAGTGAAACTGGTGGGTTGATACCACTCATCGCTGGCCAGAGTCACGCCCGCGTTGATGCCGCCAATCAGCAACACGTTGCCATTGGCAAGCAGAGTCCCAGTATGGCCTGCTAGGGCGGTCGTAACTAGTTGACCGGAGGTGAATGTGCCCGCAACAGGATCGAAGAATTCGGTGCTTGCCTCGCCAGTACAAGAGGAGCCGCAGGAACTGTAGCCGCCCGCGACGACGACATCACCATTGGTGGTCAGAGTGGCCGTGTGATTGAACCGAGGAACGTTCATGCCGGCGGGGATGCTGCTGAAGGTGTTGGCGACGGGGTCATAGATCTCCGCGGCGTTTGTTGGGCATCCCGGCAAGTTGCAAGTCGATCCGCCCGACACCAGCACCTGACCGTTATTGAGAAGAGTGGCGGTGGCATCAAAGCGAGGAACGGTAAGGCTTGGACCTGCCCAGGTGAAAGCGCCGTAGGTACCGTAGTACGTCGGGTTGTAAATTTCCGCCGCTGCTGGCAGGTTGGTCCCGTCAAAACCTCCGGCAATCAGTACCGAACCTGAATTGAGCAGGACCGCACTTGCACCGAACCGCGCCGCGCTCATGATATTCGTCGTAGATGTAAAGGTGCTCGCGTTCGGATCGTAAATCTCCGCACTCTGCAAAGCACTGCACGACGTGGCCGAAGTGCAATTTTGGCCGCCCGCAATCAGTACAGTTCCGTTGCCGAAAACGGTCATCGTGTGACCGCTTCGGGCCACAGTCATCGTCCCTGCGCTGCTGAACGTGCCAGCTGTGGGGTCGTAAATCTCGGCGCTATTCAGGGATGAGCAGTTTCCTGAACCGTCACAGGTGTAACCGCCTGCGACCAGCACCTTGCCGCTATTCAATTGCACAGCCGGAGCAGAGCGAGCTGTGGCCATTGCCCCGCCGGTGGAGACAAATGCGCTGGTGGCCGGATTGTACAGTTCTGCGCTGCTCAAGTAAGTGCATGAACCTGATGTCGGGCAATTGATGCCGCCCGCGACTAATATCTGTCCATTGTTCAAGATCGTCGCGCTGTGCTGGTAGCGACTCGTATTGAGGTTCGCCTGTGTGGTTCCCGTCGTCACGACCAAGGCCGCGGTGCCGCTCGTTGACCCCGACGTTGCCGTAATCGTGGCATTCCCGGCAGCCACTGCGGTGGCCAGACCGGCGCTACTAACGCTGATTACGCTGGGATTGGAGGACGCCCACGTACTGGAGACGGTGAGATTCTGCGTGCTTCCATCGCTGTAGGTGCCCGTGGCACTGAGTTGTTGAGTCGTTCCGATGGATAAACTTGCGGCATCCGGCGCAATTGATAAAGACGCCAGGCTAGGCGGCCCCACAGTCAATGGCACGGTAGCAGCAATTGATTCGAATGTGGCAGTAAGTGTCGTGGTTCCCTGGCTGACACCGAGCGCCAGTCCAGTCCCGCTCACAGTCGCCACCGTGCTTACCGTGGAGGACCAGGCAACCAAGGTAGTAACATCCTGCGTGCTGCCGTCGCTGTAGGTTCCGATAGCTTGATATTGCTGGCTGGTGCCGAGCGCTACCGTCGCTGTCGCTGGGTTCACAGCGATCGAAACCAGCGCCGGAGCCGCCACGCTCAGCGTGGCGGACGCGCTCAGGGAGCCGGAATTAACTTGGATCGTTGCCGTTCCTTGGAACAAACCCGCAGCCAGACCGCTGCTATTGATCGCAGCAACAACCGTCGCCGACGAACTCCAGGTCGCGGTACCCGTAAGGTCTTGGGTGCTCCCATCTGTATAGACACCGGTCGCCGTAAATTGCTGCGTCGCGCCTAGAGGAATAGTGGCGCCTTGTGGGCTTACGGTAATCGACGCGAGTGCCGGTGCTGTGACGGTCAATGTAGCCGAACCGCTGACCCCTACCGCGCTTGCCGTGATCGTTGTTGTTCCCTGGGCGGTGGTGGCCGCAACCCCTGGATTCGTGGCATCGCCACTAACCGGCGCAATAGAAGCGGAGGACGAACTCCACAAGACGGAAGATAAATTTTGCGTGCTGCCAGTACTGAACGTTCCCACTGCAGTAAAGCGCTGCTGCGCACCAGCACCAATCGTGGGTGCGGCTGGTGTGATAGCAATACTAGTCAGCCCATTTAGCTGGCTTGACGTGTAGAGTTCCGCGGTGTTGAAAATATTGGTTCCATCGGTGCCGCCAGCTATGAGAACTGTGCCGTTGTTGAGGAGAGAAGCCGTCTGGTGCTCGCGAGCACTTGCCATATCGCCCACAGCAGCGAAGGTCTGGCTTGCCGGGTCGTAGAATTCCACTGCATACAGCGCGGTGCTGCTTCCGGGAGAGTCGGTAGCTCCGCCCATGATCAGGACCTTGCCGCCGTTTAATACCGTCATGACATGAGAAACTCTGGGCACCGTCATAAGCGACGTAACTGCCGCAAAGGTGTTCGAGATGGGATCGTAGATCTCGGCCGTGTTGAGAGATCCTGTTCCTGGGATGTCTCCGCCGGTGATGAGCACTTGGCCATTGTTCAGAAGAACCGCCGCATGTCCTTCGCGCGTGGATATCATGGGAACGGGCACCAGCTTGAAGGTCTGGCTTGGCAGGTCGAAAATCTCAGCCGTGTTGTATGCAGCGGTTGGGATCGGATCCGTTTCGCCACCGGCAATCAGCACTTGACCGTTCTGTACCACTGTCGCCGTGTGCGCATAACGAGGCGCCTTCGTGTCTCCCAGATCAATGAAAGTTTGCGTCGGAGGATCGTAGAGCTCAGCGTCTGCGATCAAGCCGGTTTCGGGGTCATAGCCACCGACGATCAGCACCTGACCATTGCCCATCAAGGTAGCTGTATGTCCTACTCGCGCGGTATTTAGCGTGTTCGAAAGCAGCGTGAATGTCCCTGTGGCGGGATTGTAGATTTCGGCTGAGTCCAAGGTCTCTTGGTTTGCCAAGTCAGAACCACCTGCGACCAGCACTGTGCCGTCGTTCAGCAGGGTAGCCGTGTGCAACCAGCGCGCGACATTCATCGCATTAGCCGCAGCGAAACTTTGGCCCGCCGGAGTGTAGAGCTCCGCACTGTTCACCACGCCAGAAGTGCTCATTCCTCCTGCAATCAGAACTTGACCCGCCGTCAACTGAGTGGCTGTCTGCCCGTACAGGGATGCCTGCATTTGTCCACTGGTCGTGACAAAGCCTCCCGACTGGACCGGGAGTTGAACGGTCAGCGTCGCCGACCCCGATATCGTTCCT
Organism: uncultured Acidobacteriaceae bacterium; assembly: GCA_963837665.1. Taxonomy (GTDB): domain Bacteria; phylum Acidobacteriota; class Terriglobia; order Terriglobales; family Acidobacteriaceae; genus Acidiflorens. The sequence continues at coordinate 421,184 of CAWIOA010000007.1, read as the reverse complement.
GCCGTTGCTGTGATCGTCGTAGAACCGAAGCTCAACCCAAAAGCGAATCCCAAACTGCCAGCGGCATTGTTGATACTGGCCACAGTAGGATTCGATGAGACCCACACAACTGATTGCAAAGTTGACGTGCTGCCATCACTAAAGGTACCGATAGCCACAAATTGCTGGAGTCCTTCGATCCCCATAGAACCATTGGCCGGTGTGACGGCAATCGACACGAGCCCGGCTGGAGCAAAACTGCTGGGTTGATAAAGTTCGATGCTCGACAGTGTTATGCGGCTTGCGATTCCTCCCGCCAGGAGCACGCTGCCATTCGATAGCAGGGTGCCGGTTTGCCCTGACCGTGCCGTCGTCATTGCCTGTGTTCCACTGAATGTACTTGAGGCCGGGTCGTAGGACTCGGTGCTCAACTCAGCAGTGCAGGAATTGGCCCATGCGCAGCTGCTGTTCCCGCCTGCCAGAACCACTTGACCATTCGTTAGCAGGTTTGCCGTGTGACCGACGCGCGGCACATTCATAGCGCCCGAGGTGTACTCGAATGCGTTTGCCGTGGGGTCAAAGAGTTCTGCCGTGTTGGTTGGACAAATGGGTGCTTCACAGGTGGAACCACCGGTGATTAGCACTAAACCGTTGTTCAACAACGTGGCAACGGGAGAGGACCGCGCAGTCCCCAAACCAGTTGGAACCTCACTAAACGAATTGGCACTTTCGTTATAGATTTCTGCGGACCATAAGGGCCTGTATTCGTCCGAGCCACCAACGATCAGCACGCGACCATCGGCAAGCCGGACACCGGCAGCATTGTATCGAGCGACGTTCAACGATCCACTTGTGTACGCAAAACTATTGGTAGTTGGGTCGTAGAGCTCTGCCGTACCCTGCGCGCTGCAAGAAATAGAACCAACAGTTGGAGTGAAACTCGCATAAACTAAGCGGGCATCGCCAAAGAGAGGCTCCTCGGCTGGGCGGTTCTCACTTCCTCCGCCGTACGAGGCGCTGCACGTTTCACCACCGGTAATCAAGACCTTCCCGTCAGAAAGCAGGGTCATCGTGTGGCTGTTACGAGCCACTTCCATGTTGCCGCCGCTCGCGAAGGTGCCCGAAGCCGGGTCATAAATTTCGGCACTACTCAATGAAGCGCAGTTCCCGTTTGAACTACAAGTCGATCCTCCCGCAATAAGCACTTTCCCGTTCGTCAGAAGTACGGACGGCGCAACACGAGCAGTGCCTAGGCTTCCAGTTGTAACGGAGTTGCCAGCGGTGGGGTCATACAGCTCCGCGCTGTTCAAATAAGTGCAGAAGCCTGCCGTCGGACAGTTCACGCCTCCGGCAATGAGCACCTTTCCATTGTTCAGGAGAGTGGCACTGTGTTGATAGCGGCCTGTGTTCAGTAGTGCCGCCGTGGTCACGGTGAAATTTAACCAGTTGCTTTGAACTCCACCGACTGTGACGACCACATTGCCGGTCGTCGCGCCGACGGGCACGGGAACCGTGATCGACGTCTCAGCCCAACTGGTTGGCGTAGCTATTGTCCCATTAAATGTCACGGAACCCGTCGTTCCGAAATTGTTCCCAGCGATGGTCACCACCGTGCCGACCGATCCTGAAATTGGCAACAAGCCCGTAATGCTTGGCGGCGGGAGCACTGTCACCGTGGTTGAGCCGCACAACGAGCCGGTGCACGCGCTCACTGTCGCAGATCCTGTCGCTACCGCAACGGCGTTGCCGCGATCGCTCGCATCGTTCGAGATCGTCGCGATCGTGGTATCGGAGGAGGTCCAAGTAACAGAAGCAAGGGTCTGTGTGCTGTTGTCACTGAACGTGCCGGTGGCAGTGAAGGGCTCCGTTGTCCCAACGGAAATCGATGGATTGCTCGGGCTCACTGCAATCGACACAAGCCCCGCGGGAATCAGCGTGCTAGGTTGGTACAATTCCGCACTGTTGAGAACATTGGCGTAGTAATCCATCCCAGCCGTAACCAGCACCTGACCATTACTCAGTACCGTCGTCGTGAGGCTCTGCCTCGTGGCGTTCATGCTGCCGGTCACCGTGAAGGTTCCGGTGGCCGGATCATAAAGCTCGGCGCTCACGAGCGTATTGCCATTGTTATCCTGGCCTCCCGCGAGCAGAACCATTCCATTGTTCAGCAGCGTTCCCTGTGCCCCGTCATACCTCGGGGTGTTCATGCTGCCAGTCACCGTGAAGCTCCCCGTGGCCGGGTCATAAAGCTCGGCACTAGCAACGGCATTGCCGTTGATATCGTAGCCTCCCGCGATTAGAACCATTCCATTGTTCAGCAGTGTCGCCGTGTGCACGGCACGACCAAAATTCAAACTACCTGCCACGGTGAAGGTCCCGGCTGCGGGGTCATAAAGCTCGGCGCTGGAAAGGATATTGGAATTGCTGTCGAACCCACCCACGATCAGCACTGTGCCGTCGTTCAGCAGGGTCGCAGTGTGCGTGTCGCGCGGCGTATTCAGGGTGCCGGAGGAAACGAAGGTTCCAGCCGTGGGATCATAAAGCTCGCTGCCGGCGGCGTCGCTGGTGATCGTACCACCACTGCTGTTCCAACCTCCCACCATCAGCACTTTGCCGTTATTCAGCAGTGTCGCAGTTTGTGAAGTGCGGGCGCCGTTCAAACTCCCAGTGAATGTGAATATGCCTGATGCTGGGTCATAAAGCTCTGCAGTGCCAACCTGGTTCCAGTTGCTATCCGAGCCACCGGCGATAAGGACCTGGCCGTTCGTCAACAATGTCGCCGTGTTGAAAATGCGCGCGGTGTTGAGGTTGCCCGTGGTCGTAAACGTGGCTGTCACCGGGCTATACAACTCGGCGCTAGAAAGGGCATCGTACGCAAAACCGTCCACGCCTCCTGCAACGAGCACCGTGCCGCTGTTCAGCAGCGTCGCAGTGTGGAACATGCGTGCCGTGGCAAGGCTACCGGTCAGGGTGAGATTAGCAGTCGCGACTGTGAAGGTCACGCTATTGCTCGACACCCCGCCGACCGTGACCACTACGTTGCCGGTTGTCGCGCCGGGCGGCACTGCCACCGTGACACTGGATGCACTCCAACTGCTGGGCGAGGCCGTCGTACCGTTGAACGTCACCGTACTCGTGCCCGGTGTCGCTCCGAAGTTCGTCCCCGCGATGGTGACCGGCGTTCCAACAGCGCCACTGATCGGCGTTAGGTTAGAAATCTGCGGAGATTGAGGCTGCGCGTAGGTCGGAAGTACTAGGAGAGCAGCTATTGAACAGAAGAATGCGCATAACGACAGAGGTCGGCGTAGCATGGGAACCCTCCGGGACCGAAACAAATCGGTCCAAGTGAATTACCTGCGCAAACGCCCCCTCGGTTGATTTGCGCGGTTTCGAACGATAAGACACTAACTCCACAATCTCCTCTTGGCAAACACAAAATGCATAAGTGTCCAAAATATTAACAATACCGAAGCTTTTGCGATGAGAAAGTGTGAGCTAACTCACAAACGTCTGTGATCTCAATCACTTATTAGTATCTGGGGATACGCTAACTGCGATCGTTTTTACACAAGTGCCAAACAGTCGTAACTAATGAAGCAGACACGCAAACCTTCGGTGAATAAGAATCGCAGCACAGTGGATGCCCTACAAACGAGGCACTTGTGGAAAACTTCACCCCAGACGGAGGTGGCTCACGTAGAAGGAGTAAGCGCCGGGAGGCGTCTTAGCCTGGAGTGTTTCTGAGATCGCCCAGGCAGGAGAATGGCGTGTGATCCCCCAATAATGCGACTCGATCACCGTCAGTCCGCTTGCGGTCGAGCTTACGGCCTTCGAGGTTGCGCTGGGCGTTGATGAAGGACTGACTTTGCGAGGCAACGCCGCGAGCTCTTGAAGTGTGGGCAGGCATCGGGTGCGACCGGTGTAGTTCTGTTGCCGAACAAAATCGCTCAACACTTTCGTCGTTTGGTGTTACCCGTCTTTCTTGCAAACACCTTTTACCTCTTGCTATTTGGTGCTTCGGCCGACGGTTAGGCGAACATCGGTGCTGGTCACAGAGTGGTCACAAAACAGTGGCCACCTTGACAAGTTAAGTAATCTTACCAATAAGGGAGATAGGCTGGTTGAATACAGCCCTGAAAAGGCTACGCTCAAGAGCTTCCAGGCGATCCGGTCTGTGTGGCCTTAGTCTTTCACGTAATCGACGCAGAGCCCTTTTCTAGTACCGCGAGGAACTGCACCGGATTTTGCACCGACTACCTGCATCCGGGGCTTACTGGCGTCTACTGGCCGTTCCGAGGGATGTTAGCGGAAGTGATTGAGGCGAAAGGTAGAAGATTTATTATCAGAAGCTTGTAAAGAATTTCTAAAGCGATGCGGGTAGATGGTGTGTCTGCCAGTTCCACCACTTCCGCTTTAAAATCAATATCTTCTGCTACGAGGTTCCGCCGACGCCGCGATCGTCCGTGTTTCAGACAGGGGCCTCCGGCATCGGGCTTCCTATGTCTTTATACACGGTCAAACGGGGCGGTTCAAGTTCGCCGCGGGTGGATTGAGAGGCTCTCGGCCGAGACTGAAGCCCTGACATTTGCTTGACGCCCACGATGCGTTTATCGTGGGGTGCTCATCGACTTGATCCCTCTATGAATGCTCGGGTGTTTTTCTGGTCGCTTACGTCGGCCCTCGCTGGGTTCCTTTTTGGTTTTGACACGGTCGTCATTTCCGGCGCGGAAAAAACCATTCAGTCGCTTTGGGGGCTGAGCCCCGGACTCCACGGGATTGCGATGGCTTCCGCGCTCTACGGCACCGTCGTTGGCTCCTTGATCGGCGGATGGCCTGCGGACCGATTCGGACGAAAGGCTACGCTGCTGTGGATCGGCGTTCTTTACTTTGTGGGTGCGGTCGGTTCCGGCTTGGCAACGAACGTTGTCATGTTCATCGTGGCGCGGGTCATTGGTGGTCTGGGCATCGGCATTTCGACCGTGGCGGCTCCGCTGTACATCTCCGAAATTGCTCCGCCCAAGCAGCGGGGACGGCTGGCGGGCATGTTTCAGTTCAACATTGTTTTTGGCATCCTGATCGCTTTCGTATCCAACGCGCTGCTGGCGGGCATCGGCGAGAATGCCTGGCGCTGGATGCTGGGTGTGGCCGCGTTCCCCGCGCTTCTTTATGCTCTGTTTTGCTTTGGCCTTCCGGAAAGCCCGCGCTGGCTTTTGGGCAGGAAGGGCGATCGGGCGGGCGGGCTGAAAGTGCTGCAACGCATTCAGCCGGAAGTTCCCAGAACAGAGATCGAAGCCGAGGCGGACGAGATTGTCGCAGCTTCTTCGGAGAAAGCATCGTCGGCACATTTCTGGACACAGCGTCTGCGCAAACCGATCCTGCTTGCTGTTCTGATTGCGTTCTTCAATCAACTTTCCGGCATCAATGCGATTCTCTACTTTGCTCCGCGCATATTTGAACTTACGGGACTGGCGGCAAAGGCCGCGCTGCTGCAATCCATCGGCATCGGCGTCACCAATCTTGTTTTCACCTTTGTTGGCCTCTGGCTGATCGACCGGCTGGGACGGCGCACGCTTCTGTTTATTGGCTCGTTCGGCTACATCGGGTCGCTCGGTCTGGTGGCCTGGGCATTTTTTACTCAACATTTTGCGATTGTGCCGGTTTGCATTTTCGCATTCATCGCTGCGCACGCCATCGGCCAGGGAGCGGTCATCTGGGTTTTCATTTCCGAAATATTTCCTAACCGGCATCGTGCCGAAGGTCAGGCCCTGGGCAGCTTCACGCACTGGGTCTTTGCGGCCTTGCTTACTACGTTTTTCCCGCGGATGGTTTCCAGTTTTCCACCCGGATACGTCTTCTCGTTCTTTGCCGGCATGATGGTGCTGCAGCTGATTTGGGTGAAGACGCTGGTGCCGGAAACGAAGGGCGTGCCGCTGGAACACATCCAGAAACAACTGGGCATCGAATAGGGTCGCCATGGGCTTTCGCGTTGTCGGTGTTGGAGAAGTGCTGTGGGACTTGCTGCTCACGGGACCGCAGTTGGGCGGGGCTCCGGCGAACTTTGCGTATCATGCGCACGCATTGGGCGCCGAAACGCGGGTCGTCACGCGCGTCGGGAAGGACCCCTACGGACGCGAGATAATTCGGCGCCTTCGTGAGATGGGCCTGCCCGACACCACGGTGCAGATGGACGACGCCGCTCCTACAGGAACCGCGACGGTCGAGCTGTCCGGTGATGGGCTGGCCCATTTCACCATTCAGGAAAATGTGGCATGGGACTGCATGGCTGCGACCGAGGAAGCCCTGCGAGTCGCGCACCAGGCGGACGCGATATGCTATGGCAGCCTCGCCCAGCGTTGCGAAACTTCGCGCAGCACAATTCAGCACCTGGTTGCGGCGGCGCCAGCGGACGCGCTACGCGTCTTCGACATTAACCTTCGGCAGCAGTTTTATTCGCGCGGTGTAATTGAAGACTCGCTCCGGTTGGCAAACGTTCTGAAGCTGAACGATGACGAACTGCCCATCCTGGCGGAGATGTTTAAGCTCGTCGGCGCAGACGATGGCCTCGCTGCGGGCACGCGGACAAGAGTGTCCGCGCTACACCAGATCGAACGGCAGATCGAGTGGCTTGCGCAGGCATTTAGCTTGCACGTTGTCGCCTTGACGCGCGGGGCTAATGGCAGTTTGCTCTGGCAGAAGGGACAGTGGTCCGATTGTCCATCTCGTCCGGTACGCGTGGTCGATACGGTGGGCGCGGGGGATTCGTTTACCGCTGCGCTGGTGTTGGGATTGCTCCGGAAAATGGACTTGGACGAAGTCAATAAGGTCGCCAACGACGTGGCACGATTCGTTTGCTCGCAGGCCGGGGCGACGCCAGTTTTGCCGGTAGAATTTGCCAAAAGATTTTCGATCACGGCGTAGTGAACAGCATCGCCACCCACCCTTACGCAAAGAACGCGCAAGAATGGGGCACCCGCAGATGGGGAATGCATCGGAAACCAAGACCGGGGATACCGCCGTTAGGAGCCGAGCTTCAGTAGCGCTTCGCGGAGTTGATTGTGGCGCTGCGTGAGATGAAGAAAGAGCATCTCGTCGGCTCTATTCTTGCTGCGGATGATTCGGACCAGCGCCTCTTTCTCTGCGCGCTTCCAGTCCGTGAGACGGGGAACCAGAGCCAGGACAATCGCAAAATTCTCAAAGCTGGCGCGCTCGGAATGCGTCCACGAAGAGGTATCCACGCCGAGAATCCGCGCGATCGCGCGCGCTGATTCCTTGCGCATACGGTTGCTGTCGCCTTGAAATTCTCTTGCCATCCGGCGATTTACTCGCAGGCCGATGTTGCGTGTGCTGAAGGTGTCCCATGCTCCCATCTGGCTGCCCGGCAACTCGTAGAACACGTGCCCACTCGCCAGGCGACGCAAGGTTCTGGCGGGCGTGCGGTATTTCGGATCGGCTGCGATTCGGGCTTCTTCGCGCTCCGCCAATTTTTGGAGATCAGCGCGTCCCGGCCTGAAGCCGAGCTTGCGGTAAAACCAGAAGGCGCCCGATTCGATCGCCTCTTCGTTGTCATGGCCCAGTTGATAGGGATAGACCGAGACGCAGGTCGTTCCCATCAGGTGACAGAGGCAGCGCAGAACTTGGGCGTAAATCCATCCGGCTTCGCCGCCTCGAAAAGTGTAGAAGGTGTTGAAGCCGACCTCCATCCACTCGCAGAGTCCGATGGCTTCGATGTAGTTGATAGGCACGCCGTTCTTCAGCGTCAATCCCGCGACATAGGCGCGCAGGGGCAGGCGGCGATCGGGCGGCAGGTTCCAGAGATGGATGGTCACTCCCGCGTCCTACGTCGGCCCGCACCACTGATGCCGGATCGCCCAGCGTCGTGCCGTAAAGTTCGCGGTAGCGCACCAGCATGACTTCGCGGATCAGGTCCATGACCTGCTCGCCTTGCCTGCGGGAAAGCTCTGTTAGTTGCACTGGACGCTGTGCCAACTCGTCGGCCAGCGATATCTGGCTCCGGCTCATCAGCGGTTCAGTGTGATAGAAAGCGTTGCGAACAGGTTTCCAGTTTCGCGTTCTTGAGATGGCGGAGTTCTCGAGATTCCAGCGCAAGGGTACGCGCAGTGATTCGTAGAGTTCGGCTTTCTGATTGGGCAGCAGCGACAACTGTTCGAAACGTTGGATTAGCCACGACGGACTGGCATGCTTCTTTCCTCCGGCGGCCTCCAGCCATTGGCGCCAGGGCGTGTCCGCTTCGACATACGCGTCGTCTTCCAGTAAAGGCATGAAGCGCGGACCGGTGGTGCCTAACTCTCGTCCGGGTTCGTAGTTTTCCCAGGCGATTTCGATTTGGTCGGGCATGCGCTTGATCAGCCAACTGGCGACATCGAAGCTGAGCGTGTCTTCCATCTCGGTGCCAGCAATGCCGGAGACCTCTATGGGTTCGAAGTCATCCAGGTTGGCTCCGGCTTTATGTAATGCTTCTACTTTCTTGTGGAAACTGTTCAAAATACGTCTTGTGGCGCGAACCACCGCTTGGCCTTGAGGAAAGGCGCGCAGGAAAAGTAACGCCTCGTGGAATCGGATCAGGGAAGCTGTATCAGGAAAGCGCGCGGCGTCTAGCCGATTCAACAACTTTACGACGCTTGCGATTTCGTGGCGGCCGAAGCGAGAGCGGCAGGCTTCGAGTTGGGTGAGTTGGCGGTCAAGAGCGTTCGTGGCCATGGCAGAGTTCCGACTAGGTTACCTCATGTCTAGCCTGCTCAGCATTAAGTCATTGCAGCGCAACGCGTCGCAGCACCAGCAGAGTGCCACAGGAGCGCTGCCCGCCCCATGCTATAATTCCTATTCGCCTGAACGTTTTACGTCGAGGCTGATCCTGTGATTTCCTCCGCGGGCGGATCCATAATTCCGAGAATCTGCGCCATTCAAGTTCTCTAGAGATGAGGTAGAGCTATGTCCGGCCATTCGAAATGGGCAACCATCAAGCACAAGAAGGGCGCGCTCGACGCCAAGCGCGGCAAGATCTTCACCCGTCTCATCAAGGAAATCGCGATGGCGGCCAAATCGGGTGGCGATCCTGACATGAACCCGCGGCTGCGCACGGCAATTCTGGCGGCGAAGTCCGAGAACATGCCTGCCGACAACATCAAACGCGCCATCCAGCGCGGTACCGGCGAACTGCCGGGGCTGACCTATGAAGAATTTGTGCTGGAAGGATACGGCCCGGGTGGCGTGGCTTTGCTAGCAGAGATTTCCACCGACAACCGCAATCGTACGGTGAGCGAGATCCGCCACGTATTCCAAAAGAACAACGGCAACATGGCCGCAGCCGGTGCCGTCGCGTATATGTTTCACAAGAAGGGCGACATTATCATTCCCAAGTCGGCCGCCAAGGAAGACGATCTGATGAATATCATCCTCGAAGCGGGCGGCGAAGACTTAAAGGACGATGGCGAAAACTGGGAAATCCTGACCGACACTGCTGCCTACGAGACCGTGTTGGAAGCGGTGAAGAAGGCCGGCATTACTCCCATCTCCTCGGGCGTTGGCATGATTCCACAGACCTACATCAAGCTGGAAGGGCAGCAGGCGGCGCAGATGATCCGGTTGATGGAAGCGCTTGAAGATTGCGACGATGTGCAGAACGTGCATGCCAACTTCGATATTGACCAGAAGTTGCTGGAAGAAGTTGCGGGCTAAGGTAGAAGGTGATCAGGTCATCTGAGGTGCGCGTTGCTTCGTTTTTGAATTTGGAAACGCCCGATCACTTGACAGTTGGGGTGGGCGGGACGCCCGTTGCTCCATCGGAGAAGTTTCGCTTGACAGCAGCTGCAGTGCCGATGGTCTACCGAACTTTTCAACACTGCTGAGGAAAAGTTTGTGGAAAAGCGGGAACTTATTTCTGTAACCTCCTGTTAACGAATCGTTTTAACATTCTGCACTGCATCGGGTGCTAGCCGCATCGTGCCATGCGCCACCACGAAAAGGGAATTCGAGTTCCCGTTGAGGCGCGGCGGAGACGGGGCAAGCCCCGTCTCTACTACGAGAAATTGGCGTCCTCGCCATGAAGACACGTCTCGACAAATTGCTGGTGGAGCGTGGCCTCGTGCCGTCGCGCGAGCGGGCGCAGGCGCTGATCCTGGCCGGAAAAGTTCTGGTCAACGAGCAGAAGATCGAGAAGGCGGGCGCACTGATTGACTCCGGCTCGGCGTCGGTATTGCGGCTGCTGGGCGGGGATCTCCGCTACGTCAGCCGTGGCGGGCTCAAGTTGCAGAAGGCGCTTGAGCACTGGCGTATCGATCTCCAGGGCAAAATTTGTCTCGACGTCGGCGCTTCCACCGGAGGCTTCAGCGACTGCATGCTGCAGCACGGGGCCGCCAAAGTGATTGCCGTAGATACCGGGTACGGGCAGATGGATTTTGGCTTGCGTACCGATCCGCGTATTCGGCTCTTGGAGAAGACCAATGCCCGGTATCTCGCGCCTGGCGACATTGGCGAACCGATCGACTTCATTGCCATGGATGTCTCGTTCATCTCCGCCACGCTGGTGCTGCCAGCGGTGCTTCGCGCCGCTTCGGGTTGCGGCCAGATTGTGGTGCTGGTAAAACCGCAGTTTGAAGCGGGCAGGGAACTGGTGGGCAGGGGTGGAATCGTGCGCGACGAAGCGGCCCAGCGAGCGGCCGTGGACAGGGTGGAGGCGGCGCTCCTGGAACTCGGAGGCACGCGCGCCGAATGGATCGAATCGCCCATTCTTGGCGGCGAAGGCAATCGCGAATTTCTGCTGCACGCAGAGTTTTCTCGGCCTGCCATCCGGTGATTCTGTACAATCGAAGGCCGGGGGTTCGACGGATGTCGGAACAGATGTCCAAAGAGAGGTTAAAGGATCAGTCCCAGAAACCCCCGATTTTGCGGGGTACCGGTCGGCAAGACAATCTATTGTCGAAAGATTGGACCGCAAGGGGAGCGGTACAAGGAATTGGCGTGACTATTTTCGCCCTAGTCTTCATCTTAGGTTCGATCACTCTCTTTATCGGTAGCCTGCTCGTGAGGGGCGACACTTCGGCTGGAATGGGCGACGTTCTGGGATCAACCGCTAGAACCCTGCTTGCCGTGCTCGGTTTTTCTATGGCGTGTGTCTCGATGTTTCTCGCCGTTAGGTTGCTCCATGGTGTAGTTCGGTCATTCTATAAATGAAAGCTAGGCTCCCCATAAAATCCGAAAACATGTCCGAGTCTCCGCCACCAACTCGCCAGAAAACCGTTGCCATCGTTTCCAAGCCGGAGCGTCCCGAACTGTCGAAAGTACTGCCGGTGCTTGAAAAGTGGCTGCAGGAGCGCGGCTATTCGGTGGTGACAGATCAGGAGAGCGCAGGTTATTTTTCGGCGTCGTCGGTAATGCCCCGGCGTGAATTAGCGGCGCGGTCGCCGCATCTGGCGCTGGTGCTCGGCGGCGACGGCACGCTGCTTTCGGCGGCCCGCGCGGTGGCGAAAGCCGGAACGCTGATTCTGGGCGTCAACCTGGGCACGCTCGGATTCCTTACTGAACTGCCGCTGGCTGATCTCTATCCTGCGCTGGAGGCCGTGGCCAAGGGTGAATATGTGGTGGAAAGCCGGTCCATGCTGGTTTGCTCATTGGTTCGGGGCGGACACGTGATGGCGACTCACCAGGCATTGAATGATGTCGTCGTGAGCAAGAGCGCGATTGCCCGGCTGAATTACTTTGACCTTGTGGTGGACGCGGAGTTCGTTTCCAGTTACAAAGCCGACGCTCTGATCATCGCGACGCCGACCGGCTCTACCGCGTATTCTCTGGGCGCGGGCGGACCGATTCTCAAGCCGGATGTGGATGCCTTCGTGATTACGCCGGTTTCGCCCCATGGATTGACGCACCGTCCAGTGGTGGTGCGCGATACGGTCGCGATCGAAATCCACGTCAAGACGGGACAGGAAGAGGCTTACCTGAGCCTCGATGGACAGGTGGGCATGCCGGTGCGAGACGGTGATATCGTGCGTTGCGGGAAGGCCGAACATCCGGCCCGGTTGTTACGTTTTCAGAAAACATTTTTCGAAGTGCTGGCCACCAAACTCAAGTGGGGAGACCGCTAGAGGCAGGTGCTAGGTCTCAGGTGGCAGGTCTTAGGAAAAGCGGAGACCTGATCATGCAGTTTTCGTCTTTATCGAAGCGGAATTTCATCGGGAGAAAATAATGAAGCAATATTTCCTGCAACTCGTCGTTATGCTCGGTTGCGCGCTTTGGGCCTACGCACAAACTACGCCAGCTGCCGACCTTATTATCCGAAACGCGCGTGTCTGGACGGTGGATGCGTCACACCCGGAGGCTGAAGCGGTTGCCGTCCTGGGCGACCGTATCGTTGCGGTTGGAACAAACCAGGAAGTCGATGCCTGGCGAGGGCCGCACACTCGCGTGGTCGATGCCGAGGGGAAGCGTCTGTTGCCGGGGTTCGACGACGCTCACGTGCACTTCACGGATGGCGGCGCGCAACTTGACAGCGTGCAACTGAACGATGCTACGAGCGCGCAGGAATTTGTCCGCCGAATTAGCGAGCGCGCCGCGAAAAGCGTCAAGGGCGAATGGATGCTGGGCGGCGATTGGGATGAGACGAAGTGGAGCCCCGCCGAACTGCCTACAAAGGAGTTGATTGATCCGGCAATGCCGGACACGCCAGTGGCGGTGAACCGCTATGACGGCCACATGGTTTTGGCGAACTCGCTGGCCTTGAAGCTGGCGGGAATCACCGCGCAAACGCCAGATCCCGCGGGCGGAGTGATCGTCCGCGACCGGCAGGGGAATCCGACCGGCGCACTGAAAGATGCGGCACAGGATGCGCTGTTCAAAGTAGTCCCACCCCTCAGCCACAATCAGCGGCGGCACGCGATTGAGCGCGCGCTCGAACACGCGGCCTCGCTCGGCGTGACCAGCGTGCAGCACATGAACCCCGATCCCGCCGACATCGCCATCTACTCGGAACTTCTGCAGGAAGGCAAGTTGACCACGCGTATCTATGCCGCACCGCTGATTTCCGAGGTGGACGACCAGGTGAAGATCGGCATCCGGCGGGCGTTTGGCGGGCCGTATTTGCGCATTGGCGCGGTAAAGTCATTCGCCGATGGATCGCTCGGATCGGGGACAGCATATTTTTTCGAACCTTTTTCGGACCAACCCGGCAATCGCGGCCTGCTCAGTGAAGAGATGCAGCCCATTTCGCTGATGCGCGATCGCATGATGCGGGGAGATGGCGCTGGATTGCAGCTCTGCACCCATGCCATCGGCGATGCGGCGATTTCGGCGATCCTCGACATTTACACCGAGATTGAGAAGGCGCATGGCAGCCGCGATCGCCGCTGGCGCGTCGAACACGCGCAGCACATGGCGGCCAAAGATTTCGACCGTTTTGCCCAATTGCACGTGATCGCGTCAGTACAGCCTTATCACGCCATCGACGACGGCCGCTGGGCGGAGAGCCGCATCGGACACGATCGCGCCAGCCGCACCTATGCCTTTCGCACATTTCTTGACCACGGTGTTCGCCTGGCCTTGGGAACCGATTGGGAGGTTGCGCCTCTCGATCCCATGCTCACGCTGTACGCGGCCACAACCCGCGCCACGCTCGATGGCAAGAATCCGAAGGGATGGTTTCCGGAGCAGAAGTTGACCATTCAAGAGGCGATCGAGGCCTACACCATGGGTTCGGCGTACGCCGAATTTCAGGAGAAGGAGAAAGGTTCGATCACGGCGGGAAAACTGGCCGACATCGTATTGCTTAGTGACGACGTGCTGAGTATCGATCCCGCCAAGATTCGAGAGGTTAAGGTTCTCAAGACCTGGGTCGGCGGCAAGATGACCTACGACCGAGGTATCACGAACCGGTGAGTGTTGTGAGTGAGAATCATCCAGGGTTGGTCGAGCGCACCTTCGACACGGGCGAAGTTCAAGTGAATTACGCCGAAGGCCCGGCCCATGGACCCCCGTTGGTGCTGTTGCATGGACTCGGCCGCCGCTGGCAGGTTTTTCTGCCGGTGATTCCCGCGCTAAGCCTGCGCTGGCATATCTTCGCGCCTGACCTTCGCGGTCATGGCAAATCCTCCCATGTGGCTCGCGGATATCACGGCCCACAATATTCGGAAGACATCGCCTGCCTTCTGCGCGAGCGCGTATCCGCTCCCGCTGTGCTTTTTGGACATTCGCTCGGCGGCATGCTGGCCATGTGGGTCGCTTCTCACCATCCGGAACAGGTGCGGGCTTTGGTTCTGGGCGACAACATCATCGTCGCCCAGAGGCTTCGCAATCCGATGTACACGTCGTTGTTTTCGGGGCTACGCGATCTGGCGCGCACGGGCGGCTCGGTCGAGGAGATTGCCGACGGCATCGGCAAGATTGTTTTGCGAGTTCCGAGCGGGGGGTCGGTCACGATCCGCGAACTTCCTGGAAACGATGAGCCCTACCTGCTTTCCTGGGCGCGCTGCGTACAACAGACCGACGCGGACGCATATGAAATGACGCTCGACGGTTCGTCGATCGAAGGCTGGGACGGCGAGACGGTCTTGCGTGGGATCACTTGTCCAACGCTGCTTTTGCAAGGCACCCCGGAGTTAGGCGGCCTGATGTCCGACGCCGATGTGGCCTTGGCCACGCGTTTGTTGCCCCATCACGCGCATGTGAAATTCCGAAATCTGGGGCATGCGCTGTTTATCCAACAGCCCGAGCCGGTGCTGCGGGCGGTTACGAATTTCTTGGAGTCGCTGTAGGCGCCGATTACTGCCGCGCAATCGACAGCGTTAGCAGTCCCTCGACTTTTCCCCAATCGTCGCTGTCGCGGTTGAACTCGAGGTCCCTGCGCTGGTCAGAAAAGCGCGGATCCAGCAACAAGAGCTTGTGGACTGCAAATTGACGCTGTCCGCTGGAATAGACCGTTTCATCAAAGATCGCTCCGTAGAGCACGTAGAAGTGTGACTTCCACTTGATGAGCAGAGCGTGCTGGTCGATCAGAGCACTGATCATAAGATCTGGGGTGATCGCGCTTTGCGGGACATATTCCGCGCTCACCATGACGGACCGGCCGTCGCTCAAGACATGCTTTCCCTGCAACTTGGCACTAAGTTCGTTTAATGACAATGGAGCCGCTAGCACAGTGTCTTCGAGGGCAGAGTCCTTCCCGCAGCAAACGGTTTTGTCGCGGAGTATCGTTTCCAGTACCGCTGCGAGCACCGCGGATGGGTTCGTCGACTGCGCCGTTAACGCCGACAGATGGGCGACGCGGACCTCCTGATTGGGATGAAAAACATAGGCTGGCTGGTCCTGAGCGAAGGCGGATAGGGCAATGCAACCCAGCACTGAACACGCGAAGAGAGCTGTCACGGTCAAACACGGGCGCTTTCCGCAAAACCAAGGGCGTTCTTTCATCATGGGTTCCGCAACATTCAAGGTTAGAAGGCTTCCATCCGTATCTGATCCTGAACGCTTTCGCGTCGCCGGATCACTTTCTTCGACGCACCGTCCACCAGCACCTCGGCCGCGCGGCCACGCGTGTTGTAGTTCGATGCCAACACCGCGCCGTATGCGCCGGCATCCAGAATGGCCAGCAGATCGCCCTCGCGGACTCGCGGGAGTTTCCGGTCGCGCGCGAAAAAGTCACCCGTCTCGCAGATGGGTCCGACGACATCGGTAACCTCAGTCTCGCGCGCTTCGCGGTTCACTGGAACAATTTCGTGATACGCACCGTAGAGCGATGGACGCACCAAGTCGTTCATCGCCGCATCGACAATGAGAAAGCGCTTGTGATTATTCGTCTTCCTGTAGAGGGTGCGTGTCAGCAACACACCGGCTGGTCCAACAATGGAGCGTCCCGGCTCGAGCAGTAGATGCAGCTGCAATCCACGTAACGGACCCAGTACAGCCTTCGCATATGCGGCAATCTGTTTCTCAAAGCTCCCCTGCACTCCCTGGTAGGAAATTCCCAGGCCGCCGCCAGCGTCGATATAGTGGATGTCGTGGCCCTGTTCGCGCAGGGTGCGAATCAAGTCAGCCACGCGCTCAAGGGCCGCATGAAAAGATCGCACATCGGTAATCTGCGATCCGATGTGGACGCTCACTCCGGCCACTTTCAGATAAGGCTGTTTCGCGGCCAGTGCGTAGAGCGTCCGCGCTTCGGGGATGGGCACACCAAATTTGTGCTGATGCAGCCCGGTCGAAATATACGGATGAGTTTTTGCCGAGACATCGGGATTAACCCGCACGGCTACGGCTGCCCGTTTCTTCAATCGTGTCGCAACGGCAGAGAGTAAATTCAATTCCGAAGCGCTTTCAATGTTGAACAGCAAGATCCCCGAGCGGAGGGCGAGTTCCATCTCGGCCGCAGTCTTTCCCACGCCGGAGAATACAACCTTCCTTGCAGCTTTCCGGCTTACGCGCAGAACTCGTTGCAGCTCTCCGCCGGAAACCACGTCAAAACCGGAGCCCTCGCCGGCCACCAAGCGCAGAATCGCCAGCGTCGAATTAGCTTTGACCGAATAACAGAGTGTGTGCGGAATGGACTGAAAGGCGCGAGCAAAGGCATGCAAGCGCGCGCGAATCATCGCCGCGGAATAGACGTATAACGGAGTTCCGTGACTCGCGGCGAGATCTTCAAGCGCCACCGCTTCGCAGTACAGTTGCGCGGCGCGGGTTCCATGAGTCGAGCCATGAGCCGCGCCATGATACTCAAAGGCAGGAGGGCGTAACGCTTGAGCTTCGCGTGTGCGTTTCACTTGCGTTTGCCCGGACCCGCTTTTACTTTGATGGCAACTACCGTTTGATCGTCGAACGTATCCACCCCCGCGGCGTGTTCGGTCACCGCCTTGAAAATTTCGTTTACCACGCAATCCGCCGATTTGCTAGCGCAGCCTGCGACGATCGCTGCCACGCGCTCCGGCCCAAAAGATTGCCCGTGGCTATTACGGGCGTCGAGAATACCGTCGCTGTAGAACACGAACAGATCTCCGGGCTTGGCCTTGAAAGTGAATTCGTCATAATCGGCTTCGTCGAACAGCCCGAGCGGTAACCCAGTGGCCTCGATGAACTCAATCTTGCCATCGTGGCAATAGATAGGCCGCGGCAAGCCTGAATTCGCCACCAGCAGCGTGCGCTTTTCATCGTCCCACACGGCGTAGATAATCGAAACAAACTGCGCCGCAATCCGGCGCTCGGCGAGAGACAGATTCACTGCCGAGAGCATCTCTGCCGGACCGGGCTCAATCGGGGCATGGGACCGCAGAATACCGCTCACCAGCGCGGCATAAATGGCAGCAGGCGCGCCTTTGCCGCTTACGTCTCCAATCGCGATTCCCAGGCGCGACAACGAATAGGGAACGAAGTCGTAGAGATCGCCGCCTATGGCGCGGGCGGGAACAAACTTGGCCTCGACTTCAAGATTGTGCATCTTCGGGCGCGAATGCGGCAGCAAGCGAAACTGCAACTCGCGCGCCAGCGCCAGATCGCGTTCCAGTCGCTGCTCCTGGCGGGCAATCTGTTCGTACAAACGCGCGTTTTCAATGGCGATGGCAAGCTGCGCCGCGAGCGTGGTGAGGGTCCGCTTGTGGTCCTCGGTGAAATAGCCGCGGCGGGTGTGCTCCAGGTCGAGAACGCCAATTACCTTTTCCTGGTAGATCAGCGGAACCGCCAGTTCCGAGCGCGTCTCCGGATTCACTGCGATGTAGCGCTCACTCTTGGTGACGTCAGGCACGAGGATGGCTTCCTTAGCCTGCGCAGCGTACCCCACCACTCCGCGACCCAGCGGGATGTCGTGTTTCAAATGCAGGCGTTCTTCGAAGCGTTGCGCAAACCTGTGCTGCAGTTTCTCACCGGTCGCATCCACCAAGAGAATGCTGAACATCTGGTACTCGATCAACCGGTTGAGGAGCTCGGCGATGCGCTTGAGCAGTTGGTCGAGGTTCAGAATCGAGGTGAGTTCGCGCGCAATTTCGTTCAGCAGCATCAAGGTGCGGGCCTGGCGCGTGATGCGCGTATGCAGCCGCGCGTTTTCGATGCCCACGCCCATGCGCGATGCGATCAGCGTCAGCAGACGTTTGTGCTCTTCCGTGAAATAGCCCTTTTCGCGGGCCTCAAGATCGATCACGCCAATCACCCGGTTCTTGACGATCAGCGGGATGGCGAGTTCGGAGTGAACGTTGGGCAGGGCCTCAATGTAGAAATCTTCCAGCGTCGCATCGGCAACCAGTACGGCTTGCCGAGTCTGCGCCGCGCGTCCGGTTACGCCTTGGCCGACCTTCACGCGCAAGCGGTCGGCGACTTCCTGCGGATACCCTACATGGAAGCGGAGGTACAATTCCTGGCGCTGCTCATTGAGCAACAGAATCGCAAAAATTTCGTAGTCGATGACCTTTCGGACTACTTCCGCCACACGCCGCAGCGTGGTTTCCAAGTCGAGCGTGGTGTTAACCACGTCGGCCACTTCCAATAGCAGCGGTTCCACCTGGGAACTGCGTTCAGTTGGCGAGGCGGTCGGGTTCACAGGCTTCATCTTAACAAGTTCTCAGTTCCCGGTTCTCAGTTCTCAGAACACCATAACGGTTCCCACTGAGAACAGAACTGAGAACTCTGCACAAAATCACCAACTACAAATTCTCTAGCACGCAAATGTCAGGAAGATTGCGGTATTTCTCGGCATAGTCGAGGCCGTAGCCGACGACGTAGGCATCGGGAATGGTGAAGCCGATGTATTGCGCCTGGATCGGCTGCTTGCGGCGAGAAGGCTTGTCGAGCAGGGCCGCAATGCGTAACGATTTTGGTTCATGCGCCTCGACCAGCTTCGAAATGTAGTTCAGGGTCAGCCCGGTATCGAGGATGTCTTCGACCAGAATCACGTTTCGTCCAGCGAGCGATTGATCCATGTCTTTGGTCAAACGCACTTCGCCCATCGAGTCCCAGGCCGCGTGGCCCGCCGGATCTTCTTTGGCGGTGGGACGGTTTCCGTAACTCGAAACCCCGATAAAGTCGAAGGTGGCGTCGAGCGGAACCTGACGGGCCAGATCGCTCAAGAAAACGGCTGCGCCTTTGAGAACGCCGACGAAGATAATCGACTGGCCGCGAAAATCGCGCGCAATCTCAGCACCCATCTCGGCAACCCTTTTGGCAATGGTTTCGCGTGACAGCAATACTTTGAGGTCAGGCATCGAGCACCATCTTAATACACGAGGTTGCCTGCAACCGGTATGATTTAAATTCGGTGTACTCAGCGGCCATGAAGTCAAGGACCATGTCTCACGTATGCTTTACCGCGCTGGCTTGCGCGCTCGCAATCTCACTCTACGGTGTTCGGCTCCTGGCACAAGATAATGCTCCTGTACGCTCTCACGCCGGAGCCGTGCTCGCCTCCATGCCGCACGCGAAAACGATCGATCAGGTTGCGATCTCTCCCGATGGAACCCGGGTTGCCTACATCGTCGATGGACAGCTTACGGTGACACCGGTACGCGGCGGTTCTGGCTCTCTCCAAGCAATCTTCGTGGAAGGCAAGCTGCCATCGCGCGACGTCACGTGGTCGGCGGACGGCAAACAGCTCGCGTTCCTCGCTGACTTGCCGGGTGACATTCCCGCGGCTCAAGTCTGGACCGTGGCCGTCGACGGTGGCGCTCCGGAAAAGCGGGCGGAATTGAGAGGTTACGCCCAGACGCCTCGTTTTTCTCCGGACGGAGCGAACCTGGCCATCCTCTTTACTGCGGGCCTGCCGCGCGTGGCTGGCCCACTGCAGCCGATGACGCCCCTCGCGGGAGTCGTTGACGATCAAGTCTACGAGCAGCGTCTCACGACCATCAACCTGAGCACGAACCACCTGGCGCAAGTAACGCCCGCCTATATGTACATCTATGAATACGACTGGACTCCCGACGGAGCGGCGTGGGCAGCCACGGCGGCGCACGGCTCCGGCGACGCCAATTGGTATGTCGCGCGGCTCTATCGCATCGATGCGCAAACCGGGGAGATGCGTGAGATCTACGCGACCAAGTGGCAACTGGCAGACCCGCACGTCTCGCCGGACGGCAAGAATGTTGCCCTCATCGAAGGCCTTATGAGCGACGCAGGAGTCACGGGCGGCGATATCGTCATCGTCCCAATTAACGGCCTCATCAATGGCAGCGCGGCACGGAATATCACTCCGAACCTCAAGGCGTCTCCTTCTTCCCTCGCGTGGACATCTCCCGACCGCATCGTTTTCGCCGCAAACGTCGATGGGAATTCCGGCTTCGGCAGCGTGAGCGCCACCGGGGGCGAAGCGCAGACACTGTGGACGGGCGAAGAAGTAGTGTCCACGGACTCGTTTCAGCCGGGGGGATCCTTTTCCCGCGACGGAGCGGTGAGTGCAGTGATACGCCAATCAGCCGGAACTCCCGCGGAAGTCTGGGCGGGGCCTCTTGGCAACTGGAAGCCGATCACCCATCTGAACAGCGGCATCCAGCCGGCATGGGGTGCAATGCGCAATATTCACTGGCAAAACGGAAGCACGCGGGTCCAAGGCTGGCTTATGCTCCCCCGGGACTTCGTTCCTGGCAAAACATATCCGCTCGTAGTCAATGTACACGGCGGACCGTCCTCGGCGTGCATGTCTCCCTGGAGTGAGGGTCTCACCGGAGCCGCATCGGCGATGGGCTACTTTGTGCTGTGTCCAAACCCGCGCGGCAGCTACGGACAGGGCGAGGCGTTCACGCAAGCCAACGTCAAAGATTTCGGGGGTGGGGACTACCGCGACATCATGGCTGGCATCGATGCCATCTCAAGGGAATATCCGATCGACGCCAAGCGCATCGGCCTGCGCGGGCACAGCTACGGCGGATACATGACGATGTGGGCCGAGACCCAGACGCAGCGTTTTGCCGCGGCGGTTGCGGGCGCCGGAATCTCGGACTGGCTCAGTTACTACGGCCTGAACGATATCGACGAGTGGATGTTCCCGTTTTTCGGAGCGTCCGTCTACGACGATCCTGCCGTGTACGCGAAGAGCGACCCTATGCACTTCGTCAAGGCGGTTAAGACACCTACCCTGATCCTGGCCGGCGAACGCGATGGTGAAGTTCCAATGGAACAATCGGTGGAATGGTGGCATGCGCTCAAGACCATGAAAGTGCCCACCAGGCTCGTTGTTTATCCGAACGAAGGACACATCTTTGTGAAGCCTGCCGACTCCCACGACTACAGATTACGCACACTGGAGTGGTTCGACGAGTGGTTCACGAAACCGTCAGCGGACTAAGCGCCGATTTGTGGAGCGTCTGTGTTCGCTCGTTGCGCGCTCTTTTCCAAGCCACTAGAATTCCAGTTCGCAGGTTACTCCGTCGAGGTACGCCATGAATCTTCAAGGAATCCAACTTACCTGGCTCGGCCACTCCACCTTCCGCATTCAGACGCCGGAAGGGAAGACCCTCTACATCGATCCGTGGATTGCCGGCAACCCAGCGTGCCCGGAGAGTGAGAAGAACGTCAAGAAAGCCGACGTGCTGCTCTGTACCCACGGGCATGGCGATCACATCGGGGACGCGGTCGAGGTGGGCAAGAGGCTGGATCCGATCGCGGTTGGCATCTATGAACTCTGTTTGTGGTTGCAGAAGAAAGGTGTCAAACAGATCGCGCCCATGAATAAAGGCGGAACGCAGACCATCGCCGGGGTGAAGATCACCATGGTGCACGCGGTGCATTCCTGCGGTATTCAAGATGGCGACCAGATCATTTATGGCGGCGAAGCTTGTGGCTATGTGCTCGAATTTTCGAATGGAGTCAAGCTGTACCATGCGGGTGATACCAACGTCTTCAGCGACATGGCCATCATTCGCGACCTGTACGCGCCGAAGATTGCCATGCTGCCGATAGGCGACCTTTTCACTATGTCGCCACGCGAGGCTGCCTACGCCTGTAAACTACTGCAGCCAGAAACTGTTATTCCCATGCACTTCGGCACGTTTCCTGCACTGACGGGAACACCCGGCGCATTGCAGAAGCTAGTACCAGGCATGGAAGTGCTGGAACTGAAGCCGGGGAAGACGATTTCATAAACGAGTTGTTAAATCTGCACTGCAAGGACCCACATGACGGATCAATCGCCGAGACCTGAGTGGCGCATGGGCGGAATTACAGTTCCCGAAGTCGAAGACTACCTGTACGCGATGCTGCCGCCGCGCGATGAAGTACTTGCTGAAATGGAAGTTGACGCCGCAAAGAACGGTTATGCCATCGTCGGCCCCGCTGTCGCTCGTGTGCTTTATCAATTGGCAAAGATCAGCGGTGCGAAGAAAGTATTTGAAATGGGCTCGGCCATCGGCTACTCCACTATCTGGTGGGCGCGGGCAGTGGGCCAAGGGGGAGTCGTTATTTACACAGACGGCGACCGCAAACGCGCCGAGAAGGCCCGCCGCTACTTCGATCGTGCCGGAGTCAGCCAGCGCATCAAGATTCGGGTGGGCGACGCTTTGGAAATTCTTTCGGAAGAGAAGGAGCAATACGACATCATTTTTAATGACGTCGATAAGACCGACTACCCACGCGTCCCTCGCCTCGCGCTGCCGCACCTGAAAAGCGGCGGTCTTTTCATCGCCGATAACGTGCTGTGGAGCGGCAAACTGGGCAGGCCCAATCCTGACACTCAAACCAAGGCCATCCTCGAATTCAATAAACTGATCGGCGAGTCGCAGGATCTGTTTACGACCATTTTGCCCATCCGCGATGGAGTTTCGGTCAGCGTGAAGAAATAAGGAAGCGCGCGGAAGCGGTCAACTTGCAAGACCGTTAACCACAAGGGCTGCGAAGGTACACGAGGGAAGATCGTATGACCAAATGCTTGGGTGTTACTTTGCGGCCCGGTGCTAGAATCTGTGGGTCTCGATCACCGCGATGAATACCCCGACGGCCGCTGAACAAACTCCCGAAACTTTGCCCCGCAGTCAAGCACATGCGCGGCCCGACTCTTCCAGCGATGTCCTGGTCGTAGGCGCCGGCCCGACCGGGATGGCGTGCGCCATCGAGGCGCAGAAGGCCGGCTTCAAGGCGCTCATCGTCGACAAGGGATGCCTGGTCAATTCCATCTTTCACTATCCGAACAACATGGTGTTTTTCACCACGCCGGAGTTGCTCGAGATTGGCGATATTCCTTTCACCACATCGCTGGCCAAGCCCACTCGCCTGGAAGCGCTGGAATATTACCGCCGCGTCGCCGAGCACTATCACCTGCATGTCCGCCAGTACGAGTGGGTGAAGACGATTACGGGCGAGGACGGCAAGTTCCGAGTGACGACCACTGACCGGCATAGCGCCATTCACGACTACCGGGCGCGCAAGATCGTGGTCGCTACTGGCTACTACGATCTTGCCAACAAAATCGAGGCGCCCGGCGAGGACCTGGACAAAGTCTTCCACTACTATCGGGAGCCGCATCCTTATTACGACACCGACGTGGTGGTCATCGGAGGCAAGAATTCAGCGGCGGAAGCGGCGTTGGATTTGTGGCGGCACGGGGCGCGGGTGACGCTTGTGCATCGCGGACCGCAGATGCATCACCACGTCAAATACTGGGTGCGGCCCGACATCGAGAACCGCATCAAAGCTGGCGAGATCATGGCGCACTTCAACAGCACGGTGCAGGAAATCGGGGCGGATTTTGTGGTGCTGCGCGGGCCGTCCGGCTCCCTGCGCCTGAGAAATGACTTTGTGTTCGCGCTTACGGGGTACCATCCGGACTACGATTTTCTGTGCAGCGTGGGCATCGAACTTTCCCCGCAACAGATGCGTCCGGTATGCGATCCGGAAAATCTGGAGTCGAACGTTCCCGGAATCTATGTTGCGGGAGTGATCGTGGCGGGATCGAAGACCAACGAAATTTTCATTGAGAATGGACGTTTCCACGGTAAACTGATCGCCGCCCATCTGAGCGAGAAACTGGGCGGTGGGAACCCGAATTATCCTCTGGACGCAACGTAGTGCACGCAGCGAGCACGAGTCAATATACGGAGGAAACCATGAAGGCATTTCGCAATATCGCCGCCGTCGCCATCGTCCTCTACGCCAGCCTGGTTGTGGCGCAGTCGGACGCGCACAAGTCATTCGACCTGCTTAAGGGACTGGAAGGGAACTGGGCAGGGAAGAATTCGCAGGGCCAGCCTGTTCAAGTGACCTTTCGTATGACCGCAGGCGGTTCGGCGCTGATGAGCGAAATTCTCGGGAAAGGTCCGGAAAACATGATCACCATGTTTCACATGGATGGCGACCGCCTTTTGATGACCCACTACTGTGGATCGGGCAACCAGCCGCGCATGAAGGTCATTTCTTCGGATGCGAAATCGGTCAGCTTCGAATTCTTCGACGGGACCAACATCGGTCCCAGCGACGGGCATATGCAGCATGTGACCTTCACGCAGCCCGACGCCAATCACCACGTTGAAGAATGGACCTTCCTGGATCATGGCAAAGAAATGAAGAAAGCGTTCACGCTGGAGCGGGTGAAGTAGAAGCGATTTCATGGGAAATTGATGACCTACATGCTGTGCCGCAATCGCGTTGCGGACTTCGTGCGCTGGAAGGCCGTGTTCGCTTCTCACGTTGCAGCCCACCAGCAAGCGGGCCTTCGACTCGTCAATATCTGGCGTACCGTCGGGGAACCTAACAACGTTTTCTTCATGTTTGAAGTTGCCTCCATGGACAAGGCCCGGGAGTTCATAAGCAATCCCGAGGCGGCTGCAGCTGGAGAAGCTTCCGGCGTCATCGACGGCGAGTACCATTTCGTCGAAGATGCCGGGGGCTACCGATAGGCGCGGGCGGCAACCGGACCCCGTGCAATTCATATCCAACGGCTGTTCCTGAGCGAAAATAGAAACAACATTTATGCCCAGGCCCCATCGGTTGCGCAGATCGGTGATTTGCTTGGCAGTTTGTATTTGTCTGATCCCTGCTTCTCTCGCCCAGACTTCCGCAAAAGCGCCGGGAGCAACCCCGTCGCAAGACATCCTGATTGCGGTCGTCGATGAGAACGATGTTGCAGTATCTTCGGCGCTGGTATTTCTGCAAGCGTCTCCAGAGGCCGTTGCGCTACGCTGCGCTACCGATTTTGCCGGCCACTGCGAATTCTCCAATCTCTCCGCTGCTGCGTACCAGCTCCGCGTCGAAAAGCAAGGCTTCTACTCGATGACATTGGCGTTGCCTGCGATTCAGGCTGGTGCGGCTCCGAATATTGAGGTCACCCTCACCCACCAGCAAGAGGTGCGCGAGGTGGTCGATGTGGTCGAGTCTCCGCCCGCCATCGATCCCGCCCAGGTCACGGATCAGGAGCAGCTCACCGGCGTTGACATTATCAATCTCCCTTACCCGACTACCCGCGACTACCGCTACGCGCTGAACTTTATTCCCGGAGTGGTCAACGATGTTTTCGGACAGCCGCACATCGCGGGGTCGGAAACGTATCAAACCCTCACGCTGCTGGATGGCTTCAATATCACTCAGCCCGCTACAGGAGAGCTGCTCATGCGGGTGAGTCCGGACTCGCTTCGTTCGGTGGACGTCGAACCGAGTCGCAACTCGGCCGAGTACGGCAAAGGCTCGGGCGGCGTGCTCAGCCTCAACACTGCGATTGGCGACGACCATTTCCGCTACTCGGGAACAAACTTTGTTCCTTCGGTGCAGAACAAGAAGGGACTGGCTTTCGACAAGGTGGACCCGCGCTTCACCTTTTCCGGGCCCATTAGCAGAGGCAAGATGTGGTTCTTCGACTCTCCAGACGGCGAGTACGACAACATCATCATTCCCGAATTACCGGGCCCTGACACCGACCGCCTATGGCGCTTTGGCAATCTCGCCAAGGTGCAGGCCAATTTGACCACACGCGACATTCTCACCACGAGCTTCAACATCAACCATCTGCACGACGATCACGCTGGCCTTTCGCTCATTAATCCCGTCGAAGCTACTCCATCGGATATCGAGAGCGCCTACCTGGCCAGCGTGAAAAACCAGCATTATTTTCAGGGCGGGGAACTGCTCGAGACCGGAGTAGCTTTTGTGCAATACGGCTTGGAGCTCACGCCTGCCGGAACCCAGCCGTACTTTACCTCCCCTGAGACCACGGGCGGGAACTATTACCTTTTTGCCGATACGCGGGCCCGCCGCTGGCAGGGTCTGGCCAATCTCTATCTACCTCCGAAGAAATGGCATGGGCAGCACGAAGTGAAGATGGGTATCGACACCGATCGCCTCATCTACCACGCCGACTTTCAACGCACGCCGATCTCGTTCCTTCGCGAAGGTCAGACGCTGCCTTCTTCTGGCAACTGCTTGACGGTTACGCCTTCCCCCTGCTCCCGCTACTCTGTCTTTTCGGGCGGGGCTAATTCTTCCGCCGACAACCTGGAAACCAGCGGTTACATCCAGGATCGCTGGTTAGCTACCAACCGCCTGCTGATCGAGCCCGGCTTGCGTTTCGATTGGGACGAGGTCATCCGGTCCCCGCTTGTTTCGCCGCGACTGGCGGGCACCTACGTGCTCGACAGCGAGGGCAACACCAAGCTTTCCGCAGGCGCCGGAATCGTCTACGACGCAACCAACCTGCTGCTGTTGGCGCGACCATCGGCGGGCCAGAGAACCGACTCTTTCTTCGACTCCAGTGGCAACCCGACAGAATCAATTCTTACTACATTCTCGGCGAACACTCGCGCCTTGCAGGAGCCGCGGTATCTCAACTGGAGCCTTGGTCTGGAGCAGAGGCTGCCTGGCTCCATCTACCTGAAAGCCGAATTCCTGCAGAGGAATGGCACCCACGGCCTGGTCTACAACACGGCGAATGAACTGCCGGGCGGAAATTTCATCTTGCAGAACACCCGCGAAGACCGATATCACTCTTTCGAGGTGAACTTGCGCCGGGCTTTCCGACACCGCTACTCGGTCTTCGGTTCTTACACTCGTTCCAGTTCACGGTCCAACCAGGTACTCGATTTCAACGTCGACAATCCTATCCTAAGCCCGCAAGCTGCTGGTCCTTATCTCTGGGATGCACCCAACCGCTTTCTCTCCTGGGGACTGTTGCCCTTCTTCAAGCTGCCCATCATCCACGAGCTCGATATCGCCTACTCGCTCGAAGGGCGCAGCGGTTTCCCGTTCAACGTCACGAACAACCAGGGGCAGTTGGTGGGGTCACCCGGAACCAACCGTTTCCCAACTTATTTCTCGCTGAACCTGTTCGTCGAGAAACGCTTCCACATTTTCGGCCGCTATTGGGCTCTCCGCGGCGGGTTTGAGAACATCACCGATCACGCCAATCCGGCAGTAGTGAATGCGGACATCGATTCTGCCCAGTTCCGCACCTTCAGCAATTTCGAGGGCCGCGCCTTCACCACCCGCATTCGGTTGCTGGGCAAGAAGTAATTCTGGACTGTGTGGCACCCCTATTTCCTTCAGTTAACAGTTAGCAAACCACCTGAAACCTTGGTTTATACTGAACCAATGTCGCAGTCCGACGACAAGACGTTTTACCTGGAAACCTTTGGCTGCCAGATGAATGCGCACGACTCCGAAAAGGTAGTCGGGACGCTCTTGCAGCAGGGGTATCGGCAGGTTCCTACGGTGGAAGAGGCGGGGCTGGTCCTGTATAACACCTGCTCGATTCGCGACAAGGCAGAGCAGAAGGTCTTCAATCGGCTGGCGGATTATAAGAAGTTTCGGGCGCAGGGGAAACAGTTTGGCGTCCTGGGGTGCGTGGCGCAGCAGGAGGGGGAAAAGATTTTTGAGCGCGCTCCTTATGTGTCGCTGGTCTGCGGGTCGGCTTCTTACCGCAATCTTCCGCAGATGCTGGTGCAGTTGGAGACTGGTCAGTCGCGGGTTACGGGGCTGGACGATCGCGCCACCGACAAGTGCTTTGAGACCGAATACACGGCTCGCACCAATCCGCATCGCGGGTACATCACGATCATCGAGGGATGCGACAAATTCTGCGCTTACTGCGTGGTGCCCTACACGCGCGGCAAGGAGCGCAGCCGGACTTCGTCCTCGGTTCTGGACGAAGCGCGGCAACTGGTGGACCTTGGATATACGGAGATTCAGCTACTCGGGCAAAACGTTAACTCTTACCGTGATCCTGATGGAAAGAAAAGCTTTGCTGAACTGCTGGCGGCAGTAGCCTCAGTCTCGGGGATCCGGCGGGTGCGCTTTACCACTTCTCATCCCCGCGATTTTGGACGCGATATTGTTGACGTCATCGACTCGGTGCCGGCGCTTTGCGATCACGTGCATCTGCCCGTCCAGAGCGGATCGACTCGCGTGCTTGAGGCCATGCAACGGCTCTACACCCGGGACGAGTACCTGGAGCGTATCTCCTGGATTCAGGCGGCGCGGCGGGATATCTCTCTCACCAGCGATCTGATTGTTGGATTTCCGGGAGAGACGGAACGGGAATTTGAAGAGACTTTGAACTTGATGGACGAAGTTGGGTATGACAGCGTGTTTACGTTCAAATACTCTCCGCGGCCGAACACTCCGGCCTTGCGGCTGGATGATGCGATTCCGGACACGGAGAAGGCGCGACGTCTGGCTGTGCTGAATGACAGACAGAAGCAAATCGGGACCGAGCGCAATCGACGGCACGTTGGGCAGATCGTCGAAGTCATGGTAGAAGGGAAGAATCCGGCGCGTGGACAGTGGATCGGTCGAACTTCGCAGATTAAGGTGATGAACTTTACCGTTCCCGAAGGCGTCGAGCTCACGACGGGGACCTACGTTCAGGTTCTCGTCACGGGAAGCTTTCCGAATAGCTTGGTGGGAGAGATGGCGACGTCGAATCTCGGGTAGAGACGCGGCTTGCCGCGTCTCAGGCCGCAGAGTGAGACGGGTGGTTTGCTTAGAGGGTCTTATGGAAGTAGAAATGAAAATTCGCGGACTGATGATGGATCCGGTTTCGAACATGCCGATTGTGCTGCTCAAGGACGTGGGCAGCGACGTGGTGCTTCCCATCTGGGTGGGCGTGTATGAAGCTAATGCCATTGCGCTCGAAATCGAAAAGGTGAATACGCCGCGGCCGATGACCCATGACTTGATCAAGAACGTGCTCACTGGCCTGGACGCGCTGGTGCACAAAGTGGTGGTCACGGAATTGAAAGACGATACTTTTTACGCGGTCATCTGGGTGGAACGGGAAGGGCACGTGGTGAGCATCGATTCCCGTCCTTCAGACGCGCTGGCGCTGGCGCTGCGGGTGGATTGCCCCATCTTCGTCGAGGACGAGGTTCTGAAGAACTCGAAGCAAGCTGCCAATCCGGTTCCTGCCGTAAGCAGCGAGGAACTGCGCAAGTGGCTGGAAGACCTCGGCGATGACGATCTGGGCAAGTACAAGATGTAGGAAGGCAGCTCTCAGCTGTCAGCTCTCAGCTCTCAGTTTCGATTTGGGTTGGGCGGGAGATGTAGTCACGAGATGAGATCGTTCGGTACTGGCTGGTTCGCACTCGCAATATTCTGCGGACTGTCTGCCTTGACGGTTGCGCAAACCAACTCTGGGGCTCTGACTGTGCCCGCGAAGAGTCCGGACTCCGGAGCGGACCCCTCAGGACCAACCATTGCTTTGCACACCTCCTCGACCATGAGCGTGGCTTCGGAGATGGGTGGAGCGTTCATGGTTCCGTCGAAGTGCGACGCCGACGGGAATCTCTACATCCGCAAGTACGCTATGGACCGGCCGCTGCTGGGTCCGGTGGTCAAGATCAATCCAGAGGGCAAGCGCACCGCGCTGTTTGACCCGGCCGCATTTCCTCAGCTGGAGCTTGACCGGGCTGACGAGTTCTCGCCCGCTTCCGATGGCGGCATCTACCAGATCGCGCAGAGCGGAGTGGTGAAGCCGCATATCTACGTGCTGCGTTTTTCTTCCGACGGAGCGCCTTCGTCGCCTACGCTGCTCGACGCCGACTTTGAGGTGTATACGTTCGCGGCGTTTGCCACGGGAAATTTCCTGCTCTCGGGCGTACGGCGCGATGTGCTGAATAGGAATGATCGGGGGCGCAACTTCAGCGCGGTTTTTTCCGCTGATGGAAGGGAACTGGCGCAACTGTCGTTTCAGGAGGCCCAAAGCCCGGTGAAAGCCGGCGCGAGATCAGATGCGGGCGGACATCAGAAGGACGCCTCGAAAGATGCTGAGAAATCGGCACCCATGCTCGATCTGGCGGATGCCGAAGTGGGGAGCGACGGCAACCTCTACGTCATGCGAGGTTCTTCACCAGCGCTGGTCTATGTGATCGCACCCAGCGGAAAGATCATGCAGACGATCAAAGTCACGGCTCCGCTGGCGGGTTCGGTGCCCAACGGGTTTCATGTTTCCGGGAATCAGTTGGCGATTTCGTTCTCGAACGAAGAAAACCAGAGCCAGACGATCGTGGTCGCGGACGCACAGACTGGACGGAAGATTTCGAGCTATGCCGATACCACCGGCATGGGGACGTCGTTTGCCTGCTATTCGGCGAACGAAGGAGTCTTTACCTTCCTGAGGCTCGGAGAAGCGAACGCGCTGGAAGTGATCCGCGCCGAAGCGCAGTGACCAGGCGCAGCCCCTGAAGGGGGTCTGATTTCGATTGGCGTACGGTATCGCTGAAGCGATACCCTGATACGAAACCGGAGCTTCTCCGCTCTACCAATTTTTCCCATGCCTGATTCCGCCGAACAGCTCCAACGTTTGTACCTTGCGGGATTTGAACTGCAGACGTTCGAACGCTTTCCCAAGTGCATTGGAGTGATACGCGACAACTGCATCGCCTTGCTCATACCGGGCGTGGATGGCTTGCAAGTCCTGGGCACGCCGGGCTGGCGCATGGGCGAAGTCATGGGCGTGCTTACGGAAAGAGAAGGGCGCAAGGTCTTTCAGGCGAAGAGCGAGGTGGTGGAGGCTACGCCGGAGCGACTTGCAAGCTTGCAGAAGTTCTGCGACGACCTGACACAACTGCTCAGAGCCTAGGTGGGCTGGTATCTACCAGGTGTGAAAGGGGATCCGGGGCCAGCAAACAGTTATCTTGACAGTTGACTGGTAATTCAGTACTTTCTGTCATGAGAGAAATATGGCGCAGTTGAGCACAGCCAAAAAGCAGTTCGTTCTCCACTGGGGAGAGATGGGAACGCGCTGGGGAATCAACCGGACGGTGGCGCAGATCCACGCACTACTGCACGTTTCCGCAACGCCTCTTACAGCGGAGGAAATTGCAGGTACCCTGAGCGTTGCCCGCTCCAACGTCAGTACCAGTATTCGCGAACTGCAAGGCTGGGGCCTGGTTCGACCGGTACATGTCTTAGGCGACCGGCGACAGCATTTCGAGTCCATCAAAGACGTCTGGGAGATGTTCCGGATCATTATTGACCAACGAAAACGCCGCGAGATCGATCCGACGTTGGAAGTGCTGCGGCTATGCATTGCGGATCTCGAGAAGAACGAATCCAAGGACAACTACACGAAGGAACGATTACGCGAGATCTATGAATTCTTTGCGGACGTTGAGGCGCTCTATGCGGACATACGGCAATTTCCGGTTTCTACTGTCCGGGGAATTGTGAAGGCTCGAGGCGCTGTCCGCAAGCTCTTGTCACTGAGGTGTCGCGGCTAACGGTTTTTTTTGGCCCACGAATTCAGTGTATTCAGAACTGTCAGACATAAGTGTTGAACGGAGGCAGTATGGATTCCGAACGAGGAGGCAGCGGTCTGCGGGAGGAAACTACGAGTGTTGTGACGGGTGCGTTTGGGTTCAGTGGGCAGGAGATCGCGAAGAGGCTACTCCTATGCGGAAATAAGGTTCGAACGCTAACGAATCATCCCCAGCCGGGCTCGCCGCTCTTTGGCCGGGTTCAGGTTTCGCCCCTTGATTTTGACAAGACGGAGCAACTGATCGAGTCGATGAGGGGTGCGAGCACCCTTTACAACACCTACTGGGTCCGGTTCTCATACGGCGGCCTCAGCCACGAGCGCGCGGTTCAAAACACAAAGGCTCTGATCCGCGCCGCGGAAGCGGCCGGAGTGAAGAGAATCATTCATGTCAGCATCACCAATCCCTCGTTAGAGTCTCCATTGCCGTATTTCAAAGGTAAGGCCGAATTGGAACAGGCGATTCAAACCTCAGGCCTGTCATATGCGATTCTGCGGCCGGCCGTGCTCTTCGGAGAGGGCGACATTCTCATCAACAACATCGCCTTCATGTTGAAGCGGTTTCCCTTGTTCGCCATCCCGGGAACGGGTGAATACCACGTTCAACCCATCTTTGTGGGCGATCTGGCAGAATTGGCGGTCGAGGGCGGGCTGGGTTCGGACAGCTACGTCGTGGACGCAGTCGGCCCGGAGGCGTACACGTACGCAGAACTGGTCAAGACGATCAGGTGCGCCATCGGAAGCAAATCGTTGATGGTCCATTTGCCAGCAGCAATCGTACGGCTTGCTTCCTGGCTTTTGGGAGCGAGCCTGAAGGACGTTGTCCTTACGGAAGACGAGATCAAAGGACTTATGGCGGACCTCCTGGTCTCGCACCAACCGCCGACAGGGCGAACGAGTTTGGACGGCTGGATCAAGTCGCATGCCGAGACAATAGGGGAGTCCTACGCATCTGAACTGGCGCGGCATTATCTTCCCGGCATCTCGGGGATCGAAAGCAGAGGCAGAGTGAGCAATCTTTGACAGTTCACATAATACCTGTTATCGGACATTGCCATCCTGTCTGACTCAGGGCCAAGCCTGCGACGCTCGAAACTCAGTTCTCGCCCGTGAACACGATTCGGGGGTGGAAAAGCGTCCCCGCGATGCGGGTGGCAATGGCGATCAGGTCGCGTTGGCCGGCGAAGACCTTTACCTGGGGAGCCCGAGACATTTCCGGAAGATTCACGGCGCGGCCACTGCGGATGAGAGCGGCGCTTGCTTCATCGGCGGTGACGCTGGGCAACTGGGGCACCAGCTTTCTGGGATGGACCAACAACGACTCAACGCTTCCCTGCTGCATGGCGGTTTCGAGCGCCAGCAGCGTGTGGGCATCTTCGATCGTGAACTCGGCGACGGCGGTGCGACGCAAGCTGGCCAGATGTGCTCCGCAACCGAGTTGCTGGCCCATCTCGTGGGCCACGGACCTTATGTAGGTGCCGGAGGCCACGCGCGCTCGGAAGGTGGCTTGATCAGCCGCGGTGTCCAGAATCTCGAATTCCTTGATCTCCACCTGCACCGGCTTGAGCTCGACCTCCTGCTTCTTGCGAGCTAGTTTGTAGGCGGGGACTCCGGCAATCTTTTTGGCGGAAAACGGCGGCGGCATCTGCTCGATGACGCCCTGAAACTGGGCAGCCAGAGCGCGCACTTCATCGCACTTGATGTGTACCTCTTGCAACGGCGTGGTGGGGTCGCCCTCGGCATCGTAGGTGTCGGTGGCAAAAGCCGAAGCGGATCACGCCTTCGTACGTCTTCTCCGAATGGACGTAGAACTGCGCCAGGCGGGTCAGGTTGCCCAGGACAATCGGGAAGGACTCCGGTGGCCGAGGGGTCGAGGGTTCCGAGATGGCCGACCGCGCGCTGGCCGAGAATTCGGCGGACGCGGTTGACCACGTCGTGCGACGTCAGGCCGGTCGGTTTATCGATGACTACGACACCGTTCATAAGAATTTGTAATCTGGTAATTTGTAATTGGTAATTTGCAAGCTCGGGATTCAAATTACCAATAACCAATTAAATGATTCCTCTCCGCGACGATCAGCCTACGTTCTCTACGCCGTTCGTCAACTATTTTCTGATCGTCGTGAACTTGCTGGTCTTCTTCTGGGAGCTTTCGATCAGCCACCGCGCGCTGAATGCATTCATGGTGGAGTTTGGCGTAGTTCCTCACCACACGCTGGCGGTGCTCACCGGACACTCCTACGATCCGGCGGCTACGGCGATTCTGCCGTTGTTTACCTCCATGTTTCTGCACGCTTCATTCTTACACGTGGCTGGGAACATGCTGTTCCTGTGGATCTTCGGCGACAACATCGAAGACTACCTCGGACACTTCTCCTATCTGGTGTTCTACCTGATGAGCGGGCTGGCAGCCGGAGTCACGCACATCCTGCTGAACCAGAGCTCGCGCATCCCCAGTGTGGGCGCGAGTGGCGCGATTGCGGGAGTGATGGGCGCGTATTTCATCCTGTATCCGCGGGCGCGGGTGTTGATCTGGTTTCCGCCGATCTTTCTGTTTCACGTTCCGGCGTGGCTGATGCTGGGCTACTGGTTTGTGGGAAATTTCCTGAGCGGCACTGTCACCGCGATCGCCGAAACCAGCCAGACTTCGGGCGGGGTCGCCTTCTGGGCGCATGTGGGCGGCTTCGTTGCGGGCGTGGTCATGATTAAAGTCTTCCGCGAGCGGCCTCACCGGTACCGGTATGGGACGTGGTAGGCAGCTCTCAGCTATCGGCTCTCAGCTGTCAGTGTAAGCCAATCGATGGGACAGCTGACCGCGGCCCTTCTGCGGATTCTTCAGCGGCGCGGTTCTGGTGCGGGGCCGGGCGGCAGAATCTCCGGGTCTTTGGGATTGGAATTGGAACTTGCCTCAGAGTTGGCACTCACCCGCTGACGGGTCACGAACCATACGGCCGCGGTCCAAGTGGGAAAAAGATCTGCGGCGGGAATGAGTTTCGCCGCCGCCGTCGGCAGGAAAGCCCAATGCCATCCGAGCAGACGGATCATCACGAAGGCGACAATCAGGTCGAGCGCTGAGTCTGCGGGAGACATGCCTCCTTCGACGAAGAACGGGAACGCGACGATCTGGAGAACGTCGGCGGCGATGGCCACGGCCCATGCCAGGCGGTGCTCGGGTTTTCAGCGATTTGAAGTAATCGAGGAGTGACATGGTGTCTCTTCCCGGTCGTCTGTCACAAAGGACTTCAGTCGATGGTCGTTGGTCGTTCGCGAAGGGTCAAGGACAAAACCTGTGCTTCATTTGATGCTCAGGCAAACGCCCGCGTCTCCCTTGATCTGTGCTTCCCTACAGCGTCCCGCTGGAAGGCATCACCACTATTTTCTCTACGGTCGTGTTTTCGGGCATGAGCAATGCGTCGACCACTGCGCGGGCTACGGTCTTGGGGGCCATCATTTTGCGTCTGGGCGCTTTGGGCCAGAGCGTGTCCCAGATCGCGGTATCGGTTGCGCCGGGCATGAGGGCGATCACGCGAATGCCCTTCGGCCGCAACTCTTCACGCAAGGTGTTGGTGAACCCAAGGGCGCCATGCTTCGACGCATTGTAGGCTGCCGACCCTGGGAAGACGCGCTCGGCGGCTATGGACAGATTGTTCACGATCGTGCTGCCGCGTTTCATCACGGCTAGTGCTGCCTGGGTTATGAGGAACAGGCCGTTCAGATTGGTGTCGATCACTTCCATCCAGGTGGGGTACGGCAAGTCGTCGACGGCGAGGTTGGGATGCCCAATGCCGGCATTGTTGATGAGGATATCGAGGGGCTTGTGCAATCCCCGAACCAAGGCGAAAAGGTAATCGACCGAGTCGGGACTGCGGACGTCGCAGGACTGCGCCAGCACATGCAGGTTCGACTTCTGCGGCTGCAATTTTTCCAGTTCAGTGCGCGCCTTGGCCAAGGCGCGCTGGTCGCGGGCGGTGATGACCAGATTGCATCCTTCGCGGGCCAGGGCACGGGCGATGGCGAGTCCGATGCCGCGGTTGGCGCCGGTTATGAGGGCGAGGCGGCCGGAAAGCATGGGTTCGCGCGGCGTGAGTTGTGGCGTTTCGGCATGCGGCAGGTTCAGCTTATGTCCAACTGGCACGATCTTTCGAGCGGGAAGTTCACAGTTCGGCAATAGGGTTGCAGCGGATATCTAGAGTCGCTGTGACCGCAGGCAGCTGTCCGAGCTGCGCTCAGCTTGGACGGGCGAGGGCGCCCGTCCCCCACACGAACTACTATTCACACGCCATTGGTGCGCTGGCGGATCAGCGACAGGAATTCGGTTCGCGTTTCCTCTTCGTGGCGGAAGCTGCCTAGCATGGACGACGTTACCGCCGAAGAATGCTGCTTCTCGACCCCGCGCATCATCATGCAGAGATGCCGGGCCTCGATGACCACGCCGACGCCCTGCGGTTCGATGGCGTTCTGGATCGCCTCGGCGATTTGCGTGGTCAGGCGCTCCTGGATCTGCAAACGGCGCGAGAAGAGTTCGATGAGGCGCGGTATTTTGCTCAGGCCGATCACTTTTCCGTTGGGGATGTAGGCCACGTGCACCTTGCCAAAAAACGGCAGCAGGTGGTGCTCGCACAGGCTGAACATTTCCACGTCTTTCACGATCACCATTTCGTCGTAGGTGACGGTGAACAGCGCCTTGCGCAAAAGCGCTTCGGGATCGTCCTTGTAACCCTTGACGAGAAATTGCATGGCTTTTTCGACGCGCTCCGGAGTGCGCACAAGGCCTTCGCGATCGGGATCTTCGCCGAGGCGAACAAGCATTTCGCGAACCAGTTCTTCGTAGGTGGCGCTGGTCAGGGTGGCTGGCTGTGTGGTGGACTTCATAGGATTTTAGTCATTGGTCGATAGTCGATGGCCGTTAGCAAACTATATCGCGAACGACTGACGACCAGCGACTAACGACCGTTTTCTCCCGCATATTCGAACGAGTTCATCATCGTCTCTTCGATTCTTACCTTTTCTAGATGAGCCTTATCGAAGCCACGCTTCACTATTTCATAGATCGCTATGCACAGATTTTCCGTGGTTGGCACCTGCTTTGCGAATTCCGCGAGCAGGTTCAGATTCTGGTGATCGTAGTGCTCGAGAATTTCGCTGTGCACGAAATCATCCAGATCGACCAGATTGCAGACCATTCCGGTCTGGTCATCAACCGGTCCGCTGACGGTGATTTCGATCATGTAGTTGTGGCCGTGTCCGTAGGGATTATTGCACTTGCCATAGGTCGCACGGTTCTCTTTCCGCCGACATTTCGTCGCTATGCAAACGGTGCGACGCTGAGAACATGTAACGGCGGGTCAGGTGCGCCTTCATGCTTCTCCATAAAAATCGACAAAGAGGTCGGGGGTCTCGTAGACGCGTACGCGATGCAACCGGGTGGCGGTGAGTTTCGGCGCGAGGCGCTGCCAGATGGCGATGGCGAGGTTCTCGGTGGTCGGGATCCGGGTAAGAAACTCGGGCACTTCCTTGTTCAGGAAGCGATGGTCGAGCGCGTCGAGCACTTCCCTGCTCATGACCTCCTTCAATTGCTTCAGGTCGACTACGAAGCCCGACTTGGGATCGACGGCTCCCTTCACGGTGACTTCGAGAGTGTAGTTGTGTCCGTGGCCATTGGGATTATTGCACTTGCCGAAGAGGCGCTGGTTCTCTTCCGGAGTGAAATCCGGGTTGTGATAGTAATGCGATGCGGAAAATTCGGCTTTGCGTGTGAGATAGACCATAAAGGCAGCTCTCAGCTCTCAGTTATCAGCTCTCAGTTTTTGACTCCCGATCCTCCGAATTGGTCGGGCTGCTTGCGTTTCGGCAGGCTTACTTCCTCTGGTCGCGCCGACGCCATAGACACGACCCTTCCACGAGACTTGGCCACTCGCGTGCGCCTTCCTTGAGCGCAGCAACAAATAGGCGAACATGGGCAGACCGAAGGCCATGGCGAGCAGGTTGTTCACCGTGGCAAAATGCGCGCCTCGAATTCGGCGGTAGAGCAACAGCCAGAAAACGGCGGCGGAAATCCAGACGAAGTGCCGGCTGGCCACGCCGGACATGGCGATGATGAGTGCGGACCATGCGGCGAACCATAAGATCGAACTCTGGAAGGCGAGAAATTCCGGTCGCGGAAATAGCAGCGCCAGATTCTTGGTCCAGCCTTCGCGAAGCTGCGGCCAGTTGCGGTACATGCGCGTGCGCACGGCATCTCCGCCATAGCGGAAGTACACGCGATGTCCAGCGTCGCGAAACAGACGAGCCAGCGCCACATCTTCGAGTATCTTTGAGGCCACTGCGGCGTGTCCGCCCACGGCTTCGTAGGCGGCGCGGCGGGCGAGAATGTACTGGCCGTTCGCGGCCACGATTTCCGAAGTCTCGTCGCGCACCTTGTGGGGCGGGTATTGCGCCGCCAGTTCCGCGAAGATTACGGGCATCACAGCCCGCTCGGCGAAGGTGACGACCACCTGCTCGGGCGAGTAGGACAACAAATCCGCCTGCTCTTTTTTCGCTTCATCCAAAGCCCGTGCCAGCGAGCCCGGCAGATGCAGGGTGTCCGCGTCGGCGAAGAGCAGCCACTCGGCGCGCGCTTGTTTGACTCCGGCTATCAAGGCATTGTTCTTCCCTGTCCAACCGCTCCCTGCTAAGCCACGGGCCAGCGGATCCGGGGAAATCACCCGCACTCCGGCAAAACTCTCGGCAGTCGTACGAGTGCGGTCGGTAGAGGCGTCGTCGACCACGATAATCTCGAACGCGACACCGGTTTGGGCGGTCAGCGATTCCAGACAAGCACCCAGGCTGGTCTCTTCGTCCCGCGCTGGAATGATAATCGAGACCTCGGGAATTGGGTTCTCCGACGGCGTCGCGGCTGGGAATGAACTATCCATCGGTTTTTCGCTATTATAGCGAGGTGAGACGAATGCTTCTTGCCCCACCGCTTTTCACGCTTCTTGCCAGGTCTCTAACCATTGGATTGCTGGCTGCCCTGATCGGATGCTACAGCGGGAGCCATCCCGCGCGCATCGGTTCGAATGCTCCGGACTTCACCTTGCAGGATTCCGACCACAAAATCACGCTCAGCCAGTTTCGGGGGCAAGTGGTGGTGCTGAATTTCTGGGCAACCTGGTGTCCGCCGTGTATCGAAGAGACGCCATCCCTGGTGCAGATGCAGACGCGTCTCAAGGATAAGGGTGTGGTGGTGCTGGCGGTGAGTATTGACGCTGATGATGCGGCCTACCACAAGTTCCTCAAGGACTACAGCGTCAACATGGTCACGGTGCGGGATGAAGCCAAGAAGGCGGCTACACTCTACGGCACGTTTGGATGGCCGGAAACCTACATCATTGACCGCAATGGAGTCATCCGCCGCAAGTTTATCGGACCGGTGGACTGGACCAGTCCGGAAGTGACAGACTACCTGGGCAAGTTGTAAAAGGCAGGTGTCGGGCCTCAGGTGTCAGGTCTCAGGAAAAGCAAAACCGATGACGCGGTTCGGGTTCCCTAAAACCTAACACCTGAGTTTGGAACTTTGCTATGGGGCAACTGGGGAAATGGTTGCTGATTGGGGTTATCGTGCTGGCGGGGGTGCTGGCGATTGGTGTCACTCTGACCATCGGGTGGCGTCCTTTTATTGGTCCGAAGGCGCGCCCTCTCACCAGCCTTACTTTTGAACGCACACCGCAGCGCCTGGAGCGCGGGCGATACATCGCGACGGCCCTGAGCGGCTGCATATATTGCCATTCCCAGCATGACTGGTCGGTGCCGGGGACGCTCATCACGCCGGGCTTGGAGGGGGCAGGAGAGGTTCTGCCGTACAGCGATCTTCCCGGGCGCATCGTCGCGCCCAACCTCACGCCCGATCCGGAAACCGGAGCCGGCAAGTGGACAGACGACCAGCTTGCACGCGCCATTCGCGAAGGGATTGGACACGACGGCCGGGCACTTTTTCCCATCATGCCCTACACCCATTACCGAAAAATGTCCGATGAAGATGTGGCGTCAGTTGTGGTTTACCTGCGATCGCTGCCTGCGGTGCGCCACGAACTGCCGAAGACGGAGATCATCTTTCCGGTAAAGTACCTGATCCGCAGCGTTCCGGAACCCGTGACCTCGCCTATCGGCGGAGATTCGAACCCATCCGACCTGGTCAAACGTGGGGCGCACCTGGTCAATCTGGCGGGCTGCATTGACTGTCACACTCCGCAAGTGAAGGGTGAAAACCTGCCGGGTATGGAATTTGCTGGTGGCGGGATCCTTTCGGGTCCGTGGGGGAATGTCGCGAGCGCCAACCTCACGCCGGATCCGTCAGGAATCCCGTATTACGACGAAGCGCTTTTTCTGCAGGTCATGCACAGCGGATACGTTAAAGCGCGTCCTCTGAGTTCGATCATGCCGGTCATGGTCTACACCAACCTGACCGACAGTGACTTAAAAGCGATGTTTGCCTACTTGCGCACCCTGAAGCCGGTCAAGCATCGCGTGGATAACTCTGAACCGCCTACCGAATGCAAGGTGTGCCGGCAGAAGCATGGGGCGGGAGCGGAAAACTAGGTCGCTACAGCTTCGTATTGCGCAAGCGCAGCGAGTTTGTGATTACGGAGACCGAACTGAAGCTCATGGCGGCTGCGGCCAATATCGGGCTTAGCAGCAATCCGAATACTGGATACAATACGCCCGCGGCTATCGGCACTCCTATGGAGTTGTAGAGGAACGCGAAGAACAGGTTCTGGCGGATGTTGCGCATCGTCGCCTGGCTTAGCTTGCGGGCGCGCAGAATTCCTTCAAGGTCTCCTTTAAGCAGGGTGATGCCGCCGCTCTCCATGGCTATGTCGGTTCCCGTTCCCATGGCGATTCCAACTTGAGCCTGCGCCAGTGCGGGAGCGTCGTTGATGCCGTCGCCCGCCATAGCTACCACGTGGCCTTCGTTCTGCAGACTCTTTACGATCTCGGCTTTTTGCGCAGGCAGAACCTCGGCGCGAAAATCATCGATGCCTAATTTGCCGGCGATCTCCTCTGCCGTGGGCGCGTTGTCGCCCGTAAGCATGACGATACGGATTCCCTGGGCCTTGAGTCCGCGCAACGCGTCAACTGCGCTTGCCTTGAGCGGATCGGCAATGGCGATGTGCCCGGCGTATTGACCGTCGATGGCAACATAGACCTGACTCGCGCCGGGTGCCGTCAGCGCCGACACTGCCGTCTTGCGGCCCGAGCCGAAAACGCCCAGGTCCGTCATAAGGGCCCAATTCCCTGCCGCCACTCTCCTGTCCTCTACCAAACCTTTGACGCCCTTACCCGGCAGATACTCAAACCCGGAGACATCTGAAAGCTTCAGATTCAGATGGCTGGCTGAGTCCACGATGGCGGCTGCCAATGGATGCTCACTGGCGCGCTCGATGCTGGCTGCAAGGCGAACAACCTCGGGATCGCTGTATGCCACAACCCTCGGTTTTCCTTCGGTCAGTGTCCCAGTCTTGTCGAAGACGATGGTGTTCACCTTTTCGAGCGTTTCCAGCGCC
This sequence comes from uncultured Acidobacteriaceae bacterium, assembly GCA_963837665.1. Taxonomy (GTDB): domain Bacteria; phylum Acidobacteriota; class Terriglobia; order Terriglobales; family Acidobacteriaceae; genus Acidiflorens. Next base: position 380,021 of record CAWIOA010000007.1, on the reverse strand, counting down.
TCGGCGTTCTTGATGAGGACGCCGGCATGGGCGCCGCGTCCGGTCCCAACCATGATGGCCATGGGCGTCGCCAGGCCCAGTGCGCAGGGGCACGCAATGATCAGCACGGCCACGGCGTTCACGATAGCGTGCGCGAAACGCGGCTGTGGGCCGAGGCTTGCCCAGGCGATGAAGGTGACAACTGCGACTGCGATTACCGCCGGAACGAACCAGCCGGCGACTTTATCCGCCAGGCGTTGAATGGGGGCGCGCGTGCGCTGCGCCTGGCTGACCATCTGCACGATCTGCGCCAGCATGGTTTCGATGCCTACGCGCTCGGCTCGCATCACAAGACTTCCGTTGCCGTTCACGGTCGCGCCAATCACACGCGAAGCTGATGCTTTCTCCACGGGAACGGACTCGCCGGTGATCATGGACTCATCCACTGCGCTCGAGCCGTCCAGCACGACGCCATCGACCGGAATCTTTTCTCCTGGACGGACGCGCAGGCGATCTCCGGGCTTGACCTGTTCGAGCGGGATGTCGCGTTCGGAACCGTCTTCATTCATCAGGCGCGCCATCTTCGGGCTGAGATCGAGCAGAGCCCGGATCGCACTCGACGTCCGGCTGCGGGCGCGCAGTTCCAGCACTTGTCCTAGCAACACAAGCGTGACAATCGCCGCCGCCGCTTCAAAGTAGACATCCGGACGGTCGCCCATGCTGCGGAACGACGCTGGGAATATCTGCGGAAACAGAGTTGCTACCACGCTGTAGAGATAGGCGACACCGGTGCCCATCGCGATCAGCGTGAACATGTTGGTGCTCCGGTTCACCACCGATGCCCATCCGCGCTGGAAGAACGGCCAGCCGCCCCAAAGTACAACTGGTGTCGCTAAAATGAGCTCAATCCACGGCAGTAGTGAGCTCCACGGCGTTACTACTGCATTGTCCCCTCGCTCAACGAAGATGCTGACCATGAACCAGCGCGGCAGCAACATGCTTCCCATGGCAATCGCCAGCAACGGCACAGTCAATGCCAAGCTGATCCAGAAACGCCGCGTCATGTCGCGCAGCTCGGGATTCTCTTCTTCAACCGTCACCGTGCGCGGCTCCAGGGCCATGCCGCAGATCGGACAACTCCCCGGCCCAGGCCGCACGATCTCCGGATGCATGGGGCAGGTGTACTCGGTCTTGCTCGCGGGGAGCGGGGGCGATTCGGGATCGAGCGCCATGCCACACTTGGGGCAGGGACCCGGCTCAAACTGCCGCACCTCCGGGCACATCGGACAAACGTAGGCTCGCGTGTCTTTTTCGTGGCCACCCGGCAGCGGAACTCTAGCCGCAGACGGCTTGCCCATGGCCGGCATGGCGAGCGTCGAACCGCCGAGGGAAACCAGCCCCGACGACTTCGTCATCGTCATGGGCTTGGGCGGAGATGACAAAATCTTCTCGGGATTTGCCTGGAACCTTGCCAGGCAACCGGCGCAGCAGAAGAAATATTCTTTGCCGTTGTGCAGCGCCTTGTAGCGAGCTGTGGCGGGATTCACGTCCATCCCGCAGACGGGGTCTTTCGCTTTGGCGGGGAGTGGTGCGGGGTTCGGAGAGCCAACAGCGTTGAAGGGGTCCATAGTTTCGTTGCCAGAAGTCTATATCGAAACAGTGTTCTCCTTGGCCGCGCCAACAACTGCCGAGCTGTGCTCGGCTCGGACAGACGAACGCGTCCGTCCCTACACGAGCTTGGGCTTGGCGGAACCCGGCCCTTATTAGATACTTCAAGAGTAATCTTTGAACCTATTCTTTGGGAGAATGATAATGACGTACCTCGAAGCCGCCTACCGCTACCAGACTCCGCCCGGAGAAGCTGCATTGCGGGCCATTGACAGTGTGCGTGAGGTCTATGGCATCCAGCGCATCAAGTTCGACGAGAAAGAGCGGACGGTGCGGGTGCTGTTCGACGCTTCGCGAATGAAGGGTGCCGCGGTGGCCAGACTGCTGCGGCAGTCTGGTATCGATGTGCAGGAACAGCTTGTTCTGGCTTGAGAATCCTGGCGAGAGGACTCAGACTGCACTCCGCCCCTTCCCTGCTAATCCTCATTGGGGAGGACTCTCGGGGGAGGGCCGGGAATTGGGGCGGAGTGCGCTCTGGTCCGACAAACGGAGCATGTGCAAAGGGGCATTCGGAAAGACCTCTGGCCGAAGTAATTTCCAAGATGCCCCGTTGCGCGCCACTTCGTCTGATCTAACAAGCAGCATGTCGTATGCCAACCCTAAGGCCTTGCTAATGCGCGCGGGTATAGAACGGGAGCGGGTAGGTTTTGCGCTGGGCCGGAAACTTTTACTCTAAGTTACGAGGGTTCTTCCTCGGCAAAGCGACGATTTCCACAGTCGGGGATTTTGCGTGGATTGGGAGCGTAGCCGAATGCGCTCAGGTTTCTTGGAGAGCATATCCGGCGATCGGAGTTGGGCGAAACGAATCTGTTCCGTTATAATTCAAAGACGTAATTCCACCGCGATGCGCCCGTAGCTCAATTGGATAGAGTGCTTGGCTACGAACCAAGAGGTTGGGAGTTCGATTCTCTCCGGGCGCACCATTCTGCGAATCTCCGCCCATCCTTGGCCTACTCCGAAGCAGCTTTCTCGATCAGATTAGCTTGGCTCGCCACGCATACCCATTGTCCTCTCGAGGAAATCCAGGTATCGGTGAAGCGGCCGTGGTGTTCGAATGGCTTTCCCTTGTTAGTCCCCTTGTAGTGGTAAGCGCCAGTCACTACGGCTACACCGGGATAGAAGTAGACTTCGACGCCATCGTTCGACAGCAGGCTGGTCTCCAGGTCAGGATCTTTGTTACTGGCGAGGAATTTGGCCTTGTCCATCACCGCGCCATCCCAGTCGGTGTAGACAAAGGTGTCAGCGATCAGCCGGGTCAACGCCTCTCCGTCGCGATGAATTAGTGACTGGTTCCAGGCGTTCTCAAATGCGATCAATCTGCTTTTCTCGGCTGCCGCGTCCTGCGGTAAGGATTGAGCACTGGCCAATAGAGCGGACACCAGTACGAACACTGCTGCTAATCGCCGTCTCATTATTTGTTTCTCCCAGGCGGATCTAGCCCTGTTTCAGCTTCAGCTTGCCCTTATTCTCTTCAATGAAGGTCTTAAGATCGGGAGCAGCGTCGAGCAGCCTTGTCCACTGTTCATAGTAGAGGGTCACTGGAAAGCGGCCCAATCCGTAGACGCTGACGCCACCTTTTTCACTGACTCGGAACTCCAGGGCGCCGCTTCGTTTTTTCCCTTCCACTTGCTTTTCCAGATCGGCCAGGCGAGCTTTCAATTCTTCGTAACTTGGTTCTGTCATGGCGACACCTCAAATGTCTTTTTCATTATAGGGCGCAATCGCAGGGTGGCAGGAGTATTGGCTGCGTCAGCTTCTCTTTTAGGTGAAAAACTCTGCACAGTCGTCCTTGTGAACGGGTCCTTCCCAGCTATCTCTCGCTGCCGCAAGCTCTTGCGGCCCTTTCCCGGGTCCAAGGATGGAAGTGCAAATGCTAAAATGACCATGGCAGCGAATTCCCCATTGAGAGGAAAGAATGGCGAGATTAAAGAAAAATCCACTGCTTGAGAGCATACCCATGCTGGTGCTGCTGGGATTGCTCGCCGGTGCCGTGGGAGGCTTGGGAATTGGCGCGATCCAGTTGAGGGCCATGTCGTCAGCAGCCAGCAGTTCTACCAAGTAAGTGCCGCTCCCGGCATAGAACCCACTAAGCGCGACGCTGCGTGGTCGAACCCGCGACGTCCAGGCCGCATCCAGCACGTCTCGATCTGGCGCCCATGCCCGAGAATATCGTCTCTTTCCATATCCGACTCAACTTCGGTTCCATTCTCGTGAGTCCTGCAAGTTAGGTTGATTCTGCAGATCTCTGTCCCTAGCTCCGTCTCCGCTGGCCCGAAAAGTCTATGGGCCAAAACCAGTGATCCTGATCACAGAAAGCGAAAGTCGCAAAGCAGAACATGAGAGTGCAGCGTCGGGCGCTCAGGAAGCGCCGAGGGTTTGTGTGCGCCGCGCCGATCGACGGCGTGGAGATGCAAGGAGTACGCGGTGCGTCTTAAGCCGACAAGGTGGCGCTGGCTTTCGCAGATTATTTTCTTCTCTCTGTTCCTCTTTCTTCTGCTACGCACAGAGTTTCGCGGATCGCTGCACGCCGGCGGGAGCGACATCCGGCTTCCCTATCCGGTGCAGTTGTTTTTCCAATTTGACCCGCTGGTGGCGCTGTCGAACGCGCTTTCCAGCCGCGCCCTGTACCACGGCCTGTTGTGGAGTCTGGTCGTTCTGATTCCGACGATGGTGCTCGGACGCTTCTTCTGTGGATGGATTTGTCCTCTGGGCTCGATTCATCACTTCTTCAGCAGCCTGCGATCCGAGCGCAAACGCGGAAGGCAGCTGATCGAATCGAATCGGTACAAGCGCTGGCAGACGACGAAGTACTACCTTTTAGCTGCGGTCTTAGTCGCCGCCGTATTGGGCACAGGAATTGTCGGATGGCTGGATCCTTTCTCGTTGCTAGTGCGTTCCCTCGGCCTCTCCATTTTGCCCGCAACGGACTATGCCCTGAGCGCCGTTCTGCGCGCACTGGAGCACAGCAGATTTGCATGGGTGCAGATGGTGGGCAGCGGGTTCCATTTCATTTTCGGAGTGCTGCTGCTTGGTTTCAAACAGCCGTACTTTCGGCAAGGGGTTTGGATTGGCATCCTCTTCATATTTCTTGTCGCGCTGAATTTTCGGGTGACCCGGTTCTGGTGCCGGGCGCTTTGCCCGCTGGGCGCTCTGCTCGGGATCGCATCGCGCTGGTCGATTTTTGGACTGGTCAAGAACACGGAGCATTGCGAGGACTGTAATCGGTGCCTGCTGCGCTGCCAGGGCGGCGATGATCCAATCGGCGGAGTTCCGTGGCGTCAACCGGAGTGTCATCTCTGTCTGAACTGCGTTGATGAGTGTCCGGAGCACGGCCTGCAGTTCAAGTTTTTCCCCTCGCAAAAGTCCATCGGCGTGAACTTGCAGAGGCGCAAGGTGCTCACCGGATTGGCCGCTGGGGCAGCTGTGGTTCCCCTGTTGCGCAGCACGCCCGGGTTTGGCGTCGAGCGCCATGAGCGGTTGCTGCGTCCCCCGGGCGCGCTGGACGAAGAGTACTTTTTGTCGCGCTGCATACGCTGCGGCGAGTGCATGAAGGTCTGTCCCAACAACGCGCTGCAGCCCGCGTTGACCGAAGCGGGGCTGGAAGGCGTCTGGACGCCGGTGATGGTGCCGCGGATTGGCTACTGCGAGAGTAGTTGCGTGCTGTGCTCCGAGGTTTGCCCCACTGGAGCAATCTGGAAGATCACAAATAAAGAAAAGGGCTGGGAGGCGCCGGTCACTCGCGACGCCAAGCCCATCAGCCTTGGCACGGCGTTCTTCGATCGCGGGCGATGTTTGCCGTGGGCCATGGCAACACCGTGCATTGTCTGCGAAGAGTGGTGCCCGACCTCGCCCAAGGCCATCTATCTCCAACCAGCCGAGATGGCGGATGCGGAGGGCCGTCTGGTGCAGGTAAAACAACCGCTTATTGACCCGCATCGCTGCGTGGGCTGTGGCGCTTGCGAATACGCGTGCCCGATTCAGGATCGACCGGCGGTTTATGTGACCAGCGTCGGCGAGAGCCGGTCGCGAACCAATCAGATACTTTTGAACCGGGGGAAGGAGAAGCCGAGATGAGAACCCGCGGAGTGCTGCTGGTCATGCTCGTCGCGCTGCTTCTCGATCCCGGTTGCAAGCGTCAGGCGGGGACCACCGGACCATTTTTCCCTGTGTCCAATCAGGTTTCGGGTTGGGCGATGACTGGAAATATACGGACCTTCGAGGCTGCCGACCTGTGGAAGTACATCGACGGCGACGCGGAACGTTACTTGAAGGCTGGGGTGCAGAGAGTTTCTACGGCGGACTACAAGTTCCAGAACAAGATCGACGCAACTGTAGACATCTACACCATGGGGAATGCGGAGGGCGCCGATACGATTTTCCGGTCGGAATCGGCTGTCGATGGGAAAGCGATTGAGCTTGGCGACGCCGCGCACTTGTTCAGCCAAAGCCTCGTTTTCCGCAAGGGAGGTTTTCTGGTGCGAATTGTTGCTTTTGAGGAATCGGCGGAAACATCGCAGGCACTTTTGCAACTCGGGCGCGGCATCGAGTTACGGCTTGGCCGGTGATGATCGCCAGGAGTGCTGTTCGTCACTGAAAAGCCACGAAGATTGCGGTATAGGTGTTTGATTATGAGCTCACTGTGCGGCGCTAATCGACGGGAGTTTCTTAAGAAGTGCCTCACGGGCGCTGCGGTTCTTGGTGCCAGCGGCCGGATGGGACTACTCTCGCCGGCAGAAGAAGGCGCGGCACTCGCGAAATCCCGGGTGGTGATCGCCCGCGATGCCCTGCTGCGTGGCACGAGCGCGACGGTCGATTCTCGCCGGATGTTGAGTCTTCTGGATCGCGCCATGCAGGCTCTTTTCGACCGCGATAATCCGATTGAGGCGTGGAAAAAGTTGGTCCGCCCGGGAGAGATGGTGGGACTGAAAGTGAATGCGCTGGGAGGCCGCGGTCTCTCCAGTAACCTTCAGCTCGTCGAAGCTATTTGCGAGCGCTTGCAGGAGGCCGGAATCAAGGCGACCGATATCGTGGTCTGGGACCGCGACAGCGATGAAATGGAACATGTTGGATTCCATGTGGTGACGGGCGGGAACCGGGTGCAATGCTTCGGCACCGATCGCGTCGACTACGAACAGGAGCTGGCCACATATGGCAGCGTGGGCAGCCGGTTGTCGAAGATCCTGACGCAACGCTGCAATGTTCTCATCAATGTTCCGGTGCTGAAGGACCATGACGGGGCCGGCATAACCATGGCCCTGAAAAACATGTATGGCGTCATTCATAACCCGAACAAGTACCACCCCAATGGCTGCAATCCGTACATCGCAGACTTGAACATGCTGCCGGAAATCAGGTCGAAGATGCGATTGACCATCGGCGACGCGACCACGGCCTGCTTCGAAGGTGGGCCGGGCTACAAGCCGGAATATAGTTGGAAGAACAATGCTCTGCTGGTTTCGCAGGATCCGGTTGCGCTCGACTACACGGGCTGGCAAATTATCGAGCGTAAGCGAGCCGAAAAAGGTTTGAAGACGCTGGAAGGCGATAAAAGAGCGCCAACCTACATCACGACCGCCGCCGATGCACGACATCGGCTGGGCATGAACGATCCGAGGCGAATCGTGGTTGTTGAAGTGTAGCGGTGCTGCTCGATGAGGCGTGAATATGTCGCGGGAGATTGATCGCCGGGCGTTCATACAGTGCGCCCTCGCGTCGGGAGCGGCTTTCGGCGTCTGCGAGCTTGCCCAGTTCCCTGCCGTAATCCCGGCGTGGGCTGGTCCGCAGAAGCAGGGCGAGTCGCAATTCACCGTCGAAGCAAAGTTCTACGAGAAACTTCCCAATAACAAAAGGATCAAGTGCAAGCTGTGTCCGCGCGAATGCACGGTGGGAGACCGGGAACGCGGCTATTGCGGCGTGCGCGAGAATCGCGCTGGAACCTACTTCACGCTGGTGCACTCGCGGGTGTGCGCCGCGCACATCGATCCCATCGAAAAGAAGCCGTTATTCCACTACCTGCCGGGGACGCTGGCTTTTTCGCTGGCGACGGCGGGCTGCAACGTCAACTGCAAGTTCTGCCAGAATTGGGACATCTCCCAGGTGCGGCCGGAGCAGGTCCCTGCCGACTACGCTCCTCCGAAATTAGTTGCCGAGCTGGCCAAACAGCGCGGCTGCCCGACGGTTGCGTACACCTACAGCGAGCCGGTGATCTTCAGCGAGTACCTGATGGATACGGCCGATGCCGGACACGAAGCGGGTATCCGCAGCGTGGCCGTATCGAACGGCTACATGCAGGAAGAGTCTCTGAAAACGGCGTACGGAAAAATGGACGCGGTCAAGATCGATTTGAAAGCGTTCTCGGAGTCTTACTACAAAGATGTGGTCGTGGCGGAGTTGAAGCCGGTGCTGGCCTCGCTGGTGACCTTGCGGAAGATGAATAAGTGGACGGAGATTGTGTACCTGGTGGTGCCGGGGATGAACGACAGCGATGCCGAATTCCGCGGCCTGGCGAACTGGATCAAGACCAATCTGGGCGTGGATGTGCCGACCCATTTCACGCAATTTCATCCGGAATATCTGTTGAAGAACCTGCCCATCACGCCGGTGCCCACGCTGGAGCGTGCCAAAGCGATCGCCGACGCCGAGGGGTTGCACTACGTTTATATCGGCAATGTGCCGGGACATCCTGCGCAGAATACTTATTGCCCGAAGTGCCGCCGCATGCTGGTGGAACGCGTAGGATTGATAGCGACGCAGATACTAATCCGCAAGGGCAGTTGCCCGTTTTGCGGGCAGCCGATCCCTGGCGTTTGGCACGCATGACGGCGCGAGAGGAGTTTTCGCATATGAATAGCAAGATGCGTCCCAAAATATATTGGCTGGTGGCCCTACTCATCGCGATCACGGCGATTGCGGCGTTGTGGCATGTTCGGGCTGCCGATCCGCCTAGCGTTAGACAAGCCGGTGTCGCCGGCGGCTTCTACCCGGCCGACCCCAAGACGCTTTCAGCGATGATGGACGACATGCTGGCCCATGCCGCTTCATCTCAGCCTCCGATCAACGTTCCGATCAACGGCCCGATTCTGGCTGTGGTTGCGCCTCACGCCGGTTATCAGTTCTCCGGCCCCGTCGCTGCCTACACTTACGCGGCGCTGAAAGGGCGCAAGTTTTCACGGGTAGTCGTGATTGCACCGTCGCACTACGAAGGTTTTGATTTCACTTCCGTCTATGAGGGTGACGCTTATTCGACGCCGTTGGGGGAAGTCAGGGTAGATAAGGCGTTTGCTGCGCGGTTGGCCAAGATGAGCACGACCATCCGGCTTTCCAGCCAGGGACACGTTCCCACGGCTAAAGGTGCTGAGCATGCGCTGGAGGTGGAGTTGCCGTGGCTGCAGCGGGTGCTGGGCGATTTCGAGCTTGTGCCTGTCATCATGGGAGACCAGAGTTATGAAAGTAGCCGCGCGCTGGGTGTGGCTCTGGCAAAACTGATCCAGGGCAGCGACACCTTGATCGTGGCCAGTTCCGATCTGTCGCACTATCACCCCTACGACGATGCGGTGAAGATCGACCATAAAACGCTGAATGCGCTCCAGGCGTGGGACTACTTCAGCATGTCGCGAAACTTCGAGGCGCGAATCTGGGAAGCCTGCGGTGGCGCGCCCATTGTAGCCGCCATGATTGCCGCCGAGCGTATGGGAGCGAACCAGGCCGTGGTGCTCAAGTACGCCAATTCAGGCGACATTACCGGCGATCACTCGCGCGTGGTCGGATACAGCGCGGACGTTTTTTTGAAGGCCCCAAGCGGAAAGACGGCGGAACCGCAATTCTCTCTGACTGGTCATGAAAAAAACGAACTGCTTTCACTGGCTCGCAAGTCGGTGGAGTACGCGGTGCAGGAGAGAAAGCCGTATGAACCAACCGCGAGCGCTAGCGAAGTGCTGAATGAGGAGCGTGGCGCTTTCGTGACCCTGCGCAAAGCGGGAGAACTGCGGGGATGCGTCGGCTATACGTCCGCAGCGAAACCTCTCTACATAACGGTTCGGGACACGGCCACGCTGGCCGCCCTGCGCGATACTCGATTCCCGCAGGTATCTGCCTCAGAGTTGCCGCAAATCGATTATGAAGTCTCCGTGCTATCGCCGCTTCGGCGCGTGCTCGACGTTCGGCAGATCAAGGTTGGCCAGCACGGTTTGCTGATGAAGAACGGCACGAACGAGGGACTTTTGCTGCCGCAGGTGCCGGTGGACGAAAAGTGGGATCGACAGACGTTTCTGGAAGAGACCTGCGCCAAAGCCGGCATGCGCTCCGGTTGCTGGAAAGATGAGAACACAGACATCTTCATGTTTACGGCGGTGGTATTCGGCGAGAAGAGGCCGCAAGATCTCACGCCCGAGACCTCTTCGCCTCCAGGCTTGCCCGTGCGGCCAGGAGCGTCGGCGCCAGGCTTACCGCCGCACTGAGCCATGCGGTTTTCCAAAACCCGAACACCGGGATGAGGTAACCGCTCAACAGAAGCGCGCCCGCGCATCCACCCAGCAGATCGATGGCATAGAGTGTGCCTGGTCTTGATCGGCCACTGCGGTCACCGTCAAGGAGGTAGATTTCCGTTGCGATGGGAAATTGATAGCCGCCCAGCATTCCGCAGAGAGCAGCCAGCACCGGGAAGACAGACTGCGCCACCAGCCAGGTTGCTGCCACGCCGGAAATCTTCGACAGCAGGCTGACCGCAAGTATCAACGTAGGCGCAGCAAGAGCGAGCATGAACTGGGTGGTCGCCATTGTGCGGTAGAGTGAGTTTCCACTGGCGTGAAGGCGGCGGATACCCAGCCAACTTCCGAAAGCGATGCCTGCCATGCCCATGGCGATCAGGATTGCGAGCTGGTGGTAAACGTAGCCGTAGATGGACTGAAATGCCAGCAGCAGGAAAATCTGTAGAGCCATCAGGGTGAATCCGGTCGCCGCCATGCAGAACGCTGCGGTGGAACGGGCCCGTTTCTCGCGAGTGGGCCCCAGCGCCAGAAGTACTGCCACGAACCATGTGATAACCAGGACAGCATCAATGACGCGAATGAAAGTAACGTGCACGGCTGCCCGGAACCAGTGGGAATACCCCAACTTGAACTGCGTGCTCCAGAGCACAACGTCGAAGTAATAGGCGATCGGCTCGAAATCGCGATTCACGGGTGTGGAGGGCAGCGGTCGCAGTTGCTCGCGGATCTGCTCCATGCGATCGGGCATCATGCGGAAGGGAATGAAGTATTCGCGAACGTACTGCGTCTTCAGATTCCGCTCCTGCAGTCTTGCGATCAGCGTTAGCGGATCGTCGGTCAGAACATCGGGTCGCGTCGCAGCGAAGAAGTGGATGGTTTCGCCTGGGATGGCGACCACGTAGGGAAAGACCTCCCGAAGCGTGTGGTGAATGCACCGCAGGAATTCCGCCAGGTCGGGGCTGATGTAGTCCTCCGACGAGCGCAGTTGCAAGGCGAGCAGCCCGCCGGGTGCAAGGTGGTCGCGAGCGGAGCGAAAGAACTCGGCCGTGTAGAAGCGGTTCAACTGCGCGGTCTGCGGGTCAGGTACATTGAGAACGATCACGTCGAAGGTGCCGCTCGCCGTCGGGAGAAGTTCCTAAGAAAGTACCGGCCATCGGCGTAGTGCACGTGCACGCGAAGATCTGACAGCGCAGGGGCAATCTGCGCGGGGAAATACTGTCGCGCCATGTCAATGAGGGCGGGATCCAACTCAACATAGTCGATACGCTCGACCGTGGGATGCTTCAGCGCCTGGGCGATGCTGCCGTTTACGCCGCCGCCGATCATTAGCACGTGCCTCGGCGCCGGATGCTCCAGCAGCGCGAAGTGAACCGACTCTTCGGCCGAGTTCTCGTCGGGGGCGTTGGCGAGGATCACGCCATTGTCATAAATGCTGCGGATGTTGCCGGTTTCGTTGCCCATTTCTATGACCGCGAGATTGCCGTAGATCGAGTCGCGCGATCCTACCAGGCGGAATCCCCTCCATAGACGCGCCTGCGCGGACCTGTCCAACACCGGTGCCACATGTATGAGGAGAGGGACCGCTAAGAGCGCGGCCGCCGCGGTCACGGCCGCAAGCTGCTTGCGGTTCATCGGGAACATCAAGGCGGCTGCCATACCCAGGTTCAGAAGGACGACGACAATTGCGATCTGAAAGCTGCCAAGAAAGCGCAGCAACACAATGCTGGCCAGGATCCCTCCCACGGCGGAACCGGCGGCCTCCAGCAAGTACGCCGAGCTGGTTGCGACACGAGCAGAGACGGCGCACTCCTGTTCGTACATCCGGGTCGCAACCACGAAAAGCGACCCTGCGACCACGCAAAACACGCTCAAGCATGCGAGGGATGTAAGCAGCATCGGTACCGGACCAACGAGTTCGCCCGGCACGGTCTGAAAAAACGCTCTGGAGCCGCGCAATGCCCAGAGGGTCGGCGTCAGGCAGACGCCGAGCAGGCATTCGAGTGCGGCGACCGACTGGCGAGCGTGGTTGGCGCCCAGCGCAAAACGGCTGCTCAGGCTGCTGCCAGCGGCGGTCCAGAAGAGCCAGGTGGCTAGCATGATTCCCAGCGAAATCTCGTTGCCGTTGAAGACGACGATGAGCTCCCGCATGAGAACGATCTGGCCGATGACAGCGCTGAATCCGATCAGCACCAGAGCCGCTCTTACGGCGGACGTCGGTTGTTTCGCACAGGACATCGTGACCGACTGCATAGCTGCGCCACTAGAACGAGATTAGAATTTAGTTGTCGCGCAAAAGCAAAGAGGTCAGAACGATATGCCGCCGACCGAGAGCGCCATACTCAGCCGCCGTGAAGCGTTAATCAAACTACTGCGCGTGGGTGGAGTCGCTGCCGGAGCCGCCGGGCTTGGATACTGGCTGAGCGAACACAGTGTTCGGCCCGAGCACGCGCTGGCAATGAATGCAAAGCGCAGTCACACGGTGGCCGCTGATGCGGCTTGGCCCGAGATGGCGGTCATCCAGGGAGATGATCCCGAACAACTGGTGCGGGTGGCCATTGAAGAACTGGGCGGCATGAATCGCTTTGTCTCCCGCGCTGACGTCGTGCTGGTGAAGCCGAACATCGGCTGGGACCGCACTCCCGAACAGGCGGCTAACACGAATCCGAAAATCGTCGCAGAAATCGTGCGGCAGTGCTGGAACGCGGGGGCGAAGCGGGTGATCGTGACCGACGTGAGCTGCAACGACCCGCGGCGGTGTTTTCAGAGGTCGGGCATTGCCGAGGCGTCGCAGCGCGAAGGCGCCGAGGTAATCCTGCCCGAGCCCTCCCGGTTCAAAGATGTCGACTTGCAGGGAGAGGTACTACGAGAGTGGTCGGTTTTCGATCCCTTCCTGAATGCCGACAAGATTATCAACGTCCCGGTCGCCAAACACCACAGCCTGACCGGCACGACGCTGGGAATGAAGAACTGGTACGGCATCCTGGGCGGACCACGCCATCAATTGCACCAGAAGATTCACGAAAGCCTGGTGGACCTCGCCGATTTTATTCGTCCGACTCTCACTATCATCGATTGTTATCGCGTGCTGATACGCAATGGCCCCATAGGAGGCAGTCTTGACGATGTTCTGCTCAAGAAGACGCTCGTGGCCGGAACCGATCCGGTGGCGCTCGATGCTTATGTGGCGAAAGCTTACTGGAACTTGGAAGTTGCTTCCCTGCCCTATTTGAAGATGGCCGCCCAGCGCGGATTGGGAACCTATGAGTTCGGGAAGATCCGCACACGCGTAAGAAGCATCGCCTGACTCAGGAAGGTGGAGCGTCCACTATCTCCCCGTGATTCGTCGGCGTTCTTCTTCACAGGCTTGCCGGGCATCGCGTCCAGTAACCTTCTTGTACCAGGCGGGATGAAAAGTCCAGGCCCACGCCTCGCTGACGGCGCCGCGGGTCATCGCCTGAAAAGTTCCCGGTTCACCGAATGTGCTCTGGTAGATGTGAATGAAGATTCCGCCCAGCATGATGAGCGCGGAAATGTCGTGCAGCACGTAGCTGATGGCAACCGGAATTCTTCCAAACGTGCGGGCGCCCGCCCACATCATGATGCCAGTGATCAGGTATACCACGCACCCGATCACAATCTCCCAGAACTGAACTTTCTGGCCGGCATTGAAGAATCCCGTATCCGGGGGATCCATCTTCTCTTGGCCGCCGATGATTTTGTGGATATTCCGTATCCAGTTGGAATCGGCGGAAGTCCAGGTCATCGGCTGGAGCCAGTTCAACGTCTGTAGCGCGAAGAAAAAGACGAAACCCACGCCGAACCAGGGATGCATGGTTCGACTGAGTTGGCCTCCGCCGAAGATCGGCGTAAACCAGCGGAACAGCCAGGGCAGGTAAATACCGAATCCCGAAAACAGCGCCAGGAAGAAGAACAGCGCGACCATCCAATGGAGAACGCGAGTGTACACCGGATGGCGGAGCAACTCTCCACGATAGACGGTAGTTTGGCCTACGGATTCGAAACTCTCGCGAGCCTTATCGTCAAAACGCTCAACCGCACTGGCCATTTCCGTCCTCCTTCCCTGCGGGTTCCGCACTTGGTGGCTCGGGCTGTACTCGGCGCGGGCCAACGGCCACGTAATGCAGGAACACCCCTACCATCCCAAACAAGGCGACCGTCCCCAGCACGGGTTTAAACAGCCACTTCCACACCGTGTAGCTCCAGGGGATCTGCGGATTCCTGGGCAGACCACCATAGCGCTCGGGATCAGTGGCGTCATGGAGCACGTAGATGACGTGCGTGCCGCCGACGGATTGCGGATCATAGACGCCCGCCTTTTCCAAACCGAACTTGTCGCGCAATTGCGTAGCGCGCTCCTCGGCGATGAACTTCATATCGTCCTTGGTGCCGAACTTCAGACAACCGGTCGGGCAGGCCTTGATGCACGCCGGCTCCAGCCCTGCGCCCACGCGGTCGGAACAGAGCGAGCACTTGTAGACTCGCTTGGTCAAGGGATTGAACTTCGGAATATCGAAGGGGCATCCGGAGACGCAGAATTCACAGCCGATGCAGTTCTCCTGGTTGAAGTCCACAATGCCGTTGGCATATTTGACGATGGCGCCGTCGGCCGGACAGGCCGCCAGGCAGCCAGGATCGGAGCAGTGCATGCACTGCTCCTTCCGCATCAGCCACTGGATCGTGCCATCTCCGGTTGGGTGTTCGTTGAACTTGATCAGGTTCCAGAAGTTCCAGCGCGTCTCCCGCATGGTCTGGTAGGTGTTGTCGAAGGTGGTAGGAGAGAACGGCAGGTCGTTCCACTCGACGCACGCCACTTCGCAGGCCTTGCAGCCGATGCAGATGGTGGTGTCCACCAGTTTGCAGACTTCCAGATCCCGCTGCATACCGTTGCCCGGAACCGGCCCGGGATGGGCCGAGATCATTTCGGCTTGTAACGTCTTGCGGTCTGCCATTCTCGTCCCTCCCTTCTAGGCCTTCTCGATCTTTACCAGGAAGCCTTTGAATTCCGGCGTGAATGCGTTCGGATCAATCACCGTCGGCGTCAGTTCGTTGGCCAATGTTTTAGCGGTCTTGCCTTCGTCTTCTGCAATGCCGCGGAAGCCCCAGTGGATGGGGATTCCGATCTGGAACATCTCCTTGCCGTCGATCTTCATGGGCCGGATGCGGCGCGTCACCATGGCTTTCGCGATGTAATGGCTGCGCGCGCTTGTGACCTTGACCTTCTCGCCGCCTCGAATGCCCATCTGGTCCGCCAATTCGACCGGAACCTCCACGAAAGGCTCGGGCACGAGCTGGACGTTCATCGGATTGTTTTTCGTCCAGTAGTGATAGTGCTCGGTCAGGCGATAGGTGGTGCAAATGACATTGAATCCGTCCGCCACGGTGCCGTACTTGTCGAAAGTCAGTCTTGTACTTTTTGACCACCGGATTCGTGGATTGGTTGGGGTGGAGCGGATTCGGGATGGGGCTCTCGATCGGCTCGTAGTATTCGGGGAAAGGCCCATCGTTCATCGGACCGAGCGGCACGAACAAGCGCCCGATGCCCTCGGGATTCATGATGAAGGGCCCCATGTGATCTTTGGGAGCGGAGTCCGCTTTGAAATCGGGCACGTCAACGCCCACCCAGCTCTGTTTGGCTTCGTCCCACCAAACCTGGCGACGCGAAGGATCCCACGGCTTGCCATTCAGATCGCAAGAGGCGCGGTTGTAAAGAACGCGCCGGTTTGCCGGCCACGACCAGGCCCAGTTCGGATAGATACCAAGGCCCGAGGGATCGTCAGTTCCGCGCCGTTGCATCATGGCGCCGGCTTCGGTCCATGATCCGCAATAGAGCCAATTGCCGGAGAGAGTGGTGCCGTCGTCCTTCAGCCACGCAAAACCGGGGAGTTGCTGCCCAGCTTTGATAGTCGTATTGGTCTTGGGGTCGGTGAGATCGGCGAGTGCTTTGCCGTTGATTTCCTTGGCGACCTCGGCCAGCGACGGATTGTAGGGGTTCGTGTACGGGAACCACGCGTGCAGGACGGGATCGGGGAACTTGCCGCCTTCCTTCTGATACAGATCGCGGACTTTCAGGAAGATGGTCGCGAGAATCTCCTGATCGAGGCGAGCTTGGCCGGGTGGTGGAACGGCAACGTTCTTCCATTGCAGCCAGCGTGCGGAGTTGACGAACGTTCCGTCTTTTTCCGCAAAACCTGCGCCCGGCAGGCGATAAACCGTTGTGTTGATCTTTTTCAATTCTTCAGGGGTAATACCGGGAGCGCGCCAGAATTCGCTGGTTTCGTCGGGATAGATTTCGCAGACCACCAGCCAATCGGCCTTTTTCAGCGCTTCAATGTTCTTCTGCGAGTCGGGGCCGATCATGACGCCGTTCATGCCAAAAGCAAAGATGCCTTTGACCTTGCCGTCGTACATGTCGTTCCAGATGTTCACCCACGAGTGATTCCGATCAATCTTAGGCAGATGGTGGAAGGCCCAGTCGTTCTCTTTAGTAGCCGCGGGGCCATACATCGCTTTGAGGAACGAGACGGCAAACTTAGGCGTGTTCGACCAGTAGTTGAACGAATCCCAGGGATCGGGCTTGGCTTGCGTCGGCGTGGTGCGTTTCAGGTAGGTGGCCAGGTCCGCATCCGCTGGAGCAGGCATCTTCAGGTAGCCGGGAAGGATGTCGAAAACGCCCGCCATGTCGGTGGCGCCCTGAATGTTGGAATGGCCGCGCAAAGCATTAACGCCGCCGCCCGCGCGTCCCACGTTGCCCATGAGGAGTTGCAGCATCGCGGCGGTACGGATGATCTGCGTGCCGAAACTGTGCTGCGTCCAGCCCACCGCGTAGATGATGGTGGCAACTTTCTTCATGTCGCCATCTTTGCGGATGGAGGTGAACAGGTCGGCAGCCTTCAGGAATTGATCCTTCGGAATTCCGGTAATGCGCTCGACCATCTCCGGCGTGTAGCGTTCATACTGCTTCTTCAGCAGCTGATACACACAGCGCGGGTGTTGCAGGGAGAGATCGAAGGCGGTCTTCGGAGGAAGCGCCGGCGCGGGCGGAGCAGCACCGGGCCTTGCCGGGGCCGGTTTCTCGTGAGGCGATCCGGTTACGGGCTTGCCGGCAAGATCCCCGCCCTCTTCATAGTTCCAGGTCGCTTTGTCGTAGGTCTTCTTCTCCGGATCAAACCCCGAGTACAAGCCATCTTCCGGCAACTTGAATCCGTCTTTGATGATGAAGGCAGCATTCGTGTAGTTGACCAGGTAGTCATGCGCGATGCGGTTGTTCTCGATAGCGTAATTGATCAGGCCGCCGAGGAAGGCAATATCGGTTCCGGCGCGAATTTGGAGAAAGAGATCGGCGGTGGAGGCGGTACGCGTCAGCCGCGGATCGACCACGATCATCTTGGCATTGCGGTGTAGCTTGGCCTCAATCGGCCACTTGAAGCCACAGGGATGGTTCTCGGCTGGATTGCCGCCCATGATCAGCATCAAGTCGGTGTTCTTGATGTCGATCCAGCCATTGGTCATTGCGCCGCGTCCGAAGGTGGGCCCCAAACTGGAGACCGTGGGGCCGTGTCAAACCCGGGCCTGGTTTTCCAGGTAGCAGACCCCCAGGCTGCGCATGGTCTTGACGACCAGATAGTTGAATTCGTTAGTGTCGGTGCAGCCGCCGGTGAAGGCGATGCCTTCGCAACGGTTGACAGTGTGGCCGGCGGCATCCTTTTCCAGGAAGGTTTCGTCGCGCGTCGTCTTCACCTTCTGCGCAATTTCGCTGTAAGCCTGGTCCCAGGAAATGTCTTCCCAGTCGGTGGCTCCGGGGCGCCGCACTTGCGGCTTGAGCAGGCGGCGCTCGTTGAGAATGTCCTGCGCCAGCGACGATCCCTTGGGACAGAGCGTGCCGCGGTTGATGGGGTGATCGGGATCGCCTTCGACGTGCACGACCTGGGGGATCGCGTTCTTAGCCTTGTCTCCCAGCGTGTAGATAATCACGCCGCAACTGACGGAACAGTAAGGACAGGTGCTGCGAGTCTCGCTGGCGCGGGAAATCTTGAGTCCCTGGGTCTGGGCATGAAGCGGGGTCAGGTCGAATCCCAGAGCGGAGAGTCCGGCGCCCCCTGCCAGAGTGCCCTTCAGAAATGTCCTGCGGGAAAACTCCATAAATGCCTCCGCGTTGCTATCGGAGAAGTACGGAGATTGTTGTTGCGACCGTCCCCCAGGACGGCCAGCTTGCACTGCCGAATGCGCAAAACTATACCTCATGTTTTTCTGGGACGTCAATGGCGTTCGCGATTGCGGGCATTGCGCGCCGGAGTCCTGGGGCTGATAATCGCTGCCATGTCGCAGAGCTTGCGCCAGCGGCGGATTGCGCGGGCTGAGGAGCTGGCTACCCAGTACCCGTCTGCCGCCGAGATGCTGCGCTTTTTCGTGCCGGTCACTCGTTTTCAGGACGAGTCGTACGCGTTTGCCTCGAAAGTGTTCAGGAATCAGGAGCAGAGCGTTTCGTTCGCGCAACCACTCGCAGCGGGGGCTGCGGATCGCTTTCCTGGATTTTTGTCCCTGGTCGAGAAATTCGGCCCCGACACGGTGGCGGCAGCAGCTCGCGAACTACGGAATCAGACTGCGGAGTGTCACCTCGAGTTGCTGAGTGCCTATTGGACTAGGGCCGGGGCCCCGCTCATCGGAGACCAGGAATTTTTCGCGCGGGCGTTCCTTCAACCCTACGCGGAATTCATCCGGGAGCGCGCGGGGAAGCAAGAGAACGGGCCTACGCCTTGTCTGTGTCCCTTCTGCGGACGCCGGCCGGGAGTGGGAGTTCTGCGGCCGTTGGGAGACGGCGGACAGCGCTCGCTGGTGTGTTCATTCTGCCTGGGCGAGTGGGAGTTCCGGCGAATCGTTTGTCCGGGATGCGGAGAAGAAGACCACGCGAAGCTTCCCGTCTATACGGCAGAAGAGTTCGAACATGTGCGCGTCGAATGTTGCGACAGCTGCCGACAGTACATCAAGACCGTGGACCTGACGCGCAACGGACTGGCTGATCCGGTGGTGGATGAAATCGCCTCAATCCCGCTCGACCTCTGGGCGCAGGAACACGGATACGCAAAACTGCAAGTGAACTTGATGCTGCTTTAGTCTGAGAGTCGCGCCCGGGGGCCGGACCGGTTGACCACGTCTTGGCCCCCGCTATGCGAGCATTACCCCCGCCATCAGAGTGCGATTTATTATTTGTGAATCGTCATCCTCAGGCTTTTTTCAGCAGGCGCGAAATCCAGACTAAAATCACCGCGCCAACAAATGCCACAACGATGGAACCTATCCTGCCGCCTCCCGGCCAGATTCCCAGGAGTCCAAAGATCCAGCCACCCACAAGGCCGCCGAGGATTCCGAGAATGATATCCACGAGTACGCCGTAGCCGCCGCCCTTCATAACCTGGCCAGCCAGCCAACCTGCGATCAGTCCAACCACAATCCAAGCGATGAACCCCATGTTTATTCCTCCTTGCCGCTGCATTAGGCCGGAATTCCCGGTTTGACCCCATGGCCCGACCGACAATATAGCACTTGGCGCCTCAAGCTGAAACGGTCCACGCGAAATGCCTTCTTACTAACATCCGGTCAATGAGTGCGCACCTGTTTTCAACAACTACCTGATTTCCTGGCGCTCTGGAAAAGACGTGCAGGCGCACTTGCGGCACAGTGACATTGGAACCACGCTCAACAGTTATACGCAGCCGGTCGCTGAGAGCGTGAAGCGCTTGGTAAACGCGGTGACCGATGACGTGACGACCGCGAAACCGGAGCTGATTCAGTGAAAACTATGAACCAATTGAACCTTTTGAACACCCTAAACCCAGCGCCCCATCGCCAAGTGATTGGAAAGATGGAGCGGGAGACGGGGATCGAACCCGTGACATCCAGCTTGGGAAGCTGGCGTTCTACCGCTGAACTACTCCCGCTCAACTTGGTTAGACTACCATTACGTTCTAGGCAAGACAACGGTCCCTGACCGCGTTTATCCCACGTCCCCAAGGAGTCTTAATGTCCACCAATTCCCTTCCTCCGAAATACAACTCGCGCCGCAACTTCCTTCGCACAGGAGTGACCGCGACTCTGGCCACGGCTGCTTATCCGGCGTTCGGGTCGGCTCGAGTCGCCGATCCCGCGCCTGCCATCACTGATTTCAAGAAGGACTTCGAACTCGACGAAATCACGATTGACGATCTCCAAAAAGCCTTTCAGTCCGGTCAGCATTCCTCCCACTCTCTGACCGAGAAGTACCTGGCGCGCATTCAGGAGATCGATAAAGCCGGACCCTTGCTCAACTCGATCATCGAGCTCAACCCTGATGCGCTTGAGATCGCCGACGCGCTCGATCGGGAACGCAAGTCGAAGGGACCGCGTGGGCCGCTCCATGGGATTCCGATGCTGATCAAGGACAATATCGATACCGGAGACCGCATGAACACGACGGCGGGTTCTCTGGCGCTGCTGGGCTCTCGCCCTGCGAACGACGCTTTTGTCGCCGCGCGACTGCGGAAGGCGGGGGCCGTAATCCTTGGGAAAACCAATCTCAGCGAGTGGGCCAACATTCGCTCCAGCCATGCCACCAGCGGGTGGAGCGGACGCGGCGGACTAACTCGCAACCCTTACGCTCTCGACCGCAATCCTTGTGGATCGAGTTCCGGCACTGGAGCGGCGGTCTCCGCGAATCTGTGCGTTGCCGGTGTGGGCACGGAAACGGACGGGTCGGTGGTTTGTCCAGCTTCGGTAAACGGCCTGGCGGGGCTGAAGCCGACAGTGGGGCTGGTCAGCCGCAGCGGTATCGTTCCCATCTCGCACAGTCAGGATACGGCGGGTCCAATGGCGCGCACGGTGCGGGATGTTGCCATTCTTCTTGGCGCCATGGCTGGGGCGGACCCGCAGGACGCGGCGACCGCCGATAGCCAGGGCAAGCTTCTTCCCGACTACACGAAATTCCTCGACCCAGCGGGACTGAAAGGGGCGCGCCTGGGAGTGGTGCGCAAGTATTTCGGCTTCAGCGATGCGGTTGACCAGCTCATGGAGTCGCTTCTGGGCGAAATGAAACGTGCGGGCGCTGAGATTGTCGATCCCGCCGACGTTCCCACCATTGGCAAATTCGACGACAGCGAGACCACCGTCTTTTATTACGAGCTCAAGACTGACCTGGCAGCATATTTCGCTCGGCGCGATGGTTCTTCACCAATCAAAATCTTGAAGGATGTGATTGAGTTCAATGAGCGCAATCGCGAGCGGGAAATGCCCTACTTCGGACAAGACTTTTTTCTTAAAGCGGAGCAGAAGGGCCCGCTCACTTCGAAAGAATATCTCGATGCGTTGGCCCTGAATCGCCAACTCAGCCGCGTCGAGGGTATTGACTTTGTCATGGATAAATTCAAGCTCGACGCGCTGGTTGCCCCCACGGGAGGCCCGGCGTGGATCACCGATCTGATCAATGGCGATCACTCCGCTGGTGGCAGTTCGAGCGCTGCGGCGGTTGCCGGATATCCCAATATCAACGTGACAGCCGGATATCTCTGGGGACTGCCGGTCGGCATCTCCTTCTTCGGACGCGCCTGGAGCGAGCCCACGCTGCTCAAGATCGCTTACGGGTTTGAACAACTGGCGATGGCGCGGCAGAAGCCACGATTTTTGCCGACGATTGAGATGCCAGCGTCTTAACAGGCGCTGACGAGTTCCTCACCACCGAGGACACGGAGGAACACAGAGGAAAACACCTCTGGCGCTCATCTCTGTGAACCCCTGTGGCCCCTACGCCCCGCCTGAAATTCTCAATGCATTATGAGAGAGCGGCCTCGTAAATATCTAGTCGAGGACTGTTGGGCGGCAGAAGGAAGCTAGGAAAAGCTGCTAAAGAATGGCACTGTACCTTGAGGGAAAGACTCCGTTGGACGCGAATGATCTTTCCCCCAAGGAGGCAACTGAATGAGTCGCGACATCAAGTATATCGGCATGGACGTGCACAAGGAAGCGACCGTAATCGCTGTGCTGAACTGCAGTGGCAAGCTGGTGATGGAGTCGATCGTGGAAACCAAAGCCAGCAGCATTCTGCAGTTCATCCACGGTCTGCGGGGCGAGTTGCATGTGACCTGGGAAGAAGGGACCTGGGCGGCTTGGCTGTACGATCTGCTGCAACCCCAGGTGACGCGAGTGCTGGTCTGCGATCCGCGGCGCAATGCCTTATTAAAGGAAGGCAACAAGAGCGACAAGATAGATGCTCGCAAGCTGGCCGACTTGTTACGCACGGGGATGTTGCGGCCGGTCTATCACGGGGAACACGGACTGCGGACGCTGCGCGAGTTGGGGCGCAGTTATCAGACCATCAGCCAAGATCTGAATCGAGTGATGAATCGGATCAAAGCTCTGTATCGCGGCTGGAGCATCCCTTGTGCAGGTACCCAGGTGTATGCTCCGCGTTATCGCGAGGAATGGTTAGGCAAGATCGAGCACGCGGGGGTGCGCCGGCGGGCCGAGCTACTCTATCAACAGTTGGATGGATTGCAGGCGTTGCGACGAACCCTGCGTCCTGAGTTATTGGCGGAGAGCCGGAAACATAAAGCCGCGAAACTACTACGTCAGATTCCCTGCATCGGTCCGATTCGAGCCGCCCGCTTAATCGCGTTGATGCAGACGCCGCACCGATTCCGCAGCAAGCGACAACTGTGGACCTATAGTGGGCTGGGCATTGAGACGCGCGACAGTGCGCAATACCGCTGGGTGGACGGACAACTGCAACGTACGAAAAAACCGCAACAGATTCGTGGACTCAATCGGAATCACAACCACGAAATGAAAGAGATCTTCAAAGGAGCCGCCACCCGAGCCAGCTGTGGTGTGGGTCCGTTGCGTGAGTTCTACGTGGCGTTGCTGGACAAAGGGATGAAGCCGGAGATGGCGCGTCTGACGTTAGCACGAAAGATCGCGGCCATTGCTTTGACACTTTGGAAGAAGGAGGAACGTTTCGACACCGAACAACTGAAGCCACAAGCAGCTTGAGCGTTGCACAGAACTCAGGTGGTCTCCCAGGTTTTCACGCCTCGGTGGTGACCCATCGGTTCTGGCGATGCTCGGGTTCGAGGGAGAGTATCCATGCACTCATTAGGCGCACGGGTGCTGCCATCAGCACCCAGTCTCCGGGTCAATCCTATGCCCCCTCGGATAACCCAAAAAAGCCATAGGCCTCGAGCCTCACATAGGATGATGGTTGGCACTTAAGCCAACGGTTGGCTTGCGCAGCTTCGCAACGAATGGTGTCGGGACCGCTGCATGAAACCACTCAAGGGAGATCAGCAACTGCGATCCGTATCCCTGTTGTGCTCTGTGTGCGCTCCAGGCGTTAGAACCCAAAATCCTCTCCACGAAGAAGAAGGGGCCTGGATGCAAGTAACGATCGAGGTCTCACGGAGAGGAGTGGAGAAGTGTTTTTGCTTGACACCCTCTCTCATAGGATGAGTGTAATCGCCTTGCAACAGTTAGGCTTGGAGCATAATGCTTTTGAAGGGGATGCGGTGAAATCGGTGCTCAAACTGATGTGTGCATTATGCGTCTTTGCGACGAGCCTGACACATGGTCAGTCACAGATTGTGATCGACACTGACGAGTTTTACTACACAGCCACGTTCGATTCGTCACGCATTTCCGAAAGCCGCCTCCGGGAACTCCTCCTCCTTAGCCCTTACGATTTCAGTAGCTCCGCAACGCGAGTCGATCACGAAGAAATAATCATGGGTTCCGAAGAGAAGCCCAGCAAGTTAAGGAAGGGCCCAATAGCCTATTGGCTCGAAGTGTGCATTGACGCGAACCCGCGATATCGGCCGTGCGGCACACGCGACATTTCAGACACGAACTTCTTTGCGAATGCCCGAATCAATCTGGACAGAAATCAGGAAATATTGGCTGCGCTCAATCGCCTCAATGTTCCGACTGAATTGAAAAGCATCTTGCAGCAGTTTCGGGACTCTATGGAGTTTTACAACGCACTGGAGAGTCGGCGTCTGGAATACCTGCAGACGGGCGATTTGGGAATCCTTTCGCACCCCGTAGCCAATCTGGACCCTTCGCAGATATGCGGTAAGGAACTTGGAGAATTGAAACAGGCTGCGACACTCCAGCGTCGATACGAGTTGTCAACGCATGAATGGCACAAGTGTTTGAATTCCGAGTGGGACCGAGTGTCTCCAGCGTACCCGAAGGCAGCGTGGTCTAGCTTTCTGCGTACTTTTGGCATCTCGGAAAGGTATACCACCAAGCCAGTTGATTGATTGTTGTTAAATCTCATTTACGCTCATCGACCCTTTTCCGGGCGCTGAAAAGCATGGGCCTGGTGCCCTGGTCGGCCCCTGTGGTTCAAGCTTTTATTGCTGCCGAGTGGGTGCGGTTGGAGCGGGTGGAATTATGGTTGGTCCGGGTACAAGCTCTGGCTCGTTCGAGCCTGGCAGTACAGACGATGGAGCGGCAAACAGCGGGTCGGGCAGCGCATCGGGCACTAACTGTTCTTGCGATGGCCGGATTCCCTTAGCTTCCACGATCGACCATCGCCAATCTTCATCGGGGCCGGGAGTGATCCCGATATTCTCGTGAAAGGCGGTGGTGCTGAAGGGCTTGGCCTCAGCCTTGAGGTGATAGAGGAGAGTTACGTCGGAACGCCTTTCAACGGCAACGGGCGCCAGGCCTTCAGCGGCGGGAATCACGCGTGCACGCGCAGCCAATTCGGCGCTTTCTCCGGGCTTGCGTTCGAGCGTCAGCCCAATCGTGATTTCGCGAATATCCCAGTCGGTTCCGTTGAATACTTCCAGTTGCAACGCTTCATCCTGAATGGAGCCGGGACCGTCGATTTTGAGCAGTTCGGTCAGCGGTAAGTCTTCGATCAAAACGGGCTTGATCAGCAGCGAACTGGCCCGGGCATTGAAAGAGAGACTGCAGGTTACGTCAGGCGACTGACACTTTCAGCGTATTGCCGGAGGGATCAATAGAAAACACGGTCTTGTCTTGTCTTGAGCGGCCTTGCTTTCTTGGCGTCCTCCATAACCTGGGCCAGATTGTCGTTATCGATGACGGTCTGGGCTGGGTCTGACGGTGGTTGAGGCTGCTGCGCTTTGTTCTTACGCAGGTTGCGGGCCAAGTCGCCCAGCGAAGGGGCGTCGTCTTGCGCCGTAGCGGCTTTCGGCCAGAGCACGAACAGCAGGGCCCCGAGGAGCGCGACGGGCGCGAGCAAGCGCAAACTGGAGAATCTGGGTCTCATGATTTCGCTGGTTGAGCGGCAGGCGCTCACCGAGTCCACATGAAAAGTTTAGGCGAGATGGAAGGGAAAAGAAGTTACCGAAGGGACACGGTGGTGCTAGCACTTCCAGGTTTGGCAAAAGGAATGGGGAAAGGGGCATGGACGAGCCATATCGGAGCGAGGCGCAACGGGGTGCGCCCATGCCCTTCAACCCATTGACGCTACAGCAGGCCAGAGGTACGGAAACGGGCGATCGGATCGGCTACCTGCATTGATTGACGCTTAAAAACCCAGCGCGCCACCGCAATTCCCAATGCCGCATATGCCAGATGCCAGATTTTCATACAATCGCTCCCCACGCCGGACCCTTACAGGGGAGAGACTACGAAGGTCCCGTCGTGAATTAACCCTAACTCTGCCCTATCGGCAGGTCTAGGCCACGAAGGTGCTATGGCGGTCCAACAAAAGTAATCGTAGGTAACCGGGCGGTGCAAGAAAAACTCGTGTGGAGACGGGGCTTGCCCCGTCTCCGGCAGCGCGGCAATTCCGAGACGCAGCAATCCGCGTCTCTACTCGGAGGTTTCGATCCAACCGCCGCCCACGACAATGTCTCCGTCGTAGAAGACGGCGGCTTGGCCGGGAGTGATGGCTCGCTGCGGCTCGTCGAAGGTAACTCGGACTTCATCGGGCCCGGCGGATTCGATCATGGCTGGCGCGGGCTGATGCTTGTGGCGGATCTTCACTGTGACCCGCTTCGGCTCTCGCAGTTCGGCCGTCGAGATCAGGTTCACGCGGCGGGCGCGGAGGGTGCGCGAATAAAGCTCCTCGTCCTTGCCCACTACGACTTGCCGCGTGTCATTCTTGATTTGAATAACATAGAGCGGCGAGCCGGTGGCCACGCCGAGTCCCTTGCGCTGGCCGACGGTGAAGTTGTGCACGCCGGCGTGTTCGCCGATCACTTTGCCATCGCTCGTGACCATTTCGCCCGCAATTTCCGCCGGCTTGTCTCCCTGCTCGGAGAGATAGGCTTCGAGAAAGCGCTTGTAGTCGCCGCCCGGAACGAAGCAGATTTCCTGCGAGTCGGGCTTCTCGGCAATCACCAGGCCGTGCTTACGGGCCAGTTCGCGCACCTCCGGCTTGGTCATGCCGCCAAGCGGAAACAGGGTGCGGCTCAGTTGCTCCTGGGTCAGGCCGAAGAGGAAGTAAGTCTGGTCTTTGGACTTGTCAGCGGGACGCTTCAGCAGCCAGCGGCTGGTCTGCTCGTCAAAGGCGACCTGGGCATAGTGGCCGGTGGCAATCTGATCAGCTCCAATCTGCTGTGCCACAACAAGAAGCTGGTCAAACTTCAAGTGATTGTTGCAGAGACTGCAGGGGATTGGCGTGCGCCCGGCCAGATACTCCTCGACGAACGGGCGCACCACATCGCGCTCAAAGCGCTCTTCGTGATTGACCACGTAGTAGGGGATGCCCAAGGTCTCGGCTACACGGCGAGCATCGTAGACGTCGTCGATTGAGCAGCAGCGGCCTTGGACGGATTCGGGCATGCCTTCGTGTCCGGCGAGACGGCGCTGGTTCCAGAGTTGCATGGTCAGGCCGATGACGTTGCGGCCTTCGGCGCGCAGCATGGCCGCAACGGTCGAGGAGTCGACTCCTCCCGACATGGCGACGGCGATGGTTTCGGAATTCAGCTTCTGGCTCCTGGCTTCTCGCTAATGGCCGAGTTTCACTCGGCTGGGCCGACGAGTGCGTCCGCCCCTACGTGGTTCTTGCTGGCGCGTTGTTCCACACTGGCGACAACTCCCGCAGCCGAGCCACTGTCTCTGGGATCAAACCCAGTGCGAAGTCTACATCCTGTCCCGTATTTTGCTTACCAAAACTGAAGCGAATGCTGGACTTTGCGCGCTCTCGGCTCATCCCCATTGCCAGCAAAACATGGGACGGTTCGATCGCACCGGATGAGCACGCTGCGCCGGTCGAGACCGCCAAGCCCTTCAAGTCGAGCGCGATGACCAGAGCTTCACCGTCGATGCCATCGAAATAAATGTTGGTCGTATTCGGTATGCGGGGGGCGCCTTTGCCGTTTAGACCTGTGGCTTCGATTTCGAGCAGTTCCCTTTCCAGGCGGTCACGCGCCGCCGCCGTTTTCAGATCGTCTCCACGTTCCAAGCCAGAGCGTGCCAACTCGGCTGCCTTGCCTAAACCCACGATGCCGGGAACGTTTTCCGTTCCGGCGCGGCGCGAGCGTTCGTGGCTTCCGCCATGGAGCATGGGGGCGAGTTGCGTTCCCTTGCGGACGTAAAGCGCGCCGACGCCCTGTGGCCCGTGAAACTTGTGCCCGGAGATGGTCAGCAGGTCACACCCAATTTCAGTGGCGTCGATCGGAATCTTCCCCGCCGCTTGCACCGCGTCGGTGTGGAAATACACGTCGGCTTCGGCGGCAATCTTTCCGATCTCCGCGACGGGTTGCACGACGCCGGTCTCGTTGTTGGCGAGCATGACGGTGATCAACTTCGTATTCGGCCGCAGCGCCCGCTTCACGTCTGCCGGATCCACCAGGCCGCGGCCATCCACCGGAATGTAGGTGACTTCGCATCCGTTGGCGGCGAGGTGTTTGCAGGCGTTGAGCACGGCGTGATGTTCGATGGTCGAGGTGATGACATGGTCACCCGGCCGTACCAGGCCGAATATCGCTAGATTGTCGGCTTCCGTACCACCGCTGGTAAACACAATCTCGGACGCGTGGCAGGCTAGTAGCGCGGCCACGGATTCTCGGGCTCGCTCCACGGCGGCGCGCGTCTCCTGTCCATGATGGTGGATGGACGACGCGTTGCCGAAGTGCTCCCCGAAGTAAGGCCGCATGGCCTCGAGGACCTCGGGGAACAATGGAGTAGTCGCGTTGTTGTCGAGATAGACCCGGCGCAACATGCTGCTGCTATTGTACCGGGGTTGCGGGAGGTGGAGACGAGGCTCGCCCCGTCTCCCCTGGAAATCGTGCCAAAACCTCAGTGTCCCTGGGCCATCTGCGGCGTGCGTTCGCCGAGGCTGAAATTGACATTCACGGTATCGCGGGGAGAGACCGTCACCGACTTACTCCAGATTACGGGCTCGGAAAAAACCGGACGCTTTACGCGGACTTGCGTAGCGATATCATAGAGCGCGTTCTCGCCGACCACCCTCCATCCTTCATGCCAGGCGACGATTTCATACTCGCCTGGAGGAACCTGTGTGAGCTCAAAGTTGCCGTACTCATCGGTCACCGCATAGTAGGGATGCCGCGCAACTATCATTTCGCTGTTCATCCAGACATGGCCAGCGTTGCAGCGCATGCTGACGGCGCCTACGCGGGTCATGGGACGTGTGATCTCCTGCCCCTCACGGACAAAGGGGAGGTTGTAATCGGCGCTGCCCGACATCTGCACGGTGTGCAGCAAGGGATCGCTGTCCCTCACCGTCAATGTCTCTTGCACCGGGACCAGCAGGATGTGCGGTTCGTAGCGGCAGTTCTTTTGATTGAGGTGCCGGCGCGACGCCGGCAAGTCCATCGCTTTTCCGTGAGTGATGTTCTTGAGAAACACTACCGTGTTGGCCACGCCACCGTTCGGGGCTATCAGCAAGCGCTCAAGATCACGGTGCTTCTGACCCAGCGGGTCGCAGACCTGTGCGTCTTTGTTGATTTCGGAGGCGACCAAGTGAGGCAAGGCTCCTTGCCACTTTACCGTCCCCTTTATGCTGCCTCCGTTTTCGACGGAGACAACCTGGTAATCCGTTTGTGCGGCAGACAATTCTGGCGCGAGAACGATCACAAACAGTGCGAGCAGGTGAAACAGGTACTTCATACACACCACCTCGAAAACGGCGCCGCCAGGGGGTAGACGAGCCCGGTACAGCACAGGTGGGAAACACCATTCTTGGCGGAGAAAGCCAAGCGGATTCCAATATCGTTGACTTTTGCGGTTCCCCACGAGACCGCGCTGCTTGACTACGACCTTAGGACATATCCCCAAGACGGACAAATAACCAGAGGACAGGGACCATCGGGCAGTCCCATGAGGGAGGGACAGGCACGCGCCCGGTGGGTTGGGGCGCCCCGCGTCGGGATTAGAGCTACTCAGCGGTTCTCCACCGCGACGTAGTTCTGCGGGTAGACTGGGCCCACGTAATCGGCGCGCGGACGGATCAAGCGGTTGTCGTCGAGCTGTTCGATGATATGGGCGGTCCAGCCGCCAACCCGCGAGACTGCGAAAATGGGCGTGAACAAATCCACATCGATGCCCAGCGTGTGGTAAGTGGAAGCCGAATAGAAGTCCACATTAGCGTTGAGTTTCTTGTCCGCTCTCACGAATTCTTCAATCTTTTGCGAGTATTCGAACCACCTCGGATCGCCGCTGGAATGGCCCAGGTCGCGGGACATCTGCCGCAGGTGCGTGGCACGCGGATCCTCGGTGTGGTAGACGCGGTGTCCAAAGCCAGGAATTTTCTTCTTTTGAGCCAGCAATCCTTTGACGTACTCGACGGGATCGGCGCCGTTGGCGTCGATTTCCTTGAGAATTTTGAAAACGGCTTCGTTGGCCCCGCCGTGCAGCGGGCCCTTGAGCGTGCCGATGGCGGAAGTTACTGCCGAGTGCATATCGGAAAGGGTGGCCGCAGTGACCCGGGCCGCGAATGTGGAAGCGTTCAGTTCATGGTCGGCGTGCAGAATCAGTGCGATATCAAGGGCGCGTTCGGCAGTCTTCGAGGGTACGGCGCCGTTCAGCATAAGCAGAAAATTAGCCGCGTGCGAAAGCGATCGATCCGGTTCCACCAGCGGCTCCTCTTTGCGAATGCGGTCGTAGTTCGCCACGATCATGGCGATCTGGGAAGTCAGGCGAATCGCTTTGTTGACATTGGCGTCGTGATCGATGCGGTCGTATTCGGGATCGTAAAAAGAAAGCGCCGAAACAATCGTGCGCAGCACATCCATCGGCAGGGCGTGCTTCGGCGCCAACTGCAGGTCATAGACAATGGATGCATCCAGTTTCCGTTCGTCTGCGAACCGCTGCTTGAGAGCTTTGAGCTCGCTGGTATTGGGCAAATGCCCGAACCAGAGCAGGTAGCAGACTTCCTCAAAGGTAGAGTGGTCGGCCAGATCGTGGATGTCATACCCGCGATAGGCAAGCACTCCCTGTTCACCGTCGATGTAGCAGATGCTGGATGTGGTTGCGGCAACCCCTTCCAGACCCTTGGGTGCGTGCAGGCTCGTAAGGCTGGACATGGCTCCTCGCTTGCAGTGCGGATGGATATATGTTCCTCGGCCGCGTACGAATAAAGGCGTGGCAAGGCAGCTTCCTTTATACGCCAAACCAGCGGCAGGTTCCAGACGCACGCTTGGTGGGAGCGGGTGCGCGGCGTAAACTTATCAGTTTGCCCTTGGCAGCTGGACAACGTGCGCCTCCGGCAGAATCCCCATAATGACTCGGAGAAATTCATGACGACAAGATTACTCATTTTCGGTCTCGGCCTCATCCTCGTCCTTGCCCTGGCAACGCCCTTGATGCTGGCCGACGAGGGTATGTGGTTGTACAACGCTTTCCCGGGAGATCGGGTCCAGAAGCAATACGGCTTTCTGCCGACGCAGGAATGGCTCGACCACCTCCGGTTGTCGTCCGTGCGCTTTAACAACGGAGGCTCAGGATCGTTCGTGTCGGCTGACGGCCTCGCATTTACTAATCATCACGTCGGCGCCGACTGCATCGAGAAACTTGGCACCTCAGGCACGGATTACATGAAAACCGGTTTCTACGCCAAGACCCAGGCGGATGAAGCCAAGTGTCCCGATCTTGAACTGAACGTGCTGGTCGGTATCGACGACGTCACTGCGAAGGTCAAGGCCGCTGCCCCCGCAACCCTGTCCGCCGCCGAGGCTGGCCAGGCACAGCGCTCATCGATGAGCGCCATCGAAAAGGACTGTGCGACTTCGACCGGCCTGCGCTGCGACGTGGTCACGCTCTACTCGGGCGCAGTTTACAACCTTTATAAATACAAGAAGTACACCGACGTGCGCCTGGTGTTTGCGCCGGAATTTGATGCGGCATTTTTCGGTGGCGATCCCGACAACTTTACCTTCCCGCGCTACGACCTTGACATTACCTTCTTCCGTATTTACGAGAACGACAAACCAGTTCATCTCGACCACTACCTGCAATGGTCGAAAGTAGGAGTGAAGGACGGCGATCTGATTTTCGTTTCCGGCCACCCCGGAGGCACGGACCGCCTTAAAACGTTGGCGGAACTACAGTTTCTGAAGAATGTGGAATATCCATCCCGCCTTGCCAGCTACAAGCGGCGAATCGACATGCTCCAGAAGTTCAGCGCGGAGTCGGCAGAAAACGCGCGCGTCGCTCAGGAGGATATCTTCGGGTTGCAGAACTCGCAGAAGGCGATTAGCGGCGAGTACGCAGGACTGCAGGATATGGCCATGTTATCGCAGATGAACACTGCGGAACGCGGGCGGGAAAAAGCATATATGGACAAGCACCCGGGCGAGCCCAACCCCTGGGAAGAAATTGCCAACGCTATGAAGGTGAACCGGGAAATTTACGAAGCGGTACACCTACTTGGAGCCCAGGCGGTTCAACTCGCGGCTGATGTCCTACGCGCGGACTCTGGTTCGTGTCGCAGAGGAAAGACCGAAACCGAACGGCGACCGTCTGCGCGAGTACCGTGATTCTGCTTTGCCCTCGCTGGAGCAGCAACTGTTCAGCACGGCTCCGATCTACAAGAACCTTGAGACTGCTTCACTAGCCGTCTTCCTGGCCCAGATGCAGGAAGCGGTGGGTGCCGAAGATCCAGCGATGAAGGCGGCGCTGGGCGGGAAGTCGCCCGAAAAGGCTGCCCAAGCGCTGATCGGCAGCACAAAACTCGAAGATGTGGCTGTCCGCAAGCAACTGTATGCTGGCGGAAAAGCAGCGGTGGAGGCGAGTACGGACCCGCTCATTATCCTGATGCGCAACGAGGATGCAGAGGCACGAGGGGTACGCAAGCGCTTTGACGACGAGGTCGACGCAGTGGTACGCCGCGACGGCGCAACCATCGCCCGGGCGCGCTTTGCCGAGACGGGCTTTACCCAGCCTCCGGACGCAACCTTCACGCTCCGCCTCAGCTATGGCCCAGTGAAGGGCTATGAAGAGAATGGAAAGAAGATTCCTTATTTCACCACTTTCGTTGGCGCTTTCCAGCATGCCGAAGAGCATGGCAATAAGCCTCCGTTCAATCTGGCCTCGAGCTGGCCGAAAATGAAGGCGAAGCTCAATCTCCAGACGCCCCTGAATTATGTTTCCACCGCGGACATCATCGGCGGCAACTCGGGCAGTCCGACAGTCAACAAGGCTGGCGAAGTAGTCGGAATTATTTTCGACGGAAATATCCAGTCGCTGGTTTTGGACTTCTACTATGAAGACCGACAGGCGCGGGCGGTAAGCGTCGATTCGCGCGGCATCATCGAAGCGTTGCGCCACATTTATGGCGCCGATGCCCTGGCTGACGAACTGACGGGCTCGAAAGGAACCAAGGCGGCAGGTAAATAAAACCTCAGCGTTGTGTGGTGACGGGGCTCTGCCCCGCCACCACGCGCTATTCCGGCCAGATCGAGGCCGCCGTCTTGCTCAAAATCTGCTCTTGCATCCCTGGGCTGATCGGCAGAGCCTTGAATTCCGCAAGATTCTGCCTGACGTCCGGAACGCCGGGGCCCGGCCAGTCGGTGCCAAACAGCGTTTTGTGGGCAATCTCATCGAGTCGCGGAAAATATTTCAGCAGCGTCTTGGGAGGAATGCCGCTGATGTCGAGATAGACGTTGGGGTGCCGCCGGATGAGAAAAAACGCGGTGTCCATCCAGAGCGGGCGGCCGCCATGCGCCAGCAGGATTTTGAGCTTGGGGAAATCGACCGCGACGTCGTCAATATAGATCGGGTCTCCGTACTTATTGCGCGCACCAGGGAAAATCGATGTTCCGGTGTGGAACATGACCGGGATCCCATTGGCCTCGGCTGCCCGGTAGATGATTTCCAGTTCCTTCACGCCGTGCAGATAATCGTTTGGAAACAACAGTTGATGCGGCGGGTGGATCTTGATCATCCGCAGGCCAAGCCGCAGGATGTGCTCGACATCGGCCATGATGTTGGTGGTGTGCCGCGGATGCAGGCTGCCACAGGAGATCAGACGCTTGGGATCGTACTTCGTGTAGTCGGCGACAAACTGATTGACCTCGGGCGTAAATCCGATCACTTCCGGCGCAACGTAGTTGATCAGCGCAGCACGGTCAACGCCGCAACGGTCCAGATACTTCAGGAAAGCCTTGGGCGAGCGGCAATATTCCGCAATCTCATCGAAATTGGCGCGCTTGCGCTTCATCAGTTCCAGCGCCTGCGGCTTGAACAGTTCGATCGGATCGATGTGGATGTGGCAGTCAGTGATCATTAATCAATGGTTAATGGCTGGTGGTCAGTTCTTGCTCGGCACCGCAAAACTTTGGTTTCGCTGAGTGCTAACGGCTAAATGTTAAAGGCCGCCTTCAGTACAACGGCACTTTCGGATCCACTGTCCGCGCCCAGCCGTCGATTCCACCTCGCATGGATTGAACTCTTTCGTATCCCTGCTGGCGAAGCCAATTGGTGACGCGTCAACGAGCGCACGCCGTGATGGCACATGACCACGATGTGATTGTCAGGGTCGAGTTCCTGGTGAGCGCGCGTCGGGATGTCGCCCATCGGAATGTGTTTTGCCCCTTCGATGCGGGAGGCTTCGTATTCCGAAGGCTCGCGAACATCGAGCAGAGTAAATGTTTCCCCGCGCTGCTGCAGCGCCTTGACCTGAGTGGGAGAGATTTCGAAGTCCATAGTTTGAGGTCTCAGGTCTTAGGTGTCAGGTCTCAGGAAAAACCAAGCTATCCGCAGCACTATTTCGCGCCCTTCCCTCGCAACTCAGGCGCGCCTCGCAGCGTAGTCAAACTCACCAGCGCAGCCACCGCCCACAGAGCGCCAGTTCCGATCCGGGCGACGCGCACATCGGCGGATGGAACGTTGCTCCACAGCGTCAAGCCGCAACCGACGACAAAATTAATGACCAGCAGGCCGAAAAACAGACGCTCGCGCCAACAGCGCGTGTCCACCGCAAGGCCGGCCAGCAGGACGATCCATACGATGTAGGTGGCGGCGGTCCACAGATCGTGCGGCCAGTCATATTCATTGCGAGTGACGTGGCTGAACGATAGCCAAGCGAAGTAGGCACAGCCGAGGAATCCTGCCACTCCCCACAGTGGCGTGCGGCACATGAGGTGGCCCGAACCGTAGGTCTGCTTCGCCCCGCTTTTCGTTACTTCCTTTACCTTCTCGTTTTCTACTTGCGTGTCCATTTCGGTGGCCGTTTCTCAAGGAAAGCAATGATACCCTCGCGCGCGTCTGCGGTCGAGATGAGTTCGTCGAGGTAAATCTTCTCGGCCCGCGCCAGCCCTTTGTCAAAGTGAATCGCATCCCACGCGTAAATGGCTTTCTTGGCGTGGGCGAGCGCAGTCGGACTCAGTTGGCGAAGTTCATCGAGGGTCCGCTCGACCACCGATTCGAGTTCCTCGGCCGCCACCGATCGGGTCGCCAGGCCCATCGCTGCAGCTTCGTCACCTGAAAACTGGCGTCCAGTAAGAATGAGTTCAGTGGCGCGCTTTTGGCCGATGAGCGCGGCCAATACCACTGCCGCGACGGGGGGATAGCATCCCAGCTTGATCTCAGGGAATCCCCAAGTGGCGTCGCGGGCGGTGTAAACCATATCGCAGACAGCGGCTAGTTCCGCGCCTCCGCCAAGACAAACGCCGCGAACGGCGGCAATCGTGACCTTGCGTGAAGACACAATCGCGCTTGATCACCGCATGAAAACTGGAGAGCATTTCGTGGATTTGCTCGGGGAGATGAGCTTTGATATCCACACCGGCGGAGAACGCGTGAGCGTCGCCTTGGAAAACGATGACGGAGATGTCACCACGCGACTCGAGTCCTGCCAGCGCTTGCTGAAGTTCGCACGTCATTCGCAGGTCGATTACGTTGAGCGGAGGGTTGATCA
Source organism: uncultured Acidobacteriaceae bacterium (assembly GCA_963837665.1). Lineage (GTDB taxonomy): Bacteria > Acidobacteriota > Terriglobia > Terriglobales > Acidobacteriaceae > Acidiflorens. The sequence goes on along the minus strand of CAWIOA010000007.1, from coordinate 344,546 downwards.
GCTTCAGGCGAGCGATGGGCGCTGCGACATTTACTTCCACTCGAGTTGTGGCGGCGGTGAGCATCGTCCAGTGCAGGCGGACAGGAGTGTCTACCTACACGTGCTAAATATTAATCGCTGACTTGCGCGGCTCGCCAATCGTGGACAGCGGATCGCGCGCGCCTTCCTTCTCTTTGATCCACTTCTTTTCGTTGCGGATGATGTCGAGCAGCAACTCTTTATCCTTCGCGCCGGGCAGATTCTCTTCGCAGTGCTGCTCGTAGCCGCGGTCGTCCAAAGGCTCGCCAGTTTCGCAGTGGTACTTCTTCCCTGCCCATTGTCCGATGTTGCGGTTAAAGTGGATGTCAGGCGTGTAGAACTTCTTCTCGCCCGGCTTCAGGAATGTGTTCAGCCGTTCGACCAATCCCGCAACTTCCTGTCGATAGAGGTGGCGGCTGTAATCGTTCAAGTCGTCGAGGTCGGCGGCCTTATCGTTCTGCAGTTCGTCGTAGCGGCCTTTGATTCCCCAAACGTAGGCCCAGTGCGCCGAGGAGGAATGATCGGTGCCGAAAAGATCGAATGAACTCGATATCCACTTGTTCAGATATTTCTGCATGAAGCCAGCGCGGAATCACTCCCGCTTCGACCACGCGGCGCAGGCCATCGTTGCCGGTTCCCATGTGGAAGGCTTCTTCGCGCAGCATGTACGAAGTCGAACGCCCGAGCGGCGCAAACGATGAATACTTCAGCATCTGCAGTTGGAACTTGCCGTCGCGGTCGACGAAATCGGTATAGGTGAAAAAGTCGAGCCAGTTATCGACATCGACGTTGAAAGTGCCGAGCAATCGCTTGTTCTCAAACGCCCGGCGCTCCAGCATCTTCTGCGCTTCGACTTTGCCGGAAGACCCGAAGAAGTCGATGAGCAAGGCGCACATCTGCCAGCCGTGGCGCATCTCCTCGATCATGACGCGGGTGATCGCGCGGCGATCCCATTCCGTGGGCGCGGTTGCAAACAGATTGCGCTGCTGCTCCACGCTGGCAAATTCGGTGTCGCCCTGGTAGATGATCATGTTCATGAGCGCATCCCGCATCTGCTGCGTCGGAACCTGGCGCAGGTTCTCCCACTTGTTGCGGCCCTTGTAGGAACCGAACTGGATCTCTTCGGTCTCGATCGCTCCGTAGAGAGTATCGAAGTGGAAGGCCTCGACGTCGTCCTTGTCGACGCCGACTTCCTTGCGCCATTCGTTGAACAGGCCAACCCAGTCGCTGAAATTTCCGATTTTCGCTACTTTGCCTGGCATAACACCTCATGGGCTAAAGCCCACGTCTCTATTGGCTCTGGGCGGCATGGCTGAAGCCATGCCCTTCCCGCTCGTGAAGAAGTCTGAGTTTTACTTCGCCGTGAACACTGCCGGACGCTTCTCCACATAGGCGGCCAGACCTTCTTTGGCGTCATCGCTCTGGAACAGGATCTGCTGGTTCTCGCGCTCGACGGCCAACGCCGATTCCATGGGAATTTCCCATCCCGTCTGCACCGCCCGCTTGATGCGTCCTACGGCTTTCGCGGCTTTGTTCGGCGGCGTGAACTGGCGCGCGTACTCCATGATGTTCTCCATGAAGCCTTCGCGCTCGAAGATGTCGTTCACAATGCCGAACTCCTGCGCCTCTTCGAACGAGAACGTGTTGCCGGTGATCATCAATTCGATGGCCTTGCTCTTCCCGACCAGGCGCGACAGGCGCTGCGTTCCGCCGGTGCCGGGAAGCACGCCGAGATTGACTTCGGGCAACCCGATTTTGCCCGCATCTTTGCGCGCGATGCGGAGGTCGGCAGCCATGGCGATCTCCAGGCCTCCGCCGACGCAATGGCCGTTGATCGCGGCGATAACGAGTTTCGGCGTGTGCTCCAGCCGCAGCAGGGTTTCGTTGGCGTGCAGACAGAAGTAATACTTGAACGTCGGATCGACCGAGGCCAGCATCTTGATGTTCGCGCCGGCGGAGAAAAACTTGTCGCCCACGCCCGTGAGAACGATCACGTGCACATCGTTATCCATGCGCGCCTTGAGGATGGCCTCGTCGAGCTGGCGGTTCATTTCGTAGGTGTAGGTGTTCGCCGGAGGATCGTTCATCTCGATCACGGCCACGCCGGCATCGGTGCGATAGTTGATGAGCTGTTTGGTGAGTTTCGCCGGTGGCCGGCTGCGTAGTCGTTATTGTCGCCATAGAGTTGCTCCTTATCGATTTCGCGCGTTGAGTTCTTGCTCGCGGCTTGCCGCCATGCACAATTCCATTGAGAACGATGTTGCCCATCTGCTCCGCGAGCGCTTCGGCATTGCCGTCGACTCGCGGGTTGTACCAGGTGTAGATCCAGTTGATCATGCCGAACAGGCTCATCACCGCGGTGCGCGGATTGAAATCGAGGCCGCGCCCCCGCCGCAGGTCCTCCATCAGTCCAAGGCAGATGCGGTAGTATTCGCGCTTGATGCCCGCGATCTCCGAGCCCAGGCCGTTCTTCAAAGAGTCGTCTTCATGCGCGAGTACCTTTAGCCCTTGCTGATTGCTTACAAAATATTCGAGGTGATTCAGAATGAAGATGCGTATCCGCTCTTCGGGATCCGTGACCCTCTCGAGCCGCGTCTTTGAGCCTCTCAAGAATAGTGGTGAAGGTATGCTTCTGAATCAGGTACAGCAAGCGCTCTTTGGATTGGAAGTAGTGATAGAGCCCGGCCAGCGACATGCCGGTGGCGCGAGAAAGGTCGCGCATGGATGCGCCTTCGTACCCCTTGACGCAAAACACCTCGGTGGCATGGGCGAGAATCTCCGCGAGGCGGCGGTCGAAACGGGTCACCGCGGTCTTGGGCAACGCGTGGTTGCGACGGCGGGAGGCGCGGGGTGCGGGTAGGGTGGCCATACGTTCGAACGTTCGTTCTAACTATAGAGGAACGTGACGCAGATCACAAGGCCTTGTGATCTGCTAAAACGGCCTCAGTTTACCGGGTCGCGCTCGATCAGGAGGATGCGCTTTACTTTATTTCGGTCCAGCGTTTGTATGGTGCCCGCGACTCGAACCCGGATCTCTATTCCGCTGACGGAAACCAAGTCACCGCTCAGGACGGAGCCATCGCGTAATTCCACTGTGTCGTGGGCAGAGGTACCAAGTTCGTAGCTCACGCTGCCTCCAGAGACATCGTCAGGGGCTATTTCAAGAGGGAATGTTCCCGTGTTGAATCCTTCCTTGGTGAATCCGAGGCTATGCTTGCCCACCGTCAATTGCACCGACTTTGGCGTAGTACCGGCCTCGGTGCCATCTACAGAGAGCGCAGCGCCTTGTGGAACGGAATTTATGGTAATCGACACCTTCTTTGGCGGAGCGAGCGGCTGCAATTCAGCGGGCACGGAATTAACGGCCAGTTCCGCCGATGCGGGAGTTCCAAGGGTATGAACCGTGGTCTCGAACTTTACTGATTGCCCCGGTGGAACGTTCTCGATCGTGATCCAACCGTCGCCGATGCGGACTTTATTCTTATCGTACAAGTAGAGATTGAAGCCGAGGCGCGAGATTCGCTTGTTCCATAAGTTCTCAGCGGTCGTCTCGATCAGATAGTTGCGCTGTCCCCCGACGGAACTGATCTGGCTAAACTTTCCGAGCGTAATCCGGACAATGGCTGGGCCAGTCTGCGGCCAGTTGATCACCTGGGTGGGCGTATCTTTTGCCGCGAGAGCTGAAGTCACAAGAACCACCAAGAGGGCAGCAGCGATGATTTTTGACATTGTCATCCTTCACTCATCATTCATCTGCGGCTACGCCAAATCAGGCACTACGCAGGCTTAGTGCTTCGGCGGAGACCCAGCAGTAACGGGCTGAATGACGATGGGTTGCTGAGTGACTTGCCGCTCCACTAGGAACATTTTCTTCACTTGATTCCGTTCTAGTGTCTGCTCCTTGCCATCGACGCTGACCACCACGGCGGTGAGCGACATCGAGAGCACATCTCCCAGAAGGACAGTACCGTCCCGTAATTCAACTGTATCTCTCGACAAGCCGCCTAACTCTACCGTGATGCTGCCGCCCGGGAGTTCGTCAGGAGTAACATCGAACGGCGTTGTGCCGGGTGCATAGCCTTCCTTTGTAAGGTCAAGGGTATGGTTCCCGATGGTAAGTTTAACCATCACCGGGGTTATGCCCGCATCTTGCCCATCGACTTTAAGCTTCGCGCCGGGTGGGACGGAGAGCACTTTCAAGGGAATCGTTTTGACGCCAGGTGCGGCGAGCATGTCCTTCTTGGCTGAGAGCGTCAGGCTGACAGGTATGCCTACGGAGGTGAACTGTAGACGAACTTTCACCTGCTGCTGGGGGTCGAGGTCGGACAAGCTCAAAAAGCCTTCGCCGATTCGCACGTTGTTCTTGTCGTTGCCATAAACGGTAAACGAAGCATGCGAAACGGGCTTGTCGGTCAGATTCTCGACGACCACATCACAAACAAAAATGCTCTGTCCGGCGAGCGCCGCGATTTGTTGAAACTTTCCGAAGGTAAGTTTGATGGCAGGCTGGTCTGGTGGCCACTGCAAAGTTATGGTTGAGTCCTTTGCGAAGCACGCGGCGCTGGCTAAGACCAAGATAGCGGCAAGTACGGCCACACTCTTCTTCATTTGACTGTGAGTTGTAACACAGCGAGCGCGTACCGGCAATGCAAAGGCAGCCTAACTGCGGATCCCGGCCATCAACTTCTCGATCTCCGCCTTCTGCTCGCCGGAGAGTGGCAGGAAGGGCAGGCGCGCCGGGCCTCCGTAGTAGCCGTTGAGGTCCATGGCGTACTTCACGCCGGGGACACCGAGTTCGCTGACCACGCGCTGGGCAGCCAGTTTCACGCGCTCTTGTTTTTCGCGGGCGAGCGCAGTGTCTCCGTCTTTGAGCGCGGCGAAGATTTCGTAACACGCTCCGGGCGCAGGACAGGCAAAGGCAAGAATGGCGCCGACCGCTCCCAGTCCGAGCGACGGTTCGAGTTGGTGAGCGGCTCCGACCATGACCTGAAAGCCGACTTCCTTCTGGCGGGTCTTCAATTTTCCTACCACAGTTACCGCCGAGGACGACGGCTTGGGGGCGCTGCCTTCCGCCCGCCAGCGAGGCCACGCTTACCAGTTCCCTGCTCTGTTTCTCGCTCTCGCGCGGCGGCCTTGAGCATGCGCGGAGTCACGGCCTCGAATGTCTCGGTCACTGTGACTTGCCTCTTCACTTGGCGCGTGCCCTCGACCATCGCTTTCACTTTGTCGAGGTTGCCGCTCGATTCCTTGATGGCCGCGATGTTGGGATGGCCGGCGAGTTCGATCACAACTTCAGCGGGGATGTCGTATCCGGTGGCCTGCGGGAAGTTGTAGATGATGAGCGGCAGCGCCGACCGGTCGGCGACCGTGCGATAGAAAGCGAGCAGGTTTGCCGGGTGCATCTGCTTCTTGTAGTAATGCGGAGTGCGCACCATGGCGGCGTCGTAGCCGAGCCCGGCGGCGTACTCGGTGAGGCGCAACGTTTCGTTCGCCGACTCGATGCCCGTGCCGGCGATCATGACTTTGTTGGGCGCGGCGGCGGCGATTGCGGCTTTCAGCACGTCGCGGCGTTCCTGGTCGGAGAGCAAAATCGCCTCGCCAGTTGAGCCCTGGACGACAATGCCAGCGACCGGCGTGCGCGAGTAGCGCTCGACGTTCGATTCGATCTTCTTGTAATAGACTTCGCCATCGGGATAGAAGGGCGTGGTGATGGGCGGGAAGATTCCGGACAAAAGCATGGTGGACCCCGTTCTTGATATACCTGCAGGTTATTGCCGCATCGAACCAGTTGTCATTCCTGCTTCGACATCCCTAATGCAACAGCTTCGTAATGAAGACCAGAAAAAAGATAGATCCGTCAACAATGATTATGGCAGATCCGATCCAGATGAGCGCAATTGTCCGCACCTGATCCACGGGAGGCGTAGTGATCCCGATTGTCTTGTGAAGATAGCCGAGCATGTCACTCGCGCGTGCCACCGGCACCACTCGACTACCGATTCCCAGTCCCAAAAACAGCATCAGAACGTGAAATACAACGATACCGATCATTCCCCTCTCCGGCGGCAAACCAGGCCAATCGTAGCATTACTCGCAGGCGGGTTCTTTGCCCGTGGGGTCGACTTCGTGGCGATACTGGTCTTCGGTCCCGACAAAAAAACGGGCAAACGGGGTCGAAGTCGGTTCGTCAACCATGGTCTCAACTTGCCAGATCATGCCACCTTTACAAACGCCAGCATTCGAAAGCGGAGTGCGGCGGTCACCCGAGTAGTAGAAGAAATCGTCTCTGCCATGGCCAGACTGAGGATCAGAGGAAGTCCGCAGTGTTCCATGCTCATCCAGTTTGAGCAGAAGGCGGCCATCTTCCATGGGCAAGGGTGACGCGTCCTTCCGGCGAAAATCAATACGCACCCAGCCGCTGTATCCGGCGGGAATCAGGAAGCGTTCCGGCGGACGGCGATGGAAAACCAGATCGAATGCGGTCGGGCCCAAGACAACGGCGGCGATGAATAAAGGTGCGCCGAGAACCGCCACAAGGACGAAAAAGGTTCTGGTCATGCAACATTACTTCGTAGCGACTCTTTCTGCGTGCAGTGCCTGCAGAGCTTGCACGCGAACTTCTCCACGCTGCAACGCGGCGATACCTTCCGCGGCGGCGCGGGCAGCGGAGAGCGTGGTTATGGTCGTGATTCGGCCACTGACGGCGGCGCGGCGGATCGCTTTCTCGTCGAAGTAGGGGTCGGGCCCGTGCGGCGTGTTGACGATCAACTGGATGCGATCGGCCTTGATCAGGTCCACCGCATTGGGTCGGCCTTCCTTCACTTTGTAAACGCGCTCCACCGCCAAGCCGGCTTCTTCCAGAACGTCCGCCGTTCCGTGCGTCGCCACTAGTTTGAATCCCATGTCGACGAAACGGCGCGCCACCGAGACGATCTGTGGCTTGTCATGGTCGGTAACGCTGATGAAGACCGTGCCCTCGGTCGGCAGTTTCTGGCCGGCGGCAATCTGGGCCTTGGCGAAGGCTTCGCCGAAATTGTCGGCGATGCCCATGACTTCTCCGGTGGACCGCATTTCAGGGCCCAGGACCGTGTCGACGCCGGGAAATTTCGACCAGGGAAAAACCGGTGATTTCACGTGGAAGCAGCGGCCCGTGTCTAAGTCTGTTCCGCGCTCTACGTACTCGGGGAGGAACTCGCGCAGCTTGCGCCCGGTCATGAGGCGTGCGGCAATCTTGGCCATGGGCACGCCCGTAGCTTTGGAAACAAAGGGCACGGTACGCGAGGCGCGCGGGTTCACTTCGAGGACGTAGACTTTGCCGTTCTCGTCCGCCGTGCCTGGACGGGCGGGGACGCCCGTCCCTCCATTGGAGCCGCGCGGAATGGCAAACTGCACGTTCATCAGGCCGATCACTTTGAGGGCGCGCGCCAGTTTGAAAGTGTAGTCGCGCATACGCGTGAGCAACGGCTCAGGAATATCGACGGCGGGCAGTACGCAGGAAGAATCGCCGGAATGGATGCCGGCCTCCTCGATGTGCTGCATGATGCCGCCGATCACCACGTCCTCGCCGTCCGACAGCGCGTCGACGTCAACTTCAATCGCGTCTTCCAGAAATTTATCGATGAGGATGGGGCGGTCCTGCGAATATTCCACCGCCTGCTTCATATATTGCGTGATGGTGTCTTCGTCGTAGGCGATCACCATGGCTCGCCCTCCGAGGACGTACGACGGACGCACCAGCACCGGGAATCCAATTTTCTTCGCCGCCTCGACGGCCTCTTCGACCGACGCGACCATGGCGCCGGGAGCTTGCGGGATGTCGAGTTCCTCGAGCAACTTTCCGAAGCGCTTGCGGTCTTCGGCCAGATCGATGCATTCGGGCGTGGTGCCGATGATGTTGACGCCTGCAGCCTTGAGCGGCAGAGAAAGATTCAGCGGCGTCTGACCGCCAAACTGCACGATCACGCCAACGGGCGCACCTCCGGAAGCTTCGTGCTCGCAGACGGCGAACACATCTTCGAGCGTAAGCGGCTCGAAGTAGAGGCGGTCGCTGGTGTCGTAATCGGTCGAGACCGTCTCCGGATTGCAGTTGATCATGATGGTTTCGTAGCCATCTTCGCGCAGCGCGTAGCTGGCGTGGCAGCAGCAGTAATCGAATTCAATTCCCTGCCCGATGCGGTTGGGGCCGGAACCCAGAATGACGACTTTCTTCTTTGCGGTGGGCGCGGCCTCGTCTTCTTCTTCGTAGGTCGAATAGAGATACGGCGTGTAGCTTTCGAACTCCGCCGCGCAGGTATCGACACGCTTGTAGACCGGTTTCAATTTATGCTTCTTGCGGAAGTGGCGCACTTGTTCCTGACCGCCTTTGCCGTCCAGACGCCAGGTTCCGGCAAGGCGTCCATCGGAGAAGCCCATGCGCTTGGTTTCGCGCAGCAGTTCGGTGGGAACCGATTCCATCGGATGCTTTTCCAGCTCCAGTTGCAAATCGTTAATTTCCTTGAGCTGGTAGAGGAACCAGGGATCGATCGACGTCATCTTGGCGATCTGTTTGATCGGGTGGCCCTGGCGAATGGCGTACTGCACGTAGGTCAGGCGCTCGGGATGCGGCGTGACCAGCCGCTGCGTAAGAATTTTGGGTTCGATTTTTCCGGAGCCGACGCGCTTGCCGGTGTCGAGGGCGCGGATTCCCTTCTGCAAGGCTTCCTTGAAAGTGCGGCCGATGGCCATCACCTCGCCGACGGATTTCATCTGCGGTCCAAGCGATTCGTCGGCGCCGGGAAACTTTTCGAATTGCCACTTCGGAATCTTGACGACCACGTAGTCGAGTGTGGGCTCAAAGCAGGCTGGAGTCTTGCGCGTGATGTCGTTCGGAATCTCGTCGAGCGTATAGCCGACGGCAAGTTTGGCGGCGATCTTCGCAATCGGAAAACCGGTGGCTTTGGAAGCCAGCGCCGACGACCGCGAGACGCGCGGGTTCATTTCAATCACGACCATGCGCCCGGTCGAGGGATTGACGCCGAATTGAATATTCGATCCACCTGTCTCAACGCCAATCTCACGGATCACGGCAATCGAAGCGTCGCGCATCTTCTGGTATTCGCGGTCGGTGAGCGTCTGCGCCGGTGCGACGGTAATGGAGTCTCCGGTATGCACGCCCATGGGATCGAAGTTTTCGATGGAGCAGATGATGATGACGTTGTCTTTGGTGTCGCGCATCACCTCGAGTTCGTACTCTTTCCATCCGAGCACGGATTCTTCGATCAGGCATTCATGCACGGGCGAGAGGTCGAGGCCGCGGGCGAGGACTTCCATCAGTTCTTCGCGGTTGTAGGCGATGCCGCCGCCCGTGCCGCCGAGCGTGAACGATGGGCGAATGATGACCGGGAAACCGATTTTGCCGGCGAACTCGATGCCATCTTTCAGATTGTTGACCAGCGCCGATTTCGGCACGTCGAGGCCGATGCGCTGCATCGCGTCTTTGAAGAACAGACGATCTTCGGCCTTCTTGATGGCGCTGATCTGCGCGCCAATCAGGCTTACGTTGTATTTCTCGAGGACGCCGCCGTCAGCAAGTTCGATAGCGAGATTGAGCGCGGTCTGTCCGCCAACTGTGGGCAGAATGGCAAAACCCGCGCTGGGCGACATCTCGCGCTCGACGCGAATGATCTCTTCCAGATATTCACGGGTGAGCGGTTCGATGTAAGTGCGGTCCGCCGACTCGGGGTCCGTCATGATGGTGGCCGGGTTCGAGTTCGCCAGCACAACTTCAAAACCCTCCGACTTAAGCGCCTTGCAGGCCTGCGTGCCGGAGTAGTCGAACTCGGCGGATTGGCCGATGACGATGGGGCCGGAGCCGAGGATCAGGATTTTCGAGATGTCAGTTCGTTTAGGCATTGAATCAGTGGCCTATCCAAGTCGCAAATGTGCGCCCGAAAATTAGAATCAAAGCATTCAAAATCGCACCGGTGTATATCGTGGAAGCGATGCCTGCAACGACCTTTCTAGAAGCCGTGCGCCCCCTAGAGATATTCCCTTCGATCTCAAAATATGGGAACCAGTACGTGAGCATCACGAATCCGAGTTCTGCCACGACGCCCAGGGTCCCGAGGAGGATGCCAAACATTACCAAAGCTCCCGTCCCGGATAGTGGCTGAGTCAAGCTGAAACTGCGAGTGAGCCACCTTGCTGCACGATACTCGGAGAAGAGCACAAGTAGGACCGTAAGCCAGTAAACCTTTGTAATGTTGCCGTAGATAAAACCTCTGGTCTGCAAACGCTCCGATTCAACCAGCAGTTTCAGTCGTTCATAGACGCCGGTGACCCAGTTGCGATCCTCGCCTTGAACCAACAACTGCCTGCTGTTTAGGTCTCGAGCCTCGTTGAAATTCTTGAAATCCGTTTTAAGATGCACTTCGATGAATCGACCGTTAATCCCATCGGCTCTCGCCTTCAAAAAGAAAACGTCCTTGGGTAAATCGCCGATTGCAAAGCCAGCATCGTCGAAGATTACGTTGCCTGACTTCGCTAGAAAAATGTAGTTCTGATAAGTGGCTATATTGGCCATCTTCCAAAAGTCTTGATTCGCGAAGTTTCGCTGCACAAATTCATTCTCTGACTGAGCTGCAGGATCCATTTGCGGCGGTCCGGGTGCGCGGTCAGCTTTGTATGCCACTCTGAGCCGTTGTTCAAACTCTGCATTCCTTCTCTCGTTCGCAAGCTTGCTTAGCTCACCGAGGAATGCATCGGCAGTCTCCGTGCTGATCGCTAGCGCGGGGATTCTTAGTACGCGTTCTTCGCGCTTCACACCATCACCTCTTGCACTCCTCCATCATCCGCACGAAGTCCTTAAACAAGTAGTGCGAATCATGCGGACCCGGCGCCGCCTCCGGATGGTATTGCACGGTGAACAGCGGCAGATTCCGATGGCGCATGCCTTCGAGCGTCGAGTCGTTTAAATCCATGTGCGTCAGTTCGACTTCGCTTTGCGGCAGCGAATCAGGATCAACAGCAAAATTATGGTTGTGCGCGGTAATTTCAATCTTGCCGCTCAAAAGCTGCTTTACCGGATGATTCCCGCCGTGGTGGCCGAATTTCAGCTTGAAGGTTTTGCCTCCGAGCGCAATACCGGTGAGTTGGTGTCCCAGGCAAATTCCGAAAATCGGCTGCCGTCCCATGAGCCGCCGAATATTGTCGACTGCATACGTGCATGGTTCAGGATCGCCCGGACCATTCGACAGTAAGACTCCATCGGGCTTCAAGGTCAACACATCCTCGGCCGTGGTTTGTGCCGGAACGACCGTCACCTTGCAGCCTTCTCCGCGGAGCTTGCGCAGAATGTTCTGCTTGATGCCGAAGTCGTAGGCGACTACGTGGAAGCGCGACGGCTCGTCTTTTACTCCGACAATCTCGTCGGGCAAGTGCGAGCGCTCGCCTGTCTCCCACACGTAGGTGTGCTTGGTCGAGACTACCTTCGCGAGATCCTGGCCATCCATTTTCGGTATGGCGCGCGCCTTGGCGACGAGTTTGTCGCTATCGTCTTCAAGCGTCGAAATGACGCCGCGCATCACGCCATAGGTGCGCAAGTGGCGAACCAGCGCCCGCGTGTCAATCTCGGCAAGCACGGGAATCTTGAACTGTTCCATGAACTCGTCGGTGACCTGCTGCGAGCGCCAGTTGGAACTGACTTTCGAGAACTCGCGCACGATCAGCCCTTCGATGTACGGACGCACCGCCTCATTGTCTTCCGGGTTCGTGCCGTAGTTTCCGATTTCAGGGTTGGTCAGGACGACGATCTGCCCGGCGTAAGAGGGATCGGTGAAGATTTCCTGGTAGCCGGTAATGGAAGTATTAAAAACGACTTCGCCGGAGCACTCGCCTTTAGCGCCGTAGCCTTTGCCTCGGAAGACTCTGCCGTCTTCGAGCGCAAGGATCGCTTGCATTGGAACTCCTGGGAGTGGATTTTAGAGATTCTAGCAGCACAGCAGATTTGAAGGAAGGTCTTAGGTGTTAGGTCTCAGGTCTCAGGAAAATCGCTCACAATCACGGTCCTCAGGTTTTTCCTGAGACCTGACACCTAAGACCTGAGACCGGCCCTACCGCAGCCTTCCCATCTTCTCCATCGGCCAATATCCAAACACGGCTTTGCCGTAGATGTAGCGCTCGTTCACCGGGCCGAAGTCGCGGCTGTCGTTCGACATGGTGCGATGGTCGCCGAGGACGAAGAAGCTATGCGGCGGAACTACGACTTCACCATAGGAACGGGCGTCGGCGTAATCGCTGGGCACGTAGTCTTCGTCGAGCGCCGCGCCGTTCACGAAGACCTGGCCGTTTTCGATGCGCACCCGGTCGCCCGCGATTCCGATGACGCGCTTGATGTAGCTCTTCGAAGTGTCGCGCGGATAGCGGAAAACCACAATGTCTCCGTGTTCAATGGGCTCCCAGCGATAGACGAACTTGTTGACGAAGATCCGCTCCTGGTCTTCAAGGGCGGGCATCATGCTGGTGCCTTCTACCTTCACCGGTTGGTAGAGAAAGATAATGATGAAAGCGGAGATGGCGAGCGAGACCAGCAGATCTCTCGCCCAAACCGCCACCACGGGCAACGGGTGCGCGTTTGATTCTTTTGTAGCCGCCGAGATCGGCGGCTGAGGGCTCCCCACTTCAGGCATCGTGCCCTCTATTTTATACGCAAGCGTGGCACGCGAGCGAGACCTTGCCAAAGCGCTCCGTTCGCCGTACAACTAGACTTCCTATGGCCGACTACTCGATTTTCCCGAAGATCAACGCAACGCTCAACGGATCGAGCGCGGTGCTGCTGGTCACCGGACGCGTGCTCATCGCGCGCGGAAAGATGGCGGCGCATCGGGCGGTGATGCTGACCGCGCTTGGAACCTCTTCCCTCTTCCTGGTTTCCTATCTTTACTACCACTATCACGTGGGTTCGGTGCATTTCCGCGGCACGGGATGGACTCGGCCGCTCTATTTCAGCGTCCTGATCTCGCATACCACGCTGGCCTTGGTCATTGTGCCGATGGTGATTATTACGCTCACCCGCGCCTTGCGTGAGCAATTTGACCGGCATAAGGCCATTGCGCGCTGGACGTTTCCGCTCTGGCTCTACGTCTCCGTGACGGGCGTGGTCGTTTATCTGATGCTGTATCAGATCTTTGTGTAGAAACGGGGCTTGCCCCGTCTCATGCGGACGCAGCGGGAGACGCGGCTAGCCGCGTCTCTACAGGAGAGTTGGAGTAAATCGGCTTTCCCCGAGCCCGTCCGATTCATCACATTTTTTTAGTACGGGCGACACTGACTCGGGGTCGCCCAATTCTGCTATAGTGAGCATCTCGAAGGAGCCCGCACTCATGAAAAGCGTAAACAAAGTCATCCTGATTGGAAACCTTGGCAAGGATCCCGAAGTGAAGTTCACGCCGCAGGGCACGCCGGTCGCGAAGTTCACCCTGGCCACCAACGAGCGCTTTAAGGGCAAAGACGGCAACTGGCAAGACCGCACCGAGTGGCATAACGTGGTGCTCTGGCAGCGGCTGGCGGAGATTGCCGGCGAGTATCTGAAAAAGGGCGGCAAAGTCTATATCGAAGGCCGCCTGCAGACCCGCTCCTGGGACGACAAGCAGACCGGCCAGAAAAAATACATGACTGAGGTTGTGGCCAACGATCTCGTGTTGCTTGGCGGACGCGGCGAAGGCGGCGGTGGCGAGCACGCCGGCAGCACGCGCGGAGTCGCGACATCCTCCAGGTGGGAACAACTTCGACCAGAGCGCGCCCGAACCGCAGCACGCGCCAGCCGGAGGGTCTCCGATTACGGATGAAGACATTCCGTTCTAGAGACTCTCAACTTAGGCAGCTCTATGCTTGCAGACCGAAATTGCGTTCCCTGCCGCGGCGGTGTTCCGCCGCTAAAGGGAAGCAAACTTGCCGAGGTTCATCGCCAACTGGCGGAGCCCGCGCAGTGGACTGTCGTCAAGGAACATCACATCACCCGCACTTACAAGTTCCCTGACTTTAAGTCCGCTCTGGCTTTCGTGAACCGGGTCGGCGAACTGGCTGAGAAGCAGGGCCATCATCCCGACATCCTGCTGGGATGGGGCAAGGTCGAGATCACGACCTGGACACACGCCGTGGATGGGCTCACCGAGTCGGATTTCATTCTGGCCGCGAAGATCGACAAGCTCCTCTGAATCGGGCCATCTGGCCCCGTAGCCTTTAGATCGCCAGATGACCCGATCGCCCGATCCTCTAAATTCCGCCGCACTGCCAGTCCCCACAGTGCCGCCGGAATCAGCATCAACAGGCCCGCGACGCTGGCGACATGACGTGCGGCGAAACCCCAATCCACGAAGCGTCCGGCAAGATACGCCCCTGCGGCAATCGTAATTGTGAAGAGGCTCACGTCGGCGGCGAACACACGTCCGCGAAACTTGTCGTCGCTTTGCATCTGCAAAAGTGTCGTCGAGAACACCCATATGATCGAACTGCCAAAGTGCGCCAACACCACACACAAGCAGGCTTCCCACAAATGGCCCGAAATCCCCAGGAGGGCATAGCCAGTGGCGGTGGCGAGATAGGCCCAGAAGATCGCGACTTCCAGGCGATGTCTCCAGTGCCCTGCCCACGAAGCCGTCAAGACTGGCCCGAGGAGCGCGCCCAGTCCGCGGGCGCCGAGCAGCAGACTCATGCCGAGAAACGCGCCGCGCTCTGGAGCCATGCCACGCCAGCGGACGGCGAATTCATTTTGCCCCATGACGGTGAACAGTACCCAGCCTGGTCCGATGATCAGGTTTCCGAATTTCACCAGAATCGTCGAGCGCAAACGCACCTGCGACCGCACGTAGCGGATGCCCGCGAGGATGGGCGAGAAATCGATCAGTTCTCGTGCGCGGAACGGATGACCACCTTCGGCATGAGGCTCTTGGAAGCGCATTCCCCCAATCAGCGCAGCGGAGGCCGCGAACGACAGCGCATTCAGCACGAACACCGCATCGCGGCCCAGCAGCGCTGCGACCACTCCTCCCAGAGTTGCGCCCACCATGAGGTTCACTGACCACGTGGTCGAAGACAGCGTGTTGGCCACGATGACGTCTTCGCGCTCCACCAGGTTCGGGACGACGGCGTTGCGCGCGGGTTCAAAGAAAGCGACGAGCAAGGTTTCCGCCATGAGCAGCGGATAGACCAGCCAAACTTTGTCTTTGGTGCGAATCAGCAGCATGCAGAGGACGATCAGCATGCGTCCAAGATCCGATGCAATCATGACGTGCTTGCGCCGCAGCCGGTCGTTCACCACGCCTGCGGTTGGGCCGATCAGCGCTTGCGGCAGAACCTGCAGTACCAGCGCAAGCGCCACTGATCCGGCGCGTCCCGTGAGTTGCAGCAGCAGGTTGTAGATGGCCAGCGTGTAGAACCAGTCTCCGAGTTCGCTGACGACTTGCGCGCTCCACAAGCGGCGGAAATTCCGGTTGCCGCCGAGCAGGCGCGCATACGACGCAAACGTTACCGGACTAACTTCCACTTCAGGAGCAGGTTCCATACCGGCGTGAGATCGGAATTTCACAGCATACCGGATCGAGCCAAACCCCGCACTCTAAGCCCGAAACAGCCCGTCAGTTGGCCTAACTGTGCAAAGGGATGCACACGACAAAATCCTGGATGTGGAAAAGCATGGAACGCGCAAAATTCCGGGGCCAGAATTTCCCCGGAAAACAACTTCTATGAATTGATGGTGAAAGACGGCCTATTGGAGAACGGCTTGCCACTATGGCAAGCGAAAGGAGTTTTCTCCAAATGCGAAAGTTGGGCCCTGTCGTTCTGTTACTCCTCATGCTGGCTGCAAATGGTTTTGCAGCAACCGCCGTTGCGCAATCTTCGGCTTTTCCGGAACCCGGCCTCCTGGCCTTACTTGGAGGCGGCCTGGTTGGCTTGGCCACGCTGGTTCGCCGCCATCTGCGGGACTAATTCTTCTTTGCCGAGAGCCCCCTCGGCACTCCCTCTCCGCCTTCAATTGCCTGGCGCCTCAATGGCGTTTCGAACGATTTCCGTTCCTCACCAACTCCACAAAATATTGGTGTATGCGAGTGTCGTCGCTCAATTCAGGATGGAAGGTTGCGGCCAGTGTCTTTCCCTTCTGCACGAGCACCGGATCTTTACCTTCGGTCGCGATTACTTTCACGCCCTTGCCAACGCGTTCGATTTTGGGAGCGCGGATGAAGACCATCTCGATGGGCTCGTTCAGGAATCGCCCCTTGCGGATCGAGCTGTCGATCTGGCGTCCGTAGGCATTGCGGCGCACGGTGATGTCGAGCGCGCCCAGGCCCGCTTGCTTCGGATTTTCTACTTCGGTGGCGAGCAGGATGCATCCCGCGCACGTGCCAAACACCGGCTTTGCGCGAACGAAGTCCTTCAGCTTTGCTAGGCCATCTTCGCCGAGGAGTTTGAGAAATGTCCCCGACTCGCCCCCGGGAATGATCAGGCCGTCGATCTCATTCAATTGCTCGGGCTTTTTCACCAGGACAACTTCAGCGCCCAACTCTTCGAGCCGGCGGCGATGGGCGTCGAAATCGCCCTGCAATGCTAGAACACCGATTCTCATGGAAACGATAACTGAGGAAGGCTGAACGAAAACGTTCGGTTTCCCCTGTTCAAGTGGTACCCCCCTCCCCCCTTATTTTTAGTAAAGTCTTGATAATACATACTTTAGTCGACGACGATTTTTGCAAAGTATTCATTTTAAATACTTTAAAGGCAAAGTCTTCAATGCATGGGACTTAGGCCACGTACGGACTTTCCTGAAGTTGAGTTGTGCTGACCTAAGGATCGATTACGTGACTGCGTATGTCAATTGAAATGCAGCGAGCAGTGCTGGTTCTAATTCGAGCGATTCACCGCGGAGCCACGGAGGCACGGAGAAACGATCATCCTAAAAACACGAATGGTCCCGCCGAAGCGGGACCATTCGAAAAACCCGGCGCCTACTTGGCTTTGAGTGTTCTAACAATGGCGCTGGCAGCGGCCGGGGAGCCGCTTTCGTACATAATCTCGGCGATACACACTTTGGCGCCAGCGGGAATTGCCCGGTAGAAATTCGGCTTCCCGGTAATGGACTTGCCTTCCATTTCGAATTCAGAACTGGAGTTCTTCGTCACCTTGTCGTCTTTGTAAACCTGGGGAGCGTTCTGCGAAACATCCGCCATGGTGGTAAGCCCATGGCTCGGGGAAGCGACGGTGACAGATATTTTCTTGTCAGGTGATTGCGCACCCCCGAGTGAGTCCACCGACCAACTGGAAGGCACAGACAGCGTACAGTTACCGGCGCGGCTCGTAACCGTCGTGTCGGCGGCAAACGCGAAAGCACATAGCAACAGCAGGCATAGCAAGATCATCGTATTCTTCATAGGTCCTCAGGTTTGTTGAAGTGTAAAACGCTTTCGGAAACGTCAAAACCCCAAGCTGTATGGGGGAGTCAGTTTACCATGGAGATGCGAAAATTGATTTCGTCACAACCGTTCCTACGCTGGTTACCAGCCTAAGGTAGCGTACCGACTGGCAATTTTGCCGAGCCCCGCCTGACTAGCGGGGCTTTTGGTTTTTATGTACGTTTCGAAAACCGCGAAACCTGGGGCACCCGGCTTTTTCCGACTGCGAAGGTGCGCTCGCTGCAGAAAAGCCCCGCCCGAGCGGAACTCGGACGGGCCACCCTCGGGAGTGGGGGATGGGGGTTAGGGTGTGCCACCGGCCGCGTCACTCAAGCCGGGACCGAGCTTGAATTGGCCAGGGGTTCCTTGCCTTCATTCTTTTGCCCGCCCGTGATCTCTCCTGCTGTCACGGTGCTGAACGGCTCGCCGAAGACGTCTTTGAACGCCTCACTGAACTCGGACGTAGTGCGAAAAACCTTGAACATCGGCCATTCCTTGTAATCCCCCTTCGACGGTGAGGAGCCGGCGCCGATGTGCTTCATGATCCGGGCCGCTGTCTTGAAATCGTCGTTTAGAACGGCGGCTCCCAGCTGAAACTTCTCGCTCGAGGCTTGCCAATCCTCCCTTGCCAGGATTTCCTTTGCCTGCCTATCTTTCCCGCTCCATTTGTATGCCTGCGCCTGATTAATGATGAAAATCTTGCGATCAGTTTCAGAACCAAACTTCTTGAATTGGACGGCAAAATCCAACAGGATTTGCGCAACTTGGCATTTCTCGTCTCGGATGAGGTCCAAGCACAAATTGTTCAGGCTTACGTCAGCCTTACCCATCTCCGCTGGGTTGAGCCTTCGCCACAGAACGTGACCAAGCTTGATTCCTACTTCTACAATCGTTGAATATGCGAGTTTGAGGTACTTTGGGTCAACGTTCAGTTCTTGTCCCAGCGTTACGCTTGAGCAGTCGACTCCGTGTCTCTTACAGACGCTCAGATACTGCGTGGACACCTTGCCGTTGCAGTGCACGAACAGATTTCTCCGTTCCGTCACTTCAACGAAGGTAGGCCAGGATGGTAGGTCTTTTGTCAAAGGACAGGCAAACTTATTCTCCATCCATTTGAATTGGTCCGCATGGCTTTCACGAAGTAGCGCCTCAACTTCCTTTTCCACGACTGCGGCACGCGCAGCTTCAAGGGAGTCAAACGAGGTAAGGTCTTTGAAACTCAATTTGTGCTCGGAGCTGTTCAGTATCTCCGGTTTCACATAGAAAAGAGCGCGAAGCAGGTTGCCGATGTATGCGTCGTAGTGGCTGACGAGGGAGGTGAATAAGCTGCGCGGCACAATCTGGAGGGCTTTTCCATTACGCCGTAGCCGCCTCTGAAAGTTGAGAAGCTCGACGTATGCATCTCGTGGGAGTTCGACCTTTCCCTCGTCCTTTTCGACACCGTTTTCCTTGAGAAACTTGTTGAAGGCCTCGAAAGAAGCCTCCATGGCCGTTATCAGGAGGGGCATTACAAGAGGCAAAGTATCAGCTAAAGCGTCTACTTCGCAAACGAACGCGTCAAGGGCTTGCTTGATCGTGGGGTTCGACGGTGCTGTCGCGGGTGTTTTGGCGTTAGGCTCATCCTTTAGAGGCAGCGGTCTTTTCTTAGTTAGCGGCTGCCTTCTGGTGGCGCGACCGGAAGGCCGACTAGATTCCTTTACCATCCTGTCAGTGAGTTTACCACCCTCTGGTCTGCAGCAGGTGCGCCTCATCGAGCGTCGACACAGCCAACCCCTTCATAGCTCCTGCTAAATTCTCGCTGACTTCAAGTAACACTTTAGGGTCCTTGAAGTGCGTGGCTGCCTGCACAATCGCCTTGGCGCGCTTCTCGGCTTCGGCGGGCTCGGCGAATTCGGTCGAGTTCTTCATGAAGATGCCGGAGCCTACGAACACCGCTTCGGCTCCCAGTTGCATCACCAGCGATGCATCGGCTGGGGTCGCGATTCCTCCGGCGGAGAAATTGGGCACGGGCAGCTTGCCGTCACGCGCCACCATCTTTACCAGTTCGTAGGGCGCGCCGTGCTCTTTGGCTTTGGCATAGAGTTCTTCTTCCCCGAGCACAGTGAGAACCTTCATCTCCAGCACAATCTGGCGGATGTGGCGGACGGCGTGGACCACGTCTCCGGTGCCCGCCTCGCCCTTGGTGCGAATCATGGCCGCACCTTCGGCGATGCGCCGCAAAGCTTCGCCCAGATTGCGCGCGCCGCAGACGAATGGGACGGTGAAGGCTTGCTTATCCACGTGATGGACTTCGTCAGCGGGAGTAAGAACTTCGGACTCGTCAATGTAGTCGACGCCGAGCTCCTGCAGGATCTGCGCCTCCGCGAAATGGCCGATGCGGCACTTGGCCATGACGGGAATATCGACGGCACCCATGATTTCGCGGATCACTTTCGGCGAGGCCATGCGCGCCACTCCACCTTCGGCGCGAATCTGCGCCGGAACACGTTCGAGGGCCATTACGGCAACGGCGCCCGACCGCTCGGCGATCTCCGCCTGTTTGGCTGTGGTTACGTCCATGATCACGCCGCCCTTGAGCATTTCGGCGAGGCCGGTCTTCAGGCGGAGGCTGGTGTTGTGTCCGTTGTTTTGCGACATAGGTGTACTCTCTTCTGCAATCGCGAAGGATGATCGTCGGCGCGCTCGTAGCACGCCGGAACCGGGAGCATACGCGGGAAACTCTGAGCTTCCCGCTCCTGCACTCATTTTACAGCCCGTGCGCGATTCGCGGTACCCCCTAACGCGCGCTGGCACGCCAGAGTTGCTGTAGGTACAGGCCGGAGCCGAGCTCCGCTCCGCCTGGACGGGCGAGGCGCCCGTCCCCACACGAGCCTTTAGCGGTCCACGAAGCGCGCAAACATTTTGTGCGGATCGATGGCGATGAACAGCCCATGGCCGCGCGCCAGCACTTCGCCTTTTTCGTTCAGGATTTCGGCCATATTGATGTGTTTTCGGCCCTTCACCTTCACCTCGCGGGATTCCACGCGCAGGGGCCGGTTCAGCGGCACCGGCTTCAGGTAGTTCACCGTAATCTCAGAGGTCAGCGCCACCACGTGGCGCAGTTTGTTCACCTTGCCCATGGCCTCGTCGAGGATGGTGGCGATAATGCCGCCATGGCTGTGTCCGGGAGGGCCGGTGTAGCGCTTGCCCAGACGGAAGCGGCAGACGAAACAGTCGCGCTCCTCGTCGTAGGCGAAGCGCAGGTGCATGCTGTCAGGGTTGTCCTTGCCGCAGGCGAAACAGTAGTTCCTCTGCAGTTGTGCGTAGCGTGTGTCGTGTCCAGCCTGGTGTTTTTTGCCAGCCATCGAAAGATTCTATCGCGAGCGTGCCGCCGGATTGGGTATCATGGCACGCCGAAGGAGGTCTGTATGCCCACTGCCAGCAAAACACCTGGCCCCTACTCCGTCCATCCTGGGGTTGCACAAATTCAGAAGTGGATACAGGAGTTGCCAAAGAAGACCGGTCGGTCGCTGGAAGAATGGATTGCCCTCATTAAGGACACAGGCCCGCCAACCGAGAAAGAACGCCGCGAATGGCTGAAGAAAGAACACAAATTCGGCACAATTTCCGCGGCTTGGATTGCGGGGCGACTTGAAGGCAAGAACACGGAGGGAGACTCACCCGAGGCTTACCTGAAAACCGCCGCCGAATGGGTGGAGGTGCAGTACTCCGGCCCGAGGGCAGCGCTGCGTCCGCTGTATGAGCAATTGCTGAAGCTTGGGTTTTCGCTGGGCAAAGACGTCAAGGCTTGCCCGTGCAAAACGATGGTGCCGTTCTATCGCAATCATGTGTTTGCGCAGATCAAGCCGGCTACGAATTCGCGCATTGATCTTGGATTCGCGTTGGGCAACATGAAGACGCCGAAGCGGCTGATCGATACCGGAGGCTATGAGAAGAAAGACCGCATCACGCGTCGGATCGAGGTCAGGGCGAAGACCGATATTGACGACGAGGTGAAGCGATGGCTGAAAAAGGCGTATGAAATGGATGCGTAACTCGCAGAGACGAAGGCTGCGTGCTCGCCGAAAGCCACCCAATCTACATAGTCATATCGATATGACCATGTATGCTATAATGTAACCATGAAGAAAATTGCCGCGGGAGAATTCAAAGCCCGGTGTCTCACCCTGATGGACGACGTGCAATCGACGCGTGAGCCTCTGGTGATCACAAAGCGGGGAAAACCAGTGGCTAAATTGGTGCCGGTGGAGAGCAAGAAAGACGGCTGGATCGGCAGACTGAATGGCAAGATGCGCATCGTGGGTGACATTGAATCCCCTCTCGTACCGCTCGAAGACTGGGAAGTATTACGGTGATTCTGCTCGACACTCACGTAGTGGTATGGGCGGCGGATGACCCAAGGCGACTCTCACGCGATGCTACCTCGGTAATTCGGCGGGCCCGCCGTGGCGGGGGACTGGCGGTTGCGGCGATAACATTGTGGGAACTCGCTCAGCTAGTGGCTCGCGGCAGAGTGCAGGTCTTCGGTTCGGTCGAAACATCCGTTAGCGCGCTGATCCAGGACATGACAGTCATCCCAATCACTCCGGAAATCGCAGCTTTGGCAACGCAATTTCCCGATGACTATCCGCACGATCCGGTCGACCGGCTGATCGGAGCGACGGCGCGGGCGGAGGGGATGACGCTGGTGACACGCGATGAGCGGATACGGCGGAGCCCGCTGATTCGGACGGTGTGGTAAGTCGTCGCGGTCCGAAGTGAAGCGTTGGTCAGGAAGGCGTATGAGATGGATGAATAGCTGGTAGACGGTCTCAGGGCTTGCGGCACAGGTACAAGAACAGAGCAATCAACAAGCAGACAAACGTGATAACAGCCATCTTTTCTGAGAAAGACATTGGCCGTTCCTCGATCTAAATGGGGACCCCCGCTTTGACCCCAGGGAACAGGCCGGATTCTACTCTCCGGCCTGTTCGAGGCAATCTAGGCTAGTCGTAGTACTCCAGCCCCAGGTGCGTAATCAGCTCTTCGCCCTTCAAATGGCGCAGTGTGTTCTTCAGCTTCATGAGCTGGATGAAGAGATCGTGCTCGGGATACAGACCGGGCGCGGTCATCGGAGACTTGAAGTAGAAGCTTAGCCATTCCTGGATTCCGAGGCGGCGGAGCTCCGGCGTGCGCTGCGCGAGATCGAGGAAGAGCACGAGATCGAGCACGATGGGCGCGGCCAGGATCGAGTCGCGGCACAGGAAGTCGACCTTGATCTGCATGGGATAGCCTAGCCATCCGAAGATGTCTATGTTGTCCCAGCCTTCCTTGTTGTCGCCACGCGGCGGGTAATAGTTGATGCGAACTTTGTGGAAAATATTGCCGTAGAGCTCGGGATACAACCCGGGCTGCAGGATATGCTCCAGCGCTCCGAGCTTGGATTCCTCCTTGGTTTTAAAAGACCCGGGATCGTCGAGCACCTCGCCGTCGCGGTTGCCCAGGATGTTGGTCGAATACCATCCGCTCAGTCCGAGCAGGCGCGCCTTGAAGGCGGGAGCGAGCACGGTCTTCATCAAAGTCTGGCCGGTTTTGAAATCCTTGCCGCAGATGGGCAGTTCGCGCTCATGGGCGAGTTCGTGCATTGCCGGTATGTCCACGGTCAAGTTCGGCGCGCCATTGGCGAAGGGCACGCCCTCCATGAGCGAGGCGTAGGCATAGACCATCGAGGGCGCGATATTCTCGTCGTTCTCTTTCATCCCTTTTTCGAGCGCTTTCACGCTCTGGTGGGCGGCACTCTGCTCAATGAAGGTCTCGGTCGAGGCGCACCAGATGGTGACCAGGCGGCTGGCTCCGCTCGACTTTCTGAAGTCGCGGATGTCCTGTCGAAGCTGCTCGGCCAGGTCGAGCTTGTTCTTCCCTTTCTTCACGTTTGGGCCGTCGATCTTCTTGACGTAGTTGTGATCGAACACAGCCGTCATCGGATGGATGGCGCTTAGGCGGCCCTTCACTTTGTCGAGCAGATCGCGCTCGAGCACGCCGGCATTGCGAGCGGCAGCGTACATGTTGTCTTCGAAGATGTCCCAGCCAGTGAATATCAGATCGTTGAGCCCGGCGAGAGGAACGAATTCCTTGATTTTGGGAGACCGGCCATCGGTACGCTTCCCCAGACGGACGGTTCCCATTTGCGTGAGCGAGCCGATGGGGTGCGCGATTCCCTTGCGCACCGCTTCCACACCCGCGACAAACGTTGTAGCCACCGCACCCATGCCGGGGATCATCACGCCCAGCTTGCCCTTGGCGGGCTCGATCACACGCTCGTGCCCGTCACTGCTGCGCTCTCTCCTTGAGGACCTTACCTCGGCGGACTTCACCTCGACGCTCGATGCCTTCTTTGGTGCTTTTACCTTTGCCATATTTTTGACTGCTTCCTTGTAGGAACCGTGAGATGTATGCAAACCAACTATATTCTCGTATCTGGTGAGGTTCTTGCAATCGCGCGCGCCTGAACCTCGCAGAAAGGCATCTCAATGGCGTCTACGGCGCATTGGGTGGTGTTTGCGCTGATATCTTCACGAACTACTTCGCGTCCAGCTCGACGTTCTTGATGGGAAGGTCCCAATGTGCGTCGAGGATTTCAAACCGCCGCTGCTCTTCCTTCGCATAGGTGGCCTGGTCGGGCCAAAGCTGCTTCTTGAGCGCGTCTTCGTCGAAGGGCTCATTGGCGGCGGCCGAGTTCTTGAATACGATGGTCACGCGATAGTCCCAGCGGCCGTCTTCGGTGGTGTGGTAGCGCGGCTGGTCCATCCAAACCTTGAGCATGCGGCCCATCTCCACCTGCTTTTTCAGCAGCGGGTAGTGGTTCTTCTTGAACAGCTGCAGGAACTCATCGGCGTGTCCCCACTTAGCCTTGTAGTAATACTCGATGACGAAGGGCTTGCCCGTTTCGGGAGCGGGCTGGGCCGGGACAGAGATTGGGAGAAGCGTTAAGAACAACAGAAGGAATCTGAATTTCATAGATGATCTCCGAGGGGAATTGTCGCACAGTCCGGCCGGGTATTTGCCACCAAGGGCGGGAAGCTACACGAAGGAATCCTTTGAGAACGGACCTTCGTGATACTTCGCGTCCTTGGCGGTTGATTGCTCTGTTATGGAGAAGGCCAACGTGCCCTCAATGCTAAAATTGTCTGTGCCCGCCGATTCCCTCCGCCTCATTGCCATCGATATTGACGGTACCCTGCTTAATCCGGAATTTCGGATTTCCGAAACGGACCTGGCGACCCTTCGACGCGTGCACGCCGAAGGCATCGAGGTCATCCTGGTCACCGGACGCCGGCACACCTTCGCCCTGCCCATTGCTCAGCAACTTGGGTTTGATCTTTGGCTGATCAGTTCGAATGGCGCCGTCACCCGGTCGCTGGCCGGAGAAACTTTCCACCGCGACCTGCTGCCTCGAGGAGACTTGCCGCGACCTGATGCGCGTCATGCAAGAATTTCGCGGGCAAACCGTTCTAACGTTTGACAGCGATGGTCCGGGGACAATCGTGATCGAGCGTCTCGACGAACTGGAAGCGAGCATCCAGCGCTGGCTGGAGAAAAACAGGCAGTACATTCAATTTGTGGTTCCTATCGAGAAAGCGCTCACCACCGACCCCGTGCAGGCCATGTTCTGCGGCCCGGTCGCAGAGATGCAGCGGGTATTGCAGGTCTTGGGAAGCTGCGGGCTGGCTATCACCGTTTTGCGCACCGAGTATCCCGGACGCGATCTTTCGATCGTCGATGTGCTCAATGCCGGCTGTTCCAAGGGACACGCGCTCGAGCGCTGGGCCAAGTACCGTAACATTACCGCCGGGCAGGTCATGGCCGTTGGTGACAACTATAACGACATTGAAATGCTTGCCTTTGCCGGCCACCCTTTTATCATGGGAAATGCATCGCAAGAATTGCGTAACCGTGGCTGGAAGCTGACACGCTCGAATGCCGAAAGCGGCGTGTCCGCTGCCATCGAGCACGTGCTGTGCGGAAAAGCGCTGGAACCGCTGCTGGTGGACGAAAGCGGTCCAGTGATTGCGGGATCGACGATCGTGAGCAGTTTGTGATGATGCGAAGAAGGCGATCAGCGATGGGGCGAACTGCAGGAATTGCGGCGGAAGCGGCTGCGTTTTTCTGCATCGCTGCCGTTGTTCTATGCGCTCGTCCGGCAACCGCCGCGGAGCTGGCGATCCTGCGCAACGGGTTCAGCATTCGCCACGAGCATCGCCTGGTGAACGGAGCAACCACTCGCCTTTTTTTCGGCAAGGACGACTCCAACTTCACCGACGTACCCACCGAAGAAATCACCGGCTACGAAAAAGATATTCCTTTGCCGGCGCCTGACGCTTCGCAAACCTCCGTGTCTTTCCGGGCGCAACCCGCGAAATCCGCACCCGCTCTGAATCAAGTTGTAGACTCCGCGAGCGCCACTTATCACCTTGATCCTGACCTCGTGAACAGCGTCATTCACGCCGAAAGCGGATTCAACGCGCACGCCGTTTCTCCCAAAGGCGCGCGCGGACTCATGCAGTTGATGCCCGGCACCGCCAGTAAACTGGGCGTGAACGATGCCTTCGATCCGGAGGCGAATGTCACGGGCGGGACCCGCTATCTGCGGGAACTCCTGGAGCGCTACCACTTCGATCTCATTAAAGCGCTGGCCGCCTACAACGCGGGCCCGCAGCGGGTTGAGCAGTATCGGGGCGTGCCGCCATTCCGCGAGACCCGCGCCTATGTGGCCCGCATCGTGCACGACTACAACACGAAGAAGATCGCCCAGGAAAAAGAAGCGAAAAAGAACAAATTGAGCCATTGAGTCATTGAAGCATTGAGAGATTGAATTCAATGACTCAATGAGTCAATGCTTCAATGATTCAATGGCCCTCACGTTGACCCTGCCTGGTTCCTCATTTACCTTCAAGTGGGGCTGTGCTCACCCCAGCTGCGTCTTTCTGCAACTTCGCACCACATGAACAATAAATGAACAAGAAAAAATACGTAGCGTATTCAATTGTCTTCGCCGTGCTGGCGGTGTTGGTCTACCTCCAGTTCCGCACCTGGCAGCACTTCGATTGGGCCCGGCTCTTTCAATTCGAACTGCATTGGCGCCACATCCTGCAGGGAGTGGGGTACATTTACATCGCTTATTTCTTGCGTGCAGTGCGCTGGAAAATCTTTCTCCGACCGGTGCGTAAGGAAGCATCTATCCTCGGACTGATTCCACCGACCATGATCGGATTCACCGGCCTCGCGTTGCTCGGCCGCGCCGGCGAACTGATTCGCCCATACCTGATTGCGCGCCGTCAGAACCTGCCTTTCGCCTCGCAAGTGGCGGTTTGGGCAGTAGAGCGAATTTTTGACATTGGCGGATTCACCACCCTGCTGGTGGCGGCCATTTTTCTGCCCTCAAAGCTGCGCGCGTTTACGCTCGCCGCCCCGCCCGAAATCAGGCACTGGATTCATCTCACGGGATATGCCCTGATTGCGCTTGTACTGGGACTGCTCTCGGGAGCGGTGTTGTTTTCCTACCGGGGAAATCGAATTGCCCAGTGGGTGGAAGACCGTTTTTCCCATCTGGCGGAGAATCTGGGCCATCGCATCGCTCAAAAGGTCCGCGAGTTTACCGTCGGACTCAATACCATTCACGGCCCGGTCGCATTCCTCCAATTGTCGGCCGTATCGGTCCTGATGTGGTGGGTCATCGCGCTGGCTTACAAAGAAGTAACTCATGCGTACGGCGCGCCCATGCATGCCATGAGCGCCACCAAGGTTCTGCTCCTTATGGGAGCCAGCATGATCGGGTCGATGGTGCAATTGCCGGGTGTAGGCGGCGGCTCGCAACTGGCGACGATCAGCGCGCTCGACCACGTCTTTGATATTGTCCCGAAGGAGCTCGCTGTCAGTTGCGGCATCATGCTGTGGCTGGTAACATTCGTCGCCGTCGTTCCAGTCGGACTGTTCCTCTCGCATCACGAACGGTTGTCGCTGCGCAAGCTTTCCGCAGAGTCCGCGCAGGCCGAGGAAGGCGCAATAGCTGAGGAAGCCGGATGAGGTAAGCATGGAGCCTTCTGCGCTGGCTCAGTCCACGCCCGACCGCTACCCCCGAGTCGCTAGCCCACTCCACACGATCTTGATGCTCGCCGCGTTCGCCGCTTGGACTTTCGGGGCCAAGATTCTTGCGGATCACATGAGGGCAGTGGCGAATCCGAACCGCATGCGCCTTTATTTGGCCACCATCTTTGTGGAGTGGCTTTTCTTCCTACTTGTAGTGGCGGGTGTGAGGCGGAGTGGCGCGTCCGTTCTCCTCGTTCTTGGAGAGCATTGGCAGTCCGCGCGCCAGGTGGCGCGGGATATTGGAATTGCCGCAGGATTCTGGGTGATTGCGCTGGTACTGCTTGGGGGTCTTGCCAGGCTCCTGCGCGTCGAACCGCAGGGTCGCGATATGCAGTTCTTCCTTCCGCATGGAGGCGCTGAAATAACGCTATGGATAGCACTCTCAGTCACCGCCGGTGTTTGCGAGGAGACAATCTTTCGAGGGTACCTGCAACGGCAGTTCATGGCTCTGACAAAGAGCGCTCCTGCCGGCATTCTCCTTTCTGCTGCAGCATTCGGCGCCGCGCACGCGTACCAGGGCTTCCGGCGGACGATTCTGATCGGCTTCTTCGGGGCAATGTTCGGGATTCTGGCATATTGGCGTCGAAGCGTTCGCCCTGGGATGATCGCCCATGCGTGGCAGGACTCGTTGGGCGGACTGCTTGCCAGTTTAGCGAGGCACTAGAGTCTCCTCCTGCGTCCCCTGCTACAATCGTGTTGATTCCCGAGTGCAACCAAGCACATGAAATGCCCCTTCTGCGGGTTTGAAAACGACAAAGTCGTGGATTCGCGCGAGAGCAAAAAGCGGATTCCATCCGCCGCCGTCGCGAATGCCTGAAGTGCGAAAAGCGCTTTACTACCTACGAGCGCATCGACGAAATTCCATACATGGTGGTAAAGAAAGACGGCCGCCGCGAGCGCTTTGACCGGCAGAAAGTGCTCAACGGGCTGATGCGCGCCTGCGAAAAGCGCCCGGTACCGATCAGCAAGCTCGAACAGATCGTCAATGAAGCCGAGACCTTCGTCATCGAGTCGGCCGAGCGTGAGCGCAAGACCAGTGAGATCGGCGAGCTGATCATGAACCGCCTGCGCCGCTATGACAAAGTCGCTTACGTAAGGTTCGCCTCCGTCTATCTCGACTTCAAAGACGTGCAGGAGTTCATGACCGAACTGAAGGACCTGCTGAAGCCAAAGACGCCTGAACCCAAGGGCAAAGCCGGACGAAGAAAAGCGGCGAGCTCGCCGCCGGCCAAGCTGCCACCGACTGCGATTAGCGCTCGTTCCGGGGACCCCAAGCGAGGGCAGCTGTCCCTACGAATCTGATTTATGGCACACAAAGTAACCCTCATCCCCGGCGACGGCATCGGCCCCGAAGTTATCCAGGCCACGGTTCGCATGGTGGAAGCCACCGGCGTCAAATTCGAATGGGAAAGCTTCGCCGCCGGCGCTGAAGCCTTTGAGAAGTACAAGGAATACATTCCCAAGGAACTCAGTGAATCCATCGAGCGCACCCGTGTCGGGCTGAAGGGCCCGGTGACTACGCCTATCGGCGGCGGCTTCTCCAGCATCAACGTCGAACTGCGCAAGCGCTTCGAGCTTTTCGCCAATTTCCGGCCCATCCGCAACTTGCCGCATATTCCCACCCGCTACCCGGGAGTGGACCTGATCGTTGTCCGCGAAAATACCGAAGGACTTTATTCCGGCATCGAACACGAGGTTGTTCCCGGGGTAGTGGAGAGCATCAAGGTCATCAGCGAAAAAGCATCCACCCGCATCTCCCGTTTCGCCTTCGAGCATGCCCGCAAGAACCAGCGCAAGAAAATTCATTGCATCCACAAAGCCAACATCATGAAGATGTCCGATGGATTGTTTCTGCGCTGCGCCCGCATCGTCTCGAAGGAGTATCCCGAGATTACTTACGGCGAGCACATTGTCGACAACACCTGCATGCAACTGGTGATGAACCCCTACCAGTACGACATGCTGCTGCTGGAGAATTTCTACGGCGACATTATTTCCGATCTGTGCGCGGGACTGGTTGGCGGCCTGGGCCTGGTTCCGGGCGCGAATTTTGGCCACGAGTGCGCCATTTTTGAAGCCGTACACGGCTCAGCACCCGACATTGCCGGCAAGAACATTGCTAACCCGACGGCCGTGTTGCGATCCGCCCTGCTCATGCTGCGCCACCTCGGCGAGGCCGACGCCGCCTGGAAGATCCGCAACGCCATCGACGAGGTCTACCGCGACCGCAGCAAACTGACCCGCGACGTGGGCGGCACTGCCGGAACGTCGGAATTCGCTGATGCGATTATTCAGGCCATGGAGTCGCAGAGTGCGGCAGCGGCGGACGCACAACCTCTGACGCCAGCGAAGAAGTAGGGACCCGGCCTGCCGCGGTGGTAGACTGTTGCGTTTCACGAATCATGCCGGGCGCTATTGCTGGCCTATTCACTGGGGGCTATTCTGAACCGCATCGAAGTTCCATATCATCGCGGACTGCATTTCTTCGCCGTCTTCACCGCCTGCGCCACCCTGGTGCTTATCATTGCCGGGGCGCTTGTCACCAGCAACGATGCCGGGTTATCGGTACCGGATTGGCCGACCAGTTTCGGCTCTTTCTACAAAATGCCGCAAATGGTTGGCGGCATTAAGTACGAACATAGCCATCGCATGGTGGCGGAATTCATCGGACTGCTCACTATCATCCTGTCCATCTGGACCTGGCGAGTAGAGAAACGCGGCTGGCTCCGCCTTCTAGGGCTGGGGGCGCTGACGACTGTGATCACACAGGGCATCCTGGGGGGGCTCACCGTCTTATTCTTTTTACCCGCACCCATCTCCAGCGCGCACGCCGCCGTGGCGCAGACCTTCTTCTGCATCGCTGTTGCGATTGCCATGTTCACCGGCCGGCATTGGGTGGAAGAGCACCCGCGGACCGAACTCGACCAGCGCCGCCCCACTCTGTTCACGCTGACGCTGCTCTCAATTTTTGTGCTTTATGTCCAACTGGTGCTCGGCGCCATGTTTCGCCACCATGGCTTGAGCTGGTGGCCGCACGTCATCAACGCCGGGGTCGTGGCCTTCGTCCTCGCCTGGACGGCGGTTCGCGCCATCTCCGTTTACCACCATGTGGACGCCGTGCGCCGTCCGGCAATCGCCATGCTCGGCCTGATGGTCGCGCAACTCTGCTTGGGCTTCCTCGCCTTCATCACCCGCGTCATGTGGGGGAGAGACGCGGCGCAACCCGAACTGCCGATGGTGGTCTCGACCGTGGTTCACGTCGCCGTGGGAGCGCTGTTGCTGGCGGCTACCGTAGTTCTAGCGATTCAGGTCTGGCGCCACGTGCCGGTCGCTTTTGAAGAGCGCGTTCCCGGACAGAACCCGGTCGCCGCATAGGTTCTGTCTGTTCGGACACTGCAGGAGACGCGGCGAGCCGCGTCTCTACGGGAACGGCCGGATGATAATCCACGCTCTCCCGTCGTAGAATGTCTTGTGACTCCGAATTCATCTGCTATCGACTCACTTGCTCCTATCCCGTCTGTCGAAAAGGCGGCTCCTCCGATTATTGCCGTGCGCGACCTCGTCCATCGCTACCAGGATCGCACCGCGCTTAACGGCGTCTCGTTCGACGTTCGTCCTGCCGAGCTTTTTGGCCTGCTTGGGCCGAACGGCAGCGGAAAAACCACTCTTTTCCGAATCCTTTCCACGCTCATGGTGCCCACCTCCGGCACCGCAACGATCGCCGGCTTCGACGCCGTTCGCCAGCCTGGGGCCTTGCGCCGTCACATCGGCGTCGTCTTCCAGGCCCAGAGCGTTGACCCCAAGCTCACGGCCTACGAGAACCTCTGGCATCAGGGACACCTCTATGGCCTGCGTGGCCCCGAGCTCAAAACCCGAATCAACGAGATTCTGACCCGCGTCGGATTGCTCGACCGCCGCGCCGATCGCGTGGAAACTTTTTCGGGAGGAATGCAGCGCCGCATCGAACTGGCCAAGGGACTGCTCCATCATCCCGAGGTTCTGCTTCTCGACGAGCCCACGACCGGCCTTGATCCCGGCGCTCGACGTGACCTTTGGCAGTATCTCCAGATCCTCCGCGATCAGGAGCACGTCTCCGTCATCGTCACTACGCACCTGATGGAAGAAGCTGAAAGGTGCGACCGTCTCGCGATCCTGAACGAAGGCAACCTGGTGGCGCTGGGCACGCCCGAAGCGCTGACCCGCGAGATCGGAGGCGACGTAATCCTGCTCGAAGCGCGCGACCCGCAAACCCTGGCCGACCACGTTCGCAACAAGTTCCACGTCGAGGCCACCGTCATGGACAACCAGGTTCGCCTCGAGATTGAAAACGGACACCGCTTCGTCCCAGACGTAGTCGAGGCGTTTCCGGGAGAGATCCAGTCGCTCAGTGTTAGCAAACCGACATTGGAAGACGTATTTATCCACCGTACGGGTCACCGGTTCTGGAGCGAAGATGCGGAAGCTGCGCCGGAGGCGGGAAAAAGGAAAAAGGAGAAGAAGAAACACTGAGAATGGTAATTTCAGGCGGCAGAGTCGGGCAGTTTCTCGTGGAAATTCACGAGCGGCAGTCTTGGGTCAGTACAGTTTGAAAGTGACTTGCACGTTGATTTGAACCGCCACCGGCTGTCCATCCTTGCGAGCCGGTTCAAACTTCCATTTCTTCACGGCTTTTATGGCCTCTTCGTCGAGACCCATACCGAGAACGCGCGCCACCCGGATATCGCGGGGCTTACCATCAGCATCGACGACCAGCCAAAGCACGCACGTTCCCTGAAGCTTCGCCTTGCGAGCCTCTTTTGAGTATCTCGGGGCAGGATCGTGAATGACTCGGGGAGCCGATACACCACCGCCGACCTTGAACACGCCGGCACCGGCGCCGATACCGGTGTCTCTTGTCTTTCCCAAGTCGGTGCTCGCCGGAGCTGGCGTCTGCGACAACGCGCATGTGGCGAGGGAGACCAGAAGGGCAACGCAAGCGGCGACAATCTTCGGACGCACGGCAAGAGTCTACACTTCCGTTGCAGGTCGCCTCAACCTCTCGCAGTTTTCAGGATCCGGTCTTTTGAGACTGGGAACGCTGCTAAACTAAGAACAATGGCAACGCAAACCGCAACTTTCCCCGCACCCGCTCCCGCATCCGCCGGAGTCCTGCTGCCTGCCTTCACGCTCTGGTGGCGCGAAGTCGTGCGCTTCTACCGGCAACGGGCGCGCGTGGTGGGTGTCATCGCTTCTCCCCTCTTGTTCTGGGTTGTGATTGGATCCGGTTTCGGAACTTCATTTCGTTCCGGTCAGGCCGCGGGCCAGCAGCACTATCTGAATTATTTTTATCCCGGCACGCTGGTGATGATCGTGCTCTTCACTGCCATTTTCACCATGATGTCGGTGATCGAAGATCGTAATGAAGGCTTCCTGCTTTCGGTTCTGGTGGCGCCGGTGCCGCGGGCGGCTATCGTTCTGGGAAAAGTTCTGGGCGGCACGACGCTGGCCACGCTCCAGGGACTCATTTTTTTGATCTTCGCGCCGCTCGTTGGCGTGCACATGACGCCGGCCTCGTTCGCGCTGATTGCCCTCACCGTGTTTCTGGTGTCGTTTGCCCTGACCGCGCTCGGATTCGCCATTGCCTGGCCTATGGATTCGACGCAGGCCTTTCATGCCATCATCAATTTATTCCTGATTCCGCTGTGGCTGCTTTCGGGAGCGCTCTTCCCTCTTTCCGGCGCATCAGGATGGATTCGCTGGCTCATGTACGCCAATCCGCTGACCTACGGGGTCGAAGCGTTGCGTACGCTGATGTATCCGGAGGCGCCGAGCGCGTTTTCGCTGACGGCATCCATCTTGACGCTGGTGCTGTTTGCGCTATTCATGTTCGGACTGGCTTTCGTGCTGGCCAACCGGCGCACGACGAAGCCGGCCGCGTAGAAACAGTCGTTGGTCGATGGTCGTTAGTCGTTGGCATTCTTTAATTCTGGTGAGGGGCAACGACTCCGCAATAGGAAGGCGGCGCGAACGACTAACGACTGACGACCAACGACGGATTTATGCCCTTAGACATTCTCGCTCTGGCCGCGCACCGCGACGATGTGGAGCAAACCTGCGGCGGAACTCTGCTCAAGATGGCCGAACGCGGGTACCGAACCGGTATCCTCGACCTCACGCAAGGCGAAATGGGGACGCGCGGCTCGTCGGAAGACCGCGAGCGCGAAGCAGCCGAAGCGGCGCGTATTCTGAAGGTTTCCTGGCGGCACGCGCTCGATATTCCTGACGGCCGCGTCGAAAATACATGGGAGAATCGGCTGAAGGTTGTCCGCGTGCTTCGCGAACAGAGGCCGCGGGTGTTGATTCTTCCCTACTGGGAGGGGCGGCATCCGGATCACTACACGGCTTCGGTGCTGGGATATGAGGCGGCGTTTCTGTCGGGACTGGCTAAACTACCTCTCAGCTCTCAGACGCCGGTTCTCAGTTCTCAGTTCTCAGTTCTCGGTGAACCCTCCGCCGATTCGGCTGCGCCTCATCGTCCTTTCAAGATTATTTACGCCAGCTTGTATCGCGACGTTCGGCCTACATTTGTTGTGGACATCAGTGACCAGTTCGAAACTCGCTTCGCTTCGCTGATGGCGTATAAGTCCCAGTTCACCGACCAGCAGGCTGGCAGCGGAATTTTTCCCGCGCATAAAGAGATTCGAGCGCGGGTGGAATCCATGGCCCGCTTTTACGGCATGATGGGCGGCGTCACCTACGCTGAACCGTTCGTCCAGAAAGAAGTCGGTCTAGTCGATGATGTTATGGCGATTCCGGTGAAGTCGATCTAAGGCGAAGACAACATGCCTCTGACAAAACTTGATACTACCGTTGCCCTGGTCGTGATTGACCTGCAGAAAGGCATTGTCGGTATGCCGACGGTGCATCCTGCCGGTGAGATCATCGGCCGAGTTGCACAGTTGGCGCGCGCTTTCCGCCAGCGCGGTCTGCCGGTCGTTCTGGTCAACGTGGCGGGTAGAGCACCGGGGCGCACCGAGGCCGGAATCCCCAAGTTTTCGTTTCCGCCCGACTGGGCCGAGCTGGTTCCTGAATTGGAGCAGCACCCCAGCGATTACACGGTCACCAAGCAACGATGGGGCGCGTTCCTGGGCACATCGTTGGACGATTACTTGCGCAAGCGCGGCGTGACCCAGATCGTCTTGGCGGGCATCTCGACGAGTATCGGCGTGGAATCGACGGCCCGCAGCGCCTACGATCTGGGCTACAACGTAGCGCTGGCCGTGGATGCGATGACCGACCGGGACGCCGACGCGCACCGTCATAGCGTCGAGAATGATTTTTCCCCGGCTGGGTGAGACGGACACAACCGCCAATGTGCTAAAGGTGTTGCGTGCAATACCAGTCACCAGATGAACGGTATCAGGCGGTAGCGAACGCGAGCAGCGTACTCCGAGTAGCCGGCGAGACCGCATTGGAGTTCGCGGTCTTCCATCGCCGTCCGAAAGACGATGCCGCCTAAGAAAGCCACCGAAGCCGCCAAGCCGTACCAGGAGCCAAGCACTAAGGCATTCGCCGGCAGGTAGATCAGCATCAAGGCGTAGAGCGGATGGCGGACAATGGCGTAAGGTCCGGTAGAAATGACTCTGTGTCCGCGCTCGCTTTGGATACGCACGACCGCGGCGAGAAATGGGTTCTCCCGAACAACGCGGCCGATCATCCAGAACGACACGACGATCATGATCGCGCCCGCACATTGCAGCCAGACCGGCATGACGGACCAGTGGTAGCGGACAGCATCCAGGCCCATCAGGACGAGCCAGCCGCACCAGGCAACCATCATGGGCAGGATAAAGAATTTGTCCCAGAAGGGCTGGCCTTTTTGCCACGGTGATTTGAGGCGCTCGGCAAGAAGCGCGCGATTATGCCGCGCCAGCCAAAGGGTGATCCAGAAAGCTCCGGTGGTAAACAGAATGAGGTCGGCCCACGCGGCCGGCCAGCGGACGGTTCCGGCAGCGCCAAAGAGCAGGGCCGAGAAAAAAAGGACCTCCGTGACGAGAATAACGCAGACCTTGATGACCATAGGCTCCGCCTCCGCCATCCTAGACCAGCCCTGAGAGCGTGTCACGACTGACGCTTGGAAAACTGCTGTGATGCAGGTCACAGCCATTCTCAATAAACAAAACCATACTGCCCTCTCTGCAAGGAGGACGTAAATCATGATTCAGAAACTCGCATGGCTGGCTCTTTTCGTGAGCCTTAGTTCAGCTTTGTTATATAGCGCACCGCAAATAGCGGGCGACAAGGCCTCGGCGACCCAGACCGCAACCGGTTGCCTCCAAAAGGGCACTGAACCGGGAGGATTCTTCCTCATTAGCGCGGACAATAAGCATTGGGAGCTCTATTCCAGCCCCGAAGTCTCGCTTGCCGATCATATCGGCCACACCATTACGGTAACCGGCACTTTGGCGCACAGATCAAAAGCACAGGAAGAAAAGAGCCAGCCTTACGAACAAAAAGAAATCGGCGGCAGGCAACACGACGATCTGCAGGTATCAAGCGTGAAGATGGTCAGTGCGGCTTGCAGCAAGTAAAACTTAACACTCCGCTTTGGCATTAGAGGCCGGGGGCATCGAACTTGGCAGCAAGCTCTTCCCCCCGAGCAGCCTTCGCGGCTTTTTGCGAGGAGTTCAAAGACTAACCCGCGTTATACTTCCGGCTAAGGGCCCAGCTCCTTTGAACGGATTTCTTGGAGCCAGCTTGAAGGGCGTCCCGAGAAATATCGATGCCATTCCTACATGAGTATCTATTCCCTGTGATGTGGCTTAGTTATATCGCCTATTGGCGGGTCATGGCAGCGAAGGTCAAGGCTACCGAGCGTCGCGAGTCCCTGCCGTCGCGGCTTATGCGCATGGTTTCGATTTCCTGCGCGGCGGCGCTTCTATGGCTTCCACGTGTTCCGCTTCCAGGACTAGAAGAACGATTTCTTCCGCTTGGCGCCTGGTGCTTTTGGACCGGCGCGGCCGTAACCGCAGGTGGGCTGCTCTTTTCTGTCTGGGCGCGTCGTCACCTGGGAACAAACTGGAGCCAATCCGTCACGGTGAAGGAAGGCCACGAACTGATTACCAGCGGGCCTTATGCCCTGGTTCGTCACCCCATTTACACCGGACTTCTGCTGGCATTTGTCGGTTGCGCAGTGGCCCTTGGAGAATGGCGCGGGTTACTTGCTGTCGCTCTGGTTTTCGCCGCACTGTGGCGCAAACTGAGGCTTGAAGAAAAATGGATGCGCGAGCACTTCGGTGAGCCGTACGCAGCCTACGCTCGACGGGTGGCCGCGCTGGTGCCACATGTGATCTGAGCGCGAACCCCTCAGGGGCTAGATCTGAGCGGCACCCTTCGACTTCGCTCAGGGCAGGCTCTCGAAGCCGTACCCTTCCCCAAAGTGGGTTGCTCAGCGCAACGCAGCTTCGTTGAAGACGAGTTTCACCAGATGGACCGTCATATCGTCAAACTCCGCCGCCATTTCATTATCGTTATTATTGGCGACGAATTTCGCGCGGAAGGGTGTTAAATCCACCGCGCCCGTTACGTCGTCCAGCGAGTGGAATCCGGGATGGCCAATCTGTCGAATGCGTGCCCGCACTTGCTCCACCGCGCTTTGGAACAGGTCAGTCACCAGAGAGAGATAAGTCTTGTCATGCAACACCGGTCCGTGTCCGGGAACAATGGTTTGCACGTCCAGTTGGGACATTTTCCTAAGGGTCTCAATCCACTCGGCGGGGTAGCCGTCATAGGTGTACGGGATGGGATAAACGAGGAGGTCACCCGCGACCAGGATCTTTTCTTTGGGCAGGTAGACGACGGCATCTCCCGGAGTATTGCCGCGCCCCAGGTGCCTGACTTGAACCTCCCGGTTGCCAATGTCGATATCAAGTTTGTCGGTAAAGGTGAGAGTGGGAGGCTGGTAAACCAAAGTCCTGAATTCCGCCAGCAGCTGTTCCAGGCCGGGCAGAAGATACTGGACTTGCTTTTTCTCGTCTTCGGATAGCGCCCGGCCACGCTGATCCGTTCCCTGCCGGAAGGCGGTAATGGTCGCGGCAAGCTCCTTGGGGCCTCGCTCGATGTTCCCCGGTTGGATGAGATCCATGTCTTTCTTGGTCTCCTCCTGGGCGATGATGGCCAAGGCGGGAAACGCGTCCATGTAGGTTCTATTCCCGTTGTGGTGGTCGTCGTGGAAATGGGTGTTGAGCAGATAACCCACAGGTTTGTCGGTCCACTGGCGTATCTGTGCGATATCCTCGCGCGCCAAGGATGGCCGGTAAGTGGAATCCACGACGAAGACTTCCCGGTCGCCAATAATCACCGTGGTATTCCCGCTGGGGTTGCCGTCATGCAAGTTCTCATGCTGGATGGCGTAAACGCCATCGGCCAGCTTGGTGACTTGGCGCTGGCCGCTATCGCTGAATGAGGGAGCGGCGGAAATCAACAAGACTGCGAGGAACAGAAAGAACGGGCGACGAATCATCCACTGGTAGACGACTTGACCAGGGAATCGGTAGCAGGGTGGCGACAAAACGCTTTTCCTACTGCTTACTGGCCTTCGACTTCGCTCAGGCCAGGCTCTTGAAGCCGTGCCCTTCTCAAGACCCAAGGGCTATTGGCGGGGCCGCCCGCCAGAAATCATTTGGTTGGAGCTGCCGGCTGAGCGGGTTCGGCAGGCTTCGGGGCCTTCAGCTTGGCAAAGGACTCCTCCACGCGCTTCCGGAAGTCACCACTGTCGTCGTGCTCAAATCCGCTATAGTTCGACTTGACTTGCATCTCGCACTCTGCACCCTTCGATACCAGGGAGACGTGGTTAGCTCGCTGCAGGATCGCTCCGGAAACGGTGACATGAGCGGCGTGCTTCACTTTGTAGGTAGCAGCCATCAGAGTGTCGTTACTCTCCTCGACGTTGTAGTTATCCGCATTGCCAAGGACGTCTTTAACCGCGCCCCACAACTCGCTGCAAGGAGTGGGATAGGTGTTCTTGGAGGTCTTGCCGAAGGCTGGCAGAGCGAAAGCAAGCGATAGCAGAGCTACAAGCACGCAGCTCGCCTTCATCTTCATCTTCATCATTGCATTTCTCCTCGTACGGGTGATTTTCTTGGAATGTCAGAACTGAACAGAAATCCACGTTTTCAGGACAAGTGAAAGATAGTCTTGCAAAACATTTTGTCAGTGAGAAAAGTCACCTTAGCGGGTGACCAAGCGGGTGGCGGCCTTGCAATGGCAAAACCGTTCGTCTGACGCTGCCCTGAAGGCCGGCTCTTCCACCGTAATTTCAGCCGTATAATGTTCAGTTCCTCATAGGAGATTCCATCATGGCTACTCTTACCGAAGCCGCTACGCATACCCGCATTGAATCCGACAGCATGGGGAAGATCGAAGTTCCGTCCAATGTTTACTGGGGGGCGCAGACGCAGCGCTCGCTGCTGCATTTCAATATTGGGCGCGACACCATGCCTCCGGAGCTGATTCGGGCGTTTGGCACGCTGAAGAAGGCTTGCGCGCTGGTGAATCAGGACCTGGGGAAGTTGCCGGCTGACAAGGCCAAGCTCATCGTCGAAGCGGCCGACGAAGTGATTGCCGGGAAGCTGAATGACCAGTTCCCTTTGCGCATCTGGCAGACAGGCTCGGGCACCCAGACCAACATGAACGTGAATGAAGTCATCTCGAATCGCGCCATCGAGATTGCGGGCGGGGAGATGGGATCGAAGAAGCCGGTGCATCCGAACGATCACGTGAATATGTCGCAGTCGTCGAACGACACGTTTCCGGCGGCGATGCACATTGCGGCGGCGGAGCGGGTGAAGAACGCTTTGATTCCGGCGATCAGGACGGTGCGCGATGCGATTGCGGCCAAGGCCCGGGAATTTGACTCGGTGGTGAAGATTGGGCGCACCCACTTGCAGGATGCCGTGCCTTTGACCATTGGACAGGAATTTGGCGGCTGGGCCAGTTTGCTTGACCGCGACATCAAGCGACTGGAGATGGTGCTGGACGGGCTTTACGATCTGGCGATCGGCGGGACGGCGGTGGGCACGGGGCTGAATACGCATCCGGAATTTGCGGTGCGTGCGGCTGCGAAGATCGCTGAACTTACGGGACTTCCCTTCCGCTCACATCCCAACAAGTTCGCCGCGCTTTCAGCACACGATGAGATTGTGTTTGCTCAGGGCGCTATGGAAACTTTGGCGGCTTCGCTGATGAAGATCTCTAACGATATCCGGTGGCTGGCTTCCGGTCCGCGGTGCGGGCTGGGCGAACTGGTGATTCCGGAGAATGAGCCGGGATCGTCGATCATGCCGGGCAAGGTGAATCCTACGCAATGCGAAGCTATGACGATGGTTTGCGTGCAGGTGCACGGGGCGACGGCTGCGGTGGGATTCGCCGGGTCGCAGGGCAACTTTGAGCTTAACGTGTACAAGCCGGTGATCATTTACAACTTTCTGCACTCGGTCACACTGATCACCGACGCGTGCCACGGGTATGTCGAGTACATGGTCAAGGGCATTGAAGTGGATCGCGCCAAAGTGGACTTCTACGTTAAGAATTCGCTGATGCTGGTCACGGCGCTCGCCCCGAAGGTGGGATACGACAAGGCGGCGCAGATTGCGCACACGGCGCACGTCAACCACTCCAGCCTGCGCGAAGCGGCGTTGAAGCTGAAGCATCTCACGGGCGAGGAATTCGATCAGCTGGTCAAGCCGGAGAAGATGACGCATCCGTAAAAAGTGGTTCCAGACTGCTGTGGTCATGAATGGGAACGGCAGCGGTGGATCATCCCTGACCATCGAGATGCTGTAGACTCTCGTCACAGAAATCGATAGAAATCGGCAACGTCTGACGGATGCAAATCATGAACAAGCTGATCAGTCGATGGCCGGCTATTGCCGTTGGGGTGGTCGTCGCCCAAGCCATCGCTGCCCTTACGTTGAAGCCGGGCGGTTCTCAGCTTAAGTACGCCGTCGTTGTTTACCTCCTGATTGTTTTCCTGGCAACAGCTGCGGCGATTGTGAATGCGGTTCAGAGTGCGCATGCGAGCCGGATATTCTGGGCGTTCATCGCCAGCAGCTATGGCCTGTTGTGGCTGATCGATTGGCTGTGGGTGTACTACGTTTTCGTGCTGCACCGGGAAAATCCTTTCAGTGCGTTTCACTTGACGGTATTTTTCCTGCGGCCGGTTCCGCTCATGGTAGCGGCGACCACGTACCCGCACTGGAGACAATCGGCCCAAGTCCTCTATCGGGCAACCCTGAACCTGGTTTTGCTACTCTCTTTTTGGGTCTTTCTCTACGCCTATTTCGTGTTTTCCTTCCGGCTCCTCAATCTTTCCATTTTCCAGCTGCGCTACGACGTGTTGTACTCTGCCGAAAACCTCTTTCTGCTCGCTATCCTCGCCTATCTGGTGGCACGTTCCCGGCCGCCGTGGAGGACTCTGTATTGGCATTTTCTGGGCGCGTCCGGACTGTGGACGATCAGCCTGCAGATGCAGAACCTCGCCATGCACCGGGGATATCGGCTGGGAGGGTGGCTGGACGTGACCGCGGTTGCGGCCTGTTGCTGGTTCGCTTGGGTGCCGCTCCTGGGGATGCGGCTGGCGCCGCAACTGGTGGAAACGGACCAGCCGGTTATGCCTCCGCGCAAATACCTTTCCCCTTTGGCGTTGCTGTTAGTGCTGGTGATTCCGGTGATCGGGGGATGGGAAGTGTTCCGCGGGAGCTCGGTGCCGGAAATGCACAAGTTCCGGCTTCTGATCATCCTGATTTCTTTCGTGTTTATCGCCCTAGCCTTCTTTGCGAAGGAGCAGATTACAAACCGCGAACTGGTGGAAGCCATCGCCGCGAATCTGCGCTTTTCCGAGGAACGTTTTTACAAGGCATTTGACTCCAGCCCGGAAGGCATCACCATCACTACGGCGTCGGATGGCTGCTACATCGAAGTCAACGATGCCTACTTGCACATGATGGAATACGAGCGCTCGGAAGTGCTGGGGAAGACGGCGCTGGCGCTGAACGTCTGGTGCAACCCGGAAGAACGCAGGCATATGGTTGAGCAGCTACTTCAGAAGGGACGGGTGCGCGGTCTGCAAGCGTCCTTTCGAACGAAGTCGGGGCAGATTCGTGAAGTTGAGATTTCCGTGGAGAGCATTCAGCTTCAGGACGGACCCTGTTTGCTTTCCATCACGCGCGATGTCACGCAGCATAAATTGCTGGAACAGCAACTGCGGCAGGCTCAGAAAATGGAAGCGGTGGGGCGGCTGGCGGGTGGGGTCGCGCATGACTTCAATAATCTTCTCGGGGTGATCCTGGGGTGCGCCGAATTGCTGGGCAAGGACGTGGCTTGGAATCCGGCGTGGAACAAGAGAGTCGAAACCATCAAGTCCACCTGCCAGCGTGCTGCTTCCCTGACCTCACAGTTGCTGACCTTCAGCCGCCGGCACCTGTTGCAGCCCAAAGTGCTAAACCTGAACGCCACGGTCTCCGAGACCGGGAAGATGTTGCAACGTATCCTCGGGGAGGACATCGAGCAGAAGATGATGTTGGATCCTGCGCTGGGACCAGTGAAAGCCGATCCCGGGCAGATCATTCAGGTGATCATGAATCTGGCGGTCAACGCTCGCGATGCCATGCCGAAGGGTGGCCAGTTGCGCATCGAGACAGCTAACGTCATTTTCCGGGAAGGCGGGATTGAACAGGGCGTATCCGTCCGGCCGGGGCCCTACGTGATGCTGGCAGTCAGCGATACCGGGGTGGGCATGGATGCCCAGACGCAGGCACACATCTTCGAGCCGTTTTACACGACCAAGCCGGCTGGGGAAGGGACTGGTCTGGGTCTGGCAACGGTATTGGGCATTGTCGAGCAGAGCGGCGGCTACATCTTTTGCCAGAGCGAACCAGGAAAGGGGACGACCTTCAAGATCTACCTGCCGCGAGTCGATGAGGCGGTGGAAGCGACGATGGCCCAGAGGACTCCTCTGAAGACAACGCCAGGCTCGGAGACCGTGCTGTTGGTGGAGGATGATTCGGTGCTGCGCGAACTGATTGGCGCGGGATTAAGGGCGGACGGATACAAAGTGTTAGTTGCAACCGACGGTGTGGACGCTCTTCGGGTTTCTGATCAACACCCGGGCTCCATCAACGTCCTGCTCACGGATGTGATTATGCCGCAGATGAGCGGCCCAGACCTGGCACGGTCGCTGGCTCCGCGTCGTCCGGGCATGAGGGTGCTCTACATCTCTGGGTACACGGACGATAAGCTGCGACATGCTTCGATCGCCGGCTCCGAGGTCGTGCTGATCCAGAAGCCTTTCCAGTTAGCTGATTTAACTCACAAGCTGCGGGAAATACTCGGCCGCAATTCCTAGAATGCTTCTCCGGGCAGCCTGCGGACAAGCCAGCCGTCGGGACGGCGGGCGCTGCTTCAATTCTTCTTCAGGAATCGCCGCCGGTTGAGGTGGGTCGAGGCGGTCGGCTGGATGTCGTCGTACTTCAGCACGCTGATCGAACCATCCACTTCGAGGACTGCGAGCGCCGCATCCTTATAGGTGCCGACTCCGTGCTCGCGCAGGGCCCGTTGCAATTCATCCATGCTGACATGTTCTTTCGCCATGTGCGCTTCGATGACTTCGCCGTCGTGCACCAGAAGGCTAGGTTCTCCCTGAATATATTTTCGGAAGCGGCGATTCCCGCCGGAAACTTCGGCCACCAAATAGTTAAGGATGAGCAGCGTGGCAGCGGCGATCGCTCCTCCCGCGAGCGAGGTGTCGGGACCGGTCATCGCATTTTGCACGGAGTTCGAAAGCAGCAAAAGAAGCACCAGATCGAACGGAGTCATCTGGCCGACTTCCCTCTTGCCGCTGATGCGAATTCCGATCAGCACGAGGCAGTAGATGACT
This sequence comes from uncultured Acidobacteriaceae bacterium, assembly GCA_963837665.1. Classification (GTDB taxonomy): domain Bacteria; phylum Acidobacteriota; class Terriglobia; order Terriglobales; family Acidobacteriaceae; genus Acidiflorens. Next base: position 301,070 of record CAWIOA010000007.1, on the reverse strand, counting down.
CCGGTGCGGAGTGCGATCTCCAGGAGCGTATGCAGGTTCGCAGGCAGCATGGGAATGTCAGAGGTCAGAGGTCAGATTGCAGAGGTGAAATCCCAGGATAGCCGGCTGCTTCTTTGTGCCGTGGGCTTTACACCTCTGCAATCTAACCTCTGACCTCTCACCTCATCAACTACTGCGGCGTAGCGGTAACCGGTATCGGAGCATTTTTCGGTGTGCTCAAATAGCCGGTAATCTTATTCTTATCCACGGTCCAGACCACGAGCTCATAGAGCATGTGTTCACGTCCGGTGTAGAACTGCACCGGCTCGCTCTGGTTCCGGTCTTTTTTCTCGATGGTCTTGTCGTCGGCGGTGACGTTCAGCGTGTACTTGCCCTTCTTGGGGTCTGTCTTCTTGAGTTGCAGGGCCACGGTGGAGAAGGCCTGCGGCTGCGCCCCCCTCAACAAAGTGAACTCATAGTACTGGCGATCGCCCTTGTGCTTCAGGGCGTCGAGATCGCTGCGCGTGTTGGCGATCAAACCGCTTTGCACGCCGAGATCGCCGATGGTGTTCTGCAGTTTCGCGATGGTCGCCTCGAGCGACGCCTTGGTGGCGGCCACGTCGGTCTTTACGCCGCCGACGTCGGTCTTAACATTCCCTACTTCTCCGGCAACAGCGCCCACGTCTTTCTTCTCTTGCGCCGCTTGGGCCGCCAGGCGCGCCGCTGCGGCTTGCTGCTCATGCTGCAACTCGGCAGCACGCGTTGCCAATTCTTTCTTGGTCATGCCCAGGTTCTGGGCCAGAGTCTCGGAATCGGCTTCGGCGGATTGCATGCGCTTGGTCAGATCGCCAATTTGTTTCTGGCTGGCGGTCTGGTCTTGCGTGAGCTTATCGAGCTTGCTGTGTTGGTCGTAAATGAAAAATGCCGAGGCTCCAACATAGGCGATGGCCAGGGCGATGAGAATCCATTTGCCGACATTGCTCTGCGGCTCGGGGTGATATACGTGCGGTTGTTCACCTTCAGACATAAGTGGGTCTCCAGTTGAAGTGGACTGTCGGTCTTATTGTTTGTGAGATGGGGAGCGCTGTCAATTGCGTTTCAGGTTCAGGGTTGTGACTTCCGGCTAGAATCAAGGTGTGAAGAGCTGGGATGCGATCGTCGTTGGAGCGGGCATCATCGGGCTTTCCCTGGCGCTTGAACTGAACAAGCAGGGGTTGCGGGTGCTGGTGGTGGAGAAAGGCGAACCGGGACGCGAGGCGTCATGGGCCGCATCAATATGGGAGGAAGGCTATGCCGAGAAACGTAAGGTTTGGAATCTTCTGTCTGGCTATTGTGTTGGCGCTGTTGTCGCCCTCATTCACGCAAGCCCAAACACTGAAGGAAAACCTTCCAGCGCCTCTGCCGGCGCAGATCGTCAGCGCCAAGAGAGTGTTCATCGCCAACGCCGGACAAGAACTTAATCCCAGGGCGGATTTTTATGGCGAGTACAGCGGCGGGATCATTCGAACTTACAACCAGTTCTACTCGGCCCTGAAGAACTGGAGCCGCTATGACCTTGTGTCTGCTCCCGGCGACTGCGACCTCGTGTTCGAAATACGGTTTACTGACGCCATGACAGCGGCGAGTGTTTACAAGGGCGACAGCGTTGGTGCTGGGGATGAGCCTCAATTCCGACTGGTGATACTGGAGCCCAAAACGCACATTGTGTTGTGGGCATTCACGGAGCATGTGCAATCTGCCCGCTTGCAGGGCAACCGCGACAAGAACTTTGATCAAGCTCTGGCAAAGATCGTAGACGACGTCAAGAGTCTGGCCGCCCCACCCGCAGTCGAGGCCAAGCAATAGCAAATCCGCAGCACGTTGACATCGCCCGAGGACCAACACAGACGCGGCAGGCGCGTCGCCGCTGCGCAGGAACACGCCGTGTCCTATCAGGTATATACTGAACCGTTTTCGGCAATGATTCTAAGTAGTGCGCCCAGCGCGCCAGAAAGGCAACAAAGTATGGCTTCCCCGGCAGTTGATTTTGCCCGCAATAATCAGCCTCGCTTCCTTGAGGAGCTGAAGACCCTCCTCCGCATTCCCAGTATCAGCACGCTCGATGAACATAAAGGCGACGTCCAGAAAGCGGCAGAATTTGTGGCCGCTGAACTGCGCCGCATTGGCATGGACAACGTCGAGATCATTCCCACTCAGGGACATCCCCTGCTCTACGCCGACTGGCTGCACGCGGCTGGCAAGCCGACCGTCCTGATGTATGCGCATTATGATGTGCAACCGCCCGATCCTTTGGACGAGTGGAAGACGCCGCCGTTTGAGCCGACCGAGCGCAATAACAACATTTACGCGCGCGGCGCGGTCGACGACAAAGGACAGCTCTGGATGGAAGTGAAGGCGCTTGAATCCCTGATGCAGGCGCATGGGGGCAAGCTGCCGATCAACGTCAAGATTATCTTTGAAGGCGAAGAAGAAGTGGGCGGCGAATCGATTGCCGAGTACGTCCGCAAACAGAAGGCGAGGCTGAAAGCGGATTTCGCGCTGGTCTGCGACACGGAATTATTCGCGCCGGAAATTCCAACGCTTTGCGTCGGCCTGCGTGGGCTGGTGTACACGGAGATTGAAGCGTTCGGGGCAAAGACCGATCTGCACTCCGGCGTGTATGGCGGGGCGGCGCCGAATCCATTTTTTGCGCTGATTGAGATTATCAGCAAGCTGAAAGATGCTAAGGGAAAGGTGCTGATCCCGGGGTTCTACAAGAACGTCAAGGCGCCCAGCAAAGATGAGTTGAAGACCTGGAAGCGGCTGCCGTTCAACGAAGAGCACTATCGCAAGACCGAAGTCGGCTCCAAGGTGCTGACCGGCGAGCCGGGATATTCGGTGCTTTACCGTACGTGGGCGCGTCCGACGCTCGAAGTCCACGGCATGCCCGGCGGGTTTGTGGCTCCGGGAGCGAAGACGGTGATTCCGGCTAAGGCGTCGGCAAAAGTTTCCATGCGTATGGTGCCGAACCAGGATCCGGACGACATCCTGAAGCGCTACACGGCGTTCGTCAAGAAACTCACACCCAAGGGGATCGAGACGAAAATCAAAGTTTGGAGCAAGGGCCCCGCGTCCGTGGTCGGCACCGACAACCGGTTCATCGAAGCGGCGACCGAGGCTCTGCACGACACGTTCAAGAAAGACACTGTGTTTATTCGCTCCGGCGGGTCAATTCCGATCGTCACCGATTTCCAGGACGTGCTGAAGATTCCATCGGTCATGATGGGCTTCGGGCTTCCCGACGACAACCTGCATGCTCCGAACGAGAAGTTCCACATCCCGAATTTCAATCGCGGGATTGAAACGATCTGCTTGTTCTTTGAGAAGCTGGGCTAAGGGAAGAGTCTAGAAATAGCTCTCTTGAATTGTCATCCCGAGCGAGGGATCTGCATTTTTGCCGCGAACTGCAGATCCCTCGCTTCGCTCGGGATGACAAATTTTAGGGAGTACGTCCAAGCCGCGGCACCTCCCCGAATCCACCCGGTAATCGCCAACCCTGCGCCTTCAGGTAAAATGTAGGTTTGAGGCTGATTGGCATGCGTACACGGGTTTTGGCATCGGCGGTGCTGTTTGTAATGGTCACACTGGTGTCGGCGCCGTGGCTTGAATCCGAAAGCGATCAGGGAGTGCCGCATTTCAACGCGGGACCTCCGGCGGCGGATGCCAAGCTTCCGCCGATCCTGACCAAGGATCAGTTATGGGGATCGCAGGCGCAGTTTTCGTATCAGACGCACGCTTACGAACTGGCGGCGAAGATTCCAAAGGTGCTGTACCAGCAGCCATGTTATTGCTACTGTGACCGCGGCATGGGCCACAACAGTCTGCACAGTTGCTTTTCCGGCACCCACGGCGCAGAGTGCGGAACCTGCTTGAAAGAACTTTATTACACTTACACCATGCACAAGCAGGGCAAGACGGCGCGGCAGATTCGCGCCGGGATCATCAAGGGCGAGTGGAAGCTGGTCGATCTGGCAACAGCGGACAGCATCAACTAAAGACACGCTCGGTTTCAAGTTTTTCGATTTTCAATTCTGAAAGTAAATTCTGAACTGAAGGCGGTTTGATGGCACTCAAGATAGCCCCCAAGAAACAAGCGGTCGAAGATCCACGGCATGTGCAGGCGGTGCAGAACTACGAGGCGGGGCTCCGCGCGCTGCAGGAGCGCAAGTTCGAGAAAGCCAAGGGCTACCTGCAGAAAGCACTGAGCGGGCCGAACAAGTCCCTGGTCGACCGGGCGCAGGTGCACATCCTTACCTGCGACAAGCACATGGAGACGTCCACGTTGCAGTTCAAGACCGCGGAAGAGCATTACGACTATGCGGTGTCTTTGATCAACACGGGCGACTATGTGACGGCGCGCGAGCATCTGGACAAGCTCTTGAAGCAGAATCCGAAAGCGGAATTCGTCCTGTACGGGCTGGCGGCGTTGCATTGCCTGACCGGACACGTCGAGGAATCCCTGAAGACGCTCGATGAGGCGATTCAAGCGAGGCCCGCACTGCGCTTCCAGGCGCGGAACGATACCGACTTCCAGAATCTGGCGGAAGATCCGCGCTTCACCGAACTTCTATATCCGGATCCGGGCGCGGAAGCTGAGCCGCAGGAAGAAGAAGCGAGCGCGTATTAGAAACATCGATTGAGTCATTGAATCATTGAGGTGTTGAGTCATTGAAAACCAATGATTCAATGACCAAATGATTTAATGACTCGATACCAGGGCGGTATGCTTCCCCAGTCGCGCACGAACTCATCCGATACCGGCAAACCGGGCCCCGAACTGCGCGTGGTCGCAATCGGGGGCGGCACTGGCCTTTCCACACTGCTCAAGGGGCTGAAGCGTTACGTCATGACGCCGGCGCTGGCCGCTTCCGGCCAACCCACCATTCGCGAATTGTGCGGCGTGGTGACGGTCAGCGACGACGGCGGATCGAGCGGCCGTCTGCGCAAAGAATTCAACATGCTTCCGCCGGGCGATGTGCGCAACTGCATCGTTGCCCTCTCCGAAGACGAAGCCCTGCTCTCCAGATTGTTTCAGCACCGCTTTCAGAAGGGCTCGGGACTGGAGGGTCATAGCTTTGGAAATCTTTTTCTGGCGGCGCTGACTTCGATTACCGGAGACTTTGCCGAGGCGGTGCGGTTGTCGTCGGAAATTCTGCTCACGCGCGGGCGAATCTATCCGGCAACCATGTCGAGCGTGGAACTGGAAGCCCACTTCGAAGACGAGACGCGGGTGCGCGGCGAGACCCGAATCACGGCGAGCAAGGGCAAGATTCGCGAACTCGTCCTGGTGCCTCCCGATGTTGAGCCGCTTCCGCAGACACTGGAGGCGATTGCCAGCGCCGACCTGATCACGATTGGCCCGGGATCACTTTTCACCAGCCTGATTCCGAACCTGCTGGTGCGAGGGATTGCCGAGGCTATCTTGGAGTCTCCTGCGGTAACGGTGTTTGTTTGCAATCTTATGACGCAGGCTAATGAAAGTCTTGGTTTAAGTACGGCGGATCACATCCGCGCCCTCAACGCCCACGCTGGCGCCCAGATGTTCGACTATGCCCTGATCAACCAGAAGACGGCATCGCAAGAGATGAAGGCCAAGTACGCTCTGGAGGGAGCTTCGCAGATCGCAGCCGATCTGGAAGCGATCGAGGCGCTGGGTGTGTGCCCGGTGCTGGGAGATTATCTGGAAGAAGGCACGGTGGCGCGGCATGCTACCGACCGGGTGGCGCACGACCTGATGGCGCTGATGTCGCAGGCGCCGGACCGGTAAACGATAGCGAGTTCGCGGTATATTGACTGAGCATGGCAAAAGCGAAAAACACCAGGTCGAAGTCTTCTCCTAAGCCTCCGCGGATCGCCATCGCAATTATGGCGGCGGGCAAGGGCACGCGGCTCAAGTCGAAACATCCCAAGGTTCTGCATGAAATCGGCGGCAAGCCGATCCTCGCCCATGTGATCGCCACGGCGCAAAATGTCGTACCGGCGCAGGATATCTTCGTGATCATCGGCCATGAGGCGGAACGCGTGCGGGAGGCAGTTGCCGGTTCCGGCGTGAACTTCTTGTTGCAAGCCGAACAGCGAGGCACGGGTCACGCCCTCATGGTGACGCGCGACGCCATTGCGGACAAACACTACGACCATGTCATCGTGCTTTCCGGGGACGCGCCGTTGATTACGGCCGAAACCATCAAGCGGCTCGGCAAGTTCCATATCGCTCAGAAAGCGACCATGACTCTGTTGAGCGCCGATCTCGACAATCCTCATGGATACGGGCGCGTACTCCGCAAAGGCAGCGGAGCCGAAGTGCAGGCGATTGTCGAAGAGAAGTCTGCGACCTCGCGGCAGAAGAAAATCCGCGAGATCAACTCCGGCTTCTATGCCTTCGATGCGGCCGCCCTGTACGAGTATATTGACCAGCTTTCAACCGCGAACCCGCACGGCGAGTACTACCTCACCGACATGGCGGGAGTGTTTCACCGGGCGCGCAAGAAGGTGGTCGCCAGCAAAACCGCGGATGCGGGCGAAGTGCTGGGCAGCAACACGCGGGCGGAAATGATCATGCTGGATGCACGGCTGCGGCTGGCGAAGTGCCGGCAATTGCTGGAGGCGGGCGTCACGATTTATTTTCCGCACACCTGCGTGATTGACAGCGACGTGGAAGTTGGCGCCGACACTGTAATTGAGCCCTTCGTACAGTTGCTGGGCCGCACAAAGATTGGCGAGGACTGCCGCATCCGCTCCTATAGCGTGATCGGAAATTCTGTTCTGGGCGATGGCGTGCTGGTGAAGCCGGGAACGATCATGGAAGATTCGCGCGTGGCTGCGGGAGCTGTGCTCGGACCGTATACTCACATGCGGCCGGGCAGTGAGGTGGGCGAAGGCGCGCATCTCGGGAACTTCGTGGAGACCAAAAAAATCAAGCTGGGCAAGGGCTCGAAGGCGAACCACCTTACCTATCTGGGCGATGCGGAAATCGGTGAAGGCGTGAACATTGGCGCGGGCACCATCACCTGCAATTACGATGGCATGAACAAATACAAGACCGTCATTGAAGATGGAGCGTTCATTGGCAGCGACTCCACGCTGGTCGCGCCGGTAAAGATTGGACGCGGCTCGTACGTCGCAGCCGCGAGCTGCATTACGGAAGATGTGCCGCCGGATGCGCTGGCTCTGGGGCGGGCGCGACAAAGCGTTAAAGAAGGCTGGGCTAGAGCCAAGCGCGAGACGCAGAAACGTGGCTAGTGGAACCGTGTAGTGGCGGAATAGTGGAAGCTGACCCTAATAGACCGTCCGTATGGCGTTGGTTGGCATTCATCGTCCTCTTTGTTCTGTTCCCCATTGTGTTTCGCCCGTGGTGGATGGCGATTATCTGTATTGCGGTATTTTCTTTGTTGATGGTTTTGGTGTTTCCAAGGAAACTAAAACCAAAGTAGCCCACTACCGATGGCGGGGCAAAGCCCCGCCACCACACACACGGAATTGGGCTACACTAAACCGAATTCGAAATCATGACGCCTAAACCTCCAACTCAGGAACTATCTCCGGTCCGTTACGACGTTTCCCTGCTGGGCTCCGACGATTTCTATTTATTCAACGAAGGCAGCCACTATCGGATTTATGAGAAGCTGGGCGCGCACGTTGTGGAATCCAACGGAACCAGGGGCACAGTGTTCGGCGTCTGGGCTCCCAACGCCCGCCAGGTGTCGGTGATTGGCAGCTTCAATGGGTGGAACCCGGAATCCCATCAACTCCAGCCACGCGGCTCGTCGGGAATCTGGGAAGGCTTTATTCCCGGCGTGGACAAGGGGACTTTGTACAAGTTCCATATCAACTCCAACAAACACGGGCACCAGGCGGAAAAAGCAGACCCGGTGGGCTTGTTCGCTGAAAAGCCGCCGCGTACGGCTTCCGTGGTCTGGGACCTTGATTACACGTGGAACGACACTGCTTTCCTGGAAAAGCGCGCGGCCGTCAATTCGCTGCACGCGCCCATGTCGATCTACGAAGTTCACCTCGGTTCCTGGATGCGCGTGCCCGAAGAGCACAACCGTTCGCTCACCTATCGCGAGATCGCGCCCCGTCTCGCCGACTACGTGAATATGCTGGGATTCACCCACGTGGAACTGCTGCCGATCATGGAGCATCCTTTCTATGGTTCCTGGGGATATCAGACCACCGGCTACTTCGCTCCCACGTCGCGTTACGGCACGCCGCAGGATTTTATGTACCTGGTGGACTACCTGCACCAGCACAACATTGCCGTCATTCTCGATTGGGTCCCATCGCACTTCCCTTCCGACGCCCACGGTCTTGCCTACTTCGATGGCACCCACCTGTTCGAGCACTCCGACTCGCGCCAGGGCTTTCATCCCGACTGGAAGACGCACATCTTCAATTACGGCCGCAGCGAAGTGCGCAGCTTTCTGATGTCGAGCGCTATGTTCTGGCTGGATCGATATCATATTGACGGCCTGCGCGTGGACGCGGTCGCTTCCATGCTCTATCTCGACTACTCGCGCAAGCAGGGTGAATGGATTCCCAACAAATTCGGCGGACGCGAGAACCTGGAAGCGATCGACTTCTTGAGACGCTTCAACCTCGAAGCCTATAAAGAGCATCCCGACATTCAAACTTTCGCGGAGGAATCAACCTCTTACCCGATGGTTTCGCGGCCCACCCATCTCGGTGGGCTGGGATTCGGCATGAAGTGGGACATGGGCTGGATGCATGACACGCTGCAATACTTCAGCCAGGACCCGATTCACCGCCAGTATCACCACAACAAACTGACCTTCCGCATGCTCTATTCGTTCCATGAAAATTTCGTGCTGCCCTTAAGCCACGATGAGGTCGTGCACGGAAAAGGTTCTCTGATCGGGAAAATGCCGGGCGACGAATGGCAGAGATTCGCGAACCTGCGCCTGCTGTTTGCCTACATGTTCGCGCAGCCCGGCAAGAAGCTGCTCTTTATGGGCGACGAATTCGGGCAGGTCAGCGAGTGGGGACACGATCGGAGCCTCGACTGGAACGTGCTGGAATATCCGCTGCATCGGGGGCTGATGGGTTGGGTCGGGCAACTCAACCGGCTGTATCGCAGCGAATCGGCGCTGCACTGGTTCGATAACGATCCCAACGGTTTCGAATGGGTGGACTGCAACGACGCGCCGGCCAGCGTCATCTCACTGCTGCGCAAGGGCAAGGACGGCGATAACCCAGTGCTCGTCGCATGCAACTTCACCCCCGTGCCTCGACCGGGATACATGGTGGGCGTGCCGGCAGGCGGCTACTGGAAAGAACTTCTCAATAGCGACGCCCGCGAATATGGCGGCAGCGGCGCAGGCAACCTGGGAGGCACAGACGCCCTACCCATAGAATCTCACGGCCGCCCCTATTCGCTGCGGCTGACTTTGCCGCCGCTGGGCGCGCTGTTTTTTAGAAAAGCGTAGCTGCATCCCAATAGCGTCGGGCCAACGCCTTTCCGATTACGGTAAGTACTTGAACGCCTTGTTGGGGTAAGGCGGAGCTTTCGGGACGGGCCTCGGATCGGTTCGAATCTCCTGTTTCAACAATTCCAGGGCGGCTTGCAATTGCGCGTCGGCTCCCGTGAATGTGTTGTGAGGAAGATTGTCGACGACGATATCCGGATCGACTCCATGTCCCTCGATCAGCCATTTGCCTTCGGGGCCGTAGACTCCGGTTTCGGCGGCGGTGGCGACTCCTCCGTCCGCCTGGATGTTATCGCCGCTCAGCCAAATCTCTCCGCCCCAGGTTCGCGTACCGATCACCTTGCCCATACTGAAACGGTGGAAGCCTTCGGTAAACGCTTCGCCATCGGAGGCAGTTTCCTGGTCGCAGAGCACTACGATGTGTCCGCGAAATGCGTATTGCATGTTCCATGCCGGATTGCCGATGCGAGGCTGCCAATAGAACCATGCCTGCCGCAGTAGTTTTCCCAGCAGCCAGGAGTCGATATTGCCGCCATGATTGTGGCGAACGTCGATGATCAGACCCTGCCGGTTGAACACCGGGTAGTACTCGCGAGCCCACTGAGCGATGTCTTCCGGTCCCATGGCGCGTAAGTGGACGTATCCGATCTGGCCTGCGGAGTCCGATTCCACTTTGAGGCGGCGCGAATACTCCCACTCCGCATAACGCAGCTTGGATTCATCCTCAGCCTTGATCGGGGTCACGAGCACGTCGCGCGTTACACCCGCAACAGACTTGACGCGCAGCAACACCTGGACGCCGGCCTTGCCCCGCAGCAGCGCTCTTTCATCGAAAACACCGAGCAGATTCTCGCCATCGATACTGACGATCACCTCTCCTTCCCGGACGAGAGATTCCGGACGGGCCAGCGGCGGGGCGGCGTTGGGCAGGTCTGGGTCATGCAGGTAAACGTGCTCCACCACATACCCTCCGGCCTTTTCGTCACGGCGCAACTGGGCGCCGAGCCCCGCCAGATCAACCTGATCGGAGGGCTTCCTGGCGTCTCCGCCTCGCACAAAGGTGTGCAGTGCGGACAACTCACTGACCATTTGCGCGATCACGTCATTCAACTCGTCGCGGTCGGCAACCCGGTCGACCAGGAGAAGATAGCGATCGCGCATAGCGCTCCAGTCGAGACCATGCATATTGCGATCGTAGAAGTAGTCGCGCTCCAGCCGCCAGGCGTCGAGGAAAATTCCGCGGAACTCCGCGCGCGGGTTGGTGGAGAGAGTCCAGCGCGACAAGTTGATCGCCGCTTTCGGAAGCGCCTTGGGATCGGCGAGGGCGGTGGGTTTCACATCCGAGTCGAGAATGTAGAAATCGTCGCTTTTTCTGACCAGAAGTTTCTTGCGATCGAGCGAAATCTCGTAGTTCTTGACGTCTGCAAGCAGCGTCTCCGGCTCATCGCCTTTGTTGGCTACGTCGAGACATTGCAAGGCGAACTTGGGGGGCGCTTCGTCGCTCGAATTCAGCCAGCACAGGCGCTTGTCGGTGACCTGGAGGCGGTCATAATTTCCCGGGGGCGCAGGAACCTCGCTCAAACGCGAAGGCATATCCGTAAAGTCGATTTTCACCTCCACCGGTTTCTTTTCATCTTTCTTCTCCGCCGAAGACTTATCCGCCTCCGAAGGCTTACCGGCACTCGTATCTTTCTTTGTCTCTTCTGCCTTGCCGGGAATCTTCTCATCCTCTTTCTTAGGAGGAGCATCGGGGTGAAGTTCGTCCGCCGGCAAAAATGGCGAGCGCAGATCCGGCGTGAGAGCCAGTTCGTACACCTTTACCGCGCGGTCAAAATGCGGGTCAGGCTGGCGCGGGCCCCAGGGGGAATCTACGGTTGTTTTCAGCATCCGGTCGGAAAGAAAATAGAGCCACTTTCCGTCGGAACTCCAGACGGGGTCGATGCTGTTATAGCGGTCGGACGTGATGGGCTGAATGGCGCCCGAATCTACATTGAGCACCTTGATCTGCCCAAACTGGTCGGCGGCGGTTTCGACGTAGGCCAGCCAACGGCTGTCTGGCGACCAGCTCAAGTTATCGAAGTCGCTTTCCATGGACTGCGCGATGCGTTTGTTCTGTTTGTTCTTGATGTCGTAGACCCACAGTTGCTGGTCTTTGTCGCGGTGAGCCAGCCAGCGGCCCTCAGGGGAAGGGATTCCCTCCCAGCGCAGCACCTTGGCATCGTGCGTCCATTGCTCGGGCGCGGCGGTTCCATTTGCCGAATACTTCCAGAATTCGGTTTCTCCACCTTCGGTGGAAAGAACAACAATGCTCTTGCCGTCCGGCAGAAAACGGGCCTCGCGATAGCGCACGGCGGAATTGCCAGCCACCTTGATGATGCGTCCGCTCTTGGCGGGCAGAGTAAACACTTCGCCGCGGGCGGTGAAAACAGCGCTGCCGCCATCCGGCGCAAGGTGAACGCCGGTCAAGTAGTCGAGCGGCTTCTTCACCCAGTGCTCACGTAGCTGGTCAAAGTCGGAAACGAGGGAAACGGGAACGACTTCCTCGTGGCCGGTTTTGAGATCGAGCAGCCACAAGTCGCCGCCACAGGCATAGACAATACGGCCATCGGACAGGGACGCAGACTGAATATCAAATCCGTGCTGGCGTGTTTCCTGTTTGAGGTCGTGGCCCTGTTGATCCATGGAGTGCACGTTCATCACTCCATCCCGATCTGAAAGGAAATAGACGCGCCCGTTCCAGAACATCGGACTGTGTGAGGTGCCTGGCCAATCTGCCGTCAACGGCGTAGCTTCGTTGTGGCCGTCGTAGCGCCAGATGCTCTCTGCCCAGCCTCCCTGATAACGCTTGGTAAAGCTCCACTGTTTGTCCCACCGAGTAAAGAACAGGGTTTGGCCGTCGGAGGAGTAAGAGCCTTCCGAGGCCGAGGACAAAGGAACGATCTCCCGTACGCCATGAGTGTCAATCAGGACCAGCTTGGGATCGGGCAGGGTGGAGTATCGCCTTGTTCGCACCATCAGGCGGCCATCGGGGGTCCATCCCTCGGGCAGCGCGTCCCCGTCCCAAGTTTGACGTTGCGGCAACCCGCCGTTCAGGGGGATGGTATAGACCTCAGTCGGTCCTTCGTACTCCCCTGCGAACGCGACCGTCTGTCCGTCGGGAGAAATGGTGGCCATGGCCTCGGTGCCGGTGTTTGTGGTCAAGCGCCGGGCAGCGCCTCCATGGACGCTCACCGACCATAGATCTCCCTCGGAGGTGAAGATGATGGTGTCACCATGAATCGCCGGGTAGCGATAGTAGCCGCCGTGGGTTGTTCCCTGGTCGGTCGCAAGGAGGGCCACCGAGCCAAAGAGGAAGAATGCGATGACACCGGCAAACAGGCGCAAGGTCTTATTGATCATGGCCAATGAATCTCCAATTCGGCGAAGTCAATTCCCCGTGGAAGGCCGGCAACGCGGAATAAGGGTCAGCCGCCTGGTTAGCTGACACCCTTTACGGTTTCCACACCCCCACATACTCCAGCAGTTCTTCCAATTTTGCTTTCTTCAGGATTTCGGCCACCGCCGCGTGATCGATGTGCGGAGCGATTGGCGTTTCGCTTTGCGCGATGGCGTAGGCGGTCACTGCCACAATCGCCTCCCCGCCCTTGAAGTCCAGCGAATCGACTTTATCGATGGTGTCGCTGGATTTGTGATGGATTTCCATGTAGTGCGACATGTCGACCCACAGATCAAGCGCCGGAATTCCCTGCAACAGAAACGGACCGTGGTCGGTGTCGTAGCTGGTATCCAGCGAAAGATCGCCGCCGTTCAAGTTTTTCAAGAGGCCGTCGCTCCAGGGCTGCATCGCCTGTTTCAGATCCTCGCGGCCTTCCGTCTTCCATCCCTTCGGATGCCCGGCGCCGTTATCGGTATTCAGAACGGCTACGCACTTGTTCAACTCGCTTTTGTGGGCCTGCGTGTAGGCATACGATCCGAGCAGCCCCTGTTCTTCTCCGCCCCAAAGCGCCAGCCGGATGCTGCGCCGCGGCGGTTTGCCCAGCGCCATCAGGGCGCGGCCGACTTCGAGGACGCTGATAGCGCCGGTGCCGTTGTCCTGCGCGCCGGTGCCGAAGTCCCACGAATCTAGGTGCGCGCCGATCAGGATCCACTCGTCTGGCCGCTCGCTGCCTCGAATCTCGGCTACCACGTTGTGAACCGTGGTCTCTCCCGACATCTTGTTCTCGATGGTCAATTGAACGCTGACCGGCCCGCGTTCCAGCTCGCGCTGAATGAGCTTCGCATCCTCCATGCCAAGCTGGGCCATCGGCAACGGAAGCGCCTTGGCCCCCCAGCTACCATCGTGCGCATTCAAAACATTGCTCTTCTCACGGTCCGGCATGAGCACGGCCAATACGCCCGCCTTCTGGAACGCAGGCCACGCGGCGTCCAGTTTCGGCAAGGCCTTTCCGTAGCCTTCCGCAAAAATCTTGCTCGTATCCAGAAAAACGATCTTGCCTCCCAGTTCGCCTTCGCGCGATTTCAGCGCCTCGGGTGAAACGTCCGTGACCACCACGACCGGGCCTTGCACACCACCGGCGGGCGTCGACGGAGCCCAACCCAACGATGCCACGTACAGTGGACGTGCCAGAGGCGACAGCATTGCCCCGGTCGCCGTCCCTCGCTGCCAGCCAGCCGGAATCGTGAACGGCTCCAGCCGCACATTCTCAATCCCGTAGCTCCGGAACTTTGCCGCTGCCCATTCGGCCGACTTGACATAGGCCGGAGAGCCCGTCAGACGCCCGCCAATGCCGTCCGTCAGTTCCCCTAGAGTTGTCATGGACGGCCCGGTATAAATCGAGCCTGCCAGCCGGTCCGTCACCGGCTTCAGGTCCGCCGGTTGCTGCGCCCACGCCAGCACCGGGATCACGCACCATACCGCCAACCGAACTACACGACGCAGATTCATTTCTCCTCCGGTCAATCGATTCCGAATAACACTGCGCAAAGCAAACAGCCAATCTTACTCTTGGGGTGCCTGCCTTGACGTTCTGATTACTTTACGAAGGCTTCTTTATTTACCACGTAGGGCATCTTGCTGATGTCGCCGCCGTAGTGCCCTTCCAGCACGTCCCTCAGTCCCTGCACACAACGTCCTGCCATGCCTTTATTAGGGTCGGAGGACAGGCGGGTGATGCGGGCGGCGCTGGCGAAGTGGGGCAGAAGGCGGCAGCGGTCGGCGATGGCGGGATCGCGCAGGGGCGAATCGGCGGGCAGCGGCTCTTCCTCGTACACATCAAGAGCTGCGCCGGCGATCCAGTTCTCGCGCAGAGCATGGGCTAGGGCGGTCTCGTCCACCACCGGACCGCGCGAGGTGTTGACGATCATGGCGTTGGGCTTCATCATGCGCAGCGTGGTTTCGTTGATCAGGTGATAGGTGGGCGTGCTGCTCTCGCCTTCTCGCAGCAGCGGAACATGCAGGCTGATGAAATCGGCAGAACTCAGGGCCTCGTGCAGCGTGGTGTAGCGAATCGTGGCTCGCTCGCGGCTGATGCCGTGCCGGAAGCGAAGATCTTTCACCTCTTGTATGGCTTTTATGTACTCGTGGTTTTCATAAGCTGGATCAAAGCACAGGATGTTCATGTCGAAGCCAGCGCACTTCTTGATGAAAGCCAGGCCGATGCGCCCGGTGCCGATGACGGCGACCGTCTTGCCCGTGACTTCGTCACCCAGAAACGGCAGGTAGGGATGCCAATATCCCCAGCGATTTTCGCGGGTCAGATGTTCGGCGGGCCAGAGTTTGCGAGCGAGCGCACCCAGCAAAAAGAAGGCATACTCCGCCGTAGCTTCAGTCAGTACGTCGGCGGTATGCGTGAACGGGACTTTGTATTTGTTGGCGTCGGCGCGGTTGATGTTGTCAAATCCGACGGCATACTGCGCGACCACTTTGAGCGTACCCGCCCCGACAGCGAAGACCTCAGCGTCGATCGCATCGCGCAGGGTGGTGATCAGGCCGTCCACGCCGGACTTCACTTTTTGGATGATCAAGCTCTTCGGCGGAGCTTCGGGCTGAGGATAGACTTCCAGGTCGTATCCTTTGTCGCGAAGAATGTTGAGGGCGTCGCCGATGTCGCAGGTGGCAAAAACTCGGATTCTCTGGCTCATGCTTAGTGTGATCGCTGGGCGGGGATGAGTACCCACTTGCTCATCCCTGGGCGTCAATCAGTGTACCGCAACGGGGGCGGAGAGGTGGAACACAGACAGCACGATGACTCGGAGGCCGCTCGATGAGTGAAATTGGGATTTTTCGCCAACTACGGTGTCTAATCATCCAGTAGATGAAACCGCGAACATACCTGCGTGCTGTCGTTGGATTTTTCCGCTCATGTGCGACCAGTCGTCTGGCTTGGCTTTTCGCTTGCCTTCACGCTGCTTGGTTCTTTCTTGCAATAGCGAATATGTCACCGCCATCTCCTGCGTTCGCTGATTTTCTCGACAATGGCGGATCGTCGACGGCAGCACTCCTTGCAGGTAGACCGTTTCATTTCCACTACGAGTCGGCATTACTGCAACTCTTGGTTTTGGCCGACTTGCCGTCCATGTTGGTGGAAGTTCTCCTTGCGCTGTTGTCGTTGCCTTTGCTAATGAACATCCAAGTCGGTCACTATGTAGGATCGTATTTTGGGGCGGGGCTCTTGCTTCTGATCGCCACGTTTCAGTGGTTGGCGGTAGGCAAAGCAGCCCAGACTTGGATTTCCTCAAAATCGTGGGGGGCGGTGTTCCTTCGGACACTCGCTCGTTGTTTCGCGGTCGCCGTCATCCTCATTTTATTGGTCACCGTCGTGTCCGTTCCGATGGTCAACAAGCGCAGCCAACGGCTGGGTTTTCGCCACCCAGCAATATCATTCCAAACGAAATAACTAAACGCACCACTTCCAACTGTTCAAAACAGGCGTGGGTGTTGAAAAAGTAAGTGTGGAAAATATTCTTTTTTCGTCCTTTTGGGTGGCTCTGGTTGCGCGGCTTCTTCTGACAGGAGTTCAACTAAGTGGTCGCGGGCAGGATCGACACCGGTGGTTGACTGAGGAAGCGCACTAGCCGCTTGATGTTCTGCGCCGCTGCCGCCATGAAGAACTGTTCCCGCACGAACTTCAATCTCCGCAAGCGCAGGCGGCGCAGGCCGATCTGATTCTTGAGTTCTGCGAACAAGGCTTCCACCTTCTTCCTTTGCCGTTGTGCGTGGGCGAACTCTGGCGTGTTCGCCAACTCCCGTGCGCGTTGCCGGGCGGGTTCATCCATGTGGATGGCAAGAAAGCGAAACGCTCCGCTGGTGCATTGCGCTTTTAGCGCACACGCACCGCAACGTTTGCGCGTCCCGATGTAGGCATAAGTGCGGTTCCGCATGCTGCGGCCACCATAGTTGAGGGGCTGACCGGCGGGACAGATATAGCGATTTGGTTCGGGCTCGTAAGTAAAACGCTCTGGACCGTAGAACGGGCTGTTCTTTCTGTGGATACTGTCCCGGGTTCGCATGTAAGGGGTGATGCTCCGATCCGCCAACCATTGCAAGAACTCACCGTTCCCGTACGTCGTATCGGCCGCCACCGATTCTGGCGTCCGTCCTTGCCATTCAGCGAAACGGGTGAGCATGTCTTGTGCAGCCACGGTTTCCTGGCTCATGCGCGCCGCCGTTGCCTGCACTCCCACAATCACACAGCTTGGATTGTCCACCAGATAGTTGTCGTAGTAACCCAACCGCGCCGGCGTTCCACCTTTGGTGGCGTAGGTGGAATCGGGGTCGGTGGTCGATACCTGCTCTTGCTCATGCACCGGTTCTTCCACCGGGTTCTGCTGTTCCAGTTCCACTAGATACTGGCGAATGGTGTGGTGGACTTGAGCAGCTTCTGCTAATTGCTCCCGGGGAATACGACTCTGTTTCGCCGCGTTCGCCTCCACGAAGCTGCCATCCACCGACAGGTCTTCGCCCTTTACCAATCCCACTTCCACACACTGCCGCACGATCTGTTCAAACAACTGCTCGAACAGCTTCGATTCCTGAAACCGTCCGTGTCGGTTCTTGGAAAATGTCGAGTGATGCGGGATCTCCTGATCGAAGCCCAGGCCGGTAAACCACCGCCACGCCAGATGCATGCGCAGTTCCTCGACCAACTTGCGTTCGCTGGTGATGCCATACAGATAGCCGATCAACAGAATGCGCAGCAGCAGCTCGGGATCAATCGACGGACGGCCCGTATCGCTGTAGCTGTCCTTCAGCTTTTCGCGCACAAAAGCAAAGCTGATGTGTTTTTCGATGAGCCGTAGCAGATGAGTCTCAGGAACCTGATCTTCCAGGCGGAAGTAGTAGAACAGCGCTTCCGAACGATCGTGTTGCCCCATCATGATGAGCACGCCTCCGAGAATGGTGATCCAGCAGAACATGGAAAGGATTGCTTCCTTTTACCACGCTTCTGCTCCCATTCAGCCTGCTAATCACAGTGACTTTTTCAACACCCACAGGCGTTTACACTCAGAACCCCACCGGGGCCGGGTTGTGAGTGTAATCGCGATGCTACGCCAGGCATCGAGCATTGCGGGTGTACACTCTATTTTCCGCTGCGGAAGAGGTCCGGCAGGCAAGGGTGACGGCCAAAATGCGTTGCTTTTGGAAGAGAGTCGCTTGGTATTCTGCGGTTTTCACCGGCTTGCTCGGATGTTTCCCGTTTTCCGCCTCGTCTCAGCAGTACAGCAAATCTGATCGAGAATTCGCTCACGCCATGCTGCGTGATGTGTCAGCAGACGTCCAGAAGTACTATTACGACGCAAAGCTTCACGGCGTGGACTGGGATGCGAGGGTACGCCAGGCAAAGGAGAACATCGATAAAGCTGACTCGTTGAACGGCGCTGTCGCAGAGATCGCCGCGGCTCTCGACAGTCTCAACGACTCCCACACCTTTTTCATTCCCCCTCCGCGCACGTTCGACCTCGATTACGGTTTCAAGATGGAAATGATTGGCGACCACTGTTACGTCATTAGAGTACATTCCGGAAGTGACGCAGAAAAAAAGGGCCTTAAGCCAGGAGATGAAATCGTGGCCGTCGATGAGCATCCCCTCTCCCGTAGGACTTTGTGGAGAATCCACTACATCTACGACACGTTGAGCCCTCAGCCCGGGCTTCGATTGACCCTGAGAAACGACGCCGGTCAGGAACGGCAATTGGAGGTGCTGGCGAAATTCAAAACGTCCTCGGACGTCAAGTATTTTCTGCACCAGGGTGTCAACGTAATGGTCCAGGACATGGATAAGAAACGCCTTCTCTTGCGGGCGCGTTATTTTGAGAAGGGCGACGGCTTCCTTGCGGTGAAGATTCCTGAGTTCGGCTTTTCAGCAGAGGAAGTGGACAACATCATCGGCAAAATGCGGAAACACAAATGTGTTGTGCTCGATCTTCGCGGCAACCCCGGCGGGTTCACAGACACTCTCGATCGTCTGCTGGGTGGCCTCTTTCAGAACGATGTAAAAACCTTTGACCGCGTTCAACGCAGCGCATCCAAGCCCGTAACTGCAACCGGCCGCCATCATGACGCTTTTGTTGGCAGGTTCATCGTCCTGATCGATAGCGAGTCGGCCTCGGCATCGGAGTTGTTTGCCCGCGTCGTCCAGTTGGAAAGAAGGGGATTTGTTATCGGAGACCACAGCGCCGGCAAGGTAATGGAAGCAAAGCGTTACCGCCACGCGGTGGGTGTCGATATTGGAATTTTCTATGCCGCATCCGTTACCGTTGCTGACCTCCTGATGGCCGATGGCAAAAGCCTGGAGCACGTGGGCGTGGAACCAGACATCGAGATTTTACCGACAGCTCACGATCTGGCGAACGCATTCGATCCCGCGATGGCCAAAGCTGCCGGACTGCTTGGCGTGCAGCTTAGCCCACAAGAGGCAGCAACAATGTTTCCTTATGAAGATCCCACCGGGAACTGAGAAAGCTTGCCAGAAGTCTAACTTGCAAATCTCACTGTTAAGGGGAGTCAACTGTCGCTAACAGGCGATCTCACTCAGAACCCCACCGGGGCCGGGTTGTGAGTGTAATCGCGATGTTACGTCAAACGTCGGAAGAGTCTCCCTAAAGCCGCGCCAATCGAGAGTAGATAATCCAGAGCGCGGCCACCCAGCTAGTGCCGAGCATTGCCCACAGAAGATAGCGTTTCGGGCTGCCAATTCGCAATCTACTGACGCTGAACGACCCCCACCCAAGCAAAGCCAAGGCAACGCAGGCAGCCGTTTTCACGAGCCACGGCTGTTTGGACCAAAAGATCAGCGCCCAACAAAAGAAGCTTGCCACGGTCGGTAGACCGAGGAGCAGAGCGAGAAATGGGGATCGTCGCGGTGACTTGATGAGGAGTCCGTGCTTAATCAGTTCGGAGCGAAGAAACTCGAACCTTTCTACATTATCGGGGATTGCAATTCTCCTGCGAGGTTCAGCACTCTCAATCACTAGCCATCCCGGTCGTTCGGAGAGGCTCTTCACTTCTGACAGCCCAATTCGCAAGTCAGGCCACCCCGTGCGTTGCCGGACCAGATCATCGTCACTCAGCAGAAAGATTGTGTTCTGTTTCGCTTTTTCAATACCTTCTTGTGCACCCAGAATGTATGCGGCCACAACCACACAGATAACTATGCCGCCAGCAGCGACTACCAGCGCGGTTTCTGCGGTTTGACCGATAGACCTGACACCAACAATCCCAATGATCGTAATTCCCACGAGCAGCAGGACCGCACTCCAAAGAAACAGGCGGATACGTTTATCATGCCTCTGGCTGGAAGCCTTGTCGGGCGATACTTTGAACTCCATTATTCAGCTCCAAGATTCATGGTGAGTCATGACGGAGGCAGGTTCCAAGTGACTTTGGTGTTCGTTGTTGACGTAACCAGGCGTGGGTGTTGAAAAAGTCACGTCGATTAGCAGGATGAAATTGGGCAGAAGCATGTTAGAAGAAAGTGATCCTGCCCATGCTCTGGTTGATTCTCATCGTTGGAGGCCTGCTGATCATGATGGGGCAACACGACCGTTCCGAAGCGCTGTTCTATTACTTCCGCCTGGAAGACCAGGTTCCTGAGACTCATCTGCTACGGCTCATCGAAAAACACATCAGCTTTGCCTTCGTGCGGGAGAAGCTGAGAGCAAGTTACAGCGATACCGGCCGGCCGTCGATTGATCCCGAGCTTCTGCTGCGCATCCTGCTGATCGGCTACTTGTACGGCATCACCAGCGAACGGAAGCTGGTGGAGGAACTGCGCATGCACCTGGCATGGCGCTGGTTCACCGGTCTGGGCTTCGATCAGGAGATTCCGCATCACTCCACGTTCTCGAAAAACCGGCATGGACGGTTTCAGGAATCGAAGTTGTTCGAGGAACTGTTTGAGCAGATCGTGAAGCAGTGTGTGGAAGTGGGCTTGGTGCAGGGCAAGCACCTGTCGGTCGATGGCAGCTTCGTGGAGGCGAATGCGGCCAAAGAGAGCCGGATTCCACGGGAGCAGTTAGCGGAAGCGGCACAGGTTCATCACACCGTGCGGCAGTATCTGCGGGAAGTGGAAGAGCAGAATCCGGTGGAGGAGCCGGTGCATGAACAGGACCAGGTTTCGACCACCGATCCCGATTCTACCTACGCCACCAAGGGCGGCACACCGGCGCGGCTGGGATACTACGACAACTATCTGGTGGACAATCACAGTTGTGTGATCGTGGGAGTGCAAGCTACGGCGGCGCGCATGAGCCAGGAAACCGTGGCCGCGCAAGACATGCTCACCCGTTTCACTCAGTGGCAAGGACGAGAGCCGGAATCGGTGGCGGCCGATACGACCTATGGGAACGGCGAGTTCTTGCAATGGCTAGCCGACCGGAGCATCACTCCCTACATGCGGACCCGCGACAGTATCCACCGCAAGAGGAGCCCATTCTTTGGCCCCGATCATTTCACGTACGAACCGGAAAACAATCGCTATATATGCCCCGCCGGCCAGTTCCTCAACTACGGTGGCCGAGTTTATCGCAATCGAGCCTTCAACTACATCGGGACACGCAAAAAGTGTGGCCCGTGCTCGCTCCGACCCCAATGCACCAGCGCTGCCTTCCGGAGCCTGATCATCCATCAGAACGAACCAGCCCGACAACGTGCGCGGGAGTTGGTCAACACGCCAGAGTTCGCCAAAGCACAACGGCAGAGAAAGAAAGTAGAGGCCTTATTTGCAGAACTGAAGAATCAGATCGGGTTGCGGCGCTTGCGTCTGCGGAGACTCAGGTTCGTGCGCGAGCAGTTCTTCCTGGCAGCGGTAGCTCAGAACATCAAGCGACTGGTGCGCTTCCTCAGTCAGCCGACAACATCGGTTCTGCCGGCTACCACTTAGTCGAACGGAGACAAAAAATCCGGCGACGGCATGCTCGCAGATGAAAAGCCGTTCAGTTGAGGGACTTTTTCAACACCCACAGGCGTTTGCGCTCATTGACCCTAATTTCCATGAGATGGCGCTCGAAGCTTACCTCTGGCACTAAGGCGCGGACACATTTCAACGAGCTAACGGCACGACTGAACAGGCTGCGGAAAAAGTCGTTTCTGCGCAAAGGCCGTACCCTCGACGGCTAAAGCCGAATTCACAGCACTGCACTTACCGCAGCGGTGACCCGCTCCACCCCATCAAGCCAAAACCGGGCGCGCTGGGGACCCCGGTGCTGCGCCACCCAAAATCAAAAGCACACAGGGGCTTACGTGGAAGATACGGCTCGGCTCTTGTGTTGGACGGTCGAGGGCGACCGTCCCTACGCTAGCTCAGACGGGCGAGGCGCCCGTCCCTCCATCATCGTCGCTTATTGTTCCCGTCTCTCCGGGCGGGGAGCGACGGAGGCCGCCTGGGCATGATGGCGGACGTCGGCGCCCAGAACCCAGAAGATGACGTCCTCGGAAATGTTGGTGGCGTGGTCGGCGACGCGCTCAAGATTGCGCGCCACCAGGAGCGCATCTAGCGCCTGCTGAGTCACTTGCGGCTCTTCGTTCATCTTTCGCACGAGCACGATAAAAGCTTCGTCGCGCATCCGGTCGACGACATGATCCATTTCCAGCACAGCCTGAGCGAGTTCGGCTTTGCCTTCCACGAACGCCTCCAGGGCGCGTCGCACCATGGCGCTGACGGCGGTGGCCATGCGCGCGATATCGACCGGCAGTTCGACGGCCGGCAACTCAATCAGGTCCATGACGCGCTCGGCGATGTTCACCGCCTGATCGCCCACGCGCTCAAGGTCGGCGTTGATCTTGGTCACGGCGAGAATGAAGCGCAGGTCCACGGCCGCCGGTTGCTGGGTGGCGAGGATGTCGAAGGCCATCTCATCGATCTCACGCTCAGCGGCGTTGATGTGGCTCTCGTTTTCGAGGACCAGTTGGCAGCGAGAGAGATCCCGCTGCGTATAAGCCTGCGTGGCGCGATCAACCGCCAGTTCCGCGAGACCGCCCATGCGGAGCAGTCGCTCGCGGAGATCCTCCATTTGCTGTTGAAAGCGCGTGCGCATCATCCAAACCTCTTTCGTAGGGTAAGGGGTTAGAGGTTAGATTGCAGAGGTGAAAATCCCAAGACCCCGCCACCGTTTATGCGATTGGCCTTTAACCTCTGCAATCTAACCTCTGACCTCTGACCTCACTCCTATCCGAATCTGCCGGTGACGTAGTCTTCCGTCCGTTTGTCGGACGGATTGGTAAATATCTTTTCCGTCTTATCGAATTCAATCATCTTGCCCAGCAGGAAAAAACCGGTGAACTCGGCTACCCGGGCAGCCTGCTGCATATTATGCGTCACAATCACGATCGTGTACTGCTCTTTTAATTGAAAAATCAGTTCTTCGATTTTGCCGGTGGAGATCGGATCGAGCGCCGAGCAGGGTTCATCCATGAGCAGAACTTCCGGTTGGACGGCCAGGGCGCGGGCGATGCACAGGCGCTGCTGCTGGCCGCCGGAGAGGCTGGCGCCGGATTTCTTGTGCAGATGATCTTTTACCTCGTCCCACAGAGCGGCGCTGTGCAGGGATTTCTGGACGACGTCATCCAATTTCTTGCGATTGCGAAAACCGTTCAGCTTGAGCCCGGCGGCCACGTTGTCGTAGATGGACATGGTCGGGAACGGATTCGCCTTCTGAAACACCATGCCCACGCGGCGGCGCAGTTGGGTAGCCGAGGTTCCGTTATAAATGCTCAGGTCGCCGATCCGCACTGTGCCCTCGACTCGCGCTTCGGGAATGGTTTCGTGCATGCGGTTCAGACAGCGAATAAACGTGGATTTCCCGCAGCCCGAAGGGCCAATGAGTGCAGTCGCATGGTTGGCCTGCACGGTGATGTTGACGTCGAACAAGGCTTGCGTCTTGGCGTAAAACGCATTCAGGTGTTCGACTGTAATTCCGACGCCCATAAATCCTTAAGCTCCTGCTCTGGTTAATGGCCTCGTGGTGGAGTAGGGGTCCTTCGACTCCGCCGAGACTTCACTGCGTGAAGTCTCCGCTCCGCTCAGGATGACAGTTTTATGAAACACTTTCACGGTTAAGCTCCTGGCTATGCTCCTGCTAACGTTCCGTGCCGTACAGCGATGCGGACCGCGGCGACCGCGCCGACGATCAGGATAATCAAAACCAGCGCACCCGCCCACGCCTGCCGGTGCCACTCATCGAAGGGCGAGATGGCATAGGTAAAAATCTGCAGCGACAGGGCGGCGGTCGGCTGGTCCGACTTCCAATTCCAGAACTGGTTTCCAAAGGCGGTAAACAGCAGCGGCGCGGTTTCTCCGGCGACGCGGGCGAAGGCCAGCATGACGCCGGTGATGACTCCGGAGGTTGCCGTGCGCAGGGTAATCGAAAGCGTGGTGCGCCAGCGGGAAACGCCCAGACCATAGGCGGCTTCGCGAATCGCCTGCGGTACCAAAAGCAGCATCTGCTCAGTGGTGCGCGCGATCGTTGGAACCATCATGATGGCGAGCGCAACGCCGCCGGCCAGTGCCGAGAAGTGCTTCTGGCGCATCACGACCAGCCCATAAGCCACGATGCCGATCACGATCGAAGGCACGCCGTTCAAAACGTCGGAGACAAAGCGCACCATATCGCCATAGCGGTTACGCCCGTATTCGGAGAGAAAGATGCCCGCGCCGATACCCAGCGGCACGCCCAGAAAACTGGCGATAGCAAGAATGACCATGGAGCCGACGATGGCGTTCGCCATGCCGCCGCCGGGCTCGCCCACCGGCTTCGGAGTCTGGGTCAGGAAGGCAAGATTGATGGAACCGATGCCCTTATAAACCAGATAGGCAAAGATGGCGAAGAGCGGCAACAGCACGAGCGCGACGGTGAGGACGGCGACGCCGGTCATTACATGGTCGGTCACGCGCCGCCGCAAACTGATCGGTGGAACGGATACCGCCGTCGAATTGGAGTTCGTTTCAGTCATTTTCGGTCAGACAACTTCGTATTACACAATGCTTCTTGCCGGTTGACCTCGTGTAACGCTCCACACCATGAGCCGTGCCAGGGCGTTGACCACAATGGTGACAAAGAACAGCGCCAAGCCAATCTCGATCAACGCAGAAAGATAGAGATCGCCGGTCGCTTCGGTGAATTCGTTGGCCAGCACACTGGCCATGGTGTATCCGGGAGCAAACAGCGATTTGGCAATTTCCGGACGGTTGCCTATCACCATGGTGACCGCCATGGTTTCACCGAGGGCGCGGCCCAGGCCCAAAATGATGGCGCCCACGATCCCGGCCCGCGCATTGCGCAACACGCCCATGCGGATCATTTCCCAGCGCGTTGCACCCAGCGCCAGTGCCGCTTCCCGCTGATGCTGCGGCACCACGGTGAGCACTTCCCGGGTGATAGACGAGATGATGGGAATGATCATGATGGCCAGAATCACGCCCGCCGCCAGCATGCCGATGCCGTAGGGAGGGCCGCTGAACAGGCCGGTCCAACCGAGCGCCTTGGCGAGAAACGGCTGAACATATTCGCGCAGCACCGGAACCAGAATGAAGATGGCCCACAGTCCGTAGACCACGCTGGGGATGGCGGCCAGCAGTTCGGTGGTAAAAGAAAGAATTCCCCGCAACCAGATCGGGCACATCTCGGTAATGAACACGGCCACACCGAGAGACAAGGGGACAGCGATGACGAGCGCCAGCAGCGAAGACACAAGCGTGCCGTAGATAAACGGTAGTGCGCCGTAGGAATCCTCAACCGGATTCCAGTCGGATTGAGCAAAGAACTTCCAGCCAAAAGCGTGCCAGGAGAGCTCGGAACCGACTACCAGTTGGTAAACGATCAGGCCGAGCAGCGCGACCACCGCCAAGCCGCAAAGGCGCATTGCGTTACCAAACAAAGCGTCGGGGATTTCGCTGACCTTCCCCTGCAACAGCGGCGCCGTTCTGGCTTCGATTTTCAGGGCAGCCTTTACCCCCCGCTCCGGTTCGGGAGCGTTGAAACGCGGCCGGGGCAGGGCTTGATTGGACATTCCGCTTGAGACTAGCAAACGGTTGTTACAAACTGGTTAAAAAGCAGACCTGCACCATTGTTAAGAAGGTGGCGTTCTCAGCCTGTTTCCATGTCTCAAATTCATGAACCACGAAGGACACGAAGGCGCACAAAGGAACGCTCTGAACGACTCAGACCTTCGTATTTTTTGTGGTTAACGCCCTTCCGGGTTGCGCGACAGGCCCCGGTTGTGAGAATACTGGTCGTCACCATTTAATCGTCAGCTCATGCCCACCTTTGCCGCCATCGACATCGGATCGAACTCTGTTCGTCTGAAGATTTCGCGCCTGCAAGCCGGACGATTGAAAGAAATCCACGAAGACCGCGAAGTCACTCGCCTGGGGGATGGCGTCTTCAGTGGCGGACTGCTTTCGCCCCAGGCCATGTCGGAGACGGTGCAGGTGTTGCGGCGTTTTCACCGCGCCATGCAGGAATGCTGCGCCGATTCGGTGCGGGTGGTGGCCACGGCGGCGCTGCGCGATGCGCGGAATTCGCGTGCATTTCTGGAGTGGGTGCGCTCGACCACGGGCTGGACGATCGAAATCATCTCCGGACTGGAAGAGGCCCGCCTGATTCACCTGGGCCTGGTCTCGGCGGCCCGGCTGGGCGCCCATAGCGTGCTGCTGGTGGACTTGGGCGGCGGCAGCTGCGAGCTCACGCTTTCGCGCGACGGGCACCTTCGAGATACGGTGAGCTTGTCGCTAGGGGCGGTGCGCCTGACTGGCGAATTCCTCAAACACGATCCGCCGCGCAAGAGCGAACTGAAGCGGCTGCAAGGATTTGTAGCGCGCGAGATTGGGCGCATCCAAGACCGGATCAAGGCCGCGCGCGTGGGCGCTGTCATCGCCACCTCCGGAACCGCGGCCGCATTGGTGGGCGTCGCCAGCCATTTGTCACGCTCCGGGAAGAGCCGTCCGGCAACCTACGCTACCCGTGAAATGATCCGCCGCATTGCCAAACAGATTGCGCGTATGTCCCTGGAGCAGCGACGGAAGGTCCCCGGAATCGGTCCCCGGCGCGCTGAAATTATCTGCGCCGGTGCGGTCGTCTATGCCGAATTGCTGGAGCGCTGCCACCTCGCCGGTTTTCGCTACTCGGCGCTGGGATTGCGCGACGGCATCCTCGCCCAGATGGCGGCGGACTACGATCGCAGCACCCGATCCGGGCGGGCGATTGAATCGGAGCGCTGGGAGTCGATCAAGCGCGCCGTGGAACATTACCGCGTGGACCTGCATCATGCATTGCATGTGCGCGACTCAGCTTTGCTGCTGTTTTCTTCGTTGAAGTCCGTCCATCAGCTTCCGGCGGACTATCGCGAATGGCTCTCGGCCGCCGCCATGTTGTACGAGGTCGGCGACTACGTAAACCGTAACGGACATCACCGGCACACTTATTACATCATCGCCAACTCCGAAATTCTGGGATACACCCCGCAACAGCGGCGGATCATTGGCTCGATCGCGCGCTATTTGGGAAAATCGCGCCCCACGCCAGGAGATGGCCCGATGAACGGCTTAGGCCCCGAGGATCAGGAAAATGTGGAGAAAGCGTCGATATTGCTCCGCATTGCACGCGCCTTGAATATGGGCAGAATGCAATCGGTGGAAAAGGTTGCAGTCTCGGCGCGCAGTGGCAGAGTCACCATGAAGCTGACGCCACGCGGAAAAGCGAGTGTGGACCTGGAGGTATGGTCAATCGAGAAGGACCGGGCTTACTTCCGCGAAGTTTTCGGGCGCGAGCTTTCTGTAGCCGCCGCGTGAAGCGTGCGCAGGATGCGAGGCGTGATGCACCAGCTCATAGAACCTGAATTGCGGCGCATTTCGACCTTGGCCACGGCTCCTTTTTTGAGCTCCACCACGGCTTCGCACCCGCTGTCGCTGATCACGCGTCCCAGGAATTCACGCAAGTTCGGGTTGTGCCCTACCAGCAGGATGGAGTCCTGGCGGGCATACTTTGCCAACATCTTCTGAAAATCGGAGAAGCCGGCCTGCGGAGCGAGCGCATTCTCCATCACCAGTCTGCCTTCGTGTCCCATTTCGTTTCCCACCAATGCTGCGGTTTGCGTGGACCGCTTCAATGGGCTGGAGATGATGATATCCACCTGTACGCCGAGCGCGGCCAGAGCGCGGCCGATGTATCCGCATTGCTCGATACCGTCTTTATCCAAGCCACGCTTTACGTCCTTCTTAGCGGAACTTAGTTGCTGCCCGGCACTGGCGTGGCGCAAGAAATAGAGAAACATTTCGGAGAGACTATTCCTTTCCTATCACCGGTCGTCCGGCCAAGCCTCGACCGATCGAGGCTCGCGAGGGGCGCCGCGGAGCGGTAACCGGAATGTCTTCCGGAGTCTTGGTGCCTTCCGCCAGCGCGACGAGAAAATCCTGGGAACTAAAGACGGCCGAGCCGCGAGGCGGCCGCTTGCTGCGTCCGTGCAGCGATTGCCATGGGCGGAGGTAGCTGCCGTCCTTTTGCAGAAATCTTACCTTAATGTTGTCGGCGAGGTATGCAGCCAGAATCTCATGCACCACGCGGTCGCGCAGCAGCGGGTTCTTCAGCGGGAACAGAACTTCGACGCGCTCGTGCAGGTTGCGATGCATCCAATCGGCACTGCCGATGTAGACTTCGGGCTCGCTGCCGTTCTCAAAATAAAAGATGCGGCTGTGCTCCAGGAACCGGCCCACGATGCTGCGCACGCGGATGCGGTCGCTGAGGCCGCGAATCCCCGGCCGCAGCGCGCACATACCCCGCACGAGCAGCTCAATGTCCACTCCCGCCTGCGACGCGCGGTACAGCGCCTGGACAATATTCTTGTCGAGGAGAGCATTCATCTTGGAGATGATGCGCGCCGGACGCCCCATGCGGGCGTGCTCGGCCTCGCGCTCAATCAGGCTCAGACACTTTTCGGCCAAGTCCAGAGGCGCCACCAGCAGCGGCCCGTAGCTGGGGTGCTCGGCATAGGCAGTCAGGAAACTGAAAACATCATGGACTGCGCTGGTAATTTCCGGGTCAGCCGTCATCAGGCTGAGATCGGTGTAGATACGGGCTGTGGTTGCGTTGTAGTTTCCGGTGCCCAGGTGCGCGTACTGACGGGTTACGCCGTCAGGGTCACGCCGAACCAGCAGACAAAGTTTGCAGTGGGTCTTCAGACCGACCAGCCCGTGGAAGACTTGCACTCCGGCATCTTCCAGATCGCGCGCCCAGCGAATGTTCGGCGCCTCATCGAAGCGCGCCTTCAGTTCCACGACGGCGGTCACTTCTTTGTGGGCCGCGGCCGCCATCAGCGCCTGAACCACCTGCGAATGTTCGCCGGTCCGGTACAGCGTTTGCTTGATGGAAAGCACGCGCTCGTCTTCGGCGGCCGACTGGATAAACGACAACACCGCATCGTAGGAATCGTAGGGATGATGCAGCAGAATGTCATGGCGCCGAATTTCTTCAAACAGATCACGAGACTTGGCGGTCAGGCGCAGCTCCCGCGGCACATAGGGGCGGTACTTCAAGTCGGGACGCGCCGCTGCGTCATAAATGTTGAACAGCCGGGAAAGGTTCACCGGGCCGTTGACGGGGAAAATCTGCCAGCGGTCAAGCTCAAACACTGTGCCCAGGCGCTCGATGATCTCGGGGTCGGCTTCGGACTCGATCTCCATCCGCACCGCGTCTCCCTTCCGCCGGTTGTGCAATTCCGCACGCACCGATTCCAGCAGGCTGCGCGATTCTTCCTCCTGCAAATAGAGGTTGCTGTTGCGGGTGACGCGGAAAGCGGCGGAAGAAACGATGTCGTAGCCCTGATACATGCGCACGGCATGGTGGACAACCAGGTCGGCAAGAAAAATGAAATCGATCGTGCCCTGGGAGGGCAGGCGAACCAGTCGCGGCAGGGCACGGGGAACGGTTACGACGCCAGTATAGGTCAGTGAGGAACGGCGGCGGCGGCGCAGCAGCAACCCAACGCACAGAGCCTTGTTGATCACTCGAGGAAACGGGTGCGCCGGGTCAACCGTTACCGGGGTGAGCAGGGGATCGAGTTCGCGCTCGCAGTAGTCGTCGACGAAGGCCAGTGCCGCCTCGTCCAGTTCGTCGATGCGGAGGACACGAATTCCCTGCTCCGCCAGTTCCGGCCGCAGGCGTTCGTTCCAGCAGGAATATTGTTCTTCGACGAACTCGTGCGTCGCGTCTTTGATCAGTTCCCGCTCCTCCGCCATGGTGCGCCCGTCGGCCGTGGTGGAGTTGTGACCATCTTCGAGCTGTTGCAGCAGGCCGCCCACCCGGACTTCAAAAAATTCATCCAGATTGCTGGCGGTGATGGCCAGGAATTTCACGCGTTCGAGCAACGGGTTGCGGAGGTCGCCCGCCTCTTCGAGCACGCGCCAATTAAATTTCAGCCACGATGCTTCGCGGTTGAGTAGGGGCGGGCGATTGCTTGGAGTTTGCCGAACCATATCGTCAAGTTGAATCGTGTATTGCTAGTCGCGCGGTGTTTTCGCGCGCCGGGTGATGATGAACCGCACTTCGGTTCCGTTGGGCCGCCGTAAGAACAAATGGTGCTTGTCCAGGCGACCCTGAACTGCCGCACCGGGCTTCCAGTACTCCGGCAACATTTCCCGTTTGTTAGCGGCCTCCCGTTCCCCCACGATCACAGTTCCACCCGCCCGAACCGCAACCTCGAAGTACGTATCTTCCTGGTAGATGGGGGTATTCACTACGTAGGCTACAACCCGATCCCTTGTTTTCTGCTCGGCCCGGACGATCGTGAGTTCCAGGTAACCGCCTTCGATCGCAAAGGAACGCGCTGCCGGACCCATGAACAATACCAGCGCAAGCAGTACCCGGCAACGCATCCGAACCCGAAACAGTATATCAAGATAGGTACGCGCTACGGGTCCCGAGTTGCGAGCAAACGGAAGACCAAGTCTGCTCCGGATCAGCGCACAGCAAAAGGGCGCCGCTTGCCGCCGGCGCCCTCTGGTTAAGGCCTCGAATCGCACGGGGAGTGCGATTAGAAGGTGTAGATCAGGTCAAACTGCAGGCGGTTGAGCCAAGGTTCCTGTGCTCCGGAACCCGGCACCAGCACGCCCGTTCCCGGGGTGGTCGAAACCTTCAGCCCGGCAGCCAGAGCGGCGTTCTCGAGGTAGGGGTCCAAAGTGCGGCCGTGCCACCAGGTAATCGCCGCGGTGGTGTTGGGAGCAACCCGCCACAGGCCGTAGAAGCGGTGCTGCAGAATGTTGGTAGGAGCGCGCTGATCACTTTCACCCCAGGACGCAATTGCGGCGTCCTGCTCTTCCCGCTCGAACGCGTATCCCACCTGCAAATCATTCTTTTTCTTTTGCTGGCCAACGCTGATGTCCGCCAGGTAAGCCTTCGACTGGCTGCCCAGAGAAGTATTGGGCCCGGAACTGCCCTGCACACCGCTAAAGCTGTAGTCATACGGATGAGCTGCGGCGTTCAGGTTGTCTTCAAATTCCAGCAACAGGTTGATGGGTAAGCGGGGTTTCCCGGTCTTGAACTGGTTGTTCAGGATCAGGTCGGCGTAAAGGAACTGCGACAGGAAGTGCGCGTTGCCGTTGGCATCGATGTAGGTTGAGTTGGTCATGCCGTTGGCGGCGAACGCGCATCCGCCCACCAGCGTGGCGCTGGCCGGTTGCGCAGCGGTCGTACCACCGGCGATGGTAGCGCAACCCGGACCTTCGCCGGTGCCCGCGACGGTGACCGAGTACGCAGTCCCACTGATCTTGGCGGTGGTGCCACCTACGCTGGTGGCTCCCAAGGCAAACGCGGTCGAATTCAGGAGCGCGTCTGCCCCGCGGAAGTTCAGGATGGTGAACGACGGTGTCAGCGTCCAGAAACTCAAAGGCTGCAGACGGCCGCCGATCTGGCCGCCCACGGCAAACGAATCATGGCCGGCGCCATAGATTCCCAGGGACTTGGTACTGGTGCCGGTGACTTCGTTGTAGAGCAATTGCATGAACTGCACATTGAGATTCTTGACCACCGGCACTTTCTCGAAATCCTTCGAGAATTTCTCGACGAAACCTTCGGGGTTGATGTCCGGGTCAAAAGTCAGCGATGTGCGAGCCCAAGTGTAGGCAAATTTGCCGGCGGTCGCTGAGAACCACTTGGCCGCCACCGGGTTGTAGGTGATGTAGCCCCGATCGAGTCCAATCGTCTTGCGGTCGAAGTTGTTGGTCAGAGTCTCGTTGGTGGTGGTGGGATCGCCCAGCGTTCCCGATGCCAGCGCAATTCCGGCGATGAAGTCTTCGTTCAGCTTGCCCTCAAATCCGAAACGAACCCGGATGCGAGCGCGGTCGCGATCATTGCAGAGGGTGCATCCGCTGTATTTCTGGAAGTAACTCTCCCCGCGCACCCGCATATCGCCGGTCCAGCGGAAACGGCCCAGCGTGTCTTCGAGCCCGGCAAAACGCTTCTGCTGCTCCTGCTCGGTGAGCGCATTGCTGGCCAGCGTAGTTCGCACCTCGGCATATTCCGAATCGAGCTTGTCGACGGAATCCTTCGGGGCGGACGAGGCTGCCACTGCGTTCGCCTTCTGTTGCGCGTCCGCTGCCGCTTGCTGGGCCTGCTGCAGTTGCTGTTGCGTTTGCTGGAACTGCTGATTGGTCTGTTGCAGTTGCTGGTTGGTCTGTTGCAACTGATCCGACAGGGCCTTGATTTGCTCCTGTTGCGCCGCCACCGCGTCTTTCAACGCCTGCACGTCCGGGTTAACGGGCGGGCTCACCTTTTTCTTGCGTGGGGCCGACTGTGCCTGCAGCATGGACGCCGCTAACAGGACGATGATGCCTAATCCTCTAACCGCTTTCATCTTCTCTCCTTTGCCAAGTCTCGCGCGCCGGCTGACCGGCCGGCTGTCGCTATAATCCCTATAATACTACTAGACTAACTTGTATTTCCAAGCAGTTTCCTTGCCAGTTCTCCTCGCCTGCAAAGCGGTTTGGAACCCTGCATTTCCGGCGGTATTTGAGCTGGTTCGGCACGGACCCCGGGGCCCGTGCGCAAAAGTTTGCGTTTCGGTCCGGCCACACTTTTCGCCTTGGGAGCTTAAAACTGCTGAAGGACTTCAATCGCCGAGGGAGTG
This sequence comes from uncultured Acidobacteriaceae bacterium, assembly GCA_963837665.1. Taxonomy (GTDB): domain Bacteria; phylum Acidobacteriota; class Terriglobia; order Terriglobales; family Acidobacteriaceae; genus Acidiflorens. Next base: position 267,998 of record CAWIOA010000007.1, on the reverse strand, counting down.
GAATTGATGGCGGGTCTATCTACCTACCCTTCACCGCGCTCCGCTCGCGACGGGTGAACCCGAAATCGCTGGTACCGCCGGCCGCGCGCAGCCATCCACTGAGGGAGTGGAGCATCGCTGAATGCAGAAGGGGGGTAACAAGAAGTTTCAGCTGTCCGAAGACGCACAGGCCCTCGACCGCAAAAGTTGCATGGAGACAAAAACAATTTTGCCTTCCGGTTTGCGTGCACGTTACCCGGAAGGCAAAACCCCGCAGGCGTTCGACTGCGCCTAGTGGATCTGCTTGATGGCTGCCTTCACCTTCTCCACCACGCTTTCAGGCAGGGGCGCATAGCTAAGTTGGGCGGTCGACTTCTGTCCGTCCGTGACCATCCAGTTCAGAAAATCAGTGATGATCTTGCCCTTGTTTGCATCCTTAGCCTGCACCGGGACCAACAGCCAGGTAAAGCTGGAAATGGGATATGCCGTTTTGCCCGGCGCATTCGTGATCGAAACGCGAAAATCCGACAGGCATTTTTGGCGACGATGCCCGCCGCTTCGGTCACACTCTCGAGCGAAGCTTTCACAAAATTCCCGGCCGCGTTCTGGACCGATCCATAGGCGATTTTGTTTTGCACGGCATAGATCAGTTCTACATAGCCGATCGAGCCCTGCAACTGCCGGATCTGTCCGGCGACTCCTTCGTTGCCCTTGCCGCCTAAACCAACCGGCCATTTCACTGAAGTTCCCTTCCCTACTGTCCCTTCCCACTCCTTGCTGATCTTGGAGAGATAGTCGGTGAAGATGTAGGTGGTTCCGCTGCCGTCGGAGCGGTGAACAACAATGATTTGCTGGTTCGGAAAGTTCACGCCTGGGTTGACTTTGGTGATTGCCGGATCGTTCCAGTTCTGAATCTTTCCGAGAAAGATGCCCGCCAGAGCTTCAGGAGTGAACTTGATCTCGCCGCTGACTCCAGAAACGTTGTAGGCAGGAACGATCCGCGCCCAGCACGGTGGGAATGTGCAGGATCCTGACTTTGGCTTCTTTCAGTTGCTCGTCCGTCATGGGGCCATCGCTGGCTCCGAAATCGACGGTGCCATTCAATACCTGGCGAATGCCGCCGCCGCTGCCGATCGACTGGTAGTTGATCTGCACGTCCGGGTGCAGCTTGTTGTAGTCGCTGAACCACTTGGAATACATGGGATAGGGGAAAGTGGCGCCGGCTCCGTTCAGTTGGGTCTGCCCCATAACCGGGCAGCGCCAGTACGAGACCTGCCAACAGCAGCGCGATGCGATATTTCACTCGACGAGTCCTCCTCGTGCTTCTTTTAGTTTAAGTGTGCAGCTTTGTTTTATGAGCGAAGTGTTAAAGGAAGGTTACAAAGCAGTGAATTTCTGATGAACCCCTGTTGGTTTCCCAAGTACTTAGCGGCTGCCGTTCTGGTCGAGTCGCGCCAGTTCCCGGCCAAACAGCGTGTTGTCAGGGAAGTCCCGTTGCAGCCCCAGCAGCAGTTCGCGAGCGCGCGGCAACTCTTTCTCGCGGACGTAGGCGATGGCCAGCAGGATGCGCGCAAACGGGGCGAGCAGATGGCCTTGGGCAGCAGTGGTCTGGAGTTCGGCAATGCCGCCGGCCTTGTCTCCTGAAACGCCGCCGAGGCGCAGCACCCAGCGCACCGGAGCCGCCATCGATCCCACGATGTAACGGCTGACGCCGCTGGCCAGGTGAGCGTCATAGCAAGTGGGATCGGCGGCAAGCAGTTGTTGCGCCCACGCCGTCGCCTCTTTGGTGTAATGGAGCGACGCCAAATTGCGCTTTTCGATGAGCGCAGCAAAATCGGAGCGCAGGCCGTTGGCCAGCGTCATCGCGAGAAGCGCGTCGCCGTCCCGGGCGTCCCGGCTCAGCCGGGATCTTGGCCAGGTCTTCCGCACGGCTGAGATGCTGCTCGAAGCGTAGCGCGCTGTCCGGAGTCGGCTTCGTATTTCTTGCGCGCGGCGAAGATCGAGTCGTTCTCATAGAATTGCGCTTCCAACACTCCAAGCCGGTTGAATTCGGAAAACAAGAACGGCTGCCGCCTCGCTCACTGGCCCCATGGGATTTTCGGGGTTCACCTTTTCCCACGACTCGAATTCTTTTTGCGCGCCGGCAAAATCCAGATCGTAGAGCCGGCGGAATCCGCCGATCGAGCCCCGCCGAAGGCGGATCGGCAGCCGCCGGAGGAACAGTCATCAGCAGGATGAAAGCGGCGAAGGCCGCCTACCTGTATCAGCTTGGCGCACCGACCAAGCTGGAACCGAGCGCGGATGAGGTGGCATCTAAACATGTGCCGATTAGATGCGCGCTCGCCTTCGTTTCGGTGGAAATTGAGCACAAATCCGCATCTTCTGGCAAACTGCTTGACGGTGAGGACGACCTCCATTGAGTGATCAGCTTCGTTATGCGCCGGGCTGGCCCGGAATCGCACCCCGCTGGACCTCGAGCGCCAAGACCGGCATAGGCACCGCGCTGAACCTCCACAGCCGGGTTTGGTTCACGCTGAGTCACGGCATTCTCAATGAAATTTATTTTCCCCGGGTGGACCAAGCCTGCACCCGAGACTTGGGCTTGATTGTCACCGATGGTCATGCGATTCTTCTCCGAAGAGAAACGCCATTGTAAGTTCCAGAACCTTGCGATCGAGCCGGGCGTACCCGTCTACGAACTGACCAACACTGACATGCAGGGGCGGTATCGGATCGAGAAGGAGGTGCTGACCGACCCGTGGCGAAACGTGGTATTGCAGAAAATCCGGTTCGTGCCGCTGCAGGGGAATCTCGGCGATTATCACCTCTATGCCCTGTTGGCCTCACACCTGGCAAATATGGGATATGGCAATACCGGGTGGGCAGGCGAGTACAAGGGCAAGCCCATGCTTTTTGCCCAGCGCGATGCTCTGCGCGCTCGCCCTTGGCCTGCTCCGCTCCGCTGCTGAAACATTCCGTTGGATTTGCCGGCGTATCGGATGGCTGGCAGGATCTTTCGCGACATTTCCAGATGATGTGGGAGTACGACCGCGCGGAGAACGGGAACATCGCACTGACCGCCGAAATTGACCTGGCAGCCTGCAAAGGCGAGTTCATCCTCGCCCTTGGTTTCGGCGGAATCTGGGCCGAAGCCGGTCAGCAAGCCCTCTCTTCCCTGCTCACCTCTTATGAGACGATCCGCAAGGATTACGTCTTTCACTGGCAGAACTGGCAGCGGACACTTGAAAGAGCTTGACGAGAAGCCGCGGGAAAAAGACTTGTACCGGGCGAGCGTGGCGGTTCTGCGCTCGCACGAATCCAAGGACTTCCTCGGAGGCATCATCGCCAGCCTCTCCATTCCCTGGGGCTTCAACAAAGGCGACGAGGATCTTGGCGGCTACCACCTCATCTGGCCGCGCGATCTGGTCGAGAGTGCCGGAGGGTTGCTGGCGGCGGGCGCTCACGACGACGCGCTCCGCGTGTTGCATTACCTCGAGGCCACCCAGGAAGCCGATGGACACTGGGCGCAGAACATGTGGCTGGATGGGCGTCCCGTACTGGAGCGGCTCGCAGATGGATGAGACCGCCTTTCCGATTCTGCTGGTCGATCTGCTGCGCCGCGAATCGCCCCGCTGCTTCGGTGACAGCGATCGCTGGTGGCCGATGGTGCGCAAAGCGGCGGCATTCATCGTGGCCAACGGCCCGGTCACGCAGCAGGACCGCTGGGAAGAGGACGGCGGCTATTCGCCGTTCACGCATGGCCGCCGAAATTTCTGCCTTGCTGATTGCCGCCGATCTGGCGCAGTCGATGGGCCAGTTTCGAACCGCCGAATTTCTGCGCCAGATGGCCGACACCTGGAACTACAACATCGAACGCTGGACCTACGCCGTGAACAGCGACCTCGCCCGGCAGATCGGTGTCGAAGGCTACTACGTCCGCATCACGCCGCCGCCGACGGAGACGGCGCCGCTTCGCCCCTGCAAGGGTTTGTTCCGATTAAGAACCGGGCCCTGAGCACTCGAATGCGCCCGCGGTGGAAATCGTCAGTCCCGGATGCGCTGGCTCTGGTGCGATTCGGCTTGCGCGCGCCCGACGATCCGCGAATACTGAACACGATCAAAGTCATCGATGAACTGCTGCGCGTAAACCTTCCCGCAAGGTCCGGGCCTGGTATCGCTACAACTGCGACGGATACGGCGAGCACGAGGACGGATCTCCCTTCGATGGCACCGGGATTGGCCGTCCCTGGCCGCTGCTTGACGGGTGAACGTGCCCACTACGAACTGGCCGCTGGACGCACGGCTTCCGCCGAGGCCCTGTTGAGTGTGATGGAAAATTCGACCGGAACCAGCCGCCTGATTCCCGAACAAGTCTGGGACACCGACGACATCCCGGAGCGCGAGTTGTTTGCAGGCAAAGCGTCGGGTTCGGCGTGCCCGCTGGTCTGGGCTCACTCCGAATACATCAAGCTGCGGCGGTCGCTCGCTGACGGCAAGATCTTTGATCAGCCGCCGCAGACGGTAGAACGTTATTTGCTAAAGAAGGTCTCTGCGACATATTACAACTGGCGCTTCAACAACAAGCCGCGCACGATGCCGTGCGGAAAGAAGCTGCGAATTCTGATGATCGAACCCGCCCTGGTGCACTGGAGCCTCGACGACTGGCAAAGCAGCCAGGACAGCAACTCCAACGACAGCGGATGTGATCTTCAGCATGTCGATCTGCCGACAGAAACTCTTCCGCCCGGCTACCAGATCGTCTTCACGTTCTATTGGAAAAATGCCGACCGCTGGGAAGGACGGGACTACCAGGTAATCGTCGAATAGCATTGCGCCCACTTTCGGGCGCCGCTGCTAGAATTTCGCTGCTCGTAAATTACATTCGAGGCACCATGCGCATTCTTAGCCTGTTTGTTATGGTCGTACTGATGAGCGTTCTGACCGCATCCCAGACTCTGCCTGCACCTCAAGCCATCACCGATCCGAAACAAATCACCTCCAAGCCCGATGCCCGGGTGGAGAAGAATCTTTCCATCGAAAAGCTTTACATGACGCGCCAGGTGGGCGGCGCGACCTGGTCGCCGGATGGGAAGACCGTCGCCTTCATCAGCAACCTGAGCGGCCGCAACAATCTTTGGCTGGTGCCCTCCGAGGGCGGATGGCCGACGCAACTCACGGTGAGCGATCAGCGCCAGACCCAACCCACCTGGTCACCGGACGGCAAGTGGATCGCCTACATCTCCGATTACGACGGCGACGAGCAGTGGGACATTTTTCTGGTGTCGCCGAAGACTGGACAGGTCGTAAACCTGACCAACACGCGGGAGATCGCGGAGGAAAGCCCGACCTGGTCGCCGGACGGGCGCTATCTCGCTTACATGGTCAAGCCAAAGACATCGTCCGTGTTCGAGATTGATGTTTACGACACGGTCATGCGCGAGGTGAAGCACCTGACCACCGGCACGGCGAAAGACCGCATGAACGTTGCGCCCATCTGGTCGGCGGACGGTAAGTTCATCGTCTATACGCAGGAGCAGTCGAAAGGGACGGACTCGAATGTGTTTATCGCCGAGGTGGCGAGCGCCGAAAGTACGCTGCTGACGCCGCACGATGGCGAACGCACATATTCGGCGAGTGACGTTTCGCCCGACGGCAAGAGTGTACTGATCACCTCGAATGCCGGCGATGGCTACGACAACGTTGGCTTGCTCGAAATCGCGAGTAAGAAAATTCGCTGGCTTACCCAAGACAAGTGGGAGATTTCTGCCGAGAGCTTTTCTCCCGACGGCAAGTCTCTGACCTACACCGCGAATGTCGATGGCAACACCGACATTTACCTGTATGACATCGCATCTGGAAAGGCGCGTGCCCTGCCCTTACCTAAAGGAGTGAATCAGGTTGCGGGCCGGCCCTCGCCTTTTACCCGCGACGGTGCGCGATTGCTTTATTACCACACCGGCCCGACTGCTCCCGGCGATCTATGGATCTACAACCTCTCTCATGAAGTGGCAAAGATCAAGAGCACACGGGCTGGGGCACCCGCGCCACACGAACTGTCGCATCAGCTTACGCACTCGCTGGTGGGCGGCGTGCGCTCCGAGGACATGGTCGAACCTCACCTCGTCCACTATCCCAGCAAAGATGGCAAGTGGACGATCTCCGCGTTTGTCTATGTGCCTTACAACCTGCCGCACAACGCCGAACACCCGGCGATCGTGTATGTTCACGGCGGCCCCACTTCGCAGACGATGAATACGTTCAATCGCTTCGTCCAGTACATGGCCAACCAGGGCTACATTGTGATCGCGCCCAACTATCGCGGATCGAGGGGATACGGCAAAGAATTCCAGCAGGCGAATCTTTTCGATATGGGCGGCGGCGATTTGCAGGATGTGCTGGCGGCGGCTGACTGGATCAAGCAGACGGGCTACGTCGATCCGAAGAAACTCATTCTGATGGGCGCGAGCTACGGTGGCTACATGACGATGATGGGCGTCACCAAAGCTCCGGAGTTGTGGGCGGCGGGCATTCCGATTGTGCCGTTTGTGAACTGGTTTACCGAGATTCAGAACGAAGACCCGGTGCTGCGTGAGAGCGACCTCGCGACCATGGGCGATCCCGAGAAGAACAAGGCGCTCTATGAAGATCGCTCGCCCATCAACTTCGTGGACCGGATCAAGGCGCCGCTGTATCTGTTGGCGGGCGGCAACGATCCGCGCTGCCCCAAGAGCGAAGCGCAGCAGGTGGTGGATGCGGTCAAGAAGCGCGGTGGAGTGGTCGAATACAAGGTCTATGAGAACGAAGGCCACGGCTTCGCGAAGGTCGAAAACCAGATTGACGCGTACAAGCGTGTGGCTGACTTTCTGAAAGCGCACGTACCGCCGGCGGATTGCGGTTGCTCGCTGAATCAGTAAAGTAGTTCTCAGTTCCCGGTTCTCAGTTCTCCGAAAGGACCGGTCGTGTAGACCTCCACAGTTCTGGGTTTGGGCAAGGCACCCCTCGGGTAGGGCGATCCGCCGCATTACTGCCGTAACTTTAGATGTCCTTGCGTTGTCACTACCATTTCTGATACAGGCATGAATCTCGACTCACTATTGGTTTGCTCGGACGACCGGGCCCTGCGCGTTCTTCGTAACGTCCTGGGTGAACTGGAGATCCATGTCGAGCACTGCGCCGACCACGCGAGCGCCGCGAAGAAGCTGGCGCAGCAAAGCTTTGAAGCGGTCATCATTGACTGCAAGGATGAGCACAGCTTCGGGCTGCTGGCCAGGATCCGTTCCGGGCAACAAAACCGCAAGTCGGTGGCGATTGCGATTATCGACGCGCGCACCAATCTGCAGACTGCTTTCAAGTTTGGGGCAAACTTCGTAGTCTACAAACCGATCTCGACGGAAAAGGTGAAGTCGAGTTTTCGCGCGGCTCGAGCTTTGATGAAACGGGAGCGACGGCGGTCGGTGCGGCTGGAAGTGAATATCCCCGCCTATTTTCGATTTCAGAATGGAGATGGCGAGCAGGCCTCGATCGCGGGGCTGAGCGAGGGCGGAATCTCGGTCCGATTCGCGAGTTCGCCCGGCACGAAAGCCGGCGTGATCGCTTTCTCCTTTGCGTTGCCTGAGACCACGACCGTGATTGAAGCCACCGGGATGATTGCCTGGCAGGATTCGCGCCGCCGCGCCGGCATTCAGTTTGCTACGCTATCCGATGCGGCGCACCAGAGCCTGAAAGAATGGTTGCGTTTGCAGAGCGGAGAGAAGCGCGATCCACCCATCCGCTGCACTCTGCTGGGGCTTAGTTTTGGCGGCTGCTTCTTGCGAACCCAGTCTCCCTTCCCCGCCCAAACGCGGGTCGAGTTGCTGCTCCGAGCCGCGGATTGTTCGGTCAAGACGGAAGGAAAAGTCCGGCTCATGGATCCCGAACTCGGCATGGGGATCGAGTTCTTGACCCGTACGTTCCAGCACCGGCGACGAATGGAGGAGTTAATCCAGCAAATGACGGCCAGCCCGGACGCTATTGCCGAGGTGCTGGTGGAGCCGGAAGGACTCGATTGGGACGATGCTGCCGCAGATTCGCCGGAAGGGGCTACAGCGTTGCCAGTGGAGGAAGCGGACCCCGATCCTCTCCTGGAATTGTTCCGCGCCGGCGCCACCCTTACCAGGAAACAGTTTCTGCTTGAACTCGAACAGCGCCGGCTGGCAGGTTCTCCAGGGAGCGCTCCAGAACTCAACGCACCCGAGCCTGACGTTCCTCAACGCCTGGAAGCAAGAGTACCTGTGTCGCGGCCAGTCGAAGTGTGGAGGCAGGACGATCAGGCATCTCTTCCCCAGACTACTTCCCTGATCGACGTCAGCAATCGCGGCGCGCGTGTCGGCGGCCTGGTATTCCACCTGAAGGCCGGGGAGATCGTTCACCTGACCTCAGACGGCGTCGACGCAGAGTTTCAAGTCATTTGGGTGGGAGAGCCCGGCACTCCGCAGGAAGGGCAAGTTGGTCTGCAAAGCGTGAAGGCGGACGACTGAGCGTCCGCGGGGCGCGTGCACACACCTACCGCATCCCCCAAAAAACCAGTTGCGTCGAACCCCACCTCTGCGTATAGAACGCGCAACTATCCGCTCGTTGCCTGGTCAGCGCAATCAGTCTAGGATAGCTTCCGGCGTGCCGACGAATCATTCAATTGAACGTTGAGAATTTGAACCGCCCTGGAAGAAGGGGCCGGATCAAGGACCATCTACTTTTCCAAGGCCTCGGAACGTCGTCTTATTGGTTGAAGGAGGACTTTCTTTGAAGCGGATACTTCGAGTGGTTCTAAGCATCGCCTTCCTATGGGTTTCAACCGCCGCCAGGACACAAACGCCGGCGACGTCTGCAGCTGACCTCACGGCGCGTGTCGACAAGGTCTTCGAAAAATGGAACCGCACGGATTCGCCCGGCTGCGCGCTCTCAGTGATGAAAGACGGCCGCATCATTTACAAACACGGCTACGGGATGGCAGATCTCGATCACAACGTAACGATTGCACCTTCGACGGTGTTCCACGTGGCGAGCATGTCAAAACAATTTACCGCGGCGTCCATCGTCCTGCTGGCGCAACAAGGAAAGCTGTCGTTGGATGACGATGTCCACAAGTACATTCCCGAACTGCCTGATTTTGGTTCGCTAATTACTATCCGGCATCTCATCCATCACACCAGCGGTCTTCGTGATCAATGGGATCTGCTCGAGTTGGCCGGGTGGCGGTACTCCCTCGACCTGATCACCGATGACGACGTCATGTCGGTAGTCGCTCGCCAGAAGGAGTTGAATTTCAAGCCCGGCGAGAAATACGTCTATTGCAACACGGGTTATACACTGCTGGCCCAGATCGTCAAGCGCGTCAGCGGCATGTCATTTCGCGAGTTCACTACCAAGAACATCTTTGAGCCGTTGGGCATGAAGAACACACATTTCCGCGATGACCACGCGGAGATTGTCAAGAACAATGCCTATGGATATGAACCACAGAAGGGTGGATCTTTCCGGCTTAGCAACACTAATTTTGACACGGTGGGCGCCACGAGCTTGCACACTACGGTAGAAGATCTCGCGCTGTGGGATGAAAACTTCTATCACCCGCGTGTGGGTGGAGCGTCGTTTCCTGAACAGATGCTGCAGCGTGGAAAACTCAACAACGGCGAGAATCTCGATTACGCGTTCGGACTCGTCGTCGGGAAGTACAAAGGGTTGGATACGGTGGATCACGCGGGCGCCGATGCCGGCTACCGCTCGGACATGACGCGCTTCCCGGAGCAGCACTTTTCTACGGCGGTTCTCTGCAACTCCTCGGATACTGATGTGAAGGGATTGGTCCGCAAGGTTGCCGATATCTATTTGGCGGCGGAAATGAAGGAATCCGAGCCGTCGGCGGGCGCGGCGGCTCCAAATGCGAGCATCACCCTCACCGAGCAGCAACTCGCTGGCCTCGCCGGCCTCTATTGGAACCGCGACGACGACCAGTTCGTGAAGGCGTACGTGAAAGAAGGGAGGCTACGGGCTTCACTTCGCGCCGAGCAAGATTTTCTCCTTAGGCCCGTGAGTGAAAGTTTCTTTCATCTGGCCGAGGTTCCCTTTGGCGATCAAGTGAATCTGCACTTCGAGCCAGGCGCAGGAGGCAAGCCGCGCCGTCTTCTGGAGAGCATTGGCGACGCGAAACCCGATGTGTTTGAGGCCGTCACGCCTTTCATGCCCAGTGTGGCGGAGCGCGCCGAGTATGCCGGAAGTTACGTGAGCGAGGAGATCGAGCCGGTGTATCACATAAGCGTTCAAGACGGAACGCTCATTCTCTTGCGTCTCAAGCACAAGCCGGACACACTCGAACCGAGGATCAAGGACGTATTCTCGGCGGAAATCGGCACGATCCGTTTTACCCGCGATAGCCACCAGCGTGTTTCTGGATTCGTGCTCAGCACCGGCCGCATCCGCAATTTCCGTTTCACGCGCCGCCAGGACTGAAACCCGCCGTGCCGCTGATTCTGGCGTTTCGGGGTGCGACATCGCGGCGTTGAGCCTCCCCCCATCACGCCAAAACCGGCGTGTGCTGGGTCCCCAGCGCTACGCCATCCAGAATCAAGCCCAACGCAAAGTCCCGATTTGCTACGTAGGCACCCGCGTTGCGTGGCGCTTCTTGGCTGCTTCCAGGCGCAGCATCAGCATGTAGAGCACGATGCCGACGTTGACTACGATAATCAATAATCGAAACCAGGTTGGGCGCCGGAAAAAATCGACTGCCTCGAATGGGATGTAGACGCCGCCCGAGGCGATCGCCATCCACTCCGCCCAGGGACGGATGTACCACAAGCCATACGCCTCCACGAATCGAAGGGTAACGTAGACAATCGCGATGACGGCGATCTTCCACAGGCGCACGTCGCTGATCCGGTACACGAGGGCAATAAAAACCCCAAATAAATGGTGATGGTGATGAGGACTAACGTGAAGAAATTCCAGGAAGCTCCCGGTCACTCCGACGATGTCTTTGTGCCGCATGGAGAACACGCCCAGACCCGCGAGAACGACCAGTATCCCTTTCGTGAACTCAACGGTGGCGACCGTGCGCACGCCTTTGATGTGCCCGGGATCGTGGATTCGGTAATGGTGTATGTCGAACATGGGCGCTGGGAATTCGTCAGACTTGTTGGCGAACGCTGGCGCGCAACTCCGCTACGATCTCGCCCGCGGCTTTGCGGGCGGCATCATTCTGAGTGACGTCGAACGAGATGGCACCGACGCGGGCATGGCCGCCGCCGCCATAGCGTTCGCAGACCTTGGCGAGATTGACGGTGGGCGCGCGCTTTGACCAGGGATTCGACCCGACCGAAACCTTCACCCGGAATGAGCTCTTGCTGAGGCCGACGCTGTAGACCGAATCGGGATGGAGATAGTACGGGATGAACTTGTTGTAGCCCTCGAGTTCCAGGTCGGTGATGTCGAAAAAAATCGTGCCGTCTTTTTCTTCGGTCCGCTGCCGCAAAATGTCGACCGAGCGCTGGTGGCGTTCGAGCAGCGGCGGCAACACAGCGGCCACGAAGGGCTCCTCCAGGATACTGGGGAGAGGATGGTAAGCGAGCAGAGGAATCAGCTTCTTGACGAAGTGCCGGTCACTGGAGGATTCGATGGCCATGGTCAGTTTCATGGCCGGCGCTTTCATTTCCACCGCCGACTTCGCATCTTCGTACATGGCGCCATCGACGATGTCGGTCCAGTGGACCAGTTCCGAGACTGGGCGCGGGTCGAAGCCGAAGCGTTCTTCCGCGATCATCGCAATAAAACTTGTGCAGGATTTGAAGGCGGGATCGTAGAACTTGCGATTGCTCTGCTCCTGCTCGAAGTGAGCGGCATCGGCGGGCGAAAGAAAAGCGCTTTCGTGGTGATCGAACCACCAGGTGATCTTGGGCGAACTGGAATACTTGAAATCGACGATGGCGTTCTCATCGCCGTCAAACTGCTTCTCGTCAAAAAGAGCGCCGGCACGATGCAGCAAGCCGGAGTAGACGAAATCCACATCGCTGCGGATTCGTTCCCGGTAGAAACGGGTGAAGAGGGCGGCCGAGCACGCCCCGTCAAAACACTTGTCGTGATAAAAGACCCGCACTTGCAAATTGGCTTCCTTCCCGGTTTCTCCGGGTGTGGAGTGAAAAACAAATAGAGTTGCTGGTTTGGAGAATTATGTCAAGCGCAAGATCGTGAACCACCAAGAACACTCAGGCACACGAGGGCAGATTTCCGGGGGCACACCCTCGCCATCACTTCTTCCTCCGTCTGATCTTGAAGTCGAAACTGACCACTCCGTTCTGGTCGCGCAAGGCCACGATTGAAATGTTCCGCGTTATGTTGTACTCCACCTGAATGATCTGCTGGTTGGAGACGGACACGTTGGTGCTGTAGGTCAGGGTGAGATTGCGCGCTACTTGCTGTTCGACGGTGACCTGCGGCCCGCGAACCACGTTGGTCTCGCTGGCCAAGCCCTGGGGATCGATCTTGACCCGGCTGGCTCCGAACAAGCGCTGCAGGCGGCTGTTGACGGTGCTGTTGAGGGCCTGATTGATGAGCAGGTTGGATGCCTCTCCCCCAAGCCCGAACGATCCGCCCGATGGGGAGGAAGCAGATTCTTCGCGGGTACGGCCTAGCGCCAGGAGGGCGATGACGTCGGCCTCCGGCAGTTGGGGTTCGGACTGCCAGGTTGGTTTCAATCCATTGGGAATGCTGGCGTCACCACGAAGCTGCACGGTAATGTCGTAGTCACGCACGCGCGTGGTCGCTGTCAGGTCGATGATGGGCTGCGTCTTGGCCGGGTTGGCGAACGTGACATCGCCGCGCTCCAGGCGATACTTGGTCCCGTTGAAAGAGATCTCTCCTTCCAGAACCTCCACCCTTCCCAGGATTGCCGGACGATCGGCGGTACCCCGCACCCTGAGGTCCGCGTTGCCCGAGAGCCTGGCGATGGCGGTCTGCATCTGCAACTCGGGAGTTGTCATGACATGAACATCGAGCTTGAGCCGGCTCTGCAGACTATTGCTCTGGGTCACGGTGATCGCCTGTTTGCTTTTTTCGATATAGGCAGCGAAGTCAAATCCGGGAGTGACGGCCAGCTTGGTGACCACAACGTCGCCACTCAGCACCGCGGAATTCGTCGTGCCGATCAGCCGGAGATCGGCGTTCGCGGTGGAACTGACGCCCGGTGGATAACGCAAGCGGACATCATGCGCAGACGCCCCGAAATCGATGAGAAAGGCGCCGTCCTGGTAGGTCGCGGAGCCGGTTAAGGCCACGGTTCCACCGCCGGTGGTTCCGCTGAGGCTTTCAATCTGGATGCGGTTGCGATCGAACCGCAGGACGCCGTTCAAGTCGCTAAGGCCGCTGGGAAAGTCGTTGTGACTGATAAAGGTGTTCTTCACGTCCAAACGACCTTGCAGCACGGGCTGCGAGAGCGAACCGCCAGCGTTGAGACTTACTCCCAGAGTGCCGCGGGCCAGGATCTTGGGGTTGAGCGACTGCAACAGCGTCATATTGACCGAGCCGTCCAGACGGAGGTCGAGTTCCTGGGCGCCGGCCAAATGTGCCCGGCCGTGGGCAGAGAAATCGGTTCCACTTCCCGCCAGGTGGAGGTCTTCGAGGAGCAGGGTTTGATCCGCAATCTCGAAGCGGATGGGCTCGACACTTTGTACTTGCACGTGTCCGATCTCGGCGCTGAACGACTGGAGCTCGGCGGTCGCCGTTAAATCGCGGGGATGGTGGAGAGGGCCGCGAACCTGGAGCGTGCCTTCCACGGGCGATTGTCCCGTGATCTTTCCGGGCAGGTAAATGCGCAGAAGCGAATCAGTGTCGAGATGATGGAAGGTCAGGTTGAGATCGGCGGGAAAATCGTGCTCCAACGCCACGCTCCCGGCAAGGGTCAAGTCGCCTCTATCGAAGTCCGAGTGCGCTTTGAGATCGAGCTCCCGGCCATGGGTAACAGCGTCGACGTAGAAATCTCCAGCACGCTCCTTGTCCAGCACTAGATCCTTGAGATGAACATGCGCTTCGAGTGAAGGCTGCTCGGGAGTGCCGCCAGCTTGCACCGTGAAATCGGCGACCCCATCCGCCGTGAACCGGCTGGTCTGCAAGCGCGGAAACCGGGCGAGCTCGAGGTTTCGTCCTGAAAGATTCAGGCGAAATTCCTGCTTTGATGTGCCCACATTTGATGTACTGACCGCGACGCTTCCGGAAAATGGAGCGCCGTAGGCACTGCCATCGATGTTGTTGAACTGGAGCTCGCCAGCAGAGAGACGGAGATCGCTCTTCAATAGAGGAACGCGCACTCCGTAGGCCGTGCCGTCGTGGAGTTCGAGGTGTCCATCACCATGAGGATTGGCAGGTGTGCCGGAAATGCTGGCCGATAGATTCAGAGTGCCGGTCAGCGGCCGCGCAACTCCAACCCGTTGAACCAACTCTGCCACGTCAGCGTTGCGGACGTCAAAGTGCAGCGTAAAAGGCGTGCTGTCCAAGAGCGAACCGGCCGCAAGCGCAGTACTGCCTTCGAAGTGCGCCGTGGTGTGGCCGTGAATGAGGGAACCATTGCGGGCGGCGAAGTGATTGCGGGAGTACTGCAGAGCGGTGGAAAGTGCGTCAACATGAACCGCTTGCGCGGGGACTCGTCCGGTCGCAGGCAAAGTAGCGTCAAAGTCGTAGACTTCGAGATTTCCGCTGACGGAAAGCGCAGGGAGTCTGCCACTGGCATTGCCGGCGAAGCTTGCCCAGCCGTGAATCGCAACGGGTAAATTCTTCGATCCATAGGCGGCTTCGAGCAGCGGCGTCCATTCTTTCAGGTTGTGACTGGAGACCGAGACCCGCAAGGATGACGTCGTGGAGAGAATGCCGGCGGCGGTGATTTCAGAGCCAGGCGTTGTCAGGTGAAACTGGCTCACTTCCAGTTCATCGCTCGATCCGTTATAGAGGCCGTCAATCTGGCCACGTAGCGGGATCTCGTCTAGGGCCGGCTTGAGCGGCGGCGCAACCCCGAGGTTGACATGAGTCTCCGCGTCACGGATGGAGCCCACCCAGCGCATTTCACAATTGCCGCTCGCGCTCCCGGAAAGGGCCAGGCGATCCAGAGGCAGTTTGTCTGAGCTCAGCATTCCCAGGACCGGCAGAAGTGGGAACCCCGTTAATTGCAGGCCCACCGAGCCGCGCTGAACGCTTTGGGGAGGGACGGGTGCAGTCCCGCGACGCCGAACTGGGGGCGCTGCCAGCGAACTCTGCCAGTTGGTCACATCGACATCGCCCCCCAGGTCGCCACCGAACAGGTTCGCTTTGATTGAAGAAACGCGGACGCGGTCCGGAGTGACGGAAAAGCCTGCGCTGAGGCGGCCATTCCGCGTCATCAGCTTTCCGTTTGACCATTCGATATCTTTACCCTGCACTGTTCCCTGTGTGGAAAACTGCCGCAAATTCCAGGACCCTTTGCCCTCGAACTGGACCGTACCCTTCCGGGTGGTACCGATACGAGCTTGCGCTTCGCGTGCCAGGGGTGCGAGTTCGCCGAGATCCGCGAAGCCGTGATAGTTGCCGTTCAACTGAGGGTTATGGAAGTCCTGCAGGCTGCCCGCGAAGTGAATTTCAGATTTTCCCGAAGTTACCGTCAAACTGGTGATGTCGGCGTGGCCACGGGCCAGAATCAACGAAGCATCTGCTCGCCATGCAACCGAAGGGTATTGCTGATAACGGGTGGCGCCGCTTCCGGCAACTATCCGGGCTTCGTATTGCCGCCGCAGCAAGGAGTAATTCAAGAGCAGCGTCAGATCGCGGGCGGCGAAATCGAGCGGTATTTTCTTGTCCTCCCACAGAAGCTCGCCGCTTTGCACCTCGATGTGCGCCACCGAAAGCGAGAAGAGTTGCTCTACCGGCCCCTCCGATGCCGGCCCCCCGATTGAACGCTCGAAGAAACCTCTTACCTGCGGCGCGGGAACGTTGGTAGAGCCATCGGGATAATCAATGACATGGACGACAGGATGCTCGAGCACCAGAGAATGCAATCCGATGGTGGTGCTGATGAGGGAAATGATCTTCATTTCCGCCTGCATGCGGTCGACCCTCAGAAACGGCGCCTGGTCCGAAGTTTCGCGGCCGTGAATGATCAGGTTACGAGCGTCCACGCGCAGGCGGAAGGGTATGGTGTGCAGTTCTCCAAGTTCGACACGGCCGCCTGTGATTTTTTCCAGCGACGCGACCACTCGGCGGCGCGTCATCTGCTGAAAAGAATCGGTAGTGACATACCAGCCGAGCAGGCTGAATCCGATCAGGCTAAAAACACAAAACCCCAGGAAAAGATGCCACAGGATGCGGCGGCGCACGGGAGGAACAGGCCCGGTCGATGGCTCGGGCACAGGTTCAATCGAGGGTTCGTTCGACGGTTCGGTCGGCGGTTCGTTCAACGGTTCCGCTCTCCGGCGGTGGATTCGGGAGTCAGGATATGGCTCCCGGAACGCAGACTCGACAGCCATCCCGAAAGCAGCTCGTTCATTTTTCGTTCGGCCAGCAAATCCTTAATTCGGCCAAAGACTTCGGTAAGCGGTGTCGCGCGGCTTCCAGCCCGCTTCATCTCCGGCAGCAATTGATCGTTGTAGTAGTTCTCCACCGCATGCTGATCAATCTGGATGGAGGGGCGCAAACGGTCTTCCACCAGCTTCATCAGCTGGATCTGGTCGCCCAGTCGCTTCTCCAGCGCGCTTTGGCTGAGCCCATACCGTTGCAGCTTGGCGTGCCATCCCTCGTCGGTGGCACAATCGGGATGAAGTTTGCGGACTTCGCTAACGCGGGCTGCGACCTCGCCGGCGGCGGCCGGTTGGGACGGCCGAACCTGTTCCCGCAGCAGTTCCTGATCGACCAAACGATCGAGGGCGGCGTTGCGCTCGGCCGAGGTGAACGAGTCCAGAGCGCGGCCATTCGCCAGGGCCTCGAAGGCCACTTCCTCCTCCCAATCGCTTTGCAAAATAATGTGGTCGTTAACCTTCGCAACCACACGATCAACGATTTGACCGGCCATGGCGGAGAGAGCCAAAGCCATGCATAGCGCCGTTGAAATTGCGCATTGCTTCCCGAATTGGATCATTCGGTGCTTCATCAAAAAGACTGCCCGACGCTGAACGAAAAATTAAAGTGCCCGGCGCGCTGATAGCCAAACTGCCCCGTCTGTCCGTTCGTACCCGTCACGATGTTGGTGTAGCTGGGAAAGTACGGCGGATTCAAATTGTATCCGAAGTCAAAGCGCAAGGGTCCGATGGGCGTCTGGTAGCGCACTCCCACGCCAATGGCATGGGAAGCGTAGTTGTAATTGCAGTTCAGGTGCGTGACCTCCTGAAAACAGAACTGTTGATTGGGCTGGTGAAAGCGCCCCAGACTGGGGAGCATTTCCTGGGGCCGCGCAAACACGTTGCCCATGTCGTGAAAAATCGTAAACCCGACGCTGTCCAGAAGATAAGGCACAGTAACGTTTGGAAAACGCATCTCCAGATTGTTGAGGAACACCGCGCTGCCGCCGACGGGAAACCCGGTGAAAGGGTCGCGTGGTCCTGCCTGATTTAACCCGAATCCGCGATGGGAGTTGCCCCCGCCGCTGTAGAAACGCTCCGGCAGAGGAATCAGAGCTTCGCCGGTTGATGCCGGTTGCCACGGATCCAGCACCACCGTACTGCCGAAAGGATTCTCAATGCCGACGCTGGTGGAACGGGCAAAGACGAATCTTTGCCCGGTGCTGCGATTGCGAAACAATGTGTGATAGGTGGAGTTCTTGACCAGCACCCGGCTGAAGTCGGCTTCAGAGCCGAAGTAACTGGCGGCAACACCGCCTTCGACGGTGGTATAGCTGCCGCGCGTACTTTCCAGATCGTTATCGCGCCGGTTCCGAATATAGAGAAAGTTGGGCGTTCCTACCCGGGTGGGCGTCGAGAGAAGCGGAATGAGGTTGGAGGTGACTTGAATATTGGAGGCTTCCACGCGGCGATAACTGAAACGGTAGGCGAACGTCGTCAGTTCACGGTCCTCTTTCTTGTACAGCACTTGCAATATCTGGAAAGTTTGCTCCAGGCGTTTCGAGGTAAAGGTAGAAACGTCCACGGTGTTGTCGTAAAGCCCCGTGGAGGTGAAACGAAGGTTGTCCCGGTTCAGCAGTTGTGGAACGTCAAAGCTGATCAGCCCCCTCTGCTGCAATCGCCCGAGGTTGCCCCTCATGGTGAGGGTCTGGTGGCGGCCGCCGACGTTGGTGCGACTGACGCCCAACGACACTCGGGGGCTGACACCGGTCTGCCCCAGTGGCTGATTGGTTCCGAATGAGGGCTGTCCGGTCTGGAACTCGAAGCCGACGCCGTAATCGAAGGTGTACCTTTCCGCCTCGCGCGCTGTGACCAGCACGTTCTTACGTGATTCGGTGCCCTCCGGGTTCTGAATCGCCGTATCCACCTGCTTGAACAGGCCGAGATCGTAAAGTCGGCGCTGGCTCTCCAGCATGTCCTGCTGGCTCAGGGGCGCGCCCGGTTGCACTCGCATTTCTCGGCGGGCGACTCCAGGGCGGGTGTAGTGCAAACCGTCGAGAAAAAGCTTGTTCACAAAGAATTGCTCACCTTCGTGAATCGTGAAAGTTACACCAACGCGGGGCAAGTTATCCGTCGACGGAACTGGGACGTAGCCGACGTCGACGGTGGCATTGGGGAAACCATTATCGAAATATTTTCCCAGAATGGTGTCGCGATCATCTGCCAGGCTCGATTCATCGAATCCCTGCCCTTCGGCAGTTTGAATTTCGGGGAGCTGTTCCTGCGGAAGCGTGTAACTCCCGTCGATGCGAACCCAGGCAACGCGCGTCTGCGGGCCCTCTTTGATGGTGATCTGAATGGCCAGCAAAGACGGATCGTTCTGGTAGTTGGTAACGAGTTTGCTAGTGACTTCGGCCTGCCGGTAACCACTGGCCCGATAGAGATCCTGGATACCGCGTACATCTTCTTCGAGCAGCACTTCGCTGTAGCGTCCGTGACTGAACAGTCGACCGGCCGATTGGTCCTGCATGCGGGCGCGAATCAGTTCGTCGGGAAAATAGCGATTGCCAGAGATGCGAATGGCGGCCAGTTTGTGGCGGTCACCGGGATTGACGGCGTAAACCACCTGCAGATTTTTTCCGTCCTGCGCGCTGTGCCGGGTCACGCTAACCGTAGCCTCGAAATAGCCCAGAGTCTGGAGATGGTTCTGGATGTTGCGCCGCCCTTCGTTGAGCAGATCGTCGTCGAGCGCGCCTTCTTCATAGACCGGCACCAGCCTTCGCAGGATGTGCTGGCTGAGTTTGAAACCATCGGCGGAAATCTGCACCACCGGACCGCGATCCACCTTGAACACGTAGTCCACCGTATTGCGCTCGGGATGATAAGTGCGGCTGGCCACCTCGACCTGGGCAAGCAGACGGTTCTGCTTCTGATAGCGGGCGCGAATCCGTTGCAGGGCGCGCGTAATGCGATTCGATGCGACCACGTCGCCGGAATGCAGATCGGCGATTTCCCTAAGTTCGGCTTCCGCGTAGCCCGTATCGCCTTCCAGTGCGATTTCTCCGACCACGGCCCGCGGTCCACGGACGACATGGAAGGTCAGGTTGACCTGGTGCTGCTGCGGGTCGCGCTGTTCGGAGATGGTCACTTTCGACTGGTGGAATCCGTTTTCTTCCAGCACTCGTTGCATGCCGGTGAGAGCCCGGTCCAGTTTCTCCCGAGAGTAGAGTTCGCCGAGTTGCAAGCGGGTCGCGCCGGCCAGTTGGTTCTGCGACGGATTCGTGGAGACGCCTTCGATCAGCACCATGCCCATGAAAAAATTGGCAACCGTTAAAAAGCGCAGCCGGACGCCCGCAGTTTCGGTGCGATCCGCATCGGCTTGAATATCGGAGAAACGTCCGGTGGCATAAAGCGCCTGCATTGCGTCGTGGAGAGCGTCACGCGTGAGAGGTTCGCCGATCTTGAGCGGCGTAGCCGCCAGCAGCGAAGCTGCTTCTTCCGGGGGGACGCCTGGCAACTCGATTTCATCAATCGCTAATCCGAGAAAGGGCGTGATGGTTCCGAACTGGGCGGGTGATTCGACGGGTTGCTGCCCGGCGGCTTGTGAACCTGACGCCCAACTAGTCCCGTGCGCCAGTACCAGTGCGAACAGAAGTGCCAGTGCAACCCGAGCGGCACCTCTTAACCGCAAAGCTCCATCCCGAAATTCCGGCCTCTCAACCACGAAACCTTTCAGGTTCGATGAACCGCAAAACCGCACACGTTGCTCGCAAGAACAAAGTTTGACGACCGGAACCTATAATACTGGCTGGAAAGCCCTTTAAAGGTAATCTCTAAGGTAAGCCTTTGGAAATCGACGACCGTTACTCGCGGCAAGTGTTGTTCAGGGAGATCGGAGCGGAGGGCCAGAAGAAGCTCTCGCAGTCGCGCGTGGTCATCGTCGGATGCGGCGCCACCGGTTCCGCGCTGGCTTCGCTACTGGCGCGGTCAGGCATAGGAACGCTGCGGATTCTCGACCGTGACTACGTCGAGACCAGCAATCTGCAGCGTCAGTCGTTATTTGACGAGAATGACGCTCGCGAATCCGTACCCAAGGCGATCGCGGCCGCACGGCAAATCGCGCGCTTCAACTCGCAGATCGCAGTCGAGCCCCACGTCGCCGACCTTATTCCGGCGAACGTCGATTCCCTGCTGGGCGGCTGCGACCTGATCCTGGATGGTACCGACAATTTCGAAACCCGCTACCTGATCAACGACCATGCGCTGAAAAATTCTGTGGCCTGGATCTATGCCGCAGCGGTCGGCAGCTATGCCGTAACCATGAACATCGTGCCCGGCGAGACTGCCTGCCTGGCCTGCATCTTCCCGGAGTCGCCCCGCGGGACGGTGGAGACCTGTGAGACCGCCGGCATTTTGAATTCTGCCGTAAACCTGGTGGCGTCGATTGCGGCTACCGAGGCGTTGAAGTTTCTGGTAGGTGCCCGGTCGAAAATGCGGCGTACGCTACTTTCTTACGATGTGTGGAGCAACGAACGAGCGGAGATGGCGGCGATGTCCCCGCGGGCGGGGTGCCGAGCGTGCATGGGAGACTTTATTCATCTGGCAGGGGAAGGACGGCCTCACATTACGTTGTGTGGCAGAAATTCCGTGCAGATCCACGAGCGGCAACGGCCGGTGGATTTTGCCGAACTGAGCGCCCGGCTTCAACCTCACGGGAATGTACGCCATAACGAGTTTGTGCTGAAGTTCTGGCACGAGCCGTACGAAATGACGCTGTTTCCGGACGGCCGGGCCATCATCAAGGGAACGACCGACACGGCCATCGCGCGCAGCCTGTATGCGCGATTTGTGGGTAGTTAGGATCAATGGAGCACCAAACCATTGCAGGTTGTGCGCAGTAGTTTTCACCAGCTTCGGACCCTGATCTTGCCTGAATCTCAGCGCTTTAGCCGACAGCGCCGTGAATCTTCGGGCATCATGGCTGTGTTCTACCCGGTGACAACTGGCCAGAAAACTGCAGTTGAAGCCGACAGGTGTTAGTCCCAGTGGAGGCAGTATGCGACCCTATTTGGTTCTGATGGCGGTAGTTTTGGCGGCGGTAGCGGCTTTTGCGCAACAGCCCTTTCCTCACCCGGCTTACGGTCCTTGCCTTTATGGATGCGGTCCGTATATTCCTCTGGTGACCACGCCGGAGGTATCCCTGCAAACGGTTACCCCGAATCCAGTGGGAGCGACCAACGCCACCACGGGACTAATCGCCGGCGCGACCAACGCGACGCTTTCCGAGATTCAGGGATCGACGAGCTCGGAGTATACGGTGCCCGTGTGGTACCAGGGCGGCGCTCCGATCATGACGCCGCAAGTCCACCTGCAGCCCGAGCGGCTGGGACGCGAAGGACGCGTGATGCACGAAGGCATGCAGGAGGAACGTCCGCGTGAAGAACATGGCCCCCGCGCCGAAGCACGCAGCGGCTGGATGTATTTCCCGGGACGGGACCACACCGCGAGCGACGTGCGAGCAGCGAACGAAGCGAAGGGCTTCAAGAAGGCCTCCCGCGTCTATACCAACGACGATGTCACCCGACAGAATGACGCCAACGGCACGGTGAAACACGGCGGTAAGACGGAAAAGATGTAGAAGCAGCTTTCAGCTGTCAGCTCTCAGCTTTCAGTTTCCAGCTCTCGCTCGCGACCTTATGGTTGCGATCGAGAGCTGTTGTTTTCTGGGGTGAATGCGCCGTTTTTCTTCGAAAACCGGACATTCTTGAGTCCAATCTGCTATCTTCGTCGGTTGATTCTCTCTACATAGACTATGCAGGCGCCTACCGGCGCCGAGGATACGTGCCTTCATGACTGAGTCGGTTCGTCCGCAACCGTCCCCTCTTTATCGCTGGACTGTACTGCTGTTTGTCAGCGTGGCGATGGGCGGCAATTACTACATCTACGACAGTATCAATCCGCTGGAACGTATTTTTATCGACAAGCTGGGCTTTTCGGCTACGGCCTTCGGGTGGTTGAACTCGTCCTATAGTGTGGCTGCGGTATTGACCCTGCTGATTGGCGGCATCGTCATTGACCGGATTGGCACCAAGAAGGCGCTTACGTTCTTTGCCGGCCTTTGCCTGCTGGGAGCCATGCTCACCGCCGCTCGCGGACGGCCCGGAGTGATGATCGCCGGCCGCACCGTGCTTGGGTTGGGCGCGGAATCCATGATCGTTGCGGTCACGACCGTACTCGCCAAATGGTTTAAGGGCAAAGAACTGAGCTTCGCTTTCGGGATCAACCTCACGATTGCCCGACTGGCGTCGGTTGCGGCTGACAATTCGCCGACTTGGGCTCACCGAGCGTTTTATCCCCAGGGGCCTGCTGGTGAACCGAGCTGGCAAGGACCGCTATTCATCGCGGTAGGCGCCGCCGTCCTGGCCGTGTTCTGCTCGGGAATCTACTGGGTGCTCGAGAACCGGGCCGAAGGCCGCTACGAACTTGGCCAGGCCGGTTCCATTGACAAGCTGGAGTTCGGGCAGATCTTTCGCTTCAACCGTTCGTATTGGTTCGTGGTCGGCCTCTGTTTCACTTTTTACTCGGCAATCTTCCCGTTTCGAACCTTCGCCATCGACTTCTTCACCAATAAAATTCTGGCAGTCCACGGAGGGGTGAGCGCGACGGAAGCTATGCGCGTCCTGTCGCACGAGCAGGCGGGGTTCTTCAACAGCCTGCTTCCGTTATCCGCTATGATCGCGACTCCGCTCTTCGGATTGCTCTCCGACAAGATTGGCAAACGAGCATTTTTAATGATGTTCGGTTCCATCCTGCTGATGCCGGTTTATTTAATGATGGGATACACCAACGTCTCGCTCTACTTGCCTGTGTGCATGATGGGAGTGGCCTTCTCGCTGATTCCGGCGGTTATGTGGCCCTCGGTCGCCTACATCGTTGACCAGAACCGGTTGGGTACGGCTTATGCCTTGATGACCCTGATCCAGCAGATCGGGTTCTTCCTGCTGAACTTGCTGATCGGCACGGCCAACGACTACGCTCACGCCGGCTTGGATAACCCGAGAGGATACGGGCTGGGAATGTGGATCTTCTCGATTCTCGGATTCGTTGGGCTGGCCTTCGCCATTCTGCTCCGGATTCGCGAAACCGGACCGCACGGGCATGGACTGGAGACGATCACGGCCAAGGGGTAGGTTCTAGATTTCCCGTAGAGACGGGGCTTGCCGCGTCTCCCGCCGTAATCAAGATGGTGCTAGCAAGACGGGGCAAGCCCCCGTCTCTACAGAAGTGTGTGGTTACGAAGGTGACCGGGGACCTCTGGTTAGGCGGGTACTTTGGTCGGACAGGTCATCCCGCAAACTACAGTTTTTGGTATTCTGACGGCCTAGGAACGGTCGAGAACGCTTCTGCGACTCTCTCGGCAAATTTGTACAACGAAAAGAGTTCGACGCCGCATCTGAACCAGTAGCGGCCGGAAAAGGCTACTTGACCGACCCGAAACAAGGCATCTCCGAACGAGAGGCGATTGAGCAGGCCAAGCAAGGCAACGAAGCAGCCTTCGAAGTCTTGTATCACCTGCACAAACGCCGGGTGTATTCGCTATGTTTGCGCATGGTTTCCAATCCCGTGCAGGCCGAAGATCTGGCCCAGGAAGCCTTTCTCCAGCTGTTTCGCAAGATCGGAACCTTTCGCGGCGAGTCCGCCTTCTCCACCTGGCTGCATCGCATGACGGTCAACGTCGTCCTGATGCAACTGCGCAAGAAGGGCCTGCCGGTGGTATCGCTCGAAGAGACTCTGGAAAGCGAAGACGAAGCTCCCAGAAAGGAATTCGGCGCCAAGGACTTGAAGTTGACGGGTTCCATCGACCGTCTGCAATTGCAGCGGGCGATTGACCGCTTGCCGCCGGGCTATCGAACGGTTTTTGTGTTGCACGATGTGGAAGGATTCGAGCATAACGAAATCGCCCAGATGGTGGGCTGCTCGGTGGGTAACAGCAAGTCGCAGCTGCATAAGGCACGCTTGAAGCTGCGCGATTATTTGAAGTTCATGAGAGCCGAAAAGGCCAAGACTGGATAGCGGAAGTTGCGGTATTGGGAGAGGTTGCTATGACGTGTTCCGATGTAGAGCGAGTTCTGCCGGAACTCCTGGACGGCGCTCCGGACGGTGCGCTGCCCGATGAGGTTGCGGCGCATGTAAAGGCTTGTCTGGCTTGCTCGGATCTGGTTTCGGACCTGAAGCTGATCGCGAGCGAAGCCCGGCAATTGTCGGCAAGCGAAGAACCGGCGCCCAGGGTGTGGGTGCGAATTGCCGCCCAATTGCGCGCCGAAGGACTGATCTCCGATCCGGTGACTCGTGATCCGGAACCGGCGCCCGCCCGGCCTGTCCTTGTCCCAGTCCCAACCTCGTCCGGTCGGCGTTGGAGCGTATGGTGGCTGGCGCCAGTGGCGGCGGCAATACTGGCAGCAGGCTCTTACGTCGTAAGCCATAAGCCAGCTCCGCAAGTAGCGACGCAGCAAACTCCGGCAACACCCGCGACGTCCCCGGCGGCAGTGGCTGCCGCGGTCACTCCGGCTCCATCCCCTGCTCCGGCTCCTCAGCAAATGGCGCAGAAGTCCGCTAGACCTGAGTCCGCTAAACCAGAATCAGCTAGATCAGCGAGCGCGAGATCCGAGGTAGAACCCGCGCCGAGCGCAGAAGATCAGCAGTTTTTGAGCGCAGTTTCTACGCTCGCCCCTGCGATGAGGACCACGTACGAGCTTCAGTTGCAGGCAGTGAACGCCGACATCCGGGAAACGCAAGCCTATGTGGATCGGAATCCGGGGGATATGGACGCTCGGCAGCATTTGATGGATGCGTATCAACAGAAAGCACTTCTTTACCAGATAGCGTTGGATCGTATTCAATAGGGGAAGGGGTGGCCGGTGTTCCCGGCCGCAGGGGCGGCATCTTATGGGGAGTCTTCGGTTAGATGGTCTTCGACATAGAAATCTTAGGCAAAGCATAGTCGTAACTTTGGTTTTCGCCACTGGCCTGGCAACAGCGGCTTTGGCCGAGACCAAGGAATACCGTTTTGCGGTCGGCCCCCACGCCAATATTTCCGTGGATACCCAGTACGGAGCGATTTCGGTAAGGCCCGGCAACGCCAGTCAAGTAATGGTGACCGCCACGCTCAAGTCGGACCGGGTGGAGATTGACCTGCAGCAAATGGGCAACCGGATTCAAATCGCGTCGCACCTGCTGCCGGGCGCCGACGAGCAGACCGGCCAGGTTGACTACGAAGTGTTGATTCCACCCGATGCCACCATCAATGCCCACTCTTCGACCGGTCCGCTGTCGGCGGAGCACTTGCAGGGAGACGTAACCCTGGAAGGTCCGGATGCCATGGTGAATGTTCGCAACGTCGAGAATGGACACGTGCACGTCCAGACGATGCGCGGCCCGATCACGCTGACCGATGTGCGCAACGGTCACGTCGAAATTGCTTCCATCAGCGGCGACGTCCATTTGAAGTCGGTCAGTGGCCCGCTGGTGCAGGTGAATTCCGGCAGCGGCAAGATTTTCTATGATGGCGATTTTGGCTCTGGCGGCGACTACAAATTCACCACCCACACCGGGGACATCGAAGCCGTAGCGCCGGCGGATGTCTCGGCCGATTTCAGCGCGCACTCGGTGCTGGGCCGGGTGCACAACGATTTTCCTCTGCAACCGAAGCAGCATTCCCGGTTTTCCTTTGATGCGGGACGTTCCTTCTTTGGCACGGTCGGCAAGGCGGCATCGGAGGTCGTGCTGCGCTCTTTCAGTGGTAAAATCCGCCTCAAGCAACGCTGAACCAAGAAAAATCAGGTCTTAGATCTCGGGTCTTAGGAAGGTCTTGATTTTCCTGAGACCTGACACCTGAGACCTTGATGGAGCGCCATGGGAGTGCGCGCGGTGTTTCTGGTGGGGTTTATGGCTGCCGGCAAAACCACCGTGGGACAGGAACTTGCCCGGCGGCTGGGGTGGGACTTCGTGGATCTGGATGCCCACATCGAGTCCCGCGAGCAACAAACCATCGCGGAGATGTTTCGGGACCGGGGGGAAGGTGAGTTTCGGCTCGCCGAAGCCGCAACCCTTCGCGATCTGACGGAATCGCTGGAACGTGACACCGTGGTCGCGCTCGGAGGCGGAACGTTCGCGCAACTTAGGAACTTCGAGTTGCTGCGGCCGTGGCACTCTATATTTCTGGATACCCCATTGGACGAACTATGGCGGCGCACTCGGGAGGACGCGACCAAACGGCCTTTGCGAAAGGATGACCGCGCCGAGTTCGAAAGTCTGTATTGGCAGCGACGGCCGTCCTATACCCAGGCAACCGTGACTGTCGTAACTTCCGGGAAAGATCTGGCCGCTATTTGCACCGAAATCGAGCGTACGTTTCAGTTTAGGGAGGGGACTGAGGCGACGGGCTCATCGCATATCCCGCCAATTATTTCTAAACAAGGAGAATCACAGTGAAGTTGTCCGGCCGGCTGTTTGTTTTCATGATGGCGTTGGCTTGGTGCATGGCGGCCTCGGCCGCGCCCGTGCCCAAAGAAAAGGAAAAGGCGCATGAGGGGAAACCCATCGACTCCGGCTCCTTCGGCGTGTTCCAGAATGGCCATCGGGTAGGAACCGAAACCTTTTCGATTTATCAGGTCAGCGGCGGCAGCGTCATCCACTCCGAGTTTAAGACCGAGAATACTCCGCCGGACGTGCAAACTTCCGACATGGAGCTTACCGAGAAAGGCGAAATCCGCCGTTATGAATGGAAGGAATTGAGTCCCGGGTCGGCGCACTACGTGGTGCTTCCCAATGCTGACTTTCTGAACCAGAAGTGGAGCGCTGGAGCGGGAGATAAGGAACACGAGAAACCTTACCTGCTGCCGGCATCCACCAGTATCCTGGATGACTATTTCTTCGTCCATCGTGAAGTGCTGGCTTGGAAGTTCCTGGGCACGGTCTGTAAACAGGACAAAGGGCAACTCCAGTGCCCACTGAAGGAGCGCACCCCGTTTGGAACCTTGGATCCGCACCAGCAGACTTCGGCGTCAGTCAGCGCGGAGTACGTCGGCCGCGAGAAAGTGAACCTGAAGAGCGGGCCGCAGGACCTGATCAAGTTGGAATTGAAAAACGACGCTGGGACGTGGCAACTCTGGCTCGACGATCAATTTAAAGTGATGCGCATGTCCATTGTGGGAGAGAATACGATTGTGGACCGCGATTGAACTTCAGGTCTTAAGTCTTAGGTTTTAGCGGAACGCCGGGAAGGTTTACCTAAGACCTAACACCTAAGACCTGTTTTGGGGCAACTCTTGACGATTCTTGATTCACGCACGTCGCGCGTTCTATTCACGGCCATACTGTTCGCCGTCGGAATGGGTTTTCTTTATGCGGCGCGACACACGTTGATTCTCTTCCTTTTTGCCATTTTGTTTGCCTATCTCATTAATCCCGCCGTAGAGCGACTGGAGAAACTGGTACGCAGCCGCGTTTGGGCGATCACGATCATTTACTTGCTGTTGCTGGTCGGCCTCGGGGTGGCCGGTTTCCTGGTCGGCCCGAGGATCGCGCGGCAAGGCGCGCGCCTGGGAGCATCGCTGCCCGGACTCATGGACAAGGCGAGCACCAGCCAGCTTTCCGGCCAGATCGGCCAGCTTACGGCACAAATTGGGAGCGAGCACGGCTGGAGCGCGGATACCCAGAAACGTATCAGGGATTTCCTGATGAGTCGCCGGGAAGACTTGTCTCGCCTGGCGCAACGCATCGGGGTTCGCGCGGCCGAAGCAGCGCAGGAAGTGTGGGTGCTGTTTCTGATACCTATTCTCGCTATTTTTTTCCTGCGCGATGGAGGCAGCTTTCTTGCGGTGCTGCTTCCGCTGGTGCAGTCGCGCTCGCAGCGCGAGTTTCTGCAGGACGTGCTGCTGGATCTGAACCAGATGCTCGCCCAGTTCATTCGCGCCCAGTTGACCCTGGCAGCCCTGTCGCTGGTGGCTTATACCGCATTCCTGAGTGCGACGCGAGTTCCCTACGCGCTGATGCTGGGTACGGCCGGAGGCGCGCTCGAATTCGTACCCGTTGCCGGACCGCTGATGGCGGGCGTCGCCATGATGATCGTCGCCGTTCTGGCGGGATACCAGCACTGGCCCTTCCTGCTGCTGTTTTTGTTGCTCTGGCGAATGATCCAGGATTATGTAATCTCTCCCCGGATCATGGGAGTCAGGGTGGAATTGCATCCGCTGGCGGCTCTGTTCGGTATTCTCGCGGGCGGTGAAATCGCTGGCATCCTCGGCGTCTATCTTTCCATCCCGGTAATGGCCAGTTTGCGCATTGTCTGGCGGCGCTGGCGTATTTACGCCGAAAAACGCAAGTTCGGACCGCTTAACGAGTACTCCTTCCCGCAAGAGCTGGGCCGAGAGAGAACTTAGAGGAACATTGGTAGAGACGGGGCCTGCTCCGTCTCCGATCGCGCCCTCTCCGGATACGCCGCCAGCAAGACGCGGCAAGCAGCGTCTCTGCAGCGAGCGTGGCGCCCCTACGACATGGCCGCCGCAGGGCTGTTTTTCACCATTTCCACATCCACTTTTCGCAGGAACTCAGCCGCTGCTTCCGGCAGCACGGTATTGATGAACATTCCTGAGCCCAGTTCGAATCCGGCCACTCGCGTCAGCCGCGGAATCACACTCAAATACCAGTGAAAGTACTTCACGCCGACGCTTTCGGCGGGAGCGCTTCGAATCGTAAAGTTGAAGTCCGGGTCGGCCAGCCCGTGGTAGAGCTTGGCCAGCAGCAAGCGCAGCATCCGCGCCAGATCGTTCATCTCCGCCGCGCTCACGTCGCCGAAGCTGGCCATGTGCCGCCGCGGATAAATGTGGGTAGAGAACGGAGCCGGCGAAGCATACAGTTCTAGCGCAACGAAGTGCTCGGAAACCATGACGATGCGTGTCTGTTCCTGCAGTTCTTCCTCGAGCATCTGGCAGAACATGCATTCGCCGTAGTCATCAAAATGCCGCAATGCGTGTTGAAAACGCTCGCGCACCTGCAGCGAGGTCACCGGAGTCGCAATCATCTGCGAGTGCGGGTGCTCCAGGCTGGTTCCGGCATCGAGGCCGTGATTCTTGAAGATGGTAATCAACGCGACGCGCGAGTCGAGACTGAGTTCGTCGTAGCGAGTCTTATAGATCCGCAGGATTTCCGCCACGTAGGAATCGGGCATCCGGGCCATAACCTGAGAGTGCTCGGGCGTCTCAATGATCACATCGTGAACCCCAAAGCCGTTTACCGTGCGGCGCGAGCGGTGTACGGTGCGGGTTGGCTGCACCTCGCGGGAAAGCGCTGCGAACTTGTTCGGGATCACGCGCGCGTGCCACGGAACCTCGGTTGAGGCCGGTACCCGCATCACTTCCGGTGGGGTCAGCTTTTCGTTTCCCGGACAGAAGGGACAGTTCGCGACAAACGATGCCAGCGGCTTGCGCTCGCGGCGTTGCGCCATTTCTTCGGGGCGCCGGGCCCGTTCGGTAGCGATGACAACCCATTCCTTGGTGGCGAAATTCTGGCGCAGTTCTGACATTAGTCACTCCTAGAAGAAGCGTACACCTGAGTTCGCGAGGCGAACAGGCACCGAGGGTCGCATCCGCCGTTCAACGGGCAGGCGCCTGCACATGATTTGTGCGCACTGGCAACGGTATCCCCGGCAGAAATTTCGCTGGTATAAAATCAACACTTGTTTCGTTGATCAGAATATGTCGAAGAAACTCCCTGTTGGAATTCTCGGTGCCACGGGCATCGTCGGGCAGAGATTTATCCAGATGCTCGAAGATCACCCGTGGTTTGAGGTGGGGTGGCTGGCGGCGTCCGACCGTTCGGAAGGACGGACCTATGCCGAAGCCGCTCGCTGGCGTCTGAAAACCGCCATCCCCGCCGCTGTCGCCAGAATGACGATTGCGCCGGCGAAGCCCGAAGACGCGCCCAAGATTATTTTTGCCGCTCTGGATGCCGGCATCGCTCGCGAACTGGAGCCGCAGTTTGCCGACGCCGGCTGTGCGGTCGTCTCCAACTCCAGCGCCCTTCGCATGCAGGCCGACGTGCCCTTGGTGATTCCGGAGGTCAATGGCGATCATATTCAGTTGATCACCAAGCAATCGTGGTACTCGAAGTCGGGCGGTTATGTAGTCACCAATCCCAATTGCTCGGCGATCGGCCTGGTGCTGGCCCTGGCCCCGTTGCATCGGGCTTTCAAGCTCGAGACCGTGATGGCGGTCACCATGCAAGCGGTCAGCGGCGCGGGATATCCCGGCGTAGCTTCGCTCGACATCCTCGGCAACGTCATTCCCTACATCGCCAACGAAGAAGAAAAGATGGAGGAGGAGACACAAAAGTTGTTGGGCACGATGAGGGGTTCCCACATCGACCCGGCTCCTTTTGCCATGAGCGCGCAATGCAATCGCGTGCCCGTGGAAGATGGCCACACCGAGTCGGTCGCCGTCAAACTGAAAAAGAAAGCGTCAGCCGAAGAGATCATTGCCGCCTGGAACGATTTTCGCGCCGAGCCGCAGCGCTTGCGCCTGCCGAGCGCGCCCGATCAACCGGTCGTGTACTTGACTGCCCCGGACCGTCCGCAACCGCGCTTCGATTGTGACCTGGGCGCCGGCATGACCACAGCGGTAGGCCGCTTGCGCAAGTGCAACGTACTCGACTGGAAGTTCACCGTCCTCTCGCACAATACAATTCGTGGCGCAGCCGGCGCAGCCCTGCTCAATGCCGAACTTCTCAAGGCGAAGGGGTGTCTAGGGTGAGAAGAACATCCACCACGGAGGCACGGAGAAACGGAGAAAACCTTTTCTTATTCTTCTCCGTGTCTCCGTGCCTCCGTGGTGGATTCTCTGCGAGCAACGAGGATCTCCGCCCATGATCGTCATGAAGTTCGGCGGGACCTCCGTACAAGACGCAAAAGCGATCGATCGCGTCGCGCACATCGTCCAGGGCCGGTTGGCGGACCGGCCTATTGTGGTGGTCAGTGCCATGGCCAAGGTCACCGATTCCCTGCTCGCCATGGGCAAGGCTGCCGGTGGCGGCGATCGCAAAACCGCTCTCAAAATGGCGCGCGCCCTCCGAGAGCGCCACTATGAAACTGCCGGAGAACTGCTAGGCACGGCTCTGTTCACGGAATTTCACGGCGACCTGGGCTCCGACTTCGAAGACCTGGACGAATTGCTGCGCGGCATTGGCGCGGTCGGCGAAATTACTCCCCGCACCTACGATTACGTTGCTTCTTTCGGCGAAGTGCTTTCGAGCAAGATCGTCGCGGCCGCTTTCGTTGCCCGTGGACTGCCGGGCGCGCACCTGGATTCGCGCCAATGTCTGCTGACCGACAGCGCTTACACCCGCGCCGTTCCCCAGATGGAGGAAACCAACGAACGCCTGCGCAAGAAAGTTCAGCCTCTGCTCGATGCCGGCAAGGTTCCGGTGATGGGTGGCTTCATCGGCTCGAATCGCGTTGGCATCACCACCACCATCGGCCGCGGAGGATCGGACTTTTCCGCAGCGATTTTTGGCGCTGGCCTCAAGGCCGAGCGCATCGAAATCTGGACCGACGTAGACGGTATGATGACCACCGACCCGCGCCTGACTTCCGAAGCGCGACGCATAAAAGTGATCAGCTTTGACGAGGCCGCCGAACTTGCCTACTTCGGCGCCAAGGTCCTGCATCCGGCAACCGTCCTGCCCGCAATTCAGCAAAACATTCCGGTCTATGTTCTGAACTCGCTGAACCCGGCCTGCGAGGGGACGAAAATCACGGCGCGGGCACCGCGCTGCGCAAATATTTTCAAGGCGATCGCCCTCAAGAAAAAAATCACGCTGGTGGAGGTTGCGTCACCTAGGCGGCTGCTGGTGCACGGATATCTGAAGTCCATCTTTGAGGCCTTCGACCACCACAACGTGGCCGTAGACGTGGTTTCCACCTCCGAAGTCAGCGTCTCGGTGACGGCCGAGACCAACGAAGCCATCCCGGCGCTGGCCGCTGATCTCGCGAAAATTGCCGACGTGAAGTATGAGGGGCGGAAGGCGATCGTTTGCCTGGTAGGCGAGAATTTGCGCGATACTCCTGGAATCGCCGCCAAGGTCTTCGGCATCCTTGAAGATGTGAAAATTCGCATGATCTCGCAGGGCGCGTCGGAAATTAATCTGACTTTCGTGATTGAAGAAGACGACGCGGCTGAGGTGGTCCGGAGACTGCATCACGCATTCTTCGCCGAGGCGGATCCGGAGGTGTTTGCGTGAGCTGGTTTAATCGCAGAGTACGAAACGAAAAAAAGAAGTGCCCTGATTTCTTTTTATCAGCCGCGGCAGAAATGACCGGAGATCTCGAGACGACCCGCTCTTGCTGGGCAAAAGCCCGGTTGCGGGACGATTTCCGCGACGACTACATGCTTATTGAAGTTGCCCCTCCAGCTGTCGAGGGGGGTCCGGAGACGACTGAGCTACTAATCTCAACTCGGCACAAGGGTCCGTCGCTCTTTCCGCTTAAGGAACTGCCCATTGATGTTTATATTACCCGTATACTCGATCGCAGCATCAGCGGAACTCTAGTTTTTAACAAGAGTCAAGTGCAGCTTATCGGCTGGGGGCGCCTTTTTCGCAGCGCAGAGGAGTCGGACCTTGAGCGCGAAAAGTATAGGCGGATGAACTCGCCACGTGGTTTGTAAGTGCCTGCGCTCTCTGCGCACTCTGCGGTTTAAGGTTTCCATGAATCTCCTAATCCTCGGCTGCGGCAAGACAGGGTCGCTGGTAGCGGAAGTAGCACGCGAGCGGCGGCATCACGTCCGCACCTTGGACGTCGACGAAAACGCGAATGCCTGCGCCCTTACTTCTGCTTTCCTTGCCCCCTTCGACGTCGCCATCGACTTCACGAC
This sequence comes from uncultured Acidobacteriaceae bacterium, assembly GCA_963837665.1. Lineage (GTDB taxonomy): Bacteria > Acidobacteriota > Terriglobia > Terriglobales > Acidobacteriaceae > Acidiflorens. The sequence continues at coordinate 234,556 of CAWIOA010000007.1, read as the reverse complement.
GCCGACCGCGATCGTCGCCAATGTCGAGGCCTGCATCCGCGCCAAGAAGAACCTCGTGGTCGGAACCACCGGCTGGTATGAACAATTGCCGCGCTTGCGCGAGATGGTGCTCGCGGCTAAAACGGGCTTCCTCTACGGATCGAATTTTTCCATTGGCGTGAATCTGTTCTTCGAGATTGCGGCAACCGCAGGGGCCGCACTGAAATACGATTACTCGGGGCAGATCTTCGAGCGGCATCATGTGACGAAGAAGGACGCGCCTTCCGGGACCGCGCTCACGATCCAGAAGATTGTGCGCGAATCGGGAGGCCAAGAATTAGAGATCGTTTCCTTTCGCGAAGGCGACGCGGTCGGCATGCACGAGGTGGTCTTCAATTCTGCCGGCGATCGCATTTACTTGTGCCACGACGCCAAGTCGCGCCAGGGATTCGCGGAAGGGGCGGTGCGGGCGGCCGAGTGGCTGGCGGGGAAAGCGGGTTTCTTCGAATTCCGCAACGTCTGGCGAGAGCTCTAGAGCGCGCCCCCGAATTTAGTAACTGCAGGCATTCGGCCGACCTTCGCTTGACCTGGACGGGCGGGGCGCCCGTCCCCACACGACCATCCACGCGAGCAAACTCTCTGCCCATGCAAGTGCTCGCGAGAAGAGTTATCCTTAGCGCATGCAACTGCGAGGCTGTGGTACCGCTCTGGTCACACCGTTCTCTCAGGACGGTGCAGTTGACGAAAACGCACTCCGCAATCTGGTTGCCTGGCAGATCGAATCTGGCATCGATTTCCTGGTTCCCTGCGGCACCACGGGAGAAACTCCCACGCTCACTCACGATGAGTGGCTGCGCGTCATCGACGTCACCATTGAAGTCGCCGCCGGACGCGTGCCGATCGTCGCCGGCGCCACCTCCAACTCGACCCAGGAGGCTGTGGCCAATGCGAAAGAAGTAGCGGCGCGGCCCGGCGTCAACGCCATCCTCACCGCATCGCCCTACTACAACAAGCCGACGCAGGAAGGCCAATACCGGCACTTCCGCGCCATTGCCGAAGCGGTCGATAAACCGGTCATCCTCTATAACGTTCCCGTCCGGACCTCCGCCAACCTTGAGCCCGCGACCCTGGTGAGGTTGACCGAGGTCCCGAATATCGTGGGCGTGAAGGAAGCCAGCGGCAACCTGACGCAGATCGCTGAGGTGCTGAACTCGGTGCCGGAGACTTTTCTGGTTCTTTCCGGCGACGATGCCGTTACTCTGCCGGTGATCGCGCTGGGCGGCGTGGGCGTCATCTCGGTCGCGGCCAATGAAATTCCGCGCGAGATGACGGAGATGACTCGCGCCGCTCTGAATAACGACTGGCACACGGCGCGTACCCTGCACCGCAAATATCTTCCGCTGATGCTCGGTAACTTCATCGAGTCGAGTCCGCTGCCCGTGAAAGCCGTTCTGGCGATGATGGGGAAGATTGAAGAAGTCTATCGCCTGCCCTTGCTTCCCATGCGCCGCGATACGCGATCGAAGCTGCAGAAGATCGCGACCGACGCCGGATTGATTACCCGCCCCGTGGCTCCTCCGGCGGTTGCCGCCGAATTTTATGTTTATGAAAATTGGGCGGCGGGTCCGCACAAGGCGATTCTGCATCGCGCATCCTGTGGGCAGTGCAGTTCCGGCAAAGGACGCCCCAGCGGGCACGATCCCAATCATTCACGGTGGCACGGACCGTACGGCAATCTCGCCGAAGCGCGTGAGGCGAGCCACCAGATGCCCGGGGTTCTCATCCGCAGCGAATGCAAGTGCGTGGCGTAAGGACGGCATTTAGCACTCAGCATTTGCACTTAGCACTCAGTTTACGGCTTGTCATCCTGAGCGAAGCGAAGGACCTGCTTTTTGCCTACATCAGATTCGCTGTCCCTTTTGAAGTCGGCCATTGAACGCTTAGCGACGAGCGAAACCATCACGGACCTCACCGCCGCCCGTCGCATCTTCCTCGACTTCCGCGCCGCTCTGACTCGCGGCGAAGTTCGCGCTGCTGAAAAAGTCTCGGGCCGCTGGATCGTCAATGCCTGGGTCAAACAAGGCATCCTGCTCGGCTTCCGCCTCGGCGAGTTACAACAGATGTCGGACGGCGATGTGCTCTCTTTTGTCGATAAGGACACCTTCCCCGCCCGCCGCCTGACTCTCGCCGATCGTGTTCGCCTGGTGCCGGGGGGATCCTCCATCCGCGAAGGGGCCTACGTTGCACAGTCGGTTATCTGTATGCCACCTATGTTTATCAACGTCGGCGCCTACGTGGATGAAGGCTCGATGATCGATTCGCACGCGCTGGTCGGCTCCTGCGCGCAGATCGGCAAGCGCGTGCACCTGAGCGCCGCCGCCCAAATCGGAGGCGTACTCGAACCCATCAATGCCGCTCCGGTGATCATCGAAGACGATGTGCTGGTCGGCGGCAATTGCGGAGTGTACGAGGGCACGCTGGTCCGCGCCCGCGCCGTCCTGGGAGCGGGAACGATTCTGACTCGCTCCACTCCACTCTATGATCTCGTGCGCGGCGAAGTCTACCGGGCGTCCGCGGAGCGACCGCTGGAAGTCCCTGAAAATGCCGTTGTCGTACCCGGCTCGCGTGCGGTGAAAAAAGGTAAGGGCAAATCCGACGACTGGAACCTCTCGCTCTACACGCCGGTCATCGTGAAGTATCGCGATGAGAAAACCGAGCGCGGGATTGAGTTGGAAGAATGGCTGCGGTAGAAACGGACAGCTCGGCGTGGTCTCTGGTTGCCGAAACGGGTCACGATGGCAACGCTGCCGACGGGGCGCCCGGCAGCTGCATCTGTTCCGTCGCAAACTTGCGCCGCGCTTCGAGATGCTTGGCGCGGAAATGCGCCCGCGCCCGCTGGCCCCATGCCCGCACGAAATAATAGTTCAGGGCGCATCCGATTACCGAACTCGCCAATGGAATCAGGCGTCCTGCCCACTTCTCGACGACCTCGGCGCTGGCCCGGGCGGCAATGCGCTGAATCACTTTCGGCACAAAGCGGTTGACCACTTCTTTTTCCAGCAATTCGCGGCTGATGTCTACGCCGGCGGCGCTGGCCGCCGCAATCCAAAGTTCGGCAATCTCGTCGTCGGTATTCAGCTCGAAGCCGTAAATCAAGCTGAGCTTTTGGATGGTGCGCATCGTAATCGCGGAAAGAATGCCGAGGTCGGGCACGATGGTAAGAATTCCGCCCAGGCCGAACCCGGCTCCTTCGGCTGCCGCCAGCTTCATGCCGCCGCGAATCACCGACTCTGCCACATCGTCGAGGCGCTCCATCGGCAACGTGTACACACCATGAAAGGTGGCCAGCGGTAACCCATGCGCCGCGCGCAACTGCATCAGGAAGCGTCCCGGATCGACCTTGATCGTCTCGTAGGTGCGAGTCAGGCCCCCGCGGATCGCGCCTTCCACACGCCGCCGTAGCCATGATTGTTTCTCGTCGGTCAACATTCTGTTCGCAGTTTATCAGCCGAGGGTCAGTGGCTCGTGCCTGCGTCAAGAGAAACCCCTTGCAGCATAGTGAAGACATCAGGAATGTATCTAGGATCGCCCTCGTAGAACAGAACTGCCGGACTGCTCTGTACAGCACACCGCAACAGAGATTGGCCTCTGACTTCATGTTTGAGGTTCACGGAGCGTGTGTACTCTAAACAGTAACCGGAGGTCTTGCCAACAGGGGTGCTTCGTTTCGCTTCAAACCGGTACCCAGATTTGTTAGCCTCTTGAGTGACAACCCTGTCAAACTGAGAGTAATCCCTATCGTAGTCAAATGGCTGTCGGGCTGGGCTCACTCCGCTGAGGCCATAGAAGCTGATGTGTCCGTAGGATGCATCGAAAAATGGGATTCCGGAACCAAGGGTTAACTTCCACATCGTGGGGCCCTCTCGAGACTCCTCCACATAAAACCCCTTTGGGACAGGGATCCCCCAGCCTCCATAGGAGATGAAGTCTCCGTGAAGCAGATGCCACCCTGGCCCAAGTAGTGGAACGACAAGGAGAACAATCAGAAGGCTGCCAATGATTACAACCACGAGTTGGAGCGTCAGTTTCGCCAGTCTCTCACCCGCTAGCATTTTTTCTCCTTAGTAAGGGAGTACAAGTCTAGCAGCCGCGCTTTACTCACGAGACTGTCCTGCGAAACGAGGCCAGGGATCTGTATTTTGCAGCGGACAGCAGGTCCTTCGCTTCGCTCAAGATGACAATTACTGAAAGGGTGACGCTCGGCGCCTCTCTCTCCGCGTCCAAAGCAGACGGGGCAAGCCCCGTCTCTACACGGCCCTCTCGCTGTGCTAGCATCAATTTGTCTAATGTCAAAAGGAAAACTGCACATCGTTCCGCTGGGCGGGATGGGCGAGTTCGGTATGAACTGCATGGCCATCCGCTTTGGCGACGACATCATCGTGGTGGATGCCGGCCTGATGTTTCCCGAGGCCGAGTTGCTGGGCGTCGACATCGTCGTCCCCGACATTTCTTACCTGCTCGAAAATCGCCAGCATGTGCGCGGCATCGTGCTTACCCACGGCCACGAAGACCACATCGGCGCCCTGCCCTGGATTCTCAGCGAGCTGAATGTTCCCGTCTGGGGCACCGAGTTCACACTGGCCTACGTTGAAGATAAGCTCGACGAGCACCAACTCCTCGACGATTCCGACCTGCGCGAAATTCGTCCCGGAGAGCGTTTCAAGGTTGGGCCGTTCACCATTCATCCGCTGCAGGTAACACACAGCCTAGTCGATTGCGTCGCGCTCGCCATCCACACACCGCTCGGCGTCGTGCTGCATACCGGAGACTTTAAGGTTGATCCGACGCCGACCGACAACCGCCTCTTCGACCTGCACGGTTTCGCCGAGTATGGCAAAGAGGGGGTTCTGGCGCTCTTGCAGGATTCCACCAACGTCGAACGCAAGGGCTACACGCCGAGCGAGCGAGCGGTCCGCCGCAAGTTTGATGAGGTCTTTGCCCGCACCCAGCGACGTCTGTTCATCTCCTGCTTCTCGTCGTCGATTCACCGCATCAAACTGACCGTTGACATGGCACGCGACCACGGCCGCAAGATCTGTTTCATCGGCCGCTCTATGAACAGTTCTTCCGAAATCGCCGAGGACCTTGGTTATATCCAGATTACGGAGGGCATGCTGATTCATCCCGGCGAAATGAAGAACTTCGCGCCGGAAAAAGTCTGCGTCCTGATCAGCGGCACGCAGGGCGAACCCATGTCTGCTCTGTCGCGGGCGGCGGTAGATAATCACAAGCACGCCAAAATCGAAAAAGGCGACACCGTAGTGCTATCATCGCGCATCATCCCGGGAAACGAGAAAGCCATCTTCCGGATGGTGGATCACTTGTTCCGCCGCGAAGCGTTCGTTATCTACGATGATGGCTCTTACCCGCCCATCCACGTCAGCGGACACGCCAGCCAGGAAGAATTGAAGCTGATCATCAATCTGGTCCGGCCCAAGTATTTTGTTCCGATTCACGGCGAATACCGGCAGCTCAAATTACATGCCGAACTGGCCGGGTCCATGCACGGCTCGGTGGGCAGCGTGATGCTGATTGAGAGTGGAGACGTTCTGGAAATCGACGAACTCGGCGCGCGCAAGGCGGGACGGGTCAACGTTGGCCGCGTCTGCATCGATTCCGGCTCCCGCACAGATGTTGTGGAAGACTTAGTAATCAAAGACCGGCGCCACCTCAGCGAAGACGGATTCGTGATGCCGATCATCGCCATCAACAAACTCACCGGACTCGTCGAGACCGCGCCCGAGATTGTGACCCGTGGCTTCGCGCTCGGCGAAAACGGTGTGATCGAACGCGCCCGCGAGATCGTGATGGAAACCCTCGACGCCTCCAGCAGCGAAGAGAAAGCCGACTACGGCGTGATCAAAGAAAAAATCCGGACGGACCTGAAGCGCTACATCTCGCGCCAGACGCAGCGGCGGCCGCTGATTATGCCGGTGATACTGGAGATCTGATTTGCCGAGTAATTGAATGGCAAACCTGAAACGTAAGAATCACTTTCTTCCCGAGTGCTACCAAAAGGGGTTTACGGATGCCTCCGGCAAGGTCTGGGTGAAGTTCGCCGACAAGGAAAGACCCGAACACCGAAATCCCAGCTCCGTGGGATATCGAAGCAGCCTCTACATCGTAAAACGACGCGGGATAGAGGACGACGAAGTAGAAGACTTCTTCAGCAATGTGGTAGAAGGCCCCTTTGCCCCCGTTTCGCAGAGAATCAAAGAAGAACAAAGCCGTTTCGCAAATCTTACGGGCGACGAAACGGGAGCGCTTTGCGGATTCGTTGCATCTCAGGCCGTGAGAACGCTAGCCCACAAAAAGTGCATTGAGGAACAAGCTGGAGGCCCTGTAGATACGAATACCTTTGTCAGAACAATTGCTAAACAGGCACTGATTGTCATGGAGTATTGGGACAAAAATCTCCACCAGCCTCACTTCTACACTTCTCTGCCTCATGTCGGCGAGCAATTCATCACAGGAGATAGCCCCGTGGTAGTGATTCAAATGAACAACAATCCTATCTGGGTGCCTACCAGCGATCCAAGATTAACAACCACGGATTTGGCGCAAATTCTCCACAACCCAAACCACGACTTTTGGCTCTGCCTTTCGCCCTACGTTTGCGTCTCTGTGCGCGGTCAGAGCTACGGAGAACCACGCCTGCCTCCAGAGACTGTAGACCCGCAATTCGTTAGGTTCCTAAATGGTCGCGTTCGAGAGCAAAGCGAAATCTTCTTGCTGGCTAGAGACAAAGCATCGCTCTCCTAGGAATACTTGCCTTCGGCTAGCTCAAGGGGTTCTTCCAGCGCAGCCCCGGGAAGCGGGCAAAATCGCGGTCCGCCGTGTGCAGCACAGCTCCGTGCTCAATCGTGATCGCCGCGATCTCCGCATCACTCACCAACGGGCCTGAGGCCTGTCCCTCCAGGATCATTTGCCTCAACACCGACCAGTGCTGATCCGCCGGCACAAGTATTTGTACATTCGGTTGTTGCAACCACTCATCTACGACTTGCACGGCTTGCTGCAGGCTGACACGCATTCCCGATAGTCGCCGGTTCGTGATAACCCGTAGGAACGCAGATATGCTTTGCCAGGGCAGTCCCACAGCTTCCACTCCCGAAAGCGCTTCCTCCAGCCAAGAATGGCTCTTCTTGTGGTAGGCCGAATCGAGATCGTAGGAATAGATCAGGAGATTGGCATCAATGACGATCACCGATGATCCGGTCCTTCCAGGTATTCCAATAGCTCTTCTACTTTTTCAAACGGAGGCAGACCCAGATTCCACGGCTTCACCCGGAACGGCTTCCGGACGGGCTGTTTCGAGGCCATCAATCCCATCCGCAGAAATCGATTCACCGCCTCTTTGAAAGAAGAGCCAGTTCGCCGAACTTCCTTCTTCAGCAACTGGGCCACGTCGTCATCGAGCGAGAGCGTTGTCCTCATGTTCTGATGCTATATCAGTAGGCATCATGATGTCAATGTCTGTAACATCATGATGTACTATGCGGCTGCCCTTGCAAAAAACGCGCGGACAAGGCAGTCTCAAAACACAATGGTTTCTCTCGACGATATCGGTGCTGCCCAAGAACTCCTTGCCGGCATTGCCGTCCGCACGCCCTTGTTCGAATGGACGAGCACGTCAGATCAACGCAAGCTCTTCCTGAAGCTCGAGAACCTGCAGCCCATTGGCGCTTTCAAACTGCGTGGTGCTTATAACAAGGTCGCGTCTCTGACCGACGAAGAACGCCGCCGCGGAGTCATCTCCTATTCCAGCGGCAATCATGCGCAGGGCGTGGCCTATGCGGCGCGGGCACTTGGCGTAAAGGCCATCATCGTCATGCCTGGCAATGCTCCTAAAAACAAGCTCGACGCTACCGCCGCCCTCGGAGCCGAGATCGTCACCGTCGGTCCCGGCAGCGAAGAACGCCGACTGCGCGCCGAGCAATTGGCAGCCGAGCACGGCTACGCGATCGTGCCTCCCTACAATGACGAAAAGATCATCGCCGGCCAGGGAACCGTGGGACTCGAGATCCTCGAAGACCTGCCTGACGCTGGAACTGTGCTGGTTCCCGTCGGCGGAGGAGGATTGATCAGCGGCATTGCTGCCGCCATCAAGCTCAGCAATTCCAATGTGAAGGTGATAGGCGTTGAGCCCGAACTCGCTGCCGATGCGCAAGCCAGCCTGCGTGCCGGCCGCATCGTGTCCTTCCCGGCGGAGCAAGTCTCACGGACACTGGCCGACGGTCTTCGCACTCAAAGCGTAGGCGCCATCAATTTCGAACACATCCGCGCTTATGTGGACGACATCATCAGCGTGACGGAGGACGAGATTCGCGAGGTCATGCGCGCTTTAAGCGCGAACGCCAAAACGGTGGCCGAACCGAGCGGCGCTGTGGCTCCAGCCGCATTTCTTTTTCACGCTGACGAGTTGCCCAAGACAAACATCAACGTAGCCGTGATCAGCGGTGGCAACATCGACCCGAAGTTGATCGCCGAGTTGCGGAAAAGTCAGAAGTGAGAAGTCAAATTGCAGAAGTAAAGCTAGACTCGTGAGGCGGTCAGGCTGCACTTCTGCAATCTGACTTTTGACTTCTTCAATTTCCTACTTACTTATTTACGGAGCTCTTAATCGTGACTCGCTGGCTCGATCATTTCTTTGAACTCGCTCATCACCAGACAACCGTCCGCCGCGAAGTCGTCGCCGGACTCACCACCTTCTTCACCATGGCCTACATCGTGGCCGTCAACCCGGCCATCCTCAAAACGGCGGGCATGCCCGCCGGCGCTTCGCTCACGGCCACCATTCTCACCGCGATTTTCGGAACGCTGCTGATGGGTCTCTATGCCAAGCGCCCGTTCGCCATCGGTCCCTACATGGGCGAGAATGCTTTTATCGCCTTCACCGTGGTTCATGTGCTGGGCTATACCTGGCAAAGCGCTCTGGGCGCCGTGTTTCTGGCCGGAGTCCTGTTCATCCTGATGACTCTGTTTCGACTCCGCCAGTGGATGGTCGAAGCCATTCCCTCCACGCTCCGGTACAGTTACGCGGTCGGCATCGGATTGTTTCTCACCTTCATCGGGCTGAACCAGACCGGCATCGTCATCATAGGATCGCCCGGCGCACCGGTCCGGCCGGGCCATCTCACTTCGCTGTCGGTCCTGCTTTCCGTCGTTGGCTTCCTGCTGATGACCGTGCTCACCATTCGCCGGTTCCCAGCGGCAATTCTTACCGGAGTTCTTGTCACTACTCTGCTCAGTTTTGTGACCCGGGTGGCTCCCGCGCCAACTGGTTGGGTCAGCCGTCCGCCCAGCCTGCAGCCCGTTTTCTTTCAGTTCGATCTGCACAGTCTGTTCACCTGGGGATTCTTTCCGGTTGTTCTTACAATTTTCGTCATGGCATTTGTGGACACCATGGGCACTCTCATCGGTGTGTCGGCGCGCGCGGGCTTCCTCGATAAAGACGGCAACCTGCCGCAGATCGAGCGCCCGATGATGGCGGACGCGCTCGCCACGACCTTCGCCGCCGCAATTGGAACCACGACGTCCGGCGCCTATATCGAGTCTGCTACTGGAGTTGAGGCCGGAGGTCGAACCGGCCTGACCGCGGTCACTACGGCGTTGTGCTTTGTCGGGACTTTATTCTTCGCGCCCTTCATCTCCGCTATTCCGCCGCAGGCCTATGGACCGGCGCTGATCTTCGTCGGCTTGCTGATGCTCACTCCAATCACCCGGATTCCGTTCGACGACCTCACCGAACTGGTGCCAGCCTTCGGCGTCATCGTCCTGATGGCTTTTACCTACAACGTGGGCATTGGCATGACGGCCGGCTTTATCTTGTATCCTTTCTGCAAACTGGTTTCGGGACGCTTGCGCGAAGTTCGCCCAGCTCTCTGGGGGTTGACCGCTTTATCGCTGCTCTTCTTCGTCTTTTACCCGTACACGTAGCGGTTGAGAAGCAGGTGAGATTCACATGATTCGTTTTGGAATCGCGGGATTCGGTTTGCACGCTGTCCGGCGCCTGATGCCCGGATTTGCCCTGGCTCAGAATTGCAAAGTGGTTGGTCTTTCGCGCCGGGACGCCAACAAGGCGCGCGAAGCCGCCGCACAGTACTGCATTCCGCATGTCTTCGCCTCCACCAAAGAACTCAGCCGCTGCCCTGAAGTCGACGCCGTGCTGGTCACGACTCCCAATGCCTGTCACTTGCAGGACGTCCTCACTGCGGTTGCCGAACGCAAGCCGGTGTTGTGCGAGAAACCCATGGGCATGAACGCGGACGAATGCCGCCAGATGGTCGAAGCGGCGCGCAGCGCTGGAGTGCTCCTCGGGGTCGCCCAGGTCTTTCGCTTTGAAGACACCACGGCGAGATTTCGCGAACGCATCGCTGCGGGTGACATTGGGCGTCCGGTCTTCGCGCGGGTGGAGTTTTCCTATCCAGGTGCAGGGCAGGCCAGGACCTGGCTCTACGACCGCTCGCTAGCAGGAGGGGGACCCATCTCCGACGTGGGCGTCCACTGCATCGACGCTTTGCGTTACATCCTGCAGGACGAGCCCAAGCGGGTAAGCGTCCTCGGTCGCCCAGTCGAAGGATCGGGTGACGTGGAAGCGGCCGCCGCAGTGACGCTGGAGTTTCAGCGCGGCACGCTGGCCACGGTGCTGGTTTCAACTCGGGCGCACTATCGCACGCCCTTGGAGATTGTCGGCGACGCCGGCGTGCTCAGGGCCGATAACGCGCTGAATGTTGAACGGCCAGTCAGGCTGGAATTGTTGCGCGACGGACAATTGGTCGCCGAAGAAACCCTTTCCAACCACCTTGCTTACGCCAGGCAGGTAGACAGCTTCGCCGCCGCTCTAGAAGGCCGGGAAGTGTTTCCAGTGCCTGGCCAGGAAGGCTGGCAGAACCAGATCATTCTGGATGCGGCCTACCGCAGCCTGTCCTCGGGAAAAAGTGAACCGGTATCGGTCTTCTCAGGCGGCGGGGCACCGTGAAACTTCACCGCAAATAAGAAGCGCCCCGGATCCAGAGGATCGCGGGACGCCCGAACAGCCCTCCCCAGAACTGCTCAATCGGAAAGGTATTGCAGCCAGCCCGAGAGCGGAATGCCACTGTTGAGGGGTTGGAATGGCACAAAAGGGCCACGTGCCAAGCGTCAAGTCCGTGGTAACATCCGTCACCTTACGACCGGTTACTAACGGTCGCGCAAGGTTCTGAAAGCGGTTGAGCAACGTGGGGTTTGCTATTCGGTAGCGGGATTTCCTCTGCCGATTCTGGACCAATTCAACTGCTCGGTTTCGCGGTCGATCTGACGGCCTGCGGGACTAGGGGTCTGGGGAAAGCGATTGATGCTAGTGTGCAGCAGATTGCATCCCGAGATTCGGAGCGACTGTGCAGTCCGCTTGTAAGTTGTTGATAAACAATGCCAGCCGAGCTTTGTTAGCTTTGGAACGGCAAGTGCACTAAAAGTAGTAGGCGATCTTTACTTCGGACACCAGTTTCCGAGGTGAATTTGGGTAAAGAACAAAAATTTTGTGGAGGGAATTCAAATGAGGCGAGTGTTTCTTCTAGCACTGTTGGCGTTGGCGCTGCCAATCGCCGCTTGGGCGGACATCATCGAGACGAACAATTACGGATCGATCGCGGTTTCGAGCGCCGGCATCTGGACAACGGCTGGACACTCGGCGCAACTGACGAGCTGGAACGGCCTCTCAACAGGGACAACCATGGGCAAAGTCAGTTTCTCGACTGGCGCTCTGACCGGCGGCTCCCTTTCGGGACCGTCGGCAACGTTTGCGGGAGGCGGGAGCTTTGACGTGACTGGCGTAGGCGCCTGGACACATTTATTGCCGGGATCACCTCATAGCCCGGTAGCGCTGTTCACCGGCAGCTTTGCCGGTCCAGTTATTTTGACCCTGACGAGCCCCCCGGGCAAAATGAGCCTGACTTGGACTCTCACCGGCGATCTCGTGGGCACCCTGTATACCGGTCGCACCGTGACTGGAACGACCACACAGACCATCTTTGGCACTGCCTCCCAATGGACGGGCGGTATCGGGCACCTCAGCATGGGCAACTCGACTTTCGCCGTGCCGGAACCTGGAACTTTGGGTCTCCTCGGAACCGGACTTGTGGGCATCGCTGGAGTATTCCGTCGCAAGCTGATCGGGGCATAACCTGAATTTTTGCTGCACCCAAAACACTCAACTCATGGCCCCGCCGCAAGGCGGGGCTTTTGATTTTGTGCCAACAGCTCTTGTCCGCCCTGAATGGCCACCGCAGGGAGCGGCCCCCTCCTCGGGACGGTCCAACCCTTCACGTCCTAAGTCGAGCAGGGACGCCTAGCAGTCTGCGTCGTGGCCCGGTTTTGGGTTACTGCCGTAACGGCCAGCTATGCCTTTGGCGTTGACCTTACCTTCGTCCAAACCTACAGTCAGGCGCAGGGGGATGTATGAAGGATATCCATGAAGTTTTGCGTCGCAAGCAGGCGCAGTACACGCAGTTGGGCAAGCAGATCGAGATGTTGCAGCAGGCTGCCGAAAAACTGCGCGAAGTCGCGCCCTTGCTTGCGGAAAATGACGTCGAAGACGATAGCGCAGTGCTCGCGGAAGTGGACGACGAAAACACCAACGCGATGGCTGCCAAAGCCAGCGCTCAAACCGCACCGGCAGCGTCCAAACCAGGACGTAGTGCAACTCCGCGCTGGCCGTAGACGCCTGAGATACAGGCAAAGCGCGAGGCGGGAGGCTCGGGCGCATGACATTGCAGGCATTGCTGGTGTCCAAGGATGAACCGACGGCGGAAACGCTGATTCAGGTTCTGACGCAGTTCGGCGTGGCGGTGGATCGGTCCAACGACGCCGATGTCGCGGTGGCGCGACTGCTGGAGGAGCGGTTTGATCAGGTCATCGTAGACTTCGATGATCCCCAAGCGGCCTCTCCACTGCTCGAGGCTTGCCGCGGCCTCGTCGGCCCCGATCGCAAGCCGCCGGTCACCGTTGCCTTGCTCCATGATGCCTCGCAGATCCGCTCGATCCTGGGTGCGGGAACCCATTTCATCCTCACCAAACCCATCACCCCCGAGCAGGCTCAAACCACCTTGCGCGCTGCTACAGCTATGCTGAAGCGCGAACGGCGGCAATCCACGCGGATCGCCGTCCAAGCCGAGGTTTCGATTCGTATCGACGACAACAATACGGTCGAAGGCATCCTGCTTGACCTGAGCACCGGCGGCATGGATGTACTGACGGCCAAGCCACTTTCGTCCGGGACCCTGGTTCGTGCTTCCTTCCAGCTTCCCGAGGGTGGTGCGGGCATCGAAGGCGATGCGGAAGTTGCCTGGAGTACCGCTAACGGTCAAACCGGTTTGCGCTTTCTCGACATGGACGCCAAGATGCGTGACGAGCTCAGCGAGTGGCTGGCAGCCCGTTCGCAGGATGCCTTGCCGGAAGAGCCGGACGCGGTCACGCAATGCAAACTGACCGACCTCAGTCTGGGCGGGTGCTACGTGGAAACCGAATCTCCTTTCCCGCAGTCCTCAGCCGTCGATCTGTGCCTGCGCGCCGCCGGGATGGAGATTCACGCCGACGGTTTGGTCCGGGTCATGCATCCCGGACATGGCATGGGTATTGAGTTCCCTGCCCGCACGGAAGAACAGCGCAAGAGCGTCGGCGAGTTCATCGAATTTCTCACCAGCCAGCCCGGTGCTACTCCGCAACTGGAAAGTTCTCCGCGCTCTCTCGTCGCCAACCTCGCTGATCTAAGTGGGACCAGTGGCGCAGCAACGGACGCAGACGATCCTCTGCTGGAATTGCTGCGGGCCGGCAATGGGCTGGAAGAAGAAGCTTTTCTCGCCGAACTCCGCCGCCAGCGGAATCCGGAGAGCGTCAGCCAGTAACCCTCCCCCAATCAGCGTTCACCCAATAGCTCTCCCAGTCTCCAAGACAATCTCGATCGGTTAACTCTGAAATAATTTTCCTATGCAATAGAATTGCTCTGGTTGTAGAGACGGGGCTTGCCCCGTCTCTGTCAGAAAGTGTCGGGTCAAGGTAAAGGTCCGTTGCTCAAAGGTCCGATCTCGCGTGCATTGGCGCTGGCTGGCGCTTGCCTGCTGGCGATTGCGCCGTTCTTCTGGTGGGGCAATCCGTCCGGTCATGATTTCGAGTTTCACATGTATTCCTGGATGGAAGTCCTCGGCCAATGGAAGCACGGCATCGTCTATCCGCGCTGGGCGGCTCTCGGGTACTGGGGGTACGGCGAGGCTCGTTTCCTGTTTTATCCACCCTCATCCTGGACCCTGGGCGCCGCGCTCGGGGCTGTTCTGCCCTGGAAGCTGGTGCCGGGCGCATATAGCTGGATCGTGCTCATGCTTGCCGGAGCGGCCATGTACCGGCTGGCGCGCGAGTGGCTCTCCGCTCCGGATGCGCTGTTTGCCGCCGCGTTCTACGCCCTGAATCCCTATCACCTGTTGATCGTCTACTGGCGAAGCGCATGCGCCGAACTGTTGGCCAGCGCCCTGCTGCCGCTTCTGCTGCTTTGTGTTCTGCGACTCACGAAGCAGGGATCCAGGCCGGTGCTATGGCTCGGCCTGACGCTGGCTGCGGCCTGGCTAACAAACGCACCCGCGGCCGTCATGATTCACTACTCGGTGGCTGGACTGGCTGTGGTATTGGCAGTGATGGAGCGATCATGGCGTCCGCTGTTGCGAACGGCGCTCGCCATCGCACTCGGCGCGGGATTGGCGTCGTTCTATTTGATTCCCGCGGTTTACGAAACGCGATGGATCAATATTGGCGACGTGCTGTCGCCGGGCGTGCGCCCGCAGGACAATTTTCTTTTCACCACTCTCGCCGATGCCGATCACAACCGTTTCAACCTCCTGGTTTCGACCGTGGCGCTCGCTGAAATCGGTGTCCTCGCTTTCGCGATCTGGGGCTCGCGTTGGAAGAAGCACGTAGGGACAGCCGCCCCCGGCTGTCCAGTCCCGCACAGTGCGACCCGGTTTGAAATCCCGTGGACACTGCTTTCCGTCTGGGGAGCCGGCAGCGCGGTTCTGATGATTTCCGCGAGCAATTTGCTCTGGCAGCACTTGCCCAAGCTACGCTTCGTGCAACTTCCCTTCCGCTGGCTGCTTTGCATGAATGCCGCTCTGGCCATGCTTCTGACCGTGTCCGCCCGGCGCTGGACCTGGCGCTGGCTGGCGTCTGCCCTTTTACTGGCTGCGGTCATTGTCGCCGGGCATCGCATCCAGCCGCCTTGGTGGGAGCTAGCCAGCGATATCGGCTCGATGAGCGCCGCTGTCGCTGGCCGCACCGGCTACGAAGGCAGCGACGAATACGTGCCTGCCGGAGCCGACTCCTACGAGCTGAACAGAAATCTGCCGCTGGTCAGCGACGACACTGGAGCGCCGGTTCCAAGCCAGATTCTGGCATGGCAGCCAATGGAGAAGCACTTCCGGGTCCAAGTTGCCGCACCGCAAAATCTAACCTTGCGTCTTTTCAACTACCCGGCGTGGGAAGTTCTTGTGAACGGCAACCACGTCAACACCCGGACCACCGATGTCACCCGCCTGCTGGTCGTTCCCACGGAAGCTGGAAACAATGATGTGCAGGTCCATTTCCGCCGGACGCGCGATCGTTGGATTGGAGACTTCGTCTCGCTGATTAGCCTCGCCTTGCTCGTTGTCGTTTGGGTCAAGACGCCGCGGAGAATCTTGCTGGCCACCTCGAACGCCGGGAAGCTCCGCGATTTTGCCGGAGCCGCTGCATCCTGCGGCATCACTATCGCCAACATCCCAAATTTTTCTTCTCTGCCCCAGGTCGTCGAAGACGGGACAACCTTCGAGGAAAATGCGCGCAAGAAAGCTGAGGTGTACAGCCTGGCCGTTCCCGGAGAACTGGTACTGGCCGACGACTCCGGCCTGGAGATTGACGCGATCGGCGGCGCGCCGGGTGCGCACTCCGCGCGCTACGCTGCGGATGAACCGCGCGCCGCAGGGTGCAACACCGATGACGAGGCTAACAACGCAAAAGTGCTGCGCGAGCTCATGGGGATTCCGCGCGATAAGCGCACCGCGCGTTTCGTCTGTGTCCTAGCTGTGGCCCGCGACGGCCAAACGCTGCACACGTTTCGCGGCACGGCCGAAGGCGTCATCCTCGACGCGCTTCGGGGCAAAAACGGTTTTGGATATGACCCGCTGTTTTATTTCCCGCAAATCGGCAAGACCTTTGCCGAACTGAGCGCAGAAGAAAAAGCGCGATATAGCCACCGTG
The DNA here is from genome assembly GCA_963837665.1 of uncultured Acidobacteriaceae bacterium. GTDB lineage: Bacteria > Acidobacteriota > Terriglobia > Terriglobales > Acidobacteriaceae > Acidiflorens. The sequence continues at coordinate 218,260 of CAWIOA010000007.1, read as the reverse complement.
GCGCGGCTTTTCGAGCATTCCTGGAATGGTATCGTGTGGTCAACGTCCAAAAACTCTAACCGCAGAGTACGCAGAGATCGCAGAGAAGATCGAAGGACCGCTTCTTGTCCGCGATAGAACTCTGCATTTTGCCGTTAACCTCCAAGTCTTTTCTCTGCGTACTCTGCGACCTCCGCGGTTAAAGTTTCAAGCTCTCCTTGACTTCCCTTCGCGCGGAAAATGATAATGATTAGTTTTCATATTGGACCATGTAAGGAGCCGTCATCGTGGCATCAACTGCCAGTCCCGTCGCTCCCGCCTCCGTCGCACCCAAAATCAAATCCGGCGTCGCCCCGCTGCGTGCCGGCGAGGGAATTTCGTTCCTCCTGCGCCGCCTGCATTCGCTCAGCGGCGTCGTACCCATCGGAGCCTTCCTTCTCGAACACTTCATCTCGAACGCCGAAGCCTTCAAGGGTCCGCTGGCCTACGGAAAACAAGTCGCGTTTCTGAACAGCCTGCCTTTCGTCCTTGGCCTCGAAATCTGTTCTTCATCTGGATTCCGATCCTCTACCACGGCCTCTACGGCGTCTACATCTGGTACCAAGGCGACACCAACGTCGGCGATTATCCCTGGACCGGCAACTGGCTCTACACTTCGCAGCGCTGGACCGGCATCATTGCCCTCATCTACATGGTGCAGCACACGTATTACCTGCGCTTCACCGGCGTCCACCTGCCGACGCACCCGATGCAGTCGTTCGCCAAGGTCCAGGGAGAATTCCAAAATCCGTGGATGATCGCCTTCTACGCGGTCGGCATCATCGCCGCTTCCTGGCATTTCAGCTACGGCCTGTGGCTGTTCGCCGCGAAGTGGGGCATCACGACCGGCGAAAGGGCGCGCCGCCGCTTGGGCTACCTCTGCCTCTTGCTCGCTCTCGGCCTGGTGTCAATCGGCGCGGCCAGCATGTACGGATTCCTGAAAACGCCTCTTCAGCCTTTGGATTCAAGTTCGAGTTCGGAAAATATTGTAATGCGATAGATAGTCGTTGGTCGTTTGTCGTTAGTCGTTCGCGATGCATGTTGGCGAAATCTAGGATCACCGAGGGCTTTTGCTGATAACGTTTTTGCTAACGACCAACGACTAACGACCAACGACTGAAAAGGATTCATAGAAATGGCAGCTCCGAAAATTATCGTAGTGGGCGGAGGCCTCGCAGGCTTGTCCGCCGTGATCAAGATCGCCGAGATGGGCGGTGAAGTTGACCTGTTCTCGATCGTCCCGGTAAAGCGCTCGCACTCGGTGTGCGCGCAGGGCGGCATCAACGCCGCCAAGAACCTGAAGGGCGAAGGCGATTCCACCTGGATCCATTTCGACGACACCATCTATGGCGGCGACTTTCTCGCCAACCAGCCGCCGGTCAAGGCCATGTGCGAGGCCGCCCCCGGCATCATCGATTTGCTTGACCGCATGGGCGTTCCCTTCAACCGCACGCCCGAAGGTCTGCTCGATTTCCGCCGCTTCGGCGGCACGCTCTTTAACCGCACCGCCTTCGCCGGAGCGACTACCGGACAGCAGCTTCTCTACGCGCTCGACGAACAGGTCCGCCGCTACGAGTCCGAAGGCAAGGTGAAGAAGTACGAGCACTGGGAATTTCTCTCGGCGGTGCTCGATGGGCAGCGCGTCTGTCGCGGCATTTGCGCGATGGATCTGCGGACCATGGAAGTACGCACCTTCCCTGCCGACGCCATCATCATTTGCACAGGCGGCATTGGCGCCATCTTCGGCAAGTCGACCAATTCGGTAGTGTGCACGGGATCGGCGCAGTCCGCGCTTTATCAGCAAGGCTGCTACTACGCGAACGGCGAGTTTATTCAGGTTCACCCCACCTGCATCCCGGGCGAAGACAAGCTACGCCTTATGTCGGAATCGGCGCGCGGTGAAGGCGGGCGCGTCTGGGTTCCCAGGACGCAGGGCGACAAGCGCGATCCCAAATCCATTCCTGAGAAAGACCGCTGGTACTTCCTCGAAGAACGGTATCCGAAATATGGCAACCTGGTGCCGCGCGATGTGGCCACCCGCGAAATCTTCGAGGTCATCTACAAACACAAACTCGGCATCGACGGCCAGCCGATGGTCTATCTCGATCTCACGCATATCGACCGCAAAACTCTCGACCGCAAGCTGGAAGGAATTCTCGAAATCTACGAGAAGTTTGTCGGCGTCGATCCGCGCGACACGCCCATGAAGATTTTCCCGGGCATGCACTACACCATGGGCGGCCTCTGGATCGATTACAAGCAAGCCACCAACATCCCCGGCATCTACTCCGCGGGCGAGTGCGAATACCAGTATCACGGCGCCAACCGCCTGGGCGCGAACTCGCTGGTGTCGTGCATCTTTGGCGGATTCGTCGCCGGCCCGAGCGCCGTGCAGTACGCGAAGAACCTGCAAGCCGCGCCCAGCAATGGGCATTTCGACGCCGAGCGCAAGCGCCAGCAGGAGATCAATGCCGTGCTGATGAAAACCGACGGCAGCGAGAATCCGTTCCTGCTCTGGCGCGAACTTGGCGAAGTGATGACCGCGAATTGCACCGTGATCCGCTATAACAAGAAGTGCGAAGCGGCGGACGCCAAGGTGGTGGAGCTGCTGCAGCGCTACCAGAAGATCAACCTGAGCGACCGCTCGCAGTGGGCGAATACGACCATCGCCTTCGCGCGCCAGCTCTACAACATGCTGCAGTTGTCGCGGGTAATCGCGCAGGGAGCGGCCATGCGCGACGAATCTCGCGGCTCGCACTATAAACCCGATTTCCCCGAGCGCGACGACAAGAACTGGATGAAGACCACAAAAGCAACCTTCGCGCCCGATTTGGACGAGCCGAAGTTCGAGTTCGAGCCGGTGGACGCAGCGCTGATTCCGCCGCGCCCGAGGAAGTACTGAAGTTAGAAGCAACGCCCGATGACTTTAACTACTCTGTCATCCTGAGCGAAGCGAAGGACCTATGTATTTTGCCCGCACCAAGAGAATGCATAGGTCCTTCGCTTCGCTCAGGATGACAAGGGTCGAGCTAAGAGCTAAAGGCTAAGAGCTAAATGGCAAACAACAAAACCGTCCTCATCAAGATCAAACGCCAAGACACTCCCGACCAGAAGCCGCGTTGGGAGGAATTCGAGATCGCCTACAAGCCGAACATGAACATCTCTTCGGCGCTGATGGAGATCGCGGCCAACCCGGTCACCCGTGACGGCAAGAAGACCACGCCCATCACCTACGACTCGTGTTGTCTCGAGGAGATCTGCGGCTCCTGCGCCATGCTCATCAATGGGCGCGCCCGCATGGCCTGCTCTTCCCTGCTCGACCAGCTCGATAAGCCCATCAAGCTCGAGCCTTTCTCGAAGTTTCCCGTGGTGCGCGACCTGGCGGTTGACCGCAGCGTGATCTTCGAGAACCTGAAGAAAGTCAAAGCCTGGGTGCCGGTTGACGGTACTTACGACCTCGGTTCCGGCCCGCGCATGACCGCCGAGGCCCAGGAAGTGGCTTATCCGCTCTCGCGCTGTATTTCGTGCTGCTGCTGCATGGAAGCCTGCCCGCAGTTCACCGAGGACACGGGCTTCGTCGGCGCGGCTACCATCTCGCAAGTGCGCCTGTTCAATACGCATCCCACCGGCGCGGCCCTGAAGCGCGAGCGGCTGACGGCGCTCATGGGAGACGGCGGCATCCAGGAATGCGGCTACGCGCAAAACTGCGTCGAAGTTTGCCCCAAGGACATTCCGCTAACCACGTCGATTGCCGACGTCGGCGGGCAGGTCATGAAGCAGGCCTTCGTCGACCTGTTCCGCAAATGACGGCGCATCCCGGTAGAGACGGGGCTTGCCCCGTCTCCGCTAGCGCCATTTCCGAACGCGCCCCGGGTCCGTACCGCTGCTGGCAAGACGCGGCAAGCCGTGTCTCTACATGCAAGCAGAGCCACACTCGCCATTTTCCACACGGCGCTTTTGCCCGCCGGTAACCATAGGTAACTCCCTTAAGTAAGGGGGTTTAGGACGAATTGCTTCACAGATTTGTTCACCTGTGGTTTACAATCGTCCTTCCTCTCGGCAGATGGGCACTTCTCCACCGCCTCCGAGGGGCGTTGAAATGACGCGAAAATTCACAGCGCCGGGGCTCGTAACGCGAAGCTTGCTGATCATGCTTGCGATTTTTGTTGCACTCGCGATGCCGCAATCGGCCTCTGCCCTGCGCCACGCCGGCCACCGTCACCGCATCCTGCATCGGCTTCGCGGCATCCTCTGGAACCCTCTGTTCCGTCCGACACACGATTCGCTGGTCCGGCAAAACGAAGAAATCGACCGCCTCGATCTACCCCGCATTAAGGACGACGCTCAACTGGAAGCGCTCAAGGCCTCGGGTGACCTGGTGCCGATCGAGGCGAGCGAGTCTCTGAAAATTGAGCCGAGTCTTGATCCCTCACGCCGCTTTTGCCGTCCCTGGACTCGCGATTTCGTGCAGGATCTTTCCGAAGTTTATTACCGCCAGTTTCACGCTCAGATCCAGGTAAACTCCGCTGTCCGCACGGTGAAGGTGCAAAAGAAGCTGCGCCGCCGCAATCGCAACGCGGCTCCGGCCGAAGGCGACACGGCATCTTCACATCTTGCCGGCATCACGGTCGATCTCCAGCGGCGCGGGATGACGAAAGAGCAGATCCTCTTCGTTGAACGCTACCTGTTCTATTTGAAAGCGCTCGAACTGGTCGAGCCCGAAGAAGAGCGCCGCCACTGGTGCTTCCACGTGATGGTTTCCGAACGCTACAGCGATTGGCGGCAGACGCAGACGATCTTCCCGCATCCGCCACTGGAAGAACCTGCTACCGCGCCTGCCATTGCAGTCACTGCGATGAGCACCGATTAAGCTGCCTTCGCACAATCCCTGTCGTACAATTGAGGCCGACCAAATTACTACAGGAGAACCCATGCGAATTTTGATCCATACGCTTATTCTGATCCTCGCCACCTCCCTGCTCGGCGCCGCACAGACGGCAACAACGCCGACCGCCCCCAAAGTTGCTGTCGCGGAGCCCACGGCCATCATCCACACCACCGCCGGCGACCTGCACTGCACGCTTTATCCGAAAGTCGCTCCGATTGGAGTCGAGAATTTCGTCGGCCTGGCCACCGGCACCAAAGACTGGACCAGCCCCATCGGGAACGCCAAGAAGCACGGCATCCCCCTTTATGACGGCACCATCTTTCACCGCGTGATTCCCGATTTCATGATTCAGGGCGGCGACCCTGCCGGCAACGGCGCGGGCGATGTCGGCTTCAAGTTCAAGAATGAAACTTCGTCCAGCGTCAAGTTTGATCGGCCCGGGCGTCTAGCCTATGCCAACGCCGGACCGGACACCAACGGGTCGCAGTTCTTCATCACGGAGGAAGCCTACCCCAGCCTCAATGGCGGTTACACCATTTTTGGCCAGTGTGATCCTGCCGCCGTCGAACTGGTCAAGAAGATCGCTCGCATGCCCACGCGATTCTCGGGATTTTCCTGTGCATCCCGTCAAGATCACGCACGTTGATATCCATGGCGTCGGTGAGGCGGCCGAGCCAGCAGCTGCTCCCAAACCATCGGCGGGCACAAAGAAACCCATGTAGAGACGCGGCTTGCCGCGTCTCTGCAGCAAGAGCCAGAAAAGATGAATCAAGAATTGGAAGGAAAGCTATGACCCGCACACCTGGAACTTATGCCGTGATCGAAACCAGCGAGGGCACCATCGTTTGCCGCCTGTTTGAAAAAGACGCTCCCAAGACCGTCGCCAACTTTGTCGAGCTTGACCGAAGGCAAGCGCGAGTGGACGCATCCCACGACCCGAAAAAAGACGAAAGATCCTCTCTACCACGGGACTATTTTCCATCGGGTGATTCCTGGACTTCATGATCCAGGGTGGCGACCCGATGGGCACCGGCTTCGGCGGGCCCGGCTACCAGTTCGAAGACGAAACCAAAGGTTCGCCGCATCGGTTCGACAAGGCGGGCAAGCTGGCGATGGCCAATGCCGGCCCCAACACCAACGGATCGCAGTTCTTCATCACCGTCGGCAACACCGACTGGCTCACCGGCAAGCACACAATTTTCGGCGAGGTAGTCGAGGGATACGAGGTTGTCGAGACAATCTCGAAAGCCGCGCGCAACCGCCAGGACCGTCCCAACAAGGACGTAGTAGTAAAGTCCATCAGGATCGAACGCTAAATACCGACGGGTGTCCCAGAGCCTGTCCTGAGCGTGCCGAAGAGTCTCGCGGCTTCCGAGACGTGGGATTTGTGCTCAAAAACCACTGTGAGCGTCGTCACAATGTCCTGTGACGGTCAGCCTAGTTTCCCTATCTTGAATCTATAATGATTGGATAACTTTCCAGCCTTTGGAGGCAAGTTTCATGGCAGTCGTTTAACGGCGTCCCTCTCCCACCCAACGGGCAGAAGATCGAATACAGCAACGGCAAGTACCGTGTTCCCGATCATCCCATCATCCCTTTCATTGAAGGGGACGGCACCGGCCGCGATATCTGGAAAGCTTCGGTTCGCGTATTCGACGCCGCTGTTGAAAAGGCCTACCACGGGAAGCGCGCCGTAGCCTGGTACGAAGTCTTTGCCGGCGAGAAAGCCAAGGCCCGCTTCCAGAACTGGCTCCCTGACGACACCGTCAGCGCCATTCGAGAATTTCGCGTTGCCATCAAAGGACCGCTGACCACGCCTGTCGGAGGCGGCATTCGCTCCCTCAACGTCGCCTTGCGCCAGATCCTCGATCTCTACTGCTTGCGTGCGTCCCGTGAAGTACTACGCCGGAGTGCCGTCGCCCGTGAAGCATCCCGAGCGCATGAATATCGTCATCTTCCGCGAAAACACAGAAGACGTTTACGCCGGCATCGAATGGGAAGAAGGCACGCCCGATTGTCGCCCGGCTGATTGAATTCCTCAACAAAGACATGCTGAAAGGCGGCAAGAAGCAGATCCGCCTCGATTCCGGCATCGGCATCAAGCCCATGTCCGTGACCGGCACGAAACGCCTGGTGCGCATGGCGATCCAGCATGCTCTCGAAAACAAGAACAAAGCGGTCACTCTGGTCCACAAAGGCAACATCCAGAAGTTCACCGAAGGCGCGTTCCGCAAGTGGGGATACGAACTCGCCACCGAAGAATTCCGCGACCAGGTCGTGACCGAGCGCGAGAGCTGGATTCTCGACAACAAAGACAAGAATCCCAATCTCACCGTCGAGGAGAACGCTAACCTCATCGAACCCGGCCTGGAATTCGCCCAGGAAGATTTCCGTCAGGCCATCTACAAAGAAGTGAAAGCCTGTCTCGATTCCATCTATGCCACGCACGGCAAAGGCGCATGGAAGAAGAAGCTGATGATCAACGACCGCATCGCCGACTCCATCTTCCAGCAGGTGGTGACGCGGGCCGATGAATACAGCGTTCTGGCCACGCCCAACCTGAACGGCGACTATATTTCCGACGCATGCGCCGCGCAGGTTGGCGGCCTCGGCATCGCTCCGGGAGCGAACATCGGCGACGGCTACGCCATCTTCGAAGCCACCCACGGCACCGCTCCCAAGTATGCCGACAAGGATGTCATCAATCCCGGCTCCGTCATTCTTTCGGGCGTCATGATGTTCCGCTTCCTGGGATGGACCGAAGCCGCCGACCTGATTGAGCACAGCCTGGAACGCACCATCGAACAGAAGAAAGTAACCTACGATTTCGAGCGCCTGATGGAAGGCGCGACGAAGGTGAAGACCAGCGAGTTCGCCAGTTGCATGATCGAGAACATGAACGTAGCAGTGGCGGCGGACTGAGACGATCTTGTTTTCCTTCGTGTACCTTAGTGTCCTTCGTGGTTAACGCTCTTGGTTAGGAAAGGAAACTCCATGCGTAATAAAGTAACGATCGTCGGCTCCGGAAACGTAGGCGCTACCGCCGCACATTGGATCGCATCGAAAGAGCTCGCCGATGTCGTCCTCATCGACATCATCGAAGGCGTTCCCCAAGGCAAAGGACTCGACCTGGCCGAGGCCATGCCGGTCGAGAAGCGCGACTCGGCAATCCTCGGGACCAACGACTATGCCGACACTGCCAACTCCGACATCGTCGTCATCACCGCCGGAATTCCACGCAAGCCTGGCATGAGCCGCGACGATCTTCTGAATACCAACTACAAAATCATGAGCGACGTAGTCGGCAAGGTTGTACATCATTCGCCGAACTGCATCCTCATCGTCGTCTCCAACCCGCTCGACGCTATGGCCCAGGCCGCCTACAAGATTAGCGGCTTCCCGCGCGAGCGCGTCATCGGCATGGCCGGAATACTCGACTCCGCCCGCTTTCGGACTTTTATCGCGCTCGAACTTAAAGTCAGCGTCGAGAACGTAACCGCCTTCGTCCTCGGCGGACACGGCGACACCATGGTTCCGCTTCCCCGCTATTCCACCGTGGCCGGCATTCCCATCACCGAACTTTTGGATAAAGCCACTCTTGATCGCATCGTCCAGCGCACCCGCGACGGCGGCGCTGAAATCGTCAAATATCTCAAGACCGGATCCGCGTACTACGCTCCATCGGCTGCCGCTACCGAAATGGTCGAGGCGATCCTCAAAGACAAGAAGAAGATCCTGCCGTGCGCCGCCTACCTCAACGGGGAGTACGGTATTCACGGACTCTTTGTAGGCGTCCCGGTAAAACTCGGCTCCAAGGGGATCGAGCAGATCATCGAGATCAAACTGACCGCTGAAGAGAAAGCGGCCCTGGATAAGAGCGCGGCCGCCGTGAAAGAACTTATCGCGGTGATCAACGTCTAGGTTCAACCGTTCGCGTAAAAGCTCGAAGAGGAGTCCTGATGCGGAAATTCAGCGTGCCGCTGGGCGTTTTGTTGTTCGTTAGTTTGCTTCCGGCCGGATCCCCGGCACAAAATCCTGCCAACACGGATCGCCTGTACACTCGCGTGGAACAATTGGCAAGGAGTTTCCCCGGGAAAGTCGGCGTGTTTGCGCGAGACATCGAATCGGGCGCAGAGGTCGCCTATAACGCGGACGACCAGTTTCCCATGGCCAGCACGTATAAGGTGCCGATCCTGGTCACGGTGTACCGGCAAGCGGAGGCAGGCCGCTTCTCGATGGACGACCGCGTGCAAATTACCGGAGCCGACCGTGGCCTCGGCAGCGGCCTTCTAATGAGTATGAGGCCGGGGCTGAACCCCACCATCTACGACCTGGCGCTGCTCATGATTACAGTCAGCGATAACGAAGCAACCGACTTGCTGCTGCGTAAGGTAGGTGCCGAAAACGTGACCGCCACAATGCGGCAACTGGGCATCAGGGACATCCGCGTGGACCGTCAGACCAAAGACCTGATCCGCGACTGGCTGGCGGCGCTTGATCCCAGGTACGCCCAGGGAAATATCAGCGAAGAGGCAGCGAACGAAATCGAACGGACCATTACGCGGGAAAAAACGGAAGCGGCAGATCGAGCCTTCACCGATGACCCGCGTGATCACGCCTCCCCTCGAGCCATGACCGATCTGCTCACCAAAATCGTCAAGTCACAGGCTGCCAGCGAGGCATCCTGCCACGACATTCTGGAGATTATGAAGCGGCAGATCCATACCCAACGAATCCCCCGTTATCTCGAGGGGATGGAGATTGCCTCGAAGACCGGGACTATCGGCTATACCACAAACGACGTTGGCATACTGTTTGCCGGCAAACACCACATCGCCCTTACCATCTACACGCTCAAGGCGAACAGTTCCGTCACTACCGAGGAAGCAGAAGAGCGCATCGGCCGAATCGCGCGCGTGATTTACGACTACTTCCAGGACGTGAACGGCTCCAACTGAACGCGCAGAAGAGTTCGGGTAAAGCGGCCTGCTTTTGATTTCTCTTTCGTGATCGCCCCGGGCTCGCTATAGTGTCTGAGACCAGCACGCGATGGACCTAGCTTCTAATGGATTTCGACCAGCTCGAAATTTTCCTCGAAGTAGCGCGCCTCTCCAGCTTCTCCCGCGCGGCGGAGAAGCGTTTCCGCACCCAGCCCGCCGTCTCGTCCCAGATTCGCGCGCTGGAGGAAGAAGTCGGCGCCCGTCTGCTCGACCGCTCGGGAGGCCGCGTCTCGCTCACCGCATCCGGCAAATTGTTTTTCAAGTACGCCGAGGAGACCCTCGAGCGGCGCAAGACCATCCTTACCGAGATTGCCGAGACCGAGCGCGTGCCCCGCGGCGAAATTGTTGTTGGCGCCAATGAAGGCACCTGCCTGCACATCCTGCCCGAGGTATTCGCCCAATTCAAACGCGACTACCCGAATGTCGCGGTGAGCATCAAGCGCTCCGACTATGCCCGGATTCTCGAGTCGATCATCGAGAACGTGGTGGATTTTGGCGTGGTCTCGCTGCCCGTGACCGACAACCGGCTCGAGGCCCAGATGATTCATCGCGATGAACTCGTCGTGATCACGGCACCAAGTCATGCGCTCGCCGCGAAGAAGAGCGCCACCCTGGCTGAGGTCTCGGCCTATCCCCTGGTTTTGCCCAAACTCGGCCACACCCGCGACGCGCTCGACGCCCTCTTCTATGACCATCACTTGAAGCCGAACCTGGCCATGGAACTCGATTCGAGCGAATTGCTGAAACGCTTCGTGGCAGCCGATGTCGGCGTGGGCTTTATCGCACGCTCCAACATCGAGGAAGACATCCGGGCCAAGGCCCTGGCGGCGATCACGCTCGCCGACGCGCAAATCCGGCGCGACCTCGCCATCGTGTTCCGCAAAGACAAATCGCTCAGCCGCGCCGCCAAGGCCTTTATGGACATCGCGGTCAAGCAGAAGAATTTTTCGGCGTCCGTGGCCGGAGCCGGGAAGCGATCCAAATGAACCGCGTTGGCCGCGTTGTGATCCTCTTGTCCTTGCTGCTCCCCGCCGCCTCAGCCCAGAAACCGTCCGCCAGCGGTGGAGTTCCCTCAGTCGCCGCCGCCAAACTCATCGCACTGAAAGTCACCGGTACGGCGCGCTATTCCGACAAAGAAATTCTGGCTGCCAGCGGCCTGCAGATCGGCCAGAGTGCCGCTGATGGCGATTTCAAAGAAGCGGTGCGGCGCCTCAGCGATTCCGGACTGTTCAGTGACTTGACCTACTCGTACACCTCTTCCGGCCCCACTGTGAAACTCGAACTGCAACTCGTCGATACTGACCGGAGCAAGCTGGTTCCCGCGCGTTTCGAAAATTTTGTCTGGTTCACCGACGACGAACTGCGGAGTGCCCTGCAACGCCGTGTTCCCCTGTTCAAGCAACTGTTGCCGCTCGCTGGCAATCTGGCTGACGAAGTCTCCGAGGCGCTGCAAGCCATGCTCACCGAGAAGCAGTTTCCGGGGCGGGTAAATTACCTGCGCGAGGGCGACGAATCGGGCGGGCCCGTGAGTGCCATCGTTTACCGGGCCGAGGAAGTCAGCATCCGAATTAGCGGCTTCGAATTCCCCGGAGCAACGCCCGAGCAGGCGGCGCTGCTCGCCACCGCGGCGCGCCACGTCACGGGAGCGGAATACGGCCGCTCCTCCCTGGTCGCAGTCGCCAAGTTTGACCTGTTGCCGGTATTCCTGCAGCGCGGATACTTGAAGGCCGCGTTCGGGCCGTCGGAGGCGCGCGTGGTTCCCCACCCTGCTCCCGCAGAGGATGCGCTGGTTGCCGGCGGCGATGTTCAGGTGATTGCAATCGTACCGGCGATGCCGGGCAAGGTCTATTCGACTTCCGGCGTCGAATGGAAGGGCAACTCCGCCCTCACGACCAGCGAAGTCGAGCCCCTCATCCACCTGCCGCCCGGCCAGCCTGTAGATGCCGTGCGCCTGCTTCATGACCTCGAAAACGTCAGCAAGCTCTACCGCAGCCGCGGCTACATGACGGTCCAGGTCAAGCCCGAAGCCCGGTTCGATGACGAGCATAGCGCCGTGCACTACGACTTGAACATCGTCGAAGGCGACCTCTACAAGATGGGAGAGCTGGAGATCGCAGGGCTCGACACGCAGTCCACGGTTCGCATGCGGGCAGCATGGACTCTTCGTGAAGATCAGCCCTACAACGCCGACTACCCCAGGAAATTTCTCGAAGACACCCGGCAACTCGTTCCCCGGGGCGTGCAGTGGAACATCAGCATTCATGAATCGCTGGATGCGAAGGACAAGATCGTAGACGTGGAGATCCGTTTCAAGCAGCAATAGAGACCGGCGCCACGGACGTAAGGCGAAATATTGTTGTAACCCGAAAGCGGCACGAGAATCTGTATATATGACATTGTGAGGTAGCCACTTTTGATCGATCACCCTTTTCCAAGGAAAGGAAAGCAGAATGAAAGCGAGTCGAATTGCGATTGCAGTGCTCGGAATGCAAATGCTGGTTGGGCTGGCGGTCCCGGCGCTGGCGGCCGGCAAGAGCCAGACCTTGACCGGCGAAGTGAGTGACGCCATGTGCGGAGCAAAGCATGAAATGCCCGGCATGCCAGCGGATTGCACGCGCGCCTGCATGAAGCATGGATCGAAGTACGCGCTCGTGGTCGGGGACAAGGTCTACACCCTGGAGACCTCGGACAAAGCTGCGCTCGATAAGCTGAACGATCTGGCGGGAGCAAAGGCAAAGGTGACCGGAGAGGTAGAGGGCACCACGATCACGGTAAAGTCGGTAGCCGCGGGATCGTAGCGAGTGGAACCGTTGCAATAAAACAAACCGGCGGATTGCCCGCCGGTTTCTTGTCTCTGCAATTCCCGTTACTGTTGTTGAGTCTGGTCCGTCTTATCGTCCCGCCGCTTCAGCGTCGGGCGATCGTCGTCGCTCTTGTCCGTGCCAGAAGACTTGTCAGTGCTTGAGGTGCGGCGCAGGCTGGGCTTGCTCCCATCCTTCTGTTCAAGAACCTTGTGCCGGTTCTCGATGACGGCCAGCCGGGCTTTCACGTCGTCAAACTCTGACGTCGAAACCACGTACTGCGCGCGCGCCGGAAGAATGGTCGCGATCTCCTTCTGCGACTCTTCAATCCGGTCGGGCGTCTGCGGATGCGAAGCGAAAGCCTTGGCCAGCGTACCCGGCTTCTTCTTCTCTTTCGCCTGGATTTTTTCAAAGAAGCTGATGAAAGCCTGCGGATCGTATCCCGTCTTATACATATATTGCAGGCCAAGGTAGTCCGCTTCCGCTTCGAAATTGCGCTGGAACTTCATGAACGTCAGCGGCAGGGCCAGGCCACTTGCTTCGTAGATTCCATAACCTATGCCACCTCCAATGAAAATAAGAGGAATGGTGCCGAGTTGCGCCCAATTCGCCCGCGTCTGCTGACGCATCCCGTGGCGGGCGCAAACATGGGCAATCTCATGCGCCATCACTCCGGCCAATTCCGCTTCTTCGTCCGCCGCCAGAATCAAGCCGGAGTTCACGTAGAAGAATCCACCCGGCAGCGCGAACGCATTCACTTCGTCGGAGTCGATAACCTTGATGGTAAACGGCACCTGCGCATCCGAATTGCGCACCAGGTTCTGGCCGATGCGGTTGACGTACTCGTTGACCACCGGATCCTGAACCAGCTTCACGCTATTCTCGACCTGCATCGAGAACTGCTTGCCCATCCTGATTTCGCTTTCGAGCGAGTACCAGTTGCCCAAGCCGCGCCCGCCCACCTTACGGTTGCCGATGGCATCCACGTCCTTCTTGCTGCCATCGTGCTTGACCTTGCTGTCATCAGGCTCCTGGACCGGAGGCTCACCTTGAGGAGCCGTTTGGCTGTCCTCGCTAGCCGAAGAATCCGCGGGCGGCGCTGGAGTCGAACTGGGGGTTGCCGACGGATCCTGCAGCGGAGCGGGCGTTGGTGCAGTCGTAGGTTGCGTGCTCTGCGGCTGGGTCTGCGAATCGGGAGTTTGCGTGGTTTGATTCTGCGCCAGCGCGGCCACCGCCATCAGCGCCAGTAAGCTCATGGAAATCAGCAGTTTACGGAAATACATTTGGCACCCCGTGGAAAACCCGGTCGAATAGCACGATTATACGCCCGATGGCAAGTCGAGTCAGACGGAGTTTCCCACTTAGTTGGACGCCGTCTGGCCCGGAGTTACCCGTTATTTTCACAGACGTTGCTACGAGTTCGTTTCAGAGCATGACTGGCAGGCCGAACCGGCTTTGTTTCCTTTCCCGCCACCGGTGTACTATGGCCCGTTTTCGGAAAGAGGAACCAGGTATGCAGGGACGCCCTAGCTTAGACCGTCGCAGTTTTCTCTCGTCGTCATTCGCTTCGTCCCTGGCCGTGAGCGCCGGCTTGGCCTGGCGAGGAAATCTCTGGGCGCAATTGGAGTCGCTGCCCTCGAAACTGCCCGAACGCTCCCTGTTCGACCAGAACGAAGACGCCTATTGGCGCGAACTCCGCAAGCAGTTCCTGATCCCCGCCGACGAGATCTACCTCAATAATGGCACCGTGGGCTCCAGCCCCGCGCCCGTACTGCGCGCCGTCTTTGAAGGCTACGAAGCGTGCGAAAAGCTGAACGAAGCCGACCCCGAGGACTATCCCATCTGGGGATATGCCTCCTGGAACCAGTTTCGCGATCCGCTGGCCGCCTTTGTTGGCTGCAATCGCGACGAGATCGCGCTCCTGAGAAATGCCACCGAGGCCAACAGCTACATCGCCAACGGCATCGATCTGAAGCCCGGCGACGAAGTCCTCATGACCGACCAGGAGCATCCCGGAGGCGAGCACCCCTGGAATCTGCGCGCCAAACGCTACGGAATCGTGGTGAAAAAGATCACGCTGCCCAGGCCGGTAGAAAATCCGGCGCAGGCGCTGAACCTGTTCGCCGACGCCATTACGCCGCGCACCCGCGTTCTGTTCTTCAGCCACATCAGCACCTTTTCGGGAGTGGTGCTGCCAGCCAAAGAACTCTGTGCCCTGGCTCGCAGCAAAGGAATCATTTCCGCTGTGGATGGAGCCCACGTTCCAGGAATGATGCGCCTCAACCTCCACGAGTTGGGCTGCGACCTGTATTCCTCCAGCCCGCACAAGTGGCTGCAGGCGCCCAAAGGCTCGGGATTTCTCTACGTGCGCGACGAAATGATTGATCGCGTGTGGAACACGATCGCCACCGAAGGCTGGGACGACGTAAAGCTCCGCGCCGAACGATTCCAGCGCATCGGCAGTTCGAACGTCCCCGCCCTGTGGGGATTGCGCGCCTCGATTCAGCTGGCCAACGACATCGGCATGGACCGCATCGAGCGCCGTCACCGCCAGCTCTGCGACTACATTCTGGCAGCCATGATCAAACGCGGCGCGCAGTCGTGGACGTCTCCCGATGCCTCGATGCGCTGCGCGATCGCGACGGTGAATGTGCCGCCGCTGGTTCGCATGGACCTCGAACACTGGATGTGGAAGGAAAAGAAGATCCGCATCCGAGGAGCTGAACCGCACAAGCTGCGGCTGTCGACACCGTATTACTTGTCGAAGCAAGACATTGACCGCTTCCTGGAAGCCTTCGACGAGTACAAGAAAACAAAAGCGTAACTTCTAAAAGGGGGGCGGTCACCTGAGGATGGACGAGAAAGATGTGCGCCCCGCGCTAAAATGTCATCCTGAGCGGAGTGGCTGCTTCGCTAAGCGGAGCAGCTATGCAGTCGAAGGACTCCTACACATCTGACATTCCCCGACTATCAGGCTGTTCTTCCTCTGAACCTCGCCCCCAACATCTGGATTTCGATTCGACTGTGGCGTAAGCTCATCTCGAATTTCGACGCAAAATCTTATGGCCACTTCAAAGCTTTGGGCTTCGTTGCTGGTTGTTTTGCTTCTCTTCGGCGTCGCGACTGGTCTGTATTCCCAAGATATTTCAGCCCTGAAAATGCAAGCTGAGAACGGCAGTGCTCAAGCACAAGCCGCTCTCGGCAATGCATACCATCTTGGTGTCTCGCTTCCGAAGGATGACGGGGAGGCTGCACGGTGGTGGCAGAAGGCAGCCGAGCAGGGCGATGCTGAGTCCGAATTCAATCTCGGACTAGCTTACGAACTGGGCGTGGGCGTTCCAAAGAATCTCGCTGCCTCCGCCCGGTTGTATCAGAAAGCGGCTGAGCAAGGCTTTGCGAGCGCTCAGCAGAACCTTGGATTGCTCTACTTCTCGGGCCGAGGGGTACCTAAAGACGATGCCGAGGCAGTTCGCTGGGTGCGCAAAGCTGCCGAACAGGGCAATCGAGATTCGCAACTCAACCTCGGCGAATCGTATCTCGCAGGGAAAGGTGTTGATAAGGACGAACGCGAAGCATTTCAATGGCTCCTAAAATCGGCAGACCAAGGAAATACACAAGCTCAACATGACGTTGGGTACTGCTACCAGCAGGGAATCGGCGTGGCACAGAACGAGGCGGAATCTGTGCGCTGGTTCCAAAAGGCGGCAGAGCAGGGTAACACGGGTTCGATGTACAACCTCGCACAGGCGTATTCCTTGGGTAAGGGTGTGCCGAGGAACATCACTGAAGCGGTTAAGTGGTGGCGCAAAGCAGCTGAACTCGGTATCGGACACGCCCAGTTTAATCTCGGCTACACCTACCACAATGGGGATGGAGTTCCCAAGGACGACGTTGAAGCCTATTTCTGGGTTTGCCTCGCCTCTACTTCTTCGGAACAGCGAATCATTGAACTTCGTGACAAGCTCAGGGATTCACTCCCACCCGAAGAACGCTCCGAGGTGGAGACACGATGTCGCGAATGGATTGAAGCGCACCAGCGAACTCCAGAGCAGCCATACGTCTCACCAGAGGTGGAGAAGTGGAATGCACTCCTGCGGGATGCGGAAGCAGGTAGCGCAGATGCACAGGTCAAGGTGGGCCTCGCGTATCTATTCGGGGACGGACGGCCAATAGACGCAAAGCTTGCGGTGCAGTGGATGACGAAAGCTGCCCAGCAGGGCAACCACCAAGCCCAGTTTCATCTTGGAAACATCTACCATCACGGAAATGGTGTACCTCAGAATGGCCAGACGGCGGTTGATTGGTACGAGAAGGCCGCTGAGGGTGGGTCGGTGGAAGCCATGGGGAATCTTGGCAACATGTACTGTGCAGGTGCAGGCGTCAGGAAAAACTGCAAGCGTGGCATCGAATGGACGAGACAGGCTGCGGACAAGGGTGACGCGGTATCGATGATGAACCTAGGCGCATATTCCATGACGGGGACATGCGTGAAGAAAGACCCAACGGACGCTTTCCACTGGTATGGCCTTGCCGCAGGTGCAGGAAATCACGCGGCGGAGTTAGTGCTGGCGAGGCTGTACATGGACGGCGTTGGCACTCAGAAAGACCTGAGCAAGACTTTCGAGTTCTTCACAAAGGCTGCTAACGCTGGAATGCCTGAAGCGCAGTTCTATCTTGCTCTTGCCTATCTGAATGGACAAGGAACGCAAAGGGACTACGTTTCTAGTTATCAATGGGCGACCATCACCCAGTGGGGGGAAACAGCTCGGGGGGATTTGCTCAAAATCTTAGAGGGCAAGATGCGGCCTGAAGAAGTGGCACAAGCCAAAGCACGGGCGGCGGTCTGGCTGAAGGAGCATCCGTCCGTACAGGAAACGAACACCAGAACGATGCGTGTGCTGAAATGAAGCCACAAAACCCGGAAGGCGACTTTGGCAGCTTCCATCTATGCTGCTCCCCATCATGCGTGGCCGCTACCGCCTGACCCGCGCCGACCAGCTTGCTCAGGTGTCCATTACAGCTAAAGCGCGGCGAGATAAAAACCCCACGTCTCATTGCTGATGCGAAATCGTTCGGGCAGCTTCTCCGTCGAGCGCCTTGGACTTTCTTACCACCCTGGGCCAAGACCTGGAAATCTCGGTCAAGCCCGCCCGTAAGAATCACGCGGCGTGTCCGTCGTCCCGTAATCGATGGCCAATACGACTTAGTACTTCATCACATCCAACCCCCGATCAAAATCCATTGACATAAGACTCATCGCGCGCAAAACTTGATTATCTGATTGGGGCAGTTTCGAGATCCGTCCATCAAGACGGCCCTCGAAGCTGCCCCAAACCCATTTTCAGCGCTCTTTGACAAGTTAAGTCCTTATTCCGGAATATTTTGACTTTAAGCCCTTTAAACTCAAAGATCTTGAGCGTTTTAGCCTGTAACTCTATGATTCCACAAGAGGGGAGGGGGAGGGGGGGTACCTCCGGCTGCTCAGACGAACCTCAGCCGCAGGCGGAAAGGACCCGCAGCGCGGGGGAGAATTCCCTGACGCCATCCTGCCCACGAAGAAGATTGCAGGGATCCTTCGACTCCGCCGGAACTTCACTTCGTGAAGTCCCAGCTCCGCTCAGGATGACAAGGCGTTTGGTTTTACTGAGAGCTGAAAGCTGACAGCTGCCCTACGTCCACCGAAACCAGCGCAGCGCCAGGATGAACGACACTCCGCCCCAGACTGCCAGCACCAGCAGTCGTCCCGATTGCGAGCCGAGCGATGCGCCTTCTAAGATCGTGGCCCGCAGCGCGTCGTTGAGCGCGGTCAGCGGAAGCGCTTTGATAAAGGGCATGGTGATCGCAGGAAATCTCTGGTAGGAAAAGAAGACGCCGGAGAAGATCCACATCGGCATCATGACCACGTTGATGAGGCCGGAAACGGTTTCGATTTTCTGTGCGCGGCAAGCGGTGAGCAGGCCGACGCCGCCGAAGGCTACCGCTCCGAGCGATCCGAGCAGGATGACCGAGAGGATCGATCCCTGCACTCGCATGTGAAACACCAGCACGCCGAAGCCTAAGAGCAGTCCCACCTCGATCACCATCAGCACGAGTCGGCTGCTGGTTAAGGCCAGAAGAAAATCGCTGCGCCGCATGGGAGTAGCGACGAAGCGCTTCAGCAATTTGCGTTGCCGCATTTCAACCAGCGCGAAACCGACTCCCCACATGCCGGAGTTCATCAGGTTCATCCCCAGCAGTCCGGGAATGAGGAAGTCGATGTAGCGCGACCCGGGTTCGCTGGAGGATTGCGAGGAAGTGCTGATCGCATCTTTGCGTCCAGCGGCGGATTGCAGCGCAGCGTCAATTTCGGCGCGGGAAAGCACGCTCTCCGGGCGATCGGGATCGTAGTAATAGGTGTAGCTGCCGTCGGGATTCGACTCGATTGCCAGATCGAACTTGCCGAAGTGGAAGGCCTTGAGCGCGGCATCGCGGTCAAGCACGGTTGCTCGGATCGGGGAATGCGCTGGCGAGCCTTGCAGCATGGCTAGCGTCTTCTGTGCGCCTGCGCCATCGATCACGACGACAGACGTGATGTCCGCGGGCTTGTTGCGAAAGGCGATGCCCAATCCAGCCGCCAGCAGCAGGGGAAAGACGAAAACCCAGAATACGACTTCAGGCTCGCGTTTGAGTTCGAGGATGCGCGCCCAGAGCAGATGGCGGTATCCGGACCAGCGGCTATTGCGGCGCGCGGCTGTGACTGGCTGCGGTTGCTGATTCTTATCAGCGTGGAGCTGGGACGTGTTGGTTTCGGCGGTTGCCATTCAATCTTCTCGCAGGTGACGTCCGGTGAGTTGCACGAAAACATCTTCAAGGCTGGCCTGGCGCGTGCTCAAGTGTTCGAGTTGATGGCCGTGGCTGGTTACCGCGTCCAGAAGAGCGGGAATAGTAAGATGCGGCTCGCGGACACTCAGGCAGACGGACGAATCCTCGCGACGGACGGACTCCACGCTGGGCAGCGACCGCCAGCGCTCGAGGTTGTCGTTGTCGCTGTCGCCCCCGTTGTTATTGGCGTTGTTATTTACTTGGAACTCGACCACGTGATGGCCGCCGAGTCGGTCGATAAGATCGGAAGGCGTGCCTTCGGCGATGATCACGCCGTGATCGACGATGGCGAGGCGGTCGCAAAGGCGCTCGGCTTCGTCCATGTAATGCGTGGTGAGCAGGACGGTCCCACCCTTCTTCTGGAAGGCGCGGATGATGTCCCAGAGCTGGCGTCGGCTTTGGGGATCGAGTCCAGTGGTCGGCTCGTCGAGAAAAAGAATGCGCGGATTGCCGACCAGAGCGGTAGCGACGGCCAGGCGCTGCTTCTGGCCGCCGGAAAGCTTGCCCACCCAGGCATCGGATTTCTCGGTGAGTTGAAGCTCTTCCAGGATGTCGGCAGCGAGGCGCGGTTCGCTGTAGAAGCTGGCGAAAAGTTCGATGGTTTCGCGGACGTTCAGTTTTTCCGACAGGCGCGTTTCCTGAAGCGAGATGCCGATCCACTCGCGCAACTGGCGCGGGTTGTCGTTCCAGGTGTGGCCGAAGATGCGGACTTCTCCGGAAGTGGGCGCGAGCAGGCCCTCCAGGATCTCAATCGTCGTGGTCTTCCCTGCTCCGTTCGGGCCGAGCAGGCCAAAGCATTCGCCCGCCTCGATGCGCAGGCTGAGGCCGCGGACGGCTTCAACTTTTCCATCGTAGGTCTTGCGCAGGTTGGTGCACTCGACGGTTGTCTCTATGGTCCCCACGAAGGCATTCTAAATCAGCCTTACGGTTCGGAATGTGAATGCCTTGAAACCGGCATTGGCGCGTCGCCTTTTGCGTTCTGCCATAGGATCGCATTCAGCTTCTTGGCATCGACTGCGTCTGGCCTGGAGAAATTCATCTGCGACGACTCTTTCGCTCCTGCAGCTCTTTTGTCGTTCACCTGATAAATGAGGCCGCTGCGCAGATTCTTGTCGTCCACCGGATACGGCGGCTGAGTTCCGGGTCCTGCCAACAGCGGCGCCATGAGCGGCGCGTGCGCGTCGAACAGGTTCATCGGAGCGAGGCCGAGCAGAGCCTCCATGGTGTGAATGACGCTGACGGTTGTGTAGAAATGATGTTCGACGAACGGTTGCGGTGTGCGTGGCGCGTATTTGCTGATGACGAAGGCGGTGGAACGATGGGCATCCACGTGATCGCCGCCGTCTTGCGCGTCGTCTTCGAGAACGAAGATGGCAGTGTCGTCCCAGTAAGGGCTGTGAGAGACGGCATCGACTACGCGCCCTAGCGCCAGATCATTGTCAGCGACCGAAGCCTGCGGCGTGGGCTTGCCGGGACGCGTGCCTCCGGTATGGTCGTCGGGCAGGTAGAGCAGCGTAAACTGCGGAAGTTCATTGGCGGTTCCCTTCTGCTTTACGAACTCATCGAACTCGCGGAGGAATTCGTCGGCGCGGAGTTGGTCGGGATAGTCGGTCTCGAAATCCGGAAAGAGCGGATCGTAGTGGTCGCGCAGCGCGGCTTTTGTCGGACGCATGCGCTTGATCTGCGGAATCGCCCACGGCCACGGGCTCGGCCCGCCGCGTGGGTTGCCGACGTTCGGCGGTAGAGGCTCTCCTTTCTTGATTTCGGCCACCCGACAGGCCGCAGACGAGGGAGACGGCGTTCCTTCCTTCGGCGATCCCATCTTCTTCGCTGGCGCCTTGGACTTCTCGCTCTCGCACCACACAGCGGCGATGAACTCTCCATAGATGCGATAGGTGAGGCCTTTTTTCGCGAGGTTGTCCCAGAGGAACCCAGTGCCGGGATCGTCGACGTCGGGGATTCCCTGCTCGAGCGGAAATTCTTCGGCGACAGCGCCACCGGAATCGTAGGTACGTTCTTTACTGCGATAGCCGATGGGCCAGGTCTTTTCGTTGTAGTCCGAGGTAATCGAGGCCGTCGACCAGATGTGGCCGTCACCGGAAACTTCTCCGCTGTCGTAAAAATTGTCGAGCACGCCGAATTGTAAAGCCAGCTTGTGCTCGTTGGGCGTGATATCAGCGCCATACATGGTCAGTGACGGGTCGCCATCACCTGCGGGCAAGTCGCCCAGGATCTGATCGTAGGTGCGGTTCTCTTTCAGCACGTAGATCACGTGGTGGATAGGATTGTTTCCGGCGGCGAATTCAAACTTGCCGCCCTTCGCACGCAGACGATTGTCTTCGTTGACTTGTTCGGTGTAAACGGCGAGATTCTTGTCGATGTCCGAAAGGCTCAAACGTTGGATGGAGCCGCCAATCAGCGTCGGAATGTAGGGATGCTCTTTTCTCCTCCGCTCGCCTTTGAGCTTGCCTTGCATGTTGTTAGGACCGCTGCTTTCTCCTTTGGCAGTGGCGATGAGGAGGTCGTTGTCCGCGATGGCCAGCGCGCTCGGATACCACTCGGTTGGGATGAAGCCGAGGGTGGATGGATTGAACTCCGGGGGCGTCGATCGAGCGGGGTTCTTTCGTTCCTGCGCCAGCGCCTTCCGTTCCGAACTCAGGTCGAAGACGGCAACGGCGTCGAGAGAAGAAACAGCCGCGTACAGGCGGTGTCCATCTGGCGAAAGGGCAATAGCCAGCGGAACGGTCCCCGACACACTATTGCCCGCGGTCGGGGCAAGCGCGCGGTAAAACCGGAAGACCTGGGAGCGTTCCAGATCGATAGCCGCTACGTAGTCGAAGTTACTCAATCCAACATAAAGGACCTCTTCATCGCTGCTCAACAACATGACGGTGGGATGCGAACTGGGCGCTATCGGGTCGACGGCTTTGCCACAGTCGATCCAACGCGCGACCTTGCCAGTTTCAAGATTCAGCTCTGCTACTGCGGACGAGTTCCACAAGCTGACCCAGGCTTTAGTTGCGGCTTTGTTGGCGATGACCGTGTAGGGATAGGCGCTCGGAATGAAGCGGCTGTTGCTCAGGTCGAATGACTTTACGACTTTGCCCGACCTGGTGTCGAGGACGATGGCGTTGTCGGAAAGATTATCGGCGATCAGCAAGCGGTCGCCCGTAGGGGTTGGCAGCACGGCGAGTCCGGCGGGATACGGCAGCGCGGTTCCAGCGGGAGTCTTGCGCAGGCCGAATGCGACTTCTTTCCCTTCTGCGATGCGCTGGGGCGCGATCTTGAAGAAGCGGTCGGGAGTGACTTGTCCGGCCGTTAATTTGTACACCGCGATGCCATTGCCCGTGCTGGTCGGCTTCTCGCCGGTGGGGTCGGTAATCGAGCCCATCGAGGCGTACAGACGCTTGCCGTCGCTCGAAAACGCGAGGCCGATGAAATAGCTTTGGCGCGTGGAATAGTCGTCGCTCAGGCGGTCGTCGGGAAAATCGTGCAGCTGATTATTGCTGAGATCGAGAATGGCGATGGACTGGCGCGCGCCGGTTTCCTGCGTGCCGTATCCCTGGTTGAGCAGCGCGGCATAGCGGCCGTCGGGGCTGAGCGCAATGGTCGCCGGGAAGCTGTTGGTGCGGGCGAGATAGCCGGGGACGGGGAGCGTCAGGCTCTTGCTGGTCGGAAGATTGACGTGGCGCGAGCGATCGGCGGCGCGTGCGATTACGAATACGACCAGCAGCACAGAAAAAGCCAGGAGGAAAACAGCAGCGATTTTTTTCACGAGCGGAGCCCTCGGGAGGTTTGTACCATCATGGCCGTCCCTCAGGCAAACGGGCCGGCCCTGGTAGAACCGCCCTCGTGCCTGCGGCCGTCTGCTCCCGTTGTACAATCGGTGTCCCCGTTCTCACGAAGGCGCGGACAAGGAGCTTTCTTTCACATGAATCGGCAAATCATGAATCGCAAAGTTACATTTCTGATTTTCTTCTGCGTGCTCGCCCTATTCACCGCGTCGGCGCAGGACGTACCAGTGGTCAAACCGGAAACCGTTGGCTTGTCGTCGGAACGGTTGGAGCGGATTTCGAGCGCGGTGCAGCGCAGCATTGACGACAAGCGGATTGCCGGTGCGGTCACGCTGGTGGCCCGTCGCGGGCATGTGGCATTTTTCAAGGCACAGGGGATGGCAGATCGCGAAGCCGGCAAGCCGATGCGCCCCGACTCGATGTTCCGCATCTGCTCCATGACCAAGCCCATCACCACCCTGGCGGTCATGATGCTGTACGAGGAGGGCCGCTTCCTCCTCGAAGACCCAGTCTCCAAATACCTGCCCGAGTTCAAGAATCCGAAAGTGCTGGTAAAACCGGCGTCGGGCGCGCCGTACACGATCCCGGCCACCCACGAAATCACCATTCGCGACCTGCTGCGTCACACATCGGGAATCACCTACCAGTGGAATGACGACCTCGGGCCCATGTATAAAGACGCGAATGTCGCTTCCGGTCTCCTGCCTTACGACGGCACCATCGCAGACAGCACCAAGCGCCTCGCGGGCCTTCCGCTTCTTTTCAACCCCGGCGAGAAGTTTGAATACAGCCTCGGCGTTGACGTCCTGGGACGGCTGGTGGAAGTTATCTCCGGCAAGCCGCTGGACGAATTCTTCCGTACCCGCATCTTCGAGCCGCTGGGCATGAAAGATACTTATTTCTATCCGCCCGACAATAAGTTGGACCGGCTCGCCACCGCCTATACCTACTACGACGACAAAGGCCTGAACCGCTTCCCCGATACTCCAATCACGGAGGGCCCCTTCACCTATTCGGCGGACTACCCGGTGCGCGGCCCCAAGAAACTGTTCTCTGGCGGCGCCGGACTGGTGTCCACCGCCGCCGATTACGCCCGCTTCTGCCAGATGATGCTCGACGGCGGCAAGGTGGGAAACACTCGTTTGTTAAGCCGCAAGTCAGTGGAATTGATGACCCAGGACCAATTGGGAAAAATAAGCCCGGACCAGGGATTCGGACTCGGCTTCGGCGTCGATGGAGTGAAAGGACCGCTGCCTGAACTTGGGTCCCCCGGAGAATACAACTGGGGAGGCTTCTTCTATACCGCTTTTTCCATCGACCCGAAGGAGCAGATGATCGTGATTTTCATGGGACAGCTGCATCCAGAGGGCGATCTGACCCTCAACCGTCAAACCCACGAACTGGCGTATCAGGCAATCATCGACTGAAGCAGGGTCGCGCAGCTGTGAACGTTGTGTCCTTCCCAACGCACGCAAACGAAGTCGTTCAGCGGTCGGAGACGGGGCAAGCCCCGTCTCTACGGAAAATTCAATCCTTCCGCAGATTGTGAGCCGTGCCTCTGGTCTTACTTCGTCCCCACCAGGTGCACTTCCGACACCGGCGGTCCGGTTTGCGATTTCTTGACTCCGATCAGCTCAACTGCTTTGGCAGCAATATGTTCCGCGGAAACTTCGAACTCTTTGATTAACTCCCATGGAGCGCCGGAATCCCCGAATCGGTCCTTCACTCCGATGGCGCCGGTAATGATCGGGATGCCGTAGAGCGCGGGCGACTGGGTGATGGCGCTCGCGACTGGCCATGCCAGTGCTCCGATCTGGTGCTCTTCGGCGGTCAGGACGACGCTGGTATCGCGGGCGGCGCGCACGATGGCTTCGGTATCTAGCGGTTTCAGGGTGTGCATGTTCAGGACGCGGGTTTCATAGCCGAAATCCTGCTTCAGAATCCAGGCGGCGCGCATGGCTTCGGGCACCATGGGACCGCAGGCGATGATGGTGAGGTCTTCGCACTCGTCGCGGTATTCGGATTCGAGTTTCGTTTCGAAGGCATCGATGAAATTCGCGGCCTCGCGACGCAGGCGAATTACGTTCGCCTTGCCAAACACAAACGGCGTTTTCTCGTCGGTGACGATCGGCGTAGCTTCGCGGGCGAAGCGGATGTACTTCGGGCCGACATGCTTGAGCAGCAGGTAGTCGGTGGCCTTGCGGGTTTCGACCATGTCGCAGGGGACGACCACATTCATGTTGGGCAGTCCGCACATGGCAAAACAGTCTTCGAGCGCCTGGTGGGTAGCGCCGTCGGGGCCGACGCTGACGCCGCCGTGGGCTCCGGCAATCAGGACGTTGAAGTTGCCGTAGCAGATCGAAGTGCGGATCTGGTCGAGATTGCGGGCGGCAGCAAAAGTGGCGTAGGTGCCGAAGACGGGGAGCTTCCCTTCTTTAGCCATTCCCGCGGCGGCCGAAGTGGCGGATTGCTCGGCGATGCCCAGGCTGAGCCAGCGACCCTTGCGTTCGGGCTTATTGGCGTAGAACTCGCTGATGGTGATGGAGCCGGAAATATCCAGGCCCAAGCAGACGACACGAGGATCGTCGCCATTGGCGGCCAGCGACTGGCCGAAGCCGAGGCGCGTCGGCTTCATCTGCACCTTCATGGTTCCGCCGACGTTCCACCAATAGTTGCGATGGAAGTGAGGCATCTTGGCATCAAGCTTGCGCTCGACCTCGGCTTGATATTTCTTGGCGTGGGCGAACAGCTGTTCGACAGGAACCTGGCCTTCGAGGCCAAGTTCCTTCAACCCTTTGTTCAACTCTTCGAGGTTGGGCACTTTGCCGTGCCAGCCAGCCTGGTCTTCCATGAAGCTGACGCCTTTGCCTTTGACAGTGTCGGCGATGATGACGGTGGGCTTGCCCGATCCGGTTTTCGCTTTGGCACTCTCCAGGGCTTCGACCACCTGCTTCATGTCGTGGCCGTTGATGGTAACGACTTCCCATCCGAAACTGCGATACTTGTCCTCGAGGGGCTCGACGTTCATCACGTCTTTCACCCAGCCGTCGATCTGGAGGCGGTTGCGGTCGACAATGCCAATCAGGTTGTCGAGCTTGAAATGGCCCGCTTCCATGGCGGCTTCCCAGATCTGGCCTTCCTGCTGCTCGCCGTCGCCCATGATGCAGAAGGTGTGGTAGTTCTTCCCGTTCAGCCTGCCCGCTAACGCGATGCCGACGGCAATGCTCAGGCCCTGGCCGAGCGATCCCGTAGAGACTTCAACGCCTGGCAGTTTGAGCCAGTGCGGATGTCCCTGAAACTGCGAATAAAGTTTGCGGAGGAGGGCAACGTCTTCTTTCGGGCAGAAGCCGGCAAAGGCCAGGCCTAGATACAGGCTTGGCGCTTTATGGCCCGTGGACCAGATGATGCGATCGCGGTCGGGCCAGCTGGGATTCTTGGGATCGTGGTCGGCGACGCGAAGGTAGAGCGCGGCGGTGATGTCCATGATGGAGAGCGTGCCTCCGGCATGTCCGGACGTGGCGGCGCACAAGGCGGCGAGGTTATAGCCGCGCATCAAGTTGGCCTGCTGTTTCAGTTCGTCAATGCTGTAGGAACGCAGAACTTCGCCGGTCGCTGAATTCTGAATAGACATGGGGTTGCTCCTTCGCTTACGCCGCGCATTGGACGACAATCCGGGCAGGGCAGAAAACGGCACATAGGCTTGCAAGATGAGGGTAAGCGCAGCAGTTGCAACCATCAGTGAGCGCGGTCACAGGCAGGGGTGACGCATGACAGCCTTCCCGTCCGGGCGGTCGGTCCTTCACCGCGGAGAGGCGGAGAAACGCCAAAAAATTCATGAATTGCAAGTATGAATTGTCATCCTGAGCGAAGCGAAGGACCTGCTTTTTTCCACTGTGCAAGGCAGCAGGTCCTTCGCTTCGCTCAGGATGACAATTTGGGTTTAGGGGTCGCACTTAGCGCGCTGATTTGAAGATCGCGAACACCGCGCCTTGCGGGTCGGCGATCACTGACATGCGACCGACTCCTTCCATGCTCATTGGCGGGAGGTATAACTTCGCACCCATCCCTTTCGCTTTATTCGCGCAGGCGTCCACGTCATCCACCTGGAAGTAGGCGAGCCAGTGCGGAGGCACTCCGGGCTGACGGTGGGCTGCGGGCGGAACGCCTCCGATGAAATGCTCGCCGTTCTTGATGTGCAGGTAGCCGGAAGGATCTTTGGGATCCGCGGTCAACTGCCATCCGAAGAGGTCGGAGTAAAAGGCAGCGGCGCGCTTTGCGTCCGGCGTGCTCAGATCGGCCCAGCAAAGCGTGCCGTGGACGTGGGCGATTTCGATTCCGGGATCCTTCTTTACCTGCCAGACGCAGAAACTCGCGCCGGTGGGGTCCTGAACGACCGCCATGCGGCCGGCGTCCATGACGTCGAAGGCCGGGGCAAGAACTTTGCCGCCCAGTTGCTTCGCCTTGGCGGCGGCTGCGTCGGCATTCTCGACTTGGATGTAAATCATCCAGTGCGGAGGAACGCCGTGCGAGCGCTCCTCGGGACGCAGAGTGCATCCGGCAGCGGCATGGCGGCCCTGGAGGTTGAACATGGTGTAAACGCCGGCATCGCCCATCGGGTTGTCATGGGCCTCCCAGCCGAAGAGCGAGTTGTAAAACTTCTTGGCGGCGGGCTGGTCGGAAGTGTGGAGTTCAATCCAGCAGAAGGAGCCGGAGGGATGCTGATCGATGTTTGCCATAGCGGCAGAAGTTTACACCAAATTTGGGCAGCTGAGTGTCAACGGGACGTGAAACGGGGAGCTTTCACCGCGGAGAGCGCGGAGGTCACGGAGTTTTGGAGGCAATTCTTTCCTCGCGAACCGCTGGCGTTTCCCAGAAAAACATCAACCTATCCGCAACCTGAGTTTCTAACGGTGCTTCCTGCACTTGGCAGTCGCCTTCTCAACGTACTTCGCCAATTCGCCCTTCTGCTGCTCCACAATCAAGTCATCAAGGAACGGCCACTTTGCCTCGGGATGCGTCTTGAGTATTGATTGGTAAGCCTTGAGTGACCCTTCGACTCCAGCGGTATAGACGGCAATCGCATTCTTGGCTTCGTCCGGATGCTCAATAACGAAACTTGCAGCGGAAAACATGCTTTGGCCAAAAATCTCGCTCACAAAATTCTTGTCGCGGTTCTGCTCGTGGAAGACGGGTCCGAGTTCCTCACCACAAACCTGAACGGTGATATCTGGTACCTCGATCAGCCAGAGCGTGAACCAAGTGCGCATGTCCTTGTTACCGGGCTGCAATGGATCGCCTTCGAGGGCACGAGCAATTTGTACGGCCTTCGCACGCTCCTCAGGAGTGGACGGTCCTCGTTTTTGTTGACTCTGGGCGAACAGATTGGGACAAAGGAACAGGGACAGCAGACATGAAAGGAGAATTCTCCGACTCGTCATGAAGGTCCTCGCAAATAGAATCGCGATTACACCAACAACCGAATCAGCGCAGGTTCTTCCCCACCCACTCCTCAACCCTCGACAGCGCCTTGTTCAAATTCTCCAGCGAATTAGCCACGCTGAAGCGGAGATAGCCTTCTCCGTATCTGCCAAATGCGGTGCCGGAGAGAGCGGCCACGCCAGCTTCATCGAGCAGCGCGTCGGCCAGCTTCTTGGACGGCCAGCCCGTCTTGGTGATGTTGGGGAAAACGTAGAACGCGCCTTTGGGCGTGCGGCAGGAGAAGCCTTTGATCTTATTCAGGCCGGCGACGAAGGCATCGCGGCGGCGTTTGAACTCCGCGCTCATCTTGTCGACCGACGACTGGTCGCCGCGCAGCGCTTCGATTCCGGCCATCTGCGTGAAGCTGGCAGTGCAGGAAATCGAGTTCGTGTTAAGACGCGAAATCTGCGCGGCCAGGTCGGGACGCATCACGCCGTAGCCCATGCGCCATCCGGTCATGGCGTAGGTCTTGGAGAAGCCGTCGAGCAGGATGGTCCGCTCCTTGAAGCCGGGCACACTCATGATGGAGAAATGTTCGTGGCCGTCGTAGATGAGGCAGCTGTAGATTTCGTCCGAAAGAATCAGGATGTTGCGGTCGCCGATAGCATCGGCAATGACCAGAATATCTTTCTTGGTGAGGATGCCGCCGGTCGGGTTCTGCGGTGAGTTCAGGATGATCAGCTTGGTTCGGTCGGTAATCAGCGAGGCGAATTCTTTGACATCGAAGGCAAAATCTCGCTCCTCACGCAGCGGAATGGGAACCGCGCGCCCGCCGACGTACTCGATCATGGACTCGTAGATAGGGAAGCCGGGATTGGGATAGATGACTTCGTCTCCCTTTTCAATCAACGCCAGCATGGTATGGAAAATGATGGGCTTGCCACCGGGAACAACGACAACTTCCTCGATCGAAACCGGCACCTTGCGGGTGCGGCTGACGTAGTCGGCAATGGTCTGGCGCAGCTCGGGCAGGCCGGCGGAGGGGCCGTAGTGGGTCCATCCCTTGTGGAGCGCGTCGACCGCGGCCTCGATGACATTGGCCGGCGTGTCGAAGTCGGGCTCTCCGATTTCAAGGTGAATAATGCTCTTGCCCTGTTTCTCCAGCGCGCGGGCGCGGACCAGGACTTCAAAGGCGGTTTCGGTGCCAAGTCGCGACATCCGGCTGGCAAGACGCAATTCAAGCTGAGTAGTTGGCATAGCGGCGGTTGGCATTATAACCCTCGAGGCTGGCTTGGCCTTTATTTGATTGTCACGCGAGAGACGAGGATGGGTCAATTGCGTAGGTCACAACGACTTGTGACGGGGTAACAAGGTCAGAGGTGAGAGGTCAGATTGCAGAAGTAAAAACCGAAGCTGTCAGCGGGAGATTTTAACCTCTGCAATCTAACCTCTGACCTCTGACCTTATTCTGAGATGGTGCTTTCTTCGCTCGGCGCCCGCAGGACGCGATCGACCGAGTACGGGGCGCGCTGGGTGGGTTCGTGGTAATGGCGCACCTGCATTTCTCCGAGCAACCCGACGGCGAGCATGTTCAATCCCGCCAGCAACAGGACCATGGAGAACACCATCAGCGGGCCGTGTTGATACATGACGTCGATGTGGTGCAGTACCTTCTCCCAGATCAGCCAGAAGGAAACCGCGCTGCCCGCGAAAATGCTGAACATCCCCACTGTGCCAAAAAAGTGCAAGGGGCGGGAAAGATATTTGAGCAGGAAGCGGATGGTGATGAGGTCGAAGAAAACGCGGAAGGTGCGGGAGATGCCGTAGTGTGAAACTCCGCGTTCCCGGTTGATGTTTTTGATAGGTACTTCGATGATGGTCGCGCCGTGCCATGAAGCCAGGGCCGGAATGAAGCGGTGCAGCTCTCCGTAGAGCGGAATCTGTCCCAGGATTTCGCGCCGGTACGCTTTAAACGTAGTGCCAAAGTCGTGGATGTCAACACCGCTCAACTTGGCCATCAGCCAGTTGGCGCAGCGCGACGGGAAGCGGCGCAGCCAGAAATTATCGACGCGATTCTTGCGCCATCCGCTGACGATGTCGTAGCCCTCGGCAATTTTTTCGAGGAACAGAGGAATGTCGGCGGGATCGTGTTGCAAGTCGCCATCCATGGCGATGATGTACTCCCCGCGAGCATGGTCAAATCCAGCAGCGAGGCCAGCAGTCTGGCCAAAATTACGGCGCAGCTTGACCACGGTCACGCGGCTGTCAACCGCGGCAATCTCACGCAGCAACGCGAACGTGCCGTCGATCGAACCGTCATCGACCAGCACCATCTCAAAGGTCTCGCCACTCGCTTCCATCACAGACTTAAGACGCGCGTACAGGTCGGTGACGTTCTCCTGCTCGTTGTGGAGAGGAACCACGATGGAATACTTGAGCATTAGTGGCTTTCATTATACGGCAGCGGAGCGTTGCTTTCGAAGTGACTTCGGTGAGGCGTAGGTTGAACAAGCCGAGCCTTCACGGATCGGCATCGATCGATCTATCTATTGTCATCCTGAGCGCAGCGAAGGACCTGCTTTTTGCGGCGGCCTCCACGTCCCCCGGTCCCTAATTCACCGTCTGCGTCAGCGAAGCCGAACTGCCGGTAAAGCTGGGGTTGCCGTTGTATGTCGCCGTGATGCTGTGCGCACCCAAGGCCAGCGTCTTGATTGTGAACCTAGCCACCCCTTTGTTCATGCCCGCTGTCTTTAGGGCCGTCGTGCCATCGTAGAAGGTCACGGTGCCATTGGCCGTACCGCTAAACAGCGGCGTCACGCTTGCCGTGAAAGTCACAGTCTGCCCGGAGCCTGACGGATTCAACGAGGAAACCAAAGTGGTTGTGGTGGTGGCTTTGCTGACCACCTGCTTCACTGCCTTCGACTTGCTTCCGGCGAAGACCGCGTTCCCGCCGTACACCACCGTGAAATAGGCGGCGCCTTCCGGCAACGCCGAAGTCGTAAAGCTAGCCGAGCCGCCACTCAACGCCCCGGTTCCCAGTACCTTTGCGCCTTTCATAAACGTGACGGTTTCTCCATCCGGTGGTGTACCAAAGTAGGAAACGACCGCTGCAGTGAAGGTCACCGCCTGGCCGTAGGTGGACGGATTCGGTGAAGACGAAAGCGTAGTCGTAGTCACTGCCCTGACATCAATTTTGGCCACGAAGGCGTCGTAGCCGCCTGCGTTGGCAGCCTGCAACGGATTCTTAGTGGGAAAGTGGATAGACTGCGTTTTCCCAATGACGTAAGCATTGCCCGAACCGTCCGCAGCAATGCCATGAGCCCAGTTTTCTAGCCGGTCCCCGCCCCAGCCGCCCAGAAAGGTGGAGTAAACCAATACCGATCCCGAGTGATCGATCCTGGTCACGAAACTGTCGACACAGTTGTTGTTGCAGGTCGTTTGGAAGGCACCGGGCGTCACCGGAAAGCTGCTAGGAAATCCCATTGCGAGGGCTTGGCCGGTGACGTAAGCGTCGCCCGCGCTGTCCACAGCAATGCCATAACCGGAGTCCCGTCCAACCCCACCGAGATAGGTGGAGTAAACCAGCGCCGATCCCGTGGGGTTGAGCTTCGACACGAAGGCATCACCATACCAAGCGCAGGGGCCTTGGCCCCCGGCACAGAAGGTCTGGAATGCACCGGGCGTAATTGGAAAATTGGTGGAATAGGTCTGACCGGTAACGTAAGCGTTGCCGGCGCTGTCCACAGCAATGCCAGCGCTTAGGGGTTGGCCAAACGGGTCATCTTCATCGCTGCCGCCGCCGAGGTAGGTAGAGTAAAC
This sequence comes from uncultured Acidobacteriaceae bacterium, assembly GCA_963837665.1. Classification (GTDB taxonomy): domain Bacteria; phylum Acidobacteriota; class Terriglobia; order Terriglobales; family Acidobacteriaceae; genus Acidiflorens. Next base: position 185,661 of record CAWIOA010000007.1, on the reverse strand, counting down.
CAAAGCCGACCCCGAGGCGTTGATCTTGGACACGAAGGCGTCGTTGCCTCCGCCGTTGGCTGGCTGCAAAGGATTTATAGTTGGAAAGTCGGTCGAGTTTGTTTGACCGGTGACATAGGCGTTGCCGGCACCGTCCACCGCGATGCCGGCGCCAATGTCTGCCCCGGTGCCACCTAGATAGGTGGAGTAATCCAAAGCCGATTCATTGGAATTGATCTTGGTTACGAAGGCATCACCGTTGCCGCCGCAACTCGGCTGCAACGGATTCATCGTCGGAAAGTCGGTCGATCCGGTATAGCCGGTGACGTAAGCATTGTCCCCGCTGTCCACTGCGATGCCAAAGCCAACGTCTCCCCCGCTGCCACCTATGTAAGTGGAGTACATCAACGCCGACCCATTTGCGTTTAGCTTGGTCACGAAGGCATCGCCGTTGCCGCCGTAACCCGGCTGCAACGGATTCGTCGTCGGAAAGTCGGTTGATGCGGTCTGGCCGGTGACATACGCGTTGCCGGCGTTATCCACGGCAATGCCATAGCCTTCGTCATCACCGCTGCCGCCCAGATACGTCGAGTAAATCAGCGGATCGATGTACAGCGGCCGCCCTACGTCATACTTCGCGACTTCGAAAACCACGCGATTGGTATCCGTGATGGCATAACGCGCCGCGATTTCGTGCCGCGCTCCATTCTTCTCCTGATATACGATCGGCTTGTGCCAGCGAATCTCACCTTCGCCCGTCTTTAAGACTAAGTCTCCGTGCTCATCCCGGCGAATTCGCTTGGCCCCGCGAACGTCGAACTGGATGCGGCGCGGGTCCGCCCCCGGAGCTACGATGAAGTCATACTCCAGTTGCCGCTGGTTGCCGTAGTAAACCAGATCGATGCCAGAATAGATTCCCTCGTACTTCACCTTCGTGTAGGTCGGGACATTCGTGCGCCATTTCGCAGGATCGTTACCGATGAAGCAGTTGCCCGCCCCCGCCAGTTCCTCCACGCCAGTCACCTCGGCGGTAGGGTTGGCATTGCGAAGCTTCATGCGCAGCACGCCACCGGCCGTGCTCTTGGCCGCAGGCCTGATTCTTGGGAAGGGCATGGCTTTAGCCGTGCCACTAGAGCCAGCCAAAGATGCGGGCTTTAACCCCTGAGGTGGGCTCTTCTTCGCGTTCCTCCCGCTCCACGCGAACACCGCCTCATCCCTGGTAAGAAATAGCGAATAGCCGCCCGCGCGCGACAGAAACTTCACCTGCGCATCGGTCTGCCCGTAATTAGCCTCGAAGCTCAGCGGCAACTTGCCGTAACCATCGAGAATCCTGGCTTGTGCTTTCGGGTCGGCTTGGGACGCACTAATCGGAGAAACAACGTTCGCGGTCGGACTGATTAGAGAAACAGGATTGGACTGAGACAATAATGACGTGGTCAAACCAAGAAACAAGGAAACGAAGCAGGCGCGCTTCATAGGATCCTCCTGTCGCGCATCTGAGGAACGGGTAGAGAAGAATGCCCGGCTCGACTGCCGGTTTTAGGAGAGGAAATTCTGCGACAGTCGAGAACAGAGGATTGTACGCTCGTGCAGGCTCGTCAATTCGTGAAAAGACTAACGGACGCCTAACAGCGTGTCCTAGGGTTTCCGGGCGTTCAAACGGCCCGTTCCTGCAGCAGAATCCTGCGCAGCAACAGCCAGCGCCGGACGTTGGTCGTGATCAGGAAGTTTTCCTTGACGTGTTCACGGCCGTTCCGGCCCAGTTGCGCGGCGAACTCGGGATGAGTGAGGAGATAGCGGATCTGATATGCACAGCCTTCGACGGAATGAACCAGCATGCCGGTCAGCTTGTGGATGATCTGGTTAGGGATGCCGCCGACGGCTCCGGCTATGGTGGGCTTCCCTTTCCACAGCGCTTCGGTGACGGTGAGCCCGAAACCTTCCTTGATCGATTTCTGAACCACGATGGTGGACGCCCGCTGCAGCGCATTGATCTCCAGCGCGCACCAGGGCGGCAGGTCGAGAATGATAATGTCGCGATCATCGCCGGCGGCTTCCTTGACCTCCTTGAGCACGAGCGCGCCTTCCGGATCGTCGCTGGCTCCTCCGCCCGCCAGCACCAGCTGGCAATCGACATATTTTCTGGCCAGTTTGAAAGCCTGCACTACGCCCACCGGATCCTTCAATCGATCGAACCGGGACACCTGGGTGACCACGGGGCGGGAGCGATCAATGCCGAATTCGTCGCATACTTTCTGTACGAAGCTTTCGTCGAGTTCTTTGTTCTTTTCCGACAGCGGATCGATGCACGGGTAAAACAGATACTGCGGGATGGGCAACTCCCGGGCAAACGACTGCGAAGAAAAAATTGCCGCATCGTATTGTTCGATGAACGGGCGCAGAAATCCCCAGACTTGCGGATTCGGATTCGACAAATCGATGTGGCAGCGCCACACCCAGCGGGCGGGCGAATCCTTTTTCGATCCGATCAGTGCCGCTGGCTGCGGGTCATGAATGACTACCATGTCTTCGGTGAACTGCATGCGCTGCCGGTTTTGTTCGTTGTAGGCCAGGAAGATTTCCTGCGCCGCTCGCGTCAGTTCGTAGGCGCTGCCGTGCAAGGCATTGTGGAACGCTTTGGTGATTTCGAAAAAATCGTTGCCTCCGGTGATGACGTCCCAGTGCGTGGTAACTTCCAATTCTCCCAGCAGAGGGACGAGACGATTCAGCATCTCGGCGACTCCTCCACCTACGGCCGTGGAGTTGACCATCTTCACCGTCTTGCCTTTGGGTTCGCGGGCGAGAAAGCGCAGTTCGTCGATTTCGGCCGCTCCGACGATGGTTTGGTAGTCATCCAAGTGCGGCGGTGGAACCGGGGCGGGAGGCGTTTCCCAGGTTCGCGGAGCCTTGCGGCGCTCGGGGAGCAAAGGTTGCGGCTGTGCCGTGAGCGACGACTGGCCGTCGGCAGCTGCCTGCGGCTTCACGAGTTTCATTTTCGGTTCCATGGTTGTCACATCAAAGCCCGTTCCACGATGCGAACCATTTGTCCGCGCACGCCCTCGAGCGTTGCCGTATAAATGTCGATCCGGTTCACGGCGCGGGCTACTTCGGTCAGACCCACATCCTCGTGCAGCCATTGGGAAAAATCGTTGGACATGAGCTTGAGCCGCAGCCGGGCCTCAATGAAATGATGATGGATGGAATGCACGCTCACTTCTCGCAGGCCTTTGGCGAAATCCTGCATGGTCTCGGCCACAAAGCTGGTGGGCACAACCACAATGTCAGACGCGCAAAAGTAAAAGGTCTCTTCAGCCAGTCGCGAACCATCCCCGGGATTCAGTTGGAGATGTTTCTCCAGAATCTGGACGAAGCGCTCGCGTAACTCGCTGAGGGACGTAAACTCACGCACGTCCACGCTCGCCAGTTGTTCCGCCAGGCCGGGTTCGTTACAGGCCGCCAGCGCCCAGTGCGCGAAGTCATTCGAAAATCCCTCACGAAGAAAGTGATGTTCCTGCAGAGTGCGGAAGGTGTGTTGAAAGATGGAGTCGTCGGGACATTCGCGCAAGGCAGCGAGAAGCTCCTCCAAAGTATTTGCTTTCTGCGTGGTGATGCGTAAGAGATGCGCCGAAGTATTGAAGTAGAAGGGCTTCACCGGTGTCCGCAACTGGGGTATCTGAGCTGCGGTGGTCATCGGGTTACCGCCGCGGCCGCGCCGCCGTTTGAAGCTCTGTGTTCGACACAGGCTTTCAGCCATAGCCCGAGAAAGTCGAGGAGCTCTTCGGGCGGCTTCAGCCAGAATTGCGCTGCCGTCCGCCGCCAAAGAGGACGAACCAGCACGCTTATACCGCGGCCCTGCAGCGCCTGAAAAGCCGATTCGTCGGTGTTATCGTCGCCCAGATACGCTACCGGTGTGACGGGACTGATTTCGCCTAGGAAAGCACGAATCGCGTCACCCTTGTCGGCCTCACGGGCACGGATCTCTACTCCGCCATCGAATTCCAGCAGGTCGAGCCCGCTGTAGTCCGCAATCGGGCGCCATCCCAGCAAAACGCGCGCCCGCACACTCTCCGCGTCGCTTTCCCTGAGTCCACGCCAATGAACGGCGATGCTTCCAGTCTTGAATTCCACAATATGTCGCAGTTTCTGGTAGCCGAGCCAGCGCTCGGCATCCGACAAGCCATCGAGCGTCTGCTCATCGAGGTGCGGCATTTCCATACTTCCGTCTGTCTTCAGGCGCTGCAGCCCATGGACTCCCCAAACTTCGGGATGCGGGCGAATGTCAAGAAGGGGAAGAACATCGGGTGCATCTCGTCCGGAGATGATGACCACCCGGGTCCGGCCGTTACGCACGATCTCCTGCAAGACGAGCGCAACTCCCGGATACGGGTACGCCTGATCGCGTTGGGCGTGGAATGGCGCCAGCGTCCCGTCGTAATCGAGCAGCAGCGCCGCCTGGGCTGCCTGGGCGACAGTTCGCAGAAACGGACTGAGCTCGGACTCCACTTCTGGCCTCAAGGCTAGGCTCCTTTCTATCTGTGAGGGTGCGCAGCGGAATCACGCTACGGACACGCTGGCACGCAGTTTTTCCTGCGCATCCTCCGGTGCGTCCAGACGCACCTCGCAAAGTTCGGTGATCAAGTTCCCGGCCCAGCGGTAGATGTTGTGCTCCTTGATAACTTTGCGCATACGGCGCACGCGCAATTCCTTATCCTCCGGCTCCATCTCTAATGCGGCGCGGATGGCTTCCGCAGTCTGGTCGATGTCGTAAGGGTTGACCAGCAAGGCGTCGCGCAGTTCGCGGGCCGCTCCGGTAAACTGGCTCAGAATCAGTACGCCTCGTTCATCCTGGCGCGCGGCGAGGAATTCCTTGGCTACCAGATTCATGCCGTCGTGCAACGAAGTCACCAGGCAGAGATCGGCGGCGCGGTAATAGGGCTCGATCTCCTGATGGCTGTGCTGGCGCACAAGGAGCACGATCGGCCTCCATTTGCCGCTCTGGAAACGCCAATTAATCCGTTCCGTCTCAGCCTCCACCTCGGCCAGCAAGTCGTGATAGCGCTTGATGTGGGTGCGGCTGGGGGCCCCGATCTGCACAAACGTGAATTTTCCCTGATAGCTGGGATATTTCTCGAGGAACCGCTCAATCGCCAGAAAGCGCTCCAGAATTCCCTTGGTGTAGTCGACGCGATCGACGCCAATTCCCATGAGAGTTGCCTCTACGCCCAAGCTGCGCAACAGAGCAGCGCGTTTAAGGTAGTTGAAGCCGTGATTGTTGCCTTCGGCGCCGGTGTCATCGTTGAAGGCTACGCTAATGGGAAATGGCCGCACCATGGTGCGGTGGTCCTGGCGGAGCGCGGAAAAATGCTCCCAGTCAACGCGCGACTCGACGACACGATCGACCGTCTCCAGAAAGTTGTTGCAATGGGACTGAACGTGAAAGCCGATCAGGTCGGCGCCGAGCAAGCCATCCACCAACTGGCGCTGCCAGGGGCAAATGCCAAAGGCCTCTGGATTCGGCCACGGGATATGCCAGAAGATAGCTACGCGGGCATCCGGCCGCTGTTCCTTGATCAGCCGCGGCAGTAAAGCGAAGTGATAGTCCTGGACGAGCACTACGGGCTTCACGACGTTCTTGATCTCATCGAGCACGGCGGACGCGAACTTGCGGTTGACGTCCTGGTAGTACTGCCAGTCGGCAGCCCGAAAAAGCGGGCGGGTGTGCGCGATGTGGCAAAGCGGCCACAGCCCCTCGTTGGCAAAACCGTAGTAGTAACCTTCCTCTTCGGCCTTGGTTAGCCACACGCGCCGCAAGGTGTAGCGGGGATCCTCAGGAGGAACACGCAGCCGGTCATATGCGTCCACGACTTCGGTGTCAGCATTGCCGTTGCCGTGGGCGATCCAGGTGCCATCGCATGCGTTGAGCACCGGTTCGAGCGCAGTGACCAAGCCGCTCGCCGGGACTACCACGTCGAGCGCCTTGCCATCTCGCCGGTGCATGTAGGGCTCGCGGTTCGAGACGACAAACAGGTGGCCATCTTCCAGACGAGTGCGGAGTTGGACTGAGAGACGATCCGCCGTCCACAAGGATTCGGCCGCATCCCGCAAACGCGCCTCATTTTCAGCCACATTGCGCGCCTGGTTGAGACTCGCGGCCATGGTGGCCACTTCGCGGGCCAGCGGCCGGAACATATCGAGGTCTGGCACCTCCTGGCCGATAGAGATCCTTCCCGTGCGGAGTGCGCGCATCCAAAGCGCCGCCCGCGCAATCGGGCCGGCGATGCTCCAGCGGACAATCAGCAACGTGGTCAGAACGATGAGAAACACCTGGGCCAGCACCCTGAAGAATGATTGGCGCCAGACGAGAAGGCTCTGCTCACGGATGTAGCTGACATCGTGCACCACGGCCAAGCCACCCAACACTTCATCCTTACGGCGAATCGGCAGCGCCAGAATGTGGACCGGCACGCTCCCCAATCTGAGAAACGCACTTGTTTCGCGGTTTTGTGTGATGGCCTCCGTCACCAGCGGCGGATTCACGGTGAGGGTCTTCGCGAGTTCCGGGGTGGTGGCGACGAGTGCGCCTTGCTGGTCATAGATGACAACACCCATCAGGTGCTCCCGGTTTCCGAAGCGCTGCACGAGCCGTTGCAGTTCGTTGTCCGGGACCTTGTTCGGGACTATGTTCGGGACTATGTCGGCACCTGTATTCCACGACCGTTCGACATTGCCGACCAGACTCTCACCCAGCATTTCGGCGCGGCGCTCCAAGTCGCTGCGCAGGGCGCGTTTTTCAGCCAGCACTTCGTAGTAGGAAAAACCAAAAGAAACCAGCGTGATGCCGAGAATCAGAGAAACGATGAGGCGAACACTCAACAATCGCATGCATAGTCCTCCTGTCCGGGGATTTTGAAGCGATGCCGCTCAGACGGGTCGCCGGTCGATTTGGAAAATCAACAATGCGGGCAAAAGGGAGCGGCTGACCGCTCACTTCCCCAACAGGCGCCGGCTCAAGGGCGCCGTCTTCTTATGGGATCAGACTGGGGCGATGGCGCTGACGCGAATCGTTCCAGTGGCGGTATCCAGAACTCCAGTTACCTTTACGGTTTTGTTCAGAAAATCCTGGGCCTTTTGCTGGTCGTCAAGCTGGTAGGTGGTTTTGTTGTCGGCGTCCATAAGAACAAGCTTGTTTCCGGATTTGACGATCTTTCCGCTGAACGCCTTCTCCGGGGCCGCGTTTTCCGTATTCTGATCGGGTTGCATCGCCTGTTGTTGCGCGGCGGTGCTGCCACCGTGAGTATTCTGTGCAAGGATCGGTTGGCTTGCGAAACTCAACCCAACCATTAGCGCCATCGCTAACAACATCATGGACATTGCGAATTGTGTTTTCTGCATCGCAGTCTCCTTGGGGGAGGAATTTGTGGCGGTGATGTTGGAGATGCAAGTCCGCTGCCACTGAAGGTGTAAGCCCTAAGCTGCTGATATGCCATCCACTTAAAGCGGTCTGAGGAAATTCACGCAGTGCAAGGATGACCGGCGGAAAGCAAAATGTTCCGCGCAACGCTTCTTCCCGAAGGAGCGCACGGGATCTTGGTGCGCCGTAGGTCGAAACGAAGGGGAAAGGCTGGTAGCCCCGGCAGGAATCGAACCTGCATATTCAGTTTAGGAAACTGAAGTCCTATCCGTTGAACGACGGGGCCACTCGAAATCAGGTTAGCAGGTTGCGAAACGGGTTGCCAAACCGGAGTTTCGCCCTATCTCCCGCCCCCAACGAAATGCACAATCTCCAGACGATCGCCTTCGTGCAATGGAGTCTGCGGCCATTGTTCGCGGGACACGATCTCGCGGTTCAGTTCGATCGCAACACGGTCGGGCTTCATACCGAGCTGTTCGACGAGCGCGCCCAGAGTTTCGGCGGAGTAGACCTGCGTTTCGCCATTGATGGTCAGATTCATGGGTTCACTTTGTCGCGCGGGAGACGAGGCAAGCCTCGTCTCTACCGGCGACCCGTTTACACGGCGGCGCGCAGCTGGAACTTGCGGGTGGCGGTTCGCCCGTCAAAACTTGCCTGCACGGTCACGGAGGCATCGGCAAGCGACTTTTCATCCACTTGAATGCTCATTGCGGCGTTGCCCTTGGCGTCGGTCAGAACCTGCGCGTAGTAGGGGGCGTCGTCGGGCCTGGTGAAGCGGAGCGTGAGGCGGGCGCCCTCGACCGTGGCGCCTCCGTCTGTGACCCGGATCTGCATGGTCAATGCGCCGCTCGCATGGACGGAGCTGGCATTGATCCACTCCAGGTCAAGCTCTTTCACCGCGGCCAGCGCTTCGGGTGCCTCCCGCTTGTCCAATATGGAATCGAGTTTGCCATCGCGGATGGCGTCGAGCACCTCGCGATGCAGCTCGCGCAGCATCTTCTCTCGATCCTGATCGCTGGTCTGAGCGGCGGCTTTGCCTTCCGGCCCGCCCGCGCCATAGGGAACGGCGCGCTTTCCGATGCAGCGACCGCGCACGAAGACCTGCGTCTGCAGCAACTGCTCGCCTTCACGCGCTTCGCTCTGCACGTGGTAGACGGTATCTTCGTGCCGAATATCCGTATTAAAGCCAAAAATCATGCGGTTCAGGCTCTCCCTAGTCCGGCATGACGTTTCACCGGATGAAACTGCTGTTAAATCGTGCACTTAGCTTGACACTTCCGCCAGCCAAAACTAATCTAGAACGTTTACTGTTGTGCTTGCCGCAGATTATATATAGCTCGTCCTATGCCGGACAATTACTTCGCGCGCTACCTGCCTCTTCTGATGCATTTCGCTATCGCCACGGCTCTGGCCAGCGCGATTGTGATCCTTTCATGGCTGGTGGGCCAGCACAAGCCCAATCGGGCCAAGGTCTCGCCTTATGAGTGTGGAGTTCAGCCCACAGGCGATGCTCAGGGACGATTCTCCGTCAAGTTCTACCTGGTGGCTATGCTTTTTATTTTGTTCGACGTGGAAGCCGTTTTCCTTTACCCCTGGGCAGTCATCCTGCGAGAACTGAAGATGTTCGGTTTCTGGGAAATGATGGTGTACATCGGGATCGTGCTGGTCGGCCTTTTCTATGTATGGAAGAAAGGCGTGCTCGACTGGGGACTGACGGCCGCCAAGCGGAGTGATTTCTGATGCCATTGGCTCCCCCCATCACCGATGTCGAGCAGTTGAAATCGCATCCCGCGCTCGCTCGCCTGGTGGGATGGAACGCCTCCGTGGTGCAGGCCGTGAAATTCGATCGCGACGAACTGACGATCTGGATTGCGAAGGAATCGATCCGCGACGTCTGCGCCATTCTGCGCGACTCTCCGGATTGCCCATTCAACTATCTGGCCGACCTTACCTGCCTGGATTGGTATCCCTCCGAGCCGCGGTTCGAGGTGGTTTACCATCTGCTTTCGATTCCGACCAAGGAGCGCGTCCGTTTGAAGGTCCGCCTGGACGGATCGAGTCCGGCCATCGAATCGGTCACGTCAGTCTGGCCGTCGGCTAATTTTTATGAGCGCGAGGTGTTCGACCTGTTTGGCGTGCGCTTCACCGGACATCCCAACCTGAAGCGCATCATGATGCCTGACGACTGGGAAGGCCATCCTCTGCGGAAGGATTACCCGGTGGAGGGTTACCGGTAGGCCATGACGCAATTCCCCACCGCTATCGCTGAGTCCGGCCGGGAAACTATCTCGGGGGATCGTACGCTAGTCCTGAATATGGGGCCGCAACACCCGTCAACACATGGGGTGCTGCGCCTGGTGCTGGAAATTGATGGGGAAACCATCGTTGCTCTCAGGCCGGAGGTCGGATACCTGCACACCGGCATCGAGAAAACCTGCGAAGCCAAGTTCTACCAGCAAGTCGTGCCGCTGACCGACCGCATCGACTACCTCTGCCCCATGACCAACAACCTCGCCTACTGCCTGGCAGTGGAGAAGCTGTTGGGGCTGGAAATTCCTCCCAGAGCGCAGTGGATGCGGGTTTTGATGAATGAGTTGACCCGCATCAATTCGCACCTGGTCTGGCTGGGCACCCATGCCATGGACCTGGGCGCAATGACCGTCTTTCTCTACTGCTTCCGCGAGCGCGAAGACGTTCTGCGCTTCTTCGAGATGGTCAGCGGGCAGCGGATGATGACGTCTTATTTCCGCATTGGCGGGCTCGCGCTGGAACCGCCGCTGGGATTCTTCGAGAAAGTCAAGAAATTCGCCGACCGTTTTCTAGGCAACGTGGATGAATATGAAGGGCTACTGACCGGGAATCCGATTTTCATGATGCGGACCAAGGGTGTCGCCCGCCTGAGCGCGGATGACGCAATTGCTCTGGGCGCATGCGGTCCAACCTTGCGCGCCAGCGGCGTTGATATTGACCTCCGCCGCGATGCTCCTTACACCGGCTACGAAAATTTCAAATTCAGCGTGCCCGTCCGCACCGAAGGCGACGTGTTCGCGCGATACGTTTGCCGCGTGCAGGAGTTGCGCGAATCGATCGGGATCGTGCAGCAGGCGCTGGCAGGAATGCCGGAGGGGCCGATCAAAGCCGACGCGCCCAAGATCGTGCTGCCCGATCGCGAGAAGATGAAGACCCAGATGGAAGCACTCATCTACCACTTCAAGATCATCACCGAGGGCTTCACGGTTCCGGCGGGCGAGGTTTACCAGGCGATAGAATCGCCGCGCGGCGAGATGGGCTACTACATCGTCAGCGACGGGACGGCCAAGCCGTATCGCGTGCACATGCGCGGCCCGTCCTACGCGAATTTGCAGACGCTGGCCAAGATGTGCGAGGGGCAGTTGATTGCCGACGTGGTCGCCGCCATCGGCAGTATCGATGTGGTGCTGGGAGATATAGATCGCTGATGCGTTTCTCCGAAGAATTCGAGACGCGGTTTGCAGAGATGCTGACGCACTATCCAACCAAGCGCTCAGCGCTGGTGCCTACGCTGCTGTATGCGCAGGATGAGGCAGGCTCGCTGACTGACGAGGTGATCGCTGAACTGGCGCAGCGACTGGACCTGACCGAACTGGAAGTCCGTAACGTGATCAGTTACTACTCCATGCTGACCACGAAACCACGCGGAAAGTACAACGTGCAGGTGTGCACCAATATCGCGTGCATGCTCCGCGGTGGCGAAGAGCTTCTCCACCACTGCAAGAAGAAGCTGGGCATCGGCCACAAGGGCACAACCGAAGACGGCTTGTTCTCGCTGGAAGAGGTGGAATGTATCGGCGCGTGCAGCTGGGCTCCGGCAGCACAGGTGAATTACGACTTTCATGAGAACCTGACCAACGCGAAGATGGATCAGATTCTGGACGAGTACAAGAAAAAGGGCACGCAGTAAGGAAATTGAATCATTGATTCATTGAGTCATTGAATCATTTGGAAAATGACTCAATACCTCAATGACTAAATGAACAAATGGCTTCTCTCGTTTCCCATCCCGACGAGGTACGCGTGATCTCGAAGCGCTTCGGCCAAGGCGCTACGGATATTGATCGCTATCTCCAACTGGATGGCTATAAGGCCGTGCAGAAGGCGCTCGCCATGCAGCCGGACGCCATCATCAATGAGGTCAAGAATTCCGGCTTGCGTGGACGCGGTGGAGCTGGATTCAGCACCGGAATGAAATGGTCGTTTGTCCCCAAGCAATCGGCCAAGCCGAAATACGTGCTCTGCAATGGAGACGAGAGCGAGCCCGGCACCTGCAAGGACCGCCTGATCTTCGAACACGATCCGCACTCGGTGATTGAAGGCGTCATGATCGCGGCGCTCGCGGTCGGCTCGCATACCGGGTACATCTACATTCGCGGCGAATATCGCTATTTGTCGGTGATCATGCAGAAGGCGATCAAAGACGCGTACGCGAAGGGTTTCCTGGGCAAGAACATCTTCGGCAGCGGATACGATCTGGATATCTATTGGCATGGTGGCGCTGGCGCTTACGAAGTGGGCGAAGAATCGGCGCTGATGGAGTCGCTCGAAGGGAAGCGCGGCATTCCGCGCATCCGTCCGCCCTTCCCCGCCGTGGTCGGACTATGGGGCGGTCCGACGGTCATTAATAACGCGGAGACTCTGGCCGCCGTGCCCCACATCATTTTGGGCGGCGCGGATTGGTACGCAAAGCTCGGAACACCGAAGAATGGCGGAACGCGCATGTTCTGCCTGGCGGGACATCTCAACAAGCCGGGCGTCTACGAACTCCCCATGGGCTACAACCTCAAGAAGATGATCTATGAGGTCGGCGGCGGAATCCCCCATGGGCGGGGGTTGAAAGCAGTGGTTCCCGGCGGATCCTCAACGCCGGTGTTGCTGCCTGAGGAAATCGACATCGCCATGGATTTCGACTCGGTCGCGAAAGCTGGATCGATGCTCGGATCCGGCGGCGTGGTGGTGCTCGACGATACCACCTGCATTGTGAAGTTCGCCCTGCGCACCATCAAGTTCTACCAGCATGAGAGTTGCGGCTGGTGTATCCCCTGCCGCGAGGGCACCGACTGGTTGAAGAAGACGCTGACGCGCTTTCATGCCGGCGCGGGGCTGAAAAAAGATATCGACAATATTTATTACCTCGCCGAAAACATGCTGGGGAAGACATTCTGTCCGCTCGGAGACGCAGCGGCAATGCCAACGATGGCGTTTGTGAAGAAGTTCAGAAAAGAATTTGAAGATCACCTGGACGGCAAGCCGTGCCCGTTCGAAAAGGTGGGAGCGGCAGAGCCAGCGCTGGTCTGACGGAGATCGTACGGAGAGTATGAACGCAGTTCTACAAATCGCGAATGACCAGGCAGTCGAGCGGCAGCTTTTGATCCGCCGTTTGCGGCAGAGTCGCGACTGCTTCGTCAGCTCCTTCGCGGATGTGGCCGAGGAACTATGTCGCGTTCGTCCGTCCGATGATCGCTGGTCTGTGATCGATTGCGTGGAACACATAGTCATCGCGGAAAACGCCTGGCACGTCCGTCTCCAAGGTCGACAACACGTGATCGAACCGATTGACCGAGCTAAAGACGAGTTCGTTAACCGAGTTGCGGATAGAACTGAGAAACGCTCTGCGCCAGAGCGAGCATGGCCCAAAGGCAGATACGCAACGCTAACAGAGGCGGCTCAGGAATTCCGCGCGGCCCGGGAGCGAACCATTGCCTTCGCGGAGCACACGAACGAAAACTTCCGCGACTTTTCGGTGGAACATGCGCTGGGAGTGCTCGACATTCACCAATTTCTGCTGCTGGCGGCGGCACACGCGGAATGTCACGCGAAACAAATCGAAGAGATCAAGGCGAGTGCAGCCTATCGCAGCGCACTCAGGAAGTAATTAAGGATTCATGGCTGACGTAACACTCACTGTCGATGGCAAGAAGATCACGGCCCCTGCGGGGTCGCTGCTGATCGAGGCCTGCAAGAACGCGGGCATTGAAGTGCCCTCTTTTTGCTACTATCCCGGGCTCTCGTTGCAGGGCGCTTGCCGCATGTGTGTGGTGAAGGTCGAAAAGATGCCCAAGCTTCAGACCGCCTGCACCACGACGGTGACCGAGGGCATGATCGTTGCTACGGACAGCGACGAGGTGCGCCAGGCCCGCAAGGCGATGGTCGAGTTGCTGCTTGGGAATCATCCGCTGGATTGCCCGGTGTGCGACGCCGGCGGCGAATGCGAACTGCAGGATATGGCGTTCTCCTACGGCGCCGCCGAATCGAAGTACACCGAGGCCAAGAACCATCGCGAAGAACAACAGTGGTCTCCGGTAGTGTATTTCGATCGCCCGCGCTGCATTCTGTGCTACCGCTGCGTGCGCGTCTGCGGCGAAGGTATGGACGTTTGGGCGCTGGGCGTGCAGAACCGCGGCGTCAGTTCGATCATCGCGCCCAATCAGGACGACCACCTCGACTGCGAAGAGTGCGGCATGTGTATCGACATCTGCCCGGTTGGCGCACTTACTTCGGGAGCCTACCGCTACAAGACGCGTCCGTGGGAAATGAACCATGTGGGCACGATCTGCACTCATTGCGGCGACGGCTGCAAGACCACGCTGGGCGTGCGTCGCTGCGACACCGGCATGGAGATCGTCCGCGGGGACAACCGCGACAAGAGCGGAATCAATAACGATTTCCTCTGCGTCAAGGGCCGCTACGCCTTCGACTTCGCGCACCACAAAGACCGCCTCACCCAGCCGCTCATTCGCAAGAATGGCAAGCTGACGCCTGCAACCTGGGAAGAAGCTTTTGAACTGATCGGCAAACAGTTTCGAGACGTTCGCGATCAGGATAGCGGGAGCGCAATCGGCGTCATCGGATCGAATCGCACGACCAACGAAGAAAATTATCTTCTTTCAAAATTTGCCCGCGTCGTGCTCAAGACCAATAATGTCGACCATCACCGCACGGCCGACTACCCTGCGCTCGCAGCGGCGCTGCATGGCAAGCCCGGAAGAACTGCTGCCATGCGCGAGGTGTTGAACGCGCCTGCGATTCTACTGATCGGTAATGATCCTACGAACCAGCATCCGCTTCTGGCATGGCAGATCCGGACGAATGTGCGGCTGCGGCGCGCGAAGCTTTACGTCATCAACTCCGCGCCCATCAAATTGCGACGGCAGGCAGCGGGATTCGGCTTGCTGCCGGCAGGCGCGGAGGCAAAAGCAGTCGCGTTTCTTGCCGGCGACGATTCCCTGCTCGATTCACTGGTGAGTGACGGCACGAACCGCGACGCCTGGATTGCGTTACGAGAGAAAATCCGCACTGAACAGAACATGGTCATTGCTTTCGGCTCGGAACTGCGCGGCCATGAAATCGAGAGGTTGGCGGAGTTTGCCGCAGCGCTACCCGGAGCCAGGCTGATCTGCCTCGGCGATTACGCGAATTCTCGCGGAGCCAGCGAAATGGGCCTTTATCCCGATCTTCTGCCGGGATACGAGCCCGTCACTAGTGCAGACAAGTTCCAAGAAGAATGGGGCAAGCTGCCGACTGAGAAAGGCCTGAGCCTTCCGGAGATGGTGGAAGCGGCGAAGGCTGGGAAATTGAAAGCGCTTTACGTGGTGGGATCCAACCCTGTCGGCCGTCTGGCGATTGACCCGTTCGTGTTTTCGAAAGCCTTTGTGGTGGTTCAGGACATGTTCCTGACCGAAACTGCGAACATCGCCGACGTGGTGTTGCCCGCGGCAAACACCTACGAGAAAACGGGAACTTACACGAACACCTGCGGCGATCTGCAACTTGTGAAGAAGGCGGGCGAAGTCACCGACACCAAGCCCGACTTTGAGATGATCGTTCGGATCGCGGATGCCATAGGCTTCGACGTGCGCGGCCTGGTGCCCTTCGGCAGCGGGACGCACTCCGATATGGGCCAAACCCGGGGCGCGCAATCGGGCGAGGCGGATCGTCATGCGGTGTGGCTCGAGGCGCATAACCTCGAACCGAAAATGACGCCGTTCGACCCGATGGCGATTCTCGACGAGGTGCAGCGCGTAGTTGCTGGTTACGATGTGTCGCGCGCCAATCTGCTGGCCGGAAACGATCAGCATCTTGAGATTGCCGAAAGCGGCGCGAGCGCGATTCAACCGCCAGAGCTCATCGTCCCGGCCAACGATGATTTGTTCAGCTCGGGCACGCTTGGACGGTATTCCAAGACTTTGAATTCAGTTTTCGAGAACAAGTCCGCGGACGCGGAAGTTGCGGCGGACTAAGTACGCGGCAACCAAGATCAAGAGCAAAGTCAAAGGCCGTGGGCGAGGGCGCTCGCGCCACATGAGAACACTTTGAGCATAACGACGTTCATTATCATTTCGATCATCAAATCGCTGGCTGTCGTCGGTGTTCTGCTGACGGCGGTGGCTTACAGTGTCTGGCTGGAGCGCAAAGTGTCGGCTCGCATCCAGAACCGCTGGGGTCCCACGCGGGTTGGGCCTTTCGGCCTGCTGCAACCGCTTGCCGACGGCGTCAAGTTCATTTTCAAAGAAGATTTGACTCAGCCGCATGTTTACAAGCCGCTCTACATCGCGGCGCCAATGATCGCGCTCGTCTTTGCCATTACCTCCGTTTCGGTGATTCCGTTCGGCAACTGGGTCAACATCGGCCCCTGGGGCACCTATCTGCAGATCACCGACCTGAACATCGGACTGCTGGTGGTCCTCGGCATTACGTCGATGGGCGTGTACGGCGTGGCGCTCGCTGGTTGGTCGTCGAACAGCAAGTACTCGCTGCTCGGCGGATTGCGCGCCAGCGCCCAGATGATCAGCTACGAAGTTTCGTTGGGCCTGTCGCTGGTCGGAGTGCTGATCGTGGCTGGAAGCCTCAGCCTGCGCGAGATCGTGGATGCGCAGCGCCACTTGCACTGGAACATCTTTCTGCAACCAGTGGCGTTCTTCATCTACCTGATCTCCGCTTACGCCGAGACCAACCGCACGCCTTTTGACTTGCCGGAAGCCGAGTCGGAACTGGTGGCGGGATATCACACCGAATACAGCGCCATGAAGTTTGCCATGTTCTTTATGGCCGAGTACGCGAACATGGTGACGGTAGCTTGCCTTGCGACGCTGCTGTTCTTCGGCGGATGGCTTGGTCCGGTGTTCGGGCCGGCGATCCTGCAAATGATTTTGCCGGTGTTCTGGTTTTGCCTGAAAGTTTTCTTTTTCATGTTTCTGTACGTCTGGGTGCGCTGGACCTTGCCCCGTTTTCGTTATGACCAACTCATGGCGTTCGGGTGGAAGGTGCTGCTGCCCCTGGCGGTTGCGAACATTGTGGTTACAGCGCTGATTGTGGCGTGGAGAGCTTGAAAACAGTTCTCAGTTCCCGGTTCTCAGTTCCCAGTTCAGATCTGGGTTTACTGAGAACTGAGAACCGGGAACTGAGAACTAGCGAAAAATGCTTCATCTAATTTTATTTCTATTTTTCGGAACCATCTGCGTGGCAGGAGCCATTAACCTGCTCCTGCAGAGTCATCCCATCAACAGCGCGCTGTCGCTGATCGTGGTGATGGGTTCGCTCGCTGCCGAATATCTTCTGCTGGGCGCGGAATTCGTGGCTGCGGTTCAGGTGATCGTCTACGCCGGTGCCATCATGGTGCTGTTTGTGATTACCATCATGCTGCTGAATGCCGGCAAGGAAGAGCGCACCAAGGGCAGTCGCGTCGCAATCGTACTCGGCGTTCCCGGAGTGTTGATCGGCGCGGTGCTCGTCGCCTGGACGCTGGTCGGACGGTCGTCCACAACGCATTCGGTGCCGATCGGGGCATTATGGGGCGCTCCCAAGGATATTGCACGTCTTCTTTTCCACGATTTCCTGCTGCCCTTTGAAGTCACGTCGGTGCTGATCCTCATCGCTATCCTTGGCGCGGTAGTGCTTGCCAGCCGGCCCGACGCCGCAGCCCACGGCGCGAGAAAGGACGGGTAATGGTCCCTCTTTCTTACTATCTCGTGCTGAGCGGAATCCTGTTCACCTGTGGTGTGCTCGGGTTTTTGATCAAGCGCAACATCATTACCATCTTCATGTCGATTGAGCTGATGCTGAACGGCGTCAACCTTTCCTTCGTGGCCTTCGCGGCGCACTGGCACGCGCTCAGCGGGCAGGTTTTCGTCTTCTTCGTAATGGTGGTGGCCGCCGCTGAGGCCGCAGTCGGCCTCGCGATCATCATTGCCGTCTATCGCACGCGTGAAACTTTGAATGTAGACCAGGTGAACCTGCTCAAGCTATGACGCCGCAGACTCTCAGTCCGTTACTCTGCACGATTCCGCTTCTCCCGCTGGCCGGGGCGGCGATCAACGGCTTTTTGGGACGGAAATCGTCGAAAAACGCGATCTCCGCTGTAGCTTTGGCGTTTTGCGGCGCCGCGTTCGTTGTGGCGGTGGTTATAGCGGCGAATTTCTCGTCCGCATCCGCGCCTTATTCTTTCCGCCTTGCCCACTGGCTCCGCGCGGGGAGCTTTAGCGTTGATTTCGATTTCTACCTCGATCAGTTGTCGCTGGTCATGCTGCTGGTAGTCACGGGCGTTGGATTCTTGATCCACATCTATTCGGTCGGCTACATGTGGGACGACGACGGCTACTACCGCTTCATGTCGTACATGAACCTGTTCATGTTCTTCATGCTGACGCTGGTTTTGGCCAAGAACTACCTGGTCATGTTCATCGGCTGGGAAGGCGTGGGCCTGGCATCCTACCTGCTCATCGGCTACTGGTTCACCAAAGACTCGGCGGCGGCCGCTGGCAAGAAGGCATTCATTGTCAACCGCATCGGCGACTTCGGATTCCTGATCGCTCTTTTCCTGATCATCAAGAATTTCCATTCGCTGGACTTCACGAAGGTCTTTGAGCAAGTCAGTTCGAGGCCAATAGAAACCGCGGGCGCTGGGTTGCTCACGGCGATCGGACTCTTGCTCATGGTCGGAGCGGCCGGAAAGTCGGCTCAGATCCCTCTTTATGTCTGGCTGCCGGATGCCATGGAAGGCCCGACTCCAGTCTCTGCATTGATTCACGCGGCGACCATGGTGACGGCGGGTGTTTACATGGTGGCGCGGTCGTCCGCGATCTTCGAGCGCGCCCCGATGGCGATGACGGTGGTCGCGATCATTGGAACGCTCACCGCTCTGTTTGCGGCGACCATCGGCATTGCCCAGACCGACATCAAGAAAGTCCTGGCGTACTCCACCGTCTCGCAGCTCGGCTATATGTTCATGGCCTGCGGCGTGGGAGCGTTCTCAGCCGGCATCTTCCACCTCATGACGCACGCCTTCTTCAAGGGCCTGTTGTTCCTGGCGGCCGGCTCGGTCATTCACGGCATTGGCGGCGAGCAGGACATGCGAAAGATGGGCGGCCTGCGGGTGTACATGCCTTGGACGTTTGCGACCATGGGCATTGCCACCCTTGCTATCGCGGGCATTCCGCCGTTCGCCGGGTTCTGGTCGAAAGACGAAATTCTTTGGAAGGCATTTTCGAGCCCTAACGGAAGCTGGGTGTATTGGCTGCTCGGAGTGATTACTGCTTTCATCACGTCCTTCTACATGTTCCGGTTGATGTACATGACATTCGGCGGCGAATACCGGGGCGCACCGGCGCCGGACGAGCACGGTCATGGCGCTCATGGCCATGGACAGGGCCACGGGCACGGCGAGCCGCACGAAAGCCCTTGGGTGATGCTGGGGCCGCTGGTGGTTCTCGCCTTCTTATCGGTTGTTGGGGGATTCCTAGGCGGGTACCAGAACCGATTCGAACATTTTCTGACTCCGGCTTTTCACGGAGCGGCTGTGGAAGTTCTGCGGGACACCTCTGCCGAAGGCGCAGACAGCAAACTTGAGTATCTGCTCATGGGCGTTTCCATAAGCGTAGCTTTACTAGGATGGTGGCTGGCCCATCTGCTCTACAGTCGCCGCCCGCAACTGCCAGCACGCATTGCCGCCAGCCTGGGAGGGCTGTACCGGGCAGTCGTCAACAAGTACTACATCGACGAGCTTTACGCCGTACTTTTTGTCAAACCTCTGGTCGACGGCTCGACGACGATTCTCTGGCATGGCGTAGACCAGGGAGTAATCGATGCCACGGTGAACGACTCGGCCGATGCTGCACGACACGTGTCTGACAACGTGCGCCACATGCAATCGGGCAATCTGCGCTCCTATGCCGGCTGGGTGGCGGCTGGAGCGGCGGTGGTGATCGCTTACATGGTCTGGATGGGAGTGCGATGAATATGGGTCCGATGAATATGGAGAGCCTCAGTCCCATCATTCTGTCGCTGGTGACCTTCATCCCGGCCGCGGGCGGGCTGCTGATTCTGCTGATCCCGCGCCGCGATCGCGACATCAAGCTGTTTGCCCTGGTCATCTCCGTGCTGGCGTTTGTGGCTTCGTTGCATTTGCCGGTTCATTTGCACCGTGAAATCGGCGCCTTCAAGTTCGAGATCGACAAAGTCTGGATCACCACCCCGAATATTCACTACCACATGGGCATTGACGGAATTTCCGTCTGGCTGGTGGTGCTGACTACGTTCCTCACGCCCTTGTGCGTGCTCATTTCATGGACTTCGGTTCACGAGCGGGTCAAGGAATTCTTCATCCTGCTCCTGCTCCTGGAGACAGCACTGATCGGGGTTTTCACCTCGCTTGACCTGTTCCTGTTCTATTTCTTCTGGGAAGCGACGCTGATCCCGATGGCGCTGCTGATCGGCATCTTTGGCCACGGACGCCGGGTCTACGCCGCGGTGAAGTACTTCCTGTTCACCATCATCGGCTCGATGTTCATGCTGGCCGCGATTCTGTGGCTGTATGCCAAGACCGGTAGCTTCGATTTTGTCATCATTCAGAAAGCGATTCACAACAACGGCGTGCCGGGATTTGAAAACGCCTCGCTGTGGCTCTTCCTCGGTTTCTTCATAGCTTTTGCGGTAAAGGTTCCTCTCTTCCCTCTTCACACCTGGCTGCCGGACGCCCACGTGGAGGCGCCAACCGCTGGATCGGTGCTGCTGGCCGGCGTGCTGCTGAAGATGGGCACTTACGGCCTGCTGCGCTTCGATGTTGGCCTGTTTCCCGACCAGGCCCGGCGCAACGCGCCCTGGATCATGGTACTGGCGCTGATCGGCATCATTTACGGTGCGCTGGTTTCTCTGGTGCAGCCGAACATGAAGAAGCTGATCGCCTACTCCTCGGTCAGCCACCTCGGATTCGTCGTCCTCGGCATTTTCAGTTTCACCGCGGCGGGTTTGAATGGAGCCGTCTTCGTCATGCTGGCGCACGGAGTCGCCACCGGCGGGCTCTTCATGCTGGCGGGCATTCTCCATGAACGCCGTCACACCTATGAAATCTCCGACTTTGGTGGATTGGCGACACCCATGCCCAAGTACGCCACCTTATTTCTGGTCACCGTGCTGGCCTCGGTTGGACTGCCGCTGCTGAACGGGTTCATCGGCGAATTTCTGGTTCTCAGTGGAGCATTCCAGGCGCGCCCGATCTATGGCATCCTCGCCGCGACCGGTGTGATCTGGAGCGCCTGCTACCTGCTGTGGATGTACCAGCGGGTGTTTTTCGGCAAGGTGAAGCACGAGGTCAATAACACGCTGCCCGACCTCAACCTGCGAGAGAAGACAGCTCTTTGGCCGATTGCGGTTGCCGCCCTGGTGATGGGCGTCGCTCCGCTGATCTGGCTCAACGCGATTGATCCCGCGGTGCAAGCGGCTCTTGCCCCCTTCACACAATTGGCCAGCAAGGTGGTGGGCCAATGATGATGGTGATGACGCCAATGTTGCATTCGTTGCCGGCCCTGCTGGCACAGGTGCAAACTTCCCTGCCCCAGACTGCCGACTACATGCGCATTCTGCCGGAGTTGGTGCTCTCCCTCTTCGGGATGCTGATCATGGTCATTGATCCGCTGCTCGACGAGAAGAACAGCCACCAGTCGCTCGGCACGATCGCGTTGATCGGCACTTTGGCGGCGCTGGCATCAACATTCTGGATGGCGCAGTATCCCAGGAACCGCATTCTGGAACATGGTTCGAGTGGAAGGCTTCAGCGTCTTCTTTCACTTCCTCGTCATCGCGATTGCGGCGGTCGTCATTCTCAGTTCTTTCGAGTACTTGAAGGTGCAACGCATTCGCGCCGGGGAGTACTACGCGCTCATCCTGTTCGGCACCGTGGGCATGTGCTTGATGTCGTCGGCGATCGAACTCGTACTTATTTTTATCGCTCTCGAAATCTCGTCGATCTCGACCTATGTGCTCGCCGGGTTCCGGCGGCACGACGCAGCGAGCAGTGAATCCTCGCTAAAGTACTTTCTGCTGGGATCGTTCGCCACGGCGTTTTTCCTCTATGGCGTTGCCCTCATGTTCGGCGCGACCGGATCCACCAACATTGACGCCATAAGCCAAGTGTTGCGCTCCGGCAACGTACCGGTTCTGGCCTATGTTGCCACGGCGCTCATGTTCGTGGGCTTGGGCTTCAAAGTTGCCTCTGCGCCTTTCCACGTATGGACTCCTGACGTTTACGAAGGGGCTCCCGCCCCAATCGTTGGACTGATGTCGACCGGTCCCAAGGCGGCGGCATTCGCGGTTCTGCTGCGCGTTATGTTCGAAGCGAACGCGCCCGGACGCTTCTGGCTGATCTGGGTTTCGGCGGCGCTTTCCATGACGCTGGGGAATCTGGGAGCGCTGGTTCAGAACAACGTCAAGCGCCTGCTGGCCTATTCTTCGATCGCCCATGCCGGATATCTGCTCGCCGCCTTTGCAGCGCAACCGGACCTGGGCGCATCCGCGGCTATGTTCTACACCGCCGCCTATGCTGCCATGAACGTGGGAGCGTTTGCCGTCGTCAGCCATTTCGCTAACGCTGGTGAAAAGTATGTCGCGCTCGAAGACTACGCGGGCCTCGGCAGGAGGTCCCCGGTACTGGCAGCGACGTTGACATTCTTCCTGATGTCTTTGATCGGAATTCCAATCACGGGTGGTTTCTTTGCGAAGTTCTATGTTTTGAGCGCCGTACTGAAATCAAATTTGGTCGGCCTCGCGCTTATTCTGGTGCTGAATAGCGCGGTAGGCGCCTATTACTACCTGCGAATTATTGTGATGATGTACATGCGGGAGCCACGGGGCGAGGTTCCTTTTACTCCAGTGCCCGCTGCGGCAGCGCTTGCCATTACAGTTTGCGTGCTGGCTACGCTTTAT
This sequence comes from uncultured Acidobacteriaceae bacterium, assembly GCA_963837665.1. Taxonomy (GTDB): domain Bacteria; phylum Acidobacteriota; class Terriglobia; order Terriglobales; family Acidobacteriaceae; genus Acidiflorens. Next base: position 163,043 of record CAWIOA010000007.1, on the reverse strand, counting down.
CTGGGCGTGCTGCCCGGTCGCGTGCTCGATTACGCCGCCAGTTCCGCCCGTCAGTTTGTGCACGTCACAGCGCCAGCGGCTTCGTCCGGTTCCCTCGCTGTGGAAAAGTAAATCGCGCATGCAGCGGAGCTAGTCGGGACAGCAGTTAATCTGTGATAAGGCCCGGTGACAGGGTTTAAACCTCGCTAGTAGCTTGGGTTTTGGCTTGGCCAGATCAACGCCGGCAGTAGAAAAAACAGCTGCTGCCCTCATTGACAATCGCGGTCCGAGTCGGCATTATTAGCTACACAAGTTTGCCGGGAAATTTATCCCGAGTAGGCCCGGAGGATCTATGGTTGAGTTTTTCCGCAACGTTTGCCGGGACGAACAGGGGCAGGACATCGCTGAGTATGCGGTCATGCTCGCTGTCATCCTGGTATTGGTGATCGGCACGGTGCGTTTGATCGGGGGCAATGCCAATAACGCATTCTCCAGCGTGGCCAGTTCTCTGCAGTAGCCGCTGTCCGACAAGTTCTAGAAGACCTCGGGAATTCTAGTTTTAGCAATCTCTATGACACGATTTAGCAACTTCCGCCTTTTTAGCCGCTACTGGTTTCCAGCCGCGGCGGAGGTGCAGAATCGGAGCCAGTCCACAGAGCAATAGAGACAGCTCAAAGATTCCGCCAAAGCCGCGATAGAAATCGCGGCTTTTCGTTTTTTGACGGCAAAACAGAAAGGTAATCGCCATGATCGTCAACATGTCTGACAACGCCACCGAAGAGCAGATCGACCACATCATTCAACGCATCCGCGAAGCCGGATTCCAGCCTCACGTCACTCGTGGCACCGAGCGTACCATCGTTGCCGCCGTTGGCAGTGGTGGACGCCGCCATGAAATCGAAGCTCTCTCGGTCGCGCCCGGAGTAGACAATGTAGTCGCGATCGCCCAGCCGTTTAAGCTCGTCAGCCGTCAGACCCGGCCCCAGCCTTCGGTGGTCAGCGTTGGCGGAGGAAAGAATGGCGGAGAAAAGAATGGCGGCGTAAAGATCGGCGGACCCGGAGTGGTGGTGATTGCCGGTCCCTGCTCGGTCGAGTCGCGCGAGCAACTGCTTGAAACGGCTCAAGGAGTGAAGCGAGCCGGCGCCACCATGCTGCGCGGAGGAGCCTACAAACCGCGCACCTCCCCGTATGAGTTCCAGGGCCTGGGAATTGAGGCGCTGAAGATTCTGCGCGAAGCTCGTGAACTCACTGGCCTTCCGGTTGTCACCGAGGTCATGAGTACCGAAGATGTCGACTTGATCTGCGAATACGCCGATATGCTCCAGGTCGGCGCGCGCAATATGCAGAACTTTGCGCTGCTGCGCAGGCTGGCAACAGTCAAGAAGCCTATTCTGCTCAAGCGTGGTCCTTCCGCCACGGTGAAGGAATGGCTGCTGGCGGCCGAATACCTGCTTTCCGGCGGAAACGATCAGGTCGTGCTTTGCGAACGCGGAATCAAGACTTTCGAAACTGGGACGCGCAACACGTTTGACCTGGCGGCGGTCGCCCTCGCCAAGGAACTCTCGCACCTGCCGGTGGTGGCCGACCCCTCGCATGGCACGGGCAAGCAAAGCCTGATCGGGGCAGTTTCACGCGCGGCCATCGCCGTCGGAGCAGATGGCATTATCGTCGAAGTGCATCCCTGTCCGGAGCGCGCACTTTCCGACGGGCCCCAGTCGCTCGACCTCCTACAGTTCGAGCGCGTGATGCGCGGATTGAGTGCCCCGCTGCGTCCTCTGCTCGTTCTGGACCAGAGTGCGGTCTCAACGTAAACAAGGCCGAGAAACGGCCGGAGGCTTTACTTGACGTCTCCGCAGGCCGGCCCGAGGTATTTGGAGCTGAAGGTGAAGTCCATGTTCATGGCGTGACCGTTGGAGTTGGTAACGAGATGCATCGAGCCCTTGACGTTGTCGGAACCGAGGGCCTCCAGCAGGAGAGTTCCATCCGCCGCCCCCTGCTCCCCACTTTTTTCGCAGTGAATCTTCATTTCGAGCTTGCTGCCCGTGGAATTCACAACGGTGCGGGTACATTCCTTGCGGTTGTCACTAAAAGCAGTTTGTCTTTTCGAGCTTCTCTTTGGTGATGCAATCTTTGTGGACGTCGGTGCTTGCCCCGCCCTTCATCATGGCTTCGATGCGGGCACGCTGTTCCGGAGGCATCTTGGCGAGGGCGTCGGGAGGGATGGATGGCATGGCGGGCATCCCGCTCATGGAATGAGTTACGGTAATCTCCCAGAGACCCTCCTTGACGTTGAGGGGCGTGATCTTGTCGGCCGCGAACAGCGTTAGTGAGAAACAAACGATCGCGACAAAAACCAAGTTCGTTCGCATAAGGACTCTCCCTGTCTTTCTGGATTGCTCGCGCCGACAGGATTACACAGAGCGGGTTGAGGCGCAACTGGCATCCAATATGTTGGAAAGAGCGACGGTGGGCCGAGTTTTGCCAGCGGTGGAAGGAATATGTTACAAGCACCGACAGGACGGAGAGTGGAATGCCATCTCGTGATTATGTTTTTTGGGAAGTGGATGTGCAGGCTGATTTCATGCTCCCTGGTGGCAAGCTCTACGTTCCCGGAGCTGAGAAGCTTCTGCCCAACATCCGCAGGCTAACGGACGCGGCACGGCGATGGCGAGGTGTTTCTGGTTTCGCATGGAGATTTTCATCCCGCCAACGATCCGGAGTTCAAGCGGTTCCCGCCGCACTGCCTGAAGGGAACGGCGGGGGCAGAGCTTGTTCCGGAAGCGCTAACGGACAATTTTGTACGGGTGGAAAACGATGTCAAGGCGAAGCTGCCGGAAGATTTATCGAAATACCAGCAGATCATCCTCGAAAAACAGACGCTGGATATTTTTGACACCTGCCACGCCCGCGAATTGGTCGAACGTTTGGGTACCGCCGCGGAATTCGTGGTGTTTGGAGTCGCGACCGAGTACTGCGTAAGGCTTGCCGTGAAGGGTTTGCTCAGCCGCAAGCGGCGGGTAGCGGTAGTCCGCGACGCGATTGAAGCCCTGGCTCCGGAAGTTGGAGAGAAGACGCTGGCGGAGTTTCGGAATCTCGGGGCACGGGTGGTGACAACCGACGAGGTGCTCGCACAAATGGCGAAGGCACGGAAGTAGCAAGTGCAGATCTCTCACTCCGTTAGGAATGACCGGCCTTTAGATCGGGCTTCTACAAGAGCATGCCGGCGATTGACGCCGACATCAGATTGGCCATGGTACCGGCCAGCATAGCGCGAATGCCAAGCTTCGCCAGGTCTCCACGCTTATTAGGAGCGAGCGCGCCGATGCCGCCCATTTGAATTCCGATGGAGCTGAAGTTGGCAAAGCCGCACAGCGCGAAAGTCGCGATGGTGAACGAGCGCGGATCAAGGACGGCCTTTTGTGGGCCAAGCATGGAGAATGCCACCAGTTCATTCAGCACCATGCGTACGCCCAGAAGATTGCCAATCAGACGGCAGTCATGCCAGGGAACGCCAATCACCCACGCGATGGGCGCAAACAACGCGCCCAGTATGGCCTCGAGGCTCGACGGAAACCACGCGATGTGGGTGTGAATTCCGCCCATGATTCCATCGAACAAAGCGACCAACGCCAAAAACGAAATCAGCATGGCGGCGATGTTCAGCGCCATATGCAAACCATCGGTGGTTCCGCGCGCGATGGCGCCCAGCAGATTCTGGTTCTTTTCCAGCTCTACTTCCTCTTCACTCATCACGACGCGGCCCGCGGTTTTGGGCACTTCGGTCTCGGGCACCAGCATCTTCGCCATCACGAGCGTGCCGGGAGCGGTCATGATCACCGCGCTTAACAGGTGTTTGGGTTCGATCCCGAAGGCGATGTAAGCCGCCATGATGCTACCGGAAACGTGCGCCATGCCGCTCGTCATCACCGTCATTAACTCCGAATAGGTGAGGTCGGGAAGGAAAGGCCGAATCGTCTGCGGCGCCTCGGTCTGCCCCATGAAAATGCTGGCGGCCACATTCAATGACTCCGCGCCGCTCACCCCCATCAGCCGGATCATCAGCCAGGCAGCGGCCCTGATTACCAGCTGCATGACGCCGAGGTAATAGAGGACCGCGAAGAGTGCGCAGATGAAGATCACCGTCGGCAAAACCTGGAATGCAAAATAAAAACCGAAGTGCGAGCCCTGTTTACCGAGATCTCCAAAAACAAACTGCGACCCGGCGAAAGCGTAGCTGAGGAGCCGGTTCACCGCGTCTCCCGCCTTTTGAAAGAGCGTTCGGCCGACGTCAATCTTCAGAACAAAAATGGCGAAGGCAACCTGTAGCCCAAGCCCCCAGGCCACCGTCTTCAGGCGAATAGCACGGCGGTTGGTGGAGAAAACGTAGCCGAGTCCCAACATGGTGAGCAATCCGAGAATGCCAGTGAAGCGTCCCATCTTTATCCCCTTTACAGCTTAGAACGTGTGTCATGAAATGGTTTTGGGTAAAGCACAGCTTTAGCCGTGCCATTTAGGGCCTGGAAAAATGGGGGCTTTAGCCCCTGAGGGACAAGTTCCCCGAGCTGAGAGGCATTGATAGAACACACTCTAGCGTTCCCCTTTATAGATCACGCGATGAACCATAGATGTTTTGTGCACGGGTGGAGCGGAGGCAATCTGATAGCTCTCTTCCAGCAGCCGCCTGGCTCGTACGGCCTGAGCGTCGGTATGGCAGTGAATGGTGCAGAGCGATTCGCCGATGGAAACTCTGTCGCCAATCTTCTTATGAACGGCGATGCCCACGGCGGGATCGACGGAATCTTCTTTGCGTTCGCGCCCTCCACCGAGAATGACGCAGGCAGTGCCGACCTGTTCACATGCGATTGCAGTCACATATCCGGCTTGGCGACTGGGCACCTCGACGCGGTGATCGGCAGCCGGTAGGCGCGTGGGATCGTCAATCGTGCTGATGTCGCCTCCTTGCAACTCGACCATTTGACGAAATCGATCGAAGGCTTTGCCGGAGGCAATGATTTCCTCGGAGAGTTGCCTGCCCTGCGCGACCGTCTTGGACGTGCCTCCAAGGTAAAACATCCAGGCCGCCAACTCGAAGCAAAGATCACGCAGATCCTGCGGTCCGCCACCGTGTAATACTTCGATGCACTCCTGCACTTCGAGCGCGTTGCCCACCATGCGTCCTAGGGGTTGGTTCATGTCCGTGATGAGCGCGGCCATCTGCTTGCCCATGCGCTCGCCAGTTTCGACCATGAGTTCGGCGAGGAAAACGGCGTCTTCCTCCTTCTTCATAAAAGCCCCGGAGCCGGTCTTTACATCGAGCACGAGCGCGTCGGTGCCTTCGGCCAGCTTCTTGCTCATGATCGAAGCGCAGATGAGATAAGGGCTTTCGACCGTGCCGGTGACGTCGCGCAACGCGTACAGCTTGCGGTCCGCCGGAGCAACCTTCTCGGTCTGGCCAATCATGGAACACCCGCTAGCTTTAAGAACACGGTGGAACTCAGGGACCGCGAGATCCACGCGAAATCCGGGGATGGATTCGAGTTTGTCGAGCGTGCCTCCGGTGTGGCCCAATCCGCGGCCGCTGATCATAGGGACATAGAGGCCGCCGGCAGCGACCAGCGGGGCCAGCACCAGCGAGGTCTTGTCGCCGACGCCGCCGGTGGAGTGCTTGTCCACTTTTCTTGCGGGAAGAACACCGAGATCGAGGACTTCGCCGGAATGCAGCATGGCGTTGGTGAGGGCGGCGGTCTCCTCGCGCGTCATGCCGCGCAGCACCACCGCCATCAGCCACGCCGCCATCTGATAGTCGGGAATGCTGCCGTCGGTACAGCCAGTGACGAGGTATTCGATTTCAGCGGCGGATAGTGCGCCGCCGTCGCGCTTTTTGCGGATGAGGTCGATCGCTCGGAACGGAGATTCGGAATCGTTCGGATGGCTCACTTGAGGCGGAAACCCTCCGGCAGAAGATCGGTGATGAGACTTTGCTTGGGGCCTCTTTCGCCCTGGTAGAAGAGGATGGCGCGCGGCCCGAATTCATAGATGACCTGGCGGCAGGCGCCGCAAGGTGAGCATGGAACTCCGTGATCGTTGACCACGGCAACGGCGCGAATCTCGAGTTCCGGACCCTCCTTGGCAACGGCGGAAAAGATCGCAGTACGTTCGGCGCAGTTGGTCATTCCGTAAGAAGAGTTCTCGACGTTGCATCCCGCGAAGACTTGGCCTTTCGAGGTGAGGATGGCTGCGCCCACTCTAAAATGGGAGAAGGGCGCGTAGGCGTTCTTCATTACTTTGCGCGCTGCACGGAGCAGGCGTTCGCGCGTAACAGCTGGCACACTTGGCTTTTGCATATCCAAATCGATTTTGCTGAAGAACAAGAGTGGCAATTGTAGCGCTTGACCAGCCTTGACAGTAGAGATTTTCGGCGAGCGTTGAATGGTCCCTGCGGTCCATTCTTGACGCTCGCCGGTGCGGGTGTTAATTTCAGGCGACACGTGGGTACCCGGGAGACATCGTTCTGACTCGGCCAGAGAAGATGCGGAGTTTGTCCGGCCCGGGCCCCATGGACCTTCGCCGGCGCAACTTTCTGATTCGGTGCTGCCAGGGAGCGTCGGCAGCCTTCCTTCCCGCCAGGCTGTACGGCCTCGGCTGGCCCCGCCTACCTTTGTACGGCTTTGACTTTGCCGCCGCAGAGTTGTCGAGCCATGAATTCCACCTGCATCCTCATTATCGGATGCCCCGGCCCCTCGATGCCTTGCTGCTCAAGACGCAAGCTGGTCTTGACGATTTTGTCACGGAAAAATATGTTGACCAGATCGCGGCCATCCTCGCGCAGTGGAATTCCGGTCTGCTGCAATCTCCGCAAAATGTAAGCGCGGTCGAGAACGCTCTGCTGACGAATTTTTCCGGAGCGTCGCCACAGCCTGCCGACTCCCGCGTTGTCCGCCCGGGCCCGGCGATTGAAATCCGCCGCAACTCATTCCAGAGGAAAACTACCCTGGGGCGGGACGCATTTCTGCAGGAGCTGCGGTCTACGTTAAGCGGTTTTTCCACAATTTTCACGGCTGAATTTCAGGTTACCGGTATTGACACTGGCTCCATGCCGGGCGCGGGGCTGGCTTCCGGTCAACTGCAGACTCGCATCCGCTATGAACTGGTCGGGACAGGCCACGGGTTCTACCGTGAACAACGTGTGGGCTACTGGCAGCTCATCTGGGAACAATCTGCATCGGATGAGTTTCGAATACGAAGTTGGCAGTCGGAGGACGAAACTCTGAGCCGATCTGCTCATCCCTGCTATGTCGAGATCACTTCAGCGGCGCTTGGCGGCAATGCCTCCTATGCTTCGCAGCTTGTGCACGGAACGGACTATTGGCGGTCTGTACTCGACGGCGCTTGCGGCATTGATGTCTATGGGCACAACGGCGTATCCATTGGCGACATCGACGGCGACGGATTTGACGACTTCTATGTGTGCCAGCCGGGCGGCCTCCCGAACCGCCTTTATCGAAATCGAGGCGATGGAACGTTTGAGGACATCACGGAAGCGGCGGGCGTCGGCGTGCTCGACAACACCGCGTGCGCGCTTCTGGTCGATGTCGATAATGACGGGCGGCAGGACTTAATCGTGGTCCGGGCAAACGGACCGATGTTGTTCCTGAACCAAGGTGGCGGCAAGTTCCGCCAGAAGGCAAATGCGTTTCAGTTCGCTAACCCGCCGCAAGGAACCTTTACCGGAGCGGCAGTTGCCGATTATGACCGCGACGGCTGGCTGGATATCTACTTCTGCCTGTACGTCTATTACCAGGGCACCGACCAGTATAAGTATCCGTCTCCTTATTATGACGCCAACAACGGGCCGCCAAATTTCATGATGCGCAATAACCGCGACGGCACGTTTCGCGACGTAACTGCCGAGACGGGCCTCAGCCAGAACAACACGCGCTACAGCTTTGCTTGCGGGTGGAGTGACTTCAACCGCGACGGCTGGCCCGACCTTTACGTGGTCAACGATTTCGGACGTAAGAATCTTTACCGCAACAACGGCAATGGAACTTTTACTGACACGGCTGCGCAAGCGGGAGTGGAAGATGTCGGCGCGGGGATGAGCGTCTGCTGTCTTGACTACGACAATGATGGCGCGGAAGACCTCTACGTGGCAAACATGTGGACAGCAGCGGGCGAACGCATCACCATGCAGGATGTTTTCAAGAAAAACGAGCCTGAGGAGACGCGTGCGCTCTATCACCAGCATGCCATGGGCAATGCTCTGTTTCGAAATTCGCCGAAAAATGGTGGTGCGTTCGAGGAAACCACCACTGCGGCCGGAGTCGGGATCGGGCGCTGGGCTTGGTCGAGCGACGCCTGGGATTTCGATCACGACGGGTTGCTCGATCTCTACATCGCCAACGGCATGGTCACCGGACCTTCGCCCAAAGACGACCTGAATAGTTTTTTCTGGCGGCAGGTAGTTGCCTTATCGCCCGAGAAGCCCCGGCCATCTCACGACTACGAACAGGGATGGAGCGCGATTAACGAACTGATCCGTGCCGATGGCACGTGGAGCGGATACGAACGAAATATTTTCTACGCGAATAATGGCGATGGAACATTTTCCGATATTTCGGGCGTGGTCGGATTGGACTTTTGGGAAGATGGCCGGTCGTTTGCCCTAGCCGATTTCGATCATGATGGCCGCCAGGAATTGTTCTTGAAGAACCGCAACGGTCCAACGCTGCGGCTTTTGAAGAATGTCATGGAGGATTTGCCTCCATCGATCGCCTTCCGCTTGCGCGGAACGAAGAGTAATCGTGACGCCATCGGCGCGGTCGTCACCGTGGACACGGAACTGGCCCGCCAAACTCGCTCGTTGCAGGCTGGGTCGGGGTTTCTATCCCAGCACAGCAAGGATGTTTTTTTTGGTCTGGGAGCCGCGCAAGGCCCGGTGCGTGTGTCGATTCGCTGGCCCAGTGGACTGGTGCAGGAACTCCGCGAGCTGCCGGTCAATCATCGCGTGTGGATTGAAGAAGGCTCCGAGCCATCTCGAATCGAGGCCTTCAGAATGCCAGCGGTGCGAGGTCGGTCCGCTGAGGTTCAACCAAACGACGCCACGCCGCGGGAAGTCGAAATCCTGCCCACCACGGCTGAGACCTGGTTACTGGCTCCGGTCGAGGCGCCCAATTTCTCTTTGCCCGATTTCGACGGGCGGATACAGACTCTGTCTGCACTGCGCGGAAAGCCGGTGCTGCTTAACTTCTGGGCGAGCGGTGCAGAGCGGTGCAAGGAAGACTGGACCTCTTTCAATGAGCATCACGCGGCTTGGGCGGCTCAGGGTCTTCAACTGCTCACGGTGAATCTGGACAGCCCCGCCGATGCGGAAAGCGTTCAAACGCTGGTACGAGAGCGTCACCTCTCGTTCCCGATTCTTCGCGGCTCCGACGACGTGGCGGCCATCTACAACATTTCTTTTCGTTACCTGTTTGACCGGCACCGCGATCTCGCACTTCCGGCATCGTTCCTGATCAGCGCTAAAGGTGAGATCGTCAAGGTTTACCAGGGGCCAGTGGACCCGGAGCATGTTGAGCAGGACTTCCGGCACATCCCCCAGACCAGCGCGGAGCGGTTAGCCCGGGCACTTCCCTTTCCCGGCATGACCGACGCGATCGAGTTTGGACGCAACTATCTCTCCTCCGGCTCGGTGTTCTTTCAACAGGGTTATCTGGAGCAGGCAGCAGCTTGCTTTCGGATTGCTCTGCGCGACGATCCTACCAGCGCGGAAGCTGCCTATGGCATCGGCAGCGTGTATCTGGACCAACAGAAGAATACGGAAGCCCGCGAGAGCTTTGGACGTGCACTCAAACTTCGGGCGGGTTACCCCGATACTTTGGCAAATTCCTGGAACAATCTTGGCTTGCTCGCGGGGCGCGAGGGGCGCACGGACGAAGCGATCCGCGACTTTCAGGAAGCGCTCAAGCTGAGCCCGGATCACAGGATTGCGCTCGATAACCTGGGCAGCGCCTATCGCCAGCAAAAGAGCTGGGATGAGGCTCGCAAAACCTATGATCGGGCGCTGCAAATCAACCCCAACGATGCTGAGGCCCACTACGGTCTGGGGATGGTGTTTGCGCAAAGCGACGACACGGCGCGGGCGTACGATTCTCTACAGAGAGCGCTGCAACTGCGTCCGGTTTACCCCGAGGCACTGAACAACCTGGGGATTCTCTATCTGCGTACTCAGAGGCGCGATGAGGCGGTGGCAACTTTTGAGGAATGCATCCGTGTAGCGCCTGCTTTCGACCAGTCTTACCTGAACCTGGCCCGCGTCTACGCCATCGAGGAAACACTCGACAAAGCTCGAGCCGTGCTGCTCGACCTGCTCAAGCAGCATCCCGGGCATGCGCAGGCGCAGAAGATGCTGGCGCAGTTGGCGCAATAGGACTTCGCAGGGCTTCTACGGTTTGGCCGGCAGCGGCGTCGGTGCTTTCAGCAGGTCCACAAACAGCTTGTAGAATCTTTCGGTGTCCAAGTCGACCTGCACTTCCACAGACTGGACATCGCGCTTGGGCTTGTTCCAATTTGACCAGGTGATGGTGTCTCCGTAGCTGTAGCCGCGATCCAGGTTCACGTCCAGGTAGCGGTTTTCTTTCTTCGTAATCAGGGTTGGGTCAAGCCACGCCGCCGACGCGAGTTCGTCCCACAGATAGTTGTAGGAGCCGTGCAGGCGCGCGTACTTGCCGATGTATTGCGCGGAGGGCGTGTTGCCGGTCTTGATCTTGTCGATCAGTTCATTGGTCATTCTTGTCTTCACCGAAATATCCACTGTGGTGCAGACAATTCTCTTCCAAGGCGCACGCAGCACAATGTGGGCCGCTTCCGGATCGAACCAGAGGTTGAATTCGCGGCCGGGCGTATTGGTGAACTCGGGATCGTCAGTCTGGGGATTCAGGCTGGCTCCCATGAACACCAACTCCTTGGCCAGCCTTGGAAATTCCGGGTCGATGGAGACGGCGAGCGCCAGGTTGGTCATGGGCCCACCTTCATAGATGGTGACTTCTTGAGGATACTTATGAACCATGCGGATCAGAAAATGAGCAGCATCTTCGTCGGCGGCCTTGGTGGTGGGCATACCTTCCGGCATCTCTCCCAGTTCGCGAGGTGCGTGATAATACTTTGGGGTCCATGCCCCCAGCCATGCCACGAAGCCGTAGCGCTGCTCCGACTCCTCCGTTTCTTCTTTGGTTCTGACCAACGGATACTCGGCTCCGGCCACGACGGGAATGTCGGTTCGTCCGATGAGTTCGAGCATGCGCAGAGTGTGCGCCACTTCTTCTGTAAGCCACGCATCGCCCGTCACCACGGTGATGCCCAGGACTTCCGTTTGTGGAGACTGGATTAGCAGCAGGATCGCTTGCTGGTCGGTGCCCGCAGGTCCGGCCGCGTCCTGATCGATGATGACCTTGCGCTTGTCTTGACATTGGGAAGCGAGACAGGTCAGTAGAATTACACTTGCCACGCAACCCAGTAGTCGGCCCAGTTTCATTCGTGCACCTCTTTCCATTGATGTAGGATCGCATGGAAGGCGTGCCATTTGTAAGGCCCCATTCATCAGGAGTGAATTCGCGTGACCTCCGGCCACTTCCGACAAACTGGTATTTATATTGCCGCCTGCATTCTGGTGGTGGCGGCGTCCCTCGCACAGTCTCAAGGTCCAGCTAACGCCATCTTGGGGACGGTACAGGGGTATGTGCGCGATTCTGGTGGCCGGCCGCTGGCCAACGCGACCGTCTCCCTACAGCCCTCGACTGGAGCCGAGACTACCTCAGCGCGGATCCAGACCGCGCACACGGATTCGGCTGGAGCCTATCGCTTCGCGGCGCTTCGAGAGGGTTTGTACACTCTGCACGCAGAAATGAGTGGATATGACCCGACCATCGCCGTCCCCGTGAGCCTCGCTCCGAAAGAGACGAAGAAGATCGATCTCATTCTCGTGCCGCCGAAAGTTTCTAGCGCGGCGACACTGGTGCCCGAGTTCTTCGACGAACCACAATTCACGGTGGCAGGCGTAACCCAGGCCACCAGTGCAGGTGGACACGGTTCCGATACCGTGCTGCGAACCACCGAGGCGCTGGCCAAGGCCACAGTCTCCTTAAGCAAGGAACCGGCTGCTGACTCGAAGTTGCCTCTGGCCACAACCGAGAATTCTCTGTTAAAGGCTGTGACGCTCAATCCCAAAGATGCTGTACTTCATCATCGGTTGGGCAACGTCGAGGAAGAGCTCGGCCATCCCCTGGAGGCGGTACGCGAGTACCAGCGCGCGGCTGAACTTGAGCCCAGCGAGCTATATCTGTTCGACTGGGGAACCGAACTTCTTACCCATCGCGCGCTGGAGCCGGCCACTGAGGTTTTCACCACGGGAAATCGCCGGTTCCCAAAGTCGGTGCGGATGCTGATCGGACTGGGCGTTGCCTGGTACGCTCGCGGTTCCGGCGATCGAGCTGCTGAACATCTGGTGCGTGCGTCCGACCTCGACCCCGACAATCCGACTCCGTATTTGTTTCTGGGGAAAATGCAAACCGTGGAAACCACCGCGCTAGCAGGATCGGTGGAGAGGTTGGGACGATTCGCGCAACTACAACCGGGCAACGCGCTCGCCAACTATTACTACGCGGTCAGTCTGTGGAAACAACAATCTCCCGGTTCGACGGGCAATGATAGTGACACGGAGCGCTCAGTGCGAATGGAAGCGCTGCTGCAGAAGTCGGTCCAGCTTGATCCGAAGCTTGGTGCCGCGTATCTGCAATTGGGAATTCTCTATGCGCAGCGCGCGGATCTTTCGCGGGCCATCTCGGCCTATCGAAAGGCGATCGAAGTCAGCCCACAGGAAGTTGGACCGCAACTCGATCAGACGCTCGAAGAGGCACACTATCGGCTGGCACAGGCTTACCAGCGGACCGGCGACAAAACGAAAGCTCAAGAAGAACTTGAACTTCATCGCCAATTAGCTAAGAAAACAAAAGAGGATGCTGAACGCAAGCGGCGCGAGATTCAGCAGTTCGTGATCGCGCTGCGGGACAAGAATTCCGAATCGCAGCCGGAGAATTGAACCGGTCAGCGAGTCGCGCTCTATTCCGTCACTGCGCATCCACCACACAGCGAAACCCAACCGTTCCCGACCGGTCGTGCCCAGGAGACATCAAGAGATACTTCTCGTGTTCATCCAGGCGGTACGTTTGCGGAAAGTACCAGATCGAACCGTTTGGTTGATAAGAGGCGCCGCCGCGAAGGATCGCTGCGCGCGTATGCGGATCGCGATATTCGTCTGTCCACTGGGATACGTTGCCAACCAGATCGAGAACACCAAATGGACTCGCTCCCTTCGGGAAAGCCGTCACGTCGGTTGGTGGACGCAAAGCGGGTCCAGAATCTACTGGGGGAAGAGCCTGGGCGTCCCAATCGTTCCCCCAAGGATACGAGCGGCCGCTGGTAGATTGCGCTGCGTATTGCCACTCCCATTCGTGGGGAAGGCGTTTGTGGCTCCAGGCGGCGTAGGCACGGGCATCCTCGATGGAAACCCAGGTGACGGGCTTGTTATCCCAGCCCTCGGGATAGCTGCCATTCTTCCAGGCGCGCAGGAAGTTGTGATCGTCTTTTGGAGAGTAGTGCGTCGCGTTCAAGAATCTCTTGAACTCAGCATTCGTCACCGGTGTCCGATCGATATAAAAACCATGCAGATGCATTCGATGCCGATGGAAACGGCGCGGCGTATCTTCCCACGGATACTGCACATCTGCTCCGGGATCATTGCCGCCCTCGATTTCAATGCCGCTCACCTGAAAGTCATAGTCAGCCTCGGGAATGCGCACCATCCCTTCCGGCGGTGACTGCGGCGTGGCGGTCGCTGGTACTTCAACCAGCGTCTGGGGCACGGCTTTCCACTCCCGCGAATAGCTCCCGAGAGGACGTTTAGAACGCTCCGCCATAAAGGATAGGAGGCTCTGAACATTTCCGTCCGGTTTCTCGGCCGTAGCCAGAACAGCGCCGTAACCGAGGCCTTCGAGATCGAAGCTTAGCGTAGCTTTACCGTTCGCAATGGCAGGCGTCAATTCCGCCCCGTGCCATAAATCGTAGTAGTGCATCCCGGTCCGGTCCGGCACCTCGAGTTGAGTTCCAGCGACGCCGTATTCGTTGCGGTTGATGATCGTCCACAGCGTCCCCTTCGCTGCGGGGAACCGGCTGGCGAATACGCCTGCCTGCGATACCGGCGCATGCGGTTCCCAGTCCGGACTGAGCAGGTAATCGGCCATGGCGCGCTCGATGCGGGTGAAGCGCAAGATGGCCTCGGCATCGTGCGGGTTATTTCCATACCAGAAACCCCAGAGGTTTTCGAGGGTGGCATAGCCTTGGCCATTAAAGAAGGCGGCCTGCAAGCTGTCGGTCTTGTCGCGGGTGAAACGGTCGGTCAGATTCACGGTGTGGCGCGGCTCCATCCACTTGTTCTTGCTGACCATGGGAATAAAAGGATACGGCTTCCCTTCCCAGGCCACCCAGTCGTTCCAGCTGAGGTTGGTCCAGGCAATGGAAGCGTCGCGCGGTTGAAATTGCGGCTCCAGCGCGAGGGGATGGCCGATCGCGTCTGAGGCCTCGCGAAAGCCGGGCGGGACGCTTTCCAGCGTATCGAAGTTGATGCCATCGGCGTCCACTTCCTTGAGGAGCTGCGACATGGCCGTGGCTGGCGCCGCGCCTTCGTCGCGCGTTCCCTGGTCCCAGGCAAGAAGCGGGAAAAATACCTTCACACCGCGGCTGTGAAATTGTTCAACCATGCGGCGCACGCCAGGAATTCCGCCGGGAAGATCGCGCAGCATATCAGATGCGTTTCGATCGTCGATACCCAGGTTGGGATACACATGCCAGATAAGGACGGCGTCAATGGGACCGATGCGGCTTTCGGTTTCGGAAAGGAACCGGTCGACGGTGTACTCACCCTTGTCGGGGTCGTAGAGACTCCGGTCCCAGATGAGCAATTGGACTTGGGAGAAGATGTGCTGCGTCCATTGCAGGTCAGGGCGTTCGTATTGGGACGGGTTGTAGCGCAGGAGAGTCCGGCGATCGTTGCGCCAGGCCTTCAGTCCTTGGAGCCATGCGGGCTGATCGGACGGACTCGCGGGCCCGGAAAATAAGACTTCACTGGCCGGCGGAATCTCCGTCAGATTCATGACTCCGGTGTGCGAGACGAGGTCGTGCTGCGCCTTCCATTCATCTCCTGACGACAGAGCGCTTGACAGTAAGAGCAGACCTAGAGCGGAAAATGCAAAGAAGGGTTTCCCAGGTTTCATAAAATGAGTTCCGAAAAACATTGTCTGTTGCAATGATGCGAATCAAGAGTAGAACCAGCACCAGGCAGATGTCTATGCCATTGGGGTGCAGTGGCGAATCAGCCACCTCAAGAAAATGGGACGAGCCGAAGCTCGTCCCGAATTTCTTTGGTTGTTCTGCGCGTGCCCTGAGCCCTCAGAAATCGAGCCTTAGAGCAAACTGCACCACGCGCGGGTTGTTGACCGTTCCGTTGACCACGCCGAAGGTTGAACTGCTGAGATCCTGCATGAGGGTCGCGCTGCTGCCGTTCAGGTAGAACTGGGCGTGATTGAAAAGATTGAAGAACTCGGAGCGGAACTCAAGAGTGTATCCCTCGTGAACAGCGAAATTCTTAAACAACGAAAAGTCCGTGTTCACGAAACGCGGGCCATAGACCGGTGCGCGAGACGCGTCTCCAAGCTCCCCGGGTTGGGCGTGTACGAAACAGCTCGTATTAAACCATTCTTGCGGAGTCGGGTGGCTGAGCTTGGGATTGCAGACTTGATCCGGACGGTTCAGAGGAGTTGCGTTCCAGAAGAAGTTCACGCCAGAGCCGTTCGTGCTATCGACGATAAACAGGGGGAATCCGGAGGTAGCTTTTTCGATTACATTGGCGTGCCAACCTCCCAGAATCGCATTTGGAACAGCGCCCCACTCGCTGCCATAGCGCTTCCCTTTACCGAAGGGCAGGTCATAAAGAATGCTGGCCGAAAACTGGTTATTCAGATTGAGCTGCGAAACGGCCCAGTCCGCCCGTCGCGTCCCTGGCAAAGGCCAGTAAGTGGCGCCGGGAGTTGTGCCATCGCCATCGGCCATTCCTGTGTCAAAGGTACGCGACCAGGTGTAGCTGAGAAGCGCGTACAGGCCATGCCGGGCGCTCTTCGTTTCAGCCTTAATCAGAAGACCATCGTAACGCGCCCGAGCTCCGTCAGTAATGTTGTAAACGGAGGTGAATGGTCCATACGGCGCAGCGAAAGATGCTCCGCCTGGACCACAGCCAAGGAAATACCCGTTCGTTCCGCCGTTGCAGGCCGCGGGGGAACCAACGTTCATATTCAACCCGTAAAACAGAATGTGCGTGCTCCGCGTGCCAGCGTAACCGGCGGTGAGAACGAAATTCCCAGGAAGCTGCCGTTCGATGTTGAAATTGAACTGCTGCACCATGCCCTGCTTGAAATTGAAATTCTGGGAGAGAATCGTTCCGGTAAAGTTATCCGGATTCGGAGGCGAAGTGATCGGTACGAGAGGAGGTGGAGTTGAGAACGTAGCTGCGTTGAATGACCCCGTAAGGAACGAATCCCTGAGTCCGCAGGCCTGAACGTTGGGATCGGTCGTAGCCAGAGCTCCATTGCCGAATGGGCAGGGGAAACCAACGCCATAATTAAAGTTGTCGGCTTCGGCGTAGTACGGTGGGTTCTGGTACAGCCCCTGTGCCCCCTGGCTCCAGCCGGAATCGTGGTAGATGGCGTACCCGGCTCGAACGGCCGTATTCTGACTCCCAAACGGTTTCCAGGCGAGTCCAATGCGCGGCTCGAAAGCAGTCTTGTCAAAGGTGATGCCGACACGGCCGTCTGTACGAACACAATTCGTGCAGCCCGTGAAGGGAACGCGACCGGCGATAAGGTACTGGCCTGTAGCGAAGTCGAAATTGGCTTGGCGGCCCTGTGCCTCGGTAATGGGAGTCACAAGAGCCCACGCCAGACCCAGGTTCAAGGTAAGGTTGGAGGTAACCCGCCAATCGTCTTGTACAAACGGTCGAAACATCTTCCAGCGCCGGCCGGTGGTGGCTCCATAGAAAGTCTGATCGTGGATGGAGGATTCTACCTGCCCAAGAAGAATGTCGGCCATATTATCCCCGGTAAACGAGGACAGGAAAGGCTGGTCTGGCTGGCCCGTGCCGCCGCCCTGGAAATAGACACCGTCCTGGAAGCCATTGGTCATGACGTTCATCTGGTTGAAACGGATGCCAATGCCCACACGGAGATCGTGGCGGCCGCGAATCATATCGAAGGTGTCAGAGTACGAAAACACGTTGGTGCCGCCCTGGAAGGGTGCAAAACCTCGGTCGCCTAGTGACCAGTACTGGGAGGACGCCAGGCTGACCATTCCGCAGCTCAGACAGTCTTTGGTGGTCTGGGTCAATCCTGGCGGTGCATTCGGACACTTGCTGTTGAGGTTTGCGCCCAAAATACCGATATTTGCCGCTTCGCAGATGGGTGCGCCAAATTCTCCAAACGACGTGATGTGGTTGAAGATCCGGTTGTAGCCCACGTACGCCTGATTGATATTTTTCGAGTTGAAAATGTGCGTTTCGGAGATGACCGCATTGCGCGCGTGGTTGCTGATGAGCTGATTACTGCCAAAGGCACTCGCCTCCGCCCAGGTCGGTGAACCGCCAGGCACGAAGGAGTTCGCCTGGTCGTAGCTAAAGCGCGCGAAGGCGGAGTCCTTGCTCGAGAAGCTGTGATCCATCCGAATGGTGCCGTTCCCCTCGTTGAGCCGGCGGACTGGAACGTTGGCGTAATTGGTCAGCGAGGAAAGATTCGGTGTCCCACTCTGTGGGTAGAGCGCAATCATCTGCAAACCGATGGGGTCGGCTAGACCGGAGCCGGTCGGACCGCCCGTGATCGGAATCTTATTGCATCCAACCGTTGGATTAACGCCTGGCGCTTGGCTCCCGTCGGCGTTCACGGCGGTAGGGGCTCCTGTCGCATCGCACTGGAACGGCTGGAAGTTATAAGGATTGACGAGATTTGGGAACACAAGATTATTGTTGTATAGCGTCACACCGCGCGTGCCGCCTAATGGATCAAGTGTGTAATCCGCGCACGGAACAGCAGGAGTCCCACACGTAGCGTTAATCCCCATCATTGCCGGCGTCGGGACCAACCCGACAAAAGGTATGCCGTGGCGCTGACGCTTGGCTTCGTAATTCACGAAGAAGAAGGTCTTATCTTTCTGGATCGGTCCGCCCAGCGATCCACCAAACTGATTGAGATTGAACTGCTCCTTGAAGGCGGCGAAGTAGCTCTTGGCGTCGAACTCGGTGTTGCGGAGGTATTCGTAGAGGGCCCCATGCAACTTGTTGGTACCCGATTTCGTCGTCACCAGCACCGTCGGACCTGCGCGCGTGCCATATTCCGCGGAATAGTTATAGGTCAGAACCTTGAATTCCTGGATGGAGTCCATGGTGGGCAGAACTCCGATGCCGCCTGACGTGGTTTCGTCGTCGTTGTTGTTATCGAGGAGCCAATCCGTGCTCTGCTCGCGCGAACCGCCGACGGAAAGCGAGAAGGTACCGCGTGCCGCGACTTCACTGCTGGCTCCCTGACTGAAAAAGCTGTTCGGGTTGGTTTGCTGGGTCGTGCCCGGAGTGAGCGTGGCTAATTGCACGAAGTTGCGCCCGTTCAAAGGGAGGTCCGCCACTTGCTCGGCAGTGATTACCTGGCCGAGAGTTGGATTCGTGGTCTCCACGGCCACTTCGGTGGCGCTGACTTCAACGGTCGAGGTTACCGATGCGGGGTTGAGCGAGAAATCGATCTCGCGCTGTTCGTCGACCTGCAGACGAATATCTTTCTGCTCGGTGGTCTGGAAGCCCTGAGACTCCACCCGGATGGTGTAGTGCGCTACCGGCAGTAACGGCGCGAGGTAGTGCCCGGTCCCGTCGGTCTTCGTTTCGCGCGTGGCGCCTGTCTCCTGCGCGGTGATTTTCACCGTCGCTCCAGCGATGACCGAGCCGGTTTTATCGGCAACCGTTCCGGAAAGACTGCCGCTCGCCTGGCCGTATAGAAGTGGACAGAGGAAAAACACGGAACCCAGAACTGCTACCACCAGCGCTTTTCTTTGCAGCATCGGTCTCCCCCTGGCGGCCACTTTCTCTTCGCGAGCTAAGGCAGTGGCGCTTGCTCGCGATCGAGACGTGGAACGCCCTTTCTTAATGACTGGTCATCTAAATAGATTAGATTTGCAAAGTCAAGAGTTTTTGTGCGCGCCGCGAATGTCAGCGACAAGGTTGGGAATTCAATTTTTCATAACGTCGTTCTTCGTAACTATGCTTTCACGGATATTCACGATCTGATTAGCGCCGACGTTTTCCAGGTGCTGCACCAGACCGCTCGGCCAGCGAATCTCCACCGCGTCAGCCTTTGTGGCTTTGCCCAGCCCGAAATGCAGGCGGAAGTCACTTTGCGATATGTATCCGCTGCCGCTGCGCACCTCTTGCGTCTGCTGGTGATCGCCCACGCGGACGGTGACTCGGGCGCCGATCGCGTCACGGTTGGACTTCGTGCCTTCCAATTTCAGTAGAATCCAGTTGCCATGTTCCCCCAAATTCTTTAGCAGGCTGGGGCGATCATGACTGTTGTTCACAAGAATTCCGACGATTCCGTCGTTGTCGAAATCAGCGGCGGCTACGCCGTGGCTGTTGAACGGAGTGGTGATGCCCACTCCGGAATCCAGCGAGATGTCGCGAAATCTTCCGTTGTGTTCGTTCCAGTAGAGAATCTTACGTTCGCGAAACGTGTTGTTGACTCCTTTGCTGTCGACTTCGGGATAGATGTGGCCGTTGGCCATGAACAGGTCAGGCCAGCCGTCGTTGTCGATGTCGACGAAGAGCGTGCCCCATCCCAGGAATTGTGAATTCCTGGCGAGCCCGGCGGCGGAGGTGACGTCGGTGAACGTTCCGTCGTGATTGTTGTGATAGAGCGTGGCGGTGTCGTCGGAGAAACTGGTTTTGACGATGTCGAGCCAGCCTTCGCCATCGTAGTCGACGGCATCGGCTCCCATGCCGGCTTGCTCGCGGCCTCCATCGTTGAAGGCGACTCCGGCCTCAACGGCCGTTTCGGTGAAGGTGCCGTCGTGGTTGTTGTGAAAGAGTAGGTTGGGAGTGGAATCGCAGGCGACATAGATGTCGGGCCAGCCATCGTTGTCGAAGTCGCCGGTGAGAGCGGTCAAGCAGTAGTAAGCGTCGGTCTTCGCGACCCCGGAGGCTTCGCTGACATCGGTGAAAGTGCCGTTGCCGTTGTTGTGGTAGAGCTCGCTGTGGGTGCCTTTCAGACCGCGCGGACCGCACAATACCGGCATCCCTTTCCACAGGCAAGCGGCGCTGCTGCCGGGCTCGGGCGTGTGCTGAGGATCAAAATCAACGTAGTGGGAAATGAAGAGGTCGAGCTTACCGTCGCGGTCGTAATCCAGAAAGGAGCAACCGGTGGACCAGCGGACGTCGTCGTGCCACAGGCCAGCCTTGCGGGTGACGTCGGTAAAGGTGCCGTCGCCGTTGTTGTGCAGGAGAACGTCGTGGCCCCAGAAGGTGACGAACAGGTCCACGAACCCGTCGTTGTCGTAGTCGCCCGCGCAGACTCCCTGGCCCCAGCCGACCAGGCCGACACCAGCCTTTTGGGTGACGTCGGCGAAAGTGCCATCGCGGTTGTTGCGGTAAAGGTGGCTGGTGGGCTCTTGACCCTTGGGAAAACTTTCGAGGCGGCTGCCGTTGACCAGGAAAATATCAGGCCAGCCGTCGTTGTCGAAGTCAAAAAAGGCGGCGCCGCTGCCGGTGGTTTCGAGAACGTAACGCTTGGTCTTGTCGCCTCCACTTTCAGTTATAGCGGTCAGACCGGCGTGTTCCGCGATGTCGACGAAGTTAACTCTTGGCGGAGTGGGCGGAGGCGGAGCGGGCGCGGATCGCTGTTGCGCGGCCGCGAGTGAAATTGTGAGTACCCACACTGCGGCCACTACCGCGACGAGTCTGCAATTCATGAGTCCGTGTCCAGGGAGAATCTTACAACCATGGGCGACTGGGTGGCCGGGCGGGGACGCCCGGCGCTCCACCAGACTTCAGCCATTTGCCCTTGCCACCAGCAAGATCCCCAGACCGTAGAAGACGAACATTAGCACCAGGTACATCTTGGCTTTGCCGGGTGCGCCGGCAAATTCTTTCCAGGCAAGAACGCCCCAGAGAGCGGCGACCATCGGCGCGGATTGTCCGATCGCATAGGAGATCGCGACTCCCGTTAAGCTGCCAGCGGTCAGATTGAAGACCGTACCGGTGCCCCAGATGCAGCCGCCCAGAATCCCGAGCACGTGGCCGGAAGCGGGGCCGCGGAAGAAATCTCCGAAGTTGACGGGATCGCCCACAAGCGGCTTCTTCATGAAGTAGACATTCCAGATGGAGCAAGACAGCAGCGCTCCAAGGGTGAGAAACACGGCAATGCTGTACGGCCCAAGCGCGTGACCGTGCGTCATGGCATGAGTTGAAAACGGAGCCCACAGGCCCATCAGTACACCGGAAACGACGCACACGATAATGCTTTTCTTCGTCACTGTGCGCCCGGCGCTGGCCAGGCTACCGTAGGCTGAGCCATCCAGGATGACTGCAATCAAGGCGCAAACGACACCGGCGCCCAGCAGTGCGGCGTTTCCCTTGGGCTGCAAGATGTAGCTCAATGCAGTGCCGACGACGAGCGCGATGCCGATGGAAACGGGAAAGGCGATGGCAAGACCAGCCATGTCGATCGCCGCGACCAGAAGCAGGTTGGCGAGGTTGAAGATCGCCCCACCGACCAAAATGGACCCGATGTTGGACCAATCCGCCGAGTGCACGTTGTTCAGGAAACTGTTGGCATCGTGACCGGAACTGCCCAAAGTCAACGCGAGGATCAGCGAGATCGCGAAGATGCCGATAGCGTAGTCCCAGTAAAACAGCTCGAAGCGATACTTCTTGACGCCCTTGTAAGTGTTGGCCCAGGAGCCCCAGCAGATGGCGCTCGTGATCATCATGAACAGTGCAATACCCAGACTATGAGGTGTGAACATCGGTTCTCCTTGCAATGCGTGGCCCCTAAAGGGGCGTTCCATCTTTGAACTTGTGGTATCGCTAAAACGACACCTTGATACGAAATCTACTTGCCGCGAATTCTGGAAACGAACAGTTGCAGGAAGCGGTCGGCGTCAACGTCGACGCAAACCTTGGCATTGGGCTCGACTTTATCGAGACCTTCAATGATGTAACGGTCGCCGTGCAGCACGTTGCGTTCTACCGCGCCGTGGCGGTTGGCAACCGTCTCGCCGCGTGTGAACTCGCCTCGAGTTTCGACATCCACGTGCATCGGCGGCGCCTTGACCAGGGTTGCATCGATGGCCACTCCCACCGCAAGCGGATCATACATCGGCGTGCCGCTAATACCGAATTGCGCCGACAGATCGATCAGATAGTGAGCCACCTGGTAAATGAAATCATTCACGGGTCCGTGGGTTTGCCCCAGTTGTTCGAGGTACTTAGGTGAAAGCAACGTTTTATCGCCGACATCGAGCCCCACCATGGTTACCGGCCAGCCCGCCTGGAAAACGATCTGCGCAGCTTCAGGATCGTTGTAGATATTCGCTTCGGCGGCGGCCGTCGAATTTCCGCCGGTGATCGAGCCGCCCATAATGATCACTTCCTTAACCAGCGGAACGATAGACGGGTCCTTCTCCACGGCAAGCGCGATGTTGGTGAGCGGGCCGACCGGGACCAGCGTGATTTCGTGCGGAGCGGCGTGCACCAGCCCGATGATCAGGTCGGGCCCATAGCGAGGATCAACCTTGCATTTGCTGGGCGGCAATTCGATGTTGGCCAGTCCATTCTCGCCGTGCCAGAACTCGGCGGTGATCAGTTTCTGGAACAGCGGGTGCTGGGCTCCAGCCGCGACGGGAATATCGCAGCGATTGGCCAGCGAAATCATGCGCAGAGCGTTTTCCAGTCCTTGCTTCGCCGTTACATTGCCCGGCACTACGGTGACGGCTCGGACGTCCAGTTCGGGCGAGTTCAGCGCCAGCATCAGGGCCATAGCGTCATCAGAGCCGGGATCGGTATCGAGAATAATTTTTCTGGTGGAACTGGACGCGGGGATGGACACCATCGTTACGAAGAATGCGAGGAGGATCGCGGCAAAGAAAAACTGCTGGCGTACTCGAAAAGGATGAATCGGGCTCATTGGAACTGAACCTCCAGATTGCAAATTGCAGGATGTAAGGACCGCGCCGAGCGTAGCGGTGCGGAGTCACCGGTGTCAAGGCAATACCAGGAATGCATCTTTCATCCTATCTGCCGTACAATCGAACGGCAAAGGATGGCCTGCGGGGCGCATTGATGCCGGTCGATCATAACGAGTTTCGGAGCGCCGCACATCACGAGTTGCATCGCGACGGTGCAATTGCGGTTCTCTCCGGGCGGCCTCTGCTCCGGAATACCGGCATCCCTCTCAATCTGGACTGGGTGCGGGAAGTGCGGGTCAACACCAGCGCGGTCGAGCGCCGCGCTCAATCCCAAGTCGCGCGACGGACGGTGAAAAAAGAATGGCAGGCAGCATGGCTTCTGCGGGCGATTACCTGCATGGACCTGACGACTCTTTCCGGCGATGACACCGACGAGCGCGTTCGCCGCTTGTGCGCGAAGGGTCGCCACCCCATCCAATCAGAATTGGAACACAAGCTGGGGATTGAAGAGTTGCAAATCAAGGTCGCGGCCATCTGCGTGTACCACACGTTTGTGGAGACGGCGCTACACGCGCTCGAAGGCAGTGGCGTGCATGTCGCGGCTGTCTCCACCGGCTTCCCTGCCGGCCTATCGCCGCTGTCGGAACGAGTCAACGAGATTCGCCGATCAGTAGAGGCGGGCGCACATGAGATCGACGTAGTCATCACCCGAGCGCATGTTTTCGGCGGACGCTGGCAAGCGCTTTACGACGAGATTGCCGCTTTCAAGCAAGCCTGTGGTTCCCGGCACATGAAAGTTATCCTCGGCACCGGAGATCTGCTGACGCTGCGCAACGTGGCGCGTGCGAGCGTGGTGGCGATGATGGCGGGCGCTGACTTCATCAAGACTTCGACCGGCAAAGAGCCGACGAACGCGACCTTGCCGGTGGGGTTGGTAATGACTCGCGCCATCCGCGAATACGCGCAGCAGACGGGAATGGCGGTCGGATTTAAACCAGCGGGTGGTATTCGCACGGCGAAGCAATCGCTCGATTGGCTGGCGATGATCAAAGAAGAGCTTGGGCCGTCGTGGCTGCGGGCGGAAATGTTCCGCCTAGGAGCGAGCGGCTTGCTGGGCGACATCGAGCGGCAACTGGAGCATTTTGCGACCGGACGCTATTCCGCCGACTATCGGCATCCGCTGGCATGAGGTCTGGCATTTCGGTAGAGACGCGGCTTGCCGCGTCTCCGGCGGCGAGGAGACGGGGCAAGCCCCGTCTCTACAGGGGGCTATTTACAGTTGCGAGGTTGGAGCAACGCCAATGAGTATTGCTGAAAAATTCGTGAGCATGGAATACGGCCCGGCTCCAGAAGATTCGAAAGAAGCGGTAGCGTGGCTGGGACGTCACGGGCACCGCCTTCAACATTTCATTGGAGGCGGCTGGCAGGCGCCCGCGGCGGGAGAGTACTTCGATACCGTCGATCCTTCAAACGGCGAAAGGCTCGCGTCGGTGGCGCAAGGCTCGGCGGCCGACGTTGACGCGGCGGTCAAGGCCGCACGGGCGGCGTCTTCTGGATGGCGGGCGCTCACTCCTCATGCCCGAGGGCGATACTTGTATGCCATCGCGCGGCTGGTGCAGAAGCATTCGCGGTTGTTATCGGTTCTGGAGACGATGGACAACGGCAAGCCTATCCGCGAGAGCCGCGACATTGATATTCCGCTGGTCGCCCGACATTTCTATCACCATGCCGGTTGGGCGCAACTTCTGGAGCAGGAATTCCCCGAGTACGTTCCTTGCGGGGTCGTTGGTCAGATCATCCCCTGGAACTTTCCGCTGCTGATGTTGGCGTGGAAGATTGCTCCGGCACTGGCAACGGGAAACACCGTTGTGTTGAAGCCTGCGGAATTCACGCCACTGACCGCGCTGGCTTTCGCTGGAATCTGCCAGGAAGCTGGACTGCCCGCCGGTGTGGTCAATATCGTTACCGGCGACGGCGCAACCGGCGAGGCACTGGTCAAGCATCCGGACGTGGACAAGATCGCGTTCACCGGATCAACTGAGGTCGGACGCGCGATTCGTGCCGCCACGGCGACCAGCCGTAAACGGCTTTCGCTGGAACTCGGCGGCAAGTCTCCGTTCATCGTCTTCGAAGACGCTGACCTCGACAGCACGGTCGAAGGCCTGGTCGATGGCATCTGGTTCAATCAGGGACAGGTATGTTGCGCAGGCTCGCGCCTGTTGATGCAGGAGAGCATTGCTGAAGCTCTGATCGCCAAAGTTCAGGATCGCATGAGCACGCTGCGCATCGGCGCGCCGCTCGACAAAGCGATTGATATAGGCGCGATCGTCGCCAAGGTGCAGCTTGATCGCATCCGAAGGCTAGTGGATCAGGGCGTAGCCGACGGCGCGACTTGCTGGCAGCCGCAGGTCGCGTTGCCTGCTCGCGGCTTCTTCTATCCGCCGACGCTGCTGAGCAATGTGCATCCGACCTCGATTGTCGCGCAGCAGGAAATCTTTGGGCCGGTGCTGGCGGCGATGACTTTCCGCACGCCCGCGGAAGCGGTGGAGTTGGCGAACAACACGGTTTATGGTCTGGCCGCCTGTGTCTGGAGCGAGAGCGTCAATGTTGCGTTACAGGTGGCCGCGCAGCTTAAAGCGGGAGTGGTCTGGGTGAACTGCACTAACCTGTTCGACGCCTCCTGCGGCTTTGGCGGATACCGCGAAAGCGGTTACGGACGAGAGGGCGGACGCGAAGGTCTGCTGGAATACTTGGAACCGGCATGGTTCAAGAGCGCCCCGATGCTTCCGGCAGAGAAGACGGTCGCACCGCCTGAGGCGCAATTGGATGAAGACTCCACCGCCTCTGACCTTAACACTCCCGCAATCGACCGCACCGTCAAGCTCTACATCGGCGGCAAGCAGGCGCGTCCTGACTCCGGCTACAGCATGGAAGTGCGCGCGGCCGACGGACGGCTGTTGGGCGAAGCTCCGCTGGGCAATCGCAAGGATGTTCGCAATGCGGTCGAGGCGGCGCGAAAGGCGGCATCGTGGGCCAAGGCTACGGCGCACAATCGTGCCCAGGTTCTTTATTACTTCGCCGAGAATCTTTCGCAGCGCCGCGATGAAATTGCGCATGGCTTGGCAGCCGTGGTCGGTGAAAAGCAGGCGGCCGCCGAAGTGGACCTCAGCATCCAGCGCATTTTTTCCTATGCGGCGTGGGCCGACAAGTTCGACGGCGCCGTGCATAACCCACCATTCCGGAATGTCGCCATCGCCATGAACGAGGCGATTGGGACGGTTGGCGTCATCTGCCCGCGGGAAGCGCCGCTGCTCGGTTTTCTTTCTCTCGTGATGCCCGCGCTCGCCGTGGGAAATACGGTGATCGCGATTCCTTCAGAAGCCTATCCGCTTATAACGGGCGATCTCTACCAGCTTTTCGACACCAGCGACCTGCCTGGCGGCGCGCTGAACATTGTGACTGGATACACGTCGCAACTGCTGAAGCCGCTCGCCGAACATGACGATGTGGATGCCATCTGGTGCTTTGGCGATGAAGCCAGCGCGGCAGCCGCTAAGGCGATGTCGGTGGGCAATCTGAAGCAGGTCTGGACGAATGAAGGACGCGCCATCGACTGGTTCGACTCGAAACTGGCCGAGGGACGCTGGTTTCTTGAGCACGCCACCCAGGTGAAGAACATCTGGGTTCCTTACGGAGAATAGGGCCATTGCATCATTGAGCCATTTAGTCATTGAATCATTGAAAATCTTGGCCCGCAGCGCGCTTTAAATGATTCAATGTCTCAATGATTCAATGCCTCAATGCCCGGCCGCGAGTAAAAATCTGCTGCATCGGCAGCATTGACGAAGCGGCCCTGGCCATCGAGTACGGAGCCTCCGCGCTGGGCCTGGTTTCCCGCATGCCGAGCGGGCCGGGCGTCATCAGCGACGAACGGATTCGAGCGATTGCCGCGAGTGTCCCACCGGCCATCGGGACATTTCTGCTGACCTCGCTGCAGAGGGTCGCCGACATCATCGCGCAACAGCGTTTCTGCCGCACGAATACGATCCAGATCTGCGACCATCTCACCGTCGGCACGCACCGCGATCTGAAGGATGCGTTGCCGGGGATTTCCGTGGTTCAGGTTGTTCACGTGACCGGACCCGAGTCGGTCGATGAAGCTGCGAAAGTCGCACCGCATGTGGATGCCATCCTGCTCGATTCCGGCAACCAGAAACTGGCAGTCAAAGAACTAGGCGGCACCGGCAGGACTCACGACTGGGCCCTCAGTCGGGCGATCCGCGAACGTATCGGTATCCCACTGTTCTTGGCCGGAGGTCTGACGCCGGAGAACGTGAGCCAAGCCATCGCGGAGGTAAGCCCGTACGGGCTTGACGTGTGTTCCGGCGTGCGAACCGATGGCAAGCTGGATGCCGCCAAGCTAAAACGCTTCTTCTCAGCGGTGCGTCATGCGTGCGCACCGTAAGGCCGCCGACAGGAATGCCTTTGCTCAATATCCCCGCGCGACGTGGATCGAGCCTGCGGCATGACAGCGCAGATTCTCGCATCTTGATTTTTCCGGGCACCAGCAGGGATTCGCGTTTGACTTTTGCGAGCCCTACAGGCAAACTCTCCATTCGCCCGTCAACCGGCGTTTCGGGCACGCAGAATGAGCCCGGCGTCAGCATTGCAAAGCCAGACGAAGGCCCGACTGAGGAACGGTTCGCTCTATGTCCGCAGACCGAGTCTCCTATACACTTGATTCGACATTGGAGACGGTAAACGACGCCGAAGAGACAGCTGGCCGCATGGCGGCCGAGGCTGGCTTTGACGACGAGGAGATCATGAAGATCTCCATGGCGGTGCGAGAAGCCGCGGTGAACGCAGTTTTGCATGGCAATGCCTACGACCCGAGCAAGAAAGTTACACTCGCGTTTGAACGTACAGCCGACGACCTTGTCATCGTAATCCGCGATCAAGGCAAGGGGCTCGACACGAGCCGGATTCCCGATCCTTTGGCGCCCGACAACCTGCTGAAGACATCGGGCAGAGGTATATTTTTGATACGCTCGTTCATGGATGTGGTGGAAATCCACCCCTCCCAGACCGGCACCGAACTTAGAATGATCAAGCATGTCCACGGCAACCCCGCGGATTCCAAGGAGGCTCTCCAGTGACCATGAAGTCCAGTACTCGTCAGGTCGATGGCGTCACCATTGTCGATCTCAGCGGCCGGATCACCCTCGGCGAAGGCAGTGTAACTCTGCGCGATACGGTGCGCGACCTGCTTTCCAAGGGGCAGAAAAAGATCCTGCTCAACCTCGGCGACGTAAACTATATCGACAGCTCAGGCATCGGCGAACTCGTCAGCGCCTACACCACCTGCAAGAATCAGGGCGGCGAACTCAAACTGCTTAACCTCACCAAAAAGGTGCACGACCTGCTGCAGATCACGAAACTCTATACCGTCTTCGATGTCAAGGAAGACGAAGCCGCGGGCGTAAAGTCTTTCGGCAAGTAGAAACGCGCGGGAACCCTGGAGTGCCGAGCTCATACGCCGGCACTCTACCCCGGCGTCTCCGTTCCCTTTCCGGGAAATTGCTGTGAAATTTTTCGCTCTGCTTAACGTAGGACCTTCCCTCCACGCCTAGAATGAGACTGAGGATGCGCTCTGCCGCGTCTCAGTCGTTATGCGTTTTTCTACTCTGATTTTCCTTTCTGGAATTGTCCTGACGACCGGCGGGATGTGTTCCGCGCGCAATACCTCTTCGAGCAACTGCGTTGCCTTCACCGAAGCGAGCCAGCATGTGGGCACCACCCAGTGCATCAGCGGTGCCGTGCAAAACGTCAAAACGGGAGGCAAGGGCGTCACCTACCTCACCTTCTGCAAAGACTCCAAGGCCTGCCCATTCACTGTGGTCGTGTTTCCGGTCGACCTCAAGAAGATGGGCGACATTCGCCAGCTTGAAGGCCTGCAGATTCAGATCAAGGGGACGATCGAGGACTACGACGGACACGCTGAGATAATTTTGCGGCACTCGCAACAGCTGGGCGAAAGCGCATTCCGGTTGTTCCCTCCAGTGCCCACGGACTACGACGTCGAGCGGCAGCCCCACAACAGTGCCGGGAGGATCAAGCGCCCCAAAGCCAGCAAGAAAACGGAGACAAAACAGGGCGAGCCAGTTTCGATCGAAGATCCGGGACAGCCGCAATAAAAAAGGCTGCTGAAGCGCCGTGGCTTCCAGCAGCCCTTTATCTTCATCTTTGCCCGACCCTTAGAACCGGATCACGATACCGGCACAGACTCTCACGTTGTGGCTTTCGCTGTCTCCCGAGAAATGATAGTAAACCCAGTCCGCCTGAATGACGCGAACCGCGATCGCCCGGTTGACCTTGGCGTCCACGCCGCCACCCATCATCATGGTAAAACCATTAGTCGAGCCCGAACCCTCGCCCGACAACGATGCGCCAAAATGAGCCCCGCCGAACAGCGCGTGGACGAATGGATTGACCTTGCCGCCCGCATTCAAGTTAACCACCGGTCCTCCGGTGTAACTGTAAATCTTTGCGGAAACTCCCTCGATCGTCTTGTAGGAACCGCTGAAGTCACCGGTCACGCCGAAGGATTTGGTAAAGTTGCCGGTTAAGGAAGCGTCCCAGCCATTGGCGTTGACGTCGGCCCCGTTGCCCAGGTGTAAGTACTGATAACCGCCGAATATCTCGGCTTTCGGATAGTCTTGGGCCATCAACGGAAGCGAGACGACGCCCAGAAAAACAACCAGCACAAGGAACTTCTGCATATTTTCTCCCCTCTTTTGCGAAATCAGCCAAATGCGTCACCCTCCGGAATCCGGAGCCCCAACCATGCGGCGCACGTTAATAGTAGAATCCGCCATTGGCATGAATACAAGCCGCGCGTCAGGGGGAGAACCTCACAAATAACTCTGATAATTAGGACTAAGGATGACTCTTCGAAACGTTGACACTTGGGGAATGTTGTAATGTCTGGGAGGTGTCTGCAGGTCGAATAGTCACTCGTGCCTTGCCTTACACCATGCCTTTGCGCAAATCGTCCAGCGCATACCTAGTTCCCCGCCACACGATGCCATCGTTCCAGAAGGTGTGGAACATGGAGAGCAGCAATGTGTACATGAACAGGCTGGTGCTGACCGGGTGCAGGAAGAAGTAATAGGCAGGAATCGCCGACCTCGACGACATACCGTAATAAATCGCAAACAGCGAGGTTAGCCCGATGGCGTAAAGAACTCGCGCCCACCCCTGGGCGAGCCAGACGCCAAGAAATGGCCCGAGATTCAGAAAGCCGAGACCCACGATGCAGGCCAGGGTCCGCGGCCATTGGAAAGAAAGCACGGCAAAGAAGTTCTTGGTCAGATTGTTGACGATGCCGAAAGCGCCCTTGGCCCAGCGCAAGGAAATCAAGTCCTCGCCGAAGACATTGCGCTGGGCGAATCCCGCGTTCTTGACTACCTTGCCGAGCTTCATGTCGTCGAGCACTTCCATGCGCAAGGCTCGATAGGTGCCGACCGCGTCATAGACCGAGCGCCGGACCAGGTTGAAAGCGCCCACACCCATATGATCGCGCGCTTTCGGGTCGGCGACTTTCCAGGGGCGGTGTCCGAAAACGAAAAGCGCCTGGAAGAAGGCGATCATCATTCTCTCTCCCGACCGTTCCATGATCATGCGCGGGAAAAGGACGACATGATCAGCACGCTCGGCTTCGGCATAGGCCACGGCGCGCCGCACGGAATCGGGCTTGAAAAGCACGTCGGCATCGGTGAACAGCATCCAGTCCCCAGTTGCCTGCTCCCCTGCTGCCCACATAGCGTGGGTCTTGCCTAACCAGCCGGCGGGCAGTTCTGCAATGTGGATCACCTTCAGGCAGCAGTGTGCCTGGGGACTCGCCATAACCTCATCCATGATCTGGCCAGTGCGGTCCGTCGATCGGTCGTTGACGGCGATAACTTCGTAGTTCGAATAGTCCAGGGCGAGTAACTGCACGAGCGTCTCGCGGATATGCTCTTCCTCGTTCCGTGCGGGAACAATAATGCTGACCCTGGGATCGCCGTTTGGCGTCACAGGCTTTCGGTCCCATTCTGGCCGTGTAATGTCGGTGATGCGCGGTACGCCGAATGCCGCCTCTACGATGCGCGAGAACCAGGCCAGAGCGAGGATGCCGCCTGCAATCCAGTGAAAGGTTTGCCAATGCATTCTGCTTAGGGAGATGCTCCTGGGGAAAGTTGCGCTGCCGCCGACGCTTCACTGACCCGCAACGCTGGTGCAAATCGCATCCCGTAGAACAGTATGGCAGAAGAAATACCCATGGCGATCACGGGCAAAATGAAGGCGGACTGCAATGAACGTCTGTCGGCGACCCATCCCATCATCGTAGGCGAGGGAACGTCGCCGAGAATGTGAATGATGAAAATGTTGACGGCAATGGCAGTGGCGCGAACATGGGCGCCCACGGAGTTGATCACCGCCGCATTCAGTGGCGAAGTGTTCAGCAGCAAGAAGAAAGCTGCCAGCGCGATGGCCGGTACCATGGCGCGGCCTCTTGCGAACAGAGCCACAATCATCACGGGAACGCCGAGGGCCATGCTGGCAGCCGAAACAAGATAGTAGGAACTCTTCATCCGCCGCAGCAGATAGTCACCCAACCATCCTCCAGCCAGCGCGGCAATTATTCCATTGACCACAATGATGATGCCAAAAGTAAAGTTGGCTTGTGCCAGCGAGTAGTGCCGCTCGCTGTACAGGAACTGCGGCATCCACACCTGAATTCCCCCGAGCGAAAACGTCATCGTCGCCATGCCCAAGGTTGCTGTCAAGAATGCCGGATTGCGCAAAACGCCGGTGTAGACTCTCTTCAAATCCAAGTACACCGTCATGTAGAACCTCTCCAGGCGACTACCCGACACAACTGCCGTCGGCGAATCCTCGGGAGGCTCCTTCAGCGAATCAAATTGTCCGCGCTCCGGTTCCTTCAGGAACAGCACTGCAATCGCCAGCAGAAATCCCGGCGCCGCCGCAATGTAAAACGGAAACCGCCATCCGTAGTGCGGAGCAAGATTGCCGCCCAGCAGGTAGCCGGCAGCCGATCCCACCGGAATCGCCAGATAAAACACGCCCAGGATGCGTCCGCGCACTTCCTCCGTGAACAGGTCCGCCACGAAGGTCGGTGCGATGGTAACGAAGGTTGCTTCACCAATCCCCACCAGCGTGTGCCGGATCAGGAGTTCTGTGTAAGTGTGCGTGAACGCGGTGAGCAGCGTAAGCCCGCTCCAGAAAATCGCGCCCAGAACGATGATCAGCTTGCGCGAGTAGCGATCTGCCAGCGGCCCCACAAAGGGTGCGGCGATCATGTAAAAACCCAGAAACGCGCTGGTGAGATAGCCGATCTGAGTCTTGCTCAGGTGAAATTCATCCTGCACCAGGGGCTGCACCGCGAACAGCACATTGCGATCCGCATAATTCAGCAGATTGAGCGCGGTCAATACGAGCAGCGCGGTCGGGGCGTGGAGTTTCTGCGGGGGCACAGGTCGAGCGAATATAACACGACGGAGCGGCGCCGAGCAGCTCATCCCGGATAGTAACGATTGACATTATTAACGCGTTGCGTTATGCTTCCCCCGTGATCAAGAGTTTCGCCAACAGGCAAACGGCGGAAATCTGGAGAACCGGCAAAACCCGGGGTTCACCGCCAGCCAGCGTGGCAAGACGGAAGCTGGCCATGCTCGACGGCGCCCTGACGCTGGACGACTTAAAGGCTCCTCCCGGAAACCGGCTGGAGAAATTGCACGGTAATCGGCAGGGGCAGCACAGCATACGAATCAACGATCAGTACAGAATCTGCTTCGAGTGGCGCGGACCCGACGCTTACGATGTGGAGATCACCGACTATCATTGAGGCCAATTAGCATGAGCATTGTCAGAAAAAGTTCACCCAACTGGAGAGTTCATCCTGGCGAAATCCTGCGCGAGGAGTTCCTGAAGCCGCTGGGCATATCGGCTTATGAATTAGCCAAGCGGTTGCACGTGCCCGCGCCTCGCGTCAATGACATCGTTCTCAAACGGCGCGGCGTCAGTGCCGACACCGCCGTCCGTTTGTCCCGATTCTTTGGGACCACCGAACAGTTTTGGTTGAACTTGCAGGGAGCCTACGAAATTAGTCGCGTCAAAGCCGCACACGCGGGCGAACTCGAACTCATCAAGCCAAGAGCGGCCGCCGCCTCGCGCTAAGCGCTCAATTCTGACCTTTCTTTCCTCGCGGCCACCTTGCGATCACGACGGTAGAAATCCCTCCCCGCGGACGGAATTCGCCTCTCACCTCGGCCCACACCGGCTTGGCCCAGCGGACAACATCCTCCAGTACCCGATTCACAATGTTTTCCTGGAAGATGCCGAGGTTGCGATAGGCCTGGAGATATTCCTTTAACGATTTCAATTCCAGGCACAGGCGATCGGGTTCGTAGCGGATCACGATATTGCCAAAGTCCGGCAAGCCTGTCTTCGGGCAGACGGATGTGAATTCGGGATCCTCCACAACAATCTCGTATCCTGATTGGCCAGAACCTGATTGGCTAGAACAAGGAAACTGGTTCGCCCAGGTTTCGATTTCCGGAAAGTCGTGATCGAGCCCCGCGCTGGCGTGCTCCGCAGTGTAGCGGGGAGACATGGAACGAGGAGATTTCGGCATTCGTCTATTGTACCCAGAGCCGCAAACGGCGGACCCGGAGCATCCAAACAGTAAGGCCAAGCGTATACTGACCTGCTCCGCAGCCCGCGGATGATATACATTGAAGCTTGCGCTTTTCTCCGTATGACATTGAATGGAAACAGTTCGGGACGTCGGCCACGGCGCTGGTGGGTAACCGCGCTTGCCATCCTCGGAGCGGTGATCCTGGCGGCCGCTTTCGTCTCTCGCCGCGATGACGGGCTGCCGGTGCGAACTGCCGTCGTCCAGCCGGGGGCGATCCGCAGCCTGGTTTCCACCAACGGAAAAATTGAGCCCGTGAACAACTTCGAGGCGCACGCTCCGGTCTCAACCAGTGTACGGCGGGTTTTTGTCAAGGAAGGCGCCGCGGTGAAGAAGGGGCAATTGCTGCTGGTTCTGGATGACGCCGACGCACGCGCCCAGGCGGCTCGCGCCCAGACCCAATTGAGAGCGGCGAAAGCCGAGCTAGGCGCGGCGGAACGAGGCGGGAGCCAGGAAGAAGTGTTGAGCCTCGAAGCCCAGCTGGTGAAAGCCCGCACCGAACGGGATGCAGCACAGCGCGGTTTAGACGCCTTGAAGAAACTGGAGCAGCAGGGGGCGGCCTCGGCGGGAGAGGTGCGGGAGGCGGACAACGCTCTGGCGAGCGCCGACGCTCAACTTACCTTTCTCCGGCAAAAGCAGACGAAGCGATATTCGAATGCGGAGTTAGCGCGCGTCTCGGCAGAGCAGGCCGAGGCGCAGGCTGCCTACGATGCCGCGCAGGACGTGCTGGCAAAATCGAATGTCCGCGCCCCTTTTGCCGGCATCGTGTACTCCCTGCCCGCCAAGCAAGGTGGCTTCGTCGCGGCCGGAGATCTTCTGCTCCAGGTGGCCGATCTGCGAAACGTCGTGGTCCGCGCTTTTGTCGATGAACCCGACGTGGCCAGACTGGCTCCCGGTGAACCGATTGAGATTACCTGGGACGCTGTCCCGGGACGCGTGTGGCGGACCACCGTGACCAGCATCCCCTCGACCGTAAAGTTGCGCGGTTCGCGCAACGTCGGCGAGACCACCAGCATCGTAGATAACAAGGACTTGAAGCTCTTGCCCAATATCAACGTCGGAGTGACGATCGTCGTCGCCGAACACGATGGAGTGCTGGTGGTACCGCGAGAGGCGGTGCGCATGGACGATACCAAGCCTTATGTTTTGCTGGTGGATGGCCACGAACTCAAGCGCCGGAATGTGGAGACTTCCCTTTCCAACCTCACGCAGGTCGAAATCACGCGCGGCCTCTCCGCCAAGGATTTGATTGCGATCAATTCGTCGAATGGCAAACCGATCAGCGAAGGGACGCAGGTCAAGTTTTAGATGATCACGCGCGCTTCCAGAGTTCTGCTGATTTTCCTCACGCTTCTTGCCTCGTTGACCGCCAGCGCTGCGGACTCTGCGAAAGACATGCTGGCGGCTGGCCGGATCGATGAAACGATCGCCGCGTTGAATGGCCGTCTCTCTTTGGCGCCGGACGCGGAATCGTCGAACCTGCTCTGCCGCGCCTACTTCGCGCTCGAAGATTGGGACCGCGGGGAGTCCTCCTGCAGAAAAGCAGTGTCGCTCGACCCGGGCAACAGCCGTTTCCATCTTTGGCTGGGGCGCGTGTTAGGCGAAAAGGCGGATCGGGCAAATCCCCTCGTTGCGGCAGTCCTGGCTGGAAAGGTTCGCGGAGAGTTCGAGCGTGCGGTGGAACTGAGTCCGAAAGACGTGGATGCAAGGCTCGATCTGGCGGAGTTCTACCTGGAAGCGCCCGCCATCGTGGGCGGAGGCGAGCAGAAGGCCCGCGAGCAAGCACAGTTCATCGCAACCGTGGACTCAGGCCGTGAACACTGGGTTTACGCTCGTATCGCTGAAAGGAAGAGAGACACCGCGACCGCCGAACGGGAATATCGCCAGTACATCGACCTCAGCCACGGCGACGCCGAAGCCTGGCTCAACCTGGCTATTTTTTTCCGCAACCAGAAGCGCTTTGACGAAATGGAGCAGGCCATCGTCAAGCTCAGCCAGTCGCCTGCGGCCAAACTTGAGGTTCTGGAGGAAGCTTCCGGCATGTTGTATCGCGCCGGGCGAAGCTATCCTTTCGCCGTGGAACTGCTGCATCGCTATCTCGCGACGGGGCCGGTGGAGGCAGCTCCGGCCTTCAAAGCTCACTATCTGCTGGGCACACTACTGGAAAAACAGGGCGATAAAGCAGGCGCGGCGAGCGAGTATCGTGCTTC
Source organism: uncultured Acidobacteriaceae bacterium (assembly GCA_963837665.1). Taxonomy (GTDB): domain Bacteria; phylum Acidobacteriota; class Terriglobia; order Terriglobales; family Acidobacteriaceae; genus Acidiflorens. Next base: position 126,782 of record CAWIOA010000007.1, on the reverse strand, counting down.
CCTGGCATTGGTCCGGAGTTTCGGCATGGCCCAGCAAGCACTCGACCGAGTCGCACCCTGAGGATGCCGGGATTCCTCCCACGCCCCGCGCTTTCCCAATGACCTTCAAATGCTACTGCGCGTCTCACGTCCGCCGCACTACAATTTGTGCGTCGCGGCTGGGCCGCGGCCTGACCCATGCTGCGTCTGACCCATGGGCGACCAGATGAAGGTGACAAGATGAGACTCCGATTGCCGCAGTTGCACTGCACGAATCTGCTCGCCTTACTTGCGGCCGTACTAGCGATGCTGGTGGCAACGCGCGGCGAGGCCGAACCACTGCCTCTCGAGCGCGCGATTCGGCTGGCGCTCGCGCACAGCACGACTTCGGCAATTGCCAATGCCGACGTGCAGAAGGCCTTCGCCTCCTACCGCGAGCTTCGCAACAACTACTTGCCGCAGCTATTCGGCGGTTCCGGCCTCGGCTGGACCTACGGATACCCGCTCAGCATCGAAGGGTCGGCGCCGGCACTGGCGAATGTCGTAGCGCAAAGTACAGTTTTCAATCCCGCGCAGCGGCAGTTTCTGGGTGCGGCGAAGATTGAGTGGCATGCGTCCGAGCTCCAGAACAAAGACCAGCGGAATGCCGTCATCCAGGACGTAGCCTTGACCTACGCCGAACTGGCGAAGTGGGAAGCGCGACTCGTGCGCCTGCAGCAGGACGAAGCCCAGGCGCGGCAAATGGAGCAAGCCGTGGCCGAGCGCCTGCAGGAGGGCGTGGACAGCGCCGTTGACTTGAACAAAGCGAAGCTGACCGCAGCGCGTGTGCGCCTTCACCGGGCCGAGGCGCGCGGCTCCGCCGACGTCCTGCGGCGGCATCTTTCGACCCTGACCGGTTTGCCGGTTTCCTCCATCGAACTTGCTCCCGAAACGATTCCGGCCTTGCCGCCGGTCGCTGCGGAAGAAGATCTTTCGGAAAAAGCACTCACTGTCAGTCCCGCCATCAAGTTTGCCGAGCAACATTCTCTGGCGGAAGCGATGCGGGCTTTAGGCGAACACCGCGCTTTGTATCCGTCGATCGATTTGTCTGCTCAGTACGCCAGGTTTTCAACCTTCAATAACTACACCCGATACTTTCCGGCGGGCACATTTCAGCGCGACAATGCCACGATCGGCTTCGCCTTTCGCATCCCCCTCTTCAACGCTAGCCAGAGGGCTCGGGCTGACGCGGCCACGGCCGACGCCCTGAAGGCAAAGAAGCAAGCGGAAGCGGCTCGCAATCAGGTTGCGGAGGAAACCCTCAAACTCCAGCGCGCCGCCGAGCAACTCGAAGCCGCCCGAGAGGTGGCGCAGTTGGAATATCAACTGGCGCAATCGGGCCTGGAAGCGGCCCAGACCCGGATCGATGCCAAGACTGGCACCTTGCACGAATTGGCCGATGCGCGGGAACAAGCGGCAGAACGTTTTCTACTTTTTCAGGATGCCGATTTTGAGTACCAGCGCGTCCGCATGACCCTGTTGCGGGCGACGGGAGAGTTGGAGAATTGGGCGCTGCCGGGTCCGGCGTCTAAGTGACGACAAATCACCTGTAAGAGCCAAGACTTGAGCTTTCACCACGTGCTCTCGGACGGGCCGCACCGTCGGGCGGACTCTTGGCAGGGGTTTTGAGTGTAAACGCCTGTGGGTGTTGAAAAAGTCACTGTGATTAGCAGGCTGAATGGGAGCAGAAGCGTGGTAAAAGGAAGCAATCCTTTCCATGTTCTGCTGGATCACCATTCTCGGAGGCGTGCTCATCATGATGGGGCAACACGATCGTTCGGAAGCGCTGTTCTACTACTTCCGCCTGGAAGATCAGGTTCCTGAGACTCATCTGCTACGGCTCATCGAAAAACACATCAGCTTTGCTTTTGTGCGCGAAAAGCTGAAGGACAGCTACAGCGATACGGGCCGTCCGTCGATTGATCCCGAGCTGCTGCTGCGCATTCTGTTGATCGGCTATCTGTATGGCATCACCAGCGAACGCAAGTTGGTCGAGGAACTGCGCATGCATCTGGCGTGGCGGTGGTTTACCGGCCTGGGCTTCGATCAGGAGATCCCGCATCACTCGACATTTTCCAAGAACCGACACGGACGGTTTCAGGAATCGAAGCTGTTCGAGCAGTTGTTTGAACAGATCGTGCGGCAGTGTGTGGAAGTGGGATTGGTAAAGGGCGAAGACCTGTCGGTGGATGGCAGCTTCGTGGAGGCGAACGCGGCGAAACAGAGTCGTATTCCCCGGGAGCAATTAGCAGAAGCTGCTCAAGTCCACCACACCATTCGCCAGTATCTAGTGGAACTGGAACAGCAGAACCCGGTGGAAGAACCGGTGCATGAGCAAGAGCAGGTATCGACCACCGACCCCGATTCCACCTACGCCACCAAAGGTGGAACGCCGGCGCGGTTGGGTTACTACGACAACTATCTGGTGGACAATCCAAGCTGTGTGATTGTGGGAGTGCAGGCAACGGCGGCGCGCATGAGCCAGGAAACCGTGGCTGCACAAGACATGCTCACCCGTTTCGCTGAATGGCAAGGACGGACGCCAGAATCGGTGGCGGCCGATACGACGTACGGGAACGGTGAGTTCTTGCAATGGTTGGCGGATCGGAGCATCACCCCTTACATGCGAACCCGGGACAGTATCCACAGAAAGAACAGCCCGTTCTACGGTCCAGAGCGTTTTACTTACGAGCCCGAACCAAATCGCTATATCTGTCCCGCCGGTCAGCCCCTCAACTATGGTGGCCGCAGCATGCGGAACCGCACTTATGCCTACATCGGGACGCGCAAACGTTGCGGTGCGTGTGCGCTAAAAGCGCAATGCACCAGCGGAGCGTTTCGCTTTCTTGCCATCCACATGGATGAACCCGCCCGGCAACGCGCACGGGAGTTGGCGAACACGCCAGAGTTCGCCCACGCACAACGGCAAAGGAAGAAGGTGGAAGCCTTGTTCGCAGAACTCAAGAATCAGATCGGCCTGCGCCGCCTGCGCTTGCGGAGATTGAAGTTCGTGCGGGAACAGTTCTTCATGGCGGCAGCGGCGCAGAACATCAAGCGGCTAGTGCGCTTCCTCAGTCAACCACCGGTGTCGATCCTGCCCGCGACCACTTAGTTGAACTCCTGTCAGAAGAAGCCGCGCAACCAGAGCCACCCAAAAGGACGAAAAAAGAATATTTTCCACACTTACTTTTTCAACACCCACGCCTGTTAACAACAGGTATCATTCTGCACAGGTCAACGCTCTTGAATCGAGGTCGGCGATGGGAACTGGAAGACTGCTGATGGTAATCAGCGAAACGCTTGCTGTTGGTGGCTGTCGTTACTCAGTTTTTTCTGCCAACAGGAATGGGTATCAGCCTACACTTCGCGCATAGGGCGATTGCATTGCCCCAGCCCAAAGAATGAATCAGTCTCCTGATCTCTGGCGCTTCACAAGACTTACGGACGACCGCGATGGCGTTTCGGCTCGCCCTCGGCAATGGCTCTTGCCGTCGGCGGCCGCACTTTTCTTTCTCCTCACGCCGATTGTCGCGTTTGCACAGAAGGAGTCTAACGCCGCGAACCGTCCTGCCACCTCTCTGAAAGGCACAGTTACTACACAAAATGGTGACATACTGGCGGGAGCTACCGTAAAGCTCGCCAAGGATCCACCCATAGGCGTTCCGGCGACCGCCGGAACCGACGAGAACGGACACTACGAATTCCAGAACCTACAGTCGGGGAACTACTCGATTTCTGCCCAAGGCGAGGGCTTCAAAACAGTCAAGAAAACAGTGCTCCTGAAAGACGGAGACCAGAGCGTTCAGAATTTCAGTCTCGATGTCGCGACTGTCGTGGAGACCGTGCAGGTGACGGGCATGGCGACGATCATGTCCACCGAGAGCTCCTCCGCCCCAGTCTCAGTTGTCACCAATACGCAGTTGGTTACGCTTCCCACTCAGCAGGAACAAGTAAAGGAGGTGATTCCCCTAACTGCGGGCGTAGTACGGACGCTCGACAGCAAACTCGTATTCAAAGGCTCGGACGAGAATCAAAGCCTCCTGATCATCAATTCGACGCGGAACACCGACCCGGTCACCGGCAGCTTTGGCATCACTGTGCCCACCGATGCGGTCGAGTCTTTTGCGGTCTACAAGACACCTTACGACGCAAGCCTCGGGAGTTTTTCCGGTGGGTTGACCACCATCGCAACGAAATCTCCCACCGATAGCTTGGACTTCAATGTCACCAAGCTCGGAATCACAGTTTTGGGGAAAAATGGGCACCTGTCTGGGCTGGGCGGCGCAAATCCCTCGATCTGGTTCGACGTCCCTTTGATCGCTCACAAATTACTCGTCTCGGAAGCCTTCCAGTATGAAATGAAGAAAACCACCGTGGAAGGTTTGCCCTGGCCGTATGACATCAGCAAGAAGCAAGGGTTTAATTCATATTCTACTGTGGAGGCGATTCTCGGATCGAACCACCTGTTGACGTTGACCGTGAATGCATTTCCGTTGCGAACGGACCATATCGACATCAGCGCACTGATTCCGCAGCCCGCCTCCAACAGCTTGAATCAGAGCGGCGTGGCAATCGCCCTGTCAGATCGATACGAGTTCGCGTCCCACGCCGTCCTTTCCACCGTCGGGCAATACACGCGATTCGACAGCAATGCCCATGGCTATGGCCCGCAGGACATGCTGATCACTCCGCAAGGCTATGGCGGGAATTACTTCAGTACGTGGTCCCGTCGCGGCAAGGAGTTCCAGTTTCTCTCAAACTACGAGTTCTCGAAGAAAGAGTGGCACGGCTCCCATGAAATCCGCGTGGGCATGGATATCGACTGGCGGAGTTTTTTGGGAACCACGGAATCGCATCCCATTCAAATTTTGAGAGCGGATAATTCGCTCGCGGAAATGGTCGATTTTAACTCGGTCCCGGCGCAAACGCCTTCCGATAGCATTTTTGGCGAGTTCGTACAGGACCATTGGCTGCTGAATTCGCATGTGAGTGCCGATCTGGGACTCCGCCTGAGCACGGAAACTACCGGTCGGCCAGCGGGTGTCGCTCCGCGGGTGGGGTTGGCCTACGCGCCCGACAAGAAGGAAAAGACCGTCATTCGCGCCGGCGCAGGCCTGTTTTACGGCGTGCTTCCGCTGCTCGCTGCCAATTGGGCGGACAACCCCGCTCGAACGATCACTCAATTCGATACCTCCGGCGTGCCGATTGCGCCTCCCGTCACTTATACCAATGTCTACACGGCAGGGCTGAATCCGCTGGCTTCCCCGGTCCTACCAGCGCAACCGAATACAACACCCCGCAACGTTACCTGGAATGTCGGCGCGGTTCGAGAATTGCGCAAGAACATGCAACTTGATGTGAGCTATCTCAACAGCCGCACAAGCTATCTCTTCGTGGTGGAGCCGTTCACTGCGGCAACGCCAACGGACGAGTCTTTCATGGGGCTCACCAACACCGGCTCCTCCAAGTATCACGAACTGGAAGCTTCCGTGCACTATACCTTTCGCGATAGCGATCAGTTCAAAGCCTCCTACATCTGGAGCCACGCTCGCGGCGACCTCAACAGTCTTTCCAGCGTCATCATCCCCTTCGCCGCGCCTGTTTTCCGCCCCAACGCGTACGGGATCTTGGCTTCCGATATTCCAGATCGCTTTATCACTTGGGGAATTTTCGCCCTGCCCTGGAAGATTACTTTCAGTCCGCTGGTCGATGTTCACTCCGGCTTCCCCTACTCGTCGGTCGACGTCGCCCAGCAGTATGTGGGCACACCGAACGGGCAGCGATTCCCGACGTCTTTCTCACTCGACCTCAAGGCGTATCGCACATTTCGGATACCGTTTTGGAAAGGTAAGAACGGAAAAGACCATCACTTTCGCCTCGGAGCCTACTCGCTGAACGTGACCAATCATGGGAATTTCAACACGGTCTATAACAACGTGGCATCTCCCGACTATGGCAAGTTCGTCGGACTTCTCTATCGCCACGAGGGCATGACCCTCGACTTTGTCGATTGAGTCAGACTCGCCAAAAACCAGCCGTCTCGTGGCCAGCGACTTGTCGTTCTGATTTATGCTGTCCCAAACACGTTGCGGCAGACATCTTAGCGAGGCAAAGGTGACGGAAACAATCAGGAGCAATGTTCTCATCGTGACGGTCTCCCTCTCAGCCCCCCGATTGAGGGAACGACACGGGCGACAATCATACTCGTAATTCAGCGGAGCCGCGTGCACTTTAGGCAAATGTGCGGATTGTTGGCGCAACATCGCGATTACACTCAGAACCCCGCAACTGCCTCGTCACTGGCGCGTCGGCCAAAATGGGTGTGCGGGGTGTGGGTAGAATAGTGCCCCTGTCGGACAGATGGAGCCTTGCCAACGCTGGCCGCAAGGTCGAATCCAAGCTATTGCAAATCAGCTCCTCCAGCCGGAACCCGATTCTCGCTCCTCAATGCGCAAAAGCGGCGTTTGGCACGGTTCTTTTGCCATCTGAGCCCCGCTAAGGCATACTTAGACAACGATTTCCACGCTTTCGGCGCACTTGGGGACGAACCTGAATGGTAGCGTCACGCGGGGTTTCTGCGTCCGCAAGAATGCTAAAATAGAGACTCACACTATGCCATTGAAAACACTATTTTTGAATCCGCCTTCGTTTGAGAATTTCGACGGAGGCGCAGGTTCGCGCTGGCCCGCTACGCGCGAGATCGAATCGTACTGGTATCCGGTCTGGCTCGCCTATCCCACAGGTATGCTCGAAGGCGCGCGGCTGCTAGACGCTCCGCCTCATCACATCACGGCGGAAGAGACGATCCGCACTTGCAAGGACTACGAACTGCTCGTGCTGTTCACCAGTACTCCGGGATTCCCCGGCGACGTCCGCATAGCCGAGGCCATCAAAGACAGCAACCCTCACATCAAGATCGCCTTTGTCGGACCCCACGTCAGCGTGCTGCCCGAAAAGTCGCTGATGGACGCGAAGGTCATTGACGTCGTCTGCCGCAAGGAGTTCGACTACTCCATCGTCGAGTACGCTCACGGCAAGCCCATCGAAGATATTCTGGGCATTTCCTACCGCAAGAACGGCGGGGTCGTGCATAATCCCGACCGGCCGACCATTCAGGATCTGGATTCCCTGCCCCACGTGACCGAGGTTTACCGGCGCGACCTGGATGTCCGCCGCTACAATGTGCCTTTCCTGCTCCACCCATATGTGGCGCTGTATTCCTCGCGTGGATGCCCGGCGCAGTGCACCTTCTGCCTGTGGCCCCAGACGCTCAGCGGCCACCCCTGGCGCAAACGCTCCAGCGACGACGTGGCGCGTGAAATGGCCAAGGCGAAAGACTACTGGCCCTACGTAAAAGAATTCTTCTTCGACGACGATACCTTCAATCTGCAGAAGGCCCGCACCATCGAACTGTGCTCCAAGTTAAAACCGCTGGGCCTGACCTGGTCGTGCACTTCGCGCGTCACCACTGATTTCGAAACCCTCAAGGCCATGAAAGAGGCGGGATGCCGGCTGCTGATTGTGGGCTACGAATCCGGCGATGCCCAGATTCTGAAGAACATCAAGAAAGGCGCGACTGTCGAGCGCGCCCGCCAGTTCACCAAGGATTGCCACAGGCTGGGGCTGGTGGTCCACGGAGATTTCATCCTCGGCTTGCCTGGGGAAACTCGCGAGACCATCAAGAACACCATCAGCTTCGCCAAGGAACTTGACGTGGAGACGATCCAGGTTTCGGTGGCGCACGCCTACCCTGGAACGGAACTGCACGAGTACGCCATGAAGAACGGCTTTGTCACCAGCGAGTCGAAAATGGTGGACGATGGCGGACACCAGATGGTGCAGATCGCATATCCCGGTCTGCCCGCTGCGGAAGTGCTGGAGGCTGTCCATCATTTTTACGATGAGTATTATTTTCGTCCCAAGGCCGCGTACCGCATTTTGAGGAAAGCGATGTTCGACAACGGCGAACGCAAGCGCTTGTACAAAGAAGCGCGGGCCTTCCTGAAACTGCGCGCCCAGCGCCACAAATGGGTCAAGGAAAACCGTAAGGAAGAAACGCCTGCCCCGGAACCGGTCAAGGCCTAGGGGAAGCATTGTGGCATTGAATCATTGAGGCATTGAGACATTTGAAAACCCGAAAGCCTTTGACCTTTAATGATTCAATGCCTCAATCACTCAATGATTCAATGTCGCAATGATTCAATGCCTCGGAGTTGAACCTTAGGTGACCTTCCGAAAATATTTGGTCCTGGCGGGAGTCACTGTATTCAGCACGGCGGGTGATTCCCTGCTGGCTCGCGGCATGAAAGACCTCGGCGGTTTTTCTCTCCACAATCTCTTCGGTCTGCTGCTTGCCATCCTGAATCCCTGGGTAGCCCTGGGAATCCTTTTCCTGCTGACCTTCTTCGCCTGTTATATGTCCGCGCTTTCCTGGGCTGACCTCACTTACGTTCTGCCTGCCACATCGCTCGCCTATGTGCTGGTCGCTCTGGTTGGTCACTTCCGTCTTCATGAGGAAATCTCGCTCACGCGCTGGCTGGGCATTGCCTTGATCACCGCTGGCGTGGGCTTTGTAGCGGTCGGCCCTTCGGTTACGCCGGGTCTCCATCGCGACAACTCGGTCGAGGTTGCACGCGATACCGTTTCCCAGGAGGTGGAGTAGTTATGAACGAACTCTACGCCTGGGCTGCGATTGGGCTCATCATTCTGGCCTCGACGACCGGAGACGTGCTGCTTTCCTACTCCATGAAACGAGTGGGCCACGTTGGTGAACTCTGGGAACAGCGCGGAGTATTGGCAGTGATTGGGCGCGTGCTTCGAACGCCAACATTTCCTCTCGGCCTGATGGCGATGGGAGTCGCGTTCTACAGCCTGCTCTTTGGCCTTTCCTGGGGAAACCTCAGCCTGGTCGTGCCCGCTTCAGCCTCGCTCACCTTTGTGGCGAATGCGCTGGCCGCACGCGTATTCCTGCACGAGCGAGTTGGCCGCCGGCGCTGGATTGCAGCCTTGCTGGTAGCCGGTGGCGTGATCCTGATGGCGGTCTGACTGGTACTAACCGAATAGATCAACGGGAATCACAAGCGCCTGCGGTTCCACGGCCCGACGCTGGCCGTCAGATGCGGCTTGGTCCGGTTCAGAGTTTTCTGCGCAAAGAACGGCTCGCAGAAAAGGAAAGCGGTCGCTCAAGATTCCAGCTTGAAGCTTACCGACCTCCAGTTGCCTGCGAAACGACTCCGCATCCATCTCGCGGCGGACAGACTTGAGCTTATTCATAATGGCCTGCAACCTCGCCAACTCTGTGACCAGGTCCGCAAGCAAGTCCTTTCCGCCAGCGGTCAAGTGAACGAACTCTATGCCAGCCCCGGAACGGCCCCGTATCGCTCTCACCTCACCCACAGCCCGGAACGATGCTGCATTGACGCGCACGATAATTTCAGCCCGCACGCCGCAATCAAACGGTTGCGGGATATCAAGGCAGCATCCGTGGAGGCTCAGGTCACGGATCGTCCCTGCGAGGACCATGCCGTTTGACGGAAGGCAATTGATCTTCGCCTGGCCACCGCACGTGAATCGCGGGCTACGGCGACGATCTTCTTCTGCGGCGGCGCGGTCGGGCATGTTAATAAGATCGTAGGTGGAGCGGGAATGCTTGAGAATGGCATCAAGGTAACGCGGAATTCGGAACCGAGGTAATTGAAGTCGCCGCAATAAGTCTCAGCGAAACAGCCTCATCAGGCCACTTGGCGCCAGATCTGGGACGAGAAAGCTGGCGCGTTTGCCGCTGGCGAAACGTGCCACCGCTTCCGCCGCCAGATATCCGCTGCGGACGGCGCCCTCCATGGTGGCGGGCCACCCGGTCGCGGTCCAATCGCCGGCCAGGAAGACGCGCGGCCATGCCGTGTCGGGCTTGGGCCGGTACTGATCCATACCCGGACGCGGTGAATATGTCGCGTGCACTTCCTTGATCACAGTTGACTTCAGCAGCTGAGCGTCGGGCGCGTCGCGAAAAAAATCCTGCGCTTCTCTCACCGCCAGATCGACAATCTCCGCCTTCGATTTATCCACCAGGCTTCGGGAGCAACTCACGACCAGCTCGATGTAGCTGCCGTTGCCGTTGGCATTATCCCGAGCTTCGTTGGCCCGAGCTTCAATGATCCGCGATTTATGAAACATCCATTGGATAGTGCGGTCGAGCAGAACGGCGTGATCGAGGTTTGTGATCTGACGATCGAACCAGAGATGGATGCCGGTGATGGGCGACGCCGAGAACTGCCCGAGTGCGGCGGCCAAGGGCGCTGCCGCCGGAGTATCGGGCAATATCCGCCCCAAGCCATCGAACGGGACCGCCAGAACCAGATAGTCGAATTTCTGCACTTGTCCATTCGTGGTCACGTTTACGGCAAACGGAATTGTCTGAAACGACTCCACGGATGCTCGAACCTGAATCTCGCCGCCACGGGCGCGGATGTAGTCTCCGGCTGTGCTGTAGAGGTCGGTAAGCGGCACGGTTGGAATTCCCATGCGCCCGGCCGCGGCCGATTTAAGAAACGACTCGCGCACCACCTGCGCCCCATAGGGGACGGAAACCTGGTCGAGGTCTTCGTTCAAAGCGCTGACCAGGATTGTCTTCCAGAAACGTTCGATGGCCTGCGCGGTTTGGCCATGGCGTTTGAGCCAGTCGAGGAACGTCTCTCCGCGATCCGCGGGAACTGAAGGAGCGAGCATCGCCATCGCCCGGCTGATGGCCATCTTGTCACGAAAACTCAAACAGTCTGCCCGAAGAAATGCCGGCGCGGTGTGCAACGGAGCCGGCAGGGGCGAAGAGCCGATCACGGAGGCGCGCCCTCCGGGCTCGAGGAATGTAAGCTTCTCATACCAGCGAATCTTGTCCTGAACTCCAGCGCGACCATAGAAATCGAGCAGGTTGGTGCAGCATCCGAGCAACACGTGCTGGCAATTGTCGACAATCTCGCCGGTGCCGGGGTGCTGATAAGAAGAGGCGCGCCCGCCGAGATAGGGACGGCGCTCAAACAGCGTCACCCGAAACCCGGCTTCAGCCAAGGCGCACCCAGCCGCGAGTCCGGCCAACCCGCCGCCGGCGATCGCGACTGTAGAAGGCTGTTTCGTATTAGGTTCAGTCGAGGGCGGCATCACAGCAGACGCTTCAGCATTCCTTTTCCGAGGACCGTGAGCTTTTCGGGAACCGTCAAGCGGACTCGCTCACGAAAGACGTCGTACTGGTTCACAGCAATCTTTTCCAGCAAGCGGTGATAGATGGTGATCAATACCCACAGTGCGGGCTGGCTGTCTTCGTTCACCATCGGGATCAGCTCTTCCCCGGCGCGATAGCAGTCGCGTGCCCGGTCGGCCTCCATCGCCAGCAGCGGGCGGATGCGGGCAATATCCGCATCGCTGCTCGGCGAGGCGAGATCGGCGGCCGTGAGACCGCACTGCGCCAGATCCTCTTGTGGAAAATAAACCCGGCCCATGGCGACGTCTTCCTTGACGTCGCGGATAATGTTCGTCAGCTGAAATGCCAGCCCGCAGCGTTCCGCCAGAGGCTCGGCCGCCGGATCGTGATAGCCGAAAATCTTGATACAGACTAGTCCAACGACCGACGCTACTCCGTAACAATACTGGCGCAACTCTTCAAATGTCTGGTAGCGCGTGGACAGCGGCGCTCCGGTGGAGGTCTCCAGGTGGCCGTAATCGAGGTCCGCAGCCGTACCGTAGGCGAGCTGGTCAAGAAGTCCTATTGGGATCTGGTAAGCGCGCTGGGCATCGGTCAGCCCCAGCAGCACGGGATCATCGGTGGGCTGCGCCGCAAATGCGCGGTGGGCTTTATCGAGCCACTCCGCCAACCGGTTATGGCGATCTTGGGGGCTGAGCGTGTTGTCGTCGGCAATATCGTCGCAGCGCCGCATGAAGGCGTAGACCGCGCTCAACGCATTCCGTTTCCGTTGCGGCAGGACCAGAAACCCGTAGTAGAAATTCTTGGCGGCGGAGCGTGCGATATGCCGGCAGACGGAGTACGCCATATCGAGCTGCGAACGGGTCGGGGCAAACTGTGCGGGCGGACTTCCCACGGCGCTGCTCATCGCAGTCTCCGCAACGCGGCACGAGCCACCAGCGCCAGCTTCCGCGTCTTGGAAATTGCAGGCCGCCGCCCCAGCACCGCGTATCCTTGGCGCTCGATGGCGTTCAGAATTTCCTGCCCTCCACGGCTAAAGAGTTCGATGTCGATGGCCAGAGCGCGGTCAACCTTTGCGATCAGGGGCAGGCCTTGCGCAAACCACTCCCGAGCGCGCGCGACTTCAAATTTCAGCATCTCGCAAAACGCGGAAGTGTTTGAGCCATCCCGTATTTCCATTTCGCTCACGCCGAAACGTCGCAGGTCTTCAAGGGGAAGATAGATTCGTCCTTTGGCAAGGTCCGTGCTCACATCTTGCCAGAAGTTCGCGAGTTGCAGTGCGGTGCACGTGTAATCGGAAAGCAGTTGGCGCTCAGAATCGTGATATCCGCAGAGGTACAACACCAGGTGTCCGACTGGATTCGCCGAATAGCGGCAGTAGCCCAAAAGATCGTTGAAGGTTTCGTAGCGGGTGACCGTTTGATCCTGCCGGAACGCGGTCAGCAAATCCGCGAATTCATGCTTCGGAATTTCAAACTTGCGCACGGTCTCGGCGAGCGCGACAAATACCGGATGCCGGGGGTGCCGATTATGATGACCGTCGTAGCACGCATCCAGTTCCGTCTCCCACTGATCGAGCAACTGCAGCGATGCCGCGGCGTCGCCGACCTCGTCTCCCAGATCGTCCGAGATGCGGCAATAGGCATAGACGTTGAAAAAATGCTGGCGCAGTTGTCCGGGAAGAAACCATGACGCGACCGAAAAATTTTCGTAATGCGAACGCGCCAGGCGGCGGCAATATTCGCGCGCTTCGGCTCTCCGAGGGCGCATGGTCGGGGATGGCGTACTCCGGCGGCAGCGCACTCCAAGCGGAGGAGAGCGGCGCAGTCGGGGGATGGCTGGCAGCCGTCATTTCAGAGCTCTTGTCATCCTGAGCGAAGCGAAGGACCTATGTATTTGTTTGTCGCGGTGGAATGCATAGGTCCTTCGCTTCGCTCAGGATGACAGTATGATTTATGCCACACACCTGCGGCATTAGTGACCTGGGATGATCGCAGTCTTGATATCGCCGTTACGATTCAGCATGTGGCGCAGCACATCGTGCAAGCGCGAAAGCGGAGCTTCGCCGGTAATGTAGTCAGTGCCGCAAACTTTCTTCTCGGCAATCAGACCAAAGGCCCGGCGCACCGTTTCCGGAGTGTGATGGAAGGTCGCCTTCAGAGTGATTTCCGAGTAGTGCAGTCGGTTGGTGTCCAACTGCACCTTGGTTCCCGCAGCACACCCGCCGAAGAAATTCACCGTGCCGCCTTTGCGTACCATCTGCACGGCCCACTCCCAGGCTTCCGGACGGCCTACGGCTTCGATAGCCACATCGGCGCCGCGCCTCTCCGGGCTCAACTCGCGCACCGCCTCCACCGCATCTTTCACCTTGGTAATCTGCAGCACTTCGTGCGCACCCTTTTTTCGTGCCAGGGCAACTTGCGAATCGCGCTTGACCACCGCAATCACGTTGCAGCCGATGGCCTTGGCCACCTGCACAAACATCAGGCCAATCGGCCCGCCGCCAATCACCGCAACGGTGTCGCCAATCTCAACCCCGGTTTCATGCAGGCCGCGGAGAACGCAGGCCAGCGGCTCGGTCATCGCGGCATCTTCGAAGCTCACGTTCGAAGGCACAACGAGCATATTGGTTTCCACAATGCGGCGAGGAATGCGGATGTACTCAGCGTAGGCGCCATTGTTGAACAGCAGATCTTCGCAAAGGTTTAACTGGTGCTTGGAGCAATAGAAGCACATGCCGCAGGGAGCCGAGTTGAGCGCCACCACGCGCATGCCCTTCTTGAAGCCGCGTACGCCCTCGCCGACTTCCTCGACCGTGCCCGCCAGTTCATGCCCGAACAACGCCGGCGGCACAATCATGCGGGCATGATAGCCGCGCTGATACACCTTCAGGTCGGTGCCGCAGGTGAGCGCCACGTGAACCTTGACCAGAACTTCGCCCTCACCCACACGCGGGATGGGCACTCTTTCAATCTTGACGTCTTCTTTGCCGTAGAGAACGGCAGCCGTCATCTTGCCGGTCACAGTTGATGTCCTTCCCACGATCTCGACCCAGCGCCGCCCGGCTGGATAACAATCTTCATCGAGTCCGGCTGCGGATGGGCAGCCAGTTGCAGTGCTTCTACACCGCTTTGCAGCGGGAAGCGGTGGCTGATAAGCCGTTCCATATCCATTTCACGGTTCATGACAAACCGCACTGATTCCTCCTGCAATTCCACCGACGCACTGTAGGATCCGAGCAAAGCCTTTTCGTCCACGCACACCGCAGCCGGATCAATCGTGACCTCGCCTCGCACCGTCTGCGCAAACAACAATACCCGGCCTCCCGGACGCGTCGCATCCATGGCAGGCCTGATCATACCGCTCCCACCGACCGCCAATATTACGGCATCGGCCCCTCGTCCTTCCGTCATTCCGCGCACCGCTTGTCCGGCGTCTTCCTGGGAAGCGTCAATTGTCCTTGTCAGGCCGAAGCTATTCGCTATTGTAAGCCTCGCCGGATACAAATCGGAAGTAATCACCCGAGCCCCCGCCCGCTTCGCCAGAATCGCAAGGATTAGACCAATCGGACCTTGCCCAATCACCAGCACGGTCTCCCCCATCTGCGGACGAAGGGTCTCAATACCTTTGATGCAGGTATTCACCGGCTCGACAAAACATGCCTGCTCAAAACTGACGCCGTCCGGGATGGGTACCGTTCCCTTCTCGACAATCCAGTCCATCACCCGGACGTATTCGGCAAAGCCTCCACCGGACGGCTCGAACCCGGCGGTGCAGCCGACCTTCTTGTAAGTTGCGCACTGGGCGAAGGTCTTGTGGCGGCAGTAATAACACTCTCCACAGGGGATGTGGTGAAACACCACCACGCGATCACCCACGCCGAACTTGCGAACGCCCTCTCCAACTTTCGCGACGACGCCTGAAGTCTCATGCCCAAAAATGCGCGGCGCCGTGTGCGACCCGCTCGAAATCTTCTTCAGATCGGTCCCGCAGATTCCACAGGTGTGGACCCGAACCAGAATCTCTCCCGGCCCGATCTCAGGCACCGGCACTTCTTCCAGGCGGACATCGTTCACGCCGCGATACACGGCGGCCTGCATCCTGGAAGGAATCTTGTGCGTTTCACCTTCGACGGCTACCGTCGATGTCCGTGCAATTGCCATAGGCGCTCTTAATTGTCTCCCCTATTGCTCCGATTCGAGGTTTAAAGACTCGGGCGACAAAACCTGGCGATTCAACGTCTCTCGCCCGAGGTAACTCGCGAGCGCGCCGCAAAGAGCCTGGCTTGCCTTGGAACTGTTCCGCGCCATGGCAATAGTAGTCCCCCAAAGCCACGGGCGCAGCGCCACGTGTAACGCAAATCTAACGGACTGAAAGCCCCCGTCGCTGGCCACAAAGCGGTCCAGCGCCGGCAGGTTGAAATCGGCGGCGTCGGAGATCACTTTCAAAGCCGCGAACTCCACGCCCCGTGCCTGTGCTCCCTGCGCGACGGCTGCGGCTTCCATGTCCACCGCAATCGCTCCATAAGCTTTGCGGAAGCGGAGTTTCTGCTCCTTGTCCGCCACGGTCCTGGACGTCACCAGGATTCCCTCACCCGCGCCGACTTCGGTGCGGACGCCGTCGCCGGCATTGATCACCGCGCGCGGCTCCAGAACATGCCCCACCTCGAGCGATCCATCCAGCGCTCCGGCAAAACCAACCGAGATCACTCGCGCCGGGCTGACTTCCCGAATCACCGCTTCGGTAGCGCGGCGCGCAGCTTCGACTCCAATTCCGCCGCATACCAGGGCTATCTCTCCATTTTCAAAAAGACGATAGCGCCGTCCGCCGTGTTCGATCGCCCTGACCTTCCAGCTTCGGATCAGCGCCGAGACTTCTCGCTCCATGGCGGCGATGATGGCAATCTTTTTTTCAGGCATATCCGTTGCTGCGGAACCAATCCACCGACCGGCGCAAGGCCCCATCGACGGGAACCATCCGCCAGCCCAGTTCTCTCTCCGCTTTGGCTGAACTCACAAACATCATCTTGCGTCCCATGCGCACCGCGTCAATCGTCGCCCGCGGTTCCCGGCCCAGAAGCTTGCCCGTAATCATCTCGTCCACAACTCCCGCAGCCAGCGCAAAAATGTATGGCAGCTTCACGGTCGGCGAGGGCAGGTTCGTGATCACGGCCAGGCGGTCCAGAATCTGTTTCAGCGTCAGATTCTCTCCACCGAGGATGTAGCGTTCGCCCGACCTTCCCTTCTCCAGCGCCTGGACATGGCCGCGAGCGCACTCGGTCGCATCCACCAGGTTCAATCCCGTCTCCACGTACGCCGGAAACTTGCGCTTCAGGAAATCCACAACGATGCGCCCGGTCGGAGTCGGTTTAATATCGCGCTCGCCCATCGGCGTAGTGGGATTCACGATCACGACATCAACTCCAGACCTCGCCGCCTCAAATGCAACTTGCTCAGCCATGAACTTCGAACGCTTGTAGTGCCCGATCATGTGGTCGATGCCGACCGGGCTCTGTTCATCGGCCACGCTTCCGTTCTTATTGGAAGTGAAGCCCATGGTCGCCACACTCGACGTGTACACAATACGCCTTACGCCTTGTTTCCGCGCAGCTTCGAGCAAGGAACGCGTGCCCTCGACGTTCGAGCGATACATCTCGGCTGGATCACGCACCCATAGCCGATAGTCCGCCGCAACGTGAAACACCGCGTCGCAGCCGGACAGCGCCTTCTCAATCGAAGCCGGATCGCGCAGATCGCCAACCACCCGATCGGCGCTCAGGCCCTCAAGGTTGCGCAGATCGCTCGTCGGCCGCACCAGCAGCCGCAACCCGGCTCCCTGTTCCGCCAGTACACGCGCAACATGACTGCCCAGAAATCCCGTGGCGCCAGTGACAAAAGCTTTCAAAACCGGTTCTCAGTTCTCAGTTATCAGTTCTCAGTAAGAACAGCTGTCGATGCGCAGCAATCGACCTTAGGTTTTACTGAAGACTGATAACTGATAACTGACAACTAATCTCTGCTCTTCTCCGCCATCACCTTTGAGTAGGTCGTGAGCGCGATCAGCGGAAAATACTCGCGGTACAGGTGGTACATCAGATAAAACACGCGCGGGAAGCCGGTTCCGGTAAAAAAAGCCTCATCCCAGGAACCGTCCTTGTTTTGCGTGCGCAGAAGATAGGCCATGCCGCGGGTCACGCATTCGCTGCGCGTGTCACCCACGGCCAGCAGGCCCATGATTGCCCATGCCGTCTGCGAAGCCGTGCTGTCGCCCTGTCCGCGCAGGTTGGGGTCGTCGTAGGATCCCACCGTCTCTCCCCAGCCGCCATCGGCATTCTGCACTGAGCGCAGCCACTCCGCCGCCTGCTGGATCATGGGCTCGTTACGATCCACCCCCATCGCTTCCAGGCCGCGCAGCACCTGCATGGTGCCATAGATGTAGTTCACACCCCAGCGTCCGAACCAGCTGCCATCCGGTTCCTGCTCTTTACGAATAAACTTGATCGCCCGCTTCACCGCCGGATGGTTCTGGTCGTATCCATAGGCTGCCAGACATTCCAGAATCCGGCCCGTGATGTCCACGGTTGCAGGATCGAGCATGGCGTTGTGATCGGCAAAAGGTATGTACTGGAACACCATGCGGTCGTTGTCTTTATCGAATGAAGCCCAGCCGCCGTCCTTGCACTGCATCGACAAGATCCAATCGATCGCCCGCTGCACCGACTCGCGTTGATAGCGCCCGTTCGGATGCTCTACTCTGCTCAGCGCCAGGCAGACCATGGCACTGTCGTCCACGTCGGGATAGAACTCGTTGTTGAACTCGAAGTACCAGCCGCCCGGCTCGCCTTTCGGATTCTTGATCTTCCAGTCTCCGGGCTTACGCACCTGCTTTTGCAGTATCCAGTCGGCGCATTTCACCAGTCGTGGGTCGGCCGCCGGAACCCCCGCCTCACCCAGGGCAAACAGCGCGTACGCCGTATCCCAGACCGGAGACATGCAGGGCTGCATGCGGAAAGTGTCGCCCTCTTCAATCCCCAGCTTTTCGAACTCGTCGAATGCGCGGATGAACTGCGGATCGTCCACCGAATATCCGAGACAGCGCAGCGCAATGATGGCGTTCATCATCGAAGGATAAATCGCTCCCAGGCCGTCGCTCATCTCGAAGCGTTCCAGCATCCACTTCTCAGCCTTCTTGAGCGCCAAGGAACGCAGCGGACGGATGTGTACGCGCTCGGCCCAGTGGGTAATCCGATCCAGCACCAGAAAGAAATTGCGCCACGAAATTAGCTTCTTGGCCCAGTGCAGATGCATGCGCGATTTGTCGCGCCCGCCGACGAAGAGCTCTTCCACTCCCATTTCGGCAGGAATCTTCTTGAACGGCTTCTTGGCGTAGCAGATCGAAAGCGGCACCAGGATGGCACGCGACCAGGAAGAAATCTCGTAGATATTGAACCAGAACCAGCTGGGAAAGAGCACGATCTCCGGCGGAATCGCGGGGACCGCGTCGTAATCGTATTGCCCGAAGAAACAGAGATAGATCTTGGTGAAGGTGTTGACTTCGGTCACGCCGCCCATCTCGAGAATCTTCTTGCGGGCTCGCGCCAACGCGGGATGATCGGCCGTGAATCCCGCCAGCTTCAGCCCGAAGTAGGCTTTCACCGATGCACTGATGTTGGAAGGGCCGCCGGCGTAGATGCTCCAGCCCCCGTCTTCGTTCTGGTGGTTCAGGATGTAGCGCGCGGCCTTGTCAAAACGTTCCTGGTTGCCCGTCCCGAGCAGCGTATGCAGCAGGATGTAATCGGATTCGAGGGTGGTATCGGCTTCCAGTTCTCCGCACCAATAACCCTCTTCGTGTTGCTGCGAGAAAAGATACTTGCGAGCCACGTCGGCAGCCACCGCGACCCGGCTTTCGAGGTCATCGATCTTCCCAAATCGCATCTGCGGCACAGAGGCCGAACTAAAAGGGGAGGATTCTTCCATCATGACTCCGAACTATCTCGTCTCCAAAGCGATGGCCGGTGCCGCGGCAATGGTTTCCACAATCTCCGGCGGCAATCCAAAGCGAACATTTTCCGGCATGATTTCCAATTCCTGCACGTCGCCAAAACCCTTTCCCGCCAAATACTGCACCACTTCCTGTACCAGATGTTCCGGAGCCGATGCTCCCGCAGTCAGGGCCACCGTTTTCACGCCATTCAACCACGGCGGCTGAATGTTGCAGCAATCATCAATTAGATGCGCCGGCGTGCCCAAACTGCGAGCCACTTCCACTAATCGTTTGGAATTCGAACTATTGTCGGAGCCCACTACCAGCAGCAGGTCGGCGTCGGAGGCCACGTGCTTTACTGCAACCTGCCTGTTTTCCGTGGCATAGCAAATGTCTTGAGCAGCCGGGCCTTTGATGTTCGGGAAGCGCTTCCTGAGTGCCGCGATAATGTCGCGCGTCTCATCTAAACTGAGCGTAGTTTGCGTCAGGTAGGCTACCCGGTCGGGGTCGGGCAGGGTCACCGACGCGACTTCCGCAGGCGACCCGACCACCTGAGTCACCTTGGGGGCTTCGCCGAGCGTGCCGATCACTTCGTCATGATCACGATGGCCGATCAGGATCAGCGAATAGCCTTCCTTGGCGAACTTAACCGCCTCCACGTGCACCTTGGTGACCAGCGGACACGTGGCATCGATCACCCGCAGCTTCCGCAGCTTGCTGTGCTCGCGCACTTCCGGAGAAACGCCGTGAGCGCTGTAGATAACGCGTTCGCCCTCCGGCACTTCGTCAACGCCATCGACAAAGATAGCGCCCTTCTGTTGTAATTCTTCCACCACAAAGCGGTTGTGGACTATTTCCTTGCGCACATAAATCGGCCGCCCAAAGGCCTCCAGCGCAATCCGCACGATGTCGATCGCCCGCACCACCCCGGCGCAGAATCCGCGCGGCTTCAACAGCAGTAAAGTCTTAGTCTCAGACAAGTTCGCCCCCACCCACTAGGGTACACGTTCTCTTTGGAAAAGATGCTCTAAGGGTATCGAAAGATGCACCCTGAGGTCAATGTAAGCCTTTGAGGGTGTGGGGATTAGCAGCGGGCGGGGAAAACGGGCGGGTGAACGGGGAGGGTCGCGGAACGCTGACTTTACCAAATCCGGCGAACCCCATAAGCGTCGAGTGTTCGGTCGGCACTTACTATCGGCGCGCCCAATACGAGTGCCTGTGAAACCAGCAAGCGGTCGAACGGATCGCGATGATGCATTGGCAGCAGGCCAGCCTTGACCGCATGCTCCAAACTGATGGGCAACTCCGCGAAAGTCTGCCTAGCGAAAGCGCCATCCAAGGCCAAGAGTAAAGACGAGGGCTGAATCTTGCCAGCATTAATCTTGATTGCTAGCTCCCAAGCCACGACCGCCGAAACCAGAATGCGACTGCCAGGGTTGGCCAGGGTAGCCGCCACCTCTTTCGATAGTCGAGCGGGATCGACCATCCACCAGATGAGCGTATGGGTATCGAGCAGAACTTCCATTTGATCGACGACTTGCACGAATCTATTCGAAGCCCAGATCTTTCAGTTCTTGATCCGTTAGTGGATCGAACGCGTCGGCTGTGTAGGTAACGAGTCCTTTCCAGAGACCTGGCACCCGTTCTTGCGTTGTTTTGTGCAAGGGCACGAGTTTGGCAACCGGAGTCTTTCCACGGGCTATGACAATCTCCTCGCCTCGGCATGCCTTTTTAATCAGCCGCGAAAGCTCGGTCTTGGCCTTGTGGATGGTGACGGTTTCCATGGATATATGTTAGCTAACTTTACTTAGCTAAGTCAAGTACTCAACAACCTCACTTCCAAGGGCGTATGCTATCTGCGTCCATGGGATTACTACGACGAATTCTGACCACGGTCG
Source organism: uncultured Acidobacteriaceae bacterium (assembly GCA_963837665.1). Taxonomy (GTDB): domain Bacteria; phylum Acidobacteriota; class Terriglobia; order Terriglobales; family Acidobacteriaceae; genus Acidiflorens. The sequence continues at coordinate 105,692 of CAWIOA010000007.1, read as the reverse complement.
CGATCACTTTGGGAGTGATCGCCTTGGCAGTGTTCTGGGTAGCTCCGGTCGCCCTCTCTTTCGATGCGGCCAAAAAGGCTTCCCCGGTTACCCGAGTCGTCCCAGCCGACCTGAAGGATCTGTCCGTATCGCAGGTTCCAGGAACAAGACTCTCGTATGTCGGATTTGAGTTTGAGGCTCCGTGGACCGATCTCGATGAGAGCCAAACCAGGTCAGTTCCAAAGGACCGTCCTGAGATGGTCGGTCTGGTTTTCCGGTCAGGTCTGCACTTGATAGTGGGCGCCGTTGCCGCGCGTGCCCTTCCAAATGGATTCGTCCGGGAGGGGAAGCTCTCTTCGCACAACTTCGAATCGGTTTTTGCCGCAGCGGTTCAGTCGGGCTATGACTTTCATAAACATCTGTATGAGTTCACCCCGGATAAGATGCACCTCTGGGCGTTGTCTCCGAGCCTGCACTACCGGGAGCAGTTCTTGCTGAATATGAAGGAAGTTGTCTTGGCTGGATCCTCCGCTGACACCGGAATCTTCAATGTCCAGAACCAAAACTGGCGCGGGTTCCAGCTTGGCGACCCCAATGCTCACCCGCGCAGGATTGCCGTGCATTTGTATTCCGGCAAGAACAGCGTCGAGTTGACTTTTGCTGGCAAAGACGGCCGCGGCCCAGTTGCAGTTACGCAGTCCGAGATCAATCGCATCGTGGAGTCCTTGCACGAAGTCCCCCAGGATGGGCAGGGCTCCAAGAACTAGCCCGAACTGAATCTACTTCCGCCGCGTGGAGCCGTTGGATGTTCCCCTTTCGTGCCTCCCCATTCACCCATTCGCCCGAATCATTTGCTCCGCGTGCTTCCGCGAAGTCTCGGTCAGTTTCGCCCCCGACAACATGCGCGCCACTTCTTCGGTGCGTTCTTCGCCGGTAATATGGCGGACGGTAGCCTTGGCGCGGCCCGCGGTTTCGCGCTTTTCGATCAGGTAGTGATGATCGGCAAAAGTTGCGATCTGCGGCAGGTGAGTGACGCAGAGCACCTGATTGCCTTTGGCGAGCGCTTTCAGCTTCTTCCCCACGGCCTCTGCTGCCCGGCCTCCGATGCCGGTATCAATCTCGTCGAATACGAGCGTGCGTTGCGCCGCTGCAGACTTCCTTTTCCCCGCCGGATTGGTCCCCGCTTCGACGCTCGCCTTCAAGGCCAGCATGACGCGCGACAGCTCTCCGCCCGAGGCGATCTGCTCCAGCGGGCGCATCACCTCACCCACATTGGTCGTAATGCGATAGATGACCTGGTTGATGCCCGAGGAGGTCCAATGCTCCTCGGCTTCGTTCTCTTCCACCGCGATGCGAAAACTGGCGCGCATGGCGAGGTCGTTGATCTCAGCCTCGACCAGCTTCTCCAGCTTTCGTCCCGCCTCGAGCCGCTTGCGCGAGACGGCGCGGGCGGCTTTGCGGTAGTCATCTCCAGCCAAGGCCAGCTCGGCCTTCAGTTCAAGCAGTACCTGATCTTTATTCTCCATCTCTGAGAGCTTGCGCCGGATATCGTCGCCGAACAGAATGGCCTGCTCCAGCGTTGGCCCGTACTTGCGCTTCAGACGATCCAGCAACGCCAGCCGCTCTTCGATCTCAGCGAGACGCTCGGGCGAAGCTTGGATTCCCCCGGCATAATCGCGCAGCGTCGCTCCCACGTCTTCGACGCTGATGCGCGCCGACTCCAGCGCCGTCAGCGCTTCCTGAAACTTCGGCTCATACCGGGCCAACTCTTCGATGTGTTTCTGGGCGGCGCGGAGGCTTGACGAAGTGGAAGCATTACCCTCATACAGCAGATCGAAGGCATTGATGGCCGCGCCGTAGATCTTCTCGGCATTGGCTAAAACGCGCTTCTCGGCTTCCAGTTCTCCATCTTCGCCTGCTCGTGGACGCGCCTCTTCGATTTCACGGCATTGGAAGTTCCACAGATCCAGAAGCCGCATGCGGTCCTGCTCGTCCTGTTCGAGTTCGGCGATGCGTCCGCGAATCCGCTTCCAGTGCGCGAACGCCGCGGACACGTCCTTCAACTCGACTCCAGCATAAGCATCCAGCAGTTCCTGCCGCGCCGCGGCATCGAAGTTCACGATGGATTCATTCTGCGCATGGATCACGGCCAGGTGCGGCGCGATCTGTTTCAGCACGGCTACGGTCGCGGGCTGATTATTGACGAAGACCCGTCCCTTGCCCCCGGGGGCAATCTCGCGGCGCAGAATCAGCGAGCCATTCTCTGCGTCCAGGCCGTTGGTCTCGAGAATCTCTTCGATGGACCGCGCCGCGGCTCCCTCGCTCTCAAACACCGCAGCCACTACGGCACGCTCCGCGCCCGTGCGGATCACATCCGACGATGCTTTGTCTCCCAGCAGCAACCCCAGCGCGTCAATCAGAATCGACTTCCCCGCCCCGGTTTCGCCCGTCAGAAGATTCAGCCCCGCCGCAAATTCGATCACGACATTGTCGATCACCGCGTAATTTTCGAGTCGAAGTTCGGCCAGCACAAGGGTCCTGTGATCTCGCGTAGCGCGGACACTCTTGTCCGCGGCCTTTGACTTTCTTCACAACGATCTCTAATTTACGCGCAGCATAGCACATACTGCTTTGCCGGGTTGCGCGAAACCAGTCGCCCTGTTCCCAAAACGGTACCAAGTATTGTGACGAATGCACTTTTGAGTTTGCCGCGAGGCCCAGCGGTTCGTAAGAATGAGAATTGTGCGAGCCTTCCCCCTACTCGCGGTGCCGCTTCTTTGCGTGGCCCTGACACCCGTCTGGGCGCAGCAACTTCGTTGCGAGCCTTGCTGGCATAGTTTCGGTAAGGTCCAGATCGGCCGTTCCAGTTCCTTTTCCTTTCGGCTCTTGAACACCGGGAACGAAACGCTGCGTATCACTTCCAAGTCAAAACAAGGGAGCGAGTTCTTCTTCGGCAGATTCCCTTTGCCCATAAAGGTCCGGCCTGGGGCGAGTCTCGAGTTGCCCGTTACTTTCACTCCGGCTGCCAAGGGATCTAGCATAGGCGTCTTGCTGCTGGTGAGTACTGCCAAAGATCCCCTGCTCAAGATGCATGTCACAGGAGTCGGCGAAGTCGCCACGTCCCCCGAGCTGTCGATCACCCCTGCGACCCTCAATTTCGGCAGCATCGTGGTGGGTTCGAGCACCACGCTGGAGGCTACGCTCACCGCCTCGAACGCTGCCGTAACCATCTCGTCCGACCAGTCAACCAGTTCGGAATTTGCTCTCCTCGGACTGAATCTGCCGGTTACGATTCAGGCTGGACACAGCATCCCAGTTACGATTCAATTCACGCCAGCCGTCTCCGGTACGGCATCCGGCAAAGCGGAATTCATCAGCAGTGCAGCGGTCTCCCCAACTATCGAACCGTTAACCGGTACGGGCGTCGCTCCGGCTTCCCATTACGTCAGCCTTTCCTGGGACCCGGGCGCCGAAAACGCAGTTGGATACAACGTGTACCGCGGCATGGTTCTAGGTGGTCCCTACGAACAGATCAATACCGCGCTGGAGTCTTCGACCAGTTACACAGACTCCACCGTTGCCTCGGGAACGACCTATTATTACGTCACGACTGAGGTGAACACTGAAGGTGAGGAGAGCGGGTATTCCAACGTGGCGAAAGCAGTGATTCCAAGTTCGTAGCCCGACCCCCCGCCGCATTTACACTGCCATCGAACATTGACCGATGCGGTACCCTGGCCGGGCGCGCCGCCACCTTGGTCTATAATCTCGACTAGGGTTCTTCCCAAAACCGATGCAATTTTCTTCCCTCCTCCTCTCGTTTGTTGGCGGCGAAATCGTAGACCTCGTCCTGCAGACCGGTCCGGTCGCCAAGACTGTGCTGCTGCTGCTGATCGCGTTCAGCGTGCTTTCCTGGGCCGTGATTCTTTCCAAGTGGCGGCTGATTCGCCGCGCCCGCGCTCAGAGCGGACGCTTCGTTCGCGCTTTTCGCAAGGCGCAACGTATGCAGGACATCGCCTCGGCGGCCGAGCAGTTCCGTCCCAGTCCACTGGTGGGAGTGTTTGAGGGTGCGGTCGAGGAATTCAAACGTCAAATGGGAATGACGGGCGGCATCCACAATCTTGTCGCCATTCAGCGCGCCATGCAGATCGCATCTTCCGAGGAGATTACCCGTCTCGAACGCAGTGTGCCGTGGCTGGCGATTACGGGCGCCGTCACGCCATTTATCGGACTGTTCGGGACTGTTTGGGGAATCATCGACGCCTTCCACGGACTCGGCACAGCCGGCGCGGCGACCTTGCGGGCGGTCGCTCCGGGAATTTCTGAAGCTCTGATTACCACCGCCGCCGGCCTGGCCGCAGCCATCCCCGCGGTGATTGCCTACAACCTCATCATCGGCTCCATTCGCGAAATGGCCGCGCGTAATGACGACTTCACACTCGAGATGCTCAATCTGGTGGAACGTCAACAAACTCCGCAAGCCACCGAGGCACGGCGCTGATGGCTTTCACCTCCGCCAACGGACGCACCCAGACGGCACTCGCCGACATCAACATCACTCCGTTGGTGGATGTCGTCCTGGTGCTGCTCATCATTTTCATGGTGACCGCTCCGGTGCTGCAGTCCGGGATCGAAGTGAACGTGCCCCATACCCGCACCGTCAAAGAGATCACCGAAGAGCGCCTCGTCATCAGCATTGACAAATCGCAAAGAGTTTTTCTGGGCAACGATCCCATTAACATCAACCAGATCGGAGCGACGCTGAAGCGGAAGATTCGCGATCCGCAACATCAATCGATCTTCTTGCGCTCCGACGAAGATGTTCCGTTTGGCGCCTTCGCCACTGTGATGGACGCGATCAAGCAGGCGGGCATCAGCAACGTAAGCATCGTTACGCAGCCGATGGATACTCATGGCGGCCATCGCTAATTTCGATATCTACTCCGAACACGGCCAACTGCGCCGGCCTCTGGTTTGGTCGCTCGGATTGCATCTTGGATTCGCAACGTTCGTCGTGCTCTACGCGGTGTTTATTCCCAGCTTTCGCGGCGAAGGTTGGGGCAGCGGAGGCGGCGGGGATGCCATGGGCGCTACACTGGTGAGTGCAGTTCCCTTGCCCGCTAATCCAATAGAGACACAAAACGTGCTGGCCACCGAATCCAAGGGACTCTCGAAGTCCGAGCCCGCAGTTCAGGAAAAGGAACCGGAAGCGATTCCGATTCCCGACAAGAACACCAAGACCAAGATCAAACCCGCGCCAGTCAAGAGCGCAACGCAGCGCAAGCTGGAACCAGAACCGCCCGAGTCGAATCAGATTCCGTATGGCGAGGGCGGTCCGGTCAGTGGGCCCTACACGATGACCGCCGGCGGCGCCAAGGGCGGGTTTGGATTCACCGGGAGCGGTGGCGATTTTGGCAGCCGGTTCTCGTGGTACGTCCAAGCCGTGCAGCGGAAAGTCACTGAGAACTGGCTGAAATATGAAGTCGATCCGAGGATCACGGAAGCGAAGCGGGTTTATCTGACCTTCGATATCGCCCGCGATGGACATCCCTCGAATGTCGAAATCGAGCAGTCAAGCGGTGTGCCGTCGCTCGACCAGTCGGCGGTCCGGGCGCTTCAGCGCATTGATAACTTCGGCCCGCTGCCCGCAGACTATTCGGGAAGCAAAGTATCGGTAGAGTTCTGGTTCGATTACAAGCGGTAATCAGCCGGTTACACAGGAGCAAAAATTGAGCATCTCAGTTCGCCCCGTCCGACATCCAAAGGCATGGAGACAGTTTCGCTCGCAAAGCATGGGGCTTACGCCGCGCTACGATCCAAAATCCCGCTTGGGCCGCCCATCCTCCGTAATCATCGTTGTCGCATTTTTGCTTCTGCTGGCGAGCGCCGCCTTCGCACAGGACTGGATCCGCACCGGCACCGGACTCGGCGTCGAGCGCGTGCGCTTGGCCGCTTCCGACTTCAAGTCCTCGACCGCCGACCCCAAGAACGCCGAACTCCTGAAGACTTTCAATGATGTGCTCTGGAACGACCTCGACAACGCCGGAATCTTCGATCTCGTCTCCAAGAGTTTTTATCCGCTGCAGGAGCCGGGGCAACCGTCCGAGGTCAATTTCACGGCGTGGAATTCTCCACCGCCCAACGCCTCCATGCTCGCATTTGGCAACCTCGGCATAGCCGCCGGCAAGGTCACAGTGCAAGGATGGCTCTACGACGTCAAGAATGAGAAGTCGCCGCAAGTGCTCGGCAAGCAGTACACCGACAACGCAACGACCGACGCCGTGCGCGTCATCGCCCACCGGTTTGCCGACGAAATCATCTTCCGCCTCGGCGGCGGCATAGCCGGGATCGCCGAAAGCAAGATCTATTTCGTCAGCAAGCGTACCGGCAACAAAGAGATTTGGATGATGGATTACGATGGCGCCAACCAACAGCAGATCACGCACCTGGGAAGCATTTCCCTGTCGCCACGCATCTCGCCCGATGGCTCGCGGCTGGCGTTCAGCTCCATGACAAAGAGTGGTTGGGAAATCATGATGTACTCGTTCGATCTCAACCGCATGGTCAGCTTCCCGCGTTTTGGCGGCATGAACATGTCGCCTTCGTGGTCACCCGAGGGCAAGATAGCGTTCTCGTCCTCACGCAATGGCTACCCCAACATTTTCGTTGTGGACGCATCCGGGGGAAAATCTCTCCGCCTGACCAGCGACCAGGGGCCCGACATTGCTCCGACATGGAATCGTAAGACCGGCGCCCAGATCGCCTTCGTCAGTGGACGCACCGGCCTGCCGCAGATCTATACCATGGAAGCCGACGGCACCAATCTGCAGCGCGTCACCGATCAAGGCTATGCGGTTTCTCCCAACTGGTCGCCCAACGGACAGTTTCTGACTTTCTCCTGGCAGCGCAAGTACGGGCCCGGAGAGCCGGGTAGCTACGATATTTATTTGATGGACGTCGCCAGCAAGCAATGGGTGCAACTCACGCACGACGCTGTGGGCAACGATTATCCCTGCTGGTCCCCGGATGGGCGGCACATCGTGTTTCAGTCCCACCGCTCGGGTAGTGACCAGATATGGACCATGCTGGCGGACGGCACCAATGTGAAACAGTTGACTTTCAACGGCGCTAACACGCAGCCCAACTGGAGTTGGAAGTAGACTGGATCAAGAATGCGGTTTTGAAGAAAGAACACGGTTTTGCGGCTGGCTGAAAGTGCGCCCGTCATCAAGCTGCAAATCGTCGAGCTGCAAATTGCACGCCACTATGCGGGCGCACAGAGAATTGGAGGAATCAGTGAAACACGCAATTATGAGATGGAGCACCCTGGTACTCGTACTCGGCACGATTATGTTTCTGGCCGCATGCGCGAAGAAGGTCGCTCCGCCGCCGCCCCCGCCGCCGCCCGCACCCACGGCTCCCACAGCCTCGCTGTCGGCGAACCCGAACACACTCGACAAGGGACAATCGACGACGCTGACCTGGCAGACCACGAACGCGACCGACGTCAGCATTGATGGCATCGGCGCTGTCGTGGCCACCGGCTCGGTTCAGGTGACTCCGAGCGACTCGACCACTTACCATCTGATCGCTAAAGGCGCCGGCGGAACCCAGGATGCCACTGCTCGCGTGACCGTTAACGTGCCGCCCCCGCCTCCGCCACCCGCGGTTCCATCCGCTACCGAAGCAGAACTCTTCGCGCAAAATGTGAAGGATATTTACTTCGATTACGACAAGTACGACGTGCGCGCGGCCGAGCAGGGGTCATTGCAGGGCGATGCCCAGTTCCTGCAGCAGCATCCCAATATCCACATCACGATCGAGGGACACTGCGACGAGCGCGGCTCTACCGAATATAACCTGGCGCTGGGCACCAATCGAGCGGATACAGTGAAGAATGCGCTTATCCAGGCCGGAGTGGGCGGCGATCGCATCAAGACCATCAGCTATGGCAAAGAGAAGCCGTTCTGCACCGAGTCCAACGAAAGTTGTTGGCAGCAGAATCGCCGCGGCCATTTCGTGTACGAAAAATAGATGAAACACCGTGAACCACCCAGGGCGCGAAGGATCACGAAGGTTTCCCGCCTAAACGGGTTCCTTCGGGTGACTTCGTGTCCTTGGTGGTTAAGGTTTTGCAATTTGACCCACGACCCGGCTAAGGTAACTATGAAATCGAATCTTGTTGTACTCGTTCTCGCGTTCTTCTTCGCGATCTGTACCGCTCCCGCCTACGGCGCCAACAAGGACATCATCGAACTGCAGACGCAGGTTCAACAGTTGCAGCAGCAGATGACCCAGATGAAACAATCCTTTGACGAGCGCATGGGCGTCATGAAAAATCTGCTCGAGCAGAACACCGACGCCGCCAATAAAGTGACCGCCGCGATCAACGGTTTGCAAGCTTCCATCAACAAACAGCAGCAGGATCGCGCCGCACAGGTCGACCAGATCTCCGGACAGATTCAGGCGCTGAACGACACCATGGACGAACTCAAGGTTCGCCTCGCCAAGCTCAGCAAACAATTTGAGGACATGCAGGCGGCGCAGCAATCTCTGGCCGCGCAGCAGGCACAAGCGCAGCAGCAGCAACAGGCGATGGCGCAGGCCCCTCCGCCGGACGTGCTCTACAACAATGCCTTGCGCGATTACAACGGCGGGAAAAACGATTTGGCGGTACAGGAATTCAACGACTACATCAAGTTTTACCCGAACACCGATCTGGCCGGGAACGCTTATTTCTATCTAGCCGAAGTTCAGTTCAAGGCTGGCGATTACCAGAAAGCGGTCGCGAACTATGATTTGGTCCTGCAGAATTTTCCCAGCGGAAACAAGGCTGCCACCGCGCAACTTAAGAAAGGATACGCGCTTCTCGAACTCGGAAAAGAAGACGAGGGCACACAGGAATTGAAGCACGTCATCCAGCGCTACCCGCGCACGAACGAGGCTGCCCAAGCTCGGGAGAGACTGCGCAAGGTGGGACCGGCGCCAAAAAGTCGCTAGCCCGTGTAGAGCGGACACTCCTGTCCGCTGCCGTTGCTGTTGCCCTTGCTGTTGGTGATGACGGCGACGTTTACCCGCCCCAAGACCGTAATCGCCGCACGCTTTTCGCGGACAGAGCCTGCCCTGAGCGAAGTCGAAGGGAGTGTCCGCGCTACACATTACGGTCGTGTAGTATTGGGCACCACCACTCCGCCCTCGATCTTCGGAATGCCGAAGTGTCCGCCGAGATGCGAGAGGTCGAGCGGACTGATCGATCCGGAAACCAGGATGAAGGTGACCTCATTCGACCTGGCAAGCAGCACCGCAACGTTGCTGATCGCGTTGTTCTCCAGGCGAATCCAGAGGTCAGATACGCCCGGACCTCCATCCTTCTCATGGTTGTTCAACAGCTGTTTCCAGCCCGCCGCGTGGTACTCCTCTTTCACCGAGCTCAGAGCCCGCGGATCATAGGTCCACGCTCCCGGAAAACGGTAGCTGTGGACTGAAATCCCATTCACGCCCGCGATCACGCGGCGAAGGTCCTCGTTGTCCGGATCCATCTTGGCCGCAAATACCAGCATGGAGTGGTCCAGCGTGAACTCGGTTTTCGAGGACGCGTTTTGCCGCAGAGTTTCAATACCCTGAGGCATCCACTCGCGCTGCTGCGCCTCGGTAAACGTGGCTGTAGAAATGGCGATCAACGCAGCAAGAACAATGCCCGACAATTTCATAGGATGCCTCGAAATTCAGAATAAATGGTAAGGCGGAGTCCTGCCTCCAACCCGTGAGCCGGATTCCCTCAGCCTAATAAGAACCCGGCGTGCACAATTTAGTTGCACGAAACCTCTGCGCTCTCGGCGTCTCTGCGGTGATTTGGTTTGAAGTCTTAGTTTGCGTCGGCCACGGTCACCTTCTCCGCCACCACGCCACTGGGACGCAGTGTGACCCAATCGGTCTGCACCCGGTCCCATCCCTGAATCAGGAAGCCGTACGATTCGAAGAGCGCGCGGATCTGTGGCCGCTGCCAACCGGCAATCTCTTCCAGAATCGGCACCAGCGTCGCCAGCGCGTTGTCGCTGAGCACCGTCCGCTTCGCGATCTGCGCCACCAGCTTCGATTCCGACACGGCAATGGTGAAACCGTCGCGCCGGTTCACATGCAGCATCACGTGAATGTCGGAACTGCCGTCGCCAACGTACACAATATGGTCTGCCGGAATGCCCAGTTGCTCTTCGAGCTGATCCAGCCGCGTGACTTTGCCGTAACCGGCGGTAGCGCGCACCAGGCTTTCGATTTCACCCGAGGCTTTGTACTTGAACTCGGTGCCAAAAATGTGGTCCTCGGGCACGATCCCCTCGAGCGCCGACTGGATCACCTCGACCGGTGACGCCGAGAGCACGTAAAAGTCAAAGTGATATCCGTCGATCCGCCGGTCGAGTATCTCGTAAACCTGTTGGATGTTCTCCTTGAGGCGAATGCGCTTGCCCGCCTCGACCAGGTGATCGCGCCGGACTCGCGTGCGATACGCTGGATCATGCAGGAGAAGGTAAGAAAGTTCGGCGCCCTGCTGAACCAGGTTCAGCTTGGCCATCCCCTTGGCCTTGCGCTCGAATTCTTCGACCGAAATGCCAAGCAGCTCGCTCAGGACGTAACCCGTATCGTTAAAGGTCAACGTCTGATCGAAGTCGCTGGCAAACAGATAGTGCTTTCGAAATTTGCTAACCATGGTTTATTTTAGATTCAACCTCTGGTTAATTGACGATTAAATTTACCTATCGCAACCATTACAACAACTTGCAGGTAACAACGGACGGGCAAGACATTGCTCGCTGCGAGCATTCGGCGTAACCTGACATGTTGTCATTAAATTGTTAACCCATACATGGAAAGGCCTGCCATGCCGACAAGTGTCAGCGACCATCTTCATAATGATGCCGACCGCGGAAAAGGTTCCAAAGAGCCCGACGAACGCAGACAATCCAGCAACAATTCCATGAAAGACCAACTCGGTCACCGCAACCCCGACCCCATGCAGGACGGCGCCGACAGCGACTTTCCCGAGCCCGGCCACAGCCCCGAGCACTCCTTCGAGGGCGAGTTGAAGAAAACTGTCTAGCGGAGAGCCGGGCGATTGCGCCCGGCAGCGTCCTCCAGTGGAGCCTGAGTCTTTGCCCACTTTTCGCGCATCTATCTTTTTGCGTTGTTTGATTCCTTCGATATTTCTACCAATCTGAATTGATGAGGAAAAACTATGCCTCGAATGAAAGCTGTCCAAGTCGGCAAAGCCGGCGGCAATTTCGAACTCGTAGAAAGAAATATTCCCGAGCCCGGCCGCAACCAGGTCAGAATTAAAGTCGAAGCCTGCGGCATCTGCCACAGCGATGCGCTGGTCAAGGAAGGCTACTGGCCCGGCATTCAGTATCCACGCGTCCCCGGACACGAAATTGCGGGGCGCATCGACGCCGTCGGCGCTGACGTCACCAATTGGAAGAACGGCCAGCGCGTCGGAGTCGGATGGCACGGCGGCCATGATTTCACCTGCAAAGCCTGCCGCCGCGGCGATTTCATCAACTGCCAGAACGAGAAGATTACCGGCATCAGCTACGACGGCGGTTACCAGGAATACATGGTCGCACCGGCCGAGGCGGTCGCCGCCATCCCTGACGATCTCCCCGCCGCTGAAGCCGCGCCGCTGCTTTGCGCTGGCATCACGGTTTTCAACGCGCTGCGCAACTCGGGCGCGCGCGCAGGAGAGTTGGTAGCCGTTCAAGGCATCGGCGGACTCGGCCATCTCGGAATTCAGTACGCGCGTCAGATGGGCTTCCGCACCTTCGCTATAGGACGAGGCAAAGATAAAGAAGCACTGGCCCGCAAGCTCGGCGCCCATCATTATGTCGATGCGGCATCCGGCGATCCAGCGGCAGAATTGCAGAAGTTCGGCGGCGCCCGCATCATTCTCGCGACAGCACCTGATTCCAAATCCATGTCCGACGTCTTCAATGGACTCACGGCCAACGGCAAGCTCCTCGTAGTCGGAGCGAGTGGCGATCCTCTCGGCATCAATCCCCTTCAATTGATCATGGGTAGCAAGGGTCTCCAGGGATGGGCTTCCGGAATCGCCACGGATTCCGAAGACACCATGCGGTTCAGTGTGCTCTCAGGAATCCGTCCGATGATCGAGAAGTATCCGCTGGAAAAAGCTGCCGAAGCCTATGACCAGATGATCAGCGGCCGCGCAAGATTTCGCGTCGTGCTGACCATGGGTGGGTAACGACCGGTTATAAGAAAATGTGCGGTGGCGGGGCTTTGCCCCGCTTGGACGGGGCAGAGCCCCGTCACCACACCTACTGCAGTTCTTCCATACACTTCGCCAGCACTTCCCTGCTCGGCCGCGTCCGCGATTCCGGCAATGTAGCCAGCGGCTCATCGGTAACGTTCAGCATGTCTATAAAGCTGGGGGCCTTGGCGTTGATGTAAAACACGCCGGTCAGCACCTCGCCTTTTTCGTGCGATTCCATCAACCGTCTCACCGCCTGAATCTTGTCCGTCGGATCGTACTCCTCCTCCAGCTTTCGCAAGCGCAGGCTCGACCCGTCGTGCATCGTCACTTCAACCGTCGTCCCCGGATCGTACTCAACGTCAATCTCCTCAAATGCCGGCACAAAGCTGACTTCGTGCAGCGGTTCTTCATGCGCCTGCATGTATTTGTAAGATTTCGTCGAGCCTTCGTGATCATTGAACGTCACGCAAGGCGAAACCACGTCCAGCATCACCGTGCCGTTGTGAGCGATGGCCGCCTTGAGCATGGTGTGAAGCTGTCGCTTGTCGCCGGAGAACGACCGCCCCACAAAGGTAGCGCCCAGCTGAATCGCCATGGAGCAGGTATCCACCGGAGGCAGGTCGTTGACCACGCCGCTCTTCAGCGTCGATCCCAGATCGGCCGTCGCCGAGAACTGGCCCTTCGTCAGGCCGTAACACCCGTTGTCCTCGATGATGTAGATGATCGGCAGGTTGCGCCGCATCAGGTGGACAAACTGCCCGGCACCAATCGAAACCGTATCGCCGTCGCCAGTCACGCCCAAAGCAATCAGGTTCTTGTTCGCCAGCACCGCGCCCGTAGCCACCGAAGGCATGCGCCCATGCACGGAGTTGAAGCTGTGCGACCGGTTCATGAAATACGCCGGGCTCTTCGACGAGCATCCGATGCCGCTGAACTTGGCGACGCGCTCGGGCTTCACGCCCATTTCATACATCGCATCAATGATGCGTTCAGAAATCGCGTTATGCCCGCAACCCGCGCAGAGCGTAGTCTTCCCGCCTCGATAGTCAATCACCTGCAAACCAATGCGATTCGTCTTTGGAGCAGGCGTGGGAGCAGGCGGCGTGTTAGTCGTGGTCGTCCCCATGTTACTTACCCTCCATCATCATGAGCTCGTCGGTTACAGACCGCGCATCGATCGGCAATCCGTGGATATGGCAAATCGACCGTAGGCGCGGCGTCAGTTCCGGCTTGATGTCGAGCTTTAGCAGGCTGGCCATCTGCCCGTCGCGGTTCTGCTCCACGACATAGGTGCGGTCATGCCGCTCAATAAAGTCGTGAACCTCGCGCGTAAACGGATACGACAGCACCCGAAGGTAATCCGTCTCGAGTTTGTGCTCGCTCGACAATTGATCGCGCGACTCGATGATCGCCCAGTGCGATGTGCCATAAGCAAGGATGCCGACCTTTGCCTTGCCACTGCCCATCAGCTCCGGGCGCGGAACGAACGATCGAGCGGTCTCGAACTTCTTGTTGATGCGTTCCATGTTGCGTTCGAAATCATCAGGACGCTCGCTATACTGTCCCTTTTCATTGTGCCCGCTGCCCCGCGTAAAATATGCGGCTGCGGGATGATCCGTGCCCGGCAGGGTGCGGTAGCCAACGCCATCACCGTCTACATCCTTGTAGCGGGAAAAACTGCCCAACTTCTCCAGATCTGCCTTGCTCAAGACTTTTCCGCGGTTAATCGGCTTGTCAGGGTAAGGGAACGGATCCGACATCCAGTTGTTCATCCCCAGGTCAAGGTCCGACATGACAAACACCGGAGTCTGGAATCGCTCGGCCAAGTCAAACGCATCCTGCGCCATCGTGAAACACTCGCTGACTGAGTCCGGAAAAAGCATGATGTGCTTGGTGTCACCGTGGCTGAGGAATGCCGTCGAGAGCAAGTCGCCTTGCGAGGTACGAGTCGGCAACCCAGTCGATGGCCCGACGCGCTGAATGTCCCAGATCACCGCCGGAATCTCCACGTAATAGGCCAGGCCGGTGAACTCCGACATCAACGAAATGCCGGGACCGGCCGTAGCAGTCATGGAGCGCGCGCCCGCCCAGGCCGCCCCGATCACCATGCCCACCGCCGCCAGTTCGTCTTCGGCTTGCACGATGGCAAAAGTCGCCTTGCCATCCGGACCGACACGGTGTTCCTTCATGTACTCAATCATGGTCTCGACCAGCGACGATGAGGGTGTAATCGGGTACCAGGTCACCACCGTGCAACCGGCAAACATACATCCCAAGGCAGCGGCCGAATTGCCGTCGACGATGATCTTGCCTCTCGTCTTGTCCATGCGCTCGATGTAGAACGGATCGCGCTTCTTCAGGTTAGCCGCCGCATAATCGTGGCCAGCCTTGGCAGCCGCCAGGTTTAAGGTCGCCGCTTTCACTTTCTTGGCAAATTGCTTGCGGATTGCCTTCTCGACCTCGGCATAGTCAATCTCCAGCAATTGCGCCGCGACCCCAACATAGATCATGTTCTTGATCAGCTTGCGCAGCTTGGCTTCCGCACCCACCGTGGCCGCCAGCTTGTCGTAAGGCACTGCGTAATAAATCAAATCGTCGCGCACCTTATCCAGCGCCAGCGGTTCGTCATAGAGCACGGCCGAGCCGGCCGACAGCGTCTTCACGTCGTCCTGCGCCGTCTCCGCATTCATCGCGATGAGCAAGTCGATTTCCTTCTTGCGCGCGATATAGCCGTCTTTACTGGCGCGAATCGTGAACCAGGTCGGCAGCCCCGCAATGTTCGAAGGAAACAGATTCTTCCCCGAAATCGGCACGCCCATCTGGAAAATGCTGCGCAACAGAACTGTGTTGGAACTCTGCGACCCCGAGCCATTCACCGTAGCAACCTGAATGCTCATGTCATTAACAACACGCTTATGCCCCAGTTGCCCGAATGATTCCTGGGGCACGACATCCGTAGTGGCCATCCCTTGTACCTTCCCTTGTCATGACCGGGCAAACCCCATTCGCCCGGAAGTCTTGCGGAGTGAAGCAGGAAAACTCCCTATTATACGCGTCCAAGGGTGGAGGGAGTTAATCAGAGCGGCAACAGGTAGTGGGCTACTTTGATTTTGACGCCCCTTTGAAAGCTAGATAAGACCCGATGGCCAGCACCACATAACCGGGAATGCAAACCAGAAGTATCTTCTTGGGGAGTCTCTCGGTAATCACGTAATACGAACTGATCGGAATGAGCGCTACGAACGCCACTGCTTGGTAAAGCGCCCACCATCGCCCGAAGATCCGCATTAGGCTACCTGTCTTTCCGCCCTCCGCCGCTCGTAGGCTTCCCAGAGGGCCACATCTGAAGGTCAAAGGCGGCACCTTACGCACCCTTCTGCTGAGCGAGACACGGCCATTCTGCCACTTCGGTGATAATAGAGCAAAGCGGGGAAAAGGTTCCGCTCGCACTGGAGAGAGAATGACGGGTACCTTTAAGCTCGATGCAAACATCGTTGAGGCGAAAAACGACGGCGCTCAGAACTGCAACGTAGCCCTCCTCGGTTTCGGAACGGTCGGCAGTTCGGTGGCGAAAATTCTTTGCGAGCGCTCGAACCCCCATCTGCGTCTGACGCACATCCTCAATCGCAACGTGGCACGGGAAAAAGTGGACTGGCTTCCCTCCTCGGTGCAGTGGACGGAAAGTATCGACGACATTCTGTCGTCGAACGCTGACATCGTGGTCGAGGCCATGGGAGGCCTTCAGCCGACCGAAGACTGGATCCGGCGCGCGCTCGAGTCGGGCAAATCCGTGGTCACCGCCAACAAGCAGTTGATCGCGCGTTGCGGCCCTGAATTGATCAACCTGGCCCGCCAGATGAACCAGCAGATCCAGTTTGGCGCGTCGGTCGCGGGCGGCGTGCCCGTAATCTCCGGTCTGCAAGATGGATTAGCCGGCGATGAACTGTTCAAGATCCGCGGCATTCTCAACGGCACGTGCAACTACATTCTCAGCCAGATCGAGGCCAACGGCATTCCCTTCGCCACCGCTCTGCGGGAGGCGCAGAAGCTGGGTTTCGCCGAAGCCGATCCCACCGAAGACATCGAAGGCCTCGACGCGCGCGCCAAACTTGCCATCCTGGCGCGAGTCGGACTGCACTGCAACGTCAGACCGGAAAGCATCGTGGCATGCTCGATCTCCGCCATCGACTCCATTGATTTTGAGTACGCGAACCAGCTGAGTTGCACGATTCGCCAGATTTCCTGGGCAGAATTGAAAGGTAACGAGTTGTTTGCCGCAGTCCAGCCCGCCCTGGTCGCGCTCTCATCGCCCTTGGCGCGCGTGGAGGGCAGCCAAAACCTGGTCGTGGCAACTGGAAAGTACGGCGGCGAAACCGTCTTTGGAGGCCATGGCGCTGGTGGACATCCCACCGCAGTCGCGGTCGTCTCCGACATTCTGGCCATCGCCTGCTCCCAGCAAGCAACAATTACGTCCAGCAACGCCGGGCAGCCAGTCGAGAAAACGCCCGTAGTTCCTGCAAAAGTCACCGCCGACTTCACCGCCAAGCACTATCTGCGCTTTCTAGTGAAAGACCGTCCGGGCATCATCGCGACCCTTGCGACAATCCTTTCTCAGAGTGGCATCAACATCCACTCGGTGCTGCAGAAACCGGACTGCCCCAAGTCACATCTGCCCTTTCTGATTACGCTGGAGGAATGCAAGGCGTCCCTGGTGGAACAGGCATTACAGCAGATCAACTCGCTGGATTTCCTGGTGCAGCCCTGTTTGCATCTGCCGATTCTGTAGGAGAGTAAGCTACGCTTCCACCTGGAAGAACTGCGCCATGTTGCGGAATTTCTGATAACGGGCTTCCAGCAGATCGACCAGCGGCAGACGCTTGAGCGCGGCCAGATTCTCTTGCAGCGCCCGGTCCAGCAACTCCGCGGCCTGCGCGTGGTCGGTATGCGCGCCTCCAGCAGGTTCCGGAATGATGGCATCGATGCATCCCAGCTCACTCAAGTCTTTCGCCGTGATCTTCATGGCCTCCGCCGCCAGACCTTTCTTGCTGGGATCGCGCCACATGATCGAGGCGCAGCCCTCCGGTGAAATCACCGAGTACACGGAGTTTTCCATCATCAGGACGCGATCGGCCACGGCAATCGCCAGCGCTCCGCCGCTGCCGCCAACCCCAATCACCGTCGCAATAATCGGCGTCTCCAGTCGCGCCATCTCCAGCAGGTTGCGGGCGATGGCCTCTCCCTGCCCGCGTTCTTCGGCGTGCAGTCCGGGATAGGCGCCATCGGTATCCACCAGCGTAAAAATCGGCCGCTTGAATTTCTCCGCAATCTTCATCACCCGCAGCGCTTTTCGATATCCTTCCGGGTGCGACATGCCGAAGTTCCGATACACACGCTGTTTCGCGTCGCGCGCTTTCTGCTGGCCCACCACGACGACCTCTTCACCGTGAAAGCGAGCCATGCCGCAAACAATCGCCGGATCGTCGCGGAATCCGCGGTCGCCATGAATCTCGCTCCAGTCGGTAAAAATCCGCTCGACGTAGTCCAGGGTGTAGGGGCGCTGCGGATGGCGCGCCAGTTCCGTGCGCTCCCAGGCGTTCAGTTGCGACGAAATCTCGCGGCGAAGGCCGTCCACGCGCTCGTGCAATTGCTGGATCTGGCGCTGCGTTTCCGCGTTCTGCCCTTCCAGCGCCCGCAGTCGCGTGATCTGTTCCTCGATTTTTTCCAGCTCCTGCTGCGCCTTCAATTCAGAATCCATTTTGATGACATTCCCATTCTTTCGGGTATGATGCTGTTCCACCATCGAGAGCATGAGGTCAGCGCCGGCGATGGCGGCATTCTCCGCGCCATGGTTCGCGGTACGATCCGACTTCTCTGCCGGCTTTATTTTCGTTCGTCGCATCGGCCGAACCTGGAACCTTGCACGATCAACTGATGACGCGCACGCTGCCGCGCCCGCACAGCTCTTCCACGCGCCCAATAAAACTGCGGTCCGGCATTACATTATAGCCTTCGGCCTCCATCACCACCATGAAATCGCCTTCCCGCTCCACATCGAACAACACCTTCGCTTCGCCCTTGCGCTCGCTGAAGAGTGCCTGCAGCGCATCCACCGTTCCGCCGGTTGCGCTCCCGAGTGGAATTCGTATACGCAGCGCCTTCGGCAACGGCACGCGCGCTTCGTCGAGCGGAATGATGTCATTGGCCGTGACTTTCGGATTCGCGCCTTCTTCAATGCGCACGCCGCCACGAATCAGCACCGGGACTTCCAGCTTCACTTTCTCCGCGAGTTTCCTGTAGGCCTCGGGAAAAACCAGCAGCTCCACTTTCCCTGACATATCTTCGAGCGCGGCCTGCGCCCACAACTCGCCTCTTCTCGATTTGGCTACCCGCAGCCCTGAAATCAAACCCGCGGTTGTAATGTTCTCGTCCTTGGCGGTGGATTTCTTCATGGCGGCAATATCTTCGGTGGAAAGCGCGTTCAGGTCGGCAAGTTTCTCTTTGTACTTCTCCATCGGATGCCCGGTAATGAAGAAGCCGAGAATTTCTTTCTCCGCCTGGAGCCGCGTATGCTCATCCCAATCGGGTGCGTCGGGAAGCGCATCGTTTGCTTGCTGCGCACTTTCATCCGCAAACACTCCAAACAGCCCGTGCTGTCCCGATTCAGCGTCACGCTGCACTTTCTGGGCCTGCTCGATCGCCGTATCGAGCGCCTTCATGAGCTGCGCCCGGCGCCCGAAACAATCCATGGCGCCGCTCTTGATGAGCGACTCCAGCACACGCTTGTTCAACAGCCTTAAATCTACTTCTTCACAGAACTCGTAAAACGACTTGAAGTTCCGGCCGATCTTCTTTCGCGCCTTGACAATCGACTCGATGGCATTGCCGCCAACGTTCTTCACCGCGGCCAGCCCAAACCGGATCGCCTGCCCGTGCGGAGTAAAGTTCGCGTCGCTGACGTTGATATCGGGCGGTTCGACGGCGATTCCCATTTCGCGGCATTCGTTGATGTACTTCACCACGCTATCTGTGTCGCCCGTGATTGAAGTCAGCAGCGCCGCCATGAAGTCGAGCGGATGGTGCGTCTTCAGGTACGCAGTGTGATACGCCAGCAGCGCGTAGGCCGCCGAGTGCGATTTATTGAATCCGTATCCTGCAAATTGCGCCATCAGATCGAAAATCTTCTCGATCTTCTTCGGCGGAAAACCGCGCTGCGTCGCTCCCTGCACAAACCGCTCGCGCTGTTTTGCCATCTCCTCAACGTTCTTCTTGCCCATCGCCCGCCGCAGCAGGTCGGCTTCTCCCAGGGAGTAGCCCGCAAGCCGGTTCGCCGCCTGCATCACCTGCTCCTGATAAACGATGACGCCCAGGGTCTCGTGCAAAATCTCCTTCAGTTCCGGTAGCTCGTATTCAATCTTCCGGCGTCCATGTTTGCGTTCGATGAAATCGTCAATCATTCCGCCCTGGATCGGGCCCGGGCGGTAGAGAGCATTCAAGGCGGTAAGATCTTCGATCGAGTTCGGCTGATAGCGGCGCAGAACGTCCCGCATGCCGTGCGATTCAAACTGGAACACGCCGGAGGTCAGACCCTTGTGGAAGACTTTCTCGTACGTCTCCTGATCTTCGAGCGGGATGTCGTCCAGTGCGAGATTCGTCCCCCTCTGCGCGATCAGTTTCAACGTGTCGTCGAGAATGGTGAGCGTCGTCAGCCCGAGAAAATCCATTTTCAGAAGACCCATCTTTTCGATGGCCACCATGTCAAAGGCGGTGACGATTTCATCGTTCTTGGTTTTGTGCAGCGGCACCAGGTCGATCAGCGGCCGCGGAGAGATCACCACGCCGGCGGCGTGTACGCCGGAATTCCGCACCAGACCTTCCAGCTTCCGCGCTGTGTCGAGCAACTGCCGTACCTGCGGATCTTTCTGGTACGCCTCCTGCAGCGCCACCGACTCCTGGAGAGCGTCGTCCAGTTTGATATTCAGCGTGGTCGGCACCATCTTCGCGATACGGTCTACGTCGCTGTACGGCATGTCCATGGCGCGGCCAACATCTTTGATTGCAGCCTTGGCCGCCATGGTGCCGAAGGTGATGATCTGCGCAACATTGTCCCGCCCGTATTTGTGCGTGACGTATTCGATCACTTCGCCGCGCCGGTTCATGCAGAAATCAATGTCGATATCCGGCATGGAAATACGCTCCGGGTTCAGAAAGCGCTCGAACAGGAGCTCGTGCTGCAACGGATCGATGTTGGTGATCCCGAGCGAATACGCAACCACCGCGCCCGCCGCCGATCCGCGCCCCGGGCCCACCGGAATGCCGCGTTCCCGCGCGTAACGGATGAAGTCCCAAACGATCAGGAAATAGCCCGAGAACTTCATTTGCTGGATGATGGCGATCTCACGCGCCAATCTCTGTTCGTAATCCGCCAGCGAATGCTTAAGCCGGCCGTTCGCCGCCGCCGTGCGCAGGTTCTCCATACGGCGGGCGAATCCTTGGCGCGTGATGTGCTCAAAATAAGTGTCGAGCGTGAACCCGTCGGGCACGTCAAAGCGGGGGAACGGGCTGGGAACTTTCTCCAGTCGAAGGTTGCAACGCTCGGCAATATCGAGCGTCCGCGCCAGCACCTGGGGAGCGTCCTTGAACACGTGCAACATCTCGTCGCCGTTCTTGACGTAGAACTGCGTACCTTCGAACTTCATCCGGTTGGTTTCCTGGATGGACTTGCCGGTTTGAATGCACAACATCACGTCCTGGGCATGCGCGTCGTCTTCGCAGAGATAGTGGCTGTCGTTGGTCGCGACCAGGGGGAGCGCGAGATCCTTCTCCAACTGGAACAGCCCGGAATGGATGCGGTGCTCCATCTCCAGGCCCTGATCCTGAATCTCAAGGAAGAAGTTCTCTTTGCCGAACAGGTCGCGATAGAATCCGGCGGCCGATCGCGCCGCGTCGTAGTTCCCTTCCGTCAGCCGCTCGGCCACTTCGCCCTTCAGGCACCCGGAAAGTCCGATCAGCCCCTTCGAATGTTCCGCAAGGAATTTCTTGCTGATGCGAGGCTTGTAGTAAAAGCCGTGCAGCGAGGCTTCCGAAGTGATCTTCACCAGATTGCGGTAGCCTTCTTCGTTTTCGGCAAGCACCAGCAGGTGGTTATAAGTGTCGCCGTCGGGTGGAGTGCGCGTGATGTCGTGGTCGTCCTTCTTGCAGATATAGAGTTCGCATCCCACGATCGGCTTGACGCCGGCCTTGTGCGCCGCGTTGACGAAATGCACAGCGCCAAAGATATTGCCGTGGTCGGTCATGGCCACCGCGGGCATCCCGAGTTTCTGAACCCGGTCAACCAGTTTCTCGACGTCGCAAGCGCCGTCGAGGAGGGAATAATCGCTATGCAGATGCAGATGGACGAATTGGTTTTGGCTCATGAAGCTCTTAGCTCTTGGCTTTTAGCGGATCGGATTCATTCTACTGGCTGGAGGATATCGCGCAACGCCTGAAAGTGGTGCAGTTTGGCTGAGCGCGATCAGCGAACAATCTGGAGCGAGAGCGCCGGTCCCGGCACCTGGAAGTCCACGCCACGCTCTTCATTCATTTTGGCCGTGGCAGGAAGATCGAGCTGGGCGAGTGGAATCTTCTTTGCGGCTTGCTCATTGAGCACCCAAAGGGTTCCCCCAGCGATCGCGTAATTCCGTACCTCTTCCACATGCTGATCGCGGAATACCAGGGCGGTCGCGGGTTCCTGCTCGAGCTTCGGCCGATTGCGCGCTTCGACGTCGGCTTGCAACCGATCGATTTTCCCGTTCAGCGCTTCCACATCGCGCTGCAATCCCTCGTTCTCGCGGTCGTTCTCACGATATGGAGCGGGGGGATTCTCCTCCGCATACGCGTCCTGGTCTCCACTGTCATAGAGCGGATCGGAATACCAGCCGTAATAGCCGTAGGGATAATATCCCGCGTAAGGGTAATAGCCCCGGCGTCCGTAAAAGCCGCGATGGTGGTAGGGATTTCCAGTTCGAACATGAACGTGGGAGCTGCGAATAGCTCCGCCGTGAAATGCGCCAGATGAGAACCCAGCAGAGGAGTGTCCGGAAAAACCGCCGTGCGAAGCGATGTGACCACCGCCTCCACCACTGAAGTGACCGCCTCCGCCTCCGCCGCGATGCTGTGCCCACAAGGGCAGGGCTAACAAAATCAGGCTGAACGTCGCTATGGACAAGCAGCGCCGCATGCCCACATTATAGCCCAGTCTTGAGTTGGTTTTGCGGCGGAGAAAAATCCCTTTGGAAACAGCCGCGAAGACAAAAACCCCGCCTAAGTTCAAGCGTTTCGAAGCCCGCCTTTTATTTGCGCTTTTTCTTTCCTTTGGATTTCGCCTTTGCCTTCGTTCTAGCGGCGGCCTTCTTGGCTTTGGCGGGTTTCTTCGGCGTCTTAACGGCAGGAGCCTTGGCTGGCTTGCTCACCCTGGCCACAGCAGCGGTCTTCGCCGGAGCCGCAGTCTTCGCCACCGGCGCGGACTTCTCTTTGACTTGCGCGACCGGAGCCGCGACCGGAACCGCCGCAGCTTTTCCCTTCCCCTTACCCGGTTTGCCGCTCGCCACCGCCGGAGCAGCCGCAGCGGCCGCCGCAGCCTTCGCCCCTCGACCACGCTTGGCCGCCGGAGGTGGAGGCGGTGGAGGCGGTGGTGGCGCCAGCGGCTTCAGATATTTCAGCGTCTCGGTCCGCGAGCGCAGCTTGCCATCCAACAACAGCATGAACACATCGTTAGCGATCTTGGGATACGTCACCATCTGCGGAGTGATGTGCAGTTCCGTCATCTCGGGCAACGGAATTTTCTGCTGCACCTGCCGCCACTTGGTGAAGAAGTTCTTGATCTTCTGCGCCACCGCCTGCTGTCGCGCCGTGATCGCCAGAAACAGAATCATCTCCGGACGCGCCGACGACAGCAATTGCCAAGTCCGCGACGGAGTGGCCGCCTCTTTCCCCGAAAGCCTCTTCGCCAGGCTGTGGGCATTCGCATCCAGATCCTTCCAGGAGTCGACCAGATCCTTGCGCGGAATCGCCCGCCGCAAATCCGAAATATCCTTGTCGCCCAGCCGCTCGGTAAGGAAATGCAGCACCGCCGGCGCCACCTCCGGCGTATATCCGAGTTCGTTCATCTGCTGACGGGTCTTCATCAGCGCGCCTAATCCAGCCGTATCAACCTTGGCCGTACTCCAGCGCGGATTCAGTACCTTCAGCCAGCCTTCTTTTTCATACGCCTTCAGGACGCCGAGCGCATCGTCCTCATATGCCAACTGCTCGATCTCGTATCCGATGCTCGAACTCCGGATGTACTCGATGTAGCCGTTTTCTTTCGCCGATTCGTAACGCGCCTGCGTCCGTTCCTCGAACGGCCAGTGGAAGCGCGTGGCAAAGCGAGTGGCGCGGATCAACCGCGACGGATCCTCAAGAAACGCGTAGTTATGCAGCACGCGGATGACTTTGGCTTCGATGTCGGCCGAGCCGTTGAACGGATCCATCAGCAGCCCGCGTGATCCTTCGTTCAGCGACAACGCCATTGCATTGACGGTGAAATCGCGGCGGCGAAGATCTTCAATGATGGTCGACGGAGCCATCTGCGGAGCCTTACCCGGCTTGTCGTAGTGCTCCGAGCGCGCCATCGCAATTTCGGAGCGCACGCCACCGGGCAGGGTCAGCAGCAAGGATCGCGTTTCATCGTCGGCGTCACCCACCACGGCTCCCGCCCGCTCCAGGTCTTTCTGGAGCTTGAGCGCGTTGCCCTGCACCGTGAAATCCAGATCACGAATGGGAAAGCCGGTAATGATGTCGCGGATCGCGCCACCCGTCAGGTAGAGGTTCATCCCCGCCGCTTTGGCGGCGTCCTGCACCAGGGCTACTGCCTTTTGTTGGTCCGGCGAGAGCCGGGTTTCCAGCGTGTATATGTAATCGGCCATGCCTTCCTAGTCGCCTGGCGGAGGCCCTTCGATGGGCGCGGCCGAGGCGTTTTTCACAGGTTTTCCACAGGGAGGCCGCAGCGGAACTTGCCCGCCGGCCCGGCGGCGGAATCTAAATCCCTCTAGACATGAGACTTATACCGCAAACCTAAGATTTCAGCAAACTACAGAAAATAACACAACGTTTACCGTTTGGCTACTACGAAGGCACAAACCAGGCGAATTCTTCGGGAAAGTGCGAGAATCCAAGTGTAGCGCGGACACTCTTGTCCGCGTGAAGGTAACCCAGGCACAGCATCTCAGGCCCCATGTCCTCGACCCACAAGAAAGTGATCGTGCGGAAACACGACCGCGACTCTGTCAGCGGCCATGTTGCGCCTGCCAACTTTGTGGTGGATGGCAAACTAGAACTGCTAAACACCTCCGGCAACGTAGTCGCCATCGACCTCAAAGAAATCAAGGCGGTTTATTTCGTCCGCGAGTTTTCCGACACCGACTTGATGCTCCGCAAGACCTTCACCACCCGTCCCAGGACCGAAGGCCTCTGGGTGCGCCTGAAGTTTAAAGACAACGAAGTGATCGAAGGCATCCTGCCCAACGACCTGACGCAAAATCCCGCCGAAGGATTCCTGATGAACCCTCCCGACCTGCGCTCGAACACGCAGCGGGTCTTCGTGCCAAGGGAAGCGCTAACGTCGGTGACGGTGCTGGCAGTAATAGGAGCAGCCAACCGCCGCCGCAGAGGCGGAGCGCCCGATACCAGGCAGGTCACGCTGTTCGAGCAGTGACCCAGGTGTCAGGTGTCAGGTGTCAGGAAAAACCTTTAGACTTGCGGTGAGATGGGTTGCTCTTGTTTTTCCTGACACCTGACACCTGAGACCTGACACCTTGCTCTATTACAATTCTCCCGGACTCCTAATATGAAACTCTCCGACATCGCCAAAGCTCTCAACGCTCGCATCGAGAACGCCTCGCCCAACACCGAAATCACCGCCGTGGCGGGCATCGAACAAGCCGGTCCCGGCCAGCTGACCTTCGTGTCGAACCCCAAGTACAACGCCGCCGCGAAGACGACAAAAGCGTCAGCCGTCATTGTCGCCGAGGACTTTCCCGCCATCTCCACCGGAATGCTGCGCAGCAAGAATCCCTATCTGGCCTGGGCGAAGGCCATAGAACTCTTCTACCAGCCGCCGCGTTACGCCCCCGGAATCCATCCGACCGCGGTAGTTCATCCCAAAGCGAAGCTAGGCAAGAACGCGCACATCGGTCCCTACGTAGCGATCGACGAAGACGTAGTCATCGGAGACAACGCCGTCCTGCTGGCCCACGTAGTCATCTATCGCGGAGTCACCATAGGCAGCAATTTCTTCGCCCACGCTCACGCCGTAGTCCGGGAATTCTGCCACCTCGGAGACAACGTCCTGCTCCAGAACGGAGCCCTCATAGGCACCGACGGCTTCGGCTTCGCCAAGGACGACGAAGCCCACTGGCACAAAATCATCCAGTCCGGCAAAGTAGTCATCGAAGACGACGTCGAGATCCAGGCCAACACCTGCATCGACCGAGCCAGCATAGGCGAGACCCGCATCGGACGCGGCACCAAGATCGACAACCTGGTCCAGGTAGGCCACAGTGTCACCATAGGCCACGACACGCTGCTCATCTCGCAGGTGGGCCTGGCCGGAACCACGGATGTAGGCAACAACGTAATTCTAGCCGGACAAGTAGGCGTCTCCGGCCACGTCAAAATCGGAGACGGAGCCATAGCCATAGCCCAAAGCGGCATCCCGCACGACGTTCCCGCCGGAGCCATGGTCAGCGGCGCTCCCGCCATTGATCACCGCCTGTGGCTAAAGTGCTGCGCCGCCTACGCCAGACTGCCCGAGATCGCCAAGGCAGTAAGGAAGTTGTCGGAGCGGGAGTAAACCGCCAGCGATCTCAAATAAAACTGTCATCCTGAGCGGAGTAGCCGCTTCGCGAAGCGAAGCAGCTACGGAGTCGAAGGACCCCTACACGACCAACACCCCCGGCGAAGTGCAAGGCCTTCTCCCCGTTCCCAGTGTGTAGAGCGGACACTCCTGTCCGCTGCCGTTGACCTTGACTTTGACAGCCGGGTGACCCCCTCCATGCGTTTTTGCAAGCGGCGGGATTCCACCCTGGTTCCAACGACAGGGCCGAGGCTACCAGACCAGAATTAATCGTGCGCTGCGCAAGTTGATGATGGACGAGAGAAAGAGATCAGGGGAATGCGCTAGGACCGCGGTGCAGAACCGACTGCCTCCCCGCCCTTCGCTTCGCGATAGGAACCACCCCGGCCACATACGGGGATACTGCGAAGTGATGATGGTGCCGTTCAGTTCTTCGCGGGCACATCCATGATGTAGGCAGTTTGGCTCACGGTCATCACAAAGAGTCTGCTGCCATCACGCGAAAACGTCTTGAAGGATACGGGGTCGGAAAAGGTGTATTGCTGTCGCAATTGCGAAGTGGCTATGTCGTACACGCTGAGTTGTCCGGATTCACTTTCTATCGCGAGTTGTCCGTCGTGTGAGGCCAAGGGATGAGATCCGAAGAAGTGGCCCTTCTCTTGTCCCGACGCCATGGAATAAGTCAACACTTGGTTGCCGCTTGCCGATGCGATCAGCCAATCACCCTCGGTGAAGGTGTGTGTCACAGAGAAAGATCCGTTGTTCGTCTTGAGCACAAGTTCGGCGACGGGAGCATTCTTCTGTAAGTCTATTTGCTCCAGAAAATAGTCGGTTCTATCCGCCCCCGTTTTGAGCGCAGGAAACTTGGCGAGTTCATCGCGTCCTGCGGCATCGACGAGCGGCCATCGAAACAGCGCTTTCTCCGTCCCCAACGAAAAAGCAGGGACTTCGTGTGGAAAATAATGCGACCACACGACGTGGCCATCGCGAACATCGCGAATCTCAATATCTTCATCGGCAGCAGCAACTCCGCGGACTTGGAAAAGACGAGACAAGAACATTCGCAGGCACAAGGACTGCGGTGAAAGGTCTATCGTGCCGCCGCTGTTTCCTCCTTTCGCTTTGGTGATCAGGAGGTAGCCTCCGTGCTGACTGGCGATCTCGTCTCCGACCTTATAACCAATGGCCGAGATTCCCAACACGGGATCGACCCGCACGATCTCCCGCTCGGTCTCCATGAATTTCGGGAAGTCGAGGTACGCGGCCTGGTCGGGCCCGAACCAAGCTCCATGAAAACTGCGCAATTCCATGGTCCGGATGTTGTGAGCGACGTCCCAGACGGCACCGCGGGTGCGGTTGGAAAGAAGCAACCAGTTGAAGTCAGGAGAAACCGCAGCCGCTTGTAGCGGTCCTAGGCGCGCCTGAGGCAGCTTGGCCGTGGCGACCGCGTCGGTCTTGCCCAAAACATTCAGCGCCAATTCGCCGCTAATCCTCTCGGTTACGAACGTTCCGTCGTAGATGTCTGCAGCCGCATTTTTGAAGGTAATCGGCAGGCTTCCATCCTTTGCATCGAGAAGGCCGAGAGGTTCGTTCTTGAGCGGGCCAACGAAGAAAAAGTCGCCGTGGGTCGCCGACTGCAGCTTAACGCTGTTCGACAGGCGAAGTTGTTGCAGCCGTTCGCCGGATGGGAAACGCAGGACAGAGGACTTTGAGGGAGATGACACATCAATGCCGACCAATTTGTCAGGCCCGATGAACGCAAAGCTTCCCTTCATCGCTTCCCGGATCGACCCAGGCAGAGAAAACTCCTGGTGAGCCGTTATGTCCCATGCGAAGTGTGCCCCGTTCGCACCAGCCAGGAAGTAGCGCGCGTCGGGGGAAAACTTCATTTCAATCAGCTTGGCCTCACCACCCTGAGCCATGGACATCGTAGCCACACAAGCACCGAAGAAGGTCGGCTGAAGAAACTTCTTCTTGGTGAAAAGAGTCGCTTCCGAGGCTACATCGATCAACGACAATTCGAATTCCGAGTTCAGGCAGGCTATCACCGACCCGTTGGGCGAGAGCTCACTTTGAAAGCAAGGATGCAGGACCGTGAGCTCGTGAACCCAGTTTCGCCGCTGCTCCGCGACCGACCAACTTTCCACTCGCAGGGAGCGATTATGAAACACGACCGACCGCGAGTCGGGACTGAAGACAGCGGCGATGGCATCTACGGCCGGAATGTAGAAAAGGACGGCAAAAGGATCTCGTGTAAGAACGTGTATGCCACCTTCATCCTGGGCCAGTACATACTTACCGTCCGGGCTGAAGCGCAGGTTGGAAACGTCTGGGCGCAACGGCCGTGCAAGCGTCTGCTTGAGGACCAGTCCGGGTAGCGACTCCTCAGTGCCCAAGCCGTTGTAGTTGATCACCTCTGCCTGCCACTTGGTAAACTCAGCCGTTCGCGAGCCGGGTGGAATTTCGGCACAACCGGGAGGGAGCGCAGCTAGGTTCTTCTGCATTTCGCGGAGGCGCCGCTCCGAAGGTTTGGTGCTGCCGAAGATATCAGACAGCCAACTGCCGGTCTTGCCATGGGTCTGCTGAAAGCGGTCCCAAAGATCGACGTAGGCATGAGGGGCATACCCCGCCCGGGCCATGGCATACAGTGCGACCTGATCCGCCACATACTGATGTTTCTCTTCCTCGCCCCCGCCGTGTCCAGACTTGCGTGCCGCGTTTTCCAGGAGCAGATGGAATTTCTCGAACACGTCGGCGCGGTTGCCGACCTGTTGGACTCTCAGTACTTCGCGTAGGCGCGCGGTCATCTCGATGGCGATCTGGTGCGTAACAATGTGTCCGAGTTCATGGGCCAGCACTCCGGCGAGTTCGTCGTCGGTCTTGGCCAGCGCCACCAACTTCCGCGACACGTATACTCGGCCACCTGCGATGCTGAATGCATTCACCTCGGGAAACTCCATAAGGTAGAAGCGGAACTTCAGTTGTGTCGGAGGGAGATGCAGCGCCAGGCGATCACCTAACGCGCTGAGATATGCATTCAGCTTGTCATGGTGGATGATCCTCACCTGTTGAGCGAGACTCTCGGCCATGGCGTCGCCAAGGTCGATTTCCTGCTGATCGGAGAAAATATCAGACCCCTGCGAGCCTGTCTGAATGGAGGGTGGGAGCGGACAGTTCTGCTGGGCTACGCCAAAAATTGTGCAGAGCAGAATAGTCACTACCGACACTACCTGTACCGCAGTAGGACCGGAGGACATGACAGGATAGGATAGTCCGGGGCGGGACTAAGTACCACTTGTACGAAGTAGTGGCGAGCGGCTTACATTGCCGGTTGAAAAGTAGCACGTCGAGTGGCCCGTCCTATCCCGAAGCGAAGGGCGGGGCCTTTGCCTTTTTTCATCACAAACGCGCTGTGCACGCCATCACAGACTTCCGACCGTCCGTCGGCGACAATGGAATCGACCTGTTTTGCCGGGGCCAAGCTGTGTCCGTCTCCCAGGAGACGGACCTCGAAGCTGCCCCAGCCCCATTAGTCGGCGCTCTTTGAAAACAGAAGTTGAGACGTTCAGCGGGCGTGAGCCCGCCGCCGAAATCCTCAGCGAAGCAGAGGAATCCCGTAAGTCCTTATTCCGGAATACTTTGACATAAGTCCTTTAGTTTCAAAGACCAGATGGAAAAATTCCGCCTAACTCCTTGATTCCACGAGGCAGGGGGGGGGGTAGGGGTACCAAGTAGTAAACAAACCATCCCCGTACTCCGGTTTCTTCCATATTTCATACATCGAGAAAAGGGTGAATCTCTCGGGAAAAGGGCGCCGTGTGAGGGTGTAGGGGTCCTTCGACTACGCAGAGACTTCACTTCGTGAAGTCCCTGCTACGCTCAGGATGACAACTTCGATGGGGTCGGCGGGTGGCCTGCGGAATTCGATCAGCATTTCTCTTCAGTCGTGGCACTTCGGGGGGACGGTGTCGTTACCCGCTTCGAGCTTGACCAGCCATGCGTCGGCCTCCTCGGCTGTGATGTGCTGGCCGGTCGTCTGGAAATGGGTCCATGCGGCTAGAGCTTCTTGCCGGATTTGATCGCGTTTTTTGTCGCGCTCCATATGTTCTCCTTGCCAGAGTTCCGTCGCCTACTCTCTTAACTCCGCCGGAAGCCCGCTATTGATTGCGGCTCGCACTTTGGCCATCAGGCACTCGCGTTCTCCGAAATCTTTGGGCTCGATGGGATCGTGGAATTCTACCGTCACCGTCCCCGGACGAATCGCGAACCGCGCTTTCGGCATGCAGGCTTCAGTGCCTGAAATCGTGATGGGCACGACCGGAACCTTGCACTCCTCGGCGAGATAGAACGGGCCTTTTTTAAAGGGCAGCAGTTTGCCATCGTACGAGCGGTGCGCTTCCACGTAGATGGTCATGTTCAAGCCCTGCTCGATGACTTTGAGCGCATCGCGCACCGCCGCGATGCCCGCCTCGCGATTTCCCCGATCAACCGGCACGAATGACCCGATCAGCATGATCTGG
The DNA here is from genome assembly GCA_963837665.1 of uncultured Acidobacteriaceae bacterium. Taxonomy (GTDB): domain Bacteria; phylum Acidobacteriota; class Terriglobia; order Terriglobales; family Acidobacteriaceae; genus Acidiflorens. The sequence continues at coordinate 75,064 of CAWIOA010000007.1, read as the reverse complement.
CCGAGAATTGGAACCTTGAACAATTCCTTCTTCACCATCACCGAAGTGCGGCGCGGGATCAGCGGCAGCGTGAGCGGCGGATCGAGATTGGAAATGTGATTCGACATGAAGACGTAAGTGCGCGCCGGATCAATCTTTTCCAGGCCGAGCACTCGCACCTTCACGCCCGCAATGCGCACGCCGGTGAAGGCTGCCCACATGCTGGTGTTGTACAGAAAGGCGATGTCTTTGGTGAGGTAAGTCCAGGGAACCCCGAAGAGCGCGGCGAAAGGCAGCGCAGCGGCCCAGAACAGAAGCATGAGAATGGTGCGAAACACTTATTGGCCCGTGGTTAAACTCGAACTTCGAAATCCAGCGCCTGAAGGCGCGGCGATACTTCCGCATTTGCGGCACGCCTGAAGGCGCGCCCTGATACGAATCTCAATTGGAGCAAGAGTAGTTATGCTTTCACCCCGAGCCCGCGCAATCGTTGGGGAAGCTTCTCATAGATGCCGCCGAATCCGCCATTGGAGAGAATGGCGACCACGTCTCGCCGGCGCAGTTCGGGCGCGATCGCGTTCACGATGGCATCGGCATCGGCGAGGATGCGCGCTGGCTTGCCGCGTTTCTGTATTTCGCCAATCACGCGATTCAGGTCGAGACGCTCCGCTTCCGGAATCGCCTCCGACTTGAAGATGGCCGCGATCACGACCTGATCGGCTAGCGCGAGGCTGCGAGCCAGCGCATCTTGCAGCACGTTGCGGCGCATGGTGTTCGAGCGCGGTTCGAGCACTACCCACAGGCGCGATTCGGGATAGCGCGCCCGCAATGCGTGAATCGTCTGCTCGATGGCCGTGGGATGATGGGCAAAGTCGTCGATGATGGTTATGCCATTGACCTCGGCTTTCACCTCCAGCCTGCGCTTCACGCTGCGAAATGTTTTGAGAGCCTTGGCAATCACATCTTTCGAAATTTCATAATTCGCCGCCAACGCCGCAGCGGCCGTGGCATTCCAGACGTTGTATTCTCCGCCGAGCGGGAATTCGAAGTCTGCCCAGTGTTTTCCATCGCGCAGCACCGACCAGGAAGTTCGTTCCTGGTTCAATTTCAGATTCGTAATCTTCCAGTTCGCGCGATCGGAAACTCCATAACGTTCGACGGGACAGAACGCTTTCTGCAGGCAGCGATTGATGCTCTCGCTTGGGCTCTCACCCGAATCGAAGGCGACGATGCGACCGCGTCGCTGGAACCAGATTCACCAGCCGCTTGAAGGCCGTTTCCACTGCGTCCAGATCCTTGTAGATATCGGCGTGGTCGAATTCGACCGAGGTGAGAATCACGGAATCCGGAAAGTAGTGCATGAACTTCGGACCCTTATCGAAGAACGCAGTGTCGTACTCGTCGCCTTCCAGGATAAAGTGCTTGCCTTCGCCAAGGCCGAAGCTGCGGCCGAAGTTCTCGGCAATGCCTCCGATGAGAAATGAAGGCTGAAGGCCAGCGGTTTCGAAGATCCACGCCAGCATCGAGGTTGTAGTCGTTTTGCCGTGCGTTCCCGCAACCACCAGAACTTCTTTCCCTACCAGAAACTCATCGTGCAGAATCTGCGGCAGCGAGCAGAACGGAATGCGCTGGTCGAGCACGCGCTCCAGTTCCACATTTCCGCGAGAAAGCGCGTTCCCCACGACGACGAGATCAGGCTTGGAATTGAGGTTCGACTCGGCAAACGGCTGCGCGACCGGAATGCCTAGCGATTCGAGAAACGTGGACATCGGCGGATACGCTGCCGCGTCCGAGCCCGTGACGCGAAAGCCGCGCTCTTGCAGCATGCCAGCGAGCGAAGCCATCGCCGTTCCGCAGATGCCGATCAGATGAATGTGCCTGGGTTTCGTCACTTGGTCGTTGCCGCTTCCAGAATCCGCAGTTCCACCGCGTCGTCGACGGTCAGTCTCGCACGCACTCCGATTGGCAGCGTGATATTCGCCCGCGAGACATGGCCCGAGCGCAACCCGAACGCCACCGGAATTCGCAAGTCTTCTACGATCCGCAGAACCACTTCCTCGAGCGTGTAGTCCTGATCCGGACCCTGACGGCAATCCAGCATTTCGCCGAAGATCATGCCGCGCACATCCTTCAGCTTGCCTGCCAGCTTCAGTTGCATCAGCATACGGTCGATCTGGAAAGTCTTGGCCGCAATGTCTTCGACGAAGAGGATCGTGCCTGCAGTCCGAATCTCGTGTTGCGTGCCGATCGACGCCACCAGCATCGAGAGGCAGCCGCCGTAGAGGATTCCTTCGGCTTTGCCCGTCACCAGAGGCTTGGCGCCTGAGCCTTCACCAATCTTCCACTCCGCTGCTCCGCCCAGCGCGTTTTGCCAGGAATCCATATCCACACCATCGGCAACGGCGAAATCCTTGGCCACCATCGGACCATGGAAGGTCACGAAGTTCGCCGAATCGGCCATGCAGCACACCAGCGTCGTAATATCGCTGTAGCCCACCAGGATTTTGGGATGAGCAACGATCTTCGTCGGATCCAGCGCCAGCGGCAGGTAGTTCGCTCCGTACCCTCCGCGCGCGCAAACGATAGCGCGGATATCGTCGCGCACGAACATGTCTTCCAGTTCCCGCGCGCGGCGCTCGACCGAACCGGCAAAGTACAGATCGCGTTCCAGGATCGACTCGAAGTAAAAGGGTTCATAGCCAGCCCGGCGAAGGCCGTCGCAGCCTGCCTCCAGCAGTTCGCGCTTAACGTTCGAGGCAGGCGCAACGATTCCAACCTTGTCGCCCGGACGGAGCGCGCAGGGCTTGATGCGCGGGTTCTTAGAAGCACATATCATTGGGACTCGATCTTAACAGCATGCAATAAACTTCAACCTTCCAAATCCAGCGCCTAAAGGCGCGTTGTTGCTTGCGTGCTTGCGGCATGCCTGAAGGCATGCCCTGATACGAGTCTCGCGTACACGGAACTGCTACACGAAGAACTCTCCGCGGCACACGAGCGTGGCTGGACCGCGCAGATAGACTCTATTCTCCCAGCGCACCGTCTGCGGACCTCCCGGTGCAATCACGGTCACCGGCGAAGTGACTCGCCCGCTGGCAATCGACGCCACCGCTGCCGCGCACGAACCCGTGCCTGAAGACTGCGTCTCTCCCGCGCCTCGTTCAAACATTCGGATCTCGACTTCATGGACGCCACGGTCATTCATGCGGCCGTCATCCGCACCTCGCGCCACCACATACACTACATTCGTGCCCTGCGGAAACTGCGGCTGCGTCTGGATCAGCGCAGCTTGCCGCTGCCAACCGTCCTGAAAATTCTCGACGAAAATTACGAAGTGCGGATTGCCCATGGAAACTTCCGTGCCTGTCGCCCGGACCTGCATTGTCTCAACCGACAACGGGCCGCTGACTTCAGGTATGCCCATATCCGCTTCAAACTCAAACGTGGAGCCTTGGCGGTTCGTAAGCTGGCAAGTTTTCAGTCCAGCGTCAGTGCGCACTACCACGGTCGTTTTAGAGGCGCGTGAGGAAACCTCGGCCGCGACGCAGCGCGTGCCATTGCCGGAAATTTCGGCCGACGAACCATCGGAGTTGATCAGACGCGCTCTTATGTCGGCTTCCGCATCCGGAAACAACCACTCCACACCGTCGGCGCCCACCCCGCTATGGCGATCGCACATGCGTCGCGTGAGTAGAGCCAGGTCGCCGGAAGCGTGCGCACCTTCGACCAGTAAGAAATCGTTGCCGCAGGCCGACGCCTTGGTGAAAGGGATTTTCGTGTTCTGATGTGGTGTGCTCATTCGGGCTCCGTAGCCCCGAGTGCCGTCACGGAGCCAAACACATTCGATTCGTGCAACCGGGTGGAGAATACGCTCTGCTGTTCACGCTCGCAATCCACCGCGAACACCAGGCGGAATTCATCGTCGACAGACGCGACGTGCACGCTCTGCATGGTGAGTTGCTCGGTGTCCAGGATGCGGTTCACTTCCCTCAACATCGCATCCACGTTGCTGCCGGTCACTTCGTAGGTAGTGATCAACGACTTCAGCAGGAACGTGTGCTCCATGCGTCCCAGCAACACCAGCGCAATAAGAATTATGACTGTGGCGAAACCTGCGGTCAGGTACAAGCCACCACCCGCTGCCATCCCTACCCCAGCCACTACAAACAGGGTGGCGGCCGTCGTCAGGCCAGTCACCGATCCGCGTGTGTGCAGAATCGAGCCCGCGCCGATGAAGCCGATACCTGTAATGATCTGCGCCGCGATCCGCGTATAGTCCGACGGGTTGCCCGCGAGTTGCTGCGATAGAACCGTAAACAGCGCCGAGCCGAAACATATAAACATATTCGTGCGCAGCCCCGCTGGTTTATGGCGCAGTTGCCGCTCCAGGCCGATGATGCCGCCCAGCACCGCCGCCAGCAGCAACCGCGCCAGCGTCGAACTCAGCACCACGCCCAGTTCATTCCGCAGCAGTTCAACGACTTGATGGAATAAGCTCATAGCAACGCACCGGCTTCGAGCGGATTCTATCACCGCCATCCGAGCGCTTTCTGTGTTGCTGGGCGGGAAGGGTTAACGCGATTGATTCAGGGCAGTGCGCACGACATAAATGCGCGCATGCGGCTGTGCGGTTGCGTGAATTTCCGTCAGCAGCGTGAGATTGGCCCGATTCACGCCTTGGTCCACCAGATCGCCATCGAAGGTAATCACAAAATCCACGTAACGCGGCGGATCGGCCAGCGCCCGCTCCCACAGGCCCTCGGGATCCGACGGGCGTTTCCACTGACGGTGGTTCTCGTTATTCACCACCTGACGCAGGGGAATGCCCGCCGCTTGCATGATGCCCACATGTTCTCCGATGTCCATCAGGAACCGCGAATTCCGCGGCAATCGAGCGACCACGCCCTCGACCGCGGAATTCAATGGATGTCCGATTTTCCAATTCCTCTGCGCCTCCTGCAGGCACTGTGGTTCCGCTTTCCACAGAGATGCATAACTGACGATCATCAGCGCAAACACCAGCGCCACCAGTTTTCCGCGATGCCGCCCACCAGCGCCCAGGAGAAAGGCAGAAGCGGCCAGCACTCCGGCCGAAATCGCGAACATAGGCAGCAACTGGAGTCCGTAACGCTGGTTGAAAGTGGCAAAGGGCCACCACGTCTGGACATGAATGGGTACGGAGCCGTAGGCGATTGAATACGCGTAGAAAGCCAGCGGAATCCACAGCAAAAGCAGCGATGATAGTTGAGCCCGCAGCCTCCAGACTCCGATTGCCAGTGCCAGAAAGGCCGCGGCCAGCCAGAAGCGGCCCCAGTTCCCATTGGCCAAAATCAACTGCGCCGATTTCAGGAAATAGAGGGCCGCAACCCCGGCATGGTGAAGCGCCGGATTCGGCGCAGCTACGCGCTGCTCAATCGCCTTCGCCGAGTAGGCACCGTTTGCGAACTCCAGCGCGTTCCCATACACCGCCGCGTTGTAGGCCAGCCACAAGATGGGAACCACGGCAATGCCCAGCAGGAACTTCGCGGCAGTTCGGAGTAGGGCGCGATTCCCCCGTCGGCGCAGCGCAATGAGGACGACCGCCGCTCCCATAACACCTGCCAGGAACCAGGCGTCATAACGGGTGAGTTCCGCGCCCGCCAAGCACCAGGCGCAGCGCACCAGCGGAGAGTGTGCCACCTGTATTTTTCGCGCGTCACGCTCTTGGCTTTGAAGGCTCCGAATAAATTCCGCGAAGTACACGACGGCCCAGATAAACAGCGCCAGGTAAAGTGATTCGGTCATGGCCGTCGCCTGCATGTAGATCAGGTTCGGATTCGCTCCATAGGCGAAGGTCGCGGTCCACGCACCCACGGCAGCCGCCGGCTTCGTGCAGAAACCCGACTCCAGCATGCCCCGCGTGAGGCGGAATATTCCCACGACCCCGAACACATAGGCGATCATCTCGGGAATCGAACCTCCGGCTCCGCTCTGCCACATCGAGTTTGACCAGAGGAGCGGGATCATCAGCAGATGAGGCAGCGGCAGCCAGACGGTTCCCAATTGCAGCAGGCCGGGAGTCTGCGAATCGAACACGCGGCGCGCAATATTGATATGGGCGACCGCATCGCCATAGCGCAGAAGGTCGCTTCGTTCAAAGTAGTAAAGGAAGGAAAACAGAGACACAAGGACAGCGATCCCGGCGACGCGGGCCGGGCTGCGGTCGGAAACGGCGGCAGTCTTTGCGCTCACTCTGCGCTCACAGCGGGCTTGGTCATGGCTAACTCCAGCGCCAAGGAACCGGCGCCTAAAGGCGCTCTCACAACACGGCACTTGCGGTATGTCTGAAGGCATACCCTGATACGAATCCTACTTGCGCCACAGGCTTCTATTCCAGGTGGGTCAGTTCGCGGAACAACTGGAAGCGCGCGTTAATTTCGCCACGGGTAAGATTCTGCAGACGCTCCGTCCCGAAGCGCTCCACGGCAAACGATCCCATCACCCCACCGTAGAACAAAGCGCGCTTCAGCACCTCGCGACTAATACCGCCATCGCCCTGCGACGCGATATATCCCATGAATCCGCCGGCAAAGGAATCACCGGCTCCGGTGGGATCCTTGACTTCTTCAATGGGCAACGCGGGAGCGCGAAAAGGATGCGCTCCAATGCCGAAGGCGCCCTCGCGAAAAAAGATGGTCGCTCCGTATTCTCCGTGCTTCACCACCAGCGCGTTCGGCCCCATGGAAATAACTTTTCTGGCGGCGCGCGGAAGATTCGTCTCCCCGGCCAGCATTCTAGTTTCGGTATCGTTGATCAAAAGAACGTTCACCAACTTCAAGGTCTCGGCCAGTTCCCTGGGCGTGCCCTTGATCCAGAAATTCATGGTGTCGCCGCCGGTCAAGCGCACATCCTCCATCTCCAGCCGGACTGCCGATTGCAGGGTGGGGTGAATGTTAGCCAGGAACAGAAACTGCGTATCGGAATACTCTTTGGGAATGCGCGGCTGAAACTTCTCGAACACATTCAGTTCCGTGAAGTCGGTTTTGGCTTCGTTGAGGTTGTCGAGATACTGGCCGCCCCAGCGGAAGGTCTTCCCCTCGACACGCTCGATGCCGCGTGTGTCCACACCGCGTTTGGTCAGCACGGCTTCGTGTTCGGGGGTAAAGTCATCACCGACCACCGCCACCACTCGCACGTCCGTGAAGTAACTTGCGGCCAGCGCAAAATAAGTCGCAGCCCCTCCGAGAATGTCGTTCACCCGGCCGGAAGGCGTGGCAATCGTGTCAAAGGCTACCGAACCAACTACCAGAATGCTCATGAGGCTCCGTAAGGCGGTAGAGAGTTGAGCGTCCTCGCCCGGCCACGATACTGCCGGACGGGCGAGGACGCCCGTCTCTCCACCAACTATTTCAGATACTTTCCCAAGATCAATTGCAGCTTCTTTTTCGTTGCCGCTGGAATCTTGGCCGGATCGGTCAGAATGGCATGCGCCAGGGCCGAGCCGCACTTGCAGGAGCGCGCCTTCGGCACCGCTGACACTGTCGCCTTGACAACCTTCGCGGCGTTCTCTGCATTCTTTACCAGCACGGAAACAATCTGTTCCACGGTCACGGAATCGTGATGTGGATGCCAGCAGTCATAATCAGTGACCATGGCGATGGTGACGTAGCAAATTTCCGCTTCGCGCGCGAGCTTTGCTTCCTGCAAGTTGGTCATGCCGATCACATCGGCTCCCCAACTGCGGTAAACATTCGACTCGGCTTTGGTCGAAAACTGCGGTCCCTCCATGCAGACGTAAGTGCCACCCAGTTTCCCGGTTACGCCCGCAACCTGGCAAGCGCCACGAACTACCTTCGCCATTTCGCCACACACCGGATCGCCAAATCCAATGTGGGCCACAATGCCGTCGCCGAAGAAAGTATCCACGCGATGGCGGGTACGATCGAAAAACTGGTCCGGGATTACGAAGTCGAGCGGCTTGTGCTCTTCTTTCAGCGAGCCAACCGCCGAAACCGAAATGATGCGCTCAACTCCCAGCTGCCTGAAGCCGTAAATGTTGGCGCGGAAATTCAGCTCGCTGGGCAAGAGTTTGTGGCCCCGGGCGTGGCGCGCTAGAAAGGCTACCTTGCGACCCTCAAGCGTCCCCAGAATGTAAGCATCCGAAGGATCGCTAAATGGAGTGTGCAGCTCGACCTCGTGCGCGTCGCTGAAACCGGGCATGTGGTACAGACCGCTGCCGCCGATAATGCCAATCTCTGCCTGCTGCACATGCGCTCCTGATGCGGCTGGATTCATAGAGCTTTTCAGACCTTGAGAGTCGTCTCTCAGGGGCTAAAGCCCACGTTGATTTGACGCGTTACGCGGCCCTGAAGGGCCGCTCTTCCACAGCGCTGAAATGACTGCGGAACTGGTGATTATACAAGACGAAAACTCATGGCTTCGTGGGCGGGGCTTTTTCTTCCGGCCAAAAGTCCGCTTCCACACGCTTCGTCGTCTCGTCGTCCAGACTTTCGCTGATCAATACGGCGTCGCCGCGGACTTCAATCACGACGGCCCCCTCTTCCGTCAGCCAAGCGTGCCGTCCGCGCAACGTTCGCCAGGAATCGGCCGGGGGTGCATCTTCCACAACTTTGCCATCTGTCCCTAACGCCTGTCGCTTCTGATACCGCTGGGCGAGCGATTTCGCATACACCGCCGCGAACTCCGCCGCCTTTGCTGCGCTCGACCAGCGGGACACGTACAGCACGCCAATCGGCGCCGATTTATCGGCCGATTTGTCGGCTTTGGGCTTCCCGGCAAAATAATACCCGCCGCGCCACTCCGGATAGATGTTTGCGGCCTCGACTCGGCCCGCATACTGCTCAACCAACACGTCAACGTCGAACTCTCCCATGGCGCCGATATCGAAGGGATCGTAGTTCTTGAAGTCCTTCTCCATATCGATCACCTTCATCGGTTCCAACTTCTCGTGCGCCAGATAGGTCTTCGGCTCCATGATTTCGCGCGTCGTCCTGGGCGGGTCCTTGAACGCTCCGGCATAGGCCAGTTCCCTTCCGCCTGCCTGCAGGAGCGCGCCGGTGAAGTCGAGTCCGTAGCGATAGGGGAAAGTGAGTTCCTCTTTCAAGAAGATCGGGGCATTGCGAAATGCAGGGGAATCTGCCGTCCCCTCGAGCATGCCCTGCTTGAGCGCTTCGACGATCTGAGGCGATTCCAGCATCGTCTTTCCGGTTGGGGCTAACGAATAGTCAAGCAGCACGACCATGGCCTGACCCTCTACTACCGCTTGGCGAGCGGACGATTCTTCGTCCGTTTCGATATCGCTCTGGCTCGGAACATTCTGTTTATTATCAGCATGTTCTGTCGATCCCTTCATCCATTTCTCGATGCCGAAAGACTGGTCCTGGAGGGCATGCGTCAGTTCGTGCGCCAGAACCGGCTTCTGCTGTTCGACGTCCACCCAGTTCAGCAAATTCACGGTTTTCGTTTTGGCGTCGTAGTATCCCGCCACCTGCTCCCGCAGCATCGCGACCAGAAAGGTCGGAAGATCGAAGTTGCGCGGTAACAACCCAAATTTCTTCAGCACCGCCGACGACCTCTCCAGCCGCTTCGCGTCCTTGTCGTCTTTCATACTTTTCTCGATGTAGGACTGCACCTCGTCGCGCTTGGTCAGGCGGCGCTTTACTTTGTGCTCAATTGGCAGGCCCGTATCCTGGCTGGCAAATTGCAGAATTTCGTCGACTGAGCGAAAAAGTTCCTTGGCTTCTTTCGGGGAGACGATGGTTTCTGCTGACAGCGAATTCTGGGCTGGTGTTGGCTGATCCTGAACCTGAACGCCAAGGTTATCGCCGTTGTTGTTTGCGGGAGCTTGTGGCGGGTTTTGCGACCACGCTCCGCAGACCAACAACGCGAATAGCAGAACTATTACGGCGGACTTCCACAACTTCATGTGCCCTCTGTTTGAAAACTCGAAATGATGATCGCCGACCACGTACGGGTCTCAGTGGCTCGCGATCTTTTGCGCTACCCACTCGCCGACCTCGCGCGTCCCCAACGTCCCCCCGATGTCAGCTGTCGTTTTTTTCTGGCGGACGGCTTCGAGCACGGCCGCTTCGATCTTTTGTGCTTCGCTCGTCATGTCCAGATGCGCAAGCATCATCGCCGCGGTCAGAATCGCGCCGATAGGGTTGGCAAGGTTTTTCCCCGCAATCGGCGGCGCGGAACCATGCACGGGCTCGAACATCGAAATGTGTCCCGGACGCAGATTGGCGCTGGCGGCCATGCCCAGGCCACCCTGCAATCCAGCGGCAAGATCGGTAATGATGTCGCCAAACATATTGTTGGTGACGATGACATCGAAGGCGCGCGGATCGCACACCATCTGCATGCAGAGCGCGTCTACGTACATGTGCTGCTTCCCAATTTGTGAATATTCGGCGGCCAATCCCTTGAATACGCGCTGCCACAGGCCGCCGGCATGCGTCATGGCATTGGACTTGTCGCACATCAGCACTCCACGCCTTGGCGAACCATCGAGCTTCCGGTGGCTGGCGCAGTACTCAAACGCGAAGCGGATGATGCGTTCGACGCCCTTGCGAGTGTTCAGGTCCTCCTGAATCGCCATTTCGTCCGGCGTTCCCTGCTTGAAGACGCCTCCGAGGTCGCCGTAAACGCCTTCGGTGTTCTCGCGAATTACGACGAAATCGAGGTCTTTTGGTTGGATGCCTTTCAGCGGACAAAGCGACGCATCGAGCAGGTGAACCGGGCGGACATTGGCGTACAGATCCATCTGGCGGCGCATGCCCAGGAGAATTTCCCGGGCATGAATGTTAGAGGGCACGCGCGGATCGCCGAAGGCTCCGAGCAGGATGGCGTCGAAATCGCGGGTCAAGGTGGCAAAGCCATCCGGCGGGACCGTAACTTTGTCGGCCAGATAGCGGTCGGCTCCCCAGTCGAATGAGGTCAGGTCGACCGCGGCGCCGGCAGCCTGGATGACCTTCACGGCTTGCGGAATTACCTCTTTCCCGATGCCGTCACCGGGGATTACAGCAATACGCTTTTTGGCACTCACGCTGGCAACGTTAGCACAGGCTTGAAGCATTCAGAAACCGTTGAGTAGAGACGGGGCTTGCCTCGTCTCCAGTGGACGCGGTGGGAGACGCGGCAAGCCGCGTCTCTACAGGGAATTGCTTCGGCGCCGGTCAGAGTCTGTGCTTCGTTATAATTAAGGATTGAACCTATGACTTCGATGATGCTTTCTGGGACGAACCCGAGTGAGCGCAGCAGCGCGGTCGCTGTGCCCGACTTCGGCGATACTAGCGCCGAGTTCCAGTCCTTGCTCTCGGGTTGCGGCCTCTATGACCTGAGTGGGCGGGCCAAGATCGCGGTGACCGGCGGCGACCGCGTCCGCTGGCTGAACGGCATGGTTACGAACAACGTTCGCGACCTTGCCCCTGGCCACGGGGTGTATGCGTTCCTGCTAAATGCGCAGGGCCGCATTCAGGCGGATCTCTACGTGTTTCAGCGCGGCGAGTCACTGCTGGTGGATACGGAACGCGGGCAGCGAGAAAAAGTACTGCAGCTGTTCGATCATTACATTATTGCCGACGATGTTGAGATCGCCGACATCGGCGACAAACTCGCCGCTTTCGGCCTGACTGGGCCAGAATCGCGCCGGGTTCTCGAACGCGCCGGTATTGCTGTTCCTGAGCTCGCCCATCTGCAATTTGCGGACGTTGCCTGGCAGCACGCCGGTCAACGAACGACGGTCACGCTTCTGCGCTCGGGCGAGGAAGCTCGCGAGTCCTGGCAAGTCTGGGTTGCCCCTGAGCACGTCAGCGAGCTTCGGGACGCGCTGCTGAAGGCAGGCGCGCGGGCTACGGGCGTGGCGGCGCTGAATCTTTTCCGCATTTCGCGCGGCATTCCGCAATTTGGCGTGGATATTCGCGAGCGCGATCTGCCCCAGGAAACCGGGCAGACGCGGGCGTTGAATTTCACCAAAGGGTGTTATCTCGGGCAGGAGATCGTGGAGCGCATCCGGTCGCGAGGGGCTGTACACCGGCAATTTACTGCGTTCGCGGTCGAGGGCACACTGCCCGAACCGGGCACGAAGATTCTGGCTGACGAAAAGGAAGTTGGCGAAATCACCAGCGGCGCGATTCTTCCTCTGCCCGGCGGAGACCGCCCGGTCGCATTAGGTTACCTGCGACGCGAGGCTACTGGAAAAGACTTGGGTGCGGGCACGGCGAAGCTGAAACCGGCTTCGCTCCCGATCGGCTAAATTCTACGTCGTGGGTCGACTTGCCGAGCGTTAACCACTAAGGGCACGAAGGTACACGAAGGAAACTCTAACGGTAAACTCTATGGCTCAAAAACGAAGAGAAGAGAGCGAATTCAAAGTAAGCGACAAGCGCCTGTTCACCTCCGACGGAGAACTCCGCGACGCCGCGGAAGAACAGGCACCGACTCCGGCCGCAGCGGCTGTTGCCGCGCCCGTTTCAACAGTTCCAGAAGCCGCGCCCACAGCAGCGGCACCTGCGGCTGAATCGGACATCCCGGTGCCTCCTACCGCCTCGGAGCAACAGGCGCAGCACGATGCCTATAAGCAGTCGTCGCGGGATCTGGACACGCGAGTCGAACTCAGCGGACACTCGGCCAAAGAACTCGAAATGAATTTTGAGCGCTTCATGGCGTCGCTCTACATGACCGCCATGATGCAGCTCGGCCTGATGCACGAACAAGGCGGCCAGCCCGGAGTTGACTTGATTGGCGCGCGGCAAACCATCGACACGCTGGGCATGATCGCGGAAAAGACCAAAGGCAATCTCACTCCGAAGGAGCAGGTGTTCCTGCAGAACTGTCTCTACGAACTGCGCATGGCTTACGTGGAAGTCACCAACGCTCTGGCGCGTCCTCCGCAGGCGCCCGGCCCAATCACAGGAACCAACGGCTGATGCAGGCGACTCTAACGGTACTGGGCAGCGGCACGTCGATGGGAGTTCCCACCATCGGCTGCGATTGCGCCGTCTGCCGCTCCACGGACCCGCACGACCGCCGAACGCGCCCCTCGGTGATGGTCAGCTATAACGGGCGTCATGGTCATGATCGACAGTACGCCTGACTTTCGTGAGCAGGCGCTCCGCGAAAAGATCACCAAGCTTGATGCCGTGCTCTACACTCACACCCATGCTGACCACATCCTCGGAATCGACGACCTGCGGCCCCTGACTTACCGGCACAAGCCGGGCAAGCTGCCGCTTTATGCCACGCCGCACGCCTGTGAGTTCTTGCGCAAGATGTTCCGGTACATTTTTGAAGCCGAGTATAAGTTTGGCGGACTGCCGCTGGTGGACCTGCATCCCATTGAAGGCCCGGTCGAACTGTTCGGCGCGCGGTTTGAACCGGTGACGGTGATCCACGGCGAAACTCCGATCCTTGGTTTCCGTTTCGGATCGGCCGCCTACCTGACCGATCACTCCGAGGTCCCGGTCGAGACGCTGGAGAAATTGCGCGGCCTCGACATTCTTTTTCTGGATGCCCTGCGCTACACGCCGCATCCCACGCATTCGACGGTGGAGCAGTCGCTGAAGATCGTGGAGGCGGTAAAACCGAAGCGCACGTTTTTCACCCACATCTGCCACGATCTGCCGCACGAGGCGACTAATGCCGCGTTGCCGGCTGGCGTGCAGTTGGCGTTTGATGGGATGAAGCTGGAGTTTGAGATTTAGAAATGCGGATTCACCGCCGAGACGCCGAGAACGCCGAGAAAACCTTTTTTGGCATTTTCTCGGCTTCCTCGGCGTCTCGGCGGTGAAGAGACTTTTGATGCAAACCTTTCACAAACTCGACGATGTTCCCCGTGACTTCGGGCCGGCACTGGTCAGTGTTGGGAACTTTGACGGGGTGCACCGCGCTCACCGGCATGTTCTCGACGAGATCGTGCGGCGAGCAAAAGCGGGGAATGCACATTCGGTCGTTGTCACCTTCGAGCCTCATCCTGCTCGCATTTTGCGTCCCGATCAGAACCTGAAATTGCTGACTCCGCTTCCGGAAAAACTGCGACTGCTGGAAGTCACCGGGATCGACGCGGTGGTGCTGCTTCCCTTTTCGCGCGATCTTTCGCTGATGACGCCGCACCAGTTTGCCCATGAGATTCTGAAAAAGCGTCTGCATGCGCGCGAGGTTCACGAAGGTTACAACTTCCACTTTGGGCACAAAGCGGCGGGAAACATTGAACTGCTGCGCGAGCTGGGCCGGGAAATGGGATTTGGGGTCCACGATTATCCCGAAATGCGCCTGCGCGGTGAGAACGTTTCGAGCAGCCACATCCGCAAACTGCTGGCGGCAGGACGAGTGAGCCGGGCACGGCATTTGCTGGGGCGTGCGTTCAGTATTCTTTCTACCGCCGGACGCGGACGCGGATATGGGGCGAAATATACGGTCCCGACTATCAATCTGGCGCACTACGAAGAACTCGTCCCCAGGGATGGCGTGTACATCACGCGCACGCGAATCGGGCAGGAGTGCTTCGATTCGGTGACTAACGTTGGAAACCGGCCGACGTTTGGCGCTGATTCTTTTGCCATTGAAACTCACCTGCTGAATTTCCATCCGATCGAACTTTCGGCGGAGACAGAAGTCGAACTGCATTTTCTGGATCGTCTGCGCGATGAGATCAAGTTTCCGTCGGTCGAAGCTCTGAAAGAGCAGATCGGGCGGGATGTGCGGAAGGCGCAGAAGTACTTGCGGCGGCTGGCGTAGGGAGAGGCTTGTTGTTAGGGATTTTGAGCCTATTCCTGGTCGGTGGGGTCGCCTCCTCCGGACACCTGCTTTTCAAACCTGTATACCCAGTAATGCCACATCAGTAGACCCCAAAAATAGCCCCCTAATGCCCATATCAGCAGATTAATGGCGATATCGAAAACGCAGCTGGACGGGGCATTGCGGAGCAGGTCTAACGCTGTCATCACAACGAACATTGTTCCGCCCCACCGGATAACTCCCGTCCGCAGAATGTAGCTCGTCTTGCCTCGGGCCTTCACCTTCTGCCAATAATCCCGTTGCGCTGGATCGCGCGGATTGGACAGCAATCGGAATTTCATTCAATCTCCCGAAACACCTGCATGGTATCCCCAGGGTCACGAATCCGCAAACAGACTTCTTCCGCTGATACAATCGCCCCCGCATGGCCATCGGGCCCATCCAACTCCTGAAACAAGCAACCCCCGCACAGCGCCGCACGCTGCTGGCGGCTGCTCTGGGTTGGATGCTTGACGCGTTTGACGCCATGCTTTACGCGCTGGTTCTGGCGTACGTGATGCGCGATCTGGGCATGTCGAAGGCTACCTCTGGCCTTCTGTACACGCTGACGCTGTTGGCCTCCGGCATCGGCGGCGTGTTTTTCGGGTTCCTTGCCGACCGCATTGGACGCAAGCGCGCGTTGATGCTCAGCATCCTGACTTACTCGATTTGCTCGTTCGCTTCCGGGCTGTCGACTACTGTGCTGATGCTGGCGGTGTTTCGATTCATCCTGGGACTTGGCATGGGAGGCGAGTGGAACACGGGCGCGACCCTGGTGGCGGAAACCTGGCCCGATGAATTGCGGGCCAAGGCGATTTCAGTCGTGCAGAGCTCGTGGGCAATCGGCTATGCGCTGGCGGCGCTGGTTGCGGGGATCGTTCTGCGTTATGCGAACTGGCGGATGGTGTTCTTTGTCGGAATTCTGCCGGCCATCGTCACGCTTTGGATACAGAGCCGCGTGGCGGAATCGCAGATGTGGGAAGAGCATCGGCGGCTGGCAGCGCAAGATCAAAAGCTTGAACCACAGGGGGCACAGAGGACACAGGGGAATGAATCTTTCTCTGTCATTTTTCGCGCGCCCTATGGCAAGAGCACTCTCGTCCTGCTTCTGCTCAACTTTT
Organism: uncultured Acidobacteriaceae bacterium; assembly: GCA_963837665.1. Taxonomy (GTDB): domain Bacteria; phylum Acidobacteriota; class Terriglobia; order Terriglobales; family Acidobacteriaceae; genus Acidiflorens. The sequence goes on along the minus strand of CAWIOA010000007.1, from coordinate 59,189 downwards.
TCGGATTGTTTGCCTGGTGGGGACTGTTTACCTGGATTCCTCCTTATCTTTCGCTTCCCGTAGCACAAGGCGGGCGCGGTTTTGGCGTTATGGGCACCACTACTTTGCTGATCGTGCTCAACCTGTTTGGCATGTTTCCCGGCTACATCAGCTTTGGCTGGGTCGCGGACCATCTGGGGCGCCGCAGATCTTTCATGCTTTACCTTTTTGCCGCCGCTCTTCTGGTACCGCTATACGCCAGGGCACGTTCGCCGGCAGCGTTGCTTGTGCTGGGGACGATTATCGCTTTCTTCGGGACGGGATTTTTTTCCGGGTCGGGCATCATTGGCAGCGAGATCTTCCCTACCCGTGTTCGGGCGCGAGCCTTGGGCTTTACCTACAACGGCGCGCGCGCCCTAAGTTGCGTCGCTCCCTGGATTATTGGATGGGTCGGACAAACCAAGGGACTAAGCGGGGCTTTCTACCTGTGCGGGGTGGGGTTTCTTCTGGCTAGTTTGATGGCGACGCAGTTGCCGGAAACGAAGGGGCGGAGCTTAGATTAGCGGCCCTCAGGGGCTAAAGCCCCATTCTGTGCGGCTCTTAGTGGCACGGCTAAAGCCGTGCCCTTCCCGAAACCTCTTTCTGAAACCTTCTTCACTCGATCGGCTCGACCAGCAGTTCCTCGCCTAACGCGGCGCGTTCCGGCAACTGGATCAGCACAATCGCTACCAGCACCAGAACGATGCCAACTGTCTGCATGGGCCGCAGTAACTCTCCCAGCACTAGCGCCGCGAGCACGATACTGAATACCGGCTCCAGACAACTGGCTACGATGGCGCGGGTGGGCTCCAGATGCTGCAGGCCGGCGAAGTAGCAGGAGAATGGCCCGAGCACGGAAACCAGGGAAAACACCAGCATGAATTCCCATTGCTGGTGGCCGTAGTGAGCCGCGACAATCTTCCACGGAGGGTTTACAAAGGTCCAGAAGGTTGAAGTGGCCACTAATACCCAGAGCAGGACCTTCCAGCGGTCATAGCGCGCCAGCACCTGGTGTCCGCCGACGTTGTAAAACGCAAAAGAAAAAGCAGCCAGCAGTGCGGCTGTGACTCCGACGACGTCCATGCGGAAGCGGCCTGCGCCGACAAAGCCGACAGCCAGGGCGCAACCGGCGACGGCCAGGCCTACCGCCGCGCTTCTCCGCCACGACGGGCGCTGTGCTCCGCGCGCGACGGTGTAGAGCAACACCCAAACCGGCGCGGTGTACTGCAGGATGATGGCCGTCGCCACGTTCGTCCGCTGAATCGCGAGGTAGTAGAAATAGTTCGACGCCGCGACCCCGAGAATTCCAAGCAGGAAGAACTGCACCAAATCGCGCCCGTGAACACGCAGGGCGGACACTCCTCGGCGTGCCAGCAGCACCGGCAACAGCACAGCCAAAGACAAGGTTGCGCGGCTCTGTGACAGGATCAGCGGATCGATATTTCCGAGTGGAACCCCGCCGGGCAGCAAATGCCCGGTGAAGGCCGCGCGACCTAGCGTCGCCGAGATACCCCAGAGCAGGGCCGCACTCCCGATATAGAAGTAGCCCCGCAACGGATGAGGACCAGCCTTCACGCGACGTGCTCGATGGTGTAAGTAATCTTTGCCGTCTTCTCCAGCATGGCAGAGACCGAGCAGTATTTCTCTTTCGAAAGGTGCACGGCGTCTTCCATGGCTTTCTTCGACACCTCGCCGCGGATGACGTAGGTCAAGTGAATCGATGTATAGACAGCGGGATAACCGTCCGCTCTTTCGGCTTGGGCTCGCACTTCGAGTCCAGTGAACTTCTCGCGCTTCTTGCGGAGAATTCCGACTACATCCGATGCCGTGCAGCCGCACAGACCCAGGAGCACTAACTCCATCGGAGTGTTGGCGGTTTTTTCGGATGCGGTATCCATCACGATGGAGTGGCGTGACGTTGCCTCGCCTACGTATCGGTCTTTGTCGGTCCAGTTGACTGATGCTTCAATCATGGTGTCCTTTCATCCGCTAACTCTGCCCGTTGGGCCGGGCGGGGACGCCCGGCGCTCCACTAGTTGCGCTACCGGCGATTATCTGTCATTGGTTCGGGATGAATCAGAACCCGGAACAATTGCGGCGCGTCGTGTTTGAAGCGGATCTCGAGCGAGGTTTGCACGTCGTGCACTCGCGAAAGCGGCATATCGTCCGGCAACGTGCAATGGCAGGAAACATACAGCCGCGCGCGCACCTTCTTGAACTGGAATTCGTGCACGTCCATAACCTCGGGAAATTCCTTCACAATATCCTTGAGGCGCTTTTCCAATTCCGGCTCGCGAACGATCTCCTCTCCTGTTTCAATCGTCGCCGGCTCGCTTTCAATGTGGGTGAGGATGGTCGCAATTTCCGGAACTTCGGCGCGCATCTCGGTTTCCAGACGCGTAACCTCATCGTGCGCCTGCTTCATGCTGAGTTGCTCGTCGAGTTCCAGGTGCTGCTCCACATGCAACTGGCCGTTCAGGTCCTGCACGCTGATGTCGTGCACATTGAAGTTGTAGCGGGTTGCCACGGCGCGGATGCGATCAAAGATATTTTCCGTCCGCCGCGCCCGGGGAACGGAATGCACCATGACGTCGGCATCGGGTAAGACCTCACGCACCCGCGACCTCACCGAATCGGACACCTGCTCCGAGCGCTGGAAGGTAAAGTTGCGTTCCAAACCGACCGAGACATCGGCGAAGTAGTGGTTGCCTGCCCTGCGGAAGCGGACTCGCTCCACTTCCAGGACACCATTGACGGTCGCAATCCGGTCGAGAATCTGGCTGCGGACGCCGGCCGGCGCCGCATCGAGCAGCGCATCCACTGTTCTCCTGGTCAACCGCCAGCCCACGGAAATCACCACGCTCGCCACGAAGAGCGCGGCCACCGGATCGGCCTGGTGCAGCCATTTGATTTTATAAGCGCGCCCTGCCCAAACCAGCGCGAGGCCCACGATCACCACCCCGCTGGACCAGATGTCGGTTGAAAAATGAAGCGCGTCGGCTTCCAGCGCCTGACTGTCGTACTTCGCCGCGATGCGGCCGAGCGCGCGGGAGCGCCAGGCGTCGACTGCCATCGACAGGAACATGACCAGGAACGCGGCCACGCTGGGTTCAATTTCCACGCTCTGAAAAAACAGCCGCCTGATCGATTCATAAACGATCCAGACACAGGTGATCAGCAGCAGACCGGTTTCGATGAAAGCGGAGAAATTCTCGAACTTGCCGTGTCCGTACTGGTGATCGGCATCCGCCGGCTTGTCGGAAACCCGCACCGAGAAAAAAGTCACCAGTGCTGCGATCAGGTCCAATGCCGAGTGGGCCGCCTCCGACAAAATTCCCAGCGAGCCGGTCGCGATCCCCACAACAATTTTCAGGCCGGTGATGACCAGCGCCGCCAGCACCGAGTTCCCGGCAACGGCGCGTTTTTCCCGGCGCATGGAACCGGAACTGAAGGTGGACTCGATTTCTGGCATCTACGTCATTATCGCTTTGGATTCGCCGGCCGCCAACCCCCCCGAGCCTCTTGCCCGGTCTGTGGCGGGACATGCTACGATGACATTCGTTGCAATTTCTCCACTGGAGGATATTGATTCATGCGTTCCCCGTACCTCGTGTGTCTCCTGCTTGCCGGCTTGGCCTATGGGCAAGCTGCGCAACCGGCTACACCTCCCGCCGCCGGAACCAAAGCCGAACAGAGCGCTCCGGCCGCGCCCGATAAGGCCCCTGAAGTAAAGGTTGGGCCCGACGATGCAGTGATCACGGTGAAAGGTTTCTGCGCCGATGCCACCCAGCAGGGTGATGCCTGCAAGACCGTGATCACGCGCGCCCAGTTTGAGAAGCTGGCCGAAGCACTGCAACCGGGAATGTCGCCTGCCATCCGCCGGCAACTCGCAACCGCGTATACGCGCATGCTGAGAATGTCGACCGCGGCGGAAAAGCGCGGACTCGACAAACAGCCAAAGTTCGACGAAATGATGCAGTTTGCGCGGATGCAGATTCTTTCCCAGGAGCTGAGCCGCGCGTTGCAGGAAGATTCCAACAAAGTGACCGACGGCGATATCGAGGACTATTACAAGAAGAACGAAGCCTCCTACGAACAAGCCACTTTTGCGCGGATTGTTATTCCCCGCACCAAACAGATGGCACCTGCAGCCGCAGTTTCGAAACCCGATGAGAAGGCCGGTGTGAAAACCACGGCAAAGCCACCGGCAACGCAACCACCGACCGAGGCGCAGAAAAAAGCTGCTGAAGAAGCCATGACGAAGGTCGCAGCTGATCTCCGCGCCCGCGCGGCTAAGGGCGAGGACTTCGACATGCTGCAAAAGGAGGCCTACGCCACCGCGGGATATCCCGGCGCCCCTAACACAAAGATGGAGAAAGTGCGCAGCGCTACGCTGCCGGCAGACCATCGTGTGGTCATGAATTTGAAGCCAGGCGAGGTCTCCGAGGTGATCTCCGATCCCAACAGCGACCACTACATCTACAAGCTGGTAAGCAAGGAGACACTATCTGTGGATGCCGTGAAAGCGGAAATTCGCGGCGTAATTTCCAGCCAGCGTTATCGCGACAGCATGCAGGGATTTCAGGGCAATGCTGAGCTGAACGATGCCTACTTCGGACCCACGCGAAATCCGGGTATGCCGATGTCTCCCAGGGGAGCAACACCTCCTAAACCGCCTGAAGACTCCGACTAAATGGATACCGTAAGACCAACTATCATCGTCACCGGGGTGTCGGGCAATCTTGGCCAGCGACTGGTGCAACAACTCTCGGATTACACGGTTGTGGGCATTGACGTCACGCCCCCAGCCCATGCCCAGGTCGACCGCTTTGTGCCACTCGACCTGGGGAGAGAAGAATCTACGCGTGAGTTGCTGCTGCTGTTGCGCGAGTTGCAGCCCGTGTCGGTTGTGCACCTGGCGTTTGTGATCGACCCCCAGCGCACCGGGGTTCTGGACGTTGATCGGATGTGGCGGATCAACGTGGCGGGCACAGCACGGGTGATGGAAGCGATTACCGAAGCCAACCGGAATACCGAAAGCACCATCCGGCAGTTCATTTTTTCCAGCAGCGTATCGGCGTATGGTTCGGACCTGCCCGCGCCGGTCACGGAAGACTCGCCGCTCGGCGCACACACGCTGCCTTACGCGATCCATAAGAAGGAAAGCGATCTGGTCGTTCAGCAGCGCGCGCCTGCTTTGCGCGGGTGCGGAGTCTTTATTCTGCGTCCCCACATTTTTGCCGGAGCCACGGTGGAGAATTACCTGATGGGAGCGTTTCGCGGGACACCCAATGGCAAGGGAAAGCGCGCCGCCCGTATGCGCCAGGCGGCGAAGCGATTGCCCTGTATGCTGCCCTTCGGCCAGAAGTATGTGGACAACAAAATTCAGTTCGTCCACGTGGACGACATGGCCCGGCTGATCGCGTGGATCCTGAGGCGGGAACCGGAAGCGCAGCGGTTGACCATCCTGAACGTTGCCGGACGCGGCGATGCTTTGACCTTCGGACAGTGCATAGAGCTGGCACACGCCAAATTGCTGCGGGTTCCCGGGCAGTGGGCCATGCGCCGCGTTCTGCAATTTTTGTGGAACTGGAAAATCTCGGCGATTCCTCCGGACGCGGTCCCTTACATGACAGGGCAGTACATAATGAACACCGAGCGTCTGAAGAAATTTCTCGGCGACGACTACGAGCAGGTGATTGCGAAAACCAATTTCGAGGCTTTCGCGGATTCGTTCCGGAAGAACTAATCACCGCCGAGACGCGGAGTACGCCGAGAAGACCCAAATCTTGAAAACCACAGGGAGCACTGGGGACACCGGGGGAGCTTTGGTTCTTTCTCAAAATTCCTCGGCGTGCTCGGCGTCTCGGCGGTTAAACGCTCTTCACTCCCCGGTATAGCCCCGCGATGCCAAACGTGTACGGAGTCCACGAAGCCTCGCGGAATCCCGCCTGACGCATGCGTCCGAGCATTTCCTCCGGCGCCGGAAAGCGCTCGACCGACGCCGGCAGATAGGCGTAGGGGCCTCGCACTCCCGAGAGCACCGTGCCGATCTTGGGAAGAACTTTCTTGAAGTAGATGCGGTAGAGGCGTCCGAGCAAGCCGCCTGGTTCTCCGAAATCTAGGATGCCGCATTCTCCGCTGGGGGCCAGTACTCGCGCAATTTCGCGCAAGCCTGCGTCGTAGTCGGCCAGGTTGCGAAAGCCGAATGCCGACGTCACCAGATTGAAATGCCCATCGGGAAACGGCAGGCGAAGGGCGTCGGCTTCGATCCAGCGCACCGTCGCGCATCTTCCCTTCTCCGCCCCCTTCGCCGCCGCGCGTTGCAGCATGGCGTGAGAAAAATCGGCGCCCAGAATCTGCGCAGACCCTGAGCCAGCGCGCCGGCGCAGGGCGAAAGTCATATCTCCCGTGCCGCAACAGATATCCAGCGCACGAGCATTGGGACGGTTCAGAATCGCATCGAAGGCGCGGGCGGTACGCCACCACCACAGGCGGTCAATGTTGAACGATAGAACGTGATTTAGCAGGTCGTAGCGCGGTGCAATCGAGGTGAACATCTCCCGGACTGCCTGCGCCGCCGACTCGCGATCTTGCGCGCCTGCCGGAGCCGCGCCTACGATCCGCTGATTTGTCTCTTGCTCCATATGATTGGCGCTTGCGGTCTGTCCCTCAGGGGCTAAAGCCCTCGTCTTTATTGGGCTGTGGCGACACGGCTAAAGCCGTGCCCTTCCCGTTCTTGCTCCTGCCCGGTTCCAGGATCGCCCGAGGCGAGGCGAGCCCAGTCCCTACGCCGATACGGAGCAACTTCGATGTGGCGTACTAGTTCCGCGCCAGTTCCCTGATCTCGTCGATGGCTGAGCGAATGATCGCTTCCGGCACATCGCTTGTAATTTCGACCTTGCCAATTTCCCGCGGCAGAATAAATTGCACTACTCCGTGCCGCGTCTTCTTATCCCACCGCAAGCGCTTCAGGATGCTTGCAGTGCGTAGCGTCATGCGGGGCAGCCTGCCGAAGCCCAGGACCGCGTTCGAAATGCGTCCCGCAGTGACGCTATCCAGTTTGCCGGTGGCGAGCGCGATGTGCGCGGCTGCAATCATGCCCCACGCCACTGCCTCTCCATGGAGCAATTGCTTATAGCGGGTCTCGGCTTCCAGCGCGTGGCCGATCGTATGGCCGAGGTTGAGTACCTGACGCAAGCCGCCCTCGCGTTCGTCGGCACTCACGACTGACGCCTTCAAGCGCACCGAATCGGCGATGACTTTCTCCACCACAGCCGGGTCACGATCCAGAATTTTGCGGCGCCGGTCTTCAAAAAGCCTGAACAGGCCAGGATCTCCGATGATGCCGCACTTCAACGACTCGTACAGGCCAGCACAATATTCACGGGAAGGCAGCGTCCCGAGGACGGCGGGGTCAACGAGCACGGCGCGCGGCTGGTGGAAGGTGCCGAGCAGGTTCTTCCCGGACACGAGGTTGACACCCGTCTTTCCCCCGATGGCTGCATCCACCTGCGCCAAGACCGTCGTTGGCACCTGGATAACATCCACGCCCCGCATATAGATCGAGGCCAGGAAGCCAGTCACGTCGCCGACGACGCCGCCGCCCAGCGCAATCAGCGTCGCGTCGCGATCCGCACCCTGTTTGACCAGCTTCTCCGCCAGCTTCTCCAGTGTGGCCAGACGTTTCGAGCGCTCGCCATCGGGCATTTCAATGAGGCTGGTTTCGATTCCCGAGGCCGCCAGCGATTTCAGCAGGACTTTTGCCCAGCGCCGCCGCACCGGCGGGACGGTGACTATAAACGCGCGGCGGTTTTCAAGAATCTTGCCGAGGCATTCTCCGGCGCGAGGGAGCAGACCGCTTCCGATGAGCACCTCATAGGAGCGCGACGGCGTGGCGACGGGAACGCTAATCATGAGCATCCATGATAGCGTATGCCGTGCTGCGTCCAATGGTTGAAGGCCTTGACGCTGCCAGCCATTGAGAACCTAGTGAGGTTTCTTTGGCGCTGGAAGTTCTCCCAAGAATCCTTCCAGAGCGGCAGATGGATCACTTGATCCCTCAATTTCATCGTAGATGTCTCTGAATTTCAGTCGCACACCTGCCAACATCTCTTTGTCTCGCAGAAGATGTTCTAGTAGCTTTTGCCAGTTTGCAACCTCACGGTGCTCGAGCACCAACTTCAGAGCGATGTTCTCAAGGAACAAGTATTCAGTCGCGCGGAGGACGGCGGAGAGGCGTTTCTTTTCTTCTTTTGTCATGGCAAGGAGAAACGGCTTCACCCAGTCTAGCGCGGCGGACTGGCGAAGAGGGTGCTCCAATTGCCCGAACTGCTGAGACAGCGTGCTGCAACTCTACTCCGCGGGACTCTTTTGCGGGCGCAACGATGCGACGATCGATGCTCCCAAAACAAGAAGCACGATCACCAGCACCCATGCGGTCGGAATGCTCACGTAATGCGACCCCAGCATCTTGATTCCGACAACAATCAGTACCACTGAAAGTCCGTAGTGAAGGTAGTGGAACAGGTCCATCATGCCCGCCAGCGCAAAGTACATGGAGCGCAGGCCGAGAATGGCGAACACATTCGACGTATAGACGATGAAGGCATTCAGTGTGATGGCCAGCACCGCCGGAATTGAATCCACCGCAAAGAGAATGTCGCTGGTCTCTACCACCAGCAGCACGACCAGCAGAGGAGTAGCGTAGAGCCGCTCTCTCCGGGTAAAGAACTGCCCTTCGACATATTCCTCGGTCACCGGAAAAGCGCGGCGGAACAGCCGAAGAACGGGATTCTTCTCGGGATGGATTTCTGCCTTGCCCTGGCGCAACAGCTTGATTCCCGAATAGACAAGCAACACGCCGAATGCGTAAGTAATCCAACTGAAGCGCGAGATCAGACCGACGCCCGCCACGATGAAGACACCCCGCATCAACAGCGCCCCGAGGATTCCCCAGAACAGCACTTTGTGCTGGTGCTCGTCGGGCACCTTGAAATAGCGGAAGATGACTAGAAACACGAACAGGTTGTCGACGCTGAGTGACAGTTCGATAACATAGCCGGTCACGAACTGGAGCGCCGGAATCCGCCCATGCCAGAACAAGACCAGCATCGCAAAGGCAGCCGCGAGTGCGATCCAGACTCCCGCCCAGCCTAGCGCTTCGCGAACGGCGACGGGGCGGGAGCGGCGATTCAGCACGCGCAGGTCAAGCGCCAGCATCGCCACGACAAAGAGGTTGAACAGAATCCAGAAGACGAGCACAGGGAATAGTACGACAGGTCTTAGGTGTCAGGTGTCAGGTGTCAGGTATCAGGTGTCAGGAAAACGCTATACATCAGGCGCCGAACTGCGGCCTGGAGAAACAGCCGGTTTTCCTGAGACCTAAGACCTGACACCTGAGACCTGCTCTACTGCCCTACTGCTCTCTGCCACGCTGTCCGTTGGCCCATTCGTCCCACTCGCCCGTATCCTTCATCTCCTGGTCGAGGTGAGTTTCGTGTAACATCTGCTCGATTTGGGCGCGGTTCAGACGGGGGCCGATAGGATCGGCGGAATTGGCCAATTCAAAGCTCAACGCCGCTGCTTCGGCCACGTTCTTCTTGAGCTGCGTGAAGTCTACTTTATCGAAGGTGTCGGTGGTGGCGTGATAGTTCTCCAGATAGTTCGCTTCTTCCTGGTCGGCAACAAACGTCGGCACGCCTTCGAGCATGAAATCGAAGTGATCCGTTCCTGATTCGGCGGTCGCTACGGCCTTGGTGACGCCGAATTGCTCTAAAGGCGTCAGCATGGCCTGAGTTGCCGGCACAACGTCCTTGCGTCCACCAGTTGAAAACGTGGTTGTTTTCCCGGTACCTGCATCGAAAACGACCACACCCGCCGCCTTGTCGAGTTCATTGCGATGTGCCCTCGCGTAGGCCCGCGACCCGATCTCTCCTTCCTCCTCTCCCGAGAACAGGATGAAGCGCATGGATCGGCGAGGCTTCAGACCCGACGCCTTAATAGCGCGCAGCGCGTCAATCACCAACGCGGAGTTGCAGCCGTTGTCGAGAGCGCCGGTTCCCAGTTCCCAGGAATCCAGGTGCGCGCCCAGTACTACGAACTCGTCGGGCTTCTCGCTGCCGCGAATTTCCGCTACCACGTTCCAGGACTTGATCGGACCGCCGATTTTGTTGGGAATGGACAGATCCGCCCATACCGGATTGGCCGATGCCAGCAAACGGGCAATCCGCTCCCCATCTTCGCGCGCCACCACCACCTGCGGCAAATCGTCAATTTCTCCGGCTGCGGAGTTCGTGTGACGGTAAAGGATGCCGTGCTCGCGCGTGGCGATAAACGCGATTGCCCTGGCTTTCGCCTTTACCGCCAGCGCAATGATCCGGGGTGCCCGCTCGTATTCGCCGAAGAGATCGTCCCAGTTCGACAGCACCTTGCTGTGCACCAACACGATTCTTCCCGCAACATCTCCCACTTTGGCAAATTCCGCGGGTGAGCCGTCTCCTACATCGATGATAGGAACATGCGTGGCGGAAGGCAGTGCTGGTGCCCACGCGACCGACACAGCGTGAACGAGAAAAGTGGTTCCGGAATAGAGCGACGCCGTCATTTCCGTCGCGCCTTCGGCCCAGGAATGCTGGATGCTGAATTCTTCGGTGTGCACGCTGTCGGCGCCGACCTCCTGGAACGCGGCCACACCCCAATCCACTGCGCGCTGGAAGGCCGGAGTGCCGGGAACCCGTCCGCCAATCTCATCGCTCAAGCGGCGAAGATTGGTCTCCAGCGATGAAGGCTTGAGTGCTTCCGCAATCAGACGATCCGTGAGTTCTCGATCCGAATCACGATCGGCCGCGAAAGAGAAAATTGCCAGACAAAAGAAAATGAACCCCAACCACCCTAGTCTGCGAGTCATAGGGCAGCATTAGAAATGAATTTGCAGGAAAGCGAAAGAGGGTGTGAGGTGTCAGGTCTCAGGTGTCAGGAAAACCCAAGCCGTGGGCAGCCAACTCAACGCCGAGAGAGATAGTAGGTTTTCCTGAGACCTGACACCTGTGACCTGCCTTTCTACGCTGGCGTCAGTCCATATTTCTCTTGCAGACGGCGCTCCATGGTGCGGAAGACCAGACCGTCCACCATGTAGCCGAGGATAATGATCAGGATCATTACTGCCATGACCTGGCTCATGTCGCTGAGGTCGCGGCCCATCATCAGCAACTGACCCAGTCCGAGACTGAGAAAAATCATCTCAGCTTGAATCAGCGAGCGCCAGGCGAACGCCCACCCTTGCTTCATTCCATTCACGATAAAGGGCAAGCTCGCTGGCAACAGCACCGACCAGAACAGGCGGAAACCGCTCGCCCCCAGGTTGCGCCCAGCCATGCCGTAGATCTTGGGCATCTGTTTACGGCCGTCTTCCATGGCGATGGTCACCGAGAGCAGAGAACCCATGAGCACGACAAAGAGAATTGCCTTTTCCGACAATCCGAACCAGAGAACCGCCAGCGGGATCCAGCAGATGCTGGGCAACGATTGCAAACTCACCAGCAAACCGCCCAACGTTTCTTCCAGGAACTTGCTGCTCGACACGGCTAAACCGAGGGCCATCCCGAGCACGACAGACAGGCTGTAGCCGATGAGCATGCGCTTCATGGTGACGGCGATGCCGATCCAGAAGCTGTGGTCGGCAAAGCCGTCCCACAACGCGTGTCCAACTCCCCAGGGCGGTGGAAAAAGGTATGGCGGCCAGACGCGTAGTTTCGCAAGCAGTGCCCAGACACCGAGAAGCACCGAATAGAAGATTACCTGCTTAGCGAGCTTTTTCATCGGCGTACTCCTCTTCCAGAGACTTGTTGATCTCCTCACGCAAGAAACCCAGAATCTCTCCCGCGGTGCGCGCGACATCGGGCTGCTCCATGTGACGTGGCCGCGGCAGTTTCACCGAAAACTCCTGCTTCACCCGGCCCGGGCGAAACGTCATCAACGCTACGCGATCCCCGAGCCTTACCGCTTCCCGCACGTTGTGGGTCACGAAGATGATGGTGCGGCCGGTCTCGGCCCAGATGCGCTCCAACTCGTCGTGGAGGAGGTCGCGAGTCTGGGCGTCCAGCGCCGCGAAGGGCTCGTCCATGAGCAGGACGTCGGGCTCGGTGGCGAGCGCTCGCGCCAGTGCGACGCGTTGCCGCATACCTCCCGAGAGTTGGTGAATATAGCTGTCCTTGAAATTCAAGAGATGGACAAGCCGCAGATAATATTGCGCCCGCTCCTCGCGCTCGGCTTTCGGGAAATTCTTCATCTTCAGGCCGAACTCGATGTTGCCTCCAACTGTGAGCCAGGGAAAAAGGCCGAGTTCCTGGAAGATCAGGATGCGATCGGTGCCCGGCCCGCTGACCGGTGTGCCATCCACCAGGACTTTGCCCGAGGTCTGGGGCTGCAGTCCTGCGATCAAATGCAACAGCGTGGACTTGCCGCATCCCGAGGGACCGACGATGCAAAGAAATTCTCCCGGCTGCACTTCAAGATTGATCTTGTCGAGTGCCAGTAAACTCTCGCCCGAAGTCGTCTTGTAGCTGAGGGAGATTCCATCGAGTGCAACTTTCGGGACCACAATTTCGGAACCCGGGCGCGATGGGAACATGGTGACCGAAGAAGACGGCTTCCCGTGAAATACACTCGCACGCACTCCCGGACGAGGGCCAACCGGAACTGACGGGGAATACGCGTTTTGAGAACTCGTGCTCATTGGATTGCCTTCTTCCCTTTTTCCGCCAGGACCTGGTTCAGGAGCGAAAGATCGTACAGACTCGACAGATCGGGCATCTGGCGTCCAAGAAAACCAGCGTCAAATGCGGACTTGGCGGCATTCATCAGCGATCCACGCAACGGGTCATAGGTCGCCGTCATGCGCCCAAAGGCTTCCTCCAGCACGGCGTCCGGGAGCGCTTTCCCGGTTTCTTTTGCGATCTGCTGGTTGAGCAGTTTCTTGGCCTCGGGTAAATGCCCGTTAATCCAGTCGGTTAATTCCACGTGCGCGCGGATCCAGTTCTTCACCAGATCAGGATGTTCCTTCAGAAATTGGGTTCGGACGATCAGGTGGGCCGTAATGAACTCACCGTTTGGCCACAGAGTTCGTTCGTCCAGGAACAAGCGGCCGTTTCCTTCCTTGATCAAGCGCGTCGCCCAAGGTTCGGGCGCCCACGCGCCGTCCAGTTCTTTCTTAATGAACAGCGTCAACTGGTCAGGATTCGCCAGCGGGATTACCTGAACATCCCCACCTTTGTCCGTGGTCTTCATGCCATTCGCTTTCAACCATGCGCGCAGCGCGACATCTTGAGTGTTGCCCATCTGCGGTGAAGCGATTTTCTTACCGTGAAAGTCTTCCGGCTTCTGAATGCCGGAATCGCCGCGCACCACCAGTGCCGCTCCTCCACTGGTCGCACCTGCCACAATGCGCAGCGCTTCACCATTGGAGCGAACGTAGCCGGAGATGGCGGGGTTGGGGCCGATGTAAGTCATGTCGATCGCCCCGGCAAACAAGGCTTCAATCGCTGAAGGACCGGCATTGAAGCTTTTCCACTCAATCTTGACCTGCGGGCCCATCGCTTTCTCAAACCACGCGCTGTTCTTTCCCACCATCGCCTGCGGGTGCGTGATATTGGGGAAGGCGCCCACGCGGACGACGGTCTCGGCTCCGGCCAATGCGCCCAGCAACAAAATCAACCCGAAAGAAGCCCAGAAGCTTCGCGGAGTCATTAGCCTTCGCCTCGCATCAACATCGGCAGTACGGTAAGCTCAGCTTTCTTTTTATTGCTGGCTTTCCTGTGGCTGGGCTTCTTGCCGGCTTTCGAAGCGGAGCCGGCAGATGTGCCGGCGATCAGATCGGCCAGAGACGTATTCTCCAGAATTCTGGCGGCTGCATCCCGCACTGCCAGAAACACTTTGTACAGGGCACTGTGGCCGGGATCGCGATCGATCAGGACGCGCAACTGCTCCGCATCTCCAAACGGCGCCAGCGGCCCGTCAATCAGACGGATAATCTCACTCAAGAGGATTTCTGACGGCGGCCGGCGCAAGCGATATCCACCCTTGGCGCCGCGCACGCTTTCCACCATGCGCGCGTTCTTCAGTTCCAGCAGAATGAGTTCCAGAAATTTTTCCGGCAGATTCTCTTCGTAGGCAATGTCGCGAATCCTTATCGCACCCTGGTTGTAGCGCCGGGTCAGCGCCATCATCGCCTGCAACGCATATAGCCCTTTTTGGGAGACCTTCATTGCGGCTCGCTTCCAAGTATCTCTATTGTACTAATAGGCATTATAGAAAATGCACGCGCATTGCCAAAGCACTAAATTTCGGGTTTTGAAGTGACCTTGTGATTTCAGCAAGTTACGATGGGAAGGGGGCACCGCGGAGAAAGGTCTTGTGCAGGGATTTGCACTCTTCGGTGGCGGCAGAAGGTGGGACTTCCCTCACCAGATTCTGTTTTTGAGGATCGCGGGCGCGGGGCCAAGTTAGGCCGCCCCTCCGGGGCTGGTGCACTGGAGGTGTGTCGACTCAGGCTGCACGACGATGGGACTACTTTCGCGCACTGCTCAGCACAAGCGGAGAATCTGGACCGTGATGTTATCCGGGCCGCCACGTTCCCGAGCCAGTTCAATGAGCTTGCGGCCCGCTTCTTCCACGCTTTTATCGGCCACGGTTCCCAGAATCTCTGCGTCGTGTACCTGCCCCCACAACCCGTCGCTGCAGATCAGGAGAACGTCTTTCGCGCGCAGAGGCTCGGGTTGTCCGGGCGAGTCCATGATGAGATCGGGGTTGGTTCCTAACGCTGCCGTCAGAATGTTCCGTTGCGGATGGTTCTCGGCTTCTTCCGGGCTGATGATCCCTGACTCCACCAGCCGTCCCACATAGGAGTGGTCGCGGGTGACCCTCGTAATCTGTCCGTCGCGGATCAGATAGAGGCGGGTGTCACCGACATGTACGTAATAGAGCGCGTTCTGAACGATGGCCGCCGCGGTGCAGGTTGTTCCCATGCCCCGCAGTTCCGGGTGGGCGAAACTGTATTTTCGCACCTGCTCGTGAGCGGCCTGCAAAGCTTCCACCAGAGCCCGCTGCGGGTCATTGCCCGCAAAGTCGCGATACACTGCCAGGAGCGTTTCCACCGCCAGCCGGCTCGCTTCCTGACCACCCTCGTAGCCGCCCATGCCGTCCGCTACCACCGCCAATCGGCCCTTGCGCAGGAACTGGGTGTCGTCCTCCGGCTCCCAATAACCGAACGAATCCTCGTTATTGGTGCGCTGGCAGCCCAGGTCGGACTGGCCCGACACTTCAATTCCGGCGCGAACCATCATCCGGGCACGACTTCATTGGCGGGAATAACCTGCATAGGCAGAGATCGCGTTCACGGGCAAACCTGAAGATTATACGGGTTACGGGGCAGGACGCTCAAACGGGGAGCAGAAGGTGGTCACTTCGCAGAGAAAAGTCGCTCCAAAAGGAGACGAGGACGGCAGTCGAACCGCCGTCCCCTTGGAAACATCCAACGCCGAAATCAGTTCGACGACTGTCCGGTGGATTAAGGACCGCACAGTGCATTGGGGTTGTTGTTGATGCCCCCGTTGCCGAGATTGAGATTGCTGGAGTTACCAATAGACGACGCAACACCAACGAATACCGGCTGGGACGTGATGCCTTGAAATGAAGCCGTGACCATGTAGTCGCCACTGAGGGCCCAGGATGGTGCCGGGGCTGTGGTCGCCGGGGGTATGATCGCTGCAACATCGACCCATGTGCACACCGCTGGGTCAACTGCAGTGATCATGCCGGTTTTGTTCAAAGTGACGGTCGCCGGCGGAGCCTGCAGCAAAAAGCCGAATGCGTCGATGTTGTTGACCGGATCGACCTGAATGTTGTAAGTGACCTCGTTCGTGAGATCGTGGGTCTTACCGCTGCTGTAATTCCCAGTCGCAACCAGCTGGAGAGTTCCGCCGATGCCTTTTACGTTAAAGGTCCCAGTGTCCCCCGCGGCCGTAAGAGTGATGGTCTGCAGATGGTTGCTGGTTCCGCAGCCCAGCATGCTGAACGCCAGCAGGGCGCAAGCTAACGCGGCAAAGATAGTTTTACGATTCACCGCCAAGTACCTCCAAAAGGAAATCTTCCGCATCGTCGCAGCATCCGTCACGTGTGGCAAGGTAACCAAAGTCACGGCACTGTAAGGGCGTAAAACCGCTGCCCGGCCGCGTGCCCTCTCGCTGGCACAAACGGAGCCTGCCCCGCCTCTACGGGGAATCAGAAGCTCCCTTTAAGGACGCCATCGCAAATCGACTTCTTCCGCAGGCCTGCTGAATCTACAATTACGCTATGCCCGATCAACCCGTACCGCCGCAGCCCCCGCCATCAGCCGAGCCCATGACTGAGTTTGACATCGGTGACGAATTCGGGACGGCCAAGCGCAATCTTCCGCCCGCCGGCATTGTCCTGATCTGCATCGCCGCGGTCGCGGTCATTGTGGGCATCTTTGCATTCAAGGAACGACCGAAACCGCAGGGCGCGGGTTCGATCAATTTCGTGGCGGCGGCCGAAGTCCCCGGCCAGAACATGATCCTGGCCGCTATCACCATGACCCTGCGAAATACCGCGGATAAACCGCTGTGGATCAAGACCCTCCAGGCGCAGCTCACTACCGCCGACGACAAGACCTTCGAGGATAGATCCGCTTCGGCGGTGGATCTCGACCGCTATTACCAGGCCTTCCCGGCTTTGAAAGAAGGTTCCGAGCCGGCACTTTCCCCCGAAACCAAGCTGCTAGCCGGAGCCGAACAGAGAGGAACCATCATCGTCAGTTTCAAGGTCACAAAGGAGGCGTTCGATCAGCGCAAGGCGCTGACGGTCACGATTCAACCCTATGACCAGGTGTTGCCCGTGGTGTTGAAATGAGGCGCGGGCGGCTTGTTCCGTTGCTTTGCGTGAAACAGCAGGTCCTTCGCTTCGCTCAGGATGACAATTCGTGTTCGGGGTGCACGCCGCGCTTTACTCGCTCGCGAGTTGGCGGCGCGCCTGTGCCAGCGCAGCCTGTTCGGCGCTGCTCACTTTCGGATACTTCAATTTCATACCCTTCAGTACATCCACCACTGCTTGCGAGACCACCAGCCTCGTGAACCACTTGTTGTCCGCCGGCACAACATACCAGGGCGCGTGCTCACTCGCGGTGTGCCGGATCATATCCTCATACGCTTCCTGGTATGCATCCCAGCATTGGCGTTCCTTGACGTCGGATGAGGAAAACTTCCAGTTCTTGTCCGGCGTGTCGAGCCGTTCCATGAATCGGCGCTTTTGCTCTTTCCTGGAAACATGCAGGAAGAACTTCACTACCGCGACGCCGTTCCGGGTAGCGTAGCGCTCGAAGTTATTGATGTCTTCAAAACGCTCCTGCCAGATATGTTTTGTGACCAGCGACTTCGGCAGCTTCTGGCTTTCCAGAATCTCGGGGTGGACGCGCACCACCAGAACCTCCTCGTAATACGACCGGTTGAAAATGCCGATGCGGCCTCGTTCCGGCATGGCCTTCATGGTCCGCCAAAGGAAACCGTGGTGCAATTCTTCCGCCGACGGGGCTTTGAATGACCACACTTGCACGCCCTGAGGATTCACGCCCGACATGACGTGCTTGATGGTTCCGTCTTTCCCGGCCGCGTCCATGGCCTGAAAGATGAGCAGCAGGCCCCAACGGTCCTGGGCAGCGAGAATGTCCTGCAGTCGGCTCAGTTCTTTGACGCCGTCCGCCAGCAACTCCTTGGCCTGCGGCTTCAGTTCCGACCCTAATCCGTGCGTGTCGGCCGGGTCGTGATCCTTAAGACTGAAATGTTTTCCATGTTCAATGCGGTAACGCTTGAGCAGTTTCTCGATTTTCATAGGATCACTTCTTAGTGCGACTTCCCTACCGCTGGCGATTATAGGCAGCGTCGTCCGTCGTGGGAATGGAGTTCAGAGCGGATCCTGGCCTCGAATCTCGGGTGGGCTGCCAAGGTCCATGAACCGCGAATCGCGGGCTTCATTGCGAACCGAACTCAGCGCCACCGTAACTTCGCGGATGTAATAGAAAGTCCCCACCAGCAAACAGATTAGTGCCAGGACAAAAAGCACGACAGCGGCCACCGCAGCGTCTTTCCAGTAAAGTCCGAACCCCAGCAGCAGACAGGAGGTAATGGTTCCAGCAAGAGAAATAAGAACCAGTAGAAAGCAGCGCTGGATCATCTCCGCACGCTGCTCGATGGCAAGAATCTGCGCCGTGTAGGCCTCGGCTTCTTGCGCACGGTCGTTCTTCGCGGCGTCGTGCTTGGCGTGCACAAACTGCCGCAACCGGCTGACGATTCCCATAAGCCGGACGTTGATCGAGAGTACCAGCAGAGCGGTTGCGGAAACCAAGATGGCAGGAGCCAGAAACGCTTGAAACAGGCGAGCGATATCGGTCATGGAACCTTTCGAAGTGGGAACACGTTCTCCTGCCCGATTCTAGCGCAATGCTGGGGGGCGGGTAGTCCTTAACAACCGGGAATTGTCTGAAGCTGACGTAAGATAGTGAGCGCTCTTTATCCGATTTATTGACAACAGCTTAGGGGTTACCGTCGGCGTCCCCCTTCGCACCATAGTTCACTTTGAAAAGGGGGATTTGGCCCCTGTGCAACTTGGCCTTTCGCAATCTATTGCTGGTGGGCGCGGGGAGCGACACTGGTTATACCGGGGCTGGAATACTTAGGGCATCCGGAACCAAAAATCCCCCACCGTTGCACTAGGATGCGGAGGGGCACGCAGAGGGCGCAGTGAACGGTTACTGGTTGCTTCGTCGCTTGGCCAACTTCCTCATGATTGCTGGCGGCCTGTTGCTGCTCACAGGATGCCAAGGCCTGGGCGGAGGTTCAAACGGCGGAGGCTCTGTCGAGCTCGGAAGCGGCAGCCTGAACTTCGGGTCGGTGCCGATCGGCAGCAGCAAGACGCTGCCGGACACGATTACAAACAACACTGCGGCCTCCGTTACCATCAGCTCGATTCAAGGATTGGGCTCCGGTTTCAAGGTTACTGGCATGACCGCGCCATTGGTGTTGGCGGCGGGACAAAGCGCTTCTTTCGGCGTCCAGTTTCAACCTACAGTTGGCGGCGATCCGACGGTCACGATTTCCTTTGATGGGCCGAACGCCCAAGCCTATGTTTCCCTGTCCGTTTCGGCCACCGCCGAAACGCTGGGCAAACTTTCCCCGAGCCCCTCGCCGGTAGCCTTTGGAAACGTGAGCGTCGGCGGCAGCCAGACCAGCACCGTGACTCTTCAGAACAGCGGTGGGACCAGTCTCGCCATCACCTCGGCGACCTTGAGCGGCGCAGGATTTTCGATGGGCAACCTCGCCCTGCCACTCACACTGAATCCCGGAGCATCGACTTCGGTGACCATTACGTTCGCGCCCACCACAGCGGGAAGTTTCAGCGGCAGCGTCACTTTTGCGACCACCTCCAACCAGACAAACAGCACGGTTGTGCTCAATCTCTCGGGCACGGGAGTGACCGCCGGAACTCTGAGTTCCAATCCTGCCAGCCTGGCATTCGGAAGCATCCAGGTGGGCAGCAGCAGCAGCAAATCCGAAACGTTGACGAACACCGGTGCCGCTAGCGTCAAGATTTCACAGGTAACGCCGAGCGGAACCGGTTTCTCCGTCAGCGGGCTGACTCTGCCGGCGACCCTCGCCGCCAATCAGAGCGTCACTTTCACCGTGAGCTTTGCTCCGACCAGCGCGAGCGCTGCCAGTGGAGCGTTGAGCATCGTCTCCGATGCATCCAACTCGCCGCTCTCCGTATCACTGTCGGGAACTGGTGTTGCACAGGGGACACTGACTGCGAACCCCACGAGCCTGGCTTTCGGGAATGTTCAGATCAACACTTCGAAATCGTTGAGCGAAACCCTGACCAACACCGGCGGAACGAGCCTCACGATCTCGGCTGCGAGTGCCAGCGGCACCGGATTCAGTTTGAGCGGCTTGTCTTTGCCTTTGACATTAACCGCTGGCCAGAGCACGTCGTTCACGGTGCTGTTTCATCCGACCGCGAGCGGCGCCGCCAGTGGCAGCGTCAGCATCACTTCGAACGCCTCGAATCCCGGTTTGAGCATCGCACTGTCCGGAACTGGAGTGACGCAGGGAACGCTGACTGCCAATCCCACGAGCCTGGCTTTCGGGAGCGTTCAGGTCGGCAACAGTAAGAATTTATCCGAGACGCTGACCAACACCGGCGGATCGTCGGTCACCATCACGCAAGTGAGTTCCAGCGCCGCCGCTTTTTCGATCAGCGGACTGAACTTACCCGTGACTCTTTCCGCCAATCAAAGCGTGACCTTTACTGCCATCTTTGCGCCGACCAGCGCCGGCGCCGCAAGCGGAAACCTGTCCGTGGCGTCGAACGCATCGAACCCGACCCTCAACATCGCGCTCTCCGGAACGGGAACGGCCGCGGGTACCTTGGCCGTGTCTCCCACCAGTCTTAGCTTTGGCAACGTGGCCGTCGGATCGAATTCGGTGCTGAACGGCACCCTCACCGCCAGCGGCGCCTCGGTCACGGTTTCCTCGGCAAGCCTGAACAGCAGTGAGTTTGTGCTCTCCGGAATTTCGCTGCCGGCAACCCTCAGCGCCGGTCAATCTACTCCTTTCACCGTCACTTTCACGCCGCAGCAGAGCGGAGCCAGTTCGGCGTCCTTGACCTTTTCGAGTAACGCCTCGAACTCGCCCACGGTGCAGACCATGACCGGCACCGGTACGGCGTCAACGCAGCACACCGTGGACCTCACCTGGAACGCCTCGTCGGACGCAGTCGGCTACAACATCTACCGCGGCACCGTGTCGGGTGGTCCCTACACGATGATCAACTCCTCGCTCGACAGCACCACCGCATACACAGATAACACGGTCGTTTCCGGCCAGACTTACTATTACGTAGCCACGTCCGTGAATAGCGAGTCGGAGGAGAGCGGATACTCGAACCAGGCCACGGCGGTCATTCCGAATCCATAGCGTCGCGCCTGGCATGGTCCCAAACAGTGGGGATAAGCCGGTGGACACTGTCTTTGGGCTACCGCGAGGCAGCTGCCGATGTTGCATTTTCGTGCAACTATTGCAAAAAGTATCATCTTGACAGTAGGTTAGCGAGGGCAGTCTAATATGGAAGGTCGAAGAGAATCGCTTGGAACTTACCGCCTCCCATACTCCCCTCCTTGGCGATTCGACAAATTGCTACATGTAAAGGGAGTTAGTGATGAGTAAGAGTCAAGGGAAATGGTGGCTGGCCGTTGTCGTGGTTTGTTGCCTCGCTCCTAGTGCGTTTGCTAAATGGGATCACGGGTGCGATGCGCAGGATCGCGGTAAGAATAGGCATTGTCAGCCGGTACCAGAAGGTGGCACCGCTGCGGTCTACCTGCTCGGAGCTGGGCTCACGTGCGTCGGGGCCATGTTCCTTCGATCCAAAGTGGCAAAGTCGACGCAATCGTAAATTCAAACCACAAGAGAACTGGCCTGCTTTGCGGGGATGATCGCGCAAGGCAGGCTTATTTTTTTCTCGCTTGATCGCCTTGTTTTGCCGACACGCGCGCCTCTCTCGACTCTGGATGGCGGAGTTCGAATCGCAGTTCAGAGTCGCGACGGCTGCCCGACCAGAATGTCGGCGATACGCTCCCCTGCGTGTCCATCCCAAAGCGGTGGCACAGCTCCCTGCCTCGCTTCCCCGCTGAGCACGCGCGACAATTCCACGCGTAGTTTTTCGGGATCGCGGCCGACGAGAACGTTCGTTCCCATAGAAACCGTAATCGGACGCTCCGTGTTCTCGCGTACCGTGAGACACGGGACGCCGAGATAAGTGGTTTCTTCCTGAATGCCGCCCGAATCGGTGATCACCACGGTTGCGCGGGATTGCAATCCCAGAAAATCAACATAGGGGAGAGGATCCAGCACACGCAGTTGCCCGGCATTCAATCCAAAATCGGCAATCCGTTGCCGCGTTCTTGGATGGGCGGGAAATACTACGGCCAGATCCCGGTTCACCTCGAGCAGAGACTCCAGGATTCCCTTCAGGGTCGCGCTGTTATCAACATTCGCCGGGCGGTGCAGCGTAACCAGGGCGTAGGGTTCAGGCAAGCCCTCCACCTTGGCCTTCTGCGCCGCAGGCAACAGGCGCACCAGCGAGTCGATCATCACGTTACCAACGAGGAAGATCTTCCCCGCGGAAACTCCCTCGTGCCGAAGATTCTCGTTTCCGTCCTCCGAGGGCGTGAACAGCAAATCGGCAAGCTGATCGGTCACCAGGCGGTTGATCTCCTCCGGCATGGTTCGATCGAACGAACGCAGTCCAGCCTCAACGTGGCCGATTCGAACGCCCAACTTGGCACAAACCAGCGCGGTAGCAACGGTCGAGTTCACATCGCCGTACACAAGGACGACGTCGGGCTGGCGCTCAAGCACGACGGGTTCCAGCCGGATCATGATCTCGGCTGTCTGCTTCGCATGCGTGCCCGAACCGACCGCCAGATTGAGATCGGGGGCCGGGATTCCCAGTTGCTGGAAGAACACATCGGACATGTTGACGTCGTAATGCTGCCCGGTATGAATCAGGGTCTGCACCACATTGTTCCGCTCCCGCAGAGCATTCAGGACAGGAGCGACCTTCATGAAGTTAGGACGTGCGCCGACGATGTGAAATAAGTTCACAAATTCTCCAGCATCCAGCTTAATGCATTTGAGGAAGAACGTACTTCGGATCGGTTCGCCGCAGTATCCACAGCAGCGCACCCACTGCAACCACCGCGAGCCCATAGAAGAGAATCCCGCCGTTGTGGTGAAGCTTCCCGTCAAGGAACCCCGGGTCTACTCGAGTTCCAAGCTCCGCAATCGTGAAAATGCGCAGTCCGTTCTTGGCCACAGACAGCGGAATTGCCGCCACAACAAGAAGAACCTTCCGCCACCAGGAACGCAAGAACAGGTGAGCCAAGACCAGGGTCGTAACGGCCAGCATTAAACTGGAACGAATGCTGCTGCACTCCCGCGCAACTTCGATATCCAGGTTCGGGATCGACAACATGATTCCATCCTGCGTCACCGGAACCCCAGCCGCCCGAAACATGATTCGCGCCGCGAAGGCAGACTGCTGTTGCAAGAATTCGACGATCCCGCTCAGCGCAGACTCGGGGATGGGGGCCATCAGGAATAGAAAGCAGAGAGGAAACAGAAACCGCCGAAACGCCGTCGCGCCAAGGGACAATAAGACGCTGGCGATCCACCAGGTCACAAGGGCGAACATGCCGAGCGACAACCGGATATCGCCAGGCGCAGCACCCATCCCCCATCTCGCAGAACAACCCATCAGCAGCGCTAGAACCAGCAGAGCCGAACCGAGGCGGGGGCTGGACTGCGGATCACTGCGGAGCGCTTTCGAGTCCAGGTATTTCAAGTCCAGATAAATGAGCGCGGCGCTCAGGGGGAGAATCAGAAGGATGTGAGTGTAGGCGTCGTTCGTCAGCGCCAAACTCAACGTCGTGGCCAGAGGATGCCACCAGAACAAGATCGACACAGCGCATAAGAGGCCGAAGGCCAGAACTTGATTTCGTGTCGCCGGGTTCATGATTTGCGTTCTGCGTTTAATCTAACACCTCCGACAACCTTGCTTCTCGAAAGAGCGCCTGCCCTGAACATCGAAGAGAATCAATTGTTTGACTCTTTCGGCGAAACTGGCCTCCGGGTCAATGGCCAGAAGGGCACGTAACCGAACAGCGGTGTATTGGCCGACCGGCCCTCACGTTGATGTACTGCCGAAATCTGTCCCCCTAGCCGCAAGGCTTCCAAACTAGATGATATGCGACTCCCCCAGTCCATCATCCAGTCTCTCTCCGTCCGCACAGTCCACTTTCTAACAATCAGCATGGCCATCCTGCTGTTCGGGATGGTGTCCGTGGACGCCGTCGCAGCTACCTCGCAACTGGCGTGCACACCCCCTAAGCTTCAATTTGGGGCCATCACGGTCGGTCAGACCGAAACCTTGCTTGTCACCCTGACTAACACTAGACAAACTAGTGTGACGGTGTCCGGGATCGTTGTGGGCAACTCCGCATTTGCCACGTCCTCCTTGAGCCTGCCGCTGGTCTTGCTAGCGGGACAGAGTGTCGGTCTGAATGTAAGTTTCACTCCGACGGCGTTGGGATGGACCGGAGGCACGATCAAATTTTCCAGCAACGCATCGAACCCTACTCTTCAGCTTGAGATTGGGGGTACGGGCCTGAGCAGCGAGTCTGTAACCGCCAGCCCCACGATTGTATCGTTTGGCCAAGTGGCGATAGGAACCAGCTCTACCGCGCCTCTTGTGCTGACGAACGCTCGTTCCTGGAAAGTAACCCTGTCGGCACTGCAGACAACGGGGGTAGGATTCTCAATCAGCGGGACAACGTTCCCTTTGACTCTAGGCCCAAGGCAAAGTGTGACATTGAACGTTGCCTTCGCCCCGCAATCGGCCGGCACAACCGGAGGTAGTCTGTTTGTTTCTGGTCCTCAGCTGGCCATACCTCTGACTGGGACGGGCATAACTCCCGGTCAACTCACCGTCAATCCGAACAGTATGAATTTTGCAAACGTCCAGGTGGGAAGCCAAACGAGTTCGTCCGAGACGCTGACCAACACCGGCGGATCATCGGTCACCATCTCCCAAGCGAGTTCCAGCGCCGCCGCTTTTTCGATCAGCGGACTGAACTTGCCCGTGACTCTTGCCGCGAATCAAAGCGCGACCTTTACTGCCATCTTTGCGCCGACCAGCGCCGGCGCCGCAAGCGGAAACCTGTCCGTGGCGTCGAACGCATCGAACCCGACCCTCAACATCGCACTCTCCGGAACGGGAACGGCCGCGGGTACCTTGGCCGTGTCTCCCACCAGCCTTAGCTTTGGCAACGTGGCCGTCGGATCGAATTCGGCGCTCAACGGCAGCCTGACCGCCAGCGGCGCCTCGGTCACGGTTTCCTCGGCAAGCCTGAACAGCAGTGAGTTTGTACTCTCCGGAATTTCGCTGCCGACAACCCTCAGCGCCGGTCAATCTACTCCTTTCACCGTCACTTTCACGCCGCAGCAGAGCGGAGCCAGTTCGGCGTCCTTGACCCTTTCGAGTAACGCCTCGAACTCGCCCACGGTGCAGACCATGACCGGCACCGGTACGTCGTCTACGCAGCACACCGTGGACCTCACCTGGAACACGTCGACGGACGCGGTCGGCTACAACATCTACCGCGGCACCGTGTCGGGTGGTCCCTACACGATGATCAACACCTCGCTCGACAGCACCACCGCATACACAGATAACACGGTCGTTTCCGGCCAGACTTACTATTACGTAGCCACGACCGTGAACAGCGAGTCGGAGGAGAGCGGATACTCGAATCAATCCATGGCGGCTATTCCGAGTCCATGAGCGTCGCCATTACCGGCTCCTTCCCATCCGCGCCTTGAGGTAACTCTCGTTGATAATAAACGACTTGTTGGCTTTGTTTCGCAAATTCGAGGTTCGCCAGTCGGGTCCACGTGGGATCAGCAATTACCATATTAAAATGGCGATTGTTTCCCCCCGGTCATGAGTCTTTGACCTGGGCTTCTGCTTGGCGACCAGGCGCTGCATGAACTTGGGTCGCTGGCGTTTCGTCAGTTCGGCTTTACCGAAAGTGAAGTTCACGCCTTTGGTGTCAAGGATGGCGAAGTTTGGAAGCAGTCTTTACTGTCCTGAACTGTCTCCCAAAACTGTCGAACAGAAGTAAAATTCTGATAATGAAATTATCTTTCTTTTTGCTGGTTTTCTGCATGCTGGTTTCCCCCACGGCGGCGCAAGGTCCCGATGTCTGGCTGGGTTCTCTCCCGCAAGCGAAGGATTATGTTCAGAAACACGCATCGAGTTACGACCGAAGCGGCGGAAACGCGGACTTCCGCGAAATCGCTCCGGGCGCGACGCTCCCTCTGCTCGACGGCGACGGGCCGTCCGTTATCAGCCACATCTGGGTAACTATTGCGAGCGACGATCCAAACCACCTTAAAGCTCTTGTCCTGCGCATGTATTGGGACGGCGAATCCAACCCCAGTGTTGAAGCGCCAATCGGTGATTTCTTCGGCCTGGGCTTGGGCTCGTATTTTCTTTACGAGTCCATTCCGCTCTCGGTTGGCTCAAAGCAGGCATTGAACTGCTACTTCCCCATGCCATTCCAGAAGCATGCGCGGATAACGGTGACCAACGAAGGATCGCAAAAGACGGACGCATTCTATTTCAATATCGATTACCGCGCGTACGCGAAGACGCTGCCCGCCGACCAGCTATATTTCCACGCGCAATACCGCCAGGCAGCGCCGAATCATGGCTGGACCAGCCAGTGGAAGGAAAATGGGGACCCTGGAATCGAAAACCGGAAGAACCTGAACGGCGACGGCAATTACGTGTGGATGGAAGCGATCGGGCGCGGGCACTTCGCCGGTGTGACCATGTCGGTGCTGCAGAACCAGGATGGCTGGTGGGGAGAAGGCGACGACATGTTTTTTGTGGATGGCGAAGCGCTGCCTTCGATCAACGGCACCGGCTCGGAGGACTACTTTCTCGGGGCCTGGGATTTCGGCGAGCACGCTTTCTCGTACGGCTTGTATGGCGCCCCGGTGAAGGGCGAAGAGAAAGCAGGAGGGCGGTCGTCGGTGTACCGCTTCCACCTCGACTCACCGATCCCATTTACCAAGTCGCTGCGCGCAACCATTGAACACGGTCACGCCAATCACCGGTCCGACAATTTCTATTCCGTAGCCTATTGGTACCAGACAGAGCCGCACGCCCCCTTTCCAGCGCTCCCGCCGCTGGAACAGCGCATTCCGAAACTTTTTGCTGTGGGAGGGCCGGGTAATGACGGGAAATGAGGCGGTGCAGGAAATTCGGCTGCGATTACCAAACGTGAGTAGCGACAACGGTGGGGACAGAGGGGGAGCCCGAAACTACTTCGACGTGCAAAACGATCTGAACATTCTTCTGCTGCCATCCCGCAGGTAATCGGCGGAGCGCCTCCTGGAGAAGCGTTGTGTTCGTCACCAGGTCGGCAGCCGCTTCCGTGCCGTAATGAGAAATGCCCGTGATTTCGACGATGATGCTATTCGTACCGGGATAAAAGACCCGCGACACAATCGCGTAATCTTCATTCAGTTCGGGGTCGTCGGGGTGGGTTTTAATTGTCCAGTTGGTGAGGGCGCCGTCTTGCGAAACGCCGAAGGGCCTTTGGGATAAATCGATGGAGTAACGGAAATGCTCTCCGATTTCATGCCACTGGGTGTAGGAGAAGCCGACCAGAACAGCCGGCGTGGTGCGCAGGTCGCGGAAGGAAACGTCATTGCCGATTCGAAGCTTGTAAGGTTCTCCCATCCGGCCGAACATCTCGGCGATTTGAGTGGCGGAGTTGACGTCGCTGACGGCCACAAAGCGGTTCGGGATCAGGACGAAATCTTCAACCCTGGCGGGTTGCCCGGTGCTGGAATTCCGAACATCAGAGTACACGGGTACGGGCGCGGTACACACAAACACTGCTTTGTGGCTTTGAAAGACCGGCGACCAGAATTGGTCGAGGGAATCCACCACGGGATGTGGGCGCAGCCAGAAAAATGCCGACACCGCCAGGCCGAGAAGAACCACACCGATGACAGTCAGGAATGACCATGAGCGAACCCAAGACTTCGCCGGGGCATCTTGTTCTGCGCGTTTGAGAGGATGGAACTCGGGAATGTAGGTTCCCGAAGGAAGTTCAATCAACACCTTGGCTTCGGCCGGTTGATTTGAGTAGTAGGAACGCAGCCGCTTTCGCACCTCGCCGGCTTTGACTCGAACCCCAGCATCTTCGCCAGGATCGTACGACGGCGTCTTGCCGAACACTTCAATTCCAATGGTCCGCTCCTTGAGACTATCGGTGTGCCCGTTCAGGGTGTTCTCGACCACATAGCGCAGGAAATTCTGGCAGAGCTTACTGGACTGGAAATCGTGGCTGGCAAGCACCCGATCTAATTCTTCACGAACGAGGGCGTCGGTTATCCCCGATTCAGCATGACTCGCTCCTGGACTGGGAGTTCCAAGCGAGTATGACGTATGCGCCACAGTCGACTCCGGTATCGAATGTTAGCACACCCTCGGGAAGCAAGAGACACTGGTTCGAGGCACAAACCGTTTCCCGCAACAGGTTTGACTGGGCACGGCGAACATGTTCGAAACAGACACATAACCTCTGCGGGACGGGCAAATCCGGGCCCGCTTCCCACGGATGCTATTGCGGAATGTCGGGGTTGAGTGCCTGAGAATTTCCAGACTCCTTATAGATGTGCACATAGGCGGAACGCAGGCGTTCCTTGGTCTCCCGCAATTGGTTGAAGGTTGCGACTTCCTTGTCGGCTTCGGGAATGTGCCCCAATTGCCGATACACCCGCGACAGCCGATAGTGCGCCTGAGCATCGAGCGGATCGACAGCAACGGCGTGGCGCAGATGTTCGAGGGCTTGGTCGAGCTGACCGGTGGACATCAGCACCTTGCCCAGGCCAACCTGCGCTTCCGGATCGTCGGGCGCCAGCTCGGCGGCGCGACGGTAATGGCCGAGAGCGGAGTCCATATCGCCGCGCAAACTAAACAGCGCGCCCATCCGGCATTCCGCCTTGGCATCGCCAGGATTGATAGCCAGTGCGGCCTCGAACTCTTTTTGC
Organism: uncultured Acidobacteriaceae bacterium; assembly: GCA_963837665.1. Classification (GTDB taxonomy): domain Bacteria; phylum Acidobacteriota; class Terriglobia; order Terriglobales; family Acidobacteriaceae; genus Acidiflorens. The sequence continues at coordinate 30,423 of CAWIOA010000007.1, read as the reverse complement.
GCATCCTGTTGTGACTGCTCCGACATGGAATCTTCCAGAATGGCTTCCCCCAGCTCGAAATGGGCGCCGGGAAGACGTGACTCGATCTTGAGGGCTTCGCGATATTGTGCAATGGCGCCCTTGGCATCTCCTTCAGTAACCAGGTGCTGAGCCAGAAGTTGGTGCATTCGGGCGGAATTGGGGGCGACCAGGGCAAGCCGGTCGCGGGCTTGTGTCGCCAGGTCGGTATGGACCCGGTAAACCACATAGAGAACGTCCACGTTCGTCGGGTCCAGTTTCTGAAGTGCGTTTAGAACCGCCGAAGTCCTCTCCAGATCGCCCTGCTGATAATCGAGTTCGGCCAGAGCCATGCCCGCGCGAACCTGCAGTTTCTTATCCAGCAGATGGGGGAACGATTTTTCCAGGATGGTTTTCGCAGAGTCGAATCTCCCCTGAGCCTCTTCGCATAAGCCGAGGATCGCCTGCGCTTGCCAGAGGAAAGGCTGGAGCCGCAGCGCCTGTCGGAGATTTTGACTTGCTACGGCAAAGTTTCCCTGCAAGAACTGGACGACACCCAGATTCCCCCTGGCCTCGACGTTCTTGGGATCGAGCGCAAGAACGGTATTCAACTCGCGAATCGCTACCTCGAACTGCTTATCAGTCAAAGCCTGTTGAGCACGGGCGAGGTGATCCCGCGTCGCGCCTTTCGGATCGGAGGGCCCCGTCTGAGCGCAAAGACAAACCAGAGTGAAGGAAAAGAAGATGAGGGGAAAGACAGCCACGCGAAAGATTGTTGACATGCGCACTCCAAAGTCAGCGCTAGAGTAGCATGAGTGTTTCCGGGGGCACTGTCTGTGCCTCGTGGAAATTGCGCGCTGCCCGCAGGCATCTATGAACGGACGTAGATCCCCTCTGCAGCGAACCTGACTTTCTCCATAATCCCGTAGCTCGCTGATCGCTGCCACCCGTAAACTGGCTGCGATTCCGTTCTAAACCTGCCGCGGAACTGTTTCGAACTTGACGCCAGCGGCGGGACAGCAGAGAAAGGTACTCTCGGTTTTTTTTATTTTTGCAGCGCGGATGAGATGTGCGCCCGAATCGAGGCGCGTTTTGATTGTTGTATTTTTTCACAACTGAAACTGTCCAAGCCTGACTGATTTGCGCACTTAGGAGATACCCGTGATGCCGTCCTTTGGTTCAAAGTTGCGTCTTGCTCTCGTTCTCGCCCTGTTGATTTCTTCGTTCTTCACCCGGGCGTTGGCCCAGGGCCGGCAAAGCGGAGAAATCCGCGGGACGGTGACGGATCAGTCCCAAGCGGTTCTGCCGGGAGTCAAAGTCACCATCACGAACGTCACGACGGGCGTGAACCACGTGGTCACCACCGACGCATCGGGGGTGTACGACGTGCCCTTCGTGCAACCCGGTGAGTACAGCGTCACTTTTGCCAAGGACGCCTTCAAAACCCTGACCCGCTCCGGCATCACGCTGTATGTGGAGACGATCACCGTGAATGGCATGCTGGAAGTCGGTGCCACCTCGGAAAAAGTGACGGTCTCAGGCGATGCGCCGTTGGTGCAGACCGAATCGGCCGAAAAAAACACGACGTTCACCTCTGATGCTGTCAGTTCTGCTCCCAGCATCAACCGCAGTTGGCAGGACTTGCTTGCGGCCGTCCCAGGAATAAACCCTGGCAACGGAGAGAACTCCAATGGCAATAACAGCGGAAACGTCGGGGTTAACGGACAGGCCCGTTACTTCTCTAGTTGGCAGATTGACGGGGGCATCGCCATGTTCGGGCAATCGTCCAATCCCAACTACGTCTCCAACCCCATAGAAACGATTCAGGAAGTCAGCCTCAACACGGCGAACTTCGGCGCCGAGCACGGCAACGGCCTATCGGTTTTCAATGTGATCACCAAGAGCGGAACGAATAATTTTCACGGCGCCGTTTACGAGTACCTTGAGAACGACGCGGCCAACGCACTGAACAAGTTCGCACAACCCTCCAGCACACCAACCATGCGTTGGAACGAATACGGGTTCAATCTCGGCGGCCCCATCAAGAAAAACAAGGCCTTCTTCTTTTTCAGCTACGAGAGGAATCCCAACCACACGCTCGGCCCGGACCTACGCTCTTACCCCACAACGGGACCGCAGCTGAATGGCGGCCAAGGTTATCGCCAAGGCGACTTCTCATCGCTGCTGGGACCTCCCGCATTTATGCAGGATGGTGTTACTCCGATCATCAATCCTTGTACCGGGCAGCAGGTTCTGCAAGGCCAGATCTACGATCCACTCACCACTCAGACCGTAAACGGACAGGTCTGCCGCATGCCGTTTGCCGGAAACATCATTTCGCAAGATCGCTTCGATCCGGTGGCAATCGCCATCCAGAACAACTTCCCCATTCCGAACGTTCCGGGCGCGGGAAACGTCAACAACTATTACAGCGTCCAGTCGAATTGGAGTTTCATGAAGCAAGTGATGTCGTGGTACAACGCAAAAGCAGACTACGACATCACGTCCAAGAATCGTCTAACCGCATCCTTTGGGTGGATTAACTACGACGAGAGCTTCACCCGGCCAGACTGCGCCATCGACTGCGCCCACTGGAAAGGCAACCAGCCGCGAGGACAAATCACAAATGTTTGGACGCTGAGCCCGAACGTGGTGAATGAATTTCGTTTTTCCCTCAGCCGCGCGTACGGAGTCGCCACGAACGCAAGCAGTGGCGCGGGTTGGCCAGCCAAACTCGGGTTGAGCAACCCGGCGGGGGATCTTTTCCCTAACATCTGGATCGGCGGAAACCTGAACACCGACATTGGAAACCCGGATGCCCCGCCCGCAATTGACGTCGAAACCAGCTTTATTGAATCGGATGCCGTCACTTGGATCAAGGGCAAGCACATCTTGAAGTTCGGCGGCGAATTCGACCGCTGGTGGGTGAACACCGGTTGGGGAACGCAGAACGAAGGGGGTTTCTGGTGGGGAGGCGTGTTCACGCAGAATCCGGTTGATCAGGCATTGCCATCGGGCAGCATTCCGACCGAAGGAGAAGGTTATGCGGACTTCCTTCTCGGCTTGCCGAATTCGTGGTGGATTTCGATCAACCCCGAGACCGGCGGGCGAATGTGGAGCACGCAGGCGTTTGTCCAGGATGAGTACAAAGTCAAACCGAACCTGACGCTGACGCTGGGAGTGCGCTGGGTGGCCCAAAGTGGATGGAGCGAAGTGCAGAATCGCATCTCGGGCTTCCAACCCTCGATCAAGAATCCAGCCGACAGCTCGCTGGGCGCGATGTGGTATGGCGGCCAGTATGGACACACGGCTATGACGAATACCAACCCGCACTTCTTTGCCCCACGATTGGGTGTCGCGTGGTCTCCAACGAATGACTGGGCGGTTCGCGGAGGATTTGGCATCTACAATATCTTTGCCGGACAGAACACCATTGCTCCGGCGGCGGCCTGGGGCCAGGGATGGGTTCCGGCAGGGAACCAGTCGTGTCCGGATTCGCCGGTTTTCCAACTGGGGAATCGCGCGCCGAACTGGCAGGATGCAAGCGGCGGAAGCTCGAATTGCTACGGCTCGAATTTTGGGATAGGGCCGCCGCTCCCCATTTATCCCACAAACCAGAACCGGTCGGCGGACCTGTTCAACTGCACTCCTTCCAACTGCCCCAACGTGAACTACATGCCGTTTCAGATACCAATGGAATACTATGCCGAGTACCAGTTGGACATTCAACATCAGTTCGCTCATGGAGTGGTACTGGATCTCGGCTACGTGGGAAACCGCGGATTTAATGTTCAGCTGGACCGGGACATCAACCAGACCCGGCTGACCGGTCCAGGTGCCGGTACCCGTCCGTATCCGAACTTCGCCCAGATCAATGCGTCCATGTTCGACGGCCGCGCCAACTACAACGCACTACAGGTCATTGCCAAGAAGCAGTTCGCCCATGGGTTGTCCTTCGCCGCGAGCTACGCCTGGGCCAAGGTGCTGGATACGATGACCGGCGGTGGCTGGGGCGGGGGGGGCTCTTCTGAACGATACGGGCAGAATTACCAAAACGCCTACGATATGAATGCCAACTACGGCCCGGCGTCGAACGACATCCGGCATACCTTCAACGGCAGCGTGACGTACAACCTACCCTTCGGGAGCGGAAAGCAGTTCCTGAATCAAGGGGGAGTGCTAAACGGGATTGTCGGGGGCTGGGAGCTTTCTTCGATTTTCAATGTTCGGAGCGGCGTACCCGCGACTGCAGTCATGGGCTATGACGGAGCAGGGGTAGGATCGGGCCAGTGGCGTCCCAATCAGGTAGGGAACCCGAATTCTGGTGGCTGTCCCAACCCGGATCCCACCAAGCCCTCCATCCCTGTACACACCATTAACTGTTGGTTTAACACCTCGGCGTTCGCCACGCCGCCCAGCGGTACCTTCGGCAACGTGGGCAGGGATACCATCTACGGACCGAACTGGCGCACGGTAGACTTGGCGCTGCTCAAGAACTTCCGGCTGGACCTCCTCGGGGAAGGCGGAGGATTGCAGTTCAAGCTTTCTGCCACGGATGTGTTTAATCACCCAAACATCGGGCTGCCAGACACGAATTACAGCACCGGTGGCTTCGGCCAAATCAGTTACGCCAACACCAACCGCCAACTGCAGCTTGGAGTGAAGATCGACTTCTAGGACTGTGGCTGCGCGCTGGAACATACGGTGGCCGGACGGGTGTCTCGCCTGTCACGCCAGCAAGGAGATACCCGGTTCTTCACGAGAAAGGTCAGGTCTGAGGCAGTCTTCCATTCGAACTTGTCCACCGGGGTTCCGGGGTGAGGTTGTGCGTTCGCTTATGAAACTACTCTTTGTTCTTCTAGCCGGCTTGATTCTGTCGGTCACCGCGGCGGCGCAGCAACCGCCGGATCCTTGTGCGTCTCTCAAAGAAGACAACGCAGCGATGGAGTTGGCCTTGCGCGACTGGCCCAACCTGGCCAAGTATCGCGACGATGATGCCAAGCTCGGTCCACCTGCAAAGGGAGAGTCGAGAGTCGTATTCCTGGGCGATTCCATCACGGAATTCTGGTCTTTGTCCGACTCGTTCCCTGGCAGGCCCTATGTGAATCGTGGAATCAGCGGGCAAACCACGCCGCAGATCCTGCTTCGTTTCCGTCAGGACGTGATCGCACTGCAACCCAAAGTAGTGGTGATCCTGGCGGGCACCAACGATATCGCCGAGAATACCGGCCCCATCACGCTGGGGGCGATCGAAGACAATCTGACGTCGATGGTGGACCTTGCGCAGCGCAATGGAATCCGCGTGGTTCTTTCTTCTCTCGTGCCGGCTTTGCAATATCCGTGGAGGCCGGACCTGGCGCCGGTGGACAAGATTCGCGGTTTGAATGACTGGATGAAAGACTATGCGGCCAAGCAAGGCTTGGTTTTCCTCGATTACCACTCGGCCATGGCGAATGACAAACGCGGCCTGAAGGCGGAACTATCCGAGGACGGCGTCCACCCGAACAAGGCTGGCTATGCGGTGATGGCGGCGCTGGCCGAGAAGGCAATCGCCGCGGCGCTGGCTAAGAATTGAGAGCTGTTCCTATGCGAGGCAGGTTAGTACTGGTAGTTGTCTTCGCCGTTTCGTTCTTCACTTCATTCGCAACGGCGCGAGGCAAGGCGACGTGGACGGTTGTTTCCACTGGCGAGGTCGACAGCCGGATTCAGCGTCAGTTGCGCGAGCTTGCGTCTCAAAGTAGCGTGGCTCTGCGTTTTTCAGACCATGTCGAACAAAACGCCCGCCCACTGCGCGATACCGGCAGCCTGCTAATCCAGTTGGACAGCGAGGCCGATGCCAGCGCATTCCTGGTCGAGTTCAAGCGGGAAGCCGGCAACTCCGAGGTTGAACCCACCGCCGAGCTAACCAACGAAGGCTATATCTTGCGCTGTTCTTATGCGCGCGGTCTTCCTGCACGCAGGCCTGCGCCCAATCGCATTCGCATTGAAACAGTCTCGGCCACCGGGTTTCACAATGCCCTGCTGCGGATTCCGGATCTTCTAACAACTGCCGCTGAGAGCCTCTCGACAGATCTCATCCCTCGGCCGCAATCGGTGCGCGTGCAAGAGAACGGCGCAGAAGTGATCATCGCCGATTATCCGTCGTTCCCCATCCGCGGTATTGTCGAAGGCTTCTACGGACCACCCTGGAGCCACGCTGACCGCCTTGACGTGTTGCGCTTCGAGGGACAGCACGGGATGAACATCTACATTTACGGTCCGAAGGATGATCCCTACCACCGCAAGCTCTGGCGCGAGCTTTATCCGCCGGAGCAACTGAAGCGCATGGGCGAGCTTGCGGATACCGCGAGAGAGAATTTCATTGACCTCAGCTTCGCCATCAGCCCCGGCCTTTCCATGGCTTATTCGAGCGAAGCGGATTTCCAGACTCTCGCCCACAAGTTGGAAAGTATCGCCCAGCTGGGGATCTCGAATTTTGCCCTTTTCCTGGACGATGTTCCGCAGGATCTGGTGCATGCGGAGGACAAGGCGCGCTTCCGAACACTTGCCGAGGCGCATGTCCAGCTGATTAACCGTTTGTACGATCATCTCAAATCGCTCTCGCCAAAGAATCATTTGACCGTTTGCCCGACTACTTACACCAACGAGTGGGGCAATCGTGATTACATTCGGGAACTGGGTGTGGGCGTTAATCCCGAAATACCGCTGGATTGGACAGGGGCAGAAGTAATTCCGCGGTCTATCACGGTGGCTCAAGCTCGGGAATGGAGTGGCTACCTCCGGCGTAAACCGCTCGTGTGGGACAACTATCCCGCGAACGACGGCGACCCGTGGTGGCTAAACCTGGACCCCCTGCGCGGACGGGATGCCGGACTTTTTGCCGCGACGCAAGGTCTGTTCTCCAATCCCATGAATCAGGCACATGCCACGCTGATTTCTCTGCAGACCGTGTCCGACTATCTCTGGAATCCGCGAGCGTACGATCCAGAGAAATCGCGGATGCATGCACTCGTCAGCCAGTATGGCAAAGACGCGCCGGCACTACTTGCTCCGTTGCTCAGGATCTTCACGGCCGATCACGGAGACGGTTTGATCTTTCGATCCGTTTTTGAGGAGAGTTGGACTCCAATTGACGTTCCTGCCGTCGAGTCGCAACTTTCCCGTCTGAGTTCTTCAATCGCGGTTCTGCGGGGTCAGCAACGGTTCGAAAAACTGGTATCCGAAATCTCGCCTCTTCCGGACATTGTCCGCGATCAACTGGCCCGCGTTCGGGCTGACGCCGCATTCAAACACCTGCCCGACGGCAAAATCCAGTGGGATCGTGAAGAAGATCTATTGAGAGCATCCAGGGTCTCCGGCAACCTTGTTCTCGATGGCGATTTTTCGAAGTGGGAGTCCGGAGTTTTATATCCGCTGAACAGGAATTCCCAGATCGTGGACGGGCAAGATCTTTGGAAAGGGCCATCCCGGTTTTCCGCTCGGGTCGCGTTAGCCTGGGACGAAGAAAACTTGTACCTCGGGGTTGATGTCACCGATCCTGAGATTTACCAGCCTTTCTCGGCAAGAGGAGTGCAGAACGGAGACGCATTGCGCCTGATTCTTGACACAGTGTTGCCCATCGCCACCGAGCCCGGAAGGCTGATCAGCGTATTCGACCTCTATCTGAGCCCCGGGAACTTTGCCGATGTGAAACCCAGTGTCTATTGCAATGAGGATTTCTTTCCCCTGCGATCCCGTCCTCACGACTATAACCAGGAGATTCATGCCACCTGGAAGAAAACGGCGGCGGGTTTTTCCGGCGATGTCGTTGTGCCAGCGGCCTTCTTCGCACGGCAGAATTTTGCGCTGGGCCAGGAAATCGGGCTGAGCTTCGAAGCGCAAAAAGTTTTCCCGCCCAAAGATCCGTTTGATGAGGATCCGGCCCGGATCGTCTTTTCCTCGAAAGAGAACACCTTGTTCCCGGTTGAGTCACAGAGTCCGGCCACGTTTCAGCGAATGGACCTGGTGGACTCACCAAGTGGTTCAAGGCTCGGATCTCAGGTGTTTTGACGTGATTCTCAACCTTAACCGCTTTCGAGGATTGGAGTTTGTGAACGCCGAATGAATCGGAAGGTGCCCAAGAATGTCTTGCTTGAGATTTGCGTGGTTTCACTCGACTACGCTATCGCTGCTCAGCGTGCCAGAGCCGATCGGGTTGAACTCTGCAGCAATCTGGCTTCCGGCGGGATTACCCCGGACGTCCGTCTAATGGACGCAGCCCGCGAACATTTGCATATTCCCATCCACGTTCTGATTCGCCCCAGACCCGGGGACTTCTTCTATTTGGCCCACGAATTTCGGCTCATGCGGAAGGACATCCAGACCGCTAAACAGTTAGGCATGGACGGTGTCGTGCTGGGTCTGCTTAACCGAGAATTTCAGATTGATGTCGCCCGCACCCGTGAACTCGTGGAACTCGCGCATCCTCTTCAGGTAACGTTCCACCGGGCATTTGACCAATCTCACTCCTGGCGGGACTCCCTGGAGGCGGTCATTCAAACGGGAGCACACCGCCTCCTCACTTCCGGGTGCCGCGCGAAAGCGACCGAAGGTCTCTCCACTCTTGCCAAGTTGGTGCGCGAAGCCAAGGACCAAATTATTGTCATGCCTGGTGGTGGGATCACCCCGGCTAACTTTGTTCGAGTTCTGGGTGCAACCTCAGCTCGCGAAATCCACGCCTCTCTTCTCACTCCCGCTCTGCGTAAACTGGAGGTGCCACAACAGAACTCGCAGATCGAGCTGTACTACCAGCGGGTGCTGAAGGCGACATCTCTGCTGCATCCCGGAATCCGTGGGACAAGGGGAAGCACAGCATCAAATTCGGACGCGAGCAGCGCAGATTCTTGAACAACTTCAATTGGTGTCTCGGACTCGCAGGAGGGACCTCCGCGGAGAACCTGCTTCATTGAAAGCGACCGGAAGGCTCTGGAAGGCTGATCTGAGCGGGGGTACATGGCCTTTCGTTCACAGCTCGTGACCTTGCAAAGGCCCCGACCGACTGCGAACATCAAGAAGGGCGCGAGGCCATGAAGATCCTGTTGGTGGAAGACTCAGTCATCGACAGATACGAGATCGGCAGACACTTGACGGAGTGGGGACTCGACTATGTCGCTGTCGAAAGCGGCACGAAAGCGGTCGAACTGCTGGAAGCTCCTGACGCACCCAATCTGGTTCTGCTTGACTGGCTGCTTCCTGGCCTCGATGGCATCGATGTATGCCGCCACATCAGAACACTTGGGAAAAATGGAGCCTACACCTACACCGTAATGCTCACGGCAAAGAACCGGAAGCAAGACCTGCTGCTGGCTATGGAGGCTGGGGCGGACGACTACTTGGCTAAGCCGGTAGATCCTTCGGAGCTGCGGGCCCGAATCCTGGCCGGCAAGCGAATCCTGGAACTCCAACAGTGCCTTCGGTTCGCCGCGACCCACGATTTTCTAACGAACCTGCTAAACCGCGCGGAAATACTCTCTGTTCTGCAAAGAGAATTCTCGCGCAGTGAGCGGGAAGGCAAACCCGCAACAGTCATCCTGGCTGACATCGATCACTTCAAACGCATCAATGATTCTTTGGGTCACGCTGCGGGCGACGCAGTTCTGAAAGAAGTGGGACGGAGGCTCGGATCGGACTTAAGACCCTATGATGTCGTGGGACGTTACGGCGGCGAGGAATTTCTTCTCATCCTGCCGGGCTGTGACTTGGCGACAGGTCGGAGGCGCGCTGATGAGATTCGTGACCTGGTTGGCAAAGATCCCTTCCCCACGCCCGCCGGGACAGCGTCCGCCACCATGAGCATGGGGGTTACGATCACTTTGTTCAGTCCGGAGTGCTCGGTGACGGAGATCCTTTATCAGGCCGACATCGCGTTGTACGAAGCCAAGAAGAATGGAAGAAATCGCGTGGAAGTCTTTTCTGCGGAAACCCCGGCCTTTGATCAGCCTAAGGCAAAATCGGCATGCCAAGGCAAGGCTTGATCGCGCGGTGCAGCGTTGTCAAACCGACCATTACAAGTTCTCCGACAACTAGCGGTCATTCCCGGTCAAGGCTTGGTTGCAATTGCTCCGCGGACGATATTGGAGTAAGCAGATTCGCCATCGCCATTGATTGCGCGCACCCGGTATGTGAACCGCTCACCCTTTTTCAGACTGGAGTCGCTATACTCGGTTGCCGTGGGCGGTAGTTTTGCAATTCGACTCCAGGTTTCTTTCGCGCTGCCAGCCTCATCGATCCGGCGTTCCACCACGATGCCGGTGGGACCGCCACCATGAACCTGCCAGTCCAATTTCGCCGTATTGCCCGTAATGGAAAGATTGAGCGAACTTGGGGCTTCCGGAAGAACCGGCCAATCGAAGTAGCTCTCGTCGGTAACTGCCATGATGCTGTCCTTGACCGGCAGCGCTTCGAGCGTGTCGGTGGTGCCGGGTTTCCACGAAACCGGTTTGATCTCACCGGAGACAACATCGACGAGAACCGGACGCGTAATCCCTGTGTTCTTCAGTGACAACGTGGCATAAAGCGGCGGAAATGCGTTTCCTGGAATACTGTGAGCCGCCAGCCAGTACGCGACGATCGCCTTTCCACTGTCTGATCGGAACCCGTACCCCAGGAAGGGGAAGCCGGCCTGGCGCCGCAAGGCAGGCAGGTCCGGACCGCCGATTTCAATCGAAGGATCAAACTTGGTATCCGAGAATAGGGCGTTCGTGTTCTGCAATGCGTAAAAGACCGGCCGAGGCGTGAAGTCATAATCGTGATTGGTGATTCCGTGAATGATGCCAAAGTCGTCGTACTCGTTACCATCTGTCCCGGCGGCCAGCAGCCAGACAAACGTCTTCACTCCTGATGCCAGGTTATAGACGAAACCCCGAGGAACATACTTTGCCTGCACCGATTCATCCGAACCCACCCACGAAGGAATCGAATTGAATTCGTCATCGAAGAATGGGATGTCTGGTTTGACTCCGGGATACTGCTTGACGAAATCCCGCAACGCCCGCGGAGATTCGGCCTGGTAAGCGCCGTAATCCATGGTTTCCGGATTCAGATTCTGACCATAGCCTGGGTAGGTGTGATAGGCATACACATCGATTCCCGAGGCGCACTTGCAGGTGTCGAATGCACGCTGGGTGAAGTCCCGGATGGGGTCCGCCTGACCGCCGTAGATCACTTTCGCTTGCGGATCGGTTCGGTGTACGGTCTCGATGAACGGAGCCAGGAGCTTTCCAAACTGCTCGGGATTGCCCCACGGATTCCAATAACCGATGTCCTGTTCATTCCACAAAGCCCAGTAGTGGATGCGATCGTGAAAATGATTCACCATCCACGCCGCGTATCGATTGAAGGCAGCGATCTGCTCGGGCGTAGTCGGTGGCCAGAACACCGAATACAGGCTCCGATCGTCATTATGAAATGACCCAGGCTCGGGGACGCTCACATCCGGACGCTTGCCGCTTGGCGACGTGTACATCACGTTGCCATAAATCAATTGCACCTGGATATCGATCCCGTTGTCCACCAGCGAATCCACAAAGTCATCGAGTTCCGGCGAACTTGAGAATACGCCACGCTTCTGCTCGATCCAGTCCCAGCTGGTGCGGTCCGAGCTGTTTTCATATTGCCCGATGCGAGCCCACTTGAAGCCGGCATCGAACATGCGCGTCCACCACCAGCGGTTCCAGGGTAGATAGGGATCGCGCGGCATGTCAGAGTTAATGCCGAAACCGTTGCGAATTTGCGACGACCGTTTCGGAGGAACGTGGTCAGGAACCGGGCGCGAGATTTGAGCCAGCAAGCTTAGCGGAATTAGCAGCAGGAAAATAAGCGAAGCAAAAACAATCACCCGATGACTCCATGACTGCGCCAAGCATCTTTTCATTGTTTCCTCCCGTTTTTCACAACACTGGCAGATTTGCTGGTTAATCAGTCCCGGCACTGCCGATCTTCTAACTGGGAACCTCCACCCATCGTGCCTCAGGCAAGTTCCTTCGCGTTCTTCTGAATCTTGCCCAATCCCGCCGCGATCTCGTGCATGTCTTCTTCATCTCCCAGCAACGCGGGCTGCGGAATCCAAACCGTTTCCCAGGCCGCCTTCTGCGTTACCGGAAATTTTTGTTTCAGAAACGCATGCTTCTCTTTGGCCTGCCTCCCGCTGAGCCGCTTCCGGTACTGGCCGTTCCGGAACATGTGCAACTGGTGAAGCGGCGGGTAACTGGCCTGGTTGGGAATGCCTTCCGCGTTCATCGCTTCGATGAAACGCTCCGTGGAGAGGCCCGCGAACATTTTCTTATTCACGTGAAAAATGTAGGCATACTGCCCGTTGCGTGTGCACCGTTCGTCCAGCTTTTGCGGCGTAATACCGGGGATTTCGCGCAATAAGCGGTCCAGCAGGCGGGAGTTCTGATGGCGCCGCCTGGTCTGCTCCTCGAGACGGCTTAACTGCACGTTCAGAATGGCACCCTGCCATTCGCTGAGCCGGTAGTTCGATCCATAAATGTAATGGCTGTAGAACCACTTACCGGGCATGCGGCCACAGTCGTGCACGGAGCGGGCCTGCACCTCGAATTTGTCATTATTGGAAATGATGATCCCGCCTTCGCCAGCGGTGATCAGCTTGCTCGATTGAAAACTGAAAGTGCCCGCGACACCGAACGTCCCCACTCGCTGCCCGCGCCATTCACTGCCATGCGCATGCGACGAGTCCTCCACCAACGCCAGTCGCTTGCGCTTCGCAATTTGCTTCAGGCGATCGAGATCTGCCGGATGCCCACCCATGTGCACCGCGATGATTGCCTTCGTCCTCGGAGTGATTGCGGCTTCCACCAGGTCGGGATTGATGCAGTAGGTCTCCGGGTCGACGTCCACCAGCACCGGAAGCGCATTGGCAAACAAAACCGCGCTGGCAGTGGCGACGAACGTAAAGTCCGGCAGAATCACTTCGTCACCGGCGGTGATGCCGAGCCCTGCCATGGTGACTTCGAGCGCGGCGGTCCCGTTGGTCACGGCGATCCCGTGGCGAGCGCCGTGAAACTCGGCGAAGGCGCGTTCGAACTCCAGCGTCCTGGTTCCGGGCGTCCGCCACCAGATTCGGCTCTCCAGGACTTCCTTCAGAGCTCGCTCCTCATTCTGGTCGTAATACGGCCACACCGGAAACGCCTTGCCTTTCGCTTTCTTTCCCCCGAGCAATGCCAGTGCTGACATTATTATTTATCTCCTCAATTACCCCTAATACTGGTTGAATCCGGTGGCGTAACGGAACGCCTCCACGTAGTGTCCGTCCTTGCGCGGTTGTTCGTGCCGCATTTCTTCCTTCGTCTTTTCGAGGTCCTTAGGGTCCCAATCGGGCCTGTATTTGTGGACGGCAGGTTCGAACTGGCTCACTTGCTTGCTCGCAGCATCGAACTTCAACTCGGCGACACTGTCGATGTTGACAAAGTAATTCGCTTCCTGCGGCGAAGGATAGAAGAAATACATCTCCGGGACCTGGTACGGTTCCAGTCCCATCTGCAATTTCTGATTGGGGAAATAAAGCCAGAATTCAGCCGCGCGCACCGCGTCAATGGTATTGAAAGCCGCCATCCTATGGTCGGTTTTGTGCCAGCGCTCATACCACTCGCCGGGGTCAACGCTCAGGAGCACATCGGGCCGTATGCGGCGAATAATCGCGGTTGCCTCTTCGGTCAGCTTCGGCTGGGGCGCATACTCCAGCATGCCGTCGTCGTATCCCATCCACTGAATGTTCTCCTTCGGTGTGCCCAGCTGTCCTTCAGAGATTTCCTGTTCGGCCCGGCGAATTCGCGCCAAACGTTGCGAGCTCATCTCCGGGTCGTAGGAACCCTTGTCATCATTCGTGTACACCACGATGTACACCTTGTTGTGATTGCGGTTCAGCAGAGCGATCGTGCCGCCGGCGCCGAACACGTCATCGTCGGGATGAGGAGTGAACACCAGGATCGTCTTGCTCTGTAGATTCTCCAGGCGCGTCGTTTGTCCCCAAGCACTGACGATGGCCAAAACCATGAGAAAACAACAAGCTAAAGCGGTGCGCATCAGCAGCTCCCTTGTCCAATTTAGTGAAATGATTTATTAAAACGATTCAGATTGCTCTACCTGGACCATCGCTGTCAAGAGAAAATCACAGAAAAGTCAGCATTATTCTGGGCAATATTATCGTTTTCCCGGCATTTTCTCTTGACAGCGAGGGAGCGCTTGTTTCAGGATTGAAACGGTTTAATGAAACAATTTATGCACAGCCATCGGACGTGCAGAGGAGTCTGAGGCGGCACGTGGGGGTTTCTATGCTTCGCAATGTCAATGCCGCGGTTCTGTTGTTGGCGTTTCTTGGTGTTCTTCTGATTGCCACCTTACCTGCTATGGCCCAGGTCGACCGAGGCGCCATTATCGGCACCGTCACCGATCCCTCGGGAGCGCGGATTTCGGATGCGCAGATCACCATCACCAACCGGGCAACCAGCCAGCCAGTCCATCTCACGACGGATGGCGAAGGCAACTACAATGCCAACCTTTTAAAGATCGGCACCTACTCGGTCTCGGCCACCAAGCAGGGGTTTGAAACGACGTTCCAGGCCAGCGTGGAGGTCGCTGTCAACCAGAGCGTGCGCGTCGATCTGGTGCTCAAACTCGGATCAACCTCGGAGAAAATCGAAGTTACGGGCGCCGCACCGCTGTTGCAAACGGAATCTTCCTCGCTGGGCACGGTCGAGACCGAGCGGCGAATTGCCGACCTGCCTCTGAATGGCAGGAATTTCATGCAACTGGCTTACCTCGGCCCCGGAGCCAATGGCGGTCAGACCGGATCGAATGCCAGCGGTGGCGTCTTTGAGAACGAACGGGCCAATGAGGCGATCTCCGTAAACGGCCTGCGGGTCTCGAACAACAACTTCCTGTTGAATGGGGTCGACAATAATGAGTTCGGCCTTGGTGGCGTGGTCGTGTTGCCGCCGCCGGACGCCATCCAGGAGTTCAAGACGGAAGAGAGCTCCATGAGCGCGGAGTTTGGACGTGGCGGCGCCGCTGTGAACGTGGTGCTGAAGTCGGGCGGAAATCAGGTTCATGGCGGAGTTTACGAATTTATTCGCAACGACAAACTGGACGCGGTCAACTATTTCAACCAGGGCCAGCAGCCGTTTAAGCGAAACCAGTTTGGAGCTTTCCTGGGCGGGCCCATCAAGAAGGACCGCACTTTCCTATTCGGCGATTATCAGGGCTCGCGTCTGCGGGCGAGCCAGCCATTCTTGTCTACCGTTCCGAGTGTCGCGGAACGAGGCGGCGATTTCAGTGACCGCCTCACGCACACAAACTTCTTCTCGCCCTGTCCCACCCCAAACGTACCCGACACCTTCGACACGGGAACAATCTTCGATCCCTACAGCACCTTCGACTACGCCTGCAAGGAAGCGGACGGCGTTACACCAGACGGCAATGTTGTTTCGCTCCGGAACAAGATTAGTTATCTGGGACAGGACAACGTGATTCCGCCGGGCATGATGAATCAGGTGGGGCAGAACATTGCGAACTTTTATCCTCAGCCCACCAATCCCGATCCCACCGTACTCACCAACAACTATCTCGCCAATCAAAAACAGCTGAACGATCAGGATTCTTTCGACGTCCGCCTGGATCACCGTTTCCGCGAGCAGGATCAGATCTTTAGCTCCTACAGTTTGAGCGACGTGCGCAGCCAGCGACCGGGGCCACTAGGGCCTCAGTGGGGAGGATCCGATTGTTGCCCCAGCATCAGCAATTCTCGCGCTCAGCACCTGGGTATCGGGTATACACATACTTTCTCCGAGCGGCTGCTGAACGATCTGCACGGCGGCTATTTCCGCTATGCCGTGAATGCTTTGCCCTTTAATTTCGGCAAGGACGTGAGCAGCACACAACTCCAAATCCCCAACACCAACCGGCCCGGATACCCCAATTCCAGCGGCCTCACCAACATTGATATAGCCGGGTTCACTTCTTTGGGTGATTCGCAGTGGCTCCCCGAGCATGTATACGAGAACATTTTCCAGATCGCGGATACGCTGACCTGGATCAAAGGCAGGCATTCGCTTAAACTTGGCATCGACTTTCGGCGCCAGCAGCGAAACTTTTTCCAACTTTCCAATCCGCGCGGATATTTCGATTTCGGCGGAGGATATACCAACGACCTGACCACCGCCAACGGGGGCAACGCCTTGGCCGACGTCTTGCTGGGAGTTCCAATCTCCAACGAGCAGGACTTCCTGGCTGGCCTCTATCCCACCCGTTACTGGGATCTTGCCGAATTCTTCCAGGATGACTTTCACTTTAGCCACAACCTGACCATCAACTTCGGACTGCGCTACGAACTAACTTCCCCCGCAAACGGGCAAGTCGGGAACTTTGATCTTAATCGCGCCATCGTCGTGACCTCCTATGGGCAGAGCCCGACCCCGCATGCCGGGGTGCAGTTTGACAAGAAGGATTTCGGACCTCGCCTTGGGTTCGCATGGTCGGTGGAGAAAAACACGGTCATCCGAGGCGCCTATGGAATGTTCTATTCGGCCGAGGCAAATATTTTTGACGACCTCGGTCTCAACCCGCCGCAACTTAGCTTTTACGCCGCGAACTTCAACGCCGGCGCCATTCCCACGACGGCACAACTTGTCTCCAGCGGGTTCCCGAGTTCTTTGCCTCAGGGCAGCGCTACGGATATCAGCGGCCCGGTCAAGACGACGGGACCGAAGCGTCTGGTTCCCCGTATTCTGGAGTGGAACCTGAGCGTGCAGCATCAGTTCGCTGAAAACTGGGTGACCCAGATTGGCTATGTCGGCACGCGCTCCTACGATCTGTGGAATCACGAGGCCAGTGATCTCAACCAGGCGCCGCAAATCCTCGATACAAACTTTTGTGGCCCCGACCCCACCAATTGCATTCCCAACTTCGGGCGGCGGTACTTCGCACAGCAACCCAACATGACCCAGGTCTTGCCGCTCGACTACCCGCAGTTCCAGTCCTTCTACAACGCGTTCCAGGCGTCCCTGAACAAACGCTTCTCGAAGGGTTTCAATGTGCTGGCGGCGTATACGTTTGCCAAGAACCTGGGGAATGCGGATGGCAATGTAGGCGGTTTCGTGCAGAACTCGTATTTCCCCAATCTAGAGCACGGACCGGTCGCTCCAGATTTGCGGCAGCGGGTCTCGGTAAGCTACCTCTACGAACTCCCGGTGGGCCATGGGCGCCAGTTCCTGGGCGGGTCTAATAGAATCGTCGATGCATTCCTGGGGGGATGGCAGGTTGCGGGAATCACTTCCGCGCAAACCGGCGAGGCAGTTACCGCAGTCATGTCAAACGATCTGAGTAACACGGGCAGCTTCAACTATCGCCCGGACCAGATTGCCAATCCCTACGATTTCTCGTTCAATACAGCGTCGCAGGCCAACGACTATGGCTGCTCCAACCCTGGACATCAGACTCTGGATTGCTGGGTCAACCAGGCGGCTTTCGTCGCGCCCCCGCTGGCCCCGGGACAGCAATCCGCGCACAGCTTCGGGAATGGCAAGATCGGAAATCTGCGTGGCCCCAACCTGGTTGACTTCGACTTTGTTCTGCAAAAGCATTTCAAGATCGGCGAGTCGCAGCAAATCGAGTTCCGGTCGGAGTTCTTCAATCTCCTCAACCATCCGAATTTTGGCTTGCCGGGAGGCGGCTCTCTGGTTTACGTGGACGTGCCGGGAGGTGCCGCCATCACGAACACGGCGACTGACAATCGCCAGATCGAGTTCGCATTGAAGTACACGTTCTAGATTAGGAGCCTTGCCGCAAAGGTTGAGGTCGCTGATGTCCGCTCATCGCCACGGCAGTTGATGCTTGCCGGCGATCCGATGAGGGATAATGCGGTGGCGAAAACAAGTGCTATGGTCACCATTCGAGATGTAGCGAAGGAATGCGGGCTTTCGGTAACCACCGTGTCCATGGTGTTGAATCATGCTCCCTTGGCAAAGTCTATTCCGGAATCAACCAAGAAGCGCATCATCCACGTTGCGGAAGGACTGGGCTACGAACCCAATCCTTTCGCGCAAGCTCTGCGGAATCATCAGAGCCATACCATCGGCGTAATGGTACCGGACATCGCAGATCCATACTGCGCTCAGATTCTGCGCGGAATCGAAACCAGCTTTTCGCGATGGAGTTATCTTCCATTTTTGGTGGACATCCAAAACAACCGCTTACGCTTCAAGAAATACCTCAATGTTCTGCTCGCGCGACGCGTCGAAGGCTTGATCATTCTCGCCAATTCACTCTCTTTTGAGACCGAGCTTCTTGGCGTTTTGGAAAGCCGAAAAATCCCTTCCGTAATTCTGGGCCGGCAGCCTGAGGCCGATGCCTTGAGTTGGGTTGCCACGGACAACGAAGCCGGCACCCAGCAGGCCCTCGAGCACCTCTATCGGCTAGGCCACCGTAAGATCGCCTTTGTCCGAGGGCCCAGGATGATAGTCGACAGCCACTACCAATGGGCTGGAATATGCTCCTTCGCTACCGCAACGGGTTTGGAACTGGATCCCAGGCTGGTTGTGACGTTGAGTGATCCCTTCTCCAGCTATGAAGCGGGCTACGAACGTACCAAAGAGCTGCTCGCCTTGAAAATTCCTTTTACGGCTCTGGTGGCGTTCGATGATCTGACTGCCTTCGGCGCTATCCGAGCGCTCATCAGCGCAGGCCTGAGGGTGCCCCTGGACTGTTCGGTAATAGGATTCGACGATATCCCCGCCGCTGCCTTTTACAATCCCGCGCTGACCAGCGTCCGGGAACATATGGACAGCCTGGCCTCGATGGGAGCGGAAATTCTGATGGAGGCCATTCGTGCTCACCGCAAGAACACGACGGTCAGTCCCGTCCACCGCAAGGTCAAGCCGGAATTGATTGTCAGGGAGTCAACCGCCGCGCCCGGTGATTTCCCGAGCATTCCGTAAGGCAGGCTTCCATGAAGGGTTGTCGAGGTTCGATTCCTCGGACTCTCCGGCACGCCCACATCGGCGTTCATCGACGCATTACTCACTTGTTGCTAAAAGGCCTGAATCAAGGAGGCGCGGGTTTCGGGAGACTGCAGCTTCGCCCACTCCGCCTTCGCGGACCGGGCTCACCGAAACGCTCTTGAGAGGTGGTGAAGTAGAGAGAGCTGCGTCATCGCTCCGCGTTGCGGGCAGCTGAACTGGCAAGACCATTTGCCTCAGTGTTGCTTTCTCGCGGGACGTGGGAGATCGAGAAATCGAGCGACCGGGCCAACTTCCGGCAGATCCAATGCAGAGAGTAGAGGCGCGGGCTGCTGCAGCGGTACTCGCCACTCATCTGCCTGACCACTACTTCGGAATCTGAAAACACGTGCAGAGTCTTGGCGTTAAGCCCCAGAGCACATTGCAGCGCCTCCAGCAGAGCCACATACTCGGCTACATTATTGTCCTGGCGCCCGATCCATTTTGCAATCCTGATAGTGCCGTCGTTAGAGCCGTCAATGACCACACCAATACCCGATGGGCCGGGATTCCCGAAAGAGCCGCCATCGACGTAGGCTACGAGATCTGACATTGTGTGGTGAACTGGTACTAACCATGCCTGACGCACCTTCCGAAGTCAAGATGCTCATCTGATTCCGGCGGCCCGCCTGTTCTTGCCCACTTCGGGTACCTGTGGATGTTCCTGTTGAAAAATGGACAACAATTAATCTCCCGTTCATTAAGCAACAACAATTCAAGGGGTTGCGTTCCTGGCTTGTGATACGCCGCGGGTGTTCAATTGCACCAAAAAAGGGCATTGACAATCTTCCACCAAATCTCTAAGGTTGGTCCCGTCGACGGCTGAAAGGGTTGGCTTAAATAAAATTTTGCCAGTCCGAAGTAAGCTGAGTGATCAGCACGGCGGGGTGACCCGACGGGCGGCCAGACCTGAAAAAACCGACGGCTCTGCGAGGGGAAGTTGGGGTTTGGGACCGCGAAAGCGGTGATCGCATCAAGGGCTGTGACGGTGCATGTCTCCACGCTGTTGGCTCCCTCGCAGGAGTTGGCGGCTAGAGCATAACCAATGTCACAGCCTTTACCTTTTTCTGGTGTTCCTGTTCTTCTCAGCGCGACAAGTTCTCAGGATCCCCCCCGAATTATTCCTAGACCCCATTTTCAACAAGACTTGTGCATAACCGTTTGAAATGGGACTTAACCCGCGCTGCCCACGCGCACTTGAGCGGTTTGCACAAAAACTGATTCACAGGCCACCGCGCGAGGGTGCGAGATGTGTGGAGCAGGACAGGCGATTGGTCGTTGCCACGCGATCGCGGGCGGGAACAGAACGCAAGCTGAATGCTTTCTACGCGGAATTCGAACCCATTGCGCTCGACAAGTCCCGGTCTCGCCAGCATTCGGGATCGTTAGATGTTGCCACTCACATCTACGGCACCCAGTCGGCAACAAACACGTTCAGTTCGTGTGGAGCTTTGGCGCCGCGATTCGAAATGAAAACCAGTTTCTTCCCGTCGGGCGAAAACTGCGGAAAAGCGTTGAAACCTCCGACATGGGTAATCTGCTCTAGCGCGCTGCTGTCGCGGTTAATGGCGTAGAGTTCAAACCGGCTCGAGCCAGGATTCTCGTAGTTTGAAGCGAAGATGATACGGCGGCTATCCGGGAAGAAAGACGGCGCAAAGCTTGCTCCACCCAGCTTTGTGATTTGCTGCTGGTTCGAGCCGTCGGCACGCATGACGTAGAGATCCATCTCGTTCGGCTCCACCAGGTCGCGCGCCAGCAGTGATTTGTAGCGGGCGATCTCCTGGTCGCCGCTGGGGTGATTTGCGCGATACGCGATCCACTTGCCATCTGGAGAAAAGACTGGGCCTCCATCGTATCCAACCACATTCGTGAGGCGCCGAATTTCTGTACCGTCAGCTTTCATGGTGTAGATGTCGAGATCCCCGTCACGTGAGGACGTGAACACAATCATCTTGCCGTCTGAAGAGAGGGTGGCTTCCGCGTTATATCCGGGACCCTTGGTGAGAGCTTTCTGGATCTTGCCGTCATCGGTGGCGTAGTAGATCTGATACGACGAGTAGACAGCCCACACATAGCCTTGGGAATAGTCGGGCCGTGGTGGGCACGAGTCTCCGGCAAGATGTGTGGAGGAATACAGAACGTGTTTGCCATCCGCGTAGAAGTAGCCGCACGTAGTTCGACCGAGACCTGTAGATTCGAGATGCACATTGGAGCCGTCCGCATCCATGATGAAGATCTGATCGCACTTGTAAGGCTCCCGCGTGGACATGAAGATGATACGACGTCCGTCATAGCTGAAGTAGGCCTCGGCGTTCTGCCCGCCGAAAGTCAGCTGCTTTACGTTCTTGAGGTGCTTCTCGCGCGGGTCGCGGAGAGGATCATCCGGCGTGCCATGGACCACAGGTCCGGCAACAGCCAGACCCGACGTTGCCGTCTTTTCCTGCGCCTGCGCCGGAGCAGCCAATAAATGGCCCGCGAAGAGCACAATGGCCAGGACTCTTGCGAGCAATCTCGCGATGGGACGACTCATTTACGTACCTCCAGCGTAACCTCTCGCGTGATCTTTTCCGTGCCGCGCAGCACCGTGACGCTGACCTTATCTCCAGGTTTGTGCGAGCGCAGTGCGTAGGTGAAGTCGTACAGGTTGTCGATGGCCTTGCCGTCAAACTCCACGAGTACGTCGCCGGCTTTGAAACCGGCCTTCCCTGCCGGGCTTCCGTCACGTACATCGGAGAACTTCACCCCGCCATGCTCTACCTGCCCAAAGTCAGGAATGGAACCAAAGTATGGACCGTATCCACCACCACCTCCACCGCTGATCGCACCCGCCGGTTCAGCTACTCGTACATACTGTGGCTTATCTTTCAGAGCATCGAGACGGTTGACCACATCGAAAACCAGCTCGACCACCCGCGCTCCATTCCCACTATCAATCTTGTCCCAGGTGTCAGACGGCTTGTGATAGTCGGAATGCAGTCCCGAAAAGAAAAAGAGCACCGGGACCTCATGAACGGTAAACGACGTCTGGTCGCTGGCGCCGTAACCCGCGGCGGAATAGCTGACATCAAACTTCAGCCCTCGATTGGCCTCCTCTACGATCTCGTGAAAGCCGGGAGAAGTGCCCGTACCACTGATATACAGGCGGTTGTTACTCACGCGGCCAATCATATCCATATTGATCATGGCGATCGTCTGTTGGAGCGGAAACGCAGGATGTTGCGCGTAGTAGGCAGACCCCAGAAGACCAAGTTCCTCTCCGGCGAAGCAGATGAACACGATGGTGTGCCGAGGTCGTTCGAGAGAGTGGGCGAATACATCGGCCAACTGGAGGACGCCGCTCGTGCCGGAGGCATTATCGTCGGCGCCGTGGTGCACTTGGCCGCGCGCATTCGGGGCGAGCGATTCGTGGCCGCCGAGGCCAAGATGATCATAGTGCGCCCCCACCACGATGTATTGTGTCGCCCACACCGGCATCGTTCCCGGGTAATTCTCCCACCACGTTCGCCACCTGCCGATGGACTCGCACAATGTCGACCTTCAATGCTAACTGAGCCGATGGATCCAGCGTTATCGAGTGATTGGAGAGATCCTTGTCGATAGCTTGGCGAAGTTCTTCCAGCGTGTGGCCCGAAGGTTTAAGCCACGCGTCCACCGTTCCTGCCTCCACCTGGATAACCGGGATGCTCATCTCTTCCGGACCACTCACATCGTCAAGCCGCAAAAGCTCGTCGGGCTGTCCGGCATGGTTCCCGACATCGTTAACCAGAACCATGCCGACCGCCCCGTGATTCTTGGCGTCGATGGCCTTGTTAGCAATGTCCGCATGAGAGGTTAGTTGCCTGCCAGCAAAAATGCTCTGCTCGTCATTCTCCTGAGGTTCATGCCGCAAGACAATGACGATGTGACCCTTGGCCTCGAGTCCCTGGTAGTCGTCGTAGTGGTATTCGGGGGCGGTGATTCCGTAGCCAGCGAATGCGAGCGGTGCTTCAATCGCTGAGTTGGCTGAAAAACTAAGCGGGATAAACGTCCTCTGAACCTTGAGATTTTCGACCAGATTGCCCTGCTTATATGCAGCCCGATTCTTGCGTCCGAGCTTAGCGCCGACGGTCAACGTGAAATGCTGTAGGTAGGTCCCCTTGTCTCCAGCGGGCTTCAAGCCGAACTTACGAAAGTGATCGGCGATGTAGTTCGCAGCCTTGTCCAGCTCTTTCGTGCCGTCGCCGCGCCCCTTGAGTTGATCGCTGGCGAGAAACTTGATGGGCTCTAGAAATTCCTGGGCGGAAAATCGCCCGGACTCCGCCGCCCAACCCGGAAGAAGGAAAGTCGCCAGCGCAACCGCGCCTATTCCGAGCGCGCCAAGCGTCAGATTCTTCCGGCAAAACCATGCGCCTTGCACCTAGTTTCTCCTCTTGGATCGTTTGATGGATGGGGTTCCGCCGATTATAGGAGAGTAGTGCGTTTTTTCCCACCCTAGTCGGCCCCAACGGCTGCCGACAAGTTCGCAAGAGTGCTGGACGCCAGTGGCTGCGGGGCTGCACTCTGCACGCCGAATTTGGGCCTTGTGCAGGGGGGGCGCCAACTCAGCAGCGATCATGGGATTGATCCTGCCCGCGTAGACATCTGCGATCAGACGAGCCACTGTGTCCCGCACCGCGATAGCATTGTCCAAGGTCGGCAGCGGATCCGCGGTCTCGCCAGCAACATGGCGATTGCTGCTGCCCTCGATCCGGCCTAGAAGGACAACTGTCGGCGAACAGTTAAGCCACGAGGAAGAAATTCTCCCAGCTATTGGAACTGTTACCTGTACTTTATTTGCGAAAGTGTGCAGTTGTGAACAGTCGTACCAAAGCTGCCGCGCATAGAATTACGCCGGTTTCGATCTCTGATATTCGTATCCCAGAGGTCGTTGCTAGGCAACTCCATACCAGCTTGGCCTCTCAATGCGAGCAACGGCAATGAACTCGCCTCACAGTCTCGGCATAAGGGAAATGGAGCACCGCCGCGTGAGCCAGGATCAAGAGTGTGTCTGCTGCCTCGCGCTGCTACGCAGGAGGCCGTCCAGGGACAAGACGACTTTACTGCCATCAACCGCTGCTGCGACGAACCGAAGTGCGTTGTGGCTGTCAGCGGAGATGTGCGAGCGCATGGTTTGCACGGCATGAAGTTTTTGATGAAGGGAATTGAAGAGAGATTTCGTTCTATGGAATGAAGCCCCGACCCTCGGGCGAGGTGTGCTTGCATTTAGATCAGTGCGGGCTTTGGAGCAAGGGCCCTGCATCGTACGCACTTGCAACGGCTAATAAGTCTCCTCAAGGGCACCTCGCGGATGGAACGCCGGTTAACTGTGGCTCTGACCGAAGCCAGGGAAAACTTGCGTTCAGGATCGAGGAGTTCCATGATTCTGAAATTAGTCCGTTCGCGAGTGCTGCTTGCGCTTGCCATAGCATTCTGCCCTTACTTCGCCGCTACCGCTCAAACTCTAAGTCCAACTAGTCTAGCCTTTGGAAACTGGGTCGTGCAGACCACCAGCACGGCCGAGACCGTGGTTCTAAACAACACCCAGACGGTGCCCCTGGCGATCGGCACTATTTCTGCCTCGGGAGACTTCGGACAAAATTCGACGTGTCCGATTGCTCCAGGGACGCTGGCTGCCAAGACAAGCTGCACAATCTCAGTGACCTTCACGCCCACGGCTCTGGGTGCGCGGACGGGGACATTGACGATCAGCGATAATGCCCCGAATTCTCCCCAAACAGCAAAACTGAATGGAAATGGAGTGACTCCCGCTGGCTTATCGGCTTCATTACTGGCTTTTGGCAACCAGTCCATGAATACAACCAGTGCGGTCAAAGTCCTCACTTTGCAGAACAGTCAGACGGTACCTCTGACCATTGCCGCGATCTCGACCTCAGGCGATTTTGGGCAAACCTCAAACTGCCCATTATCTCCGAACATGTTGGCGGCGAAGCTGAGCTGCACAATCTCGGTTACCTTCACGCCATCGGCTCTGGGTGCGCGTGACGGGGACATTGACGGTGAGCGACAATGCCCCGAACACTCCCCAAACAGCAACCTTGAACGGAAATGGAGTGACTGCTGTTAGCTTATGGCCTCATCGCAATCATTTGGCAGTCCATCCCTGGGCACGACCAGCGCGGCCAAAGTAATCACGCTGAAGAATTTTCAGACTGTCCCCCTGAACATTGCTGGGATTTCGACTTCCGGTGATTTCGCCCAAACCTCGAACTGTCCATTATCCCCGAACATGTTGGGGGCGAAGCCGAGCTGCACCATCTCCGTAACCTTCACGCCTATGGCTCTGGTTTCGCGTACGGGGACACTGACAGTCAACGACAATGCCCCGAACGCTCCCCAAACAGCACAGTTGAGCGGGAATGGGACAGTTCCAGTCACCTTGTCACCATACCAGTCTCACTTTCGCCAGCCGAGTGGTTGGCACCACCAGCACCAAGACGAGCCTGACCCTGAAGAATAACCAAATAGTTCCACTGACGATTCAGGGTGTTTCTACTTCGGGCGATTTCGCGCAAACTTCGACCTGCCCGTTGTCACCCAACCTATTGGGGCCAGGAGCGACCTGCGCGATTTCCGTTACGTTCACGCCGACTGCTCCCGGTACTCGGACTGGGACCCTGACCATCACCGATAGTGCGAGTACGAGCCCGCAGACAGTGAGCCTATCGGCACCGGTAACCTCTCAGGGTTGCTTTCGATCTCTGTTGCGCCGACAAATCCAAAGCTCTCACCGGGAGCTCAACTGCAGTTTGTTGCCACCGGTACGTGGCCGGCGGGCTGACCGTCAATATCACTCAGTTTGTCAATTGGTCGTCCTCGGCCCCGTCAGTTGCCACCGTGAACTCGACCGGGCTGGCACAGGCGGTCACGCTAGGAGCGGCAATCATTACTGCCTCCTACGGATCAGTCAGGGGGGCGACGACGGTTACTGTTGCGACCTCCGACCCTGACCTCGATCGCTGTCCTATCCCGAATGCCTCTTACGTTCCGGTGGGTGCATATCAACAGTTCACTGCCGTACTGAGTTACAGCGACGGTGGACGAAAACACGAACAATTCAGTGACTTGGTCTTCTTCCTCCGCAACCGTTGCCTCCGTGACTAGCTCAGGTCTCGCCAACGCACTCTCGGTCGGCAGCGCGACCATCACGGCCACTCGGAGTCGCTAACCGGCAGCACGACCCTGAATGTCTCCAAGCCTCCTGTGTTACAGCCCCAGCCGGGTTTATTGGGTGGTGGACCGGCGACGGCAATACGGTCGATATCGCCGGAAAAATTCGGGCATGCTTCAAAAGAGCGCAACCTACAGCTAACGGAGAAGTCGGTCAGGCGTTACAGTTTTACGGGCAATGGCGCCT
This sequence comes from uncultured Acidobacteriaceae bacterium, assembly GCA_963837665.1. Classification (GTDB taxonomy): domain Bacteria; phylum Acidobacteriota; class Terriglobia; order Terriglobales; family Acidobacteriaceae; genus Acidiflorens. The sequence goes on along the minus strand of CAWIOA010000007.1, from coordinate 3,984 downwards.
CCGTCCTGGTCAATTCTCCGCGGCTATTCGCCAACCGCCGGAACGCTGATGTTCTGGTTCCTGCCAACTGCAGCGGGACGATAACCGGCAGTTTCGACGGCACAAACCGTACCCCTGGACTGCATTGATGCCAACGGCAATCTGAGCTGGGAGTTTGGAGATTTGTCGGCACAATCCCTCGGGCAAGTCCGCTTCAACCAGTGGTCCCATGTAGCCCTCACCTACTCCACGTCTAACTCGGAAGTCGCGGTCAACGTGTATTTGAATGGCAACCTGGCCGCCAGCGCGATCTCATCTCAGAACTCTTCCTGGTACCCGCAACTTGCGTTTGGGGCATACTTGGGTGCGCAAAAGCCACCGTTTGCCGGTTCGATGGATGAAGTTGCGATCTTCAATCAGGCCCTGAGCGCCCAGCAAATCCAATCGATCTACACGCCTTCAGCGCGGGAATGTGCAAACCCACGCTGCAATCGATTGCCATCGTCCCGGAACCTCGACGCTGGCGGCTGGACTCTCCCAGCAGTTCGAGGCTGTAGGAACCTATAGCGACGGCAGTGCGCACGACCTGACCACCTCCGCAACTTGGAGCTCCTTCGATCCCGCAATCGCAACCGTCAACGGAACTGGACAGGTAAACGCTCTCACGCTCGGAAATGCGACCATCGCGGCGGTTTTGGGAGCCGAGACCAGGACCAGCCAACGTGAGTGTGGTGCCGAGCCTGGTCGCCTTACTCGTAAACCCGCCGAACCCATTCATCGCGGCCGGAACCACGCAGCCATTCATCGCCACCGGCACCTTTAGCGATGGAAGTATCGCAGGACCTGACCGCATCGGTAAGCTGGAGTTCTTCCTCTCCGTCGGTTGCAACCCTAACGGGCGGAGTGGCCCATGCAAATGCCGCTGGTCAAACTACAATTACTGCAACTGCTGGTTCTGTCAGTGCTTCTACGCTTCTGACCGTGACACCCGCTATTTTGTCGGCCATCATCGTAGCTCCGACGAATCCCAGCATCGCGGCAGGTACCACCCAAACATTTACCGCCACGGGGCAATTTAGCGATGGCAGTACGCAGGACCTGACCGCATCGGTGAGTTGGAGTTCCTCGACACCGTCGGTGGCGACAATCGGCAGCAGTGGCATCGCGACCGGTCTAGCGTCCGGCCAGACCACCATCGCGGCGTCATCGGGTTCCGTTAGTAGCTTGGCGACCCTCGCCGTCACTACCGCGGTTTTGACAGGTATTGCGGTAAGTCCCCTGAATCCCCCCATTCTTGTGGGTAATAGCCAGCAGTTCACGGCAACCGCCACTTACAGCGATAACAGCACACAGGACCTCACCAGCCTTGCCACTTGGAACTCGTCCGATATTAATGTGGCTACCCTCAGTGCAACCGGACTGGCTGCTGGCTTGGCCGTCGGAACAACTACAATAAGCGCAAGCTATCTCTCCCTGAGTGGCTCGACGACTCTCACCGTTACGCTACCGCCTCCACAACTACTGTCGATCTCGGTTTCTCCTGCGAGTCCTTCGGTAGCAATTGGACAGAACCAGCAGTTCTTTGCGACCGCAACCTATGCTGACGGGAGCACCCAGGATCTGACCAGTTCCGTGAGTTGGAGTTCTTCTCAACCGGCCTTTGCCCCGATCACCAGTGCAGGACTAGCTACTGGTCTGTCCGGAGGATCGACCAGCATCACCGCCTCTCTCGGAAGCCTCAATGCCTCGGTAACGCTGAGGGTAAATTCCCTTGCCCTGGTCTCCATCGCAATCAGCCCCGTCAATGCCTCCATCGCGCTCGGTACCAACCAGCAACTCGCAGCGGTCGGGACCTACGCCGACGGCAGCACGCTTGACCTGACCACTTCCGCGAACTGGAGGTCGTCCGCGCCTTCCGTCGCAACGGCCAATGCGACGGGGTTGGCGACGAGTGCTTCTACGGGCCAGACCACGATCACCGCTACTGCCGCTGGCAGCATCGCCGGGTCGTCCACTTTGACGGTAACTCCGGCTACCCTGGTTTCAATTGCCATCACGCCCTCAATTCCAACCATCCCGCTGGGAACAACGGACCAGTTTGCGGCGACTGGAACTTTCACCGACGGGAGCACGCAAGACATTACTGGCTCGGTCCAGTGGACGTCATCTGATGCCTCTGTCGCCACCATCAGCAACGTTGTCGGCAGCCAGGGTCTGGCCACCAGCGTGGCTGATGGTAGTTCCGACATTTCTGCAACCTCGGGTTCACTCTCGGTTTTTACAACCCTCACGGTGAGCGTTGCGGCTCTGGCCTCAATCACAGTGAATCCGTCTAGCCCTTTGATCGCTTTGGGAACAACGCAATCGTTTACCGCAATAGGAACGTTTACAGATGGGAGCACCCAAGACCTGACAAGCTCAGTCCAGTGGACCTCCGGCAACCCCGCAGTGGCGACCGTGAGTTCGGCGGCGCTTGGAACTTCCGTTGCCACCGGCACTGCTTCGATCAACGCCAGTCTCGGTGCAATTAACGGAACTACCCTCCTGACTGTCACCCCGGCCTCGGTCGTTTCCATTACCGTAAGCCCTGCGGTAGTTGCCATTCCATTGGGTTTAAATCAGGCGTTCACTGCGGTTGGCACCTTCACCGATGCCTCGACCCAAAATCTGACCACTTCAGTTCATTGGAGCTCCTTGGTTCCGAACGTGGCCACCGTCAGCGATTCGCCCGGCAGTAATGGATTGGCTGCCAGCACCGGTAGTGGCAATACGCTCATCAGCGCAGCCTTGGGTGCTGTAACTGGGTCGGCCAACCTGACAGTCACAACCATGATCCTCGCTGCCATTGATATCAGCCCGCGGGGTCCATCCATCCCCGTTGGAGGTTCGCAGCAGTTCGTGGCGACCGGGCTGTACACCGATGGATCCACAGCGAACATTACGAATTCCGTGACTTGGTCTACCTCGTCCGCAACCGTAGCTACGATTGGCAATTCGTTTGGATCACAAGGCCTAGCCACCAGCGAAACCGTGGGGACAACGATTATTTCCGCGACTTCCGGCTCGATTACCGCTTCTACGTCATTGGCCGTGCAAGATCCGCTGGTTTCCATCACTGTCGCCCCGCAGAATGCAACCGTCATCCCCGGCGCCAGTCAGCAGTTCACCGCGACTGCTACCTATAGCAGCGGGTTGACAAATGATGTCACCGGCAGCGCGCTTTGGAGCTCTTCCTCACCTGCCGTGGCAGCCATCAATTCCACCGGGAGGGCGATAAGCCATGCGATCGGACAAACTGCAATTAGTGCAAGTATCGGCTCCATCAGCGGTCCGGCCACTCTCGCAGTCACGCCGATTCAGCACGTGGTTATTATTTTCCAGGAAAACCGCACGCCCGATAACTTGTTCCAGGATCCGGTGCTGATCAGCCGCGGTGCGGACATTGCCCAAAGCGGAAAAGACTCGCATGGCAATACTATCCAGCTGAAGAAAGTCAATCTTGCCGTGGACTACGACCTGGACCACAGTCACACCGCATTCAACCGGATGTGCCATCTGAGCGCAACCGGACAATGTCAGATGGATGGGGCAGACTTGATTACCGTCAGTTGCGTTAAGGGTGCAACGGACTGCCCAGCGCCGGACTTGCAGTTTGGCTTTGTGGACCCGACCGAGGTACAGCCCTATCTTCAGATGGCCGAGCAGTACACCTTCGCCGACCGCATGTTCCAGACCAACCAGGGGCCCAGCATGCCGGCGCATCAGTTCATTCTTTCTGGAACGTCGGCTCCATCAACCGGGAGCAATCTGTTTGCCTCGGAGAATCCAGTCGTGAGTGGCCCGCCAAATGCCGGGTGCGACGCGCCCGTGGGATCCACGGTTAGGCTGATCGATCCGGCCGGCAGCGAAAGTTCCAACGTCACAATCTATCCGTGTTTTGAGCATCCAACGCTGACCGACCTTCTGGAGGTGAAAGGCAATGCCTGGCGGTACTACACGCCCGGT
>CAWIOA010000006.1:0-12451 GCA_963837665.1 uncultured Acidobacteriaceae bacterium | reverse complement strand
CGTAGCGAAAAGCTCGTGGTGCAGGCAGTCTGCCGCCCACCCTTCGCAAAGTGCGCGAAGGATGGCGCACCCGGCTTGGATGGTACAGACAGAAATCAAACCAAAGGCCGGGCCACCCGCCGCGCTTTTGACTTTGACCGATACCGCACAGGAACCCAGGAAGCCGACCCGGAACCCACCAGAACGCGACACCGCACCGTGGCAGGATCACCACACCGCCAATGAGGAATCAGAGCCAGATCGACAGTTGAACCGACCCGGATCACGATCCAAGCCGGGCTATTCTTGCGGTGTCTGTCTTGCAAGCCTCCACGTGAAAGCCATGATCGCTAGTGAGAGGCAAAAGGGGATCGCAGACCACATCCTTACTGCGCGCCACAGATAGTGCTTCGCGATATCTGCGGAAATGCTGAACGTGCCTGCTTTTGATTTCGTAACCCAGCCTCCTGCTTGTGGGTAGACGTAGGTGTGGGGGCTGAAGATTATGATTACAAAACAACCCAGGACGATGATGCTCAGAGCCTTCGATTTCCAATTCGATATTTTCGCAGTCGCTCGTGCTTCGACTGTCGTCGGCAGTGCGAATCCAGCGACAATGTAGGCAGCGAGCATACCAAAGCCTATCTCGCGGGTTAGAGTTGAGATCCGGTATAGATGGGGCAGCTCCAGCGTGGGTTTAACAAACGACGCTAACAAACCCACGCAACTAGCGGCCGCGACCAGGAGCGAGGCCACAAGTCCCAGAGTGGCCAAACGTCGCAGTGTATCGATTGAGATGCTCATTAGCGCGGCCTCCCGTAGGTGTAATGTACCCACAGTGCGCCGACGCCAGCGTTCAGCACTGATGCTGCAGCCCCGGCAGTAGGATTAACAGCCCCGCCCGAACTTGCGGTGCCAATAGCCGTGAATGCCGCTTCGGATGCGGCTACGCCCGTTGCCATAGTGCCCTCGGATGCTGAGGTCACTCCGGTGCCGGGGATCTCACCGCCGCCGATGCTAAAGAGCCCAACCTCTGAAACTCCGGAGTTGTATAGGATCTGACCGGTGAGGGACGCAGTCGCCCCTTCTGGAGTGAACTCAAAACCGTAGAAGCCAGTTCCCGCCGTGATTGCATAAAGGCCGAAGTTTCCCGGTTCTAGATCGTCAAGGTTCCAATACCATGCAATGAATATCCCCGCTTCCCTGTGTCTCCCATGTGCCAGATGCCCAAAGTCGCTTGGAGAGATGGGCGCCCCAATGGATGGCTCAAATCCGCCCCACCAGAAACTCCTCTCCTGCTTTAGCCGTGGTGCAAAGACTATTTCATAGCCGCCAATGCCCGCGAGTGACCCATTGGCTCCGATGCCTGTAATTTCTCCGGCACCGAAAACCCCAAAAGCGACTGCGTCCGGGTAGCTCCCGTAAGCCGCAGAAATAGCTCCTGCCACCAAGACATTGCTGATTGCTGACAGAGTACCTGCGATGCCTAGTGCCGTTGTAACGGATCCCAAATCGAAGTCATTCCCTGACGGATCAATACCGTCGACGGGATTTGCACCTGCGTACAGATATTTGTGAAGAGACGAAGGCGATTCTGTCTCCCCTTCGTAGGTGTCCATGCTCCAGAATCTGCCCGTCGTGTTGTTGTAGTAGCGTGCGCGGTTGTAGTAGAGGCTGAGGGCGGGGTCGTACTGTTCGCCGGCGAAGAGGTAGTTGTTGGGGGTTGTGCCGGTTGAGTTAATCAAGTTGCCGAAGGCGTCGTAGTCGTAGGTGTCGGTGACTGCGCCGCTTGAGTTCGTCAACTGACGCACGCTGCCGTGGCCGTCGTAGCCGTAGAAACTGGCCGTCCAAGCGGAGTTGAGAACCTGATTTTCATTGATTCGCTCAAGCCCGTAGGAGTACGTTCGCGTGACTGTTCCACTCTGCAACTCGTCCACGACCTGCGCGTAGCCCGTGGGGTTCTGCGTATCGACCAGATAATTCGTCGTCGCTCCACCCACGGTTTCAGCCACCCGGTTGCCGTCGCCGTCATAGACAACGGTGACCGCACCCTTCTGGATCAAATGGTTCTCGAAGTCGTAGGAACTCGGTACACCGAGAGAGTTCGTGGTGTTGCCGTCGGCGTCGTACTGATCGGACCCGAGACGGTCATCAGCGTCGTAGGTATAGGTGTTCGTTACCAAACCGTTCACCAGCCACTGTTTCCGATTGCCGACTGCGTCGTAAACGAAGCCGTTTACGAAGTTGTTGCTGTGCGGGTCTGCCGTTACTGTCTCCGACGTGAGGCGATACAGCGAGTCGTAACCGTAGGCGACGTTCCTGCCGCTGAGTTCGGCCACTGTTAGGCGATTTCCTGCCGCGCCGAGCGTGTAGGCATAACTCGACTGCGGAGTGCCTGCCTTCGCTGCGCCTACTTGCGTCAGGCGATTCAGCGTGTCGTAGGCGTAGCTGTGTGCGACTCCGTTGGGGTAGGTGAAGTTTTGCAGATTGCCTACCGCGTCATATGAGTACGTCGTTGCGCCAGACGTGTCGGTCACAGTGCTTAGGCGATCGAGTTGGTCGTAGGTGTACGTGTCGCTTGCTCCGCCGGTATTGGATGACTTCAGAGATAACAAATCTCCGGCGGAATCGTAAGTATAGGAAAGGGTTCCGAACGGTGTTTGTTTTGAAGTCAGGCGGTTTCGCGTGTCGTAACCGTAGGTTGTCGAGCCCGAGACATCCGCCATCGTCTGGCGCAGGCCGTTCGCTGTGTACGTGAACGAAACGGTTGGCGCATGGAAGGCGGGTGGCCCACCCCTTCAATATCTCGATGTTTTTCTTTCCCATAACGGAAATCGGGTGCCCCATCCTTGCGCTTTTTGCAAGGGTGGGCTGCGATGCTGCTGGTACATTGAGCTTGTTATGCCTCGCGGCCTGCACCGCTACTATGGGGCGCATCACCTGCACTTTATCACGTGTTCGTGCTATCGGCGGCTCCCTCTTCTTCGCTCGGCACGGAGCCGTGACCGCTTCCTTTCCGTGCTTGAACAAACTCGGCTGCGCTACCGTTTCGTTGTCGTCGGTTATGTTGTCATGCCCGAGCATATTCACTTACTCATGAGCGAACCCGAGGTCGGAACTCCGTCGACAGTGATGCAGGTATTGAAGCAGCGGACGGCTCGCGCCCTGTTACCGAAAACGAAGCGGCGCGATCCGCGGCAGATTGAGTTATTTGCAGAGGCTCCGGAACGCGCGCCCTTCTGGCAGAGCCGCTTCTATGATTTCAATGTTTGGACGGACAGAAAGCGAGTGGAGAAGCTTCGTTACATGCACGGGAACCCGGTAAAGCGAGGACTGGTGGCGGATCCTGACGACTGGCGCTGGAGCAGTTATCGCTTCTACTTTCTTGGCGAGGTTGGGCTGGTGCGTGTCAATGAGGGTTGGGGGAAGATTTCATTTGCGGCGCGGGTGGCGTAGAACGAAAAGCTCATGGTGCAGGCAGTCTGCCACCCACCCTTGCAAAAACGCAAGGATGGGGCACCCTCGGCATGGATGGTACAGACAGAAATCAAACCAAAGGCCGGGCCACCCGCCCCAAGTGCGCGATGAATGGGGCACCCGCAGTCCTAGTGATGCCTAGGAGATCAAGACCCCGCGATGTCTGGGCCACCCGCCACCCACCCTCGGCATGGATGGTACAGACAGAAATCAAACCAAAGGCCGGGCCACCCGCCGGTAACCTGAAAGCGGCAGTAGAAAGGGCATCTGGCGGGATTTTCCTTGTTTTCACCGGGTTACCGGGCGGTAACCCCACGTTCCTCTGCAGCTACCATTTATGGGTGACGTGTCACCCTCTACTGCCGATGCCGAAGGCAGCGTAGGTCTTGATCCTACCCGATACCGCACAGCAACACGCCACACCGGACCCCGCCAAGCCCCCGGAACACCAATCGGAGGCAGGATCGGCAGCGCAAGGTGCGGCCTATCGAACAGGGATTGGGCCAGCGAATCGGGAGCGGAAAGAGCGGCTAAAGGGATCGGGATCGCGGCGCGGATCGGCGGCGCGTTTCCCGGCTATCGGGAGCGCATCCGCACCGCAAAATACCCAACCCCGCCCTAACTCAGTCGGGTGCAGCCGCCGATCTATTCGGAATCCATTTCCTTCCGCCTCTGCGCGAAGATCGCCACCTCGGGCGGGTTGTTGTCGGCGAGGCGTTCGTAGTACATGGGATCGGCACACCACTCCTCGAACGCGAGCAGAAGAATCTCAATCGAGTGCTCTTTCGTCTTCCAATCCCTGCCGTATTTGAAGGTGACCCTCCACAACGCGGAGGGGCGAGGGTCCGTAATCTCAAAGAGCGGCGCTGGTTTCATGATCGGAAACCAAAGGTTGTGGTCGTCAACAACGTAGTACCACGTCATGCCCTCATGGCACGAAACGGCGCAGACCACGTACTCTTTTCCGGCAGTGAGAAACCAGTCCTTGCTAACGTTCGGATTTCCACCGAAAGTATAGCCCGAGGGAACCTGGTCGCCTGCTTTCCATTTGCATTTCACTCTCATGGCGTATTGGTGAACTTGAACTCGACCCTTTGCCCGCTGGTTAGATCGATAAAGTAGTGGACAGTGTAATTGGTACCGTCTGGGTTGTAATGTACCCACTGCGCTTTAGCCCACTGGCCGGGTGCCCCACCCTTCGTTTTTTGAAGGGTGGGATTCCACATCCGCCGTCGTCTTAGTATCTTCGTTGGCAGCCCCGGCCCTAGCTCTCGCGTTCGGCAACAACCGCGAACTTCACGCCGAGCGCGTGCAATACGGAATTGATCGTTTCGAAGCGAGGGTGTGCGCCTGCGCTCAGGGTTTTGTAGAGGCTCTCGCGGCCGAGCCCGGCGTCTTTGGCGATCTGGGCCATGCCTCGCGCTTTGGCCACATCGCCGAGCGCGGCGACAAACACATCGGGATTCGGATCTTCGGCAGCCGCGGAAAGATATTCCGCAATAACCGCATCGTTATCGAGATACTCCGCCGCGTCGAACGGTTTATAAGTTGTTTTCTTTTTCTTCATTGTCGCCTCAAGTCGCCTTTCTTAGCTCGCGAGCCATTCTTTTCGCTTTGGCAATGTCTTTCGCTTGCGAGGCCTTTACCCCGCCGGCCAGCAGGAAGTAAACGGTCGATCCGGTTCGCGTGTAATAAACGCGGTAGCCGGCTCCGACATGAATCCGCATCTCGGAAACGCCTTCGCCGACGGGTTCGCAATCGCCGAAATTCCCCCAGTGCCGCGCCCGTAAGGCGAGCCAGAATTCTCGCCTTTGCTTTCTGGTCGGCCAGACCGGACAGCCACGCATCGAAATCGGACGACCGCAGCAGCGTATTCACGTTTCTCTAGTGTATCCGAGTGGATACTTTTCTGCAACCACGGCCTGAAAGCTCGCATTTTGGGCCAAATCCTTTTAACCCGCCGTATAATACTCAGTTCCTCATATCCGCCGAACCGCTCGGGTGCTCCAGCTCCGCTCTCCGGTCCGACGCACAGGAGATTTCCTCATGACCACTCTTACCGAACCCGCCACCGAAACTCACGTCAAGACGCGCACGGAATCCGACTCGATGGGGAAAATCGAAGTCCCCTCCAATGTTTATTGGGGAGCGCAAACCCAGCGCTCGCTTTTGCATTTTGATATTGGGCGCGACGTGATGCCTCCGGAGCTGATTCGGGCGTTTGGCATGCTGAAGAAGGCTTGCGCGCTGGTGAATCAGGACCTGGGCAAGCTGCCGGCGGATAAGGCGAAGCTGATCGCGCAGGCCGCCGACGAAGTGATTGCCGGCAAGCTGAATGACCAGTTCCCGCTGCGCATCTGGCAGACGGGCTCGGGCACGCAGACCAATATGAATGTGAATGAGGTCATCTCGAATCGCGCGATTGAGATTGCGGGCGGCCAATTGGGGAGTAAGAAGCCGATCCATCCGAACGATCACGTGAATATGTCGCAGTCGTCGAACGATACCTTTCCGGCAGCGATGCATATTGCGGCGGCGTCGCGGGTGAAGAACGATTTGATTCCAGCGATCAAGACGGTGCGCGATGCGATTGCGGCCAAGGCGAAAGAGTTTGACAGCATCGTGAAGATTGGCCGCACGCACCTGCAGGATGCGGTGCCACTGACGATAGGTCAGGAAATGGGCGGGTGGGCAAGTTTGCTCGACCGCGACATAAAGAGGTTAGAGCAGGCGCTGGACGGCCTGTACGACCTGGCGATTGGCGGGACGGCGGTGGGCACGGGGCTGAATACGCATCCCGAGTTTGCCGAGCGGGCGGCGAAGAAGATTGCCGAGCTGACGGGACTTCCCTTCCGGTCGCATCCGAATAAATTCGCGGCGCTATCGGCGCACGATGAGATCGTCTTCGCGCAGGGCGCGATGGAGACTTTAGCCGCGTCGTTCATGAAAATTTCGAATGACATTCGCTGGCTGGCCAGCGGTCCGCGCTGCGGGTTGGGCGAGCTGGTGATTCCAGAGAACGAGCCGGGCTCGTCGATCATGCCGGGCAAGGTGAATCCCACGCAATGCGAGGCGATGACAATGGTCTGCGTGCAGGTGCATGGAGCGACGGCGGCTGTCGGCATGGGCGGATCGCAGGGCAACTTCGAACTCAACGTGTACAAGCCGGTCATTATTTATAACTTCCTGCACTCGGTGACTTTAATTACCGACGCCTGCCATGGTTACGTCGAGTACATGATCAAGGGGATTGAGGTTGATAAGGCGAAGGTCGATTGGTATGTTAAGAATTCGCTGATGCTGGTGACGGCGATTGCGCCGAAGGTGGGGTACGACAACGCAGCCAAAATTGCGCACACGGCGCACGTCGAGCACTCGTCGCTGCGCGAGGCGGCGGTAAAGCTGGGACATCTTACGAGCGAGGAGTTTGACGCGCTGGTGAAGCCGGAGAAGATGACGCGACCGTAGGAGTACTCGGCCCAAATCATGATGAAGGTCTCGAAATTAGTTAATAACTGGAGACGTGTGCCAGAGCTGCTCCGTGCCCGGCAGGAATCGCCAGCATGGAAAGAAGTTGTCTTCCGCTATTTCAACATCGGGTCTCCTGCTTATCCCTTCCAGATTCCGCTTTGCGGCGGCGGCTCGGTCGAGACGACGAGCCCGAAGGAGTTCGAAGTCTTCTGGCAGATTTTTGTTCGGCGCTGTTACCAGCTACCTCCCGATTGCGCAACCATCGTCGACGCGGGCGCCAACATCGGGATGTTCGCTGTGTGGGCGGCGCGGACACTGCCAAACGCCAGAATCATCTCCCTCGAACCCTTCCCCCAGACCTTTCAACAGCTGGAGAAAAACATTCGGGACAATTCCCTCGAGGGCCGAATCCACGCAGTACAGCAGGCGTTGGCAGATACCAGTGGAGTGCGGCAAATGATCGCCTTCGGCGAGTCGCCGACCAATCGCATGATTCTGCATGGCATGGAAGACGCCTCCAAACCGACGCGGCCGGTCCAAAGTATCAGTCTTACCGATTTGCTTGACGAACAAAAGCTACAGACCCTGGATCTGCTCAAGATGGATGTGGAAGGCAGCGAGTGGGAGATTCTGTTTTCCACTCCCGCGCCGGTCCTCGCACGCATTCGTTACATCCTTCTGGAGTATCACGAAGTTCACGCGCGCTTCGGCTACAAGCCAGAGAATCTGTTTGCGCACCTGGCGAGTGCCGGCCACAAACTGAACTACCGCGAGGAAGACGCCCACCACACCGGCCTCGCTTTCTTCTCCCTTGCTGGAGCCCCTTCGTAACGATGGTGCGTTTGGCTTTGACGGCCACGCTGCTTCAGACCGCGAACTACTCCACGGCCACCCTTGTTCCCTTCCGCGGCGGATTCGAGAGGCGCTCCGGGGCGGCGGCGTTTGAGCCACCACTACTTCTTATTGAGAAACCGCCGCCGGTTCAGGTGGGTTGATGCCGTTGGCTGGATGTCGTCGTATTTCAGCACGCTGATCGAGCCGTCGACCTCAAGAACCGCAAGCGCCGCGTCTTTGTAACTGTTGACTCCGTGCTCCCGCAAGGCGCGTTCCAGCTCATCCATGCTGACGTGCTCTTTGGCCATGTGTGCTTCGATGACCTGCCCATCGTGCACCAGCAGGCTGGGCTGTCCCTGAATATATTTCCGGAAGCGGCGATTCCCGCCGGAAAGCTCGGCGACCATGTAATTCAAAATGAGCAGCGTGGCAGCGGCGACCGCGCCACCGGCTAGCGACGTATCCGGCCCGGTCATCGCATTCTGCACCGAGTTGGAGAGCAGCAGCAACAGCGTCAGGTCGAAGGGCGTCATCTGCCCCACTTCCCTCTTACCGCTAATGCGGATGCCGATCAGCACCAGCAAGTAGATGACTCCTGTGCGGAGCGCGATCTCGACCAGCGTGTGCAGGTTCGGAGGAAGCATTCTCGGCGCGTTCGCCCGTTTTATGAAATCACATTTACTGCTATTGCGGCGTCGCCGTGACCGGTATCGGCGCGTTCTTGGGCGTGCTCAGGTATCCGGTGACTTTGTTCTTATCTACGGTCCAGACCACCAACTCAAAGAGCATGTGATCTCGGCCCGAGTAGAACTGCACCGGCTCGCTCGGATTCTTGTCTTTCTTCTCGATGGTCTTGTCGTCCGAGGTCACCGCGAGCGTGTACTTGCCGCGCTTGGTGTCAGTCTTCTTCAGTTGCAGGGTGACGGTTGAAATGGCCTGCGGCTTCGCGCCCTTCGCCAGCGTGAATTCATAATACTGGCGATCCCCCCTGTGCTTGAGGGCTTCCAGATCGGAGCGCGTGTTGGCAATCAAGCCGCTCTGCTGACCGAGGTCGCCGATTGTGGTCTGAAGCTTGGCTACGGTTGCGTCGAGCGTGGCCTTAGTGGCAGCCACATCGCTCTTCACCCCGCCCACGTCGGTTCTCACGCTGCCGACCTCGCCGGCTACGGCACCCACATCTTTTCTTTCCTGCTCGGAAAGACGCGCGGCCGCGGCCGATTGGGACTTCTGTAATTGCTCCGCGCGCTCAACCATTTCTTTCTTCGTCATGCCGATCTTTTCGCCGAGCGATTCGGCGTCGGCCTCGGCGGACTGCATGCGCTTGGTCAGATCGGCAATGCGCTGCTCGCTGGCCGCCTGGTCGGCGCCAAGCTTGGCCAGCTTGGTGTGCGTGTCATAGCCAAAGAATGCGGATGCGGCGACGAAGATACCGGCTAATGCGACAAGTATCCACTTGCCGATGCTGCTTCCAGATTCAGGGTGATATACGGTGTCGGGCTCAGGCATGGGATATCTCCACGTTTGGGATGTACGCCTATTGTTTGTGAGTGGACGCGCGCTGTCAATTGCGACTGAGGTACTTGGGCTGAGCGGCGGCATCGCGCGAAGGCTAGAATGGAGCCGTGAAAAGCTGGGATGCAATCGTTGTGGGTGCGGGAATTATCGGCCTGTCAGTGGCGCTGGAGCTGCGCAAGCGCGGGATGCAGGTGCTGGTGGTGGAAAAGGGCGAGCCGGGGCGCGAGGCTTCGTGGGCGGCGGGTGGAATGCTGGCGGATTGTCCGCTGGAAATGCCGTCAGCACTTTGCGATTTCGCCGCGGCCAGCGCGCGGATGTATCCGGAATATGTGCGCGAGCTGGAGCGGGAATCTGGACTGAAGATTGACCTGCGCGAGGTGGGAACGCTGTTCTTCGCGGCGGAAGAACATGCACATTGCGCAGCCACGTATCCCTTGACGCAGCCGCTGCATGAGTTGGAGCCGTCTCTTCGACCTCCCGCGCACGCGCCGGTGTGCCTGTTCCTGAAGGAACGCTGTGTGGATCCGCGTGGATTGCTTGAAGCGGCCGAGAAGGCGGCTCGAAATCGTGGCGTCGAGTTTTGTGCTGGAGAGACGGTTGAGGCTGTGGAGCAGTCGGGCAGCCGCGCCTGTGGCCTGCGCACGAAGACCGTCGAGTTCAGCGCACCCGTGGTGGTCAATTGCGCTGGGGCGTGGGCAGGCGAAATCGCACCGATTGCCTTACCGACGCGGCCAGTTAAAGGACAAATGCTAAGCGTGGCGATGGCTCATAAAGATCAGCTCAGGCATGTGGTTCGCACGCCGGATGTTTATCTGATTCCGCGCAGTGATGGCCGGCTGGTGATCGGCGCCACGTCAGAAGAGGCAGGATTCGACAAGCAAATCGTGCCCGAGACAATCGAGAAGCAACGGCAGGCCGCGATCAGCGTCGTTCCGGCGCTGGCGGAGGCTCCGGTGCTTGAAACCTGGGCCGGCCTGCGGCCCGGCACTCCTGACAGCTTGCCGATTCTAGGGGCGACTTCGCTGAGCGGGTATTTCGTCGCCACCGGGCACTATCGCGATGGCATTCTACTGGCTCCGGCGACAGCGCGCGTGATGGGGCAAGTAATCTGCGGCGAACGCCCGGAGTTTGATCTGGCACCGTTTGCGGCGGAGAGATTCCGACCCACTGCATCTTGAGTCTTTGACGCCGTCCGTCCTAGTATCGTGTCCCGCAAGCTCGCGCCAAAAGTCGAGTTGTCATCCTGAGCCCGAGCGTCAGCGAGTGGGCGAAGGATCTATGCATTTTGCCTGCACCACCAATCCTTCGCCTTGTCAAAAATGTGCGGCCCGAACTTATGCCGCGTATTTCCGGGACACCACCCTGGCAGGCTGCGGAAAGAGTCACGAACATCGGCACTATCGTGGAAGAGCGGCCCTTCAGGGCCGCGCACATCGCATCGAATCGGCGCGGGCTTTAGCCCCGGTGGTCGCTCTTGGCATGCTCGCGACTTTTCTGCCCCCTGCTAGGCCTCTCCCTCGAAATGCGCCTCGATCTCCTCCAGCGTCTTCCCTTTCGTTTCCGGCAGGAACACAGCTGCGGTGATGAAGTAAACCACCGTACAAGCGGCGAACGCGAAGAACATCGCCGAATAACCATGCTTGCCGACGGTGGGCAGAAAGATGGCGGCAATAGTCGTGGAAACGGCCTGGTTGATCAGCAGCGCAATGCTCATGCCATTGGAGCGGATGCGGGTCGGCATCAACTCCGAGAGCGCCAGCCACACACACACTCCGGGACCGACTGCGAAAAACGCCATGAAGACGAACAGGGTGGCCGCCACCAGCCATCCATTGTGCGCGCTGGGCACCGGCGCAATCAGAGCCTCTTCGATCCGGAGCGGGGCGCTCCGCGCGGCCTCGATATCGGCGAACGGGTTGGAAAAGAATGCGACCACCTTATTAGTGGGCACGCAGCTCTCGCGGTTAATCTCAAGGGGAGTCGCGGATGCGTCATTGGAGCGCGCCGTTTTCGTGGCGGCCCGAAAATCGCCATAGGAATAGATCACAACCAGCGACGTTGCGCGATCGACAAGTGCGGGCGATTCCGGCGCACTCGAGTCTAGATGGATTCCAGGCGTAGCGTCCAGCAGCGCGTCCGCGGCTTTTGGGTCATAGCGCAACGTGACCGTCTGGTCCGCATTCACCATCGCTTGAACTGCTGCGCGAGCATCCACTCTCGACTTCTCCGTCTCGTAAAAAAGCGCGCTCGTGGCAAGCAGCGACACGATGATTCCCGCGCTGCCCACCGAGAGCAGGAATTTGCGCCCGCGGCGATCCACCAGCACAACGCCGACGATGGTCATCAGAAAATTGACGATCGTGAATACAACATAGCCCCAGTGCGCCTGCACATCGGAGAGCCCGCTCTGCAGCAGAATGTCGGTGTTATATCCGATGATGGAATTCACGCCGGTGGCCTGATTGCAGGCAAGGATCACGCAGGCCATGACGAATGGCACCACGTATTTGCGGCGCAGAAGCGATTCGCGCGCGGTCGAACCGCCTGAACTCTTCGCTTTTTCGGCGGCAAGCGTCTGCTCCATCTCGGCCAGTTCGATGGCCGCTTGCTCAGGCGTCCGCGAGCGGCACAAAGCGGTTCGAGCCGCCTCGCGGCGGCCACGACGAAACAGCCAGCGCGGCGATTCGGAAAGCCCAAAGCCGCCCAGCACGAAAAAAATCCCCGGCGGTAGCGACACCCAGAAAATGCTCCGCCAGGCCATCTCTTTGTAAGCGAAGAGGCGGGCAGGGTCGCCCAAACGCGCCACTTGTTCCACGCGAAAACTGAAATACATGCCGAACAAAGCCGCGGCTACGATGCCGAGCGTCAGCAGCCACTGGAAGATTCCGGTTCCCTTCCCGCGGCTTGACGCCGCGAGGCACTCCGCCAGATAAAGCGGAACGACCACGCCGATGAGTCCAGCGCTAATTCCCTGCAACAGCCGGCCAAGCACGAGCGACTCGTATCCGTGCGAGAGAGCGATGACCGGAATGCTGACGACGAACATCAAGCCGCTGGCGATCATGAGCGGCTTGCGGCCCATCCAGTCGGCCAGCGCGCCGGCGAACAAAGTTGAAATCACGCTGCCGAGCAGCACGGCCGCAACCACAATGGAAAGCTGCCCGCGATTGAGTCC
>CAWIOA010000005.1:0-37146 GCA_963837665.1 uncultured Acidobacteriaceae bacterium | reverse complement strand
TGGAAGATATACTCTTGACGCGGCCCACCCGTCAAGTAGTATTGTGGTCCGACCACTAAACAGCTGTTGGATTTGTCTGGTGGTCTACTTCATAGCAGCCTCGTTCAGCGTCCGCGAAAGGAATCTTCTTATTATGGCAATTGCAACCATGAATCCCGCGACTGGCGAAGTTCTCAAAACATTCGAGCCTCTTACTCCCGCTCAGATTGAAGCCAAACTGCAACTGGCGATCCAGGCGTTCCGCGTTCATCGTGACACTTCCTTCGCAGATCGCAGCGCCAAAATGATGCGCGCCGCCGAAATTCTGGAGCAGGAAAAAGACGAATGTGCCCGCCTCATGACCCTAGAGATGGGCAAACCGCTTAAGGCAGCGGTCGGAGAAGCGCTGAAATGCGCGACCGGCTGCCGTTACTATGCGGAAAACGCCGAAAAGTTTCTCGCTGATGAACTCATCGACACTGGCGCCAAGCGCAGTTTCATCCGCTACCGGCCGATCGGTCCGATTCTTGCCATCATGCCCTGGAACTTTCCTTTCTGGCAGGTAATGCGATTCGCCGCGCCTGCATTGATGGCTGGAAACGTCGGCTTACTGAAACACGCGTCCAACGTTCCGCAGTGCGCGCTCAAGATCGAGGATATTTTGCGCCGCGCCGGTTTTGCTGAAGGCGTTTTCCAGACACTGCTGATCGGCTCGGGTCCGGTCGATGGCATCCTCAACGATCCGCGCATCGTCGCCGCCACTCTCACGGGAAGCGAACAGGCCGGCATTCAGGTGGGAGTCTCAGCGGCCAAACGCATCAAGAAAGTCGTGCTCGAGCTCGGCGGCAGCGATCCTTTTGTCGTGATGCCGAGCGCCGACCTCGACGCCGCCGTCGCCACCGCGGTCGAAGCCCGCGTCCAGAACAACGGCCAGTCCTGCATCGCGGCCAAACGCTTCATCGTTGCGGAAAAGATTGCCGACGAATTCGAACGCAAGTTCGTCAGCCGGATGCAGTCGCTGCGCGTGGGCGATCCGTTCGACGAGGGTACACAGCTTGGTCCGCTTGCCAATCCTGAGGCCGTGACCTCTCTCGATGCGGACGTGAAGAAAACCGTCGCCGCGGGCGCACGCGTCCTTACCGGCGGACACCCGATCAAGCGCCCGGGCAGTTTCTATGAGCCTACGGTGCTCACCGACATTCCGAAAGATTCCCCGGCCTACAAGGAGGAATTCTTCGGTCCGGTGGCCTCGATGTTTCGTGTAAAGGATATTGACCAGGCGATTGCGCTCGCCAACGACGTTCGTTTCGGCCTGGGCGCGAGCGCATGGACCAAGGACGCCGCCGAGACCGAAAGATTCATCAACGAACTTGAGGCCGGCATGGTGTTTATCAACAAAATGGTCGCTTCCGATCCGCGAGTGCCATTCGGCGGCGTAAAAAGTTCGGGGCACGGACGCGAGTTGTCCGTACAAGGCATTCGCGAATTTGTGAACATCAAGACGGTCTGGATTCAGTAGGGAAGCGCAGCAGAGAAGCACAGTGCGCATGCGGAAGAGGCCCGATGAAAGGAAGCGGGCCGTTAGCGTATGGTATAGTGGTATGACCACAAGACCTCCGGCAAGACGCGTGCAACGGGGAGCTAAGATGGCAAACGCACAACTCAATCCGATGACCGCCAAGCCGGTGTACCGGGTTGTGAGAACGTCCCGGCTCTTCGAGCAGATCGTGCAGCAGGTCGAAGATTCCATCCTCAACAACCAGCTCAAGCCCGGCGATCAATTGCCTGCCGAGCGCGACCTCGCCCAGCGCTTCGGTGTCAGCCGTACCGCGGTCCGCGAGGCCGTGAAAACCCTGCGCGAAAAGGGCTTGGTCGAAGCCTACTCGGGCCGCGGCACCTTCGTCACCAACGGAACTTCTCAAGCCATCCGCCAATCGCTCGATCTGATGATTCGCATCAACCAGCAGGAGGGCTCGGCCCACCTGGCGGAGTTGCGCCAGGTTCTGGAGCCTGAAATTGCCGCGCTGGCCGCTCCCCGCATCGAGGAACAGTTGCTCTCTACCATGCGCGAGGCCGTAGCCATCATGGAACGCAACCTCCATGACCCCGACGCCTACGTCGAAGCCGATCTCGATTTCCATCTGGCGCTCGCTGAAGCCGTTGGCAACCCGCTCATTCTTTCGCTCCTCGATTCGATCGTCGGCCTGCTACGCGAGCAGCGCAGCCGCATTTTCAATGTCAACGGTGGCCCGGAGCGCGGACAGTTCCACCACAAGCGAATTTTGGCGGCCATCGAGAAGCGCGATCCTGACAAAGCGCGCGAGGCCATGCGCGCTCATCTCAAGCAGGTGCTGTCGGATTCGTCTTCTGCTGAACGTTCGTCTTCACCAAAAAGAAAGTCGCGCAGCCGCCCGGCTTCCTGAGCGGCAGCATCGGCGAAAGGGAATTGTCGAATGGCAAAACTGGGATTCATAGGTCTCGGCGTGATGGGTGGCAACATGGTGGCCCGCCTGCTCGAAAAAGGGCACACGGTGACCGGCTATAACCGCACACGCTCCAAGGCGCAATGGCTGATTGATCGCGGCATGAAGTTCGCCGAATCGCCCAAAGCGGTCGCCGAGGCCTCCGACATCACCTTCACGATGGTCACCAACTCCGCAGCGTTAGCGGCTGTCACGGAGGGGCCAACCGGATCGCTCGCCGGATTAGCCGCGGGCAAATACCACATCGATATGAGCACGGTGAGCCCCGAAGTCAGCCGCGCCCTTGCCGCCAAAGTGCGCGAGAAGGGCGCCGACATGATCGATGCGCCGGTGTCCGGCAGCGTGATCACGCTCCAGCAGGGCAAGCTATCGGTGATGGTCGGCGGCCGGAAGGAAACCTTCGATCGGCTCAAGCCCGTGCTGCTCGATGTCGGCCCCAAGGTCACGCACGTCGGCGATAACGGCGTCGCCCTCGCCATGAAGATCGCTCTCAATCTGCAATTAGCCGTGCAAATGCTGGCGTTTTCCGAGGGCATGCTGCTGGCGGAAAAGAGCGGCATCGCGCGCGAAGTCGCCGTCGATGTTATGGTCCACAGCGCGATCGCCTCCCCCATGATTCAGTACCGCGGCCCTTTTGTGCTACAGCAACCCGAAGAGGCGTGGTTCGACGTCAACATGATGCAGAAGGATATGCTGCTGGCAATGGAGATGGGGCGCAAACTCAACGTGCCCGTTCCCACCACGGCAGTGAGCAACGAGTTCCTCACCGCGGCCCGCGGCATGGGCATGGAGAAGCTTGATTTTGCATGTGTGTTTAACGTGCTTGCGCGCATGTCGGGAGTAGAGAGATGAAGACCGCAACCGAACCGCGCGAAGTGCTGCAGAAAGTGGATCGATGGTTGCGCATGTATCGCAACATGGTCGCCATCCGCCTGTTTGAGACGCAGGTCAACGAACTCTACACGCGCGCTCTGATGCCCGGTCTCGCGCATCTTTATATCGGCGAGGAAGCCGTCGCAGTCGGCGTTTGCGAAGCACTCGAACGAGACGACTACATCACCAGCACGCATCGTGGCCACGGGCATTGTTTGGCGAAAGGCGCCTCCCCCGACCGAATGTTCGCCGAACTGCTGGGGAAAGAAGCCGGGTACTGCAAGGGCAAAGGCGGTTCCATGCACATTGCGGACCCGGCGACCGGCAACCTGGGCGCGAATGCCATCGTTTGCGGCAGCGCTGGAATTGCAACTGGCGCCGCTTTTTCGGCAAAACATCTGGGCACGGGGCGAGTCTCAGTTTGTTTCTTCGGCGAAGGTGCGCTTGGGCAGGGCGTGCTGTATGAAGAAATGAACCTGGCTCAACTGTTTAAATTGCCGGTGGTATACGTCTGCGAGAACAATCTCTACACGGAATATACCCATTTCTCGGAAACCACGGCGGGAGACATTGTGTTGCGCGCGACGGCGTTTGGCCTGCTTGCGACCGCTGTGGACGGACAGGACGTTCGTGCGGTATACGAGGCTGCGCAGATCCTGATTGAGCATGCCCGCTCCGCCGCGGGTCCAGGCTTTTTGCTGTGCAACACCTATCGCTATCACGGACATCACGTGGGCGACATCAACCGCGAGTATTACCGCTCGAAAAAGGAAGAGCAAAGTTGGCGGAGCGAACGCGACCCCATCGCGAATTTCGGCAAGTGGCTGATTGACCAGAAAATGGCAGATCAAACGAAGCTCGATGCGATCGAATCCGAACTCACCGACGAGATGAAGAAGGCAGTCGACTTCGCAGTGAAGGCGCCGTATCCAACCGCCCCGGAAGTGAGCGAGGACGTCTATGCCTGAAACCATTGCAACCGTGCAGCGTGAACTGACCTTCGCACAGGCCATTCGCGAGGCGCTCGCCGAAGAGATGCGCCGCGACAAGACTGTCTGCATCATGGGCGAGGACGTGGCCGAGGCAGGCACTCCTTTTAAGGTTCTATCTGGCTTGCTGGAAGAATTCGGCAAAGAACGCGTGCTCGATACTCCGATCTCCGAGGCGGGCTTCACCGGACTGGCAGTGGGCGCGGCCATGACGGGGATGCGCCCGGTGGTCGACATCATGTTCGGTGACTTTATCACGCTGACCATGGACCAGATGGTCAACCAGGCCGCCAAGGTCCATTACATGTCGGGCGGCGCTTGGAAGGTTCCGATGGTAATGCGCACGACGCTTGGAGCGACACGGCGCTCGGCGGCGCAACACTCGCAGTCGCTTCATGCCTGGTTCTGCCATGTGCCCGGATTGAAGGTGGTTTTGCCGTCGACGCCTTACGACGCGAAAGGGTTGCTGAAGGCCGCAATTCGCGACGAGAATCCGGTGGTCTTTTTCGAAGACAAGATGATGTACAAACTCAAGGGCGCGGTGCCTGAGGGCGACTACACGGTGCCACTCGGAGTTGCGGATGTAAAACGGGTTGGCGAAGATATCACGCTGATCGCGACCAGCAGCATGGTGCAGGTAGCGCTGGGCGCTGCGACGCTGCTTGAGGAAATCGGAATCAGCGCCGAAGTGGTGGATCCGCGCACCCTTTGGCCGCTCGACGAAAAAACTTTGATTGAATCGGCGAAGAAGACATCGCGCGCGATTATTCTCGACGAAGGCTACGAGCGCTACGGCGTCACCGCTGAGCTTGCGTCAGTGATCGCGACGGGCGCATTCTACGATCTGGATGCGCCGGTAAAGCGCATGGGCGCGATGCATGTTCCAATTCCTTTTTCGCCGCCCTTGGAAGACGCGACTGTGCCGACGGAACAGACGGTGTTTGAAGCTGCCCGCACACTCTGCGGCCGATAAAACGCTTAAGTGTTAAAGGAGAATTCTATGGTTCTGCCCACTTATGGAACGATGGCGGTGGATTGGGAAAACCGTGTCGATTTCGATCGCCTGCGCCGCGAGCGCCTGGCACGCGCCAAGGATCTCCTCAAGAAATCCGAGATGGGCGCCCTTCTCTGCTTCGACATGAATAATGTCCGCTACCTGACGGCGACGCACATTGGCACATGGGCGCAGGACAAAGCCAACCGCTTCACGCTGCTTCCGCAAAACGACGAACCAATTTTGTGGGATTTCGGATCGGCGGCGAAACACCATCAATTGCATTGCCCCTGGCTCGGAGAGCGGTCGCGTCCCGGTATCTCCATGCTGCGCGGCGCAATGACGCCCGAGATGGGGCGCGCCGAAGACGTGGCCAAGAAAATTCGCATCGAACTCGAAGCCCGCGGCCTGCACAAAGAGCCAGTGGGCATCGACATCATCGAGTTGCCAGTCCTGTTTGCGTTGCAGAAAGAAGGAATCAAAGTCGTCGATGGCCAGGCGCTCATGTCGGAAGCGCGCCTCATCAAGACGCGCGACGAGATCACGTTGCTGAATACCTCCGCCATGATGGTGGACGCCGCCTACGACGAACTCTATCGTGCGATGAAGCCGGGCATGAGCGAAAACCAGGCGGTGGGTCTGGTAAGCAAGGTGCTCTACGATCTCGGCTCGGAATATGTGGAAGCCGTGAATGCGATCTCAGGCGAACGCTGCAATCCGCACCCCCACGTTTTCTCGGACCGCGTCCTGCGGCCCGGAGATCCCGTGTATTACGACATTCTCCATTCCTACATGGGATATCGCACCTGCTATTACCGCTGTTTCACGATCGGATACGCCTCGCACGCCATGAACGACGCGTACAAGCGGTGCCGTGAATATCTCGACGCGGCCATTGAACTCGTGCGCCCCGGCCGCACCACGGCTGAGATTGCCGCCGTGTGGCCGAAGGCGCAGGAATTCGGTTTCCCCAACGAAGAAGCCGCTTTCGCTTTGCAGTACGGTCACGGAATTGGCCTCGCCATCTGGGAGAAGCCCGTGATCAGTCGTCTCGTGTCGCTCGAACACTCCTGTGAAATCAAACCCGGTATGGTGTTTGCTCTGGAAACTTTCTGGCCTTCGACGGACGGCTGGAGTGCCGCTCGCATCGAGGAAGAAATTGTAGTCACGGAAACAGGCCACGAGGTAATCACACGCTTTCCGGCCGAGGAGTTGCTGGTAGCCGGCCGGCATTACTTCACGGTGG
This sequence comes from uncultured Acidobacteriaceae bacterium, assembly GCA_963837665.1. GTDB lineage: Bacteria > Acidobacteriota > Terriglobia > Terriglobales > Acidobacteriaceae > Acidiflorens. The sequence continues at coordinate 30,582 of CAWIOA010000005.1, read as the reverse complement.
ATGGACCGCTGCCTGCAATCCGCGAAACCGAATCAAAGCCGAGCACTCGTGTGCGCGAAATGATCGAAGCAAGCTCCAGGCAGGAACGCGTCGGCGTAGCAGACTGAGAAAGCGCGACTGAAGACACGGGCCGGCCCAGTCTCAACCGCTGAGAAACTCCGATGAGTGCGGGTTTTAGGGAAGGGCACGACTTTTAGTCGTGCCGTAAGCGTGCCGAATGATGTTCGGCTTCAGCCGCTGAGGGCGATTGCGGCGAGCAGCATCAGTTTGTCAACACTCTGATACGAGGCAAGCCTCGTCTCTACGAGAGATTCCTAATGGTCCTCTAATTATGGCGATCAGTGTCGTTATGCCCGCGCTCGAAATGGCTCAGGAAACTGGCAAGCTCATTTCGTGGCTGAAAAAAGAAGGCGAGTTCGTCGTCAAAGGCGAGCCGCTGCTCGAGATCGAAACCGACAAAGCCGTGATGGAGATCGAGTCTCCCGGCGACGGCGTTCTGGCCGGCGTCAAAGTCCAGGCTGGGAGCGAAGTGCCGGTTGGCCAAACCATCGCTTGGATTCTGCCAAAAGGAGAAGTTCTTCCGGCCGATGAAGCCGCCGCGACAACGGGGAGAAGGATTGCGACAGCCGTTAGTTCGGTCGCGCTGGCAACGGCGCCCGCGAGTCTCACGCCGTCCTCATCTCAGCCCGCCAAAATTTCCCCCAAGGCGCGACGGCTGGCCAGTGAACGCGGTGTCGATCTGATGAACGTTCGCGGATCGGGACCGGGCGGCGAGATTCTCGCTGCCGATATTCTCGCCGCCGCAGAATCCAAGGCCAGCGCATCCACGAAAGTTGACAGCGGTAGTCCGGTCTCACGGCTCATGGCGGAGCGCACCACGCAAAGCTGGACGACGGTTCCCCATTTCTTCGTCACACGCGAGGTTGACGCGAGCGCACTGAATGAGGCGCGGCAGAAGCTCAGTCCGGAAATTGAGAAATCGCGCGGAGTAAAACTCACGCACACCGATCTGGTTGCGGCGTTAACTGCCCGCGTGCTCAAGAAGCATCCGCGCCTGAATTCCAGCTGGACTGGTGACGGCGTTCGCGCCAATCCCGAAATCAACATTGGACTAGCGATGGCAGTCGAGGCGGGCGTCGTGGCGCCGGTAATCCACAATGCCAACCAAATCGATCTCGGAGAAATCGCCGTGCGGCGTCGAGATCTAGCAGAGCGGGCACGCGCCGGCAAGCTGAGTCCAGCCGACATCGCGGGCGGCACGTTCACGATCAGTAATCTCGGCATGTACGGCGTGGATGCCTTTACTGCCATCATCGTCCCACCGCAAGCTGCGATTCTTGCGGTCGGCGCCATCGCCGACCGAGCCGTGCCCGTAGGTGTCGGTCCCGAAGCTCGCGTCGGCATCCGGCCCATGATGACCTTGACGCTCTCAAGCGATCACCGCGTAGTGGATGGTGCGAGGGCAGCGGAATTCCTACGCGACTTAGTCGAAGCGATCGGCAACCCACAGCAATGGCTAGAAGTGTAGTTGGATAGTTAATTGGTGGAGGCGGCCCCGGTGGACCAGCCTTCACGAGGTTGATGTCTTTCTTTCCCATAGCGAAAAGTGGGTGCCCCATCCTTGCGTTTTTTGCAAGGGGTGGGCGGCGATGCTGCTGGTACGTCGTTTGGGGAGGCTCCGGAACACGCGTCCTTCTGGCAGCGCCGATTCTATGATTTCAATGTTTGGACGGACAGAAAGCGAGCGGAAAAGCTTGGTTACATGCACGGGAACCCGGTAAAGCGAGGACTGGTGGCGGATCCTCAGGACTGGCGCTGGAGCAGTTACCGCGTCTACTTTCTTGGCGAGGTTGGGCTGGTGCGCGTCAACGAGGGTTGGGGGAAGATTTCATTTGCGGCGCGGGTGGCGTAGAACGAAAAGCTCATGGTGCAGGAAGTCTGCCACCCACCCTTGCAAAAAACGCAAGGATGGGGCACCCTCGGCATAGATGGTACAGACAGAAATCAAACCAAAGGCCGGGCCACCCGCGGGAACAACCGTGAAGGTGCCGACTATTCGGTAGTAGGTTTGTCAGTCTTCCCGCGCCGTATCGAAAATCCACTATAGAGGAGAATGAGCAGTACCGTAACCAGGGTTACTAGAGCTGCTGCGGTGTTCTTCCCAAGGCCTAACACAAAGGCCGCTACAACGGCCCCTCCGGCAAACATCATCCACACGATCCGACTCGGGTCGAGCCATCGTCGTCTGTCTTTTGCGTCGTGATTTGTGTTTTCCTCTAATCTCCGCACAAAGAGGTTCATCAGAATTGCGGCTGCGGACGCCAAGAGCCAAACCTCAGATCTGGTGCGCAACCCAGAGATACCTCTCGTGTAATACGCCCAAATGCTATAAAACATTCCAGCGATCAACAAGACCGGGATAATAAAGCTGAGACGCTGATGTGGCTTCATAGCTCACCTAGTTGACACACATACTATTGTACAATTGCCAGGCAGCGTCACGCTTTTCCCCTGCCTCGCTTATGGCTGCCCCCGCCTCATACCCGGCACTCGCGAACACAACGAGCTGGCCAGCGGGGTCGCCCAACGTTGCGATAGCTCCAACTCCACAGCCGGGAGCTGAGCCGACGAACAAGCCAATACCACAACCCACTCCACCCAAAAGTACTTCGCCTCCTACGACATATTTCACGAATGTCTTCCCACCTGAATTCCAGGGAAGTGACTGGGTTGTGAGGGCTTCAGGCGGGTGGCCCAGCCTTTCGCGGTCTTGATGTTTTTTCTTTCCCATAACGAAACTGTGGGTGCCCCATCCTTGCGCTTTTTGCAAGGGTGGGCTGCGATGCTGCTGGTACGCTAAGCTTGTTATGCCTCGCGGCGCCTGCACCGCTACTATGGCGCGCATCACCTGCACTTTATCACGTGTTCGTGCTATCGGCGTCTCCCACTTCTTCGCTCGGCGCGCAGCCGCGACCGCTTCCTTTCCGTGCTGGAACAAACTCGGCTGCGCTACCGTTTCGTCGTCGTCGGTTACGTTGTCATGCCCGAGCATATCCACTTACTCATGAGCGAACCCGAGGTCGGAACTCCGTCGACAGTGATGCAGGTATTGAAGCAGCGGACGGCGCGCGCCCTGTTGCCGAAAACGAAGCGTCGCGATCCGCGGCAAGTCGAGTTGTTTGGCGAGGCTCCAGAACGCGCGCCCTTTTGGCAGAGCCGCTTCTATGATTTCAATGTTTGGACGGACAGAAAGCGAGTGGAGAAGCTTCGTTACATGCACGGGAACCCGGTAAAGCGAGGACTGGTGGCGGATCCTGACGACTGGCGCTGGAGCAGTTATCGCTTCTACTTTCTTGGCGAGGTTGGGCTGGTGCGTGTCAATGAGGGTTGGGGGAAGATTTCATTTGCGGCGCGGGTGGCGTAGAACGAAAAGCTCGTGGTGCAGGCAGTCTGCCGCCCACCCTTCGCAAAGTGCGCGAAGGATGGGGCACCCGCAGCTTGGATGGTACAGACAGAAATCAAACCAAAGGCCGGGCCACCCGCCCGTAGATTCAGTTGTCAAAGAACTCGGTCCCACTCCACGTTCTAGTAGTGCAACGGCGGTTCAGAGATGCTAGTCACTTTGAGGGGGCCATTCTCGTTCGGCTCAGAGATCCAGATGAACCCATACCCGATTGCAACACCATTCGTCATCGAACCGAGATTCCATATCTGCTGTTCCGCGACCGCACGACGAAGTTTGTCGGAAAACACCAAGTCGTAGTTACGCAAGGTCTCGTGCACGTTGTGAAGGGTGATGGTTTTGCTTTGCCCATGAAAATATAAGGGGTACTTAAGCATCCCGGCCACTTGCTCACGACTGTCGCCGGCTACCGCAGCCTGCAATTGAACAACGAAGGCGCGGACTCGATAACAGTCCTCGATAGACATCCCAGCACTCCTGAACCTCGAGATGTCGAAGCCACTAATTCTAAATCGTCCATCCTTCGTTTTCTCGAACCACACTTCTCCGCACCCGATGGGCTCTGCGAGAGCGCCGGGCTCCCACGCAACATAGTCGGGGTTCTCATTCATAACAGCCTTGACCGTTGCCGGGTTCCAGACCTTGTCGTAATCCCGATTGAACTGCGATTCGTCGAGTGGAACTGTATCGTAGCCCTCCCCTACTTGAATGGGAAGTCTCATCATGCCCGTCACCCGGCTTCGGTCGCCCTGTTTCAAGGCTTGTTGCAGCGACGAGACGAAGTCGCGCGCCGATTTCACCTGTTGCGGACTGTCCGCAGTCACTTGGCCGGGTGCACTCAACGTCTGCTCCTTCTCTGCTTTCGGAGTCTTGCATCCGCTGAGGGCAGTCGCTATGAACACAACAAGTAAGCCCTTCCCTAGCATGCTACGGAATTCTATGGCCATTCGATATGTACTCCCCTGTATCCCAAAGGTGCTTTTCATCTTGACGCCGCCCCAGTATGCTGCGCGGAATGAGCCACCCCAAGAAGCCGTTTCCCGCCTGCTTGTAGTTTCTGGCATTGAGCTGCTGTAGCAACACCGAACTTGCAAGGCCACCCTTACCGGTCCTCTGGTTTCCGCCGCCGATGTTGAATGTAAAATCAATCAGGGCGTCCAGTTCGCGCTGTGCCAATCCGACATGCACCAGTTGTTTGATTGGAAATAGAGCTTTCGTTTCGACATCTTGGAACAGTAGCTGCTCCGCACCGTCGACTGTAAAGTTTGCATAGTTATTAAAGTCTTGCTCTTTACACGGTCCATCGTGAATCTTTGATCCCCAGCCGATTGTGCAGTTTCCTGCCTTCGACCCGTCGTTATCGTAGGGTTTTAGATTTGGTTTCCCGTCTATACCTTCGTGATACTTCAGAAATTGTTCTCCGCTCACGCTTTGTGCCGTTGCAATCCTTGGCTCCGCGCTGCCGCCCTGCTCGTACTGATTCAGCGACGGTACCGCAATCGCCATAACGGTCACCGCGACTGCAGCCACAGTCAAGGTAGAGACGAGATCGAAGTCGTTACCGCTGGCATCGGTTCGATCCGTCGGATCGTCGCCTGTGTAGGCGTACTTGTGCAGTGTCGTCGGGTCCTCGTCGTCCCCTTCGTGATCATCTATGGACCAGAACCTGCCCGTCGCCGTGTTCATGTATCTGGCTCTGTTGTAGTAGAGGCCGAGGGCGGCGTCGTAGGCCTCGCCTGCGAAGAGGTAGTTGTTGGGGGTGGAGCCGGTGGAGTTGATTAACTTGCCGAAGGAGTCGTAGTCGTAGGCGTCGGTCACGACTCCTGTGGAGTTCGTCAACTGGCGCACGCTGCCGTGGCCGTCATAGCCGTAGAAGCTAGTTGTTGCTGTGCCGCTGATCGTCTGCTTCTCGCTGATTCGCTCCAAGCCATACGAATACGTTCGCGTCACCGCTCCGCTGACTAGCTCGTCCACGACCTGCGCGTAGCCCGTTGGGTTCTGCGTATCGACCAGATAATTCGTCGTCGCTCCGCCAACCGTTTCAGCCACCCGATTGCCGTCGCCGTCGTAAACCACCGTGACCCCGCCTTTCTGGATCAGGTGGTTCTCGAAGTCGTAGGAACTCGCTACACCGAGAGAATTCGTGGTGTTGCCGTCGGCGTCGTACTGATCCGAACCTAGGCGATCATCCGAATCGTACGTATACGTGTTCGCCGTGACTCCGTTGACGGTCAGTTGCTGGCGGTTACCAACGGCGTCGTAGGCATAGCCATTCGTGAAATTGTGGCTGTGCGGATCGGCGGTGACGGTCTCCGAAGTCAGTCGATAGAGCGAATCGTAGCCGTATGCAACGTTCCGCCCGCTCAACTCCGCCACGCTCAGACGATTCCCCGCCGCTCCCAGCGTGTAGGTGTGGCTCGACAACGCCGTGCCTTTCGCCGCGCCCACCTGGGTGAGCCGATTCAAAGTGTCGTAGGCGTAGGTGTGTGCGACACCGTTCGGATACGCGAAGCTTTGCAAATTGCCGACGGCGTCGTAGGAGTACGTCGTTGCTCCCGCAGCATCCGTCACGGTGCTCAAGCGGTTCAGCACATCGTAAGTATAGACATCGGAGATGCCGCCGGTGTTGGAAGACTTGATGCTCAGCACGTCGCCTGCGTTGTCGTAGGTATAGCTGAGCGTGCCGAACGGGTCGGGCGGAGAGATACTGGGCGAGACCGACGCGGCGGGCAAGACGCTCAACGCGATGCCGACCCTTCAGCTTACCGTCGTTCAAAACACTAATAAAGCCTTATTGAAGACCGATGAGAGAGCAGATTGCCCCAGACGTCGTAGGTGTACTGATAGCCCCAGCAGTAGCTGCCCGTGGTGGCCGTGGTGCCCGCCGAGAGAATCCGGTTGACCTGATCATAGGGTGAAGGCCTGCGAGCGGCCGGAATGTTGTTCGATTTTACTGGATGGTTAATTGGTGGAGGCGGCGGGAGTCGAACTAATCACTATGTTGACAGCACGTAAGTTATTGATTCTAGGAAGTGCCACAAGGGCGAAAAAGGCCCCATTGCCCGATCCATTGTACGTTTATTGTACGAAAATACTTTCGCTCTGGGAGGCCAGCGAATACACATATCGGCCACAGTATCCCATAGATTCGCAGGGATGGATCGAGAAAAACCACCCAGCTTCTTGTGATACCGCAAGTCGCCGCCATTCTATTTCTTCGGTACGCCCGCTTGCCCTCTCGAAACATCCGGATTGCCCGTGACACGACCAGAAATCCAGCCAGCTCTCTCGTTGCGAGTGGCGTAATGTCAGCGCTAGTCGCGATTGCTTCTAGCTTTTACTTTTGGTTTTCGGCTTATGTGAGCGCTCTTGGTTATTGCCGGATCGGTTCAAATGCTCAGGAATTCCGGTGATAAGACCTTGATAGTCCGTGAGGCGGTCACCCATGATGACCACGCCCTTGGAGGTGATTTCATATTCCCGGATATCCTTGCTATGGTTGCCACCTCGCATCTTGATCACGACCATGATCTTGCGAAGCTGGCCGTCGATGCATACGTACCGAAGCCGGATAATGTCATCGGTGAGAAAGGAGATCGAGTAGGTACTGAACGGGAATTCTGTGAAAGACTCGTTCACCTCAACCGTGCTTAGAATCGTCACCCCGACTCCGGTCAAAGCGGTGATCATCCGGTAGAGCGATTCGCGAAAGTCTGCGCGGAAGCCGGGGGCCAGCGCCATCTCGAATCCCGCCAGCGAATCGATCACCAGGCGTTTGGCGCCAATCTTCTGGACCGCGTCGAGAATTTCGTGCATGGTTTCATCCACCGAGAGATCCAGCGGACGGAGGTAGAGAATCTCGAGTTTCTTCTCGTTTCGCGGCGTCTTCAAATCCAGACCAAAACTGCTGGCACGCTCCGCATACTCTTGCGGCCGTTCTTCGAAGACCACCACAATTCCCGGATCCCCCTTACGTATGCCCTCAGCAATGAATTGGGTGGCCAACACTGATTTTCCCGTTCCCGAAGCCCCGGCTACCAGGACACTGTCTCCCTCGGGAATGCCGCCCCCAAGCATCTTGTCCAATTCCCGAATACCAACGGAAAGGCGCCGTGTACTGGGTATCTTCCTTGTTTGTCCGGCCAGCCCTAGGGTACGCGAGAAGGCTTGCAGCCCAGCATGGGTAATGCGGAAGGTGTGCAGTCCGGGCACGGACGCCTGCCCGCGCAGTTTCACGATCTGGAGTTTCCGCACAATGGAACTTCGCTCCGCCGCCTGGTAGAGCCAAAAGAGGCCATCGGAGACGGTGAAAACGGGATTGTCTCGGATCTCACCCTCGACATATTCCCCGACCAGAAAAGTCGTGGCCTGCCAACTGGTCAGGAGCAGGGCTAACCGCTGAATGAAAGCTTGCAGCTCCACTTCGGTGGTGCCGCCGAGCGCCTTCCGCACCACGGTGCGAAAGGAGTCCACTACCACGACGCCGGGGCTTGCCTTCTCAACCTCCTTCGTAATTTCTTCTAAGACCGCGTCCAGATCCTTCTCCAACACGACCTGGCTCAAGTTGATAAAGCGGACGGCGGTGTTTAACTTGGCCTGGTCAAAAAACGTGTACTGTTGCTGGTAGCGCAGCATTTTGATGGCGGGTTCGCCGAGGATGGTGAAATAGAGCGCCGGCCGCTCCGGCGTCGCGTTGGCGAACACGATTTGGTGGGCCAGCGTGGTCTTGCCGCTTCCCGGCGCGCCCGCGATGATATTAAAAGAAAATTCCGGGATGCCGCCGCCCAGGATTTCATCGAGGCCCGGCACCCCGGTCGGCAGTTTTTTTATTATGACTCTATCTTGTGCGCTCAAGCTTCCTCTCCTTCTCGGAAACGCGGCCGTCGAAGGCGGCCTCCGGCCACACATCCTGAACCAGCCGCAACGTTAAACCCTCGCCAATGAAAGTGAGGAGCAGCCCGATTAACTGGACAACGAGAATGGCTCCTCCGTCCCGGCCCTGTTCCTTGTCAGTTTGCGACGCAAGCTCATCTAGGCCTTTTACGGTGCCATCCGCCGCGACCTGTACCGCGCTAAGACTGGGAGCTTCCGCCCTGGCCAGCGTCAGAGCGCGAGAAAGCAGCGAGCGAAAACCGGCAACTCCCGCGAGTGTAATCAGGGGCCGGCGCAGCTTCGCACAGACGCGAAAGGCCGCAGACTCCGCTGGTTCGGAGTGCTCGCCCGCAACGGCTTCGTAAGCCAGAAGGCGTTCGGCCAAATGTCGTGACTCTGGAAGGCTCACGATTTCCTTTTCCATGCAGGGCGCGAACTCTGAACTCAGTTCGGCTTGGGGCTTTTAATTGCCGCCACTACTGCCAACACCGTCGCCGTGTTTAGGACGTTTCCCGAGATAGTCCTCAGCGCTTCTGTGACGGGCGGATATTGCTCCGCCAGTCTTTCGAGACGCGCACTGACGCCTTGGAGATCATCGACTTCATTGACGATCGCTTCAAAGCCGATGGGTATACCGCTCTTCGAGAGGAACTTAAAGTCAGGAAGAATTTCAGATGTCACCAGCTGCAACGTCATAGGTTCGCCAACAACTCGGACAAGCAGCCCGAGCAACTGCGTAATGAGAATTATTCCCGCCTCCCGAGCTTGGTCCGCGTCGACTGGCGGCCGAAGCCCGTCCAGACCCTGTAAGGAGCCATCCGCCCCGACCTTTACTGCGCTAAGACTGGGAGCTTCCGCCCTGGCTAGCGTCAGAGCACGAGAAAGGAGCGAGCGAAAACCGGCAACTCCCGCGAGTGTAATTAGGGGCTGGCGCAACCTCTCGCAGACGCCGAAGGCCGCGAATTCCGTCGACTCGGAGGTCTTGCCCGCAGCGTCTTCGTATGCAAGAAGTCGCAGGGCCAGATCTCGCGTCTGTTGGGGAAGCATCATTTTCGTTCCGTTGCCGTGCAAAATTCCGTGACACCTGGACGTGAAAGTTTCAGCCTAATGTTACGCGTTTGGGAGTCGCTCGGATAGGGCGTGCGCCTGCTTCATCGGATTCTCTGGGTGTGGTGCCCACACTCTGGATCATTATCTAGCCGCTGTCCCGCAAATGGGATGACGCGGCCCGCTAGTCGTGGAGAACGACGCTGAGAAGTGAACTGTGAACCTCTAATCCGCCTTCTGGACCCCCGGCATAGTTAATAAATCCCAGTTTCCTGAACCGGTTCATGAAAAAGCTGACCCGCGAACGAGTGGTGCCCACCATCTCGGCCAGCGCCTCCTGACTGAGCTTCGGAATCACGGATTCAGGCTTCCCTTCCTTGCCAAAGTGAGCAAGCATAAGAAGGACACGGGCCAACCTCTTCTCGCTGGAATTAAACAGTTGGTCAACCAGATCCTCTTCGTATCGAATGTTCCTGGTCAACAAATATGCGACGAACAGATCGGAAAGGGTGTGTTCGCGGTGAAGCGCGTCCACCAAGGCCTTTTTCTCGATTCGCAGAACATCGCAATCCGTCATTGCGGTTGCAGAGCCCATGCGAAGAGGTTGACCCGCAAGCGAACCTTCGCCGAAGAAACTCCCGTCACTGAGTATGCCGATTGTGGCTTCCTTGCCATCCTTGGAGACAACGGTGAGTCTTACCTTGCCTGTCCGCAAGTAGAAAACAGAGTCTGCAGGATCCCCTTGGGCCATGATGGTTTGCTTTTTCGGAAAGAGGAAAGCTTTCCTGCCTTCGCCGATGGTGTCGAGGAACACCTGCGGGTCGAATTTGGGGCCGTGCTGGGGGGCTGGGGGTGGACGCGTAGAACCCCGGGTGCGTCGCGATTTCTGTTCGATCGGCGCCGGGAGGGCGATTTTCGTTGAACCTTTGGATTCGCGAGGCGAAGCCATGGGCACACCTCCGCTCATTCCACGTTCACGCATATTATACCCCGTTGCGCTGGCATTCTTGTGGGCATCGTGGACGTTTTCCCTATGAAAGCAACCGTGCATGAGCGACCGAGCAGGTTGCCGGCAAAGAGGAACTTATGTAGATCCTGCCCGAAAACGGCAGTCCTAAGACCCAAATCACTCCAACTTTCCTAAGCTATTCCTGCCGGGAATAGCTGCCTCCTGAACATTCATTGGACAGCGTGATTGAGTGCGGATAGTTTTGCGCCAAAAGCAGCTGCTTTTGAGGTACTGCCGGAGGTGCATATGTCACGTTGGTCCCAGATTTATCTCATCCGTCAAGTCCATCCGCTTCTTCGATCGAAGTGCTTGCGTCCACTCACCGTTATTCTTGCGCTGCTTTTCCTAGTACCTATGCTCGCAATGGCGCAAGGTTCACCGTTCGACACCGGCTTTAACGCGATCCAAGGTCTTTTCACCGGCACGATCGCCAAGGTTGCCAGTCTGGTTGCAATTGTGATCGGCGGCTACGGCTTCGCCCACGGCGAACCCGGCGCCAAAAAGGCGCTCGCCGGCGTTGCCGCTGGAACGGGCATCGCCGTTATGGCAGTGAATGTCTTGAGTTGGCTCTGGGGCGTGTAGGCGTTCCACTGCGCCCCATCTTTGGACGAGGAACTTATGCCAGACAAGCCACAGCAGAAACACCGCACAAATCGAGTCTTCAAGAGCCTGCACAAGCCGCTCACCTACTTGGGGGTCGAGCGCACTTTGTTCTACTTCGTCTGTGTGAGCGCTGTGGGGGCCTTCAACCTGTTCAATTCCATCCTCGCGGGTGTCGCCGTCTTCATTGGCGGCTTTGCCTTCGGCCATTGGGTAACGAACAGCGATCCGGCGTTCCTCCGCATCCTCGCAAAGTCCGAACGCTACAAGTTGCGCTACGACGCCGCGAAGCAGCAAGTTCCCCGCGTGGAGGTAGTGTGATGCTGCGTCTCGATAAGGTCATCAAGCCGTGGCAAGAGAGCGCAGCACTGAATGATCACATCAACCTCTATGGCTTCTGGAACCAGACGGCCTTCCTTACCAAGAGCGGTGATGTCGGCATGATTCTCAGTGTTCCCGGCGTGGACTACGAGAGTCTTGACCGCTCCGAGCAGAAGTACGCGGTGAAGCGGTTGGAGGCGGCGCTGAAAGCCTTTGTCCCAGGCTTCCATGTTTACCAATACCTCTTCAAATCGAACCGCCCCGACATACCGTTCGCAACCTACGATGACCCCATTGTCGAAGCAGCTATCGACCAGCGACGGAAGTTCTTTGAAGCGAAGCGGGACCATCTTTATCAGATTGAAATCTTCTACTGCATCCTGCTCGAAGGGGCCCGGTCGAAAACCGGCGTCGGCACGGCGCTTGCTCGCCTGTTACGCGATCCAGAGGGCGCGATTGCCGAACTCAAATCGCAGTTCACCAACGACAGCACGAAGAAGTTGCTTCGGACGCATATCGAGCGCGATCTTCAACGGCTCGACCAGCACGTCCAGGCATTCGCTCGGCAGCTTGCGGATTTCATGCAAATTGAAATCTTGAATCAGAGGGGACAATTCGGGTTCTTCCGTCGGCTGCTGAACTATGACGACTGGCGTGTTGCCGGCAAACCGCAGTCCACGCAGTTTCTCGACTATCAGGTAGTCAACTCCGACATCGAAGCCGAGCGCGATCATCTGCGGGTCGGCGATCACATCGTGCGTGTCCTGACGATGAAAGAGGCGATCACGGAGACGAAGCCACTCGTGTTGGACGCGTTGCTGAAGATCCCCGCGAACTTCTATGTGGTCACCGAGTGGACGCCACTCCCCGCCGACAAGGCCCGCAAAGAAGTGAACAAGCGTCGACGCCATTTCAACATATCCAAAACAGGGTTTGTGTCTCAGATGGGCAATGATGCCACGAAGACGAACCCACGTGACGTGCTCGTGGACGAGTCCAAGCAGGCCGACATCGAGAACCTTGGCGATTGCCTGCGCGCCCTCGGCGACGGTCAAGCACTTGGCAACTTCTCGCTCACGATTGTGCTGTACGGCCGGTCACGAGCGAATATCGATCAGCTCGTGGCCGAGTTCACCGGCGTCTTCACCAATGCTGACGGCAATCTATTTGCGGAAACCTACAACCAGCTGAACGCTTATTTCGCCACTGTACCCGGCAACTATGCCCTCAACCTCCGCCAACTGTATTTGCTGAATACGAATTACGCTGACCTGTCTTTCCTGTTTACGATCCTTCCCGGCGAAAAGACGAACGCGCATCTCGGCACGGAGTACCTGGCAGTTGTCGAAACCGACAATAGCACGCCCTACTTCCTCAACCTGCACACCCGCGACGTCGCTCATACCCTGATTCTCGGGATGACGGGCAGTGGCAAAACAATGAAGTTAGAAGACATCAAGAATAAAACCAAAGACGCAGTCGATTACCTCGTCCAGTCGCTGGAGTCCGGGCACAGCGAAGTGCTCACCCAATACCTCGGCGCCATGGCCCGATTCCATACCTACTCCTTCGGCAATGTGATGTTGATTGCCCGTCAGAAACCCGACGCCAGCAACGTGGCCGGAATTCGCACGTGGAACTCGCTTGGCCGCTTCGTTAAACGCGGCGAAAAAGGCATTCTCATTCTGGCTCCCATGGTCGGCAAGAAGCGCACCCAGAACGAAGGTGCGGAGCCGACCGAGGATACCAAGAGCACCGAGTCCACCCTGTTTGGATTCCGCGCCGTGTACGTGTTCGACAGATTATCTCGTGATTTGCGGCCCGAGCCTCTGCGCGCTCGATGGATCCCGCTCGTACATATACTTCTCGATAGCGGAAGCTCCATCATCGCTCAATTCAGCTGACCTGCGCACGGGCTGGCAACTCAAAAGTTTCGTTCAGAAATACAACCAAAGCGAAGCATGTACTGTTGTAAGCCCTGATTTCTTAAAAGAAGAGTTCATGAACATGATTGTCACCACCTATATAGAAGACATGTTCCTGCCGATTAAATGCAGTTTCAAATCCGGCGAGCCCTCCGAATGGCTGTGAAAACAAACCGGAAGCATTGGTCAAATCGTTATGCTGCCATTGTCCGGTGTAGAACAGCTCGTGCAGGTGGCCATCGAGACCGATGTAATTGACGTGCTGTTGCTGATTGAAGTCGGTGGCATATCCGTTGAGCGGGGTTCCGTTGCGCGGCAGACTTAGTCCGGTGACTCCGGCGTCTTGAGTAAGATTGTTATGCTTCCATCGCCCATCGTAAACCAGCTCGTGAAGGTGCCCGTCTGTGCCGATGTAATCTATGTGTTGTTGCTGGTTAAAGGAGGTAACGTAACCGTCGAGCCTGCTTCCAGCCATGACAGGCGGCGCATCATTCGCGGCATTCGGGTCGGAGCCGGTCAGAAACTTGTGCTGCCATGGAGAACTGATATAGAGAAATTCGTGAATCAGATTGTCGCCGCCAATGAACATTACGTGCTGCTGCTGGTTGAATTCAGTGGTGTAACCAACCAGAAGACTACCCTCTGCCGGAACCCAATTCCCCGTCTCACTGCTGAGGTCATGATGTTTCCACGAACCATCGTAAACGAGCTCATTGATATGTCCGAAAATATCAATGTAATTGACATGTTGCTGCTGATTGAAGGGTGTAACGTAACCGGCAAGGCTGCTTTCCAGCTTGGCGGCCGGAGCGCCAGGAGCGGCATTCGGATCTGAACCACTCAGAAACTTGTGCTGCCATGCACCGTCATAGAGGAGTTCGTGAACCAGGCCATCGTCGGCGATAAAATTTACGTGCTGTTGCAGGTTGAATTCGGTCGAGTAGCCATGGAGCGCAGCGCTCGCTGCGGGGAAACCATTCCCGGCTTCAGCAGTAAGATCATGGGATTTCCACGAACCATCGTAAACCAGTTCACGGACATTGCCGCGGTTATCAACATAGTTGACATGCTGCTGCTGGTTGAATGAAGTCACGTATCCATCGATAGAGACTGCAGACCCGGCATTCGGCGACCCCGTTAATTGTGTCAAATCGGAATCATGCCAGGGAAGATAGCGTATATCGACAACACCGCTTGTGATATTCACGCCGGTTAAAACAAAACCACCCAGCTGAATTTCATCCGCGGTCCCATTCACCGGATCAGCGATATTACCGGCCAAATCGCCCCCGAACGCTGGGTTAAACTCGATCGCACTGAATTGAGGCAACGACGAAAGTTGATTATCTTGGCTCGATACCTCCATGATCCATTCAAGGCTATCACCGTTGAAGTTTGCTCCGGGAGGAGGATCAAGGTCGACGGTGAAGTAGTAATTTGTTGTCCTGTTCAACAGGAAGAGGCGGCCCATTGAATTGCCATTGATATATTGAGCAAGGCAATAAATTTCATCTCCGGGCGACACAGGAAAGTTGGTGACTTGGATCTCGTCAATATAGTCAGGCGAATTGTCCTGCCGGGGAGCAAACCATTCAATCCAAGCATAATAGTAGGGACTGCCGTCCGACGTCAGGTGCTGGGCGGTCCCGGCCTGAAGGACATCATTTGTAATAACGGAGCCGTCAATTCCTACCCACGTGCTGGAATTCCAGCCACCCTCAGGGCCTTGTGGCAAATCAGGTTGGCTCACAACCGGTACATGCCATATACCGTATACGTCAGTCCAGGGAGCCACAGCGACGTTTCCGGGTTTATTTAAATTCCATTGTCCGGTGTAATAGAGCTCATAGATATTGCCATCCACACCTAGATAATTCACGTGTTGCTGCTGGTTGAAATCGGTGGAATAACCATCCAACGTGGTCCCACCGTGAGGCAGACCAGGTACGGTTGCACCGACAGTTTGGGTGAGATTGTTGTGTTGCCACCGACCGTCATAGAACAGTTCGTGAAGGTGAAAATCTGTGCCGACGTAGTTGATGTGTTGCTGCTGGTTGAAAACCGTAACGTAACCGTCTAACCCGCTTCCTGCCCCGGCAGGTGGCGCGCCTTGCGCGGCATTCGGATCGGGGCCCGTGAGAAAGTTGTGCTGCCAGGAACCGTCATAAAGAAGCTCGTGGATGAGACCGTCCTCACCCACAAAATTCACATGCTGCTGCTGGTTGAAGGCGGTGGCGTAACCGTTCAGCGGGCTCCCTGCGGAGGGAAACCAATTGCCGGTGTCATTAGTAAGATCGTTGTATTTCCACGAACCGTCGTAAAACAGTTCACTTACGTGCCCGAGCGTATTGATGTAATTGATGTGCTGCTGTTGGTTGAAATCTGTGGAGTAGCCAGTGAGGGGGCTGTTGGGTCCGGCCGGGTAAGCACCGGGGGCTGTTCCGGGGCCGGCGCCGGTGAGTGGATTGTGCTTCCATGCGCCGTCGTAAACCAATTCGTGAATATAGCCATCGGGGGTTGTGTAGTTGACGTGCTGCTGCTGATTGAACTCTGTGGAGTATCCATGGAGAGCGCTGCCGGGCGCAGCTGGTGGAGCGCTTGGGGCTGCTCCGGGGCCGGCGCCGGTGAGTGGATTGTGCTTCCATGCGCCGTCATAAACCAATTCGTTAATATTGCCATCGGCGCTTATGAAGTTGACATGCTGCTGCTGGTTGAAAGAAGTCACGTATCCATTGAGCGTACTTGCGGGCCCAGGCTCGGGTGCTCCCGTCAATGCGGTTAAATCAGTAAATTTCCAAGTGCTGGCGTAATACAGCTCGTAAATGTGATTATCTACGCCAATGTAGTTGATGTGCTGCTGTTGGTTAAATAGGGTGGCGTACCCATCCATCGGACTGCCGGGCTTGGGAATGGGAGCCGTACCAGTGCTATTGACTACTCCCCCGGACCAATTAGGATTCGACTGGTTCGATGGACTATTCGTGGCACCCAGATCCTGTACAGGACGACGCCGGTGATCGCGGCCAGTATTAATTTTGAATTGCGGGATGATTCGATGCTCCGGCAGCCATTTGCGATCAACAAGGCTGTGCAATGGCGATGCAGGGTGAATCGCACTTATGCCATGGACCTCAGGAAACCCATAATGAGAGAGGTCAGCGGCGCTGGCAGCTTTTATGTCAAAACCGTTGGGAACGGCGGGTGAAGTGTACGCACCTTTTATACCAAGTGTAGTTAACCGCGATTGCATGGCCTTGGACATGGGAGGAAGTCTCCTTTTTCATTTCCGTAAAGAAGAGGATTCTACACCCATTTCGTAGTCACAGCCGGTTCATGGGCGCGATACAGGAGTTCCGCGCGAACAATCGGGGATGTTCGTCAACTATGTACGTCCTGTGAAACTCACAGTCGACATTTGTCCGGCTTCAGAGAGTCCCCTCGATAGCGCCGGCAACATCGGCGCTCAGTTCTTCCGCCCTGCGCAACGCTCCTTTGATCCTGACGAGTTCCATCTCGCGGGCTGCGATCTGTCCGGCAGGTTCGCTGTGACCTCGTGCAGCCGCCAGGCTGCGCCCGTGACTTGCCAGCATGCGTCGAAAGATCGGCACGGCACTTTTCTTCGGCTGCGCGTGCGCACAGCCGAGGCAGATCAATCCCTTCGGACAATGCTCTCCGGTGGGCAGGGCGCAGAGGTGCGTGCCCATATCGCGCAGGTTGCAGCTCGCAGTGAAGGCCGCCCATTCCTCCGCGGTCGGGTTTTTCAATCCGTCTTCGCCGTAGTGGGCGTTATAGAGACTGCGCACGGTCTTGCGATAGTCCTCGATGAGCTGACTTGGGTAGAGCTTGGCGTAGATCATCACGGTGTCCGGAGAGGCGTGACCAAGCAGCGCCTGAATGATGTGCACAGGCGTGTTGTTGTTCAGATGTTCGGATGCAAAGACGCGCCGGCAATCGTGTGGCAGCAGCACGAGAGGAGAGCCGTTTGAGCGGCGAGCTCCAGCGTCGATCGAGATCTCGCGGATGCGACTGCGAATAGTCTGAATACCAGCGGTGCTGGGATGGCGAATACCCTGGATCAGGTACGGCGCTGGAGGGCGAGGGCGCTTCTCCTGCAGGTCCCAATGATCGCAAACCGGAACGGACTCGCTGTTGTAGAAGCGTTTTACGTATCGGATGATCTCAGCTAGGACACGACCAAGTCCGTCGCCGATGGGGATGACACGAGCGCGATCGAACTTCGACGGCTTGATGTGCAGCAAGTAGTAGATGCGAGCATCGGGCATCTTTCTCTTGAGAATATCGAGCGTGGTCAGTTCGCTCGCCTCTTCGATGCGCAAGCCGCTCTGCACGAGCAGTTCCAGAAGGGCCCAATCCCAGAAAGTGTCCACCTCATCTGACCACGGGTAGCCCCGCGTGGTTGAGACCTTGGGTGCCGCTACGGCAGCTTTCCACCGCTGAAGAGCGAAGGCGCGAATCTTCGGCATCTCGCGTTCCAGATCAAGTACCGTCGCTGTGATGCGAGCTCGGGTGCGTTCCCGTGCTTTGTCGAAACCGTACCCGAGAAACGTGTGGCGCGTCGCTGGAATCGTGCGCGGAGCGAAGCGCTTGAAGGGAGAGTCGGGTTCGGTTGCCCAGGCGCAGAGGTCGGAAAAGAAAACGCGCAGGTCCACCAGCCAGCTGTGTGCAGTCGGACGCACTTCATCACCGGCTCCGGGGGCACGTTGTACCTCGCGAGCGCGCCTGATCGCATGCGGGATGTAGTCGCGAACATGACGCGGCAGAATCTGGGAACACCGCTGAACGTCGGGATGCCTCTCCTGAATGAATCGCCAAAAATGTGAAAGGGCAATGACTTTATGTCGCAGCGTCCGATAGACATCGCTGACTCGGGCTTCGTACGTTTCCAGATACAGAATCATGATCTGCCTGAAACGATCCGGCACGCGGGCGTTCTCGACCAGTTCCGACGCGGTCATCCGCTGTCTCCTGCCGTGGCGGGCAGAACCTCGCTTCGGTGTCCGAGAAAACACGCCGAGCGAGCAGAGTGCAGCATCGAGCGCGTCGGTCCCCTTTGACCAGCGAACTGACAGCAACTTTAGATCGTCATCCTTTATATGGTGGAGGCTGTCGTAACCACGTACGAGTAGAATCCGCAGTCCATTGGAAACCGCCAACTGGCGGCTGTGAGCTGAAGTCCATGTGATCGAATCAGTAGCTTGCAAAAGCAATGTGTGCTGTTGTGCCAGTGGGTGATCTTCGGGCAAGTGCGCGATCCACTGGTTCACGCGCAGGTCGGACAACATGTCCAGACTCGGAGCGATCATCCGCGCAGAGATCAGGACGCGTGCACCCCAAGTCCAATACTCCCTGCCGCGACGATCGACGCCAGCCTTCCAGTTCGGCCAAAACCTCTTCTCGAAGTCGTTCCAGCGTTGTTGCAGAGTTGATCCGCTGCAGCGATCAAGAGCATCGGCCAGGTACCGACAGACTGCCCGCATCTTCGACCTCTCGAAGCTGTTCGGCATATGGAAATGCGTTGTGACCTCGTCAACCAACCCGAGCAACCTGTCTCGGTCGTAGTGCTGCGTTGCCAGCGACTCTGCTTTCTGGAATACGGTCATCCTTATTACTAGCCTCCTTGTTCTCTCCGCGTTTTAAACCCCTCATTCCCTCGTTCGAAACCCATAGCAGAGACGGCCCTTTCCGCCGTCAAGGGTAAAGCTGTCGCCAGCCACAAACCGGCTGCCCTGTGACTGCTCGGGCCGCTCTGCACAACACCTCTCCATTACGAGGGAATGAAGTTTTTTAAACGCTCGTAAAGGAGACAAACAATGCAGCGAATCGAAAAGCAGGACATTTACACCCGGATTACCAGCCAGATCGTCAGCCACTTGGAAAAAGGCGTGAGGCCTTGGGTTAGGCCGTGGAATGCCGAACATGCAGCAGGGCGGATTACCCGCCCACTCCGCCACAATGGGAAGCCGTACAGTGGAATCAACGTTCTCTCTCTGTGGGCGAGCGCCATGGCGCAGAACTTCGCGGCTCCGATCTGGATGACTTTCAGACAAGCAACCGAGCTTGACGCCCACATCCGCAAGGGCGCGAAAGGCTCTCTTGTCGTCTACGCGGACAGCATCACGCGAAAGAAAACCGACGAAAAGACGGGCGACGAAATCGATCGGGAAATCCCATTCCTTAAGGGATACACCGTTTTCAACGTAGAGCAGATCGAAGGCTTGCCGGAAATTTATTACGCGAAAGCCGCACCTAACCCGGACCCTGTGGTCCGCATCGAGCACGCGGAAAAGTTCTTCACAGCCTTGGGAGCAACCATCAGACACGGCGGAAATCGTGCGTTTTACAGCATCGCCGCCGATGCGATCCAGATGCCGCCTTTCGAGAGTTTCCAAGACGCAAACAGTTACTACGCGACCCTTGCCCATGAGTGTACTCACTGGACAGGCGGCAAGACCCGGCTCGACCGTGACTTCGGCGGGCATCGCTTCGGAAGCGAAGGTTACGCTGTCGAGGAACTGGTTGCCGAACTCGGGGCGGCGTTCCTGTGCGCCGACCTGGAACTTGCCCTGGAACCGCGCGAAGATCACGCATCCTATATCGCAACCTGGCTGAAAGTGTTGGCTGCTGACAACCGAGCAGTGTTCACCGCCGCTGCCCATGCACAACGTGCCGCCGAGTTTATAAACTGCAGGGCCACAGAGGCCGCCGCGCAAGTCACTACGACTTGCGCGGCATGATGCGGCGCCAGGCATCAACGCCCCCGTCAAGAATCTCCTCCGGGTGACTTGACCGCGGAAGTTTGGGCAATCGCACGCTCCAGTTCCGAGATCGTTTCATCGTCATAAGCGAAGACGTACTGTGCAGCTCTAGCTGATGGCCACGAGTGGTGCTTCTTGGCTTGCTCGGTGCTGGACTTCGCCGCCGCTAACGCAGTGACCATCGCATGCTGATCGACGCGCAGGTACAGATCGGCTGTCGTGCTCAGGTGTGAATGCCCGAGAATCTCCTGGGCGACCTTGATGTTGCCGGTGGTGTCGAGTATGCCCTGCGCGAGCGTGTGACGGAATAGGTGCGGATGAACCGAGATGCCTGCCTTTCGACCGATGTAGCGCAGGGCCGACTCGAAACTCGCATAGCGAAGCGGTTTGCCTTGACCCTTCCGAGAAGCGATCCAAATGGCATGAACGTCCGGCGCCGCGCGGCGTTCGGTGCGCAAGTACTTTTCGTAAATCGGCCAGAAATCGTCGGTGACGGGCACTCGGTGCTGGTCCCGCGCGCCCTTCAGGCGCACGGTGATGAAGCGCCGTTTGCGGTCGACATCCTCCAGTTCCATGCCCAAGATCCCGTGTCGGCCAGCAACTGGACTCCAATCGCCGATGCGCTGACCAGCGCGCGCAAGCAATGTCAGAATCGCTTTATCGCGATAGGAACCGGCGCTGTCGATCAGCTTCTGAATCGCCGCGGGCTCCAGGATCTTCGGGAGCGTTCTCGGAATACGGCGACGGAATCCATCACGTTGTCGCTGGCGCGCCGGCAAGTCACGCCCGATCATCCCATGGCGCAGTTCCTCGGTGAGAGGGTTGCCGGAGGCTGGGTTGATTCGACCCTTCCAAGGGCCGCGTCCATCTTCGCTATCGCGGCGAATGCAGTGGTCAAAATAGGACGCGAGCACGCTCAGCCGATGGTTGATCGTGCGTGGCTGGCGTGGCTTCTGCGCGGAGTGCGCGCTGACAGCTCCTTGCCTCGCGCCCCGTGCGAACTCAGTGATGTAGTTGCCAACGATCTGACGCGTCACGTGGTCGGGATCACCTCCCGACGTGTGCAGCCAGCTGAAGAAGTGCGCGAGGCCCAGCGCGTAAGTGCGCTGCGTGTAGACAGAACAATCGCGCAGGCTCAACTCCGTCAGAAACTGATCGCACGATCCAACGCCAGCACCTTTCGAGTCGCAAACACGGAATGAGACGCCGAATCGTTCGGCTTTTCTTAGGACCTTGTAAATCGACATAGCAGTCATCTTCGCTTGACCGCTATCGAGAAGTACATCTACAGGCGGAATCCATCGAGCGCGCAGAGGCTCGGCCGCAAATCACGAGATAAGACGTCACCCAGACCGAAGGCAAAGAGCTGCCCACGCTCAACGAAGTCGAGGGCGACGTGAGCGGCTACCGTGAACGGCTGGCCCAGTTTGTCGGTTCGCGAGGCATCGAGCTGAATTATTCCGAGCGCATCGGCCCTGCCAAGGGCTTGTCCCACGGCGGAAAAATCACCCTGCTGCTGGGCATGCAGCCCGCCGAGGAATTTTCCACGCTGGTGCACGAGATCGGCCACGAGATGCTCCATCGCGGCGAGCGCCGCACCCTCACCACCAAACAGGTCCGCGAAACCGAAGCCGAGGCTGTGGCTTTTGTAGTTTGCCAGTCTGTCGGCCTCCGCACCGGAACTGCATCCGCCGACTACATCCAGCTTTGGCACGGAGACGCCAATCTTCTCCGCGAAAGTCTGGAAGCCGTTCAACAGACCGCTGCCGTGATCCTCGGGGGCATCGCCCCCGAGCCGGCGGCGGCGACCGAGTGTATATTCTTGAATGCCAGAATGCCCGAGTAGAATTTCGGGCTTATCCTACCTTTCTGCCGCAACATGGTGGTCGTCTCCTACATCCACGTGCTTTCGGCCGCATTCTTGATGGGATTGGCGGCAGCCGCACCGATGGGGCCAGTTAACATGCTGGCCATCCGCCGCGGCGTGATCGGCGGTTGGCGCCATACCCTCGCCTGCGGAATCGGCTCCGTCACCGGCGATCTAATCCTCTTCTCTATGGTCCTCGTCGGGGGTCATTATCTCTTTTCCGACCTGTCCAACCTGACGCTCCAGACCGTCCTGGCGGCCATCGGCGTAATTGTCCTGCTTCCCCTGGGGATCTACTTCCTCGTCCGCGCCGTCAGGGACCCCCTGCGGGCCTACGCCAGCGCTCGCCAACACTGGAACGAAGGCACCGTCCCGGCGCATCTGGTCGCCGAAATCGCCGACTGTACCGCTCTGACCATCTTCAACCCCTTAACCATCCTCTACTGGGTTTGCGTTACCTCTAACTGGCTTCCCTTCGCTCATTCAGTCTTGGGCTACAGCGCTCCTGGGTGGGGAATCCTGATGGCCGCCGCCGGCCTGATGACCTGGTTCACCGTGCTGATCTTCCTCGTTCGCTTCATCCCCCAACGCATCGGCCCGTTCTTCTTCCGCCTCGTCAACGCCATTCTCGGCCTTATTCTCCTTGGCTTCGCCACGTTCTGTGCAATAGTTCTGTCCCACCGTTTCCTGCACTGAGACCCAGGGTTCCCAGCACTTGTAGTTCGCCAGATATCATCGGCTCCGGGGGAGTCTTTGTAGTTTTGCTCAGGACTTAGACGAGGCGTCGGCGTCCCGTCAGCGCCTCGAAGCCGGAGATCACGTCGAACAGCTCTTCATCGATGGATTCCTGGCGAATACGGCGGAAGGTGCGGTTTAGATCTTCCAAAATGTCTTCGATGTTCTTTTCCGCGCGTTGCATGGCCGCCAGACGGCTGGCGTTTTCGCTGGCAAGGGATTCGGCGCAGGCCTGAAAGAGCAGAACAAAGAGGTATCCTCGGACGAAAGCCTGAAGCGCCGACTCGGCTCCTTCGATGACTTCCGGCAAATTCTTTGTTGGCCATGCCATTGCGGCCAGCTTGTGTTGCCAGGCGTGATCCAACGGCACCAGCCGCTCGCCGACGGGCTCGTAAACGGCCCCGAATTTCGGGTGGTTGTGGAAGACATAGACCTCCTCCACATCGCCATGATCGAGAGCCGCCTCGACCTTCGATCAGGATCTGACCGATAAGAGGCGTGATGGCATTGACTGAAGTCGGAACCGATAGCAGATCGACTGGAGCGACACCGGTGTCCGCCAATAGCGCGTGAGCGCGATCGCCGACCGCCCAGATTTTCGCTATTTTGCCGGGCAACGTTTTGAGCTCGTGCACAGCGAATTCCACGATTACCTCATTAAACCTGCCGACAAGACCCTGGTCCGAACCGAACACGACCGCGCCGATCTTTCCTTCATGCGGCCGCTCGTGCGGCGGGCGTTTTCCCTCGGCGAGCGAAACCGGGCCGGCCTGATGGAGACACGCGACCAATGCGAGCTCCACGGTACGATAGTAGTCGTCGAGCGATTGAACTGCCTTCTCGTATTGTCCAATGCTGGATGCCGCCAGCGCCTTCATCGAACGAACCACACCTTCGAGATCCCCGGCACCGTCGATTTTTCGACGCAGACTCTCCAATGTGCCGCTCATGGCGAAGCCTTGGCCGCGGGTTTGGGCTTAGCAGCGGATTTCGGCGCGGCGTCGGGTTTGGGTTCGGCTGGTTTCGGTTTAGGAGCGGGCTGGAATGGAGCGAGCGCACGCGTAGCAACCTCCAGAATCGCATTTCGGTCGGCGTCACTCAATTTGTCATCTGACGTTAGCCGCCCTCCTACGTCCGCCGGGATGTCCGACGTTGCTTTCTGTATTGCCTGCTCCGCATCGCTCACCTTTTCGTTAGGCACTGGGTCAAACAGGTTCGCCGTCAAAGCCAGGAGCACGGTGATCTGTTCGATCATCGACACCGGCTGCGATTCCGGTTGTTTGAGGCAAGCTCGAATGCGCTGTCCGTGATCGATGATCTTGCGAGTGGATTCATCGAGACGAGTGCCGAATTTCGCGAACGTTTCCAATTCCTCGAACTGCGAGTAAGCGAGTTTGAGGTTGCCGGCGACAGCGCGATAGGCGGCTCGTTGCGCCGCTCCGCCTACGCGCGAAACGGACTTGCCGACGTCCACCGCGGGAAGGATCCCCAGTTCGAACAGCGTGGGCGAGAGGTAGATTTGACCGTCCGTGATGGAGATGAGATTGGTTGGGATGTAGGCGGAGATATCCTGCGCCTCGGTCTCGATGATGGGAAGCGCGGTGAGAGAACCACCGCCTCGTTCCTTGCTGAGATGCGTCGCCCGTTCCAGCATCCGCGAATGAATGTAGAAGATGTCACCGGGAAACGCTTCGCGCCCGGGCGGACGACGGAGCAGGAGGGAAAGCTCGCGATAGGCGCGTGCGTGCTGCGTGAGATCGTCGTAGACGATGAGCACATCGCGGCCCTTTTCCATGAAGTATTCGGCGATGCTCGTCGCAGCGTAGGGCGTGATATAGACAAGGCCGGGGGCATCGTTGCCTTCGGCGACAACCACTACGGTGTAATCCATTGCGCCCTTTTCGCGGAGGTTGGCCACGACCTTGGCGACGGCGGAAGCGCGCTGACCGATTGCACAATAAACGCAGAGCACATTTTGCCCGCGCTGGTTCAAAATGGCGTCGATCGCGATGGCCGTTTTGCCCGTCTGTCGATCGCCGAGAATCAATTCGCGCTGCCCACGTCCGATCGGAATGAGCGCATCGACAACCTTCAGTCCCGTCTGCAAAGGCACGACTACGGGCGCGCGGTCCATGATGGGCGGCGCCGGGCGCTCGACCGGCAGGCGCTGGTCCCCCGCCACCGGGCCTTTGCCGTCAAGCGGTTTGCCCAGCGGGTTGATCACCCGTCCCAGCAAACTGTCTCCCACCGCTATGTCCATGACCCGCCCGGTGCGTTCGACTTCGTCGCCCGCATGCAGATCCTGATACTCACCGAGCAGGATCACGCCGATTTCATCCTCATCCACGTTGAACGCGATGCCCAACAGATCGCCACGGAATCTCACCAATTCCTCATACCCTACGCCTGGAAGGCCTGAAAGCGTGGCGATTCCGGTGGAGACATTTGTGACGATGCCCACTTCGCGCAGCGTGAGTCGCGGCATGAAGGTTTCGCGCACTTGCCTTATTCCAGCAAACGCGCTGTCGAAATCGTGCTGGAGGCTCCCAGGTTCCATGCTCATGCGCTCACAGTTTCTGGCTTAGGTGCTTCGGGCTTGGTCTCTGCTTTCGCTTCGGGTTTCGGCTCGGCCTTCGCTTCCGGCTCTAGCTCGATTTTCGCTTTCGCCTTCGGCTCCGTTTTTGCCTTTGCCTTGGGCTCGGCTTTCACTTCCGGATCGGTCTCAGCTTTCGCATCAGGCTTCGGCTCAGCTTTCACTTCCGGCTTGGCCTCAGCTTTCACGTCTGGCTTCGGTTCGGTCTTCGCTTCCGGCTTTGGCTCGATTTTCGCCTCAGGCTTCGGCTCCGTTTTTGGCTCTGCCTTAGACTCGGCTTCCACTTTTGGCGTGGTCTCAGCTTTCGCTTCTGCCGCCGCAGCTTCATCCCTCTTCTTCAGGAGTTCATCGACGCCCTTTCCCAACGATGCAAGATAGTCCGCGATGCTCCACGCCACTTTTTGTCCATTCGTCGTGACTTCAATGCCGCTGATTAAATCTGGCGAGGTTTCGAACCGGATATGGATTTCCGCCGAGAAGGTTTCGTTTAACGCATTCTGAATGGCGGCCCTCTGAGCGGCACCCAGATCAAAGGTGCTCCGCACGACGGCCGGTTCAGACGACGACTTGAGGGCTGCACCGAGCAACGCCTTGGCCTTCCCGTCCATTTCGCGCAAGCGGCGCGTGAACACCTCTCCCATGCGTTCTTCGAGACTGACCGTAGCCAGATCAGCGAGCGTCTTTCGCGCGATTCCAAAGACTTCTTGCTTTGCTAGGTTAGTGATCGCACTGCCCAGCCTCTTTTGGTCATTTCGCAATGCGGCCGCTTGCACAGCGCGTAAAGTATCCGCATCTTTGTGCGCTTCATCGAGAAGACGCTCGCGCTCGACTTTCGCGTCGTCCGCCGCTTTGGCAAGTAGAGCGCTGCGCTGCTGATCAAACACTTTGTTCTTGTTTTGAAAGTCATCGCGCTCCTTTTGTGCCTCGCTCTTCTTCGCATCGGCATCCGCAAGTTCAGACGCGATGCGCTTTTCCCGCGCGTCGATGGCCTTCAGGATGGGCTTGTAGAGGAAGTGCTTCAACAACCACACCAGGATGAGGAAGTTCAGTACCTGTGCCCCGACGGTGAACCAGTCGATGAGCATGACTCATTTCCCTCCGGTTTGAGCGATGACGTGACTCCAAAACGGGTTTGCGAAAATGAGAATCATCGAAACCACAAAGCAGTAAATGGCCAACGACTCGATCATCGCCAGACCAACAAACAACGTTCGAGTGATCGTGGCCGAGGCGTCGGGTTGCTGCGCCAGCGAAGTCAGTGCGGTGGCGACAGCCCGGCCCTCGCCGAGCGCCGGACACATACAACCGATGCCGGTGGTAATGCCGGCAGTGGCGACTGATACGACTGCGACCACGGTAACGCTATCCATAAGGAGTCCTTCTTATCGCTAACATTAATGTTGGGCTTTCAAATCCTTCGTGTCGGGCTTGGTTTCGATCACAGCCCGCTTCGGTTTCGGTATTCGGGTGGCGGCTGCAATGTAAACCGTGGCCAGAATACTGAAGATATAGGCTTGCACCATGCCGGTCAGCAGCCCGAGCACGGTCATGAAAATCGGAAAGATAAAGGGCGTGATCGTGAGCAAAATGCCGATAATCATCACCCCGCTCATCATGTTGCCGAACAAACGAACCGCCAAGGCCAGCGTGCGCGATATTTCGCTGATGATATTGAACGGCAGCATGATGAACGTCGGCTTCATGTAGGTTTTGAGATAGTTAACGAACCCCTGCTCCCTGATGCCAAACAGAGGGACGGCCACAAACACACACAGTGCCAGGGCCGCCGTGGTCGAAAGTGAACCCGTCGGCGGCTTATAACCGGGGATCACCGTGCAGAGGCTGGCCGTCGCAACGAACAGAAAGAGCGTGCCCAGAAAGGAAAGATACTTCGCGGGCTCGCTCAGGCCTACTTCCTTGATCTGTTCCTCCATTGCAGTAACGACGATTTCGAGGGAACCTTGCCAGCGTGAGATATCGCCTTCAGTCTTGAGCTTGCGTGTGATCAACTTTGCGCCCAACGACATCACGATCATCGTCGCCCACGTCATGACGATTGTTCCGTTGAGTTTCACAAAGCCGTGCTGCCACAGAATCTGCTGATCGGATGTGAGATTTACCGGCATACTTCACCGACAGTCTGCGCCCTCTTTGTCTTTGTAATCGGCATGCGGGTACGCCAAGTCACCAGGATGCGCGCCAGGATAAATCCAACCAGGCAAGCCAGCACTCTGCGCCAATCGCCACGCGCCACAAAATAGAAACCAGCCAGCGCAATACCGGTACGCAGTAAGAGGCTGAAGAAGAACAACGCCGCCGGCTGTTTGGACGAAACGCCCCTCCGAATTGTCCACCAAAGACCGCCAAAGAAAAACGTGCCGAGCAAAACGCCGGCGAGCAGCGGCAGTACAAGAGCGGAGGCGAGAGCCAATATTTCACTCATCTTTCTTATCCTCTTTCTTGTCCTCCGATTTGTGTTCCTCTGGTTCGTCGTGCATGGCCTTGTCCTGCTGCGCCACCCAATGCCAGGCATTGGCACAGCCGATGCACAATCCAGCAATTAGGAGCATAAGTGTCCAGGAACGATTTCCCGGATGGCGTCGGTCCAGCCAAAGGCCGAGCATCGCGCCCAGAAGCGTCGGTACCGCGACGGACCAGCCAATAAGTCCCGACATGCCGAGACCAAACCAGACCCCCTGCTTACCCTCCCGTTGCACCCTGAGCTTGCGGGCAGCCTTCGCGCCCACCTGCCGCACGAACGCCGTCTCTTCGTTCGCGGATTGACCTTTCAGCTCATCGCTCATGTTGAAACTCTGCGAACCGGCCGATAAGGCCGCTTTCCATTTTGGCGATCGCAGCGCGAACGTTGCGCTCGCTTTGGTCGAGTGTCAGAAACTCACGTTTCACCGCTTCATGGAGCTGGCCGAGATCCGTTCCGCCGATAGCGTGGCGCACGGAGACGAGCACGTCCGCGCCGGCCTTGACCAACACGCCTTCATCGACGGCGAGGTAAACTGTTCCGTCTTCTTTTGTTTCGTAAGTCAATATCCCGGGCGCAAGCGCCGCAACGCAGTCGAGGCGGTGAGGCAGGATTCCGAACGACCCCTCGCGGGTTTCGGCAACGATGCGCGATACGTCTGTTTTCTCCGCGAAAATCTCGAACGGAAGCAGGATCTTAAGATTCATGGGCCTTCGCTGACTCTGTTGTCGGTTCTGATTTCGGTGCTGTGTTCGTCTCGGGTTTCGTTTCGATTCTCGGTTTCTTTTTCGATTCCGTCGCCTTCGGCTCCGAGTTTTTCGCTTCGCCAATCGCCCCGATCATATAGAGCGAGCTCTCCGGGTAATCTTTGAACTCGTCTCGCAGAATGCGTTCGCAGCCATCGAGCGAGTCTTTAAGACTGACAAGCTTCCCTTTGATGCCACTAAACTGTTCGGTAGTGAAAAACGGCTGTGTGAGAAAGCGTTCCAGCCGCCGGGCGCGAGCGACGGCGTTACGGTCTTCCGGGGAAAGCTGTTCCAGGCCGAGCATGGCGACGATATCCTTGAGGGCCTCGTACTGCGCCAGGGTCTTCCGGATTTCTTGTGCCAGTTTGTAGTGCCGATCGCCGACGATGCCAGGTGTCGCCATTTTCGAGCTGGATTGGAGTAGGTCAATGGCCGGATAAAGTCCTTCGCTCGCCCGCTTGCGCGAGAGCACGATCGAAGCCGAGAGATGTGAAAACACATGCACCGCCGCCGGGTCGGTCAAATCGTCGGCCGGTACATACACCGCCTGGATGGACGTAATGGCTCCTGCGCGGGTGTTGGCGATGCGTTCCTCCAGCCCTGACAACTCCGTGCTCATCGTTGGTTGATAACCCAGGCGCGACGGCATCTGGCCCATCAAGCCCGATACTTCCATGCCCGCCTGGATGAAACGGAAAATATTGTCGATCAGCAAGAGAACGTCCCGATGCTCGTCATCGCGGAAATACTCGGCCATTGTTAGCGCCACATCCCCCACCCGAAACCGGCTGCCCGGCGGTTCATTCATCTGGCCGTAGACCATCACCATGTTCTGAAGAACGCCAGCTGCTTTCATCGCGCTGTACAGCTCTTCGCCTTCACGGCAGCGTTCCCCGATCCCGCAAAAAATGCTCATCCCTTTCTGATGCCCGATCATGTTGTGGATCATCTCAGTGAGCAGCACAGTCTTGCCCACGCCGGCGCCGCCGAATAAGCCCGCCTTGCCGCCGCGCTCCAGCGGCACGAGCACATCGATGGCCTTGATGCCAGTCTCGAAAATCTCGGACTTGGTGGAACGTTCGGACAACGGTGGTGGCGCTCGGTGGACGGTTCTCCATTGCACATCCGCGGGCTCCGGCTGTCGATCGATGGCGTGGCCAAACACATCGAACATCCGCGAAATGATCTTCTTACCGACCGGCACCTGCAGGGGGGCGCCCGTGTCCTCGACCGTCATTCCCCGGGCCAAACCTTGCGTAGGCGTCATGGCGATTCCCCGTATCCGACGGGCATCAAGCTGTGTCATGACTTCGACGACGATCTCTCGCCCCGCTCCAGCGCGCAGCACCGAGAAGATTGGTGGCAAGTGCCGCTCAAACCGCACATCGACGACGCTGCCGCGCACGGAAACGACCGCGCCATGATTCGAAGAGGGTGGTTCATCTCTCATCTGCAGGTCCATGCCGGCCTTGCTTCAGGCCCGTTACGCCGCAGAACGTCAACCGTAGTACCGGGTAGGATTCGTTCACGCGGTTGAACTCTTCTCCATGCGGACGCCTTCGCCAACACCACCTCGGGAATCTCAGCCAAATTGCTACTCAATGCTCAGGCCTAGCAAATAACTCTCATGGGGTGACTAGTGCGAGTCCATGCGGCGCGGATGTTTGCCTAAATGGATAGCATCGCCGACCGTACCACTGCGAGAGTCCTGCAGACAGTATCGTTTCGTGGCGATGCGGAATCTGTGCAATTCTGCTCAAGAGCAGAGCGGAGGACGTCGTGAAAATGGGCGAAGAGGCAGTCGACTATCTCAACCCGCAACACTACAGCGGCACTTCTCTTGGAGGCTAATTCGGAGATCGACCTCAGCAATACGACAGCGGATTACTCCTGAAACGACATCCCGATGAGCCCTCATTGAAATGCCAGTTCAGATCCATTGCTTTCGCAGCAACCACATCTTCACGATCTGCGTAAGACCCATGTAGGTGACTAGCGTGAGCATAAGGATTGGCCAGTACATCCTCGGCAGA
Organism: uncultured Acidobacteriaceae bacterium; assembly: GCA_963837665.1. Lineage (GTDB taxonomy): Bacteria > Acidobacteriota > Terriglobia > Terriglobales > Acidobacteriaceae > Acidiflorens. The sequence continues at coordinate 116 of CAWIOA010000005.1, read as the reverse complement.
TGCGTGAAACCCAGAGCAGAGCCCAAAGGGGAATAGGGCAGACACACGCCAACAGCCATGATGGCTGCCGTCGTAGCCGTGAGTGCCCAACTCGCCCGGCTCTGCAGAAATGGGAT
>CAWIOA010000004.1:0-325707 GCA_963837665.1 uncultured Acidobacteriaceae bacterium | reverse complement strand
CGAGCGCGGCTCGCCCCCGGGTGCGGTTCAGGCTGCGGATTCCTTGCCTTTGGATTTGCGCGACTTCACCGATGCGGCTGCGTGTATGCCAGCCGCTCCGGCAGGTTTTCCGGTCAGCGCTGCTTCTAACCGGACTCCATCGGGACTGCCGAGTCCGGTGCAGGCATCCCATCCATGAGCTGCTTTGAACGCGCCGTTGTTGCCCTGGGTTATGTCGTGGAACCCGGAGGCTTCAACCGCTTGCGCGTAGATTAACGGGTTCAGGAAACCGATCGGCTTCCCCATTTGTTGATTGATCCGTGCTACCAGACCCGCCCATAAAGGCGCGACCGCACTGGTGCCACCGAAGACAGCACTCTCGCCATCGACGAGAATGTTGTAGCCGGTGTTGGGGTCGGCGTTGCCGGAGACGTCGGGTACGCCTCGGCCGCCGCTCTGAACGGTTGGCGGCGGCACACCGAAGCCATCCTGCCAGGTTGGTAGCGGGAAAACATTGCTGACCCCGCCCCCGGTCGCTCCTCCATTCGGTTGGTCGTTCCAGACTGTTTCGTGGACAATTTTTCCGCTCGAAGCTTGTAGCGTAGTGCCGCCGCAGCCCAGCGCGAACGAACTGGAAGCCGGAAAATCAACGTGGTTGTTGCCGTCGTTGACTCCGTCGGAGGAACCATTGTCACCCGAGGCGACGCAAACGGTCACACCCATGGCCGCTGCCGCCTGGAAGGCCTCGTCGAAGTTGGTCATGGCCTGAGAGGTCCAATTCGATTCGGCGGAGCCCCAGCTGATGGAGATGGCCGAGGGCTGATTGGTGCTGTCGTGCACGGCGGTAGTGATCGCGTCCAGAAAACCCTGATCGGTATTCGGGGCAAAATAGACGACGATCTTGGCGGCCGGAGCGATCGCGCCCGCCACTTCGATGTCGAGCATGACTTCGCCGTCGGCGCTGTCGGGAGTGGTTGGGCTATTGGTGCCTCCGTCGACGGAGGCGGAGATGACTTGCGGCGGGGTCATTTTTAGCGAGGCGAAATAGTTGCTCAGGTCGTCGAGTTGAAAGCCGCCGCCTAACTCGATGAGCCCGATGCACTGGCCGGTTCCGTCCGCTGCCGGATAGTCGTAGAGCTGGGCGACTTCGTTGGGATCATGCGAGGCGGTGGAGGCAGGAGTTTTATGCTTGTGCTTGTCGGGCTGCGGCAAGCGTCTGAAATGCGGTTCTGCCTGGGGCCGATTGTCGAGGCCAAACACGCCGGTAACGATGTCCGCATAGTCGGCCGGCACGCTGATGGCGCCGACACGGCCGCGGAAATTGCCCCTGGGGTGGCTGTATTCCTTGAGTTCCACGTTGAAGGCTTTCTGGAGGTTGCTTACGGTTCCGGAGAGCATTACGGTTCGGCGCGCGAGTTCGGTGCCGGTTTCGCGGATCGTCAGCCCGTATTCCTGGGCAAACTTCTTGATTTGGTTGAGATCAGCAGGATCGGCGCCGTGGGCATTCTCGTACTCGGTGCGCGACATCTGCTGGAAGCCCGGTTGTTCGAGGGCACTCCTCAACTCCCGGTGTTTGACCTCTGATTTTGGGCGAAGCCGGATAGAGACTTCGATGGTTTGGTCCGGATGCGAATTGTGGATCAGGCGCGCACCACGGACTGGCTGGCGTTCACTGCCTGAAATTACGCTGAATTTTCTAGCGGAAGTCACAGATACTCCTTCGTTTCGGGGGAACAGACCGGCCAGGAACTAGTCGCGACTGGGAGTCGCACAGGTAGGGAAGTCCGGGTTCGTCCCGCCGTTCAGATGGGTCCCGAAACGTGTTGAGCATATCAAAAAAGGCAGAGTTATCAACAGAAATTGGACCAGCAAATCATGGGGAAGGTGCGATCTTTTTCCCAATTTGGGGTTTTGGCGGAGCCTGCTAGGAGTCCTTTTGGGTCACGCCTGGCCGGAGGAGAAAGTAGAGGAGGGTCAAAGCGATCAGGAAGGTTAGGCCGGCGATCAGGTTGATGCGGGAATCCCACCAAGTCTTGGCTACGGAAGCCAGGACTACGGCTAGGCCGATGATGGATCCCCCGGGAGCGAGCCGATCATGACTTTCGTAATCACCGAGTGGGGGAAGCGCGTTGCTGGTGCGGAGGGCGAATCCTAGAATCAAGGACGGAACTCTCTGTCCGAAGACTGCCCATGCCGGAAACTCCTAATCGTGCCGAAGTCGCCCGCCGCGTAGACAAGGCGGAGAAGCTGTTGCAGAAGGGCAAGACGGCTGACGCGCTGACGGAATATCTGCAAATCCTGGAAGGCGATCCGCAAAATGACAACGTGCGGCAGGTAGCGGCAGATCTGTGTATCTCCTTAAATAAAGGGGCGCAGGCGGTGCGGCTGCTGGGAGAGTTGTTTGAGCGGCAAGTGGCGGCGGCGGATGCGACCCGGGCGAGCCTGACCTACAAAAAACTGGCGCGGTATGCCAGTCCGACCTGGGAACAGAAAGTGCACTTTGGCCAGTTGCTGGAGCGTTCGAACAAGAAGCTGGCGATCGGGACGTATGAAAATGCGCTGGAAGATTTGCAGCGGCAAGGGAAAAAGGAAGAAGGGCTGCTGGTTTTGCAGCGGATTGTGAGTCTGGAGCCATCCGAGGCCAACCATATGCGGGTGGCGGAATTGTCCTCCGAACTGGGCGAGCACGTGATGGCCGCGCAGTCATTTTTGCAAGTGGCGGACCTGGCGCAAGCTGCCGGACGGGACGCCAGTTCGTGGGTCGAGCGGGCGTTCACGGAGAATCCGGCGGATTCGAAGATCGCGGTGGCTTATGGCAAGAGCCTGCTGTCGCGGGGCGAGGCGGGAGCGGCGATTTTTATTTTCGAGCCCATGGTGCAAGCCGGAGACGAATCTCCGGAACTGCGCGACTTGTATGCGGAAGCGCTGCTGTCCGCGGGGCGATGCCTGGAGAGCGAGCCGATGATCTGGCTGTTGTTCGAGCAGAATCCGGCGCGCATGCACCAGGTGGTGGGCCTGATCGGAAAGATGATCGACTCCGAACTGGACGCGGAGGCGGTGGCGCTAGCGCGGAAGCTGGAAGCTTTTCAGCGGCGGCGCGGGGAACGGCGATCGTTCATCGCCACGATGCAGGAATTGCTGGCAGCGCATCGTCCGTCGGTGGAAATGCTGGAATTTCTGGCGGAGCTGTTCAACGCGTCAAACCGTGAATCGGATTATGCGCAGGCGCTGCTGAAACTGTTTGATCTGTGTTGCACGAAGCATGATTACCAGAAAGCGGCCGAATGTCTGGACCGGGCGGCGGAAGTGGATCCCTACGAGCCGGGACATCAGAAACGGCTGGAGGAACTGCGGGGCAAGATCGCCGATCAACGCTTCAACGTAATCGCATCGCGGTTCACCACGGTGAAGAAAGAAAGAGAAGAGCAGGCGATCAAGGTGCAGGAACCGACGTTGGGAGCAGCCGCGCTGCAGGATCTGATGCTGCAAGCCGAAATCCTGGTGCAGTACGGGATGCGCTCGAAGGCGATCGAGCGTTTGCAGCGCATTCAGGAACTGTTCCCGCGGGAGGAAGAGTATAACCACGACCTGCAGCGGCTGTATATTGCGGCTGGCATCCAACCGCAATATTCGAAGTCTGCGACGCCGTCCACGCCGTCCGCGCCGGCTGCCGCGAGCAGCGATCTGGCAGCGGCGGCGGTGACGCCTGCGGCTCCTGCGACAGCAGCGGCGAGTGAGGCGGCCGACGTCAGTAGTCTGGCGAGAGTAGCGGAAATCACACGCAAGCTGTACCACCAGGGGAACGCCGAAGGTGTTCTGAAGACGGCGGCGAGCGAAATCGGCGGAAACTGGCGAACGGCGCGTTGTATTGCGGCTCTGCGCAAGCCGGGCCTGCCGCCCTCGAGTGTGCAGGAATATCACATGGAGGGGCTGATTCCGGCGAGTTCGGCCGCGCTGGTGAGCCTGGTGGAGGCCTTGCAGGATCTGGCGGTGGCGCGCGGCACGGTGACGATGGGCGACGTGGGAAGCGCTCCGGAACTGATCGGTGTGCGCACTGCGATCGAGGAGTTGCAGATCAAATCGTTGTTGGCGTTGCCGCTGACCGAAGGCAATGATCAAGTCGGGGTGCTGATCCTGACCCAGAACGCGGACCGGGTGTGGCAGCCTTCGGAGGTGCTGGTGATCCGGACGTTGAGCGACCAGGTGTTGATCGCGCTCAATAACGCCGGGCTGCGGCGGCTGGTGAAGAATCTTTCGGTGACGGACGAAAAATCGGGGCTGCTGAAGCGGGCTTCGTATCTGGATCTTCTGCAGGCGGAGACCCGGCGCGGGTTGCAACAGGGAACGACGGTGACGGTGTTGCTGATGCAGTTTGGACGGCGCAGCGCGCTGATCAGGGAATATGGCGAGCAGGCGGTGACGGCGGTAATGGATCAGATCGGGCAGCTGTTTTCAGCGAACATCCGGACGAACGATCTGGCGTTCCGCTACGAGGCGACGACGGTCGCGCTGTTGCTGGGCGACACGGGCGAAAAAGAAGCGCTGCTGGCGGTTGAGAAATTAAAGCGGCTGCTCGGGGAAGTGCGTTTTCCGGGCAAGGACAAGGCAGTGGAGTTCAGCGCTGGCCTGGCGCAGGCGGTGATGCGTCAGCATTTCGATCCGGCGGATATTGTGACCGAAGTGGCCAACCGCGCCGATCACGCGCTGGAACTGGCAGTAGCGCAGGGCGCAGGAAAGATTGTTAGCCAGGCGCCGCAATTCGCGGCATCGGCGGCGGTAGCGTAGGAACCTTTTCACCGCCGAGACGCCGAGTGCGCCGAGAAAACCCAAATCTTTAGCCGCGGAGGACGCCGAGTTCGCGGAGAAAATCTTTGCTTGCTTCTTCCGGATTGGCGTCCCGCGTCCTCCGACTGGCGCGAACCCAGACTGCCTTGCGAACAGCGAACGACTAACGACCAACGACTAACGACCAACGACTACCCCTCCTGCTAAACTCACAAGCAACTATGTTGAAACCTGGAGACATTGCCATTGTCAGTGGGGCGCGCACGCCCTTTGGACGCTATTGCGGGAAGATCAAAGATTACACGGCGCAGGAACTGGGCGCGGTGGCGGCGAAGGCTGCGATCGAGCGGGCAGGGGTCGATCCGGAACACTTCGATCATGCCGTGTTCGGAAACGCGCAACAGACTTCGGGCGATGCGATCTATGGAGCGCGGCATGTGGCGTTGCGGGCGGGATTGCCGATTGAGACTCCGGCGCTGACGGTAAATCGACTGTGCGGGTCGGGGATGCAGGCGATTGTCAGCGCGGCGCAGATGATCCAGACAGAAGAAGCGAAGGTGGTGCTGGCGGGCGGAATGGAGTCGATGTCGCAGGCGCCGTTTTCGATTCGCGGACGCGATGGATTCACGCTGGCTCCGGGCGGGAAGCTGGAAGATTCGCTGATGGTGGCGCTGCTCGATACCTATTGCGGACTGTACATGGCGAACACGGCCGAACTCTATGGAGATCAGCAGGGGATCACGCGGCAGGCGCAGGACGAGTATGCACTGCGTTCGCAACACGCGGCCGATGCGGCATACAAGGCGGGGCGTATACAAGAAGAACTCACGCCGGTTCCGTTGCGGAATTCGAAAGGCGAGGCGACGGGAGAGATGCTGACCGAGGACGATCACCGGCGTCCGCAAACAACGATCGAGGGGCTGGCGAAGTTGCGGGCCGCGTTTGGAAAAAACGGGACGGTGACGGCGGGGAATGCGAGCGGCATTGTGGATGGCGCGGCGGCGGTGGTGGTGATGTCGCTCGACCAGGCGCAGAGAAGGAGTCTGAGCCCGCTGGGAAGGATTGTGAATTGGGGCATTGCGGGGGTCGATCCCAAGCTGATGGGACGCGGTCCGGTGCCGGCCACGAAGATTGCCCTACAGCGCGCGGGGCTGACTTTGGATTACATCGATCTGATAGAAGTGAACGAAGCATTCGCGGCGCAGTATCTGGCGGTGGAAAAGGAATTGGGACTTGATCGCGAAAAGGTGAACGTGAACGGCGGTGCGATTGCGCTGGGGCATCCGCTGGGAGCTACCGGGACGCGGCTGGTGCTGACGCTGCTCTATGAGCTGCGGCGGAGAAAGAAGAAGTACGGGCTGGCCACGGCTTGTATTGGCGGCGGACAGGGGATTGCTATGGTGGTGGAGAGCTTTCAGTAGGCTCAATTGAAGACATTGCTGAAATACGTCGCTATCTCGGTGCTAGTCGGGATAGCCCTGACATTAACGCCGGCGGTCCTGCCTTTGTCTTTGGATAAATGGCCGCTTTTTCACTGGCCGCTACTTCTTGTTGACCGTCATTTTCGCAGCTGGATCCCGCTCAATGCAGGCAAGCATGTAATTACGTTGTTCCTAACGAACGTAGTGGTTTGGACTTTATTGTTGATTCCATTGGTGGCCGCCTGCAGCAGGGCAATGCGGAAGAGATTTGTGGATTGATGGGTTCCGGCATCGCGCAAGTCTGCGCTAGCCCTTGCCAGAGCGAGGAAACCGCGCTAGCGTTATAGGCGTATGAGCGATCTGCGGAGCCAAATCAATAGCCTGTCCCCTGCGGAGAAGGCAGAACTGCTGGATACGGTCTGGGAAAGCCTGGAAGCGGATGCGGCGTCGCTGACGGATGCGCAACGGGCGGAGCTTGACTACCGCATCGCTCGGCATGAGCAAAACCCTTCCGATGTCATCCCGTGGGAGCAAGTCAGGGCGGGCCTGTTTAAGAAACCGTGACACTCCCGGTTGTCTGGACACCAGAGGCGAATGAGGATTTGCTGGAAGCGCGGGCGTGGTATGACAACATTCGCCCGGAGCTTGGGGAGCGGTTCGCGTTGGCGGTCGAGGCCACGGTTGAGGCAATCGCGGAACATTCCTTGCAATTCCCTGTCGTCTACCGGTGCCGTCGCCGTGCGGGAGTGCGGCGCTTTCCCTACGGAATATTTTTCGAGGTTCAGGAGCATCGGATCGTGGTAATCGCTTGCTTCCACGGCAGGCGCAATCCGAGGCGCTGGCAGTCGCGGTAACCTATGTGGTCTGATGATGCGGGCAAGCTGCATAGGTTCTTCGCTTCGCTCAGAATGACAAGTATTTTTCAATTTGCTAGCACGAGGAAGCACCTATGGAAATCAAGAAAGTTGGCGTTCTAGGTTGTGGCCTGATGGGTTCCGGCATTGCGCAGGTCTGTGCGACGGCGGGCTTCGATGTTACCGTGCTCGAAGTCGAGCAGAAGTATCTCGACAAGGGCTTTGCCGGGATTGAGAAGTCTCTGGCCAAGTTTGCTGAGCGGCCGGTGACAAAGGGCGGGATCACTCCGCAGCAGAAGGACGAGATTCGGGCGCGGCTGAAGGGCACGACGAAAAAAGAAAACCTCGCCGATTGCGACATCGTGATCGAGGCCATCATCGAGAACGTCGAGGAAAAGAAGAAGATGTATGCATCGCTCGATGGCATCGTAAAAAAAGACGCGATCTTTGCCTCGAATACTTCTTCCATCTCGGTGACTGAGCTTTTGACGGCGACGAAGCGCCCGGAAAGATTTATCGGGCTGCACTTTTTCAATCCGGTGCCGCTGATGAAGCTGGTGGAAGTGGTGAAGACGATCGCGACCGCTCCCGCCGTGTACGACGCGGCCTACGAGTTTGCGAAGAAGCTGGGCAAGGTTCCGGTGCGCACGTCGGACAAGACAGGATTCATCGTAAACCGGCTGCTGGTGCCGTATTTGCTGGATGCGATCCGGGCGTATGAAGAGGGCGTGGGGTCGATCGAGGACATCGATAACGCGATGAAGCTGGGCTGCGGCTATCCGATGGGTCCGTTTACGCTGCTCGATTTTGTCGGGCTCGACACGACTTACTACATCACGCACGTGATGTATGACGAGTTCAAGGAGCGGCGGTTTGCGTCGCCTCCGCTGCTGAAGCGGATGGTGATGGCGGGGTGGTATGGGCGGAAGTCGGGGCGCGGATTTTACGATTACTCGGACCCGAGCAAGCCGGTAGCGGGAAAGTTCTAAGATTGCAGAGGTTAGATTGCAGAGGTGAAAGCCCTCTAAGTTGGATTCTCATCCCTCGCCTCAGCGTTTGTAAACTTCGCGGCGATGTCCGACGCGGAGGACGAGCACAACTAGCCGGCCATTTTCGAGAGAGCAGATTAGGCGGTAATCTCCAACGCGGTATTTCCAGAAACCGTTCAGGGTGCCTTGAAGGCGTGCTCCGATCTGACGGGGATCGTCCAGTTTTTCGACGCGCTCGCGGAGAAACTTCAGGATTCTTTTTTCGACGGGTTTGTCGAGCTTCTTCAGTTCCTTCAGCGCTGCGGGATCGAACTCAATCTTCCAAGCCATAGCGCCGCATCACTTCTTCGAGCGGAATGGTTCGGGTGCGGCCCGAGCGAATGGCCGCCAGACGCTTCTCGGCGATGTAGATGTCTTCGAGGTCGTCCAGATGCTGAAGGATCGCCTCGCGAGCATAGTAAGTCTTGGTGCGCCCGGTGCGTTTGGCGAGTCGGTCGAGGCGCTTTTCGATGGTTTCGGGTAGGCGGATAGCAAGCATGAAATTCCCTCTGCTATACAATTATAGCAGACCAGCAACTTACGCTTATCTGGCGAATTTAGGCGATGGACATTAGAATCCCATGTGGAACGCGTTCATGGAATCCCACCCTTGCGCACAGAACGCGCAAGAGTGGGGCACCCGGCCTCCGTGTCTCCGTGGTAGGTTTTGAGTTTTGTAAATCCCGGAAGGAAATCATGGGTTACGAAAACATTCTCCTCGAAAAGAAAAACTCGATCGCTTACGTCACCGTCAACCGGCCGAAGGTGCTGAACGCGCTCAATATGGCCACCATGGAAGAGTTGCGGGCGGCGTTCACCGATATTAAGTCCGACCTCTCGATTCGGGTGGCCATTCTGACTGGAGCGGGCGAGAAGGCTTTTGTTGCGGGAGCGGATATCGGCGAACTGGCGAAGCAGGACGCGGTTTCTGGCAAGGAGTATGGGCACCGGGGGCAAGCGGTGCTCGACCTGATCGAGAACCTGGGCAAGCCGGTGATCGCCTGCATTAACGGATTTGCGCTGGGTGGAGGATGCGAACTGGCTCTCGCTTGCACCATGCGCCTGGCCAGCGACAACGCCAGGCTCGGGCAGCCGGAAGTGAAGCTGGGAATTATTCCGGGATATGGCGGGACGCAGCGGCTGGCACGACTGGTGGGCAAGGGGCTGGCGATGCAGATGGTGCTGGCCGGAGAAATGATCACAGCGCAGGAAGCGCATCGGATCGGGCTGGTGAATGAAGTGACGACAGCAGCGGAGCTGATTCCTCGCGCGGAAGCGATTGCGGCTAAGATCATCGCGAACGCTCCGCTGGCAGTGCAGTTCGCTATGGAGGCGGTCAACAAGGGAATGGAAATGACGCTGGCCGAGGGACTGTTTCTTGAGGCTTCTTTGTTTGGCGTTTGTTGCGCTACTGAAGACAAGAGAGAAGGTACGGCGGCGTTCTTGGAAAAGCGGGCCGCGCAGTTCAAAGGAAAGTGAATCATCGGGCCACCGGGTGATCTGAAAGCCGGCAGTGAGGCAATGCAATGCTGAAGTCGTTACATATAAGGCGGTACGTGAGCGACCCCAAGGACCTGAAGGTGCTCGCGGACTTTCTGCGGGCCATCGGATTCGAAACGGTGGCTGGGGAAGATGGAAGATCGACGATCCTGTCGGCGCCGCTGGCGCTGCTTAGCCTGAATTCGCTGAACAAGGAATACTCCGACGAACTGCGCGAGCGGTTGAAAGATGTGAACCGGCTACTGGTGATCGAGGTCACCAATCCGGACGCGGTGTTTGAGATTGCGCAGAAACGGAAGTTCAAGCTGCTGGCCGACACTGCCAATTCCAAGACGCCAAATGCAAACACGAACGAACGCAGCTTTTCGCTGGAGTTGCCGGGAGAAATCGTTCTCACGATTAAGGGCGTTTCCGACGAGGGCACGATCGAAGGGCAACTGAACGCTGCGGGAAAGCGCTTTGCCATTGTGGTCTCACGCTTCAACTCTTTCATCAACGAACGGCTGCTCCAGGGATGCCGCGATGGCCTGCGCCGCGCCGGCGCGCAGAGCGGAGACATCGCGATTGTCCATGTTCCCGGAGCGTTTGAGATACCATCGGCGGCCCGGACGCTGGCGGAGACCACGAAGTATGACGCGATCATCTGTATTGGCTGTCTGTTGCGCGGTGACACAGCGCATTACGATGTGATTGTGAACGAGGTGACCCGGGGAATTGGGCAATCGGCGCAGGAGACGGGAGTTCCGCATGCGTTTGGAGTGCTGACCTGTGAGACGCTGGAGCAGGCAATCGATCGCGCCGGGCTGAAGATGGGCAACAAAGGATTGGAGGCAGCGCTGGCGGCGGTGGAGATGGCGAATCTGAAGGCAGGTCTCAGGTCTCAGGTGTCAGGTCTCAGGAAAAGCAAGACCACCCCAGTTTCCCGGAAGCGCAAACCTCGTTCTTAATTTCCGAAAGGCCCGCCATGCTTCTGTCCTGTAAACTGCTGTGGAGCTTACGTGCGCTCCAGGTTTTCCTGAGACCTGACACCTGAGACCTGACCATGGGCACTCGACGCAAATCCCGCGAGTTGGTTCTGCAGATGCTGTTTCAGGCGGACATGGGAAAGCAGGCGCCGGAGCTTGTCCGGAAGACGTTCTGGGCGGAGCGGACCAACGTGGAAGAAGAAGTACGCGGGTTTGCCGACGATCTGTTTCGCGTGGCCAGCGACCGGATGGCGGAGATCGACGGGCTGATCGGGAAGCACACCCAGCACTGGCGCATGGACCGGATGGCGACCGTGGACCGGAATGTGCTGCGGGGAGCCGTGGCGGAATTCCTGGGGTATCCGGCGACGCCTCGGGCAGTCGTGATTAATGAGGCGCTCGAAATTGCGCGGAAGTTTTCGACTCCGGAGTCGGTACAGTTTATTAATGGAGTTCTGGATAGTGTGGGGAAAGAGGTTGGGACTTAGGGAATCAGGTCTCAGGTTTCAGGTGTCAGGTACGAATTAGGCGGTTCACTTTTCTTGCGCTCCAGTTCTTGGGGCATAGCAAATCCAACAACGCCGGACGGGGGCAGAGTCCCGTCCCCACACACGCTTGAGTTGCGCTCACTGCGGCCTGATGGCTACCAGGTTGGGCAGGCAAAGCGGTGCGTTTGTGGCTTGGTTGTTGCACATGTTGGGGCTGTTGTTGTCGTTAGCGTTGACGAAGGGGACTTGCTGGAAGTCGCCTTGACCGAGAGTGGGCGGTATGTTGCAGGCTAGTGCGCCGCACGTGTTAATGATGTGCACGGAGCCGACGGCGCAGGCTTGTTTCGGATCGTTATTAGTGTACTGATCGCAAGCGGCAACGTAGACCTGGCTTCCATCAGTGGAGGAGGCGGCGGCGAGCGGGTAACTGTTGCCGACGAGCGGGACCGAGGTCGTGGTTCCATCGCTCACGTTGAAAAGAAGCACGGCGGGGATGTTTTGGGCGACGAGGATGACCTCAGCGCCGTCGTTGACCAGTTGGGAGTAAATCGGAGTGAAGTTGCCCTGGCCGAGGTTGAAGGACTGCACCGTATTGGAGAACGTCACCGTCGGAACATTACAGGCGAACTGACCATACATCAGAGCATTCTGCGTGTCCGTCGCCGTGAAAATGTCAATGTTCGGCGGATCGATCGCGATCACGCGCTGGCCATCCGGTGAGGGGAAGAGTTGGATGGGCACGCCGGGGGTGGTCAGGAAGCCCAGATTGCCTTGGGGAAGCTGAGGGTTGCAAGTCGCGAAACCGGAAATCGACGCCGCAGCTGGTGTCCCCGCCACATAGGCGAAGCTTCCATCCGCCGAGAAGGCGACGCTGCCTACCGACGTCGCGATCGGAAGCGAGGTCAGCGTGTTGACCGTGGAATACACGTACATCCTGCCCGTGTTGGTGAGGATGAAGAGCTCCAGTTGATCGGGAGAGAAGGCGGCGGCGGTGGCGGTTTCGCCGGGGATAATAAGGTCAACTGGGGCGCTGGCGGTGCTGTAGATATAGACCTGGTTGGGAGTGGAAACGGTGTCGGAAACAACCACCAGCTTGCCATCGTTCGAGATGGTGAGTAGCTGGCCGCACAAGGAAACGTTGCACGGCGTGGGGAGACTGGAGACCTCCGTAGCGGATGGACTGGAAGCGGTGACGTCTACATACATCAGGCCCTGACTGGTGCCGAGGTAAACGCGTGGCGTTGACAGATGATTGAACATCATCGAATTGGGGGTGCGGGGCAGGCTGATCACGGCGGCAATGGGCGTGGCTCCAGGCGTTACCGAAAACATTGCACTGGAGCATCCGGGGGCGTCCTGGCAGCCGGTGGTTGCGACCCATGCGGTGTAGGTGGGCGGCTTGGAAGTAGAAGTTACGTCCACTGAGATCGCGCCATAACCCACCGACCCGTTCGGCAATAGTCCCTCACTAGCGTAGACCGGGAGTGCGGGTAGAACTCCGACATTGCAGGTTGGGGGAGTGCAGGAAGCGGTGATGGTGCCGCCGCCAAGATTGGCGCGGGCAGTGGCACTGTTGCTTCCGTTGGAGTTGGTGGTGTTGGTGAAGGCTATCACCTCAGGATTGGATGTGCTCCAGGTGAGGGGCGGGCTGGTAAGGCCCGCGTTATCGCCGAGAGCGATGTGATACAGGGTATCGACCGCCGTGGCCGTGATGGATACGCCTCCGCCGTTATTAATGGTAATCGAGTTTCCTCCCTGGGTCTGGCCCCCGATCTGCAGGTGGATGGCTTGAATCAGGCAGGTCGTGTACGGATAAGGGCTGCTGGTGGTCCCGGAGGCGCTGGCAAAAAGCTGGGTGATGCCGGGCACCTTGGCGGTGGTCTGAACCTGGTTGGGTTGGAGTGCAGGCACGGTGGCATTGGTGGACAAGGTGGCTACAGTCCCATTACTCGAAGACCAACCGATGGGGCCGACGGTGTCGGTGATGTCAATCTGATTCCCACCAATGTCGCTGTAGGCGTTGGCCCCGAAAAGCCAGGTTTGCCCTTGCGAGAAGCAGTCGTACTGCTGCTGTGGCGGGCCGGAGGGGGGGAGGCGAGTGATCTGTATGCTGTCGATGTGCTGGTGGACGTAGACGGTAGTTTGCGCGCTGCTGACGCCGCTGGTGACAGCTCTAACGTAGGCGATTCCGGGAGTGCCGGCAGTGCACATGGTGGCGGTCGCGTCCCAGGTGCCGGCGCAAGCGGCGCCATTGCTGGCGACTGAAAGTGGCGCGGCGCCGTTCGGGTTACCGCTCTCGACGATAAATTGAATGTCAACGCCGAGGACGGTGTGACCGAAGGCATCCTTGGCGCTGGCGCCAAAGACCTGAGTGCCACCTACATCGAGGGAGATTCTGGAGCTAGGGCTCAGCGTAATGCTCGTCACCCCTCCGTTGCCCGAGTTGCTCGTGCTCTTCCCGAGGCAGCCCGTGAGAGCAATGACGAAGGTGATGGTTAAAGTAAGAAGAGAACCGGAACCGCAACGATGCATGAACCCTCCTCGCGCCCGTTTGCCAGGCACGAGCATTATGTTGTTCGGTGGAAAACTGTCAGTGTAGAAGGTCATGGGGATTTTGAGCAAGCGGCGAAGTTCACGTGGCCACCGAGACGTGGCAAACGCCGTCTCTACACCGCACTATTAAGATGCGCCGAAGAGTGGTTGACGATGTGCAACGCAGTTGTTATTATCATACGGTTCCGCGAGTTGAGTCTGGCTTGCCTATATACGGCAGTCCTGTTGCGCGCGCGACCCGCGTGGGCGGCAGGCTCCGGGAAGATCTCGGCTGAGCTTTGAAGAAATACGTGCCTGGTTGGAAGTGAAACCGGGGACGCCCTCGCTGAAACGTCCTGCGAAAACCTTTGCGCCCGGGCCTGTGAATCAGAGCCGGGGAGTCACGCGAGGCTATGCAGGGGAAGCAGACGAAACGGAACGCCTCCGAACCTGAATCTGGGCGAGGCGTGGCGTCACCGTCGTCGCCGATTAGTCTGAGCGGGAAATTGAACGAATTCTCACCGGCAGGCATTGTTGAGTAAATGCCGCGCGGGAGAGTATGGCTGGGCGCGACAGCCTGTGCCAGACCGGAGACGAGGGAAGCCTCGTGTCTATTGGAATGTGTGGTTGAGACGCGCTTGCCGCGTCTGGGAGTGGCGAGAGTGCCTACTTTTAATCAGCTGGTGAAATTCGGCCGTGATCGGACCCGGTATAAGACGGCGAGTCCGGCGCTGCAGTCGTGTCCGCAGAAGCGTGGAGTATGTACGCGCGTGTATACGCAGACGCCGAAGAAGCCGAACTCGGCATTGCGGAAAGTGGCGCGCGTCCGCCTGACCAATGGGATCGAAGTGACGACGTACATCCCGGGTGTTGGCCATAACCTGCAGGAGCACTCGATTGTGCTGATCCGCGGGGGCCGCGTAAAGGATCTGCCGGGCGTGCGTTATCACGTGGTACGCGGAACGCTCGACGCGACCGGCGTCGCTGGCCGCAACCAGGGGCGCTCGAAGTACGGAACGAAGCGCGCGAAAAAAGCTTAGTACGAGAAATTGTAGAGACGCGGCTTGCCGCGTCTGCGGCTCTAGCTAGACGCTAGCAGCCAGGAGCTAGAAGCAGAATGCCGAGAAAAGGACATACTCCCAAGCGGACGGTCGAGGCCGATCCCGTTTATGGATCGGATCTGGTGACGAAGTTCATCAACTCGATGATGTGGCAGGGCAAGAAATCGACTGCCGAAGGCATCTTTTATAAGTCGCTCGAGAAGTTGCAGGAAAAGGGCGGCGACGAAGCCCTGAAGCTGTTCACCAAGGCAGTCGAGAATGCCAAGCCGTTGCTGGAAGTGAAGACGCGGCGCGTGGGTGGCGCGAACTATCAGGTGCCGATTGAAGTCGCGCCTGACCGCAGAACGTCGCTGGCCATCCGTTGGATCGTGAGCTATGCGCGCGGCCGCGGCGAAAAGGGAATGATCGAGAAGTTGACGAACGAGTTGCTGGACGCCTCGAACGGCAAAGGCGCCGCCATCAAGAAGAAAGAAGATGTGCATCGAATGGCGGAAGCGAACAAGGCATTCGCGCATTACCGGTGGTAGAAGCGCTGTTCGTCGTTCGCGGTTCGCTATTGGCTAAGGACCGCGTCGATTTGCGAAAAGCGAATAGCGAATAGCGAACGACGAAAGATTGATTTCGGAGCCCTGGAGAAAGTTAAAAGTCGTGCCCAGAACAGTCCCATTAGAGCGTTGCAGGAACATCGGCATCATGGCCCACATCGATGCCGGGAAGACCACGACGACGGAGCGCATCCTGTTTTATACGGGAAAGACGCACCGCATCGGCGAGGTGCATGAAGGCACGGCCATCATGGACTGGATGGAGCAGGAGCAGGAGCGCGGCATCACCATCACATCGGCGGCGACGACCTGTACCTGGCGCGACATTCGCATCAACATTATCGATACACCGGGCCACGTGGACTTTACGGCCGAGGTCGAACGTTCGCTGCGCGTGCTGGACGGCGCGGTAGCGGTGTTTGACGCGGTGCATGGCGTCCAGCCGCAGTCGGAGAAAGTCTGGCGTCAGGCCGATAAATACGGAGTCCCGCGAATTTGCTTTATTAACAAAATTGACAAGATGGGTGCGGATTTTGAGCACGCCGTCGATACCCTCCGCAAGCGCCTCAACGCCAAGCCGGTCGCGATTCAAATTCCCATTGGACAAGAAGACAAGTTTCGCGGAGTGGTGGACGTGGTCGCCATGAAGTCCATCATCTGGGAGGATGAATCCATCGGCGCGGAGTTCGTAGTTGGCGAGATTCCCCCGGAGCTGCAAAAAAAGGCTGAGGCGTTCCATACCCAACTGGTTGAAACCGTCGCGGAAAACGACGACGAAATCCTGCACAAGTTCCTCGAAGGCGAAGCAATCTCGGCGGACGAACTCAAGGCGTCGCTGCGCAAATCGACCGTCGGGTTGAAGCTGTTTCCGGTGGTGGTGGGAACGGCGTTCAAAAATAAGGGCGTACAGCCGCTGCTCGATGCAGTGGTCGATTACCTGCCTTCGCCACTCGATACGAAAGAAACGCATGGCCTCGATCCCGACACGGGGAAGACGATCACTCGCAAGGCCGACGACAACGAGCCGTTCTCGGCGCTGGCCTTCAAGATCATGGCCGATCCGTTTGTCGGCCAGTTGACGTTTATCCGGGTGTACTCGGGACAGTTGAAATCGGGCGAGTCGGTAATGAACTCGCGCACGCAGAAGCACGAGCGCATTGGGCGACTGCTCAAGATGCACGCCAACAAGCGCGAAGACATCCAGGAAATTCTCGCCGGCGACATCTGCGCTGTGGTGGGACTGAGAAACGTCAGCACGGGTGACACGATTTGCAACGAGAAGCATCCGATCACGCTGGAGTCGATCGTGTTTGCAGTGCCGGTGATTTCGGTTGCGGTTGAGCCGAAGACCAAGGCCGATCAGGAAAAGATGGGCATGGCGCTGGCCAGGCTGGCGCAGGAAGATCCGACCTTCAAGGTTCACACCGACCCGGATAGCGGACAGACGATCATCAGCGGGATGGGCGAACTGCATCTGGAAATCATCGTTGACCGCATGATGCGTGAGTACAAGGTCGAGGCCAACGTCGGCAAGCCGCAGGTGGCGTATCGCGAGACGATTCGCAAACACGCGGAAGCGGAAGGGAAGTACATCCGGCAAACCGGCGGCCGTGGCCAGTACGGACACGCGAAGATATATCTCGATCCGAACGAGCCGGGCAAGGGCTACGAATTCATCAACGAAATCGTGGGCGGCACGGTGCCGAAAGAATTCATCAAGCCCATCGACCAGGGCATGCAGGAAGCCATGGAAGGCGGCGTTCTGGCCGGCTATCCGATGGTCGACATCAAGGCGACGCTCTACGACGGCAGCTACCACGACGTCGATTCGAACGAAATGGCGTTCAAGATCGCTGGTTCAATGGCATTCAAGGAAGCAGCGCGCAAAGCGAGCCCGGTGATTCTCGAGCCAGTGATGGCGGTCGAAGTGGTCACGCCGGAAGATTACGCGGGAACGATCATGGGCGACCTGAGTTCGCGTCGCGGGCGCATCGAAGGCATGGAGCACCGCGCGGGTTCGCAGGTGATCAAGGCCATCGTTCCCTTGGCGGAGATGTTCGGCTACGCGACGCATATGCGCTCGTCGACCCAGGGACGCGCCGAGTACTCAATGCATTTTGCAAGGTATGAAGAAGCCCCGCGTCACGTGGCGGACGAAATCATCGCCAAGACGCAGGGGAAGACGGCGTCTAGGTGATTCGTATCAGGGCGTGGCTTTAGCCACGCCGAATCGTGAAGGTAGGTTCGGGGCTTTAGCCCCGGAGGAAAACGGAAATGGCGAAAGAAAAATTTGAGCGGAATAAGCCGCACTGCAACGTCGGGACGATTGGTCACATTGATCATGGCAAGACGACGCTGACGGCGGCGATCACCAAGGTATTGCAGAAGCACAACCCGAAGATTGTGTTCCGGTCGTTCGATTCGATCGACAACGCTCCGGAAGAGAAGGCGCGCGGCATCACCATTGCCACGGCGCACGTGGAGTATGAGACGCCGAACCGGCACTACGCGCACGTGGACTGTCCGGGTCACGCCGATTACATCAAGAACATGATCACGGGTGCGGCGCAGATGGACGGCGCGATCTTAGTCGTGGCGGCGACCGATGGTCCGATGCCGCAGACGCGCGAGCACGTGCTGCTGGCGCGGCAAGTCGGCGTTCCTTACATCGTCGTAGCGCTCAACAAGTGCGACGCGGTGGACGATCCCGAATTGCTGGACCTGGTGGAACTGGAAGTACGCGAACTGCTGAAGAGCTATCAGTTTCCGGGCGACGATGTACCGGTGGTGCGGTTGTCGGCGCTGCTGGCGCTGAACGGGGACGAGAAGTGGGAGAAGCAGATTGACGCGCTGATGGAGGCGGTGGACAAGAGTGTGCCGCAGCCGGCGCGGGAACTGGACAAGCCGTTCCTGATGCCGATCGAAGACATTTTCTCGATTCAGGGCCGCGGGACGGTGGTGACGGGCCGGATCGAGCGCGGGAAGGTGAAGGTAGGCGAGGAAGTGGAAATTGTCGGCTTCCGGGAGACGCGCAAGACGGTCGTAACGGGCGTGGAGATGTTCAAGAAGCAACTGGACGAAGGCATGGCAGGCGACAACGCCGGCCTGCTTCTGCGCGGCGTTGCGAAGGAAGACGTGGAGCGCGGGATGGTGCTGGCGAAGCCGGGATCGATTACGCCGCACACGAAGTTCAAGGCGGAAGTTTACATTCTGACGAAGGAAGAAGGCGGGCGGCACACGCCGTTCTTCAAGGGATATCGTCCGCAGTTTTACTTGCGGACGACGGACGTGACGGGGATCGCGGAGTTGCCGGCGGGGACGGAGATGGTGATGCCGGGGGACAACGTGAGTCTGGTGATTGAGCTGATCACGCCGGTGGCGATGGAAAAAGGGTTACGGTTTGCGATTCGCGAAGGCGGCCACACGGTGGGCGCAGGCACGATCGCGGAGATTATTCAGTAGTGGCATTTAATTCGCGGCTTGTAACTTGCCGCCAGATCTTTCCTTCCGGAATCGCCGGGAGGGGCAAAGAGAGTGAACAGTGACTGGAAAAGAGAGAATTCGCATCCGGTTGAAAGCTTACGACTATCGCATTCTGGATCAGTCGACAGGCGAGATCGTGGAAACGGCCAAACGTACCGGCGCGCAAATCGCGGGTCCGATTCCGTTGCCCACGATGAAGAACAAGTACTGCGTGCTGCGGTCGCCGCACGTGGACAAGAAGTCGCGGGAGCAGTTTGAAATCCGCACCCACAAACGGCTGCTGGACATTCTGGAGCCGACGCAGCAAACGGTCGATGCGCTGATGAAGCTCGATCTGCCGGCGGGCGTGGATGTGGAGATTAAGGCGTTCGGGAAAGAGCATAAGTAGCTGTCAGCTCTCAGCCGTCAGTAAAAGCGGCAGAGCCGAAAGTCAGCCCCGGAGGGGCACCCAGCCAATAGCCGCGAGCCATGCTGGGAACGGAGAAGGAAATGGCGAGAGTCACAGGAATTCTGGGCAAGAAAGTCGGCATGACGCAACTCTTCGATTCGAAGGGGGATGTGCGGCCGGCGACGGTGTTGCAGGCAGGACCGTGCGTCATCACGCAGCACAAGACCCAGACCAAAGACGGATACGAGTCGGCCCAGATCGGCCTGGTCGAGTTTGTGAAGGAAAAGAAGCTGACCAAGCCCATGCGCGGACACTTTGCCAAGCACAACCTGCCGCCGGTGAAGTTTATGCGTGAGGTGACGGTGGAAGTGGACGCTCCGGGCGAAACGACCGAGGGCGTGATCAAGGTTGGCGACCGGGTGCTGGTGGATATTTTTGAAGGCGAGCGTTTCGTCGACATCGTCGGAGTGAGCAAGGGGCGCGGCTTTCAGGGTGTAGTGAAACGGCATCATTTTGCCGGCGGCGCGAAGTCGCACGGTTCGATGTTTCAGATTACGGGTTCGATTGGTTCGTCGGCGTTTCCTTCGCGCGTGTTCAAGGGTATGCGGATGTCGGGCCACATGGGCGATGTCCGGGTGACGACGCGCAACTTGCGGATCCTGGGCGTGGATAAAGACGAGAACCTGCTGGTGGTTGAGGGCAGCGTTCCGGGCGCGAACGGCGGATACATCGTGATCAACAAGGCGAAGAAGCCGCCACGAGAGCGCCGCGGGTTCGCGGGCTCGGCGACGGTGGATCCGTTGAAGGCGGCGAAGCGCGCTTCGAAGAAGGTGTAAGTCGGTCGTTAGTCGCTGGTCGTTAGTCGTTAGGACGGCACGAAGACGAGAGAGATATGGCAACTATTGATATTTACAATCTGAGCGGAGCCAAGGCCGGGACGATGGAGCTGGCCGAGGAAGTTTTCGGCGCGGTCAACGAAGACTTGCTCTGGGAGGCGATCACGCACTATCGCGCCTCCGCGCGCGCGGGCACGCATGCCACCAAGAACCGCTGGCGGGTATCCGGTTCGGGCAAGAAGCTGTGGAAGCAGAAGGGCACAGGACGGGCGCGTATCGGTTCCATCCGTTCGCCACTCTGGCGCCACGGCGGCACGGTGCATGGACCGCAGCCGCGATCCTATGACTACGCCTTCCCGAAAAAGAAACTGCTGGGCGCACTGCGCTCGGCGCTGGCCTCGAAGTTTGCCGATGGCAAGCTGATGGTGGTGAAGGCCTTCGACGTGAAAGAGCCGAAGACAAAGCTGTTCCGCGAGGCGCTCGACAAGCTGAAAATCGATGGCACGACGCTGCTGGTCAATATCTCGACGGCCGAGAACAAGAATCTGCAGCTGAGTTCGCGCAACATCGACGGCCTCGAACTGGTGCGGGCGAACGAAGTGCATCCCTATCACATCATGCGCTACACGCATGTGGTGTTTGCGCAGCCGGCGCTGGAGAAGCTGCAAGATTCGCTGAAGAAGTCGGCGTCACGGCGTTCACACGAAGCCGAACCGGCGCAGGAAAAAGCAAAGAAGAAACCGGCCGGCCGTTCGCGTCGTAAGGCGGAGGTGGCTTGAGATGAAATCCGCGTATCAGATTATCCGGAAGCCGGTGATCACCGAAAAGGGCTTGGGCATTAAAGAGACCCAGAACACGCTGGTATTCCAGGTGGCGCCGAAAGCGACGAAGACCGAGATCAAGGAAGCGGTGCAGGCGATCTTCAAGGTGAAGGTGGCTTCGGTACGCACCGCGAATTATCCGGGAAAAGAACGGCGGCGAGGCAAGTTTACGGGCTATCGTCCCGATTGGAAGAAGGCGTACGTGCGGTTGAAGAGCGGCGAGAAGATGCCGGAGTACGCGCAGAATTTGTAAGACAGTTTTCAGTTCTCAGTTTTCAGTCGTCAGTCAAACCCGATCGAGGGATAACTGATAACTGATAACTGATAACTGACGACCGAAAGCTGAGAGCTCTATGGCAATTAAAACGTACAGACCGACAACGCAGACGCTGCGCTATCGCACCTCGGTTACGACCGACGATATCACTTCGTCCACGCCGCACAAGCCGCTGGTTGAGGGCAAGATCCGATCGGGCGGACGGCGCAATTCCGGCGACACGACCATGCGCTTCCGGGGTGGAGGCAACAAGCGCAAGCTGCGCACCATCGATTTCAAGCGCGACAAGCACGGCATTCCGGCGACGGTCGTGACCATCGAATACGATCCGGGCCGCTCGGCGCGCATTGCGCTGTTGAGCTATGCCGATGGCGAGAAGCGCTACATCGTGCAGCCCGATGGGCTGAAGGTTGGGCAGAAGATTTTGAGCGGTCCCGAAGCCGACATCTTAGTGGGCAACGCGTTGCCGCTGCGGAATATTCCGCCGGGCACGACGATTCACAACGTGGAGTTGAAGCCCGGCAAAGGCGCGCAGATGGTCCGTTCGGCGGGCGGTTCGGCACAGTTGATTGCCAAAGAAGGCGACTACGGACTCGTGAAGTTGCCCTCGGGCGAAACCCGCAAAGTGTTGCTCGATTGTTTAGCGACGATCGGACAGGTAGGGAACACCGACCACGAAAACGTCACCTGGGGCAAGGCGGGACGCACGCGCTGGGTGGGGAAGCGTCCGCACAACCGCGGCGTTTCGATGAACCCGGTGGACCATCCGCATGGCGGCGGTGAAGGCAAGACCTCCGGTGGACGCCATCCGGTAACGCCGTGGGGCCAGCCGACGCGCGGCTACAAGACGCGGAACAATAAGCGGACCGATGCGTTTATCGTGAAAGACCGCAGACAGAAAGGCTAAGAACCAAGGTTTCAAAGTTTCAAGGTTTCAGAGTTTCAAGGAAAAATCAGCAGCCTCAGTTCGGATTTACTGAGAACTGAGAACTGAGAACTGAGAACCGACTTATGGCTCGTTCAACTAAAAAAGGACCGTTCGTGGATGCGCACCTGGCGACGAAAGTCGAAGGCATGAATGCGCGTAACGAGAAGAAGGTGCTGCGGACATGGTCGCGGCGCTCGACGATCATCCCGGAGATGGTGGGACACACGATTGCCGTGCATAACGGAAGGAAATTTATTCCGGTCTATGTCACTGAGAACATGGTGGGCCACAAGCTGGGCGAATTCAGCTTTACCCGTCAGTTCAAGGGGCACTCGATGAAAGCGGCGACCGAAGTCGCGGCGAAACCGGCAGGCGTGCCCGGCGGACCTGGAGCCATAGTGCCGTCAGCGCCGGCGGCGCCGAAGGCGTAGAGGAGACACGATGGAATTTCGAGCTGAAGCCCGCTACATGCGCGTCTCGCCGCAAAAGGCGCGGCTGGTGCTGAACCTGATCAAGGGACGGCGCGTGGAAGAGGCGAGAAACACACTGGCTTTTACCAAGAAGCGCGTGGCGGCGACGGTCGCAAAGCTGTTGCAGTCGGCAATCGACAACGCAAACTTCCTGAGCACCGAAAAGGGCCTGGATGTCGATCTCGATAACTTGTACGTGAAACACGCGGTGGCGAACGATGGACCGCGCATGAAGCGGATCCGTCCGGCGCCGATGGGGCGCGCGTATCACTATGTGCGGCGCATCGCACATCTGGAAATTGTGCTGGCGGAGAAGAACCGGAACGGCGTGCCGGCAGGAACCGGAACTGCGCCGGCGGCGGGTGAGAAGACGGCGAAAGTTGCGGCTCCGAAGCCGAAAGCCAAGGCGAAAGCGCCGGCGAAGAAGAAGGCAGTTGGCAAGAAAGCAACGGCGAAGAAATAAGATCGTCGCGAGTTTCGTGAGACGCGCAGGATTAGGAGCAACGATGGGACAAAAAGTTCATCCTTACGGATTCCGGCTCGGCTACACCAAACCGTGGAAGTCGCGCTGGTTTGTCGAGAAGGACTACGACAAGCTGCTGCTCGAAGATGTGAAGCTCAAGGCTGAGCTGAAGGAAAAGCTCAAGTCGGCGGGCGTGAGCTCGGTCGAGATCGAGCGTCCGGGCAACAAGCTGCGGATCATCATCAAGACGGCGCGTCCGGGAATCATTATCGGGCGCAAGGGCGCAGAAATCGACAAGCTGAAGCAGGACTTGCAGAAGCGCACGTCACGCGAAGTGCATGTCGATATCCAGGAAGTGCACAAGCCGGAGCTCGATGCGCAACTTGTCTCGGAATCGATTGCGCTGCAACTGGAAAAACGCGTGGGCTTCCGGCGGGCGATGCGCAAGTCGGTGGATTCGGCGCTGCGCTTCGGCTGCAAAGGCATCAAGGTGCGGGTAAGTGGACGGTTGAACGGCAATGAAATCGCGCGTTCCGAGTGGTATCTGCAGGGCCGGTTGCCGCTGCACACGCTGCGCGCCGATATTGACTACGGCTTCACCGAAGCGCGCACAACCTATGGCGTGATTGGCGTGAAATGCTGGGTCTATAAGGGCGAGATTCTGCCGGTGAAGAAGCGGGAAGCGACGCCGGCGCGAGAAGTGAGCAGCACGGGAGCGTTTTGATTTCGGGTAGAGACGCGGCTTGCCGCGTCTGAGACGGGGCAAGCCCCGTCTCTACAGGAAAACGAATTATGTTGATGCCGAAGAAAGTTAAGTACCGCAAGCAGCAGCGCGGGCGCATGACGGGGAAGGCTTGGCGCGGAAGCACGCTGGCTTTCGGTCAATACGGGCTGAAAGTGCTCGAACCGGGCTGGATCACCGACCGCCAGATTGAAGCGAGCCGGGTGGCGATGACGCGTTTTGTGAAGCGCGGCGGCAAGGTCTGGATCCGGTTGTTTCCGGATAAACCGGTGACCAAGAAACCGGCCGAAACCCGTATGGGCAAAGGCAAAGGGGCGCCGGATCACTGGGTAGCAGTGGTGCGGCCGGGAAAGATTTTGTTTGAGATGGAAGGCGTGACCATTACGGACGCGAAAGAGGCCATGCGCCTGGCGTCCCACAAGCTTCCGCTGCGTACGACATTCGTAAAGCGCGAAGTGCTGTAAGGAAGGCGAAAGAAATTTTCTCAAGCAAGAAGCTCTAACTGAGAGCTGAGAGCTGAGAGCTGAGAGCTGATTTTATGAAAGTAGAAAAGATTCGTAACCTGACCGACGTCGAGCTCAAGCACCAGGAGCGGGATTTGGCGGACCAGCTTTTCAAGCTGAAGTTCCAGATGAACATGGGACAGACGGAGAGCCTGAAAAAGATTCGCGGGCTGCGCCGGGATATTGCGCGGGTCCAGACGGTTCTGCGCGAGCAGGAACTGGCCGGCGCGAAGACGGAGAAAAAGTAATGGCGGAAATCACGAGCCAAACGGAAAAGCACTCGGGCCGCAAGATCCTGATCGGCACCGTCGTCTCCAACAAGATGCAGAAGACGATCGTGGTCGAAGTGACGCGGAAGAAGGCGCATCCGATGTACAAGCGGGTGATCTCGATCCGGAAGAAGTTCTACGCGCACGACGAGAAGAACGAAGCGCATCCCGGGGACACGGTGCGGATTGAAGAGTCGCGGCCGCTGTCGAAACTGAAACGCTGGACACTGAAAGAGATTGTCCGGAAGACGGCGCTGGTGCCGGAAGTTGACATCGATGCCGGGATTGGCGTTTCCGTCGAGAAATAGGCGGAGAGAGGGAGACAGACATGGCCGTAATGATGAGATCCATGCTCGAGGTCGCCGATAACTCCGGCGCGCGCAAGCTGCAGATGATCCTGCCGCTCGGCGGTTCGACCGGTCTGCGCGCGGGCCTGGGCGATGTGATCACGGCAAGCGTGAAGGAAGCTGCTCCGGACGGGCAGGTGCAGAAGGGCAAAGTGGTGAAAGCGGTGATCGTGCGGACGCGGAAAGAACATCGACGGCGGGATGGTACTTACATCCGCTTCGATCAGAATGCGGCCGTGCTGATCAACGAAACCGGCGAACCGGTGGGCACGCGCGTCTTCGGTCCGGTAGCGCGCGAACTGCGCGAGAAGAAGTTTTTGAAGATTGTTTCGCTGGCGCCGGAAGTGCTGTAAGGGCCAGGTTTCAGGGTTTCAAAGTTTCAAGGTTTCAAGGTGCCTTGAGAATGTGAGACCCCGGGCAAAGCGGCTTTGAAACTTTGAAACCTTGAAACGTTGAAACCTGGAGTTTGTATGGGAACTGCAACTACTACCGAACATAAGCGCGTGGATATCCGCCGGAACGACACGGTGAAGGTGATGACCGGGCGGGATACGGGAAAAGAAGGGCGCGTACTGCGCGTGTTTCCCGACGAGGGCAAGGTGCTAGTGGAGCACGTGATGACGGTGAAGAAGCACGTGCGGCCGAATCCGCAGCGCAACATCAAGGGTGGAATCGCCGAGCAGGAACGGGCGATCAAGCTCTCGAATGTGGCCCTGGTGTGCGCGACGTGCGGTCCGGTACGGATCGGGCATGAAGTGCGCGGCGATCGCAAGGTGAGAGTTTGCAAGAAGTGCGGGACGACGCTGGATAAGTAGCTGTCAGCCCTCAGCTATCAGTTTTCAGTTAGGGCACTTGGTGCGAGCAGTGGTGAAGAATTTGAGACTTACGAACCGGTATACGTCGAATCAAATCGACAATCCGACACCGTGAGAGATAAGGCAGCATAGGCAATGGCAGACGAGCAGAAAAAAGGCGAGCAGCAGCAGAAGAAACCGAAAGCGCCCAAGGGCGACAAAGGGCACGCGCCGGTCGAGGCTAAGGCGGGGCCAGAGGCTCCACGGCACGCGGCGAAAGAGCGGCCGCGCCTGCGGTCGCGGTTTGAGAAGGAAGTTGCCGTTGCCCTGATGAAGGAACTCGAACTCAAGAACCCGATGGCCGTGCCGCGACTGCACAAGATCGTCGTCAACATGGGCGTGGGCGAAGCCACCCAGAACGCGAAGCTTATTGACCCGGCGGTGAATGAACTGGGACAGATTACGGGGCAGAAGCCGGTGGTCACCCGGGCAAAGAAATCGATTGCGGCGTTTAAAGTGCGCGAGGGCATGCCGATTGGGGCGATGGTGACGCTGCGCGGCGACCGCATGTATGAATTTTTCGACCGGCTGGTGAGCATTGTGCTGCCGCGAGTGCGCGATTTTCGCGGAGTCTCGACGAAGTCGTTCGATGGGCGCGGCAATTACACGCTGGGCCTGCACGATCAGCTGATCTTTCCGGAGATTGACTACGCGAAGGTGGACAAGCTGAAAGGCATGAACGTGACCATTGTGACGACAGCGCGCTCCGACGACCAGGCGCGGTCGCTGTTGAAGCATCTGGGAATGCCGTTCAGGGCTTGATTGACTTTAAGGTTTCACTGAGAGCTGACAGCTGAGAGCTGACAGCTGAATTTAGGAGCGAATTTGGCCACTACAGCAAAACGAGTGAAAGACGGCACGGATAGCAAGACCAAGCCGCAAAACGTAAAGAAGCCGAAGTTCTCGACGCGCAAGCATAATCGCTGCAAGATTTGCGGACGTCCGCGGGCTTTTCTGCGGAAGTTCGGCGTGTGCCGTCTATGTTTCCGGCAACTGGCGCTGCGGGGCGAGATCCCTGGCGTTTCGAAGTCGTCCTGGTAAGAAAAACAGTCGCTGGTCATTAGTCGCTGGTCGTTCGCAAACGACTTGCGACCAACGACTAACGACCGAAGTTAAGCTGCTGACAGGTTCTCCGCTGAACGCGGAGCGAACGAGCGGCTCGAGGAGAAGCAAACAATGAGGTTGACCGATCCGGTCGCAGACATGCTGGCGCGCATCCGCAACGCGATTCGCGCGCGGCACCAGAAAGTGGACGTTCCAGCTTCCAAGCTGAAGACGGAGATTGCCCGCATCCTGAAGGAAGAGGGCTATATCGCGAACTTCAAGCCGGCGGAAGAAGAGGGCCACAAGGTCCTGCGCGTGTATCTCAAGTACGGCAACAATAATGAGGCGGTGATTACAAACCTGGAGCGGGTGTCGCGTCCGGGTTGCCGCGTCTATGTGCGCCGCACCGAGATTCCGCGGGTACTGGGCGGAATGGGAATCAATATCCTGACCACGCCCAAAGGCGTGATGACAGGGCGCCAGGCTCGCCGTGAAGGACTGGGCGGCGAGTTGCTTTGCGAGATTTGGTAGGGAAGCGTTATCAGTTGTCAGTTTTCAGTAACTGCAACAACGCTTTTACTGACAACTGATAACTGACAACTGACAACTGAGAGCTAAAAAGCTATGTCACGAATTGGAAAAAAGCCGATTGCGATCCCGAAGGGCGTGACGGTCAAGATTGAAGGCAACACGGTGATGGTCCAGGGGCCGAAAGGCAAACTGGATACGTCTCTTCCGTCCGGCATCAAGATGGAGCAGAAGGACGGCAACCTGGTGGCGATCCGCGAGAACGATTCGCAGGCGGCGGTGCATGGACTGGCGCGGGCGCTGGTCAATAACGCGGTCGATGGCGTGACCAAGGGCTGGACGAGAGATCTGGAAATCGTCGGCATCGGCTACCGCGCCGAGATGAAGGGCAAGGGGACGGTGGTGTTCAGTCTGGGGTACTCGCACCCGATTGAGTATCCGCTGCCGAGCGGCGTGGATTGCGCGATTGACGCGAAACTGACCAAACTGACGCTGACCGGAATCGATCGTCAGAAAGTCGGCCAGGTGGCGGCGGAAATGCGATCGCTGCGTCCGCCCGATCCATATAAGAACAAGGGTGTGCGCTACGCCGGCGAGCGCTTGAAGAAGAAGGTTGGGAAAACAGGAGCTAAGTAACGTCGTTCGCTGTTCGTCGTTCGCCGTACGCGGAGAGCGATGATTCAGAAACGACCTGCGAAGCCGGATCGTCGGGGGTTTGCGAAGAGCGAACAGCGAACGACGAAAGACGAGGATTTCAAGATGCTAAGAATCGCTTCAAAGAATCAGACGCGGCAGCGGGTGCACGATCGTATCCGGAAGAAGGTGATGGGTACGGCGGAGCGTCCGCGGCTGAATGTGTACCGGTCGCTGAACCATATTTACGTGCAGTTGATTGACGACCTGAAGGGCGTGACGCTGGCGGCGGCTTCGACGGCCGACGACCGCAAGGGCGCGCGCGTTACCGGCGGCAATGTGGCGTCGGCCAAGATGGTGGGAAAGAAGATTGCCGAACTGGCCAAGCAGAAAGGCTTCACCAAGGTGGTATTCGACCGTGGCGGCTACATTTACCACGGCCGAGTTAAAGCGGTCGCCGATGCGGCGCGTGAGGCGGGATTGCAATTTTAGTCGATAGTCGGTAGTCGTTAGTCGTGGGCATTTCGCGAACGACTAACGACTATCGACCAACGACGACACAAGAAATGAGATTTCAGAATGCCAAGAGTTACTAAAAAGCTCGATGCAGGTTCGTTCCAGTTAAAGGACCAGGTGGTCTCGATAAACCGGGTGACGAAGGTGGTTAAGGGCGGCAAGAACATGTCGTTCGCGGCGCTGGTGGTGGTGGGCGATCCTTCGGCGGCGGTTGTTGGCTTCGGCTCCGGCAAGGCGAAGGAAGTTCCGCAGGCCATCCGCAAAGGAATTGAGGCGGCGAAGAAGAACCTGATGCGGATCAACCTGACGCAAACCTCGGTGCCGCATACGGTGCTGGGACGCTTTGGCTCGGGCATGGTGCTGCTGAAGCCGGCGCCGGAAGGCACGGGCGTGATTGCGGGCGGAGCGGTGCGGGCGGTGATGACGTCAGCGGGCATTCAGAATGTGCTGACCAAGTCAATTGGCACGAACAATCCGCACAACGTGATCAAAGCCACGTTCGAAGCGCTGAAGAAGCTCAAGAGCCGGGAAGCCGTCGCGACCCTGCGGGGCAAGTCGGTGGAGGAGCTGTAGAAAGCAGGTTTCAAGGTTCCATAGTTTCAAGGTTTCAAAGGAACGTCGGCTAACGGTAGGTTTTTGGTTTCACCTTGAAACTTTGCAACCTTGAAACTTTGAAACATTAAGGATTGAAATGACGACCAAGACATCGAAATCGGTGGCGAGCGGCAAGATTCAGTTGAAGTGGGTGCGGTCGATGATCTGCACTCCGGTCAAGCATAGGAAAGTTGTGAAAGGGCTGGGCTTCACCCGGCTGAACCAGGTGATCGTGCGACCAGACACGGCTGCGATTCGCGGCATGGTCAAGAAGATCCCGCATCTGGTGGAGATCGTAAAGTAAGGTCTCAGGTGTTAGGTCTCAGGTGTCAGGAAAACCTCGGACCCGGCGAGTTAGAGATTTTGGATGGTAGTCGGCTGGTAGCAACCTCAACGTCAGGGGATGTTGGATTTTCCTGACACCTGAGACCTAACACCTGACACCTAGGATTTCATTATGAATCTATCGACAATACGTGCACCGAAGAAGTCAACCGAGAAGAAGAAGCGCGTCGGGCGCGGTATGGGATCCGGCATGGGCAAGACTTCCACGCGCGGTCACAAAGGGCAGTGGTCCCGATCGGGTGCGCGGCTGATCCGCGGGTTTGAAGGCGGCCAGATGCCGTTGCACCGGCGTGTGCCGAAGCGCGGGTTCACCAACATTTTCCGCGAGGAGTACGATGTCGTGAACCTGGACCGCCTGGCAACGCTTGGCGAAACCGAAATCACGCCCGAGTCGCTGAAGAAGGCAGGCGTGGTGAATGGCAAGTCGCCGGTCAAGATTCTGGGCAACGGCGAGTTGAAGACGGCGATTACCGTGCATGCCCACAAGTTTTCGAAGACGGCGCAGGAAAAGATCACCAAGGCGGGCGGCAAGTTTGAGGTCTTGCAGTAATGCTGGAAAAGCTGGCGAACATATTCCGGGTTCCTGACCTTCGCAAGCGGGTGCTGTTTACGCTCGGCCTGCTGGCGGTGTATCGCATCGGCGGCCACATCCCGACGCCCGGGATCAATGGCGACCGGTTGGCGCAATTCTTCGAGCAGAACCGGGGCTCGGTGCTGGGCTTTGTAGATCTGTTCAGCGGCGGCAACCTGCGGCGGCTCACGATTTTCGCGCTCGGCATCATGCCGTACATTACGGCGTCGATCATCCTGCAGTTGCTGACGGTGGTGTACGAACCGCTGGCCAAACTGCAAAAAGAAGGCGAACTGGGCCGGAAGAAAATCACCCAGTGGACGCGTTATCTCACCGTTATTTTGAGCGCGGTGCAGTCGTTTGGCATCGCCATCAGCCTGCAGAAAGCGGGCGATTTCGTCAACACTCCCGGGCCGGGTTTCATCCTGATGACCATGCTGACGCTGACCACGGGCAGCGCGTTCATCATGTGGCTGGGCGAGCAGATTACCGAGCGGGGCATCGGTAACGGCATGTCGCTGCTGATTTTTGCCGGCATCGTGGTTGGCCTGCCGCGGGGCGTGATCGATCTCTATCAGAAGGCGCAGACCTCGGCCTGGGGAGTGTTTACGGCCCCGGCCCTGATCATGCTGCTGGTGCTCATGGTCGCGGTGGTGGCGTTCATCGTATTCGTCGAACGCAGCGAGCGGCGAATCCCGGTGCAGTATGCCAAACGCGTTGTCGGACGCAAAGTAATGGGCGGGCAATCTACACACCTGCCGCTGCGGGTGAATGCTGGCGGTGTGATGCCAGTGATTTTCGCGTCCTCCATATTGGCTTTACCGCAAATGCTGGGTGCGGCGTTCCATAATAACAAGGTGGTCGGCCCGCTGCTGGATGCGATGCGCTGGGGTGAGCCGCTGTACACCTTGCTCTATTGCACCGGAATTGTTTTCTTTGCCTACTTCTACATCTCGATCGTGTTCAATCCGAACGAGGTTGCGGACAACATGCGGAAGTGGGGCGGTTTCATTCCCGGTATCCGGCCAGGGAAGCGAACTTCGGACTTCATCAACGATGTTCTTACCCGAATCACGCTGGTGGGCGCGCTCTACCTGATCTCGATTTCGCTGATTCCGGAGTGGATGATTGCGGGCATCAAGCTGAACCATCTTCCGCTGCTGGGACGAATCTTCGAAAACCTGCCGACCTGGATCACGAACGGTCTGGGCGTGAACTTTTATTTTGGCGGAACCTCGCTGCTGATCGTGGTCGGCGTGGCGATGGACACGGTGACGCAGATTGAAGCGCAGCTGATCATGCGGCACTACGACGGCTTTACGCCGAAGAGCGGCCGGATTCGCGGGCGCCGCACCTGGTAAAGTTCTCGGTTCCCGGTTCTCAGTTCTCAGTAAGAGCTGCGGGGCTTGGGGTTTTCTGAGAACTGGGAACAGAGAACTGGTTTTGGGGAATACGGGTAAGAGAAGCCATTTCGATGGCCAATCAGGCGGCTGACGACACCGCGCGAAATATTGGACCGGTGATTCTTCTAGGGCCTCCCGGGGCCGGGAAGGGCACGCAGTCCAAAGAGATTGTTGACCGTTACGGTGTCCCGCAGATATCGACCGGTGATCTTTTGCGGGATCACGTAGCGCGTGGCACCGAGCTCGGCCTTGAAGCCAAGGCGATCATGGCGCGAGGCGAACTGGTTCCTGACGAGTTGATGTACGGCATCGTGGCCACGCGGCTGCGGGAGGCCGATTGTCAACGCGGATTTGTGCTGGACGGCTTTCCACGGACAGCCGCCCAGGCAGGATGGCTGGATGCCTTCCTGGAAAAAGAGGTCTTTGAAAAATCGGAGAAGTGTCCACCCGTTGTGATCCAGTTGCTCGTAGACTATACTCAATTACTACTGCGGCTTACCGGGCGGCGTTCGTGTCCCACCTGTGGACGGCTCTATAACATCCACTTTCAGCCACCTCTCGTCGACGAGGTGTGTGATGTGGACGGATCCAAGCTGGTGATTCGCGACGACGATCGTGAAGAAGTCATTTCCGGGCGATTGGCTGCCTATGAGAACCAGACCAAGCCGGTGGCGGATTACTACCGGGCGCAACGGCGGCTGGTGGCGATCAATGCGGATCGGCCGAGGGAAGAGGTAACAGCGCAGATCTTCGGCGTGATTGACCGTCATCGTATGGATGGTCATTGCCAGGGTGAGTGCTAGCCGCAGAACGGCGAAGTTAGAGTTAATTATGAGTTTTGGAGACGGCCGGATCATCCGCAAGTCGCCGGAAGAGATCGAAAAGATGAGGCGGAGCGGCAAGATGGTCCGCCAGATTCTGAACCACCTGAGAGATATGGCGGCGCCCGGCGTAACGACGATGGACCTGGAAAAGGCGGCCGAGAAATTGATTGCGGAACTAGGGGCCGCGCCGGCGTTCAAGGGATATTACGGCTATCCCTGTGTGCTGTGCACTTCGATCAATGAAGAGATCGTGCACGGGATTCCGTCGGAAAAGCGGGCGCTGAAAACGGGAGACATCGTTTCCATCGACTGCGGCGTGGTTTGCGATGGATATTACGGCGACGCTGCCATCACGGTGCCAGTCGGCGAGTCGCTGGCTGCGGAACTGAAGAAGCTTCTCGAGGTAACCGAGGCTTCGCTGTACAAGGGCATCGCGCAGGTGAAGATCGGCAACACGGTCGGACACGTCGGCTCGGCGATCCAGAAGCACGTGGAAGCGAACGGGTTCAGCGTGGTGCGGGAATTTGTTGGGCATGGCATCGGAACGAAGCTGCATGAAGCGCCGCAGATTCCGAATTTCGGCAAGAAGGGCCAAGGCGCGGAGTTGACGGAAGGCATGGTTCTCGCGATCGAGCCCATGGTGAACTCAGGTGGTCCCGAGACCAGGGTTTTGAGCGATAAGTGGACGGCCGTGACGGCTGACGGCAGTTACAGCGCGCACTTTGAGCATTGTGTGGCGGTAACACGGCAAGGGCCGGAAATTTTGACGCAGTAAAGCTTTCAGCTCTCAGCTTTCAGTTCGGCGCTGA
The DNA here is from genome assembly GCA_963837665.1 of uncultured Acidobacteriaceae bacterium. Lineage (GTDB taxonomy): Bacteria > Acidobacteriota > Terriglobia > Terriglobales > Acidobacteriaceae > Acidiflorens. The sequence goes on along the minus strand of CAWIOA010000004.1, from coordinate 292,901 downwards.
GATGGAAGGCTGAGAGTAGTAACTGAGAGCTGACAGCTGAGAGCTGAAAGCTTCTTAAGGAGTCGATGAGCAAAGAAGACGCGATTGAAGTGATGGCAACGGTCGTCGAGCCGCTGCCCAATGCCATGTTCAAGGTGGAGCTCGAAAACAAACACCAGGTGCTGGCGCACGTTTCCGGCAAGATGCGGAAGAACTTTATACGGATATTGCCGGGAGACAAGGTCGCAGTCGAGCTTTCTCCGTACGATCTGAATCGCGGACGAATTGTGTATCGCTACAAGTGATTTTTGTTTGTCATTTTTTGAGTTGTCATCCCGAGCGAAGCGAGGGATCTGCAGTTGCAGTTACTGAGAACTGACAACTGAGAACTGAGAACCGGTTTATGAAGGTAAGAGCGTCGGTCAAGAAAATTTGCGATAAGTGCAAGGTCATTCACCGCAAGGGAGTCGTGCGGGTGATCTGCGAAAACTCGAAACACAAGCAACGGCAAGGCTAAGAGAGGGATCATGGCTCGTATTGCAGGCGTCGATCTTCCGCGTAACAAGCACGCGAATATCGCGCTCACTTACATCTACGGCATCGGCAACTCGCGCGCCGCGCGCATTCTGGACACGGCGAAAGTGGACCCGATGAAGAAGGTTTCGGACCTCGCGGAAGACGAGGTCAACCGCATTCGCCAGGTCATTGAAGCGGAAGGCTCGGTGGAAGGCGATCTGCGCAAAGACGTTTCGATGAACATCAAGCGGCTCATCGAAATCGGTTCCTATCGCGGATTCCGGCATCGCCGGAACTTGCCGGTTCGCGGGCAGCGCACGCATACCAACGCTCGTACCCGCAAAGGTCCGCGCAAGGGCACGGTCGCGCAGAAGAAGAAGACAGCAAAAGCGTAGAACCGGTTATCAGTTGTCAGTTATCAGTTCTCAGTTACGGCGGAGAACGATTTTACTGAGAACTGAGAACTGAGAACTGAGAACTCTAAAAATGGCAAAACCAGCAGCAGCAACCGGCGCCCCGGCGGCGCCCGAGAAAAAAGGCAAGAAGAAGACGTTCAAGAAGAAGGAGCGCAAGCACGTTCCGCACGGACTGGTGCACGTACAAGCCTCTTTCAACAACACCATCGTGACCATCTCGGACATGACCGGCAATGTGCTGGCATGGAAGAGTTCGGGCTCGCTGGGATTTCGTGGATCCCGTAAAGGGACCCCGTTCGCCGCGCAGCAAGCGGCCGCGAACGCGGCCAGCATGGCGCGCGATCATGGCGTTCGCAGCGTGGATGTGCGGGTGAGCGGTCCCGGATCGGGGCGGGAGTCGGCGGTGCGCGCGCTGGCCTCGGCAGGAATTGAAGTGCGATCCATTAAGGACACAACGCCGATTCCGCATAACGGGTGCCGGCCGCCGAAACGGCGCAGAGTGTAGAAAGGCAGGTCTCAGGTGTCAGGAGAATCAAGATCTTCCTGAGACCTGAGACCTAGCACCTGAGACCTGTTTTTTTGTCCGGGATGAAGGGTGAAGCCAAACCTGTAAACCGGTCATCTAACACAAGGAGAATAACTTGGCACGTTATACCGATGCAGTGTGTCGTCTTTGTCGCCGGGAAGGCATCAAGCTCTTCCTCAAAGGCACGAAATGCTTCAGCGACAAGTGTCCCATTGAAAAACGCAACTTCGCTCCCGGACAACACGGGAAAGACAAAAAGACCAAGGTTGTAGGCTACGGTCTGCAGTTGCGCGAAAAACAGAAAGCCAAACGCATCTACTTCACCCAGGAAGGCCAGTTCCGTAACTACTTCGAGAAGGCAGTCCGGTTCAAGGGTGTGACCGGCGCGAAGTTGCTCGAGCAACTCGAGCGGCGTCTGGACAACGTTGTCTACCGGCTGGGCTTCGGCATTTCCCGCCGTCAGGCGCGCCAGTTGGTGCGTCACGGACACGTACAGGTGAATGGGAAGAAGGTCAACATTCCTTCCTACGAGGTCAGCGTGGGAGAAGAGATTGCGATTCGCGAGGGCAGCCGCAAGGTGCCGATTCTCGAAATCGCGAAGGATTTTGCCAGTCATCAGCCGGCGCCGGTGTGGTTGGAGATCGATCGCGAGAACTACAAGGGGCGCGTGCTGGCGCTGCCGAAACGCGAAGATATCCAGTTGCCGGTGAACGAGCAGCTGATTGTGGAGTTGTACAGTAAATAGCGACACGTCGTTCGCTGTTCGCTTTTCGCAAAACCAAAGAGCGAACGACGACACAGCGAACAGCGGGTTTTGGCCCACTTTTTCGTGCCAGATCAGCCTTCCCTGCTATGACCTGAGCTGGGCCGCTCGGGTTTGGTTAATACCGAGCAGGATTGAGCCACATGGCCGAGAGGAGAAACACATGCTTTGGAGAGGTTTTCAAAAACCGAAGCGGCTGGCGAGTGATGCCAGTTCGCTCACTGACAAATACGGGATGTTCTGGGCGCAGCCGTTTGAGCGCGGCTTTGGCACCACCATCGGCAACGCGCTGCGGCGCGTGATGCTCAGTTCGATCGAAGGCGCGGCCGTTACCGCGGTGAAGATCGAAGGCGTGCTGCATGAGTTCCAGTCGATCCCGGGCGTAGTGGAAGACGCGACTGACATCATCCTCAACCTGAAGCAGGTTCCGTTCAAACTTGCCGGAGACGGTCCGAAGGCGATCTATCTGCGTGCTGACCAGCCAGGAGTGGTGACCAGCGGCATGATCGAAGCCGACGGCGATGTGGAAGTGCTCGACAAGGAAATTTACATCGCAACCGTAAGCGAAGGCGGCAAACTCGATATGGAGATGCGGCTGAAGCGCGGTCGCGGCTACGTTTCCGCCGACAAGAATTTCGAGGATGATCTGGGTATCGGATTCATTCCCATCGATTCCGTGCACACGCCGGTGCGCAAGTGCAATTACACCGTCGAAGCGGCGCGTTTGGGGCAGATCACCGATTACGACAAGCTGACGGTGGAAGTCTGGACCAACGGTTCGATCACTCCGGGCGATGCGCTTGGACTCTCGGCGAAGCTGATCAAAGATCACATGAATATCTTCATCAACTTCGAAGAAGAGATCGAGACCTCTTCGGCGAGCGAAGAGCGGCGGCCCGAAATCAAGAACGAGAACCTGAACCGTTCGGTCGAGGAACTCGAACTCTCGGTGCGCAGCTATAACTGCCTGAAGAACGCCAACATTCAGTCGATCGGCGAACTGGTGCAGAAGACCGAAGCCGAGATGCTGAAGACGAAAAATTTTGGCCGGAAGTCGCTAAACGAAATCAAGGAGATTCTCTCCTCGATGGGCTTGAGCCTGGGTATGAAGATCGACGAGCACGGCAACGCGGTGCCCGGCCCAACTTCGAATCAGGTGCTGCCCGCTTCGGCATACGGCGATAACGATCTGTAGTTCCATTGAGTCATCGGGGCATTGAGTCATTGAGGTATTGACTCAATGTCTCAATGCCTCAATGATTCAATGATTCAATGGGGTAATCCATGCGTCACAAAGTTGCAGGATACAAACTTGGACGAACGACTTCACACCGGCGCGCCATGCTGCGCAACATGGTCACATCGATCATCATGGAAGAGCGCATCGAAACGACGGTGATCAAGGCGAAGGCGGTGCGTCCGCAGGTCGAGAAGATGATCACCCTCGGCAAAAAGGGCGATCTGGCAGCACGCCGCCAGGCGGCGGCCTATTTGATGACGGACGAAGCGGTCCACAAACTCTTCGATACCGTGGCTCCGCGTTTCGGCGATCGCAAGGGTGGATATCTGCGCATCGTGCGCACTGCCTGGCGGAAGGGCGACGGCGCCGAAAAGGCGTTCATCGAACTGCTGGGCAGCGAGCAAGTGCTCGACGAAAAGCGCCAGAAGCGAGCGGAAATCCGCGCCAAACGCGCCGAGGAAAACCGCAAGGCGATGGAAAACGCAGATGCTGAAGCGCAGGCGCAGAAGGATAGCGCCGCTAACGAGGCTGAGGGTAAAGAAAACAAAGAGTAAGCACACGCCGGTCTCAGATTCACCGAAGCAATTTTCGAAACACAAAGGGCGTCCCCGAGGGACGCCCTTTGTGTTGCTTCGCTGTCTCCAGATTTACTGTCCCGGCGCCCCGGTTGCCGTCCCAATGAACCCTGTCTTGTTGTCCAGCACTGCCAGCCGCAACTGACTGGCTCCGGCAGGAGATCCATATCAATCGGCACCATCATGCCTTTGTCGAGAATCTGCTGATAGGTGGCTGCATCGAATACGCGATCCACCTTAAGGCTGTGCGTCCCCAAATTCTTGCCATTCGAGTTGTAAGCGCTCGCGTAGAGGCTCACGTTCATTTTCTTGCCGCCGCTGGTGTCTTCTGCGCTCAAGGTATGCGCATCCACGAGGAACATAACGCGAATCTTGCCTGGTTCCGTCGGGTTCGTCCTCGCCATAAACGAGACCTGTGTCGCCGGCGCGCCGACCATAAGCGCTTCCGCAACGTCCCGTTCGTAATCGACGTCCTTGGCCGGTACCGGATCGATGGCAAAGTACCCTCTGCGATGACGAATTTGCGTGCCATCCTGTGCCACTTTGATTGCGATCTTGCGGTACTTGCCATCCCATTTCTTGTTTTCCGGATAGTAGCCAATCTCGTAAGAGGCGTTGCTGTCGCTCACCACCGAGGCGACGCCCCGTCTAATTTCATTCTGATTCATGTAGGCTCTGCCGCCGGTCTCGGATGCCACCTCGCGCATTGTGCCTTGGCTGGCCGCGAGGCTTCCGGCCTGTTCGATCGCATCGTTTGCCTGTCCAGCGTGATTCGCGTCGGCGTCGCGCCGATAGTTGACTTCAGCGAGTCCTTCCATGCCGCCAACCAGCCCACGCACATCTACCGGATAGATCGCGATGCCGGCGCTAGCAAGCTGCGCCTCTGCGTCTTTGATCGCTTGGCCGTGGAGTTCCCGCTCCTCGGATGCAACGGTGCCGGCGCCCTTAACGGTTAACTCCTGATTGCCCATGTGGGGTAGATCCGCAGCTAATTCCGCATCGGTTATGTTGCGGTTCTCCGGAATCAGGTCAAATGGTAAGTCCGCGGTGAGCCAGACCACGGTCTTCCGGCCTTGCAAACCACCTAGCATGCGGCTCAGGGAGCGCATAGCCTCAATCGTGATCAAAGTACGCCGTTCGAGGTCGTAGCCGACCTGAAGGTTACCGAAGCTAGCAACCTGCTGCCCGGCCTCAACGGCCAACAGCGCGGCGACGCCCCCGCCTCTGAGACCGGCGTCGGGCGGCTCCCCTACCGCCGGCGGAGGGAGAGCCTGGAGGATTTGCTCCTGCGGCCGGTAGTTCTTGATTGCGGTCAAGAGGATTTGAGGATCGCTCGCGAACTGTTGCAGCACATGCAGTCGGTCAGTCAGCCCCACAACCGCCATGAGCTGCCCGGGCTGGCTTTGCTCAACCACATATTTGAGCATCTGCGAGCGCGCGTAGGCTTGTTCCTTGAAGGGAGAATTCAACGCGTCGAGCAGCAGCACCGTAGGAACCCCGGCGGGCCCCACGTGTTCCGGCCGGTTCCAAAGAACACCAGGAGGGGCTGATTCCGGCTTGGGCCTGGCCGCCATCCCGGGTGCCACGAAAACGGAAATCTTCTGTTTCTTCCCGTTCTCGTCCACCGTAAAATCTTCCGCCTTCAGGCCGGTGATCGGCTGGCCTTTTTTGTCCGTGACCACCACGTCTACCAACACAAGTCGTGCATTCGCCCGAATGGTTACAGACGGAATTTCAGATGTGGTCTCCTGGGTCTGAAGAATTACCGGGATTGCGATGATTGCAGCTAAAGCTAGCGTCGCGACCAGTCGGGATGCAGAACGAGACATGAAGCCTCCTTAGAGACAAGCAAGCCGCGGGTTTGAATGATAAATCCAGCGGTGAGCGCCCACTCTCGGTTTACTGTCCCGGCGCCCCCGTTGCGGTCCCAATGAATCCCGTTTTGTTGTCCAGTACCGCCAGTCGCAGTTGACTGGCGCCGGCAGGCAGATCCATATCAATCGGCACCATCATGCCTTTGTCGAGAATCTGCTGAAAGGTGGCCGCATCGAACACGCGATCCACTTTAATGCTGCGCGTCCCCAGATTCTTGCCGTTCGAGTTGTAAGCGCTCGCGTAGAGGCTCACGTTCATTTTCTTGCCGCCGCTGGTGTCTTCTGCGCTCAAGGTGTGCGCATCCACGAGGAACACAACGCGAACCTTGCCCGGAGCGGTCGGCTTTGCCTGTGCCATGAACCAGACTTGCGTTGCCGGCTGATGGAACTCCATGGCCGCGGCAACATCCGGCTCATAGTTTGGATTCTTCGCTTGTGCCGGGTCCAGTGCGAAGTATCCTTTGCGATATCGAGTCTCGCGATCTCCCTGGTCGAGCTTGACCTTGATGGTGCGGAACTTACCATCCCACTTCTTGTTCTCGGGATAATATCCGAGCTCATACGACGCCTTCTCATCCGAGACGGCAAGAGCGATGCCGTTCTTGATCTCATTCTGATTGACGTAGGCCTTGCCGCCAGTTTGCTTCGCCAATTCCTCCAGCGAACTGGTCGTATTGACATCGATTCCTGACGCCATGATGCCGCGCATATCCACCGGATAGACGGCAATACCCGCGTTGGCCAGGGCGAATTGCGCTTCGCGAATTTGCTGGTTATGCAATGCCCGCTGCTGCGACAGTGCATTACCGGCCGCGTTGTTAACTGAATCGTTTCGTACATTCGCCAAGCTCGGCAGGTCCGCGAGGACCTCAGCGTCGCTCTTGTTGGTATCTTCGGGAACCAAATCAAAAGGGAAATCGGCGGTGAGCCACACCACGTTCTTGCGGCCGGAAAGTCCGCCGAGAGCTCGCGCAAGATCGCGCATGGCTTGAATGGTGATCAGGGTGCGATTTTCGAGGGCATAGCCGGCCGCCTGATTCTGGAAGCTTTCAACCTGCGCTTGGGAAATCGCGACGAGCTCCGCAAACTGTCCGCTCGGAGCCACCGGAACGTTGGCAGAAGAGCTCCTTAGCCCTGGCTCGACATTGGTTTGGGCCGGGGCAGTCATAGATTGAAGAATCGGTTCTTGCGGCTGCAGCTTCTTGATCGCGGTCGTCAGAATCTTGGGGTCGGAAGTGAAATCCTGAAGCACCTGTAGTCTGCCCGTGAGCGTCATGACCGCCATGGGAGTACCACCTGCGGACTGTTCCAGGACATACTTCAACATCTGGCCGCGGCCGTAAGCCTGGTCCAAAAAGTGGGAGTTGGCGGCGTCCAGCAACAATACGGTGGGGATTCCGGCGGGCTTGAGATACTCGGGCCGGTTTGTCAGGAGGCCGGGCGGCAAGGGCTGCGGTGGTTTCTGATCCACGCCTGGCGGCGAGAAGGTTGCGATTTTCTGCTTCTTCCCGTTTTCCTCCACGGTAAAGTCTTCCGGCTTCAGGCCCGTAATCGGCTGGCCTTTCTTGTCCGTGACCACCACGTCCACCAGCACGAGGCGTGTATTCGCTCGAATGGTTACGGACGGAATTTCAGAGGTGGCCTCCTGCGCACGAAGGATTGCCGGAACCGCAATGATTGCAGCTAAGGTTGATGCGACGATGAGACGGAATGCGGAGCGAGACATGAGGCCTCCTGAGAGAGAAGCTAGCGGAAGGACAGTGAAATGTTAAGCTTTCACACCCTTTTGAGCAATGATTGCTCACGCAGGGAAGAGCCTGGAGGCTGGCTTTTCGGTGCTGCGGTCTCTATTTGCCTGATCTCGACCCGCTCCCTACAATAGAAGTTTCATCCAAAAATCCTATGATCCATTTTCCCGTTCCCGAAGCTCTCACATTCGATGACGTGTTGCTCCTTCCGGCGCGTTCCGAAGTCGTGCCCGCCAACACCAACACGCAGACTCAGATCTCGCGCAACATCCGGCTGAATATTCCGATCCTCAGCGCCGCTATGGACACGGTGACCGAGTCGCACATGGCGATTGCCATGGCGCAGCAGGGAGGCCTCGGGATTATTCATCGCAACCTGACGATTGAGCAGCAGGCCAATGAAGTGGACAAGGTGAAGCGGTCGGAAAGCGGCATGATTGTGGATCCGGTGACCATGTCGCCTGATGCCAAGGTTTCCGATGCGCTCGAAGTCATGAAGAAGTACAAGATCTCAGGTGTGCCGATTACATTAAAGGATGGAAAACTGGTCGGCATTCTCACCAATCGCGATCTGCGCTTCGAGACGCGCTTCGATATTCCGATCAGCAAGGTGATGACCAAGGAGAACCTGATCACGGTGCCGGTGGGGACGACGCTGGAACAAGCGGAAGAGATCTTGCACGAACACCGCGTCGAAAAGCTTCTAGTCGTCGACGACAAGTACAACCTGAAGGGCTTGATCACGGTCAAGGACATCCAGAAGAAACTGAAGTATCCCGGCGCCGCTAAGGACGAACAGGGCCGGCTGCGGGTGAGTGCGGCGATCGGGGCGACCGGTGATTTCCTGGAGCGCGCGCAGGAACTGGCCCAAGCCAAAGTCGACGTGCTGGCCATTGACAGTGCGCATGGCCATTCCTCGCTGGTGCTGGAGGCGGTCAAGAAGGTTAAAGCGAAGTTGCCGGAGGTGGAACTGATTGCCGGAAACGTAGCGACCTTCGATGGCGCCTGTGATCTGGTGCGGGCCGGAGCCGACGGGATTAAAGTCGGCATTGGGCCAGGCTCGATCTGCACCACGCGCATCGTTACCGGCGTGGGCGTTCCGCAGATCACAGCCATTGCGGAGGCGGCGCGGGCCACGCGCGACTCTGGCGTTCCAGTAATTGCCGATGGCGGCATCAAGTATTCCGGCGATATCAGCAAGGCGTTGGCCGCGGGCGCTTCGGCGGTGATGATCGGATCGATGTTTGCGGGAACCGACGAAAGCCCGGGCGAATTGATTCTGTATCAGGGCCGCACCTTCAAGTCGTATCGCGGCATGGGCTCGCTGGGCGCTATGGCGGCGGGTTCGAGCGAGCGTTATTTCCAGAATTCGGATGGCGATGCGTCAACCGCGATGCCGGTAATCGGCGAAGAGTCAAACCGGCTGGCCAAGTTGGTGCCGGAAGGCATTGAAGGGCGTGTACCGTATCGCGGATCGGTGGCCATGATCGTGCACCAGATGGTGGGCGGGCTGAAGTCGGGCATGGGATACTGCGGGTGCCAGACGGTAGCCGAACTGCAGCAGAAGGCGCGCTTCGTGCGCATCAGCGCCGCCGGTCTGCGCGAAAGCCACGTGCACGACGTCATGATCACGCGCGAAGCTCCGAACTACGCGGCGGAGTGAGGGACGGACCGATTTGAATACGACTGCGTCTCGTCCCAATCTTGTGCGTGCCTGGTGGCCAGCCCTTGTCTGGATCGGACTCATCACGTTTGAATCCACCGATTTCTTCTCGTCACGGAATACCGGGTCAGCGCTGTATACGATATTGACCCGCCTGTTCGGCCGAGTCGATTTCTACAAGTTTCTCGTTTTTCATCATTACTTACGCAAGACCGGGCACGTCGTCGGTTACGGGATGTTGAGTCTTCTTCTGCTCCGTGGCTGGCGGGCTACGCTCGGCCGAATTCACACCTTGTTATTGCGTGCGGCGCTGCTGTCCTGGCTGGGGACGGCTTTCGTTGCCGCCATGGATGAATGGCACCAGAGCTACATTCCCTCGCGCACCGGCACCGCGCGGGATGTCGTGCTCGATACTGTGGCAGGTATAGCTTTTCTGGTGGTCGCGTATTTCTGGATGAGCCGGTCGCCTGAAGGCGTGCCTGGTCCCCAGTAAAGACGCGGCTTGCCGCGTCTCCCGCTGTAGGAAAACTGGAGTTTCGTATCAGGGTATCGCTTCAGCGATACCGAAAGCTCATAAACCAAATGCCCCTTCAGGGGCTGGGCTGGGCAACCGATCTCTCCGCTCCTGAAGCCGCTCAGGCTTGAACGGTCCGCGCGGGCGAGCGGTGGGCGAGCAAGGCTAACGCCGAGAACGCAGCAATCCCCGCCGATAGATAGAACGGCGTCGGCGCTCCATAGACCTTCCACAATGCGCCCGTGATCACGCTGGCCAGCAGCGTAGTCAAGCTGGTGACGAAGAAGTAGATTCCCAGCGCGCGTCCGCGCACGTCGGCAGGCACCGTCTCCACTACCAGCGCCTTAAGCACGGGGTTGGTCAGCGCATAGAAGAGTCCGTAGAAGGCCATGGTCATCCATATCGCCAATTGGGATGGCGCGAGTGCGAAAACAAAATAGACGATGGCGAAGACGAAGTATCCGGCAGCGGCGATGGCCGAACGCGAGAAACGATCACTGAACTTGCCGGCTGGCCACGAAAACAAAGTAAACATGATGTTGAAGACCAGTCCCAGCAGCGGCGCGCGCGTTGCTGGAATGCCGATATTTCCCGCACGCAGGACGAGAAACATGTCACTGGAATTTCCCAGCGAGAACAGTGTGACCACGGCCAGGACGTAGTAGAAGCCGAGCGGCAATCTGGGGAGCCACTCGGATTTCGTGGACGGGGTTGGGACGGGCGAGAGCCCGCCCTGAGCTTGCCGACGGGACGCCTGTCGCTCCACTTGCTTATGAACCTCGCGAATCCCTACCCAGGCGACAATTACGCACAGAGCTCCTGGCACCGCAGCCCACGCGAACACGCCCCTCATGCCGAAGCGCGCGATTACGGCCAGCGCCAGCAGCGGGCCGGCGATGGCGCCGGCGGAATCCATGGCTTGAATGAGGCCGTAGGCCGAACCTATGTTGGATTGATCGACCGACTCAGCCACCATCACGTCGCGGGCGGTGCCACGGATGCCTTTTGCAAAGCGATCGCAAAAACGAATTCCCAGAATCTGCCACCACGAAGACACCAGAGCCAGCAGGGGTTTCACCGCGTTGGCGGCGAAATATCCGCCGACCACGATGGGCTTTCGGTGCGAGGCCTTGTCGGTCACGTAGCCGGAGAAAAGCTTGGCGAAGGAAGCCACACTCTCGGCGATGCCCTCGATAATCCCCAGTTGCGCCGGTCCGGCGCCGAGCGATGCGAGAAAGGCGGGCAGGACCCAGTACGCCATTTCACTGGCTGTGTCGTTGAGGAACGAAGTCAGGCCGAAGGCGTATATATTGCGGGGAGTGGATTGGGAGGGCGGCGTGTCCATGACCGTCCATTGAAAATAACATGGCCTGGAGGAGTTTCTGGACGCCCATGTCGGGTACGTCGTAGAGACGCGGCTTGCCGCCTCTCGCCTTCTTGCCAACTCCAGTAGAATAGCGTCACATGTCCGACCGCACCTTTACCCTCGACGAAGCGCAGATGCTCCTGCCGATTCTGGAGTCGCTGCTCAAGCAGGCAATCCACAGCAAGAAGCTGATTGAAGACGTGGACGCCGAGTTGCAGGAGACGGCGCACCGCGTTTTACTCAACGGCGGCACGCTGTTGAATGTGGTTCATCTGGCGCGGCGCAAAGCCGAACGCGAGAAGTCGATTCACCGCATCAAGGATGCCCTGGCCGAAATTGACGCGACCGGCGTCCAGGTGAAGGATCTCGACATCGGTTTGCTCGATTTTCCCTGCAAGGTCGAGGGGGAAATCCTGCTGCTGTGCTGGAAACTGGGCGAGCCGGCCATCGCGCACTGGCACGGAACGGACGAGGGCTTTGCCGGCCGCAAGCCAATTGACGATAGGATCGCGAAGGCAGGGAAGAAGCGGACGAAGTAAGGAAGCTCTCAGCTGTCAGCTCTCAGTAGAGTCGGTTCGTATCAGGGCATCGCTTTAGCGATACCGCCGATTCTCCGAAATTCGACTCCCCTTTAGGGGCTGTACGTCGAAAATCTATCTTGCGTACTTACCAGAAAACACCGCGCAAGTTCAGGACCGCACCCCGTTCTCTATAGTCGAGAACGCCGCGAGTACTTGATGGGCCAGGTGGTCCACCGCACGACTCCAGCCATGCACTATCGGGCGTGAGGCAAGGGCCGGGCGTTCTGCTAAAATCACGCTATCTGAGGCGGTTACTTATGTTGACTGGGCGCAAACTGGCGTTAACGCTTGCTTTTACGGTGTTGGTTGTCGTGGCTTTTGGGATGAGTTGCAACGGGTTCTTTACCGATCCCACACTTAGCTCGATCGCGATCCAGCCTCCGACCCCGCAGATCGAAATTGGTTCTGCGTACGACTCAGACTTTACAAGCTTGGGGAACCTACAGTGACGGCTCGAGAGCGCAGATCACGAGCGGTGTCTCCTGGACGAGTGCCCCCTCCACCATCGTGGAAATCACCGGCGCCTGCGCGAATGCGCAGTCCTGCGGGAGCGCTACCGCAGAGGCGGTTGCCAGCGGCACAGCCACAATAACCGCTGCAGCGCAGGGCCTCAGCGCGACAGCGACAGCGACGGCGTATCTTGGCAACATCAACAATTTTGAAGTGTGCGAGGGTACATTCACCACTCCAACTTCCTGTTCCGCCACCGTAGTTACATGGGACGCAAACAACGTGAGTACGCGGTCATGTGCCCCAGACCTTCATCGCGCAGGCCACCAACCCGACACCCCCACCGCCGGAAATCGACCTTTCGACTGCCTCAACCTGGACAGTCTTGTCGGCCACTCTCATCCTCGATTTCGTGCGTTACCACCACTTCTCCGGTGACCTGCACCGTGGCCGAGAGATACAACGCTGACAATTACACTATACCAATGCTATTACGGTTACCTACGGCACCAGTTCCTCGGCCTCAATTACCGTAGTCGAAAATCGAATTAAGGCCCGGGGTGCCCCACTTCTCGCGCTTTTCGAGAAGTGGGATTCCACCGCCGCATAAAGCTTGGGATTTGCCTAGAAGTCGCGCTATAGTAAAGTCGCTATAGTAAAAGTTTCATCCAGTGAAGTTCCTCCCCACATCCCTGCATCGATCGGCGGCGATCGCGCTCTGCCTTCTAGCGCCATATTTTTATCGGGCTGTAATCGCGGCCGCGGGCGCGTGCTTGAGATTGCTTACGTTTCCGGCATTCAGGTCAACCTGCGCGACCACGTGGCTGCCGTGTATGAAAAAACCGGAGCGGTGAAGAACGGAGAGCGTGTGGAAGTGCTCGACCATGACCGCCGCTTCTCGAAAGTCCGTACCGCGAGCGGTGCGACGGGATGGATGGAGCAGCGCTACCTTGTCGGCCAGGATGTCTTCGATCAAATCCAGAAGCTGACCGCGGACAATCAGAACGATCCCGTGCAAGCGCAGGGCGTGACCCGCAACGATACGAATCTGCACGTTGAACCGGGACGGGACACCGAACATCTCTATCAGATATCCACCGGCGAAAAGCTATCGCTACTGAAGCGAGGCACGGCCGAGAAGCCGGGCGTGGTTGCGCCCCCGTCGCGCTCCGCCACACCGGGCAGCAATCAGCAAGACAAGAAAGAGCCAGCACCAGTAATTGAGGATTGGTGGCTGGTGCGCGACTCCAACAACCGTGTCGGATGGGTGCTGGCCCGCATGGTGGATGTCGACGTTCCGCTCGACGTGGCGCAATACGCGGAAGGCCAGCGCATCGTCGCATGCTTCGTGCTGAATCAGGTTAAAGATGGAGACAAGAAAATCGCGCAGTATCTGACCGCCCTCACCGAACCTAAGGATGGCCTGCCCTTCGACTTTAACCAGATTCGCGTCTTCACCTGGAACGTGAGGCACCATCGCTATGAGACGGCGTATCGCGAGCGCATGGAAGGCGTCCTGCCCGTGACGGTTACTCAGGAGAGCTTCGAGAAGGAAGGCATGTTGCCCGTTTTCATCGTCCGTGTCGAGGACAACAACGGCAACGTTGCCGAGCGCAAATATAAACTCAACACGCCGATGGTGCGCCGAGTGCTCGCGCCGGGAGAAGAATCGGTACGGCGGAAGCGATAACCCTTTCACCGCCTAGACTGTTAGGTCGCAGAGAAGAAGCAGGTCCTTCGCTCCGCTCAGGATGACAATTTTGTTTCTGGGATGACAATCCTGTTCAGGGTCTCCTCTGCGATCTCTGCGTCCTCTGCGGTTAAATCAACTGTAGAAATCCGCGACACTCTCAACCACGCACCGGATTTCCGCTTCGGTCAGTTCCGGGAACATCGGCAGCGCCAGCACTTCCTGTGCGGCCTGCTCGGAGACCGGCATGTCTCCCGCCTTCAGTCCCAGGTAGGAAAAGACGGGCTGCAAGTGCAGCGGCAGCGGATAGTAAATTTCCGAACCAATCTTCCGGTCGGCGAGGAACTTGCGCAGATCGTCGCGGCGCTGGGCGCGAATCACGTACTGATGGAATACGTGTTTTGCCTGGGGAGTACGTGCAAGCAAGCGCACGGGCGCGCCGCTTTGATTCGAACTCCGGCTGGAAGTCAGTCCGGCGGCGGCCAACAGTTGGTCGTAAGTCGCGGCGTGGTCCTGGCGCCTGCGGTTCCAGTCGGCAATGTGGGTTAGCTTCACGCGGAGCACGGCCGCCTGAATGGCGTCCATGCGCCCATTCCAGCCAAATTCGTGATGGTAATAACGCCGCGGACTGCCATGGTTGCGGAGTTGCCGCATGTGTTCGGCCATCTCCGGACGGGTCGTGGTGACGATGCCCGCGTCTCCGTAGGCGCTCAGGTTCTTGGTGGGATAAAAACTGAAGGCGGCTGTCACACCGAGCGATCCCGCGCCGCGTCCGCGCCACTCGGCGCCAATCGCCTGGGCGGCGTCTTCAACAATCGCGATTTCGAATTCCTGCGCATATTCCGTAACTATTCGGTCGAATGCGTCCATGTCGGCGCACTGTCCATAAAGATGTACGGGAAGAATCGCGCGAAGATTTGCGGGGCGTCTGGCGCGGATGCTGCCGATCGACAAGCTGCCGCATCGAGATTCAGCGTGCCCGGATCGACATCCACGAAAACGGGAGTCGCGCCCGCCCGCACAATTGCGCTGGCGGAAGCAAAAAAACTGAATGCCGTAGTAATGACCGAGTCTCCGGGCTTTACGCCGGCGGCGACCAGCGCCAGCCAGAGGGCCTCCGTTCCCGACGCGCAACCGACCGCGTCCACCGCTCCCGTCAGCGCCGCAATTTCATGCTCGAGTGCTTCGACTTCAGGACCGAGAATGAAGCCTTGCGAATCGCACACGCGCTCGATAGCGGCCAGCACGTCTTCGCGGATGCCCTCGTACTGCCGGCGCAAGTCAAGGAGTGGGACGGAGAGAGGAACGGACCCGGTCGCGCTGCTTCGGAGGGATGGGAGACCTGGTTTCACAGGAACCAAGATTCTAGCAGGCGCGGTCGCTAAATCTTAACGCGGAGCAGGCAGAAATCGCGGGGGGACCGAACGCCAAAGATTTTGGTTCGCCAGCCATGTCAGCGCGTCCGACCATCTACATATTTTCATAGAATAACGGGCGATACACATACAGGAAAACGTATAGTCTAGACACGTGAAATGTATGTTATTGAAAAATATGACACTTATTCAACTATCCTTTGGAATCCAGATTGCATTTGGGACCAGTTATCTTTTTGATGGTTCCCTGGGGAGGCGTGCTGATCGTCAGGCTCTCCCTGCGCAATCAACGTGACTCGCTTCACAGCATTTAGATTTCCAGGTTCAAAATAGGAGAAATCGAATGGAATCTGCATTCCGCAACACTCGGACTTACCTTCTTCTTGCGGTCGTGGTGCTGGCCCTTTGCCTCGGAGCTTTTGCGCAAGGCGCTGGCGAACTGACCGGTCTGGTGACAGACACAACCGGCGCCGTGGTGGCTGGCGTTCAGGTGAAGTTGACCAACAGCGCGACGGGCGAAGTGCGCACCACCATGACCACGCCCAGCGGAATTTACGGCTTCCCGGCATTGCCGATCGTTGGCAGCTACACGCTGGAAATCGCGGCAAAAGGTTTCAAGTCGAGTAAGGTTCAGAACATCATCGTCAGCGTGGGTACGATCACGTCGCGCGATGTGAAACTCGAAGTTGGAGCAACCACTGAGCAGGTGACGGTGGAAGCCGGCCAACAAATCGTCGAGACGGAGGATTCCGCGCTTTCGACATTGGTCGACCGCCGCGTTTGGGAGAACATGCCGATCGAGGCTCGCAACTCCAATGACTTCGTCAATCTGGTGGCGGGCGTAGTGCCCGAGACGCAAGCCGGCGGCACGGGCCGCGGCGCCTCAGTCAATGGCGTCCGGACCGGTGCTGGCAACTTCATGGTGGAAGGCGTTGACAACAACGAGCAAGGCCAGGGCGGAGTGTCCATCTGCGGCACGGTCTGCGGCCAGGGCGGATCCAACACCTCGATTTCGCCGGACGCGATCGAAGAGTATCGCGTCATCACCCACGACTTCAGTGCCGAGTACGGCAAGGTCGGCGGGTTTGTAACCGACACCGTGCTCAAGAGCGGCACCAACAAATGGCACGGGTCGTTGTTCGAGTACAACCGCATTCAGGCATTGACTGCGAATGACTGGTTTTCCAATGCCGCCGGTCTGACAGGATCACCTGGTGCGCAACCAGTTTGGCGGCTCCATCGGGGGCCCCATCGTGAAGGATAAGACCTTCTTTTACGCGAGCGTAGAGGAGCATCGGCTTCGCCAGTCGACTCCGCTAGTAGGGTCAGCTGTAACCCAGCAGTTCATCAACTTCCTCACCGATACCACCTCCAGTGGGTTGGCAGCGTTCATGAATTCCCAATGGTTCTGCGGCGGCGGCGACGACGGTGGTCGTGCTGCTAAGAACGGATCAATTTTCCAGCGTCATCAGGCTATGTTTGGCACGCGAAAAACCGGAGTTCGTCCCCAGCAATCTGGCGGCGGGTGCGACATTCCGACTTCGCTGGGACCCATCTTTTCACAAGAGCAGCAGAAGTTCCCGAATGCGATGCCGATCGTAAATTCAAGCTATACCTGCCTCACGCCCGGTCAATTCCCGGACAGCCCGGATCCCTGCACCAGTTTCGATGCTTGGGGGGATAACGACGCGGGACAGATCCCCGACTACCCCGTTCCGCTATTCGGCAGTGCCACCCAGTCCAACAGCCAACCCCTTAACCAGTACCGCATGAGCGTCAAGTTTGACCACAACTTCAGCAGCAAGGACCGCTTAAGTGCTACCTACCTGCTCGAAAATGTGAGTGCATTTGCTCCATTAGGAGGCGGCATCGGAACTTTCGGGGTGCCGGAAACAAATCCTAACCGGGCGCAGACTCTGGGTGTGGCATGGACCCACACCATTTCTCCGACGGTGCTGAACCAGTTCAAGATTGGCTACGTGCGCCGGACAGCGAACTTTATTCCCCAAGGCCAAGGGGTCCCCGAGCTATTTGCGATCGATGCGACCGCCGGAAGCTTGGGCGCATACTCCGGTCTCCCGCAGTACTTCACCGAAAACGAGTTCCAGTATAAAGATGACGTCTCGATCACCCACGGCAAGCACCAGATGAAGTTTGGTGGTGAGTACCGGCGCACCCGCAATGGATCCACGTTCAGCAACGATCGCGCGGGCACTTTTTCAAGTTGGGGAGCAGAGAGTCTGATTACGGATGGCTTGTTCACCGACGCCATTGACCAGTATTACTTTGGAGACTACGCGAAATACTATGGGTTCGGTGGGTGGTACTACGCCAGTGCTGCGGTGGTTCCGGCGACCGGACAACTCCCGAATTTCTATCGTGGCTTCCGGGCCAATGAAGCTGCCTTCTACGGGCAGGATGACTGGCGCGTCAATTCACGGTTGACCGTGAACCTGGGCCTGCGCTGGGAGTACTTCGGTCCGCCCCACAACTACTTGCCGAACATCGATTCCAACGTCTATTTCGGTACGGGACAGACTCCCCTCGCGTGTCCTGCGCCGTGCAACCAGTTCTTCCCGGCCAACAGCCAGTGGTACTCCTACGAAGCGGGTGCGGTCTTCCAGGTGCATAACAGCAGCCTCTGGAACAAGGACCTGAAGAACTTTGGGCCGCGCATTGGCTTCGCCTACGATCTGCTCGGGAACCAGAAGTTGGTGCTGCGCGCTGGATATGGAATGTACTACGACCGCATCTACAACAACGTTTTCGAGAACATCCGCTTCAATCCACCGTACTATGCCGACGAAGTTGCAGGTATTTTCCGGAACGGCGTCCCCATGGGGCCACTGAAGCAACCCGGATTGGAGAACGATCCGTTTACCAACAATGCGCTTTTCGTTAGCCAGGCACTATTCCCGAACGGCTTACCCAAGCCTGTGCCACGGCACATGGATCAGAACATGATGTCGCCGTATTACATGCAGGAAAGCTTCGGGCTACAGTATGCGCTGGGCAAGGACTTCGCTCTGGAAGCCAGCTACGTGGGCACGATGGGCCGCAAGTTGCTCGGCATCGAGAACCGCAACACGTTCGACGGTCGAGTGTCGGGCGCCGGATCTGCGGCACGGCCGAATTCGCTCTTCGGCAGCGACAACGCCCGTGGCAACTACTACGGTTCCGACTACAATGCGCTCGATCTAACTCTGCGCAAGCGCTTTACTCACGGTCTATCGCTCAACGCCAGCTACACTTATGCCAAGGCGCTGGACGAGGTCAGTGACGTGTTCTCCACGACCAATGGAGGACGAGCCTACGGAAACGAAGCCGCAACCGACCAACAGAATGTGCGCAACGACTACGGTCCGTCGGACTTCGATATCCGTCATCGCGTAGTGGTGTCCTTCGACTATGACCTGCCCATCTTCCGCGGTAATCGCATGCTTGGTGGATGGACGATCAATAGCATCATCTCCTATAACACCGGCCAACCCATTGGCATGTTCGATTCTTCGAGCGACGCCAATGAAAACGGTGTCCGCAGCGACCGGCCGGAATTCGAAGGGCCGGGCACCCCCCTCGGTTCCATCATCAAGCAGAAAGTGAATGGCACGTACCAGTATCTGGACCCAACCCAGTTTGGGTATAGTACCGATTGCTTGAACGATCCGAATGCCGACACCCACGGCGGCTGGTGGTGCAACCCGAACCTCGGTCGGGGTGCGATTCCGGGACCTCACTTTGCTAACATGGATTTTGGCATCAGCAAGACGTTCAAAATCAACGAGCAGATGGGCTTCCGGTTCGATGCGAACTTCTTCGACATCTTCAACCATCCCAATTTCGCGAGTCCGAACGGAAATTACGGGAATGCCGGCAGCACCTTCGGACAGTCGCTCGGCACTACCGCAGACAACGGCGGTCACCGCATCACTCAGCTGGCGCTGCGGTTTGATTTCTAAACCCAGCGAAAGCTGAACAACATTTCAGGCCGGCCGCGAGGCCGGCCTTTTTCTTTGTGGTCGTTAGTCGCTGGTCGGTGGTCATTAGCGTGCCCCCAAGGGCGGACGCCAGCGTGTGCTAGACTTTTTCTATATCCCCTATGCAGCTTTTCCGGCGGCTTCTTCTGGTTCTGTTACTGGCGCACTTTGCGCGCGCTGCCGCCGTCTCGAAGACCGCCAATAGGCCAGCCGCGGCGCGCGCTGTGCCCCCCAATATCATCCTGATCACGCTCGATACGACGCGGGCGGATCGCATGGGGTTTCTGGGGTCGGAGCGCGGACTGACGCCTAACCTTGATGCGCTGGCGAAGCAGAGCGTGGTGTTTACCCGAGCGTATGCGCAGGTTCCGTTGACCACGCCTTCGCACGCCGCTTTGCTGACCGGAACCTATCCTCAGTTCAGTCACATGGAGGATCTGGGTGCGCCGCTGGGCGCGGATCTTCCGTATCTGCCGGATCTCCTGCACCACCACGGCTATCACACGGCGGCGTTCCTTGGGGCTTACATTCTCGATCCGGCAGCGACGGCCCCCGGCTTCCAACGCGGCTTTGACATTTATGACGCCAACTTCCACGTGCGCAAGCCAGGAGAAGACCGCTACAAGAGCGTGGAGCGGCGGGCCGAGGATGTTGCCAACCGCGCCCTGGGCTGGCTGAGCCATCACCAGCAGCGGCCGTTCTTTATCTGGCTGCATTTCTACGATGCCCACGACCCCTATGATCCTCCAGAGCCGTTCAAGACCCAGTACGCCTCCTTCCCGTACGACGGCGAGATTGCGTACACCGATTCGATTGTCGGCAGCCTGGTGGAAGTGTTGAGGAAGCACGGGCTGTATCAGGATTCAGTCATCGCCATTGCCTCCGACCACGGAGAGGCTTTTGGCGAGCACGGAGAAGAGCGCCACGGGATGATGTTGTATGACGAGACCATCCACGTCCCTTTGCTGTTGAAACTTCCGGCGGGGCGACTGGGAGGGAAACGAGTGGAGGAGCGGGTGGCGCTCGCCGAGGTTGCGCCTACGTTGCTGGAGGCGGCCGGGATTGCGGCTCCGGCGGCGATGCAGGCGCGGTCGCTATTCCCGTTTATGGATGCGGCGAAATCCGCAGCCATCGGCCAGGGAAAAACGCCGGAACGACCGGTGTATTCCATGACAAATTACGCTCACCGCGCCTTCGGGTGGAGCGAACTGCGTTCCTGGCGAACCGGAAAATACCTCTACGTGCAGGCGCCGAAGCGGGAACTGTACGACCAATCCTCCGACCCTGATGCGGCCAAAAACCTAGCGCCCGACGCTAAAGCTGTGGCCGATACGCTGGACTCCCAACTGACTGATTTTCAGCAGAAGACCAGCAGTGCCCGGACCGAGCCTACGAAACTGGATCCTACGCAGGCAGAGAAGCTGCGGGCGCTGGGCTATCTGGCTTCTGACAGCGCGGCGGTGGATAGCAGCAAGAAAGAGGCGGTCGACCCGAAAGACAAGATCGCAGTTGCGAACGAGTTCCACCGGTCGCTCGTCGATCTCGAGGAAGATCATTACGATGAGGCAATTGCAGACCTGCGCGACGTAGTGCGACAGGAGCCGGACATCGCCAGCGGCTACCTGGAATTGGGCCGCGCCCTGGTTCACACTCGGCAATACTACGAAGCGCTCCCGGTGTTGCACACCGCGGCGGAAAAGAATCCGAAATCAGGCATGGCTCATTATGAGCTGGGGCTGGCGTTGATCAAGACGGGGCAGTGGGAGGCGGCGCTTCCCGAAATGCAGGCGGCGGTCGTGTGTACACCGAATTCTGCACAATTGCATTTCTATGCGGGGGCCGTTCACCTGCGATTAAGCCACATCCCCGAGGCTACGGCGGAATTTGAGAGTGCCTTGAAGATTGAGCCGGATCATTTTCTGGCCAATCTGAAATATGGCGAGATGCTTTTCCGGGAGGGTGATGCGGTAACAGCCCTGCCGAAAGCGGTCCGGGCAGCAAAGGCCAATCCGAAGTCGATGGAGGCGCACGCGTTTCTGGCGGACGTCTACCAGCAACTTGGACAACTGCAGAATGCAACCCGGGAACGAGCCAAGGCTGCCCAGCTGAAAAATCAGCCGCCCGAATAGAGCGGTATCACTGTAATCTACAAACCCACTCTAACTGATTGATTTTAAAGTAGTTTACAAGTAAGTCCTTATTCCTCAAAGACCTGGAAGGAATCGTCCCCTAAGTCTTTGATTTCCAAAGACCGTGTCAAGGGGGGAGTCAAGAGCGCGGGTATCGGACACCAGGAGAATCCGCGATAGGTTCCGTCGCTCATTTGCCCTTGCTTCTTTCCCGCTTCGCATCCTCGCCTCGTCCCATGTGTTCGTAAGCGTCGGCGAGGGAGAGATGTGCTGGCGCGAAGGCAGGCAATCGTCCAGTGGCGATTTCCAGGTGGACGATGGCGGTTTTGAAGTCTCCGGATTTTAGCAGGCATGCGCCAATTTCGTAGTTTGCCCAGGCGGAATCGGGCTGGAGTTCGATCGCCTTGTGCAGATGCTTGGCCGCCTCGGCGTATTGCCCTTTTCGGGCCAGTGCCGCTCCGAGCGTGTACTGGGCCAAGTAGAGGTTAGGATCGGCGGAGACGAAGGGTGTGAGCGCGGCAATGGCAAGATCTGGCTTCGACTGGTCGTGAGCCGAAGCTGCTTCGATCACTTTATTGGCAGTTGCTATCTTGTCTTTGGGATCGGTTCCTGAAACCGCGGCGGCTGAACCGGACGACTTTTGCAGTCCGACATAGCCGAGCGACGCCAGTTTTTGCATCTCAGAAGAACTTAACTCCGCGGATGCCTTGCCGGCCTCGCCGCTGAAGCGGCGGTCGAAGTTCTCAAGTTGCGCTGCCATCGTGTCAAGCGTGGCCTTCGAACTCTGGGCCAGGTTGTGGGCGGCGCCTGGGTCTGCGCTTAAGTCGTAGAGTTCGGGTTTGGGAGCGCGGATGTAGAGATACTTGCCCGCGCGCCAGGATTCCAGCGGACTCCAGCCAAATCCGCGTTGGGGCAGATCGGCCCGGGAATATGCGGGCTGATCAGCGCCGCTGCCCGCCTTCGCGATCCGTAACAGCGACTGTCCCAGCATTTGCGAGGGGACAGGGATGGCGGCGATTTCGAGCAGAGTGGGAGCGATATCTACAAGCCTGACCTTGGCGGATACCCGGGTAGTCGCGAGCTTCGCGGCGGGTTGGGTTTGAGGGAGTTTCATGAGCAGCGGGACGTGAATAGTCTCGTCATAGAGAAAAACACCGTGCGCGTCTTCGCCGTGGGCGCCCAGGCTCTCGCCGTGGTCGGCGACAACGATCACGGCGGTATTTTCGTAGACTTTTCGTTGTTGCAACGCGCTGATTAATTTGCCGATGGCAGCGTCAGCCGCGGTGATGGCGGAATTGTAGGAAGAACCGTGTGCGCGTGCATCGCTGATATGAACCAATAAGAAGAACTGCTGCTGCGCATTGTGGTCGAGCCATGCGATGGCGCGGGCAACAACCTGATCTCCGCGGCGTTCAGTTGCGGGAGGACGGGCGTCACCTGGGATGGCAGGCCGAAAACCAGCGTCGTAAGTCTGGAAGCCGCGGTCGAAGCCTTGAGCCAGCCCGTTCACAGGGTCGAGATCGATGGAGCCAACGAAGGCGGCTGTGCGATAGCCTTGGGTCTTTAGCAGATCCGGCAGGTAAGGCAGCGATGGCGGTAGCGTACCGCCGATCTCGCTCATGCCGGTGCTTTGAGGGTAGGCCCCGGAAAGAATGGCGGCATGCGAAACCACGCTGCCCGGCGCCTGGGCGTAGGCATGCTCGAAGACAATGCTTTCGCCCGCCAGACGATCAAGGTTTGGAGTGTGTGCACTCTTGGCCCCGAGGAAGCCCATACGGTCGGCGCGAGTAGAGTCGAGAGTGATCAGCACCAGGTTGGGCTTGGACGCGGCTGCGGCGAAAGAAGAACTCAAACCAAGAATGATCAGACTGATGCCGGCAACGACTTTTCGGATCATGACAGTAAGTGTAAAGTACAATCTATGTACCTGCTCCCCGGGATCTCCAGTCTTGTGGTGATGTCGTGATCACGACCCATCGTTAGCCGGAAAGGCTCGATGCCGCCTCCGTGAAGCCGGACCGTATTTGAAATCATACTTGCAGATCACACTTGCAGTGACCGCGCCAATCAGAAGACGTCTTCGTCTGCTGTGCCTGCTGGCTGTATGCGCCGCGGGTTTGAGCCTGCTTCTCTCCTGCCAACACGCTCGGGGAGGAGCGGTCGGCTCCAGGAAGCTGATCATCCTCGGCGTAGACGGGCTCGACCCGGACCTGCTCACGAAATTCATGGCGGAAGGCAAGATGCCGAACTTTGCCCGGCTGGCTGCGCAGGGATCGTTCCGGCGCTTGACGACCAGCATCCCGCCGCAAAGCCCGGTGGCGTGGTCAAACCTGATCACGGGAATGAATGCCGGAGGACACGGGATCTTTGATTTTATCCACCGTGATCCGAAGACTTTTCAGCTGTATTTTTCCACGTCGAAGGTCGAAGGACCCAAGCACAGCTTTCACATCGGGAGTTGGGTGATCCCGCTGGGCGGCGGTTCGGCGGAACAGTTGCGGCACGGCAAGGCTTTCTGGGAGATTCTGGACGAGCGGGGTGTGCCCAATTATGTTTACCGCATTCCGGCAAATTTCCCTCCGATCGCGGCGAAAGGGAAGACTCTTTCCGGCATGGGCACGCCCGATCTGCGCGGTACCTATGGCACTTTTACTTTCTACACCGATGATCCTACCGCAGCTGTGGGAGCGGTCGAGGGTGGGGAAGTGGTACAGGTCGAGGTTAAGAACAATCGGGTCGTGACTAATCTGATCGGGCCGGACAACACGTTTCGCAAGAACTCGCCTCCTGCTACCGAGCCTTTTACGGTTGATGTCGATCCGCTGGAGACGGTGGCGCGCATTGGTTTGCAGGATCAGCAGTTTGTTCTAAAAGAAGGCGAATGGAGTGGATGGGTGCCGGTGGAATTTCAGCTCATGCCGTTGATTGGTAATGTGAAGGGGATCTGCCGCTTTTATCTCAAGCAGACGCATCCGCGTTTTCAACTTTACGTATCGCCCATCAATATTGATCCGGAAAATCCTGCTTTGCCCATCTCCACGCCATCGAGTTACTCGCGCGATTTGGCGAAACAGATCGGAGAGTTCCACACGCAGGGCATTGCCGAAGACACGAAAGCGCTCACCGCCGGCGTGCTCGACGATAAGGAGTATCTGGAGCAGGCGCGCACCGTGCTGGCCGAGCATCGGCGCGCGTTCGATGTGGAGTTCCCCAAATTTCGCGACGGGCTGTTCTTCTTTTATTTTTCGAGCCTCGATCTGAACGCGCACATGATGTGGCGGCTGACCGATCCTCAGCATCCTGCATACGACGCCGCGCTGGCTGCCCAATACGGGTCATCCCTCGAAGAGTTTTACGAGCAGATTGATCAGGTGCTCGGCGAGGTTATGCCGAAGGTCGATAGCAACACGACGCTGCTCGTGCTGTCGGATCATGGATTTGCGCCCTACCGGCGCTCCTTTAATCTGAACACGTGGTTGTTGAACAATGGCTACATCACGCGCAAAGCCGGCGCCAGCGGAGATTCGAGCGAGCCTTTCGCTGATGTGGATTGGAGCCGCACGCGGGCGTACGGGCTCGGGCTGAATGGGCTCTATCTGAATGTGCGCGGACGCGAGCGTGAGGGCATTGTCGATCCCGCGCAGGCCGACGCTTTGCTGCGGGAAATCCGGCAGAAGCTCTTGGAGGTTCGCGATCCGAAAGATGGTTCTCAGGTGATGACGAGGATCGACCTGGCCAGCGAAGCCTACCAGGGTCCATACGCGCGCACCGGCCCGGATGCGCTGGTCGGCTACAACCGCGGTTATCGCTCCGGCTGGAAGACGATTCTGGGCGCGTTTCCTGCGGACGTACTCGAGGACAACACGAATGCGTGGAGCGGCGATCATTGCATGGACTTTACGAAGGTGCCGGGAGTGCTGTTGAGTAACCGCAAAATTGACGCGCAGGCTCCGGCGCTGACCGATATCGCACCTACGATTCTGTCGGAATTCGGAATCGCGAAAACGAAGGATATGATGGGGCAGCCGGTATTTCAGCCGCGCTAGACGCCGCCATCACCAACAGGAGAATGCATGTTTGGCTCATACAAAGTAAAGATTGAAGGCGAACTGCTGGAGAAGGTCAAGCAGTGTTCGGATGCTGCGGGATACGAATCGATCGACGAATTCGTGATCCACATGCTGGAAAAAGAAACCAACAAAATCCTGCCGGACGAGAGCAGCACGTCGAAAGAAGAGATACAGAAGCGGCTGCGCGGATTGGGGTACATCGAGTAGCTTGATCTTTCTTTCCAATCCGATGGCAATGGCCCTGGCGTTCCACCTCTTCTTGCTGGCCAGTCCGCTGGCGATTGTGGTGGTCTTGTCGGTGGTGGTCGGGTTGCTGATGGTGGTCTTGTTCGGCTACACGTCTGACCAGAAAGCAATCGGCATTGCGAAGGATCAACTGAAGGCTCATCTGCTGGCGGTGCGCCTTTTCCGGGATCAAATTCCGGTGGTGATGGGCTCCTACGGCAAGATCCTGCGCGGCACGGGGCGTTACCTGAAACTCGCATTCAAGCCGCTGCTGTACGTCATCATTCCGATTACTTTGCTGATCGTGCAGATGGATCGTTATCTGGGGCAAACGCCGCTTCCGGTGAACGCGCCCTTCCTTTTGACGGCCCAGCTCAACGGAGGCGATGCGCTGAATGATGTCACGCTCGACCTGCCGCCCGAGATTACGATGACCGCGCCTCCGGTGCACATTCCGGCGGCCAATGAGATTGTCTGGCGACTGGCGGGCTCAAAAGAGGGAGAATATGAAGTGAAGATCACCGCTGCTGGCCAAGGCTCAGCGAAGGTGGTTTGCGTGGGCAGCGACTTGCCGCGAATTTCGACTGTCCGCTTGCGCGGTCAATTCTGGCGGCGTATGTTCTCGTCGGCGGAATCGGCGCTGCCGCAGAATAGCCCGATCGAGTCCATCTCGATCAACTACCCGGATCGCAATATCGATGTCGCGGGCTATGGCATCAACTGGATTTGGCTGTTCTTCATCTTGTCGATGGTGGCGGGATTTATCTTCAAGGAATTGTTGGGGATCAAGATATGAAGAGATTGTGCGGGCGCCGTATCACGTGGTGGGACGGGCGAGGACGCCCGTCGCTCCACTGGTATTTCTTCCTGCTGCTCGCGGTCGTCTTGCGTCCGACAGCCAGTCACGCCTACGCCGGTCCGGGTGCGGGATTTGCGGTGCTGTCGTCGTTCTGGGCAATCTTTGTTGCGTTCCTCTATTCGTTCTACGCGCTGATGACCTGGCCCATCCGCCAGTTGCTCCGCTTTCTGCGGCGGCGCAATGCGTATGGAAAGGCGACGTTTGAGCGCGCGGTAATTCTGGGATTCGACGGGATGGATCCGGATCTTGCCGACCGATTCATGAAAGAAGGCCGGCTGCCGAACCTGGCAAAGTTGCGGGACAAAGGAACGTTCAGCAAACTACGCACGACGTTTCCGCCGATTTCCCCGGTGGCATGGTCGACGTTCATGACCGGGGTGAATCCGGGCAAGCACAATATTTACGACTTTCTGGCGCGCGATACCAGCAACTATCTTCCATTTCTTTCGTCGGCTCAAATCAAGGGGCCGAAGCGGCATATCAAGATCGGCAAGTATTCGATTCCTTTCGGCAAAACGGAAATCAAGGGGATGCGGAAGGGCACGCCGTTCTGGCACTGGCTGGGCAAGGCGGGAATTTTCAGTTCCGTGATTCGCGTTCCGGTTACATTTCCGCCGGAGAAATTTCAGGGCGTGCTGCTTTCCGGGATGTGCGTCCCCGACCTGAAGGGCAGCCAGGGCACGTTTTGCCTGTGCACGACCCGCGCTTCGAACGACAAGTTTCGCGAAGGTGGTGTGCGCGTACCTATCGAGCGCAAGAACGGCGTTTGCCGTTCCTACATTCCGGGGCCGGATAGTCCGCTGGCGGAGAAAGCTGGCACTGAACTGCGGGTAGCTTTCGAAATCCGGCCGGATGCCGGGATCAAAATCGGCGCGCATCGTGGTGGGTTCGGAAAAATTCACGTTGAAGGTTGGGGAATACTCCGAGTGGATTCCGGCCGAATTCAAGGCTGGCTTGGGATTCACGGCGCACGGCATCTGCCGCTTCTATCTCAAGGAACTTTCGCCGGAGGTTGAAGTCTATGTCACGCCGGTGAACATCGATCCCGGGCATCCCGACCTGCCGATCTCGCACCCGGTGACGTATTCCATTTATTTGGCCAAGCTCTTCGGGCCGTATGCGACGCTTGGCCTGGCGGAAGATACGTGGGCGCTCAACGAGCATGTGCTCGATGACGATGCGTTCCTGGCGCAGGCTTACGGCAATCACGAAGATCGCGAGAAGATGCTCTTCGATGCGCTCGACAAAACGAAGCAGGGGCTTTGCACCTGCGTTTTCGATACGACCGACCGCATGCAGCACATGTTCTGGCGCTATCTGGAAGAAGACCATCCGGCGGCGCGCGATGTGCCGCACAGCCAGCATCCCAAGGTGATTCAGGATCTGTACGAGCGCATGGATCGCCTCATCGGACGCGTGATGGAAAAGATTGACGACCGAACGCTGCTCATGGTGATCTCCGATCATGGATTCAAGTCGTTTGCGCGCTGCATGAACTTGAATGCCTGGCTGCATCAGAACGGATATCTCGCGCTGAAAGATGGCAAGACCGAGAGCGGCGACTGGTTCGAGGACGTGGATTGGTCGCGCACTCGCGCCTACACCATGGGCCTCAACGGACTTTATCTGAATATCAAAGGCCGCGAGAAGCAGGGAATTGTCGATCCGGCCGAAGCCGAAGCGTTGAAGGCCGAGTTGCAAAAAAAGCTGAATGGGCTGGTCGATCCGGCTTCTGGCGCTGTCGGGGTCACCGGAGTGTTTATTACGGACGCGGTCTATCGTGGACCTTACACCGAGAACGCTCCCGATCTGCTGGTCGGCTACGGAGCCGGCTATCGCGCTTCGTGGGATTCGGTGATGGGAAAAGTTACCTGGCAGATTTTCGAAGACAACATCAAGGCATGGAGCGGCGACCACTGCATTGATCCGCGTCTGGTCCCGGGAGTTCTGTTTTCCAGTCACAAGTTCATCGAGGAGAAGCCTGCGATTGTGGATGTGGCGCCGACGATCCTGAAACTGTTTGGGCTGACGCCGCCCGGACATTTCGACGGAAAGGCGTGGAACTTGGCGGCGAAAGCTCAGTGACAGGGTTCTGAGTGTATACGCCCGTCTTCGATTACAACTAACGGTCTGGTAGTCTGGAACTGATCGGGGTGTAGATTCGTAACCGCGACATGAAGGCATCCATAGACCGAACAATCACGCACCGCATCTGGATGGCAGTTATTGCGGTGCTGCTGTCGATTGCATCTGCGCTGAGCTACTTCGGGTACATCGGACAGGGATCCTTGTCAGTGCTCTGCTCGGTTTGCTGGGGCGCGAGGCGGATGTCGCCCTTGCCCAGCATCGAGCCACCTACTGGCTATTGGCATCTCTGTGTTGTTTGACAGGCTCAACGTTGACGGCCACGTCTTGCGTCTGCCGTTTTACCCAGATGCGTCTCGTCCGTCGGGGTTCGATCGCACGTTTCGTGCTGGCCTCGATGCTCTCGTTACGGCTTGACCGTGTTCATCGTGGTTCGTAGCGTTCTCACATCATCGCGGCGTTGCATCGACCCTTGATTCACTGACTTCAGCCCTGGAATCTTCCAAATAGCTGCTTTGTGAGTCATAGTTGTGCCGAAACATGCCATTGCACGAAGCTACGCCGGCGATTCGTCAGGTAGTGAGGTGGGCTAGAATTTACGCTGGACGGGCCAGGACGCCCGTCGCTCCACTGACGACCCTGTTGTTCTCAGGCGCGCGGCGAGCCAACCGAGCTCGCCAACATCCCACACCATCCCATGAAGCGGACGACCGCGGCGATCCTGGTGTCGTAGGGCAGAACGCCGAGACTCGAAAAAATCGTGTTCCAGTCGTGCTCGACGTAATCGGAGTCTCCGGCAGTCACCAGGGGCAAAGCCATGGCACGGGCGTCAGCCATGTAGGTGGCGGTGTAGAGCCAGTTCTCAAAAAAGAAAAACATGCAGAACACGAAGGCCGCGGTCTGCCGTTCGCGAAAGAAATAGGCTGCCAGCAGCAGCGGGACCAGCCACTGCAGAATGGTTCCTCCCCAGAGGCCGAGGGTTGGGCCGAACCAGCCGAAGAGCAAGTGGCCGCCTTCGTGGACGACAAGATTGGCGGAGTCGATGAACAGGTAGCCGCCATGCATGCTGAAGGCGTAGACCAGGAAGAGAACGTAGAAGACCAGCCACGCCGCAACGGCCCAGCGCGAGATGGGACGCCAGTCCTCCCGGGCGCCGGACCATTCCAGAATCGAGTCCAGGTACTCGCGCATAACCCTATTTACCAAACATGGGATAGTGGCTTGCCGCTCCCATCAGGAACAGCAGGGGGAACGACAGCACGAAATTCGCACGCGACGTAAGGAAGGCCTGCCGCGCCAGATATTTTGCTTTGTCGGGCATCGGAGTGCCATTGGCGGCGTTGTCGGCCGTCCACTGGATGATTTTCTTCTGCGCGCGCCAGATCACTCCCCAGACGTTCAGCATCATCACCCAACCGATCCCGCCTCCGATGCCGATGGCCAGCAGGCGATTGCTCTCCCAGCCATGATTGTTGAGGCGCAGAAACAGGCAGGAGGCCGCGACCACGATGATGGTGTAAATCACGGCGAGTACTGGCCCTTTGTCGAGTGCGCCTTTACCGGGAATCTGGCAGGCATACATTAGCGCCCAAGCGACGGTCCAGATCGCAAAGAAGGTCCCCATCGGAACACCGGAAGACGCGCCGCCGTTTCTGGCGTCGGACAGCGACGATTCTGCCCCAGTACTCCAAGCCCGACCAGCACGGTCAGCACCGATCCCCAGCGAAACCACCACAGCGCGCGCGACATCAGGCTGGGCAGGACTTTGCCTTTGGTGGCCGGATCCAGTCCCTTCATGAAGGGAACGTTGACCAGATTGAAGAAGTAAAGCAGTCCGAGCCAGGTTATGCCGCCGACAAAATGCAGCCAACGAAACAGCATCAGAAGGTTTGTGTTGAGGTCGGTGGGGAAGTTGATATCGGTCAAGGTCAGGCTCCTGTTCTGAAACTGTGTTTCCGAAGGAACGATTGTAGATGGCTGGTCAAGGAAATGAAAACCTGATCGATGCCCCTGGAGTGGATGGAAATGAGCTGTTGGGTGCGCCGGGTGAAGACAAGGAGCTCTGAAGAATTTTTGTTGCGTGGGAAGTTGAAAAGCGCGAGACAAGGCCGTATTGTAAGAGCCGATAGAAACCGAGCTGCCGCCATTGCCCTCCCTAAGCTCATGGCGCGGCCTCGAACCCGCAAATAAGGAGATCGGCAAATGGAAGCTAAGCCGGCACAACAGAATATTCAAGATTCCTTCCTCAACACGGCACGAAAGGAACGGCACAATATTACGATCTATCTGGTCAGCGGAGTGAAGCTGACGGGTCGTATCCGATCCTTCGACAAGTATTCGGTGGTCCTCGAAACCGGCAACCAGGAGCAGCTCATCTTCAAGCACGCGATTTCGACTGTCGTCATCGCGCGCGGGGCCCACAGCCACACTGATTCGAAGCCAGCGGCAGCGGCGGCCAATGAGGAGGCGGCGGTCCCTAGCTCCGCTTCCGGCACTGCGGGATGAAGTGAGCCTGCTTGCGCCGAGATGACTCCAGACTGAGCAGCCGCGATAGTTCGGGAAATAGCTCGCGAAATAGTTCGCGAAATACGCCCAAGGCGGTGCTGAATCCATCAGAGCGGCGGGAGCGCGCCTTTTTGGTGGGGGTGGAGTTTCGCAGCAAATTTCGCACCCAGGGCCGGGCCGGCCACGCCGGGAAGACAGGTCCTGCCGGCATTACTCCAGGGGCCCAGGCAGCTCGAGATCACGCTACCAGCGTGGCCGCGTCATCATCGTCCCTGCCTGTGGATTCGCCGGATTTCAGCTCCGAGGAATCCCTTGACGAACTGCGGGCACTGGCGACGAGCGCGGGCGCCGAAATCGCCGGCGAATTCACCCAGCGTAAAGACCGACCGGATCCTGCCACGCTGATCGGTAAGGGCAAGCTGGAGGAAATTGCGGGCGCCGCGGCCTCGGTTTCCGCGGATGTGATTCTGTTCGATCACGACCTCTCGCCTTCGCAGCAGCGCAATATCGAGCGCGTGGTCCACACCCGCGTTATCGATCGCACGCAGCTGATTCTGGATATCTTCGCGCGGCACGCGCGTACGCGTGAAGGTCAGTTGCAAGTGGAACTGGCGCAGCTCGAATACATGCTGCCGCGGCTGGCCGGACGCGGCGTGGAAATGTCGCAACTCGGCGGCGGCATCGGCACGCGCGGACCGGGCGAAACTCAACTGGAGACCGACCGGCGGAAGATTTACCGCCGCGTCCGGCACGTCAAGCAGCAAATCGAAAATGTTCGCCGCATTCGGGCGCAGCAGAGGCAACGGCGGGAATCGGTTCCGGTCGCGCTGGTGGCGTTGGTGGGCTATACGAACGCGGGTAAGTCTACGCTGTTCAATGCCCTCACCAAGGCCAACGTGGTGGCATCGGCGCGGATGTTTGCGACGCTCGATCCGACCATCCGTGGCGTTGAGCTGCCGTCGAAACGCAAAGTTCTGCTCTCCGACACGGTGGGTTTTATCCGGCATCTTCCGCATACGCTGGTTTCGGCGTTCCGCGCCACGCTCGAAGAGGTACAGCGCGCAACGCTGATCATGCAGGTCTCGGATGCCAGCAGCCCGGTTTCCGGCGAGCAAGACGTGCAAGTGGAAAGCGTCCTCAAGGAACTCGAGGCCGATAAGAAGCCACGGTTGCGGGTGATGAACAAGATCGATCTGCTGCCTCCCAAGCAGCGTGAGTCACTGCGCGACGACCATCAGACCATCCATGTCTCGGCGGCGAAGGGGATCGGACTTAGCACTCTGCTCGATCGGGTTGATGCCGTTCTTGAGGAAGATCGCCCCCGGCGCGTTCGCCTGCGCGTCCCGCAAAAAGAGGGCAAGATGCTGGCCCAGTTGGAGGCCGGCGCGCGCATCTATTCCCGCCAGTATCAGGACGGGTTGGTGGTACTGGAAGCGGAAGCGCCCGCCTCGCTGCTGCGGCGCTTGCGGGAATGGGTGGTGGAGTAGCTTCGGGAAGCGGGCGCACTTCTGCCGCCAGAACTGACAGGGGCCACGGAAGGAACTTGTCATGGCTGTCCGGTGTGGTGTGAGATAGATGTCATGAAGACCAACATGGCGTCAAGGCTGGTTCTCTGCCTGCTCGTTTGTCTGACGATTCGCTTGTCTGCGCAAGAACAAGAACCGGCGGGCGCGGCGGCGCAAGTGCGCAAACTGGAAGAGAAATGGACCGCGGCGTACAAGGAACGGGATATTGATCTTCTGTCCAACCTCCTGACTGAGGAGTTCGTGATTACGGTGGAGGATGGCAACACCTACAGCAAAGCGGGCTATATCACGCACAGCGCTGACACATCGGTTCACGTGGAAGTTGCCGAATTGTCCGACCTCCGGGTGCACGTACGCGGCGGCGGTAACATCGCCGTGGTGACCGGGGCGTATCACGAGATGGGACGGTCCAACGGCAAGCCTTACGAATATCACGACCGGCTGACCGATGTCTGGGTGAAGGTTGGGAATAACTGGCGGGTGCTTTGTTCCCATTACAGCGTCCCGGTGAAATAGCGAGTCCGACTTCCTATCCTAGTTCCGACCCTGGTTCGAGGCTCGGTCCTACTTCCCAAACGGGTTCTCCAGAGACGGGCTTTGCGGAGTGAACAACTCTGCTCCGCTTTCTGTGAGGTGCATGTCGTCCTCCAGGCGGATGCCGAATTCTCCGCGGATGTAAATACCCGGTTCATCGCTGAAGGTCATCTCTGGCTGGAGTTTCGTCGAGTTGCCGCGGACCAGATAAGGCCACTCGTGGCCGTCCATGCCCATGCCGTGCCCGAGGCGATGCGTGAAGTATTTGTAATCCGGGCCGTAGCCTGCGTCGGTGATCACTTTGCGTGCGGCGGCGTCCACAAAACCGGCTTCCACACCGGGCTTTGCGGCCGCCAGTGCGGTGCTCTGGGCTCGATGTACGATGTCGAAGACCTGCTTCATCCTGTCGTTAGCTTGGCCGAGCACAAACGTGCGCGTAATGTCGGACTGATAGCCTTCCACCGAGCAGCCACCGTCAATCATCACGATCGTGCCTTCCCGAATATCCTGCGGCGCAATGGAGCCGTGGGGGAGAGCGGAGAACTCGCCAACCTGTACATCCGCTCCACCCTCGAATCCCAGTTTGCGGTGTGCCGCTTCCAGAAGATCAGCGACGTCCTGCTGCGTCATACCAACTCTCATCGAACGATAGGTTGCCTCGTAGGCGGCGAGCGTGACCTTCGATGCCAACCGCATCAGATCGATTTCGTGCCGGCTTTTGATCATGCGGCATCCGGCGGTGACCGGAGTCGCACTCGCCAAGGTGGCGCTCGCCGCAGCTTTCTTCAGGTTGTCGCTGAAGACAAACTTCACCGTCTCCTCGACGCCGACCGTGCCGTTCGCAAGTCCGCGGTCGCTCAGTCCCTGGGCGACGCGGGCATAAGGGCTCTCATCCTCCTGCCAGATTCGGACGTCGGGCTTGCCGCCATCGGGTGACTTCGCGATCTGTTCGCGAGCCCGGCCTTCTTCGAATGCTGGAGCCACGTAAAACGCTTCGCCCTTGGCGGGCAAAATCATGGCAAAGAGACGCTCTCCGCCCTCCCAGCGTATGCCGGTGAAGTAAGCGAGCGATGTGCCTTGAGCAAGCAGGATGGCGGACAGATTGTTGTCCCGCATAAGGCGGCGAGCCTTTTCCTGACGGTCTGCGCGTTCTTCGAGGGTGATCGGTTTGGCCTCTGTGCGGAGAGAGCGAAGATCGGCAATGGCGGGCGGGAGATCTTTGTTGCCTTCGGCTGCACGGGCTAGCGTGGGCAATACCACGCTAACGCCGGCGGCGAGGGAACTGCTTTGCAGGAAACGACGGCGAGAGACCATGAAACCTCCTGGGAAGAGGATCATTATAGTGAAGACGGCCCGATGGGGAGGACAGAACTTCGCCCAACTAGATAACCGTATTCTGGTCGACGCTGAATTAGAATGACAGGTTGTTATCGTCGCGAGTTTCCCCGGAGGAGCAATGAGCAATTATCCCGCAACCGCAGGACGAATGGTCGCGCATAACATGGTGACCACGCAGTTCGAACTCGACGGCCATCGAGTGGTGCGCACACTGGGCGTAGTGCGCGGAATCACGGTGCGTTCCCGGTCGATCTTTGGAACCATTGGCGCCGGGTTGCAAACGTTGGTTGGCGGCAATATTACCCTGCTGACCAATCTGTGTGAGAAGACGCGCGCCGAGGCCTTTGACCTGATGTTGCAGCACGCAGCGGAGATGGGAGGCAATGCCGTGGTCGGCGCCCGTTACGACGCAACCGAGGTGATGCAGG
Organism: uncultured Acidobacteriaceae bacterium; assembly: GCA_963837665.1. Lineage (GTDB taxonomy): Bacteria > Acidobacteriota > Terriglobia > Terriglobales > Acidobacteriaceae > Acidiflorens. The sequence continues at coordinate 257,948 of CAWIOA010000004.1, read as the reverse complement.
GCGTCACGGAAGTTCTTGCCTATGGAACCGCCGTCGTGGTCGAAGCGGCAAAATAGGTTGATGGGGAGAGCCGAGCGTCTCCGCCCGGCATTCCAATTCCACTGGTCTTGTCCTTGTACAAGAAGCCCGCGACCACCGCGGCCAGGATCGAGCCTACCCACATGTCGAGCATCCAGCCGAGCGGCAACATGCGAGGAGCCGCCGACCAGGTTGCTTGGGCAAAGTTGCCAGGCATGCCCGCGCAGAATCCCACGATCATGCCGATCTTGGCAGCCGTCTTTGGTCCAGCGCCGGCAGTGGCGCGACTCCACGCGTAGAGATACGCGATGAGAATCGACATCACGAGTACCAGCACAATCCAGTGCGCGACGAAAAATGGATAGCGCGGTTCCTTGAGGAACAATCCTTGCTTCTGCACGGCCTCATAGAATGGGCCGAGCCGCGTGTTAATGAAAACACTCCATACATTCCAAACCACGCCACCGGCAATGCCCCCCAGCCACACCCGAGCGGTATTCAGCTTCATTGTGCCCCCTTGTTTAGTGTTTGGCTTAAATCGGCACAAGTGTACTCCAGCGGGCCAAAAGGTGGAATCCTATTGAGCGTTAGACCAGCGCAATCCTCCGAGGTCGCGGATTGCGCTAAAGTCGAGGAATGAAGGGAAAAGAGAGGACAATCTTGCGCGCGCCAGCGGTTTCCCAACCGGTTCGGCCCGATTCTCACGGCGAACAGTGATCAGGGTCACTGCGAACCATCCGGATTTAATGGTAAAGATAAATTGGTTTTAGTCTCGTGCGGCGCCGGGAGCCCTTCCTGGTAGCAGCGCACTTGAGGAGGAGCAGCGGAGCGCGTCGGCACCCACAGCATGCGATAAGCGCGGTTCAATCGAGAGGAGGTTCTCGATGAACAAGAAAATATTTGTTGCCCTGACGTTAATTCTGGTTTTCTGCGGTTCAGCCCTATCCCAAACAGGTGGCAAGAAGAGAAGGCCACTTCCCTACGAGTACGGCCGGGTCATCATCGACAACTACTCCGAGAAGGCGAACCTTGCGCCCGTCGTCTTCGAACACTGGATCCACCGTTCCATGTTCACCTGCAGAGTCTGTCACGTGGACGTCGGTTTTGCGATGAAAGCGGGAGCCACGGGCATCACGGCCGCGGACAACGCGCGAGGTTATTACTGCGGGACCTGTCATAACGGGAAGAGGATGGTTAATGGGAAAACGGTCTTCCAAGCCTGCTCCAGGAAAGTGAACTCGGAAGAAGAGAAAAGATGCGTGCGATGCCATTCCTACGGACAGAAGGTCGCATCGGATTTTGACTTCTTCAAATTCAGCGAACCGCTTCCCAAAGAGCGCTTCGGGAACGGGCTGGATTGGGAAAAATCGGAGGAGTTGGGACTCATCAAGCCGGCTAGTTTTCTCGAGGGCGTTTCCACTGCAAAAGGAAATGCCTTCGTGGTGCAGAAAGACTTCGCCCTCGATCCGAAGGTTGAGGGAATGCCTGACATCATTTTCTCTCATAAGAAACATACGGTCTGGAACGGATGCGAGCTCTGCCACCCGGATATATTCATGGGCGTGAAAAGGGGCACCGTGAAGTACTCGATGGTGGACATATCGCAAGGAAAGTCCTGCGGCGCGTGCCATACCACGGTGGCATTTCCTTTGACGGATTGCCAGCGCTGCCATTCCAAACCGGTACAACCCTGAACGGAGGCGTCCATGTTCTTCGCGACGAAGTTCAAGGCGAAGATCATCACGGTACTGCTCTTCCTGGGGCTCGCCGGCCTGTGCAGCGTGCGTGCGATGGGCGGTCCCCAGTCGTCTGCCGCGCAGGCGAATCCGGCGCAGGAGACCTGGCGGAAGGAATTCGATGACGTTTGCTCAAAGACTCAGGACGCCATGACCTTCTCGCAAGAAGAGCTCACCGTACTTATTCGGAGGTGCGACGCTCTGCTGCCGCAGATTGAAAAGCTCGACGAAACGCGGAAAAAGGTCTACCTGGGACGACTGCGAATGTGCCGAGGCCTTTATGCCTATGTGCTCGATTCGAAAAGGAACGAGAAGAAATGAGCGCGGGCTTCTCCTGCTCGTGCTGGCTTGCGGGGTGTTACTCCTGGGGAATATCGCGTCGGCCCAAATCTATTTGCCCAAACCTCCACCGGAACCGTCCGAGTATGGCAAGGTGATTCTTGACAATCACTCCCCGGCTGGACCCGGTCCTGTCGTATTTGATCATTGGCTTCACCGCTCCAAGTTCACCTGCCGGCTCTGTCATGTAGATATCGGCTTTGCCATGGAGGCGAACGCAACCGGCGTCAGCGCGGCCACGAACCGCCAAGGATTCCATTGCGGGGCCTGCCATGATGGCAAGAAGCTGTTCGATGGAAGACCCATCTTCGCTGCGTGCTCCGATGCCGCCAATGATCAGCAGTGCGACCGCTGCCATTCCCTGGGCAAGAAAGGCGTAAGGAAATATGAGTACAAGAAGTTTACTGCGAAATTCCCGAAAGGCATTTACGGCGTGAATTGGGAGGTAGCGGAGAGTTCCGGAGTTATCAAACCCATTGATTTTGTTGAAGGTCTATCCGTCAAAAAGGTGCCGATGCAGAGCCGGGAGGATTTTGCCCTAAAAGCAGGTTACTCGTGGGTTCACCCCATTGACTTCTCTCACGAGAAGCATTCCATTTGGAACGGATGTGAACTCTGCCACCCCGAAATATTCCCCAGTGCCCCGAAAGGCACGATCGACTTTTCGATGTTTCTTAATATCGAAGGCCGATACTGCGGTGCCTGCCACAAGAAGGTCGCATTCCCGCTCAACAACTGCCGAGGGTGTCACGGAGGCGCGCCGCTCTGGGTTCCATAAGCAGTCCGGGGAATCGAGAATTCCACCTGTCCTGCTTCTGCTCAATCCGTACTAGTGTATCGCTCGGACTCTTAATCACGGGCTACAAGCAAGCACGAGCGAACTCGTCCGGGACCCTTGCAAATTTGATCGGGTGCCAGCTCTTTCCGTAGGTTCCTCGGCAGGCCGAACCAACTGCAAGCGGAAAATTCACAACCTCAACGCCGGTGAACCACTTTTCTAAACACAATCCCTAGTGGTCATCTTCCTGGTTAACCGCAAGATTTCGCGGTTTGCACCTTGAGTCATCGAGGAGAGTCTCAACCTGAAACTTTCTTATTGACAACAAACGATTTAGGCGTAGGATGTGGACAAAAGTGGTTGAAAGTGGAATAAATATTAGAGTGCGTGGGCAAGAACGCTAACTTTCGAGGCGCCAGTGAGATCCGAGGCTGACACCGAAAAAAAGAGGCCCAACGAACCGGAATCCACTGCTTTTACGACCGCTTCTACCTCCCTCGTGGTAGTGGCTGTGGTAGCAGCCATAAGTAAAAGGACCCCGCTAACGAGCAAGACACATGTTTCGCGGAAATCATCCAACGCGCGTCGACGACAAGGGACGGTTAAAGGTCCCGGCCGAATTCAAGCGCGTGATCGACGAGAAATATGCCCAGAAATTCTACATCACGAGTCTCGATGGAATTGTTGCTCAAGTGTATCCCTTCGAGGAATGGGAGCGGATCGAGCAGAAGCTGGCCTCGCTCTCGACTTTCAATCCGACGAAGAAAAAGTTCTTGACGCGCACAAATTATTACGGGCAGGTCGTGGAGATGGACGGGCAGGGGCGCCTGCTGGTGCCGCAGATCCTGCGTGAGGCAGCGCAGATTCGCGGCGAAGTGGCAGTGCTCGGCAATCTGACCTACCTGGAAGTTCGGAACCTGGAAGCGCTCGATAGGGAGATTAAAGAGCAAGCTTTCTCGGATGAAGACATCAAGACGCTCGACGAATTGGGCATCTAGTGGGTACGGATTCAATAGACACCCCCGAGCGGGGTGGGCATGGCGCGGGTGGCCATGTCCCGGTTCTTTTAAAAGAAGCGATCGATTTTCTGGCCGTAAAGCGTGGCGGAACTTATCTGGATGCCACGGTGGGCTTGGGCGGGCACAGTTGCGAAATCGCAAGACGCCTCGGCGCACCGGGACATTTGATTGGCTTCGATAAGGATCCGAAAGCGCTGGAGGTTGCAGCGAAGAAGCTCGCCGTTCGCTCTTCGTCGTTCGCTGTTCGCGAAGGCATGAGCGAGTCAACGACGAACGATGAAGCGACAGACTGGCCTATAGTCACGCTGATTCACGGTTCATTTGCGGAACTAGCGAACAGCGAACAGCGAACGACGTACGACGGCATCCTGGCGGATCTGGGAGTGAGCAGTTTACAGCTCGGCGACCCGGCGCGGGGATTCAGTTTTCAGGCGGAAGGACCGTTGGACATGCGGATGAACCCGATGTCCGGCGAGACCGCCGAACAAGTGGTAAACCACATCGACGAGCGCGAGCTGGCTGATGTGATTTACGAATTCGGTGAGGAAAGGAGGTCGCGGAGAATCGCCAGAGCCATTGTCCGGTCGCGGCCGATACGCACGACGCAGCAACTTGTCGAAGTCGTATCAGCCGCGGCCCGGTCAATGAAGCATGAGCGGATTCATCCGGCGACCCGAACCTTTCAGGCTCTCCGAATCTTCGTAAACCGTGAACTGGATGATCTGAAGGCACTGCTGGAGGCGGCGCCGAGGGTGCTGAAGCCGGGCGGAAGGCTGGTGGTGATCAGCTTTCACTCGCTCGAAGACAGGATCGTCAAGGATGCGCTGCGGGACGGTGCCAAGCAAGGCTGGTATCAGTTGCTGACCAAGAAGCCGGTGACGGCCAGCGAAGAAGAGATTGATCGAAATCCGCGGTCGCGCAGCGCCAAGATGCGCGCCGCTGAGCGGTTGTAGCGCCGGCATCTTGCCGGCAACGATTTTGGGTTTGCCCCGGAGAAACTGCCGGGCTCCCGGTGCGGTGATGGTAAGACGTGCCGGGTAAAAGATTTTGCACGAAACTCTGTGGTGGAGTTTTCCCGGAGCGGCCAAGAAAAAACAGAACAAGGCCGCGTCCGGAAAGAAAAGCTGGAACGTACGAAATGAAATTCACTGGCACCCTGATTGAAGACTTGGTCGCAACCGTCGAACGCGCTGAACGGAGGGCGCAGCCGGACCGGGCATTGCCCGCGGAACCCCGGATGGAGCCGCCATTCGTCGAGTCATTTGTCGTTGAACCATTGTTTGTCGAATCATCGTTTGTCGAACCATGGTTCGCTTCCGTTCAGAAAAGCCGGGAATACAATTCCAAATTCATCGGAGTGGCATAAATCATGAGCGCCGTGGCCATGCAAAGCGCAATTCCTTCCAGCCGGCGCAGGTCCTGCTGGCTGGGGACCCCCGAGATTTACTTCCGCAAGACCATCGACAACTCGCGTCTGGTGAAGGTCGAAGACCCGCGCCGTGAGCGCGAAATGAAATATTTCGGGCTGGCGCTGTGCTGCTTGTTCCTGCTGGTAATGGGATACGCACTGCAGCATTTCCGCGCGATTGAATACGGATACAAGATCGAGATTCTGCGGTCCGAGCGGGATGGTCTTACGGAAATGAACCGGGCCCTGCGCCTGGAAGAGGCGTCGTTGCGCGATCCGCAGCGGATTGATGTGATGGCGCGCAAGCTGGGTTTGCAATCGCCGCAGCCGGGGCAGGTTTTGCGCATGGATGCCACCAGCGATTCCGCTACGCCGGTGATGGCCAGCGTAACGCCGGTGTCGGTTGTGTCGGCGCGGTAGTGATTTATGTGGTGACGGGCCTCTGGCCCGTTCGGACGGGGCATAGCCCCGTCACCACACGAGATGGTTCGCGGCGGCTCTCCGGGGCCGCCGAAAGTTTCTGAGGACTGGAAGTGGCGGCGAGTACTTCTTCGAACGGCGCAAGATTCAGGCTCTACGCCCTGTCTGGAATGCTGTGTCTGTGGCTGCTGGCAATCTGTCTGCGGCTGGTCTATCTCCAGATTTTCTGTTATGGCGACTTCGAGCGCCGCGCCCAGCACCAGCAGCAGCGCAGCTTCGATCTCTCGCCAAAACGCGGTGTCATCTACGACCGCGCTGGGCGTGAGCTGGCGATGTCTATCCAGGTGGACTCGGCTTTTGTTGTGCCCTCGGAAGCTCCCGATCTTCCCAATACCATCAGCCTGATTACACGCATCACCAAAGACGATCCCCGTGTCGTGCTCGCCGACTGCCGCGCCCACAAGACCTTCTGCTGGGTGGCTCGAAAGGCGGACGCCGAGGTGATTGATCGCATTCGCGCGCTGAATCTGCAGGGCATTCACTTCCAGAAGGAGCCGAAGCGCTTTTATCCAAAACGCGAACTGGCGGCGCAAGTTCTGGGCTATGTGGGCACCGACGATCAGGGCCTGAGCGGACTCGAGAGGCAATTCAATCAGCAATTACAGGGCAAGCCCGGCCAGCTGATGATTTCCGTTGACGCGCGCAAGCGCTGGTTTGCCAGCGTTGAAAAGGAGCCCGAAGCCGGCAACAGCCTTGTCCTCACTATCGACCAGAACATCCAATACATTGCCGAACGCGAACTCGATCGTGGGATGGAAGAGACACACGCTATCGCTGGCACAGTGATCGTGGAAAATCCGCACACTGGCGAGATTCTGGCGCTCACCAACCGCCCTACATTTAATCCGAACATTCGGAAAGAAATCAAGAACGAAGCGCTCAAAGACCGCGCCGTGAGCGACATCTACGAGCCCGGCTCGACTTTCAAGATGGTGACGATCTCTGCCGGCCTGGAAGAGAAGGTCACGCGTCCCGACGAAATGTTCGACTGCCAGATGGGATCGATCGTCATCAACGGCATGCGCATTCGCGACAGCAAGCCGCACGGCGTGCTCTCGGTTGCCGACATTATTGCGGAGTCGAGCGACGTGGGCGCCATTAAAGTCGCTTTACGGCTCGGCGACGAGCGCTTCTACAAGTACATTCGCGCATTCGGATTCGGCCAGCAAACCGGAATCGAACTTCCTGGTGAAACGCGCGGCTTAACCAAGCCGGTGGAGCGCTGGTCGAAGGTTTCGATCGGCGCGATCTCCATGGGCCAGGAAATCGGCATTTCGCCATTGCAGCTCGCCTCCCTGATTTCGACGATTGCCAATGACGGCGTGCACGTCCCACCTCGCATCGTGGCCGGCACCATTGAGCCGCAGAATACTCCGCAAACCATCGCCTTCCAGCCTGCGGAGGGGACGCGGGTGATTTCAGCGCTGACCGCAGCCCAGATGCGCCAGATGCTGCAGGGAGTGGTGCTGCACGGCACCGGCCGCAAGGCTATTCTCGAAGGCTACAGTGCAGCGGGCAAGACCGGTACCGCTCAAAAAGTGGACCCTGCCACCGGCACGTACTCGAAGACGAAGTATGTCGCGTCTTTTGCCGGGTTCGCTCCCATCAACGATCCGCAAATCGCAGTGGTGGTGATCCTCGACTCCGCCGTCGGCCTGCACCAGGGAGGCCAGATTTCTGCGCCAGTCTTCCAACGGATCACGCAACAGGCGCTGGAGTATCTGCACGTCCCGCATGACGTTCAGATTCCGCCCAGCCGCCAGGTTTTGTTGGCTCGTCGCGATGTACCAAACGCAAGCCTGGAAGAAAGTTCACCCGATCACCTTGGTGCCAGCCTGGACATGGCCGAAGCCAATGAAGCGCCTGCCATGCCAGCAGCGGCCAAGCCGGGCACCATTGGCGCTCAGGTCGTTCCGGCTGCTCTTACGGCCTCGACGGCGGCGAGTGCGACGGTTGCACAATCGGCCGGACAATCCGGGAACTCCTCGACGCAGAAACTGCCGTCCAGCGGAGTAGTGGTTCTCGACGTGGAAGAAGGAGGGATCGAGGTGCCGTCTTTTCTCGGTAAGAACCTGCGGGTGGCGATGGAGGCGGCGCAGGATGTAGGACTCGACCTCGACGCGGTAGGCAGTGGCGTCGCTCGCGAACAATCGCCTCTGCCCGGTGCGCACGTCGCGGTGGGGTCGCGCATCACCGTGCGTTTCGGCAGATAAAAGCGCCTTTACGAATGGGGCACATCGACCGCTGAATTCCGGCTATTTATAATCACTCCAATGACATTCCAACAACTCCTGCAGGGCGCCGAGGTTCTCTCTCAGAGCGGAAACCCGGGCGTTGCCGGGGTGGAGTACGATTCCCGGCGGGTGCGCCCTGGAACGGTTTTTGTCGCCATGAAGGGCGAGACCAGCGACGGCAATCGCTTCATTGATCAAGCCATCGCCGCCGGAGCGGTTGCCATCGTCACCGACTCGGCGGCCGAAACTCCGCGCCCGGCAGTTGCGTGGGCGCAAGTCGTGCACGGACGCCGCGCGCTCGCCCGCCTGAGCGCGAATTTCTACAAACGTCCCGCCGAGCGAATTGCAAATACTGGAATTACCGGCACGAACGGGAAAAGTACCACCGCCTTCCTCATCGAATCTATATTTCAAGCGGCCGGGAGAAAGACCGCGCTGGTCGGAACCATCGAATATCACGTCGCCGGGAAGATTCTTCCGGCGCCGCACACTACGCCGGAAGCGCTGGAGTTGAATCGGCTCTTGTCCGAGGGACTGGGTCAGGGAGTCACCGAAGCGGTGATGGAAGTGTCGTCGCACGCGCTCGAGCAACAGCGTGTTTTCGGAATTCCTTTCGATGTGGCCGTGTTCACGAATCTCACGCGCGACCACCTGGATTACCACCGCACCATGGAACATTACTTCCACGCCAAGCGAGTGCTCTTCGAGGGCTGCGGAACGGAACCGCCGCGTGCTGCCGTTCTAAACCTTGACGACGAATATGGCCGCCAACTGTTCAAGTTCTGTCAGAGTAAGAGTGCTGTGGTGCTCTCCTACGGTTTGACGTCCGGCGACTTCCATGCCGAGTCGGTTGAAGTCACTCCGCGTGGCACCCGTTTTCAGATGGTGACGCCGTCGGGAAAGATTGCCATGTGGTCTCCGCTGATCGGCAATGTGAATGTGTACAACGTGCTCGCCGCTTCTGCTGCCGGGTATGCCCGCGATTGTTCGGCCGACGCGATCGCAAAAGGCATCTTCGACCTCGCTCGCGTTCCCGGGCGCTTCGAGCGCGTGGATTGCGGTCAACCCTTTACGGTGGTAGTCGACTACGCGCACACGGACGACGCGCTCCGCAACCTAACCGTCCTGGCCCGCGATTTTGTGGCCCGCGCCGGACTCAAAGGCAAGGTCATCACGCTTTTCGGCTGCGGCGGTGATCGCGATCGCGCCAAGCGGCCACTGATGGGAGAGGCCGCGGGCAAGGGCAGCGACTTCGTCATTCTCACTTCCGACAACCCGCGCTCCGAAGATCCGCTGGCTATCATGAACGATGCAGTCGTCGGACTGCAAAAGTCGGGAACAAAGTATTCCATGGAGCCCGACCGCCGCAAGGCCATCGCCTTCGCTCTGCAGCAGGCAGCACCGGGTGACATCGTGCTGCTGGCGGGCAAGGGGCACGAAAAAGTGCAGATCACAAAGGACGGGAAGATTCCCTTCGACGATGTGGACGTCGCGCGAGAGAACCTGAAGGCCCTCGGCTACGATTGCACGAGTGCCGCGAAAGCGGGCACTGCAGGGAAGACGGCATGAAACTTCTTCTCTCCCGCATCGCCGAATTCATTGGTGCGAGCGGCGCCACCGGCCCGGCGGCGACCAGCCAATGCGACCTGCACGCCACGGCCCAGGGATATTCCATCGATTCCCGCACCGTGCAACCCGGCGAACTCTTCGTCGCTGTCAAAGGCGAGCGCCTCGACGGTCACGACTTCGTCGAACAGGCTCTGAGCCGGGGCGTGATTGCCGCAGTGGTTCGGAAAGATCAGTTGGCGCGCTACTCTAGCGCCACCGGTCTGCTTGCCGTCGATGACACTCTGGTTGCGCTCCAGACGCTGGCCACAGCGGTGCGAAAGATCTGGGGCAAGACTGCCATCGCCGTCACCGGGTCCATGGGGAAGACCACGACCAAAGAAGCGATGGCTCATTTGCTGGCGATCAAGTACCGCGTGCATCGCACCAAAGGAAATTTCAATAATCATTTTGGTCTGCCGTTAGGACTGCTCACGCTTGAGCCGGAATACGATCTCGCGGTGGTGGAGATGGGAATGTCGCACCCTGGCGAAATCGCTGCGCTGGCTCGCATCGCCCTGCCGAATCAGGCTGTGGTCACCAACGTTGCTCCGGTGCATCTGGAGAGCTTCGATTCCATCGCCGGCATCGCACGCGCGAAATACGAACTGATTGAAGCGCTGCCGCACGGTGGCACGGCAGTCTTGAACGCCGACGATGAATATGTCTGCCAGTTCGGCCGCGACTTGAAGGGCAAGGTGGTGATGTTCGGACTGAAGCCGACGGCAGACGTTCGTGCAGAAAACATTGAGGTTCTGGGGCCCGAAGGCACGCGCTTCGATCTCGTCAGCCGCGAAATGCGCCAACCGGTGCACAGTCCTCTGCTCGGCAAACACAACGTTTACAACGTGCTGGCCGCGGCTGCGGTTGCGATTGAGCACGGCATCACCCCGTCAGAGATTGCCGCCGCGCTGCCGTCCCTGCAGCCGGCTGACAAGCGCGGACAGGTCGTCCAACTGGGTAACATCACGGTGCTGTACGATTGCTACAATTCAAGTCCGAAGGCGCTTATGGCTGCCGTGGATACTCTGGCTGCCATGCCTGCCCGGCGCCGGATTGTGGTTGCCGGCGAAATGCTGGAACTGGGCCCGACCGGAGAGCAGTTGCATCGCGAGTGCGGACGTTACATGGCCGCAAATAAGGTGGATTTTCTGCTCGGCGTGCGAGGATTGGCAAAGCCGATGGTGGAAGCGGCGATTGAAGCGGGAATGAAAGCGGAATTCGCGGCGACGCCAGAAGAAGCGGGCGAGTGGCTGGCGCGTGAGACCCGAGGAGGCGATGCGATCTTGTTGAAGGCGTCGCGAGGCGTGAAACTGGAAAGAGCATTAGAGACGTGGCAACGAAAAATCGGTATTCCCAACGCCCCAGGCGCAGGGATCTGATCACTGAGAGCTGACAGCTGAGAGCTGACAGCTGCTGTCGGAGGCGGATTGCTCTACTGGCTGCTCTATCTGAAGCTCTACCATTATTTTCCGCCCTTCCGTATTTTTCGATATTTGACCTTCCGTACCGCCTTCGCCAGCCTTACCGCTCTTTTCACCGGCCTGATCGTTGGGCCAATCGTGATTCGGCGCCTGCGCGATTTCCAGATCGGGCAGTACATCCGCGAAGAAGGGCCGCAGGCTCATCAGAAAAAAGCGGGCACGCCGACCATGGGCGGCCTGTTGATCGCGATCGCTATCCTGGTGCCGACCCTGCTCTGGGCGGACCTGAGCAATCCGTTCGTTTGGATAGCCGTGTTTTCCACGCTGGCCTTTGCCGCAATCGGCTTTACCGACGACTACCTTAAAGTGGTTCATCGCCGCAATCTCGGCCTGACCGCGCGCGCCAAACTGGGCTTTCAGATTGCAGCCAGTATCCTGATAGCCATCGCCCTGATCGCTTTGCAGTACCGCGGAGAATATTCCACCAGGCTGATGGTCCCATTCCTGAAGCAGTTCCATCCCGACCTGGTGATCGAAAGATGGGCAGCTCATCCCCAACTCTGGCCGCTCGCTTTTTTGCCGTTCGTTGCCTTTGTTGTGCTTGTGATCGTCGGATCGAGCAACGCCGTGAATCTCACCGACGGCCTGGACGGGCTCGCCATCGGTTGCACGGTGATCGCGGCCGGAGCGCTTGCGGTTCTTACCTACGTCAGCGGCCACGCTACGTTTGCCACCTACCTCGAATTGCAGCGCATGCCGCAGATTGGTGAACTTACCATCTTTTGTGGAGCCATGGTTGGTTCCGCCATCGGATTTCTCTGGTACAACGCTCATCCCGCGGAAGTATTCATGGGCGATGTCGGTTCCCTGGCGCTCGGCGGCGCGATCGGTACCGTGGCCGTTATGATCAAACAGGAGCTGCTGCTGCCATTCATCGGAGGGATTTTCGTGATCGAGGCGCTCTCGGTGATCCTGCAGGTGGGTTCCTACAAGCTGCGCAAGAAACGTATTTTCAAGATGGCGCCGATTCATCATCATTTCGAGTTGTTGGGCTGGTCGGAGTCGAAAGTGATTGTGCGCTTCTGGATCGCATCGCTGGTGTTCGCGCTGTTCGCTCTGACGACGCTGAAATTGAGATAGGAAAGGAATTTGTAATTTGTGATTGGTAATTTGTAATTTGAAAACCAAGAGAGTACGGGAACGGTTCGAAATTACAAATTACAAATTACCAATTGGATTTCATGGATCTGAATAACAAACGCGTCCTGGTCGTTGGTCTCGGCAAATCGGGCGTGGCCTCCGCACTGTTCCTGAAGTTGCGCGGCGCTCGCGTCACGGTGTCGGATACGAAGCCCGAAACCGAGCTTCGCAATGAAATCCTGCTGCTGCTGGAGCATGGGATCACGGTCGAAACCGGTGGCCACGGCGACCGCACCTTTCGTGAGCAAGACTTGATTGTGGTGAGTCCGGGTATGGCGGTCGATGCGCCACAACTGGTGCAGGCGCGCGCCCTGGGAGAGCCGGTTATTGGCGAAATCGAACTGGCGGCGCGATTTTTGACCGGCCCGATCGCGGCTATTACCGGAGCCAACGGCAAAACCACGACCACCTCCCTGGCAGGTGAGATTGTTGCCGCCGGGAATTTTCCCACTCTGGTGGGCGGCAATATCGGCACGCCTGCCATCAGCTTTGTGGATCAGGCCGGGCCCACGACCTGGATTGTGCTCGAAGTGTCGAGCTTTCAGCTGGAGACGATCGTCGAATTTCGTCCCCGGATCGCGGTGATTCTGAACATCACGCCCGACCATCTTGATCGCCACAAGACTTTCGCGAATTACGTCAACGCCAAGGCACGCGTCTTCGAGAACCAGCGGCAGGACGATTTCACCGTCCTCAACGCCGATGACCCTACCACGGCTGGGTTGTCGGATCGCACCCACGCACAGTTGTTCTGGTTCAGCCGCAAGAAGGAATTTGAAAAGGGAGCTTTGGTTCGCGGCGCGCATATCCATTTCCGCGACGGCCAGCGCGAGCGCGAGATCATGCCGCTGGCGGAATTGCCATTGAAAGGCGCGCACAACCTGGAGAACGTTCTGGCGGGAGTGTCGATCGGCATGCTCGTCGGGTGCCAGCCCGAACAGATTCGCGATGCCGTCTGGAATTTCAAAGCGGTCGAGCACCGGCTGGAGTTCGTAGCCAAGGTCGCGGGCGTGGATTACTACAATGACTCCAAGGCCACCAACGTTGACGCCACCATCAAAGCGCTGGAATCGTTTCCGGCGAACATTCATTTGATTCTCGGGGGCAAGGATAAGGGCAGCGACTATACTGTGCTCCACGAACTGTTGCGACAGCGCGTCAAGCGCGTGTACACCATCGGAGCCGCAGCCGCCAAGATCGAATCGCAGATTCAAGGTGTTGCCGAAGTCGAACATGCGGAAACTCTGGAAAACGCCGTCAGACGTGCCAGCGAATCCGCCGCGCCGGGCGACGTGATTCTTCTTGCGCCGGCGTGCGCCAGCTTCGATCAGTTTCAGAGCTACGAACACCGGGGCAGAATGTTCAAGGAAATCGTGCATTCGCTGGCGATGGCTCGCTCCACCTAGCAGCTCTCCTCCGCCAGACTTACGACAGGCTTGTCATCCTGAGCGAAGCGAAGGACCTGCTTTTGGCCGCGGAAAGCAGCACATCGTCACTTGGAACCAACTCAGTTATCCCCATGTCTAAAATTCGCGCGCGAAACTCCTCCGTGTCTCCATGACTCCGTGGTGAAATGATTCTGTATGGCCAAGCGGGTTAGTGTCGATCGCTGGATGTTCACCGTGACCACGATTCTGGTTTTTGTTGGACTGGTCATGATCTTCAGCGCCTCGGCCGTGATGGCCAAGGAGCGCTTCGGCTCGGCTTACGAGTTTCTGCTGAAGCAACTGGTATGGGCAGTTGCGGGACTCGCCGTAATGGTCATAGCCATGAAGGTGGATTACAAGCGCTTGCAACATCCGGCGCTGGTTTTTTCCCTTCTCGGCTTGACCACGCTTCTGCTTATTTCTGTTTTTTTTCTGGATCGCGCCCACGGCACGCACCGCTGGTTTCACGTGGGCCCAATTTCGTTACAGCCTTCGGAGCTGGCGAAACCCGCGCTCATCCTGTTTCTCGCGTGGTTTCTCGAAAACAAGACCAAGGCCATGGTGATGGACGACTGGCGCAATACGCTGGTCCCCGCGGTCGCGCCGACCGCGGTTTTTCTGGGACTGATTGTTTTTCAGCCCGACCTTGGCACTGCCATCGCCTGCGCGGGGATTACCGTCTGTATTCTGTTCATTGCCGGTATCCGCCTGCGCTATTTCGGATACGCCTTCGCAGCTTCGCTGCTGCCGCTTTATTTCTTGATCTTTCACGTGGCGTACCGGAAGGATCGCATCCTCGCCTTCCTGAATCCTTACGCCGATCCCAAGGGATTTGGCTTTCACATTATTCAGTCGCTGATTGCGGTCTCTACCGGCGGCGTTACCGGACTTGGCCTGATGGAAGGGAAGCAGAAATTGTTCTATCTTCCCGAACCGCATACCGATTTTATTTTCGCGGTCACCGCGGAAGAATTGGGACTGGTGGGAGCGCTCGGCGTCATCATCCTGTTTGCGATTTTTCTCTGGCGCGGAACGCGCGCGGCGCTGCGCACTCAGGATAATTTTGGCCGCTTCCTGGCGGTCGGAATCACCAGCATGATCGTGCTGCAGGCGTTCATCAACATCAGCGTCGTGCTCGGGTTGATGCCTACGAAAGGCATTCCGCTGCCGTTTGTTTCTTACGGAGGGTCGTCGCTGTTTGTGACCCTGATGTGCGTTGGGGTGCTGCTTAATATCACGAAGCAGGCAGAGTAGTCGACGCACCTGCCGCGATCCCATTTGCGGTACCCCCCTTCTACCTCGGTCTTCTGGAATCAAAGAGTTAGCATGAACCTCCTGCCAGGTCTTTGGGTTTAAAGGACTTGCGGGTAAAGTCTTTAAGAACCAATGAGTTACGAGATCCATTCGCTTCGCTCAGGATTTCGGCAGCGGGCTCCCGCTTCGCTCACGCGCGCTAAACGCCTCAAGTTACCTTGTCAAAGAGCGCTGAAGATGGGTTTGGGGCAGTTTCGAGGGCCGTCCGGGCTGACAGGCACGCCTCGAAACTGCCCCAATCAGATCTTCATCGTTGCGCAGGACGGGTCTTACGTCAATGGATTTAGATACGGATGGTTGTGTGAAAACTTCAATACCTCTCACACGGTGGCGCAGATTCGGTTTCCTTGACTTCGGGGAAAGTCCCACGCTTCACGCGGCGGTGGGTACCCGCGCACTCAATGACCAAAGGTCAAAACGTGTAAACGCCTGTGGGTGTTGAAAAAGTCACGTCGATTAGCAGGATGAAATTGGGCAGAAGCATGTTAGAAGAAAGTGATCCTGCCCATGCTCTGGTTGATTCTCATCGTTGGAGGCCTGCTGATCATGATGGGGCAACACGACCGTTCCGAAGCGCTGTTCTATTACTTCCGCCTGGAAGACCAGGTTCCTGAGACTCATCTGCTACGGCTCATCGAAAAACACATCAGCTTTGCCTTCGTGCGGGAGAAGCTGAGAGCAAGTTACAGCGATACCGGCCGGCCGTCGATTGATCCCGAGCTTCTGCTGCGCATCCTGCTGATCGGCTACTTGTACGGCATCACCAGCGAACGGAAGCTGGTGGAGGAACTGCGCATGCACCTGGCATGGCGCTGGTTCACCGGTCTGGGCTTCGATCAGGAGATTCCGCATCACTCCACGTTCTCGAAAAACCGGCATGGACGGTTTCAGGAATCGAAGTTGTTCGAGGAACTGTTTGAGCAGATCGTGAAGCAGTGTGTGGAAGTGGGCTTGGTGCAGGGCAAGCACCTGTCGGTCGATGGCAGCTTCGTGGAGGCGAATGCGGCCAAAGAGAGCCGGATTCCACGGGAGCAGTTAGCGGAAGCGGCACAGGTTCATCACACCGTGCGGCAGTATCTGCGGGAAGTGGAAGAGCAGAATCCGGTGGAGGAGCCGGTGCATGAACAGGACCAGGTTTCGACCACCGATCCCGATTCTACCTACGCCACCAAGGGCGGCACACCGGCGCGGCTGGGATACTACGACAACTATCTGGTGGACAATCACAGTTGTGTGATCGTGGGAGTGCAAGCTACGGCGGCGCGCATGAGCCAGGAAACCGTGGCCGCGCAAGACATGCTCACCCGTTTCACTCAGTGGCAAGGACGAGAGCCGGAATCGGTGGCGGCCGATACGACCTATGGGAACGGCGAGTTCTTGCAATGGCTAGCCGACCGGAGCATCACTCCCTACATGCGGACCCGCGACAGTATCCACCGCAAGAGGAGCCCATTCTTTGGCCCCGATCATTTCACGTACGAACCGGAAAACAATCGCTATATATGCCCCGCCGGCCAGTTCCTCAACTACGGTGGCCGAGTTTATCGCAATCGAGCCTTCAACTACATCGGGACACGCAAAAAGTGTGGCCCGTGCTCGCTCCGACCCCAATGCACCAGCGCTGCCTTCCGGAGCCTGATCATCCATCAGAACGAACCAGCCCGACAACGTGCGCGGGAGTTGGTCAACACGCCAGAGTTCGCCAAAGCACAACGGCAGAGAAAGAAAGTAGAGGCCTTATTTGCAGAACTGAAGAATCAGATCGGGTTGCGGCGCTTGCGTCTGCGGAGACTCAGGTTCGTGCGCGAGCAGTTCTTCCTGGCAGCGGTAGCTCAGAACATCAAGCGACTGGTGCGCTTCCTCAGTCAGCCGACAACATCGGTTCTGCCGGCTACCACTTAGTCGAACGGAGACAAAAAATCCGGCGACGGCATGCTCGCAGATGAAAAGCCGTTCAGTTGAGGGACTTTTTCAACACCCACGCCTGTTAACGTCACCCAAGCTTTCCATAGGATCGATGTGGGTGGCGCGACCAGCATGGCACGCAACTGGAGCACACAGAGTTGAGTTTCGTGAGGCTGGGGTAGAGAATGAACGCGTGAGTCCGCACAAGCACCGGATCGCCGATTACCTGCGGCCCAAAACGCTGGCGATGTTGTTGCTCGGGTTTTCTTCAGGCCTTCCTTTTCTCCTGGTCGGTAATACGTTCGGCTACTGGCTGCGTGATGAACACACGTCCCTGACGGCGATCGGGTTTCTTTCCTGGGTGGGCATTGCCTATTCGCTGAAGTTTCTGTGGGCGCCCGTAATGGATCGCGTCGACTTGCCGTTGTTTAAGCGGCTTGGACATCGGCGCGGATGGATGATGTTCTCGCAAATTCTCGTCGGGCTGGCGCTGTGCGCGATGGGCGGGGCGGGCACGAAAGTCGGGCTCGGCCGGCTCGGCGCTCTGGCGCTGGTGGTCGCGTTTGCCTCATCGACACAGGACATTGTGGTCGACGCCTGGCGAATCGAGTCGGCAGACGATGGAGAAGAACAAGGCCTCCTCGCGTCTGCCTATCAGTTCAGCTACCGTCTCGCGCTCCTAGCTACGGATTCCCTTATCCTTATCGTGGCAGCGGCCGCAGGCTGGCGCATATCCTACGGTATTTACGGCGCATGTATGGTCGTTGGAATGATCGCGACCTGGTTTGCAAAGGAACCAGAGCGGGCGGATGCGGTGATGGACAAGAAAGGGCGCGAAGCCCCGCTTTGGACGCCGCGCGGTTTCTATGACGCTGTTGTGGGACCGTTCATCGCTTTTTTCCGCGCCCATGGCTGGCTCGCGCTTGTGATGTTAGCGGCAATCAGTCTGTACCGGTTGCCGGACTTCATCATGGGTCCGATGGCGAATCCTTACTACCACGACATCGGTCTTTCGAAACAAACAGTCGGAGCGGTGCGTGGCTCAATCGGACTCATCGCAACGTTTGCGGGCATCGCTGCGGGCGGATTTTGCTCTCTGAAGCTTGGCTACATGCGCGCCCTGATCATCGGGGGCATTATGCAGGCGGTTGCGATTGCCATGTATGCGACCCTCGCGTTCGCGGGCGCGACCATTCCTCTCTTCGCGCTGGTCATGGCAGGCGATAACTTCGGCATCAGCTTTGCAGGCGTTGCGCTTGTGGCCTACATGTCGAGCCTCACCAACATTGGATACACCGCCACGCAGTATGCGCTCTTGAGTTCAACTTATGCCTGGCTGGGAAAAATCTTGAAGGGGTTTTCGGGAGCTGAGGTCGAACGTCTGAGCGCCGCGCACGGCCTCATTCATGCCTACGGCATATTCTTT
This sequence comes from uncultured Acidobacteriaceae bacterium, assembly GCA_963837665.1. GTDB lineage: Bacteria > Acidobacteriota > Terriglobia > Terriglobales > Acidobacteriaceae > Acidiflorens. The sequence continues at coordinate 239,635 of CAWIOA010000004.1, read as the reverse complement.
ATCGGTTGCGGAATGACCGGCGTGCCCGCCGTCCTTCTTTTTGGGGTATTGGGTTATTGCCACAGACGGAAGCAACCCGTCGCAGCCGCTGCCTCGCCAAGTCTTCACTCGTAACGTTTTCTCCCCTGCTGGAAGAGTTCGCCTTGAAGGGTCATTTGAAGCGTCGTAACGAACCGCAAAGCATCGGGTACGGCAACGAGATTGGATTCGACTATGTTTCCCCAAAAACAGCGTTCTGAGTGAAATCGCCTGTGGGTGTTGAAAAAGGAACCAAAACAGTAATTTGAGCGAATTTCAGCGTCTACGGCGAACGAAAGTTCAATAACTTACGAACGAACTTCATCGTCAAAATTCCCTGGAAAGAGTTTTTCAACACCCACGCCTGGTTTCGTAAACTGAGCGCCTACCTTAAGCAAACGCGACGCGATTCGGACTCATCTGCGTGGTGGCGATCATGCGGATCACTCATATTCGCGGTCGGGGGAAAACCCTAAGCCGGAGATCTTTCCGTCGGGAGCTAGACTAAACCCGATCAGGAGGGCTTCGCTCCCTTTGCTCAGACGAAAGGTAGACCTGAACTGCCCGGGCTCATCGGACAATGGCGTGCGCTTCACGAGCGTAAGCTTGCCGCCAGGCCACAGCTTCGCAAGCCTCTCCTGTACGCTCTTCGCCATGTCTGGAGTGATCAGCGTAGCGAGTTTCGCGGTAGTTTGTAGGCGGATATCCGCGCCAGCAACCAACTCGTCTAATGTCTTTGCCAGTGTGGCCGCAATTGTGGGCTGACTATCGGCAATGGCGGCGAGCTTTTCCGGGATCAGCGGCGAGTCAACGAGGCCGGCAATCACGTGGGCGATTGTGTCTGGATCGGAATGGCCAGCGTCAAGGTTGGTGAGTACTACTACGCTAAGGCTGTCGTCCGGATAGCGGGAGATGTTGGTAGTGAAGCCCTGCCACGCTCCGCTGTGGTGGATACGTTTGTGACCATTCTGTTGGTCGATGTCCCAGGCGAATCCATATCCTGACGGATTCGGCTTCCCATCATTGAGCGGATAGACGGTCCAGATGCGGTCGAGGCTGGTTTGCCTGAGGAGTCGAGTGCCGTAGAGGGCCTCATCCCACTTGGCAAGGTCGAGGACGTTGAAATACAGCGCGCCGTCGGCCGTGGAATTGAAAGTGGGGGAAACCCACTCTTGATTCTTCAGCTGCCCATCGTGGATCTCATATCCCGCTGCACGGTTGGGAATGATATCGCTGTCGCTGATGAGGCGCGTGGATGTCATCCCAAGGGGTTTGAATATCCGTTCGTCTAGAAATTTGGCGTATGGTTTGCCAGTGATTTTGTGGACAAGGACGCCGAGAATCACGTAGTTCGTATTTCGGTAGCCCCACTGGTCTCCCGGAGCCCACTCGATGGGTAGCGCTTCGATTTTGGTCACAAGCTCGTCTTCCGTGAAGTCGAGTCGCAGATAGAAAGGTCCCTTGGGTCCTGTGCGATCGTCGCTTTCGTACTCAGAGAGGCCTGAAGTATGGGAGAGCAGATTCTTGATTAGGATCGGCTTCCAAGTCGCCGGGGCGTCAGGGAAATACTTTGTGATGCTGTCATCGAGCGAGAGCTTGCCCTCCTCGACCAGCATCATGATGGCGGCGGAGACGAACTGCTTGCCCACAGAGCCGGACTGAAAGATGGTCTCAGCCTTCACTGGTACGCCGAGCTCCACATTAGCTTGACCGTAGCCCTTTGCGAGTAAGATACGGCCTCGGCTGTAGATGCCAACTGCCAAGCCCGGAATCCGCTGCCGAGCCATTTCGTTCGCAACAAAAGAGTCGATGGACTGGATCCGCTGCGAATCAAGGGGTGGCACAAGGTTTGCGACCGGATTTTGAGCGAGAGCTTGATACCCCGAGACAAGAAAGGTGGCGGCGAACAGGAAGATTCGAGCGATGCGCATGTCGCAGGACCTCAAGTAGTTACACAGATCGTGATGAGTGTAGCATCTGGGTCGCATCTGTCGGAGTCACTCCCCATTGTTGGCGAAAAATCGCGATTTCACTCACAACCCTGCCCCTGTGGGGGTTCTGAGTGAAATCACCTGTGGGTGTTGAAAAAGTCACTGTGATTAGCAGGCTGAATGGGAGCAGAAGCGTGGTAAAAGGAAGCAATCCTTTCCATGTTCTGCTGGATCACCATTCTCGGAGGCGTGCTCATCATGATGGGGCAACACGATCGTTCGGAAGCGCTGTTCTACTACTTCCGCCTGGAAGATCAGGTTCCTGAGACTCATCTGCTACGGCTCATCGAAAAACACATCAGCTTTGCTTTTGTGCGCGAAAAGCTGAAGGACAGCTACAGCGATACGGGCCGTCCGTCGATTGATCCCGAGCTGCTGCTGCGCATTCTGTTGATCGGCTATCTGTATGGCATCACCAGCGAACGCAAGTTGGTCGAGGAACTGCGCATGCATCTGGCGTGGCGGTGGTTTACCGGCCTGGGCTTCGATCAGGAGATCCCGCATCACTCGACATTTTCCAAGAACCGACACGGACGGTTTCAGGAATCGAAGCTGTTCGAGCAGTTGTTTGAACAGATCGTGCGGCAGTGTGTGGAAGTGGGATTGGTAAAGGGCGAAGACCTGTCGGTGGATGGCAGCTTCGTGGAGGCGAACGCGGCGAAACAGAGTCGTATTCCCCGGGAGCAATTAGCAGAAGCTGCTCAAGTCCACCACACCATTCGCCAGTATCTAGTGGAACTGGAACAGCAGAACCCGGTGGAAGAACCGGTGCATGAGCAAGAGCAGGTATCGACCACCGACCCCGATTCCACCTACGCCACCAAAGGTGGAACGCCGGCGCGGTTGGGTTACTACGACAACTATCTGGTGGACAATCCAAGCTGTGTGATTGTGGGAGTGCAGGCAACGGCGGCGCGCATGAGCCAGGAAACCGTGGCTGCACAAGACATGCTCACCCGTTTCGCTGAATGGCAAGGACGGACGCCAGAATCGGTGGCGGCCGATACGACGTACGGGAACGGTGAGTTCTTGCAATGGTTGGCGGATCGGAGCATCACCCCTTACATGCGAACCCGGGACAGTATCCACAGAAAGAACAGCCCGTTCTACGGTCCAGAGCGTTTTACTTACGAGCCCGAACCAAATCGCTATATCTGTCCCGCCGGTCAGCCCCTCAACTATGGTGGCCGCAGCATGCGGAACCGCACTTATGCCTACATCGGGACGCGCAAACGTTGCGGTGCGTGTGCGCTAAAAGCGCAATGCACCAGCGGAGCGTTTCGCTTTCTTGCCATCCACATGGATGAACCCGCCCGGCAACGCGCACGGGAGTTGGCGAACACGCCAGAGTTCGCCCACGCACAACGGCAAAGGAAGAAGGTGGAAGCCTTGTTCGCAGAACTCAAGAATCAGATCGGCCTGCGCCGCCTGCGCTTGCGGAGATTGAAGTTCGTGCGGGAACAGTTCTTCATGGCGGCAGCGGCGCAGAACATCAAGCGGCTAGTGCGCTTCCTCAGTCAACCACCGGTGTCGATCCTGCCCGCGACCACTTAGTTGAACTCCTGTCAGAAGAAGCCGCGCAACCAGAGCCACCCAAAAGGACGAAAAAAGAATATTTTCCACACTTACTTTTTCAACACCCACACCTGCTTTCGACAATTACCGCTCCCACCTTCCGCGTGATGCAAGAGAAAAGCCGACAGGCACCTCCGCAAGTGCTTAGTTTTTAACCCGCTTCTTACGGATACGTATGGGCAACTGGGTGAAGACGCCCAAGCGACAGAGGAGCGCCACAAGGCAGAGCGGAGGGACGGTCCACCGTGAGACCGGAAAAGGGCGAGATCACTCCCGCCCCTTTGAGCGTATCTTCGTAGAGCTCCTACCCCCTAGAATTCGTACCGCAGCGCGAACTGCATCACGCGCGGGCTGGTCAGCAGTCCTGTGTAATTGCCGAAGGTGCCGGCAATGTCGATTTCAGGACGGTTAGACTGAACATCGAATCGGTTGAGGTTCGTTACGTTGAAAACCTCCCAGCGGAATTGCAGGCTGTTGCTCTCGGCGTAGGGCATCTTCCAGCGCTTGCCGAGGCTCATGTCCCAGCCCGCAAAGCCATCGCCGCGGAAGGAATTGCGCGTACCGCTTTCCCCCGGGTAGGTATTGCGGAATGAACCAGCCGCGGCCGACCCATTCTTGAACATGCTGACAATGCCGCCGGGCAGGTGGGTTTTCCCGGTTTGTACTGGCGCAGCCTGCATGGCGTTGCCTTCCTCCTCCCAGTTGGTGGGGAAGTAGTAGCCGTTATCGACCGTGGTGGGGAAGCCGGAAGTCCAGCGGACCAGGCCTGTGACCTGCCAACCGCCGATCAGGGCCTCGGTCACGCCGTGCGAATTCCCGGCGAACTTCCGCCCCTTGCCAAATGGCAGCTCCGCAATCCAGTTGGCATTGATCTGGTGCGGCAAATCGAAGTCAGAGACCGCGCGAAGCTGCTTGGGCGACCAGCTGTTGATCACCTGGCCACCAAAGCCCCGGTAAGGCCCGATGCGCTCGGCATCGGAGGAGATGTCGATCGACTTGGAAAAGGTGTAATTGAAATCGAACTGCAGGCCACCACCGAAGTGCTTGCGCAGGCTCACCTGAAGGGCGTTGTAGCTGGAATTGCCAACGGTGCTCCAGGCGTACAGCGACGAATATTGGCGATTGAAAAACGTGTTTTGTTTGCCCAAGGGGTAATAGCCTGGGTTGTTTGGGTTGGCGTCGGGAAGTCCACCGAATTCATCAAGGACGGCCAAAGCTGAGGTCTCGTTGCCGGTGTAGCAAGAATACAAGTCATAGACCGCCTGGACGACGTCTGGGGTGCTTCCGCCGCTACAGAACAGGCCGTAGGCCCCTCCGGCCGGCAAGGATCCCATGATGTTCTGCCAGTAAGCGGCGGTGGGCCCAAGCGTACTGGAGGTAACCGCTGAGGTTGGTGTGCCGGCATGCGAGAGTTGCGCCAGAACCCCAGCGGCGGAGAAATAGCCGATCCCAGATTTCGGGTCCACCAAGTTGATCGGCATGGCAAGATCTCGCTGCGATAGAAGGTGCCGCCCCAGGCGGCCAACATAGGAAGCTTCGACCGAGAAGCGATGGGGCAGCTCCCGGGCGACGGAGAAGTCAAACGCATAGGAGTAGGGAGTCTTGATGGTGTCATCGAGACCCCAGGCAATCGCAAACCCCCCGGTGTCAGAAGAGTAGGGCGGCGTCTGCGGGAATTTCCCCGGGGGCGCCGGGTAGAAGATGACCTGCCCCGTCAGATCGGTGGCGGGAATAATGTGCATGTCCGCTAAGCGCGGTGCGGTAGCCGCGGTTTCGAGGCTGGCCGGATTAGTCAGCGTTGTAGACAAGCCAAACGATCCGTTCAGGTCGAAGGTGTTGAGCAGGCCCATCCCGATATGGTCATGGGCCATACCGAACCCGGCGCGGATGGAAGTCTTGTCTCCATTACCGAACAGCTTCTTGAGCCAGCCGGACTCAGGACGTGGCGAGTAGGCCAAAGCAATCCTGGGCGCGAAATTCTTCTTGTCCCAATCGTAGTAACCGGCTTTTCCGTTCGCGGGGCCTGCGAGATTAAACGTGATCAAAGGATCGCCGCTCACCCCGATTCCGTCCAACATTTGCTTTCCGTGCTGCTGAAGCAACTTGCCCAGACTGAATGTAGGGGCGACCTGCATACCGCTGGTTTCCCAAGGTGGAGAGAAGAGGTTGTAGCGCAAGCCGAAAGTGATGGTCAGGTTCGGCTTCCAGCGAAATGCATCCTGGGCGTAGAACTCGTAGGTTCTCATTGCGAAATGCCGCCCAATCGCTGCTCCCTGAGAAAACACAGAGCCATCTTTGGCGTAGTTATAGGTAGCGTCGTCTTCGGTCACCATTCCGAGCAAAGCGATCAGCGGAAAGTCGTAAGAGTTGTTGAAATCGGAAAATACCTCCGGCTTTCCGATTGTGGTTGGATCGAAGGGGCTGTTGGTATTGGCAAACCCGCCCGTGTTCAGCCAGGCTGCGTTGGCGACTCCGTCGCTGAAAGACCCCAGGGTACTCAGGCGTGGGTTGCTCAAGAAGGCGACGTTGGTTCCGAACCCGAACGTGTTGCGTCCCTTATGCCAGGACACGTCGTCAACGAAGTTATGAACCGGCAACTGGAAGCTGCGGCTACGGGTATAACCCTGATCCAGGCTGCGAAAAATGACCCACTGCTGGGTGCTGTTGCCCTGGTCTCCCACGGACTGGCGCGTAAATCCCCAACGGAAATTGTTTACCAATGTAGGGCTGAGCAGCGCCGTGTACCCGGCCACGAATCCTTTGCTGTGGTCGGTGAGGCTGTGTTGCGGGGGTTGGCCGGGCAAGAACGGCACACCGGCATCGGTTACGTTCTGGGCGGCGCCGCGCCAGAACAAAGTGTGATTACCATTCTGGGTGATTTTGTAGTCCAGACGCCCGATGTAATAGTTCTTGTCGATTTTGACCGGCGCCTTGAACCGATACCCTGTAAAGTTGTACCCGTCACCGGCGGAATTGTCGTTCGGAGAGGGATACGTGTTGAAGTAAGCGATGGAGGCTGGATTGGGTCCGAGGCCGGCGGGATCCATATTCAGGATGTCCTGCGCTGTCAACGTCGTGACCCCACCGTTCACGTCCTGATACTGGAGGATTCCCTGGCGGAGTGAGTCCGAGGGGACGATCCGTATCACGCTGTTCTCTTCGCGTTGCCGGGTAGCTTCGAAGTTGGCGAAGAAGAATAGCCGGTTCTTGAGAATGGGTCCGCCCAGAGAGCCACCCGGGATATTGCGAATCAGCTTGGGGGGCTCATTGGGCGTACCCTGGGCAATTTCGGACGCCTTTATGAAATAGTCGTTGGCACTGGTGGCGGTGTTGCGAAGATATTCGTAGAGCGATCCATGGATAGCATTGGTGCCGCTCTTCGTAACCAACGCTACTTGGGCACCGGAAGAGCGGCCCTGGTCCGCGTTGTAGTTCGAGGTGGTCACACGAAACTCCTCGACCGAGTCCAGCGTGACCGGTAGAACGGACGTGAACGCATATCCGCTTCCCTGGTCGTTAACGTCAACGCCGTCGAGGGTGATGTTGCTCTGGTCACTGCGGGCACCGTTCACTGACCCGCTTCGGGTATCGATATCTTTGTTGATGTCCGGCCGGTTGCCGGTGTACGTCACGCCGGCCTGAAGCGTCAGCAGATCCGGGACATTCCGGCCCTCCAGCGGCAGTTCCTTCACCTGGTGCTCATTGAAGGCATTCCCGATGGAAGCGTCGGTCGTGTTCACGATGCTTCCCTCGGCGGAGACTTCGATGGTTTCAGACACAGCTCCGACCTGCAGGGTTGCGTTCAGGGTTGCGGGCGTGTTGACCAGGAGTTCGACATTGGTCTGCACCGACTTCCGGAAGCCGGGCGCTTCAATGGTCAAAGTGTAGGTCGCCGGTATCAGCTGCAAGAACTCGTACGTGCCGGCTGGACTGGTGGTTGTCGACCACTGAAAGCCACGTTGCGCATTCCCGAGTGTCACTTTCGCGCCGGCGATCAGGGCGCCACTCTTGTCGGTTACAGTTCCGCGCACTGAGGTTGTCGAGGTCTGAGCAGTCATGCCCACCGGCAGGGCCAGAACGAAGAAGAGGGAAAGGGCAGACATCACGGGGGAGCGCATTTTGAGCCTCCTGAGAAAATCATCGTTTAGGATTCACAGCCTGTGCCGCGAACAAAAGGTTGTCCCGCAATTGGGCGCTCCTTATGCGCCCAACAAGACAGAATGACTAAACTTTAATGCCGCTCGCCTCAGGGGGTGTGCGTCTCAACGGGCGGGACCTGCTCTTCGGGGAGGCGAGACGTGTTAAATGCAAGCACAAATGAGCTCGTCCCGTCAGTGAGAAAGGTCACATCTTGATGTGCGGTGACGGACCAAGGGCCGCAGCAAGGCAAAGACTGTCAATTGGCGTAATATCGCAATTTCACTCAAAACCCTCTGAGCTAAGCTCCCGCTTCTTTCTCCATTGCCAGCAACTGTTCTTTCCGCTCGATGCCCCAGCGGTAGCCGCCCAGGTCACCATCCTGGCGCACTACGCGATGACAGGGAATTGCTACTGCTACTGGGTTGGTCGCGCAAGCACGTGCGACGGCGCGCGTGGCTTTTGGCATGCCTATTTTCCTGGCTACGGCGCTATAGGAGCGGGTTTCTCCGCGGGGAATTCTTTGCAGAGCTTTCCAGACTCGGCGCTGAAAGGCGGTGGCCCTAATGTCCAGCGGGAGTGATGGATTCGCTTCGCGTCCTTCCATTAAACGAGTTAGATTCACTCGCCATTCGGCCATGGCTTGGTCGTCGCGGCGGCGGGTGGCGAAGGGGAATTCGCGCATCAGGCCTTGCTGGAGTTGCTCATCATTGTCGGCAAATCTGTCGGCAAACTGAATGGCGCAGATGCCTTTGTCGGTGGCGGCGATCAGCATGCGTCCCAGGGGCGAGCTGGCTATGGTGTAACGGACTACTTGGGCCACAGCGCCGCGGCGGTACTTCTCCGGAGTCATGCCTAGCTGCGTGGCGGTGCGTTCGTAGAGACGGCTGCTGGAGCCGTATCCAGCGGCATAGAGCGCGGTGGTTACGGAGTGGCCAGCCTGCAGATTATGTTTCACCTGACGCAGGCGGCAAGCGTCGATGTAGGCCTTGGGGGACACGCCGAGCACTGACTTGAAAGTCCGCTGCAGGTGAAACGAGCTGCGGCGGAATTCCTTGGCCAGCAGGCTGAGCGTCAGGCGGTCTTCTATGTGCTGCTCGATGTAGCGGCACATGGCGCGAACGAGCGCGGATTGCGGATTTCCGTCTGCAGCTTTCGGACGGCAGCGCAGGCAGGCGCGATAGCCGGCTTGTTCGGCTGCGAGGGCATGATCGAAAAAGCTCACGTTCTGGCGGCGCGGCCGCTTGGCGGGACACGACGGGCGGCAGAAGATGCCGGTGCTCGACACGCCAAAGACGAACGTGCCATCGAGTGAGGCGTCGCGATCGACGACGGCTTGCCAGCGGCGGGCGCTTGTCTGAACGGCGTTTCGCTCCCCGGCTGTTTCTGGAGTTCGCTTCATCATTTCTTCTCTTGAAAGTATCGCATTGGTGGCCATGGAGGTAACATAGGGCAGTCGTGCGGCGCGGACTATCCGAATGTTGTGGTCAAACGATTTTTCCCGCAGGCCGCGGAAAATTCAAGAATCTGAAAAGGACCCTCTATGAACTGCAATCGCAAGATGATGTGGCTGGTGGCGATAGTGGCGCTGGCGTTGACTTCGGCAAGCGCGCAAGTTCTTACGGCAGATCAAGTGAAGAAAGCCGCTCCGAGCTCGTTTTTCTTCGCCGGGCAGAGCGCGGCGGCGCAATTGCGGAATACAGCCGGGGTGAAGAACTCCGCCGGCAAGCTGACGCTGGCCGGACTGGTGGATACCTCGGGATATGCCACCGCCATCGCGGAGAAATACCAGGGTTTTCTGATCACCGAAACCAAGCTCAGCTTTGGCGGGGCTATGCTCGAGCCGGGAGCCTATGGCTTCGGCTTCAAGGACGGCAAGTTCACGGTGATGAACGTGGGGGGAACGGACGTGCTCTCGATTGCCAGCCAGAACGACGATAAGATCCAGCACCCGGTTCCGCTGAAATTCGAGAAGGACGGCGCTGGGTACCGGCTGTATGCCGGACGCAAGTACGTGGTGGTGAAAGCGGATTGAGGCCAGGTTTCAAAGTCTCAAGGTTCCACAGGGTTTCAAGAATCCGGTTCTTCGCCAGAAGGACCGGATCGAACCCACCTTGGTAACGCTGGGTTCGTTACTCATTAAGTGCAGAGGCTTGCACCATGCGGTGTCGTCGAATCCCATCGAGGGCCGCTAACTCCAGTCGCAACACACACTTAGCTTAACCCTTCTGTATGGTTTCATGGGTGCAGTATCCCTTGATGAAAGCCCGGAGCGCATGGGCGATTGGGGGGCAATCTTGAGCGTCGTTTATAGCGCGGAGTGCGTAGCAGCTCGAAGAAGGTCGCAACCGGCGGCCCTGCTGCCCCTTCTGGTGATTCTGTTCATCGTCTCCTATGCCATTTTGACCCTGCTGGTATTCGAGCAGGGCCAGACCATCGAGTCGCAGCGCGGCTTAATCCGCCAGTTGCTGAGGGACAGCACCCAACTGGCGTCGCTGAAGGGCAAACTGGCTCATGAGGACGGCAAGCAGGTGCACGACAAGGCATCAGCACCGGCGGATCGCAAAGACGCCGATTCCGGCAATGCTGCGGCAGGAGCAAAAGGACCGGACAAAGAAACAAAACGACCCGGCAAGTCGGCGCGCTCCACGAAGGAAATTCCGGGGAAGCCGGCCGCAGATTTAGAAGATGTGCGACGCTCCACTGGAGTGATCTAGCGGGCGTACGAACGTGAGTAGAACAAGTTCCTAGAAAAAAAGAGAAATGATTCTGTGGAAATGCGGCCCTTCTGTGGGGGCCGAGATGCAAGCGAGACCCTATCATGAAGGCCCTAGCGCTAGCTCTAGTCTTGTCGCTTCCCGTCCCCAGGTTAGCCCCACCAGCTCAGCTCTCCTCCACCCCCAGCCAAAGCCGGCAGCAGGGAAAGGTAAAGGGAGGGCGATGGTACTTCGCCGCAAACGGACACGCCGTCTATTGCTACGGACCGGTCATGACCATGCCTGAGCCGCGAGGAGGCCTGGCAAGAGTAGCAACGTTTTGCCGCGGCGATAAAACCATGGTGCCGCTGAAAGATTAAGCAGGCTCTTTGACCTGCTGGTGACAAGCGGAACCCGCCTCGGAACCACCCAGTTCCATTGCCTCCCGGAGGGTTACCTTCTGGAACTCAGTGCAGAAGAACATCGGCTGCCCTCCCGCTCACTTCCCCTATAATCAGTAGTCAGAACCCCCGTTTTGGCAAGGGCCCGTAGCTCAAGCGGATAGAGCATCGGATTTCTAATCCGAGGGTTGCAGGTTCGATTCCTGCCGGGCCTACCAGATTGTCCTACGGGGCTCCCCTTTCGTGCCATTCCGTCCGCGGCGATCTCAACGTAGAGTGGTCTTGAGCAGACTTCGGGGGAGGGCTGTTCAACGAGCGCCCTGCGACTCTAACCGAGTCCGGGCGCTTTCGTTTTTTGCGGCGCGCTCATCATTCTCTGACCTTCATTCTTTGGACTTCTTTGGTTTCGGCCTCATCATCCCCCACTCTTTTTCCGTCAGCTCGCGTCCCAGCGCCGAAAACTCGCCCGCACCTTGCAGCCACTCTCCTCCATCCATGGTCACGACCTCTCCGTTGATATAGCCGGAGCCGTCGCTGATTAAAAATGCGGCCAGGTTGGCAAACTCCTCGGTGGTTCCAAAGCGTCCCAGAGGATTTCGCTTCTTTGCCGCTTGCGCCAGTTCCGGACGCGGCAGCAGACGCGAGAACGCGCCCTCGGTTGGAATCGGGCCGGGCGCGATGGCGTTCATGCGAATGCCGCGGTCGCCCCACTCGACGGCGAGGCTTCGCGTCAGTGCCTGCACGCCGGCTTTAGCCACGGCCGACGGCACCACATACGCCGAGCCCGTCGTCGTGTAGGTGGTGGTCACGTTCAGCACCACGCCTCCGCGCTTGGCCGCCAGCCACCGTCTGCCGCAGGCCATCGTCATGTGCAGCGTGCCCAGCAGGACAATGCCAATCACCGATTGAAATGCTCCCAGGGAAAGTTCTTCGGTGCGCGCCAGAAAATTTCCTGCCGCGTTGTTCATCAGGACATCGAGTGGACCTTCGGCCCAGATGATGCCGATCATCTCCTCCACCGCCACGGCGTCGCGCACGTCGCAAGAGCGGGAGTGGATCTGGCCGCCGGTGCGCTGGCGCAGTTCCTGCTCGGTTGCCGCAAGAACATCCTGGCGCCGGCCGCAGATATAAACTTCTGCGCCGAGCTCCAGAAACCGCTCAGCCGCAGCTTTACCCAGGCCGGTGCCGCCGCCGGTGATCAGAATGCGCTTGCCTTGAAGCAGATTTTCTTGAAACATCGTGCACCCTTCAGGATGTGTCTTAATCACTACTCGACCGGTTCCTCACTCTGCGGCAGGAAGAGTGCCTCGACCCAGGGCTCACATTTTACAAAAATAGCGGCAGCACACAGATAGCCAACGATTCGCAGCACGAGGAAGCTCGTCATAAGCAAGTAGTAGCTGCTCCAGTAGTCGCTCGTGGCCAGTGCGCTCCTTGCGTCGAGGTGATGAGACAGAGCGAATATCCGCTCGGGCAGAAAAGTTATTTCAACTAAACCCGAGATAGTTAATATCACTGCTAGTGCACGGCTTACGACAAACACTGCCTGCTTGGTCGTCATTTGACCTCCGACGGCGCTCGTTGAAATCCAATCAGTGCTGGAATTTTCTCTTGCTCGCACAGGGACAGCGACTCTTCAGCTAGTAAATGATACTTCCTATCTTCTAATTTTTGTCAGTGCCCAGTGCGAGTGGTCAGCGACGATCGGGTCTGCATTTTCGGCGAGCTTTTTCAAGGTCGGCAGAAACTTCGCGTCGCCACTATTGCCCATCGCGATCACTGCATTCCGCCTCAAGCCGGAAAGTTTGGCGCGCCGGACTGGAGACCCGCGAAACACGGCACGAAATTCTTCCGGCTGCATTTCGGCCAGCCAATCGAGTGCCGGATTGACCAGGCCTTCTCGCGGCTCGAACTCCGCCGCGGAAGTTACTGGCGCCTTGCGGTTCCACGGGCAAACGTCCTGACAAATGTCGCATCCGAAGACGTGGCGTCCCATACCGGAGCGCAGTTCGTCTGGAATCTCGCCCCGCTTTTCAATGGTCAGATAGGAGATGCACAGCCGCGCGTCCAACTCACCGGGCGCAACGATCGCCTGCGTGGGACACGCGGTGATGCAGCGTGTACAAGTACCGCAACGATCGGGAACGGGCAGATCGGCGGTGAGGCCGGCATCCGTGAATTCGAGGGAGGTTAGGATTACGCCCAGAAACAGCCACGATCCAAGCTGCTGGTTGATGATGCACGTGTTCTTGCCGATCCATCCAATGCCGGCGTACTTGGCGTAGACGCGCTCGATGAGCGGGCCGGTGTCGACGTAGGAACGGAAGTGCAAGTTGCCAGTGGCTTCGAGCAGTCCGCGCAACTTGTCTTCTACCTGTCTGAGGCGGCGCAGGACGGACTCGTGGTAATCCTCGCGGGACCAGGCGTAGCGGGAAATCCAGCCTCGATTGGCATCTTCTGGCTGCGCTTGAGTCGAGTACGGATGCGCCGTGTTGTAGTTGATGGCGCATACGATCACGCTGCGAGCCCAGGGAGCGACTCGGGCGAGCGACGCGCGCTTGAGTTCCCCGGCCTGATCGCGTGCTTCCATGTACTTCATTTCGCCGTGCCTTCCATCGGCGATCCAAGCAGGAAAAACACGCAACTCGGCGAAGTCGCGGACCGGCGCGATGCCGCAGAGATCGAATCCCGCGTCGCGCGCGAACTGCTTGATGCGGGTTGGGAGGCTGGTCAACAAGTGGTTAGGGACTGCGGCCAGTTCGGCCGCGGAATAAACTCAACATCCTTGAGAAAGGCTACCACTTTCTCGGCGAGCGAATGGGCCGCTGCGGGGTTCTGAGCGAAAACACCCCATTCGAGCAACTATCGGTAAAAAACAGGCGACAAAGAAGCGCCTTTCCCACTACTGCAGCCTCGCGTATTCCGCCTTGGCTTGCTTCAGGATGGGGATGTCGGGGTCAGCGCCCTTCCAGAGGGTGAGGAAATCGTTGTAGGCGGCGAGGGCCCGGACGCGGGCAGCATCGGCATCCGCTCCCTGCGCGGTTCTCGACTCTAAGGCATTGGCGCGGGCCACTCCCAAATGCGCCAAGGCTCCCGTCCAGCAGTTCCAGACCATGCCGCTGTGGTCGAGAATCTTCTGAAACTCGACGGCGGCAGGACCACCCTGCCCGGCGGCCAAGTACGCCTCTCCGCGTACATACACGTGGTACAGGCAGGAAATATTCATGACGAACGGAACATACCCTAACTCGATGGTTGAAGCAGCTTGCAGGGTATTCAAGGCGAGAGCGAGATTTTTTTTATCCAGAGCCAATTGCGCCTGGATCGCAGGCAGCCAAAGCGCCTGGATCTGGGTGTCCAGCGGATAGCGTTTCCCCAGGTCTTGTGCCAGGGATTCGGCTCGCGTCCTGTCGCCCGCCATGGCGAATGCGAGGGCCGCTTCGCTCTCGACGCCCCGACTGGCGGGAGCCAGCCTCAAAGCTGCCGCAGCAGACTGGCGCGCTCCCGCAGCATTTCCATATGCCGCCTGCTGCAGCGCAGCATTGGCCTGCCATATTGCCCCATTTTCCCTGCTGTCAGCCCGGATTGCCGAGGTCACCGCACGCTTGGTCAGCTCCCGCGCCTTGCCCACATGACCGCCGTAAGCTTCGGTATCGGATGCGAGCGCGAGTCCAACGTTTTCAAACTCGGGCTTGCTCGCAAACCACTGTTGCTGTTCTGCCATGGTGGCGGCGTCAGACGTGAGAAAACCGAGAGCATAGAGAATATTGCGAAGCAAGTAATCGTCCAGTTTTCGCGCCTGGGCTTCATGGATCATCCGCCGCGCATCGTCGAAGCGCTGCAAGGCGAGGGCGTAGTTGGCGAGATCCTCGTACTCACTTACAGCATCCGGCGCGAGACGTACGGCTTGCCTGGTGATCTCCGCGGCTTTCTCAAGTTGACCCTCTAAGGCATACACCAGGCCCAAATTGACGTACGCTGCATCTTCCCGCGGGTAGCTCTCAATCTCCTCCTGAAAAGTCTGTGCCGCCTTATCCAACTCCCCGGTGGCATACGAATAGTACTCGGCGGCGATCGTCAGCTTTTCACGCTCACTGGCATGCTCGCGCAACTGGAACGCCTTGGTAAAGTACTCGCTGGCCCGCCCGAGCTCGCTGAGGCTGGCATAGTCGATGCCCAGGGCTCGATAGGCCATGGCAAAATTCGGATCAAGCTCAATGGCACGTTGATCGTAAGGCAGGCCGGCAGCGGCGCCTTTCTCGTCAGACGCCTTCTTGCCAAGGCTGAGCGCCTTCAGAGCTTCGAGCGAAGACGTTGTGGCCCGTTCGAGCGGAACATCAAACTTCTGCACGGTAGCCAGCGATTCACCCAGTTCGCCACGCATCTTGGAGGCCGCCTCGCCGAGCGCGTCCAGTACCTTTTCCTTGGACGCCGCCGCCGCCTGCTCCTCGGCCAGCGTGTCCCCATTCTGGCAATTCACCGCCTTCAATCCCAGAACATATTCGCTAGCCAAACTGCCAATCGACCCGGCAAGGTAGGCTTTGCTGCCCGCCCGCTGGCAAAGCTCGCGGACTACCTCCGAAGTGAGTTTCGTGCTGGCGGGACGGGTCATCTGTTGCAAGGTCTTCGTCACTTCGCTGTCGGAGAGCACATTCAAGAAAGGCGATTGCCGCAGGGACACGTTGAGCGCGGTCTTCAGCGTGTCGTCGAACACCGCATCGCCCGTGGTGTTGGCAAAGTCGGCGAGAACGATCGTGTCCTTGAGAGTGATTTGGAAACCGGGACGGCGAAGATGCCGATATCCTCCAACGGCGGCACCGGCCACCAGCAGAGCTGCGGCGAGCCCAAGATAAAGATATAGATACGGATGTCGACCGGCCGGGGACTTGATTGGGGCCAGGGCTGGCGATTCTGGCGTCCAAGCCACTGGAGCAACAAAACGATAGCCTCGGCGGGGAACGGTTTCCAGAAACCGCGGCGTGTCGGCCGAATCGTTCAAGGCTGCGCGCAGCTTCCGCACCGCCGTATTCAACGCGTCGTCAAACTCGACAAACGTATCGCGAGCCCAGAGTTTCTGGCGGATCTCTTCCCTAGTGACGAGTTGACCGGGGTGCTCCAGCAGTAGCGCGAGAATCTGTAACGGCTGTTCCTGCAGACGAATCCGGATCCCCGCTTTGGTGAGTTTGCCTTCCTGGAGATCAGCCTCGAAGGATCCAAAACGAGCAATCCGGCCTGCTGGTCCGTGCTGCTGCATACGAACGCCCCACGGCAGAATGCGGAAGATTTTAGCACGGCAGGTTAGAACTTTGAATAACTGCTTTGCCTCCAGCGCGTTAGCTGGTTAGCTCAAGTTCGGAATCAGTTCTGTTGCCTTTTTTCCAGATCTCTAGCAAATTGCTGCCACCGCTGCACCTGAATCGTGGGGGTTTATCCATGAGGTTCGGAAATCTGGCGGGGTATAGAAGTCGTTGTCTCTCGCTGGCCAGCGTCGGGCGTTGCCCTTGCGGCAGAGCAGCACGCGAGTCGGGAGAACCGTGGGGAAGCGGTTCTCTCGTCTCGCGGAAGTAACGCTCGGTTACTGAAACGCACTACCAGGATGTGCGGTGTTGTGCAGGCTGGATCCACTGCAGGCAATAGAGGCCGGTCCAACACCGGGGAGGTTGACAATGGTTGCCCGCAAAGTTGCTGCCCGCCTGAAACCGAACTCGCTTACGGAATTTACGAATCTGATGGAGAGTGCGATCCTCCCTTGGCTGCGAAAGCAAGAAGGCTTCTTGGGTTTGATCACCCTGGCTGTCCCCAATGGCAGAGAAGTCGCAACCATCAGTTTCTGGGAGGACAAAAGGAATGCGCAGGCATTCAACTCGAGCGGCTTTCCAGAAGCGGTGAAGGTCCTCGAAAAACTCCTGGACGGGACTCCTTACGTCAAGACGTTTGATGTTGTCAGCTCGACATTTCCAAAGATTTCCGTCGCGCAGCCGCTGGTAGCAGAAAATCTGATCCAAGAGGCTGGTTCCGCAGAGCTTGGCTATCACTCATATGAGGGAGCTCCGCGATTGCACGCATTGACCGAGTCGTAAGTAAAGGCTTATCTCTTGGTTCACCTCGGGAAGGCGTTTAGCTCTTGCGTACGCGCCCAGCGACCGCTTTCCTGGCGGCGCGGGTAAAGTGCTCGACCCGGTTCCGGCCCTTTTCCTTGGCGGCGTAGAGGCCGGCGTCGGCCCGGTTCAACAATGCTTCCAGTTCTTGTTTTCCGTCGCAATCGGAGACGGCGACTCCCATGCTCATGGTGATGGATCTCTCCTTGCCGGAACAAAGTACAGGAGTATCGGCCACACTTTTGCGCAACTGGTTAGCGCGCATCAGAACGTCGGGCAAATCGCAGTTGGGCAGAACCATAAGAAATTCCTCTCCGCCATATCGGCCAACACCGTCGTAGACGCGGAGTTCCTCACGCAGCCGCCGGCCGATTTCGCGGAGCGCCTCATCGCCAAAAAGATGGCCGAGGGTATCGTTGACGCGCTTGAACCGGTCGATGTCGCACAGGACCACTCCCACTCGTGTGCGTTCCCGGCGGGCTCGCTCCAATTCGCGTTCGAGCATGCTGAAAATCTCCCCGCGATTCATCAGTCCGGTGAGGCTATCGTGGGTCGCGGCGTGGCGCATGGATTCGCGGGCGGAAACCAGTTCATCCTGGAGGTCGAGAATCCGCTTGCCGACCAGCAGGCGCGCCTTCAATTCCATCTCATCAAAAGGCTTGACCAGATAGTCATCGGAGCCGGCTTGCATGGCTTCGAGCATATTCTGGCGGTCCTCATTGCTGGTCAGCAGGATGACATAGACGTAAGGACGGGACGATCCACCTTTGCGGATGCGCTTGCAGAGTTCAATGCCATCCAGATCCGGCAGTACCCAATCGAGGAGCGCGAGCTTGGGAGAGTCGGGCTGCTGCAGGATTCGCCAAGCTTCGGAGCCGTTCTCCGCCAGCGTGACGCCAAAATTCCAGCTGCGCAAATAATCGCCGATCAACTTTCGGTAGACGGCGGAATCGTCGACCACCAAGGCTTGCATGAGTCCTGAACCTCCGACCTCCGCTGTACCAAACAACGAACGGCCGCCCATTCATACCTCCTGGCAGGAAGTACCCATGAAACCTGACCCCACCATCATAAGACCAAAAGGCTGTTTGAACGGGCGGGCAATTGACTGGCCCGTGCATTAGGAGATACGTCTTGAAGAATCGGCAAATCGAGCCAGGGGCTTTAGAAGTCAGACGTGGGAGTGGGGCGGCCCGTCTCTTGACACCCGAGCTCACCCCGGCGACCCTGGGTTGATGCGAGCGATTTCAGAACGGGAAGCGGATCGACAGAATCGCGTTGTGATTCGTAGTGTGAAATTGAGTTGTGGCGATCTGGCATCCCGCGCCGACCGTGAAGCCGACTCTGCCTGCCAGCCGGAAGCGTCCCATGACCAGCCCGGGCGTAACAAAATTCTGCTTCTGGCCATCATTCTTGCCGTCCTGAAAGGTTGAATTGAGCTCGACCTCGGGCCAGAACTTGCGGAATACGCGGTATTGGAAAGTGTTGTTCCAGGCGATGGTACGTCCTAACGAACTTGTATCGGCAGTGGGAAGGCCGATGCCGAACGTACCTTGCAGGTCGAAGTTGCCGAAACCCTTACCGTAGGCGATGGTCGGCGTGATGACCGGATGCAAGGCACCATTCGAGAATTGTCCGGTGGGCAGGCTCCATCCCAGAAAGGCCGTCAGGATGTAATTGCCGTGCTCCTCGTTCGCGGAGAGCAACCGGTATTTGACCAGAAACGCAACGTCCCCCCAACCGTTCTTGACCTTGGGATTGTTGTGGTCGATGAATGGAGGCACGTTAAGAATGACTTCCACTTTCTCGAAGGGAATCAATTCCAATCCTTTTCCGCCGTCGTAGTTGTCGGTGGTAACCCCCTTGGCATTGGGTTGCCAGAGCTGATCGTAGCGGTATTCCTCTTCAAGACGAGGTGTTGTGGTCGCTAATGGCGTGACCCAGTGAGGTTGCTCGTCTTTACTTTTGTCCACCCGGGCAAACCAATTGGAGAAATATCCCTCCTGGGCCGGGGAAAAGTTCGACAAGAGAAAGAGAACGATCAGCAACAAAAGCAAGGCACGCCTGTGCATTCCGCCTCCAATTTCGGGGGTTTACGTCAAAGGAGCAAAAGTGTATAGCAAATATATTTATGATGTCAAATAGTACACAGTTCTATCTATCCATCACTGATTCCGGCCGGTTCAGTGGACAGGAAGCCCGCCTGTTGACCGTGCCTTGGGTTGACTGTACGATTTCGTTCCGATGAAGAGGAATGACAAGTCCGGCCGGAAGACGGAGAACTTATTGAAGTTGCGCGAAGCGGCTTTAGAGCTGGGGATCAGCTTCCCGACGATCAAGCAATGGATCTACAAGAAGAAAATTCGCAGTAACCGGACGGCCGGGGGGCACCATCGCATCCCTCAGAGCGAGGTGGACCGGTTGCTTTTCAGGACGCGAGGCAAGACGGAGAAAGAGCGGAAGCTGGTCATCCGGCGCGTCAGTGGACGAAATCAGCTGGTGGGGCGAGTCGATTCTGTGCGGATTAGCGGGCTGATGGCGGAGATAAAGATATCGATTGGCGGCCAGCAAATTACCTCCATCATCACGGCAACTTCGGCGCGCGAAATGCAACTAAAGCCAGGACAGACCGCGGCAGCCTTGATCAAGGCAACTGAGGTGATGATTCTCCGTGTGTGATTTGCCGGCTCCTCGCTTTTGCGGTGCCAGTTGCACTCGCAGACATGCGGATTGGCGCGCAGGTTGGGCATGCGAGTTGACCCAGCCTTTGGCAGCGGCCTAACATAACGCCGACGGCACTGAGGCCCTCACAATGATCGGCCAGACGGTCTCCCACTATCACATTGTGGGAAAGCTCGGTGGTGGCGGCATGGGCGTAGTGTATGAGGCAGAAGACACGCGCCTGGCCCGCCGCGTCGCCCTCAAGTTCATTCCCGTGGAGATGGTCCACGATCCCAAGTCACTCAACCGCTTTGTGCGTGAGGCCCGCGCCGCTTCCCAGTTGAACCATCCCGGCATTTGCACCATCCACGATATTGAGGATAACGACGGACATCCTTTCATTGTCATGGAGAAGCTGGAAGGGGTGAGCCTGAAGGAGCGCATACGGGAAAAGCCGATGGGAGTCGACGAAGTCCTCGACATTGGCGTCCAGGTAGCGGATGCTTTGGCGGCTTCGCACGCCAAGGGGATCATTCATCGGGACATCAAGCCGGCGAATATTTTCGTGGCGCAAAACGGTCAAACCAAAATCCTCGATTTCGGATTGGCCAAGTCGGCCCACGAAAAGGGATCGAGCGACGCCGCCATGGACGACTCGCTAACCGCGATGGGCGTGATTCCGGGAACTGCGGTTTACATGTCTCCGGAACAGGCGCGCGGTGAAGAACTGGATCCGCGGAGCGATTTGTTCTCGTTCGGGGTCGTGCTCTACGAAATGACGACCGGCAAGAAGCCTTTCTCCACCGGTAACGTGATCACTACCCTGGACGCGGTTCTAAATCAGAAGCCGCTTTCCCCTCGAAGTCTCAACCCGTCGCTTCCGCAGGATCTTGAAGGCATCATCGGGCGTGCCATGGAGAAGGACCGGGGGCATCGCTATCCGGATGCGCTGGCGATGAAAGGCGATCTCCAGTCGCTGAGAAAGGAAACGGAACCGGGGTTGACCCGAAGCGGAACGCGGCGGCCAGGGCTGCCCTATCGACTGGCCACAACCACGTTTCGATCTTCGAGCAGGTTTTCAACGTATCTTTTGCTGGGAGTCAGTGGGCTGTTGCTCACGGTTTTGGTCGCGGTAGGCGCGTGGTGGTTCAAGCAGCGCCAGGCGGGCGGTGGCGCGCCCAAAAACACCATTGCGGTTCTGCCGTTGCAGAACATGAACAACGACATCAGCGTGGAGTTTCTCCGCTTCGCACTGGCCGACGAAATCGCCAACACCCTCACCTACACCCGGACGCTGGACGTTCGGCCGTCAGCGATCACTCGAAAGTTTACCGGCAACGACGTCGATCCGCAGCGCGCCGGCCGCGAAGTGCATGTTGCCAACGTGGTGGCCGGGCATTTCATAAAGCAGGGCGACCACCTTCTGATTACGCTGGAGGCGATCCAGGTGGAGGGGAACCGGCTGTTGTGGCAGACCACCGTGAGAGCGCCCGATCAGGACCTGATTGCGTTGCAAGCGCAGATGGCGGCGCAGATCCGCCAGGGGTTGCTGCCGGCGCTGGGCGCGACCGGCGATTTTCTCGACACCGGCACGCGCCCGAAAAACGCGGAGGCTTACGATCTCTACCTGCACAGCCTGGCGTTGCCTCATGATGCCGGGCCGAACAAGGATGCGATTGCGGTCCTGGAGCATGTGGTTGCCGTCGACCCAACCTACGCCCCGGCTTGGGAACAACTCGGATTACGTTGCTACTTTGACGCGGACTATTCCGATGGCGGCGAACCGATGTTCCAGCGCTCCAACAAGGCCTGCGAACGCGCCCTGGATCTCGATCCGAACCGGGTCACAGCCGCTCGGCAGTTGATCGCCAACCGGGTGGAGCGCGGTGAACTGGGCAAGGCTTATCAGGCGGCGCAGGCGCTGGTCAAGCGCCGTCCGGAGAGCGCCGAGGCCCACTTTGCGATGAGCTATGTCTATCGTTACGCCGGGATGCTGGAGCAATCGGCGACTGAATGCAATACGGCGGTGGCCCTCGACCCCGGAAGCTACACTTTTCGTTCTTGCGCCTGGGCGTTCATGGAATTGGGCAAGACTGAACGGGCCAGAGATTTTGTCCGCCTGGATGAAGGCTCGGAGTGGGCCGCGTATGTCATGCCGTCGATTCTGCTGCGCGAGGGGAAGATTGCAGAAGCCCGCGAGGCCGTGAAGAGCATGCCGGGCGCACCGCGCTATCACCGTGATCTGCTGGAGGCCTGCTTGCAGTTGCGGCCAGCGGCGGATATGGACCGGATGGCGCAGGAAGCCGAAACCAGTTTGCCCACTGAACTGGACGCCGAGACGTGGTATTACCAGGGAGCCATCTTCGGGTTCTGCGGCAAGAAACAGGCCGCTCTCCATCTTCTGCAGAGTGCGGTGGAGCAGAATTACTGCGCGTACTCGAATCTACTGTCGGATCCGCTGCTGGCAAAACTCCGCACAGAAACAGCCTTTGACAAAGTGTTGACCGCCGCGGGCAAATGCCAGGATGCGGTGCGAGCGGCAGGCAACACACCCAAGCCCTGAAAACACAATTAGTGTTCGAAGCAGCAGCGGGTAGACTGGTACAATCCGTTTGTCGAAATGCTTTTCCGTCCGCTGATTGTTCCCGCAAAAGAATCTACCAAGAGGGTCCCTTATGATTTCTATCCGAAGTTTTTTCGCAGTCGTTCTTCTCGCTTGTGTCATCGGCAGTGCCTGCCTGACGGCAGCTCAGGAAACGCAAGAGGGCCGTTTGCTGCGGTTCCCCGACATCTATAAAGACAAAATTGCATTCATGTACGGTGGCGATCTCTGGCTGGCGTCGAGCGCGGGAGGCACAGCCCGTCGTATTACGTCACATCCTGGGCGGGAACTATTTCCAAAGTTCTCCCCGGACGGGAAGTGGCTGGCCTTCACGGGCCAGTACGATGGCAACTTTAACGTCTATGTAATGCCGTCCGATGGCGGCCAGCCGAAGCAATTGACCTTCTATCAGGGATCGGCGCAACCGCTCAATGACCGCATGGGTGTGCTCAATCAGTTGATTGGCTGGACGCCGGATGGCAAGAGCATCATCTTCCTTTCAAGACGCGACGCTTCGAACGGCTGGATCAAGCGCCCCTACACGGTGAGCATCGAAGGTGGACTGCCGCAGCCCATGTCCATGGATGAGGGCGGACTGCTTTCGTTCTCGGCGGATGGCACCAAGATCGCTTACAACCGGATTTTCCGCAATTTCCGGCAGTGGAAACGTTACACCGGCGGCTTGGCGCAGGACATCACCATCTACGATCTCAAGAATAATGTTGTCGATGGGGTCATCCCGCATACCGATTACTCCGACACGTTCCCGATGTGGCGCGGGAACACGATCTATTTCACTTCCGATCGCGGGTCCGAACACCGGCTCAATCTCTACAGCTACGACCAGGGCAGCAAGCAAGTCGAGCAACTCACCAAGTTCGACGACTTCGACGTCATGTGGCCGAGTCTTGGCCCGGATGCGATTATTTTCGAGAAGGGCGGCTACCTTTACACGTTTGACCTGCAGACCCGGCAGCCGAAGAAACTGGTCGTCTATGTGAATGGAGAGCGCGATCACGCCATGAAGCACTGGGTAGACGCGCGCCGGCATATCACCGACTTCGACATCGCGCCTGACGGAAAGCGAGCCGTATTTGCGGCGCGCGGAGAAGCTTTCACCGTTCCCGCCAAGGATGGAAGCATCCGCAATCTGACCCATTCACCTGGAGTTCGCGAACAGAAGGTGGCGTGGTCGCCGAACGGGCAATGGATCGCCTACATTTCTGACCGCACTGGTGAAGATGAAATCTACATCGCTGCGCAAGATGGGTTGACTCCGGAAGAGGCGATCACCAGCGGACACAAGGGATTCATGTTCCAGCCGGCGTGGTCTCCGGACAGCTCGAAGATCGCGTGGGCCGACAAGGACCTGAAACTCTGGTACGTCGACGTCAAAGAGAAAAAGCCGGTCGAAGTGGACCGCGCCAAGTTCTTCGAGATTAGGAATTACACCTGGTCTCCGGATAGTAAGTGGCTGGCTTATGACAAGAATCTGGAGTCCGGACTTTCAGTGGTGTACTTGTACGGGCTGGCTGACCACAAGATCACGGAAGTGACTTCGACACTTAACAACAGTTACGGCGCGGTGTTCGATCCTGACAAGCGCTACCTCTACTTCCTATCTGACCGCGACTACAACGAAGTGCTGGGTACGATCGATTTCGAGTTTGCCAATCCGAAAACGACGCGGGTTTACCTGGTCACGTTGACCGCGGACGAGCCTTCGCCTTTCCCGGCCTTGAGCGATGAGGTGAAGGTAAAGAGCGAGGAGGCGGAGGCGGTCGCGCCGGCGCCAGAAAACAAGAAGAACACAAAGCAGACGCCAAACAAGAAAGAAGAGAAGAGCGAAGAAAAGGCCGCTCAAACCGAGACCAAGGAGCCTCCGAAAGTTTTCAAGATTGATCTGGAGGGCATCCAGAACCGGATCGTGGCGCTAGCCGTTCCGCCAGCAGTGATTCGCAACTTCGACGCCTCCAAGGACGCGATCTACTACTCGACTTCGCCCATACAGGGGCTGTCGGGACCGCTGGCCGGAGAAAATCCTGCGATTCATGCCTACGATCTGAAAGAACACAAGGACAAAGTGCTGCTGGAGGGCGCGGATCGTTTTGCACTCTCCCATGACGGATCGAAACTGTTATATCGAGCTGAACACGACGGACCGATTGGGATCATCGATGCCAAACCTCCGGACGCGCCTCACAAGGTTGGAGATAGTGCGCTCAAACTGGACGGCATGCGAACTGAGGTCGATCCTCCGCAGGAATGGAAGGAAATTTTCGACGAGGTCTGGCGGCAGGAACGCGATTACTTTTTTGAGGCCTCGATGAATGGCGTGGATTGGCAGAAGACGAAAGATCAATATGCTCAGTTACTCCCCTACGTAGCCGATCGCTATTCACTGACCTACATTCTGGGCGAGATGATTGGGGAGCTATCGAATTCGCACACTTATGTGGGCGGCGGCGATTTCCCGGATATGCATCCGGTGAACGTTGGACTTCTGGGCGCGGACTATGAAGCCGACGCAGCCAGCGGCATGTACCGGATCAAGAAGATCTTTTCCGGCGAAAATTGGAATGCGCACGCTCGCTCTCCGTTGACCGAGCCAGGCGCCAATGTGAAAGAAGGCGAATACCTGGTGGCGATCAACGGACGCGCGCTGCGCGCTCCGCAGACTCCCGACGAATTGCTGGTGAACACAGCAAACGAAGTAGTCACTCTCTCCATCAATTCCAAGCCCACGGCCGACGGCGCCCGCAAGGTGGTGGTGAAGCCGATTGGCGACGAGTACAGTCTGCGCGAGTTGAACATGATCGAGACCAACCGCAAGAAGGTGGACGCCTCCAGCGGCGGACGCATCGGTTATGTTTACCTGCCCAACATGGGCGACGAAGGGCTCAACGAGTTCGTCAAGCAGTACTTCCCGCAAATTCGCAAGGAGGGCATCATCTTCGACGTTCGCTACAACGGCGGAGGCTTCGTGGATGAGCTCGTCTTCGAGCGCTTGCGGCGCATACTGGTCAACATGGATTCGGCCCGCAACTTTGAGTCGACACCGCGCCAGAATGCCTTTTACGGATACATGGCCTGTGTGACCAATCACTATGCCGCGTCCGATGGAGACATTTTCAGCTACATGTTCAAGCAGTACAAACTGGGACCGCTCATCGGCGAGCGGACCTGGGGCGGAGTGCGCGGCATTCGCGGCGAAATCGATCTGATGGATGGCGGCTACATCACGCGCCCGGAATTCGCGCTCTATGGGCTCGACAGCAAGTGGGTGATCGAGAACCGCGGCGTGCAACCCGACGTGGTCGTGGACAATTCTCCCGACCTGGTCTTGAAGGGACAGGATCCACAGCTGGAAAAAGCGGTCGAGATGCTGATGGAAAAGATCAAGGCCAATCCCAAGAAACTGCCGGCGCGGCCGCCAGATTTGCCGACTTATCCGGAGGGGCCGGGGCTGTAGCATCGAGTCAGTGTGGGGACGGGCGACCTCGCCCGTCCGTCAGTCTGGGGAGGCTGGCCCAGCCTTCCGCCGACATGACCACACCGTGGCTGCCCCATCCTTCGCGGTTTTTGCGAAGGGTGGGAGGCAGTACAGATGGCACGATCAATTTCACCTTTGATACCGCGCCCGCCCGAAACAAAATCTTTCCCCAACCATCGTTCACGCGGTGCAAGCCGCGAGGCATGACCAGCCTCATGCTGCCAGCGGCATCGCGGCCCACCCTTGCAAAAAGCGCAAGGATGGGGCAGCCACGTCTCATTATGGGAGAGGAAGAACAGAGCGCGGGAAAGGGTGGGCCAGCCCCCCAGGAACTAGCTTTACTTCGATTCGCGCAGTGGCCCAATCGGGTTTTTGTTGATCGCTTCGACGGCATACCTAATGTCGTACGCGATAATGAAGCCCGAGTTTAGATTTACTGTCTGTTTTCTTGTCTTTGCCACGGGCGTTTTCTTTTTGCCTGCGGCTGAAGAAACCACCTCGGTGGGGTCTAGGTGATAGCCGGAAATTACGGCGAGAATTTTCTGTTCGAGACCGGTCTTAGATATCACCGGACCACCAGAAAAACCAGGATTGTTAATCCCATCAAGAACCCAAATCCTCGGTTCCACGCTGGACATCGCTGACACGTAGCAATGCTTCACAAACGGCATCCAGAACTTTTGTCCATTGCCGAAATCTGCCTGCCATCCGCCGCCGTAAGGGAAACCAAGAAACTCACAATCACCCCCCAACAAGACTCCCGCTGAGTCAGCAGCCACACTAGGCAAGGGATTCTTCAATAGGGGTTCTCGAGGAGAAAGGACCACAATATCTATGTCATTGCCGGGATCAAGCACCGTAAAACTTACGGGGAGCCACTTCTCTCCCACAGCACCGGGATCGAGAATGCTGAGCGACACTGACTTGTTTGTGACAGAGCCGTAGGGAGGGTGCTCTGCGCCCGTAAGGATGTGCTTGGCCGTGATCCAGTACTCACGACGATCCACGTCGAGCGAAAAAATGGTGCCTTTTCCATACTGCGATTTAACCATCGTCATTCGAGTTAGGACGTTGGTCGTTGGTGGGGCAGGTTGGGCCAATGTCGTAGACGCCAAGAGAGCACAATATGTGAGCAGCGCTGCCCACGTCCGCGAGAATTGCACGTTTTATCCTCCGTTTGACCTTGGAACGAATGACTTGCTGTTTCTTGCTTGGATTCATCCATAAGTTGGCGTGAACAGAACCAGAAACGCGCGGTCAGGGCGGGTGGATCTCCGCTCAGTATAATCTGGGTCGTTCACCGTTGGCAGTGAAGAAGAACGGGGTGCCGCACGCCTCGCGATCTTCGAGACACGGGATTCCGCGTCGTGTTGGTCTGAAGGATTTTGTTCGACAGCGCCGCTCAGACTCCGTGATTTTGTCGTCGCAACCATTTGGTGATCGAAATCCGTTGACTTAAGGCGTATCGCGCGCAACGATAGGAGATCTGATTGGGGCAAGTTCCGTGGCGTGTCCGTCAATCAAGGCGGCCCCTCGAATCTGCCCTAACCAATTTTCTGGACTTTTTGCCAACATAACTCTTTATTCCCGAATACTTTACGTATAAGTCGTTTAAACCGAATACTTTGCGAGGATTTATCCGCTAAGTCTTTGATTCCAATATACCGGGTGGGGGAGGGGGGTTACCCTCATACCGGCTGGTTTTAAAACCATCGGACCACGATTGTTCGCTCGCCCGGGCGTGAAGGATGCAGGGGCTTTCGACTTTGCTCAGGATGAGAGTTTGTTGGAGTCCGGCTTGCCAACCGGACGGTCGGTCGGGTACTATCTTCTAACACTGGGTGCAACCGTGACCAATGGACGGGGTCTCCTTCGAATTAGTTTTAGAATTCCGGAGGTACGAGTATGCTAGTCCGACTCGGTGCGGGGGAAGGGTGAGCTGAGGAACTGGCAATCGTAGGTGCTCCCGAATCCCACCCGCCAGATGGCACGGTGGGTTTTGTTTTTTAGGGGCGCTTTTGTCCAGCCCCTAAAGGGGCGTTTGATTTTGAAGAATTGTGGTATCGCTAAAGCGATACCCTGATACGAAACCTACGGACTGGTAGGGAGTTTTTATGACGGATCCGAAAAACACGCCAACCGCCATCACGCCAGCTACTGGCAAGACGACGACGGAGTCAAAGCCCGGTTCCAAGACCATGACCGGGGCCAGCATTCTTTGGGAATGTCTGGAACGGGAAGGCGTGAAGGTTGTATTTGGCTATCCGGGCGGAGCGATTCTGCCGGCTTATGACGCTTTGAAGCATAGCAAGATTCATCATGTGCTGGTGCGCCACGAACAGGGCGCTACCCACATGGCGGACGGCTACGCGCGCGCCAGCGGGGAGGTGGGAGTTGCGGTCGCAACCTCGGGGCCGGGCGCGACCAACATGGTTACGGGGATCGCCACCGCCATGCTTGATTCCATACCGATTGTCTGCATCACCGGGCAGGTCGGCAGCAAACTGATCGGGTCGGATGCGTTTCAGGAAACTGACATCACCGGCGTCACGCTTCCGATCACCAAACACAACTATCTGGTGACGCACGCCAGCGAAGTGGCGCGGACGATTCGGGAGGCTTTTTACGTAGCGCGGTCGGGGCGTCCGGGGCCGGTGCTGGTGGATATCACCAAAGACGCGCAGCAGGGTACTTGCGAGTTCGACTGGGAAGCGGCCAAGCCGCAGTTGCCGGGCTACCGTCCCGACCTTTCGCCCGCTCCCGCGGAGTATGAGCAGGCGCTGGAGTTGATCCACAATTCGAAGCGGCCGGTGATTCTTGCCGGGCACGGCATCATGGTTTCTGGGGCTATGCGCGAGGTGCGCGATTTTGCCGAGCGGGCCGGAATTCCGGTCGCGCTCACGCTGCTTGGCATCGGCGCGTTTCCGGCATCGCACCCGCTCAATCTGGGCATGATGGGCATGCACGGGGAAGCCTGGGTGAACCACACCATTCAAGAAGCGGATCTGCTGCTGGCTTTCGGCATGCGCTTCGACGACCGGGTTACGGGCAACCTCAAGAATTACGCACCCAACGCCAGGAAGATCCACATCGAGATTGATCCGGCGGAAATCAACAAGAACGTCAAGGTGGATGTTCCGCTGGTCGGCGACTTGCGGGAAGTTTTGCTGGAACTGCTGCCGCACGTCGAATCCATTGATCGCAGCGAATGGCTGGATTCGATTGACAAGCTGAAAGGCGATTCGGCGGTGCGCGATATTCAGAACCTGCCTGACAGCGGCCATCTTTACGCGGCGCATGTGATCAATGATTTGTGGCACCAGACGCGCGACGGCAACACCATTGTTGTTACCGACGTCGGCCAGCACCAGATGTGGGAAGCGCAGTATTACAAGCATGAGCATCCGCGCTCGCTGATCACTTCTGGCGGATTAGGCACGATGGGGTTCGCGCTGCCCGCCGCCATCGGCGCTAAGGTCGCTTGTCCGGAGGCCGAGGTCTGGGTGGTGGTGGGGGATGGCGGATTCCAGATGACCATGTGCGAACTGGCGACGCTGGTACAGGAAAATCTGAAGATCCATATCGCCATCATCAACAACGGCTTTCTCGGCATGGTGCGGCAGTGGCAGGAATTTTTCTACGACCGCAACTACGCGGCGACGCCCTTGCTGAACCCGGATTTCGTGAAGCTAGCCGAGGCTTACGGCATACGCAGCATGGCCGTCTCGGAGCGTTCGCAGGTGGTGCCCGCGGTGGAAGCGGCGCGCCGGCACGAGGGGCCGATGCTGATTGATTTCAAGGTGGAACAGGAAGACACGGTCTATCCGATGGTGGCAGCCGGGGCGGCGCTGCACGACATGATCCGGCGGCCGAGTCCGATTGTGGAGACGGCGGAAGACGAATAAATGCAATTGAGGCATCGATTCATTGAGTCATTGAGACATTGAACCAATGATTCAATACCTCAATCAATCAATGATTCAATAAACCTATGCTGAATACATTCATGGTGTACGTTGAAAACAAGCCGGGCGTGCTTACGCGCGTGGCCTCTTTGTTTCGCCGCCGGGCATTCAATATCGATTCGCTGACGGTGGGACGGACGGAAAAACCAGAGGTGTCGCGCATGACCATTACGGTCGACGCTGACCGCGACCAGGCCCGCCGCATCGAAGCCAATCTATATAAACTGGTGAACGTGCTGCTGGTCGAGAACATCACCAATCAGCCAGCCATTATCCGCGACCTGGCCTTGATCCGAGTGGCGGCTACGCACGATGCGCGCTCCCATGTGCTGGAGCTGGCCAGCGTGTTTCGCGGGCGTGTGATCGACGTTTCTCCCGAGTCCTTAACGATTGAAATCACCGGCGCGGAAGACAAGATCGACGGATTGATTGAAGTACTGCGTCCGTATGGTGTGCTGGAGATGGTGCGTACGGGCATTGTTGCCATGCGTCGTGGCAGTAAGACTAACGGCAACGCCGCGACGGAAAGCACGGCGCAAAGCGCGGCCAATGACGATGTCTCTTATTCGGTATAAGGCGGTTGAGTAAGTCCACGCCCAGCTGACTTTGCTGGGCGTGACCATTCCGGAGTCCCCGAATCCTTTCGGGAAGATTTCTGTGCTCCCTCCCTGAAGTTCACAAAAACAATTCAAGCGCAAAGTCCGAAGTCGTCCGGTACCTCTGTGCTCAAGCGGGAGCAGGCCGTGCCGATGGAGAGGATATTCACGAGGAATAATTCCGGCGACACGGTGCAAGAGTCTGTGGCCGGTAACCACGAGCAACATCAGTGTGGTGGGTCGACGTTGACATGCCAGGGATGGATGGAATGGAAGCCCTGGTTGAGATCCGCAAACTCTATGCGAAGTTGCCGGTGATTATGTTCAGTGCTCTTACCGAGCGCGGTGCGACGATAACCCTGGAGGCGCTGGCGCGGGGGGCTAGCGACTATGTGGCTAAACCCTCCTCCAGCGAGACTGCGGAACGCTCGCAGGAGCGGGTGCGGAAGGAGTTGCTGCGAAAGATCAAGGCTCTGTGCGCGGGGCACACGCCGCGTCCACAGCCGGGGTTCGCACCCACCGCTGTTTCTGGTCGTCCGCTGCCGCGGATCGATGTGATCGCAATTGGCACGTCGACCGGCGGTCCAGGTGCGCTTTCTGAACTGATCCCACAATTCTCCGCGGATCTCCCCGTGCCGATCGTGATCGTGCAGCACATGCCGCCTCTGTTTACGCGCCTGCTGGCTGAACGTCTCGATGCCCTGGCTCCGCTCGAAGTGCGGGAAGCCAAGGAAGGGCAGAAATTGCGGCGAGGTCAGGTCTGGATTGCGCCGGGCGACCAGCACATGACCGTAACGCGCAAGGGGACGGATTTCCTGCTGAACCTGAACCGTGATCCTCAGGAAAATTCCTGCCGGCCCGCGGTGGATGTGTTGTTCCGCTCGGTGGCGCAAACCTACGGTGCGAATGTGCTGGCGATAGTGCTAACCGGTATGGGGACGGACGGCACTCAGGGGGCGGCGGTCATACGGGAGGCGGGCGGGGAGGTCATCGTGCAGGATGAAGAGTCGTCGGTGGTTTGGGGCATGCCCGGGAGCGTGGTTGCCGCGAGCCTGGCCGATCGCGTCTTTCCCCTGAGAGGCATCGCGCCGGAAGTTTTGCGCAGAGTGTCGATGCGGAGAGCTTTCGCAGCAGCTATGCGGGTGTGAGTTGGGGGCAAATAAAGAACGCCCTGAGCTTTGAAGCTCAGGGCGTCTCCGGCAGCCCTCCCCCAGAACTGCCAAACCACGTGCCTATCCTAGGGCCGATTGGGTGTACAGTAAACGGCACTTTCGTAATATAGAGCTAATAACTGAGTACGGCGGGTCATGTACGGAGGTAACGCTTACTTAGTGGATGGGGCGGATGGCTTGACTGCCAGCAAAAGGGAAAACCCATCAAACGTGTATTCCTCGTGGCCCTCGACCAGTTGGCCCTTGGCTTTGCCGCTCTGTACTTGCTGCACCGCATCCGAGACGCGCCGTAAGTAGGAAGGGTCGGCAACCGGCAGGTTATGTGCGGGCAGAAGCAGCTGGATTTGAGGGGCTAGCGCCGCCAGTCTGGCGACGGATTGGGCGTAGGCGGCGAAATCCGTCTCCGGAGTGAAGAGGTAAATCGGTCCGGGATAGAAGGTGTCTCCAGTAAACAGCAGTCCGTTCCGGCGATCTAGAAGGGCCAGGGAATCCGGTGTGTGTCCAGGGGTAAAGATCACTTCCAGTTCCCGTCCACCGAGATCGACGCGCTCGCCGTCCTGCAAAGCATGGGCGCTTTTCCAGGGGCGAATCGAATACGATTCTGCCTTCGTTCCCGGCGGCAACTTACCACACAAACGCTCGGGGGCAAGCGCATCGCGCGAGTATGCATTGCTTTCGCCGCGCATATTCTGGCGGGTGTAGGGCAGATCTCGATTCCAGATCTCCTGAAATTCGGCGTTGCCGCCAACATGATCGAAGTGCGTGTGCGAATTGATCACAGTAACCGGCAGGGACGTGAGTTGGGCGACGGTTGTACTGATCCTTCCGACCCCGAGGCCGGTATCGAAGAGCACGGCATGCTTCTCGCCCAGGATCAGATAGGAGATAACTTCTTCAAACTGTTTCGGTTCGTAGATGGCAAACACGCCGGGCCGAATACGGTAGATTTCGAACCAAGGTTCGTTGCTCAGAACGCGCTCCAGCTTGCCGTACTCCGGCCTGGGCAGTTGCCGGCACCACTCTGGGCGAAGCGGTTCCGCGGGTTGCCCTACGGCACTGCCGGCCGAGAGAATGGCAGCAAAGCAGAACGCCAGAAGCAGCCGGGTCACTTTTTCTCCCAGGTTTTTCCGTTGTCCGCGCTGCTCCAGATTTCGTGGTTGCTGGTGGAAATTACCACCTCCGCCGAGGCACGTACCTCAATGTGAGTGATGTCGGAGGTAAGGGCCTGGCCTTGGACAGAGGGTTGCACCCGCAGCCAGGTTACGCCGCCGTCGGCGGAGTGAAAGAGCGTTCCCGCCTGCCCACCAGCCCAAAAATCCTGGTCGTGAGGCGCGTAGCACAACAGCGGATGATCCGCATGCAGCGCCGGTTGCCAGTTCTGGCCGCTGTCCAGTGACCGTTGCAGGACCCCGGCCGCAATCGTCCAGGTGACATTGCGGGCCCGAGTCGGGCTCGGGGGCGCGGCCAATTTCGCCATCGACGCCATATTCCTGCCCTGCAGAGGAGCCTCCCCGGCGGAAGCCGAGAAGCCGTTCAGCGGCTGGCTTGTTTCGGCCTGCGGGGCTGGCTTTGCTTTCACAACCTCTCGCGCGTTTTGCGCAGCGTCAGAGAAGACCTCTGCCTGTACGGCCGGGGATTCTGCAGTAACCTCGACGGTTTCATTCGACCTGGGAACGGCGGGCGCGTTGTAATTGAGCGCTTGCGCTCCGGCCGATGAAGGCTCTGACAACTTGTCCGCCTCCTTCAAATCGTGCTTGTTGACGGCAATCTTGCTCTCCGCCAGCAGCATTCCAGACTCCGCTTGATGCGTTGGCGTTGCGACCTTTGCAGCATCGAGCTTCCTGGACATCCGCAACTCGGACCTCGGTTGTCCTGCGTCAGCCCTCGCCGAAACCGCTGATTGGTCCATTGCCTGCGGCGCCAGTGGCGCCGATGCGGTTTGCGGACCGTGAACTGGCTGCGCGGTAGTTGCGACCTGCGGGTTGATGGGAGGCTCCGTCCCCTGGTTCAGCTTTCCGGGGTGCATTAGCAGCACCGCGGCAGCCACTGCAACTCCCGCTGCCAGCGCAGCCCAGCGTAGAGTGGGCCAGGCAAAGCTCAGCTTTCGGCGCGGAGGCGCTCCCGCCCGCGAGGCTTCAGCCACGGCCGGAACTGTCGCCGGTTCCGCAGCCGGAAGGGCCAGAGCGATCAACTCGCGGCAGTCTCCACAACGCGCCAGGTGCACAAGCACGCCTTCGCGCTCGCTCGCCGAGAGGGCCCGCTCGGCAAAAGCCGTCAGCAGGTCCGCATCGGGATGGGATTCCCCGGGCGCGGCCTGGTCCGGCAAGGCAGCCCGCAGGCGGTCATGCACGATTTTGGGGACTTCCGTCATCTTAGTTTCGTCAATGCTTTCCCTCAGGGAACGCTTTTGCCCCTGAATCTTGCGCTAGCCGAGAGCGTAAATTCAACTGGATGTCGCGCACGTCAGTTTCCAGCGCTTCCGTAGCCTGGGCGTGGCTCATGCCGCGTGCCCGCAGTCCTGCCAGAATGCGCTTCCGGAGGCCGGTGGAGAGCCGATCGAGGCGCCGGCTGACGCTCGATTCGTGCAACCCCAGGGTGCGCGCAATTTCGGCTAGGGTCCGCCCATCCAGATAATAAGACGCCAGCGTAAACCGGTCTTCGGACGAAAGTTCGGCCAGCGCTTCATCAGTAGCTGCTTCGAGACGTTGGTCCGAAGCCGACATCGGCTCAGGAACCGCCGCGGCAAACTGCATACCGTCTTCTGTTTGCTCCTCCAGACTGACGGTGCGTTTCTGCTTGCGATAGCGATTAATGAACTCCTGCGCCATCACGGTGCGTAACCAGCCTTCGAGCGAACCGCGGCCGGTATAGAACACGAGCTTGGAACGGCGGACTCCATCGCGGGCGTTCACCCCATACAGATCGGCGAAGAGGGAATCGGCCAGCTCCGCGGCGTGTACGCCATCGCGGGTGATGTGCAGCGCCATGCTGTGCAACTTCTGCCGGTAGCGGCTGATGAAGTCCTGCCATGCCCGCTCGTTTCCCGCCGCACAGGCGCGCGCCAGCACCAGTTCTTCCAGGCGCAGCGCGGCGCAGAAATCAGTCTTCTGCTGCGCTTTTAGTTCTGCCGAGGCGAGGGACTCATTCGCAGGAAGATACTTGCGCAGAATTTCATCGAGGATGGCGGCAAACTGCCCGGCACTCACGCCGTAGACCGCCGCGGCGCTGCGTTCGTAAAGAGCGCTGGCGAAGTCCGTTCCCGGGCCGGATTGGGCGGGGCTTGGCATTTCACTCTGGCACGTCCAGATGATGCTAGCAATTTTTTCGGCGCAAGGAAGAACAAATCGTACGTTCTTCGATCAGCGAGCAGAGAAAGGCACTCCCGGAAGACTCGCGGACGAGTTCCCCGGCCTGATCGAGCCAGCTGCCGAACTGCGCTCGGCTTGGACGGGCGAGGCGCCCGTCCCCACACGGGCGGTGTCTTGACTGCGGGGAGGGCTACTTATGCGGTTAGTGATCGCGGTTACTGGAATCGTTCTGTTAGTTGTGGCGGCGGTTGTGGTTCCGTGTTTGTCGCATGCAGGCGAGGTAACGCCAGCCGCTGGCTACTCGCTGCTTGCGCCAATTCGCAGCGGCAATCTAACAGTCTTTCCCGTCGTAGCCGGCAGGTCGTATGACACGGCAGAGTTTCTTACTCTGGATGAAGGCTTGCACAACGGCGAGGTTGTGATTGCGGAGGAGGGCCAGTTACGCGGCCTCGTCCGTCGGCACCCCGGCGATCCGGCAATTATTCATCCCATACGCGGGGCGGAAGTGAATCGGCTGGTTCTGGTGAATAACTCGAAGCGACCGTTGTTACTGCTCGCAGGCGAGATAGTTACAGGCGGGAAGCAGGACCGGGTCATCGGCAAAGACCGCATCGTGCCGGCGGAGAGCGATCCGGTGGACCTCAGCGTCTTCTGCGTTGAGCCCGGACGTTGGGTGCCGGCGAACGGCAAGTACGAGTTCGGCAGTGCGGCGGGCGGAGCGCCCGGGCTTCTCGCTGCTCCGGTGGTGCGCAGCAAGGCGATGGCTGCGAAAGATCAGCAGCAAGTGTGGGACAGTGTCCGTACCTCGCAGCGCGCCATGTCGGAAGTTGTGGAGGTTACCGGCGGTGCTCCTGAAGTCAACGGGACCACCTCGTATGCCCGCGTCATGGACAACAAGGAAGTGCAAAAGCAGGTGGATGCTGTCGCCGAACCGGTCGAGCGCAACTATGAAAGCGTCATTCATCAACTGCGGGATAAGAACGCGGTGGGCGTTGTGGTTGCGGTGAACGGAGAAATTGTGTGGGCCGACATATTCGCGAGCACTCAGCTGCTGCAAAAGTATTGGCCGAAGCTGGTGCGCTCCTATGCCACCGAGGCCGTGGTGACGCGGGCCAAAGGCGGGCAGGCCAGCCTCAAAGATGCGCAGAGGTTTCTCAATGATCTGGAAGGGCGCCACGAAACCGCTGAGACCGAGCCCGGGCTCTATCGCCAGACGGAAATCACGGGTGACGGCTTCAAGGTGTTCGAGTTAACGTCGCTGCTGCCGAGGACCGGGTTCCCGGTGCACTTGGCCAAGATGGCCGACTAAGGCTAATTCAGCATTGCTGGGACCATAGGCAACTGCCCGTCCCCACACGAGCGGGCAGACTGTCATGTCCGCTCCAATCCCTTGTGCACTACATCATTGGCATCGTAAGCGAGATTCAGCGCGGGCAATTCGTCGCGTGTGAACCAGCGGACATCGGCTGCATCGCTGCCCGCTTTGAGGTCGCCGCCGACTGCGCGACACAGGAAATCAACCAGCACATAGTGATACCGCACTCGTTTTGCGTCGTCCCGGATCACACGTTCATATACGCCCAGCATTTCGCTGGTTTCGATGAGCAATCCCGTTTCCTCGCGGGCTTCGCGCGCAACGGCTTCGCGCAGAGTTTCTCCGCATTCGAGGAGGCCGCCGGGCAACGACCACTCGCCCAGCAGCGGGGGTTGTCCGCGGCGAATCAAGAGGACGCGGTTCTCCTCAACAATCACTGCGCCAACGCCTACCAGCGGATTGTCAGGATATTCGCGACCCATCTAAGTAAACTGCTGCTCCCTCAGAGGCTATAGCCCCCGTCGTTATTGGCCCTGGGCGGCACGGCTGAAGCCGCGCCCTTCCCCAACCATCTACGATGCCGGTTAATTATTTCGCGCCCACTTGATACTGCTCGATCTTGCCGTCGGGCATGATTCGTTCCCAAACCATGACCGTCTTTTGTGGAAAGTGCACTTCGAACGAACGGAACGTCATGCCTCCGCGATCCTGCCGGTTGGTCTGCGTAAACTCGGCCGGCGATCCGAGCGGCCCCAGGCTGCTGGCAAAATCCTTCAGAGCCTGTTCGGTGAAGTAACTGTTGCAATTGTCGGTGAACAAAGCGCGATTGATCTTACCTTGCTGCAAAGCCGCAAAAACTTCGCGGGACTGATCTTCCTGCTTGCCGGCATCAGCCTCGCGAAAAAGCAACGCCGCGATCTGGCGGGCAATGTCACCCGAGGCTCCCGCCGAATCCTCGTTGACGAGCACGACCACCGCCATGTGTGCATCCGGTAAGACCATATTTTCCGCGGTAAAGCCGGAGACTTCGCCGCCATGCTCAATGACGCGCTGACCTAATTCCTGCCGCACGGCCACGCCCAAACCATAGCGCGTTCCCAAACCGTTCTTGAGTACAACTTCTTTTTCCATCTGCGCGTAGGAGGCCGGGCGGAGCACGCTTTGATTGATCATGCTGATGTCCCATTTCGCCAGATCTTCGGCGGGCATGGCCAGTTCGCCGGCGGCAAACAGCCAGCCTTTGCCTTCTTTCGGAGCCGGTTGCAGCGGGCCGATGGCATAACGCAGGTAGCCGGTCGCGTCGGTTTCGGTGAGCCGGTTCTGGTCGATGTTGATGACGCTCTTCATGCCCAGCGGGGCGAAGATGCGCTCGCTTAGAAACTGCAGCAAAGGCTCGCCGCTCGCCTTCTCAACAATCAAGCCCGCAATCACGAAATTGGTGTTGCTGTATTGCCACTCGGTTCCCGGATCGAAATCGAGCGGCTTGCGTGCCCACTGGTCGAGAATTTTGTCCGCTGTGACGGGCTGCGAGCATGAATGGCGGAACGTAATCTTGCGGCCAGTAGTCCTGATAGCCCGAGGTGTGCGAGAGCAATTCACGAATGGTGACCTCGTTGCCACGGGTGAGGTTGGGTACGAATCGCGACACGGGATCGTCGAGCGAGAGCTTGCCCTGTTCCGCAAGCAGCAGCACTGCGGCCGCCGTGAACTGCTTGCTGACGGAACCGATGCAGTAGCGCATGGCAGGCAGCGCGGGCATGTGCGGCTCGATGCGGGCGTCGCCGTAGGTCTGAAGATAGGCGATCGCTCCAGCTTGCACGATGGCGATGGAGGCGCTCGGAACGCCGGTTGTGGTCAGCGTCTGCCGGGCGATAGCGTCGACTTTCTCTCGCAGTGCGGCCGAGAGTGGCGTGGGGGTTTGGGCTTGCAAAAGAGAGGCGGTTAGTAAAACAAGAATAAAAGCGGTTGACAGACTTCTGGATCGCAGCAGGTGATTCATCGATCACTCCTCAGAACCCGACAGTATACGGCTTCGGGTCCGTGGTGACGGGTCTCTGTAGCGCATCCAGAGTTGGTATGGCCGCGGGCAATAGCCGAGCTTTGCTCGGCTTGGACGGGCGAGGCGCCCGTCCCCACACGAGCCCCTGGGAATTACAATAGCGACCAATGTCGCTTGAGGAATACAAACGAAAACGGCGGTTTGAGGAAACGCCTGAGCCTCCGCCTAAACTTGAAAAGCAATCGCGGCACCGTTTCGTGGTTCAGCGCCACGACGCGACGCGTCTGCACTACGATTTCCGGTTGGAGATGGAAGGCGTGCTGAAGTCGTGGGCCGTCCCCAAAGGGCCGTCGCTCGATCCTGCCGACAAGCGGCTGGCCATGCAGGTCGAAGACCATCCTGTGTCGTACTACGATTTTGAAGGCACCATCCCAGAAGGCAATTACGGCGGCGGCACGGTGATGGTTTGGGACGCAGGCACATGGGAACCGCTGTCGCCGGTGCCGGTCAAAGGCGAGTATGTTCCGGGCACGGAAAAAGAAGCTGCCGCCATGCTGGCGAAAGGCGATCTCAAGTTTCGCCTGAAAGGGAAGCGGCTCAAGGGCGATTTTGCGCTTGTGCACATCAAGGGCCGGGCGGGAAGCAAAGGGAATGAGTGGCTGCTGATCAAGAAAAAAGACAATCACGTGGTCGCGGGATTCGACATTGACGCTGACGACACATCCATTCTCACCCATCGCACCATGGCGCAGATCGCCGGCGATAAAGGGTCGGCGGAGTGGAAGAGCAGCCGTCCGGCGTCGCGTGGGAAGGTGAAGGCAGCGTGGCTGGCGGATGCTATCGCGCGCGCCGACTCGAAGCGGAAGACTTTAACCGCGGAGAACGCTGAGGACGCGGAGAAAGGTAATGGCAAGAACCAACAACGGGCTGCGCGAAGGCCTTCTCGCGCGAACGCTTCCGATATTGCACCTAATGATGGCGCCTCTAAATCAAAAGGCAAGAAATCCTCAGCGCCCTCTGCGTCCTCTGCGGTTAAATCTCCCCCTGGCGCGGAGCCGGGGCCCATGCCGTCGGTCATACACCCGATGCTGGCGACCTCCGCGGCGAAGGCTTTCAACGATCCGGGCTGGCTATTTGAAATCAAGTGGGACGGTTACCGCGCCGTTGCTTTCCTCGAAGGCGGCCGCGTCCGTCTGGTATCGCGTAATCAGAACGATCTCAGCGGGCAGTTTCCCGAACTCCAAAGCATGCCGCAATTCGTAAAAGCCGAGCGCGCCATTCTTGACGGAGAGATCGTCGCGCTCGATGACAAGGGCCGGCCCTCGTTCAGCCTGATGCAGCAGCGTACCGGATTTCGGCCGGGCAAGCGCCGCCTGCCTCGGCGTGAAGGCGTGCCGGTCATCTATTACGCTTTCGATCTGCTCTATCTCGATGGACTTGACCTGCGCCGCGTGGCGCTTGAGCAACGGAAGCGATTACTGCAAGAAAGAATCGTAGCTGGCGAGGTTATCCAATATTCCGACCACTATGGCGAGAAGGGCCTGGATCTGTTCGTGGCAGCCAGGAAGCGCGAACTGGAGGGCATCGTCGCCAAGAAGCGGAGCAGCGTTTACGAAGAAAAGCGGTCGAGCAACTGGCTTAAGATCAAAATCACACAGCGCCAGGAGTGCGTCATTGGGGGCTACACCGATCCGGAGGGGAGCCGCGAATATTTCGGGGCGCTGGTCCTCGGCTTGTACGACCAGAAGGGACGCCTCATTCACGTCGGCCAGGTTGGCTCCGGTTTCGATCAGAAGACCCTCCAGGAAATCTTCACTGCCTTGCAACCGCTCAAGACCAAACAGGATCCGTTTTACGAGATTGACGGATTACAGAAGGTTCACTTTGTGCGTCCGGAACTGGTTGCCGAAATCAAGTTTGCGGAGTGGACTCACGAAACCGCGGAAGGCGGGATGAAGCTGCGAGCGCCGGTATTCATGGGGCTGAGAACCGATAAGCCGGCGAAAGATTGTCGGCTGGAAGATGCAATGGCGGGCTAGGGGCCGCTAAGCGGCACGGCTGAAGAGGGTGCGGAAAAAAGCAATGTGGCGAAGAAGAACGACCACAGGGGCTAAAGCCCTCTCTGATTCCACGCAGGTTACGCGGCCCTGAAGGGCCGCTCTTCCACGGTGGTGGACACATTCGTGATTTCTTCCGCAGCTTGTGAAGCCGTGTTGTTCCCAAAACCGATTTCTGAAACACGCTCCAATGACCGCTATACTGAGGGTTCCGAGGTGAGCATGGCAATCCATAGCACCAGCTTCCGCGCGCTGCCAGTTGCGTGTTTCATTTTTTTTGCTGTGATGATTGCGGCCGCGCAGGCACCTGCGACGGATTATTCGGGGATGTACAGTTTTTTGCGCGAGGGCGAGTTTGTGCAAGTCACGGTCGAAGATCAGGGGCGGGTTACTGGTTTTGTTTCGCGCTACGGCGACTCGGAAAGCGATCGAGGCGTTTTTCTCGATCACTTTTTCAAGTCGGGAAAACTCGATGGCAATCAACTTTCGTTTACCACCGAGACGGTGCACGGTGTATGGTTCGAATTTCATGGGACGGTCGAGCGCGGCGAGGGCAAGAGCCGGGCCGACGAAGCGTATTACGTGCTGAAGGGAACTCTTATCGAGAACACTATCGACGAAACGAAGAAGACTTCTTCGCACTCGCGCGAGGTGGCGCTGAAAAGCTTCCCGCAAGATATGGCGGCTCCGCAGGCGGGCGGAAAGTAGGCCGCGCATCGCCTATCTTCAATTATTTGTTATCGATCAAAGGAGCGTTTATGAGGAACAGGTTTATGGCTAGCAAGGTGTTGATGGTGGTCGTGATGTTGGCTTGCGTGCTGCCGGTTATGGGACAGAGGAAGGAAAACGAGCGCATCACCGAAGCCGGAACGGTGCTGAAAGAAATCCTCGGCATGCCGGACGGGATTCCCAAGGATCTGCTGAGCAAGGCGGAATGCGTGGTGATCTATCCGTCGGTAAAGAAGGCGGCATTTGGGGTAGGCGGCAGCTACGGGCGGGGACTGATCACGTGCCGCAAGGGGCAGGATTTTTCGGGCGGGTGGAGCGCACCGGCGATGTATGCGCTGGAGGGCGGGAGTATCGGTTTCCAGATTGGAGCGCAGGCCACCGACTTCGTGCTGCTGGTGATGAATGAGCAAGGCGCAAAATCGGTGATGTCGAGCAAGGTGAAGCTGGGAGGGGACGCATCGGTGGCGGCGGGGCCGGTGGGACGCGCCGCGTCAGCGGAAACCGATATCGTCATGAAGGCGGAGATTCTGTCGTATTCCAGGTCCAAGGGGCTGTTTGCAGGAGTGTCGCTGGAGGGTTCGACCATGCGATCCGACAATGGAGCCAACAAGGACCTGTATGGGAAAGAACTGAGCGCGAAGGAGATCCTGCAAGAGGGAAAAGTGGGAGCGCCGGCATCGGCGCAGCCGCTGCTGGCCCTGTTGGGCAGATCTGCTGCGAGACAGAAGAGTAAAGCTACAGGGAAGTGATGCGGGAGCGACGTTCTTCAGAGCGAGGTGAGCAGCCTGTGGTCAAGACTTCAGCCCACAGCCAGCGCCTAAAGGCGCTCTGGTAGCAGAGCACTACGGTATGCCTGAAGGCATACCCTGATACAAGGCATTCCCTGATACAAATGGCGATTGGAAAGAACGGACCAAAGGTTTCCGCATGAGGGTTAGCGCTAGCGATTTCCGCAAGGCCATGGGATGTTTCGCAACCGGGGTCACGGTCATCACCGTGGACCAGGGCGGCGAGGTCCACGGCATGACGGCGAATGCTTTCACCTCCGTCTCGCTCGACCCGGTGCTGGTTCTGGTCTGCGTGGATCACCGGGCGCGCACGCACGCTCATCTGCACGCCCGCAAGCGGTTTGGAGTGAACGTGCTGCGCAGCGATCAACAGGCCATCTCGGAATATTACGCGCGCTTGGCGGAAACTCATCAGCATCCGGAGGCCGCGGGAGCGCGCTTCGATCGCACGGCCCAGGGCACGCCGGTACTGCAAGGAGCATTGGCGTACTTTGAATGCCGGCTACACTCGACGCAGTCCGCCGGGGACCACACCATCTTCATCGCGGAAGTGGAAGAGGTTGTGGTTCGGGAGGGGGAGCCGCTGCTGTATTTCCGCAGCCAGTATCGGGAATTGCAGAAGTCAGACGTCAGATTGCAGAAGTAAAACAAGGTCAGAGGTTAGAGGTCAGATTGCAGAGGTAAAAACCTTCAGGGGCCGCGGTTTCTTACCTCTGTAATCTGACCTCTGATCTTATTTCCCCATCACCAGCTTGGCGATGGTTGCCAGCTGCATGTTTGAGGTGCCTTCGTAGATTTTTCCGATCTTGGCATCGCGCCAATATTTTTCTACGGGATAATCTTTGGTAAAGCCGTAGCCACCGTAGATTTCGATGGCCAGCGAGGTTACACGCTCGGCCACCTGCGAGGCGAAGAGCTTGGTCATGGCGGCTTCTTTCACAAAATTTACGCCGGCATCTTTCATGCGGGCGGCGTTGTAAACCATCAGCCTTGCCGCCTCGATCTCGGTGGCCATCTGCGCGATCTGAAACTGGATGCCCTGAAATTCCGCAATGGGCTTGCCGAATTGGGTGCGCTCCTGGGCGTACTTTGCGGCGCATTCCCAGGCGCCGCGGGCTACGCCCAGCATTTGCGCGCCGATTCCGATGCGGCCTTCGTTCAGGGTCTCGATCGCGATCTTGTATCCCTTGCCAACCTCGCCGAGCACGTTTTCTTTAGGCACGCGGCAGTCTTCGAGAATCAATTCGCAGGTGGACGAAGACCGAATTCCGAGTTTGTCTTCTTTTTTGCCGACGGTAAATCCGGGGAAATCTTTTTCGATCAGAAAGGCCGTGATCCCCTTGTATCCCTTGGACGCGTCCACGGTGGCAAACAGGATGAACAGGCCAGCCTCTTTGCTGTTCGTGATCCAGAGCTTGCGGCCGTTGAGAACGAAGTCATTGCCTTTGAGTTCAGCCTTGGTTTGCAGGGCAAATGCGTCCGACCCCGATCCGGCTTCGCTCAACGCATAGGCGCCGACGGTATCCGCCGCCATTTTTGGCAGGTAGCGCTTCTTCTGGTCTTCATTCGCCCAGCGCAGAATCGCATTCGCCACCAGGGTGTTCTGTACGTCCACGATTACGCCGGCGGAAGCGTCGGCTCGCGAACATTCTTCCACGGCTATGATCGCTTCAAAAAACTTGCCGCCAGCGCCGCCGTACTGCTCTGGAATCTCGATTCCCATCAGGCCTAACTGAAAGAACTGATCGATCAGTCCGTGATCGAACACCGCCTTTTCGTCCATCTCTTTCGCCAGCGGACGAATCTTGTCGTCGGCAAACTGTCGCACGTTGTCGCGGAACATGATTTCGTCTTCCGTGAGAACGGTGAGCGGCGCGGGATTTGGGAGCTGCAGAGCTTCCGGCATGGAGACACCTCGTTATTGATACGCGGATTGCCGCGTCTGGGGAGGATGGCGAACTGGAAATTGTAGCAGCAGAAGATGATGGGGCAACGACCGCTCGGTTGGTTGGGAAGTTTGGCGACGGGAGTGGGGCGAAGCCTTTCCGCTGGGTGGCCGTGGGCGGCAAGCCCTACGCGGGCAAAATCCCAAGGGAGACGGAGCCGTGTAATCCCACCCTTGCGCACAGAACGCGCAAGGATGGGGCATCCGCTTGCACGTTTTAGTTTGAAGAAATCAAGGTCAACGGCAGCGGACAGGAGTGTCCGCTCTACACGACCTGTTCTATCTCGGCACGAGCTCGGCTACGGTTAGCTGGTCGGCTCGGCGCAATTCGGGGAAGAGCCATGCCCAGGTGGCGATCACCAGCAGGGTTCCTACTCCTCCGAGGACCACGGCGGGGACGGTGCCGAACCATTGCGCGGTCAGTCCGGACTCGAACTCGCCCAACTCGTTGGACACTCCGATGAAGAGCATGTCTACGGCGTTGACGCGGCCGCGCATCTCGTCAGGGGTTGCAACTTGCACCAGGGTCGCCCGGATGATCACGCTCACCATGTCGGTCGCGCCGATCAGGAATAGCGCCAGCAGCGAGAGCATCAGGCTGGTTGAGATGCCGAAGACGATGGTGAACCCGCCGAATGCGGCGACGGACAGCAACATCGTCAGTCCCGCGCGGCGGCGAATCGGGCGGTGGGCGACCACGATTGCCATCAGCGCGGCACCCACGCCGGGAGCACTACGCAGCAGACCGAGTCCCCAGGGACCGGTGTGCAGGATGGTTCTGGCGTAGACGGGGAGTAAGGCCACCGCCCCGCCTAGCAGGACGGCGAACATGTCGAGCGAGATCGAACCCAGGATCAGCTTCTTCTCCCAGATAAAACGAAAACCTGCGAGCACAGTGCGCAGGGTCACGGGCTCT
The DNA here is from genome assembly GCA_963837665.1 of uncultured Acidobacteriaceae bacterium. Taxonomy (GTDB): domain Bacteria; phylum Acidobacteriota; class Terriglobia; order Terriglobales; family Acidobacteriaceae; genus Acidiflorens. The sequence continues at coordinate 195,173 of CAWIOA010000004.1, read as the reverse complement.
TTCTCGGCATGTTCTCTTTCTGGAGACGTGGACAGCGGGTGAATTCGCAAGGTCAGGATGGTGGAGAGGATGGACACAGCCACGGCGACCGCATAAACGGCCTCGGGGCCGCTGAAAAGAGCATAGGCGATGCCTCCGATGGCGGGGCCGGCTATGGTTGCGATTTGGAACGTGCTGGCATTCCAGGCGACTGCGTTCGCGAAATGTTCTTCGGGAACGAGTTGCGGCAGCAGGGCGCGGCTGGCCGGCCAGTTGAAGCAGCGGAAGATTCCGAGCAGCACCAGAACGACATAGATCGAGTGCACCGATTGCGGGGCGCGCCAGCTGATCGCGAGCAGAAGCGCCGAGCACAGGGCGAACCCGCCATAGCACCACATCAGAAGTTTGCGGCGGTCGAAGAGATCGGCGGCGTGTCCGGCGAAGAGAAACAGCACGAAGCCGGGCGCAAACTGGGCCAAGCCGACGTATCCGAGATCGAGCGGGCGCTTGGTGATTTCGTACACCTGCCATCCGACGGCCACGGACTGCATCTCGAGCGCGACGACGATGAAGAAGCGCGCAAGCGTGTAGGAGACGAAGTTGGGATGGGTGAACGCGACTCGGCCGGCTAGGCGTGGGTCGTGGGTGGTGAGCATTCCCTAGTACTTTGCCACAGAATCAGAATCCCGGGTCGTGGGGGGGGACGCCGGGACACTGGCGGGAGTGTTGGGAGGGTAGGGGTCCTTCGACTGCGCGGCTGCTTCGCTTTGCGAAGCAGCCACTTCGCTCAGGATGACAGCTTATTTTGTTGGAGTCAGCGGCGGTTGATTAGGGAGGCTACGTAACCGGCGCCGAATCCGTTATCAATGTTTACTACGCTGACGTTCGAGGCGCAGGAGTTCATCATTCCGAGCAAGGCAGCAAGGCCCTCGAAGGCTGCGCCGTAACCTACGCTGGTGGGAACGGCGATCACCGGGACTCCGACCAAGCCTCCGACTACGCTGGGCAGTGCGCCTTCCATTCCGGCGCACACTACGATTACGCGGGCTTTGGCCAGCGCTTCGCGATGCGCCAGCAGACGGTGGATGCCGGCGACTCCTACATCGTAGATGTGCTGGACGTTATTCCCCATTAATTCCGCGGTGACCACCGCTTCTTCGGCTACAGGGATGTCGCTGGTTCCCGCCGATACGACTACGATCACGCCCTTACCGTACCGCTTGCGGTCACGTTTGAGCACGATGGCTCGAGGCAGGGGACGATACTCGGCGCGGGGCACCTTGACGGCGACGGCGGCGTATTGTTCCTCGGTGGCACGCGTTGCCAGCACGTTGCCGCCGTGCGCGGCGAGGCGGGTGAAGATGTCCGCTACCTGGCGGGGCGTCTTGCCTTGAGCAAGAATCACTTCAGGCATACCTTGGCGGAGGGCGCGGTGATGATCGATCTTGGCGAAACCGAGGTCCTCAAAGGGCAGATGGCGGAGGCGCTCGACGGCCTCGTCGGGGGAGAGGCGCTTCCGTCGAACTTGCTCGAACAGATGGCGAAGAGCTTGGGAGTTCATGGCTACGCCATTGTAGATTGCCCGGAGGCGGTGCAGAGCCAGTGGTTACCGGAATAACCAAGCGGGACACACAGGAACACAGAGAAAGGCTGCCGGCGGAGGGAGGGTAACCTTTCAAGATCGATTCTTTTCAATTACTTACGTAGATTACTCCAGAGGTTCTACGCCCTTCTGATAGATTGCCCCTGACCCCGGCGCACCCTATAATCGCCTTACTCTGGTTCTGGATTCTTCGGCAGGCTGCCGGGTAGGGTAGGCCCTAAAGTAAGTGTGCCATTTGGCCGATCTTGAGTTGGTTGATCGGCGATTGGTCGATCTTAACCCGTTATGCGAAAACGCCTGCAAGTCGTACTGATGGCTAGCTTAACCGCGGTCTCCTTTCTTTTCACGCTATTTTCGACAATACCGGTGCGCGCCGAGTCGGGAGCGATTACTCCCACGACCGATGAATCCGGCCGCAAGATCTATGTTAACGGGGAGGGAACTGCCACGGCTTCGAAGGCGGAAGCTCCCGTACCCGCCCGATCATCGCTGGTTTACTGGAGTTCGAGCGAACATCGTTTCAAGCCGGTTCCGACCAGCGGAGCGGTGATGCGCGCGGCTCGCTCGGCGGCTTCGGAAGTCAATACCTACCTCGACGGACGGGCGCAGAGTCACCAGATTCTGAACCGCGCTTTTACCCAGGAGGATATCGACGCGGCGATTGAGCAGGCGGCTGCGCGGCACAATGTGGATCCGAGCCTGGTGCGCTCGGTGGTCAAGGTGGAATCGAATTTCAATCCCAACGCGGTTTCGCGCAAAGGCGCAATGGGACTGATGCAGTTGATGCCTTCGACGGCGCGCTCGCTCAAGGTTTCCAATCCTTTTGACCCGCAACAAAACATAGATGCCGGGGTTAGACATTTAAGGGCACTATTGGACAACTACCGCGGCAATGTTTCCCTGAGTCTGGCAGCTTATAACGCTGGTACGGGAGCGGTGTCGCGCAGTGCGGGCGTTCCGCGTTTCCGGGAAACGCAGAACTACGTTCGCCGCATTACGAACCTGTACAACAGCGGCGGTGAACCGGGGTCGTACTTTTTTGGCAACCCGGCGCATGATCCGGTGCACGTGGAGCGCGATGAGCGAGGCGTGTTGCACATCAGCAACACGGAATGAGCGGCGTTGCCCGTGGTGGTAGCGGGAGCATTCAGCCCCTAAAGGGGTCTCGGATTTTGCATAGCTTACGGTATCGCTAAAGCGATACCCTGATACGAACCGTAACGGAATCGGCAAGTGAAGACCCAGGCTTCTACGACCCTAACTCGAGGCGCCAGCGCCTTTCGCCTTGGCGCAGCATTGTTGCTGGTGCTGCTGCCGCTGGTTTCCGTATCGGCTCGCGTCCATCACAATGATGCCTGGGCCCGCCAGCAATTCACCAAAGCGGAACGCATGCGGGAGGCTCTTAACGGACGTCCGGTTGGGGAACGCACTCGCCACGAATACCAGCGTGTGATCGACTCGTACCGCCGGGTCTACTTCGGGTCTCCAGCCTCGTCGAAGGCGGATCCGAGCGTGGTGGCGACCGCGGAACTCATGGTCGAGATGGGGCGGCGCTTTGACGACAACAAGATCCTGCGTGGCGCCGTCGAGCAGTATCGCTTTTTGCGCAAAGAATATCCCGGCAGCAAGTATCGCTTCGACGCCCTGTTCACGATCGGAGAAATCTACAAAGACGATCTCAACGATCCCGAAGAAGCGCGCACCACTTTCGAAGACTTCCTGCATCGCTATCCGCGCAACCGCCTGGCTGAAGATGCCCGCGCGGCGGTGAAGGAAATCGATGCCGAAGCCGACGAGATGGAACACACGGCAGAGAAGACGGCGCGCCAGAAGCGGTCTTCTAATGCCAGCGCTGACGACGCAGCCGAAGCGGGCACCGAATCGGCAAAGACGGCGAGCGCCCGTCGCAGCGCCTTGCCGCGCATCACTGGAGTTCGGCACTGGTCCACGCCCGATTACACCCGCGTGGCCATTGACGTCGAACAGGAAGTGAAGTTTGATTCGCAGCGCATCTCGCATCCAGACCGCATTTTCTTCGACCTGCGCGACACGAAACTCGCCTCGACCCTGGTGGGCAAGACCTTCGACGTGGACGATGGCTTCCTGAAGAAGATTCGGGTTGCCGAATTCCAGCCGGGGCGCACGCGGATTGTGCTGGAGGTGGACGACCTGGCGAGTTACGACGCCTTCCTGTTGCCGGACCCATACCGGCTCATCATTGATGTTCATGGGAAGGATGCGCACGGGAAGCAGAACCGGGCGATGATGATGGCTAAGGCGGAGACAACCAAGGCGGCTTCCCAGGAATCGGACGACGATTCCACCGAGCCGGCAGCTTCGTCGAGCGGGGAGGCGAAATCCGATGCGCGCAAAGCACAGGAGTCCGACGTGGATGCGGTCGCGACTTCGAAGCCAGCACCGGTCGAAACAGACTTATCTCGGGACTCGTCCCCTGAAGATGCTGCCGCCGATTCCAAGCCTTCCGGCTCCGCGAAGTCAGCGAAGGGAACAGTGACCAAGACCACGGTTGCGGTCAAAGGGTCGAACCGCAGGATTCCGAAGACGATTGTCGAAGCGGACGACGGAGGAGAGGCCACAGTCGCCTCGGTCGAGCACGAACAGCTCCGTCCTGAAGTAGCGCCGGCAGAGGCCAGCAAGCTCTCGAACAGCGACAGCGCGAAGCCGGGGAAATCGGATTCAGCCTCATCGTCATCGTCTTCTTCTCTGCGCAGAAAAAAGCCTCGCTCGGCGAGCGCCGCACCCGACACGGCGGATCTTCATCCGGAAACTCGCGAAGCGCGTCCTACCGCTGCGGGCGACCGGTCTTTGATTCGCGCCCTGGGACTGAAGATTGGCAAGATCGTCATTGATGCCGGTCATGGCGGGCATGACACCGGCACCATTGGGCCGAACGGCCTGCTGGAAAAGGATTTGGTACTCGACGTGGCCAAGCGGTTTGGGCGTTTGCTGGAATCGCGCCTGGGCGCCGAAGTGATCTATACGCGCCAGGATGACACCTTCATTCCGCTCGAGACCCGCACCGCGATTGCGAACCGGGAGCGGGCGGATCTGTTCATTTCGATCCACGCCAATTCCAGCCGCGATTCCGATGCGCGCGGGGTCGAGACTTACTACTTGAATTTCACCTCATCGCCGGAAGCGCTGGAAGTGGCCGCCCGCGAGAACGCGGTATCGGAAAAATCGATCCACGAATTGCAGGATCTGGTGAAGAAGATTGCGCTCAAGGAAAAGATCGACGAATCGCGCGAATTTGCGGGCGACGTGCAGGAATCGCTCTACGGGGGGCTGGCCCTGCGCAACGCCGGCATCCGTAATCGCGGGATCAAGAAGGCACCGTTCATCGTGCTGATCGGGGCGAACATGCCTTCGATCCTGGCGGAGATTTCGTTTGTGTCGAATCCCACCGACGAGCGCAAACTGGAGACCTCAGAGCACCGGCAGCGCATCGCCGAGTCGCTCTATCGAGGCGTCTCCAGGTACGTCAGCGGTTTAAGCGGCGTAAAAGTGGCGAGCAAGATCGACAAGCCCGAAGGGCAGTGACGCCGCGACGGGCCATGTGGTCCCGGCGACAGACCTTGTAAATTTCCGTTACGCCTCCGTTCCATTCATAAAACCTTAATCGTCTCTTCACCTTGCGCTAACAAACGCCTGCTAGATTAACGCCCACTTGTCGCCGCTGGTCGCGGGGACTCTCAAAACAAATTGAAACTCAGGAGACCGGTTCATGAAAAGAAAAGCGTTACTTGCGGGCGTGTTGGCCCTTGCCACAAGCGTTGTATTTGCCCAGGAAGGCCCCGTGCCCAGGGGTGTGCCCCCACTCGACCACGTCTGGGTCATCATGATGGAGAATCATGGTTTTGCCCAAGTCCTCAACAACCCAGCCGCGCCCTTTACCACCCAGTACGCGAGCTCGGCGAACCTTGCCACCAACTATTTCGCGATCGCGCATCCCAGCCTGACGAACTATCTGGAAACGAATGGCGGATCGAACTTCGGAGTCCTGGATGATAATTCCCCGGACTGGCACGACACGGCCTGCTCGCCAAACCTGGCTACGGGCATCACCAATTTTGAAGCGGATCCCACCCCCATTTGCCCAATCTCTGGCAGCGGAATCGACGCGGCTACACCGGCCATTGACTACAGCAACGAGGCCCCAGGATTCCCCACTATCAACATCGATGGACAAAAGTCCTATGCGGCTGATTCCAATATCCTGGGTATCAGCATTGCCGACCAGTTGGCCGCGGCCAGAAAGACCTGGAAGTCTTACCAGGAGAGCCTCCCGCTCGGAGGCGCCGACAACATCAATTACAGCGACGGCAACTTTACCAACCTCACGGACTTCACCCTGTTGAACTCTCTGTGGCTGGCGCAGCCCCCGACCTTTAACTCAGGGGAGATCGTTCAGCTTTACGCGGTGAAACACAATCCGTTCGCGTATTTCCAATCCACTCAAGAAGGTACCAACCGACAAAACAGCTTGGCTAATATTGTCGGCTTCGATGGAGCCAATGGTCTCTATGGGGATCTCGCAAGCGGCAGGGTGCCGAATTACTCCTTCATTGCGCCCAACCAGTGCAACGACCAGCACGGTCGCGGTAATGGCACCCAATTCTGCCAGTACGATCCTAATGACAACGGTACCCAGACCGGCCTGAACCCGGCATTGATGGCGCTGGGCGACCAGGCACTCCAGAGGATCGTGAGCGCGATCCATGCGTCGCCGGCGTGGAGAAGGGGCTACAACGCGATCATTACCATCTGGGACGAGGATGACTACAGTATTGCTCCAACCATCAACCAGGTCGCAGCCATCGTAGACACCAACTATGGCCGCCATCACCGGCAGAGCAACGTCTTCTACACTCACTTCTCCTTACTCAGGACCATCGAAGGTGGGTTCATGCTGCCTTGCTTGAACCATGCCTGCGATGCCAGCACCAAGACCATGACCGATCTGTTCGGCGCGTTCTAGTGTCCTGAACCATCTGGACCTGCAGAGAAGGCCGGTTTACACCGGCCTTTTTCTATGAGTAAAGCAGAGGGCGATCGGCAAAGGGACGGGTGTGGGCGGCAATTTTTGCCGCGTGACATTGGTAATGTTCCGACTGGGTTTTCGATGGCAGAGACGAGTGCCGCGCGTTATCGTGGCACAATCTATGGTCCATCAGGCAGGGAAGCGGAGCGGAAGCACGATCACGAAGGCGGCGGCCTGCTGTCTTGTGGTCACACTGTGCGCATTCGCGCAAACTCCCAAAGCGGTTTCCTACACGGAGACCGTCAAAGCGGAAGCTGCCAAACTGGTGTCGCTTGAGCGGATGTGGAACCAAGCCCAGGTCGTCCGTGATTCCGCCGCCATCGCAAACATGATCGGCGACAAGTTCATCAATACCGAATGGGATGGAGAAGTCAGTGATCGAGGGAAGTTCCTGGCGGATTTTGCGGACCCCAAGTTCCAGCCCAGCATCATGAGTATCGATGAAGTGAAGGTGGAAATGTACTCCACCACTGCGGTGGTGACGGGCAATTATCATACGAAAGGCACCTACGGCACCAAGCCGTACGAGCATTTCGGGCGCTTTACCGATACCTGGGTTTATCAGGACGGCAAGTGGCTATGCGTGGCCAGTCATACCAGCCTGCTGAAGAAGTAAATTCCCGAGACTGCTGCTTCGTTTCTTCCCGGCATTGCCCAACCACGATCAGCGAGCCGCTCGGATGGCGAGACGACCCTGTCTGCTTGCGTGGCTGTCAAACCAGCGAATCAGTTTCTCATCAAACTCGTCGGGGTTGGTGCCGACTGCGCCGCAGTGATCCGTGTTGGGCACTTCCCACAGAGACACAACTGGATTCCGGGCTGCGATCAACCGGGAGTGGCGGACGGGGATGTTGCTATCGTTTTGCCCATGAATCAGAAAGACGGGAACCTTGGTGGTAGCCACGGCGTTTTCAGGCGAAACCTGTTCGAAGTCCAGCTTGTACTTCCATCTGGCGTAAACAAACGCAAACTCGATAATCGGGCATAGCGCCGTGCGTCCGAGCCAGGGGCCGGTATGGAAAAACTGGCCAACGCGGTCGTAGCCGATCTCGCGGAAGCTGGCGAATGGCGATTTAGCGGCAACGGCGCAGAAGCGAGTTTCAGATCGTAGCGACTGCAACAACAACGCTGCGCCCATGGATTCTCCCAGTCCGAAAATGCACTCGGGATGGTCGTTCTGTTCCAGCCAATCCATCCACCGATGGATATCCTCTGATTCCAGCAGCCCAAAAGTGGCCATGTCGCCGCCACTGGTTCCGTGCGCTCGCGCGTCCGGCATAAGGACACTGAAGCCGCGACTCAGAAGGAACTCCGCATAGCCGGTCATTCCGAAACGGTTGTCAGCCAGACCGTGCAACAGAATCACAGCGTTCCCGTTATCGTGGTTTCGGCGAATGCTCCATGCGCGGAGGGTTGTTCCGTCATGGGTAGCGATAGCGATGTTGGTCAATTCGGAGTCATGGCGGCGTACCATTTCGCGGGCGGACATTTCATCTCCGGAAGACTGGACGTGTCGGCCGGGATGCAGCGTTACTTCGGTCAAGACTACCCCCGCAATCGCTGAGAGGGTCAGAAACCCCACAAGGCCGACGACGATAAGTCTTTGGAACGACCGGGCTCCCATATCTGAAGATACGCAATCGGCTTGCGCCATGTTCCGCGCCCGAGGCACATGCTGCGCTGCGCTCCGCTGGACAGCCGCGAGCGGCTGTCGCTACGCGGGCCGCTTCAACGCAGACGGGCGAGGACGCCCGTCGCTCCACGAGCTAAACCGCCCCGGTGGAAACTTTCTCGGCCTGCCGGTAGTCTAAACTGGTAGTAGAGGTGTGCTTTTTTTCGAATGAAATTCTCGCGATTACTCTCGGTCGTTTTCATATTTCTTCTTGGTGGGGCGGATTTTGCAGCTGAAACGACTGCGTTGAAAGCCGTTCCTTCAACCCCGGTTTCTTCGCCCTCTGTCTCTACGGCCCCGGTCCTTCCCGCCGAGTTTGCCGGCTGGCAGGTGAAGGGGGTTGTCGCCAAGAGCGACGATCCCGCGGTTGCCGATGCTGCGAACGGAACCGTGTTGAAGGAATACGGGTTCCAGCGTTTGGAGAAAGCGGCCTACACTCGCGACGATGGCCGCAGTCTGGTGATCAAGGCCGCGGTGTTTGCCGATGCGAGCGGCGCTTACGGGGCGTTCACCTTCTACTACTCGGCCGAGATGGGGGAGGAAAATATTGGGGGACGAGCAGCTTTCCTGAATAACCGCGTGCTGTTCTATCAGGGAGACGTGCTGGTGGATGCGGTGTTTGACAAGATGAGCGTGATGTCGGCGTCGCAACTGCGGGTACTGGCCGGGCTGCTGCCGCAGAGTGAAGGGAACAAGAGCAGCCCACCTTCGCTGCCCGCCTATCTTCCGAAGAGGGCCCTACAGACGAACACCACGAAGTACATTCTGGGTCCGGTCACGCTTGATCGGGTGGGATCACCACTGCCGGGTTCGCTGGTGGACTTCAAGGCTGGTGCGGAAGTCGTGATGGGGAAGTATGCGGCTACCGTGGGGAATGCCACGCTGATGCTGATCGAATATCCGACGCCGCAGATTGCCGCGGAACGGCAGCGCCAGATTGACGCCTCGCATCAGGCCGCGCAGCAGCAGCCGGGAGTTGCGTCCATCGTGGAGGTAGGACCTTTCTTCGACACGCGCACCGGGCCGATCATTGTGATCGCGGCGGGTCCGCTTTCCAAGAGCGAGGCGAGATCACTGATGTCGTCGATCAGTTACGAAGCCGATGTCACCTGGAACGAGAACACTTATGCGAGCAAGAAAGACAACATGGCGAACTTTCTGTTCAACGCAATTGTTCTCTGCGGAATTGTGGTTGGCTTATCACTGGTAGCAGGAATCGCATTTGGCGGCGTGCGGGTGATCGTGAAGCGGTTTTTTCCTGACTCGGTGTTCGATCGCCCGGAGGCGATGGAATTCATCTCTCTGCACCTGGAGGACCAGCCCAGGCGGTCACCCCGGGAACGCTAAGTCACTCAATCGAATGTCGTTAGCGGCGAAAAGAGGACATTTTACCCGATTTCGGACCCGTTTGGCGACTTGTGGACATATTGTGTAAGTCATTGAAAATAAGACTATTTAAGTCATAGATTTTGCTTGACACTGTGCTTTTAAGGCTCATAAGATTCCCGCAGAAAGTTCTGATGGATTAAACCTCCGTTGGAACTATTCTCCCTTGAAAGAAAAGGCCGCCCAAGTTGCCGGGTGGCCTTTTCGTTTAGTAGCTCTCAGCTGTCAGCTGTCAGCTCTCAGTGAAACCCAATCCATCGTTGTCCGACTGGGAACTGTGAACCTGTTTCGGAACTGTTTCGTGCCTGTGTCCGTATCACCGACAGGCCAGAATTTGTGCAGCACTAAAAGGAGACACGAATGTTTTGCGATCAATGCGGTGCGGCGTTGCAACCCGGAGAACCACGCTGTTCACGCTGCGGTAAAACCGTACTTGGACTCATTGAGCTCCGGCGAAGTCGGGTTCGTGAGCATATCCGGCTGGTAGGAATTCTCTGGATGGCGTACTCAGCGCTGCACGTGGTGGCAGGAGTGGCCGTGATCATTGTCGCAGAGACTATCTTCGGCCGCGTGATCCACATTCCCAACGGTCCACCGCCTGAGGTTACCGTCTGGCTGCGGCCTCTGATCAGCTTTTTCGGCTGGCTGATTCTGGCGAAAGCCGCGGCCGGCTTCATCGCCGGTTGGGGCTTGCTGCAACGGCAGGACTGGGCACGAACGGTTGCGCTGGTTGTGGCCTTCATCGCGCTGCTGAGCGTTCCGATCGGAACTGCCCTCGGCATCTACACGCTCTGGGTGCTTCTGCCCAACCAATCCGATGACGAGTACAAGGCGCTGGCGCAGGCCGCGTAGGGCGGCCGCAGATGAGCGAGGGGCGTCTCCGCAGTTGCCGGAGCGAATCGTCTATCCGGCTCGGGTTCACACGCGCGCGATATAATCTGCTCACGAAATAACTTTTCCGCCCGGGCAAAGCCTTCGGTTCGAGTGCCGGCCCGATTGCAGAAACCGCAGACAATTTTGGGCGCGAACTTCATCGCTTGGCGTTAGCTTGCGTAATGGAAGGATCTGTTGGATGTATTCCGGATTTTCAATGGCGGTTGCATTGATTTGCGTGCTCTTCAGTGCCCTGTTCTGCCCGGCGCGAACCACGCCGCCGGCTCCTCACGCAATGTCTTACTTCCTGGATTGCGGCAGCCATGGACAGAAGAACGATGGCGTGTCTCCGGATTCGCCGTGGGCAACGCTGGAGCAAGTCAACGCACATGCCTTCGCAGCTGGAGATGTGGTGCGCGTCAAGCGTGGCAGCGTATGCCACGGAACACTGTGGCCCAAGGGCAGCGGGGCGGAGTCGGCACCAATTCGCGTGACCGCCTACGGAACCGGATTACGGCCGAAGATAGTGGCGGACGCTGGAAGCTATGCAGCGCTGAAGTTGTACGACCAGGAATACTGGGAGATCGACTCGCTGGATCTTGCAGGCGGCAACACCTACGGCGTCTTTGTCAGCGGAAGTAAAGGTGTCCTGCACCATATTCATCTTGCCAATCTGCTGGTTCACGACGTCGGCGCCGCAAAGCTGAAGAGCAAGGACAATGGGCTGGTTGTAGTCTCTCCCGGGACGGTTGATCAGCACTTCGACGATGTCTTGGTTGACGGCGTGACTGCCTACGGTACGCAGCAATGGGCCGGCATACTGGTGGGTGGCGGGAGTTTTGGCCTTTCTCCTGAAAACACCTGGAGTACCCGCGTGGTCGTCCGCGACTCGGTGGTGCATGACGTGCAAGGAGACGGCATTGTGCTCTTCCGCGTGCGTGATGGCCGGATTGCCTCGAATGTGGCGTGGAATACCGGCATGCAGACAACGCAGACGATCGGAACTCCGAATGCAATCTGGACATGGATGTGTCACGACTGCGTTGTGGAACAGAATGAAGCGTTCCTGACGGACAGCCCGGGCGTGGATGGTGGCGCTTTCGACATCGACTACGGCAACACGAATAACTCGGTGGTCGGCAACTATGGACACGATACACAGGGGTACTGCATCGCCGTTTTCGGAGCAGGATCGGTTACCCATCAGAGCGAGGTGCGGGGCAATACGTGCCTGAACAATGCGCGCAGTCCGAGAATGGCGCAGTATCAGGGAGCAATCTTCGTACATACGTGGGATGGCGGAGCGCTGGATGGGGTGGTGATTGAGGGCAACACTGTCTACTGGAATCCTCCGGGGACTGCTCCGGCAATACTGAACGACGCTGTTTTTCAGGGCAGAGATGGAGTTGTTAAAGACAATCGGATTTATTCGACCTCGCCATGGATGATTACGAGCAACCGGTCGCTTCGTTTCGAGGGAAACCAGTACAGCCTCTACTCTCATGGGGGCTTGTTGGACGGAAAGTGGACCTACGGTGGCCGCGTGTTTCAAGGGTTCGGCGACTATCAGGCACACGGCGGCCAGGACGCCGGAGGTGTCTTTCACCAGGTGGCCGCGACCGATGCCGACTTGGTGCTAGGGGCGGAAGCCGGCGCCGCGACACAGCCGCTGGACGCAACTTATCGCGCGCTGCTTTCACAATCGCTGATGGGCCTGGATGGTCGTGCGGCCGTGCATCAGCATCTCGGCGGCGCTTGGACGATCTATGCCATGCTGCCGCGCGAGATCGATGGCAACGATTTGCTGAATGAAACGAGCCGCAGGCAACTCGCCATCTTGAAGAGCCTGACCGCACAGTTTCACGGCAATGGACTGGAGACGGTGATTGCACTCCGGGGCACAAAGAACTCTTCGCCTGAAGGACAATTTGCCAATGCAGTCTCCGATCTCGACTTCAAATTGGCCACGTTTGTAGTTGCGCCAGATACAGAGGGAAAGGTATCGGAGAAACCGCTCCTTCTGTTCATTTCGCCGGAGGGTCACGTGATCAGAGCCTGGAGCGGCTTTGCGGGACCGGCGGAACTCGGCATTGCCGTGCGCCAAAAGTTGGGCAACCCTGCCTACGCGCAAATCGAGAATACCGCACCCTGATTTGACTCTGTTCTTTATGGCCCAAATTGCATGGAGAGCCGCGTGCGGCGGCGGCCGCCAAGCGATTTGGTAAACTAAACAAAGCAAACAGCAGGCCGACGTAGCTCAGTTGGTAGAGCAGCCGATTCGTAATCGGCAGGTCACCAGTTCAAGTCTGGTCGTCGGCTCCATTCTTTTCAGAAGCTTACGGAGCAGTCCACCACTGCCTACTGTACAACTGCTGTACCAGTGATTTTCTCTTCCAACTTCTTCATGGCATCCACTGCGACTGCGGACGCGGTTTTGATGTAGAAACGCTGCGTCGTACTCACGTTCTCGTGCCTCAAAATGCATTGGATACTTGTGTCTGGAACTCCCAGCTCTTTGAGGTTCGTAGCGAGACCGCGACGATATGCCTGCCAGCCCTTCCACGTCAAATTCTGCGCTTTCAGAGTTGGACGAATCACTCGATCGGCTAAATTGTCTAGGTCGAGTGCCCCGCCAATAGTGTTGGGAAAGATGAAACCGGAAGCGGAGCCAGGCTTGATCGCATCGAGCAACAGCCGAAGTGGTTTGATGATGGGCACGAGTCCCGGTTCATCAATGTCCTCCTCCGTCTTGGTGTTCTTCAGCGTCGACCGCCACATACTGCGGCAGATCGAGAGCACATCCCCGCCGTCGTCCTCCCACCACAGGCCTCGAACCTCGCCTATTCGTAACCCAGCGAACGCTGTCACCCCAATGACCGCCCTTACAATGCTCGCCAGGACCTCGGGAGTGTAAGGGCCATCCTCATTGATGATGACGATGGGGTCGCTCGTGAAGAGTTGAAGGTGCTTGAGAATTTCTTCGAGGCTGTAGGCCAGGCGCTTTCTTCCATGTTTCTTGCCCTTCGGAATGCGGACGCCAGTTGTCGGATTCACGCCTTCGTACAAGCCGAGGTTTCGTGCTTCGGTAAAGATCGCGCTGAGCGTAATCTTCATCAACTTGTACGATCCGTGCGAAAGTTTCTTGTCGTGTGTCCTCTCCTCTTTGTTTAGGAGGTTCTGGACGTCGACTGGTCGAAAATCTCGTAAGCGAAGGCCAATAACGTGTTGCCGGATATGGCATTTCCAGGAATCGCGGTAGCACTTCGTCCCGCCTCCAGAGAGTCTCCTCTCGCAGGCTGGGAAAAAAGTGTTTTCGACAAAATCCACGATCGAGACCCCCGCTTCCGGTGTGAACCCAATCTTCCTCAACTTTTCCATGAAGCTGTTTTTGAGTGGAATGACCTCCGACTTTCTCGGATAATCTTTCACACTCGCTAAACGGTGGGCAGGGTGCTTTCGCTTGAGTGAGCCATCCGGCTGTCGGACGATCTCCCAATAGCGAACGAACCAACTGCCATTCTCTAGGTACAAACTTCCTTGCTGGGCCATTCAAATCCTCCTTTGGGATTTATTTGGACCCAGCTCTGCGTGTTGTTGTGTGGTCAGCCCGACGGTCCAGCCAATCATTCATCTCGGGGGAGCCCCAACGGTACCGCCTATGTTTCCCAAGCCGGAAGACCGGAATGGGGTCCGATGTGCGAGACCGCTTGCTCTGATCTATAACCCAAGACTCCCTGACCTTGAGCCGCTGCGCCAACTCGCTAGAGTCTAATACTTCGAATTGAAATCCAACAGCCATGTTTTGGACCAGCCCTTTGAAATTCGAGAACCTCTGCGGGGATAGGGCGGCCTCAAGACGGGTCGTTCTCCGTTCCCGGCGGTTGAGCATAAATTTGATTCATTCCTGTCGCCGTGTCCAACAACTTCTCGTCCGCGAGATATTCCTGCTGGGAATGTCAGACGGCACACTGCCGATTCGTGACCTCACATTTCGTTAAGCAAATCGCTTTGCGGATGCGGAAGAGCCAATCCAGAGGGGTCGAGTCAAGCAGACAGCGACAGCTCATCTACTGCAGTTGCCGGCACTTGGGCAAAGCCTTGTGGTGGAAAATAACTACCACGAGCTAAGGTATGCTGGCTTCCCAGTCGCTTTGCCAAGAAATCGTTTTGCGAGGACGAATCTTGCTCCAGAATGTTGGAAGCCAAGCGGTGTGCTCTACTTGGCCGTCGACACAATGTTCCCCGGTTATTCCTCCCAGGAATAATAGAGTGACGAGAAGTTGTTGGACATCCCGATTGAGTCAAGTTAGTTTTGCGCCACACGCAGCAGAATTTCGCTGCTCCTGGAGACGCAAATGTCATCCCGTTGGTTCCAAGTCCGTCGTATCCATCGAATCCAAACCTTTCTTCCATCAAAGTGGGCCCGTCCGACCGCCGTTCTACTCACCCTTGTTCTCGCCGGGACAACATCATTCAGACTTACATCAAAGACAGTAAGCGTCATCCTTGACGACCTGCGGCAGTCCCCGTATTCGGCACGCATCGAGTTCGAGAAGGTGTACACCAATCCGGCGGATCATACCGAACTCAAGCGGGAGCGATGGACGGCCAGCGTCACCTACGTCTTCCGCGAGAACGTGAAAAACAATGAGCTTGCGGTGAACCCCCTCGGTCTGACCATCGTGCGCTTCCGGGCCGACCAGGCGTTCAGCTAGAGACGAACCGACCATCCCAGAGGCTTTCTTATGTCATTTCTTGCTGCCAATCCGGCTGGCTTTTCCGACCTGTCCCCGTGTGTGGTGGAACGGGCGAACGCGGACCTTCCGACGCGCAACGACGATGGCGAATTGCCCCCCTCTTGCGGCGGACATGCCGGCTCGTATCGGATTGCGATTGCGTCGAGCTTTCGTAGCCAATGTTCCGATGAGAACTTTGCTCGGGAGCTTGTCTGCCGTTATGTATCCCGTCTTTTACTCGGTCACCGCTTCGGGGTCTTTCCGGCGCCCGGCGGCACTCGGTCTTCTGCTTCGCTTTCTCACCCCAGCAAGCCAAGACCGCGCATGCCGGGGACCCCGATTTGCGCGCCTCTTCGGGGTCTCGGTTCCTCCCGAAACAAGTTTGCAAGTCACGGCAAAAGACGCCGCGCAAACTTCTTTCGAGCCCCTCCGAGAAAGCAGACCTTCGGCCTTGGGAGCCGGACCCACTCGCCAGGCCTTGCCCAGTGTGACCCGAGCAACAACGGGAAATTCAACAAACGGAGACACGACTATGTACCAGAACAAAGTAACCCTCATCGGCTTTCTCGGCAGCAACCCAGAAGCTCGCAGCAACAGCGCGGACTTCAGCGTCACAACCCTCTCGCTGGCAACCAAGTCCTCCTACAAGAAGGATGGCAAGTACATCTCGCACACCGAATGGCATCGTTGCGTCGTCTTCGGCAAGCTCTCGGAGTTCGCCAACACGCTCACCAAAGGCGCGCATATCCAGGTGGAAGGCGAGCTGCGCAGCCGGGAGTACGACAGCAAGAAAACGGACTCGAAGCAGCGTGTCAGGGAAATCCGGGTTGCCTCGATCCTGAAGCTCGACCGCGCTGAAAAGGCCGCCCCGGAAGACCAAGAGAAAGATCGGGAGCAAGATGAGAGTCCCGCAGAAGAAACGGCCGCATAAGCCATTGTTTTTCACTCTTGGAAGCCCGGCTAACCGCTGGGCTTCCATCCTTCGGAGATCCACCGTATGAGCTTTGAATTGATCCTCCCATTTCTTCGCCCGATCGAGTCGATCCCCATTGCACTGTGCTCCGCCCGTGCGCGGGAGATTGCCCAGACGGCTCAGAGGATGATCGCCCGAAGAAAGATTGCTTAATTCAACAGCTACAAGGAGAACAAAATGCCCCTACTTGAAATCAACTTAAGCCGGTATATCAGCGCGTCGATTCTGCTGGACGAAACGACCGCTGAACAGGTCGATCAATACGCCGCTTTCGTCCACGCATCCGCCGACGATGTGGTGGACAAGGCGCTCAACTATGTCTTCTCGAAGGACCGCGACTTTCAGGACTTTCTGAAGACGCCACAGGCCAACCAGGTCGCTTCCACGTTGCGTGTCCGCAAAGGCCCCAATAAGGATGCGAAGGATGAAGCGGAGCAGCCTGCGAAGAAGCTTGGAGCGGGGGTGGAGTCCACGGCTTCTGTGCGGGTAATGAAGGCGTGATCCTGCATTCAATTTCGTGCTGGAGCAAGAACGGTGCTTCGCACCGGATGAATGTTGACACTCCACCCCTGGAAGGGTTGCGTTTGGAACCCGAACGGTTCCATTTGGTACCACACGGAAATATAAAGACTTCTGCGTGCCGTGCGATTTCTACGGTTCCATCCGGAACCGTGGTCGCATACGCCAAGAAAGGGCGAACCAATGACCGCTGACACATTGCGAATCGAAAGCCGTCTCGCGCGGACAAGAGGCCGCGAAAGCCGTACCCAAAGCATCGCCACGCGATTTACGCAGGAAGAGGAAAAAGCCCTGATGGAAAAAGCGGGAGCTCAGGGGCGGAACCTCCGCGAGTGGGCACGCGATGTGTTATTGCGCGAGGCTTATGGGGCAACGCTTGGCGTTGGCCCTGACCAAATCATGACCGAAATCGTCGCCTTGCAACTGTTCCTGACCAATGCGCTTTCGCCGGTCGCGTGTGGTGAGCGAATGAGCGCCGAGCAATACCAGGAGTTGATGCGCAACGTGAAAACCAACAAGCACCGCGCCGCGCGCGAGGTCGTCGCGCAGTACGTTGAGGACAACGGGGAGGAAAAACGCCATGCCTGAGACCAATGGGAGAAGAAAAGAGACCATCATCTGGCCGCCTCACAAGCCGATTTATACCTTCGGTGCGGCCTTTCTTGCCGCGATTCTGACAGGATTGTTCGTCTATCTCCGCTTCGCGTTCGTGCTCACTCCGATACAACAGTTCGATCTCCCGATCTACATCAAGGCCTCGATCGTGCCGAGCCTTCGCCCGTCCGGCAAGTATCAATTGCTGCTCATGGCCGACAAGAAAGGCCCCGCCTTGTACGCCCGCGATGTGGATGTTGCGGCGGGATCGACGCCGCAAGCGAATGCCCAGTCCATCCCGCTGGTTTTGTCCGATTCCGCCCGCCAGCGCGGCATGGTTTATCTCTACCGCAGCGTGCCGACCGTCTACCAAAACAGCTCGCTTGTGGGCTACTTCAAGCAGCAGGTCTACGACGGAGCCACGATTGTTGGCTTGTTTCAGTGGCCGCTCATGTTCGGAGCAATTGTGCTGCTGGCGCAGCTTCCGTTCTCCATTCGCAAGGACATTCGCCGCCGCAAGGAAATGAAGTACGGACGACGACTGAAGGGGCCCGTTTTTGTCACTCCGAAGCAATTTAACAAGGCCATTCAAGGCACGGGCATCGGCCTCAAGGTGAACCACTGCCGCGAGATGTTGCGTGTCCCGTTGCGCGCCGAGGACCAGCACTTCGAGATCATCGGAGACACTGGCAGCGGCAAAACCACCATCATCATGCAAATGCTGCGGCAGATCCAGTCGCGCGGCCATTCGGCGATTCTCTATGACCCGGCCTGCGAATTTATCGAGCGGTTCTATGACGCGCATCGCGGCGACATTGTGCTCAATCCGCTCGACCGCCGGTGCCCATACTGGGGGCCGTCGGAGGAGCTGGTCCGACGCGCCGAGGCCCGAACGGTTGCCGCGTCACTCTTCCAGCCAACCAATGACAAGAAGGGCGAGTTTTTCATCGAAAGCCCGCAGAAAATATTCGCCCATTTGCTTCTCGAACTGCCATCGCCGCAGCAGTTGGTGCAGTGGATGTCGCACCCGGAGGAGATCGACCACCGCGTGAAAAACACCGAACTGGCTTCGCTGATCGACGCATCGGCGCCGCACCAGCGCTCCGGCGTACTTGGCTCGTTGAGCCTCGTCGCCGACAGTTTCCGGCTACTCCCAAAGAAAGAAGATGCAAAGACAGAATGGACGGCGCGCGAGTGGTCAAAGAACCGTCAGGGATGGATCTTCATTACCTCACAGCCCGCTGAACGCGAGGCGCTTCGCCCGCTGCATAGCCTTTGGATCGACATGCTTGTCCTTCGCCTGCTCAGTGCGCCGACGCCCGAGCAACACCCCGTGTGGTTTGTGCTCGACGAACTAGCCAGTCTGCAGAAGTTGCCACAGCTCCATACCGCCATCACCGAGAACCGCAAATCGCGCAACCCAATCATTCTCGGTTTCCAGGGCAAAGCGCAGTTGGAAGTCATCTACGGCCACCTTGCCGAGGTCATGTTGTCGCAGCCCGCCACCAAGATTTTCCTCAAGACGACCGAACCGAATGCCGCCGAGTGGGTGAGTCGCGCCATCGGCAAGGTGGAGATCGAACGAATGAAGGAAACGCACTTCGACGGCTCCCGAGACGGCAGAAACTTTTCGCTTGACCGCCAGACCGAGCCGCTGGTTCTCGACTCCGAAATCAGCGGGCTGGAAAATCTTAACGCCTATCTCAAGCACGGCAATTATGTGACGCGGTTCTCGTTTCCGTTGCTGGAAGTTCCTGTGTCGAAGTCGAAATTTATCGAGCGCCTGGAGGACGACTTCATCGTGCGCGAACCGCGCACAGAGCAGAAGGAACAACCGGAGACTGCGAAGAATCAGGTGCTTTCAGACTCCGTACCCCGCGCCGGATCGAAGCCCACAAGCAATGAACAGAACAGGCAAAGTGCGGTGATGAAGCCTGCCACTGCGACACAAGAAGAACGTCAAGCCAACTTGAACCTTGGCCCGAGAATTTAAACCATGTTGACCATCTCCAAACCGCTTTCCGCAACCCAGGCGCAGACTTAGATTGATATATATATCATATTATACCTTTGAGGGCCTTTTAATCACTTAAAAAAATCTAATCGACGGGAAAACAAATGATCGTATAGATTTATTAGTATAGTATTATAGCCCTTGCAGGGCAGAAAACACATGGAAACAAACCTACGCACACTCGGACCTAAAGAAAGCAAGGTGATCCTCTCTCTTCGAGAGCAAGGCCGCGAAGTCGTGCACGCTGCGGAAATCATCGAGCTTCTCGGCTCCGAACCGACGGCCCGTAAGGTCATTCGCAACCTGATCAGGAAGGGCTGGCTAACCCGGCTGGTTGGCGGACGATACATGCTCCTCCCGCCCGAGCACGGGCCTGAGAACCTTGGAGAAAACAACCCGATCGCGCTCGCCGCCGCCGCCGCCGAGCCGTCCTATGTCGGGTGGTGGTCAGCGGCTGCCTTTCATGGGTTCACCACGCAAAAGCCCATGACGGTCACCGTGGCCACGCAGCGGCAAATGCCGACACGGACCATCGAGGGCACGGAAGTCCGATTCATCAAAATCGCCGCGCGCAAGTTTTCAGGGTTTAAGATATACACAATCTATGGCCGCACCGCGGCGATCACAGATCCGGAGAAGACTGTCATTGATTGTATCGACCGCCCCGATCTTGCGGGCGGGCCTGCCGAACTCACGCGCATCGCCTACACCGCCATGGGAGAGATCAATCATGAAAAGCTGGTCACGGCGGCCATGGCCATGAAATCGACCGCATTGCTTCAGCGGCTCGGCTTTCTGGCCGATCTTGTCGGAAGAAAGCTGCCGGACGAATTGCGTTCGCAGGTCAGAAACGCGATCCCTAAATCAAGACGCTCAATCTTCGGCCGGCGAGAACGCAAGGATGGCGATATCGGCTACGTCGCCGAATGGGGCCTGTTTGTATACGCGCGGCGAAACGATCTGCTGGCCGAGGTGCCACGGATCGTGGGCGCGAGCGGGGAACCATGCTGACAGCGAACCAGCTTCGCCAAGTCGCTGGCCGCTCCGGCGCCAGAGACATTGGCAATATCGAAATCGACGTGATCCTCACCTACCTGCTCCAGCTCTTTGCGGAGAAGGGCATCATGGACCATGTCGGATTCAAGGGCGGCACCATGCTGCGGAAAATGGTCTTCGGTCCGCGCGGACGGCTGTCGACCGATCTTGACTTCACATCTCACTCGGATATTGACGCCGAGGATCTGATGCTGATGATGCTGGACGCTCTCGATCGTCCCTATCACGGCATCTCATTCCGGTTCGACCGTGAGAAGGACTGGTATCTGACCGATGACGGATGCGCCGCCAATCCCGTCTGCGCGCACGCGGAGAACGAGAAAGGCGTGAAGATCAAAGTGCAGGTCAGCATGCGCGAACGGCCCGTTCTTCCCATTCGTCCGATGCCGCAGATCGCCATGGATTATTTCAATCTCCTCGAATTCGTTCCGGTTGCCGTTCCGTGCCTCGCCTTCGAGGAAGTCGTCGCCGAGAAAATCAGGGCCGCCGCCCAGCGCTTCAAGGTCAGAGACCTTCACGATCTTTCGGAAATCGCAGTCCGCGTTCTTAATCGCGACATCATCCGTTCTCTGACGGTCCTCAAATTGTGGAACAGCGATGGTCCGAATCTAGACTATGGCGGATTCCGCGCGCGGATCACCGGCGCAGGCGACTACGACGTTGCCGATCTCACTGCGCTGCTTCGCAGGGACCAGAGGCCCGACCTCGACCAGATGATCCAGCGTGTCGTCGATGGCTTCAGGTTTCTCGGGGACTTGACCGATCTCGAAAGAAATCTTGCCGGGGACGATGCCAGACGCAGGCGCGCGGATGCCGAGGCACTCCGTGACACCGTGAAGCGAAGAGTCGGCGCTCACTAGTGCGGGGTTCGTCTTTCTCTTTCGCCGGTCGGGGTCTCGGGCTGCGATCCTGTTCCCGAAACGAGCAGAATCCGCAGTCCATTCGAAACTGCCAGCTGACGGCTGTGAGTCGACGTCATGTGATCGAATCAGTCGCTTGCAACAGCGACGTGTGCGGTTGTGCTAGGGGTAATTTTCGGGCAAATGCGCGATCCACTGATTAACTCGCAGGTAGGACAACATGTCCCGACTCGGAACGATCATCCGAGCCGAAAGTGCACACCAAGTCCAATACGTCCTGCCGCGACGATCGACGCCTGACTTCCACTTCGCCAAAACCTCTTCTCGAAATCGTTCCAGCGCGATTGCATGGTTGATCCGCTGCAGCGATCGAGGCATCGGCCAAGTATCGACAGCCTGCCTGCATCTTCGATCTCTCGAAACTGTTCGGCGTGCGGAAATGCCTTGTGACCTCGTCAACCACCGCGAGCAGCTTGTCTCGATCGAATCGTTGACCTGGCAGCACCTCTGCTTTCTGGAATGCCGTCATCTTCCTTTTATGAGGCTCCTTGTTCTCTCCGCGTTTTAAACCCCTCATTCCCTCGTTCGAAACCCATAGCAGAGACGGCCCTTTCCGCCGTCAAGGGTAAAGCTGTCGCCAGCCACAAACCGGCTGCCCTGTGACTGCTCGGGCTGCTCTGCACGCCACCTCTCCATTACGAGGGAATGAAGTTTTTTAAACGCTCGTAAAGGAGAAACACAATGCAGCGAACCGAAAAGCAGGACATCTACACCCGGATTACCAACCAGATCGTCAGCGACTTGGAAAAAGGCGTCAGGCCGTGGGTTCGACCGTGGAACTCCGAGCATGCAGCCGGACGGATTACGCGCCCACTCCGGCACAACGGGAAGCCTTACAGTGGAATCAACGTTCTCTCGCTGTGGGCGAGCGCCATGACGCAGGACTTCGCGGCGCCCATCTGGATGACCTTCAAACAGGCATCGGAACTTGACGCCCACATCCGCAAGGGCGAGAAAGGCGCGCTTGTCGTCTACGCAGACAGCATCAAGCGAAAAGAAACCGACGAAAAGACGGGCGACGAAATCAACCGGGAAATCCCATTTCTCAAGGGATACACCGTTTTCAACGTCGAGCAGATCGAAGGCTTGCCGGAAGCTTATTACGCGAAAGCCGCACCTACACTCGACCCTGTGGCACGCATAGATCACGCGGAAAGTTACTTCGCAGCCCTGGGAGCAACCATCCGACACGGCGGAAATCGTGCGTTTTACAGCATCGCCGCCGATGCGATCCAGATGCCGCCATTCGAGAGTTTCCAAGATGCGGACAGTTACTACGCGACCTTTGCCCATGAATGTACTCATTGGACAGGAAGCAGGACCCGGCTCAACCGTGACTTCGGCGGACATCGATTCGGGAGCGAAGGTTACGCGGTCGAGGAACTGGTTGCCGAACTCGGGGCAGCTTTCCTGTGCGCCGACCTCGAACTCGCGCTGGAGCCCCGCGAAGATCACGCGTCCTATATCGCAACCTGGCTGAAAGTCCTGGCTGCTGACAATCGAGCAGTGTTCACTGTGGCCGCTCACGCACAACGCGCCGCCGAATTTATCAACCGCAAAGCCACGGAAGCTGCCGCGCAAGTCACTACGACTTGCGCGGCATAATGTGAGTGCCGACATCAACGCGCCGCCAATCTTGTCGAGTTAGGAGAAGTGCCAGCGCGGATCGCGGAGCTTTCGGACATCGAAGTCTTCGAGTGTCAGCCGATCGAAAACGGACAACGGGAGGCGTGCATCCGTTGGAAGAAGTCGTTGGCCTTCAAAGCGATGCTTGAAGTGGACCTACCCGTAGGTTCTTTTTGCAGAACGTCAACTGGACCGTTTTTCATCGAGATTTACCCGACGTTAGCTCAGGAACAGGCTGAGGGGAAAAGCATCAGAATATTCGCTTAGGGCGCAACTCTCTTTCCGTCGGTATCCTGAAATTGTTTTGCTGCTTTCTCCCCTGTAGAGGTTCCTTTAGTAGATGTAGGCGGTTGCCGATCTCCGCCGCACGTGAAGGGGGTTGAACAGTGTTTCCCGACGTCGAAGTACGTCACCTACAGGCAGTCCTTGTCCTGGCTGAGGAGATGAATTTCACTCGGGCTGCCGAAAGGTTGCACATCACTCAATCTGCACTCAGCAAACGGATCATTGAGATCGAAAAACACCATGGATTTCATTTGTTCACGCGCAAGAATAGAAGGAATATAGAACTTAGTGAAGTGGGCCACATCTTCTTAGAGGAGGCCCGTTCGGCCCTCTTGCACATAGACCGGGCCATTCAGCTCGGGCGCGCTGCTCGAGAGGGGAGCGAGACCATTTTGACTGTTGGGCACTCTCCCGACGTCGACCAAGCCTGGGTTTCTGGCGTTCTTTCGATCCGTCTGCCCCTGTATCCAAAGCTCCGCATTCAACTCATTAGTGAATTCTCGAGCGAGTTGATCCGAAGCGTAATGGCATGCGATCTGAATCTGGCATTGGTAACGGCGCCACCGGAAAACCCTCAGCTCACCGTCGTGGCATTCGCCCAGACTCCTCTATGTGTGGTTCTCCCGCTGACTCACGCCGCTGCCGAGAAGAAGAGCATAGCGCTCCAAGATCTGGCGAGAGATGAGTGGATTCTGTTCGCGCGACGAGTTCATCCCGTCGTTCATGACGCAATCC
The DNA here is from genome assembly GCA_963837665.1 of uncultured Acidobacteriaceae bacterium. GTDB lineage: Bacteria > Acidobacteriota > Terriglobia > Terriglobales > Acidobacteriaceae > Acidiflorens. The sequence continues at coordinate 171,140 of CAWIOA010000004.1, read as the reverse complement.
AGGACGCAGCACTGCGTGAGGGAATAGCTCCGAAGTGCTCTCACGATATCATTACGGCTCAACAGGCGATTCACTTGGTAACTGAGCATGTCGGCGTGGCCATCCTCGCCCAACCTCCAGCCGCTGGCTTTGGCGCCAACGGTGTCGTGGTAAAGCCGATTTCTGACACATCATTGTGTTTCGAAACGTGTGTAATTATGAGAACCGATGACGATTCGAGGTTGGCAAACGAGTTCGTCCGTTCATTCCTCCGCAGGTATCAGGCGCCACAGCACCTATCGCCACAGCAAATGGAATTACCTCTATCCATTTGAGCTATAAACTGGAAAACGGCGCTGAGATCAACAAGATTCAGAATCAGTTGTTCAATTGGACCGTAAAGAAATTCATCAGACAAATCAAAAGGATACGTGTTGTGCGATGAAGCGTTTGAACTGAGTGTGCAGAACCGCCCTGTCACTGTGACGTGACCGGCCGTTTTTGTACCAAGTGGAATGAGAGAGAATCCATTTGGAGGAGAAGCGGTCATGCCGATGAAGAGGTACAAGCCCGAGCAAATTGTGACGATGCTGCGGCAGATTGAAGTCAGCATCGCGAACGGAAAGAACACCCCCCAAGCCTGCAAGGAAGCCGAGATCACCATCCAAACGTTCCAGGATTGTCATACCGAACCCAGGATTGTCCCCACATTTCGTCCAAGTTCCGGCGCACATCACAGACATGCCGTTCACGTTTTGGTATAAGAGCCAGTTGTCTGTTGTTAAACCCTGGTTACAAAGGCGAACCCGCATGCAATCTCGGCTGGCTTGGCGAAACTCATTGACACGGATCATGGCTACGTTGGCAGTGCTGGTTACTTCATTATGTCTCGCGCACTGTGGATCGAATTCGGGATCACGGACACAACCTCCAGTGCTCAGCTACTCCACGCTTAATGCCACTTATACCAGGGGCACACAAATACCCGACGATACCCCCGCCAATACGGGCGGCACACCGACCGGCTATGCGGTGTCCCCGGCGCTTCCTACCGGACTCATTCTGAACACCACGACTGGCGTCATCAGCGGCACGCCGGCCGCCGTAACTGCGGAAGCGGTCTACACCGTCACGGCGAGCAATGCCGGCGGCAATTCCAGCGTTTCGCTGAGCATCACAGTGAATGACATCGCCCCATCGGGCTTGACCTACGGCACGAACCCGGCGACGTATGCCGACCTGGCTGCCATAGCGCCCAATGCCCCCAGTTGGAGCGGCGCGGGCGGCACACCGACGAGCTTTGCAGTGTCCCCGTCTCTGCCGGCAGGATTGTCCCTGAATTCGGCGACCGGAATAATCAGCGGCATGCCCTCGAACGGAGTGTCTCCCCAAGCCAGCTATACGGTCACAGCCGCCAACACCGGAGGCAGCACAACCGCGGCACTCAGCATCACCGTTATCCCGCAGGCTCCTTATATCGCCGTGCAGCCCCTCAGCCAGTACGTGGCGAGCGGCGCCTCAGCAACCCTCTCCGTCCAGGTGAGTGGGATGGCTATCAACTTTCTAACTCTGAATTATCAGTGGTATCAAAACGGCGCGGCCATTGGGAGCAATAGCACTCAGTACACAACGCCGCCTCTCACTTCAACGAACAGCGGTGAGCAGTTTTCCGTGGTCATCACCGACAATTACAACCGAAGCGTAACCAGCAACACAGCCACACTCACCGTCAAGGGAACCGCGGGCACGTTCGTTAGTACTGGAACAACTACGATCGCGCGCAGCAGCCCTACGGCCAGCCTTTTGCCCAACGGCCAGGTTCTTGTGGTAGGTGGGCGGAGCGGAAACAACGTTCTGCAATCGGCGGAACTCTACGACCCCTCCACCGGAACTTTTACTGAGACCGGTTCGCTCAACACGGCGCGCGTCGGCCACAGCGCAACTCTATTGCAGAATGGCCAGGTACTCATCGCGGGCGGAAACTCTGTTTACCCTGGGCTCCCGACGATTGCGAGCGCGGAACTCTACGACCCCTCCACCGGAACTTTCACTCCCACTGGCTCGCTCAGCGTCAGCCGTACCGGTCATAGTGCGACCTTGCTCGCAAGCGGGAAGGTTCTTATTGCAAGTGGCTCTCATACTAGTGATGGATATACCTGGACGAATATTGCATCCGCGGAACTCTACGATCCGGTTGCCGGGACCTTCTCCGCTACAGGATCACTCAATCACGCTGGCGAAGGGGGTGGTGTGTTGCTAGGCAACGGGCACGTGCTTTTCGCGGGCGGTTACAACTCCACGGATCAAGTTTTCGCATTCGCCGAGCTTTATGACCCGAGCGCGGGGACCTTTTCCCTGACAGGTTCGCTGATCACGGCGCGGATGGATAATAGTGCGACACTCCTGCAAAACGGGCAGGTGCTGATCGCGGGGGGAACGGGCGGTCCGACCGCTCCGACGTCCGCCGAACTCTACGATCCTCCCTCGGGAAACTTTTCTGCAACGGGTTCACTCTACACGCCCGGTTTTCCTTCCGCCACGTTGTTGAACAGCGGGCAGGTACTCATCGATCTCGGCGACTCCACAAACTCGGAGATCTACGATCCCGCGTCGGGAGCCTTTATCACCAACAGTTCGCCCAACCCCAATAACCAAAGTGGCGTCGACATTCTTCTCAACAACGGCAAAGTCCTCCTTCTCGGGCAGGGAACATCCGCGGTGATGCTGACACAACCCATACCGGCGCAGTTGTATGAGCCATAAGCTATGAAGTGGCCGGTTCGCGCGCACCTGGGGAACCGAACACATTCGCAAAGATGACCGGGCTGATTAGACAAAACAGGGGACAGTCTGCTCGGCTCTTGCCATTTGAGCTTTTGTGACCTGTCCCTGAACGTAACTCTTCGGGCAGAGAGAATTAGCCTGATCAGGTCAATTAGTGTAATCGGGATGTTACGTCAACCATGCCCAAGAATGTGCGTTCTGGCCTCTTGCAAGCCGTCAGGTGCCTATCCGCTGAGCGCAATTATCACCCAGAGCTGTGATTTCGGTCACCGCGCCAAGGATCAGGCGTGAAATAAAATGCGGGCGTCAAGCCGAACCGCATGATCGTTAATTAGGCTCGCTTGATTTTAGTCACAAGCCCAGACAATAGGCTCCCCCCATAAAGCGCTTACTTAATCGGTCTGCTTTTCTACCATAGGCGTTTGTCACTGGCGACCAATCATCGGCCGTCTGCTGTACGGTGAGTTCCGGCCATCATAAGGAGGCCACGATGAAGCGCGCTTATTTTGCTCTGATCCTCACAATTCTGTTTGTCTTGATTAGTCCGGCTTTGCTGCGTGCGGCGCAATCAGCCGAATCGATAATGGCCGATTCATCTCTGAGGTCTACTGGGCCTTCTACTTTTCTCGTTCCTCCTTCGATACCTCTCGGTTATGCTCCATCGAGCGTGGCGACAGGGGATTTGAGGCAGAGTGGCAAGTTGGACCTGGTCACCGCAGACTATAATTCCGGGGGGATTACTGTATTTCTTGGAGACGGACAGGGTAACTTTGCCCCCGGGGTGAAGTATGACGCCGGGCCCCATCCGAGTTCCGTTGTAGTGGTTGATATTGATGGCGACGGACGGCCTGACGTTCTGGTCAGCAATGGATCCGAGGGCACGATAAGTGTGTTGCTCGGCAGCGGCGATGGGACGCTGCGACCGCGGCAAAGTTACGCCGTCGGTTTTAATCCATCCTTCATCGCCACGGGCGACTTCAATGGAAATGGGAAAGTGGATGTGGCGGTGGCTGGAGAGTCCGGGAGTCTGCTAGCCATTTTGCTCAACGACGGCGATGGAAACCTCCAGAAGCCTGTTTTGCGCTCATTAAGCAAGACGCCAACGGCACTTGCAGTGGCAGACTTCAACAACGACGGCCACGCCGACCTTGCCCTGGCAAACGCAGATGGAACGGTAAGCATCGTGCTCGGCAAAGGCGCAGGTCTGTTTCGCTCCCTTCCAGACATCTCGGTCGCTTCCGGCTCGCTCTCTTCTATCAATTCCGGAGACTTGAATAACGATGGCAAGATCGATCTGGTCGTTACGCAACTCGGCCAGAAGCTTGTGTCAGTCCTCATTGGGAGGGGTGATGGAACCTTTGCCTCCCCTGCGTCCTATCCGGTTGGGAACGAGCCTATTTCGACATTGGTGGCGGATGTCAATGGGGATGGCGTCCCCGCTCTGGTCGTCATCAACAAAAGCAGCAACACCTTCAGCATTCTGGTTGGAAACGGCGACGGTACGTTCAAGAGTTCGATTGACTTTGTTGCCGGCAATGCGCCTCTTGCCGCCGTGGCAGGCGACTTCTACGGAAATGGTCACGTCGATCTGGCCATCATCAACCATTCGTCGCAAACGGTGAGCGTCCCTCTCGGCAATGGGGACGGCACATTCAAGGCTGCCCGCTCTTATTCAGCAGGAGTGCAGCCGGTTTCCATCGCTTCCGGCAACCTGAACGGGAGCAAGATCCCCGCGCTGGTGGTTGCCAACTACTGCGGCTCCGACCTTACCTGCAGCGCGGCCGGAAGCGTCGCGGTGTTCCTTGCGGACGATAAGGGAGCTTATAAGCTTTCCTCCACATACACGGTCGGCGCGGGCCCGGTATCCGTGGCGCTGGCCGACTTGAAGGGCGACAGGAACCTGGATATCGTTGCGCTCAACCGGCTCGACAAGAGCGCCTCAGTCATGCTCGGCCTGGGGGATGGAACCTTCCGGATGCCGATGACGTTTTCATTAGCCGGTGCTCCGGTTGCGATTGCGGTGGGCGACTTGAACAAGGATGGGAAGCCCGACCTCGCAGTTCTGGAGGACTGCGGGTCCGCAAAGTGCTCCCAGGCGGGCAGTGTTGAGATCCTGATGGGCGCGGGAGACGGCAGTTTCCAAAGCGTGTTGAGCTACCCGGTGGGCTATTCTCCAGTCTCGGTGGCCGTGGGAGCCATCAACGGAGACAAGAATCTCGACCTCGTCGTGGCCAATCGCTGCGGCAAAGACGCCTCCTGCCAGTCGGCCGGCACGGCGACTGTGTTGATTGGGGATGGAACCGGCAAGTTTACGCCGGGAACAGATATCGCCCTGGGGAACAGTCCCTCTTCGATTGCTCTGGGGAATCTGACCGGGTCTCGTCTGGATCTGGTGATCTCGCGGTCCACCGACAATACGGTGGCGGTTCTGCACGGCAACGGAGATGGCACATTCCGGGCGGCGGTTCCCTATCCGGTAGGCAACAATCCGGGGTCGCTTGTGGTGGCCGACTTTAACGGAGACGGCAACGCAGATGTGGTTGTCGCCAATGTGAACGACTCCACCGTGAGTGTCCTGTTCGGAAAAGGGGATGGCACGTTGCAGCCTGCCACCACATTGGCGGTGGGCAGTGGCCCCACATCGCTGACTGCGGTTGGAAGGATCAACACCAGACACGCCAGCCTGGCCACGACCAATGGCAACGGCGGCTCCTCCTCGCCGGGAACAGAATTTACCTTGCTGCCGAATCTGGGAACAGACCCCCCTCTTGCCAGCTTTGCGGTTGCGGCGTCGCCGACTCCCTCCTCCGTAAACGAATCGGTCCTGTTGATTGCGACCTTGACCGGCGTCTCCCCTAATCCCGCGCCGTCAGGTACCGTCACATTCGACAGCGGTGCCACAGCCCTCTCCGACTGTACCGGCGTCAGTATCACCCAGGGCGTCTCGCCAAGTCTTATCTCAACCGCGACGTGCACTACGCAGATGCTCACGGCGGGCAGCGATTCCCTCACCGCCGTCTACAGTGGGGATACGATCTATGACACCGGAGTCGGCGAGACCTCACCCGTCGTGACCCAGACCGTCAGCCCGATTTTCGCCACGTTCGGCTTGACGAGCCCAGGTGCATCCAGCGTCAACGCTTCGGTGACCTTCACAGCTCAACTCAGCGGCGTTGCCTTGACCCCGGTGGTTCCTTCGGGCAAAGTGGCGTTCACGGCGAACCGGACCACGATCACCGGTTGCGGTGCTGTAGCGGTGAATGCCAGCGGGGCGGCGACCTGCCCAACTTCCTCGCTGGGTGCCCCTTCGGATGCGATTAAGGCGACCTACTCGGGCGACGCCAACTTCACGGTGGCCGCTCCGGCCGCGATGACCCAGACCGTCAACGCGCTTGCTGCCACGCTCGGCCTGACGGGTTCGCCCGCCGCTGTGGCTGTCGGCACGTCGGTCACCTTTACGGCCCAACTCTCCGGGGTTGCGCTCACGCCGGTCGTACCCTCGGGAACGGTAACCTTCACGATTAACGGTAGCCCGAGCAGCAATTGCCCTGCAGTGAACGTGAGCGCCGCCGGGGCTGCGACCTGCACGACTTCATCGCTGGTCGTCCCGGCTGACGTCATCACTGCAACCTACAGCGGCGACCCGAATTTCACCGTTGCTAATCCGGCCACCTTTACTGAGACCGTTAGCAAGACCGCGGCTCAGACCGCGTTAAAGTCCTCGCTGTCTCCCTCATCCGTGAACCAGACGGTGACCTTCACAGCCACCGTGACGCCGTCGTCGGGTACAGTGCTGCCCACGGGAACCGTGACGTTTACGCAGGGCGCCACAACTCTTTGCGGTGCGACAGGGATCTCAAGCACGACGGGAATTGCGACTTGCAGTTATGCCTTCAGCAGCGTAACCGCTGGAACAATGATCACCGCGACCTATAGCGGCGACTCGAACTTTTCAGCCGGGACTCCTGGAACCTTCACGCAAGTGGTGGCTGCTGCCAGCACCATGACGAGTGTTGTATCGTCACCTAACCCCTCGGCCGTCAACCAGCAGGTGATCCTCACGGCCACCGTCACGCCTGCCTACACCGCCGGGACCGCCAAGCCCACCGGGACGGTGGTCTTCTCCAATACATCCACAACTCCGGTGACCACCCTGTGCACCGAGACAATTGCCAACGGGACCGTGCCCGTTTGCAGTTACACGTTCACTTCGTCCGGCTCCAATAGCGTGGTGGCAACCTACACCAGCGGCGATGCCAACTTCCTGGGCAGCACCTCGGGGGTGCTGATACAACAGGTAAACTCGGCGACCGTCGCCACGCTCTCGCCCACTTCGCTGAACTTTGGCAATGTGGCCATTGGCACGACGAGTGCGCCCAAGTCGGTGAAGTTGACCAATCCTGGCAGTATTCCCTTAAACATAATCAACATCAATTCAGGGGACACAGGTGTGTTCAAGCTCTCGGCGAACACTTGTGGGACTTCGTTGGCCCCAGGGAAATACTGCTGGATTAGTGTCGTTTTCGCGCCGAATGAGCCGGGTCCCACAGATGAAGACGTCCTTTCTGTTTACGACGACGCTGCCAACAGTCCGCAGACCGTGTCTCTGTTGGGTACAGTCGAGGCCCAGACAACATGGTCCCCTATCTCGCTGACCTTTGCCCCGCAAGCAGTGGGAACCACCAGTGCCCCCAAGATCGTAACCCTGACCAACAACCTGCCCACCGCACTGAGCATCAGCGGCATCAGCTTCACGGGAACGGATCCAGGCGACTTTGTCCAGACCAACACCTGCGGCGGCAGTGTGGCGGCAAAAGCGAAGTGCACGATCTCGGTCACATTCACTCCGCCGGCGACCGGCATTCGCACGGCGACACTGAATGTGAGCGACAGCGCCAGCAACAGCCCGCAAACCGTTTCCCTGACGGGCACGGGTATCGTGCCGGCTACGCTGACACCGACAAGCGCTACTTACGCCGCACAGGCGGAGGGCACAACCAGTGCGGCCAAGACGTTCACCTTGACCAACAACCAGACCGTGGTTCTGACCGGAATCGCAATCTCCACCACCGGAGATTTCGCGGTTTCCGCGACGACCTGCACCACGAGTTTGGCAGCCAAGGGCAAATGCACGATCAGCGTTACGTTCACGCCGACCGCAGCCGGGAAAAGAACGGGGCAGTTGAGCGTAAGTGATAGCGCTAGCAACAGCCCGCAGACAGTGACGCTCACAGGCACGGGTGTCGTACCGGCGACGCTAGCTCCGGCCAGCTTCACTTATGCCAAACAGAAGGTGGGCACAACCAGTGCGGCCAAGACGTTCACCTTGACCAACAAGCAGAACGTAGCACTGACCAGCATTGCGATCTCGGTGAGCGCGCCCTTCGCCGTCTCGGCCACAACCTGCACGACGAGTCTGGCGGCCAGCGCGACATGCACGATCAGCGTGACGTTCACGCCGGAAGCAGCCGAGTCATTCGAGGCAGCTTTGTTCGTGTACGACAGTGCCAGCAACAGCCCGCAGTTCTCATTTCTGCTGGGTACTGGCGACTGAAATCAGCACGCTAACAAAACCCGGCCCCGCAGAGATGCGGGGCCTTTTTCTTAGTCGTCCTTGCGCAGATGCCGACCCAATCTCGCTATCCTGAAGCAGGCCAAAGCGGAGTACGCCAAGGTGCAATAATCACCCGTGCCGGTTACCCAACACTTGCCTGAACCTGTCTCCACCGCAATTGTCAACTGACGCTAACAGGCGTGGGTGTTGAAAAAGTCACGTCGATTAGCAGGATGAAATTGGGCAGAAGCATGTTAGAAGAAAGTGATCCTGCCCATGCTCTGGTTGATTCTCATCGTTGGAGGCCTGCTGATCATGATGGGGCAACACGACCGTTCCGAAGCGCTGTTCTATTACTTCCGCCTGGAAGACCAGGTTCCTGAGACTCATCTGCTGCGGCTGATTGAAAAGCACATCAGCTTTGCCTTCGTGCGGGAGAAGCTGAGAGCAAGTTACAGCGATACCGGCCGGCCGTCGATTGATCCCGAGCTTCTGCTGCGCATCCTGCTGATCGGCTACTTGTACGGCATCACCAGCGAACGGAAGCTGGTGGAGGAACTGCGCATGCACCTGGCATGGCGCTGGTTCACCGGTCTGGGCTTCGATCAGGAGATTCCGCATCACTCCACGTTCTCGAAAAACCGGCATGGACGGTTTCAGGAATCGAAGTTGTTCGAGGAACTGTTTGAGCAGATCGTGAAGCAGTGTGTGGAAGTGGGCTTGGTGCAGGCAAGCACCTGTCGGTCGATGGCAGCTTCGTGGAGGCGAATGCGGCTAAAGAGAGCCGGATTCCACGGGAGCAGTTAGCGGAAGCGGCACAGGTTCATCACACCGTGCGGCAGTATCTGCGGGAAGTGGAAGAGCAGAATCCGGTGGAGGAGCCGGTGCATGAACAGGACCAGGTTTCGACCACCGATCCCGATTCTACCTACGCCACCAAGGGCGGCACACCGGCGCGGCTGGGATACTACGACAACTATCTGGTGGACAATCACAGTTGTGTGATCGTGGGAGTGCAAGCTACGGCGACGCGCATGAGTCAGGAAACCGTGGCCGCGCAAGACATGCTCACCCGTTTCACTCAGTGGCAAGGACGAGAGCCGGAATCGGTGGCGGCCGATACGACCTATGGGAACGGCGAGTTCTTGCAATGGCTAGCCGATCGGAGCATCACTCCCTACATGCGGACCCGCGACAGTATCCACCGCAAGAGGAGCCCATTCTTTGGCCCCGATCATTTCACGTACGAACCGGAAAACAATCGCTATATATGCCCCGCCGGCCAGTTCCTCAACTACGGTGGCCGAGTTTATCGCAATCGAGCCTTCAACTACATCGGGACACGCAAAAAGTGTGGCCCGTGCTCGCTCCGACCCCAATGCACCAGCGCTGCCTTCCGGAGCCTGATCATCCACCAGAACGAACCAGCCCGACAACGTGCGCGGGAGTTGGTCAACACGCCAGAGTTCGCCAAAGCACAACGGCAGAGAAAGAAAGTAGAGGCCTTATTTGCAGAACTGAAGAATCAGATCGGGTTGCGGCGCTTGCGTCTGCGGAGACTCAGGTTCGTGCGCGAGCAGTTCTTCCTGGCAGCGGTAGCTCAGAACATCAAGCGACTGGTGCGCTTCCTCAGTCGGCCGACAACATCGGTTCTGCCGGCTACCACTTAGTCGAACGGAGACAAGGAAACCGGCGACGGCATGCTCGCAGATGAAAAGCCGTTCAGTTGAGGGACTTTTTCAACACCCACAGGCGTTTACGCTCAAAACCCCCGTCTCAGGGGTCAATGAGCGATATGGCGATGTTACATCAGTCGCTGGACGCCATGACGTACTCAGGCATATATTCAGTCGGTCGGAAAGACTCATGGAATACATCAAGAACATCCTCAGTGGATTGGCGGCGCTACTAACTGCGGAGTTTGTGTTCTTCTGGCCGTTTCTCAAAGGATCAAAGGCGACTGGAATGGCTGCTGTTGTGGCTCTGTTCGTGGAGAGTTTGCTCTCGCTCCGATTCTGGATTGTTGCTCTCTTACTGTTCGGAATTTTCTTCGCGGCTAGTCGTGGCAGTACCGTGTTAAGAGTGTTGTTTTTCTGGATTCCGACGCTCACGGTTTCGGCGCTCGGCCTTTCAATCGTTGCGATGTACTCATATCTCTTCTTCACCCTTTCTAGGCATCGGTGACACTCGCTCGTTTCTCCCAACGCCTGACAAAGTCGAACGGCGTTAACGCTCAACACCATGCCGGGGGCATTTTGAGTGAAATCGCGATATTTCGACAGTTAGCAATTCGCCAACCGAAGTAACGTTGGAATCGGCGGTTGCGAGCCGTAGTATTGCGTCATGGCTGCCTATCGGTGGTTCATATTCCTCATTCTTGCACTGAGCACTGCGATGGCGCAGGAAGACCGCAAGGATCAGAAAATCCTCTGCACCATTGAAATCGAAAACCGAGAGTGGAAGCGAAATGCACCCGCCGCAATCACCGGGACAATTGAGAATGTTTCGCAGGGTCCACTAGATGCTATCGTCACTCCGACGCTGTACTTAGCACCCACGGGGTGGTTTCAGGGCGGGGACAAATATTGGGCGCCAGTCGATGTATTGAAAGACCGCCCGCTTTCCGTACACACGAGTCCAAAAGGCGGAATAACAAAGAACGCGCTACACCTGACTTTCAAAAAGCGTGGCGCTTCCATTCACTTCCGCATAGATGCCGAGAACCTTCTATGGGATCGGACTATCAGTTCGATCTGGCCTTCAAGGGAATTCTTTGGGGTGGTTGAACCCGACACCTATGCTGTGCGGCTGGTTCTTGAAAGCAAACGCAGCGAAAGCCAATCAAATCGTGTGACAGTGGTCGTTTCCAGCGACTCCAAGCAGACTATCTTTCCGCCCAAATGACGCTATCAGGCGATTGCGCTCATTGAGAATTTGGCTGCTCCCCAAGGGCGTGTATCATCGGTAGCCCTGTCGTTACCCAAGATGTAAAATCCGCCGTGAGCCTTGAACGTGAATGAAATGAAATCAAAGTTGGGAAAACTACGGCTGATTCAGTCAGTGTATATATTGACGATACCGCTCTTTGTATGGATTGCCGAGAGCACCCGTGGTCGCGGCAGAAGCGATTGGACTTTGTGGCATTGGGTGATAACGGGCCTTGCTCTCTGGGCAGTGTCGGGAGGATTTCGCATTCGCCGTCGACTGATACGTCGCGCCGAGGAGGCGTTAGCGAAGGACGCCTCTAATCCGAAGACTCTTAGACAGTGGCAAGCGGGTCAATTCATCGGAATGCCATTTGCCGAATCCATCGTTTTATGTGGGGTGCTGGTGCGCATGGTTATTGGTGGTGCCCTTTGGCAGGCCTCGTTGTTTTATGCGCTTGGTTTACTTCTGATGCTGCTCTGGACGCCCCGGATGCCGACTACACCAGCTTCAAAGTGAACACCGCCAACTGCTTTTTGTTCTCAACTGTCGCAATCAGGCGATAGCGCTCAGAACCCTCTAACCCTTACCCAGTGGCACTACTTGCATCGCCCAGACAGTCTGTGCCGTAGTTCCAATCCTGCGGCATGGGAGGCCGTCGCCATGGGCAAACAAAGAATCAAGCCGAATTACCGTCGCCGAGTGCTCCGCCTGCCAGACTTGGATCATTGTAAATCGGCAGTTCTCAATAGCCTCGGCTCGCCAGCTTCGCGCCGAGTCTACGAGTACGCCATCGACCAATTCATCGCCTGGTACTGCTCCGAGCCTCGGCTGGCCTTCAACCGCATTGTCGTCGTGCGCTATCGCATGTACCTGGAATCGCGGCATCTGGCCGCTAACACCATCAACCAGCAGCTGGCAGCCGTGCGTCGCTTGGCCCACGAAGCCGCCGATGCTGGCTTGCTGAGTCCTGAACTAGCCGCGGGGATTAGCCGCGCCAAGGGAGTCAAGCAGCTCGGATTCCGGTCCGGCAATTGGTTGAGCGCGGAGCAGAGTTCCGAAGTGCTCAAGCATGCGGGGGGAGACACTATGCGCGCCAAGCGCGATTATGCGATGTTGGCCATGCTGTTCGGGTGTGGCTTTCGCAGGTCGGAACTGGTCGGTTTGGAGTTGGACGACATCCAGATGCGCCAAGGACACTGGGCCGTGGTTGATCTGATTGGCAAAGGTGGCCACATTCGTACAGTGCCCATTCCGAACTGGGTGAAAGCCGCTCTCGATCAATGGACACGAGCCGCTGGGGTTGGTGAGGGCAAAATCTTTCGAGCGGTCGCCAGCCGGGGAAAGGTGTGGGGCCGCGGCCTCTCGCAGAACGTTGTCTGGTACGTGGTCAGAACCTGCTGCCAGAGAGCAGGCTTGGAGCACATTGCACCGCACGACCTGCGGCGGACCTGCGCGAAGCTGTGCCACGATCGCGGCGGTGAACTAGAGCAGATTCAATTCTTACTCGGTCATGCATCGGTCCAGACCACGGAACGCTATCTCGGCTGCAAGCAGAATCTCGGCCATCCAGTGAACGATCTTTTCGATCTCAGGATGGACGCGCAGCAGCAGGCGAAACATGTGGAATCTGTCCCGGCGGACGGGGCCAGCGAAGCTGTAGAAAAGGAATCACGGCAAGGGGTAGAATGCGGCCACGGAGGATCGGAAAATGAGCAGCCCATCTGCGACCCAAAACACATATCCCTACCAGAACGAACCGATTTGGTCGAGGTCAGAAAAGATCATCGCCCGCAAAGCCTTCGACGCTGCCCTGGGGCGAGAACTCCACGAGGTGATTCAGGAAACACAGAAGATGGCCAGCCAGATCCAGCAGTCGTCGGATCTGTGGGACTTGGAACATTACCTGACTCAACGCCGTAAAGAGATTGATCGCAAGTACGACTACCGGTACTCGCAACTGACGCATGTGTTCGGGAAACTTTTGCACGAAAAACGACTCCGCGAGGAAGATCTGGGCGGATTGCGGGAGGACAAGCTGAAGTCGATCCGTTCTTTCGCCAAATTCTTGGCAGAGGACACGGCCGCTTGAGACAGCCCGAAACCCGCGTGGAAGTGTATGCCATCAAAGTGACCCTCCTCGGCACAAGCCCGCCGGTCTGGAGGCGCATTTTAGTTCCTCGTGAAATTACGCTTCGCAATCTGCACCGGACCTTGCAGACGGTGATGGGGTGGACGAATTCACACCTTCATCAATTTCTTTTGCCAAGGCAAAAGCGTGCTGATTCCAGGTATGTAGCCGGCACCAAGGTGGCAAATGAGAACCGGACCGAGCTCGGGGAGTTGATCTGGACGGTGGGGTCGAGGTTATTGTACGAGTACGATTTCGGGGACGGCTGGCAGCACGAGCTTGTTCTCGAAGAAGTTTTGCTGGGAGACGAATCGTTTCAGCAGATGTGCGTGGCGGGTCAACGATGTTGTCCACCCGAAGACTGTGGGGGACCGCAAGGATTGGCAGAACTTCTCCAAGCACGCCAGGACGCCACTCACCCGAGTCACGATGAGGCCTGTGAGTGGCTTGGCGATTTTGTTCCTGAATCCTTCTCTGCAGATGACATTAACCGACGACTACGGCGCAGGAAACACTGACGCACACAAAAGCCCGGTCGATGAGCGCTATCGCCTGATCTATATAAGGGGATGTCAAGAACATTTCTCTCCCTCCGCCGGAGGCGCAGATACTTTTCCGCCACATCCAGCCCCTCCCACCATAGAAGACGCTCGTCTGGTGTCGTGCCCCTGGGTTATTCGGTTATTCCATCTCAGCAGCTGCATCTTCTTTAGTAGCGACGACGCCGATCGGTTTTGAAACTGAGCAAGCCGTGCGGTTGTACGGTGTCAACCATGGGTCTATCTGAGGCTCGTGGCCTAGTGCTTTTTCGGGTTATCCGAGGGGGCATAGGGGTTACACAGAGACTGGGTGCCACAGGCACCGTGTCGTCTACAGGCGTTAGTCATACTCACCCTCGAACCCGAGCGTCTCCAGAACCGACTGGCCACCACCAGAAAAGATCACCGGAGATGGAAGGGCTCTTCACCCGAGACGCTCAAGCGGCTTGCGATTTTAGTTTTTCGGTGTCGAAGTTTTCTCCCTTCTTCCACAGAGTCAGCGTAATCGCTGCCATCTTGCGCGCCAGCGTCAAACGGGCCATGGTCGGCTTGATGCCTTTCGCCAGCGCAGCTTGGTAGAAGTCCTGGAACGGTCCGGGACGCGCACTGGCCATGGTGGCCGCTCCTTTGAACAGACCTTTCAGATCATGGTTGTGGTCTTTGTTTAGGCCCCGAATGGAAAGCAGTTTCTTCGAGCGCCGTACTTGACCTTCGACCAAGCGATATTCCGCACTGATGCGGGTCTCCAAGGCCAGTCCGCTGTAGGCCCACAGCTGTCGCTTGGTACGGAAACGATGCGGAGTCTGGATCAGGGCCACCGCCAGCGCCGATCGAATCGGTCCGAGATAGGGAATCTGTCGCAGCTTGGCGGTGATGGCATGCTTCCGACTTTCCGCTAGCAGTTCCCGCCGCGCTTGCTGACGCAAGTGTTGCAACATGTCGAGTTGCTCATAGAGTCGTTCGGCCCGACGCCGCACCCCGGCTTCCCGAATCTTGGCCAGCCACTGGGCTCGATGCCGGGTGTAATAGACGTCTCTTCCGGCACAGGGAATCGCCCAGCTGCGGTACACCGCTTTCAACCGATTCATCACCCGGGAAAGATCTTTGACGATGGTCAGATAACTCCGGGATAGTTCCCGCAACATCCGCACGCCCGTCTCGCCATGGTAGACCGGTTTGAGTTGGTTGCCGCGTAACAACTCCGCCAGCTTGCGGGCATCGATGCGATCACTCTTGTTCCCGTCCTTGAGCAGCGCGTTCTTCCGCGGATTGCACACCACCAGTTGGTCGACGTGGGGGTTGAGCAAATCGTACAGCCAGGCGGACCAGGTTCCTTCCTCGAAGGTCACCGACAAAGTTCCGCGCAAGCCGGCAAAAAACTGAAGAATCGTTGCCGCTTTGGTCTCCAGGATGGATTCCATGACTAACTTACCAGTGGAATCCAGTACCGCGACCACGATGGTTGCTTGATGAACGTCGAGCCCAATATACTTTTCACTGTCCATCAGGGTGCTCCTTTTCGTAGGTGATGATGCGAACAATCACAACCTACTCCAAGAGGGGCGCCCTTTTATAATGCGATTACATCAACCATCACTGTTCTACCGTGGTCCATGCCCAGGAGTATGGACGGCGGCGACACTTGGAAATGAATGGAGAACACAAGCGCATATGGGCTCCGCAACGTCGGTGGTTACATCAACCATCACTGTTCTACCGTGGTCCATGCCCAGGAGTATGGACGGCGGCGACACTTGGAAATGAATGGAGAACACAAGCGCATATGGGCTCCGCAACGTCGGTGGCGAGTTTCTGTGCCGTGCAAGACTCAATGCGGTATCGGCTCCCAAAAGGCGTCGGCGCACGGTCTCACAAAACCCGTCAATCGAGAGATGACGGCCCAGTTCCTCTTTGTGTCCGCCAGACGATCGCGGTACAGATTCCGTCGCGCGACTGCCGCAAGGTCAAACAGTTGAACTTGCGTAGATTGAGCAACTGTGCAACCGCACTTCACAGTTCGAAGGCCATGAACTCGGCCGTGGTTCCGCGCTAGAAATAACCAAGCGTGCCGAACTGAAATCGGCAGGTCATTCTGCTGTACAGTTACTGTACAAATGGTCCCCGGAGTGCTCAAAAACACCCCAAAACACCCTGCTACAGCCCTTATCCCACAACAACATACGCAAAACTGGGTCGATTCGTAATCGGCAGGTCATCGGTTCAAGTCCGATCGTCGGCTCCATCCTTCTCAAGAAACTGACGATCAGTTGACCGAGACCTGCTGCACAACTGCTGCACGAGCTATTTTTTCTTCCAGTTGCCTGGCCAATGCGCTCGAAATGACGGAGAACTTTGGCGATGGTCGTGCGGCTCGCCTTGCCGGAGCAAAGCGTCTTACAATCCTGTCATGGCTGCAGGCTTGGCGGCAGCGGTTCTCTTCTCGCCGATGATCTCCAGCCGGACCCGAGAGCATCTCTTACTGAGGATCGTCATGCGCAAATCGGCTTTACTACTCACTCTGGTTGTCAGCATCGCCATCGAAGCCCAGGATCTGAAACCGATCCAACTGCCAACGCCACAGACCGAGGGTGGCCGTCCGCTCCTGCAGGTGCTTAAGGAACGAAAAACTCGACGGGAGTTCAGCTCCGAAAAGCTGCCCATGCAGGTGTTAGCCAACCTTCTTTGGGCTGGGTTCGGCATTAACCGTCCGGATGGCGGACGCACCGCGCCTTCGGCGATGAACTGGCAAGAAATTGACATCTACGTCGCTAGCGGCGATGGCTTGTTTCTGTACAACGCCAAAGCGAACCGTCTGGACCCGATCCTGGCGCAAGATGTGCGCGCCGCCACTGGATCGCAAGCCTTTGTGGCCACTGCACCCGTGAACCTCGTCTATGTCGCCGATCTCAGCAAGACGGGACAAGCGGGGAGCGAAGCAGAGTTCTACACTGCCGCCGATGCAGGTTTCATCAGTGAAAATGTCTATCTATTCTGTACCTCGGAGGGATTGGCGACGGTCGTCCGGGGCTCTGTGGATCGCGCTGCGCTAGCCAAGATCATGAAGTTGGGGCCAAATCAGAAGATTCTCCTGGCGCAGTCTGTTGGCTATCCGAAGAAGTAGCCGGTTCTGGGAACTCGATCGCGATGAAAGATCTGCCACTGTCGAAGGTCTACCAGTTGCTCGAACCGGGTCCGGTGGTCCTACTGACAACCGCCCGTAAGGGCCGCGCCAACGTCATGACGATGTCCTGGCACATGATGGTCGAGTTCGAACCGCCGCTGGTTGCCTGTGTGGTCAGCAGCGCCAATCATAGCTTTGCCGCATTGCGGGCGACGAAAGAGTGCGTGATCGCGATTCCGGCGCTGGAACTGGCACCCAAAGTCGTGGAAGTCGGTAATTGCTCGGGCCGGGACGTGGAGAAGTTCGCGAAAATCGGTCTGACGCCGGCTCCGGCCGAGCGCGTGGCGCCGCCGCTGGTGGCCGAGTGTTTCGCCAATCTCGAATGCAAGGTGGCCGATACGCGGCTCGTCAACAAGTACAATCTCTTCATCCTTGAAGTGCTCAAAGCCTGGACCGATCCGGCGCAAAGGAATCCGAAGACCATCCACCATCACGGATACGGCAGGTTCGCTGTGGATGGCGAGATGATCAAGCTGAAGTCGAGGATGCCATAATCGGTACACGTCAAGAGTGCTGAACTTACGAGGGATTGCAAAGAGCTTATGCCCGATCCGATGCTTCCGACGCTGAGGCAGATCATGTTGAATCGACGAATCCTCACCCTTGCACTGATAGCTGTCGCGTTTTTTTCGCTCGCCTCCAAGAAAGAAAAAAAAGAAGAACCGATCTTCCATTCCATCGGCTTCAGCTTCCGCCAATTTGCCGTGCCCGAGGACTACAACTGGCGCGGCAGCGACGATCACACGCTGAACGGCATCGTCTGGTATCCCGCCGAAGACAGCACCGGGGAAAAGGACCAATACATCGGCCCCCCAGATGCGCCGCTGTTCTATGCCGGCCGCGCCGCCAAGGATGCTACGCTCGCCCCGGCATTCAGCAAATTTCCGCTCATTGCGCTCTCGCACGGCACCGGCGGCAGCGCCATGCAGATGGCATGGCTTGGCACCAATCTCGCCGCGCGGGGCTACATCGTCGTCGCCGTAAATCATCCCGGTAACAACGCCGTGACCGGGTACACAACCCAAGGCTTCATCGAAGGCTGGGAACGGGCAAAAGACATCAGTGCGGTCATCCGCGACATGCTCGCCGATCCTCGCTTGGGCTCTAAAATCGACCCTGATCGCATCGGCGCGGCCGGCTTCTCCTATGGCGGATACACCATGATGGAGCTCGCCGGCGCGCGTACTGACTTCGGCCGGATTCTAGCCTGGTGCGACGAACAACAGGGTGCTTGCGATCCTCCTGAGATGCCGGATTTGATGAAAAAGTTCAAGGCCATCCAACAGCACCCCGACGTGCAACAGGCCTTGCAGCGCTCCGGCGATTCCTATCGCGATCCGCGCATCCGAGCCGTTTTTGCAATCGCTCCCGCCGTCGCGCGCGCGTTTACCTCAGAGAGTTTGCAGAAGATCACGATCCCGGTGGAGATTGTCGCCGGCGCGGCCGATTCCATCGCTCCCCCCGCCGAAAATGCGCAGTTCTTCGCCGCAAACATCAAGGGCGCGAAGCTCAGCATTTTGCCCGGCGGCGTCGGCCATTACACGTTCCTCGACGTCGGGACAGATGCCGGAAAAAAGCAGCTTCCAGGATTTTTCGTAGATAACCCCGGCGTCGATCGCGACGCCGTGCACAGGCAGGTTGCTGAGATGGCCGCGGAATTCTTCGAGAAGGAACTCGCACCGCCCAACAAGAAACGCTGATCACAAGCCCGTGATCAGTCGAGCGAAGCCTCAAGGTCAAAATCCGTTTTCGGAGGAAAACGAAGGGTTTTGACGAACCGCGACAGAATCGCCGGAACGCGTGAAGCCGACTCCCCTGAACATCAAGGATCACGTCATCGGCTCATCAACCAGCGCATTTCCCCTTGACATGGGAAGAACAACCGGCTATACGTCTTCGCAACGGGTGGGCTTTGTGGGGTGGGGAGTGAGATCTTTTGCTTTAGTGGTAGGGCTGTCCCTGTCGGTCTTAGGTGTTTCCTCTCTGGCGGCGGAGTCATTGCAGAACCTCCTGAAAGAGGCGCGGGGCGGCAATCCTGACGCCCAATTTCGGGTTGGCTGGGACTATGAGACCGGCAACGACACCGCAGTCGATTATGTGCAAGCTGCTTTCTGGTACCGGCGAGCAGCCGACAGCGGGAACCCGGCGGCGCAGACCAATCTCGGCATGCTGTACGCCAAAGGCTTGGGAGTAGCCCAGGACGATGCGGAAGCGTTCAAGTGGAACCTACGAGCTGCCGCCGACGGGTATCCACCGGCACAGACGAACGTGGGCTTGAAGTATGCCGGCGGCCGTGGCGTGCCCCAAAGTGACGCCGATGCCGTCCGCTGGTACCGCAAGGCTGCGGAGCAAGGATACCCAGTTGCCCAATCGAACCTCGGTTTCATGTATTCGACAGGACGTGGCGTGCCGCGAGATGATCGGGCGGCAATCAGTTGGTACCGCAAGGCAGCAGGGCAATGCTATGTTCCGGCCGAGGTCAACCTGGGGATGGCATATCTGCGGCGAGCAGAACCCCACGACCTCTCCAAAGCGATAAAGTGGTTCAAAAAAGCGGCCGCTCAGGGATCCGCAGCGGCGGAAGACCAGCTCGCCTTTGCCTACGAACAAGGTCTCGGTGTTCCACAGGATTATGTTAAGGCGCTGCAATGGTATAGGAAGGCCGGCGACCAGGGCCTGGTCGAGGCTCAATTTTCGCTCAGCCTTATGTACTCCATGGGCTGGGGCACTCCTCAGAACCGAGCCTTCGCCAAGCAGTGGTTTGCCAAGGCCGTGGCCGCGGAAGAACGATCGACCGATGATCCCCCCACTCAATCGTCTCTTGGCAATACAATGGCCGCCAACGCCAGCCCATAAAAAGAGAGGATGCGCCGCTGGCATCCCCGATTCTGTCGTCGGGCTTGCCTTCGGCAGACTCACGGCGTTCCTTGCGAGTCCACCGCTTCGTCAGTGATAACTTGGTACGGGCTTGCCCTCGATCCTCAGGATGGCCTGCTCCGCCGCTGCCGATTTGCGCATGGCGAACGATTGTTGCAGCGCCGGAATCGCATCCTTCGCTGCAGGGCCGATGTTACCCAGAGCGTAGGCTATGCTGGTTAGAACGAATCCATCTTCCTTTTTGAGCAGGCCCTCTGCTAACGCGGGGACGGCGTCCCGTGCTCCCGGTCCAATCGCGCCGAGGGCGTCGGCGGCCGGAGCGCGCACATAATTCACCGGATCGCGCAAGGCGGCAATGAGTTGGGGCACGGCTGGCGCTGCTTTCGGGCCGATGGCCTTTAACGCAAGCGCCGCCCCATCGCGCACCCGCGGATTGGGGTCCGATAACGCCTGGGCCAGCGGTGAGACTGCGCTTGCGGCCGCCGGTCCCATTTGCGCCAGGGAGTTTGCCGCCGCATTGCGAATCTCGGAAGAAACATCGGAGAGCGCAATGATGAGTTCTGGAATGGCCGGTATTGCATCAGATCCAAAGGACCCGATCGCTCGGACTGCGTTAGCACGCTCCGGGCCCCTCGCGCTCCTTACCTTGGCCAGATAGAAGGGGAGCGGCCGGCCTCGATATACCACCCCGCCCGCTCCTGCCTTTGTGCCCCCATCCTGAATAGAAACATCCTCAAGCTCTCCGTTCTCAGGGACTCTCTCCAACACTACCTCGTTAATGCCCAAGTTGTAACCGACCGACCGCGGGTCTTTGCCTTGACACACGAAAGTGAGTGTGTGGCGTCCTTTGGTCAAACGAAACACCCCAAGCTCGCGATCCCGTGCCACATAGAGCTCCGTCAGGTAATTACGAAACACTTCAGGACCAGGCAAGGGCATTTCCGAGGCTGATGGTTGGCGGGTATCCACATTGGTCGGCTCGCCATCAAAAGCTGCAATGTAATCACCATAATCGGGCGCTTGGGCCAGTTCGGCCACGATCGCATACTGCCCGCCCTCAGGAATCTCGATCGGTATGTTGATCTTCGACCCCGCGCCTTCCGCCTTGAACAGCAGCAGGTCTTTCGCCCAGTCCACGTCGCGCAGTACGATGGCCGTGCCCTTGTCCGTGGTCACGTCGCTAAGAGAATCCTCCACTGCAACCTGCGTGGCGTTACCGTATGGCAAGCGCCGTGCACCGTAAGGGGGCTCCGGTAGACCTTCGTTGATGCCGGTCTGGTACCAAAAGGCAACGCTGGAAAAATAGTCGGGACGCTCTTCGAAGCCGGAGCGAACAGAACCATCAGGATTGGACGTCCACCCCGAGTGTTCAATTCCAGCCCAAATCGAGCTGCGAAAGGCGATCGGATCCGGAACGTGCCAACGGTAAGCTGAAAGCCGTGATCCGGGCAGCTCGCCTTCTGCGATGGGAGTGCCCGTCCACATTGCGCTGGCGTCGCGGAGGTCCCAGGCATCGTTGAAGTAATCCTCCGTGCCCGTCCCATACAGCTGGGGCTGCTTGGCTCCATCGACGTAGAACAGATCGTCCCCTTCGCCGAACCAGGAAATCTGCGTCAAAACAACGGCCAGCTCTGTACCGACATAGTGGCCTGTCCCCTGGATGTCCAGGAATGCGTAATTCTGGCCGTGGCGCGCGGGCCGTTCCTGCCGGTAATAGGCGTGGAAGTAGCCCACATCCGGCGGTAAAGATTTGTACTTACGATAATCCACGTGATAGTAAAACATGGGCACGAACCGATTCCCCTCATTGGTCACGGTGATGCGGCAGGACTTGCGGAAGGGCATCGGCCAATAGCTATTGCGCGCGCGGCCAAAGGAACTGTCGCGGATCATTACGGAATTTACGTCCCGCTCTGCTCCGTGTCCAACAGCGAAAAAATCACCGAGCGGAGCGTCCACGCTCGGTGTTTTATGGCCATCGTAATACACGCGAATCCGCAACAACCGCGGCCATCCAAATTCGTTCTGCGCCACGGTCAGCCAGATGTGCGTGACCATGCCCGGCCCCCTCAGGTCGGCCATGACCAACGTTTCACCCGGCATGATCCGTTTACTGTCATCGTTGCTCAAAACGTAGCTGTTTCCACTTGACACTCGCGCCGTGGAATAGTTCTTCAGCCGGGCCAAGCCGAGGGAATCAAAGAAATCGTTGCCGGCGGCCTGTCCCCATATGCAGGTGGTGGAGAGCAACAGAACAAGCACCAAGAATCGTGATCTCATTAGACCCCCTGACCGTGGGCCGAGCAGAATTGAGGTAAGCACAAGAACATGAGGTCGCGTCGGCGACCTCCTGCCCTGTTGACCGTCTTGATCTGCTATCGGCTGTCTCTGTGGACAATAGTTATGCTATCGCCGCCCTCGCTGATCAGCGTTTGCGCATTGCCGGTCGACTGGAAAGCTAAACTGAATGCAGGCTCTTCAACCAGTTCGGATCAATATCCAAGCCAAGCCCGGGTTTGTCCGGCAAGCTGAGAGAGCCATCCTTCAGTTGCATTCCACCGATCACGGGGTCCATGTCGTATTCCGTGAAGGCATCGAGATCGGCATAGAGCACATTCGGACTGGCCATGACCACGTGCGCGGCCGCCGTCAGCGCCACTCGGACCTCACTCATGCATCCCAGCATGCATTTCATGTCGGCGGCGTCGGCGATCTGGGCGACGCGCATAGCATTGAGAATGCCGCCGGTCTTCATGACTTTGATGTTGATCATGTCGCAAGCGCCACGACGCACAGCTTCAATGGCATCATGCGGCGAATGGACCGACTCGTCGGCCATGACTGGGATTGGGGAACGGTCGCGAACAAACTTCATGCCTTCCCAATCCCAGAAGGGCACCGGTTGCTCGCAAAATTCCACGCGCAACGGTTCGAGGCTTTTCAGTGCCTGCACCGCCATTGCCGGCGTCCACCCCTGATTGGCATCAATGCGAATGTTCACGGCGGGGCCGATCGCCGCGCGCACGGCACTCAGACGCTGCAGGTCGTACTCGGGAGCCTCGCCCAGTTTGACCTTGACCACCTTGAAACCGGCATCAGCGATTTTCTTAGCTTTCTTTGCCATGACGTCCGGGGTGTCCAGATATACGGTGCAATCGGTGAGGAAGGAATCGCGGAAGCTGCCGAGCATGCAGCAAACCGGTTG
Organism: uncultured Acidobacteriaceae bacterium; assembly: GCA_963837665.1. Taxonomy (GTDB): domain Bacteria; phylum Acidobacteriota; class Terriglobia; order Terriglobales; family Acidobacteriaceae; genus Acidiflorens. The sequence continues at coordinate 147,965 of CAWIOA010000004.1, read as the reverse complement.
GCCGGCGAGTTTGCCGGTAATGTCCCAGAGCGCCATCTCGAATGCTGCCTTGATTCCGGGACTCCCGGGAGCGAAATTGTCCATATCTCCGACGATCTTCGGGATGGTAAACGGGTCGCGGCCTTTGACCATCTCCGCCAGGTGCTTGGCCACCGCCAAGTCGCTGGCCTGTGTCTCGCTCATTACCGAAGAATAGGGCGAAGATTCACCCCAGCCGACAACGCCGTCGTTGGTGCGCAAACGAACCAGCACATTGTCGGCGCCCATGGTTCCGAGCGCGATGCGGATGATTTCCTTCTGCTGCATGGTGAAAGGCCAGACCGTGACGTCAGCAATGCGCGTCAGCCGCGGATGACCACCAATCGCCTGTTGTGCCTGCCCCAGGGCATGGGTTGCGCGGCCGACAAAACCACCAGCAATTACTGTGCCCACTGCGCTCTTCAGAAATCCCTTGCGTGTAATCTGCATTTTCGCCTCCGCGATTTTCATTTCCCTGCTGACGGCAGCGCCGGCAGCAAAACCTGTCTTTTTCCTGATCGTTCATACCGCCACGACAAACCGCCGGTCATTGTTTATCCGGACGACTGGTCGCATCAGAGCTGCGGCGCTTGAACACCACCCCGCTGACTTCAACCTGAGTTGCCCGGCCGCTGTCATCGCGGGTGAACACGAACTGCTCATTGTCATAAAGCCCGCGCTTCGGATACAAAAACACATCTTTCGAAAGCTGCGTAAGCGGCTCGTATTCGTACCATTCGATCAGCGACACCAGTCTGCCCTCGCGCTCGACGATGTAAAGCCCGTTGTAATCCCAGCCATACTCGCCCAAAAGGCCCTTCCATTCCTCGGGCAATGCCACAGACTTTGGATAGGGCGCCCGTCGCAAGACTTCGTCGCCCATCTTGATTCCGTTTTCCAGCAACTCCAGTTTGGCGCCGAACGCGAGTTTGTCATCCACTATTAATGCATCGCCCAGTTTGCGCAGCCGTACTTCGTTCCCCCCACTCACACGGCGGAAATATAGCCCGCCGTTATGCTCGAAAAGGTCAACCGCGCTCTCGCCTTCGCCGTACCGGCCCGCCACTTTAGAGATGAGTTCCGGCGGGACTGGCTCGGTTACCTCAATTTCCGGTAATGGTTTGCCTGCTTTTACAGCAAGCATGAGAACAAGGGCCTGCTGGACGATGTGGGCGGTAACCGCGTTGGCGCTGTCCATAGTTGTAGCCGCAACCGCGCCCAGCTTGTCGTCAGGAAGAGCCTTGAGTTCAGTTGCAAACCCGTACACACCGCCCGAGTGGCCCACCGTGCGGTGGCCCTCGATATTGCCCAGGACGAAGCCGATACCGAAATTCCGGGGCTCACGCTGTTGAAACTGCGGCTCCCACATGCGGTGCAGAGTTTCGGGCTTGAGTACGGGTCCACCTGCTCCCCGGCCGTCGTTGAACAGCACGGTCAAGAAACGGCTCAGATCCGTCACGCTGGAATACATGCTACCCGCCGGTGCAATGCCGAGATTAAACGTAGGCGCGTCAAAAACGCGGCCGTCGTAGGTCCACAGATAGGCCTTCGCAAGCCTCTTCTTGATCTCTCCTTCGGGTTGAAACGCGCTGGATTGCAGGCCCATGGGCTTCAGCACTGCCTGCTTCATGTATGCGGCGAATGGTTGCTGGTTCAAGTATTCCAACACATAGCCGACCACAGTCACTCCGGCATTGGAATACTTCACGCGAGTTTCCGGTTCGTAAATGAGCGGCTGTCCATTCAGGCTGCGGACAGTTGCGGCGATGCTCGGTTCTGTGTTGTCGAAATAGTGGCCCACCGTGGGCTCACGCAAGAGTCCGGAGCGGTGTGACATCAACTGCCGCAGTGTGACCGGCTTAGTGAACTGGTTGGCGGGCCTGAAATCGGGGAGGTATTTTGATACCGGTGCATCGATGTCAATCTGCCCTCGCTCAACCATCTGCATAACGCCAATATCGGTAAACAGCTTGGAGACCGAGCCGACCCGGTAAACGGTCACAGCCGTCGCCGGAACTTTGTTGGGAGGATCGGCATAGCCGAAGCCCCGAGCCCAGACGATTTCATTGCCATCGACCAGCGCGATCGAGAGAGCGGGCAACTGCTTGTCCTGCAACTCATGGGCGATGAATCGCTCCAGCGCCACCGCTGCCGGGGCATAGTCTTTGCGCGGCGGAATCGAGGTGCGGTCGGCCGCATAAAGGCTGGTTACGGCCGCAAGAACCAGCAGGAAAACTGCCCGGGACATCGCGTTCTTTTTCGTGGCCGGCATGTCTTTACACCTCCAAGAAGCCGAAGCAGTCAAGCGAACTGCGCCAGTCGGTTCGTCTCTGCCGCCTGTGATGATCAGGGTTGGTAAAAGCGCTTGACGGCGTTGCATTGTATTATGTATACAATATACGACCTTGCGAGAACAATAAGATTCGAAGCTGAAGCAACGGACCGATTGTCCTGGAGGCTGAAATGGCAGATCGCAGAAGTTTCTTGAAGACAACGATCGGCGGCCTGGCTGCATTGAGTCTGGGTGCGAAGCATCTGGCGGCCCAACTCATCGGGTCCAAGTACAAGTTCGTCATGGACAAAGGTCCCGCGCCGGAAACTGTAATCAACGGCAAGCGGTATCTTTACTTTGGTGGAACCGGCTACTTTGCTTTCCAGACCCATCCTGAAGTGATCCAGGCTGCGCAAAATGCGCTTGCCGAATTCGGCACTTGTTCCGCCACCTCACGGAATGTTTTCGGCACGTTCCCGATTTACCTCGAAGTCGAGAAAAAAGCGGGCGAGTTCTTCGGCACGGAGGCTGCTATCTATTTGCCTTCCGGATACCTGATCAACCTTGCCGGGTTCCAGTCATTGGCCCAACTCGGGAGATACCAGGCGATGTTCGTGGACGAAGGCGCTCACTGGAGCATTACGGACATCATGTATGCCTTGCAAAAGCCGGTCTATCTGTTCGCCCACGGCGATCCCGAAGATCTGGAACGCAAGATCAAGGCGAACCTGAAGCCGGGAGATAAGCCGCTGATTGCAAGCGACGGCATCTTTCCAACTTTCGGCAAAGTCGCCCCGATACCGGATTACTTCAAGATTGCGGAGCGTTACGACGGCTGCATTTGGCTGGACGACTGTCATGCGATCGGCGTGCTCGGAGAAAATGGGCGGGGCACCTACGAGTACTACGGCCTGAAATCTCCACGCCTGTTCTTTGGCGGAACTCTCAGCAAGGCTGTGGGCGCACATGGCGGAATTATTCCCGGCCCGGACGAATTTGTTCTTCCCATTCGTGCCGGCCACATTGTCAATGGCGCCAATGCTTCCCCTTCGGCGGCCGCGGGTGCTGCGATCAAGGGTATGGACTTGTTGATGTCGCATCCCGAATTGCGTCAGCAGCTATGGCGCAACGCCCGCCAGTTGAAGTCTGGGCTGAAGAAGATGGGCTTCGACCAGGACGAATCTCCTGTCCCGGTAGCGGCTTGGGTGCTGAAGAGCGGGGAAGATATGGACCGCGTACACCAGCAACTGATGGATCGGGGCATCGCCATTCAGCGCACGCGGTACGTTGGCGCGGGTCCGAACGGTGCGCTTCGGGCGGTAGTGTTCGCCACCCATACGCCCGGCCAAATCGATCGTCTTCTCGGCGAACTGAAAGCTCTGGTGTGACGGTACGGAGAAGCACCCTCCCGTGGGGGGCGCTTAGGGTGTGAATGCGATGCGCGTACTAAGACACAACCGTAGATTTAGCGATACAGCCACAAAGCTTCGCCGGCCGGAACGGTCGTTGGCTGACCTCAATCCCATTGTCACCCGGGAGGCTCTGTCGGACCGTGTTTACGCGGCCTTAAAGCACCAAATCCTGACCTGCCGGATTCTGCCCGGGGAGCGCCTCATCGAAAAGAACCTTTGTTCCGAGATGAATGTGTCCCGGACGCCCTTGCGTGAGGCCCTGAACCGTCTCGGGCTGGAGGGCCTGATCACGCTTGAGCCTTACAAAGGCTATGAAGTCACTCCCATGAGGCTGGGGGACATCCGTAACCTTTCCGAATTGCGCGCAATCGTCGAATCGGAAGCTGCCGCCCGGGCGGCGCACCGTGCCACGCCCACCGAAATCGATGTGCTTGGGAAGCTGGCGCCACTGCGCTACGCGCCGGGCGACCGTGCTACCTATGAAGCTTACCTGGCGGAAAACAGTGCGTTTCATCTTGCACTGGCGCGCTGCTCGCACAACGACTCGCTGGCGAACGTGGTCGCTTCCGTGATCGACCAGATTCAGCGTCCGTTGTATCTCGGGTTAGAAGTCGGATTGGACGCCGACGAGGCCACCCGGGAGCACCTGCTTATCGTGGACGCTGTGCGGCAGCGGGATGCAAGGAGCGCAAGAAAACTGATGCGCGAGCAGATTGCTGCAAGCACGCAGCGCATCCGAGCCGCGCTGACCAGGCACTCTGATGTTGAAAATGCTCTAGCTACACAAAAGGATGACTGACTCCGGACTTGGATTAGTCAAGAGCCGGAAGATTTCATGTACATGACCCAAGCATCACGAAAAAGTTTAGCGGCACAGGAGACGAATTATATGGGACGTAACTGGACTCGCTCTGGTTTCTACTCGCAAACCCGAAACCTACGGGTGTCTGCGATTCTACTGATTGTTTTGTTCTTAATCCTGCTGGCGACTTCGTCGCTGGCACAGACTACATCCAGTATCCGCTGCCAGGTCAAGGACCAGCAAGGCTTGGTCGTTCCCGATGCGGCCATCACCGTCACCAGCCAGGCGCTCGGCGTTACACGCACCATGAAGAGCGACGCTTCCGGCAGTTTCTTTGTCGCCGGATTGCCCGCCGCGACCTACGAAATCGAAGTTTCGAAGGCGGGATTCGCCACCAAGAAAGTTCGCCTCGAACTCACGGTCAACCAGGACGTGACCACTTCCATCGAGCTCTCCGTGGCCTCGATGAAAACCGAGGTTTCGGTCTCGGCCGACATGGTTGCGTTCCTGGAAACAACAACCTCTTCGACTGGATCGACAATCAATCCGGTCGACATCGAGAGCCAGCCGCTGAACGGGCGCAATTATCTCGACCTGATGCAGTTGATTCCGGGGGTAATCGTCAATAGCCAGGCTGACTCGGGGACCGATGACTCCGTTCCCGTCCTCGGGCAGCGGGGCAACAACGCTCAATTCCTGATTGACGGGATGCCCAACAACGACAGTATGAATGGCGGAGCGTCCTCCCAATTCAACCAGGATGCAATCCTTGAATTCCAGGTGCTGACCGCCGGCTACAAGGCAGAGTTCGGGCACGGGTCTGGCGGTGTTATCAACGTGATCAGCAAGAGCGGCACCAACAACTGGCACGGTCTGGGATCGGTCTTTTATCGGACCTCAGTCCTCGACAGTTCGAATTCCGACCTCGTGAACAACGGCGCCGTTCCCTTTTTGAATCGGTGGGATCCGACTCTGCAATTCGGCGGCCCCATCCTGAAAGACAAAGTCTACATGTTCGCCGCGGTGGAGCGAATTATGGAGAGCCGACAGTTGAATTGGCAATTTCCTGCGGGTACACCGCCAACCATCGAGCAAATCGAATCCCCATACAATGAGCATACCTTGGACAACGAAACCCGAGGGCGCGTTCGCTTAGATGAGCAAACCGGGAATCACCGCTTCAGCGAGCAAGTAAACCTTACTAATTCCCACATCAACGATTACAACCCGTTGTCGGCTGCGACCTCTCTCCCCTCCACGCGGACCAACATCTCCGGCCGCAATCTGATGCTGGGGTTGTCGGATACCGCGACCCTGGGCGGCCAGTCCAATCCCTTTCTGCTGAATTACTTCATTCAGTATCGCGATGAGCCCAACCTGCAGCAGCCAAGTCATCCCACCGCCGGCATTCCGATTACCAACGATAACCTCTTCTCAAGCCTGACTACGGGTGATCTCTTTGGGGATCAGGGGCAGATCCTATATGGTCCCGGATTCAATAGCATCCCGATTCACCAGAAGTATTGGGCCGCTGGGGCGAATGTCGGGCGGCGGTTTGGCCAGCATACGTTCAAGCTCGGTTGGAATTTTGAGCGCAGCATGGTCGATGGCACCGAGGCCATCACCTACTACAACCAGTTGTTCAGCCTGGAGTCCGACCTGCCCATCTACACTCCGATCGAATCAGGTCTTTATTACTTGAACGAGGAAGGCTCGCCGGCTTCGAGCCATATTGGGCTGCGCAATAACTACGACGGTTTGTTCCTTCAGGATGACTGGCAGGTTGGTCACAAGCTGACCCTCAACTTTGGTTTGCGTTGGGATTACGACTCGACCTTCGCAAACAACAACATCTCGCCGCGGCTCGGGTTCGCTTATCAGGTTACTCCGAAGACCGTGGTACGGGGCAGTTGGGGAAGGTTTTACGACCACTTCCGCTTGGGGCTCGCGCGTGACGTGCAACAGTTTGGCGGCGCCACCATCTACAGGTCAAGGTTCCTGTCGTTCCCGCGGCTCTTTTACGGGAACCCAAGTACCCTTACCGAAGATCATGCCTCAATCGGCAGGAACGTCCCATGCGTCGCTCAGAACCTGACGGATGCGCAAATCGCCTCGTCCGGTGCTCAATGTTCATATGGAGGGACCCCCATTGCGGTACCGTACTACGGGATTGATCATATGAATTCCGTGGTAGCCGCGGGCCACGCGGCGGTTCCTGCCGGAGCCGTCGTCAACCTTAGCAATGTGCAGCAAATGACCGGATACACCCCCGACCAGTTTCTGGATGCCGCTGCCGCCGCAGTGGGCCAGGCTTCCGGATACTGGGCCTGGGATCCGTTCGGTAACATGGGAAATACTTCCGCGTACGCGGCCTACAATGTCCCGATCACCGTCGATCCCAGCTTCACGACACCCTACACCGACACCTTCCACTTTGGCGTCCAGCAGCAGCTCAGCAATACTCTTGGGCTGACGGTTGACTATTATCACTCGACGATCAGCAACATGCTGGGCGTCAGGAATACCAATTTGGCGTTTATCGCGCGCCTCCCCGGATACACGAACACGTTCGTGCCCGGAACGGGGACGCATGTCATCCTTGGTTATGGACCTTGGTATGACGGCTTCTACGATGGCGTGACGTTTTCGGTCAGCAAGCGCCTGAGCAAACGCTTCCAGTTTGACGCCAGCTACAGCTACTCGAAAGAGTGGGACAACGCGCTGAATTCAGCCCTGACCTCGAATCTTCAAGCGGGGTTTGGGGCTGCCTATGCGTCGACCAACGGGCCAAGCGACAGCTTCAAAGGCATGGTTCCGGTTGTCACCGATCCGCCGGGAACTCTCGACAACGGTCTACCGTGCGGAGGCACAAACGCAAACGGGCCGTTTACTGCGTGCAACGGCAACCCGGTGCCTCAGGCCGGAAGGCGTTACAACGGCGCCAATCTCGATTATGGCCCGTCGGATCTCTCCGTGCCGCAAAACCTCACTGTCCACGGCATCGTCCAACTGCCATGGAAATTTGAGATTAGCGACATCTTCCGCGCTCAAAGCGGCTTCGCCTATTCACGCGGCACTAACAGCCCTGTCGATGTGGATGGTGATGGGCTATACAACGGCCAGGATATCAGTTACGTACGCAACTCCTTCCGGGCTCCATGGTTTGTCGACATGGATATCCGGGTGGCCAGGAACTTTGCGGTTGGGGAACGTGTGAAGGTGGGCGCTTACTTTGAGATGTTTAACCTCTTCAACCGCGCGAATCCAGCGGCCATGGAGAATATACCCGACCAGCCAGCTCCATTAGACTCGGTCGTACAGGTTCTGCCGGGACGTGAAGGCCAAGTCGGCCTGCGAATCACCTTCTGATCGGTCATCGCAGGCACATTCACCAACAAAAGAGTGCGCCCCCTTCGGGGGGCGCATTTTGCAGTGGGCCTATATGCTCGCAGCTTCGCAAACTTCCACGACTTATGCGGTCTAACCTTAACTGGCCGGCGAAATTTCCCCCGGTTTCGCCGACCGCCGGAGGAGACATGATGCTGAAATCGATCCGCACAATCGCAGTGCTGTTGTGTCTGTGCACGGCATGGCGTGCCGCGAACGCTCAGAGTCCCATGGCGACAGCCACACCTGGCAACTCGGAAATCCGGCAGATTCTTGTCGACCGCATCGACACCTACAAGAAAAGTGTAGGCATGGTGGTTGGCGTGCTTACGCCGCATGGCACGCGAGTGGTGGCATATGGCGCCTTCGACACTCAGGACAAACGCGTTCCTTCCGCCGACAGTGTCTATGAGATTGGATCGATCAGTAAGGTGTTCACCTCGACCCTCCTCATGGACATGGTCCAGCGCGGGGAAGTGAAGCTGGACGACACCGTGTCGAAATATCTGCCGGAGACGGTGCACATGCCGTCGCGCCACGGCAAGGAGATTACGCTGCTGGATTTGGCGATGCACGTTTCGGGACTGCCGCGCATGCCCACAAACTTTGCGCCGAAGGACGAGGCTAATCCCTATGTCGATTACAGTGTGCAGCAGATGTACGACTTTCTCTCCGACTACCAGTTGACGCGCGACATCGGCGAGAAGTACGAATACTCCAATCTGGCGGTAGGGTTACTGGGACACGCGCTCGCACGGCGGGCGGGAACGGATTATGAAACCTTGCTGCGCACGCGCGTTCTGCGGCCGCTCGGAATGAACAGCACGGGCGTCACCCTTACCCCGGACATGCAAAAGCGCCTGGCTCCGGGACACACAGAAACGCTGCAGCGCACCTCCAACTGGGACATCATCACCCTGGCTGGCGCCGGTGGGATTCGCTCTACCGTGAACGACATGTTCAAGTTTCTGGCGGCGAACATGGGTTTGCGCCCGTCGCCGCTTCAGCCGGCCATGAAAGCCATGCTTAGCCAACGGCGTGCGTCGGCGAAGGAGAACGTCGATGTCGCCATCGCGTGGCACATCATCAACCGCTATGGCGACGATATTATCTGGCACAATGGAGGCACAGGCGGCTATCACACTTTCATGGGCTTCGACCCCAAGAAACAGCTGGGCATCATTGTGTTGTCGAACTCGACGAACGATATTGACGATATCGGTCGGCACTTGATCGATCCACGCTATGAATTGGCGAAGCTTGGGCCGCCACCGGATTTGGACGCGTACGTGAACCGGGTAATGAAGGAATTCGAAGTGCCCGGAGTCGCGGTGGGCATTGTGAAGGATGGCCATGTACTGTTGACCAAAGGCTACGGCGTCCGCGAACTTGGAAAGCCGGATCCGGTGGACGACCACACCTTGTTCGGCATCGCCTCCAACACCAAGGCGTTCACCGCCGCCGCTCTGGCCACCCTGGTGGACGAGGGCAAGATTTCCTGGGACGACCCGGTCACCAAACACCTGCCCTGGTTTCAGCTTTATGATCCGTATGCCACGCGCGAGCTGACCATCCGCGATCTGCTCTCGCATCGCAGCGGCCTCGGTCTCGGAGGCGGCGATCTGCTGTTCTGGCCGCACACGAACTACACGCGCGATGAGATTCTGCACCGCATGAGATTCGTAAAGCCGGCCTCCAGCTTCCGCAGCCACTACGCCTATGACAACATGCTTTATCTGGCGGCGGGACAGATCATTCCCGCGGTTACCGGCAAGTCGTGGGATGACTTCATCCAGGAGCGCATCTTTAGGCCCGTGGGGATGACATCCTCGAACACGAGCGTCAGTGCATTTCACCCGGGCGACAATATCGTGAGCCCGCATGCGCGAGTGAACGGGCGCCTCACGCCTATACCTTGGATGAACATCGACAACACCGCACCCGCCGGTGGGATCAACTCGTGCGCCGCCGACATGTCGAAATGGGTGTTGCTGCAGCTGAATCGAGGCAGGCTCCCAAATGATGATCGTGTTTTCAGTGAACGACAATCCGCCGAAATGTGGACGGCGCAGACCATCATGCCCATCATCGAACCAACCCAGGCACTGGCTGCCTTAAGGCCGAACTTCGCCGCCTATGGGTTGGGCTGGGCGCTCGCCGATTACCGTGGACGCAAGATCGTGAATCACACCGGCGGATTGGAGGGGCTGGTCTCGAAAGTGCAATTCGTTCCTGCAGAAAATCTGGGAATTGTCGTACTTACAAATCAGGAAGAAACCGGCGCATTCCAGGCGATCGTGTACCACATCATTGACTATTACCTCAATGTGCCGCCGACGGACTGGAGCGCTGCCTTTCACCAGCAAAGAGACCGGCAGTTAGCGGCAGCTGCCCTGACGGAGAAGGAACAATCCAGCACACCGGTGGAGGGTTCCAAACCTTCGTTGCCCATTGAGAAGTACGCCGGAAACTATAACGATGACTGGTACGGCGGGGCGACGATCACCTCTGAAGATGGCAAGCTGATACTCCGCTTCGATCACACGCCGCTGATGGTAGGTGAAATGGAGTACTGGCAGCACGACACTTTCAAGGTGCATTGGCGCGATCGCAGTCTCGCCCTGGCTGACGCCTTCGTAAGTTTTGGATTAAGACCTGACGGCACCATCGAGCAGATGAAAATGGCGGCCATATCGCCGTTGTGCGACTTCAGCTTCGATTATCAGGATCTTGTATTCAGACCCGAGAGCGGAAAAAAGTAGCGACAGCCAAAATCGCGGTTCGCGGCAGATAGACGAGGCTGTCGGAGTCTAGCCAATCAGGCGCCTGGGATTTTGCTTCTGGTGTCCAGAACACAACATTGTGTAAAGTTGTGGGTCACAATCAGGTTCGCTGAACCGAGAACGAGGTCAGGGCCTACTTGCTCCCCTCCGGCAAATTTCCTCGCGTTGCGCTGGTGGTCACCGCGGTTTTGGCCATCCTTCTGGTTGCGAACGTTCTTTACGTTCAGCCGCAGCCGTCCAACCGGCTCAACTCCAATCTCCTCAATTTAGCCATGGTGTCGTGGGCAGCGGTGTGCTGCTTTCAGGTGGCGCGGCGTTCCAGCGGATACACCCGGCAGCTTTGGCTGCTGCTCGGCATCGCACTGACTCTGCGCAGCGGCGCCGGGGCGATCAGTACGTACTATAAGCATTTCGCGACGAGCTCGGCGCAGATGCTGTGGGCGTCCGACCTGTTGTTTTTCATCTGGTTCGCGCCGCTGGTCATCGCGCTTCTGCCCATCCCCAGAGAGAAGAAAGACAGAACCGACTGGCAGCGGGTGCTGGATTTCGCCCAGATCGCCGTCGTCGCCCTGACCGCATACCTATATTTCCTTGACGTCCCGTTTCTCGGGAAGCCAGCCGGGGCGTTGACGGCCCCGCAAATTGTATGGCTCGATCTGGTTCGCGACACCGGACTGTGTGTGGCCTTTCTGATTCGCGCGAGGACCGCTTTGACCGGGCGCCTGCGCACGTTTCTTGCCGGCATATCGGTGATGTTCCTGGCAGAAGCTATTTCAGATTTGGCCTATCTGCTTACCGGGAGAGTTTCCAGCCCAACCGCGACCTGGGCGGATGTGGTCGAAGCCACGCCATACATGTTCGTTGTGCTCCTGGTTGCGCTGTGGAAACCCGTTCCGGAAGAGCTCGCCACCGGCCACCAGCTCTCACGCCGTGCCGTGATTGTTTCCCAGGGGTTGACGGTGTGCATTCCCCTGGTGGTGGTGCTGATGGGTTACCGCATTGCCAGGGAACAGATCACTATCGCCGGCATCGCGATTGCTGCTTCGTTTCTATGTTCGTCGGGGCGCCTGGTCTTAACCAATCGCAAGCAACATCAAGTCGCACAGCAACTGCGTGAAACGAAAGATGCGCTGCGACGCTCGGAAGTCTTGTTTGCTTCCGCTTTCCGGTCAAGCCCCGATGCCTTCAGCATCAGTATCTTTCCAGAAGGGCGGTATATCGACGTCAATGACGGGTTCGTTGGCATGACCGGCTATTCGCGGGAAGAGGTTATAGGAAAAACAGCGCTGGAAATGAATCTTTGGGTAGACCACGCCGAGCGCTCCGAAATCATGGCGCGATTCGCGAAGAGCGGTGAGCTTCGTGCGGAAGAGTTTCGTTTTCGCAGGAAGTCCGGCGAGGTGCGGGTGGGGCAGTACTCCGGGTCGATCACAGAGGTGGACGGACGAATCTGTGCTCTGGCCACGGTTCGCGACGTAACTCTGCGCAAGGCGGAGGAAGACGTTCTGCGCACCAGCGAGGAGCGCTTTCGCTCGCTCGCGCAAAATTTGCACGTGGGTATCGTGTCCAGTGGCCCTTCTGGCGAGGTTCAATTTGCGAATCAGGCTGCGCTCGACATTTTTGGCGTCACCCCGGAGGAGGCACTCGGGAAAACCGCGATCCAATTGGGTATAACGGCGGTGCGGGAGGATGGCACCGAGATTCCTTACGAGGCAAGGCCCGTGCCTTTGGCCATCACTACCAAGAAGCCCATTCATAACCAGGTCTATGGTTGGCGCAATGCCCGGTCAAAATCGGTGCGGTGGTCACTGCTGGATGTTATACCGGAATATGCTGCGACTGGAGAACTCGTTCGAGTCCTGGTGTCGTTGACCGATATCACGGAACACAAGCACGCTGAAGCGGCCCTGCGGGCCAGTGAAGAGCGCTTTCGCACCCTGGTCCGGGACTTGAATGTGGGCGTGGTCATATGCGGACCGGCGGGCGAAATTCAGTATGCGAATCAGGCCGCCTTGGGCATAATTCATCTCACTTCGGAGCAGGTTCTCGGGAAGAAGGGACATGAACTGGGGTTGACGCCGATTCACGAAGATGGAACGGAAATCCCGCCGCCGGATCTTCCTGTGGCCAGGGCTCTCCGCGACCGACAAACCGTGCAAAGTGAAATAATGGGCTGGCGGAACGAGGGTACGAACGAAGTTGTATGGGTTTATGAAAACGCCGTACCGCAGTTCGATACCCTGGGAGGGATGGTTTCGGTGATCGTATCTTTTGCCGACATCTCTGGGCTAAAGAACGCGGAGGAAGAGCTTCGCCAGCTCTCGACACGTTTGTTGAAGCTGCAGGATGAAGAGCGGCGGCGCATTGGAAGGGAACTGCACGATGGTCTGGCACAGAGCGTGCTTGCGGTAAATCTGAACCTGGCTCAAATCCGGCGGTCGACCTTGCCGCTGGACGAGAATTCCGAGCGCGCACTTGATAAAGCACGGAATGTGCTGCAACAGATGTCTCAGGAAATCCGCACCCTTTCCTACCTGCTGCATCCCCCGCTGCTTGATGATCTGGGTTTGGCGTCCGCGTTGAAACAATATGCGATCGGTTTTAGCGAGCGGAGCGGCATTACGACGGACGTCGAGCTGCAGCCGGATTTCCCGAGACTTTACCGGGACGCGGAGACGGCATTGTTTCGCATCGTGCAGGAGGCACTGGCGAACATCCAGCGCCATTCCGGCAGCAAAACCGCCCGGGTCTGCCTGGAGCATGACACTAATCAGATTCAGCTCGAAATCAGTGACCGAGGATGCGGCATGGATGGGACGCAACCGGGTGAGGTGGGCAGAGGCAGCGCCCAGTTGGGGGTGGGCATCCTCGGAATGCGGGAGCGGGTGGCTCAACTTGGAGGCCATCTTCAGATTGAATCGAATGCTTCGGGAACCACGGTGAAAGTGACGATTCCGTTATCCTCGTGAATCCTATGGCGAACCTGCAAATCCTCATCGCGGATGATCACGCAGTGGTAAGGGCGGGGTTGCGCACGCTGCTGGAATCCAGGGGCGGCTGGGAGGTGTGCGACGAGGCTGTCAACGGGCGGGAAGCGGTGGAGAAAGCCGCGAGCCGCCAGCCCCAGGTCGCGGTTCTCGACATCAGCATGCCGTTATTAAACGGAGTCGAGGTCGTGCGGCAGATTCGCAAGGTTTCTCCGAAGACCGAAGTTCTGATCCTGACCATGCACGAGTCCGATGATCTGGTGCAGCAAGTGGTCCAGGCCGGCGCGCGTGGTTACATTCTGAAGGATGATGCAGACCGCATTCTTCTGGCGGCTGTGGATGCGGTGCGGCAGGGCAAAGCGTATTTTTCCACGCGCGTCTCCAATGTCATCGAAGGCAGGGAGTCTCGCGGGGACCGGCCTTACTCTTCGCGTCCGCCACGATCCCGCTTGACTCCGCGGGAACGCGAGATCGTGCAACTTCTGGCCGAAGGCAAAAGTAATAAAGAGGTGGCAAGTCTGTTAGACATCAGCGTGAAAACCGCCGAAGCACATCGCGCACACATCATGCTTAAGTTGAATTTCCACTCCATTACCGAACTGGTCCTCTACGCCGTACGCAATAACCTGACCCGCGGCTGATCCCTCTGCACCCACTAAATTTCCCGTTACTTCAGTCATAGGCGAAGGTCCCTAGCGAATCAGCCCAATTCAAATGTTGCAGTAGATGGCTGAGCATGAAAGGTGCTCTTCAATTCAGGCAGGCGTCGCATCTGGATTCTGGCTGCAGACGATTCGCCCGTACCCCTGCGTGCGGTATGCGAATGCCTGGACTTCGAGGGGCGTTTCGACATCGTCGGAAGTTGTTCCCGGATGACCGGGAACGCCCAGGAACGATGAAACGGAGCGACAGGAGAACGCAATGTCACCGTGTAGCGAATCGAGCTATGCAAGATCCGGTAGAGCCGGAAAGTGGTTGGCCAAGTCTTGGGTGGCGGCGTTGTTGATAGTTGGTGTTGCATTGACGTCCGCTGCACAAGAGGGACGCAGGACCGTTTCCAATCCGCAACCTGAATTTCCCGAAATCGCCAGGAAGATGAACCTCTCCGGCGTCGTAAGGATTGAGGTGATTATCGGATCGGATGGAGAGATCAAGAACGCCAAGGTTGTGGGTGGGCACCCGGTGCTGGCGGATGCCTCGCTGAAGGCGCTGAAGAAATGGAAGTATGCAGCGGGGACTTCAGAGACGAAGGAGTTGCTGGAGTTTAAGTTCTAGGAACACAAAAATCTGAAACGCAGCACGGGAACCTACGAGGTTCTCGCGACTTAGGAGTGAATTTGATGCGCAGCAAAATGGTAGTTCACCTGTTGCTTCTGACGCTGGGCCTGGCTCTCGGAACGCAGGCGCAGAACATCTCATCCGCCAATTTACGGGGCACCGTGGAGGCTGCTTCGGGCGAACCGGTGTCAGATGCCAAGATTGTGATTCTGGACGCGAGCCACAATCTTGCCCGCGAAGCCAAGTCCAGCAGAGATGGCAAGTATCGTTTTTCGGCCTTGCCGCCTGGCACCTATGCGCTGACCGCGGAAGCGGACGGCTTCCGATCCACGGAGATCGCCAACCTGGTTCTGACCGTCGGGCAGGATGCAGATCTGCCGCTGGTGCTGCAATCCCTCGAGGATGTGGTGCATGTCGTTATCAACACCAGTTCCGCGGACCAACTTGAGACGCAACGCACCTCCTCCACTAATACGATTACGCGTCAGCGCATCGACAATCTGCCGATCAATGGCCGTAACTACGTGCAGTTCGCTTTGATCGATTCGCAGGTAAAGCGCGACGGTCTCGCGCCCAATCCGATTGCCCCGACTTCCGGCCTGAATTTTGACGGAGCCCGCGCGCGGTCCAACCTGGTCAACGTGGACGGTTTCGACGCCGAGGACAGCATTGTCAACGGCATTCGCTCTACGGTCTCCCAGGAGGCGGTCGGTGAATTTCAGATTATCACCAACGCTTTTGCTCCCGAGTACTCGCACTCCACCGGCGGTGTGGTCAATATCGTCACCCGCGGCGGCAATAACGAGTTTCACGGAGATGCATACGCCTTCTTGCGCAACAAGTCATTTCAGGCGGTGAATCCATTCAGCACAGTTCCTGATCCCGCTTACACTCGCGTGCAACCGGGCTTCACGCTGGGCGGGCCGCTCCGCAAAGACCGCACTTTCTTCTTCCTGTCCTATGAGACGACACGCCGGGAGGAAACCGGTTTTTCCACCATCGGGACCAACAACTTCAATCTCACCAGTATCGATGCCTCGCGGTTCCTCGGCGCGGGAACTACGATCCTGGGAACCTCGGAACAGAAGGCATTTCTGGAGAACGCCGCCACGCCGGTGAACGCGCAAACGGTGCAGTACGCCGGGCTTGTGGGCGCGGGTTCTTCCACAGCACTTAACGGCGTGCCGGGATCTTCAACCTTCGCAAGCTCGGGAGAAACCTTGCCTCTCAGCTTCGTGCCTCTCACGAACCTGATTGGAAATTATCCGGTGAAGGAAAACACCGGCATCTGGGGCCTGCGGCTGGATCACAAGATCAGCGATATGCAGCAACTCCTGGTGCGCGTCAGCGTGAGCCCAAGCCTGGTCACCGGTCTGGAGAGCTCTCTCGACGGCCAAGTGCCGGGTCAGGGCTCGTACAGCCGCACCGACCAGCAGCAGTACCACGATTGGAGCATTGCCGCCTCGCACATGTGGGTGCATAGCGTGGCGCTGTTCAACGAAGCGCGCTTCCAGTTCGCGCGGAGGGGGCTGGGATTCGATGCCGCAGACGCGCCCGGCTCACAGGGCGTTGGCGTGGACATTCCTGGCTATGCGTACTTCGGTCAGGACACCCTGTCGTACCTGCATCGCGTGGAAAAACGCTACCAGTTTGCGGATACGGCTACCTGGACCGCCGGCAACCACTCCGTAAAAATCGGCGGTGACTTCAGCTACATTCCCCTGAACATTCAGTCCACCAGTCAATTTGGCGGACAGTATATTTTCGCCAGTGACAATGTGATCTCCGGCATGCCCTCCCTCTCCCCTCTGCAATCCTACGGCCTCGGTCTGCCGCAATCGTTCGCCCAGGCTCTAGGCAATCCGAACACCAGCTTTGCAACCAAGAATCTTGGTCCCTTTGTCCAGGATTCCTGGAAGCTCAAATCCAACCTCACCGTGAATTACGGGGTGAGGTACGACCTGGAATTCACACCGCAATTCAGCGCATCCACACCGATGGCCGCTGCGGCGCAACAGGCGCTGCATGTGGTGCAGGGAATCCCGCGCGATTACAAGAACATCGCACCGCGCGTCGGGCTTGCCTGGGATCCGTGGAAGGATGGCAGGACCGTGGTTCGCGCGTCCTATGGGATGTTCTATGATCGCCCGCCGCTCACGATCACTTACCAGTCCGGTGTGTACGATGGCTCGCGTACTCCAGTCGTTCAAATGGTTGGCGGAGCGCCCTGCACAGCTTCGACGCCTATGGCCTACGATCCAACCCGCGTAAATGCGACGAACGTGTTCCAGGGCAGCTTGACCAATCCCAATTGCTTGCCGCTGCCGGGCTATCTGCCGGATCAGCAGAAATTCGATCCCTATGACCCAGCGATCGCTGCTGTCATAACGAATCAAGGGTACTTGACGCAGGCCAATGGATTTAATCTGATGGCCCAGCCCACCGCCAGCATGACGGCGGCGAATTTCTCCAATCCCTATTCTCAACAAGCCAACCTGCAGATTGAAAGGGACCTGGGCGCGGGCTTCACCATGAATCTTGCGTATGACTTCAACTCCGGACGACACCTGTATCAATTGCAGAATTACAATCCGCAGAACTTGAATGCGGAGGTTGCCAACTGGGAACGCGCGGTGGCGGCTGGTGCACTTTCCCCGTCGTCCTCTCCGCAAGACGTCTCGAGCTGCGGCACCGGGCCAGCGGGCGCGTATTATCCGGCTGCGTTGCTCAGCTTCTACCGCGTTTCGGGCCTGAACCCCGCGCTGCCTCCTCTGTTCCCGGCAGCGTGCGTATCCGCGGCTGTGGCGGCGTTTCCGGGCGACAGCGTGACCATCCCATTCGCCGATGTGAACAGCGAAGTGTCCAGCGCCACCTCTTCTTACCACGCGTTTACCGCCGAACTGAAGAAGCGGTCCGGAAAACACTTTGAATTCCAGGCGTGGTACACGTTCGCTCACGCCATTGACACCGCCACCGACTTTACCTCCACGCCGCAGAACGACTTCAATCCCGGTGCGGATCGGTCCAACTCCGATCTTGACCAGCGCCACCGCCTGGTTCTGAGCGGCGTCTACGGCAGCGGCTTGCGCCCTGGCCAAGGCGTGTTTAACCATCTGGCAAGCGGATGGACGGTTGCCCCGCTGATCGAGTTCTCTTCCGGGCGCCCGTTCAACCTGCTCACGGGCGGGACCTCACAACGCCCGGACGTGGCGGCGTCGGCCAGTACCACGGACGCGTGCGGCAATACCGCCACCGCGACTAGGTTCTCGCCCACCGGCTACCTGATTCCGGTTTGCATGAATGACGGCGTGTACGACGGCGTCGTCAACGTGCCACTCTACGGCACACTGGGACGCAACACCGGCGTCATGCCCATGACGGTCTTTACCGATTTTCGGGTTGGCCGGCGCTTTCAGTTCGGCGAGCGGTTCAAGCTGGATGCCAATGCCGATATTTTCAACCTCATCAACAAGAACAACGTGCTGGCTGTAAACACACTGTTTACGCAGGCTGGAACACCCACGGCCACCTACGACCCGCTCCAACTGCAGTTGGGGCTGAAGTTGAGCTGGTAGCGGACATAGCCTCATAAATAAGTCATAGGCGTGGCACGAAAAGCAGTGGGACGCCCGGTTTGCGCGTCCCACTGCTTGGGGGTCGCCGCGCCGTGCGATCCTCCGCCGTGCGCTGTGGCTCCGACCTTTTCAAGCACATCCGTCGTGCCATCAATGCTTCCTCAATCCGCATGGAAGTGGTTTGGCGGCTCCCTCAGAACGCTCCGGGGTGTGCGCTAGATCACAGAGTTGCGACTTTCCACCGGGGTACAATTGCCGCGAGTATCGGCCTGATTTCAAGGCTGGTTTCAGCGGGAGGTTCTGTGCCGGATCAACTCTTCGGGGCGATGCGCCAAAGCATTATCGATGGCGCGCCTGATACAGCCACGGAATTGGCGCAACAGGCGCTGGCTAATGGCGTCAATCCGCTCGATGCGGTGAATCAAGGATTTGCAGCAGGGATCACATTCGCCGGCGAGCAATTCGGCTGCGGAGAAATGTTCCTGCCCGATCTGCTGGCATCGGCCGAGGCGATGAAGGCCGCCATCAACGTTCTTGAACCGGCGATGCTGAAGCAGGGCTCGCATCGTGAGACCCTGGGCAAGGTCGTCATGGGTACCGCCAAGGGCGACATTCACGACATTGGCAAGAACCTGGTCGCCACCATTCTTTCCGCCAGCGGATTCCAGATCTTCGACCTGGGCACCAGCGTGACTCCCGAACAGTTCGTCGCCAAGGTCAAGGAAGTGGATGCCGACATCGTCGGCGTCTCCGCTTTGCTGACAACAACCATGGCCGGCCAGAAAGCGGTGATCGAGGCGCTGGATCGGAATGGATTGCGTCCCCGGGTCAAAGCGATCATCGGCGGGGCCGCGGTGACCTCCAAGTGGGCGGCTGAAATCGGCGCCGACGGCTACTCCCGCAACGCCATCGATGCCCTGGAACTGGCAAAGAATCTGATGAGCAAAGTGACCAACAAAGGAACGGCGCTGGCATGAGACCCAAAATCCAACTGCTCAGTCCTGAACTTATCGGCCGCATCCTAGGCGAAGCGTTCCAACTGCTGATGAACCCGGGAGTCCGCGTAGGCTCGGCGGTGGTCGAGCTATTGCAGGCGGCGGGAGTTGAAGTCAAAGTCGAGGGCAATGACCGAGTGGCGCGTCTTCCCGAGGCCCTGGTTCGCAAGTGCCTGGCATCGGTTCCACGGAGCTTTTACCTGTACAGCCGCCAAGGAGAGAAAGCCGTTCATTACGGCGGCGACGACGTGCATTTCGATCCCGGCTCCTGCTGCGTGCAGATGCTTGATCCGGACACGATGGAAGCGCGGTCATCGGAAACCCGCGACCTGGTGCGCCTCGTCCAGGTTACGGAGATGCTGCCGCAGTTCGCCGCGCAGTCTACCGCGGTCGTGTGCACGGATGCACCCAGCGCCATCGGCGATCTCTACCGTCTGCTCGTAGTTCTCGAGCATTCTGACAAGCCGGTGGTGACGGGATCGTTCTCCGCGGCCGGCCTCGAAGGCATGATCGATTTGCTTGCCGCTGACTGCGGCAGCCGAGAGAAATTGCGCGAACATCCACGAGCAGTTTTTGACGTGTGCCCCTCGCCGCCGCTGAACTGGTCGGAGTTCGGATCGCACAACCTGCTCGACCTGGCCCGCGCCGGTGTGCCTGCGGAACTGGTCTCGATGCCGCTGGCTGGTGGCACCGCTCCCGTAACGCTGGCAGGTTCGGTGACACAACATGCTGCCGAATCGCTGGCGGGCATCGTGCTGCATCAACTCGCGGGACCGGGCTCACCCATAGTATGGGGCGGAGCTCCGGCGATCTTCGACATGCGCAGCGGCGGCGCGCCCATGGGCGCGATAGAAACCGTTATGCTGAACATGGCGTGTTGTGAAGTCGGCAAGTATCTGGGCCTGCCGACCCACGGCTACCTGGTCGCTACCGATTCGAAGTCGGTGGATGCCCAGGCCGGCGCGGAAAGCGCCCGCTCGGCGATGCTGGGAGCGCTTACGGGGATCAACATGATCTCGGGAGCGGGCATGATCGAATCCCTGGCCTGCCACAGCGTCGAAAAGCTGGTCATGGACGCCGAGTCGATTGCCTCGACGCAGCGACTGCTGCGGGGCATTGAGGTCCGCGGTGAAACCCTGGCCACCGGGATGTTCGCGCAAACCGGACTCACCGGAAATTTTCTCAAGCTGAAGGAAACGCGCGCCCTTTTTCGACAGGAGCAGCATCTCCCCTCATCTGTCATTGATCGCAGCGCGCGAGGCGCGACGCCACCGAGCGACGTTTTCGCCCGCGCCCGTACCCGAGTTGACGAACTGGTGAACAACTGGCGGAAGCCATCTGTTTCCGAAGACGTGTTGCGGAAATTTCAGGCGATCGTCGACCGCGCAGCCGACAGAGCAGGGGTTGCCGCAGAGCTTCCCGGGAACTGAAAATCGGATCGAGTCGAAGCTAAAGCCCGCTTGGTTTTGGCCGTAAACGGCACGGCTAAAACTGTGCGCTACCCAGGACCGATTTGGGAAACACGCTCTACCACTTCTGTGCTATTTCGTCCCTATTCTCCACAGCCTTCCACCGGGTTGCTACTTGCATTCCCGCACACAAGTTCCGGATAATCTTGTAGAGAACTCGACAGCCGTGTATCGCTACAGCCGCGCAGACCTGCTGCGCATTCTCCGGCTTGTTCCTCGCCAGCTTCAGACCTGGGAGAAGGCCGGACTGGTAACGGCCGGCGAGGATTACTCCTTCTACGATCTGGTGCAGATCAAGAAAGTGCGCGACCTGTGTGCCCAGCGTGTTCGTCCGGCGGTCATACGGCGCTCGCTGGAAGCCATGCAGAAACAGGTTGCGGGCATGGAAAATCCACTGCTCGAAGCTGGGGCCTATCAGAGCGGGCACCGCGTCGCTTTCCGGCACCAGGGACGTTTACTGGAGCCCATCGCCGGACAGTTCATGCTCGATTTCTCGTCCGAAGAAAGCAGAGTTGTGACCAGTCCGCCGCGCAATGGACCGGAACTGGTGGTCACTGACGTCGCCGACTTGTTTGCGCGCGGGATCATTCTGGAAGAAGATCCCTCGACGCAGAGCGAGGCGATCACCGCCTATTTGAAGGTTGTCGATATGGATCCCATGCACGCCGCCGCGCACATCAACCTGGGCACGCTCTACTACAACCGGCAGGAATACGCGCTTGCCAAAAAGCACTACCGCTCAGCGATTCAGATCGATCCGCGCTATGCGCTCGCGTATTTCGACCTGGGCAACGTGCTTGACGAAACCGGACGCGTCGAGGAAGCCATTGACACCTACAAGACGGCGATTCAACTTGCGCCCACCTACGCCGACGCGCACTACAACATCGCGCTGGCCTACGAGAAGATACGCGAACCGCGCAAGGCGCTGCAGCACTGGCGCGCCTACGTGAAGCTCGACACCACCGGCCCCTGGACGGTCCACGCCAAACATCAGATCCAGCGCATCCTGCAGGGCGACCGCCTGAAACTGGTGCATTCCCGCAAGGTGAACTAAGCCCATCCGCTGATGTGGCCGACGCTAGTTTCGCTGTCTGGCCAAATACCCTGGAACTCCGGCTGCTCTCTGACCGTATTCTCTAGTAGGTTTGATGCGGAGGTCTTTTGAAGCTCACGATCGATCATGTCAGCAAGCGTTACGGCGGGCACACGCTGGCGCTCGCAGATTTCAGGCTGGAACTTGGTTCCGGCGTCCTCGGGCTGCTGGGCCCGAACGGCGCGGGCAAGACAACCTTGATGAGTATTCTGGCCACGATTACCAGGCCCACCAGCGGCACCATCCGCTGGAACGGAACGGATCTGGCTGCCGATCCGAATGCGATTCGCAGCGTGCTGGGATACTTGCCGCAGGATTTTGGCGTTTATCCTAATCTGAATGCGATCGAGTTCCTGGAATACCTGGCGGCGGTGAAAGGCCTGGACGCTGCTGCCGCGCGGCGGCGCATTGATGAATTGCTGAACCTGGTGAACCTGACAGAAGCGCGCAAGCGACCGTTGGGCGGCTATTCGGGAGGGATGCGGCAGCGGATCGGCATCGCGCAGGCGCTGTTGAACGATCCGAAGTTATTAATTGTGGACGAACCCACCGCGGGGTTGGATCCGGAAGAGCGGGTTCGCTTTCGCAATCTGCTTTCGGATCTTTCCGGGGATCGCATCGTCATTCTCTCCACCCACATTGTTTCCGACGTGGAGGCCACTGCCACCGACATCGCGCTGATCTCGCAGGGCAGGCTGGTAACGCATGCCGCGCCCGAAGATTTGCTGGCGGCGGTCGAGGGAAAAGTGTGGGAGTGGGTTGTGCCCAGTTCGGAACTGAACGCAGCCAAGCACCAACACCTGATCAGCAACACCACCCGGCGCAGTGACGGCGTGCATGTCCGTTTGCTCTCGTCGCAGCCGCCGCCGGGTACCAGCCCCGTTTCTCCGACGCTGGAAGATGCTTATCTGTTCTGCCTCTCGCAGCACCGGGCTGGGGCGGCGGCATGAACCATGTCATAAACCATACTCTGCGCGTTCTCTATCACATGGTGAAGGCGGATTTTCTGGAGCGCGTTCGCAGATACAGTTTCCTGGTTATTCTGGCCGGCGCCCTGTACCTGGCTTACGGCGTGGCCACGGAGAAAGTCTGGGTCCTCGTCGGAGATGGCTATCGCGGCGTCTACAACTCGGCGTGGATCGGCATGCTGATGGCGAGCTGCTGTTCGACGTTTCTTTCGCTGTGCGGGTTCTATGTCGTGAAGAACTCCGTGGAGCGCGACTCCAGCACTCGGGTGGGGCGGATTCTGGCAGCCACGCCCATGCGCAAAGAGCTCTATACGGTGGCAAAAACCGTGAGCAACTTCGCGGTACTGGCGTGCATGGTGCTGGTGCTGATGGCAGCCGCGTTGGCCATGCAGTGGCTGCGGCCGGAAGTGCGGCCGATTTCCCTGTGGAAGTTGTGGTCGCCGTTCTTGCTGATTGCCCTCCCTGCCATGTTTGTTACAGGCAGCCTCGCTCTGCTCTTCGAGATGCTGCCGGTGTTGCGCGGCGGCGTGGGCAACGTGATTTATTTCTTTGTGTGGACCTTCGGACTGGCTGCCGGAGCGGAGAGCGGTTTCGATGATCCAACGGGGATTCACGTCCTAGAGGCGAGCACGCGCCGGGCGCTGGAGCAAATGAATCCGGGCAGCGGCAAGAACTCCAACTTTAGCTTGACGATTGGCGGCGAGCACGCGTCGCGGACGTTTCTATGGAACGGCGTCGATTGGACGCTGCATGGAGTAACTTCGCGCCTGATGTGGGTGGTGGTGGGCATTGGAGTAGCACTGCTCGCCTCGGTCTTCTTCCATCGTTTTGATCCGGCACGCGAAAGCATCAGAGAGAAGAAAACAAAGGAAAAACGAAGCGCAATAGTGGACGATCTCTCGCTCACGTGCGTGCCGGGGCAGCCGAAGCCCGAGCACGCGACGTTAACTCCTCTCGGTCCGCGCGGGCGGCGCAGCCGGTTTGCCAGGCTGGTGCTGTCTGAACTCTCGCTGATGGTCAAAGGGCTGCGCTGGTGGTGGTACGTGGTGGCGGCGGGACTTCTGGTGGCAGAGTTCGCGTCACCAACACGGGAGGCACGAGAAGGCGTGCTGCTCGCGGCCTGGCTCTGGCCAGTCCTGCTGTGGTCGCAGATGGGTTGCCGTGAGTCGCGCCACGCTACACAATCCCTGATTTTCTCGGCAGAGCGGGTGCTGTATCGACAATTGGCTGCCTTATGGACGGCAGGAGTTCTGGTTGCCCTCATCACCGGTGCGGGCGCCGCGATGCGACTGTTACTCAGTTCGAACTGGCAGATGCTTGCGGCTTGGGCTGCGGGCGCGTTGTTTATTCCAAGCCTGGCGCTCGCGCTCGGAGTGTGGAGCGGCTCCAGCAAGCTCTTTGAGGCCATTTACACAATGTGGTGGTATGTAGGGCCGCTGCACCAGCTTCCTTCGCTCGACTTCGTCGGTGGGACGCGCGCCTCGAGTTCTCCCGGCTTGTACTTGATTCTGGCGGCGGGTCTGTTGCTCGCGGCGTGCCTCGGGAGGCGACGGCAGGTTGCATACGCGTGAGGCTGACCTCGTGGGGCCATAAATTCAAACGGCGACAGGAGAATCGTTCCGAGCGTTATACTCAGGTTTTACCTCCCCGCAGGAGACCCTACATGAAGCTCTATCGGCTGACTTCGACCCTTGCTCTCGCGGCCGTGGTGGCCGCGTCCAGCGTGATCTGCTGTAGTCAGGTGACTAAGAAAGAGAAAGAGATTTATAACGATCGCGCCGATGCGCGCGCCGAAATCAGAGAGGCTCTGGAGAAAGCGACGGTGGGACACAAACGCGTGATCGTGGTGTTTGGAGCCAACTGGTGTTATGACTGCCACGTGCTCGATAAGGCTTTTCATAGTTCGGAGCTGGCGCCGATCCTGGCTGCTAGCTATGAAGTCGTGCACGTGTCCATCGGAAAGGGAGACCAGAACCTGGACCTGATGGAGCGGTATGAAGTCCCGAGGAAGCGTGGGATCCCTGGACTCGCTGTGCTCGATCCCGATGGGAAGCTGATTTACAGCCAGAAGAACGGGGAATTTGAGAATGCGCGAGCACTCCCCCCGGAAGATTTCCGCGCATTTCTGGAGCAGTGGAAACCGGGCGCGCAGAGCCAGTGAGCTTCTGAATTATCCAAAGTGTTCTGCAAAAAAAGAGGCGCGGACTGTGCCGCGCCCCCAATCACCATAAGTTAATCCACCACCAGCTTGTTCTCGACGCTGAACGCGCCTGGGACGGAGCTCGCTCGGATTCCTGCAATGGTCTTGTCCATCGTGTTCTCGACCTTGCCGTAGAGCGTCACGTGACCGTTGTCGACCACGATGCGGATGGGGTCGGCCGGGTCAGTCGCGTATTTGCCCAGCACAGAGTCGCGATAGATTGCGCGCGCGGTGCGTACCCGGATCGAATCGTCAAAATTCGAAACCGGCAGAACGTTTACATTATTCACCACGTCCTTGACGCCGGGCGTGCGCGCCACGATGGCGAGCGCCATATCCTTCGGCACATCCCATACGGTGTCGCCGCTCAGGGTTACGACGCCGTCCTTCACGCTGACTGCTACGTAATTGAACGCGTTGTCGTAGTACCCCACGCGGTCATAGGCCAGCTGCTTTGCCAGCTTCTGCTGGAGCTGGTTATCGGGCACGGTTTCTCCCTTGACCGCGATGTCGTTGCGAACCCCGTTGACGTTTGCGAGCTTCTTGACCTTCTTGGCGGCGTCGAGTTTGTCCTGATAAAGGTTGACCGTGCCGGCCAGGGTCACGATGCCATCTTCGACGCTCGAGCTCACGCTCTGCAGTTGCTTTGCTTCATGAATCTTCTGGCTGACCGCCTGCTGAATCTGCTGATCATATCGGCCGGTGGCGGCCATTGCAGTCATGCTCAGCAGGACGAGCAACGTTACTGTCACCGCAAGTAGATGTCTCTTCATAGTTGCCATCCTTACTGGAATTCCGGTTCCCCACGGGATTAACCGGTTAGTTAAATAGATGCCGGAGGGGTGGGCTGGGATGTGCCGGGAGGAAGGTTTTACAAACTATTACACGGCCGGGGAAGGTTTTTCAGTCCGGAGATGCCGGGAGCACCGAGCGAGAACTCACGTTCTATCTCTTTCGCCGGGCAACCTTCTTCTTGGCAGATGCAACGCTGTTTCGAGCGACAGTTCTGTCCGGAAACACCCTCGCGAAGATCTTGTCGATGTTCTTCAACTGCCGTTTCAGGTCGAAGGCGCGCTCGATCTTCGCTCGCGGCACTCGGCCACGAATCTCAGGATCGTTCACGATCAGCTCGTGGAAGTCGAGATTCTCCTTCCACGCGCGCATGGCATGACTCTGCACCAGGCGGTAGGCATCCTCGCGGGAGACACCGCTTTCGACCAGGTCAAGCAACAATTGTCCGCTGAAAACCAGGCCGTGCGTGCTCTCGAGGTTTGCCATCATGCGCTCGGGATAGACGAACATGGTCTCGATGAGACTTGCCGTCTTGTTCAGCAGGTAGTCGGCGAGAGTGGTCGAATCGGGGATGATGATGCGCTCGGCCGAGGAGTGCGAGATATCGCGCTCGTGCCAGAGCGGGACGTTCTCGAATCCGGCCTGCGCGTTTGAACGCACTACGCGCGCCAGTCCAGAGATCTGTTCGCAGGTGACGGGATTGCGCTTGTGCGGCATGGCCGACGAGCCCTTCTGCTTCTCGCTGAAGTATTCTTCGGCCTCGCGGACTTCCGTGCGCTGCAGGTGGCGGATTTCGATGGCGATCTTATCGAGTGTGGATGCGATCGTGGCCAGCGTTGCCAGATAGTGGGCATGGCGATCGCGCTGAATCACCTGAGACGACACGGCGGCAGCCTTCAATCCCAGGCGCGCGCACATCTTTTCTTCGAGTTCGGGCGTGAGGTGGGCAAAGGTTCCCACCGCGCCTGAAAACTTGCCCACGCGAAGATCTTCGGCAGCGGCCTTGAAGCGCGCGATGTTGCGCCCGGTCTCCGAATACCAGTTCGCGATCTTGAATCCAAAAGTGATGGGTTCGGCGTGAACGCCGTGGGTGCGCCCGATCATCGGCGTATCTTTGAACTCCCACGCACGGCGCTCGAGCACTTCGGCCAGACGCTCCAAATCGCCGGCGATCAGCGATGAAGCTTGCTGAATTAGCAACGCCTGCGCCGTATCGACTACATCGTTTGAGGTTAGGCCATAGTGGAACCAGCGGGCGTGCGGGCCGACAATTTCGGCGACGGCCGTGGTGAAGGCGATGACGTCGTGTTTGACCTCGGCTTCAATCTGGAAGATGCGGTCAACGTTGAAGTCGGCGCGCGCTCGGATCGCCTTGGCGGCATCTTTTGGAACAATGCCGGCGGCGGCCAGCGTTTCGGTCGCGGCGACTTCGACTGCCAGCCAGGTGCGGAAGCGATTTTCGTCGCTCCAGATACGAGCCATCTCGGGCCGGGTATAGCGTGGGATCACGGCGCTCTCTCCTGAGGGGGAACTGAGGATTGTAAATCAGGCGGGCGAACGGTGCAGTGCAGCTACTTCCCCGCCCCTAAAGGGGCACCGGATTTTGACGAATTTGTGGTATCGCTAAAGCGATACCCTGATACGAACCCTTTGCCTACTCCACCGTGTGCTTGGCCGTGTAGCCTTCGCGCACGTACACGATGTATTTGACGTCCTTGCCCTTCTGGTCGCGAACCTTCAGCGGACCGCCGTCCGACGCCTGGAGTTCGATTTTCAGCTTACGGTAGGTGCCGTCCTGCTTGGCGTTGGTGGGGTGGTAAGAGATGTTGTAGGCGTGGCGGATGTCGGCCGCGATGTCGTGAAAGATCTCGGGCAGTTCGCCCTCAAAGTGCGGGAAATAAGCACGGCCCCCGGTGAGACTGGCGAAGGTCCTCATTTCGTTCTGGCCTTGCAGGTAGTCCATGCGGTTGACCGGGACCATCCCGCGACCACGACAGGCGTGGACACCGCACCAGCCGCTGGCAATATCGGCGACATCTGCGACATAAATGGTAGCGTCTTTGGTGGTTTTAACTTTCTTGAGAATTTTGTCGAGCGTCAGCTTGCTGAAGGAATCGATACCGGTGGTAACAAGGATGATGTACTTCTTACCCTCAATGCGGTCGATGCGATCGAGTGTATCGAACAAGGCGTCGAACAGATTGGTCTCGGAAAAGCCGGGCATGCGCAGGGTATTCAGCGCCGATTGCACTTCGCGCTTGTCCTGTGTAAAGTCGACGAGAATCTGCGGCTTCATGTCATAGGAGATTACCGACACCCAGTCGTCCTTCTGCAGGGTGTTGGCGAAATCGTACGATGCCCGCAAAGCCTCGACCATGAAGTCATAATTGGTCGATGCGAACTCCACCAGCAGCACTGCCGTAATGGGCGCCTGGGTCTGATTGAAGGTCGCTATGTTCTGCGGCGTGCCATCTTCCATGATCTTGAAATTCTCTTTCGTAAGGCCTGGAATGGTCTGACCGTCCTTGGTGGTGACGAGTACATCCAGGTTCACCAGAGGCACCTCGACCTTGATGGAGTAGTCGGGCATGCCCTCGATCTTTTTCGGCTTTTCGGGAGCGGGAGGAGGCGGTTCTTCCTTCTTCTTGGGGATCACATACGGACCGACATCGTTCTGCGGCCCACCGGCTTCGGGCGGAGCCTCCTGCTTGTTTGGGTTGGCCGGGGGTTGCTGCGACGTGTCCTGGGTCTGGGACTGCGCCGAAACCATGGCAGCCACCATCCAGCAAAGAGCAAACGCCAGCAGGATCACACGCTTACGAAAAGCCGGCGGCACCTGGTTTGGGCCGCCAAAGACGCCTGAAAACATAGGAATATCCTCGAAAACTCCTGTGCTAGTATAGATGCAAGAACTCTGCGGTTGGGATATTTTGCGGGCTATAAAAACGCCGCCTCTCCTGGCAAACCCTTCTGACAGCACGCGGAGTCTAAGCAAGTGGCAGGGTCATCTTTTGACCTCCGGGGTTGTTCATGGGTAAAGTTGCGCGCTCACTCGCCGCCTTTTTGTGTCTCTCGTTCTCGGTGTGGGTTGCCGCGCAGGACAAACCGGTCAACGCATCTCCGTCGATCATTCCGCTTGATCAGATTCACGAAGGTATGAAAGGCACCGCGCTTACCGTGTTCCAAGGCGTGAAGCCGGAATCCATGGACGTGGAAGTACTGGGCGTGATGCACAACGTGAACGGCCCCAAGGGCGACATCATCCTGGTGCGTTTGCACGGCAGCAAACCCGAATATACAGGTGTGGTTGCGGGCATGAGCGGAAGCCCGGTCTATTTCGACGGCAAACTTGCGGGTGCGCTGGCCTTCCGCATCGGCGAGTTCTCGAAGGAACCGATCGCGGGGGTAACGCCGATCGAGGAGATGCTGGAGATCAATGCGCTGGATCGCAGCCCGGCCCCGGCGCCGATGCGTGCCAGTACTCCGGAGCAGAACGCGACGACCCAGACGGCGAGCCCTGGCGACGGCTCGGCGCTTCCCGCCCCGAATTACAGCAACTACCTGAAGCCCATCGAAACTCCTCTGGTGTTCAACGGCTTTTCTGACGAGACTTTGCAGCGCTACGGGTCGCAGTTTGCGGCGGCGGGCATCGTCCCGGTCATGGGCATTGGCTCGGCGAGCGATCGCAAGCAGCCGGAACCGATCGAGCCGGGATCGGCGGTCAGCGCCGTGCTGGTTCGCGGAGACATGGATATTGCCGCCACTTGCACCGTGACCTACGTCGATCCGCAGCGTTTGCTGGCCTGCGGACATCCGCTCCTGCAGTTTGGCGAAGTAGATCTGCCGATGACTAAGGCTAACGTGCTGGCCACGCTGCCTTCGCCGCTGAATGCATTCAAGATCGTCAATACGACCGAGACCGTCGGCGCTTTCGTGCAGGACCGCCAGAACGGCATCATGGGCGTGCCGGGGCGGGAATCGAAGATGATTCCGGTGACCGTGGCTATGCATAGTGTCGGGGAACGCGGGCCGACGACGAAGGAATTCCACTACGAAATTCTCAACAACGCGCGGCTTAGCCCGTTGGCCATGATGGCCACCGTTTTCAATGCGCTGCACGGTACCAACGAATACGGCGAAGACATTACTTACCGCATGAACGGCGTGCTCAGCGTGAAGGGGTATCCCGACGTCAAACTGCGAAACATGTTTGCGCCGCAGGATAACGGGCAACCCGCGGCGGCATTGGCTGCGGCTACCATCGGCGACCGCTTTGGGCGCATCTACGGCAATCCTCTGGACGCTCCCGACATTCAGGGCGTGAAGCTTGATTTCGATCTCGTCCGCGAACGGCGTTCGGCTCGCCTGGAAGCGGCGCGCACGGATATGACGGAAGCTCGTCCCGGCGACCAGATCATGGTTGAGACCGTGATTCGTCCGTACCGCGGCGAGCGACTGGTGCGCCAGATTTCCATACGGATTCCGACCTCCACTGCGAAGGGAACGTTGCGCATCCTGGTCAGCGACGGAGATACGCTCGACCGCATGCGCCGCGGCACGCCGATGATGAACCGTGGCCTCGGCCTGGCGCCGACGATTGCGCTGCTGAACAAAGAGCGCGCCAACGATCGCGTGTACGTCTCGTTGATCGGGTCCGATCCCGAAGCCATGGTCGCCGACAAAGTGATGCCTACGCTGCCGCTTTCCGTGATGAATGTCATGGACAATATGCGCGGCACCCAGGACATGATCGTGCTCGGGGAATCGTCGGTCGGCGAAGCCTCCACCGAGCCGCTCGACTATGTCGTCTCTGGCGCGCAGATGCTCACGATCAACATCAAGTAGGCCCGCGTTTTTGGATGCTGCGGCTCTCCACTAATCAGATCAGGATGAGGTATGACTTTGGCTCGTAAGACGCTTGCGCTGGTATCGGCACTTATTCTTTCCACCCTCGCCCTCGCGGAGGGCACGCGCACCTGGGAACAATCCAAGTTCGAAGAAATGACCAAGGGAACTGCGAAAGGCATTGCCCTGCGCAGTGAGGGCGGCCTCGAACTGGCTCCGGCCTTCAAAGCGCTCGCAACTACGCCTTCGACCTACATCTGGTCGATCGCGTCCGATTCGGCGGGAAACATTTATGCTGCGGCTGGATCTCCGGCGCGCGTTTATCGCATCACGCCGGATGGCCAGAGCACGACCATCTTCGAGCCGCAGGAATTGCAGGTGCAGGCTCTGGTCGTCGATACGAAGGGCATCGTCTACGCTGGCACCGCGCCGGACGGCAAGGTGTATCGTCTCGAACCAGCCAAACGCACCAAAGGTGATGCGAAAGCCTCCTGGAGTTCGTCCACTTACTTCGACCCCGGCTCCAAGTACATCTGGGACATTGTTCTCGACAGCACCGGGGTTCTCTATGTCGCAACCGGTGATCACGGCGAAATCTACAAAGTCAACGCCAACGGACAGCACTCGCTGTTCTTCAAGAGCGATGAAGTCCACATTCGCGTTCTGGCCCTCGATCCTAAAGGAAACCTGATTGCCGGCTCCGACGGCAGTGGGCTGGTTTATCGCATCGCGCCGAATGGCGAAGCGTTCGTTCTCTACAGCGCGCCGAAGAAAGAAATTACCGCGCTTGCCATCGACGGCGCGGGCAATATCTACGCCGCTGCCGCGGGAGAGAAGCACCCTGGAGGCACGATGCCGCAGATGAGCATCATGATGGCGCCTCCAGCGCAGAACACTCCCGTACCGGGCGGCAATATCACCCTTGGCCCCACGCCCGCCGCGCCCATGACGATGCAGGCCTTTCCTGCTCCCGGACTCGGCGCCACCGGCGGCTCCGAGATTTATCGCATCGCGCCCGATGGCGCGCCGTCACGCCTGTGGAGTTCCCACGAAGATCTCGTCTACGCTCTCGGCTTCGATCAGCACGGACGGCTGCTTGCAGGCACCGGGAATCGTGGCCACATTTTTGCCATCAACGGCAACCAGGCTGATGATTACATCGATCTCGTCAAAGCCAGCGCCACGCAAATCACGGCTTTTGCCGCCGCGCCGGGCGGAGGGCTCTACGCCTCCAGCAGCAACCTGGGAAAGATTTTTGTCCTCGGTCCCGGCCCGGAGGCGGAGGGCACGTACGAAAGCGACGTCTTCGACGCGCACGTATTTTCACTTTGGGGACGCGCCAGTATCCGGAGCAGCGGCAATTCCGGCATCGAGCTTTATGCGCGCAGCGGCAATGTCGACAATCCCGACCGCAACTGGAGCAAGTGGACGCGTATTAGTCTCGCCCTTGCCAGCGGCTCCGAACTCGGCGTTCCCCCGGCGCGTTTCGTGCAATGGAAGGCCGTGCTCCATGCCGGCAATCCTGCGCCTCGCATTGACGATGTCCTGCTGAACTACCTGCCCAAGAACGTCGCTCCCGAAATTGACGAGATCATCGTGCAGCCCGGCTACCACTACCAGCCGATTCCGCATGTGACGGGCTCGGAACCGCCGGGGCAAGGTCAGGGACAGCCGCGCTTCGATCCTCCGCCGCCTGCGATTCGCGACCGCGACTCGGTCGGCATCCGGTGGTCGGCGCATGACGATAACGATGATCAGCTTGTCTACACCGTCTATTACCGGGGTGACGGCGAATCGCGCTGGCTGCTGCTGAAGAATGATCTCTCCGACCGCTACTACTCTTTCGACGCCAGTCTTCTGCCGGACGGCGGCTATACCGTGAAGGTCATCGCCTCCGATGCGCCCTCACATTCGCCCGGAGAAGCTCTCTATGCCGAGCGTGTCAGCGCGCGCTTCGAGGTTGATACGACTGCTCCGGTCATTGAGAACCTGACGGCCACGCTCGACGGGAAGCAGATCCATGTGCGATTCCGCGCCAGCGATTCGTTTTCTCCGATCAAGCGGGCGGAGTACTCGCTGGATGGCGGCGACTGGCAGTTCGTCGAGCCGGTCGGACATTTGTCGGATTCGAAGACGGAAGACTACGACTTTCGCCTGGCCGTACCGCAACCCGAAGCGGCGCCGCCTCTGATGGCTGAAAGCACCGGGAATGACCACGTGGTGGTGGTTCGCGCCTACGACCGGTTCGACAATCTTGCCACGGCAAAGGCCGTACTTCGCGGGAAATAGAACAGACGGACGTCTCGCCAGCCCGTCCTGAGCGAAGTCGAAGGGTCCAGCCGGGCGAGGACGCCCGGCGCTCCACCCGCTACCCTACTGTTGCGCGAAGATGATGGAAGCATTCGGATTCGTCGCATCCACATCCATCATCAGAAAATCTTGTACCGCGCAAACGGGACTGGGATTCTGGAGCGTACCAGCACAACCTGAGGTGTCAGCAACGTAGATCACGTAATTCTGGGTCGACGGAGCAGTCAGCGCAATTGTACCGTTGCCGGTAGTCATGAGCGAGTAACCCGGACTCGCTCCGGTCAGAGGCACGCCCAACGGGTTGTAGTTGACGCTGTCGTACTGGGTTCCGTCGACGCACTCTGAGGTGCACCCACCCTGGACCATGGCAACATTCGCCCAGGTGAACAACAGGTTGGCGGCAATCGGGTTGACCGCCGAACTGGCGCTGCTGGTGGTCGCCGCGGCAAACGTTCCCGGCAGCTCCGAACCGCTGAAAAGCCCACCCCCTTTTCCTTGGGGACTCATGGTTCCGGTCATCACTGATGAACTGGATTGATCGAGCAGGAATCCGCGGTTTACTCCGCTGGCATAAAGAACGAACGGAAGTGGCGCTACCACCGGGTTCGCAGCCGGATTGCCCAGCAGGTTGAAGGTATAACGTCCATTGGCGGTGGCGGACGCCGCGTACGTGTAGGGGGACGGAGATTGGGATGCCCCCGGGAATTGAACGCTGGAGAGGATCGTACCGGCGTTATCCTGATCAAAGTAACCGGAGAAGTTCCCGTTGCCGTCCGTCGTGCCCAGAATCAGCGAGACATTGGTGCAAGGTGGCGCGGCACACGTGGCATTCGCCGCCGTCACAGTCCCGGTTAGAGCGGAGACGGAAGTGCC
This sequence comes from uncultured Acidobacteriaceae bacterium, assembly GCA_963837665.1. GTDB lineage: Bacteria > Acidobacteriota > Terriglobia > Terriglobales > Acidobacteriaceae > Acidiflorens. The sequence goes on along the minus strand of CAWIOA010000004.1, from coordinate 113,903 downwards.
TTTGAAGGCAGCATTAGTGTATCCCTGCGCTAGCGAGGAGTCCTGGAGCACCATCGTTCCGGAGACTGCCGGACGCGTCGCGATGGGGTCGGTGGAAATGGCATAGAAAGTCAGCGGGTTCGTTTTAGTGGTTGTTCCGGAAGAAATAAAGAAATCGAAATTCATGGGCGCCGCCGCGCCCGGGGTTAGAGTCATGTGGTACAACCCGCTGATATTCAGATCGGCGGTGTAACTGCCCGTAATGCTGCAAGGCCCCGCGCCGCAAATATTGGTGGCGTTGCCGTTGTCGTTCACATCCATCTGGCCGCCGGCTACCGTCCCAGTACCATTCATCGGCAAGAGTCCGGCATACCCGACCCGGTTGCCGCTGAAGTCGACGCCGGTGAAGCCGAACGCGTAAGTCTGGTCGCCGGTGAACAGGGTGGGGCTGGATGATTTCTGCGCGATGCCGGAGCCGGCGCCATGGCCGTCGGATTCGATCATTGCGATGTCGCCGGCGCCGTCGAGAACCACCTGGTATCGATTCGGATAAACTCCCGCGGGCAAAGTCAGCGTTAGCGTACCCGCGTTATTCGAGTTGTTCGGGTCGGACGAGGTCGCAGTGTAGGAACCGCCCGTTATCGAGATTGGGTTTTGGGCGGAAGGGCCGCTGGCGGTCAGTACCTCTTCCACGCCCGAGGTGATCGCTCCATTCACCGCGGTGAACGTTCCAACCACGGCTATAGCGTTGTTGCTGCTGTCATATCCGGAAAACTGGAATGTGTAGGTGCCGTTTACACGGTATTTGACCGGCGAGGCCTTGGCGATGGTGCAGTAATTGGGGTTGGCCACACAGCCGGTGGGATCGGTTATGGAAGCCGCTGATATATGAACACAATTGCTGCCGCAGTTGTCCTGTGCCGTGTAGTAGGCCAAGCCGGACACATTCGGATCCTGAACAAAGTTCGCGCAGGTCACACCGTTCGCCGTGCAGTTCCAGGCGAAGGTCTGGGGCGCATCGTCGGGGATGGCGACAGCGGTAAATGTCTGGGTCAGACCGTTGCCTACGCTCAGCGCCGCTGGCGTTACTTCGGTGGTGATGTCAACCACGGTCAGCGGCAGCGGGCCTGTCACCGAGGTGTCGGATACCAGGGTCGCGGTGATCGTCGGCTGCGATCCTGCCGCCGGGACTGAGGCCGGAGCTACGTAGGTCGCGGTTGCCGGCGTTGTCGGTGGCGCAACCGGTGTGAGCGTCCCCGCGCCGCTTGGGCTCAGGCTCCAGGTAACGGCCGTATTTGTCGAGTTCGATACCGTGGCCGTTAGTATCACGGTCTGGCCCGGGTAGATCTGGCCAGGATTAGTGTTAGCAGGAGTCGTGATGGTGACATCAACGGATGGCGAAGGGGGAACTATTCCATTGCCGCCCTTGGCGCAACCGCCAGTCAGCGCCAGACTCGCCAGAGCCACCGCAAACAGACAATTTTTAATCATGATCAGATCTCTTTGAACGATCTCTAAAGCACGGCGAAGGCAAGTACATAGGTCCTTCGCTCCGCTCAGGATGAACAGCGCAGATTTAGGCTACACCTGGGCTGAGTTTAGAGCAGCCAGAAGGCCAATTTGTTATTCAAATCAGCAGGTTACAAATGTACCTGAATCCAAGGCACTTTGTCTGCGCGGGGAGGGTTTTGGAGGGACGACGGCAAGACTGCCTGTGCAAGGAATTGCAACTTTCGAAGAAGTTCTCAGTTCACCGTTCTCAGTTCTCAGTGGAGAACCGATTGGTTCTGGCTGAGAACTGAGAACTGAGAACCGGGAACTTTTTCTGCGCTTTCCAATAGCGGGCGCAACTCGGCGACGGTGATTCCGAGCGTTCCTCCGGAAAAGCCGTCAATGTAAGCGGAATTGATACCCACGACCTCACCGCGCAGGTTTAATACCGGACCGCCGCTGCCTCCGCGAGCCGTGGGCGCGTCGTAGATGAGCTTGTCGCCGGTGACGTCGCCGATGTGTCCGAATGTCGCGGAAGGCCGGATCAGCGACAGCGCCGCCAACTCGTCGGCCGTTTCGGCATCATCGGGATGCGACGAAAGCCGGTCATACACGACTGCGGGGGACTTTGCCACCATCCCGGTGACTCCCATGGGATACGCCAGCACGCTCACCGACTCGCCCACCTGCGGCAGGGTCTGGGACAGGGTCAGCGGGCGCAGCTTCTTGGTGAAAGCGGTGGCTTCGAAGCGCAGCACAGCCATGTCCCCGTGCTTGGCCAGGGCCGCTGGCTCGAGGTTTACTGGAATTGGTGAGCCTGGGAAATACGCCACCAGCGTTTCCAGCACCGGCGCTCCGCCCCTCCGCAATGCGACGGCTACTTCGCGGTCGCCGTACCAGGGCTCGGCCACATGGCGATTGGTGGCCAGGAGGCCCGGCGCGATAACAAACCCGGTGCCGGAGACGCGAGCGCGAAAGCTTTGCGTGTGGCCGGACACGTGATAAATCCCGTAGATGTAGGCGACGGAGTCGCGCGCATCGTCCACGGCCGCCGCCGAGACCGATTGCTGCCGTTCCAGATCGGCTACCTGGCGCGAGAGCTGGTTTACCTGTTGCTCCAGGCCGGAAGTCTCCGGAGGAGCGTAGTAGTGCGCCATCACTAAGGCACCCACCAGGGCGAGCACGCCCAGCAACCCCTGCACAAAGCGCTGCCAGGTCTCAACCACTTCGTCGCGGTGATTTTGCGCACTGTCGGTATTGAACATGAGCCGTCAGGCCCGGCACCAGGGAGATGTCCGGGGGTAGCCACTATCCTGACGCATTCGGGCCCAGGCGTGTAGGGTACAGAAGTCGGACGGGCGCGGGCCAAAGGTAACTGAAGGCAGTACCCAGTACTCAGTAGCCAGTCAGACCCGTTCCAGTTCTTGCAATGTCCGTTCGTTCTTCACGTTGCCGGTGTTGAGCGTGGTCGACGGTTCAAACAACAGGATCCAGCATTCTTCCTCGGCCACGGGGCGGTGCTCTATCCCACGCGGCACTACGATAAACTCGCCCTCTTCGATCCATTCCTCGCGGTCGCGAAACTCCATGCGGAAACGGCCTTTCACCACCAGGAAGAGCTCGTCCTCGTGCTCATGATGGTGAAAGACGAACTCGCCTTTGAGCTTGTCGAGCTTGACGGATTGGCCGTTGAGTTCGGCGGCGATGTAGGGCTTCCAGTATTCGGTAATCCTGGCGAACTTTTCGGCGATATTGATTTTGGACATGGGGTCTCCGCGGGTGATGCTGTTAGAGATTCAGGTTTGATCCTACGGGTCGCAGAGAAATCCCGCTGCTCTTCGATGACAGGCGAAACCCCGCCGAGCTTCGCTCGGCATGGACGGGCGGGGACGCCCGTCCCCACACGAGCAAAGGCAAAAGCCGACGGCTCTTTAGAATCCGGCGTCCCCGGCGCTTGGGTGCCCTCCGCGCAGCGTTACTCGCACGCCGCGTTGGCTATTGACGCGGGTGGTCGTGGTCCAGTCCACTTCATCGGTGCTGATCACGCCATTTCCGCCCCCGGCGAGCTCGTAGGCGATGCGGCCATCCTGATAGGTGTAGTTGCCCACTTGCAACACCATACCCGACTTCAGGACAAACACCGGGACGCCCGGTCCCGCGCCGCCGCCGCCCGCCGCACCCCTGGTAATGTAGCTGGCGTAGGTGACCTGCGGAATCTCTTCAACCATGGGCGGCTCGCTGGCTGTGACGCTTACGTTGCGCACGGCCAGTTGAGGATTGCCATTGTCTGCTGGCCTGGCGCTGGCGCCCTGGTACGAGTTCTGGTAATAGGAGTCGTTTTCCATCCGCGGACGCCCAAAGAAATGCCAGTCCGGCCCGTTGCTCGCCTGCACCTGCGGGATCTGCACATCATCCATCAGGCGCAGCGTGAGCTGGCTCTCGCCTTTGAGCGTGGGACGAGGTCCGCGGGCTGGGAGCATGATCACTTTCCACGGCCACAGCGGCGGCAGCATCCATTCCACGATGTCGCGCCTGGCGTGCCCTTTGCCCCGAATGTCGCCTTCTTTATCCACTTTGTAACCGCGCGTGGCGATCACCTTAGCGTCCAAAGGCATATCGCCCTGCGGCATGCCGATGCGATCGAACATCAGCTTCATATAGCCCTTGCCCCAGAAATGTCCGGGGTCCTGGGCCGATTCCAGATGTCCTACGAGGTAGCTGCCGCGCGGGAAAGTCTGCTGGCCGAATTCGGTCACCGAGTGGAGATGACAGAGGACGGGATCTCCGACGGCAACGGTCGCAGAAGAAAAGTTCGGTTCATCCATGGTGCACTTCAGAAGAGTACCGGCGGGCAGGACCATCTCCCGCGCACTGGCACTCAGGGTCAAAGCTAGGAGGGATACCACCAGGACTACAAAGCAGCTGGACTTCATGAACGCACCTCGGTCTCACGCCCCATTATTGGGTTCGGATTCCCAAGCTACTGCGTTGAAGCCAGTCCCGATTGAGTGCAGTTAAACACAGAGGGTGTCCTGCGGTCAACCGAACTTTGGAGATCAAAGTGTGTCTTTTTTACAACAGGCGAGGCCCAACGGCTTTAGACCATCGCGAAGGCCCGTACCGGGAACGTCCCAAAGCCCTTCACCTTTACCGGGACGGCGAAGAACCTGAAATCCGCGTGCGGGAGTGCTGCCAGGTTCGTCATGTGCTCGACGATCGGAATTTCTTGCTGCAGAAGGATGCTGTGAACCGGGCGGCGCAGATCCTGCACGTTGTCGATGTTGTGCGAATCAATGCCTACCAGCGCCGCTCCAGAGTCGGCCAGAAACCTCGCTGCGCCTTCGGTCAGGAAGGGATGCCCCTCGTAATACTGAGGCGTATTCCAGTGCCGGGACCATCCCGTTTCGACGAGCACGGCTTTGCCTGCCAAGTCTTCTCCGCGGGGGAAACATGAGATATCGATCGTCTGGTGCTGGGCCGTCACTTTGATCGCGGGGAGGTTCGCCAGTTTTCGCAGTTCCAATTGTGACAAGTCCTTGCCGTTGGCATAGCGGTGAAATGGAGAGTCCAGATAGGTGCCGGTATTCGCCACCATCTCGATCTTGCCGATCTGGAATTCGGTTCCCGGCGCATAGTGCTTGCGGGAGGCTTCGCGACTGAGGTAGTCGCAGATGATGGGGGCGGGTAGGCCTTTATAGGTCACGAGGCCGTGGGCGACGGTGTGGCTGAGGTCGATCAAGGTAGACAGAGATGCGAGAGGATCAGCCATCGGGATGGACCATTCTGCCACAGGTTACAAGTGTTGATCTCGCTTAAGGCGCCGACCACCAAAACCCGGCCGTCCCCACATGATCAAAAACAAAAGCCGCCAGCTCTGGCTGACGGCTCAAAACCTCGCTTGCTTCGCTTTGCGGGGACGGACGAATGCGTCCGTCCCTACACGAGACTAGCTTTCGTACAGCAGCACGCCTTCGGCTTTCTCTGAGTCCACCGGGCGGTAGTACAGCTTGTTGTCTTCGAGGAAGACCTCGATGAACGCCGGCCTTGTCGTGATTGTGCCTTGGATCAGAGCTTCCGATAGCGGATCTTCGATGTACTTCTGCAGGGCTCGCCGCAGTGGCCTTGCTCCGTAGCTGCGGTCGGTCAGGGTCTGGTTCAGAATCCACTTCTTCGCCTCGTCGGCCACGGTTACGGTGATCGAACGCTGCGCCAGGTTCTGGTTCAGCTGGTTGACCATAAGTTCGAGAATCTGGATCAGGTCGGCTTCGCTGAGCGCCATGAACAGGATGATTTCATCCACGCGGTTCAGGAATTCCGGATTGAAGGTGCGCTTGACCTCGCTCTTGACGAGATCCTCGACCTTCTCGGAAACCATCTCGTCTTTCGACGACTGGAAGCCCAAGCCTTCACGCTTCATCAGGTGACGGGCGCCGATGTTCGAGGTCATGATCAGGATGGTGTTCTTGAAGTCCACCGTGTTACCCAAGCCGTCGGTTAGTTGGCCGTCTTCAAAAACCTGCAACAGGATGTTGAAGACATCCGGGTGCGCCTTCTCGATTTCGTCGAGCAAAACTACAGAATACGGAGCGCGCTTGACGCGTTCTGTCAGCTGTCCGCCCTCTTCATAGCCTACGTATCCCGGAGGCGAGCCGATCAGCTTCGAAACGGAGTGCTTCTCCATGAACTCCGACATATCAAAGCGGACCAGCGCTTTTTCGCTGCCGAACATGAACTGGGCCAGGGTGCGGGCTACTTCGGTCTTGCCTACGCCGGTGGGGCCCAGGAACAGGAACGACCCGATCGGGCGATTCGGACTCTTCAATCCTGCGCGGCTGCGGCGGATGGCCCTTGCCAGGGCGCTTATGGCTTTGTCTTGCGAGATGATGCGTTTGTGCAACTCTTCTTCTATGCGCAGCAGCTTCTGGGTTTCTTCTTCTTTGATGGAAGTGATGGGAACGCCGGTCCAGCGCGATACCACATCCTCGATGTCCTCCCGACCGACTACGCCGGTGGAGGATTCATCGAGGTGGTATTTTTCGCGAAGGGCGCGCAGGTTCTCGCGCTCCTTGCGTTCTTCATCCGAGTAGAAGCGCGCCTTCTCGAACTCGTGGTTCGCGATGGCGTTCTCCATACGGTGGACGATGAACTTGATCCGCTTCTGGACTTCGGTCAGCTCTTCCGGCAACGTGGTCTGGCGCAGTTTTACGCGCGCGCCCGCCTCGTCGATCAGGTCGATGGCCTTATCCGGCAGGAAGCGGTCGGGAATATAGCGGTTGGAATGCGACACCGAAAAATTGATGGCGTCGTCGGTGTAAGTGACGGCGTGAAATTTTTCGTAGCGCTCTTTGATTCCGAAGAGAATTTTTACGGCGTCGACCTCGTTCGGCGGAGGAACTTTGACGGCCTGGAAGCGGCGCTCCAGCGAACGGTCTTTCTCAATCGACTTGCGGTATTCAGCGGGCGTGGTTGCGCCGATGCACTGAATCTCGCCGCGCGACAGAGCCGGTTTCAGGATGTTGGCCGCATCGAGCGAGCCTTCGGCCGATCCCGCTCCTACCAGGGTGTGCAACTCGTCGATGAAGATGATGGAATTCTGCGACTCCATCAGTTCTTTCATGATGGTCTTGAGGCGCTCTTCGAACTGGCCGCGATACTTGGTGCCGGCTACGATGAGAGAAAGATCGAGGGCCAGAATGCGCTTGTCGGCGAGGAACGACGGAACTTCTCCGTCGGCGATGCGCTGCGCCAACCCTTCTACGATGGCGGTCTTGCCTACGCCGGGCTCGCCGATCAGTACGGGGTTATTCTTGGTGCGGCGGCACAGAATCTGGACTACGCGTTCAACTTCACCGTCGCGGCCTACCAGCGGATCGAGTTGGCTGTCCATGGCGCACTGCGTCAGGTCGCGGGAAAACTCACTCAATAGAGACGACTCGCGCTGTCCGCGTTGCGGCGCAGCTTTTTCCTGGCTGGTGCGCGCCAGTTCTTCGCGGATGGTCGAAAGCCGCAGTCCGCGCTCGTGCAAAATCTCAGCCGCAAAACACTTTTCTTCGCGCAAAAGCCCCAGCAGCAGGTGCTCGGTTCCAATGTGCTTGTGCGAAAGGCGTTCTGCCTCTTCTGCGGCATAGGCGAGCACGCGCTTGCATTCGTTGCTCAGGGGAAGATCGACCGACGTGGAAACCTTTTCCCGGATCGTGGTGTGACCCTCAATCTGCTTGCGGATCGATTCCACCGACGCATGAGACCGCAGAAAGCGATTGGTCAAGGCCTTGTCTTCGCGCAGCAGTCCGAGCAGCAGGTGTTCGGTCTCAATATAAGGAGACCCAAACTGGCTGGCCTCGTACCGCGCAAAGAAGATTACGCGCCTGGCTTTCTCCGTGTAGCGTTCGAACATATACCAACTCCCCCCGACTTCCCGCGGAAGGGCCCCGCCCTCCGCAAACCCTGACTCGACCCTTAATTATGCATTCATATCGCCAAATCTCCCAGCGATATCCGCCCTGGAACAACCCTCAGTTTCTTGCCTTCGGGCACTCCAATCTCTCAACTCCGACCTTCAATGGTGTTGCCGTTCTGCCTTTCGTCACGCTGGAAGCGATTCGGGTGCAACTTCTTCCATCTTGCCTTGATGCAACCGTAAAACGCGATGGCACCGTCGTGCAAATGCCAGGTTATGCGTGGCGATCAAAGAAGTTAACTGGTGTTCCCGGTGCAACCGCGACACCAGTTCAAAAACCAACTCCCCGGTGCGGCCGTCGAGATCGCCGGTAGGTTCATCGGCCAGCAAGACTTGCGGCTGGGTGATGAGCGCCCTTGCCAGCGCCAGACGTTGTTGCTCGCCACCGGAAAGCTCGCCCGAACGATGATGCCCGCGCGCTTCCAACCCCACCTCGCGCAACCACCGCGAAGCCTCCTGTTTTGCATCGGATAACGCTTGCCCGCGCGTCAGCAAGGGCATGGCAACGTTCTCCAAGGCGGTAAACTCCGGCAGCAAGTAGTGAAACTGCCACACGTAGCCGATTTCGCGGTTACGAAACTCGGCGGCTTCATCCTCAGAGAGCGAATTCACGCGGGAGTTTGCGCAATATACCGCACCTGCCGAGGGACGATCAAGTGCCCCGATGATGTGCAACAAGGTACTCTTTCCCGCACCCGATTGTCCCACGATGGCCAGCATCGTTCCCTTTGTGACCTGGAAAGACAGATTCTCAAAGAGCACCAACTCGGCTTCGCCTGAGCGAAATACCTTACTTAACCCTTCGACCCTCAGCAGAGGATCTTGAGCTATTGGATGCAATTGCGCCCTCCTAAGTATCAAAGCCGCTCTCCGCACACTGGTGGAACGCGGAGAAAAACAGGCCTCTGATCTATTAGATCATGAGGAGGAACAAGCCGTTCCCGGGATTCCATTTGCGGGAGCGCGCTATGCGAAAGACTGTATACCTCTGGAAAACAATTGCAATGTGACCGTGGTCACAAGCGGCCCTACTCGTACCGCAGCGCCTCCGCCGGCAGAATTCGCGCCGCTGACCACGACGGATAAATCGTGGCCACAAACGAAATCCCGATGGAGACGAGCGCGACAATCACGCCATCCAGCAGTCGCGGCGCGAAGGGTACGTAGTCAATCGAATAGACTTCCGGCGAGAGCGAAATGAAATGGTAGTGCCCGCCTGCCCATGAAATTGAGTAGCCAAGCACCAGGCCGATCGCCGTTCCGATCACGCCAATCAGCACGCCTTGCGCGATGAAGACGCGGCGGATCTGTTTTTTCTTTGTGCCCAGCGACATTAAGACCGCGATGTCTTTCGTCTTCTCCATGACCATCATGATCAGCGAGATCAGAATGTTCAACGCGGCCACGAATACGATCAGCCCGATGGTAATGAAGGTCACAACGCGCTCCAGGCGCAGGGCGCGGAACAGAGGCTTGTTCTGTTCCATCCAACTGGTGGCCATGAAGCCGTGGCTTCCTGAAATAAGATCGGCGGCCTGTTCGAGCGCGCGCGCCACGTCACCTGCCAGGTAGATATCGTCGAGCTTGAATTGAATGACTGAGATTACGTCGCCCAAGCCAAACAATTGCTGCGCGTCGGAAAGCCGGATGAAGGCCCAGGAAGAGTCGTAGTCGAAGAAACCGGAGTTGAAGATTCCCGCGACGCGAAAGCGAATGTACTTCGGCACCATGCCGAACGGAGTCAATTCGCCCTGCGGAGAAGTCACCAGCACCACCGACCCCACGGTCGCGCCAATCTCGCCGGCCATGTCATGGCCAAGAATGATCGGAGGCATGGCGGCAACGCGCTGTTGCACGCCCGCCAGGTCGTCGGGCGATTCTGTGTGGAGATGGGGTTGCGCCCCTTCCGAGCCGGGTCGGAGACCCGGCACAACACGACCTTCCTCTAGCGCCGCTGCTGATCCCTGCGTCACCGAGTTCAGCAGATCGCTGACCTTCCGCTCATATTGCGGCAGCATCCCCTTCAGCACCGCACCGCGCGCCCGTGGCCCGCGCGAAATCAGCACCTGCTCGTAAATCGCCGGAGCGGCTGCTACCACGTGCGGCTGGTTCGATAACTTCTCCAGCAGCGGACGCCAATCGCGGATGCCGTCACTTTCCACCCGCAGCAGGCTGACGTGCGCCGTCGAACCTAGCAGCCGCGCCTGCAAATCCTGCCGGAAACCGTTATTGACGGCCAGGGCGACGATCAGCGAAGCCACTCCCGCTGCTACTCCCAGGACAGAGATACCCGTGATGATGCCGATGAACGCCTGGCGGCGTTTGGCGCGAAGGTATCGGGTTGCGACAAAAAGTTCGAAGCGCATAGGATCAGCTGTCAGCTCTCAGCTATCAGCTCTCAGTAAAGCCGGATTATAGCTGGACCGGGGAAGCCGATCCTTAACGGCCCGCTTCTTGTAGGCAGTACGGCGCATAGTGGAAGGTCTTGGGAAAGAGGCGAAGATGGAAAAAATTGCTCACGCCATAAGCTTTCCCATTCACTTCGACCGTGCCGCGAACGCCGAAAAAACCAGCACGTTCCTTGCACCTGCCTGCAATCACCGCCCGTCCTATAGCCTTAGCCCACGACAGCGTTGCCTCAAAATCGGCGTCCTTCGGCAGTCCAGATTCGTAGGGAAGTTCAAACGTCGTACCGGAACTGCCGAAGAAAACATCGACGCAGCCGTCGTAATGAATGCCAAAATCAGCGGAGTTTTTGTTCGACGGCTTAAGGTAAAAGACGGTACCGCTGCGATCATGTCTGACCCCAAGAGTTGCAGTTCCTTCGGGAAGACCAGCCAACAGCTCTTGCATCAGGTGGGCGATCCGCTCTTTTTCGTCCGTTTCGCGTGTCGGCTTTTCAATTCCGAGTTCAGACATGTTTTAGCCGGGGTATGACAGCTGGTACGGATCGACGATACGTAGCGTACTCCTCCCCAAACCTCTTCTCCAACTCCGCATCTTCCATCCGGATCATCACCGCTCCCGTGAGTGCAGCCACCGCCGTCAGAACCCAGCACACCGCCAGGCCGGTCGCGACGCTCCATGCCAACATCTCGCAGAGATGCGCCAGGTACACCGGATGCCGCACTCGCGACCGAATTCCATCCGTTACCAGCCGCTGCTCGCGATTCCCGCCGTGAACTTCCGGCAGCCCGCCGAGTTGCTTGGCGCTGAAGTTCTTCCCGGATTGCGAATAGATGTACAGCCCGCAAACGAATAAAAGAGACGAAACGCCCCAAGTCCAGTCCGCTTGATAAAGCAAGTTGCCCCGCCAAGGCCGAATCGCCAGTGCAGCCACAGCCCACATCGCCATCCACACCGGCACCAGCAGAACGTACGGCGAGCGGCGTCGCATCCGCCACCGCTCGGCGAACGGATGAATCATGAACCAGAAGGCGGGAATGGTCGAATAGATGGCGCAGGCCAGCCATCCGGCGAGTTGCAGCCAGTGAGGCATGCGCGGATTCTAGCAGGCGACAACCCAGGCGGTGGTGGAGACAAGCGGTTTTACTGACAGCTGATAGCTGAGGGCTGACGGCTGAGTGCTGCTTCCTGTTATTCTTCTCCCGCATGTCTCCCATTCTGACCAGTGTGCTGCTGGGGCTGACCGCGGCCGGCGCGAATGTGTTCGGCGGCGCCATTATCGTTCAAAGGAATTGGGAGCGTTCCTACCTGCGCTACTTCGTCGCGCTCGGAGCAGGTTTCATGCTGGCGACGGCGCTGGTCGAAATGGTGCCGGAGAGCATTCATCTGCGCGGCCCGTATGCCGGATTTCTCATCCTCGCCGGATACCTGCTTGTCCATTTCTTTGAGCACACCGTTACCCCGCACTTCCACTTTGGAGAAGAAACCCACGCCGACGAGTTCGTCCACTCGCACAAGAGCTACTCGGTTCTGATCGGGTTGCTGATTCACACGTTTTTCGATGGCATCGCGATCGCCTCGGGATTCCTGGTTTCTCCGGCGCTTGGCTGGATCATCTTCGTGGCGGTTTTTCTGCACAAGATTCCGGAGGGGTTCACCATCTCGTCGGTGATGCTGGCCAGCGGCCGCAGCCGCGCCTTCGCTTGGGGAGCATCCATGCTGCTGGGCGTAGCCACCGTGGCCGGAGTGATGACGATGGCTGTCTTCCGCCACGAGGTAAGTTTCGGGTTGCCCTTGTCGGCGGGCGTTACGATCTATGTGGCGGCGTCGGATTTGATCCCAGAAGTGAATAAAGAGCCCGGAGTGAAGATGGCGCTACTGGTCTTCGTCGGAGCGGCTTGCATGTTTCTGCTAGATCGCTTTTTTCACATGCACTGATCCAGTCGTGATCAAGTTTGCCTCGCTATCCAACAGAGTCAAGCCGTAGGTCATCGGAATCGCGATGTCGGTCGCGCCGCTATATCGTTCAGCGCGCTGCAACGCCACTTTGCCTTGGGGAGAAACTTTCTCAACCAACTGCTGATACTCCGGGAAGCGCTGCTCGGTGCGGAATTCCTGATGGCGCGTACAGGCGAAGTCCGCCAGCGCATCGGTGCTGCGCCGGACTTTATCTTCCTCGGCGGCATGGAAGGCCCATTCTGAATCGGGCAGATGATCGAAGACCAGTACTTCGGGAGCCAGCGTCAATGCGTGTCGCAGGGCCTGTCCGGGATCATTCATTTCGTGCAGACAAAATTCGAAGTACACGACATCCCCACGCGGCGAAGTTTCACAGAAATCCGCTTGAATAACATCTACCCGATCTTGCAGCCCATCGGTGGCAACCTTCGCCTCCCAAAAGCGAATCGCGGCGGGCTCTTTGTCGATGACGATCAGCTTCCTGGATTCGAGAACGAGGTCGGTAAGCGGTCCGGCACCGGCTCCAACTCCTAAAACTATCTTGCCGGAAAAACTGTAGAACTCCCTGATGTTCTGCGCCATTTGCTTGTAGTCGGCGGCCATGGCATCTCCTCGTTATCCGCTGTGCCGGATGTGCATCACATCCCCGTCCTGCACGATGTACTCTTTGCCTTCCAATCGCAGGGTGCCCTTGGCACGTGCGTTCGCTTCGGATCCGGCTTCCAGCAGTTGATCCCAGCGAATGGTTTCAGCGCGTATGAAATGCTTTTCCAGATCAGAATGAATTGCGCCCGCCCCGTTCTGCGCCCGCGTATTCAGCGGTATTGTCCAGGCGCGGCATTCATCTTCGCCGGCCGTGAAGAACGAAATCAGGCCGAGCAGGTGATAGCTTTTGCGGATCAGCCGCGAGAGGCCGCTTTCGGTCAGCCCATAGCTGCCGAGGAATTCCGCCGCGTCTTCATCGCTCATCTCGGCGAGTTCGGCTTCGACTTTGCCGCAGATGGCGCTGGCCCCGGCATTGGGACGCGCGGCTACTTCGCTCAATTTGTATTTCGCCACCGCCGCTTCGAGATCTTTGCCGAGTTCCGTGCTCTCGCCGATATTAAGCACGTAGAGCATGGGCTTCTCGCTCAGAAACATGAAGCCCCGGATGCGCTTCTTGTCTTCGGGCGTCATTTCCATTTCGCGGAGCGGCTTCTCGGTCTCTAGAAAGGCTTTGGCTTTGATGAGCAACTCGTTTTCCTTTTCCAGCTCCGGCGTCTTCATCTTCTTCAAGTCTTTCTCCAGACGTTCGAGCCGCTTTTCGATCTGGCCGAGATCGCTGACCATGAGATCGAACTCGACGTTCTTGATGTCGCGCAGCGGATCGATGGGGCCGACGTGCGGAATCTCATCGCTCTCAAACGCGCGGAGAACGTGGATGAGCGCGTCCACCTGGCGCAAATGGCCGATGTAGGCAGTCTCTTTCAGTGCATCCTGCCCGATGGCGCCTACGTCCACGTACTCGACCGAGGCGTGGGTCAGCTTCTTCGGGTGGTAGAGCGCGGCCAGTTTGTCGAGACGCTCGTCGGGAACCTTGGCGACTCCGATGTGGGCTTCGCGCGGGTTTGCAAGCGCGTGCTCGGAAAGATTCACCTTGGTCAGTATGCGAAACAGAGATGTCTTGCCGACTTGCGGCAGACCGATGATGCCAGTTTTCATGAAGGCAGCTCTCAGCTATCAGTTGTCAGCTATCAGTGCAATCAAAAGAATAAATCATTGCGGGCAGTATGCGTACTCTCGACCGTAAGGTGCTAGGCTCAAGCCATGACATCCCCCGACACATGCCGAGGATGCCGATTACAGCCGTGGTTGTGCTGGCTGATCGCGCTATTCGCTTGTGCCGTTGGCGCAAAAGCCCAAGTCAGCTTTCGGCTTGAACCGCGGGCCTTCGTAGAAAAGCGGCTGAAGTCGTTCGCAAGCGACAACCAAATTCGCGAGGACATCATTCGCGAGTGGTTTGCGCAATCGGGATGCGTGAAGGCGAATCTCTCCGAGCAACCGGTGAGGTTTGGTTTGCCGCCGAACGTAATCTGCGTGTTGCCCGGCGAGACGCAGGAAATCATCCTCGTGGGCGCGCACACCGACAAGGCGATCAGAGTAGGTGACGGGGTCGTGGACAATTGGTCAGGAGCGTCGCTGCTTCCCAGCCTGTTGTTTAGCCTGAACGGTATGAAACGGCATCATACGTTGGTATTCGTCGGATTCGCCGGGGAAGAAAAGGGCATGGTGGGATCGGAGTACTATGTTGACCACCTAACGCCGGAAGGGCGGTCCCGGATCGAAGCGATGGTCAACATCGATTCGCTGGGGCTGACGCCGACGAAAGTTTGGGTGACCCACGCCGATAAGCCGCTGCTCGATGCGCTTGCTTCGGTCGCAGTGTCGAGCAAATTGCCCGTGTCGGAGGTGAACGTAGACAACATCGGCACGACCGACTCCGAATCGTTCGCCCGTTACCACATCCCGCGCATCACCCTGCACTCGGTGACCCAGGAGACCTTGTCAATTCTGCATTCGCCGTCCGACAAAATGGCTGCTATCAATATGAATGATTACTACGACAGCTATCGTCTGATCGCCGAGTATCTGGCGTACCTCGATGATGAACTGAAACCGTCATCCACGCCGAAGCCAGCGCAGTAGCGGTGTTATCGCCATCTCACCGCAGCGCTTGTGCGGTAGCGTACAGCGCGACTAGCCCGAGCAAAAGCACGGCCTCTTCGAACTTTTCTGACCACACATGCAGACGGTCGAATTCCCGGCGCAGCGGATTATCCAAGGGCACGTTATCGATCACGCCGACCTCGGCGCGAAGGGCATGCATCTTCGGAGAAATGGCGAACTGCGAGATCACCGTCAGCAGCAGCATCAGCACGATCAGAAGGTGCCGCGCCGCCAGCGGCCGCGCATTTCCGCCAGTCATCCGGTTGTAGAGCATGGACGCGATCAGAAAGACAATGCCGGAAACGATGGCCATGTAGTGCAGGACATCCAGCGAGCGGCCTACGATCGATCCTGCCATGTGGCGAGTCGGGAGAAGTCCGGGGGAAAAAGCGGTGGGCGCTTCGACGAACGCGAGAAAAATCAGTCCGCCGAGCCAGACTACGAGCGACAAGAGCATGAGGAAACGGAGAAATGACATGAGCGGAATTATAGAACTTGGGCTGTCGGTCAGGTTGAAATGGGGCAAGCCCCGTCTTTAGACCGGCACCGGGACGCTCTCCACAATCTCGCGGAGAACTTGCTCGGCCTGCTCGGACTTTTTCAGAGTGGAGGCGTAGAGCGAACTCACGACCACGCGATGAGCGAAGACGGAAACGACCAGGGGCTTGAAGTCCTCAGGAGTGCAGTAATCGCGGCCGTTCAGGAAGGCCATGGCCTGGGCGGCACGGTAGAGCATTTGCGAGCCTCGGGGAGAAACTCCCAGGGAGAGATACTCGGACTCGCGGGTTTTGCTGACAATGTTCAGCAGGTAGGTGATGAGCGATTCGTCCACGTGAACCTGGGCTACGGCTTGCTGGATTTCGACCACGTCGGCGGCGTTGAGCACGGGGCGCAGGTTTTCGAGTTGGGCGACTCCAGCTTCGGCTCGCAGGATCTCGCGCTCGGCGCTGCCTTCGGGATATCCCATGCGAACTCGCATCAGGAAACGATCGAGTTGCGATTCGGGCAAGGGATAAGTGCCGTGGTGCTCGATCGGATTCTGCGTGGCTAGAACCAAAAACGGTTGCGGCAGCGGATAGGAGTGCGCATCGATGGTGACTTGGCCCTCGTTCATGGCCTCGAGCAGGGCCGACTGCGTCTTCGGAGTAGTGCGGTTGATTTCGTCGGCTAGCAGGACGTTGGCGAAGACCGGTCCGCGCTTGAATTCGAATTTCTGTTCGATGGCGGAGTAGATCGAAATGCCCAGCACGTCGGAGGGCAACATGTCGCTGGTGAACTGGATGCGCTGAAAGGTGCAGTCAATAGCGCGGGCCAGCGCTTGGCCTAGCGTGGTCTTGCCGACTCCGGGGACACCTTCGATCAGCAGGTGGCCTTTGGCGAAGACGGAAACCAGGGCGAGGCGGAGGACGTCGTCTTTGCCGCGGATGACGCGGCGCAAACTGTTCTCGAGTTCCGCGGCGCGGCGGGAAGTGGCCAACAGAGTTTCGGGAGCCATTAGGGGCGATTTTACTATGCGGGTTGCAGAGCTGGGAGTTACGGCGGTCATAGACCTCAGTCGTCAGTAGTCGAGCTTCGCTCGACTGGACGGACGAATGCGTTCGTCCCTTTACGTGTTCACTGGAAGAATTCCGCCGGCCTGCCCGTCAGGCGCTCGATCCTCTTTGCGGTTGGGGGATGGGTCGAAAACAAGTTGCCGAAACTCATCCCACCCAAGAACGGCTGAATGATGAAAAGATGCGCGGTGGATGGACTGGCCACCAGGGGCATGCGGCGGGAGTAGGCTTCGATTTTGGCCAGGGCGCTGGCGAGAGCGTAGGGATTGCCAGTCCAGTGGGCTCCGGTGTCATCGGCTCCATACTCGCGGGAGCGCGACACGGCAAGCTGAATCAGCATGGCCGCGAAGGGAGCCAGGAACATCATGGCAATGGCTGCGATGCCGCCGCCTCCGCCGCGATCGTCGCGGCTGCCTCTCATTCCGCCAAAAATCATGCCCCATTTGGCGACCGAGGCGAGCCATGTGATGGCGCCGGCCAAAGTGGCGGCGATTGAACTGATGAGGATGTCGCGATTTCGCACGTGGCCGAGTTCATGGGCCAGCACGCCTTCGAGTTCGTCGTCGTTGAGCAGTCCGAGAATGCCTTGGGTTACGGCCACAGAAGCGTGGTTCGGATTGCGTCCGGTGGCGAAGGCGTTCGGCGAGTCGCTCGGAATGAGGTAGACCTTGGGCATCGGGAGGCCGACTTTTTGCGCCAGGCGCTCGACGATGTTATAGACCCGCGGCAGATCGTCGCGGCCAACGGGCTGGGCGCGATAGGTGGCGAGCGCGATCTTGTCGGAGAAAAAGTAGGCAACAAAATTCATGATGGCGGCGAAGACGAGCGCCATCAGCATCCCGTTCTGGCCGCCAAAGGCCCTCCCGGCCAGCATGAGCAGAAGCGTCATGGCGGTCAGCAGGAGTGTGGTCTTGAAAATATTGCTCATAATATTGCCTCGTTATTATCCAGTGATTAGATGCTGGGCGCGGGCTTTGGGCTCTAAGCAAGCCCTGGGCATGGGCAGTTGCCGAGCTGCGCTCGGCTTGGACGGACGAATGCGTCCGTCCCTACGCAATCCTAACCTTGGCGCTTTAGTGCCCGCTCCAGCGTCTGGTCCAGGGCGGCTTTGGCTTTTTCGTACTCCGCGGGCATGATCTTGCCTTGTTTTCGTTCTACCTCTAGTTGAAACAATTCTTCTTTCAGCGCTTCGAGCAGCATCGACGGCTTTGCGGCCGGAGCGCTGGTCGCGGACGCCGGCGTGGTTGGACGGAACGCTGCGCTGGGATTGCTTGAGGCGGCAGAGGCCGCGGCGGCTGGTGCTGTGGTCTGTCGTTTCGTGACCACCCATCCGCCGACGGCTAGCAGCACGGCGAATCCGAAGAGGATCGGCCAGCGATATTGCTGCAGCGCGTCCGGAGCGTCGATGGGAGCGCCGAGCCCGCCGCCGGGACGATTATTGTCGCGTCCCTGCTCTTGCTGTTGGGCGGCTCCGGAAGCTACCTGTCCGGGCGACTCGTTGATGGTTCCGCTGCCTTGCAAGGTGAAACCGAACGGCTGGCCGGGCTTCACCTGCTGCGCCACTTCCACCGTCGTGTCGCCCTGATTAGGATCCTGCATGGACTGGAAGCTCGCCCCAGTTGCGGCCTTGAAGTGCATTGACTTGGGAAGCACGATGACGAGGTGCTCGGCGGGATAGAGCGGCTTGGGGTCGATATCGATCTGGCCCGTATAGGGCAGAGTGAATTCCACCTGGAACTGCGTTTCTCCGGGACGGAGCGGGAAATTAATTGCGTAGCGGTTCTTATCGGCCTGGGGCGTGGTTTCGGCGGCGATCGGCTGGCCGTTCGGGGCGCGGGCTTGCACTTGTTCAACCTTCGCGCCGGCGGGCACATAGAACTCGAAGTTGTGATCGTTCATCTGCGTCTTCGCCGGAGAAGAAGTGTTGTTGACGACGAACAGGCGCACGCCTTGCATCGAGCTACTGTCAGCCTGAAAGCGAAGCACGTCGGCGGTCACGGTAAGGTCGGCGACTCTGGTCGAGACGTCATACACCTGAACGTCGGCCGTGTTGACGCCGGGAGGGGCCATCTGATGATAGTTGACTCCCTGATGAACGGCGCGGATGAGGTGAGGCCCGGGCACGTCGATTTTGAAGCTGAATTTGCCGTTGCTGTCGGCCTTGGTATTGGCGGCCACGTCCATACCGTTGGCGAGGTTGATGAGAATGACTTCATCGCCGGCGGCGGGCTTGTTGGTGGTGCCGTTGGTTACGGTGCCGGTGAGGGTCTGGGCAGCGGCTGAGGCTAGGGCCAGACACCAGATGCCGGTTAGTAGGGTGGACTTTGCTAGTTTGGTCAAAAGAGCTCCGTCTAAATGCTTATGCTGATTTGTGTATTGCCGCAATGCGTTCGAGAACTTCCGCTAGCTTTGCGGACTGAATGTCCGATACATCAACTCCGTAGACTTCGTTGATCTTGGCGATCAGTTCCTCATTTGTCTTGTTGTGGTGAAAGTCCCACAAGCTTGACTCGTCAGAAATCCAAGCCCGATCGAGATTAAGAACGCGGTGAATGAAATCCTCAGCAAGTTCCGGATACGCTTTAACCCGTTCTTGAGAAGCAAATTGAATCGGAACTTTTGTTCCCGGCCGCGGAAGGCCTTCTCCGGTTTTAACTCTCTCCGCCTTCACGGAGGCAAAGTGCTCTTCTAACAACTGCCGGGCCTCCTGCTTGGTGTCGCCCGTCCCCGACATGGCCCACCAATTAACGACGCGGGCAGCATATCGGTGCTGGTTGAGTCGCGAACCCACACAGTCCGGATCGATCTCCTGTTTTCGCACCGCAATCGGATAGTCATCCAACTTCCAGTTACGCTTGTGGAGCGATAGGCAAAATTTCCGAGCGGCGTGAAGTTGTTCGTTTACGCGCATGGCCTCACTGTGCGCGAAGTTCCTGGAGCATGTGCTGGCGGCGGACCTTGATTTTTGCCTCGTCCTTGCGGGCTTGTGCGAGATCGTAGGCAAGCTGCATCCGGAGCCAGGTTTCGGGCGTGCTGCCAAATGCCTTCGAGAGACGGATAGCCATCTCGGGGCTGATGCCGGACTTGCCGTGAATGACGTTGTTGAGCGTTTGCCGGCTGACGCCGAGAACCTCCGCTCCCTGGGTGACCGATAGGCCCAAAGGCTCGAGGCATGCGTTTCGAATGCTACGTCCGGGGTGAGGCGGATTTTTCATCGGCATAGGCTGTCTCTCTGCGTTTCTAGTGGTAATCGGTCAACTCCACGTCGAAAGCATCAACGCCTTCAAAGCGGAAGACTATGCGCCAATTCGCCCGCACAGTAACGGACCAGAAGCCCCTCAAATCGCCCTTCAGCGGGTGCAGACGATAGCCCGGAAGATTCATGGCCTGAGGCGTCTCTGCTCTGTCGAGCCGAGCGAGTATATCCTCGATATGCTCGACCAGGTCAGGCCGGATTCCGCGACGATCATCGTCCTCATAGAGCCGTTTGAGGCCGCGGTGCTTAAAGCTCCTAATCATTGAGTATACACTGTAAAGTGTACATTGTCACTTGTCACATATGCGACCTACACAACTTGCCCCGCAACCTGCTCCAGCCGGGCGATCTCGGCCATGATTGCGGCCGCTTCCTCTTCGAGCGAGGCGCGCATGGATTGATAATCCGCGTCCGGCACTTTGCCGGCTTTGTATTCGAAATTCAGATCGCGCAGGTTCTCGTAGACCGCCTCCTTGCGCTCGCGGAGATAGCCGAGGCGCGTCTTTTCTTCTCCGGCGTAGACCTCGCCGGGGAAGAAGAAAACGTAATAGAGACAGGCGAGGGTGACAACGGCGCAGACGAAAATGATCATCGGGGGCATCCCTTCTTTCGCCCCTTCGGGGCTCGGTCGTTGGCCGCTCCTGACCCACGGCTTGCGCCGTGGGCTGCATTCTTGCGCCGCTTCGCGGCTTGGGCGGAGTTCATCGGGTGGCCTTCTTGTCCCAGAATTCGTTCCCAGATCGCGGCTTTTCACGGACAGGAATGTCCGCGCCACACTCTTTCGTCATAAATCAGTCTCCTTGCGGGCTCTCTGGCGGAGTTCTTCGAGTTCGCTCCCGCGCGGGATGGTGATGCCGTCGGCCAAGGCCGGTTCGGGACGATTCTTCCACGAGCGAACGATGTGAACCGCGAAGGCTATGCCTAGCGCCAAGACTACGAAGGGCATGACCCAGGCTACGCGATTGAAGCCGGTGGCAGTGGGGGCGGCGATCACGGTCGGTCCGTACTCCTGCACGAAGTCTTGCAGAATGAGGTCGTCACTATTACTGCTGCCTTTATCGAGCGCGGCCTGCAGTTCATTGCGCATCTTGTCGGAGGACTGGCAGCCGACGTGATTGCATTCCAGCAGGACCTGGCCGCATCCGCAGGTGCACATCATGCGATGGCCCAGGTCTTTGAAGCGCGCGGAGTCGTCTCCCGCACCCATGAGAAGAAGCACGGCGACGGCTAGCGCGGCGGCCTGCAAGCAACGACGAAGCGAGTTCTGCATCTTGCGGCAAGAAGCAGGTCCTTCGCCTCGCTCAGGATGACAATTCATAGAAGATCTCATGTCAGTCCCCCGCTCCTGCGTGCGCCGGGGTGCGCACTGGCGTCGTTGCGGCCACTTGAACGGCAGCGGCATTCGGCACCAGTGCGACTATCGTGCCGAAGACCATGATGATCAGGCCAATCCAGATCCACGGTACCAGCGGGTTCAAGTGCGCTTTGATGATAGGCCGTCCGGTAGTCTCGTTCTTGCCTTCGTAGACGAGATAGACGTCGGTCACGAGAAACAAATCTTCACGGAAGCTGGGATAAATGCGGGGCAGCGTCTGCGGCTGTCCGCTGGCTTTGTAGAAGCGGCGCTCGGGATACATGGTCGTAATCTGCTTGCCGCCGCGGAACACGTTGATGATGGCCCACTCGTTGGCGTAGTTGGGATTGTCGTCCTGCGTGTAGGACTGGCAGACCAGAGTGTAGGGGCCAATGTTGATTTTGTCGCCAAAGCCCATCTCTTTTTCAACTTCTTTATTGAAAGGCGTTCCGAGGATGCCAATCACCACCAGCGCGACGCCAAAGTGGACGATGTATCCGCCGTAGCGACGCGTGTTTCGATGGTAGAGGTGAATCATGGCGGAGAGCAGATTTTGCTGGCTCTTGCCGGCAATAACGCGGCCTCCGCGGAGAAACTCGGAGATGACGGTGAAGATTACCAGCGCCGAGAGAACGGCGGCCATAGTGGCATAGAAGTAAGAAGGATCTTCCCAGGGACGGACGCCGAAAACGATCATCATCACGCCGATTAAAACCGAGCCAATCGCAGGGAATAGGAAATTCCGTTTGAGGCTTTCGATGGAAGTCTTACGCCAGGCCAACAACGGTCCGACCGCGGTCAATAGCAACAGCAGCAGGGCCACTGGGATCGCAACGCGATTGAAAAAAGGCGGTCCGACCGTGACTTTGTGTCCCTGAACGAATTCCGACAGGATGGGAAAAAACGTGCCCCACAGGATGGTGAAGCAGACGACCAGCAAGAGAAGATTGTTGAACAGGAAACTGGATTCGCGCGAAACCAGCGACTCCAGTTTGTGCTCGCTCTTGAGGTGATCGCGGTTGGCGATCAGGAAGAATGTGCAGACCGCGAGGGTCAATCCGATGAAGACCAGGAACCAGGTGCCGATCGAGGACTGTGCGAAAGCGTGCACCGAACTGATCACGCCCGAACGGGTGAGGAAGGTTCCGAGCATCGAGAGCAGGAAAGTCGCGAAGATGAGCGACATGTTCCAGACTTTCAACATGCCGCGTTTTTCCTGCATCATGACGGAATGCAGGAACGCGGTGCCGGTGAGCCAGGGCATGAGCGAGGCATTTTCCACCGGATCCCAGCCCCAGTAACCGCCCCATCCGAGGACAGCGTAGGCCCAGTGCGCGCCTAGAAACACGCCTATGGTTAGAAAGCACCAGGTCACCATGGTCCAGCGGCGGGTGATCTGAATCCATTTCTCGCCGGGATACTTCATGATGAGCGCGCCTAGCGCAAAGGCGAAGGGAACGGTGAAGCCGACGTATCCCAGGTACAGCATGGGCGGATGGATGACCATCTCGGGATATTGCAAAAGAGGGTTCAGCCCGTTCCCATCCGGTGGGGCCCCTCCCTGGACCAGTGAAAACGGCTTGGCGCCGACGTTCAGAATTAACAGAAAAAACACTTGGACGGACGCGATGATGACGGAAGCGTATGCGAATAGACGCTGATCGGTCTTATAGCGCAGTCGCAGAACGAACCCGTACCCAGCCAGCAGCAGCGACCAGAAGAGCAGCGATCCTTCTTGCCCGGACCAGAGTACCGCGAACTTATACGCGGCTGGCAAATCGCGGTTGCTGTGCTGCTGAAGGTAGGCGATCGAGAAATCGTCTTTGAACGCGGCCGCTACCAGAACAACCGCAGCCAGCAGCACCGCCGCGAAAGCGGCGATTCCGGCACGGCGCGCGGTCTCGCCCAAAGCAGGCGCAGCAGGATGCTTACTGAACAACAAAACCAGAAGCCCCACTAGGAAACAGTAACCGCTCAGCCCGAGCGCCGCGATGAGCGCGAAGCTTCCGATTGTTGACATCACCCAAACCCCACTCTCGTCTATAGCTGTATTTTTTCAGAGATGCGTGTGGTATGCAAACCGCGAGAAACCCGGGAGTTGTTTGCTTGCGAGCTGCGCTTGCCTGGACAGCCGAGGGCGGCTGTCCCTACGCGAGCTACTTCTCCAGCGGGTAGCCGCGTTCGCGCCAGTCGCGGATTCCGCCGTCCATGGAAATGACATTGGTGTATCCCATTTTTTGCAGATTATCGGCGGCCAGCGCCGAGCGGAAGCCGCCGCCACAATAGAGTACGAGCTCAGTCTGCAGATCGGGATACTTGCCCTCAATGTCGCGCTCGATGACGCCCTTGCCCAGATGGACGGCTCCGGGCAGGTGATCGGCGTCGAATTCGCGGTCTTCGCGGACGTCGACCAGAACGAATTTCTCGCCGCGATCGAGCCGGGTTTTCACTGCATCAACGCTGGTTTCGCGGACGCGCCGCTTGGCGTCGTCGACAATCTGCAGAAAGCGTGGTGGATGCTGATGAGCCATGAGCAGTCTCCGGATAAGCATATTAGCAGGTTTGGGAAAGAGCCAAATCTTTGCGCTTGCACGATCTGGTGCCTCGTGTGCTAAAGATAAAGAACGCATTATGACGCTTGTCCTTCGCCAGTCTCGCATTCACTCCTACGGTTGCTACACCACGCGGCCGATTCGCAAAGGAACGCTGATCGTGGAATACGTGGGCGAGCGCCTCACCTGCGAACAGGCCGAAGATCTCTACGACGACTTTCCCAACACCTATTTATTCGGGCTGGACGACGGCAAACGCATCATCGACGGCTATGGCGTAGCCGCGTTCGTCAATCATTCCTGCAAGCCGAACTGCGAGACCGATCAGATCCGGGGCAAGATGTGGATCATCGCCATGCGCGATATTGAAGCGGGAGAAGAATTGACCTACGACTACAACCTCTACGACGGCGATGATGACGCTCCCTGTTTATGCGGGACGCGGCGCTGCCGGGGAAGTCTGTACTCGTCTACGCACTTGCGCAAACTTGCCAAGAAGAGAGCCAAGGCTGCGGCCTCTGCCGCATCGTAGAGACGCAGCATTTTCCGATGCTACAATCATTTCTTCCCAATCGTGTTCGCGAATCTGGAGTCATGCCTTGAACCGCGCTTCCGCTGGCCTCGAAACCATCATCGCCAAAGCTCTTCATCGCGCGCCGGCCAGCGAGAGCGCGCTGCTGGCCTGGCCTATCGCTTGTGGCAGTGCGGTGGCTGACCGGACTCGGGCGCTGAGTTTTTCCGACGGCATTCTGCGAGTGGAAGTTGCTGACGCAGGATGGAGGCGGGAGCTTGTCGAGCTGGCGCCGCGTTATGTGGCCTTGATCAATAAATACTCCGCGACATCGGTGAAGCGGATTGAATTCGTGGTCAAAGCATGAGAGTCAAAGCATGAAAGTGAAGGCGTGAAAGTTACCGACAAAGACGTCGCCTACGTGGCTGATCTGGCTAACCTTGAGTTGACTGAGGAAGAGCGCGCTCGCATGCTGCGCGACTTGAACTCCATTCTGGAATATATCGAGCGCCTTAGCGAGCTGGAGACTGACAAGGTAGCGCCCATGGCCCAGGTCTCGGATCGCTACGGCGTGGACGAGTCGCGGCAGGGGAGCGACCGCTTCGCGTATGCCATCCGCGAGGATGTGAAGGACGGGTTGCGGAAGTCGCTGCCGCACGATGCTGCCGTGGAGAATGCTCCGGACACTGACGGGACATTTTTCGAGGTGCCGAAGGTGATTGAGAGATAGCGACGAGAGAGCTACGAAAGCAAGATGGCTGCATCGACCATTGACGGCATTCGGAGCGCGGTTGCGGACAGGCAGACGACTGCGACTGGTCTGGCTCACGATTTCTACACCCGTATCCGGCAGGAAGATTCCGAGATTGGCGCGTTTCTAACTCTCTGCGAGGAGCGCGCGCTGGTGCAGGCCGGGCGAATCGATGCGCTGGCCGCGGAGGGCAAGCCTTTGCCGCCGCTGGCCGGAGTTCCGGTTGCGATCAAAGACGTGATGGTGACGAAGGGCGTGCGCACCACCGCCGGTTCAAAAATTCTCGACAATTTTATTCCTCCGTACGACTGCACGGCGGTGGCTCGCCTGGAAGCAGCAGGCGCGGTGATTCTGGGCAAGCTCAACTGCGATGAGTTTGCCATGGGGTCGTCCACCGAGAACTCGGCGTATTACCCGGTGCACAATCCGCGCGACAAGAGCCGCGTGCCGGGAGGATCGTCGGGTGGATCGGCGGCGGCGGTGGCGGCGGAGATGGCGGTGGCGACGCTTGGATCCGATACTGGCGGATCGATTCGCCAGCCAGCGTCGTTTTGCGGCGTGGTCGGTTTGAAGCCGACCTATGGACGGGTGTCGCGCTATGGGCTGATTGCTTTTGCGTCGTCTCTCGATCACATCGGGCCATTTGCCAAGACGGTGAAGGAAGTCGCGCTGGTGCTGCGGACCATTGCCGGACGCGATCCCATGGATTCGACTTCCGCGGAAGTACCCGTTCCCGACTATGTGGCGGAACTGGATAAACCGATCGCAGGACTGAGGGTCGGGGTGGCCAAAGAATATTTCGGAGCCGGACTCGATCCCGAAGTTCGCGCGGCGGTTGAGGTGGCGATTCAGAAGCTGGCTGAGCTCGGATGCGAGGTTGTGCCGGTAAGTTTGCCGCACACCGAGTATGCGATTCCTACGTATTACATTGTGGCCACAGCGGAAGCGTCGGCGAACCTGGCGCGCTATGACGGCGTACGCTACGGCTTTCGCGCAAAAGCAAGCAACCTTTCTGAGATGTACCGGCTAAGCCGCGACGGCGGATTCGGCATGGAAGTCAAGCGCCGCATCATGCTCGGCACCTACGCTCTCAGCGCCGGATACTACGACGCTTACTATCTGAAAGCGCAGAAAGTGCGCACGCTGCTCACCCGCGACTTCGATGAGGCATTCAAGAAAGTGGATGTGATTGCTGCGCCGACCTGTCCGACGCCTGCGTTCCGGCTGGGCGAGAAGGTGAATGATCCGCTGGCCATGTATCTTGCCGATATCTACACGGTAACTGCGAATCTGGCAGGCATTCCTGGGATTTCGGTTCCGTGCGGCGAGAATCACGAGAATCTGCCTATTGGGTTGCAGTTGTTTGCGCGGCACTTTGATGAGGCTACGCTGCTGCGAGTTGCGCATGCGTACGAGCAGTCAAGAAAGTCCCCGTAGGGATGGACGCATTCGTCCGTCCAGTGAGCAAAGCGAGCCCTTCTAGAGAATTTCGTAATACTGTTCGCCAGCGCAAGCCCTGCACAGCACCCGCCCATCGCGCAGAACTTCGCGGCGGAAATTGATGCCTTCGCTGCACTCAGCGCAAACGATGCGCTCGCCTTTGTATCCGGGAAATTCTTCGGCGGGGAGTTCGACCTTTACCCATTGTTTCGTGAACAAGTCGTCTTCCGACATCTCACGATAGGCGAGCATCTGTTGCTGGTTCTTGCTTTCGACTTCGGGATGCATGGTGCGCGCCAGCGCTTTGGATGATTCTTTAGCAGCGATGCGGATGGCTTTGCCGGTGCTTACGTCTTTTATGCCCAGGTCGACGAAGGTCGCGGCCATTTTTCCCCAGTCGCGAAATTTCAGGGCGCGCTTTCCGAGACGGCATCCGGTGACCAGGGATATGGCGTCGGTGGCGCAGCGGTCGATTTCGACGAAGGTGACCAGGCGTTTGCGATCTTTACCACGGGGATCTTCGATGTCCAGTTTCTCGAGCCCCAACATCGCTAAGCGCACGCCCAACACCTGCCCGGCGCAGAGATGGCCGTGGGCCTGTTCGGCTTCGCGAAGATAATCGTCGAGGGTGAACATTTGTAATTTGAACATTGTAGTCGTGGAACTAAAAGCCTGGAAACGTGCTTTGGGGAGAATGCGATCGAACCTGGCTGGCAGAGTTGGCGGAGTAGGGGTCCTTCGACTCCGCACGCCCTGCGTTTCACGCAGGGTGTGCTCCGCTCAGGATGACAGGTTCTGGGAGCACTCGGCAAGATGCGGGTGCTACTTTCTTCGCCAGCGTACTCCGTCTTTTGTGTTCTCCACGATGATGCCTGCCGCGGTCAGTTCGGCTCGGAGTGCATCAGAGGCTTTGAAGTTTCTTGCTTTTCGCGCGGCTTCCATTTGGGCCAGCTTCTGATTGACTTGTTCGTCGGCGAGTTGCGCGGAGGCGGCGATCTCCAGCAATTCGGGGCTGATTTCTTTTTCGCGGCCTTCCGCTTTGGCCCAGTCCAGGATGGCTTTCATCTTGGGCTGGTCGTCGTCTTTCAACACACCGAAGATTTCGTCGAACGTTTCGAGCGCCGCTAGCAGGGGCTTTACGTCGTCCTGGCGGACTTCTCCAGCATCGAGCGCGGTGTTGGCTTTGCGCAACATGTCGAACATGGCGGCTTGAGCTTCGGCGGTGTTCAAGTCGTCGTCGAGCGCGCTCTTCATTCGCGCGATGGTTTCCTCTGCCAGTTGCGCCATCTGTGGGGTCGCGCCGGCGGGGAACTTTGTACTCGTCAGGCGGAAGCGGAAATTACGGAGTTTCTCCACCGAACTTGCCGCCGACTTCAACCCCTCGAACGTAAAGTTCAGCTGATTGCGATAGGGAACCTGGGTCAGCAGCCAGCGGATGGATGACGGCTTGTGCCCGCGCAGCACGAGATCGCGGATGGTGAAGAAATTCCCGAGACTCTTCGACATCTTCTGGCCTTCGACCAGCAGAAAACGCGCATGAAACCAATAGCGGGCAAATTGCTTTCCACTGAGCGATTCCGACTGCGCGATTTCGTTCTCGTGATGCGGAAAAATCAAATCCTCGCCGCCGGCATGCAAGTCAAAACTTGGACCTAGCTCCTCCATCGACATCACCGAACACTCGATGTGCCAGCCCGGGCGTCCCGGTCCGATCACTGTATCCCACGAGGCCTCTCCTGGCTTTGGAGCCTTCCAGAGGGCGAAGTCACGGGCGCTGTCTTTCTCGTATTCGTCCACGTCCACGCGCGCGCCGTCCGTCATGCCGGCAAAATCTTTTTTCGAGAGCTTGCCATACCCGGGGAATTTCGCGATGCGGAAATAGTAAGAACCGTCGTCGGTGCGGTAGGCGAAACCTTTCTTCGCCAGTTCGGCAATAAAGTCGGCCATCTCGTTGATGTGTTCGGTGGCGCGCACCAGAAACGGTTGCTCAATGTTCAGCGTGGCCGAATCTTCGAGAAAAGCCTTCACAAACTTGGCGGTGTACTGTTGCACGGTTACGCCATCGCGCGCGGAGTTGCGGATGATTTTGTCGTCCACGTCGGTGATGTTCATGACGTAGCGGACGTCGTATCCGCTCTGGCGCAGAAAGCGGTAAAGAAGATCGACGGCAATAAATGTGCGGAAATTGCCGATGTGGCCGTAGTCATAGACGGTCGGCCCGCAAGCGTACATTCGAACGCGGTTGCCGTCGAGCGGATGGAAGTCTTCGATCTTCCCGGAGAGAGTGTTATAGAGACGCAGT
The DNA here is from genome assembly GCA_963837665.1 of uncultured Acidobacteriaceae bacterium. Classification (GTDB taxonomy): domain Bacteria; phylum Acidobacteriota; class Terriglobia; order Terriglobales; family Acidobacteriaceae; genus Acidiflorens. The sequence goes on along the minus strand of CAWIOA010000004.1, from coordinate 85,186 downwards.
GCCATGGATGTGGATGACGACGAGTTCGCGACTACCGCGCGAACCTCTCATTCTAGGGGTGCGCCGAAAAAGGGGCAAATGCCGGTTATTTCACAGCGCTTCGAGATGTGAGTACGGAAGCCGCCCTTCATTCTTCTATGCCATCATTCCATCATTCCATCGCCATCAACCGATCAAAAGGAGTTCGCAGCAGGAAATACTCATTGATCGGGCGATCGTCCGTTAGCGGGGGGGTTGCGGGCGAGAAGGCGATGACGGCATCGGTGGACGAGGGATGATCGAGAAGCAGGTTCATCTGCTGTTCGGGCGACGGAGCGGGTCCCCATTCCATCATGTCGGTGACCGCGCCCGCCGGCATTCTTGCCACCAGTTCCGCGGCCGTCCGAACTGGAATGGGGCGTTCACTGGCCAGGAAATGCCAGCCCCAGCCTTCGATTCCGCGAAACACGCGGACGTATGGAAAGGAATTCTTGATGGCGCGGGCCACCGCGACTTGCGTGGGATCGTCGGCCTCGGGCAGCCATTGCTGCAGGATTCCCCCCGGCTGCAGCCGCTGCCTGGCCAAGGCGTAGAAGTCTTGCGAATAGAGCAGGCTCGAACCGGCGGTCTGCACCGGCGGAGGAGGGTCCACGATGATGGCGTCGTACTTGGCCGGGGAACGTTCGAGGAAGCGCCGTCCATCGTCGATAACCACGTGCGCTAGCGGCGACGCCATCACCTCGGCGGCGTCGGCGTGATAGAAGCTGAAGAGCTTCGGGACGCTGGGCACGAGTTCGACTGCCGTCGCGGAGATATTCCAGGCGACGACGGAGCGGAAGGTGGTGCCCATACCAAAGCAAATAATCAAGGCGCTGTGCGGCGGGTGGTCGAGCGAGGCCAGCGCCATGTGGGCCATCATCTTGGTGATGGGAGTGAGCTTGGTCATTCCCATGCCATTCACCAGGAGCCGCCGCTTCATGCCCTCTCCCTGGGCAATCACGGTTGCGGTGGAGTCGCGCAACACTCTTCTCACAGGAAACTGGGTTTCGAAATCCTTAGTTGCCAGCAAGACGCATAGAGCCAGTGCCAGAATCCCGTAAGCCGCGGCGCGGGTAAAAGGCTGGAAGCCGGGCGCATGCCGGCTGGGAAACGCCATGGCGAACCACGGCAGGGCAAGCAGAAGCACGGACCAATGCTCGCCGACCAGGGGCAGCAGCAGGAATCCGCAAACCAGCGGGCCTATGATGCACCCCACCACGTTGACGGCATAGGCCCGGCCGGCCCGGTCAGGATCGCCTCCGGACCAGCGGTCTACCAGCATGGGCGTAAGGAATCCGATCATTCCGGCGAAAGGCATGACGCCCAGGAAGACCCGCGCCACCAGGTGCAGAGGAATGCGAGCATCCGCGGTAAGCAGCGGCAGCATTCCGAGCAGTGCCAGCGATATCCAGGTGAGCCGGCTTTCGTGATGGTGGGTGCGGCTCCAATTGCGGTAAATCCGCGAGCCCACGAACGTGGCCGAGAGGTAAGCGACCAGGATCATGCCAAAGGAATAGACCACCGGGCCGACGTAAGGCGTGAAGAGCCGGATCCAGATCAACTCCATACCCATGGTGGCCAGACCGGTAGTGAACAGCAGAACCAACACGCTCTTGTGACTGTCGGTAGGGCCATACAAAGATTCTTCGGAAGGGCCGGCATGGGAAGCTTTTGCGGTGGGCAGTTGAACCGGACGAGATGCGAGTGATACCGCAAGGGCCGAGACGGCGATGGCGAGGTTCAACGCCGCACCGATCAGCAAAGTTTTATGAAATCCGTAAGGCTCGATGAGAAGCAGCGGGAGGAACGAACCCAGTACCGCGCCCATCACGTTCGCTAGATAGAGAAAACTGAACGAGCGGTGATCGGCTTCTTGCTGGCGGGTGCGGATTGCGAACATGGCCACCGGAATGGTCGCGCCCATGCAGGCGCAAAACGGGATCATGGTCGCCGACAGCCAAAATCCTGAAATCAGGTAGTAGGTGGCGGAAGACACGGCCGCGCGGTCGGCGAGCGCCTCCAGCAGTCGATGTCCCCAAACCAGTTCGGCGGGAACCACGAGAGCGGACACACCGATCAGGAATTCAAGCAGGGCGTATAGCCGCAGGGGAGGAAAGTTGATGCGGCCCTGGTAGCGGCGCAAGAGCGCTCCCGCGAACCATGATCCCGCTCCCAGCCCAGCCATGAACACGGAAAGGACGATCGAGGTCAGCGCCGTGGTGACGCCAAACTGCGCCATCGACAGCCGTAACCATATGAGTTCGCACAGAACGCTGCAGAACCCCGAGAAAAAGAAAAACCAGAAAAACCACGCCATTCATTGCCTTTCCGAACTTGATTGCACGATCAGGATGCGCGGGTCCGAGCTATTGATTGCTGCAGATTCACCAGCACGCCACTATACAAGATCAGGACCTGGGCGGGCCGACTCCCGGTTGAGGGGCGGCGGGGACAGGCGTGTGCGCATGCAGGCGGTGCTGCACCAGGAATGCGTAGTGCACAGCGGAAACGATGGTGAACCAAAAGGTGGCGCGCAGGAAGGTGATGCGGGCGATCCAGATCCAGCGTACGGGTTCGATGAGCAGGAGCAGCACGAAGAAAATCGCGGCCACTTGCGCGAAGGTGTTGGCTTTGCCGAAGATGCTGGGGCGAAAATCGCGCAGGCCGGCAATCATGAAGAGCACGCCGCTGATCAGCAGAATGGAGATGTCGCGGCTGAACACCACGACCGTATATTTCCAGGGAATCAGCTGTTCGATCGAGAGCACCAGAAACAGGGTGCTCATCAGCAGCTTGTCGGCGATGGGGTCGAGATACTGGCCGAGCACGGTCTGCTGATGCAGCGTGCGGGCCAGCACGCCGTCAAGGCCGTCGCTCAATCCAGCGAGAATAAACAGCGCCAGCGCCCACTTGAAATCGTGCTTGACCAGACTGATGACGATGAAGGGCAGGAAGATCATGCGCAGCAGCGTGAGCTGATTGGGCGCGGTCAGGATTTGCCGGTAGTTCACCGCTCTTTTTCTCCAAGGCTCCCGAGGAACTCGCTCACCAGAAGCGGGGCAGGATCCTGTCCGGTCTTCTGGGCGAAGCGCTGGGCGAGCGAGAGGATGTTGCCCTCGGGGAGATCGAGTTCCAATCGCTCCACGCGGTGCATGGGAAAGAAGACGACGCCGGAGGTGAAGGGCTCGCCGCTTTTGATTTGCGCGGCCAGATCGTCGAACCCCGCCACATCGACGCCACGTAGGCTGAGGCCTTCGGTCGAAAGATGGAGAATCGCGCCCCAGAATTTTTCGCGCGGGTTGGTCAAGGTCGCGATCACAAGCGCACCCGGACGGAAGGGGCTGACGGCTTGAGGTTCCTGATAAAAGCTTGTACTGGGCACGATGCGATTGTCGTCTGTAGGGGAGGGAAATTGCAAACGGAACGGGAGCATCCTGCAAATTCGCGACAATTTGAGATGTTAGCGGTCGCCCTCGCTCTTCACCGCTTTCAGATCAATTCCTACTTGTTCCGCTTTCTTATAAAGATGCGATCGTTCCAGCCCCAGAGCCCGCGCCGTGTTCGAGATCTGATGGTGATTGCGTTTTAACTCTGCCAGGATGGTTTGTTTCTCGAAGGCGCGGACGCGGTCGGCCAGCGGGCCGGTGCTGGCGGATGCGGAGTCGAGCGCAACAGAAGTGGGCAGCGCCAGCGCCACGGTTTCGGAAGTGACTTCGTCGGACGTTGCCAGCAGCATCAACCGCTCGACAGCGTTTCTGAGTTCGCGGACGTTGCCCGGCCACGGATGCTCTTGCAGCGCGGCCATCGCGTCTTCGGTGAAGCGCATTGGCTTCCATCCGTTAACCGCACTTACCTGCTGGGCAAAGTGCTCGACGAGCGACGGAATATCTTCGCGACGTTCGCGCAACGGGGGCAGGCGCAGGGGAAAGACGTAGACACGGTGGAACAAATCCTGCCGGAATTTTCCGTCGCGCACTTGGGCTTCCAGGTCGCGGTGGGTGGCGACGACGACTCGCACATCCACGGCAATGGCGCGCTCGCCTCCGATGCGTTCGACTTCGCCTTCTTCCAGCACGCGCAGCAGCTTGGCTTGCATGGTGAGTGGCATGTCGCCGATTTCGTCGAGGAAAATGGTGCCGTGCTGGGCTTGCTCGAATTTGCCGAGATGGCGTGCGGCCGCGCCGGTGAACGATCCTTTTTCGTGGCCGAACAATTCAGATTCAATCAGTTCCGCCGGAACCGCGGCGCAGTTCAGCGTGACGAAGGGAGCGCCCGCTCGCGAACTGCGCTCATGCAGCGTGCGCGCTACAAGTTCTTTTCCTGTGCCGGTTTCGCCGAAAATGCAGACGCGCGTTTCGCTGGCGGCCACGCGATCCACTTGCGCCATCACACGGCGCATGGTCTCGCCTTTCCAGACGATCTCGTGTTTGCCGAGGCGGCGCTCCAGGTCGCGATTCTCGCGCTCCAGGCGGCCAAGCTTCAGGGCGTTCTCTACGGTGAGCAACAGTTTTTCGGTGGAGATTGGTTTTTCCAGGAAGTCGAGCGCGCCGAGGCGCGTCGCGCGTACGGCCATCTCGATATGGGCCTGGCCCGACATCATGACGACTGGAGTCGGCACACCTTGCGCCTTGAGTTCTTCGAGAAGCGTCAGGCCATCTTTGCCGGGCATGACCACGTCGGAGAGGATCAGGTCAAAGGATTGCGACTTGGCCAGGTCCAGAGCCTTGTTGGCGTTGTCGCAGACGACGGCTTCGTGGCCTTCCAGGCGAAAGGCTCGCGACAGCGACGCCAGCGTGTTGGCTTCGTCATCCACGATCAGCAAGTGCGCTTTTTGCGCCACGGTTATTGACCTCGACTGAAACGCAAACCCAAATCTACCGCAGAGACGCTGAGTACGCCGAGAAATCGCACGGCAACTCGATGCGAAACGTCGTGCCTTTTTCTTTCGTACTCTCGACGGAAATCTTGCCGCCGTGATCGCTCACCACCGATTGCACGATCGCGAGGCCAAGCCCCGTGCCGTGCTGCTTGGTCGTGTAATAAGGAGTGAACAGGCGGCCACACTCTTCCTGGGTAAGACCCGAACCGGTATCGGAGACCGAAATCTCGATCCGATCCCCTACGGCGGCGGTGCGAATCGTCAACTCTCCGCCTTGCGGCATGGCGTCGATGGCGTTGAGTACCAAGTTCTGCAAAGCGCGATGCAGCAGATCGGGATCGGCTGAAATTTCGGGCAACGACTCGGCCAACTCGGTGTGCACGGAAATCTGATTCTTCTGCTGCAATTGCGCATGAAAGACGCGCAGCACCGACCCTACCACGTCGTTCACCTGAGTCGGCCTTCGCTGGGGCTGCGGCATTTTGGAGAATTCGCTGAAGCGGCCGATGATCGCTTTCAGATTGTTGATTTCCTCCAGCAGGGTCGCTGTCCCCTCGTGGAAGACTTCCTCGAACAGCTCGGGCGATTTCTGTTTTGCGCGCATCAGATTCTCGACTGTGACCTGCAAGGGGAAAAGCGGATTCTTCAATTCGTGGGCCAGTCGCCGCGCCAGTTCGCGCCATGCGGCCACGCGCTCGGCCTGCAGAGTGCGGTCTTTTTGCTGCACGAGATCTTCAGTCATGCGGTTAAACGACGCAGCTAACTCGCCGAGTTCATCGCTCGATTCCACCTCGACCTTCGCGCCGAGATCACCCGCGGCGACCCGGCGCGCCGCCTCGGCCAGCGAAACAACCGGGCGGGTGACGCGGGCGGCGAACCATAGGCTGGCCAGTATCGCTACCAGAATTCCCACACCGCCGACCAGCATGGCAGTGGAAACAACCTGCCTTTGCAATTCGATCAACGGACGCCGCGAACTGCCAACGAGCAAAACGCTCATCAGTTGCTGGTTTGCGGAGCCCTGATTTGCCGAACTCTGATTCGTCGCATTGAAGACTGGTCCGGTCAGTGGGATGGCGTGAAAAACCTCGGCGTCCGCGGGATCGGGAGTCCAATGGATCACGCCGTGAGACTCCTGTTGTGTGTCACGAACCTGCGCGACCAGGGGAGCGAGTTTATCGACGCCCGCTGCCGGTCCATTCAAATCGAGCAGCGATTTCGGATTCCATTTTGCATCCAGGTTTTGATACAGCAGTACGCGGGTTCCGGCCGGGATGTCGAGGGTGGAGAGGAAGCCCTGGTCGAGCCGTTCGCCGCCAATGACGTATAAAGGCTGTTCGCCGACGCGGGCCACGCGCACGGCAAACAGGCCGAGGGTTGCGCCATCCGGCAGATCTTCGCGTTTCAGAAAGGGTCCGGGCGGGCCTGCGGCTCCCGGAGTTGTTGCCTGAGGAATGGCGGTTTCGGGATATCCGAACTTTGCCTGCCACTGCGCAGAGGAGAGGATGGTGCTGCGAGAATCGACTAATTCCAGAAAGTCGAGCTGTTGCTGACCGGCTAATCTGCGCGCCTCGCCTACGTACTCGCCTGCGTCGGTGGCGCCCCGGTTGATATCCAGAGCTATGCGCTGCACGCTTTCGCTGACGGCAACCGATTCAACCTTGCGGGCAACCTCCTGGCCTCGGCGCTGGAACTCCGATTGAAACTGAGCGGCGACCGCATTCGCGCGGCTCTGATCCGCTTGTTCGAACGAGCGGCGAATGGTGCTGTACACCGACGTCGAAATAACGGCGATGCACAGCAGCACGGTCGCTGCAAACAACAGAAGAAGTTTCTGACGGAAGCTCATCGCGAGCCTGCCTGGGGGCGCGGGCCATAGGATTGTGAATTCGCCGGCCCCGGATTTGCCAATCCCTGATCCGCCAACCGCTGATCTGCCAGCCAAACATCGGCAAGGGAAAATCCCGCACTGTTCCACCCTCCCAGCCGATCCGGTCCCCAGCCGCGCACGTGTGCACTCGCCGCGCTCGCCACCGGCAAATGGAAAAGCGGGATGACAGAGTATCCATCGAGCGCACTGCGCTCGGCTTGATACAGATCGTCGAGAGAGTCGCTGCGAAGCGCGGCCGGGAGTGCGGCCTGCAATCCCAGTTGCCGCGCGGCTTCGGCGAGCGACGTCGCGGGATCGGAACTCGGCAGCACTACGCGCATCAGGCGAATATCCTCCGCTCCTGACAACGATACTTGCACGGTGACGCCAACTTCGCGCGCGTTGAGGGCAATGCGCTCGGCGATCAGTTGGGCTTGCGGGTCCCTCGGATCGTAGCTGAGATTGAGAGCGGGTTGCCGCGAGTCGGCGAGTAAGGTCCGGGCGCGTTGCGGATTTGCCTGCGCGGAAAAGACTGCGCTGTAGCCCGTCATCCAGTTGGGAAGGATGCTGGCGGCGGGTTCCCCCGCGCCTTTCAGCAGCACGGACTGGATAGGCTTGCGGTCGATGGCGAGGGCCAGCGCTTCTCGCAGGCGAGGGTCCTGCGCTCTGGAGTTAGCGGGAAAAACCAGCGCCAGCAATTCCACGGGCAACGACAATGATGACGATGACGGTGGGCTGCGGCGCTCGGATGCGTTGGCTGCTTGCGGCGGCGTTTCGATGATGTCGGCTTTGTCCAACTCGAGGGCGATGGCCTGGTCGCGGAGCGATTTGCCGAATTCGATTTCGACCGCATCCACGAAGGGCCGGCCCGCCCAGCTCTCTTCATTAGCGGCGAGCTTCAGCACTTTCCCCGGCTGCCACTCGGCTACGAGGAACGGGCCGGTGCCGATAGGAACGCCATTAACATTAACATTGCGCTTGAACAACAGATTGCGCGGCAAGGCGAGTTCGGCGAGCAGTGAAGGCATGGGCGTCTCGCTGTCGATCGATATTGAATCCGCCGAGGCGCGGATATTCCAGTTGGAATGGAGCGCGCCCAGAATCTGTGCGATGGCCGTGGGCGAAGCGGCGCTGCCGTCGTGGAATTTCACTCCGCGGCGCAGCGTAAATTGCCAATGCCGGGCACCCAGGTCACTCTGCCAGGCCACAGCCAGCGCGGACTGCGGGCGGTCTCGCGCGTCCAGTTTTACAAGAGTGTCGCCGATCAGCGAGAGCGTACGCGCGAGGTCCCAGTATTCGGCGGGGGTAGAGTTCGCGGGAAGGTCGAGTGCGTTCGGCGCCGCTTGCAGCATGACGCGCAGGGCTCCGCCGTAGTGGGGACGCGTCTCGGCGGAGGCGAGGGTTGCCGGGATCATCCACGCGATCAGGGCCGCACATAGCAGGCAACTGCCGAACTTCGCTCGGCCTGAACCGGCGAAGGCGCCCGTCCCCGCACGAGCGGGACTAATTGCCGCAAGAAATCGATACACGATACGCCTCATACCATCCCGTGTCTTTTCGTTTCACGATTGCAATGGTGCCGTTACCGCCCGATTCCGGCCACAGGGCTACGATTCGCCCGTCGAACTCCACGGCTGAACTGGTAGCCACAGGGTCACGATCGGGCACCTCGAACGCGCGCAGGCCGTCACGCTCCGTATCCCCGCTTTCCGAGACGAGCAACTGCGTTCCTGCGCCGCAACTGGATTGAATCGCGGCCAGATCGCTGCCCCACTTTCCGCCACGGGTCGCTTGGTCGGTCATTCCGTCCACCAGATGCAGCGATCCATCCACGGCAGCGATTGCCCATAACGTGTAAGCAGATCGTGGAAGCGAGGCCGCCGAATAAAACGAGGGAACGTTGGAGACTCTTCCAATACCGGGAGAAAGCGCTCCCGTGAAGAAATTGCGCGAGGCAGTAAAGAAGGCACGCACGCTACCGTCGTCCGGCGTCAGGGGCCAGGGGTCATCATTATCGTTGCAGGTAACCGTAATCGGTGCGCCCGCGCTGGAACTTGACCGGCAAAAGGTTCCGGGCAGGTAAGCGTCAAAAAGGTGATCGCGCCGCAGCAGCAGGCGCCCGCGCAAGTCGCGCGGAAAGGCGCGCGAGTGCGCGATGGGCAACGAAGCTTCAAGTTCCCAGTGCCCCGCCGAACTCGCTGGCTGATGACGATAGATTGCGACCATGCCGCCCTCGAGCACGAGCAGGCGGGATCCTCCGGGCATTTCTATTTGAGCGAGGTCGAGCATCGGTTGTTCCTGCGCGAAGAGCAGTGCTGTTTTCAAAACCATCGGCAACGCGGCGGTGAAGGGCGTTCCTGCTTGCGGTCGCGCCAACGAAACCAGGGCGACCTTCTTTTCGTCGGAGCCGATCACAATCTCAGCCGTCCAAACATATTCGCGCAGGCTCTCGGAGAGGACGACTTCGACGGTTCCCATCGCCTGCTCAGTTTTGGCGGTGTGAACGCCTTCGGACTGCAACTGAGCTTCGAGGGCGCCGCGCACTTCGCGCACGGATTTGTCGTCGAGCGACGAACGGTTGGTGACCTCGAGTGCGAAGGCGCCGGGACCGGCGGCCGCGGCGATTTTACGCGCCAGTTGGCGGGCGGTATCTCCCAGCGACGAAGCGCACAGAGAAGATGGGAGAAAAACCGTCGCGAGCAGGAGCGAAGTCAGCCAACCTAGCCGCAGACCACTGGAGGTTCGCGCTCGCATGTGTGGAATGGGCTGATTATAGCGCGGGGGTGCTAGTGGATTGTTCATGTCCTCACCCGTCTCGCGTAGAGGCGGACGCATTCGTCCGCCCCTACGCAAACAGGACTATTGTTGAGACTTCCCATCGGACGTTTCTACATCTTCCGCCTGGCTCACGTGATTCGGCGCGCCCATGCCGCGCAGCACATCGTTGGTGAAGAAAAACTTGCCGTCGGCGGGAACCATCATGATCTGCAGTTTGTCGGAGAGGCGCTCGGCGACGATCTTATTGATCAACAGCGGATTCTGCTTCAGGATTGCGGCTTCGCTGGTCATGCGCTCGGCGTCGGCGGAGGCGGTTAAGCGGATGCGTTCGGCTTCGGCTTGGGCTAGAAGCTTGCGGCGTTCTCCCTCGGCTTTGCTGTCGATGAGTTTGGCCTCGCCGGCGGCTTCGGCGTTCTTCACCGTGGCTTCCTTGCGCGCTTCAGCTTCGAGCTTCGATTGCTCAATCTGTTTCTGTTTCAGGGGGAGCGTGTACTGCATGGCATCGGATTCGCCCTTGGCTTGCAGCACACGAACCGCGGCCTGCCCCTCGGCCTGTTTCACTTCTTGCACCTTGGTGGCTTCGGCGTCGGCTTCAGCGATTTTCACTTGCTTCTGGTGGATCTCGGTCTCCACACCCATGCGGTCGTTTTCTTGTTCCTTCAGCAGCAGAGACTCGAGGCCCTTGGCGTACTCCTGCGGAAGTTCGATGTCACGCAGCATGACTTCTTTCACCACGATGCCGTCGGCGGCCAACCGTTTGCGAATGATTTCGGCGGAGCGCTGGCGAACTTCTTCGCGCTTGGCGGAGAAAACTTCACGAACCGTGTAACCCGGCACCAGTTCGCGCCACGCCGTGGCCACCACGGGCGGCACGATTTCCTTTTCCAAAGGTTGGGGCAAATTGGCTTCAATGTAGTCGAGGCGCTTCGGGTCGATCTGATAACGCACGGTGATGGCCAGGCCCAGGGTGAGTCCTTCTTTCGCTTGCACGTGCAATGGTTCGCCTTTGGCCACTCCTTTGGTCAGCGAATCTTCACTGATACCGGTGGTGAACAACTGGTCGCGCGTGTTGAACATTTCGACTCGCTCAACCAGCGGCACCACGAAATGCACGCCCGGATACAGAGTGCCGGCCAGCGTGCCTTTGGTCTGGCTTATGCGTACGCCAGCCATTCCGCTGGGAACGATAACGATGCCGGCCGAGATCAGCAACGGAGCCCACGCCAGCATCACCAGCGCAACCGGGATGCGCCAGCGGACAGTAGGCAGAGGTTCGAGCGTCGGCGTTCCTGCCTCGGGGTCGAAACTCAAACGTCTGCGCCGGTAGGCAATCAGCAGATAAGCGTCGTAGGAGAGAATTCCAGCGGCGATCACGAACATCGCGATTCCCGCGCTCAACAGCAAATACTTCAGCAACAGCATGGTGGTGCTCCTTTCAATCTTTTTGCGAGCTTTCAGAAAAACGTTTCGAGATATCCGAGCGGCGGGCAAAGGCCACCCGGACGATCTGTCCAAAGATGAGTTCTTCGATCAGCAGAGAGGTGGCCAGCGAGAAGGTCAGACCGCCAATGATCACCAGACCTTGCAGCATCGTTTCCATGATTAGCTCCTGTGCCTTCGCCGGAAGGAAAAGCAAGCGGGGAGCCAGAGCTAGGCTGCTGAAAATAAGGAAGTTAAGGTTGTGCGAGTGATAGATCGTGTGGCTGCGGAAACGCAGAAGTGTCTGGAGTGACACGGGGGTTGGCGCCGGAGGCGAATGGATTCGGGCGCCATCAGAGGCGCGCCGAACAAGCAACGGTGATGTTCGTCACTGCACTGGCGATTACCTCTGCTGTAAACTATCGTCGGTCGGGTGCCTATCTCTTGCTCCACGGCCCCCCAACCCTTCCCCAGTCGAGAGGCATCACATGAAGCCTTCTCTGGTTGGATGTTTTCCCCGCCTGCCATTCTTGATGTGGATCATCATCGGGATTGTTCCGATGAGTCCGTGCCAGCCGTTTGTGCCTGCGCCCACACGCAATACGGCTGGTCCCGCGGCCGTTCGTGAACGACCAGCGCGACCGCTCCCGGGGGCCAGGTTGTGCTGCGGGAACGAGATTGAATATCTCGGGATCTACTCCGCGGACGGAAAATATAGAACGACGACGCGAATCGGTCATGACAGCGTCCGCGGGAGAGACTCGAGTTCTGTCTCCTCTGGGGCCTGGTCGCGGCCCGGCGATGTTCCCGATTTCATCGATCTTCATCCCAGGGAGCGTGTCGAAGAGAACTATGAACCTCCCGCCCGCGCTGTCAAACCGATAAAAGGAAAGTCGATGCTGGCGGCGTTTCGGGACAACATTGTCACCCTTGTTTACGGACGAGAACGAATTCTTCTGGCGCCTCATCACGTGACGGTTGACTCCCAGGGGCGCATCCTCATTGTTGACCCCGACCTCCGCACCGTTCACGTCCTCGGTGGCCATGATTCCTTCCGTATTGCCGGAGGCCCGAATCACCGCCTGCTGCTGCCGAGTGGGGTTGCGGTGGACGCAGACGACAACATTTACATTGCCGACTCCGAGCGCGGGCTCGTTCTGGTGTACGCTCCTGACGGGAAGTTTCTCCGCTACATCGGCAAGCGTGGAGACGAGAGTTTGTTTCACAGTCCCGCGGCGATTGCCATTGACCGCGGCAGCAGCCGCCTGTTTCTGCTCGATCCACCCCGTCACCTTCTATTTGTGCTCGACCTCGAAGGCAACATCCTCAAACGCATCGGCCAGCCTCGCCCCAATGCAATCGGAAAAGTCAGAGGCGAGTCCATTGCGATGGACCTCGACGATCCCACCGCGATCGCGATCGGGAACAACGAAGTCGTGGTGGTGGACTCCGGCAGTTCACGGATTCACGTCATGGATCTGGAGTGCAAGCCCCTGGCGCAATTCAGGATTCCTTCCATCTCAGGTCCGCCTATGCGTGACGACGTAGGGCTCGGCGTGGATCTGACTGGCAATATCTATGTGAGCAGCACCCGGGACTCACATGTCAGGATCTATGGCCGAGATGGCTCCCTGCTCGGTTCGTTTGGACGATCCGGCATGGAGATTGGAGAGTTTAATTCTCCCGCCGGATTGTGGGTTGACGGGGCAAACCGCCTCTATGTTGCCGACACTAACAACGGCCGGGTCCAAGTGTTCCAACTCAGCCAGAGCCTCAGCGCCGCGAGCGATGCGAGCCCTATTCCCGAGAGTAGAAGTCTCGCCAAGACCCAGCCCTGACGTTCTCAGCCCGAGTCTACTGACCTGCGCTTCCAGAGGCATGAAACTGCACCTGGACCACGTCGTCAACTCTCAAGAAAAGCTTGCTGGGGTTTTTCATTCCCCACCGCGCGTACGGAACTTGAAACAAAGCCTGTGCGGTCCAGGCGTTTCCGGTAAGAGTCACCTCAACGGGGAACGTAACTTCGTGCTCAGTGCCATGCATGGCGAACATGCCGTGAACCTGGAGCGTGGAAGCGCCTGACGCGGCGAGTTCGCCATAGGCGCGATCAGGGTGGAAGACGATCTCCGGATAGCGCCCGCTTTCAATTACATCCTTGTGCATTTTGCTGTCGCGGGAAGAGTTGCCGGTTTTGCCGCTGGTAGCGTCGAACGCGATTTCTCCGTTGGCCTTGCCGGTGGCGGGATCGAAATGAATAACGCCGCGTTTCAACAGGAACGTGCCCTTCACCGTGTGCAGGTTGCCGGCCAGGGTAATATCGGCTCCACTTCGGGCGGTATCAAGTTGTAGCAACAATTCATGGCTAACCGGCACCGCGGCCGGTTGTGCCACCGCCAGCGCGGCAGCCGCGAACAGTACAGCGATCGGACCAACGACCCTCAAACGAAGAGTTCTTGTCATAGTTACCAATGAAGATGCCCGGAGAAGAGACCGAGATGGATTCGGGGGCGATGCGTCACGCCTTCAGCAGTTCCCATCCCAAAGCAATCCCGTTCGAGATGTGATCGCGTGTGGAGCCCTCGCCCACGTGCATGGCCAACATTCCAGCAAAAGAACGGGGGCTCGACTGGAATACCTGCATGGTGCGCCGCCGCAGACGGCGGTGTCTGGCCATGAACAACATCATGCGAGCCATGAAGGCGGGACGGCGGATCAGCCTGCGGTGGCCCTTTTGATAACGAGCCATATCCCCGCTGGCCAGGCACTCGCCGAGCAGCGCAGCTTGCCGAAAGGCAAGGCAGAGACCTTCTCCGGTGATGGCGTCCACCCCTCCTGAAGCGTCGCCCACCAACACGGTTTGACCACGATATACGCGGCGCAAACTTCGCATGACCGTGATCGCGCCCCGTTCGCTGGAAGTGTGCTCCGCCTCTTCGAGGCGTGTGCAAAGCTCGGGAAATTCCCCGAGCGCGTCTTCAAGCCGCAGCTTCGGGCTGTGCGAGATCATGGCCACGCAAACTTCTTCGCGGCCGACGGGCGTGGCATAGATCTGGCAGTGACGGCCCCAGTGCAGTTCCATAAAGTCGGTCCAGGGCGCGACGCGGTAGTGGCGCCGGAAGGCGAAGCGCAAATTCCTTTTCTGGAGTGCATCCACCTTGTGTTGATCCAGATTGGCCCAGCCGCGGACGCGCGACCTGGTCCCGTCGGCGCCCACCACCCAGCGCGCGCGCACCAGTTCTCCAGCGACCAGCGCGCCTTCCGGATGCAGCCCGGTAACGGCAGCCTGCCATAACATGCGAACGCCGCACGTGGACGCGTGATCCAGCAGGACGCGATGCAAATTCGTACGCCGGATTCCGTGCGCCGTTCTTCGAGGAAACACAGCCTCGGCTTTGCGGCCGTCGCTAACGAAACGAATGCCGCGGAAGGGATACGATTCACCCTCGGGAATCGTTATGCCGAGTTGGCGCAGTGCCTCGACTCCATCCGGCATCAGCCCCTCGCCGCAGGGCTTGTCGATCGGCGGGACCGCTCCATCCGCTACCAATACACTCAAACCGTGGCTGCGCGCCGCGATGGCCGTCGCCAAGCCGGCAGGGCCGCCGCCGACTATGAATACATCCCAGGTATTTGGAACACAGTTCACCAAAAGCGTCCTTTATCGGCAGCCCTCCTACCATTCCAGCAAAACGAACTCCGAGCAGAACCCCGGCCCCATCGCAGCCAGCAAGCCGAGCGTGCCGGGCGGTGGCCGACGATTCTTCATGACTTCTTCGAGCACCACCAGCACCGAAGCCGAAGACAAATTGCCCGTCCTGCGCAGGCACTGCCAGGAGACATCGAGTTCACCATTCTTCAAGCCGAGCGCCTCGGCGGTGGCTTCCAGAATCTTGGGGCCGCCGGTATGCAGCAGCCAGCTGCCGATGTCGGAGCGAGTCAGTCCGCGCTCGGCAAGAAAATCGTCGAGGTCGTGCGCCAAATTCTTTCGAACCAGGTCTGGAATTTCGCGCGAGAGAACGATGCGAAAGCCCTTCTCTGAAATGTCCCAGCCCATCATCTCTTCCGTATCGGGATAGAACACGGACCGGGTTGCCAGGATGCTGGGGCCGGAAAGTCCGCAATTTGCACCGGCGACGATCACGGCAGCGGCGCCGTCGCCGAACAGCCCGGCAGAAATCATGTTAGCCATCGAGAGGTCCTCGCGCTGCAGGGTGAGCGAGCACAGTTCGACCGATAAGACCACCGCGACCTGGTCGGGATAAGCGCGCACATAGTCGGCGGCGCGTGAAATCGCCGCTGCTCCCGCCACACAGCCCAGCCCGAAAATCGGGATGCGGCGGATGTTTCTGCACAATCCCATCTGGTTGATCAGCAGCGCGTCAATCGAGGGGCTGCAGATGCCGGTCACCGAAACAAAAAAGAATGCGCCCAGATTCCGGGCATGCAAACCCGCGTCCGCCAACGCTCCGGTTATCGCCTTCTCGCCCAACTCCTTGGCAGTGCGAATCCAGTGATGGTTGGCCTCACCCCAGGTTTTCATCTTCAGGTATTCTTCTTTGGGAAGCGAGAGGTAGCGTCCGTCGACGCCGACGTGACGATGCAGACGCCGCAGCACGTGCGGGTTTTCGATCTGATCTCCCCAGTATTCCTGCAGTGCGGCCAGCAACATCTCCTGGGAGTAGTAATGCTGGGGAAAGGCGCTCGCCGCGCTAACGATTCGCATATGGGTTCCCGTTTCGGAGAGCCTGGGCCAATCCCGCCGCCGAGGTTCCCGAAATTGTATGCCGATTAAAGGAGATTGGATGCGGATGATCGTGTTAAATTTGTAAAAACTTTGCAAAAGATTAGGACCAACCCGTGAATCGATTCATCATCGGAATAATCCTAGGTCTCCTCGTCGTGCCCTGCGGAGCCTATCTCTATTTCACCGGCGGCAGCGCTCCGGTTGCCACCACCGACTCCGACATGCCCTTCGAAACCTTCTTCGCGAGCAAGGCATTGCACGCGCGGATCGCGAAAGACATGCCGAAGAATGTCCCGCTTCAGGCGAACGAAGCCAACTATCTGGCCGGCGCCGAGCTTTACAAGCAGCACTGCGCCGTTTGCCACGGTTTGCCGTTGGCGCCGAAGTCGGCAATTGCGACGGGAATGTATCCGCACCCGCCGCTCCTCTTCGAGGGAAAAGGGGTGACCGACGATCCGCCCGGCGAAAGCTACTGGAAGATTTTCAACGGCATTCGCCTGACCGGCATGCCCGGATTCAGCAAATCGCTCTCTGAAGCGCAGATGTGGCAACTGGCGCTGCTGCTGGCCAATGCCGACAAGTTGCCAGCCTCGGTTAAGGCGGCACTCGTCGCGCCATCTGCAAGTGCGCCAGCGGCCGGCGCACCCTCGGCGACGACTTCGCCGGCAACACCGAGTTCTGCTCCCCCGCCAAAATAAGCCGGCCGAGGGATGGTACGAATTCGGCACCCGTTGAGCGAACCAGCGAGGGCTAACGCCCCGAGCCTGTCTCGCGCTATGGTGTAGATATGGGGTTTGGCCGTCCCAGAAAACTCTTCACTGAAGCGGAGCTTTACGACTACGCCATTGGTGCACTGGCGCGCCGCATGCGTTCGGTCGCGGAACTGAAGCGCCTGCTGCGCAACCGGGTGGAAGCCGATACCGAAATCGGCAAGACGCTGGTGGAACTGATTGTGGTTCGCCTGAAAGACCAGGGCTATCTGAACGACGCCAAGTACGCGGCCGCCTTTTCGTCGTATCGCCGCGACAACGAGAAATTCGGCCGCATGCGTGTCGTCAACGACCTGAAGGCCAAGGGAGTGCACGGCGACGTCATCGAGAAAGCAGTCTCTTCTGTCTATGACGACGTGAAAGAGGAGACCCTGGCGCGTGACTACCTCCGCCGCAAACGCCTGCAGAAGCCCAAGAACAAAGACCAGAAACAGACGGCCCGCATCTTCCGGCAGCTGATGCGCGCCGGATTCGGATCCAAGACCATTTTCACGATCCTGAAAAAATGGGATGTGGACGAGGAAACCATCACTACACTTGAGAACGAGAGTACTGAGGGGTAAGCGTGAGTTCTCAGTTCCGGCTTCTCAGTTCTCAGTCAGAGGCCTCCGAGATTTTTCTGAAAACTGAGACCGATAACTCTTTGAACCCTGGTTCTTGCGCCATCTCTTGTTCTCTGATAGAACTTTGCCGACTAACCATCTCTGTAATTTCTCTGGAGGGAGTATGAAAATGAAGTTCTCATTAATGATCGCAGCCTCGCTGCTGGCGCTGACTGCGTTTTCGTATGGCCAGGCTGGAACCGACGTGAAGAAAGCAGCCGATGACACTGGCAAAGCCACCGACACAGCTGCCAAGAAGACGGCGCACGTCACCAAAAAGGCAGCCGTGAAGACTGGCGACGCCACGGAAAAGGCCGCTGACAAAACCGGCACAGCCACCAAGACCGCTGCTAAGGACACCGGCAAAGCCACCAAGACCGCCGCCAAGGACACGGGCAAAGCCACGGAGAAGGCTGCCGACAAGACCGGCGCAGCCACCAAGACCGCTGCCAAGGATACCGGCAAGGGCGTGGAGAAAGGCACCAAGGCGGTTGGCCACGGAGTGAAGAAGGGCGCCAAGAAAACCGAAGAAGTAGCGAAGTAGCTGGCCATGCAACTGCCGGGACGGGTGTCCCGCCCGTCCCGTTGTAACGCTCGCGTAGCAAGTGGGCGGAGATGCCTGTCTGTCCCAGTGGTCGAATTCCTGCCGAACCCGCCGAACAAACTAAGCTGAATCATGTTTATCGTTTAGAATCTGTGTTTACAGTTCAACCGCCATGCTCACAGGTTCCGAAATTCGCCGGAAATTCCTCGACTTCTTCATTCGGAAGGGGCACCGCGAGGTACATTCCTCGTCGCTGGTCCCGGCGAATGACCCGACGCTGCTCTTTACCAACGCCGGCATGAACCAGTTCAAGGACGTTTTCCTCGGCCTCGAAAAGCGCGACTACGCGCGGGCCACGACCTCGCAGAAATGCGTGCGCGCTGGCGGCAAGCACAACGATCTGGAGAACGTCGGCTTCACCAATCGGCACCACACGTTTTTCGAGATGCTGGGAAATTTTTCCTTTGGCGACTACTTCAAGAAAGACGCCATCGCCTACGCCT
The DNA here is from genome assembly GCA_963837665.1 of uncultured Acidobacteriaceae bacterium. Classification (GTDB taxonomy): domain Bacteria; phylum Acidobacteriota; class Terriglobia; order Terriglobales; family Acidobacteriaceae; genus Acidiflorens. The sequence goes on along the minus strand of CAWIOA010000004.1, from coordinate 67,059 downwards.
GGGAACTGATTACTTCGCCGGAGTGGTTTGGGATCGATAAGGCCAAGCTTTACGCCACCATCTTTAAAGGCGAAAACGGAGTTCCGCGCGATGCCGAAGGTTACGACCTGTGGCTAGACCAGGGCGTGCCGAAAGATCGCATTTACGAGTTCGGCACAAAAGACAATTTCTGGCAGATGGGCGACACTGGCCCCTGCGGCCCCTGCAGCGAGATTCATTACGACATGGGCGTTGCCGCCAGCGATCTGGGTCATGCGGACTGCAAGTTCGGCTGCGATTGTGGGCGGTATGTCGAACTGTGGAACCTGGTGTTCATGCAATTCGACCGCGATGCCAGCGGCAAGCTGACGCCGTTGCCGAAGCCGTCGATTGATACCGGCATGGGCCTGGAACGGGTGGCGTCGGTGCTGCAGGGCGTGATTTCGAATTACGAGACGGATTTATTCACGCCGCTGATCAAGCGGGCGGCGGAGTTGACGGGCACCTCGCTCAAGGAGGAACTCGACAAAGAAGCGCATACGAAGTCGGCTGCTTCCTTGCGCGTGATCGCTGACCACTCGCGCGCGGCAACATTCCTTATTTCCGATGGCGTGATTCCTTCGAACGAAGGCCGCGGTTACGTCCTGCGCAAAATTGTCCGCCGCGCGATTACCCACGGGCGTTTGCTCGGACAGGCGAAGCCATTTCTGCACGAGATGGTGTTTGCGGTCCGCGACATTATGCAGGACGCTTATCCGGAATTGAAAGAGACAGCAAATCGCGTGTCGAAAGCAGTGCTTGCGGAAGAGACGAGGTTTGCGCACACGCTGACCGAGGGATTAGAGCGTCTGGAGCGCGGCATTATGGCTATAGCCATGAATGCACCCGGGGTCACTCCGCCGCCGGGTGGAATCTGGCCACCCACTCTGGACTTTGTCCGTGAGCTCAAGAAACGAGGGGTTCACGTGGTGTACCCAGGCGTGGAAGCTTTTAAGCTTTATGACACATATGGGCTACCAAAGGACTTTATCGAAGATACCTGTCGCGACCTAGAGGTTGATCTTGGAGAAGGTTTTGATCGCGCGATGCAAGAGCAGCGCGAGCGCGCTCGTGCCTCCTGGAAAGGTGCGACCAAGCAAACGGCAAGTCCTGAATATCAGCGCCTATTCGCAGACAACAACCCGAATCTCCCGTCCGATCAACATCCACTCGGTCGGATGTATGTTCCGGAGACGGAGCGGCCTAGAAAGAATTCCGAGTTCGAAGGTTATCGCCAGACTCGTTCCGACAATTGTGAAGTTCTCGCCATTATCAAAGGCGGCCAAGGCGTGCAGGAACTCAGACCCGGGGACTCCGGCGAGATCATTCTCGACCACACTCCCTTCTACGCCGAGTCCGGAGGGCAGGTCGGCGATCGCGGATGGCTTTACTCCGACGATCACAATACCGTCATCGCCGAAGTGACCGGATGCTACTACCCGGTGCAGGGCGTGCGGGCTCATCAGGTTGTCATGAAATCCCCACCCTCCGCAAAAAACGCGGAAGGGTGGGGCACCCTCCACGTTGGCGATAGAGTCGATGCCGTTGTCGACACATCGATTCGCGAGGCCACCATGCGCAACCACACGGCTACGCATCTTCTCCATGCTGGCTTGAGAGAAGTCCTAGGCAAGCACGTCAAGCAGGCGGGGTCGCTCGTGGCTCCCAATCATCTGCGCTTTGATTTCTCGCACTTTACCGGCGTCGAAGACGAAGAGCTGCAGGATATCGAAGACATCATCAATAAAGAAGTTCTGCGCAACGAGCGCGTCGAGATCATCGAGAACGTTCCGATTGACGTGGCCGTCAACGAGTATCACGCGATGGCGTTGTTCGGTGAGAAATACGGCGATAAGGTGCGCGTGATCAGGATCGGAGATTTTTCCACCGAACTGTGCGGCGGCACGCACACCGGCGCTACCGGCGAGATCGGACTGATCAAGATTTTGAAAGAGGGAAGCGTGTCATCGGGCGTGCGACGTATCGAGGCGGTGACGGGCGAAGGCTCGCTGCGACACTTCCGTGAGGATCACCTCTTGGAACAGGAGGCACGCAAATGGGTCGCAACCGAAAGAAAAGGACTTTCGCCGAAGATTGAAGAGGTAGACGGTTCAGTCAGGCAGTTCAGCTTTGAGAGCCACTGGCGCTTACGCTCTGCTCTGCACGACGAATTTGTGGCGAAAGATTCGGAAATCAAGCGGCTGACCCGTGAGCTTGATCAGGCGCGGATGAAGTCGGCATCGTCGAGCACGGCCAACATCGGCGAAAAGGTCAAAGAAGTTCGCGGCGTCAAAGTCCTCACCCACCGGGTGGACAATCTGGAGCGCGCGCAGATGCGCACGCTGGTCGATCAACTGCGCGACAAGCTTGGCTCGGCCGTGGTCGTGCTGGGCTCGGCTTCAAATGGAAACGTTTCTTTGATCGTTGGCGTTACCAAAGATCTGACCGGCCGCATTCAGGCGGGAAAAGTCATCGGTCCGGTGGCGCAGAAAGTTGGCGGCAAAGGTGGCGGGCGTCCGGACCTGGCCGAGGCGGGTGGCAAAGATGCGGCGGCGCTGGACTCGGCGCTGAGTGAGGTTTACAGTGTCGTGGAGTCGCTGCTAGGGTAGGTCCCTCCGTATCGCTGTGGTGAAAAGATCTAAACCACAGGGGCACCGAGGAACACAGGGGCAACCATCCGGGTTTGCTATGGATGATCGCATACGATTCATCGAGCACCATGGCCAGCAGATTCTGCTGCTGGACTTTTCGCAGGCCAACGCCCACGAGATGCAGCTTCTGCTGGCGTATGTGCGGGTGATTGTGGCGAAACACCCTCGCGAATCGCTGGTCACGCTCGCCGACTTCACCGGCGCCACGATCGATCACGCGGTCGCTATGAAGACCAAAGAAGTGTTGACGCTCGACCGGCCGTTTGTGAAGAAGACGGCGTGGGTCGGGGCGGAGAGTATTCCGCGTGCCTTCATGGAAAACTTCCACAACTTTTCCCAGCGTGAGATTGTAACGTTCAAGACGCGGGAAGAAGCGATGGACTGGCTGGTAACGGACTAGTACCCAGTACCTAGTAAGCAGTACCCAGAAAACTGCAATCGCGCGGATAGCGGGTACTAGGTACTGGCGCTCCGCGGAGGCGCTTCATGGGCCGTCCCCTGGTCAACAGTGAAGCAGTTTTCTACGGCAAGTTCGTCAATGCCGCCTACACGATGTTCAAGCGGAATCCCTCCGACCTTAAGCCGGAACCCCTGGCGAACGAGATCCCCGAACCCTACGAACTGGTGGCGTGGATCCACATGACCGATTTCTTCCTCGACGACAAGGTGCCCAGGTTCTACGGTTTCGTGGCGCAAAACAAGAACACTGACCAGGAATTCATGCTGGCAATTCGCGGCACTGAGGGCAAGATCGAGTGGTTCGACGACGCGTTCGCGTTCCTGGTTCGTTTCCAACCGGCCGGCGACAATGGGCGTGTTCACAGGGGGTTCGACAAAATCTACAGCAGCCTGCGAATTGTAAGGCGGCCCGGCGCCACGGAGGACTTGCGCGCGGTTGCCGCGGAACCACCTTTTACCGGCTCCTTTGGGGACCAGCTTGAGCAGTTGCACTTGCACATGGAACGGGCCAGCATCAGGAAGGCACTGATCCGCGAAGACAAAGGAAGACCTGAGCGGACCTACGTGGTGACGGGACACAGCCTGGGATCGGCGCTCTGCACTTTGTTTGTGATGGAGAACAGAGAAAAGGGGAAATTTGACGTGGCCACGCTCTGTACATTCGCATCGCCTCGGGTTGGTAATGCGGAATTCGTGCGCCGGTTCGACGAATTGCCGATCACTTCATGGCGCCTGGTCAACACTTGCGACGTCGTTCCCAGGCTCCCGCTCTGGCTGCCGTTCTTCAACTACCATCACGTGAACACGGCCTACAAGTTTTCCTCTTCGGGCACGGTGAAGTTCAGCGCAGCGTGCTGGCATTCGATGGGGACGTATTTGCACTGGCTGGATGGGAACATTGAGGTCGATCTGGAATGCAAACCGTGAATCAGGTGTTAGGTGTCAGGTCATAGGTCTTAGGAGTTCCGTCGAGATTTTGAAGCTGTGCTTTTCCTGAGACCTAACACCTGAGACCTAAGACCTCCTTTTTTCAACTTCTCCACCTCAAGGCTACCGGTCCGCTCATCGGATGCCGGAACTCGCCACCGTTCTTCTTCATCTCCAGCATGGCGTTCTTCAGACCGAAATACCATTTTGCCGGCCGGTCGGCGTCGTCGATCAGCATTAAGTGCGGATTGTGCTTCAGGCCCTCGGATTGCAGTTCCATCGTCCGCCGATCCTGCTCCACGAACTTGGCGAAAACGAATTTCAACAGCTCTGGGCCGAAGGGAATCCAGCGAAACAGGTTCCAGGCGGCCACCACGTCGATGCGGCACTGGTTACGGGTGATGGGAGTGACGGTGGTCAGGCTCGAGAACCAGTACTTACCGGCGCGAATGATTTCCGAACGCAGGTTGGGCAGAACGAAATCGATGGTCGTCGAAATCGAATCGGCGTCGGCGTAGAGGCGCAGAAGTTTATAGGGAGCGCTGTTGGAACTGGGCGTGTGCGCGCTCATGCGAAATCCGTAGGGGATGGGTTCGAAGTTCTTCCGCTTCTCGTGAATTGATTTTTGCGTGCGCCACCACCACGCCTGGTGGACGAAGGGGCCGTGCGCGGGATCCATCAGTCCGATGATGCCGTGGTCGACGGAGCAAGGGAGGTCGGCGGTTAGGAAGGCGAGTTTGTAATGCTCGCTGAATTTCGGAATCTCGGGCGCGGGAGCCGGAGCGAGCGCGGGCTTCGAGAATCCGGCGCCGGCTGGGCCGGGATCGGGAATGAAGACCCAGATGAAATCATCGCGCTCTTCGCAGGGATAGCTGCCGGCGTAGATGCGGTCGATCTTCAGGTTTTGATCGGCTACCAGCGACGGGATCAGCTGGCACTGTCCGGTGTGGGCATCGAATCTCCAGCCGTGGTAGCAGCATTCGATTTGTTGGCCGTCGAATTGTCCGCAAGAAAGCGGCATGCCGCGATGCGGGCAGGCGTCGCGCAGGGCAAAGACCTGGCCTTGCCGGTCGCGCCCTCGTCCAATGACGAGCGGCTGTTCGAGGAGCATGGTCTTGGCGAGTTCTCCGCGACGGAGTTGATTTGCCGGGAGCGCGCGATACCAGAAGCCGAAGAGCATGAGCGCGTCGGGCGTCTGAGACTGAAGTGGGAAGTCGTCAGGCATTGAACAGGTGAGGATACCGCAGTAAGTCAGAAACTTGAACCGCCGGGAACGCAGATGGCGCCGAGAAAGCGAAATCTTGAACAACCAAGACCAAACCCTCGAGCGTCTAGGCGCGCAGCTCGGAGCGCAGTCGCCTTCTGAGCTGGACGTAGGCTTGGCGGGCTACGCCGGGCTCTTCGATGTGGGCCAGGAAAAGCTTGCGCAAGTTGGCGGTGCTCAGGCGGCCCTCGATGTAGGCGTCATAAAGATCAGTGCCGGCGAGATGCCCAAGTTGCTCGGCGGCGTATTCGTACTTGCGGCCCGTAAAGGCTGGAGCATGCAGGTCACGAAGATCGTGGTGGCGGTGTTCGGTCAGGAAGTCCAGAACTTCGACGGCGTCGGCGAAGGGAAGGGAAGTCTGCTGTTCGAGGTCCTCATGAGTCACGTCGAAGAGTTCCGCCAGATCGGCATCGCGGAAAGCGGGACGCGCGGGATGTAAGATGCGCGATCCGAAAAAGGCGAGCGCGTGTTCGAAGACCGCCAGGTAAAACGCGTCGTCTGGGTCGAGCCTTTTGGCGCCAGAAGCCTTGCCGTTCGCGAGATTTGGTAAGCCGCGACAGGCTTGATGAAGGCAGCGCACAGCGTCCTCGGCGGAGGAAGTCATGCGGAACTCGCGAACATACACGGCGTTGATGGGCGTGAGGTAGACGCTGCCGCGTTCGCGGACCTGGCGGAGCAGGCACTGGCGTTGTTCGGCCGTGAATCCCTTGCGCGACAACAGGCGGCGCAGGAGCGCGTCAGAACTGCGCGAATAGACTTCGGGCATGAGGTCCACCAGCAGCCTGGGCTGCGTGGTGTTGTGCGATGAGTACTGGTTGATGCCGAGAAAACGCACCATGCCTTCGATCAGGTTGTAAAGTGTGGGACCGAGGTCGGGCCCGCTGTGGTCCTTATCGCTGCGGCCCCAGCGGTCGAGCCAGATGCGGTACGTCTCGTATTTCTCCAGCGGCGTGGCGTTGAAGACGCACAAGACATTTTTGCGGACTTCGACCGATTCCACATGGTCGAGGGCTTCTCCGGCAGCGCGCCAGTAGAGGGCGTCGACATTTTGCAGAACGGTGAGCATGGGCTCGGCGGGAAGCCGCTCCTGGAGCAGGGCGGGCAGGTGCTGAGGCGCGAGATGGGATTCGCCGAAAAGGACCAGAATCAGCGCGTCGGAATACCGGCGGCGGAGTTCGGCAATCTTGTCGGCGGCGTGGCGGTCCCTTGCTCCGATCTTGCGCAGATCTTCGCGAGGCATGCAATCGAGCCCGTAGATGGATGCGCCGCAGTCGCGGGCGGCGGAAAGCAGTTCGAAGAATGTCGGCCAGTCATACCCCCAGTCGAGATCGAAACGAATGCGCTGGCGCAGTTCGTCCTCCTCAATCTCGCCGCGGAGCCATTCGTCAAGAATGTGCTGATCGCGGGAAAAAATGGTTTCCAATCCCAACACTACCGGGCGCTGGTGGAGTTCGGGATCGCGGAGGAGCGAGGCTAAGTAACGCTGCGAGTTGGGCAGAGCGTGATAGTCGCCGACCAGAACGGTTCCGGCTTCGGCGATTTCGTGGCGGACATCGCTCGGGGCGAGAACTTTCTCGTAGGAGCGGTAAGCTTCGCGAAAATCGCGCAGATACTTGCATCCGGCAGTGGGGTCAATGGCGCCAATCTTGCGCACAACGCTGGAGGTAGCGTGGCGTTGAGCGGCGCTGCGCCGCGATCGTAAGTTGCCGGTGGCTGCCATGGGATTATTTCCGTCCCCAGCAAAACCCTGAACCACCAAGGGCACGAAGTATCACGAAGGTTTTGGTCCCAAGCGTTTCTTTCGTGTTGCTTTGTGGCCTTAGTGGTGAACGGTCTCGCAAATTGCCCTCTGCCTGTTGCTCGCCTTGACTTGCCCTTCGCTCGTCCCTATCCTCAGTTTTTCGAGGCCGCGACCTGGATGGCCTCGTGGAGCGCCACTTTGTCCCTTCTGATTCCGGAAAACCTGACGGTTGCCACTACCGGCGCCAGCGGGTCGTTATTTTTGAAACACTTTTTGCTCACCGTGGACCGCGATCCTCGGGTAAAGACCGTGAACTTCATCACTTCTGACAGCGGCCTGCGCGTCATGGCCGAGGAACTCGGTATCGAAGGCCGCTCCGACCTTCTACGTCAAATCATCGGCGCGCCATCCGCAAAGATTCAGCAGCAGGCCAACACCGATATCGGGGCGAACGTGGCCAGCGGGTCGTATCCTGCGGACGCGATGGTCGTGATCCCGTGTAGTGTCGGCACCCTGGGCCGGATTGCCAACGGCACCGCCTCGCACCTGATCGAGCGCGCCGCCGATGTGACTCTTAAAGAACGCCGGCCGCTCGTGCTCTGTGTCCGCGAGACGCCGCTGAACAGAATCCACATCCGCAACATGTCGCTCGCGGCGGACGCGGGGGCGACCATCTTCCCCCTGATTCCGACGTTCTATAACCATCCAACGGACGCCGATGCCATGGCCCACGAATTCGCGAACCGTGTGCTGGCGCATATAGGCCTGGCCCAACCGGATGCATACCGGTGGAAAGCCTAGAGCTTGTTGAAAGATCTATGACTCGGACGAAGTCGTTCCTGCTTTGCAGGGCTCCCTTCAGTTTAGGGAAGGGGCAGTAACCAAGGTAGGTATCTGGTGGGCATGTACTGCGAGTGCGGGTGAGTTTGTTCTCATAAAACTTACCTCTGGAGGCAAGGGTTGCGAACAGTCCCACCCAAGCATCGTTCGTTCTGGCTTCAGGAAGTGGCGGGGGACGCCCCGGACGCGCCCAACCTCCGGGGTTCCGTTAAGACCGACATTGCGATCGTCGGTGGCGGATATGTTGGCTTGTGGACCGCGATTCGTATCAAGGAACTGGCGCGAGATTGTAACGTCACCGTTCTGGAGCAGGATATTTGCGGGGGTGGCGCATCGGGACGAAACGGCGGATTCGTATTGTCTTGGATTCCCAAGCTCTCCTCGCTGGCCAAGCTCTTCGGCATGGCGGATGCGATCCAGATCGTGCAGGACTCCGAAGACGCGATCGGCGAGATTTCCGAATTCTGCCGCGATCATGAAATCGACGCCGACTTCAGGCGGGGCGGATGGTTGTGGACGGCCACCAGTGCCGCCCAGACCGGAGCGTGGGAGGGTGTGCTCCGGCTCTCGGAACAGCACTATGGGAAGGCCATTCAGAAAGTTGATTCGAACCAAGTAGCCTTACGCGCCGGGTCAGCCATTCATCGTGCAGGTGTCTTCATCGCGAATGCTGCGGTTGTCCAGCCTGCGGCCCTGGCACGGGGCCTGCGACGAGTCGCTTTGCAAATGGGAGTTTCCATCTTCGAGAACACTCCGGTTGTGACATTCAGCCGGACTGTCCCCGCCACTTTGCGCACACCAGAAGGCTCGGTTACAGCGGAAAAGGTTGTGATCGCGACGAATGCATGGGCGGCCAACCTGCGTGAGTTGTCCCGCTCGATCACCGTGATTTCCAGTGACATGATCGTAACCGCCCCCGCCGCTCAAGAACTGCAGAGGATCGGATGGCATCAGGATCTTTCGATCACCGATTCCCAAACCATGGTGGATTACTACCGCATCACACGGGATGGGCGCGTTGCCTTCGGCAAAGGCGGCTGGACGATCGCTTTCGGGGGAAACATCGGCACGAACTTCGATCGCCAATCGCAACGTGCGCTTGAAGTCACCAGCGATTTTCGCCGCTATTATCCGCAGCTTGACCACGTCCCGATTACCCATGACTGGTCTGGCCCGATTGATCGCACTCCTGACAGCCTTCCCGTGCTGGGATTCCTGGGCGGGAACCGGAATATCTGTTACGGCATCGGCTGGAGCGGAAACGGAGTTGGGCCCAGCGTGATCGGAGGCAGAGTTCTGGCCAGCCTGGCCTTGGGTCGAAAAGATCGGTGGAGTCAGTATCCTCTGGTGTCGAGGTCCGCCAGCCGGTTTCCCCCAGAGCCCATACGATTTCTTGGCGCCCATGTTGTGCGCACCGCGGTCGCGCGTAAAGAGAGGGCCGAGATGCAGAACCGCAAGCCTTCCAGACTGGCAGTGCTGCTTTCGAGGTTGGCTCCCAAGGGGTTGGAAGACAAGTAATGCGGTTGTCGCGCATCCCTTTAAGTGAAGTTCTGGCGGTTGGGACGGTTTTTCTTGGTGATGCTGCCCAAGGTCTGATACCAGGCGACCACCCAGGGAACAATCAGGGAAAAGGCCAGGCGCGCAACCAGCGTTCGCAAGGGGACTCTTCGAACATCGGTCCAGTCCAACCTGAAAGCAAAATACACTTCGAGCGCGAGCACGCACAACAACGGAATTGGCGAGTAGACGAGAGCAAGAAGGGCAAGAATTTCAGCGAGGCACCGAGCGATATTTCGACACAGGCGTGCCGAGCGTCCGCCCAAAACGCCGTCGGTTACGGAATAGCTGACCATTTGCCGGAGAGCAGAGCGGAAGGTGTGGCGCGGCTGGTAAGACGCCTTGGCGCGTTCCGGGAAAGCTGGCGTCACAATTTCGCGCACTTTGGAATCGAATACGGTGTCTTCTCCCAGGAAAACGGTCTCGGGGAATCCGCCGACACGTTGCCAGAGCTCTTTGCGGAAGGCCATGGAACGGGCGGTGCAGGACTTGGTGGCGGCTTCGGTGTTTAGCTTCACTCCGAAAAAGGGAGCGGAGGCGACGTCCCAGACGGTGGACGTCGCGGGGTCAATGTACGATCCCCCGACGGCATACTCGGAATCGCCTTGGAAGATCGGGGCTGTCAGATTGGCGAGCCAGTCAGGGCTGTGGGTGCATCCGGCATCGGTGAATGCGATTACATCGGATGAGGCCGCGGCAACTGCGACATTACGGCCGCGTGCGATCGGTCCCGGGGAACGCTGCAGGCTGCAGCTTTCATCGCGAATAGAACGCAGGGTCGGATATTTTAGTCGGGCAGCTTCGAGACGCTCCCAGGTTCCGTCGGTGGAACCGCCATCGACGATGATGACTTCGGCGGGAGCCAGCGTCTGCCGCATCAGACTCTCGACCAGTGTGTCGATGTCGGCGCACTCGTTGAGGACGGTAGAGGCGACGCTCACGGTTGGCATGTTCGGTGGAACCAGTGTACGAAAATCAGTTCTCAGTTCCCAGTTCTCAGTTCTCAGTGTCTGGTCACGACTCTTTTTCACTGAGAACTGGAACCTGTTAATTCTTCCGGCACGCCTCTTCCGTGCCGTTGACGCCGCGTCGGGTTTTTTGTACTCTGCGCTTACACCGGAAAGGAGGTGGTCGGATGACAAGTTCTGAAAGTCACAGTAGAAGTACCAGACCAGGTGAGGTGGCTGAGTCTTAGGGCGGTTGCTCTAAGCGGAGTTCTCGAGGAACCTTTGGTCGGGGGAATCGGGAACATCTCTCGCAAACCATCCGTGAGTATGGGCTGATCCACCGGACACAGGCTGTGTCCGGCACCGGAGTGAGCGAGGGGCCACGAGAGTGACCACCTCAGTCAATCCCAAACAGTCCACCGGGCAGCCCGCAGGCTGAAGAGCTTGCGGGCTGTTCTTTTTTCAGGTCTCAGGTGTCAGGTCTTAGGTCTTAGGAAAATCGGTTCGCGCCCTGGCTCCCTGGCATCCGATCTGTCACTCCTGTTCCGCGGGGGCGAAGAACACCAATACTTCCAGTTCTTCCTCGATGTCGTAGAACCGATGCTCCAGTTCCGCCTCGACAAAAATGACCGAACCTGGGCGTACCTCGGCGTGGTCGGAGCCGATTTGCATGCGGGCACGTCCTCGGACGACGTAGTACATCTCGTCCTCGCGGTGCGGCGTCTGGGGATCGGTGCCGCCTTTCGGCAGCACGTAAACGCCGGCGCTCATGGCGGGAAGGCGCAAAAATTCGAAGTAGAGCTTGCCTTTACCCACGCGCTGTCGGGCGAGGTCATCGATGTGGAAGAAGTTGGCCATGAAATAAACGCCACTGAGAACTGGGAACTGGGAACTGAGAACCGGGAACTAGCCCACCGCTCCTCGAAAAAAAATCTCCGTGTACTGCTGCACCAGTGCTTCTCCCGTTAGCGGGCCGTCGGGCTTGTACCACTGATAGATCCAGTTGATCATGCCGACCAGGGCAAGGGCGGCAGCGCGCGGCGTGACCGGCGACTGAGAGTTGCGCTTGCGCTGGACGTCGGCGACCAGGTTCTCGACGAAGTGCAGGTAATCCTTCTTGCGTCCATTGATCTTGCGGCGGAGCGCTGGCGACAGGGGATGGTTCTCGTGCAGCATGACCGTAATCTCGCGGTCTTCGGGACTGAGCACAACCTGGATGTGCAGCCGGATCAGCGTCCGCAGGCGCTCTTCGGTCACGTCCACCCGGCCTCCGGCAACGCTGGCCGCGTCGATGCGCCGCACCACATTGATGACGCGTTCCTCGGTGATGTCCATGGCGTGCGCCATGATGTTGTAGAGGATCTCGTCCTTCGACTGGAAGTGGTGATAGAGGCCGCCCTTGGAGAGCTTGAGCGCAGCGGCCACGTCGTTCATGGAAGTAGCATCGTAACCCTGCTGCTGAAAAAGCCGGGCGGCGGCGCGCAGTATTTCCTGGCGCGGTTCCTGCCTAGGTTCCTGCCGACGGTCGACGATAGCTTCGCGGAGCATCACAGGTGATGGTATCGCGGAATAGGGTTCTGGCTCTAGCAGCACTATTGAGGCCGGCCGTTTCCTGCCATCGAGGGGATTCTGGGGTTGACAGCGGAAGGCCAAGTGGATAGCATTTCAAGAACCGACCGATTGGTCGGTTTTTGCTTTGAACGTAATCCAAAGTTTCAGCCCACATTCATAAGGAGTTTCCAGTGGCCACAGTCTTTTATCAAAACGATGCCAATCCCTCCTCCCTGAAGGGCAAGACCATCGCGGTTTTCGGCTACGGTTCGCAGGGGCACGCGCAGGCGCAAAACCTGCGTGACAGCGGATACGACGTGATCATCGGACTCGATCCCGAACGCGGCTCGGCCCAGCAGGCCCGCGCCGATGGCATGACCGTTCTGGCGCCGGCCGAAGCGGCCAAGCGCGCTGACTGGCTCCAGATTCTTACGCCCGACGAGACCCAGGCCGAGTTTTACGAATCGGCCATCAAGCCGCACCTGCACAAAGGAAAGATTCTCGGCTTCTCGCACGGGTTCTCGATTCACTTCAAGACCATCAAGCCTCCGAAAGATGTGGACGTGGTCATGATCGCGCCCAAGAGCCCGGGCCATTTACTGCGGCGCGTGTATGCGCAGGGCGGCGGCGTGCCTTCGTTGCTGGCCATTCACCAGGATGCCAGCGGACGCGCACATGAATTCGCGCTCAGCTATGCGCACGGCATCGGTTCGACGCGCGCCGGCGTGCTGCAGACGACCTTCAAAGAAGAAACCGAGAGCGATTTGTTCGGCGAACAGGCGGTGCTCTGCGGCGGATTGACTTCGCTGATGCAGAAAGGTTTCGAGACGCTGGTGGCGGCCGGTTATGCTCCCGAGATCGCCTACTTCGAGTGCGTCCACGAGATGAAGCTGATCGTCGACTTGATCTACGAAGGCGGATTGAGCCGTATGCGCTATTCGATTTCAAACACGGCCGAGTACGGCGACCTTACCCGAGGCGAAGTCGTTGTGGGCGACGATACGCGTAAGGCGATGAAGAAAGTGCTGAAACAAATCCAGAGCGGCAAGTTCGCCAAGGAATGGATTGCTGAGAACAAGAAGGGCGGCAAAAAGTTTGCCAAACTGCGCCAGGCCGCGAAGCAACACCCGATTGAAAAAGTGGGTGAACAATTGCGAGCGATGATGTCGTGGCTGCCGTCGGACAAAAAGAAAGCAGCCGAGGCGAAGCCGGCGGCGCCGAAAGTGGTTAACGCTTAGAAGAAAGTTATCAGTTGTCAGTTATCAGTTCTCAGTAAAACCAAACCCTCGGTGTTCACTGAAAACTGATAACTGATAACTTCTTTCCCTTCAGCTAAACTGTCCACATCACTCCCATGGACATCGACCTCAAACATCGCAGTCGTAATATCACTGACGGGCGCGACCAGGCCCCGGCGCGTGCCATGTACAAAGCCATCGGGTTCACCGACTCCGACCTTGCCAAGCCTCTGATCGCCGTCGCCAACACCTGGATCGAGACCATGCCGTGCAATTTCCACCTGCGGCGGCTTTCGGCCAAGGTGAAAGAAGGCATTCGCGCTGCCGGCGGCACTCCCATGGAGTTCAACACCATCGCCATTTCTGACGGCGAGACCATGGGAACAGAAGGGATGAAAGCATCGCTGGTGAGCCGCGAGGTGATTGCCGACTCCATCGAACTGGTTTGCCGCGGACAACTCTTCGACGCGGCGGTCTGTATTGTCGGATGCGACAAGACCATTCCAGCAGCCGCCATGGCGCTGGCGCGGATGAACCTGCCCGGCTTGGTGCTTTATGGCGGCACGATTGCTGCTGGCAAGTACAAAGGCAAAGACGTCACCATTCAGGATGTGTTCGAAGCGGTGGGAGCGAATGCGGCGGGCAAGATGAGCGACGCCGATCTGCTGGCGCTCGAAAATGTAGCGTGTCCCGGAGCGGGCGCCTGTGGCGGGCAGTACACCGCCAACACTATGAGTACGGTGATGGAACTGATCGGCCTCTCGCCCATGGGATTCAATGGAATTCCGGCGATGGACCCGCGCAAGGACGAGGTCGCGTTCCGCTGTGGGGAAGTGGTGATGAATCTGCTTAAGCAGGGGATTCGCCCCAGCGATATTTTGACCCATGCCGCGTTTGAGAACGCGATCGCGGGCGTGGCTACCACCGGCGGCTCGACCAATGCTGTGCTTCATCTGTTAGCGATCTCGCGCGAAATGGGCCTGCCGCTGGGGATCGACGATTTTCAGCGAGTCAGCGAGCGCACGCCGCTGCTGGCCGATCTGAAGCCGGCGGGGAAATACGTGGCGGCGGATGTGGACGCAGCCGGTGGCATTCCGGTAATCGCCAAGCGGCTGCTGGACGGCAAACATGCAAACGGTACGGCGATGACGGTAACCGGGAAGACATTTGCCGAAGAAGCAAACCGAGCGATAGAAACCGCTGGACAGACGGTGATCGCTCCCTTGAGTAAGCCACTGAAGACCACGGGCGGACTGGTGATCCTGAAGGGCAACCTCGCGCCGGAAGGTGGAGTAGTGAAGATGAGCGGCCACGAACGGGCATCGCAAACCGGCCCGGCGCGCGTCTTTGATTCCGAAGAAGCCGCCATGCAGGCCGTGACCAGCAAGCAGATTAAAGCCGGAGACGTGGTAGTGATCCGCTATGAAGGTCCTAAGGGCGGACCCGGCATGCGAGAGATGTTGAGCGTGACTGCTGCAATCGTAGGCGAAGGTTTAGGCGAAAGCGTGGCGCTGATCACCGATGGCAGGTTCAGCGGAGCAACCCGCGGCCTGATGGTAGGGCACGTTGCGCCCGAAGCGGCGCTCGGCGGCCCGATTGCCGCGATTCGCGAAGGCGACCGCATCACTATCGATACCAAGGTCCGAAGGCTGGAGCTGGAGATTTCCGATGCCGAAATTGCCCGCCGCCTGGCAGAATGGAAACCCCCGACGCCACGCTACAAAACCGGTGTGTTCGCAAAGTACGCGGCGCTAGTGAGGTCGGCAGCCGAGGGAGCAATTACAACGCCGGCCCACCAGAGTCACTCCAAGTCCTAGCATCAGGCGACGCGAAATGCTGACTCGCTTTGGCCTTCATGTTTGAGAACCGGCTGGAGCTTTGGCTTGTTAAGCCAGACGTTGCAGCAAACAGAGCGTATCCTTATAAGGTTATTAGGGGTAACCCGGCGAAATGGTGAAAAAGCTGCGATTCCTGGTATCTCTTCATACCCGCGACAACGATTTCCAAATGGCGCAAGCCCAATCTGCGGAAGATGCCGCGCGCAAACTGGGGAGCGATGTGGAGATCGTGTTTGCCGATAACGACGCGGTGAATCAGAGCACGCAACTTCTAAAGGCAATCCAAAGCCGGGATGAGTCCCGACCCGATGCGATTGTGGTGGAACCAGTTGGGGCCACGGCCCTGCCTCAGGTGGCCCGGGCCGCCAGCGCCGCCGGAATAGGCTGGGCAGTCGTGAACCGGAGGCCGGAGTACTTGGCGGATCTCCGCGCAGCGGCAAGCGCACCCATCTTTGCTGTCAGTTCCGATCACATCGAGATTGGACGCATTCAAGGAAGACAATTCGCAGCCTTGCTGCCCGCAGGCGGTTCGATTCTGTACATTGAGGGACCCTCGCATAGTTCTGCGGCCCACGAACGTACGTCGGGGATGATGCAGACGAAGCCGTCGAATATTCAAGTGCGGACGCTGAAGGCACAGTGGACGGAGGAAAGTGCCTGGCGGGCGGTCCGGTCCTGGCTGAAACTGGCCACCTCACAGAGCGCGTCCATAAAACTGGTTGGCGCACAGGATGATTCGATGGCCATGGGGGCTCGCAAGGCCTTTCAGGAGATCACTACCGAAACGGAGCGTTCGCGATGGCTGAGCTTGCCGTTTACCGGATGTGATGGTCAGCCGGCGACGGGCCAGGCCTGGGTGCGCGAAAAATGGCTCACCGCGACGGTTCATATTTCACCGCTTACGGGACCGGCGATGGAGATTCTCGCAAAAGCCATTCAGGACGGAACCCAACCGCCTGAACATTCTTTGACCACGTCCTACTCGATTCCTCCCCTTGAATCGTTGGTTCCGCGAAAGCCATAGGCGTCTGCGCCGGGGTGTGTTCTCGCAGCGGATGGCGGCTGAGGCCTCTCCGCGGGTGATCCGGACTACGGATGCCGCTAGCGCTTCTCTTTTTCCGTTATGGGAGCGCCGACGAGATGTAGTCCCGGCGGGAATTCCGGTTCTGCCGAGCCGTCGGTTCGCGCGTCGGAAGCCGCGAAGTTCAGGCCGGTTTTCGTGTTGTGGTCGATCGCCTGGCCGCGTCCCATGTGGAGTGAGAAATCCCCGCGGACATCGAGCTGATGTCCCATATCCGTAAGTTGCTGGCGCACCTCGGCGGGCACGCGATCCTCGATTTCAATGTTGCAGCCGATATTGAAATTGCTGCGTACAGTGAAACGAGCCGTCTCCATGGCGGCTTGAAGATTCATGCCGTAATCGACCACGTCTGACACGAATTGGGCGTGCGCGAGCGGCTGGTTGGCGCCGCCCATGATGCCAAACCCGATGTGGTCGTCGCCGCGCTCCATGAAGGCCGGAATGATCGTGTGAAATGGACGCTTGTGACCGACGAGGGCGTCAGGCTTGGCGGGATCGAGCACGAACAATGCTCCGCGATTCTGCAGCGGAAATCCCATGCCTCGTACGGTGATGCCTGAGCCAAAACTTGAGAAGTTACTCTGGATGAGCGAGACGATGTTGCCCTCTCTATCCACGGCCGTGAGGTACGTCGTGTCACTCGCGGGAGGACGCCCAGCATCCGTATCGCAACTGGCCTTCCGGGGATTGATCAGTTCAGCGCGCTGCTTTGCGTATTCCTTCGAGAGCAAGCCGGCAACCGGCACCTTTGCGAACCTAGGGTCGGCGTTGTAGCGCGCCAGATCGGCGTAGGCCAACTTCATCGCTTCGATTCTCTTGTGCAACTCTTCGGTACTCAGCGGGCCGGCTTTCGCGGGAGAGAACTGCTCGAGGATGTTCAACATTTCAAGAGCTGCCATGCCCTGCCCGTTGGGCGGCAATTCGTAAACTTTCCATCCGCGGTAGGTAATTGAGATGGGTTCGACCCACTCTGCGGAGAAATCCTCCAGGTCTTCCGATGTCATGGTGCCGCCGAGTTCGCGCGAAGTGGCAAGAATTGCCTTCGCGATTTCGCCAGCGTAGAAAGCGCGCGGACCTCCTTCGGCAAGCAGACGCAGCGCTTTGGCAAGGTCAAGGTTTCGAAACACTTCGCCCATCTGAGGGGCTTCATCGTGGACGAGGAAAACGCGCCGAGTCTCCGGGTCATTTTTCAGCTTGGCGCGAGCGGCGTCCTGCCAGTCCATGCTGATCAGTTCCTGGACCGGGAATCCGTTTTCCGCGTAAAAGATCGCCGGCGCAAAAAGATCTTTCCAGGCCATGCGACCGAAGCGTTCATGCAACTTGTTCCAGCCCTCAACCGCGCCCGGCACGGTTACCGTGTCGATTCCGCTCTCGGGCATTCGGGTGACGTTCTTCGATTTCAAGTAGTCGATGGTGAGCGCTTTGGGAGCCCATCCGCTGGCGTTCAGGCCGTAAAGTTTTCCGCTCTTGGCGTCCCAGTAGATCGCGAACAAGTCACCGCCTATGCCGTTCATGTCCGGTTCCATCACACCCAGTGCAGCATTGGTGGCGATGGCAGCATCCACCGCCGAACCGCCGCGAGACAGGATCTCCGCTCCGGCCTGCGAAGCTTGCACCTGACTGCTGGCGACGATGCCGTAGGGCGAGATCACCATGGAGCGTGCGTTGGTGCGATCTTGCGGGAACGCCAAGGTAGCGAGAGCCACCAGCAAGAAGCAAGGCAGAAACTGGCGCATATTTTGTCCCCTTTCGATGGAAGGGCATTCTTAGTGGAATAGCGAGAGGATGTCAATGGTAGATGCCCATCTCATCGCTCGCTCCTGGGATGCCGTGGCGCTGAAGGGTCGGACTTGTTTAGACTGCTCTTTCTTCCCAAATGAGGTGCAAACCATGTCCAAGTTAATCGTGCGGTTTCTTGCCATCCTAGGTGCTCTGTGGCTGATCGGAATGGTCATCGTGCTGATGGCCGTGATCGGATCGAAGGGCAAAGTTCCATCCAAGACCATCCTCGAAGCCAATTTCGAGCAGGCGTTCCTGGAGAACGCGCCCGAGACGCCGACGGCGCAGCTGATGTTGACCGAAAAACAGACGCTGCGCGACGTGGTAGACGCCATCGATCGCGGGGCGAGCGACGATCGCGTTGCCGGCCTGATTGCCAAAGTCGGCGCGGCTCCCATGGGAATGGCGCAGACCCAGGAAATTCGAGATGCCGTCCAAAGATTTCGCGCCCACAAGAAATTTGCGGTCGCGTACGCGGAAACCTTTGGCGAGTTTGGTCCGGGCAACGGCGCTTATTACCTGGCGACGGCGTTTGACCATATTTACTTGCAGCCCTCTGGCGACGTCGGACTCACGGGCATCATCATGGAGTCGCCATTCATCAAGGGAACGCTTTCCAAGCTGGGCGTGACCTTTCACGGCGATCACCGCTACGAGTACAAGAACGCGCTCAACTTCTATACCGAGACCAAGTACACGGGACCGCACAAAGAAGCGATGACCGCGATTATGACTTCATGGTTCAACCAGATGAAGGACGGGATCTGCCAGGCGCGGCAGATCGCGCCGGAGAAATTCCAGTCGCTGGTGGACGCGGGACCGTATCTGGGCAAAGAAGCCGTCGCAGCAAAACTGGCGGACGCGGTCGAGTATCGCGACCAGGTGTACAGCGACGTAAAGAAACAGGCAGGCGACGGAGCCGAACTGCTCTACCTGGATAAATACTTGAGCCGCGCCGGGCGTCCGCACGATCACGGGAAGACGATTGCGCTGGTGTTCGGCGTGGGCGGCGTTACTCGCGGCAAGAGCGATTACGATCCGGTGCAAGGCAGCCAGAATATGGGCTCAGATACGGTAGCAGGCGCGATTCGAGCGGCAGCGGAAGACAAAGACGTAAAAGCGATCCTGTTTCGTGTTGACAGCCCGGGTGGTTCGTACGTCGCCTCCGACACGATCTGGCGCGAAGTGGTGCGGGCGCACCAGGCGGGCAAGCCGGTGATTGTTTCCATGGGAAATCTGGCGGGGTCGGGCGGATACTTTGTGGCCATGGCGGCCGACAAAATCGTCGCCGAGCCGGGAACCATCACGGCCTCGATCGGAGTGCTGGGCGGAAAGATGCTGACCAACGGGCTGTGGGATAAAGTCGGACTTTCGTGGGACGAAGTGCATCAGGGCAACAATGCCACCATGTTTACCGGAACGCACGACTACACGCCGGCCGAGTGGGCGCGATTCCAGGCGTGGCTCGACCGGGTGTATGTGGATTTCACCAGCAAAGTCGCCGACGGGCGCAAGTTGCCCAAGGAAGAAGTGCTGGAGATTGCCAAGGGGCGGATCTGGTCGGGGCAGGATGCGAAGAACCTGGGATTAGTCGATGAACTTGGCGGCTACGACACAGCACTGAAACTGGCAAAGAAAGCGGCCGGGATTCCCGAAAGCGACGACGTCAAGATCGTGGTCTATCCGCACCCGAAGACGTTTTTCGAAAGCGTGATGGAGCGCCGCGGCGCAGAGAACAGCGACAAGGAAGCCGTAGGGCAAACACTGGCGCGGATTCTGCAGGTGGTGCAGCCTGTGGCGCGCCAACTGGATGCGGCGGGGATCAAGAGCGAGGATAAGGATCAGGATGATGTGCTGCGGATGACAGCAGTGCCCAGCAGCGAGAACTAAACTCCCAGCTTCTTGACTTCATCGTTGTAATACTTGCGGTAGAGGATCGACCATTCCTCCGAGCCCTCGATGATGGTGCGGCGCTGGCTTTCGATTTTCTGGCGGGCGGCCTGGTCGATGCGGGCTTCCTGCATGAACAGCTCTTCGAGAATCTTGCGGACTTCGAGGCGGATGGTGTTGCGGTCCTCGATGAAGTCGACCTCGTCCATCTCAGCTACGGCGTCGGTGACGGTGTGGGCGAGTTGGTTGACTTTGTCGCGGCTCAATCGCACGGCAGGGGAGTCCTCATGAATTCCGACATTAAAGAACAGCCTTGTATTTCTTCACCAGTTCCGTTTTCACTTTGCGGAACATTTCCTGGTAATTGGCGCCGCTCTTCTGCATTTCCTCGGAATAAGCCTCGAGGATAACGCGCACCTCATCGTTGATGCGGTCCTCGAGCGCCAGTTCTTCGAGCAGCGCAGCGTGCACCTTCTCGTTAAGAGCAGGCATCGCCTTGGTCTCGATGAGACCGCTTGCCACCAGTTTTTTGGAAACTTCGCGGGCCAGATAGCCCACATATTCTTTGGAAAAGAGCATGTTTATGGCGCTTTTTGGTGAAGAAAAAGTTTAACACAAGCGAGCCGGTCGTTGGTCGCTGGTCGTTAGTTGGCCGCCAGCCGCCTCAACTCGCATCGACAGGCCGCAAGTAACATTTCGCAAAGAGGGTTTGCCAACGACCAACGACAAGTGACCAACGACCGTCCTCAGCGCAGTGGCGGCTGACTGGCGCAAGCCTTACAATGGGGCAACCCATGTCTCCACATCCAGACGACCTGACCGGCATGAAAGACGATATGACGGCCTTCATTGAAGGTCTGGGCATGCGCCGTTTCTTTGGCTATGTCGAGTGCGAAGAGGTTCCCAGCGTGCTGTGGGACTCGGAGCAGAATCCGGATGGCTGGAAGGACTTCGTGGAACTGGCCAAGTCCACGGGCGCGCCTTTCCTGACCATGCATTTCTGGACCCTGGAGCGCGAAGAGTTCGACCGCTTGTCCCAGCGCCTTGCCGACGGTGATTACAACAGCGAAGAAGATATGGAAGAAGCCCGCTGGCTGCGGACCTACATCGGCAAGACCGGATTCGTGCAGCTCGGATGGGCGTACCAGGGATGTGTCTTCGTCTATGAAGCTGGCACCGAATGGTACGAACATTATCAGCACCTGCGCGAGTTGGCGGATGACGTCGGCGGATTCATGATCGATGAGCCGGATCAGGACGAAGAGCGGTAGGGCAGGTTTCGGGTGGCAGGTCTCAGGTCTCAGGAACCCCTTGTACACTCCATTGTGTGGTTTTCCTAAGACCTGAGACCTAAGACCTGCCCAATGCGATGGATCGCCAATCCGCTGAATTCTCCTAAGGCCCGGGTTCTCGAAGCTGCGCTGCATGATTCCAAGTTGAAAATTCCTCCTTCTACTTTGCCCGTGCTCGCTGATCTGCTCGTCGGTCGTGGAATCGATGAGCCGGAGACGGCTGCCCGATTTCTCTCGCCTGCGCTGGGCGACCTCCACGACCCGCTGCGAATGAACGGGATGAAAGCCGCGCTGGATCGGCTGGAAGCGGCATTAGAGCGCAAAGAGAAAGTTCTGATTTACGGCGACTATGACGTGGACGGCACGACGGCGATCGTCATTCTCAAGACCGCCATCGAGCTGTGCGGCGGGGCGGCGGATTTTCATGTGCCGCACCGCATCCGCGAAGGATATGGCATGCGTGACGAGGTGATCGAACGCGCCGCGGCCGACGGCGTGCGGCTGATCATCAGCGTGGACACTGGCATCCGCGCCTTCGCCGCCGCCGAAACCGCGCGGCGCACTGGAGTGGACCTGATTGTCACCGACCATCACTTGCCGGGAATGGACGGTGTCCCACAGGCCCTGGTTGTGGTGAATCCAAATCAAGAAGGTTGCGATTATCCCTGCAAGTATTTGTGCGGGGCGGGCGTGGCGTTCAAGCTGGCGCAGGGATTGATGCAGCGGCGGCTGGATGCGAAAGATCAATCGCGCCTGCTGATGTCGTTCATGAAAGTCGTGGCCATCGCGACCATCGCCGATGCTGTTCCGTTGCTGGGCGAGAATCGGGTGTTCGCGAAGCTGGGATTGCAGGGGCTGCGTCGTCCGGTGAACGTTGGGCTGAAGGCGCTACTGGAAGTGGCGAAACTCGGCGATGGGCGGGCGCTGACCGCAACCGAAGTCGCGTTCCGCATCGCGCCTCGCCTGAACGCTGCCGGACGCATGGATGTGGCCCGCGACGTGGTGGATCTCTTCAACGAGAAAGACGTAGAGCGGGCTCGGCAGATGGCGGGCCGGCTTGACCAGTTAAATGCCGAGCGGCAGGAAGAAGAGCGGCGCATCATGGACAACATCGAGCGCCGTCTGGCGGAAGAGCCCGCGTTGCGCGAAGCGTATTGCGTGGTGCTCGATGGCGAAGGCTGGCATCGTGGAGTGATCGGCATTACGGCGTCCCGGGTGGTGGAGCGCCACGGTCGGCCAACGCTGGTCATCTCGCGTGAAGGCGACGAAGCGCACGGTTCGGGACGGTCGATTCCGGCGTTCCATCTCCTGAATGCCCTGGAATCGTGCCACGAACTATTTTCCCGATACGGCGGACACGCGCACGCGGTTGGTTTCGCGCTGCCCAGCGCCAACGTGGAGAAACTGCGCCAGCATTTGGATAGCTACGCGCGCGCCCGGCTCACTCCCACCGATTTCGAACCGCAGCTGGAGTTTGACCGGGAGTTGCCTTTGGGAGAAGTCACTCCAGAGCTTCATCAAGCGCTGCTTCTGCTGGAGCCATTTGGGATGGAGAATCGGGAGCCTATCTTCACCGCTCGGGCAGTGCGGCTGATGGCGCCTCCGCAGGCAGTGAAAGACAAGCATGTGAGGCTGCGGGTGGGGACGGGTGGTGTGGTGACGGGGCTCCGCCCCGTCTTGGCGGGGCGAAGCCCCGCTACCGCACAATCTTCATCATCTTGGCGCGACAACATTGCATTCAAGGCGATGGGCTGGGGCCTGAAGGAGTCCTGCGACCGTCTGCAGTTGCTGGCCGGAGACCGCCTCGACATCGCCTACTCGCTTGGCATGAACGACCATCCGGAGTTCGGCGGGTTGGAACTGACCCTGCGCGACGTGCTGCGCAGCAGGTGAGTCGGGTCATCACTGATTAGCGAGTAAGTGCGGTGTTATACTCCGTTCTCTTCCCCGAAGAAAGGTGTGTTTATGCTCCGGCGCACTCGAGTATTTCCTCTCGTGGTTCTGCTCGTTTTTCCTTGTTTCGCTCAAAGCGTCGCCCCCAGGAAGCCCACGAATGTCAAGCCTGTGCCGGTTGTTCTCGAGGGCCCGGAGAAAACAACGGACTCAGCTGCCCGCCTGCCGGTGAAGCGTGTGGTCCTCTACAAGAATGGGATTGGCTATTTTGAACACACCGCTCGGGTACGGGGTACACAAGATCTCAGAATTGATTTCACCACCGGTCAGCTGAACGATGTTTTGAAATCGCTGACTGCGGTTGATACAGGAGACGGGCGCATAAGTTCCGTGCGGTACAATTCGACCGCGCCCCTGGAAGAACGTCTCAAGTCTTTGCGCTTGCCGTTTAGTCAGCAAATAACCAATGCCGAGTTCTTGAACGCACTGCGGGGAGCGCGGGTGGAAGTGCGCAGCGGAACCAGGTCGGCAGCAGGACGACTGTTGAGCGTCGAAAAAAGCAGGAAGCAGGATGCTCGCGGAAACTTCACCGATGTAACCGAGTTTTCGCTGGTCGGGGATGCCGGGGAGTTGCGCACGTTTGAACTGACTCCTGCGACCAGCGTGCGTCTGGCCGAGCGCGATCTCAATGAAGAAGTTGGGCGTTACATGAACCTGATCGGATCGTCGCGGGCCGCCGATGTGCGCCGCATGACCCTGACTGCGACTGGGTCTGGGGAGCGCGAGATATTCGTCAGCTACATCAGTGAAGTCCCGGTCTGGAAGAGCACCTACCGCATTCTGATGCCCGAGAAAGCAGGCGACAAGCCGCTGCTGCAAGGCTGGGCCGTGGTGGACAACACCATTGGAGAAGATTGGACGGACGTGGAGTTATCGCTCGTGGCCGGGGCGCCGCAATCGTTTGTACAGAACATCTCGCAACCCTACTATGTGCGTCGGCCAGAGGTCGCGCTCCCGGAGTCGGCGCAGTTAACACCGCAGACGCATGAAGCGGCGTTGAATCAAAACCTGCTGAATGTTGTTCCCGGGGTTGCCGGCGGCATCGGTTCCGGCGCAGGCGGAGTTGGCGTTCTGACGGGCCTGCAGGGATTCGTTCGGGACCCCACTGGCGCCGCAATATCCAATGCGCGCGTTACAGTTCGAAACGAGGAAACCGGTGCTTCTCAATCCACCACCACCAATGCACAAGGCATGTATCGCTTTGACGGCATCCAGGCCGGGAACTCCGCGCTTTTTGTGGATTCTCCTGGTTTCAGGCGGTTTCAGCTAACCAGCTTCTATCTCGGTGTGGACCGCATGAACGAGATCGACGCCCGCTTGGAGCTAGGGAGCACATCCGAGACGGTAACGGTCTCGGCGTCAACGTCCACGGTGAACACGGAGAGTGCTTCGATAAGAAGCTACGCCGAAGGCGAAGAGCCCGAGGCCGAGGCCAAAGGACTCGGCGGCAACTTCGAGTACAAGCTCAAGCAGAAGATAACGATTGGCAAGAATCAGTCGGCACTTGTTCCCATTCTGCAATCGAAGATCGAGGCCGAAAAGGTTACGCTTTGGACCGCTGGGTCCGAAAACGTGCTGCGCGCCCTTTGGATCAAGAACACAAGCGGCCTGACCCTCGATGGTGGTTCCTTCAATCTGATCGACTCCGACGCATTCGCCGGCGAAGGCATGCTGGAGACGATTCATCCCGACGAGCGCCGGCTCATCTCCTACGCGGCCGACCCGGCGGTACATATCGTGGATCGCACACAGGAGGAAGAAAAGCCGGTGAGCCGTGTTCGCATGACCAAGGGCATCCTGATCGCGACCCAGGAATTGCGTTCCAGTCACAAGTTTGTGATCCGCAATGCCGATAAGTCACCTCGCGACGTGGTTGTGGAATACCCGGTACGTAGCGGCTGGAAGCTCGTGCAGAGCTTGAAACCGGCAGAGACCACGGCCAGCTACTATCGCTTCCGGATTGCAGTGGAGGGTGGAAAGTCGACCGACTTTCTAGTGGAGGAGTACAGCCCTCAAGACACACGTTACGAACTTGCCGAGCTTGAGGACGAGCAGGTCAAGCGCTTGAGCCTCCTCGTCGCGGACAACCGGATTACGCCGGCGCTCAAGGAAGCGATGCAGCGGGTGTTGCAAAAAAAGAACGACATCGCCCAGCTCGAAAGCCAGTCTTCCGAACGTAAGCGACAGATGGAGGCCATCGAAAAGGACCAGGCACGTCTGCGTGAAAATATGAAGGCGCTGAAGGGCAGCGCGGAGGAGCGAGCCCTCATCCAGCGTTACACCCGAGAACTCGATTCCCAGGAAGACAGGCTCGCGGCTCTGCGAAAAGAAGAAGAAGACCTTGACGTCAAGCAAGAGCAAGCGCAGAAGGATCTTGAAATCATGGTTGGGCAAATCGTCCTTGACGAACGATTCTGAGTTGGTTCGAGGCGACACGATGCTTTACAGTTCCTTAGAAAACCCTTATAGTGCCGGGTCATGAACGCAACTTTCTTCTGCAATAAGTGCGGTGCGCAGAATGCCGCGGGCGCTCAGTTTTGCAGCCGCTGTGGAACCCCCACGAGCTCGGCCCCGGTGTCAGCGTCACCCAGCGTAGTGCCTTCCAACCCTGTGTCGTACTCAGCCCCAGCGGCTGTCTATCAGGCGGTTGCACCGGTCGCGGGGGTTGGCTACGGAGGGTTCTGGATTCGCGTGCTTGCCGCCATCATCGATGGCATTCTCGTGCGCGTGGTTGTCCATCCCGTGGCTGCGATTTTCGGCATCGGCGGACTCGCGGCAAGCGGATTAGGGCTCGGCCTGAAACATGGAGTGGCGTCTTTGCCGCTGCTGATTTTCGGGAGTGGAGTGTTGGCGGTGTTCACGATTGGCGCCTCCTGGCTATACGAGGCTCTTATGTTGAGTTCTCCCTACCAGGCGACGCTGGGCAAGATGATCTTTGGGATGAAAGTTACCGACCTGTACGGCAACCGAATCTCATTCGGACGCGCGACAGGAAGGCACTTTGCGAAGTGGTTGTCCACGATGATTCTATTCATCGGCTACATCATGGTCGGGTTTACGGAGCGCAAACAGGGACTGCACGATCTGCTGGCCGGGACGCTGGTTCGCCGGGGATAGACCCTGCGCAGATACTTACTTCTAGTCATGGCTCTTCCTACAATCCATTGTGAATAGGAGTGTGCCATGACGATCTACGATCCTCCTCCCGGCCGCGGCCGAATCATTGATATGCAGGGCGGCTCCATGGCTCGCGTTGCGGGATTCCTGGTTCTCGGCCTGCTGATTGTCATCTTTCTGTTTTCCGCGGTGACCCGCGTGGACTCGGGCGCGGTTGGCGTCTTGACGCTTTTCGGACGGGTCACGGGCGAAGCTCTGCCCGAAGGCATCCACCTCATCAACCCGTTCAAGACCAATCACGAACTCTCCATCCGCACCCAGGAAATCAAGGAAACGGCCAGCGTGCCTTCGAGCGAGGGCCTGGTCATGAACCTCGACACCTCCCTGATCTTCCACCTCAACCCCGATAAGGCTGCCGACGTCTTTCAGAAAATCGGACCCACTTACGCAGATGTCCTGGTCGAGCCCAACCTGCGTGCTGCCATTCGTGAAGCCACTGCTTCGCATACGGCAAACGCCCTCTATACCGGCGAGCGCGAGATGGTCGCCAAGCAGATTTTTGACCAACTCAGCAATCTCCTGGGCCAGCGCGGCTTCATTGTGGAGAGCGTCCTGCTGCGCGATATCCAACTGCCCGCCACTCTCAAAGCTTCCATCGAATCGAAGCAGCAGGCCGAGCAGGAAGCGCTGGCCATGAGCTTCCGCCTGCAAAAAGAAAAGCAGGAAGCGGAGCGCAAGCGGATCGAAGCGGCGGGCGTCCGCGACTTCCAGCAGATCGTCGCCCAGGGCATCAGCGCGCAGTTGCTGGAATGGAAGGGCATCGAAGCCACGGAAAATCTGGCCAAGAGTCCGAATGCCAAAGTTGTCGTGATCGGCGGCGGAAAGAACGGCTTGCCCCTGATCCTCGGACAATAGAAGCCTGGGACAGTAGAAGCCAACGGCTCCGACGACAAATCCTCTACAATACTGGCTTTCATGGTTGGAGGCCTTTTTGTGAAGCGACGCCTGCGTTTGGCAGCCATCGTTTGTTTCCTGACCGTTCTTTGCCTGGCTCAAATCTCCTGGGCGCAAGGCGATTTGGAGAAAAACGAGGAGAAAACAGCCAGGTATTTTGAATCGGTGCGACATCAGCCGGGGTTGCTGCTGGCATTCCTGCAAGAGATGCCCAAGGGCGGCGACCTGCATGTCCACTTGTCGGGCGCGATCTATGCGGAAAGCATGATCGACTGGGCTTCGGAAAATGCTCTTTGCGTGGACCGCAGCACTTCGAAGCTGATTCGCGCGGCTTGCGATTCGTGCGAGCCCTACAGAGTCAAGCCGTCGGTGCGCTGTGCTTATCAAGACCACATTCTCTACGACCAACTCCTGGACGCCTGGTCGATGCGCAACTGGCATCGCGAGGAGGAATCGGGCCACGACCACTTTTTCGCCACGTTCGAAAAGTTCGGCCCGGCTCTGGAGAAGCACATCGGCGAGGCTTTCGCCGAGGTGGTAGATCGGGCTGCGGCCGATCATCTGCAGTATGTGGAGCTGATGAATACTGCCGACGGAGCACAGGCCGCGATTCTCGGCAACAAGATCGGGTGGGACGATGACTTCAGCAAGCTGCGCGACAAGCTGTTGGTCGGGGGAATGGCGGAGGTTGTGGCGTCGGTGCGCAGCCAGCTCGACTTGGATGAGGCCCGCAAGAAAGAATTGCTGCATTGCGGGACGGCGCAGGCTGCTCCGGGATGCGGCGTCACGCTCCACTACCTGTACCAGGTGCTGCGGGGCTTGCCGCGGGAGCAGGTTTTCGCGCAGATCTTGCTGGGCTTCGAACTGTCGAAGGCGGACTCGCGCTTCGTCGGCTTTAACCTGGTGATGCCCGAAGACTACTACGTGCCCATGCACGACTTCGATCTGCACATGCGGATTATCGAAGCGTTGCACAAGTTCTATCCGGCTACGCACGTGTCGTTGCATGCCGACGAACTGGCGATGGGACTGGTCCCACCCGAGGGCTTGCGGTTCCACATTCGCGAGTCGATTGAACGTGGCGGTGCGGAGCGGATTGGGCATGGTGTGGCCGTGATGAGCGAAGACGACCCGATCGGGCTGCTGCAGGAAATGGCCAGGAAGAATGTGCTGGTCGAGATTTGCCTGACGTCGAATGATGTGATCCTCGGCGTGAGTGGCGACCGCCATCCGTTGCCGGTGTACCTGAAATACGGAGTGCCGGTGGCGCTCGCCACCGACGACGAGGGTGTCTCGCGCAGCGATATGACGCACGAATATCTGCGGGCCGCTGAGACATACGGCTTGTCGTACGCCGACCTGAAACGGATGGCGCGGGCAAGCCTGGAGCACAGCTTCATTCCCGGTGATAGTCTGTGGAGCGACGGACACGAGATGCGCCGCGCGGCGGCGTGCGTGGACGATAAAGCATCCGGCGATCGCGTCTCCGCAAAATGTCAGAAATTCGTTGACGCGAATGAACGTGCTCGCGTGCAATGGCAACTGGAGAAGGCTTTCGCAGAATTTGAGAAGAAGTTCTAGAACGCTGCCGGGCTGTGCCCGGCGGGGCGGGTCCCTGAGTGAAGTCGAAGGAATGTGTCCGTCCCTACGTAATTTCTTATGAGTCCAGACCTGTTTACTCGCGCCGAATCCGCAGCGGCATTTGTGCTTTCGCAGACCAAACTGCGTCCGCAGATCGGACTCGTCCTTGGCTCCGGCCTGGGATCTTTTGCCGACGATCTTAGCGATGCCGTCCGCATTCCGTATTCCCACATTCCGACATTTCCGCGTTCGACGGCGGTTGGACACGCCGGACAACTGGTGATTGGCAAGTCCGGCGCCGTTCCGGTTGCTGTGATGCAGGGGCGGGTGCATCTGTATGAAGGCTATCCTGCCGCCGAGATTGCGTTTCCTACGCGCGCACTCGGGCGAATGGGCATTCGCGCTTTGATTCTCACGAACGCTGCCGGCGGCATAAACGTTGAGTACGGACAGGGCGCGCTGGTGATCCTGCGCGATCACATCAATCTTCAAGGGCAGAATCCGCTGACGGGCGGGAATGACGAGCGCCTGGGCCCGCGCTTTCCCGACATGACTTATACCTATACCAAGCGCTATCGCGAGATCGCCTTGGAGGAAGCGAAGAAACTTTCGATTCCGCCGCGCGAGGGCGTCTATGCGGCGCTGGCGGGGCCGAGTTACGAAACTCCGGCGGAGATTCGCTACCTGCGCACCATCGGCGCCGACCTGGTAGGCATGTCAACCGTCCCGGAAGCAATCGCCGCGCGGCACATGGGGATGAACGTTCTGGCAATCTCATGTGTGACGAATATGGCTGCCGGAATTCTCGATCAAGCGCTCGTCCACGAAGAAGTGCTCGAAGTGGGACGGCGAGTGATGGGACAGTTCATCGCGCTGCTGCGGGCCGTCCTGCCGCGGATCGCGGAGGATGTGCGGAAGCCGGGCTAAATTTTGCCTTACAAAGAAAGAGACGCGGCAAGCCGCATCTCTCGGGATGGGTATCCAACCCGTTTCCTAGAAGATTACTTTCAACGCAAGCTGAATCACGCGCGGGCCGCCGCCGCCCAGGCCGGGATTAGTCTGTGCCACATCTGGGGTTTGAGTGATGAGCCCCTGGTTTGTCGCAGCGAAGGTCGGAGTGCCGTCCGTGTAAGTGGTCGGCGTCACAAAGAAGTTTGGCAAGGCAAAGTTGGGGTGATTGAAAATATTGAAGAACTCCGCACGGAGCTGCAGATTTATGCGCTCGGCGAGCTTCGTATTTTTCCCGAGGGAGAAGTCGACGTTCCAGAAGTGCGGGCCGTAGATGGCGTTTCGCCCGAGGTCGCCAAAGCTTGGGGTATCTCCGGCGGGATAGAGCGGTTGGGTAAAAGCTGATGGGTTGAGATAGCCGACGCTGTCCGGGGCCGACTCCCAATTGGAGACGACCGGATTCATGCCCGGTATGAGGTTCGGCCGCTGGTGGCTGTTGGCGGGCTCAGGGTAGCCATTTCCGCTCGTGTCAAGCGCGCTCACAATCGGCACCGGGCGGCCGCTTTGGGCCGTAATGATGGCATTCACCTGCCATCCCTCCGACAACTTGTGCGGACCCGGCAACCGCGGAAGCTGGTAGGTAAAGGCTGCGGTAAAGCGCTGGCGTGTGTCGAAATTCGAGGGGCCGTGTTCGGCTTGCAGGTTGTTCGAATCCTGCGGCAGAGCGACGGTGGCGAAGTTGAAATCGATGCCGTCGGAGGCATCGTCCAGCGATTTCGAGAAGGTGTACCCGGCAAAGCCCGCCAGTCCATGCCAGTTTCGCAAGCGCAGAGTAGCTTGCATGGCGTGGTAGGTGGACCCGCTGATGGTGGCGAACTCGTCCATGAAGCCATAATTCGGGTTCGGACGCGAACCATCCACAAGAGCCTGATTCGCATCGCGCAAACGAACAAGTTTTGTGCCTTTGCTGCCCACATAACCCAACTGCAAAGCGACGTTCTGGACCAATTCGCGTTCCAGGTTCAGATTCCAGCTCTGTACATATGGGGTTGCAAGGTTTCGTGGTGTAAAGAAGATGTCAAACGAGTATGGCAGCGTGACCGGAGTAAAGACCGGCGCTCCGGCGGACGAGCCGTTGAAGGCAGTGGAATCGAAATTCAACGGTTGTACTGGCTTCGGTCCGATAGGTGGCGTGGTCAGGCCGGCGTCGTTAGTGAAATTTGTCGTCAACAGATGCTGCGGAATGTAGTCGAAGTACACGCCATAGGAACCACGAATCACCGTGCCGGGAAGCGCACTCCAGGCGAAGCCGAGGCGCGGGCCGAAGTTGTTCAAGTCCTTCTTGTAGGCGCCATTCACCCCATCGGCGCCCGCCATCGCCAGGTTCCCGTCGCTGCCAAGGTTCGCCAGGATGTTATTGGCTTCACGAATGGGACCAAAGTACTCCCAGCGCAGGCCGAGATTTACCGTCAGATTGGAAGACGCGCGAAAATCATCTTGCGCGAAGAAGGCGAGGCCATTGTTGGAAGTCGTGCGCTGAGTGTTTCCCGTATCGGCTACGGTGAAGTAGTCATAGCCGAGGTAGTAGGCGGCCAGAATGTCGGTGCCGGGATCGGGGTCGAATCCGTTGCCAGTGGTGAAGACGATGCCACCGCGCTCCAGGTTGTCGTTGAAAGAGTCGATCACGGCCCGACGGTATTCGCCGCCGAACTTGAGGGTGTGGCGGCCCCGCGTCCAAGTGAAGTTATCGAGCAATTGGAAGCTCTGGCTTGTGCGGCCGCGCGGAATGCTGTAGGCGGTTGCGCCCAGGTTGTCAAAGAGACCACCAAAGTCAATTTCCGGAAGTCCAAGTTTGCCAGTTCCAAAATCAATTCCAGCTTGGGAGGTGGGGTCATAGTTGGCGTCGAGAGAACTGAAGGAGGTGCGATAGCGGCTGTAGCCAAAGCGAACTTCGTTCAGTGCAGAGGAGCTCAAGGTTGAGAGCTGACTGGCGGAGACGACTTGGACGCGAGTAGGGGACGTCTGGGAGAACTGCGACAGGCGAGACGCGGCCAGCGTTCCCAGGCCGCCCAGCGGGAACGTCTGCGTGCTCTGGGCAAAAGCGTAGCGCGCTGCGAACTGCTCCTTGCTGGTAAAGGAGTGGTCTATCTTGGCGATGAAGCTGTTCACGTCATTCTTGTCGCGGACGGAATAAGCGACTGTACCCGAAGACAGGTTGGATCCAGTCGGCTGAGGGAAGAAGCCGAGGAGAGTTGTGAGGGCGGGATTCGGCGTCACACCGTTGGCAATGGCGTCGAGTTGCGCCTGCGCGATCTGACCTGGTGTGGGCACGAAGAGGGTAAAATCCGATCCGACGCGCTCGCGCTGACCTTCGTAGGCACCAAAAAAGAAGGTCTTATCTTTGATGATCGGACCTCCCAGGGAAGCGCCAAAGTTGTTGTTGCGGAATGCGCTCTGCGCCGCCGGGGCACGATTGAAGTAATTCCGCGCGTCGAAGAAGTCGTTGCGGAGAAATTCGAAAAAAGAACCGTGGATCTGATTGGTCCCGGACTTGGTGATGATGTTGACCACTGAGCCGCTATTCCGCCCGTACTCTGCCGGGAATTGAGACTGCAGGTTGAATTCCTGGATGGCGTCAACTGGCAGAAGGGAACCGGGCGCGCCGCCAATGCCCGTCTGGTTCAGCGCCGAATTATTGAAAAACGGGTCGTTGTTGTCGGTGCCATCCAAGGTGTAATTATTGGAGCGGTCGCGGTTGCCGTTGATTGAGAACTGGCCGAATCCGCTCTGGATGGCAGCCACACCCGACGGCTCGACCGTCGCGCCAGGCACGAGGGCCACGAGCTTGCCAAAATCGCGTCCGTTCAGCGGTAGATCGACAACCAGTTCGCGGTCCACAACTTCGCCCAGAACGTCGCGGGTGCCTTCTACCAAGGGTGCTTCTTCGGTGACGGTGAGCTGCTCCTGGCGTTTCGCGACCTTGGTCAGGTCGAAG
Organism: uncultured Acidobacteriaceae bacterium; assembly: GCA_963837665.1. Taxonomy (GTDB): domain Bacteria; phylum Acidobacteriota; class Terriglobia; order Terriglobales; family Acidobacteriaceae; genus Acidiflorens. Next base: position 34,438 of record CAWIOA010000004.1, on the reverse strand, counting down.
TTGGCCGTTGTGTCCAATCCGACGTTGACCTGAACGTTCTGTGCCGCGGGCGACAGTCCGGCGGCCTCAGCCGTGACCGTGTATTCGCCGGCGGGGAGTTCGGCCAGCACGTAGCCGCCATCTCCTCCGGTGGTGGCTACGCGTTGCATGCCGGTAGAGGTGCTCTTGGCGGAGACCTTCGCTCCGGCGATTACGCTGCCGCTGGGGTCGGTCACTGTGCCGCGGATGGATCCACGAAAACTCTGGCCCGATGCGATTGCTGCTACCAGCAGCACCACCGTCAAAATCGCTCCAACAAAATAGCTTCTCTTGCCCCTGTACATGATCATTCCCTCGTGTGAACTTAGTGCCCCTTGCGGGGTATGAAAATCGGTTGTGGCGGATCTATGCCGTACGCCGCCGCGAAACTGGACTGGTTGAGCGCAAAGCTGGCTCGTCCGCGCGAATCGATGAACAGCAGCGGTTGTTTGAACGGCACATCGCTGAACGTCTTTACGAACGGCATTTCGACTTCGTGTCCCGCAATCGTAACCTTCAGCTTATCGCCGCGCTGATAGCCGAGCTTCATGAAATCGTCGGCATTGATGTTCGTGATCAGGTTGCCGAACGGACCATCCAAGGCGATTACTTCGCCAGTCAATCCTTTCTCATCCACGCTGGCGGGTTTCAGATCGAGCCGGACGAGTTCTTTGACTACGGGGCCTACATGGGTCCAGTCGTCGCCGCGCGCGATGTGAGCGCCTACGGGAGAAAAGATATCCCGGCCATGGAAAGTGGAGGAAATTTTGGCGCCCACCATCCAATCTGGATTAGTGACCTCGCGAATGCCCTCTACGCCGTCGCGGTCCTCGACCATGGTCATCAGGCCGTTGTCGGGCAGCACAAAAAACTGTCCACGCTTTGATTTCACCACCACGGCCTTGCGCGAACTGCCCACGGTGGGATCGATAACGACAACAAATACCGTTCCGGCCGGGAAGTACGGAGCGGTGCCGAACAAGAAGCGGGCGCCGTCTCGAATGGAAAAAGGAGTCACCCGATGGGTGAGATCGACAATGCGGAGGTTGGGGGCGATGCCGTACATGACGCCCTTGCACAGCGCCACCGAGTCGTCGACGATGCCGAAATCGGTCATGAAGACAACAGTAGGCGGAGGTTTCAGGGCAGGTTGCTGCGCCAGAAGAGGGGTCAGGATCAGGAATAAGGCAAACCACAGACAGAATATTCGCGCCGATTTTCCTGCCGGGCTTGATGTCATCCGCATAAAGTTGAAGTCTCCGAAAAGACTACTAGTCTACTAGGGATTCAGAAAAACGCAACAACATGGCCAGGTCGCGAGTCCCCATTACGGCTCGTTGGGCTTGGTGGCGCCTGTCCGGTGGAGCTAATTATTGTATCCGCTTGCGAACTGGAACCCAAAGCGCGCATCCAGCATCTATAATCGGGGCGGTAATAAGTATTCGGCAATCGATCGGCAATAAAATAACCGAGGAGAGATCCAGCAATGTCCAACGTCATTCCTGAGAAATACCTCGACCTTTTCCAGAAGCGAGCTTTCGCCAGTCTGGGCACGCTCATGCCCGACGGGCGGCCGCAGGTCACCCCAGTGTGGTGCGACTTTGACGGCCAGCACGTCATCTTCAACTCGGCTCGCGGACGCCAAAAAGATCGCAACGTACGCCGCGATCCGCGGGTAGCGCTGGCCATCGTCGATCCCGACAATCCTTATCGCTATCTGGAGATCCGCGGCACCGTGGTTGAGATTACCGAGGATGGCGCGGCTCATCACATCGACAAGATGGCGAAGAAGTACATGGGAGTCGAGAAGTATCCCTACGCCCAGCCGGGAGAGGTTCGCGTCCTCTACAAGATACGGCCAGAGCACACGACCGTGATGGGGTAGAGGGCACGTGTAGCGCGGACACTCTTGTCCGCGGCCCGGGTTGTGTGGTGGCGGGGCTTTGCCCCGCTTGGACGGGACGGAACCCCGTTTGCCGAACACTACCCCTATTCTTCGATAACCTTTCCCCTCCAAACGAGTCAAACGTTCAACGGAACCTCGGAGGATCGTCCTGCGTATTAAAAGTGTCGAAGGACGGGAGCCGAGGGGCCCTCGTCCGCTTCGTGGAGGACGTTCTATGGAACTCGGGAAAAGCAGCGGCAATGGCTTGCACGCGCACTCCATTGATGCGCAAGCCAATAGCATTTCGGCGCAGCAAGTGGTGAAGGCTGCGCACGAAGAGCTCCTTCAGCTCATGCGGCAGCGCGCCGAGGTCATGAAGCGGATTGGCACGGTGAAGCAGACCATCGCCGGACTCGCGAATCTTTTCGGCGAGCAGGTGCTGGGCGACGACTTGCTGGAACTGATCGACCGCAAGCCCAACGGCCGCCAGCCCGGTTTCACCAAGGCGTGCCGAAGGGTGCTCATGGAGATCCGGCGTCCGCTGGGAGCCCGCGAGGTTTGCATGGAACTGGAACGGTATGCTCCGGCAATCCTGGCGCGGCACAAAGACCCGCTGGCCTCGGTTACGACGGTCTTGAATCGTCTGGTGGATTATGGCGAAGCCCGCAGCCTGAGCAACGACCGCGGGCGGCGCGTGTGGGAGTGGATCAGCGACGTCGAGCCTTCGCAAGAAGCGGTACCTTCCCGGAGAACCGCCTGATATTGCTCCTCAGCGGCTAAAGCCGCATTGAAAATAATGCTGGTACCGCAGCGCTGAAACGCTGCGCCCCAAAGGCAGGAAGAAAGTTTTTCGGCAGCCTAAGACGGGGCAAGCCCCGTCTCTACCAAAGAACTCTACGCTGGCAACAGCCGTCCTTTTTCCAGATGCCGCGTTACGTGCGCATACTGGGCCGCGTGCGGATCGTGGGTCACCATCACAACTGTCTTGTTGAAGCTTTCATTCAGCCGCTTCAGAATCTCCAGGACTTCCGTTGCCGAGTTACTGTCGAGGTCGCCGGTCGGTTCGTCGGCGAGAATCAGCGTGGGATCGCTGACGATGGCGCGAGCGATGGCTACACGTTGCTCCTGCCCACCCGATAGCTGTTTGGGAAGGTGATGGACGCGATCCTCGAGCCCTACGAGTTTGAGTGCGGTCATCACATGATCGCGGCGCTGCTGCGACGTCATCCTGGTCAGCAGCAGCGGCAACTCGACATTCTCAAATGCCGTTAGCACCGGGATCAGATTGAAAGTCTGAAAAACATATCCGACGTGAGTATTGCGCCACTTGGCCGACTGCCCGTCGCCCAGACGAAAAATGTTTTCGCCCATCACCAGCAGTTCGCCAGAACTCGGGCGGTCGATGGCAGCGATCATGTTCAGCAGGGTCGTCTTCCCTGATCCGGAAGGCCCCATCAGCGCCAGAAACTCGCCGCCGGCGATGTCGATGGAGACGTTGTCGAGCGCGGTCACTTCGAAGGCGTCGCGCTTGAAAATCTTACTGACCCCGCGGGCCTGGACGACCTTGCTGCCCAGGGCCGGTTGTGTTGGCGTTTGCGTCGTTATCGTACTCATGAATTCCCCTTGATACGAATCTTTTGGCCGTCCTGCAAATCCGCGGGCGCCGTCGTAATTACACTCTCGCCGCCCACCAGCGAGTCCACCAGATAGCCGCCTGATCGCTGGCCCTGAACATGAACCTCGCGGCGGAGGGCCTTGCCGTTGAAGGCGAGCAGCACGAACTTCTTGCCATCCTTGTCCCGCAATGCGGCGGTGGGCACAAAGACATACGCCTGTTTCGTGCCAGCGCTTTTATCGTCAGTGGCCTTCGCCTTGAACTGCACCGTGGCATTCATTTCCGGGCGAAGGTAGGAGTCGGGCTTCAGAATCTGAACCTTGACCTGGACCGTTGCCTTCTGGCGGTTTGCTTCCGGCGACATTTCGGCGATCTCGCCCTTGTAGGAGCGATCCTTGAACGCGTCCAGGGTGACAATGCCTTCCTGCTTGGGAGACAGTTTGGCAAAGTCATCTTGCGCGATATCGAGCTCGACCTGAATGTCGTTCAGATCCGCCAGGGCGACGACCGATCCGCGCGGGCCTCCTTCGGCGCCGCTGGCAAACTGCGCGGTGACCAGTTCACCCTTTTCCGCGGTGCGCTCCAGAATCGTGCCGCTGACGGGCGCGCGAATCACGGTGGCGTCAAGTTGCGACTTGGCATAGGCCATCTGACCTTCGGCTTGCAGCAGGTCGCCGCGGGCGCGCAGAATCTCTTCGGAGCGCGGTCCCAGTTGCATCAGCTTGAAAGCCCGCTCCAGCGAATTCATTCTTTGTTGGGAAGCGTCGCACTTGGCAATGGCGTCGTCCAGATTCTGCTTGGACATTACTCCCTGGGCAACCAGGTCGCGGGTGCGGTCCAAATTAATTTTGTCATTGATCGCCGTGGCTCGCGCTTCCTGCAGATTGTGATCCGCCTGCTCAATCTCCTCCGGACGCGAGCCGTTCTGATTTTCGAGCAGCCGGGCTTTGGCGCTCTCCACCGCGCCCCTAGCCTGTTCGTACTGGGCGCGGAATTCCTCGTCCTCCAACCGCACCAGAACCTGTCCTTCTTTAACCTTGTCGCCTTTTTCCACGCCGATCCAGGCCACGCGGCCGGTGACCTTCGAATTCACGCTGATTTTGTGATGCGCGACAATGTATCCGCTCGCCGAAAGCACGGTGCTGCCCGCGACGTCGCTGCCTTCCGCCGTCGCCCGCACGACTTCCACTTCCGGCGCATCCGAGGCGAGAGCCCGATAGACCAACGAGACAATTCCCAGCAGGACGACCACGGCGATTCCGCCCAGAATGAAGCGGCGCGACCACGCGGGCGGTTCTCCGCCTCCGTCGCGCAGGGAGTGATCGATGCGCAGACTCCGCAGGTCTTCGTGTTTAGTGTCCGTGGGTCCGAGGTCCGTAGGCATGGATGAAGGGATGCTCCCAATTCGTTACACGTTCGAGATTAATTACACCACTACGGGGTCAAGATGCCGCCCCAATTTTCTGTAGAGACGCGGCTTGCCGCGTCTCCGCCGACAGTGAGACGGGGCAAGCCCCGTCTCTACGACAGACTTATTACGCCCGCAGCGAGGTCAGAATATCCTGTCGCGCTGCATGCCAGGCGGGTGCGAAGCCTCCCAGCAAGCCCATGATCATGGCGAAGATAACTGCCGTCATGGCGACTCCCCAAGTCAGGTGCAGGCTGAAAACCGTTTCGCTGAAGGTGAGCTGGTTGCCGATGCCCGTGCTCATACCGTTGAACGGCAACATCAAGACAATTCCGACCGCCGCTCCCAGCAGCGAAAGCAGCAACGCTTCGATCACGAATGAGGTGAGAATGCTGGGCCGGGAAAATCCAATGATCCTCAGGGTTGCAATCTCCTTCGAGCGATAGGCGACGGCCGCATACATCGTATTCATGGCAGCAAAGCTGGAACCGATCGCCATGATGATGGCCACGACCATGCCGATGAATTTGATGGCGCCGCCGGAACTGGTTTGCTTCTCGTAATACTCGTTTTCGAGCGTACCCTCCAACTTCAGCCGCTGATCGTCGCTGACGCGGTGTTTCAGTGCGTCGGCTGCAACCGGGTCGGTTGCCCGCAGATAAACGGAAGCATAGCCTCCCTGGCGGTCGAAGTCGGCGGCGATCTGGTTGACGTCGCCCCAGATTTCGGAATCATACGCGGTGCCGCCAGAATCGAAGACGCCGACGACTTTCCACTGTCCCTTGGCGAAGTCGAGAGTGTCGCCGACGTTGGCGCCCGAAAAACGATTGTGGATGGAGTTCCCAACCACGACTTCGCGCTGGCCGGGCGTAAACCAGCAGCCTTGGACCAACTTTGCGCTCGGACGCAGAGTGAGGCCCGCCGGCATCAATCCGCGAACCGACACATTCACTTCACCGGTTCCATCCTTGCGGGGCAGCACCACTACTACCACCCATTCACCGGAAGCGAGCGGTTGTCCGTCGCGATCCTGGGCGATCCCAGGCAGCGTTTTCAGCGTCGGAAAAAGATCAGCGTTGAAGCCTCCTGAAAGTTCTGCCGTGGAGCCTTTGCGCATGACGAGCACGTTCAGCGGATCGCCGCTGGCCATAAAAGCCTTTTTCAAACCCGCCAGTAGCGCCATCAGGAACACCGCGGTGGTTACGGTGAGCGCAATGCCCAGAGCCGTCATGATGGTGAGGCCCTTGCGCAGCTTCAGGTTGCGAATGTTATAGCTGATCGGAATCGCCATCGTGTTCCTTTGCTACCCGATGTAGCGCAAGCCCTCCACGATATCCAGTTTTGCCGCGTGGTAGGCGGGCAAGATCGCGCTCAGAAAGCCCACCATTCCGGCGACGAAGATCGCCAGCAGCAAAGTCAGGGGCGTCACTTTCACTCCGGAAAAAAACAGACCCATGCCGGGCGCGTGCGATAGGCCTGAGACCACTCCGAGCGCCAGCAGGCAACCCAGAGCGCCGCCCGCCAAAGCCACCAGGACCGCTTCCCCAATATAAAGCCTCAAGATCGACTGCCGGGTGAATCCCAGCGTCTTCAAAACTGCTACTTCACGGGTGCGTTCGCGGATCGACATGGCCATGGTGTTGGCCGACACCAGCAGCGTCGCAAACACGACCGCGAAGCAGATACTCAGGATAAATGCCTTCACGTTTCCAATGCTGTTGATGAAGCTCAGCTGAAATGCTTTTTCACTCTCAGTCTTCGTCGGCTCCGGAGAATTACGAAACATGGTGTCGACTGCGGAGGCGACTTTGGAAACGTTATCCGGAGAATCGGCGAGGATATCGAAGACTCCCGCCCTTCCGTTGGCGAATGAAACGGCTTCTTCCACGTACTTCTGATTGTAGTAAACGGATTCTGTAGGTTCGGGCGCCGTGTAGATGCCGCGGATGGTGAGATCGAGTTCCACGGGATAAATCGTGCCCTGGAGCACGATGCGATCGCCCAGTTTCCAGCCATGTCTTCGGGCGAGTTGGTCGTCGACGATGGTACCGGCGCGATCCCGCTGCCAGGCCATGACCTGATCCGCAGGGATCTTGAAGTCGGTGAAGATCTTGAGGATTTCCTCGGGGTCGGTGCCGAACTGGGCGAACATATTCTCCGGCTTGGCATCTTTGTAGGTGCCTCCAAACCAGCTGTTGGGAGCCACGGCCGCGACGCCGGGGATGCCCCGGATCCTCTCCCGGTAAGACAAAGGCAGCAATTGCGTGAGGGAGACGCGGTGACGGGTGACCAGGCGCTGCGCGGCCTGGGCGCTGAACGTGTCAATGTAGAAGGCGCGCCAAATGGTCATCATCAAAGTCAGCAGCAGCAGCGAGAACGTGATGCTCAACACGGTCAGGATGCTGCGCCGCTTGTTGCGGAACGCGCTTTTGGTCACGAAGCGGGTCAGAGTCATGCGAGTAAAAACGCCCACCAGTCGATAAGAAGATTCCCTGAGAGGGACGGCCAATCCCAAATTTACGCTCGCCTTGAGGATAAAGCAGCAGCTGCGGTGTGGACAACTGGGGCTTGATCTTCTTTTCGTTAATTTCTCGTGAACCCGCTTTTCACCCCGAAAACGAGTCAGACTGCCTTGGCATGCCTATCGTTGTGCTGGGGATGGATCGCGACCTGTACAGCGGATGTTAAGTAGATTTCGATTGTGGAGCACGACGGTCTGGCCCCCTTGGCGCTGTGGCTCTTGGCAATCACCGCACATCAAGATGTGACCCTTTTCACTGACAACGCGTGCTTATCTGTGCTTGCATTAGCATGTCCCGCCTCTCCGAAGCGCGGTTCCCGCCAGTTAAGAGGCACCTCCCCTGAGGCGAGAGCTTTGAACGTCGGCCCCTCCAGCAATTGGTTTCTCGGTGACGATTCGAATTTGGACCAGGCAGTTCGGGATCAGACCACTGATAGCTGAATGATCAACTCGGCCTCGGCCGCGTTTTTTCCCGCAAAGGAGGTCTAGTATGACCCGCAAACTCACTCGTAATTATTCTTTCAGGGTAGTCGCCCCTTCCTTCGCAATTCTGGTTGTCTTGATCGCGACCGCAGCGCTGGCGCAAACGATGGGTGCAGGCCGGACGTCTGGGCAGGCAAACGCCGTGTTGGCTCCCGCGGAGACTACTTTGTCCGCTCAAGCGGAGCGTTCTTTAATTCTAGGGATCAATCGCGCTAAGCGTTCTCCTGTGGGCCGTTCGCAAACGAAACCGCAGGCTGCGCACCCGATGGACCCGAATCCGCCGCTTTTCCTGCCCCCAATCTCTTACGAATTGGAGCCGGGTGGCACCGTGGGCATAGCAATCGGCGACTTGAACATGGACGGCATTCCTGACCTGGTGGTGGCGAACCAGAGCCCCGGTTCCGCGAGCGTGCTTCTGGGCAACGGTGACGGCACCTTTCGGGCGGGGGGGACCTATGACTCTGGCGCAGGAATTGGGGGATTCGCCGCATCGTTTGCGGTTGCTGATGTCAACGGCGATGGCAAGCCGGATTTGGTAGTGGGAAACTACGCGAGCCCCTACTCAGTCGGCGTTCTACTAGGTAACGGTGACGGTACCTTCCAGCCCGCTGTTACCTACCCCGGTATGGGCTATGAGCTTGTAGCGGTAGCGGATGTCAACGGCGACGGCAAACTGGACGTGATTGCGGATTGCTCCCCATCGGGTGCTGTGGGAGTTGCGCTGGGTAATGGCGACGGCACGTTCCGGGGCGTGACGTGTTATGGCACGGGCGCGACCTATCCAAATGGGGTAGCGGTTGCCGATGTGAACGGTGACGGTCACCTGGATATTCTGGTGGCGAATTTGTGGATTGGATGGCCCAATATCGAGGGTACGGTGGGCGTGCTGCTCGGCAACGGAGACGGCACTTTTCAGCCCGCGGTAGTCTACGACACGGGAGGGTTAGAGGCCTGGTCGGTAGCGGTTGCCGATCTTAACGGGGATGGCAAGCCCGATCTGGTGGTAGCGAACTGGGGCTCCCACGCCGTAGCCGTGCTGCTGGGTAACGGTGACGGCACGTTCCAGCCGGCTGCGACTTACGACGCTAGCGTGGGGAATTCCGATTCCGTAGCGGTTGCCGATGTAGATGGGGATGGCAAGCCGGACCTGCTGGTGTTGAACTGCAACACCGGTGCCGACGGTACAGTCGGTGTTCTGCTGGGAAATGGCGACGGTACGTTTCAACCAGTTGTGACCTACGACTCGGGCGGGGGGGGTGGAATCGGCTCGAAGAGTCTAGCGATCGCGGATCTGAACGGAGATGGGAAGCCCGACCTCGCGATAGCGAACTTCAGTTCCGGCGTATTAAGCGTGCTGCTGCACGCCGGGAGTCCCACGACGACCACATTGGTCTCGAGCTTGAATCCGGCGGTTCCGCACAAAGTGGTGACCTACACCGCCTCCGTGACCAGTAAAGACGGAGGCGCGGTGACGGGGACGGTGGCGTTCCAGGATGGGAGTTCGACCATCGCGACCGTTCCCTTGGCCAACCAACAGGCAGCGTACAGTACAACCTACACAAAGGGTGGTTTTCACACGATCACGGCCACTTACTCGGGTGATGCCCACAATCTGGGCAGCACCTCCGCGACGCTCACGGAATACGTTGCAAGCATCGTGTCCAAGACAGTCGTGACCACCTCGGGGTCGCCTTCGTTTTTCGGTCAGCCAGTGACGTTCACCGCCACGGTCACGTCAATCCATGGGCCGATTCCGGATGGCGAACTGGTGACGTTCCACGAAGGGACCACAATCTTAAGCTCGGTGGCGTTGGCGGGCGGAACGGCGGCGTACACAACCTCATCACTCTCGGCGAAGTCGCACACGATCAAAGCAACCTACGCCGGTGATACGACGTTTGAACCGAGCACTGGCTGGGTGATGCAAGTAGTGAATAAGTACCCGACCGCGACGGCGCTCGGATCGAGTTCGAATCCTTCCACCTATGGGCAGGCAGTGACGTTTACAGCGACAGTTACACCGACCGGGCCTTATCCGATGACCGGGAATGTAAGGTTTTGGGACGGAACACTCGGGATCGGAACGGCGACGTTGAGCGGCGGGGTAGCCACGCTTACCAAGTTGCGGATGGCCGTGGGTACGCACCCGATCACGGCTCAGTACCTGGGGGATAGTGCCAATGCCAAGAGTACTTCCGCCATATTGAATCAGGTGGTGCAATAGATCTACTCCAACGAGTGCGCTATCGTGATCGATTCAAGATCGCACATGAGCCGCCCGACGTTGGGCGGCTTTTCTTTTGCATCTCGCGGAGGTGGGGAGCGTGCTGGCGGCTGAAATCGCCGTGGCCCCAGCTCCCAGCAATAGCCTCCCACAGCGATTTTTCGGTGACCTTCGTAACTCTCAGTTGGGCAGTTGATGGCGGTATTCTAGTTTTGATTCTTCCCCTGTAGGTAGCCAGAATTATTTCAGGGTGGAGTGCGGCTTGTCACCGCGAGGGCAATTGTAATGGCAACGATGTTTGGCCGTTTCGAAATCCAGAGTGAGCTTTCCAGGTCTGACACCGCCTTGATTTACAAGGCGATGGACACGGAAACCAACCAGGTCGTGGCGCTCAAGACGCAGAGTCTGGAGCCGCTGGGCGACCGCGCGGAAGCGTTTGTGGAAGCGCTGATCGTCGAAGGCGAGAGCACGCGTGATCTCGTTGGCCAGAATATTGTTCTGCTGTATGGCGCAGGCGAGATCGACGGCCAGTTCTGCGCCGCCATGGAGTATATCCAGGGCAACAGCGTTGCCACCATGCTGGCGCGCAAAGAAGGCTTCTCCATCTGGGATCTGCTCGACATTACCCGCCAGGTTTGCGCCGGTCTGGAACACGCCGCCGAGAAGGGCGTGGCCCACAATTCGCTGGAGCCCTCCAAGATCATGGTGCAGTGGGACGGGATGGTCAAGATCCTGGGCTATGGCATTTCCAACATGAGCCTCATCGGAGCGGAATCGGAAAAAGGTCTGGGCCGGCTCATGCCCTACTGTTCGCCCGAACAGATTCGCGGCGAGGCCATCGACCTGCGCTCGAACCTGTTTACGGTGGGGACGATCCTCTATGAGATGGTGGTGGGCAAGAAGGCTTTCGATGCCCCAGACCCGGTTGCGCTGGTAAGCCAGATTGAAAATGAGATGCCCGCCAGTCCGTCCAGGGTGAACATCAAGATTCAGCCGGCGGTGAGCGCTCTGATTATGAAGGCGCTCGCGAAGGATCCGGCGCAGCGTTATCAGAGCGCGCGTGAACTTTTGGAAGACCTGGAGAAGTGCAAGGAGAACGGCAAGAAAGTTGTCACCGAAGCCAAGAAGGCGACCCCGGCGCCGGGTCTTGCCGTGAGTTCCGCGGCTCGTGCGGCGGCGGCGAGTAAGTTTGTCTCGGCAGCGTCCAGCGCACCCAGGCCCGTCCCCTCCGCGGCACCCGTTCCGCCGAAACTGGCTCCACCCAAACCTGCTTCGCCCAAAATCGACGCACCGGAGTTCTCCATCGATCCGCCGGCCGCCGAGGGCAAAGCCGCTGCGGCGGCTGCGGGCGCAGGGGGCGCATGGACCTCGTCCGATGCAAACTCTGTGCCGGATTCTGGTGCGCGGCTCATCGACGAATTCGATGGCGAACCTGAAGTCAAGGCTCCCGAGTTCGAGGAGCCGAGCGGTCCGGTGTTATCGGCGGCGGTACTGGAGCAAGAATCCGAGGAACAGTTGCCGGGCGCGGCTGTTGATCCAATGATGTCCCAGCCCGAAGGGGGCTCGTCGGGCAAGAGTTTTTCTGACCTGGACGAACTGCCTCCGCTCAAGGAACCAGTTTTCACGCAGCCCGCTCCGGAACCCGCCGAGCCGTTGCAGCCGGTGGTGCAGTTCCATCCGCGGAAGCAAGAGGAGAAGCCGAAAATCCAGCCGCGGGAAGTTGCGGAAAAAGCGATGAAGGAAATCGCCACGGTTCCGCCATGGCTGATGCTGTTTTCGATTCTGGGTGCGGTTGGAATCATTCTCGTGATTGCGATCGCAGTCTTCTTTCACGTTCGCTCGGAAGACGATGACTCCACGGCTGCTCCGCGGCCGACGAAAGTTGTCCAACCAACCGCGACTCAACCGGCCGCACAGACGCCGGTGGTACAGCAAACGGAGAAACCGGTTCCACCCGTTGCGCCGGTGCTGGAAGCTGAAGATGCACCGAGCGTGACGGTACGGCAAGTCGAAAAGCGCGGCGCCAAGAACAGCCGGCGGGCGCCGGCCCCAGCGCCAGTCGTAATTCCGGGCCAGGCACTGATTGACTCCAGCCCGCAGGGCGCACAATTTCAGGTCGATGGAAAAGGCGATCCGTCGTGGGTTACGCCGTTTACCGTGGCAAGTTTAAGCCCCGGTAAGCACGTCATATCTGTCAGCAAACCGGGCTATTCGTCCGAAGTACGGTCCATCGATGTTGCTGCCAGCAGCAAATCGACTCTGACGCTTAATCTGGCGCCGATCAATGCGCTGGTGGTGGTGAACAGCGCGCCGCCCGGGGCCGAGGTTGTTCTCGACGGCAAACCTACCGCGCGATTGACGCCGGCACAGTTCGCCGTGGAAAAGGGAAGCCATACCGTTCTGTTGCGCAAGCAGGGATATTTGGAGGAGACTGTTACCGCCGATCTCAGTCCCGGTCAGAATTTCCAGTATTCGCCTGCACTGCGAGCGTTGGGCAATGCTGAGGACATACGGACCGTGGGCAAGTTCAATAAGCTGTTTGGGCGCGGCGGAGACAGCAGCGCGGGCATGGGTGCCATCAGCATTCATACCCAGCCCAAAGGCGCGCAAGTGGCGATCAACCAGCGTGTCCTGGATAAGTTATCGCCCGTCGACATCATGCTGGGACCAGGGAACTACATCGTGGATGTGACCCTGACTGGTTTCAAGCCGATTCACAAGGTCGTCAGCGTTGACAAAGGCAGCAAAATCGCAGTCGACGAAATTCTGGAAAGGCAATAAGCGGCGAACCTCCGGTCGCCTTCTGCTTGCGGTGCGGGCGTTCCTTCTGCTTCCCTCGCTCTAACTCACCTTCTGGGCGCTGCTTGCCCGGCCATCGAAGCCCTATCAGTTATGAGCCGACAACCGGCCCTCGGGAGGTGTACTCTGGGGTGGTCTAAATCGCCGCCCGCGGTTCCTGCTGCGTGCAGACAGGCTGAGGCAAGAGGGAGTCACATTGTGTCGTCGCAGCCCACGCCGGGCAAGTTGAGTCCCGATTTATTGCGGGCCCTTCAGGGGATCAAATCAGTGCGGCGGTTCTCCCAAGGGGCCACGCTGTTTCAGCAGGGTTCCGCGGTCACGGGCGTTTACCTGGTGGAGAGCGGTGAGGTGCGTGTGCTGCTGACGGCCGGTCAGAGCCACAAGCAACTGCTGGAGGTGGTGGGCGCTGGAACCATGCTTGGATTGACCGAAAGCATGACCGGAGAAAAGTATCGGATTACGGCCGAAGCGGGCGACCAAGCGACCGTGGCGTTTATTCCGCGCAAGGAGTTCCTGGAGTTTCTACGCGAGCACGCCGAGTTTTGTATGCAGGTGGTGCGGCTGTTGAGCGACGACTTGCACGGCCTTTACCATAAATTCCGCAGCATCACCGCGCATCCGGGGCGTCCGCGGCATCGCCCTCTGGACGAGCAGTTGAATTAGACCAGGTCTTCGGAAACCCAATCCCCCTAAGACCTAGGACCTAAGACCTGCTTTCCTAGTTTGCTTTGAAATTGATCGTGATCTGCGTCTCGATTTCAACGGGCTCGCTATCGAGGTAGTAGGGCTTGTATCTCCACTGGCGAACCGCGTCCAGCGCGGCCTTGGCAAGAACGGGGTCCCCACTGAGCACCTTCGCATTGGTGACATTGCCTTCTTTGTTGATGACGGCTTCGATTTGCACCGCTCCCTGGGTATGAGTCGCAAGCGCGGATGGCGGATATTTTGGCTGTACGCGCTTGATCAGAAGCCCTTGGGATACGCCTTGCGAAATTTTCAGTGTCGCCAGCGAGGGCTTGGGAAGGTTCTGCGATGCTGGCATCAGGCTGCTCAAGTTATTGTCGTCGGCAGCTGAAACGGCGAGCGGGCTGGGAACTTGAGGCGCGGACTCTTCCGCATGAGCCTGCGTTTTGGTTCCCGCGACGTTGGATTTCACGTGCAGGGGTGCCGAATCCGGTTTTTTCGTTTCCGGCTCAGCATCCAGCGCGATCCGAGGCACTGGAACATTGCTCACGTCGGCCGACGGCTTGCCCGGCAGTGTAGCCGGAGCCGTTTTGGGAGTTACGGTTTGAATTGCCGAACCCGCCTGGTCAGACGTGCTGGTCGAAGGTGCTGGCGCCAGGGACGATATGGGTACCCGGGCAGGAGCGGGCTGCCCTGAGGTTTGGGGCGTGCTTGCGTGCCGTGGAGCAAGGGCAGAAGTGTACTTGGCGAGCTCCCAGCCGAGTGCGGCTAGAGCTAGTACAGCCACCGCTGCAACCAGGATTTTCTTGGCAGCCCCCGATTTGCCAGAATCTTCTCCGCCTAATGCGGCAAAGGACGGGGCATCGGTCATGCCTGCCGAACGGTACGTTGAGGCATCGGTACGCGAGGGGCTGGCAGCCTCGGATTCAACAATCGTGCTCTCTTTCTCTTTTTCTTTCGCTGGAGCCGGTGCTGCGGCTGACCCCTGGGCCGGCGTGAAAGCGAAACTCGGTTTGGGGTGCGCTACGTGCGCAGTGGCGATCTTTGCTGCTTCGGTCTTGACTGCTTCGTTGTCGGCTACCTCAGATTCGACCACCTGTTGGCTTGCTTCCACTCCCGGCTCGGGTGCGCTCGTAAGCTCTGTCAATATCTCGGCCTGCGCTACGGGCACGGGAACATCGGCAGGGTTATCCTCCACCTCTGCCGGCGCTGTCATTGCCGGGGCAGCAGTGGGAGGCGCGGCCGGAATCATCGCTGGCAGCGCGGCTTCAAATTCAGGAAGCTCGGGGCGGCTTGGCGATGGAGCCATCGTTTCCGCGTCCCGACTTGCCGGATGAAATGAATCGCCGGCGGATGCAGAAGCTCGTGCAGGAGCAGCCGCGCTGGCAGCATCCGCGTTCTTCCGCAGGAGCCCCCGCGCAACCCGAAGCGTTCCCTTTGCCTGTTCGACGTTGATCGGCTTGGTAAGCACCAGGTTGGCGCCGATGCGATAAGCCTTGGCCACGCCCGCTTGTCCTAGGACCAGGGCGATGGCGAGCGAACTTTGATTGAAGCTGGAATTTCTTGCGCTCTTGAACAGCAGGGTAGCGTTCGGTTCATTCTCGCAGTCCACAACTATGGCGTCATAACGCTGGGCCATGAACTTCTTGACCGCCGCGAAAGGTTCGTGAACGGTCTCTACCGTGAAGTCCAGTTCACTGAACACATGACCTACCACCCGGGCCAATTTTTCGTCGGGACAGAACAGTACCGCTTGGTAACCCATAATGAGGCCATCCTAGGTAATGTTGTGGGTACCAGCAAGTTACCGGGGTAATTGAGAAGAGGTCGTTAGTCGTTGGTCGTTAGTCGTTCGCGGTTTGATGGATCGCTTTGACGGTGGGCACCCCGGCGATCGACTAATGACTGACGACGTTCTGGCGCTTACCCTTCTTACGGCCGCTGGAAGTCGATGATCACGACCGTCTGGAAAGGCTGAGCCTTACCGTTGCGGACGTAGGGCCGATAGCGCCATTGCTTCACGGCTTCGATGGCGGCAGTTGCCAAGGCAGCGTCTCCCTCGACCAGTCGCACGCCCTCAACCTTGCCGTTCTCATCCACGACCTCCTTGAGGACTAGCGTTCCCTGCGCAGCGCCGGAGCGAGCTTCGGCGGGAAACTTGGGTTGAACACTGCGCGCCAGCCGTTTTTCGGCACCTTTGGACGAGAGAATAATTGCGCTGTCCTCCCCGGGCAACTGGGCGCCGGATGAAGTTGCAGCAGCGGCATCTTTCTTGCTGTCGGGCTTGTTGACCTCAACCCTACCGGCCGGAGGCGCAGTTCTCGCATTGGCCCCGGCAGTTGGCGTCGCAACGGTCGCGCCTGGACCCGCTACCGGCTGGACAGGAGTTGCAGCATCGGGGGTTGCCGCGGAAGATGCCGTGGAATCTGAGACCGATGATTGTTTCTGGTTCAGATCGGCAGGCGTTTCCGGCTCTGGCGCCGAGCTTGTGGCCGCAGCCGGCTGAGCCGCTGGCTGAGGCGAGGGTTTCGCACGATTGGGCGCCGGCGGCTTGCTCTTCTGCGAGTTCGCTATTCCGGCAAGGGCCAGTACGCGATCAATCTGCGGCTGGGCGATTTCCCGGAACCCGGGTTGATAGGTCCACGCGGCGTAGAGGCCACCGCCGGCGGCGACCCCGAGCATGAGCAACGCGACCAGCGGACTGCGCTTCTTCTGCTGATTTTTCTGGTAGGCCGAGAAGACCGGAGGCGCAGAGACGCCGGGCGTCTGATCCGATACTGCTTTACCCGATCCCAAGCTTTTCAGCTCAGATTCTTTCCGCTCCGACTCTTTGAGTTCCGATTCTTCCAGATCCGCGAGCACCGGGTCATCCGAGGGCAGGCGCGCGGGTTTCGAATTGTCCACAACCGCTGGCGTCGGAGATGGCTGGGGCAAAGATGCGGGTAAAGCAGACACAGGCCGCGGATTCAACCTTGGAGCGGCTGGCGGTGCTGCGATTTCATCCACGGCGGAATGCATCGACGTCGCGACAGCTGGCGCGGAGAGAGCCGGGGTTGAAGCAACGATAGGAGCAACGGGTGGAACGGAATTCGCAAAGCTTGTCAGTTGCGAAGAAGCGGCGGCTGCCCGCGCGTGTTCCTCGGTTACGACCGCATTGGGCACGGCCGGGCTCGCAGGCTGCGCGGGCAAACTCTCGCTTGCCGGAACGTCCTTCCGCACGCGGCTGACTGCGGTGCGGATGGTGTTCCGGGCCTGGTCTTTTGCGACCGGCTTGGTCAGAATCAGTTCCGCGCCCAGGCGAAAAGCAGTGGGCAGGCCGGCGCGGCCATCGACAATGGCAATCGGGATAGGATTGTTGCTGCCTTTTCCGCGGCGGCAAACGTCAAAGATCAGTTTGGCGGCCGGCAGATTTTCGCAATCCACCAACACCAGGTCGAAGCTATGCGAATTAAGTTTCTGGGCAGCGGAACCTCCGTCCAAGGGACGCTCGCAAGTTACCGACATTTCTTCCAGAACGCCAGTAATAGCGGTGACCGCCTGGTCATCGGGCGACAACAACAGGGCATGGGGCATGACTCTCCCATGCTAGGAACGGTTGCCGAAAGCCGCAAGTTACTGGGGTAAGTGGGTGGATCCCCATAGTTTCAGGGCAGCCGCTGGGGTTTCCCGACGGCCGATTCAGGCTGCGGATAGACTATCGAACCGCGAAAAGCCGTTTTATCGGCGGGCGCAAAATCGGGGAAGGGTAACTTGTGCTGGTCCCGCCATTGTTGGACCTGCTGCTCGGCGGCGCTGGCTTTCTCCTTATCGAGGCCGGAATCGCGCGAGAAATACACGGTCTGTGACGGGAAGGCGAAACCGCTGCCTGATTTCTCCACGATTTCCATGATGCGCAGCAGCAGGTCTTCGCGGATGGCGGCGAATTCCGTGGAGTCGCGGGTGAGCACGTAGCTGAAGATTTCCAGGCGCAAAGCGCTGTTGTCAAAATTGGCGAAGCGGATGCTTGCGCTGTCGCTTTCGACCTTCGAATGTTCGTATAGCATCCGGCGAACCTCAGCCAGCAGATAGCGCAACTGGTCGGCCGTGGTCTCACACCTGATAGCGAGCGCGGGATTGAACAGAATTTTGTCGCGCCGGGTGAAATTCTCGATGCTCATGGTGGCGAGCGCGCCATTGGGAATAGAAAGCTCGGTGCGTGCGTCGGTGCGAACGCGGGTGGAACGCAGGCTGATGTCTTCCACGGTTCCAGTGCGATCGCCGAAGCGGCAGTAGTCGCCGACGCGGATGACCTCATCGGCCAGGACGGAAATTCCGCCGAAAAGATTTTCGAGAGTCTTCTGAGCGGCGAAGGCGATGGCAATGCCGCCGATGCCGAGGCCGGCGAGCACAGTGGTCAAATTGAAGCCCAGGATGCCGAGCGTGGCTAGGACGGCGACAATGACTACCAGCGCAGTGAGCAGCCTTTCGCCCAGCACCATCAGGGTTCCGGTGCCGATGCGGCCTCCGCTAATGGCACGGATGCGCAGCCGTTGCATGGTCAGGTTGGTGGCGCGAAGCAGAAACCAGAAAAAGCCGATGCTGATCAGAACCCAAATGGTTCGCAAGTAATAAAGACGTGGCAGCAACGGCAGGCCGAAGTAGCCGGCGATCACGCGGTGAGCAAACGCGCTGAATGAGACCAGCAGCGGCTTGGATATGCGGCTGTAAGAGTGCAGGTTGGGACGATTTCTGAACTTGAGCCAAAGCCGGCGTGGAATCGCCAGCAGCAGGACTACCCCCCAGCCAATCGCGAGGGCCACCGGAATTGCGGCCAAGAGCGCCAGCCACTGCCACAGCGGCATCCCGAGCAATACGTTTCGCACCAGGCTTTGCGGCAGTTTGTTTTCTACCTGGTGAGCTTCGACGTTGTCATACAGTTCAGGAACTTTGCTGAGCGTTTCGGAAGAGAAAAGCCAGATTTTTCCGGAATTCGGGTCGGCGACCCGGACGAGGACAACCGGAACATCTGCATCCCCAAAGGAAAAAACACCAATCGTTTGTACATCCGCGGTGCCGTATTCGAGATTGCCTTCGGACGTGGTGCTGAGCCGGCGCAGTTTGCCCACGAAGGCGCGATCCATGAGCAGCTTCAGTTTCTCGGCCAGTTCCGGACCCTGCGCCTGCCGGCGCGCGGCGCTCATTTGCAGGTAATCGGCGGCGGTCTTGTAATCTCCCGATTGCGCGGTTTGTAGAAATCCAAGTACGGCTCCCGATGGCGTATCGCGTCCCAGTTGATCGACCGACGGGCCAGTTGGTCCCTGAGTCTGCGTTCCACCCTGCAGCAGGCTGGTCACGGACTGGGCCATCAGACCGCGAAGAGAGATGGAAACGATAAGAACCAACAGCGCCAATTTTTTCATTGAGGTTCCAGTATGTGTTCGTGTGGGGACGGGCGCCCTCGCCCGTCCATGCCGAGCGCAGCTCGGCAGTCGCCGAAGACCGCCGCTACCTCTTAGGACGATAAATGTCGGTGGCCTGTCCGTAGAAGATTTCCGCCGCTTCCATCATCGTCTCCGATAGCGTTGGGTGCGGATGAATGGTCATGCCCACATCGGCCGCCAGTGCACACATTTCGATGGCCAGCACGCCTTCGGCGATCAACTCGCCCGCTCCCGCGCCCACAATGCCGACGCCGAGCACGCGTTCCGTCTTCGGATCAACGAGTAGCTTGGTGAGGCCTTCAGGCCGGTCCAGCGTGATGGCGCGCCCCGATGCGGCCCATGGGAACTTGGCGACGGTAATCTCGCGGCCTTGTTCTTTTGCCTGCGTTTCGGTCAGTCCTGCCCACGCGATCTCGGGATCGGTGAAGACGACTGCGGGGATTGCGCTCGGCTCGAAAGCAACTTTATGGCCGGCGATGGCTTCCACAGCGGTGCGCCCTTCATGCATTGCCTTGTGCGCCAGCATCGGTTCGCCCGCCACATCGCCGATGGCGTAGATCGTGGGTTCCGCGGTCTGGCGCTGCTCGTTGATTTCTATGAATCCCTTCTGGTTGACTTTGACTTTTGTCTTATCCAGGCCGGGAATCTCGGAATTCGGACGGCGCCCGACCGACATCAGCACGCGGTCGAATACCTGCTCTTTCTCTTTTACGTTGGGACCATCGAGGGTTACACGGATGCCGGTCTTTTCGTCCTTGAGTGCTTTGACCGTGGTGTTCAGCAGGATCGCGGAGAAAAGTTTTTCCAGGCGCTTGTGCAGAGGCAGAACCAGGTCGCGATCGGCTCCGGGCAGCAAGCCAGGCATCATTTCGACGCAGGTCACCTTGGTGCCGAGCGTGGCGTAAACCGATCCCAGTTCCAATCCGATGTAGCCGCCGCCGATCACTAACAGCGTTCCGGGGATGTCGGGCAGGTCGAGAGCGCCAGTCGAATCCATCAGGCGCGGGCTGTCGAGTTTGAGGCTTGGTATTACCGTCGGACGCGATCCGGTGGCGATGATGATGCGATCGAAAGTCAAATTCTCTTCGCCGCCGGCCGCGGTCTTCGTGACTTTCAGCGTGGTGGCATTCACGAACGCGGCTTTGCCCTGCACGAACTGCACCGAGCGCTGTTTCGATAACTGGCCCAGTCCGCCAGTGAGCTTTTTGACTACGCCTTCTTTCCATCCGCGCAGCTTGTTGAGATCAACTTTCGGCTCGCCGAATTCGATGCCCCAGTTCTTTGCCTGCTCGGCTTCTTCGAGCAACTTGGCCACATGCAACAAGGCCTTGGACGGGATGCAGCCCCGATATAGGCAGACGCCGCCGGGATTCGCTTCCGGATCGATCAGCGTAACTTTCATTCCCAGGTCGGCAGCCAGAAATGCGGCGGCGTATCCGCCGGGACCGCCGCCGATTACTGCTACACGAAGGTTCGAAGTGTTTGACATTTATCTATCCTTGACTCACCGCGTTTCGTCGTCGCATGCGAAGGTTCTAACCGCAGAGAGCGCCGAGGACGCAGAGAAAACAACAGTAAAACCCAACGCTGGCCGGCCGAAGTGCTGGTAATGCGAACACATCGGTTTCCGCGTCCAAACTTACAAACAAGAAGTTCTCCGCGAACTCTGCGTTCTCTGCGGTTAAACGCTACTACCCCTGCACCGAAAGCAGGAACGGCTGCTCGAAGGCTTCCGCGATCCAGCGCAAAAAGCGCGCGGCGTCGGCGCCGTCGATCAACCGGTGATCGTACGAGAGTGACAGTGGAAGAATCAAGCGCGGCTCGAATTTGTTGTTCACCCACTCCGGCTCCATGCGCGAACGCGACAGGCCCAAAATCGCGACCTCGGGATGATTCACGATGGGAGAAAACCCGGTGCCGCCGATCCCGCCCAGATTGGTAATGGTGAAAGTGCCGCCTTCCATCTCTTCGGGAGTTAGCTTGCGGTCGCGCGCTTTCTTCGAGAGCTGCGTAATCTCCGCCGCCAGTTCGACTATATTTTTCTTATCTACGTCGCGAATCACCGGAACCAGCAGCCCGCGATCGGTATCCACCGCAACGCCGATGTTGATGTACTGCTTGTAGATGATTTCTTCCTTCCCCATATCAATCGAAGCGTTGAACTGGGGGAAGACTTTCAGGGCCGAGGCGCAGACTTTCAGCGCGATGGCCGTCACCGTCATTTTGCCGCCGGCTTCTTCCGCTCTCGGCGCAAACTTGGCGCGCAGCTGTTCGAGTTCGGTGATGTCGGCGCGATCCTGCTGTGTGACATGCGGAATCGTATTCCACGCCTGACGGAGGTGTTCGGCGGTTTTGCGCCGCACCCCGCGCATTGAGACCCGTTCCATCTTGCCCCACTTGGCGAAGTCGGGCAATTCGGGCTCGACGAAGGTTCCGCGCGGAGTTTGTGCCGCGGCTGCTGCCGCCAGCAGCGCCTGCTTGGCGGAGAGCTTTACGTCGTCTTCACTGATGCGTCCACCGGGACCGCTGCCTGCAACACTCCGAATATTGACGCCGATTTCGCGCGCCAGGCGGCGTACGTGCGGCGCGGCCGGAATGGGATCGTGGTCGGTGCCGGCAACTTTGCCCAGTTGCACGGGCATGCTGAACGCTGGTACGGGGGCGGGTGGCTGATCGGGTGGCAGCGCCTGTTCTTCGGTCTTGCCCTCGGCGCGCATCGCCAACTGGAACGCTAGCCGCGCCGCTTGCTGCCCGGACATATGCTCCACCGGTTCATGCTTGCGAACAGGTTCCGCCGGGACGGCGGCAGCGCCCTCTAAAGTAAAGACGACCTCGCCGACCTTGACCTTCTGGCCTTCTTTGACCTTGATCGCGCTTACTACTCCGCTGACCGTGGAAGGAACTTCGACCACGGCTTTGTCGGTTTCGAGTTCCATCACCGGTTGGCCCTCGGAAACGCTCGCGCCCGGCGTGATCATGAGGCGCACGAGGTCGCCGGAGTCGATGTTTTCTCCCAGTTCCGGCAGTCTGAATTCGCTGGCCGTGGCGGCGGGAGAAGTGGATACCGGTTTTGCTGGAGGCGCGGAGGCTTGGGCGGCGGGAACTGCAGTGGGCGGAGCGGCCGGTTTTTCCATTTTCGAAGCAGGCCTTGTTCCAGTTCCGGCTCCGTTTTCGACGGAGAAAATAACCTGCCCCACGCGCAGCTTGTCGCCTTCTTTTACGTGGATCTTGCCGATGGTGCCCGTGACTGACGATGGCACTTCGACGACCGCCTTGTCGGTTTCGAGTTCCATCACCGGCTCGCCTTCGGCGATGCTGGCGCCGGGTTTGATCATCAAGCGGACCAAATCGCCGCTCTCGATATTCTCACCCAGTTCGGGCAGTTTAAATTCCGTCGCCATTCTTTCGTTGTCCCTCGTGCACTTTGGCTCTAGCTGGTGGCCGGGTTGCGTTTTTCCGGATCGATGCCAAGATCGCGGATTGCTTTCTCCAGCAACTTCGCGCTTATGCCATCGCCGCCGTCCTTCTTTTCGCCCGCCAGCGCATGTAATGTCGCCAGCACGATGTGTTTCGCGTCCACTTCGAAAAAGTCTCGCAGGGACGCTCGATTCTCGCTACGGCCGAAGCCGTCGGTGCCGAGCGATACCAGCTTGCCCGGAACCCACTGGGCGATACTTTCCGGCAGAACCTTCATGTAATCCGATGCCGCAATAAATGGGCCGGAGGCACCCTTCAATGTCTGGGTGACGTACGGCACTTTGGCTTTCTGGGTGGGGTGCAGCATGTTCCAGCGCGTGCAGTCGTTCGCTTCCTTGTAGAGCTCTTTGTAGCTGGTGACGCTCCACACGTCCACGGCAACGCCGTAATCCTTCTCCAGAATCGCCTGCGCCTTGAGCACTTCAAACATGATGGCGCCGCTGCCCAGCAACTGCGCGTGCAGCTTCGCGTTTTTCTTTTCCGAGGTCCGGTAGCGGTACAAGCCTTTGAGGATGCCCTCGCGAATGCCCGGCTGGCTGGGCATCTCGGGCATGGGCAACGGTTCATTGGTGACCGTTAAATAATAGAAAATGGATTCGCCATCGACGTACATGCGCTTGATGCCATCCTGAATGATGATGGCAATTTCGTACGCGAATGCTGGATCATAAGCCAGCAGGTTCGGCACCGGGAGAGCCAGCACATGGCTGTGTCCATCCTGGTGCTGCAGGCCTTCGCCCGCCAGTGTCGTCCTTCCCGCCGTGCCCCCGATCAGGAAACCGCGGCACCGCATGTCGGCCGCGGCCCAGATCAGATCGCCGATGCGCTGAAATCCGAACATCGAGTAATAAATAAAGAAGGGAATCGTGTTGATGCCGTGATTCGCATAGGCGGTTCCGGCGGCGATGAACGAGCACATCGATCCCGCCTCGGTGATGCCCTCTTCCAGAATCTGTCCGTTCTTCGCCTCCTTGTAATAAAGGAGCGTGTCCATATCGACCGGTTCATAGAGCTGGCCGACGTTCGAGTAGATGCCGACCTGGCGGAAGAGCGCCTCCATGCCGAAGGTGCGAGCCTCGTCGGGGACCACGGGCACGATGAACTTCCCAACCTCAGGATCGCGCAGCAACTTCGAGAGCATGCGCACGAACACCATGGTGGTCGAAGCATCGCGGCCCTCGGTGCCTTTGTAGAATTCTTCAAAAATCGCTTCCGAAACCGGCTTCAGCGGTGTGGCACGCACCTTCCGTACCGGCATGTATCCGCCCAGCTGTTTGCGGCGCTCCTGCATGTACTTGATTTCCGCGCTGTCGTCGGCCGGCCGATAGAAGGGAGCATTGTGCAGTTCGCCGTCGGGAATCGGAATGCCGAAGCGCGAGCGGAAGATCTGCAACTCGTCGTCATTCAGTTTCTTCTGCTGATGCGTGATGTTCTTGCCTTCGCCCGCTTCGCCGAGTCCGTAGCCCTTGATGGTCTTGGCTAGAACGATGGTCGGCGATCCGGTGTGGTCAACCGCAGCCTTATAGGCGGCGTGCACCTTGATGGGGTCGTGGCCGCCGAGGCGCATGCGGGCGAGTTGCTCGTCCGAAAGATGTTCGACCATCTTCAGCAGCCGGGGATCGGTGCCAAAGAAATTCTGCCGGAAATAAGCGCCACTCTCGACAAAATACTTCTGATACTGCCCGTCAGTGATCTCGCCCATGCGGCGGACGAGCAGGCCATCGCGGTCGCGCTGAATGAGCGGATCCCAATCGCCGCCCCAGATCAGCTTGATGACGTTCCATCCCGCGCCACGGAAAATCGCTTCCAGTTCCTGAATAATCTTGCCGTTGCCGCGTACCGGTCCGTCGAGGCGTTGCAGATTGCAGTTGACGACGAAAATCAGGTTGTCGAGCCGTTCGCGGGACGCCAGCGTGATGGAACCAAGCGACTCCGGCTCGTCCATTTCGCCATCGCCCATAAATGCCCAGACCTTGCCGCCAGTCGCGGTTTTCAGCCCGCGATTTTCCAGGTACTTTATGAAGCGCGCGTGATAGATCGCCTGAATCGGCCCGAGTCCCATGGACACGGTTGGAAATTCCCAGAAGTCGGGCATGAGCCAGGGATGCGGATAGGAGGACAGTCCGCCGCCCGGTTTCAACTCGCGCCGGAAGTTCTCCAGTTTCTCTTTGGGAATGCGGCCCTCAAGGTAGGCGCGGGCGTAAATTCCGGGCGCGGCGTGCCCCTGAAAATAAACAACATCGCGGTCGCCGGATTCCGTGGAGGCATGGAAGAAGTGATTGAACGCGACTTCGTAGAGCGTCGCGGCCGAAGCGAACGTAGAAATATGCCCGCCGATGCCGGTCTCAAGTTTGTTGGCGCGGACGACCATGGCCATGGCGTTCCAGCGCACCAGGCTTTTGATACGGCGCTCCATCTCCTGGCTGCCGGGAAACGGCGGTTGCTGCCGGGAAGGGATCGTATTCTGGTAGGGAGTGGTTGCGGAAAACGGCAGGTTGATGCCAGCCTCACGCCGGGCATGCAGGGCCAGTTGCTGCAGGAGGCGCCCGGCACGGTTCGGTCCGCCGTGCGAAAGAACATAATCCAGCGAGTCCAGCCACTCCCGCGTTTCTAATACTTCGATTCCGTTTGTCGGTTGCGTCTCAGCCACACTGCCCCCACGAGTAAAAATGCAATCTTCTATGATAAGCAATCAGGAAGAATTTTGCTCGGCGGATGGCGAACGGCCGTTCCTACTCCAGCGTTACCGCTTTGACCAGGTTGCGCGGACGGTCCACGTTCAGTCCGCGCTTGGCGGCGACATAATAGGCAAACAACTGCAAGGGAACGATCTCAAGAATCGGAGAGAGCAGTTCCGGCGCGGCGGGAATAAAGACAGTGTTGTCCGCTAACTGCGACACGATTGTGTCTCCTTCCGTCGCCAGCGCAATCACGGTTGCACCTTGTTTCTTGAACCCTTCCATGTTGCTGACGTTCTGCTCGTAGCGCGCCACGGAACCCGCATCCTTGCGGTCGCAGGTGGCGATCATGACCAGCGGCAAGCGGAAATCAATCAGGGCGTTCGGACCGTGCTTGGCTTCTCCGGTGGGATAGCCTTCGGCGTGAACCAAGGAAACCTCTTTCAGTTTGAGCGCTCCATCCATCGCTACGGGGTAGTGAATGGCGCGGCCGAGGAACATAAAATCGTCCACGCGATAGTAAAGCTCGGCCAGTTCTTCCACCCGATCGACCGCTGACAGAATCGCTTCCGTCTTTTGCGGCAGCGCGAGCAGTTCGCCGATGTAATGCTGGGCCAGCGCCTTCGAAACCTTTTCCTTGATTTCGCCAAGGTAAAGGGCGAACAGAAACAAACACGCCATCTGCGCGGTGAATGCCTTGGTCGAGGCAATGCTGATCTCCGGACCGGCGTGGGTGTAAATGATGCCGTCGGCTTCGATCGCAATCGTCGAGCCTTCAACATTCGAAATGGCAATGGTGCGCGACCCCTTCTGCTGGGCCTCGCGCTGCGATGCGGTAGTGTCGGCGGTTTCTCCCGACTGCGTAATAAAGATGCTGAGTTCGCCGCGCCCAATCAGAGGGTCGCGGTATTCGAACTCGCTAGCGTAGTCCACATCGACCGGCACACCGGCCAACTCCTGCATCATGAATTGGCCCGTCATCCCCGCATGACGGCTGGTCCCGGAAGCCACGATGTTAATGCGCCGCACGGCGTGCAGTTCCTCGCGCGAGATGTGGATTTCGTCGAGGCGAACCAGTCCCTCCCGCGAGACGCGAGGTTCAATGGTTCGCCGCAAGGCGTCAGGCTGCTCAAAGATCTCTCGAATCAGATGATGTGGAAACTTGCGCGTCTCAGCCATTACTCTCCTTCATCGTCTTCATGTAGAGACGGGGCTTGCCCCGTCTCAGACGCGGCAAGCCGCGTCTCTACGAGGAACATTCGACGCCGCCGATAAAAGTCCGCAACACTTCGCCCACCGGGTTCAGGACCACAAAGTCCGCGTCGGCTCCCGCCGCGAGAACACCCTTATTTGCGATTCGCGCCACCTGCGCTGGATTCCGGGTGGCAGCCGCAACTGCCTGGGGCAGTTCCCATTCCGCGAAACGCGCCAGATTGCGCACGGCACGATCCATGGTCAAAACACTTCCCGCCAGCATGCCGTTCGACATGCACTTGCCATCGTGAACATCGACTTCGAAAGATCCCAGGCGATAGCGGCCATCCGGCATGCCGGTGGCAGAGGTGGCATCGGTGATGAGCACAGTCTGCTCCGGACCTTTGGCGAGGGCAAACAGCTTCACGATTGAGGGATCAAGATGAACGCCGTCGGCGATGATATCCGCGCTTACACGACGATCCGTGAGCACCGCACCCAGAATTCCAGGGTTGCGATGGTCTAACCTGTTGTGACTCAGCGGACGCATGGCATTGAAGGTATGGGTAGCATGCCGCGCGCCAGCGGCGATTCCGCGTCCCGCCGTGTCGAAATCGGCGTCGGAGTGTCCCAGGCTCACGCAAACCCCGCGCCGCGCGGCTTCGGCAATCACTTCGGGGGCGCCATCCAATTCGGGAGCGATGGTCATCATGCGAATGCGGCCGCGAGTCGCTTGCCAGATCCGCTCGAACAAGGCCAGCGTCGGAGCCAGCAGAAGTTCCGGCGGGTGCACGCCACGCCGCGCATGGCTGATGAAGGGTCCTTCAAGATGGACTCCCAGCGGGCGCGCTCGATTCACGCCATCCTCGTTTTTTCGTTCGCAATCCCGCTCACGTTTTTCGATCGCACTGGCCAGCCGATCGAGAGCCCGCAAAATCGTCTCCATCGGAGCGGTCACGGTGGTGGGGAAGTAACTCGTGACCCCATGCCGCGCCAGCAGGTGCTCGATCGCCGGCAGCGCCTTGGCGGCATCATCCATGACGTCATACCCGGCGTTGCCGTGGATGTGAAGATCAATGAAACCAGGCGCCATCACGCCATCCTCGAAATCGAATACTGAAACTCCGGCAGGAACCTGCCGGCTGCTCCGTGCAGAAATTTCGAGGATGCGTCCCTGCTCGACGAGCAAGAGAGGATGCTCGACGGCGTCGGTAGGAGTCAACAGCCTTGAAGCAGTAAAAGCCAGCATAAAAAGGTTTCAATAGCGGCAAAAAAGACAACTATGACAGAGATTGTAGCAGTCTTCGCGCGCCCACCGGCAGGTGCGACGGGACGGGGAGCCAGCAAGACTATTCCTTCAATACGCAACCATAGCGCAGAAACGAACGTTGGTTCGAGACGGCACCCGTGCCGCCAGGGCGAGCAAATCACCAACCGCAGAATGCTATACTGTCTAAGTTCGACTGGCCACGTCGTTCCCATGGTGGCCGTCAGTCGGGGAGTGGCTCAGCCTGGTAGAGCACCTGGTTCGGGACCAGGGGGTCGGAGGTTCAAATCCTCTCTCCCCGACCAATTCTAAAGGACTTATCGGAACTCACAGTGGGCGCAACTGGGCGCAACTCAAGGAGAGTGAAGCCCAACCCTACCCTCTGTGCCGTCATTGTACGAAACATCGAGTCTATCTTTACCCCGGTGCGAGCGTAGCGTTGTGAGATGTCCTTGTTCGAGTGTCCCATCCAAATGTGAACAAGGATCTCAGGTACCAACTCTTTATCGAGGTGAGCCGCTCGAAATCTCCTGAAGGCATGGAAGCCGCAAGGTGGCTTTCCCATCTCTAGGAGTATTGGGTGAAGGGATCTCCGCAACAGATTCGATTTACGTTGCGGAGTGCCGCGAGCCGATGGAAATATCAACCCGCTCTTACGAGAGCCAATGTGATCCCCTAACGCACTAGCCAACGAGGAGTGAATATCCACCTCTCGTCTTCCGGCCGCAGTCTTCGGACTTCCAAGGTCACCTTCCCACGCGCTGCGCTTCACATGGATCACTGTGTCGCGTACGTCTTCAACTTGCAGCGCGAAGGCCTCCCCTATCCGAAGCCCAGAGCCGGCGAGCAAGGCATATAGAATCTTGTCCTGTCCGTTGGCGCTAGAGATTATCGTTTCGATCTCCGCAGCCGTGAAGCTGGGAGCGTTCTGTTCCTCCACAACAGGAAGATCCATGAAGTTGTGATTCCACTTCACAGAGTAGACCGGCTCTCCTTTGTCGTTCAGGACCGAGGCAACCACTGACTTGATGACAGCCAAATAGTTCTCAATCGACTTGGCTGAGAACCGGGGTTTCCCATCCTTCGTCTCCGAGGCCATCTCTGCCACGAACCCCCGCATTGTGCGGTTGTTCACATCAGCAAGTTGCATCTGTCCTATCTTTCCGTTGATGTATTTCAAATGACTCGTCCATGCTTCCGCAGTCCGCGGTTTGATCGGCTTCCGCTTCCTGCTCTGCACAGATTGAAGCCACACTCCAGATTGTTCCTTGAATGTAATACCGAGGTTCGCCGCTTCCGCTTCGCGGAAGACTTGCTCGGAGTTGGCACCGGACGCCGCGAGGATCTGCTTAAGTCTTCGTGAACGTTCAGATGCGTTGAGCGATCCCGGTCCGGTAGCCGGACAGATCCGAACGCGCTTACAGACGCGCTTCTCCTGCCCCGCAACATCCATCCAGAACCGGCCATAGAAACCGCCTTTTCGTTGTTCGATCCAACCATTTTGTCCAGACCGTCTTGACAAAGTACGTCTCGCTTTCCGGTCTGGTTGCGCGGCTGAAAGTATCCCACCACAAGCTGCTTCCATCAAGGGGTTTATGACGGTAATCGGGCTCATCAGAAGTCCACCTCTAATCGCATCTGCGGAGCACTTCTGTCTTGCTCTGTCTTCCATTTCTTGTGCCACTCGTTCACAAACCCATGTTCACAGCGGAATCCCGAACGGAATGTAAACCGTTCCCGCGGCGACAGGAACGAATCAGATTTGTACCCAGGCACCGCCAGCGGAGAACGCCCTATGCTGAGGACAGACGTGTTTTCACGCCAATCGCTCACAGATCCGACCGTCTTCGGAATCGCGACCATCTTTAAACCAACTCCCGAACGGAACATAGACCGTTCGCATCGCTGACTTCCGTGCTCAGAGCGGGGACGTTTCCCGCCGGAAGCGATAGGCACGAATTTGATTCATCTCTACTCCCGTGTCTAATGAATTTTGGGGAACGTGTTATTCCTTCCGCGACTTATAACTTTCCGCAACCGACAAATTTCTTCGACTTTTTCTAGCCGGAGGGATTCGTGGAGGTTTACTTTGTTGAAATAGCGAGACTTGCGGAAACGACAACAATTCAACCTAAGTGCCAAAAGGTCTTGATGCAGCAGCGGCAGCCCATCTTTTCTCGGCCTTGTCCCGCAGATTCCGATACTAGTCAGAGCATTTCAGCGAAGCGTTTAGAGGGGTTGTGGACGAGCGAAGAACTAACGAAACTACATTGCCTATGTATCCCGTTACCAAACAGATGGAAATTTCTTCTTTCAAGATCGACTATGAGCTTGTCCGCTAAACCATAAGCACACAAAGCTATTAGTCCCCCAGGGAATAACAGACTCCCGAACTTTCATTGGACAGCTAAATTGAATGGGGTTAGTTTTGCGCCACACGCAGCAGATTTTAGCTGCTCCCGGAGGCGCAGATGTTATCACGTTGGTTCCAAGTTCATCTCATTCGCCCACTGCAATCCCTTCTTCGGTCGAAGTGGGCGCGTCCAACCGCCGCTGTTCTCACCCTGCTTTTTCTCATGCCCGTGGCCGCGCTGGCACAGAACTCACCGTTCGACACCGGCTTTACCGCCATCCAAAGCCTGTTCACCGGCACCATTGCGAAGGTTGCCAGTTTGGTTGCCATCGTGATCGGCGGCTACGGCTTCGCGCACGGCGAACCTGGCGCTAAAAAGGCACTCGCCGGCGTTGCCGCCGGAACGGGCATTGCCGTTCTCGCCGTCAATGTCCTGAGTTGGCTCTGGGGCGTTTAGCGCCCTTCCCAGCTACCTACGACCCACTTCACCAACACGCTTTGTTAGGCGAGGGGCTTATGGCAGACAAAACACAAAAACATCGAACAAATCGGGTGTTCAAGAGCCTGCATAAGCCTCTCACCTACTTAGGCGTGGAGCGCACTTTGTTCTACTTCGTCTGCGTGGGCGCGGTGGGGGCCTTCAATCTTTTCAATTCCATCCTGGCGGGGATCGCCGTGTTCATCAGCGGTTTTGCCTTCGGGCATTGGGTGACGAACAGCGATCCGGCATTCCTCCGCATCCTTGCGAGATCCGAACGATACAAGCTGCGCTATGACGCGGCCAAGCAGCTCATCCCCCGCGTAGAGGTACTGTGATGCTGCGAGTCGATAAGGTCATCAAGCCGTGGAAAGAGAGCGCGTGTCTCAACGACCACATCAACTTATACGGCTTCTGGAATGAGACGGCCTTTCTTACCAAGGGCGGCGATGTGGGCATGGTGCTCAGTGTTCCCGGCGTGGACTACGAAAGCCTCGACCGCGCGGAACAGGAGTATGCGGTGAAGCGGCTGGAAGCCGCTCTGAAAGCCTTCGGCCCAGGCTTCCATGTTTACCAGTATCTCTTCAAATCGAATCGACCCGACGTACCGTTCGCCAAATATGACGACCCGATTGTGGAAGCGGCGATCGAGCAGCGACGGAAGTTCTTTGAAGCCAAGCGCGACCATCTTTATCAGGTGGAAATCTTTTACTGCATTCTGCTCGAAGGCGCCCGATCGAAAACCGGAGTGGGTGCGGCGTTCAGCCAGCTCTTTCGCGATCCTGCCGGGGCCATCGGTGAGCTGAAGGCGCAGTTCACCAACGACAACATGAAAACTCTGCTGCGCAGCCA
The DNA here is from genome assembly GCA_963837665.1 of uncultured Acidobacteriaceae bacterium. GTDB lineage: Bacteria > Acidobacteriota > Terriglobia > Terriglobales > Acidobacteriaceae > Acidiflorens. Next base: position 3,082 of record CAWIOA010000004.1, on the reverse strand, counting down.
GATCGAGCGTGATGTTGCCTGCCTTGACCAGCGCGTGCAGGCATTCGCTCGGCAGCTCGCGGACTTCATGCAAATCGAGGTCTTGGATCGGCAGGGGCAATTCACGTTTTTCCGCCGGTTGCTTAATTTCGACGACTGGCGCGTTGCGGGCAAGCCGCAGTCCACGCAGTTCCTCGACTATCAGGTCGTGAACTCCAATATCGAAGCCGAGCGGGACCATCTGCGCGTGGGCGATCACATCGTCCGCGTACTGACGATGAAAGAGGCCATCACCGAAACACGGCCACTGGCGCTCGATGCGCTGCTGAAAATCCCGGCCAACTTCCGAGTCATTACGGAATGGACGCCGCTCGCGGCGGACAAGGCCCGCAAGGAAGTCAACAAGCGCCGCCGCCACTTCAACATGTCGAAAACCGGGTTTGTCTCTCAGATGGGCAACGACGCCACGAAGACGAACCCGCGCGATGTGCTAGTGGACGAGTCGAAGCAGGCCGACATTGAAAACCTTGGCGACTGCCTCCGCGCCTTGGGCGACGGGCAGTCGCTCGGCGACTTCTCGCTGACGATTGTCCTCTACGGCCGCTCAAAAGCCGAACTGGAGCAACTCGGGACCGAGTTTACTGGCATTTTCACCAACGCCGACGGCAGCCTGTTTTCGGAGACCTACAACCAGCTCAACGCTTACTTCGCCACCGTGCCGGGCAACTATGCGCTCAACCTGCGCAAGCTGTATCTGCTGAACACGAACTATGCCGACCTATCGTTCCTCTTTACGATCCTTCCGGGCGAAAAGACGAATGCGCATCTCGGCTCCGAGTACCTGGCTGTCCTCGAAACCGACAACAGCACGCCTTATTTTCTGAACCTGCATAACGGCGAGGTTGCCCACACGCTGATCCTTGGGATGACAGGGAGTGGCAAATCGTATTTTTGCAATTTCGTCCTGCAAAATGCGCAAAAGTACGCACCGCTGACCTTCATCTTCGATATTGGCGGAAGCTTCGAGTCCCTTACGACAATCTTCGGCGGCTCGCACCTAAATGCCGGCCAGGAAGCGCGGGATTTCACCATCAATCCGTTCTCGCTTCCGCAGACCAAGGAAAACCTGCAATTTCTCTTCAGCTTCTTCCGTGTACTCATCGAAGGCAACGAACAGCGGTACCGGCTGGACTTCAAAGAGGAGCGCCGCCTGTGGGATGCCATCGAGCGCATGTACATGCTGGAGCCGAACCAGCGCACGGTCTCGAACTTTACGAACATCGTTGGCGAATTGAAGGAACGCCTGCACCGCTGGACGCGCGGCGGCCAGTATGGCTTCCTCTTCGATAACGCCGAGGACACGCTTTCCTTCTCGCGCTTCCAGACCTTCAACTTCCACGGCTGGAACGATGCACCCGAGGTGCTGGAGCCGCTGCTGTTTTACGTTTTGCACCGCGCGTCGAATGAAATCGCCGATCCCGCGAAACTCGCCACCTTCAAAATCTTCCTTCTTGATGAAGCGTGGCTCTTCATCAAGAACGAGACGATTCGCAACTACGTGGTGCAAGCGCAGAAAACATGGCGCAAGCACAACGCCGCCATGATCCTGGCGACGCAATCCATCAAGGAGCTTGAGGAATCGGGAATGCTGGCGATTGTGGCCGAGAGTTGCCCGACGAAAATCTTTCTCGCCAACCCGGAGATGAACCGCGAAGTGTACCGCGAGGCATTCCATCTAAACGATACCGAGCTGGATCTTATCGGCGGCCTCGTTCCGCCGGGCCAGATGCTCATACGGAAGGCACAGACCTCGAAGAAAGTGCAATTGAACGTCGATTCCGTTTCGCACTGGATGGCAACCAACAACGCCCGCGACAACTTGAAGAAGCGTGATTACTTCGCGCGTTTCGGTATCGCCGACGGGCTGCGCCATCTGGCCGAAGACTATCCATTCCAGCCGCGCACGCTGGCCCTATCAACCGTCAACACGAACCACTAAGGAGATCAGCAATGCGAAATATGAAATTCATCGTCAACGTTGTTTTGGCCCTTTCCTCCATCGCTGCCTTGGCGCAGGAATCAGCGCGAACAGTGAAATATCACTCGCAGGATATTGTTGCGATCCGCGCCAAGGTCAAATACACAACCCTGATCGAACTGCCCACGACGGAAAAGATCATGGAAGCCGCCACGGGCGACAAGGATTTCTGGATTGTCGATGTGGTCGGCAACTTTTGCTTTGTGCATCCGGCTAAACAAGGCATCAGCTCCAACTTGAATCTGATAACGGATAAGGGAAACATCTACAGCTTCACCCTGCAGGACATCTCCGGGTCTCCGGGAGAGCCCGACCTGAAGGTGATCGTCGAACCCGCCGACCGCTCGGCGATTGTGGCCGCGAGTGGCCCCGCGCAGTTCGTGCCCGCCGCGCAACTCGAACAGTCGAAACAGCAGGTCGCCGCCCTCCAATCGCACGTCGAGCAGGCGGTGGACGAGTACAAGAGCAGCTATCCCACGCAGCTCAAGTTTGACTATGTCTACAAGGCGAACGAATCTCCCTTCGACATCCAGTCGATCTACCACGACGACAAGTTCACCTACATCAAGACCAATGCGCCAGAAAAGTTCAGTGTCTATGAGATGAAAGATGGCAAGCCGAACCTCGTCACCTATGACCTCCGGGAAGGAACTTACATCATCCCGAAGATCATGGACGACGGGTATGTGGAATTGGGTAAGAAGCGGATGAGCTTTGCGCGGAAAGGATAGCAGTCATGACCGAGAACAACCGTACTTCTCACACAGACGCGCAGGCCGGGACGCACGCCGAACCGCAGGTCGAGCCAACACTGCGCGGCCTCTTAGAGCAGCCCAAGGGTGTCTTGCAGAAGAACCTCAAGACGTTCGTCTATTTGGGCGCGGCGTTGCTCGTGATCGTGGCGGCGCTTTTCAGCTCCACGGGCAAGAAGACGCCCGCGCAGCAGGCCGCCGCGAAAGGGCAACCACCGCAACCCACGTTGCAGGACAACACCGACAACAACGTTCAGGACATGAAGAACCAGGTGCAGGCCGAACGGCAAAAAGAGCAGCAGGCAGCCAGCGC
>CAWIOA010000003.1:0-1072936 GCA_963837665.1 uncultured Acidobacteriaceae bacterium | reverse complement strand
AGAACGGCATCTTCATCGTGTTGTTTGCGGGACTGGTGATTGCGCTGCCATTGCTCACAAAGAAGAGAACCCAGTGCGCGTTCTTTTGCCCGTTTGGGGCGTTCCAATCGATTTTCAACAAGACGAGCGTATTCGATGTGAAGATCGACCGGACGCGCTGCTCGCCCTGTGTGCTCTGTAAGAACGCTTGCCCCACGATGTCGCTGACCGACGAATCGATCGCGCGGGGCGAGACGCTGATGTCGTGCATGAAGTGCGGCGCGTGCGTGGATGTTTGTCCGAAAGATGCGGCCGTGTGGCACATCAAGGGGACGGAAGTTGCCAGCAAGCCGGAACGCGCGCGGTTGCTGCTGCTGTACGCCGCCTGGGGGATGGCGATTCTGTTCGGCGGCAGCATCATCGCTCAGGGCCTGGAGACCATATTGCATGTCTTCATTTAGTTGGGGCGTGGTTAGGAGGGGCGCATGACGATACGGGCAAAACTGGGCTACACGGCGGCGGGAATGACCGTGTTCGTCGCAGTGCTGGTGCCTTTTCTGCTGATGGGAGTGTTCACGAAGGGGTTTGCCGCTCTGGGCCTGCATGTGGACGAGATGTACTCCGGGGGACCGACGGCGCGCACGGTCCAGGCGGCCGGCTACAGCATCGACATACACCGACCGGTATCTCCCCACATGCTGCAATTCGAGAAGCCCTTTGTGCAGTTGGACTGGAAACCGGTGAGCGCGCTGCCATCCCATGTCTCCGACGTGGTGGACGTGGATGGCGACGGACAGCCCGATATCCGCGTGAGCTTCGATGTGCCGAAAGACGCCAGGACGCCGCTGCGCGTGAATGTGGAGGCACTCAACCCGCGCTACGAGCCCATGCAAAATGTGGGGAAAGAAAAGTTTTCGCGGCTGATCGTGCGCGTGGATGACGCGATCCTGGTGCGGGTTCCGCTGGCGCAGCGCTAGTCTTTGGTAGTGGCGATTTGCCAAACCGGCCTTCCGTGCTTACAATGTAATTACATAGGGGGTTTGGATATGAGAACAGACCTGGTGCGGATCGGCAATTCCCGTGGCATCCGCATACCGAAGCCAGTGATCGAGCAATGCGGGTTCGGTGAGACCGTCGAAGTGCGGGTCGTGCGCAATAGTTTGATCGTCTCCCCGGAACGCCGGCCACGCCAAAGCTGGGGTGAAGCCTTCCGCGCATCGGGCCACGCCGCGGCAGACGAGCTCATGCTGGAGACCGCGGGATCGAATGAATTCGACCGTGAGGAATGGCGCTGGTGAGCTCGGCACAGAGTCCGCCACAAAGCTCGCCAAAGCAGGATCAGGTCTGGCTCGTGACGCTTGATCCCGCCCAGGGGGTGGAGATCCAGAAAACGCGCCCATGTTTGGTCGTGTCTCCCGATGAAATGAACCAGCATCTGCGGACCGTCATTGTCGCTCCCATGACCACGGTCATCCGACCGTATCCGACGCGCGTAGGGTTACGCTTTCAGGGAAAACAAGGGCAGGTGGCGCTGGACCAACTTCGCGCCGTGGACCGGCAGCGCCTGGTTCGGAGGCTGGGAAAAGTCCCCGCTAAGACCGCGCCGGAGGTCTCGGCCACGCTGCTGGAGATGTTCACCCGAGTGTAACGGAGCGGCCTTCAGGGATGCGTGCTAACATTTTCGCCGCGGCGATCACCGATACAACCCCTGAGGCGAGGGCCCGCCAGCTTGAAATTCTACGCGCCATGTCGGGAGAACAGCGGATGATGCTGGCATACGAGATGAGCATGTTCATGCGAGAGATAGCGAAGGAAGGCATACGGCGCGATCATCCCGACTGGACCGAAGCGCAAATTGCACGAGAACTGTTGCGGCGGGCATTCTTCCCCGCGCCGTTGCCGGCCTGGCTCCGATAGGCGTCCCAGTCCTGATACAACCGCTGATGTCAGGTCTGAGATTGCCGAACTCAATGGCGGCGAGCACAATTCAGCGAGGTGAGTCCCATGATTAGGTCATCGTTCCTATTGGCGGTGTTTGCGGCGAATAGCAACCAGTACACTCCAACGTTCCCGGGCGGAATTATTGCTTGGGTCATCTGCAATGCCCGGAAAAGACATGAATTCGGGGGATGGCTTCTTTTCTTCTACTGGCAACTGTACTCTGGGATTCTCATGACCCTTCTGTTTTTCTCGATTAGCTTCCAAAGTTACGTCCCAGAGAACTTCGACGATCCAATGAAGTACTATCTATTCCTAGGATCGGCGCTTCCGACGTTGGTTGTGTTTGCACTTCAAGTTGCGGTCGGGACTATTCTGATTGCTGTCAGAACCTGGGATTTGCTTAGACTCTTACGTTGGCTAATTCTCGCTCAAGTCATAGCCGCTAGCATCGGCACAGTGATAGACATTAAGTATTTCCCAGACAACGTCGCCCTGGGCATCCTTCTTACCCTCGTGCCCGAGGTTTTGTGGCTGGCTTACTTTTTCCGGTCCACTCGGGTACGGCACGTCTTCCAGTTGCATGATTGGGATGTAGCCGTCAACACACTGTACCCGACTCAAACGAAGATAGCTGCTTAGTTCTTGTCTAGCGCATCCTCGGCGCTAAGGAGCGGCTGCATTTTCTCTTGCCATGCGGTCCATTGCGCGTTCGGATCAAGGGGCGCAATCTCTTCGGCAACTCGGATCTGCTGATTGAGGATACTGGCCCGCCTGAGTGAGACCGCGATCGACTGGATGCTCTTTTCTATCTGGTCGTGCTGCGCGGGGAACTTGGCCTGATAGATTGGGAGTTCTGTCTGTAATCGGTGCAACACCGTAGCAAACTTGTTCACGTCCAGTTCGATTGAATTGTACATCTCAATCTGGGCTGGCACGGTCCGGGCAGCTCCATTTCGAGCATGTGATATGCGAGCACCAATTCTGGACATCTCATGCAGATCGCCATCCATTTCGGCTGTTTCCTTACCGTTCTCTCCAATGGCGACGCCTACGATTGCAGCGGCGGAAACGAAGAGGAGTGTGAAAGCGATAGTTCGTGTAAGGAGCTTCTTTTCAGAAACGGTATTGCTGCCGCCTGATTTCTTGACTGCACGCCACCAATTGAGGGCGCGCAGAAGGAAAAATACCCCGGCAGCCGCCGCAATCACGACAGACGTGGTTGAGCGCCAATACCTGTGGGCAAGATTGTTAGCTATCTCAAAGGCGATGACTGATATGCAGAGCGCGAATCCGAGACTATGCAAGACGAAGGCGGCATACGGCGGCGCTTCCGGCGGCAACATTGTTGCCTCGACGATCCCCGCGTTCGCATGCAGGGCACCATCTGGTGGAGTTGAGCCCGCTGCTGACGAGTCGCTGGAAGCTAGCACCGGCGTCTGGATGGGGACTTGAATCGTTGTGCACTCAATCCTTGCACCACAGCTCAAGCAGAACTTCGCCGTCTCCGGTAGCTCAGATCCACAATTAGGGCAGAGCATTAGCAGAAGCCTCCGCTGTCGGAGTCTAATTCAATATTCAGGTTCCGAAAAGGACTTACTGTCCCAGATTATTGGCTTGGCTGCGGGCTCGCCCACACTGCACGATCCTTGGCCCATGCGCGCAACTCGGCAATTTCTTCTGCCCGTGTGACCGACAACGGCACAGTGGACGAGAGCGCGGTGAGCAGGTCCTCGGTGCTTAATTCCTGTTTGCGGGCAAACGCGGCGTACAGGGCGGTTTGCACAGCGGATTCGATTTCCGCTCCGGAGAAGCCTTTGGCGGCTTCTGCTACCCGGTCCAGGTCGTAGTCGGCGGGATTGCGTTTACGCTTGGTTAGCTGGATGGAAAAGACCTGCTTGCGCTCGGCGGCGCTGGGGAGGTCTACGAAGAAGAGCTCGTCGAAACGGCCTTTGCGGATCAGCTCTGGCGGCAGGACGGTCACGTTGTTGCAGGTGGCGGCTACGAATACGGCGGGTTTGCGCTCCTGCATCCAGGATAGGAACGACGCCAGCAGGCGCGACGAAACTCCCGCGTCGGCGGAGGCGGAATCGGGACCGCTGCCAGCGAAAACTTTTTCCAGTTCGTCGATCCACAACACGCAGGGAGCCAGGCCCTCGGCTACCCGGAAGACTTTCTGGATGCGTTTTTCCGTTTCGCCTATGAATTTGTCGTAGACAGCGGCGGTATCGAACTTTACCAGCGGCAGTTTCCATTCTCCGGCTACGGCTCGGGCGCAGAGACTCTTGCCGCAGCCTTGGACGCCCAGGATGATTACGCCTTTGGGCGGATCGAGGCCGAACTGGCGGGCACCGTCGTCCCAGGAGCCTCGGCGCTGCTCCAGCCAGCGTTTCATGTTCTCCAGGCCGCCTACGCTCGACATGGTGTCGGTTGAGTCCACGAACTCCAGCATTTCGGAGCGCTTCAGGAGAGCCTTCTTGGCTTCGAGCACGTCGGTTACGCACTGGGGTGAAAGCGCCAGGCGTTCCACCACGGTCTGGGAGATGGCGCGTTCGGCGGCTTCTTCGGTTAAGCCGCGCAGATTTGCGGCCATCGCGTCTACACCATTGGCATCGAGTTGGAGCTTCAGGGTGTGGGTACCGGCCATTCTGGTGTAGGTTTCGCGGATGATTTCGCGCAGGCGGTCTTTGTCAGGAAGCGGGAGATCGAGAAATTCGACCAGGCCCGCCAGTTCGGGCGGCATCTCGATGGCGGGGGCGGTCAGCACCAGAGTTCTCCGGTTGGCGGAGAATTTCTGGCCTACATCGCGCAGGCGGCGCACTACTACCGGGTTCTCCATGTGGCGATGGAAATCTTTCAGCACGAAGACGGCCTCGATGGTCATGGTCTCGAGGTTTGCCAAGGCCTGCACGGGGTCGGTGGTGTTGTACACGGCCGTTTTCGCCACCGCGCCGGCATCGGGACTAGTGAATGTGTGGGGCACACCGCTGCCGGAACGGACCAGGCCGTCGGCGATGGTCCATTCAAAGACCGCCAGACTCAGTTCGGAGCAAGCGTTGCGCACCAGGGTTAGGGCGCGGACTTCCTCGACCGTCTCCATGACGACGATGGGGGTGGAGGAGTTGATGAGGACTTTCAGGCGGTCGATTGGACTCTGGGGCGAATTCATATGTATTTGACCGGGCGCGACTTGCTCCCGTAGAATACTAGCTTCGGTTCCCACCGGAACATCCTCCTGGTGCAACCCAGGACAAACAAAGGTAATCAAGCCACATGGCGAATCATTTTTCGGCGATGAAACGCGCCCGTCAGACAGAGAAGCGAACCGTCCGCAACCGGGCCAACTCATCGCAACTGCGCACCGCTCTGCGGAACCTGCGCGAGAGCCTGGAAAAGGGCGACAAGGCCGCCGCCGGGCAGACGTACCGGGACACGGTATCGGCGCTCGACAAGGCTATCCAGAAGGGCGTTTTGCACGAGAATACGGCCTCGCGGTATAAGTCGCGACTGTCTGCGCGGTTGAATGCGCTGAAATAGGGATGGAAGGCGCGGCTGTAGCCGCACCCCTTAAAGCAAGCGTCAAAACCGGAGTCTCTCCGCAGCGGCAGGTGCCGGAAAAGTTACCCTTTTGGGAACGAATTCGGGCGCAAATTGTTCTTGACCTGCCCTAGCAGTTTGTTATACTTAGCTGTTCTCAGGACATCAAAGCAGTTTCTGCCGGTCCTCTGGAACCTCTGCCCGCGTTGTGGCTACTCCTTAAAGAATTAAGCAACTTTTGGGTTGGGCGGGGCATCTATTTGGGTAATTCTGGCAAATCCCTTTGCACTTGGCCCATTGCAGTTTGGCTAGAGCTGGACGACCATCACCCGGTGGGCGGAACGATGGGATTCGTAGCTTAGATTATCCCCGTTGTAAGGAGAATTAGTAAAAATGCGCTCCGATCGTGTATTTGACGCTCTACATACTTTGCGGAACCGGTATATGCTCTGTCAGCTTGCCTCGAAGGCAACCCGACGGTTCCATAAACCGAACACCCGCATTCAGGAAACCATGAATCAGGTGTTTGACAAAATCGCCGATGCGGAACGTCATGACATCCTGAGCGAACCCGAGAACTTTGCCGAAGCACAACGGCGAGCTGCATAAGCGGCTCCGCCGTGTGCCCGCACGGCGGCAAAGCAATCCAGTCCCTGCGAGAGAAAAAGACAATCCCTCCCGAAGAAAATCATCCACGTAGGTAAATATGACCATTGCAGAACTCAAAGAAAAGAACATCACCGAGCTGACCAAGATCGCCCGATCGTTGGAGCTCCCCGGCGCCAGCGGACTACGCAAACAGGACCTCATCTTCAAGATCCTGCAGGCGCAAAGTGAAAAAGAAGGACACATCTTCGCCGAAGGTGTGTTGGAGATCCTCCCTGACGGCTACGGCTTTCTGCGCTCGCCCGACTACAACTACCTGCCGGGCCCAGACGACATTTACGTGTCGCCATCGCAGATCCGCAAGTTCGACTTAAAAACCGGCGACACCATCAGCGGCCAGGTGCGCCCGCCGCATGAGGGCGAGAAATATTTCGCGCTGGTCAAGATCGAGGCAGTCAATTTCGAGTCGCCTGACGAGGCCCGCAACAAGATTCTGTTCGACAACCTGACGCCGCTGTATCCGCAGGAGCGCTTGAAGCTCGAGACCGTGAAGGAAAACATCAGCGCGCGGGTCATGGACCTGCTCACCCCGCTCGGCAAGGGACAGCGCGGCTTGATTGTCTCTCCGCCGCGCGCCGGCAAAACCATGCTGCTGCAGAACGTGGCGAACTCGATTACTACGAATCACCCGGAAGTTGTGCTCATGGTGCTGCTGATCGACGAGCGCCCGGAAGAAGTCACCGACATGCAGCGTTCGGTCAAGGGTGAGGTTATCTCCTCGACCTTCGACGAGCCCGCTGCCCGGCACGTGCAGGTCGCGGAAATGGTGATTGAAAAGGCTAAGAGACTGGTCGAGCACAAGCGCGACGTGGTCATTCTGCTCGATTCCATCACGCGCCTGGCTCGCGCATATAACACCATCGTTCCGCCATCGGGCAAGGTGCTGTCGGGCGGCGTCGATTCGAATGCGTTGCAGCGTCCTAAGCGCTTTTTTGGATCGGCTCGCAACATCGAAGAAGGGGGCTCGCTCACCATCATCGCTACCGCCCTCATCGACACCGGTTCGCGCATGGACGACGTGATCTTTGAAGAATTCAAGGGCACGGGCAATTCGGAAATCATTCTGGACCGCAAGCTGGTGGATAAGCGGACCTTCCCTGCCATTGACATCCAGCGCTCGGGCACGCGCAAGGAAGAGCTGCTGATTCCGAAAGAGGATTTGCAGCGCATCTGGGTGCTGCGCAAGGTGCTGAACCCGTTGTCTCCGGTCGAAGCCATGGAGTTGCTGATTGAGCGGCTGGCCAAGGCGACTACGAATAGTGAATTTCTGGCTAAGATGAGCCAACTGTAGGTTGGGTGGAGGGCGGGAGCCCAAGACTTCCCGGCACCGGCTATCCTGTTCCGCCGCTTCGCGGCTGGAGCCTTGTTACTTTCGTCTTGCAATACGCCCATTCGCGCATCTGTAGTCCGGGTGAGCCGTGCTAAACCACTGTTTGACATTGGCGAAATGCCGATGGCCATGCAGGGGTACGGTCCATGTTGAAATCCATGTTGAAGTATGTTGCCGTCCTGAGCCTGCCGCTAATGGTGTGCGCGGCACCGGCAAGCTCTCAGTCCAGAGCAGCTCCAGGGGATGCACTGCAAGTTCAAAAAATCGCCGCCGAGCGCGAGGCGATGAACAACGCCACGTCGAGTGAACCACAGCAGCGGCTCGAACACGACCAGATCGCGCGACTCATCGCGGAACGGCAAGCCCAGCTGCGGCTTGACACCGCGAAACTGGTGGCTCTGACCGCAGAACTCAAGCAGCACGTGGACCAGACTGGCGTCAACATCCTGTCCATGGATGTAATCAAGAAGGCGCAGGAAATCCAGAAGCTGGCAAAGAGCGTTCAGGACAAGATGAAGAACGCCTACTAGCGAGGGCTCATGCTGGCTGCGTCTTCGCTGCCCGAGACGCGGCGAGCCGCGTCTCTACTCTGAGGTCGTCGTTTCCCGGTGCTCGTCCGCCCACCAGGCCCATGGCACCACCAGCCACATCGCCATCGCGGCGAGCGCGAGTTGATGAGGGTTGGGAGGCGGTGGGCCAAAGGTCGCTGCCAACCATCCTGCAAACAAGAACGCGATCAGACTCCAAAGACCGTACTTGCCAATTCGGTCGCGGCCGCGAGTTGCGCGGATATAGATCCAGATGCCTGCCGCGAACAACAGCACTTCGGCGGAAATCGAAGCCGGCCACGAATTCCAAAGCCCCAGTCCGTACTTCGGACCGCCCGGCCAGAGCGGCAGATCCGGGCGATGCACCAGAAAATCCAGCAACCAGTGGCTTAGCACCAGGCAGCCCACCACCCATGCTCCCCGGCTATAACGCCGAATCAGGTAGTAGACCAGTCCGACGGCGAGCGCCCAGCGGAAGGCCATGGTGAGGCTGTGCGACAGGGGATAGTCGTAGAAATCCAAGGCTTGGACCTTGGTAATGCCCGGAACCACTCGCACATGCTCCAGGCCGAGCAGCAGAAACACGGGCCAGAGCAAATCCAGAAACTGCGCGCCCACAATCAAGGTGGCCAGGGAGGTCCGCGGAGCGATGCGCTTGGCGGCGAGGGCTACACCAAAATGGCCAATAAACATGCTACCAAGCTAACAAATCCGCAGGGGAGGCGCGACTTCGGGCCTCGCAGGCTGTTCAAAATCAAAAGCGCCATCCGGTCGTGCTGGATGGCGCTTTTTCACCTCTGAGAGCCGGGGACGGACGAATGCGTCCGCCCCTACGCGAGCAACCTACTCCGAACTGATTCGCATCCCGTAGAACGACCGGTACACGAAGAAGTAGGAAACGGCGAAGAAGGCTATCGCCAGCACCGTCGTCAGAGCGGTAGCGTGACCATTGGGCTTGAGCGTTTCCGCCAGTTCGACGGCCAACAACCCAAACAGCGTGGTGAACTTGATGACCGGGTTCATGGCGACGGAAGACGTGTCCTTGAAAGGATCGCCAACCGTATCGCCGATCACCGTGGCGTCGTGCAGGGGTGTGCCTTTCTGCTTCAGCTTGGTTTCGACAATCTTCTTGGCATTGTCCCAGGCAGCGCCGGCGTTGGCCATGAAGATGGCCTGGTAGAGGCCGGAGATCGCGATCGAGATCAGGTAGCCGATGAAGAAGAACGGTTCCACGAAGGCAAAGGTCAGAGTCCCGAAGAAGACAGCCAGGAAGATGTTGAACATGCCCTTCTGCGCGTACTTGGTGCAGATTTCAACCACCTTCTTACTATCGGCAACCGATGCCTTCTCGGCGCTCTCGAGTTTGATGTTGGCTTTGATGAACTCAACGGCGCGGTAAGCGCCGGTGGTCACGGCCTGGGTGGAGGCTCCCGTGAACCAGTAGATCATGGCGCCACCGGTGATCAGACCCAAGAAGAAGGGAGCGTGCAGTAACGACAGATTCTCCTTATTCACGGTCAGTCCGTGGGTGAGGGCCATGATGATGGAAAAGATCATGGTGGTTGCTCCCACGACCGCCGTTCCGATCAGCACCGGTTTGGCCGTTGCTTTGAAGGTGTTGCCAGCGCCGTCGTTTTCTTCCAGCAGGTCCTTGGAGCGGTCGAAATTCACGTCGACGTTGAAATCCTTCTTGATCTCTGCCTTGACGTTGGGGATCTGTTCAATCATCGAGAGTTCATAGACGGACTGCGCGTTGTCGGTGACCGGACCGTAGGAATCGACCGCGATGGTCACTGGGCCCATGCCGAGGAAGCCGAAGGCAACCAGTCCGAAAGCGAAGACTGCCGGAGCGAGCATCCCTGCCGCCAGTTCCAAGCCCATCGTGCTCACGTAGTATGCGACGGCCATCAGGCCCATCATCGATAGGCCCAAGTAGTATCCGGAGAAGTTCCCGGCAACAAAGCCGGAAAGGATGCCGAGCGATGCGCCACCTTCTTTGGCCGAGGTCACCACTTCGTTCACGTGGCGCGAGTTCACCGAGGTAAAGACTTTGACCAGTTCCGGAATCAGCGCTCCCGCCAGCGTCCCGCAGGAGATGATCGAAGCCAGCTTCCACCACTGCGTGATGTCACCGCCGAGGTTGGGGATGATGAGATAGGAAATAAAGTAGGTAGCAATGATGGAAACAACCGAGGTGAGCCAGACCAGCGAAGTCAGGGGATGCTCGAAGTCCATGTGATCGGCATGGCCGTACTTCGCTTTCGCGATGGCGCCATTGACGAAATATGCCAGTGCGCTGGAGACGAGCATCATGATGCGCATGACGAAGATCCAGACCAGCAACTGGACCTGAACCGTCGGGCTCTTCACGCCCAGCAAAATGAAGGTGATCAGAGCGACGCCGGTGACGCCGTAGGTCTCGAAACCGTCAGCCGACGGGCCGACCGAGTCGCCAGCGTTGTCGCCGGTGCAGTCGGCGATGACCCCGGGGTTGCGGGCATCGTCTTCTTTAATCTTGAAGACGATCTTCATCAGATCGGAGCCGATATCGGCAATCTTGGTGAAGATGCCGCCCGCGATACGCAACGCAGCCGCGCCCAGCGACTCGCCGATGGCGAATCCGATGAAGCAGGGGCCGGCATAGTCGCCCGGCACAAACAGCAGGATGAAGAGCATGATGAGCAGTTCGACCGAGATCAGCATCATGCCAATCGACATTCCGGCTTCCAGCGGGATCTGATACACGGGGTACGGTTTGCCGGGGAGAGAAGCGAAGGCGGTCCGCGAATTGGCGAAGGTGTTGACGCGGATTCCGAACCACGCCACACCGTAGCTGCCCCCGATCCCGACCAGGCTGAACGCCAGGATGATCAGGACGCGCTGAGTCTCGAAATGCTGCAGCACGCCAAAGTAGAGCACGATGACGGCGGCAATGAAGGCCCACAACAGCATCAGGAACTTTCCCTGGGTGAGGAGGTAGGTCTTGCAGGTTTCGTAAATCAGCTCGGAAATTTCGCGCATCGCCCGGTGAACGGGCAGGTTCTTCAGCCGCATGTAGATGGCTAGGCCGAAGCCGAGTCCGAAGACGCAGAACAAAAGGCCAACCAGCAGGAGCTTGTGGCCGTCTATGGAGTTGTTCAGAAAGCTAACTGAAGACAGGTCAGGCAACTTGAGCGCCGCCTCGCCGCCCGCTTCGCCAGTCTGGGCGGCGGGTTGCGCCAACGCGCAACCGGCAGTCAGAAGCAGCAGAGTGGCAAGCGCTGCGAAAGCATTCGCACAGCGGCGCCCCACAGACACAAAATTGGCGTTCCAAATGCGCATCACAATCCTCCTAACCATCCTATTCAGGGGTCACAACGTGTGATTTTTCTGCGGCAGGTTAAGCGCCGATGGAGGATTCGATCCGCCACAGGTACGGCCGACGCCGCAGGTCCCGAAACGCGCTTCCACCGCCAGACATATCTAAATGAAAAGGAGTGCCGATTTGGCCGCGTCGGAATAACTTGTGCCGTTTGGATGCAACCCAGTCTCAGTCTACACGCCACAGCACGAAGCATTCGTTTATAGCATCTTGCCGGAAGGCGGGTCAACGGCACATTGCACAGCAACACCCGACAGGGCGACTGCAGCCGCGCCCCTTCAAAACAAAGTCAAGATCCGAGTTTTTGCGCAGGCTGCCGGGGGTTGAGGAAGGCAGGCTGCGGGTCGAGTCAACCGGAATCGTGCCGGTTCCGTATAATTGGGCGTCTGCCATGCCAGCCTCCCTGGACTCGATTGTAGCCGCCACCCGCCAGCGCCTCTCTCGGCGCATGGCTGGGAACGGGCAAAACTCCGGCTTGAAGGCACTGGAGCGCGCGGCCGCGGGGCACACTCCGCGCGGATTTCGGAATCGACTGCGCCGGGTGGCGCAGGACGGAACCGCGGTCGCCGTTATTGCCGAACTGAAAAAGGCCTCGCCCTCAAAAGGCCTGATCCGCGCCGATTTCAGACCCTCCGACCTGGCTCGGGAACTCGAGCAGGCAGGCGCCGCCGCGCTGTCGGTGTTGACCGACGAGCAATTCTTCCAAGGCTCGCTGGATTATCTGCGTGAGGCCTCCGCGAGCAGTTCTCTTCCCTGCTTGCGCAAAGATTTCATCGTCGATGAATTCCAGATCGTGGAAGCCAGAGCAAACCGCGCCGACGCCATCCTGCTGATTGTCGCCGCTCTTAAACAGAAAGAACTGGTAGCGCTGGCTGCGGCCGCGCGAGCGCAGGGGCTCGACGTTTTGTGCGAAGCGCATGACGAAGATGAATTGCAACGGGCGCTCGATGCCGGCTGCGATCTGATTGGCATCAACAGTCGTAATCTGCGCACTTTCGAAGTCGATCTCGAAACCGCATTCCGGCTGGTGGAAAAGATTCCGGCCGGGTGCGTCCGGGTCGCCGAGAGCGGGATTCGGTCGGGCGCAGACTTGGCTCGTTTGCGATCGGCCGGGTACGAAGCGTTCCTGATCGGCGAATGGTTGATGAAGGCGGAGCATCCGAGTGCGGCGCTAACGAAATTGATGGAAGAGGCGAAAATAGTGGTTAATGGCTAGTTGATTTTACTGAAGACTGACAGCTGATAGCTGTTCTTATGACTTGGATCAAGATTTGCGGGACCACGAACCTCGACGACGCGCTTGCCGCCTGCGATGCGGGCGCTAATGCTCTGGGCTTCGTCTTTTATCCCAAGAGCCCACGCGCAGTCTCTTTGGAAACGGCGCGCTCGATCATCGCCAAGGTGCCGCAGGGAATCGAGAAAGTCGGAGTCTTCGTCAACGAAACCGTGGACCGGGTGCGGGACACCGTCAAGCAGACAGGGCTTACGGCGGTGCAACTGCACGGGGACGAGAGTGTGGAATTCAGCCGCGCTCTGTTCAAGAAGCTTGGGAATGGATCCGGCCGCCCCACGATTTTCCGCACCTGGGCCGCGAAGGTTTTCGACGTTGCCTGCGGGAGAATCTGTGGGATGGGATCCGGTCGCGGTTGGGCTGGTAGAGCCGGACGAGGCGTACAAGGGCAAACGCGTCCACAAGATCCATGTCGCCAAGAATGGCGACCTTTTTCTGGAAACCCATGGTTTCCGCCATGGCGTGATCTCGGGCGTTCTGCTCGATTCCTCGAACGACGAAAGGCGCGGCGGCACGGGAGAAGCTTTCGACTGGGAACGCGTCCAGCCCTGGGCAGGGATTATCAACAGCATCAGCAAGCTGATCGTCGCCGGCGGGCTTCGTCCGGGCAATGTGCAGGAGGCGATCCACCTGCTGCATCCCTGGGGGGTAGACGTTTCTTCCGGCGTCGAGCGCGAACCCGGCAAGAAAGATCTCCGAAAAGTCCGCGCCTTTATTCACGCCGTGCGGGCGATGGAAGAGACGAACTGACGATGGCGACCGCGACCACAACCAACAATATCGGCCGGGAAGCGTCCGCCAAAAGCCGCTGCTGCTGGACGTTTCGGCGTTTATGGCGGGCGCTATGTTCCGGAAACGCTGATGGCGGCGCTCGAGGAACTGGAGCGCGAATACGAAAAAGCCAAGCGTGATCGCAAATTCCAGCAACGCCTCGACCTGCTGCTGAAGACATACGCAGGACGCCCTACGCCGCTGTTCTTTGCCAGCCGGCTGACCGCAAAACTTGGCGGCGCGAAAATCTATCTGAAGCGCGAGGACCTGCTCCACACCGGCGCGCACAAAATCAACAACTGCCTTGGACAAGGCTTGCTCGTCGAGCGCATGGGCAAGCATCGCGTGATCGCGGAAACCGGCGCCGGCCAGCACGGCGTCGCCACGGCTACGGTTTGCGCTCTGCTCGGCTTCGAATGCGTCGTGTACATGGGCACCGAGGATATGCGCCGCCAGGAGCTCAACGTCTTCCGCATGCGCTTGCTGGGCGCCGAAGTTCGCGGCGTCGATTCCGGATCGCGCACCCTCAAAGACGCCATCAACGAAGCCATGCGCGACTGGGTCACCAACGTGCGCACCACGCATTACCTGCTCGGCAGCGTGCTGGGAGCGCATCCTTATCCGACCATGGTGCGCGACTTCCATCGCGTCATTGGACGCGAAGCCCGCGCGCAGATTCGCAAAGCCGAAGGCAAGCTTCCCAACGGCCATCATCGCCTGCGTGGGCGGAGGATCGAACTCCATCGGCATTTTCTACGACTTCATCAAAGACAAGAAAGTCGAACTCATCGGAGTCGAAGCCGGCGGTCGTGGCGAGGCGCTGGGCGAGCACGCGGCCCGTTTCCGCGGAGGCTCGCCGGGCGTTCTGCAGGGAACTTATTCTTACGTGCTGCAGGATGCGTCGGGCAGATCGCGACCTACGCATTCGGTCTCCGCGGGGCTGGACTATCCGTCGATTGGGCCTGAGCACGCCATGCTGAAAGATACGGGCCGCGCCGAATACGTTCCCGCGAGCGACGCCGAAGCGCTGGAGGCGACCGCGCTGCTGGCTCGAACCGAAGGCATTATTCCCGCGCTCGAATCTGCGCACGCTGTGGCTGAGGTCATCAAGCGCGCTCCGAAGATGAAGAAGTCGGAGGTCGTGATTGTTAACATTTCGGGTCGCGGCGATAAGGATGTCGGGATTCTGCGGGAGAACCTGAAGCTGGATTGATTCCAAGCCCACATTCAAACATGCCCTTTCATTTCGAAAATAAGCCGGCACTCATCGCCTACGTAACCTGCGGAGATCCCGACCTTGCCACCACGCGCGAAGTCATCCTTGCAGCCATCGACGCAGGCGCGAGTGTGATCGAGCTCGGCGTCCCCTTCAGCGATCCGCTCGCCGATGGCCCGGTCATCCAGCGCGCCAGCGAGCGGGCGCTTAAACACGGAACGTCGCTGCAACACGTGCTCACGCTCGCCGCTGAAATCCGTGAACGCTCGCAGTCGGTCGGACTTGTGATCTTCTCCTACCTGAATCCCATCCTGCGCATGGGACTCGCGAAGTTCTGCCAAGTGGCGCGGCTGGCGGGGATCGACGGAACGCTGATCACCGATCTGCCGGTCGAGGAATCTGGCGAGTATTTGCGCGAGGCTCGCAAGAATGACCTGGCAACTATTTTTCTGGCTGCTCCTACCTCGACCGACCAGCGTCTGAAGTTGATTGCCGCAGGTTTCGACCGGATTTATTTACGCCATCTCGCGCACGGGCGTCACCGGCGCGCGCCAGCAGATGACGGGAGACGCCAAGACTCTGGTCAAGCGTATCCGGCGTTTCTCCAAGCTTCCTATTGCCGTCGGTTTTGGAATTTCGACTCCGGCGCAATTCGCGGCCGTCGGCAAATTCGCTGAGGGCGCGGTCGTGGGCAGCGCCATCGTCCATGCCATCGAACAAAATCCCGGACGGGAAGCAGCGACTGTGGCAGAATTCGTAAGGCAGCTCTCAGCCGTCAGCTCTCAGCTCTCAGCCCGAAAGCGATGACGTCCTCGGAGGACATTCGGTGGCAAGGCATCACATGCGGGTTTGAACTGACAGCTGAGAGCTGATAGCTGAAAGCTTCTATGGACATTTCCGACTGGCGCAAGAAAGTCGACGAGTTGGACCGCAAACTGGCGGCGCTGCTTAACGAGCGGGCGGCCGCGGTGGTGGAGATTGGACGGTTGAAACGCAACACCGGAATGCCCATTTACGAACCCGACCGCGAGCGCGACGTGATTGCCAATGTGCACCGCAGCAGCACCGGCCCCTTAGGGGAACGCGATCTGTCGCAGATTTACGAACGGATCATTGACGTAATGCGCAGCATTCAGAAGCACGAAATCGTTCCCGATGACGGACCGGCCGGCCACGACACAGAAATTGATTCGCAATATGAGGATTAGAACTTTCAGCCACGCCGCCGTGCAGTTTCGAACTTGCTCCGGCGGGGCAAAACGAGCGCACTCATGATCGTCGCAATGCAAGAAACGGCCAGTGAAGATCAGATCCAGCAGGTAATCGATCAACTGGTTCAATTCGGGTTTGAAGTCCATCGTTCCACCGGAGCGCGGCAGACCGTGCTCGGCGGTGTCGGAGTGCCGCATGATTTCGACACTCGCGAAGTCGAGATGATGCCGGGAGTACAGGAGGTCCTCCGCATCACTTCGCCCTATAAGCTGGCCGGACGCAACTTCCGTCCCGGGGGCACGGTCGTCAAATTTGCGAACGGAATTGAAATCGGCGGCAAGAAGATCGTGGTTATGGCTGGGCCCTGTTCGGTCGAATCCCGCGAACAGATTCTTACCATCGCTGAACTGGTCGCCAAAGCGGGAGCGCGCGTTCTTCGAGGTGGCGCGTTCAAGCCGCGATCTTCTCCTTATTCATTTCAGGGACTCGGCGTTGACGGGTTGAAACTGCTGCGCGAGGCGGGCGATCGCTTCAAACTGCTGGTGATCAGCGAAGTCATGGAGATCTCGCAGATCGAGCCGATGCTGCCTTATGTCGACATCCTCCAGGTGGGCGCGCGTAACATGCAGAATTTCAATCTGCTGCGCGAACTGGGGAAGGTCCGCAAGCCGGTGCTGCTCAAGCGCGGGATCGCAGCCACGATCGAGGAACTTCTGTGCTCCGCGGAGTATCTGCTGGCTGGGGGCAACTACGACATCATTCTGTGCGAACGCGGCATCCGCACCTTCGAAACTTACACGCGCAACACCATGGACATCTCCGCGATTCCGATCATTCATAAAATTTCGCATTTGCCCATCACTGCCGATCCATCGCATGGCACCGGGCGCCGCGACAAAGTGGCTCCGATGGCGCTGGCTTCGGTGGCGGCGGGCGCTGATGCCATGCTCATCGAAGTTCATCACCAGCCGGATAAAGCGCTCTCCGATGGCGCGCAGTCGCTTTACCCGGAACAGTTTGCTGAGTTGATGGAGCAGTTGCGCATGATTGCGCCGGCGGTGGGACGCGAGATCGCGTAGGCATCCGTTCAGCTTGCGGCAAACTGCAGATCCCTCGCTCCGCTCGGGATGACAAAATCAATTTATGGCATTCAAGCAAGTCACCATCATCGGAACCGGGCTTGATCGGAGGGTCGCTGGGCCTGGCGCTGAAGAAACGCCGGCTTGCCGGACGCATCCTGGGGTGCGATCGAGCCCCGGTGCTGGAGCGGGCCCAGGAGTGCGGCGCCATCGAAGGCGGGAGTACCCATCCCGCGGACGCGGTGCGCGGCAGCGATCTGGTGGTGCTGGCTACACCGGTGATTCCGATCCTCGATCTGATCGACCGGCTGGGTCCAGCGCTGC
Organism: uncultured Acidobacteriaceae bacterium; assembly: GCA_963837665.1. Lineage (GTDB taxonomy): Bacteria > Acidobacteriota > Terriglobia > Terriglobales > Acidobacteriaceae > Acidiflorens. Next base: position 1,055,684 of record CAWIOA010000003.1, on the reverse strand, counting down.
CTCCCAAGACGCTGGTAACCGATGTCGGCAGCACCAAGGCGGAAATTGTGCAGCGCGCTGCAAAATCGTTTGGGCGAAACGCGGGGCACAGATTTCTGGCCGGGCATCCCATGGCGGGCAAGGAAAACGCCGGGGTGGAGTTTGCCGATGCCGATCTTTTCGAAGGCGCGGCCTGGCTGTTTACACCGCTTCCCGGGCAGAACGTTTACGCCGGACTTTGCGGAAAGTTCATGCAATGCGCAGAGAGGATGGGCGGAAAGATAGCGGTCGTCGAGGCCGCCGATCATGATCGCTTCTGCGCCTGGATCAGCCATCTGCCGCAGATGATTTCCACCGCGCTGGCGGCCGCGCTGGTTGACGAATTCGGCTCGGACGCGCCCGTGCTCGACATCGGAGGACGAGCCCTGCGCGAGATGACCCGCATCTCCGGGAGTCCCTATTCGATGTGGCGCGACATTGCTATTACTAATCGCAAGAATCTTAGCGACGCTTTACAGAAGCTGGAACAGCGGCTGGCGCACATCCGGGAGAATCTGGATTCGAGAGAACTGGCGGTGGAATTCGAGCGGGCTCATCAGTTGAAGAAGAATTCACCACGCACGAGAAAGTCAAAAGTCAGAAGTGAAATTGAAGAAGTAATTCCAGGATTTCCGTGGATCTCTCCCGCGTTGGACCGGTTCGTACTTCTTCAATTTGACTTCTCACTTTTGATTTGAATCTTGCTCTCCGTGCCTCTGTGGTGAAATTCTTATAGAATTCTCCTGCTATGCACAAAGTTGTCGCTAGCGCTGACGAGGCAATCCAGGATGTGTTCGACGGCGCCACGATTATGGTGGGCGGATTTGGTTTGTGCGGGATGCCGGAGAACCTGATCCGCGCTCTCGCCCGCAAGGGGGTTAAGAACCTCACCACCATCAGCAACAACGTGGGCGTCGATGGTTTGGGCATGGGGCTGCTTCTAGCCAATGGGCAGATCCGTCATCACATCGGAACCTATGTTGGCGAAAATAAGCTGCTCGAACAGATGGTACTGAACGGCACGGTACACCTTGACCTGGTTCCGCAGGGAACGTTCTCTGAGCGAATTCGTGCCGGGGGAGCCGGAATTCCGGCATTCTTCACTCCTACCGGCGTCGGAACGGTGGTCGCCGAGGGTAAAGAAGCGCGCGAGTTCGACGGCCGCACTTATGTCATGGAGCGCGCGCTGAAGGCCGATTTCGCCTTCGTCAAGGCCTGGAAGGGCGACAAGTGGGGCAACCTCGTCTATCGCAAGACGGCGCGCAATTTCAATCCGATGATGGCAACCGCGGCCAAGATCACCATTGCCGAGGTCGAACACCTGGTGGAACCGGGTGAACTTGATCCCGATATGGTTCATACGCCGAGCGTGTACGTGAAACGAATCTTCCGGGGGGAGCTGTTTGAGAAGAGAGATCGAGCGGCGGACAGTACGCAAAGCAGTGGTTAGTGGTTGTAGTCGCGCGAATGGGATTTTCCTGAGACCTGAGACCTAGACAATGCCGACAGAAGCGAAACCTTCTAAAGACCTCGACAAACGCGAACGCATTGTGAAGCGCATTGCCCGCGAATTGCGCGACGGATTCTACGTCAACCTGGGCATCGGGCTGCCTACGCTGATTGCGAATTTCGTTCCGCCGGGGATGGACGTGATTCTGCAATCCGAGAATGGGATGCTGGGCATCGGGCCGTTTCCGGTTGAAGGCACGGAAGACGCGGACTTGATCAACGCGGGAAAAGAAACGGTCAGCGAACTGGCGGGCACCGCGTATTTCTCCAGCGCCGATTCTTTCGCCATGATTCGCGGCGGGCACGTTGACCTGAGCGTGCTGGGCGCGATGGAAGTGGATGAAGGCGGCAGCCTGGCGAACTGGATGATTCCGGGCAAAATGGTCAAAGGCATGGGCGGGGCCATGGACCTGGTGGCAGGGGCGCGGCGGGTAATCATCGCCATGGAGCACGCGACCAAAGATGGGCAGCCAAAAATCCTGAAAAAATGTACGCTGCCGCTGACGGGCGTGAAGGTGGTGGACACGATCGTTACCGAGATGGCCTACATTCGAGTGACTCCGGAAGGATTGCTGCTGGAGGAGATTGCTCCCGGGCTGACGGTCGAGGACGTCCAGCGAGCGACCGAGGCTAAGCTGCGGGTTAGCGCTGAACTGAAGACGATGTAGGGAAGCAGGTCTTAGGTCTTAGGTCTTAGTTCTTAGTTCTTAGGTCTTAGGTCTTAGGTCTTAGTTCTCAGTTCTGCTTGGCCAGGTCGAACTTTTTCCCTTCGGGTTGCGTATCATATTCAGGAGGAGGTGTCCTCATGGCTGCCTTCCTGCTCTGGTGCATTCTGTTTGTGGTGTGCTGGCCCTTGGCTCTGCTGGCATTGATCCTTTATCCGTTCGTGTGGCTGCTGTTGTTGCCCTTCCGGCTGGTGGGCATTGCGGTCCATGGAGTGCTTGCTTTGGTCTGGGCGGTGGTGATGCTGCCGTCGCGCTTGCTTAGCGCTCCGTTTCGGCTGTCGCGAATCTGAGTTTGTGCCGCTACCCCTTGGTTGGGTCGCACGGTGCGGCCAGGTATTTCTTTAGAAATTCCAGACTCCTGAGACCGGCGTCGCGCCAGGTTTCTCCGTCCTCAAAACCATGGCCAGCTCCGGGATAGATTTTGATTTCGTAGGGGATTCCCTTTTTCTCCATCAACTTTTGCAATTGGTAAGCTTCCTCGACGGGGATGGTCTGGTCGGCCTCGCCGTGCAAGATGAGCACGGGGCATAGGCGTCTCATGAAGAGGTGCATTTCTCTGGGCATGCCCCCGAAGAATTCGACTACGGCTTTCACACGAGGGTCGATGGCGGAGTTGGCGAGCGAGAGGTAGGCTCCTAGCGAAAAGCCCAGGAGAGCGATGCGATCGCGATCGACTGGCAGCTGGGTTTCGACGAAGCTGATCGCGTCCCAGAGGGTTTTCATCCACAGCGGAAAATTGCGCATGATTGCCGGTTTGTCGGCGGATACGGTGCCGGTGCGATCGAAGTAGTGGAGCACGTACACGGCGAAGCTCTGGGCCGCCAGCGCGCTGGCGTAGCGCTCCATGCCGGAGACGTTGCCTCCGGCGCCGTGGAGCGCGACTATGGCGGGGACGGGGCCGTCTTGTGTCTTAGGTAGGTATGCGTCGAGGCGGATGGCCTTGCCGCCGCTCTGGCAAACAACCTGCGATTGGGCGATTGGCGGCATTAAGTAGATTGGATAAACATCCGGCGATTTGGTTGCGCCAACGGAGACGCGGCAGGCCGCGTCTCTACCGTTGGTTTGCTAGCTGAGCTAACGACTGCTCATACGGGGCGCGGGCTATGCCTCGTTCGGTGATGATGGCGGCGACGTATCTTGCCGGTGTCACATCGAAGGCCGGGTTCTCGATCTGGACTCCATCGGGAACCATTTGCTTGCCGGCGATGTGCGTTACTTCTCTTGGGTTGCGCTGCTCGATGGGGATTTTGCTGCCGTCGGGGGTGGCTAGATCAACCGTCGAAATGGGCGCGGCGACGTAGAAGGGGATGCCGTGCTCTTTGGCCAGGACGGCTACGGTGTAGGTGCCGATTTTGTTGGCCACGTCTCCGTTGGCGGCTATGCGGTCGGCGCCCACTACGATGGCTCCAATTTTGCCTTGCTGCATCATGACTCCGGCCATATTGTCGGAGATGACGGTGGTGGGGATGCCGTCTTTCATCAACTCCCAGGCGGTCAGGCGGGAGCCTTGCAGAAAGGGACGCGTCTCGTCGGCATAGACGTGAATCTTCTTACCTGCTTCCACGGCTGCGCGGATTACGCCTAGCGCGGTGCCATAGCCGGCGGTCGCCAGGGCTCCGGCGTTGCAGTGGGTCAGCACGCCCCCGCTTGCGGGCATTAGCGTGGCGCCGTGGCGTCCCATGGCCTGGTTGGCCGCGATGTCTTCGGCGTGCATGCGCTGGGATTCTTCGATAAGTTCCTGCTTGATGCGCTCGATGGGGCGGATGCGGAGGGTTTCAAATTTCTCCTGCATGCGGCGGATCGCCCAGAACAGGTTGACGGCGGTGGGGCGCGTTTGGCGAATGGTCTCGCAGATCTCGTCGAAATCTTTTTTGAGGTCGGCGCCGTTCTCGGCTTTGGAATTCTTTACACCCAGCGCGATGCCCATGGCGGCGGCTACGCCGATGGCGGGAGCTCCGCGAACTACCATGTTGCGGATTACGTCGGCGACCTGCTGATGCGTGGTGCAGGTTACGTAGACTTCTTCGGTGGGCAGCTTCGTCTGATCGATGAAGACTACGCCGCGGCGGGTCCATTCCAGGGTGTGGATCATAGTTTGTGGTCAGTGGATATTGGTTAGCGGATGGTAATTCACTAACCACTATTCACTATTCATTGGCCTCCAGATGCTGCTTTCTGACGTCGGTTGCGGTAAAGATTGAAATGAAGTTTGCGGGCGCGGCGGCTTTTTCCACGTTGGGACGGCCCTTGGCATCTTCGCGCTCGACCAGGCAAATCACGCCTGCTACTTTGAAGCCAAACTCTCGGGCGGCTTCGATGGCTTGCACGGTGGAGGATCCGGTGGTGCAGACATCGTCCACGATCACCACGCGTGCACCCTTTTCGCGGAAGCCTTCGATGCGCTGGCCGGTGCCGTGCTGCTTCTCGGCTTTACGGACCAGGAAGCCGTGCAGGGTTCCGCTGGTGACGGCTACGGCTACGACGATGGGGTCGGCGCCCATGGTCAGTCCGCCGATAGCATCGGCGTGCCAGCCTTGGCCACGCATTTCATCCAAGAAGACTTCGCCTACCAGTTGCGCGCCCCGGGCATCGAGCGTGGTGGTGCGGCAGTCGATGTAATAGTCGCTGGTGCCGCCAGAGGACAACTTAAATTCGCCCAGGCGAAAGGATTTCTGCGCCAGCAGTTTCAACAATTCTTGACGTGCAGTTGACATGAATTTCTACGATAGCAGAAAAGCAGTTCCCGGTTCTCAGTTCTCAGAAAAGACATGGGTGCCGAACACTGAGAACTGAGAACTGGGAACTGAGAGCTCTATTGGTTTAGTTTTTCCAGATGGCGAAAGCCGCTGGTGGCTACGAACATGGCTACGGCTATGGTGCCGTTGTAGGCCATGTGGATTAGGACACCGGCGGCTACGGAATTGGTTCTGGCTCGCACCATCGTCAGGACCATGCCCACCAGAAAAATCACCAGCACCGGGCCCCAGGCGAACATCAGTTGCGCGCCATGCAGGAGGGCAAAACTGAGCGCGGTTACGAAGACGGCGACCGGTAACCCCAGACGGCGCGCCAACACTGGATACAAGAAGGCACGGAAAAATAGCTCTTCCATCAGAGGCGCCAGGGTAACGCTGAGAATGGCGAGAGCCCAGGCTTCGGCGGGGGTTTTGAAAAAGCTGTCGATTGGCAGCTCTTTCGGAATCGGCAACAGATGAGCCAGGAGTTGCAGGGACAGCGATAGCGCAAAGCCGGCCAAAACATAAACAGCAATGTTGGAGGGCCAGTTCCAGTGGATGGCGGCGAGAAAATCGGGACGGCGGCGTTCGCGCGTGACCAGAACATACATGTAGGCGAGGATCAGAAGATACGCCAGGGATTGTCCGGCGACGATGACTAAGGGAACGCGGACGATTTCGCCGAGATTGCGGTGCGGGTAGACCGAGCCGCGCGCGATGAGCAGAACGGTAAAGACACCGACGAAGAGCGCCACGATAGTGATGAAGGTGAGGCGGAGGATATCCCAGCCATCCCAGGCGGGATCGGGCGGCGCAGGTACGACTTGGAATCCAGCTCCGTCATGGCCACCGGTGTTGGCCGAACTTTGCTCGGCTTGGACGGGCGAGGGCGCCCGTCCCCACAGGGGTATCTCATCCGCCGGCTTCGGACTCTCGGGGAAATCGTCAGAAGGAGGGTTCACGCCAGTTCCTCTGTGCCGGTGGGCGCGAACACGCCTCTTGAAGAGCCATTGAAGTAGGCGGTCAGTGCCTGGCCGGTGTAGGACTTTTTCACACGCGCTACTTGTTCGGGCGTGCCCTGGGCCACGATGCGGCCACCCTCTTCTCCGCCTTCGGGGCCGAGATCAACGATCCAGTCCGCGTTCCGGATCACATCCAAGTTGTGTTCAATGATGATGACCGTATTTCCTAAATCAGTGAGGCGGTGCAGAACGTCGAGCAACTTGCGCACATCGTCGAAATGCAATCCAGTGGTTGGCTCATCCAGCAGATAAAGAGTCTTTCCGGTCTGGCGCTTGCTGAGTTCACGGGCTAGTTTGATGCGCTGGGCTTCGCCTCCGGAGAGAGTTACGGCAGATTGACCGAGGTGAATATATCCCAGGCCGACGTCGACCAGCGTTTGCAGCTTTTGCTTCACCTGCGGAATGTTCTCGAGAATCTGGAGCACGTCCGACACCGGCATTTCCAGCAAGTCGGCGATGGAATAGCCGTTGTAGTGGACGGACAAGGTTTCGTAATTGTAACGGCGTCCGCCGCAGACTTCGCATTGCACATAAACGTCGGGCAGGAAATTCATTTCAATGCGGCGCTGGCCTTCGCCCTGACAGGCTTCGCAGCGTCCGCCGGAGACGTTGAAGGAAAAGCGTCCGGGCTTGTATCCGCGCTCGCGGGATTCGGGGAGCATGGCATAGAGATCGCGAACTGCCGCGAAGATGCCGGTGTAGGTCGCGGGATTGGAGCGCGGAGTACGGCCGATGGGTGACTGGTCGATGCGAATGACCTTGTCGATCAGTTCGGCTCCGGTGATGGCTTTGTGCGTACCGGGTTCCTCGCGGGAACGATAGAGCTGTTTAGCGAGGGCACGGTAGAGGATGTCGTTGACCAGCGTTGATTTACCGGAGCCGGAAACACCGGTGACAACCGTCATCACGCCTAGCGGAAACACTACGTCGAGATTCTTGAGATTGTTCTGGCGCGCGCCCAGGACCGCGATGGCTTTGCCATTCGGGCTGCGGCGCTCGGAAAGCATGGCGATTTGCCGGCGTCCGGCGATGTAGGCTCCGGTGAGAGAGGCGGGCGCGCTCATGATCTCGGCGGGCGTTCCTGCGGCGACCAACTCGCCGCCATGACGGCCGGCGCCGGGGCCGAGATCGATGACATAGTCAGCGCGGCGGATGGTTTCTTCATCGTGCTCGACTACCAGGACGGTGTTGCCGAGGTCGCGCAAATTCTCCAGTGCGGCTAAGAGACGGCCGTTGTCGCGATGGTGCAGGCCGATGGATGGTTCGTCTAAAACATAGAGAACGCCGCGCAGTTTCGATCCGATTTGCGTCGCCAGACGGATGCGCTGGCCTTCTCCACCAGAGAGGGTGGAGGCGGAGCGGCCGAGGGACAGGTAGCCGAGACCGACATTGTGCAGAAATTCGAGACGCTCGGTGATTTCGTGGGCGATGCGTCCGGCGATGGTCAGGTCCCTGCCGGTCAACTGGATGCTGCGCGCGGCCTCGAGCGCGCGCGCAATCGGGAGGCTGGTGAAATCGGCAATGGACATGCCGTTGACTTTTACTGCCAAGCTTTCCGGACGCAGACGCATGCCGTGGCACACCGAACATTCGGTGGCCGACATGAAATCCATCAGATATTCGCGATAGGTATCGGAGGTCGACGCTTCGAGATTCTGTTTGAGATGGCCGAGAATCCCGAGAAAACCAGTCTTGCCTCCGCGTTGCGGTTCACCGTTCAGCAGGAGGTTCTGAATCTTGTCGGGAAACTTTTCGAAGGGTGTGGTCAAGTCGAAGCCGTAGGCCAGGACAAGCAACTGCAGGCTGCGAAGCAGGTTCTGCGATGACGAACCAGGGCCCAGGCCGCCATCGAGCAGCGGCTTCGACCAATCGACGATCACCTTGGCGGGATCCAGATCGTAGCGGCTTCCGAGACCGTGGCACTCGGGGCAGGCTCCGTAGGAACTGTTGAACGAGAATGATCGCGGCTCAAGTTGCGGAACATTGATGCCGCAGTCGGGGCAGGCGAGACGCGAGGAGTAAAGCGTCTCGTCTCCATTGACGACGGCTACGAGAACCAGACCCCCGCCGAGTTTCATGGCTAGGCCGACTGAGAGTTCGAGCCGGTGTTCGATTCCGGGCTTCACCAGCAGGCGATCGACGACCACTTCAATCGTGTGGTTCTTGCGCTTGTCGAGCGCGAGATCGTCCTCGAGGTTCACCAGTTCGCCATCGACACGGGCGCGGGAGAAGCCGTGCTGGATCAGCTTCTCCATTTCCTTCTTGAATTCGCCTTTGCGGCCACGAACGATGGGCGCCATGATCATGACGCGATCGTCGGGCGCGAGCGCCATGACCCGTTGCACGATCTGCTCGGCAGACTGGCGGGTGATGGGCTTGCCGCAATTCGGGCAATGAGGCACACCGATCGACGAGTAGAGCAGGCGCAGGTAATCGTAGATCTCGGTGATGGTGCCGACGGTGGAGCGCGGACTGCGGCTCGTGGTTTTCTGCTCGATGGAAATCGCCGGGCTGAGACCGTCGATGGAATCGACGTCGGGACGCTCCATCTGGTCAAGAAACTGACGGGCGTAGGCAGAAAGCGTTTCCACGTAGCGGCGCTGGCCTTCGGCGTAGATGGTATCGAAAGCGAGCGAGGATTTGCCCGAGCCGCTCAGACCGGTAATGACCGTCAAGGTGTTGCGAGGAATCTCGACGTCAATATTCTTGAGGTTGTGCTGGCGGGCGCCGCGTACGGAAATCGTGGTAATCGCCATTTAGCACAGAGCGTCATGAACTCCCGTAACGTGGACGGGGCCCAAGAAATATTGGAGAGTGGGAATACGCAGTTTGATTCTCGTATCTTATTTGCTAACAGCAGCAGGGGTCAAATGCGGATAGAGTAAAACATTTGCAGTCGCGCGATTCCTAAGGGTGGCTGCCAGCAAGGGTTGGTAACGTGAACGCACTTTTCGTGACTTTCTTGATCGGCAGCACCGCAATTTTGAGTGTAATTCTGGGTGTTTTCGGCGCGTATTGCGCAATTCGCGGCATACTGGCCGTAGTTAACCCCTCACGACCGTCTAATATCCTGAGATCCCTGGTACCGCATCAAAGCCACGTCAGCGGCGACTAAGCCACCCAAGTGCCGTCCCTTGCGGGACTCGATTTTGTCCCACTTCCGCCTTCCCCGCACTGCCGTGCCGGGCTATCCTGTTCCGCCGCTTCGCGGCTGCCGGATCGTACATGCAATTTCTTTGCTCGACCCGTGGCTACTGCTGGGGCGGCTGTTGGGGTGGCGGTTGCGGGTTAGCAAAGACCGGGCCTCCGGGTTGCTGCCGGCGGAGCATTTCCAGAATCTGTTCAGGGGTCTTGGGCCCGGCATTGGGTTGGTTGGGGTCGGGTTGCTGCCCCTGATCCGGGGCATTTCCGCCATTCGCTTCGGGTTGCTGTCCGGGCTGGGCTTGCTCGTCTGCGTTATCTTCGGCGCTATCCTGCTCATCGTTTTGGGCGCTATCGTCGCCTTCGGCATTTGCGGGTTGTACATTCCCGGGTTGCGGGACGAAATTTGGCTGGTTAAACGGTTGAGGCTGGGGGAAGCGGTTCGGGGGCATTACCCCCGGATTGTTCGGAGGCAGATTTGCGGCAGTCTGAGCCTCTCCCGCCACTGGCGGCCTGGGAGTAAGGATAACGCTCAAAACCGCGTTGGGATCGGAATTCGAACCGAGCAGTATGTAATTGAACGAGGAGCCGTTGAGCAAGCCCGCCAGAACGTCCCGTGGCGCGGCCGGCCCGAGGTGAGTGATTACGCGCTCGCCGGCACCGGAGCCGGAAGGAATTTCAATGGAAGCACCGGTGACCTTGCGCACATCGCGAAGGATTTCACCTAAAGTGGAATTTTGAGCCGAGATGGTCAGCAACCCGCCCTGATAGCTGACTTTCGCGGGGGTTGCCGGAATTTGGTCCATGGGCAACTGACTGAGCGGACCACCCGGCAAAGGCGGGAGTACGAGTGGCGTCTGGGCTTTATGGGACTTGCGATGCGAAGTGGTGGAGTGCGCTGGCTGGGCAGGGGTTTGCGCAAGCAGGAGCGGAGACGCCAGCAGTAGTCCCAACGCAATCCATCTGCCCGTGCGCGGCATTAGAATTCCCCCATTTCCGCGAGCTGCCAAGGGTTCGGCAGCCACTGCGCCCTGGCCAATTTTACCACTGCTGGCAGAACGCCAAAGGGCTGATTTCTTGCGTTCTGATGAGCGTAATAAATGCTCCTACCCATCGCTGGCACCGCCCTTGCAAGCATTCAGACAGCTGCCGGGCGGCACAGCGCGTAGAATGCCAGCGGAGGCTTTCCCCTTGAGTCGGGCTTCGAAACGCACGCTTCCGAATCGACGGCGCTGCCACCGATTCCTGTGGCTGCTTGTTCTGGGAGCATCGATTGGCGCTCCGCCGACGCGTGCCCAATCCTGCCAGAGTGCGGCAGACATGGATGCTACCGTACGGAGCGCTCTCGAAACTACGGCGAAGCGTTACTTCGAAATGTCGGCGCGGGGCGATGCGTCAGCCCTGCAGCAGAATTCGATTGCCTCCGTGGCTGCCAGCTTTGCGGGCATCGAAGCTGCGGTCAAAGAGAACCAGGCCGCGTTCAGCGGCGTCAACGCAACGGTGCGTCCGCCCTTCTTACTTACGGCCGATGAACCGGAACCGCTCGCACGCGCCGAATTTCTTTGTGGAGTGTTTGGGAAGTCGGGGCAGACAAGGGATAGCGCGGTGTTTGTCCTGCCCGATCTGCCACCCGGAAAGTACGGGGTAATCATTCTCGACGTGACTGGCGGCGAGAATCCGAAAACGCTGACCCTCGTCCTGAAACAGGTGGGCGCCGAATGGAAGCTGGCCGGCTTTTATGCCAAATCGTCGCAGGCGTCCGGCCACGATGCCGCATGGTTCACGCAGCGCGCCCGCGAGTTCAAGAGCAAAGCACAGAATCACAACGCGTGGCTATATTACCGCGAGGCGATAGCCCTGGCGGCGCCCGTGGATTTCATGAGCACGCTCGCCACCGACAAACTGTATGACGAGACTCAGGCAACGCAACCTGCCGATGTACCGGTGAACGGCAACACGGTGGAGATGAGCGCGGGCGGCACGACCTATCATTGGACGGAGATCTTTCCTTTGTCCGTGGGTAACGATCTTGACGTTGTCGTAAAGTACCAGAGCGCCGATGTGTCGAATACTGGGCGCGCGTTTCAGGAAAATACAACAATGATCAAGGCGCTGATGGCGAAGTTTCCCGAACTTCGCGAAGCTTTTGCAGGAGTGGTGGCGCGCGCGGTGGAGCCCTCCGGCCGCGACTACGGCACGCTGATGGCGATGAAGGAGATCAAGTAGCGAGCCGCCCTCAGCGGATGAAGCCGCCGTTGATTAGTTGCAGTGACGGCGCGGCTGCAGCCGCGCCCCTTCAAAACAGAGTCAACGCTAAGATTCGACGGGCAGCCCCTAAAAGGGTATCCGGTTTCGAAGACCTTGCGGCATCACTGAAGCGATGCCCTGATACGAGGCCCGAGTCTGGCGGGAGGGTGCTAGGTGTTTCCACCCGGGCCCAGCGAGAGGACATAGGACCTGGCGGCCAAAGCGGCGGGTATCTCGGTGGCGGAACGGGCGGTAACGATGACGTTGTAATCTGCACTGGCCCTCAGACGGCTGAACACGGGGGTCGCTTCCTGCGGTTCGACCAGCGCCAGGTACCTCAGGAAAGCGAAGACGTCTTCGGTGGGCTCCAATCCCGGCGCGACGAAGGAGACTTCGACATCTTCGTGGTGGAAGTGCCATCCCAGAGAGGCGGCGAGGCGCACTGCCCGCTCATACACCGGGGGCGGCAGGACTCCGGGAGCGGGATTGTCGAACACGACGCGCAGCTTGCGCTCATCTTCACGGCTGAATTCGCGCACTTTGAGGGCGCCGGTGCGGGCCGTCGCTTTCCAGTCCACATGGCGGGCGGAGTCGTCGGGCATGTACTCCCGGATGAGATAAAGATCGTTGCCGCGTCCGCGCACAAAGGTTTCGAACTCCCCGGTGACCATGGGAAGAACTTCGAGGAACTGCTCGGTGGGCTCAACGACGGGATAGACGATCACTTCGCGGGCGAGGTTAACGCGGCGGGTTTTCAGGAGGAAGGCGAAGGGAAAGCGCGTAGCCAGTCCAAAATCTTTTTCCACGTAGCGGCCCCGGGCTGGGAAGGTCATCTCGAGGTCGGCGCGGAGTTCCTGTCCGGCGGCTAGAAAAGGGAAATAAACGGATTCTTGCAGAATGGGCTTTTCCGCTTCTTCGTGGACGCGGCGCAGGCGACGGTCGGGCAGGCGGAGCCACTGGTCCTGCGGGGCGCGGTTGGGAGGCCATGCGAAGGTCACAGCTTCCCAGCCCCAGTGGTCTTTGTTCTTGTGCCTGGCAGGAACGACGCGAACGGAAAAAGATGGCAACCACGAACTGGTGTTGAGCAAGAGCAGACGCGCCAGCATCGGGCGTCCGGCAAAAACGTGTTCCGGCAAGTGGACATCCAGTTGGAGACTGCGGAGTACCAGTGCGGAGGCGATGCCAGAGACCAGAATGGCAGAGAGCAGCGCGGCAACGATCACATAAAGCAGATTGTTCCCGGTGTTGATGGCGGCGATTCCGATGACGACGCTGATCAGGATGTAGATGAGGCCGGGGCGCGTGACGTCGTAGTCCATGGCTTCGCGGACGCTGCTCACGACCACTCGCCGCGCCAGGTAGGGCACAGTAGTCAAGCCGACGAAGGTGGCCAGCAACAGCGCCAGCGATGCCATAATTAGAGTTCCCCACAGGCTGCCCGCCTCGCGTTCGACCGTGGAAAACAGCGCTGCCGCGAAAGCCAACATCAGGCCCACGATGGCCAGCAGGAATCGCACCCAGACTTGCGAAAGTTTCAAATAAGGAAAGCGCGTCGCAGTCGCGGGTGGCGCGTTTTGTTCTTCGCGTTCGGAAATCACGGGGCTCTCCGGTGCCGGGTGATGCTATGCCAGCATATGACGGCGGAGGAGGGAGTGAAAGTGACGGAAGACACTTTTGCCAGACAAGCCCGCCTCCAGAAAGAGCAATGACTCTGAGCGAATGACAGTGGCCTAGGTCTTTCCACCTAGCAGAGAGCGGAGCTGGCGCGCCAGAACCTCCAGGCTGAATGGCTTCTGGAGAAAGGTGGCGCTTCCCCCCATCAGTTCGGAGCCTACGACCTGATCGGTGTAACCAGACATGTAAATCACGCAGAGATCCGGCCGTGTCTCCAGCGCAGCCTTTGCCAAGTCAGGTCCTCCACCCCCAGGCAAAACCACATCGCTGATCAGCACATGGATAGGACCCTGGTGACTCCGGCAGAGGTTTAATGCTTCCAGTCTGTTTCCAGCTTCGAGCACCATGTAGCCCTTGGAGCGCAGGAATTCCGAAGCCAGCTCGCGGAGGGCAGGCTCATCCTCAACCAAGAGCAGCGTCTCGGTTCCTCCGGCTGCTGGTTCGCCGCCAGATACCGGTGGGGGCGTCGCTTTTTCCTGCACGCGCGGCAAATACACCTTGAACGTGGTCCCTTTGCCCAGTTGGCTGTGAACCGTTACGTGACCTGCGCTCTGCTTGACGATACCGTACGCAGTTGCCAGGCCCAGCCCGGTGCCCTTGCCCACTTCCTTAGTGGTGAAGAAGGGCTCAAAAATCTTGGCCTGGGTCTCAGCATCCATGCCGACGCCGGTGTCGGTCACCGCCAGCACCACAAAATCGCCGACAGGGTTCTCCAAGCCAAGGGAACCGAGGGTGGTCCCGTCTAGTTCGACATTGGCGGTTTCGACAATCAACTTGCCTCCTCCGGGCATGGCGTCACGGGCATTCACAGCAAGATTCATGATCACCTGCTCGATCTGCCCGCGATCGGCGCTCACGCATCCCAGATCGGAAGCCAGATGGAGAACGGCTTCAACATCCTCGCCCAAGAGCCGCGGCAAAATGTTCCAGAGGTCGCTGACCACGATATTCAAGTCGAGAATGTCGGGGTGGAGCACCTGCTGGCGGCTGAAGGCCAGCAATTGCCTGGTCAGAGAGGCGGCCTTCTCCGTTGCCGACAGTATCTGGGGCAAGTATCGCGCATTTCTGTCGTCGTGCGGGGCGCCCTGCATCATCTGGGCGGCACTGCTGATAATCATCAAGACGTTATTGAAGTCGTGAGCCACACCTCCGGCGAGGCGACCAACAGCCTCCATTTTTTGCGCAGCGCGGAGTTGCTGCTCCATGAGGCGGCTTTCGCTTACGTCCCGAATCGTCACCAGGAGACAAGGCTCCTCCTGGACCCGGATTTGATCGATGGAAATCTGCGCTTCCCTGACCCGACCCTGCTTGGTACGATACGTCGTGTTGTGTTCGCGGATCGCTCCGCTTTCCTGCAATTTAGCCATTACGTGCTCGCGTTCGCCTGGCGCCCACAGGTTTAGATCCTTTACCGATTTGCCGATGAGTTCTGAACGCTCGTACCCCATCATCCGTACGTAGGCGTCATTGACTTCCAGAAGGCGGCCATCTTTCTGGGTGGAGATGGAAATGCCTTCGGGACTGGAACCGAACGCCTTGGCGAACCTTTCTTCGCTCTGTTGGTGGGCCTGTTCCACCCGTTTGCGTTCGGTGATGTCGCGGATCGCGGTCACGCGGATTTTGCGGCCGTCTGTCTGCAACAGCCGCGCACAAGTCTCCACCGGGAAAACCGAGCCATCCTTGCGCAGAAGCATGTGCTCGTAGGTTTCCGTGTTGTCGGTTTGCACGGCGTGCAGCACTCGCGCTCGCGATTCGAAAGCGACAAAGTCGGAGATGGGTCTGCCTACCATCTCTTCCCGGGCATAACCCAGCATGTGAGCGATTTGATCGTTGGTTTCGACGATGATGCCATTTTCGCTGAACGCCAACCCCTCAAACGACGCCTCCGCCAGAATGCGCAGCCGCTTTTCACTTTCCTGCAGCTCTTCTTCGGCACGCTTGCGTGCGATTGCTTTAGCAACCTGCGAGGAGACGTACTCCAGCACTTGCTGCTCGTTCTCGCCATAGGCGGCAGGGTCGGTATAGTGCTGGACCGCCATGACCCCAATCGTCTTCCCTTCAATTCGGAGCGGGACCCCCAGCCAGACGGCGGTGGGCGAGCCGGTAAGCTCCACCTCGCCTCGTTGCTGCATTTCACGGTGCAGTTCGGCAGTGCAAAGCAGCGACTTGCCGGTGCGCAAAACGAACTCGGTTCGGCCTTTGCCCGATTTGCGAGTTGTCAGTCTCGGGTCAACCTCGTCTAAGTAAAAGGGAAAGATTAAAGAATCCGGTTTCTCATCGTAGAGGGCAATGTAGAAACTCTCCGCCAGGATCACTTTCGCGATGATTTCATGCACTTGCTGGTAGAGCTCTTCCAGGGAGGCGGTGCGATCGGCCGCTTCGGCGATGCGATACAGTGCGGTTCTTAGTTCTTCGGCGCGCTGACGTTCTTGCGCATCGCGTTTCAGCTGCTCGTACGCCCGTACCACTTCCGCAGTGCGGTCCGCTACCCGTTGTTCCATTTCGCGATGAGATCGCCGAAGCTCCTCCTCCATTCGCTTGCGTTGAAAGAACTCCGGTACGGTGCCAGAGCCCCCTGCGCCAGCGTGTCTGGCTTGCTTGGGCTGGGTCTGGCTGGACTGCCAATAGCGTTCCAGATGCGCTTCGATTCTCTCCGGTGGCGCCATCACGAACCGGCAGTGCGCATCTCCCATGGCCTGGCATTCCACCTCGACCGCCACCAGCCGGATACCGAAACTCTCTTCGCACCATCCGGAAGAGTACCCGGCGTTCATGACACAAACCGGTTGCTCCACTCTCCGGCCGTGCTGTCTCCATGCATCCGATTCAAAGGAAAACGGGTGGTCGTAAATCAAAAAGCAATTCTGGTCGGGAGAAGGATGGGATTCGGGGAGAATCTTTACAAAGGCCCAACCGGAAAAGGAAAAGTGTACAGGCCCGACCGAAAGGCGCTCGATGGGATCGGTGACTCCCATCTTGTCATGAAAGCTGCGCGCATCGGCTTTGCCGATGGCGTGCGCCACATCAAAGAGGAGGTTGCTGGCGACTTTCCGCGCCTCTTCCGGTCCCTTGTCCTGATAAAGCGAGGTCACCAAGTCAAAGAATTCGACCGACATCGAAGCGGCGCGGACCAGAATGTAGCGTTCGCCGGAGATCAGGATGGAACTGTGGCGCGGATCTTCCACGCGTTGGCTGAAATATTGCTCGACATACTTCTGTGCTCTGGAAAAGATCGGACGGAACTGCTCCGGTACGCTTACGGTGTCCAGGGGGGTTCTTCGGACGCAGGTGCCGGCTTGGAGTCAGTCTCCGGAACCCTGTCGCGATCGGTATCTCTCCCCAAGGATCTTCGCTTTCCTGGGTCTGCCTCTGCGGCATGTATCGGTAATCAGGAGATTTCCGGAATCCCGATCTGCTTTCCATTACGAGTTTTACAGAGACGCCAAAGTGGAGTTTCTTTCTTGTCGCAAGAGCGCAGAATATCATACGTCCTCATGGTCAGCTCCGGTATTGTGGACAAACCAGAACCTTCACCACAGAGACACCGAGGCACAGAAAAAACCAAGGCGCTTTCTCATTCTCGGTACACGCGGGCGGTCGATCATTTTCCGTTTTCAGTCGGCTGCTGGTGGCGATATCTCCACCATAAAAATAAGATCACGGCTACGGCGACGATCAAAATAGCGATATCGAAGCGCTGCACGACTCGCGCCAGGCGACGCCAATGTTGGCCGAAAAGATATCCAGCGCTGGCGATGACGGTGACCCAGACGGCCGCACCCAGGAAGTTGAAAATCGCAAATGCTCGCCAGCGCATGCGCAGCACACCGGCGAGCGGTCCGGCGAAGACGCGCATGCCGAAGACAAAGCGGGCAAAGAATATGGTGGCTGCACCGTAGCGGGCGAACATTTCCTCGCCGCGTTGCAGCGCGGTCGAGGGAATCCGAAAGAAGCTCTGATAGCGATCGAGCAGCGGACGTCCGCCATAGTGGCCGATGGCATAGCCCAGATTGTCGCCCAGGGTGGCGGCGGCGGTAGCAACCACGATGATCCATCCGAGCTGTAGTTGATGTTCGGAATAGGCGAGAAAACTTGCCAGCAAAAGCGCAGTCTCGCCGGGTACAGGGATACCGGCGTTCTCGCAAAGGAGCGCCAGCGCGACGCCCCAATAACCGTAGGTGAGAACGAATTCGCGGAGCGCGTGAGAGATCGTGTGATGCATGAATTGATAAAGCGAGTTCTCAGTTCTCGGTGAAACCCAACCCTTCTAAAAACTGAGAACTGATCAGTTTCCTTTTTCGCCGGTCAGGAAAGCAACTAGCGCGTGGTTGAACTCTTCGGGTGCCTCTTCGTAGGGAAGGTGGCCTACGCCCTCGAATGTCAATAGACGGGCATCGCGAAAATTCTGGCGCAATGGCTGGGCAGATCGGAAATAAACGGCGCGATCTTTCGTTCCCCAGATGAGCAGGGTGTGGTAGTCGCGAATCTTGGGGAGCGCCCTTTCCAGTTCCGCGAGGTCTGCCGTCCAAGTGCTGACAATACGCGCAGCATGGCGCAATACCTGGTTCTTGAGTACTGGCAGGCGATAGCCTGCGAGCGAATCGGGCGGAATTCTTGATCCGTCGCCAAACATGCGACGCAGCCAAAGGTAGTCGAGGGAGCGCCAGCGCTCGATCGTGCAGTGGAAGAGCATGGAGCCAAAGGGGCTGGCCAGAAAGGGTGCGAGTCGCTTGCCACGCGTCGACCAGGGATTGACGGGCGCGACCAGCACCAGGCGTTGCACGCGGGCACTGTTGGTTTCCGAACAGATGGCCGCCACCATGATGGCGACACCGCCGCCATGGGAAGTGCCCAGCAGATTGAAATCTTTGATACCCAGGGCGCTCGCGAACTGCAGAATGCGTTCGGCGGTGGCGCGCACGCTGCAGTCCATGCCCTCTTTCGATGTCGAGAATCCGGCACCCAGATTGTCCAGGGCATACACGGTCGCATGGGGCACGAGCGCGGGGATGGTGAATCTCCAGGAAAAGGAATAGCCCATCAGGCCATGAACCAGAATGAGTGCCGGGCCGGAGCCAGCCTTGAGGTAGCGCATGCGGCCGTCGGGGAGATCGAGCCAGCGTTCTCCGATGGCGGCTCCGATGGCAACTCCGGGGATGGATTTTTCTTCGGAATGTGTTTCGGCGGGCAACGAAATCCTCGTCGAGTGAGTCTTAGTAAGTGATATCGCCTCTATCGCTCATGGGGGAGTCGAACTCTGGCTCCCCCTTCTTTTTTGTCCAGCGTCGGGGGTGCAGCGCTATCCTATTCCGCCGCTTCGCGACTGGAGTGTTTTCGTTTTTTGCCTAACAGCATCTTTAGCACTCTGATGCCTTTGTCCACGTGCTTTTCTTCCAGCAGGAACGGCGGCAGGAAACGCAGGACCGTATCCTGGGTGACGTTGAAGAGCACGCCCTCGGCCAAACCTTGCTCTACCAATGGGCGCGCTGGAATGTCCAGCACCAAGCCTTGAATCAATCCCCGGCCGCGGGCTTCGCGGGTTGCGGCGTACTTGGCGACGAGTTCCTGGAATTGCTGATGCAGGTACCCGCCAACCTTGACGACGTTTTCGAGCAATTTCTCTTCTTCCACGATGGCCAGATATTCGAGGCCCACACGGCAGGCCAGCGGACCACCGCCAAAAGTGGTGCCATGCTGTCCGGGCGATATGGCGGAAGCAAACGGTTCCTTCGACAGAAAGGCGCCGAGCGGCACTCCGGCGGCGATGGGCTTGGCGATGGCAACGATGTCGGGAACTATGCCGAAGCTCTGGAAGGCGAAGAACTGACCGGTACGGCCCAGGCCACACTGGATCTCGTCGAAGATGAGCGCAGCCTGGTGCTGGTCGGCGAGGGTGCGGCAGGCGCGCAGGAAATCTCCGGAGCACTCCAGAATCCCGCCTTCGCCAAAGATGGGCTCGAGCACGATGGCGCAGGTGTTGGCGTTGACGGCAGCTTGCAGTGCTTCGACGTTGTTCTGCGCCACGAAGGTCACGTCTTCGAGCAGCGGCTCAAAACCTTTGCGGTATTTGTCCTGGCCGGTCAGGGACATAGCTCCGAAGGTTCGGCCGTGATACGAGCCTTGCAGCGCTACCAATTGTGACTTGGCAGCGCCGCCTGCCTTGTGTCCGGCTAGACGCGCGAGTTTGATGGCGCCCTCCATGGCTTCGGTGCCACTGTTCGAAAAGAAGACACGGTAAAACTCGGAGCCGGAAAGCTGGCACAGGCGCTCGGCCAGATGTCCCTGATATTCGTTGTAATAAAGATTCGAAAGATGAATGACCCGGGCCGCCTGTTCACGGATGGTCTTCACGATGCGGGGATGAGCATGGCCTAGAGCATTTACCCCGAGTCCGGCGACGAAGTCGAGATACTTCCTGCCTTCGAAGTCATAGAGGAAAACACCCTTTCCGCGTTCGAAGGCGACCGGATAGCGGCTATAGGTGGGGAGAAGAAAGCGCTTCTCGAGATCGGCGATTTGATCAAGGCGGGACATGGCTTCAATTGTAGAACGAACGGAGGCGGGGATACTGTCCGCCGCCGGAGGCAGAGCTAGCCGCGTGTCCACAGTATGGTAGAGACGCGGCTTGCCGCGTCTCCGCACGCGGCACCCGTGATGTTGTCCGGATCTTCTAGCACGGCGCCTGGGTACATTTCGGCGCACGCGGAGAAGGGGCAAGCCCCGTCTCTACTCTCGGGTCTTTGGAGTTCTTCGGGGGTTTTCGGGGTCTAATCCGGCGGCTGACATGATAGCGCGCCCCAGTTCTTCGGCGGACACGGAAAATCCTCCGGCTGGCACTTGGCCATTGGCAACTTCTTCTTCAGCGGTGGGCGCCACAAAGCGATAGCCCCTTCCGACTACGGTTTGGAGGTACTGCGGTTCGTCGGCATCGTCGGCCAGAGCGCGGCGGATCTTTCGAATGGCGGTATTGATTCCCTGCTCGACGTCGACAAATACGTCTTGGCTCCATAATTCACTGGCGATCTGCTCGCGCGTGACCAGTTGTCCCCTCTTTTCGACGAGGAACATGAGTAATTGCAGGGGCAGGCCCTCCAGCCGAACCGGGCTACCCAGATGGCGAAGCTGAAAACGGCTGTAATCCAACTCGAAATCGTCGAAGCGGATTTTCTTATCGGGCGTATCTGGCAATGGACAACCCCTGGCTCATACCGGAGGCACGACAAGCCGCGCCTCTGCGGGATAGATGGACCGTCAGAAATTCTGTTCTGCCGGGCTTGCGGTGTCAAGCAGGCGATGGATAATTTCTTCAGATCACTTCAGACGGCTTCAGACGGCCTCCATGGACGTTTCCGGGAATCAGGCGCAAGATCACACTCACTTGCAGGATTTGCCACCTCTCCTAAGCGGGGAAGCTAAGCGAGTCAGGTGGGACCAGTAAGTGAGGGGTTCGGGAAACGGGGAAGGTTCTCGAGCCCCTCAAACACCAAGCAGGGTTTGGGCACGTCACCCCACTTCAGAAACACGCCAACCAGAGAATCCGCTAGTTCCTTCAGGCTTGGTCAGCTCCCAGACCCTCTTCCCACCCCCTAAATGGTATCCCAAAAAGCAGAAGCTGAATTCCATAATTCATAGCCGTTATTCCAGATTCTCTCTATAATTGTGGAACTCACTCTGCGGTAGTGACTTACGGGTACTGGGCGAGATGGGAGGGTGGCAGTGAAGTTGCTGATACCAGGAGGGCGGCGAATCTCTGGCCGCGCCGCCATTGCGACCATCCCAGTCCATGAGTCGCGAACCATGAACCGCGAATTTGAGGCCCGGTTTACCGCCATCCTGCTGACTTTGCTTACAGTAGCAGCGGTAGTCTTCGCCGGTTTCAATTACAAGATCGAGCACCAGACGGCCATTCCCGATGACGGGGCGTGGTGGATGGAGCGGAACGGCCACCTGGTGGCCGATCGACTGGAACCGAACGGTCCGGCAGAGCGGGCAGGAATCCGGCACGGTGACGAGGTGGTTAGTGTCAACGGCCGCGCGGTGGACACATCGGCGGCGGTGACGCGGCAGATCTACTACTCCGGCGTGTGGTCCAAGGCAACCTATTCGTTGATTCGCGGCTCGGTTCCGCTGGATGTGGAAGTGGTACTGGCTCCGGCCGAGCGTTCCATGAACGACTGGCTGCGCCTGATCGCGCTCATCTATCTGGGCATTGGGCTGTATGTGCTGTTGCGGCGCTGGACAGCGGTTGGGTCCACGCACTTTTACATCTTCTGCCTGGTGTCGTTCGTTTTCTACTCGCTGCACTATACCGGCAAGTTCAACGCTTTTGACTGGAGCGTCCTCTGGGCCAATGAAGTGGCCTGGCTGCTGCAACCGGCGCTCTTCCTGCACTTTGTATTGACCTTCCCGGAACGGCGGGAGTTCGTCAGCAAGCGTCGTTGGTCGATTCCGCTGCTGTACCTGCCGGGAGCGGTATTGCTCGGGATCCAGATCCTGGCTTTCGAGTACCTGAAGGCCAGCGCCGGGCTTCTCTTCAATCTGAACCGGGTGCACTGGGCCTATCTGACGATCTTCTTCGTCTCGGCTGCGGCGGTTCTGCGGAACAACTCCCAGCAAGCGACGACTCCGATTCTGCGGCAGCAACTGAAGTGGATTACGCGCGGCACCATCCTTGCCATAACTCCATTCACGCTTTGTTATGTTCTGCCGTATCTGTTTGGAGTGATGCCTTCCCTCACCATGAAGGTATCGGTGCTGTCGCTGGGATTGCTGCCGCTGACTTTCGGATACGCCATTTTCCGCTACCGGTTGATGGATGTGGATCTGATCTTCAAGCGCGGCATGGCGTATACGCTGGCGGCGGCCGCCATCGCAGGAGCCTACTTTGCGGGCGTGGCCTCGATTGCGGAACTGGTGCACACGCGCGTGCCTAGTTCCGGGCCTTACGGGCTGATGGTGGCCATCGTGGTCACCGCTCTGCTGTTTGATCCGGTGCGGAAGTGGATTCAGGAGAAACTGGACCGGTTCTTCTTCCGGACAGGCTACGACTACCGGCGAACACTGATCGAGTTCGGACGCGAGTTGAGTTCGGAGACCGACCTCGACAAGATGCTTTCCTCGCTGGTGGACCGGTTGGCACGCACCCTGCTGGTAGATCGCATCGCCATCTTCCTCGGCAACAGCGACTCGTCGCGCTTTGAACTGGCAAAATCGTTCGGGCTCGCTCCGGTCACCGGTCTCGACCTGTCGTTCCTGGCGAAACCGCGAATCGAGGACGCCGCCGGACATATCTTCTTCGAGAATACGCACCAGTTGCCGCGGGAGAATGCTCTGGCGCAAGAGGCGATTGGACGCCTGGATCTGAACTACTACATTCCGTGCCATGCGCGGCAAAAGACGATCGCCTTCCTCGGACTGGGCAAGACCATGCAGGGCGACTTCCTCTCCAGCGAAGATGTGGAGTTACTCGAAGCTTTAGCTGGATACATCGGCATCGCGATCCAGAACGGGCGGCTATACGCCTCACTGGAACAAAAAGTCAGCGAATACGAGCGCCTCAAAGATTTCAACGAGAACATTGTTGAATCCATCAACGTCGGCGTGATGGCGGTGGACCTGCAGGATCGCATCGAGAGCTGGAACTCGCAGATGGAAGTGATGTATGCGCAGCCGCGCTGGCAGGTAGTGGGGCGTTCGTTGAACGAGGTTTTCCCGGCTGCCTTCGTCGAGGAGTTTTACCGGGTTCGGCAGAATCCCGGCATCCACAATCTTTATAAGTTTCGGCTGGCGACTCCGACCGGGGAATCGCGGATCGTGAATGTTGCTATGGCGCCGCTGGTCACGCGCAAGTTCAACGTGGTCGGCCGGCTGGTGATCATGGATGACATCACGGAGAGGATCGAACTGGAAGTCCAGCTTACCCAGGCCGACAAACTTTCTTCGATCGGACTGCTGGCCGCTGGGGTGGCGCACGAAGTGAATACGCCGCTGGCGGTAATTTCCTCCTACACGCAGATGCTGGCGAAGCAGTTGCAGTCGGATCCGCAGAAAGCGGGGCTGCTGGAGAAGATCACCAAGCAGACGTTCCGCGCTTCGGAAATCGTCAACAATCTGCTGAACTTTTCCCGCATCACGGGCACGGAGTTGACGGAAGTCAGTTTGAACAAGGTGATCGCGGACACGCTGGCGTTGCTCGAGCACCAGTTTAAGGTGGCGCACATCGAGGTACAACCCGAGCTGAACGAAAGCTTGCCTTTGATTCAGGGTAACGCCGGACGCCTGCAGCAAGTGTTTCTGAATCTGTTCCTGAATGCCAAAGATGCGATGACCGGGGGCGGAGTTCTGAAAGTGGCGACGCTGAACGGCGAATTCGTCAGCGTGCGAGTTTCCGATACCGGATCGGGCATTGCGCAGGAACACATCCACCGCATCTACGATCCTTTTTTCACGACCAAGACGTCGCCCGCCGAAGGCCAGAATCGCGGCACCGGTCTTGGGCTTTCTGTCACCTACGGCATCATCCAGGAACACGCAGGCAATATCCGCGTGGAGAGCCGCCCGGGCGAAGGCACCACCTTCACCTTGGATTTTCCACTGATCTCGACGAGGAAGGCAGTCCATGTCTGAGTTAGCAATATCTGAAGTAGCCGTCATCTCGCGCCGGAGCGCTCCGCAAAGCGGGCCGCAAAACGCGGGGAGAATCCTGATCATTGACGATGAGGCGGAAATCCGGGAGTCTCTGGAGGCTCTTCTTCAACTCGAGGGGTACACGGTCGCAGTGGCGGGAACGGGACGGGAAGGTCTGGCGCAGATTGGAGAGCGCGCTTTTGACGTAGTTTTGCTCGACCTGGCGCTGCCCGACAAGAACGGGATGGACGTGCTCGCTGAGCTCCGGCTGCTGAATGCGCAGCAGGCAGTCATCATGATCACCGCCTACGGCACGGTAGAGAACGCGGTCCGCGCCATGCAGTCGGGCGCCACCAACTTCATTCAGAAACCATGGGACAACGAGAAGTTGCTGGCTGACGTGCGCGCCGCGGTCGCCCGGCAGAAGGCGGAAGAAGAAAACATTCAGCTGAAGCGTGCCCTGAAGCAGCGCTACAACTTTGAGCACATCGTGGGCAAGAGCGAGCCCATGCTGAAGATTTTCGATCTGGTTGCGCAAGTGGCGCCCAGCCGCTCGACAGTGCTGTTGCAAGGCGAGAGCGGGACGGGCAAGGAACTGATCGCCAAGGCAATTCATCTGAACTCGACGCGACGCGACCGGCCGTTCGTACCCGTTAACTCCGGATCGACCCCGCCCGACCTGCTCGAATCCACGCTGTTCGGGCACGTCAAGGGCGCCTTTACCAGCGCGATTGCTTCGAAGAAGGGCCTGTTCGAGGTTGCCGACCGGGGCACGCTTTTCCTCGACGAAATCGGTACCATGAGCATGGACACGCAGAGCAAGATTCTGCGCGTGTTGCAGGACCGCAAGTTCATGCACCTGGGCGGCGTGCAGGAAATTCAAGTGGACGTGCGCATCATCGCCGCCACTAATGTGGATCTCCGCCAAATGGTGAAAGAAGGCCGCTTCCGCGAAGACCTGTTCTACCGCCTGAACGTCATCAGCCTTGATCTACCGCCGCTGCGGCAGCGCCGCGAAGATATTCCGCTGCTGGTGGAACACTTTCTGCAGAAATATTCCGAGGAAAATGAGCGGCCCCGGCGCCACATTACCACTGAGGCACTGCGTCCGCTGGTGAGCTACTCCTGGCCTGGAAATGTGCGCGAACTGGAGAACGCGATCGAGCGCGCGGTGGTGCTCTCCTCCGACAGCGACATTGGCATCGATCTGCTGCCCGACCACATCGTGGGCCGGGGCAACTCGGTTCCGGCTATGGATGCAAATGTGGGGGGGACGCTGTTCAGCATTATGGAAGACTGCGAACGGCGGATCATCATCGACATGCTGGAAAAGTGCGGCTGGAACCAGACAGAAGCGGCGGAACGGTTCCATGTCCCGCTCTCCACGCTGAACCAGAAAATCAAGCGGCTGGCCATCGAGATCAAGAAGAAGAACAACCACCGCGAGTAGAAGAATCGGGTCATCCCGCCATCGGGTGATCTGAAAACCTTTGGGCTTCAGATCGCGCGATTGCCCGATCACCCGATGATTTCCCTCTCTGCTATAGTTCCCTGAGCAGATTCCTGACATGGCGCTTGAATTCGAACTGATTTCGCCCATTGAGGTCGCCAAGGATTTTGCGCTGGCGGTTCAGGAATACACCCTGCTGTCGGCGCAATCGTTGGCGAATTTCTTCCGCCCCCCCGTATACATGGGCGACATGCTGTATCAAGCGGACCTGATCGGCGTCGGCTCTCTGCCGATCGTGATTCTGACCGGACTGTCCGTCGGCGCGCTGTTGGCGCTGAACGCAGCCAGCACGTTGCAACGATTTGGCTCAGTCACGCTGATCGGCCAACTGGTTTCAATCGGTATGGTCACCGAACTGGGACCGCTCATCACCGGGCTGATGGTGGCCGGGCGGAACTCTTCCGGCATGGCGAGTGAACTGGGTTCGATGATCGTGACCGAACAGATTGACGCCATGCGTGCGCTGGGTACCGACCCTACCAAGAAGCTGATTACGCCGCGGGTTGGGGCGACCGTCTTCATGCTGTTTTTCCTGACCATCATCGCCGACTTGCTCGGCCTAATCGGAGGATATGCGGTCGCGCGCCTGCTGTTCGGAGTGGACACGAACCAGTATTGGACCTCGGTGTGGCAGATCCTGGTGTTCCGCGACGTTTTCACCGGCTTGATCAAGCCCACGCTATTTGGGTTCATCATCGCCACCATCGGCTGCTATTACGGCATGTTCACACGGGGTGGGACGCAGGGTGTGGGCCGTTCGACCACGCAGGCCGTGGTCGCCGCTTCGGTGCTGATTCTGATTGTGGACTTCTTCGTCACCAAATTGATCTTCGCAATTTTTGGTTACAGGTAATAGATCCATGGCGCCTCCCACTCTGCCCAGCGAAAATCCGGCGGCTATGGTGGCAGCCCCCTCCGGTTACGCCATCGAGTTCGAGAACGTTTCGATTGCGTTCGATGAAAAAGTAGTGCTCGATGGCGTTTCGTTCCAGTTGCCGCACGGCGAGACCAAGGCTCTGTTCGGCGTAGCCGGATCGGGCAAAAGCATTCTGCTCAAGCTGGCCATAGGGCTACTGCGTCCCGATAGCGGGCGCATCTTCGTGCTGGGAGAGGAAGTCACGCAGATGCCGGAACAGGAACTCTTCGAACTACGCCGGCGGGTGGGCATGGTGTTCCAGGAAAGCGCGCTCTTCGACTCACTCAAGGTGTACGAAAACGTGGGGTTCCGTTTGATGGAAGAAGGTGTTCCGGCCGAGGAAGTTGAGCGGCGGGTCCGCGAGGTGCTGCGCTTTGTGGAATTGGAACGAACCTACGACATGCGTCCGTCGGAACTGTCGGGTGGCATGCGGCGGCGCGTGGCGATCGCGCGGGCCATCATTACGGAGCCTGAGGTGCTGCTTTACGACTCGCCCACCGGCGGACTGGACCCGGTAACTTCGAACACGATCATCGAACTCATCATGAAACAACGGGACGTATACAAGACCAGCGCCCTGTTGGTGACTCATCGTCTGCAAGATGCCTTCACCATGGCGACTCACCAATTCGATCAGGCCAGTAACCAGATGGTCGCCTTACCCAAAGGCCAGCATTGTGAAGTACCCATGAGCTTCCTGATCCTGCGCGAGGGCAAAGTCATTTTCGATGGCGATGGTCACCAGCTCGCCAGTTCGCGCGACGAGTACATTCGCGAATATATTTCGTAGACTTGCTCGGTCATGAGCTTCGTATCGGGGCATGGCTTTGGCGATGCCAGAATTCTGCGAAATCGGAGGTTCCTTTAGGGGCTGGACGGCGCTTGCCAAAATTCGGGCTACTGCGCCAACGCCTTGTCCAACAGCTTCGAGATCTCTCCCGAATCCACTTCCCCGGAAGCGTTGTACGCAGGCTTGCCGTCGCGATCGAGTACGACTACGTGCTGAATGTATCCTTTGTAGAATTTCTTCTCCAATTCTGCTTGCACCGCTGAGCGCGGACGATCGAGATCGACCACCACGAACTGGACCCTGCCCTTGTACTTCTCGTAGAGGTCGACAGTGCGCCGCGCCTGCCGCTTGGAGTTGAAACAGCCTTCACCATAGAAAATTGCGTAGGCCGGCTTGCCTTGGACTGCGCCGTCTTCGAGATGGTCGCCGGTGATCAGCGGACCATCCTGGCTGTCACTGGTGTAGTCGAGATGTTGATTGAGCTTGAGATTTTCGGCTGCATGCGGGGGCGAAGCCAGGGCCGACGCTATCGCGAACAACACACTTATGAACCGCTTTCCCATGTCATTACCCCACCCGGATTTGACTCCTGGGAGCGCCGAAAGTTTCACGCTTTTGTCGAGTCTTTCTTCTTATCGCCCTTCTTCCCCGGCAGGCCCACCGGGCTCTCGTGGGTGCGTTCGCGGAATCCGCCTTTCATTCCCCGGGCGAGGCCGATGCTTGCTTCGCCAAACTTGTCCCGCAGATGATCAGCGGCCGCGAGAGCCTTTTGCCAGCGCTGTTGTTGTGAAGGCTCCAGAAGCTCAAGCTGGGCCGGACCGGAATCGAAATTCGAGGCTTGCACTCCCAGCAAGCGCACCGGCGCGCCCGGCTGCCAGTTGGCGAAAAACAGCCGTCGCACATGATCGAAAATCTCGTTATCCATCTGGGTCGGCTCGTCCAGCGAATGCGCCCGCGTGATGGTGGAGAAATCTTTGTAGCGCAATTTCAGCTGGAGCGTGCGCGCGAAATATCCGCCCTCGCGCAGGCGGCATCCAACCATTTCGCTGAGGCGCATCAGCGTGGACTGCAAGCGCTCGGCGTCGCCCGTATCCTCATCGAAGGTGTGCTCGTGGCTGATGGATTTCGGATCGGCGTTTTCCCCGACTTCGGTGTCGAACCATCCACCCGCATCCTCGCCCCGCGACTTCCCTGCCAGGGCTAGACCCCATTTCCCGAAGCGGCGTTCGAGGTC
The DNA here is from genome assembly GCA_963837665.1 of uncultured Acidobacteriaceae bacterium. GTDB lineage: Bacteria > Acidobacteriota > Terriglobia > Terriglobales > Acidobacteriaceae > Acidiflorens. The sequence continues at coordinate 1,027,537 of CAWIOA010000003.1, read as the reverse complement.
GTCATCTTCCAGGCGCGCCAGGTCGCCCACTTTCTGAATGCCGATGGCGTGCAGCTTCTGCTCCATCACTTTGCCCACGCCGGGGATGTCGCCGACCGCGAGCGGCGCCAGGAACTTCGCCTCCTCTCCGGGCAGCACCCAGAGCACGCCGTTCGGTTTCGCTTTGGCGGAAGAGACTTTCGCGATCAGGCGCGAGGTGCCGATGCCGATCGAGCAGTTCAATTGTGTGGCCGACTTCATGGCGTCATGCAACCGCTGCGCCGAAAGGAGCGGGCGGCCGTGCAGGCGCTCAGTACCGGTCATGTCGAGATAAGCCTCGTCGACAGAGGCCATTTCTACCAGCGGAGAAAAATGGCCCAGTACTTCGTGCACCTTCCCGGAATATTCGCGATAGCGCTCGGGATGGCCATTCACAAAAATCGCTTGCGGACAGAGTTTCGCCGCGGTCCGTAGAGGCATGGCCGAGTGCACGCCAAACTTGCGCGCCGCGTAAGATGCGGCCGAAACTACCCCTCGCTCCTCCCGCTGCCCCCCCACCACCACCGGCCTGCCTTTCAACGATGGGTCAAACAACTCCTCGACCGACACGAAGAAAGCGTCCATATCGACGTGAAAGATGGTGCGCGGGGAGGTGCTCATCGGAGTTCGGAGTGCCTTGCAGAAGTGTACCGCGAGAATACCAGACGGCGCCGGTGCGCAGGATTGTACTGAACTTTCTCCCAAACTCTCTCCCGGATTAAGATAGTCGCCATGCAAAACGCGACTCCAGCGGACATTGCAGTACTTGTGCTGGAACTTACGCCGGCAACAGTGTTTGCCCTTGCCGGGGAGCGAGTCGGGCGGGCATGCGCCCGCTGGCCGCCAATGGTTCGGACCGCTTTGCCGGTATTCTGCGTGCTGCCTTACATTCTGCTTTCCTGTTCGCATCAGATGTTTTCATGGAAATGGTGCGCTCTGTACGCGACGCTGTCGGTGGCGATAGCGTGGCTGCTGGGGCAGGCCGCAATCGCCGACCCCGAGCAACGGGGCAATTGGCGAGACGCGATCGTTCTGCTGACGCTGGGGCTGGCGGTTGATTTGCGCTGGTTCGAGCGAGCGTGGCCGAACGGGCTCGCGGGCTGGGGAAAATTACTCCTCGTCGATGCTGCGCTCTACGGATTCGTTGCCATCCGGGAGCTCCACGGCACCGGCTTTGACTTCCATTTTCGCTGGAGCGATTGGAAAACTGGACTGCGGGAACTGGCTTACTTTGCGCCATTGGTTCTGGGACTGGGGATGGCGCTGGGCTTTCTCCATCCGCATGGCTCCGCGCTGCGATGGTCGATGGTTCCGACGTGGATCTATATTTTCATTTTCATCGCTGTTCCCGAGGAACTTTTCTTTCGGGCGTGGGTGCAGAACCTGCTGGAACGGCGGGTGGAACGGAGAACGGCACTGGCAATGACGGCGGTGTTGTTTGGGCTCTCACACTTCAATAAGCATCTCAGTAACAGTTCGGCGCACTTCAACTGGCGCTATGTCTTGCTGGCAAGTATCGCCGGGATTTTCTACGGGCGGGCATGGCGCGACGCGCGGCGGGTGCCGGCTTCGGCGATCACCCACGCCAGCGTGGACGCCATCTGGTCATTCTGGTTTTAGTCAGCGACCGTGGACGTACAAAATGTGATGCGCCAACATTGAAGACAGAAAAAATGGCCCCTGAGTCGAAAACTTCTCCCGCGTTTCAGCCTGCCGGCCGCCGGTACTTCACTTGGGCCCAGATCGTCGTCGCGTTTCTTTTTCTGGAATTCGCAATTTGGGCGCCGACAACGGAAATCCGTAACCGCTGGGCCATCGTCGCAGCCGCCACAATTCTGGTCCTGCTGCTGATCGACCGGCCATCGCTCAAACGCCTCGGCCTCGGATTGCCGAAGTTGTCCGGCGCTTCCATGGTGTGCGGGATCGGTTTGGCGACCGTTGCTGTCATGGTCACCCTGGTGCACGCGCTGGGCGGACAAATTCCGGCCAATCCGGCCTGGTGGCCGAATTTGCATCTGGCATGGGGGTATGCGATCTGGGCTCTGATTCAGGAATTCATGCTGCAATCGTTTTTCTTTACCCGGTTTGAAGAGCTGTACGGCAGCCCGACGGCGGTCTGGATGGCGTCCACGATCTTCGCCGCCGCGCACCTGCCCAGTCCCATCCTCACCACTGCCACGCTCATTGGCGCGCTTTTCTTCTGCGAAATGTTTCGCCGCTACCGCAGCATCTATCCCCTGGCGATCGTCCACGCGATTTTGGGATTGACGATGGCCGCCATTACACCCGACAGCCTGCTGCATCACATGCGGGTGGGGATTGGATATCTGCGGTATTAGCGGCCGGATTGTTAACCCAGCACCGGCACCTTTTGCAAGTCCACGGTTGTAACTGCGTCCGCGCTGGCCCTGGCCTGCCGCGCGCGCTCGTAAATCTTTCCGTACTCGCGGGCTGACGCTCCCCAGGAAAAATCTCGGCTCATGCCGTTGCGCATCAGCGTCTGCCATGACGAAGGATCCTGGTAGGCGAGTAATGCTTGTTTGACGGTCGCTAGCAGCGCCTCGCCGGTGTAGTCGGTGAACTTGAAACCCGTACCCTTGCCGGTACGCGCGTCCCAAGGTTCGATCGTGTCGTCCAGACCGCCAGTCGCACGCACGACGGGAACAGTCCCATACTTCAGGCTGTAAATCTGATTCAGGCCGCAGGGTTCATAGCGGGAAGGCATCAGGAACATGTCCGCACCCGCTTCAATCTTGTGCGCTATGGCGTTGTCGAAGGCGACCTTGGCCGCAATTTTGTTAGGAAACTGCTTGTTCAGGCGCTGGAACATTTCTTCGTAGGGCTTGTCGCCGGTTCCGAGAGCGACCACGATCATCTCTTCGCGCGCCAGGCGGTCCATGATTTGCGTAATCAGGTCGAAGCCCTTCTGCGCGGCAAATCGCGAGACAATGCCGATCACCGGAACTTTGGCATCAGCGTTCTTGACTCCGAAAGCTTGCAGCAGGTCCCGTTTGCATTGCAGCTTGCCGCTCAAATCCTGTGCCGAATACTTGGCGATGGTGAATCTGTCGGTCTGTGGACTCCACTCTTCGTAGTCCACACCGTTCAGGATGCCGGTTACGGTCGCGGCGCGATTGCGCAGCACGCCTTCCAGTCCGAATCCATATTCGGTGGTCTGGATCTCCTGACTGTATTTCTTGCTGACGGTGGTGACGTAGTCCGAGAACACGAGCGCGCCCTTTAGAAAATTCACCTGGCCGAAAAATTCCATCTTCGAGATGGTGAGCAGGTCCCAGGGCAGCATCAGCAGGGGTAACGTCTCAGGCGGGAACAAACCCTGGTAGCCCATATTGTGGATGGTGAAGACGGTGGCAACCTCGCGAAACGCGGGATCCTCGGAATAGAGGGTGCGCAGCATGACTGGCACGAGCGCGGACTGCCAGTCGTGGCAGTGGAACACATGGGGTACGCCCAGGATTTTCGAGGCTTCGAGCACCGCGCGTGAAAACATGGCGAAACGCTCGGCGTTGTCAGGATAATCGCCGGCCGGGGTGCCGTAGAGCGCGTCCCGGTCAAAGTATTGCGGATACTCCACAAAATAAAATTTGATTCCGGCGCTATTGCCCGCCGTCACCACCGAGCAGAAGCGATACTTGTCGTCGAAAGGGACGGTGATGCTGCGGACGACGGTTTGCGGGTCGGTCAGTTTGGTCTGGCGATAGCGGGGAAGATATACGCTCACCTGATGTCCGAGAGCGGCCAGTGCACGCGGCAAGGCCCCTACGACATCGGCCAAGCCGCCAGTTTTCGAAAAGGGAACGCACTCGGATGCCGCGAAAGCGATATGCATGGCGAAGAGGCCTCCTCGGCCAGAACTCGATATGCCCCGCACACGTTATGATTAAGTTCCGTAGAGGCGCGGCATGCCGCGCCAACTCCGTCAGTCTAAAGCCGGGAAGAGGGAGGGTCAACGTGCCAAAGGGCGCGACCATTCAATCGAGTCCACGCAAACCCAAACTGGGGCAGCATTTTCTGGCGAGCGAAACGGCAGCGGTGCGCATTGTCGAGGCGCTGGGCGATGTTTCCGAGGCCACGGTGCTGGAGATTGGCCCCGGCCGGGGCGCCATCACAGACTTGCTGGCCCGGAACGCGCGGAGGCTGATCGCGGTGGAATTGGACCGTATCCTTTCGGCGCAACTCCGCATGAAATTCTCGATGCGCCCCAATGTTGAAATCATCGAGGGCGATATCTTGAAGATTGAACTGGACACTGTCTTCGGGGCGAAACCAGGCAGCCTGCGCACCGGACTGAACTTCGCGCCCGAACCGGCGCGCGTCATCGGCAATCTGCCGTATTACATTACCTCCGATATTCTGCTGCGGCTGCTGGAATATCACCGTTACTTTTCAACCATCGTGATCATGGTGCAAAAGGAAGTTGCCGATCGCCTGGCGGCTTCGGCGGGAAGCCGCGACTATGGCTTGCTTTCGGCGACGGTGCAGCTCTATGGCCGAGTCGAGCAACTGTTCACGCTTCCGCCAGCGGCGTTTTCTCCGCCCCCCAAGGTGCATTCGAGCGTAGTTCGCATTACGATCAGGCCTCGGATGGAGTCGCTGCGGATTTCCGAGGCCGAGTTTATCGCATTTCTGAAACTCTGCTTTGGGCAGAAACGCAAGACGCTCTGGAATAATCTGAAAACGGCGTACGATGAAGATGCGCTGCGGGCGGCGATGGCGAAAAGCGGCGTGAAGCCTGCGATCCGGGCGGAAGCGTTGCCGCTGGAAAAAACCGCGGCTCTGTTCCGGGCGCTGAGTACAGTGAATCGTGGATAGTTGTCAGTGAATCGACTCACTCGGTTTTTCCACCATCCACTATTCACTATCCACTGTCTCCGCGAGGAGGCCTTCAATGAATTCCGCTGTGCGAAGTCCCGCTGTGGCTGGCAGGTTTTATCCGGGGCGCGCCGAGGAACTGCTGCGCGAGATTCGGAAATACACCGTTCCCATAAAGACCGGCCGCATTGCCGCTATCGGATGCGTTGCTCCTCATGCGGGATACATGTACTCCGGCGGCGTCGCCGGGGCTGTGTATTCACGCCTGGAAATCCCTGAATGCTCGGTGATTCTCTGCCCTAACCATACGGGCAAGGGACATCCGCTCGCGGTCATGGCCAACACCACGTGGCAGACTCCGCTCGGCGAGGTCGCCGCCGACGCGGAGCTGAGCGCCCGGCTGCTGCGCCGCTTCCCCGGGCTGCAAGAGGACAGCGCGGCACATCGCGGCGAACATGCCATCGAAGTCCAGCTCCCATTCCTGAAGGTGCAGCAGCCGGAACTGAAGATCGTTCCGATTGTGATCGGCACCAGTAACTTTGACGTGCTTAGCGGATTGGGCGAAGCGCTGGCGGATGTGATCGGCAAGCACGAGCAGAAAGTTTTGATCATCGCCTCCAGCGACATGAACCACTACGAGCCCGATGCCATCACTCGCGTCAAAGACCACAAGGCCATCGAACGCGTGCTGGCCCTGGACGCGCGCGGACTCTGGCAAGTGGTGATGCATGAGGACATCAGCATGTGCGGGTTCGGGCCGACGGTTGTCATGCTCACGGCGGCAAAATTTCTGGGGACGACTTCGGCCACGCTGGTGAAGTATGCGACGTCGGGAGATGTCTCCGGCGATTACGAGTCGGTGGTTGGGTACGCGGGAATTATTGTGCAGTGAGATGACGTTTAGATTGTCATCCTGAGCAAAGCGAAGGGCCTGCTTTTTGCGACGAACAGCAGGTCCTTCGCTCCGCTCAGGATGACAAAGTCTTACGAATCGGAAACAACTCTCGCTTCAGTGAGGACGCGACGGCGGCGGCGCGGGTGACCGGTGCGGCGACGCGGTCGGAGCCATTCCTGTGGACCCGCTTCTCGTTGAACCTGAACCCCAGCCTGCTGTCGATGTAGCGGATGTGGCAGGCGGCACGGTTGCGGCTACGACGGGGTGAGAAGTTCGCGCCATGGTTTTGGCAAGGCGATTGAGGTTGCGCACCGACCCACGCGGAACTCCGATGCCGGCGGAGCCGGGATTGATGGTCAGGCGATGAGGCACTCCACCTCCGACGCCCGGATTGGCGGCGAGGCCCAATCCGACCATCACGGTCTGATGCCCGCTTGCGGGCGCCGTCGGCACTTTGGTTCTGACCGGCGGATTCACCACTTGCGGTACCCCATACCCGGGATTCCAATAGCCAGGCTGCCAGATCCAGCCAAAGCCGGGAGCGAAGGCCCAGTTGCCGTAACTGTAGGGCATCCAGCCCCAGGGATAGCCCGACACCCACATGTAGCCAAAGCCGGGATAGAAGGCCCAGCCGCCATCCTGGAACGGGCTCCAAGCGGCGTCGATAAAGAAGGGCTGCCAGACGTTGCCGTAGCCGGGCACGGTCATGAAGTTTCCGTAGTAATTCAAGTCGCTCATGCCGTAGCCGTACGGCGAGTTAATGCTGGAGCCTCCGGCGGAAGCGTAGCGATCGTGGTAGTCGTTCTGTTGGCGATCCCAGGCGTCGGAGGGCTCCTCTTCGTAATTCTTGGCGATCACGAAAGTGTCTTTCTTGGCGGGATCGTCATTGGCGAGATTGTCTTTTGCAAAATCGATAGTCGCGCTGTGTTTCTCGGCAACCTCAAATTGTCCGGATGGTGAAGTCGCGCTCAATTTGCCTTTGAAAACGGCAACAGTGGCTGCGTCGTCGTCGAGCCCTACGCGGAAATGCGCGGGCTCGGACACGGTGACGGACTCGCGGGCAAAATTCAGCAGAAACTGGTCGCCGCCTTTCTTCGGATGAAGATTGGCGTAGACGGTGCCGGAGACAAGTTGCACGGTGCTCAGTTTCTGGCCCCCGTCGCTGAGGGCAAGACGAGTAAAGGCGACTTCGCTGTCCGGGGCGAGGCGGAGCGCACTGCCATCTTCGAATTCCACTTCGGCACGGCCATCTTTACCGGTCTTCAGCCTGGAGCCTTCGATCACGGGCAGGTTGATAAACGCTTTATCGAAACCGTCGCCGGCGGCGCGGTCAATCTGCACCTTGCCCTGCACTTCGCTCAAGCGCACGATGCGGGCTTTCGACTCGGCCGACGCCGGGACCACCAGGAACGCCGCCGCTAGCACGGCTAACACTGCCACTGTCTTTCCGAGCTTCGCGATCGCCATATACTTCTCCCGGGACTGCTCCCTTAACGTTTAACGCTTTCCAGAACGTTAGATCGGTGGCGAAGCTCACAGGTTGCCAACTGACAACCGCGAACCGCCCCCAGCACGCAATACGTTCAGATATTTGAGGCTTGCAGATCCTTCCGCTGGTCTTGACCTGCCTTGAGTTTGCGAGCGTCCGGGGCCTAAGTCAAGGGGGAATTGGGACAATCGGCGCCCTGCACCTCAGATTAATGAGCGCCTGCCCGTTCCAGCAGGCGTTGGGCGCGGGCGCGACTCACATTGATCACGGACGGATCGGCGATGATCTGATCGAGGATGGATTGAATGGCCGCGACGTCGATCAGCGAATTGCTGCGCGCCATCTCTTCCATGCGCTTGAGTTCTTCTTCGAGGGCTAGTTTCTGGTATTGGCGATCGTACTGGAGGCGATGTCCGAATTCGAGCGTGGCCGAGAGACTCTGGAACAAGTTGGTCAGATCCTGCACGGCGAGGTTGGAAGAGTAGTTGTAAGTGGATTCACCACTGTGGTGCGCGTCTTTGTAGGCGAGCGTCTTCTTTCCGGTAAAGGCGATGCCCTTGTGATGGGAATCGACGTCCTTCTGAAAATAGCCTGCCTTGGCCGCGAGGTCGAAGATTCTCTGCCGGGTTTCAGGGGCTACGCTGAAGGCAAAATCGAAACTGTCGGTTTCGTCGGAATCGGCGGACAAGCGGCCGCTGGACTGGTAGCGCGCTGAGCCATCGGATTGAACGCGAATCGAGTAGTGCTCGGGCTGGGAGGCGGGGAAATCGAGGGTGAAGGTGACGGCAGCCGGAGTTTCGGCTTGCGGATAAGCGAGGAGCGCAGAAAAAACCAGAAGGCAGAATATCTGAAATGAACGGGGCATGGGCCGCTGTAATGATTGGGGATGACGGGGAGAGTGTCAAGAGGAAGTCGTGCGCGGCGGTCTCAGGGCGAGGACGAATGTAACTGGACAATGGGATGAGATGTGCAGCGGGCGCGGGGAGAATGCCTTGCGGCCGCGCAGGAGATGTTTATAACGTAGGGGTCCCTTCGGCTTCGCTCAGGGCAGGCTCTTCGACCCCCGCAACTCGCCTCGCAAGCGAGGCGGGCTGCTCCGCTCAGGATGACAATTGCTATGGCTCGGATGGCTTTGACGAGCGTCGCTCTGGCGCTCCTGGGTAGCGGCCGTGTGGAGATGGCAGATCGCTATTGCTAAGGCATCGGCGGCGTCGGCGGGTTCGGGGATTTGATCCAGATTCAGAAGACGCGTCACCATTTGCTGGACCTGATGTTTTTCGGCGCGGCCGTATCCGACCACCGCGGACTTTATCGAGAGGGGCGAGTACTCGGCGACTTCGAGCCCGGCGGATGCAGCGGCCAGCATGGCGACTCCGCGCACCTGGCCGAGTTTCAAAGCGGACTTCACGTTGGCGGCGTAGAAAACGTCTTCGATCGCAACCCGGTCGGGACGGTGCTTCGAGATTAGCTCCTGCAGGCCGATCGAAATGCGCGACAGGCGCGTGGGCATAGGGTCGCGCGGGGAAACTTTGATGGCCCCGCAGACGATGCACACCAGGTGATCGTCCGCGAGCAGGTCGACTACGCCGTATCCGGTGTATTCGGTGCCGCAGTCGATGCCGAGGACGCGCATGGGGGAAGTGTAGCAGGATGGCTCTCAGCTCTCAGCTGTCTGCTCTGCAGTTCAACAGCATCTTGGTCTTCTGGATTGGGTTTGCTCGTTTTCTTGCCGGAAGCTTGCGTAAGCGCTGGGGGAGGATACCATGCGGTTCCTGTCCAGAAAACGCTGGTAGGCGGATTCGTCGAAGACTTCTTGCAGGACTGCACCTAAAACTGTGAATAAACGCATGATCGCGGCAAAAATCACATTGGGCTTCGCTCTGCGCACTCTTGCTTCCAGCCTCTCGCGGACAGGAGTGTCCGCGCTACACGTGTTCATGCTTCCTCCTCTGCCAGCTTTGTCATCACGAACGGGGCCTCGTTGGTGGCAGCGGGCTTGCCTCCGACCATGATTCGCGTACATTGCATGGCCGATTCGATCAGGATCAGGGCTACCATCACGACCAGGGCTCCGGTGACGACGGCGTCCAGGCGATCGTTGAAGATCAGGCGTGGGTTGGCTCCGGCAGTCGCCAGTTGACTGGCGTGGGCGAGGAAACCGACCCGCGGATTCGGGTCGAGGATCTTGTGCCAGGACGCGGTAAAGGTAACGGCCACGAGCCAGCATAAGGGGATCAGCGTGACCAGCAGATAGCGCACGCGGCCCATCTTCACGATGATGGTGGTCGCGACGCAGAGGGCAACCGTAGCCAGCAACTGATTACAGATCCCAAAGAGCGGCCACAGGGAATTGATACCGCCGAGTGGATCTTTCACGCCATGCCACAAGAAGTATCCCCAGAGATTCACGATCAGGGCGCTGGTGAACAGAATCGACGGGTACCAACTGGTGCGGCCCAGGGGTTCCCAGATGTGGCCGAGCGCGTCCTGCAACATGAAGCGGCCGACGCGGGTGCCAGCGTCGAGCAGGGTGAGGATGAAGAGCGCTTCAAACATGATGGCGAAGTGATACCAGATGGCCATGACGGCCTGGCCGCCGAGAGTGTTGGAAAAAATCTGCGCCATACCGACAGCGAAAGCGGGCGCGCCTCCGGTGCGGTTGAACAGCGTCTGCTCGCCGACGGCGTGGGCTAGAGTTGCCATCTGCGCGGCAGTCAGGGGGAATCCCCAGGAACTGATGGTGGCGGCGGCCGCTTCGGGCGCCTGGCCTACTACGCCAGCAGGGCTATTGACGGCGAAGTAGACGCCGGGCTGCAACACCGAGGCTGCGATCATGGCCATGATGGCCACCATCGACTCGGCCATCATGCCACCGTAACCGATCATGCGGGTCTCCGGTTCGCGACGGATCAACTTGGGCGTGGTGCCGCTGGAAATCAGGGAGTGGAATCCGCTAACCGCGCCGCAGGCGATGGTGATAAAAGCAAAAGGAAAAATGGTTCCGGCAAACACGGGGCCGGTGCCGTCAGCAAAGCGTGTGAGGGGCGGCATGTGCAGGGAGGGACGGAGCACCACGATGCCGATTGCCAGCAGAGAAATGGTGCCGAGTTTCACGAAGGTGCTGAGGTAGTCGCGGGGAGCGAGCAGCAGCCACACGGGCAACGAAGATGCAGCAAACCCATAAACGATGATGAGAATCGCCAGCGTGGGAGCCGTCAGAGTGAAAATTGCCGCCCAGGAAGGCGCCTGGGAAACCCACTGTCCACCGAAGATGGCGGCCAGCACCAAAAGAAATCCGAAGACGGAAGTTTCGAGAACTTTTCCGGGGCGGATACGACGCAAATAGACGCCCATCAAGACTGCGATGGGGATGGTCATGGCGATGGTGAAGGTCCCCCATGGGCTTGCCTTGAGGGCGTTGACGACGATGAGCGCGGTGGCGCCGAGCATAATCACGATGATGCTGATCACGGCAATGTAGGCCACAAAACCGCCTACTCGGCCGATTTCGGACTTGGCCATCGCAGTAAGCGACTTACCGTCGCGGCGAACAGAGTACAGCAGGATGACGAAATCCTGCACGCAACCACCGAGGACAGCGCCGGCGATGATCCAGAGGGTACCGGGCAGATATCCGAACTGGGCGGCGAGCACGGGGCCGACCAGCGGTCCGGGACCGGCAATGGCAGCGAAGTGATGCCCGAAGACGACCCACTTGTTGGTGGGCATGAAATCGCGGCCGTTGTCGAGACGTTCCGCTGGAGTAGCGCGGAGGGGATCGAGGGCCAGCACTTTGGCCGAAATAAAACTGCTGTAGAAGCGATAGCCGACGGCGTAGGTGGAGACTGCAGCGACAACCAGCCAGAGGGCGTTGATCTGCTCGCCACGATGTAATGCGATGGTGGCCAGCGCCAAGGCTCCGATGAGGCTGACGGCGGTCCAGAGTAGAACACGCAAGATTTTCGGCATAAGAGTCGCGATCCGGTGGCAAACATTGTGGCGAAAGGGAGCCGGTTGCGCAAGCCGCGATGCCCGCAAGCCAAAGCAGCGTGATAACCTAATACTTTCTATTCCACTGAAACGTGTAATACGGGCGGGTTCTATCCTTTCGGGGCGTCGAATCTAACCGACACCAGAAAATCATAGGTAAGGAGCAGGCGATGAAAATCGGAATACTGACGGGCGGAGGCGATTGTCCTGGGCTGAACGCAGTCATTCGGGCTGTGGTGCGAAAAGGCAGCTTCCACTACGAAGACGAGTTCGTGGGTTTCATGGAGGGATGGCGCGGGTTGCTGGAGGATAAGACCATGGAGCTCTGCCTGGGAACGGTGGGTGGCATCCTGCCGCGGGGCGGCACCATTTTGCGCACTTCGCGCACCAATCCGGCCAAGCATGAGGGCGGCCTGCAGCTATGCATCGACAATCTCAAAAAACATGGTTGCGACGCACTGATCGCGATTGGCGGCGATGACACGCTTTCGGTGGCGAAAAAACTTTTCGATAGCGGAGTGAAGGTGGTGGGCGTTCCGAAGACCATCGACAACGATCTGGCCGGCACCGACTTCACCTTCGGCTTCGACACGGCGGTGAATGTGGCGACGGGCGCCATCGACCGCGTGCATACGACGGCTGAAGCGCACAACCGCGTGATCGTGGTGGAAGTGATGGGACGCGCCGCGGGCTGGATCGCGGCCTATAGCGGCATCGCCGGCGGCGCCGACGTGATCCTGGTGCCCGAGATTCCTTTCGACATTGAGGAGGTGGCCGAACTGATTCGGCAGCGCCACGCCCGCGGAAGATATTTCAGCATTGTGGTGGCGGCCGAAGGCGCGAAGTTTGCCGGCGGCGTCGTGGAGGCGCGGGATGGAGCGTCCGAAGGACGCGATGAGTTCGGGCATCTTCGACTGGGCGGAATCGGGTCGACCTTAGCGCACGAGATCGAGAAGCGGACTGGCTTCGAGTCGCGCTCGGTTGTACTCGGCCACATCCAGCGGGGCGGAACGCCCAGCGCTTTCGACCGCGTACTCGCCACGCGCTACGGCCTGGGAGCCATCGATATGGTGCACCGCGGCGAATTCGGGCAGATGGCGGCGCTGCGGGGGAACAAGATCATTTCCATCCCGCTGGCGGAAGCCATCGCTTCGAATCGTAAGGTGGATAAGGAAATTCTTGACGCCGCGACCGGCATCCTGGACAAGCTCGACGCGAAAGTCTCCTGAGCGGCGCGGGAATGAGAACCGCCCCGGCATAGGAAAAGCTACAACCAGACCGGGATTTGCTTGGCATGGGGCGGATTTGGAGGCATACTTACTCAGCGATCCTCGCCCCGCGATCATAATTTCGAGGACGCTCCCGTACCTATGTTCCAAAATGAAATCCAGCCCGAGGACCGCCTGGAAAGGGTGACACCGCTTCCCGTTCCTCCCCTGCCGCAGGACGCGGATGTGCAACGCAAGCGAATGCTCATCGCGCTCGGGATTCTGCTGGTGGCGCTGGGAGCGGTGGTGCTGAAGGACTGGGATTTCTGGTTTCCGCAGGGCGGCGAAGTCCAGGAAGCGGTTTTTCACAGAAGGAGCAAGAACGCGGCTCCGACAACTGCGAGCGCGCCGGTGACTCCGGCGCGGGAACGCAAGTCAGCCAAGTCCCCGGCACCGACGGCGGCCGAAGTTCCCTTCACGGCGGCTACTGAGCGGGCGGCGCTCCCTCCTCTGCAGGTAGAAGTCGTAGCCGGAAACCGGCACATCAGCGTACCCGCAAAAAGCAATGCCATTCATCTGGATGTGAACTCGGGCGCGACGTCTTCCGCGTCCGGCGTTCCCGCATCCGCAAATGCAGTGGCCAGTGCGGGCAACCGGGTGGAGATGTCGCCGCAGACGGCGCAGAGTGTGAGCGTTTCGGTGCCGCCGGATTACCCTTTGCTGGCACGGCAGATGAAGGTGCAGGGCGCGGTGAGTCTGCAGGCGCTCATCTCGCGAGAAGGCACGATCCAGGAGCTACAGATTCTGAGTGGCCCCAGCATTTTAGCGGCAGCCGCTCGCGAAGCGGTGAAGCAGTGGCATTTCAAGCCATTCCTGCAAAATGGGCAGCCGGTGGAAACGCAGGCGCGGATCACGGTGAACTTCACGATTTCGACAAATTGAACTAGCGCCACATGGTTCTCTCCTCGCCCGATCGCATTTCGCAGCGTCTTTTCCGCGCCGTGAGTTTGTTGCTGATTGCTGTTCTGCCGGTGCTGTCCCAGCGCCAGCCTCAGGATCGAGCAACGACCGTAGGAGCGCCCGCCATGACCTTCGCGCTGCGCAGTCCGGATTTTCCCGATGGCGCCAACATTCCTCGACCCTTCACCTGCGAGGGCGAAGACCGTTCTCCGGCGCTCGAATGGAGCGACGCTCCTTCGGGCACGAAAACATTCGCCTTGATCGTGGATGACCCCGACGCTCCGGTGGGCACCTGGGTGCATTGGGTGATTTATAACCTTCCGGAAACGACCCGTGCGCTAAAGGGCGGCATGGAGAAACAAGAGCAGTTGGCGGACGGCTCACGCCAGGGCCGCAACGATTTCCGCAAGACCGGTTACAACGGTCCTTGCCCGCCACCGGGCAAACCGCACCGTTATTTTTTCAAACTGTATGCCTTGAGCACCAAACTGACGCTGGCTCCAGGCGCCAGCAAGAGCGACGTGGAGCACGCGATGGAAGGGCACATCCTGGGGCGAACGGAGTGGATGGGGCGGTACCAGCGGTAAATCTTCCCGGAAAATTAAACGGGCGTCCGGATTCTTGCGAATCCATGACGCCCGGGCAGCCCTCCCCCAGAACTGCTCAATTAGGAATGTAAGACTAAACGGCAAGTCTGAAAATGGCACGCGGGTGCCGAGTTCGTCCCACCAAAGTGCCAGCCTGCAAGCCGCACACTACAAGGCTGGTAATCGGATTCCAGCACGAGCTCGCCTGGACAGCCGAGGGCGGCTGTCCCTACGGGCTACTCGGAGAGGACCATCTTGGCGGGCGGCGTTCCGGTGGAAAAAGGCGAACCCGAAATTATCGTGGGAACGCCGGTCGAGGAATTGTAGGTATAGGCCGCGATGCCATTTCCAGTCTGAGTTCCGGTATAGAAGTAGTTGCCGCTGGGGTCGATGAGAGCGAACAGCCCGCCCGCCGCCAGGCTGAACGGAGAGTTGGTTACCGGCACCAGTTGTCCGTTCGTGGAAGTAATCGTAAAGCACCAGATGGAGGAGCTCGACCCCGTGGCCGTCGCGTAAACAAACCTGCCGAAGGGATCGAGGGTAAGCGCGGTGGGCCCGTTGTTGACCGTGGATGTACCGGACGAAAAGGGCGAACCCAGCATCTGGCTCAGGGCACCTGTGTTGGGGTCAATATTGAACCCGGAAATGTTGCCGGTGGTGTTCAGCAAAGGATTGGGCGCGGAGGGGTTAGCGACGTAAAGGAATCGTCCACTGCCATCCACCGCCAGCCCGAAGGCGCCCGCACCCGAAATGACCGGGGAACTGGGCATCTGTTGGAGAACGCCGTTCGAGAATGTGAAAGCGGTGACCATCCCGAGGCCCGGATTGGTCACGTACACGAACTTGCCGGAAGGGGTGATCAGAATCTCGGTGGGACTGGCATTCGCGGGAACGGGCGATCCCACCAGTGACAAAGCGCCGCTGCTGGCATCGATCGAAAAGACGGAAACGTCGTCAGTAAGGTTATTGGTCACTAGCAGGTACTTGCCGGCAGGGTCGATGACCATCGCGTTCGGACCCGAGCCGCCGGCCGGAGTGGGCGTGCCGCTGAGCGTCAAGGTGCCGTCGCTGGCGACGCTGAAAATCGAGATCGTGTTGGCGCGAGAATTGGCCGTGTAGAGAAATTTCTTCGAACTGAGCAAGACCAAGCCGGTGGGCGAAGTGTTCTCCACCTGTGGTGTTTGGGCTCCCATGGTAATGACGCCGGTGGCGCCGTTGATGTTCAGCAGAAGCACGGAACCTCTCTGCGGCAGGGTTACATAGGCATTGTGGTTAGGCGCCGTCCTGGTGTAACCGCTGCCACCGCAGGAAAGAGAAAGTCCGGCCAGAACCACTACTGTGGCCACAAGAACCGCAGGAAGACCGCATTCATTTACCAGTGCGGCGCGCGCCGCCCTCAAAAAGCTCATTTGCTAACCTGCTCCTCAATACTCAGATGCGAACAAGAAAAGTCGTGTTTACTATCGTGCATGAGAAAGCGGGGATTGCGCAACTGCGCGCCTCGTCCGGGAGCGCCCGCGAGTTCACCACCAAGGACACGAAGGAGCACGAAGGAGAGCAATAGACCCGCGATTCATGGCAGCAGGATGTGTTCTAATCTACATATCGAAGTGACGTTGTGATCGACATCCACTGCCACCTTTTGCCCGAGGTTGACGACGGCCCCAAGTCCTGGGATATAGCGGTCGAAATGTGCCGCATGGCAGCGGCGGACGGGATTACCCATGCTGTGGCCACTCCGCACGCCAATGATCGTTACGCCTACGATCGTGCTTATCTCTCGGGGCTTCTGGGCGAACTGCGGGAGAAATCCGGTTCCATACTGGAGTTGAGCCTGGGCTGCGATTTTCATCTTTCGTTCGAGAATCTGGAACGCGTCCTGGAACAGCCACACACCTACACGATTGGCGAAACGAATTATTTGCTGATTGAACTCAGCAACTACAGCGTGCCGACGCAACTTACTGACTGTTTCCGGCGACTGGGAGATCGTGGGCTGACGCCGATTCTGACTCATCCCGAGCGGAACCCGATCCTGCAGCAAACGCCGCAGCGAATCCTGGAATGGGCGGAGCAGGGCTGTCTGGTTCAGGTAACGGCCTCAGCGCTGACAGGGCTGTGGGGAGAACGGCCCGAGATCATCGCCCGCTGGCTGCTCGATCGCTCGGCCGTCCACGTTCTCGCCTCGGACGCTCACGACACCAAGCACCGCATTCCGAATCTTTCGGCGGCCCGCGATGTGGCAGATAAAATCGTGGGGCCGGAGTACGCGGAAGCGCTGGTGGAGGACAACCCGGGAGCGATTGTCCAAGGGATGCCTATTCCTTATTGCCCGCGGCCAGTGCTGGATTAGGGATACCCCCCCTCCCCCCTGTGCCTATTGAAATCATCGAGTTACGGGCTAAAACACCCCAAATCTTTGAGTTTAAAGAACTTAAAGTCAAAATATTCCGGAATAAGGACTTAGGAGATCCGTTGCCCTTCGGCTGCGCTCAGGGTCAGGATTTCGGCAGCGGGCTCCCGCTGCGCTCACGCCCGCTAAACATGCCAAGTTGTCAAAGAGCGTTGAAATTGGGGCAGCTTCCAGGTCCGTCTTGGTTGACGGGTCTGGAAACTGCCCCAACCAGATAATTAAGTGTTGCGTGCGTTGAGTCTTAAGTCAATGAATTTCTACCGCGGCGGCAGGTTTGATCAAGAGATTGCCCCTGAAGAGTGTGGTTTCGCACACACCCACACATTCGCAAGAAACGCTCATATGTGGGGCAGCTGGCCAAGGTTAATGAGTGAAATCGGAAGTGGCTGTTGAAAAACTCCTTTCGGGGAATTTCACTAACGAAATTCGTTCGTAAGTTATTGAATGTTCGTTCGCCGTAGACGCTGAAATTCCCTGAAATTACTGCTTTGGTCCCTTTTTCAACAGCCACGGAATTTTACGTAAACCGTGCCTTTGAGCTACGCCGAACGCCATCGCTTTCATTGACTTCCCCGGCGTCCAAACCTAACATGGCTACCCAATGTCCACACCCTCCCAACCTGTGGGTCAGACGGTTTCCCATTACCGCATCCTCAGCAAGATCGGCGGCGGCGGGATGGGCGTGGTCTTCGAGGCCGAAGACCTAAAGCTCGGTCGCCACGTCGCTCTGAAGTTCCTTCCCGACGAACTCGCCCATGACGCGCAGGCGCTCAGTCGTTTCCAGCGCGAGGCGAAAGCAGCTTCCTCGTTGAACCACGCGAGCATCTGTACGATCCACGAGATTGACGAAGCCGATGGGCGGACCTTCATCGCGATGGAACTGCTCGAAGGTCAGACGCTCCGGCACATGATCGCGGGCAAGCCGCTGGCGATCGAGACGGTGCTCGATCTGGGCATTCAGATCGCCGACGCTCTCGACGCCGCCCACTCGAAAGGCATCATCCACCGCGACATCAAGCCCGCCAACATCTTCGTCACGAATCGCGGTCAGGCGAAGATTCTCGACTTTGGCTTGGCGAAGGTCACACCTGCAGTCAGCAACGTGGGAGTTGCTGATGTGGGGCAATCAACCGTCACGCTGGAGGAGCATTTGACCAGCCCCGGCAGTGCGCCGGGCACCGTCGCCTATATGTCGCCGGAGCAAGTCCGTGCCAAGGAACTGGATGCGCGGACGGATTTGTTTTCGTTCGGAGCCCTGCTCTATGAGATGGCGACGGGCAGGTTGCCGTTTCGGGGCGAGAGTTCGGGCGTCATCTTCAAGACCATTTTGGACGGGACGCCCACGCCTGCGGTGCGGCTGAATCCCGACGTGCCGCCCAAGCTGGAAGAGATCATCAACAAGGCTCTGGAGAAGGATCGCAACCTGCGCTACCAGCACGCAAACGACATGCGAACGGATTTGCAGCGACTGAAGCGGGACAGCGAAAGCGGGCGGAGCGCAGCGGCAGAAGTTCCTGCGGCTGGGGTTGCGAAGCTCTGGAAGATGGCGGTTCCAGTTCTGCTGGTTGCCTTGCTCGCAGCGGGCGGGCTTTATTATCGTTCGCATCAGCAAAGCAAGCGCCTGACAGAAAAGGACACGATTGTCCTTGCCGACTTCGACAACAAAACGGGCGATCCGATTTTCGATGACACGCTGAAGCAGGGTCTTTCGGTACAACTGGAGCAATCACCATTTCTGGGGCTGATCTCCGACCGCCGCGTGAATGAAACGTTGAAGCTGATGGGGCGTCCCGCTAATGATCGCCTGACGTCGGAGGTCACGCGCGAGATCTGCGTTCGCACTGGCAGCAAGGCGATGTTGAACGGCTCGATTGCCAGTCTTGGCAGCCAGTACGTCCTGGGACTGAAGGCTGTGAACTGCGACACTGGCGACGTTCTAGCGGATGTCCAAGAGCGGGCAACCGGCAAGGAGTCGGTGCTGAGCGCTTTGGATTCAGCAGCCGTCGGTCTGCGCACCAAACTCGGCGAGTCGCTCAGTTCGGTAGAGAAGCATGCGACGCCATTGAGCGAAGCGACCACACCGTCTCTGGAGGCCCTGAAAGCCTATAGCCAAGGCCAAAGAATTGAACATGCGCAAGGAGAAACAGCCGCTCTACCGTTTTTTAAGCGAGCAGTGGAAGTGGACCCGAATTTCGCGGTGGCCTATGCGACTATGTCGTCCGTCTATGGCAATCTCGACGAGATTGGGCGGGCGGCGGAGTACGGCCGCAAGGCATACGATCTGCGGGCAAAAGTGAGCGAGCGGGAGCGCCTTAGCATTGAGACCAATTACTACGAGAACGTGACCGGAGAACTGGACAAAGCCGCGCAAGTGCTCGATTTGTGGTATCAGGTATATCCCAAACGTTTTGACCGGTGCATGGACCCTGCTTCGCTGTCTATTTCGCTGGGAGATCACCAGAGAGCATTAGACCAGTGTGAGGAGACGCCGCCGATGCCCGGTGTCCACTACGTCCACTACGCCAATCTCGGCACGGCATTTATGTACCTGAACCGGGTGGACGAGGCAGAGGCGGTGTATAAACAGGCAGAAGAGCGCAAGATAGATGGCGAACTTCTGGTACTAAGCCGTTATCAGGTGGCATTTCTGAAGGAGGACAAGGCGCAGATGGCGGCGCTGGTGGCTGCCACTGCGGGCAAGCCGGGCTGGGAGGATGCGCTGCTGGCGGCGCAGGCCGAT
Source organism: uncultured Acidobacteriaceae bacterium (assembly GCA_963837665.1). Taxonomy (GTDB): domain Bacteria; phylum Acidobacteriota; class Terriglobia; order Terriglobales; family Acidobacteriaceae; genus Acidiflorens. The sequence continues at coordinate 1,008,404 of CAWIOA010000003.1, read as the reverse complement.
ACCGAGGCGTGGCATGGAAAATTGAAAAATGCGCGCTCGTTGACTGATCAGGCGATGAACTCCGCCACGCTCAACGATGCCAAGGAAACCGCTGCCGGCTATCAAGTGGCTGCTGCTCTGCGGGAAGTAGAGTTTGGCAATCGGGAACTGGGACTAGCCGATGCGACAGCAGCGACAAAACTGGCCGCGAATCGCGATGTGTCAAGCGTAGCTGCATTGACCTTGGCCAGGGCTGGAGACCTGGCCGGGGCAGAAAGATTAGCCGCCCAACTGGATAAAGACTTTCCCTTGGCCACGCTGGTCCAAGCCTACTGGCTGCCCAGCATCCGGGCAGCTGTAGCCCTACAACGAAAAGACCCAAAGCATGCGATCGAACTCTTGAAGCTCGGAGGCACAATCGAACTGGGCCAGCCAGTCCTCTTCAACGTAGTTCTGTGCCCCGTCTATTTGCGGGGAGAAGCATACCTAATGCTTCGTGACGGCGACCGTGCCGCCTCTGAATTTCAGAAGTTCATTGATCACCGCGGGCTGGTCGTGAACTTTCCTTGGGGCGCGCTCGCTCGACTCGGCCTTGCTCGTGCGTACGCGTTGCAGGGCGATCATGTCAAAGCCCGCGTCGCCTACGAAGATTTCTTCGCCCTCTGGAAGGACGCCGACCCCGACATCCCCATCCTGAAGGAAGCCAAAGCGGAGTACGCGAAGCTGTAATAGTCAACTGACGTTATCAGGTTCCAATTGCTTACGAAACGATACATTCGGCGAGTGAATACAATATCATTGCCCTGAATCTCGACTGTACTCGCCTTGACACCCCACAAACAGTTGGCAAGATGACTTGGCAGCGCTGCCGGGTCTACCTCCGCATACGAGAGAGAAATGTACGCTCAAATGGGCCCGAATTGCCACGTTGGATCGAACTGTTGGAATCGGGTGATTTGCCGCACATACCCTATTCCAGAGACAGGTCTAAGATACTTCTTGGCTCTAAGCCTTTGGTTGGGAGGATTCCATGAAAGCAGCCTGGTTTTCCGCTCCCCCTGCTTTGTCTTCTTTTTTACTGGTCACTCTTACACTGCTATTCGGCATCGGGATAACCACCGGCTGCGGTTCCAGCGGAACCACTCCGCCGAAGGTCAGCGGAAATACCTCAGTGACCGTATTGCTCGCGAGTGCGGGGAACGACCAAGTTACGCGGTTTGCTGTGGAACTTCAGACATTGACTCTGACCAGCCAGTCGGGGAAGACCGTTACTTTATTATCGTCGCAGCAACCCTCCGAGTTTATGCACTTGAACGGAGGGATCGAGCCGTTGACGGCCGTCAGTATTCCTCAGGACATCTACACTTCGGCCACGGCCACGCTCGGGCAGGCGGTATTTGTCTGCATTGCGCAGGATTCAGAAGGCGGCCTCGGGATCGCGAATTATTCGATTACCAATCAGGGCCCGACCGTGAATTTAGCGTCACCAATCACGGTCACGGGCAGCAGCATGGCATTACTGCTGAACATGGAGGTTTCCAGTTCGGCAGTTTTTCCCGCTTGCTGGACTACCCCTCCTTTTGAGGGGTTCTCTATGACACCGACCTTCGACCTCACTCCGTCTGCCTTGTCCGCTTCTCCGACGAACTCTGGAAATGGCAAGGTCAGCGGGCTCCAGGCGGAAGTTGCCTCGGTGGGAACGGCAGGGTCGAGCTTGACGCTCACGATTGCGGGGGGACCGTTTGGGACGAGAACCCTCTCTACGAGTTCCAACAACGCAACGGTGTTTCAAAACGTTAGCGGCGCTTCTGCTCTCTCCCCCGGGATGTTTTTAAATGTGGATGGTGCGATCCAATCGGACGGATCACTGCTGGCGACTCGAATTGCATTGGAGGATTCCTCGGCGATCAATGAGTCCAGCGGTCCGCTGATGTTTGTGGACAATGTAGTCCCTGTTCTAGTTCTCTATGGCCGTACCGAGCTTGGCTCTCTGGTCCCCGATAACGGACAAAGCGTCTATTTCGACACACCCCAATTCGATTTCAGCAATGCCGCGTTCAACATCTCAGGCCAGCTTACGAACCTGCAGAATTTGCCGTTCGTTCCCAGCTTCAACGCTTCCAACATGGTGGCGGGTCAGAACGCCGCCATTACTTCACAGAACTTTGCACTCACCGGGGGAATTTACACGGTCGCGAACACGATCACCCTGGCCCCGCAGACGATCAATGGGACGGTTGTGGGTTCACAGCAGGTAGGCAACTTCACGGATTACACGGTCTCGCTGGCGTCCTATGATTTGTTTCCAACCCTGGCGGTGCAGCCGGGACAAACCACGCTGCTGAACAATCCCAGCCAGGTTGAGGTCTACATCGACAGCAGCACTCAAACGCTGAATACCCAGGCGTTGGCTGTGGGCAGCACGCTACGCTTCTACGGGCTGGTGTTCAATGACAACGGCACGCTGCGCATGGATTGCGCGCAGGTGAACGATGGAGTGACAGCAACACCGCAGGCAAACTCTGCCGTCGCAGTGCAAGGTGTGACGCAGGCGGTTCGCCGTGATTCGAGTGGGCTTGTGCTGCGGACGGTCACGACGACAAGGTGAGAGCGTTGATTGGGCCGGAGACTCCTCTCACTGGACGGAATTGGGCTTATCCTCGCCGGTGGACAGATCGAGCCGCAGGGTTTGGGATAGTCCGGCCCCTTTAATGCTGCCCGAGGTACGGGCGGTCTCTTTGCGTTGTGAGGCGATGGAATGTCGAATGATGAAGGTTTTGCCTGGATTCAGGAATTTCCCGGAGCCGTGACCGTTTGCGATCGTGATGGGATAATTTTGGCAATGAACGACAAGTCCATTCGAGCTTTTCAGGATAGCGGCGGCGCCGCGCTGATCGGTTCCAATCTGTTCGATTGCCATCCCGAACCCTCGCGCACAAAGTTGAAGGAATTGCTGAGCGCCGGGCGCACCAACGTTTACACCATCGAAAAGAAGGGAATCAAGAAGCTGATCTATCAGTCTCCTTGGCGTGTGAAAGGATCCTATCGCGGGTTTGTGGAACTGTCGCTGGAAATTCCGGCTGAGATTCCCCATTTTGTGCGCGGCGAGTGATGAGCGGTACGTGAATCGCAGTGTGAAAAGGAAGCGAGCCAAGAGCGCGATTGCTGCCGGCAAACGGCAGGTCCTTCCCCTTCCCGGTGGTCGCCGGACTGAGCCGCTGCCTACTACTTGGGAAGGTTGTCTTCCGGCGGCGCTGGTTTCGGCGGGGCCTTGGGATCGGCTCCGGGGGCTGGGGCGGCGGGCGGCGCCGCCGTCGCCGTCATTGCGCTTTCGGGGTTGAGCAGGTGATCGGAGCTGGGGCCTAATCCGAGTTTGATCAGGGCCCGGGAGTCGGGAGTGGTCTTCGACTGCCATCCCTGAGCAGCCTGATAGCGCTGCATGGCGGCCTGGGTGGCGGCGTCCCACTTGCCGGTTGGTTCGCCTTGCATGTAGTGCTCGCGGATGAGGGCGGTCTGAATTTCCCGGGCGCGGTCCGAGTCAATCGCCTGCTGGCCGCGCTTCTTCGAGGTCTTCTTGCCGCGGGAGCTTTTCTTGTGGGTTGATTTGCTGGTGTGATGCGGGGTTGGGGCTGCGGCTGGTTGCTCCGGGTTTGCTGGTGCGGCCGGCGTCTGCGCTATGGCGAACCCGGACACGGCGAGGCAGAGCAAAGTCGAGAGCCCGACTTGTCGCCAACACCGAGTTTGAATCGCCACGCGCATCTATAGACTTCAGCCTTTCGCAGCGCCTGAAGGCGCTTTCATCACTCAACATCGACGGCATGCCTGAAGGCATGCCCTGATACGAACCACACTTATCACTGCCCCGGCATCCGCCGAGTCTCGGGTGGACGGGCGAGGGCGCCCGTCGCTCCACCAGCAAATAAAAAACCGGCGAGACCGGGCCACTCTTATGGTCCCCGAAATGGGGAGGGAGCGCCAGTCTCGCCGGAGTTGCTACTGGTTACGGAAGTGTGCCTGCCAGGAAAATGGTTCCATCCTGAGCCCTGGCGCCTCGCGGACGCACCAGGAACACGACATCCTGCCCGCTCTTCAGCGACGACTCAAGCTTCATGAAGTCGTCGGGAGTATTCACGGGCTGCTTGTTGACCTCCAGAATCACGTCGCCACGATTCAGGCCCAGGTCCTCGGCAAACGATCCTTGCTTCACGTCCGACACCACGACGCCCTTGCTGGCGGTAATGCCCATGCGATCGGCGAGGTCGGGAGTGATGCTACGCACGGTAATTCCGAACTTGCTGGCCTTGGGCACTTCCTCGTTCTGGTTTTCGTCTTCTTCGCCCAGGCGGGAAGCGAACAGTTTGGAACGATCGGCGATGGTCACCGTGGTGTCTTGCTTCTTGCCGTTGCGCACAAAGGCGAGCTTGGCCTTCGAGCCTGGCTTGCGGGAAGCGATGTCACTCACCAGATCGTCGCCGCTCTTGACGTCCTTGCCATCGACGGAAGTAATGGTGTCGCCGATCTTGAGGCCGGCCTCGTCAGCCGGGCTGCCGGAGACCACGTTCGACACGGTTACACCCGATCCGTAAATGCGGGCGATGGCGGGATTGGGCTGGGCGGTAAACTCAATGCCAATCGATCCGCGCGAAACGCGGTGTTCCGGACCAATCAACTGGTTGTAGACCTGGGCCACCGTGTTCGAAGGCATGGCAAAGCCCACACCGGCATACGAACTCGTCTCGGTCAGGATGGCGGTATTGATGCCGATGACTTCGCCGGCCATGTTGACCAGAGGTCCGCCGGAATTGCCGGGGTTAATGGCGGCGTCGGTTTGAATGAAAGATTGGAATTGCCGGTTGGGAACGATGTTGCGTCCCTTGGCGGAGACGATGCCGGCGGTCACAGTTTCCTGCAATCCGAAAGGACTGCCGATGGCTAGCACCCAGTCGCCCACCTGCATGCCGTCGGAGTTGCCGAGTTTGGCGGCGGGCAGCGGACGATCGATATCAATCTTGATCACGGCCAGATCGGTCTCGGAATCCATGCCGATTACCTTGGCGTCGTGGCCGGGAGAAGCCGGGTTTTCATCCTGCAACTTCACGCGAATGCGATCGGCTTTTTCCACCACGTGACGGTTGGTAACGATGTAGCCCTTGGAATCCACGATCACGCCGGAACCGAGCGAGCGTTGGCGGATGTTACCCGCATCCGGGCCGCCCTGACCACCTTGTCCGCCGAAGAACTTGTCAAAGAAATCCTGGAACGGGGTATCTTCGTCGCCGTTGCCCTGATCCTGGTCCGGATCGTTGGGATTAGGACGGATGCGGGGCCCGCGGCGGTGGGGATTCTTTATGGTTGACTCGGTATTGATGTTGACCACGCTTGGCTCAAGCTGCTTGGAAATCTGGGAAAAGGCGGTCGAGAGCTGCTGGGGAGCGGGCACGGTCAGCGGGGTTGCATCCGATGCCTTCTGGCCCTCCTTGCCCTTGACGCCATAGGAAACGACGGTACCAATCAGAATTCCAACCGTCAGCGTAGCCAGAATCGTAAGAGTGTACGCCCAGCGGTTGGCTTTGAGACGCACCCAAAAGGCGCTTTCGCGCGAATCCATTTCTTTCCTCCTGAAACTGCCTGATTGATCATTATACCTTCGCCCCAGGCAGGGGTCGGGGTGAAGGCTATCCAGATCATTAGACGCAGAAAACGGGGTTGGGGTTACCGGCCAGCGTCCGATTTCCTGTAGACGCGGCTACAATTTCAACGTCATGAGCGCCAGGAATAGTCCGGTATAGCCGGCGATGGCTAGCAGGACGAACAGGGCCCCAAAACTCAGGACGTTGAAGATTCCCCACGGCTTCTGAACGGCGCCCATGGCCAGTTTCCACAGTCCGAAACAGCTGGCCAGGGCACAGGCGGGCAAAACTATCAGCCCGATCACCCGTCCGTGCGCCACCCGGGGAAAGACCTCCAGGAAGGTCACCGCCGGCAGGAAAATCAACGCCGGGACAATGGCTAGCGGAGCGCCGATGAGGAACGCTCGTTCCCGGTCTCGCCATCGGGGGGTCGGGTCATCGGGGGATCGGGTCATCGCCAACCCATGCGCTTCTACTTGGCTTCGTACACGGTCTGGCCGCCGACTACGGTACGAAGAACTTTTGTCCCCAGGATTTTCGGCGGCGGGGCTGCCGTGATGTCCTGATCGAGAACGATGAAGTCGGCCAGCATGCCGGGCTCCAGCTTACCTTTTTGCTTTTCGGCGAACTCGGCGAAAGCCGAGCCCGTGGTGTAGGCGGCGATGGCTTGCTCGATGTTCAGTTTCTGCTCGGGATAATAACTCTTCTTTCCGTCTTCGCTGGAACGGGTGAGGGCGGAGTAGATTCCGCGAAATGGGGTAACGGGTTCAACCGGATAATCGGTACCGAAGGCGAGCACCACACCGTGGCGAAGGAACTCAGCCCAGGCGTAGGAATGCTCGGCGCGCTTTGGCCCCAAACGCGACTCGGCCCAGTTCATATCGGTGAGCAGGTGGCTGGGCTGCATGGACGCGATGACCTTGAGTTCCTTGAAGCGCGCAATCTGCTGCGGCGTGGTGACCTGCGCATGCTCGATGCGAAGCCGATAATCAGTTCCGCCGTCGGCGGCTTTAACTTTGCCTTCTTTTGCCGCTTTCTCCGCGTCGGCAAAGGCGTCGAGCGCCATCTGCACTCCTTTGTCGCCGATGGCATGGAAGCCGATCTGATATCCGGCGAGCACGCGCTCTTTGGTCATCGCATTCAGCTTGGCCGCCTCATATTGCGGCAGGCCGCTGTTTTTCGGATCGTCGCTGTAGGGTTCAAGCAAGGCAGCGGTCTTCGAGCCCAGCGAACCATCCATGAAGCCCTTCAACATTCCGGTGTGGAGCATGTTGTCGGACGCGGGATGAGAGTCGCGCTTTTTGTTCAGCTCCTCGATCGAGTCGTCGAAAGGCAGCCATTCTGAAATTCTGGCGGTCAGCTTTCCCTCGTGCTCGAGTTCCTCGTAAATCTGAAAGTCTTCCCACTGCGAGTTGTCCTGGGCGGAGGTAATGCCGTGACTGGCCAGATCTGCCAGAGCCAGTTCGATGGCTTGCCGGCGCTTCTCGTGCGTCGGTTTGGGGATGACTGCCCGCACCGCCTCCTGCGCGGTCTCGCGGAGAATGCCGGTGGGCGTGCCCGCTTCGTCACGGTCGATCTTTCCGCCTTCGGGATCGCGGCTGGCGACGGTAACGCTGGCGAGTTGCAAGGCGCGCGTGTTGGCGACGGCGATATGCCCATCGACCCGCTCCAGAAAAACCGGATGGTCACTGCTCACCTCGTCCACATCCCAGCGCGTGGGCGGAACTTTGACCGGCCAGAGAGTTTCGTCCCAGCCGCCACCCACAATCCACTCTCCGGGCTCCGCTTTTTCGACTTTGGCGTGGATGCGGTCGCGGAACTCATCCAGCGTCTTGACGCCGACCAGATTCACGGTCGTCTTCTGCAGACCGGCGCTGGCCAGGTGCATATGGGCGTCATTGAATCCGGGCATGACGAAGCGACCTTCCAGATCCACGATCTTGGTTTCTGGTCCCTTCAACTTCATGATTTCGTCGCGCGTCCCGACGGCGAGGATGCGATCGCCACGGACGGCCAGCGCCTCCGCGCGTTTACCCGCTCCCAGGGAAGCCGTCGGATCGACGAACCCGGTGTAGATGTTGCCGCGGGTGAAGATCAGGTCCGCTTTCGGCTTCTGAGCGCTCTGGGCAGGGACGTCGCTCTGCGCCCATAAGCCAGACGCCACAGCCAACATTAGAAGTAAAATCGGAGCGATTCGCGTCATCGTTATTCTCCTGAGAGCCGCGCCCTCAGCGGCTAAAGCCGAATTCAATACAATGCACCTACCGCAGCGGTGAACCGCTGCGCCACCCAAAATCACTACTCTCCCACTCCTGACAGAGCCAGCATTGTTAGCAGAATGCGCCTTAGGCCGAGGCTTCGTCCATCGCAATCGAACCATTCTTGCAACGTGTGGGCGCCGCCTCCGGAGCCGCCACCACCGATGGCGATGGCCTCGCGGCCGAGTGATAGCGGAATATTGGCGTCGGTCGAGGCCCGCTGCACCTGCGCGTTATTGCCCAACTGGGCATCCACCGCGCGAATTACCTTCAGGAGGCGCGCATCCGGGGCAAGTTCGCCGGCCGGACGATTTCCGATCTCGAGCACTTCGCTCTGCAACACCTGCGGCCGGCGGGTTACGTGCTGAGCCGCGGCCCGATTCTCCGATGCGACGGCCTGCTCCAATGCGAGGCGCAGCGCCCGTTCCAGCCGGTCAATTTCCGCCATCGAGGTGGAGCGCAGGTCAACTCTCATGCTGGCGGATTCCGGAATCGAATTCACGGAAGTTCCACCGCGAATCACGCCGACATTAAAGGTGGTTTTGGGCGAGGCTGGAACCTGCGTTTGGCTGAAAACCTCAATCGCACGGGAAAGCGCAATGATCGGACTGGGCGCGCCGAAATCGCTCCAGGAATGACCGCCAGGACCACGCACGATGACTTCGAAGCGGCGGCTGCCCAGGGCCTCGGCGACCACGGTATCGGTTCCGGCGCCATCGACAATTACGCTGTAGGCAATCGCATCCCGCCAGCGTGGCGTTGCGAAGACGTGGCGCATGCCGCGTAGATCGCCTTCGCCTTCTTCTCCGACGTTCCCGATAAACAAAAATGGCAAGCCATGCGAAATACGCGCGCTGGCGAGGACACTGGCCACGGCCAGCATGGCCGTAATACCTGCGCCGTTGTCGGCGACTCCCGGCCCGTACAGCCGGCTGCCCTGCTGCCGGATGCGCAACGGCGTGGCCGCCGGAAACACGGTATCAATATGTGCGCTAAGCGCAACGTAACGGCTGCCGTCGCCGGGACGAATGCCGAATACGTTACCGACTTCATCCACCTGAACGTCGGCGAGCCCGAGCTCGCGGAAACGATCGGCCAGCCAGAGGCCCCGCGCCGCTTCTCCGAATGGAGGCGCGGGCACCCGCGTCGCCTCCATCTGCCACTGCGCAAACTCGGATTCCTGCGAGCGGAAGCTGTCGAATGCGGCACGCACCTCCGGCGAGCCGGCGAGCCGAGCGACTTCCTCCTGTACCGGGGGATAGGAATCGGAAATTGCCACTTGGGGGATGGGGTCCATGGCTCGCGCTTATTTTATAACGTAAGGCCGTTAAGGTTCGGATACCGAACCCTGAGCATCGGCAACTGCCGAGCTTCGCTCGGCTTGGACGGGCGGGGCGCCCGTCCCCACACGTGCTTGGGTTTGATAAACTGTCCACGAATTCCGGTCCACGCCGTTGTCCCTACGCTGGATCCCGCCTTTCAGGAGGTATCGTCGTGAAAAATGTTCTCAAGATTATCGGCATCGTCGTCGTGGTATTGATTGTGGTTGCCATCGTCGTCCCGTTCCTGGTGAACGTCAACAGTTTCCGTCCGCAGATTGAGTCGAGCCTCAGTTCGGCACTGGGAAGGCCAGTGAAAGTCGGCAATTTGAGCCTGAGCATTCTTTCCGGCAGTGTGGAAGCCGACCAGCTCTCGATCGCCGACGATCCGAAGTTCAGCAGCGCCCCGTTTATCCAGGCGAAGTCGCTGCAGGTGGGCGTCGAACTGTTGCCGCTCATATTCAGCAAGCAGCTAAACGTCACCAAGCTTGTCATCGAACATCCGCAAATCTCTTTGCTGCGCGACCGCGATGGAGTCTGGAATTTCTCCTCTCTCGGAAACCAGTCGGGACAACCGGCCAAAGCGGCCGAAAAAACGTCGAGCGCGCCCGCGAACGTGAACGTGGCCAAGCTTGACCTGACCGACGGAACGGTTACGCTGGGGTCGACCACCGGCAAACGCAAGCCCATCGTCTATGACAAGGTCACGGTGACGATGCGCAATTTTTCTTTTGCCAGCGCGTTTCCGGTGACCGCTTCGGTGGGTCTGCCTGGCGGGGGCAGCCTGAATATTGATGGCACCGCCGGGCCGATCAATCCGACCGATGCTTCGCTTACGCCGGTGCAGGCGAAGGTGACCCTCAAGAAACTCGATCTGGCGCAGTCGGCAATCGTCGACCCGGGGCTGGGCATCGCTGGATCAGCGGATTTCGACGGCACGCTCACTTCTGACGGTCACATGGCGAAGGCCAACGGAACCTTGAAGGCTACGTCGCTGAAACTGGTTCCCAAGGGCTCCCCTGCCTTAGTGCCCGTCCAGGTTTTATTCGCGGTGGAGCACGACCTGAAGCAGGAAACAGGAAAAGTGGTGCAGTGCGACGTGGGGATTGGCAAGGCGCTGGCAAAAATCACGGGGACTTACAATATGCACGGAGAAACCACTTCCATCCAAACCAAGCTGAGCGGACAGGCGATGCCGGTGGACGACCTCGAAGGCATGCTTCCCGCGCTCGGCGTGGTTCTTCCCACGGGTTCGAAGCTTAAAGGTGGAACGATTTCGGTGGAACTCGACTCCAATGGCCCGCTCGACAAGCTGGTCTCCACCGGCTGGGTAAAGATGAGCAACTCGGCGCTCCAGGGCTTCAGCGTGATGTCGAAGCTGTCGGCGATTCCGGGGCTGGGCGGCAAGCAATCCGGCAATGACACCATGATCCAGAACCTGAGTTCGGATGTCCGGTACGCACCCGAAGGCACGCGGCTCGACAAGATCGATCTGGTCATTCCTTCACTGGGAACCGTTACCGGAGCGGGCACTGTGAGCCCGAACAATGCACTCGACTTCAAGATGCTGGCGAACCTGGCCGGGGCTGGGGCGGGTCTGACGAAGGCTGTCGGCATGGGGTCGGGCGGCATTCCCGTAACAATCACGGGTACCACTTCGGACCCGAAGTTCATGCCGGACGTGAAGGGTGTGGTCGGCAATGAGCTCAAAGGGTTGATACCCGGCGGCAAGAGCAATCCGTTGGGCGGACTGTTCGGAAAGAAGAAGCCGCACTAGGGCGGCTTTTGTGATGGTGCAGAGCACGCAGCTCAGCGGCTAAAGCCGAGACCCGTTGCAGAGCATGGCGGCACGGCTGAACGGGCTGCGGAAAAATGCAATCTGCCGAGGAAGAACGACCACCGGGGCTAAAGCCCAGGCTGATTTCAGAGGCTTGCGCGGCCCTGAAGGGCCGCTCTTCCACAAGGACCGCTCTTCCACGGCGATACGGACATTTGTGACTTTTTCCGCAAACCCTGAAGCCGTGCCATTCCCGTTCCTGCCTTGTTTGGGTACCGATGAGGAAGGGTATAGCTAATGCGACGTGCAGGCAGAATCGCTTGGGTTGCGATCTCAGCCTGGGGGCTGATCGTCGGCGCACAGTTCGCTACCGCGCAGAGTAACGCCGCGCAGCCTCATGATTTGCGCAAGTACCCGATCGCGCTTCACGACCTGGTGAAACCTGGGGATCGTCTGGCGGTTCAGGATCTCCACTTCGATGCGACCTTCGCTCAGTGGGCGCTGGAATACCTGCGGTCGGGCGACTCCAGCGTGCTTGAGCGTTTGGGAAAGTCAGCGGCCGCCACTCACCTGCTCAACCATGCGCGGAATTTCGACTACGACGTGCCCAAGGACTCGCCCGAAGCGCTCGTCGCCCATCTATTGACGCCGCCCGGCAAACACCTAGAGGAAGTGGAAGCCTGTGAGCAGAGTTTCGCGTTCTTCTCCGGACCCATGCTCGACGACCCTCACTGGGTGGAGGATAGCTTGCGCTATCTTCCGGAAGACTTCCGTTTTCATGGCTCCCTGTTCTTAACATTCGGATACGATATCGGCGTCGCGATCGGCCCCACCGCATCGCTGAACTGCGCACATCCGCATTTCAAGGGACACCCGCGTGAGCTGATGTATTACGCCATCCATGAACTCCACCACGTTGGCTTCATGGCTTATCAGCCTCCTCCTAAACTTTCCGAGTTGAAGACCTGTGCCGATCTCTTGCAGCTGGTGCGATATTCCACTCAGTTGGAAGGGATGGCAGTGTATGTGGCATACGAACGCCGGCGCCAAGAGCACGCTTTGGCAGACGACGGCGACTACGTGGCGTTAGAAAATGAACCGCGAATGCAACGCAACGAAGTGCTCTATTTTGAGGACTTCCATTACCTGGAAGGGCGCGGCGCTCAGCCGGCAGATGCCGATGCCTGGGCGGTGATCGACCGGATGTCCTCCGGTGAGCGGTTGTGGTACCGCGTTGGTGCGCGAATGGCGCAGAGAATCGAAAAGGTGTCGGGCCGAGCCGCGCTGATAGAACTGGTCAAGCAGGGGCCGGACAGTTTCCTCGAAGCTTACCGGGCCGTCAGTCGTGGGGCGAGCAAGCCCTAGCTCGAACCTTGTAGCGTGGAGACGGGGCTTCGCCCCGTCCAATCGGGGCTGAGCCCCGCTACCACACAGGAGCGGAAGAGCTTCAGCGAATGCCGCGGAGAGTGGTCTCGACAGATGCAGATTCGAGCATCTTCATGCCATGAAGGATGGTGGCGATTACATTTTCGTCTCCGACTACCGTGTTGATCATCAGGTGATAGAGGGGGCGCACCGGCCAGTCGGCATTGAAGTAGTGTTTGATGTAGGCGACACGTTCCTTGTCAACGTTCTCTACCAGGTCACTGGCCTCTGCCGGACTTTTTCCCATGGCCAGCAAGCGCCGGATTTTTTCGTCGCGCGGAGCATAGGTGAAGACGCGGAAAGTGTCGTCGCGTTCGCGCAGGAAGAACGGGGAGCCGCGGCCGACAATCACCGCGTTGCCTTCCGCCGCGATGGTGCGCATGATCTCTCCCACCATAGCCATCATGCGGTCCGTATCAAAGGTAAGAGAATCGGCTAGAGGAATGCTGCGTTCGTAACTGCCGCGCCAGAAGGCCTTCGCCAAACGGTAGAGGCGGCTGTCGACCCGCTCATCGCACAGGGCCACCGCCGATTCCGCTACCTGGGCGCGCTGGGCAATCTCGCTGGTCAACTGGTGGTCCCAGAGCTTCCACCCCAAGCGGCGGGCCAGCTCGCAGGCAATGCCTCCGCCGCCGCAGCCAAATTCTCTTTCCAGAGTCACGATGCGAAACATTGCCAACCTCCTTCGTCGAACGGTGGCCGGGCGGGGACGCCCGGCGCTCCACTAGTGCGCTACAATCTCGCCTCCCGGATTCTGCTTCTTGATCAGGAACACGGCCGGGATTAGACAGAGGATCGCGACTCCGAGCACCCAGAAATTATCGATGTAGGCCAGCATAGTCGCCTGCCGGATTACATTCCCCTGCACCATGGCATAGGCATGCTGCTGCGCGGTTCCCGGCCCGGAGCCTGGCCCGGCGACTCCACCGCCCAGGACAGTACCCGTGATCCCGTGCAGCGCTGACTGGAACTGCGGATTGGCGGCGTTCAGCTTTTCCACCAGACGCACCTGGTGAAACTGGGCGCGGCGAGCGAGGCCGGTGGTGACAAAAGAAATCCCGACGCTGCCGCCAATGTTTCTGGCGAGGTTCATCAAACCGGACGCGGCATTGTTCTTCTCGCGCGGCAGAGACGCATAGGCAGCGGTGTTAATGGGCACGAACAGGAAAGCGAGTCCTATCCCCTGGTAGACGCGCGCCATGATCATGGTGTGGAAATCCACGCTCAGGTCAAAGGTCGTCATATGGAACAGGGAAAACGAAAGCATCGACAAACCAAACACCATCAGCCAGCGCGGGCTATGGCGCGACAGCAGAAATCCAACCAGCGGCATCATCAGCATGATCGCGAAACCGCCCGGAGAGAGCGCCATCCCGGAACGTTCGGCAGTGTAACCCAACAACGTCTGCATGAACAATGGCAACAGCAGCGTGCTGCCGAGCAGGGCAAATCCGAGCATGAACATGAGGAAATTGGCGGCGGCGAAGGTACGTTCGCGGAACAAATGCAGTTCGACGATAGGGTCTTTGTGGTTCCATTCCCAGAAGATAACGAAAATCAGAGATACGGCGGAGATGACGGTCAGCCCGACGATGAAATGCGACTCGAACCAGTCTTCGCGTTGTCCTTTATCGAGGATCACCTGCAGCGTTCCTAGGCCGAGCGCGATCAAGCCGAGTCCGATGTAGTCGATTTTGGTTTCACTCAGCTTGCGGCGCCTGAGATACGGAGGATCCTGGATGAGCCGTTGCGTCAGCAGAAGCGACAGAATGCCAACCGGGATGTTGATGAAGAAAATCCAGCGCCAGCTGAAGTTGTCGGTGATCCAACCTCCGAGCGTGGGACCGACGGCCGGAGCCATGACCACCGCGATGCCATAGACGGCGAAGGCCATGCCGCGTTTGGCGGGAGGAAAGGTATCGGCGAGGATGGCCTGCGAACTCGGTTGCAAACCTCCGCCGCCCGCGCCCTGAAGAATGCGAAAGACGATCAGCATGGCGAGATTGGGCGCGAATCCGCAGAGAAACGAACTGATGGTGAAGATCGCGACGCAGCCCATGTAAAAGTACTTGCGTCCGACGATCGAAGAGAGCCAGCCGCTCAACGGCAACACGATGGCATTGGAGACGAGATAAGACGTCAAGATCCAGGTACTCTCGTCCTGACCCGCCGAAAGGCTGCCGGCCACGTGGGGCAGCGCCACATTGGCGATGCTGGTGTCGAGCACCTCCATAAAAGTGGCGAGGGTTACCACCATGGCGATGACCCACGGATTGACCGGGGAACGCCATTCGGCGGCGTCATTCATGGTGAGGGTGGCAGCGCCCATTAATTCTCAACCTCTGCTTCGGGCTAGATCATTGAGACATTGAATCATTGAGACATTGAATCATTTGAATCTCTCAATGACTCAATGTCTAAATGACTCAATGATTCAATGTCTCTACTTAATCCAGACCTTCGGCACCACCGACATGCCGGGGCGGAGCTCATGCTCCTTGATTTCGCCCTTGTCGAACACGATCTTGACCGGGATGCGCTGCACCACTTTGACGTAGTTGCCGGTGGCGTTTTCGGGGGGCAGCAGGCTGAAGCGCGCGCCGCTGGCGCCGGCGGTGGAATCAACGTGCCCCTTGTAGGTCTTGCCGTTCGCATCGACGGCGACCTCCGCTGACAGGCCGGGCTTGATGTTCCTGAGTTGTGTCTCCTTGAAGTTCGCGGTGACCCAGAGGTTCGCCTCATCGAGCGGGATGATTTTCATCATCTCCTGGCCGGGCTGCACGTTTTGACCAACCTCGACAGTGCGATTGCTGACGGCTCCACTGACCGGCGCAATCACTTTGGTGTACTGGAGGTTCAATTCCGCCTGATCCAATTCAGCTTTCCTGCGATCGGCATTGGCCTGGGCGGAAAGGGCACGGGCGCGGGTGGCGCGCATGGTTTGCGGCGCGGTATCGGCAGTGCGAAGTTCGGCGCCGGCCTGTGCCAATCTGTCCTGCGCCTGTTCGACCTGGGCCGCTAATGCGTCGGCCCTGGAACGCGCCGCTTGCACGGTTGCGGCCGCGGCCTGGGCACTGGCGACGGCTTGGTCGTACTGTTGCTGCGAGATCTCCTGCTTGTCGATCAGTTGCTTGTAGCGGACAAGATCATTCTGGGCTTTGGTATTGTTGGCCTCCGCCTCGATGACCTGCGACTTGGCCGCTTCCAGTTGCTGGCGGGCAGCCGCAATTCCAGCCTGCGCACTGGAGACGCCAGCCTGGGCGCCGCTCACCTGGCTCGCAGTGCTTACGCCGGTGATGGGGACGTTGATGCCGGCGGCGGCGGCCTGCGCCTGGGCGTCGGCGTATACCGCACGCGCCTGCGCGACGGCAACTTCATAGTCGGCGGGGTCGATTTCCACCAGCACCGTTCCCTTCTCCACATACTGGTTGTCTTCGACATTGAGCTTCAGCACATGCCCGCCGACGCGCGCGCTGACGGAGTTCACGTGCCCGTCAATCTGCGCGTCGTCGGTGGATTCGTAGCTTCCGAGATAACGCCACAGAAAGAAAACGGCAGCGAGGAGGGCGAGGCTGGCGAGAATAAATACCAACCTGGTACGCGGATGGCTCAAAAACGCGGCTCGCCTTTGGTAGCGAGCTTCGCTGTCAGTCGGGGGCGGCGGCGGCAACTGGGACTGTGGCGAACGGCCGTCCGGTTGCGGTTTGGGCTCGGCTACAACGGTGCTGGTTGGATCCATAAGTTACTTCCCTTTCAAGTATTCGCGGACGCCCTCTTCGGCGCGGCCCAGGGCTCGGGCAAAAGAAACTTTGGCGAGGTTGTGAAGATAAAGGCTCGAGATCAAACTCTCGTGCGCGGACGCCACCGCTTCCTGCGCCTGCACCACTTCCAGATTGTCAGTAACCCCGGCGGAGAAACGATCCTGCGATTGGGTGAGCGCCTGCTCGGCAAGATTCACCGAGCTCTGGGCGACTTCCACCTGATCGCTGGAGGACTTGAGGTCGAGCAGCGCGTTGCGAATGTCCTGATCGATCTGACCGCGCACGTCCGCCATCTGCGCCTGCGCTTCCCGCAAACGGGCTTCGGCCTTCAGAACATCTCCATGAACCCTGCCACCCTGGAAGATCGGAATATTCAACGTGCCGACGACCCCGTACGTCGGCAGCACATCGCCGGGAGCCGCGCCGATCTCGCCGAAGTTTACCGCCATATCGATGGTGGGGAAATACCCGGCGGTGGCGGCGCTGCGCTCCAGTTGCGCGGCGGCCAGACGATCTTTCGCCGCTTTGTAATCGGAGCGCAGAGAATAGGCGCGCTGCAAACTGGTTTCAAGATCGGGGATGGGAAACGCCTCGTAAGGAGCTTTGTCGGCGAGTTCGAATTCCTGGCCGGACGCGAGTCCGATTACACGGGCCAGAGAAATCTTCTGCTTGGCAAAATCGTTGGTGGCCGCGATCAGTTGCTGTTGGCGCGCCTGGTATTCGACCTGGGCACGGAGCGTATCGATGGCCGGGGCAACGCCAGCCTGCTGTTGCGCCACCGCCTTCTGGTAAAGAGCGTGCGCCGTCTCCACCTGCGCCTGTGTAGTTTCTACGCGGGCTGCTCCGGCAATTGCCTGCAGATAAGCATTGCCGGTTGCGAGCACGACCAGATCGCGCGCGTCCTTCAGATTGAACCGGGCCACGCTTTCCTGGATCACGGATGAACGGTATTTCTGGATCGCTTTCCAGTCGAAGACTCGCTGGGTGGCCGAGGCGCGTACGTCAAAAAAGGAATAGGGCCCGATGATGGGAGGAATACCAGGAAGCAGCTTGCCGGTGAATCCTTCCGCTTCCGTGCTCAGTTTCTGCCTGGTTTCCTGCACATCCCCGTTGACGTTCGGAAGCAGGTCGCTGAGTTGCTGCCATTTTTGTCCCCGGGACTCGATGGTGTTGTACTCCGACAAAAGACCGGCCAGGTTCTGGCGCAAAGCGCGCTCGATGGCATCGCTGAAGGTCAGCCGCAGGACTCCGGGAACCGGCTTGGCTTCGGGCACGCTGCCAAACAGTGGATTCTGCGCCGAAGTTGAAACCGGCATCGCCCCTCCGGCCGAAGCGGCGGAGGAGGTCGAGCTTTGGGCACACAGGGCCGCCGGCAAGATGACGATTAAAACAGCCGGCCAAAGGATCCGGGAAACAGCAGATCTAATCATTGTAATTAACCAGTTAGTTAGATACTAACCAAAACCACCCTGAACTGGCAAGCCGGGAACTCCGGAAATGCACGCGCGTGCGGCCCTTCGCGAGGGGGAGAGTCCGGAAAAACCATGAAAACGGCCCCTGCTTACCGAGCAATACAGAACAAAAACGATACGTCTTTGGACTCTATCGGGCTAAGGTCCGATGCAAATTGTTGAGTGGCCTGGACGATGGGGGGACGGACCGCCGACCCGTATGGCGTTCTTTGGCACGAGCGTTACGACTGGTGGGCGTGACCTTGGTCATCTTGTGTAACCTCTGGCTACAGTTCAATCTAAGCAGTGAATCGAGCCCTTCCCTGCGAGCGAAACCTGCGCGAGGGAAAGCTGTACGTATGAGCGAAGCCACGAAACTGCCGCCTAAGGGAACAGACTGGACCCGTCTACTCACGGATCCGGACCTGGTCAGCCATCTCGGAAAACTGCTCCAGACCTACCGCGAAGTGCCTGCGGAACAGCGCGAAGCGGCCTTGCTGCTGGCGATGCGCGAGATCAAAGATGCAGCCGTCAAAGCCCGCGAAGCACAGCAAAACAAGCCCGCGCCGGCAGTGCCGACGCCACCTGCCGAACTTCATCATCCCGAACCAGTGACGGAAACGCCGCCGTTCGAACCGGATTTGTTCACCCCGCTGGAGGGATCGGATCGCCGCCGTTTTCAACGGATCAAATGTTTTGTGGCGGTGGAAATTCACATTGCGGACGTGGAAGAGCCGGTTTGGGGCAATCTGGTGAATGTGGGCCGGGGCGGGTGCCTGGTCGAAACCGCCAGCGTGGTGCCGGCGGGCAAGGCACTGGAGATCGGGTTGTGGGTGGCGAGCGGCAGGATCTGGGTGAAAGGCGTAATCCTGAGCGGAGTCGCGACGCGGAGCGCGCCGTCGTTCGGCGTGCGGGTGAAATTCTCAGAGGCGGAATTGTCGGAAAAAGAACACTTGCGGGAATTTCTCAAGTTCGTCGAGAGCACTGCCCGCAGTACGCAAAGCGGAAAAGCCTATGTGGCGAAATTAAAGGGCTAGTCCGAAGAAAACGGCTCCCCTCCCTACCCAACCTTGCCAGCACTTTTCCTTGCGGCCCAGATTCACTCTCAATGGTCGTGATCTTCTAGCGCGGCATCGACCACAGCCACGCCAACGTCATGTTCGTGCTGGGCGGCCCGGTGCGCGGCGGCAGAGTTTATGGACGCTGGCCGGGGCTTGACCAGTCACAGTTATACGAAGGCCGCGATCTGGCGGTGACTACGGACTTCCGGCTGGTGCTCAGCGAAGTTGTGTCGCGGTATATCTGGGGAATAAGGATTTGCGGGCGGTGTTTCCGGGATTCGAGGGGCCGGGACAGTTCTTGGGACTAACGACGTGAATCGTTTTCGCTAAGGATCGAATTTCTTCCCTTCTCTCAGACCGTACTCGGAGAGTTCGGTGCCCATCGCTTTCCGCAACATTCGACTGCCGCTCCATCGAAGCGTTATCACGTCCATTGCCGAGGCGCAGCAATGCGCATCGGATATCCCATCGTTCCACAAGACGTAGTGGGCGGTTCTCACGACGAGGGTTCTCGACTTCTCGTCGTAGGAAAAATACGGCTGCTTTGTATCAAAATGTTGATCCCAATCGAGTTGTTGAACGACCTTGAGGCGTTGGTTGTGCAACTCAAAGATTTGAGCGATTCCAGTCGTGCCTGAACTCCCGCAGGCCTCAAACCAACTGTATATCGCCAACGCATAATGCCGGTCTGCCTTTGGGGACCACAAGACGTGTGTCGCTTCAAGCTTGACATCTTCCATACACGAATTCCTCTTCTCGTAACGACCATTCCTTAGGTTTGCAACGGAACCGGTCTCTTGGGGGACATGCGAGAAGCGCAGAGCGAGATTCTTGAAATCGACATCTGCAATTCGTTCGAACGTGCCGGGGTATTCAGCGTAGATTGGCGAGAAACTGTGAAAACTAAAACCATCTTCCCCGTAGGGCACCTTTTGCGATTGCGCAGACACGAAGGAGACGAGGGTAAGAACCAACATCGCTCGCCTTGCGGTATTAAGAGAAATCCTGAACATCGGGGCCTTCCCGCCAGCTCACATATCGATCAACACATCTCCATTCTCAATCTTCACCGGATACACGGCAATCTTCGCCCCCGGCGGGCCGGCCTCGCCGGTCTTCGGATCCCACTCCCAACCATGCCAGGGGCAAACTACTTTCCCTCTTGAAATCACGCCCTGGCCGAGCGGGCCTCCGCGATGCAGGCAGATGTTCTCCATGGCGCTGATTTCGCCGTTCACGTTGGCTACGCAAATGGTCTTGTTGCCGCAGGGGAATTCTTTGGCTTCGTTGAGGGCGGGGAGTTCGGATTGGGTGGCGAGCTTGATGAAAGGCATTTCCGCTCACGGAATGTCGTGCTGAACGTAGGGGTCCTTCGACTTGCCCTCACCGCGCAGGCGCGGCTCGGGCGGCGCTCAGGATGACAAGAGTATATAGCAGTAGTCGGAACTGAAAGCTGATAGCTGATGGCTGACAGCTATTTCGGCTGCATGGTCTGCGCTACCATGACCTGGCGCTTGAAGTTCTCCATCATGCTTTCGTCCAGCCGCACTTCCGTCGGACGCTTCGCGATCGTCATGGTGTCGATCTTATCTTGCAGCCTGAGCAGCGCGTAAAACAGATTCTCCGGACGCGGCGGGCAGCCGATCACGTACACATCCACCGGCACGATGCGGTCGACGCCCTGCAGCACGGCGTAGGTATTGAACGGGCCGCCGACCGACGAGCACGCGCCCATCGAGATCACCCACTTGGGCTCGGGCATCTGGTCGTAAATTCTTTTGACCACCGGCGCCATCTTCAGCGTCACCGTGCCGGAGACGATCATCAGATCGGATTGCCGCGGGCTGGGGCGAAATACTTCCGAACCAAAACGCGCGATATCGAAGCGCGCGGTGGAAGACGCGATCATCTCGATGGCGCAGCACGCCAAGCCGAACGTCATCGGCCAGAGCGCCGACTTGCGCGCCCAGTTGAAGACGTAGTCCACGGTCGAGATCATGAAATTCTTTTCGAACTTGTTTTGGAGCCAGCTCATGGGGCCTCTTGCGGTACAGGATAAACCATGATGATACGCCCGGGGCGTGATGCAGGTCACACCGCCAGCTGTCACGGTTACGGTCTAGTAAATCGTGTAGCCGGGTGCTGGATTCCTTACATCGGGCTTGGACGCCATCAGCAGCAGGCCGCCGATGCGTTTAAAAGCTCTCATGTCGTCGAGCGAATGAAATGACGTTGTCTGGTAATTTTCTGGAGTGGGCGTATCGTCGGGGATCTGCACATACTCCACGTCTTGGAACGCGTGTTTTTTCAGCAGCTCGACGTACTCCGCCGCCGAACGAACATGCACCGGCACTTTCAACTTGGGTACCCACTGCAGCGAATAGGGATTGTCCTGGTAGAGATTGATCAGAATGAAGAGGCGGCCATGCGGAGCCATGATACGAAAAAGTTCGGCCAGGGCGCGGTCCTGGTCGGGATAGTAATAAAAGGACTCCACCGAGAGCACCTTGTCGAAGAAGTTCTCTTCCCAAGGAATCTGCGCAGCGGAGCCGACGACGAACATTACGTTGTCGAATTCTTTCGAAGCGGCTCGCGCCTGGCGGATCATTTCGTCCGAGATATCGATTCCTACTACCTGCCCGAATCCCTCCGGGCCTTCGCCTACCATGCGCGCCAGCAGGCGGGTTGCCCAGCCTGACCCGCAACCTAGATCGAGAATGCGCTCACCCGGACGCAGGTCCATGCGGCACATAGTCTTCTCGGTGATATGGAGGTGGTGGCGCTCCATCTTTGCGCCTTCACCATTATCGGCCCAGCGATTGAATTCGTGTTGCAGGCGGTCTTCGGGGGATGGGGGTTTGTCAATCGGCACAGGATTTCTCCAATAAGAGTCGTTGGTCGCTGGTCGTTGGTCGTTGGCAAACAAAAGCGCGAACGACTATCGGCCAGCGACTGTTTCTAATTCCTCAAAAAACTTTGGATACGACACTCCCGCGGCGTCCGCGCCGCGAATGCTCGTCTCGCCTTGGGCTCGCAATGCGGCTACGGCGAACGCCATGGCGATGCGGTGGTCGCCGAAGGAATCGAGTTCGGCGCCATGCAGATGCTGGCCGCCGGGAATTTTCATTCCGTCGGGACGTTCTTCGACTTCCGCACCCATTTTTCGCAGATTGGCGGCTACGGCGGCGATGCGGTCTGATTCTTTCACGCGTAATTCCTTGGCATCACGAACTTCGAGGCCGCCCTCGGAGTACGGCGCAACCGCCGCCAACACCGGGATCTCGTCTATCAAGGCAGCCGTATCGGCGCCAGCGATCAGAGTTCCCTTCCACGCCGCTCCGCGCGCTTCAATCGTGCCTACCAGTTCGCCTTGATGTTGTTCCAGATGCGCGACTGAAACTTTCAGTCCCATCTGTATCAGGATATCGAGCAGACGCGCCCGCGTCGGATTCATCAGAATTCCGGGCAGAGTGATTTGGGATCCGGGAAACAGCGCCGCGGCGCAGAGAAAGAACGCAGCACTGGAAAGATCGCCGGGCACATGGGCCTGAATCGCGTGCAGGCGTTGTCCGCCTGCAATGCCCGAGGCATTGCCCTTGCGCTCAACTTCCGCACCAAAGGCGCGGAGCGCGATTTCGCCGTGATCGCGAGTGCGGATGGGCTCCTCGACCACGGTTTCGCCTTCCGCAAACAGTCCGGCAAACAGCACGCACGATTTCACTTGGGCACTGGCTACCTCCGGCCGGTAGTGGATCGCCTTCAGATGACCACCCTGAATTTTCAGCGGAGGACGTCCACCCTCCGTCGCCTCAATCTTCGCGCCCATCTCGGAAAGCGGCTTCATGATGCGCGCCATCGGACGCCGCGAGAGCGATTCATCTCCGCACAACTCGCTCGAAAAGGGCTGGCCGGCAAGAATTCCGCTTAACATGCGCATGGTCGAGCCGGAGTTCCCGCAATCGAGCGCCTTTGCCGGAACACTCAGCCGCGGACCCACGCCGTGTACTTCAATCGCCCCGTCGTCCAGACGCTTCCACTGGCAGCCGAGTTTGGCCACGCAATCGAGTGTGCTCTGGCAATCGCGCGCGGCTGAGAAATTCTGGAAACGGCTTGTGCCCTCGGCAATCGCCGCCAGCATGGCGTAGCGGTGCGAAATGGACTTGTCGCCGGGGATGTGAACGACTCCGCGCACGGCGCGTGCGGGACGGACGACGACGTTCGAATCGCCTGGCATGAATTAAATATAACGGAGATTTCTGACGTGAGCGGACCGTCGCGAAAGAGGGGTCCGCATCGTTACATGAGTGAGAAGCGGAGGATCTGCCTTTTGCGGCGAACAGCAGGTCCTTCGCTTCGCTCAGGATGACAATTCATAGGAGGGATTGAACCGACTCGGCCTACGATGCGCGCACGCGCCCGGAGGCTTCGGCGAGAATTTCCTTCGGGATTTCGCGTAATGCGACGCTGAATTCGAACATGGGCGTTTCCGGTCCGCGGCCCCACCGGCCCACTTCCCAATGCGCGCGGATGAACTTGACCTCTGGCCGTGCCGCGAGATTGAGAAGCAAGGGAGCTTCCTCACGATAAAACTTCTGCGGAAAGGCCGCGACCGGCTTCGGATCCCAGGTCGCGCCATCAGCGGACGCAAAGATGCTGACATCGAGCGATTCCTGCTCGACGATGTTAGTAATGGCGAGGGTCAACAGGAAAATCCGACCCTGTGCCCGGCTCACGTCGAGGGCAGGACCGTCTCCTTTGGCGTTGACCACCGTATTTTCGGGAACTAGGAAGGCTTCCATCATGACGCGGTGATTTTAGCAGAGAGACCGCGTCGCTGGCTGTGACGAGCACACAGCGCATATCATCAACATGCGGAAGTGAGGTTCCAGTTTCTCTTGGAAAGGCTCGACAAGGCGGCCGTCGCGACCATGCTGGCCGGCATGTGCACCTTTCTCAACGTCTACTCCACCCAGCCCTTGTTGCCGCTCCTCCGAGAAACCTTTCATGCCTCGGAGTTGGGGGTCAGCCTCACGGTGAGTGCGACGATTTTTGCCACCGCTCTCACTGCTCCTCTGATCGGCATGATTGCGGAGCGCCGCGGACGCAAGAGAGTCATCGTACCCTCGCTGTTCCTGCTGACCGTACCCACGGCCCTGGCGGCGACCTCCACCAGCCTCGGGGCGCTAATTTTCTGGCGCTTCGCCCAGGGCATTTTCGTGCCGGGCGTCGTCGCGGTCATGCTGGCCTACATAAATGAGGAGTGGGCCGGACGCGGCGTAGGCCGCGCCATGTCTGCGTATGTGGCGGGAACCGTGCTGGGCGGGTTTCTCGGGCGCTTTATCTCCGGCATGGTCGCCACTCACTGGCATTGGCGCGCTACCTTCCTGGTGCTCGCCGCCCTCAATCTGATCGGTGCGTTTGTAGTCCGCGCCTGGCTTCCTCTGGCCAAGAATTTTGTCCGTGCCGAACACTTGCAGCAGGTTCTGGATCATGCCAAGGGTCATCTGCGCAATGGACGCCTCCTGGCCAACTTCGGCATGGGCGCGAGCGTGCTCTGCGCGATAGTGGGATGCTTTACCTATGCGAATTTCTACCTCGCCGCCGCGCCTTTCTATTTAAACCCGGCACAGCTGGGCAGCATTTTCTTTGTTTATCTGCTGGGAGTCGTCATCACGCCGCAGTCCGGCCGCTTTCTCGACCATTTCGGATTTCGCCACACCACGGTCCTCTATTGCGCCATGATGATCGCGGGATTGCTCCTTACCCTGGTCAAATCACTGCCGGCCGTCATCGCCGGCCTCGCTATTTTTTCTTCGGGAGTCTTCGTGGCGCAGGCGTCAGCCACGGTGCAGACCGGAGCCATCGCAGGCCGCGCCCGCTCCTCTGCCGCCGGACTCTACGTGGCGTTCTACTATCTGGGAG
The DNA here is from genome assembly GCA_963837665.1 of uncultured Acidobacteriaceae bacterium. GTDB lineage: Bacteria > Acidobacteriota > Terriglobia > Terriglobales > Acidobacteriaceae > Acidiflorens. The sequence continues at coordinate 983,821 of CAWIOA010000003.1, read as the reverse complement.
GCAGTGTGGGCGCCACGCTGACCGACGTGTTCTGGCGCTGGAAGGGTTGGCCCGGCTGCGTCGCCCTGTTGGGAGGAGTTTCGCTGCTGAGCTTGTGGCTGGCTCGCGTCAGCAGCCGTCCGCTGGATCAACTCGACTCGGCGGAGATTGAGTTGGTCGGGGATTGAAACCGGTTCTAGTAACTCGGGAGGCTTCTATCATGATGCAGAGTTCTTCGTGATTAGTACAAACGAAAAGCCATCTCGACATTGATGCGTGTCTCGATGGGTTGCCCGTCCTTGAGCTCTGGTTGAAACTTCCATTTCCGTATGGCTTCTACCGCCTTCTCGTCCAAACCGTAACCCAATTTCTTCTCCACTTGAATATCGTGAGCCAGCCCGTCGGTCCCCACGGTGAGCGACAACACAACGGTGCCGTTGATTTTCTTCTTGCGAGCTTTGTCGGAGTATTCGGGGTCGGGAGAATATATCGCACGAGGGCCGCAAATCGCCCATCCGAGGTTCACGATACCCGAGTTGGCGTCGAAAGGAACAAATGCATCGGCTTTCTGCGAAACCAGTCTCGCGAGTATGTACCGGGAACCGCCCTCGGGCAGGCCAACCTTTAGCCACGCGCCATGTTTTTCAAATACGGCCAAACTCTGCCCGCATGCGAGCCTGACGTCTGGGACCTTTCCGCAGGCATCGAGAAAGGTAAGGGTGAGCTTGTCTTTGTCTCGGCCTGAGCAATCCACATACCCGACCAGCGAGCTTTTCTCAGTGGGCGCGGGGACCGGGTCATCGGCAGCCGACGCTACAGTCCCGAACGCCAAAATAGGGATAAGCCAGAATCCGCTTCTCATGATTGGTTATCTTGCAACTGGAATTGGACGGGTGTCAACGGATCATCGAACGTACGACTCGTCCAAGAACTGGCGCAGGATTTTGCCGATTAACTCTGCTTGCTCCCACGGCGCGTAGTGGCCTGCTTTCGGGATCACCTTCAACTGGCTACCGGCGATGTTCTGGCGCATCAGTTCGCCGTCGGCTACGGTTGAGAGGATGTCTTCTTCTCCGATGGCGATCAGTGTGGGGACATTGATGGTTTTCAGATCGGCGACCGAGTCTGGGCGCTGCGCCATGCCTTGCTGAACCTGGCTGATATCCTCGGCTGACATTTTTCTCATCATGGCGCGCGCTCCGGCGACTAAATCCGGACGCGTGGCGACGGTGGTGCGGCCCATCAGCTTCGGAATGTTCGTCTCAATGAATGGTTCAGTGCCCTGCTCAAGGACGGCAGCTGCGGCTTTCAACCGATTTGCCCGGGCTTCCGCGGTATCGGCTTGAGGGCGCGTGTCACAGAGCGCGAGCGCGGATACCCTTTCGCGAAAGCGGCGCCAGAAGTCAAACAGGATGTATCCACCGATGGAACATCCGACGAACGCAGCCTTGCCTATGCCAGCGGCATCCAGGACACGGGCTATATCGGCGGCGTGCTTGGACATGAGGGCGGGGCCTTCGCCAATCTCCGAATCACCGTGTCCGCGAAGGTCGGGAAGAATCAGGCGGTAACGGGAATCGAGAGCGGCGGCTACCGGGTTCCAGAATTCATGGTCGCACGGAAAGGGATGGAGAAGAACGACGGGTGGGCCGTTTCCGCGAGTTTCATAGCAGATCTTGGCGTCGTCGCTGCGCAGAGAAAGCAAGGTGTCAGGTCTCAGGTGTCAGGTGTCAGGCTACCAGAGACGCGGTATTTTTAACTTGTCACTGGCTGTTGCGACGTTGCCACTGGCAATAGGAACGGCTCCTCGGGGATGATGATCCATCCAAGGATGTAGGCCACGATGCCGGGGCAAATTCCGGTTGCGAGCGTGATGAAGAACCAGAGGATGCGCACGAGCGATACGTCGAGATCGAGATAGTGGGCCAGGCCAGCGCAAACGCCTCCGATTTTTCGGTTGGAGCGCGAGCGCATCAGCCTCTTGGGCGTGGGCGGTGTCCCCACCACGTTGCCGCAGTAGGAGCAGAAGCGGCCATCCTCGGCGATGGCTTTGCCGCAAGCGTTGCAGTACATGGGTGCGCCTCCTCGGTTAGGATACGGCAACGGCGGGGGAAATGTTCCACCAGTCGTCAGTCGATGGTCGATGGTCGATAGTCGTTAGCGAATATCGGCTAAACGCCGCCGCTTTAGTTGCCCTTAAGCCAAGAACTAACGACCATCGACCAACGACTGTTTTATCTCACTCCCGGTACGCGTCTTTCATTCTCTTCCTGGCTTTGTCCGCTTCGGCGTTGCCGGAATCTGCGGCTACCACCGCTTCGTATTTTTTTACCGCCAAGTCGCGCTTCTGGAGCTGGTCATACATCTCGCCCGCTCCCAGATTCGCTTTCTGCAGCAATTCCGGATCGGCTGCCGTGACCTCAGTCACCAGTTCGTAAGCCGCGGCTGCCGCCTGGTACTTCTTCTCGCCGCGCAGCAGGTCGCCCAGGCCTAGCGCGGCGATTTCGTAGTGCAGAGTGCCGTACTTTCCCTCGCGCCCGTTCTGCCAGACGCGGCGATACTGCTCTTCGGCTTCGTCAGCCTTGCCGGACGCCCGCAGCAGGTTCGCCTCTTCCAGCGGCAGGAGGTAGTTGCGTGGAAACCGTGGACCGATCGCGCTTGCGATCTGCAAAGCCTCGCCGTAACGATGTTCGCGGCGCAGGAAAACCATGAGAATGATCCCGGCGTCTACGCTGGTTTCGCCGTTGGCGTGGTAGGCATCCCTCAGATACTGCAGTCCTTTTTCTTTATCGCCGCTCAAGCCGACGAGAGCTACGGCGACCTTCACCGCCAGGGGCAAGCTTCCCATCACGTAGTTATGGGCACCCACGACCAGCTTGGCGTCGGTGTCCTGCGGAGCCAGTTCCAGCACCCGCTCATGATCGCGGCGCGCTCCGACCGCATTGCGCAGGGAAGAAAACCAGGCGCGCTCGATCAGTGCGGTATAAAGCGCGAACTGTCCGCGGGTAACGCCGCGGGCGTAGAACATATCTACGTTGTTGGGGTCGCGGGCCAGTTCGGCGTTTTCCAGCTTCTCGGCCTGCTGCACAAGCTGCTTGATACGTTCCTTCTGCGCGGGATCGGCGGGACGGTGCGCTTGCCCGATAAAACTGTCGTTCGAGTACTCCCCGCTGTTCATCGCGCCCATGCGATAAAGCTCCCGCATCTGAATCGCGGAGAGCAGGTGATTCACGGCAAAGGGGTCCGCGGGATGGCGCGCCAGGATCCTCTCGAAATCCTGGATCGCGGCGTCATGGTCGAGGTTGTAGTAGTGCTCGAAGGCGGCCTGGTTCAGAGGATCGGGCGGACGGTACACGGTCGAAACCGAGGGGTCGGCCGCCAGGCAGACATGGACAAGAACCAGCAGTGTGATTGCGGTCAGAGCAGGACGGCACCGGAACAGGAGGAGAAGCACGCTTGGCTAGTCTAACAGTTCCCGGTTCTCAGTTCCCGGTTCTCAGTTCTTAGTCGGGGCGCATTGCCCTGCATGGAGAACTGAGAACTCCAACTGAGAGCTGAAAGCCGCCCCGAACCAAAACGGGTACGTCCGCAACCTCATCAATTTGGAGAGAATGGGGAAAATCGTGGTTGGATAGCGTAATTCTTGCTTGCTGGAGCGGTCGCCCTCCCCTTGACCAGCTCGTAAGTATCGTTCTTGCAATAACTTGCTTTGGTGATTCGCTTGCGATCCGAGACTAGTCGGGGGAGTGGTTGCTTATGTCAGAAGTCGTCGATCAGGCTCAGCACGAATATTGGCGACCGCCTATGGCGGCGTCCGAAGCTGTCGCTAACCGCGAAAGAAGCGACGACCGAAGCGCAACCTGCCAGTGCGGAACCGAGTTCATCGTCAGTTCGCTCTACTGCCATGCATGTGGCGCGCGCCGGCCCGATCCAGGCGGAAGTGTGGCGCGCACGCTGGAAATCCCTGGTCGCGCTGAAATCGCATGGCTCGGGGAGCGGCTCGGGCTCACGACGCCTGCCCTCATCGCTTTTCTGGTTGGCGTGCTCTGCGTGGTGGGAGCGCTGGCGGTCAGTGTGGTCTTCAGCGTTCGGACGGCACTGGATTGGCAGGCGATCCAAATGTGGCGGATCGAATGGCTGCTCGGGGCGATCGCCGCTTTTGGCGCCGGGTGCCTGCTGAAAAAATAGCTGTCAGCTGTCAGCTCTCAGTTCTTGGTTCCTCCGCCTGTGATTTGCCCAAATCCACGCTCACGGCTCTGCCAGCGAGATTCCTTTCAGTTCCGCGAATGGACGTGCTCGGTTTCAGAGACTACGGCGCTTTGCCGCCGCTGCTGGCCCATGCGGTAGAGGTGATGCAATGGGCCCACACCCTGGCCCAGGGGATGGGCATTCGCAATCGCGGCCGAGACATAGGCTTTGGAGAGCAGAACGGCCTCGGGTAGTCCTCGCCCATGCGCCAGGTGGCAGGCCAAAGCTGTGGAGAAGGCGCATCCGGTGCCATGCGTGGAATTCGAGCGTTGACGGTCAGCCTTGAAAATTTCCTGTTCGGTGCCTCGGGGAGTGGTGAAGCTGAGGAGGTCGATCGCTTTCTCCAGATGGCCTCCGGTGACGACCACATTCGCCGCTCCCATAGAGTGCAAACGAGCGGCCGCTTCGCCCATCTGGTCTAAATTGGTAACGGGCATCCCGGTCAAGGCACTGGCCTCGTCGAGATTCGGGGTGACCAACTCCGCCAGCGGAATCAGCCTCTCGATCAGGAGCCGGGTCCCCGCCGGATCCAGCAGGTCCGCTCCGGAGCTCGACTTCAGAATTGGATCCAGCACGATATGAGGCAGTCTGGCTATTCCCGAAGAAGTCTGGCCCAGGAAATTCGCAACCACCTCGACCACCTGGCCATTTCCCAACATGCCGATGTGAACAGCTGCCACGACGAAGTCTGAAACCAGTTCCTGCAGGGTTTCGGCAACGATGCTGGCATCCACGCCCTGAACCCTCCGGACTCCCTGGGTGGACTGGACGGTCCAGGCCGTAATGCAGGAAACGCCGTAGCATTCATGGGCCGCGATGGTCTTGATGTCAGCGGTAATTCCAGCGCCTGAGGAGGGGTCAAACCCGGCGATGGTCAACACTATGGGAGGGGTGCCAGCCATGTCGTCACTCTACACCAGCCTTCGGCTGTCAGCTATCAGCTTTCAGCCCTGCAAGGCCGAGCGATGGCGGATGGCATATCCTCGCGTCGGGTTTACTCATCCGCCATCATGTTTCTCTGTATATCATTGATTACAATATGTTTATTGGTATGTTGTCGTAAGTCCAACATTCGATAACAAGTTGCACGAATTCGTTCTCACCTGAGATTCTTATATTAACTAATTAATTAACAGTTCCTACTACATTATTTCAACGACATACGGGTGCAAATCCATATTTTTCATACTGCTAAGTTATTGATTAATTACTACTTAGTTAATTTAGTCGCTGGTTTTTCTTGTTGACAGGACATGGCCACTTGCGTAGCATTTCACAATCGTTTGAGTAAAGGAGCATACGACCAAAGTAACGACTTCCCACGACGAGAGGTATCTGAATGCGACGACGTTTAGCCGAAGGCCTGGCGCTGGTCTTATCAGTCGCCAGTCTGGGGGCCGGAGCCGCATCCGGGCCAAGCAGCCTGGAAGCCGCCAAGGTCACACAACCGCCAGTGATTGCGACTGGTGGGCAAAGAACACGAAAGACCAACAGCCCGAAGTCGAAGGCTTACCAAGTAGGGACGGCGTCCTGGTATGGAGAGTATTTCCAGGGCAAACCTACTGCTAGCGGAGAACCCTTCGACATGCGCGATTTAACGGCCGCCCACCCCAGCCTTCCGCTGGGAACGTTCGTCAAGGTGACCAACCTGAGGAACGGCAAGGCGGTAGTGGTTCGCATCAATGACCGGGGTCCCGTAGTGGACGGCCGGATCATAGATCTCTCCCGCGAAGCCGCGAGCGCACTGGGCTTTAAAGCACGAGGTTTGCAGACGGTCCGCTTGGACCTCTACCAGCCCACCAACCTGGCGCTGCTGCAACCCGTAGCCAACCCGAACTAAACCCGATACACTCGGCAACGGTAGTCCGAGATTTATATGGACCCGCGCCAGCGTCTGATCGTTGCCTTGGATGTATCTACGGCCGCGGCCGCCCGGAAGATCGTGGCGGCCGTCGGCGACTCTGCTTTCGCATATAAAGTCGGCATGCAGCTCTACACTGCGGAAGGTCCCGGCCTGGTCCGTGAAATGGTGGGTTCCGGACACCGGGTTTTTCTCGACCTCAAGTACCACGACATCCCAAACACGGTGGGAGCGGCGGTCCGAGAGGCGGCTCAACTGGGCGTGAGCATGCTGACGGTGCATGCCTTCGGAGGCGGCAGGATGTTGCGAGCTGCAGTCGATGCCGCACAAGCTGCCAAGCCCGACTTGCTGGTGCTGGCGGTCACGGTGCTGACCAGCCTGGACGACGTCGAACTGAGCAAGCTTGGCCTGCGCGGAGGAGTGCCCGATCAGGTCCTGCGGTTGAGCGCACTGGCGCTTTCGAATGGATGTAAAGGAGTGGTGGCATCGGCGCAAGAAGCGGCCGCTCTGCGTCAGGAGTTTGGACGCAACTTCGCGATTGTAACGCCCGGGGTGCGCCCCGCGGGCAGCGGACACGACGACCAGGTACGCGTGGTCACTCCGGCCGAGGCGATTGCCGCGGGGGCTTCGCACATCGTGGTAGGGCGCCCGATCACTGAGGCCTCCGACCCGGCTGCGGAAGCGCGGGCCATTCTGGGACAGATCGCGTAGGGCGGTTTTCAGTTCCCGGTTCTCAGTTCTCAGAAAAACCACTCGACTAGGTGCTGGCTCGAGCCGGCTGATTTACTTTGACTTCCGGAGTGACGAGCGGAAATTGTCTTGGAGCATCGCCCCCACGGCTGCAGTGAAAGCAGATCGCAATGCCGCCTCCTGCCCGGGTGGGACTGCTTTCGAGATCAGGTACGTGGCGGTTCCGTGCGCCAGTGCTGCCACAACCATTACCAGCCGCCGGTGATCTTCCGGCGCCCCGCCCAGTTGTTCCGCCATCTTTTTTTCCATCAAGGCAAAGTTCGGCCTCAATTCCTCGAAGGAAGGCGTGCGTCCGGGCCGGACCGGGCCGGAAAGTTCGTGGAGGTGCTGGTAGAAGAGCTCGTATTCATGAGGATGACTAAGGGCGTACTTCAGGTACACCGCCGCCGCTTCTTCGACCGAACGGCAGGGTTGCAGAATGCGGCCGAGCTCCTGCTGGCTGCGGCGCACCAGAGCGCGCACAATGGCCCGCCGGTTGTTAAAACGCCGGTAGACTGCTGGTGTGTTGGTGTCCGCTGCCCGTGCCACCGCCCTCATGGTGAGCGCTTTTGAACCCTCTTTTTTCCATAACTTCTGCGCCGCGTTAAGGATACGGTCCTCCAGGTCAGGGTCAGGCGGTCGTGGCATTCTTCCCTCCAGGGACATGCTACCAGTCCAGCCCGACTGGGAGCAGAATTATGTTTACAGTGTACATATAATTTTGTATAGTTAATTCCCGGCAGCCCTCCCCTCCCCCACATTTCCACATTTCCTTCCCAGGCGGTGTGGGGCATGGTTATTATGTTGACACTGTATACGTAACACGATACAATTCAGGACACTTGAAGCCGGGGTCCCTTCCTTGCAGTCCAGTACTGCTCAATTTTTCAGGAGTTTGCCAGATGTATTCATGGAATAAAGCGGAAGATCGCGCCGCCATTGCGCAAATGAATTCGGAATTGCAACATGCCCAGTTGGAGTTGCTGAGCGCCCATTGCGCCACTCACCAGCTCCGCCTGCGCTTTTCTGTTGAAGATCTTGCCCGCTACGGCGAGCGTAACGTGCTCCGCAAGGCAGCCGAAACGGCCAGTGCTCTGAGCGAGTACTACGCTTCCATCCAGGAGAAGAGCCGGGCCGAAGAGACGATTCCCGCGGCCGCTCCTGGTCTCAGTGAAGACCGGGTGCGCGAAGGCATCGATCGGCTTTCCTCCTGGCTGCGGCAGCAGCGCGAGCACCATCTTGCTACTGCCGTACCGCTTGCCGAGCAGCACAAAGCCCATATGGGGCGGTACTTCTCTGCATCCTTACTCGACCAAGTGCGTGTGGTTGAACTCGAGGGACAGCGCCTGCCCAATCCGCCTTTTTACGAGGAAGCGAAAGGGCTTTTCGCGAACTTGCCGGATGTCACCCACATGGCGTCGGTGACCTTTCTCGATGTTGTCGTATGCAATGGGAAACTGACGGAGCGCTTGCTGTTTCATGCACTCGTTCACGCCGTTCAGGTCCAGGTGCTTGGCCTTGGACGTTACGCTGAACTCTACGTTCGCGGCTTCGTGGACACGAAACTTCATTTCACCGTCCCCCTGGAAGCCCACGTCTTTTCCCTGGAGTCAAAGTTTGTCCGGCCAGGCGCAGAGAACTTTTCCGTAGAAGATGAGGTCCGGCTATGGTTGAAGCAGGGCCGCTACGAGGGAAAACGGGAACCGGAATCGATCCGTCACAACTTCTCAAAAAACTCGCAGGCGGAGCACGAAATGTAGATTCCGCCGGGCACGCCACGCTCGCGATCCTTCATGCGCTTGACGATACGGGTCTCCTTGCCGCACTTGGGACAGTTGGTTGATTTCGTGGTATCCATAACCTTCTTGCGGTCGGCTGTCTTTGCAATTTTCGCCATTCAGTCTTTCTCCTGACAGGAATGTGCCGCCGGTCCGAAGGCCGCGGTTCTACCTGGTAATTGGGGAGTATCAAGAAGCGCAGTATCGCCGTTGGATAACCAACGAAAGCCGGGCCATCTTGAATTAGCGCCCGGCAGAATCAACCCGCGCAGAAGCGGTGCACTGTACTCGCCACTAGAATCTTACACGAATTGGCGTCGACAGGCGGGATCGGAGCCTCCGGCTGTGCGTCTTCCTGATCGGAAACGGTGCGAAGAAAAAGCCCCGCATCTCTGCGGGGCTGGATTCACAGCAGCAGACTTCTCAGTTCCCGGTGCCGGTCAGGGTCGAAGTCTGCGGGCTATTGCTGGCACTATCGCTTACGCTCAACGTACCCGTCCTCGTCCCTGTGGCTGTCGGCGTGAAGGTCACGCCGATTGTGCATGTGGACTTGGCGGCCAGACTCGTTGTGCAGGTCGTCGTGGCGATACTGAAGTCCCCGGTCGTTGAGCTCACAATATTGTTCAGCGCAACGCTCTGTTTGTTGGCAAGAGTAAACACCTTCACTGGACTGGCCGTTCCGACTTTTCGCGCCGAGTAGGTCCCGGTGGCGGGTGTTAACGTTGCCTGAGCAACACCCGTTCCCGACAGTGGCACCGTCTGTGGACTGTCCGAAGCATTATCGGTAATCGTAACGTTCCCGCTGCGCGCGCCGACCTGGGTCGGAGTAAAGGCCACCTTGATCACGCAGCTCTTTCCCACGGCCAAAGTGCTGCCGCAGGGGGTCGCCGACGTCGTTTGAGCAAAATCACCGCTGATCGCGATGCTGCTGATGTTCAGCGTCGCGGTGCCGGTGTTCTTGACGGTGACAGACCTGGCAGGAGAGGTCGTGCCGAGTACGATGCCACCCCACGTAACTGCGGTTGGCGTCAGACTGACGATCGGGCCCCCGCTAGCGTTCACAGTCAGGCTCACGGTGGTTTGGTGAGTCAGGCTACCCGACGTGCCGGTGATGGTCACCGTGTTCGTACCCGTGGCTGCTGTTGTGGTGGCTGCAAGTGTCAGTGTGCTGGTCGAGGTTGCCGGATTCGGTGTAAACGTCCCTGTAACTCCGCTGGGCAGGCCCGCGGTGCTCAGGGTCACGCTGCCGGTAAAGCCGTCTGCCGGATTGACGGTGATGGTGCTCGTCCCTTGATTCCCCTGGGTAATGGTCACAGCGGTCGGCATGGCGGTCAGACTGAAGTCCGCAGAACCGGGACAAGTGGTGAATGCGAAAGAGTCGATGTTCGTGCTCCAGTTGAAGACACCGCTGCTTTTCTCGTACTGGTCCACGTACCAGAAGGTACAGTCATCGGCGGGGTCAACTACCATAGCGGTATAGTCGCCCCAGCGGTTCCCCGCGCTCGGGTAGGGGGTCTGCGATCCAGCGCCTGCCACGATGCTGGCTTCGGTTTCCATGGTGCCCAAAGGATCACTGGGCACACGGCCGGTAAAGCGAATCCCAGGATGGATCGTGCTGCTGGACGCGCTGTATCCAAGCCCGATATTCCCAGCCTGATCCTCGGCCATGCTCGCCATCCAGCGATAGGTTGTATCCGGGGCAAAAGTTCCCTGCTGATTCAGCGTCACGCTGCCGGCGGGGTCATAGAGTTCATACCAGCGGACCGCCACCTGGCTGCCGTTCGCGACCGAATGGTTTATCACCGCCCGATCGTGATCGGCGAAGTGCCGGATGGCAAAGCGGTACATCAGCCGGTCGCCCAGCGTGTCCAGGGTCCGAGTTGTTCCCAGCTGTGGAACGCAAGTGCCGCCATCGCCGCAGGCAAGGTTTTCGTTCGCCACACTGATGGTTGTCGGGGAAGAAAGAGCGGCGGTGCCCGCCGCGAAGTTCAGGGTGAGTTTGCGCAGGTACAACTGACCAGGACTGTTGTTCTGCCAGTTGATGAAAAGTCCGGGCGTGCCATCCGCCGGAGGCGTGGGACCGTCGTTATCGGAAGGAAGGTATCCGAATTCGCTACTGGGCGTCATCTTGCAGAGCTGGGCTGCGCTCGAGTCGCCGGCCAGCATTTTGGCACGGTCGAAGCCGCAGAGGTCGGCACCAATGAAGGCATCCCCATTCTGAAAAATGTTGTAAGTGGCCAGGTATGCGCTGTTGCTGGCGGTGGGCCAAACGCTCAGTTTGTCGTAGTCGTTCAGGTTCGCGCCAAAAGAATAGCCGTACAGATAATAGGCGCCGGTCGGATCGTTGGTCTTGGACACGGCAACGCACTCCGAAATCGTATCGTTGGCGCCGATCATGGTGATGAGCCAGCGGTCGGCCTGGCGGTCGTAGAGCACGATGGGATCGCCATAGGTGCCGTTACCGCAGTCGCCGCTGAGCGGAGTGAACAAACTCAGGATGTTAGTCGGACCCGCGAGAATTGCGCCGCTCTTGTTGTAGACCGCGAATTGGACGTTCACGGTCTCCACAATGTGGTTGGGACCGACTGCCAGGTTGGAATCCGAAGGCACGTAGCCCGGTGAAGGAATGGCGTCGAAATCAACTCCTGGGGTGGCCGAGACCAAAGGCCTGGTTTCCTTCTGCAACACCGGGTCTTCCTGGCGCCAGTCGGCGGCGGGGATCTTAAACCGCAGTGGGCCCGGCTTGGGTTCGGGAGCTTCGTGACTGGGGAAAATCGACATGTCGAGCGGAAGCTCCGACACGTTCCGCGAAACTCCAAAGGCGGATGGATAAGTCACGATTGTCTTGCTTCCGTCAGTCTTGGCGAAGGCCACCGTTGCCAGTGCCAGGCCACACAGGATCAGAATTCGAGCCACCGTTCCTAGGCGAACCATTGATTTCTCCTCGCGATATTTACTTGGGGACGAGCGGCGAAGTGGCGTAGTCCCGCGACTTTACCTTCTCCGCGAGGCAGGCGCAAAAGTTCCCTATATCTAACATTCACTGATTCAACCCCTCCGCGCCTTCCAACAACGACAAGGTTCTGGCCGCAGACGCATACTCCATTTTGGTCAAGAACCGCTGGGGCGTGGCCGGGACCTGCGGGAACCCTACAAGCTTCCCTGGTTTATATACGCGTTTCACGAAAAGGCCAAGCAAAAATCGCTCGCAGGAAGGTCTTCAGGCTTATGGTTGAATTTGTTTGCACAGAAAGGACAAACGAGATCCTTCTTGAAAGCAAAGCTCTGGACGAACCGTCCGGTCAGGAACCGCTATGTGCCCCAAGGGACGGTTACGTCAGGACTATTCCGCCATTGGAGGCGCGGGCCAGGGACCGCGTTCCTTTTCGAGTTTTGCGGCGACCGCCAGCACAACTTCTTCCTGCCATGGCCGGGCGACAATCTGCACGGCGATTGGCAGGCCTTCATCCGAATATCCCATGGGGACAACGGCGGCGGGAAAGCCCAGCAGGTTAAACCACTCGCAATAGCTCCAGGCGTCGAGATACTTTACTGTCTTGCCTTCCACCTGCCACTCCCGTTCGCCGTGATGAAAAGCGGGGATGGCAGCGACAGGGCAAATCAGCACGGGATATTTCCGCATCTGCAGGAGAATTTCTTCGCGCACCGCATCGCGCCCCAGCCAGGCAGCCAGCAGAGAGTCGCCAGTGTGCGCGGGTGCGGCACTGGTCCAAGCTTGGAACTCGCGCAGAATCGGGCTCAGTTCGGACTCGTGGCCATGCAACATAGACCCGAGAATCATCCCTCCCGCTCTGCCAAAAAATTCCCACCAGAGTTGACGCGCTTGTTCGAGTCCTTCGGGACGAAAGGGCTCGACATGAAATCCGGAACTCGACAAAAGAGACGCTGCGTTATTCACGACCGACCTGGTTTCGCGCGTGATTGGAGTTCGGCCGTCGTCTTCGAAGATCCCAATGTTGATGGCCTGGATAGCCGTGTCCTGAATCTTACGGGCGTCGGTTTGCACCTCAACCGGCGCGGCGCAAGGATCGCCGTCGTCCCAGCCCGCCATGACCTCAAACAGGGTCCGCACATCTTCTATCGTGCGCGCCATCGGCCCGACCACACCGATAAGGGCAAAGGGGCCACCGGATTTTGGAAAGTGTCCGGTCGAGGGAATACGTCCGGGAGTAGGCTTCAAGCCGCAGATGCCGCAGAAGTGCGCCGGGACGCGGATGGAACCGCCGCCGTCGCTGCCCACGCCGCCGGCGGAAAGTCCCGCGGCGATGGCGGCGGCCTCTCCACCGCTCGATCCGCCCGCGGTCCGGGTCACATCCCAGGGATTGTTGGTGCGGCCATAAAGAAGGTTGTCAGTCTCCCACGCCATGAGCAGTTCAGGCGTGTTGGTGACGCCGAGGATCACGGCTCCGGCGGCACGGAGACGTGCGACCAGAGGTGCATCGTCCGCCGCGACGTATCCGGCGCGCAGGCGCGAACCGGCTTCACAAAGATGTCCGGCCACATCAATCGAAGACTTGATGGAAACAGGCACACCATGCAGCGGCCCGAGATCGTCGCCTCGCAGAATCGCTGTCTCCGCGTCCCGCGCCTGGCGAAGCACAGCTTCCGGCTTGTAATCAACGAACGCATTCAGCTTGGGATTCAGTCGTTCGATGCGATCGAGGTGGGCGCGCGCCACCTCTACGGGCGAAACTTCTTTGCGGCGGATCTGGGCCGCGATTTCCCGCGCGGAAAGAAAAAGAGGATTTGGCTTCATGAAGTGTGGAGAATGACGCAACGCAATTCAGGATACCGCGAGACACAAAAAAAAGCCGGAGCCCGAAGGCTCCGGCTGTCCAGTTGGTTGTGTGCCCGGATAAAAATTGTTGAGCTGCGGCGTGCCCGTCTTTGCCTACGCACTCCGCCGTGGCCGCACGGTCAAGTCCCTCACTTGCGCCAGAATGCTCGACATCTGCATTCCGTTCAGCTGTGACAGATACGGCATAACCTCAGCCACGAACTGATCTTCCATCAACTCGCGGATTTCTTCCTGCCGGTTCCGTTCTCCACCGGAGAGCAGATCGGGCACGCTGACTTCGAGCGCCTTAGCCAGCCGCTCCAGCGAAGAGAGGGTCGGCGTGGCTTTCTCGTTTTCGATTTTCGACACGTAAGTCCGCGGCACGGACATGCGCAGCGCCAGTTGCCGCTGGCTCAAGCCATTCCGCAGGCGCAGCGATCGGATCGAATAGGCCAGCTTCAGATGCCCGCGCCCGCTGGTGTGAATGTTGATCGGCACCGCCTCGGGCGCCGGGGTCGTAGCCGCGATCTGCGCTTCGTCCTCATCCAAAGACAGATGGCAACGGCGGCAAAGACTGTTAGATGTGCGGAATTGCACTAAGAGACAATGGTCGCAGCGTACAACTTCCCGTGAGTCCACGGGGGTTAATGTGGTAGCCATTCAGGTTTTGCGAGTGCCAGAGCGGGGGCTACTCTCAAAGCCAACTAGAGCGTAATCTGCTGCATTGGGGGTGTGAAAGTCAAGACAAAAGTACGAGAAAACAAAGCATTTATCGGAAAGAGGCATAATCAAGAGGCAAGAATCAGCAAAAAACAGGGGCAAACCATGAATCAACGGGATACGGCATGGTGTTTACTAACTGAGTTCACCCAATCGGAAAGTCTTCGGAAACATGCGCTCGCGGTCGAGGCTTGCCTGCGCGCTTACGCCCGCAAAGCCGGAGCCGACGAAGAGTTGTGGGGACTGGTCGGGCTTCTGCACGACTTCGACTACGAGAAATATCCGAGCGCGGAGGAGCATCCCTACAAAGGCTCGGAGATTCTGAAAGAACGAGGCTACTCCGAGGAAGTGCGCCGCGCCATCATGTCGCACGCCGAGTACAGCGGCGTTGCGCGGGTTTCGCCGCTGGAGAAAACTCTCTTTGCCTGCGATGAGCTCGCCGGCTTCATCACCGCTTGCGCCCTCGTCAAGCCGGGGAAATCGCTGGCTGAAGTCGAAGCCCCATCCGTCCGGAAGAAGATGAAGGACAAGGCCTTCGCCCGCAACGTTCACCGCGAAGACATTATCGAAGGCGCTACCGATCTTGGTGTGGATCTGGAGCAGCACATCGCTTTTTGTATTGCGGCCATGAAGACGATTGCGAAAGAATTGGGCCTTGCGGGTGTTGGGTAAAGAAAAAACCCTGCCACCTGGCGATGGCAGGGTAATTCTCAAGTACTCGGCAGCTTTTATTTTCCGTAGAAGGAATCAGCGAACGCTTGTCCGTTCGGAGTTCCCACACCGGTCACGTTGTCCCAGCCTTTCTTCGTATGCAAGGATTTTGGATCGTTGCAGGAAGTCCCGTCAAAGTCGGCTTCGGGCACATCCGCGCAATCGCTGCCGAACGAAACCGCGAACGCAGTGAATTGGTAGTCGGGGAAGTCCCACAGCGCGCTGACGAAATTTCCGGCCGCGGCGCCGCCCATCACTGCGTTGGGGTTGTAGTTGTTTGTGCCAGTAGATTCCTTAATCGATGCCTTCACATTCTGCTTCGACGTAACCGGAACGACATCGAAAATGGTCCCCGTGGGCATGGAGTATAGGTAGGGCGCAGCCTGTCCGAGCTCTGTTCCACCTCCAGCCACGGCTTCCTGGTTGGCGATGGCCCACAAGCCGGAGAACATCGGTGTCGAAAGGCTCGTGCCTCCCCATACCTGCCACACCTGCTCCGGAACTTGCCCCGGGATGCTAATCAGGATCGCAGCTCCCGTGTATGGATCGGCCAGCCAGGAGACGTCGGGAAGTTGACGATATTTACCAGGCAGTGACTTCTGGTACGACGGCTTGGGGAAGCCGCCGTAGCAGGTCGGTGGGAAGGTGGATTGATCGTTGAAAACACAGTTGCTGGCGCCTCCACCGGCGCCACCCTGGAATCCGAACGGGATCGGTGGATCCCAGACCGTGCCCGGCGAGTAATACCCGGCGAGCAGCGATATATTGGTTCCCCAGCCCGCCTGCCAGGCAATGGAGTTGTCCGGATTCAGCGCCAGACTTACGCCCCCAACGGCCGTGGCCCAGGGAGAATCCGCCGGCGCGCTGACGGTAGCAGGGATTCCGTCGATGGAAAAGTCGCCGGTATCGCCGGTTGAGAAGTTGGTTGAAATCCCCATGGCAGCACCCATCTCAGAGATCGAATTCTGAATGTCAAGCTCTGCCGGCAAATCAAACTCTTCAATCGAACCATAGCTGCCCGAGAGTACGTTGCCCCAGCCAAGGTCCACGGCATCCAACTCCGCCTCGTCCACATCCAGAAAGGACGCGGATGGCGGAACCACCAGGTTGATGTTGGCGCCGGGTGCGATGGCATGGGCCCACTCCACGTCAAGGTTGATTTCGACCTGATCATAAGCAATACAGAAACTCGGCGCGGTGTAGGTGATGGCGAAATTCGACGAAGTCAGCGGCGGGAGCCCGTACTGCGCCGAAAATGCGTTGGCATCGCTCTGAATGGTAAAGGAACCACACCAGTCTATGATCGCGATGGTTTGGCCGGTACCGTCGTATCCCTCGTTGTACAAGCCGGTGAGGTTATACGCCGTCTGAATCGACGGGGGCTCGTATGCGCAGCCGTTGCTGGTCTGGCTTTGCAGATTCAGCTTGTTGCCCGAGTATGTACCGATCGGCAACTCGCCGTCATTATTGGTGGAAAACGATTCTTTCTCCGTGCCCGTGAAACATTGCGACGAAAAGATGGTGGTGGCAACCGTATCCTTAGTCACACTCCGCGTTTTCGCCGTGGCGGCAGCGGGCTTAGAACTACCGAAGGTAGCTGGCCGGGCGACAAGTGGGTGCTCGTACTTCCCCGTATCCAGCCCTGATACGCCTCTCACCAGTGCCCCCGCCGCTCCCTCTACGTAAGGGTCACTGGTATTGGCGCGCATGGTTTTGTCGCCGACCTGGTAGTTATTGAGTTGCACGTGGAACGCCTTTTCCACATCACCGACTGTACCCCGCGCCCTCACGTAGAAGTTGTTGGGGCCAGTCTTCACGACCTTCAGATTGTGCGCCGCGTAGAACTGCCGCACCGTCTTCGCTTCTTGCGCGGTTGGCGCGAAGCGGGCAGCAATATCTTTCCGCGTCAGCCAGTGATGGTAGTTAGGAGAAGTACGATCGTAGAGCGACTGGGTCAGCGCATCGAATTCGCTCCGGTTGTGAAGCTGCAACCAGATGCTGACTTCGATAACTTTGGCTGGATCCTCGGTTCCGAGATTCTTTGCGGTGGCGACGTAGTTCGGCGTGTTGTGCGTTATGAGTCTGCCGCCTACGGTACTGGCCGGCAGCAGCGCACAGCTCATCGCGACTACAACCAAGACACCTAGCCACCGAAAACTGACACTTGTATTTGCGGTCTCGTTCTTTTTGTTCATTACTCCCTCCCATGGGAGAAGTTGCGTGAAGTCAGGACGGAAGGGCCAATGCACTTACGACGTGCCGGCCTCTGATCCAAGACTTCAGAAGATAAGCGTTGAAACATGGACCTGAAGTGTCGCGCTGGAATGCTGGCCCCGTGACGACCCCCAGCCCCTGAAAGCGAAACCCCGCCATGCTAGCCCGTTCTTCCACAGATGGCAATGAGTTCCTATGTTTTTTGCTTACATCCACTCAACTGTGCATTATTTTGCAGCAGTACCTCGACGGCGCATTGGGGAAGATTTCGACTCAGAGGTTTCGTGTTGAGATAGGCTTCGTATTTGAAGCCGTTGCACTAGTAAGAGGTTCCTGGATTAGACGCTGGCTTACCGGACTATCTCGGCCACCTTGCCGCTGGCGATCAGTTCCGCGATGCGCGCGAAATCCTGATACATCACGCGGTCCTTGTCCATGGTCGCGCACACCGCCCGAATCGCCGCGTGCGCCTGCTGCAACGGCTTCGAAGTCTTGAGTGGCGCGAGGAAGTCAATCGCCTGTGCCGCCGCCATGGCTTCGATGGCCAGCGAGTTGCGCGTGTTCTCCACCACTTTCTTCAGCTTGTTCGCGGCGGTCATGCCCATGGAGACGAAGTCTTCTTTATTTCCCGACGTCGTAATCGAATCGACCGACGCGGGATGCGCCAGCACTTTGTTCTCACTCACCAGAGCGGCGGCGGTCACTTGCGGCATCATGAAGCCGGAATTCATTCCTGCGCCGGGCGCCAGAAACGGCGGGAGGCCTTCGCTGAGCGCGGGGTTCACCATCCGCTCCAACCGCCGTTCGCTGATGCCGGCCAGTGCGCTCAAAGCAATGGCCAGAAAATCGAGCGCGAACGCCAGGGGCTGGCCATGAAAGTTTCCGCCGGAGAGCACGTCGCCCTCGCCGTCGCCATTCGATGCCTTCGGATTCTTCACGAAGACAAGCGGATTATCGACGGCCGAGTTCATTTCAGTCTCAAACACGGCGCGGCAATGGGCGAGGGTGTCGCGGACCGCGCCATGCACCTGCGGGATGCAGCGCAACGAATAAGCATCCTGCACGCGGCCGCAATCACGATGCGATTCGTTGATCTCGCTCTGTTCGAGCAGACGGCGCAGGTTTGCCGCGGTTTTGATTTGTCCGGCATGGGGACGGGCCTTTTGAATGCGCTCGTCGAAGGCGACATTGGTTCCCTGGAGCGCGTCGCACGCCATCGCGCCGATGACGTCGGCAGTATCAACCAGCGTCTCCGCTGCCAGCAGCATCAGAGTACCGATGGCGAGCATGGCCTGTGTGCCATTGATGAGCGAGACCGCCTCCTTCGCTTCCAGTACCAATGGTTTGATCTGTGCGCGCTTCAACGCTTCAGCGCTCGCTACGCGCGCGCCCTTTTCGTCAAAACATTCCCCTTCACCGATCAATGCCAGCGCCAGGTGGGCCAACGGCGCGAGATCACCGCTCGCCCCTACGCTTCCCTGCGATGGGACCATCGGCGTCACGCCGCGATTGAGCATCTCGCAGATGGTGTCGATGGTGAGGCCACGCACGCCCGAGTTGCCCTTCGCCAGCGAGTTGGCGCGCAGCAGCATCATGGCGCGCGTGTCGGGGATGGAAAGCGGTTCGCCGACGCCGACGGCATGCGAGCGCACCAGGTTAACTTGCAGTTCGCGAACCTGATCGCCGACGATGTGCACATCGCTCAGTTTGCCGACGCCCGTTGTGATCGCGTAAGAAATTTTATTATTGGCGACCAGGGCGTCGACGACGGCGCGGGCGCGGTTGACGGCCTCGCGTGCGTCGGGATCGAGCAGGACAGGCCGTTTTTCGGCGGCGACTTCACGCACGGCCTCAAGAGTCAGATCGTTTCCGTTAATGTGCAGGGCTTTCAAGAGTAGTTCCCGGTTCCTGGTTTCGAGTTCTTCACTTTCCTTGCAAGACTACTTTGAACGGATACAACGTTGCCGTCATCACGCCCTTCTTTACCGCCGGATCGGCGTTCATGATCTGGCGGGCGGCGTCTTCGGACTCGGCGCGGAAGATCGTAAGCCCCATCGTGTTTTCATCGGTAGTCAGGGTGCGGCCCACGAGAATGATTACGCCTTGCGCGGTGAGGTCCTGGAGATAGGCGAAGTGTTCTGCCACTACGGCTTGTTCCGAGTTGGTCGGGCCGGTACGGAGCATGTCTCCGCGTACCAGTCGCAGCTTGTAGAGGAATTCTTGCATCGGCCTCTCTTCTCCACTATTTCTCTATCGCGGCGCGGAACACGGTAAGGTATTTTTCCGGCAGCGCGCGGGGTTTCATGCTTGAATTGGCGACGATGTGCGTGGTTTCGCCTTCGGCCAGCAACTCGCCTGTTTCCGCCAAGCGCAGTTCGTATCCAAAGCGGATCACTTTCTCCCGCACATGTTTCAGGTACGTGCGCACTATGACTTCGTCATCATAATGTACGGGAGCCTTGTAACGGCACTGGGCATCGACAACGGCGATAAAGCAGTCGTCTTCGCGTTCCATGTCTTTATAGCTGAAGCCGAACTGGCGGAGGAGTTCGACCCGTCCGACTTCAAACCAGATGAAATGATTAGAATGATAGACGACACCCATCTGGTCGGTTTCGGCGTAGCGGACGCGGATGCGAGTTTCATTCACGGTCGCCGCTTTGCCTGGATTCGCAGACATGGATGTATGTGAACGCGTCATCGGCCCGTCCATTTTGGCTTGCGTTTTTCGAGGAACGATTCGATTCCTTCGCGGAAGTCGGCGCTCTGGCGAATGCCGGCATTTTCGCGGATGGCGGCTTCAATCTGCGCATCGAGTTCCGCGCGGGCGTGATCGCTGAGCAGACGCTTGGTATCGAAAAGCGAGAGCGGACTGTTCTCTGCCAACTGCGCGGCTAGTTCGCGGGCACGGTCGAGCAGCGTTTCTGGAGGAACAATTTCGTTGATCAGGCCCAGTTTCAGGGCTTCGGCGGCGTCGAAGATGCGGCCCGTCAGCAAGAGGTCACGCGCGATCTTCTCGCCGACCTGGCGCAACAGAAAAGTCGAAACGATGGCGGGCACGAATCCGATCCGCACCTCGGTGTAGCCAAACTTGGCGTCCGGCACGGCGAGGGTGAAATCGCAGAGCAGAGCCAGTCCGGTGCCGCCAGCGATGGCCGCACCGTTAACCGCGGCAATCGTTGGCTTGGGGAATTCATAGAGCGAACGGAACAGGCTGACCATGGTGCGCGAGTCTTCGAGATTCTGCTGTGGCGTCCGGCCGATCAGCGACTTCAGGTTATCGAGGTCCATACCGGAAGAGAAGGCCTTTCCTGCTCCGGTCAATATCAAAATGCGTGCGGAAGACTTCTCTACTTCGTCCAGAGCACGAATCAGATCTTCGATGAGCTCGTAACTGATGGCGTTGCGTTTCTCGGGGCGGTTGAGAGTTACGGTGGCGACCGTGGAGTCGAAGGCGAGTTGGAGGGTTTTGTAATTCATGCGTGGTTCTCAATCCGCTGCCGACGAGTTCTTGTATCTCGTGCCGATCTCAGCTGTGGCTCTCAACAACGTGTCCAGCGGCTTCAGTGCGGGCAATTGCGCGCCGCGGCCGCGCAAGGTTTCGATTACGGTTTCTGTCGGAATGTTCCCCACCAAGGCATCTTGCGCAAAGGGACATCCGCCCAGGCCACCGATGGCGGAATCGAAGCGGCGGCAACCCGCTTCGTAGGCCGCGACGATCTTGGCGGCGGCCTGGTCGGGACGGCTGTGCAGGTGGACTCCGATTTCGAGATAGTCGTACTTCGCCATCACCGCGGAAACCACTTCGCGAATCTTTTCCGGCGGCGCCACGCCCACCGTGTCGGCCAGCGAGATCATGCGAATTTCCTGCAACTCGAGCAAGGCTACGGCTTCGACAACCTCATCGATGGTCCAGGGGTCGCCGTAGGGATTGCCGAAGGCCATCGAGATGTAGACGACCGTATCGAGCCCAGCCTCGCCGGCTTTTTTCTCAATCTTTTCCAGTTCCTCGATGGCCTCTTCCAGAGTCTGCCGCTGATTGTTCTGCAGAAAAGTTGGCGAGATTGAGTAGGGGAAACCCAGGATACGCACGGCGTCGGTCGCGATCGCGCGCTGCGCGCCCTTCTCGTTGACCACGATGCCAATGATTTCCACGTCATCGGGCGGATCTAGTTCTTTCAGAACCTCTTCGGAATCGGCCATCTGGGGGACGGCGTTCGGCGAGACGAAGCTGACCGCGTCAATGTGCTTGAAGCCGGCGGAGATCAGGGCCTGGAGATAGTTGGTCTTCAGATCGGCAGGGATCTGTCCTTTTAGGCCTTGCCAGGCATCGCGCGGGCATTCGATAAGTTTGACCGAGTTAGTAGTCGACATTTGAGATGCGGACGGCAAAAGCAGGTCCTTCGCTTCGCTCAGGATGACAAACTTAATTAAATGGCAAAATCAATAAGATGATGCCTGAATCATGTTTGCAGCACTCCCACCTTGAACTCGGGCACATCCGGGTTCAGCGACGCTGCTTCCAGCGCCTGAGTGATGGCCTGGCGCGTTTCCATAGGATCGATAATCTTGTCGATCCAGAGGCGGGCTGCGCCGTACCGCGGATCGGTCTGCTCGTCGTAGGTTTTCTTGGTTGAATCGAACAATTCTTTTCTTTCTTCTTCGCTCAACTTCTTGCCGCTGCGCTCCAGTTGCTTCACTTTGATTTCCACCAGAGTGCCGGCAGCGGCGTCTCCGCTCATGACCGCATATTTCGCTGTAGGCCAAGCGAAGACGAAGCGGGGATCATAAGCCTTGCCGCACATCGCATAGTGTCCGGCGCCGAAAGAGCCGCCGACGATCACGGTGATTTTGGGCACGACGGAGTTCGACACGGCATTCACCATCTTCGCTCCCGCCTTGATAATGCCGCTCCACTCGGCGTCGCGTCCTACCATGAAGCCGTTTACGTCGTGGAAAAAGACGAGCGGGATCAGCTCCTGGTTGCAATCCATGATGAAGCGGGCGGCTTTCTCTGCGGACTCGGTATAGATGACGCCGCCGAACTCGATGCGTTTGTGGCCTTCGTGGTCGGTTTGCTGGGCGTGGAGTTTCTGGTTGGCGACGATTCCTACGGCGAAGCCTCCGATGCGGGCGTAGCCGCAGATCAGGGTTTTGCCATATTCGGGTTTGTACTCGTCGAAGCGGCTTTCGTCTACGATGCGCGCCAGAATCTCTTTCATGTCGTAGGGGCGCGCAGGCGAGGCATCGTAGGCGCCATAGATTTCTTCGGGCGGCATCGCCGGGTCCGCGGGCTTTTGGCGATCCCAGATGGACTGGCGGCGGTATCCCCACTTTGCAATGAGCGAGCGTATGCGGGCGAGGCAAGCCTGATCGCTGGACTCGCGGAAATCGACTGTGCCGCTGATGGCGGAGTGCATGGCAGCTCCGCCTAATTCTTCCGGGGAAACTTTCTGCCCGATGGCGGCTTGCACGAGGGCGGGGCCGGCGAGGAACAGGCCGCTGCCGTCGGTCATGAGGACGTGGTCGCACATCACGGGAAGGTATCCGCCTCCGGCCACACACA
The DNA here is from genome assembly GCA_963837665.1 of uncultured Acidobacteriaceae bacterium. Taxonomy (GTDB): domain Bacteria; phylum Acidobacteriota; class Terriglobia; order Terriglobales; family Acidobacteriaceae; genus Acidiflorens. The sequence goes on along the minus strand of CAWIOA010000003.1, from coordinate 961,217 downwards.
TGCCCATGATGGCGGCAATTTGCGGGATGCCCATGGCGGACATGACTGCATTGTTGCGGAAGACGCGGCCAAAGTCGTCCGTGTCGGGAAAGACGTCTTCTTGCAGCGGGAGGAAGACTCCGGCGGAGTCAACGAGATAAATGGTCGGGATGCGATTTTCAATGGCGATGTTCTGCGCACGGATGACTTTCTTCGTGGTCATGGGGAAGAAAGCGCCAGCTTTGACGGTGGCGTCGTTCACAATGAGCATGACCATACGGCTTTCGATGCGGGCCAGTCCGGTGATCACGCCGGCGGCGGGTGCGCCTCCCCATTCTTCGTACATTTTGTGCGCAGCATAGAGACCGATTTCGAAAAAAGAGCCGGGGTCGGCGAGCAGATGGATGCGCTCGCGAGCGGTGAGGCGCGATTTGGCGTGCTGGCTTTCGATCGCTTTGCCGCCTCCGCCTTCGCGGATTTTTTCCTCTTCGTTGCGAACCTGGGCGACGAGTTCAGCGAGCGCGCGCATGTTCGATTCGAAGCGGAGGGAGCTGGGGTCAAGTTTGGTGGAGAGGACGTTTTCGATGGAGAGAGCCGTGGAATCGGTACGTTCGCGCATGAGGGCAGAATCCCAACCAGTTAATAAACAACTAACTATACCAGCGAGGCGAAGGACGGGAGCGTATTGATTGGATGCGGTTCTCGTGATGGTGTATAGCTCGCATCCTCCGCGGCCAAAGCCGGGGCCGGTTGCAACTCCTGACGGCGCGGCTGCTCTGGGAGCGCAGGGATGCGTCGTGCGAAAGAGTGCAAGAGGCGAGCGCTACAATCTAAAAATGCTGCGAAAGCTCGCATCCCGGCCAGATTGGCAGATCGCGATGGCGGCAACGGTGGCGCTGCGCGTGTTTTATACGGCAATAGCGGCGGTATTCCTGTCGTTTCTGCATCCGGATCTGGCGCTGATTCACAGCAATGCGCTCACTGAAAATCTGCCGGCGCCGCACAGTCTGCATTATGCGTTGCTTGGAATCTGGGAGCGCTTCGATACACTCTGGTTCCTGCGCATCGCAGAGCACGGGTACGACCGGCCCATGGCGGTGATTTTTTATCCGTTGTATCCAGCGGCGATCCGGCTGGTGAGTAGCTTGATGCCAGCCATGGCGGCAGCGCTTCTGGTCTCGACGGTGTCGGCCTTCTTTCTATTCTGGGGTCTGCTGCGTCTGGCGGGCGAATTATCGGAAGTGGGGAGAGTCCGCGCGCTGTTGCTGGTCTCGGTGTGGCCGACCAGCTTTGTACTTTTCGCGGGCTACGCAGATTCCCTGACCATTGCGCTGGCGATCTGGGCCGTCAGCTTTGGGCGTAAAGCGCAGTGGGAGGCGGCAACCGCGTGTGGGCTGCTGGCGGGAGCGGCGCGGCCCTCAGGTGTGCTGGTTTTCATTCCCCTCGCGGTGATGGCACTGCGCTGCCGGCAAGCCCGGTCGCTGGTGGTGACACTGACGCCTCTCGGATTGCTGAGCTACTGGGGCTGGTTGCGATGGTCGGGGAGACCCTCTGTGGTGGAGGCTTACCGGCTCTATCAAGGCATGACGATGGTTCCTCCGTGGAGGGGGTTGGCCGAAGCTCTGCGGTTGATCGTGACCGGGCACGATGCCCTGCTGGCCATCAAACTGGGCCTGGTGATCATGGTTGCGGTGATCAGCCTGCGGCGCGACGTGCGAACTCACTTACGGATTGAGGACAAAGCGTTTGCGCTGGCGGTCATTTTGCAGATGCTGATGTACACGGGGCGTCCTCTGCTGGGAGCAGCGCGATACGTGCTCATGGTGTATCCCGCGTTTCTGGTTCTTGGCGACTACGCCGAGCGCTGGAATGGAAAGCAACTCGGCTTCTATGTCACAGCGCTCGGGTTCCTGAACCTGGCTTGGATGTGGGCATTTCTGAGCTGGTCGCTGGTGCTGTAGGGTGGCTTCACGGTTGCTATCTCCCGGAAGCGGCGTTTCGGGTGCACGCAGGAGACACGGCAAGCCGGGTCTCTACGTAGGATTCCTCTAGCTGGACGCGGCGGCGAGTTGATGCAGCGCTTCTGCGATGGGGTCGTTGGTGACGGCATCGACCATCCCGATTTCAAAGGCGCGGCTGGCGGAGACTTTTTCCGCGGCAATGAAAAGCTCGAGCGCTCTTCCCTTCCCGATCAGGCGCGGCAGGCGTTGCGTGCCTCCCCAGCCGGTCATGAGGCCGAGAGCGGCGCCGCGATGTCCGAAGACGGCATGGGGAGCGGCGATTCTGCGATGACAGGCTAGCGCGAGATCCAGGCCTCCGCCCATGCAGTGGCCTTCGATCGCAGCGATGACGGGCGCAGGATAGCTGGCGATTGCGTTCATCAATGTTTGTCCTATGGCGGAGAATTGGTAGGCTTCTGGGCCGGTGAGCGCGGCGATTTCGTTCAGGTCGGCGCCCACCGAGAAGAAATAGCGATTGCCGGCGATGATCAGGGGGCGGGGTTGCTGCTTCACTTCGTTAATGGCAGCGGTCAATGCGAGCACGCAGGCGCGGGTGAGGCGGTTGGTGCCGTCGGGCGAGGTGAGACGGAGGATGCGCGCTGGGCCGACGGCTTCGACTTGGAAGTGAGAAGACACGGGAACATGATGCACTATTGGGCTAGTGGATGGCGCGCCCTTCGTTGCAACGCGCGAAAAGCAGCAGGTCCTACGCTCCGCTCAGGATGACAAAGTTGAGTAGGTTGCCGAACTAAACAGCGGGTACGCCCTGTGGTTTCACGTGCTCGCGAATGAACTTCACGATACTGTCCATAGGCGTGCCGGGCTGGAAGATGGCGGCCACGCCGATTTTCTTGAGGCCCTCGATATCCTGATCGGGGATGATGCCGCCGACGAGCACCAGCACATCCTCCATTTTGTTTTGCTTGAGCAGGTCCATCACGCGCGGAACGATGGCGTTGTGCGCGCCCGAGAGAATGGAGAGTCCGATGACCTGGACGTCCTCCTGGAGCGAGGCGCTGACGACCATCTCCGGCGTCTGGCGCAGGCCGGTGTAGATGACCTCCATGCCGGCATCGCGAAGGGCGCGCGCGATGACTTTGGCGCCGCGGTCGTGGCCGTCGAGGCCGGGCTTCGCTACCAGGACACGGATTTTGGGGTCGGTGAGCATCGAGATCATTTAACCACAGAGGGCACGGGGGAGCACAGGGAGAACTAGACACTGCCGGAGGCTGCCGAGCTTCGCTCGGCTTGGACGGGCGAGTCGCCCGTCCCCACACAATCACGGTTTGATTCCCAACTGCCAGAACAAGAACGAGTACATATCGGTGCTCTCTTCGATCTGCTTGGTGACGGGCTTGCCTTGGCCGTGTCCGGCTTTGGTTTCGATGCGCAGCAGAATCGGTTTTTGCTGGCTGGCGCCGTTCCTGGCCTCGGCTTGCATGAGCGCTGCCATTTTCTTGGCGTGCATGGGGTCGACTCGCGTGTCGGTGTCGCCGGTCATAAAGAGGATGGCGGGATACTCCTCGCCCGGCTTCACGTGATGGTAGGGCGAGTAAGCGTAGAGCCACTCGAACTGCTTGGCGTCATCGGCGGAGCCGTACTCGGGAATCCACAGTTTCGCGATCTGGAAGTTCTGATAGCGCAGCATATCCAGCAGCGGGACAGCGCATACTACGGCGCGAAACAGGTCGGGGCGCTGCGTGATCATCGCTCCCATGAGCAGGCCGCCATTCGAACCGCCTTGAATGGCTAGATGGTCCTTATCAGTGTATTTCTGGCCGATGAGATATTCGGCGGCGGCGATGAAGTCATCAAAGACGTTTTGTTTCTTCTCCAGCATGCCAGCGCGATGCCAATCTTCGCCGAACTCGGCGCCGCCGCGCAGGTTGGCGACCGCGTAAATGCCTCCGTGCTCCATCCAGAGAAACATGCTGCGGCTGAAGGTTGGCGTCAGCGAGACGTTAAAGCCGCCGTAGGCGGTCAACAATGTTGGGTTCTTTCCGTTCTTCTCGATGCCTTTCTTGCGCACGACAAACATCGGGACTTTCGTTCCGTCTCTCGACGTGTACCAAACCTGCTGCACGTCATAGGCAGCGGGATCGATGGAGGGAGCCTCAACCTTGGCCCAGAGCGCACTTTTCAGGCCGCTCAAGTCAACTTTGGTCGAGTCCGCACGGTAGATCGAGGGTGGCACGGTGAAGGACTGGAATCCAAAAAACACTTCGTTCCGGTCATAGCGGCCGGAAGTGCTGACAACACCTCCGATGGCAGGCAGCGGAAGATCGGCAAGCTTCTTGCCGTCGAGCGCGAACAGCTTCAATTCGGAAGTGGCGTTGTGCTCGTACTGCGCCAGGAGCTTGCCACCCGTCACGCTCGCGCCTTGTAAGACGGCGTCCGATTGCGGGATGATCTCTTTCCAGTTTTCGCGCTTGGCGCTGGCGGCGTTGGCGACAAAGACGCGATAGCGGGGAGCATCTTCGTTGGTGGTGATATAGAGTTTGCCTTGGTAGAAATCCGCGCCATAAAGAAAATCCTTGCCCACGGTGATTTCGACAGGAGGATTTTTCGAAGAAAGATCCTGGAGAAACATTTGCGTTTGGGTCCAGCCATGCTCTTCGTTGATCAGCAGCCAGCGTCCGTCTTCCGAAAGGCTGACGTTTGGCCACCACTCGGGGTCGCGGCCTTCGCCGAAAATCAGCGGGTCGTGCGCCGGGTCAGCGCCGAGCGCGTGGTAGAACACGTGCCGGTTGTATACCTCCTGCCCCTCGGGAACATCTCCCTTCCTGGGATAGCGGGTATAGAAGAACCCAGAATCGTCGGGTTTCCAGGCGAGGCTTGCGGCCCGCGTCCGTTCAATCGAATCGGGCAGCAACTTGCCGGTGGCGGTCTCGATCACGCGCAGGGTGCTGATCTCGGAGCCGCTCGGCGACGTCCCATAGGCGACGTACTTGCCGTCTTCCGAGGCATACCACCAGTCGAGGGCGATAGTCCCGTCGGCCGCGAGCTGGTTGACGTCGAGCAGCACGCGATCGTCACCGGTGAGGCCCTCGCGCACATAGAGGATAGGCTGGTTCTGGTTGCCTTCACGGCGAGTGTAGAAATAATACTTGCCACCCATCTGCGGAGCTCCGACCGTGCCGATCTCGAGCAACTGCGAAAGGCGCGCATTGATCCTGTCGCGTCCCGGGAGAGGGTCGAGGATGGAGCGCGTGTAGGCGAGTTCCTGCTCGACGTAAAGCTCGGTGTCGGGGTTGTTCGGGTCTTCCAGGTAACGGTAGCGATCCACAATCTTGTGGCCTTGGACAGTGTCTTCAACCGCGGCCACTTTGGCTTTCGGAGGACCGGAAGGACGACCGGAGGAAGAGGTGGGATTTTCTGCTCGGGAATCACTGGCATACGCCATAGCACCGATACCGACAAGAAGAATCAAAGAAACAATGAGCAAACGCGAGCCTCCCGGCATAAGCACCCCACTCCAGCGTGTGGACGAAACGCCGAGAAATAGGTTAGCAGACCGGGAGAATTGAATGATTGAGACTACGCGGCATTGCCCTGACTCCATGCTCAATAGGCCCGTGAGTTTCCAATCCTCCGCAGGCTCTGATATGATTTTGCTGACAATTCAAGCACGCAAGCAAAGCGTGCTCCCACTCCTCAGTAGCTCAATGGCAGAGCATCCGGCTGTTAACCGTACCTGACAAACAATCTAAATGCCGTGCCGTCCGTCGCTTGCAGTGCAAGTCGTTCCGAAAATATCCCCTTGGTTGGGCTATAAGTTGGGCTACGTGTCAGTGCTCTTCACTTTCCGTTGGAGAAAGTTACTTCGGAGTGTGGTCGGCGGAGCCGAACCGCCGGATAATGTTGAGAGAGGAATCTCAAGATGAGTTCCGATGGGCTGGTGAAAGACCTTGTTACTTTCCTAAGAACAGCACGCCATCTATGGGGCCGCTGCCCCAGTTGCGGTACGCCGTTTCGATTGTCAGACGCCGCGATTTCTTCGAGCCAAGAACCACCGAGAGATTGGCTCAGGCGTCTCGAACGACAACAGGCCGCACTCGCGCAGCAAGAAGACGACATCGCCGCACGAGAGGACGATGTCGATAATAGGGAAGCGGAAATAAGGAACAGTGACCGTGACCTTCGAAATCGCGAGAACCGCCTTGAACGGGACGCCAAAACCCGCGTGCGTGAAATCCTCAGAAGCAAGACGGAAGTGCAGGCACTGATTCGAGTGGCAAGCAAGGATGCAGTGCTGCGCTCCAGAGCGACGCTGTTAGGCAAGTTGATGGAGCGGCTGGCTCCGTGCTTTAGGAGATTTGCATATGACCCGCGTGACATGCGCTGCATCTGCGACCCAGTAGACTACGTTCTATTCGACGGGTTGACAGTAGAACGAAGGGTCAAGCAAATCACGTTCATAGAGGTGAAATGTGGCCGCAGCCGACTGTCAAGTGTCCAGCGCAGCGTGCGCGATGTAGTGGAAAAGGGACGGATAGACACCGAAGTCTGGGAAATCGGAGACCCTAACATTCCAATTACCAAGCAATTGTCGAATGGCTCTCGTCGCACCTTGCCTTCAGCACGGGATGATGAACCCTAATTGCCCCTGATTCCCTCTTCGAGCGAATTTTCGCCGTGAGAGCAACGGCGTAAAAGTCAGTTGCTATTCATCCAGCACTGAGAGTTATGATGTCACCGTCTGGCAGTGAGGGGGTTCTCAGCGCGGAAACCAGATGACAGGTGTTGCGGTGAATACTTCCCCCGCCTGTCCGCGCTATATAGAGAAATCGTTACAATTGGAACAGGGGCATACGCACATGCCATTAATCTGCAAAACCTGTGGAACCGTCAATCAGGACTTGGGCGGCGATGCAGGGGCATATCGCTGTGGTCACTGCGGACAGCCCACATTGCAACGTACATCCACGATAACCGATGCAGACAAGAAGAGACTCACTGCTGCAATCGCAGGGGCAACCATCGTTGGACTCGCGACGGAAAATCCTGTTGGGGCGCTAATTGGGGCACTGTTGGGATACGTTTTCGGTGAGCAACTGTTTCGTGGTCTCGTGTTGAAAAAATGACGCAAATCCAACAAGGCGCAGTTGAGGTCGTGGCCACATTGGTGCTGGCGCTTGCCTACTATGGGTTCTCTTGGAAGACGTGCGGTGATTGTGACCACAAGAAGCTCGGCTGGATAGTTGTGAGCGGACTGGGTGCAATAACTGGTGTTTTCATCTTTTACGGTTGCTTTGAGGTAATGAAGATTTCAGTTCTGAATGGCGTGTGGAGTGGCATCGCGGGAATAATAATCACCTTAGCGACAACAACCGAAATCATCAAAGAGTTCCGGTGCCTGTTCCAATCAAAGGAAGTTCGTCCGGTCGAGAACCAGCATGATACTTCTGCCACGTCTATAAAGTGACAAGGGGAAGTCTGCCCGCCCGCGCTCTCTCAAGCTCGCGGATGGTCCTTATACCATTGCTTTGTTGCGGCCCACTGCTCATTAGTCAAGCGATGGCTGTACTGCTGACGGAGTGTTCGCCTGATATATGGCAGCGTGCTTTTGTGTTCCAAACAGTCCTGCACTTCTTCGAAGGCTGGACCCGACATTCCGATGCTGCGAGCGTATTCGTCTTGACGTGCTCTATCCATCGGTCTGCCTTCGTCTCACTTGCTGTAGGAGTCTCGGACAGTCTTCAGCAACATACTGCCGTGCGCCGCTTTGCCGTCACCGCAGACAACTTGCCCTTTCCATCCGTACTTCTCGAATCTGTTTTTCAATCGTCCGTCAACGAACTCTGAGACCGTGAGATTGCCCTTCGCTTGGCGCTTAAAGTTGTAGTTGCCTACATCACTTTTATCCGCTCTCACATCCCTGCCACTTTTTTGATGTACCAGTCGGACTTGGAAGCCCTCTTTGTCCCACATCTTCTTTTCGAGATTTTTCAGAAGCATAGTTCCTCCGATTTGCACGCAAGAATCGCACTACCGCTTCGGATGCAGCAACGCCGTCAGCGCCGCGTTTCCTCATCAGGTCACGACTGTAACGACGGGAAAGCCGCCAGCGGCCTCCAACTCGGACTCCTTCGCCCAGATTCGAGTTGCGAAGTCACTACCAAGCTGACACCAGTACATCGGTTCGCCCTCACCCTCACGGATTTCTTCCACAGTCCGAACTTCGTGCGTTCCGATTTTCCTCACGCGGTCACGCAGTTTGAACTTCGCCACATCTCCCTCCCCTAATGATTGCCGATAATGACCGTTGCTTCCGATTGCCACATACCCCGAATCATAAAGCCCAGCCGCACCTTAGTTCCGGCTGTCATGCCAGAGAACGCGTTTGCGAGTTCCGCTGGTGTTTTGATTTGCCCGCCGTTAACTGTATTAATGATGTCACCCGGACGTAGCCCTACCGATGCAGCCGCGCTATTCGGTGCAACATCCGTTATCTGAGCGCCCTCAGAGACCGCTTCAACGTACACTCCCAGCGAAGTAATCGGCATTGCAGCCGCTGAAACAGCCCTGCGCAGTGGTGCTGATTGCTTCGGTTGCCTTTCTTGCACTGGCAGCCGACCACCGATTTGAAAAACGATGCCCACCGAAGCCCGATAGTTATTCTGGTGCGCGGCAACACCCGGTGCGCCAAAGCTGAAGTCGTGTTTTGTAAATAGGTAGTCGAACTGCCCAGCGCGAAGCGAAATCCGGTCCTTTAGCTTCACGTCAACACCCCCGCCAAACGCCATAGCAAATGCAGTGTCGCTGAGCGTAAGACCGGGTATCCCTAATCCGCCAATGCTGACACCCGACAAGTTCGTGCTGACGGTGTTTGCGCCGAAGAGAGCGTGCGCGAACGGTTTGTAACGCCCCATGTTCTGAGACACCACAGGACCAAAAAGATAGCTGTATGACCGGGCACTCGGGGGAAGCCCTGTAATCCCCGCCTGCTGTAGCAGCATCTGTATTTGCGAACTGACTGTAACTGGCGTGCCGTAATGACCGCTGAAATCCGCTTTGATTCCAAAAAGGCGAGTGATGTTGACTTGTGCAGCGGCATTCCAGCCGTTGAAGTTCTGATGAACCTGAATACTTCCCGGTGGGCAAGTTCCCGCACCCAATATTTGGTTGCAAGCGTTAACCAACGTCGAGCCAGTCACCCCCTGCGTATCAATGTGCAGATAGGAATAGCCCCCGAACACTTCAGCGCGGGGGGCATCTTGTTGGGCGAACACTTGGCTTGTAAGGAAGCAAAGTAGAAAAGCGCAGATGTGGCGCATCGCACTCCTTCTAACTAATAGGTTGTGGGAGAGCGACAGCATGATAACAGAAGTAGGCGGAACTATGCTGTGACGTTAGTAGGTTCGACCCTTTTCGAACTAAGCGGACTGGTCCTTGTCGGGAAAACGTCCTGCTCATCGGCTTCCAAAAGCTCGTAGACGCCACGGTTCAAAGCAGCGTTGAGCACTTCCGCTCCCAAGCTGGTTGATGTCCACGTCACTTCGATACCGTCATCAGTTCTTGCGGTCGCCATCTGTTCCCCTTCAGTGAAAATGCACTCCACGTACATGCCAACCTGCGCCTATGTCCTGACCGTTGCGACTCGTGTGTGGGCGCTCGCACCGAACTATTTCGCAGGCGTACCTATGTGTTTTGCTGTACTCTTCAGCGGCTAATTCTGCTCTTTCCTGTGACTTGAAAATTGTAGCCAGCCCGCAGTGCGGCTCATAATATACGATGCGACAAGGTTTCTTCTTACCAGCCATTCAGCTTTCCCCCACCGCTCAAAATATACGGGCGGCTCATCGCAGCACAGTGACCAAACTGTGTTGTCTCTGCTCCCCGCCCGTTGCTACTGACTTCGGGATGCGGCGCAGCCGTCGAAGGCGTCGGGCCTTGGTGTCACTGCGCCGCTTGCGGACACCCGCGCGCGGCATATTTGCTTCAGGCCGCATTGCTGCACTCGCCAAGAGGGAAGGGAGTCCTCTCTCTTGAGTGGAGCGGCCTGAAAATTGTTAACTCTTTTTCTGCCGTGCCCTACCATCACCGACGTGCCAGCGAAGCAGCCACGGTCTTTTTACCGAACTTTCTGCCGTTCAATATCCGCAGCGATGGCGGCTTTCTTGTTCCGCTCGTGCGCTGCGGCAAGCAAATCCTTCAGCTTCGGGCGCACAGGTTCACTGGGCCAACCACTTTTGAGGAAAATCTCCTGCGCGTCGGCTACTCGCCGACTCATGTTCGCAGGGTCGTCAGCACCGACGCTGCGGATTTCCTTCTGTGTTTCGTCTTTACTAAGATGCGGCATTTTTTCTCCTGCTCGCTGCCAGCCCAGCAGCGGTTTTCTGGCGCAGAAATTCGATATATTCTTTTCCACGCGTGGTGACCTCAAGAAGTTTTTGCACCGTTTCCTTCAGGTCGGCGACATCCTGACGGAGCGCACCAACATCGCGGCGCACTTCTTTCTGTTCGTTTTCCAAAGCGCTCAATTTTTCGTGCACACCATATTTTCCCGCGAGCATAGTATCCTCCCCTTTTTCTCCGCGCTCACCGCGCGGCCCTGCTGGGCCAACGACGACGGACGGCGTTTGATTTTTCAAAGCGACGTGCGCTTTCTGAAGTTCCAAAAAATCCGCCCGGGTCACAAATTTTTCTGGCGAGCACTTGCATTGACCGTCGCGACCTGCTGGGCCTTGCGGCCCGACTACCGTATCGCCCTTGTCGCCACGCGGCCCGACAATCGACTCGCCCCTGTCGCCCTTATCGCCCTTGACGTTCTGCCCGTCGCGCCCGCGTTCACCTTGACGCGGTGCGAGCGCTGCGACTTCGCGCCGCAAATTGATAATGTCGTTGCTGAGTGCGAGCAAGCGGCCCGCCAACGGTAGGTCGGTGCTGAAATTGGTTTTCATGGTTTTTCGCGCGTCTCCAACAATGCGACCGCCCACGGGCGAAGGTCACTGTCTTCGCAACAGGCTCTGTACAGCACGTCTCGCTGTCGCGGTGTCAGAGCCAGCCCAAACCGGAACTTCCACGCGGCCCACCACGCGACGAAATAGTCTCGTGTCGTCATCGTTCTCCGCCGTGCTCGACCAGCGCTTCCTTGATGACTTCAATTACGCGCTCCAGCACCTTGCCCTTGTTGCGCTCAAAGCCTCTGGTCATCGGCATACACTTTGGAATCAAACCGCGTTCCTTACCGCCAGATGCGCCGAACTCCGCCAGTTTGAGCAGGTAGTTCAGACTCCTGAAGTAGAAAGAGCCAGCAGGCTGCATTCCCTTGTGCCACACTTTGTGGTGCAGCGCTTTGTGAAGTCTGACCAGCTTTCCCTTCGGGTTGACCTGACAACGTCCGTCGTGCTCTGCTGTCATCTTCGTTTTTTTCGTCCATGAACTCTTTTGGCTTGCGACTTTGCCCGGCTCACCGGGCAGGGCACTCCCGCACTCGTCCATCATTGCTTGACGCAATGCGTCACCACCTTGCGATAGTCCTTTGCTGATAATTTTCCGTGGTGCTTCATCCGCCAGACGCCGCAGGTTGTCTTGCAGGGCTTCGAAGCCCTTGATTTCGACATCGAAAGCGTCAGACATACAACTGTTCCCCTTGTGGCCCGCACTGCTCGATTCGAAACTCACGGTCGTGCGTGACCTGCGTCGGCACCATTTCCAAAGCCTGTTCGAACTCTTCGCCGTGGTCTCTATCGCCCGCAGAAAGCACGTGACCGATTTCGTGGCGGATGGTCGCCAGTGCAACGTCGTCGTCGGCCAGATGTGCAGCGCTAAGAGAAATTGTTCGTTGGCAGTAAGTACACCGCCCCATCTCTTTGGAATCTGAAAATCGTTCGACGACTTCGACATTCCAGTTGCCGACGCCCACATCAGCGAGCAAATTCAAGCACGTGCGAATTGCGGTCTCGATGGTCATTGCTGACCACCTTCGGCGGGCGTCACCCAGTTGCGGGCGACCAAGCAAGTTTGGTGTGCATCGCTGGCCGTTTGTTCGGTCAGACTATCAGCGGCGCGACGGTGTGCGTCGGCGGCGTCGTAATGCAACTTCGCCTGTTCGATGCTGCGACAATTACGTGCTTGGTCACAGTGGAAGTCGGCTGCCTTGCGATGCCCTTCAGCAGATTTCGCGCGACACGCAGCGACTTCGACTTGAGCGATTGCGCGGGCTTCAGCGTCGCGGCGCATTGCACGCTGATATTTTTCATCGGCGTTCAGCAAATAGTCGGGCCGGGAGTCGCGGGCTTCGGCTGCGATGCGGGCGGCGAATCGCACGGCGTCGCGACTGATTTCTGCGCTCTGCCGCAAGGCAACGATTTTGGTCAAAAATGGGTCATAGCCATGCGCTTCGACAAAGCGGTCTTCGAGACACTTGCGGCGGACGGGAAAAAGTGTGCGCGCGAGATTTCTCGCAGCCAGCGAGCGCTTCTCAGCGGCGGCGCAGTATTCGCGCGAAGGCGACGGCACGGCGGTTTTGTCGAGTTGCGCTTTGCGGACTTCGATAATGCGGGTGCGTGCCCACGCGGGTGCGGTCGCGGCACTTACCCAGCCCATCGAGCGATTTTCCAAAAGCAATTCATCAGTGCTCATATGTTTCTCCTGTTTGTGCCCAGCGTTTCCCCTTGGAACTTGTTCTTAGTATCGCTTCGCCGTCTTGATGCGTTCGTTGTACTCTGCCTGCTCGCGCTTGGCTCGCTCCAAATTGTTTGGCGGCGGGTTCAGCAGCGCGTCGAAACGCTGACGGATGCTCACAGGACAATCGGCCAAGCCTTCGTAAGACGAGTAATAAACCGTGTTTGCTCCTTCGCGGCGGATGATTGCTGGCAGCGACGCGTAACTGGTCGCTTCCAAAATACCCCACGAAACCACGGACGGCGGCGCTGGCGGTGAGAACTCCGCCGCGAGCCGTTCTCTGTAATTTTTGTATCGGATTTCTTCCGCAAAACCTGCGCGACAAAGCGCCGTGCCTGCTGTATTTTCGATGTGCTCTTCTTGACCTGCCTTCGGCGATGGTGCAATGTACTTTATCTTCATAACTGCTCCTAACGTTCGGTTTGACTTGCTGCCCGACTTATCTGGGCTTCCCTACTTACCAGAAAGTGTGACAAACGTTTTTCTGGGCTTCTCGCACTCTCTGGCATCTTGTCAGGGAGATGTGACATTCTTTTTTCAGAGCTTCGGTCTCACGACGACCTGACGCCCGTGGAATTTCTGTTCGCACAAAAGTCTGTCGAGATAGTCGGCCAACTCGTGGCGTCCGACCAGCACGAGCGCGTTCGCACACGGCTGCTCCAGCGGGCGCACTTCGACGTTCTGCTCCTGAATCGCCAGCCCGCACACCGACCAGAGCCAGTCACACAACTCACGCGGCTTTGTATCGCGCGGCAGATTGTGCAACTGAATCACCGCGCTGTGGTGTGTCGTGTTGATGTTCATTGACTCCCCCCAAGATTTGGCGGACGAAATTCTGTGGCGACGTACTCCTTACCCACAGTCCACCACTCAGTTCCCTCATCCGAAGGATGGTCGGTCGCGCAAAGGCACACGACGTTTTTCGGGTCAACGAACAGGTCTATGCGTCGCCGTGGTGATACCAAGTGATGCACGATGGTCGCCCGCTCGCGGCATTGTGCGCCGTTCTTGTCGAGACGCTGGCAGAGCGGATTCTGCGCCAGCATCACCGCGCGAAATGCGGGCCACGGCTGTCGGCGGTACAAACGGTCAACCGCATCGAGCACCCGGCGCGCTGGCTCGCGTTGCTTCGCTGCTGATGGTGAACGCATCATTTAGAACAGACCGCTGTAGCCCGGGTCACCACTTTCGAATGCTCTGTCGCGTCCGCTCACCTTCGCGCAGTCGTCGTGAATTTCGGCGTCGTCGGAATCAAGAAAGCGCGGCACTGATGAACTGCCGTCAGCAGGTCGCACGGGCAGCCGCATCACGAGTGCTTCGAGTTCGGGCGCTTTAATTTTGAACGTGCCGTCGGAGTCAACAGCACCGATGTGGCGCAGCACGTTGATGTCGCGCTTGCACACGACGCACTTGTAACCCTGACGAAAAATCTCGAACATCGAAAGCAGCCGATAGTTCTGCCCGCACTGGCAAAGCCAGCCGACGCCCTTCAGGTTTCCGCTGCCCGGGTCAACAATCTGGTAAGGTGCGCCCGGTTTCAGCGCGCCAGCGTTCTGGTGGTCGAACATTGCGTTGCGGGCCGCGAGTTCACCGCGTAAGCGCTGAACAGTTGGACTCGATGAAACAACTTTCTCGATGATGTTGCTTAACAAATTTGCCATTTGCTTTTCTCCTTATGTCATGCCGCTATGCGGCGAAACTCTAACGTCCGTATCTGCTCTTATCGTTCGATTCTGTCCACGATAGGTGCAGTCGCTCGACGCCTTTCACTGACTGCTCATCTTCCTGCTGCACTTTGATGAGATAGTCGCGGGATGCCAGCAACAGCGCGTCGGCGTTCTGAAGTGCCATGCTGTCGCCGTGCTGATTAGGCAACGGGCCAAGAAAAACCGCTGCGATGGTTGCCAGCGCTACGACATCGCTGGTTAGGGGTTCAGGTAATGTTACTTTCGGTGAATCTTGCAACAAGGTCGTCATGGTGTGTTGCTCCTTTAATCAAGGGCGATGATGCCCCTGTAGTTGTAAATAGATTCGGGTGGTGCAGCCAGCAGCCGATGCCACGCATTGAGCGTTGCGCTGATGCCGTCGATTTTCTCGTTGGCGCTCAACTTCTCAGGCTTAGTGCCCCCATGACGTTCATCTTCGGCAAGCACGACGTTGCCCGCGTGCCACGTCAAGCACGGGTTGCCAAAGTGAATTAGGCAACCGCTGTTCACCGCACTTAGCAACTCGCGGGCGGGCGCGGTGAGTTCCTTCGCAGTCTGTGCAACCGACGTACACGTCACCGCTCCGCTCTCATTGATTTCGGCGCAGAGCACTCTCGCGTTCCAGTCGTCAAAACCCACTTCGCGGATGTACAGCATCGTGCGGGCGTCAACGATGTACTTGCGGATGAGTCGCGGGTCGGTCATGTCGCCCGGCAGCAGGTCGATGAAACCTTCACGCGCCCACACCGACAAAGGCACGCGCCAACTTTTTTCTTTTTCGAGCAGACCTTCCGTCGGCATGAAGAACTGGCAGAGCAGAACCTTCTTCTCGATGAGTCCGCCGTCTTCAGAGAATCGAGCCTTCGGCCACAGCATGGCGAACGCCGACATATCGGAACTCAGTCCCACATCGAGACCACCAAAACACGGCGTCTCTCTGTTGAGCGACAGAAATTTCGCAGTCGCTTTGCGCGGGTCAGTCTCGCCGATTAAGTCGAAGCCGTGGCACGCGTCCCACTTGCGCGACGGAATCGAGCCGTTGCGCGACAGCGTAACATCGACCCAGCAATTCATGTGATATTGCAGCCACGCGTTCAGGCCCGACGGCTCTTGCATAACTTCGTCGCGGATTTTCTTCAGGTGCTCGATGCGCAGCGTGACGCCCAGACTTGGGTTCGCCTTCGCCCAGCATTGTTCATTCATCGGGTCGTCGTCTTTGTCGATGGAATAAATAGCGCAGAACGTCGTGTCGTCGTCGAAGATTCCACGCAGGATTTTTTCGGCAAGGTCGAACTTCGAAAACGCGAAGCACAGCCGCGACGGGCCTGCTGTCGTCACTGCGAAGACAATCGGCTGCACCCGCGAGACGACGCCCTTGCAGAGCACATCCCACTGGGTTCGGTCGCCCCAGAACGCGACTTCGTCGGCGATGATGGTCGAAGGTCTCAGACCGTCCATTGATTTCTCGTCGGACGACAGCGGCGCGAAACTGCCATCGGTGTCGCGCACCGACAGCGACCCGGCCCAGCGTTGGACATAGAGCGACAATTCCCGCGAGTCTTGCACGCAGCGACGAGCGTCGCGCCAGACCAGCCGCGACTGCTCCTTCTTCGTGGCGGCGGAGAACACGTCAGGATAATGCTCTTGGTCGGCGACCAAACCCCAGAGCGCCACGACCGAAGCAAGGCGCGTTTTGCCCGACTTCTTCCCAGTCGATAGCCATGCTTCGGTGAATCGCCGGGCACCCGATGGCTTTTTGAAGCCGAACAGGTTCGCCAGCACGAAGACCTGCCACGGCAAAAGGTGCAGCCCGCAGAACGCGTCCGCGAAGCGCACGATGTGTCGGGCGGCGCATGGGTCGAAGTAGACGCCGCGACTACAGCCGCCTTCAAGGTCACTCAGGAAGCGCTGGGCTGCCCGTTTGACGAGTTCGCCGACGACGATGGCTCCGCCGACGCAGTCGAGCGCGTACGCCCTTGCAATGCACGCGGCGTCGCCTTCCTGCCATGTATAGGGGCCATCGAAGTCGAGTGTCAGGGTTTCGTTCGGAACCATCCGACTTTTGAACGTGTCGCGCTCCCGGGCGACTTCAGCGAGAAAGTCAGGCAGCGTCGGCGGGCCTTCTTCGACTTCAGGCGACGCAGCGAGTTCAGCGCTGGGTTCTGGGAAGCGCGTGCGGGCCTTGTAAATGTCATTGATGCGCTTGATTTCGGCTTTGTCGTCCACCAGCTTCGCATTCGTCAACTGCAACAGCAGGTCAGAATCGCTGTAGGAAAGCAGGCGCAGTCTGAACAGATATTTCGCGCACTTATTCCACGTGTCGCGGGCGTGTCGGGAAAGACCAGTCGGGCGCTGTGGGTAACCCAGCGCAAAATTATGGCTTTGCTTTTCCTGCGCGATTTTCGCAGCGATTTCAGCCTTCGTTAAATGCTTCCGATATTGGGCGACAGTCGTCATCATCAAACCTGTTCGGGGAGTATAAGAACCTTTTTCAATCCAAAACGCGACTTCCAAGTCGGGGAATGTACACGCGTGAGTGGCTGGTGCAACGGAGCGAGCCTTGAAATTTCATTTTTTTGGGTGCCACGGGGTGCCTTCGCGTTCGCCGTCGTTTGGTTCATTGACTTACTGGCGCTCCTGACGCCTGCTGCTGCTCACCACGTACTAACCCGCTTGGTCTCCACCAGACGACATCTTCTTCGCCTGCTCTCCAGATGGTGGGCAGCTTTGGTCTCCACTCGCTTCTAATCAGGTCGGGTTTGTGCCCCGTGCCCAGATATGTATATCTATCTGGGGCACAGGAGCACTCTCGAACCTTGTGCCCCGACTGTGCCCCAAACGGGGCACGCTCTAACTGCTTTTGTTTTGTTATCAAAATGGCAACTCCTGCACATCTGTGCCCGACGTGTGCCCGTCTTCGGGCACGCTCGAAACTGCTTTGTGCTGTGCCCCGCTCTGGGGCACGCTAAAAATGCCCTTGTCGCTGACCCTAATTCGCCCGGTTTTTACACCCTCTTCGAGCGCTGCATCTTTGCGGTCGTTCCTCATTCCCCTGATGCCTTCGCGCACTTCGCGCTTCGTCTGCCCGCCGTTGACTTCCAAGTGCTCGACCACGATGTCAACGTCAGTCATAGGCGGCTTCTCTTCCAACAGGAAGTGGCCCTGCTCTATCAGGTTGGGAAATGCGACCAGCGACAGGCTGGGCGGCTGTGCGCCACGGGAAGGCTTGCCGATGAGTTTGATTCGCTTCGTCACGCCCTGCTGCTCTTCTCCGACAAGGGCAAAGAGGAAATCGACGCCAGCGCCAATCGCCGATGAGTCGCGGTACTGTTCAACGTCCGACTTCGTGGCGTGATGTACCAAGACCACGGTCGCGCCAGCGGTACACAGGTCGCGCAGTTTTTGAAGAACGGGTTCCATGTCATCCGACCGCCACGAGTTAGACTTGCCATCCTTCGGCATAAACTTGTGCAGCGAATCGACGATAAGAAGCGGATTGTGTCTTTTGCAGAGTTCGAGCAGGTAAAAATCGTCAAGCACGGGCAGCCCAGACAGCAGCGTGCGAAACCTGACGTTTTCTTTTCCTATATGTTTCATCCAGCCGATGTACGTTCCAAGAATGCCGTCTTCTGCGTCGAGATAAAGCACGGGCATTTTCAGCGTCTTGAACTGGCCGAAAACTTTCACGCCGTTCGTAACGCACTTCGCATAATAGAAAGACAGCAGCGACTTGCAACTCTTCTCCGCACCGAACAGCATCGTGATTCGGCGCAGCGGCACGAGCCTGTCAACCGCGTACTTGATTTCGAGTCCCTGCTCGTCCATCAACTCTTCTTCAGTCGGGCAGTCGTCGAGCGTGAAATCGGGTCGTGTGGTCTCCGCCAGTCGAATCAGTTTTTTGACCTGCGTCGAGAACTCCTTCGGCTTCTCCGCGAAGAGTTCGCCAAAATCTTTGAACCCGGGCGCGGTCACTCTCAGGCAGCGCTTTTCTCCGACAGCAGTTTTCAGCGCGGCAGCGCACTTCTCGCCTTCGGTGTCTGCATCAGTTCCGGCAAGCACACGTGGTGCCGACTGCAACAGTTCTGCGTCGCCCTTCGTCAACTTGTGCCCGGCACTGTCAACGCTCACCGCTTCGAAGCCGTGGGAGAACAACATCGCGGCGTCAAGTTCCGATTCCGTCACGAGCACATCGCCCAGCCCGCTGACCACGGCGCGGTTGAACAGGTGGTATACGTTCACGTCGCGGCGGCTCTTAATCCATTTCAACTGGTCGCCCGTGGGTTTCGGATGGCGTCTCTTGATGGCACACAGTTTTCCTTCAGCGTCGAAGGTCGGCATCACGAGATAGTCGCCTTCAACGCCGAATTTCAGCGCGGTCGCGGTCTCCAGCGAGATGCCGCGAGTCGCAAGGAATGCGTGCATCGCTTTGTTCGCGGGCAGCGCAGCAACAGCACGAGCGAGTCGCGCATCATCCCAGTTGAATACGTGCTCCGTTGTAGTTGGCTTCACCAGCACCGGGCCTGCTCCGACTTTGCCTTCAATGCGGCGCATCGCTTCGGTGCGGTCAACGTTGTCGAACTTCATCACGAAGTCGATGGCGTCACCTTCCCAACCGCAGCCCAAACACTTCCAGCGCGGCAGACCGTCACGCATGTACGGCCCGAAACTGGGCGTGTCGTCTTTGTGTTCTGGGAAAGGGCAGTGCGTCGTCTTGTTCATGGCGACCGCACTGCTAAGTCGAGAGTCAACAGGAGCAGTGCCAGCGTTCTGCCGCACTGCTCGATAGTCGGTTTTCACACTCACCTTCCGTTCTTCATTTCTCAGTCACAGGCTTGCCGTTGATAATCAGCACGCCTCTGTACTCGAACTTTTTGGTCTGCGCCCGGGCAGCGGCGAACGCCCAAGGCATTGACACGGTGATGTACGCGCCGCAGCGATGTGTGCGAGCAGGTTCATCAAAGTTGTGCGGCGGTGTGAAAATCTCGCGGTGACTGTGTCGCCGTCCGCATTTCGGGCAGCGGAACCACACAGAGATTTCGACCTGCTGCTGCCCGTCTTTCCGCAGCATCTTGTACCTGACGATTTCAGCAACGACGGTTCGCATACGTGCTCCTTTTTCTCGCTGGCAAAAACAAACGCCCCATCGGTTGACCGATAGGGCGTTAGTCGAGAAAAAATCGTGCGTGGCAGCACGTGTTCGGGTGAACTTTGGGTGTTGCTCGCGCTTTCCTTTGCCACAAGGATGGTGCGCCCGTGCTAATGAGATTTTTTCTCGCCGACGTTTTAATCGGCCTTCATACTATCCGAGAAGTGTGACGGGGGTTCTTCTTACACAGGGCGAAGAAAAAGCGCACGGCAGGGGGGTGGATGTTTTCAGGGGTCAAATCCATTAGCCAAGCGGCTTCGCTATTGACTTAGCCAAGCGGCTTCGCTACAATGAAGTCATGGCGGACTATCGTTCGAATGGGCCTTGGCTCAAGAAGGCGTTGCGGCGACTCGATGTGCGCGACGCGGGCAAGCGCCTTGACGATGGCGAGCCGTTGCCGGGCGACGATGAACTCATCATGGAAGAAGCGCTGCGCTCTTCCAAAGTGTGGGCGATACGCTTCGCACGTGCAGAGAAAAAGTACGCGGCCCTTCCACCAGAGCAGCGCGTCAGGTACGACGTTCGTGAAGGGCGCTTCTTCCGCGAGTGCATGACGTACACACATGTTGACGAAAAAGGCCGACGCGTTCGTGAGGCGGAGCGCTCTTATTTGAAATCGTCAACGGAGCCTGAGTATCTTCACGCGTTCGTGAAGGCCATCAACGACGCGGAAGCAGAAGAAGAGTTGGAACGCATCAACGCCGCTCGCGCATACCTGTCAATGATTGGACGGCGCGGCGGGCAGCAGAAGTCAGCAGCAAAAACACGCGCCGCACGAGCGAACGCGAAGCTGCCCAGAAGAAGAAACGTGAGCGCTGACGCAAAATGACCAGCCTTACTGCCCCGTCACACTTCTCGGATAATATGATGCTGCGGTATGGCATCCGACTGAAAGTTTCCTGAATCCAAGAAATCTTGATGTTCCTGAAAAGGAAACAGGGCGTGTGCGCCGTCCACTAACGGAACGCAGCGCCCCAGTCGAACACTCATTCGGAGCGTTCGATGTCCACAGCCACAGCCACACCTGATTTGCAACTCTATCCACCCCACGGTATTCTTTCCCCCGCGACGAAAACGGCACGGCGGAAAAGGGGACCATCCTTGAGCCGTCGTACAGGACAGAGTGGAAGCGTGTTTCAACAGAATCAAATCTCGTGGAATCCAGCGGCACCAGCTTACGGGCGCTTCTGGGTAGATTTCCCAGAGGGCAGGAAGCGACGGGTAATCACGTTGGGCGTATGTGCCACGCGCACAGTCGCCAAGCGAAAACTCCGCGAGCACATCGAAGCTGAGGGCATCAATACCGAGAAGGCTCTCATTGCAACCACAACACCGGGCATGATGTTCCGCGAGCAGGCGAAGCGATGGATTGCTTCACTTGCCACGCGACGCCGTCGTCCGGTCAAACCCGCCACGATTTTCGGTTGGCAGCATGAACTCGACAAATGGATTTTGCCGACCCTTGGCGATATGCCAGTGGGCGACGTTTCCAATGCCGCGCTCAAGCTGTTGATTGAAAAAATGGCGGCTGGTGGGTTGTCTGCAAAAACAATCGTGAACTATGCGCAGGTTCCAAAAATGGTGGTCGCGTCGGTGGTTACCGCCGAAGGCGAGCAGGTTTACCCGCGCAAGTGGAACCACGATTTTGTTGGGCTGCCCATCATCGACAAGAGCAAACAGCACCGACCTACCGTGACACAGGCAGAAGTCGGTGACCTTATCAAACGCGCCACATATCGCTTCGCGGTGCTGTTCGCCTTGCTTGCAGGCACTGGGTTGCGGGCGGGCGAGTCCCTTGCGTTAAAGGCAACCGACTTTTCGTCGGATTTTCGCGTGCTTCATGTGACGCGGAGCATCTGGCACGGTCGGGAACAAGACCCAAAAACATCGGCGGCTGTCCGCGAAGTTGACATCGCAGAACCGCTGGCTGCTGTGTTGCGGGTGTACGCAGAGGGCAGGACCGGGTACCTCTTCGCCACGAAGAGCGGGCGACCGCTCGCGCAGCGCAACGTACACCGAGCAGCGGGTGTAGGTCTTCACGCGTTCCGACGATTTCGCACTGAAACACTTCGCCGAGCGTGCGTACCAGAAGACCTCATCGGATTGTGGCTCGGGCACGCGCCCAAGTCTGTTACCGACCTCTACGCGAACGGGTTGCAACATGACCGCGAATGGCGGCGTGAGTGGTGCGACCGCGTGGGGCTTGGTTTTTCAGTTGGGCTATTTGGGGCTATAAAAAGTGCGTCGCTTCAGTTGCAGCAGGCGGCGTAAAACGAAACGAGTGATATACTTAGACAACATCACTCCTCAGTAGCTCAATGGCAGAGCATCCGGCTGTTAACCGGAGGGTTGTAGGTTCGAGTCCTACCTGAGGAGCCATTCTTTTCGGTGGCTTACAAATCCCCGCGATCCGCTTGCGATCCGTTAAGCCTTCGGGAGGGCCAAGCCCACCACTCTTGAGTCGCCGTTCCACTCCGGCCGCTGCGTGTTCGTCCAAAGTCCGGCCTCCGGAATGTAGTTGAAGAGCCGGGCCGGCGCCAGAACCAGCAGCTTTTCGGTCAGGTTCACGCGGTAGGGGGCGCCGCCAGAACTCGGGAACAAACATCGGCAGCGGCTGCGGACAAAGCGGACTGAAAGCATTCTGCTTCGTCTCTAAGCCCTATGTACAGCAAGCACTTGCAGGGATGGATCGTCACCCTAAAGCGTGACCGTTGTCACTGCGATAAATGTCGACGGGCTGCATGCTGAAACCGGATCGTAGGGGCGCGGGGCATCGTATGCGATCCTTAGATCTTTCACCTGTTGGGTATGCGCTGTTTCCCATATGTCAAACGAAATAGGCAAAAAGAATATGTCATGCTACGCCATCGGGGTGGACATAGGGGCCACAAATACCAAATTGGTCCTTATTAGCGAGGATGGAAAGATTCATCTGCATGACAGCTTTCTTACTCCAAAAGGATCGCTGGCAGAAGAGATTGTAGACACTATCATAAAAGAGACGCGCTCCTTTCATGATCGCGCCCTCAGCGCAGGCTTCGACATAGAAGGGGTGGGCTTTGCGGTTCCTCAATTCTGCGAAGGTAAGGACTTTGTACAACGGCAAACGAACAACATGCGCAGCCTCGAAGGTTTCCCGTTGTACCCCCCCCTGCGTGACGCTTTTGGGTCGTCGATCACAATAATAAATGACCTTAGCGCGGCCGGGATTGCCGAATTTCGATTTGGCTGTGGGCGAAACCACGAGCGAATGCTGCTCATGGCGATAGGAACGGGAGTGTGCACGAGCTTCGTCACACGAGAGTACGGCCTTTTGCGTTACTCATGGGATGGCTCCGGCGACACGGGAATGATCATTGTGGATCCAAACGGTAACGTTGAGTGCTCCTGTGGCGGTCGGGGCTGTCTGGAGCCGTTGGTTTCAGGGCCCGGGATCAGGCGCCGCGCCCTGCTTGAGATTGAACGAGGTAGATCCACGCTTCTCGCCAAGATCAAGACTGAAAAGGGCGACCTAGAAGCTCGCGATGTTGCTGAAGCGGCATCTGCCGGTGACGCTGTGGCCAAAGACATCATGGATCAGGTTGGCTTCTATCTTGGCGTCGCTCTCACATCCTATCTCCATATCTTTCGTCCTGATGTGATCGTCCTTGCGGGAGGAGTCGCTCAAGGAGGTTCCCTCTTGATCGAGCCTATTCACCGAACCATGAATCGGCTTGCCAGCCGCTGGTATCTCGAACGTTTTCATGGTATTGAACTGTCCTCCCTTGGCACGGAAGGACAGGCTATAGGAGCCGCCAGTTTGATATTATCGCCTGTTTAACTATGTTGTCTTAGCTTATGAATGAGATGCGCAATCGCCTGGAATGAGAATTTCTCCCGTACCTCACAAGATAAAACCCCTTCCGTTGCAACAAAAGGTTCTACATGACACATTTGACTTATGAACCTGCAAACAAACCGACCATATATTTTATCGGCGTCACAACATCGAACTCATCGATTATGAAGGTGTTTCCCGAATGGGCGAAGTGTTTGCAACTTGGTGACTGTCAAATAAAAGGAATGGATTTCAAATGGCATGACGAGCCTGAAAGGTACCGCTGCGCGGTGCGATTCATAAAGGAAGATCCGTTATCACTCGGAGCCTTGGTTACTACCCATAAACTTGACCTGCTTAACGCCTGCCGTGATCAGTTTGAGAGTTTAGATGAACACGCTCAGCTCATGGGGGAAATCAGCAGTATTTCGAAACAACAGCATAACTTAGTAGGACATGCAAAAGATCCGATCAGTTCCGGTTTGTCCCTGGAAGCCTTTCTGCCCGCCAACTATTGGATAAAGACAGGGGCCGAAGTCCTTGTTCTCGGTGCCGGCGGCTCATCCATGGCCATCACATGGTATCTAATGAACGAAGCACGCGGTAATAATCGCCCTTCGAGAATTATTGTGACCAATCGAACGGTACCTCGTCTCGAGCAGATGAAGGCTATACACGCAAAGCTGGGGACCAATATTCCAGTGCAATACCGTCACACTCCCACTCCAGAAATGAGTGATTCTATTTGCTCTACGTTGAGCCCAGGCTCACTTGTGATTAATGCAACCGGACTTGGAAAGGACGCTCCGGGGTCACCTCTTACCGGTGCCGCGCAATTTCCTGACAACGGCATTGCATGGGATTTTAACTATCGCGGCGATCTGCTGTTCCTAGAGCAGGCTCGTGCACAGGAGAAACTGCGACAACTGACAGTGGAGGATGGGTGGGTCTATTTTATTCATGGATGGACGCGTGTGATTGCCGAGGTTTTTCATGTTCACATTCCAACAACGGGCCCGGCATTTAATGAGTTGTCGCGCATCGCCGCTAGCGTACGATGAGGGATCTTTAGAATGGCACCGGAGTCTATAGGGTTCGATTACATCACTACTGCCCGTTACAACCAACGAGAGTAGTATCGCAGGCACAGATTGTGCGTGATGGAGGACTAACACGAAGAAAATACTTGTTACTCCCAGGTCGGTAACACAGAACGGGCACGCATCGTTGTCCAAGCTTGAGCAGGCTGGGTACATCGTCACCCTATCTCCGGCAGGCAGATTTCCTACGGAGGGTGAACTCATGCAGTTATTGGCCGATTGTGTTGGCTTTCTGGCTGGAGTCGAGCCAGTGACTGCCAAGGTGCTGGAGTCGGCCCAAGTTTTGCGTGTCATCAGCCGCAACGGAACTGGCATTGACAATATCGATTTGGACGCCGCAAGAAAACTGAACATCAAAGTATGCAGGGTGGAAGCCGCTAACGCGCGGGGCGTGGCCGAACTTACCATGGGCTTGATCTTGTCTATAACCAGGGCAATTCCCTATAGTGATGCGAGATTAAAGCGAGGCGAGTGGAAGCGAAAGAACGGTATCGAACTACAAGGCCGGACATTGGGTCTGATCGGATGCGGCCGAGTCGGCCAAGAAGTCGCCCGTTTAGCCTTGGGGTTTGATATGCGCGTATTGGCTTATGACCCTGTGCAAACCGGCTTTTTTAGTCCCTCTGTGCGTTTTCAGTATGAGTCACTGGATGATGTGCTGTCACAGTCGGATATCGTGAGCTTGCATTGCCCCCCATTATCCGAAGGGAGGCCGCTGGTTTGTGCTGAGACGATTCGAAAAATGAAGAAAGGAGCTTATATCATCAATACCGCCAGAGGGACATTGTTGAAGGAAGAAGATGTTTTGGAAGCCATAAAGTGCGGCCATATCGCTGGCCTGGCTGCAGACGCTTTTCGAACTGAACCACCTGAAGAACCCGACTTGTTTCGGCATGACAATGTTATCGCTACGCCGCACATTGGTGGATTTACCAAAGAGAGTGTAGATCGGGCAATGGAATCGGCCGTTGATAATTTACTATCCAGTCTGGAAAATGAGAAATGATCTACGACAGAATCAAACAAGCCAAAGTCGTTCCCGTAATCGCCATTGAAAATGTCCATCATGCATTGGCACTGGCAGATGCGCTGATGGATGGCGGGCTACCCGTGGCGGAAATTACATTTCGCACTGAAGCGGCGGCCCAAGTGATATCGATGCTGGCAAAAGAGCGGCCTAACTTGCTGATTGGCGCCGGCACAATTCTTACGATTGACAATTTAAACAAGGCCGCGGACTGCGGCGCGCAATTCGGGGTCGCCCCAGGATTGAACCCCAAGGTTCTTAAAGCCGCATTGAAGTTAGGATTCCCCTTTTCACCCGGCATTATGACACCTTCGGATATAGAAATAGCGCTCGATATGGGTGTCCGGGTCTTGAAATTCTTTCCAGCGGAAGCGGCAGGGGGGCTCAAGATGCTCTCGAGCCTGGCTGCGCCTTATGCGCACACCGGCGTGAAATTCATTCCGACCGGCGGAATTGACGTAAACAATTGTCGCGATTATTTATCAAAAACATTTGTATTGGCAGTGGGAGGAACATGGATCGCGACAAAAGAAAATATAGCTGCTGGCAATTGGGGAATAATAAGAAGCAATTGTGAAGATCTGACTTCCAAATTTGCCTATGACAAGCATTCGGCGAACGAAGTGTAGTGCCGTCAAATCAGTTTTATTGTCTAAACAATCGCCTGGCTTTTCATTCTGCTGGCTGGGACAAGCTGGCTTTGCATTTCAATGTGCGGGCACACGCATTTTGATCGATCCTTACTTGTCCGATTCTTTAGCTGACAAGTATAAAGGGCATGAATTCCCGCACATCCGCATGGCGCCGTCGCCGATTCGACCTGAACAGATTCATAAACTGGATTTTGTGTTGTGTACCCATCGTCATTCAGATCACATGGACCCCGGCACGCTGCCGGTATTGGCGAAGAACAATCTTGACTGTTTGTTTATTATCCCTCGTTCCGCAAAGAAAACAGCGATGGGGAGGGGAGTTCCTTTAACGCAAATCCGCACCATCAATGCTGATGAGTCCATTCAACTTACTTCCGAAATACGGGTTCACGCCATCCCCTCTGCTCACATACGGGTTGAAGCAAATCAAAACAATGAGCATTTGTACTTAGGGTATATCCTCGACATCGGTAAGATCACCATCTACCACAGCGGAGACTGCGTTCCATATCCAGAATTGGTTCACAATCTTGCAAAGCACACCATCGACATCGCGTTTTTGCCTATCAACGGCCGAGATGCATTTAGAGAAAGTCGCGGGGTGCCCGGCAATTTCACATTTGAAGAGGCGGTTGATATTTGTCGACAATCGCATATTCCTACATTGCTGCCGCATCATTTTGGTATGTTTGATTTCAATACCGTTGATCCGGCAGAAATTCGACAAAAAATAAGTAGCATTGGCACCGAGGTGAATTGCATATTGCCAGAGATCGATATTGAATATTCAGTTTGCGATTAATGGAGAATTTGCTCGGCAGCCTCGTCCAGTTTGCACGAGGCTGCTGCAGGCTCGACGGGCTGCCGATTTAGCGCGTGGGAACATCGATCCAGCGTCGCGTACGATGGCTCTCTAACTCAGCCTTGAGGATCGTGAGTTGCCGCAAACCATCGGCGAACTGCGGGTATTCGGGACCAACGCCGGGTGCGCCGATCGACGCGTAGAAGCGGCGGAAGACTTGCTTGAAGGTGTCGCCGTAGCCTTCACCATGGCCCCCGGGCAGGTCGGCATAGCTGCGCGCCCCGGGCTTGAGCAACGACGGATCCTTGAGGATGAGTTGGTTGCCGGTGTCACGGTGGCCTATCCAGAGTTCATTCGGTCGCTCCTGGTCCCAGGCAGCCGAAGATTTTGTGCCGTAAACCTCTATGCTGAGCCGGTTCTTGCGTCCTGCCGAGACCTGGCTGGCGACCATACTGCCGCGCGTGCGCGCGCCTATACGGAAGATCACTGCGCCGTAGTCTTCTGTATCCACGGCTGTCTCCATGTAATCTTCCGGGCCGAGCATCTTATTGGCAAAGGTCTCGATCGAGTGTTTAGGCTGCTTGCGCTTGACATGGAAGGTCTGAAGATCGGCGCAAAGCGAAGTGGTGCGCAGCCCAGTGACATGCTCAGCCATGTCAAACCAGTGCGAGCCAATGTCGGCCATCGCCCGCGAAGGGCCGCCAGCTTTGGAGTCAATGCGCCAGTTCCAGTCCGTGTCGTAGAGCAACCAATCCTGCGAATAGGTGCCTTGGACGATGAGAATCTCGCCCAGGTCGCCGGCTTCGCGCATACATCGCAACTGCTGCACCATGGGGTAGTATCGCAAACCATGGCAGACACAGTTCCGTAAACCTTTGGCGGCGGCCAGGACGACCAGTTCTTCAGCCTCTTCGAGGGTGGTGGCCAGCGGCTTCTCGCAGACGACGTGTTTGCCTGCTTCGAGGGCCTGCTTGGCCATCGCAAAGTGCTGTGCATTGGGCGTGCAGATGTGGACGGCATCAATGGTGGGATCGCGCAGGATTGTCCGGTAGTCCGCCGCCATGGGGATGGCGAAGCCCGCCGCCAGACGCTGCGCCAGGTTGCTGTTCGTATCTACAATGGCGGCGGCCTCGACCGATTCCAGCCGTCGCACCGCGTCGAGGTGCACGCGGCCTACGAAGCCTGTGCCGAAGATTGCAGTCTTGATTTGTTTCATTGTTTTCTCATGAAAAAACGGACAAGGGCAACAACAGACCCTTATATACCAACCGCGGGATATTCAAAAGGGTTGCTTTTCCAATCGAAGGATGAGGCTGAGAGTCTTGCTCTTTCCTACCGCCGTGAGGACGGAGAAGAGGAATAACATGGAGGAAGAACCCGAAGCAATTCCTGGTGGGTCCACCCGGCCATCGCCGCGTGGCGAGCTCAGGCATCGGCATTATTTTTCGCAGGCTACGTATGAATTCTCTTGAGCGTGTAAGAACAGTCCTGGCGGGCGGAATCCCAGATCGTGTGCCGGTCACCCTGCCCAATTTCTTGATGGCCGCGCGCGAGGCGGGCGTCCGCCTGGAAGACTACCGAGTTGACCCTGAAATCATTGCCCGCGTCCATCTGCAGGCGTTGGAGAAATACCAGCACGACTGCATTATGGTGGATACGGACACCACCATGCTGGCCGAAGCCATGGGTGCGGTGTCGAAATGTGCTCCCAACGAACCCGGCCACATCGAGGCGCCGGCCATCCGCAGCCTCAACGAAGTTGACCGCTTGAAAGTGATAAACCCTGAGACGGATGGTCGCATTCCCGCTCTGCTCGAGGCCGTCCGGCTGATGTCCAAACAGGTGGGCGGCGAAATTGCCATTCGGGGCAACGCCGACCAGGCCGCTTTCAGTCTCGCCTGCATGGTGCGGGGCATCGAGGATTTCCTGATGGAGCTCGCCGAGCAGCCGGACAATCCGCGCATCATTCAGCTGCTGGAGATTTGCTACCAAAGCCATCTCGCCGTCCATCGGGCGCTGGCCAAGGCCGGCGCCCACTTCACTTCGCTAGGCGATAGCCTGGGTGGCCCCGACGTCGTTTCCCCGCGTATGTTCGACCGCTTTGCGCGTCCGTATGAGGAGCGCCTGGTGAAGGACCTTGCCGCGGATGGCATCTTCGTGGTCATTCACATTTGCGGCGATGCCAGCAAAATCCTCGCCATGCTGGCGGGATACGGATCCTGCGGCTTCGAGCTCGACTACAAAACCGACGCCGTGAAAGCCAAGCAAACCGCCGGACAGCGCCACGTACTGTATGGAAACATCGACCCCAGCGGCGTCCTGGCCCGGGGCACGGTCGCCCAAGTGCGGGAAGCAGCCTGCAAGCTCATCTCCGTCTGGAAGCCGAATGGGCGCTTCATCCTCACCGCCGGCTGCGACATGCCAGCGACTACGCCACCTGAAAACGTTCACGCTCTTGTTGCAATGGCAAAGGAGTGCGGAGTCTACGACTAGCCAAGGCGTGATGCGGCGCGATAGGGGTCACCGCCATGCAGTGCCGGATTCCAGAGCGCCACTTTTATCGAGCGGGGCCGCTTTTCGAAAGGAACCATGACCGATCTCAAGAAACTTCACCAAGCAATTCTAGATGGCAACGCCCAACTTTCTGTCGAAGAAACGACGCGTGCGCTCGAGGCGGGCCTCGACCCGATAACCATTATCGAGGGCACGATGATTCCAGCCATGGACGAGGTGGGACGGCTCTTCGAATGCCAGGATTATTTCGTTCCGGAACTCCTGTTATCCGGCAGGGCGATGAAATCTGCGATGCAACTGCTGCGTCCGCTGCTGGCAAATAGCGGGGCCCAGCCAGCAGGCCGCGTCGTCATCGGCACCGTAAAAGGGGATCTGCACGATATAGGGAAGAACATTGTTGCCTCCATGCTGGAGGGCGGAGGCTTCGAAGTAACCGATCTCGGTACCGATGTGCCTCCCGACAGGTTCATCGATGCGATACGAGAAAGGAACGCCGACATCATCTGTCTTTCCGCCCTGCTCACGGTCACTATGCCGGCTATGAAGACAACGATCGAGGCGTTGGCTCGCGCTGGCGTCCGCGATAAGGTCAAAGTTCTGATCGGTGGCGCCCCAGTAACTTCGCAATACGCCCGAGAGATAGGCGCGGACGGCTACGGCGAGAATGCGCCCGCAGCCGTCGCCCTGGCTCGAAAACTGGGTAAGGCTTCGCGGGCGTAGGGTGCCAGCGATGGCTCGCTGTTCCGCGCGCTGCTTTGCCACGAACATATCTCTGAATAACCCGGACCACATAAACTCGCCTCATCCGTTAAGTCGGTAGCGGGCGAACGCCATCATCCTGGCGTATATATCTTGGAAATCGGGGTCGGCAGCGAGCTCGATATGCCGCGACAACGCCGCGATCTTCCCCAACCGCTCGTAACGCGTGGAGGGCGTAAGTAGCAGTGCGCGCGCGCCGCGCAGCGCGCTGTTGCCCACCGGTTCCACCGCCAAGTCCTCGGGCAGCAGTCCGATGATGCGCGCGCTCGTCTCGCGAATGTAATTGCCGAACGCGCCCGCCAGGCAGAGTTTTTCAACGCCTGCACCGGCGAGCATGCGCAGACCCGCCGCCATCGCGCCTTTGGCCAGTTGCAGCTCGCGGATGTCACTCTGCGACAACGAGATGTCCTCGACTAGCGGCAAGCTCTTGTCGGAGTTGGTCAGGCGGCCGTTGGCGCCGATCAGGCCCAGTTCGACGCCGCATGCCGCTGCGTCCACCAGGCCGCTGCCGCAGATGCCGCGTGCCGTTCCGCCGCCGATGACGTGGCAAGAGAGCCCACCGTCGCGCACATGCACCGCGTCGATTGCTCCCCTGCCCGCACGCATCCCCGCGCCAATGCGCCCGCCTTCAAAGGCCGGGCCAGCCGCCGTCGACGCACATACAATCCCCTGAACCGACCCCACCACCACCTCACCATTCGTGCCGATGTCGAAGAGCGCGCATGGCTGTGCCCGCTCGTCGAGTTGCGTGGCCACGATGCCGCACAGCAGATCGCTGCCAACGAATCCGCCCAGGCAGGGCAGGAATTCGACTGGCCCGGGCCATCCGAAATCCGGCTCCTCGAAGCGGTAGGCGCCCAAGGTGGGTGAGGCGAACGGCGCTTGGGTCAGCGGCCCCACATCGAGGCCGCAGAAGAGATGGTGCATAGCCGTATTGCCCACCACCAGCACCTCGCGGAGCGGCGCACTGCCCAGCATCTCTCCGAGCGTTTGGCGGGTGAGGCGGGCCAGTTCGCCCGGCCAGCGCAGATCGTAATGCAGGCGGCTCATCACGTCGGCCCCGTAGCGCGCCTGCGGGTTGAGCGCGGTCTCTACTCGCTGAACTTCACCGCTGGCGAGATCTACCACCTGTACGACGAGCGTCGTCGTACCCAGGTCGATGACCGCACCCTGCCCCGGGCGTGGCTCGATGGGCACGTGCGCTTCGTCGGTGAGCACGCGCAGGGACCACTGTTCCACGTCGACCACAACGCGTTCCGCCGCGGAGGCGCAGCAGGCCAGGCGCCAGCCGTCACCGATCTCTTTTTCGCTGAGCGCTTCCCGCATCGTCGCGGTGACCGGAACCTCTCCGGCGAGTACCCGCACCTTACAACCACCGCAGGCGCTCTCGCCCCCGCAGGGGAATTCGACGCCTGCAGCAAAGAGTTGGTCGGCCAGCGTCTGCCGCGCATGGGGATGGAGTTCGAGTTTCACAAACGGCTACGCGCAAACCGCGTCATGGCTTCACCTTTACCACACCCGTGTCGTAGCTGGCCACGACACGCTGGCCCGGTTCAGCGACAACAAATTCATCTTCCGCCCATTTGCCCTCGACCATGCGTCGCAGCCAGGTTAGGTCACCCGGCAACCGTTCGAAAGTCCAGCCCTTCTCTTTGGCTTCCGTGGACGCCTCGGCAAGAAACTTCCCGCCTGCCTCGAGTCCCGTCTCGATGAACGTGAGCTTGCGGTATTGCGAGCGGTAGCGCGTCATCTCTTCGAAGAGGTAACGCCCGTTGTCCTCGCCGTACCTGCGGATCATCGCGTCCAGCGACTCGTCGAACCCCATCGTGTTGTGCGTCAGTTGTTGCAAGCCTCTGCCGCGCTCCAGCCATCCGGTCGACTGGTAGTAGGTACCCGGGTTGCCCTCGAAGTATGTCTGGTAGCGTTCGCGGCTGCCCATCAGCAGCGCGATGCAGTCGTGCGCGCGCGGCAGCACCAGACGCGTACGCCGCGCGGTCAACCCATCCAGCCCATTGCCACAGAGTCCGTAACCGAGCAGAATCGCTTCGTAAACACCTTCCGGCACACGGTCCACAACTCCCTGAATCTTTTCCGCCATCGGTTTGCTGCCCAGGTCGTGAAGTCCCTTGGGCAGAAATTCCAAGTCCACCTGATGCGGTGAATGGGTGCAGGCATCGCACATTTCGCGGAACAGAACTTCGCAACTGATCAGCTTGAGGCGCATCGGGCAATTTATATCACGACTGCAATGCCGCAGGAACGGCGTTCCGTGACTGGCTTCCCGCAACTTGGCAAACGCTTACGGTAACCGCTTACGTAAACAGGTTGCCTTGTGACATGCGTGGTGCTAGGGTGTCAACGAACCTCTTAATGATGGTACCGCCCCCTGCTCCAAAGGCCGCATCTGAATCTGCGCCGCGAGTGCCTGGCCACGAGTAAGAAAGCTGCCGTGCACCGAACGATCTGGGGCAAAAAGGTAAGGAACGGAGAAAAAATGCCAGCCGGTATCAGGGACGTCGCCGAGAGAGCCGGCGTTTCGGTCGCCACGGTATCGCATGTTTTGAACCGGACCCGTTACGTTGCTCCACAAACCGAGCAACGTGTTCTACTCGCCATTCGAAAGCTGAAGTACTACAAGAATGTTCATGCCGGCAGCTTGGCGCGCGGCAGCAGCGAATTCTTTGGGTTGATCATTTCCGATATCGAGAACCCCTTTTTCCCAACGATTATCAAGAGCTTTGAGGCGGAGGCAGTGAAACATCGGTTTGACATCCTCCTCTGCGCTACGAACTATGACGCCGACCGCACGCAGTTGGCCGTGCGGAAGATGATTGAAAACAGAGTACGCGGCGTGGCCGTCATGACGGTATCGGTGGATCCGGCCATCGCGCACGAACTCAAAAAAAGTCAGATCCCGGTTGTCTTCCTGGAGTTGGGGCTGGTTGAAAGCTACATCAGCAACATTCACATCAACTACGCGCAGGGCTCGTCCCAGGCCATCGCATACCTTTACAAACTCGGCCACCGGGAATTCGCTTTCATCTCCGGACCCCGGGAACGCCCGTCTTCTCTCATGTACGAACAGGCATTTGCGGAAGCGCTCCAGCAACTGGGCTTGCCCACACATCAGAACGTCGTGGGCAATAATAAGGTGGAAGGAGGAATCGCGGCTGTCCAGACGCTTCTCGCCCAGCCCCACTTCCCCACCGCTATCTTCTGCAGCAACGACATGACCGCGGTCGGAGCGGTGGTGGCGCTGCAGGAGGCCGGCTTGCGCGTGCCGGAGGATGTGTCCGTGGTCGGAACTGACGACATCGAATTTGCCAGTCTTGCCCGTCCCTCTCTTACCACGATTCGCATTCCACGCGGGCAACTCGGCAAGTTGGCGTTCGAAGTGCTCGACAAAATGCTCCATTCAAGTCGGCGTATAGGCCGAGAGCAGGTTTTGGACACTGAGTTGGTGGTGAGGCAGTCGACCGCATCCGCTCCGACCCGAGCCGGAGAAAAAACGATAACGTCGCCTACAGCATAGCTGGCGGCAATGGAATCCGATTCCGGGACAGAAGCACGACTATGTCAGCTTTTCCACCTGTAACTGGCCCTGCTCAATGAGATGGGTCAGCGACTCGCAGACACATTCCATCGAGCTGTAACGTGGTCGATAGTCAAGCAGCCTTTGGGCTTTCGAGAGGCTGCAATTCGAGCTATGCGCCAAGTGGTCCCAGGTCTCCTGCGCGTCTTCGGCAGAGACCGTGGCTCGATACTCTTCCCACGAGACAAATCGCAGGCGCGCGGACTGACCAAACCACGCAGCCAGGGATTCCGCATAACCCCGAATCGTCATCGCCGAGGTTGAGACCGCATGGAAGCTTTCGCCCACCGAGGGATTCCGGTTGGCAATCGCCTTCATGAAGGCTTGCGCCACATCGTCCGCGTGAACGTGATGCAACGTCTCCAGCCCCTGGTGCGGCATCAGCAATTCTTCTCCCCGGGAGAGTTTCCCGTACACATGAAGGCTGCACGTGCCCAAAGGGTCCAGCGGCACCCAGCCCGGTCCCACGATGTGGCCGGGCAGGATGGAGGTTGCCGGGAAACCGCGAAGCTGGGCTTCTTCTATGAGATAGGCTTCGAGTTGTGCTTTCTTGATGCCGTACTCGCCAAAAGGACGACGCGGCAAGTCTTCCGTAATGGGGACGGTAACGGGGTAGCCGTGGACCCAGATAGTCCCGCAACTGAGGAAATGGCGTACCTTCCCGCGCAAAGCCTCCACCAGTTGCCGGGCGGCAGCGGCATCAAAACAGATCATGTCAATGACAATGTCAGGCTTGAGTCGACTCACGTTCGAACCGAACGTACCGGCGGCATCCTCCGCCTCGCGGTCCATGATGACGTGCTGCACTTTTTTCCATGCTGGATCGGGCAGGTAGGGCGTGGCTTTTCCTCGGTGGACGCAAACCACCTCGTAGCCCTCGTGTATCAGTCGCGGAATAAGAAACGTCCCTACATGACCTGTTCCACCAATCACGACAACGCGCATCTATGTACCCCCGCTTAATCCAGAATTTCCATTTTGCAAGGCGGATTATCTGGCGGTCCAACCGCCATCGATCAGGATGGTGTGCCCGGTAATCAGGGACGCGGCTGGCGAGGCAAGGAAGACAACGGCACCCGCAACGTCCATGGGCTCGCCGATTCGGTGTAATCCCGCGATGCGCTCGATCACGTCCGTCCGGAACGCCGGGTCCGCCAGGGCGGGTTCGGTACCGGGCGTGCGGATGAACGTTGGGGCAACGGCATTCACTCTGATGTTGTACTTGCCCCACTCAACGGCCAGACATTTGGTCAAGTGGGCTATAGCGGCCTTGGTCATGCAATAGATCGATTCCGTCGGGATCGCAACAAAGCCAGCTTGGGAACTCATGTTCACGATGCATCCCCGCTGCTGGCGAATCATCACGCGCGCGGAGGCCTGGCTGGCGAAGAATGTCCCCTTCAAATTCACGGCGAGGGTCAGGTCAAAATCTTCCACGCGCACGTTTTCCGCAGCGTTTTCCGGTCCCAGACCGGCATTGTTGACGAGGATGTCGAGGCGTCCAAAGTGCGCAACTGTGTCATCGACCGCCCGGGAAACCTCATCGAGCCGTGTCATGTCCATCTGCAATGGCAAAGCGCGGCGGCCTAACGCCTCAATTTCTTTTGCCAGCTCGCCTCCGGTGGTCACGTCGCGCAACCCGAGCGCCACATCCGCGCCCGCGTGGGCGAGGGCCAGCGAAATTGCACGGCCCAAGCCGCGAGCAGAGCCGGTCACTAATGCGACATCGCCCGTCAAGTCAAATCGCGGAAAATCATTCGCCATGGCAAAACTCGCTCGAACCTGTCGTCGCGCACCGAGGTTCCTATACGCCTCTATATCTCTTTCCTCAAATGCAAGCAGGAGGCTCCGGAGAGCCTCCTGAATGGTTTTGCTGACTGCTCTCTCCTTCGCGTACTAGAAGATAAGCTTCAGTGACAACTGGCCAATGCGCGACGGCTGGGTTGATTGCGCGTTGCCGAAGCCGAATGGCTTCAGGCTACTGGCGCCGCTGATGTTGCCATTCACAGCATTGAACTGGGTATGGTTGAAGACGTTGAAGAACTCCGCCCGGAACTGGAGCTTGATTCTCTCACTCAGGCGGGTATCTTTCAGTAGCGCCATATCCCAGTTGTTCTGGCCCGGACCGTGAAAGAAGCGCCGCCGGCTTCCCAGCGTTCCAATCGGTTCCGTCGTAAACTGCGAGGGATCAAAAAATGGTGCGGGATTGAGGAAGCCGCCTCCGGAGCGTGGCTTCTCGTGATGAATCGAAGTACCGGTAAACAACGGCGTATCCATGCCGATCGGCAAGGGGCCGGAATTCGCGGTACCCAGCAGAGAGTTGTCGTCCGTCTCATACAGCGTGACCGGAAGACCGGTGGCAAATCGCGTAATGCCACTAAGTTGCCAGCCGTTGGTCAGCTGTTTCGGACCTCCCAGTTTGTCAAAAGGCAGGTTGTACGAGTAGCTGAAAACGAAGTTGTGTGTCTGGTCGAAGGCGGAAAGCGCCCGGCTCAACTTGTGGTTGAACGGGTTTACCTGTTCTCCATACGCGGACGAATCGTCCAGCGACTTGCTGAACGTGTAACCCGCCAAAAAGCTGAACGACTTCGTCGTGTGCCGCACATTTACTTGCAGCGAATTGTAGGCGGATACGCCGTTGGTGATGAAGTAGCCGTCGCTGGTGAAGTTCATCGTCCCGGTGGTGAGGTTCGGAGCGAGACCGGTACGGGTACCGACCACTTGGCACTGGCCGGAACCCACCGAACATGTGGAGGGGTTAGGGACGAGACCTGCGGCCACGGCTGAGGCTGGCGGTGCCGCTCCGGCGGGTAATATGTAGGTATTGTTTTCGCCGGTGGGACCGCACGGGCCAGTCTTCGCCCCAGCGTTAACAAAAATGGTGTTAATGTCTTGACAGATCGCCGGACTTCCGGGATTGGCTTCCTGGTCTGAAAGTAGCCGGTGCGCTTGCGTTCCCACGTAACTTAACGTTAACAGAGTGGACGAGGAGAATTGGCGCTGAATCGAAAGCTCATACTCCTCGGCGTAAGGTAACCGGTTGCTGGGTTTGAAGCCTGGCGAGGCTCCAATCGGAAGAAATCCGTGACCTGCGAAATCGAAGTCTTGCGGTACTGGAAGATTGATGGGAAAGGGGGACGTGGAGATCACGCCGTTCGTCCGGTTTTGAAAGGGATTTGCGAAGGTTGGGGTGCCCGGGCTGTAATAGTCCCCGTACGGAGCGTCTCCAATCTCGTTGAAGTCAGTTGCACCTTCAAAAGACGTGTAGAACATTCCGTACCCTGCGCGAATGCTGGTCTGTCCTGCTCCCGTCAACTTGCCGAGCCATCCATCGCCGCCGTTCGGCGAGTAAGCGAGGCCAATCCGCGGGGCGAAATTGTTATAGCGGGTGGGCGCCAAAGTTTTAGGAATGCCAGGATCGCCGGGGAACACCCAACCGACAGGCGACAAGGGAAATACTTTGGACTGCAGGCCGGGAACTATGGTCTCCAGTTCGTTATGCTGTTCGGACCACGGGGTGGCGAATTCCCAGCGCAGTCCGTAGTTCAAGGTCAAGTTGGAAGTGGTCCGCCAGCTATCCTGTCCGTAGAGACCCATGTACCGGTTGCGGCCGTTGGAGGCTGGCGTTTGCCCCTGGTTGTAACCGGACGGTGCTCCCAGCAGAAAATCCGCTATGTCAATCCCCG
The DNA here is from genome assembly GCA_963837665.1 of uncultured Acidobacteriaceae bacterium. Lineage (GTDB taxonomy): Bacteria > Acidobacteriota > Terriglobia > Terriglobales > Acidobacteriaceae > Acidiflorens. The sequence continues at coordinate 923,807 of CAWIOA010000003.1, read as the reverse complement.
TCTCGGTACCGGTATTAAACAGGTAATTGCCGTTTTCAATGTTGAGCAGCGCTTCCTGAAGTTGAGTGTAATGAAAAGTGCCCCCGAACGACAGCGTATGCGTGCCCACGACCTTACGATAGTTATCCAGCGCCTGGTAGGTATTCTCCGTCAACCCAATGACACGGCTCAGAACCCCTAAATTGAAGTTATTGAAATCCAGCTCGGGAACACCTTCAATGCCCGGATCGAGCGGGGTGATGCCGGTGAAACCGAGGTTGGCTAGCGTGCCTGGTCCTCCGACTCCTCCCGAGGGGGTGGTCACATTCTTGCTGCGAACATACTGGATGCGGAACTCGTTGACCGACGAGTTGCCGAAGGCTTTGGTATCACCCAGGTTGATGACTTGCGATCGGCCTTTGGACAACGACCCAAAGCCGGGCACCGAGGAAGCCACCGTATACGGGTTCTGCAGGTTGTATTGATCAAAGAAATAGTAGGCGGAGAGCATGCCGAGATTTAAGTTGGCGTCCACGCGGCCACTGGTTTTATCGTCGCGCAGCCGTTGTGAAAATGCTGAAGTGCTGAACGACCCGCCCTCGCTGGAGGGAATGTACTTCAGCAGGTTGGCGGAGATTGGCGAAAGAACACTGTTCGTGCCACTGACCGGAATCTGCGCGCCTGGGAAAACGCAGGTGGCCGTGGTACATTCCGGCGTGTAGTAAGGCTCTCCCGCTGTTACGGGATACCCCAGTAATGTACTAAGTTGACTGGCAAAGTAGTCGCCATTGACTGCCCCAGTCATTGCATTCTGTCCGGATGGGAGGAGCACGTTCGAAAAGTCGCCGCCGAGTTCCTCGGGCGTTGGAACTGAAAAAGTTGTGCTTACCCCTTGCACCACCCGGTTTCCCTGATAATCAGCAAAGAAGAATATCTTGTCGCGTTTAATCGGCCCGCCGAAGATGCCGCCGAATTGATTCTGATGGTAGGCTCCGCGCGTCGGAACGAAATAATCGCGTCCATCCAGGTTCGTATTTCGCAGAAACTCGAACAAGTCGCCGTGAAACCCGTTGGTTCCCGATTTCGTGATGACGTTGATCTGACCGCCGCTATAGTTGCCGTATTCGGCGTCGAAGTTATTGGTGATGATGCGAAACTCCGCGATCGAGTCCAGGTTGGGAATGACCGCCGTGCCGCCGAAACCGGCTTCCTGCACGATCGCTCCATTGAGCAGAAATCCGTTGTTTGCTTCCCTCATGCCGTTTACCGAAAGATTTCCGGCGTTCAGGTCGCCCGACACCGGGGTCACCGCGAATCCCGCGGCTATGAAATTCGACCCGGTGTTGGCAGCGCCACCGCCGCCTCCGCCGATTCCCGAGGCGGATGAGCTTACGCCCGGTTGCAATGCCAGCAAGTCGGTGTAGCTTCGCGACACCAGCGGTACGCCCGTCATCTCTTTTGAGCTGATCACTTCACCCAACTGCGTGGTGGTGGTTTCCACGTGCGCCGCAGTGCTCGATACCGTCACCGCCTCCTTGACGTCGCCCACCTGCATGACGACATCAACCGTTTCCGCGGAATTGACGTTTAGTAACAGGCCCGTCTGGCGGTAAGGCCTGAATCCGGATTGCTGCACCGTAACGTCGTAATGGCCGAGCGCCAGTGAGGGGAACGTGTAGTAACCTTGCTGATTCGTGTGGAGAGTCTGGACAATGCCGGTTTCGACATTAGTGGCAGTGACCATCGCTCCCACCAGCGCCGCGCCACTTGGATCCGTCACCGTGCCAGAAATGCTCGCCGTCACCGAGCCCAATGCGCTTCCACAGAGTAGAAGCAGGATCGCAAACAACGGCGCCAACAACGTCATCATGCTCCGACGCCGGCCGGATGGAACTCGTGTTCTGCTATCCATTACACGCTCAGCATGACGGTTGCTCTGAATTTGCGTTGCTGTGACAACGATGGTGCCAAACGAGCGCCCATCCCCGATCTGCCGTGATTCCATTTCATTTCTCCTCGCGCGGAAATTTTTATTAAAACGTTTAATGACTAGCAAAATCTCAACTCTCCGAAGTTGTTAAGTTTAAAGTGGGTGTGCAAATCACACAGTGACGCACATCACACTTGCATGGTCAAAAGCAAATTCCAGCGTCTTCATCTCGTTCATTCGGAGGATGCCGCCGTCTGTTTGACCAGCGGAACCACCACCGCATCAATCCAGGCATCGTTCTCGCCCGCAGTGACGCCGGTAAACAGCCACCAGCGCTCCACGTGTTCCACCACTTCTCCTGGCTGCAGCTCGACCAGAGGTCCAAGCGTTTCCAACTCGATGAATTCGGGGTTCGTAAACACCTCAAAATTGCACCCGAAATCGGGATACTTCGCGCCACTCATCACCGCCGCGCGTTTAACGAAGAGATATCCTTCCCTGAAATAAGCTCCCCAACCGGCCGAGTTGTAAATGCCCCCCATCTGCTCCCTGAAACGGCCTTGGGGATTCGCAAGATGCCGCAATTGGATGTAGGCCGTGCCGAGCACCCAGCGAGGGTCGGCAAAGTCCGTGTAGGACCAGATGCCGAACACTCCCACCGGCAAATAGTGATTCACATCCTGCGCAATCCTGGGAGACAGCGGCAGGATCGTGCGTCCGCCTGCCCGCATCATGGTGGGCGACCACGCCGCAAGCGTGCTCGATCGCTCGCCCTCATTCCTTACGCGGTGCGTGATTCGGACCTCAGAACCCGTGGCCGACAGCTCGATTTCAAGCTCCTTCTGCAGGTTGGTGCCCGGAAGCAACTCTTCCCGCTGCGCCGTGAAGCGAGTCGCGTTTCCGTGCTGAGAGACCGCGACTGGCGTGTTGTCGGGATAATACGTTCTCTCCACTTCGGGAGAAACCCACAAGCGGTGGCCGCCATATAGGCGGAACTCGGAACCCCCGGTCTTCCCCGCGTCTTCCTTGACTTCATGGAGCAGGTTCTCCCCGTTGCGAAAGCCATAGAAGAGAATCCGTGGACCGACATCAGCAGTTACGACCAACTCGACGACGCCATTGGACAACCTGTACGCATTGTCCCAGCCCCGGTATGAGATGCGCTCGATCATGGTCGGGAAATTTGCCTTAGACAAGTTCCTTCGCGTTTTTCTGAATCTTGCCCAATCCCGCCGCGATCTCGTGCATGTCTTCTTCGTCTCCCAGCAACGCGGGCTGTGGAATCCAAACCGTTTCCCAGGCCGCCTTCTGCGTTACCGGAAATCTTTGTTTCAGAAACGCATGCTTCTCTTTGGCCTGCCTCCCTCTGAGCCGCTTCCGGTACTGGCCGTTACGGAACATGTGCAACTGGTGAAGCGGCGGATAGCTGGCCTGGTTGGGAATGCCTTCCGCGTTCATCGCTTCGATGAAACGCTCCGTGGAGAGGCCGGCGAACATTTTCTTATTCACATGGAAAATGTAGGCATACTGCCCGTTGCGCGTGCACCGTTCGTCCAGCTTTTGGGGCGTAATACCCGGGATTTCGCGCAATAAGCGGTCCAGCAGCCGTGAGTTCTGATGGCGCCGCCTGGTCTGCTCCTCGAGACGGCTTAACTGTACGTTCAGAATGGCGCCCTGCCATTCGCTGAGCCGGTAGTTCGATCCATAAATGTAATGGCTGTAGAACCACTTACCAGGCATGCGGCCACAGTCGTGCACGGAGCGGGCCTGCACCTCGAATTTGTCATTATTGGAAATGATGATCCCGCCTTCGCCAGCGGTGATCAGCTTGCTCGATTGAAAACTGAAAGTGCCCGCGATGCCAAAGGTCCCAACCCGCTGCCCGCGCCATTCACTGCCGTGTGCATGCGACGAGTCCTCCACCAACGCCAGTCGCTTGCGCTTCGCAATTTGCTTCAGGCGATCCAGATCTGCGGGATGCCCGCCCATGTGCACCGCGATGATCACCTTCGTCCTCGGAGTGATCGCCGCTTCTACCAAGTCGGGATTGATGCAGTAGGTCTCCGGGTCGACGTCCACCAGCACCGGAAGCGCATTGGCAAACAAAACCGCGCTGGCAGTGGCGACAAACGTAAAGTCCGGCAGAATCACCTCGTCACCGGCAGTGATGCCAAGACCTGCCATGGTGACTTCCAAGGCGGCGGTTCCGTTGGTTACTGCGATCCCGTGGCGAGCGCCGTGAAACTCGGCGAAGGCGCGTTCGAACTCCAGCGTCCTGGTTCCGGGCGTGCGCCACCAGATTCGGCTCTCCAGGACTTCCTTCAGAGCTCGCTCCTCATTCTGGTCGTAATACGGCCACACCGGAAACGCCTTGCCTTTTGCCTTCTTTCCCCCGAGCAATGCCAGTGCTGACATTTTCTCTTTCTCCTCGCCCAGCGCCGTGGCGATAACGGAAGTTCTGCGTGCCTCGAAAAGAATCACCTAAAGGAAACGCAAGACGCGCCGCCAAGTTTTCATTGACGCCGTAGTGTAGCGCATGTTACGAAATAAGTAAACGGTTACGGTAACCGTTTGCCTTTTGATCCAAAAGTCAGACGATCCGCCCGCTGGAGGTCAACGCAAGGAATGAAGACGAATCGGTTGCTCGAAGATCTTATGCACCAGCCGGAGGCCCTGCAACGGATGGCAGACTATCAATTTGGCGAAGGCAGGGCTGCTTTAAATCGCACGGCGGACCTGGTGCGGGGCGCCTCCCGCGTGATTCTTAGCGGGATGGGAGCTTCTCTGTTCGCATGTTATCCCCTGGAGCACTACCTCGGCTCCCACGGAATCCAAGCCACGACCATAGATGCCGGAGAACTCTTGCATTTTCGGCAGTGGGCCTGCCGCGGCGCGGTCATCGTTCTGGTTTCTCAGTCTGGCGACACCATCGAAATCGCCAAGCTGCTTCCGCTGCTCAAGGCACAAGGCGCCACGGTCATTGGGGTGACCAACAAACCCGAAGGACGGCTCGCCCGGGAAGCGGACCACATTATGTTCATAGGGAGCCAACTGGATAAGGGGGTTGCCTTGCAAACATATGTGTGCACCCTGGTGACCCTGTTACTACTCGGCGCCGCGGTTGCGAATGAACTCTGCGAGCAATGGCGACGTGACCTTGATCATCTAGCAGAAGCGTTTTCTTCTGCGTTGCAACGCATTCTGCCGGAAAGCGAAGAGTGGCGTCCCTTCTTCGAGCGCGCTTCATTGATCTATTTGCTGGCCAGGGGGCCCTCGTTCGCATCTGCCTTGGAAGCGTCAATTCTTTTCAATGAAGTGGCCAAGTTCCCGGCAGTCGTGGAAACCGCAGGCAGTTTCCGGCACGGGCACATCGAGGTTGCCGACGCGGATTTCCGTGGCGTAGTCTTCGCGTCCCAGGAATGCACCTCCGAGATCGATCTCGGACTGGCTCGCGATTTGACGTCGTTTGGCGGCCAAGTGCGAGTCGTGGCAGCCGCCGGAAAAGCGTCTGGCAACGATGACCTCTCGTATTGGCTGACGCCTTCAACTTCAGAGATCCTGGCGCCCGTGTTGGAAATCATCCCCTTGCAGGTTGCATCGTATCGCTTGGCCTGTTGGCAAAACGTTTCCCCGGGAGAGTTTCGAAATGTTGGTCCCGTTATACTGACCGAAGATCAATTCAAGCCGGTGCGATGAGTGCCAGTACAAGACGGCGCGCCGCTCGGGCGTCTCACCGTGACAAATTTCGTGACTGGCGGACCGCGTCCCTTCGAGGGTTACGAACTGCGATGCATAGCGACCGTTCGTGATCATGCGCTGGCCGCAAAGGATGGTGAACCATGAACCTGAAGCGAGTCTTCGACCTGTCGCATACTCTCATGCCCGGCCGCGAGGAATATCGGCTGGAGATCGATACCCGCCTAGTAGACAAGTGGGAGCAGTTTTCCAAGTACCCACGGATCGGCGACAGTTGGTACATCATTTCAGAGGTCACTCTGAACACCCACGTGGGTACCCACATTGAATTTCCCTATCACCATGTCAAGGAAGGTCAGGACGCGGCTACTTTTCCCTTGGAACATTTGATTGGGCCAGGCCTGGTGGTCAACGTGTCGGAATGGGGCGACGGGCAGGAAATCACTCTGGACGGCCTGAAACGGGCGGCTGGAGGCCGGATTCAACCCGGCGACATCTTGTACTGTTACACCGGTTCTGACCGCTTTTATCGTACCGAACACCAACACCGCCGGCCATCGTTTTCAACGGAAACCATCCAGTGGCTGATCACAGAGGCCAAGATCAAGATTCTGGGCGTCGACGCTTCCGGAATCGAACTGCGAAATCCGCAGGGAGGACCTTACCCTGGCCAGCCCAACCATGAAGCGTTGCTGCAAGCCGGGATCCCGATAATCGAATACATGACCAACCTGGAACCCTTGATCAACCAGCGTTTCCTCACCTTCGTCCTGCCCGTGAAGGTGACCGGTGCGGAAGCGTTTCCCGCTCGGGTGATCGCCGTGGAGGACGAATCGTGAACCATCACCCTCGAACCGAGCCGGAGGCGCCCCGGTTGGACTTGACCGGCGTGGATCAGGTGCGGCTGCTGTCGATGTACCGCCGGATGCTGCAAGCGCGCGAGTTCGAGGAGCAACTCTATTACCTCTTCCTGACCACTGAGATGCCAGGCACGATGCACCAGTCTACCGGGCAAGAGGCGGTCGCCGTGGGTGTAATCGGAGCGCTGAATGACGATGATTGGGTAGCTAGCACGCATCGTGGACATGCTCATTGCATCGCCAAAGGCGTCCCGCTGAACGAGATGATGGCGGAAATGTTCGCGCGGCGCACCGGCAGTTGCAGGGGCATGGGCGGTTCACTGCACCTGACCGATTTCCGCCGGGGAATGCTGGGCGCGTTCGCCATTGTCGGTGCCGGAATCCCGATCGCTGCCGGAGCAGCGCTGTCCGCGCGGATCAGAAAGACTGGCCAGGTCGCCGTCGCCTTCTTCGGGGACGGGGCCATCAACGAAGGTCTGTTCCACGAGACCTTGAACATGGCTGCACTGTGGCGGCTGCCGGTGATCTTCGTCTGTGAGAACAACCACTTCGCTCTTTCCCTCACGGTCGAGCAGTCCTCCGCCGTTTCGAATCTCGCGTCCCGAAGCGCGGCATACGGCATCCCCGGCGAGAGTGTGGACGGCAACGACATCGTCGCGGTTTACCGTGCCGCGACCAGGCTCGTTGATCGGGCCCGGCAAGGAGATGGTCCGAGCCTCCTCGAGTGTGTTACCTATCGCATCCGCGGACACTCGCGCTTTGAGCCATCGTCCTACCGTCAGCCAGAGGAGGTGGAGGCTTGGCGGCGGCGAGATCCAATCCGTCGGCTGGAAGACGCGCTGCAGGCCGCCGGTTGGACTTCAGCGAGCGAACTCAATCGTATCCAACTCGAGGTCAAGGCCGAGTTGGAAGCTGCCATCGCCTTTGCCCGAGCGAGCGAACCTGTTCAACCAAACGACTTCTGGAAGTATGTGTCGGGTGATGAATCGAATGCGTAGACTCACGATGGCGGAGGCTATCCGGGAAGCTCTCGCGCAGGAAATGCGGCTCGACCCCGCCATTATCCTGCTGGGCGAGGACATTGGCATCTTCGGGGGAGCGTACCATGTGACGGCTGGCCTGCTGGAGGAGTTCGGACCGGAACGCGTTTGGGACACCCCCATTTCGGAAGCGGGGTTCATGGGCATGGCCATCGGCGCGGCGCTCACCGGCCTGCGACCCGTGGTCGAGTTCCAATACGCTGATTTTCTATTTTGCGCGATGGACCAAATTGTCAATCAAGCGGCGAAAATACGTTTAATGTCCGGCGGGCAGGCCCGCGTGCCACTGGTTATCCGCGCGCCGCAAGGGGCGATGGGGCGGGGAGCCCAGCATTCGCAGAGTGTGGAAGGGTGGTTCGTCCATACTCCAGGCCTTAAGGTCGTCGTGCCCTCCACCCCCTATGATGCGAAGGGACTGCTGATCACCGCCATCCGCGACCCCGACCCGGTTCTGTTCCTCGAGCACAAGTCGTTATACGGCACCACCTCGCCGGGTGGCGGGAAGGTGTCCGCTGACCGGAGCTTCACTCAACTCGGCGGAGACGTCCCTGAGGAGGCTTACAGTCTTCCTTTCGGCTGTGCAGATATCAAGCGCGCAGGAACTGACGCGACCATCGTCGCGACGATGTCGATGGTCCATCGTGCACTCGCCGTGGCGGAACAATTCGCCGGTGAGGGTATCGAGCTCGAAGTCGTGGACCCGCGCACTCTGGTGCCCTTGGATCAGAAGACAATTCTGGGTTCGGTACGAAAAACCCATCGAGCCGTCGTAGTCTCCGAAGAGGTCGCGCGGGCAGGCGCCGCCGCTGAGATCGCAACGTTGATCAGCCACCATGCCTTTGACGATCTGGATGCGCCCGTGGAGCGAGTCGGCGCGGCTGCAACGCCGATCCCGTTTGCCCCTGTGGCGGAGGCCCGAGCCGTTCCGCAGGTTTCTGACATCGCCGATGCCGTGCGGCGCGTTTTGGAAAATTGAAAGGGTAGAGTATGGCGGTCGAGATTACGCTTCCCGCGCTCGGTGAATCCATCACGGAGGCCACTCTGCTCCGCTGGCTCAAGCGAGCGGGCGACGAAGTCAAACGCGGCGACGAACTGGCCGAAATAGAAACGGGCAAGGCCATCCTGTCGATCGAGTGTCCGGCAGACGGAGTTCTGCTCACCGTCCTGGCCGAGGAGGGGAGCGTAATCGTTACCCGGCAGGTATTGGCTGTAGTAGGCCAGCATGGCGAGAAATGGGACGTGCCGCGAGCGCCGGAAGAGGAGTTCACGCCTCCACAGGCCGTCTTGAGCCAAGCCCCTCGCCCAAGCTTCCGGTCGACGCTTGCCGACGAACGGCAACGAATATCGCCCGGTGCCAAAAAGTTGGCCGAGGAACTCGGCATTGACGTTCAGCAGGTTCCACCAAGCAGGTATGGCGCACGGGTAGTCACGGCAGATGTTCAGCGCTACGCAGAAACGCTGCGGGGGGAAGCTGCCACACCAGATGAATCGGACCGTGAGCGCCGACCGTCCGGCTTTGGACGGCGAGGCCATGGCCCAATTTCTGAAGACTCTGCGGGAAACAGTGGAAAGATGTGAAATCAACAATCCCGATCATCCACTCATCTCGGGAGACTAACGATGAAAGAGAATGAACAAGACTTTGCGCTCGCCATAGACATCGGCGCCACCAAGATGGACGTTGCCTTGATCGATGCACACGGCCACGCGATCGGCGAGATCGAAAGGCATGCGGTTCCATTTGAGGGAGGTGTCGCGTCCTTGGACCGTCTGTTGGATCTCCTTGAGCCCGTCGTGCACAGGGCGCATCGGTCTGGCCACCGCCTGCGGGGAATGGGCGTGAGCTTAGCCGGTCTGGTTGATATGGCGACTGGGCGCGTGTCCATTGCGTGCAACCTGGGCTGGTTCGACCTGCCTCTGGGTGAGATCGCCGGGGCGCGATTCGGGCTGCCGATCTATGCGGCCATGGACACACGCATGGCGGCTTTAGGGGAGGCAACGTGGGGCGCCGCTCGAGGCGTGGAGAATTTTGTCTGGGTCACAGTCGGCAGTGGTCTAGGTAGTTGCATGTTCCTGGGCGGCCGACCTTATGGTGGCGACCACGGCTTTGCGGGCGTTTTTGGCCACAACACGGTAGATGAGAACAACGGTCAACCATGTAGTTGTGGGCGGCGCGGTTGCCTTGAGACGTTTGCCTCGGGGCTCGCCCTGGCCCGGGTCGGCCAAGCTGCTGTGGCCATGGGCCACAAGACCGTGTTGCGGGACATGGCGGGAAACGAGCCGGTCACAGCGGAGATGGTGCTTCGCGCCTCCGCCGAGGGTGATCCGGTAGCGGGGCAGATCGTGACGCAGATGGTGCGACACCTGGCGATCGGCTTGGGCGGCTTGGTCAACACGCTCGACATTTGCTTGATCATCTTGGGAGGCGGGTTGATGAAGGCGGGTGCGGAATTTCTGAAGCGCATTGAGACCCTGACCCGGCAGCATGTGTTCAGCGCCGAGGTCCGGCGCGATCTTCGTTTCGTTCCGGAGTCGCTGTCTAACTCTGCCCTGTTCGGCGCCGCAGCGAGCGTTTTCCAGGCACCGTCGGTGGAGACCGCGATTACGAATCGCTCCCAAGATGTAATTGGAGGATAGACAAATATGCCCAACAAGCTCCGCTGGGGAGTTCTCAGCACTGCCAGCATTGGCAAGAAGGTGGTTCCTGCCATGCAGCAAGGTCAATACACCAGTGTCGTTGCCATCGCATCCCGCGGTCTGGCGAAGGCCGCGCAGGCGGCGGCCGCTCTTGGCATTCCCACCGCCTACGGCTCGTACGAAGAACTCATCGCTGACCCGAATATCGACGCCATCTACAATCCTCTTCCCAATCATCTCCACGTCCCCTGGACCATCAGAGCCGCCGAAGCCGGCAAGCATGTTCTGTGCGAGAAGCCTATCAGCCTTACCGCTGCGGAAGCTGGAACCCTCCTCGCTGTTCGCTCCCGTACCGGAGTCAAGATCGGCGAAGCCTTCATGATCCGCAGCTATCCCCAATGGCTCCGCGTCCGTGAACTGCTTACCGAAGGCCGCATCGGAGAAATCCGTTCTGTCGCCGGCTTCTTCAGCTACTTCGAGATGGACCCGTCCAGCATCAACAACCAAGTCGCGTGCGGAGGAGGTGCACTCCTGGATATCGGCTGCTACCTCGTGCATGCATCGCGCTATGCATTCGGACAGCAACCGACGCGAGTCGTCGGCCTGATCGACCGTGATCCCCAGATGCACACCGACCGTCTCACGTCGGCAATTCTCGACTTCCCGAGTGGCCAATCCATTTTCACCTGCAGTACGCAGTTGGTCCCTTACCAGCGCGTCCACTTCCTTGGCACCCGCGGTCGTATCGAGATCGAGATTCCCTTCAACGCGCCTATGGATCGTCCCACTCGCCTCTTCATCGACGACAGCGGTGATGTGTTCGGCGGCGGCATCACCACCGAGACCTTTCCCGCATGTGATCAGTACACCTTGCAGGGCGATGCCTTTTCCAAAGCCGTTATGGAGGACACCGAAGTTCCCGTCTCGGTGGAAGACGCCATCGAGAACATGGCCGTAATCGAAGCCATCTTCAACTCTGCTAACTCGGGCCAATGGGAATCCCCCCGGCCATGAAAAATCTGCAATCTCGCACTTGCCCGATTTCGCGATCGGCATCACCTTCAACCGAGCAATGGCTAATTTTTGCTAAGGAGCAGTCATGACGCAGCAGAATCCAACGAACGCCGGATCCGCACCCCCTCACGCCGACGCAGTTCGCCTGAAACGCACTCTGGGGTTGTGGAGCCTCGTCATCATCGGCATGGTAATGGTCCAGCCCACCGCACCGATGGGAATTTACGGCGTCATCAGCAACAAAGGTCATGGCCACGTCGTAACCACGGTTCTGATCGCCATGATCGCCATGCTCTTTACGGCGGTCAGCTATGGCCGCATGGCGCGCGTCTATCCCAGTGCCGGTTCGGCGTACACCTATGTCGGCCAGGAAATGCATTCCGCTCTCGGCTATGTCGTCGGTTGGGGCATGGTGATGGACTACATTCTGGGTCCCCTGATTTGTATCGCCTTTTGCGCCAAGGCGGCGATGAATATTGTTCCCGGGCTGTCTTCTTTCTATGTCTGGATTTTGATCTTTGCCGCCCTCTTTACCTGGTTGAACCTGCGCGGCATTCGGACCTCAGCGCAGTTGAATGAGGCTTTATGTACGGGCATGGTAGTAGTGGTCATCCTGTTTCTGGTTGCTGTGACCCGCTCGCTGTGGCACATTCACCACGATCCCGGATTCTTCACCCATCCCTTCTACCAGCCCGACACCTTCAGCCTGCCCACCATTTTCTCCGGTACTTCTGTAGCTGTGCTTACTTACATCGGCTTCGACGCTGTGTCCACACTCTCGGAGGAGGTTAAGAACCCCCGCCGCAACATTCTTCTGGCCACGGTCCTGGTTTGTCTGATTACCGGTATCTTGTCTGGACTCGAAGTCTATGCTGCTCAGCTGGTTTGGGGATCGAAACCGTTTCCCAGCGATCAGGTCGAGTCAGCGTTTGCTCTGGTCTCGCGTCAGGTCGGCGGCGTCGTCCTCTTCCAAATCATGAACTTCACGCTGCTCATTGCCAATATGGGTTCCGGTATGGGCTCGCAGCTCGCCGCCGGACGGCTCCTTTACGGGATGGGAAGGGGAAATGCACTGCCCAAGTCGTTCTTCGGCGCCATCGAGCCCAAGCGCCGCATTCCGCGCAACAACATTGTGGCGGTCGGAGTTCTTGCGCTCGTTGGAGCCAGCATTCTCGAATTCTATGCCGCACGCATGGGCGGAGGTGCCTATGAAATCGGCGCCCAAGCGCTCAATTTCGGCGCCTTCATCGGTTTCATGGGCGTCAATGCCGCGTCTTTCATCCACCTTTGGCGGGAAAAGACAAGCAGAACCCTGGGCAACCTGATCACGCCCGCCCTCGGGTTCTTGATTTGCTTCTTCATCTGGATGCATCTCAGTCGTTCGGCGCTGGTGCTGGGTTTTGTCTGGATGACTGCCGGCATCGCTTACGGGGCGCATCGCACGCACGGCTTTCGCTCCGAACTGGTCACCTTCGAGATTCCTCCGGATGAGGCCTGACGCGCAGCCCCCATGTCAACACGACGCATCGGCTGCCCGACGGGTCGCACGCGAGCTCAGCGAGGGGATGGTAGACTGTCTTGCTTGATGACCGGGAACTGCTGCCGCCAGAATCCTTGCGGCTTTGTAGAAACATGAAGGACTAGAGTGAAGAATGGGAAAAGCCATCAAAATTGAAGCCTCGATGGCGTGCGCCAACTTAAAGAATATCGAGGCCGACATCGAGCAGCTAACCGCCGCAGGAATCGACTACCTGCACATCGATATCATGGATGGTAAGTTCGTTCCCAATTTTGCATTGGACTTTACCTTCATGCAGACGGCAAAGCAACTTACCCACATTCCGCTGGACTGTCACCTGATGGTGGAAGAGCCGGAACGGTATATCGACAGGACAGCGGCAGCGGGCGCCGCATACATCACGATACACTTCGAGGCGACTCGCCATGTACAAAGAGCCTTACAGCAGATTCGCGACACCGGAGCAAAATCCGGCATCGCTCTGAATCCGGCCACGCCGATCATCAACTTGGACTATATCCTCGATGACGTCGACATGGTTACGGTCATGACCGTGAACCCCGGTTTCGCCCAGCAAAAACTGATCCCGGCCATGCTCAGAAAGATCAGAGACGTCAGCGCATTACTCGACGCCAGGGGACATGACAATGTCGACATTCAGGTCGACGGGAACGTGAGCTTTCAACATATACCGGCGATGGTGGCGGCAGGCGCGACCATGCTGGTTGGCGGGACATCAAGTATTTTTCACAAAGATTATTCCATCGGTGAGGCCATAGCTTCCGTAAGAAAGATAGTGAAAGGGTAGAGAAAGGTGAATTGATTATTGCGCAGTCCGCTCCAATGGCTGCTTTCGCGAAAACCCGGTGCGAGAATTCAGAGGTACTACTGGCGACTGCGGTGTCCCTCCTCTTACTTCATCTCTGAAGTCGCAGGCTCTGGAAGTTTTCTCAATCGATCCGTGGTTTCGGCTGGCGGCGTAATCACGACCGTCGGCGTGTAATCGAATGCCATTTCCGCCACCTCCCCACGCAGGTTGATAGAAAACGTGACGAACACACCAGCATCAAGCGGCCCGCGCAGCCTCATACGAAAAATGTCATAGTGCCAGTGCTCCAGGTCAGCCACTTGAGCTTCGGGAAATCGAAGTACCAGGCTTCCGTTCTCCAGGTTTACGCTTACATTCCCGTAAACCGGGCTTTCATATGTGCCGGAGTATCTGTTTAGCCAAGCCATCAGAGTGGTCTGGCCAGGTGTTCTGAAAACAGAAAAAACTGATTGCTCCGGGTGACTCGCATGCAGTAGTATTGCATGTGAAACGTTTGTGTCACGCACTTTTGTCGTTTGCCGCATACGGTTTACATAAAGGAAGCCAGGTTGCTGGCCCCGCAACTTCCTCAGGGCACTGAACACGTGAAACGTCTGTATCACGCTAGGCCGGCTGCTGCTTGGCGCGAAAGTGAGTTGTGCTGTAAGCGTTCGCATCGGGCACTTGCCTGGCGCTGGAAAGGGCGAACTGCCGCGATAAATGGGTGATCGACTGTTATGAAAATACGGAGCGTAACCCTGCGTGAGATCCAAATGCCCCTGGTCCATTTCTTCGAGACAAGTTTCAAGCGCTTTCATACCCGTCACATCCTGCTGGTGAGTCTTGAGGCCGACGGAGTGCGCGGATGGGGAGAGTGTGTCGCCTTCGAGGATCCTTATTACAGTTCTGAATGGCTCGGAACTGTTTGGCCGACGATGAAACAGCACCTTATACCGTCGCTACTTGGCAGTGATGTGAAATCGGGAAAAGACTGCCCGGCGCTTTTTGCCAAAGTTCGTGGCCATCGCATGGCAAAAGCCGCGCTGGAGAATGCGGTGTGGGATGCTGAGGCTCAACTGACAGCAGTGCCGCTTTGGAAGTTACTGGGCGGTACACGGAGGGAGATTGCCTGCGGCGTTTCGATCGGCCTCCAGAATTCGCCCGAGCAGCTGATGGAAAAGATCGAAACCGAATTGAACGCCGGATACCGCCGCATCAAGATCAAGGTCAAGCCGGGATGCGATTTGGCCCTGCTGGAAAAGACCCGATCGCGCTGGCCCGACATCCTGCTGAGCGTGGATGCCAACTCCGCATACACGCTCGACCAGATCGAACATCTGCAGAAGTTCGATGCCTACAAGCTGTTGATGATGGAGCAACCGCTGTGGGACGATGAAATCTACCTGCACGCCCAGTTGCAGAAGGCGATCAACACCTCAATCTGCCTGGATGAATCCATTCGGAATGCGCGCGATGCGAGTTTTGCGCTAGAGACTGGCGCGTGCCGGATCATCAATATCAAAGTTGGGCGCGTGGGTGGATTTACCGAAGCGCGGGCGATACATGACGTCGCCAGAGAACATGATATTCCGGTGTGGTGCGGCGGGATGTTGGAGTCGGGAATCGGGCGCGCTCATAACGTTGCGCTTTCCACCCTGGAAAACTTCCGTCTGCCGGGGGACGTTTCCGCCTCCAGACGTTGCTGGAAGGAAGATATCATCGAGCCTGAGGTCGAAGTGCGCGCGGATGGAACGATTCCCGTCTCGGATGTCCCGGGAAGGGGATACGCGGTGCGCGAAGACTTGATTCAGAAAATCACGGTTCGAGAAGAAACACTTCGAGCCGCCTAGCAACAGGTCGAAACCGGAGCGATCTCATTCGCTCCGTGATACATTCTCGGAATGATTCCGCGGGGCTGTGCTTCAACGCAAGGCAGTTGCAGTTCGAGCACTCGCTACCGTTGTGACAATCTGTGGGAGATTCCTGACAAGCGATGATCAAACGTCCACCTTTGATCCCTACAGCGCCGGCGAAGGGATTGGTCCGCGAGCTCAACTTGCGCGATGGGATGGCCTTGGTCGTCGGCACGGTCATCGGCTCTGGAATCTTTCTTGTGCCCGGAGCCGTTGCCCGGCAACTGCCGTCGCTCTCGGGCGTTCTACTGGTCTGGGTTGTCGGGGGAGCACTCAGCCTTTTCGGCGCCCTTTCCCTGGCTGAACTGGGTGCAGCCTATCCGGGCACTGGTGGGCTCTACGTCTATCTGAGTAAAGCATACGGTCGTCCGGTGGGCTTTCTTTATGGATGGAGCCTGTTGACCATGATCCAATCGGGGTCCATCGCAACCCTGGCGGTCGCCTTTGCTCTCTATCTTTCCTTTGTTTTTCCCATGTCCACAGTCTGGCAAAAGATAGTTGCCATCTTGTGCATCGGAACATTGAGTGCGATCAACTGCCTGGGCATAAAGTCTGGCAAATTGACGCAGAACATCGTCACAATCTGCAAGCTAGGGGGCTTGGGGGTGATGGTTGCCCTGCTCATAGCGCGGGGACATTTGCAAGTGCTACGAAGCAGCTTTCATCCTGCAGGGCCTACCTTTTCCGCCGCCGCTTTCGGTGCCGCTCTGGTGGCGGTGCTATGGGCCTATGAGGGTTGGCACGTAGTGTCCTTCACCGCGGGAGAGTTCAAGGTACCGCAGCGCGATCTTCCCAAAAGTCTGTTCTGGGGGACCCTTGGCTTGGCCGCCATCTATCTTCTGGCCAATGCTGCCTACTACGGGGTGCTGACGGGCGCCGAGCTGCAGCGCAGCGACCGTGCCGCCGCAACTGCGATGCAAGCAGCCTACGGAACCGGTACAACTCTGTTCATCTCGCTCCTGATTGCCACCTCGATACTGGGCGCAACCAACGGCATGATCGTAACCGGCCCTCGAGTCTATTACGCCATGGCGCGAGACCGGCTCTTTTTTCCTCAGTTCACTAGGATCAGCGCGCGCTACCACTCGCCCGTGCCGGCCATTTTGTTGCAATCGGCGTGGGCGTCCCTTTTGACGCTGCTCGGTACATTCCAGGAGCTGTTTACCTACGTGATCTTTACAGCATGGATCTTCTACGGTGTGACGGTGGCCGCGGTGATTGTGCTGCGGATCAGGAAGCCCGATCTTGATCGGCCGTTCCGCGTGCCCGGCTATCCCTGGCTGCCCCTCTCGTTTGTCCTGGCGGCTTGCGGTATCACCGTCAGCGCTATCATGGCCAGCCCGATTCATGCGCTATGGGGGATCGGACTGATTCTCCTCGGTATCCCGGCTTATAAACTCTTCCGTTTGTCGTTACCCGAAGCTGCGATGACACCTCTGGAGAAACAATCTATTTCAGATTGACGGCAGCACAAACTTCTCGGACCGCGCTAACGACCGCCTGCGGTTTCTCCATGGGAATCATGTGCCCGCTGTCGGGAACAACTATTTGTTTGCCCCGAACCGACAGATGAGCGAGGCGAGGCTGCAAATCAGTAGCGAAGACCCGGTAATAGTCGTCGAAATCCTTCTTCGATACACCCTCCGGTAACTCGGCTGGGGCGGGTGCCCTGCCAGCCGTCAATACAATGAGAGGTTTGTCGCCCAAATCTCCCGCTTTACTCACTTCTCTCGCGTCTTCTTCGAAGGAATCGAGTTCCCTGGCCATCCCTTCGAGCTGTTTCGATTCAAGTTGCACGTACGCCAGTTCCGATTGAAAACCTGGTGGCAGGACCCGCTCCCCCCAACTTCGTTTGAGCAACAACCGTCCGATTCCAATTGGAGTCACGATACGGGAAATAGAGAGCAACTGCTTCATCTGCGCTTTTTGCTTCTCCGCGGCGTTCTTCATCCCAGGCGGCGCTGATTCTTCAGCTTTCTCGTGTGACGCATCCACCAGAACGACCCCGGCAACTTCGTCGGGATACTGGGCGTTGTACACGCGAACATTGAATCCCCCCAGGGAATGTCCAACCATGACGTAGGGGGGTGGAACGCCGGCACTGCTCAGGAGTCCGT
Source organism: uncultured Acidobacteriaceae bacterium (assembly GCA_963837665.1). Lineage (GTDB taxonomy): Bacteria > Acidobacteriota > Terriglobia > Terriglobales > Acidobacteriaceae > Acidiflorens. The sequence continues at coordinate 906,294 of CAWIOA010000003.1, read as the reverse complement.
GCAGTTCCTTCACCATCTGCAGGCTGGTTCGCGGCAACGGTCCTCGGTCGCTCCAGCCGGTGTCCGCGCGATCGTACGAGCACACCCGGGCGAACTTCTCGACTTCCGACTGCACATCCTTCCAACCAATAGCGGGGACACCGAGCCCGCTCTCCAGAATTACCGTTGGCTTCCCCTGGCCGGTGCAATTCAGATTCAGCCGGCGGCCGCCGATGTCTATCAGTTGGCCCTGCCGTGGGAACCGGCGCTGATCCTGGCTTCGACCAACGAACTCATAGACGGCTCCCGACGCGATCAGGACAGCAGTAAACAGGATTGCGATTTTCAGGAACAGCACAACGATTCGGCGAAACCATCCAGGCTTCCGCGCAGCCGATGCTCCTTCTGAACTTGTGGTTGGGTTGATCATCCAGCTGCGATACTGCCCTAGGCTGTTATTCCTCGTAAAAACGGAATCCGTGACGTTGCTCCTCAGCTACTTTCCTTATAATCTGCAAAGTCTTGGCCCGGTGGACTTCCGCCATTGCGGCGAGAAGGACATTGAACAAGCACATCGGAGCGGAGTAGGAAACGTCAAAAGACGTGGTATCCACCGGGGTGAGGAAGAATTCGTCGGAAAAACGTGCGACCGGCGAGATATAAGTATCGGTAATGCCAATGCAGTAGGCTCCTAATTTACGAGCCTGCTGGATGCCTTCAATGGTCATGCGGAGACCACGCCGGAAGCTGATTGCGATGACGACATCTTCCTTTCCCAAGTTCCGGACCGAGTGGACGACCAGGCCAGGCGCGGTAGCGTTAAACACAGGCAGGGCCAGGGCGGTGAAATGGTAATGGAGGTAGGCCACCAGACAAGCTGCGGCGTCTCCTCCTATGACCAGAATCCGGCGAGCCTTCCAGAGCCGGCGAGCTACCTTCTCCAGACGATTTAAGTCCAGGCCATTGTAAAGAGCGCGAAAATTCTTGACTTCCTGATTGAGGCTTTCCCGCAAGAACGAATTCACGCTCGAATCAGTGGGGGAGCCCGCTTGCATCGTGTCCAGAGACGTTGCACGCACCACCGAGAGTTCGTGCAGATAGCGCTGGAATTCCTTGTAGCTCTCGAATCCAAGTCCCCGGGCAATGCGCACGGTAGTCGCCGGATCCGTGCCTAGTTTCTTGGCCATATCGCGGACGCTGAGCAGAACGAATTGCCGCGGATTCTCCAATGCAGGACGGATGATCTCCCGCCGGCGGGGACTGAGTTGGGACACACGATCCGTCTGACTCATCGATGGCCACGTTTTCCGGGAGGATGTTTCCTTGTCGCGCATAGTCGTTGTTGTTTCATCCTAGCAAACTGTGGGCTCGAGGCCGGACCTGAGTGTATCATATGTTTCTAAAACAGCACATTCATCTTTTCGGCAGTTTCCCATTCTTGACAGTAACCGAGCTCAGGCATAGACTTCATCGCGCTGCTCGAACGTATGGTGAACTGAAACATATATCTCAGAGATAGCGGGAATTAAACGGAGCATCTTAAGTATGAAGAATCGAAAAGGCATTATCGCGTATCTGGCGATTGCGTTCGGGATGGCTTGGGCCCTTTGGGAGACCGTTATTCGACTTGGGCTCCCGGTGAGCAGCCCCCTCTTTCAACTCGCCGCCCTCCCTGGCGCCTTTGCGCCGGCCATTGCAACTTTTGCCGTTCGGAAATGGGTCACTCGCGAGGGGTTCGCCGACGCGGGATTGGGACTCGACTGGCGGAAGTGGCCATACTATGTCGTGGGATGGTTTCTGCCGCTCCTAGTGGTTGGGTTCATCGTCATCGCTGCCCCACTTCTCGGACTTGGTGCACCGGACTTCTCCCTTGTGCGCGGGATTAACTACGTATCGAAGTCAGTCGGAGTAGTGCCAACTCATATACCGTCGCATCCCTGGCTGCTCCTCTGCGTATTGCCAGTCAACGCGATTTTTGCAACGCCGCTCTTGTTCGGGGAGGAGTTCGGCTGGCGCGGTTATTTGCAGCTGCGGCTGTTTCCCGACCGGCCCGTACTGAGCGCAGTCGTTACAGGAGTGATTTGGGGAGTTTGGCACTACCCGCTCATACTTCGCGGCTACGATTTCCCCGACCATCGGCTCGAGGGCATGGCGGTCTTCACCGTCAGCACGGTACTTATTTCAATCATTTTTGGATGGCTGTTCCTGAAGACCGGAAGCATCTGGTCGTCCAGTCTCGCGCACTCTGCGACGAACACGATCGGAGGTTCATTCACTGTGCTGTTGTTCGGCGGCGGGGCCAGCTTTCTCTATGTTTCGTACTGCGGATTGTTAGGCTTGATACCCTTAGGTGCCCTCAGCGCGTGGATCGTGGCAACCGGACAACTCAAGCCGGCAAATGCCGCCTTGGAAGTTCAATAAATAGCGGCCTGCAACTACAAATCAAACTTCTGCCGCTTACTTCGTATTGCTCCCCAAATCATCGTGCTCGTGATAGTTCGGGTACGCCGGATGCTTATATTGCGGCAGGGGATGCTCTTTCAGTTGCTGCATCACGACTTCGATGGCCTTGTCGAGCTGGGCGTCGTGTCCCTGGCGGTACGCCGCTGGATCTAGATCCACCTCGTAGTCCGGCGCGACGCCGTGGTTTTCCACTTCCCACTCGCCGTTCAGACCGTAGATGGCGGCACGTGGAGCGGTAACGCGGCCGCCATCGAGGAGTTCGGGATAGCCGCCGATGCCGACAAGCCCTCCCCAGGTTCGTTTGCCGACGAGCGGGCCGACCCCGGCTTTACGGAAATACCACGGCAGCGCGTCGCCGCCGGAGCCCGACATCTCGTTGATGATCATCACCTTCGGTCCGTAGATTGCCTCCGCTGGGCTCGACCAGTCGTGGCCTTCCCGTGTGACAACTTTGCTCATGATCGGGCGCTTCAGGTAATCAATGATGTAGTCGGCGAGCTGGCCGCCTTCATTGAAGCGCTCGTCGATGATGGCGGCTTCCTTGCCCACCTGGGAAAAGAAGTAGCGGTTGAAGCTGGTGTAGCCGCCGCCGGCAGTATCGGGCACGTACACGTAGGCCACGCGGCCTCCGGTTGCCTGATCGACCTTGCGGCGATTGCCTTCGATCCACGCCAGGTGGCGCAGGCCCTCTTCGCTTTCGACGGGCACCACCGTAACCTCGCGCGCGTCCTTGTCATTGCCGTTTGGATTCGCGCCCACCTTCAGCATGACCTGCTTGCCGGCGGTTTCCTCGAAAAAGCTGTAGATATTGTCGGCAGAATGTAGCTCGCGGTCGTTTACGGCCAGAATGTAGTCGCCTGCCTTGACGTTGACCCCCGGCTGAGTCAGTGGGGCCTGCAGACCCGGATTCCAGTTTTCGCCATCGTAGACTCTGGCAATGCGGTAGCGGCCGTTTTCCAGACTATAGTCCGCACCGAGCAGCCCGCCTTTTACCTTCTTCGTCTCCGGCCGTTCGCCGCCTCTCACAAACATGTGACCGACCGTCAGTTCGCCCAGGCACTCGTTAAACAGATAAGTAAGCTCATTGCGTGACGCAATTCCATCCAGATAGGGCTCGTACTTCTTCTTTGCCTTGGCAAGATCGAGACCGTGGTAATGCGGGTCGTAGAAGAAATCGCGCTCAATTCGCCAAGTTTCGTTGTAGATCTGCTTCCACATAGCGCGGGGCTCGACATACACCTGCCAGCCGTCCAGTTTGAGCGGGCCGAGGCCGGGTTTCGGCGGACCGCCAGGAGCGGGCGGCTCGTCGGCTGAGGCCGTCGCCCAGGATTCACCCTTGCGGTAGAGAATCTTTTCCCCGTCGAAGGAAACGACGTAGTCATTAACCTCGTCCAGAAATTTGTCAACTTTGCGCTTGCTCAGGTCAAATTTCTGGATGGTCTGCTGCAGGTTCTGCTGATCGTCTTCGGTGATGACTGCTGGTCCTTCGGAGAGAAACAAGATTCCTGACTTGCCCGCCTGCAGATTGAGGTAGTTCCTGGCGGGGATGGGCAGGGAAAGGATGCGCTGGCCGATGCCGTCGATGTCGATCTTGACCACGACCGGTTCTTCTTTCTTCTTCTCGTCTTTTGCGTCTTTGCCCTTGTCTTTGTCGGCGCCTCCGGCAGTTCCGGACTTATCCGCCATTTTGTCTTTGTCTTTACCTTTGTCCTTGTCCTGTTCGGCCTTCTTCTCTTCCTTGGCCTTTTCCTCATCGCTCTCGGGAGCGAGCGGGGATTTCTCGTCTTTGCTCAGTACTGCGACGTAGGTGCTGCGCGTGACACGGTGCTCATCGCTGGTCATATCAAGACCGGCAGCGGAAAGCGCGACGTCAGTCGAGGCGGTGAAGTACAAGTACTTGCCGTTCTTATCGAAAGCGGGATAGAGCGCATCGCTCATGCCGTCAGTGATCTGAAAGAACTTCCCCTGCTCCAGCGAGTAGACGAAAACCGCATGCTGTCCGCTGGGTAGCTGTTTGTTGTAGCCAACCCATTTGCTGTCGGGTGCCCAGGTCTGGTTCAGCTGCGTGGGGCCGAATCCACCGGAGTAGTCGGTATCGACGAGCTTCGGCTTGGGATTGTCCAGGTCGACATACCACAGGTTCAGGCGCTTGTCCGAATAAGCTATTTTCTTGCTGTCGGGCGACCACGTCGGTGTGTAGAAGAATGACGGCGGATTGCCCAGGTTGATGTGCCGCACTTCGCCCATACCGTTCTGCGAACGGATGGATAGCTCGTATTCTCCCGACTCATCGGAGAAATACGCGATCGACTTGCCATCGGGTGACCATGCGGGATCGCGGTCAGCGACTGCAGGGCTGTGCGTGAGATTCCGAATATCGCCCTTGTCGGTGGGGACAGTGAAGATTTCTCCCCAGGCTTCAAACACGGCGCGAGCTCCGGTCGGGGAAATGCCGAAATTCTGAATGCGCTTGGGGTCCACCTTGGCGAAGTGCGGCCGCACGGCCTCAAGATCGCCAGAAACTCGAATCGGAACTTTCTTCGCTTGGTGAGTGCTGAGGTCGTAGAGCTTGATGGCGCCAAATTGCTCGATCACGATCGCGTCCGGCCCGGCCGATGCCGTCTTGAAGTCAAGGCCGTCGCTGTGCAGGGCTTCGGAAACTTGCCTGGTCTTAGTGTCGTAGGCGAAAAGGCTTACTGGACCATTGCGGTCAGAGATGAAATAGACGGTGTCGCCGACCCACATGGGAAAGTGATCGTTGGAGTTGTCACGGGGAACTTTGGTGATACTGGAGTCCTTCAAGTCGGCAATCCAAATGGGAGTGGTTTGGCCGCCGTGATAGCGCTTCCAGGCCTCCTGCCACTGATCATGAGGAACGTAGGCCAGGTGAGTGCCGTCGGGAGAAAATGACGCCTCCGCGCCCACTGGGATGGGTAGTTGCGCGGGAAACCCGCCCGCGACGGGCACTGTGTAGAGCTGAAATTCGAAGTGACGGAAACTATTTCCCCAGGACATGTACAGAACATTTTTGCCGTCGGGCGTCCAGCCGAGAACGTCCTCGTCGGCGGGATGGTAAGTGAGACGCTTGGGCACACCGCCGGTAGCCGGCACCACGAATACGTCGCGGTTGCCGTCGTATTCTCCCGTGAAAGCGACCATCGTTCCATCCGGAGAGAAGCTGGGAGAAGTTTCGTCTCCCACCCCCGAAGTCAGCTGGCGGGCATCGCCGCCGTCACGGCCGACGATCCACAGGTCGCCACCGTAGTTGAAAACAATTTGCGTTTTGCTGACCGTCGGAAATCGCAGCAACAGGGGAGAATCGCTCTGGGCGATTGCCAAGTGAGAGAAGAATGAAACAACCGTGAGAGCGAACATCCCTGTGAGAAGTTTGCGCATGTTAATGCTCCTGGCGAGTGTGGACATCTGTTCTTGCAGCGGGCGCTTGCGGCTTGCGCACCGGAGAATCTCCAAGTCCCGGTGGTCCAGGCAAATGGATGCAACATATTCTAGTTCAGACACGAACCAAGCGAAACCGCCCCCGGTAAGTACCGGCCCCCAATTCTGGGTCAGAAGTGCACGTTGAAGTTCATGAGGTTCCAGGTGATCGCGAACCAAACCAGGCCCAGGCAGCCAAGCGCGAGTGCCGTCTCGTACAGTTTGGCCCAGATCCACCGGTTGGGAGCACTCCAGCTTCGAAATGCATTCAGGCACACGAGAATCGTGCCGAGAACACAGATTACACCCAGGACTCCAAAAACAATGATCCAGGGAGGGAGAGCGTTCAGAGCGCCAGGCTTTTCGCTCTGGACCAGAACCGCCAGCCAGCTCCCGAAAAAGCAGATGAAGAGGATGCACACCAGCCGCGCACCAAGCCGCAGCTTCCGCTCCACCGGACTGAGATCCAGCGGACGGTTGTAGTGTTTGCGAATCAACGCTCCCACTGGCCACAGCAGCAGCGTCAGGATGACCATAGTCAAGCCAAATATCGCAAGCGTGTCATTGAAGTACTTGTTTTCCCAAAAGCTAACTTTCTGGAAAATGAAAAACGGCCAGTCCAACTGAAACTGCAATTGCCCGTTCCCGTCCCGCCTGAAACCTACGTGAGCGCGTCCGTGGACTTCGCGATAGAGCAGCGGACTGATCTCTTCGAATTTCAGCAGTTGGCCGTCGGGTCCTTTGAAAGGATCTACACTGATGGTCCCGTCGGAATTCGCAATGACTTTCTCTTGGCCAAGCAAGGAAGTCAGTTTCAGGAAAGAAGTCTCAAAACGGCGACTGGTGAGATAAAGCCCAGCGACGCTGGCCGCGTCCGCTTTGGCGTTTTCAATCTTTTCGGCGGGAGGCTGCGTGTAGGGGAAATACCGGTCCAGAAACTTCTTAAGGAGGACCTCCCGCGGCCTGATCTCTCCCTTCCCCATACTGTTGTAAGAAACAAATAATCCAACATTGGCATCGAGAATCAGGTGGAGGTCGCTGTGAAACAGCCTGAGATCGCCGCCGTGGCCGATAATCCGGTGCCCGTTTGCAGATTCCTCATAGAAACCATGCGCCATCCCGTTCATGCGGTCGTCCGCTCCAAAGAGCCGGGAGTGCATCAGGGTGGCAGTCTCCGGGCGCAGAATCTGCACACTGCCCAGTTGTCCGTTCTGGAGATGGGCAATCATGAAGTTACACATGTCCAGGGCCGTGGTGGAGACGCTGCCCGCTGGAAATTCTTCGATGAATTCGAAAGGTTTGGGGTCTGACGAAGCCAGATCATAGCCATTGGACATCAGTGGCTTCATGTCCGCGGGCAGAGGCTGAACAAAGGTGGTTCGCTTCATCCCCAACGGCAGAAAGATATTATCCGCGGCATATTGTTCGAATGGCTTGCCGGATACGCGCTGCACGATGTAAGCGGTAAGACTCGCGCCATAGTTGGAATAGGCAGGCACCACCCCGGGGGGGAAGATCCGTGCAGGGATGTTCCGCTTGAGATAATCGCCGAGCGGGAACAAATCTTTTGCGTCTGCCACGTCCGAGTCCCGGCCCGACTCTTCGAACCCCGACGTATGGGTCAGGAGGTTCCGCAGGGTGATGGGCTTCCCGTACGCTGGCGGGATTTTGAAATCCAGGTAATCGTTGACGTCCCGGTTCAGATCGAGCTTGCCTTGCTCGACCAGCTGCATCACCGAGGTCCAGACAAAGAGCTTCGAGATGGAGGCAATGCGAAACAGCGTGGCGTCCGGAGTTACGGGCGTACGCTTCGCCATGTCCGAGTATCCGTAGCCTTTGGCGAAAAGGACCTGTCCGTCCTTGACCACCGCAACCACGGCGCCCGCGGTATCTTCTCGTTCAATTTGAGCGGGCATCAGGCCATCGAGAAAAACCTCGAGGTCGGCCGCGGTCAGTTCGTGGGCGGTACTTGGTTGTGCTGGCGCAACCGCTGCTGCAGTTGCTGCCTTCGCCGGCGGAGACGAAGGATGCGATGGCTGCGCCCACATCCCGAGACACAACAACGCCACGAGAAGCAGCAAGCCTGTGAGTGTCGCCAGGTATCTACGTGCATGACGGTCAGAAAGGATCTGACTCGGAATCATCGTTCCCCCTCATTGAAGTCCATTACTTTGTTGCGGGTGCTGCCGGCTTGTGCACCGGATGAAACTCCAGGTCCTGGTAGTCGAAGCTGAAGTCAGCGAGCGGCGATACCGGCGCCATGGTGAAGCGATCGATCGTGCCGTCCGGTTTCAGGGAAAATGTCACAAAAGCGTCTTCGATGGTGCGCACGCGCCAGTGGGCCTGGAAGGTGTCGTATTGCCAGTGCTCCAAATCGCCCACCATTTCCGGTGTGTGGTCAAAGCTGAGCACGAGGTGCCCGTTTTCCATCCGCATTGTGACCGTGCCGTACCATGCATCCTCGTAGGACCCGGCATACTTCTCCACTGGGAGCGAAGGGTGTGAGGCGGCGTTGTGCGCCGTGTTCTGCTGCTCCTCCACCGCTTTGGCATTCTTATCTCGCATGTCGGTCGCCGCTTTATAGGCCGCAATCCAGTCCGTGGGCGGCAATTGCAGGTACTGGTCAAGCACGTGGTAGAGAATCGACTCGAACGCGCCCCCCTCCATCGCATTGGTCAGAATGACGACGCCGAGATTCTCCCGCGGCACCAGCATGACGCGCGACACATATCCGATAACTCCTCCGGTGTGAGCAACCAGCCTGCGTCCGCGATAATCGCGCACCATCCAGCCCAGTCCATAGTCCGCGAAGTCGGCCTTCAGAGCCGCCAGCGGCGGAGGAGGATCACCGATCGGAAGGATGGTCTGCGGCGACCACATTTCCTGCGACTGCGCTTCACTGAACAGGCGACCCTCGCGGTCGGGCAACTTCCCGCGGTTGAGCTGCAATAGCACCCACTTCGCCATGTCCGCGGCGGAGGAATTGATCGAGCCTGCCGGACCCGCGTTGTCGAGATTCTCGAACGGGACCACCTGCAATTTGCCATCTACCTTCGAGTGCGGATAGGCGACGTTGTCTCCCGGCCGGAAGGCGGCAGTGCTGACGTTGCTGTTACTCATGCCCAGTGGCGCGAATATGCGTTGGCGTACGAAGTCGTCCCAGGATGTGCCGGTTACTGCCGGGACAATCTGCCCGGCTGTCATGTAGAGCAGGTTGTCATAGGCAAACCGGCTGCGGAAACTCGACGCCGGCTTCATGTAGCGCAGTTGGTGGATAACGTCCTCGCGCGTGTACGTGGTATGGGGAAAGAACAGCAAGTCGCCTTCCCCGAGTCCCATTCCGCTGCGGTGAGTGAGCAAATCGCGGATGGTCATTTCGTGCGAGACGTAAGGGTCGTACATGCGGAAATCGGGCAGGCGCTGGTACACGGGATCGTCCCACGCGATCTTTCCCTCGTCCACCAGGATGGCCAGGCACGCCGCGGTAAACGCCTTGCTGTTGGAGCCAATGCCGAACAGCGTATTCTCGTCCACCGGAGTGGTTTCGCCCATTTTGCGCACGCCGTAGCCTTTTGCAACCACCACCTTGCCGTCCTTCACAATCGCCACCGACAGGCCGGGCACGCCAAAGGTTTGCATGGAGCGAGCGACCCACGCATCCAGATCCGCCGGAGGCGCGATCTGTCCGAACGCTGCAGCGGTGAAAAGAATACACAGGGCAAGTGCAGCCAGTGTGCGGTCGAGTTTCATTGAAATCCTCCTGGGAAAAACGCTATTTCGTTACGGCATAGCCGACAGGCTGCGCCCGCCAACAATCGAACCCCCGCCTCTCGCAGGCAAAGCTCGACCGAGGACGCTGCGGGTGGACCACTCGAACAGGAAGAATCCCGCCGAGCCGGTGCGGTCAGGCTGTCTCCTTAAAAATGTATTCGTGCTGGCCATCACGGATGATCAGCACGCGCTTGCCAGCACGTTCACCCACAACGAATTCGAACCCGCTATTGGTGGGATCGATGGTGATGAACGAAATCGTGCCATCGTCATTCTTTCGTGATGCCACCGCGCTCTTCCACTCGCCGAAATCGAAGGTCGTGACTCCGTTCTGGTTCAGAACATCAAGGTCACCGAGTTCCATACTGGAATACCGCTTTGCCAACCCAGTTACCAGCGCCGGCGCAGCCGGCACTACGAGTCGTTCGCGTTCTTTAGCTAGGGCGGCTTTGCGGCTTGCTGCCTGGGCCGCAACGTCGGCGGCGGCCTCGAGCTTGCCGTCAAAAACGACTTCCAGCAAGCGACGCATGAAAGGATGCAGGAGTATCCCTCCATTATCCGAGTTGGTAAGCAGCACGGCACCGATGCCTGAGTCCGGCAGAAAGATAAGGTCACTCTTGAATCCCGCCATGCTGCCGCCGTGATGCACAACGGGAACGCTGTAGGTGCGATCCGTCATCAAGCCCATCCCATAAGCCTGGTCCTCGCCCGTAGCAATCTGCGGCGTACGGCGCATCAACAGATTTTCTGCGGAAACCAACTGCTTGCCGTCGGGTAACTTCCCCAGCGCCAGTTCGAGTTGTACATAACGGATCAGATCGCCCGCCGAAGTCCACACCGCGCCAGCGGGACGAGTCGGCACGGCCGCGTAATTGAGGCCCATTTTGGCCAGGCTGGGCTTGCCATCCACATCGTCACCGTGCGGGCTGGCATGATTGCCGGCAAGGGCGCGGGTCATATCGAAGGTCGTCGATTTCATCCCCAGAGGATCGAAAATCTTCTGCTGCATCGCTTCGTCGTAAGCAGCGCCCAGTCCTTTGTTCGGATACACCAGGTGTGCGCCAATGAATCCAGCAGCCGCTGCCATCAGATTGCTGTACTGAAAGACTTCGCCAAACTTGCTGGTCGGTTGCATGGTTCCGAGTAAAGCGAGGGAGGATTCTGGCGTTGCGTTCTTAAACTCGAATATCCATTCCAGATCCTGCCGGGGCAGCCCGGTGCAGGCGCAGACCAGGTTTTTGACCAGAACTTTTTTCGTGGTCGCGGCATCACCAAGCTTGAAGGTCGGATAGACCTCGGTCACCGGCTGATCCCACTTCAACTTCTTCTCGTCCACCAATTCTGACAGAAGCAGTGTTGTCATCCCTTTTGTATTGGACGCCGCCATAAACAGCGTATTTTCGTCTACCCGCTCAGGCTTGCCGAGCTCACGCACGCCGAATCCACCCTCATACACGACTCGGCCGCCATCCGTGAGCGCCATCGCCGCCCCGGGGATGCCAAGTTCCCGCATGGAGGTTTCGACGAACTCTTTGAGCTGGGCGATATGCGCAGCGTCCAGCGGTTGCGCTTTACGCCCGGCAAAAGACTCGCGCTGATGACCCTTCGGGCGCAAACTCTGAACGATCAGAGAAATCGGTGCGCCGCGCTTCTCAGCCGTTGGTTCGGTTCCGTCCAGAATAAACACGGTCCACGCGCTACCCGCACGCAACGCAATCGCCTGTACGACAGCACGCTCGTTCGGGGAGGTCTCATAGTTGAACACTTGCCGTTCGTCCCAGCCTTGGCGCGCAGGAAGGGGCGTGACCAGCTTAAGCGGCCGTTTGGCCTCGGGTTTGTAGGCAGCCCAGGCAGCAGCAACCGCGGTGCTGGCATCGTTTGCCTGGCAATCGACAATGGCTACGTGTGTGTCAGTCTCGGGAGGTGCGAGCATGACCAGGTTCTTGCTGGTCACGATCGACCAGCCGGAGGGAACTGTGAAAGTGGCTCCGGCCGGCGTTACACGCGGCGTATCCGCCGCCACCTGCTCCGGCGCCGATTTCACTTCCGCCGACTGTGGCAATGCCGGGAAAGTGGAGGCAGAGGTTGCTCTCGGTGACAAGATGGTAAATGCCAGAAGGACTACTAGAGCGCTTCGATACAAAGACATGAGAGTGTTCCTTGAGTTCCCTGTTGATCTGGTCCGGCAAACCCGTGCGCTCGCAACCACGCCGTTCTTGAAAGAAGCGCGGATTGCAGAGTACGCACGGGCTCCCAGTTCGGATTAGTAGTGGATGTTGAAGTTCATGAGATTCCAGGTGAACGCGAACCAGACCAGGCACAGGCAGGCAAGCGCCAGTGCTGTCTCGTACAATTTGGTCCAGATCCACCGGTTGGGCGCGCTCCAGTTCCGAAACGCATTAACACAGGCGAGAATCGCGCCGAGAACACAGATCACACCCAGGATTCCAAAAACGATGATCCAGGGAGCAAGGGTATTAACCCCTCCAGGAGACGACGTAGCCAGCGACAGAACCGCCAGCCAGCCCCCGAAGAGACCGATGAAGAGGATGCACACTAAGCGCACGCCAAGCCGCAGCTTGCAATCCAGCGGAGTGAGATCCAGTGGACGGCCATAGTGTTTGCGAATCAACCATCCCACTGGCCACAGCAGGACCGTCAGGATGACCATCGTCAAGCCGAAGATCGCAAGCGTGTAGTTAAAGTACTTGTTTTCCCAAAAGCCAACACTCTGGAAAATGAAAATCGGCCAGTCCAACTGGAATTGCATCTGCCCATTTCCATCCTTCTTGAAACCGATATGGTTCCGTCCGTGGACTTCGCGATAGAGCAGCGGACTGATCTCTTCGAACTTCAGCGGTTGGCCATTGGGTCCTTTGAGTGGAGTAGTGATGGTCCCGTCGGGATTCGCGGAGATTTTTTCCTGGCCGAGCAAGGAAGTCAACTTCAGGAATGAGCTCTCAAAACGGCGACTGGTTAAATAAAGCCCAGCGACGCTGGCGGCGTCCGCTTTGGCGTTTTCGATCTTGCCGGCGGGAGGCTCCGTGTAGGGGAAGTACCGGTCCAGAAACTTCTCAAAGAGGATCGTCCGCGGGCTAAGCTCGCCTTTCCCCGCACTGTTGTAAGAAACAAATAATCCGACATTGGCATCGAGAATCAGGTGCAGATCGCTGTGGAAAAGCTCGGTGTCGCCCCCGTGGCCAATAATGCGGTGTCCGTTCTTGGATTCTTCATAAAAACCATGCGCCATCCCGTCCAAGCGGTCGTCCGTTCCAAATACCCGGGAGTGCATCAGGATGGCGGTTTCCGGGCGCAGAATCTGCACACTGCCAAATTGTCCATTCTGCAGATGGGCAATCATGAAGTTACACATGTCCAGGGCGGTGGTGGAGACGCTGCCCGCGGGAAACGCCTCGACGAATTCGTAGGGTTTGGGGTCAAGCGAGGCCCGATCGTAGCCCTTGGACATCATGGGCTTCAGGTCATCAGGTAGAGGCTGGACCATGGTGGTCCGCTTCATTTCCAAGGGAGTGTAAATGTTGTCGGCGACATATTGTTCGAAAGGCTTACCGGAAACGCGCTGCACGATGTAGCCCGCGAGTGCCGTCGCGTAATTCGAATAGGCCGGGACCGTCCCGGGGGCAAAGATGCGCTCGGGGATGTGATTCTTGACGTAATGCTCCAGAGAGTGCATGTGTTGCGCGTCGGCGACGAACAGGTCTTTGCCAGTCTCTTCAAAGCCCGAGGTGTGCGTCATGATGTTCCGCAGGGTGATGGGCTTTCCGAACGCGGGTGGGATCTTGAAGTCCAGATAATCGTTGACGTCCCGGCTCAGATCGAGCTTCCCCTGCTCGACCATCTGCATCACAGAGGTCCAGGTAAAGAGCTTCGAAATTGAGCCCGGACGGAATAGCGTATTGTCCGGGGTAACGGGCGTGCGCTTGGCCATGTCGGAATATCCGTAGCCTTTAGCGAAAATAACGTGCCCGTCTTTGACCACCGCAACCACGGCGCCCGCGACATCTTCCCGTTCCAGCTGAGCGGGCATCAGGCCATCGAGAAAGGCCTCGAGGTCGACCGCGGTCAACTGGGGGGTGGCAGGCGATTGGGCTGGCGCAACCGCAGCTGGAGTTGCTGCCTTCACCGGCGCAGACGAAGGATGCGATGGCTGCGCCCACATCCCCATGCAGAACAGTGCCACGAGCAGCATGCCGGCAGCTGTCGCGAAGTATCTCCGAGAATGACGGTTAGAAAAAATCTGGTCGAAAATCATCGTTCCTCCTAATCGAAGAGGATTAGAGTCCATCTCCGAATCAAATAAGTGCATTCTTCCGAGTAAGGCACAAAAATAAAACCACTCCGCTCCACGCGAACCGCGTCTATTGCGGGGCAGGTGTAGCCGACTGCAAGACCTCTCTGATCGCACCGATGACCGCTTGCGGCTGCTCCATCGGAATCATGTGATCACTGTTGGAAACGATCACCTGTTTTCCACGGGTCGACAATCGCGCCAACTGCGGCTGAAGATCGTGGATCCAGCTCTGCTGAAATTCCTCCATCTCTTTCTTCGGCAGGCCCGGCATATCGACGATCTTGCCGGCCGTAAGCACAATCAGCGGTTTGTCGCCAAAATTCCCGGAATTGCGAGTTTCGTTGGCGCTTTCCTGGAAGGAATTCAGCTCGGCAACGGAGGTTTCGATAAAAGCCTCCCGGCGTTGCAGATACTCGATTTCCTCCACAAAATCCATGGGATATGTTTGCTGTCCCCTTCCGCTCCTCTGGATCAATCTCATCAAACCGGTATCCAGTGCCAGCGGCACGAGCTTCATCTTCCAACCTAAAGACTTGGTTTGCTCGTCCATGAGTTTCTTCAAAGACGGCGGCATATGTTGCACTTGATCCTCGTGCGAGGAATCAACAAAGACGACCCCGGCCACGTCCGCTGGATACTGCTGGTTGTAGACGCGAATGTTGTAGCCGCCGAGCGAATGCCCCACCAGAACATACGGCGGCGGCACGGAGGCATTTTGCAGCAGCGTGTGAAGTTCGCTGGCGACTTGCAGACTGGTACGCGGCGCAGTTGTTGATGGGGGATCGCTCCAGCCATAACCGGCGCGGTCGTAGGAGCATACCCTCGTAAACTTCGCGACATCGGGCTGGACAAATTTCCACCCGAGAGCTGGCACGCCGGCTCCGGATTCGAGAATCACCGTGGGCGTTCCTGGCGGCGCTGTCCCCGTGCAATCGATGTTCAGGCGGAAGCCACCTACATCGACCGAGCGTCCCTGCTGCGGAAACCGCCGAGCCTCCGCCCGCGTCGCCAACCACTCGTAAACCGTCCCGGCCAGGATCAGGAGAACGACCAGACCGACGCCGGCCAGCACGATCCGCTTCAGCCAGCGGACCCAGCCTTTCTTTCGCGGCGTTTCACCAATTGTCATTCCAACGCTCCAAGTATGAGCCGCACTCTGGATTCCACACCGTTTGTCGAGTGGGGGTGAAACTCAGGAAACAGGGTTGCTGGCTCCGTATTACCGGAGCCAGCAGAAGGGGTGTGCTTTGCTCCTTTCAGACACGGTGAAGCTTGCTGAGAAATGCAGGATCAATGTCGAGTCCCAGTCCCGGCGTCTTGGGCAGGGTCACGATTCCATCCTTCACCTGCATGCCGCCAATCACGGGATCGACCAGAAGTTCAAAGAACGCATCCAGGTCGGCATAAATGATGTTTTTCTGCGAGGCGACCAGGTGAGCTCCAGCGGTCAAGGCCAGGCGGGTTTCCTCCATGCAACCCACCATGCAAGTGACTCCGCCACTGGCAGCCACGGTAGCGATTTGCATGCCCCGCAGCAGGCCACCCGATTTCATCAGTTTTATGTTGATGCAATCCACAGCGTTTTCACGGACTACGGTGAGCGCATCGTGCGGTGAGTGCACAGCCTCGTCCGCCATAATCGGCGTCGGCGAATTGTCCCGGGCGTACTTCAGGCCCGCCACATCCCAGTATGGAACCGGCTGCTCGCAGATCTGCATTTGGTATTTTTCCATCATCCGCAGCGAGCGGACGGTCTCCGAGGCGCTCCAGCCCTGGTTGGCGTCGGCGCGAAGCTTGATGTCGTAGCCGACGGCTTCACGGATTGCCTTCATGCGCTGTGTGTCCGGCTCGGCGCCATCTCCGAGCTTGATCTTTAGCGTTTTGAATCCGGCCTGCACGTACTTGGTCGCCTTACTCGCCATATCAGCCGGTGAGGCCATTCCGATGGTCATGTCGGTTTCGAAAGAGTCGCGGTAGCCGCCGAGCAGCTTGTACACCGGCTGCCCCGCGATTTTGCCGCAGATATCCCAGATGGCCATCTCCAGCGCCGCCTTGATGCTGGTGTTGGTCGGGGTAAATCCGTCCATCTCCGCCACGATCGCGGCGAGAGTAAAAGGATCGCGTCCGCGAACTAGATTGCCGAGCTCTTTTCCCATCGCCAGGTCGACGGCCTGGGTTTCTCCCGTCACCGGCGAATAGGGGCCCGCTTCCCCCCAGCCCACGACTCCATCGTGAGTTTTCAACCGCACCAGAACATTTTCCGCGGCTGTGATCGTACCCAGCGCAACGCGAAAGGGTTCCCGCAACGGCAAGTTGAAGGGATAAAGCTCAACATCTTCAATAAGTGTGCTCCGTGCCGGCTGTCCCGCTGCAGCCTGGGCAAAAAGCAAGGAACTGGTCTTTGGCCAGGGCAGGCCTGCAAACGTAAGGCCAGCCATGCTCTTCAGAAATCCGCCGCGTGTAAGTTTCATGATTATTTTTCCCCTATCTATTTTGATCGTAGTTATGATCGCAGTTACTCATTTCAGCTACAGGCCTAGACGACCGTCTTCAATGCATCGAGCAGGCGGTTGATTTGTTCTGGCGTGTGCGTGGAGAATACGACCACGCGCAAGGCGCCGAGGGGGCCACCACCGGCATAGTTCAAGCGCTGGATCAAAATGCCGCGATTGAGCAGTTCCTGATGGATCCGGTCCATTTCCTCTCCGCTCTTCAGCACCCACGCGGTGACCGGGTGCGGGGTGTCTTCAATCTTGAATCCAAGTTGCCGGAGACCGCTTTTCATCATCGCAGCGTTCTTCCAGAGCTGAGCCTTCATTTCCGGATGGCTCCTCAATATGTCCATAGCCACAAGAGCCGAGGCGGCTGCGGGAGAAGGTGAAGGAGTTGCTCCGTGTGCAACGTGGCCCTCGCGAACTGTCTGAATGAACTTGCTGCTGCCGGGGATGTGCGCTCCGTGCGAGCCGAACGCCTTGCTGAAGGTGCCGCCGAAAAAGACTCGGTCTGACTTCACGCCGAAGTGATCCGCCGTGCCACGGCCATTGGGACCGAGTACGCCCACCGAGTGGGCATCGTCCAGCCAGATATACCCTCCGTAGGGCTCTGTCACCTCAAGATAGGCCGGCAAAGGTGCGAGAGCGGCAAACATGGGAAACACTCCATCGCTGACCACCAGTGGCTTTTGTCCAGGCTTCAGGTGCTGCTGCAGCTTCTTCTTCAAGTCTTCCGGATCGCGGTGGGCAAAGGTGTAGACCGGCTTGCCGATCACCGGCGTGAAGTCAATCACGCTGTAGTGCGAGTCCTCGTCCGCAAAGACCGCGTCGATTTTGTAGATGCTGTCCAAAGCCTGGTATCCGGCAACGTTCGCCAAGTAACCGGAGGGAATGTAAAAGGAGTCTTCGACGCCGTAATACTCCGCGGTTTTCTTCTCCACTTCCGCGTATAGCGGCGTGTTCCCGTATCCGGCCGATCCACGGCTGGTGGAGGAGTGCATGCCGTATTTCTCGAGCGCCTCGTCTGCCGCCTTGCGCATGGCGGGATTGTCAATCAAGCCGTAGTAGCCGGTTCCTCCGAAATAAAGGTAGCGCTTGCCATTGATCGTGGTTTCTGCTCCGGGCGCGCCTTGCATGACATAACGCACCTGATCAAAAAAGCCGCGCAGGCCCCACCGGATGCCTACCACTCCGGCGGTCATCTGAGACAAGAAACTTCTACGGCTGAACATTAATGCCTCCACGAACTATTGGGGACTATTCGGTTTCGTGGCAGTGCGAACACCGTCTCGCAACCGGAAGGGGACTTTCGTGCGGCCAGACGCGGTCAATCTCACAGTTTGACTTCTTCTTTCAGTACACGGGGCCCTAAGGCACAGGGCCCCATTTGATCCCTCTGAACCTCAAAATGAAATCTTCAAGGCGAATTGGGTAATTCTCGGAGAGCCGACGGTTTGCGTAATTGCTCCGAAGGAGCCTCCATCCATGGCAACACCCGGATCAGCAAATTCTGGGTGGTTAAAAGCGTTAAACAATTCCGCGCGAAACTCCACGCCGGACTTATCGTTTGGCCAATGCATTGAGAAATTCTTGATCAGGGACAAGTCGGTGTTGTTCTGTCCGGGACCACGCATAATGCCCGGGCGGGTGTTTCCGAACGCCGTGCCCCCGTCTGCGCTGATTACCGGGTAGCTCGTAAAGCAACTTTGATTGATGAAGTGGTCGAGTTTGCTCTGAACCGAGCCGGAGGTGCGCGCTTGCGACACCGTACAGTTCGGAGCCAGTTGTGCGAAGTCACCATCAGCAGCGTTCAGACCAAAGAGGTTGAAAGCATTCGTATTCTCGACCAGCAGCGGGTGTCCGGACTGAATGGTGGTCACCCCGGCAAACTTCCAGCCACCGAGTGTGGTGTGTAACAGGGCGGTACTGTTCTTGAAGAAGGGCAGTTCATAGACGTAGCTGACGACCAGGCGTTGCGGACGCACGAAATAATCGGGTCCGTAGCGCGCCCTTGGATCGTACTGGTTACCCTCCGACACGCCCCCATTTGCGCCCGTCGAGGCAAGGGCGTCGGTGGCAAGCTCCTTCGCCCACGTATACGAAACCAGGAACTGCAATCCGTGACTGAACCGTTTGGTCAGGCTCGCTTCCAGCGCGTTGTACCAGGAGGCGCCCTCTGAGTTGATTTGCCTCCAACTTGCGATACTGAAGCCCTGTAACGGAACCCGTTCATACAAATTGGCAAGCGTATTGTCGGTTTGGCCCCGAATGGACTGCTTGGTTGCGTCGAGAGCCTGATCCGGCAGCACCTCCTGCATCAGGTGCAGGCCTCTCGTCCCAATGTAGCCAAGCTCCAGCATCAGGTCTTTGCGGATTTCGGTTTGAACATTCAGGCTAAAGCGTTGAATCAAAGCTGGGCGCCAGTTGTAATTAAAGGAAAATGGACTCAGCGCACTGGTGGGCGAGTAGGGTGTGAAGGCAGGTAGCGTGGAAGGCTGCCCGGGGAACGCGAACGGATTGTCGAACGTCACCGTCGGGTCTGTTCCTTCTTGCTCGCGAATCAGACCCCAGGGTTGGTTGACGACGGTTTGGAGAAACGACTGCCCGCCAATATGCGCGTGGAAAGTGCCGTAGCCACCCCGGACCACAACTTTGTCGTGGCCCGGAAGCATCCACGCAAAACCAATTCGTGGGTTCCAGGTATTCTGTCCTATCCCCGCTATGCCGAGTTTGTTATTTCCCTTCACCACTCCAGCCGGAGGGGTTAGCGAGCCGCTGTAGTTCGAAGCTACAATTAGACCCTGATAAGACCCTTCTGCCGGAGGATTCGGGTCGGCGGTGTACTGGTTGAAGTTCGACACGCGCCCCAGGTTGTCGCTCACATCTCCCAAGCGCTCGTAGCGAAATCCCAGGTTCAGCGTGAGTCGAGAAGAGACTTTGTAATCATCCTGGAAGTAGGCGTTGGCATCGAAAACTCGCCACTCCCGGGCGGCATCCAAGGGCGCGTCAACCGAGGCATACACATTTCCGAATGGCATGGGGCCCAGAAGGGGATCGTTGTAGGCCGCTTGTCCCAGCACCATGTCCGGAACGGTAAGGAATAACAGGCCGCCGATGTACTGGAAGCTCACCTGGTTGTCTTGTGGACGCGTCGCCCCGCCGCCAAACCGGATGGAATGATGCCCCTTCTGCCACGCCACCGTGTCCTGCGCAACATAGGTATTCTGAGCCAGCACAATATTTTGCCCGTTCCCACCCAGTGTGGGCAGGCCGGAGGTGTAGATCGCAGGGTTGTCGTCAAACGGCCCCGCAATCGTCACCCCGATTTGCGGATAGGTGAATACCTCCTGCTGGACGTCGGCCGAGGTAGTTCGGTGGTAGCCGATTTCGGCTTGGTTCAGCAGATTGTTCGTGAACGTGTGATTGTACGTAAGCGAAATGTTGCGGAAGTGTTCCTTGGTCACATACGGGAAACCCGGGGCGGTCGGGCCGCCAAGATTCGTACCAGGGAGGGTGTTCTGCTGGCTGCTGTTGGCAAAGAAGAAACGCACTTGCCACTGGCTTCTTGCCGATTGGTTCCAATCGGCATTGGTCATGAACTGCTCTTCGTAGAACGTGCACGGATTGCTGACCGAGTAGCTGCCCTGGCTGCTGAAAGGCCGGGAGGTGTCAACCCTTTGGGGAGTCGGATACAGATACTGGCCGTTGGGCAGCTTCATCTGCAGCAAAGCCAGCGCCGGTGCGCTGATATTGGAGCCGTCCTGGGCCACGTAAGGCCCCGGGTAAAGTCCGTAATTTAGATAGAAGAACTGCTGGAGATAGGTCATTTTATTCGGGTCCAGGTTGGCGGGGTCATTGTAAAAAAGGGCCCCGAGAGCCGCTTGCGAGCGGTCGTCCGTCAACGGCGGGGTATTAAAGGTGGTGGAACAGGTTGGATCCACTCCGTTCGTTTGCCGTGTCCCCTGATAGGAGGTAAAGAACTGCAGCTTATCCTTCACAATGGGTCCGCCAAACGTCATACCATACTGGTTTTGTCGCAGCACTTGCCGCGGAACGCCGTTGCGGTTTAGGAACCAGTCATTTGCGTTTAAAGCCTCGTTACGGAGAAACTCGAACATCGAGCCATGAAACTGGTTCGAGCCGGTCTTGGTCACCACATTGACGTTGGCGCCTGCATCGCGGCCATAGGAGGCATCGTATTGACCCGTCTGGACCTTGAATTCCTGAATGGTATCCGGATTCGGCACGGCCACTCCACCGCTGAAATTGCCGCTCTGCTGGAAGTCGTTGATCTCCACTCCGTTCATCTGGAAGTTGTTGTCGTTGGCGGAGCTACCGGCTGAGACGAAAGCGTTCTCCCCGCCGCTCATGCCACCCCGCCCCAATTCAGCAGCGTTCAGCACGTCGGCTGATACACCGGTGGAGAGTGCGAGGATCTCGGTGTAATTACGAGTCGCCATCGGCATGCTTTCCACCGTCAGGCTGTCGGCCACGCGGCCTAGGGAGCTCGTCTCCGTCTGCAACTGTTCCCCTGCACTGTTGACCTCGATGGTTTCCTGCACGCTGCCCACTTGCATCTGAATATTCAGGGTCAAGGTCTCCGTCACGCTCACGGTTATGGTCTTATAGCTCGTGTTCTTGAAACCGCCCTTCGACGCTTCCACCGTGTAGGAGCCGGGTAGCAACAGGGAAACAGAGTAGTTCCCATGGCTGGAGGACGCGGCCGTGCGCTTTTCTCCTGTCTGGTTGTTGGTGACCTTTATCGTAGCGTCGCTAATCACCGCACCCGACGGATCCGACACAACTCCGGCGATTGCGCCCGTGCCGGCATTCTGGCCATAAGCGGCCACACCCAACATCGACAGAAGCAAAAGCGAACCAAGCAACACTGCAAGCGATTTCATGGAAAACCTCCTCAGCTCTGCACCCATCGCGGTTTCCGCGTGGCGACTTCGACGACTCCCATCTCAGGCCGCACCAGCCATTCGAACAAATGAAATGGCTGTTTCAATTTTGCAACTAGCGTAACACCAAGAAATTTAGGCTTAGGCCGAATCACTGTCAAGTCGAAAAAGATTGGAATACCTGTAGCCCACTGGTTAGAAACAGGCGATACAAGCAGGAACAAACCCTCAGTGGTCCGCCGCTTCCGCCTACCAGACGTCACACCGTTTTTCTGGCGGACGTACCATCTCTGACCCCGCCTTGCAGGTGAAGGCCTTTTGAAACGCAGGCAGGTTGGAAAAGGGGCCGATCACGCGGTACTTGGAAACCGGGTGCTCATCGCTCTGCACCATGAGGCGCTGCATTTCCGGCCGAATCTCATCGCCGCGAAACTGACCCCAGGCAATGAAGAACTGCTGTTCCGGCGTGAATCCATCAATCACCGGAGCAGGCGGCTTGCCTTCCAGCGACTTCAGGAATGCGACGTAGGCAATTTTCGAACCGGCGAGATCGCCGATCGATTCCCCCAGAACCAGCTTCCCATCGTGATGGATGTTGGGCTCGATGTAGTAGCTGTCAAACTGTTTCACCAGACACTGGCCACGTTCCTGGAATCTTCTTAAGTCGTCCGGGGTCCACCAGTTGTTCAGGCGTCCCTGCGCATCAAACTGCGCGCCCTCATCATCGAAGCCGTGGCTGATTTCGTGGCCGATGACGACGCCGATCGCTCCGTAGTTCACGGCATCGGACGCCTGCATATCAAAGGCGGGTGGCTGCAAAATGCCGGCAGGGAAAACAATCTCGTTCAGGAGGGGGTTGTAGTACGCATCCGAGGTCGGGGGCGTCGAACTGAAGCGTCCCCGATCCACCGGTTTGCCGATTTGTGCGCGATCGTCATTGACATTAAACTCGCGCGCGACGATCACGTCCGCCCAGTAGGAATCCCGATTTATTTTGAGAGCGCTGTAATCCTTCCACCGGTCGGGATAGCCGATCTTCGGATTGAAGGTTGAAAGCTTCTCCAGCGCATGCTTCTTGGTTTCGGGCCCCATCCACGCGAGGCCTTCTATCGTGTCCTGCATGGCCAGCAGAAGATGGCTGACCATGTCCCGCACTCGTGCTTTGGCCTCGGGCGGGAAATACTTCTCCACATATTTCTTGCCCAGCGCCTCACCCAACAAAGCATCGGTGGACTCCACGCAGCGCTTCCAGCGCGGTTTCATTTCCTGAGCGCCCGTGAGATGCCTCCCGTAGAAACTAAAATCCTCTTCGACAAAGGCCTGAGAAAGCGATCCGGCCGCGGAGTGCAGCACATGCCATTTCAGGTACGTCTTCCAGCTGGCCAACGAAGTTTCGCGCAACTGGCGATCAACTTCGCGCAGGAACAGCGGCTGCTCCACATTGAGGTCGGCCTGCGGCAGTTTGGCTTCCTGGAAGTATGCCTTCCAGTCGAAGGCGGGGGCTGATTTCCCGAGCTCGGCAAAACTGGTCTTGTGATCGAGAGATTGGGGGTCGCGCAGGCTGACATTGTCCAGCGAAGCTGCGGCTAGTTCCTTCTCCATGGCAAAAACGGTTCCCGCGGCAGCTCGGGCATCGGCGTCTCCGTACCCGGCCAGCATGAACATATTGGCAACGTGAGCCAGATATTTTCGGCGAGTTTCCACGAACCGATTCTCCGAGCTCAGGTAGTAATCCCGATCGGGCAGGCCGAGGCCTGCAGCGGAGATGCTCGCAATCACCTGCCCAGGATTGTGCGGATCTGGAGTCGACACCAGTTGAAAAGGAACGGCTATCGCGATCTGGTGCAACCGGACAATGATGCGCTGCAAGCCAGCCTTGTCCCCTATGCCATCAATATCGGCCAGCAACGGCTTGATGGGCGCGAGGCCGAGCTGATTGATCCGCTTCTCGTCCATACAGGCAGAGTAGTGGTCGCCGATCAACTGCTCCACACTGCCAGCCGCCCAGTTCTGCCTGCCCGATACTTCGTCCAGGATGCTTTTGAGGTGATCTTTGTTCATCTCGCTCGCGGCCCAGCGCCGGCTCCAGCGCGACATCGAAGCGGGAATGGGATTATTGGCCCGCCACGTTCCATTCGAGTACTCGAAGAAGTCTGCGCACGGATCGACTTTGCGATTCAGGTCGGAAACTTCGATGCCCTTCTGTGCAGCAGTCTGCCCAAAGGCCAGGCTCCAGCAGGCAAAAAGAACAATCAGAACTCTAAGAGAGCGCATGTTTCACCTCGGTGTTCGAAAACAATTATGTCTACGCTGGTTGTGTATCATATGTTTCATATAAGCACAACGCGCGCCGTCGTCATTGTGAAGACGCTTGAAAATCTCATATACTTCTGTTGTTCCCTATGAAACGTGTGATACATTGGGTCGTCGCCCGCGCTCCAGACCCAGGAGGCAAACTACCCGTGAAAACGCTCATTCCAGTCGTTCTTCTTCTCTCAATATTCGCTTCACTTTGCTTCGCAGCCGACAAACCTGAACCGCTGAAGCCGGCCCAGTCTCTGGAAGAACTCCGTCAGCAGCTTGAAAAGATTCTCAAGGATACCCATACCCCCGGCACGTCGGTTGCGATTGTGCATCGTGACGGTCCCGAGTGGATTGCGGGTCTGGGCACGTCCGACGTGGCCACTGGTCGCGCTACCACGCCTGAGACGCTATTCCGAATCGGTTCAACTTCAAAAGCATTTACGTCACTGGCGATCCTGCTTCTGGTCGATCAGGGCAAGCTCTCGCTCGAGGATCCAGTTCACAAACTGGCGCCCGAAGTGTGGTTTGAAAACCGCTGGGAAGCCACGGATCCCATTCGGGTGGTCAATCTTCTGGAGCACACCACGGGCTGGGACGATATGCATCTACGGGAATATGCCAAGGATGCTCCGCCTGAGATGATGAGCTTGCGCGCGGCGCTCGATTACGACCACCATTCGCGCATCTCCCGCTGGCCCCCCGGCACGCGGATGGCCTATTGCAATTCCGGGCCTGCAGTCGCCGCTTACATCGTCGAGAAACTCACGAACCAGCGTATCGAAGATTTTGTCGAACAGAATCTGTTCCGTCCGATCGGAATGAAGACGGCAACGTACCTGCCGCCGCCCGCCGGAACCACAACCACTCTTTATCATGACGATGGCAAAACTCCTTACCCCTACTGGAACATCCTTCTCCGCCCGGCAGGCTCGATCAACGCTTCCGCGCAGGATATGGCGGCGTATGTCCAGTTCTATCTCAATCGAGGCATGGTGAACGGCGCGCAAGTCGTCCCGGCCTCCAACATTGATCGCATGGAGAGTCCCACCAGTACCTGGGCCGGAAAGGAAGGGCTGAAGGATGGATACGGCTTAAGCAATTACTGGAGTGTCCATGAAGGTTTTGTCTATCACGGGCACAACGGGGGCGTCGCAGGCGGGCTCACGGACATGTCCTATCTGCCCGAATACGGCGTGGGCTATTTCTTCAGCATCAACTCCGCCAATGGAGATGCCTTTGGCCGGATTGGCAAGGCAATTCAGTCCTACATCACGGTGAAATTGCAGAAGCCGCCTTTGCCGCCCGTCGCATCTCTACCGTCCAGCGCCGCCGATTATGCCGGTTGGTATGAGGCAGACTCGCCGCGCAGCGAGATGTTCCACTTCATCGAAAAGCTGGCAGGCATCAGCCTGGTTCGTTTCCAGGACGGCAAGCTGCTCATCTTGACTTTGGGTGGAAAAGAAACCTTCCTTCCCGTTACCGGCATGCAGTTCCGGCACGTTTCCAAGAAGGACCCCGCGGAACCCGTTGCCAGCGTCGCGCTGCTCACTCCCAACGACGAAGGCAGGTTTATCCAGGCGGGGATGAACACCCTGAAACGCATCCCGGCGTGGCTGGCGTTGCTTAAGATTGTGCTCACCGCGTTTGTTTTGCTTTCCATCCTGTCGATTCTGATTTACGCGCCGTTCTGGATTCTTGGCGGACTCAGCAAGAAGCGGCGCCGCCCGGCAGAACGTGGGATGCGGATCTGGCCGCTCATCGCAGTACTGAGCTTGGTTGCCATAATCGTCATATTCATTCTCTGTAGCGACGACTTGATCTCGCGCCTGGGGAATCTGACCGCGTGGTCGGCTGCTTTCTTCTTGGCGACCATTGCCTTTGCGGTCGCGGCGGTCGGCAGCAAGGGCGTCCGCTGCTATTCGACCGTGGTCACCGCAGCCCTGTTGATTGCAACGGCCTACCTCTTATCCTGGGGGATCATCGGATTACGGACGTGGGCTTAACCGGATCTTTCCACCGACTACGCTGCCTCGAATCGGCGCGAATAATCGGCGACTCGATCGCTACTGTGGGACCATGCCCGTTGAAAAAGAGGAAAGAATGAAGAGTAGTTCCCTGCTCAGATGGCATCAGCGGATCGTACTTTCCCTGGTTGTAGTCGTAGGCTGTGGCGGGAACCATTCTGCAGTTGCCCAGAAGAACGACCGTACCATGCCAACGGCCAAGGCCCCCGATGGGGTCGTCTGGTGGGACCGCACCAAGGCACGGAAACCGTCAGAAGATGTAGGCATCGTTCGGAGTTCTGTCTATATAACGATGCGGGACGGTGTGCGAATTGCCGCCGATATCTACCTTCCCGGTGGCCTCGCACCCGGCGCCAAGTTGCCGGCCATCCTGGAACAGACTCGATATCATCGCTCGAACCTTTATGCCCCGGAGGCGCAGGGCCTGGACAAGCCGAGCCGCTATATCGCGCCCTTCGTTCGTTCAGGCTATGCCGTCGTGTTTGTGGATGTGCGCGGTACCGGCGCATCGTTCGGCCGGCGTCCGATGGAGTACAACGACGAGGAGGTCCGCGACGGCTACGACCTGGTGCAGTGGATCATCAACCAGCGCTGGTCCGACGGCAAAGTCGGAGCCTACGGACAGTCCTACGTGGGCGCGATGGCGGAAAATCTGGTTTCCCTCCAGCATCCCGCGGTGAAAGCGGCAGCTGTCCAGTTTTCGCTGTGGGACGCTTACGCTGATAGCTTCCAGGGCGGCATGATCTCGATTCCGCTGGCGACGATTTGGGGGCAGGCAATCCGTGCTCTGGATCTGAACCAGTTCGATCCTAAAGGACCCACTCGCGGCGTGCGTCCAGTTGACGACGACGTTGATGGGGCCCTGCTGAAGGAAGCAATTTCCATCCGCGGAACCCATCAGCGCGTAGACGATGATCTTCGAACCCTGCTGACCTTCCGTGACGACAAGCTTTCCCAGGGCTACTCGATCAATGACATCAGCCCCCACCTGCGAGTGAGCAAGGAGGTTGCGTCACGAGTACCGATCCTGAGCATCGATGGATACTATGACGGCGATTATGGCTCGGCGGCTATCCAGCGCTTCACCAATGTCACAACCCCCGGCAGCTGTCTGATTCTTGGGCCGTGGAATCACGGTGCTCTATATGATTACGACCCGGACCTGGGTGCGAGCGCCTCGCAGTTCCCGCTGACCGAGCTACTCCTGCGGTTCTTTGACTATCACTTGAAAAATCTGGACACCGGAATAATTGAGGAAGCGCACGTTCACTACTTCACGATGGGAAAGAACACGTGGAAGTCCGCCGATTCATGGCCACCGCCGGGCATCGCTACGAAGAGTCTTTATCTGGGCCCCGACCGGAATTTAGCCGAAGCCCCACCCCCGAAGACCGGCCATGAAGAGTATCTGGTGGATCTGGATGCGCAAACGGCTCAGCACAGCCGTCACTACAGCATGGCTACCGCCGGTTTCGTGGATTACCCTGACCGCCGGGAGTCTGCTGGGCGCGTTCTGAGTTATACGACTGGGCCCCTGGAGTCCGACATGGAGGTGACCGGTCGGGGACTGGTCTCGTTATTCGTCAGTTCCGATCAAGCGGACGGGGAGTTCCTCGCTTACCTGGAGGTGGTGCATCCGGACGGCCGCGTGTCTTACGTTTCCGAAGGCGGCATACGGGCGCTCCATCATAAAGTGCTCAAGGATTCTCCACCCTATTTGAATTATGGCGTGTACCACTCCTACAAGAAGGTTGATGCCCAGCTTCTGACGACAGGTCAGACCGAAGAGATAGCCTTTGATCTGCAACCTGTCTCCTACGTTTTTGAGAAGGGTAGCCGAATTCGCGTATCGCTCGCGGGCGCCGACGCGCTGAGCTTCATGAAGGTCAACACCAAGGCACCCACATGGCAGATCAGTTGGGGCGGAGCGACGCCGTCACGGATAGAACTGCCCGTCGCGAGCAGATGAGTAGACGAGAACAATTTCGCATACTGGGAAGCTCTTCCAAGAGTTTTTCATACAAGAAGCTAATAGATAAGTCGAGGAATAATCATGATACGACACACATTGCAGCGCTTCGGGTTCCTCATAGTTCTTTTGTTGCCCTTGCTTTCACAGGCCCAGCCTCCGGCGCGGGACCCGCTCATTCCCCTCAAGGTCCTTTTCAGTCCGGCCAGCATCACTGGCCTGCACCTCAGTCCCAACGGAAAAATGATCAGTTTTATTGCTCCGCTGGACGGGGTCCAAAACATTTTCGTCGCCCCGGCCGACGATCCTGCTGCCAAGCGGGCGGTTACCCGTTACAAGGATCGGGGAGTGCAGGTATACGACGTCAGTGGCAACGTGAACTACCACTGGACGGGGGATAGTTCCCACATCATCTACCTTCGGGATCATGAGGGGGACGAGAACTGGAATGTCTTCTCGGCGGATGTCCAAAGTGGCGAGACCAGGAATCTGACGCCGATTGATCATGCCCAGGTACGAATCCTTGCTACCAGCTTCGACCGGCCTCTGGAAGCCCTGATCGGGATCAACGATCGTGATCCAAAATTGCACGACTTGTACCGTCTGAACCTGCTGACGGGCGAGCGTCAATTGGTGGAGAAGAACACCCGGTTCATATCCTACGTCGCAGATAACGATCTGAAACCGCGCATTGCCATCGAAGTCGTGAAAGACGGCGGGGCCAATCTGTACAAGTCGCAGGGAGACGGCCAGTGGGAGAAGTATTCGTCCCTGAGCATGGAAGACCTGGCGATGGTGTCGGCGGTCGGCTTTGACGGAACCAACACGGTTGTCTACAGTCGCGACAGCCGAGAGCGCAATACGGCGGCACTTGTTGGTTTCAATCTGCAAACCGGGAAGACCGAAGTCGTGGCCCAGGACGACAAGGTCGATATCGAGACGGTCATGGTTGCGCCTGGATCCCACAAGGTTCAAGCGTACGCTACGAACTTCACCCGCACCGAGTGGCATGTGCTCGATAAGAGCATTCAGCCCGACGTCGCCGCCCTCGCTAAAGTGGCGGACGGCGACTGGAAGGTCGATAGCCAGTCAGCGGATGGCAACCGTTGGATCGTCCACTTCACGATCAGCGATGCTCCAGAAACGCTGTACTTATATGATCGAACGACACAAGCCGCCAAGAAACTCTTCGTTGCCACTCCTCAGCTGGAAGGATTGCCGCTCACGAAATTGCATCCCCTGGTCATCAAGTCCCGAGACGGCTTCGACATGGTGTCGTATGTCAGCCTTCCCCGTTGGGAAGACCTGGATGGAAAAGGCCGTCCTCGCTCCCCTTTGCCGACCGTGATGCTCGTGCATGGCGGCCCGAGCGATGAGCGCCCCGAATATGGCTTCTTCCCGCTGGTGCAGTGGTTAGCCAACCGGGGTTATGCCGTCTTCGTGGCCAATTTCCGGGGATCGCCGGGCTTTGGGAAAGCGTTCATGAACGCCCAGAATCTGGAGTGGGGTGGAAAGATGAGCGATGATCTAATTGACCAGGCGCGCTGGCTGATCGCCGAGCGGATCGCTCAAGCCGACAAGTTCGCGATCATGGGCGGCAGTTATGGCGGATATGCCACCCTGGTAGCGATGACCTTTACCCCAGATGTATTTGCCTGTGGCGTTGATGTCGTCGGTCCCGCAAATCTGGAGACTTTCATGGACACTCTCCCTCCCTATTTTTCCCGCGAGAATCTTGCCCGGCGCGTCGGTGATCCGCAAACCAAGGAAGGCAGAGAGTTGCTGCGGGCACGTTCTCCCATCAACCGCATCGACCAACTGAAGAAGCCACTGCTGATTGGTCAGGGTGCGCATGACGTGCGGGTTCCCCAGGGCGAGTCCGATCGCTTGGTCGAAGCCATGAAGAGGAACGGCATCAAAGGCACGTACCTTCTTTACCCGGACGAGGGACACGGATTCCTGCGCCCGGAAAATAACTTCAGTTTCTTCTCGGTGGTGGAAGTCTTCCTGGGGAAGTGTCTGGGAGGACGGTATGAAGCAATCGGATCCCTTGCCGGCTCAAGCATACAGGTGCCCTTTGGGGCTCAATATATTCCGGGGTTAGAAGACGCGCTGCAGGAGAACGCCAAACAAAAGCACGCCCAATAATAATGATGGCCTCTTCGTAGGGGCCAGAGCCGAGAATCAACCGCAGTTGCCGGTAGTTGTCAGCTGCGGTTATTTCGTGGCCGCAATCTCATACAAGTATTCGATGAACGACCTCACCGCGCCGTCCATGCCCTGTACTTTCGGATTCTTCGACTCGATCACGTAATATTCATCGGGCGCGTGGGCGCCACTGCCATGGCCGAGACCAAAGTGGCCGGCAGCCAGGCGCAGCGGCTCGCCGGTAAACACGTAACCAGGCCAGGAACCAGCGCTGCGCGGCAGCACAATGGGATCGATGCCGTCCCGTTTGTACACGGCGGTCTGCGCGCGAATGAGTGCCGCATCCGCGGCCGTGCTGTTGGGATCGTATCCGCCCGTCATGTTCACTTCGATGTCGCCAAAGCCGTGCTTTACCAGATGCCATTTGAGCGCCGCCAGAGCTTCGGTGGCCTTCATGTCTGGAACCAGCCGCAAATCCAGTTTCGCCACGGCGCGGTGGGGCAGAATGGTCTTCCCGCCCGGCCCGGTGTACCCGCCGACCAGGCCTTCAATATTCACCGTGGGACGTGACATCAGCAGTTCCAGCGCTTCCTGCCAGCTGACATCATGCACCCAGTGCTCGACGCCGAGCTCTCTCTTGGCGACTGCTTCATCCAAGCGCCGGGATGCCTCCGCAATCATCGTCTTTTCGGCATCGGAAAGAGGGCGCGCCTTGTCCGCAAACCCCTCGATCGCCGGTTCATTGCCATCGGGTGAGACCAGAGTTGCGAGCGCCTCCACCAGGTGCCATGCCGGGCTGTCCACTCGCGCTTTGTTGCTGGAATGAATATCGCGTCGCGGCCCGCGACCCCATCGCTCCCCACTCGACACCAGTTCAAGCTCGACCACGCCCTTGGCTCCGAGCGTCATCGTCACTTTGCCATCGAGTTCCTGCTCCGCCGAGGGCATGAAGATCCCCATGCAATTCCGGAGCGCGGCAAGGACCTCGGGACGCTGGACGATCTGGGGAAAATGCGGAGATCCGATTTCTTCTTCGCCTTCAGCAACCAGCACCAGATTTACGGGCGGCTTCCGGCCGGCGGCGCGGATGGCGTGAAGCGCGGCAAGAAACGATGCCTCCGGCCCTTTCTGGTTCACAGCGCCTCGGCCGACGAGCACCGTGCCGAGCCCGGGCTTTTCGACCAATGCAGCCGCCCAGGGAGGCGATGACCACTCCGCCGGATCCACTTGCTTGACGTCATACATGAAGTAGAGGCCCAGGGTACGCGGGGCCCCCGCGTCGAGGGTGGCAAAGATGCCAGGCTGGCCGTCGGTGGGGATCTTGGTGGCTTGGCCGAATCCGGCCTCACGCAGGAAGCGCATGGTGAGATCGCAGCCCTCGGTTACGCCTCTGTTCTCCGCCGCGATCGAAGGTTGCTTGATCCATTCCTGCAAGCGCTGGACGGCCTCGTCATGATGTTTCTCGATCTGTGCCCGGATAGGATTGAGGTCGTGGTCCTTCTCATCGGCGTGGGCCCAACGCGGGAGAGCGAAGGTCGCGGCGCCGGCTGCGGCGGCACCCTGAAGAAAGGTTCGTCTGTCCATGGCCCAGAGAATAATCGCAAGGCCCAGTTCCCGTCCAGGATAACCGGATGTACTCCATCACCAGGGAATCCACAGCTTGCTGCAAATCGACGCCAACCAACACGCATCCGTCCAAAGCGAATGTCTGACCTGAAGATCTCCCGGCAGAAGCAGCCTGTCACATTTAATTCCTTAGCTGTCGGGAGTTCGGATATACTCTGCCGAACCCGGACTCCCGTCCGCCGGAGAGACCTGACTGGCCGAAGCCGCGTTGCCTGCGATCTTGCCCGCCGTGGCCCAGCTTGGGGACCGGACGCGGCACCACATTGCCTTGCGGTTGTTGCCATTTCTTTTCACCCTTTACATCGTTAATTATGTCGACCGCACGAACGTAGCCTATGCCGCGATCGGAATGTCTCGCGACCTCGGATTCACCGACCGTGTGTTTGGAATGGGAGCGGGTATTTTCTTCATCAGCTATGTGGCCTTGCAGATACCCGGCGCCTTGCTGGTGGAACGCTGGAGCGCGCGCCGGATGATTTGCGCCTCCATGATCGCGTGGGGATCGTTGACGGCGCTAACTGCACTGGTGCAAACACCAGCGCAGCTCTACATGGCACGCTTTGTCCTGGGCGCGGCAGAGGCTGGCTTTTTCCCGGGGGTCATCGTCTATCTGAGCCACTGGTTCATGCGTGAGGACCGCGCCAAGGCAACCAGCAATTTCATGGGGGCAATCCCGATGTCATTTGTCATCGGATCGCCCATCGCAGGCTGGATTCTCGGACACCACTGGTTCGCCCTCGCGGGCTGGCGCTGGCTGTTTTTTGTGGAGGGGTTTCCTGCCATCGTGCTGGGTGTGGTTGCGTATTTCTACCTGACGGACTGGCCGACTGAGGCGACCTGGCTGCCTTCCGAGCGGCGGCAATGGATTGAACAAAAGCTGCAACAAGAAAAGCCTGGCGCCACAGAGGCGACCACACTTCGTCAGGTCCTCGGGTCCCGTACCATTCTGTTGCTGGCCGCGGGAACCTTTCTCAATTATTTTGCCACCTATACCTTCGTTTTCTGGTTCCCGACCATGCTGAAACGGCAGTCAGGATTCTCAGACGTGAAGGTAGGCGTGCTCGGGGCCATACCTTATTTTGTCCTTTTCATCGCCATGCAGGTCAACGGATATCATTCCGACCAGAGTGGCGAAAGACGCTGGCATTCAGCGATCCCACTTTTTATCGCGGCAGCCGGACTTCTGGGCCTGGTCACTCGGCACCAGTCCATTCCGCTTTCACTCGTATGGTTCACCATGGTGGCCATGGGCACCGCCTATCTCCCCGCCTTCTGGGCGATCCCGACCGAAATCCTGAGCCTTTCGGCTGCAGCGTTCGCAGTTGGAATGATCAATGCCGTTGGCAACGTCGCCGGTTTTGCCGGCCCGTACCTTTTCGGCTATCTGAACACTCGGACTGGATCATTTTCGTATGGACTGGTCGTGATGATGGTTTCGGCACTGGCTGGAGGATTGCTGATGCTGTGCGCTCCGAGGGGCACACGGTCGGTTGTCCGCACATAGCTGCTCGACGCTTTACGCCGCATTCCCCCAAACTTCCCGGATCTGTCACTGCGTTGGCGGCGATAAAGCGTTACCATCAACCTTCGACCGGAGACCGCGATGGAACCGTTCCGCTTTCATCTTTTCATCTGCACCCAGCAAAAACCAGAAGGAGTCACATCCTGCCCGGCCAGCGGGTCGTTCGCTGTGCTCGGCGCGCTGGATCGCGAGATACAGGCGCGCGGCCTCAACCACGATGTTCAACTCACTACCTGCGGCTGCATGGGACTATGCGATGAAGGTCCAGTGATGGTCGCGTATCCGGAAGGAGTGTGGTACCGGCGCGTGCAACCGTCGGATGTGTCCGAAATCGTCGATACGCATCTGCGCGGGGGCAAGCCCAGAAGCACGCCCATTGATCGTCTGGTTTGGACCGATGCCGCCGCGATGAAGGCCATGGCGGAGGAGCATGGCGAAAAGTTCCGCGAGGCGATGGCGGCCCGCGACAAAGCCGGGACGCTGCCCGACCGCCTGGATCAGATGATCCGCGGCTACATGCCGAGCCGCTGCCTGCTGACAGCGCTTGAACTCGACATCTTTACCGCCGTCGGGGACGGAGCCACTGCCGAACAAATCGGCGCCAGGGTCAATGCGAATCCACGCGCTGCAGGGACGCTGCTCAACGCGCTGGTCGCTCTCGGACTGCTGTCGAAAAGCGGCGAGGATTACAAGAACACACCTGAGTCGGCACGCTTCTTTGTCCAAGGCTCCAAGGACAACCACCGCAATGGCCTGCTGCACATAGCCAACATCTGGCATCGCTGGAGCACACTGACCGACGCCGTGCGCAGCGGTACGCGCATCCCGATTAGTCGCGACGATAACCCCGAATGGACGCGCAACTTCATTGCCGGCATGCAACGCAACTCCAAAGATCGCGCCCCGCTGGTGGTGAAAGCGTTAGGCACAGCCGGTGTCCGCCGTATCCTCGATCTTGGCGGCGGCTCTGGTGCATACTCCATCGCGTTCGCAAGAACTTGTCCCGATGTGCAATGCGATATTCTTGACGTCCCAGAGGTCGTACCGCTCACCACGGAGTATGTCAGCCAGGCCGGCGTCTCAACGCAAGTCAAGCTTCGCGCGGGAGACATGCTGCAGGATGACTTTGGCTCCGGCTACGACATCATCATGCTGAACGCAATCTGCCACATGTTTTCTGAGGAGCAGAACCGGGACATCTTCCGCCGCGCATACCGGGCACTCGCGCCCAAGGGCCGCCTCGCCGTGCAAGACTTCATCCTCAATCCCGACAAAACCGGACCGCAGCATGCGGCACTGTTCTCGCTGAACATGCTCGTCTCGACCGACTCCGGCGCCAGTTACAGCGAGGCCGAATACACCGGCTGGATGAAGGCCGCGGGGTTCACAGAGGTATCCCGGGTCAACCTGCCTGGGCCTAGTGGCCTGATCGTGGGACTAGTGAAATAGAGACGCCTGCCCTTTCGGCTTGCCCTTCATCGGGGACCAGTTCGCTGCGAAACCGTGGTAGGCCCTACTGCCCGTTCTTTGCCAGCACCATTTTGGCGCTGCGCAATTCCGGGCGGTCCGAGTGCTTTCCGTCGTCGCAGTTCTTCAACAGCTGCGCATAGTAAGAATTCGCTTTTACCGGTTGATGAGCCAACTCGGCGGCGCGTGCGGCGCCGGCGAGACCGTTGAAGCGGTTGGGATCAATTTTCATGGAGTTCTCATACTCCGATAAGGCTTGCTCCGGCTGGTTGAGTTCGAGCAGCATGTCGGCCAGCATCTCGCGCGCCGGAATGTCGACTTCCGCTTTTCCGACTTTATCTTGAGTGTCCGCGACATGGCGCATCAACTGCAGCGCCTCGTCGTTCTTCTTCTCGACAAAAGCCAGCCAGGCGCGCACTTCTCCGCGTGCCGAATTCGGCCCATCCAGGACATAGGCATACTTCGACTTGCGAGTGGCTTCTTCCGCTTCGTCGAATTTCTGTACATTGCGGCGGGTCGCTTCCAGATCGCCCATATGCGCGGAGGCAATTGTTCGTGCCCAATAGGTAATCATCTGCAAATGCGGCGATGCGTTCGCTGCGGGCTCGAGCGCCGCGGCATCGGTCCAGTGCCGCATCTCTAAGTCATAGAGCGCGGGAAAATGCGCCGCGGCAAAGCCGTAGTATTCCAGCATTCCTGTGTCGTCGCCGTTCGTGGGCGCCGCCGCCAGAATCTGCTTCGATCGCTCCACCACCTGCTTGGCCGCTTCGTCCTGGCCAGTTTGCAGGTAGGCATAAAGCAGAAAATGCATGGCATGTAATGCGTGCCCCTGCATGTACATCGCACCCGACTTCTCCGTTAGAGCCACCGACTTCAGGTTCGCCTGGATATCCTCCTGCCACAGCCCCAGCCGGGCGAAAATATGCGACGGCATGTGGACGGCATGGGCTGACGAAGAGGCAATTTCCGCATAGCGGCGAGCGGCGTCGAGTCCCAGGGCCGCCATTTGAGGTGAATCGCAGGAATGAATGATGTAGTGCGCCAGGCCCGGATGATCGGGTTGCTGCAGGAACAGCGGGTTAAGAACGGCGACCGCCTTCTTTGCCGAAGTGAGCGATGTGTCGTCCGGGCGCTCGGCCGCCAGCAAAGATAACGCATAGAATGCGCCCGCCTCCAAGTCCGCGGGGTTTTGCTGGTAGAGTTTTGCCATCGCGTCCGAGTAATCGGCGGCCCGCTGCAGGTAGTCATTCTTGGCAGGATCGTTCGTCGCAGGATCACGGTAGAACATAGCCAGGGCGGAAATATAGCCGCGCTCGCGTTCGGTCTTAGCGCCGATCTTCTGGGCTTTTTCCATTTCCTCATGGCCACGCTTCAGCGTGGACTCCTGTGGCCGCTCCCAAATCTCGTGGAACAAGCTCATCGCAATGCCCCAGTGCGCCATGGCGCACGCGGGGTCCTGCTTGGAGACTTCGACAAACTGCTCCTCCGCTTCTTCATACCCGAAGGAATGGAGCAGAGCGACACCACGCTCGAAGGCCTTCTGTGAAGCAGGCGCGCACGAGACCGGAAATGAAACCTTGCCGAGCTGTTCGCTGGCATCGTGATGATGGGCGTGCATTTCATCATCGAAAGCTGACGCGGGCACGGCACATAGAACGCACACGCAGACCAGTAGACATGTAAGCGATTTTGCGCAGAACATTTTTCACCCCTCCCCACTGCGGGCCATTACTTTACTGAAGTTTCTTCAATTTAACCACTACTACTCCCGGGTTGTCAGCAAACGTCAGGTAGACGTTCCCACCCGACAGCCGCCCGGTCGCTCCTGCGCCTCCTCGACAACCGCCGTGCCTTCCTGCCAAGATGGTCCCCTATGCGAACCCTGCAATTTTTATTGAGTGTGTTCTTTTTCTCACTTTTTGCGATGGCTCAGATTCCCTCCTCTCTTAACCTCATGCCCGTGCCTGCGAAAGTTCAGGTTGGAAGCGGTCAGTTGGTGGTCGATCAATCGTTTACCGCGGTGGGCACTGGACAGAGAGACGCACGTCTTGACGGTGGGATTGCCAGATTTCTCGATCAGGTCAGCCGGCAGACTGGCATGCAGTTGAATGGGCAGCCGTCTGACGCCTCCAACGCGACCCTGGTCATTCGCGTCGAGAACGCCGGCCGCAAGGTTCAGGAACTTGGCGAGGATGAGTCCTATGCCCTCGAGATCACACCATCGCGCGCGACCTTGACCGCGCCGAATACCCTGGGAGCGCTTCACGGATTACAGACATTCCTGCAACTGATCGAGCCTACTCCAGCGGGCTTTGCCGTTCCGGTTATCACCATCCAGGACCAGCCCCGCTTTGCCTGGCGTGGCCTGCTGATTGACGTCAGCCGCCATTTCCTTCCGATCGACGTGTTGAAGCGGAATCTCGACGGAATGGCGGCGGTGAAAATGAACGTCTTGCACTGGCATCTTTCCGACGACGAGGGTTTCCGGGTCGAGAGCAAGCGCTTTCCCAGGTTGCAGGAGTTGGGTTCCCAGGGGCAGTACTACACGCCGGCCGAGATCCGCGACTTCGTGGCCTACGCGCGCGATCGCGGTATCCGCGTAGTTCCGGAATTCGACATGCCGGGACACAGCCGCTCCTGGTTGGCCGCTTATCCGGAACTTGCCAGTGTGCCCGGCCCTTACAAGGCCGGGAGGATCGCGGACGCAGACACGGCCATGGATCCCACGCGGGATGTGACCTATAAGTTCCTCGACAAGTTCGTCGGAGAAATGGCAGAACTGTTCCCGGACGCCTACTTTCACATCGGCGGCGATGAAGTGAACAACAAGCCGTGGGACTCGAATCCGAAAATCCAGGAGTTCATTCGGGCTCACGGCATGAAAAACAACCGTGATTTACAAGCCTACTTCAATCAACGCCTGCAAAAGATCGCGAGTAAGCACGGGAAGATCATGATGGGTTGGGATGAGGTGCTGCATCCTGACTTGCCGAAGACGGTGGTGGTCGAGTCGTGGCGCGGGCAGGATTCCCTGGCCGAGGCTGCGAAGCAGGGTTATCGCGGCTTGCTCGCCTACGGGTACTACCTCGACTTGATGTGGCCTGCGGCGCGCCATTACGCCGTGGACCCAATGACTACGGCAAAGCCGGGCGGCGCGGCGCTGACCGCTGAAGAACAAAAGCGCATTCTCGGCGGCGAGGCTTGCATGTGGGCGGAGTACATCACTCCGGAAACGATCGATTCGCGGCTCTGGCCGCGCCTGGCCGCGATTGCCGAACGCTTCTGGTCTCCGCAGGAGATCCGCGACGACCAATCCATGTACCGGCGGCTGGAGGAAGTGAACTGGCGTCTTGGATGGCTGGGGTTGAACCACGAGTCGAACTACACGCCGATGCTCCACCGTCTCGCGGGCAGTCGCGATATTGCCGCCCTGCGCGTTTTGGCCGACGTGGTTGAACCTACGAAAGATTACACGCGTACGGAAATTTATCCGCAGCCTCCGGTGAAGTCCACGCCGCTGAACCGGCTGGTGGATGCGGCTCGGCCTGAGAGTACGGAGGCGCGACACTTCGCGGAGTTGGTCGAAACTTACGTCCAGAGCGGCTACAAGGATTCCGCCGCCCAGGCGCAGATCCGGACGTCGCTGGTCAAGTGGCGTGAGAACGACGCGGACCTTCAACCGGTTCTGGACCGCTCATTCCTTCTGGCGGAAGACAAGCCATTGTCCCAGGATCTGGCTGCGCTTGCCGCAGCTGGACTGCAGGCGCTCGACAGCATAGGTAAGAATCAGCAATTGCCGGACGCGTGGCGTACCGAACAATTGGCGGTGGTGGACCGGTCGATGAAGCCCCGGGCCAACCTGCTCGTGATGGTGGCGCCTCCAATTCAGAAGTTGATCGAGGCCGCAGCTGCGCCGCGTTAAGATACAAGACGAGGCATCCGTGAGTAGCAAGTGTTGGCACAAGTTTTTTTCAATATCCTGTGTGATCGCGGTCGGCATCGGTACCGGCCCTGTTTGGGCCCAAAAGCAGGCAGAGGTTCGCCCGGAGGCCACGGTGGAGACCACTTCGTTCGGAAGTCTAAGTGACGGTACCGCAGTTGAAATGCTCACCCTGAGAAACGCTCATGGCGCTACCGCCAAGGTGATTACGTACGGTGCTACCTTGACCGAGTTGTGGGTCCCCGACCGCAGCGGCAAACTCAGTGATGTTGTCCTGGGCTTTGACAAACTGGAGGGCTATCTAGGCAATGATCCCTGGTTCGGCGCTACGGTGGGAAGAGTCGCGAACCGGATTGCGAAGGGCAAGTTCACTCTGGACGGCAAAGAGTACTCCCTGGAGATCAATAATCCGCCGAACAATCTGCACAGTGGATCAAAAGGTCTGAGCCGCACGGAATGGAAGGCAGAACCGTTGCATGAAACGCACGCGGCCGCCGTGCGCTTTACCAGCCTCAGCCCCGATGGCGACGGAGGGTTCCCGGGAAACCTCTCGGTCACTCTGGTGTACCGGCTGACAGACGATAACGAATTGCAGCTGGAATACTCCGCCAGGACCGACAAGGCCACTCCGGTCAACCTCACCAACCACAGCTACTTCAATCTGGGCGGGGAGAAGGACGTTCTGGACGCGATCCTGTTTCTGCCAGCGGAGCACTACACTCCGGTGGACGCCACGCTGATTCCCACGGGTGAAATCCAGCCCGTGAAGGGCACTCCCCTTGACTTCACAACTCCTGCAGCGATCGGTTCCCGCATCGCGGAAATGAAAGGAGATCCGGGCGGGTACGACCATAACTACGTATTGAGCAGGGAGGCGGGAAAACTGAAATTGGCGGCTCGAGTTCTGGATCCCGCCTCCGGCCGGCAGATGGAAGTCTGGACCACTGAGCTGGGAGTCCAGTTCTATTCTGGCAACTTTCTGGATGGAACCATTAGAGGAAAGCGCGGCGTGGTGTACGGAAAGCATTCCGCATTTTGCCTGGAGACCCAGCATTTTCCGGATTCGGTCAATCATCCCAGCTTTCCTTCGGTGATCCTGCGGCCGGGAGGGGTGTACCAGACGGAAACGATTTACAAGTTTTCGGCCAAGTAACCCTGTCGCTTCTGTATCGTTTGCCGGAGATGCCGTCCATGTTGTATGTAGAGGATCCGCATCACGGCAGGTCAACCTAACCAATGGAAGGGGTTCTTATGAAGCGATTCCTCGCCGCGTTCGCACTTCTCGTTTTGCTGGCTGCGAACCCAGGTTCTGCTCAAGACACCGCGGCGCAAGGCACTGACAGTCCCGTTAGCCCTGCGACTGCAGGGCTGCCCGGTGGTCCGCTGGCTCGTGATCCGATCTTTGTCTACAACAACTGGTCCGCCTACGACGAACTTTCCGACAACATTCCCCTAACCGAGCAACTGGCGATGAAAGAGCTGGACGAAATCCTTCGCCTGCGCCGCTTCGGAGTGCGCTTCGACTACTACATGATGGACGCGTTCTGGTTCGACCCCGACGGCGGCTACCGCACCTGGCGCAAGCCCAATTGGCCCAATGGTCCGGACGCATGGATCCGCAAGTGCCGGGAGAATGGCATCATGCCCGGACTGTGGTTCAGCACCAATACCCTGGTTAAGATCAACGCGGCGCAGGAATGGCGGGACTCCCTCAGCGAAAAGAAGGGGTCGATGTCGTTTTCGGAAGGCGGCTTTCTGCCCAGCTTCACGGACACGATGCAGTACTGGTACGACCGCGGCATCCGCATGTTCAAGTTCGACTTTGTGGACTTCGGAGCGGCCACTCCCGAGACCGCAAAGTCGAAGTCTCCCGAAGAAATTCGCGCGCGCAATGCCGATGCCTTTCGCGACGCCTTGAAGAAATTCCGCCTGCGAAATCCGGATGTCGTGCTGGTGGCCTTCAATGGTTTCGGCGGCGACGTCGAATCGACCGCCGGCCCTTTCCCTTTTCGTAACCTGGTGGATCTGCGCTGGCTCGAGGTGTTCGATTCACTCTATTCCGGCGACCCTCGGCCCTCCGACGTACCGGAGATGAATTTCTGGCGCTCCATGGACATCTATAGCGACCACATGGTGCGGCGCTACGAACAGAGTTTCCTGCCGCTGGAAAGGATTGATTCGACTGGGTTCATGCTCGGCAACACGGGCACGATTTATTACCGCAAGACGCACGCCTGGAAGGGAGCGCTGCTCCTGATGATGGCGCGCGGCGGCTGGGTGAACACGGTCCATGGCAACCTGGAGTTCCTGAGTGATGCCGACGCGCGCTGGTTTGCGAAGGTGCAATCGCTCTATCTCGCGCTGGAGTCAAAGGGGCGGACAAAAACCTTTGGCGGAATTCCGGGCGAGGTTCAACCCTATGGATTCGGCTCGCTCGACTCCGATGGGTCCGTATATGCCGTGGTAAACCCGGCGCAGAGCATGGAAGAACTTCAGATGCCGCGCCTATCGAAGGATCAGGGACCGGTTGGAGTCGGGCGTGTGATTTTCCGCGATGCAGGATTTGACCCCGTACTTTCAGGCACCCGGATCAGGCTCGGTCCGGGGGAGATGGCGGTAATCGGCTTCGGCAAGTATGCGAGTGCGCTATATGATCTTGGCATTCAGGAGGACGTGAAGATTCCGCGGGCAATCAGCCCCCTGAAGGCAGAATTCTCAGCGGCAAGGAAGAACACGATCCGGGCCGAATTGGAAGTCCCGCCGAAAGGCGACCTGCGGATCATCATGCAGCAACGGTCGGCCAAAGACGGAAGCATCATGCGGAGCTGGAAGGGTGGTCCTCCGAATGGCACGAACATGGGCAAGGTATTCGTGCTGAGCGCCTGGCAAGATGGCAAGCCTGTCCCCGTCGAAATCAATTACGACAAAGTGATCTGGAGCGGCTTGTCGTGGGCGGTGGGAGAAATTCGGCACAGCGCGCTGAAACCGGGGGTACCGGTCGAGGTCGAGTGCTCGTCCGCCGAGGACGATGCCGTGGTTCTGGAGGGGAAAGCTTTTGAAGTCACCTATTAGGTGGGGCGCTTTGGGCGAGTGTCCGGCCGTTGTGTTTTTCGCAGTTCTGGTGATGTTTTCTCCGCCTGCCGCTCAGTCTCGTTCCGCCAATACCATTCTGATCGACGCCAGCAAGCCGGCTGGGACGCGGGCAATTCCCAATCCATCGCTGGGCGGAAAATCTCCGGCGGGCCATGAAATCGGAGTGAACAGTCAATATCTGACGCTGGATGGCCAGCCCTGGCTTCCGGTGATGGGCGAATTCCACTTCTCCCGCTACCCCGAACCAGACTGGGAAGAAGAACTGCTGAAAATGAAAGCGGGCGGAGTTCAGATTGTTGCTACCTACCTGTTCTGGAATCATCACGAGGAAATTGAGGGGCAATTCGATTGGTCGGGACAGCGCGATCTGCGCCGCTTCGTTCAACTCTGCCAGAAGCACGGACTGTATGTTTTCCTGCGCATCGGCCCCTGGTCCCATGGCGAGGTGCGGAACGGCGGCTTCCCGGACTGGTTGCTCGCGAAGGGTGTCACGCGTCGCAATGATCCCCAGTACTTGTCCTATGTCCGGCGGTATTTCGGTCAAATTGGCGAGCAGGTAAAAGGACTCTTGTGGAAGGATGGCGGGCCGATCCTCGGAGTCCAATTCGAGAACGAATACTATGAGCATGGTCCCGGCGCAGGTGCTGAACACATTTCCGAGTTAAAGAAGATTGCGCGCGAGTCCGGAATCGAAGCTCCCCTTTACACGGTCACAGGCTGGGGCAATCCAGATTTTCCCGCGGGCCAAGTGATCCCGGTCTTTGGCGGTTATCCCGACAATTTCTGGGACAGCGCGCTGACCGATTTGCCACCTAGCGGGTACTACCTGTTTGAAAACCGGCGCGATAACGGTGGAATGGGCGGCCCCTCAACTCCAGAGCGGACCACCCAACCCGATTATCCTTATTTAATGGCTGAAGCTGGCGGAGGCATGCAAGTTGCCTATCACCGCCGGCCGGTGATCGGTGCGGATGACGTCGCCGCCATCACCCTGACCCGACTGGGGTCGGGCGCCAACCTCTACGGCTACTACATGTTCCAAGGCGGTTCGAATCCCGAGGGCAAACTGACCAGCCTGCAGGAATCGGTGGCCAGCGATCATGTTTACGATCTACCCGA
This sequence comes from uncultured Acidobacteriaceae bacterium, assembly GCA_963837665.1. Classification (GTDB taxonomy): domain Bacteria; phylum Acidobacteriota; class Terriglobia; order Terriglobales; family Acidobacteriaceae; genus Acidiflorens. Next base: position 863,726 of record CAWIOA010000003.1, on the reverse strand, counting down.
AGTTTCCTACGACTTCCAGGCGCCGCTGGGGGAGTTCGGAGAGATGAATCCGGCGTTTCGTTCAATTAAGACGCTTCACTTGTTCCTGAAAGAATTCGGAAGTTCTCTTGCCCCGATGGCTCCAGTACTGCCCAACGTTGTGCCCGCCAGTGCCGCCGACCGTTCCGTCGCAAGGGTCTCCGCGCGCACCGAGGGGAATCGCGGCTTTGTGTTCTTCAACAACTACGCGCGGAATTATCCGCTGCCCGACCGCCAGGATTTTCAGATCAAGCTCATTTTGCCGTCGGAGACGGTGGTGCTGCCGCGCAAACCCATTGACCTTGCGTCGGGAACCTACGGCATCTGGCCGGTGAACCTGGATCTCAACGGAGTTCTGCTTAAGTACGCAACCGCTCAACCCGTGACCAGGGTGCGCGACGGAAACGCCGAGTACTATTTTTTCGTGGCGCCGCCTGGTGTTCCACCAGAGTTCGCTTTCGACGAAAGCACACTGGCGTCGCTGGAAGCTGCCGCGGCTGTGATTTCGCGTGCGACGGGTGTTCGCTATGTTGACGGAATTGCGCCCGGCCCCGGTATCGCACTGAGCGTGCGATCCAAGACAGGCCAGACCGTGCATATCGTCGTCCTGACCCCATCCCAGGCGCTGGATGTCTGGAAATTCAAGCTGCCAGGCGGCGGGCACGTGTTTCTGTCGCCGGCGGACGTTTTCTTCGACCTCTCCTCCGAAAAAACAAGCCTGCACCTGCGCGCGCGCGACGTTCGGCAGCTCCGCTTCTCAGTTTTCCCCGCCCTGAAAAATGCGCCGCTGGCGAATGTGGCGCTCCAGCGAACCGGTCGTGACGGGGTGTTCGTGTCCTACTCCGCGGCCATGCCGCCAAGAAATGTGCCGGTGCGTTGGGAGAAAGTTCGCGCGGCTGCGCCTTCACTGCCGGGCACAATAAAGATGGGAAAGTACAACGCCATAGCTCCCACCGATTCCGATTTCGACCGCGCCGGCGTGTGGCGGATCGCCCTCCCCGAGCACGCGTTGGACGGGCTCAGCGACGCGTTCCTGCGAATTCAATACGCAGGTGATGTGGCGCGGCTCTATGCCGGCCCGCGATTGCTCGCGGATGACTTCTACAAAGGAACCATCTGGGAAATCGGACTGAAGCGATTCGCGTCCCAGACCTTGGGCAAGAATCTGGAACTCAAGGTCATGCCTCTGCGCAAAGATGCAAAGATCTATCTGCCCCACAACGCCTGGCCGCAGTTTCCACCCAGCGGCGAAATCGCGGACGTGTCCGGGATTCGGGTGGCACCCGAGTATGAAGTGCGAGTAGACCTGGCGGGGCCGCCGTAGACGCCCGGCCATGGGTGCGCGGTCGAGGCCTCCGGCGCCATCCTGCGGCGGCCGCAAAAAAAACTTGACAAGCGGAGCTTTCAGTCGTAAAAACGCGGCTGTAGCAAACGTTTGCTGAGAACGACTCCGGAACCGGCCGGCCAGCGAGACCTGAAAATCGCCGGAAGTGAAATTTCCAGATTTTTGCTTTAACAATTGCTATCACCATTATCTGTGAGAAGAATCACAGACAAGGTGCTGCTGAATTCCGTAGCGTTTCTCCGGGTGGCCGTTGGGGTTATTGTGGTAAACGTTTGCTGGCCATGGAGGCACATATGCGCATCGCTCTATCCCTTGGTTTCTTCCTCTCCCTTCTGTTTTTCGTCTTGATCCTAGTGAGCACCCAGAACGCGGCCGCCCAGGCCAATCGTGCCTCGATCACCGGCACGGTGACCGATTCAACGGGTGCAGTGGTTGCTGGCGCGGAAGTGACTGCCACCAACACGGGCACCAACGTGCCCACGAAAACCGTCTCCAATGGCGACGGCATTTACGTCATCCCCAACCTCTTTCCAGGGCAGTACTCGGTCGAATTCAAGAAGGACGGATTTGAAACCTTGCTCCGTCCCGCTGTCACGCTGGAGTCGACCCAGGTTGCCCGGCTCGATGCCAAACTCCAGATTGGCGCGGTGGCCCAAACCATGACGGTCACGACCGATGCGCCGGTGATGGATTTAGAGAGGCCGTCCGTCGGGACCAACATGAAGGCCAGTGTCGTGAACGACCTCCCGTTGAGTATCTACGACGGAGGCCGTTTTGTGGAGAACTTTGCGGTCGCCATTACACCAGGCTATTCGGTCTATAGTAGTCCCTACGGGGCGGTAATCAATGGCGGGCAATGGTTCACCAAGGACTACACCGTGGACGGCAGCACTGGAACCGGTGACATTCCCGGCAACTCCATGCAAAACGGCCCCAGCATGGAAGCGGTGCAGGAACTGCAAGCCCAGACGAGCGGTTTGGATGCGCAGAGCAGCATCACCGGCGGTGGTGTCATCGCCATGAATCTGAAGTCGGGAACCAACAAACTGCACGGCTCCGCCCTGCTCTATGGCGTCAACGAATTGTTCGATGCGAATACATGGACCAACGACAATTCGAACTTACCCAAGGAAAAGAGACGAGCCTGGGACTGGGCCGGCAGCGTGGGCGGTCCCATTATCAAGAACAAGACATTCTTCTTCGGTACTGTCGAGCGTTATACCCAGACGGACGCCCGACTGGGCGACTATTCCAGCTTTGTGCCCACCTCAGATTTTCTGGGTGGAAACTTCGGTGCTTTACTGGGTCCCCAACTGTGTACACAGTCGGACCTTAGTGTAGCGCCAAACTGCGGCGCGGGCACCACTCCGATCTCGGTGATGGACAACGCCGGGAACTCCGTTCTCTTGCAGGAGGGCATGATTTTCGATCCCCTGACGGGAAACCAGTTTACTAATAATGCCATTGACCCCAGCCGGTTCAGCGGCGTGGCGCAGAAGATCAACGCCATTTATCAGAAGGATTACACCCCGCAGAGAGCCGGGGTCCTCACTCCGAATAACCGGCTCCCCTTGAGTAACTCGCCTTTCCAGACGCCCATCGGGGTGGTGGTTAAGCTGGACCACGTCATCAGAGAGCAGGATCGGTTGTCGGGATCCTGGATCTACGACCACAAGCCGCGCACGCTAGTGGATAGCGGCGGTGTATGGCAGGCAGGAAGTACCGACGGTGGACCGCTATCAGCGGCGCGCATTAACCTCTTCCACTCCCACCAGTTTCGGGTGAGCGAATCGCATACGTTTTCGCCCAATGTCCTGAACGTTTTGAACGTCACATACAACTATGATTATCAGGGAGACTCGCCGGCTGCCGGCGGCAGTTGGGCACAGCAGCTCGGTTTCGGCAACACCGGAGCCTCGAATTTCCCCATTATCTCTTTCGGGAATGGCGTGAATGGATACAACACCACCTTCATCGGAAACTCTTTCCAGGGGAACTTCTCGGGCGCCACGATTGTCACCGGCGACACGGTGAGCTGGACGAAAGGCAGACACAGCTTCTCGTTCGGCGGCGACTTCCACGCGCACCAGGTCAATAGTCACAGTGGATCGGGAGCGCTGTCCTTCAACTTCGACCAAAACATAACCGGTGCTCCGAGTGCGGGCTATGCCCAGTACGTCGGGTTCGGCTTTGCCAGTTATCTTCTGGGAGATGTGAACAACGCGAGCGAGACGACAGCTTATAACCTGTATGGCCGGCAGAAGTCGATGTCCTTATTTGCCGAAGACAGTTACAAGGTCACGCCCAAGCTCACCGTAAACGCGGGATTGCGCTGGGACTACAATTTCCGCTTCCACGAGAAATACGGCCACTGGGCCAACGTCGACCTGCAAGCCATCGATCCCAACTACGGTTACCCCGGCAAGCTGGTTTTTGCGAACGGCGGCGGCGACAGCTTCGAGAAAAACGAATACGCGAAAAACTTCGGACCCCAGATTGGCTTTGCCTATTCTCCCTACCCGAAAACTGTTTTCCGCGGATCGTTCGGCCTTATCTACAACCCGGTAGGCGTGTCTTACTTCAATGGTGTTCCCAATGGCTTTGCCCCTGGATTCAAGGGCACGAACCAGGCCAACAGTCCTTTCGACTGGGATAGCGGCTACCCAGGCGTTTATGCGCCGGGGGATAAGAATGTTGACCCGACTTACCTGTTTCCCTTGGTCAGCGTCGATCCTCGAGCTCTCAAGCTAGGCTACAGCGAAGCCTTCAACTTCGGCGTCCAGCAGGAATTGACCCCGAACATGAGACTGGAACTTGCTTATGTGGGTAACCGCGGCCACCGGCTCACCGATACCGCGCTGGCCAATAACCAGGGACCAACCTCAAAATTTCTGCAATTGGCCCAGAGTATTCCTGGCCTGGGCGGCTGGTATCCGTACATCTATAGTCAAGCGGATGCCAACACCTACGGCGTGCCCTATCCATACCCCGGGTTCTATGGCCCCGTCCTCTCAGCAATCGCTCCCTATCCGCAGTTCGCGCAAGCCGAAGCGAACTACTGGTACTATCCCAACCTTCTGTACGTAGGTCTGCCACTGGGACAGAGCTTCTACGATTCGATGATTGTGAACGTGGTCAAGCGCACCGGGAAAGGCCTGACCATGGACTTGAGCTACACATGGTCTCGCCAGGAAGGCGATAGCTTTTCCGCCCAGCAGGAGGGCAATGGCTATTACACCGGCATTCAGGATTTTAGCAACATTAAGCCGGCCGCCCATGCGGTTACAGGCTACGATCTTACCCACGTGGTGAAAGGATACGTCACTTACGAACTGCCATTTGGAAAGGGACGACAGTGGATGGCAAACTCGAACCCCTGGTTGAACGGGGCGCTCGGGGGATGGAACATGACTTGGCTCCTAAGGTACAACACAGGGCAGCCCTTCGAGGTTTCCGCGCAGAATCCATACTGGCCGCAGTGGGGCAACATCTACCCGAACTTCAATCTGGCTGGATACACAGGGCCTGCCAATCCAAGGGACTATCCCAACGTGCAGTTCTATATGCCCACCAGCGTGGCCAGTAATCCCGCGCCGGGTACACTCGGGCAAGGAGGGCCAGCTGTCTCGGCTCTGCGGTGTCCTGGCGCCCAGCGTGAAGATATGAGCTTGTTGAAATACTTCCCGATGGGCTCTGACGGGCAGTACAGGCTTTCATTCCGTGCGGAGTTCTACAACGTTTTCAACCGTCACGGGTACGACATTGAGGGCTGCGGCGGCAGCCGAACCACGGTAGGCTACCCGAACTTCGGTGCCATCGATGGAGTCAGCAATGCTCCCCGACAGGGGCAGTTTGGCTTCCACTTCGAATTTTAGGGGGCCTACGGCCTCGATCGGACCGGGTAACTCGCGAACCTGCGGCTACCCGGCAGTTTTCTTACAACCACCGCTCTTAATCAGTCTGGCTAGTTACAGGATGCTTGGAGCCGAAACGCAAGCCGCTGGGCATCGCGCCAGAGTCTTTGGCTATGCATTGTTTTGCTTTTCCCCCGGCGACCGCATTCTGTCTAAATCCGGCTCGACCTGGACCGGACAGCTCTGGCCGAAGGGTTCGGGAGCTCAAGGCTAAGCGGTGAACCACATTAAGAAGTAAGTCGCGCAAGGGTATGGATATCCGGGAAATCGCAAAACGCGCCAAGGTTTCGACCGCGACGGTCTCGCGGACGATCAATCGGATTCCGACCGTCAATCCGGCGATGGCGAAACGGGTCTGGAAGGTAGTCAACGAGCTGGGATACTTTCCCAACCGGCAGGCGCGGGCGCTGGTTTCCGGCCGCAGCCGTATTTTCGGCCTGATCGTTTCCGAGATCACCAACCCGTTCTTCCCCGAGATCGTACAGGTCTTCGAAACCATTGCGGTCGAGAACCATTACGAGATTCTGCTGACCTCCACGGTGCACGATCCCAAGCTCATGGAGACCTCCGTCCGCCGCATGATCGAGCGCCGGGTCGATGGCGTGGCGGTCATGACGTTCGGTATGGAAGAATTGCTGCTCGAAGACTTGAAGGTGCGGAATGTCCCGCTGGTGTTTGTGGATGTCGGACCGCAGCGGCCCCGAGTGAGCAACATCCGGATTGATTACCTCCATGGCATCCGCCAGGCGGTGCAGCATCTGGCGGCCTTGCGTCATGAGCGCATTGCGTTCATCAGTGGTCCTTTGAACTTCAAGTCGGCAGTGGCTCGTAAGAATGCGTTCCTGTGGTCGATGGAGGAAATCGGCCTGGCCGCGCGGCCGGAATTCGTGATTGAGGGCGACCACACGGTTGAAGGCGGCATGACCGCGATGGCCAAGTTGCGGGCCGGGACTACCGCGCCCACAGCGGTTCTGTGCTCAAATGACATGACCGCGATTGGCGTGATGCGGCAGAGCTACGAGGATAAGATTTCGATTCCGCGCGATCTGTCCGTGATCGGGTTCGACGACATCCGGCTGGCGCAGTTCGTGTTGCCTCCGCTCACTACGGTGCGGATGTCGCAGTCGGAGTTGGCGCGACTGGCGTTTCACGCGCTGCTGACGGATGTGCAGCGCCAGACCCCGGCGCCGAATGGGACGGAGTATGCCCTCGAAACCAGTTTGGTGTTGCGGGAGTCCACCGCCCTGGCACCGGGTTTGGCGAACCGGGCAACGCACGAGAACATCCCGTAGTGCGGAGCGTTAGTTCGGAGAGTTAGTTCGGAGAGTTTCTATGCTTTTGCAAACCTTGCGCGAGGAAGTACTGGACGCCAACCTCGAATTGGTGCGTCGCGGCCTCGTGCTCTATACCTTTGGCAATGCCAGCGGCATTTCACGCAAGGATGGATTGGTCGCCATCAAACCGAGCGGCGTGCCCTATGAGGATCTCGCTCCTGAGCACATGGTGATCACCAAATTGGATGGACAGATCGTCGAGGGCGAACTTCGCCCTTCTTCGGATTTGCCGACTCACCTGGAGATTTACCAGCATTTTCCAAACGCGGGTGGTGTCGCCCACACCCATTCGGAGTTCGCCACCGCCTGGGCGCAGGCTGGCATGCCCATTCCCTGCTTCGGAACAACGCACGCCGACTACTTTCATGGCGAAGTACCGGTCACACCTCCTCTAACCCACGACGAGATTGCTACCGACTATGAGAAGAACACGGGTTTGGTAATCTGCCGGCTTTTCCGGCAGCTTGATCCCGATGCTGTGCCCGCGGTCCTGGTGGCCGGACATGGCCCGTTCTGCTGGGGAACGTCGGCAGCGGCCGCCGCTCATCATGCGGTCATTCTCGAGTCGGTGGCACGGATGGCTTACTACACTCGAACCCTGGCCGGGGAGGCTTCGCCGCTCGGCCGCACACTTCATGACAAACATTTTCTGCGCAAGCACGGACAAGGCGCCTACTACGGCCAGGTAAAAACGAAATGACTCACCTCCCCGCATTGTTGGCTGCATCCACGCTGGTCCACCTTACACCGGTGGATTTTGCCATTATCGTCTTCTATTTCGTGCTGGTTCTGGCGATTGGACTGTACTTGAAGGAGCAGGCCAACACTGGTGAGGACTTCTTCATGGCCGGACGCGAGATGACCGCATGGGTGGCGGGCCTGGCGTTCTTGTCGGCAAACCTGGGATCGCTGGAACTCATGGGTTGGGCCGGCAACGCCTACAAATACGGCATCCTGGCGGCGCACTGGTATTGGATCGGCGCCATCCCCGCAATGCTGTTCCTGGCCCTGGTGATGATGCCGTTCTACCACATCTGCCGGACCCATTCCGTTCCCGGATATCTCAAGTTACGTTTTGGCGAAAGTAGCCGGGCGCTGTCGGCCATCTGTTTCGCCTTCATGACCGTGTTGATGAGCGGCATCAACATGTACGCCATGGCGGTGGTGATGAGGGTAGTTTTGGGATGGGACATTCACTTCAGCATCTGGGTTTCGTCGATCACCGTTGCCGTCTATGTCGCTCTCGGCGGCCTACGGTCCGCGATCTTCAATGAGGTCCTGCAGTTCTTTCTGATCTGGGCGGGCGCTCTGTTGATACCGATTCTGGGGCTGATGGAGGCCGGCGGCTGGAGCGGCCTGAAAGCACGCATCCTGCAAAATCTCACCGAACAGCACGTGGCGAATGCTGGCGGGTACACCCACCTGTGGTCAACCCTGGGCGACTTTGGGAACAACCCGATGGGAATCAACTGGGTCGGCATCGTGTTCGGGCTGGGCGCGGTGATCTCAATGGGCTACTGGACCACCGACTTCTTGGTCGTGCAGCGCGTCTTGTCGGCAAAAGACCTGCGTTCCGCCAAGCTCGCACCTATCATCGGTGCGGCTTTCAAGATGATGGTTCCATTCATCGTCATCCTCCCCGGCCTTCTGGGTCTGGCGCTGCTGCGGGACTCATCGGGCCATCTGCTGAGGCTGGTTCCGGGCGATCTGGCGTGGTCGGATGCGGGACGGGCACAAGGACTGCACGGCTACGACGAAGTTCTGCCGCTCATGCTGGCGCGCTACTGCGGACCCGGCTTGCTGGGCCTGGGTATTACCGCGCTGATTGCCGGATTCATGTCGGGCATGGCAGGCAACGTCAGCGCCTTCGCCACGGTTTGGACCTATGACATCTACGGCGCACTGTTCAATACGCATGCGTCGGATGAATCGAAGGTCAAGATGGGCCGGTGGTGCACGCTGCTCGGCGTGGCCGTCAGTATCGGGACGGCGTACCTGGTGATGCAGTCGCACAGCATCATGGATTACGTCCAGGCTCTGTTTAGCTTCTTCATCGCTCCTCTGTTTGGCACAGTCCTGTTGGGCATGCTGTGGAAACGGGCCACCCCGGCAGGTGGCTTCTGGGGACTGTTGGCCGGAACCGGGTCTTCGGTCGGCATGTGGGCTTGGTCGAAGGTCGACCCCGGCGCGGTGAAATATCTGGCCCTGTCGCTCAAGGCGCAGGATCAGGCTCAGAACATGTTCCGGGCGCTGTGGTGCTGGCTGATCTGTGTCGTGGTCACGGTCGCTGTCAGCTTGCTCACCAAGCCCAAGCCAGATGCTGAATTGACGGGTCTGGTCTACGGATTGACCGCAATCCCACACGAGGAACACGTCTCGGTTTTCCACCGGCCGGTTTTCTGGGCGGTGGTGGTAGGCGCTGTGTTTGTCGTCCTGCAAATCATTTTCTGGTAGGGGGAAAGAATGAAAACCGGTGGCTCGTTGTCAATATGGTTTTTCATCGGCTTGTCGTTGCTGGTGAACGGAGTTTTGATCACCGGTGCAGGTCTGTGGGAGGTTGCCACTCATGCCGACAATCCAGTGTTGTCGCTGAATCACCACGCCAGTATCTGGTGGGGCGGGTTGCTGTTAGTGCTCGGCGCGGTTTATTGCTACCGTTTCTCGCCCGCGCGGGAACGGGCGAGGAATGCCGGTAATACCTAGAGTGCGCTCATTAACGATTTCGTAGAAGAAGGATACATATGCCTAATAAGAAAATGACGATGGGCGTCATCGTCGGGAACCGTGGCTTCTTCCCCGACCAGTTGGCGAAGTCCGGGCGCGAAGAGATGATGGGGGCACTGGCACAGGCGGGATTCGATTGTGTGGTGCTCGGTCCAGAAGAGAGCAAGCACGGAGCGGTGGAAACTCACGAAGAGGCCAAGCGTTGCGCGGCGCTGTTCCAGAAGAATCGGGAACGACTGGACGGCGTCATCGTGACCCTGCCCAACTTTGGCGACGAACGCGCGATTGCCGACACGTTGCGACTGGCGCGCCTGGACGTTCCAGTGCTCGTGCAGGCGACTCCCGATATTCCCGGCAAGATGACGATTGCCTCGCGGCGCGATAGCTTCTGCGGAAAAATGTCGGCCTGCAACAACCTCCGGCAATACGGTATCCCCTACTCTTTAACCAGCCTGCACACGGTAAGTCCTGATTCCGCTGAATTTCAAAAGGATCTAGCCTGGTTTGCCGCCGTTTGCCGGATCGCGAACGGACTGCGTAACCTGCGCGTGGGCAGCATCGGCGCGCGCCCGGCAGCATTCAACACGGTGCGCTACAGCGAGAAGTTGCTGGAAGCGCAGGGCATTTCGGTCGAAACCATCGACCTCTCGGAAATCTTCGGGCGCATCGCGCGTTTGCCGGATGCCGACGCCAGCGTTCAGGCCAAGCTGGCCGAAATTCGCAAGTACGTTTCCACGGGTGGGGTGCCGGATTCAGCGCTGATCAAGATGGCCAAGCTCGGCGCCGTCATTGACGGCTGGATGAAGGCAGCCGACGTCACCGTGAGCGCCGTGCAATGCTGGACCTCGATGGAGGAATTCTTCGGCGTCGTGCCCTGCACTATCATGAGCATGATGAGCAACAACCTGATCCCGAGCGCCTGCGAGGTCGACGTATGCGGAACCATCAGCATGCATGCACTCGCGCTGGCCTCGGAAACTCCCAGCGCGTTGCTCGATTGGAACAACAACTACGGAGACGATCCCGACAAGGCGGTCTGCTTTCATTGCAGCAACCTGCCCAAGCATTTCTTTCAGGACGTCCGCATGGATTTTCAGCAAATCATCGCCGGCACCGTGGGGAAAGAGAATACGTTTGGTACTTGCGTGGGCCGCGTCAAGGCTGGCGCGATGAGTTTTGCCCGCTTCTCCACCGATGACACGGCCGGCATCATGCGCGGCTATACCGGCGAAGGCGCGTTCACCGATGATCCGCTCAACACCTTTGGCGGGGCTGGAGTCGTCCAGATTCCACACCTGCAGCGGCTTTTGCATTACATCTGCGAGAATGGCTTCGAGCATCACGTGGCCGCAAATTTTTCAACGGTGGCAGGTGCGATCCACGAAGCCACTACCCGGTATCTCGGCTGGCAGATGTACCGGCACCTTAACTAGAGGCAAGAAATGGCGATTGTTGCGGGAGTAGATTTTGGTACCCTGAATGTCCGTGTTTCCCTGGTGGACAGCGGCCGGGGGATCATTGCATCTGCCGTTTCCGAGTATCCTCTGCATCGCAAGAAAGAGGACCCGGAACACGCTACCCAGTCACACGACGACCACATGCGCGCCTTAGCGGCAGCGACCCGGCAGGCCGTGAAAGAAGCTGGAATTCATGGCGACCAGGTCGAGGCCATTGCGCTGGATACGACGGGCTCCAGCGTGGTTCCGGTCGGCGAGGGCCTGGTGCCGCTGGGTGAGTACTACCTGTGGTGCGATCACCGCGCGAAAAATGAGGCAGCGGAGATTACGGAACGGGCGCACAAGGAAGGTCTCGAAGCCATCCAGTGGTGTGGAGGCGTGTACTCCTCGGAATGGGGCTTCGCCAAGTTACTGCACTGGCTGCGTCACAATCCTGACCAACGCGAAAAGTTCGTCACCGCCTTCGAGCATTGCGACATGGTCGCGGCCACCCTGTGCGGTATTACGAATCCAGCAAAAGTCAAACGCAGCGTTTGTGCGATGGGCCACAAGTGGATGTGGAATCGAGCTCTGGGCGGCCTGCCGCCGGAGAGCTTTCTCGTCAAGGTTGACCCGCTACTATCGGACGTTCGGACCAAGTTAGATGGCACCTACGCAACTTCCGATCAACTTGCCGGTCATCTCTCCCCGTTCTGGGCGGAAAAGCTGGGATTGCGGGCGGGCATCCCTATCCCGGTCGGCGCGTTCGACGCGCATTGGGATGCGATCGGCGCTGGAGCGAAAGAAGGCGACGTGGTGAACGTCGTTGGCACCTCCACCTGCATCATCGCCTATGTGAAACACGCGGAGTTGATCCCCGGTGTTTGCGGAGTGGTCCAGGGTAGCGTTCATCCGCAGTACACCGGCGTCGAAGCGGGTCTCTCGGCCACGGGCGATATTTTTAGCGCCATCGCGCGGCGGGCGAATACCACAGCGGCGGAACTCAGCAAAGGTCTGGAGACTTACCGTGCCGGTCAAACTGGATTACTGCGCATGACCTGGGACAATGGCGATCGCACCGTGCTGGTGAATCCGAACCTGAGGGGCATCACCATCGGCTGGAACCTGCAGCACACCGCGCAGGATGAACTCTTTGCCGCTATCGAGGGCACGGCATTTCATACCCGGGTGATTCTGGACCGCATGAGCGAATACGGCGCGTCTACGTTGCGTGTCATCAACGGCGGCGGCATCCCACAGAATAATCCCGTCCTCAACCAGGTCTATGCCAACGTGTTGGGGAGGCCGGTGCTTGTACCCAGCAGCAAAGTGACTGGCCTCGGGTCGGCCATTTTCGCCTTCCTGGCAGCGGGTACGTTCCGCACCATCGAAGAGGCACAGGAGCGGGTTTGCCCGTCGCACCGCACTTTCACTCCCCAAGCCGGGGCGCAAGATATTTATGAGGAACTCTACTCACTATTCCGCCGGGTCTACTTTGGTTTCGGAAAGTCCGGACAGTCAAACGACTACGGAGACGTGCTGCCGAAGCTGATTCAAATTGCCCGCAGAGAATCCTAACCACATAGCGTATGAGACTTCCATGAAGAGATATACATCCGCCTTTCTCGCCGCGATTCTTGCCTTCCTTTTATTCGATGCCATTGCGTCCCGCGCCCAAAGCAAGCCCGCATTCGCTCCGGACAAAATGGAGACGGTGCTGTACGGGGCTGCGTACTACAACGAGTACATGCCCTACGAGCGCCTCGACCAGGATGTCCAACTCATGCAGCAAGCGGGCATTAGCGTGGTGCGCATGGGCGAGTCAAGTTGGGGCTTGTGGGAGCCGCAGGATGGCCGTTTCGAATATGCCTGGATGGATCGGGTCATCGACCGCATGCAGAAAGCGGGAATCAAGGTCATTCTCGGAACCCCCACTTACTCCGTTCCGGCGTGGATGTACAAGGAGCATCCGGAGATTTTCATCACTCGCTTCGGCGGACAAACGATTACCTTCGGCCTCCGGCAGAACACCGACCTGATGAACCCTGTTTACCGGACGTACTGTGAGCGTGTGATTCGCAAGCTGCTCGAGCACTACAAAGACAACCCGACGGTCATCGGTTGGCAGATCGACAATGAAACTTCGTCCGGCGAAGCAGCCAATCCCGACGTTCAGGCTGGGTTCGTTACCTACCTCCAGAAGAAATTCCAGACCGTGGACGAACTGAACAAGGTCTGGGGATTGAACTACTGGGGCCAGCGGCTCAACGACTGGAGTGAGATTCCTCCTGAGGCGGGCATCATCAATCCGGGATGGAAGCTGGAATGGCAGCGCTATCAGCAATGGATGACCACCGATTTCCTGGCTTGGCAGTCCCGCATAGTCAATGAGTACAAACGGCCGGACCAGTTCATCACCCACGATCTCGCCGGGCCGCCGCGCTCTGAAATCAATGAGCATGACATCGCCCGCAGCATGGACATCATGGCCGTCAATCCCTACCACGGCACCCAGGACCAGTTCGATGGGCTGGACTCCAGCCATGCGGGCGACTACACCCGTTCGCTAAAGGGAACGAATTACCTGGTCACCGAAACCAACGCCCAGACCATAGGCTGGGACTCCAAGGAGCAATTTCCGCCGTACGATGGCCAACTCCGCCTCGACGTCTATACCCACCTTTCCTCGGGTGCGAACATGGTCGAGTACTGGCATTGGCACTCCATCCACTACGGGCAGGAGACCTACTGGAAAGGAGTCCTGGGGCACGATCTGGAACCGAATCGCGCCTACGCCGAAGTAAGCCGCATCGCGCACGAGTTACAACGCATTGGACCTGAAATCGTAGACCTCAAGCGAAGCAGCAAGGTCGCCATCCTCTACAGTAGCGACTCGGATTACGGCATCGGGTTCATGAAGTTCAGCGACAAGGTCAACTACCGCACCATCATGCAACAGATGTACGAAACTTTGTATCGCCAGAATGTTGCGGTGGACTTCATTTTTCCGGAGAGCACCAACCTCTCCGATTACAAGGTCATCGTCGTTCCCCCGCTCTATGTGGCCAGCGACGAGGTGCTGAACCGGCTGGCGGACTACGTTCACGGCGGCGGCCATCTGGTCATGACTTTCAAAAGCGGATTTACCAACGAGTACGACACCGTCCGCTGGACCATGGCGCCGGGACCGCTTCGCAAAGCAGCCGGATTCCGCTACCAGGAATTCTCTAATCTCGCCAATCTACTTCCTCTTAAGGGTGATCCATTCAAAGCCGGCGCCGACAACAAAGTTTCCACATGGGCAGAGATGCTGATCCCAGAGGGTGCGCAGCCGCTGGCCTACTATGATCATCCATTCTTCGGCAAGTACCCGGCGATCACCCAGAACCACTTCGGCACCGGCACTCTGACGTACGAAGGAACAGTGCTTTCTGACATCCTGCAAACGAAAGTATTGCTCAACGTGCTCCAGATGGCCGGACTCACCGGCCCGGACCAGGAAATCCCTGCCACCGTACGCGTGAAGCATGGCACCAACCGCAATGGCAAGACGATCCACTACTACCTGAACTATTCGAGCGACTCGCAGACCTTCAAGTATCCTTACAAATTGGGTAAGGATCTGCTGACACAAGCGACCGTGGCGCCTTCCCAAACGGTCACCCTCAAACCGTGGGATCTTGTGATCCTGGAAGAGAAATAACGAAGGGAAAGAACTCCAATCCTAGCTATGAAACTCATACCGATTCGTAGAGTTGTATTCGCCATCCTGCTGGTTAGCTTGGTCCGGATTGCCGCAGCGCAAGCGTCAGGCGCAGCGGCCGAAGTCGACAAGCGGGTCGATTCCATCCTCAGCCGCATGACGCTCGAAGAGAAAATTACCTACATCGGCGGCATCAATAATTTTTTCATCCGCCCGGTTCCTCGTCTCGGCATCCCGGAATTAAAGATGTCCGATGGCCCGCTCGGTGTGCACGACTACGGCCCAACCACTGCGTACGCAGCCGGCATTGCGCTGGCGGCTTCCTGGGACACCGACCTCGCCCGGCGGGTCGGCACAATGATGGGTGACGATGCCCGTGCGCGCGGCGTTCATTTCATCCTTGCTCCCGGCATGAACATCTATCGCGCGCCCATGTGCGGCCGCAACTTCGAGTATCTCGGGGAAGACCCGTTCCTCGCGTCGCGCATAGCAGTGCCGCTCATCCGGGGCATCCAAAGCCGCCGCGTCATTGCCACTGCCAAACATTTCATGGGTAACAACCAGGAATACGACCGCCACAACATCAGTTCCAATATCGATGAGAGGACGCTGCGCGAGATCTACCTGCCTGCATTCGAAGCTTCGGTCAAGGAAGGCAAAATCGGCGCGATCATGGATTCCTACAACCCGGTCAACGGAATCCACATGACCCAGAACGACTACCTCAACAACCAGATCCTCAGGAAGGAATGGGGGTTTCGCGGCATCCTGATGTCCGACTGGGACGCTACGTACGACGGCGTCGCCGCCGCCAACGGAGGGCTTGACCTGGAGATGCCGACCGGCAGGTTCATGAACCCGCAGACCCTGGTAGCAGCGGTGCAGGAAGGCAAAGTCTCCCTCGCCACCATTGACGAAAAGGTCAGACGAATTCTGCGTACCGCGATCGAATTTGGATTCTTCGATTCCCCGCAGCAGGATGTGTCCATACCGGCGTACAGTCAACCCGGTCGCGAATTGGTGCGGCAAGAAGCTCGGGAGAGCATGGTCCTGTTGAAGAACTCAGGCAACCTGCTGCCGCTCGACAAAGCGAAAGTAAAGACCATCGCAGTGCTCGGCCCTGATTCCTACCCTGCAGTCCCAGGTGGCGGCGGTAGTTCTCAAACCACGCCCTTCAACGCAGCGAGCTTCATGGAAGGCATCAGCAATTACCTTGGCACTGACGTTAAGGTCCTCTACGCAGCGGACACCCCGCCGCTCCTCGAGATTTTCCAAAGGGAGCAGTTCGTCACCGCTCCGGGCGGCGAGCCGGGTCTCAAGGGGGAATACTTTAATAACCAGGCTTTGGAAGGCTCCCCGGCGCTCGTTCGCACCGATCGCCTGGTCGCATTCGACTGGGGAGAAGGAAGCTACTCTGCCGATGGGCCAGTCGATCATTTTTCGGCGCGTTGGACCGGCTATTTTATTCCCAAGACTTCCGACGATTACAAGTTCTACACCTCAGCCGATGATGGGGTTCAGCTCTTTATCGACGATCAGCAAGCCATCAATGACTGGCAGCGCCATTCGGAAACGGTCAATACCTACACTGCGCATCTCGAAGGCGGACATGCGTACAAGATCCGGCTGGAATACTTTGAAGCCGTTGGCTCCGCCAGCGTCAGTTTCGGAGTCGCCAGCGCGCGGGAGTTTATCGGCCGCGAAACGAAGGCCCTCGCCGCCAAGGCGGACGTTGCCATCGTCTGCGTCGGCTTCGACCCTTCCAGCGAAGGTGAAGATTTTGACCGCACCTTCGGCCTGCCCGCGGGTCAGGACGATCTGATTCGGCAGATCAGCAGCGTGAACAAGAACGCCATTGTCGTAATCACGTCTGGCGGGAGCGTGGATATGACGCAATGGATCGACAGCATCCGCGGCGTGATCGAGGCCTGGTACCCCGGGCAGGAAGGCGGCACGGCGCTGGCGCAAATTCTCTTCGGAGAATACAGTCCGTCCGGCAAGCTTCCCGTCTCGTTCGAGCGCCGGTGGGAAGACAATGCGACGTTCCACAGTTACTACCCCAAGCCCGGCGAGAAACAAGTGGAGTACTCGGAAGGCGTCTTCTTGGGATACCGGCACTTCGACCATGATGGCGTGAAGCCGCTCTTCCCCTTCGGCTACGGCCTTTCTTACACGACCTTCGCTTATAGCAACTTGAAAGTGTCTCCGGACACCGGAAATCTCAAGGATCCGGTCATCGTTTCGTTCGATCTGGAAAATACAGGTCGCCACGAAGGCGCGGAGGTCACGCAAGTGTACGTCAACGACAATCACGCCCGCGTTCCACGTCCCGTGAAAGAGTTGAAGGGCTTCGCACGCATCGAGTTGAAACCCGGCGAGTCCAGGCATGTGCGCGTAGCACTTGATCGGCGGGCATTTTCGTACTACGACACACTCAGCAAGAACTGGAGCGCTGATCCAGGCAGTTTCGGCATTCTGGTGGGGAGTTCGTCCGACAAGATTGAATTGAAAGGCACTTTCGTGCTCGCGCCCTGAGCCCAAGTATTTTGTGAGTCACACTCCGCTGATGAAGGGCAAGTCCCATCTCGTGTGCTGGCTGTTCGCTCTATTGCTATTGGGCTGCGCCTCGTCTGGCTTGGTTTGGGCAGACCCCGTACTTCCCAGTCTGATTAGCGATCACATGGTTATGCAACAGGGCCGTGAGATCCACCTCTGGGGAAACGCGGATCCCGGCGAAACCATCCGGGGCACGCTAGCGGGAAATTCGGGTACTGCAACCGCGGATTCGCATGGCCACTGGAGTCTGCGATTGGCTCCGATGGCAGCAGGCGGACCCTTCACGCTGCAGATTGCCGGAAAGCGAAACGTCGTAGTCAAGGATGTGATGATCGGCGAGGTATGGGTCGCCTCCGGGCAATCCAACATGACCTTTGCCCTGAGCGGTTCGGCCGGCGCTGCGGAGGAACTACCCAAGGCCGATTACCCGGACATCCGCCTCTTCACAGTCCCAAAGAGGGTTGCTCTCGATCCGCAACTGGATACTCTCCCCGCAGCATGGCAGCCGTGCACGCCCGATACGGCCAAGGATTTCTCCGCCGTTGCTTACTACTTTGCACGCGATCTTCACCGGAAGTTAAAGGTGCCGATTGGGATCGTGGAAAGCGCCTGGCCCGGAACCACCATCGAAGAGTGGATGGCCCCGGAAGCCGCCCAGCACGACCCGCAAGTCAAAGCGGCTTTCGAACTGTGGAACAACTCCGAGGGCAAGTCCTTTGTCCCCGGACGCAGCGACTTCAATCTGGAATTCGATGACTTTGAATTGCTCGCTGATTCGTCCGCGGCAAACAAGAACCTCCCCTTCAGCAGTTTTGACGATGGCAGCGCGCGCAATGCGCTGGGTGGATATTGGTCCTACGACTTGCGTTGGGCGCCGGAAAGCACCTTCGAACTGGTTTCTCCCGGCCGCGGCGGCAGCGGATTCGCGGCTCAGGTGAGCGGCCTCCTTGACGCTTCCGACGACGCGCGGCTGACCGCAAGATTCCAACCCGACGGTTCTCCCGTCGACCTTAGCGCCTATTCCGGAATCCGCTTCTGGGCCCGTGGCAACGGATCGTTCCGATTCCGCACCTCAGAACCGGCGATTACCGACGCAGACGACTATGCTGCAACTCTGATTCATGCATCTGCTGACTGGACGCCGATCACCATCTGGTTTCGCGATCTGCGCCAGGAGGGTTGGGGAGTCAGCAAGGACTTCACACCGGCGACCCTGACGGGTTTCTACCTCGAGATTTTGTCGCCGGAGGGCTATCCACCTCGTCCGGCCTCCGGCTTGTATCAGGGGATGATTACCCCACTTCTTCCCTTCCCCTTCCGCGGCGTGATCTGGTATCAGGGAGAGAGCAACGCTCTGCAAGCCCGGCAATATCGCCGGTTGCTGCCCGCTCTCATTGAGAGTTGGCGTACTGCCTCGCACCAGGACCAGATGCAGTTCCTGATTGTGCAACTTCCAAACCACGGCGCGATTCCCAGCGAGCCCGCCGAATCCGCATGGGCAGAGCTGCGCGAGGCCCAGTTGCTCACCTTAGAGCGGCTACCGGGCACCGGCCTGGCCGTGACGATCGATGTAGGTGATCCGAACGATCTGCACCCGCACCGCAAGGCTGAGGTCGGCCAGCGGCTTGCCTTGTGGGCGCTCGGTGCCACCTACAAGCAGCCGATCGTCTACTCCGGGCCGTTATACCAATCCATGGCGGTGGAAGGAAGCAAGATCAGGGTGAGGTTCACAAATGCCGGCAGCGGGCTCGAAGCCAAGGACGGCGCTCTGCGTGGCTTTGCCGTCGCCGGCGCAGACCGGAAATTTCATTGGGCCTCGGCGGTCATCGAAGGTGATTCTGTCGTCGTTTCCAGTCCCGAGGTCGCTGTTCCGGTGGCCGTCCGCTATGCCTGGGCCGACAGCCCGGAGTGCAATCTCTTCAATGCCGAGGGACTGCCCGCATCACCGTTCCGCACCGATGATTGGCCCGGCATCACCAAGTAGGACAACGCAAGGGCCTTAAACGTTGAGCCTGGCCTTCCCGGGAATTACCCTGATTCCGGCCAATCGCTCCAATGTGGGAGTGCCACACTGGAGCGATCAAGCCAGTCCACATTTCGAAACCATACTTCGGTCCCAAGGCACAAGAAGAAACCATGGGAGTAAAGTTCCCTCCACGCTACGGCAAGTAGTAGCGGAAAGACGTCAGGAACATGTTGTCGATTCCGTGTGGCGCAACGAAGGTGCCCGCCGTGGCGCCGGCGCCTGTCCATGAATCTCGGCTTATGTAGGAATACTGCGGGCCGATCTGCAGTTTTCCCTTGGGACCGTTGTACAAGCGCAGCCAGAACCCGAACGTGCCCTCGACCAGGCGTTGGGTGTCAGGTTGGCAGGTCTTGCTCGGAAGCGATCCAAACCCGAAGCCGGTGCCCGACCCGGGCGCGGTCTCGGTGTAACAACCGCTGTCGGGGAAGAGCGGGGAACCATATCCCACCGCCAGACCAGAGACGGAGTCAGTCTGCCAGCGCCGTCCCACGTACTCCTCGCCGCCGTTGAGGTACACATCAAACCTGGGCTTGTGCCATTCCAGCGTGGCTAGGCCCTGATAGCTTCGCAGAAGCGCCAGCGTGCCATCGGGGTTCACCGTGGAATCCGGCAAGCCTCCCGTGCCGTATCTGCCCACACCGTTCCCGGCCAGGGCATGAACGCCGAAATCCAGTTGTTTGAACAAGGTGATGCGGGCGTTTCCTCCCAATCCGGCGCCATTCTTCGAAGAGTTATAGGCTCCTGTGACTGCGGTGCCTCCCGTGCAAAGGGTCGAACCGGTGGGCGGCTCCTCGCAGGGATAGACGCGGTCGCGGAAGCGGCTCACGATGCCGAAGATTTCGTAGTGGCCGAAACCAGGTTCAGCGGCCGCTTTGACGATGAAGTCCGGCGTTGCGTTAAACGAATAAGTGAGGGCAGTTGCGTTGTACAGTCCGCCGCCATTGCCGGGACCGCCAAGAGCAAAGTTCGAGGCGTTGTTGCGGGCCGCGAAGGTAGTTTGAGGATTCTCCAACGATGCGGCCAGCCAGAAGCGATTGTTGAAGTTCTTGGCCACGCGGAAACCCCACTGGCGCGCCCAACTGAAACCGACCGTGTACTGCGGATCGATGGTCATGGGCAGAGCTTCGCTACGGTTATCGACGCCCTTCTTGGTCTCCGTCACCAGGCTCCACATTTGACCGCCAGTAAAGCTCCAGCCATTGCTCATGGCAGCCTGGCCCCAAGCCTGCCTTTGCCGCAGCGTGTAGCTGTTGCTCTGGTTGTTGTTGGAAGTTACGCCAGCCGAAAGAAAGTCTGTCTCCACGTAGCCGGTGAGCTTGGTGGTACCGAACTTGCCCTCGGCGAGCATTGAGATTCGCGACTGGCGACCGGAACCAAAAAATTCGGAAATCGCGTTTTGGCCGCTGCCGGGCATATTCAAGCCGTTGAACGGAGTATTGATATCCGCTCCCAGGGCGCGATTGCGGTAGACCGATTCTGCCGCCAGGAATCCGCCGGGAGTGATCGTGATTCCCTTGAAGTGGATGGCCAACGGGCTCTCCATCGCATCCTTGACGTTTTTCTGGGTTTCCTGCAGAGTCAGCGCGGCGTTCGTGGCGCTTGTCTTCAGATCCGTGACGTCACTCTTGAGCGCCGTAACCGTTTGCCCTTGCTCCGCCGTTTGAGCCGCCGCGGCATCGGCATTGGTCTGCGCCTGCTTGGCGACCGCTTGGTTCTGATCCAGCCGCTGTTCCAGTTGCTGAATCTTCTGATCGCGGCTTTGAACCAGATCGCTCAACTGCTTGATCTGCTGCTGCTGAGCATCGATGGCTTGCTTCATCTCACTGAGTTGCTCCGAAATAGCAGGTCCCGTTGGCTTGGCGACCTTTTTTTTCGGGGCGCTCTTCGCCGTCGTTGCGGTGGCCGTGCCCTGCTGGGCCTGCGCCACCATCACGCTCCCCGCTAGCACCATCGAAAACACCACAGCCATGATTCGTTTCATTGTTTTGATCTCCTGAGAAATAAACGTTCTAGATAGCAGACACAGTCCTGAGGGGAACATTTTCAGCGCGTAGTCCATGATTGGCGAAGTGTCAGCCTAGCCTGCCGTTTGTTAATAATTGATGACAGTTTGTTGAATATTCGGTGAATCGATCCGGAATGCCGCCGCATGACTGCCGTGGCTATGAATTGAAGGCGGTTAAACAGGAAAGCGCTGGGAGGGATGGAAGAACTGACATCTCACAAGACGTTGTTTCGGATTGCCGGCGCAGGTGCAGACCCGCGCCGGGGGGACGAACTGTTCCCGTTGAAGCGAGGAGCCTCGACGATCACTGAAAACCGGCCAATCGCGGCCGGCCATCAGAAATAAAACTTCAGCGCGAACTGAATCTGTCGCGGCGCCCGCGACGCCAGCGGGAAGCCGAAGCCGCTCGAAGGGCTAGCCAAATTAAGTTCCAGGGGCGTTGGTTCGGCGCTGATCGCGCCAAAATTTCCAAACAGATAGTTCACATGGTTGAGCACGTTGAAGAATTCCGCGCGAAATTCGAAATGCTTTTGCTCGGAAATCGGAAACTGTTTGACCAGCGAGGTGTCCCACTCGGTGTATCCGGGGCCCGTGATGATGTTGCGTGAGGGGCTGCCGAACGATCCCTGGGGGATAATTCCGGGAGTCATAAGGTTGTCGGAAAAGGCACAGGTGTTGAATAGCGTTCCCGCGACGCACGGCCTGCCGTTGGGATTGCCAATTATAGCGGGGCGTGAGCAATAGTAGCCGACATAGCCGCCGCAATCGGAATTCGATACCGAAACCACGTCAGTGGCAGTGTAGTAATTGCCGGTGGCGGCGGAAAAGACGCCACTCATTTGCCAGTTGCCAAGGATTTGGTTTACGACGCCGGAAGCATCTTTAGCAAACATTTTTCCGCGACCGAAGGGCAAGTCGTAGACATAGCTGAAAACTAAGCGGTGACGGACGTCGAAGTCGGCATTGCCGTAGTTCTGGTTGGGGTAACGCTGGTCCTGGAAGTCTCCATTGTTCACCGATCCCAGGCTGGCGCTGGAGGCGTTGTCGAGGGCGTGCGCGAAGGTGTATGCCACTTCGTACTGCAGTCCATGAGAGTAGCGCTTCTCCAGGCGAACCTGCAGCGAGTTGTAATTCGAATACGTATTCGAGCGGAAGGTGGCGATGCCGGTATCGAGCGCGCCATTGCAGTCGTAAGCCGATGGGTTGTTGTAGTACGCGTCCAACGAACAAGAACCGGTGGTGTCTCCGGGCGTTACTTCATGGGCAGGGCGCCGCGGAGCGGTGGGATCGCTTGCCACCGCGCTGGGAACAGCCTGGTTGCCGTTGAAGAAAGCGTAGAGTTTCAATCCCCGAGAGCCGGCATAGGAAACTTCGAGAACGGTGTCGGCCGGCAATTGGTATTGCAGGCCCAGATGCCACTGTTGCGTGTAGGGTGTAATCAGGTGTGGGTCAATGGAGTACAGGCTCGGCGTGTTCGGGTCGCTCAACGAGTTAGCGGGAAAACCCTGCGATAGGACGTTCAATGGCAATCCGGGGGAGTTCGCGGGTGAGAGCGAGCAATCGATGGGCAGACTTGGATTTACGGGGAAACTCGGATTCGTATTTGCAACTGCGGCGGTGCAGGGCGGGTTCCACGCCTGCGAGGCGGAGAATGGAGGATTGAAACCGGGGCTGGGGTTGGAGAATGGGCCGTTTTCCTGCCCGCCGTAGAACACACCATAGCCGCTGCGGAGGACCAGTTTGTCGGACAATTGGTAGGAAAGGCCGATGCGAGGCGCGAAATTGTTTTTGTCGGGATTGATGAGTCCGGGTGTACCGTTGCGCTGAATGGCGAGCACCGAGGCGAGGGTGGGCGTCAGTTGCGTGTTGATCCCGCTGGGAACGATCAGCGAGAGCGAGTTGAAATCGAACGTGGCTGCCAGGTTGTCCGCCTCCTTGATGGTGCTGAAGAATTCATAGCGGAGACCCAGGTTCAGGGTGAGTCGTGGAGTTACCTTGAAGTCGTCGAGAGCGTAGGCCGCGTAAATCTGCCGGTTGTAGATGATGTTGTTCAGGCCGTTAATCCCCCCGCCGTCGGGAACGCCGAGCAGGAAAGTGGCGATAGCCTCCCCGCCGGAACCGGGCGATGCGGGGTTGTCGGTGAAGTCGTTGCCGAACGACATATAGCCACGAGCCGCAGCCGGCTCTAGTATCGTGAACTGTTCGAAGCGAAGTTCGGTGCCGAACTTCATGGCATGGCGTCCGCGAACCCAGCTCAGATTCTCGTTAAAAACGTAGCTGTGCTGGTGTTCAAGAGCGGGCTGGTACTCCGAGCTGCCAATGCCCGTGGTTCCATCGCTGAAGCTGATCGAAGGCAGGCCACCCAGGTTCGGTCCGAAAGGAACTCCCGGGAATGGGGGGTTGAGTCCCTGCGCGACGTTGACGCTGTAGTTCAGGTTGTAACGGTGGGAAGTGAGGTGATTGAAGCCGAAGCGGACTTCGTTGATCAGGTTGTTGCTGAAAGAGTGGACCTCGCTGGCCGCCAGGCCCTCGGCAAGGTTTTGGCTGTAGCCATCCTGAAAGCTGCCGCCGTCGAGCACGTTGCTGAAGGGTGAGGGAAGGAAAGTACTGTCGTTGCCGTAACTGAAGCGGGTAAAAAAATTATCTTTGGCGCTGATGGTGTAGTCGTAGCGAACGTCGAACTTGTTCTCCGTTTCAGTTTTCTTGGGATCGCTGAGAAAATTGTTGCCGCCCCCCTCAGTAGTGTTGGAGGTGGGAAACAGCCCAGCCAATTCCGCGCCGAGTGGATCGATGGTGCCGTTGGTGCCATTGAATTTGTTGGCCGGCGTGACCGTGCTGGGCAAATAACCGCCGATCGGCACGCCGCAGTACCCGTTGGGATTGTTTGGGTTGTATCCTGCCATCTGCGAATTGAAGATTTCGCCCTGATAGGTTGGGTTGCCGTTGCAATCGAGCGCGACCTGACTGGTAGGATTGCCATTCGCATCGACGGCGGGGGCTGGCATGCTGGTGTTAAGAAACGCGGAGAAATCTCCACCAATCTCATCTTGCGTGGGGACCGCAGACAGTTGCGGCAGTCCCTGGCGAATGCGCAGGCCTTCATAGTCGCCGAATAGAAACATCTTGTTCTTGACGATGGGGCCGCCCAGCGTAAAGCCGAACTGGTTCTGCTTGTAGGGCTGCTGACCGAATTGGTCGAAGGCGTTGGTAGCGTCAAATTTCTCGTTGCGCAGGAATTCCCACACGTCGCCATGGAGTTGGTTGGTGCCGGATTTGATGACGGCGTTCATGATGGCGCCGTTGCCACGGCCGAACTCGGCGCTGTAGGCGTTGGTCTCGACCTTGAACTCGGAGATAGCGTCCACGGCAGGCTGGACCACATAAGCGGCGCCGTTGAGGACGTCGCCCAGATTCGCGTTGTTGTCGATGCCGTCGAGCAGAAAGTTGTTTTGTAAAGCGCGGGCGCCGTTGGCGCTGAAGCCATAAGTGGTTTCGACGCGCGATCCGGGCTCGGAGGCAGCGATGCCGACGCCGAGCAGGGCAAGTTGTGCGTAGTTGCGCCCGTTCAGAGGAAGTGCGTTCATGCGCTTGCTGTCTACCACCTGGCCAAGATCGGAGGTCTCGGTCTCAAGCTGTGCAGTTTGGCTGGTCACCGTAATCACTTCCGTGGCCGCGCCCGCCTGAAGCTTCAAATCCACGCCGACGCGATCCTGGATGTTCACTTGCACCGGGCCAGCCACCTCCTTCTTGAATCCCTGCTTCTCGACGGTGACCGTGTAGCGACCGATCCGGAGCGGACTGGCGACGTACTCCCCAGCCTCATTGGTGGTGAAAGTCAACTGAATGCCATGCTCGACGTCGGTCACGGTGACTTTCGCCCCGGTGACGACCGCGCCGCTCGAATCGCGCACCAGGCCAACAATAGCTCCGGCATCTTTTTGCGCCCATAGCGGCGTAACCGCGATAAGGGTCATAAGAACAAGGAGTGCTGAGAGAACTTGCAGGCGAGGGAAACGGCTGAACATGGCGAGGCTCCTGAACGTTAAGCCCGAATTTTCGCAAGCCCGAATGGGCCAGTCAAAAGTCCGGGCGCTGAGACTGCGAGGTTTCAGTGTAAGATTACGAACCATTACTTATACTTTCGTTTTATAGCTTTTGTCAACTACCATCTTCTGCTGATCTCCACCGGCACGCAAGCCCCGATTGTATCGCAAAAGTGTGCATCTTGGACCCGCAATCGATCAAACCCGAACACGATAATCTATAAACGAGCATAATATCGGCGAATTCGCGCCATCTGCGCCAGATCCGCAGCTATTGGCTCGGTTCATGGTAACGCTGAGGAAGTGGAAGGGTTACGTACCCACTCACCGCGATGGGAAATGTCTTCTCTACCGACTTACCATCGAGGCCCTCAGCGCTGAAGTGCACGACATAATTTCCGGCAGCGGTATAGGTGTGAGTCAGCACGCCGCCCTCTGCGGCCACTCCATCGCCGAAATCCCACCGGTAGGCGAGTGCCGGAACCCCATCGCGTGCCGCGACGCTGGAAAACTTGATCTCTTCTCCAATCTTTGCCTGCAACGGCACTTGGAATGTAATCGAAGGCTCGATTGCCGGAATTGAGCCGTCGATAATCTTGATTAGCCTGACGGAGTGCGCGGGCTGATTCTCTACCCGGATCGTTTCGCGGTCCGTCGCTATGGGCCGGTTGCTCGCGAGCGAATCGTAGAACTCATACGCGCGCCCTGGGGAAAGATTCAGATCAGAAAACGCGAATGTATGGGACGCGGGCTGCTCTGTCCAATTAAAGACGGCCAACATGGATTGGCGCTGATCCTGATGCAGCAGAAAAACGCTCGGCTGTTCATCCTTTTCCGCATAGGTCAGGAGATCGAGAGGCAATGCAGCCCGTCCAAGCTTCGCCATGACGAGCAAATCAGGATTCGTGACCAACGCCAGCCGTTCCGGATCGCTCCCCAGGGTCGGAAGGTCATCGCCGATTTCGTACATTCCTCCGGATATGGCCGCCAGGACGATGGAAACCTGAGCCTCATTCAAAGTAAGCGGAGCTTCAATCGTTCGCTCTTCCAGAAGTTGCCGGGAGACCGTGAACGCGTCCGGGTCAGCCATGAAAAAATTGCGATGCATGTAGTAACGCGCCGCGATTCCCGGCCCGGCTTCCTTGCTCCGGAGAAACGCATGACCCGTATCCTGCGATGTACGGCCTTCATCCACCAGGCCAACCGGGTTTAACATCGGGCTCCCATCTTTATCGAGGAGCACATCTTCGCCAACTGCCTTGCGAATAACCTCGAGCCCTATGCGCTGCGCTTCCAGCGCAGTTGTGTTCGGGCGATGGTAATAACCCTCGATGGCCGTGTTGTCCATGAAGTCGAGCTTGATGTAGCGCGCACCCCATTCCCGGACCAGCGTGCGGTAGGTCTGCCGCAGATATTCCTGGGCGTCGGGATGAGTGACGTCTAAAACGAATAAGCGTTCGCCCTTCACCTCTTCGGCATCTCCGATGGAAATCGGTTCGCCGCGTGCGTTATGCAGCAGCCAATCTTTATGGTGCTCGTAAATCCAGGCCCGCTCGCCCACTTCAAACGGAGCCGTCCAAACTCCTACCTTGAGTCCTAATCGGCCAATGCGGTGAGTCAGATCCCACATGCCATTGGGGAATTGAGAGGCATTGGGCGTCGCATATTCACTGCGGGAGTATCCGTACCCCAGGTCGAAATGAAAATAATCGAAGCCCAGCTTCTTCAGGTGCTCGGCCAGCCATTGAGCGTTCGTAAGCGCGGTACCCTCAGTGATTTTGGTGTAATAGGCCGTCCAACTCCACCACCCCAGCATGTTGTCTGCGCTGATGCGACTGTGATGCAACTCTCGAATCGTGGCGCCGTAGGTCTCAAGTTGCGAGTGGTAGTTGTCTCCGGCGGCAAACATCAGGCGTTCTGAGGTCATGGATTCGCCTGCGGCAAGGGGAACGCTTAATTCGATGAGGTTCTCGGCAGGTCCTTCTCGCAGATCCGATTCGGGATCGGTTGTCTGGATCTCCGTAGTTCCCGTCGAATCGATGGTGTAGGACGCGATGCCAATGCCCCGCGGCGACGAAGATTGCGTTTGCAAGTGAATGATCGTGAGAAACCGGTTGGAAGTGAGAGCTCCGACAAAGAAGCTTGCCTTGCTTTCCCGGTTATAGATGAGTTGGCTGCCTACGGCCCGATGCATTCCCTGAGGAGCTTTTCCCAGATCGTAAATCTGCAATGGCGGCCAGTCTTCGCTGAAACTGTCCGAGAGGACCCGGTCGGCGGCCTGCGCGCCATCGAGATCGATGATTGGGTCTCCAACCGCTTCTACGCTGCGAATACTTTGGACAGTCACAGAATCCCGAGTGTGATTCTGTACGCTCGACTCGATGACCCCGAAATGTCTTCCCTCATAGACCTGCAACGTATATGCGAGGTCGGGGAGGTTCGCGAGTCCGGAAGAAATGACGGTCAGTTTCTGCCCGCGTCCCAAGGCGTCCTCAAAAGTCGATTGCGAGATCTGATGTTTTGGATAGTTGGTGGATTTCACCCATTTGTGATCGATCTCGGCCGACACTCTCGCATGAATGACGCTGTGTCCACCCTTTCCTGTTTGGATCTCGTAGGTGCCGTCGCCAGGCTGAACGACTACGGACAAGCCTTCGACGTTGGCAACTATGGGAGAGGCGCCAGTTGGGCTGGAAGACCCGAGGTGGCTTCCAACCAGTACGAGCACGACGAGGAGGGCGGCGAACTGGGTCGGACGAACTTGTACGACGAATTCTTTACGGAACCGCGAAAGCCGAAGATTAAGTGCGATCATGGATTCCTCTTGAAATGAGCCGGTCCGGCTGGACAGGAATCTGAGCCAATACACCGGCAGACAAAGACGATCAAATATGTGCACGATCGATCACAAATGTATTAACATGGTTTCCGTTTGTCAATGAATTTGTTAGCGGGCGCAAAGAAGGGGAAATGCAATGCGAAAAGCGGCGGTTCTATTATTGGCAATTCTGGTCACAATTAGTTGTAAGCGGCAAAACGCTGACGTTTCTCGGCCAGCCTCAAACGCAAGTACCACTCCGCAGCCGGCAAGGCAGTTTACCGAGGCTGAACTGAAGACGTTCAGCTCTCTCGAACCGGTTGACACCCATACGCACGTCTTTCGCCAGGACCCCAGCTTCCAGGCTTTGCTGAACCGGCTTCACCTTCACATTCTGGACATCCTATATTTGAATGATCACGATGACTATCTCAAGGATCTGCATCCGGCACTGGATGACATCCTGACGATCGTACACGCGAATGAGGGCCGCGTACATTTGTGCACGTCATTTAGCCCCTACAAATTCAATGAGCCACATTTCACGGACGACGCGATCCGTCAGCTCAATGAAAACTTCTCGCAGGGCGCAGTAGCGGTGAAGATCTGGAAAACGCTGGGGATGGAAGTCAAGAATTCCAAAGGGCAATACGTACTACCGGACGACCCTGCGCTGGAACCGATCTACCGGGATATCGCCGACCACAACAAGACTTTGATCGCCCACCTCGCCGAACCGGACAGCTGTTGGCAGCCTCCGAATCCCGCGGATGTGGATTACTCCTACTACCAGCACCATCCCGAATGGTATATGTATCGTCATCCCGACGTACCGTCAAAGAAACAGATCCTCGAAGCGCGTGATCATCTGCTTCAGCAGAATCCAAAGCTCCGCGTAGTTGGCGCACACCTGGGAAGTATGGAGGACAGTCTTGATGACATTGCGGAACGCTTCGATCGTTATCCGAACTTTGCGGTTGACACTGCGGCTCGCGTTCCCCATCTGATGGTTCAACCCAGCGATAAAGTGCGCGCTTTCATTCTCAAGTACCAGGACCGCATCTTGTACGCAACCGATCTGGAATTCCTGCCCAAAGCGAACCCTAAAGACGTTGATGCAGAGTGGGAAGATCAGTACGCACTCGATTGGCGGTACTTTTCGACCAGCGCCACGTTTGATTTCGAAGGACACCGGGTACAAGGTCTTGATCTGCCGGAATCCGTTCTTCGCAAGCTGTATCACGACAACGCCGCGCATTGGATTCCCGGCGTGCTAACCGGGAACCCGAGCGCCGCAACTCGCCTGGGTCGACCGCCTGCCCGAGGAAAGTAGAGTGCGCGGCGGAGTTGGGCGAGTTTTGCCTGGATTCCAGCTTTCTCCAGTGCGGCTGCAACGGCCGCCCTGCACACTGCTCCCATATGACCAGGTACATCTTGCAAACGGCCTCGCTATCGTATAATCAGGCGCTGCCACCGACCTCTTATGGGTTTGCAAGCTGCTGCCGACCGTAGCTTCGCCGAGCGTTACGCGGTCACCATCGTGACCCTGGACGAGGAGATGTTTCGGGACATGCGCCGGGCGCTGGCACCCAACTTCCGCGCCACCCTGGCCAGCACAGAATTACAGATCAAGACGCTCATCGATGACCCCGACGTCCATGGCATTGTCCTGGATCTGGAAAGCATCGGGGATGGCCCCGCTGACGGCATCGAGGTGCTCCAGGAGATGCGCCGGCTGCGGGATGACCTGATCATGGTGGCGATCACCGCTTCGACTGGCAGCGAGCTTCCCCTTCAGGCCAGTCAGGCCGGGGCGGACCATTTCTTCCTCAAACCGGTGGACGGTGAGCACCTGCGGACCGTGCTGTTGCAAACCATGGAGAATCGCGCCTTGCAGTCCGAAGGCCGATGGTTGCTGGATCAGGTCGAAAACCGCTCTGCCTTCTGCGGCATGATCGGCGGCAGCGAGGCCATGCACAAGGTGTACCGGGCGATCGAGGCCGTCGCCGGCAGCAACGCCAGCGTCGTGATCCGGGGTGAGAGTGGGGTTGGAAAGGAGCTGGTTGCCCAGGCGATCGTCCAGTGCGGGGAACGCCACGACAAGCCTTACGTATGCCTGAACTGCTCCGCACTTCCGGAGACCCTGATTGAATCGGAGCTTTTCGGATATGAAAAGGGAGCCTTCACCGGCGCCGACAGCGCCAAGCCGGGCTTGATCGAGCTGGCGCACACAGGCACCCTTTTTCTGGATGAGATCACGACCCTCAACCTTGGCTTGCAGAGCAAACTGCTGCGCGCTCTGCAGGAGCGGTCAGTGCAGCGGTTGGGGGGAAGAGCTGCCAAGAAAATTGATTTCCGCCTCATTACCGCTACCAACGATGATCTGGAAGCCGAGGTAAAAAAGGGCCGGTTTCGCGAGGACCTGTATTATCGAATCAACGTTGTCCCCATCGCGGTTCCCCCCCTGCGCGAGCGAGGCGGGGATATTCCCCGGCTAGCCGAGCACTTTCTCCGGCTGTATTGCACTGCCAACCGGAAACCAGTCAAACAGCTGCAGCCTGAGATCATGGAGATTCTTGAGAACTACCCCTGGCCAGGAAACGTGCGCGAGCTTGAAAACGTGATCCAGCGCATGGTCATCATGAGCGATGGCCCCGCGATCGTGGCCCACCACCTGCCGCAGCATCTTCTTTCTTCGAGCGCCGCCAGTCAGGAGGCCATTCTGATCCCGGAAGCAGGAGTCGACTTCGACGCCGAGATGGAAAAGATCCAGATCGCCTATCTCAACGCTGCCCTCCGCCGGACCGACGGAAAAAAGTCCGCTGCCGCCGCTCTGCTGCACATCGACCCCCAGCGCATGAAGTACCTCTGCCGGAAGCTGAAGCTCTAGTCGTCAGCCTGCGAGAAATGGTCAAAATTTAACCTACCTACGGTTAATAATTAACCAATAGAAAATTTTCACCCGTCGGCAGCGATTAAGAAACTTCAGGAGGTAACCACTAAGCACTTTAGATTCTTGCGTTTAAGAGTTTCGTTCGGAAGCCTCCGGGTTTGGCACGGCCCGTGCTCTAGCTAAGAACGTGCAGTAGAAGGAATCAAAATTCAAGACATTGAGGAGCGCGCCATGACCATCCAGAAGAAATCGTTGATCAGCACCCTGAACACCACCAAGAAGGCCATCGTAGCCAGTTCACCCGAAGCCGGTTCCGCTACTCCCGCAGTTGTAAAAGCGGGTGCTAGGAGAGCGACAGCGGGCGCGAAGCTCGGCGTCCGGAGAATGACGGCAGGCGCGAAGCTGGGCGTTCGGAGAGTCGCGGCAGGCGCGAAGCTGGGCGTTCGGAGAGTCGCGGCAGGCGCGAAGCTCGGCGCCAAGAAGTAGTTCGACAACTTTCGTTCGAGAGAGGGCTGACCAGTGGTCAGCCCTTTTTTGTGCCTGGTCGCTACCACATCTTGCGCCCGACAAGATCTTCCACCTGCTGGAGCGCAAGTCGCGCAAAACTCCGGCGACGACCGTAAACTCGGGCCGTGCCTGCCATCCCAGGCTTCAAGGAGCCGCTGGTGTTATCCACCACCAGGTCAACGACATAGAACCTCGGCGCGCGCTGGCCCTTATACCTGCTTAGATCGGTCAATCCTGGGGAAATCTCCGACGAAATGGGAGATACCCCAGCCGTCTGTGTGTCGTGGCGTCCTATCATTCCATCAACTTGCAGGCGCGCCGGTGCACCCTCTTTCAGCTTGTACATATCGAACTCGGAGACGTAGATCCGCGCGCGCAGACGGCTCACGTCTGCGACCTCGGCCAGTTCCGTACCTTCCGGTACGTACCGGCCTACCTGGTCACCGACTCGGGCCGTTGTGATGATCCCGGCGATCGGCGAGCTGATCTCCAAGTGAGCGGCTTCAGACCCGTAGTCGCGAGACTGCTGGGCCAATTGGATGCGCTCCTGTTCGGCTGAACCGAAATCAGCGTAGTGCAGAATGGCTGACTTCGCCCGCCCCGATGCAATCTCCAGTTCCGTTCGGCTGCGCGCCAGCTTCGAATCCAATGTGATATTCCGAAGCTGTACCAGCGGCGCACCCGCTGCAACCGGCTGGCCTTCATCGGCGTACACGCGGGTCACCATCCCGGGCACGAGCGCTCGCACGATCGTCCAGTTGGCCGGTTCAAGGACGAATCGCCCAGTGGTCGACTCATGCCATAACGGCAGCAGCGAAAAAACAACAGCGGCCGCAGTAATGACCAACTTGCGTGCCGGTGTAAACCAGGCGCGAATGCGATCCCGCTTATCCAGGTAAACAAATTTCATAAAGCTCCAAAGGGTACGAAGCCGGCCCCGAAAGATCATGAAAGCCGTCCCGTATTCAAAAAGAAAGCCCCAGTCCGCGCTGAAGTTGCGCGCGATGTTACCGATGAAACTGGCAAAGATGTACAGGATTGAATAGCTGTAGAGTCCCGAAAGGATTGCGTACACCACATATCCTGGACGGCGGCGCTTGGGCACCTTCGGCACCTCGACCGGAAGGCCCCAGATGTTCCGCTTCACCCACGACGACAAATAGAGCGTCGAAGATTCCTTCAGGTCCGTAACTCCCAGAAGATCCGTCACAATCCAGTAACCGTCGAGTTTGATGAGCGGGTTCCAGTTGATCAGTACCACCGCAAATCCGGTGAGGAGGATAACGGTGTAGGCAAAATCGTGGATCGCGGTGCCGGGAGGGGTCAGCCACCAGATCGGCGTGGCCAACGAGCAAACCATGAGTTCGGCCCAGACCCCGGAAATCGTGATCATCAAGCGCTGAAAGCGATCTCCGAGCACCTCGCCTTGCGTCGTGTCTGTATAGAACGCCGGAGTCAGGTAAATGAGAAGAAACCCCATGGCCGGAACCTGAGCGCCGTAGTGCTTTGTGGTAAGTCCATGACCGGTTTCGTGAATGCAGAGCAGCACCGACCCGATGATCCAGAAGACGGCAACGTCGAACCAGCTCTTGTGGGCAAAGTTGTAGAACTCCCACGTATCCCGGCCGACCTCGCTCCAATGCGTGATGAAAACTCCGGCGGTGAAAACAAAGGCCAGCAGCGTGAGCACGACGAACCACGGCTTGTAAGCGAACCCGATCTTGCCGTGGAGCCAGGTCAGGAACCGGTCCGGGTTAACCGCCGGGAATGTAATCATCGACAAGTCGCCCCACCTGTTCTTTTTCGTCTGCAGTCGCCGCCTTTGGTCAGCGGTTTTCTGCATTAGCTTCACGTTCTTCTCTTGCGGCGTCTTGTACCAGAAATTCAGGTCGTCTATTTCCGCGGCGAAATCTCGTACCGTATCTTCCGAGTACTCGATCCCCGTTTCCTGCGAGTACAGTTCGGCTACATCTGCGTAGGATCGCTGTCCATCGAACAATTGAATCAGCTTCCAGCTTTCGGGCGGAAAGGTGAACATCGCGCCCGCTCCCGGGGCGAACGCCCGAATCACCGGCTGGCCTTCCTCGATGTGCTCTTTGAATACCGTTTCCGGATGAAGCCGCGGGTAACGCTGGCTGACGACTCTCGCGGGCAACTCCGGCAGCGCAACATTCAGAGCTTGGGTAATGTTCATCGCAGGGTATCGAGACTCACGCTCGCGTCCATACCGGGCCGGAGCGAGCCCGGTTTTCCCTCGAGTTCCACCTTGACTTCAATCGTGCTGCTGGCGGGATCGACGACTGAACTCACTTGCACAACCCTGACCTTGTATTTTTGGTCGGGTAGATCCGGAGTCATCAACGACAGTTCCTGACCATTTCTGATTCGCCCGATGAACTTCTCCGGCAAGGTGAACCGCATGCCCAGAGGGCCCTCGGCCGTGACCCAGAACAATCGGTCTCCCTTGGCAACCTGCTGTCCCTGGCGCACGTAGCGGCGGGCCACCACGCCCGAAAAAGGTGCGCGGATCTTGGTTTTGTCCAGTTCCAGTTCCAGGGAACGTTGCGTCTGCTGGGCGTTGACCAGCAGCTGTTCTACACGCTGCACGTCGTAAGCATCGGCTTCCGCCTTGAATTTCGCATGATCCAGTTGCTCGCGCGTGATTAGCTGCGCCTCCCACATCTTTTCGGCCCGTTCGTAGTCGGACTGCAAGACTCTGGCTTCGGATTGCCAGACCTTCAAGTCAGCTTCAGTGCTGTGGGTCTTGGCGCGCGCCGCCTCCAGGTCCGCCGCCAATTGCCGGTCATCCAGTTGCGCCAACATGTCTCCGGCGTGAACGTGGGCCCCCGCGTCCGCCCGCAGTTCGGCGACCACGCCTTCGCGCTGCGCAAGCACGTCAAGCTGTTGCTCCACAATCAACGGACCTGAAACCGCAAACCCGCCGTCACTAGCTGGGCCGCTCGCCGGAACGCTCGCCCCCGGACCAGGCGCCGAACCTCCCGAAGGCGCTGGAGAAGGAGCGGCTATGACTTCCGCGCTCTTCTGGGAGCAACCCACCCAGGGCAGCAGAGCCATGCCCAGCAGGATCAGAGCGAGCCCGTTCGATTTTCTATTTTGCATTTCCTCAAACTCCAAGCGTCACACTCCAAACCAGGACCATGCTCTTGAATAGATCCACAAAAGCGGTTTGCGAAACAGGACATAGCCGGCCGGATACCATGCTACGCGCACTTTTCCTCGTCCTTCCATCCCGGCGCGAATGGCTCCGTCGGCGTTCGAAACCGCGACCCGCGCGAAAAATACCCGTGAATCGCCCTGCAGGACTCCCTTGGGGCTGACCACGATCACGTCGCCGCGAAAAACTCGCATTGGGAAACTGTTGAGCTTGATGGAAGCCTGCGCCCCGGACCGTAACAGTGCGGAATCGGTATCCTCGACGGCCACGTCTACGACCGCCCGCGAGGTGTCGACGACTTCGGCGAAGCTGTCTCCGTACTGCAAGCGTCTTCCCACCATGTTTTCTACATGGGGCGTCGCCATCAAACCGTCAATCGGTGACCGCAGTCGTGTTTTGTCCAGCAGTTCCTGGTCTCTGGCGACCTCCGACTTCCAGAACTCAGCCTGGACCCGCTGCGCGCCGGCTTCGCTGCCATCATTGGTCGCCAGCGAACGGTTCATCTGCAACAGTGCGGTCTGATACCTAGCCTGAGCCTGGGCAAGCGTCGAGCGCGCCTCCCAATCCGCGAGTTCCGCGATAACCTGGCCGCGGGTCACACGGTCGCCTTCGCGAACGTACACCTTGCTGACTACCCCCTCAACCTCGGGCTCTATCTGTGCCGAGTGCAGCGGAGCCACGACCGCGTCCCCGTCCACACGCAATGGCAATGGAAATACCGCCAGAAAGATCAATAGCGCTCCGGCCGCAGCAACCGTCAGGGTTCGCCGCCGCTTTTCCATGGCCATGAACTTGCGTTTTCTAGCGAGCACCGGTTCCAGGACCGAGATGAACGGGACCTCTTTGTACATCTGCGCGTTGCGCAAAGCGACGGTTGCCTGCCCGGCGAGGACCTGCAGGATCTCCACATGAGCGGGTGAAAGAAAATCCGGGTCCGCGCTTTCCAGACTCAAGATGCCGACCCGCCCGGTGTCGTCCGTCAGCGGAATCGCGTAAAACGCCCTCATTCCCGACGTCTCGAAGTAACTGCGGAACTTGGCACGTGTCTCTTCCCGCTCGGCGTCGATCTCTTCGCCGTGCTGCCGGACGTACACAATCTCCTCCGACATCAGCGACCAGCGCAGGATGGCGTTAAGCGGAGCAATGTCAGGAGCGTCCGCATCAATTTGCGTAATTCCGGTGACGGCACAGAGTTTGTATCTCCCGCCCTGCTCGAGGGCAATGGCTGCACGTTCGTACGGAATTACGGCTTGGGGCGCGTTGACGATGGTCTGCAGCACGCGCTCCAGGTTCAACGTCGATG
The DNA here is from genome assembly GCA_963837665.1 of uncultured Acidobacteriaceae bacterium. Classification (GTDB taxonomy): domain Bacteria; phylum Acidobacteriota; class Terriglobia; order Terriglobales; family Acidobacteriaceae; genus Acidiflorens. Next base: position 827,926 of record CAWIOA010000003.1, on the reverse strand, counting down.
TGATTTCGTGGCTGACTCTTACCAGCGTTTCCAGAATCTCCACCTTGCGCTCGGCGATCAGAAGGCTGGCATTGTGGAGCGCGAGGGTCGCTGTCTCATTCAGGCTGCTGAGCACGAACAAATCGTCATCATCAAAGGGCTTATCGTCGACCGGATTAATGGCTTCGACCACTCCCACCAGGGAACCCTTGTCGATTAAGGCTGCGACCATGAGGGACTCGACCTTCCCCTCTTCCCGGCCTTGGTTCCGGTGAATCAGCCGCTCGTCTTCCGGTTCCGCGATCAAGACCGGTTCGCCGTTTTCCGAGACGTCGCCCGCAACCCCTTCGCCTTCTTTCTGAACCATGCCCTGCTTCGTCGTCGGGTCAACCCCGGCTTGATACATGAGCGAAATGCTGCCATCGCCTTGAACCAGCCAGAGGTTCACCGCGTGGCATTCCAAACTTTCCCGGATCTTGTTGCCGATAATCGGAAGCAACTCATCCATTTCGAGAGTGGAGCTGAATGCTTTCTCGATGTCGTAGAACTGGGTGAGCCGCGTGATCGACGTCAGGGAGTTGTCACGTTCTGCTTCGTATACTTGGGACGAAACCAAACCCTGGGCGATGATCTCGGTCAGAGGTTCCAGAGCCTCCAGCGATGTCCGATCCAAACTGGCATCGAAGCTGAGGATCTCGATCGAACCGATGAGCGCTTCTTTGTGGAACAGGGGGACACAGGCAAGATATTGCAGCGTGCGCCGAACATTGAGATGGGCGTAATCTTCACGGACCAGATCTCTGCCCTCGAAGAGAACCATTTGCTGGTCGCGGAACAACGCTCCCAGGGTTCCAGCTTCCGCTGGGATCACGGGGTCCGGCTCAGCATCGTCTCCTGCCGTGGCGCGGGCGGACCAGAACTGGACCTCTTCATCATCCTGCCGAAGGAGATAGACGGTAGCGGTGGCGCCCGGAAACCGCTCGACGATGGTCTGAGCCGTGATCCGGGCACGGTCCGTAGTCTCGCGCAATTCCAGCAGTCGCGAGGCAAAGCCAGCGATATTGATGTCTAGCTGTTGTGGCGTCATACACGTGGCGCGGAACAACGCCAGGCGGGGGGAAAACTTCCAGCTTGCAAAAACGCCAGGCTTCTTCTAATTTGAGCAGGCACTTTAGCAGACGCTTGGGTGAGAGTCAACCCGATCTCGTGGAACGGGATCGCGGTACGTCAGGTGGGCAAAACGTGGAAATCGAGATTCGGAGTCTGGGAGAAGTAAAGCTGATTAAGCTCAGTGGCAAGATCTCGCTGGGCGCTACCGTGGACCGCCTTCGTGAGAACCTGGACGAACTGATGGACAACGGCGCCAACCGGTTTCTTCTGGAGCTCGCCGAAGTCCCTATGATCGACTCCAGTGGAATCGGCCTCTTAGTCCGCTATATGACGGCTGCGAAACAGCGGGGTGGGGCAGTCAAACTGCTGAACCCGTCCAAGTTTACGGTGCAGACCTTGAAAATGATCGGATTACTGAACTTGTTCGAGGTTTTTCAGAACCAGGACGAGGCAGTCTCTTCATTTAATTAGCAAGAGTTTAGACGACGGCTTCTTTTTCCCTGGCCGCATAATGGGAATCGACGTAGTCGTCGAGAATCTTGATGAACTCGGCGACGATCTTGTCACCTTTCAGCGTGGTGAACAGGCGTCCATCCACATAAACCGGGGCCTTCGGTTCTTCGAACGTCCCTGGCAGAGAAATCCCCAGGCTTGCGTGTTTCGATTCGCCGGGGCCATTGACCACGCAGCCCATGACTGCGACTTTCATCTCTTCGACTCCCGTGTAGCGTCCCTTCCAGACCGGCATCTGCTCGCGCAGGTAAGTCTGGATCTGCTCAGCCATTTCCTGGAAGAAGGTGCTGGTGGTGCGTCCGCAACCGGGGCAGGCGGTAACTTGCGGGGTAAAGCTGCGAATGCCGAGCGACTGCAGGATCTGTTGCGCCACGCGAACTTCTTCGGTGCGGTCGCCTCCGGGAGCGGGGGTGAGTGAAACACGAATCGTGTCGCCAATGCCTTCCTGCAGAAGCACGGCCATGGCCGCGCTTGACGCCACAATGCCCTTGGCTCCCATGCCCGCTTCGGTCAGACCCAGATGCAGCGGGTACTGGCAGCGCGAGGCTAGCATGCGATACACATCAATCAGATCCTGCACGCCGCTGACTTTCGCGCTGAGGATGATCTGGTCTGGGCGCAGCCCATGCTGCTCGGCCAGTTTAGCCGAACTGAGCGCGCTTACCACAATCGCTTCCATGGTGACTTCGCGGGCTTCTTTCGGTTCCGGCAGGCGGGAGTTCTCGTCCATCATCTTGGTCAGCAGCGACTGGTCCAGCGATCCCCAGTTCACGCCGATGCGCACCGGCTTCTGGTGCTTCACGGCAACCTCGATCATGGTGCGGAAGTTGTCGTCGTTCTTGCGTCCGATGCTGGCATTGCCGGGATTAATGCGGTATTTGGCCAGTCCCTCGGCACAGCCGGGATACTTGGTCAACAGGAGGTGTCCGTTGTAATGGAAGTCGCCGATGATCGGCGTGCGCAAGCCCTGCTTCTCCAGTCCCTCGACGATGTGGGGGATGGCCTTGGCGGCATCGTCATTGTTGACCGTAACGCGGACGACTTCGCTGCCGGCGCGCGCCAGGGCGGCTACCTGCTTGACGGTGCCGGGAATATCCGCCGTGTCGGTATTGGTCATGGACTGCACCATTACCGGTGCATTGCTGCCCACGCGGACGCCGCCAATCGAGGCGGTAAAGGTTTTTCTGCGCTGGATTTCGGCCATATCGGAAGCTTTATTTTAGCAGGTTACGCCTGAGGATCGCTCTCCCTGGAGGAGCTCGTGTCCGATAATCATCAACCACAAAGGACACGCAGGTACACGAAGGAAACGTGGCAGAGAACTACGGCATCCTCGTCAGCCCCGGCAGCGTCTTGACCAGGTCGTTATAGATCACCATCACGGCAAAGAGCACCAGAAACACAAAAGCCGCCTGATAGATGCGTTCTTTGATGGGCAGGCTGATTTCCTTCTGCATCAGGCTCTCGATGAGCAGGAGCAGGATGACGCCGCCATCGAGGATGGGAATCGGCAGCAGGTTCATGATGCCCAGGTTCAAGCTGATGGCGGCCGTGATTAAGAGCAGCGGAGTCCAGCCCTCTTCGCGGGCGGCCGCGCCAACCGCGCTGCCGATTCCGATCGGACCATCTACCTGACGCATGGAGACTTTGTGCTGCGCCATCTTTTGCAGCAGTTCGAGGATGAGGAAAGAGCTCTTCTTGTTGTCTGACAGAGAACGTTTCAGCGCGTCCGGGAAGTTGAGCTTCACAACCTTGGTGGGAACGCTCGCGATGCCGATTCGGAAGGCGGGTTCTTGTCCAGATCCTCCCTGGTCGAATACCGGCTTAACCGTGAAAGTCTGTTTCTGGCCGCTACGAAGGACCGCAATCTCGAGAGGCTGATCCTTGGTGCGTTTCAACATCTGGATCAGCGCTTGCACGGCGGGAATGTCCTCGCCGTTCGCGGTCAGGATCTGGTCTCCGACCTTTAGGCCGGCCTTCTCGGCGGGCATCCCATGCTCAAGGGTGGTCACGGTAACGCTGGATTCTCGCGGCACCCAACCCATGGTTCCGTATTGATTGGGCCCGTACGGCTCCGGAACCAGTACCTTCTCGGTGATCTTGCCGTCGCGCTCGATAGCAAACTTCAAAGGCTGATTCGGGCTGAGCGCATCCTTGACGTCCACCTGCTCCCAATTCGGATTTTCGATGCCGTCGACCCGGACAATCTTATCGCCCTTCTGGATGCCAGCCTTATCGGCGGGCGTGTTGGGATTTACCCATCCCACAACCGCGGGCTCATCGAGCACCGCAGGGTATTCGTAATGCACCATGTACACCCCGGTGAGCAGGGCGATGGCCAGCAGGACGTTCATGGCCGGTCCGGCCAGGGCTACGATGAAGCGCTGCCAGCGCGGATGCGACAGAAACTCCCCCGGATCGCCGGTGCGGTCGTCCATGGGATTCTCGCCCGACATCTTCACGTAGCCGCCCAGCGGAATAGCGCTGATGCGATAGTCGGTTTCGCCCTTCCTGAAGCCGAGCAGGCGCTTGCCGAAGCCAATCGAAAATACTTCCACCCGCACCCCGAAATACTTGGCGGCGGCATAGTGACCGAACTCATGAATCAGGATCATGAATCCGAGCACGATGCCCATGACGAAAATGGTGTGAAGGATGGAAAGAAGCTGCGGCATCATTCTTTAGACTACTCCAAAATTCCTCTTACGAAATGGCCCCGATGGGCGATCCTTTTCGGCGGCGCAGCTTTACCATTTCTCTTGCCAAAAGGCGGGCTTCGGTGTCCAGAGTCAGTACCTTCTGTATAGATTCCAAATGTCCAGCGGGCGTTGCCGCCATTGTTTCTTCAATGATCCGGGGAATGTCTTCGAATCCGATCTGCTCGTCCAAGAACGCGGCCACCGCAACCTCGTCAGCGGCGTTCAGGGCGATGGTTTTTGCGCCTCCCGCCACCGCCGCTTCGTAAGCCAACCCAAGACAAGGAAATTTACTCATATCCGGGGGGCAGAAATCCAGATGCCGTAAGTCACTTACCGAGAAGCGCAAATCCGATGCAATCCGCTCCGGATACGTCAGCGCATACAAGATGGGCAAGCGCATATCGGTGACAGAGATTTGAGCAAGTATGCTGCCATCCACGAATTCGACCAGGGAATGGATCGTAGATTGCGGATGCACAACGACTTGCACGCGCTCGGGTGGCACGTTGAACAGACGGCAGGCCTCGATCACCTCGAACCCCTTGTTCATCAAAGTGGCCGAGTCGATGGTGATCCGTTTCCCCATCTTCCAGGTGGGATGATTCAGCGCCTGTTGCACCGTAATTGAGGCAAATTCCGACTTCGGCGTCTTCAGGAACGGGCCGCCCGAAGCCGTAAGCCAGATGCGCTCGACTTCGTCCATACGCCCGCCGCGCAGGCACTGGTGAATGGCGTTATGTTCGCTGTCGATCGGCAGCAGAGGCTTGCCCTGCTTCCGCGCCTCGGCCGTGATCAGCTCGCCCGCCACCACCAGGCATTCCTTGTTCGCCAGCCCGACGGATTTCCCTGCGCGCACCGCTTCGTAAGTCGCCTCCAGGCCAGAGACACCCACAATCGCGCTGACCACGAAATCCGCCTCGGGATGGGTCGCCGCGCGCACTGTGCCCGCAGCCCCATGCACTACTTCAATCTCGGAGAGGCCCGCGCCCCGGAGTTTGGCGCGGAGTGCTTCCGCGTCCTGCTCCTTAGCCAGCGAGAGGACGAGCGGCTTCCAGCGCACCGCCTGCTCAAAGGCAAGCTCGGCATTGTTGCCAGCCGCTAGTGTGGCAATCTGAAAGCGGTCGGGATAGCTCTCGACCACGCTCAAAGTACTGCGGCCAATCGAGCCCGTCGAACCAAGGATGGCGATGCGTTTCATGCGGAAGTCGAGACTTCTATTGTACGGGATGCGGTTTTCCCTGTGTTCCCCTGTGCCCTCTGTGGTTAGGGTGTTTTACTGCATCAGCCGCCAAGCCCCATAAGCCCACACCACCGGCACGGCGAACAGCATGGCGTCGATGCGGTCAAGCATGCCTCCGTGTCCGGGGAGAATCGTCCCGGAGTCTTTCACTCCGGCGCCGCGCTTGATGAGCGACTCGACCAGATCGCCCAACTGCGCCGCGATGTTGACCGCCACCGACAACAGGATGATGGGCCACAGTTGCGGCTGCTGCAATCCGAAAATGCCGTCACGACGTTCGATCAGTCCAACGCGCAGAAGAGCCGCGCTGATTCCGGCCGCGTGCTGAAACCACAGCGTGCCGACGATCACACTGGCCAGAATCGACGCCACCGCGCCTTCCCAAGTCTTCTTCGGACTGATCCGCGGCGACATGCGATGCCGTCCCAGCGACTTGCCGACGAAGTACGCAAAGACATCTCCCGCCCACACCGCGAGCAGCATGTAGATCGTCCAGATCGCTCCGGCAGGTTGCTGCCGGATCGCGACCAGCAGTGCCATCGGGATTGCAATGTACGCGAAAGCAAACGTCGAAGCCGCAGCCGCCGGATAGCCGCTGGCCATGTCGGCCTGCCGCATGCCGACGGTGAGAAACACAAACGGTGCGAGCGCTGCCGCCAGTGCCAACCCGTAGAGAATGGCCGTAGTCTCAACCAGCGGCGTGCGGTTGGTGGACGCGACAATCACAAACACAAAGAAGAGCGCAACAAAAACATACGTCGCTTGCCGCAGCGGCTGGACTCCGTAATTCGTCACCAGCTTCAGGAATTCCGCGATGGCCAGCAGCGCGATGGCTCCGGCCACAAGCGCCAGCACATAAAGCGGCGCCTTCAGCACCAGCAGCAATACCAGGGGAATTAGGACGACGGCGGTCGCGATGCGCTTGATCATTCGAAGGGGGTTACGGTTCGCCTAAGAGCCTTTGGTGAAAGTCGTGGAGTAAGACACGCGCGACATCTTTCTTTATTTTTCGGGGTGACAAAGTTCTTCTCCTGTCCCAATCAACGCTTCTCAGCGTGGGTCCGGAGCAGCGCAGGCTGCGGAGCATGCCCGTCCAACCCCAGCCCGCCGTAGCGGCGTTCCCGCTTCTGATATTCCTCAATACTCTCGAGCAGTTGCACGCCGCGGAAATCTGGCCATAACGTCTGCGTCACATAGATCTCCGCATAAGCAAGCTGCCAGAGCAGGAAGTTACTCAGCCGCATCTCGCCGCTGGTGCGAATTACTAAGTCCGGATCGGGCAGTCCCCGCGTGTAGAGGTGTTCGCTAATCAGCTGTTCGTCGACGGCCAGGTGATCGAGGCCGCCATTGCGCGCGGCAGCCTCCGCCAGCGAGCGGAACGCGTCGACGATCTCGCTGCGCGCACTATAGTTCAGCGCCAGCGTCAGCAGCATCCCGCTATTTTTCGCAGTCGAGTTGCTCGCTTCTTCCATTTCGCGCTGCACCGACTCCGGTAACTCATGCTGGCGCCCGATGTATTTCAAACGGATATTGTTTTGATTGAGCGTCTTGATTTCCGCTTTGAGATAGCGGCACAACAGCCGCATCAGGAAATCAACTTCCGTTTTCGGACGCTTCTTCCAGTTTTCTTCGGAGAAGGCGTAGAGCGTCAACGTCGGGATTCCAATGCGGGCCGCGGTTTCGACCGTCGAACGCACTGCGGCGACCCCGGCCCGATGTCCAGCCACGCGCGGCATGTGCCGCCGCCGGGCCCAGCGCCCGTTTCCGTCCATGATGATGGCGATATGCTGGGGAAGACGCGCTCGATCGAGCCGCAGATAAACTTCGCTTTCCTTGCGGTCCATCCCCGCCGGAACCGTGTGTCGCAAGTGGACCTCTCGAAATCGAAGCTAACACACGAAATCCAGTGTGTGCAATGCGATGGGAGCCATGGTACGAATCTAATTTCAAACCTTAATCCGCAAGGGTTTTTCTTTTTGTGATTAAATCACTCCTGTCGAGGGGACTTCCAGATGGCAATGAAACTCCTGAAGATGATAAGCAAGCCCGGTGCGTGGGCCAGTGGATGGACAAGCGCAGTCCTATGCTTTAGTGCGGCCAGTGGATATTGGTTAGCCGGGCAGCGGGGGAGAGCCATCTGTTGGGCCGCCCTGGGGGTGATCGAAGTGGCGGCAATTCTCTTGTAAAGCGGAGGGAGCCCGAACCTACGCCATTCGGCCGATCAGGTGCGGCTCACGCCATAGGCGTTCAAGACATCCCGCAGCGTCACGACACCTTCCAGTTTGTGGATATCCGCGCGGTTCACCACGGGCAGGATTTCGATCTGATTGGCGCCCATGCGCTCGAGCGCCAGATCAATCCCCTGGTCGGGATGGACGTGCGGAAACACCACGGCTTCCACCAATTTACCGACCTTCTGATTCGCGCCTGCTGCTAGTTCTTGCTCCAGCCGCTCAAGATTGATCACTCCGATCACGCCTCGTCGATCCGCCACCAGCCAGGTCTGGATCTCGCTCGATCGAACTCGCTCCAGCGCTTCTCGAACCGTAATTTCGCCCGGCAGCACCTGGTTCGCAGCCTGCATCACTTTTCTTACTTGGCGCTCGCCATAGCGCCGGCGCGTCTCCGCCCTTGGCAGGTGTATGCCATCCTGCACCGCGAGCGCTTCGTAGATGGGCGCGTGCTGCAATCGGGACGCGATGAAAAGACTGATCAGATTCGCAATCATGAGCGGGACGATCACGGCATAGTCCTGTGTCATCTCGAAGATCATCAGCACCGAGGTCATGGGAGCACGCACAATCCCCGCAAAGGCCGCGCCCATCCCGACCAGCGCGTATGCGCCAGGCGTCGCCGTGTAGGCGGGAAACCAGTGATGCGCGGCGGTTCCGACGGTTCCTCCCAACATGGCACCGATAAACAGGGCGGGGCCGAAAATGCCGCCGGCGTTCCCCGAAGCATAACTGGTGGTAACGGTAAGAAGTTTCAGAACCACCAGCAGCAGCATCATCTTGAACGCCATATTTCCGTTCAACGCATCGCCGACATAGCCATAACCTACGCCCAGCACCTGCGGCACAAACCAGCCAACCAGCCCGACCAGCAACCCTCCCACCACCGGCTGGAACCAGACCGTTTTCTGCGGGAACCGCAGGAAGCGCGCCCGCATGCCCAGCAAGAGTTTCGTGAAGGCCACCGAAACCAAGCCGCCGGCCACGCCAAGTACGGCATAGACCGCAAACTCCGCCGGATGGACCAGTTGATACTGCGGAACCTTGAAGAGGGGGTGATCGCCCAGCAGGACGCGCAACACCATCCACGAAGTCGCCGATGCCAGCACGACCGCGCCCATCACCGGCGCATGCAGATCGCCCATGATCTCCTCAAGCGCGAACAGCACGGCGGCCAGAGGCGTATTAAACGCGGCTGCAATCGCCGCCGCTGCTCCCACCGGGATCAGGTTCTTGACCTGCTCGGTGCGCAGCCCGACGAGTCGTCCGAGCACCGAAGCAATGCCGCCGCCCACTTGCACCGAAGGCCCTTCGCGCCCCAGTGGGATTCCGCTGGCAAGGGTTGCGGAAGTGCAAAAGAACTTCCCCAGCACAGTGCGCAATGTGATGGTGCCTTCGCGCGCGAACAAAGCGGCCTTGGTCTGGGGCACGCCGCTGCCGCGGGCGTTAGGAAAATAGCGATACAGCAAGTACCCGATACTGAGCGACCCCACCACCGGAAACAGTACCCGCCGCCACGGCGCGCCGCCCACCGGGTAGAGCCGCATCCCCAATCGTTCTGTAAGCACAATGAAGGCTACGACCGCCAAACCAGTCAATGCGCCGATCACCAGCGCTAAAACTAGGAAGACCTGTTCCTCACGCTGCCGCAGCTCGGCCACGCGATCGACAAGCCAGGTTCTCCACCCGGTTGTACTCGCCGTTTGTAGGCTCTCACTCATCTCTGGGAAATTTTCCTGGCTGCTCAAACGCCAGTCCTGGCCAATTGATTGTAAAGCCAAGCAAAGACGGCACCACCAGCGAGACCGTCTACGACCCCGTAAAGCGTCCCGACGATCACATCCACAATGCTGCGCGTTGCATGATAGCCGGGGTACACCGACGACATCGTCTGGAGGAATTGCTGACCATAGTTGCCCCAGATCAAGTTGGCTAGACCCGTTACCAGCATCGCCGATCCCCACAGGATTGCCGACGCCAAAGCGAGAGCTTTCATGTTGAATATCATAGTTCGCTCCTTCGTATGCACCTCACTCGTCCCTCTCCAGGAGCCTCGTGTTCTAGAGAGGAAGGCGGCCCGAAACCGAGCCGCCCTCGCCTTACAGCTGGTTAGCGGTCGAATGCGAAGTGGTCGACCCGGTTCTGTTGCCAGCACTGTTCGTTGTCCTGGGTGCAGAAGGGCCTTTCCTTGCCGTAGCTGACGGTCCGGATGTGGTCGGCGGGAACTCCTTCCTGCACTAACGTTCGCTTCACCGTTTCTGCGCGGCTGGCTCCGAGAGCGATGTTGTATTCCTCCGAGCCGCGGTCGTCACAATGCCCTTCGACGAGAACCTTGATACTCGGATGCTGGGCCAGAAAGGCTTCGTCATTTTGGACGGTGGGCGCTTCGTCAGAGCGTAGGGCATATTTGTCGTAGTCGAAGAAAACGTCTTTGACGTTCCTGGCGAACAACTCCTCATCTGTGGGTGAAGGCGTTGCCTTGGCCATGGGTGCGTTTACTGTGACTCGGGCAGAGGCATCTTTCGTTCCGCCTGGCCCCTTCGCGACCAGGGTGTAGGTAGTGGATTCACCCGGCATGATCGACCGGGAACCGGACGGCGGCAGCGTGCCGAGTCCGGCGATGGTAATTTCATTGGCATTGCTGGTTTGCCACGTCAACACCGACGCCTGTCCCGGCTGAATCACGCTGGGATTAGCGGCTAGCGTGGCGGTCGGTGCGGGTGCGGGCGCAGGCGGAGGTGGTGGCGTCACTTTGGCTACCTTTTTGGCGCATCCCGCCAGTGACAACACTCCCACGAGCGCTGCGAGTAATGCAAATGTCTTCATTCTTTTTTGCGTCATTTTGTTTTAATCCTCCTCACATGGAAGAAACGTCGGCTGTTATGAAGCAATGATGGAAGGCAACCCAAGGCAAGTCGCCAAACAATGCGGGCGACGGCAACCAGAGTTGACGAGTTCTAGAGCGACAGGGTGACGAGGATCAGCAGCGCAGGATAGTGTTGTGCTCGGGCGAGCCGGTCGCTTCCACTTCGATCGTTGGGAGTGACATCGGGGAGAAAACTGCCAGCGGCGAAATCGGGGCGTTTCCGTGCGAATTGAGGGCGGCCTGCACGATCGCGATCTGCACGCGAAGCGCAGCTCGCGCGGCCTGAAGCGCGGTGACTGGGCCGTGGACGACAGGGTACGGACCCTGCATGGCCGGGAAGAGAAAAATCGTTAGGACACAGAGAGTGGCCACCACAGCCAGTTCGCATTCGATGCGGCCAGAGTTCATCGACGTGCCATCATTATATCGTACGATATGACCAGCATTTCTCACTTCGCGCCGAGGTCAGTACAGAAGAATCGCGACCCAGTACATCCCAGTCGGATACGCTGCATTCCGGGCGTAGCAAGCACCTACCGCAAACTGCCGAACGCCTGGATCGCGCAGCAAACGCAACGCACTCTGAGGCAACACTTCCGGGCGGCTCTGCGTGTAAGTGATAATTTTTCGATTGTCGTAAGCGGTTGCGAGTAGGCGCGCGTTCGGACGGTTTTCTCTGGCCAGCGAACAGGCGGCCTCATCAAGCTTCGGCGGTGTCAGTTGAACGAGTTCCGGCAGTCCTGCCTCCTGGCGTATCTCCTCGACGGCCCGGCCGACCAATTTTCCGCTTTGCTCGGCGGAATACGACGGAACCTCGCGCGCGAAATCCTGAACCACGTATAGCCGGCCATGGCTCCAGATGGCCGCAATTCCCACGACATTGAATTCGCTATCCAGCAGGTTGCGCTTGTGCGGAGCCGAGCGCATGAGGGCTTCGTTCGCCCCCGGGGCGCAGGATGCGTTGGCAATATTCTCCCCGGCGCGGTCGATTTTCAGCGCGTCGTTCATTGCGCCGTTCGCTGGGCTGACCAGCGGACTGACCTGGGCGATTCTTTCGAGCAGGGAGGGTTCACCGGAGAACTGATGCTCCAGACGCTCGCTCTCAACCATCCCCTGTGCGTGCGCCAAGGCCGCTGCGCGCAGACTTTCGTTTCTGCGCAGCGGAGGCATGCCGGCCAGTTCGCGGCTCTGGTTCGCGGCTTCCAATAGTTCTTTCTCGGCGGCGGTGTCCTCGCCAGCGGAGGACGCGGCCGCCGAGTTCGTCTTGGGGGTGGGCTGCTTACTGCTAGCGTCGTTACTATTTTCGATTGCCGGTGGAGTTGTTTCTGCCGCGCATGGTACGGGATTTGCCGTCAACATCCCGAATACGGCAGCCAGGGCTAGGGCTAGAGCGGAGTCCATAATTTTGCGGTTGGCGTTGCCGCGCGGGAATCGCCGGCAAAGTTCCGCTTTCCATCTCCGACGCTAGCTTCTAGAATTCAGGTCAGCTACTTACTATGGAGACCATACTGCTGGTTACCGTGCTCGTCGGAACCCTTGTCCTGCTTGGGTTCTCAGTCGTTTTGCTGCGCCGCGTTTCGGCCGCCGCGCAAGTAGATGTAAAGGCAGAAGTTGCGGGTCAGCTCGAAAGGCTTGGTACCAGCCTTGGCCAGAAGTTCAGTGCCGCCACTGCCGATATGGCCAGTAGGTTGGAGCGGCTGGAGGCCGGGCATGGATAGCCTTTCGATACCTGTTCTGGCAATTATTTCCGCTGTGCTCGGGTGTGTTGTTACTTGGTTGGTTTTGCGAACCAGGTCCGCCGTCTTACAGGAGCAGGTGTCTACTCTGGGGCGAACGCTAACTACAGTGCGAGAGGAACTCCGAACGGCGAACTCCAACAACTCCGACCTCAAGGCTGAAGTTGCAGGACTGAATTCCACACTGCAAGAAGAGCGCAAGAAGGGTGCAGAAAAGCTCCAACTCCTTAATTCCGCGTCGTCGGAACTACGCCAAACCTTTCAAGCCCTGGCTGCTGACGCGCTAACCAGCAACAACGAATCCTTCTTACAGCTGGCAAGGACGCGACTAGAAACGTATCAAGCAGAGGCAAAGGGAGACTTGGAAGCGCGTCAGACGGCCGTCGAGGCATTGGTGACCCCGATCAAGGAATCTCTGAACAAAGTTGACGCTCAAATTCGGACGATCGAGAATGAGCGCAGCGAAGCCTACGGAACTCTTACCCAGCAAGTCCGCTCCTTGATTTCTACGCAGGAGCAACTGCGCGGCGAGACCGGAAATCTGGTAAAAGCTCTTCGCACACCCGCGGTCCGTGGCCGTTGGGGAGAGATCCAGTTAAAGCGTGTTGTCGAGATGGCAGGGATGCTGAGCTACTGCGACTTCGAGGAACAAGTGTCTGTTAATACAATCGACGGCAGGTTGCGTCCGGACCTGGTGGTGAAGCTACCTGGTGGAAAGAGCATCGTCGTTGATGCAAAAACACCACTGCAGGCTTACCTGGATGCGGTGGAAACAACCGATGATGAGGTCCGGAAAGCGAAATTGCTCGAACACGCTCAGCAGGTTCGCGGACACATGGCCAACCTCGGTTCGAAATCCTATTTCGATCAGTTTCAACCTGCTCCCGAATTCGTATTCATGTTTCTACCCGGAGAGTCATTTTTCAGCGCCGCGCTCGAACAGGATCCAGGCTTAATTGAGTATGGCGTGAATCAGGGCGTAATCCCTGCCTCTCCGACAACCCTCATTGCGCTCCTCAAGGCGGTTGCCTATGGATGGAACCAAGAGAAAATCGCTGAAAATGCACAGAAGATTAGTGAGCTCGGCAAAGAGTTGTATGAGCGCTTGCGTATCTTTGCAAACCATCTCGGTGCCGTAGGGAAGGACCTGGACCACGCGGTGGATTCTTATAACAAGGCGGTCGGTTCCCTGGAGAGCCGGGTTTTGGTGTCGGCGCGACGATTTCCTGAACTGGGAGCGGCGAGTGTGCTGGAAATGCCGGAACCCGCCCAGATCGAAACCACCTCCCGCACTCTGGCGCTGGTGTGGGCTGAGGAAGAAGTTCACACGACAGAGGAGCATTCCGAAAAAGATTCAAGCCGATGAGTCTGGCTGGTGGGCTCAAGCGAAGCTTCGCACCGCTTCGCCCATCCCCTTCTCGTAAGCGGAAATCAGTTTGTCCATAGTGGCATTCACCTGATGGTCGATCTGTTTCCGCGATGGATCGGCATTAAACCACGCGATCGACTGCCGCATCCCTTCAGCAAAACTTGTGGTGGCGCAGTAGCCGGGAACAAAGCGTTTGATCTTCGAGTTGTCGAAAACCACGCTCACGGACTTGTCTCCGATCAATGTCCCCTTCTTCTCAGGCACGCACGCGGCAATGAAGTCGGATGGAATGTGCACCAGTTGCGGTTCCACGCCGGCAGCGGCGCCAACGATGCGGAACAACTGGTCCCAGGTAAGCACCTCATCCGACGTGATGTGAAACGAGTGCCCTAGGGCTTGCTGGTGGCCGAGCAGACCAACCAGTCCCTTGGCGAAGTCGGTATTATGCGTCACCACCCACAGGGAAGAACCGTCTCCCGGCACAACCATCTTTTGTCCGCGGATCATCCGGTCAACGGCGGTGTAAGACTGCTGCCAGCTATTCAGCACCAGCGGAATCAGGGTCTCGCCATAAGTGAGCGATGGCCGCACGATGGTTACGGGAAACCCCTCCTCGCGATACGCCCGCATCAGCCGTTCTTCGCAGGCAATCTTGTTCCGCGAATACTCCCAATGCGGATTGGCCAGCGGAGTGGACTCGGTCATCAGGTAGTGCGTCTGCGGCTTCTGGTACGCGCTGGTGGAACTGATGAACACGAACTGGCGAGTGCGTCCCCGAAACAGTTTAAGATCGCGTTCGATATCGGCCGGGGTGAACGCAATCCAGTCGACCACCGCGTCAAAAGGCCCGTGCTCCAGTTTTTGGACCAGGGTCGGATCGTTCACGTCTGCGATCAGAGTCTTGACGCCGGGTGGAAGCTTTGACTCATGCTGGCCGCGAGTCAGCAGCGTCAGGTCGAAACCACGCCTGGCGGCTAGCGCAGTGCTGGCAGTGCTGATGATTCCGGTTCCGCCGAGGAAGAGAATTTTCATAAGAGATTATTTGTAGCAGGAACCAGGGAAGTTGGCATGCGGGAACGAACCGCTGACCTGCAGCCTCAGAGTCAGGATACGGCCAAGTCCTGGGCCCCGGCTGGCGTCTTCAGGTGGTCAGCGCCCCTCACTTCCCAGATTCCATCGAATTTCACGAAGTAGGGCTCGACTGAAATGCCGGGGAAGTTCGAGGTCAGCAGTTCTCCGGCGCGGAGGAGTTCGCTGCGGTGATGGTCGGCTTCAGCCTGGTGGTCACCTTTGAAATAGGCCAATCCGCCGTAGGTGGCGCAGTCGGAGTGGCTCATGACCAGGACGCGTTTGGTCTGGTGCAAACGGATCGACATGCGGACTTGCTCGAGGATGAAGTCCCGCTCGAAGTCGTTACGCGGCGAGGCGAGGGTCTTGGCTCCTCCGGCGACGACGATCATGTCGGCGCGCGCAATGGCTTGCTTCTTCAGGAACTTTCGCACGGCCGTGCCGATGCGGTGATCGAAGCAGCAGAGGACGGCGGCGTCGGCCACGTAAGGGCCGGCGGGCGAGTCGAAATGGAAGACCTTGCGCATGGGACCTCCCCGCTAGATTCTAACTGGAGCAACAGAACCCGCCGCTATTTGTGCCCAGTCTCGGGCGGGTCTCCTTGATCGTCTTCTTCGGCATCGTCACGTTCGCAGGCATCTACAATATGCTCGCGTCCAGGCAGGAAATTCGCTTCGACTCGCATCAGAGCGTTTCCGACTGACGCGCGATAGTTCTTTGTGGATGGGAAGAAGTGGATTATGAGCCGGTTCAGCGACCAGAGGAAGAGTCCGACAAGAGCCAGTCCGCCCAGTACGACAAAGTAGACCCATAAGGGGTCTTGGTAACTCGTGGTCGCAATCAGAGATAGCTTCATGGACACTGATCCATCGGGCACGCGGGCAGACGCCTCTTCCGGCCCGGCATCGTCTTATTTTAGACGTTTTACCAGCAAGGCCACGATGAGCGCGCCGATGCCGATAAGCATCCCAATCAGGCGGGCTCTGTTCGCTCTCTCTGACATGATTCTCCGGTTACGCTCCGCGCTTCGTTTTCAGCTCGGTCAGTAAGTGTCAACGACTCGATTCCATCTGTTTGCAAGAGCTCACGACCCTCTGCGCCCTGCGCGTCCAAAAGAGAGCCTCCGCCAGGGCGGAGGCTGGAAGTGACAAACACTCACGTACTTAGTGAACGGTTATCTGCACCTGGGTATTGTGCGCCGCTCCCGTTGCGGCAGAGCCGGTGATCGTGATGGTGTAGAAAGCAGCTTGAGTCCCGCCACCGGGGGTAGTGCTGCTGCTGGAAGACCCGCAAGCCGACTGCAGCAGCATCGCGCCCGCGATCAGGCCGAGAACCAGGGCGGCCAACCAGTGCCGCCGCTTGCGATCGACGCCGATGCCCAGTCCGGCCAGGCTCAGGCCTCCGATGGGCAGCCAGGCAGCATAGAACGAGCCGCGCCGGAGCAGACTGGCGGTCGACACCGGGCGGGGCACGGTAGCGACGCTCAGCGTTGTAGTTGCGCAAGCGGTCCCCGAAAGCACGACGGGGGTAGGGAGAAAGGTGGGCGTGGTTGCCGTGACCATCGAAGGCGAGGTGCTCTGGCTCGGGGTAATGCTGGCGCTATAACCGCCATACGCAATGCTCGCGGTAGTGGGGCAGAAGTTGACCTGGATCGTGGCCGTGTCGCCCGCGTTAATGGAGGGCGTCGAGGTTGTGGCGCTGACACTGAAATCTACGACCTGTGCTTGCTGCGAGAGCGTGTTGGAGGCTGATGTCGCACCGTTCGCTACGGCGTTGCCCGAAACCGTGATTAGCGAGACATTGGCTGTAATGGCTGGTGTCACGTCGACTTCGACCGCCGCGTCCACGCCGCAGGTGGTTGTGATGCACGCCGTCAATGTCGGAATATTGCAAACGATGACCGTTCCGCTCACCGGGCCGCAGGTCCCCGAGCCGGTAGTCACTTTGGCGCTGGCGTTGGACGCCAGCCCTGTGGACGGCACCGTGGCGTAGAAAGTCACGTTCGACGCGGTGTCGGGTCCGTTGTTGGTGATGTCGAAGGTAAACGCCACTTGCGTTCCGGCCGCGACCGGGTTGGGCGATGGACTGCTGGCAGTCTTCGACACGGTGAGGGTGCTGACCGCGCCAATCTTGCTCACAAACGCATTCTGCGTCCCGTTCAACGTCGCCTGGTAGGGAGTTTGCGTGCCCGGGGGGAAATTCGTCGATTGGGTTGACCCGGCCACGTAGGCGGCGTTGAAGGCATCGAGTGCGATTCCGGTGCCCTGATCCGTCCCGTTGCCACCCAGATAGCTCAGGTAATCGCCAGCGGCGCCACCTCCCGACACGCCGGTCGAAATCAACGCGACGAAAGCGTCGCTTGGTCCTCCACCATAGGTCGGCTGGAAGGCGTCGGTGGATACGGGGAGGGAGTTGTCATAGGAATCGGTGATGCCCGTCACGTGCGCGGCCCCCAATGAATCCACCTTGATGTCCTGTCCGCTGTCCGGACCGCGTCCGCCCAAATAGGTGAAGTAATTCAGCGGATACACCGACCCGCTCAGGTTCCCGAGCTTGGCGACGAAGCCGTTGCTTGCCCCGTTCACTCCAAGATAGCTGTTCTGAAAGCCAGAGCAGTTGCAACCCCAATCGCCAGCCGAGTTGGTCGAGCCGGTAACGTAGGCGTTACTGGATGTATCCACCGCAATGGCAACGCCGGCATCGGTTCCGCTGCCGCCCATATAGGTGGAATAAACCGGGGAGGATCCAGGCAGGTTAGGGTTGATTTTGGCGACAAAAGCGTCCGTGTTCGTCGGGTTCGACAAGGTACACGTGCCGTGGTTAGCGGGTTCGTCGAGGCAGGACTGCTGCGCATCGAAGAGTGGGAACCCCGCCCCGCCGTTCAGGCCCTTGGGCAGCATGTTGGTTTCGCCGGTGATATACATGTTCACGTTAGAGGGAGTAGAGTCCACCGCAATGCCGCCGCCGTGAGCGGTCGCCTGCGCAGGATTTGAGCCGCCGAAGTACGTGGAGTAGATCATGCTCGGCGACCCGCTGTACGTGGTGTTGATCTCACTGGCAAAGAACTGGGGGTTCCCGGGAGAGTTCGACACCTTCTGATAGCCGTTAGGATTCGCGGGAAAGCCGTCGCTGACGGGGTTACTCGAAGTGGTGTCGCCAGTGACGTAGGCATTTCCAGCGGCATCGATGGTCAGTCCGGTAACAATATCGGTTGCATTGCCTGCGTCATTGGTGCCGGCAAGGTAGGTGGAGTAACGCACTGAGCTGGTGTTGGTTGTTCCTATATTCAGCCGGGTGAGAAAGCCGTGGGTTCCCGCCTGCTGCACTTGTTGTGCTGTTTGAAAAGCACCGTTAGTGGTGGGAAAGTCGGTGGAAGTGGTTGAACCGGCGACAAATACGTCGAAGCCTGTCGTTAACTGGTCCAAAGCCGCATGCACCGCGACGCCAGCAGCAAGATCCTTTCCCGAACCGCCCAGATAGGTCGCGTAAACCAGTTGCTGAGCGGGCAGATAATTGGGTGGTTGCAGGCTCGGGTTGATCACCGCGATGAAAATGTTCGTCGCGCCCGAGGCTCCAAGAGTTGACTGAACGGGCGGATCAGCCGGGGGGACGGGCGGCAAGGGAAAGTTCATTGAGGTGGTCGAGCCCACTAGATAAATATTGTTATCGGGACCAATGGCCACGTGCACGAATGACTCGGTGTCTGCTCCACCTATATATGTCGAATAGGTCAGGATGGGATCGATGACCAGTTCCCGGTTGTGGTCGTAGTCTCCGACGCTGAACCCGATCCTGTTGTCCGCGATCTGCCGGAAGCTCCCCGCAATCGTCTTCTGATTGTTCCCCTCCTGCTGATACACCCGCGGCGCGTGGAAGCGCACATCGCCCTTGGCTGTCGAAAGCACGAGATCGCCGGAATCCCCCGAATCAATGCTCGCGGAAGCGCCTTGGAAGCTGAGCGCAATCTGGCTCGGGTCCGCGGCTGGCGCGACGCGGAAGTCGTATTCGAGTTGCCCCTGATCGCCGTAGTAAACCAAATCGACGCCGGGATAAACCGCCTCATACTCCACCCGGGCAAACTGCGGAATGTCATGACGCCACTTCGAAGGATCATTGCCAATAAAGTAGTTGCTCTTCCCCGGCAGAGGCGAAGAGCCGGACACCCGGGCCGAAGAGTTCGCCCCGTCGAGCTTCATCCGAATCACCGCATTGGCTGGAGACGAAGAACTGAGAACTGAGAACTGAGAACTGGGAACTGACGGCTGCAATTCCAGCACCGCTTCGCCGCCGGTCAGAAATAAACCGTAGCCCGCGCCGCGCGCCAGGAACTTGACCCGAGGATCGGTCTGACCCAGGTTGGGCTCGAAGAACATCGGCAGCGACACTGCCCTCGGCGAAACAGCTTGGCGGCCGGCTGGCTTTTGCCAGTTGGCTTTGGCGGCATTGGCATTGACCGTCGTTGAAAAATAAAACACGACACCGGCGGTGGCCAGCATTGCTGCTGCCAGAAACGCGGCCTTCAGCCCACTTCCTGTCTTGTTTTCTGTCACCGAACCTCTCACCAGACCTCCTACCGACACAGGGCAATTCCGATTCACGAAGCTCCTCCGATTTCCCAATTTCGTGGGGTGAGAACAAGAATGGCACACATACACCGCTGCGGCTCGACGCCCTTAGGAAGCGGATGCGTACCTGTCACCAGAATACTGGGATTAAACCAAACAAATACTTTCACATCCAACAGATACGCTGTCAAGCGGACAGACACTATGGCCGCATAGTGAGAAGCCAAAACCGGGGCAAATGGTTGCAAAGAAAAAGGTGTCAGGTGTCGGGTCTCAGGTGTCAGGTCTCAGAAAAAGCCTTCAAAACCACGAGCGACCCGAGTCCTGTCTTTCCTGCCACCTGAGACCTGACACCTGCCGTTATGGTTTCCTGAGACCTGACACCTGGGACCTGAGACCTGCCTCTTCAATCTCTCGCTTCAGCCGCGAATAGCGCGACACAATGGTTCCCAGGTAAACGATGTGGATGATCCAGGTGGCGGCGTAGGCCGCAAAAAGGTATGGATTTCCGCTCATCTCACACTCCCGCGCGGGTCCTTCAGCGATTCCATAGCATGAGCCTGGTCGACGTCGCGCTGCAACTTCTCCAGGCGATAGCGCGACCAGCAGACCAGAAAAGCAAAACAGGAAAAGGCCAGCCAGTTGATGAGCAGCACGTGCAGCATGCGTGGATCGATGGAACCGCCTCCGCCCATCACCGGCTGCGGGTGCTGGGTGCGGAAGAACCAGATCGATAAGTAAACGAAGGGCACGCACAGCGCGCCCAGAACGGCCAAGGCGGCCGCCAGTACGGGGGTCTCCCCGCTGGAGGAGAAGCGGCGCAGAAAAAGATAGCTCACGTAGATCAGCCACAGCACCAGGGTCGAGGTCAGGCGCATGTCCCACGTCCACCAGATGCCCCAGACCGGACGCGCCCAGATCGGACCCGTGACCAGCACGACGGTGCAGAAAACCACGCCGACTTCGGCACTGACCAGCGCCACGATATCGGCCGCAGGCTTGCGCTTAATCAGATAGACAATCGAGGCTCCAAAATTGACGAAAAAGAGGATGAACGCCGTCCAGGCCGAAGGCACGTGGTAGTAGAAAATCCGCTGCACGTCGCCCATGGTCCGCTCAGTGGGCGCCCAGACCAGCGCCATATACAGCGCATAGCTCAACAGAATCGCGGTCAGGACGCCGAGGATGGGGAAGGCTTTTTTCATTGAGTCACTGAATCATTGAGTCATTGAACCATTGAAAATCTCGAATGCCTTTGAATGATTCAATGACTCAATCATTCAATGTCTCAATAGCTTCATTCCGCGTTCAGCACCGTTTCAAACAACAGCAGACACACCGTAGTAAACACCAGATCGTAGGTCGCAAGCAACACGATCCAGAAATTCGCGCCTTCGCCGTTCATTATGTCGGTGGTGGATCGCACCATGGCGATTAGAGCCGGGCTTGAAATCGGGAACAGCAGCAACGGCAACATGATCTCGCGGCTGCGGGTGCGAATCGACATCGCTGCAAAAAAAGTTCCGTTCACCACCAGCGCCCACGTCCCGAACACCGCCACCAACAGAAGTTGCCAAACCGGGCCCACCGATCGCAGCCTGTAAAACACGATGAACAGCGGAGTCATCAACGCTTCCAGCACGCTGACGAAAATAAAATTGCCCAGCGTTTTAGCTACAAACAGCGAGTTCGCTGGGGCCGATGATACCCGGTAAGCGTCGAGCACCTGGTTGCGCAGTTCGCGTGCCCAGGTCTGGTTCAGCGCCACCACCGCCGCGAACAGGAACGCCACCCAGATCAGGCCGCCGGCAATCTGCCGCGATTCTTCGGCGGTTGGATCGAACGAAAAACTGAACACCACCACCACCAGCAGAGAAAAAAACAGCATGGAGTTGATGGCGTCCTTCGACCTCCACTCCAGGCGCAGGTCCTTGAGCAGCGTGGCGCGGGTGATGCCGGTGGGCGGGCTCATATTCTGGCCTCCGGCCGTTTCAGTTCCTGCGTGCGCCCGACAATCTTGCCAAATTCCATCCAAATAAATTCGTCGGCTGCTCCTTCGAGCAACGAAGCTTGGTGAGTGACGACGAAGATGGTTGTGCCTCGATCGCGCGCACCCGCCAGCAAGCGGACCATTTCCGTGGCAGAATGCAGGTCCACGTTCGAGAAGGGTTCATCGAGCAACAGGATCTTGGGGTTATTTAATAAAGCCCGCGCCAAAGACATCCGCTGCCGCATGCCTTGCGAATACTGCCCGACCGGGCGGACGAGAGCAGGATCAAGACCGACCGCGCGGATAACTTCAGCGCAGCGCGCGCCGTCAGTGATTCCATACAGCCGGGCAAAATATTCCAGATTCTCCATCCCGCTCATCTCGTCATAGAGCAGCGAGGGATGCGCCATGTAACCCACCTGCTGGCAGATGTCGTGAAACTTTCTGGCGCCGAGGATTGTCACTTCGCCGCTCGAGGGCTGGTTGAGTCCTGCCAGAGTGCGCAGCAGAGTGGTCTTGCCGGCGCCGTTATCGCCGAGAATGGCGTAAAATTTTCCGCCGGAAAATTCCGCAGTAACGCCGCGCAGAGCCGCAAAACGGCCAAACTGCTTGATCAGGTTCGAGACGGTGACGACGGGGGCAGGGACGGTTTCAGTCAAAGGAATAGCGCACTCTGGTCGACTTACGTAGTCGTAGATCGCAATTCTGCAATAATCGACCTCAACTCCGCAACCGCTGCTTCATCCATTCCGCCTGGTCTGTTTACTAGCGGGCTCAGCTCGTCGCAGCGCTTCCTATAACGTTCGACACGCGGATCTTGTTGCCCTGTCTCCGCGAAATCGCACCATTCGATTGAGTCGCTCGGCCCGTCCAAGAAGCGCTCGATGACATGCGCTGCCTCTTCCGTGGTCATGTCCCTCTTCCACGGCAGCCTATTGGGATTTGACTCGAACCACATTGAGGGAGGCCAAAGATTTATGTGAGGGCTACCCTCGTTCTTCCGCTTCCCCATAACCAACTCTTTCACGGAATAAGAATCAATTCGCCAGGCCGCCAGATCCGGAATTCTGGTTCTGTGACATGCTCTTGCCGGGCTCAGCAGTCGGAGCGGCTCCAGGTTGCGGCGCGTACTTCGACGCGCACTTGGCCTGCAGTTGCTTGGCGTGGAAGACGCCGTCGCGTCCGAAACTGCCATCGGCCAGAGCTTGTGAGTCATCCTTGAAAGTGTCAGGAGGAGCTTCGGTCCCGGTATACGAAACGGGCAGCGTCAGATCGTTTTCCTTCAGCGTGAAATCCACGCGGGTTCCCGAGCGCTTGATCGAGCCCGGCACCACATTTCCCGCTACACGAAGACGCTTGGAGTATGCCTCGTTCCCCATGCCGTTCAATTCTTTGATGGTGACGTAATAGCTCTTGCTGTCCTGCACTCCGGTGTAGGCGAGATAGGCGAGCGAGACGAGAATCAACACGGTCACAGAACCGAATTTCAGGTACTTGCTGGTTTCGCTTGACATTAAGACACCTCACCCCGGTGTAAAAACTGTACGCGCTGGCCAGTTGCGGGTCAAGGAGCGGGCTTGGTGGTCTTGTCCTAAATTCGTGGTGGATTAGGACTTGCGGACCCTACGCCTCAGCTGGAGCACAATAAAAATAAAGTCTATAAACGTACTTGACATTATTCGCCAAATGGCCTATCCTTACTATCGTTCCTTCCTGGCCTGCACCACTACTCGCCTGGTGGTGCGGGCCTTCTTTTTTCAGAACTCATTCCATAAATGATTTTGGGTAGGGCACGGCTTCAGCCGTGCCGTTTAGGCCATGCAAAAATGCGGGCTTTAGCCCTGGGGTAAGTGCCTTTCGGGCTGAAGGGTATTTATGAGACCAGCTCTAGTTCCCTTCCTTCTCTTTTTCCCGCTCGTAAGGCTTCTGCATGTAGCGGCGGCACTCGTCGAGCGCCCCCTGGGTGTTGTCGTTGGTCTGAATTGCCTGGCGGTATTCATTGACGGCGCGATCGCGCTGACCGGTTACATCAAAAATCTTGCCCAGTTGTAGGTGGCTCCAGACCTCGGTCCAGCGCGGCTCGCCGTCACCGTTCAACGACTCGCGATAGGCGTTCGCCGATGCCTGATAGTTCTTCTGCAGGAAAAACACTTCGGCGATCCGGTAGTGCGCCAGCGAACTGTTCTTGTTAACTTCGAGCGCCTTGTTGAACTCGCTCAGAGCCCCCGCCAGATCACCCTGCTGGGTCAGGCCCTGTCCGCGCACGATCGAGGACCGCAGTTTGATGTCGGCGGAGTTGGTCAGCACCCGGTTTTCGGGATCGATCGAGATCCGTCGCGGGCGTCCAAAGGTTTCCACCGAAAACGGAGAATTGGTGCCCACCACCTCAATCCGTTTTTCTTCCGTTTTTCCGTCGGTATCGATTCTCAAATTCACCGGCATGCGGAATAGATCCAGATCTTGATTGATCGCCCCAACGATCCGGAAACCTTTGTTATTGCCCAACCGGTAGACCGTGTACTTGGACTTGAACTCAGGGGCGCTGGTGGAATCCATCCACTGCGAGTAGAACCATGTGA
The DNA here is from genome assembly GCA_963837665.1 of uncultured Acidobacteriaceae bacterium. Lineage (GTDB taxonomy): Bacteria > Acidobacteriota > Terriglobia > Terriglobales > Acidobacteriaceae > Acidiflorens. The sequence continues at coordinate 803,981 of CAWIOA010000003.1, read as the reverse complement.
GTTTCTCGCCATACACCTTTTCGCTAAGTTCGCGGAAGTCGTCGGTGCTGGCGGACTTGCCCGCATATTTCGCGGCAAAATCACGCATGATCTTCAGATAATTTTTCTCGCCCACCACCCAGCGCAGCATGTGCAGGATCATGGCGCCCTTGTCGGTCACCAGCGACTGAAATTCGGGAGAGAAATAATCGAGCTTGTCAGCGCTCGAAAGCGGCACGCTGTCATAGGCCAGCGCGCCCACCGACATGTCCTTCACCATTTCCTCGAGTCCCGCTGCTCCCGCCGCGCTTTCTACATAGCGCGCTTCGGAGTAGCGCGAGAAGCCGTCGTTGATCCACCAGTCGTCTTTCGATGCCGGGCTTACCGACACGCCCCACCACTGGTGGGCAATGGTATTGGCCAGCAATCGGTAGTTGACCTTCTCCGTGATGGCGCGGCTCGCAAGCGCAGCGATTTCAGGCGCCCATGCCGTCGGCAAGGTGTCGTCCGGGAGTTCCACGATCTTTAACCGCGTCGAGGGCGCGAGTCCATACTGGGTGACGAAGTAGGTGAACGCCTTCACCGCCGTCGAGGCATACTCCGCGCCCAGTGCATGTTTATCGGGCTTGAAGAATACGTGCAGGTCCATCCCAGCTTCGTCGCTCTTGAATTCCTGGAACGTGCCGGCAATGATCGTGCCTGGAAAACTCGGCTTGTCCCAGGCAAAGGTGAAAGTCTTGGCGTTCGCCAGCGCGGTCGCGGGCTTTTTGGGAACTCCGGCTGCCGGCGCAGTTGGGCTCGGCTCCTTGCCGCTGCCGATCACCACCATGTGCGAGGGTACCGTTACGTTGATGGTGGCAGTAAAGCGGTTGACGCCGTACCCCGCGACCGGAAACCACAGTCCGGAATAAAGCAGGTAGCTGGTATCCGGACCGACGTAGGCGAGTTTCAACCCCTGCACCGGGCTGTCGTCGGCGCTTTCGAGCGTGCCTTCGTATTCGAAGTAAAAGGTGGTGCTCGCATTCTTGGCAATGCCACTGGTGAGCGCGATACGCACCGTCGAATCCTGCGTGTTGCGTTCCGGAGCAAGTGGCTTGTTGCTGGCGTCCGTGAGCTTCGTAATACGCAGCGCGTTGTTCAGCTGAAACGTCACCACGCTGAGGTCTTCGAGCGCCGTGACCTTAACCGTAGCGTGCGCCGTGAGCTTATGCGTCTGCGGCAGGAGTTCGACGTCGATCTGGTAGTCGTCCGCGCGCATGCGCGTTTTCTCAGCGGCGATGGCCGGCCGGTTCGCGACCAGGCCGAGAAGAAAAACAACCGCTAAACCGAGCGCCCGACGCGCTGGACGAGAGTGGCAAAGCTTCAAGTAGAGTCTCCTGGCAGGGCTACAGTCTCTTAAGATGTTAATTTTCACGCAAAAGATGCTGTGAGGACAAGCTTGGGAGAAATATGCTTGGTCAAATCTTTGTCACAGAGTCGCGGTGTGGGCGGGTCCAGCCGGACGAGCGGCTCTGCCACGTCACGGCGCCGGTGCTCACAGCGGGGTACAATCCGTCTCGTTTCCAGCAGAGAGGCAACCTGGTGGATATCGCGAACGCATTTATCGGGCGAGCCGGGAAGCCCACGGCGGAAGAGGTCGCGGCAGCCCTGGGACCGAGCGCAAAAGTGTGGCAGCAGTTGGTGGGATGGTTGGCGGAAGAGCAGGACGTCGCCATCCAGGAATGGAAATCAATTTCCCTCAAGTACGGATGGTCTCTGAGGCTGAAACGGGAAACAAGAACCATCGTTTATTTGTCTCCCTGCCGTGGATGCTTCCTCGTATCGTTTGTTCTTGGCGACAAGGCGATTAAGGCCGCGCGGCATAGTAATCTTCCGAAGAGCGTGGCCAAAGCGATCGACGATGCTCCAAGGTACGTGGAAGGAACTGGACTCAGGCTTCCAGTGAAGGGAACAAAAGATTTGTCCGCGATCCGCAAACTCGTGGTTGCCAAACTGGCGAACTGAACAGGGCTTCGCGAGTTCAACGGGCCATTTCCAAGACGATCTCCGCAGCCCTTTCGGAGGGATGCGCACCGCCACTCCCAATCTTCAGCTTTGCCTTTACCGCCGCCAGTCGCTCGATCATGCGCGCCCGGGCCTGGCCGTCAGGAATAATTTTGTTCACCTCGGTGACGATGTTTTCCACCGTGAACTTATGCTGCACCAGTTCTGGGACGACTTCTTCCCCAGCGATCAAGTTGACCATAGCAAAGTACGGTACCTTCACCCGCGGTTTGCCCAGCGCGTAGGTGAGCGCCGATACGCGGTACACCGTGACAAACGGAGTGCCCATGATCGCCGCCTCGACCGTAGCCGTGCCGCTGGCCACGATCCCGGCACGCGAGTGGTAGAGCGCGGGCAAGGCGTCAGGAACAAGGTGAACATTCCGTTGTAGAGACGCGGCTTGCCGCGTCTCCATTAATTGCTGGAGAAATGACGCGTCCAGCGTGCGCGCCACCGGCAGCAGGAATTCATAACCGCTGCCCAGGCGATCCGCTGCGTCGAGAATCGTCGACAGGTTCATGCGCACTTCTTTGCGGCGGCTGCCCGGCATCAGCGTGATCCATGGTTTCGCGGCGTCGAGCTGGTTCTCGGCCGCGTAAGCTTCGCGAGAAATCGCCGGCGCGGGCAGATCGGCCAGTGGATGGCCAACAAACGTAGCATCCACTCCGCGATCGCGATAGAACTTCTCTTCGAAGGGAAAAATGACCAGCGCCTTGTTGGCATACTTGCGCAGCAGTTTGACCCGTCCCTGCCGCCACGCCCAGAACTGCGGGCAGACGTAGTAAACCACCGGAATGCCACGCTTGCGCATCTGCCGCGCCACGCGCCAGTTGAAGGCGGGAGCGTCAATGACAACAGCAAGCGCCGGACGCTTCTCATCAGCGGAACGAATCAAGTTCCGATAGAGCCTAAGAATCCTGGGCAGACGGCTGAGAACCTCAGTGATGCCGACGACCGCCAGTTCTTTAGCATCAACGACGATGTCGCAGCCAGCAGCGCGCATGCGCTCCCCACCCGCGCCAAAGAACTCAAGTTGCTTATCTTGTGTGGCGGCGGGGCTTTGCCCCGCCAAAACGGGGCGGAGCCCCGTCACCACACGAGCAGAACTCACCGCCGCCCGCTGCAGCGCCTCGATCAGCTGCGCCCCATACATTTCGCCCGAAGCTTCGCCGGCGGAGATCAGTATCTGCACTGGGGAATTGTATAGCCGGGCGAAGCCGATAGCCGACCGGCGACGGCTACTTCATTTTCTCAATCTCTTCCATCAGCCTCTGCTCGAAGCTTGACACCGCTTGCCGTCTCTGCGTGTTGTTGCCCTGGTAGGGGCTAAAGGCGAGATTCCCGCGCACGTGAATCTTCGTGTTCGCGAGCTCTTTCCCCGCGGCATCCTGGATCACGAGTTGGCAAGTGACGCTGCTGCGTCCCGCGCCCATACCAACCATAAACCGTTTTGCCATGCTCCCGGAGGTAAATTCGTCAAGAATGATGTGCGCGCGAATTGGGGCGCTGTCTGCGAGATCTATATTGGCGCTTCGAACCGCATTCTTCAGACTGTCCTGCACCAGGTTGGGCGCAGATTCTTCCTTGACCTTTTCTGAATTGGACACGACGGTGGGGTCAACCTGAATCGTCTTCACGCCCCGAAGTGCTGGAGCAGTCTGAGCTACAGCAGTACAAGGAACCAGCATCACCACGAAAACGAATGTTGCTTTTGCAATTTCGCGGACCATTTCCAAGCTCCTCCCCCGAATCGTCAGATTTTGAGTGATGAATAATACTTCGAACTGCCAAAAGCTTGCAATTACAGAGGTGTCAGACGTGCCAGCCGGAACACCCGCGCCTTAGTCGTCCGCGCTGACGGTTCCTTGCGAGTCCAGCACCCCCGCCGGCATCTCCTGATCCTTATACTGCAGTTGATAGAGTTTGTAGTAAATCCCGTGCTGGGCCAGCAGTTGCTGGTGCGTCCCCATCTCGCGCACCCGGCCTTTGTGCATCACGATAATCTTGTCGGCGCGCTGGATAGTCGAGAGCCGGTGCGCGATGATCAGCGACGTACGCCCTTCCACCATGCGGTTGAGCGCATCGCGTACCCGAAACTCGGTTTCTGTGTCCACGCTCGAAGTCGCTTCATCAAGGATCAGCACCTTCGGGTCGTGCGCCAGCGCGCGGGCGAAACTGATCAACTGCTTCTGTCCGGTCGAAAGCGTCGAGCCGCGTTCGCGTACTTCTTCCTTGAATCCTCCCGGCAAAGTCCGGATGAAGTCGGCAAGGTTAACGTCCTCCGCCGCCTGCTCTACGTCCGCGTCTTGAATGCGCGCCGTCCCCAGCCGGATGTTGCCTTCGACCGTGCCGCTGAATAGAAACGGATCCTGTAAGACGACGCCAAAACGGCCGCGCAGATCGTCGAGGTTCATCTCCTTGATATCTACGCCGTCGATACGAATCGCTCCCCGCTGCACGTCGTAAAAACGCATCAGCAGTGAGATCAGCGTAGTCTTCCCTGCCCCGGTGTGGCCGACAACCGCGATGGTCTCACCCGGCTCCAGCACAAAGTTCACATCGCGTAGTACCCAATCGGGATCGCCTACAGCGTTGTACGCAAACCACACATGATCAAACTCAATTCGCCCCGGCCCCTGCGGCTTTCTCGTGATCGCGGGCGAAGTCACCTCAATCTTCGTATCCAGCAGCTTGAACACGCGCTCTCCCGCCGCCATCGCCGATTGCAGGATGTTGTATTTCTCGCTCAAATCCTGAATCGGCCGGAAGAATCGCTGCGCGTACTGCATGAACGCGACCAGCACGCCCAGCGTCGCCACGCCCCGGATCACATCCCTCCCACCAAACCAGATGATGCTGGCAATCGCAATCGCCGACAGGATTTCAACCACCGGGTAATACAACGCATACGCCAGAATGGCGTCCTTATACGCCTCCATGTGCGAGGCATTAATTGCGGAAAATTTGTTGAAGGCGCGCTTCTCGCGATTGAAAAGCTGCAACACCAGCATCCCCGAGACGGCTTCCTGCAGGTAAGAGTTGATCCGGGCGATGGCCGTGCGGATGCGCCGGTAGGAATCGCGCACCTTGTCGCGGAAAATCTTGGTCGCGTACACGATCACCGGAAGCACGGCAAACGTGATCAGCGCCAGCTTCCAGTTCATCTTCATCATGATCGCGATAATGCCGGCCAGCACGAACACATCTTCAAAAATCGAGACCACACCCGCCGTGAACATTTCATTCAGCGCATCGACGTCGGTGGTCACACGCGTCACCAGACGGCCCACCGGGTTCTTGTCGAAGAACCCAATGTGGATGTGCTGTAAGTGGCGGAAGATCTGTTTGCGCAGATCGAACATCACCTTCTGCCCGGTCCACTGCATCAGGTACGTCTGGATGAACTCAAGGGTAAACGTGAGGATGAGCAGCCCAATGTAGAGGCCGCCAATCTGCGCAATGCCGACCAGCGGTGCGTCGTTCAGCCGGTCGCCAATCCAGGAATGAGAATTGGGTGACTTCGCCAGGTACTTATCGATGGCAACCTTGGTAAGGAACGGCCCCAGCACGTCCGCTCCCGACTTCAGGATAATCGCCGCCAGAGCCACCACCACGTGCCACTTGTACGGACGCAGGTAGGTAAGCAGCCGCCGCATCAGCCGGCCGTCGTACGCTTTGCCTAATACTTCTTCTTCCTGATTGGAGGCCATCGGTGGCGCGCGAGAAAAACTAAATCCGCGATTACCCTGGTTAAGCTTATCGCAAAAGCACTAGCGTAAATAGATGGCGGAATCGACCGCGAAGATGGAAAAGCTTCAGACTCAGAACAAGCTAGTGTGGTGACGGGGCTTTGCCCCGCCACCACACTTGCAGATTTCAATGCCTCAACGCTCCGCCAGTTGCCGTTGGACGAAGAGGAAGTAAAGAGCCAGCAGGATCAGCAAACCCCCGTTCACACCGAGCACGATGGGCGCCGTAAACAACGGAACCAGCCATCCCGATAATAGATTCCCCATCGGCATGCCGCCGCGGAACGCGAAGTTATACACGCTCATAACCCGCCCGCGCATTTCGTTCGTCGTAATCAGTTGCACCAGAGAATTCACCGTGGCAAAAACCGCCATCATCGAGGCCCCGACAAACACCAGGAACGTATAGCTCAGCGGCAGCGACTTCGAAAGGGCAAAGCCGGAAATCCCCGCGCCGAGGCAGGCGAGCGCAAAAAGAGCAACCCGTCCCTTTCGTTTTATGTTGCCCGCACCCGCGATGGTCAGCGAGCCGCAAATCGAACCGAGTCCCATGAGCGCGAGCAGATTGCCGTAGGTGTCTGGCCCGCGATGGAAAATGTCTTTCACGAAGACGGGAAGGTAGGTACGCAAGGGCATGCTCAGACCCGTCATTAAGAACGCCAGAATGATCAACGCTTCCATCGAGTGCTGTTTGCGAACGAAGTGAATGCCCTGCTTCAAGCTGGTGAACATCGATTCGGTGGCCTTCACCGGCTGGAACCTGGATCGTATAAGGGACAAGGACACGATGGGCGCCAGAAAAGAAAGCGCGTTCAGTCCAAAGCACCACTTCTCGCCCAGCCTCGCCAGTGCTTGACCGGCAAGTGCGGGACCGACCATCACCGCCACGTTGAACTGAATCGAATTCAGCGCGATGGCATTCGGCATGTCTTCTTTTTCCACCAGCGTGGGAATCAACGCCTGGTAGGCCGGACCGCCAAAGGCCTGCGCGAAACCGGAGACGAACGACAGGCAAAGGATCTGCCACACGTGGACCACGCCGGTCGCCACCAGAATGGTGAGCAGGCCAGCGCTCGCCATCTGAACGTACTGCGACGCGAGCAGGATTTTCCGGCGCTCCACGCGATCGGCCACCACGCCGCCAATCAGAGAAAAAAGAAAGATGGGAATGCCTCCGAGAAACTGATCCAACGCCAGCAAGAATGCGGAGTGACTGAGCCGGTACACCAGCCAGCTTTGCGCCACGATCTGCATCCAGGTGCCGATGCTGGACGTGCAGGCACCAATCCACATCAGACGGAAATCGCGATATTGAAATGCTTTGAAAACCCGGCCTATCACCTGCACCCCAGGTAGATGGCCGAACCGGCGCCACGGATGGAAAAGGTTTGGCTCGAATTTCGGTGGCATGTCATTGTGGGAGGTTCAGCCGCCGCAGCAGGTCGACGAAGCGCGGGTCGGAGCGCAGGGGGTCGAATGCCGGTTCCACGGCCAGGAACTCCATGTGGGAATCGTGCGCGGCATAGCCTTTTTCGAGCCACTTCAACGCCTGGTCCCGCTCTCCCAGGCCAACGTAGACTCTTGCCAGGTAAGTCGGGGGAATGTACTCTGCCTTCGATCGCAGGGTGAAGTCACTCAGAATTTTCTCCGCCTCCGCCGTTCTGCCCGAAACAGCGTAGAGATGTCCCAGCCCCGACGTTGCCAGCAATGTCGGTCCCTGCGCCTTCTGAAATTGGGCGATTGCATCCGGAAACAATCCCTGTTGTTCATACACTTGTCCCAGGAAAAAATGCAACGGCCAAAAGTCGGCGTTCACCATCGATTGGCGAAAAGCCTCCACGGCGCGGCCGTACTGGCGCGCGTAGAAGAAAGTCCTCGAGTATTGCAAACAGATTTGCCCGGAGATCGGATCGAGCTCCCGAGCTCGCGTCCCTTCAGCGATGGCCTCGGCATGACGCCCTTGTAGCGACAACATTTGTGCATAGAAGGCGTGCGCCGCGGCATTACTGGGGCTCAGCTCAATCGCCCGCTTGAATTCGCGCTCGGCCCCGGCCCAATCCCAGTCGTACTGCCCGAGACCAAAAGCCAGAGCAGAGTGGGCTTCGCTGAGCTGGGGATCCAGTTCAATTGCCTTGAGCGCGGCCTCCTTCGCTTGGGGAAGCGTCTTCTGAGGATCGGCATCGCCGTTGAGGGGAAGAAGATGGTAAGCCTCGGACAGCCCGACATAAGCAAGCGCGTATCCCGGATCAAGCTGAATCGCGTGCTGGTATTCGGCAATCGCCTTCTGCATCTCCTCGCCGGTGTGAAAATTCCAATGATATCGACCTTGTAGAAAAGCTTCATAAGCCGCTGGATTCACTGGACGCGAGTGGTCAAACCGTTCCTGTTCCCGCGGCGTCAGCTGCACCTGGATTTCTTCCGCGATAGCGCGGGCCACTTCGCTCTGCATCGCCAGAACGTCACGCAATTCACGTTTGTAACTGTGCGCCCAAAGATGAGTGTCTGTGCGCGCGTTGATCAGTTGCGCCGTGATGCGGACTTCGTCGCCCGAGCGTTCGACCGATCCCTCAATCACCGTATCGGCGTCGAGGTCTTTGGCAATTTCCTGCAACGGTTTCTGAGTACCCTTGTAGCGCATCGTCGAAGTACGCGAGATCACTCGCAGCCCGCTGATTTGCGCCAGTTCGGTGGTCAGTTCCTCCGTCATCCCGTCAACAAAATATTCTTGCGCCGGATCGGCGGACAGGTTGGCCAATGGCAGCACCGCGAGCGAATGAACCTTCGGAGCATGCGCAGCCCAACGGCCATAAATGATCGAGCCGCCGCCCTGATTCCACCAGGCAAGGATAGCGATCAAAAGCACGGCCAGGATTCCGATACCAGCCGCGTAGGCCATCCGTCGACTTCGCACCCGCCCGTCGCCGGTGACAGCGGGGATAGTCACCGCCGTTGAAGCACTCAGCCGGCGAAGGTCGACGCCCAACTCCTTCGCCGTTTGGTAGCGAAGGTCGGCCCCTCTTTCGAGGCATTTCAAAATGATCCGCTCGATTTCCGGAGATAGTTGCGGATTGAGCGCCCGCGGCGGCACCGGATCGTGATGCAGAATCGCGTCCGTCACCCGCGACGGCACGGTGTCCGCGAACGTTCGCCGCCCGGTCGCCATCTCGTACATGACCGCTCCAAACGAAAAAATGTCGCTTCGCGGGTCCGGCGGCTCGTCCCGCAGTTGCTCCGGCGCCATGTAGGGTAGCGTTCCCGACACTCCCGGCGTCAGACTCAGCGTATCGCTAGCCGCCAGATTGCTTTCAGACCGCAAGAGTCTGGCTAACCCGAAATCGAGCACTTTCGCGCGCCCCTTCGGTGTCACCATGATGTTGCCGGGCTTCAGATCGCGATGAATGATTCCGTGTTCATGCGCTTCTTCCAGAGCGTCCGCGATCTGGCTGCTCAACGCGACCACTTCCTTTTCAGACAACGGCCTGCCGCCCACCCGGTTTGCCAGCGTCTCGCCGCGAACGTACTCCATCGCAAGAAAATCGACCCCCGACTCGGAATCAAAGTCATAGACGGTAGCGATATTCGGATGGTTCAGCTTGGAAAGGGCCAACGCCTCTTTGCGAAAGCGCCTGCGCGCTCCCTCGTCGGTCAGTGCGCTGGCGGGCAGGACTTTCAGCGCAACCTCGCGTTCGAGTCTTTCATCCTGTGCGCAATACACCTCGCCCATCCCCCCGGCACCGATTTTTGCGACGATGCGATACTGGCGGAATGTTTGTCCAATCATGAGAATCAACGGCCCCGGCGTCATCCTAGGTTAGGTCCCTGCTGGAACTTCGTCAACGCGCGCCGGGAACAGAAGGAATCCTCGCCGCGTCCGAAAAAGCACAGGAGAACGGTCCTGTCGAATCCTCTACTGAACGGTCTTCTTGGCCGGTCCCGCCTTAGCCGACGGCTTGGCAGACTTCAGAGGCTTGCCGTCATGGCGCCCGCCGCAATTCGGGCACACGACCCTGGCATTCTGATCGGCCATCTGGTGCAGAAAGGCGGAGAACGTCTGGCCGCAATGGTTGCACAACAGGTCAATGGAATCATTACTCACATCTGCGCACGTCATAAGTGCCACCCCTACCTGCTTGATTTTACCGCCGCGGTCCAATTACGCGCCCCACGCGCGTCCCATAGAATAAACAAAAGCATGCCCCTCGGCCTCTACATCTCGGTCCCCTTCTGCCGGACCAAGTGCAGCTACTGCAACTTCGCCTCCGACGTGTTCTCGAAATCAGCTTATGAAAGCTACGTTGCCCGCCTGTTCGAGGATATCGCCAACTCGCGTCAGCTTGCGTCGGAACTAGGATGCGCGTTGGACGAAACCGCTGACTCCATCTATCTAGGCGGAGGCACTCCGTCGATCCTCGATGCCGCGCAGTTGCTGCGCATCTTCGCCGCTGTCCGCGGTCAATTTGCGGTTACGCCCGATGCCGAGATTACGGTCGAATGCGCTCCCGGCACACTGACTCCCGCTCTCATCGAAACGTTGTGCCAATGCGGAGTGAACCGGGTGAGCCTCGGAGTGCAGTCGTTTGTCGATCAGGAAGCCCAGTCCGTAGGGCGGTTGCACAAACGCACCACCGTTCTCGAAGAGATCGATCGCCTACGCGAGGCTGGCCTCGCCAACATTAGTATCGATCTGATCGCCGGCTTGCCGCATCAGACGCCGGATAGCTGGGCCTTCTCTGTATCCGGGACGATTGCCACGGGCGTTCCGCACGTGAGCGTTTACATGCTCGAAGTGGACGACGATTCCCGCCTGGGCAGAGAACTGATCGCCGGAGGCTCTCGCTACCACGCCCACTTTGTTCCCGATGAAGACGCGACCGCGGATTTCTATGAGCAGGCATGTGAGATGCTAGGCTCCGCCGGCATCGCACAGTACGAAATTTCCAACTTTGCCCGCGTGGCTCCGTCGTCCAATAACCAGTCCCGCCATAACCTGAAGTACTGGACCCGCCAGCACTACCTCGGCTTCGGCGTCGACGCGCACTCGTTCCTGGCGGTCGATCAACACCGGGCCATCCGCTTCGCAACCCCCGACTCGCTGGACGCATACATGAATCGTGCGCCCCATGCGGTGACGCCAGTTTCCGCGCAAGCAGCCCTCGAAGAAAGCTTCTTCCTCGGTCTACGCTTAAATCGGGGCATTGATCTCGATAGTTTGAAAACGTCTACGAATTGTCATCCTGACCCTGAGCTTGTCGAAGGGGAAGGACCTGCTGTTTGGGAGTCCGCAATCGAGTCATGCATTCAAGAAGGCCTGCTCGAACGGCAAGGCACAATCCTGCGCCTGACCGGCCGCGGCCGTCTCTTATCCAACGAAGTGTTTGCCAGGTTTCTTGCCGAGAAAAAGGAAAAGGTGAGAACCGGCCACGTGAATCCACGTTAGCGACGCCGACCGGTGCCGTTCGGCTTTGGCCTATCCGGTTCCCACCAGTTCACAAACTTTGGGGAGGCCGATGCCCAAGATGGGCGGCTCAAATGGCAGAGCTTGTATTTCGGCCTCTCCCCGAAGAACTCATCTTGCCCCGAATTTTTGCCGTACGATTCGAGCGAATCATAACCACAAACGGCTCCCAGCGAAACATCACGTCAGTTACACGCTGGGAGTACCTAAAGTGACCTTGCCAGAGGCAATAAGGTCGTTGGTCGATAGTCGTTGGTCGTTTGCGAACTGGGTTGGCGACTAGCGACTAACGACCAGATTAGTCGAGGTTTCGCAGCGCGCACGCCCCCGGCCCGCGAGCGTCGCCGCACGACCCGCAAGGGCTCGCCGACATTGACGGCGTCGCTCCGCTCTTCGCCGACACCGCGAACACGGAGAGTTGCGGCTCGAGTTTCTTGCTCTGGCACTTCGGGCACTCGGCTTTTTGTTTGCCGAAGACCAGCGCCTCGAACTCGTGCTGGCATTCCTTGCAGATGTACTCAAAGATGGGCATGAAAGAAAACTCCGGGAAGAAAATTGCTGTCTTCTATTTAAAATCAAAACGTGGGTACACTGCAAACACACGAAGAAACGCGTCCTTTCACGGCGCGCCGCTGGTTGAGGGGTGGGCACGTGCAGACCATTGCCAGTTTCCTGATCCCACGACGTTTTCATTTACCCGCTCCAGACGAACGCCTGATCGAAGTCGAGCCCGGCATCCAGGTGTTGTGCCACTGTCACTGGCAGGCGGATCGAGTACGCGCGCTGACCATCATCATCGTGCATGGGCTCGAGGGGTCGAGCGATTCGCAATACGTGCGCGGCGTCACCGAAAAGGCGCTGGCTGCGGGGATGAACGTGATCCGCTACAACCAGCGCAACTGCGGAGGCACGGACGCGCTTGCTCCGGTGCTGTATCACTCGGGGTTGTCGAAGGATGTGGCGGCGGTGGCGCGCGAGGTCATCGCTCGTGACGGTGTTTCGCGCCTGGCGCTGGTTGGCTTCTCCATGGGCGGCAACATCGTGCTGAAGCTGGCGGGCGAGTGGGGATCGCAAGCGCCGCCGCAGTTTCGGGCGGTCGCGGCGTGTTGTCCGGCAATCGATCTGGCCGCGTCGGCGGATGCGCTGCATGAGCCCGCGAACCGGATTTACGAAACCTATTTCCTCTGGGCGCTGCATCGGCGAATGCTGCAGAAGGCGCGCCTCTTTCCCAGCCATTTCGACGTCAAACGCCTCCGCGGAATCCGCAGCCTGCGCGAGTTCGATGACAAGGTGACGGCTTACTATTGTGGCTTCACCGGAGTCGACGATTACTATGATCGCGCTTCGGCGGCGCACGTCGTGGAGCAAATCGCTGTGCCGGCGCTGATTTTGCACGCGGCCAATGACCCGTTCGTGCACATCACCGCGGAGACGCGGCGCAAGATTTCGTCGAACCGCAATATCACCTTTGTGGAGGCGCCGGACGGCGGCCACTGCGCCTTTGTGGGCGCTCCGGTGAGATCGCCGGATGGCCGCCACGACGATGGTTATTGGGCGGAGCACGAAATCGTAAACTTTCTGCGCCGCTTCTAGCGTCGCGTTCTACAAATTCGTAACATGAACCCACGTCGTCCTGAGCGAAGCGAAGGACCTATGTAGTGGACAGCGCAACTGCTTGGTGAGTGAGGTTCGAATGGATGCCGATTTCTCAATCGAGCTGGGCCGCGAAGATCCGGTGCTCGATTTCCCGTGGAAGGATCCGTCGGGCAAGCTCGCTTATGTTGATTTAAAGCGGCATCCGGAGTTGCTGGCGTCGATAGAAGAAGCGGAACGATTCCCCGAGTTGGCCGAATTTCTTCGCACACTGAACTCGCCGCGGAGCATGCTGGAAACTGCGAAGTGCGACGCTTGGGCAACAACGGAGTTGACTCCGGAGGAAGAAATCTACCAAGCGTCGCATAAGTTCGCGAGTTATGTGGACGTGGTGTTTTCTGATAGCGATGCGCGTCTATCGTTGCCCGCTCACGAACAATTTGCCCGGAAGCTGGTTGCATTACTGCAACGCGCGCCAGAGACTCCCTCTGCGGCCGAGGTCTGTGTGCGCCGCTGCTACTTCGCCACAAATGAAGCTGGAGGAGTACGGGAAGGCTGCTACTGCACCTTGTATGTGAGCGGCTACGGAAACGACGAGGCCAGCGTACGTCTGAATTGGGGAGTCGCGCTGAAACTGGTGGGGAATGCAGTGGTCCAGTTATCGCGGCTCCAGTTCTCCGACCGCATGATTAAACCATGAACGCATGGGCAATCTGATTTCGTATCAGGGATCGCTTTAGCGATGCTGCTAGTTGTTCGCAATCAGATGCCCCTTCAGGGGCCGCGCAGCGTCGGCAGCATCGCATCCCACTCTCGAAAAGAGCGCGAGGATGGGGCATCCTCAGCACCTGTATCAGTATCGCCAACTCGTTAAGTCCGCTCCCTTGGGTGCGGTTTTCTGGATGCGGTCTAGAATCTTCGGCAAATATTGCGTGTTGTAGTGCAGGCGCGAGAGGTGGTTGGGCAGCGTCGGGTCTCCGTTCCAGCAGTGCTCGGCGCGCGGGCCGTAGGTCACTTCGCCGCCATAGGGTGGGTTGGTGGTGGATTTCAGAAAGTCCTCCATGCGGTAGACGGCATCGTTCAGGAAGTACGTGTCGTCGGAGCCGACATAGATGTGGATCTTTCCGGCGAGTTCCGGGCCCAGCTTCGCCCAGTCGCGTTCGAGAATCGCGTCCAGGTCGAAGTGCTGGCGCCAGTACTCAGCAACACTGTGGTCGATCTCTCCAGTCATTTTGTCAAAGATGGGTTTGGGATATCCATTCTCGCCGACTGGTCCGTAGACGGCTTGCCAGATGTCAAACTGTTCGCCGCTGCGGCCGTGGTCCCCAAGCGCCAGTTCGTAGCGATTGATCTCTTGCGTTGTAATGAAAGTGTGGCCCTCGTAGTCGCGCATGGCTGGCTGTGCCACGCGCTTGTGCGCACCCTCAAGAAAAAAAGCGTTCTTATCGTCGTAGAGATTGATGTTGGTGTAGGCATGAAAGTCGATGGGGTCGGGGCAGGCGGCGAAGGCTCCGTTGTAGTGATCCGGGTAAAAGACTTGCACCGCCAGCGCCTCCCAGCCGCCGGTTGATCCTCCGTAGACGAAGCGCGCCCAACCTTGGCCGATGCCACGGAATTGTTTTTCAATGGCAGGGATCAGTTCGTTCTCGATGGCGTCTCCGTAGGGGCCCACATTGGCCGAGTTCACGGCGTAGGAGTCATCATAGAAAGGATTGGCGTGCTGGATTTTCATGATCAGAAAGCGAGGAAACTTCGGCGAGATCCACTGCTGGTAGAACTTGTATGCCTCTTCCTGTTGAATGCGGTTGTATCCCTTGATGTGGAAGCGCTCGCTATAGTCGGGCTTCAGATCCGGGTCCGGCGGCGTTGTGCGGAAGTTGTCGAAGTCGTCGACAAAGTGGTCGTGAAAAATCATCAGCGGGAAGCGGACATTGGGGTGGTCGTCGAAGCCCTCGGGCACTAGCACTATGGCGCTTATTTCCATGGGCCGCCCCCAGAACTTCGTGAGCACCTGGCTCTGAATGTGGATGTGGCGAATGTACTTGGTGTCGGCCTTCGGCGGGATTGGCGGAATTACTTCGGTGAGCGCGAGTTGGATAGGCGCGCCGCCCGGCTTTACTGTGATCTTCTTCGGCTTGGAGTAGAGGTTCCCGGGGGAGATGTTCCAGTGCTGGCCCTCGCCCTGGTCCATATGCAGTTTTACGGTCTTTCCGTCTGAGCGGTGGAAGATCTCATACTTGTTGAGCACAGCTTGAACGATGTACTCGCCTGCCGGAACGTCCTTGAGGCTATGGATGGGGTAGCCCGTGGCGCTCGCATCCACCACTGCTGGTTGGCCAGGTCGCCATCCGTCCACTGTCAGGCCAAAGACGATCTGTGAACGCGGCGTGTTATCGATCTGCATCCGCGGTTCCTGACTGGGGTCGGTGGAGAGTAACAGCAGTAGCCGTCCGTCCAATGGCTGAGTGCTTCTCTCCGTCGAAAAGGTGACGGAGAATGACTGAGCGGCGGCGACAGCTGTAACCAGCAAGCAGGCGAGGACAAGGGCAGTGCGTTTCATGCTCGATACTATACAAGCCTCGGGGCGCGACCCGCGACTGAGCGAATCGTACGGTCGGTCGTGCCGACAGCCAGAATAGCTTCAGCGGGCCTGCGCTACCACCCTTTCCCAAATCTCAACTCCCGAGGGTGCCCTGTCCTTGTGTCTGCGTTGTCTGCAGACACAGGACGGGGATTTTGATGTTGGTGGGGGCGAGATGGCGGATGCGAGTTAATGAGTGGGAAGTCCTGAAGATGAAGGTCCGGCCTCCGGCGGTGTAAAGCGGAGTCGAACGGTGTCGGCGGTTGGGGAGGCCCCTTCTCGAAAAGCGCGAGAAGGGCCGCACCCCTTTTTTTCTTCTCTGCCTACGTTTCACAACGCGGGGTATACTCGCCGCAGATGGTGGCCACCCGCCTACTGTGTTTGTGTGCTGATTGGCGCTGGAGCCATAAACATCTGCATCGGCATCTGGCCGACCTGATTAATCAGAACCGTCCAAGAAGCAAGCGTTTCGTCGCCGTTCCTGAGCAGCAGGCGCAAAGGTCCGGGTGCAGGTATGACAAGCCCGTGAATCTCTGCAACTGCTCTCGCATTCAATTGCTGCATAAAATTGATCGCCATGGGACCAGAGAATAATTGCTGATTGCCAGAATGTACCTGCATCTGAAGTTGGATACTGGACGGATCTGTGGCTTCGCGGACCACTATTGCTATTATTGCGAGCCTCGGTACAGCCACAGGGAATGATGGAGAATTTAGTTGCTCGGCAATATGAAATGCGCTAATCGCATTCGTCCGCGCATCAATTGCCGCAGAGTCAGCACAGATGAACAATTTTACTTCGATCAACCTATGCCTCCTGCCTTGGTTATGACGCGGTAATAATTTGACTGGTAATTGGCGAAGTCGGGCCTTGCGACACGGATGGAGCGTCCAGAACTCCCGGTAAGCTAATGATAATCTTCTCAACAGGCGAAAATGTTTGCACCAGTACTTCCGCAATGTACGAATACCAATTGTAGATTGGAGCCGCGATATTGGCTGCTTCTTGCAAATGATCAATTGTTGACTTAAGCCAAAGCGCGACCAAGTACACGTAAGGCCGTACTGCCTCGGTCGTACTTGTTGGTTCAATAGCTACTATCGAACGCAATTCGTTCACGAGGTCCTCGCCAGCGCAGGTATCAGCAATAGCGCGAACAGAAGGGTCGCTTTGCAATTTGCGTAGTAGAAAATGCGGCGTATTGGCGAGTCCGTAAATATAAGCGGCCTGATTGATATCGAAATCTCTTGGGATCATCTATTTATCCTGTGGTAGGAGATTTGCATCGCATCATAGGGACAATCATCTGCGCGGTGAATGACCTCATGAGCTGGCCCCCATTTGCTTAGAACAATCGGCACACCACCGGTCTTGATTACAACCCCAGAGTGTTCCGCATCTCCATTCTCTGTGTAGAGGACAATATCGCCAGGCAGCACATCCTTTACGTCTATCTGCCTGTAGTCGTCGTCGCGCAAGATTTTGGCTACTTCAGATGCTTTCCATATCCACGTGCGGCGAGACGCGAATGTCAGTCCGTGACAATTATATTGTCGCGTTGGACCTGTCGGTCGATGTTTCGCATTTGGATAGTCGCGGCGGTAATCTGCACAAAGCGTATATTCTCCTGCAATTGACGGGCTGCGGTTGATTACATTTTCAATCTGGTTCTCGCATCGAGTATGCAGGTTAAGTTCCGATGATAATGAGAGAACTGACATCGCCCCTTCCTCTGGTTACTGCGAAACCACTCTACACCCGACAGGGGCTAGAAGGGGACTTGTGGCGCTTCCCCCGGCCCTGTCTTAGACGAGTGTAGCGCGTCTGCGTCCTTCCCTGTCAGCTCGGCATACGTGAGACGCTTTCCGCCGACTTGGGACATTGCCATGGCCGGGTGCCCCAGGTAGCAGAGGGGGGTGGGGTTTTAACGAGGAACCATAACCCAGGTTTGTTTTTGACATAGTCCGACGTAACCGTGGGTGTGCCCCTTCTCGCGCTTTTCAAGATGGGGCCTGCCGAACCGCCGACTTCACCCGCATTCGCCCATCCGCGCCCTCCGCGCCCGACAAGCTTGTATCGTCCCGGGAGGCAGCTCCAAACTCGCGGCCTGCGCCCCCTTCCGGCGCTCGCGTTCCTCCCAAAGCTGGGTAATCGCGCGCAGCAGCGGATCAGGCGCAGCATCCAAGAGAGAGTCCACGTATTCGTCGGGCCCAATCATGCCCTTCGCTTCGAAGTCCTTTCTCATCGCCTTTTTTTCTTCGGCGCTCATGGCCTCATAGAACTCCTCAGGCGACCCGGGCGGACCGGGCGACTTCTGCGCCTCGGGTTCCCCTCCTTCAGTTTCGTCGCGATCATGTCCCTGCCCGGTGGCCGACCACGGAGTCATGCCCAGCGGCGTCTCTGCCGCCTTGTCCGGTTCCACCACCACCTGCGTCGGCCTGGCTTTTTCCAACTGCATCATTTTCAGGTTGCCGGAGGCGATCTGCAGCGCGTACAGCAGCAGCCCCGCGTCCTTGCGCTCGATCCTCCGGGTCAGCATCAGTTGCACCACTTGCCGGATCACGGTCTGAATCGAATGCGCGTCCTCGAATACCGGCAGCACAATCTGGCTGTCGCAATATCGGTCTCCGTCCATGTAGAGTTCGGCTGGCTGGGGCCGGTTCTGCTCGTGGTAGAAACACAGTTCCTTGCCCTTGAGCGCCGGAGATCCGCACTGCGTGCCATTGGTTTTGATGTGCCGGCAACGCCGGATTTCAATCGGATAACTCGCCATAGCTCCCATCCCTCACTACAAAATGTCGCAAAATAAAAACGCGGCCCGAAGGCCGCGCTGATTTTCTTCATCTCTATATCTATTATTTCAAATCCACAGGGGTAAACGGACAACCTTCAGGGAAATATATTTCCCGTAAACTGAGCAAGTTAGAGCGGAAAGCGCCCGTTAAGCCTCTTGACAAGATTTTTCCCGCCGGTCAAGCCCGCTAACTAGCACATTCTAAAATACCTTACGCTAAGTCCTTTAGAATCAAAGACCATTCCCAAAAGGTCCCTCCTAGGTCTTTGATTCTAGAAGACCGTGCGAGGGGGAGTCAGCAAGCCGGAATACGCGCCCGCATAATCCTATGCGGTCTGAACTCTCCCCATCATCTTTTTCCAGCCAATCCTTTTCCAGTCGATTCTGGTGCGGACCAGGGAAAGTAGCAGCATGAAGGCGGTAATCTCCAACAGTCCCCACGAAGCGCCCGAGATGGTTTGGACTCGCCTGGGGAGAATCGAAAAGCGTCCATAAACGAATTCGATGTGCACCCAATAGACGAGCAACGAAGTCTGGCCCAGTTGAATGAGCGGGCTGAAACCGCGGGTTGCCAGTCCCCATCGGCACCAGGCGTAAGTCAGAAATGCAATCACTAACAAAATGCCAACGCGCGCCATCAGGAAGTTAGGGCTGGTGTGCCAGTAGTCGTAAGTCGAGTAGAGATGGAAGGAAGAGTGGTCGAATTGGCGCGCTGCGAGAATTGCGATGGCTCCGACGACGGCGAACAGCGCCAGTGTCTTCGTGGTTTGGTTACGAGCCCGGTCGCTGAAAAGTATGAAACCAGCAGCCAGTCCGGCGAAGGCAAAAGCGGCCCACGGAAAGAGCGGAAAGAGCCAGGATTGTGGAGCGCCCAGGTTGTGGCATCCATTGATGTAAGACTCCAGCGGCCAAGGCAGCCAGGTTGGTCGCCAGGTGGTGTAGAGAGGCGGAGTCAGCAGGGCAATTAAAGCAGCCGCAGCGATGGCAGCGGCTACGATTGCGGTGGTTGCCGAACTGCGCTCGGCTGGGACGGACGAATGCGTCCGTCCCCACACGAGCAAGGCCATTCCGCAAACTAGCGCCATCAGGATCATGGACAGGCCGATGATGTTCAGGACGTCCACGCGGAGCAAGTCGGACCATGGAGCCCATCCCCAGGCGATGACAAATTCCTGTACGCGAAAGAGGAGTCCGAAGGCGAGGATTTCGGCGCCGCGACGGAGCATGGTGCGAGTGATTGCGGTGGGAGTCAGGCCTTTGCGTATGAGCTTGTCAGTAACGAGAGCAAACGAGATTCCGGCCAGAAAAAGAAAAAGTGGCGCGGGCAGTGTGCCCAAGAGTTGCGATCCTTTGAGAAAGCTGGTTTTGCGGGCATCACCGCCCAGCCAGGCATCGTAACAGTGAGTCTGGAACATCAGGACGCAGGCCAGGCCGCGCATCCAGTCGATCCAGGCTAAACGGGACGAAGGAGCTGTGGTCACGGACGAGAGTGTAACGCGCGCGCGGGAGTGAGGCCAAGACAAAAGGCCTTAGGCGAGGGCGACGTGCTAGCATTTTTGCGGAAGGAATCCTCGTGAATCGCAGGTTTTCTGTCGGCCCGGTCGTTTTGAGTCTGCTGGTCGCGGGTTGTTCCTTGCGACCTGCATTCGCCAAGGACGAGCCTAAGTGGATCGAAGTCCACACCGCGCACTTTTCCGTCGTTACGGATGCGGGCGACAAGCGCGGACGGGAAGTTGCTTTGCGGCTGGAGCAGATGCGGTCGGTTTTTGGGCAACTGCTCCTGAAAAACAAGTTGAAAATGCCGGTGCCGATCACCGTCATTGCGCTCAAGAGCGAAAAGCAGTATGGCATGGTCGCTCCCGCGAAGCAGAGTCTGGCCAGCGGGTTTTATGTGCCGGGATCGGATCGGGTTTATATCGTGCTGAACCTTTTTGAAGCCGATCCCTGGCGGGCGGTGGCGCATCCGCTGGCGCATTATCTTTTGAATTACAACTATCCTCCGGCGCAGGGCTGGTTTGACGAAGGGCTAGCGGAATATTTCGGGTCGATCCAAATCGGCAAGCAGGTGGAGATTGGAGGCGATCCGGAACTGGCGCCGGAGTGGCACGAGGACGCCTTCGATGAATTGCGGCGGGATCCGAAGGGGCCCCAATCGCTGACGCAGCTTTTGAGTTCGCCAGTATGGTTGTCGATGGCGGACCTGTTCACGATGAAGCATGACGGGTCGGGCGCGCGTGAGGGGACGCACAACACGCTGTACTACGCGCAGTCGTGGATGGTCGTCCACTATCTCCTGAACAAGAGCAAGCTGCCGGAGGCGGGAACTTACTTCGATCTGGTGCTGAATCAGAAAGTGCCGGTGGAAAAGGCGATGGTGCAGGCATTCGATATGTCGCCGGCGCATCTGGAAGATGCGGTCAAGACTTACTTCAAATCGCTGAGCGGGCTGGGCGTTGCGCTCGATCAGGCGAAGAAGCCGATTGCGAATCCGGTAGACACGCAGCAACCCGATCATTTTGCTGTTCCGTTTGACGTAGACGATATCGGAATGGCAGTCAGTCCGGTTAAGGATGAGGAAGCGCGGGCGGTGATTGGCGACGTGATGGCGCGCATTCCGGAACATCGCGATCAGGCGCTGCGCGATTTGCAGCAGCTGACAGCGGATCCTAAAGATAATGAGGCGGCGCATCGCGGGCTGGCTTGGGACGATATCCGGCAGAAGAAGTTCGATGCGGCGGCCGACGAACTGGAAAAAGCGACGGAGTTGAATCCGCAAGACCCCTGGATCTGGTATTACCGCTCAGCGCTGAAGTATCAGAAGGCGCAGGCGACACGGCAAGAGATGCAGGGGCTGGCGAACATGATGCAGGACTTGCGCGCGGTCTCGGATTGGTATCCGGAGCTGGCCGAGGCTTACAACATGTTGGGCATGGCGCGGGTGGAAGGCGGCGGAATCAATTCGGCTCTGGAGGCTCAACGGCAGGCGATCGCGCTGGCGCCGCGGAATATGGAGTACCAGTTCAACCTGGGACAGATCTATGTTGCGGGGAAGAAGTGGGACCTGGCGCGGGAAGTGTTTACACGGCTGAAGGCGGGACCGGATCGGGCGGCGGCGGCGGCTAAGCAGCAGTTGGACGATTTAGACACTCTGCAGAAGTATGGAGTGCGTCCGCAGCGAGCGGGGGAGAGCGCGGCGCCGGCGGGCGCCGCTAGCACGCCTGGGGCGGGGACGAGCACGCCCGCGGTGGCCACGAGTTCAGGAGACGATGAAGACGCGGAAGCGGCGCCGAAACCGGCGGTTCCTAAGCCCGGCACAACCGGGCCGGTGCAATTTCTGAAGGGCAAGATCGTGAGCAGTGACTGCTCGAAAGCTCCCGAGGCTACGGTTACGATCCTGAGCGGTATGACGACTTACAAGATGCACACTTCGGATTACAAATCGTTATTGATGATCGGGGAGGACCAGTTTTCCTGCGAGTGGAAGAATCGGCTCGTGTCAGTGAATTATCGTTCGGCGGGAAAAAACCGAGGAGAATTGGTTTCGCTGGAAGTGCGGTGAGCGCTCCCGGTTCGCCGCAAAAAGCAGGTCCTTCGCTTCGCTCAGGATGACAACTCATAGAAGAAGATACACTACGCCTTCTTGTATTTATCGACTGCTCTTGCGCGCGCTTGGGGCGCGGCGCAGGAAAGATCGGTGCTTGACCAGAGTCGAGAGAACAATGGAAGTCGAGGTTGTGCCGAAGGGGGTCAGCTTATCGATCAGGCGTTCGAGATGCTGCACGGACTCGACCGCAACTTTCAGGGTGAAAGAATCGGCGCCTGTGCCGCGATGGCATTCGAGGACTTCGGGCATGTCGCGGACGGCTTTGGCGATGCGCGCGAAGACGTCGCCAACCACGCTGATACGGATGAACGCGGCGATGGGCAGGCCGATTTTGGCGGGATTGACCTCGGCGCGGAAGCCGGTGATGATTCCGGCGTCTTCCATCTTGCGGACGCGTTCGGCGACGGCGGGGAGGGTGAGGCCGACGCGGCGGCCGAGTTCGGCAAACGAGAGGCGGCCGTTCTCCTGAAGCTCCTCGAGAATATGCCAGCCGGTCTCGTCCATCTCTGCAGTATCGAAAGCCATATGGTAATTATACTTTAGAAACTATAGCTCACTGCATATAAGGCTTAACGTATTGTATTTACCAATTCTCTCCTTCCTCCAACAATAGGACCAACGGCAGTTCCAGCCGGAGGGAGCGACCAAGATGACATTCACAAATATCCAGTGGACGTGGATGAACGGCGAATTCATGCCGTGGGCGGAGAGCAACGTGCCGCTCTCCACGCACGCTCTGCATTACGGGACGGGTGTGTTCGAAGGCATCCGCAGCTATGCGGTGGACGGCGAGCCTGCGATCTTTCGACTGGATGCTCACCTGGAGCGCTTCTACAATTCGGCGGCAGTGTATGGCATGCGCATTCCGTTTACGCAAGAGCAGTTGACCGAAGCCATCTGCGGAGTGCTTCGACGCAACCGGCTGACCGAATCCTACATCCGGCCAATTGCGTATATGGGAGCGGAAACACTGGGCATTCGCGCGCAGTGTTCGACGGAGACGGCGATTCTGGCTTGGCCGCACATGGCGCACGTCAGCGAACAGAGCCGGCGGCGGGGCGCGCGGCTTGACCGTGTCTCCTTACCGGAAGTTTGATGCGCGCATGATGCCGACCACGGCCAAGGCTTGCGGGCAGTACCTGAATTCGCGTCTGGCCACGATGGAGGCAGCGCGGCGCGGCTACGACGAGGCGTTGCTGCTGAATATCGAGGGAAATGTGGCAGAAGCTGCGGTCGCGAACGTGTTCGTGGTCAACGGACGCACCCTGCGCACGAACGACGAAAAGTCGTCGATCCTGATGGGAATTACGCGGGACTCGATCCTTCAGCTGGCAGTGGCGGAAGGCTTCGAGGTGGAAGTGGGCACGATCACGGTGGAGGACATGCGCAAGGCCGATGAAGCTTTTTTGTGCGGCACGGCGATCGAGATTGTGCCGATTGCCGAACTGGACGGCATCCGGGTCGGGCGAAGCTCGCCGGGGCCTGTGACCGGGCAGATTCGGAGCGCCTTTGATCGCGCGAAGACGGGTGCTTCCTGTGAGTGGGATCACTGGGTGCATCGTCTGGCTATTGAAGAGGTACCGATGGAGACTGCGGTTTCCAGGTAAATTCTTGCCACTCGCGGCGCGTCCGCGCAGCGATAAAATGTGTGGGGTGGGGGACTGGGATGGAAAATCCGCTCAAGCTGAAACGTATTCACCACGTGGAATTCTGGGTGGGCAATGCCCGTCAGGCAGCCTACTTCTATCGCAAGGGATTCGGTTTTTCGCAGGTTGCTTACAGTGGGCTGGAAACCGGCCAGCGGCAGCGAGCTTCTTACGCGATGAGTCAGGGCAAGGCGAATTTTGTTCTGACTACGCCGATGACGTCCGACGATTTCGCCGCCGAACATATCCGCAAGCATGGCGATGGCGTGCGGGACATTGCGTTGGAAGTGGAGGACGCGGATCAGGCATTCGCCGAAGCGGTCCGTCGTGGGGCGCAGCCGGCCGAGGAACCGCACGATATTAAGGATGAACACGGCGCCATTCGCCGGGCTGCGGTTCACACTTACGGCGACACGATCCACTCGCTGATTTCTTATAAGGATTACAAGGGGCCGTTTCTGCCCGGGTTCATGGCGGCTCCGCTGGCAGGGGACGACTGCGGAATTCTGCGGGTTGACCACATTGTGGGGAATGTCGAACTCGGCAAGATGCAGTATTGGGCCGATTACTACACTCGCGTCTTCGGCTTCCATCGCTACATTACGTTCGACGATAAGGATATTTCGACCGACTACAGCGCATTGATGAGCATCGTGATGTCGGACGATTCGCACTCGGTGAAATTTCCCATCAATGAACCGGCGGCGGCGCGCAACAAGAGCCAGATTCAGGAGTACATCGAAGCCTACGGAGGAGCCGGGGCGCAGCACATCGCGCTGCAGTGCAAGGATGTTATGTACACGGTAGCGAAACTGCAGCGCAACGGGCTGGATTTTCTGCGCGTTCCCGACGCGTATTATGACCTGCTGCCGTCGCGGGTCGGGCCTTTGGAGGAATCTCTGGCAGATTTGCGCTCACTGGGTATACTGGTGGACCGCGACGAAGAAGGCTACCTGCTGCAGATTTTCTCGAAGCCGGTGGAAGATCGGCCCACCGTGTTTTTCGAAATCATCCAGCGCAAGGGCAGCCGCGGATTTGGCAAGGGAAACTTCAAAGCCCTGTTTGAATCGATCGAAATGGAGCAGGCGCGACGAGGGAATCTGTAGGCATGGCTAACCCAAAAGCAAAGACGCGGGAAAAGACCGGGTTGCGTTACCAGTCGGGATTCGGCAACGAGTTTGCCAGCGAAGCCGTGGAAGGGGTATTGCCACGCGGGCAGAATTCTCCCCAGAAAGTAGCGCACGGGTTGTATGCGGAACAATTGAGCGGCACGGCCTTCACCGCGCCGCGCACTGTAAACCGCCGGACGTGGCTCTACCGGATGCGTCCGTCGGTGGCGCACAAGCCGTTCGAGCCGATCAGCCCGGGACGGCTGCGCAGCGCGCCGTTTGACGAGGTACCGACGCCGCCGAACCAGTTGCGCTGGATGCCAATTCCGATTCCGTCTCCTTCCCAACGCACCGATTTTGTCGATGGCCTGATCACCATGGCCGGCAACGGCAACACCCACACCCATGCGGGGGTTGCGATTCACATCTACGTCGCCAATGCTTCGATGACGGACCGTTTTTTCTACAACGCCGACGGAGAGATGTTGATCGTGCCGCAAACCGGGCGCCTGTTGCTGCGCACGGAGATGGGCATTCTCGAAGCCGGTCCCGGCGAGATTGCGGTGATACAACGGGGAATTCGTTTTCGCGTCGAGTTGCGGGAGAAAGAAGCGCGCGGCTACATCTGCGAAAACTACGGCGCGCTGCTTCGTCTGCCGGATCTGGGACCGATTGGCGCTAATGGACTGGCGAATCCGCGCGATTTTCTGGCTCCGGTGGCGGCGTTTGAAGATCGCGAAGGCGATTACCGGATCGTGACCAAGTTCCAGGGAAGACTCTGGGCGGCGGCAATCGATCACTCGCCATTGAACGTGGTCGCGTGGCACGGGAACTACGTGCCCTATAAGTATGATCTGGCAAATTTCAATTGCATCAACACCGTGAGTTTCGACCATCCCGACCCGTCGATTTACACGGTGCTGACTTCACCTTCGGAAGTTCCGGGGACGGCCAATGTGGACTTCGTAATTTTCCCGCCGCGATGGATGGTTGCCGAGCACACGTTTCGTCCGCCCTGGTTTCATCGCAACTTCATGAACGAATTCATGGGGCTGATCCACGGCGAATATGACGCCAAGGCGGAAGGATTCGTGCCAGGCGGCGTCAGCCTGCACAACTGCATGGCAGGTCACGGGCCCGACGCGGAAACGTTTGAAAAAGCGAGCAAAGCCGAATTGAAGCCGGTGTATCAAGGCGACACCATGGCCTTCATGTTCGAGACTCGGTTTGTGTGCCAGCCAACAAAGTTTGCGCTGGAAACTTCGCAGTTGGATCATCAGTACTTCGAAGTCTGGCAGGGACTGCGGAAGAAATTTACGAACTAAGCCCGATTGGTCATCCTGAGCGAAGCGAAGGACCTGCTTTTAGAGACCACGCACCAAAGAGCAGTTCCTTCGCTTCGCTCGGGATGACAATTCATATAGGGTAAAGATTTTGGAAACAACACAGGCGGTGGGAAATTCCGCGGAGACGGTCGATGCGACGACAGCGTTGCTGCGCGACCTGATTGACTATGCGGGATTATTTCCTCCGGCATCGCTGGCCATGACGCCGACGGTAGCCAACTACGACGCATATTTGCGGTCGGAGTGGAACTGGATTCTTGGACGCTTTATCGTTCCGGTCGCGCGGCTCGGGGAGTTCGAAGAGGCGTTTGCGGGATTGCCGGCTCCAGCACCGGCAACACACTCGACGAACTGGCAGCTGTCTGCGCTTCTGGGCCCTGATCCAATTGCGGATGTCGTTCGCATTCGTGAATTCAATGCTCGGATGGCGAGTTCTAGTTCTCGCAGAAAAGCTCACGTCGAGTCGGTTGAGGTAAAGGTTGGCGGGCCTGACGAGGTCGCGCGGCTTTCCGGAATCATTCCAGCGGACCTCGTGACCTATTTCGAAGTCCCACTGGCGAGTTGCGGCGAGGGCATTGCCGCAGTGGCCGGCTGCGGGCGCAGAGCCAAGCTGCGGACGGGGGGCGAGACGGCCGACAAGTTTCCTGCACTGGAGAGCGTGATCGAATTCATGCGCCTGTGCGCGGCGGCCAATGTGCCCTTTAAGGCGACGGCGGGACTGCACCATCCGCTGCGCTCGGTGCACCGGTTTACCTATCAACCCGAAAGCCCATCGGGAATCATGCACGGTTTCATCAATGTTTTTCTGGCGGCCGCGTTCTTGCGCGCAGGAATGGAAGCGAAGCTTGCCGTGCAGGTGCTCGGGGAACAATCGGAGCAGGCATTCCATTTCGATGCGGCTGGAGCGGGATGGCGCGAGCATCGGCTTAGCCAGCATGAAATCGCGGCGGCGCGCCAGGGTTGCGCCATTTCGTTTGGATCGTGCTCGTTTACGGAACCGATCGACGACTTACGGGCTCTGCACCTCTTGTGAACAATCAACTATGAAGCCTCTCCTCGACGAGACCCATGACGCCAAGGTGCAAAGTTGGGTTGAATCCGCCAACGATCCTGAATCGGATTTTCCCATCCAGAATTTACCCCTCGGAGTTTTTCGGCGGCGCGATGCGGGAGGCGAGTCTAAAGTCGGAGTTGCCATAGGGGACCGCATTCTTGACCTCGACGGAATGCAAAGCGAGGCGTTGCTCGCTGAGGACAACCTGCGTCTGGCGTTGAACGCATGCGCTTCCAGTTCGCTGAATGCGCTGATGGCGCTGGGATCTGCTCCCCGGCGCGCGTTGCGGCGGCGTCTGCATGCGATTTTACGCGAGAGTGCGTCCGCTTCCGATCGGCAAGCTGCCTCACGGGATCTGATTGCCCAGACGGATGTCGATATGCTTTTGCCGGCGACGGTCGGCGACTACACCGATTTCTACGCTTCGATTTTCCACGCTACCAATGTAGGGAAATTGTTTCGCCCGGACAATCCGCTGCTGCCAAATTACAAATACATTCCGATTGGCTATCACGGGAGGGCGTCGTCGCTGGTTCCGACGGGAACGTCGGTCCGGCGCCCGTCCGGCCAAACCCGCGACGGCGACTCCGACCCTAAGTTTGGACCAACAAAGGCGCTCGATTACGAACTGGAACTCGGTTTCTTTGTCAGCGCAGGGAACAAGCTCGGGGAGAGCATTCCCATTCGCGACGCGGAGGAACATCTGTTCGGCATCTGCCTGGTGAATGACTGGTCGGCGCGCGACATGCAGGCGTGGGAATATCAGCCGCTCGGACCTTTTCTGGCGAAGAGTTTTGCGACTTCCCTCTCGCCCTGGGTGGTGACGATGGAAGCGCTGGCTCCGTTTCGCACGACTGCTTTTGCGCGCGCCGCAGGCGATCCGGCGCCATTGCCTTACTTTTTCGACCCGGGCGATCAGGAACGCGGTGGGCTCGACTTGTGGCTGGAGGTTTCTCTGCGGTCGCCGCGGATGCGGGAAGCAGGCATCGCTCCGGTGGTTTTGGGCCGAAGCAATTTTCGCGATATGTACTGGACCATGGCGCAGATGTTGACTCATCACACGAGCAATGGCTGTAATCTGCGGGCTGGCGATTTGCTGGCCAGCGGAACGGTGTCAGGCGCGGACAAGACTGCGCGTGGCTGCCTGTTGGAGCTCACCTCCCGCGGTAAAGATCCGGTTACGCTGCCGACGGGAGAGCAGCGGAAATTTCTGAAGGATGGAGACGAAATCATCCTCCGGGGATTCTCGGAACGAGACGGGTTCCGGCGCATCGGGCTGGGCAGTTGCCGGGGAACGATTCTGCCCGCTTCCACAACTTGACGATTTACTCCATCCGATCGTCACTCAGTCGGGAGGGTTGCGGAATCGGAGGTCGTGGCGCAGAATTCCTAGTCGTCTCTACGCGCCGGGTCCCAAAACCAAGGCGCTTGCAGCACGGGGCAGGAAGAACTTGCAGCCGACGGGAGATTCGCACTTATGCTAAACGAGGAACGGCGCCGAGCTATTCTCGAGGTGGTAAGCCACGACGGACGGGCTCTGGTCAAGGATCTGGCGCGGCGTTTCCGAACTTCGGAAGTTACGATCCGAAAAGACCTGGAAGTCCTCAACAGCCATGGACTGCTGCACCGGACTCATGGCGGCGTGTTGCCGGTTCAGGGAGGGGCGCTCGCTGATCCCACGCTGCGGGAAAAGGAAGAGCTTCATCGCAAGGAAAAACTCCGTATCGGCGCGGCTGCCGCGGGCCTGGTCCAGGATGGGCAAGTGGTGGTTCTGGATTCTGGAACCACCACCACGTGCATCGCGCGCATGCTGCGCGATCTTAAGAATGTAACCATCATCACCAATGCGGTAAACGTCGCCACCGAACTGGCCGGGGCCGCGCCCGAGGTGATCCTGACGGGCGGCATGTTGCGCAAGAATTCTTTCTCCCTGGTAGGACCGATTGCCGAAGAAACCCTGCATCGGCTGAATGCCGACATTCTGTTTCTGGGAGTTGACGGATTCGACGCGCAATACGGATTGAGCACGCCCAACATTCTTGAGGCCAAGGTGAACCGGGCCATGATCGACATCGCCAAGCGCGTGATCGCCGTGTGCGATTCCAGCAAGTTTGGACGAAGGAGCCTGTCGCTTATTGCTCCTGCTTCGGCGGTCCACCAGATCATCACCGACTCGCAAATCCCACAATCTGATTTACGGGCGCTCAAAAAGGCGGGGATAGAGGTCACACTGGTGTGACGCAAGCGGCGGGACGCCTCATTTTCGAGGCTGTGGCTCTTCGTAGATTTTGATGGGCCGGACAACCCGGCTGATCGCCCCATTTGGGCTGGGTGTGTCCGGCCTCATGCCGAGGTGCATCGAGGCAAACAAACCCAGGAGATGTGCGAATATCACATCGATGATCGGGCGGTAGTCGTCCTGTACACCTTCCACGCCCAGCGAGATGGAATCATCGGAAACGCCGCGAACCCGGTCCGCGAGGAATGGACACACGGCTACAGTCCGCCCCGGCAGCCGCTTTTCTTTGAGCTCCTCCAGCAGATCGAGCTCGTAAGAGCGACGGCGCTCGTCGCCAGAAATGTAGGCCACAACCAGCGTACCGCCATCGACGGCTGAAAGTGGGCCGTGCCGCAAACCAAGGTAGGAATCGTAAAAGGTGTACACCCTGCCGGCGGTCAATTCCAGAACCTTCAATGCCGACTCCCGCGCCACCGCCTTGAGCGGGCCCGTTCCCAGAAAACACACCCTGGAGAAGCTTTGCCTGGCCAGCCGCGCAGCCAAATCCGCACAGGGAGACATGAATTTCTCGGCGGCCACGGTAATACGATGCAGGAGAGCCTCATAGGTCCGCAGGGAGTGAATATGCGCTAAACACTGTCCCGCCACGACCATATTGGAAAACGAACTGGTCATGGCCAAGCCGCGGTCGTTCACCCGATCACTCAGCACAATCGACAATACATTTGGCCGTTCCCCAAATTCGCGCACCATGCGCGCATGCTCATTGCATGTAACCACGATGTGGCGCACCAGAGGAAAGCGCGCGATCGCAGCGCCCAGGACTGCGACTGCCTCGGGGCTGTCCCCGGAGCGCGAAAACGAAATCCATAGATAACGCCGATCGGGGCGGATGACATCATCAGCGTTGGTCAGCAAGTCCGTGCTTGGAATCGCGGCGGCTTCGCAACCCCACTCTTTTGCCAGCAGGCTTTGCACCGACTCACCCACGTAGTCCGACGTCCCAGCGCCCACCAGAATTGCCTTGGCCGGCGGCCCCGAGCTGTCGCCTATGCCCGACGACTCGAGGAATCGCCTGACGTCCGCGGAGCGATCCACGCAGATCCTGCAGGTTGTTCCCCAAGTTTCCGGTTGCTGAGCAATTTCGTGCGGGGTATAAACCAAGCCTCGGCGCTTCTTTTCCTCATCCGCCAGCGTCAGAGTCGCTGCCAGTGCGTCCAACGATTTGCTTTGCGCCGTCTGGTCCATGGGGGTTTTGATTGTAATGCAGTGCAACTTGCACTATAAATGAAGTCGGAAGGATTCGCAAGTAATCGTAACAAAAGATTCGCATTCATCTTCGCAGATAGTATTCTGTGGCGTCGCAACCTTGTTCTTCGAACGACCGCCCAAAGGTCTGATCCATGCCCAAACTCGACATCGCAATCGTCGGAGAGATCAATCTGGACCTGATCCTCTACGGTCTGCCCGAGCAAATGCCCACGGAACGCGAGCTGCTGGCCAGCGGCTTCACCATCACGTTAGGCAGTTCCTCGGCCATCCTGGCCCATAACCTGGCCGCTCTGGGCAGCCGCGTGGGATTCGTCACCAAAGTCGGCGATGATTCCTTCGGAACCCTGGCGATGGAGCGCCTGCGGGAGCGCGGCGTGGACCTTTCGCGCGTTGCGCACGGCGCCCACTCCGGCGTGACGCTGATTCTGCCGCACGGGCCGCAGCGTCACATCCTCACTTATCCGGGCACAATCTCCGAATTGCGCTTTGAGGATCTCGACTTCGATTACCTCGCATCCGCTCGCCACTTTCATATCTCGTCGCTGTTTTTGCAGCGTGAACTGTTGCCGCACGTGCCAGAACTTTTCCGGCGGATGAAAGCCGCGGGCCTGACCACCTCGCTCGACACTAACGACGACCCCGACGACCGCTGGGGCGGGGCTCTCGATGAGATCCTGCCGCACCTGGATATTCTGCTGCCGAATGAGCGCGAAGCGATGAAGATATCCCGGGCTGACAACGTGGAAACCGCGCTCTCGCGGCTCGCGCAGAAAGTAGAGACCGTTGTGGTCAAGATGGGCGCCCGCGGGGCGGTTGCGTTCCGGGGCGGGCGGCGATTCAAGGCGCCGGCTGTACCGGTGACGGTCATCGATCCGGTGGGCGCAGGCGACAGCTTCGACGCCGGATTCCTCCACGAATTTCTGCGCAGCGCTGATCTCAGCACCTGCCTGGCCTATGGAAACCTGTGCGGCGCATTCTCCACCACTGCCTGCGGCGGCACGGAAGCGTTCCGCGATGCTGGCCGGATGCGGGAATTTCTTCGGGGGCATGGCGGGGGAATTGAAGCACAAGGGAGTTGAGGCAGAAGTGGGAGAGTTTTGGGGTGGGAGACCCCACCTCGAAATGTCATGCCGCAGGAGCTTTAACGACGCAGCGGTTGACGTTGAATCGATCCATTGAAGATACTTCTCTGTTTCGTCATTAGTACCCTTATACAGTTTTCCTTAGAGGAACTCATTCGTGACTCCTTCGTCTTGCCGTTCGCTTTTTCCCTGGAATCTACTACGCCGAGTCCTTCCCCTCGGCCTGCTGCTGGCAATGGCAATGACCGGCTGCGGTGGCGGTAGTTCCTCCACTGTTACGCCGCCTCCCCCGGATTTCAGCCTGTCGGTCAATCCGACGAGTCAGTCGGTTACCGGCGGCAGTTCCGCCGCGGTTTCGTTGTCCGCCACGGGGATTAACAGCTTTGCTTCTCAGATCAGCGTCCAAGTCGGCGAACTTCCGGCCGGCGTTTCCATCTCGCCGGCCAACATCACGTTGGTGCCGGGTACGCCGCAGCAGGTCACATTCACCGCTGTTGCCAACGCAGCGGACGCCAGCGCAAACGTGACCTTTACTGGCACTTCGGGGTCGCTGTCTCATATGGCGCCTCTGGCGTTGACCGTGGTCGCCGCACCGCCTCCTCCAGACTTCAGCCTCAGCGTCACACCGGCCACACCGGTTTTTGACGCGGGCGACTCCGTCTCCGTTTCTCTCTCTGCGACCGCGATCAACGGGTTCAACTCGCAGATCGGCGTACAGGTTACGGGGATGCCGACAGGGGTTACCGCATCTCCGGCCAGCTTTACGATGACGCCGGCAACGCCCCAGCAAATCACACTCACAGCCGCCGCGAACGCGGCCTCCATCTCGAGCGTTGAGGTGTTATTCACCGGCATCTCGGGATCGTTGACTCACTCCACGGACCTGGTGATGGCGGTAAATGCGCAACTCCACACCCGCACGCGTTACGTGCGGACGGACGCGACGACCGAGTACTACCTGTACGCAAACCAGAACTGGGCGATTTACAACCCCAACACCTCGCGGTTCTTCGTCACCGATCCCTCGACGAGCAACGTATTTGTTTTCGACGGTGGAACCCAGAGCGAGATTGGCGTGATCAAGGTGCCGGGCGCATTTGGAATCGGCGATACGCCCGATCACAGCACGCTTTACGTCGGCACGCTGATCGGGGATGTCTACGCGCTCGACCCGGTGGCCATGACGGTCACGCATCGATATCTGTGGTCGCAGATCGGACCGAGTGGCTATCCGGCGCTGGCAGTGCGGGTTCTGGCGAACGGCGAGCTGGTGCTGCAAAGCCCTTCGAATGGCTTTGCCGTGTGGAATCCCGCTACCAACGCGCTCAACGACAGCTATATCTGCGGCCCGGGCCTGAGCACGGGCTACGCCTACGGATTCACCCTGTCCGCCGATCGCACCAAGATCATCGTCGGGGCAGGATCTGGAGGTGGCGTGTGCGAACTGAACCCCGCAAACGGGACATGGGTTTCCAACTATTCCGACGGGGCCTACGATTCATTCTCGTATAACATCCTGGTTTCGCCGGACGGCAAGTACATCATTCAGCCGGCCAACTATCCGAGCCAAGCCGTCTTGTACGACGCCAATACGCTGGCTCAACTCGGTGCTATTCCTGTGCTATCGGACTCCACTTTCGGGGATTCCGGCTTCTTTATCAGCAGTGATTCCAGCACTCTGTACACGCCGGACAGCATCTGGATCTACGCCTACGACATTGCGACGCAACAGCAGATTGGCTGGGCGTCAAACCTGTTCGTGCCGCCGACGAGCGGCGGTGCGGCGGTAGCCCCAGCTGAGAATCCGTTTTTCCTGGCCACGGACGGGTCCGGCCTGTTTGCCGGTCCGCTTGAGGAAGGCGTCGGGTTCGTGGATCTTTCTTCGCTCCAACCGCTGCCGGTGGGAAACGGGGGCTCGGACGTTGCTTTGGATCCCGCCGTCGGACCGGTCTCTGGCGGCACGGCAACACGGTGGCCAAACAGTCCCGTGGGGACCGTTTACTTTGGCACGCAGCAAGCCTTCAATGTGAGCGTCGGCGGCAATATCACAAGCGCAATCACACCGCCTGGGGCGCCTGGTCCCGTCCCGGTATATGACTTTACCGTCGACGGCGGACTGCAGTTGATTCCCGACGGTTTCAGCTATGGCCCCACGGTGCTCGAAGCCATGCCCAACATGGCCACTGCCGAGGGCGGAGGAACCGGATACGTCTATGGCTACGGATTCGGGCCGATCATTCCTAATACTCTGCCGCCCTACCCTATTCCATCCGATCTGCAGGTCAGCGTGGGCAGCGTGTCAGCCATGGTCACCGCGTACAGCCAGAATCCTCTAGACATCGGTTCGCCACCGTTTCCGTTAGTGTCTGCCGCTTATACCGTTCCGCCGGGGACTGTCGGTTCTACGAATCTCACCGTAACCAATAACAGTGGCGCGACTACCCCCAGCGGAGGGTTCACTTACCTTCCGGCCATACAGCCCTATCCGTTGCCTGGTTCGGCGCTGGCCCAGGGAATCTACGATTCCTATCGAGATGTCTACTACTTCACTGATACGAATCAGATTCAGGTATTTTCGCGGACGGCCGGAGGGTGGCAGCCTCCTATTCCGATTCCAGCGCCGCACGGCGCTACGCAGCGACTGTGGGGCATTGCGCTCTCGCCGAACGGCAACAAGTTGGCAGTCTCAGATCTGACGGCGGAAGTCATCTATCTGCTCGATCCTGCGAATCCATCTTCAGTGAAGACGTTCTCGGTTCCGCAACAATTCGGCTTTGTCGTCAATGCGTCCGGGCTCGCCATCAGCAACTCCGGCAAAGTCTATTACGGAGTGCAGATACTGGGAGGAACGGGAGGCCAGCAATTCTTCAAGCTCGACACCGCCACGGGAGTGACTACGAGCTATAACATCACCCAGCCCGGAGGACCGGATCAGTACCTGCGCGCGGTCATCACCTCCGACAATTCACGCGTGTTTTTCAATCGAGAGGGCGGCGTTTTCTACGTCGAAACGGCAACCGATGCCGTGGTGTGGGCTCCCAACAATTGCTCGCCTTGCAATGACTACGAACTGACGCTCTCCAGCAATCAGACTCGCGTTTCTGGTGGAACGTTTTTCTACGACTCGAACCTGACTGCCGACTCGTATGAAGCGCTCAACGATCGCGAAATCCTGAATATCTTATACGTCTACGGCGCTAAGCTGAGTTCCGACGGCAGGCTTCTTTTCCAGCCGTCTACGAATGGCATCGACGTGTTGGACGGCTACCTGGGCAGTCTGCTCGACCGCATTTCGTTATCGGTGGCATTGTCGTCTAACTACGATGCGCTGGTTTCCGACGGTAAGGATAACGTCTTTCTCGCCATTACTGGCACGGGCGACGGAATCGCGGCAGTTGATCTGACTTCGATCGCCGAGCCTTCCGCCCTGCCTTACATCAAGAACGCTTCCGGGAATCACCGCGCGCATAAAGGAGATACTCAGCCGGAGCGCAGGCGGCGCACGCAAACGACTATCGAAAAAGCGATGCGGTCCGTGCCCCATGTCACGCGATCCTCCATGCCAGGTCAGTACCGCTAAACGCGCTTAGAGCCTAGGGTCGGCCTCGGAGGCTCCCAAAAGAGAGCAAATCCGATAGTCCAGTAAGCGATTGACCTTTAGGGGGTTGGCACTCGTACGGGAACGTTGAAGTTGGGGTGGGAGACGGGAATTGAACCCGCAACCGTCGGAGCCACAGTCCGATGCTCTACCAGTTGAGCTACTCCCACCGCAGACTGGTTGTACAGACAACGATTATAGCAAGTGCGGCGGGACTGGGGCCTCATCTGAACTGGCTTCGTCGTTGTTCAACTGCCCTTCCGCCCCGGTTGCACGGGAAGACGCGGCAAGCCGCGTCTCTACGGGAGTTTGATATTATCGGTGGGCTTGTCTGGTCAAACCTCATGCGCAAATTGATTTTCTCTCTCTGTCTACTCGTGTTTTCGACCACCTTCGTTGCCGCACAAC
The DNA here is from genome assembly GCA_963837665.1 of uncultured Acidobacteriaceae bacterium. Lineage (GTDB taxonomy): Bacteria > Acidobacteriota > Terriglobia > Terriglobales > Acidobacteriaceae > Acidiflorens. Next base: position 768,428 of record CAWIOA010000003.1, on the reverse strand, counting down.
AGTACGATCTTGTGCTCGAAGGCGGGCGCGTCATGGATCCCGAGACCGGCCTCAATGCCGTGCGCAACGTCGGCATTCGCGACGGGAAGATTGTCCGCGTCTCGTCCGAGGCGCTGAGCGGACGGCGCGTCGTTCATGCCGGCGGGCTGGTGGTCGCTCCCGGCTTCATTGATCTGCACCAGCACGGCCAGGACCTGCCCAGCCAGCGCGTCAAGGCGCTTGACGGTGTCACCACCGCACTCGAATTGGAAATCGGCGCGCCCGACGTCGCGCAGTTCCTGAAATCCAAAGAAGGCCATTCGCTGATTCACTATGGCACGGCGGCCAGTTATTTGGCGGCGCGGGCGCTGGCATTCGGTGCGCCCCTCCCCGCTGGAGCTATCCTCCCGAAGAGCGGACCCGCGACCAACCGGCCTACTACGCCCGAACAGATTGAGAGCATGCGAGAGCACCTGCGCTCGGAGCTTGACGCCGGCGGCCTGGCCATCGGGATGGGGATCGAGTACGCGCCCGGAGCAACCCGGCTGGAGGTGATTGACATGTTCCGTCTCGCCGCCGAGCGGAGAGTGCCGGTCTACACCCACGCGCGCAGCTCGGGCCGCACCGAGCCCGGCCCCACGGTTGAAGAGATCAGCGAAGTGATTGGAGCGGCTGCGGTCACGGGCGCGTCCCTGCACATCGTGCACATCAACAGCACTTGCCTGCGCGACGTTTTCGAGTGTCTCTCGATGGTCGAAGGAGCGCGCGCGCGCGGGCTCGATGTGACCACCGAGGCGTATCCCTACATCGCAGGCATGACTTCCATAAACTCAGCCCTGTTCAACTCCGGCTGGCAGGACAAATTTGGTATCGGTTATGGCGACCTCATGCTTCCTGAAACGGGCGAGCGCCTCACCAAAGATCGTTTTGACGAACTGCATAATTCCAGCACGACACACTGGGTGATAATTTTCAACAATACGCAGACTGTAATAGACAAAGTGATTCCCCACCCTCTGGTGATGATCGCCAGCGACGGCGCTGAAGGCCATCCCCGCAACGCCGGAACCTATTCGCGCGTGCTGGCACAGTACGTGCGCGAAAAGGGAACGATCACGCTGATGGATGCGTTGCGAAAAATGACCCTGATGCCGGCGGAGATGCTGGAGCGTTCGACTCCAGACGCGCGGCGAAAAGGCAGATTGCAGGAGGGCGCCGATGCTGACATCGTGGTGTTCGACGCGGCGGCCATCAGCGACCGCGCTACCTTCGAGAAGCCGATGGAGCCGAGTGTCGGGGTGCGCTATTTAGTGGTAGGAGGAGCCGTAGTCGTCGACGAAGGCAAGATCGTGCCGGATGTGCTTCCAGGGCGCGCGCTGGTGGGGCCGGAAAAGCGCTCAGCGTCCCACGACTGATGGAGAGACGGGCACCCTCGCCCGTCCCGTGGGTGACCGCAGCACGCTATGGTCTTCCCACGCCCATGTACTGGAATCCCATGGCGCGCAGGCGCGAGGAGTCGAGCAGGTTCTTGGTGTCGATGATGATCGGCTGTTTTACCAGATGGCGGATCTTGGCGAAATCGAGCGTCCGGAACTCGGGCCAACCGGTGGCGACGACCAGGGCATCCACGCCTTCGGCAACCCCGTAGGCGGATTCGCAGTACTTCACCGTGCCGTTGAGTTGCAGCCGCGCATCGGGCATGGCTACAGGGTCGTAAGCCCGCACGCGCGCTCCCCCGGCCAGCAGATTCTGCGCCAAGTGCAGGGAAGCCGATCCCGCAACCGAGTTGGTGTTGGGTTTGAACGCCAACCCCAGAATGCCGACGTCCTTGTTCTGCACGGTATCGATCGCGCTGGCCACTTTCATCATGAGCCGGTTCGCCAGATCCAGATTCACCTCGCGAGCAGCATTCAACACTTTCAGGTCGACGTGGTTCTCTCGCGCCAGCCCGGTGATCGATTCCATGTCAGTCTCGGCAAAAATTCCGCCCATGCCGGCGCCAGGTTGCAGGCAGCGCGGCGCAATTTTCTTGTCCAGCCCGAGAGCGAGCGACAGGCCGACGGCATCGGCATTCACGTGTTCGCACAGGCTAGCGATTTCGTTGATAAACGAAATCTTGGTCGCTACAAATGCTGTGGTCGCTTCGCGGGTCAACTCCGCCGTTTCGTAATTCGTAACCAGCACGGGAACGCCGCGCATCACCAGCGGGTGGAAAATCTGTTTCAGGGAGGAAACTGCTTCGCTTGAAGGCGTCCCGAGCAGAATCCGGTCGGGCCAGTTGAAGTCTTCGACTGCGCACCCATTGGTGAAGAACATGGGTTGGCACACCAGCAGGCTCTTCAGTCCTTTCTCCTTCAGCAGTATTTCAAACTTCCGGGTCGAACCCACGCGAACCGGCGTGACGATGGACAGCACCTGGAAACGGCCTCCCGCGCCCGCCAGGCGGACGACGAGTTCTTCCAGTCCCTGGGGCGAATCTTCGGCGAGAAAAATTACCTGTGCCCGGCGCGCCAATTCTTCCGGGTCGGCCGAATACACCAGACGCCCCGAGCGCACGTTGCGCCGAATCACTTCCTGAAGATTCTTTTCGAAGAAAGGTATATTGCCCTTGGCCACTTCCATGATGCGGGTGCCGTCGGCATGACAGCAGCAAACCGGTGAGCCGAAGTCGGCGAGGCAGGCAGAGATGACAGTGGCGAGGTAGCCGGATCCATAAACCCCAATTTGCATATACGCTCTTCTAGATCGACTCGCGATCAAACCCGCAGCCTGGGATCCGGCGCGTGCGTTGCAGCCCGTTGAATCTATGGTAATTCACCCCATGGACTTAGCAACGGGTGGAAAGTACATGTACGTCCGGGACGCGAAAATGGCTGCTGGTTAAGGGTTTTGAGGGGGTATTACAGACCTGGTTACGGCTAAGGTTGCGGATCGACCGGCTACAGCCTGGAGGACAATTCACGGCGTCCCAGCAGCAACGGCGCCACGTCCTGCCAGCAACCGCCATTCTCACGGACGAACATCAACTCCTCCACCGGAACCTGGCGCGGGCCGGAAAACCGTGCCCAGCGCTCGCGTGCGATCAGGTAGGCGGCGCGTGCCTGTTCATCCCGCTCCGTCTTCAAAATCGTAAGGTGCGGAATATAGGGCCAGCTTTCCTCGCAGCACAACTCTTTCCCGCTGAGTTGATCGTGCAGTTCCCGCATTCGATAAGCGGCCCGCTTCACCTGGATGAACACGGTGGGTGTGGTCGGCAGAAAGGTTTCTACATCTCCCAGTTCGACGTTGAATGGAACGACCCGGCCGCAAGCCTCTTCCAGGAATTCCAGGGCGGCCGCTTCGGAGCCCGTCAGTTCCCGCGGAGGAAGAATCGTGAGATGGGCCGGCATATGAGCTGTAGTCGGATGGAGTTGCCGGCGCAGTTCTTCTACGAACTCGCCAACCGAATTGCGGACGTACGTCACCAACGCGTAGCGTGAACTGGGCATGACTTCCGAAAGCAGATTATAGTCCCACGGCGGCAGGCAACGGGAGTCCACGTTTGGGCAGGGTTACGAATGTCACCCGCGGGTCATCATTTATAATTCGAATCACAGTCGGGGCGTAGCGCAGCCTGGTAGCGCACCTGCCTTGGGCGCAGGGGGTCCGCGGTTCAAATCCGCGCGCCCCGACCAAACAAAATCGAATCTTGCTGTCAAGAACCTGCCGGTCTGCCCGTTCACATCTTTGAACCGAGCTGACGCCGTTGCGAGTGTAGCCTGTTTTCAACAGTTTCGTTTCGTTTTAGACAAAGCTTCCCTTCTCGCCTCTGCAGTGATATTATTCCCGACCAATTCCCCCGGGCAGTGACTGCTGCCCAAGTACTCGCGTCTGCGTGGGAGCTGCGAGAAAAGGGACGGCCACTAAATTCAAATGCCATTTGCCGCGGGCTGAGCGCCGTGGCTACGCCGCTCCTCTGGGGCGCCGTAACATCACCGGGAGGTTCCGATGCGTATCGATCGTACGAAGGTATTCACAGCCGTATTCGCCTGCTTTGTGGCTCTTGCCTCGGCGGGATACGCACACGCCAGCAACTTCACCATCGGTGGCACAGTCTCGGGGTTGAACAGCGGCACCTCGGTGAAGCTGCTCGATAACGGTACCGACGCGCTTACGGTGACGGCCAACGGCACGTTCACCTTTAGTACAGCTTTGGCCACCGGCGCTACCTACAAGGTCACGATCGCCACGCTGCCCACGGGGGAGTACTGCACGATCACAGGTGCTTCGGGCAAGGTGGGCACAATCAACGTAACCACGGTCAAAGTCGCCTGCGCAGTTCCCGCGCTCCACACCATCGGCGGCAAAGTCTCGGGATTGAACACGGGCGCTTCGGTGATCTTGCTCGACAAAGGTACCGACGCGCTCACGGTGACGGCCAACGGCGCGTTCACCTTTCCTACTTCTTTGCTCACCGGCACTACTTACAAGGTCACGGTCGGCACGCAGCCCACGGGGGAGTACTGTACGATAACAGGCGGTTCAGGCACGGTGGGCATAACCAACGTCACCACGGTCAAAGTCGTCTGCGGGCCTCCCCAGCCCCACACCATCGGTGGCACGGTCGCGGGCTTGAACACCGGCACTTCGGTGACGCTGCTCGATAACGGCGCCGATGCGCTCACGGTGACGGCCAACGGCACGTTCACCTTCAGTACATCTTTGCTCAGCGGCACCACCTACAAGGTCACCGTCAGCAAGCAGCCCACTGGTGAGATCTGCAAGGTGGCGGGTGGTTCGGGCACGGTGGCCACAGTCAACGTCACCACGGTCAAAGTCACGTGTGCGGTTCCGACCTACACCATCGGCGGCACGGTTTCGGGGTTGAACACGGGCGCTTCGGTCACGCTACTCGATAACGGTACCGATTCGCTCGCGGTGACTGTCAACGGCACGTTCAAATTCAAAACAGCATTGACCAGCGGCAAGACTTATAGCGTCACGGTCAGCGTGCAGCCTACAGCTGAAACGTGCACGGTGACGGGCGGTTCGGGCACCGTAGGGACAACCAACGTCACCACGGTCAAAGTGGTTTGCGGGTCATCGACGACCTACACCATCGGGGGCACGGTTTCGGGGTTGAACAGTGGCACTTCGGTGAAGCTGCTCGATAACGGTACCGATGCGCTTACGGTGACTGCCAACGGCTCGTTCACCTTTGCAACCAAATTGCTCGGCGGTGCGACTTACAGCGTCACGGTCAGCGTCCAGCCTACGGGTGAGACCTGCACGGTGACTAACGGTTCGGGCACCGTGGGCACATCCAATGTGACCAACGTAGCAGTAGCGTGTGCATCATCGGCGACTTACACCATCGGGGGCACGGTTTCGGGGTTGAACAGCGGCACTTCGGTGAAGCTGCTCGATAACGGTACCGATGCGCTTACGGTGACTGCCAACGGCTCGTTCACCTTTGCAACCGCATTGACCAGCGGCAAGACTTATAGCGTCACGGTCAGCGTCCAGCCTACGGGTGAGACCTGCACGGTGACCAACGGTTCGGGCACCGTGGGCACATCCAATGTGACCAACGTAGCAGTAGCGTGTGCATCATCGACGACCTACACCATCGGGGGCACGGTTTCGGGGTTGAACAGCGGCACTTCGGTGAAGCTGCTCGATAACGGTACCGATGCGCTTACGGTGACTGCCAACGGCTCGTTCACCTTTGCAACCGCATTGACCAGCGGCAAGACTTATAGCGTCACGGTCAGCGTCCAGCCTACGGGTGAGACCTGCACGGTGACCAACGGTTCGGGCACCGTGGGCACATCCAATGTGACCAACGTGGCCGTCGCGTGCTCTCCAGGTTCCGGCGGCAGCGGCGCATATTGGATTCCCTATTCGGCAACCCCGATCCCCAACGTAACTCCGGTGGGAAAAAATGGCCTGTTCCTGATCCCCTCGGATAAGCTGACCACGGCCCCCACTCCAACTTTTGTAACCACAGACGCGACCCAGCTACTCGGGATCGGAACCCAGATTTCGGTGAGCGGCGGCGTGGTGACTTACTCGCCTCAGGTCATGATGTATGCCGACACCGACTCAAATGGAACCACCAAAATCTATGGGCTGCTCCTGGCTGGCACGTCGACTTTCCCGACGCCGACCCAGATCAGCAACCTGGCGCTGGCTTCGACTGAACAGATTTGCACCGCCTCCACCTCGTCGGAGACTGACGTCACGAAACCGACTACGCTGTTTGCGGTCATCGAGGTGGGTACCTCAACGCAGTGCGCCTCGGGCGCAGGCACCTACGAGGTCGTCCATTACCAGGATTCATCGACGACGGCCCCGGTAGTGGTGAGCATCAACACGACCGAGATTAATTCGGTGTATCAGAGCGGCAAATTGACCGGGCTGCTGCTGTTCGATTCCACCACGAGTTCGTTTGACTCCTATGCCGACGACACCTTCACGTCGCCGACGCAGAAGATCACGGGCCTGAGCGGCGTCAACTATGTTGCGGATGTCTTGGACGGGGCCACCTTGAGCACCTCGGAACTTTTCTTCGAGGTCACAACCACCGCGTCAGTGAATAAGCTATACCGCATCGACGGTTCCACGCAGGCGGCCACTCTAATCCAAAACCTGATGACTGGGACTCTTGGCGGTCCCGCTGTGCAGGACGACACAAACCTGTACTACATCGACCTCATCCCAGGCTCCAGCAACACCACGACCGCAGCGTTCTATCAGGTAGCTCTCACGGGCGGAACTCCCAAGCTCCTCTACACGTCGCCATCCTTCGTGGCGGCGTCCAGTACTGGGATCGAGGGCTATCAACTCATCGGGAGCAACGATTCAGTGGTTGCTTTCGAGTTCTATTCTGACCCGCTTACCAGCGGCATCCAGGACCCGACCAAGGCAACAGCAACGATTTACACCTTGCCGGTTGGAACCGCGACCACCACCCCGACTACGCTGGCCAGCTACACTGCCGGCAACTCGCTTCCTCTGGTGTTCCTGGCTGCGCCCAGCGGCAGCGGCTATCCGGGCAACGTTCTGTTCGGAACCGTTGAGAAAACAACCGGAACGTTTCCAATGTATAAGTACGCTTTTTCCGCCGTGTCGATGCCGCTCAACGGCGGTACGGCTCCGGCTCCAATTGCAAATTCGGTGTACGCGCCGCTGGCCATCATTTCGTCCCATCTCAGCGACAGCGTATGGCAGGCGACTGGCATTACGGACACAGACGGCGGCTATGGCGGCGGCACCGCCAATTCGGTGAATGTGAGCACTCTGGCGGATACCCCGTTTACCACCACCGGCGGCGGAGACTATGTGTTCCCGGCCGGTTTTGCGGGAGAGTTCTTCGCGATCTCAAGCAATAACATTGCCCTCGGCTTCCTCTTCAATGAGCCGGCCGTCGTTCAAGGCACGGCTACGCTGCAGGAGGACGGGGCCGCGGCCGACTTGACCAAGAACTTCCTGTATCCGGTTAGCCTGACGAATACCTATGTCCAGCCGTATTAGGGACGGCGGTAGCTCGACAAGTTTATGGCTTGGTTGGATCGTGGGTTGGAAGTTTCGGCTCTTGGCCCGCAGGGCCTTGGGGCGGGCACAGCAGGCCTACCTGCTTCAGCACCGAGAGCATGCTCCAGGCGTTCCATTCTTCCGAGATCTTTCCCGACCGGAAGCGGAACAGGGTCATTCCTGAAGTCCTGACTGGCTTGCCGGTCGCCGGAAGCCCCATTCCCGGCTGAGTGTTCGTGCCCCACACTGTCCAATGCACGACGACCATATCTCCCTCGGCCACCATGTGGTTGACGGCCATTCGCATGTCGGGCAACGCAGCCCGCTCTTCCCGCGCCATCGCCAGATCCTCCGCCAGAGTGTAATCGTGCTCAGCGCTATGGGCCACAAAGTCGGCGGTATGGAAGCCGGAATACCTTTCGAGCTTTCCCTGGCCGAGCACTTCCTCAAAGAACGTCCGCGCCACGGTCTTGTTTTTCTCCTGATCGCTTGCTGGTTGGGCTTGAGAGGGAAGAGTCATGGCAACGGCTAATAGAGATAAGACAAGAGCACACTTTTTCTGCATATAAACCTCCTGGCACAAGTGTCTTGGATCTGCCACTCACTGCCGGCAAAGTTAGTGTGCGGCCTATACCTAGGTATAGAGTCAAGGAGAAATTCAGGAGGCGGCGATGGCGGCGGATCCAGGGGACTCAGGCCGATCCGGCCTGATTTTCTGTGGCAGCGGAACGTTGAGTCCAGCACGGATTTGACTTAATGCCGCTTGCAATTCATCGCGGAGTTGAATGGACGAGCGGATTTGCTCGTTCATGGCTTCGAGCTTCTTCTCCCCAAGTTTCAAGGCCTCGCGACGGCATTCCTGGGAGCCTTCGTGATAAGGAGATGGCGCACCCGTGTCGCTGGGCAAAATCCATAACTGCAACACGCGCCGGATTTCCACCAGCATGAAACCAAATCGCTGCATCATCTTGATCACGGTGACGGTCTCAAGGTCCTTCTCGGTGTAAATGCGATATCCCGCTAGCGTCCGGCGAGGGGTACGCATGAGGCGTCGCCGTTCGTAGAAGCGTATCGCCTGCACGCTCACGCCACCACGCTTTGCAAGTTCGCCGATTCTCATAGGTAGATGTTAACCCACTGTGACACACCATCACTTGGGGTAGCGGAACGAATATCCGCCCGCTTCATTCCCCGACATGAACCTGGTGTTGTATTCGAGCAGGTAGTTCAAGTGCTCGGCGTCGGAGGGGAAAGACTGGCCGGGATACGGGTACGTCAGCATGTCACGGAAGGGCAGCGGGTCCACCGTATCACCGCGGTAGGCGTAGAAATCCATGTCTTTTTCGTAGCCGTTGGCGATGAAGAAGTAGTCGCGCACCCAGCCGCGCGGCAAGGCGGGCAGTTTCGCTGGATCGAAATCAAGCGCAACTTCATCGCCCGACCCGAAGACGACAAACTTGTCGTCGACTGAGTCAAGCAACGGCCGCACATCGCCATAGCGCGTGTAGGCTCCGGCGGGACGCGTATAGGGGCCGGTGGCGCTGGTCTTTTCGTAAATGTATTTCACGTTGCCCGGCGGCTGGTCTTCGATCTTCAGCGGGAATCCGTGAAAATTCAGGTTGGCGCGCGCAAGCGGTACCGGCGTCAGGCGGGCGGTCTGATGCTGGCGATTATCCTGAGACGTTCGGCTGATCAGGATGCTGTCCCAGTAGATCTGCAGATTCGTGGTGATGCGAATGCGCCGCGTGCCCGGAGGAAGTTTGCCGGTGAGGTCGGCGGTCATGGTGCGCGCGCCGCCGGCGGGGAATCCGAGGTCATCGACTACGCGGACCCATTTTGCTTTGCCATCGCTGGCCGCAACTTGCGCTTCGACATAAGGCGCAAACGGCCGCAGGTGCGCCTGATCAGCGGCGTACATGCTGGTAGCCGAGAAATATTCGATCTCGCCATGCATCAGCAGCCACAACGGACCGCCAAGATAAGGCTCGCCGAGATCAAGTTCCAGGCTGTGGGGCTCGGCGAATCCCTGGAATGAAAGCACTTTGAAGTCGCCGAAGTAACGGTGCGCGAGCAAGTCGGGAAGCACGTTGTGGCCATGCTCATCCCACGCACCGGCGGGCGGATGCGCGTCCCGACTGAATACGACCTTGAACGGAGGATAGGGCGGATTGCTGGCGAAGTATTCGTTGGGATAGACGTCGAGTCCGGTGGGATGATCGACGGCGAGCAATTGCACCTGATCGAGGTAGACGGATTCCTCCAACGGCTCCATGAACCGGAAGCTTAGCTTGCCATCTTTTTCGCGAAGCGAGCTGCGGTCGAGCTTGATGGCCTCGGTGGGGCGAGCGATGTTGCGTTCGACTTTGCCTTTATCAGCCGCGATCCAGTGTCCGACGACACCCGCGCCGAGCATATCGCCGACCAGTTGGTACTCGCGGCCATCCCAGGCGAAGAGCGTGGGACAGGAACTGCCGCGACGATCAAGTTCCTGGATGTTCTGCACCTTGTTGGCGGCGACTTCGATTTCATCCTGCAGTACGCCGGTCGGCCACGTCAGGCGAAGGACGTCGGCAACTTTCGCCTGTCCGAGACCGATGGTCAGGTAGGGAGAGTTTTGTCCGAGATAGCCGGAGGATCCGTAGACTTCAAACTTCTGCCGCAGGCCGCCGGAGAAGACTTCGACTTTGGTGCCAATGGCGCTCTTGTTGTCATTCAGCCCCTTGAGCGCCAGCCTCAAAGAGTTGTTCTTGTTGCCGCCTTCGTTGCGGAGCAGCACGGCGGGCCCGTGATTTTGCGTGATCAGGAGATCGACGGCGCCGTCGTTGTCGTAGTCACCGACAATGATGGCACGCGGCTCTTCGAGCTGAATTTTGTCGAGTCCGACGTCGGTGGTGACGTCTTTCCATCCATCGGGGCCGAGATTGCGGAAGAGGCGGACTTCGCCGCGTCCGTCTTTCGTCTCGCCGACGGCGACTAGGTCGACCCAGCCGTCGTTGTCGTAGTCGATGGCGGCGATGCCGTAGGCGCGGACCCAGTTCGTGTCGGGCAGCTTTACCTGATCGAAGGACTTGCCGTGATCATTGCGCCATAGGGTGATGACCGGTTGTCCCGCAAAACAGGTTGGGGCAGCCTGGGATTGGGATGCTTCAATGATTATCTGTCTTGAACAATCCCAAAACTGGTGTGTCATTGCTATATCCATCCAGCCATCATGGTCATAATCCAATACTGCAACCCCAATCGCGAAATCTGCTGCCGATGAATTCCACAGTTTTCGAGGAACAAATTTTCCTTCCCTCGGATTTTCGAAAATGACTGGCGTATTGCCGGCAACAAGAAGATCAATCGCACGATCATTGTTGTAATCGGTGCCGATTGCGGTTCCATTTACGCGTTCCGCATTGATTCCCGTCACAAGAGTGACATTGGTAAATGTCTGATCACCGTTGTTGCGCCACATCTTGCCCGAAGAGCAAGACGATTCATTATGGTTACCCTGCCGAGCTTTGATCTTTTTCTCTAGCTCTTCCGATTCTTCGACAGTTGGCGTGTGGGGCGTCATCAGCGCCTCACAATCGGGGTCGTTTCCTGACATGAAGAGATCCAAATCGCCATCATGGTCGTAGTCGACAAATGCAAGACTATGGGCATACCCGATGTGAAGAAGATTTGCGGCATTTGTAACATTCTTAAACGTTCCGTTTTTCTCATTGTGAAGTAGCGTTACACCACTGCCCGTGCCAATCACAATATCTTCGAATCCATCGTTGTCGTAATCTCCCGCGGTGCATGAGTAACCTTGATCCGTCGGGCTCAAGCCGGCTTTTACCGTAACGTCCTCAAACTTTCCGTCGCCACGGTTGTGATAAAGAACCAAGCCATGATGTTCGCTATTTTGAAGAAGGAGAACGTCAACACGTCCGTCATTGTCATAGTCCAAAAAACATGCTCCCGCCGGTGCAAGATCAGAGCGGCCTCGATACGGGTCTGATTGCGAATTGTCAGCAATCCCCGCTTCCTTCGTCACATCCACAAACTTCACCGGAATCGCCGCCGGCACTTTCTCCACCGCCGCCGGCGAATCTTCCGCGCGCGAATACTTTCCCTGCTCCCCATAGGACAGGCTGATGGGCGCACCCAGCTTGTTCTGCGTGATGTACTGGAACTTCTTCATGGCTTCGTGGGCGGGGTCGGCTTGGCCGGATTGCTGGTAGGCCCGCGCCAATCCGAACTGGGCGGAGGCGTGGTGCGGGTCGAGCTTTAATGCTTGCCCGAAGGCAGCGATCGCGTCCGGAAATTGCTTGAGTTGTGCATGGGTTGATCCGAGGAAGTACCAGGTATCGGCATCGCTCGGGTCAATTTCAGTGACGCGACGGAAAGCACCGACGGCGGAAGTCGCATCCGCGGAGTTCTTGTAATAGAGGGCGAGGTTGTACCAGGCGTGGGCATCCTTGGGATTGGTCTTCGTTGCTTTCTCCAGCAGCGCCTTCGCCTCTTCTCCGCGTTGCAGGTTGAGCAGCGCCACTCCGCGATTGACGGCCGCGACGTCTAACGCCGGGTCATTGGCTGCGGCTTCATTGAACGACTTCAGCGCTTTTTCAAAAAGCTGCTGGTTCATGTAGGCGACGCCAATGTTGTTCAGGCGGGCCGCTTCCTTGGGGTTCGGGGTGGGAGTGGTCGCGGCCAGTAGCGCAATTAGCAGAACGGAGAGAAGAGCGAGGCTGAGCGTCTTGATCATTTTGCGGGTTAGAAAAGATTCTATCCGAGTGGCGGGTGCGTGGTCGCGAGTATCAAGCTCCGACTGCCCCTGCAGCTTCGTGAAATGCCTTGCTGATGACAGTTCGTGGCAGGGTAGGGGTCCTTCGACTCTGCGGGTCATTCGCTTCGCGAATGGCCTGCTGCGCTCAGGATGACAGGATTGGAAGAAGGGCTCGAATGCTGGACTACCTTTTCCCGTAGGGCCGCACGGCGATCTGGCCTTTGGCTTCCTGGACCGTAACGGTCTGTCCGGTCGCGATGTTGGAGAGTTTGTCCACCTGGCCGCTGGGCCAGTCGATTTCGACCGTATCGGCTTTGGTTTTCGATCCCAGGCCGAAGGTCAGCACCAGTTCGCTTTGTGAAAGATAGCTGGAGCCGGTCTTCATGGTGAGCCACTGTTTATCGCCACCGGCACTAACGCGGACGACGGCGCCGATCCCGTCGCGGTTCGATTTTGTGCCGACGAGTTTTATGCGGAGGCTCTGGTTCGTGCCTCCCTGGTTCAGATAGAGATGCGCCGGGCCGCCGTTGGTCATTACGAGGACGTCCAGGGCTCCGTCATTATTAATGTCGGCGTAGGCGGCGCCACGCGCCACTTTCGGAGCGGCAAAGGCGCTCCCAACTTTCGCCGTCACTTCTTCAAACTTGCCGTTCCCCAGATTGCGGAACAAGTGCGGCGGCTCGGCGTAGCTGACGCGCTTCTGCACCGTTTCGATCCCGTCTTCAATGTGGCCATCGGCGACGAAAATGTCCTGCCATCCGTCATTATCGTAGTCGAAAAAGAAGCAGCCGAAACCGAGCGTCAGCAGGCTTACGCGGCCGACTTCCGAACGCGGGGCTTCATCCACGAACAGGCCGTTGCCTTCGTTGTGGTAGAGCGAGAGCATCTGGTTAGAAAAATTCGTGATGACCAGGCTGGCGCCGCCGGAGCGGTCGTAATCCACGGCGTCGACGCCCATGCCGGCGCGGGCAATGCCATCTTCGCTGAAGCCGATGCCGGCGGAAACGGCGCGCTCTTCGAAGGTGCCGTTCCCTTTGTTCAGATAAAGCTTGTTGGGCTGGGTGTCGTTGGCGATCAGGATGTCGGACCATCCGTCGTTGTTGTAGTCGAGAATAGCGACGCCGAGACCCTTCGACGTTGGATCGTAGAGGCCGGCTTTCTGCGTGGCGTCTTCGAACTTGCCGTTGCCGAGGTTATGCCAGAGGCGGGCCGACGTTCCCTTGTACGATTCGGGCGTGCAGTAGGACTTGTGTGAACCATCGAGGGTGCAGTAGAGGTCGGTCTGCTCGGACCACTGCACGTAGTTGGCGACGACCAGATCGAGTTTGCCGTCGCGATCGTAATCGACCCAGGCCGCTCCGGTCGAGAATTCGTTCGGACCCCAGAGCCCGGCGGACTTGGTGACATCGGTGAACGTGCCGTTGCCGTTGTTGTGGAAGAGATGGCTCTGACCGACGGCGGTGATGAAAATGTCGTCAAAGCCGTCGTTGTCATAGTCGCCTACCGCAACGCCCATCCCAAAAAGAGAAAATTCGAGGCCCGAGCGGCGCGTCACGTCGGTGAAGGTGCCGTCGTGATTGTTGTGATAAAGCTTCAAAGTGGTCGCGCCGCTTTTGGGATGGCCGGGCCAGTCTTGTCCGTTGACTAGCAGGATGTCGGGGAAGCCGTCGTTGTCATAATCGATGAAGGCGCAGCCGGGACCCATAGCTTCCGGCAGCCACTTCTTCCCGAAGGCTCCGTTGTTGTGGGTGAAATGTATGCCGGCTTGGGCGGTGATTTCGCGGAAGGTGACTTGCGCTGGGGCAACGATTGTCGCGACTGCTAGAAAAATCAACACGCACCACGGAGACACGGAGGTACGGAGGAAAGCATTAAAAGAAAAGCCTCGTTCTTCTCCGCGACTCCGTGCCTCCGTGGTGGATTTTCTTTTGAAAGAGTGCATCACCTTTGCACCTTGGGAGTTGCGATAGCGCGGGCAATTGCCGGGCTTTGCCCGGCTGGACGGACGAATGCGTCCGTCGCTACGTGGGTCGTGGTTATCGGCAACGGGACGGACATGTGCTCGTGGATATTCTGGCGTTCATTGTTGTCTTCGCGATTCAGTTGGCGATAGGGGCCGGTGATGGCCTGCGAAGCTTCGTCGGCTTTGAAGCGCAGGTAGCGGGCCTGGTGTTCCTTCGACATCTTTTCGTTACCGAGGCCGTTGTAGCAGAGCATGAGGTTGTAGTGCGCCTGTAAATCCTCGGGATCGACGGCTAGCACCTGCTGCAAGACTTTCACGGCGTCCGCGTACTTCCTCTGCAGAAAGAGGATACGGCCTAGATTATTGAGCGCCACGCGGTCGTGCGGGTACTGAGCCAGGACTTTCGCCAGATGCTGTGCCGCGCCGTCGTAGTTCCCCTCCTGGCGTAGAACTCCGGCATAGAAAAAGTGCGCCCGGGCCAGATTGGGACTTAACGCCAGCGCTTTTTCAAGAACGATGCGCGCGCGGGCTACGTCGCCTTCCTGCAGCGCGGCGCGTCCGATGTTTACCCAGCCGTCGGGATTCTGGGGATCGACCTCGGTAATTTTTTCGAAGGCGGCCTGCGCGCCTTTCAAATCGCCTTGCAGCAACAGGCCGATGCCGTAATCGTTCCAGCGCTGCCAATCTTCTTTCGCAAGCTGGATTTTGGGCTTGGGCGCAGCGGCGTTCGCGGGCAAGACGTCGACGGCTACTTCGTTTTGCGCCACTGCAACGATGGGCAGATCGGGAATCTTCTCTTCCTTCGCCGAAATTCCGCGGAGCGACGCGGTGAACGCCATTCTTGTATCGTCGTAGTCGGGTGTAACCGCAGCCGTCGCAAGTCCGGGTTTCGATGCGTCATTTTCACGCTCGCCCGCAAACGCAAACTGCGTATTGAACCACGAGAACTTGCGATAGCACAGGCGCGCGGTCAAAGTAATCTTGCTTCCGGTTTTCTCTGGTACCTTCATGCGGAAGTGCACGGTATCGGCAGCGCCGGGTGGGATCAGCCGCACGTACACGACGGCGCGCGTGGACCAGGCATTGCGCTTGTTGATCGGGTTGCCGTGCGCGTCCACCTGGAGCGAGCGATAGAAGTGCGCGCCCTTCTCGACCGGGCCTTTGCCGTTGTCCTCCACCATGCCGCTCCAGAAAATCGTCTGGCCTTTGTCGTCGACGCCTTTCAGTTCGAGCCAGGTGTCATAGGCATCGACCGTGCCGCCGGGAAAGAAATGTCCGATGCGCTTGGTGCGCACCACGACATCGACGCGAACCGTGTCGCCGCGGCGGACGGCGGGTTGCACGCGATCGAGCGGCGCGGTGACGGGTGCGGCCTCGGCGTTGGAGCCCGGAGTAATTCTAGCTTCCGCTTCTTCTCCCACGGCGAAGGTGGTTGCGAGTTCGTGTTGCGCGATTGCCCCTGCTTTCAAGGTCGCACTTGCCGGCGTGAGCGCAAAAATGTCCACGGTAAGAGCTCCGCCGGTCAGGAAATCTTCGGTGGCCTTCAATTGCGCGGCATCTTCGTTGGCTGTGGGCAGGGCGGTGTTGGCGGCGGGGAAACGGTGGGAGTGCACTTCACCGGCAACGTTGCCCATGTCGTTGGAGGGTTCGAGCGGCATGTGGCAATCGGCGCACTGCTGCGGCTTCGGCGGATAGTAGAACGAGCGCGCGCCCTCTCCGGAGACGCCACTCGCCTGCCAGTTGTCGTACTCGTTGAAACCGCGAATCCAGCGGTAATGATTAACCGGCACGTCGAGGTGCACCTTGTGGCAGGAGGAGCAGAACTCCGCCGTTTGCTGCTTCATGAAGGGCTTGAGGAAAACGCGGCGGTGCGGCTCCGGGTTCAGCTTGATCATGAAGTCGTGCAGGCCGCGAACCAGGGGATTCTTGCTGGCCGCGAGTTCGTGCAGCTTGGGATACTCGAGATAGAAATCGCCCTGGCCCATGGTGCTCTTCACGTCAGCGATGGAATGGCACATCATGCAGCCGAGTCCAGCCTGGGCCTCGGGCGTGTGGACGATTTGTTTGATGGGCGTATCCATCTTGCCGGCGTAGAGCACGGCCGGGTCATGGCATCCACCGCACCATTTGGAAGGCTTGGTGCCGATCGTGTCCTGCATGTACTCGATCGACTTGCGATACCACTGGTTGTTGAACGATGAAAAATGATGGGCCGAGCTGTTCCACTGGTTGTAAATATCCTGGTGACAGCGCTTGCAAGAATCCGATTCCATGAAGAACTGGCTGGGAATTTTTTGACCGCCATATACCTGCGCGGAACTGGGAAAGAATGGGCCGGTGGGGCCGTCGCCCTCGCCATTCATGCTGACGGGAGGCAGAGCCGGATTTTCAATGCGACCGTGCTGGGTCCAGCGAGTTTCGCGGAGATAGCGAGCGACGGGGGCCAGCACTGCCAACACAATGAGCACCGCTGCAACGCGAAGAAAAGCATGACGGGACAGCCATCCGATTTGGGCCGCGGCGATTAGGCCAGCGCCAAGAAAACTCAAGGCGAGGTGGACGTAGACCAGCGGCCACTCCGTACGCAGCGCTCCGGTGTAAATCAGCGCCAGTCCCAGGATTGCGCCGAGGAACAGAAAAACCATACCGACGCGAACCAACAGATCGCCCTGACGCCACCAGCGCACCAGCCAGAGCAGCAGCAAAACAGAAGCCATGACACCGGCTATGGCGTGCAGCAACACTACCCCGGCATACAGAACATTCGCTTGCGGGAAGGCGTACAGGTAAATCGCGGACACGACGAGGAAGGCAATCAGCAGAGACAAAACCCGTCCCACAGAATTTCCAGCGGAAGACATGACAGATCTCAGCGGCCCCCCCACAAGAGCCTGCACCCCTGAATTCGCAACATGTTATCGGAACGTGGGAAGCGGTGTCTCTAATGAAAACAGATTAGGAATCCTTCGCGTTGCTGACTTCCCTGCCCCTCTGCTACTTTGAATGGTTTCCCGTTCGCTGTCTGCTGACTTTGTCTGACAAGTATGTGGGGTGAGACGTTATGCCGGCCATCAAATTTCGCGGTGTGGACTTCATCGAGTTCGACACCTTGCTGAACGACGACGAGCGCCTGGTGCGCGACACGGCGCGCAAATTCATCGAAGACAACCTCGTCCCGATCATCGAGGAATGCAACCGTGCCGGCCGCTTCCCGCGCGAACTGGTGAAGCCCATGGCGGACCTCGGATTCTTCGGCGCCTCGCTGAACGGCTACGGCTGCGCCGGCATGTCGAACGTCGAATACGGCCTGGTCACGCAAGAGCTGGAGCGTGGAGATTCCGGCGTGCGCTCGTTCGTCAGCGTGCAGTCGGCGCTGGTGATGTATCCGATTTATACCTTCGGCAGCGACGAGCAGAAAAATACCTGGCTGCCCGCGCTGCAAAAAGGCGAAAAGCTTGGCTGCTTCGGATTGACCGAACCGGACTTCGGATCGAATCCGGGCGGCATGCGGACGCGTGCCCGCAAAGTTGGAAAAGTATATGTATTGAACGGCGAAAAGATGTGGATCACCTCGGGCTCGATCGCCGACGTGGCAGTGATCTGGGCCAAGGTTGAAGATGAGAAAGATAAAGTACGCGGATTTTTGGTGGAGACCGACCGTCCTGGATTCAAGGCCGATGACATTCATGGGAAGTGGTCGCTGCGCGCCTCGGTGACTTCAGGCTTGTCGCTGCAGGATGTGCGGATTCCCGAGTCGAACCTGTTGCCAGGATCGGGCGGATTGAAGTCTCCGCTGATGTGCTTGAACCAGGCACGTTATGGAATCGCCTGGGGAGCGGTCGGAGCGGCGATGGCGTGTTACGACTGCGCGCTGCAGTATGCGTTGTTGCGGAAACAGTTTCGCGATCAGCCCATCGCCTCGCATCAACTTGTGCAGGAAAAACTCGCCTGGATGATCAACGAGATCACCAAGGCACAGTTACTGGTGCTGCAAGTCGGACGCTTGAAAGACACCGGAAAAGTACAGCACCAGCACATTTCGATGGCCAAGCGAAACAACGTCTGGATGGCGCTGGAGTGTGCTCGGATGTCGCGCGATATTCTGGGGGCGAACGGCGTGGCGGACGACTATCCCATCATGCGGCATCTGATGAACCTCGAGAGCGTGAAGACCTATGAGGGGACGCACGATATTCATACGCTGATTATTGGGGCCAGCGTGACGGGGATTGACGCGTTCTAGGCGAGGCACTGCGGAGCAGAAATTGTCCACGTCATCCCGACTCACGTTAAGGTAGGGCCATGGAATTCGCTCCATTACAAAGTGAGCGGCTGACGCTCCGCCCCTACGCGCTCTCGGATATTCCAGCGCTCGTGCCCCTGATCGGCGCCCGCGAAGTGGCGGCGACCACGCTGCGCATTCCGCATCCCTACACCGAGGCCTGCGCTCGGGACTTTATCGCCAGCTCACAGGAAGATCTAGCGAACGGCAAGTGCTTGCGCCTGGGCATTATCCTGCGCCAGAGTGACACGCTTTGCGGCGGCGTGGGGCTGATGATCGAGTCCGACCACCGTCGGGCCGAACTTGGCTACTGGATCGGGGTGCCTTACTGGGGCAATGGCTATGCCACGGAAGCGGCCGGGGCCGTCGTGAAATATGGATTCGAGACGCTTGGACTCCACCGAATTTTCGCCAGCCATTTTGCTAACAACCCTGCATCGGCAGGAGTTTTGAGAAAAATCGGGATGCGCCACGAAGGGTGCCAACGCGCTCATATCTTGAAGTGGGGAGATTTTCTCGATCTTGAGATGTACGGAATGCTGGCGTCCGACATGGAGCGAACGCTGGGTGCGACCAGCACACAGCCTCAGGCGGAATAAAGTTCCGTGAGCAGTTCATACGCCCGCCGCATGTGCGGAATCACTATCGTGCCGCCTACCACGAGCGCCACGTTGATGGCTTCTTCCTGCTCGGCGCGGGTCACACCCAACCGATAGGACTGAATCAGGTGATAGTAAACGCAGTCGTCGCAACGCAGACAGGTGGAGGCAACCAGGCCCATCAACTCCTTATATTTCGCGGGCAGCGCGCCTTCGAGGTAAGTGTTGTGATCGAGGTTGTAGAAGCGTTTAACGAGGAGGTTATCGGCTCGGTCGACGTTTTCATTCAGACGGGCGCGGCTGTCCAAGAAATGCCGGGCAAGGGCGCTTTTTCCGGCAACCTGCTCCTCGGTGTAGAGATAAATGGGTTCCTGGCGATCGGTGCTCATCATTGAAGATTAGCAGACAGATTGGCGGTGACGGGTGCACTTCCATCCCGGCCCCGAAGGGGATATATTCCAAAGTCGCATTTCCAGGAGGAGGATTGATGCCAACCCAAGCCCGTCCCGAGCCTCATGCCAGGAATTTCGGGGAAAATATTGAAAGCGATCTGGCGCTGGAATTCTTGCGCGTGGTGGAAAACGCGGCCATCGAGTCGGCGCGCACCATGGGCCAAGGGGAGCGTTCGTTGAGCGACCAGGTAGCCACCGAGGCCATGCGCAAGACGATGGACACGGTCCCGATGCGCGGCACGATTGTGATTGGCGAGGGCGAGCGCGACGACGCTCCCATGCTTTATATCGGCGAGCAGGTGGGCGGCACCTATCCGGACGGGCGCGAGGTGCCGCAGGTTGATATCGCCGTCGATCCGCTGGAAGGCACGAACCTCTGCGCTACGGGATCGCCGGGAGCAATCACGGTGCTGGCCGCGTCGGCAAAGGGCGGGCTGCTGCATGCTCCCGATTGCTACATGGAAAAGATCGTCGTGGGGCCCTCGTGCAAGAACGCGGTGGAACTGGACGCTCCGGTGGCCGTCAATCTGAAAAATATCGCGCGGCGCATGCATCGCGGCGTGGAGGACCTTGTCGTCGTCGTGCTCGACCGTCCACGGCATGAGAAGCTGATCGCCGACATTCGCAAAGCGGGCGCGCGCATCAAGCTGATCGGCGATGGCGATCTTTCGGCGGGAATTGCGGCCGCGGTGATTGGAACCGGAGTGCATGCGGTCATGGGATCGGGCGGGGCTCCGGAAGGCGTGATTACAGCCGCTGCCATCCGCTGCTTGAATGGATACATGCAGGGGCGCCTGGTGATCGACAAGCCTGAACTCGAAGAGCGGATTGCGAAGATGGGGATCAAAGACAAGAACAGAATCTATGAGGCGGAAGACCTGGCCCCCGGGAAACAGCTGATCTTCGCCGCGACCGGCGTGACCGAAGGCGCGCTGCTGAAAGGCGTTCGCTTCTTCGGCGAAGGGACGCGGACTTCATCGGTGATTTTGACCTTGAGGACCGGGCGCGTGCGATTCATTGAGAGCATTCATCTGGATAAGGGGCCGGATGTGAAGGTGAGGTTCTCGTAGGGCACAGCTCTCAGTAAAACCAGCGGACGGGTGGCCGACTCAAGCCCTGTTTTGGCTTGAGTGGGGATAGACGCTAGGCATGAGACCACATCGCTCAGTGCATGCTGGGCACTTCGGGCAGCTTGTCGCGCCGCGCCTCATACCGGCTCGCTTCGGCCAGTCGTCCTTGAGATTTCATCATCGCAGCCAGTTTGTCGAGCGGAAATCTGAGGGCGCCCGAATCGGGGGTATCCTCTTCGATGAAGCTGATGACGCGCAGGTAGAGCTGCTCCGCCTGTGGCAGTCGCCCGCTTTGCTCGTAAACTGCAGCCATTGTCATTGCGGGTGAGAACCATTGCCGGTTCATGGGTTTGTCAAGATGTTCGGCGAGATTCATCGCACGGATCAAGACGGTCTCGGCATCGGTGAAACGGTTGGCCCGCCGATAGTTGTCTCCAAGAGCGGTCAGCACAAGCGCTAACCCCGCGTCGTTGTGCGTGTCTTCATCGAACTTGATGGCTCGTTGATAGATTGCTTCCGCCTCGGCATACTTGCCATCCTCAACGTAGGTCCATCCCAGCAGCTGGAACCCTCGGTTGAGCGCTTCCGTGTTGTCCGCTCCATAGAGCGCAAGTGCACTGCTAAGAGACTCTTCAGCGTCGGCCGGGCGGTGGGCGGCGACTCCATAGAACCACCCCAGCTCAAAATGTGCGTTAGCCGTCACCGCGCTCGAGGGACCCGTGCTTGCAATGGCTAACACAAGGGCTTGCTTCAGCTCAGCTTCGGCTTCTGGAAATTGATGGGTTGCATTTTGATGGAAGAAAGCAGCATCGGAAAGCGCAAGCATCTGGTCTCCCGCACTGAGGCCGTGAGAGAGAGCCTTTTCCTGGGCAAAGAGCGGTTCTGCCTCTTGGAACTTTCCCGTGTTCATCGCTTCCAGGGCACTAGATCGGACGGCCATCATCTGGCCGTGGAGATCACCCGTATCGCTCTCTTTGCCGGCAATTAACATCGCCTGATGGACCTGCATTGCCTGGTCCCTTTTTCCCGCCGCGTAGAGGCTGAGTTCCTGACGCTCCAGATTGATAGCCACTTTGGACAATGCCGGCGGGTCAGCATGACGGTACACATCCACTGCCTGTGCATAGGTCGCAGCGGCTTCCACGGGGTGACCGCGTTTCTCCAAGGCCTTAGCCACAGAAACAAGCGTGTCTCCGTATACCTCGCTCTTGGGTCCCTTCATGCCGAGGGCAAGGCCGGCCCTATCACGTTGCAGGTTCTCCACCAGATCCCAGCGATGGTCGTCCTCGTATAGTTCTGCCAGATGATCCGCCAGTATTAGAAAGTTCTCGCAGGGTGTTCCCCGTTTCCCCGTCATCAGCGCGAAAACTTCCGTGTAGATGCCTTCCCCCTTGCTGTATTGATGGCTCGATTTATAGAGCATGGTGAGAGCATCGAGAGCAAAAGAAAGAGTGCATACTGTGACTTTTGGCTTCTCGTTATACGCATTCAGGGCTTCCAGCAGCGGCGCCTCCCCCTCCTGATATTGGCCAAGCCCAGTGAGTGCTATACCCAATCCGACTTTGCTAGCCAAAATCGATTCGTTGTTCTCGGCATAGATGCCGCGGTACAACTGCAGTGCGCTCCGGTAAGCCGTCTCTGCCTCGTTGTATTTTCGTTGCTCCCGCAAGGACCAGCCCAGCTCAGCGTTGCTGTAAGCAATGCTGGCTGTTCCCAGATTGTGCTGTTCAGCATAGGCAAGAGATTCCCGGAAGAACCTTTCGGCCGTTACGTAGTCCGCGATCAACATTGCGTTGTCCCCGCGGTCGGTCATGTCTTGCCACACACTAATGTTTGCTGGTTGGGCAGTGGCGTGAGGGGTTTCTTGTCCGGTAGAGAAAAAAGGCAGTCCAACGATCAGCGCCAGAAGCAACGATAGAGATAACGAAGGAATGCGCATTTTTACAGCTCCTTCTCGGGCCTGACTACTCGTCGAATCACGATCACCGTCACTAAGAACAAGGCGACCCTCGACTGTATTTCTGTGACGGAGTGCAAACAAGTTACTGTGGTGCAGTACTGTGGCGGGTCGCCCGCTCAAGCCTGCTTTTGGCTTGAGCGGAGCGGTTCAGAGCTGGGCAGAGAAACTCAGGGACGGGCGGAATCGTTCCTAGCAACTAGTTTGAATCGCAACCCAAAGAGAAGCGCAGAGCCGCACACACCTCATTCATTCGTGTGGAACTAAGCCGGGCGACACGTTTCCCGAGGCGCTGTTGCGACACCGTAACTGCACAGTGCAGGTTCGCCGCGTACGGGGATTTCATGCCGTCTCCCCAATTCAGAACGACGCCCGCGAACGTGAAAGTGATTACAGCCCAATCGAGAAATCCTTCTAAGTTATTGACAGAAAAATACTTTACGAATAAGTCCTTATTCCTCAAAGACCTGGCGAAAGCCAGCCGCTAAGCCTTTTGATTCCAAAAGACTGGTTCCAGGGGATCAAGCACCTGGGCAAGAACTGAATCGTCCAGCCGCTTGGCGCGCAATTCCGCTGCAAGCTTCGACACAAGCGACGGAGGATTTCGCGGCCGATCTTGGACCAAGCGCAGATCACTTAGCCTTCCGTTGCTTTTGGACGCGGCCGTTCACGCCGGCGCAACTGGAAGCGGGGGATTCCCGGTGATCAGTTGCCTGCTACAATCTCTAGCTCCATGATTCAAGGAAACTTCCTGCCCCACAGAAACGTACCTCTCCTGTGCTGTTAAAGGCGGGTCAGCGGCGGAAAGTGCACAGCCCCTAAAAAGGGCTTCTGATTTCGGAAGCTCACGGCGTCGCGAAGGTGATGCCCCTTCAAAGCTGGCGCAGTTCACGGAGTCTGGTTTTGGAAGAAGCCCAGGTTGTCGGATTGCTGGTCCGTCGCTGCGTTTCAGGCGATGCCGCGGCTTGGGAAGAGATTGTCGAGCGCTATCACCGGCGGATCTACAACGTCTGCTACCGCTTTGCCGGCGATTCCGACAACGCGCAGGACCTCACCCAGGAGGTCTTTATCAGGATGTACCGGACGTTGAACACATACGATTCCGGTAAGGGCGCGTTCATGACCTGGGTCACCACCATTACTCGAAACCTGCTGGTGGATCACTTCCGCAAGTCCAAGGGCGATCGCATCACGGAT
The DNA here is from genome assembly GCA_963837665.1 of uncultured Acidobacteriaceae bacterium. Lineage (GTDB taxonomy): Bacteria > Acidobacteriota > Terriglobia > Terriglobales > Acidobacteriaceae > Acidiflorens. Next base: position 744,655 of record CAWIOA010000003.1, on the reverse strand, counting down.
TCATTGGATACGGTGCCTTCCGAGCACGAGGATGCGCAGCCTCTCAGTGAGCAGATTGCCGATCATGGCCTCGCGGCCGATGCCCAGGTGCAACGCCGGGAAACGCGGGAAATGGTGCATTCGGCGCTGCAGAATCTGTCTCCGGAACTGCGGGAGGCGTTGATTCTAAGGGATTTACAGGACATGGACTATCGGGAAATTGCCACGGCTCTGAGGGTTCCGGAGGGGACCGTCAAGTCAAGAATTAACCGGGGACGAGCGGAACTTGCGCGCCTCCTTCAACGTACATATCGACAGGTGATGTGAATGCCAGATGAAATCAAACACGAGATGGAGTGCACGGAGTTCGAAGCGCTCCTCAGCGACGCCTTGGACGGTGACGGGCAGTTGAGCCCCGCCCGTAAAGAGAGCTTCGAGGCTCATCGGCGCGTCTGCGCGGTTTGTGGCCCGCTGTTCGCGGATGTACAGGCTGGGCAGCGGTGGCTGCAGGAGTTGGAAGCGGTCGAGCCTCCGGCGTATCTGGTGCACAACATTTTGGCGACCACCAGCGGGGTGGTTAGCACGCGAGCCCAAGCGGCTTCTGCCGGCGGCAGGACGACTCCGTTCGGCGAACGACTGCGGGAATGGTGGGATTCGTACTTCACTCCGGTCACTGCCTTTGTGCGGCAGCCGCGGTTTGTGATGTCGTTCGGGATGATCTTCTTCGTGGTCTCGCTCGTGCTTAGCACAGCAGGCTTTAAGCCTTCGGATGTGGCAAGAATCGATCTGCGGCCATCCGCCCTGCGGCATACATACAACGATGCGCAGATCAAGGTCGTGAAGTATTACGACAATATTCGCTTTGTGTACGAAATTGAATCGAAGGTGCGCGAGCTGAAGCGGGCCAATACTCCCGCCGAGCCCGGGCCCGAAGAACAAAAACAAAATCACAAGAACGATACCAGTGGGCAACCAGACCAGAGACAGGATCGCAACTATTCCCAGGAAAACAACCAGCCGATGCTAGCCGCGTTGAGGGAAGCTACTCCTGCCGTGACGGTAGCGGTGGCCGCGAATACGAATCGGAGGTTTGTATGAACTGCGCCAATCATGCTGATGCGTCAGCAGTGGCCTATTGCCGCACTTGCGGAAAGGCACTGTGCGCGAACTGTACACGTCCGGTGCGGGGCGTGATCTATTGTGAAGATTGCCTGGGAGCGAAGATGGAAAGCGTGCCCACGGGGACGGCTGGATTCGTTTCTGGCACGGTTCCGCAGGCTGCAGCGCAGGGACGAGTTGCGGCGCCACCGCCTCCTCCGGGAACCAGCAGCGGGCCTAACCCGACGGTAGCCGGAATTCTGGCCGGATTCTTTCCCTTCGGCGTAGGCGCGGTTTACACCGGGCAATACGCCAAGGGGCTGGCGCATCTGGCGACTTTTGTTTTGCTCATCGCTGGGGCCAACGCCAGCGACAGCGGACATAGCGATGCTCTGGGCATTATCTGCGGCTTCGGCATTGCCTTCTTCATCGTCTACCAAATCATTGATGCGGTGCGCTCGGCAAAGGCCATTCAGATGGCGCAACCGGTGCCAGATCCCTTCGGCCTGGCGGCAAGTTTTGGCGGCGGAGCAAAGATCGAGACCAGCAAGATTCCAATGGGCGCCATCATGCTCATCCTGATCGGCGTGCTGTTCCTGCTGCACACGATGGGCTTCGGATTCGGTCTCGACCGTTTCTGGCCGCTGATCCTGATCGCGATGGGAGGCTGGATGCTTGCGCGCAACTGGGGCCTGGCGGGTCAGAGTGCTGGACGCTGCCAATGTGCGCGCTGCCGTTCTCGCTGCCTGATGGGGCCAGTGGTGCTGCTTACGCTGGGATTCCTGTTTCTGTTCGAGAGCATGGGCAGAATCGGCTTTGGACGCACGTGGCCGGTTCTGCTGCTGGTGATCGGCGCCGTGAAATTGTTCCAGAGCAGCGCCTCAGCGGAAGGACATATTCTTCCACCGCCGGGGACGAGTACCCCGGGAGGGCCAATCCCTCCTGTACCACCGGAACCTCCGGTTCCGCCAATTCCACCTATTCCGCCAACCGGTGAGGTGAACCATGGCTAGTCCAATGATGCCTCCGACTCCGCCGCGTCCTCCGCACCGTTCCATCGCCGGACCGGTCGTGCTGATCCTGATGGGAATCCTGTTCCTGCTGGGGACGATGGGGGTCATGGACATCCATCATCTCGGCTCGCTCTTTGCCCGCTTCTGGCCCGCCCTGCTGATCTTGTGGGGTGTGCTCAAGCTGATCGAATACGAAGAGGCCAAACGCCTGGGGCAGCCGGCTCGCGGCATTGGCGTGGGTGGCGTTTTCCTGATGCTTTTCCTGATCATGGCCGGACTGATTGCCACCCAGGTGTCACGGGTGGACTGGAAGAGCCTCGGGGACCACATTCAACTGGGCGATGATCAAGGACTGGATGAGATCTTTGGCGGGTCCACCTTCAACTACAGCGGTGAACTCAGCAATGACTGGCCTGGGGGTAGCAACAGCCTTCGCGTCAACGACGATCGGGGCACGATTACCGTTAATGTGTCGGACGATAAGAAGCTTAAGGTTTCGTGGCGCAAGAAAGTTCATGCGGAAAATCAGCAGGACGCCGACCGCTATAACACCAAGACCGATCCCACGATTACCACGGCTGACAAAGTGATCTTGATCAACGCCAACACCCAGGGTGCGGGCGACAAGGGCGTGAGCGTCGACATGGATATTTATGTGCCGGCCAATACTTCGCTGGTGATTACCTCGAGCCGAGGCGACGTGACTGTTGCGGGCATGTCCAGCAGCGTCGAGATCAACCACCATCGCGGCGAAGTCAACGTCAACGACCACACTGGAAACATCTCGCTCAACCTGGATGGCAGTTCCGCCCGTCTGGGACAGGTGAAGGGCGACGTGACCATTCAGGGCAAGGCCAACGAAGTGGCGGTGGAAGACGTAGATGGTGCGGTTCACCTGAATGGAGAGTTCATGGAAAGCGTGCGGCTGATTCGAATCAGCAAAACGGTGAGTTTCCGCTCGTCGCGCACGGATATGGAATTTTCGCGGCTCGATGGACGGCTGGATCTGGATTCCGGCGACCTGCGCGCCGATTCGCTGGCTGGACCGATGCGCCTGACCACGCGCTCGAAAGACATTGCGCTCGAAGGCCTGTCGGGCGATCTGCGATTAGAAGACTCCAACGGGACGGTTGAGGTCGGGCTGCACAAGCCAGGGAATATCCAGATCGACAACCGCAAGGGCGATGTGCAGGTTTCGATTCCGCCGAATACGGCAATCAAAGTTGAGGCGCGCACACATGAAGGAGAAATTCAGAGCGACTTCGACGAGATCAAAGTCGACAATCGCGGCAAGGAAGCGAGCGCCAGCGGTTCGCTTGGAACCAACGGGCCGCGGCTGGTAATGAACTGCGACAAGGGTACGATTGAGATCCGCAAAGGGACGGTCGCGGTGGCTGCGCCTCCAGTTCCCCCGACTCCGCCCGCCGCGCCGAAATCGGGCAAGCCCGCGAAGGCACTGCCGGCTCCGAAGGCGAAGCCGGTGGAGAGCGAGAATTAGGAAAGCAGCTTCTAGCTTCTGGCTCTTAGCCGGCAGCTAGGAGCTGGCGGCCAGCGGCAATATCGTAAGAACCCATTCCGAGTTGACCCTTAAGGAATTTCACCCACTTCTTTGAGGGGGAGATCACCCACCCTTGCCTGGCGGAAACTCGCAGTTTTCAATTGGCGAGGAGCCGTCATTCGAGGCCGTTCTTGTACTAAGTACAACAAAGCAGGGCACGCACGCATTCTGTCAGCGCTGCATCACCGGGTACTTCGAACCAATTGTCTGGCTTCTGTTTCGGCGCGCACATTTGGCAACGCAGTTGCTTATTGGATGAATGGAACATCGCAAGATGAAGTGGGAGTTCTTATGGCGCGAGTAATTTCTTTCTACGTACCGGCCAACTTCTCAAGAAAAGCGACGCCGATCCCACTGTCACAACCTGGAAAGGTGATCGAGTTTTACCTGCCCTCCAAGAAATCCGCGTAGCTGCGCACTGAATTTCTCAGCTTGAACCTCACTTCCGGCGTCGCTGGCGCATCCTCCGCTTGCAGCTTCACCGAAAGAGTCCGGTTCGGCAGCATCTCTTTCCCGACATCTTAGTCCAAACCGCAAGCTTTGAATGCGGACGCGGCTGAACAGCAGGTCCTTGGCTTCGCTCAGCATGACAAACTGTTGGGGTTTGCAAGAGAGAGTCCGCATCAGGAACGGAGAACTGAGAGCCAAGAGTTTCTCATGTTAAATTCGAACGATGCACTGGATTCTGAAAAACCGTCGCTGCGATTTGAGTTTGCGGCGAACGTGATCTCAATGCTGGGCGGCGGGGTTTGGTGTGATCGCGACGGTGTATGCAGTCGCCTTTGGCAAGTGCCTGCTGGCCGATTCGCACTCCGAAGGCGGGCGGTTGCGGCTGCGGAATAGCAGGTTGGTGTAGAGCGGACACTCCTGTCCGCTGCAGTTGACGTTGATCTTGCACTTGATACTGGGGTTCAAGATCAACCCCAAGGTCAAAGGCGGCGGGAAGGAATACCCGCCCCACACAAACAACAGATGCTGTTATTCTTTTCTTCTCCTTGGGGGAGCACCTATACATGTTTGAGGATTTGAAAGGCCGGACGGCGGTCGTCTTTGGAGTGGCGAACAAGCGCTCGATCGCCTGGGCCATTGCGCAAGGGTTGCATGCCGCGGGCGTCAACCTCGCCATTACTTACCAGAACGAGCGGTTGGAACAGGAAGCCAAAGACCTGATTTTGTCTCTGCCGGGCGCGGAAGCCTTCATGTGCGACGTTTCGAACGATGCGGCGATTGCGGGCCTGTTCGAGACGCTCAAGGAGCGCTACGGCAAGCTGCATGTACTGGTGCACAGCGTGGCTTTCGCTCCGGCGGAAGAACTGAAGGGCGACTTCGTGAACACGACACGGGAAGGATTTCGCATCGCACACGACGTCAGCGTGTATTCGCTGATCGCCGTTTGCCGGGCGGCGGCGCCTTTGATGGAAGAAGGCGGCAGCGTCATGACCATGTCCTATTACGGAGCGGAAAAAGTTGTCCCCAACTACAACGTGATGGGGGTCGCCAAAGCCGCACTGGAGTGCACGGTGCGCTATCTGGCTTACGATCTGGGGCGGAAGAAAATTCGGGTCAACGCCATATCCGCAGGGCCGATCAAGACCCTGGCGGCGCGCGGCATTTCCGGCATGGGAGAGATGCTGAAAGGGCATGCCGAGCGTGCGCCTCTGCAGCGCAATGTGGAAGTCAGCGAGGTGGGCAGCACCGGCGTATTTCTGGCCTCCGAGGCGAGTTCCGGGATTACCGGCGAGACCCTCTATGTCGATTGCGGATACAACATCATGGGTTTCTGAAGCCTAGGGCCCTGACCGATGTTGCTTCCGGTTACGAGACTGATTCCTCCCGCACTTTTGACAAGTTTTTGACGATAATCCCCAGGCAACAAGGGGTAACCTTAGCCCCATGAAATATCAGCGGGTTCTCTGGCTGTGGGCATGGGTTATTTTGTCGCTGACCCCCTGTTTTGCGCACCACATGGCGGTCGTGGTCAATAAGGACAACATCGTTCAGAATGTCACATCCTCTCATTTGGCTAGGATTTTCAAAGGAGAGGTGAAGAAGTGGCCCGACGGCAGGAATGTGGTGCTGGTGTTGCACAGCTCGTCGCCGGACGAGATGGTCACGCTGGAACATCTGAACAAGATGACCGAGGCGGAGGTGAAGGCGCAGCTCGCCTCACACCGGGATGCAATTCGGACGGTGGGGACGGATGCGGATGTGATTGAAGCCGTGGCCTCTACTCCGGGCGCGATCGGGTTCGTGGAAGAACGGTCGATCACGGATCGCGTGGGTGTGGTCAAGGTAGACGGTAAACTGCCGATGGAGTCCGGGTATTTGCCGCATTAGATGCGGTCATTTGCGATGAACTGGCGCCTGGAACTGGTTGCAGTCAAGAATCGAAGCCAATTTGCCGATTGTGCTGGGAGATGCATGCACTTAAGCTTGATTTCGTGTTTCAGCAGATCCCCCCGTTTCCGCAGGCGCCTGGCACCGATGTTTCAGGGGGCGTGCGATGAAGCGGAAAGCCAATGTCGGGGAACTCAAGTCGCCCACGACCCGATTCTGGCGCTCGCTGTTTAAGCGGCGCGAAGTTGCGCTGCCTTTCACTGACCCGCTGCGTTGCGATACACCCGAACTGCGTCAGGGCGAGATTGCCGCGGTCTACACCGGGCAGCGGGTGGCCGGCGATTTCTATGAATTCCTGCGAGTGGGGCCGTCCCGCATGCTGTTTGTGCTGCTGGATATCGCCGGTCTGCGGGCAGACACGCGGAAAATCCTGATCGCGGTGCAAAAGACGTTTCGAGCGCTTGCGCCCGAGCTTCTTTCCGGAGAAGACCTCAACGAGACCACCGCCATGATCGAGCTGTGTCACGCCATGAACCTCACGATTTTGCGGGGCGGTTTGCGCAGTTGTCCGGCGTTTCTCGGTTGCTATAACGAAGATCTGGGGACGGTGTGCTATGCCAATGCGGGGCACACTCCCGGGCTGCTTCGCGACCGCACGGGAATCACGCTGCTCCAAGCAACGGGGCTGCCGTTGGGATTGTTCTCGCACACGACGCAGAGCGCGGGGGCCTGTCACCTGGTGCCCGGCTCCGCGCTTCTGGTGGTCTCACGCGGGATCGTGGAAGCGGAATACGAGGGCGCGGATTTCGGACTCGACGGGGCGAAGCGTAGTCTTCAGGACGCGACCCTGCTCGGCGCGCGCGACCTGTGCCTGAGCATTCTCGAGTCGGCTCGAAAGTCCTCGTACGTGACTCCTACACAAAACGATCTGACAGCTCTCGCGTTGGTGCGCCATGGGTCTAATGCGGCGGTCTGATGCCAAACTAAAGTTTTTCTTCCGGCCTGCTGGAAATGCGCGTGCAAGACTCCACGTAATAGTTTTGTAATGTAACCACGATCACCGCGAAGTGCCCTGCCGAGTACTTATCCTGCAAGCAACGAATCTATGAAATCCACACAAGTAGAGACTCACCCCAAGGCAAGCCACGCTCGAATTCTGCTGAGTTCGGTCTTCGGGCCTTATGCGCAAGACGACGAATTTGGCAGCCGGGCCATCAATCCGATGGAGCTTTATCACAACCAGGTTACGCGCGCGCAAGGCAGTTTTTCGCTGCGCATGTTCCATCGTTCCTGGGGCATCATGATGATTCAGGAAAATATTTCGGCGCCGTGCAGCGTGCTGGATTTTCCTACCCGCGAACGCTTTGCTCGTGAATTGACCGCGAACCACTACGACATCGTCGGGATCTCTGGAATCATCGTGAATCTGGGCAAGGTGCGGGAGATGTGCCGCATGGTTCGGGAACTATCCCCGGATTCGGTGATCGTGGTGGGCGGACACGTGGCCGCCATTCCCGGCGTGGAGACCATGATCGACGCCGACCACATCGTGCGCGGAGAAGGCATCTCATGGATGCGCCGGTACCTCGGAGAAGACGAGCACGCGCCGATCCGCCATCCCGCCATTGTTTCCGGGCTACGGACACGGATCATGGGAATGCTCCTTCCGGAGCGTAAGGGTGGAACGGCAGCCACCATCATTCCATCGGTGGGCTGTCCCATGGGGTGCAACTTCTGCACCACGTCGGCTTTTTTTGGCGGCAAAGGAAAGTTTGTCAATTTTTACGAGACCGGCGATGAGCTGTTCGAGGTGATGTGCGGGATCGAAGCTGAACTGAAAGTGAAATCCTTCTTCGTAATGGACGAAAACTTCCTGTTGCACCGTACCCGTGCCATGCGCCTGCTGGAGCTGATGAAGGAAAACGGCAAGAGTTGGGAGCTCTCCGTCTTCGCTTCCGCCAATGCGATTCGAAAGTACACCATGCTGGAACTGGTGGAACTGGGCGTTTCCTGGGTGTGGATGGGCTTGGAATCTCCCAAGGCCGGTTATAGCAAGCTGCAGGGTAATAACGTCCAGCAACTGACGCGGGAACTTCGCGAACATGGAATACGAGTGCAGGGCTCAACCATCGTCGGACTCGAACACCATACGCCCGACAACATCGTCGAGGAAATTGAAGCGGCGGTCGCCCACCAGACCGACTTTCACCAGTTCATGCTCTACACACCGGTTCCGGGCACGCCGCTTTACCAGGAAATGTCGGAACAAGGTCGTCTGCTGCCGGACGTTGACTTTGCGGATGTCCACGGGCAGTTCAAATTCAACTTCCGGCACGCCGCCATCTCGCGCGAGGATTCCAAGAGATTTCTGGATTGGGCTTTCTGGCGCGACTTCGAACGTAACGGACCGAGTCTTTATCGCATGTGCCAGACCATTCTGCAGGGGTGGCAGCGCTACAAGAACTATCCCGATCCGCGCGTCCGGGAGCGCTTCGAGCGAGAAGTAAAGAAACTCCGCAGCGCTTATAACGCGGCGCTTTGGGTGATGGAGAAAGAGTTCAAGAAGGTCAATCGCAGCGTGAGTGAGCGGATTCACAAGCTACGCCGCGAAGTCGAGAAGGAATCTCCGGTCATCGCCCGCCTCACCGCCGCCTCACTGGGCCCGATCTTGTTGTGGTCCACACGGCGAGAGGAAAAGCGGCTGGCCGAGGGACGCACGTACGAACCCCCAACGTTTTTTGAGCGCCGCAATTGGGTCCCGGCTGCCGAGACCCCCTAGCACTCGCATGTAACGGAAAGCTGCGGACGCACGGGTAACAGTTACTAACTGCCCATCCCGGCCTCGTTTCATGGCTTCAACTTAGCGCTGCCACAACGCCTGTTGGCGGCCCATTTTGCGGCTGAGAGTCGGCGAAGTAACCATCCAGGACTGCGCCGTTACTCTTACTAACAGGCCGCAATTCCGCGAGATGGGCCATACCGTCCAATACACCTTTCCCTTATTTTCATCTTGCCGACCCAGTTATCTCGGAACCGATGAAATACCTTCTCTCGATTCTTTGTTTGAGCGCTGCCCTGCACGCACAGAGTTTCACGGCGATCAGCAGTTCCACGCTTCCCGATGCGCCCAGCCAGCAGCGTTTCTGGACGGTCGAGAACAAGGTGAACGTCAGCCTACTAGCCGGACTGATCGCGGTTGACGCCGTCACTACCCAGCGTGGACTGAACCAAGGCCTCCGCGAAGTCAATCCCATCATGCGTCCCTTTGTGACGCGCGGTGCCGCCGGAGAGGCGGCCGGGTCCGCTTTAGGTTTTGGCGCGGGAGTTGGCGTCGTGTACCTGTTGCATCGAAGCCACCACTACAAAGCGGAGCACATCACGATGCGAATGATCGTCGCCGGCGAAGCCGCCTTCGTGGCCAACAACCTCTTCGCGATTCGCTGACGGCACTCGGCAAGCCCGCCGCCGCGTTATAATTTCATACGAGGAAGCCAAAGTTTCTTCGTCGTTTCGTCGATCGTTGTTTCTTCGATCATTGTTTCTCCGATCATGCGGCGAATCTCCGGACGCTTCCGCGAATCTCTGTACCGAAGGAGTCTACATGGCGATTCAGAAGACGGACAAAATCTGGCATAACGGCAGGTTCATCGCATGGGACGACGCTACCTTGCACGTGATGTCCCACGTTGTGCACTACGGCTCTTCGGTATTTGAAGGCATCCGGTGTTACGCGCTGCCTGCCGGCCCCGCGATTTTCCGCGCCACCGAGCACATGCAGCGCCTCGTCGACTCGGCTCGCATTTACCGCATTGATATCCCTTTCACCCGCGACGAGATCGTGCGCGCCATGGTCGAACTGGTCAAGCACAACGGTGTGTGGCCCTGCTACATCCGCCCCATCGTTTTCCGCGGGTACGGCGAAGCCGGGGTCAACCCCTTCAACTCCCCTACGGAAATCTACATCGCAAATTATCCCTGGGGGAAATATCTGGGGACGGACGCGAGTGAGGGAGTCGACGTTTGCATTTCCTCCTGGACACGTATTGCGCCCAACACTTTGCCGGCGATGGCGAAGTCGGGCGCGAACTACATGAATTCGCAGCTGATCAAGATGGAAGCGATCGTCAACGGCTACGCGGAAGGCATCGCGCTGGATGTGAACGGCTACGTCAGCGAAGGCTCGGGCGAGAATCTGTTCATCGTCCGCAACGGCATGCTGCACACGGCTCCGCTCGGCAACTCGGTCTTACCGGGTATCACACGCGACTCGGTGTTGACGATTGCGCGCGACCTGGGCATCAAGATCGTGGAGCAGCAGATTCCGCGCGAAGCCCTGTATATCGCCGACGAAGTTTTCTTCACCGGCACAGCCGCCGAAATCACGCCGATTCGCTCGGTCGACAAGATCCCCGTGGGCACGGGCAAGATCGGCCCAATGACGAAGTCTCTGCAATCGGAGTTCTACGGCATTGTTCGTGGCGAGAAGGCTGACCGCTATGCATGGCTTACGCCGGTTCCGGTAGGAGCCAAGCAACCGGTGGGCGTGTAGCGTTGTTGATCGGGATAACCCGGGACGCGGTTTGCGCTTCGTATTTCCCTGAACTATAGTAGAGCCCGCCTGATCGCAGGCGACCCCTGTTTTTTCGTCAACCCCAGCCTGAAGGAGGACTGTTATGTCTGCTCCCACACCCGAATTTGCCCTGGGCTATCGCGCCATGATGCTGGATGGCCTTGCCCGTGAAGCTGAAATTACCAAGAAAGTCTTAGCTGCTATCCCAGAGGGAAAAAGGGACTACCGGCCCGACCCCCACGCGCGCACAGCTTGGGAGTTGGCCTGGCATATCGCCAATACCGACGTCCAGTTTCTGGACGGGATCGCGGATCTGAAGTTCAACATGGCCAGTCCGGCGGAGGCAGACAAACCTAAGACGGTTGCCGAAGTGGTGGATTGGTACGACAGGAACATGAAGCGCGGGGCGGAGCGGGTTCGGGCTCTGTCGGCGGCGCAGTTGTTGACACCGGTCGAGTTTTTCGGCGTCTTCAATTTTCCGGCGGCGTTCTATCTGGGATTCCTGAACAATCACAGCATTCATCACCGCGGCGAGTTAGCTACGTATCTGCGTCCGATGGGGTCGAAGGTGCCTTCGATCTACGGAGGCAGTTACGACGAGCCGTTTCAGGCAGCGGCCTGAAGTCTGGTTCTTTGTGGCAGCAATTCAGCCGCCCTGCGGGGCGGCTTTTCTGTTGTTCGAAAACAGCCAGTGGCTTAGGGCGATTTCGATGCTACCCCTAAAGGGGCGATTGATTTTGAAGATGTTACGGCATCGCTAAAGCGATGCCCTGATATAAATCCCAGTTCCACCACAGGGCCGTAATACCCCCTAATCGGCGAGCTAAAGGTCCCATTACTTCCGTCATCTCGTGCACGGGGGCAGTACGCGTCATGATAGGGACGGTACCTGGAGTTTTGCCTGCATGACTATCGATGACCTGCTCCGTATTGCCATGGAGCGCCGCGCCTCCGACTTGCATTTGAAGGTCGGGAACTATCCGCATCTACGGATTGATGGCGATCTGGTGCCGCTGACCGAACAGGCGCGTGTGTCCGCCGAAGACATGTTGAACATGGCGTTCAGCATGATGTCGGCGCGGCAAAAACAAAAATTCAAAGAAACTACGGAAATCGACATGGCATACGGCGTCGCGGGCCTGGGACGCTTCCGTGTGAACGTGTTTCAGCAGCGCGGCAACGTGGGATTGGTGCTGCGCGTGATTCCAACGAAGATCCGCGCGCTTGACGAACTGTTTCTGCCGAAGGTGGTAGAGCAGATCTGCGACATGCCGCGCGGCCTGGTGCTGGTGACCGGGGTGACGGGCTCGGGCAAATCGACAACCCTGGCCGCCATGGTGGATCGCATCAACTCGACTCGCGCCGAGCACATCATCACCATCGAAGACCCCATCGAGTTTCTGCACCGCGACAAGAAAGGCTACGTAAACCAGCGTGAGGTGGAAGTGGATACGCCGTCGTTCTCGGCGGCGCTGCGCGCATCTTTGCGCCAGGATCCGGACGTGATTCTGGTGGGCGAAATGCGCGATCTGGAAACCATCGGGACGGCGCTGCACGCGGCCGAAACCGGTCACATGGTTTTCTCCACGCTGCATACGCTGGACGCGGTGGAAAGCATCAACCGCATCATTGCCATCTTTCCGCCGCCGGAGCAGAAACAGATCCGGCTGCAGCTGGCGGCAGTGTTGCGCGCCATCGTCAGCCAGCGCCTGGTGCGCCGGTCGGACGCCGAGGGCCGAGTGCCTGCAGTCGAAGTGATGGTGACGACAGCCTATATTCGGGAATGCATTCTGGTACCGGAAAAGACTCGCGCCATCCGTGACGCGATTTCGGCGGGCACGTCGCAGTACGGCATGCAGACCTTCGACCAGTCGCTCTGGGACCTGTTCCAAGCGGGGCTGGTGAGTTACGAGACGGCGCTGGAGAGCGCGTCGAACGCGGATGAGTTCAAGCTGCGGATGCAGGGGATTGCGTCGACGGCGGACATCTCGCGGAACGCGATGCAGCAGACGGGCTTTGGACGCTGAGGTTGGAACGAGATCGAGATTGTCCTGCGGAGCCGGTTGCCTCTGAACTTTGCTTCTGAACTTTGTTCCTCCTGATCTGGGCGCGCTTCGGCGCGCCCTTTTTTTTGCGTTCGCCCGTCCCGGCCAGGCGCAAGACAATGCGCGGCCAGTGAAGGACGTGCAGAGGTTTGCACAGTTCAGCGGGCAGGTGCGCAACAGTTTGCATGACGTTTCAATATTTCTTGAGGATCTGCTGGTTTCCGCTTGACTCGGGATAGTGGACGAGCTAACCTCGCCGCACTCTCAGACGCTGGACAGTAGATATCCCAGCGCGATCTTTCAGTGGGGCAGGAAAATTCTCGATGAAAACTTCTCAGATCTGTGCGCTTGCATTGCTGCTGGTTGTGGGATCGGCGATGGCGTTCGCCGACGGGATCAACGATCCAAAAGTCATCATTCACGGCGTCAATGGCACCGGCATTCCGGTGACGTGTCCGGAGCAGGGATGTATGAACGTCGGCATGAATTTCACCTTCGGCGTACCTGCGGGCGGAACAGGCACGTTATTTTTTACCAATACGAGCGGAATGAACTGGACTTCGCTGACGCTGGTTGAACAAGGACACCAGGTGCCAGCTGCCGACATCAGTTGCAACTCGGAACTGTTTATGAGCTGCACCGCAAAGAATCTGAAGAACGGTAATGTAGCGATTGTGCTGTCAGGCATCAAAGGCGGCAACAATCCAGACCATGGGATTCTTAACGGGCAGAGCTTCTCCATTTCTTTTTCCTGCGTCGGGAATCATTGCTGGCCGGGCGGATTGAATTTTGGGGCGCACGCAAACACGCTTTCTGTCCCCGAGCCTGGCACAATCGCATTGCTGGTTACGGGATTGGGCGCGATCGTTTCGCGTCGCAGAATGTGGAAGAACCGCGGGCCGGCTTAGTGGTTCTTTTTCGAGAACTGATTCACCAATTGTGAAAACTGGGGCAGGGCCTGGAGCTTCTGGAGTTCAGGGTCGTTCCACGCTTCCTGCGCAGGATAGCCCTTCTCCAGCGCCAGCCGCAGCGGCTTCAATGCTTCCTCCGGCTTACCGATCATCGTCTTCACCTGGACCTCTGAGTACATCAACTGCACGTCGTCGGGGCTGAGGGCGCGGGCCTGATTGGTGTACTGCAGCGCGTTTGCCGTATCGCCCTTCTTGGCATAGAGGAGCCCGAGATCACCCATTGTGCTCGCCGATCGCGGGTTTACTTGCATTTCCTGGAAAGCCAGCGAGATGGCTTTGCTGTAGGCGGCAGCGGCCTGGTCGGAGTGGCCCGACCAGCGGTAAGCGTCGCCGAGATTGCCCTGAAGTTGCTCGTCGTTCGGAGTCATCTCGACCGCCTTTTCGTACATCTTCGTGGCCTGGTCGTAGTTCTTCAGGAAGAAGTACGCAGTGCCGAGGTTGGAGTAGGTAGGAGAGTCCGGAGCAATAGCGAGGGCCTTGCTGAATTGCGGAACCGCCTCGCCCCACTTGCCTTCTCGCAGATATACCGCACCAAGGCCTTCATAACCCATCGGGTTGTCGCTGCCAATTTCGATCACCTTCTGAAACTCCGGGAGCGCCTTGGCTGTGTCGCCGAGCCTCAGATAGGCATTGCCGAGAGCAGTGTGATTCGCCCAATAATATGCGTTGGCGTCGACCGCTTTCTGGTAAGCAGCGATGGCTTCTTCACTTTGGCCGCTGGAGAAATAGGCGTCACCCAGATTCCGGTAGGCCTCATCCGAGTTCGGCGCCAATTCCAGTGCCCGTTTCAGTTCGGCAATGGCTTGCGTATTTTTCCCGGTGGCGGAATAGACGCTGCCCAGCGAGAGATGAACTTCGGGCAGGTTGCTGGAAAGTCGCTCCGCCTGCTGTGCGGCTAAGGTCGCTTTCTGCGCCCAAGTGCCTTCCTTGGTTTCCCCGTACATGCGCAGGCTGGAGTCGGCGAGTCCAGTGTAGGCCAGAGCGAAGTTGGAGTCTTTGTCGATGGCCTGCTCGAACAAACCAACAGCCTGACGATAGACATCCTCGCTGTGGCCGTTACGCAGGGTGTTTCGCCCTTGCAGGTACAGGTCGTACGCCTTAACGTTCTCAGTGGGGTGAGCGCCGACGCGGGCCTGCTCTTCGCCGGTCGGTTTGAGTTCAAGGGTGGTGGCAACGGTGGAGTAGATCTGGTCTTCAAGCGCGAGCACGTCGCCCGGCGCTCCGGGGAATTCCTGGCTCCAAAGCCGGTTGCCGGTCGTGGCATCGTCAAGACTGAGCGTGACGCGGAGCTTGTCACTATTGCCCTGTACCATGCCCTGCAAGACCAGGTTGGCACCCAATTCGCGGGCAAGTTTCGAAAGAGGCAGATTCCTGGCTACCGCTTTATCCACTGCATCAGAGGATGCCAGGTGGATTTCCTTCAACTGAAAGAGCTTGGCGGCGAGAGCTTCCTGAATGCCGTCGGCTACGTAGCCCAGCGTTTTCTCATCACCGACCTTCTTTAGCGGCAGGATCGCAATATACTTTCCCTGCTTCAGGGAGGGGATGCCACGCGCCATCTCGCCGGACGACATTCCCGAGCGGTTCAGCAGAGTGCGTCCGGCAAAGGTTGCCAGCGCGATGACGAGCACGGCGCCGGAGATCCACATCCAGCTCTTTCCAGGAAGATCGAGGCTGAAACGCGACCGATGTACGATCGGATGCGCAATCATCTTCGACAGCATCTCGGGGCTGATGCTGGGGTTGGCTTCCCAAGCCGTCAATTGCTGTAGCAGTTCGACTGCAGAGTGATAGCGGTTAGCGGGTTCGCGCTCCAGGCAGCGGCCAACAATGGTACTCAGGGATCTGGGAACAGAGGCGTCGACGTCGGAAGCAGATTGCGCCTCTTCGCGCGTTCGCTTCATGAGGCTGGCAATGGCGGTATCGGCCTTGTAGGGAGCTTTGCCGGTGAGCAATTCGAAAAAGATCAGGCCGACGCTGAAAATGTCGGAGCGCTGGTCGAGCGTGGTGCCCAGGGCCTGCTCGGGCGACATATATTCGAGGGTGCCGACAATGGCGCCGGTCTGGGTCAAGCCGGTATCGCCGAGCGAACGCGCCAGGCCGAAGTCCATCACTACAACGCGGCCGTGTTTGTCGCGCATGATGTTCTGAGGCTTCAGGTCGCGATGGATCACTCCCTCGGAGTGGGCGGCATCGAGGGCACGGCAGACTTGTTCGACCACCGCGATCGCTTCCTCGGGTGAGAGCTTGTCTGCGTGTCGCAATAGAGTGCGCAGGTCCTCGCCGTCAACGTATTCCATACTGATAAAGCGGATGCCATCGGCCTCGCCCAGGTCGTAGATGCGAACCACATTCTTGTGCGTGATGTTGCGGGCAAGAATGAGCTCTTGCTTGAAGCGCTGCAGAATCGCTGGATCGGTGGCCAGTTCGGGACGGATGACCTTGAGCGCGATCAGGCGGTCGAGTTCGCGGTCGCGGGCCTTGTAGACGGCGCCCATGCCGCCCTGCCCGAGCACGTTCAGAATTTCGTAGCGCCCACCGAAAAGCACGCCCGGCTGCAGGCCTTGAAACGCCGAGATTTTACTGCCCGATGGCGGAGCCGGCCAAGCGTAGGAAGGCGCTTCCGTCGCGCCGGAAATCGGGGCTCCCTGCGGCAAGGTGGGAGCGTCAGAGAGCGGTACGTTGGAAAGGGGCGGAGGGGTGAGAGCTCCAGCGCCAACGCCATCTCCCGGCAGATGGGCACCCGGCATCGTCGGGCTATCGGAGTCCTTGTCCCTGTAGTCGCGCTCATCCATTGGGATTGCCCGGGTACGGAGAGCCAGCGAGGAAGCGCATGCCTCTGTCCCGCGACAAAGGCAACGTTTCGCCTCAGGTTGACGAGGGGAATTCGAGAACCCAGCACTCCGATATGCCAACAGAGTATACCCCGGAAATGACCTTTGGGGAACGTGGGGAAACCCCTCCGAGACATAGTGTTTCCAGGGACTTCACCCCTTGCCACAATGCTGCCGACCACTCCCAAGCCAACCGGTCGGTATGAGAGTTTCGTTGATTGCAGCCTGCCATGCTTAAATGACAAGTTGGGCGGCACTTTGCGCCATCCCCGCGCGCGGCATCCCAATCACAACGCAGACATCGCCGGGTTTCGAGGGCAACTGCAGATCCCTCGCCCCGCAGGGGATGACAATCTGCAAGAGTGAGTGTAGTGAGATGGAGGATCTTTGGACTTCCAGTTAAACGACGAACAACTGCACCTGAAGAAGAGCGTACGCCAGTTTGCGGAACGCGAGATTGCCCCGAACGTCATGAAGTGGGACGAAGCGGGCGAATTCCCGCTGGCCACTATCAAGGAACTGGGCAAGCTTGGCCTGCTGGGCATGATCTTTCCACCCGAATACGGCGGGGCGGGAATGGGCTACGTGGAGTACGTCACGGCGATCGAGGAACTCTCGCGCGTGGATGGATCCGTCGGCATCATCGTGGCGGCGCACACCTCGTTATGCTCAAACCACATTTTTCTCGCCGGAAACGAAACACAGAAGAAGAAGTACGTGTCGAAGCTGGCTACTGGCGAGTTCATCGGCGCCTGGGGGCTGACCGAGCCCTCGGCGGGGTCGGATGCGGGCAGCGCGCGCATGACAGCGGCGCGGGCGAAGCGCGGGTGGGTGCTCAACGGCACCAAGACCTTCATCACCAACGGCCATTATGCGGACGTGGTCGTGGTGCTGGCCGTGACCGATCGCGCGGCGCACACGCACGGGCTCTCGGCTTTCGTGGTGGAGAAGAACACCAAGGGCTTTCTGCCGGGAAAGAAAGAGAACAAACTTGGACTCCGCGCCAGCGACACGGCGGAGCTGATCTTCGAAGATTGTTTCGTGCCGGAAGAAAACCTGCTGGGTAAGGAAGGCGACGGCTTCATCGACGCGATGCGGGTGCTCGACGGCGGGCGCATTTCGATTGCCGCGCTCTCGCTGGGCATGGCCGAAGGCGCCTACGGCGCGGCGCTGAAGTATTCGAAAGAACGCCAGCAATTTGGCAAGCCGATCTCGGAATTTCAGGCGATTCAATGGAAGCTGACTGACATGGCCACGGAAATCGAAGCAGCAAAGCTTCTGACGTTCCGCGCCGCCGCCATGAAAGATGCCGGGAAAAAGACCACGCTCGAATCATCCATGGCTAAGCTCTACGCCAGTGAGGTCGCGGTAAGGTGCGCCAATGAAGGGGTGCAGATCCATGGTGGGTATGGGTTCATCAAGGACTATCCGGCAGAGAAGTTCTATCGCGATGTGAAGCTGTGCACGATTGGCGAAGGAACGAGCGAAGTCCAGCGGCTGGTGATTGCTCGGCAATTGCTGAAGGACTGAAATCGGCTGCTGGCATTCTAACTACTTGCGTCTGGCCGAATGAACGCGAATTGGCCCGGGTTGCTACGCTGTTACACTATCCTGCTTGACTCCTACGAGTACAACTCTTGTTGATCAACTCCGCTCCGGCGACCCCCGTGTGCTGGCTCGCGCCATTTCTACGGTCGAAAATCGGGCTGCCGGGTGGTCCGAGCTGCTCAAGGCGCTCTTTCCGCATACGGGCAAGGCACGGGTCATCGGTCTGACGGGCGCTCCCGGATCGGGCAAGAGCACTCTCGTCGATCAGCTTGCCAAGCACTATCGCAATAAGGAAGAGAATCGGACGGTTGGCATTATCGCGGTCGATCCGACCAGCCCTTACACAGGCGGGGCGATTCTGGGCGACCGCATCCGCATGCAGGATCATTATGGCGATCCGGGAATCTATATTCGCAGCATGGCAACGCGCGGGTCGCTTGGAGGACTGGCGCGCGCCACCGCCGATGCGGCTACGGTGCTCGATGCTTCGGGCCGCGACCTGATCATGATCGAAACGGTCGGCGTGGGGCAGGACGAAGTCGACATCGTGCGGCTGGCCGACGTCACGATCGTAATTCTGGTGCCCGGCATGGGCGACGATGTGCAGACTATCAAAGCCGGGATCATGGAAATTGCCGACATTTTCGTAATCAACAAAAGCGACCGCGAAGGCGCTGAGCGTGTGGAGCGCGAGATTCGCGCCATGCAATCGCTGGCCACACGTAATGACCGCTGGACGCCTCCGATTGTGAAGACGGTCGCCAGCGAGGGCGAAGGGACCAAAGAGTTGGCGGAAGCGATCGCCAGCTACGAGGCTTACTTGAAGAAGGAGAATCTGGTCTTCAAGAAGAACGTCGAGAACTGGCAGGAGCGGCTGGTCGAGATGCTGCGCGATGCCATGCTCGAAAAGGCACGCGGGCGTATGGACCGCGGAAGCCTGGAGCGTTATGCCGCCGAGATCGCCGAACATAAGCGCGACCCGTATTCGCTGGTGGAGGAGATCGTGGCGCAGGCTGCCCGTCGCTAATCATGGAAACGGTGGACCAAATCCTGCTGGGCTTCCTCCTGGTCGCAATCGCGGCGTTTCCGGTAGCTATTTTTCTTTACCTGCGCACCGCCTACCGGAAGGGTGGGTGGCCGGAAATGAAGACGGCCGCTATTCTCGCGGTGGTCGCTCTGCTGATTCCGGTGGGACTGAAACTTTGGTATGACTGGGAAATCAGCCACTTTCAACGTGCTATCGAGCATCCATTGGCGCTGGGCAGCATTCTTTTTGTCGTTCTGATGTGGCTGGCGCATCGCGTTTTGAAGGCGTGGACGGGGGAGGCGCATGATCACCATTGATCATCTCGGCATCGCGGTGAAGTCTTTGACCGCGGCGAAGTCCATTTACGAGAAACTGGGACTGAGCGTTTCTCCGGAAGAAACCGTGGAGCAGGAAAGAGTTCGGCTGGTGATGGTGCCGGTGGGCGAAAGCCGCCTGGAACTGCTGGAGGCAACTTCAGACGATTCGGCCATTGCCCGGTTCATCACCAAGCGCGGGGAGGGGCTACATCACGTGTGTCTGCGCGTTCCGGATCTGGCGGCGGCGGTTGCGAGATTGAAGGGCGACGGGGTACGCCTGGTATCGAATGAGATCAAGACCGGCGCTGGCGGGCATCGGTATGTGTTCGTGCATCCACAGAGTGCGGGGGGTGTGCTGCTGGAGTTGGTGGAAGGTGGATAATCTGGCGCAGCTTCTGCTCGCGGTTGACACTTCCGGGAAGAACGGCAGTCTGGCATTGGCCCGTGTGGGACCGCGCCCAACCGAAATCGACGTACTTGAAACTGTGCCTCTCGCCGGCGGTGCATTTTCGGCGCAACTTGTCCCGCAGATCGCGGCGCTGCTGAAGAAGCACGGACAGAGCAAGAGCGATCTGGGAGCGTTTGCGGTTGCGTCCGGGCCGGGGTCGTTCACTGGATTGCGTGTCGGCCTGGCCGCCATTAAGGCTCTGGCGGAGGCTTTGCAGAAACCAATCGCTGCCGTTTCATTGCTGGAAGCGGTGGCGTGCAGCGGCACAGGTCTTGGACGGGTTCTGGCGGTGCTGGATGCGGGCCGGGGTGATGTTTATGCGGGCGACTACGCACTTGGGCCTCCGGTGCACATGCACACTGAACGTCTGCTGAGCCGGGAAGAATTTGCTACCGAAGCTGCGGGGAAGACGGTGGTTACGCCCGACGCCGCTTTGGCTGAAATGGCACGGGCTGCAGGGATTCCTGTCGAGCAGATTGCATATCCTGACAGCGGGGTGATTGCCCGGTTGGGTTGGGAGCATCTCCAGCGGGACGAGACGGTGAGTCCGGAAGAACTGGAAGCCAACTACATCCGCCGTTCCGACGCTGAAATTTTCTCCAAGCCGAGAGCGTGAGGGGTGGCATGCACAGCCCCTAACGGGGCATCTGATTTCGAAACATCTGCGGTATCGCTGAAGCGATACCCTGATACGAAACCGGGATATGAGACCGGAGTTTCCCGTCCAGTCGATTGAGACCCTCGATGCCTGTAACCATCCGCTCCGCTCGGTTGAACGATGTGCCAGCGCTTCTCGCCATCGAGCGGCAGTCGCCGGGTGCAGCCCACTGGTCCCCCGACCAATACAAAAAGCTGGTGGGTAGCGGCATCGTTCTGGTGGCCGAGGAAGCAGGCACGCTTTGCGGATTTGTGTGTGCTCAGGCGGCCGCGGGCGTGTGGGAGATCGAGAACGTGGAGGTGGATGCCGGGTTCCTCCGCCGTGGCATCGCCAGTGAGTTGGTGCACGAGCTGATTCAGCGTGCGCAGAACGAGGCTGCGCCGGCGATTCTGCTCGAAGTCCGCGAATCGAATCTACCCGCTCGCGGACTGTACGAAAAACACGGGTTCCTCGTGGTGGGCCGCCGACGAGCCTATTACAGAGATCCGGCGGAGGACGCGATTCTGTACGCGCTCCGGTTTGAACGCTGACCTGTCCGAAAGACGTCCGGAAAGTTGCAAATATCTGCACCATTTTGGGTTCAACTTTGGTACCCTGCGCCCCCTGACCGCGGTGGAAGGCTCGCTATGAAATCTCATTGAACGTCTACCAAATTCTGTGCTACTTTGTAACTTTGCAGTAATAAAAAAGTAGGAGGCCTAGCAAGGATGCTGACTCCGAGAGAGCAACTCCTGACCAGCCATGACGAGTTCCAGCGACTGGTTCAGGAGCACTCGCAATACTCCCAAAGGCTGGAATCCCTCACCCAAAAGCGATACCTCACCGACGACGAAAAACTGGAAGAAGTACGGCTGAAGAAACTGAAGCTGCGCCTCAAAGACCAGATGTTGATGCTCGAACAGCGGTATCAGCGGCAGTCCGCCTAGGTGGGCAGGCCTGAGCAATCGGGCCGGAATCGCGAGGAGAACGCAGGGTCCCGCTTAATCCATGCCATCGTACAGGGCGCTTCTAAGCGCCTTTTTTTATTGCAGTTATGTTGAATGCCGCGACCTCGCTCTATAATCATTCTGAATTCCTATGGTTCGTGACGGCTACTTCTATGGTGTGGGGTGCCTGCTTGCCGCGGTGATTATCGCCTGGCTTGCGGCTTGGCCTTACGCCGTCCCGCTGTTGCTGCTGGCGGCTTTCTTTGTGTGGTTTTTTCGTGATCCGGAGCGTCAGATTCCTACGGTACCCGGAGCCGTGGTCTCCCCGGGGGACGGCAAGGTGACAGATGTTGCGGTCGTAACCTCCGGCGGAGTTGCGCGGAACCGGATCAGCATTTTCCTTAGCGTCTTCGATGTGCACGTAAACCGCTCACCGATTGCGGGCGTGATCCGCGAGGTGCGCTATCAGCGCGGTAAGTTTCTCAACGCCATGGGGGCGCATTCGGCGGAGGAGAACGAACAGAACATCGTCACCGTGGAAGGCGAAGGCCGGACCGTAATCTTCAAGCAGATCGCCGGACTGATCGCGCGGCGCATCGTTTTCAATTTCAAAGTGGGAGATCAGGTGGCCCGCGGCGAGCGGGTTGGGCTCATCAAGTTCGGCTCGCGCGTGGATGTTTTGTTCGATCGCGATGCCGCCATCGAGGTGAAGCCCGGCGACCGGGTCAAGGGAGGGGCGACCGTTCTCGCGCTTCTGCCAGTTGCACAGCCGGTCTCGGCGGGCACGGCCGTGGAGCGGGAGGCTCATTGAACATGGAAGAGGCTGCGCCGCAGCGTCGCGAATCAGATCGTCGACGGGGAAAATTGCGCAAGGGCATGTACATCCTGCCCTCGCTGTTCACCACCGCGAATATTGCGGCTGGGTTCTACGCGATTCTGCAAACCGTACATGGCGTCTCGGGTGAAGCCTGGCACCTGGACTTCGCTGCTAAGGCCATCGGGTTTGCCGTTCTTATTGACGGCCTCGACGGCCGCATCGCCCGCATGACCCATACCGAGAGCGATTTTGGGAGAGAACTGGATTCTCTGGCCGACGTGATCGCCTTCGGCGTCGCCCCGGCGTTGCTCGCCTGGCTGTGGGGCTTCCATTGGTTGTCGGCTACGGCGATTGCTCCTGAGCTGCACTTGAAGATCACCGAACTGGGCTCGGTAGCCTGCTTCGCTTTCCTGATGGCGGGCGCGAGCCGCCTGGCTCGCTTCAATATTGCGAAGAATCCGGAACCATCGAATCCTGGCCGTCCGGGAAAGAAATATTTCGTGGGAATGCCGATTCCGGCGGGAGCGGGAGTGATTGCGGCAATCGTTCACTACTCCGCCGGGGTGCCCGTGACGTCATGGTGGACGGCGATGAGCTGGTTGATGATGGTTGTCGTGGTCGGTTACCTGATGGTCAGCACGTGGCGTTTCTACAGCTTCAAAGATGTTGACTTTCGTTCGCGCCGGCCCTTTCGCCTGATCGTGGTGATGAGCATAGTAGGCTCGTCGATCTGGTTCTTTTCGCGGCCGGCGCTTTTCGCCATTGCGATTTTATACATGGCTTCGGGCGTCCTGTGGCGTCTGCAGTGGATCTTCCACCGCAAGACTCCGCCTGCACCTCCGGCATACCGGGAGGCAACGCCCGCTCCATGACTCCTCTTTCCAAATCCAGCAACGCGCAGGCCGATCTTCGTGGTACGAACCTCTATCGCGTGGCGATCGTGGGCGCGGCGTCTCTGAAGGGGAAAGAGATTGCCGACGTCTTGCACGAACGGAATTTTCCCGCTGTCGACATCCGTTTGCTCGATGACGACGAGTCTCTCGGCCAATTGGAAGCGGCCGGTGACGAGATGAGTTTTATTCAGAGCATCCGTTCGGAACAATTCGAGCGCGTGGACTTTGCCTTCTTCGCTTCCGACCCGCGCTCGACGCGCAATAACTGGAAGGTGGCGCGCGACCTGGGCGATACCATCGTGGATCTCTCGTTTGCGCTGGAAGAGGAAGCCGGAGCCTCAGTGCGCTCGCCCTGGATCGAGCGGCAGACCGGCCAGCCGATTGCCCCGGAGCTGCAGCCGGGTCCGGTAGTGATGGCCCATCCGGCAGCGACGGTTCTCGCGCTGCTTGCCCTACGCGTTGAGAAGACCAGGGAGAAGGTTGGCAAAATCGAACGAATGGTCGCGACCGTGTTCGAACCCGCGTCGGAAAATGGCCAGAAAGGTATGGACGAACTGCACGAGCAGACGGTAAATCTCCTCTCTTTCCAGGAATTGCCGAAGACTGTGTTCGACATACAGGTGGCCTTCAACCTGGTGGCACGTTACGGGCAGAGATCGGATTTGTCGCTGGAAGAGGTGTCGCAAAGGATCCGGAAGCACTACCGGCAGATCGCCCGAGGAGCAGTTGAGCCTGCGCTGCAAGTGCTGCACGCGCCAGTCTTCCACGGTCACGCGTTTTCGGTGTACCTGGAGATGGAGAAGCCGGTCGCGCTCGCGGATTTCGCCGAGACCCTGGCGGGAGAACATGTGGTCGTGAGCAACAGCCCCGAAGATGCCCCGACCAACGTAAGTGCTGCTGGCCAAGGAGACATCCTGGTCGAACTCACCCTCGACGCCAATCAGAAGAATGGCGTGTGGCTCTGGGCAACAACCGACAACCTGCGCGTTGCCGCATTAACCGCGGTCGAATGCGCTGAGAGCATGACCGCATCCCGGCCCCGGGGTCAGATTCAATGAAGTCGAACTCAATGAACCGGTGGGCGGCGGCCGTGGCGTTCGGGATGAGCCTGGCCTTGACCTCGACCGGTTGCGGTTATCACACGACTGGGAACAAGGTCGAGCTGCCTCAGAACATCCGCACCATTGCGATTCCCGGTTTCGTAAGCCACAGCCAGACGTTTCGCATCGAGCAACTGCTGACCGATGCCGTCGTGCGCGAATTCAACTCGCGCACCCAATACCACGTGATCCATGACGCGAAGGGCGACGCGGATGCGGTGCTGAAGGCAACAGTTTTGTCAGCGTCGGCAACTCCTCTGGCATATGACTCCCAAACCGGGCGCGCAGCCAGCGCTCTGGTCACGGTGAGCGTGCAGGTGACGCTGACCGACCGCCAGGGCAAGGTGCTGTTCGAGAATCCTTCGTATCTATTTCACGACCAGTACGAGCTGTCGCGCGATCTCCCCAGTTTTTTTCAGGAAGATTCTCCGGCCGTTGATCGATTGTCGCGGGATTTCGCACGGACGCTGGTGGCCAATATCCTGGAGGCCTACTGATGCTGGAGGGCTGTTGATGCGCGCATTCAGTCAGGCCGATCGCTTCTTCTCCGAACTGGAGTCGCGCAAGCTGAAACCGGCTTATGTGCTGGTGGGCGATGAAGCGTTTTTTCGCAAACGCTGCCGCGATGCCATTCTGGAGCACCTGGTGGCGCCCGACTCGCGGGATTTTGGCCTGTTCGAATTCGACCTCGGCGAGACTTCGCTGAATGAGGTCCTGGACCGCGCCCGTACGCCCTCGCTGATGGCGCCCTTTCAGGTGTTCTTCGTGCGCGGCGTCAAGACCTTGTTTGGCCGCGGCTCGAATGAAGAGAAGATCGCAGCTATCGAAGCCTACTGCAAGAATCCGAATCCCGATGCGCTGCTGGTTTTTGTTGCCGATCACATCAGCATTCCGGCTGATGCCCGCCGCATGGAGATGACCGACAAGGACCGCTACCAGAAGATCCGCGAAGACCTGGGGCCGTTTTGCGGCATTGTCGAACTCTCTCGCGTGGAAGAAGGGGAAGCCGTCCGTTGGATTGGTGAGTACTGTGCCACGCGCTCGGTCAAGATCGACGCCGACGGCGCCCGTGAACTGGTCGATGCGCTGGGCGGCGACATGATGATGGTGTCGAACGAGTTGGAGAAGCTGATTCTTTACGTCGGTGACAAGAGGAAAATTACGCTCGGCGATGTCGAGACCATGGTGCTCGCCGCCAAGCAGCGATCGTTGTATGAGTTGACCGATGCGATCTCTTCCAAAGACCGCAGTCGCGCGCTGGAAATTCTCGATGCGTTGCTTTCGACCGGCGACGGTGAAGAAGCGGCCATTGGCCATCTCTACATGCTGGCCAAGACTTTTCGCCAGATGCTGGTCATCCGGGAGCGCAATGTGCGTGACCAGCGCATGCTTTGGGCGGCCTTGTGGCAGGGCTTTCGCGTGCCACCATTTGCGGCCGACGATATCATCCGGCAGGCGCGGCGTTACAAGTCGAAGCGGGAGCTGACGCGCGCCCTTCGTCTGGTCGCAAAGGCTGATCTGGCGCTGCGTTCGAATCCTCCTGGCAAGCGGCTGATTCTCGAGAAGCTGGTTCTGGAGCTCGCCAGCGAGCCCAAGGTTGAAGCTGCGGGGGGATGGGCGCAGGAAGAACTGCCGGTGTAGCGGATACTGCCGGAGGGGCTGCCGCCATGGACGTTCAATCCTATTTACGGCGCATCCGCTACCCGGAACCCTTGACGCCCGCCGCCCAAATTCCTGTTATCGATCGTCCCAGCATTGAGCTTCTTCGCTCGCTCCATCGCGCCCACCTGTTCACCGTCCCATTCGAGAATCTGGATATCCACTTGGGACGGAAAATTATCTGTGATGAAGCCAGCATTCTCCACAAGATCGTGGATGAACGGCGGGGTGGGTTTTGCTACGAACTGAATGCGGCTTTTGCCGCCCTGCTGCAGGAGCTTGGGCTCCGGGTAACGCTGCTCTCAGCCCGCGTCGCTCGCGAAGACGGCAGCTATGGGCCCGAATTTGACCACCTCACCCTGCTTGTCGATCTGGAGGAACCTTGGCTGGCTGATGTTGGCTTTGGAGAATGCTTTGTGGAGCCGCTGCGCCTCGATCCCGCGGTGGAGCAGCCGCAAAGCGGCCGCATCTATCGTTTGACGTCTATAGATAGGGTTTTCGGCCTCGACGTCATGGCCGATGGAAATTGGAAGAAGGAATATGCGTTTACCCTCCAACCGCGCGAACTCTCGGAGTTCGCGGAAATGTGCCACTATCATCAGACCTCGCCCGAATCACATTTCACGCGCCAGCGAATATGCTCGATGGCCACTCCCGAAGGCCGAGTCACATTGTCGGACGGAAAGTTGACTGAGACACGCGGAGGTTCCCGACAGGAGAGATCGCTCTCGGGAGACCAGGAATGGCGCGCCCAACTACGCGAACGGTTCGGGGTGATTCTGCCGCAATAGCGGCCTCTACCCTTTCGCCTCGGCCACTGCCCGCCGCAGTTCCTCAACATCCGGAGAATTCGGCTTGATCTTCATCAAGCGGTCGAGTTGTTGCCGGGCGAGCGCGCCCTGACCGGCCCTGGCGTAAGCGAGTCCCAAGTGGTAGTTGAAGGTCGCGTTGTTCGGATCTTTCTTTAATGCTTCCTTGAACAGGTTAATGGCGGAGGTGTAAACGCGCTTGTTGTAGAAAGCCCAGCCTAGCGTGTCGGCGGCGTTAGGATTATCCGGAAGCTGACGGCGCGCGGTCTGCGCCATAGCGAAAGCAACATCCACATTGCCGCCCTGCTGCAGCATTACGTACGCTAAATCATTGGAGGCCAGCCCATTTTCGGGATCAATCTCAAGCACCTTCTGGAACTGCTGCTTCGCGTGGTCCCAATCCTGGCGACTCTGGTAGATACCACCGGCGCGGAGATAGAAAGCGGTCTCCTTGGGATTGATCCTGGTCGCGTCAAGATAGGTTTGCAGGGCCTGATCGGAGGCGCCACGTGCGATCTGCACGACGCCGAGCTTATCCCACGCCTCGCTGTTCTTGTTATCGAGGTCCAAGGCCTGCTTGAATTCCGCTTCCGCCCCCACCAGATCTTTTTTTTCTGCCATCAGGAGTGCGCCCAGCATGATGTGAAAGCCGACGTTCCTGGGATATTTCGCCAACTGTGTTTTGACTGCGGCGATCGCCCGGTCCGGCTGCTTCTGCGCCAAGTTCACGTTGAGCACGCCGCCGAGTGCGTCGGTGGAATTCGGATCCTGATCGAGCGCCAGTTGGTATGCCTTTTGCGCTTCGGCGGGCTGGTTCTGCGCCATCCGCAGGTTGCCCAACTGCACGTAGGCCCCGGGATTGTTGGGCTCCTTTTCCAGGGATCGCTTAATATCCTCATCCGCGGTAGCGAACTGCCTGCGATTGATGTCGGCGATTCCTCGCAGGAGGTATCCGTCAGGAGCGGCAGGCTGCAAGGCGATGATCTGGTCGGCTTCCTGCGCGAGCGCCCCGAAATCATTGCGGTGGATGGCCACGCCCGCCAACGCCCGATGCGCTTCTACCATGTCGGGCCGCAGTCGAACGGCATTGCGCCACTCGCCTTCAGCCCGGTTGGTGCTGCCCAGTTGGTCGAGAGCCATGCCAAGCTGAAAATGCGCTACTGCGTTATCGGGATCATTCTTTAGCACGGCTTGCAGCGTGTTGACAGCGTCGTTGGTCTTGCCGTCATGAAGCTCTATCTCTCCCTTGTAAACCTGGGCGTCGGAGTCGCCCGGCTTCGTCTTCACGATTTCGTCATTCAACTTACTGGCATCGTCAAACCGGCCCTTCAGGATGAGCAGCTGAATGTAATTCTTCTTGACCGTCATATCCCTGGCGTGGTCCCGATACAACGAGGCGTACTCGGCGGTGGCTTTGTCGAGCTGGTTGTTGGCAAAATAGAAATCGCCGAGCATACGGTAACCCACGGAATCATTAGGAAAATCCGGTTTGGATTGGCGCAGAAGATCTTCGGCTTGGCCGGGCTTGTTCTCGGCCATGTACAGGCTGGCAAGAGAGAGCCTTGGGCTGGGATCGCCTTTGGCGGAGTCAATCGCCCGCCGGAACAACTGTTCCGCCTCGGGAAATCGTCCGCGCGTCTGGTAAAAATTCCCCAGCGCTACGAGCGCGTTGGTGGACTTGGGACCGAGTTCGACCGCTTTTTTGAAACTTGCCTCTGCCGCGTCCCACTGTTGGCCGTGCATCTGGAGCACAGCCAGATTCAGATAGGAGTCGGAGCGGGCCGGATCCAGTTGCAGCGCCTTCTGCATGTCGGCCAGCGCTGCGGTCGTGTTATTCATACCGGCGTCATAGTTGGCCCGTGCAACATAAACGTCGGGGTTGTTCGGCTGTTTTTGCTCGAGCAGGTCGAGATGCTCCTTCGCGTCATTGAACTGCCGGTTGAGGATCAGCAGGTTAGCCATGTCAAGGTGCGCGGCATATTGGTCAGGCTGAAGTTGGACGGTGGTGGTCAGTTCCTGAAAGGCGGTTGGCCACTGCCCCAGCTTCATCGCCGTCAGCGCCAGCTTGTAGTGGGCGTCAGCGAAACGCGAATCCACCTGAATGGCATTTTGGAACTGAATCGCGGCTTCCCGGTACTGGCCTTTGTCGAAGTAGCGCTGGCCGCTCTCCAGGTAACTGTGTTTCTTCTTGTCCGGATCTCGCGAGCAACCTGTCAGCAACACTCCCAACAAGCAAACCGCCACTACGACACACTGAAATCCTGTCCCTCTGCCAATACGCATATTTCTGAGCCCTCACATCCCGCAAACTTTGTCTTATCAATGGCCTACTGCACTAAGGTACTCTCCGGGGATACGCCAGAAAAGTTACCAGCTTTATTATCGCAAACCTGGGCAACTGGCAGAACAGATCGGCTTGATCTTTAAGCATACGCTCGTGTACAGGCGCTTTCGTAATCTCGCTCAATGGGCCGGCGCATGGCATAGTCCAATCAGCTATGACCCATTTCCCCCAATCCAATGCCAACCAGCGATCGCCCCGAGTACAACTCCATGGATCGGTTGCGGCCGCAGTGATGGCCGAAGGCGGCCTGCGGGAGCGCGCAAAACTGCAATCCATTTCGATCAATGGCGGATTGCTCCAATTGCAGCACGAGCTCTCCACGGGAGACTTTGTCGAGATTGCGTTCCACACCCGATCGGGCGCCATCCACGGCATGGCCGAAATGCTGCACCCGACGCGCAAGTTTCAGAGCGCGTGTCTGCAGCCCTTCCGCTTCATTGCTCTGGGGGACGATGACCACCGCAAGCTACGCATGGCTCTGGATTCCGCTCTGGATCGCAGTTTTCTGGATCCGATTTCGGAGAGTGTGCGGACGCCGGGATTCTGAATCCTGCCTTGTCGAATTAACCAGCTTTGAGCCACGGGCCACCAACTTTGTTCAGCGACGCAGGACTGGCCCGCTTGTCGCGATACTGGGTCCTCTGGGATGATAAGTAAGGATGACGAGCCAGACTCTTACGAGGGAAACCATCACTCACTCTGCCGAGGAGACAATAACGTTTGGCAGGACTCTTGCCGCCGAACTGTCTCCTCCGCTCATCGTATTGCTGCGCGGTGACCTCGGGGCGGGAAAGACAACCCTGGTGAAGGGGATCGCGGAAGGCTTTGAAGCCGCTCGTGCCGAGGACGTGACCAGCCCTACCTTCACGCTCGTCCACGAATACCGGGGACCCCGCGCCACCCTTTACCACATCGACCTTTACCGAATTGATACCCCACGCGCCCTCGAAACTCTTGGCCTTGACGACCTTGTCGCTCCGGATTGCATCTTACTGATCGAGTGGGGAGAGAAGTTCCCTCGCTTGCAACGCGAACAGAACGTGGAAATCACCCTGGAGCGAGTCGAGGAAGAGCGAGGGGGCGGGGGAACTGAGCGCAGAATCCAAGTGACCACGTGTTGAATCCCGCGGATTGCCGACGGTGGACTGGCAGGAGCAACCTGCCAACATTGGACCGGGGCACATCTCAATATCAACTGAATTTGAAGTCACAATCAACGTGAACGCGCCCAATTCGCACTGCGTACTGATTTTGTGGGGGGGTTGCGGAGGACCGAAATTGGCACGATAGAATGAAGTCTATCTCTCACCAGTCCATTGGAGATTCTGTTTTGAGAATTTTACGAATTTGGCTGCTGGCCTTGGCGGCGGTTGCAATCGCCGCCCCTTTGGCGGCACAGGAAGTCAACCCACCCAAGCCGGCGACAGGACGCATTACGGGCACGGTGACCGATGTGAACGATGACCCTGTTCCTGGGGCCACGGTTGTGCTCGAAGGCCCCGCCCCCGTCGATCCCCGTACGCTCGTGTCGAACGATAACGGATTCTTTGAATTCAACGATCTCGAGCCGGGTCCTCCCTACCACATCACCATCAGCGCCCCCGGATTTTCGAACTGGACCTCACCCGCCATCATCCTCAAGCCGGGCGAGTATCTGATCCTGGCGGGCAGCCAACTCCAGATCGCAGAGGCGCAGACCACGGTATCGGTGGTTTATTCCGCCGAGCAGGTCGCCACCGAGGAGGTCAAGATCGCGGAGCAGCAGCGCGTTTTCGGCATCATCCCCAACTTCTACGTTGTCTATGATCACAATGCCGAGCCGCTGACGACGAAGCTGAAGTTCAGGCTCGCCCTCAAAACCTCCACCGATCCGATTACCATTCTCGGAGTAGGTGTGTACGCCGCTATCAACCAGGCGGGGGACGTTCCCAACTACGGCCAGGGTTGGGACGCTTACGGCAAGCGCGTTGGCGCCGCCGCTGCGGACGGCTTCAGCGACATTATGATCGGCGGCGCCATCCTGCCATCGCTCCTGCACCAGGACCCGCGCTATTTCTACCAGGGTACGGGAACAAATAAGTCTCGCGCTCTCCACGCACTCTCCAGCCCCTTCGTCTGCAAGGGAGACAACGGACGGATGCAGCCGAACTACTCGAGCCTAGGTGGCGATCTGGCCTCGGCTGCACTTTCGAATGCCTACTATCCGGCATCGAATCGCGGCGCGGGGCTGGTGTTCGAGAATTTCCTTATCACCACCGGTGAGCGCATGGTCAACACCCTGGTCCAGGAGTTCATCCTGGGCAAGCTCACGTCCAGGGCCAAGAACAAGTACTAGTCGCAGAGAAAGATCTTATACGGCCGGACGCACTCTCTAGTGCCGCCAGACCTTCTGAGCGCGGCGGATAGCGTCGCTGGTAGACGGGACGAGTCCAGTTTCCGCATTCGCGCTGGGTGTGGTAACGGGCGTTGCCGTCGAGGCAACCGGGGTGGCTGTGACTAACTCCGGCTGGGCTCCTACTTCGTCGCCACGGAAATAGCGGTCTTTGTTCTTGGCGGCGCGCATTTCGGGCATGGCGGCGTAGGGCTTCGAATAGTCGTTGTTGGCATTCCAGAAGAGAAAGCCGATGCCGCCTTTTTGTTTCGCCACTTCAGTTTGAACTTCAACATACTGGGGCGAGTAAGTCTTGGTGCGCCAAGCGAAGGCTTGCAGCCAGGGACGAATCACGACGCCGCTGTCTTTGGTGATCAGTTTGAAGCGGTCCATGGACTCGCCGATGAAATGCTCGGGCGCGTCGCCGGGGCGCGCGATACCGTCCATGCCGAAGAAGTGCGAGGGATAGATCATGGGCGAGAGCACATCACAGTGCTTGGCCATGGCTACGATGTCCTGCCCGGTGTGCGAAAGATCGACGGGACGCTGCCAGGCCATCACCCCGAAAACATCGAGCGAGAACAGGGCCCCGGTGGGATGGATCTGGGCATAGGCGCGCCGGAGGAAATCGGCGATTACGTCGGAGCGCTGCGTCTTTGATTGTGTGGTGGCGGGGCTCTGCCCCGCCTGGATGGGGCCGAGTCCCGTCACCACACGTTTTGTTGGATTGTCGGTCTGGTATTCGAACGCGGCATCTTTCTGGTCGCCTTCAGCGGGAAAGCGCACGTAGTCGAACTGCACTTCATCAACCCCGGACTGGGCCACAAACTTGGCCAGGGCGATGTCGTAGTCCTGCACCTTGGGGTTTGAGGGGTCGGTCCAAACCAGTTTACCGTTCTCGCGCCAGGGCTGGCCGGTGCTATGGGACTTCACCGCCAGTTCAGGATGGCTCGTGACCAGGTGCTCATCGCGAAAGATGGCGATGCGAGCGATGGCGTGCATGTTTTCGGAATGGAGGAAGTGAACGAACTTGGGCAGGTCGGGAATGTAGTGGCGTTGTCCGCTGGCCAGTGGGTTGTCGAAGGCGATGTTGACGATGCCGTCGCTATCCTTGATGTCGAAGACGACCGCGTTGCCGCCGACTTCTCGCCAGTGGTGAATGATGCGCACTCCATGATCGCTGCCCGCCATCACTCCAGTCAGGTAAATAGCGCGGACCTCGAAATCTCTTGCAACTGGGACCGTTTTCTCTACAATTGGCGATTCCAGAATTCCGGGGATGATGATCTGCTCTCCGGATTTAAGGAAGACTCCCTGCCGGTTATTGTTAGCTTCGCGAATGGCCTCGGCCAGTTCCGCTGAAGTGAGGTATCTGGTGCGCTTCAGGTTCTTGCGGGCGACCGACGGAAGGCTGTCTCCGCGTTGGGCGACGTAAACCTCGGACCCGGGGGGCGCAATGACCGGAACCGGCGCCGGGGGTTCGGGCTTTTTGGTGGCAACCGCGTTCACTTGCACCATCTGCGCGCCGTGCGGATTTTGCACTCCGGCGGCGGGCAGCGGAAAGAGGGTTACGCCGACTAGTATCAGGCGGAACAGGAAGGCCATAGCGGTCGATGTCGAGAGGCTGGCTTGCGAGAGTCTAGCCGTCGAGAATTGGGACAAAGGGATTCTCCAGACAATGCGTCTTATGAGTCTGTTTCTTATTGTCGGCTAGGGGTTACCAGGGCTGCCAGTTACGTCAGGCCAAGCGACTTACGGCTTTGCCGGGCATGAAAATAGGGCGGTTGGGACGCAGGGGAAAGTTCCCGCAGTCTGCAAAGAATTTCTCTTGGGGAAACTGTGGGTAACATGACCGGCCTGACTAAAGGTCGGCTAGCCGCATCTAAAACTATGAGAAACCGGGGATTACGGGGTGTCCAGAGGATGGCTAACGGCTTGCACAAGGTAGGTATGCGGCTGGAGGAAAACAGCCTTTCTCCAGCGTGGTCATCGGGTGAAAGAAATGAGCAGTTTGCCAGAAAAGGTGCTGTATCCGGAAAGGAAACCAGGGCCTGAAGCGATGAGGACGAACCTTGCAACCGTGCTTGACCCTAGCCGCCGCAGCAACGACGCCCGTGACTTTGAGTCAGCCCTACGGCGGAAGATTGTGGGGCAGGACCAGGCGATCGAGAAGGTGGCGGAAATCTACCAGATGTTTCTGGCCGGGCTGAATGCTCCCGGGCGTCCGGTGGGGAATCTGCTGTTTCTGGGGCCGACGGGATCGGGCAAGACACGCGTGGTGGAAGCGGTGGCCGAGTCGCTATTCGGGGATGCCCGGGCCTGCATCAAGATCGATTGTGCCGAATTCCAGCATTCGCACGAGATTGCCAAGTTGATTGGATCGCCTCCGGGATACCTCGGACACCGCGAGACGCATCCGCTGCTGACCCAGGAAGCGCTCAACCAGTGGCACACGGAAAAACTGAAACTGTCGATTCTGCTGTTCGACGAAATCGAGAAGGCTTCCGACTCGCTCTGGCAGTTGCTGCTCGGAATCCTGGACAAAGCGACGCTAACGCTGGGCGATAACCGGCGGGTAGATCTTTCGAGTTGCATCATCATCATGACCTCGAACCTGGGTGCCGTGGAGATGAATGGGTTGGTGGATGGCGGCCTGGGCTTTGCGCCGAAAGCAGTGCAGGTGGATAACTCGCTCGACGATAAGATGAGCCGCTCGGCAGTGGATGCGGCCCGACGCAAGTTTGCGCCCGAGTTCATGAACCGCATCGACAAGGTCGTCGTGTTTAAGACTTTGCGTCCCGAGCACCTGCAGCAGATCCTGGAAATCGAGTTGGGGATGGTGCAGCAGCGGGTGCTGATGGCGGCGGGTGCACACCAGTTCGTATTCAACTGCACGCCGCAGGTGAAAACGTTCCTGCTCGCGGAAGGCACCGATCCGAAATACGGGGCGCGGCATCTGAAGCGGGCCATCGAACGGCATCTGGTATTTCCGCTGGCAAACCTGGTGGCAACGGGACAGGTGAAGCTGGGAGATTTCATCCGCGTCGATATGCTGGGCGAAAACAAACTCACCTTCGTGAAAGAAGCGGAAGGCGCCATGGTTCCAGTGCTGCTCGAACGCTATGGGGCGGCGGCAGCCATGCCCGCGGCAGCGTCGGCCAGAGCGGCGCGTCCGGTGATACAACGTAAGGAGTTTGGAGCGGGATCGCTCAACGAGAATAAGTAAATCGAGTTGCTGGTAGGTAGGGACACCGCGTGGGCGGTGTCCTTTTTTTGTGCGCGCCAATCCGAGTCACCAGTCTTTCGCTGGGCCCAACCCACTGGCCGAAAACCACCACCCCGGTGGAACTGGGCCACCGGAACCGCAATAATCGCTGGCAACCCAAGCTGTGATGTCTCTCTTAACTCGCTAAAAATAATGTAGTTACAGAATTCTTGCCGGGTCGCACGACATTGGCATTCAGCCTGCGTTATCTCAGGTAGCGTTTGTGTCCCGAGCAAGCTGGAGGTACCTATGAAAATCAAATTAATGGCGGCAATCTTAGAGTTGGGATTGATGATCGCGATTCCGGGTGTCGTCGTCGCGCAGATCTCTGACGACCAAGTGCCGGATCAAAATGCGAAACCGTCGCCGAACGTCCAAATGCAGGGTCCCAGCGAACAGGATTTGGATTCAGGTTCGATGAGTCAGGGCCCGATGAGTCAGGGACCGATGGATCCCGGCTCCAATGATGCTGGCTCCAGCGACCAGACTTACAACACTCCTGCTCCGCAGGAAAAGAACGGCGTCGCGCGCATCAGTCTGATCCATGGCGATGTCTCCACCCAGCGCGGCGACTCTGGCGCCTGGACGGCGGCGGTGCTGAATGCTCCCGTGGTCACGGGGGACCGCGTTTCGACCGGTGACAGGGCGCGCACCGAACTTCAGCTTGACTATGCCAACATGCTCCGCCTGGCTGAACATTCGCAGGCCAACATCAACACCCTCACGAGTTCGCAAATACAGATTCAACTCGGCCGCGGAATGGCGAACTACACCGTCTTCAAGAACAGCGACGCGGATGCGGAGATCGATACGCCCAACGTTGCCATTCGCACCGAGCGCCGCGAGTCCAGCTTCCGGATTCTGGTAACTGCCGACGATCACACCGAAGTCCTCGTCCGCAAAGGCGAAGTAGAGGTTACGACTCCGCAGGGCGGCACGCGCGTCGGACAAAACCAGTTCATTACCATTCAGGGCGCCGGCGATCAGGCGCAATACAAGATCGGCGAAGCGCCGTCGCGGGATGACTTTGATCAGTGGAACAGCGATCGCGACAACATGATCCGCAACTCGGACGCGCGCCGGCACACTAACGACTACTACGTGGGAACCGAAGATCTCGACAACCACGGCACCTGGTCGGAAGTTCCCGATTACGGCCAGGTGTGGCGGCCGACTGAAACCGACCCGGACTGGGCTCCGTATCGCAATGGCCGCTGGGTATACGAGCCTTATTGGGGCTGGACCTGGGTTTCGTACGATGATTGGGGCTGGGCGCCGTATCACTACGGCCGCTGGATGTATGTCGACGGAGGCTGGGGCTGGTGGCCTGGTCCGGCATACGGATACCCGTTCTACCGTCCGATCTGGGCACCAGCTTATGTTTCGTTCTTCGGCTGGGGCGGCGGTTTTGGATTCGGCTTCGGTTGGGGCTGGGGTTCGGTCGGTTGGCTTCCCCTGGGACCGTGTGACCATTTCCATCCCTGGTGGGGCCGGTGGGGTGGCCGCTTCGGCGAGGGCCGTTTCAACGAATTCAACCGCGGCGGCTTTGCTCCGCTGCACGGGGGCAACCGGTTCTCGAACGTGAATCTGGCGATGCATGACCAGCATTTCCGCGGCGCGACGACGGTTACGGGCAAAGAGTTCGGCACCGGCCGCATGCGGGCTGTGCCTGTGAGCCATGCGCAGTTCCAGAATGCGCATTTCTCGACCGGCAGGGTTCCCGTGACTCCGGGGCGCGAGAGCTTCTCGGCCAGCGGACGTCCGGCGGCGGCTTCAACGACTCGGAACGTGTCCCAGAATCAGCACTTCTTCTCCGTTCGCGGGACGACAGGGACGGCCGGTGGCAGGTCGATTGGAAACGGGCGCGAAGTTCCGCGACCTGGAAACAGCAACGCCCGCACCGGTTCGAACGGCGGGTTCCAGCGCTTCAACCAGAATTCGGAAGCGCGTGGCAATTCGAACCTGGGTTCGACGCCGCGACCCGGAAACTCGGGCGGCTCGACAAATGCTCGCCAGAGCAGTGGCGGCTGGCAGAGATTTACGCCGATGCCCCCGCGGTCATCTTCGGAATCAGCCAGGCCGGGTGAGTCGTCCGGTCGCACAGAGAACCGCGGTTCGTATGGGTCTCCCCGCAATTCGGGACCTGTGGGCCGCGGCTACGGTTCAGAAGGCCGCGGTTACGGCGGATACTCTCGGCCGCCACTTAACATGAGACAGCCCATTGTCACTCCGCGCTCTTACGGCGGCAATCGTGGCGGCTACAGCGGCGGACACTCTCCGAGTTACGGTGGTGGCGGACGTTCTGCTCCGAGTGGCGGAGCACCGCACGGCGGAGGCGGATCGTCGCACGGCGGTGGCGGATCCTCTCATGGCGGTGGCGGTTCCTCGCACGGCGGCGGATCGTCACACGGGGGCGGCGGTGGCGGCAGACATGGAAGGTAAGAATACGCTGGATAGTTCCCCAGCGTAGCAAGGCAGCATAGCAACCCTCTATCCCAGCAGTGAGACGCGCAACCACGCGTCCCACTGCTTTTTTTCTGGAGCCTGGGTGGCGACGGGCGTTCCCGCCCTCATTCAGAACGAGACCGCAAGGTTACTTGCCGTCATGCAACTGCTGCGCGAGATAGTTCGTAATGCCCATTTCCTTGATGGAATGAAGTTGAGCTTCGAGGAAGTCGGCGTGCCGCTCTTCGTCCTGAATCATGTGCTCGAACAAAGCTTTGGAGCCCGCGTCCCCTGCTTCAACGCAAATTCTCGCGGCTTTGTTGTACTGGCGCACCGCATCCAGCTCATCTTTAAGGTTGATTTCGATTTGCTGCTGCACCTTGCTGCCCAGCTGGGGCTTTAATCCGACATCGACCGAGGGTATGCCGTCCAGGAAAATAATCCGCTCAATCAACCCTTCCGCGTGCCGCATCTCCTCGATGGCCCGCCCCTTGGTGTGCTCTCCGAGCCGTTTGTAGCCCCAGCCCTGGCACATTTCCGACTGGGTCATGTACTGCACAATCGCGGTCAATTCCGCGGATAGCGCCAGGTTCAACTGTCCAATAACCTTCTCGTCGCCGTGCATGGTTTCATCCTCCGTTATTTAACATTCTGCGATCTCGACGCCAGAAAGGCTGTGATGAACAACACAGAGGCATGGCTGAGCGAACACCGGGCCGGGACATCAGGAGAATCGCGTTCCCACTCGCAATCCCAGGTTCTGAGGGTAACGGCCTGCCACGCAGCACCAGCATCGACGTGCCAAGGTCACAGGCCCTCATGATCTGCGTCACAGACCCGACGGTCATGCGACGGCAGAATCAAATGGGTCACCTCGCAAGAGCACTTCGCAAAGGAGCAAGGCCATGGCCTCTACTGCCACCCCCGTCAAACCGGAACTGCTGCGGACACTTCCTTCCGATGCGGCGCGCCAGTTGCAATGGCGATTCGCCGACCGCTACGACCTTCAGATGCTGGTGCAGTCGGCGCGATCGGTGGCCCGGGGTCCGGTGGCGCGATTGGTGGCCAGCGGCGGGCGTAATTCTCATGATTGGACTCCAGCCAAAGCGGAATTGCTGGAGGCGTTCGATGCGTCAGGGATCACGGCCGTATTCATGGAACCGGAGCAGGGTGGATTTATCGCTGGCCCGAAAAATCTGGCATTGGCATTGGTAGCGTTTGAACTGGCATGGGTAGACGGCGGAGCCGCAACCGCCAGCCTGGCGAGTTGTCTGGCCTTATCGCCGATTCACGAGCGCGGCACGCCGGAGCAGCAGACCAAGTACATGCAGTTGGCAGCACCGCCTCAGGCTGGAGAAGATCGCAAACCCTGGCGCGGAGCATTTTGCCTGACCGAACCCATCCCTTATGTCGGCGTGGATACCGGCATGCTCAACGGGAAAATCCGCATCGCCGAGTGGAAAAAAGGAGAAGAGCCGGTTCTCCAGGTGGAGAAGCGCGGGCGCTTTATCACCAATATCGCGTTTGCCAACTTTGTGACAGCGGCGGTGGATTCGGGCGATGAGCGGATCAAGGGAAGCTGCATGGTGATCCTGGAGGAAGGGGATCCCGGAACCTTCGATCGTGGGACGCCCACGAAAAAGCTGGTGCATCAGCTTTCTTCAACCGGGGATCCGATCTTCAGCCTGCGCATCCCGGCGAGCCGGATTGTCGGCGGCTACGACGTGAAAGACGGCGTCATCGTGCCCCGCTACAACCACAGTGAAGTCATTGAAGCCGTGTTCCGCCGGACTCGGGTGACTGTTGGCGTGATGACCGCGGCGAAATTGCTGTCTGCGGTCGAGCCCGTCATCCGCTATCAGCGCGGGCGGTTCCGTGGCGGGGAGACAGCGACGCCCGGATCGGTACGCTATGAACTCGGATTGCAGGCCCGCGAAGACTCGCTTCACCGGTTAGTGGACATTTGGGCAACCGGCGAGGCTAGCGCATCGCTGGGATTTGCGTCCGCACGTGCTTTTGATGAACTGGACCCCCTGGAGCGCGAGGCTGACAAACTTCTGGCGGCGCAGGGAGGCACCAGTGCCAAAGCGCGCGCCAAGCTACAACGCGAAGCATCGGAACGGGCGGCGGATCTGCTCCGCTTGCCAGCCAGCGATCCCCAGCGCGCACAACTGGAATCGGATACGCTTCTGCGTTTCGTTCTTCTGGATTCGCTGGCCGACGTCCTTTGTCCCGCCACCAAGCTGTGGAACACGGGTTGGGGCGCACAGATGATGCGCGAAGCGGTCAGCCTGATGGGCGGTTACGGCATCACGGAAGACTGCCCGGGCTTCCTCGGCAACAAGTGGATGGATGCTCAGCTGGAAGCGACCTACGAGGGACCGGAAGCGGTGCAGCGCCGCCAGCTTTCTGGCACCATGACCAACCCGCTCTTCCTGGCACAGTTTAAGGCGTGGATTAAGGAGATGCGCGGGATTGCATCCGAGCGTCCAGGCACGGGCGCATGCACGCTGGCAACCGCCATGGGAATGTGGCTGTGGACGCTCGAGCGTTTGCAGCGCTCGACCGATGCCGATGGCGGCCGTCTGTACCAGAGCGCGCGTCAGGGTGTGACATTCCCGCTGGCCGATGCGCTCTGCTGGCTGCTTGCGGCGCGCTGCCAGATTCTCGATGCGCTCGAAGTGGAGCGGCGTGGACCGAGTGATCCCGCGGTTGCCGAAGGCCTCGCTGGGCTGGTGAATTTTATGACCGACCTGTGTCACGTGCAATCGGCGCGGGCCAGTGGAGAAGTGGCGCGCATCTGCGCGGAGCTGGTGTTCGGATACAACCGGCACCCGGCATGGGACGAAGCTGGATACCGGGGTTGCTACCAGCAGGACGAGTTGGATTCTCTTGAAGGCATTATTCCGGGCATTAGTTCCTATGGCTTGGATGTTATCGGAAATGACGGTTCGCATCCCGGGAAAGCCGGCCCTTGTGCGAAGTGCAGTGGAGCTGAGCAATTTCTGTCGTTGCAAACGAAGCTCTCTACTTGCCTCACGGGTTGCCGGCTGTCCAAGGATCGGGCCGCCGAGGCGATTTCGAAGCTCATGATTCCGGAGGCGCTGGACTACCCTGCATGAGCGCCGATTCCCAAGAACCGTCCGCTGCTGTCGATCTGCAAAAGATCGAGCGGCAACAGATGACCGTCGACATCGCCTGCGTGGGCTTCGGTCCTGCGATGGGCGGCTTCCTCACGACGCTGAGCCGCAGCCTCCTGAATCCCGATGGATCGGTGCGGCTGGAGAGTGCAACGTCTCCCGGCCTGCCTTTGCAGGTCATCTGCTACGAGCGCGCCGACGGGCTGGGGTTTGGAGTCTCGGGCGCGGTCACGCGAGCGCGAGGGATACGCGGCAGCTTCCCCGGCGTGGATCTCACCGAGATCCCGATGGCGGCGGCCGTGAAGATGGAAAAGCTGGTCTACCTGCTCGATCCGACAGGCGCGAGCCGACGATCATTTTCTTTCGAGGCTGCCGACCGCGTGCTGCGCTCCCTTGGGTTCCTGTTCGGGCTGAAGCATGAGGCCTTCGAACTGCCCTACACTCCGCCGTTCATGCGGAAACACGATGGCCTCGTGCTTTCGCTTGGCCAGTTCAATCAATGGGTCAGCGATCAAGTCGCAGCCTCGGGCATGGTGCAGATCTGGCCGGGCATGCCGGTCGCCGAACTGCTTATTGAAGGAGATGCCGCGGCCGGCGTGCGGCTCACCGATCAGGGGACCGATCTTCAAGGGCATCCGGAGGCAGGTTTCACGCCGGGCATGGATCTGCGGGCTGCGCTGACGGTGGTGGGCGACGGCCCGGTGGGAGCGGTTGGCCGCAAAATCGACGCGCAACTTGGAATGCCGCCAGGCCATGGATCGCGCGAATGGGCACTCGGCATGAAGATGGTGGTCGAACTCCGCGAAGATAGCGGACTGGAACCCGGCACAGTCTTGCACACGATTGGATTCCCGGAGCCGGAAATTTTCGGGTTTCTCTACGTTCATCCCAATCGACTGGCTTCGGTTGGCATCTTTGTTCCGTCCTGGTTCCGTAGTCCGGTGCGCACGGCCTATCGCTACCTGCAGCACTTCATGCTTCATCCCTATCTGTGGCGCTATCTCGAAGGCGGAACGCTGAAGTCCTGGGGAGCGAAGTCGCTGCAGGAATCTGGGCGTCACGGCGAGCCGTTTCTCGCAGGCAACGGCTACGCCCGCATCGGCGAAGGATCGGGCAGCACGAATGTGCTCGCCGGGTCTGGAGTGGATGAAGCGTGGACCACCGGCGTGCAACTGGCGGAAGCGGTCATCGAACTGGCGGAACAAAAACGGGCGTTTACTCGCGAGAACCTTGAAGCTACTTACGTGCGCCGACGTCGGGAGAGCTGGGTCGATCGCGAATCGAAGATTGCTGCCGACTCGCGCAATGGATTCTCGCAGGGTGTCATCAGCGGAATGGTCGGCATGGCCGTCACGGGCCTGACTGGCGGCCGTGTGACGCCAGCTTCGCGTCAGGCCAGCCATCTGCCTTCGCTTGAAAAAGCTTACGGATCGCGGATTTCGCCGGCCGAACTGAAGCAGATGCAGGAAGAATGCGCCGCCAAGGGCACTTCGCTGCACGACCGGATCATGGACCGCTGGGGTTGGCCGCAGATTCCGATGGATGGCAAGCTGCTGATCTCACACCAGGACGCTTTGCTCATGGGCGGAGGTGTGCAGGCGGCACCGGGGTATGCGAACCACGTGAGCTTTCGCCGTCCAGAACTCTGCCGCGCCTGTGAAACCAAGTTATGCGTGGAAATGTGCTCGGGACAGGCGATCACGCGCGGCGAAGACGCAGTGCCTGCCTTTGATCGCGAGAAGTGTGTTTACTGCGGCGCGTGCTTGTGGAACTGCGCGGTCGATGGCAGCGGCACAGAGGGGAATATTGAATTCAAGGCCGGTGCGGGAGGACTGCACTCGGCACTGAACTGAGGTCCTTGGTCGTCAGTCGTTAGTCGTCAGTCGTTAGTCGTTAGCAAACCCACGAGCGACCAACGACTAACGACCAACACTAGAAAAACATGGGAATTACTTACTTGACAGGACTCGAATGACAAACGGATATCACATTGTGGTCTGCGGCAGCATTGTGCCCGACCCGCTGCAAACTTTGGAGCCAATCCAGACCCCAACCGGTCCCGCGCTCAAGAACGAAATGATGCTGCCCGCCGTACTGGACCCCTGGGCGGCTCATGCCCTGTATGAAGCTGCCAACCTGGCATCGAAGGTTGCGGGCAGCAAGGTGTGGCTGGTGAGCGTCGGACCCAAAGCAAAACTCCAGCAGGTGATGATGACGATTGCCCAGCGAGTGAGTTTTGAGCTGGTTCCCGTCGATTCGAGCGCCAGTGGCTTTGCCGACGCAC
This sequence comes from uncultured Acidobacteriaceae bacterium, assembly GCA_963837665.1. GTDB lineage: Bacteria > Acidobacteriota > Terriglobia > Terriglobales > Acidobacteriaceae > Acidiflorens. Next base: position 702,199 of record CAWIOA010000003.1, on the reverse strand, counting down.
ACGCAACGGCCGCGCTCTTAGCCGAGACTATCCAGAGTATCGCCGGTCTAGATCGCTCGCGCTTGCTCGTGTTCGGCGGATGGGAATCAGCTTCCCGTGGCGCGGGCGCCACTATGCAGCTAGTCGGAGAGCGACTGGAGATTCTTGACCAGTTCCAAGGTGTTGACCAACTCAACGTGCAAGCTGACGGTTCGTTCGAAGTTCTGGAGCGGATCGAGGGCGGACGGCACCAGGTCTCGGTTTGCCAGGGTCCGCCGGCCTTGTTCGGGTGGGCGACTGGCAATTTGCCGGAGCCGCGCAACAATCCTCAAGTGGGGATGGCGAATATGCGCACGGTGATGCCGGCGCTGCAGCGGGCGAAGTCTGTGCCGCCGGCGGATGGTGGATTGCACTTCCTGAGCGCGAGTCCGCCGAAACAACAGCGTCAGACGCGCGTGGTCAAGGATCTGTCGGCCGAGCAAATCGCGCAAGAGATTGCGGAATGGATTGGCAAGTAGTATCTGGCTACGTTGGCATCCTGATCGATTAGGTGCGGTGGAGGAAGTAGGGATGCTTCGACTGCGGTTGAGCTTCGCGTTGCGAAGCTCAATCCTCGCTCAGCATGACAGCGTTTGGGGAATGTTAATAAAGCCGCACCGTATAGGGAGATTAAGATTCTAATGTCAAAAAGCATTCTGTTCCTGGCGCATGTTTCGGAAGCTGGTAACACGCTTCCCAAGGCGTCGTATGAGGTTCTGGGCGCTGCCTTGAAGCTGACGAAGCAACTCAGCGGGCGATTGACCATCGGTCTGATCGGCGAGGACGTGTCGGTCGTGGCGGAAACTCTTGCAGCGACTGGAGCCGATCGAATTCTTGCGGTTTCGGGGCCCGACTTCTCGAGCGCTCGTTATGCGAGCGATGCAGCAGCGGCGGAAGCGATCTGCCGTTCAGCCGGAGTCGATCTGATTCTCGCGCCCGCGACCTCACGCTTCATGCGCGTTCTGGCGGGAGTGGCACATCGCCTGAACGGATGTGTGGACACGCATGTTACTTCAATCGAAGCCGAAGTCGTCCCCGGCGAACTGCGGGCCACGCGCTGGCATTACCGTCAGCGCATCGAAGGCGTGATCCGGCGCGACGCGCGGCCCTGGATTGTGTTGCTCGAGTCCGGCTGCGCAGCGGCATGGGTGAACACGAAGACGAATGGGTCGGCTGGTGTGGCGAAGGTCGAAGTAATTCCGGTGACACTTCCGAAAGCGGCCACGAGAACGATCATCACCGGCATCCGCGCTCCGAAAAGCGACGTACAAACCATCCGGCCCGACGCCAACCTGCTGTTTGTCGCCGGTGCGGGTTGGACCAAGAAGCAGGCCGACGGCAAGACTCATATCGATCAAGCGGAACCGCTGATTCTTGGCTTCCTTCGTGTCACTGGCGCATCCCTTGGGGGCAGCAAGTCTCTCGTAGATCAAAGCGGAGAGAGTCAGGCGGTGCTCGGCTTCATGACCCATCTGAACCAGGTGGGCCAGACCGGGTCGACGCCGCGTCATCCCAAGGGTTTGTCCACCTGCTGCCATGGCGAGGAGCCTCACGTCGTGGGATGGCGCTTCATCAACGAGCGGCGCGCCGTGAATCTCGACCCGAACTGCGGATGGGCACGAGGGAAAGCAGACGTCCTTTATGTAGCGGATGCGTTTGAAGTGCTGGCAAAATTGAACGCTCTGCTCGCCCTGAGAAACCGAACCGGCCCCGAACCGGCGGCGCAGGGCGCGTTGGTAAATTAAGCCGCTCGCGTTGTATTCTCGGGGCGTGCGACGTCCCTCTGCACCGCCGCCCCATCGGTCACCAACCCCTGGACTGTTCTTAGGGCTGATTATCACTCTGGCGGCTGTGGTGGCTTATTCGGGATACATCACGCGGCAAATCTCCGGCCTGCGCGAACTGCAGAACAATCTGGTGGACCGCAACCGGAAAGACTCTCTGCAGTTGCTTCGCATCCAGAACGATCTGAATTCGCTGGCACTGGCGATGCGCGACATGCTGGACAACGATGAGCCTTACCCGTTGACGGCCTGGTCGGCGCAGTTCCAACGCGTGCGAACGGACTTGGACGACGCGCTGCGTCGCGAGCACCAGGTTGCTCCAGTGAATCGGACAGCCGACCAGGAGCAGTACCTGGAAAATTCGGTGGCGCAGTTTTGGGACGCCGCGGATCGGATTTTTGCGCTGGCGCGCGGCCCCAACCAGGAGGAAGCCAGGGCGCAGATTCGAAACTCGCTGCGAGCGCGGCAGGAAGCGCTGAGCACGGCCGTATCCCGGCTGCTGGTGCAGAACAACGAGAGCGAAGAGCAAGCGGCGTTGCGGATTGCGCAGATTTACGACCGGGTCCAGCGGCAGGTCTATCTTTTTCTGACGGCGACTCTGATTGCCATTCTCTTTACCAGCCTTTACCTGATCAGCTCCAATCGCCGGTTATTCGCGCAGCTGGCGACGCTTTCGGAACAGCGCAGCGAACTTGCCCAGAAGCTCATTGCTGCCCAGGAATCCACCCTGCGTCACATCTCGCGCGAGTTGCACGATGAGTTTGGACAGATTCTGACTGCCGTGGGGATGATGCTGACGCGCGCCGGAAAACATGCTCCGGAACATTCAGAGTTGCGCTCGGAATTGCATGAGGTTTGCGAGATTACGCAAAGCACGCTGGACAAAGTGCGCAGCCTTTCCCAAGCCTTGCATCCGGTGATGCTTGAGGAAAACGGACTGGAGAGCACGCTCGACTGGTATTTGCCGGTGGTGGAAAGGCAGGCGGGCATTCACGTATTCTATGAGAAATCGGGCGAATCCTTTCCTGTAGATGGCAACGCCGCCATACATGTGTATCGCGTGGTGCAGGAAGCCTTGAATAACATGACCCGGCATTCGGGAACCAAGGAATGCTGGGTGCGTCTGCGATTTCTAACGCAATTTTTGGAAGTCGAAGTGGAAGATCACGGACGGGGTTTCGAAGCGCGGGTTGCCAAGCAGGGGATCGGCCTTGTGGCCATGCGGGAACGCGCGGAGTTGATGGGCGGCACGGTGGAATTCCTACGCCCCGCGCAAGGTGAAGGCGGAAGGGGGACGCTGGTTCGATTACGCGTCCCCAGAAAGAGGCTAGAGGCTTGATGCGCATGCCGGATAAGATTTCAGTTTTGCTGGTTGACGACCATACCCTGGTGCGCCGCGGGTTCCGGCGCATTCTGGAGGATGAGCCAGATATCACGGTTGCGGGCGAGGCGGGCGACGGCCATGAAGCCGTCAAACTCGCGGATGAGCTTCGCCCGAAAGTGATTGTGATGGATTGCGCCATGCCTGGCATGAACGGGTTGGAAGCGACGCGGCAGATTCTTGGGAAGCATCCGCAGGCTTTGGTGCTCATGCTCAGCATGCATCCGGAGGAGACTCTGGTGCGGCAGGCGCTCGAAGCCGGTGCACGCGGGTATGTCCTCAAGAATGCGGTGGACCTCGAGTTAGGTGCTGCCATCCGACGAGTCGTGAAGGGCGAAACCGTGCTCGATTCCCAACTCAAGCGTCCGGTTGCGCTCAAAGGAACACGCAACGCCGGGCTCACCCCTCGCGAACTCGAAGTCCTGCAAATGATCGTGGATGGCAAGTCCAATAAACAGATTGCGACCGCGCTTGACCTCAGCGCCAACACCGTCGCCGTTCATCGGGCCAACATGATGGACGCTTTGGGAACCCACAAGACCGCCGAGTTGGTCGTTTATGCGATCCGCAACGGGCTGGTAGATCTTCCGTGAAAAGCCTTGCCGCGAATGGCCCTGCCCTGAACCGCCGGTCGTTTCTTTGGGGCATGGCTGGCCTGGCGTCGACCTCAGGCTTGGTCTGGGACGCTTTCGCAGGCTCTCCCGCGCAATTCGTTAATCCCGGTTTCCGGCTTGTAGACGTGACCGCCCAGTCTGGGATCCGCTTCCGCCACAACAGCGGCGCGTACGGTGGGAAATTGCTGCCGGAAACACTCGGCGCCGGGTGCGCTTTTCTTGACTACGACCGTGACGGCTGGCAGGACGTTCTTCTGGTGAATGGGGCCGACTGGCCAGGACACCAGCACGAACATCGGTCGGAGCCCAGCACGCTGAAGCTCTATCGCAACAACCGCAACGGGACGTTTTCCGACGTGACCCGCAGCGCCGGGCTCGACGTCGAGATGTATGGCATGGGGGTCGCGATCGGAGACTACGATAACGACGGTTATCCTGACATCCTAATAACCTGCGTCGGCCAGAACCGGCTGTTCAGGAACACAGGCAAGGGAACTTTTGTCGATGTTACTAAGTCGAGCGGACTGGGCGGCCGCCAGGCGATGAGCACGTCCGCCTTATGGTTTGATTTTGACCGTGACGGCCTGCTCGATCTTTTTGTATGTAACTACGTCAAGTGGTCTCCCGAGCACGATGTATTTTGCAGCCTCGACGGCCGGCACAAGTCCTACTGCACACCCGAGGCCTATCGCGGAGAGACCTGCTGGTTGTTTCACAACCGCGGCAATGGCACCTTTGAGGATGTCACCGCCACCAGTGGAATTTTCGACAGCAGCTCGAAATCGCTGGGTGTAGCCATGCTCGACTACGATCACGATGGTTGGCCCGATTTGCTGGTAACCAATGATACGCAGCCCAACAAGCTTTACCGGAACCAGCGCAATGGAACGTTTAAGGACATAGCCGTGGAAGCCGGCATCGCCTTTTCCGCAGAGGGACGCGCCCGCGCGGGCATGGGCGTGGACGTGGCCGATTTCGATAATTCAGGAAACTCGGGCGTCGCCATCACCAATTTCGACAACGAGATGACCGGCCTCTACCGGTTTTCCGAGGGCGGGAATTATGTGGATGTGGCCATGCAAAGCGGAGTGGGGCAGGCATCGAAAGATAAGCTGGGGTTCGGTTGTGTATTCCTCGATGTCGATCTGGATGGCGCACTCGATCTGGCGGTAGTGAACGGGCACATCGACGATACGGTGCGCAATGTCAGCGGCGTTGGTTACGCGCAGCCACCGCAGCTTTTCCTGAACGGTGGAAAGGGAACGTTTGTCGACGTGGCAGCGGAAGCGGGCGGCGGCTTCAGTGAAGCAAAAGTCGGACGCGGCCTTGCCTGCGGCGATTTCGACCGCGATGGCGATCTTGATCTGCTCATGACCACCAACAACGGCCCCGCCTACCTCTACCGCACCGACCAGACCGCCGGGAACCGAAGCATTCGGATTCACCTGGTCGGAACGAAGTCGAATCGCGATGCTATCGGGGCGGCGGTGAAGATCTTTCACGGGTCGTCGAATGGGTCGTCGAATGGAACATCGAGCCAATCGCGACTGGTCAAGGGCGGGTCCAGTTATCTGTCGCAGTCGGAGCTGCCCGTAACCTTCGGACTGGGAAAGCGCGACAAGATTGATCGTTTGGTGATCGAATGGCCCAGCGGCAGGACGGAAGAATACAAGAGCCTGGCGGCCGGCCGCGCCTATGAGTGTGTGGAAGCAAAAGGCATCACGGCTCAGCCGGGCTTCTAGGTTCTAGAAGGAAATTGATTCCGGTGCAGGCAGGGCGGCCTCCTCCTTGATTCCCTGCCCTTCGGTGATGGCGTAGATTTTGTCCACGGCGACGTCTTTGAAACTTTCCGTCTTGCCAGTGGGCCAGCGGACTTCAACCACATCAATCTTGCTTGCCGAACCCAGGCCGAAATGAAGGCGCAGATCGTTCTGCGAAAGATAGCTGGCACCGCCGCGCACTTCGTCGAACTGCGTCATTCCTCCTGCTTGAACGGTGACGCGCGCACCGATCGCGGCGCGATTGCTCCTGGTTCCAACCAGATGGAAGAGCACACGATGGTTCGGAATTTTGTTGGTGTTGAGGAATAGCGACGGCGGTTCGCCGACGTTAAGCACCACGATGTCGACATTGCCGTTGTTAGCGATGTCACCGAAGGCCGCACCCCGCCTGGATTTCAGAGGCATGTCCGCCAACCCAGCCGCCTTCGAAACCTCTTCGAAGGTTCCGTTGCGCAGGTTGCGGTGCAGCAGCATGGGCTGGGCATAGCCGGCGCTTCCCGGCACCGTGTCCATTTGTGGATAGACGTGGCCTGTGGCGATGAACAAATCGAGCCAGCCGTCGTTGTCCATGTCGAAAAACGTCGTCCCCCAGCCGAGAAACGGCAAGCTCGGCTGCCCTAGATGCGCCTGCATCGCCACATCTTCGAAGCCTCGTGTCCCCTGGTTCTTATAAAGAGTGTTTGGCTGGTCGGCAAATTCTGTGACGAAGATCGAGAGGCGTCCGCTGTGATCGAAATCGCCCCAGGTCGCACCCATGGAGCCGAGTGCCTGACCTTCACCGTTCATGGCGACGCCCGCAACCATGGCTTCATCGGTAAACGTACCGTTGTGATTATTGTGATAGAGACGGTTGGGAGTGGTGTCATTGGCGAGAAACAGATCGGGCCAGCCGTCGTTGTCGTAGTCGCCCCAGGTCGCACCCAGTCCGTAGTACTTTTCGGGATCGTCAACTCCCGCTTTTTTCGAAACTTCCTCAAAGGTGCCGTCGCCGCGGTTGTGGTAGAGCAGATCGGTCTCGCCCTCCATGCCCCACGGTCCGCACTGCACGGGTACTCCCTTGAAGTGACAAAACTTGGTCGAGCCGAACTCAGGCAGGTCGTTCATGTCCACGTGAACATAGCGCGAGACGAATAAATCGACGTTGCCGTCACGGTCATAGTCTGCCCAGGCCGCACCGGTCGAGAAGCCGCCACCACGCACTCCAGCCTTGTCGGTCACGTCTTCGAACGTGCAATTTCCTTTGTTGCGATAAAGCGCGTTGCCGCCGTAGCCGGCGATGAAGAGATCGAGGTTGCCGTCGTTGTCGAAATCGGCGACGGCAACGCCCATGCCCCAGCCTTTGCGCGCAAGTCCGGCCTTCTCGGTGATGTCGCTGAACTTGAGGTTCGAATCCTGATGCCAGAGCGTGACCAGAAGATCGCCGCCCTGCTGCCGATAGCGATCGACCGTCGAACCGTTCACCATCACGATGTCGAGTTTGCCGTCATTGTCGCAGTCGAACAAACCGATACCACCACTCATGGATTCGATGACGTAGTGTTTTTCGGGCGAGGAGATGTGGGAGGCGGTCAACCCGGCCTGGGCGGCGATGTCGCGAAAGACGGGAACGGGCGCGCTGAGTTTGGGCGCCGGCGACGTCTTTTCCAGGTGTGCCGGCGGGAGTTTTGCCGGAGGTCCCATCGGCCCTTGGGGCTCGGTCTGCGCTGGCAGCAGGCCGGTCAAGGCAATCCACAAAATGGCAATCTGTCCGGCCCGCATGCAGAGTGATTGTAGCGCGGACAGTGGGTCGGCACTCCGCTGAACTTTGCCATCCTGAGCGAAGTCGGAAGAGAGTGTCTGTCCCTGCGGGAACATTTCTTGTGCTAGTCTGACTTTCCATGACCCAGGTTTCGGCGCATTCCAAGCACTTTCTTTCCGACAAGGTTGAGCATTTTACCGAGTCTGTGATTCGCGAGATGACTCGGCAGGCGATGCAATATGACGCGGTCAATCTGGCGCAGGGGTTTCCGGATTTCTCCGCACCTGCCGAAATCAAGCGCGCCGCGCAAGAAGCCATCGGCGCCGACGTTAATCAGTACGCCATCACCTGGGGCGCGAAGAGTCTGCGGACTGCGATTGCCCGGAAAATGCAGGAGCAGCAGGGGATCGAGGTTGATCCGGAAAAGGAAATTGTGGTGTGCTGCGGCTCGACCGAAGCGATGATCGCGACCTTGCTGGCGGTGTGCAACAAGGGCGATGAGGTGGTGGTCTTCGAGCCTTTCTACGAGAATTATGGGCCGGACTCGATCCTGAGCGGAGCCAAGCCGCGCTTTGTCAGTTTGCGGCCGCCGCAAAAAGCGGGAGGCGAGTGGACGTTCGACGAACAGGAACTGCGCGAGGCTTTCCAGCATCAGACAAGTCAACACCACACCAAGGCGATCATCGTTAACACGCCCAACAACCCTACCGGCAAGGTATTCAGCCGGAAAGAACTGGAACTGATTCGCGACCTGTGCGTGGAATATAACGTGCTTGCCATCACCGACGAAATCTACGAGCACATTCTTTATGATGGATCGGAGCACATTTCGCTGGCGCGCCTCGAGGGCATGCGCGAGCGCACCATCACCATCAACGGACTATCCAAAAGCTACAGCGTCACGGGATGGCGCGTCGGCTGGGCGGTTGCGCCTCCCGCCATCACGAATGCGATCCGCAAGGTGCATGACTTCTTGACTGTAGGGGCGCCCGCCCCTTTCCAGGAAGCGGGAGCGGCGGCGTTAAGCCTGCCTGCCAGCTACTATCGCGAACTGGCCGACCGCTACCGCACTCGGCGCGATCATCTGATTCCAGCGCTGGAGAAAACTGGGTTCGTCTGTTACCGGCCGCGGGGCGCTTATTACGTGATGACCGATATCAGCACCTTTGGGTTCGCGAACGACGTGGAGTTTGCAGCTCATCTGGTCAAGGACATCGGCATCGCTTGTGTACCGGGGTCGAGTTTTTACAAGCATCCGAAGGACGGATCCCAACAGGTACGTTTCGCCTTCTGCAAAAAGCCTGAGACACTGGATGAGGCGGCGCGACGGCTGGAAAAGTTGAGACGAAAGTAGCGAAAAATCCACAGCAAACTGCGCTATACTTCGCCTCAACGCTGAAACATTCCTTGAAAGCGAGTGGCGCCCATGTCAGTGAAGATGGTGGAAGAGGTATCTGAGCAGGTTCCGGCTGAAGATTTTGAGGCTCTGGAAGAGAAGGTTTATCGCACCATTGAGTTGTACAAGGCCGCCAAGGAAGCACGGGCTACGGCCGAGCGCGATGCCAAGCGGCTGCGCGAGCAACTCGAAGAGCGCGAGGAAGAGAACGAAGCCATGCGTCGCGAGCTGATTCAACTGCGCAAGGATCGCGAGGACATTCGCGGACGCGTGGAAAAAATGTTGAGCCAGATGGACAGCGTGACGCGCGAGCAGGCGGCAAGCTGAACGGGGGCCGCGAAGGCGAGGGCGGGAATCCGCCGAGGAGTGACATGGCGACTGCGAGCAAACAACCTCCGACCGATGCGGTGACTAACCCGGGCAGCGTGCGCGTCGAAATCTTCGACCAGGTTTATAACCTGCGGGGTTCGGACGCGAGCTACATTCTGAAGCTGGCCGAGTACGTGGACGGCAAGATGCGCGCGGTATCTCAGCAGACGGCAACCGTGGATTCGGTGCGACTGGCGGTGCTGGCGGCGCTGAACATCGCCGACGAATATCATCTGCTGAAGCGGCGGCTGGAGAAGCCTTCGCCGGATGCCCAGCAACGGGCCAGCAAACTGGCAAGCGCGCTGGACGAAGTTTTGCAAGATACCCGGCGCACTGGCTGAAGTCGTCCGTAACCTGGGGTTCATCTTCTTCGCACTTTTGTAGCGAGACCTTCAGCACGCATCCTGCCAACTATTTTGCGTTTTCCTCTTGCGAATCTCGCCGCGGTTTCCTAGCATCCAAAGTGAAAGCCGACCTACCGAGTTGGTGATGGTGGCAACCGATTTTTGAACCAATGCCGAATGAACGGGGACTCGACTCGCAAAAAGATCCTGTGTGCTATGTTCCGCCATGCGGAAAAGCCTAATGGGTCGCGGCGGGTTCCCACCGTCTGAGACGGGTTCATTCTCGGCCCACCACACGGCCTAGTGGGTCGGCTTGTTTATTTCAGGTGTCAGGTCTTAGGTGTCAGGTCTCAGGAAAAGCGTTATCGACTTAAGATTCGAGGTGCAATGCCCGACCCGGAAGAATCTCGCGAAGAGTGGGAAAAAGAGGTCATCGATGTCCAACACAGTGTTAGTTTTCCTGAGGCGATGCGCAGTACTCAGATCATCGCAAAGAAACTCTCGGCCTCACCTGCGCCAATCCCGGACTTTGCCCACCTCGTAAGGTTGTTGCTCAGTGGCATTTTACTGGTCATAGGTTTTGTTGCATTTTCCGCCAACGTTCCCCACAACACGGCGCTCGGCGTCGCGGCTTTGGCCGCTGCTTGCTGCCTGGGGGCCACAGCATTCCGTTGGACCAGCAAACACCAGTAAATGCGCCGCTCCTCCTTGGCCTGAGAGCTAACACCTGAGACCTGACACCTTCTTCCCTGCTAGACTCTTTCTGAACTCAGCCTTCTATCGGAGCATCCAAACTAACGTGTTCCCTCGACTTTTTCAGATTGGCAGTTTCTACCTTCCCACCTATGGTGTCCTGGTCGCTTCGGGTGTGCTGATCGGGCTTTGGATCAGCGTGCGTAATTCCGAGAAACAGGGCATCAATGGCGACGATGCGTGGAATCTCGGCATTCTCGTTGTTCTCGCCGGAATCATCGGCGCGAAGATTTTATACGTCATCAACGACTGGAGCGGCTATGCCAACAACTGGCGGGAGATTTTCAGCCTCAACACGCTGCAGGCGGGAGGCGTATTTTCCGGCGGGCTGATTGGCGCGCTCCTGATGGCGGCCTGGTACATGCGGCGTCATCACATGCCGGTGCTGCGCACCTGCGACGGGTTCGCTCCTGGGCTGGCCTTTGGCCACGTGCTCGGACGTTTCGGTTGCTTTTCGGCGGGATGCTGCTACGGCAAACCGACCAGTCACTTCTGGGGATTGATCTTCACCAACCCTCTGGCGAATTCTGTTAGCGGGACCCCGCTCGGCGTCAGGCTTGAACCGACACAACTGATCGAAGCCGCGGCCGAGTTCTGCAATTTCCTGTTTTTAACCTGGCTGCTCGGGCGGAAGAGGTTCGACGGACAGGCGTGGGGCAGCTTCATGATCCTGTACGGCGTCGAGCGTTACTTCATCGAGTTCCTGCGTGGCGATCCCGGACGCGGCGAGGTTTTGGGCGGGCTGATGACGGGAACGCAGCTGATCTCGATTCTGCTGGTCATCGGCGGCGGAGTGATCTGGTGGCTGAAGAGCGGATCACAGCTCTCCGCACTCAACACACAGAAATCGGGCTCTGGGGTTTAGGGCGCGGGTGCAACTTCGGTCGTCCCTCCGGGACTTAGTTTTCTGATACTTCAACAACCAAGGCTGGCGGAAACTTTTGTCTCCCACAACGTCATACTCTTCGCACCTTAGAGATTCTCCTTGCACTTGCTCGCTGAATGCTGAATGCTGAGCTGAATGCGTAACTTTCCCCTCACTCTGACCGCATCTCCCGAAGCAGCGGGGCAGCGCCTGGACCAATATCTCGCGCTGCAACTCTCCGAGGTCCGTCAGGCAGAGGTCAGTCGCGCCCGCGTGCAGCAACTCATCGCCAGGGGTGAGGTGCTGGTGAACGGGGTTGAGGCGAAGGCCTCGCTGCGACTGAAGGGCAATGGCGAAGAACAGATCACAGTTACCGGGTCGCCGCAAGCGCCCCCGCTACGCGCCATTCCGGAAGAGATTGCGCTCGACATCGTTTATGAGGACGACGACCTGGCGATCGTCAACAAGCCGGCGGGCATGATGGTGCATGCCGGAGCGGGAACAACCGACGATGCGCGCAACCGCGGAACTCTGGTCAATGCGCTGCTCCATCACTTTAAGACGCTTTCGGGGGTGGGCGGCGAACTACGTCCGGGGATCGTGCATCGCCTGGATCGGGCGACCAGCGGGCTGATGGTGGTGGCGAAGAACGATGAAGCGCACCGCCGGCTGGCAAAGCAATTCAGCGGGCGCGAGGTGCACAAGACTTACATTGCGCTGGTGCATGGCTGGCCGAAGCAGGATCGTGGCACGATTCAGAGCGCGATCAGCCGCCACTCGCAGAAGCGGACGCGGATGACGACACGAGGCTTCGGTGGCCGTGAGGCGGTGACGCATTACTTAGTGAAGCGAAGAATCGACGCGCCTTACGGCAAGTTTGCGCTGGTCGAGCTCAAGATCGAGACGGGGCGCACGCACCAGATTCGGGTGCACATGTCGTCGCTCGGACATCCGGTGGTGGGTGACGCGCTCTATGGCGCGCCGGGCGAATTGCGGTCGCAATCGAACAAACGGCGGTCGGCAGGCATGCCCGCGACGCTGGCGCTGGATCGAAATTTTCTTCATTCGGCGGCGCTCGAGTTGACGCATCCACGGACGAAAGAGTTGCTCAAGTTCAGCCGGCCGTTACCGAAGGAACTGGAGAATTTGCTCGAAAGCCTGGAGAATGCTCGGCAAGAAGGCCCCCGGTTGGAACCTGGCCAGTAAGAGCGAGGTGCCGTTCCCGCAGCGGAGCCGCAGGCTATAATAGAAGAAATCAAATCCAAGCAAATCGTCCTGATGAAATCTCGCATCTTTCTGCTTCTGGTCGTAGTTCTATCGCTGGCCGGGTCTCTGATCGGCCAGACGGCGCCGCCTGCGTCCGTGCCGGCGGAACAGAATCCGCCGGCGACAACGAGCGTTCCACCGGATGACAAGACGCAGGTCCCGGCGGCGCCAGCCTCTTCCACAGCAACTCCGGCCTCGCCAGCTTCCGGCACGCCGACTCCCGCGACGGCGGCCGGGCAAAGTCCGCAGCCGGAAAATCCAGCTAAGTCGGAGTCCGACGACTCGCTCGAGACCATCCGCCACGTCGTCAACGAAGTCCGTGTTGTGTTCACCGTTACCGACCGGCACGGTCACTACATCAAGGATCTGAAGCGAAACGACTTCAGAGTGATCGACGATCAAAAACCGGCGGAGATGCGGAGCTTCCACAGTGAGACCGACCTGCCTCTACAGGTGGGATTGCTGGTGGACGCGAGCAATTCGGTACGCGACCGCTTCAAGTTCGAGCAGGAAGCGGCCATCGAGTTTCTGAACGCCATCATTCGCCCGCGCTACGACAAGGCATTCGTGGTCGGCTTCGACGCCACGCCGGAAGTTACCCAGGATTTCACCGATAGCACGGAAAATCTTTCGGCCGGCGTGCGCATGTTGCGGGCGGGCGGCGGCACCGCCATGTACGACGCGCTCTACTTTGCTTGCCGCGACAAGCTGTTGAAGCAGGAACAGACGGGGCCGGTGCGCCGCGCCATTATTCTGCTGAGCGACGGCGAAGACAACCTGAGCCACGTAACGCGCGAGGAAGCCATCGAGATGGCGGAGCGGGCGGAAGTGATCGTCTACACCATCAGCACCAACATCAGCGGCATGAAGGGCAAGGGCGACAAGGTGCTGGAGCGCATCGCAGACGCCACCGGCGGCCGCGCGTTTTTCCCCTTCCAGATGCGCGACGTCTCCGATGCGTTTCTCTCCATCCAGGAGGAGTTGCGCAGCCAGTATGCCATGGCCTACAAGCCGGCAAATTTTATCGCCGATGGACGCTACCGCACGATTGAAATTCTGGCGCAGGATAGAGGGCTGAAGGTGCGTACCCGCAAGGGATACTACGCTCCGAAGCAGTAGAACAGTTCTCAGTTCCCGGTCCTCAGGGACAACTTCTATGCCTGGTTATTCTGGAACTCCTCTCGCGAAGAAGCTCGGTATTAAGGATGGGTTTCGCACTGCCTTGTTGCACGTACCTGACGAAGTGAAGGCCGAGCTTCGTGATGCGTTTGGGAAATGCCGTGTGCACCGCATCACCGGAAACCTCACCGAAGGGTTCGATTTTGTTTTTCTATTTGCCAAATCCCGCACCGAACTGGCGCTTGATCTGACCCTGGCAGCGAAGGCGCTGGCCCCGGCGGGCATGCTGTGGATCTCGTGGCCGAAGAAGAGTTCAGGCGTCGCGACCAACCTCACCGAAGATGTGATTCGCCAGAGCGGGCTCGCCGCTGGCCTGGTGGACGTGAAAGTTTGCGCGGTCACCGAAGTCTGGTCGGGACTGAAGTTCGTGATCCCGGTCAGGAATCGGTCGAAACAGAAGTGACGAAGGGCCTGCCTGCGCACGAAGACGGGGCAAGCCCCGTCTCTACGTGAAGTCTAAAGCCCGCCCTCACGAGCGCAAGGGTTCCGGATGGTGCGGTGACCACTGCGGATCTTCATTCGGCGTTACGATCTGGCCGTCGCGCATGTGGACCATGCGGTCGCCATATTCGGCGGCTTCGGGATTGTGCGTGATCATGAGCACGGTCTGCCCCAGATCCTTGTTCGACTGGCGCAGCATGTTCAGCACAACGCTCGAACTTTTCGAATCCAGGTTGCCGGTGGGCTCGTCGGCCAGCACGATGGCGGGGCGATTGATAAGAGCCCGAGCGAGTGCGACTCTCTGCTGCTCACCTCCGGAAAGCTCGTTGGGCCGATGTTCGAGACGTTGGGCGATGCCAAGCATCTCGGTGATCTTCTTGAGGAACACGGGATCGGGCGCGGCCCGGCCGGCAATATCAACCGCGATCTCAATATTCGAGCGCGCGCTGAGCGTTGGCAGAAGATTGAATTTCTGGAAGACAAATCCGATTTTGCTCTTACGTAACCGCGTGCGCTCGCCGTCGGAAAGCGTGGCAAAATCCACGCCGTCGATGGTGACGCTTCCCGAGTCGGCTTGGGTCAGCCCACCGAGTAGATAAAAGAGAGTGGACTTGCCGCTGCCCGAAGGGCCCACAATGGTGACGAACTCCCCCTGCTGCACGCTGAAGGAGATGCCGCGCAGGGCCGGCACATCCACCTTGCCAACCCGGTAAGTTTTGCGCAATTCTCTGGCTTCGATGAAGGCTGACATCCAGTAAAAACCATATCACAGGCCGAAGAGCGATTGAGACATTGAATCATTGAGACACTTAGCCATCGACCCATAGCTTTAGGGTTTCAATGACTCAATGATGCAATGAATAAATGCCTCAATGAACCCGCTCAGGCCACGTTCGCGCGCCCCACGACGAGCTCGTGGACCCGGACCTCAACCGGCCGTTTGGGCCCGCGCTTGCGAACCAGCAAGAGACGAATGCGCTCCAGTAGGTCCGCGGGCTCGTACATTCCCTTGGGCAGGAAAACATCGGCGAGGGTTTCCCGTTCGTAGATTTTGGTTCGGCCGGAGATCAGCACGGCCGGAGTCTGCGGAGAAAGATTCTTGATTTCTTCGATCAGCCGTGAGCCATCCACGCCGGGCATGATCAGGTCGGTGAGCACCAGATCAACGCCGCCGCGCCGGAAAGCTTCGAGGGCTTGTTCGCCACTGTTGTACGCGAGCACACGATAGCCCCGCGTCTCCAGCATGATTTTACGGATGGAAAGAGCCTGTTCGTTATCATCCACACAAAGAATTGTCTTCTTGGGCTTCATGGGTCTAACCGGGAGAATTTCATCACAAAAGTTTTTGTTGTATTGAATCTCTTTCTTTTTGAGAACCGGGAGCGAGGTGAATGCTAACAGAATCGCAGCGCGGGTAAAGTGCCGTGCTCGCCAATGGCACTCCGGTGCGAGGGAAGATCGTGCCATTGGCTTCGGAGCCGCGGCTAGTGCGGTGTTTTGATGCACTAGATCGCGATTGTGACTTCAGCACGGAGAACTTCCACACAATTTCCACCGACACGCACATTGACAACATGGTTATCCTGCCGATCATTCTGCCTGGTGGCGCGAACGAAAATGCAACTGTGACGGTGCATTTCCAGCCCTTGCTCGATCAAAACCTGCTCCTCGCTGGCAGCAACGCCGTACGCGACCATCCACGCGGCACAGCATCCGGCGGCAGACCCGGTAGCGGGATCGTCTCCGTTATAAAAAATCATGCGGGCGTGGAGGCGAGCCTTGGGATCGACGGTCTCGCGGCAGACGAAATAAAGGAATTTACCACCGCTCGCCGCGAGATATTCGGCAGCCCGGTCGAGATCGAGGCGCAACTTCTGCACCGCCGTCAGCGAGCGGAGCGCGACCATGGTAAAAGGCATGCCGGTAGACACGGTCTGAATGGGCGTGGAGCCGTCGAAATCAGCAACGCCCAGATTCGCGAGACGCGCAATGTCGTCCACGTTGTGGATGGCACCGAACTCCGGATCTTTCTGCGTCATTTCTCCGAACAGGGGCTGCGACGGCGTTTCCGTGAAGCGCACGGGGACGGTTCCAACATTCAGATCGAGCCGGACTTCGGCTGCACCCGTCTGGCCGCGCAGGACGAAGGCGGTGCCGAGCGTTGGATGTCCGGCAAAGGGCAGTTCTTCCTGCACGGTGAAGATGCGCACGCGGACTCCGCGGGCTTTTTCGGCAGTGGCGTCCCCGGGAAGAATGAAGGTCGTTTCGGAAAGATTCATTTCGCGCGCTAACGCCTGCATGGTTTCGGTGCTGAGGCCGCGTCCATCGAGGAATACCGCCAGCGAGTTGCCGGTGAGCGCGCGGTCGGTAAACACATCGACCTGCACCATAGAGAGCTTTCGTGTCAAAGCGTCCATGCATGAGATTTTACATTTCTGCGTCTGGACGCGCCTCACGGCCCTGGCCAGGGTTGACGGACCGAGCAGCCTCTGGATATTCTATCTCTACTAATGTAGTGGGGTTTAAACGCGCTGGTCGTTCATCACTCCAGGAAAAAACTACTCGAGGAAAGAACATGTCTTTACGCATCAACTCTGAGGCTCCCAACTTCACTGCCGAAACCACGCAAGGCACCATCAACTTTCACGAATGGATCGGCAACGGCTGGGCGATCCTGTTTTCGCATCCCAAGGATTTCACTCCCGTGTGCACGACCGAACTGGGCTACATGGCGGGTCTACAGCCGGAATTTGCCAAACGCAACACGAAAATCATCGGCCTGAGCGTGGATCCGGTAACCAGTCACGGCAAGTGGGCCGCCGATATTGAAGAAACGCAGGGTCACAAAGTGACCTATCCGATGATCGGCGATCCGGAGCTCAAAGTGGCGAAGCTCTATGACATGCTGCCCGCCGAGGCTGGCACCACCAGCGAGGGCCGCACGGCAGCCGATAATGCCACGGTGCGCACCGTGTTCGTGGTTGGCCCGGACAAGAAGATCAAGCTGATGCTGATCTACCCCATGAGCAGCGGACGCAATTTCGACGAAGTGTTGCGCGCGCTGGATTCGATCCAGCTCTCGGCGAAACACAATGTTGCGACGCCCGTGAACTGGAAGCCAGGTCAGGACGTGATCATTCCCACGTCGGTTTCGGAAGAGCAGGCCAGGCAGAAATATCCCGGCGGCTGGAAAACTCTAAAACCATACTTGCGAGTGGTGGCGCAGCCGAAATAAGTTGTGTGTTTGGCCGACGAATTGCGGCGCTCGCGCTCCGGTGGCGATTGCAAACCTGCTTGAACCGGAGCTAGGATGACGCCATGAGGAAACAACCATGAGCGAGCATCGTGTTGATCAGGGAACCTCCATCGCGTCCCGCCGCAATTTTCTGAAGACCACCGGCGCCGTAACGGCCGGAGCGCTGGCTGGGAGTCTGCTGCCCGAAACTGCAGGCGCATCGGCGACTGCTCCAGTCAATGCTGCGACCCCGTATAATCCCACCACTGCCGGCGCCATGCCGACGCGCAACCTGGGGCGCACGGGCCACCGCGCCGGCATCTTCAGCCTCGGTGGACAAGCTGCCATCGAGCAGCCCAACAACGAAGCCGTAGCTGTCCCCATCATCGAGCGCGCTCTTGATCTCGGCGTCAACTACGTGGATACCGCCGCGATGTATGGAGGCAAGGAGCGCTGGAGCCAGCGCTACGTCGGCCAGGTAATGAAGCATCGCCGAAGCCAAGTGTACCTTGCCAGCAAGACGCACGACCGCAGCCGCGACGGTTCGCTGAAACTGCTGGAAGAATCACTCCAACTGCTCAACACGGATCATCTTGATGCCTGGCAGCTTCATCACATCGACAGCAAAGAGGACGTCGAGCAGATTTTCGGCAAAGGCGGCGCCCTCGAAGCCCTCATTCAGGCTCGCGAGCAGAAAATGGTCCGCTACCTCGGCGTCACCGGCCACTCCGATCCCGAGGTGCTGATGGAGTGCCTGCGGCGCTTCGACTTCGATCAGATCCTGATGGCACTGAACGCCGCCGACGCGCACCACCGTAGCTTCACCGAGCACCTGCTGCCCATGGCGGTGGACAAGCAAATGGGGATCATCGGCATGAAAATTCCCGCCCGCGGCCGCATCCTCAGCTCCTGGCTGCCCGACAAGAGCCACGACTCGGGCTGGAACCAGCCTGCTCCCAAGCCCGGCGTTCTGGCCATGAAGGAAGCGCTTTATTTCACCCTCAGCCTGCCCGTAAGCACGGTCATCATCGGATGCGATACCATCGCCCAACTCGAGGAAAACGTGCAACTCGCGCGCGACTTCACGCCGCTCAGTGAAACCCAGATGGCCGGCCTAACCGGACGCACCGAGCCCATCGCCAAGCAGGCGCTTTTCTTTAGGAATTGGGCCTGAAAGCAGGCAATGGTCTTAGGGGCATGTCTGCCAGCGCGCGGAAGCGGCCGGAGTGGTCATTGGCTGAAAAAAGTACGGAAGCGCATGCGGTCCGGTGATCGTCCCGGTCTTCAAAACCGGCGGGCGGCATCTTCGATGTCGCCGGTGGGTTCGACCCCCACTCGCTTCCGCCAATTGTTTTCAATGGTTTAGGATGGGTCTAGATTGTATCAACCTGAGATCTAGCCTAAGATTCTGAGTTGCGGTGATAAAAACGTGATAAAACCCATCCTCTTACAGTCGCCGACCAGTGAGGCGAAACGCGCTGCGATCTCACAATATTAGCGTTTGGAAGGGAGTTCGCCCGTTATGAACTCGAAGCTTCGCCTTGATGATCTGTACAAAATGATCGCGCATATCTATATGGAGCAGAACGCCGAACGGTCAGCGAGTGCCACCTTCCGAGACTCAGGCCGACATCAAATTGTTCTGGCGTTCCTATAAGAGCGCAATGCACGAGGGGCAACAATTCTTGTTTCAAATCGCAAAACCTGAGCTGATTCACGAGGCGTGCCTTTGCGCGGCGGTCGGCAAACGGTTGCCTCCGGATTTCTATGTGCATCGCTCGGCTGAGGAATCCCTTCACGCGCTACTGTGAGCAAGCCGAGCCGTGATGAAGAGGTCGGTTCCGATTGACTGAGTTGTTCCAAAGGTTCGATCATCCGGTGTTTAACAGGACTGATCCGCGGAAGCGGGCAACCAGTTATGATCCTGATGCCAAACGGGCCAGTTTACGTTCCGGAACTGCTAGTGGTATGGGAATTCACTAACAATGAGCGTATCCCGTTAGCTATCCGGCGCCGCTTTCTCGCCCGCGCGGAGCGGGCTTCTGAATAGGCCTAATTTCGTCCTATCGCCGATCTGAATCAAAGACGCACTCCCTCGCCACGGATGGGCTCGTTTCTAGGCACCTAATCGAACGGCAGAAATCTGAGCAAACTGATCAAGCAAAAGCCTGCGACGTTGTTGTACTCATTAGTCTTGGGGTTTGCCGTATCGTGGACACCTCCCGTAGCGGGGTCGTACGGCTCGGTCACGAGCCACTGCTCCGATTTCGTTGGTTGCGGTTGCCGGAGTGCAGCGGCGGCCATGCCCAACATGGCGACGCCCAGGCTTTCGGCAGGCTTGCCCTTGGCCTCGACCAGGGCGCCATCACTTCCTACCTTGGAGCGCAACCAGGCCAGAGCTTGACGGTTCTGGGGGGTGTCTCCCCACATCCAGGCCAGGTAGCCTTGGGCAAAGACATAAGGCGCGGGATCGAAAACGTCCTTTTCATTGATGCCCAATCCGTAGCGCCCACCAGCTTTCGAAAACAACTGTTTCGGCGTGGATTCCCTGAGGACGCGAGCGATGCGTTCGTATTCGTCAACGTGGTACAACAGCGCCCCAGCGTGCATACCCAGGTACACGTCGCCCTGGTCTGCGCTGTACTTGAAGGCATACAGGTACCATTGCCCATCGGAGGCATGTTGTTGCCACGAACTCCGGCTGAATCCGTCTTTATCGAGGTTGTGTTGGATCACGAAGTCCAATGCCGCTTTGGCATTGGCTGCGTAGGTCTTCGTCAACGTGTCGTTGCCGGTCAGCTTCTGATCCAGATACAAAAGGTAGACGAACAGAGTTGAGGTTGCATCCACGCCGCGCACATCCGTGACGCCCGCGCCCGGCGAAGTCGGAATCGGCTGGTAGGGCGGATTGGCGGAGTACACATACCACCAGCTTCCCTTCCAGCGCGGGTCGTTCATCTCCTCACGCGCCGCCAGCCACTGGATTCCGCGCTCCAGGCCATCCCGGTAGCGCACGTCCCTGGTCGCAGCATAGGATGCACCGAGTGCGATGAGCGCATACTCCATGTTGGAGTCTTCATTCACGGTGTTCACGCCCGGCCGGTCAGGTATGGCCCCGGCAGCATTCTGAAGCGAAAGAATGAAATCCGCGATGCGCAACGCTTGCGGCCATTCCGCGGCAGCTGGATTCTGTGGCGGCTGGCCGGCTGGGGCTATCTGAGCCGCTGCTGTCTGGGTTGTGAGCCAGCCGAGCAACAATACTGCCGTGATCATCACAATTTCACTAGCTGTCTTGTTCGTCCCCGTGGCCAACCCTCACCTCCCATTTGCCCCCGCTGTTCCGTTTCGCTGTTCTCGAAGTGCGGATGCGCCTCCACTTATGGGAGCGGTCACCACTCGAACCGGGCGCTCAACTGCCCATAGCGATTGCCAGAAACGCTCGTCACATGCCCGAAGAAGGCGCTGGTCATGTCCAGATTGGGAGCACCCCAGTGGTGACAGTTGAAGATATCGAAGAACTGTGCGCGCAAGCTGAACTGATAGTGCTCGCCTGAGCCAAACCGGAAATGCTTGGCGATGTTCAGGTCCTCATCCGAGTAGCCAAAGTCCCTCAGATAACTCATGTAGGAGTACTTCTCGGTGGAGAACGCTCCCGGGGCAGGCTGAGAGAAGGCGTTCGGATTGAAGGACTCGCTACCCGGATCGGGTCCCACGCCCCCGTTTTGGACCCAGCCTGGGTTGTACCCCTTGAACGTGCCGCTCGACAGACTTACGCTCGGATTTCTCTGAGCGAAGACTCCAGACCAGCCCGGATATTGGATCGGGGCCGGGATAGTTCCCAGCGGCTCGCCGGTGTGGTAGCTCAACTCCATGCCAATCTTCCAGCCGCCCAGGACGTAGTTGTCGAGCCACTCCCGGCCTGTCTTCCACTGTTTGTCTATCCCAAACGGCAGATCGTAGAGCACGTAACCTTTCAACTGATGGGTGTAATCCCACGGAGTCAATTGATTCGTGAGCTTCGCGAGCAGATATGGGTCTTGCGTAAGGATCGAGCCCGACTGCGCATCGGCGAAAGCCCCGTTGGGGCTTGCGGATCCGGTAGAGCGGGACAGCGTGTAGTTGACGTCCATAGTCAGGCCATGAACATTATTCGTCTTGACCTCTGCAACCATCGCCTCGTAGTTGCTCACAGAGATATCGGCGTTCACGAGAAACAGACCGCTTTGAGGCGCCTGGGAGGAGATCTGCGGATATGGCGTGATCGCTTGGTAGGCGGCTCCCGAAAAACCTGGAAAAGGATAAGGCACACCAGCCGCGGCAGCGCTGGCCGGATCCGTAACCATATCGAGAGCATGACCGGAGTTGTACAGCGACAGATAAGTGCTCTGGGTAGCATAGTTATAGGGCCAGATGCTCCCATCATGCAGGTGGCTGCCGTGATTTCCCAGGTAGTTGAGCGAAAGCACCGTGCCCTTGCCGAACTGATATTCACCACCCACGTTCCAGTTCTGCACCATCCCCATGGTCAGCGCATTCGGCCATACGTAGGCAACGCCGCCGCTGATGTTTGCCTGGCTAGGAACACGATCGGGATAGATAGCCTGTCCGGTATAGGCGCCGGGGGCGGTGTCCCAGTTGAACGACGGCACATCGGGGATGTTATTGACCACTGTGTTGGAGCCGGCGAACCCGAACGCGCCGGCGGTGAACCCGGGCGGATAAAAGGCCGGAACTCCGTTCCACTGGTTCATCGCCAGGGGCGCGTAGGTGATTCCGTAGTGACTGCGCAGCACCAGATTGCGCATCGCCTGGTAGGCCACACCGACATGCGGCCCGAACTGGTGGAAGTTCTGGTTGCGCTCAAATGAGCCGCTGCCATTCTGCGCCCATTCCCAGCCGCCATTGTAAGCACCCCAGATTCCCCGATTTACCCCGATGTCGAAGTTGGACCACTGTCCGTGTTTCTCGTGGAATTGGCCATTGATATCCCACCGCAGGCCCAAATTGAGCGTCAGGCGGCTGTTGACTTTGAAGTCATCAGAGGCAAACAGCGACATGCGCTTCCGGCGTCCGTAGAGGGCCGCAGTCACGCTCTGCGAGCCGTCGTGCACTTCGCCGAGCATGAAGTTGGCGAAAGCAAAGCCCACGTAGGGCCAAAGCTGATTGTCGTTTGGCGCAAGGGTCTCGCTCGTGAAGTTGTATGCGCGAACACCTCCGCCATATACAGCATTCATGCCACGCGCCTGAAAGTCACCGCCGAACTTGAGGCTATGCCGCCCGCGCGTCCATGACAGGGTATCGCTCACGACCAGGTTGTAGGGAGTGTAATGGTCGTTATACGGCGGCCCAATGGGCGCCTCGGAGTATCCTCCGCCAGCGCCACCGTCCGCAAAGGCAATGCTCGGAAAGTTGCTGCCGTTCGTCCCGGGAATTGTCACCTGGCTCGGATCGTAATTCGCGGGCGGACGGTCTCCCGCCATGTGCTGGTTGTATGCAACCGATGCGGCATTCAGCATTGTGGAGCTAACCGTATAGAAGTGCTGCAGGCGAACCGACCAGTCCCGTTGTGGCTGATCGTCCCCGTTGCTTAGTGGTCCGCCGGAAGAGCTCCCCGTCTGCCATAGCCCCGACCCGGTGGTGGTGGGCGTCAAAGAACTAAAGTTCCACCAGTTGAAGCCGCCGGAGATGCGCTGCTTGTTGTTAATGTTGTGATCTAGCTTCAGATCCAGGTGCGTGCTGGTGACATCAGAGTAGCCGCCGCTGAAGGCAGGGAAATTGTTCACCAGGGCAGAGCCGGTTGCCGTGTAGCCGTTACCATACAGCTTTTGCGCGATGCTCAGGGCAATCGGGCTGAGCTGATCATGGGGAATCATGTTCCCGGAAAAGGGCTGATAACAGGTGTTGCCGCCGCTCACGATCGAATCAAGCGGGTTGTAGATCTCTCCGATGTTGACCTGACGTCCGCAGTCGTCGAGCGCAGGACTCCCGTTGATGAATAAGGGCCCGCCCAGCAGGGCGCTGAAGTCGCCCTTCAGGAAATCTGCAGTTGGAGCCGTTGCCTGGTTCGGCGCAAATGCAAGCTGCGTGTTGCTGAAACGCTCGTACGACGCAAAAAAGAAGGTGTGGTTCTTGCGGATTGGCCCGCCGACACTCGCGCCCCAGTCGTGAAAGCGATTCCGCTGTCGCGGGATACCGAAGTAATTGTTGTCCCAGGAGTTGGCGTTCAGCGCCTCGTTCTGCAAGAAACCATAGGCGGAGCCGTGGAACTGGTTCGTGCCCGACTTCATTTCCAACATGATCGTGCCGCCGCCCGTCGAAGCCCCTTCTGCGGTCACGCCACTTATCTGCACATTCATCTCCTGCACCGCTTCCATGCCAATGGCTTGGATGAAGCCTTGCAGGCCAGCAGTGGCGTCCACGCCGTCCACCATCACGTTCTTGGTAACGTTCTGCGATCCGGCGATGTGCCCGTCGTAGTTGCCGCCGTTGGTGGTCGCTATGTTGGAATAGATGAAGTTGGTGATGTCGCGCCCAACTCCCGAGGCGTTGATATCCAGCGGCAGATCCTTCATCGAGTTGGCCGTCATGGCCGTGGCGATGTCGGTGGTCTCTGCCTCCAGCATCACGGGTGCGGTCGTGACCTGCACAACTTCGGTGACCGCTCCCGGCACCATCTTGAGGTTGATCTCAGCCACCTGTGCCGTCGCCAGTGTCAGGCCGGAACGCGTCAGTTTCTTGAACCCGCTCTTTTCGTACTCCGCGGAGTATGCCCCTATGGGCAGCCCGGACACCCGGTAGATGCCGGCCGCGTTGGACTCTCCCGTGTAGCGTGAGCCAGTATCGACGCTCGTAACCGTCATGTTCACGCCGACAATTACCGCGCCGGATGGATCGGTGACCGTGCCGGTGATGGTCGCCTTGTCCACCTGAGCCCAGAGAAATCCGCTCAACCAGAAGGAAATCGCGAGGTAGACCAACCATCCTCTTGCTTTACTTGTCGTCATAAAGCCCCCATTTGTCACACCATATTCCCGGCTTACCCAGACTGGCGTCGGAAAACGACTTGCGCCCTCGTGGCCGAAATTGCGCGGGCCGAGCACATGCGTCTCGAACCGCTTCATGAAACGTATACCTGTATATACATACTGTCAAGTATTTTCCAGCTGATTTTTGTCGCCTGACATTCTAGGTTGCGCAGTTCCGGGCAGAGCTGTTTCCGGGGCGTATTGCCAGGCAGGGGAAGCCCCGGCCGGGGGTGACGTGGCGCAATCGCTATTCGACCGCCGTTGCTGGGATGGAGAGCACGGCGCGATAGCGGTCACCGCGATAGACCGAGTGCGCCGTCTCGACCGGCTTGCCGTCGACATTCCAGAGCGTGCGCGACATCACCAGTACGCTCGACCGGCGCGGGATCTCCAGCAACGCCGCTTCGTCCCGGCTCGCGGCGCGGGCCTCCAGAATCTCATCCGCCCGGCTGACGCGAATCCCATAGCGCTCGCGCAAGGTCTGGTAGAGAGAGGAGTGTGCGAAATCGATCTGGTCCAGCCCTGAAAACTGCTCTCGGGAAAGCCACACTTGCTCAACGGCCACCGGCAGGCCGTCGGCCAGACGCAATCGCCGCAGGCTGAACATCGGCGACCCCACTTCTACCCGCAAGCGCAGAGCCACCTCAGCCGAGGCGGGAATCGTTTCTGCGCCCAAAATGCGCGACGTGGGCTGCAAGCCCAGCGCCCGCATCTCGGCTGTGAATCCACAGAGATGCGTAATATCCTTTTCAACTTTCGGCTGACTGACAAATGTGCCTTGCCCCTTGTGGCGCGACGCAAACCCCTGACTCTTGAGAGACTGCAAGGCATGCCGCGCTGTCATCCGGCTTACTCCGCACGCGCGACTGAGTTCTTCCTCGCTGGGCAAGGGATCGCCCGCCCGCAGCTGTCCACCCTGAATCATCTTTAATAGCTGCGTTTGAATCTGGAAATACATGGGAGTGAAGCTGCTCTTGTCGAGCGGCGCGAACTCCCAGTTACGTTCGGCGCGCTTCGATTCGGCGGAAGGAACGAAAACATCCTTCTTTCCCAGTTCCGCGTGTCTGATCTTCTGCATGCAGCGCTCCCTTTTTCTTCTTCTTCAGTAACTTGCTCTGCTCAGCACAATGATGGCGACCAGCAACACTACAATACCGGAATACATCAGCCTCCTCGCGCCACCGGGAGCTTGCCGCCATTCCCCCAGCCCGATTCCAATCGCATTGGCCAGCAGTAGTCCGGTCGCCAGGCTCAGTGGCCATCCGATCGATGTGCCGAGTGCGCCCAGCCGCGGTGCTGCCGCGCCATAAACAAAAATACTTCCTCCCCAGAGCAGGGCCATCAGCCCCGAGAGTCCATACAATCGGATTCCGCCCGGCTGTCTGAACTTCGAGAAGCTGCGGTTCTTGACCAGCAAGAACCCGCAGAATGCGAGGTTCGCCAAGGAACCCGCGCCCAGCATGAGCCACCAGATCAAATTCGTGCTGGAAAATTCGCTCAGTCCGGAATCACGCCCGAATCGCGCGATGGGCTGCGCCAGAGCAAAGCCAATGTTGAAAACCGCCGACAGCACTCCCGCTCCGGTCGCAAGCAACAGCGCCAGGCCGAGAGGCCGAGCGCGACCTACCAGATCGCCACGCTCCGCCCCGACACCTGCTGTCTTCTCGCGCTGCCGTCCGGCTGCCCCGCAAAGAACAATTCCCACCAGCTCAATCGCCACCCCCGCGACAATCATCTTGCCTGTCGCGGAAAACAATCTCTGCGGCGACAGCAGGAGCATCGGCAGCAGCGAACCCAGCGCCGAACTGATCGCGAGCACCAGCGTGTTGGCCAGCGAGATCCCAATAGCGCTGACGCTTTGCCCAAACATGATCGACCCAAAGCCCCAGGCAAATCCTGCCAACACTGCGATCCATACAGCATGCGCAGGCGCGTGCGCCAGCACAGCCCAACTTCTCGGAGCAATCGCCGTAATAATCGCGGCCGGCATCACCAGGCAGGCACCTGCGATAAAGAGACTCCAGACGTTTTCCCACTCCCAGCGTCCTAGAAACCGCATGGGAAGCGTGAAGCTGCCATTCATCAGGCCCGACAAAATCGCCAGCAACGATCCAACCAGTAGCATGTTTTCCATTCTCTATGGTCCGTTCCGCCCACGCGGGCTTCGCAACACGGCACCGTGGCCTTGGGCTCGCAAATCGAGTCCCGGCCCCGGAGCAACGGCGCCTTCATGGTTGTGCTCGCAAGTATTATAGTATATACAGGTAGACAACAACCAACTCTTTCACGGTCTTCTGTCAAGAGTGGTAAGGAAGCATTCTATATGTCCGGAATTCTGGAGACGTTGCGATCGGGACTTGTGGTTTCATGTCAGGCCGCGCCCGGTGACCCCCTCGAAGACACCGAGACCATTCGTCGCATTGCCCGGTCCGTTGCCAAAGCGGGAGCAGCAGGCCTGCGTATCAATAGCCCAGAGCACATTGCCGTCATCCGGCAAGATCTCAAGCTGCCGATCATCGGCATCCAGAAGCGCTATCACGGAGACAACATTCGCATCACACCTGACTTCGCCTCTGCGGCTGCGCTGGCCAGCGCCGGTGCTTCCATCATTGCTCTCGATTGCACCGGCCGTGATTGGCCCGATGGAGAGCCCTGGCAACTGCTGATCGAGCGGATCCATCGCGAATTGAGATTACCCGTCATGGCCGATGTTTCCAATCTGGAAGAAGCGGTCATGGCCAAGAATGCTGGGGCCGACATGGTCGGCACAACACTGAACGGCTATACCGAGCAAACGCGCGACACGGCATCATTTAGTTGGCATTTATTGGCCGACATGGTCAGGCAGATTGACGTGCCAGTCATCGCGGAGGGCCATATCTCGTCACCGGAAGAAGCCCGGCGCGCGCTTTCCATCGGAGCCTGGTGCGTGATCGTCGGCTCGGCTATCACGCGTCCCGGCGCGATCACCGCGAAGTTTATCAGCGCGATACGCGATAAGACGGCTGGCGCAACCGCGATTGGAGCCGACATTGGCGGAACAAGCATCAAGGCAGCGCTGGTTGATCCTGCCGGGGAAGTCACACTGACGGCGCAGGTTCCCACCGAAGCCAGCGGAGGGCGCGACGTGATCGCGAGCAGTCTCCGCCAAGCTCTGGAACAGGTGTTGTCCGCGGCGCACGGCCGGGGAATTCATCCTATCGGCCTCGGCATTGCCAGCGCTGGTGCCATCAACGCACGAGATGGTTCTGTCTTTGCGGCAACCGACAATCTCCCCGGTTGGGCAGGTTTTCAATTACGCCAATTCGTCGAAGAACGCTTTCACCTGCCAACCCGCGTTGTGAACGACGCGCATGCCGCTGTCCTCGCGGAACTGCATTACGGCCTCGGCCGAAGCTTGTCGGACTTTGTCGCCATCACGGTCGGCACCGGAATTGGCGGCGGAGTAGTGTGCAACAGAAAATTGCTTTCCGGCCAACACGGCTTTGCCGGCTCCATCGGCCATCACGTTATTCGCGAAGGCGGACGTCCGTGTAATTGTGGCCGCGATGGATGCTTGGAAGCTTACGTCTCCACCGCAGCTCTGATACGCGAGTACAAGGAGCGAGGCGGTTCTTTCCCCGATAGCCAACCGGCGAACGATGCGACTCTCGCGTTGCACATCAATAAGCTTTCAGCCAGCGGTTGTCCGGCGGCCGTCGACGCCTACCAAGCCATCATCCGTTACCTCGCCGAAGGCGTGGCCAACATCTTCAACCTCTTTGATCCCGAGGCTGTGTTGATCTCCGGCGGACTCGTAGAGGGTCAGCCACAATTTGCAGCTGCACTGGAAGAGCGAGTGACCGAACTTCTACACTTCGGTTCAAAGAGAAAACCGTGTGTAAAGGCGGCCACCGCCGGACGTTTTGCAGGCGTACAGGGCGCCGCCAGCTTGATCCTCGAACCGTGATGGTAGGGGTCCAATCGATCTGCATCTGTCCCCTGCTCTCTCGGAAACAACCATGCCGAACCCGCAAATCAATTTCGCACAGGAGAGAGTCGCAATGAATAATACAAGCCGCTGGCTATCATATTTGCTGATTGTATTCTCGACGGTATCAGCGCTGGCGCAACGACCCGTTACCCGGTTGGAGCTCATTCCTCCGTCCCCCGTTACCGACAAGATTGTCCTCGACATTCGCGGAGCCGTCGAAAACAACTCCAACTCCGAACGCCAATACGTACTATCGCTCTACTTGGATCGCGAGTCGCCATCCACGCTGTTGCACACGGAAAATGTAAGAATTCCCGCTGAGGGCAATGCGGGCATCTATTGCCGCCATTCAACTGAATCCTGGGCTGGCAAACACCGCATCCTCCTGGTAGCGACAAGCCCCAGTGGAAAAGCTCGTGCGTCCCGTGATCTCGAGGTTCTGCCGTCCAAGATCCGTTCCACTCGCATGATCGACGGCGCATGGCTTGGCATCGCGCACTGGAGCGATGAAGAGGGCCGTTACTGGAATTCCACAATCCGCAGACTTACGGATGCCGACTGGCGGCAGCAGATTCACGGCATGCACGACATTGGTATGAACACCGTCGTCATTCAGGAGAGTTTTCGCAATCAGGAATACTACGGGCGAAACAGCATCGCGACCACCGGCTACAAAGGACTGTCCTACTATCCATCCGATCTTTACCCGGGTCGCGCCAACGTGACATCACGCGATGCCATCGAAGCGATCTTGTCAGAGGCGGACCGTTTGCAGATGAACGTTTTTGTCGGCGTTGGCATGTATGCGTGGTTCGACTTCAGCGCGCCTTCCCTCGAGTGGCACAAAAGAGTTGCGGAGGAGCTATGGCATCGTTACGGCCACCATCCTTCTTTCTACGGATGGTACGTTTCCGAGGAAACATACGGCAGCCTGATCCCCGACGAAGGCGAATCTGCCAAGGCACGCTACCGTAAGGAGGTGATCGCCTTTTTCCGCGAGTTCCAGAGTTTCACCCGTCACCTCGCCCCGGAAAAACCAATCATGCTCGCACCCAATGCCCACGGCATGATGCTGTCCCAGGACGTCTGGCCGCTCGTCCTAGAGCATCTTGATATTGTTTGCCCCTTCGCTTTTCATCGCATGCCCGAAGGCGATATTACTGGCGAACAATCGGCAGCAATCTGGCAAGGCCTGTGCGACAAAGCTGGAGCTCATCTGTGGATGGACATGGAGGCGTTTCTGTTCGAAGACAATGTTGCGCTCGTGCCACGTCCAATCGCGGGTTTGCTTCAGGATCTCCAACGCTTCCCCAACTTCGAAAAGATCCTGTGCTACCAGTACCCCGGTATCTTCAACTCCCCGAAAACAAACGTGCAGCCGGGCGGCCCGTCGACGGTCGTACTTTACCGGGATTATCAGGCATACCGCCAAAAGCTTCTGAAAAACAGGACCACAAACTAATGAGGATGCGTAAGCGGATTGGGGCTTGTTCGCGGACCATCAAACCACCACTGTCGGGAGCTTGGTGCGGCTCGGGTTAGTGAAAAACAGCGTCCAGATCCTCTCCAACACGGTCTAGAGCGGGGAGTCTTCCAATTGGGGCCAGATAGGCGTGTGGGTGAATTTGTATATCGCATCCACACTGCGATGGAAACAGGATGGGGCTGAGGTTGCGTTGACGCAGAAGAGTTCGTATCCCTTTGACAGTGTGGTGCAATTCGACTTAAAGACCTCGCAGGCGAGGGATTTTACATTGAGTTTCCGAATTCCAGCATGGGCAACAGGAGCCTCGGTTTCGGTGAACGGCCACCGCATGAAGGCATCAGCAACTCCAGGAAGTTTTGCGGCGATCCATCGCCGGTGGAGCACTGGCGACCGAGTCGAACTGGATCTGCCGATGACCACGCGACTCGAACCCATCGACCCGCACCATCCGCAGACCGTCGCCTTGCTTCTCGGACCACTCGTTCTGTTTGCCATCCTGGACAATCAACCGGTGCTGACCCGTGCCGACTTACTGGCTGCCAAGAGGATGGACCAGCGTAGCTGGCAAGTAAGAACCTCCAATCTGCCAATCAAGATGCTGCCATTCACTGATATTGGGGAAGAGCAGTATTCGACCTACCTGCGCGTCACATAGATTGGACCAAGGGCCCTCGCGTTGGGTCTGGATGTCCCCGCTGGCTGTTCCTGTCGAGTTAGACTCTGCGACCGTTTCGATTGCTGCTGTAGCCCCATCACCGTACGAGGTTAACTGCGTCACAGTGGAGACTGACATCGGTCACTGCGGACCGAGAAACTACAAGAGTAAGGTGAGACGGGAGTTGTTTACCCCGTTGCTGTTGTTTTCAAGTTCGCGGTTGGCCGGGTGATGAGTCTGAACGTTGCCGGACCGCGACCAGGGAGGACTAGCCAATGAGAGACCTACCCTCCTACGAAGAACTCAACGCCAATTTCGACTGGGCGATCGCCGAGCGCGAATTAGACTATCGGCCGGGCGATGTGATCAACATCGGCTGGATGTGCAGCGATCGCCTGTGCCGCCTGGGACTGGCACAGAAACCTGCCCTGCTCTGGGAAGACTATCAGGGCAACCAGAAGCGCTTGACGTATAACGATCTTCGTGTCTGCTCCAATACCATCGCCCATTTTCTTGCCAGCCTCGGTATTCTCCCTGGCAAGCGAGTATGCCTGTTTCTGGACCGGATACCTGAACTGTACATTGGATTTCTCGGCATTCTGAAAATGGGCGCGGTGGCCCAGCCACTGTTTTCGGCATTTGGCGACGAATCTCTTTGTGTACGGCTCAAGGACGCTGGGACGACAGCGATCATCACGCAGAAGAAACACCTTCTGAAGGTTCGCAAGATCCGGGAGCAACTCCCGAACTTGCGGCACTTCATCGTGGTGGACGCGCCTCAGGCGTCTCTGCAGGAACGCGAGACTGCCTTCGCGATGGAGCAAGCGCCGCCCGTCGAGGACTTTCCAATCTACCCGACGAAGGCCGAATCTCCGTCGGTTCTGCACTACACCTCTGGCACCACGGGTCAGCCTAAGGGTGCGCAGCACGTCCACTACTCGATCGTTTCGCAGTATCTCACCGCGAAATGGGTGCTCGATCTTCGGGCGGACGACATCTATTGGTGTAATGCCGATCCGGGTTGGGTAACCGGCACGTCCTATGGCATCATCGGTCCCTGGGCGAACGGGATTACACAAGCCGTTCTGGACTCCGGTTTCAACGCCGATAAATGGTACGAGTTCATCGAAAAGTACCGCGTTACCGTCTGGTACTCGGCGCCGACTGCTATCCGCCTGCTCATGAAAGAGGGAGCGGAAATCATCCGCAAACATGACCTGTCCAGCCTGCGCCATCTGGCCAGCGTTGGCGAGCCGCTGAATCCTGAGGCCGTGATCTGGTCGAGAGAGGTTTTCGGGAAACCGTTCCACGACACGTTCTGGCAGACCGAAACTGGCTGTATCGTGATCACGAACCTCCCTGGGATGGAAATCAAACCCGGCTCGATGGGCAAGCCGTTTCCGGGAATCACCGCAACCGTGCTGGATCCGAAGACCTACGAACCAGCCAGAGCAGGTCTGATTGCGTTGCGCCCCGGCTGGCCATCGCAGATTCGCGGCTATTGGAATAACCCGGCCGGATACCAGGCGAAATTCAGGAATGGATGGTACCTGTGCGGAGACCGTGCCTCGATCGATGCGGATGGCTACTTCTGGTTCATGGGGCGCGATGACGACGTCATTAACACCGGCGGGCACCTGGTCGGCCCTTTCGAAATTGAATCGGCTCTGCTGGAATGCCCAGGCGTCGCCGAGTCTGCCGTCGTCGCTAAACCTGACCTGGTCAACATGGAAGTGGTGAAAGCGTACGTAACTGTCAAGCCAGGTTTTCAACCATCCGATGACCTTGAACTGGAAATCATGAACCATATTCGCAAGCGGCTATCCCCGCTGGCCATGCCCCAGGAAATTGAGTTTGTTGATTCTCTGCCCAAGACCCGCAGCGGCAAGATCGTACGCCGTATCCTGCGATGCAAGGAATTCCATGAGCCGGTGGGGGACCTCTCCACCATCATGGACGACTGAACCGAGGCCAAATATGGATGAAATTACCCAAGTAGTTCGCGATTACATTACGCGGGAATACCTGGAAGAAGGAGATGAGCGAACCATCACTGAAACAACGCCGCTGATTTCGGGAGGCATTGTGGATTCGTTTTCCATGGTATCGCTGCTTCGGTTTCTGGAGAAGAAGTACGCGATTGACATTCCCGACGAATGCGCCAGCCCCGAAGCTTTCGATACCGTCGAGCGCATCGTGGGACTGGTGCGACGCTTCCAGAAGGCTGAGGTTACCAGGGGTTAGGGCATGCCCGACGCCGGACCCGGTCCGGCTGGGTAGCTCGACTGAACAAGAAATCTCATTCAGCGAGGTGCTTCATGGCTTTTGCCGATACAGTTCGCCACCGCTATCAGACTGATCTCGAGGGAATCAAGACCGCAGGCCTGTTCAAAGAGGAAAGGTACATCCACTCGCCACAGTCCTCGGAAATTGAGGTGGAGTTCCCGGCTGGCTCGACAGTCAGGAAGTGCATCAATGTTTGCGCCAACAACTACCTCGGACTTTCCAGCCATCCTGAAGTCATCGCCGCGGCGCACGCTGGATTGGACGCGCGCGGCTACGGCATGTCCTCGGTACGTTTCATCTGTGGCACGCAGGACATCCATCGGGAGTTGGAGAATCGCCTGACCGCGTTCCTCGGCACCGAAGATACCCTGCTGTTCCCCTCCTGCATGGACGCGAATGCCGGAATTTTCGAGGCCTGCCTGAATGAACAGGACGTAATGATTGCCGACCGGCTCGTTCACGCCTCCATCGTAGACGGAATGCGCCTCTGTAAGGCGATGCAGGACACCTACAAGCACTCCGACATGGGGCATCTTGAAGAGAAACTCCGGGAACACCAGGACAAGCGGTCGCGCATGGTGATCACGGATGGCGTGTTTTCGATGGATGGCGACACCGCCAGGCTGGCCGACATCGTCGCGCTCGCGGAGAAATACAACGCCATGGTCTTCGTGGATGATTCGCACGCCACGGGCTTCATGGGCAAGACCGGACGTGGGACACACGAGCACTGCGGCGTGTTCGGCAAGATCGATGTCATCACTACGACGCTGGGAAAAGCGTTGGGCGGTGCTTCCGGAGGGTGCGTGAGCGGGCGCCGCGAACTGGTGGAGATGTGCCGTCAGCGAGCACGTCCTTACCTGTTTTCCAATGCCGTGGCGCCGGTGATTGTGGCGGGTGCGCTCAAGGTGTTGGACCTGATCAGCGCCTCCACTGATCGTCGCGACAAACTGGAGGAGAACGCCAGGTACTGGCGCGGCTTGCTCAAAGAGGCTGGTTTCGATCTGAAGGAAGGCGATACGCCGATCGTGCCGGTCATGCTCTACGACGCAAAACTGGCACAGGACTTCGCCCGCGATCTCTTTGACGAGGGCGTTTACGCAATTGGGTTCTTTTTCCCGGTCGTGCCCAAGGGGCAAGCCCGCATTCGCACGCAACTATCCGCGGCTCACGATAAACACCATCTGGACGCCGCCATTGAGGGGTTCAAGAGAGTAGGCAAGAAACATGGCATTTTAGGCTTGGGACGGAAGGAACTCATGGCGAGGGCCGTTGCGTAATCGGCGGACCCTCTCTTGATGAGAGCAGCCGACCGCCCTTATCGAGTCTATTTGGCAGTCAACTCCGTGACGGATTCAGGAGGAAACGGAGGACAAATGCTTTGTGCCGAGCTTGAGGAACTGGAAGCGGAATTCGACGATATTCTGACCGCGCTCGAGAATCCGGCCCTCAGCGAGCAGGAAAGACGCTCCCTGCAGACGGCGTATTCACGGCTGAGCCGCACCATCCAGGATCACCATGAGCATGGCCACGATGGTGGCCCCTGCTTTGAAGAATAAGGTCCCTGAGGCGAGTAGGAAGTCCTGAGGATGCGGAAAAACTCGCCATGCGCGAAAGACCACCCTTGCCTCTTTGTGGGATAGCTTCAAACTTAGCTACCAGGACGCTCAGCTGAAATCCCATTCCTGTAGGAAAATAGATCATGAACTCCGTGCGGATGGACAAGTGGCTTTGGGCCGCCCGATTCTTCAAGACGCGAGCCATGGCCGCACGAGCCTGTGAACTCGGCAGGATTCAATCCAACGGGCAGTCCGCCAAGGCTGCGCGCGAGGTCCGGATTGGAGACATGTTGCGAGTGACCAACGACGGCGGCGACTCTCAGGTGGAAGTCCTGCTTCTCGGCGACGTGCGCGGCCCAGCTCCGGTTGCGCAAACCCTCTACCGCGAGACGGAGGCAAGCCGTGAGCTGCGCCTGAAGGTGGCGGCGGAGCGTAGGGCGATGAAGCAGTTCGAAGAGTTGCCCACAGGCAGACCATCAAAACGCGATCGCCATAGAATCATCCAGTTCCGGGGGCGTGCCTGAACCCAGAGTAGGACCCTCTGGATTATGGAAATTATCTCGACGCGAGTTCCTCGTACAGCGCCCGTCCCGGCGCCGCCTGCCGGTCCGGTCAGGCAATTCGGCGGTTGTGATTTGCCTCACATCCTGGCGGCTGGAATTGACATACAGTGAGTGCGCGTTGCGAGGGCTCTCCCCCCGACCCAAGCCTCGCGCGCGCTCGATGTCCTACTCCAAGGAGGCGCTCGCATGAGTATCGGCCTTGGTTTAGATGTAGGCGCAGTCAGCGTGAAACTCGCGGCTCTAGGTGCGCCCGAAGACTATCCGGTGCTCGCCCGCCTGACCGAGTCCTCCTCGGCATTCTTTCTCCCGAAACTGCCAAGAAGAGACGGGTTTTCTGAGTGCTGCGCGGCACTTTCCACTTACCGGATGCTTCAGGGTAATCTACTGGAAACTGCTTCGGACCTGCTGCGGGAGTTCTGCGAAGTTGTACCGGAAGAAGCGATCGCGGGCATTCGCTTCACGGGGTCGGGTGGACGAAGAATGGCTCTGGCCTTCGACGCCGGATTTGAAAACGAGTTTCGCGCCTTGGCCCGAAGCATGCATGCCTTCTATCCGCAGGTGTGCACCGTTTTTGAGATGGGCGGGGAGACCTCGAAATATATCCGTCTGGGCGCAACGGATGGCACAGACCAGCTCGGAATTCTGGACTACCAATGCAGCACGGAGTGCGCGGCCGGGTCGGGATCGTTTATTGATCAGCAGGCTTCGCGACTGCTCTACAAGGTGGAGGATGTGGGCGCCGCCGCCTGCGCCGCCAGTTGTGCGGCTCGGGTTGCCGGCCGCTGCTCGGTGTTTGCCAAGACTGACATGATCCACGCCCAGCAGAAGGGATACACCGCGGACCAGATCCTGCGCGGGCTGTGCGAGGCGGTGGCGCGAAATTTCAAGTCCAGCATTATCAAGGGCAGGCAGGTGGTTCCCCCTGTCGCATTTGTTGGCGGAGTGGCTCTGAATGCTGGTGTGCGCGATGCGGTCCGGGAAGCATTCAAGCTGCAGAGATCAGATTTTCTGGTTCCGGAGTTGCATTGTTGGATGACCGCGCTCGGCGCAAGCATGCTCGCGTCCGAAGGAAATGGCCAGGGTACCCGGAGCACATTCCTCCGTCTCCAGGGTGAGACCGCAAGGGCGGAAGAGTTTCCCACCACCGAAGCACTAGCGCTCGACCAGGTTACGTTGCTGCGAGAGAGAGTGCCGCCGCTCGGCCTGCCAGAGGGAGGCCACCGTGTGGATGCCTACCTCGGTATTGACGTAGGGTCAGTGAGCACGAACCTGGTAGTGATTGACTCGACCGGCAATCTGCTGAAGGAGATTTATGTTCCCACCGCAGGCCGGCCGATCGAAGTCGTCTTTGCCGGGCTCCGCGAGATCGAAGAGGAACTCGGCGCCCGAGTCAACATTCGCGGCCTAGGCACAACGGGATCCGGGAGGGAGCTAATTGGCGAACTTACCGGAGCCGACACCGTGAATGACGAGATCACTGCGCACAAAACCGGCGCCATGCATGTGTGTCGACAGCTGGGTATGCCGCTGGTGGACACGATCTTCGAGATTGGTGGGCAGGACTCGAAGTTCATTCGCATCTGCGATGGTGTAGTCGTGGACTTCACCATGAATGAAGCGTGCGCTGCAGGGACTGGTTCATTTCTGGAAGAGCAAGCCGAGAAGCTGGGAGTTGCGATCAAGGGCGAATTCGCGCAACTGGCGTTATCGTCGCGTAACCCGATCCGATTAGGCGAACGCTGCACCGTCTTCATGGCACGCGATGTAAGCAGCCTGTTGCTGAAGGGTGCAGCCGTCGCCGATTTGTGCGCGGGATTGGCCTACTCGGTAGCCTTGAATTATCTGAATCGAGTGGTGCGCGGACGCCACCTCGGCAACGTGATTTATTTCCAGGGCGGCACCGCCTATAACGCTGCCGTTGCTGCCGCATTCTCCGTCATCCTCAAAAAGCCCATCGTTGTTCCTCCACATAACGGGGTGATTGGCGCGATCGGTATGGCGCTGATTGCGCGAGATCGCATGCAGGCCAGCGGCGCAACCAGCAGGTTTCGCGGCTTCAACCTGAAACAGGTGAATTGCACCAGTCGCGATTTTGTCTGCCGTGCCTGTTCCAACTACTGCGAGATGAAGGAGTTTCTCGTTGACGGCGAGAAGAGCTACTGGGGAGATCAGTGTTCGGACAAGTTTCGCAAGCGCTCGCGCACCGACCGTCAGCCCGTGATTGACGATCTTTTGTCCTGCCGGGATAAGTTATTGGAGGCGGCACTCCAGCCACCCAGCGGAGGGCGGAAAACGGTCGGTATTCCCCGGGCCATGTTCTTCTACGACCGCTTCCCTTTCTGGTGTACATACCTGCAGGAACTGGGATACAACGTGACGGTTTCTCCTTCCACAGACGGACGCGTTGCGGCCAGCGGTGAAGAACTGGCGATTGCGCAGCCCTGTTTCCCGATCCAGGTGGCGCACGGGCACGTACATGCACTGCTCAAGCAAGGCGTGGATTATGTTTTGCTGCCCAACACAGTCGACGCGGAAACGCCGTTCATGCAGGCGGAGTCGAAGCTCTGCCCGTGGAACCAGACTTTGCCGTTTGTGGTGCGCGCGGTGGAGAAATTGGAAACCGATCTCGACGGCAGATTGCTGTGCCCAACCCTCCACTTTCGCCAAGGGCCCCGGCATGTGCGCGAGGAACTGCGCATCCTGGCGAGTACGTTAGGCCGAAGCAAAGGAGCCAGCGATGCAGCAGCGGAGCGTGCCTACCGGGCGCAAAAGATGTTTGGCGAAGCGGTACAGCAAGCCGGAGAGGCCGCGTTGCAAGTACTGCGCGATACAGACGAGCCTGCGATTGTGCTGCTCGGCCGGCCTTACAACATCTACGACCGAAGCGTGTGTTGCGACATTCCCCGTAAGCTGCGAACGTTCTACGGTATCAACGTAGTGCCCCTGGATTTTCTGCCGCTCGACGACGAAGATATCTCTCCGCTCAACGACAATATGTACTGGCACTCCGGCCGCATGATTCTGGCCGCAGCGCAGTTCACCAGGCGCATGCATGACCTGCATCTCATTTACATCTCGAACTTCAAGTGCGGCCCGGACTCCTACCTGAAGTCATTTCTTGACGATGCCTGCGGCAAGCCCAGCCTGGTTCTGCAGTTTGACGGTCATTCCAACGACGCCGGCTACATCACCCGGTGTGAAGCGTATCTCGACAGCAAGGGGTTCTTACGATGCGACTCCGCAAACATCGCTGCGTAAGCC
This sequence comes from uncultured Acidobacteriaceae bacterium, assembly GCA_963837665.1. Classification (GTDB taxonomy): domain Bacteria; phylum Acidobacteriota; class Terriglobia; order Terriglobales; family Acidobacteriaceae; genus Acidiflorens. The sequence continues at coordinate 664,227 of CAWIOA010000003.1, read as the reverse complement.
GGAAGATTGGCGCCGGCCATCCCCTGGCTGGAAAGACGGTCTACGTGCCCGCCATGGCCGAGGGCAGCATCGAGGCATTGTGCGCCGCGCTACGCTGGATTGGGGTTGCGGCGCGTCCCACACCGCCGTCGGATCCACGCACACTTGAGTTAGGCGGCCAGCACACGAACGGTGACGAATGCTTTCCCGCTAAGATTACGACCGGCGATTTCCTGAAAATCGCTCAGCAGCCGGGCTTTGACGCCAAGCGCACAGTTTTCTTCATGGGAACTACCGACGGGCCGTGCCGCTTCGGGCAGTATGCGCCGTTTCTGCGAAGAGTTCTGCGTGAAGAGGGCTACGGCGATGTACAGGTGCTCTCTCCGCGCGGAGAGCACGGCTACAGCGATTTCCAGGATTTCGACACCGCTTTCGTGCGGACGGCATGGCGCGCGGTGGTCTCGGCTGACCTCCTGCGCAAACTTCTGCTGCAGACACGGCCTTATGAAACGCAGCCGGGAGAAGCCGACCGGGCCTTTCACGAGTCACTCGATGACTTCTGCCATGCGTTGGAACAGAGTTGCTCCGACACTGCGTGCCAGATGCGATCGCTGACCGCGTCGTTGTTGCGGGCGAGGGCCCGCTTTCATGCTGTTCCTGCGCGCTTCGACGGCAGCCGGCCACTGATCGGTATCGTGGGCGAGATTTTCTGCCGTCTCAACAACTTCAGCAACCACGACCTGGTGCGACGGCTGGAGGCCCAGGGCGCGGAGTGCTGGATGGCCGACATCGCCGAATGGATCGCCTACACCAACATGGAGGAGGTGCGCAATCTGCGGCTCGCGGGCCGTAGCTACTCCTGGGGGATGGTCAAGTCGAAACTGCGTTCCCGAATCCAGCACGCCGACGAGCACGCGCTGCGGTCGCTATTCGTCGAGGATTTCGCCGGCTGCGAAGAGCCTGGCATCGAGGAGGTGATCGAGTTGGCGCGGCCATATCTCCCTTTCCCGGGAGCGGAAGGCGAGATGGTCATGAACATCGGCAGGAGCGGGTACCTTGCCATGCACGGTGTGGATGGGGTCGTGGATATCAGCCCGTTCACCTGCATGAACGGAGTCGTGAGCGAAGCCATCTATCCCAAACTCAGTCGGAATTATGCCGGCATCCCCATCCGCAACTTTTATTTTGACGGCCAGCAATCGGACCTCGATCGCGACATCGGAATCTACCTCGAGCTGGCGCGGTCGTACCAGAAGAGAAAGCCGTATGCGCGCTTCTACCCTTCGCGGTTTGAACGGCAGGAAAACGTCGACAACAAACTTTCCCAATCGTGGGCAGGACTTGCCGCATCACATTCGAGCAAGTGATACTTGGTGATGCCGTGGGTTTTGATAGTTCTACAATCGGCTGATCGCTGTGCTGCGGAGGTTACGTGATGCGCGATGATAATGACAACGAGAATCAGAAGAATCCCAATGACAGTCCGGAGAGCCCCGGCGTCTCCCGGCGCGAATTCCTCAAAATCTCGGGGATCTCCGCCGCTGTGCCTCTCGTCGCTGGTCCTCGTGTGATCAAGGCGGCAGGCCAGAAAGTCCGGGTCTATGGACCCGGCAAGGTTCCCATGGAATTTGCCATCAACGGCAAGAACTATAAGGCGAATCTCGAACCCCGGGTCACCCTCCTGGACGCCTTGCGCGATGAGTTCGAACTCACCGGGGCCAAGCGCGTCTGCGACCGCGCGGAATGTGGCGCTTGCACTGTGCTGGTGGATGACAAACCTGTCTATGCCTGCGCGATGCTCGCCATCGAAGCCCAGAACAAAGCCATCACCACCATCGAATCGCTGACGCGAGACGGCAAGTTGCACCCCATTCAGCAGGCGTTTGTGGACAATGACGCTTCGCAGTGCGGTTTCTGCACGCCTGGTTTTGTCGTTGCCTGCAAGGCATTCCTCGACAAACATCCTCACCCCGCGCCCGAAGACATTCGCCGAGGCCTCAGCGGCAACCTGTGCCGCTGCGGGACCTACGCCGGAATCCGCAAGGCGATCGCGCAAGTTGCGCAGAAAGGAGCCTGACCTATGCCGGATTATGCATGGCCTGATGCTCAACACCGCACGTTGATCGGCACCCGCGTCAGTCGCGTCGATTCTCCCGTCAAGGTCGCAGGGCAGGCAAAGTACACCTACGATGTCCACCGGCCCGGCATGCTCTATGGCAAGGTGCTGCGTTGTCCCTATGCGCACGCGAAGATCGTAAGCATCGACACAACTGCGGCTGAGAAGATGCCCGGAGTGAAGGCGGTTCACATCGTGCAGGGGCCGGGCACGACCATCCACTGGGCAGGAGATGAGGTTGTGGCCGTGGCCGCCGTCGACGAGCCCACGGCGGAGGACGCCGTCCGCGTAATTAAGGTCGAATACCAGCAACTAAAATATCTGGTCAGCGACGCCGAGCCCCCTCAGGGAAGCGTGCAGGAGGAAGGCCCGCTTAGTATGGACGCTATCGACGACATGCTGGATAACCAGGTGCCGGCCGCGCAGATGGTCAGTCAGGTTCAACAGTATGGAATTACGGAGAAACCCAGCGAAGAAACGTTGAACGGGCTCAAGGAGGATGGCGCCTCAGACGCTGTGCTCGATGCCCTGCGGAAAGCGGCGGTTCACCCCGAAGCGGCGAGCAAGCAACCATCGAGCTACCAGAAAGCTGCTGCGCAAACGACGGGCGATCCGGAGAAGGCTTTTGCCGAAGCCGCTGTTGTTTCCGAAGGGCTCTATGGTATTCCGGTCATTACTCATTGCTGCCTCGAAAGTCATGGGTCGATTTCCGAGTGGACTGATCAGGATCACCTGTTCACTCACATTTCCACGCAGAATGTCTCCGGCATTCCGGGCCAGATGGCCGAACCGCTGAAAATGCCGGCCACCAACATTCGGGTTCACCAGGACCACATTGGGGGAGGCTTCGGCAGCAAGTTCTCCCCTGATCGTTGGGGAATTTTTACTGCTGAAATCTCCAAGAAGGCTGGCGGCAAGCCGGTCCGCATCATGCTGGAGCGCGACGCGGAACTCGAAGTTGCAGGAGCTCGGCCTTCGGCTTACGCCCGCGTAAAAGTGGGCGCAACCAAGGACGGTACTGTGGTGGCATGGCAGTCCAACTCCTGGGGCACCGGGGGGCCCGGGGGCGGTGGTATGCCTCCCATTCCTTACGTCTTCAGTATCCCGAACCAACGGCAGGAGCACATCGCGATTCGCAACAACATCGGTCCGGCGCGCGCCTGGCGTGCACCTAACCATCCGCAGGCTGCCGTCCTTACCATGTGCGCTCTGGACGATCTGGCGGCTAAGCTGAATATGGACCCGGTGGAATTCTTCGGCAAGAACCTTAATCTGGCCAAGCAGCGCGAGAATACTTATCGCGAAGAGCTTGCCATAGCTTCCGAGCTGATGGACTGGAAACAGAAATGGCATTCGCGGCGGCAGATAGCACCTGGAGGCGTGGGGCGCGGAGTCGGATTGTCCTTTCATACCTGGGGAGGACGCGGCCACGCCAGCGACTGCGATCTCACGGTCCATCCTGATGGATCGGTCGACATCAAGCTGGGCACCCAGGATCTGGGCACGGGAACACGTACTTGCATTCTCATCGTTGCTTCCGAAACATTGGGCATTCCCATGGACGCCATTCAGCTTCAGATCGGCGACACGACCTACCCGCCTTCCGGCGGTTCCGGGGGCTCGACTACCATCGGCGGCGTCAGTTCTTCTACACGGCGTGCAGCCGCGGATGCGCGTGACGCGCTTTTCGCCAAGGTTGCACCCGCGCTGAACACCCAGCCAGATCAGTTGGAATGTGTGAACGGCAAGGTGAGCGTCAAGAACGACCCCAGCCGATCCCTCAGTTGGAAAGAAGCTTGTTCCAAGCTTGGTGTAATGCCGCACACCATACGCGGCAAGAATCCGGACAAGAGTAAACCTCCCGACCTCACCAATAGCGGCGTCGGTGGCGTGCAGATGGCGGAAGTCGAAGTCGATACGGATACTGGCATCGTCAAGGTTAAGAAGATGGTCGCCGTTCAAGACTGCGGGTTGATCATTGACCTTAAGACCGCCGAGAGCCAATGCTATGGCGCCTTGATCATGGGCATCAGCTATTCGCTGTACGAAGAAAAGGTCATGGACCCGAGTACCGGCCGAATGCTGAATGCGGATATGGGGTTCTACCGTCTTGCCGGCCTCAGCGACATTCCTGAGCTCGTCGTGCACATGATGACGGGCAAAGGTTACGACGAACGTGGCGTAGTCGGACTGGGCGAGCCCCCGGTGATCTCGCCCGGCGCAGCGATCTCTAACGCCGTCGCCAATGCCATCGGCGTGCGTGTGCCGTTCCTGCCGCTCACGCCGGACCGTGTCCTAGCCGCGCTCGAACAGAAGGCAGGTGCATGATGCGACCTTTTGAATACGTCAGCCCAAATACCCGGAGCCAAGCCCTCAGCCTGTTAGGCGCAAGTTGGGGCAATGCCGAAATTCTCGCGGGCGGCACTGATCTGCTCACGTTGATGAAAGATGATGTGGTCGCGCCAAAACGGTTGATCAATATTAAGGGAATCAATGATCTCCACGGGGTTTCCTCCAATGCACAAGGATTGCGCATCGGTGCGTTGACTACTCTGGGCGATCTAGCCGATGACGCGACTGTAAAGCGGGATTACCCTGCGCTGGCTGAGGCCCTGCTCGAAGCTGCAAGTCCGCAAATTCGCAACCAGGCGACGCTGGGAGGTAATCTGTGCCAGCGTCCGCGCTGCTGGTATTTTCGCAATGGCTTCGGGCTTCTGCCGAAAGGCCAGACTGGCAAGGAACTGGTGGTAGAAGGCGAGAACCGCTACCACGCCATCCTCGGTAATGAGGGCCCTGCCAAGTTTGTCAGCCCATCCACCGTTGCTCCGATCCTGATCGCCTATGGGGCTAAGATCCGCCTGGAGGGACCAAAGGGAAGACGCGAGCTTCCGCTGGAAAAGTTCTTCGTTATTCCGAAGAATGAAGGCGAACGCGAACATGATCTGCGGCCAAACGAGATCGTCACAGAAGTGGTGATCCCGCCTGCGCCAGATGTAAGAGCCGCACACTATGAGATTCGCCAGAAGGAGGCATTCGACTGGCCGCTCGCACTTGCCGGTGTTGCATTGAAGATGCGCGGCTCCAACGTTCAATTGGCCCGTATCGTTATTGGATATGTTGCGCCCGTGCCCTGGCCTTCGCCAGAAGCGGAGCAAGCATTGGTGGGGCAGTCGATTAACAAGGATACGGTGCGAAGAGCGGTCGAGGCCGCCCTGACGAACGCTAAGCCGCTCAGCCACAATGCCTACAAAGTCCAACTCGCGCGTGTGGCGCTGAAACGCGCGATCTTCAAGGCCGCATCGGGAGGTGTCTCATGATTCCGGAATCGGATCGCTTCAACACTCGTCATCCTGACCTCTGCCCGGCCCTGCGCTGGAAGGGCCAGTTTGTTCTTGCCGAACCCGATACCAGCGTGCCTCCTTGCAACGATGGCCTGTTCTGGTGCATCCATACTCAGACATGCATCGGTCCGGATGGCGCATTGGCAGAACCCGGAAACTGCAATTCGAAAAGCCGGGCCTGTCATGGGACGGGGAAGTGCGGATGAGCCAGCATTGACTGTTTTGAAAGGGCATGGCTTCAGCCATGCCGCCAGAGCCCGCTATAAAGCAGCTTTAGCCGCTGAGGACAGCACTATTAAGTCTGAGGAGTTTCGTATGCGATTTCAGCTCTTGATGATTCTTGTTTCTCTGATTACTTGCCTTTCCATTTCGCTGGCAGCGCAGGAAATTCGCGGCGATTACCTGGAGACCCGCAGCGCCGACGTTTACACGGGCCAGTGTTTTGCCAATGGCGAAGTCAACCTGGTGGGAAATGAGGCGATCCTGGCCTGGCATGTGCGGAGTGGGGGTTGGGACGGCGTGCAGTTGCAAGGCCTCACCGTAGCTGCTGCAGTTCGCGCGAACGGTACGCTCGGGGATCCGTATGAGAATCCCTACCCGGCGAAAGCGGTGTTGCTGGTTGACGACTTGGCCAGCGCACAGCAGCGGATGGCATTGGTGAGTTTTGCTAAGCACATGGGCGGAGCGCTGCTGAACAATGTCGAACAGGTGATCCCCGTGCAAATGGAATTGGTGGTGAACGCGGAACACCACGGCGTTGCGACGCTTCGGGCGGGCCGGTTTGCGACAGTGCAGACACGTTCCATCGGCGACCAAGACCATTTGTGTGGAAATGAAGTTACGTTTTATCCGCCACTGACTCAGTTGTCTCATTCGATGCCGGCAGTGGCCCTCACCGATATTTACCGCGGCCCGGCGCTGGGTGTCTCCTGGGACTTTCACGGCAAACGCAGTGCTTTCGTAGGTACATTCGCCCAGTAAGACCCGCGCAGATTAGATTAGAGGTGCAAGAAGTGCGCAAGATCGCAACATCATGGTTTACGGTCGCCTTCATCTTCACGCTCTCGCTAGTCTGTGCCGCCCAGAATGGTAAGGTGGAGACCGTCGGGCCATTAACCGACAACGCGGTTCCCGAAGGTATACGGCAGGCGCTCGACTCCAAGGGATATCGCATGACGCTCGATGGCGAGGCATCCACCTGCGAATTGTGGTTGCGTAAGAGCGTCCCGGCACAAACCAAGAAAGATGTGGAGGGTGTCGCCTACCCGCAGCTGGCTGAGTCCGAGCTGGTCGGAGTCATGCATTTTCCGCATGCGGCGGCTGATATTCGGGGGCAGAAGGTTCCCGCGGGTTTCTACACCCTTCGCTACTCCTTGATGCCGAACGACGGCAATCACCTGGGTGCAGCTCCCAACCGGGATTTTCTCCTTCTCGTTCCGGCGGCGTCTGATGCCAATCCTAATGCCACTTTCAAAGTTCAGGAATTGATGGCTCTAAGTGAAAGCGCTACGGGCACGAAACATCCCGGCCCTCTGAGTTTAGTTCCGTCGGATAGCGGGGCAACCGCACCTTCAGTTTCCAAGGACGATCAAGACCACTGGATTTTTTCTGCCAGCGTGAAACTTGACTCAGGCGAGGAACTGCCATTTGCGCTCGTGGTAAAGGGGACAGCCCAACAGTGAGTCAGCAATCCCACGCTTTCATCCATTGGCGCGAATGATAGCATTCACGCTCACACTTTCCCAGAAAGCGGGTGCTTTTCATGTTCTAATACCCCTTCCGCTGACTTATTACTGGCCTTGGGGGGAACCTTCATGAAACTGCCGCGCGCTTTTTTTCTTATCCTCTCTGCATTCTGCGTTATGGCGGCCGCTGTGAGTTTGGCGGCAGCGGCTCAGCCCGACCGCCAGGTCTCAATCACCATCGACGACTTGCCTGCCGCAACCTCCAACTCGACGTCCGCGGCTGCGATCAGCGAGATGACTTCAAAGTTGCTGGGAACGCTCCGCGACCAAAAGGTCCCGGTGGTCGGGTTCGTTAACGAAAGGAAGCTCTACAAGCCCGGAGAGGTTGACGAACGGATCAGGGCTCTCAGGATGTGGCTCGACTACGGTTTCGAGCTTGGCAATCACACCTTCACCCACATGTCCCTCAACCAGGCGGGGCTGAAGGCTTGGGAAGACGATGTTATTCAGGGCGAGAACGTCACCCGGTTGCTGCTTGCCGAGCGCAAGATGACGCTCAGATACTTCCGGCATCCGTTCCTGGACACCGGACGTGATCTCGAAACGCGGCGCGACGCTGAAGCCTTTCTGTCCGCCCGAGGTTACCGCATTGCCCCCGTCACCTTGGACGCGTGGGACTGGATGTACGCCGGCGTCTACGAAGATGCCAAAACCCGCGGCGACAGCGCACTGCAGCAGGAACTGGTGAGCAGCTATCTCGCTTACAGCGACCAGGTGTTTGCCTATTACGAACAGCTTTCCAAGCAGCTGATCGGCTATGAGCCGAAAGAGATTTTACTGCTGCACGCCAACCAGTTGGAGGCCGACCATATCGGTGAACTGATCGAACTCATGCGCAAGAGAGGCTATCGCTTCATCACGTTGGGTGACGCGCTGAGTGATCAGGCCTATAGCCTGCCCGACACATACGTCGGAGAGGAAGGGACGGGCTGGCTCGATCACTGGGCCATCACACAGGGCAAGCCTCCGCAAGGAGTTCCAGTATTTCCGCAATGGGTGATTGACCGCTCGAAGGCTCTGCACCAGCCGCAGCCCTGAACCGCTTTGCCGGAGGGAGTCCCAAGACTCCATGTTAATTTTCAGGGTGCGGCGCCAGGATTGGTAGGCCCGAATGGACTCGAACCATCGACCTCTTCCGTGTCAAGGAAGCGCTCTAACCAGACTGAGCTACGGGCCTACACGCGAACCGATGGTGGTTTCAATTCTACGGGCGGCGGGGCAATCCCGGCAATGTTTAGACGAAATTAAAACCGCAAAACTGAGAACTCAAGCATTCTCGGCGGTTTGCAGCAGAAAACCCTGGATAGCATTTCGACTAGTAGGTCCGGAGTCCCCCACGGACGGCACTCTCGAACCCGCTGCAACTACCTTCCCGAGTTAGCCATCATCAGCGCGAACAGCGCTGGCAGATAGAGAATCGTTGCCCGCAGCAATCGGCGGGCCGGCAGTTTGGAGGCTGGCGCCGTGGCCGGCATTTGCGGAGAAGCCATTCCCGCGGATACGCGGAACAGCGCTGCGCCCATCAAGACGGCCCCAACCAGATACACGCGTCCCGCCATTCCCATCGCAACCGGCAAAACACTCACCGGAATCAACGCGCCTGAATAGGCCAGAATGCGCCACACCGTGGACTTCCCATCGGATTCCACCACGGGCAACATGCGGATGTCGCCTTGCGCATAGTCTTCCCGGTAGAGCCATGCGATCGAAAGAAAATGAGGGAACTGCCAGACGAACATGATGGCAAACAGGATCAGTGTTTCAATTTCCAGTTTTCCGCGCACCGCCGTCCAGCCGAGCACTACCGGCATTGCTCCCGGAAACGCGCCCACAAAGGTGCACACCGGGGAGACCTTCTTCAGCGGAGTGTATGCCGCCAGGTACACCAGCGCGGTCAAGAACACCAGCAACCCAGTCAGCAGGTTGGCATAGATAGCCAGATAAGCGGAACCGCCCAGGGTCAGCGCCAATCCGACCGTAGCCGCGTGTGCCGTGGTCATACGTCCCGACGGCAAAGGGCGCAGCGCAGTGCGCCGCATCCGCGCATCCACGCTCGCTTCGAGCACTTCGTTCAGCGCTGCCGTTCCGCTCGAAACCAGCGCCACACCCAACAGGGCATGGAATAAACCCAGCGACCACGACGAGACGCCCAACCGGTGCGCGCCAAAGAAATAGCCGCACCAGGCCGTAAGGACGATCAACATGGTAATGCGCGCCTTAGTCAGCTCGGCGTAATCGCGCAGCCTGAAAACAAATTGTCGCAACATGGACCCCACACTCGCCGGCTTGCCCTCTTCCGCCCCTATCCGGCGGTTTAGCTCAGCCCGGCAGTCACTAAAATCAAATTCCCAACGGAACACGCCGACCCCAAGAGACAGCATTGGTATCGCGCAATCTGTTCAATGTCAAGCCAAAATTAAAACGACGGCGCGTTTCGCTCTCACGATGCTCGCACCAAAACGATGTTCTTGGCAACTAACGACAACACCTAGTGACCGCCTCCAGGAGTGGAAACACTGAATGTCTCGGGTGGATCAAAATAACACCGATGCCAAAGAGCCGCGTCGGTCAACTTGCCCGCCTTCCATTGCTGAACCGTGGGCAGGGTTATGGCGATCATACCGCCATCGACGGAGTCGAAAATGAGCACCACTCCAGCTAGTTCCTGCGATTTTGCCGCCAGTTCAGCATAATTCTTATCGAGCAAAGACTTGGCGTACTCCAGCTTAGCCGGCGCGCCGCTGTTCTTCTCGTCTTCCTGAACCTTCTGCACCGAGACGATTTTCACGTTCTTGCCCCGCAGTGGCTCCCAATCCCCCGGAAAGGGCGCGGTTTCCTCGCGTTTCACCAGAAACAGATCGGCCGCAACCGGTGCGGCACTCGGACTGTTGGGCGGAACATCTGAAATGCCCTCCGGCATCTCCAGGCCGGTGCGCCAAATCCATCCCCGCGACAAACCCGAAATCCGAACGTGAACCCAGTCCGCGTTGAAATCCAACATCTCAAACTCGTCATGCGCCGTCGCCAGAAATAGAGTCTGGGCATTCAGACTGGGAGACGCGACGACCGGGGTTCCTGTTTTCTTTATCGCGACTAAATTCTTCGGGTGCGCCTGATTCTTGAGCACTTCCTCCAGACTCGTCGCCTCTGCCTGCAGGCTCGCCGTTGCCTGATCGGCGGCCTTATTCTGCGAACCTTTCGTTTCCGCGTGTTGCTGGCCCGACAGGCCCTGTTTCAACGAAGATGAGAACGTGCGCCCAATTTCCGGCAACTGGGGCATCGGCGCCGAAACGATCGCTTCCGAACTACCCGGGTCCGTAACTCCTTTTTCGGCAATTGCTGGCCGCTTAGCCGATGCGGATGGAGCCATCACCGGGAGGCTCTCGCTGGAGCTCTCGCTCGAATTTTTCGCACCAGAGTTGCTCGCTAGCAGATCGGCTAACTGGTCCAGCAGGTCAGATTCGACCCGGCCATTCGACTTCAGCAGTTGGTACTCCGAGTGCGATGGAGTTGAATCGGCGTACCACGCCGTCACCTTCGTCGTCACCCGAACCACCGTTGCGCCCGATGCAGTCGAAGTCACCTGTACGGCAGATTGGTAATAAGCCCGCTGGTACCGGTTCAAGGGATGATTTCCCGGCAATGCGAATCCATCGAGCACCGGCAGCCTTCCATGCATCGCGGGTTGCAATTCTCTCAGCGCTTTTTCCACAGCACTTTTCGACTGGCGGTAGGTGCGCTCGTACGGCCCGGCTGGCGGATCTGCTTGCGCCCGCGCGCTCTGCGCCGTTACACCTGCGAGCACGATTGGAAGAAACGCAAACAACGCAGCGCGACCGAATCGCCGCGCGGGTGGCCAAGCAGCGAGTGGCCAACTCTGCCCGGTCATGGCAACTGCTCCAACTGGTCGCGTCGAATCCATCCGTGTTGTCCGTCGCGGGTTTCGACCCCGAACCAGTAAGGGGTTGCAACTTGTATCAGGACTTCTTCCCCAGGCTCCAGAGATTTCAGCGTGCTCGCGGTGTGGAATGGAGCGGACTGCAGCGGCGCCCCAGGCTTCTTGACAATACGCTCCACTTGACGGCGCAGTTCTGCGACGCGCTGCTCCAGCGATTCAGCGGGCTGCTCATGGGCCGCGGGCTGGCCGGTCGCGCTCCCGCCATTCGTATTTTCGATGGACGTCTCCGATGGTGGAGTGCTCAGTAGAACTGTGTCACTGCCCAGGCCAAAGTTCTCTTTCGCCAAACGATCCTGTTTTGCTTGCAAGGCCTCGGCGGTTTCCTTTTTCACCAGTTCGAGCGCATCCAGGTGTTCCTGGATGTCCTTGTACTCGCTGCTCTCCACCGAGCCGTTCGATAGGTGGACGCTGTGCCTTATATCCTCGACAAACCGGGCGTCAATGCGCAGCACGGTATTGCCGGACCCCTGTTCCTGCACGACGTAGCGCACGGCCAGCGTCCCAAGATCGCCGCCGTCTTTGAAATTTCGCGGATCGAGGGCGTGCATCCGTACCTTGTAGAAAACCTTGCCGCCCTCCGTCCATTCCGGAAAAACCGGCGTCGAAGTGGCCGCGACTGCTCCCAAGACGTACTGGTCTTTGTCGTATTCCTTGGTCCCGCGGACGATCGTGTTCTGCGCCACGTCTTCCACTACCTGCGCGACTTCCGGCTCCGGCAGCGGAATATTGACGATCAGGCCGGCGCCGTACTGAAGAACGTCCTTTTCGCGGCCAGGCGAAGGAATCGCCGCTGCGGTGAGCACAAGCAAAACTGCTGCCGCACCACGAAGGAGCGGGAGATCAAGCGTACCTCGATGCCGCACCCCTGAACCATTCAACCCCTTACCGCAAAATCCCTTGTCCCTGATCACAACCGGCTCCCACGCCTTGTTGCAAGAGTCTTATACGACAGACTGATCGCTGTCAACTCTCGGAACGAGCACACGAGGTGCCATCTCCCCGGGAGACGACGTAAATAATTTGTAAAAAAAATTTGCTGACCCTCTTGCACTTCCTCATTCGCAGTAGTAGTATGCCGCGCCAGGTGGGGTAGTCGTTCCTAACAAGGAAGAAGTTTTGCGGTCTGCGCGGTAACGCGCCAGCCAGACGAGGGTCCTAGACACTGGATCGTTGTTCTGCTCGCGCGCTGCTTGTGTGCGCACAAAACTTCGTTTTTGCAAAATCTATGAATCTGTCTGAGGAGTGCAGCATGCGTATGTGGGCGCAGTCTCATCTCTGTCAGAAGCCGCGGCCGGTATCTTCCTTCTCGCCGCCGCTTTCGCGTTGGCTTTTCTGATTCTGGGCGCCAGCCAGTCGGCGAGCGCGTTGCCAGCCTTTGCCAGGAAATACGGCCTGCGTTGTTCGGCCTGCCATGAGTCGTGGCCCGCCTTGAACAACTTCGGGCTGAAGTTCAGAGACAATGGCTATCAGCTGATGAACGATCGCGATGCTCCCATCTGGCAGAATCCCGGCTACTGGCCGGTCACTTTCCGTATCACGCCGATATGGCACCGCGTAAGCAGCCTTAACCAGGTCGACACATACGGAACCGTAGAGGGGGGAGGGATCGGGATTACCGGTTCGACAGTCCAACGCATCAATTCGTCCGGCTTCGACCTGAGCGGGCTCGACTTCCACACCGGTGGAACCCTGGAGAAGAACTTCTCCTTCTACGTGCTTCCCTCATCGGACTCAACCGGAGCGTTCCACTTTGAGAGTGTCAATGCGCGCTTGGATAACATCGCGGGCAGCCCTTGGCTCAACATCAGGCTAGGTAAATTCGAGCTTAACAACCTGCTCTCTGAAAAGCGCACCCTGTGGCTCACCGGTAATGGCGGTATTTATCAGACCTATCACTTCATCCCGGTGGGTGACGGAAACACGTTCGGGCAAATGGGGGACAACCAGCTCGGCGTGGAGTACATGGGACACTCGGTGGACGATCGAACACGCGTTTCCGCCGCCCTGCTCAGTTCGAACGATGGGAGCGTGGGCCTGATTACCGGAGCCAACTCCTATAGCGGATTCTTTACCTTCGACCAGGCCTTTGATGCGGGCAAGTTGGGGACAGAGCGTCTTGGAGCCTACGCCTTTGTAGGACAGGCGGCAACCTACTATCTGACTTCGGGTGGGGTACCCATCCCAGGTTCGGGAATTGGCAACAAGAGCTTCAGCCGTGTGGGCTTTTATGGGCAGTTCTACCTCGGCCCCCACTTTGATTTGAATGTGGTGACTCAGCACGGGTCGGATAACGCATATTTCGGACAGGGTTATGGCAGCGCCGTAGCCTCGGATGGCGATGGAACTGCCACTTGCACGACTCCCACTGGTTGCCCTCCGAACAATACGCCCGGAACAGTTCTTCCGGTGGGATCGCAGGCACCCACCTGGAACGGCTACACCTTCGAAGCTCGCTACGTATATGGTCCTCAACTGATCTTCAAGGCCGTCTACGAGGCGGAACGGATGTCGCAACAGGCAACTCCTGGGACCCCGTCCAACCTGGGAAACATCAACAACTATTCGATCGGCTACCGCTACAACCCGTTTATGACCAGCCGGGCCGGCCTCGCCTATTTCGGCGAGTTCAACCTGTTCCACCAGGACCTTACCGGGCCACTTAACTCGGCCGGTAACCCTACCAACATCAACAGCAGCGAATTGCTGTTCGGAATTGACTTTGATTTCTGATGAGGATGAATCCGCTGGCGAACTTGTTTCGCCAGCGCTGACTTCAGTTGAAGGGTGCTGACTATGAACAGCTTGAAGCCAATGCGTTTTATCAGCGCGTGTCTCGTCACCGCAATGCCTTGCACAGCGATCCTGGGACTGATCTTCGCCGCCGCGTTCACCGTTCGAACCTTCGCCCAGGAAGCGCCCGACGTAGGACCGAAGCCTCCGGTCGTGGTCAAGCCCATGGAGAGCCACATTGGCAATATCACCGGGCATGCCGCAGCCGCGAAGTCCGACTACCGCCGCTACTGTGCCGGTTGTCACGGCGACTATGGCGATGCCAACGGCGAAAATGCCATTTGGCTTGATCCGAAGCCGCGTGACTTCACCCTCGCCACTTTCAAGTGCCGCTCCACTCTGACTGGCACGCTGCCCACCGATGAGGATCTCTTCAACACCATCGCGCGCGGCCTCACCAACTCCAACATGCCGGTCTGGAATACCTTCACCAAGCAACAACGCGCCGACCTGGTGGCCTATATCAAGATCTTCTCGCCCCGTTGGGAGAAGGAAAAAGCTGGCACGCCGATCACGATTCCCGCCGAACCTCCGGTCACCCTCGAGAGCATTTCTCACGGCAAAGCGCTCTTCACCAAGCTCGAATGCTGGAAGTGTCACGGCACGCACGGCGAAGGCGACGGTCCGTCCGCCTCGACCCTCACCGACAGCAAAGACAATCCGATTCGTCCGTACAACTTTGCCGCCGGCAAGGACGATTCGCGTTTCAAGTGTGGCAACACCAACCAGGATATCTATAAGATTTTCATGACCGGCGTGGACGGTACTCCAATGCCTTCTTTCGCTGACGTCATTCAGCCGAACGACGCCTGGGATCTCGTCCACTTCCTGCGCACGTTGCAGGTCAACCGGCACGGCAAGGAAAACGAAGTTCTATCGGCTGCGCACGGAGCCATTCCCCCGTACGTGGATAAAACCCCTGCGCCAGCCGCCGCCCCGGCCGACAACAAGGCGCCCGGTGGCGGCCAGTAAATGAAATGAGTACCAAGACCCCAGAAGGGAGTACTTGAATGCGCATCAAGCAAATACTGCTAATTCTGTTGACGTTGCTAGTCTGTTCGTCCCTGATGTTCGCAGGAACGGTCAGCGGCAAGGTCACCTACACCGGCACGCCCGCGCACCAGAAACCTATCGACATGTCCAAGGAGCCTAGCTGCGCCAAGCAGCATGCCACACCCATAACTACCGAAACGGTTGTGACCGGGCCCAACAATGCTTTGGACAACGTGGTGGTGTACGTTTCCTCCGGAGCCCCCGACGATGGTCAGGTTCCGGCGCAGGCCGTCACTTTCACGCAGAAAGGCTGCCAGTATCTTCCGCACGTTCTGGTCATGCACACCGACCAGGAACTCAAAATTGTCAACGACGATCAAACCTCGCACAACATCCATCCCATGCCCAAAGTCAACCAGGAGTGGAACAAATCGCAGCCCCCGGGCACGGCACCCATCTCCGCAAAATACGATAAGCCAGAATTCATCTCGGTGAAGTGTAACGTACATCCCTGGATGCACGGCGAGTTCGCGGTGCTCAAGACCAATCACTACGACGTAAGTAAGGACGGAGGCAGCTTCAAGCTGCCCAACCTGCCTCCCGGCAAGTACACCATCACCGCCTGGCATGAGCCCGACGCTACCCAGACGGCCGAGGTCACCATCACCGGCAACGAAACCAAAGAAGTCAACTTCACCTTCAAGTTGACGCCATACTGACCGAACGGCGGCGGAGTCACGTGCTTTGCCGCCGCATTTCTTAGAGAATTAAGACAATAGCAAACGCCCGCCCGAGGAAAGCGGCATCCGCTAATTGGAGGAAAGCATATGGAGACTGCAATCGGAGTATTCACTTCGCGCGATCACGCGGAGGGGGCGGTCAAGGAACTGCGGGAGCGCGGTGTGCCGCAGGAATCCATCGTTTTCCTCACTCGTTCCGAGAGCGACGCCAAAAACCTCGCAAAAGAGTTCGGCGCCTATGTGGGAGGCTTTGCGGGGGGAGCGGCAGGGATGACAGCCGGAGTTGTGGCCGCCTCTCTGCTTCTTCCTGGGATTGGGACGGTATTCGCGCTGGGGTTCGGCGCCGCCGCTTTGCTCGGGGTTGCGGGTGCGGGCGCGGGTGCCACCGTCGGCTCGGCGGCAGCGCACGACGCGGATGCGCCGAAGCCGGCAACGGCGGAAACGTCCTCTGACGATATCGCGTTTTTCCGGGAAGTGCTCAAGGAAGGGCGTTCGTTGATTGTGGTTCGGACAGAATCCAAGGAGCTTGCGAGTTCGGCGTGCGCCGTCCTTGACCGGCGGGGAATTGGAATGGAAGGACGGAGCCCCGTCAAGATGCAAACCGTTACCCGGCAGGCTGGAGGAGTAACCGTCGTCGACATCACCGGGAGAATTACGGTCGGCGAAGGAAATGTCGTCCTCCGCGAGATTGTTCGAGATCTGGCGGAGAAAGGCAAGAAAGCGATTGTGCTGAACCTGGGCGAAGTCCAGTACATCGATAGTTCTGGAATCGGGGAATTGGTCAAGGCTCACACCACGATCCGGAACCAGGGCGGGCAATTGAAACTCACCAATCTGAACAAGCGGGTACATGATTTGCTCGAGATGACCCGGCTGTCCGCCGTTTTCGATATTCAAAAGGATGAGACGAGCGCGATCAAGTCCTTTGGCTCGTCACAAGTGGTCGCATAGCGGAATCAGTTTTTCAAGGCGTTCATCGTTATGTCCTCCGTGGGGGAGGACGAGTAATCACTCTTAAGACAGAATCAGGAAGCAGGCCGAAACCGGTCAGGACGAGGGCGTCATGGCAAAATTCTTTGCGGTCACCATCATCGTAATCGCGATTCTTTCCGCGATTCCCATTCTGCGACACACCTGGGTCGCGCCAGAAGACATCTCGACTCATGGAGCGCTGATCGATGAGCAGATGTCCGAAACTATGGCGGAAGCTGGCATTTCCTTTCTTGCCGCCCAGTTCGTTCTGGCTTTCTTCATCTGGAAATTCTCAAACCCTGGCCCCAACGCAAAGATCAAGAACTTTCCCGGCGGCGCCAAAGGCTTGGTGATCGCAGCCTTGCTGGTCGTCGGCATCGAAGTCATGGCCCTAGGAATCTTCGGCGTCAAGGCATGGGCCAACGTGTATCTCACCCCGCCGTCCGCCGATGCCATGCCCATTCAGGTCCAAGCCGGCCAGTTCGCTTTCTATTTCCGCTACCCCGGTCCTGATGGAAAGTTTGGCCCCATTCACCCCGAGCTCATTAATGAGGGATCGCAGAATTTCTATGGCCTCGATCCCGAGCATGACGTCGAGGCGCGGGACGACATCGTGACCGCCGAGATGGCAATTCCGGTCAACAAAGAAGTCCACCTCCTCATGCATTCGAAGGATGTTGGACATTCCTTTTTTGTCCGCGAGTTGCGGGTGCAACAGGATTTTGTTCCTGGCCTGGATGTTTCTCTGCACTTCACGGCAACCAAGATCGGCAAGTACGAAATTGTCTGCACCCAGCTATGCGGCTTGGGTCACTACAACATGAAGGCGTACCTGAGCGTGCTCTCTCAGCAAGACTTCGACGATTGGCTGAAGAAGGAACAGGCAATGCAGTAATCTCACCTCCGACCGCACACAAGCGCGGTTGGATTGAGACATCTCTTTTGAGGTGAGGGCAATGCACGACATGTCAGCGCACGCGGTGCACCACCACGCTCCTCCGACAAGTTTCATTCGGAAGCACGTTTTCAGTCTGGACCATAAGGTGATCGGCAAGCAGTATTACGCGTTGGCCCTGGTCGCGGCACTTTGCGGAATGGCGCTTTCCTGGTTCATGCGCATTCACCTGGCTTGGACCAATGCCGCCATCCCCGGCCTGCAATTGCTCTCGAAGAATGGCGCCCCTGGCGGCGTGATGACGCCCGAGTATTACCTGCAATTGATGACCATGCATGGCACCATCATGGTCTTTTTCGTGCTCACGACTGCGCCTTTCGCGGCTTTCGGTAACTTTTTCCTGCCCATCCAGGTCGGCGCCGAGGATATGCCCTTCCCTCGCTTCAACATGATGTCGTTTTGGGTTACATTCTCAGGCTTCGTGGTCCTGATGGCATCGTTCTTCGTGAGCGACGGACCGACTCTGGGTGGCTGGACCCAATACGCCCCGCTCAATGCGGTGGGGTCGATTGGCGGGCCTGGGCAAGGTACAGGCGTGGTCCTTTGGGCAGCGTCCATCGGGCTGTTTTGTGTTGGCCAACTATTGGGCTCATTGAACTTCATCCCCACCACGCTCGACCTCCGGACCAAGGGGATGAGCCTGCTGCGTCTGCCACTGAGCGCCTGGGCGTGGTTCATTACTTCGTGCATGGGGCTGACAGCCTTTGCCGTGTTAATGCCCGCATGTATCCTCGTCATTCTCGATCACGTCGCCGGTACCAGCTTTTTTGTCGCCTCGAACCTGGTGATGAATGACCAACTGCTGCCGCACTCTGGAGGATCCACTCTTCTATGGCAGCACCTGTTCTGGTTCTTCGGGCATCCCGAGGTCTACATCGCGATCGTGCCGGGCATCGGCATCGTTTCCCATATCCTGATCACCAACATGCGTAAGCCGATGCTCAGCCAAAGAGTGCTCATCTATTCCATGGGAGCCCTTGCCGTCCTCAGCTACATGGTCTATGGCCATCACATGTTTGTCAGCGGGATGAACCCGGTTTCTTCGCTGGCGTTCTCGTTTCCCACGCTGGTCATCACTATCCCGTCCACCATCGTGGTGCTGATCTGGACCTTCAGTCTGTATGGTTCCAAACTTCGTATCAACTCGGCTTCCCTGTTTGCACTGGGCTTTATTTCGATGTTCGTCAGCGGCGGCGTCAGCGGCTTCTTCCTGGCTCAACCGTCCATCGATATCTTGCTTCATGCGACCTACTTCGTAGTAGGCCATTTCCACTTGGTGATGGGCGTCGCCGCCATGTTTGGCATCTTCGCTGGAACTTACTTCTGGGCTCCCAAGATGTTCGGACGGATGATGAACGAGACTTTGGGAAAGGTTCACTTCTGGCTGAGCTTTGTGGGCGCGTATTGCATCTTTATGCCCTTCCATTACCTCGGAATGGCCGGGAATGTGCGCCGTTACTCGACGTTCGTGGATGACTACCTGCAGCCGCTGATTCCTGTGCACCGTTTCATCACCATCGCGGCTTTGATTACCGGTGCAGCCCAGCTTATTTTTCTCTACAACCTGATTCACAGCCGCTTCTGGGGCAAGCCCGCGCCCGATAACCCCTGGGAGGCTACGTCGCTGGAGTGGAGTACCGCCACCCCGCCGCCTTTCGATAATTTCGGTGGCAAGCTTCCGGTGGTTTACCACGATCCTTATCAGTACGGCGTGCAAAGCTCGGTAGGTGATTACGTCATGCAGACGTCGCCAGAGCAAGTTAAGACGGAGCACGACGAGAAATAACTTCGGCACGGGGCAGATGGGATCTTAGCCGCGAAGCGGCGTAGGAACGTAGCCCACGGCGTAAGCCGTGGGTGAATAGCGAACGAGAACAAGCCCCTAAGGGGCGAAAGAAAAGGTGTGAGACAGATGGCAACTACACTACCCGAATCGCCACAAATCGATCCGGACCGTTCACCGGAACAAAGGCGCTCAGGGAACGGCGGTTGGCGGAACTTGGTTCCGGCGAATGGTGATCTGCATGTGGCGCTGGAGCACTCGCCGCCGGCGTCTTCATCCGCCATCTATGTAGTGCTGTTCGCCATTACAATGATGTTTGCCGCGTTCAGCAGCGCGCTGATCGTACGCAAAGGCTCGTCGCTGGACTGGCAGACCTTCACGCTGCCGTCGATTCTCTACCTCAACACCCTGATCCTCCTCGCCAGCAGCGTTACTCTTGAAGTCTCGCGTCGCCGCGTCGCCGCTTTCATGGGCGGTCAGAGAAATCCCACTGAGAGCTCGGCACGCTGGCTCTACATAACGCTGATCCTCGGTCTGCTTTTTGTGGCTGGTCAGTACACCGCGTGGTCGCAGTTGCGCGCCCAGGGGCTCTATCTGGCCACGAACCCCAGCAGTTCTTTCTTCTATGTGCTGACCGCCACCCATGCGTTGCACGTGCTAGGTGGTCTGGGAGGCCTGACCTATGTCATTCGCAAGCTGAGTAAGTCGGCGCTGCGACGGAGTCAACTGGATGCGGCCGCGCGCTACTGGCATTTTATGGACGTTCTTTGGCTGTACCTGCTTTGCCTGCTTTGGATGAAGCTTTAACCGACTCGACGATCAGGAGGCGCCGTGAGCCAAGCGGATTTGACCATGGAAGGACACTCGACAGGTTTGACTGTAGGACCGGCATTTTCGATTCCTACCAAGAAACTGGCGATGTGGCTGTTCATTATCGCCGACACCATGACGTTTGCCGCGTGTCTGGTGGCCTATGGATTTTTGCGCAATGGGACTCTCAATTGGCCCAGGCCGTTCCACAGCATCACCAATGTCGCGCTGATGACCTTCATTCTTTTAACCAGTAGCTTGACCATGCTCATCGGACTGCGTTCCGCCCAAAAGGGGGACAAAGCCGGAGCCTTCCGCTGGATCATGATTACGGCAGCCCTGGGTATTGTTTTCGCCCTGCTGCACGTTCGTGAATGGCTGGCGCTCATCGATGAAGGCATGACCATGTTTAAGAATCCCTGGGGAACGGGACTGTTCGGGGCGTCATTCTTCAGCGTCACAGGTCTGCATCTCACGCACGTTACCTGTGGCGTAATCGCTTTGATTGTCGTCGGCCTGCGCTATAAGGGCGGCCGCTACAAGGCGGATGACATCGAAGTTTTGGGCCTGTACTGGCACTTCGTGGATCTGGTTTGGATGTTCGTCGTACCGTTGGTTTACCTCTTGAATCTCACCCACTAGATCGAGAACACTTGGGGGCAGAATGCTATGACAACGACAACAGCGGAGCAGCACAAGAGTGACGGAATCGGAAAAGATCTAATCGTGTATGTTTGCCTGCTCGCTCTTGCAGGCTTGCAATTCGTCATTGCCTATCAGAACATCAACGCTTCGCAGATGCTCACACGCATGCTGGTGGTCGCATGCGTCGAGGCGGGGCTGGCAGAATTGTTCTTCATGCATCTTTGGTCGGAAAAGCGGGCCTTTCTGCTGTTTGTCGTCATCTTTACCGTTGCTGTCCTTCTGGGAATGCAATATGGGTGGACCGACAGCTCCCGGATGGTGACCGGCGCGCCATTTTCGAAGGTCCAGTGAAAGGTCGCGTGTTGAGAGGAGTGAGATGTCAAAAGGAAAGCTGAAGGTTCGGAGACCGTTCCTGTGCGTTGCTGTTGCGCTGATTGCGATGGCCGTGCTCGCCGCCCCGCTCCCGGCTTTCTCCCAGAGTTGCGCACTCTGCTATACCCAGGCCGCCTCCGCCGGGGCCCGCATGATTCAGGCCTTGCGCAGCGGGATTCTGATCCTTATCGCCCCCCCGACGTTCATGTCCATTGGCATGATCTTCATTGCGTATCGCAAGCGCAATCAGTTCAGACGCGCCAATAATGTGCACGACGATGACGCGCCGGACTCTGACCACAAGTGGTAATTTCCACCGGTAGAGACGCGACTTGCCCCGTCTCCCGATCTGCAATCGCTCAACGACAGTTACCCGGTGCAACATAGCCGGCGAACCGTGCCTTGATCCAACTAAGTTGGTTTGCAATCGACGCTCCCATCACCCCGCTGGCATCCGCATCCGGATACTTCAAGAAAAGAATTCGGTCCCCTTGCTTGCACATGCGGGCCACCGTTTGGCCTGACATTTCCGCCGGTATGGCAGAGCCAGCTTCGCCACTGATCACCAGGAGCGGGCTATGGGCCCGCCTTTCACCGGGAGTATTCCTGCTGAAAGAGTCCTTCACGAACTGATTGCTTTCCCAACCCGGCTTGAGCATGGCGCTTGTGAACTCCGGCTCTGTTTCTCCTCCACAGGTCTGCCCGGCACGCTCGTACGCAGGAAGTGCCTTGTCTTGCAGCATGTCACTCACCTGGAACCGCGGATAAAGCGCTTTGACCGTGGAAGCCAGTACTAACAGCATGCGATTGGAAGAAGAACCCTGCGCGAAGCGCTCGTAGGCTTGCTGCGCGTCCGCCAAGTCCGAAGTAACGACGCTACCCAGATAGTTGGGATCGTGCACATCGCTCTCTGCCACGCCCACCGCGGCCATGCCTCCCTGAAAAGGCCCCACGGCGATCCACTTAGGTCCGATCTGTGGCACCGCGGCGCGAGCCGCCGGAACCGAATAGATGACGTCCAACGCGTTCGACTGCATGTCCAGCACTGGCTTACTGGAATCGGCCCCCAACCCGGAATAATCCGTCGCAACCACTGCATAACCGAGATTGGCGTACATCGCGAGCAGTGGCCCTACCCCGAGATTCTTCAGCAGTGAGGGAGCGCACTGTCGCGCCGCTCCCCTGAACTCATGCGCATAGGCAATCACCGGCCATCCGCTTGCTGGAGGCTTGCCATCCGGAATCAGCACCACAGCCGAGACGGCCACGTCCTCTCCGTTCGCGGTCCGGGAGTGATACAAAATTCGCAAGGCGGACAATTCATACGGAAGGTTGTACTGGTCCGTAGGTTCCGAGCGTATCAGCTCTCCCGCTTTGCCCAGCGGCAGCGGATGGGGCGTGTCATAAAAACTCGTCAGCGGAAGGGTGCTGGGTGGCCGCAACCGCTGGGCTGGCGTTGCGGCCTGAGCTTGCGCAAGTGCTGCGGCTCCAGGCAGTCCGGCCAACATCAGAGAAACGGCGGTGACCGCCATGAGAAACATTCGGGCGTTGCGACTTGATGACCGAAACAAGCGGGGACCTGTCATGTCGTCAGCAGGGGATGGTATCACCTTTCAAGTGCCGTCATTCCTGTTGTCTTTGTAACTTCATCAACGCATAGTAAGCCCCAAACGCCACCGCAAATCCCACGAACCACGAATAGTCGTATAAGACGCGCAGCGGAGAGACGACCAATCCCACCAGCGCCGTGCACGCTCCTAATGCGAGGGCAATTACTGCCAGCCAGTTGAAGCCACGCGAATACTCGTACGTGCCGCCGCGCAGGTAGAGATCGTCGACGACAAGCACTCGCCTGCGGATGACGAAGTAGTCGCAGATCATGATGGCGGCCACTGGTCCCAGGAATGCGGCATAACCGCCCAGCCAGCCGAAGATGAAGGTGCCGTAGTTGGAAAGCAGTTTCCACGGCATCAGCGCGATTCCCATGAAGCAGGTGATCACGCCGCCAGTTCGAAAACTGATCTTTCGCGGCCAGAGGTTTGAAAAGTCATTGGCCGGCGACACGACGTTAGCGCCAATATTCACGTTCAACGTCGCCAGCAGAATCGCCAGCAGCGAAATCACCACGGCCATCGGTGAATGAAACCGGCTCAGCAATTGCACCGGATCCCAGATCGCAGTGCCATAGATCACCACCGTCGCCGAAGTCACCAAGATTCCAATCAGCGAATAAAGCGTCATGGTGGTCGGCAGACCGAGCGCTTGCCCAATCACCTGTTGCCGCTGGCTGCGGGCAAAGCGCGTGAAGTCCGGGATGTTCAGCGACACGGTCGCCCAGAAACCAACCGTGCCATTCAACGCGGGGATGAGGAATTTCAGAAAATCCCGGAAGCTCACAAAGTGCGACGGCGCCGACAGCATGGACCCAAATCCGCCCGCCGACTTGTAGGCCCACGCCAGCAACAAGAGCCCGACCGCCAGTAGAATCGGCGCACTGATTCCCTGCAAATGTCGGATGTACTCGATGCCCTTGAGAATGACGGCGAGATTGATCAGCCAGAACGCCAGGAAGCAAATCGCCGCACCGTGGGCGACCCGCCCCCAACTTGGCGCGAGCGTCGTGATCAGGCTATTGATGGCTTCGCCGCCAATCCAGGTCTGGATACCGAACCATCCGCAGGCAACCAGGGCGCGCAACACCGCGGCAAAATTTGCGCCCAGCACTCCGAATGAGGCGCGCGCCAGCACCGGAAACGGAATGCCGTACCGCGCTCCCGGATGCGAATTCAACAGCATCGGGATCAGAACAATCGTGTTGCCGAGAAACACGGTGGCGACCGCTTGTTTCCAGTTCATGCCGCCCTGGATCAGGCTAGCGGCCAGCATGTAAGTAGTAATATTGACCGACATCGATACCCACAGCGCTGCGAAACTGTAGGTGCCCCAGGTACGCCGCTCGGCGGTCGCGGGCGCGAGGTCTTTGTTATAGAACGGACTGGTTTCGATTCGTGACTGCATATCGCTGCCGCCCCGCCCATTCTTGTCGATCGTTGGCGAACTATCTAGTGCTTGAAAGAAATATTCAGGCCGGTCGCAAACTGAACGTCGTTCCTCTCAATTCTAGGTGCAGCCGCCGGAGGGTTGGTATCAAAAACATCCCCAAACGAGTTCTGCCACCCCAGCCACTTGTTGATTTTCGTGATCGTCCCCAGATTGAAGGTGCCACGGTATTGGCCGCCGTTGCTGAGGTCTGGGTAGAGTAAGAAGCTCTGCGTAACCACTGTGCTCTTCCCGAGCTTGTGCGTGAAGGCATCGCCCAGGGTCAAGGCCGCCAGGCTCTTGGAATACGAGGAGTAGGTTGTGGTCGTGGACGGCGGCACGGGCGCTGTCGGCACACCCGAGAAGCTCTCATGCGTATAGTTCAATCCGGCGAGGAAATCGAGAGTGGTGGCAGGGGTCTTGACTACGTGCACGCCAAAACCACCTCCCAGAATCGACCGTAGATTCAGGTATTGCAGCGAGTTGGAAAAGAAGTCGCCACTCCCAAATCCGAAGGTGCGCGGGGAAAAGTCATGATCGTAGCGAGCTCCGCCGCCAATCGAGTTTGCGGTGGTTACGGGCGCTGGTTGCGTTGCCGTGATCTTGTCGTTGACGGCATAGATCGAGTTGCTATAAAGGACCAGCTTGTCGTGGAGTCCCGTGCGTGCGGCATTAAAAGCGATGTTCAAACTCTTGGTCTCGCTATTTCCCGCCGTAACGGCATAGCCCAGATTCACACCACCGTTCCAGCCTTCCAACAAGCCAGGGTTCAGACTCTTCTCATAAGCCGCCTGCTCGGCTGGGCTGCGCAGCATGGTGACCGAAGCCTTCGGCGCCTCCACCGGCCCCGCGGTCTTGGTGGCGACGACCACATCGTCGCCGTTCGTGGTCACCGGACCCACCACCGTCTTGCCACCGAGCGTGACGTTCAAGTCGCCTGCCGAAGCTATGCTTTGAATCGCATCAAACTTCACGGTTACGTCGCCGGCGTAATCGGTCTTGAGCACGAGTTGCTTGCCATCAGACTTCG
This sequence comes from uncultured Acidobacteriaceae bacterium, assembly GCA_963837665.1. Taxonomy (GTDB): domain Bacteria; phylum Acidobacteriota; class Terriglobia; order Terriglobales; family Acidobacteriaceae; genus Acidiflorens. The sequence goes on along the minus strand of CAWIOA010000003.1, from coordinate 638,959 downwards.
TGATCGAGCCGGTCAAACGGTCGCCATTCTTGAGGACGATCTGGTCGGCTAATGCCGGAATCGCCAATACCAGAAAAAGACCTGCCAACAGTTTTTTGTGCATACGAACCTCCCGGGTGATTCACAAATAGAATGGAGTTTTTTTCCCACCTTGCAGACAGAGCGGCGCCAACAGTCAGTAAGTGAGGAACAGAACTCCCTACTGCCCTGGTCTATGTATTTTGGATGCTGGGATTATATCGAACCAGCGGCAAATCGACATCGGCAACCAGGATGTTGCCGCGGGCTCAGGCCTTATTTTCGGGTTTGTTTTCAGCCTTGATTTCAGGCTTGGCCTCATCTTTCATGCCATCTTTCAGTGCCCGAATGCCCTCGCCCAGCCCCTTGCCCAACTCCGGCAATTTCTTGGGACCAAACACCAGCAGGGCGATGAAGAAGATCACCAGCAGGTGCATGGGTTGAAACAGACCTTCAAACATAAAACCTCCGAACGGACATGCCGCCCGGCAACAGCGGACAGCACAACCACTATGTAGTGTACAGCAACTGAACCCGGCAGTCTCCCTGATTGCCGGCGGTGCATGTCCCAAAGAATTACTTCGGTGACCTATCGGCGTTACCGCAACCGGACTATCTTTTCGGCAGAGCTATTTTCGCGCATCAAACCGCTGCGAACGAAGAACGCCGGAGGGCTTCGTGAAACGCTGTGTCCTGAGATGGCTTTTGCTTCTGCTGGCGGCAACCTCCTTGCATGCTGAACAAGCCCCCACCTCACCCGTTTCCGACACCGTTTTCCTCTGGCTGGCGGGGGGCATTTCGAACGCTCGGGTCGAGCGCCTGATCCAAACACAGAACGTCCAAACGCCGAGCCCAACCCGGATGCTCGCGTGCCAGTCCACATCGCAATGTACCCGCGCCCTGCAAAAGGCAGGGGCCGACTCAGGATTGATTCAGAGCCTCGTAGGCCGGCGTTCGGACCGAAAGCCAGCCGCCGACAGTTCCTGTGTCTGCTTCAGTCCGGCCGCGCAAGTTGCCGCTCTGGTTCACGACAAGAACTTCGACGCTGCCGAAAACAAGGTCCTCACCCTGCTTCACGATGATGCTGGCAGTGATGCGGACAATGGCCTGTTGAACTTTGTCCTCGGAACCATCCTGCGCCGGCAAGACAGGTTCGACGAGGCGCTCGACGCGTTTACAGAATCCTCGCGCCTCCTGCCCGGTTTCCCCGAAACGCACGGCCAGCTTTCTTACCTGTTTTATCGGACGGATGATCCCGACGCCGCCCTCGCAGAAGCCCGCACCGCGCTCAGCATGGATCCCGCCAACGCCGAGGCTTATCGCTATCTTGGACTCGCTCTCTACGCCCAGGGTCATTACGACGCCGCTCTGCATGCGTTCGACGAGGCGCTCGGACACGAGCCCGCCGGCTCTCTCGCAGACGCGGACGTCTACTTCGATATGGGTATCACACAGCGCGATAAGGGAGATCTGCGCCGCGCCGCCATCGCCTATCGCCACGCCCTCAGCCTGCGCCCCGACTTCTGGGAAGCTCACAGCAATCTGGGAGTCGTGCTGCACGATCAAGGCAAGCTGGATGAATCGATCGCGGAATACCGCTTGGCCAAGCGCCTCAACCCGGAAGAAGCCAGCGTCCGCAGCAATCTGGGAAATACGCTTTGCGACAAGGAAGACTTCGATAGCGCCATCGCGGAATTCAACGACCTCTACCGTCAGAATCCAGAGTGGGAAGGCGGCCATAATTGCCTGGCTCGCGCCTACATGTCCAAGCGCGACTACCCCTCCGCCATTCGCGAGTTGCAGGCCGCCATTGCCGCCAATCCCGCTGGAGCGGCCGAACACCGTGTCCTGGGGCAGGCCCTCCTTCTTTCTGGAAAAGACCAGGAAGCCGTAGATGCGCTGCGCAAAGCGGTTACGCTCAACCCGGAATCCAGCCTCGCCCACCACTATCTCGGCACCGCGCTTGTGAATACTCAACAGCTGGCTGAGGCTGAAAAAGAATTTCGCGAAGCTCTCCGCCTCGAACCCAGCGCCCAGAATCACTATTCGCTCGCCGCCTGCCTGGTGGCTCTCAACCACTATGAGGAGGCTCTGGGAGAACTGGAAATCGCCTCCCGAATGGATCCCAGCCAGAACCTTTACCGGGCCCGCATGCAGGAGGTCGTCCGCCTGATCACAACGTCGAAGTAACCTGCCAGGTAACACGCTGCGAGATTTCCAATTGGACATTACCTTTTTCTATGCACTGACGTGCATCGCCTCCGGCTATCAACAAACTTAGAATGTGGGGAGAAAATCGCGGCGCTGGTGGCGCCGCCGGGGCGATTCCTATGGAAAACACGGCTGCCAGGCAAGCGCAAGAGAAGTCGGCGAACCCTGCTGCGCTCTCGACTGCAGAACGGCGCATGCCGCCGGGATCCGCTCCTGAAGCCGCCTCGGCGCCAGAGAAGAAAGCCATCGGCTATGGCCTGCCCTGTTCGCGCTGCCACGCCTACTATCCCGCCGACATGCACGTCTGTCCGATCTGCAAGTCGCCGGATCGTGTCTCGCCGAGCGTGCCGGTGGCGCATTCCGCGGCTTCAGTCCCGCCGGAACCGGCGTCGAAGCTCACGACTGGCGCGCCAATCGACGACGACCGCGAACGCTTTCTAAAAGAGCTCAAGTCGCAGGCCTTCGCTTTGCACGCCCAAGTCAACGCCGCAGCCACGTTCCGCTGCGTTCTCCAGCACCAGCACAGCGGAGCCACCGAACCGGCCGCGGTTTGCCACAGTTGCTACGGCGAGGTGCGTCAGCAGGCCGACCGCCTGGAAGCCGCTCTGCACATGGACGCGAAAGAAGCGGCCAAGATCGTCTATGAGGCGGTCTGGGCCGACACTTCCGATCCCAATCGCACCTACCTGAATGCCGCCACCGCACTTCTCTCAGAGTTGCGCAAACGCGCCGGCATCGGCCTGCTGCTTGGCTCCAATCAGCCCCTGTCGCACTAGCCCGCGGCGCAGAACTCCGCTCTCCGAACGCAGCGCCTGAAGGCGCATTTCCAAACGCCAGCCTTGGCATGCCTGAAGGCATGTCCTGATACGAATCAGTCCTGGGCAAACCGCACCTACACCACGGGCGCCAGCTTGCAACTTTAGCGCCCGTTACGCATCTTATTCCTGGAGAATTGACATGAGCGAAAAACTCACCGACAAGATCTCGAAGACCGAAGCTGAGTGGCGGCAGCAACTCACTCCTGAGCAGTATCAGGTAGCCCGCGCCTGTGGCACCGAGCGCGCTTTCACCGGCCAGTACTGGAACAAGCACGACGATGGCACGTACCATTGCGTCTGCTGCGGCGCTCTGCTGTTTGGCTCGGAAACAAAGTTTGATTCTGGAACCGGATGGCCAAGCTTTTATGCCGCCGCCGACCGCCAGAACATCAAAGAACTGACCGACAACAGCTATGGCATGACTCGCATCGAGGCACGGTGTGCCCGCTGCGATGCGCATTTGGGGCATGTGTTTCCGGATGGTCCTGGTCCGACCGGGCTGCGCTATTGCATGAACTCGGCATCCCTCGACTTCAAGCCGAAGAAGTAATCAGCACCAGGAAAAGAACCCAAAAAAAGAACCGATGGAGCGCCGGGCGTCTTCTCCCGGCTGGACGGGCACAATGCCCGTCCCTCCATCGTCATTCTTTGAATTCCGACTTCGAATTCAGACTTCGTTAAATTATGCGTTGCCCGCGGTGGCGGCCATCGCTTTGGGTGGCTCCGGCTTATTCTGGGCATGCGCCTGCGTCTTCTGTTCTTTCTTTTCGGGGTTGCGCACTTCGACGCCGCCCTTGAGGATGGCGCCTTCTTCGACGCTGATGCGATGGGTGATCACGTCGCCCGCGAGCACGCCTTCGCTGCGGATGTCCAGCCGATCTGACGCCTCGACGTTGCCCTGCACCTTGCCCATGATTACGACTTCTTTGGCGGTAATGTTTGCCGCGACGTTTCCGTTGCGGCCGATGGTAACGCGATTGTCGGGAAAGCTGATGGTGCCCTCGACGCGCCCATCAATGAACAGCGATTCCGCGCCCGTCACATCACCCTTGATGACCAGCGTGCGTCCGATGTTCGCCTGATCCATGGGTGAGGTGGCCGGCTTTACCGGGGTGTAGGTGTTTGGCGGCGGGACTGCGTTTGGAGAGTACTTCGGTTCCGGGGACTGCAACATGAATAAACCTCACTTGAGTTCCGCACCACAGTAGGAGTCGGCCCTGCGGTCGCGGTCGATGGGCCTTTGACGGCAAGAAGAGGATGGCACGAAAGGACAGGGCTACGACAGGTAACTGAAGTGTGTTGTCCGCTTGGATTTAAGTTTTCGGCTAGCGTTTCAGCAAGTACAAATCAGCCACGCTTTCGGCCAGGGCGGGCGCGTCGACCTCGGCGCGATTCGACAGAACGATCACGGTGAGGCGGTCGTCGGGAAAGCGCTGAATGGCGGTCCGAAATCCCACGGTCTCGCCATAATGAGCGTAGCGGCGATGCCCGCGGTATGGATTCAGGAACCATCCGAAGCCGTAGAGGGGAGCAACGCTGCCGTCTAACTGCTGTAGAAGAGCATCGTTGGCCGCGCTCGGCGGAGTCAATGCCGGCTCCATTTCCTTCGCGGTGAGCAAGGTGTGAGCAGTCAGCGCCCGATCCCACTTTTCCAGGTCGTCGAGCGACGTATAAACTCCGCCGTCGCCCAAGGTAGCCGAAGTCGAACTCTGATCCGTCTCACTCCATCCCCCCGCCGTTTTGGTGTGTCCGTAGGCGCGATGCGCGACCTCGTTCCGCCCTTTCTCGTATGCGAGCGTGCCCGACATGCCAAGCGGCGTGAAAATCCGCTGGCGCAGAAAGTCCCCAAACCTCATTCCTGATCGTCTCTCCACCACCATCCCCAGCAGCACATAACCCGAATTGCTGTATTCCCAGCGTGTGCCGGGCGCGAACTTCGTGGCGGTCTGCCGCTTCAGCAGTTCCAGAACACCGGTGTCGCTGATCTGCGGGATTTTGTCATCGGAAATGCCCGCATACTGTTTCTCCAAGATGTCTTCGTAGGCGATCAGACCAGAGGTGTGATTCAGCATCTGGCGGATGGTAATTGCTTTCCCATAAGCAGGAAAATCTGGAAACACGTCGGTGAGACGATCGTCGTAATGCAGTTTGCCATCGTGAACCAGCAGCATCACTGCCATAGCAGTGAATTGCTTGGTGAGTGACGCCAGCCGGAAGTTCGTTTCCGGGCCGATCTTCTGCAACGTTCGCAGATCGGTCACGCCATATCCTTTGCGGAACTCCGGCTGGCCGTCTTTGATCACGAGCACCGCGCAACCGGGATCGCGCGTGCTAGCGAATTTCGAGAACAAGCTGTCAATCCCGGCGGCCGAAACCTGGGCTGGCGCTGCATTGGGCCATGAGAGAAGTGCTATGAAGACCACGAATCCGCTGATTCTGAGGATGAGTCGCATCATGTCTTGGCCAGTTGCTCCGCAACTTCTGGAAGTTTGGCGGCATGCCACGCGTCGAAACCTCCCGCCACGTTGATCACGTTGCGATAGCCGGCGCGCTCCAGCAAACCGCAAGCAATCATACTGCGATATCCGCCCTTGCAGTGAACCGCGATCGGACGGGCCTTATCTATTGCTGGTAATCCGTGCGGAAAAGTGTCGAGCGCCCGCCATTGCACGTCGGCGATGTGACCGGCTTGCCACTCGCCTTCGCGGCGCACGTCGAGGATGTCCCGCGCGCGCCAACTTCCCTCGCTCAGTTTCTGGTTCAGTTCCTGGACGGAAATCTGCGCCGTCTTCAGCATCGGCAGGCCAGCCTTCTGCCACGCCGCCACACCTCCGGCCAGATACCCGCGCAACTCTTCGATGCCCACACGCGCCAACCGCATCCTTGCTTCTTCAATCTGTGCGTCGCTATCGCCGATCAGAACCGGGTTGGAGTGGATTCCCAGAATGCCGCCTGCCCATGACGCGAATTGTCCCGCGAGCGCAATGTTGATCGACCCCGGCACATGCCCTACCGCGAACACGTCGCCCGGGCGCACATCCAGCACGTTGGCATTCTGTCGTAACAGCGCCTCCACTTCGGCCGGAGAAAGCCCCGGAAGCGGCGGCAATTCCGTCAACGCCGCCGCACCCGACCGATTGATCTCGGCATCCTCAAGAAAATAGTCGGGACGAGCCGGAAGGTTCGAGGTCAACTGCGCGATGAATTCTTCCCGGCTCGCGATCTGCAGCGCATAGTTCGTCAGCCGCTCCGTCCCAATCGTAGAAGACCGCTCCGCCCGCATGGCGCGTCCGCACAGCGAACCTGCACCGTGCGCGGGATACACCTTCACCGCATCCGGGAGCGCCAGCAGCTTCTGGTGCAGGCTGTCGTAGAGCAATCCCGCCAGTTCCCGCGGCGTATGGGTGGGCGAAAGGTCGGGGCGTCCCACATCGCCAATAAACAAGGTGTCGCCGGTTAGAACCGCGCACGGCTGGGATGATGCTTTATCGTCCGTAATCACCAGGCAGACGCTTTCGGGCGTGTGGCCCGGCGTCTCCAGTGCACGAATCCGCACCGCTCCCATCTTCACTTCCAAGCCGTCGGTCAGCGGCACATGCGAGAACTCGGCGTGGGCCTGCGCTCCGATGTGGATCTTCGCTCCTGTGCGCGCCGCCAGTTCTTTGTGTCCTGAAACAAAGTCGGCGTGCAGATGCGTTTCGAAGATGTGCCGGATCTTAAGATTCTGTTCGCTGGCTGCCTTCAGATAAATGTCCACATCGCGCTGCGGATCCACTACCGCCGCCCCGCCCTCCGATCCGATCAGGTACGAGGCATGCGCCAGACAGGTCAGGTAGAACTGTTCAAAGTGCATAAGGGAACTCCTGGGCAAATACTGTTTCCTGCTGATGCCGCGGCCACGTGCCAGAGTATAGGTCGGAACGCGATCCTGGCATTCAGAAATTTTTGCACGGAACTCGTGCGATCATGAAAAAATGTCCTGAGATTTTTTCCCAACTTGTTGCCCGGCTTGAGGTTAAAGGACACACCCTATGCGTACTCCTTTTGTAACTTGGACTTGCACCTGATTACGTCCTACAGTAATCGAACGAGGTTTCTCAGTTTTCGGCCCCCGGCGTGCATCGAATGGTTAGACGCTCCGATATTCGCGGGCGTCCAAACGACGATTCACGGACAAGGCGAAAGAATGACGAAGAGCAGTAAATTCGGGTTGGCGCCGGGCGGGTTCGCACTGATCTTCGGGGTCGCCGTAGTTCTTGGTCTGTCTGTTGCCGGATGCGCCCAAACGAGCCCCTACGTCTTCACCGCTTCCGCGGTTGCGGTCTCTGGAACCGACACGATCAATGAAGCGGACGAACCCATCCTCACCATCAAGAAGCGCGTCGATGAAGTCAACGTGCTGTTCATCGCCACCGATCGTCACGGAAAATTCGTCCGTAATTTGAATCAGAGCGATTTCTCCATTTTCGACGACCACAAGCCGGTGCAGTCCATTCTCAACTTCCGCCGTGAAACCGATCTGCCCATCGAGTTGGGCTTGCTCGTGGACGTGAGCGGCTCCGTGCAGGGGCGCTTTGCATTTGAAAAAGAAGCCGCCACCGGATTCCTGCAGCACATCATCCGTCCCGGCTATGACCACGCCTTCGTCGTGGGCTTCAACAAAGAGAGCCATCTTACCCAGGATTTCACCGACCAGGTACCTTTACTCGCCGCCGGTGTGCAGCGCCTCAGGGATGGCGGCGGTACCGCGCTCTACGATGCAATTTACAAGGCGTGCAAGGAAAAGCTGCTGCGCGAACATTCCGACCATCCTATACGCAAGGCCATCGTCATTCTCAGCGACGGCGAAGACAATCAAAGCGAATACACGCGCGCCCAGGCTATTGAAATGGCCGAGCGTGCCGAGGTTCTCATCTATGCCATCTCCACGGATGACAGCGGCTTGATCTTGCGTGGCGACAAAGTTCTCGAAGACCTCGCATCCGCCACCGGCGGTCGCGCCTTTTTCCCCTACAAGATGAAGGACATCACGCACTCGTTCGCCGCCATTGAAGACGAACTGCGCAGCCAGTACGCCGTTTCCTACAAGCCCACCGACTTCGACGCCGACGGGCGCTACCGCTCCATCCAGATCACCGCTGTGAAAAAAGACCTGCAAGTCCGCGCCCGGCGTGGATACTACGCCCCCCGTCAGTAAGCAAAAGAAGGTTTTGGGGATTCGCGCCTTCGTGTACCTTCGTGTCCTTTGTGGTCGATGATTTAGGACACGGCCACGAATCAACTACTGCATTGCTCGCCGCACACCGCTGTGCTAACGTCCCCTTGAATACCCATCGAGGAGAATCCGCATGGCATGGATCTTTCTGGCAGTCATAGTTCTCTTAGGTGTCTTCCTGATCGGGATGTACAACAGCCTGGTGCAGTTGCGCGTGCGCTCCGAGTCCGCCTGGTCCGACATCGATGTTCAGCTCAAACGCCGCCACGATCTGATTCCGAATCTCGTCGAAACCGTGAAGGGTTATGCCGCCCACGAAAAGGGTACGTTCGAGAACATCGCGAAATTCCGCTCCATGGCCATGCAGGCCACCGGCCCGGCCGACAAGGCTGCCGCTGAGAATCAGCTGACCGGCGCGCTCAAGAGTCTGTTTGCGGTGGCCGAAAACTATCCGCAGCTCCAGGCCTCGACAGGAATTCACCCAGCTGCAGAATTCTCTCAACGAGATCGAAGACGCAATTCAGAACGCCCGCCGCTACTACAACGCCGTGGTGCGCGACCTGAACACCAAGATTCAATCTTTCCCGACCAACATTCTGGCCGGGACGTTCGGCTTCCAGCAGAAGCAGTTCTTCGAAACCGCGGCCGCCGATCGCGAACCGGTAGCGGTGAAGTTCTAAAGGTCGTGTTCGTGTGGGGACGGGGCTCGGCCCCGCCCAAGCCGAGCAAAGCTCGGCCGCTGCCGGTTGCGCCAACAGGGCGAAATTCCAGGAATGTTCCAAGGAGTTCATACGAATCGCCGACTGCTCGTCATCCCGTTCTTGCTGTTCGCCCTCGCAGCCACCTCTTCCGCCCAGGCCGGCAGCTGGCGCGTTACCGATTTCAAAGACACTATCTCCATCGGCGCCGACAGCACCGCCTTGGTCAGCGAAAGAATTACCGTGGCTTTCACCGGCGCTTGGCACGGTATTCACCGCACCATTCCAGTCGAGTATCCCGGACCGCACGGCACCAACTACACGCTGTTTCTCGATGTCCTGAACGTCACCGACGAAAACGGAAACAAGCTGAAGTACGATTCGAGCAAGTCCGGAGCCGATCGCGATCTCAAGATCTACATTCCCGGCGCGGTCGACACCACGCGCGTCGTCAACATCGATTACCTGGTTCGCAACGGTGTCCGTTTCTTCGATAACAATAATGATGGTTATGCCGAGTTTTACTGGAACGTGACCGGTAACGATTGGCCGGTTCCCATCGACCATGCCTCGGCCTTCGTGACCCTGCCCGACAACGCCGCCGGAGGACTGCGGGCTCAGGTCTTCACCGGCGCCTACGGCTCGAAGGAAAGCGGAGCAACCGCCGAAGTCAAAGGCGCTGACGCCACTTTCGAAACCACCCGCGCCGCTCTCCATGCGCAGCGGCATCACCATTGACGTCTATATTCCGCAGGGGGTGCTGCAAGTTCCAAGTTCCCTGACCAAATTAGACTGGTTCCTCTACAGCAATCCCATCCTGTTTCTGCCTCTTTTGACCGCGGTCGTGATGTGTGCCCTGTGGTATTACGTGGGACGCGACCCCGATCCCGGAATCTCCGTGGCCCCGCAGTACGAGCCGCCCAAAGGCTTGTCTCCCGCTGAGGCAGGAACCTTGCTCGACGATACCATCCACCCCCGCGACATGACCTGCACCGTCGTCGATCTGGCCGTGCGCGGCTACATCAAGATCGAAGAAAAAGTCGACACCTTCCTCGTCTTTCACCACAAAGATTACATGTTCCACTTGGTGAAGCCACGCGAACAGTGGGGCCCCGACCTTACGCCCCACGAACGCGTGATGCTGGAAAACATTTTTCTCGGCGGCCCCGAGACGCGCCTCTCCAGCCTGAAGAATCGCTTCTACACCGTGATCCCTGTTGTGCGTGAGGACATCATGTCGGCGCTGAAGAGCAAAGGCATCTACACGCTCGACCCAGAATCGGCCAATGCCTACAGCATCGTCGCCGCGGTCGTCATCGGCCTTCTCGTAGTAGGCGTGCAAGTTATGGGCTGGATCAACCTGTTGTATTCCGTTCCACTGGTGATCGGAAGCGTGCTCGTTTCCGCGCTGATCTGGTGGCTCTTTGCCCGCCAGATGACGGCGAAGACCGTCTCCGGTGCGCGCACCAGGATCGAGGTCCTCGGCTTTCAGGAGTTCATGAACCGCGTCGACGCCGACCGCATCAAGACCCTGTCGCCCGACACCTTCGAAAGATTTCTTCCCTTCGCCATGGCGCTGGGCGTCGAGCACCACTGGGCACAAACGTTTGACGGCATCGTGAAAGATCCGCCGAGTTGGTACGTTTCGCCCAACGGCTACACCGGCTTCAGCCCGCTTTTCTTTTCCAGTTCGATGCACAGCATGGCCTCGGACATGCAGCAGGTCTTCACTTCCGCCCCCAGATCCAGTTCCAGCGGCTCCGGCTTCGGCGGAGGAGGATTCTCTGGCGGCGGTTTCTCGGGAGGCGGCTTCGGCGGCGGTGGCGGCGGCGCTTTCTAGGACCACGCCCGGCGTTCCACGGGTGTCTCCCGCTGATACCATACCCTTGGTGAACCCGCTGCTCGACGTTCGCGACCTGACCATTGAGTTCCCGCAATCGCTCGGAGCGCGAGGGCAGGCGGCGGCTCTGCCCGCCGCCCAAGTGAACGGTGGCCCCATGGTCGCCGTGCGCCGCCTCTCATTTTCCATCGCCCCTGGCGAAGTGCTTGGCCTGGTCGGCGAGTCCGGCTCCGGAAAATCCATCACTTCGCTTGCGATCATGGGATTGCTCCCGCCCACCGCCATCGTCAAAGGCGAAATCACTTTCCAGAACCGCTCTCCGAAAAACGGCGGCGGGCCCATGCATCTTGCCAGTCTGCCCGCCGATCAACTGCGCCAGCTTCGCGGCTCGCGCATGGCCATGATTTTTCAGGAACCGATGACCGCCCTTAATCCGGTGATGCGCGTCGGCGACCAGATTGCCGAAGCCGTTCTCGCTCACCACCGCGTCTCGAAATCCGAAGCATGGCGGCAAGCGGTCGAAGGCATGCGCGATGTCGCCATCGCCGACCCTGACGAGCGCGCCCGCAGTTATCCGCACCAGCTCTCCGGAGGCATGCGCCAGCGCGTCATGATCGCCATGGCCATCGTCAATCGTCCGCAACTGCTCATCGCCGACGAGCCCACCACCGCGCTGGATGTCACCATCCAGCAGCAGATTCTCGACCTGCTCAACGACCTGCGCCACAAATTCGGATTGGCGATGCTCTTCATTTCGCACGATCTCGCCGTGGTCTCGCACGTCGCCGATCGCGTCGCCGTGATGTACGCCGGAAACATGGTTGAACTCGGCGCCAAGACCGACATTTTCCACGCGCCAGCACACCCCTACACGCAAGGCCTGCTGCGCGCCATTCCGACTCTCGCTACCGACCGCGCTCTTCCCCTCGCGACCATTGAAGGCGCCGTCCCGGCCATTGCCCAACTTCCTCCCGGATGCCCCTTCGAACCCCGCTGTCCGCGCCGCGTCACCGCTTGTGCCGACGGACTCCCTCCACTGGTCGAGGTCGGACCAAAACACTGGGCTCGATGCCCAGTCTTGAATCCACTGACCTCCCGCCTCGGCGTTTCCTCGCCAGAAAAGCTATAATCCTCCCTTTGCCGTGCGTATCCTTCTTCTTAGCGACATTCACAGCAACCTCGAAGCGCTGGATGCCTGTCTGTCCGCCGCTCCCACGCACGACCTCGTCATAAATCTAGGCGATACCGTCGGCTACGGCGGCAATCCCAACGAAGTCATTGCCCGCTCGCAAGCCATCGGACACGTTTTCGTGCGCGGCAATCATGACAAAGCCGTCAGCGGCCTGATGACCCTCGACGATTTCAATCCCGTAGCCGGACTCGCCACTCTCTGGACCCGCGACCAGCTCACCCCCGAAAATCTCGCTTGGCTCCGCTCGCTCCCGCAGGGCCCCATCAAACTCGACGAACTGCCCGGCATCCAGTTCGTCCACGGTTCCTCGCTCGACGAAGATGAATACATGGTCAGCGTTCGCGACGCCATCGAACCGCTCATCACCGATCCCGTCCCCATCACGTTCTTCGGACACACTCACCTCCAGGGCGGATTCGTGCTTTCGGGTGAAATCAGCGAAGCCTATCGTCCGGGGTATCGCACCGCGGGTCAGCCCGAGTCGTCCGACTGGCCGCTCCGCAAAGATCGCCGCTATCTCATTAACCCTGGCTCCGTAGGACAACCTCGCGACGGCGACTGGCGTGCCGCCTTTGCTCTATTCGATTCCGATGCCTGGATCGTGAATTTTTATCGCGTGCCTTACAACCTGCGCGTGGCGCAGGAGAAAATTCTGGCCGCTAATCTCCCGCAGCGCTTGGCCACCAGGCTCGCCGCAGGAAGATAGCAACAGAGCGCTTTGTCCTTAAGGTCCTTCAGGGTCTTGGGCCTGGACTCGTATCAGGGCATCGCTTTAGCGATGCCCTAGCTGCCACGTTATGAAAGCGCCCTCAGGCGCTGAAACTTTTCTGGTTTTCCCGGGTTTATGTGCATGGGGCTTTTTCCTACACACACTGTCGATTCTATTTTCAGCATCAACAACAAGGAATCGGCACGGAGGAGCAGATGAACAACAAATCTCGTTTTGTCAGTTCGCTTTTTCTGGCCGCCGCCTTGGCGTCTTGCGCGTTGGGCACAGCTTGCGCCGAACATCATTACTACCGGGTCCATGACCCCTACTACAACGACTACCACGTCTGGAATCACGACGAAGTGGTCTATTACCAACAGTGGGCCCGCGAATACCATCGTGATCCTGGTCGCGATTTTCGCAAGCTGCGCCCCGAAGAGCAGAAGGAATACTGGAACTGGCGCCACAGCCACGGCGACCACGACCACCACTAGATCAACTGCGTTACTTGGTCAGGCGGGCGCTGATGTGCCCGCCTGCTGGAGTTTCTTCGAGAACGCGCAACGCAGGGCTGGCTTCGGCAAGCCCGCCCCCGTTGTAAACTCGATCCATGCCTCCGCGCTCGTCCTCCCGCAATCTTTTCTCCGCGCCGAAATCCGCGCCCGCCGCTCACACTGCCCACGTCGATGGCGGAGCTCGCGGCAATCCCGGGCCCGCCGGTTATGGCGTCGCCATCAACGATGCCTCCGGGCACCCCGTCGCCGAGCTTAGCGAATACCTTGGACACCGCACCAACAACTACGCTGAGTATCAGGGACTCCTCGCCGCGCTGCGCTACGCTGCCGAACACCAGATCAAAGCGCTCAAGGTGATCAGCGACTCCGAACTGATGGTCCGCCAGATGAAAGGCATCTACAAAGTACGGCATCCCGAGCTGCGCAAGCTGTACGACGAGGCCCAGCAACTGGCGCGCCGGCTGGAGCATTTCGAAATCAGGCACGCGCTCCGCGAGCACAACCAGATTGCCGACCGGTTGGCGAACGACGCCATGGATAGAGGACGGTGAAGCAAGGTTTCAAAGTTGCAAGGTTTCAACGAGTGGCGTATATCCGTTCTGTGCGGCAGGACACTGAAACCTTGAAACTCTGAAACCTTGAAACCTGTTTTCCCACAGGAGGGCGACACCATGATCGGAGCTCACTCATTTGTTGGAATCAATCCCTGGGCAGTGCTGGTATCCGCGATTGCGGCCATGGTGATCGGATTCCTCTGGTATTCCCCCATCCTCTTCGCGAATCCCTGGATGCGCCTGATGGGATTCGATCCCAATGACAAGGCGAAGATCGCCGAGATGCAAAAAGGCGCAGCCAAAATGTACGGCCTGGCGTTCGTCGCCAGCCTGGTGTCGGCGGTGGTGCTCGCCAAGATCATTGCCGTCACCAGCATCATCAGTATTCCCTATGGAATGAAGGTCGGCTTCGCGGTCTGGCTGGGATTCGTAACCACCGTCCAACTGACCGGCGCCCTGTTTGGCAAGCAGCCTGCCAAGCTCTACCTGATCAACACCGGATACCAATTGGTCTGCTATCTGGCCATGGGAGCGATTCTGGCGCAGTGGCAGCATTAGAACCAGGTATCAGAGTTTCAAGGTTTCAAAGTGCCGCCAATGCCCGTGCGGTTCAGACCTTGAAACTTTGAAACTCTGAAACCTTGAAACCTGGCCTTATTCTGCCGAGTGATCGTGCACGATCTTCCATCCCTCGGGAAACTTGCGGAAGACCAGCGTGAACAACCCGTGCGGCGTCTTTCCATCTGACATGGTCAGATGAAACTCGCCGCGCACAAACGCCGAGTCCGGCCCCAGCATCTCGATCCGCAGGTTTGCGAATTCCAGCTTCCCCATCTCGTGCCCCGCGCCCTGATAGTTCTTCTTATAGCGATCGAGTGCCGCCTGCCAGCCCTTCGACTCACGCCCTCCCGAAAAAAACGTCAGCTCAGGCGAATTCCAGTACCCCGCCATAAAGGTCTCCAGATCCTGCCGGTTCCACGCCGCCTGTTGCTCCTCCAACACTTTTCGAATCGCGACGCGTCCGGCATCGCCCGCATCCTGCCCAAGACCAAGAACCGCCAGCACAGCCATCACCCCCACCAGCAAACCAAGTGCGCGCATGAGGCCTCCCTAAGCATCCCCGAGCATCATACTGTTTTAGATTTGTTGTAGCGGAGAGAAAAGTGGGAGGAAGAGAAGGAATCGACGCAATGGGGAAAAACGAAAGGTAGTTGCCGGAGCGAAGAGCTGACGGCTGAGAGTTGAAAGCTGACCGCCCTACGCCCGGACCTTTTTCCCCGCCACGGCCGCCTTCACCTTCACCGTCTCCCAGGGCCGCTTCGGACGCTCCACTACTGGCTGATCGCGATCCTTGATGCGATCGTACTGGTACGACTCGCTCACCGTTCCAAGCGACTCGTTGTAGAGGCTGGGCAGGGCCAGCGCTTCTTTCATTTCTTCGGAGAACTGTTGCAGCGCCTTCAGGTGGTCGGCCGTCGCCGGCACTTCGGTCTTGGTCGTCTTCAGAAACTGCTGGTAGCCGCGATTGACCAGCTTCGAAATCTCGCTGCCAATCATGTATCCCGGATAGGCGAAAATCTTCACGCCGCCGTCGTCCGTCTTCTGGATCGCCGCCGAGCAGTTGTATTTCTTGAGGAACACGCGGTTTTGCGTGCCCGGAGCCTCAATCAGGTCAAAACCATGCTCGCGCAGCCAGTTGACTGCTTCTTCGTAGGTTCGTTGTTCGACTTTCGCTGCCATTTATAAACTCAATTCTCGTTGCATCAGGTTAGATGCGGCTTTCACCGATTCGATGGAACCAAAAGTGTCCACGACGAATCTAACCACGGTAGAATTTAACAACGCTAGTATAGATATACCTTTTTAGGATTGCGGGCACATTACTCTAGTCATAAGGGCAATCGGCATTCCATGACACCGGCCGCTTCCGGCTCCGCGCCTTCGCCATCGTCTTCCCGGGCTAAAGCCGCGTCTGGCCTGCCCGGAGAGGCTGTGCTCGCTCAAATCGGCAACACGCCCCTGTTGCCGCTTGACGCGCTTACCAGCGATCTTCCCAGCGTCAAACTTTGGGGCAAGGCCGAATGGCATAACCCTGGCGGATCCGTCAAAGATCGCGCCGCCGCCCGCATCGTCTCCGAAGCGCGCCGCACCGGCAAACTCGCTCCCGGGAAGATTCTGCTCGATTCCACCAGCGGCAACACCGGCATCGCCTACGCCATGCTCGGAGCCGCTCTCGGATTCCCCGTCACCCTCTCGGTGCCCGAGAATGTTTCTCCCGAGCGAAAACGCATTCTACAGGCATACGGGGCAAATATCATCTATACCGATCCCGCCGAAGGCTCCGACGGCGCCATCAAGATCGCACGCCAGTTGGCCGAGCGCCATCCCGAACTGTATTTTTATGCCGATCAGTATTCGAACGACGCCAACTGGCGCGCTCACTACGAAACCACTGCCAACGAAATCTGGCAACAAACTGAAGGACGTATTACGCATTTCGTCGCCATGCTCGGCACCACCGGAACCTTTGTCGGAGCCACACGCCGTTTGAAAGAGTTAAATCCGAAGATCCGCTGCATCTCACTGCAACCCGACTCCGCCTTCCACGGCATCGAAGGCGCGAAACACTTGCCCTCGGCCATCGTGCCGCGCATTTATGATCCGTCGCTCGCCGACCAGAATCTGGAGATCACAACCGAAGATGCGCACGCCATGGCCCGTCGCCTGGCGAGAGAACAAGGCCTGCTGGTCGGAGTCTCCGCCGCCGCGGCCCTGGTGGGTAGCCTGCAGGTCGCCGAACGCCTGAAAATCAATCAGAGCGCCACCATCGTGACCATCCTCTGCGACTCGGGTGAAAAATATCTGAGCGAGAGATTCTGGCATGAACTAGATTGAGTCATTGAGCGATTGAATCATTGAGGTATTGATTTTCAATGATTCAATCGCTCAATGCCTCAATGATTCGGCTCTCCCAATCCGCCTACGCCTCCCTTCGTCAACACGGAGAGGAAACCTATCCCCATGAGTGCTGCGGCGTACTGCTCGGGCGCTTCGACGACGGCGGCGCCGGGGCCGGATCAAAGACTGTCTCGCGCATCGCCCGCTGCGGCAACACGCGCGCGGATTCACCCCATAATCGCTACCACATCGACCCCAAGGACCTCATCCGCATCCAGCGTGAGGGCCGCGAGCACGGCGAGGAGATCGTCGGCTTCTATCACTCCCATCCCGACCACCCCGCGCAGTGGTCCGCCACCGACCTCGCCGAAGCCCACTGGTTCGGCTGTTCCTACCTGATCACCAGCGTGGAAAAAGGCAAGGCGACGATTACGAATTCGTTCGAGCTTGTAGGGACTGGCGAGGCCAGCAAGAAATTCGTCGACGAAAAGATCGAAATCGTCTGACATCCGTGACGAGGCTAATCGCGCCGGAAGTAGTTTCGCACTCCGCTCCTCATCATGTAGAACAGCAGCAGGCCCGCGATCCCCACTCCGACGGCTCCTTTCAGCCACTCTCCCATCGCGCCGTTGATGAGATCGCCCGCTGCGTTAATCGCAATGATCGTCGTTCCCAGAATCCATCCCCAGTGGCGGCGCCGGAACCAACCGATGGAGGCGGCGCACAACGACGCCGAAAGCACCATAAAACCAAGTCCGGCGCCTTTGCCGAGCGCCACGAGCTGAGCGTGGCCCGTCTTGTTCAACACCCACAACCCATCGAGCACGGTCCCGGGCTTGAGCAGGGTCACGGCGGCATAGGCAGCCATGGCTGCGCCGAACAGAAAAAATATGCCAATCGGGACAAAGCCCCGCGGACGGTTGCGTTTGTCAGTTTCCATCGACTACTCCGTTCGTTGCTGAGCGGGCAGGCCCGCCCGCCGCGCCATTCAGACTTGCATCCCCAGCCCGTACCATAGCATCTCTATGTGCATGCCCCAGATCCAGATTCCGTCTCCACTTCGTCAATACTCGGGGAAACAGGCCTCGGTCGATGTCCCGGCAAAAACCGTGGGCGAGGCCTTGGCTGTTCTCGTCTCCCAGCATCCCGACCTCAAGCGCCACCTCTATACCGAGGAAGGCAAGCTGCGCGCCTTCGTAAACGTCTACGTTAACGACGAAGACATGCGCTACCTGCAAAAAGAGGCCACCACGCTGAACGACGGTGATACCATTTCCATCGTGCCGTCAATTGCCGGAGGTTGCTGCTGATTTCCATGGCCACGCTGACCGAAGCCAAACCCGAAGCCGTTCTCAGCAACGACGAAATCCTGCGCTACTCGCGCCATCTCATCATGCCCGAAGTGGGCATGGAAGGGCAGCAGAAGCTGAAGGCCGCGAAGGTCATGTGCATTGGAGCGGGCGGCCTCGGCTCGCCGCTGGCACTTTATTTGACGGCGGCGGGCGTCGGCACGCTCGGCATCGTCGACTTCGACGTCGTCGACTACACCAACCTGCAGCGCCAGATCATTCACTCGACCGACGACGTTGGCCGCAAGAAGCTCGATTCCGCCGCCGACAAGCTGAAGGCCATCAATCCCTACCTGAACCTGCGCACGTTTGACATGAAACTGACCAGCGCCAACGCGCTCGACTTGTTTCGCGAGTTCGACATAGTCGCCGACGGCACCGATAATTTCCCCACCCGCTACCTGGTCAACGACGCCTGCGTGCTCACCGGCAAGCCCAACGTTTACGGCTCCATTTTCCGTTTTGAGGGCCAGGCCAGCGTTTTCGCGACCGAAGAGGGACCGTGCTATCGCTGCCTCTATCCTGAGCCGCCGCCGCCCGGCCTGGTGCCTTCCTGCGCCGAAGGCGGAGTGCTCGGCATTCTCCCCGGCCTGATCGGCGTGATTCAGGCAACTGAAACCATCAAGCTGATTCTCGGCCAAGGCGATTCCCTTGCCGGACGCTTGCTGCTGGTCGATGCCCTCGGCATGAAGTTCCGCGAACTGAAGCTGCGCAAGAATCCCGATTGTCCCGTCTGCGGTACGCATCGCACGATCACCGAGTTGATTGACTACGATCGGTTCTGCGGCATCCGTGGCCAGGAAGAACCCGCGGGTAACGACATTCCGGCCATCTCGGTCGAAGAGTTAAAGAAGAAGTTTGACGCCAAGGCCGACGTATTCATTCTCGACGTGCGCGAACCCCACGAATACCAGATCTGTAACTTGAAGGGATATCTCATCCCGGTGGGCGACTTACCCAAGCGCGTAAGCGAACTCGACTCCAGCCGCGAGATCGTGGCCCATTGCAAGATGGGTGGACGCAGCGCAAAGGCAGTGAACTTCCTGCGCCGCTCGGGATTTACCAAGGTCTATAACCTGACCGGCGGCATCTTAGCGTGGGCGGATCGGATCGATCCCAAGATGCCGAAGTACTGAGAAACGGTCCTCGGTTCTCAGTTGTCAGTACTCAGTTGGTAGCAGATTCCGCACGCAAAATAATAACCATTTCTCCTGTGTTCCCCGGCAATGGTAGAGTCACATCGGAGACATTTCATGCTGAAAAGTTATCCTCTATTTTTCATTGTGCTGCTCTTGTCTTATTTCTCAGCGGGCCAGACCGGTGGCACCCAGGCTACCGCTGCCCCACCTGAACAGCAGACCGCGCAACCGGCAGCACCACAGCAGACGGCGGAGGGTTCGAACTTCACCTCCGCGAAGGGATTTGTTCTGGAGGAGGCAACTCCCGTGAGACTCCGATTTAGTCGGACTGTTTCTTCTGCGGATGCCCACGTGGGAGATACCGTGGATTTTGAGGTGCTGCAAGATGTCAGCGTGAACGGAACGCTGGTGATTCCCAAGAGCGGCATGGCTTTCGGCACGGTTACAGAAGCACAACCGAAGCGAAGAATGGCACGCGGAGGAAAACTTGAGATCAACATCGACTATGTGAAATTACTGAATGGCGACAAAGCGGCCTTGCGTGCCGTGAAGGAGGGCAAGGGTGGGGGCCATACGGGCGCGATGACAGCGGGCATTGTGGCGACTGGCCTCGTGTTCTTCCCCGCTGCGCCATTCTTCCTGTTCATGCACGGCAAGGACATTACCATGCCGAAAGGAGCGGAGTTCACGGCTTATGTCAACGGAGACATGAAGCTCGACATTGCAAAGTTTCAGCCTGCGGCGCCCCCCTCCTCCCAACAGAGTTTGAGCTCCGGTAATCATGACCAGGGCATCAACCCCGCGTCCGCTAAACTCCAGATCGACTCGACTCCGCCCGGGGCGGACATCGAAGTTGACGGGAGTTATGTCGGCAATACGCCTTCCGACGTTCAGGTGGCAGACGGCGATCATACGGTGGTCGTCAAGAAAACCGGATTCAAGAACTGGGAACGGAAGTTGAAGTCGAGCGCAGGCAGCAGCGTGCACATTGACGCTGAATTGGAGAAAACTGACAACCCATAGCCCTGCTGCCGGTGATCGAAATCCATTGACTTAAGACTCGTCGTGGACGACGATGGACATCTTAATTATTGGGGCAGTTTCGAGATCCGTCCACCAAGACGGCCCTCAAAACTGCCCCAAACCCATTTCAGCGCTCTTTGACAACCGTAAGTCCTTATTCTTGAGGATCTCTGAAGTAAGCAGGCAAGCAAGTCAGACCGCGCCGGTTGCTTAAACACAAAAGAAAGGGGGCACCGAGGTGCTCCCCTGCATACTTTCTCTTCCAGGAGTTACAAAGCTACTTAGTGGAACCGGAACTTCCGCTCATTTCGGCTTTCTCAGTCGCGCCGAGGGCTAGAGCGTACTTCTTGCCGGCGAAGCGTACTTCGGAAACCGCTGCCTTGCCGCTGGAGCGGTCGACCACCGCGGAGTCATAATCGTAGGCTTTGTCGAGCGTGACGACCTTGGCCGATGCTTTCGCGATTTCTTTCTTGCCCTGCATGAAGCTCACTTCAACGTTCGATCCCGTGCCGTCCCAGCGCAGTTGATACTCACCGGGAGCAAGTTGCTGGCCGTTGACTTCGAACGGCTCCCGCACCTGCAGCGTACCCTTGTTGCTTGCGAACGCACTCGATGCGAGCAGCACGGCCAGCCCGAGCACCACAGTCTTTGCCAGTTGGTTCAATTTCATTTGCTCCTTCGCTTTCTGCCCGGTTCGGCCGGGACGTCAGGGGCGGCTGGTGATAGTGCGAGGATCTTCGACTGAGGGCTTGCCTTTTCCGCGCAAAGTCCTCACAATGCGCGTGTCAGGGTGACGCAAAAAGACGCGGGCCTCACGCTCGTGCTTTTTACCGGACCGTGCGCAGCCAGGGCCGCCAAACCATGCCTGCGCCCGTCCCGTCACCCTGCAAACTTCTTAAGCGGAGCGAAATTAGTTCCCTCCACCCCACGTTGGTTCGCTATAGGATACGAATCCCGGTCGCAATAAGTTCCCGGTTTTTTTCCCCTTGCGAACCATGCTTCTTGCAAACATGCTCATTGGACGAGCGGACGCACCTCGCGTTAGCAGAGCCTGGTGCGCGTTCGCTGTAGTAACAGCGCGGGAATGTTTTGTCAGGAGCTCAGGCTGCCGACCGCTGCGGGCGAGTGGCATGAATCGGATCGGCAGCGTACAGGTGCGACGTCATGGTTTGTCATCCCGAACGAAGTGAGGGATCTGCAGTTCGTCACAAAATGCAGATCCCTCACGTCGTTCGGGATGACAATACTATTAGGTGGATTAACCGATCTTCAGCACAATCTTGCCGTAATTCTTGCCCTCTTGCATGAGCGTGTAGGCGGCGCGCGCCTCTTCGAGCGGGAAGACTTTGCCGATCACGGGATGGAGCTTGCCGGCTGCGAGCCATTCGGAAAGCTGCTTCCAGGCGGCTTCCATCAGCGGGCGATTCGCGCTCAGATACGACAGCCAGAGCCCGTGGACGCTCGCGCCTTTTGCGTAGAGCACGCGAGTATCGAGGTTCGGCGTTTCTCCGGTAGCAGCGCCGTAAACGATGATGCGTCCGAAGTCGCGCACGCATTTGACGCTCTTTGCAACGTGCTCGCCGCCAAGCATTTCAAACACCGCATCGACGCCCTCGCCGTGCGTCATCTCTTTGATCGCATCGGCATAATCGCGCTGCTTGTAGTTGATGCCATATTGCAGGCCGAGCTCGCGCACGCGAGCCAGCTTGTCTTCGGAGGAAGAAGTCCCGTACATTTCGATGCCGAGAATCTTGCCGATTTGCACGGCAGCGGTGCCGACTCCGCCTGCAACCGCATGAATCAGAACACGGGAAGCGGGCTGGTCGTTTTTCGGCGAGTCCAGCAAACCGGCCTTCCAGTAGGCGAAGTAGGCAGTGAAGAAATTCACCGGGAAAGCAGCGGCCTGCTCGGCGGTCCAATTCTCAGGGATAGGCCAGACCAGGTTGCGGTGGGCCACCGTTTTCTCGGCGAAAGCAGCCCACTGCGTGTAGCCCATCACGCGGCGCCCGCTCGCGTCTTCGCGTCCGGCGAATTCGCGGCCTGCCGTCAGCGGCGGCTTCGGCGTGCCTGCGTATCCGCCGCGCGCGGTGAGCAGATCGGCAAAGTTCAAGCCGCCCGCTTCCACTTTCACCAGAAGCTGCTCGGGCGCTGGGTGCGCGTCGGGGACTTGCTGCAATTCGAGAACTTCGGGACCGCCGAAACGAGTGATGACGAGTGCTTTCATGGGGAAAGTTTAACAGCCGAGATCGGCTTGGTGGAGTTCGCCTGCGGCATCTATAATGTTCACCGAGTTTCCGATCTCCGCAGCCTGAGCGATTCTCTGGCAGCGGGGACGAGGATTGCGCCCGCTGTTGCAGGTGCGATTCAAGGGTGCGGATGGAAACGTCCGCGCCTCCCGTGTTGGAAAGGAAACGCTCGCCGGCTTGTGCCCGCCTGCTTCCCTTCCCAGCACGAATTGCTAAGTGCTAAATGTTGCTCACCGACAAATTCGGGCGCTCGATTCATGATCTGCGGATCTCCATCACGGACCGCTGCAACTACAGGTGCGTGTATTGCCGGACGGGGACCAACGGCGCGGCGTTTGCGGAGCTTCCCTTCGAAGATTATTTGCGGATGGCCCGAATCCTAGTCGGGCTGGGAATCACCAAGATCCGCCTGACGGGTGGCGAACCACTGCTGCGCAAGGGCATTGTGCAGTTTGTACGGGAGCTCGCGAAGTTGCGCACCATGGACAACAAGAAGCCTGAAATCGCGCTGACGACGAACGGCCATCTGCTGGCTGAGATTGCGCAGCCTCTGAAAGACGCGGGCCTCGACCGCGTAACCGTCAGCATGGATGCCGTGGATCCGGAGCGATTTGCGCGCATCACACGCGTGCCGAACGGATACGACAGCGTGCTGGCGGGAGTGCGCGCAGCACGGCAGGCGGGACTTGATCCGGTGAAAATCAATTGCGTGCTGCTGCGCGGCTTCAACGAGGATCAGATCATTCCCTTTGGGATGTTCGCCCGAGAAGAACGGGTGGTGGTGCGCTTCATCGAGTTCATGCCGCTGGAAGAAGACCGCGTTTGGACACCGGAGATTGTGGTTACGCTCGATGAGATCGTCTCCCGTATGTCGGAGTATCTGCCGCTGGAGGAAGTGGCGCACGAGCACAGCGAAACGGCGCGGCGCTATCGTTTTCGCGATGGCGTGGGAGAGATTGGCATCATCGCGCCGGTGTCGCATCCGTTCTGCGGGCACTGCAGCCGGATCCGCATTACCTCGGACGGCAAGCTCCGCACGTGTCTATTTTCCGTGTGGGATCACGACCTGCATGAGTTGATGCGGCGCGGCGCAACCGACGAGAAGCTCACCGAGTTCATTGTGAAAGTAGTAGAGAAGAAAGAAGAACGGCACCACATCGGCGAACCGGGATTTGTGCCTGCGTCACGGACCATGGTGCATATCGGAGGTTGAGCTGGAGCCTCACTGAGGCGGCGAGATTCTCTTGCTAGAATGGCCGCGATGAAGAAGTTGCTCTCGGTTGCCGTCCTCTTTCCGCTCCTGGGCGTTCCGCCGTTGGCGCAAACCGGCGTCGATACCGCCGCGAGTCCCGTTTATTACATCGGCTTCGATCGCAACCAATATCCCGGAGATCAGAATTTGCCGAGCCTGCGCGCAACCTTTTCATACGCGGGTTATTGGTTAAACAATCCCCCGGGGACGAACGTGAATACCTGGGTGGGAAAGCGCAGCCAGTTGCGAGCGGCTGGGTTTGGATTTGTGGTGTTGTTCAACGGGCGCTTGTATCGAGAACTCCACAGTGCTGAACGGGCTTCTGCGTTGGGAAAGACAGACGCGCAAACTGCGGTCCAGGCCGCCGCGCGCGAGGGGTTCCCGGCGCGAACCATCATCTTTCTCGATCAGGAACAAGGTGGGCGGTTGTTACCGGAACAGAAAGCGTACCTGTTTGCATGGGTCGACGAAGTTAGCCAGGCAGGATTTCGCGCGGGCGTATATTGTTCCGGGATCGCGGCGAAAGAGGAGCGCGGTGAGAGCGTGATCACCGCTGAAGACATACGGCAGAACGCAGGCAGGCGAGACATAGCTTATTGGGTGACGAATGATGCCTGTCCGCCTTCGCCGGGATGCTCAGTTTCTCGGCGTCCGCCTTCGCCCGGTGCGAGTGGAATTCCGTTCGCCGATGTCTGGCAGTTCGCGCAGTCTCCTCGGCGGAAAAGATTTTGCCGGGGGTTGTGGGCGCAGTTATTCGTCGGATGGAAATTGCTATGCGCCGGTATCAGGTTCGGGGAAGCAACTGCCGGTTGATCTGAACACGGCGACCTCGGCGGATCCGTCGCATGGCAGATGACGAGGGTGGGAAGAGCCGATTGGCGAATTGCTAAATGATCGGACTCTGTCAGTAGAACGAATCGTACTTCGTAACCGTCCAGCCGGAATCTTTCTGTTCTTCGGTCACCGAGAAAAGATCTTTGTAGGTTGCTTCCTGTGCTGGACTGCTGTAGCGCAGGCCTTTATAGTGCAGAATCACCAGCGGTGGCGCATCTTCCCATTCCACCAGTTTCCAGGAAATCAGCGGGTGCTGGGTTTCGGAGTCGCAGAGGAACTTGGCACGCTTCTTGCGGTAATCCTTCTCCCACTGGGCGAGCAGTGTGAGGCAATTACCGTCACGCATCTCCGCGATAAAGCTGTTGGCGGTGCGTTCAATGGTGCGATCACGGAAGGGATTCATAGTGATGCTAATCGGCATCTGGGTCAAAGGGTCGCGTTCTTCTGAGCGTGACAGAACCGGCCCCTGGTTACTGAGCCAGTTCAAATAGCCGAGAAACACACCCACCAGCAGGACTGCGGAGCCCAGTGCGATAGCGAGATGTGCGCGGGAAAAGTGCATTCAGAAGAAGTTTGGGGGATGTGCGGCATGACAGCAAGGTTACTTCAGATACTTTCGTAACGGGTGAAGGGGCACTCTTCTTTCCGTTTTCCGTGCGACTTGAACGTAGGTTGCCCTGGTTTGTGTTTTCCAAATTGGCGGCGTATAGTTGGGGATGAATACTGTTGTGTCGTAGTGACAGGATTGTCGAAGCACACCAGTGGGCGAAAGCCCACTTTTTAGTTTGGGCCGGTTTGCGCAAATACTGGTGCGACGATTCTGGACGCAACGTGCTGAAAACATGGCTCTTGATCTGGATAAGGTCCGGCAGATTGCCGAGCGGGTGGCGAGTTCGAGCGGGCTGGAAGTAGTTGAGGTAGAAATTTGCGGGGCGGGTAAGCACCGCATGCTGCGCGTGTTTATTGACCGGCCCGGAACGGTTCCGGCGGCGGATCGTTCTTATGCAGAGCGTCCGGACGGCGTGACGCACGAGGATTGCTCGAGGTTCAGCCGCGAGTTCGGGACGATCGTTGATGTTGAGGATGCGGTACCGGGCGGATCGTATGTGCTGGAGGTTTCTTCTCCGGGACTGGACCGCAAGCTGACGAAGGCGGCGGATTTTGAGCGCTTCCGCGGACATCGCGTGAAAGTGATGACGCGGGAACCGGTGAACAACAACCGGTATTTTGAGGGGAAGCTGGAAAGCTTCGAGAACGGAAAGCTGCAGTTGGATCTGAGCACAGCGCGCAAGAAGAAGATGCGTCCGAAAGAAGGCGAGTCTTCGAAGATCGAGATTGAGTTGAGGAACGTAGAGAAGGCGAATCTGGTACCCGAAATATAGAACAGACTTTTATGGCTAGTGAGCTCTACAACATCATCGAAGGGGTCAGCCGGGAAAAAGGCATTGATCCGCAGATTGTGGTCAGCGCGGTCGAGGACGCCATTGTGGTGGCCACGCGCAAGTACTACAAGACGCAGGAAAATCTGCGCGCCGTGCTCGACAAGGACAGCGGCAAGATCAACGCCTATGCGGTGAAGTCGATTGTCGAGACTCCGGAGCAGGTGGAAGATCCCGACTTGCAGGTAACAGTGGAGCAAGCGCGGAAGCTGGATCCGAGCGCGGAAGTAGGCGGCGAGTTGCTGATTCCGAAAGTGACGGAAGGAATTCTGGGGCGGATTGCGGCGCAACTGGCGAAGCAGGTCATTTTCCAGAAGGTACGCGAGGCCGAACGCGACACGGTTTACAACGAATACATTGGGCACGTGAACGAGGTTGTGAATGCGACCGTGAAGCGGATCGAAGGCCCAGACGTGATTCTGGATATCGGCAAAGCCGAAGCACGCATGGGACGCAAGGAGCAGTCGCGGCTGGAATCGTTCGCAGTGGGCGAGCGGATTCGGGTCGTGATCGTGCGGGTGGAAAAAGCGGTAAAGGGTCCGGGCGTGGTCGCTTCGCGCTCTGCTCCGGAATTAGTCCAGCATCTGTTCCAGACGGAGGTACCGGAAATTTACGACGGCACGGTGGTGATCAGGGCGATTGCGCGGGAAGCGGGCGAGCGCACGAAGATCGCGGTGTTGTCGAAGGACAAGGACGTGGACGCGGTCGGAGCCTGCGTGGGCATGAAGGGGATGCGGGTGCAGTCGATCATCCGCGAGTTGCGCGGAGAAAAGATCGACATCATCGAGTATCACGAGGACCCGGTTACCTTCGCCGAGAAAGCGCTGCAGCCGGCAAAAGTGAGCCGGGTGACGATTGTGGATGCCGCGGACAAGCACCTGGAAGTGGTGGTGGACGATACGCAACTTTCGTTGGCCATCGGGAAAAAAGGCCAGAACGTGCGGCTGGCAGCGAAGCTGCTGGGCTGGAAGATCGACATCAAGAGCGAGGAAGAGAAGCGTCAGGAAGTGGAACAGCAGATGTCGGCGCTGGTCACGCAGACCGTAACTCCGCTGGAAAACGTTACCGGATTGGGCGAGGGACTGGTGGAGAAACTGAAGGCGGCGGGCGTGAACACGGTGGAAGCGCTGGCCGACATGACGCCGGAACAGCTGGAAGCAATTGAAGGCATTGGCCCGAAAACGGTGGAAAAAATCAGCATTGCGGTCAATAATTACTTCGCCAGTCTGGATGGCGGCGAGGCAGTAGCCACCGCCGAACAGGAGAGCACCGGAGAAGCCGCCACTGAAGCGGCTTTCAGCGAGGAATCGCTGGCAGAAGGTTCGGTTGAAGCGGAGGCGTTGGCCGCGGAACCGGAAAGCACCGGAGAAGCCGAATCGCCCGCAGACGGCGAGTTAGAGGCGGCGAGGTTGGCCGCGGAAGCGGAGCCCACCGGAACGGCGCCAGCTGAAGATGGCGCAGAGCTCGCGACGGAAGAAGTCGCAACTGAAGAAGCCCCGGAAGACAAGCAGAGCTGAAAGCTGGGATTGTGGCGAGTTCGGATGTATATCCGGACCGAAGGCGCGGGCTTCGTCAGCAGGAGTAAGACTGCACAGGGATTTTATGAGGTCAGATATGCGAGCTTAGGTAAGCGAGATTAGCGGGACAAGAAGAGGAAGCGAGAGCGGATGAGTAAGATTCGAATCAACGATCTGGCCCGTGAGTTAGAGGTCAAGAGCAAGGAAATTCTTGATGTGCTGACCACGGTGGGCGTCACGGAGAAGAAAACGCACTCCAGTTCTCTGGAAGATCACGAAGCCGAACTGGTGCGGAAACATCTTCGCGGCCGTACCGAGACGGCGCCGAGCTCAGCCAAGACCTCGCGTGCTGCTCGCGGCGAAGACGAAATCAAGACCAAAATCGACCTCTCGCATATTTCCCGCCCTGGAGACGTGCTGCGCGCCATCACGCAGCAAAAAGGAGCCGCCGAGCATCCTGCAGCGCGCCCGGCAGTCAAGCCTCCGGTTGCGACGCCGCCTGTGGAAGCGAAGGCGGCAGCCCCGGTGGCTCCAGTAAAGCCGAAGGCTGCGCTGCCCAAGCCCGCCATTGAAGCGCCTGCGGCGACGCCACCGAGACTGGTGACGCCGGCTTCGGTTGCTGCCGCGCAGCGGCCGCCAGCGGTGGTCGTGATTCCGCCCAAAGTTCCCGTGACTCCAGCCGCCGTGACCGCGCCGGCAGGTGCTGCAGGTGCGATTACAGCGCCACCTTCGATCGCTGTCCCGCCACGAATCACGACTACGATTCCTGCGGCACAGGCTGGCAGTCCTCCGCCAGCGGCACAGCCTCCAGCTCTTAACAGCGCTGCGCAGGTCCAAGCATCGGCACCGGCAAGACCAGCGCCTCCGATTGCGCCTCCGCCGCGAATGATCATGCCGCAGACGGGCCCGCGTCCGGTGTACAAGGCGCCTCTGCCAGAACCGGGAGCGCCACCACGGCCGACGCCGGGACGACCGGTTCCGGGGCAGCCGATCTTTCAGCGTACGGCGCGGCCACAAGCGCCGGGAGCGCGTCCTACGCTTCGTCCGGGGGAACGGCGGCCGATGCATCCCACGCGCGTGGTACCAGCGGGATCGCGGCCTCTGGGCGTAGGTCCGGGAGGAGCGCTGCCTCCGCCAGGACCGACGCGTCCGGGAAGCCGTCCTGGAGCTCCTTCGCGGCGACCGGGACAGAGGTACGTACCGCGAGGCGTAAAGGAAGGCCCGATGAAGGGCTACACTCCGCCGCCGCGCATGGTCATCAGCAACGAGCCGGCGCCAATCACGCGGAACATCACGATTACCGAAGGAATCTCGGTAAAAGACCTGGCCGAGAAGCTGGGCATTCGCGCCAAGGATGTGATTGCGCGGCTGGTGGTGCGGGGCGTGTTTGCGACCATCAATCAAACGCTGGATGCGGAACTGGCCAGCGAAATTGCGCGCTTCTTCGGAGCGGATACGGAAGTGATCACTTTCGAAGAACAGGCTGCGAAAGATACGACGGAAGCGGTCGAGAGCAGCGAAGAAGGCGCGGAAGCGGTGCCGCGTCCACCGGTGGTCACCATCATGGGCCACGTGGACCACGGCAAGACGACGTTGCTCGACTCGATCCGCTCGACCAATGTGGCGGGAGGCGAAGCGGGCGGCATCACCCAGCATATCGGGGCTTACAAAGTCCGTATCACGGACACCGCGTCTCCGGCGTACGGGCGCGAGATCGTGTTTCTGGATACACCGGGTCACGAGGCGTTTACGCGCATGCGGGCGCGCGGCGCAAAAGCGACCGACATTGTTGTGCTGGTCACTGCGGCCGACGACGGCGTCATGCCGCAGACGGTGGAAGCGATCGACCACGCGCACGCTGCCGAAGTTCCCATCATCGTCGCGGTTAACAAGATCGACAAGCCAGGCGCGCTGCCGGAGCGGGTCAAGAAGCAACTGGCGGATCGTGGGCTGGTTCCGGAAGAGTGGGGCGGCAAAACGGTGTTCGTCGACGTTTCCGCCAAGCAGAAAACGAACCTCAATCTGCTCATGGAAATGATCTGCCTGACGGCAGACTTGCAGGAATTGAAGGCGACTCCGGGACGCGCGGCGAGCGGACTGGTGCTGGAGGCGAAACTGGATCGGGGACGCGGTCCGGTGGGAACAATTCTGGTGCAGAACGGCACGCTTCACGCGGGCGACAACTTCGTGGTGGGGAACGTCTACGGAAAAGTCAGAGCGATGTTCGACGATCGCAGCAAACCGCTGAAGGAAGCGCCACCATCGACGCCGGTGGAAATCATCGGATTGGAAGGGCTGCCGCAGGCAGGCGATCAGTTCGTGGTGGTGACCGACCGCGAGAAAGCGCGCGACATCTCGGAATATCGCGAACAGAAAGCGCGCGAGGCGCAACTCGCCAAGAGTTCGCGAGTCTCGCTCGAAGGCCTGGCCGAGCAACTGAAAACGGCGGGCATGAAGGAACTGAACATCATTCTGAAGGCCGACGTGCAGGGCTCGGTCGAAGTGCTGGGCGATTTGCTGGGCCGGTTGTCAAACGACAAAGTACGGCTAAAGCTGCTGCGGGCGGGTATTGGCGCGATTACGGAGACCGATGTGCTGCTGGCGTCGGCGTCGAATGCCATCATCATCGGATTCAACGTGCGTCCGGAGCGCAAGGCGCAGGAACTGGCCGAGCAGGAGAAAGTCGACATACGGCTGCACTCGATCATTTACGAACTGCAGGACGAGATCAAGCGCGCCATGACCGGGCTGCTCGAACCGACGATCAAGGAAACTTATCAAGGACGCGCCGATGTGCTGGAAACCTTCCGCATCCCGAAGGTGGGAACCATTGCCGGTTGCCGCGTGAGCGATGGCTTCATCAAGCGCGATTCCGAAGTGCGGCTGCTGCGCGACAACGTGGTCATGTTCAAGGGCAAAGTCGGCTCGCTGCGGCGCTTCAAGGATGATGCTTCGCAAGTAACCAGCGGGATGGAGTGCGGCATCTCCATCTCGAACTACGGCGACATCAAGGCCGGCGACGTGATCGAGGCGTTTGTTACGGAACGGATCGCGGCGGAAGCGATCAAGTAGCCTCAGATCCCACCCTTGCGCAGAGAACGCGCAAGGATGGGGCACCCGCCGCCATCAATTTCTCGGCACTTGCGGCGCGGCTGAAGCCGCGCCCTTTCAAAACAAAGTTCTCCGGGAGTTGAACCCTCTATTCCACTTCCCCGGGGAGGAAGTGCTGGGGTAAGCTGGCTGGCGCTTTCGGGGCTTCCGCGGGCTTATCTTCTTCGGTCAGGTCGTCGTACTCTCGTCCCTCTACCTTCGACCATGCGGAGGCTCCCAGCGGACGTTGCGCCACACAGCCGCGATCAATCAGTACCTGCGTCTTCTGTTGCGGTTCAAAGGAAGTGAACTTCACGTTGGTGGACGCGATCTGGAGCGCATACAAGAGCAGCGCCGCCGTGCGGTGATCGATCATGCCTGACTTCAGCTCGCGCATCACCTCGACTAATCCCACCTGGATGGCGTTCGCGTCTTCGAGCGTCGACAGGGTTAAGATCCCCTGCTCCTGGAGATAGGCGTTGACCTGCATGCCTTTCAGATGCCAGCGCATGTGAAAGTAACAATAGTCGTACTCGCGCAGGGCCGGCGAGCCGCATTGGGTGCCGTTGACTTTGACGTGCTGACATCGGCGGATACCTGGTGGATAGGAGGACATATTGCAGCTCCTTGAATGCAGTTCTCAGTTCTCAGTTCTTGGTTCTCAGCGGGACCCTGAGCCTGACCTTCTTGGCTTGTTCTGCTGGAGGGTACCCCCCTCCCCCTCCTGTCTATTGGAATCATTGAGTTACGGGCTAAAACGGGCAAAATCTTTGAGTTTAAAGGGGTTATATGGAAAATATTCCGGAATAAGGACTTAGGCCGGGTCCCACCCCAAAATGAAAAAGGGCGCGGTATGATCCGCACCCTTAATTCTTACTGATAGTTCTATTATACCAATTCAGTTTGCCTAGGCGGACATCTTTCCCGAGTTTATTTTCCTCGCCAATTCATCGGGTTACCGGGAAAGTCGTGGTGATGGGGGCTTGACACGATTTGGCAAGATCGAGAGATGGGCCGCGAAGGTCAGATACGGGTCGGGCGGCTGAAAGAATGCCCGCCGTGGCCGGGCGGGGACGCCCGGCGCTCCATTGTACGATTCGTCTTGGCCAGGCGGGGACGCTCGGCGCTCCATTATTTGGATTCATCACTGGGTGAATGTGATGTCGCTCCTAGGAACTCTTCGCGGGCGGTACTAAACCAGTACCTGTGTACTCCTACGAATACCGCCGACGTTTGCCACATTTTCAACCGGACTTCAAAATCATCTTCACCACTTTCTGCACTCACCTTCGGTGGACTTTGCCTCCCGCAGCTCGAACGATTGCCGTCGAGACCTGCGTGAGGGGAAATGGTTTGAAGTTTGACCTGTACGGTTTAGTCGTGATGCCGGATCACGTGCACCTTGCTATGGTCCCGATTTGTCTGCGCCAGGGGCCGCTCCCGATCGCCGAGATCATGCAGACTATCAAGGGCGCCTCGGCACACCAGATCAACAAACTTCTGAATCGCCGGGGGAAAGTCTGGCAAGAAGAATCTTTTGACCGTGCTTTAAGGAAAGAAGAACAATTCACGGAGAAGCTCTATTACATGCTCGCGAATCCTGTGCGGGCCGGCCTAGTTCGGAATCCGTTGGACTATCCGTGGATATGGCGGCGAACGGGAGCAATGACGGTCGGTGAGGGTTTGTAGTTTCTGACGCTGCCTGGCTGTGGCCGGGCGAGGACGCCCGGCGCTCCATTGGACGATTCATCGTGGCCGGGCGAGGACGCCCGGCGCTCCATCCTACTGTGCCGGTTGTGCGGCAAACGTGCCGCTCAGGTTGATTCCGGTGTCTGCCTGCAGCACATAGCCAGAACTGTTGCTGGTCAGGTAGAGAACGATGTTGTTGGTAAAGCCATTCAACTGAGTTGTGGTTCGACCGTTTGACGCGACCGAATAGGTTCCCGAGAAGGCATTGGAATTGGAGCCGCCAACCAACCCCACCGGATCGAAGTAGCTGGTGATGTAGTTGGTCCCCAGAGAGTTGGTGCCGCTTGGGACCAAGGTTCCCACCCGGTCTTTCAGCAGGGCGGCCACGCCATCGTAGCCATCCATGAAGAATGCGGCCTGCGCGCCGAGGCCGATGGTTCCGCTCTGCTGATCCATGGTGCCGTCCTCGACATTGGTGCCGTTGAGGGCGATGAAGTAAGCCCGCGACGGGCTCACCATCCAAAGATCACGCGTAAGGCCGCCAATGGTGAAACTGCCGGACCCGTTGCCGACGGAATTGTCGACCAAATAGGTTCCGGTCGTCGTTTGGTCGCTGGAAACGGTACCGTCCTGCACGGAATCGTAATTCGCCGCCGTGACCTGCGAAACGCCATCGGTGGTAAAGACCCCCACGGTGTTCACAAAACCGGGGGTCGCCGTTTCTCCGCTGCTGCCAAAAGTATAGGAACCGGTGAGCGAGCCGGGTACGAACGCGACGTCACTCTGTTGTTCGGCTGAGCCAATGGAAAGGACGCCGGGAGTGGTATCGAACAAGAGGAACTTGCTCGCACTCACAACGTAGTATTGCGCTGTGTGCGTGAGGCCGTTCACTTTATAGGTGATGGTGCCCCGACCACCGGTCGGTGCAGTCATGGTCCCGCCAACGCCGATGGACCCGGTGACTGCTATTCCATTCTGAACCATCACGTAGGAACCACTGACGGCGCCTGCGGAAATCGTCATGGCGCCCATGGTCGAGCTTACCTGTACGTCGTGGGTGCGGAAGACAAAAGTTCCGGAGGGGGTTGTGCTGGCGGTCTGCAGCTGCGCTGACCCAGCGCTGGTTCCGCCGCCGTCTTCCTCTTGCATGTAGAGGTCGCTCGCGTCACTCAAGGTGATGCGATAGATTTCCTGACCTCCGCTGGCGAAATTAAGCGTCAGGTCGCCCGTGCCATCGGGGTTGATGACATAAGTTCCGGTCACGCTATCCGAAAAAGCCTGGGTCGTGTTTCCCACGGCTTCCACGAAGTCGTCGGTTCCCGCAGTGATGTTTCCGTTGCCGTCGCTGGTGAGTACTCCGCCCTCGATAAAGAAATTCGCCGCGGTCAGCGATCCGGCATTATAGCCGTAGCCCTTCACGGCGAACGAATATGTGCCATTCAAACTGGCTTTGGTGAATCCTCCCTTGACCATCACGATGCTGTGGCTGCTGCCGCAACCGGCAGTCAAGAAGATGCCTGTCAAAGCGGCCAGGACCATGAGCACGCGCCTGGCACAATTGGTAGAAGCAAGGGGACTCATAAGACACTCCTGTATTCTTCTTCTTGAGATGCGCTAACCCGGATTGTAGAAGAAAGTTTCGGCGGAAAAAATTGACGGGGGCGTTTCCCTGGGCGGAGTGCGGGACGAACCGCAGCCAACTCCCAGAACCTAGGTGCCGTCCCTTGCGGGACTCGTTTTATTCCTCTCCTGCTACCCGGCACTCACGTGCCGGGCTTTCCTATTCCGCCGCTTCGCGGCTGGGGGAGCGTACATTCCGCTTTTTCACTCGACTTGAAATTCCAGTTTCCCACAGCTTGCGCCATGGGCATTCTTCTGCCGCTTCGCGGCTGAAAGCGGAGGCGACGCGCTGAGAGCATAGGGAGACGGGGCAAGCCCCGTTTCTACAGGGGATTCCGGGCTGGGGCGGGGATGGGGGGCTTTATCTTTTGGGAGACCTTTTCCGAATACCAGACTGCCACGCGGTAGAGAAGCAACACGCTGAGGGCGAAGGCGTACTCGATGGGCTTGCGGTGGTCAGCCTTTACCAGCCAGTAGTAATGCACCACGGCGAGGATTCCAGTGACATAGATGAGGCGGTGCAGGCGCTGCCAGTTCTTGCCGCCGAGTTGGCGAATCGACCAGGCTGTCGAGGTCAGGGCCAGCGGAATCAGGAGAACGAAAGCTGAGAATCCTACGGTGATGAAGGGACGCTTGGCTATGTCTTTCACCATTTCGTGAAGGTCGAAGAACTTGTCGAGCCAGATGTAGGTCAGGAAGTGCAGCGTGCCGTAGAAGAACGCGAAGAGTCCGACCATGCGGCGAACGCCGATCAGCCAATATTGGCGGGTGATTCGGCGAAGGGGCGTGATGGAAAGCGTGGTGAGGATGAGGATCAGCGTCCAGTCGCCGGTCGAGTGCGTGATGAACTCGATGGGATTAGCGCCCAGGCCGTCGTGGAGAGCTTTCCAGACGAGGCGGGCCAGCGGGACTAGGGCGGCCGGGAAGATGATCGTTTTCGTGAGCCGTAGGCGGTTCATGGGAATGCAGAAGTCAAAAGTCAGATTGCAGAAGTAAAACCCTTTCGGCCATCCGCTTCTACTTCTGCAATCTTACTTCTGACTTCTGCCATGCCTTTCAAAAGTTCTTTTTCAGGTCCATGCGGGAATAGAGGCTTGCCACCTGATCGTAACCGTTAAACATCAGGGTCGGGCGCTTGAAGAATTCGCCGAGGCGGCGTTCTTTGGCCTGGCTCCAGCGGGGATGGTCGACGTTCGGATTCACGTTCGAGTAGAAACCATATTCGTTGGGGGCGGATTCTTGCCAAGTGTTCAGAGGCTGGCTGCCGGTGAAGCGGATGCGGACGATCGACTTTGCGCTCTTGAATCCGTACTTCCATGGAATCACGATGCGGAGCGGGGCGCCATCCTGGTTGGGGAGCACCTCGCCGTACATGCCGAAGCAGAGCAGGGCTAGCGGATGCATGGCCTCGTCCATGCGGAGACCTTCGACGTAGGGCCACTGCAATACGCTGGAGCGCTGGCCGGGCATTTGCTTGGGATCGTACAAAGTTGTGAACTCGACGAACTTTGCTTTGGGCAGAGGCTCGGCGCGCTTGATCAGTTCGCTCAGGGAAAATCCTACCCAGGGAACGACAATCGACCAGCCTTCGACACAGCGATGGCGGTAGATGCGTTCTTCGGGGGCAGCCATCTTGATGATGGCGTCGACGTCGAGGACCTGCTTTTTCTTTACGTCGCCGTCGATGGTCACAGTCCAGGGACGGGTCTTGAAATTCCTGGCGAGTTCGGCGGGTCCTTCTTTGTCGGTGGCGAATTCGTAGAAATTGTTGTAGTTGGTTACCTTTTCGTAGGGTGTTTCTTTTTCCGTGGTGCTGAAGGGACTTTTCTGGAGGCCGTCAATTTTGGTGTTGGCCTGGGCGGTGAGCGCGGGATTTACGAGATCGCCGAAGGCGAGGCCAGTGACGGCGGCCGCACCGGCGATCGCGGCTCCGGCGAGGAAGTTGCGCCGGTTCAGATAAGTTGCCTTGGGAGTAATTTCAGACGACGGAATTGCGGGCGGTTTCCCGATCAGCATTGCTCACTCCGAACTATTGTTTTCCCCGTTAAAGTACACGCGGCCGACATGAATGTGCCGGCCGCGAAAACCCCACGACCTACTATTGGACGCGGGGACGGAGCGGAAAGTTGCAAGCGGCGGGAGCGGTTGCCGAGCTGCGCCCGGCTGGACGGACGAATGCGTCCGTCCTTACGCAAGCCTAGTTGGAGGCTGACTTTGTCGCGGACTTGGCGTCGGGCTGCGAGCGGATGACTTCGCGGACTTTCTTGGCGAGATTCTGCAGGGTGAAGGGCTTTTGCAGGAACCCGGTACCGGGACCGAGCGCTCCCGGGGTAACCACGGCATCTTCGGTATAGCCGGAAAGATAGAGCACGCTGATGCCGGGACGCAGGGCGAGCAGCTTCCTGGCGAGTTCGCGGCCGCCGATGCCGGGCATGACGACGTCGGTGATCAGGATATGGATGTGCTCTTTGCAGGACTCAGCGATCTGCAGACCGCGCTCTCCATCTTCGGCTTCGAGGACTTTGTAGCCGCGCGAGGTGAGGGTGACACGGACCAGTTCGCGGACGGATTCTTCGTCTTCGACGAGCAAAACGGTTTCGCAGCCGCCGGCTTCGTGCTGTGGGGACTTGGCCGGGCTCACCGCCTCGGCGGAATCCTCCACGCGCGGCAAATAGACATAGAAAGTGGTTCCGGCGCCAATTTCGCTCTCGGCGAACACGTAGCCATTGCTCTGCTTGACGATGCCGTAGACGGTGGAGAGGCCGAGGCCGGTGCCTTTCCCCTTTTCCTTGGTGGTAAAGAAGGGCTCAAAGATGCGGGACTTGGTTTCCTTATCCATGCCGTGGCCGGTATCGGCAACCGAGATCACGGCGTAGCGTCCCGGCTGGATAAAACGATGCTCGTGGAAGCTCTGGCGCACGGTAACGTCGGAGCTTTGCAGGGTGAGCTTGCCGCCTTCGGGCATGGAATCTTTGGCGTTGACCACCAGGTTCATGATGACCTGTTCGAGCTGGCCGGCGTCAGCGCGGGTGTGTCCGGTCTCGGAGGAGAGGCGCGTGACCAGCTCGATGTTTTCACCGATGAGTGGCCGCAGCAGGCGCTCCATGTCGCTGATGATGGTGTTGACGTCGATCACCTTGAGTTCGAGGAGTTGTTTCCGGCTGAAGGCCAGCAACTGGCGGGTAAGGGTGGCGGCACGGTCGGCGGCCTGCTGGATGAACTGGACCTTAAGGTGGGCGGGGCTGTCCTTTTCCAACTGTTCCAGCAAGACCTCGGTGTATCCGTTAATCACCATCAGCAGGTTGTTGAAGTCGTGGGCGACGCCACCCGCCAGACGGCCGACGGCATCCATTTTTTGGGCCTGGCGCAGCTGCTCTTCGAGTTGACGCCGGTCGGTGATGTCTTCGGCGATCAGTTCCAGAACTTCTTCGGGTTCGTCGGCACCGGTGGCGGCGCAGCCACTGAGGCGCACGATGATAACGCGGCCGTCTTTGCGCTTCCACTGAACTTCCACGCCATTCAGACTTCCGCTGTGGCGATAGTCCTCGACCAGGCGGTCGAACTCCAGGGGATTGACGAAAACTTCGCGCCGGGCATCCAGATGGAGAAGATCCTGGATCGATCCATACCCCAGCATGGTGATGAGCGCCGGATTCACATCGAGGAATCTTCCGCCGAGGGTACAGCGGCAAATTCCGAAGGCGGCGCTCAAAATCAGGGAACGGGAACGGGCTTCGGAGCGGCGGAGCGCTTCGCTGTCGCGCTTGTGTTCGATGGCCGCGGCCAACTGCTGTGAAACGAATTTCAAGATCTCGCGGTCGCGGTCCCCGAAGCGGGTGTTCTCGCTATAAGTCTGGACGACCACGACTCCAATACAACTGGCGCCGGTTTGGAGGGGAACGCCCAGCCAGTCGAGGGAGGGGGCTCCAATCGATTCCACTTCCCCGCGCCGCACCAGGTCCTCAAAGACTGCAGGCGTCACCAGCACAGGCTCGCCGGATCGCAGCACGTATTCGGTCAGGCCGCGGCCGAGAGGCCGGGAGGCTGGGGTAGGGTCCTGTTCATCGACGAAATAGGGAAAGCTCAACAACTGGGACTGCAGATCGAAGAGGGCGATGTAGAAGTTACGCGCATTCATCAACTGGCCGACGATATTGTGAATGGCGGCGAAAAACTGCTGCAGATCTTCGGCCGACTGGCTCCGCGCCGCGATGGCATACAAAGCCGCGTTCAAGTCCTCTGCGCGCTTCTGTTCGGTGATGTCGCGATAGGAAGCGTAGGCTCCAACTCGTTTGCCGTTCAGGGTGACGAGGGAGGTGGAGACCAGTACCTCGATCAAAGAGCCATCTTTACGCTGGCGGCGGGTCTCCAGCGTGAGTTTGCTTTTAGTCCTGGTGCTCTCGGTGACCCATGCGGCTTCGGAGTAGCGATCAGGCGGCACGATCAGCAGGTCAAGCCGTTTCCCGACAGCTTCAGCGGCGGTAAAACCAAACAGGCGGGTGAATTCCCCGTTGATCCGCAAAATGCGCAGATCCTTGTCGACAATACTGATCGCATCCGGCGCATTCTCGATGACCTGTTCGAAGTAGGCTTTCTCCATTATGGGCAGGGTTTCGGCGGCATTGCCATTGGTGGGCGAAGAGGGCGGGGCGGGGTTGGAAGTGTGGGTAGGAACCGGTGGTGCACCCGGCTCATGACCTTCCTGCTGCGGCTTCACCTGCGGCAGTGCAGTCGAAGATGCCGGGGCGATTTTCTCACCCATACAGTCCTCTCCCAGAGTGATGTGACGATATTGCGATGTTAAGCGGGCGGGGATGTCCGCCGATAGTTACGGCCGTAATGCAGATTTCGACCGAGTTGCGGCAGAAACGGTCAGTAGGCGTTGGTCAATACAACACAGACTTCGCGCAGCAGCAGACGCTGCTCTTCGGTTACGACCAGAAACTCGAATCCGCAGCGCAACCCGTCGTTATAACGCACCACGGCGCGCACCTTGATGACGTGAGGCGGGACGGGGATGGGAAAATCCAGGGACACAACTTCGCCGACCTGCAACTGGCCGCTGAGGGTTGCGCCGACGCCATCCACGCTGAGTTCGCTGGTTCGGCCCCAGTAGCTGGTGGTCTGGCCTTCGCGAAACACCGAGACTTGAATGCGCGCATCGAAACGACTACGGGAGAAACGCCGCAGCCTACGGTTAGCTTTGGCCGCCGCTTGTTCGTGGTCGTTCAATTCAGTTTCTCCATTTCAGATATTGCTTCGAAAGCTTGCTTTTGATTGTGCTTGAAAGCAATCCTACGCTCAATGGCATCAAAGGGCATGTACCAACGAAATAAGCATCTGCATGATAGGCAGGGGCCGCGAGATTTGCCAACAGGGCGCTTCCTTATTGTTTTCATTGCCGGTTTCCATTGGAAACCTATCTGGAAGTCATGCTCGGAAGGTCATTATATGGGCCCACTCCCGGCTTTCGATCAAAGTCAGCGTTGCGGCAGACCGCAGCGACCACGGGGGCTGAAGCCCTTTCCGATTCCGCACATGTTACGCGGCCCTGAAGGGCCGCTCTTCCACGGTGATGCACACCTGCGGGAGTTTTCCAGCAGGCGTAAAACTAAACGCGTTTTCAGCAACTTGCGGTGTGCCTGAAGACATACCCTGATACGAATCGCAGCGTTTTCCGCAGGCTGCGAAGTCACGCCCCTTGTCAAGACCCGATCGAGTCAGAGCTTCTCCGCAGCCTGTAAGACTGCGTAAAGGCGCGTGACAGCGCTTGAGCCAGCATCTAACATGGCTTTGTGGGTCCCTGAGGGTCGTGCCAAAGATCCTGTGCCGATGGGGCCTCGCTGAGTCATCTAAGTCCCTATGTCTTACCGCTCGAATGCCGCCGAAGCCTGGTATCCCAATTCGCAGTCCACAATGTCACAGCCGGAAATTGCGCTGGATTTGCTGCCGCCGCCGAGCCTGACGCGGCCGCTCTGGAGGTCGCTGGCTGGCAATCTGCGCGATACATTCGCGCCAGAGAAACTGCCGCCGCTGGTGCTCTCTTCGCGGCCGGTGTATGTCGGCTTGGCGCTGGGCGAACGTCTGCGACTGCCCTGGTACCGCACGGTGTTTACTAACATCGGAGACGTGATCTCGCCGGAAGTACTGCCGCCGCTGGAACTGGAATCGCGGCCGATCGATGTCGGAGAACTGATTACCGATCAACTCAGCCACTTCTGGTGGGGCTCGCTGCTGCGGAACCTAGCCGACCGGGTCGCGCCAGAAACGCAGCCGACTCTGAATCTGACCTCCAAGCCGATTCTGGACATCATTCCGAAGTCATGGATCCTGCTGCCGTTGTGGTCGGAGGTTGTGGATACGCCGAAAGTGTTTTATCCCGACAAGCCGAAACCGGCCGAGGCGGTGAGGCCACGTGAATCTGCAACCGGTGGCTTTGCCGCCGAAGAAGCTGGAAGTCTTGGTCACCGAACCCACCGCCGGCGACCTGCTGCGCGACCTGCGCCGCTCGCGCATCCGGCAGCGAATCTGGGTCGGGCTGGCGACCGCGCAGATTCTCTATCTGACCGCGGTGGCGTTCGGGAAGATCTGATTGCGTCTTCATCAGGAGCAAGCGCCTCGGCCGGAAGCCGTTTTTGGAACTGCTCCGTGCTCTCCGACAATCGAGTCTTCTATTGGCGCAAGCCCATCCAGCCTTCGGCGATGACCATGGAATTTCCGGGGTTGCGCGAATCGTACTTCACCGATGTCGGCAGGCCGAGGCGGCAGGAATGCAGATTGATCCACTGCCGAAGATAGGTGACATCCTGCGAGGCCTCATAGGAAACGCCGGCCACGTCGTACTGGTAAATCAGCATGGTGGCGGGGCGGTTCAACTTGGTGGTGATTTCCTGGACATCAATGACGGTGCCATCGGTGATGCGCCCGACGGTATTGAGCCAGGTGCGGCGGTGGCGCTCGACGTCGTCGGCAGTTTTGGTTTTGCGGCGGAGCAAGGCATAGCTGACGGCGGCCAGGCCAATTATGCCCAGCATGAGGGTGTAGAGACGAAGCGAAATCATTGGCAAAGCGAAACCTAGACCTTTCAATCTACTTTCAGCATAAGGCTTCACTGCTCCAGCCGCCAAGAGCACTTAAGGTGCGGGAGGTAGTGAATAGTGGATAGTGGATGGTGGGCCCGTTCACTATCCACTATTCACCATTCACTTGTCTTTCTACCCGCGCCTTCGATAGTAAATATTGAATTCGAACCCGGGGTTGGGGGGAAAGATTTCGGCGATCTTCCGCAGCCGTTCGGCCATGGGAGCCGGGGCCAGCAGAGGGTAGTCGCGCTCGCGCAGGTCGTAGTAATCGACGTCGAGATAGAGCGAGAGCAGATAAATGGAAATCGCATCGGCGAAGCTGGCGGTGAGATAGTCGTTCTTGAATTTTTCCGCGTCGGGACCGTGGGCGGTGGCAAACTTGCGCGCCTCCCAGGCATCGAGCGAAGTTTCTCCGCGCACACCGGATTCCACCTGCTGCCAGGCCAAGTCGGCGAAATTCTGCGACACGCCGGCGCGTTCGACCAGGGCGTGCCCGACGTTGATGTAGAACTCGAAGGCCACCGAAAATTTATCCTCCATCAGGCGGGTCGAGATGAAGACGCACTGGGCATCGCCGAGGTCCAGATTGCGATGGCAAACCGCATTGTCGCTGAGGGCAACGTCGTAGCGGTCGGCAATAACGGTGTCATCGCCCTGGCTGACGGTGAGCGGCACGAAGTAGTACGCCTTGCGGGTGAGCGCGGCAGCCACTGGCACGGGCACGGCGGCAATCATGCGGTCGAGGTCATTATCGGTAATGGGGATCTCGCCTGAGCGGGCGTAGCAGATGCCATTCGACGCCTGAGAAACCGGGCTATTTTGCACGATCTCCGCGGGGCTGCGGGTGATCGCGGAAGCGGTATGCGACATGACGGTATTGTAGCGTATGGCTGCAAAGGGCAATGGACGGCTGCCGACTGCGGTCGCAGCAGCCAGTCGCGATGCTCGGGACCGATGGTGTAGCTTAGAAGCATGGGCAAAGGGAGTTCGGACGGGCCGCGCTGGATCGGAATTCCGGTGCGCGCATTCGCGATGACGTTTCTGTTCACCCTGCTGTCGTTCGCGGTCGCGCTGCTGTTGAGCATCCTGGGGACGGTGGTGTACTCGCAGGTGAAGCATGTCGCACCCAATCTGACGTTTGCGTACCGGCATATCGCGTTTCCCTTCGCGATCACGGTGGGAGCGATCGTGCTGGTGGTGTCGCTGGGGATGGAAGTTCGGAACTACCGGCAGCGGAAGGCGCTGGAAGGGATTGAGCGGGCGAGTTGAATTATACGGTGGCCGGGCGGGGACGCCCGGCGCTCCACGAGCAAAAGCGGGTGAGTTGAAGATGGGCGAACTGAAGACGACAGCGCCCCGGATTGCCATTCCGGTGCCGCATTCGGGGGATCGCGCGTATGCCGAGCGGGCGCTGCCGCAGTATGAAGAAGCGGTGCGCGGGGCTGGGGGAGAGCCGGTGCGCATTGAACTGGACCAGACTCCGGTCGAAGTGATGAAGCAGATCGAGGGATGCGACGCGGTTCTGCTGCCCGGCAGCAAGGCTGACCTCGATCCGCAGAAGTACGGGGCAGCGCGCCATGAGAAGACGGCCGCTGCTGACACTAACCGAGACTTGGTGGACGAGTTGCTTCTGCGCGATGCCTACCAGCTGTATAAACCCGTGCTGGGCATCTGCTACGGACTGCAATCTTTGAATGTGTACCGGTCGGGATCGCTGGTGCAGCACATCGAGTCGGCAAATCAACCACAGCGCGGGGCGGGCGACAGCGAAGGCGCACACGGTCGCGATCGAGCCGGAATCGCGGCTGGCGAAGATTGTGAGGGCTGATTCGGGCGAACAGAAAACGCTGGCGGTGAATTCTTCGCATCACCAGTCGGCGGACGCGGTGGGCAACGGGTTGCGCGTGGTGGCGCGTTGCGCTGAAGACGGAATCGTCGAGGCTCTGGAAGGGACTGCTCCCGGACATTTTGTGCTGGCGGTGCAGTGGCATCCGGAGCGGAGTGTGAACGATGAGGCGGAGCTGGCGGAATCGGCGAGGGCGATTTTCCGCACATTTGTCGAGGCCGCGAGGGCGAAGCATCGAGAACTCGAAAGAGAGTTCGACAAGGTGTAGGAGGCCGGACTCAGCAGTGCGGTTTAGGAATAAGTTTGAGTTTGATGGCCTCTGGTTTTTCTGCCTTCTCCATGCGCAGAGTTGCCTTGATGAGGTCGCTGGACATTGTGCCGCTCAGTTCGACCTTGCCGTAGAATTTGTCCTCACCTCGAAGGCTAATCTTACCTCGCGAAAGCGTGCCAGCGACGGGCGCTAGGTTTCCACATCCGCCCTCGTAGATTCTCAGAACTCCCGTTACCCGCGATCCGTCTAGCTGAATCTCGAGTTCATAGCCAAGAAGGTCCCCGCCTTCTTGGTTGTATTCCACGTTGGAGTAGATCCGAGACTTGGCTTCTGCAGCGCTGTAGCTCAACGAGAACACGAGAGAAATGGCGCAGACCGTTACCGCGATTCTCGCACTGCTACGCGGAGTCATTCCCATCAGATCACTCCTTTTTCTTCCTCGCCAACAAGACCGCTACATTCGCAATCGCGGCGTTTTCAGTGCCTAGGCCTTCCGGGGTTTTGGCTTTGATCCCCACGCAGTTTGCGGGAATTCCGCACAACCTGGCGATGTGTTTGCGAATCGCGTCGGCATGCGGGCCGATTTTTGGAGCGGAGAGGATCAGGGTGGAATCGAGGTTCAGTAATTTGTAGCCCGCGGCTTTGACGCGCTTTAACGCTTCCTTCAGAAACAGGGCGGAGTCGGCGTTTTTCCATTGCGGGTCGGAAGGTGGAAAGAGCGCTCCAATGTCGGGCCCCGCGATCGCGCCGAGCAGCGCGTCGGTGATGGCGTGCAGCAGGACGTCGCCATCGGAATGGCCGCCTAGTCCTTTATCGTGCGGCAGTATGATGCCGCCGATTTTTAGCGGAATGCCGGACTTGAATTCGTGCGAGTCCCACCCGTAGCCGATGCGCATTTCAGGTTTCACGTCTGTCCTTATATGGATAGTGGTTAGTGGATAGTGGTCAGTAAACCCGAAGTCTAAGCACTACCCACTGACCACTATCCACTGTTCTTCAAATAGAACTCGGCCAGTTCCATATCGGCTGGCGTGGTGATTTTTATATTGCTTGGCGATCCCATTACTACTGCTACCGGCAGGCCGGCGCGCTCGATCAAGGAAGCCTCGTCGGTGCCGATGAAGCCGTCCGTAGCGGCTTCATCAAAAGCCTTCTTCAGGATGTTGTAGCGAAAGCCCTGCGGAGTCTGAGCCATCACGATACTGGCGCGCGGGATGGTGGCTTTGATGAGCGCGCCGTCCGCGGTTCGTTCCACCTGTTTCACGGTGTCGACGGCGGGCCAGCCCGCAATGGCGGCTCCATGTTTATGCGCGGCCTCGATTACATTCGCAATAATTTCGGGGGTGACAAACGGACGAACGGCATCGTGCACCAGAACGATATCTTCGGGATCGGCCGCGGTGCGGGCCAAGGCGTTGGCCACCGAGTCCTGGCGATGCTCGCCGCCTTCTACCATCTGCAGGCGCTTGCTCAGGATTTCCGGGAACTGCTTTTCGACCTGGGTGCGAAAA
Organism: uncultured Acidobacteriaceae bacterium; assembly: GCA_963837665.1. Classification (GTDB taxonomy): domain Bacteria; phylum Acidobacteriota; class Terriglobia; order Terriglobales; family Acidobacteriaceae; genus Acidiflorens. The sequence continues at coordinate 594,383 of CAWIOA010000003.1, read as the reverse complement.
CCGGCAATTTCGTCTTTGCGTAGAGCAACGATGATTTCGTATACGGCAGGGGTGGCAGCGAACTTCCGCAGCGTGTGGACAAGAATGGGCACGCCTCCCAGTTCCTTGAACTGCTTGCTGGGTGTCTTCTTCCTGGACCTTTCTTTCGACGGGGCCGAGGGCGGCGCCATGCGCGTGCCTAGTCCGGCCGCCGGAACAATGACAAACACCTTCATAGGGGCGATCAGTATAGTACAGGACTCAGGCTTTTTCCCGTAGAGACGCGGAGTGAGACGGGGCAAGCCCCGTCTCTCACGGGACACCGGTGTAGCCCTGGTCTATTCGGCTGCCTGGTCGGTTGCCGCCGGTGCGGTCTTCTTGGCCGGATCGTAGGGCGGTCCGTTGGTTGCCGCCGCCGGAGGCGCGGCCACCGGGGGCGGCGCTGGCCCCTTGGGGTCGTGCCGGCCCGTCCCGCGTTCATCCCACTTGCCAAAGATCATTTTGCCCGCGGTAGTCTGCAAGACCGAGGTCACGGAGATGTCGATGGTCTTGCCGATCATCTTGCGGGCGTTGTCTACGACCACCATGGTGCCATCATCGAGGTAGGCGACGCCCTGGTTGTATTCTTTGCCTTCCTTCAGGATGAATACGCGCATGACTTCGCCGGGCAGAACGATGGGCTTGAGGGAGTTGGCTAGTTCGTTGATATTGAGTACGGCCACGCCCTGCAACTGGGCGACCTTGTTGAGATTGAAGTCATTGGTCAGGATCTTGCCTTCATAGAGCTTGGCCAGTTCGATGAGCTTCATATCGACTTCGCGGACGGTGGGGAAGTCGTCTTCCACGATCTGGATCTGCACCGATGCGGTTTTCTGGAGACGCTGCAGGATGTCGAGACCGCGGCGTCCGCGATTGCGTTTGAGCGAATCGGCAGAATCGGCCACCAGTTGCAATTCGCGGAGCACAAACTGCGGTATGACAATCAGGCCGTCGAGGAAACCGGTTTCAGCGATGTCAGCGATGCGGCCGTCAATAATGACGCTGGTATCCAGTATCTTGTAACTCTTCTTGCCCGTCTTTTCGCCGCCGAAGACACCGCCGAGCGCCGCCAGATTGAGGAGATCGCCTTTGTTCGCGCCCACGGTCAATCCCACGTAAGCCATGACCATCATGACCATGATCTGCAGGAAACTCTGGGTGGGGCTGGAAGGGATGCTGTTGCGAATGACGAGGGCAAACAGATAAGCGCCAATGATGCCGAGCACGCTGCCGATGGCAGCCCCGATCAGGCGCCTCAGGCTCATGGCGCGCAACCGCCACTCAAATACGATGATGGCGATGCCGATCACCAGGCCGACGGCTGCGGCTTGGTTTGCAGGCAGGCTGAAAGGATGAATGAGGAAGCAAATAACAGCAACGATGAGAACAAACAGAAGGCGAATGAGTACGACGTCCACGGCTAGGGCCTCTCTCGGGGAAGGCTCCACTCACGCGATTCCCGCCCCCGCCGGCCGTCCAGGGCGAATGATAATAGAACCCCAGTGCCAGCGTTCTATTAACGGAGCTGTATGAAAATGAAAACGCGCCCCGTCCCCGGTCATAGCCGGGCAAGTTCAAAAGTACGGGAGCAGTATATACCCGGGCGAGAAGGGGAGCCAGTAGAGGCCCTCAGCGGCTAAAGCCGCCGTTGATTTTGCGCTACTTACGGCACGGCTGAAGCCACGCCCTTTCAAAGCCAGATCAAGACCGGTAGGTCAGTGTCGGTCGCTCCCTGGCGGTGCTGATGCATAAGGAACTGCGGCTACGTTAGACTGTCGGGTTATCTGGAGACATCCCTGTATGAACTGGCCGGGACGAATCGTCCTGCTCATCGCCATCTGCGTTTCGGTGTTTCTGTTCTGGCGTAAATTCGGCGCGGCGGTGCGCACCATCCTGGCATCGAAGCCGGACGCCGACTTCCAACTGCGGCCGATTGGCCCGCGCATCCGCAAAGTGCTCTGGGAGGTAGCCGCGCAGGGGTTGGTGATTGCCCAACGGCCGCTGCCCGGCTTGGCGCACGCCTTTGTGTTCTGGGGCTTCTGCGTTTTCGCCCTGGTAACGCTGAACCACTTCGCCGAGGGATTCGGCCTGGGGTTCCTGTCAGATGGCGGCTTATCGCGTTTTTATTTCCTGTTTGCCGGCGTGTTCGCCTTGGCCGTGGCGGTCTCGATCGCGGCGCTGGCCTTCCGCCGGTTCGTTCTGCGTCCGAAATGGCTGGAGCCTCTGTCTCCGGAATCCGGGCTGATCGCATTCCTGATTTTCGCGTTGATGATCACCTATCTGGCGAGGTTCTGGGTGCCGGAAGGCAGCGCCACGGCTTGGACTTGGTGGTGGGCGCACACGGTGGTGCTCCTGGTTTTTCTGCCGCTGATTCCCGGCACCAAGCACATGCATCTGGTGCTGAGTCCGTTGACGGTGTTTCTGGAGCGCGACGGCTTCAGCAAAATCCCGCCGCTGGTGGGAGACGAAGATTTCGGCCTCGATACCGGTAAGGACCTGACCCGAATTGCCAGCCTACAGGCTTACACCTGCGTCGAATGCGGACGCTGCACCGAACACTGTCCGGCTAACAACACGGGAAAGATTCTGAATCCCAAAGAGATTATTTTGGGCGCGCGGCATTATCTGCAAGAGTTCGGGCCGAAGAGCAGCGAGCCGCTGCTGGGCAAGCATCTTTCCATGGAAGCAGCTTTCCAATGCACCACGTGCGGGGCGTGCGAGTTCCAGTGCCCAGTGGGGATCCAGCACCTGCCGTTGATCGTTGGATTGCGGCGGGGCGCGGTGAATACCGGCAAGTGGGACAACACTCATGGCGGTGATCTATTCAACACGCTCGAACGGCAGGGGAACGCGCTGGGGTTTCCGCCCTCCGAACGTGGAAAATTCATCGAGAAGAACGGGCTGCCCTACTTCGACGGAAGCCAGGAATATTGCCTGTGGATGGGGTGCCTGGGATCGTTTGATCCGAATGGCCGGAAGATTCTGCTGGCGCTGGTCGAGGTGCTGCGTTACCTGGGCATCAGCTTCGGCGTTCTACGTCAGGAGAAATGCAACGGCGACCCGGTGCGGCGGCTGGGCAACGATTATCTGTTCGGCGAACTGGCGCAGGGGAACCTGGAGCAGATACGCGAGGCCGGAGTGAAGAAGATGGTTTCGATTTGCCCGCATTGCGTGCGCACCATGGGCGTGGATTGGAAGGAGCACGGCGGCAACGTTGACATCGAGCACCACAGCGAGTTGCTTGCCCGCTACCAGGACAAACTGCCACGTGACAGTGCCGCGCAGAAGAGCATAGTGTTTCACGACGCCTGCTACCTGGGACGATATCGCGGCGTGTATGACGAGCCGCGCGAGGTGATTGCGCGTTTCGGGCAGGTGATGGATCCGCCGCGGGCGCGCGAACGCGGTTTCTGCTGCGGAGGCGGCGGGGGACTGATGTTTCTGGGAGAAGAGTCGGGCAAGCGCGTCAATCTGGAGCGGGCGCAGGAACTGGTGGCCACGGGCGCTAGCGTGGTGGCGGCGGCGTGCCCGTTCTGCAACTCGATGCTGCGCGATGGACTGGCGGCGGCCACGGACGCGCCGCCGGAGTTGCTGGACGTTGCGCAGATCGCGGCGGCAGCGATTGCGAAAGGCAGCCCGCAAAAGACAAGCGGCGGGGACTAGGGCGGCTGGGCGGGGTGCCCGGCTCTCCATTGCCGACCTCACCATTTCTTGAAAATGACTGCGACGGCCCCGACCATCATGGCAAATCCCACGAGGTAGTTCCACTTCAGCGGTTCACGAAGATAGAGAACCGAAAAGACCGAAAACACAGTTAAGGTGATGACCTCCTGGATGGTTTTCAACTGTGCCGTGGTGAACTCGTAGGAGCCGATGCGGTTCGCGGGCACCTGAAAACAGTATTCGGCGAACGCAATGAGCCAACTGATGACGATGACTTTGAACAGGGGAATTTGACGATACTTCAGATGGCCATACCACGCAAAGGTCATGAAGATGTTGGAGAGGGTCAGGAGCAGAATCGTGGTCATGAGGATATATGTTGCCTGATCCGGGGCTTCGGTTGCACGCTTCCTACGGGTGAAGCGACGCGAGTATAGACCTTCCAGTTGCATAGTGGCCGGGCGGGGACGCCCGGCTCTCCACGATCAGCGCTGGGTTTCTGCGATCGAGTCGCGAATGGCCTGCACCACTCCATCCATCTGACTGGGCGTGCCTACGGTGATTCGAACGCATCCTTCGCAGCCTGGGTTTGCGGATGAATCGCGGACCAGAATGCCGCGCCTCTGCATCGACTCCACGAATGCTTTCGCGGTTGTGCCTACTCGCACCAGAACGAAGTTCGCCTGACTGGGCCAGAAGCGCAGGCCCAGTTCGCTGAACAACTGCTCCAGTTGCTCGCGGCCCTGTTTTACCTGCGCGACGTGATCGCGCACGAATGCCTGGTCCGCCAACGCTTCTTCGAGGCAAGCGAGCGCGACGGTATTCACATTGAAGGGCAGGCTGTGCCGCCGCAGGTAACTGACCTGCTCCGCTGCTCCGGTCAGCACGCCCAGGCGCAGGCCGGCGAGTCCGTAGGCTTTGGAAAAGGTGCGGGCTACGAAGAGGTTCGGATGGCTTGCCAGGTCGGGGAGGAGCGTCTGGCCACAACATTCCCCGCAAAACTCAAAGTAGGCTTCGTCGATCAGCACCGCTGCATCGGGCGCCGCTTCGGCGATTTTCAGCAAGTCCGCGCGCGATGTGGCGAGGCCGGTGGGATTGTTGGGATTCGCGATCGCGATCACCCGGGTGCGTGGTGAAATTCGCGTCAGAACATCGGCAGTGGGGAACACCAGGTGTTCGCCCGATTTCACACGCACTACTTGCGCTCCAATCGCCTCGCCCAGCATGGGATACATCACGAAGGTTGGATCGGCAAACAGCAGTTCGCCGCCTGGGAGTTTGTCACTTATTCCGAGATAAGTTGCAAACAAGAGCAACAGCGCCTCATCCATCCCGTTGGCGAGCAACACCTGCTCGGGTGCTATGCCCAGGAAATTTGCTACCATCCGCTCGCCAATCTCGCGCTCTGGATACAGTGACACGTCGGCCGACGAGAGCGAGCGCAACCGTGCCAGGACGCGCGGCGAGCATCCGGCCATGCTTTCATTGAGATCGAGACTTAGCCCGGCGCGGCTCACGATGGGCGAGTGGTACGGCCTCATTCCGGCAATCGATTCTCGCGGCTTCAGCATGGGATTTGCGTAAACCTACTCGATGAGTTTACGACAGTCATTCTTCACGCCGCCTCACAAACTTCACCGCTAAGAAGATCAGGGTGCAGATTGCGAAATCGACAAGCAGGCCTAAGTCTTCCCGGAAAAGCCTGTGCCGCACGACGGCGGGGAGATGTGGCATAAGCAGGAAGTAGATTGCGTTGCCTGCGAGCACGGCCACGAGCGCGTCGAGAAAATTCTTCATCATTGTTTGTGGGTACAACAGCCTGTGGTGAACTTGAATCTCGGGAACTCAACGCCTAAACGCGCATTCAATTCTAAACGCCTTTTGTCATGCCTGAAGGCATGCCCTGATACGAACCCCTCTTGTCTTGCACTACAGGCGCGCTTGGCTTCCTGCCCGACCCTACCTCGGCTCCTGCTAACATTCTTTACGATGCTGGACCCGTCCACTTCAGTGCAGTATGTGAAAGGCATCGGCCCCCGGTTGGCGGAGGTGCTAGCCGCCAAGGGCATTCGGACCGTTGACGACCTGCTGCACTACCTGCCATTCCGCTATGAAGACCGGCTGAACCCGCGTTCGGTAGCCGAACTGCGCGCGGGAGAGATGGCCACGGTGATTGCTGAAGTCCGCAACTCGGGGCTGTTTCGCACGCGGCGGATACCTATCTTCCAACTCACGGTGGGACAGGGACGCAGCAAGTTGAAGTGTCTGTGGTTCAACGCGACCTATCTGCAGGACCGCTTCCAGCCGGGACAAATGCTGGCGCTCTACGGCAAGGTCGAAGAGGGCCGCGACGGCGAATTGCAGATCATGCAACCGCAATTCGAAATTCTCGGCGACATTAATGAAGAGGGCGGCGCCGATGAGGCAGAAAAGAAAGCGGCTGCTTCGCTTGAAATCGGGCGGATTGTTCCTATCTACGAATCGACGGGCCAGGGCAAACTTCCGCCGCGCTGGTTCCGGCGGATTATCCGAGGAGCGCTGGAGAACCTGGGCCCCGATGTACCCGATCCGATTCCGGCGGCGGTGCGCGGGCATTTGAGCCTGGCCTCTCCTCGCGAAGCGCTGTTTAAAGTTCACTGGCCCGATGCAGGCGAGAGTTTCAGCGATCTGCAATCGTCACGTACGGCGGCGCACATCCGGCTGATTTTTGATGAGCTCTTTTTCATCGAACTGGGGCTTGAACTCAAGCGGCGCGAGCAGAAGGCGCAAACAGGCGTGGCGTTTCAGTTGAATGACGGCGTTCGGGCGGCGATTAAAAAGATACTGCCGTTTCATCCGACGGCGGCGCAGAAGCGGGTGCTGAAGGAAATCGCCACTGACATGCAGACGGCTTGTCCGATGCGGCGACTGCTGCAGGGCGATGTGGGATCAGGCAAGACGATTGTGGCGTTTCAGGCCGCGATCATCGCCATCGAGAACGGCTATCAGGTGGCGCTGATGGCTCCTACGGAAATTCTGGCGCAGCAACATTATTTTTCCGCACAGCAGATTCTGGAGCGTGCCGGATACCGCATTGTGCTGCTGACGGGCTCGCTGGAACAGGGCCGCAAACGCGACGTGCACCGGCATATTGCGCAGGGGAACGCGCAACTGGTCATCGGGACGCACGCGCTGATCCAGGATCGTATCGAATTCGAGCGGCTTGGCCTGGTGGTGGTGGATGAGCAGCACCGGTTTGGGGTGATGCAGCGGCTGAAGATGATGAAGAAGGCGGATGATGCCTCGAAAACACCGGAACCCGATGTACTGGTGATGACGGCTACGCCCATCCCTCGCACGCTTGCGCTTACTCTTTACGGCGACCTGGATGTTTCGGTGCTGGACGAACTTCCGCCGGGACGCACTCCGGTTGTCACCCGCTCGGTGCTCGACGAGCGCGCGCCTGAAGTTTGGGACTTTGTTCGCAAGCAGATCGGTGCCGGACATCAGGCATACGTGGTTTATCCGGTAATCGAGGAGAATGAAGAGCGCGAACTAAAAGCCGCCGAGCAGATGCACAGGCAGTTGCGGGAGAAGATTTTTCCCAACTTGCATGTCGGATTGCTGCATGGGCGTCTGGATGCCGACGAAAAAGAACGCGTGATGCGCGAATTTCAGGCGGGCAAGATCGAGATTCTGGTCGCTACTACGGTGATCGAAGTCGGCGTCGATGTTCCCAATGCTACCGTCATGGTGATCGAGCACGCCGACCGGTTTGGGTTGGCTCAGCTTCACCAGTTGCGCGGGCGCATTGGGCGCGGCGCGGCGAAATCTTATTGTGTGCTGATGCGCGGTGGGAAGGTTTCCGAAGAAGGCGAGCGGCGGCTTGACGCTATGGTGGGATCGAATGACGGGTTCCAGATTGCGGAGCTTGATCTGGAGTTGCGCGGGCCGGGCGAATTCTTTGGGACTAAGCAGGCGGGCATTCCCAGCTTCCGCGTGGCTAATATCATTCGCGACCGGCAACTGCTGGAAGCGGCTAAACGCGAGGCTGCGTTTGTGATCTCGGGGCCGAATGCGGAGATATCGAAAGAAGAGATTGATCGGGCGCTTCGGGAGATGCGGTCGCGCTGGGCGCTTAGTTATGGGCTGGTGGAAGTGGGGTAGGGGCGCGTCCCTCCATGAAGTCGGGGTGAGTGTTATTGGTGCAATGGGGGATATTACGCCAAGTTACTCTCGTCAGTTAGGTCTGGCCAGTTTTGCGCTGTACCTCTTGGCGACCGCGGCACATCAAGGTGTGACTCTTCGCACTGACTCCGCGCTTACTCGTGTGAGATTATCGCTGTTCGCCAGAAAGAAAGGAATGACTATGAAGACCTGCCTCCTTGTCCTTGCTACGTTGTTGTTGGCGACCGGCAGTGCGGCACACGCGCAGCAGGCCGCGGAGTTTGCCTCGATTGAGAACTTCACGCAGGTCAGCAAGCAGTTCTACGTCGGCGGCCAACCGGCGATGGACGATTTGGTCCGGCTGAAAGCGAAGGGAATCCACGCAATCGTAAATCTGCGGCGTCCTGCCGAATACAACGCCGCGGAGGAGGAAGCCAAAGCGAAGGAACTCGGATTTCGTTACTTCAATATCCCGGTTAATTCCGCCGGTCTCCAAGACTCACAGGTCGAGCACTTCCTGAGAATCACGTCCGACCGGCAGAACATGCCAGCCTACATCCATTGCCTTGGGGGACCCCGAGCCGCCACGTTCTGGATGATCCGGCGTGTCCTGGTAGACGGCTGGAAAATCGAAGATGCCGAAGCGGAAGCTCAAAAAATAGGTCTGCGCAGTCCGGCCCTGCTAGAGTTCGCCCGGAACTACATCGCGCGGCAGGCGCCGCCCAAGTCCGGCAAATAGGTACAGCGGATCGGAGGCTGCCCCCGCCCCGGACTGACTGACAAACTACGCCGAATTGCACGCTCATGCTTCTTAAATGATGGCTTCCGAATTACTATCGAGGCGATGCCTTCTCGCCTCTCACGATGGCTGCGCGATCCGCTCTTTCTTCTGTGTCTGACGGCGGCGCTGCTTGCTTTTGTGGTGCAATCGGGCGAGTTGGGAACTTCCGACACGACGCACCGGCTGCAAACCACGCATTGGCTGTGGACTTCGGAGCCGCAGGTTTTTCCTGACGAGTATCCCGAATTTGGCCTGCACGGGCGGGGTGGGCGTCTTTATAGCTGGTATGGCATTGGGCAGTCCCTGCTGATGCTGCCCTCCGATCTGCTCGGGACTTGGATTGCGCACTGGCCGATCTTTTCCGAGTACGACGATGACCCTTCCGTGCGCAACATTTTGGTCAGCTACAGCACCAACATTCTGATTAACGTGCTTACGGCGCTGATTGCATTCCGGTTCCTTCGGCAGTTGCGCTTTGGCATAAAAGAGTCGGTGGCGGGCGTGCTGGCGCTCATGTTCTGCACCACTCATCTTCACTACACGCAGAACATGATGGAGAACAACTACATCCTGTTGCTGACGCTGGCGGGATTTTCGTACCAGCATGAGTGGTTGCGCACGGGCAGCCGGCGCGCGCTTTTCTGGGGGTGCTGCGCGCTGGGTCTGAACCTGCTTACGCGGCTCACCACCGGTTTGGATCTCATGGCGGCGGGCGTTTTTGTCTTGCTTGTGGTTTGGTTCGAAGGTCTAAGTGGAGCAACGGGTGGCTCGCCCGGTCCGCAGTCTGGTGGCCGGGCGGGGACGCCCGGCTCTCCACCGTCAAACCGGTTGTGGCGGCGTCTTCTCGACTACTGCAAAGTTGCGGCCCCGGTGTACGCATCTTTTCTTCTGGTCGATCGCGCCTACCAGTTTTACCGCTTCGGATCGTTTACCAATACCTATGTAGCGTTATTCGCCCAGCAACAGCGCCAGATCGATCCTACTTTGCCGGCGAACTTTCCCTGGAGCACGCCTTTTCACGCAGGCGTTCTCGGGGCGCTGTTCCAGCCGGAAAAGTCTATTATTCTCTTCGATCCGCTGCTGGTGCTGGCAATTCTTCTGCTGGCATGGCTGTGGAAGCGGCTGACTCCAGAGGTACGCGCTTATGGGGCGACCTCGCTTCTGCTGTTGCTCGGCTATATCTGCTTTTACGCTCGCTACACCTTCTGGAGCGGCGACTTTGCCTGGGGTGACCGCTATGTTTCGACCTCAGTGGAACTGGTGGCGCTCATGGCGGTGCCGCTGCTCATCCGCTATCGGGAGGCTCTGGGCAAAACGATGTGGCGGGTGGGATGGGCCCTGATCCTGGTCAGCGTTGCGATTCAGGTGGCATCGCTTGCCTTCTGGTTGCCGCTGGAAATTTATCAGATGGAGACGCTGGGGCATCCTACGTTTGTGGTTGCTTTGCGTTTTAAGAACATTGTGGCCTTCGCTTTGGGCAAGATGAATGCCTGGGGCTTGAACACCGAGGCCATGACTCAGGATCCATGGGATTTTGTTCACATCACGACGTGGAATTTTCTGCCGTTTCTTTTGCGCCGGGTAGGGGTGGCTCCGCGCTGGGTGGTGGAGACTACGCTTGGGATCTGGGTTGCCGGGATTGGGGTGCTGGGAGCGGTTTTGCTGCGGTTGAGAAGGAGCTTGCGGGCAGTGGTGTGAGGACAGCCCCGGAGGCCCAGGTGGCGTCCCTTACGGGACTCGATTTATTCCACTTCTCCTACCCGGTACTCACGCACCGGGCTTTCCTGTTCCGCCGCTTCGCGGCTGCGAGGGATAGTCCGCGATGGTTCTGCTATCATCGCGGTTGGGCCGGGGACACCGGCGGATTACATCCTTTTCGAGGAGTATTTATCATGGAAACGCCAGCTCTTCCTCTTGGCTCCCGCCGCAATGAAGACATAGCGCTTGACCTTATGAAATTCATCGCCATGACCACCGGCTACGGCAAGACGGCTGGAGCTGGCGTCGGGTTCCAGGGTACCGGGTCGACCGACAAGCCCGAGGAATATGCCGCTCATCTGCTGGAACTCTACGGGCGGTGCTTGCAGTCGGTAGGCGGGAAGTAATCTGGATGGCGAACAGGGATTCATTGCCCGCGCAGACAGTAGCCGAGCTTCGCTCGGCCGGGACGGGCGAGACGCCCGTCCCCACACGAACCCGTCCCCACACCAGCCTGACTCCGGTAACTCCTTGGCTTTGAACCTCTTCGTTGACAAGGGCGTTGGGGCTGGGCTATCCTAGAAGCCTTTGGAAGTCCTGCGGCTGCCCGCCTGGAACACCTAGCGCGCGTTCTGCGTGGATGGATTTTGCTTAGGGCACTCAGCGGTCTTCATTGCAATATCGTTCTTTAATTTTCTGGGAGAGTTCCGATGTCAACCTATTTCCCGAAAGAGGGAGATATTGCGCGTAAGTGGTTTGTGGTGGATGCGAGCGGGCTTGCGCTCGGCCGCTTGGCCTCGCGCGTAGCTCGCATTCTGATCGGCAAAGAAAATCCGAAGTACACGCCGTTTATCGATACCGGCGATCACGTGGTCATTATCAACGCGGAAAAGGTAAAGATCACCGGCATGAAGGCTGATCAGAAGATGTATCACCGCTACACCGGATATCCCGGCGGACTGCGCTCGGAAGAAATGAAGAAGCGCATGGTCCGCAAGCCGGAGCTGATCATTGAAGACGCGGTGTCGCGCATGCTTCCCAAGAACAAACTGGGCAAGCAGATGTTTACGAAGCTGAAGGTGTATCGCGGCGACAAGCATCCGCACGCGGCGCAGAAGCCGGAAGCGAAGGTGTTGGCGTAGAGGCAAGGTCTCAGGTGTCAGGTCTTAGTGTCAGGAAAACCGGCGCCGCTGAATTTTGGAAAGGGTTGAAGCACTCGTGGTTTGGCTAAGTGCTAAACGCTAAGTGCTAAATGCTAACAATGGCAGAAACTGTTCAATACTACGGAACCGGACGGCGCAAGACGGCGATCGCGCGGGTTTTTCTTCGTCCTGGCAGCGGCGAGTTCAAGGTCAACGGCAAAGCGTTCGATGAGTATTTTGTGACGCCTTCGCAACGCATCGCGGCAAAGTCGTGCGCTGGTCTCGACCGACACTGGGGCCACCTTCAACGTGCTGGCGAATGTGTGCGGCGGCGGAGTCGCTGGTCAAGCCGATGCGGTGCGACTGGGCATCACGCGCGCGCTCATGTTGTTCAACGCGGAACTGCGCAAGCAGCTCAAGGCCGAAGGCATGGTAACTCGTGACCCTCGGGCCAAAGAACGTAAGAAGTATGGGCAAAAGGGCGCGAGGAAGCGGTTCCAGTTCTCGAAGAGATAGTCGATGGTCGTTCGTCGATGGTCGTTTGCGAACGACTAACGACCAACGACAAACGACCGGTTTTAGGGAGTTCAATTCATCCCCCCACCTCCCCGAGATGGGGTGGACGGGAATGGCAATCCGGGGCCTGTCAGTGTCCGGATGCAGACCAACTGAGGAGGTTGATTGGCGAACATTACGATGAAGGAGCTGCTCGAAGCAGGCGTTCACTTCGGGCACCAGACCAAGCGGTGGAACCCAAAGATGAAGGAGTATATCTTTGGCGAACGCAATGGTATCTACATTATCGATCTGCAGAAGACGCTGAAGATGTTCAAGGAAGCGTCGAAGTTCGTGCAGGACCTGGCCGCCGAGGGCAGAATTATCCTCTTCGTGGGCACCAAGCGCCAGGCACAGGACGCAATTGCCGAAGAGGCGCAGCGCTGCTCGATGTTCTACGTGAACCAGCGCTGGCTGGGCGGCCTGTTGACCAACTGGGTCACGGTACAGAAATCCGTGAAGCGGCTGAAAGAGCTCGACGAAATGGCCACCGACGGCCGTTACGACCTGCTTCCGAAAAAAGAAGTCATCAAGCTCGAACGCGAGCGCAAACATCTGCAAGCCAATCTTGCCGGCATCAAGAACATGACGCGGCTGCCGGACGCGATCTTCGTCATCGATTCGAATAAAGAGCAGATTGCGGTGCGCGAATCGCGCAAGCTGGGCATTCCTGTAGTAGCCGTGGTGGATACGAACTGCGACCCGAGTGAAGTGGATTACGTGATCCCGGGCAACGACGACGCGTTGCGGGCGATCCGGTTGTTTACTTCGAAGATTTCGGAGTCGATTGCCGAGGGCGTGCATGCCCGGGACGACAAGGCGATGGCGGACATTCAGGCGGCCGCAGAGCCGGAGCCGGTCAGCGCCATTGAAGCACAGGCCGCTGAAGCCATACTTGCCGAGGTCGCGGTCGAAGACGCAACTGCCACTCCCGCTGCCGGCCCCAATGGCACGGGTGCTGAAGGTGAAGAGATCCGTATGGAAGACGTGCTGGGTAAGGGCACACGGAAGCGTCCGTCAGCGGCCACCGAAGACGTTGACGAGTTGCAGGCCGAGACGCGGCGGTTCTAGGACTAGCTGCTGGCCTCTAGCTTCTGGCTACTCGCAGGCATCAGATCTGACCCGCGCAGTCTGACTGTGCGCGGGTCGAGTTTTGTAGAGACAAAGGAACTCAAAAAATCATGGCTACCCCAGTAAGTCCCGTACCTGACGACAATAAAGGACCGCATATTTCCGCGGCCAAGGTAAAAGAACTTCGAGACAAAACCGGCGCACCGATGATGGACTGCAAGCAGGCGTTGACGCACTCGAATGGCGACCTGGAAGCGGCGATCGTTTGGCTGCGCAAGCGAGGTCTGTCCGTCGCAGCCAAGAAGGCAACCCGCGTGACCAGCGAAGGCTCGGTGGCGCACTACATTCACGCCGGCGGGAAGATTGGCGTGCTGGTTGAGGTGAACTGCGAAAGCGATTTCGTGGCGCGCACCGAGGACTTCAAGGAACTGGTGCACGACATCGCCATGCACATCGCAGCGAGCGATCCGAAGTATGTCCGGAAGGAAGACGTCACGCCGGAAGCCTTCGCGCGCGAAAAGGACATTTATCTCGCCCAGGCGATCGCCAGCGGCAAGCCCGCGAACATCGCGGAAAAGATGGTTGCCGGCAAGATGGAGAAATTCTACGAAGAGGTCTGCCTGCTCGAGCAGCCCTTCATTAAGGATCAGACCATCAGCATCTCGCAGTTGATCGCCGCCAAGGTGGGCAAACTGGGGGAGAACATCGCGGTGCGGCGCTTTGCGCGGTTCAAAGTCGGTGATACGACGGCTACCGTCGCTTCCGTCGGCGCCAAGCCGGACGAGGGTGGCGAGGCGTCGGCACCAGTAGCAAAGTAGCCGCCGAATAATTCAAGGGCGCTGCGGCCGGGCGGAGATGCCCGGCGCTCCATTATTCCAAGGCTGAACGGCGCGGCAGCGGTGCTACACTGCTTTTTCATGCCCACTCCGATCTTCAAGCGCATCCTGTTAAAAATCTCCGGCGAAGCTCTTGCCGCCGATCAAGGCTTCGGCGTCGACACCAAACGCATCCATGAAATCGCGGCTGAACTGGCCGATGTCCACAAGCTCGGCATCCAGTTGGCCATCGTCGTAGGCGGCGGCAATTTCTTCCGCGGGGTGGCCGACCAAGCCAAGGATATGGACCGTGTCTCCGCGGATCACATGGGCATGCTGGCCACGGTCATCAACTCGCTGGCATTGCAGGATGCTTTGGAAAAACAGCACGTTTTCACCCGGGTGCAGACGGCCATTGAGATGAACCAGGTTGCCGAACCCTTTATCCGGCGCCGCGCCATCCGGCATCTGGAAAAGGGACGCGTCGTTATCTTTGCCGGCGGCACCGGCAACCCGTATTTCTCGACCGACACGGCCGCCTCGCTGCGGGCCATGGAGATCAAAGCCGATGCCATCCTGAAAGCCACTAAGGTGGATGGGATCTACAGCGCCGATCCGATGAAGGTGAAGGATGCCAAGAAGTTTACGCAGCTTACCTACATGGACGTTCTGAAGAAGGGCCTCAAGGTGATGGACTCGACCGCCATTTCTTTGTGCAAGGACAACAATCTTCCCATCATCGTTTTCAACCTGAACCGGCGCGGCAACATCCGCCGCGTCGTGCTTGGGGAGAAGATTGGGTCGCGGGTCAGCGCTTAGGAGAGGTCAGAGGTTAGAGGTCAGATTGCAGAGGTAAGATCCCAAGGGATGTGTTGTGGTTTTACCTCTGCAATCTGACCTCTGACCTCTAACCTCGGGTCTCTGACCTCAGTCTTGGGTTTATAATTCACGGTTCTATATCGCTATGTTTGGGAGCTGAGAGAGATGGCTCATCCTGCCCTGAAAGAAGTCTACGCAACATTGAAGACGCGCATGGACAAAGCGGTGGAAGATTTCCGCCGCGAAATGGCAGCCACGCGCACCGGGCGAGCGAACGTTCACATGCTCGACACGGTTTCGGTTGACTACTACGGCGAGCAGATGTCGCTCAACCAGGTTTCTCAGATTCACGCGCCCGAGCCGCAGATGATCACGGTGCAGCCTTTCGACACGTCGCAACTGGGGGCGATCGAAAAGGCTATCCGCAGCGCTGACCTCGGCCTCAATCCGATGAACGACGGCAAAATTGTGCGCGTGCCCATACCGGCGCTCACCGAAGAACGGCGCAAGGATATGGTCAAGCACCTGCACCGGATTCTCGAAGAGCACCGCACTGCGGTGCGCAACATCCGCCGCGACGGCAACGACGCCATCAAGAAGGCGGCGAAAGACAAGAAGATTACCGAGGACGACGAAAAGCGCGCGCTGGACGAAATCCAGAAGCTGACCGATGACGAAATCAAGAAGATGGAAGAAATGAGCAAGGCCAAAGAAAAGGAAGTGCTGGAATTCAGGTAGAGACAGGGCGTGCCGCGTCCCCTGGCGCGGCGGGAGACGGGGCCAGCCCCGTCTCTACGACAACCTGGACTAATCGGCCAAAACCTTTGCCCAGAGCCTGATCCCAACGGTAACAATTACCAAAATATTCTGCAACTCTGTCCCGAGCCCGGGGTTATTGCCTACGTACCGCGCAGAAACTGCCTTCCCACCAATCGCCGGTACCAACGGAGTTCGATGTCATGAAACGCTTTGCGACACTTCTGGTGTTACTTGCCCCGCTGTTCGTGCTGATGGCTTGCGGTGGCGGAACGACGAATAGTCAGAGCAATAACCAGGCCGGTTCGGTTTTTGTGGTTGGAGAAGACGCTCCGGTTTCGTCGGTAGTGGCCTTCAACGTCACCATCAACAGCATTACCCTGAACAACAGTTCGAGCAGCGTGCAGGCGCTTTCCACGCCTACCGCGGTCGATTTTGGGCGGCTCATGGGGCTGCGTTCCCTGCTGGCGTTCAACACGGTTCCGGCGGGCACGTACAACAGCGTAACGATTGTTTTTGAAAACTCCAGCCCCGCGCCGGTGATCGACTATGTCGACCTCAGCACCAATCCGCCGTC
The DNA here is from genome assembly GCA_963837665.1 of uncultured Acidobacteriaceae bacterium. Taxonomy (GTDB): domain Bacteria; phylum Acidobacteriota; class Terriglobia; order Terriglobales; family Acidobacteriaceae; genus Acidiflorens. The sequence continues at coordinate 578,342 of CAWIOA010000003.1, read as the reverse complement.
GGTGAATACGCTGACTGGCAATCTGAGCCAGCCCACCGTGACGATTCCGTTTCCTGCGGGCAAACCACTGGTAGTGGGAAACAACGGACTGGCGGGATTGCACATCGACTTCAACCTGCATGATTCGCTGGTGGTCGATAACAGCGGCCAGATGACTGGCGCCATCAACCCCGTGGTTAGCGTGCAGGCGGTCTCGGCTTCAGACGATCTGGGCGAGATCACCGAATTCACCGGCAACATCGTTTCTGTGGACACGAATGCGAGTTCGTTCGTGATGCAGGGGCCGTACGGCTTCCAGAGAACCATCGACGTGAACTCGAGCACGGTCTACGACGACAGCAATAGCCTGAACACGCTGGTGGTGGACGGAATTGTGTCCGTGATCGGAACCGTGCAGGCGGATGGCAGCATTCTGGCCAAGGCGGTGGAACTGATCACCACGAACAAGGCCTTCATCTCGGGCCGCCTTCTGGCCGTGAATCCGACTTCGGGTCCGGTGCAGACCGTGACCATGTGGGTGGGTGAAGAGTTGGGAACGTCGGGAGTCATCCCAGTGGATACGGTACAGACCATCGACCTGAGCGCGGTTTCGACCTATGACGTCTGCTTCTTCGACAATATCCTGACGGAGCAGGTGTTCAATGACGCGTCGCTGGTGGTTGCGCAGCGCATCTTCATCGGCGGTTCCACGGCTGGTGGGGTCTTTACTCCGCAAATGGTTTCGTTGCGGCGCCAAGGCGTGACCGGGGCGCTGGTGGCAAACAGCGTGACCGTCACTGGAGGCACAGGCAGCAATCAGGGCTACTTCCAGATGCAGAATGATGCCCTGATGAGCTATGCCGCAGACGGGCCCTTCACGGTGCTGACGGGCGACAAGACTAATTTCGTGAATATCGACGGCCTCGCCGGATTGCAGCAAGCGGGCACACCGAACCTGATTTCACGCGGGCTGGTCTTCAAGAATCCTGCTAACGGGAAGCCGGTGGTGGTGGCTGGCCGGGTGCGGGTACTGCCGGCTGGGCAATAGCAGCCAGTTTTGCGGTTACTCTTAAGACGGGGGCGGCCGAACCTGGCCGCCTCTCTAATTTTTGCAGAGAGAGACGGGGCAAGCCCGTCTATAATTCGCGGATGAAGCGCGTGGTCCACGCCGCCTGCCCGCACGATTGCCCGGACGCTTGCGGCGTCCTGATTACCATCGAAGACGGCCGGGCCACCAAGATTCAGGGCGATCCCGAGCATCCGGTTACGCGGGGATTCCTTTGCGCCAAAGTTGCCAAGTATCTGGACCGCGTGTACTCGCCGGAGCGGGTGTTGTATCCGATGCGGCGGGTAAAGGCAAAAGGGACGGCTTCCCTGCGGGAAGGACGGGCGGGGACGCCCGTCGCTCCACCAAGCGCGTTTGAGCGCATCTCCTGGGACGAGGCGCTCGACGAGATTGCACATCGCTTCCGCCGGATCATCGCTCAATACGGCCTTGAATCCATCCTGCCCTATTCTTATGGAGGCACGATTGCCGCGTTGAATGGCGCTTCCATGGACCGCCGTTTCTTCCACCGGCTGGGCGCTTCGCAACTAGAGCGCAGCATCTGCTCCAGCGCCGGCGAAGAAGGCCTGAAATCGGTGATTGGCGTCAAGCTTGGTACCGAGCCGGAGCAGTTCGCGCATTCGCGCTACATCATCGCCTGGGGATCGAATATTCACGGCAACAATGTTCATCTCTGGCCCTTCATCGCAGAAGCTCGACGCAAAGGCGCGAAGCTGGTGGTCATCGATCCGTACCGCACCCGCACTGCGAAATGCGCCGATTGGTACCTGCCGATCAATCCCGGCACCGATGCTGCGCTGGCTCTCGGCCTGATGCACGTCATCATCAAGGAGAATCTTTTCGACGCCGACTATGTCTCGCGTTACACCATCGGCTTCGAAGATCTGAAGGCTCGCGCGGAACAGTATCCGCCTGAAAAAGTTGCCCACTGGACGGGCATATCCGCGGACGACATTTACAAGCTGGCGCGGGAATACGCCACCGAGCGGCCGTCCGTGATTCGCGTCAATTACGGAATCCAACGCTCCGAACGCGGTGGCATGTCGATGCGCGCGGTCACCATGCTGCCTTGTTTGATTGGATCGTGGAAAGAGATCGGTGGCGGACTTCAGCTCTCGCTCAGCGGCTCCTTCGGATTGAATAAGGAAGCGCTCGAAATGCCCGAGTTGATGCAGAAGGCGCTGGGGCGCCCGGCCCGCGTTGTCAACATGGTGCAACTCGGCAAAGTCTTGAACTCGCTGACCATGCCGCCCATCCAGGCGCTGTTTGTTTATAACTCGAATCCGGCAGCGGTCTGCCCGAACCACAACGAAGTTATACGTGGATTAAAGCGGCCCGACCTGTTTACCGTGGTCCACGAGCAGTTCTTCACCGATACTACCGACTACGCCGACATCGTATTGCCCGCCACCACTTTTTTCGAGCACAAAGACCTGCAGACCTCTTACGGGCACTACTACCTCCAGGTTTCGAATAAAGCGATGGAACCTCTTGGTGAATGCCGGTCCAATGTCGAGATGTTCCGCGCACTCGCCGAGCGCATGGGTTTTGAAGATGAGTGTTTTCGCGAAACGGTGGATTCCATGATTGATCGGGCCCTGGAGTCGCCCAATCCGTGGTTGCAAGGGATTACGCGGGAGCGCTTGGAGCGCGAGCATCGCGTTCGGCTGAATTTTGCAGCGGCAGCCCCTAAAGGGGCGGCTGAGGGCCAAGGCGTTACGGCATCGCTGAAGCGATGCCCTGATACGAACCTAGATACAAAATCAAATTTTCCCACAGCCAGTACCGCACCATTCCTCCCGTTCGCTCGAGGCAACTTTCCTACGGCCAGCGGTAAAGCCGAGTTCTATAGCGAAGCTCTTAAGCGCCAGGGACTTGATCCGGTCGTTGCCTTCACTCCGCCAGACGAATCGCGACACGGATCCGGATCGAAAGGCGCTGGATTTCCGCTGGAACTTCTCGCCCGCAAGCCGGACAATCATCTCAATTCGTCGTTCGCCAACCTGCCCTCTGTCCGTGAGATGGAACCATGGCTCGGGGACCTTGAGATACATCCGGCCGATGCCGAAGCTCGCAGCATCCGAAATGGCGACCGGGTTCGCGTCTTCAACTCCCGGGGCGAGATCGTGCTCCGGGCCCGGGTTAATGGTTCGGTGTCTCCGGGAGTCGTTGCCGCCCGGCTCGATTGGGCACGATTCAGTTCCGGCGGAACCAACATCAATGTGCTCACCTCAGAAAAACTTACGGACATGGGCAACGCGGCGACGTTTTATTCCGTCTCTATCGAGGTGGAACTCTTTCGGGCGTGACTCCAGGAGACGAGAAAGTCGTCCCTGCCTTGGACGGTTCCCAGTCTCTACCGTATAATTACCGTTTTCCCAACTCTGACTTTTCGAGGTAGTTGCGATTCATCGCCGTCATCATGCTATCTCCGTGTGGGCCCCGCGACTGGCCCACCGCCTAGGCCCGCAGAGAGACCCGTCCTGGTCTTCATCTCCTTCCCCCACAAGAGGTTGGAAGTACCGGTGCCTCTGGAATCATGTTTTCGCGCTGCTGGCTCTTCTGCTGGTGACTGCCCCGGTTGTGGGCCAGCAGGACCTGATCGTGGGCATCACGATCCACGGCAACCGCCGCATTCCTGCCGACACGGTCAAGGCTCGCATCTTCACCAAAGTGGGCGATGTCTACGACACCGCCGCTATCGAACGTGACTTCAATGCCCTCTGGAACACGGGCTACTTTGAGGACATCCGCTTTGAACGCGAACAGAGTGCCAAAGGCTGGATCCTTCACATCTACCTCAAGGAGCGGCCTACCATCCGTGAGATCAATTACACGGGCCTGAACGCGGTTTCCACCAGCGACGTACTCGACCGGTTCAAGGATCGCAAGGTCGGACTCTCGGTAGAAAGCCAGTACGATCCCACGAAGATCAAGAAGGCCGAAGTTACCCTGAAACAACTGCTCGCCGAGCACGGACGCCAATTCGCCACGATACGCACCGAGGTGCGTCCGATTCCGCCCAATGCAGTGGGCATCACATTCGTGGTTCGCGAAGGGCCGAAGGTTAAGGTGGGGCACATCCGCTTCCGGGGCAACAAACACGTGAATGACCGCACGCTGCGTGCGGCCATGAAGAACCTCAAGCCCATCGGCATTCCGCACTCGATTTTCCTGGAAGACCTGTTTTCCAAGACCTACGACGCTACCAAGCTTGAAGAAGACACCGAACGCGTCCGTGCCGAGTTCCAGAACCGCGGCTATTTCAAGGTGCTGGTTGACGATCCCAAAACCGAGATTCATGACACCGGACACACGGGCTTCCATATACCGTGGGTGCAGCCGGGGTTGGGCAAATCGGTCGATATCACCATGCCCATCGAGGAAGGCGACCGCTACCGCCTGGGCACGATTACCTTCAAGAACAATAAAGCCATTCCGAACTCGGCCGCCCTGCGCAGTCTTTTCACGATGAAAGACGGTGAAATTTTCAGCCGGGAAAAAGTCGCCAAAGGCCTGGAGAACCTGCGCAAGGCGTATGGCGAAGCCGGTTACATTAACTTCACATCCGTCCCCGACACCAAGTTCGACGACGAAAAGAAAATCGTGAATCTGGAAATCGACGTGGACGAAGGCAAGCAGTTCTACGTGCGCCGCATCGAATTCCAGGGCAATACCACCACTCGCGACAAGGTCATTCGCCGCGAAATTGCGCTGGAAGAAGGCCAGATCTACAACTCGCGTTACTGGGAACTCAGCCTGATGCGTTTGAACCAGTTGGGCTACTTCGAGCAACTCAAGCCCGAAGATCAAAACACCACCGAACGCCACCTCGACGAAAAGGCGGGGACCGTTGATCTGACACTGAAAGTGCATGAGAAAGGCAAGAACAGTATCGGCTTGCAAGGCGGCGTCAGCGGCCTGGCCGGCGCCTTCGTTGGGATCAATTACGCCACCAACAACTTTCTTGGATTGGGCGAGACGCTTTCCGTGCAGGCCAGCCTCGGCGCCCGCCAGCGCGACCTGGTGTTCGGATTCACTGAACCCTACCTGTTTGACCGGCCCATCCAGGCGGGCTTCAACGTCTACACGCGGAAAACCAACTATGACCAGGCTCGGCAGTATGCCATTGCGACGGGACAGAATCTGAACCTGCCCTCGGTCTACCTGCAGAACCTGCAGAACTACTCGCAGTCCAGTACGGGATTGACCGGGTCCTTGAGCTACCCTCTGCGGAAGGGCCATTCCTTCAAACGTGTGGGAATCAGCTACTCGTTCGACCGCTCTTCGCTAGTGGCGGTCAGCAACGCTTCCAAGCTGCTGTTCGAAAATCTCAACTTCAGCGGGATCACCGGACCCAACGCGCTCAACGGCATCATTACCAGCAAGATCACGCCCAGCTTCACCATGAACACCCTCGATGCGGCCTACGCGCCGCACCATGGCAAGAGCCTGTTCATTGGCGGCGAATTCGCGGGCCTCGGCGGCACGGTTCACACCATCCGGCCCATCATCCAGTACAAACAGTTTTTCCCCATGCAGAAGCGCCGCAATGCCTTGGGTTACAACGTTCAGGCATCGTTTATCACAGGGTATAGCGGGGTCGTTGCGCCTCCGTTTGAACGCGCCTATCTCGGTGGCGAGAATGACATTCGGGGCTTCGACATCCGCACGATTTCTCCCATCGCCTACCTGCCCAGCGCCCAGATCGTGCCTCTCAGAAACCAGGACGGATCGTTCGTGCCCGCCAACCCGAAGTTTCCGGTGCAGAGAACCTCTTCGGGGGGATGCGCCAGCAACTGCTGGAATATACCGGTTCCGTACAATCAGCTCGTGACTCCCGGCGGCGACCTTAGTCTTACCGGCAACCTCGAGTACCGCATCACCATCGCCGGGCCGGTCGCCATCGCACCTTTTGTGGACATGGGCACCGATCCGATTCTACGCACGTCGCAGTTGCAGACAAACATTGTGCAGTATGACACCCTGATCAACACGCTCTTCGGTTGTCCACAACTGAATTCGGCCTATGCCTGCGTCGGCGGGCAAAAAATCGGCGGCATCCCGCAGAACCTCAGACCGGTACCCGGCACGAACTGGGTTGTACGGATGTCCACGGGAATCGAGTTGCAGACGATGTTGCCGGTCCTCAATGCTCCCTTCCGCATTTACTATGCCTACAATGCCATGCGCCTCGACAGCACGGCGACGCCTCCGATACCGATCACCAGGGCCATGTTCCCTTGTCCTGTGCAGGGGGATCCAACGTGCACAGCCTACAATGCTGGCAGTTATACGTACGACCTGACGAAAGCGACCCTGGGTTCCAACTACACTCTTCGAGAACCGCGCAAGACCTTCCGTTTCACGGTGGCGACAACGTTCTAAGGGCAGCTGTCAGCTCTCAGCTCTCAGCCATCAGCAACGTCAAAAGCTCTTACCGCAGAGGACGCCGAGATCGCAGCGGAGGTCGAGCTTTTGTGTGTTTTGTTTCTGCCAAAGCTTCTTCTCGGCGTACTCTGCGTTCTCGGCGGTGAACGATTTCTTTAAGGGATGGCTGCCGGCTATTCGATGTGCACTAGTCCGCTGGCAGGCTCGGACGCGGTCGGTGGCCATTGCGGGGCCCGCCAGGCGTCGAGGACGGACACCTGGTGTACGCACGATACCGTGCAATGCGGGGCGCACGGCTTCTCCGTATGGAACTCGCGGCGTATGTCGGCAAGCGTGTATTTCTCAATCGGGGTGCCGGGATAGCCGCGCTGCTGCGAGCAGTAATGCACCAGGCCGTCCTCGCAAATGTAGAGGTAGCGCGCTCCGGCGCGGCAGCGCCATTGATTCGGGCGTCCCAGCGCGATGTTGTCCTGAAACGCATTCACGCGGGTGAAGCTGCGTTTCTCCAAGCCCTTCATCTCGTGGTACACGCGGCGTTCTTCGTCGTTCAAGGGCTGCAACTGGCCTGATCCGTCGTGAATGATTCCTATCGTGGAACTGAATCCCAGTTCCAGCGCGCGCCTGCCGATGGTAAGCGCGTCCTGCGGATGGCTTACTCCGCTGCCCACCACGGAATTGATGTTGACGTGAAAATCCGCGTGTTCGGCCAGCAATTGCAGCTTGCGGTCGAGCACCTTCAGGCTTTTCTTGGAAACCTCGTCGGGATTCACGTTATCAATCGAAATCTGCAGCCACTCCAGGCCCGCCCGGTTCAGCCGCTGGATGCGGTCAGCGGTCAGCAGATAGCCGTTGGTGATCAGCCCAGAGACGACCCTGCGTTCTCGCATGCGGTGAATGATGTCATCCAGTTGCGGATGCAGCAGCGGTTCGCCGCCGCTGATGGTGATCACGGAAGTGCCGAGATCGCCCAGTTTGTCGACGCGCTGCAACATCTGCCCGGTGGGCACAGGCTTGGAAAAGTCATCGAACTCGTTACAGTAGGTGCAGGCCAGATTGCAGCGCCGGACGGGGATCAGATGCGCCAGCAGAGGATGATCGGTGGACACAAGGGCTTTCAGGATTTGCCACAATCCATGAGCGTTGCGTTCCGCCGATTTGAATTTACGGCGCAGTTTCACCAGTGAAGCCATAAGAGATAGAGTCTCTTGATTTAACCATCGCAGAGAGCTCACCGTCCAATTTCGGTCAGTATTCGGTGGAAAAGCGCGGTTAAACGGCAATTCGGACTTACCCGCAATCCCCTTCATCAATTTTCAGATGTCCCGCCCCGCCCAGTGCCCCTATCGCGCACTCCAGGTCCTCGCGCTTAATCAGCACGTAATCCGTATCAAACGTCGAAATTGCGAAGATCGGGATCTGGGCTTCGGCCAGCGGTTGCACAAACGACGCCAGCACGCCGGTCATCGAAAACGGAAACGGCCCTTCGAGCTTGAGCGCCACCCATCCGCATTCAACGGTTGCGGCGGCTGACATTCGATCTTCGGGGCAAGCGTCTTCCGTGCAAACTATTGAGAGCTCATCGTGGGTGCGTACCACACAGAAGAATCCACTCTCCAGCGCCCAAGCAGGGATCTGGGCATCCGAGGCGAACCGGCACACCGCCAGCCTCTCCAGAAGAACGCGGTATTTCAAATGGTGAGGCAATTCAAGAAGGAAGGTTACTACATCAGCCGCGGCTGCCCCTAAAGGGGCATTTGGACATTTCGGTATCGCTGAAGCGATACCCTGATACGAATCCAATGTTTTTCGCGGTGGGCTAGGGGCGTGGCCTTTCAATTACTCCATGCTGCCGCCCATCGGCACGTAGCGGAACTTCCTCCCGTCGAAGAAGACGGCGGCGCTCTCTCCGGTTTCTCCCGCTTCGCCCGCTTCATCAACGTAGATGGCTTCGACCGTTTTCTTTCGCAACTTCATCTTTCTGACGGAAATCGCCCGATACTGCAAATGAACAATTACGAACTTCGCTTTCGGAGTTGCGGAGCGCCAGTTATCGGATCCCGCGCCATAGATGACCAACACGACCAGACCGCGCAGCGCCGGATTGGACTCGACGAAAGTGGTGGTCACGGTGGGGTTGCCATAGCCATAAAAGTCGTAGTAAGGGTCCATCACCGTGTAGCTGTGGTCGCCTTGATCGAGCATGGGGTTCTTGCAGCGCGCCGCAATCACCGCGTCTTCTATTCCGTCGCCGTCCAGATCGGCGAACACCGGTGCAAATTCTGGCAACAGGGTGAACTCCCTGCCAAACTGCTTTTGCACGAACTCGTTATCGATTTTGCGAGGCGGTGGGGACCCCTGCCCGAAAACTGGAAGGAGCATCGCACCGCTGAACGCCAGGAGCAAAAATGCTTTTCGCATGGGTCTACTCTAGCCCCCCTCCGTCACCTCGGGCAGGTAACCGAAGTCACCTAGAAGCAGGTTTCAGAGTTTGGCGTATCGACAAATTACCAACTCCGCTTGAAGTGCTCCCATCCCCTGGCCTGGAGCGGCCTTGTCTTCCCATCCGCGCCGATCAGCCGCATTCCGGGAGATCCGGTGATCCGCCCGATCCGCATTACTTGAACTCCCGCGACCTTGGAGGGGACTGCCGCCGCGGAGGTAAACAGCAGCTCATAATCGTCGCCGCCGTGCAACGCCAAATCGAGCGCAGCCCGCTTCTTTCCGGGGCCAACTTGTGCGCGCGGAATTGCCTCGGCCTGGATCTCCGCGCCCACGTGGCTTTCCTGGCAGATGTGTGCGAGGTCGGTGGAAAGGCCGTCACTCAGGTCAATCATGGCGGTGGCAATTCGTCGTTGCCGCAGCCACTGGCCCACGGCAACCCGCGCTTGCGGGCGAAAATGCCGGAGATACGCTGCGCCCACCGGCTTCGATTTCGCCAGCCGCGCCAGCACCGCCGCGGAGCCTCCCAACTCCCCGGTCACGTAAATCTGATGACCCGCTTTCGCCCCGCAACGCAGCACTGCCTTGCCCTTCGGCACCGAGCCGACCACCACGATGTCCGCCTGAATCCCGCTCGCCGACTGTGCCGTGTCGCCACCTGCCAAGGGGAGCTTGAATTCTTCCGCCAGGTCGAGCAGTCCCTTCAAGAAACGGTCCACCCACTTCTGCGGAACGTGACTCGAGAGGGCCAGCGACAAGAATGCTGCCTGCGGCTCGCCGCCCATTGCCGCAATATCGCTGAGACCGCGCGTCAGGCAGCGCCACCCTACCAGTTCGGGACGATGCCAATCGCGCCGGAAATGCACGTTTTCGATGGTGAAGTCGGTGGTCACCAGCAGTTCGTGGCCGGGAGGAACGCGCAGCACTGCACAATCATCGCCGATGCCGGTCACCACCGATTTTCCCCCGCGGACCGAACGGCGGATCTGCTGGATCAGTTTCTGTTCGCCAAATGGCATGCCGATCACTATACCGCGGTGGGACCGCGATGAAGAAAGCAACGGACGAGGCTTACGCGGCCCTGAAGGGCCGCTCTTCCACGGCGATACGGACATTTGTGCCTTTCTCCGCAAGCTGTGAAGCCGCGCCCTGCCCACAACCGATTCATGAAGCCCGGTCTAAGGAGCGGGGCAATGGCAGCGAAAGGCTCTGGAGCGGGCAGATGTACGCCCTTACTGCGGTAATCAGTCCGAATGGACACCGCAGGTTACCCTGCCTTGGTAACCTTCCAAAAGGCGGAGTGAGGTTGACAGGGGGAATCAGGTTTGTTAACTTTAACTCGCCGTTCACAGTTAATTTGCCGAACCAAGTGCTGCAACATGAATCAGTTGCGGTGAACCTGGATTTTGGCGTGCCTGGTTCCGTGGTGGCTGGAAGTGCCAGTCTGCCCCTGATGCGGCTGGTGGAATCAGGATTCCGAGCCCGAGCAAGACAGTTCAGCTCCGGCAGGATTCCGAGCGAAAATTCGCTAAGCGGATAGCATATTGCGTAAACGCTTCTACATTTTTTTCGTAGCTCGGGACGAAGCGGGACAGCTTCGCAAAATTTCCATTCCCGTCCAGTATCTCTACGTTCTACTGGCTGGGTTGGCGATCGGAGCGCTCTGCCTCACCGGAATTGCCAGTTCCTATACCCGGATGCTGGCCAAGGTCCACCATTACAACCAGCTCCGTACCGAGCAAGCCCAGCTCAAGGACAGCTATTCGCGTCTGGAACAGGTCGCCAAGGAACGGGACATTCAGGTCGCTTCTCTCGGTTCGCTGGCGAGCGAGGTTTCGGCACTGTACGGCCTGAAATCCGATCCGGCGATGGTGGCCGCCTCGACCGAACAGATTCAAGAAGCGCAGGTGAACTCTTCCCTGGACCAGCTTTACACGTTGAGGCACACGGCGCTGAGCGGCGCGGCCAGCGTTGGTATCTCACTCGGCCTGACCAAGAATTCGACCACAGCGGATTGGATCCGCGCCAATTCGGCTCCGAACCTGTGGCCGATCGAAGGCCAGATCTCTGCTTCTTTTGGTGAGCGCATCGATCCGTTTAACGGAGAGGGCGCGTTCCACTCGGGGGTTGACATCTCCGGCGCTGTGGGTACGCCCGTAATCGCTCCTGCCGACGGCGCCGTTACCTTCGCCGACTTCCTGGGCGGCTATGGTCGCGCCATCATGGTCGACCACGGACACGGTATCACCACGCGCTTCGGACACCTTTCCAACTTCGCCGTCACCGCCGGACAATACGTTCACCGCGGCGACACCATCGGCTACGTGGGCTCAAGCGGCCGCTCGACGGGGCCGCATCTCCACTACGAAGTCCGCATCAACGACGTTCCGGTCAACCCCTACAAGTACCTGCGACTGACCGTGGCACGTATCGGCGGGTTCGCCGCCGGCTCGTAAGCAGCAGTTTTCCCCCGAGAAGCTTCCTCCCAAATTGTCATCCTGAGCGAAGCGAAGGACCTGCTGTCGTGTGGCTAGGCCACTTTTGCCCGCGCGGGCTGGACGAAGTGGCCCTCAGCGGCTAAAGCCGAGTTTCATTAAAGCACTTACGGCACGACTGAAGTCGTGCCTTTTCCGTTCTTGCTCGAACATACTTCATCGGAAGCCCGAGAGGGCAAGCCCCGTCTCTACACAACATTCTTCAGCAGCCTGCGAAGGCCCTTCCCTTGAAACTTTGAAACCTGCTTTATCCTTTCGCCTTCTTCACTTCCTCGATCAGCGGCGGCACGATGTCGAACAGGTTTCCTACTACGGCGTAGTCCGCGATCTCAAAAATCGGCGCTTCGGAATCCTTGTTGATGGCCACGATGCTCTTGGAACCCTTCATGCCGACCATATGCTGGATCGCGCCTGAGATTCCGAGCGCCAGATACAGCTTGGGTGCGACCGTCTGTCCCGACGATCCGACCTGGCGGTCCATGGGCAACCATCCGTTATCGCAGATCGGGCGCGACGCCGCGAGCTCGCCGCCCAGCGCATCCGCCAACTGCTTCGCCAGTTCGATGTTCTTTTGCTCCTTGATGCCGCGCCCCACCGACACAATAATTTCAGCCTGCGTCAGGTCGACCGCCTGCTTGGCTTCCTTGAAAACCTCGCGCGGATGGTTACGCACCACGCCGTCCGGAACCTCGACATTGGCGGTCTCAACCGGCGCCGCAGCCGCGCCCGCTTCGACTTTGTCGGCGCGGAACGAGCCATTCTGGAAGGTCACAAAGCAAGGGCCCGCGCCGGTGAAGCTCACGTCAGCGACAAACTTTCCCTGAAACATTTGGCGCGTGAACAACAGCTTTCCGCCTTCATACCTGGCGCCGATGACGTCGCTGATCGCCGTAGTTTGCATGGCGGTCGCCAGCTTCGGCACAAAATCCCGCACCTGATACGTATGCGGCATCAACACCAGCTTTGCCGGATGCTTTCCCAAAAACTCTCGCAACGCGTGGGCAAAGGCATCCGGAGTGTAGGGCTCGAGCCTGGCTGATTCGACGTCATACACTTTGGCGAGCTTTTTCTCCGCTACCTCGCCCGCGATCGCAGCTACGCCCGAGCCCAGCACAGCGGCCTCCAGCGTCCATCCGGTTTCGGCGGCAATCGCCTGTCCGGCGGCAATCGTTTCCCACGAGATGCGGTTCAGTTTTCCTTCGCGCTGTTCGACGACGACGAGAATAGTGTCCATAAGGTCGGTTCTCAGTTGTCAGTTCTCAGTTGTCAGTAACAGTCCCAGATCTTTAACTGAGAACTGACAACTGAGAACTGAGAACTTGCCTCTTAAATTACCCGCATTTCATTCTTCAACTTTTCCACCAGCTTCTTTGCCACTTCCGCGGGTGGGCCTTCCAGAAACTCTGTATTCTTTGTCTTCTGCGGCAGGTACAGCTTTTCGATCTTCTGCAAATTCCCGCCCACGGCTGACTGCACCTCGGCCATGGTCACTTTGCGCAGCGGCTTGTTCTTTGCCTGCTTGATCCCGATCAGCGTCGCATAGCGCAGCTTGTTGATGCCCGACTGGATGGTCAGAACCGCCGGCAAAGGCATGTCGACATACTGGAAGAACCCGGCTTCGAGTTCCCTTTTCACGCGGATGCCGCCATCGTTCTTTTCGATCTGCATAATGATGGTGGCGTGGGGAAGGCCAAGAATCTCGGCCAGGATCACGCCTGTCTGCGCATATCCGTAATCGTCCGACTGCAGGCCGGTGAAGATCAGGTCGAATTTCTCATCCTTGATGGCCGCCGCGATGGCCCGCGCTGTGTTGTAGGCATCTAGCCCGACAAAAGCGTCGTCCTCGAGGTGGATGGCCCGGTCCGCGCCTTTGGCCAAGGCCTCGCGCAACACCTGCATGGCTCGCGCCGGGCCGGCGGTGATGACCACCACCTCGCCGGTGTGCTTTTCCTTTTGCCGGAGCGCCTCTTCGAGCGCGAAGGCGTCCGGCTCGTTGGCTTCGTAGGAGACATCGTCGCGGATCCACGTCCCCGCATCATTCAGCTTGAGCGGAGCGTCTTTCTGCGGCACCTGCTTCATGCAAACCAGAATCTTCACGGATCAACCCCTTGCAGTATCAACACGTACAGGCGAAACCAGTTAGTATAAACGAGTCGATGGAAGGCGGACAGGAGTGTTCGCGCCACAACTTTTCTGCGCTACACCGATCACGCACCGCCGTAACCTTGACCGCGCGCTCCCCGCTTGCGATGCTGAATGTATTGTGAAGAAGTCTCAAAAGCCGCGCCACGCCGCGCGCGCGCCGCGCATCCGCGTCCCTAATAGCGAACGCGCGCTATTTACCATCGACGGGGTCCACTTCGTCGGGGTGCTGCAGCGGCTCTCTCTTACCGGAGGGTCCGCCGTCCTCTCCAAGGGTCCGATTTCCCGTGGAACCATGGGAGACGTGGTTATGAAAACTGTCTTCGGCAAAGTTAGCGCGCATATCGAATTCCTTCATACCGGCGCCGATGGCGTCCCGCTGGCCCAAGCCTTCCGCTTCCTTGCTATGGAGGATACAAGTGCGATGCGCCTGGCCGCCGCGGCTAAACAAATGGAGCAGGAGGGCTTCAGCGATGCGCCGCCACCGAGACCATCTCCTCTTGCTTTACCGGGCTCCGAGGCCCTGGGACAACTCCTCCAGAGTGTGCGCCGCCTTGCTGTAACCCTCGTCGCCAACCGAGGCTCCGCGAAGAGCTAGTACCGCGACCCCGCGGGGGCCGGGCGAGGACGCCCGGCGCTCCACCTATGATGCGGAATGGCTGGTGGTGGGCTACTGCAGAAAGGCGACGCTCTGCACGCCGGTAATCTCAAAACGCTTGCGGCAGCGCATGTTCTTGCACATCATCATGTCGTCCCGGCGCAGCATGTAAGACTGCGCCTTGGCGAACTTGGCGCGGTCGCGATCGTCGGCGCGGGGCGGCAGACTCTTCTTCTTGGTGCGGACCAGCCATTGGATCTCATATTCCGCCGACTGGTGGCAGTGCGGACAACTTAAGTTTGCCGGCTTCTTATCGGAACGTTCGTCAAAAAATTCGCGCTCATCCATGAATTAGGCCTCGGGCATTACACTACGCGGCGCGAAGTCCGCGCCAACCTCAGATTATTGCACTTTTGCGGATCGAATGTGCGAAGATGCGGGGATTACAACCATGGCACGCAAGCGCAAAAAGAAGGTTTTCTCAGCCGCGAAGGTGGTTCGCGAGATGGCCCGCGAACGCGTCGGGAGCCCGAAACCATCCCGCCTGGTTCCCGCGAAAAAGACGAAGCCGGAGAGACACAAGCCCACACTGAGCAAACTGTTGGAAGATCAATGAAGCACCGCTAGCATCTCGGGGGAGTTGTCGAGGTCGGGGTCACATCCACCGCCGCCGTACCCACAACCACAGCTCCGGTCCGGGTTTGCGGATTGCTGTACCACGTGGCAGTGATAGTGATGGCGGTGCCGCAGGCGATTCCCGAAGTGGCAACGCCGGTGTTCGAGACAATGTCGATAACTTGCGGTGCTGCCGACGTCCAGACCACCGACGTTGTAATGTCTCTGCTGTCAGGTGGATGGATGTAGTTTCCAATAGCCTGGAAGTTCACCACTACGCCCGGGCCCACAATACTCGCTCCGGGAGGGTTGATGGTGATCGATACCAGTCTCCGATCGAACCCGCAGCCCGGAAAAGCCAACAACGCCGCTACTGTGACCAGTACGACCATCGCCAGCCCAATATAGCTCCGCTTCATACCCATAACTCCTGGAGGCAAGTTTCGGCTTGCCTGCTCGTCAAATCAATCTTTGCCAAATCGAAATCTAGCGGAAGAACCACCGAAAAGCAAGAAACAGAGGCGCGAGAATTTCGAGCGGCTACGGACCTTGCGTTACCTGCAGAGGTTGCGGGGTTTGGAGCCTCTGGCGAAGAATGGCGTTCCGGGTGGGGATTTCAGCAATGGCATCGGCATGGATCGCGTAGGCGCCGTGGGGCAGGGTGTTGCCAAAGGGGATTTGAAGGCTGGTGGCGCCGGCCTTCAGCGGGAAATGCTCGTAGCCGATGGCCGTTGCTCGCCCATTGTCGGCGACAGCCACGATGATGACGGTCAAGTCGAAGGTGTCTTTGGAACCATTGGAAACCTGGACGACGCCGTCAATCCGGTTGTCTCGGACCTTGGGCGGTTGAAGCCATTCGATCAGGAGAGAAGCAGAGACCACGGCCTGGAACTCCTTGTTGATGCTGTGCGCGGGATGGCCGGAGTCTTCGACCTTTAAGGTAAACGCGAGACGCCCCCGGCTTGGTGGGGCGTCCGGCGAGGAGGCCTTCCGGGGTAAGCGTGATTCCTTCGGGGAGATCACCGCCTGCCACACTCCAGACATAGGGCAGAACGCCGCCCGTGGCATGAAGAAGCATGTGGAATTCCACGCCTGCATCGAGTGGGGGCAGAGATTCGTCGACCACGGCGAGTGGGGGAGTCTGCGCGGCAAGCGGACTGCAGAAACAAATCAGGAGCGTAATCCGACGAATGATTTTGGTGAAATCCATCGCAGTTCGTTTGATTTTACGCTGGGCACAGCGTAAAAGAACTGCAATATGTCTTATCATGTGCCGCACCTGGTTGTTGACTTCCTGCTCGTCTGCTCGATGAGTGTGGGCGCTCTCGCTCAGGCTTCCGCTCCGTCCAGGAAAACGAATAACGCCGAAGAGGCCGCGGTCTTCGAGCGAATCTTAAACCGGGTCCACTTTGAAAACGACGGGACCGAAGTGAGCGAGACCGAGGCTGTGATTCGGATTCAGAGTCAGGCTGGGGTGGAAGAATTCGGCCAGCTGGTTTTTGGATACTCCTCGGCAACCGAGAAGCTGGAGGTCGAATATGTCCGGGTGCGGAAGCCGGATGGTCGGGTGGTGGCGACGCCGGAGTCTACGGCGCAGGATTTCGCTCCGGATGTGCTGAAAGAAGCTCCCATGTACAGCGACTACCGGCAGCGGCATATTTCCGTGGCGGCGCTCGCACCGGGGGACACTCTGGAATACCGCACGGTGACGCGCGTGGTCACGCCGTTGGCCGCGGGAAACTTCTGGTATGAGTACACATTTCCGAAGGGCGTTGCCGTCAATGAAGACCGGCTGGAGATTGACGTCCCGAAATCGCGCGAGGTGAAGCTCAAGACGCCGACGCGAAAACCGGAGATACAGGAAACGGCAGACCGGCGCGTTTACACCTGGGTGGTAAAGGACATCCAGCCGGAGCGCGACAAAGATAAAGATGAGGATGAGGCGACCGGGCCGGATGTGCAGCTGACGACTTTTACCGATTGGAAGCAGGTGGCTGAATGGTATGCCAAGCTGCAGGGCGAGCGCATGACGGTGGACGACAGCGTGCGAAAGAAGGCTTTGGAACTCGCCCAGGGAGCGGACACGCCCACGGAGAAAGCGCGTCGTCTGTACGATTTCGTGGCGCGGAATGTGCGTTATGTCAGCATCTCGCTCGGGGTCGGCCGCTATCAGCCGCACTCGGCTTCAGACGTTCTACAGAGCGGTTACGGCGACTGCAAAGACAAGCACACGCTGTTCTCCGCGCTGCTGCGGGCGGAGGGGATCCAGAGTTATCCGGTGCTGATCAACAGCTCGCGCAAGCTGGACGTGGACGTTCCGTCTCCAGCACAGTTCGATCACGTGATCACGGCGGCGCGGCTAGGGACGGGGCTGACCTGGCTGGATACAACTCCCGAAGTGACGCCGTTCGGGCTGATTCTTTACCAGTTGCGAAACAAACAGGCGGTACTGGCGTCGGAGGACAGCGAGGGCGGCTTGCAGCGAACGCCGGCGGATTCTCCGGTCAAGACATTCATGCGCTTCACGCTCGACGGCAAGCTCACCGAGTTCGGCGCGCTCGATGCGACGCTCGAGGTCACCGCCCAGGGAGATCGGGATTGGCCTATGCGCTCCAGCTTTCGTCGATTTTCGCAGGCGCAGTGGAAGGACTTGGTGAAGGCCCTCTCGGCGAGCTGGGGCTTGCCGGGCGACGTCGACGACGTTCAGCTCGATCCTATCGAGGACACGAGCAGGCCTTTTCATCTGAAGTATCACCTGCGCCAGGATCAGTATTTTGTGGTGCCATCGGCGAGCGTGAATTTCCGCCCGATCCCGCCGCTGGGAATGCCGGCAATTCGAGCGTCGGAAAAAAGCACGGAGCCTTTGAGCATCGGTCCCGCGGGGGAAATGGATTACCGGGTCCGCTTGCAGTTTCCTTCCAACTACACGGTGCGCACGCCGACTGCGGTGAAAATGTCGCGAGACTATGGCGACTATTCCTCGACCTATTCACTGACCAAAGGGATCCTGGAAGGCGAGCGCAGGCTTGTGGTGAAGGTAAACGAAGTGGCAGCGGCGCGGCGCGCAGACTACGAATCGTTTCGCAATGCCACGCAAAGCGATCAGGACCAGTTGTTGTCGTGCACCATCCTGGCGCCGTCGGGGCAAAGGACGCAAACGGCTTCGAAGATGGAAGGCACTCCCGCGGAGTTGCATAAAGCGGGAGTGAAGGCGCTGCAGAGCAAAGATTATCGGACGGCGGTTGACCTGCTGAAGCGCGCAGTGGACGGGGACGCGAGCCTGGCCGATACGGGCATGAAAGACGGCTGGTATGACCTGGGACTGGCTTACGCCGGAGCCAACAATCATGCGGAGGCTATCGGAGCCTTCCGCAAACAGATCGAGCTGGATCCGAATCACAAGCACGCGAACGGCGAGCTGGCGATGGAGCTGCAGCAAACGGGAAAGAACGACGAGGCGATTGCTGCTTATCGCAAGCAACTGGAAACGACTCCGTACGAGAAGGCAGCACATAAGAATCTCGGCCTGTTGCTGGCGCAGCTGGGACGCGATGCCGACGCGCGCACGGAGCTGGAAGCGGCCGCTGCGATACCTCCGGACGATCCGGAAACGAAGATGGCGTTGGCGCAAGTTTACGAGCGCTTAGGAGAGAAGACGCTGGCGCAAGGGCTGATGAAAGGGTTGACGGGCAGTGCGGGCGCGGATTCAGGTCAGGACATTTTTGCATCAGCCTTAAGGAATGACATCGATCCGACACAGACCGAGAACGAAGCGCAGCAGGTTCTGTACGACATTGGAGGACAATTCGATTCAGGCGAACTGGACCGACTGGGGCCGTCGGCCTTCTCGTCGATGCGGCTGGTGGCGCTGGCTTGGGCGCGGATGGGATGGGCGAAATTTCAGCGCGGCGAAAACCTGCCGGCCATGCAGTTTCTGCAATCGGCTTGGCTTTTGAGCCAGTCGGGAACGGTCGCCAACCGGCTGGGCCAGGTTCTCGAAAAACAAGGGCAGGCGGAGAAGGCGCGTCACATGTATGCGCTGGCGGTGGCGGCGGGCGGAAGCGACGTGCCGGATTCGCGGTCGCGCTTGACGAAGCTGGCGGGCGATTCGGCGGCGGCGGAGAAAGAACTCGCTCAGGCTCCAGCAGAACTGGTGCAGGCGCGCACGGTAAGGCTGGGACCGATCACAAGCAAACCAGTTTCGGCGCGGTTTAATCTGGTGTTCGACAGCTCGCCTCGTCCGGAGCGCGCGGAGTTTGTTGACGGTGACGAAAGCCTTCGTTCCGCGGGTGAGCAACTGCGCGAGAAGGACTTCCCGGTGAGATTTCCCGATGTCTCGTCGGTGAAAATCGTTCGGCGGGGAATGTTGAGCTGCGGCGGTTCGGGTTGCAGTATTGAGCTGCTGCCGATCGATTCAAGCAAGTAAGCCGCTTCGTAACCACTTCCTCTGCAGAGACGCGGCTTGCCGCGTCTCTCGCTGCGAGTCAAAGAAATGGTGGCGCGAGCGGAGACGCGGCAAGCCGCGTCTCTACAGTTGATTTGCGAATTGAATTTTCGTATGCCCGCCCGCGAATTGCCTCCCCTCGACGCATCCGCATGACTCCGATAATCTATTGAGTCCTGTAAGGAGGTCCTGCCCATGCGGGAGGCCGTAGAACGACTGTGGCCGGAGATTCAGTGGATCAGCGATGTCAAGCTTCGCGAGCAGGTGACGCAAGCCTGGATCAAGGCGCTGGAGCGCAGTCCGCTGAAGCCGGATGACCTGAATCAGATTCCTTTTACGCTGCTGGTTCCGAATTGTCCGATCACGTTTATGGAGCATAAGCGCTGCGTGGTGCATATTGCGCGGGACAGCGCGAAAGCGATGACCGACTTCATGGGCCGAGCGCTGCCCATTGACGCCGACGTGGTGATTGCCGGCGCGATTCTGGCGGACGTGGGCAAGTTGCTGGAGTATGAGATCGGTCCGGACGGCAAAAGCCGGCAAAGCGAGCGCGGAGAAGCGTTACGACATCCGTTTACGGGAGTTGCACTGGCGATGGAGTGCGGCGTGCCGGATGCCGTCTGCCACATTATTGCTGCGCACGCGGCTGAGGGCGACCTGGTAAAACGCACGACCGAGGCGTTCATTGTGCATCACGCCGATTTCATGGCGTTCTTGCCGTTTAAGAATTCGAAGAACGTGAAGATGAAATAAGTTCCCAGTTCTCAGTTCTCAGAACAATCTCGATGGGCGACCGGGAATAGCGAAATCATAAGGAGAAATTCTCTTGGCTACAGCAGGGACCGGAAAAGAAACGATCACGGCGAAGATGGCACAGTGGGCGGCTGGGCTGGAATACAAACAACTCTCGCAGGATGCCGTGTACCAGGCCAAACGCTTTCTGCTCGATTCGGTGGGCTGCGCTTTGGGTGGATATCAGCAGCATGACGTGATCATCGCGCTCGAGGTGCTGAAAGAGATTGCCGGACGCGGGCCAGCGACCGTGATCGGCACCGGCCAGAAGATGGATGCCGTTTCAGCGTCGCTGGCGAATGCGCTGATGATCCGCTGCATGGATTACAACGACATTTACTGGAAGCAGGATCCGTCGCATCCCTCGGATATTTTCCCGGCAGCGATGGCGTGTTGTGAGCGCGCCAAGAGCGATGGCAAGGAATTGATCGTCGGATTTGTGCTCGGCCACGAGTTCGAAATGCGGCTTTGCGAGGCGGCGTTTCCGGGTATCCGCGAGCGCGGCTGGCATCATGCGACGCTGACGGCATTTGTCTCTCCGATTGTGGCCGGACGTGCGCTGCGTTTGAGTTGGGAACAGATTCAACACGCGATTGGAATTTCAGCTTCGCGGCATTGCACCATGGGCGCGGTGACTGCGGGCAAGCTGACGATGATGAAGAACACCGTTGATCCGATGGCAACGCAGAGCGGCGTGCTGGCGGCGCTTCTGGCTGAGCAGGGCTATAGCGGCCCCGAACACGTGATCGACGGCAAGGAAGGATTGGTGCACTGCTACGGTCCGGAGTGGAAGCAGAACCTGCTGACCGACGGACTGGGCGAGTCGTGGCGCATCACGCAGTGCGGAATGAAATTTTTCCCGACGGAGGCGCTGACCCATGCTCCGATTTCGGCGGTGCTTGATCTGGTCAAGAACAACGACTTGCATCCGGATCAAGTGGACAAGATTGAGATACGGTCGCTGGCGCGTGCGGCCGACATTCTTTCTGACCCGAGCAAGTACGATCCGCATACGAAGGAGACAGCGGACCATTCGCTGCCCTACGTGATTGCGGCGGCGCTGGTCGATCGGCAAGTGACGCCGGCGCAGTTCGAGATGAAGAAGATCATGGACCCGGTGATTCGCGCGCAACTTAAGAAAGTTGAAGTTGTGGCGGATCCCGAGATCGAAAAAGTCTTTCCGGCGCTACAACGGGTGATTGTGAACATCACCACCAGCGACGGGCGGAAGTTTTCGAAGCAATTGGACTATCCGAAGGGTGACCCGCGAAATCCGCTGAGCGATGCGGAGATTGAAGAAAAATTCCGGGCGCTGGCCGAGGGTGTGCTTTCGAAGAAGGCACAGGACAAGCTGATTGGCGCGATTTGGAATCTGGAGAAGTGCGCATCGGTCACGAAGCTGATGGCGCTGATGAAGGCGGATGTTAAGAAGAAGGCGCCCGCAAAGGTCCATAAGGCGAAGGCGAAAGCAACCAAGAAGGCCAATAAGAAGCGCCACTAGCGCCTCGGCAGGGGTAACGGATGGCGGATTTGAAATCGACGATTGCATCGGACTTGGCGGCCCGTTACGTAAAACTTGCGGGCGTGGTTCGCGAGCTGGCGGCGCCGCTGAGCGACGAACAGTTTTGGGCCAAACCCTTCGCATTCGGCAACAGCTTTGGCCACCTCGCGCTGCATTTAACGGGCAACCTGAATTACTACATCGGAGCACAGATTGCGGGGACGGGCTATGTGCGGGATCGTCCGTTGGAGTTTTCCGATGCGACGCGACCATCCAAGGCAGAAGTGTTGAAGGAATTCGATCGGGTGATTGAGATGGTGGTCGGCACGATCAACAGCCAGGCGGCGGATGACTGGTCAAAGGAATACACGGCAGTGGGTACGGACGCCGGAAATCGATTTGGCATTGTCTTGTCGTGTGCGACGCATCTGCACCATCACGTTGGACAGATGATGTATCTGGGATTCGAGTTGAAGCGCAAGGGCTGAGTAATCGGGAGTTTGGAGTTCATTATGGGCCAGACCATCGTTGAGAAGATCGCGCAGAAGCACATGACCGAAGGGCCGGCGCGGCCGCTTCGGACGGGGGATTTCCTATCGATTCGTCCGCACCGTTGCATGACGCACGACAACACGTCGGCGGTGATGAGCAAGTTCAAGGGCATCGGCGCGAAGAAGGTGAAGGATTCGCAGCAACTTACGTTCGCACTCGATCATGACATCCAGAATCAGGATGAGTCGAATCAGAAGAAGTACCGCGCCATTGAAGCGTTCGCGAAAGATCAGGGCGTAGATTTTTATCCTGCCGGATCGGGCATCGGGCACCAGATAATGGTGGAACGGGGGTATGTGGTTCCCGGCTCGTTCGTGGTCGCATCGGATTCACATTCCAATATGTACGGCGCATTGGGCGCGATCGGAACGCCGATTGTTCGCACGGATGCTGCTGCGGTTTGGGCTACCGGCGAATTCTGGTGGCAGATTCCGCGCTCGATTCAGGTCGTGCTCGAAGGCAAGTTGCCGGCGGGCGTCACCGGCAAGGACGTCATCATCACCTTGTGCGGGCTCTATAACCACGACGAATGCCTGAATGCGGCGGTGGAGTTCACGGGGCCGGGAGTGGCTTCGCTCTCGATGGACGCGCGCCTTTCAATTTCCAATATGACTACCGAGTGGGGTCCGCTGGTGGGTTGGTTTCCGGTGGATGCGGTCACGATTCAGTATTTGCACGGCGTTCACTCGCGGCTCAAGGCGATGGGGGTGGAACGGTTTTCAGAAAAAGATATTGCGGGCTGGGAGAAGAATCCTCCGGCACCGGATGCGGACGCGGTCTACGCGGCACGGATCACACTCGATCTCGGGCAAGTAACGCCGCACGTTTCGGGGCCGGATACGGTGCAGGTGATGCAGTCGCTGGCGGAGATCGAGAAGAACAAAGTTGCGATCCAGAAGGCGTACCTGATTTCGTGTGTGAATTCGCGGCTGGAAGACTTGACGGCGGCGGCAAAGGTGCTCAAAGGTCAGAAAATTGCTGCGGGGGTTAAGTTCTATCTGAGCGCAGCCAGTAAATGGGTGCAGGAAGAATCGGAGCGGCGGGGCATCTGGCAGACACTGACAGATGCGGGCGCGCAGCCGCTGCCGTCGGGTTGCGGACCTTGCATTGGGTTGGGCGTGGGTCTGCTGGAGGCGGGCGAGGTTGGAATCTCAGCGACGAATCGGAACTTCAAGGGTCGTATGGGATCGCGTGATGCTAGATGCTACCTGGCGAGTCCGGAGGTAGTAGCGGCATCGGCGGTGGCCGGTTACATTTGTGGACCGCATGAGTTTACGAATCGTGCGCCGCAACGGGCTTACACCGAATTAGCATCGGCATCGGGCGGGGCGGAGAAAGTGGAAATTTTGACGGGCTTTCCGCAGCGCGTGCAGGGACGGTTGGTGTTCATGCCGCAGGATAACGTCAATACCGATGCGATTTATGGCAAGGACTACACTTATCGCGACGACATGACTCCGGAAATGATGGCGAAGGTGGTGATGGAGAATTACGATCCGCAATTCGCCGCGCGCACGAAGGCGGGCGACGTGATCGTCAGCCAGTTCAACTTTGGCACCGGTTCGAGCCGCGAACAGGCGGTCACTTGCCTGAAGGCGAAAGGGATTCCGCTGGTGATCGCGGCCAGCTTCTCGCAGACCTATCTGCGGAATGCGTTTAACAATGGCTTTTTGTGCATCGAGGTGCCGGAATTCGTGGCGCGGGTACGCTCGCAGTTTGCCGGGGAAATTGCGGCTAAGGAGAAAACGATTATTCCGGGGGATGAGATTGATATCGATTTCACCTCCAGCACAATTTCTTGGCGCGGAGAGAAGTTTATTTTCCCGGCGCTGGGCAGCGTACCGCAGTCGCTGGTGATTGCGGGCGGCGTGGAGAATTTGGTGGCGAGGCGGTTGGGCGTGGCGTGAGGATTTAACCGCGGAGATCGCAGAGTGCGCGGAGGAATGATTGGCTAGATTCACTTTGATCCTTGAAATCCGTGGGAAGGTATCCATTTGCCAGGAGAAGGCAGCCTCTCCCCAATCCGCGCTGAGGAAAATGGTGCGCTGCACTGACGCAAAGAGCAAGCTTCTTCGTGCATTGGCTGACAAGAAGGCCGCTCCGATTGAAGGACTGACAAGCTGTTGGTATTCTTCCGCGCCGGATCGAGGAAACTTTGCGCTGATTATCATCGTAAGAACAGATGAATAACTAACAGCTTTTCTCTGCGTCTCTGCGGTTAATTTCGATCTTAAGGAGCAATCATGGCGAAATACACAGTCATTACCATGCCGGGAGACGGCATTGGAAACCAGGTTCTGCCCCAGTCGTTGCGGGTCTTGAAGGCGGTCGGCTTTGACGCTGAGTACATTCATGCCGATATCGGATGGGATTGCTGGTGCAACAACGGCAATGCTTTGCCGGACCGGACGATCGAGTTGCTCACCAAGCATAAATTGGGATTGTTTGGCGCAATTACTTCGAAGCCGAACAAAGCGGCGCAGGCGGAGCTTAAACCCGAACTACAGGGGAAAGGCTACGTCTACTACTCCCCGATCGTGACGATGCGGCAGAAATTCAATCTTGATATCTGCATGCGGCCCTGCGTCGGGTTCACGGGCAATCCGCTGAATTACATTCGAAAGAACACCCATGGCAGCTATGACGAGCCCAAGATCGATACCACCGTGTTCCGGCAGGGCACAGAGGGCATGTACGCTGGCGTGGAGTGGACAAACCCTCCCGAGATCGTGCGCGCCGCGTTGAACAGTCATTCGCGGTTCAAAGCTTTTGCCAATGTGCCCGGACCGGAGATAGCGGTGAGTTGCCGCATCATCACTCGCAAGGCGGCTCAGCGTATTGTGACGGCGGCTTTCGAATATGCGAAAAAGCGCGGGTTCAAAGGCGTGACGATTTGCGAGAAGCCGAATGTGGTGCGCGAAACTTCGGGCATGATGGAAGAAGTGGCAAAAGAAGTAGCCAGGAATTATCCGGGGATCGCGCTTTGGTCCACGAACATCGACGCGCAACTGATGTGGCTGAACAAGAATCCGGAGGAGTACAACGTTGTCGTATCGTCGAATCTGTTCGGGGACATTCTTTCTGACGCGTTCGCGGGGTTGGTCGGCGGGCTGGGATTCGCGGCGTCGGGCAATATTGGCGATGACGTGGCCGTGTTTGAGCCGACGCACGGATCGGCGCCGAAATATGCCGAGCTGAATCCGCCCATCGTGAATCCGATTGCGATGATTCTTTCGGCGGCGATGATGCTCGATCACGTGGGCGAAGGCGAGAAGGCGAATCGCATCCGCACTGCGATTTCGGATGTGGTGCGTGAAGGGAAAGTCCGGACTTACGATATGATGCGCTTTGCGGGTGGTCCGAAAGCGATCAGCCAGGGCGCGGCATCTACGGTGCAGATGACAGACGCAATTCTGGCGAAACTGCGATAACCACAAGGGCAGAGGATCACAACGGTGCTCGGCTCTGGACTTTGGACCTTGTGCTGATTGAGGAAATTATGAGCAGCGCTGTCGAAACTATTTCCCCGCGTTCTGCCGAGGCAGGCCATTGGGGCAAAGAAGTGCGGTCGGATGTGCACGTCGCCTTTGAGACGTGCGACAGCGGGGGGATCGAGATTTCGCTGGAGTCGCGCGTTGCGCCGTATTACGGCTCGGCGATCATGGAGCAGACGCGAGACGTTCTGGAGGAACTCGGGGTAAAGCACGCGCGGGTTACGATTCACGATGAAGGCGCTCTTCCTTTTATTATCGCGGCCCGCATCGAGGCCGCGGCCAGGCGCGCGGGGATTGCGCTCGGCAAACGCTCGCTACCGGAGCAGCATCCGCTGCCACAGCCGTCGCATAAGGATCGGTTGCGGCGATCGCGTCTGTATCTTCCGGGCTCGGAACCGAAGTACTACATCAACGCTTCATTGCACGCGCCGGATGCCGTGATTCTCGATCTGGAAGATTCGGTGCATCGCGCCGAAAAGGATGCCGCTCGCATCCTGGTGCGAAATACCTTGCGGGCTGTCGATTTCGGCTCGTGCGAGCGTATGGTGCGCATCAATCAGTTGCCGCTCGGACTCGAAGATCTGGCAGAAGTGGTGGGCGAGAGTCCGGACCTGATTCTGATTCCGAAGGTCGAGCAGCCCGAACAGGTGCGGGAAGTCGATCGCATGATCGGCGAAATCAAGGCTCGGCATGGAATCATACGGTCGATCTGGATCATGCCAATCCTCGAATCAGCGATGGGGATCGAGAACGCGTTTGCCGTGGCCACGGCTAGTGAACATGTGGCGGCGCTGACGATTGGGCTCGAGGATTACACCGCCGATCTGGGCGTGGTCAAGACCACGGAAGGCCGCGAGTCGCAATATGCGCGGTCGCGGGTGGTGAATGCGGCGCGCGCGGCGGGAGTGCAGGCGATTGACTCGGTCTTCAGCGATGTCGGCGACATGGACGGTTTACGGCGATGGGGGGAAGCCTCGCGGGCGCAGGGATTTGAAGGCATGGGATGCATCCATCCCGGGCAGATTCGCGTGATCCACGAGGCGTTCCAGCCGACTGCGGTCGAGATCGAAAAGGCGCGAAAAGTGGTTGCGGCTTTTGAGGAAGCACAGAGCAAGGGATTGGCGGTGGTAAGTCTGGGATCGAAAATGATCGATCCGCCGGTAGTGCAGCGGGCACTGAAACTGGTGGAGCGGGCGAAGGCGATGGGAGCGATTTCGTGAGTGCGAGCGTGAAAGAGAATACGAAAGAACGAGTAGAACTGGCGCATAACGCCGCCGGACGCGCGGTGCCGACAATGGTGAACGGTAAGCCGCAGACTCCGTTTCTGGGCATAGGAAAGTATCAGCCACGCGGCCGCAAAGCGGCGCCGGCAATCAGTTCGAATAAAGATTACCCGGATACT
This sequence comes from uncultured Acidobacteriaceae bacterium, assembly GCA_963837665.1. Taxonomy (GTDB): domain Bacteria; phylum Acidobacteriota; class Terriglobia; order Terriglobales; family Acidobacteriaceae; genus Acidiflorens. Next base: position 551,432 of record CAWIOA010000003.1, on the reverse strand, counting down.
GGCGACAAGCGCGTGCCTGATCTGGAGGCGGCGCTGCGCAAGTGCGGGTTGCGCGACGGGATGGTGATCTCGAACCATCATCATCTGCGCGACGGCGATAAAGTGGCGCTGATGGCGCTGGAGGCGGCGGCCAGGATCGGGGTCAAAGACCTGATGTGGTTTCCGAGCGCGTCGTTTCCCTCTCAGCAGGGAGCGATTACGCTGATGGAAAAACGCGTGATCCACCACATCGAAGGCTCGATGAACGGACCGCTGGGCGATTACTGCACGCAAGGGAAAATGCGCGGCATGGGTGTGCTGCGTTCACATGGCGGACGCTACCAGGCAATCCAGGATGGAGAAGTTCACGTTGACATCGCGGTGATTGCGGCGCCGACCGCCGATTTTTTCGGGAATGCGGATGGCTCGCATGGCAAGTCGGCTTGCGGTTCGCTGGGTTTTGCGCTGGCGGATTCGACCTACGCCGACCACGTCATCGTGGTCACCGATAACCTGGTGCCGTTTCCTTGCGTCCCCTGGCAGATTCAGGGCAACAACGTGGACTTTGTGGTGGAAGTGGAATCGATTGGAGACCCGGCGAAGATTGTTTCCGGCACTACGCAGATTACGCGCTCACCTGACCGGCTGCGGATTGCGGAACTGGTGGCGCAGTTTCTGCGGTCCTCGGGCATCATGAAGAATGGATTCTCGTTTCAGGCGGGAGCAGGCGGGATCGCGCTGGCATTCGTCGAATACCTGAAACAGATGATGAAAGAGGATGGGGTGAAGGCACGCTTCGTTCGCGGTGGATCGACGAAATTCCTGGTTGAGTTGCTGCGTGAAGGGCTGACGGATTACATACTGGATGGCCAAACGTTTGACCTTGATGGCGTGAAGTCGATGGCGAACGATCCGCGGCACGTGGCCACTTCACCGTTCACTTCGTACAACTATCACGGCAAGGGGAACTTCGCTTCCCTGGTTGATGCCGTGGTTTTGGGTGCGACGGAAGTGGACGTGAACTTCAACGCTAACGTAGTGACGCACTCCGACGGGCGGTTGCTGCACGGCATTGGCGGATGGCAGAACTGCCTATTTGCGGGCTGCACGATTCTCGCGTTGCCCTCGTTCCGCGATCGCATTCCCGTGATCGTGGACGAAGTCACGACCATGACGGGACCGGGCGAGATGATTGACGTGGTCGTGACCGAGCGCGGAATTGCGATCAATCCGCGGCGCACGGACCTGCTCCATGCGGTGATTGGATCGAAGCTGCCGATTAGGCCGATTCAGGACATCAAGGCGGAAGTCGAGAAGATTTGCGGCAAGCCGGCGCGGCCGAAGCTGGGCGATCGTCCATGCGCGGTGGTGAAGTGGGTGGATGGGACGGTATTGGATACGGTTTGGCAGGTATCGTAGTCGCCGCCGTGCGCTCCTCCGTGACACCCCCGTTTCAGCAGATGGTTGTGACCCGCCTTTGAAGCTGATCTTCATCGCAAGCGATCAGGCTGAGTGCTGGAACTGCGAGCTTTCGGTATAATGTTACGACTCATTATTTGTTCTTTCGTTTGATAGCGTTTGTCAGTAACCCGAGAGAGAGGTGTTTCATGTTTGCCCGCAAACACTGGAATGTACTAATCGGTACGGCACTTGTTCTCACACTCATGCTGACGGCCTGCTCGAAATTGCCGAAGTCGCCGCTGAAGACCGCGACGGTCAAGCCGGAACCTACTCAACCTTCCACGATCAACGTGGAAGTAAAGGATGGTGGGCCGGCAGTGCTGACTACGAGCACCGCTGAGTTTCAGGTGATGCCGGGGGGTTATGTGCAGGCGTCATTGTTGAAAGACGGGAAGAAACTTTCGCTCGACGAGTCCGGCGTAGGAGCTCCCGCGGACAGCGACTTTGTGCAGATAGCGGGCAAGGATGTGCACTTCACCCTCGACTTTCAGCAGGCGCAGGTGCACGAAGCGATCGGGAAGATGGGAGTGGGGAAACGGGTGGAGATTCCGGCGCGTCCGCTGGGACCATCGGGGACGAATTTGCAGCGCGTGCTGGCACTCGAAGTCTATGACAAGTTCCCGAATATTTTGCTGAGCACGGTGGAATACAAGAACACGGGCACGAGCGAGGTAGCCATCGAGAAGAGCGTGAACCAGCGGCGCCGGTTGAACGCGGGGCTGGGCGACGCGAAGACGCATCCGTGGGAAATGTGGTCCTATCATGGCTCAAGCTACGACTGGGGGAAGGATGATGTGGTGAAGCTGACGCCTGGTTTTTCCCAGCCCAACGTCATGGGAGAAATGGTGAAAGGCGGCTATGGGGGCGGCATTCCGGTGGTGGCCTTCTGGACGAGCCAGGTGGGAGAGGCGGTCGGGCACGTGGAAACGATTCCGATCCCCGCGGCGATTCCGGCAAAAGTGGGGGCGGATGGACGCGTGAATACGGAGGTGGACTACGTCGCCAACATTACGCTGAAGCCGGGCGACACGTACTCCACTCCGCGTAGTTTCGTTTCTGTTTATGCTGGCGACTTTTATGAGCCACTGCGGATCTGGTCGAGCGTGCTGCAGAAAGAAGGCTGGGACCTGCCCAAGCCCTCGAGCGAAGCCTACAACGTGAGCTGGTGCGGTTGGGGATACCAGTTCAACGTGACGCCGGCGCAGATGCTGGGTACGGTTCCGAAGTTGAAGGAGATGGGCATCAAGTGGGTGACGCTCGATGATCGCTGGTTCGATAGCTACGGCGACTGGAATCCGCGGAAGGAGACTTTTCCGGGCGATTCCATCAAGAAGATGACCGACGACTTCCACAAGGAAGGCATGCTGGCGCAAATCTGGTGGCTGCCGCTCGGGGTTGAGGACGGCGAGGGGCGCTGGGATTCTCACAAGTACGTTGTATCCAAGGTGGTTCAGGATCATCCCGAGTGGCTGATTCTCGACAAGAACGGCAAGCATGCCCACATTACGCGAGGGTTGGCCGCGCTCTGTCCGGCAGTGCCGGAAGTGCGCGCGTATCACAAGCAGTTGACGGAAAAATTCATTCGCGACTGGGGCTTCGACGGCAGCAAGCTGGATAACATTTACAGCGTCCCGGCCTGCTACAACCCGGCTCACCATCACAAATCGCCGCAAGATTCGGTGAATGCAATGGGCGATGTGTATAAAGTAATTTTTCAGACGACGCGGGCGCTGAAGCCACAGAGTGTGACGCAGAGTTGTCCGTGCGGAACACCGCCATCGCTGGCCTGGCTGCCGTTTATGGACCAGGCGGTGACTGCAGACCCGGTTGGGGCGGTGCAGGTGCGGCGGCGGATCAAGATGTATAAGGCATTGCTGGGGCCCGAATCGGCGGTCTATGGCGATCACGTCGAACTTTCGGCGATGACCAGGGTAGGAAAGGACTGGAAAGAACATGGCGACGATTTCGCTTCCACGATTGGAGCTGGTGGCGTGGTGGGAACGAAATTTGTGTGGCCCGATCCCGGCCCGAAATTCAAGGACGTCAATCTGACCGCTGCGAAAGAAGAGCACTGGAAGAAGTGGATCGGGTTGTACAACGAGAAGATGCTTTCGAAGGGCGAGTTCAGGGATCTTTACGTGACCGGTTATGACACGCCCGAAGGGTATGCGATCGCGAAAGACGGCAAAATGTATTACGCGTTCTTCGCGCCTTCCGACTCGCCGTGGAAGGGCGAGGTTGAGCTGCGCGGGTTGAAGCCCGGGAAGTATCGGGTGAGCGACTACAGCGAAGCCAAAGACCTCGGCACAGTGGAAGCGGCGGCTAACGGTGTGGCAAAGCTGCCGGCGGAATTCACGGATCATCTGTTGCTGGAAGTGAGTTCGCAGCCGTAAAGTCTGGCGAGGATGGCGGGAATGCGGGCAGACAGGTATCCTGATCTGCCCGATTTTCTTTTGTGGAGGTACGCGTGCGCGGGCTGAAGGCGAAGCGAGTCCTGATCACCGGCGGAGCCAGTGGCATAGGAGCGGCCACGGCGGCGCGGTTTCTTGAGGAAGGGTCCGTCGTGTGCGTGCTCGACCGCGATGCGGAGGGGCGGCGGAAGATTTTGCGCGAACTGCCCGGTTTGGCAGGAGCGCTCGATGCCGACGTTTCGAACCTGAAGCAGGTGCAGACCGCGTTTGTCGAGGCGATTCGCCTCATGGGCGGCGTGGATGTGCTGGTGAATAACGCCGGCATAAGCATTCGTCATAATTTTCTCGATATCACTCCGGAAGAGTGGGACAAAGTAATGGCGGTGAATCTTACCGGAGTGTTCTACGTGGCGCAGACGGCGGCGCGGCACATGATGGAGCGCGGCAGCGGCGTGATTCTGCAGACGGCATCGACCAACGGCGTTATGGGGTACCCGTTTTATGCGGATTACAACGCCACCAAGGCGGGCGTAATCGAGTTGACGAAGTCGATGGCGCTGGAACTGGCGCCGAAAGTCAGGGTATGCGCGGTGGCTCCGGGATACGTATTGACGCCGATGCAGCGCGCCGAGTACACGGATGCAATGCTCGAAGAGGTCAACCGGAAGATTCCCTTGCGCCGTCATGCTCAACCTGAAGAGATCGCGGCCCTGTTCGCATTTCTCGCCTCCGACGATGCGCAAAATATCACCGGTCAGGTTTATACGTGCGACGGCGGCGAAACCGCGGGAGGATTGGCCAGCCGCTGAGCTATGCAGCTTCCAGGGAAAATAGCGGGAAAAGTTGCTTTGATCACGGGCGGCACGTCCGGTATCGGCGAAGCTGTGGCTGAACTGTTTGCGCGCGAGGGCGCGATGATCGCCATCACCGGCCGCAATGAGTCTCGCGGCCACGCGGTCACGGCGCGCATTCTCGAAGCCGGCGGGAAGGCCATTTTTCTGCGTACGGACGTTCGCAAGGTTGCCGAATGCCAACGGGCGGTAGACGAGACGCTGCGGTCGTTTGGGCGGCTAGACATTCTGTTCAATAACGCGGGAGTATTCTTCGCGCAGACGGCGCTGGAATGCTCCGAAGAAGAATGGGACCTGCAGATTGACATCAATCTGAAGGGAACATTCCTGATGTCAAAGTACGCGCTCGCTCCGATGATCGCGCAGGGGGGCGGAGTGATTATCAACAACAGTTCGGGCTGGGGACTGGTCGGAGGCGACAAAGCGGTGGCGTATTGCGCCTCGAAGGGTGGAGTGGTTCTGCTTACGAAGGCGATGGCCGTCGATCACGGGCGGCAGGGCATCCGCGTGAATTGCATTTGCCCGGGCGATGTGGACACTCCCATGCTGCCCGAAGATGCACGACGGCGCGGCCTGGACTGGAAGACCTATCTGGCAGGCTGCGAGAACCGGCCCTTGGGACGGATTGGTACCGCCGACGAGATTGCAAAGGCGGTGCTGTTTTTGGCGTCGGACGATTCGTCGTTTATGACCGGAGCGGCGCTGGTAGTGGATGGCGGCGGCACGGCAGACTAGCGATCGGCTTGGAGATGGCATGAACACGGTTGTTTTTCTCGGCGGAGGGCGGATCGCGTCGGCGATGCTGGCGGGCCTGCGTCTGGGAAAGGCCAGATACCGCATGGTCGTGCATGATCGCGATTTGGGCAGGCTGCGCGATCTGAAGAAGCGCTACGCGGTTGTTGTCGAGCCCGATCTGACGAAAGCAGTCGCGTTGGCGGACATGCTGATCGTGGCAGTTCGTCCGAGTTCGGTTCGGGAGCTTCTTGGCATAGCCGGGAGAGCGATCGCGGAGCTGAACCGGCGAGTGCTCGCGGTCAGTCTGGCTGCAGGCGTACCGCTGGGCGTGCTGAGGCAGGGGACCGGCCCTTGCGTGAAATGGGCACGGGCCATGCCGAGTCCGGTATGCCGCAGTGGGCGCGGGCTGACGGCGGTGACTTTTTCCCGGAGCTTGCCGCGCGCGGATCGCAAGCGCGTCCGGGACTTTTTCTCGATCTTCGGCCAAGTCGTTGAAATTCCGGAAAGCAAGTTCGATGCGTTCACCGTGACCTACTCATGCAGCCATGGCTATCACGCGCTCGCGACTCTGGCGCGGGCCGCGCAAGAGGCAGGTCTTGATCGAAAGACTGCGTTGCTGGCGAGCGCGCATGCGTTGGCGGATGGGATCATCGCCTGGCGCGATGGGAAGCATTCGTTGGAGTCGCTATTTGAGGAGGCAGCCACTCCCGGGGGCATCGCCGCGGCGACTGCGACCGGAATGGACGCTGCCGGGTACAGGCGGGCAGTGCGGCAAGGCGTTTCTGCCGGACTGCGGCGGGCTCGTGCGAATGCGGGCAAATAACCCCATCCGGGAACTGATAACCATCCGCTTGCGTGTTCGTCTAACAAGGCAGACTTGGGTGTGGGAAGGCTGCTTCGACACCAACAACATTCTTTTTTGGAGCTGCAATGCGATTCCTGATCTGCCTGCTGACCGTCGCCATACTGATTCCGGCCACCGTGGCCGCCGCTAATCAACCTGCCGATCTCGAAGCGCGGCGTAAGGCGCTGAACGACCTGCTGCACGAGCAGTGGGAATACACGATGCGTACCAGCCCCATCTACGCCTCTATCCTCGGCGACAAGCGTTATAACGACAAAATCGACGACTTCTCGCAGGCGGCCATCGACGACAATCTGGAACAGACTCGCCGCTTTCTCGACCGTTTCGAAGCGATCGACACCACCGGCTTTCCCGAGCAGGAAGCGCTGAACAAAGCGCTCATGGTTCGAGACCTGAAAATGGGTCTGGAAGGCGCGCGCTTCAAGCCGTGGGAGATGCCGGTCAACCAGCAGAGCGGAATCCACATTGACGCGCCACAGCTGGTCAGCATTCTTTCGTTCGAGAGTGTGAAGGACTACGAAGACTACATCACGCGGCTGAAGCTGCTTCCACGGCTGTTTGACCAGACCATCGAGCAGATGCGCAAGGGCATGGCTGCGGGGTTGATGCCGCCCAAGATTCTGCTGGAAAAAGTAGTGACGCAAGCGAATGGAATCGCCACGACGGCTGCGGATCAAAGTCCGTTTACTCATCCTTTTGACAAGTTTCCCGATGCCGTCCCGGAAGCCGATCGCAAGCGTCTGCGCGAGGCGGGGTTGGCTGCCGTACGCGATTCCGTAATCCCGGCCTACGTCAAGTTCGCGGCGTTCGTCCGGGACGAGTATGTGCCCAAAGGCAGACCCGAGCCCGGAGCCTGGGCCCTGCCTGACGGCGACGCCTGGTATGCGTTCCGAGTGAAGGACAGTACGACGACGAACTTGTCACCCGAAGAGATCCACCAGATTGGGCTGGAGCAGGTGAAAGATATTGAAGCTCGCATGCTCGCGGTGGAGAACCAACTCGGCTACAAGGATATGAAAAGTTTCAAGGCGGCCGTCGATGCGAATCCAAAGCTGCACGCACAGTCGCGACAGGAAATCCTCGACTTGTACAGCAAGTACGTAGATCAGATGTACACGCGCCTGCCACAAATGTTTGGACGGCTGCCCAAGGCGAGGCTGCAGGTTATGCCGGTGGAGGAATTTCGCGAGAAAGAAGCGGCGGATGCGTCCTACGTAGACGGCACTCCCGATGGTTCGCGGCCGGGCCACATCATGGTAAACACGGGCGACTTCTCCAAGCGCACCGTATTGGACATCGAGACGACCGCGTACCACGAGGGCGTGCCCGGACATCACCTGCAGATTACGATCGCGCAGGAGTTGCCCGAACTGCCACCCTTCCGCCAGCACGAGTACTACACGGCCTTTACCGAAGGTTGGGCACTGTACTCGGAAAGACTGGGCAAGGAAGCCGGATTTTTCCAGGATCCCTACAGCTACTACGGCCACTTGCAGGATGACATGCTGCGGGCGATTCGCCTGGTCGTCGACACCGGTTTTCATGCCAAACACTGGACGCGGCAACAGGTGGTCGACTATTTCCACGACCACTCCACCATTGACGAAACCTCGGTACAGAGCGAGACCGATCGTTACATGGCGGCGCCGGCGCAGGCGCTCGGCTACAAAATCGGACAGCTCGAAATTCTGAAGCTTCGCCAGTTCGCGAAAGACCAACTGGGCGACAAGTTCGACCTGAGTGGCTTCCACGATGAGGTGCTCTCGGGCGGAGCGCTTCCGATGGACGTGCTGAGCACACGCATTCACGAATGGGTGGGACAGCAGAAGGCGCAAGCGGCGTTGTCGATGTCGAGTGCGAAGTCGAACCCGAATTAGAATCAATAGGGAGCTGATTTCGAGTGGCCGTGCCACCGGGAAGTTATAATCGGCAGCAATGCGACAATTTTTTCGCATGCTGCTCCTGGTTCTGGTGCTGATGACGGTGGCGCTGATTTCGGCGCTCACGGCCATGCAGTTGGCCATCCACGGGCGCGAGGTAGCGATCCCAAAGCTGGTGGGCATGGGTCCACTCGAAGCTGAGCGCGCGGGCGCGGCTTTGGGTCTGCAGGTGGTGGTCGAGCGGCAATTTTACAGCGCCGACGTTCCCGAAGGGAAAATTATGACCCAGATGCCACCGCCGGGAACCACGGTGCGGCGGGGCTGGGCGGTCCGTCTGGCGCAGAGTCTGGGGCCACAGCGGGTGGCGATTCCCGATGTGACGGGAGGGAGTGAACGGGTCGCCGAGTTGAACATACGGCGCCGCGGGCTGACTCTGGGCTCGATCGCGCATGTCAGTTTGCCGGATGGGACATTGGATCAAGTGATATCGCAGAGCCCGCCGGCCAATGCCAGCGGCGTGGCAGCGCCAAAGATTAGTCTTCTGGTAAGCGACGGCGCCGAGTTGGCAATCTATGTAATGCCGAACCTCACTGGGCAACCGCTGGGCAGCGCGATGCTGGCATTACAGGATGCGGGCATCAAGGTTGGAAAAGTCAGTGTGCTTCCGCCGCCGGCGCAAGGTGATTCGCAAGCCGCGCCAGTTGCGCCGTCTGCGGTTTCCGAACCCAGTGCGGCGAGCATGATCGTGACCCAGGATCCGGCGCCAGGACAGAAGATTGCGGCAGGTGGCGCGGTGAATTTCGAAGTGCGGTAGCGCGTTCCCCCCCAATTTCTGCCAGTGTCATCCTGAGCGAAGCGAAGGACCTATGCATCCGAACGCCGCGATAGACGAGGTCTTTCGCTTTGCTCAAGATGACAACCCTATCCCCGAGCGCTCATCTCCGTTCCATCATCGCCGCAAAGAATCCGTCGCATGGGTGCACGCCGGGAATCGTTCTCAGATAGGGTCCAGCGAGCAGGGACGCGGCATCGTTCCAGCACAATTCGCCCGACTGCCGCAGTTGCTCCAGCTCTCCCTTACAATCGATGACCCTAAATTCAGCCGAGCCTTCGAGGGCAGCTTCCACCACCGCTTCGTTTTCCTCGCGCTCCATCGAGCAGGTGGAATAGACGAGCCGTCCGCCAATCGCAAGCTGGGCTAGCGCGGACTTCAGGATGGCCACTTGCCGCGTACGAAGATCGCGCAGGTCTTCTTCTTTGAGCCGCCACTTGATCTCTGGATTGCGGGCTAGCGTGCCGGTGCCGGAACAAGGGACGTCGGCGAGAATGCGGTCAAAAGTATGCGAGAAGGGTAAATGGCGCGCGTCCGCCGCGACCACGTGGACGTTCGGCAAGCGACTGAGGCCCTGCAGCAAGCGCGCGCGGTGAGGGTGCAGTTCGGTCGCAAATACTTTGGCGCGCGGGTTACGCCGGGCGAGCAGGGCTGTCTTGCTGCCGGGAGCGGCGCAACAATCGAGAATTATTTCCCCATGACCGGCCAGCAACGCTACCAGTTGCGAAGCTTCATCCTGAATGTTGATGCGGCCTTCCTGATAGGCGCGTGCCGTGGTTAAGTCGCCCGCCAGAACGCGCCTTGCATCCCTCAGCAAACGACCTGGTGCAAGCCGCACGCCTGCCTCAGCCAGTTCCGCCTCGGCTTCATTGCTGTGAATGCAAATGAACGTGTTGGGTGCCGTCTGATCATGGACGCAGATCTGCCGCGCCGCCTCGAGGCCATAGTGTTCGGTCCAGTGAGCCACCAGCCACGGGGGATGGGCCGCGTTTCGAGCCAGCGTGATCGCGTCCGGCGATTTGCCGATTTCCGCGAAGATGTCTTCTTCCGTGCTAGCGCCAGCAATTCTCCGGAGAACCGCATTCACGAACGCTGCGGCCGAACGCTTTCGCGCGGCTTTGACCAGTTCCACACTTTCGAAGATCGCTGCGCGCGCCGGGACTCGGGAAAGAAACTGCAATTGATAGACGCCGAGGCGCAATGCGGCTAGAACCTCGCTATCCAGCCGCTCGATCTTCTGCGACGATGCAGCAGCCAGTCGCTGATCGAGCAAAGACTGCCAGCGGAGCACTCCCATCACCAGTTCGGTAGCCAGCCCGTGATCGCGCGAAGAAAGTTTTGCCAGGCGAGCGGAATGGAGCAGTTCGGCGGCGTAGGATTCTTCGCGTTCGACTCGCAGGAGAATTTCGAAAGCTGCGGCGCGAGCAGGGGAAACGGCCATCGCAGCCTATTGTCCCAGATGGTCGCCGGATTTGGGCCGGTACCCGTTGATGAATTCTTGCGCGGCCATGCGACGCTTGCCCTCGAGTTGAATTTCGATCAGCTCCAGCTTCGTCTCCGCGTGGAGGCCGCAGCCGACGAACAGGTGCGTTCCCTCGACTGCGATTTGTCCGGGGGACAGCTTATCTCCACGTGGTACGGGCTGAGCGCGGTGCACTTGCAGCGTTTTTCCCTTAAAGACCGTGAACGCTCCGGGCCACGGTTGAAATCCGCGCAAGCGGTTGAACAGGTCCTGTGCTGAGCGAGCGAAGTCCATGCGGCCATCTTCTTTTTTCAGGATCGGCGCCAGCGTGGCTTGCGAATGATGCTGCGGAGCCGGGCGAACTTGCCCAGTTTCGAGTCCGCGCAGAGTCTCCACCATCAGATTCGCGCCGATGGACGCCAGCTTCGGGCCCAACGTCTCGGCCGTATCTTCCGCAACAATCGGAATCTCGCGCTGCATGAGGATGTCACCGGTGTCGAGGCCTGCGTCGATGCGCATGGTGGTAACTCCAGTGAAAGATTCGCCGCTGGCGATGGCCCACTGGATCGGCGCCGCGCCGCGATACTTTGGCAACAGAGACGCGTGCAGGTTCAAATTTCCGAGCCGGGGAAGATCAATCATCCACTGCGGAATGATGCGGCCATAACCGACGACGATGATCGCGTCTGGGCGAATCGCCGTGAGCTGTTCGCGGAATTCGGCATTGTTCTTGATGGCGGCGGGCTGCGCAACGGCAATGCCCAAGCGGATGGCCGCACCTTTCACCGGAGAAACCGACATTTCCATCCCGCGTCCGCGGGGCCGATCGGGTTGCGTCACCACCAACGGCACGGAATGACCTGCCGTGAGCACTTTTTCCAGCGTCGGAACAGCGAAACCAGGAGTGCCACAGAAAACTATAAGCATAGGTCTCAGGTCTCACAACTTTCCACTGCATCCTCGCTCTAGCGTTCGCATTTATGGCATAGTAGTTCAGTCTTGCGAGGTGCTTCAATGATAGATCAGGAAAAACTTCAAAGAGGCCGGGGCTGGGCTTACGCGGCCGGAATAGTTGTTTTTGTCGCCGTCGTGGTGTGGAAATTCGTCATCCGCTAAAGGACCTGAACAACGGGAAGCGCCGCCTCACGGCCCTGGCTGCGTTTCGCAGCGCTGTGCTTTCCTAACACCTGAGACCTGCACTTCTACCACTCTCCCGCCTTCACCAGCTTTTTGATCTTGCGCTTGATGAGGTCGCGCTTGAGCGCGCTGACGTGCGAGATGTACAGCTTGCCGTTCAAGTGATCGGTTTCGTGCAAGAAAGCGCGTGCCAGCAGGTCCTCTCCCGTGTGCTCGAAAAACTTGCCGGTCAGGTCCTGTGCGCGCACCGTCACGGTCTTGGCGCGAGTGACGTCTTCGCGAAATTCGGGAATGCTCAGGCAGCCTTCGCTGCTGCGCTGGCGGCCTTCTTTGCTGACGATCACTGGATTGATCAGCACCAGCTTGGCGCCGGGGTCTTCCTCGAAGGTCACATCCACGACAGCGATTCGCTTCGAAATGCCGATCTGCGGAGCGGCCAAGCCGACACCACGGGCCGCGTACATTGATTCGAACATATCTTCGATGAGTTTCTTGAGTTCGTCGTCGAAGCTGGTCACCTCGGCTGCGGGTGTTTCCAGGACGGGATCGCCGAATTTCACAATGGGGTAAATCATTCTCTTAAGTTGAGGACTCTTTCGCCCCTCTGGGGCTTGCTCGACTTCCACTTTGCCCCACGGCTTACGCCGTGGACTGCATTCTTACGCCGCTTTGCGGCTAAAACGCGTTTAGTAGTTCTTCAGCTGTTGCAGATAGCCTTGGAAATTTCGTTTTGTTTCCTTCATCGAGTCGCCGCCGAATTTTTCGAGGGCGCAACGCGCCAGGGTGAGCGCGACCATGGCCTCAGCGGCAACACCGGCGGCCGGTACCACGCATACGTCCGAGCGTTCGTACGCCGCCTTCACGGGCTCGCGCGTCGCGAAATCCACCGACTGCAAGGGGCGCCGCAATGTGGAAATTGGCTTCAGATAACCGCGGATGCGAATCTCCTGCCCGTTAGAGACACCGCCCTCCAAACCTCCGGCATTATTGTGCGTGCGCGTGAAACCCGCGAATTCGGCTCCGCTCTGATAACCGATTTCGTCATGGACAGCGGACCCGGGCGAATGCGCTGCCTGAATTCCGCTGCCAATCTCGACCGCTTTCACCGCCTGCAACGACATGACCGCGGCGGCCAACAGTGCATCCAGTCGCTCGTCCCACTGAGCGTAGGTGCCGAGGCCGGGGGGAACATGGCGCGCCACCACCTCGAATACTCCGCCCACCGAATCGCCTGTGCGCAGAACTTTATCGACTTCTTCCTTCATGCGCTGCTCGGCATCGGCGTCAGCGCAGGAAAGCAGCACTTCATTCTGGCGCGACAAGGGTTCGAGCTGCTCCCACGGGATTTCCCGATCGGCAATCGAAACCGAGCCAACAGCAATCACGTGACTCAGAACCTCCACGCCCAACTCGCGCAGGAACAGCTTGGCCAGAGCGCCAATCGCCACCCGTGCCGCCGATTCCCGGGCCGAGGCTCGTTCCAGCACATAGCGTGCTTCGGTGAAATCGTACTTCAAAGCTCCCGCCAGATCGGCGTGGCCGGGCCGAGGCGACGCTACGCGCTTGTGTTTCTCCGGATCACCCGGTTCCACCGGCAGCGACTCTTTCCAATTTTGCCAGTCGCGGTTCTCGAGCATCACCGCGATCGGCGAGCCGATGGTTTTGCCGTGATGCACGCCCGAGAGAAAGTGGGCCGTGTCGGATTCGATCTTCATGCGCCCGCCGCGTCCAAAACCCTGCTGGCGGCGCCAGAGTTCGCGGTCAACAAACGCCTGATCCACCACGAGCCCCGCGGGAAGCCCGGAAAGAAACGCAACCAGGGCCTCGCCGTGGGATTCTCCGGAAGTGAAGTAGCGCAGCATGTCGAAGAGGCATTGTAAATGAAGAAGAAAAGTTCAGCTCTCTTTGATTTTCAAGCCGATGGTTCCCGGGCCCTGGCTTTTTTGCGCCTAAGGCGTTAACGGCACAGGTAGAATAAACTATTACTTTGCACCGGAAGTCGCTGAACGGTCCGGTTTCAAGACTCATCGCGCCCTTCGTCAGGATATGCGAGGCTCTCCCCATGTTGACCATGAAGGCTGGTCCATTTCATCCGGACGTTGCTGAACGCATTCGCTGCGTGATCGCGGACGACCACGAAATGCTGCGCTACGGCGTGCGACGCCTGCTGGAAGACGCTCCCGACTTTGCCGTGGTAGGGGAAGCGGGCGACGCCGCCGAAGCGCTCAAGTTGGTGCTGGAGCACCGTCCCGACCTGGTGCTGCTCGATATCAGCATGCCCGGTATGTCGTCGTTCGAAGCCGGGCGCCTCATCGAAGAGCACTGCACCGGCACGCGCATCGTGTATCTGACCATGCACGAGGACCGGGAGTATGTGCAGCAGGCCCTGCGCTCAGGCGCGAGCGGATACCTGGTGAAAGATACTCCCGCGCCGCTCTTGTTGCGTGCGCTGCGCGAGGTGCATCATGGTGAACGGTCCTTGAGTCCGCGGATTGAGACGAGATTGAAGGATGACGCGATCCGGCGGAATCAGGCAGTACGGCCGGAGCGGAGAAGTACCCTGACCGTGCGAGAGCGCGAAGTAATGAAATTACTCGCCGAGGGGCGTACGGTGAAGCAAGTGGCGGCAGCTCTCGAAATCAGCGTTAAGACTGCGGAAGCGCACAAGTTCAACCTGATGCGCAAACTCGACATTCACAACAAGGCTCAACTGGTCACGGTCGCCATCCAGAAGAAGATTCTTCCGCTGCCGGTTTCGATGTAGAGACATCAATCTCGCGCACTTTTCACAACTACTCCAGCAAGGCTGGCAAGATCGGGGACTTCAAGGTCCGGCTGACCTGCTGAAGCGCGAACAGCTCCAATCCCGGGACGAGCCGACTTCCGGTTCACCCACACCGTCGAAATCCCGAGAGACCGCGCCGGCACCACGTCGTGATACACGCTCTGCGCGGCGTGCAGCAGGCGGTCCGGAGAAATTGCGAGGGTGCGTAAGGCGATCTGGAAATTGTTGAGGGAAGGCTTGTAGCTTCGTGCCTGCTCCGCCGTAATTACGCCATCGAATTTTATATTCAGATGTTTCCGCGTCTCCACAAACAGGTCGTCGTCGATGTTTGAAATCACGACGAGCTTGTAGCGCTTCTGCAGCTCGCGCAGCGCAGCCACGGTATCCGGAAAAGGCGGCCAGGCGGGGACCGATTCGTGCAGAGAGCGAATTTCGGTCGGACTGGCCGCGAAATGAAGGCGACCCGCAAAAGCCCGCACCACCGATTGCAGCACGTCGCGGTAGCGCTGGTATGGACCACGTTCCGCCTCCGCTTCAAATTCCCCATAGAGTTCAAGAAGGGCAGCGTCGGGCAGGCTTTGGCCGTGGTTTGCGAGTACGGTCCGCAAGACAGGCAGAATTCCCGACTCCCAGTCGATCAGAGTGCCATAGCAATCAAAGCTGATAGTGGTAAAGCGCGAGAAGTCCATGGGAGGCGAGCCAGGTGCCGTCCCTTACGGGACTTGATTTGTCCCTTCTGTCCACCCAGCACTCACGTGCCCGGGTTTCTTATTCCGCCGCTCTGCGGCTGGAGGATCGAACGTTTCACGTTTTCGCTCGATCTCCAGCCGTTCGATCTCCAGCTCAAGCCGGTCTCTGGCGGGACTCTTGTCGAGCTTAATTTGCCGGTGGCACTTCCAGCGAAGTCTTGAGCGTGAAGCTGAGCGCGGACTCGGCGGGAAAAACAATCTCCTTATTGCCGGTAAATGCAGCCCCTCCCGCCCCGGCTCCGCCGCCGGCAACCGCGCCAATGGCAGCGCCTTTTCCGCCGCCCGCCAAGCCGCCGATGATCGCGCCGAGGGCAGTGCCACCGCCTGCTATCACGGCCGTCCGCTTGCCTTTGCCCTTCTCGGTGCGGTTGACGGCTGAGGTCTCAATCGAGCGCTCACTCCCGTTCACCGCAATTGAGTTCAGCCTGAGTTCGAGGGAAGCGCCGCCCTTGAATTTGCCCAGAGGTTTGGCGTCGACCACCGTGCCGCGGGCCGCTGCGCCCGCCGGAATCACGGTGTTGCCATCCACGGTGACGGCGGAAGCCAGCGTGGCACTGAAAGAGTCACCCAGCGAGCTGATCTTCGATCCCACGGATTGTCCCAGCCTTACGGTCAGGGTCGTGCCGGCGGGCACGACCACCGGTTGCGGCGCAGGCGCTTTGGTCTCTGCCGAAGAACCCGTTGCGTTCCCGCCGGCAGCGTTCGAGGAGGTTGCCGCGTTGCTGGCGGAGTTGGAGGCCGTATCGGCAGGCTTGCTCGAGCAGGCCACGAGCGTAAACCACAGGGAAATGGACAATGCATACAGCGCACGTGAACGCATGATCTTTACCTCCGAGGTCAAAGTTTGTTGAGGACAAAACTGTAAATCGAAGGGGGTAATGCGCGCAAACGCAACCGGGCAATTCGGGGCTCAGGCGCAGAACCTATGTTTATGCTTTCTGTTCGCTGAACAGGTCAAGCACGGGGGCGGCAGGTGGGCGTTCTGTCGTCGCAGGTGTGACCGGTGGCGCACCAGTCTCTGGCACTTCAGCTTTCGTATCCTGCGCGCTTCCACCTTGCAAGAATTTCCTGGAATCGAGCAGCGGGCGTCCCAGCGACGCGTTGTAGCTGGTCCACGGTCCCTCGAGTTCAGCCTCGCGCTCGAAGTGGGCACGCATGGCCTCCATCTTGGAATCCAGATCGTCGAGATAGTGGAGCATGAGCGCTTCGGGAAACATGGGCAGCTTAGGCGATCCGAACTCGTACTGCCCGTGGTGGCTGATGATCAGGTGTTCGAGGAGCGCCTTCAGCCCCGCGGGAAAGTCGGGCAGCTTCGCCAGCTTGGCTTGCAGCATCTCCAGTTCAATGATCATGTGCCCGAGCAGCTGGCCGCGTGTGGTGTAGGAAAACGCGCGGTTGTATGTAAGTTCCTGAATCTTGCCGATGTCATGCAGGAACGCTCCCGTCAGCAGCAGGTCGCGATTGACCTGGGGATAATTCCGGCAGAGCAAATCGCAGGAGCGGAACAGGGACACAACGTGATCGAGCAGGCCTCCGATGTAGGCATGATGAAGCGTCTTGGCCGCGGGGGCGTTGCGGTAGCGCTCGGCAATCTCCGCGTCCGCCATGAACAGCTCTACCAGCGCCTTCAAGTGGGGATTCTGGAACGTGGAAACGAACTCCGTCAACGTTCTCCAGAGTTCGCCGATGTCCTTGGTTGTTTTCGGCAGGTAGTCGGTAAAGTCGATCTCAGCTTCTTCCATGCGACGCAGCTTGTGAATGGTGAGCTGGAAACGATTCTTGTACTTGTTGATGAGTCCCTTGATCTTGAGAAAGTCTTCCTGCTCGAAGACGTCGATGAATTCTTCGACGTTGTCCCACATCTTGGCTTCGATCTGGCCGGTGCGATCGGCCAGGGTCAAGGCGAGATAAGGCTCGCCATTTTTCTTGGCTTTGACCTGCTTCGAGGCCACCACAAAGCTGGAGGTGATGACCTTGTTTTCCTGCTGGGAACATTCGGAGATAAAAAACTCTTTCATGAGCCTCCGCGAAATTGGCCTGCCGCATCCAGCGCCTCAAGGCGCATCATCACAACTGCTCTTGCGGCATGCCTGAAGGCATGCCCTAATACGAAACTACTTATGCCACGGAGCTTGGTCTAAAACACGCCGAGCTTTTTCTTCTTTTTCAGTTTCTTCGCGGAGGCGTCTTTGGCCGCGGTTTCAATCGGCTTGGTTTGCTTGGCGCTCGCGCCCGAGTCCATGTAACCATTCTTGATGTCAATGAACGCTTCTTCGCGCAGCGTGGTCAGATACACCCGTAGCGCCGGCTGCAGTTTCTGCATGTACAATTCATCCTGGATGCGCGGCTCAACTTCCTTCAAGCTGGGAATGCCCGCCATCTGATGTTCGCTCACCTGCAGGATCACGTAACCCTGCTTGGTGCGAACCACATCTGTGACTTCACCGGCCTTGAGCGCGAAGACCTTGTCTTCCAGTTCCTTCGAAAGCGTGCCGCGCTTGAAATAACTGAGGTCGCCGCCGTCTTTTGCCGACGGCCCATCGGAGTACTTTTTCGCCAAATCTTCAAACTTTGCGCCCTTGCGAATCTGGTCGAGCAGATCCTGCGCCCGGGCCTGGGCGGCGGTCAGCGCAGCCTCGGTCTCCGCTTCCGATGGTGGTTCGGGCTTCGCGTCGGGGGCGGCAGCGGGTTTGACGGGACGCTTGGGGGCGATCAGAATTTCGCTCAGGCGAACCTGCTCGGGACGCTCCATCTCCGCGCGGTGCTGGTCATAGAACCGCTTTACGTCATCCTTGTTCATGGCCAGGTGCTTCCCAACTTCCTCCCCGATCACATGCTGGGTGACGATCTGGTTGCGCAAATTCTGCTTGAAGTCTTCATAAGAAGCTCCTTGCGCTTCCGCTGCCTTTTCCAGTTCTTCCATGGATCCGAGGTTCATCTGTTTACGCATTTCATCGAGGCGCTTGATGAGTTCGGTGTCTCCGGTGATGCCGAGGTCTTTGGCTTTTTGCAGCAGGAGTTGCTGGTCAATCAGATCGCGTAGAACGTCGCGCTGCTTTTCGGCAAAAGCGCGGTCGGCGTTGGCGGGGTCCTGCTGTTGCACCTCCTGCTTGAGCTGATCGCGGCTGCGGACGTATTCCGTGCGCGTAATGATTTCGTTGTTCACCCGGGCGATGATCTCTTCGACGACGCTATCGGCCGGCGAAAGGGACGGGAACAACAATGCATATCCGACAGCGAACAACAGGGGGAGTCTGGTCTTCTTCATTAGGGCTCTCTCGCACCTGGGGTACACCCGAGGAAAAGTTGTGGTGTTATTTTACGCCACACGCAGTGTGGAGGCCAATGGAGCGGGCGTCCGGTGCTTTCCTGAATTCGTCAACCCCCGTGACTAGTTTCCCCGGGTTAGTATCAGAGCAGTCACATCATTGTGTTTCGGAGCCGTGTGCATGAAGTCCTGTACCCGTTGCAGGATGTTCTGGGAGAGATCCTTGGCCGATGAAGGCCCCGCCTGCATGACGCTCTTCACTCCGTCCAGGCCAAATTCCGCGCGCTTCGACTCGGCCTCGACCACCCCGCGTGAGACCACCGCCAGCGAGCCCTTTGGCCCCAGGCCGACGATGCGAGCGTCGGTGGGGGCCAGCGAGAACAGGCCGAGGGGCAGGCCGGTCGCGGGCAATTCGACGACGCTCGAGTCATCGCGCAGCAGGCCGGGAGTGTGGCCGGCATTCACGTAGCAAACTGTCCCCAGTTCTTCGTTGTAGCAGCCGGCGAAGGCTGGGCAACTGCGAACGCCTCCAGCAGCGCGCATGATCTCAAGATTCAGACGGCGCGACAGTTCGATCATGGCCTCCGATTCATTCAGTTCATCCGCGGCAAAGAGCTGCTCAGCGGACGAGCGGAAACAAGTCTGCGCGGCTTGCAGCACGGCAGCGTTGGCTTCGCGTTTTCCTGCCACGTCCAGCAATCCGAAGAGGAAACGCGTCGGGCTGGCCCTCCTAAAATCGTGGAAATCGCCCCCGGCGCGCGAAGAGAAGTACGCGACCGCAATATCCGCGCCCTGAAGCGTGGGGCTATCTCCCTGGACGATCTCGGGGACCTCCTCGACCTTGGAGCCGAACCGGAGCATGGAAAGCAACGCATTCATGGGGGGAGAAATTAGCACAAATCCTGGAGCGGGGCAATAAGGGAAAAGTGGGGGCCATGGCTCAAGCGAACGCGCCGGACCTATGGGGAGTTCGCAGTACGCGGGCAGGAATATCCGCGCCACACGGGCCTATTCGCCGTATTTGTCTTTTAGGGTGCGGGTCATTTCGTCGCGGAGTTGGCGGTAATCGGCGTGCACCGTGGCGCGTAAAGCAGCTTCGGTGGAACTGCCTTGCGCGAGGAGTTCCAGGATGCGTGCGACCTCGCTCATACCGTAGACGTCACGGATGTATTCGGCAGCGGCCAGAGATTCGGCGTAAGCGGCGGTGGCTTCGGGGGCGGAAAAGCTCATGAAGCTGCCTTCGAGCATATTGAAGGGAATCTCATTTCCGCCGGCGAAGAGCTGGGCTAACTGCCGTCCGTGGGCCGCGGACGACTTGCCTTCTTCGATTTGTGCGATGCCTTCGTTCAACCACGTGGGGCAGCGGTTGCTGGACATCTGGGAAACGAAAGAGTGCGTCAGTTCATGTTTAAGGACGCGAGCCAGTTCGGGCGTGACGCTCTGGACGCCGCTGATCGGAATGCGCAACTTGCCATCGTTGATGGCGCCGGTCCAGGAGGGCGCGCGGGTAACGTCGAAGAACGCCTGCTGCGTGTATAGCGTGACGGCGATATTGTAGTGGGGAGAGTAGCCAAGGTCGCGCACCAGGTCGTCATAATGGGAATCGAGGGTCGAGAGCAAGTCGCGGCGGAAAGCCTCAGAGGTTTCCTTGCCTTCGAAGTGGAGGTTGAAGTGGCTGCTTTCGCGTTGCGAAAACTCGGACTCGGCATTCGATTCGCGTTCGGCACGCGCCAGGTACTCGCTGATGGTGGCATCGGGACGCAAGACGAGCGACTTTTTCCAGGAGCGAATGGCATCGGGCGTACGATCGCTGGCAAATTGCGCAAAGCCAAGCATGGCCAGGGCATCGGGTGAGTTGGAATCAATGCTGGCGGCGTGTTGCGCGTTCGACAGGGCTTCCGCAGTTTGGCCGGTGCGAAGCAACGTGGCGGCATAGTAGATCAGCAAGGTGGAGTTATCCGGCTTAAAACGGAGGGCAGATTCGAAATAGAGCTTGGCCTGCGGAAAGTTGCCGTGATCGGACTCGTGCTTGCCGGCGAGGAAGTAGGCGGTGGCCGCGATTTCAGGATTGGCGGTTGGCGCGAGGGTGGCGAGGGCATCGGTATCGACCTTGCCGTCGCGTATGACTTTTTCGGCTACGCTGGCGTCGTGGCTGAATGAGGGTGCGGGCGGGGCGATATCTGGGACGTTGGCGGCCGAACCGGCGTGAACCGGCGGGGCAACGCCCGCGTCGATGTGGTCGACGGAGGATTTCGGGATGGCATAGGTGTCGTCGCCGAGGTCATACTCGACGCGGTCTTTGTTTTCACGGACTTGGTCGGCCCAGATGGAGCGCCCATTCTTCAGGTGAATGACGTCGGCGGACGCGGGAAGCGTCGCAAGAAGCACTAGAATGAAGAGCAGAGGCCGCACAGGCCTGATGTTAGCAACTGGGCAGAGGGGTCGGTAAGGTGACTAAGGTGCTGGTTCGATCGCGGCAGATGATCGGGTTGGCCTGGTGTCTGTTGGCCGCTGCGGGTTGGGCGCAAACCGCAGGACCGAGCCTGCAGTGTCCGCAAACCACGAGCGGACTCTACGCGCGGATTCGTTCGGTTGGACTGGACCCGCAGCGGGTGTACCACGTTCGCGACGCTTCGATTGACCGGCCTAATCTCCATATTGATTTCGACGACGGCACGCTGGCATTTACGGAAGACATTTGCGGGCGGATTACGGGCGCGTTCTTCGAGGGTGAGGGCGAGGTACGGCTGCGGCCTCCGAACCGCGGGGAGCGCGGATCGCTGGCGCTGTTTACGGGAATGGCGATTCTCGAAGAGCAGTTCTCTTCGGGATATTTGCGCTTCAACGACGACACGGCGGCGGCCTTGCAGCCCTTTCTAACGCCGGCGCCAGAGGACGCGGAACTCATCAAAGAACGGAGCGACGCCAGTCGACCGCTGGCGGAGTTTGACGCCCTGCGCTTGCTGTTTGACTTCAGCCATTTCCTTCCGGCGACGGGTGGCGGCCATCTTGACCGGAAGTTTCCGCCGCTGCTGCACGCTCATTTGTTGGGCAAGCGACTCGGCGGTTTTGAGGTAGTTTGGGATGCGTCACTGACCGAGCCGTTGTGGGCAGGCCAGCCGCGACTGAGAGACGGCATCCTGTTCTTCGATATATGGACTTCGTTTGCTCCCAGGGGGGTGCGCAGTGCGGCTGCAGACTGGCGGTTCGATGATGTCTCGATTACGAACTTCCGGATTCAGGCGTCGGTCGAACCTCCGACGATGTTGCGAGCCTCAACGGAGCTGGATGTTCGGGTTCGCAGCGGAGGAGAAAGAACGCTGTTGTTTGAGTTGTCGCGTTATCTGAAGGTTGAAGGTGTTGAGGCGGATGATCGGCCGGTGGACTTCATCCAGAACCCCGCCATGGGAGGAACCGAACTGCAACGGAAGGGAAACGACGTGGTGGCGCTGGTGTTCCCTGCCCCGCTCGCGGCCGGACAGGGATTGAAACTGCGCTTCCGCTATGCGGGCGAGGTTCTGTCGGTGGCGGGAAACGGATTACTGTATGTGGGCGAGCGCGGCACGTGGTATCCGAACTTCGGCTTGAGCCCGGCACGGTTCGAGATGGAGTTTCACTATCCGGCGAACTGGACACTGGTCGCAACGGGCAAGCAGGTCTCACGCGCGGGCGGCGAGGACGCGGAAACAAGCGAAGAAGCAGGGGCGGAGAAGGTTTCGCGGTGGACCTCAGAGCGGCCGATTCCGCTGGCGGGCTTTAACCTGGGCAAGTACGTTCGGGCTGAAGCCAAGGCGGGCAACATTCTGGTGGAGGCGTTCGGGACCAAGGGGGTGGAGAAATCTTTTCCCAAGGCGCGGCCGGAGTTGATTGAGCCCCCCTCTTTTCCCGGCGCCTCGACGAGATCGGTGCCACCAATTGTGCTGGTTCCGCCGCCCCCGTCTCCGGCACACGACGCGCAGGCTGTGGCGGACAGGGCGGCGAAGGCCATTACCAGTTTTTCGGAGTGGTTTGGGCCGTATCCGTACAGTTCGCTGGCTTTGACCCAGATGCCAGGGAATCTGAGCCAGGGGTGGCCGGGCCTCGTGTTTCTGTCGAGCTTCGCGTTTCTGAGTTCGCAGGAGCAGGTCGATCTGCATCTTGACCCGGTGACTCGCGTGCTCGACAGCCAGGTTCTGGTCCACGAAACGGCGCATCAATGGTGGGGCGACCTAGTGTTGTTTAAGAATTATCGGGATCAGTGGATCTCGGAGGGTCTGGCAAACTATGCGTCGCTGTTGATTCTGGAGCAACAGAACCCGGCGCAATTCCGGCAGGTTCTGGAAAAATACCGTCGGGATCTTCTGAGCAAAAACAAAGATGGAGAGTGGCTGCGCGATGCCGGACCGGTGACGTTCGGGCAGCGGCTGGATTCATCGCATTTCCCCGCGGGATACGAGGCGATCAGCTACGAACGAGGGACGTGGCTGTTTCACATGCTGCGTATGATGCTGCGCGATTCCGAAACGGCATCCCGTTCCCGGAAAGGGCGGGCGAATGCAGGGGTGAATTCAGACGAGCCGTTTTTTCGCGCGCTGCGGAAAATCCGGGAACGGCATGAGGGAAAGAGCATAAGCACGCAGGAGCTGGTGCAGGTTTTCGAAGAGGAACTGCCGCGCCCACTGTGGTACGAGAAACGTCCCAAGCTGGACTGGTTTTTGGAAGGTTGGATCGAAGGGACGGCGATTCCGGAGTTGGAAGCGCGAGAAATCCGAATCACGGAGAAAGCCGGCGTGACCACGGTTACGGGCGTGATCATACAAAAGGACGCACCCGACGATCTGGTGACGGCGGTTCCGGTGTATGCGACAACAGCGGCTAACGCACTGGTTTTTCTGGGCGAAGTGCTGGCGGATGGCCGGGAGACGTCGTTTCGCCTGACGGGGCCGAGCGACGCGCGGAAGATTGTGCTGGATCCGAAGCAGACGATTCTGACCGCCCTGAAGTAAATCCTCAATCACATTTCGAACCTACGTCGGACGATAGAGACCTTGGTGCCGAACGCGCGGAGTTGCGAAGGCGGCGAGGCTATGGGATTGCTGGAGGGAAAACTGTCAGGAAAGTGCATTGGAGGACGGTATGTCATTCTTGCCCTGTGTATCCGCAAACGATCGGCCGCGGCGGCGCACCATTCTTCTGGTTGAGGACGAACCCTTTGTGCGGGATGCGACTTGCGGCATTCTGCAGAACGCGGGCTTTGAAGTTCTTCCCGCCGGAGATGCGCGAGAGGCCCTGGAGATCCACGCCGCGTGCAAGCGGAAAATTGATCTGGTGATGACGGACATGGTGCTTCCGGGACGAACGGGGCAGGAACTTGGGCAGGATCTGCGGCAGCGTTCACCCGAGATGGTGGTTCTGGTGACCTCAGGTTACGGCAATCCCGAATACGAGACGGAAGCGCCCGAGTCGCGCACGTATTTTCTGGCGAAGCCGTATTCGAGGCGATCGCTGGTCGAGAAACTTGAGAAGATTCTGGCTGTGGTGCCGCTGGCGCGGGTGGCGACGCAGGCTAGCTAATGCCGCGACCGGACTTATTCTGAAACCTGGAAACCCTTAGCTTTGCTCCTCTCCGGACGTTATAATCTCCCGTTCCATAGGAGCACTCATGAAACTCGAGGGGCGAGTGGCGCTGGTTACGGGAGCGTCGCAGGGCATCGGCCACGCCTGCGCGCTGGCGCTGGCGCGGGAGGGCGCAAGCGTCGCGGTGGCGGCGCGCAATCAACAGAAGCTGGAGGAGCTGGTTGCACAGATCACGACGGCCGGAGGCAAGGCGGCGGCTTTCGTCATGGACGTGGCCGAGGAAGAGCAGGTGAAGTCGGGGATCAAGTTGGCGCTTGGGCAATTCGGCAAAATCGACATCCTGGTGAACAATGCCGGCATCACGCGTGACCAACTCGTAATGCGCATGAAGCGCGCCGACTGGGACGCGGTGCTCAACACGAATCTGACTTCCGCGTATTTGTGCATCCAGCAAGTCATTGGTTCGATGCTCAAGCAGCGCTGGGGACGGATCATCAACATTACCAGCGTCTTCGGGCAGACGGGGCAGGCGGGACAGGCGAACTACGCAGCTTCAAAAGCCGGGCTGATCGGACTGACCATGGCGATGGCGCGCGAGGTGGCGTCGCGCAATATTACGTGCAATGCGGTGGCTCCGGGATTCATCGAGACCAGCATGACGGCAGTACTGAGTGACGAATTCAAACAGAACGCGGTGAAGGCGATCCCGCTGGGCCGGGTGGGCACGCCGGACGACATTGCCAGCGCCGTGTGCTTTCTGGCCTCGGAGGAAGCGGCCTATATCACCGGGCATGTATTGAACGTGAACGGTGGAATGCTGATGGGGTGAGGTCGGCCTCCCTCAGCCGCTATTGCTCTGGCAATACTTACGGAGCGGCCGGAGTTCTTTGCTTACTCCGGCGCTACCGCCGGCAGGTGGAGCAGTATCCGCCAACTTCAAGGCGGGCTACCAGGATGTGAAAGTGGCAATCCCGCTCTAACTGCTTCTTCAACGACTCGAACGTTTTGCTGACAAATTCGGTGATTTTCCCGCACCGGAGACATGCCATGTGAATGTGATCGCGGCCGAGTTTGCGCTCGTAGTAGTGTCGTTCGCCGTTCAGATGCATCAGGTCAAGCTCATCGATCAGCCCTTGCCGCTTCAGCAGGTCGAGCGTCCGGTAGACGGTGCTGCGATCGACCGAAACGTCCACCATTCGGGCCTTGCGCAGGATCTGGCTGGCATCGAGATGTTTGTTCGCGGTCTCAATCACGCTTAGAATCGCCCGGCGCGGACCGGTCATGCGGATTCCGCGCTCGGCCAGTTGCATCTGCAAACGGCCGGGAATCTCGGTCTGTGGAAGCGGCATTCGTTATCTCCTGTTTCTTCAAGTCGCAACTGATCGCAAAGAACCTGCGACGGAATCTTTGAGCAGCGATTGACAGTGCATAGGGGCGCCCTCTAGGCTGGGATTGTAACGCTTATTGCGACTGAGTCGCAAGACGATACTACCAACCGAGGGAGTCGATGGTGGCGCACGTTATTCCTGAGTTCATCTGGCGGAGGTTTTCGGGCCTCTATCTTGCGGTCCTGTTTTTCTTGCTGTTTGCCTGCCGGTTATCTGTTGGGCAGGAAAGTCCTTACATCGTGACCTACGACCATTACCTGGAAGAGCCCGGCAGTCTGGAAGTGGAATATTTTTCAACTTTTGGCACCCAGCGCGGCGGCAACGACTTCGATGCCTTCTGGACGGAATTTGAATACGGCGCCACCGCATGGTGGACAACGGAGGTCTATTTAGCCGGACAGACGACCTTCAATGACAGCACGATTTTTACGGGGTTTCGCTGGGAAAACCGGTTTCGCCTGTTGCAGCGCGAGCACCTGGTTAATCCGGTGCTGTATATCGAATATGAAAACATCAGCGGGGCCGACAAAATTCTGAAAGAGGTCGAAGGTCACGACGTAGAGTCCGACTACGCCGCTTCCAACGCCGTATTGCGCAAGGAGCACGATCACGAATTGGAGATGAAACTTCTGCTTTCCAGCACCTTCAAAGGCTGGAATGTCGCCGTGAATCCCATTGTTACCAAGAACCTTCTGCCGAGCGAGCCGTGGGAATTTGCGTACGCCGTGGGGGCGAGCCGTCCGCTCGCACTTAAGGCTTCCCCCCACCGCTGTAATTTTTGCCGGGAGAATTTTATCGCCGGTGTGGAGATTTACGGGGGTCTGGGTGACGCCCAGAGCGCCGGCCTGCGCGATACGTCCCACTACCTTGCGCCCGCGGTCGCGTGGAATCTCCCATCGGACTGGACTCTTCGGCTTTCAAGCGGCTTCGGCTTGAACGACAACAGCCATCGACTTCTGCTGCGTTGGGGCCTTTCGCGTGAATTTTCCGGGTTCGGTGAACTTGTCGGGCGTTTCTTCGGAGGCCGGCCGTGAAAGCAAGATTCGCTTTATTTCGCCGAGTCCGAACTACGAGCGTTGCGACGATCGGTGCGCTCGTCTTCGGTATTAGCATTATCGGGATTGCTCAGGTTCGGGCGCAGAACGAAGACGCTGGTGAACATAGGAACAAGAAATCAACGTACGCCGCGCTGGCGGAGGCCCCCGAAAAGGCGAGAGAGAAGAGAAACCCCTTCGAAGGCAACACGGAGGCTGTGGCTGCGGGAGGAAAACTTTTTGAACAACACTGCGCCGAGTGTCATGGAGCAAAAGCGGGAGGAACGAGAAAAGGCCCGAGTTTACTACGGGAAGAAGTGCAGCAAGCAACACCTGGCACAGTGTTTTGGATCCTGACCAACGGAGTTGTCCGCCGAGGCATGCCGGTTTGGTCGAAACTGCCGGAACCGGAGCGCTGGCAGATTGTCACCTTCTTGCAGTCGTTGAAATTACAAACATTGACCTCACGCCAGCGCTCGAAGTAACAGCAGCGGCTTGCCAGCCCTGCTAAGCTCATCTCTGCGTGGATCAGAGATACGACGTCCTCATTCTTGGAGCCGGTGCTGCCGGGCTGATGTGTGCCATGGAAGCGGGCAAGCGGGGCCGAAGGGTTCTGGTACTTGAACGGGCTGATCGCATCGGCAAAAAAATTCTGATCTCTGGCGGCGGCCGCTGCAATTTCACCAACCTCCACACCGGCCCGGAAAACTTTTTTTCGACCAACCCACATTTCGCCAAGTCGGCGCTTGTCCGCTATACTCCCGTCGATTTCGTGCGGCTCGTCGACAAGCATCGCATGCCCTACCACGAGAAGAAGCTTGGCCAGATGTTCTGCGATCGAACCGCGAGCGACATCACAGCGATGCTGGAACAAGAATGCCGTGACGCCGGAGTGGAAATCCGGCTGAACACCAAGGTGAGCGAAGTACGCAAGAACGAGGTGCAGAAAAACGACCAGTTCACGGTACAAGCCGAGGATGCCAGTTTTGCGGCGTCCCGCCTGGTGGTCGCGACCGGAGGCCTGTCCATCGCGAAAATCGGCGCTACATCATTTGGGTACGATCTCGCCCGGCAATTCGGCCTGAAGATCGTGCCCACGCGCGCTGCCCTTGTCCCTCTCGTCTTCAGCGAACGCGATCGCAAGCGTTGGTGCGATCTGGCGGGAGTCTCGACCGAAGTGGTTGCTTCCATTCGTGGCGCGAGACGCAATACCAAAACCGCGTTCCGTGAAAATATGCTATTTACTCATCACGGCGTCAGCGGGCCCGCGATTCTCCAGATCTGTTCTTACTGGGATGGGCGGGAGCCGATTCATCTTGACCTTGCGCCTGACCGCAATCTGGTCACCGAGTTGCGTGCCCGTGGACATCGCGACCAGTCGAGCTGGAGGGCGTTGCTGAGAGAAGTCCTGCCTCGGCGCTTCGCCGATCGCTGGCTCGAAACTTATCCTTTAACCGGCAACTCCGATCGTGCCTTTGCCGATGCCGAAGATCAACTGCATGCGTGGGAGGTTAAGCCAGTAGGGACCGAGGGCTTCGGAAAAGCGGAAGTTACGGCGGGTGGCGTCGATACCGGTGAACTTTCCGCCAAGACCATGGAGTGCCGAAAAGTGCCTGGCCTTTATTTCATAGGAGAAGTGGTCGACGTTACCGGCCAACTTGGCGGTTTCAACTTCCAGTGGGCCTGGGCGTCGGGATTTTGTGCCGGACATGCGGTGTGAGGGCAATTGGTAAATTGGCCGATCGGTAATATGTGACTTAGAAACGATGGGCAGTTGAGTTCCAATTGCAAATTACAAATCGCCAATCACAAATTCTAGATCTCCGCGCCTTCCTGCATGAAGGGCATACGGGCGAGAATTTCGGCAGCCTGCTCTAATAGCTTGAGATCTTCGTTGGTGAAGTCTGCACCTGCGAGCGAAGAATCCAGGCCCTTGCGCGAAACCTGCACCACTCCCATCACGAGTCCTGCGGAGGAGGCCACCACCGGAACCGAGATGATTTTCTGAATCGGCATTTGGTCCGAGCCTCGATCTTCCTCTCCGGATTCCACCTTGACCGCTTCAAACAGGCTGACATGTTTTACGCGCATGAAGGTATTCGAGAGGAGGGGAGTACGAGTCGCTGCCGTGCGCGCCGCAACCGCGCTTCCGGTCAGGGGCAGTACGCCCGCGGATCGCAGTTCGGGTGGAAAGATAAATCGCAGACTACCCTTGTCTAGCCTGAGTAGCGCCACTTCGCTGCGCCGCACATGCAGGATCTGCGCCACCTTGAGGCAAACCCTGTCCGAACTCGGAGATTCTGCAATCATGCTCTCCAATTCGCTGACGCTGGCCTTGGCGGCCTTGAATACAGAACTTTGATTTCCCGTTGATGACATGGATGTGGCTCTAGCCCCTTACTAATCCATCCTGCGTGCGGCAGTCGGTTTTCAACAAGTTACCAGAGTGATTCTGGTGCCCTGGCAACGCCAAATTGGCCGTGCCCAAAAGGGTGTCTTTTCCTGTACGGAAAAAAGAATTGGCGGCACTCTTCCACAGGGGTTCGCGCTATAGTTGATACAACAGTTGTCGCAAATAGTCGGATAGCGGCTATCGGAGTATGCGGATGTCGCTCATTCATTACGTAAGACCATTCTTGGAGTTGGGTATCTGTAAGGAGTACGCTATGGCTCGGAAGACAACCGGAAACGGTATCAGCAATCGCAGCAGGAAATCCGGAGTCCCCATCTCGCCGGCCGCGGTGCAGGCTGCACTCGAGGTTCGCGAGGATGGAAAACCGGCCAACGAGGTTCCGGTCGGCGTTCCTGTCAATCTGGAAGAAGAGATTCGCCAGCGCGCCTACGAACTTTACCTGCAGCGCGCGGCCGCCGCGAGCAACGGAAACGGCGACGAAAACCAGGATTGGCTGATTGCGGAGCGTGAGATCCGCTCGCGCCACGGCAGTCAGGAACAAATCTCGGCTCAGGCACAGGCGGCTTCGGCGCGCTGAAGGTCTACCGGACGCTGAGGACTGCCTACGTGCTTTGTGCTGGACGCGATACGGCTGGCGTGCGAGTTGGAGTACGAACTCGTGCCAGCCACAGCCGCAGACGGTCGATGTAGATGTAGACCACGGGAGTAGTGAACAGCGTCAGCATCTGGCTCACAATAAGCCCGCCCACAATGGTGATGCCGAGCGGACGGCGCAGTTCCGATCCCGTGCCCGTGCCTAAAGCCAAAGGCAATCCACCCAGAAGCGCCGCCATAGTCGTCATCATGATCGGGCGAAAACGCAACAAGCATGCTTCGCGAATCGCTTCTGTAGGCGGTTTTCCGTGTTCGCGCTCGGTGTAGAGCGCGAAGTCAATCATCATGATGGCATTCTTCTTGACGATGCCAATCAGCAGGATGATCCCGATCATCCCAATCACATTGAGCTCATTCTTTGAGATCAGCAGAGCCAGCAGCGCCCCGACGCCGGCAGACGGAATGGTCGACAGGATCGTGACCGGGTGCGCGTAACTCTCATAGAGAATGCCCAGCACGATGTACACGGTCAGCACCGCACAAAGGATGAGCAGCCATTCGCTCGATAACGCATCCTGGAAAGCGGCGGCCGTTCCCTGAAACCCTGCGTGCATGGTGGACGGAAAACCAATGGTGCGCTCGGTCTCTTCAATCACCTTGGTGGCTTCGCCGAGCGCAACTCCCGGAGCCAGATTGAAGGAGATGGTTACCGACGGATATTGTCCCTGGTGATTGACGGCGAGTGAGGTGTTGGAAGGGCCAAAGTGCGCCAGCGACGCCAGGGGCACCGCTGTGCCGCTCTTCGCGCGCACGTAAATGCTTTGGAGGGCGTCCGTTGTGTTGGCAAATTCCGGCGCCACTTCCATGACCACGTGGTACTGGTTCAGTTGCCGGTACATGATTGAGACCTGGCGCTGGCCAAAAGCATCGTAGAGCGCGGCATCGATATCGGAGGCTGCGACTCCAAGCCGTGCGGCTGTGTCGCGGTCAATCACCACGCTGGCTTCGAGTCCCTTGTCCTGCTGGTCGGTGTTGACGTCGCGCAACTGCGGCAGGGCGCGGAGCTTCTGCAGCAGTTGCGGCGCCCATTGGTTCATCTCAGCCAGGTCCTCTCCCTGCAGCGTGTACTGGTACTGCGCCTGTCCCATACGCCCGCCGATGGTCAAGTCCTGCGCCGACTGCATATAGAGCGTCGCACCGGGGACCACCGCCAGCTTGGATCGCAGACGTCCAATCACTTGATCGGAGTTGATCTTGCGTTCCGAAAGCGGCTTGAGCGTGATGAACATGCGACCCGTGTTGTATTGAGTGTTGCCGCCCGCGAAGCCCACGACGGTGGCAACCGCAGGATCCTTCATGATGATGTTCACGTACTGCTTCATCTTGCCGCTCATGGCCGCGAAAGAAATGTCTTGCGCCGCCTGCACCGATCCGCCAATCCGTCCCGTATCCTGCTGCGGGAAGAAGCCCTTGGGAACCAGGATATATAGATAGACGCTGAGACAGGCAGTTGCGATGGTTACGCCCAGGGTGAACCGCTGATGGCGCAAAACCCAATCGAGACTGCGGCGATAGCTGCCCAGCAGGCGGTCAAAGGCCCATTCACTAAAGCGATAGATGTGGCCGTGTTTCTTCTCATCCTGGGAGCGCAAGAATTTGGCGCACATCATGGGCGTCAAGCTTAAGGAAAGCAGCAACGACACACCGATGGCGACGCTGAGCACGACGGCAAATTCCCGGAAGAGGCGTCCGACGATGCCCCCCATGAGCAGAATAGGAATAAAAACAGCGACCAGCGACGTGCTCATGGAGAGCACAGTGAATCCGATTTCGCGCGCTCCACGAAATGCCGCCTGCACCGGGGTCATCCCATGTTCGATGAAGCGGGTGACGTTCTCGAGGACCACAATTGCATCGTCCACGACGAAGCCAGTCGAGATGGCCAGCGCCATCAGCGACAGGTTGTCCAGACTGTAGCCTGTCAGGTACATCACGCCGAAAGTGCCGATCAGCGACAGCGGCACCGCTACGCTCGGAATTAAGGTTGCACGCGCCGTGCGCAAGAAAGCGAAGACCACCAGGATGACGAGGATGACCGAAATGATGAGTGTCACCTCGATATCGTGGACCGAGGCGCGCACCGTGGTCGTGCGGTCAAGAACTATGCCCAGGTTGATGGCAGGTGAGATCGAGGCCTGCAACTGCGGCAGCGCCGCATACACGCGATCAACGGTGGCGATAATGTTGGCGCCCGGCTGGCGAAAGACGATGATCAACACACCTGGCTTGCCGTTGGCGAGTCCGACGTTATGGATATCTTCGACCGCGTCCTGCACGTCGGCGACATCGGCGAGCCGGACCGGTGCGCCGTTCTTGTAGGCAACGATCAGTTTGCGATACTGGTCGGATTGGAAAATCTGGTCGGTATCGCGAATGCTCCACGCATTCACGGCGTCGCTGAATTCGCCCTTGGGAGTGTTCGCGTTGGCCTGGTTGAGTGCGGTGCGGACCGAGTCCAGACCCACGCCCAGCTTGTTCAGGAGCATGGGATTGACTTCAGCGCGGACGGCCGGCTTGGCGCCGCCGCCGACGAAGACTTGCCCTACGCCATCCACTTGCGCCAGCTTCTGGGAGAGGATGGAGTCGGCGGCGTCGTAAATCTTGGGCAGCGGGATGGTGTCGGAGGTGAGCGCCAGGATGAGGACGGGCGCGTCCGCCGGGTTGACCTTGCGATAGGTGGGGTTGCCCGGCAGGTAGGCAGGCAGTTGGCTGCGCGCCGCATTGATGCAGGCTTGTACGTCGCGTCCGGCGGCATCGATGTTCCGGCTGAGGTCGAACTGGAGAACAATGCTGGTGGAACCCAGTTGGCTGGTCGAGGTCATCTGGTTCACGCCGGCGATGCGTCCGAACTGCCGCTCCAGCGGAGTTGCCACCGCCGATGCCATCGTCTCCGGGCTTGCTCCCGGCAGACTCGCCCCAACCGAGATGACGGGAAACTCCACCTGCGGCAGCGGAGCTACGGGAAGAAAGTTGAAGGCTAACACTCCCGAAAGCAGCAGCGCCGCTGCGAGCAACGAGGTTCCAACCGGCCGCTTGATGAAGGGAGCGGAAATATTCATGGCTCAGTCTCCAGGGACCTCGGGAGCCGGTTCCTCCATCGGATTGCCAATCTTGTAGCGGGCGAATCGTTGGGCCAGCCGGTCAAACCACAGATACACGACTGGGGTGGTATAGAGCGTGAGCAATTGGCTTAAGAGCAATCCGCCGACAATCGTGATGCCCAGCGGATGGCGCAGTTCCGAGCCCGTGCCGCCGCCCAGAGCCAGCGGCAATCCGGCGAGCAATGCGGCCATGGTGGTCATCATGATCGGACGGAAACGAAGCAAGCATGCCTGGTAGATGGCTTCTTCGGGAGCTTTGTGCTCGACACGCTCGGCTTCGAGCGCGAAGTCGATCATCATGATGGCGTTCTTCTTCACGATGCCGATGAGCAGGATGATGCCAATCAGTGCGACCACGCCGAGATCGTTGCCGGTAATCAGCAGCGCGAGAATTGCGCCCACTCCGGCCGAGGGCAGCGTGGAAAGAATCGTGACCGGGTGAATATAGCTCTCGTAAAGCACGCCCAGCACGATGTAAACCGTGATGATGGCCGCCAGAATCAGCCAGGGCTCGCTCGAAAGCGAATTGTGAAAGGCCGCCGCCGTACCCTGGAAGCTGGTGTTGATACTGCGCGGCAGGTTGATTTCCTGTTCCGCCTTTTCGATCGCCGTGGTGGCATCGCCCAGGGAAACACCGGGAGCAAGGTTGAATGACAGGTTCACGACCGGAAACTGGCCGAGGTGATTAATCGCCAGCGGCGCATTGCGCATTTCGAGGCGAGTGAACGCGGAAAGCGGAACCTGCGTGGTGTTGCCGGTTGCGCCTACCGCCGGTACGTTCGTGGCCGAAACGCTCGTGCTTGATGTGGTGGTCGCCGTTGTGCCGGCGCTGGTTACGGTGTTGGTTGACTTGACGTAGATGTCCTTCAAGTCGTCCGGCGTCACCCTGAATTGCGGATCCACTTCCAGCACAACGTGATACTGGTTGAGCTGGGTAAACATGGTGGAGACCTGCCGCTGCCCGAACGCGTCGTAGAGCGTGTCGTCGATGGCCTGCGGCAGAATGCCCAGGCGCGAAGCGGTGTCGCGATCGATGACCAGGTTGGCTTGCAATCCGTTGTTGAGCTGGTCGCTGGCCACATCGCGCAGTTGCGGTATACCTTGCAGCTTTTGCAGAAGTTGCTGCGACCAGGTGGCCAATTCGACGGCGTCGGCGTCTTCCATCGAATACTGGTACTGGGTCTGGCTGACGCGGCTTTCGACGGTGAGGTCCTGCACCGGTTGCATGTAGAGCGTGATGCCTTCGATCTTAGCCAATTCCGGTTGCAGATCGCGAATGATCTCGGACGCAGTCTCTTTGCGCTGATCGCGCGGCTTCAGATTGATCTGGATGCGCCCGCTGTTCGGTGTAACGTTGGTGCCATCGACGCCGATGAACGAAGCCAGGTTATCGACGTTCGGATTCTTCAGAATCACTTTGGTCAGGGCCTGCTGCTTCTGCGACATGGCCACGAACGACGTATTCTCGGCGGCCTCCGAGATCCCCATGATCACGCCCGTATCCTGCACGGGGAAAAAACCTTTCGGCACGTATACATAAAGGAGCAGCGTGGCGATCAGCGTCGATATCGTAACCAGAAGAGTGGTGGTCTGATACTTGAGGACAAATTTCAGGGTGCGGCCGTAGAACGCAATCACGCGGTTGTAGAAATCCTCGGTGACGCGGTAGAACCAGGATCCTTGCCCGGGCTTGCGTTGTTTCAAAAGCTTGGCGCACATCATCGGCGTCAGGGTCAGCGAGACCACGGCCGAGACCAGGATGGTCACCGCCAGGGTGACGGCAAACTCGCGGAACAGCCGGCCGACGATGTCGCCCATGAACAGCAACGGGATCAGCACCGCGATCAGCGAGACCGTCAGCGATACGATGGTGAACCCAATCTGTCCCGCTCCTTTGAGAGCGGCGTCCAAGGGAGAATCGCCCTCTTCCAAATAGCGATCGATGTTCTCGATCATCACGATGGCATCGTCGACCACGAATCCGGTGGAGATGGTGAGCGCCATCAGCGTCAGGTTGTTCAGGCTGTAGCCGAGCAGGTACATCACGCCGAAGGTGCCCACCAGCGAGAGGGGCACGGCAATGCTGGGGATGACGGTCGCGGAAAGATTCCGGAGGAAAAGAAAGATGACCATGACCACCAGGGCCACGGTCAACATCAACTCAAACTGCACATCGTTGACTGAGGCACGAATGGTCTGCGTACGGTCGATGAGGATTTGCGCCTTTACGGCCGCGGGCATCGAAGCCTGCAATTGCGGCAGCACTTTCTTGATGCGATCGGCCACGCTGATGATGTTGGCCCCGGGTTGGCGCTGAATGTTGAGCAGCACTGCAGGCGTGGTGTTAACCCAAGCCGCCTGCTTCACATTTTCCGCGCTGTCGATGGCGGTAGCGACATCGGACAAACGCACCGGTGCACCGTTCCGGTAGGCAACGATTACGCCATTGTATTGCTGACTCGATAGCAGTTGGTCGTTAGCGCCGATGGTGAACGATTGTCGCGGACCGTCAATCACTCCCTTGGCCTGGTCCACATTGGCCGCCATCAGCGCGGCGCGAACGTCTTCGAGGCCTAACCCGTAGGAAGCTAGCGCCGTCGGATTGGCTTGCACACGAACCGCAGGCTTCTGTCCGCCGCTGATCGAAACCAAGCCGACTCCGGGAAGCTGCGAGATCTTCTGCGCCAGCGCCGTTTCTGCCATGTCTTCGATGCGCGACAAGGGCATCGAATCCGAAGTCAGCGCCAGCGTCAGGATGGGCGCATCGGCCGGGTTCACCTTGTTGTAGATGGGAGGATTGGGAAGATTCTGCGGCAGGTAGGTGGCGGAGGCGTTGATTGCTGCCTGCACCTGCTGTTCCTCGACGTCGATGTTCTGGTCGAGGGCGAATTGCAAAGTGATCAGCGAACTCCCGAACGAACTGGTCGAGGTCATCTGGTTCAGTCCGGGGACTTGTCCGAACTGCCGCTCCAATGGAGCAGTGACCGAAGACGCCATCACGTCGGGAGCGGCGCCGGGATAGAAAGTCATGACCTGGATCGTCGGGTAATCCACCTCGGGCAAGGCGGAGACCGGCAGTTGCCGGTAAGCGACGAGTCCGACCAGCATCACGGCCACCATCAATAAAGAAGTGGCGACTGGCCGCAGAATGAAAAGGCGAGACGGGTTCATGACGTTGGTGCGGATTTTGCTGGCTGCTTAGTCGATGGTGAAGCGTTGGAGTTGCCGGCTGGGCTGCGCGTTTCAACTTTTGCGCCATTCTGCAATTTGTCCTGCCCGTCGGTGACCACGACCTCCCCCGCCTGCAGGCCGCTGTCGATCGCGCTTTGATTCATCTGCGTGAGTGCCACAGTCACGGGGCGCGCCTCCACCGTCTTGTCGGCTTTCACTACATAAACGAAACTTCCCTGCGGCCCGCGCTGCACCGCCACGCTGGGAACGATCGTACTGTTCTTGCGCACGTCGAGAAGCAGGCGGATGTTGACAAACTGATTCGGGAAGAGCACACCGTCTTTGTTGTCGAACGTGGCTTTCAGGCGGTCGGTACCTGTCGTCTGATCAATCTGGTTGTCGATGGTCAGCAAGGTGCCGGTCGCCAGCTTGATCTTGTCGTCGCGATCGTAGGCGTCAACCGTCAGAGTCCCCTGTCTCATTCGCTGCACGACCACACGGAGGCTGTCTTCCGGCAAGGTGAAGATCACCGAGATTGGCTGCAACTGGGTGATGACCAGCATGGCATTGGTATCGCTGGCGTGGACGATGTTGCCCGCGTCCACTAGCCGTAAGCCGATACGGCCGCTGACTGGCGCCGTGATGTGGCAATACTCGATCTGAAGTTTCGCGTTGTCGATGGCTGCCTGGTCGGAGCGAACCGCGCCTTCGAATGTATCCGCTGTCGCCTTTTGCGTGTCCACCTGCTGCTGCGACATGGCGCCGGATTGCTGCAGCAGATCTTTGAAGCGCTGATAGTTCAGTTGGGCATCGCGGAGCGAGGCCTGATCCTTAAACAACTGCGCCTGCGCCTGCGCCAGTTGCACCTCGTAGGGACGAGGATCGATGAGGATCAACAAGTCGCCCTTGTTGACCTGTTGTCCTTCGCGGAAATTCACCTGAATCAGTTGGCCATCTACCCGGCTCTTCACGCTTACCGTGTTGTAGGCCGTGACCGAACCCAGACCGGTCAGATACACCGGCATGTCCTGTTCGACCGCGGACGCAACCGCTACCGGTACGGCGCGAGTCGTGGCGGCCAGAGCTTGCTTGTCTTTCGAGGAGTCAGCGCTCTGGCACCCGCCAAAGGCAAGCAGCAGGAGCAAGGTCCCGCCGAGTTGCATCCACCCACAATTCATATTTCTATTCATAAATGAAGCCGCACAAACGGTAAGTTTATTGGCGAACCAATTCAATTTTCACCGTCGACCTGCGAATCTAGCACCAGAAAAGCATTAGACGATCATACTCTCCTAAAGTGATGGTTTCTGGAAAGCAAACGATGGTAAAAGTTTGTAAATCATAGGCTTGCGAATACGTCACGACAAGCCATCAAACCCCAAGCTGCGCCCTGAGTTGCAATGGTACAGGAGCACTTCGTAGTCACTGCTGCACGGCCTGGACCAGCGCCGGCTTGACCTGTTCGTGCTGGATTTCGGAGGCGTCCCACGCGCCGCCCAAAGCCTTCACCAAATAGACGGAAGTGACCATTTGCTGACCGAGCAACTGCGTTGCCAGGCGTTCGTTGTTCAGCAGCGTGGATTGCGCGGTAAGCACATCGAGGTAGGTGGTGAGGCCGCCGACATAACGGTCGTTAGCGATGTCGAGTGCGCGGCGCGAGTCGGCAACCGCCGCCTGCTGTGTTTTCGCAGCCTGGTTGAGCAGCGTCAGGCCGGAAAGTCCATCCTCCACCTGCTGAAACGCGACCAGCACGGATTCGCGATAATTGGCAACCGATTCGTCGTAGGCAGCGCGGCTGGCTGCCAAGTTGGCGCGATTGCGTCCGCCATTGAAAATCGGCTGCAGCAGATCGCCACCCAGCGACCACAGAGCGCTGGGAGCGCTGATCAGCGTGCTGATGTCGCGGCTTTCATATCCGCCACCCCCGCCCAGCGTGATGTGCGGATAAAACGCCGTCATCGCCAAACCGACTTGCGCATTTTCGAACGCCATCTGGCGCTCGCTGGTGGCAACGTCAGGCCGGCGCTCCAGAATGTCGGATGGAACCCCGGTGGGAATCGCCGGAGGGGTAACTTCGAACGGCGCCTCCGCCAGGCTGAAAGCCGACGCGGACTTCCCCGTCAGCACGGCGATGGCATGTTCGTATTGCGCCCTCTGCTGCACCACGAGCGAGAGCTGCGTCGCGGTGGCATCCAGCAACGCGGCCTGCTGCGCGACTTCGAGTCCAGACGCGACTCCGCCTTCGTGACGATGGTTGACCAGGTCCAACCCTTTTTGCTGGATTTCAACCGACTGCCGCACCACTCCAGCTTCGCGGTCAAGCTCACGCAGGTTGAAATAGTCAGCGGCGAGTTCGGCGGTCAACACCAGGCGCACATTTTCCAGGTCGGCCGCGCTCCCCTGAAGGGAGGCGTTGGCCGCTTCAAGATTGCGGCGCACGCGTCCGAATAGATCAAGTTCGTAGCTGACGGAAAATGGGACGACAAGGTCGCTCTGGGTAAAGGGCGGTTCGCCTGGAAACGCACGGTTGCTGGAGGTTTCCTCGCGCTGCCCGCGGGGATTAGCGCTGAGGGTGGGAAAGTACGCCGAGGACGCAATCCGCGCCTGCGACCGCGCCTGCGAGAGGCGATCCTGCGCCGCCGCCAGCGACTGATTTGCCTGAAGCAGTTCGTGCTCCAGCCGATCAAGTTCCGCGTCATGAAATATCTGCCACCACGCCCCCTTGGGAATTGCATCCTTCGGAGCAGCTGTCTGCCACGGCCCTTCGCCTTTCCACGCGTCAGGAACCTGCGCGACAGGGCGCTTATATCCCGGCCCCACAGTGCAGCCGGTCAGCAATGCGGCGGCCAGCAAAAGGCAAAGCCCACTACGGAGACACGGAGCCACGGAGAAGGGCTTTGGGGGGGGCATGCTGGAGAGTCGTAGGTGCTTTATCAGAAACGAAATCATGAATTCGCTTTTCTTCGTGCCTCCGTGGTGAGGTTCTCGCTTCACGAGTGACCATCTCCCACGCTCGGTTTGGCCACGTGCACTTGTTGCCCTTCCTCGAGTGAATCGGACGGATTGATGATGATCTGATCGCTTACGTCAAGCCCACTAAGAATCTCGAGCGTTGCTCCGAAGTCGCGACCGATGGTGATCGGGCGCAAATGCACCTTGCCATCTTTGTCGACAACCGCGACTCGCGCCCCCTCGGTGCGGAAGAGCATGGCATTGACCGGAATCGTGATTCTTGGAACAGAAGTTCCGGTAGAAAAATGCACTTGACCGAAAGAACCCGGTAACAGCCGGCCATCCTTGTTGGGAACATCGACTTCCGTGTTCAGGGTGCGGGTCCCGGGATCGATGGCATCGGCGGTGCGCGCTACAGCTCCCAGAAATTTCTGGCCGGGAAACTCCTGCAGCGTAACGTTGGCCTTCATCCCGGCTCTAATATTCGGCGCATAGGCCTGCGGAACACTGACGTAAACACGAAGTGGATCGACACGCGCGATATCGAACAGTTCTTTGCCCGTTGCTCCCGCTCCGGAATTGATGAGCGCGCCTGGATCAACATTGC
This sequence comes from uncultured Acidobacteriaceae bacterium, assembly GCA_963837665.1. Lineage (GTDB taxonomy): Bacteria > Acidobacteriota > Terriglobia > Terriglobales > Acidobacteriaceae > Acidiflorens. Next base: position 512,141 of record CAWIOA010000003.1, on the reverse strand, counting down.
GCCGGGTGAGCACGCCGGAAAAAGGAGCGTACACGTTCTTGAAAGATTCGAGTTGTTCGAGGCGGCGAACATTCGCGTCCGCTGCCGCAAGGTTGGCCAGCGCCTGCTGATAGCCGCTGGCTTGCTGGTCGGCCTCCTGCTGCGAAACCGAGTCGGACTTGCGAAGGTTTGCCCAGCGGTCGGCGGAAATCTTCGCCAACTCCAGCGCCGCCTTGATCTGCTCGCGGCCGGCTCGCGCCTGCGAGAGTTCCTGGTCGACTTCCGGAGTATCAATTGCCGCCAGCAGTTCCCCTTTCTGGACCTTGCTTCCAATGTCCTTGTACCAGCGCAAGAGGTAACCGTTGGTTCGGGCAAAAATAGGAGACTCTTCGAAGGCCAGCAAATTTCCGGGCAAGACAAGTTCATCGTTTCCGGGCTCGGTTGCGGGTTGCACCACCGCGACGGTCGGAACGGAGACGGCATCGGTTTCTTTCGCCAGCGCGTCCGCTTCACTCTTCCGATTCAGAAACGTGACCGCGCCAGCGGTGACCAGGACGAGCAGAGCGGCCCCCACCAGAAGCTTTGCCCGACTGGCTGGAGCCTGACCCGGGCCCAAAGTCTGATCGATCTGCGGCGTGGTTACAGGCGGCGGTTTTACGGGCATAATGGCCATCTCCGATAAATTCTCTACTCTTGCTCCGGCTGCACCCGCGCTTGGCGGTGGCCGTGGATCATCACAAATACACTCGGCACGAAAAATAAGGTGGCTACGGTGGCGAATAGCAGTCCGCCAATTACGGCGCGGCCTAGCGGCGCGTTCTGCTCACCGCCTTCTCCGAAGCCCAACGCCATGGGCAGCATACCGATTACCATGGCCAGGGCCGTCATCAGCACAGGCCGAATGCGTGTGTAGCCAGCTTCGAGTGCGGCCTGCATTGCCGGTACTCCACTATCCATGCGGTCGCGCGCAAACGAAACCAGCAGAATCGAATTTGCGGTCGCAACTCCCATACACATGACCGCGCCCGTCAACGACGGAACACTCAGCGTGGTGCGGGTAATCAGCAGAAACCAGCAGATACCCGCGAGCGCTCCCGGCAGCGCGGTGATGATAATAAAAGGATCGAGCCACGACTGGAAATTCACCACAATCAGCAGATAGACGAGAACGATTGCCATCAGAAGGCCAACGCCCAGGCCAAAGAACGAGGACCGCATGGTCTCGATTTGCCCCCGAACCACGATGCGGGTTCCCCGCGGCAGGTGTTTCGGATCCTGGAATGGCTTGAGCGCCTTCATGATGTCCGACGCAACCCCGCCCAGATCGCGCCCTTGCGTGCTCGCGTACACATCGATGACCGGCTGCACCTGGTAATGACTGACTACGGCAGGACGCATCGCCGGCGTGAGTTGCGCCAGATTACCCAGTACCTGCGGAGCTCGCGCCGTCGAGCTCGTCACTGGCGTGTTCATCAAGTCCTGCAACGATGTCATGCGATACTGCGGCGACTGAATGGAAATGTTATAGGTCACACCGTTTCTCGGATTCAGCCAGAAATTGGGAGCTGTCTGGAAGCTCCCACTCAAGCTGATGAGCACGCTTTGTGCGACGTCGCGGGCGTTCAGCCCGACCTGATTAATGCGCGTGCGGTCCATGTCGAGGTAAAGTGTGGGCAGATTCATCATCTGTTGCACGTGCACGTCGGCGGTGCCAGGAATCAGGCGCAACCGATTTGCAATCTTCTGCGCTATGTTGTAGTTCCCGTGCATATCGGCGCCCAACACCTGGATGTCGACCGGCGCAGGCAATCCGAAGTTAAGAATTTGTGACACGATATCGGCGGGCTGGAAGAAAAATTCCACGCCCGGAAAGCGCGACGGGAGTTCGCGGCGCAATCGGCGCACATATTGCGCCGTGGGATGATGGTGTTCCGGATTCAGGGAAATCAGGATCTCCGCATCACCCGTCCCAATCACGCCCGAACTGCCGTAGGAAAGATTCAGGCCGGAATACGGGACGCCGATATTGTCGAGCATGGTTTCCAATTCTGCCTTGGGTATCTCGTCTCGCAGAACACGCTCGACCTCATCGCACAGACGAGCGGTTTCTTCCACCCGCAGTCCGGGACGGGCGCGCAGATGCAGGCGAATCAGGCCCGCATCCACTTGCGGGAAGAAGTCTTCGCCGAGAAAGAACACGAGCCCCAGCGACAGAAAGCAGAAAGCTGCAAAGCCGGCGGCGAATAATTTTCGCCGTTCCAGCGCGGATTCCAGCAGTTGCTGGTAGCCGACGCGGAATCGTTCAAATCCGCGCTCGAATCTACGCTGGAATTTTGCCAGGACGTTGGTCGGCTCGGCAGCGCGGTGCTCGTGCCCGCGCATGATAAACAGGACCATGGTCGGAACCAGGGTTCGCGACAGCAGGTATGACGCCAACATGGCGAAGCACACCGCTTCCGCCATGGGCACAAAAAGAAACTTCGCGACTCCGGCGAGAAAGAACATGGGCACAAACACAATGCAGATACACAGCGTCGAAACAAACGCGGGCACTGCAATTTCCTGCGCGCCATCGAGGATGGCTTGCCTCATCTCCTTGCCCATGGCCAGATTGCGCTCGATGTTTTCGATGGTCACGGTGGCATCATCCACCAGAATGCCCACGGCCAGGGCCAGGCCTCCCAGCGTCATGATGTTGATGGTCTCGTGCAGCGCGCTCAGCAAGATTACGGAGACGAAGATGGAAAGAGGAATCGAGACCGCGATGATGACTGTCGGGCGCCAGTCGCCCAGAAAGATCAGGATCATGGCGGCGGTAAGACAGGCAGCGATCAAGCCTTCCCGCACCACTCCCTCAATGGACGCGCGCACGAAAAGCGACTGGTCGAATAGAGCTTTGATGGTCAGTTCGGGCGGCAGCTGTTTCGCCGCCTCCGGCACCATCGCCTTTATGCCGTTGACAACGGTCAGGGTAGAGGCTCCGCCCAGTTTGAAGATCGACATCAGGGTGCCGCGCACGCCGTCCTGCCGCACGATGTTGGTTTGCGGAGAAAACCCGTCGCGCACGTGGGCCACGTCCCGCAGGTAAAGGGTAGATAAGTTCGAGGTTTTCACCGGCAGATCGTTCAGGTCGGCAATGGTCTGCGGATTGCCGTTCATTTCCACCGTGTACTCGGTCGACCCAATCTTGGTTGTGCCTGCCGGCAGCACCAGGTTCTGCGCGGCTACCGCGTTGACGATATCGGCGGGCGCTAAGCCGTAGGCTTGCAGCTTGGCGGAATCCAGGTCCACTTGCACCTGGCGAATCTTGCCGCCATAAGGATACGGAGTCGCCGCGCCCTGCACCGTAGTCAGCTGCGTGCGCAGAAAATTCTGCCCCAGGTCGAACAACTGTTGTTCCGATAGCGTCTTGCTGCTCAAGCCCAGTTGCACAATCGGGGTGGAGGATGCCGTGTAAGTAACGACCAGCGGCGGAGTTGTGCCCGGAGGCAGTCCGCGCAGCACGGTCTGGCACATCGCCGTCACTTGCGTCAGAGCTACGGAAATATTGACGGAAGGCCGGAAGAAGATCTTGATCACGGCAATTCCGCCCAGCGCCTGCGACTCCTGGTGTTCGATGTCGTTGACCGTGACGGTGAATCCGCGCTCGGAGTTGGTCACGATCCGGTCCGCCATCTCCTGCGGCGACATGCCGGAATAACTCCACACCACGCTGACCACGGGAATGTTGATTTCGGGAAAAATGTCGACTGGGGTGCGTAGGATAGCCACGCCCATGAGAATGATGATGAGCATTGCCATCACTACAAACGTATAAGGACGGCGAAGCGCTAATGCGACGATCCACATAAGACTGGCGAAACTGGTGATGCCAAGTCCAGTGCCAGCGGAAACCACTCCGCCAAAACCCGACCCCACACTGGCCTATCAACTTGTAAATAAGATTCGAAACAGTACGTTTCGGATTTATATTATATTAGATCTTGGCCATGGCACAAAACCATACCCGGCACGCCGGGCGTCGGAACGCCGCCGCTCGCAACGGAATCAATGGCACTAACGGGAAGCGCCCGCCCGGGCGGCCGCGCAGTGAGGAATCGCACCGGTCGATTCTGCGCAGTACCTTGAAGCTGCTGAAACAGCAAGGCGGATTCGCGGAACTGAGCATTGAAGCCATCGCCGCTGACGCTAATGTTGGCAAGACAACTGTCTATCGTTGGTGGCCGACCAAGGCCGCCCTGGTCGCCGACGCCTTCTTCGCCAGCGCCGAGGAGGAACTCCAGTTCCCGAATACCGGCTCGGTTGAACGCGACATGAGCCTGCAGATGCGAAGGGTGATTCGCATCTTCCGATCCGAGCGCGGTAAGGTGGTCGCGGCGTTGCTCGCCGGTGGTCAATCGGACCCGGAGTTGCTCGAAGCTTTTCGGGAGAGATTCTTGTGGCCGAAGCGCCGCCAGGCCTATCAGACTCTGCAGCGCGGCATTGATCGCGGCGAGTTACCCGCTGACAGCGATCTCGACCTCATCCTCGACTCGCTCTACGGTCCAATCTACATGCGCTTTCTGATCCGGCACGACAAGCTCGACGAAGGGTTTGGCGACGAACTTTGCGGGTTGGTGCTGGAGGGGTTGAAGCGGCGGGCGCGGCGCTGAATCAAACCGGACTCGGCGGCGTGAGCGAAATTGATTTCATGACAATGTCGGTGCCAGCTCGCGTTCACCTCGAGCCAGGGCATCCCGCGCGGTAGGAATCCGCCACCACCCACGCCCCGGCCGTGAGCGCCCAAGAGATGACGGTCTCGCTCCATACGAAGGCGTTCTTGGAACCTGCCGCCACGATGGGTATCCACACCAGCAGCGTGAACATGCCGATCTGCAAGGCCGAGAGCGCGGCTGCCACCCGTGCATACACACCGATAAGTACTCCCACGCCCGCCGCGAGGAAGGTACAGCCGAAGAAATACGCCCAGGCCATATGCCATGGCAGCCAGCCAGGCACCAGCGCGGCCGTCTCTTTGAGATAGGTGAAATGGGCCACGCCGAAGGGGATCAAGGCCAGGCCGTAGAACACCGTCGCGATGCGCACGCCTTTGTCGCCGGTGGCGAACCCGAGGCTGTGCCTGTCCCAGTCAGCGGCAAACCAGGCATAGAGTACCCATGCGCCCGCCACCATCACCGCAGTCTCACCGCAGCCTGACCAGGAATCTTGCATGGTGGGCGCGCGGAAGACGTCGCGCACTCTGAACAACAGCCACCAAAGCAGGAGACAGGCGAGCAGTACGCGGGCGGCGAGGGCGGCTGCGCGTCGCCAGAGCAGGCCCATGCCAGAGGCCAGGGAGATGAAGGCGCAGAGATAGGCCAGTTCCTCGCGCGCGGGAACACCCTTCGGTACCGGCTGCCATACCGGGGTAAAATCGCCTTTGATCAGGCCCAGGATTCCGAGGGCGATAAAGGTCGCCGCAAAGACCGCATGACCCACGCTTGCGATGCGCATCCGCCTATCCTCTGGGGGGGTTCCACTTCATTCGGGTATAGACATCCTTAGTATGCCAGATGCCGGTATTTGTACAGGGAAACGGTGCGATAGGTTTCTGTCCGCCGCTATTGCGGGCTGTGCTAATCCGTCCCGACGAAGGAACGCAATAGAGCAGCAACGTCGCCGCGACCTTTTCAGTGAAGGATGCGGAAGACAATCATCGTCGGCGCAACAGGCGGGATTGTGCCTGCCGAAGCAGCAGAAAAAGGCCGCCAGTGCTACTCGGCGGCCGATTGATAAATGATGGGAAGAAAACGCTTCTCATCCGCGAGGTGTCAATCCAGTTCTATGAGCCGGTTCCTTCCAAAGCGTCAGTCTGCGGGCTTCCTTTGTCGGTGTCGGTGACGCTCAAAGTGCCCGTCCGCGAACCCGACGCCGCCGGAGTAAAGGTGACACCAATCGCGCAAGTGCCCCCGCTCGCCGCGATCGACGTGCAACCGTTGCTCTGGATCTTGAAGTCGCCTTTGTTGGTTCCGGTGATCGTGGCTGCCTTGACGGTCACAGCGGTCGTTCCGTGATTCGTCAGGGTCACCGTCATCGATGCACTCGTCGTACCCACGGTCTGGGTGCCGAAGTTTACCGGCGAAGGTGACATCGTGATCTCGGTGCCGCTTCCGCTCAGCGCAAGGACGTGCGGACTGCCGCAGGCATCATCGATCACGGTAATTGTGGCGCTGCGTTTCCCCAGTGCGGATGGCGTGAACGTGACGGTCATCGCGCACTTTGCCCCGACAGCCAGTAACATGCCGCACGTATTGGACGTAATTGAAAAATCTGTACTATTGGTCCCGCCAAGCGTGATGCTGCTGATCGTGAGCGCCGCCTGGCCCGCATTGGTGAACGTCTCGGTCATCGGCGCGCTGGTGGTACTCAGCAGTTGGCTGGGGAAAGCCAGTGCCGCGGGAGAGAATGTGTCACTCGGCGCGCCGTTATAGGTTGCCACTGCTGAAGTGGCGCCTAAAGCCAGGCTCCAGCCAAACTGAACCTTCGAAAACGTGCCTGCCTCCGAAGCGTAACTCATGACAGGGAAGGTTGTGCCGAAGGACGGCTTGTGTCCGTTAATCAGGCAGAGAACGGCCGTGCCGGCCAACGAGGCAGAGCCACTGACATTCAGCGTATCGAACTTTCCAGTTGTAGTTCCCGCAATATCGAAAATTAGCGTGCCGCCGGATCCCTGTGCGAAGCTCCCAGCTCCCGAACCGCTAATGGCCAGGGCCCCAGTCGTGACTTTGGGAGAGGAGAGACTGGGGCTCAGTACACCGGCTGTGTTCGTCACGTTTCCAGTGATGGTGCCGCCTCCGAGCACGCTGCCCGCTTGCTCCCCAAGTGGCGTCGTGCCTGACATGGATATGGTGCCGCCTTCGAGAAGCGTCGAGCCCTTGGTTTGCGTAAAGGAGCTACCGAGCAAAAGCATGCCGGCTTTAGCGACGACCGTCCCTGTATTCTTGAAAACGATGCCGCCGCCGACGCCCCCGCCATTGACACCGGTCCCCGCTGTCTTCTCGAACGTCCCCTCGTTGTTGAAGGTCGGAGCGGTGCCACCCTCGAACTGAATCTGCGTGTCGCTCTCATGGTCCCAGATCGCTCCCGTCTGGTTGTTGAACACCGACCCGTTCAGCATCAGGAAGGCCGAGCCTGTCCAAGTCGCCGTTTTCTTGTTGTTTAATGTTCTCGTATCCAGAAACGGTTCGCCCGAAAGGGTCATTCCACCATTGGCGTTCGTCACTCCGGTTCCGCTCTCCGTCCCACCCGCCCAGGTCACCGTACCGCTAACCGTCACCGTGTCACTACCGGTCAGCGTCCCCGCGCCCTGCGTCAGCGTGGTTGTTGAGATCGTCTTGCCCGTCGAGAAGTTTAGCGTTCCAGAGTTGATCGTCAGTGGCCCCGTCGCCGTCACTGTCGCTGGTGAAACAAAGTTTGCTGTCCCTCCGTTGACGGTCGTGCCGCCCGTGATGTCGTATGTGCCTGTGTAATTCAAGGTCCCGGAAGGTCCGAAGGTCACCTTGCCGGCACCGCTTATTTTCCCGTTCAACGACGCCGTCGCGGCGCTGCCCAGTTGCAAGATCGATCCCGCTGCCACGCTCCAGATTCCACACGTTCCCGAGCATGTTCCTGCATTGTCGATGTACAGCGTTCCGCTGCTGGCTTCCACCGTGCCCGTATTGTTGAAAACGATGCCGGCGCCGACGCCCCCGCCATTGACACCAGTCCCCGCTGTCTTCTCGAACGTCCCCTCGTTGTTGAAGGTCGGAGCGGTGGTGCCACCCTCGAACTGAATCTGCGTGTCGCTCTCATGATTCCAGATCGCCCCCGTCTGGTTGTTGAGCACCGACCCGTTCAGCATCAGGAAGGCCGAGCCTGTCCAAGTCGCGGTCTGCGCGTTATTCAAGGTTCGAGTGTCTAGAAACGGCTCGCCGGAGATGGTTATTCCACCATTGGCGTTCGTCACCCCAGTTCCGCTCTCCGTTCCTCCCGACCAGGTCATCGCACCGGTTACCGTCAGCGTGTCACTACCGGTCAGCGTCCCTGTGCTCTGCGTCAGCGTGGTTGTTGAGATCGTCTTGCCTGTCGAGAAGTTCAGGGTCCCAGAGTTAATCGTCAGCGACCCCGTCGCCGTCACTGTTACTGGTGAAACAAAGTTTGCTGTTCCTCCGTTGACGGTCGTGCCGCCCGTGATGTCGTATGTGCCTGTGTAATTCAAGGTCCCGGAAGGTCCGAAGGTCACCTTGCCGGCACCGCTTATTTCCCCGCTCAACGACGCCGTCGCGGCGCTGCCGAGTTGCAAGTTTGCTCCCGAGGCTACGCTCCAGCTTCCACACGTTCCCGAGCATGTTCCCACATTGTCGATGTACAGCGTTCCGCTGCTGGCTTCCACCGTGCCCGTGTTATTGAAAACGATAGTGCTGCCGACGCCCCCGCCATTGGCACCGGTGCCCGCTGTCTTCTCGAACGTTCCCTCATTGTTGAAGGTCGGAGCGGTGCCACCCTCGAACTGAATCTGCGTGTCGCTCTCATGGTCCCAGATCGCCCCCGTCTGGTTGTTGAGCACCGACCCGTTCAGCATCAGGAAGGCGGCGCCCGTCCAGGTCGCGGTCCCCGCGTTATTCAAGGTTCGAGTGTCCAGAAACGGCTCGCCGGAAATGGTCATTCCACCATTGGCGTTCGTCACCCCGGTTCCGCTTTCCGTCCCTCCCGACCAGGTCAGCAGTCCGCTGATACTCTGGGAGCCCGTTCCTGACAACGTTCCATTGCTGAGCTCCAGCGTGGTAAACGTGCTGGTGCCATTCAGTGTCAGGGTGCCGCTGCTGACCTGAAGGTCAGTGAACGTCGCTGCACCGCCAATGGTTAGCGGCCCTTGGCTGAAGGACAACGGAGCTCCGGAAGTTAAGCTGGCGATCGTTTGATTGGCGGCAGCCAGGGTGCCGATCTTGATTGTCGAGGTGAAGGTGCTGGCAATGCAGACGCTACTGGTCGACACAGGCACGCCACTGCTCCAGTTTCCGGCGGTAGCCCACTGATTGTCCCCGGCCGTGCCGGTCCAGTTGTCGGTTCCCGAGCCGCAAGTCACGGTTAGCGGCTGGCTCGCGAGTCTATTCCTGGAAACCGCCGGCCTTGAACCGCTGCGGTGAAGCTGCGCGCTTGCTGTAACTGAGAAGGTCCCGGCAAAGATCGCCAACACCACAATAAGTCCTACGGAAACCTTCTGGCTTTGCATTGGGAGTCCTCCGATGCACCGACCGAATTGCCACCCGGTCCTTTTGTGCCTCTATTTGGGATAGCGAAAAGCGCAGCTCAGAACTGGCAAGTTTGGGCAAAATAATTCGAAGCTAGGGACGAAATTATCTGGGGAAAGGCCGTTGGAGGGGGACTGGAGCTGTGGTAGGCTGTCGTAGCTAGGTGGGCCTCCCCTCTCGCCACTCTGGGTCCTATGGCCGCCGATGGAACTCCGCCGCCCAACGTTACTGCCCTACTCCGAGCCTGGGGAAACGGGGATCAGTCCGCCCTGGAGCACCTGACGCCCCTGGTCTACGACGAACTGCACCGCTTGGCGCGCCGCCAGATGTCCCGGGAAAATGAGGGCCACACCCTGCAGGCCACGGCTCTCATCCATGAGGTCTACCTGCGGTTGGTGGAGTTTCAGAACGTGCGCTGGCAGGATCGCGCTCACTTCTTCGCGGTTTGCGCGCGGCTGATGCGGCGCATTCTCATTGACTTTGCCCGCTCGCACGGCTCCCTCAAACGTGGCGGAAACGATCGCAGATTGACGCTGGAAGAAGGACTTATCGTTTCTGCCGAGGTGCCGGCGGAGTTGATGGACCTGGAACAGGCATTGACCAAGCTGGCCCAGGACGACCCGAGAAAAAGCAGCGTGGTGGAACTGCGCTTTTTCGGCGGCCTAACTGTGAAGGAGACGGCCGAAGTCCTGAAAATTTCACCCGATACCGTCATGCGGGACTGGAGTATGGCCCGCGCCTGGCTGCTGCGCGAAATGGATGAGGGACAACACCATGCAACCTGACCGCTGGCGCCGCGTGGAGGAGCTCTATCACGCCGCCCTGGAGCAGGAGGAAGCCCAGAGAGCATCGTTTCTGGAGCGGTCGTGCGCCGGCGATGAAGCCCTTCGAGTTGAAGTTGAGTCGCTGATTGCTTATGCACAGCAAACCGGACGAATCATAGACAAGCCGGCATTGGAGGTTGTCGCTGCGGCGATGGCGAAGGATATTCGGGCACAGGACCGCAACCAGACCGACAGGATGATCGGCGCCAGAATCGCGCAATACCGTATCGTCGAAAAGCTGGGTGTCGGCGGGATGGGGGATGTTTACCGTGCCGTCCGCGCTGACGACCAGTTCCAGAAGCAGGTCGCCATTAAGCTCGTGCGGGCCGGCCTGGACACGGAGTTTGTGTACGCCCGCTTTCGGAAAGAGCGCCAGATTTTGGCCGGTTTTGAGCATGAGAATATCGCCCGCTTGCTCGACGGCGGCACGACGGACGAAGGTCTTCCTTACTTTGTCATGGAGATCGTCGAAGGCAAACCCATCGATGAATACTGCGATGAGGGCAAGCTGGGAACGTTGGCTCGGCTCGATCTGTTCCAAAGTGTCTGTTCGGCGGTGCAGTATGCCCACCAGCGGCTGGTCGTGCATCGCGACATTAAGCCCAGCAACATACTGGTTACTTCCGACGGCGTGCCTAAATTGCTCGACTTCGGCATCGCGACCATTCTGAGCCCGGAAAACTATTCCCCAGAGACGGATCCCACGCTTACCGCAATGCGCATGATGACGCCGCAATTTGCCAGCCCAGAGCAGCTTCGCGGCGAGATCATCACCACGGCGACCGATGTCTACTCGCTGGGCGTCGTCCTCTACCGGTTGTTGACCGGACACTTACCCTATCGCCTGGACACGAACTCCCCCTATGATCTGGCGCACGCCATTTGCGAAGTTGAGCCCGTGAAGCCCAGCACCGCCGTGGGACAAGCGGAGCAACCGGTGCGTGACGGCGAGGCCGTCAGGGTTACTCCGGAATGGGTGAGCAGCCGCCGCAACACCAGTCCCGAGAAGTTGCGGCGGATGCTTTCCGGTGATCTGGATCAGATTCTGCTGAAGGCATTGCGCAAGGAACCGCAGCGGCGCTATTTGTCGGCACAGGACTTCGCCGGAGACCTGCGGTCGTACGCTCTCGGTCTGCCGGTGTCAGCCCGTCGCGGAACCTTCAGCTATCGCAGTGGCAAGTTCATCCAGCGCAACAAACTCTCTTTGTCAGTGACCGCGGTTTTCGCGCTGGTGGTCGTGGCAGGTGTGGTGGCGATTGCACGCGAGGCGCGCATCGCCCGTATACAGCAGACCCGCGCCGAGCGCCGTTTCGAATCGCTGCGCACGCTCACCAATTCGTTGCTGTTCGAGTTTCATGATTCCATCGAGCATTTGCCCGGTTCCACGGCCGCGCGCGAACTCGTGGTGCGTCGCGCCCTGGAGTACCTTGACCAAATATCGGCGGAGGCACATGACGACCCAGCCACTTTGCGCGACTTGGCCGCCGCATATGAGCGCCTTGGACAGATCCAGAGCCAGGCTTTTCATCCCCATACGGGTGGGACGGGATCACTTCAGCAAGCGGACGATCTTTTCGGAAAGGCTTTGGAGATTCGCCGGAGACTGGTGTCCTCAAACCCCGGGGATATGAGCCTGCAATTTGATTTGCTCGGGTCAATGTTGAACGTCGCGGGGGTCTACGAAGAACGGGGAGAACTTGATCGAGCGCTGGACCTCCAACAACAACGGTTCGAGATCGAACAACGATTGGCGGCGAAACATGATTCCGAGGAGCTAAGGTCGGCCATCGACAGTTCGCTCGTCGGTATCGGTGACTTGAAGATCTGGCTTGGCGATTATGAGTCAGCTGTTGACTTTATGCGACGAGCGCTGGCGATGAGCCAAGCTGCGCTCGATGCGAGTCCGGAGAGCTTCCAGGCCCGTCGCAGCGTATTGCGGGCGCATAGCTGGCTGGGCACGGCTCTGAAGTTTGACCGGAAGTATTCTGAGGCGGCGAGTGAAACTCGAAAAGGTCTTGCTTTGGCCGAGCAGCTCGCTGCCGGTGATCCAAACAACTCATATGTGCAACGATATATCGGAAGTGATGCCGAGGAGTTGTGTAAATGCCTGGCTTATGCCGGTCTTTTTTCAGAAGTGCGACGCCACTGCCGCAGGGCAAGGGCGATTGATGAAGATATGATGAAATCCGACAAGGACAACGTGCAGGCAACTGCGGACTTCGCGTCTACTAATTTGACGACAGGCCTGGCTCTGTATCTCATGCACTCGTCGCAAGAGGCTCTTCCGTTTTTGCAGCGAGCGGACTCTATGTACCACGACGTGGCGAGTCGAGACCCCGACTCCCAATCCAATGCAGTCGACCACGCAACCACTCTCATTTATTTGGGAAGAATTGACGCGCAGATCCATGAACCGGAGCTGGCGCGCAAGGACCTTGAACAGGCGCAGGGCATTCTGGAGCGATTGGTGACGCTCAGTCCGAAGCACCGATATTTCCTGAACACGCTGGACGAAGCTCGGGCAGCGATCAGAGCGCTCCCTCATGACACCGCTCCTATCGCCGTTCACTGAAAACGATCTCCGCTCAATTCTTCAACAACCTGAATGGGCAAGAATTGCTTTTAGTTTGTGCGAATCCGCTCGTTTCGCTCCACCGGGCTGATTGAACCCAGACTCTCACGCGCATCACCGTGGCACTCACCCTAAGCCGTTTGCCTGCTGAAACTTACCGTTCGCTTGCGAATTCCGGCCGATGCCTGATCGGCCTTGCGCGAAGTCGCCGCTGCGGTTAGAATTAAAGTGCGACCGAAACAGTCGGCATTTTATCCGACTATATAGGTCGGCATTCGCGGCATGCTGAAACTGACCAAAAAAGCGGATTACGGACTCATGGCCATGAAGCACCTGGCCGAGCACGCCGACCAGGGCGCATGCAGCGCCAAGGATGTGGCTGAGTCCTACGGCATCCCGCAGGAAGCGCTGGCAAAGATCCTGCAGCGGCTGGCGAAGGTCGGTTTGGTACGGTCCCAGCATGGCATGAACGGTGGTTACACGCTGACGCGTGATCCGAAAATGATTTCCGCATTCGAAGTCATCAAGGCGATTGACGGGCCACTGTTCATTACGTCGTGTGTAACAGTTCGTGGCGAATGCGGGCAGAGCAACCGCTGCACGATTCGCGAGCCGCTGCGAAAGGTGAATGAGAGTATCGAGCAGGTGCTGAAGAACATCATGATTTCGCAGATGAAGGAAGAACCAGAGGTCCTCCAGGTCAGTAAGGTGGAGAGCAAGAAGCCGGTAGAGTTGGTAACGATTTCGTAGCACTTTCAAGGAGAACGGTAATCATGAGTACGGATGTGAAGACGGCGACCCCAACCAGCAAGGATATCGACATCGGACAGCGCACGACTCCCGATGGAATCAAGCTGCCCATTTACATGGACAATCACGCGACCACGCCGATGGATCCGCGAGTCCTCGAAGAAATGCTGCCCTATTTCATGGAGAAGTTCGGCAACGCTGCCAGCCGCAATCATCCGTTCGGATGGGTGGCGGAGGAAGCGGTCGAGTTGTCGCGCGAACGCATTGCCAAGCTGATCGGTGCGACCTCCAAAGAGATCATCTTTACCTCGGGCGCCACTGAAAGCGACAACCTCGCCATCAAAGGTGTGGCCGAGATGTACCGCGAGAAGGGCAACCACATCATCACCGCGGTCACCGAACACAAGGCGGTGCTCGACACCTGCAAGCATCTGGAGAAGTTCGGCTTCCGCGTGACCTATCTGCCGGTGCAGAAGGATGGACTGGTTGACCTCGATGACTTGAAACGCGCCATCGACGACAAGACGATTCTGGTCACGATCATGGCGGCCAACAACGAGATTGGCGTACTGCAACCGATCGCGGAAATCGGCAAGATGTGCCGCGAACGCGGCGTGATTTTCCATACCGACGCCGTACAGGCAATCGGCAAGGTGCCAGTAGACGTGAACAAGATGAACATCGATGTCGCGTCCATCACCGGACACAAGCTCTATGGGCCGAAGGGTGCGGGCGCGCTCTATGTGCGCCGCAAGAATCCGCGCGTGCAACTGGTGCCGCTGATTGACGGCGGCGGGCACGAGCGCGGAATGCGCTCTGGAACGCTGAATGTTCCCGGCATCGCGGGCCTCGGCAAGGCGTGCGCCATCGCGCAGGAAGAGATGCCGCAGGAATCCTGCAAAATGGCGGGCCTGCGCAACCGGTTGCGAGACAGCATCATGAGCCGGCTTGACGAGGTGTATATCAACGGCTCCATGGAACATCGGCTGCCGGGCAATCTGAACATCAGTTTTGCCTACGTGGAAGGTGAGTCGCTGCTGATGGGCATCAACGATATCGCAGTTTCGAGCGGATCGGCATGCACCTCGGCGACGCTGGAACCATCTTATGTATTGAAGGCTCTCGGTACCGGCGACGATCTGGCGCACAGTTCGATCCGCTTCGGCATCGGGCGCTTCAACACCGAAGCCGAAATCGATTACGTGGCCGACCGCGTGGTTGAAACGGTATTGCGTCTGCGCGAACTGTCGCCACTCTACGAGATGGCGAAAGAGGGCGTGGACCTGAAGAGTGTGAAGTGGGCGGCAGAAGCGCACTAGAAGCAAGGACTCAGTGGGGTAGTTCTTTGAAACTTTGAAACCTGAAGGGGTGAAAGATGTCATACAGCGATAAAGTGATCGATCACTACAATAATCCGCGGAACGTGGGCTCCATGGATAAGAAGGATGCGGATGTGGGCACCGGACTGGTCGGCGCGCCCGAGTGCGGCGACGTGATGAAGCTGCAGATCAAGGTGAATCCGCAGACCAACGTCATCGAAGACGCGAAGTTCAAGACCTTCGGCTGCGGCTCGGCGATAGCGTCGTCTTCGCTGGCGACCGAGTGGGTCAAGGGCAAGACGGTTGACCAGGCCCTCGAAATCAAGAATACCGAGATCGTGAAGGAACTGGCTTTGCCGCCGGTGAAAATTCACTGCTCGGTGTTGGCCGAGGATGCGATCCGGGCCGCGATCGGCGACTGGAAGAAGAAGCAGGAAGCCGGGAAGCCTGCAGAAGTGCGGTCGGCGCAGTAACATTGCTGTAGAGACGGGGCTTGCCCCGTCTCCCGTCCGAAGGAGACCCGGCAAGCGGCGTCTCTACGGGAAAATAGAATCAACCATGGATCAAGCAGTCAAAGACGAAGCAGTCAAACCCGCGACGCCCGCAGCTCCGGCCAAGGGCATCCAGGTGACCGATAACGCGCTCAAGAAAATTCGCTCCGCGATGGTGAAAGAAAACGTTTCGCCGGAGCAGGGCGGCCTTCGCTTGGGCGTGCAGGGCGGCGGCTGCTCGGGCCTGACTTACAATATACGGTTTGACACGCAACCGCGTGAGCGCGATCGCGTGTTTCAATTCGGAGATGTACGGGTTTTCGTGGACCCGAAGTCCTTCATCTATCTGCACGGGATGACTCTCGACTACCAGGAAACCCTGATGCAGCAGGGCTTCGTGTTTGTGAATCCGAACTCGACCAAGTCTTGCGGCTGCGGAAGCTCGTTCTCGTAGAAGAGATCGTGTGGTGACGGGCCTGAGGCCCGTCACCACACAACCAGTGGGAAGAGGGCGGGCCGTGCGCTCGCCCTAAGTTTTGTATGGCAAATTCAGAATCCAAGTCGTCGTTGATTATGCCCGGACACGCGCCCGAAGAGGCTACTCCAAGTTGCTGGTCATGCGGCACGATGCGCGCCGTGCATTTCTGCAGTTCGTGCGGCAAAGTGCAGCCGCCAATCCCGGTGGACTATTTCACCTTTTTCGGATTTCTGCGCAAGCTCAATCTTGACACCTCCGAACTGGAAAAAGAGTTCTACGTGTTGAGCCGCCGGCTGCATCCTGACCTGTTTGCGCAGGCGAACGCGGAGGAACGCGCCTTCAGCCTGGAACAAAGTTCCATGCTCAACGACGCCTACCGCACGCTGAAAGACCCGATCAAGCGCACCCAATATTTGTTGCGCCTCGAAGGCATTGAACTGGAAGAGCAATCGAAACAGGCAACGGAAAAAGCGCGCGCTACCGGCGAATTGAAGAAACAGGTTGTTCCTCCCGATCTATTGGAGGAAGTCTTCGAACTCAATCTCCACCTGGAAGAATTGCGCGCCCAGAAGAAGTTGGGCGAAGACGACCCCGCATTGCTGGAGGAAATCGGCAAGGCCAAGCTTTCGCTGGAAGAAAAATACGAGGCGCTGTTCAACGAGCTCAAACATGAGTGGGACCTCTGGGACAAGGCCGTGGACGGCGGCACCGGCGAGGACCAGAAGAAGATCCTCGACAAGATGCTGGATGTGTTGAACCGCAGGAATTACATCCGGAACCTGGTGCGGGACGTGAATGAGGCGTTAGAGAATTGAGAGATTGAATCATTGAGTCATTGATTCAATGGCTCAATGAATAAATGATTCAATGGCTGCAACTGACCACATCGTCGGCATCGATCTCGGCACCACGAACTCGCTCGTGGCCTATATGCAAGGGGATTCCCCGGTCGTCATCCCTGGAGAAGACGGGCTGAACCTTGTGCCCTCGGTGGTGGCACTCGACGAGAACCAGCAAATCGTGGTCGGAAATGCCGCGCGCAAATACCTGATCGAAACGCCGGAGCGGGCAGTTTACTCGGTCAAGCGCCTGATGGGTCGCGGCGTCGAAGATATACAAGACGAACTGAAACTGTTTCCATTCCAGTTGGCGGAAGATCTTCATGCGGGCGAAGTTCTGCGCATCAAGATCGGCGAGCGAACCTACACGCCGCCTGAGATTTCGGCGCTGGTGCTGCGCCAACTGAAACGCAATGCCGAGCGGTTTTTCGGAGCGCCCGTGACCCAGGCGGTTATCACCGTCCCGGCATACTTCAATGACGCGCAGCGGCAGGCGACAAAAGACGCCGGCCGCATCGCCGGGCTGAATGTCTTACGGCTGGTCAACGAGCCGACGGCGGCATCGCTCGCTTACGGTCTGGACAGGAAGAAGAACGGCATTGTCGCGGTCTACGATCTGGGCGGTGGCACGTTCGACATCTCGATCCTCAAGCTGCACGACGGCATTTTCGAGGTGATTTCGACCAACGGTGACACGCATCTCGGCGGCGACGACATTGACAATCTGCTGATTGCGGTCGCACTCGGTGATATTCGCGGCGACCTCGGATTCGATTTACGGAGGGACGCTCGCCGCAACGGCGAAGCGGTGGCTCGCATCCGCAAAGCCGTGATTGAAGCCAAGATTGCGCTTTCGTCGCAGCCTTCAGCAAAACTCGATGTCGATTTGCCCGGTGGAAAGAAGTATCAGCGGGAGATCTCGCTCGAAGTTTTCGAGCAGATGGTCCAACCGATCATTGACCGCACCGTCGGCCCCTGCAAGCAGGCGCTCAAAGATGCAAATTTGAAGCCTGAGCAGATCGACGAGGTCGTGCTGGTCGGAGGCTCCACGCGCATTCCGAAGGTGCGGCGGTTGGTACAGGATCTGTTTCAGCGCGTGCCGCACACCGATTTGAATCCCGACGAGGTAGTTGCGCTCGGTGCGGCCGTGCAGGCGAATATTCTTGGCGGCGGTTCCGAAATCACGAAAGAGATGCTGCTGCTCGACGTAACGCCGCTGTCTCTTGGAATTGAAGTCGCGGGCGGCGTGACCGACAAAATCATCCTGCGCAATTCGACGGTGCCGGCTTCGGCAACGCAGTATTACACGACCCAGGTCGATGGCCAGACGAACGTAGCGATCCATGTGCTGCAAGGCGAACGCGAACTGGCACGGGATTGCCGGTCGCTGGCACGCTTCGACCTGAAGGGCGTTCCGCCCATGCCCGCCGGCATGCCGCGCATTGAAGTGAAGTTTTTGATCGACGCCAACGGCATTCTGCGCGTCTCGGCGCGCGAGCAGCGCAGCGGCCGAGAGGCTGAAATCGACGTCCAGCCCAGTTACGGACTTACCGACGAACAGGTCGAGAACATGCTGCTTGAGTCGTTCGACTACGCGGAAGAGGACTTCCGGCAGCGGCAGGTTATCGAAGCGCGACGCGAAGCCGATACGATTCTGAACGCGCTCGCCAAAGGAAAGAAGAATCCCGCCTGGGAAGAACTCACGACCGGAGAACGCAGCAACGTCGGGGCACTGGAGAACGACCTGGTCGCGGTAAAAGATAAGGATGACCATCACGCAATCCGCGCTGCCATCGACGCTCTGAACCAGGCCACCATGCATTTGGCGGAATTGATGATGGACACTGCCGTGTCGACCGCGCTCAAGGGAAAGGCCATGGACGACACCGATCTTGAGGAAGGCCCGCAGGCGGGGCATCCCGTGGCGAAAGCGGATTTTGAATAGGGGATTGTCTTCTATGTCTGAAGAAAAAACACAGGGAAGCGGAACCACCACAATGGATGCTCCTGGCGAAAATACGGTTGAGGTAACTTTTCTTCCCGAGGGCAAAACGGTGACTTTCGAACACGGCAAGTTGCCATATAAAGACCACGGCAAGGAAGAGTCTCTGCTCGATGTGGCCTTAAATTTCGGCATTCATCTCGATCATGCGTGCGGCGGAAACTGCGCCTGCACCACCTGCCACGTCTGGGTGAAAGAAGGAGCGGACCTGATCTCGGAGATGGAAGATGACGAAGCCGACAAGCTCGACATGGCTGCCGACCTTCAGCTAAACTCGCGCCTCGGATGCCAGACGGTGATCAAGAAGCCGGGTAAAGTGGTCGTGGAAATCCCGGCGTGGAACCGGAATTACGTTTCGGAGGAGCACTGAGTCATGCGACGAGAACTCACATGGGACGATTCAGAAAACATCGGGATTCTGCTCTCTGAAACTTATCCGGAACTCGATCCGCTCGCGGTGCGTTTTACTGACCTGCACAAATATGTGATCGCGCTCCCCGACTTCAAAGACGACCCTATCAGGTCGAACGAAGCCAAACTGGAAGCGATCCAGATGGCGTGGCATGCCGAGGTTCTTGACCGGACTCAGGGATAAGGTGCCGGGCTGGTGCGTCTGGTCCGAGCACGCCGGCGGGACGGGCGAGGACGCCCGTCGCTCCACAAGTTAATCAGCGAACGGCCACTGTGCTGGGCGCCGCGTCTTCCACGCTTGCCTCGCGCAGAAACCTTGCCGCCTCTTCGGGCGGTGTGGGATTGATGTAGAAACCGGTTCCCCACTCGAATCCCGCCGTCTTGGTCAACTTCGGCATGAATTCGATGTGCCAATGGTAGAACTCGTTGGTCGGGTCCTGCACCGGCGACGTGTGCACGACCAGGTTGTAGGGTGGATTGTCGAGCACGCGGTCCGCTTTCATCAGCAGCAACTTGATCGCCCTCGCGAGATTCTCGAACATGTGCGACGACGAGTTCTCGAAGGCAGACTCGTGGCTCTTGGGGAGGATCCAGGTTTCAAAGGGAAACCGCGGAGCATAGGGGGCGAGAGTCAGAAAGTCTTCGTTCTCAGCTACGACCCGGATACCGCTCTCGGTTTCCTGCCGGATGATGTCGCAGAAGACGCAGCGCTCTTTGTAGATGTAGTACTGTTTGGATCCCTGCAGTTCCTCCGTCACGTAGATGGGCACAATCGGCAGCGCGATCAGTTGCGAGTGCGCGTGCTCGAGCGACGCGCCGGCGGCTTCTCCGTGGTTCTTGAAGAGCAGAATGTACTTGAAGCGCCGGTCTTTTTTGAGATCGAGAATGCGATCGCGCTCGGCCCATAGAACGTCTTCGATTCTTTTCGGCGGCAGCGAGGCGAGGGTGGCATTGTGGTCGGGCGTTTCGATGATGACTTCGTGGGCGCCGATGCCATTCATCTTGTCAAACATGCCCTCGGCCTGTTTATTCAAATTCCCTTCAATGCCGAGCGCCGGGAACTTGTTCGGAACGACGCGGACTGTCCAGCCCGGACTGTCTCTTTGAGGAGGATTGCCGTTGGAACTTGGGCGATAGGCCAGAATCTCCGGCGGGGTCTTGCTTTCATTGCCATAACAGAAGGGACAGAAGCCGCCCTTGATTTTTACCGCTTCGCGCACAAAGTCGTTAGGGCGCCGGGCGCGATCTGTGGAAATAATCACCCACCGGCCCACGATGGGGTCCTTCCTTAATTCAGGCACGTACTAAATCCTTTCAATAGGAGTCCGCAGACTTGCCGAATTTATGATTGTACGATACGGGAAACGCATTCTGAAATAACTCGAATGCCGGCCGGCTGCGTCCGTGCTCATAGTATACGGCGAGCACATCGAACCTCCACTGGCACGAAGGGGTCATCTGGTGCAGGAAGTCGCGGGCAACGAGCGACAACTCCCGTTGCTTGTCCCGATCCACCGCCGCTTCAGCGGGCTTGACGTCATGCGTGGTCCGGGTTTTCACTTCGATAAAACACAGGACATCCCGTTCCCAGCCGACGAGATCAAGTTCGCCGCGATGATGTGGGGAGCGGTAGTTGCGGGCAATGATCGTGTATCCCCGCCGGCGAAGGTAGAAATAGGCGTCCTCCTCGCCGCGCCGGCCGGTACGCTGGTGCGGGGGTGCATCCTCCGGCGAAAGCGTTTTTGACGCCAGCCAGTCCAGAGCGCGTAATGTGGCTTGCGTCAGGCGTCCAGTGAACATGGACCGACTCCATCTTCACCCTAGCTCGCACCCACCGCGCGTTATGTGATGCTGGTCACTGCGCGTCCGGTACAATTCGTCGGTTTCTCTTTGTCCGATTTCTTCCTCCCGGCAGTGTTTACCAGAACCACGCCGCCCAGTGCGACCGCGCCGCCCAGCAACGAGATCAACTTGGGAACCTCGCCCAGCCAGACCCATGCGATGCCAATGGCCACGATCGGAATCACATAGAGCAACGTCGCCGTGCGCCCGGCAGCGCCATGCGAAAGCACGTAGGCCCACGCCACATAAGCCAGCGCTCCCGGAAAGATCCCCAGATAAACAACCGCCAACGTGGCCGAGGCGGGAGCCACGCGCAGGGTGTGCGCCAGACCACCACCGAAAGGCAGCAGCAGAGCAGTGCCAAACCAGATCGAGTACGCCGTAAATTCCAGCGCGCTGTACCGGCCCAGATAGTGCTTCTGCAGAATCATGTAGAGCGCAGACGTAACCGCAGCGGCAAGAATGATAAGGGCTTGCGATGAGAGGTGGATGCCCTCGCCTTCTCCGCTCGAAATCAGCGCGACTCCCGCAAAGCTCACGAATACTCCACACCATCCGATCGCAGTCAGTTTCTCGTGCAGCCAGAATCGGGCTGCCAGCGCGGTCCAGATGGGCGTGGAGGCAATCAGCAGGCTGGCCGCGCCCGCCGTCACGCGAGTCTCTCCGTAATTCAGCGCCAGGTTGTAAAAGGTGATCCCGATGGCGCCGGTCAGGATCAACCCGGGAATGTCGCGCAGTTTGGGACGGCGAAAGTGCGCGATCCCGGCATAGATAGCGAGCACCAGCGACGCGACCAGAAAACGCAGGACGGCAAGATTCGCGGGCGAGTAGGCGCGCAGGCCGGCGCGAATGCCGGCAAAGGCAGAGGCCCAGATCACCAGGGTGAACGCCAGAGCGACAAGCGTGCGAGAGGTAAAGCGCGGCATTGAGAGGCCTCCTTCCAGCAGGAATTTCTGTTGATGGATTTCCGGAATACGTGTAGAGACGGGGCTTCCCCGTCTCAGGCGGCGGACACGCGGCAAGCCGGGTTGCTCACCAGGTGTCGCCGCCACGTTCAGGAGGCCAAGCACCAGCCTGCCTGCGCAGCAAGGCGATCTGGCCGGCGTGGTAACTGTTGTGCAAGGCAATTTGCCACAGCACGGCATGCACCGTCGACTCGCGCCGCGATTGTGCCGGGCCCAACATCTCAACTTTTCGTGCCAGTTCCGCAGCATCGGATTCGGCGAGTCGGGCAAGCCGGGCCAGCAAAACCGTGAAGCGGCGAGTCGTGGCTTGCCACAGCTCATCGGCCGCGCGACGGTCAGCGGCTGGACTCGGATGCGACGGCCAGCTTTCGATCGCCTTGTCCGGGTAAGGGCGATTCTCCCCTGCGATTTTGGCTGAGGTCGTAGTCCATCCAGTAGTTCATGTGCTCCACGAGTTGCCAGATGGAGTGCGGATAGCCCGCCACAGTCCGCGCCGCCACGTTCCGCCGAAATATCTTCGACGCAAGCGATCGGATCCACGTGGGCGCCTTTGCCGTACACGAGTTCGCGCAGTGTGGTGTCGCCCATACGTTCCATCCTTACTGTAGAGACGGGGCTTGCCCCGTCTAGGATTGCTGAGACGCGGCAAGCCGTCTCTCTACAGGATATTGACTGCGTCCCCGACGCGAATCGTGCCCCGCGTGAGAATCTGCGCCCGCAATCCCCCGCGGTGCAGCAGGCCCTGGATCAGCCGTTTGCCCGTTACCTTCTCCAAGTGATCGCAAGGCTCGCACAGGCGGATGCCGCGAATGCGCACATCACCGATGGCAAATTCCTTGCCCACCAGGTGATTCAGCGGGACATTGCGGGTCACGATGTTGCGGCGAGCATCGCCGGCAGCCAACTCAACCTGATAATCGCGACGCAACGCCTCAATCGCCTCCGCTTCAATCAGCGTGAGTTCGTAATCCGGTTCGGGTTTGTAGAAGGTGCCAAGCTTGAGCGCGTACCGGTCACCCTCAAGCCCTTCACCTGGAATTGCCGTCGCCTGACCAGCAGATTTCGGCGACCCTTGGGCGTCAGAGGCGATATGAATCGATTCCACAGTTCCATTCCACATTGAGCACCTCCAACGCCCAACGATTACGCTCTCTTCTCAGCTTTCTAAGCTTCAACCACCGCAATCGACTCTTCCAGCGCGTCCATGGCAACGTCGGCTTCGTCCTTGGTAACGACCAGCGGAGGTGCGATGCGAACCGTGCTTGGACCGCAACCCAGGAACAGAACGCCACGCTCGAACGCCGCCTCCACAATGCGATCGCGGTCGCTCGCTCCGTACTCGCGAGTCGCCTGGTCTTTCACGATGTCGACCCCGATCATCAGGCCGCGCCCGCGGATGTCGCCGACGATCCTGTGCTTCTTCGGCCAGTCCGCCATGCGCTTCATCATGTGGTCGCCGACTTCCTGCGAATTCCGCAGCAGCCCTTCTTTCTCGATCACATCGAGTGTGGCCAGCGCGGCCGCGATGCACACAGGGTTACCGCCGAACGTCGATGCGTGCGAACCGGGTACCCAGTCCATGATGTCGGCCTTGGTCAGGGTCACGCCGAGCGGCATTCCCGAAGCAATGCCCTTCGCCATGCATACCATGTCGGGCTGCACGCCGCTGTGTTCGACGGCAAACCACTTGCCGGTGCGGCCGATTCCACTCTGGACTTCGTCCACCACCAGCATGATGCCGTGCTTGTCGCAAATACGGCGCAGTTCCTGCATGAAGACCGTTGGAGCGACGACGTATCCGCCTTCGCCCTGGATCGGCTCGACAAAAATGGCCGCGACTTCTTCGGGCGCGAGGACGGTTTTGAAGAGTTTGTCTTCGATATAGCGCGCACAGCCGAGGGCAAATTTCTCGGCATCCTGCTGACCGCCCACGCAGCCCCGATACACATCGGGATAGCGCACGTGGGTAACGCCGGGCACCATCGGCGAGAAGCGGCGCTTCTGCTGCGGCTTCGAGGCCGTCAGCGAGAGCGCGCCCATGGTCCGTCCGTGGAACGCTCCGAGGAAGGCGATCACGTGTTGCCGCTTGGTGTGATAACGCGCCAGCTTCAAGGCACACTCGATGGCTTCGGCTCCGGAGTTTCCGTAATAAATCTTGTGCGGCCCCGGCATGGGCGCGATCTTTGACAGGCGCTCAGCCAGCGTCACCATGCCCTCGTAGTAGAAGTCGGTGCCCGACATGTGGATCAGTTCACCCGCCTGCTTCTGAATGGCGGCCACCACTTCCGGATGGCAATGGCCCGTCGAGGTCACGGCGATCCCGGCGGAAAAATCGAAGAACTCATTGCCATCCACGTCTTCGACCACAATGCCGCGGCCGCGCTTGGCAACCATCGGATAAGAGCGCGTGTAAGAAGGGGAAATGTACTGCTCATCGCCAGCGAGTATGCGCTTGGCATTCGGGCCCGGAATCGCAGTCTTGAGCTTGGGGCCGGTAATCAAAGTCTTGGTAGTCATGGAGTCCTCCAGATCGATCTCAGTCCCCGGTTCTCACCTTTCAGTGATTTGTGAGCCGGGGCGCGAGCAGCGTAGCCGCTTGGGCTAGGAGCTAAAGGCTAAGAGCACACAGCGAGATAGCGATTAGTAAAGTAACAAAGGGATAAGGAAATTAATCGCTGCCAAAGAGATTGGCGCGCACGCGCGAGGGCAGAACGGAAAGGTAGCGGCGGGGACAAGCGCGTCCCTCGATCCAGCACGTCTGCACAGGCGAAATGTAGCCCTTCGATCGCATAGCAACTACCAACATTATATCCCGCGTTTGCGCGCGGCGTAACCCCCTAAAGAAACACCGTAGGTCACGTCCAAAAAGCCGCAGGGCGCTCCGATCCACGTAGGGGCGGACGCATTCGTCTGCTCCAGCCAGGAGAAATTCGGCCCGCACTATGTCACGTTAGCGGTTGGGTCAGCTTCGACGTCGAACACGAAGCGATCGCCAAGTAGAAAATTCACCAGCGAGCAAAAGACGATCGCCAGAAGAGTCGACACGACATAGTTGAGCTTCAATGTGCCCACTAGCAGCCGCATCAGCACCAGGTTCCCGACAATAGAAACCGCGCCATTGCTGGCGTTGAATTTTGCCAGCCTCAGCAGCGACTGCGCAGGCCGCCGAGCCGGCCGATCCGCCCAGGTATAGCGCTCGTGCCACAAGAAGTTATGAATCACCGCGATCTCAACCGCCAGCACCGTAGCAAGCAGATAATCGAGTTTCAGCCACGAATGCAGAATCGCCAGCGCCGCCAACTGCACGCCGATGCCGATGCCGCCGACGGCGTTGAACTTCACCCACCGAAGAAAGGTATGTTTTCGGCTTTCCTGAGAGCTGAGAGCTGACAGCTGAGAGCTGTTCATCCAATTCTCTCTTCCCGATAAAGCCGGATCGTGTTTTTCAGGCTAACGACCACCAGCATCAGCAGCATTCCGGCCAATCCAATCGCGCCGCCAATATCAAACAGCCGGTAGCGACCGTGAATCACCCACGCCCAGCGAAGCAGCGCCAGATTGCCGACTGCCAGCAAGACGCGCAATTCAGTCGGGCCGAAGCGCCACATCGAAAGGTGAAATTCGCCGAGCGTATATGTCGCCAGATACGACTGGATGGAGAGCAACAGAAACGCAATCAGCAAACCAATCGCAATCACCGGATGCATATAACCGGAAAGCGCCAGCCCGCTCATCAGTGCCACGGCGCCGATGGAATCGATGATGTGGTCGACGTAAAAGCCGTAACGCGGACGCTGCTGCTGGCGGACGCGCGCCAAGGTTCCGTCAAGGCTGTCGCCGAACCAGTTCACCGCGAGACAAACAATGGCAGCAAGGAGCATGCGGCGGTCGTGGACGGCAAGAGCGTAGCAAACGCCAGTCGCGATCTGGGCGGCAAAGCCGAGCACGGTCAGGTGGTCGGAATTCACCCAGGCAGGCATGCGCTCGGCCATCCAGACGAGAGCTCGTTTTTCGACGGCGGCAAGGAAACTTCCGTGGACCCGCGTTGCCTGATGGAAATTGGCGCGGCGGACCTCGGCCAAGGTCTTGGGGTTGATCTGTTCTGCAAAATCGGCAAATGAGGCGGCCATAGTGCCTCCGTTTCTGCGGGCACTATGCGGCGCTGGCCGTGGGATGGCAATGCAGCGCGGGTAAAACGCAGATAAACAGACAAGACTATATATTTCAGATGCTTAGAGGATGGTCTCGTCCGAACGGGCTACGCTCGTGTGGGGACGGGCGCCTCGCCCGTCCAAGCCGAGCAAAGCTCGGCAGACTCCTCCGCACTCAGCGAGCCTGAGTGGCTGACTCCAGAACCGCGGCCCGTATCTGCTCCACCGCCCACCCAATCTCGTCGGGCTTGATCACCGCCGGCGGCGCAATCAGCACGTGGTCGCCTGCGACGCCGTCCACGCATCCCTGCATGGGATAGACCAACAGCCCTCGCCGCAGACATGCCTGCCCCACCAATCCGGCGAAATTCTTCTCCGGGGGAAAGGGAGCTTTCGTCTTCTTGTCGGCGACGAATTCGACGCCGCACAACAGGCCCAGGCCGCGGACATCGCCCACTGCCTCCAGGTCGCGCAAGCTCT
This sequence comes from uncultured Acidobacteriaceae bacterium, assembly GCA_963837665.1. Lineage (GTDB taxonomy): Bacteria > Acidobacteriota > Terriglobia > Terriglobales > Acidobacteriaceae > Acidiflorens. Next base: position 485,769 of record CAWIOA010000003.1, on the reverse strand, counting down.
CCAATGCGTTCTTCAGAGCCGACGCCGGCGTACCGTCGATCTGCGAATCGGCGGCGTGCACAAGATTTAACGACCTCATGCACCGCAGCACTGCGCGTCCGGCAGCCACCGAGACCGGGTGGGCGTTGTAAGTCAAACCGTGCAGAAAAGCGCCCGAGCCTGCGGCGATGGCATCGACGACTTTCTTGCTGGCAATCACCGCCCCCAGCGGAGCGTATCCGGAAGAAACGCCCTTGGCGGTTACCAGAATGTCGGGCGCAATCTCCCAGTGCTCAACCGCGAAATTTCGACCGGTGCGGCCCATGCCGGTCATGACTTCATCGGCAATCAGCAGCGCACCATGGCGCTGGCAGATATCCGCAACGGCCTGCAGGTATCCCGGTGGAGGCGCAACCGCTCCCAGTGTCGCGCCGCTCATGGGTTCAAAGATGAACCCGGCCACGTTACTCTGCACTGCCGGGCCCTTCGCCGCCTCGATCGCGCGCTCCAACCCCGCAGCATATTGCTGTCCGCAGTTGCGGCAGTTATCAGCGCAGTCAAAAGTGCAGCGATAACAGTAGGGCATCCCAATGTGCTCAAACTCACGCACCATCGGCAAGTAGATTTGACGCCGTTTCCGGTTGCCGGAAACTGCGAGCGCGCCGAGCGTCGCTCCGTGATAGCTCTGCTGGCGGCTCAGAATCTGATAGCGATTCTTCTCGCCAATTTCCACCTGATACTGGCGCGCCAGCTTCAGCGCGGTTTCGACCGACTCCGACCCGCCGCAGGTGAAGTAGACCGCTCCACCGGCGAATCTTTCTCCGGCAAAATCCAGCAACTCCTCGGCAAATTCTTCGGCGACTGGAGTCGTGAACTGGCTGGTATGGACAAACTCCAACTGCCGCGCCTGCTCCGCCATTGCATCAGAAATCTCGCGCACGCCATGACCAATGAAGTTCACTGCCGCTGATCCCGAGAAATCCAGATAGCGCTTGCCGTCGGCATCCCAAACATAGACTCCCTCGCCCCGCACGGCCACGGGATAGGGCTTGCGAAACGACCGGCGGAGTACCGGTGTACGAAGTTGTTGCGCGGTCACAATAGGTTCGGTCACAGGCGGATTATAGCAATGGGAATCCGGTGGCGGGGACCTCCCTGGGCGAGGCCGAAACTCGCTCTCAGCGTGATGAAGAAGGAGCCGCCCAAAACATCGGGCGGCATTGGTGTTTTGATTGCGATTCGGGATAATCCCGATCGGATCGGGAACTAGCGCTGCAGAGTACCGCTGACAATCGTGTTCGTGTCCGTCTCAACGGCTAGCAATTCCTTCGCACCGTCCACAACCACGAAGTGGAAGTGCATTTCGGAGAGCCCCTTCGGCTTTATGGTAGCCCTGCCTCTGCAGTCCGTGCCGACTGAGTAAGAACCGGTGACGGGTTCCTCTGCGAACGTTAGAATCGTGCTATCCTCGGCACCCGCTATATGTCCGCTTATCACGCCTTCTCCAGAAGAGTTGACCGTGAACTTCAACTCACCGATGAAAGCCACCCATCCTGTGGCGGGCGCCCCTGCGAGGAAGACGCCGGTTGTTTCAAAGCCAAAACTACCCTTAACTCCGGCATTGGTGCAGGTCGGGGAGCCCTGCTTCACGGCGAATCCCTCCGAAAAAGGGTGAACGGCCAAAAACCCTGTTGACGTAACCACAATGGAAAAGGGGCTGAGTCCCGTGGGGTTACCCGTGCCCGTGCAGTTCGAGGCGACTGCGTATGTTCCTGTAACAGGCTCAGTGGCAATTACACCGTCATGGGATGCTGTGGTCACTCCAGTAAATGTGCCTGTGGTTGAGTCAAACGTGAGCTGGGTCACGGCGGCGGTGGCGGGGGCGCCGTTGCTATCTGTGCCGTCGTGCAGAAAGCCATAGGTGCCACTCAGAGAGGCGTTTGAACAAGTCGCCGCCCAGGCGGCGGAACTGAGCGCAAAGCTGGCAAGAACAATCATTCGAGCGATGCGAAACGTTTTGGAAATCATGGTGCTCTCCTCTTCCCTGTTTTTTGCTTGCGTTAGAGCTGGCCCCTTCATGTGCCTATTGTCCCTATGAGCGTCAAGGTCCCGGTGGCACTATCAATGCTGTACATGGAGACGCTGTTCGAGCCGGAATTCGTCACATAGGCGAACTTTCCGGACGGATGGATGGCTATCGAGGTAGGAGATAGCCCCGTGGCTATCGTTCCTGTGGGCGTTAAGACCCCGGTCGTGGCGTCGATGGTGTACATCGAGACGCTACCATCAGCGTTAGACCCCGTCCAATTTGCCACGTAGGCGAACTTGCCCGCAGGATCCACAGCTATGGAGACAGGGTCTATTCCTGCGGTGATCGATCCTATAAATGTTAGAGCCCCGGTGGTGGCGTCTATGGTGTACATGGAGACGTCGTTCGAGCCGGAATTCGTTACGTAGGCGAACTTACCGGATGGATGAACGGCTATCAAGGTAGGAGATAGCCCAGTAGCTATCGTTCCTATGGGCGTTAAGCCCCCGGTCGTGGCGTCGATGGTGTACATCGAGACGCTACCGTCAGTGTCATACCCCGTCCAATTTGCCACGTAGGCGAACTTGCCCGCAGGATCCACAGCTACGGAGATAGGGTCTGTTCCTGCGGCGATCGTCCCAGTGGACGTCAAGGCTCCGGTGGCGCTGTTGATGGCGTACATCGCGACGTTGTATGCAACGCCACCGCCCCCATTCGCCACATAAGCCAACCTGCCGGATGGATCCACCACCATCGACGAGGGAAGGCACAATCCCGGACAATTTCCGTTTAGCATTCCCGCGGAGGTTAAGGCCCCGGTTGTGGCGTTGATGGCGTACATCGCGACGCCGCCATCAGCGCCATCCCCATAGTCCCAAACATTCCCCGCATTTGTTACGTAGGCGAACTTGCCTAAAGGATCCACGGCCACGGACCCGGCGTAGACACCGGACCCGTAGTCGACACCGTAGCCGTATGTTGACACCGGTGGTCCTATGGACGCCAGGGCTCCCGTAGTCGGGTTGATGGTGTACATGGACACGTAGCCACCACTGTCACCGGAGCCGGCATCCATTACATAGGCGAACTTTCCGGCAGGGTCCACTGCGATGGATTGCGGATCATCTCCTCCTGCCGTAATGGTGAAGGTCAACGCGTTCGAGCTACCCCCGCCAGGTCCAGGGTTGAAGACTGTGACCGCCGCTGTCCCGGCTGCGGCAATGTCACTCGCCGAAATCTGAGCAACGAGCCCGTTAATGCTGCCATTACTCATGGTCGGCCGGTCGCTGCCGTTCCAGCGCACGACTGAACCGGTCCCAAAACCGCCCCCAACTACTGTCAACTGAAAGGACTGTTCTCCTGCGGGCACCCCGCTTGGATCGATAACTTGGATCGTCGGTGAACCCGGAGGTGAACCTGGAGGTGAACCTGAATTTCTTTGTCCCCCCTCGCATCCACAGAGAAGAACGAGGGCTGCAAGCAGCCATAAAGTGCTCGCCCAATGTTTCATGGAACTCCTCCCCTAGCTAAGCTTTTGCCGGTCCGCCTGTTAAGCCCGTTGAAGCGGCTGCCAATAGCGGTCGTGCGTGGTAGAAGCCGATAACCTAACGGCTGCTACGAACAACATCATCCAGGCCGCTTTCCTCAAGATCTGGGTTGGCTGTTTTCTCCTCGAGCTTGATGACTTCTGCTCGGAGCCTCTTTCGCGCAGCAATATCCTCCTGTGAACGGCGCAACCGCAATGCAACCTGGCTGACATTCGTCTGACATCTGGCTGATATCAGCTATGCCAATCATTCCTGGGGGGTTGGGAGTTCTCAAAGCCAGGATTGTTAGGTTCGGGCAGCAGTGATAGAATCGCGCGAATCGCCTGTGGCACATGAGTCACCGGCTGTGCTCGGGACCCCTGTATCCAGACGTACGGCACGGATGCACCTTCAGCGAGTCGCGCGTGACAAACTCACCTGAAACCGCTCACCGTAGTCAGCCGCACTTGAAACGCTTCGGTGGATTCGAACTCGACCTGCTAACTGGAGAACTCTCCAGGAACGGGATCAAGAGCCGCCTACAAGGCCAGCCGCTGCAACTTATCGAACTGTTGCTGCAACAGCCTGGCCAGCTCGTCACCAGAGAACAGGTCCAGCGGCACCTCTGGCCTGACGGCATCGTGGTCGAGTTCGAACATAGTGTTAATGCCGCGGTAAAACGTCTACGGACCGCTCTGGGTGATGATGCCGAGAAACCCACCTTTATCGAAACGATTCCCCGCCGAGGTTACCGCTTCATCGCGCCAGTCGAAAACGGAGACTTAACCGCACCCGCCACTGTCCATGAAAAGCTCGCGGCAGTTCCCTTACCAGCGCCGCGCACATTGACCAAGCGCTGGCGTGTTCTTGGGGTTGCTGCCTTCGTCCTTTTTCTTGTTGTCGCCGTAGTTTCATGGCACTTCTTCTTCGCTCGACCTGTGCTGACTGACGCCGACGTCATCCTGGTGGCGAGCTTCGTCAACAAGACCGGCGATCCGATCTTTGACAACTCCCTCGACAAACCTCTCCAAGTCAAACTTACCGAATCGCCGTTCCTCAGCCTTCTTTCAGAAGCTGACGTCGGCTCTACGCTGCGGATGATGCGCCGCAATCCCGACGAGAGCGTGACTCAGGATCTGGGCGTAGAAATCTGCAAACGCCGCGGGCTGAAGGCCCTGGTCGTGCCGGAAATTGAAGTGATCGGCAAGACCTATGTCATCACCCTGGATGCGATTGATGCGCACAATCAAAAAATTATTGCGCGGCAGGAAGTCGAGGCAAACAATAAGGATCAAGTGGTCGCTGCCCTGGGCAAAGCGGGTTCTCAGTTGCGAAAACGGCTTGGCGAGAGTCTAAGCTCTCTCGAAAAATTTGACGCGCCCCTTGACCTTGCCACCACCAGCTCACTGGAGGCTTTGCAAGCGTACAGATCCGGTCTGGCCTTGTACCGCTCTGGAAAGCGGCGTGAGGCCATCCCGTTTTTTGAAAGGGCTGTCGAACTGGACCCCCAGTTTTGCTCAGCGTACGACCTGCTGGGCAGAGCACATCACAGCATCGGCGACAGCCAAGAATCCAAGGTTAACTTTGCGAGGGCCTTTGAGCTAAAGGACCGGCGTCTCACGCAAGAGGAAAATTTTCAAACAACCGCCCTCTATTATTCGTCCATAACCGGTAATCTGGAAAAGGAAATTGCCGTAGCTCTTTTGTACCGGCAAGTCTACCCACGCAGCGTGGATGCCGCCAACCTGTTGGGGATCGCATATGCGCAGATGGGCAGAACGCAAGAAGCCTTGCAGGAGTTCCAGTGGGCCATCGCTCATTCCCCTGTGCCTTCCGCTCAGCACAACTCCAATGCCAGCCAGGCTCTGATCATCCTCGGCCGCTTTGACGCCGCCAAGAAACTGCTCGACCAATGGCGGCAGCAGGGTTCCCTCACTCCGTTTCAGTTGATGTTGCGTTACAGCATCGCTTTCATCGAGCACGATACCGCTACCATGGACCGGCTTGCTTGCGAGACTTCCGGCGAGGATGCGCCCTGGGTCCATCTCCAGATGCGCCTGGCATTCCTTCGCGGCGACGTCGCGACACTTCGTTCCCTCAGTGACGCTCTGATTAGTCGTCAGACGAAGGCCAACCAAATGGAAAACGTTGCCACGGAGCTCGCCTACCGTGCCGACGAGGAGGCCTATCTTGGGAACTATCACTTAGCCCGCAAACTGTGCGCCCAGGCCGACGAAGCCGGGAATAATAGCGCTCTCGGAATTTTTAAGTGCTCGCACGCTCTCGGGCAGGCCGCGGACACATCCGCCGCAGAAGCACTCGCCGCGAAACTGAATGAACTGTTCCCTGAGGACACTTTCCAGCAGAAGGTCCTCCTTCCCGTCGCTCACTCCACCCTCCAGCGAGCGCGGGGAAATCTCAGGGCCGCAGTGGACCTACTGTCTCCCGTCACGCAGTTTCCGAATGTCGTGATCTTCTACAATCGAGCTGTCGCCCATATGGCCGCGGGAGATCAGGCCAAGGCCGTCGCCGACTTCCAGCCCGTCATTGACAACCCTGGTTGGCCCGACTGGGAACTATTTGAGCCGCTCTCGCAACTCGGTCTGGCGCAGGCCTATGCGAAACAAGGCGACTCCGAAAACAGCCGCAAAGCCTACGATGATTTCTTTGCAACTTGGAAGGATGCGGACCCCAACATCCCCATCCTGAAGCAAGCCAAGGCGGAGTACGCGAAGTTGCACTAGCAACTGGCGATTTTCCAACCGTGCCTGGCCTGCTCGCACAAGAATTGTCAACTGACACTATCAGGATTGTCCCCGGTTGAGGTGAGTGCCTACCAGTTGGCAGCTGGGATTACTTCCTGTTTGCCGACAAGCCGGGAGCAATCGCCCTGCCTCCACGGTCATCCCTTCATATAGCATGTGTTCCGGGTTCGACCTGCTCCTGCCAAAGCCGTCTTCCTTTGACTAAGGGATAGCGCGTCCGTAAGATAAAGCGACGCAAATGGCAGATGTCTCCCGAATAATTGGCCAGACCATTTCCCACTATCGCATCGCCGAAAAGCTTGGCGGCGGGGGCATGGGGGTGGTTTACAAGGCGGAAGACACGCGCCTGCACCGCTTCGTCGCTCTGAAGTTCCTGCCTGACGACGTGGCCCGCGATCCGCAGGCGCTGGCCCGGTTCGAGCGCGAAGCGCAAGCTGCGTCTGCCCTGAACCATCCCAACATCTGCACGATTCACGACATCGGCGAGCAGGACGGCCAGGCGTTCATTGCCATGGAGTTTCTGGAGGGCGTGACCCTGAAGCACAAGATCGCAGGGCGTCCCATGGAAACGTCTGGGATTCTCTCGCTCGCCATCGAAATTGCGGACGCCCTGGACGCAGCGCACGCCAGGGGAATCGTCCATCGCGATATCAAACCGGCGAACATCTTTGTGACCGAGCGCGGTCACGCGAAGATACTCGACTTCGGGCTGGCGAAAGTTGGGCTTGCGGGCAGCTCATCGAGCCACATTGCATCGGTGAACACGGTGACGGGCACGCTGGAAGACCCGCACCTTACGAGTCCCGGGTCGACGCTGGGTACGGTCGCGTACATGTCGCCGGAGCAGGCGAGGGGCAAGGAACTTGATGCGCGCAGCGATCTGTTCTCGTTCGGCGCGGTGCTGTATGAGATGGCCACCGGGACGCTGCCCTTTCGGGGCGAGACTTCGGCTGTCATCTTCAATGCCATTCTGGAACGGGCTCCGGTTCCGGTGGCGCGGATCAATCCTGAGCTTCCGGCGAAGATCGAGGACATCATCAACCGGGCGCTGGAGAAAGACCGGGAGTTGCGATATCAGAGCGCGAAAGAGATGCGCTCAGAGTTGCTGCGGCTGAAGCGCGATACCGACTCCAGTCGGCAGATTCCGGTGGCGACGGAGCAGGCCGCTGTTTCTTCGGGAGCGCTTCGGGCTGTGCAGGCGTCCGGAAGTTCGGCGGTTGTCGCCGTCGCGAAGCAGCATCGAGTAGGAGTCGGGGTTACCGCACTGGTTGCCATTTTGCTGGTCGGAGCAGCGGGCTACGGGGTTTACGAATTCCTTTCCCGGGCGCGGCCGGCTCCGTTTCAAAATTTTTCTGTCAGCAAAGCGACCCTGACCGGTAAGTCGACGCTGGTCGCCATCTCGCCCGACGGCAAGTACCTCCTCCATGTCATGGATGACGGAGGCCAGCAGAGCCTGCATCTCCAGAACATCCCGACAAACAGCAATACTGAGGTGGTGGCTCCGGGTCCGTTCGGATATGTAGGCCTGCGCTTTTCGCCCGATGGCAACTACTTGTATTTCGTCCGTTTAGAGCGCGGCAGCCAGTCTCTGAAATACCTGTACCGCGCTCCGGTGCTGGGCGGCACGCCGCAGAAGCTGGTCACCGACATCGATTCCAATATCAGTCTTTCCCCTGACGGCAAGAAATTCGCCTACCTGCTCGGGAACAATCCGAAAGTGGGTGAGTACCGTCTGATCATCCGGTCCGTTGAGGGCAGCGACGAAAAGACCATCGCGACTGGCCCACTGAATGAATCGGTATGGGATGTGGCGTGGTCGCCCGATGGCAAGACCATCGTGATGCCGCTCTCGCAGCCGGGAGATGCGCTAGGCGGCATGGATGCAATCGACGCGGAAACCGGGAAGCGGAACCCATTCCTGATCTCGAAGGACCTGTTCTTCTCGCGGCCGGTCTGGCTGCCGGATGGCAGCGGCCTGCTGGCTCTGGCACAGCCCGCCTTCTCCAGCCAGAATCAGATCTTGCACATTGCTTATCCGTCCGGCAAAGTCTCTCCGGTGACCCGCGACACCAACGCTTATATTGACCTGAGCCTTGCCGCCGACGGCCACACCCTGGCGACAGTGGGGAGGCAGATCCACAACAATGCCTACGTGATGCCCGACGGCGCCAGCAGTTCCCAAGCCAGGCAGCTGGCGATGGAGGGTTCCCCGAGTTACGAAGTTGGATGGACCCGGGATGGTCAGCTGCTGATGTCCGTGACCAGCACCGGCGTCACTCTGCTTAATCCCAACTCCGGCGCCGAAGTTCCGTTGTTTTCTCAGATTCGCTTCCCCGGATTCGCTCGTTCGTGCCCAGACGGACACCTCGTGTTTGCGGGCGTTCCGGGTATAAAAATCGAAGCGCATGTATTTCGCGCGGATGCGGATGGCGGGAACGTGAAAGAACTAACGCACGGGAAATTCGACTTCTTGCCGGTGTGCTCTTCGGACTCCAAGACTGTGCTCTACGCGGACGCGGATTCAAAGCTCGAGAAAGTTGCGATCGAGGGCGGTGCCTCCCAACAGTTTCCTGACTACCCGAACTTTGGTCGAATCACAATTTCTCCGGACGGAAAACTCGCGGCGATCATCACGAATCGGCGGGGCGATACCAAGGAAAAGCTCGGGCTCTTGTCACTCGATTTCAGCCAACCAATCCGGCTTTTGGATTTCGAGCGCCCCCGCGTGGAGTACGGGGTTATGCTTGGCGATGGTCCGATCCTGTTCAAGCGCGACGGCGCGGGCCTGATTTACCCGGTTCGCGACGGCCAAACCGACAATCTCTGGCTGCAGAACCTCGACGGTTCGCCGGGAAAGCAACTTACCGACTTCAAGTCAGAGTTCATCCGCGATTTCGACTACTCCTACGACGGCAAGCAACTCGCCATTATCCGCGGCCACCGGGAATCTGATGTAGTCCTGATCCGCGACTCGGAGAAGTAAGCGACTTCCAATCTCTGGTATGGCAGCGCCGCCCCTTGCCGCCGAACCCGAGATTGCCGTTCCCGATTCCATCCCCGCGATAACTCTCCACCACCCTGCAAGATGCGTTAATCTGCAGATGCGTCATTTCTCGAAATCATGCGTCTGCTGCGTTTCTTCCGGCCATCGCACCAGCACACGGCGTTTTCGGCGACGCTGCTGCTGATGACGACCATCACGCTCTCGCGCGTGATCGGATACATCCGCGAGGCCTACATCGCCTACGCCTTCGGCGCCGGGCAACAGACCGACGCCTACGTCGCCGCTTTTACTCTGCCCGATTGGCTCAACTACATCGTGGCCGGCGGCACCGCCTCGATCACCTTCATCTCCATCTACACCCGGTTTCTGGCGGAGAAGCGCGAGCAGGATGCGCAGAAGACTTTCTCCATCATCATTACCGTGATGACGACCGTGCTGGTCGCGGGCACCATCCTGGCCGAGATCTTCACGCCTCAGTTCTGCGGCTGGATGTTCCATGGCTTCACTCCGGAGCAGATGCGGCTCTGCGTTCACCTGACACGCATCCTGCTGCCAGCGCAGATCTTCTTTTATGTTGGCGGAGTCGTTTCGGCGGTGCTGCTCTCGCACCGCCTGTTCCTGCTGCCGGCATTTGGTCCGCTGATCTACAACGTGTTCATCATCGGCGGCGGAGTTGTCGCGGGGCGCCAGATGGGAATTGCGTCCCTTGCCTTCGGCGCGCTCGCCGGCAGCATTGCCGGGCCATTCTTGATCAATGCGATGGGTGCGGCCAAAATCGGCACCGGATACCGGCCCTCGTTCAACGTAAAGAATCCGGCGTTCCGGGAGTGGGTGCGGCTCTCTATCCCATTGATGCTGGGAGTTTCGCTGGTCACCGCCGATGACTGGATTCTCCGCTACTTTGCTTCCAGCGGAATCGGCGACATCGCACGGCTGAACTATGCCAAGCGCCTGTTCGCCGTTCCCATCGCCATTCTCGGACAGGCGGTGGGACAAGCGTCGCTTCCGTTTTTCTCGCGCCTGTTCGGAGAGAAAAAGTTTGCGGAATTTACCGCCACCGTGAATGCTTCGGTCTATCGCATCACGGCGGCTTCTTTGCTGCTCACCGGATGGATGATGGCGATTGCCGTCCCTCTGATCGATCTTGTCTATCGCCGCGGGCGTTTCACCTTGGCGGATACGGAATCCACGGCCCTCTACTTTTTCGTGTTTTCGCTTTCTTTGGCTTTTTGGTCCAGTCAGGCGCTTTATGCGCGCGCTTTTTACGCCTCGGGCAATACTCTGACTCCAATGGTCGCCACCAGCCTCATCACGCTCGCTTCCCTGCCCATGTACGCGCTCTTTTTCCGGACGCTGTCGGTTACCGGACTGGCCGTCGCGTCTGACGTTGGCATCGCCGCCAATGCCCTGGCCATCGCGCTGCTGCTGCATGTTCGCGGCATGGTGCCGCTCGGCGGCATGAACTGGAAAGAATTGGCGAAGGCTGCTCTGGTGGGCGCGGTTTCCGGCGGATTGAGCTATGAAGTCATGCGCAGCGTCGCGCTCGATGGCAGCCGCAGGGCCGACCTGTTTGCTCTCGCGCTCGGCAGCCTGACTTGGGCCGCGGCGGTCGCGGCTGGACTCTGGCTGTTGCGTTCGGAATTGCCGGCAGATCTTCGCCGGAAAAGACCGGCATCATTTCCACGAGTTGCCGAAAGCGGGGCGGCGGAAACGATGGCGACGGGCAAAGAACCGTGAGAGCGCCGTTCGCTATTCGTCGTTCGCTATTCGTCGTTCGCTATTCGTCGTTCGCTATTCACCTTCGCGGCGAAAACGCCGCAGTCTTAGCCGTGACCAAAACAAAACGGACCTCAAAAGAGGCCCGTTTCCCAAACAATCATGCCGCCGATGGGCGAATAGCGAACGACGAACCGCGGCTTTACGCTCTGGCCGCAATCGCCGGTTCCGCCGACGTTATTGAAACACTCTTCCCCGCCTCTTCCGGCTTCGATCCCGCTTTGCGGATGTCGATGCCGCCCTTGAAGAAGGCGCCGTCTTCGATCGAGATGCGAGCGGCCACCACGTCGCCGGTCAGCGATCCGTCACTGCGGATATCCACCCGGTCGCTGGCAATCAGGTTGCCGCGCACCTTGCCAAGCACCACAATTTCGCGCGCGCTGATGTTGGCGGCTACCACTCCATTGCGGCCGATAGTGACGCGGTTGCCGGAGAGGTTGATCGACCCTTCCACTTTGCCGTCAATATATAAAGACTCGGAACCGGTCACTTCACCCTTAATCACCAGCGACTTGCCAATCGTCGCTTGGTCCGAAGTGGTGGTCACAACCGGACGCGGCACAGCGGCAGGCTCGTTTGCCGACGGGGCCGGCGTCGCAGCGGTCGTGGTCGGACGCTCCGGCTCAGCTGGCCGTCCGGGAGTTGCAGGTTGATTCGTGGGCTTCCACATGGTGGTCAAAATCCTTTCCTCTATCAAGAAATTCTGAGTCCGTATCTAGAAACTCTAAATCAGCGCCGCATTTCTGGGGCCAAAGCGAATTGTACTCCTGAGTAAACGCCCTGCCTTGTGGAAATCCAGCATTTTCAATGGATTTTCATAGTTCCGCTCGTGGTTCCCCCATCCGTCCAGAGCGGACGAAGGTACGCTCGTCGTGTAAGGCCTGCCGGGTCTGCGGTAATTCTGCTATCGCGACACCTCTATCCGATACTATGGAGTTGTGGGGACGACCAAACCGTGTGCCATCCCTGACGAGGACTCCATGAATTCGACTACGATCGCGTCGCGCCGGCCTCAGCCCGGAGAAAATGCCCCCTACTACGACCGTTACATCTCCCTGGTGCCGGGCAACGACGTTCTTGCCGCACTCGACGAACAGCGACGCGAGATGCTTCTCCTGCTCTCCGGACGCACCGAAGCCGACGGCGATCTCCGCTACGCGCCTGGGAAGTGGAGCCTGAAGGAAGTTCTGGGCCACATCAACGATGGCGAGCGCATCCTGAGTTACCGCGCCCTGCGCATAGCGCGCGGCGACCAAACTCCTATCGAAGGCTACGAGCAGGACGACTACGTCCGCAATGGTCCGTTCGGGCAAGATTCGTTGTCCAGCTTGATCGAGGACTACATCGCCGTGCGCCGCGCCACCGTCTCGCTGTTCCGCAATCTGGACGAGGCCGCCTGGACCCGCCGCGGCGTCGCCAATAAGAATGAGGTAACGGTGCGCGCCCTGGCCTACATCATCGCCGGACACGAACTGCATCATCGAGGAATTCTGGAAGAGAAATATTTGAAATAGGTGTCAAGTGTCAGGTCTTGGGTCTTAGGAAATTCACTGAGACCTAAGACCTAAGACCTGAGACCTAATGTCACGCAACCTGCTGATTGGCCGCCTGACCATGCATCGCGACGGCTTCGGCTTTGTGATTCCCGACGCCGCTTCGCTGGATGCCAGTCTGAAGGCTCGCCTTGCCGGCGATGTCTTCATTCCTCCGCACGCCATCGGATCCTCGATGCACGGTGACCGGGTCGCTGGTCGAAGTTTCCGCCGTCCGCACCGATGGCCGCGCCGAAGGGCGCATCGTTCGCTCGCTGTCGCGCGCGCACCCGACTGTGGTCGGTATCTTCCACTACGGACACCGTCACAACTACGTCAAACCAATCGACGAGAAAGTTACGCAGGAAATCGTCATCCCGCGGGGGATGGAGATCCCCAAACCTTTAACCGCAGAGGGCGCAGAGAACGCGGGAAAAAATAAGTCTGGCAAATCAAGAACTGCTAAGCATCGCGTTATCGGCGACGAAGCCGCAGTCCATGCTGACTGGAAGGATCTCGACGGCGTTGTCGTCGACGTTGAAATCACCGACTGGCCAAGCGCCACGCAGCAGCCGCGCGGCCGGGTAATCGAAATTCTCGGTGAAGAAAGCGATTTCGGCGTCGACGTCGAGATCATGATCCGCAAGTTTCACCTGCCTCATCGCTTCCCGCCCGAAGTGATCGAAGAAGCGCAAGCGATCGCGTCCGATATCCCTGGCGAAACATTGCGCCGGCGGCGCGATTACCGCCAGCTTCCCATTGTTACTATCGATGGCGAGACCGCGCGCGATTTCGACGACGCGGTTCACGTCCGGCAACTCGGGAACGGCAATTACGAACTCCAGGTCCACATCGCCGACGTCGCGCACTACGTAACCCCCAACTCGCCACTCGATCAGGAAGCCCGACTGCGCGGTACCAGCGTCTATTTTCCCGACCGCGCCGTCCCCATGCTGCCGCTCGAGCTCTCGACCGACATTTGCAGCTTGCGCCCGCAGGTCGACCGCCTCGTGCTCTCGTGCACCATGGAGATCGACCACCAGGGCGAAATCGTCGACTACGAAATCAATGAAGGCGTGATTCGTTCGGCGAACCGCATGACATATACATCCGTGAATGCCGTGATTGAAGGCGACCCCGCCGCGCGCGGCGAATACGCTAGCCAGATCGAACATTTCGAACGCATGCGGGATCTGGCGATGATCCTGAACCGCAAGCGCAAACGCCGCGGATCGATCGACTTCGATCTCCCCGAGCCGGTCATTGAATTTGACGAATTCGGAATGATGAAGAGCATCACGCGTTCCGAGCGCAATATCGCCCACCGCCTGATTGAAGAATTCATGCTGTCGGCGAACGAGAGCGTCGCGCACTATCTGGAAAATAAGCGCATCGCCTCGCTCTACCGCATCCACGAGAAGCCCGACGCCAAGCGCGTCTATGACTTCGAAGTCATCGCCGCAACTTTCGGATACTCGCTGGGAGTAGGCGCACTGCCCATTCAGCGTGTGCAACTGAAAGCCGACCGCCGCGACGCCCGCGGAACCGGCAAGCGCGTCCGCGAAATCGAGGTGCCCAAAGAAATTCACATCACCCCGCGGATGTACCAGAAACTCACGGAGAAGATCGCGGGCAAGCCGGAAGAAAGAATCCTTAGTTTTCTGATGTTGCGCTCGCTCAAGCAGGCTCGCTACTCCGAAGAAAATCGCGGGCACTTTGCCCTGGCCGCCACAACCTACACCCATTTCACGTCGCCAATCCGGCGCTATCCGGACCTGATCGTGCACCGCATCCTGAAGGAAGTACTGCACGACTCGTCGGAAAAGATGGATGGAAGAGTGCCGGTGGGTACGTCGTCGGTGGAAGAGCGGCCCTTCAGGGCTGCGTCTAGCGCCATTTTGCAAGGGGCTTCAGCCCCCGAGGGCCCGCCGCCATCGCCGTGGTCCAAGCGCCGCGACCGCGATGCCCATCAACGCACCGTCGCGCCTCTCGGCGGCCCCATCTCGCTCGAAGAACTCCACAGCATCGCCGACGAATCCAGCCAATCCGAGCGCCGCGCCGACGAAGCCGAACGCGGGCTGATGGAATGGAAGAAAATGAAATTCATGGAGCGCCGCATCGGAGAAGACTTCGACGGCCTCATCATCAGCGTCACCAAATTCGGCTTCTTCGTGGAGCTCACCGATCTCTTCGTCGAAGGCCTCGTCCCCCTCAACACGTTAATTGACGACCGTTACACCTACCACGAAGCGACGCGCCAGATCATCGGCCAGCGTTCGCGGAAGACTTACGGGTTGGGCAATCGCGTACGGGTGCTGGTGGACCGGATTGATCCGGTGGAGAAGAAAATTCAGTTCGCGGTACTGGAGGAGGAGCAAAAGCCCTCAGGAAAAAGGCGACGCAAGTGACCTTCCAAGGGTTTGACCATCACCGCCTCGAATCGGCTACCCAGTAAGTGCTCCTGAACAGGACCGTCTGATTCGAGTCCGTCTCCCTCAGTCTTACTCGAATTCTGTGCAGACCTGGATGTGGATTTTTCGGCTCAAAGCTCAGGAGATAACGGCTGTGCAGGTGATTCGCAAAGCCAATCAGGTCTGACTCAAAGCCCTTGCGGGTGGCGAACAGTTCATACTCGCCGCCCGTCATAGAGGCAAGCGCTTTCGCGCTGTTTCTTCTCATCGCCTGTCGCATGGCGGCAAGTTTCTCGATGATGTCCATGTTCGGTGCCCACTCATCCCGGTTGCTACCCCGCGCGGTATCCAGTTGCTGCGAAATATATGGCGAAAACGGCAGCGCGTAAACCAGAGTGTGAGTGACTCCTACGAGTCTCACCGCATCGTCGATCTTTGCGAAGTGGCTGCCATGATCGCGGGTTTCGCTGATCAGCAAGAGCACCCGTTGCTGCCCCACCGGCCTTTTGGCTAGCATTTTCGCGGAGTAGGCCACCGCGTCGAGAATGGCTGCTCCGTGATCGCCCGGCTCCAGGTTCTTCAGATCTTCTTCGATAACCTCGGCGTGTTTTGTGAAGTCCCGCACCAGATTCAGCCCGCTGTCGAAGAGGAGCAGGGCGGCTTCATTCCGCGGCCCGCTCAGCACCGGATCGAGCATGGCGGCCAAGCCAGCCATTCTGCCGAATTCCCGCTCGGCGCGACGCCCGCACTGCACGGCGATCACCAAGGATATCGGCTCAGCTTCCGCAGCTTCGTCCAGATGAACTGGTTGCTCGACACCATCATCCTCAATCAGGAAGTCCTGCGCCTGCAGCCCGTAAACGGCGTTGCCGGCCGCGTCTCTCACCAGCGTCGGCACCGGTACCAGGTTGCCTTGGGAACTGAAGCTTGGCTCCTGCTGGCCCGCAGCGGGACCGAAAAGCAGTAACAGCATCAGCAACCGCGAGCGGAATCGGAGCATATGTACGACCTGTATGACGATTCTGTATAGAATTAAGTTGTACAGTGGAGCGAACGACCATGCCACAGCCCAGTGAATCCAAGCGCGAGCAAAATCCAGTCCAGGCGGCAGAGCACATTGCCAGTGCTCACCAGATTCTGAAGAGCCTGCAAGAGAAGGTCGGGGATCATCCCGAACTCGGCGAGGCCATAACCAAACTGGAGATGGCGCTCAACATTCTCGCGATCCAGACCGGCGGGCTGCTGTAGCCCCGGCCTGCTAAACTACCGCTTTACCACTCTTGGCGCCTGCCTAGGAAGTCAGTCTCATGTCCAGTAATCCAACTCCACGCACGCGCGTAGTGCGCGAACCGCAGCGGGCGGTTTACGACCGCGATGCCGTCAATCAGATCCTCGATGAAGCTTTCCTCTGCCACGTTGGCTTCGTTGCCGACGGACAGCCGTATGTTATCCCCACTTCTTACGGACGCGATGGAGACGTGCTTTACATTCACGGCTCGGCCGCCAGCCGCATGTTGCGCAATCTGGATCAGGGCGTTCCGGTCTGCATCACGGTCACGCTGGTCGATGGATTAGTGCTCGCCCGCTCCGTCTTTAATCATTCGATGAATTACCGCTCGGTAGTCATTCTCGGTACCGCGACGCTGGTTGACGATCCAGCGGAAAAACTTACGGCTTTGCGCGCGCTGAGCGAACACATCCTGCCTCATCGTTGGGACGACTCGCGTCCTCCCAACGAAAAAGAGTTGAAGGCAACGTCCGTCCTGCGCCTTCCGATCAGTGAATTTTCAGCGAAAGTCCGCGTCGGTCCGCCGGTGGATGACGAAGAGGATTATTCGTTCCTAACGTGGGCGGGAGTGATTCCGCTGGAGATGAAGACGGGCACGCCCATCCGCGATGAGCGCTGCGAGCGGGAGTTGCCCGCATACTTAAACAACTATTCCCGCAAGCGAAGACCTTAGCGGGGTGTATCTCACCGCCTGTCCTTATTTAAGAATTATGAAGGAACGCCAGTTGTTCACGGCAGCAGCAGCAGCTTCCCCGTGGTCTTCCTTCCTTCCAGATCGCGGTGCGCCTGCTGCGCTTCGGCCAGGGGGTACACGTGTTCGATCCGCAACTTGAGTTTGCCGTCGCGAATCATGCCGAAGACCGCTGCGGCGCGCTGCTGCAACTCCTCGGCGGTGATCACGTAGTGCCCGAGCGAAGGCCGCGTCAGAAACATGGATCCCTTCTGCGTAAGCGCCAGCGGATCAATGGGCGCGACCGGCCCGCTGGAGGCGCCGTAGAGCACCATCATGCCGCGCGGACGCAGCAGGTTCAGCCCCTTTTCGAAAGTCGTCTTGCCCACCGAGTCGTACACCACGTCCACGCCTTTGCCGTCGGGGTTTTTTTCGGCGAGCAGGCGTTTCGTCTCCGCCTCAAAATCGGTCTGGGTATAAAGAATGACTTCGTCGGCTCCCGCCGCTCGCGCCAGTTTGGCTTTTTCCTCGGTCGAAACCGTCGCGATTACCCGCGCCCCTATGTTGTGCGCCATCTGGACCAGCAGCAACCCAACCCCGCCGGCAGCGGCATGGACCAGCGCCGTCTCGCCTTTCTTCAGTGCGTACGTGTCATGAGAAAGGTAGTGCGCCGTCATCCCCTGTAGAATGGCGGCCGCAGCTTCGCGCGCTCCTACTCCGGCCGGGATCTTCACCAGACGGTCAGCCGCCACCGCGGCGTACTCGGCATAGCTCCCAAGCGCCATGGTGTACGCTACGCGATCCCCGACGGCCACTCCGTGCACGTCTTCTTTGTGCACACCGGAGCCGACGGCCGAAACCACGCCCGCCGCTTCCTGTCCCAGCACAAACGGCAGAGGCACCTGGTAACGGCCTTCGCGGTTGTAGACGTCAATAAAATTCACGCCCGCCGCTTCGATTTTGACCACGGCTTCGTTCGATTTCGGCTGCGGAACCGGCAGGTCCACCAGTTCCATGACTTCCGGCCCACCGGTTCGCTTTATCTGTATGGCTTTCATATTTGGCTTCGATGAATCCGGAACGATGATAGATTCGTCGGCGAGAATCCGCCACCCTTTAGAGTTTCCAACAAGAGGGCCTCCGCAAAGGGCTGATGCCGCCGGCGCCCGAGCACCGCTGCTCCGTTTGCCATTCCCGCCAGCCTCGGGTAACATCCCGACCGGTTCCCAAAGTAACGGTGCCCAGGTGTCTTCTGTGGCGTTGACCCAACGAATTTTGCGATAGTACCATCTCATAAGAAAAGAACGCTTGCTTTTGCCCGGAGTCGGTTGCGGTAAGTTTTTGAAAATATGAGGCTTTCTTCTCACTCGTATCTGGCGTTTCTGCTCTCCGCTGCTTTGGGGGCGAGCCTCGCCTGCCAGAGTGCCCAGAAGACCTCTTTCATGCCTCCGGCACAGGCCCAAGCCCCAGCTCTGGTCGCGGCCAGCAGCCCACCCGGCTCGCAAAAGCAGAAATCTGCCGAGGAGCCGCAATCGAAGCCGCAGGTTCCGCAGGCGCTCCAAGCCGATCCCGTAGCCGACCTGATCGCTCGCGTGGAAAAGGAATACCAGGCAGGGCAGGATAACTATCGCGCCGGGCACCTCGAAGCCGCCAAACAGAATTTCGACGCGGCTTTCAACCTGCTCCTGAGCAGTGGATTCGATCTCCGCGCCGATGCTTCTTCAGACAACCGCCTGGCGCGCGAACTTGACCGGATTCTCGACGGCATCAACGGCCTCGAACTGGCGGCCTTGCAGCAGGGCGACGGCTTTGCCGAACAGAAGTCGGAACCAGCGCCGATTGACGAAGCCAACGAACTCACCCCGGCGGTCGACCAGAAGATCAAGGCCAAGGCCGAGGCCGAAATCAAGTCCACGCACTCCGACATGCCCCTGATGATGACCGACCAGGTCGCGGGTTACATCAATTATTTCTCCACCCGCGGGCGCGGCACCGTCGAGCACGCTCTGGCACGATCCGGCCGTTATGAAGACATGATCCGCCGAATCCTGGGTGAAGAGGGAGTACCCCAGGACCTGATCTACCTCGCGCAGGCTGAGTCCGGTTTTCATCCGCTGGCCGTTTCCCGCGCCGGCGCTCGTGGCATGTGGCAGTTCATGGGCAGCCGCGCCCGAGGCTACGGACTCGAACGCAGCTGGTGGGTGGATGACCGGCAGGATCCCGAAAAGGCGACTCGTGCCGCCGCTCACCATCTGAAGGACCTCTACAACCAGTTTGGAGACTGGTATCTGGCCATGGCCGCTTACAACTCCGGCCCTGGGACAGTCCAGAGCGCGGTTAAGCGCACCGGCTATGCTGATTTCTGGGAACTCTACCGCCGCAACGTGCTGCCGAAGGAAACCCGTAACTACGTGCCGATCATCGTGGCCGTCACCATTATGGCCAAGAATCCCGCGCAGTACGGGCTGGATTCAGTGGTGAAGGAAAAACCGGTCCCTTACGACACTATCAAGATCGACTATCCCATTGATCTCCGGCTAGCCGCTGAATGCGTGGATGTCACCTCCTCTGATTTGCTCGATCTGAATCCCAGCCTGTTGCGGCTGACCACGCCGAGAGTCCCCGGGAAAGATCACCAATTTGAGCTTCACCTGCCGGCCGGAACGGCGGACAAGTTTCAAACGGCAGTCGCGGCGATTCCCGCCGACAAGCGCGTGTGGTGGCGCTATCACAAGGTGCAGGGCGGAGAAACGCTGGCTTCGATCGCCCGAACTTATCACACGACTTCGAAAGCCATTGCCGAAGCTAATGACCTGAATGACGAACCGGTCGCGCCGGAAAGCCGCCTGATCATCCCCATCGCTCCCGGCAAACAGAGTGATACCAGCACCTACGCGCGTGGGACCACGCGTTACAAGGTGCGCAAAGGGGATACCGTCGAATCGGTAGCCGAAAATTTCGGCGTCTCCGTCAAAATGCTGCGCGGATGGAACCGGCTCAAAGGCAGCAGCCTCACCGGAAGGAAGGTCCTGTTTCTCCACCTTCCCGTAACTCCGAGCGCGAGCGAAGTGCGGGTCGCCAGCAGACATTCGAGCGGGTCGAAACACCATGCCGCAACCCAAACCGCCTCGGCCAGCGGAGTCGTCCATCACAAGGTCAAGGCTGGGGAGACCCTGTATTCGATTGCCAACTCCTACAAGACCACCGTTACCGCTCTCCAGCACGACAACCAGAATGTTGCAACCTTGCGGCCGGGCATGATCCTGGTTGTCCACAGCGCGAACTAGCTCTGCAGGGTGTGCGCTAGCCAGGACTGCTCTTTCGCCCCTCTGGGACTTGTCGGCCGTCCCACTTTTCCCACGGCTTGCGCCGTGGGCTGCATTCTTACGCCGCTTCGCGGCTGCTTTTCCTGCGTTGCGATCCCAGGCGCGCCGTGCGCGGAACGATAATCAAAGCCACGGCGTAGAGGAAGATCGAGATGGCGATCGATCCCGAGTGGCCGTGGGGCAAGTCTTCAAACAGAAGCTTAGCTGTGACAAAGGCTAGCGTGCCGTAGGCGGTCCACACCAACTCGATATGCTGCCAGCGCGAGCCGCCGTAGGCGAGCGTGAGCGCCAGCGCGCAGGTGATGAGCGTTCGGATAACGGCAATATGGGATGCCCCGGGAGTCATGCCAACCGCTGCCAGCCAGACCAGGACCGAGACCAGCAGGGTAGCGGCGGCGCAGACGGCCAGGATTGCCGAGAGCAACCGCAGCAGTCGCTGGTTCCACCCTTCTCCCGGAAAACGTCCGCCCACGGCGTAGCAGAGAAGCACGGAAGCGGCCACCAGCCAGACCATCCACCCAGGCGCGTTGGGAAAGGTCCCGGCCAGGGCACGGCCGGCATATTCCAACAAGCCCGATGCCAAAGCGGCCGCCGCCAGATATAACAAGCCGTGGAATTCGGGCGTCAGACGATCCCTCCGGACGCCAACCACCGTGGCAAGAATTGCGGCGACACTCAATAACAGCGCCACCTGCAGCGGCGGGAGACAGAGGAAGCTGCCGGCCACGAAGAGTAAGACACTGAAGGTGGAATGCACGTAGTAGTTGCGTTGTTCCGGCAAGCGGTCGAAGAGGACAAACGCCACCGCGTAACCAGCCGCCGAGAGAACCAGGCAGAAGATTCCTAAGCTCACGCGGACGGCGGGCCCAAGTTCCAGCAAGCTGAAGGCCGCCAGCAGGAACGCGATGACAGTCTGTACGATTTCGAAGATGGTAATCCGCTGGCGCAACCACGCAGTCCGAAAGGTGACGCTGGCCCCATAAATCAGAAACAGGACAGAGGGGAGCGTCAGCAGCAGCGCGCTCGGGACGGGTGCGTAGTCCAAGCGGGAGCTTTGCGGCAGCGAATAGATGTAGATCGGAATCCAGACGGCAAGATCCGCCGCAGGCGCCACCAGAAAACGAAGGCCGAGCCAGCGCTCGCGATCAGCCGCGTATTCGCTGACCACGGCCATGATGAGCAGCGCTGAAATGAATGGCTCCAGATCATGCGTGGCAATCAGCAAGGCGAGGGCAGTGAATGCCGCGGTGATGTTGGCGATCCAGCGGACCGGTGCGAGACTGCGTTTCCATGCCAGGGCCGATGCGCCGACCACGAACGCGCTCAGTACGCCAGCCGTGGCGAAGGGCGGCAAGACCTTGAAGACCAGTGTGAGTTCCCAGAGCATGGGGGCGAGAATCAGGGCTGAGGTAGCGGCGTACGCGGTGCTGGTAAAAGGGATGTTTGCCGGGACCCGAGCCGCCCATAGCAACCACATCCCGGCATAGGCAAGAGCAAGCGCTACGATCACCACTTGCGGCAATGATCCCGATTCGGCCACCGCTCGCAGCAGGTAGGCGCCTGCAATTCCGAGCATGGCTTTACCCACGACCGGAAATACTCCGCCATCTTGCGGAACGGTAGTTTCTTCCACGGCAGGCGTTGCGCCCGGCGGCGGGGTTGCAGGGGAGGGGCGAGAGTTGGCGGTTCCGGGGGAGCGTTCCAGGGCGGAGATTCGGCTCTCCAGATGCTCCAGTCGTTCGGAAAGCCGCGCTAAAGTTTCGAGAAGCTCGTCCATAGTCTCCACCGCTGTGAGACTGGCAAACGAATACGGGTCGAACGTCTTGCATGAGACCCAGTGCGAGAAACCCGATACGCGATGCTTAGTTCGCGGGCGCGGCTTCGGGGAGCGAACCCGAATTTTTTTCCGGCCAGGGTGGCAGAAGCTTCACCAGCACCCACAAAATGGCCAGCGGCAGAACGGTCAGCACAATCGCTACCAGCAGTCCTTCGCGCGTGACCAGGCCCATCTTGTACGTTGTGTATCCCAGGAAGCTCTTGGAGAACAGCTGTCCTCCAATCACGACGTTCCAGCGCATGGCAAAAATGCCGACCAGGGTCAGGCATCCAGCCAGCGCGTAGATACGTTTTCGGGTCATTTCGCCGAGCTTCACCACTTGGGTCAAAGCGAGAAGCGCGATGGGAACAACAGTACCGAGCACAATCTGCACCACGATATGCGACATGTACAGTTTGGTATGGACCATGAAGTCCAGGCTGCGGAAGCTTTCATCGGCCTCGTAGATGCGGTGGATCAGATCGAGCATTTCCAGGCTGAAATCGATGATGAAGGTGTAGCACAGGTAGCTCGCCACGGTGTCCACGCAGCGCATATCGATGGTTTCGCCACGAAACCACATCATCAGCATGTAGAGCAGCATCACGGCGGCGATCCCCGACACCATCGCCGAGAAGATAAAGACCACCGGCATCAGCGGCGACGACCACCACGGGTTGGCTTTGACGGAGCCAAAGATGAAGCCGACGTAGCCGTGCAGCAGGAACGCCGAAGGGATGCCAATCAGCGTAATCAGCCAGCCTACTCGTTCGTCAACCGCGAGCGCGTGCTCGCTGATGTTGCTGGATCCCAAGGTCATCAGGCGATAGATCCAGCGTTTCCAGCCAGTGGTGGACTGGGACAGCATTACGATGTCGCGCCGGTAGTCAAGCCAGATTTCCAGAAGCAGAACCGCCATCAGGTACCACAGGTACACAAAGCCGAACATGGCCATTGCGGACGTCTTGTGCGGCGTAAGGTACATCTCGTACGAACGTTCCGGATGCCCGAGGTGCAGTTGCAACGGCAGCGGCGCCACCAGCAGGAAAGCCAGGGCCGTCAGCAACGCCAGCCGGTAGGTGGGCTTCACCGCCTGCACCTGGAACACGCGCTCGAGCGAGGCCAGGATGAACGCGCCCGCCACCAGTCCCGTCAGGAACGGATAGAGCACGATCAGGACGCTCCACTGCAGCTCGATTTCGTTCGGATACATGAAGCCTTCAACGCCCGACATATCCGCCTCTCCTCATTGCAGAGTTCATCGCACAGTTCATCGCACTGGTTATCGCACTGGTCATCGCACGGAACCATCGAGGCCGTTGTAAAACACCTTGGCGTGGGTCGCCATGGAAGGCTTCAGTACCTGCACGCTATGGGTCTTCAGAAACTCGTGAATCGGGTCGCTGGGATTTTTCAGGTCTGCCAGTTGCCGCGCACCCGTCGGACAAGACTCGCAGCATGCGGTGGTCAAGGCTTTCGTGATGCGGTGATAACACAGCGTGCACTTCTCGGCGGTATTACTCTTGGGGTTGATGAAGCGGCAGCCGTAGGGGCAGGCTTGCACGCAATACCGGCAACCGAGGCAATATTTCTTGTCCACCAGTACCACGCCATCCGGGCTTACGAAGGTTGCACCCACCGGACAAACCTGGGTGCAGGGCGACTCGACGCAGTGGTTACAGAGCTTGGGCACAAAGAAGTTCTTCCCGCTCTCGTCCTTCGCCGGAGGAAATCCCTTCTTGCCGCCATCGTGAGAGTCCACGTGAGGATTCTCAATGTCGTAGTCGGACACGTGGTAGCGCTCGACCCAGGTGCGGAAGTATCCGTCGGGTACGTCGTTCTCTAGCTGGCAGGCGCGGACACAATTCCCGCAGCCGATGCATTTGGGCAGGTCGATCAGCATGCCCCACCAATGCTGGCTCATGGTGTAGTTGGGGGAGGACTCGGGTGTTCCAGCCAGAACGTGCTTCCAGGCGACGGCGGCGGCAGGCAACAACAGAAGCATATGGCGCCGGGAGATGGTCATTTCGCGCCTCCCTCGGCCGCACTGGTGATAACCGGGCTGTGCGGCTGGTGGCAGGTATCGCAGGGCAGGCCGGAAGAATGTTCGGCGGAAGCGACCTGCGGGAAATTCTTCGGTTTGGCTGCGTTCGCCTCGTGACAGCGCACGCAGAGTACCGCGGTGTCGAGCTTCGGAGGCTGGACCGTGGCCGGATCGTCGGCATGCCTGGCTTGGGGTCCGTGGCAGGCCTCGCAATTTACGTGGGCGTGCTTGCCATCTTTTTTCTTCTGGAGGACCTCGTCATGGCAGCCCTCGCAAGTCTCATGGCCGGCGAAGTTGACAGGCTTGGCGGCGATGTCCGAAATCGCGTCCCCGCGGTAATGCCCGTACTGTCCGAAGCTTTTTGGGACCAGGAAACTGCGGATGACCAGGAACACAAGGATGCCGAGGACGAGAACGCCCGCCAATCGCAAGAGGTGCCCGGAATCTTTGAAAGCCTTCATGGTGATGCCAGCGCTCGCCCGTTTGCGCCGGAGACTCATCTGCAACCTCCGGCTGAATGTCGCTCTCAACTAGATACAGGAGATGGTGGACAAAGCGCTGTGTTCGTGGTCACGTTCCAAGCGTGCCAAAATCACAAATGACAGTGACATGCGGCAGCCGAAGAGAAAGCTTTAATCCGCGCGAAGTCACACCCGGCCGTGATAAGCCGCACTGCCACACCCCCATGCCACGGGAGAACATGGGTAGAATGTTAAGTGGGACTGGCAGGAGGCCATCATGAAAAGGATTCTCATCTTAGGTGCGGCGGGCAGAGACTTTCATAATTTCAACGTAGTTTTTCGCAACAATCCTGACTACCAGGTCGTTGCCTTCACCGCCACGCAGATTCCCGATATTGCAGGCCGCCGCTACCCACCGGAACTGGCAGGCAGTTTGCAGTATCCCGTGGGCATCCCGATTTTTGAAGAGAAGGACCTGGAGAAGCTGATTCATGACGAGCGGGTGGATGCGGTGGTATTCGCCTACAGCGATATCTCGCACCAGAACCTGATGCATCTGGCATCGCGCGTAGTCGCCGCCGGCGCCGACTTTTGGCTCCTGGGGACCGAGCGCACTCAAATCAAGTCGTCAGCCCCGGTGGTTTCGGTCTGCGCGGTACGAACCGGTTGCGGCAAGAGTCCCCTGTCGAGATATGTGGCCTCCGAGTTGCGGCGCCAGGGCTGGAAGCCTGTCGTCATTCGGCATCCCATGCCCTACGGCGACCTCGCCGCACAGGCGGTGCAGCGCTTTGCCACCATCGACGATCTGGACTTGCAGCAATGCACCATCGAAGAGCGCGAAGAATACGAACCCCACATCAAGCAGGGAACCGTAGTCTATGCCGGCGTCGATTACGAGAAAATCCTGCGCCAGGCCGAGAAGGAAGCCGACATCATTCTCTGGGACGGCGGCAATAACGATACCTCGTTCTACAAGTCCGACCTGGAACTCGTAGTGGTCGACCCGCTCCGCCCCGGGCACGAATTGTTGTATTTCCCCGGAGAGGTAAACCTGCGGCGCGCCGACGTGGTGGTCATCAATAAAGTAGATACTGCCTCACAGCAGGACATCGAGACCGTCCGGCGCAATATCCAATTAAATAATCCCAAAGCCAAAGTGATTGAGACCGCCTGCCGGCTTTCCGCGCCTACTCCTGAACTGGTGAAGGGGAAGCGCGTGCTGGTGGTGGAAGATGGCCCCACCCTGACCCACGGCGAGATGCCCTATGGCGCCGGAGTCGTGGCTGCGCGCAGTTGGGGAGCGGCGGAACTGGTCTGCCCGATGCCTTTTGCGGTCGGCTCTATTCGCAGCACTTTTGAACGCTACCCGCACCTCGACTATCTGCTCCCCGCTATGGGCTACAGCGTTATGCAACGGCATGAACTGGAAGAGACCATCAACCGCGTGCCCTGCGACCTGGTCTTGATCGCTACGCCAATTGATCTGGCGCGAGTGATCAAGCTCAACAAACCCAGCTTGCGGGTCACTTACGAGGTGGAGGAACTCACTCATCCGGGGCTGGCTGAAATTCTGGCGCAAGTTGAAGCGCCGGCGGAAGCGAAACGCTGAACAGCAAGGGACTGTGTTTCGAACCGATGTTGGAGCTTCGTATCAGGGCATCGCTTTCGCGATGCCCTCAGTCCTCTGAAACCGCAATGGGTAAGCTGTTCAGTGGATTTTGGTAGCGCTACCGGGAATCGAACCCGGGTTTGAAGATTGAGAATCTTCCGTCCTAACCCCTAGACGATAGCGCCACACGGGTGGATTGCGACGAAATCCGATTATAACAAAGGCCTTTATCAAAGCTGAACGGCGACCGTAGCGCTGGCATCCTGCCGGCTGTCCAGAGAGCCTGCTCCGAGCTAGCCGAAGGCGTGTCTTGCCCTCGGCGCGGCGGGCGAAATGTCGGGCTGGACAGCCGCCGGAGCGGCGGCGCTACGTACCACCCTAGGCCGATGAGATTTTCCTGGCATTGTGCCGCAGGGAGCGGCCTTCGGATAGGCTGTAAAGTTCTTCCGCCAGATTCTTGGCGTGATCGCCGATACGTTCCAGCGCCTGAGCGGCGAGAAGGATGTCGAAATTCTTTTGTCCGGCCGGACTATTCGGCTCGGCCAGGTGTCGGTGGAACAAGGAATGGCATAACCGGTCCACTCCCGGATCGGACTGCAGAACGGTCTGCGCGTGCGCCACGTCACGCTCGACGAAGCCCTGATGAACCTGCTCCAGCATGGTGCAAAGCAGAGTAGCCATCTCGATGAGCTGGCGGGAGTCCGCCGCCGGCAATTTTTCCCGGCGCGATTGCAGTTGCATGACGGCGCTGTAGGCGAGGTCGCCGATGCGTTCGAGGTCGGTGATGAACTTCAGGCACGCCAGCAATTCACGCGCCTTGGCTTCCCCCACCCGCGTAATCGCTTCAGGCAGTTGCTCATCGATCTTGCGCTCGATCTGATCGAGTTCTTTTTCGCAATCCTTGATGGCGAGAAAAGCCAGGCGCGAACCTTCCGCGAGAAAGTCCCTGACGTTGAACACCGCGTCGCGGGCGATCAGGCAGCCGCGCACGACCAGCGCCGGCAGTTCATCTCCCGCCCATTCTGCAATGGGAGCCTCAGTGGGACGGGTGCGAACCTTCGCTGCTTTGGAGCGCGTCGAAGTCGAGCGCTTTTTCACGCGTGACGATTGTTTTGGGGCCATGGAAACTCGCGCCATTCCGGAGGCGTTCCGGATACAGAGAAGCTAGCATAAATCGGATGTGTGAAAGGAATGTAAATGGCGCGCTTGCCTGCAGCAGAAGGACAGATGCCACTGGACGCGACCCCAGCGGCTGAAGCCGATTGTGTTAGCGGGTTCTAACGGCGTGGCTGAAGCCACGCCCCTTCAAGACCTTCTGCTCACTTCTTCTCCAGCGCTGCGGCTCGCTCCTCGGTTCGGTTGGCGTCTTGCGCTTTGCCCAATCCGCGATAGGCGCGCGCCAGCAACCGCAGGGCTTCGGTATTTCGCGGATCAGATTTGATAAACGCTTCGAGATCTGGCAACGCACCCGCAAAATCGGACTGCTGAATCTGCGCCTCCGCCAGTCCCAGACGCCCCTCACTGTTGTTCGACTCCACCAGCAGCGCTGCTTCGAACTGGTCTTCCGCATTCTTCGCGTCTTTGAGTTGCAGATAAACGCGGCCCAGCAGTAGCCGCGCTGGCACCTGGCTGGGCGCAAGCTTCAAACTGGATTCCAGTGCATCCCGCGCTCCCGGCCAGTCGCCGGACTTTCCCAGCGCCCGGCCCAATTCGAAAGCAGCGGTGGAATCGTCGGGACGCAACTCGCAAGCGTGCTTCAAGTGGACTGCCGCTTTGGCGAAATCGCCAGCAGCCAGTTCAAGCTCGCCCAGTTGGCGGAGCGCGGTCGGCGACGCGGGGTCGATCTGCAGCGCTTTTTCCAGGAACTGGCGCTCGTCGTTCGGTCGATTGTCATCACCGGCCAGCATGGCGTTGTGCAGCAGGTTCTGCACTTCGACTTTATCCTTAGGATCCGGCAAAGCTTCTCCGGGCTTGCCGGAGTTTGCCGGCGGCGGGAGCTTCGCCTCCCACTTCGCGATTTCGGCCTGCATGCTCTGGAGCTTGGCATTGTCGGCAGCATAGAGATTCTTCAGCTCCTTCGGATCGGCCTGCAGGTCGTAGAGTTCGGGCCGGGGAGCTTCGATCAGCTTGGCATTCTCGGCACGCAACGCTCGCAGAGGAGCCCATCCCCAGCGGAGCGGATAGTCGGTCTCACCAAAGAGGGCTCGATCCGAGGGCGCTTGCGCGCCGATCTTTTTTTCGACCAAGGGAAGCAGTGACTCCCCATTCAGTTCCGCCGGTGCCGCTACGCCCGTAGCCGCAAGAATGGTCGGAAGAATGTCGGTGGTGCGCACCTGGGCATCAATCACGGTGCCGTGAGCAGCGGCTCCTGCCACCTTCAGCGGCGTTTTCAGGATCAGCGGGACGTGCAGCGTGGAGTCGTAGAGAAACAGGCCGTGAGTATCTTCTCCGTGTTCTCCCAAGCCTTCGCCGTGATCGCCGGTGACCACGATCATCGCGTTGTCGTAAACGCCAGCTTTTTTTAGAAATGCCATCCAGCGGGCCAGCGCGGAATCGGCATAGGCGATTTCGCCGTCGTATAAATGGTTTCTGTATTTTTCCGAGAACGGAGGCGGCGGTTCGTAGGGATCGTGCGGATCGTACAGGTGCACCCACACGAAGTGCGGCCCGGTGCGGTGCTTCTCGAACCAGGCTTCGGCGTGCTCGACGACTGTCATTCCGCGGCGCTCGACACGGCCCCAGCGTTCTTTGCTCTCAGTCTTGGCGGGAAAGTTATCGTAGAAATCGAAGCCGCGATCGAGGCCGGGAGCGAGCGTGTTGCTGTCGAGAATCACGGCTCCGATGAAAGCTGCGGTCTGGTAGCCGTGCTTCTTCAGCAATT
The DNA here is from genome assembly GCA_963837665.1 of uncultured Acidobacteriaceae bacterium. Lineage (GTDB taxonomy): Bacteria > Acidobacteriota > Terriglobia > Terriglobales > Acidobacteriaceae > Acidiflorens. Next base: position 456,652 of record CAWIOA010000003.1, on the reverse strand, counting down.
CCGCCGCGGTCGCATGTTGCGGCGAGAGCGGGACGCCGAAGTCGGTGACACCGTGTACGCTCGGCAACAGGCCCGTCAGGATCGTGATATGCGAGGTGTTCGTGATCGGGCTGTGCGTAAAGGCCTCGGTGAAGCGGACACCCTCGGCGGCCAGAGCATCAAGTGCGGGCGTTTCGACCTGCTTGTAGCCGTAGCAGCCAACATGATCGGCGCGCAGCGTATCAATGGTTATGAGGTACACGTCGGGAGGGGCGTGTTTCGACGGCGAGGTCTGAGCCCAGGCGGCAGTTCCAAACAGAGTTCCGAGCAGAGTCCCGGGCAGCGCGATCCCAAGAACAATAGCCAGCCGTCTCATAAGCGCCCAGCCTATCACACACTTCCGCCGGGTTGAGCCTCTGCTGCCCACCTCCATGCGATAAACTGAACTCACCGATGGCGCCTTTGTTTCGTCGATGGATTGTTGTTCTAATGGCCCTCGCTCCGCTGACGGCGGCGGCGCAAACGCCTGTGAAGCCGGCGTTGAATGTTGTCCTGATAACGATTGACACGCTGCGCGCCGATCATGTTGGCTGCTACGGCTACCAGCAGATCAAGACGCCGAACATTGACGGCTTGGCGGCGGATGGGGTGCGCTTTGAGCGCGCCTTCGCGGTCGTCCCCGTAACCCTGCCCTCGCACACCTCGATGCTCACGGGAACTTATCCGATGTTGAGCGGCATGCACGATTTCAGCGGCAACAAACTCAGCCCGTTGCAGCCGACGCTGGCCTCGGTTCTGAAACAGGCCGGGTACCAGACGGGGGCCGTGGTTGCCTCGGCCGTGCTCGATTCGCGCTTTGGACTGAACCAGGGATTTGATTTTTATTACGATCACTTCGACTTCAGCCGCCTGGATGAATCGAATCTCGATGAGATGGAGCGTCCGGGTAATGTGGTAGCCGATGTAACTCTGGACTGGCTGGCGAAGAATTCGCAAAAGAAATTTTTCCTCTGGATGCACCTCTACGACCCTCACTTCCCTTATCATCCGCCGGAACCTTACAGCAGCGAGTATGCGGCGCAGCCTTACGATGGCGAAATCGCTTTTGCGGATGAGCAGGTCGGGCGGCTTCTCCGCTTCTTGAAAGAGAAAGGGATTTACCAGAACACGCTAATCGTGCTCTGCGGCGACCATGGCGAAAGCCTGGGAGAGCATGGCGAGAAAACGCACGGGTTCTTTATCTACAACGCGACGATGCATGTGCCGCTGATCATTCGATTGCCGGAGAATGCGGCGGCGCGCACGGTTGCCGATCCGGTTTCGCTGGTGGATCTGATGCCCACGGTACTGGGCGCTGTCGGGCTGGAAGTTCCGTCGCAGGTGCAAGGGCGCAGCCTGCTTCCCCAACTCCGCGGCGAAGGTGATCATGACGACCAGGCCAGCCGCGACCGCGTCCTCTATGGAGAAACCTTCCTGCCGCGGATTCACTTCAACTGGAGTGAACTGCGGGGATCGGAGAATACAAAATATCACTTCATCGATGCGCCTCGGCCTGAGCTCTACGATCTGGCCAAGGATCCGGACGAAGTTCACAATCTGTTCTCCGAAAAGAAGGCAGTGGCCGAGGAGATGCACGCCAAGCTCGTGGGCATGATCCGCGATTACAGCGCGGGCAAAGAGCTGGCCGAAAAAACTGGCCTCGACCCGGCACTGATGGAGCGACTGAAAGCCCTGGGGTACGCCGGGTTTTCCGGGGGCAGCGACCCGGCCATCAGCAGCCGCGATCTGCCGGATCCGAAAGATCGCATCGCCACCTATGAGCTGATTTCCGATGCTATCGCCGACAGTCAGCACGGCCGCTATCAGGAATCCATCGAAAAGCTGAAGAGTGCCATCAAAACCGAGCCTAACTCGCTTCCGGCTCACTATCTGCAAGGCTTGGATTTCTACCACCTCAAGATGTTTGCTGAGGCGGTGGACGAACTGCAGAAAACGGTTCAGCTCAGTCCTGACTATGCCCTTGGTGTTTTTAATCTCGGCATGGCGCAGGCCCATGCCGGACAGATTGATGCCGCGATAGCGACTCTGCAACGGGCTTTGCAACTCGACGCCACCAATTTCGAAGCCGCCTACAATCTGGGAGTGGCGTACATCCAGAAGGAGCAACTGGAGCCGGCGGCGGCGGCGTTCCGGCAATCAGTAACCATCAATCCTGAATTGGCGCGTGGACATCGCGCTCTGGGTGAGACCCTGCTGTATCAGAACAAGCTTGATGATGCCATTGCGGAGTTGCGCCGCGCCGTGGAGTTGGCGCCGCAAGAGCCCATCATGCACCAGACGTTAGCCAAGGCGCTGGCCGCCAAGGGACTCACGACGGAAGCAGACGAGGAGACGCGGCGCGCGCAGCAGCAGCCGGCGCCGCACTAGACGCATGTTCGGACGCTTCTCAACTTTCTTCTGCACTTTTTCGTTAGCAGTCCTGATCGCTATGTCAGCCGGAGTTTCGGCGTTTGCGCAGGCCGCTCCGGCCAAAACCGCGCCGGAGAAACCGCAGCCGCGGCGTAGTGTTCCTCGATCTAACGTCACGAAACCCAGCGTCATATTGATCACTATCGATACCCTGCGCGCCGATCACGTGGGAGTTTATGGAGCGCAGACCGTCAAGACTCCAACCCTCGATGCGCTGGCTCACGACGGAGTCGTGTTTGAGCGGGCGATCGCGCAGGTTCCGCTGACCTGGCCTTCCCATGCGGTGATAATGACGGGCACTTATCCTTTTCAAAACGGGGTGCAGGATTTCACCGCCCAGCCGCTCGCACCGCAATTTCGAACCGTCGCCCAAGCATTCAAGAAGGCGGGCTACGCCACCGGCGCCGTGGTCAGCGCCTTCGTGCTCGACCGGAGCTGGGGATTGGCGCGCGGCTTTGACTTCTACGACGATGCATTTTCTGCGCAAACCTTCGAGCAGAAGGATATCGGCCTGGTGGACCGTCGCGCCGGGGAGAGCGTGGCGCACGCCATCGCCTGGTTGAAGAAAACTCCGCGACGTCCGTTTTTTCTCTGGCTGCACCTTTACGACCCGCACAGCCCCTACGATCCTCCGGAGCCCTTCCGCTCCGAGTACAGCAGCCATCTCTACGATGGCGAGATTGCCTACGCCGATCATGAACTCGGCACTCTGATGGCATGGCTCAGGCAGAACCACCTGTATGATTCGTCGTTGATCGTCGCCCTCAGCGATCACGGCGAATCTCTTGGTGAACACGGCGAGGACGAGCACGGCTTCTACCTCTACAACGCCACCGTGCGCATACCGCTGATCGTGAAAGCGCCCGCCGGAAGCGGCATTCCGGCTACGCGCCGTCCCGAGCCCGTGGAGACCGTGGCCGTGGCTCCGACGCTTCTGCAACTGGCCGAGCTGAAGGACTCGACGGATGCGATTCACGCGCAGTTTCAGTCGCATGCGTTATTCGGAGCTGGCCAGCCGCCGAAAGATCCGGCCTACAGTGAGACTTTCTATCCCTTCAGTTCTTTCGGCTGGAGTCCGCTGCACGCGATCGAGAGTGGGCGCTTTCACTTTATCGAGGCGCCCAAGCCGGAGCTGTACGATCTTGAAACCGATCCGGGAGAAACGCTGAACATTGCTACCCAGCAACCCGCTACGGTCGCCGTGCTGCAGGAAAAGATGCAAGCGATTCTGGCTCACAATCCCTTTACCCATCAGGAGGCAGGCGCGGGGAATCTGAGTCCCGACGCGCAGGGAAAATTACGGGCTCTCGGCTACTTCGGATTTCGCGCCGCAGTATCCGCCGAGGCGCTCAAGCAAGGGCTCCCCGATCCCAAGGACAAATTGTGGGAGTTCAATTCCATTCTCAAGACCGAGGACCTTTTTCAGCGCAAGGAAGACGATCAGGCGGAGGCTCTTCTCACCGAGCTTCAGCAAAAGGATCCGGACATCTACGTAATTCCTTATCTGCTGGGCGAGTCGGCCTTGCGGCGCCAGAACTGGGAACGCGCTGCCGATCAGCTGCAACGCTGCCTGGTGTTAAATCCGAACTTCGACAACGCCATGACAGGCCTGGCGCGGGCTCTGGCGAAGCTCGGCCGCGTGGACGACGCGAAAACCTGGCTCGCCAAAGCTGTGCAAAGCAATCCGCAGAACTACCGGGCCTGGTACCAGCAGGGGTTGCTCGATGAGGCGAGCGATCTGGCAGCGGCGCTGTCTTTCTACCAGAAGGCCATTGCCATCCAACCCAATTTTTCGCCGGGACAGCTGCAGCTGGGTCTGGCGTTATTTCGGCAGAAGGACTATGCCGCCGCCGCGACTCATCTGGAGAAGGCAATCGCACTCGGTTTGGAAGACGCTCACATCCATAATTTTTTGGGAATCTGCTATAGCCAAACCAATCGAATCTCGAAAGCCCTTCGCGAGCATCAGCGGGTTATTGAACTCGACCCGAAGCTGGCAGAGGGGCACCTCAACCTGGCATACGCTTATCAGAAAATCGGGAAAATCAGCCAGGCGCGTGCCGAGTACGCCATCGCTTGCCATCTGGAAGCAAAGTTCTGCGGCATAGTTCCCAAGTGAATCGGCGGGACTCGTCTACCGCTTGCGCACGCCCTCTTGACCTTGCAGTTTGTTCAACACTTCCCTGGCTTTGGGCGCAGTGGGAGCGTTGGGGAAAGCCTTCAAGAAATCCTGGAGCTGATGAACCGCGTCTTCCTTGCGCTTCTCCTGCAGGTAGAGATTCACCAGTTGCAGATGCGCTTGTGACATAGTCGGGTCGAGTTGCAAAGCCTCCGCAGACGCTTTTTTCCGCCTGCGTCGAACTTGCCGGTTCGTGCCAACAGTCATCCCTGGAGGAAACGCGCAAAAGCAGAATTCGGGCTGCGTTGTAAGCCGGCCTCCAAAGCGGCCTCGGACTCGCTATAACGCCCGGTCAGCATGAGCACGTTGCCCAGGTTGAAATAAGCCTGCGCCTCATTTTCGTCGAGGCGCACCGATTCGCGGAACTGAGCCTCCGCCGACTTGAAATCCGACTTGCCCAGATACAACGACCCAAGATTGTTGTGCGCCGGGTAGTAGTCGGGAGCGATTTTCAACGCGCCTTCATAGTGCGCGATGGCTTCGTCCCGTTCCCCTTTGTGCTCGGCATTCACGCCCGCGTTCGTACTCTTTCACCGCCTTCTTCGGAAAGCGCTTGTTGTAGTCTGCCGGATTGACCAGATTGGGGTTCGTGCCGGATGCCCTCGCACCCACCGGGTCATCTTTCTTTGTTTCTTCGCGCGGGAGTAACCGGATCTGCACCATGGTGGTCGGGATCTCCGGGTTGACAACCGCCTCGACGTCCACCGGGTAGTAGGCGTCGTCTTCGATGACGATGTGGTACGGATTGGGTTGCAAGGCGCCGAAGCTAAACTGCCCTCGCATGTCGGCGTACACGCTGTTCACGGTCGCCCCGCGCAGGCGCAATTCCACCAGGACTTGGTGCGGTGGGACATCTCCGCCTGCAACCAGGATTCGACCGGCGATGTTACCAAGTAGCTGTAATTGAGCGGGGAGTTCACACGAAAGGAACATCAGGAAAAGGAGCAGAAGCGCTGGAGAAGAAAAGAAGCGGCGGATCATGGCTTTCACCGCAGGAAGTAAAGAGAAAAAGGGGCCTGTTCTCCTTAGGAGAACAGGCCCCGGAAAAGCAAGTGCGGCTAGAAGCTGAGCTTCAGTCCGAACTGCATTACGCGCGGTCCGCCACCGTTGATGGTAGTGCCGCCCGCTTGGCCGAAAATGCTATCGTGTATCTCGTTGTGCCCGTGGCCGCCAGTGGTCGCCAGCAGGAAGTTGGTGCGGTTGAACACGTTAAATGCCGCCGCGTCGAACTTCAGCGTGAAGCGCTCGGTCAGCTTAAAGCCCTTCGACAGCGTCATGTCCGCCGACCAGAAATTCGGGCCGACAAACTGGTTGCGTCCCATGTTGCCGAGACAGCCAAGGCAGGGCGCGGAAAGAACCGGGAGATTGGTCTGGCCGCCACCGGCCCAACCATTCGCCCAGGTACTGTGGTTGAAATCGCCGAAGTGGGGAACGCTGCTGTCCGGACGTTCGTTCCTGCCACGAGTCAGCAGGTAGTCGCCACCCAGATTTTCACAGTTTCCGCTGTTCACAGCTGCGGCGTCGCAGTGGTCAACACCAGGGCCATCAACACCGTTGATTTCTCGCAGATTCGCGCCACGGGCGTTGTAGGGCTGCCAGTGTGCGCCACTCTGGATTGACCAGATCCCGCTCAGAGACCAGCCACCCGCAATTAATCCGGCGGGGCCCGTCATGTTGTAGCCAGGCAACTGCCACACGTGATTGATAACCAGGCGTTGCCGGATGTCGTAAACCGAGTTGCCCCGGTCGAACTCGGGGTTCGTCGGATCGGTAGTGTAGCCATCGCCGCCAGAAGCTCCGTTCGAGGTCGTGGCGCCGCTGTGCCAGGTTGAGCCATTGTCAATGGAGTGGCTCCAGGTGTAGTTCACGTTCACCAGCAATCCATGGCTCATCTGGCGCTTCACCCCTGCCTGCAGGGAACTGTAGCTGGAGTTGACCACATTCTCCCAGACGCGCATGGTGCCGTAGTTAGGATTGGGACGGCTGTATACGCCCGGCCCGCTGTATGCCGATCCCACCAGCGTCTCGCCGACGTTGTTGACAAAGGACGAGCCGGCCGGCAACAGTGTGCCGGGCAGCCGGTTGATGTTCTCAGCCCGGAACAGCTTGTGGCCAGTGGTGCCCACAAAGTTAACTTCCAGCACGGTCTTGGGCATAATTTCACGCTGGAATCCGAAGTAGTAGTTGTACACGTAAGGGTCATCCACGCCTTGCGGGAAGACGATTCCCGTCAACTCCGCGAGGTTGGGAGCGGCCCCATTCCAGCCGTTGATATTGCCGGCAGCCTGCGCTCCCGTGCCCTGTCCGGGGTTCGAGGCTGCTCCGGTGTAGGCTGGAGCAACGCCGCCCGAGCCGAACTGAGCTCCGCCGGTGGAGTAGCAATTGTTCGGGTAAGACCCTCCTTCTGCGCAACTCGACGGACCGTAAATCACTGAGTCCAAACCTCCGCCGTTGCTCAGGAAGTCACTGACGTTGTTGAAGGAATAGTACGGCAGGTTCCAGCGCGAGTTCGACATGGGGTTATAAAGCGTGCCCTCATACGAGATGCCGAAACCGCCGCGCAGCGAGGTCTTGCCATCGCCGAACACATCCCAGGCAAAGCCTACCCGTGGACCAAAGTCCTTATGACGACCCTTGCCCAGTGAGGACGACGCGGCAAAACCACCCGGTCCGCAGACGCCCGCCACTTGTGCCATGCCCGCAGCCGCCGGATTCGTCTCACAGTCGTAGTTGACGCCTCCGATCGTTCCCATGGTCCCAGCCGGAACGTTGGCATTGATCAGCCCCTGGATCGTGTTGCTTCCGGGGCCCAGGATGAAGGTGGTCGCGGTGTTCGCCTCTTCGTTGTGACGGACGTACAAGTCCCAACGAAGGCCGAGTTGCAGGGTCAGGCGCTTGGTGGCTTTCCAGTCATCCTGGAAATAGGCTCCCACCTCCAGGTTGCGCCAGTGCCGGACGTTGCCTGCCAGTTGCCCGCTCGGAGGAACGCCAGTCGCCACCAACGCCTGTATGGTCGATTGCGAGCACGGTGGCGCGCAGATTTCTGGATTGACGCCGGCGGCTACCCCGTACGGAGCGTCGGCCGCGAAGAAGATCGGATCGGAGAAGTAGTAGGACCCGCGCGCCACGCTGAACTGGCTGTTCTCGATATTGCGCCGGAAATCCGCACCAATCTTCATGTTGTGGTTGCCATGGTTTATGGACACCATGTCGGAGTAACTGTAGATGTTCTCCCGGAAGTATTGTGGGTAGCCGTTGTAGGAGCCGAAGTTGAGCGACCCATCGTCAAAGGTCATCTGCGGCACACCCGGAGCGTTGGTGCCAATCAGGTTTACGTTCTGCACGTAACCGGCCTTGAATTCGTTCAGGATGGTCGGGCTGAAGGTGTGGATGAAGCTGAACTGTGCATTGGGAGAACGGATGATCTGCGGGTTGGAGAAACCACGGGCGCAGGCGGGGCTGCAAGGCCCGAATTCGTCCGAGTTCCGCTGCCACTGGAAGTTGCCCGCCAGGCGGTTGTTGGTATTCCAGTTGTAGTCGAGGCGTCCAGACATCCGCCTGCCATTGAAGAAGTTGCCGGCGGCCCGCGCACCGTTAGTCGCGGCGCTCGTATCCTCGAAATCCAGGTTGGAGACTCCCGTAACGGAGTCGCGTCCCACCGTGCCTGCTTGCGCGTTCATCGGAGTGCTGCACGTCGTATGCCCCGAAAGAGGATCGGATAGATGCGTAAGGTTGTCCACTGCCGGGACGACGCCGAGGATGGACTGCATCCTGGCCGCGAGGGCATTTGCCTGCGCCTGCGTGCCGCCCAGGGTTACATAGCTATCCGGACAGAGATAATCGGCGTAGCTGGAGAACCCGGAGGTGCCTCCCCCTGAAACATTCGGGTTGATGTATTGGTCGAGTGTGAACAACTGAGTGCCTGCCAGCTTCGCAGGATAGTTCGTGTAGAGCAGATTGGCCACCGAGTTCACGCCGGTATTGCTGTCAGCGGCAGCGACTGCGGCTCGCCAAGCGGGCGATTCCTGGGTAATCGAGGAAGCGGTCGAGGTCTTGAAGTCGCTTTTCTCGTAGGCCAGGAAGAAGAACAGTTTGTCTTTGATAATCGGTCCGCCGATGGTACCGCCGAACTGGTTCCAGCGATAGGGATTCCGCGGCGCGGGGACCGCATTCAAGAAAAAGTCGTTGGCATCGGCGTCTTCGTTGCGCAGGTATTCAAATATGCTGCCATGCAACGCGTTGGTGCCAGACTTGGTCACCAGGTTGACGGTGCTGCCGGCGCTGTTGCCGTATTGCGCCGACATGTTCAGCCCCAGTTGCTGGAATTCCTCGACCGTATCGTTGATTGGCGTGCTCTCTTCACCGCCGCTCAATCCTTTGTTCGATACGCCGTTGATCAGGAAGCCGTTGAAGTCTTCACGCACGCCGTTGACCACAGTATTGTGGCCGTTTTCAAAGTCCGTGCCGGCCACGTTCACAGCGCCCGCGGTCATCTGCATCAGGTCGAAGATGTCGCGGCCGCTCAGCACCGTATTCTCGATCACGGTGGCACCGACCGTCGAATACAGCTTGGCATCGTCGGTCTGGACAGAGACGGCAGCGCCGGTCACTTCGACTACTTCCGTCGCCTTGCCGATTTGCAGCTTGAAGTCCACGTGTGCGATGACACCTGCGCCGAGCACGACGTTCGTGTCGGATGCGGTCTTGAAGCCGGAGGCTTCGACCGTCAGCTTGTAAGTGCCGGGCGGCAGCTCTCTGGCGGTGTAGTTGCCGCTGGAGTTGCTGGTGACCGAAGTCGAAAGGTTGGTTGCCGGATTACTGATCGTAACCTTGGCATTCGCAATCGCGGCGCCGGTTTGATCGGTGATGGTGCCGGTGAACTGGCCGTTCTGCATCTGCGCGAATGCGCTGAAGGTCAGAGCCAGCACGGCAAACACTACGAGGCAAAACTGCAATCTCTTCATTTACCTACCCCCTGGAGACTATGGAGCGTGATTGTTGTCGTTTGCACGAATGCACGAAAATTCTGATTGCGAACTCTATCCTGCGAACCTTGATGAAGCGCTAAGTTATGCGTCTCCGAACCACTGCATTTCTAGCTATCTTACTGATTCTGTTGACGTAACCTACAAAAATGATCGGAAAACAACTTGCCTTCATCGAGCACAGCAACAAATAGTGCTTTCGGGGTAGAATGGCACTTCTCGCTCCAAACGATGATGACCTGATTTTTCAGATACTTACGGCTTGTGGGTATGGGCTATATCTATGAGTAACGGAAGATCAAAATGCGATAACCTACTGAATTCCGTAGATTCACCGTTTTCCAGCGGTTTCTTTCGATGGTTTCCTCTCAATGACCCCGCTACCCTCGCGGACGACGAGTTCCTGATCCGCCGACTCCGGCCCAAGTTTGTCGACCTGACCGCTCGGCCAGCGAATGACAACGGCATCGACTTTGGTCGCCGTACCCAAGCCGAAATGGAGGCGCGGATCGTTCGAACTTTCAAAGCTGCTTCCGGCGCGCACTTCCGCATAGCGGGTTGAGCCCTCAGCCGTAATCTCGACTTTCGCGCCGAAGCCATCGCGGTTCGATTTGCTGCCGATGGTCTTGATTCGCAGCCAGTGCCCGTGTGAAGGAACTTCGTTGCGCAGCAAGACAGGGGAGCCATCCATATTGGTGAAGAGGAGATCCTGGCGGCCGCGATTCCAGAAGTCGGCGGTCAGGGCGGCGCGGCCAATATATTTTTTGGCAAGAGCCGGGCCGGACTTCTCGCCGATCTCTTCGAACTTTCCGATCTTTCCTTGAAACCCAAGATTGTGAAATAGAAACGGCCGCTCGGCGTAACCTACGCCGAAGGATTGCCCTTCGACCTGCGCGTCTACGTGGCCGTTGGCCATGAAAATGTCGGGCCAGCCATCGTTATCGAAGTCGAAAAATTTCACGCCAAAGCCGAGGTACGGGTAGCCAATGGCGGCGATGCCCGCCGCACCAGCCATGTCGGTGAACTCACCGTTGTGGTCGTTATGGTAGAGGTTCTTGGTGTCGTCGGAGAAATTGGTTTTCACGATGTCGGGCCAGCCGTCGCGATCATAGTCGGCGGAGTCAATGCCCATGCCGGCCTGTTCGTGTCCGTCGGAACTGTAGGCCACACCGGCCTCGGCGCCGACTTCGGTGAAGCCACCCTTGCAGTCGTTGTGATAGAGCAGGCTGGGCGAAGAGTCGTCGGCGACATAAAAATCGAGGCAGCCGTCTTTGTCGTAATCAAGCCAAAGCACGCCGAGGCCGTAGTAGCGGTCGGGATCGATGTTGAGCTTCTCCGTGACGTCGGTAAAAGTGCCGTCCCCGTTGTTGTGGTAGAGGCGATCACGCGCTCCCTTGAGTCCGCGCGGGCCGCAATTCACCGGGATGCCGCGGTACTGGCAGAAGGGACCCACGCCGAAAGGCGGAAGATTGTTCATGTCCACATCGACGTAATCGGCGACGACCAGGTCGAGATAGCCATCATTGTCGTAATCGCCAAAGGCCGCGCTGGTTCCCCACTCACTGGGGTTGGCGACGCCGGCTTTCGCGGTAACGTCGGTGAAGGTGCCATCGTGATTGTTGTGGTAAAGCGCCGAACCGTGGTAGCCGGTGATGTAGACGTCTTCCCAGCCGTCATTGTCGTAGTCACCGATGGCCACGCCGTATCCCCAGCCACAGAAATTCAGGCCGGACTTCGCTGACACGTCGGTAAACGTGCCGTCATGATTATTATGATAGAGGCGTGGCGGATGGCACTTGCCGGCCTTGTAGTCCTCGATCGACGAGCCATCAACAAGCAGGATGTCCATCCAGCCGTCGTTGTCGTAGTCGAACGCGGCGGCGCCACCGCACTGGGTTTCAACGATATAGAGTTTTTCCTTGCTGCCGCAGTTCAGGTGAAAGTCGATGCCGGCGGCGTGCGTGACGTCAACGAACAACGGTGGATTGGTTGCGGGTGTCTTGGCGCCCGGTTTGGGCGCAGAACGAACAGGTTTCGACGCTGGACTCTTGCCTGCCGCTGCAGGGTGTTTCGGCGCCGTCTGCGCCGCTCCCCAGGAAATCAAACCGCCGGTCGTTACCATTGCCATCGACAGGGCTGCTAGCGGGAAGGCCGCCGCGACCGCAACCTGCAGTTTTCTCATGCGCTGAATCGTTCTCACTGATCGCGTCCGGTGGCCATTCCCGCCGTGGCCGGCTGTGCCTTCTTGAGTTCCGCGAAGCGCTCTCGTTCCTGCCGGGCTTCGTCGGCCTTGCCAAGTTTTTCCAGGACGCGCGCCAGTTGATAGTGTGGGCCCGGATCTTTCGGCTTCAGTTCGGCCGCCTTCCGCAACGCAGGCTCAGCCTGAGCCCACTGCTCGGCGAGCGCCAGAGCTTTGCCCAGGTCGTACCAGACGTCGGGATTGGGCGGGTTCAGTTCGGTGCCGCGCCGCAGATAGGTCACCGCCGCCGGATATTTTCCGCTCGCGAGCAACGCGTGCCCCAAAGCCTCGACCACTACAGGACTCTCCCCCGACTGGCGCAACTCCTCCTTATATTCGCTGATGGCTTCGTCGTTGCGCCCCAGGCTGAAGTAGGCGAACCCCAAATGGTAGTGTCCGAGCTTGATCGCCGGGTCGAGCTTTAGAGTGGTCTTAAACTCCTCGATCCCCTGCAGGCTGCGATTCGAATTCAAATACGCTCGCCCCAGCAGCATATGCGCAAGCGCGTTCGAGGGATCGAGCTTGATTGACGCTTCCAGCTCTCCCGCCCCTTCCACATAATTCTGCTGGCTCAAGAACACCAAGGCCAGGTCATAATGCATCGCGGGATCTTCCGGGTTCAGCTCTCGTGCGCGCGTGAGCTGCTCCTGCGCTTGCTTGAGATCGCCAGTCTCGAAGTAGGCCAGGCCCAGATAGTGACGGAATTGCGCATCGCGTGGCCACCGTGAAACCGCTTGTTCACCAAGCAGGATCGCATCGCGGAACTTGCCGGACTCTATGTCTTGCAACAGTTGCTGCCGGGTTTGGGCTTGCGTCTGAATCTGATCCTGGGCTGGCGCAGACAGGCAGCAGAAGCAGAGTAAAGCGGCAATCACCCGGGCCACGTTCGTTAGCGCAGCGTTTGTCATCGTAGCTTCTGTCATCGTATCGTCTTTGCAGAGCCAGCCGCAATGCGCCTGCTGCTCTGGCTTTCGTCGAGGAGAATTCCATGCATGCCAAAGATTTTCTTCGGATGTTTACTTACGACGACTGGGCAAATCGCGAATGTCTCACCGCCATGCGTGCCGCTAGTTCTCTCCCCGCGGACACCGTTGGCCGTCTGGCTCACGTTCTTTCGGCGCAGAAGCTCTGGCTCGAACGCATCCTGAAGCAACCCCAGAGCCTGCCGGTGTGGCCCGGTTCAACCATTGACGATTGCGCGGAGTTGGCCGACGAGATGTCGTTGGCGTGGCAAACTTACCTGGCGCGGGTGGCAAACCCGTTCGCCCCCGGATCGCTCGACGACCAAGTCGAATACCGCAACAGCAAGGGCGAACCCTGGCGAAGCCGCGTGGAAGATATATTGATGCACGTGCTTTTTCACTCGGCCTATCATCGCGGGCAGATCGCCTTGCAGATGCGGGCTTCCGGCCTGTCACCGGCTTATACCGATTTCATCCACGCCGTGCGTCAGGGGTTCGTGGAGTAAGCCCATGTGACAGGGCTGTTTTTCCTAAGACCTTAAGACCTGGCACCTGAGACCTTCCTTTCGCTGCTATCATTTCAGCGATGAATTCAGCGTCGGCCAAACTACTCCCCGCGTTGCTCTATCTTTTCTTAATCGCTCGCCTTCACGCCGCCGAGGAACCCAAGCTCAGCCCACTGCCGGCGCCGGTCTCGAACAATGCGGTTGCCATTTCGCATGACGAGGGCGGAGCCAGGATTTTTTCCTTCATGGGCATCGGCTCGAAGAAGACATGGGATGCCATCACTACCAGCGCCTACGAAATGGACCCAAGTACCGGCAAGTGGGAGGAAAAACGTCCCGTGCCGGGAGTGGCTGGGCGACTGGCGGCGTCGGCGGTCGCCCTTCACGATCAGGTCTTCATTTTCGGAGGCTACGTCGTCGACTCCCAGGGTGGCGAAACCACCGTGTCGGACCTGAACGTTTTTGTTCCGGTTGAGAATCGCTATTACCGCGGCAAGGACATACCCGAGCCCGTCGATGACGCCGTCGTCGGCCTCTATCGCGACCGTTACATTTTCCTGATTGGTGGATGGTCAACGTCAAAAGGCGCCGCCGTTCGCAACGTCCAGATCTATGACACCGACAAAGATGTCTGGATGCAAGGCACACCGATTCCCGGCACACCCGTGTTCGGCCATGCCGGGACCATCATCGGCGACACTATCGTTTACGTGGACGGCGCCTATCCGAACCCGAACGGCCCCAATCCCAAGTACGTCGCCTCCAGCGAATGTTGGATGGGCAGGTTGCCCATTTCGAAGAAGGCTGACGTCACCAAGATTCGCTGGACGCAACTCCCCGCCCATCCCGGCAACGCCCGCTACCGCATCGCGGCGGGTGGAGATTCAGCGGACAAGAAAGCGACCAGAGTCTATTTCTCCGGCGGAAGCGATACCCCCTACAACTACAACGGGATAGGCTATAACGGTCAGCCTGCCGAACCTTCCCCCGTAACCTTCGCGTTTAACGCACGCACCCGCGCTTGGGAGACCGTCAACGACAACACTCCCGAGCCCACCATGGACCATCGCGGCCTGCTGATTACCCGACGCGGCATGGTCATTGTGGGCGGCATGGAAAAGGGCCAGCAGGTTACCGCCAAGGTTACGATTGTAAAACCGGTCTACAGGAAGTAGCCTTAGAATCGTGCTAACGAACTCGTTTGACGGGGTTTCCACGTCCTCAGTACCGTATCCTGCGCCTGGAGCTGGAGCCTTGCGTTCAATTGTCACGAAACCAGGTGATGCAAGTCACGGCGGAGCCTCCCCTCCAGGCGTCCAATTGGAACAGCCGCAAATCATGCGGCGTCCTGTTTCTTGAAAATTCCTACGTTTAAAAATTCGGAGGCAAGCCTATGACTGTTATGGAACCGCCTAAGGTAAGTGCTGCGGCGGACTACGCTAATCAGATTCTTAACCTAGTAAAAGCCAAGAACCCAGCCGAACCGGAATTCCACCAAGCCGTCATGGAAGTGTTCGAGTCCTTGAGGCCCGTGTTGGAGCGCCACCCGGAGTATCAGGAAGCCAAGATTCTTGAACGTATTACGGAGCCCGAACGCGTCCTGATGTTCCGCGTACCCTGGTTTGACGACAGGGGCAAAGTGCAAGTCAACCGCGGCTTCCGCATTGAGATGAACAGCGCCATCGGCCCCTACAAGGGCGGACTGCGACTCCATCCCTCGGTGAACCTCGGCATTCTGAAATTCCTGGCGTTCGAACAAGTCTTCAAAAATTCGCTCACCACGCTCCCCATGGGTGGCGGCAAGGGCGGAAGCGATTTCGATCCCAAAGGCAAGAGCGACAACGAAGTGATGCGCTTCTGCCAGAGCTTCATGACCGAACTGCAGCGTCACATCGGCCCTGACACGGACATTCCCGCCGGCGACATCGGCGTGGGCGGACGCGAAATCGGATTCCTGTTCGGACAATACAAACGGCTGCGGAATGAATTCAGCGGCGTTCTCACCGGCAAGGGCCTGGCTTGGGGCGGCTCGCTGATTCGTCCTGAGGCCACTGGCTATGGCTGCGTGTACTTCGCCGAGGAAATGCTGAAGACCCGCAAAGATAACCTGAAAGGCAAAGTGTGTCTGGTTTCGGGCAGCGGCAACGTCACCCAATACACGATCGAGAAGCTGCTCGATCTGGGCGCGAAGCCTGTTACCGCATCCGATTCCGACGGCGCCATCTACGACGCTGACGGCATCGACCGCGAGAAACTGGCCTACATCATGGATCTGAAGAACAACCGCCGTGGCCGCATCAAGGAGTACGCCGACAAGTACAAGAAGGCCGTTTATCACGCCGCCGATCGCAAGCTTGACCACAACTGGCTGTGGGCGATCAAGGCCGATTGCGCCTTCCCAAGCGCCACTCAGAATGAGATCAACGCAAAAGACGCGACCAATCTCATCAAGAACGGCTGCAAGGTTGTCAGCGAAGGCGCCAACATGCCGAGCACCCTCGACGCCACCAAGCTGTTCCTCGAAGCCAAAGTCCTCTACGGACCGGCCAAGGCTGCCAATGCTGGCGGCGTTGCCACGTCTGGACTGGAAATGTCGCAGAACAGCATGCGCCTGTCGTGGACACGCGAAGAAGTCGATGATCGTTTGCACAAGATCATGATCGCCATCCACAAGAATTGCTTCGAAACGGCCGAGCAGTACGGCACGCCGGGCAACCTGGTGAACGGCGCCAATATCGCGGGCTTCCTGAAGGTCGCGAACTCGATGCTGGATCAGGGACTGGTGTAGTTGAACTCGTAGTTAGATTTGTGTTTTCAGACAAGCGCGGGAGGAAGCGATTCCTCTCGCGCTTTTTCATGGGACCGTTCGGCGTGGGAAGGCTCATAGGGCGGCCACTCGATGAGCATACTCAATACGGCATCCGCCAGTTTTCTGCCCACAGCAGCAAACGCAGAGGTTCTGACAAAATGTCATATTAGATATAATCTAAATATTTCATGGACGCCGAGGCGATTAAACTATCCTTGGAGGGCAGCGGGTTGCGGTGCACTCCGCAGCGCTACGCCGTGATGGCGTTCTTGATGGAACACAACCGGCATCCCACGGCTGCGGAAATCTTCGAAGCCGTGAATCGCGTGGATCCTCGCTCTTCAAGGGCCACGACTTATAACAATCTGCGGGACTTGGTGCGCGTGGGTTTGGTGCGGGAAGTGGCCGTCGAGGGCCGCGCCGCGCGATTCGATGCGAAAGGCATGCGGCATCACCATTTCCTCTGCGATCGCTGCGGCAAGGTTGAGGACATTGAGTGGTACGACGTGCCCAGGCCTGCCTCGCGCTCTCTCGGTAAGCGGATCCTTCGCGAATGCGAACTGATTTTCCGGGGACTCTGCACGAAATGCGCCCCGCGGCGCGCTTCCGGTCAAGTGTCGAGGCGCGTGGATACCAGATGAATGGTGCGCGTCAGCCAAGCGCGCCGCCGGTGATTTGCCCGAACCGGTAAGCCGAAACTGTTTTTGTATTTCAGCACAGTCTTAATTGACGTAAGGAGAATGAACTCATGGAAAAAGAACTCGCCAAGTCAGAGCAAAACGTGCCAACCGAAGCCAAGTGCCCGTTCGCGGGCGGAACCCCCACAGCCACGAACCGTGACTGGTGGCCGAATCAGCTGAACCTGAAAATCCTGCACCAGCACTCTCCCTTGTCCGATCCGATGGACAAGAAGTTCAATTACGCGGAAGAATTCAAGAGCCTCGACCTGAAGGCCGTGATCAAGGACCTGCATGCCTTGATGACGGACTCGCAGGATTGGTGGCCGGCCGACTTTGGACACTATGGGCCGCTGTTCATTCGGATGGCGTGGCACAGCGCCGGCACGTACCGCATCGGAGACGGCCGCGGCGGGGCCGGAGCCGGGCAGCAGCGCTTTGCGCCGCTCAACAGCTGGCCGGACAACGTGAACCTCGACAAAGCGCGCCGCCTGCTATGGCCGATCAAGCAGAAATATGGGCGGAAAATCTCGTGGGCCGACCTCATGATTCTCGCCGGCAACGTCGCCCTGGAATCGATGGGCTTTAAGACGTTTGGTTTTGGCGGCGGGCGCGAGGACGTCTGGGAGCCCGAAGAGGACATTTTCTGGGGACCGGAAGGCAAGTGGCTGGCGGACGAGCGCTACAGCGGCGACCGTGATCTTGCGAATCCGCTCGCTGCCGTGCAAATGGGGCTGATCTACGTGAATCCGGAAGGGCCGAATGGCAAGCCGGATCCGCTGGCCGCGGCACGGGATATCCGGGAGACTTTCGCCCGCATGGCGATGAACGACGAAGAAACGGTCGCGCTCATTGCTGGCGGCCACACGTTCGGCAAAACCCACGGCGCTGCCGATCCGAACAAGTATGTCGGCCCCGAACCCGAGGCTGCCGGCATCGAAGAGCAGGGCCTCGGCTGGAATTGCAAATTTGGCACGGGCAAAGGCGATGACACGATCGGTAGCGGCCTGGAAGTAATTTGGACCACGACGCCTACCAAGTGGAGCAACAACTTCTTCGCCAACCTGTTCGGCTACGAATGGGAACTCACCAAGAGCCCGGCCGGTGCGAACCAGTGGAAACCGAAGAACAACGCAGGCGCCGCCACGGTGCCGGATGCGCACGATCCGTCAAAGCGTCTCGCGCCATCCATGCTAACCACTGATCTCTCCTTGCGGTTCGACCCGGCTTACGAAAAGATTTCACGGCGCTTCTACGAGCATCCGGATCAGTTCGCAGACGCGTTTGCGCGGGCGTGGTTCAAGCTGACGCATCGCGACATGGGCCCGATCTCGCGATACCTTGGCCCGCTCGTTCCCAAGCAACCCCAGCTGTGGCAAGACCCTGTTCCCGCCGTGGATCATAAATTGATCGGGGAGAAGGACATTGCTGCTCTGAAAGCGAAGATCCTCAAATCCGGACTGTCCATTTCCCAACTGGTCACGACTGCCTGGGCCTCGGCAGCGTCGTTCCGCGGCTCCGACAAGCGCGGTGGAGCGAACGGGGCGCGTATTCGCCTCGCGCCACAAAAGGATTGGGAAGTGAACCAGCCGGCCGAACTGGCGAAGGTTCTCAAGAAGCTGGAGGCGATCCAAAAGGAGTTCAACAGCTCCGGCTCCAACGGGAACAAGTCCAACGGAAGCAAAGCGAAGAAGGTTACGCTTGCTGACCTAGTCGTTCTGGGCGGCTGCGCAGCCGTCGAGGAAGCTGCGAAAAGGGCCGGGCACAAAGTGAATATGCCCTTCTTGCCGGGGCGCACGGATGCTTCGCAGAAGCAGACCGACGTGCACTCATTTGCCGTAATGGAGCCGGCCGCCGACGGGTTCCGCAACTACCTCCGGAACGGACACCCAATGCCGGCGGAAGAACTGCTGGTGGATCGGGCGCAGTTGCTGACACTGACTGCCCCCGAGATGACAGTACTCATCGGCGGCATGCGCGTCCTGAATGCAAACTTCGGGCATTCCAAACACGGCGTCTTCACCAGCCAGCCCGAGACGCTGACGAATGATTTCTTCGTCAACTTGCTCGATATGAATACGAAGTGGGAGCCTTCCTCGACATCCGAAGGTGTGTATGAGGGGCGCGATCGCGCCACGGGCAAGATCAAGTGGACTGGCACCCGCGTCGACCTTGTCTTCGGCTCGAACTCGCAGCTGCGGGCAATTGCGGAAGTCTACGCATGTGACGACTCGAAGAAGGCGTTCGTGAAGGACTTCGTGGCTGCGTGGACCAAAGTGATGAACCTTGACCGCTACGACCTTGCCTGAGCGCGGCGGAAGAGAGACGTCAACCTGGTACTGATTCCCGTTCCTGTTGTTTGGATCGGCAAGAACGGAGGTGGCGCCCTTCTTGGCTCGCGCGGGCCAGCGAAGGCACGAGTTCGAGAAGGGCGCTCCTCAACCAAGAATATACTCAGTCTTATTGCGTAGCCCGTTTTCGTGTCCGGAAACCTCGTGTAGTAACGGGGCTTTCTGCTGCTCCTGCAAACTCCGGCTAGAATACCCCCATGTCCCTCCGCCGCATCGCCGAGCCCATCCTGGACGCGGAAGAGCGCTTTGAAGGCTTCGAGAACCTGATGCCCTTCAAAGTGCAGAACATACTTCTCGTGTCCAGCCTCTACGATTCCTTCATCCTCCGCGAAGATGGCCGGCTCAACGAGTTGCTCATTGACGAGTCGCTCGAACTCAACCTCCGGCAGATCCCGGGGATTACGCAGGTCGCGAGCTGCGCGGAGGCGCTTGAGCTTGCCCGCTCGCAACCGCAATTCAATCTGATCGTCACCAATCTGGCGGTCGGCGACATGGACGCGGCGCAGTTGGCGCGCGAGGTAAAGCACGCTGGCCTCGATGTTCCGGTGGTGGTGCTCGCCTATGACTATCGTGAGATCAAGAATTTTGTGGCGCGAAATCCGGTCACCGATATCGAACGCATTTTCCTGTGGCAGGGCAATGCCCGCATCCTGATCGCAATGGTCAAGTACATCGAGGATCAGCGCAACATCCTGCACGACACCCGGGCCATCGGCGTGCCGGTGCTGCTGGTGGTGGAAGATAACATCCGCTATTACTCATCGTTTTTGCCGGTGATCTATACCGAACTGATCAAGCAATCGCGGCGCGTGATCCAGGAAGGCATCAACGTGGCGCACAAACTGGTGCGCATGCAGGCCCGGCCGAGAATTCTGCTGAGCTCGAACTTCGAAGACGCGGCCAGGCTGGTGCAGGAGTATCGCGATTATCTCTTCGGCCTGGTATCGGACGTGGAGTTCCCCCTGGAGGGCAAGCTCAGTCCCGAGGCGGGCTTCGAACTGGCCCGCCTGGTGAAGAGCCTGGTGCCGGACGTGCCCGTGGTGTTGCAATCCAGCCGCACTGAGTTCCGTCCCCGGGCGCATGCCGAGGGTTATTCGTTTCTGCGCAAACGTTCGCCCACGCTGCTGCAAGACTTGAGCCGGATCTTGACCGAGCAATTCGGGTTTGGCGACTTCGTGTTTCGCCTGCCGGATTCGAGCGAAGTCGGACGGGCCGAAGACCTGAACGAACTGGAAAAACAACTGCAAACGGTCCCGGTGGAAAGCATCGTTTATCACTCGCAAAAAAACCACTTTTCCCACTGGCTGATGGCGCGCACCGAGTTTGCGCTGGCGGCGAAGCTCCGCCCGCGAAAAGTATCAGATTTTCCGAGCCCCGAACATCTGCGCCGCGACCTGATCCAATCGATCAACGATTACCGTCGCGAACAGAGCGAGGTGCTGATCGGCGACTTCCGAGCCGATACATTCAAGCCTTCGGAATCGAGTTTTCTGCGGATCGGCTCCGGATCCCTGGGCGGGAAGGCCCGCGGCCTCGCTTTCGTCCGTCACCTTCTGCGCAAGAGCCGCATCACCCGCCGCTATCCCGGCGTGCGCATCTCGGTGCCTCCAGCCGTGGTGTTGGCCACGGATGTGTTCGATCAATTCGTCGCCGAGAACGACCTTCTAGATTTTGCCCTGCGCTGCGAGGATGACGCTGAAATTCAACGGACGTTCCTGGCCGCACCTTTACCCGCCGCCCTCAGCGAAGACCTGAAATCGTTCCTGGCCGAGGTAACCCATCCCTTGGCGGTGCGCTCCTCCAGCCTGTTGGAGGATTCGCAATACCAGCCCTTCACTGGTGTGTATGAAACCTTCATGCTGGGCAACCAGCAAGCGAATTTAAACGACCGGCTGACAGCACTGAGCGAAGCCATTCGGTCCGTCTACGCCTCAACCTTCAGCCACCATGCCAAGGCCTATGTGCGAGCTACGCCCTACCGTCTGGAAGAAGAAAAAATGGCGGCGATTCTGCAGCAGGTTGTAGGCACCCCGCACGGGCAGCGTTTTTATCCGGATTTCTCGGGAGTTGTGCGCTCGCACAATTTCTATCCCGTGGCGCCCATGGCTTTCGAGGATGGCATTGCGGCCGTCGCGCTCGGCCTCGGCCGGGCAGTGGTGGATGGCGGGAAGTGTTTGACCTTCTGCCCACGCTATCCCCGCAACCTGGTGCAGTTTTCCTCGGTGGAAGACATACTCGCCAACTCGCAGGCGGAATTCTGGGCCCTGGAGTTGGATGGCGCTTCGGAGGGCCGCCCCGGCCATTGGCACGAGAGGCGGTTCGGCCTGGACGCTGCCGAGACCGACGGCACGCTGCGGGCGCTGGCTTCCACTTACTCCAGGGACAACCATGCCATTTACGATGGAGTCAGCCGGCCGGGAGCGCGCATCGTGACCTTTGCCCCCATGCTCAAGCATGGCACCTTCCCGCTGGCTGAGATTCTCGATGACCTCGTTCGGGCCGGCGAGGATGCGCTCGGCAATCCGGTGGAGATCGAGTTTGCCGTGCGGCTGCCCGAGTCGTCAGGTCAAGCGGCGGAGTTTGGTTTCCTGCAGATTCGGCCACTCACACTGGCGCGCAACAGCGAGGACCTTGCCCTGGACGATGTTCGACCGGAACACTTGATCTGCCTGAGCAGCCAGGTTCTGGGCAACGGCCGCATTGAAAATCTTCACGACGTCATCGTGGTGGATTCGCAGCGCTTCGAGCGCAGCCGCAGCCAGGAAGTGGCCTCGGCGGTCGCCCATCTGAATCGCAGGCTGAACGAAGAGAACCGGCCCTATCTGCTGATCGGGGTGGGGCGCTGGGGATCAACCGAACCCTGGCTGGGCATTCCCGTCGAATGGGACGAGATTTCCGGCGCGCGTGTGATCGTGGAAGCGGGATTCCGCGATTTTCGCGTCACCCCCTCCCAGGGTAGCCATTTCTTCCAGAACCTCACTGCCTTTCAGATCGGTTACTTCACCGTGAATCCGGACGCCGGCGAAGGCTCAGTCGATTGGGAGTGGTTGACGGAACAACCGGCGGTGGAAGAGCAAGGCTGCGTTCGCCACCTGCAGTTTGCGGAACCGATCCGCGTGGTGATGAACAGCCGCACCAGTCAAGGCGTCATCTTCAAGCCTGCAGCGCGCGAAGCGCCAAGTACTGGGTACTGAGTGGCTTACCGCGCCCTCGCCAGCACCAGCGTTACATCATCCGGCTGTTCGTTGTCGCCGATCCAGTCCGCCACTGCGGTGGTGACAATTTCCGTGATGCGCTCGAGTGGCAGATGGCGATTGGCGCGCACTAGTTGAATCAGGCGCTCCTCGCCAAATTCGCCGTAATCGTTTTCCGGTTCGGTCACTCCATCGCTGTATGCCACCAGCACATCGCCCGGGCGGAACTGCACCGTCGCTTCCGGATAACTCAGGTTGTCGAACAGGCCCACCACGGTTCCGCCACAGTCCAGCAGGTGAGATGACCCATCTTCAGAGATCAGAATCGGCGGCAGGTGGCCGCCGTTCGCATAGGTGAGCCGCCGCGTCACTCCGTCATAGATTCCCAAAAACAGAGTCGCGTACTTTGCCGACGGAGTGCTTTCGTACAGCTGATGGTTCAGCAGCGTCAGCAGCGCCGCCGGAGACACATCCCTCCCCCTCGACTCAGACGCGAGCATCAGCCCGGCGCCACCCGCTGCTACGGTGACCTCTTCGCGAAACACCGGTACATCTTCAAAACTGTACGCGCGTACTGCCGAGTGGATCGTCGCCATCATCAGGGCCGCTGAAATTCCTTTGCCGCTGATGTCGCCAACCGCCAGGATCAGCTTGTCAGAATTCAACTCCAGAAAATCGTAGTAATCCCCGCTCACCGTCCGCGCCGGACGGCAGAACCCGTGCACTTCCAGACTTTCCAGTTGGGTGATCAACTTGGGATAGAGCTGCGCCTGCACTTCCTGCGCAATGGCCAATTCACCTTCCAGCCGTTGCTTTTCCTTTTGCTCCTGCACCAGTTTCTCGATTGACGTCGTCATCGAGTTGAAGGAGTTGGCCAGCGTTGCCAGTTGGTCGCTCGACTGCACGGGGATGCGATGGCTGAAGTCGGCGCGATTGATGTGCTTGGTCGCTTGGTAGAGCTGGTCCACCGCAGAGGTAATGCTGCGCGTCAACTTGGTTCCGACGAAGAGCGCCAGCAGCACGATGATCGCGAACACAATCAGAATTAACAGCAAAATGTATTCCACGCCCTTGGCGTAGTCTCCCAGCGCGGCGAAAAGTCGCGCATAGAGCACCGAGGGCCGCGTTTCGACCTGCGCGAGCGCTCCCGCGCGCTGTCGTTCTCCCGTGGCCCAATCCACCACCTGCAACGGAATCGGGAAAGTCACTTGGTGATCGAAAGCACCGTTCACCGGTGGAATCGTCCCTGCGGAAAAAGTCTGCTGGCGTTGTCTGCCGTTTTCGAAAGCCAAATAAGGTTCTGAGGCATTCCGCTGTTCCGGCGCGGTCGAGATCGCGGGGGAACCCTGGTTTCCATAGACCGCAATTCGCCCGAGGTCGCCCGCTATGCTCTCGACGAACTCTTTGTCGAAGGGCTCACTCACAATTACGCGCAACGATTCTGGCTCAGCCGCGATCACGGTTGCCGTGCGCAGATAGAGTGTGCCGTGGTCGCGGACGATGTCGCGGAAGTCTTCACTGACAAATGAAGGAGCGTCAAAGCCGGGCCCGCCCTCCGGCCCGGAGCAGTAAGGCTGCGGCTGGCTCCCGTACCACGCGCACACCTGGCGTCGCGACCACTCCGGACGATGCGGCCTTGTCCGGCCGAGCATTTCGGCACCCAGCTTTCCACTGCCCGAGATCTGCGTCGCCAGGTGATGGGCGATCGCCCGGTTGGCTGCCTCCATACTGCGCAGGTGAGTGGCGATGTCGGAAGTTACGACAAAGCTGGCGAATTGCCCGGCAAGAAGATAGAGCGTGATCACCGAGATCATCACCAGCAGAAAAACCGGAATCACGCCGATAAAAACATACGTAACGATCAACCGGTTCCGCAGCCGCCATAGCAGTTGCGAACGCAGCCAGCGGAATCCGGCAAGCGCAAGCAACACGATCGCCAGCCCGCTGAGAAAAGTTACCCAACCCCCGAGGTTCGCCGAGGTCGCGGGACTTACCCCACGCGTCAGCCGCTGCGCCGCGAGTAGAAGCAGGTCGAGCGCCAGCACATAGAGCGCCGCCCACGCGACCCAGCTCTGCGGCCAGAGCCCTTTTTCGCGCAGCCTGCTTTCGAATTCCAGAGAGATCAGTCTCATCCCGTGGCCTGATTCGTCCCCTGATGACTACACGTCGCGCCTGCCGTCATATTGCAGGTGTCATATCTCTGGATAGATGTCGAAAAACGCCGCAAGACTCGTCCTGAGTTGCTTCTCAATCTCGTCTTTGCCGCCCTCGAGAATGTGCATGGCGACGTGCGCATCCCGCCCACTCTTCAGTTTGACCGTCGCCGGGCTCACCTCCGCGACCTCGTCGGAGGGCAGCAGACGCAGACCGTATACCAATGTCAGATTTGCCATCCTAGGATTGTAAGCCAGAGATTGGGAACCAGAAGATATGCCGCAGGAATACATTGCCGGATTTAGGTCGCGAACTTACGGGACCTGCCGCTACCCCGGCGGCCATTGCAGCGCGCGCCCGCCGATCAGGTGCACATGCAGATGAAAAACCGATTGCCCCGCGCGCGGGCCCACATTCAGCACCGTGCGGTAGCCATCTTCAATCGAGCGCTCCCGGGCAATGTGCGCGGCTGCCAGATGGCAGCGTCCCACCAGTTCTGCATCTTCCGCCGATGCTTCTTTTAAGCCGGCAATATGCTTTTTCGGAATGACCAGCACGTGGGTCGGGCCTTGTGGGTTCAGATCTTCAAAGGCGAACGTGTACTGGTCTTCATAGACTTTCTTGGAGGGCACTTCGCCGCGCAGGATCCGGCAGAATAGGCAGTCCGCCATCAGTGAGTCTCCCCCTGCCTGGCATTACGATCACCCGGCAAGTCCACACGGAAATAACTACAATTCCTGGAAGAAGAAACAATACCACTGCCCCTAACCGCACTTTGTAAAGAAAAGTGTTTTCAATCGAGCCGTACCAGAAATACCGTCCCCTCTGCCGTCTCCGTTTCGCCGGCCAGAGCAGTGGCGCGCTGGCGGTCGTCATCGAGCACTCTTACCCGCACCCACCACACTCCCACCGGACTCTTAAACTTCAGCACTTGGGCTGTCTGGTAACGCTTCTGCAGATGGTTCGCCAGTTCAGCCGCCGCTTTCTCCCCGGCAAAGGAGCCGATCTGCACCGCCCAGCGTCCACCTGTTTCGAGAGGCGCAGGCGCCTGCAGCACCTCCAGCCGGACTTTTGCGATGCCGGGCAAGTACACGTCCACCGCTTTCGCGGCTGCCAGCGACAGATCGACGATGCGTCCTACCACAAACGGTCCCCGATCGGTGATGCGCACCACCGCTGAATTTCCGGTCTTTATATTCGTAATGCGCACGATCGAACCCAGCGGCAAAGTTAGATGCGCCGCCGTCATCGCGTTCATGTCATAAACCTCGCCGTTCGATCCGCGCCGGTTGTGATATGGAGCCCCGTACCAACTCGCCATTCCGCTTTCTTCAAAGATCGGTTTCGCGTTGGCGGGGACTTCGATCTTCTCGGCTGCGCCCGGCGTTTCCGCCGGCGGGGGAAGCACAACTGGTTTCTGTTGTTCCTGCGGAATTGGGGGCGGTGGCGGAGTCGGCGCCTGCGCGGGTTTATGCCCTGCACAGCTGCTGAGAAGCGCACTGCCTAGCAATGGAAGGAACAGAAGAAATGGCAACAGGCGACGCAACGTCCGCTCAGACCTGGAACTGGAAACGAAGTGGCTCAAGGCTTTTTGCGCTCGGTTTCCAGAAAGTCCGCGAACTCCGCAAGCTTTCCCGCCGCGGTTCGCAATGCCTTCGAGGAATGGGTCCGCACCGCCGGCACCACCTCGTCGTTCAGGTACGTCACCAGTTCCGCCGTCTCTTTTTCCAGAGTCTCGGCGACGTTGGCTACCGAGCGATTGAAACGCGCGGAAGCCTCTCCCACCTTGCGGTCGAATTCGGTCATACCCATCCTGCCGGTTCGGGTTTATGTTCACGCGTGTGCCGCGGTCCCCAAGCTTCATTATTATCGTGGGCCGTCTCGCAGCGGTCAATCCGGCTTTGTGGGGGAAGGGTCGTGTGGAAGCGGGGCTCTGTTCCATAAAGAGCTAACTTGAGGATTACTTCCGCTTTGCCCGTCATCCGCCCACTGGAACCATTTATCAACCCGATCAACCCACTATCGAGTCTGAATGGATCAGCGGAGCCCATTACTGACGTACAACGTGCTGAGCACCCGTCGATATCGGTAGGCATACGACTTACCATCTGGTGTAATGTAAAGCGCCGCGTAGAGGAGGCCTGCGGGATCTGGGGGAACGGTCTCCAGCCATTGCTTGCGCTGACCACTTCGGATGTCAAGCAGGCTGACGTGAGCTGGGAAGCTGCGGTTCCAGACGTAAAGCTTGGTGCCGGACGCGTCCCACTGCACGGGGTATTCGTACGCCGAGATTCCCTGCACCAATTGCGGGCTTCCGCCATCGACTGGATAGAGCGCAAACCCTCGATCATTCCTCGCCAGCACAAAATGACCGTCAGGCGTGATCAGGGAATCTGACGTACCTTCGGGCGTCACTGGGCGGGCCTTGCCCGAAGCTAAATCGACAACATATGCGCGGGGCGGCTTTCCTTCCTCGGCACCGGTAAAGGCGAATCGTGAACCGTCTCGATTCCACGAGCCAAAAATGCCTGCATTTACGATTGGCCCGACGTCAAAATAACGTGGTTCGCCAGTGCCGGTCGGATACAGGATGATCTTTCCGGGCGAAGAGGGCCGGAACGAGACGACCCACTTGCCGTCCGGCGAAATTCCGCTCGGATCGCCTTCCCCCAGGCGAATCAGTTCCGGAGAGTCGGTTCGGACAATGTAGGTCAGATAGTCCGTACCCGAACCCACGCCGGTGTAGGCCACCGCCATCAAGGTGCCGTCGTCAGACAGGCCTGCAATACTGCCCGTGCCGCTACCGAAATCCAAGACTCGATCGGAAGTCATTCCCGGACGGCGAATCGCGATCTCGCTGGTGGAACGAGTAGCCAACAACAACGCCTGCCCCTGTGCATTGATGTCCCGAATCCACAGGTCCATCGGCGCGGTCAGGACAACCCTTTGCCGCCGAGAACGTGTAACCGCGTACAAAGCGTCGGGTTCTCCGCCGGCGCTGGCACTGAACCACACCTCATCCGTCTTCCGCGACCACACCAGTCCTTTCACCGCTGACCACTCCTGGGTAAGCCGTTCGCTCGTACCGGAGACATTCACCAGCACAATGTATCCGCGATCATCTCCGGTAATCGGATGATCAATCAATGCCACGGCATCTCCGCCGGGAGAGATAACTGGGTGATCGATCCACCCTCCGGTGTGGTACAGCGTCTTACCGATCGGGAATTCCATTGTTTGCTGGTCATGACCGCACCGCACCACTGCGAGATTCTTACCATCGCCGGTGATATCCGCATCGCACACATCTTCCAGCAGGGACCGGGGAGCTCCACCAGACAGGGGAGCACGGGCCAGAGTCCCGATGGTCATCCATTGAAAGAAGTGGTGACGGCCTAACAGAATTGCCATGTCGCCGCTCGCGGAAGCGGCCAGCACATCGGCGGGAGGCAAGCCGAGGCTGCGCGATTCGACGCCATCAAGGCTTGTAGAAAAAATCTGGATGGGTTTGCCGTTCCATGCTGCCCCGTACACAACGTTGGCTCCGTCGGGAGTAAAACGCGCTGAGCTAACGTATCCGGGGCCGAAGGCGAGCTGTTTGAAAACTGGCGGAGGCTTAGCCGCAAATTTACCGCCGGTGATGAAGGCAATGACTGCCGCGGCAAGGACTGACGGTACCGCGATCCAGGTAGCTCGACGTCGAAATATAGAAAGTGCTGGGACCGCCGGTTGCGCAATCTTGCTGCTGGGAGTCCCCGAGAGGGCCTCAATAGCAAATGCCAGATCGCTCGCCGACTGAAAGCGCCGCTCCGGTGCCTTCTCTAGGCATCTCCGGATGATTCGTTCCAAACCTGGACTCACATTCAGTCCGCTCTCGGCTAATTCGGCTGGCTCTTCCTTCAGAATAGCGTTCATAGTCTCAACGCTCGACTGGCCTTGGAAAGCGCGCTTTCCGGAAAGCAGTTCGTACAGAATTGCGCCGAGACTGAAAATGTCAGAGCGATGGTCGGCCGTTTCTCCGCGCACCTGTTCTGGCGACATATAGCCGATCGTGCCCAAAACCATGCCTGCAAGCGTTGGGGTAGGGCTCGTTAGGGTTGCACCATCGGCAGCAGGCGCTGCCACACGTGTCTGCTTTGCCAACCCGAAGTCGAGAATCTTGACCCGCTCATCGCGGGTCACGAATACGTTGTCAGGCTTCAAATCACGATGAACAATTCCTTTATCGTGCGCCGCCGCTAACCCATTCGCGAGTTGCAGGGCATATTCGGTAATCTTGCGCGGCGGTAACGCGGTGCCATTTATCCGCTCTCGTAACGTCTGACCTTCCAGCAACTCAGACACGAGGTAGTTCACGCCGTCTTGCACCCCGACATCATAGATGGCAAGAAGATTGGGATGATTCAGCGCGCTCAGGACTCTGGCTTCCAGCTGGAACCGTTGCAGGCGGTCGGGATCAGACGAGAATGATTGGGGAAGAACCTTGATGGCAACGTCACGCCCCAACCGCGTGTCGTGGGCGCGATACACTTCGCCCATCCCGCCTGCGCCGAGAGGAGACTGGATTTCGTAGGGGCCGAGTTTCGTGCCTGGGGTTAGGGCCATGCGTGGGCGTAATTATAGCCTGTGCGGCACGTTGCACTCGGAGGCGACGATTCCGGGTGTGTTGTCGGCAACCCGGAAGTTACCGCCCCGTCACCGCACAGTCCGGAGCACGGTACAATCACGCCATGCTTTCGCGGCTCGCCGCGTCTCCAGTCCCACCGGGCGGCAAGAACCTGGCCGCTTTCCGGCGCGCGCTGCTGCGCTGGTACGACCTGCATCGTCGCGACCTTCCCTGGCGCAAGACTCGCGATCCCTATCGCATCTGGCTGAGCGAAATCATGCTGCAGCAGACGCGGGTGGCTGCCGTCGTTGACTACTACCGCTCTTTCCTTAAACGTTTCCCGAATGTCCAAGCGCTCGCGGCAACTGCAGAAGACGCCGTGCTCACCGCCTGGAGCGGTCTCGGGTACTACCACCGAGCCCGCAGATTGCATCAGTGCGCACGTGAACTCGTGCAGAAACACGCTGGCCGCTTCCCCCAAACTGCGGAAGCCCTCCAGACTCTCCCGGGCATCGGACGCTACACTGCCGCGGCCGTCGCCAGCATCGCTTTTGCCGAACCCGTGGCCGTTGTCGATGGCAATGTCGAGCGGGTATTGCAACGACTGATCGGCATTGAAGCGACTGGCACCGATCTCACCACTCCACAAATCTGGCAGCACGCCCAAGCGTTTCTCGCTAGTTCCCGGCCCGGAGATTTCAATCAGGCCATGATGGAACTCGGCGCAACCGTGTGCGTGCCCCGTCAGCCCCGCTGCCCAACCTGCCCGCTCCGGAAATGGTGCGCAAACGCAAACGGAACAATGACAATGGAGCGCCGCGCGTCCTCGGCTGGCAGAACTCCAATCCTAAATTCGCGCCGTCGGATCAAGAAAGAAATCAGCTGCGTGCTCTATCGGCGCAATGGCCGAATCCGCCTGGTCGAGCGCTCGAGAAAATCACAGCTTATGCCCGGCATGTGGGAACTGCCGCAACTATCCCAAAAGCGGACCGGGACGCTGGCTTCCGTCCCTTGGCGCACTTTCCGCCATTCCATCACGGTCACCGACTACACCGTGCATGTGCACGCGGCCCCGGTCGCTCAAGGTAAGTGGATTCCGGTCACAAACATTTCCCATTTCCCCATCACCGGCCTGACGCGAAAGATTCTCAAAGCCGCCGGCGTCATCTAAAATCAAGAGACACGTATGCGGTGGCTCCATCGCTTGTTCGGAGGTTCGAAAAATATGCCTGCACTGCAGGAGGGAACCAAAGCTCCCGACTTTTCTCTGTCCGCCCTCGATGGCGGCAAGTTTTCTTTGCGGGACGCACTCCAGAAAGGGCAAGTGCTGGCCGTGTTTTTCAAGGTTTCCTGCCCGGTCTGCCAATATGCGTTTCCGTTCTTCGAACGCTTGCACAAAGCTTACGGCAGCCAGAAAGTCGCCATGGTAGCCATTTCCCAGGATGACAAGCGCGACACCGCCGCCTTTTTGAAACAGTATGGCGTGACCTTCCCCGCCCTGGTTGACGATCCCGCCGGTTATGTGGTGTCAAATGCCTACGGCCTGACTAACGTGCCCTCGTGGTTCCTCATCGGGCAGGACGGCGAAATCACGATCTCCAGTGTGGGCTGGGTACGAGCGGACATCGAGGCTCTAAACCGCCAGATGTCCGATGCCAACCATACCTCGCTGCGGCGGCTGTTTCACCCCGCAGACGACGTCCGCGACGTCAGCCCCGGTTGAGGCTCCAAGAATTAAGCCCGCGGTCGCGGGACAAAAGGATCGTGTAGGGACGGCCGCCCTCGGCCGTCCAAACCGCTTGTGGCCACCGCCACTCTGGACTAACTAGCACCGCTACGGCGCTGATTCTGCGCCTACACTAGGGTAACTTTCGACTGCTCCCGCCAGCGTGCTAGCCTCCTTAGTATCGCAGTTTCAGCAATTTGCAATCATCGCCAGGACGATGCCTAAGCTTCCGATATTCCGGTTGCGTAGTTTCGAACCGCCCAGCCGGCCCGATCTTCAATACCACGGGCCGACTCTCGCCTTCAACGATTTGCAACTGGGCGTCGATAATCTCCGTTACGACGTTTTTCTCAGCCCTCGCATCACCGCGGACTTGAGTTTTTACCTGGCTCGTTACATCGCCCGCATCGGCGAGGTGGAATCGCTGGTCGCTCTCGATTCGCCAGCCGCCAGTTCAGCCAAGTTCATGCGCCCCGCCGCCGGCACCGCGAAACCGCCCAAGACCGGCCCGGCCGACCTGAAAACGCTCCTGGTCTCCATTCATCTCGCCATCCTGAATCGCGCCAAGGCGGAAACCAATCCATCGATCGATGTGCTCGGCCGCCTGGCTGTGCTCAAGTTCATACGCACTGAACTGCAAACCCAGTTTTCGAACATTCTCGAACAATGCCGATTGAAGACCAAGTCTCTCGAGGGCGTTCCGCAAGAGAGAATGATGCAGTACCAGGAACTCGTCTCCTCTTTCCGGGTGCACAAGAAAATCATCCTCCGCCGCACCGGGCAGGAGATGTTTCGCCTGCTTCGCGAAATCGAAAAAGAAACGCTGGCCCGTACTCGCCGCTCCTTGCTCGGCGAATTTCCCGCCGACTTCTATCGCCTGTTCCTGAATCCACTGATCATCACCGAAGATGGACGCGACGACTATCTCTGCGCCGAGCACTATTACATGTTCGGCAACTTCGACAAAGATCCCGACACTTTCGCCAGTCTCCGCCAGTTCGCGCTGAATTTTCTGCGTGAACTCGGGTACGGAGAAGCCACCGACGATGAGCATCTGGCGCAGGCCCTCAACGTTCCCGAAAATGCCGCCGCGCTCGTGGGCACCGGCAACGGCGAGGACTTAACCCAGGAAGATCGAAACAGAATGGACCGCCTCGACATCTGGACCCGCATGCTGCAGCGCGAGGGCGTGCTGGGGCACATCGTCGCTTCCTATGAAGCCGTTCCTCTGCTCGCTGAATATGCTCCCCGCGTCAATCCGCAGCAGATCAAGAACGCCCTGATCACCCGCGAGGAAGCCGAGCGCGTCGAAAAAATGATCGCCGAAGGCCGTCTGCATTCCGATCGTCTCTTTGCCGCCATCGGACGCGTCGCCTCCTGCCGCAGCTCCGAGCGCAGCCGCTTTGCCGCCCGCCTTCTCCACGACCTCTGTTGCTATCACCGCGACCTGCGCGGTCTGGAAACGCTCAGCTCCGGTTTTGACAGCGTCAACCTGGTCACAGATGACAAAGTCCGCCAGCTCTCCACCCTCAACGGCATGCTCTACGAGTTTCTGCCTCCCGAAGACCAGAAGGCCCCCGAAGATCGAGTCCTTCACCACGTCATCCTGAAGGCCGACGTGCGCGACTCTTCCCGCCTCACCCGCTCGCTAATGGAACAAGGCATGAACGCCGCTTCGTATTTCAGCCTTAATTTTTATGAGCCGGTCAACAAGTTGCTCGCGAAATACGGCGCCACCAAAGTCTTCCTCGAAGGCGACGCCATTATCGTGGCCGTGCTGGAGCGCGAAGGGGAAGCCATGCTAGGCGTCGGCCGCACCTGCGTTCTGGCTTGGGAAATTTTGAGCCTGCTGCGCGAATATAACCAGCTCCTGGAACGTTCCGGCCTGCCCCAGATGGAGCTCGGCCTGGGCATTGCCTACCAGGATTCGCCTCCGCTCTACCTGATGGATGGCGAGCACCGCATCATGATTTCCGACGCCATCAACGACAGCGACCGTCTCTCTTCCTGCAGCAAGCGCGTCCGCAAGAAACTCGCACCCGACGCCGGTGTCTTCCAGGTGTACGCCGTTCAGATCGGAGGCGGGGGCAAGAGCAAGAACAATGATGCCGCTAGCGCCGACGCCGGGGCGGAAGAAATGCGCCTGAACTACAACGTCGGTGGCATCTGCCTGAGTGAAGCGGCCTTCGCCAAACTGCAGCAGGAAATCTCGCTTTCCCCCTGGTCACCAGACCGGAGCGAGTCTGGGTTTAACAGCCCGTGGATCGACGACGAGCGCGAGTTTTTCGTCGGCACCGTTCCCATCGCCAATGGGGGATTTCGCAAGCTTGTCATCCGCCGGAACCGTATCGCCCAGGTCGATGTCCGCGATCTATCCATTCTGCGCTGGACCGACCGCTACTACTACGAAGTCTGCGCCAACCCCGCCGTGTACGCCGTCCTGCCGACCGACAAGTCCGCCTCGGCCGCGCGGTAGAATTCCACCCTGTTGCCTGGAACACCCTTCAGAAATTCCGCCGCACCCGAAACGGAATCTTCACCACTGCTTCGAGCGCCACTGGCTTCCCCGCTCTTTCCGCGGGCAGGAATTTCCAGCGTGCCAGAGCCTTCGCCGCATAGGAGTCCAGACGCTCGTCCGGGCTGTCGAGGACGCGGATGTCGCTCACCCTGCCATCCGCATGAATGATGGCGTAGAGCGTCACCATACCCTGCACGTGCGCGCGAATCAATTCCAGCGGATACCCCGGGTCGGATTGTTCCGTAGCCAGCGGCGCCACCAGATATCCTCTTTTCTCTTCCGTTCCGAGTTCCGCAAAGCGGATCTCCCAACTGCCGCTCGAAGAATTCAGATTCGGCATGTTCAGCGTTGAAGCATACAAGCGCTTGCCGCCAAAAACCTGGCGGTCTACCTCGGTGACCTTATCGTCGGAGACCGGAGAAGCAACCCGCGCTCCCGGCCTCGCTCCGCTCGGCGATGCTGATGAAGAAACGCTGGCTACTTCGCGCGGATCGTCGCCGCCGGAGTCCACCGCGCCCACGTGCAGCCCTGCCGGTAGAGAGCCGACGTGACCAGTTCGACCGCCCGAGCCCTTCGCTTCCAATTTCGATCCCGCCAGCTCTGGCGTTCCCGAAGCGCCCGCTTTTCCCTGAGGATTAGCGGAGAAACTTCCCCGCCGATTACCGGCGGGAACCGCAACTGGTCCGGTGGGCGCGACGGGATGAATGCCTAAAGCGATCAGCCGTCCGCCTGCGTTGCCGCCACTTGCCGCCATGCTCGGCGGAGGACCTACCGGTTGCACGCTACCAGCAGCCAGATGTCCTCGGCCGCGCGCACCGACCGCATGCTGTTCCGCCAGCGTGAGCTGCGGAGCAGGCCCGACTACTGCACTCGGGCCAATGTCCACCTGCCCAACGCGTCCTTTTGTCGACCGCAACTCGGGAGGCGGTTCCACCACCGCTGTCTCCGGTCCAGTCAATCCGCGCGTGCGATGGGGCGTCACTTCCGGAGGCGGCGCGATCACATCCGACTTCATCGCCGCTTGCACTACACGGTCGGGCGCGAACTGCACATCGGGCGCGGGCGCCACGACCTGCATCTCCGGCGCGACCATGGGCGTCAACGTCGCATGCGTCGCATCCAGCGGAACCGCTGGCACGACGGCTCCGGTGGCAACGATATTGGGCAAGGGAACGTCGTGGTCCAGCTTGAGATCGGGCGGCACAACGATGGTTTGCGACCGGTTGTCGGCTTCCCGCGGAACCGAGAGGATCGGCTGCTTGGCGTAGACGGGGTCTCCGGTTTGCGCCTTGGCAACGTCGGATGTGCCGGTGTCGAGCGGCGGCAGATATTCGTCGGGCGAATAGGTCACCAGCGACGAGCGGTCAAATGCGGCGCGATCCAGAATGTGTTGCTGCCGAATCCAAGCCAGCGAAATCGTATAGAGGAGCGCAACCGTAGCAACGTGCAACAGCGCCGATTGCAGGAAGCGTCCCCAAGGCAGCTCTTGCTGGACGAAAACGTCTCGCCACAGGTCGCGTTCGCCGTCGCCGGGCGATTCCGGCGCGGTTTCCTGCGGACTGATCTCCTGCGAACCAAGGACAGCGCGAACTCCGCTGCGGAATTCCGGGCTTGCCGGATCGCGTTCCACCAAAAGTTTCAACAGTTTTTTCCCTGCGGATTCCATCAAGCTCCAGGTTGCTCTTAGCTCAGATGCCGAAACACAGGCTTCGTAGCCAGTTCGCTCGGGCAAGACCCAAGTTCTTCGAAATCAAAGACCCCGTTTAAAGACCCCGCTTAAGTGTGCTGGAAAATTCGTTTTCCGGCAACCCCGGCAGCGTCGCCTGCCATTGCCGGTATATCATTCCGACGACTATGAACACTTTCGATCCGGGCGGAGTGGAATTTCTGCGCATGGCCGAACGCTATCGGCGGATGAGTGACGGCGAGCTGCTCGTGCTTATCCCGCAAAGCGCGGAATTGACGCCTTTTGCCCAGGAAGCTCTGGCCAACGAGGTTCGATCACGCGGGCTGAAGGCTGAGGTGGAGGACGAGGAGCCCTCGGCTCCATCGCAGGTCAAAGCGCCTCAGTTCAGGGCGCCGCAGTTTGAGCAGCCGCCAGCCTCTTTCGACCGCGAATCTCCGGAACTCCGCGATTGGGCGGTCAGGGATTTTCTTGAACCCGATTCGCCTTACGACGAAGACCGCAAACTGGTTGAGCTCTGCACCGTATGGAGCGTGCGCGACGCGCTCCAGGTGCAGGCGATTCTCGATGAGGCGGGAATTCCTTTCTTCATGGGACCCGAGAAAGCTACGGGCGCCGATAAGGTGACCTCGAATTTCTCGAATGGGGTCGGCGTGCAGATCATGCAAGTCGGTGTGCCGTGGGCTAGGCAGGCAATGCAGCGCTACGGGCCTGAGGACGATCCGGCTCCAAGAGAGAAGCAAGAAGTCGACGAAGTTGTGGTCCGCTGTCCCCAATGCCATTCCGACGAAGTTGTCTTTGAGGGGCTAACCTCGGAGCTGGCAAATGCGAGGGATGAGTCCTCGCAAAAATTCGAATGGTCCTGCGATTCATGCGGCCATCGGTGGGAGGACGACGGCGTCGAGAAAGCGGAGTGAGCTCGCGCCCCCGTGTTCCATGGATATTACCAGTTAGTACTGGTACCCCCCTCCCCCCCTGTCTATTGGAATCATGGAGTTAGAGAGAAAAGTCCGGTCCGGTCTTTGATTTTAAACGACTTATATCTAAAGTATTCCGGAATAAGGACTTATGTTGTCAAAGAGCGCTGAAAATGGGTTTGGGGCAGTTTCGAGGGCCATCTTGGAAGACGGGCGCACTCTGCACTGCCCCAATCAGGTCTCTATCGTCTCGCCTGACGAATCTTAAGTCAATGGATTTCGATCGTCATTCCGGGCGGGGCGAGGAATCTGCTCTTTGTTTCTGCAGCGACTCAGCTTGCCGCGTCTGCGCGTTCTTGCTCAGCCTGTTTCAATGTAGCTGCTGTTTCTTTTTCATTCTCAGAGGCTCGTTCGTATGCAGCGCTCGCGTGAGCATTGGCATCGCCTGATTGCTCAGCGACCTCGGCAAGTCGTGCTTCGTTACAACCTTGGATGCGTGCGCTCAAATCGTCTATCTTCGCGCCTGCATACCACTCCCCGGCTACGCCGACAACAATAAGGAACCAGCCGACAAACGCAACAAGCTTCGCTTTTTCAAGTCGATCTTCGGGGAGAAGAACTCTGTACCTGAGTCGGTCGATTCTGCTTCTGGCAAAGCTTACAGTTTCACACGCCAACTCAGGCAACTCCAGTATCAGGCCGACCACGACGCACTTGGTAGAGCGTGACAGCCAAACGAACCAGTTATCTCTCGCGGCGATGAAGCTCTGTGTGGCGCATTCGTGGAGTTTGGCGACTATATCAGGTGGCAGCATAGACCCTTAATACGGACAGCCGGCAGTTTATTTGTTATCTGCAATAGTCTCCTCGCCCTGGGCAGCCAGAGCGGTCACAACAGCCGGGGTCGCTACCTCTGCTACAGGTGCTGCAGGCGCCAAAGTAGATTTCTCTGGTGGAACCCCCAGCTTCTGAAGGAGAGCACGCACCAACGCGTCTATTGGTCCGCTTCTCTGTAGGGCTACGGCTTTTTCTGGGTTCTGCGCAGCCAGATTTGAGATCCTATTCTTGAGTGCCATCTCGAATTTTTCATCCCAAGATTTCCCTTGGTTCAGGAACACCTCTCGCATTCGCTCTGACCACTTCCTTTTCCCTTTGAACTTCGGATGGTCAACGGTAACCCCGTAAGATTTCAATAAATCCTCGCGGTATAGCTGCACGTCGAAAAGATCCTCGATTTCCGACTCTTGCCGATCAGGGCATGAAGCAAACTGATGGTCCGCATCCGACAGCAGACCTTCCTTCAGACATTTCTGCATGCTTTCAATTCCAGCTCGGTCGTGATCTAGAAAGCAGTGAAGAAGGCAAACAGCGTTCCGAAGATACGTCAGCTTGTAAGAAAGGTTGCCGCCCCCTCCGAGGCTTTCGATTGCAAGACTGTTATTTGCCATAGCGGATTTCAGTTTCGGGGAAGCACACGCCAGGATTGCCTTAAGCGACTTGGCATCATCTTCACCTTCAACCACCAAAATGACTTCGGCGTGACGGAGGTTATCCGCAGCTCGTACGCCGAGAATATCTCGGATTTCCGCAATGCTCTTTGCAGGACGAGCCTTCTGTCTGTTGACGATGATGTTCGCGCCCACATTGGCCCTTTCGACAAAAACCGCGCAATGCGTACTGACGACGATTTGGTGCTTGGCCGAGAGTTGCTGTAAAACAGCCTTCAGGCTGTGTGTGGCTTCTGGATGCAAATGTGATTCGGGTTCCTCAACAGCAATTATCAGGTTCCGTCCCACAGCACCCGTTTCCGATGCATGGCGCATCAATGCGAGCGCGGCAAGGCTCTGAACGCCGTCGCCCTTGTATTCCAGATATGTGGGGCTGCCGTCGTCTAATATCATTCTTGCTCTCCGCAGAGCCTTGTACCGTGTCTCCGCGGCGATTTCAAACTTGATGCTCTTCAGGTCCGGGAGAAAGGCCTTCATGATCGACTTGACGCTCGAAGCCAGTTGATCAAGGACTGGTTCTTGAAGCTTAGCGATCTGCTCGACCGCCGCCATGTACTCCGGTAGAGCCTCCACTGACTGGAGTTCCTTCGACACCATTGGGGCGACCACTTCATCCGCCAGGGTGGCTGTCCGGATTGCCGGAATGTACTTGAATTGCACGCGCTTCGAAACGAAACTCGCAATTTTGGCCGATTTTGAGGTTAAGGCCTTACCTCCAGGTCCCTTTTTTCTAACTACGATCGACCAACCCTCTCTCCCGACGGAGATTCGCAAGGGCAGAGTACCGTTTAAGCTGCTTCTGATCTCCTTTTTGAAATCTGCAATCTCCCCTTCGTCTAACTCAAATTCAAGTTCGAATACAGACTCACCTTTAGGCTTCGCAGATTGAAGCGAGATAGGAAAATCATCCTTCCACTTGTACCTCTCTGGCCGCCGCATGGAGGTTATATAAGGACCTCCAGATCGACCGCTTCCAACGAAGAGCGGCCTAGTGGTCAGAATGTCCATTGCTGCCACCAACGCTTTTAGCAGATTCGACTTCCCTTCGTTGTTCGGTCCGACAAGAACTGTGGTCTGCCCGATGCTCAACCGATGAGCCTTGGTGATGCTTCGGTAGTCTTCCACGCTAAGCGAAACTAGCTGCACGAGGCTGCCTCGAATATTGACATTTGTTAATCGAAAATAAAAAGGGCCACGAGTATCCCTCGTGACCCCCTCGGTCGGAACCAATTATCTACCAACCCGTACTAATTATCCATAGACCACTTTGGTCGCTAACCTCAGCGGCTAAAGCCGTCGAGATCTGGTTCTCGTTTCGGCATGGCTAAAGCCATGCCCTTCCCAAATCCTTGCGTCTCAAAAGCGCTGCGGAGGTTGGCTCCGCTGGGACGGGCTGGTTCCCAATCCACGAGCAAGATCAAAGTCAAAAGCCGCGGGCAAGAATGCCCGCGCTACACGTGCAGCTGCAACACACTAGTTGGACGGGCGAGGGCGCCCGTCTCTCCACTTGAACTTCCTAGCTGCAGCCGCTGGTGCTGCCGCAGCTCATGCACTTGTAGCAACTGCCGTTGCGCACCATGATGGAGCCGCAGACGTGGCAACTGGGAGCGTCTCCCATGTCGATCATGTTGGCGAGCGCGTCGGCGGCATGAATAGAACCGGTCATCGGTCCTGGTCGTTGGTCGTTGGTCGTTGGGCCAGAACCAACGGAACCGTTCAGGTCACCGTTGCTTTCGGGAGCGGGCCAGCTCTTGGGACGCAGGTTGTCGAACAGCAGCTGCTGCTGTCCGGTGAGGAAGCGCAACTCCAGCCAGCGGAAAATGTAATCCACTACCGACTTGGCAAAGCCGATGTCGGCATTGTTCGACCAGCCGCTGGGCTCAAAGCGCATGTGCGCGAACTTTTCCGAGAGCAGCTTCAGCGACACGCCATGCTGCAGCGCGATCGAAACGGCCAGCGCGAAGCTGTCCATCAAGCCGGAGACGGTTGAGCCTTCCTTCGCCATCTTGATGAAGAGTTCGCCGGGCTCTCCGTTGGGATAGAGGCCGACGGTGATGTAGCCCTCGTGGCCTCCGATGTTGAACTTGTGAGTGACCGACATGCGCTCGTCTTTTAGACGGTGGCGCACGGCGCGGGGCGGAGCGTCGAGATTGTCTTCCACCAGCGCCAGGGCCGCGGCGTTTCGAGCGGCATCATCCTTGGTGGAGTTCGCCGTCTTGGTTCCGGCCGCTGAGAGCGGCTGCGACTGCTTGCATCCGTCGCGATAGACGGCTACTGCTTTCAGGCCGAGCTTCCAGGCCTGAATGTAGGCTTCGGAAATATCGTCTACCGTGGCTGCGTTGGGCAGGTTGACGGTCTTCGAGATCGCTCCGGAGATGAAGGGCTGGGCGGCGGCCATCATCTTCAGATGTCCCATGTAGTGAATGGAGCGCGTGCCCTTGGCCGGCTTGAATGAGCAATCAAACACCGCCAGATGCTCGTCCTTCACGTTCGGCGCGCCTTCGATGGTGCCGGTCGCGTCGATGTAGCTCACGATGGCATCGGTCTGCTCGTGGGTATAGCCGAGTTTGAACAAGGCGCTGGGGACGGTGTTGTTCACGATCTTGATCATTCCGCCGCCCACCAGCTTCTTGTATTTAATCAGAGCCAGATCGGGCTCGATGCCTGTCGTGTCACAGTCCATCATGAAGCCTATGGTTCCGGTGGGAGCGAGGACGGTTACCTGGGAGTTTCTGTAGCCGTGTTTTTCTCCGTGGGATAGGGCCTCGTCCCAGCATTGCTTCGAGGCTTCGACCAGCTCAGAGAGTTGAGAACCGGCGGAGCTTCGCTCCGCATGGACGGGCGAGGCGCCCGTCCCCACACGCGCACCACCGATGTTGTTGACGCTGGCGCGGTGCATTCTTATTACGTCCAGGAATGGCTCGCGATTGATGTACCAACCGGGGCAGGCGGCTCCGG
The DNA here is from genome assembly GCA_963837665.1 of uncultured Acidobacteriaceae bacterium. Taxonomy (GTDB): domain Bacteria; phylum Acidobacteriota; class Terriglobia; order Terriglobales; family Acidobacteriaceae; genus Acidiflorens. The sequence continues at coordinate 416,231 of CAWIOA010000003.1, read as the reverse complement.
GCATGGCTTCGGCGGTGGTTACTCCGAGGCGCGTCTGGACGGTGTCGGTGATGGGAGCCAGCGGCTCGCAGAGTTCCGCTATTTTTGACGACTGGAGGTAGGCTTCGCCGCACATGATGGCGGTTACACAGGCGGCGTAATCTCTTCCGGCATCGCTGTCGTAAGGCAGGCCTGCGGCCATCAGCAGCGCGCCCAGGTTGGCATAGCCTAATCCCAGCGGGCGATAGTCGTGCGAGTTCTTGCCGATGATTTCGGTGGGATAGCCGGCATTGTCTACCAGGATTTCCTGCGCGGTGATTACTACATCCACAGCGTGCCGGTAGGCTTCCACGTCAAAGGTGCCGTTGGGCGCGAACTTCAGCAGGTTCAGGCTGGCCAGGTTGCAGGCGGAGTCATCCAGGAACATGTACTCGCTGCAAGGATTGCTGGCGTTGATGCGCGCCGTATTCTTCGAGGTGTGCCAGCGGTTGACGGTGGTGTCGTACTGCATGCCGGGATCTCCGCATTGCCAGGTGGCTTCGGAGATTTTCTGCAGCAGGTCTTTGGCTTTGTAGGTGTTGACTACCCGGCCGTCAACTATGGCGCGTGTGGAGAAATCGGTGTCGCGCATCACCGCGACCATGAAGTCGTCGGTTACCCGGACCGAGTTATTCGCGTTCTGGAAGAAGATGGAGCTGTAGGCATCGGAGTCGGGATGCGATCCGTCGTAGCCCTGGGCTACTAATGCGTGCGCCTTGGCCTCTTCCTTACTCTTGCAGTCGATGAAGTCGACGATGTCGGGATGGTCGATGTTCAGGATGACCATCTTGGCGGCACGGCGCGTCTTGCCTCCGGACTTGATGACTCCGGCGAAAGCGTCGAAACCTTTCATGAAGCTTAGCGGACCGCTGGCGGTGCCGCCTCCGCTTAACACTTCGGTGGAGGAACGCAGCGGGGAAAGATTGGTGCCGGTGCCGGATCCCCACTTGAAGAGCATGCCTTCGGTCTTCGCAAGAGTAAGGATGGAATCGAGCGAATCGTGCACGGAATTGATGAAGCAAGCGGAGCACTGCGGGCGCGTGTATCCGGTGACTCCGAACTCCACTTGATTCGTGGTCGAGTTCCAGTGCCAGTTGGTGGCGTCGGATTTCGGCTCTACGCGTTCGCAGCCTACGTTGAACCAGACGGGCGAGTTGAAGGCTACGTGCTGGCGGACGAGCAGGTGGACTAGTTCGTCGTGGAAAGTGGCGGCGTCTTCCGTAGTGCGGAAGTAGCCGTCTTTCATGCCCCAGTCGCGAATGGTTTCGGCTACGCGAGCTATCAGTTGGCGCACTCCGGTTTCGCGCTCATCGGTGCCGATCTGCCCGTGAAGATACTTCGAGGCGACGATGTTGGTCGCGGTCATGGACCAGTCTTTGGGGACTTCGACATTCTTCTGCTCGAAGATCATGCCTCCCTGGGAGTCGGTGATCTGAGCGGTGCGGAGTTCCCACTCCACCTCGTTGTACGGGGAGACGCCGGGCTTGGTGAAGAAGCGACGGAAGGCTAGCCCCTGGGCCTTCTTCTTATTCGTGGTGCCGGCGGCAGCTTGAGTTTTAATTTGGTCGCGCACTTCGGGCATTTCCTTCTCCTAATTAGATGATGGCAAGAAAACAACAGCTTTAAAGTTTCATGGTTTCAAGAGCAAAACTGCTTGGCGCTTATTACCTGATTTCAAAGAGCTTGGGGGCATCGCACAAGCGATGCCCTGATGCGGACCGGCTCAAGCTCCTCATGGAACTGGATCGGCCTGCGAGCCTTTTCGGTAATTGTGCTGTGGGAGCGCGGTGGTAAGGGTTGGCTCAGCGGGACGGGTCGCCTGGTCCGAGTTTGGGCGGGCCAACCGAAGATCGCCGGTTGGGCATTCGATGCCATGGCGGGCAAAAAAGGCATCAACGAGTTCGATTAAACCTTCCATCGGGGCTCCTAAATTGACACTAATGAGCTGATGAATCCCCCCGAGGGGAACGCCTGGCAAATGGCCAAACCGAGGGGAAATCACCGCTACCTTCCATCCACTACGGAGGGATGGTGTCCGTGAAGGGGAGGACGCGGAGTCACCTCAACTCTGAGTCTCGCCCCTTGATGTTTTCAGTCGTTGCCCCCTTTGAAGGAGGTCTACAAAAAGTGCTCTGGGATGCTTAACGTACTCCCGTATATGGTGCCTGTCAAGAGGGAAACACAACATCTTGTAGCCCGAAAGTTGTAAGGGTATCGAATTGGGAAAGTGGAGCCAGGTTTCGAGGTTTCAAAGCCGAAACTAAGGGGTGTTTTTGGACTGTTGAAACCTGGAAACCTGGCTTTAGGCAGTGGCACGGGTGCGATCTTCTGGGGAGGCTCGAGTCACAGGCCGGGAGAAGACGGCAGGGACTCCTTGTGGCGGGGCCAGAGGCACGTAGATGTCTTCGAAGAGGGCTCGGGTGGTGATGCGCATGATACCTCCGCAGGACTCGACGAGGTAGTCGCCGGGACGGCCAGATTGTTCGCGGCCGAGAGCGTCGGTAAAAGCGAGCGGTTCGGTGAGTTGACGGGCGCGCACCAGAAAACGGGTGCGGTAGACGATCCATTGGCTTTCAGAATTCATGGCGCTTTCTTTCACCCTTCAGATGGGCACGTTCGCTTCCGGCTTTCAGGTTCCTGGTTGGGGGACTTGGTAGCTCCTCGGAGCGGAATGCTTGCTTCGAGTGGAGCGACTGTACGCGTGCAGAAAGGGCGGGTCAATACCATAAGAATTGTGCAACGGTGGAATTTCCGGTCGTGGATTCGACGAGATGAACCGGGGTCAAGTATGGGTCGAGAGTAAGTGCGGCAGGCGCACGAGTGGCGGGGTTTGGTCGTCGCGCGAGAAGTTACGCTGGACGGCGCGACGCGGGGCAACCGAAATTTGCACAAGGGGCGCACAGGTTTGGAACAATTAGGTGTACCCGGTTGGCCATGGTTCCGCCGTAAATTGCGGGAGGATCTTTAATGAAGCGCCTTGATGACTATTGACCGGTGCCTGTCAGACCGACGACCTGCGGACTACGCGGAGCGTCGTGCACAATGTCAACCGCTCCTTTGACGGTTCCCGTGACCGTCGGCGTGAAGGTCACCTGGAACGTGCATTTCCCTTTGGGCGCTACCGTCGCTCCACACGGCGTGGTCCCGCTCGGTGTTGCCGCGTAGTCCCCACTCACCGTAATGGAAGTAATGTTCAGCAGCACCGTCTGATTGTTCGTCAGCGTGACTATCTTGGGCGCGCTGGTGGTTCCCACTGCCTGGGCCGCGAAGGCCAGGCTGGCGGGCGCGAAAGTCACCGGCAGCACACTCGTTCCCGAAAGCGGGTAGAGCATAGGGTTGACCGTCGAGTTGTTCGCGATCGTGACACTGCCCTTGATGCTGCCCGTGACCGACGGAGTGAAGGTCACCGAGAAGGTGCACTTGGCTGCCGCCGCCAGGGTTCCGCCACATGGGGTCGCGCCGCTGCCTACGGCCGTGAACTCCGGTGAGGCAGTCAGCGAGTTGATCGTGACTGCACTTGTACCCTTGTTGGTGATGGTCACTACTTTGGGCGCGCTTGTCGTACCGATCACTTGACTGGTAATGCTGGCCGTTGCCGGACTGAAGCTGAGCGTTGCCGTCGGGCCGCCGCTGCCACTGCCTGTCAGGGCCACCATCTGGGTTGCGAATCCGCTGCCCGATATCGCCAGCGAGCCGTTGATCGCGCCGCTTTGCTGGGGAGAGAAAGTGACCGCGATGGTGCAATTGGCCTTGGCTGCCAGCGTTGCTCCGCATCCATTGCTTGAGCCCGGAGCGGCCGCGTAGTCGCCGCTGGCCGTGAAGCTCAGACTGACACTGGCGGCATTGTTATTGGTCACCGTGACCGTCTTAGCCGGGCTGGTGGTCCCCACTGTCTGGACCACGAAGCTCAGGGTGGCGGGAGCGACTGTGACCGCGCCGGCACCCGTGCCGCTCAGAGGCGCCACCTGAGGCGAACCGGAAGCATTATCGTAAAGACTGATCGCCCCGGAAACAGCGCCCACGACGGTGGGCGTAAACGTAACACTGAATGTGCAACTGGCGCCGATGGCTAGCGTCCCGGGACAGTTGTTGGTTTGGGCGAAGTTGCCGGCCAGCAGAATGTTGTTGATCGTCAGCGTACCAGTGCCCGAATTGGTCAGCTTGATGGTCTTGGCGCTACTGGTAGTGCCAACCAACTGCTTTGCGAACGTCAGGCTCTTCGGCGAGAGCGTAATTGTGGTCGTCGTCGCCGTCACAGTGACCGAGACCGCCGTGGAGGTCGAGGGGCTGTCGTTGGCGGCGTCGCCCTCGAAGTAGGCAACGATGCTGTTGCTTCCGGGGTTAAGTGCCGAGCCGGGCACAATGAGGGTTGCGATGCCGTTGCAGGTGATGGCGGCGCCGCTGCCCGTACAGCTTGGGAAGATGGTGCCTTGTCCCAGCAACGTTCCAGAGGTGGAGCCCTCATAGAACTCGACCGCACCCGCGGGAGCAACCGCGCCGCCGCGACCCGTAGCCGTGACGGTCGCCGTCAGGGTCGCGCTGCCCGAAGGGGGGATGCTACTCGCACTTGTGGCCAACGCCGTGGTGGTGGCAAAGCCGGGGCTCAACGTGTTCCAGTTGTTGACCAGGTTGGAAATGTTCACGCTGCCCAGGCCCGTTGCCAAGTCATATCCCGGGCTGGAAGCGTAAGCATCGTTCTCCGCCGCAGGATGATTACCGACGGAAGTGATTCCGTAGGTCAGGCTCGATGGCTCCCAGCAGGTGGCAACACTTGAGAAAAGACAAGGCTGCGCGATGTCGCTGGCGATCGTTCCACCTTGCAGGCTGGGGGTATCGTTGGAGATATCGCGGAAAATGCAACTGCTGCCCACCGCCGCGCCCTTCGCCGAGCCAGAGCAAGTCGCCAGTTCACTGGCGTTCGGTGCGTTGGTGGTACCGTATTCCTGCGCGGCCAAACCATAGAACGTGTAGTTAGCCACGCCCTGACGCTGGCCCGTTTTCTGCACGATGAGCGCCATCACACCAGCGAGTTGCGGCGCGACGAACGAGGTTCCGCCTCCCTTTAAGGCATAGGCATCTGTAGAGTTGCTGTAAGTGCAAGCGGCGTAGCCGGTGTCTGAATCGCAAAACAAAAGAAAGTGGTTCCACAATCCGCTAGCCGCGAACAAGGAAACGTCAGGCTGGTTGCGGAACGCGGTCGAGGTGTTGTTGCTGTTTCCAGTGGATCCAATGCCATACACACCCTGCCAGGTGGGGAGCGCATTGTAAGCGCTGACCCCGCCAGAACCGCCCTTGACCTTCAGGAGACCGTCCGCGATGGCCGTGGCGTTGTTGCAAATAGCCACCGGGGTATAGGTTGTCCCAAACCTAGTGTCGCCAACCTGCTGCAGGTACGACGCAAGGAGCGGGTTCGAACAATAACCGCCCCAGCTGATTTCCGGTAAATAAGAGATGGCCGAGCCGTAGGGCGAAGTGTCGTTAGTGTTCCACCATGTGCTTGCAGGGGAGGTGATGTAACCTTTCGTAATATACGCGTCGCCGAAGTCCGTGCCGCCGGCAGAAACGTTATACGCGGTGCTCGCCATGGCATTGACCGAAATATTTTGAGTGGCATCCGCTGCGTTCTGGTCGCAGACCGCCGGACCGCCGTCCATGGAAGAGACAACGTGAGTGATGCCCTCCGCGGCACCCTGCTGCCACAAAGCCGAATAGAACGACGCCCCCGATGACCCGGTGTCGAGCTCACACAAGCCGTAGCTCAAACTGGTGGCTGATACCGTCGAGTCCAGGTAGTTCACCACGTACGATGCCGCCAAGTCGGTGCCATTGCCGCCGATTCCGCCAGTGGCGTTGCAAGCCACAAAGTCAATGATGGCGTTCGGCGCCGCTGTTCCGGCCCACTCCACATCGAGTAATGCTTCATGTTCGTCGTTGAGGGAAGCGGGGTCAGGCGGAGCAGTGCAGCCGTTTCCGGGACCGTACATCCAGTTCACGCCCCCCTGGGTCGCGTTCGGCGTGGCAGGATAGGCCGCCAATCCGAACTGCGATCGGAAGCTGGCGACGTCGGACTGGTGCACAACCTCAGTGTCTTCGAGCACCGCAATCGTGACGCCGGCGCCGTTGATTGCCGACGAAAGTACCGGGGTCTCGTTGTAAATGGTGTAGAAGTCCTGTGGCGTGACCACATAGAAAGTGCAGGAGCCGTTGTAGGTGATAGTGCAGGCGCTGGGGGTGAAGGTGATAGCCGGTGCGACGCCGGGGGTCGAAACCGGTTCCCAGCGGCCCGTCTCCCTGTTGTGCTTCACCACGCCTTCGTTGACCAGCAAAGGCTTGGCGCGGAAGTCAGTCAGTTGCCGGAAGCCGCGAATCGCGGGCGCCAGAGCGGCGGGAAGCTTGGGCTCGCTCATATTGGCGCGATGCAGCTCACCATGGACATTGATTTTGTGGATTTCCGTGTGAAACGCGGCGCGAATCTGGCCGACGGTTCCGGTGAACACAATATGGGTGCGGCCCGGGGGAATGTCTTCGACCGTGAACCCTTTTGCTTGCAGCCAATCAGTCACGGCCTTGAGATCGGCATCGGACAATCCGTACTGTTCCCCAAATTGCTCGGCGGTCAGCCACTGGTGGTACTTGGGGGACTTGGAATTGTGCAACTGATCGATCGCTGCCGCGAGCTGCTTCTCCAGTTCGGGTGCTCGATTAAGCAGCAGAATCACGTGGCCCAAAGGCTCGCCATCGTCCACGATTCCGCGGTCATTCGCAGCAATGGCAGCCGGGTGCAGGTTGCCCTTCAAGGGTACGAGTTGGTTTTCGTCAATGGCCCCGGTGATGAGCGATGGGTGGACAGATGTCTTTTGGGCAAAGACCGGCAAAGTCACGGCGGTTGCAAATAGAACAGCCAGCAAGAACAGGGCGTACGAACGAAGTGGCGGGTTCGAGTGTTGCATTTTCTCGGTCCTCTCGAGGCGCATCTTGCACCCCCGGGCAACGGGCGGGAACCGCTCTTCGGGGAGACGGCGGGTTAGTCTTGCAGTCCTCGGCCCCTATTGGATTTCTAGGCTTTCCTGTCGGCGCCAAAGGTACGCGGAAGAGCAAATCGTGTCAGTGAAATGGGTCACATCTTGATGTGCGGCAATGGTCAAGGGCCGCAGCGCGAGGCAAGACTGCTCTTGCTGTTCTTGGGGGCCTCAATCCCCGTCCGGGTGCGTCACAGACAACAACGGTTGCTTCGGTGGTAGTCTAGTTTCGCCCGCGAGCATCGACGTTTGCTCGAAACTTCCCGGTTGGAGGTTTTCCATGCGTTCGCTTCCCGGTGTTTTCCATCGCAACGTTTTCGTGATCCTCGTCGTCGTTGCCATGTCTGGCCTGTGCGCTTCGCAAGAACCAGGCAAGTCCGACTCAGTCCAGCCTCCCACCGATTCGGGAGAATTGGCACCCCACAAAATACTTCCGCTTTCCAAGATCCAGGAGAAGGTAATCGGCGAGATTACTGCCGGGAGCAAGGTCGCCGGCGCGCGGACTACGGAAAACCATCTCGCCTGGGGCGAGAAAGCGAAGGACGGAAGTCATACTGTGCGACTTGACGGCAAGCAGGTCGGGGCTGCCTGGGACGAAGTCACGAATCTCGGGTTTAGCACCGACCAGGAGCACCTGATCTGGACGGCGAAGCGAGGTTCGAAGTGGTTGGTGGTCGTGGACGGCGAGGAGAAGTCGAAACCCTACGGGAAGTTGACTTCGCCAATCATCAACGCCAATGGCAAGCACTTTGCCGTGGGGGGCTGCGAGCAAAAACGATGCAAGCTGGTGGTGGATGGCGAGGAAACGGGGCCGGAGTTCGAGGACATCTCGTATCCGGGTTTCAGCGCGGATGGCGCACACTTCGTTTATGGCGGCAAACGCGACAAGCAGTGGATATGGCTGCTCGACGGCAAGCAGATTGGGCCCGAGATGCGCGATTTTCACTCCTGGAAGTTCAGCCCCGACTACAGCCGAGTGGCCGTGGCCGCACTTTTCAAAGACGGGTGGACCTGGGTGGTCGATGGCGTCGCTGGCCCCACCTATGAAGTGCTCAGCCACATCGCCTTTACCCGCGATGGGAAGCACTTTGCCTACGCGGGGACCAATTCGAAGAAGGCGATGTTTGGAAAGAACAAGACGGTGGGCAGCCTGGTGATCGATGGCAAAGTGGAGCACACCTATGAAGGGAGCGGCTTTGGCGGAGGCTGGCAGGGCGCCTTCGCCACGTACAACATCGTGACGGGTGTAAGAGATCTGCAGCCAGACTTTTACGGATTGTCGGATCCCACGTATGCGGAAGACGGGTCTCTGATTTACGCCGCCCGGCGTGGCGACAACGATGTGGCTGTTTTCTTCCAGGGGGAGCCGGGGCCGTCGGTTGAAGACGTCGTCAGTCCCATCATCGTCACCGACGACGGATCGCACCTGGCCTACGTTGTGAAACGCGGCGAGCAATTCGTGCAAGTTCGGGACCAGAAGTTCGGCAGCTCATTTCCAGGAAAGCGCTCCGCCAGCTACGTGCCCTACATCATGCTGGCGCCGGACGGTTCGCGGTTGGCCTGCGAAATCGTGCGCGGAGGAAATGCCTTCAAACAGGGCATGACCCAGCGCGCGCTTCGCCGGTTCGTGATCGACGGTAAGGCGGATCCGGAGTTCGATGCGCTCGGTATGAACCATTTCGTGTTCAACTCCGACCGCAAGCATTATGCCTACGAAGTCATCGGGGCTTCAGGAGACCGCGATGTGGTCGTGGTGGACGGGATGGAAGGCAAGTATTATGACTCGGTCTTCCGCGGCAGCACCAAGTTCATTCAAGACGATGTTGTTGAATACATCGCCCAGGACGGCGGGAAGTTCTATCGAGTGAGCGAATCGCTCAATTAATTGGACTCGTTGACCGCGGCTGCGGGTGTTAAAGCACCTAACGTAGAAGTGGCGCAGCAGAGGGAGAACGAGCTGCGCCACGTTATAAACGAAGGAACCAACGCGGGTGGGTGTTGGGGTAGACGCGATAGTTCCTTCAATACCGATTTACGTAGAAAAGTAAATTACCAACAACGCAATCGAGCGTCTGTTCACAATTGCACAGTATCGAAATGTTTCATCGCGCGCGTCGGACTCGATCACTGTTGCAGATCCCCACTGCACGCATGGACCGGAGAGTGGCGCAAGCAGTGGGATTACGAACAGTGACGCCCTGAAACTTGTCCACCATGGCTCCCGGTCATCTGTCCCCATACCCAGAAATGCCAGAGGCGGGGCCGGCGCTGTGACGGTCGTCGCCGTGGTCGGCTCTGGCGCCTCGTTCTGCCCTGTGATCCACCCGCTAGACTCATTTGGGCTACACGGAGTTACCAAGGGGTGACCTGCCTAGCGGATCCTACTGAAAACACTGGTCTTAGGGCCAGAGATGGCCCATGGCCTTCGGTCACTTGGAGCTCTAGCCCTCGTCGTGCAATAGTACAAACGAGTCATACCCCCAAACAAACAAGACTGGAGACGAGGACAATTTAAATGCGGAAACAAAAAGGCTTCTCACTGATCGAACTGCTGATCGTGGTGGCGATCATCCTGATCATCGCCGCGATCGCTATCCCGAACCTGCTGCGCGCTCGTATCGCGGCCAATGAGGCTTCAGCCGCCAGTGGCATTCGCACCATCAACACGGCCGAAGTTTCATTCACGTCCGCTTACCCGCTGGTTGGGTATTCCACCACGTTGCAGGTCCTGGGCGATCCCGGCAATATCTGCGCCGCCGGCACTCCGGTCGCAACCAATGCCTGTCTGATTGACAATTCGCTGGCGACCTCCGTTGCACCTCCGGGCAAAGCTGGCTACAACTACACCTACGCGCAGGTTGTGAACAACGGCGTGGGCACCGGCTATCAGATCGTAGCCAACCCGAACCGGTTCAACTCCACCGGCGTCAAGGCGTTCTGCTCGTTCGAGGATGCCGTGGTACGCACCGACGGTGGCGCGACTGCTGGCACACTGACGGATGCGGCCTGCGTCGGCGCTCTGGCTGCGCTGCAGTAACCACAACTTCAGCAAAGTACCTGAGGAGCATCGGATGGCAACATCCGATGCTCCTTTGTTTTTTGCTGTAACATCGCCAACACGCATTGACCGAGATGGTGGGTGCAAACGTGCTGGAAGCAGTATCTTCCGAAGCAACTCCGACCTTTGCCTGCACCTCCCACCATCTTCTTTCATGCTGCAGCCCCACCGCGGCTGTGCTCTATCGTGGCGGTTTTCGTTGCGGTAACATTGTCCGGGGTCGATATGGAGCGCTCGCTGATCTGGATCGGAGGCGATGCCAAGGGCTGGGCCTGCTCCAACTGCCGATGGAAATTCCCCGTCCCCACGCTGCTTAGCGGAGAAGAGGCTAAGGCGGCTTACGACCGCCTGGCCGCGGCGAAGTTTCGCGAACACCAATGCGAGGCCGGAACAAATTTTTTTGCGGCGGAGCAGGAAACAAAAGTCGACCCTGCCGCCCCTTTCGCCGTGCGCGCCCGGATGCTCATCAAGCGAGGATACACACCCAAGGTCGCCGCCGAGCTTGTACTTCATGAAATGGAATTCGAACATGGCAGCGATTCGAGGATGATGGAGAAGGCACGTGCTGAGGCAGAGGATTTCCTTCAAAAAGTCCGCAAGGGTCTGATCTAGAAGCAACCTGGCGCCGTCCCTGACGGGACTCCGGTTTGCTCCTTTTTGCCTTTCCGCCGCTGAGCTGCCGGGTTCTCCTGTGTCGCCGCTTCTTGGCTGGAGCGATACCCGCGTTCCATTTCTTTCCCGCGCCGCGCGTCCCCACCCCAGGGCTGCCGGTAAACTGGGCCAAGGGCTTGGAGGTTTCGAGTGCAGAAATTCCTTCCTGTATTAGTGGCAGTGATCGCTGCTTGTGCTGGTGCGTTCGCACAACAACTGGTAGCGCTTCCTACTCGCGTAGTGGTGTTGGGGACGGGGAATCCTAGTGCAGACCCGGAGCGCTGGGGGCCAGCGGTGGCGGTGGTGGTAAATGATCGGGCTTATTTGGTCGACTGCGGGCCGGGAGTGGTGCGGCGGGCGGCAGCGGCGGAGAAAAACGGCATTGCAGCCCTGAAGGCTAAGGAGTTGAAGATTGTTTTTATCACTCACCTGCATTCCGATCACACGCTGGGGTATCCGGACCTGATTTTTTCGCCCTGGGTGCTGGGGCGAAAGGAAGCCCTGGAGGCTTATGGTCCACATGGGTTGAAGAACATGACGTCGCATGTCGAGCAGGCCTGGACGGAGGATGTGCGGATTCGGCGGCGGGGACTGGAGCAGGCTAACGCTACCGGATACAAAGTCAACGTGCATGAGATTCAGCCGGGAGTGGTGTATCGCGACGCGAACGTTACGGTGACCGCGTTTCCGGTTAAGCATGGGATATGGGAAGAGGCTTATGGGTATAAGTTCGAGACTCAGGATCGGAAGATTGTGATTTCGGGCGATACCGCGCCTACGGATGAAGTGGTGAAGGCTTGCGACGGGTGCGATGTGTTGCTGCACGAGGTCTATAACCCGCATGGGGACGAGTTGAAAGACGCCCATTGGAAAGAATATTTCAAGACGTTTCACACTTCTCCGGCGGAACTGGGGGAGATCGCCCGGCGGGCGCGGCCTAAGTTGCTGGTGGTATATCACCAGGTGTTGGAGAGATTGCCGGAGGCGGATCTGGTGGAGCAGATCAAAAAGGAGTATTCGGGGGAGTGGGTGTCGGCTAAGGATCTGGGGGTTTATTAGAAACGTATGTTCAGGACACGATTCAAACGCGAGATTGTTACTGAATTCTTGCCTTCGGCTCGGGCTGGGAAAACGCAGCGGGCGATCATCCTGTGCGATGGGATGCCTTCCATTCCCCGAAAACAACCGCTGGCCGAATTTCTTTCCGGGAAGGGATACTGGGTGTTTTATCCGCGGTATCGGGGATCTTGGGAGAGTGGCGGGGAGTTTCTGGGACGATCGCCGCACCTGGATATTCTGGACGTGATTGGCGGGCTGTCAAAGGAATTCAAAGAGCTAGCGTTTGGCCGGAGATTTCGGGTGTCGGTGGATGAACTGTTTGTGATTGGGGGAAGTTTTGGCGGGGCGGCAGCGATTCTTTCGGCACTTGATCCGCGGGTTAAGAAGGTGATTGCTAATTGTCCGGTGGTGGATTGGGCAATTCTTGAGCGCGAGCAGAAGAAAGAGACGTCGAATCCGAGCTACGCCGCTTATATTCGCTCAGCGTTTGGGCATGGGTATCGGTTATCGGACAAGAATTGGGAAAAACTGCGTGGCGGGAAATTTTATAGCCCGGCTTGTCATGCCCGGGAAATTGCTGGTTCGAAGGTAATGATGATTCATGCGCAGGACGATCCTTATGTGCCTTATCAGTCAGTCAAGAAATTCGCGCGGCTTACAGGAGCGAGATTGAAGCTGCTCCGGCGTGGCGGGCACCTGAGCACAGACTTGATGGTGCGCAAGTATTGGGTACAGATCAGGGCGTTTCTCGAAAGTTGATAGTCCCTTTCTGATCCGGTCTAGTCGGACGGCTTCTGGTCGGCGGGTGGTTGCTTTCTGGCCAGGAATCGGACGTAGTTGACCAAATCCCAGAGTTTCCCGGGCCTGGCGCGACCGCCTTCGGGAGGCATGTCGTCGTGGCCGTTCTTGATGATATAGAAGAGTTCGCCGTCGCTGCGGTCTTTGAGAAGCGCAGGATCGGTGAGGTCGGGGACCTTCAGATCCTTGGCAACATCGGTTTTGCCGTCCCCGGTGACACCATGGCACGAGGCGCAGTCGTAGCGGTAGATCTTCTTGCCTTCAGCGAGGGACTCGGGAGTGGACTTCACCGGGTTGGGCTCTCGGGCGGCCGCGATGGGAACCGGGCTGTAGGCCGTCTTGGGAGCGGGCTTGGTTTCTTGCGCTGCGGAAAAAAGAGCGATCAGGAGGAACAGGGTGAGAGCTGACGCGAGCTTGCGCATGGCGGCCTCCGGCGGTGCGACGGCGAACGATCTACAATCTATCTTACGCTGCGGGACAAGTTGCACGGACATTAGCACGATGAGCACTTCGAAATCGAAACCGGTACAGGTAATGGATGGAGTGCAGGCAAGCATCCGGCCATTCTTGAAAGAATTGGGATTTCGAGCGCGGGCGCGAGCATTCAACCGCATCACCTCAGACGGTATCACGCAGGTGATTGAGTTTCAGATGGGAAGGTTTGATCCCCCGGGCACGCACTATGTGGGTTTCAAGAAGAATTGGTATGGGAAGTTCACGGTTAATGTTGGCGTTTACGTCCCCGAATTACATGAATACATCTTTCCTGGGGCCAGGTTGTCGTTTATTCACGAGTACGATTGCTGGGTTAGGGAGAGGCTTGGGCACTTGGGCCCAGAAGGACAGGATATCTGGTGGGAGCTCGAAGCAATCCCTCAGCAAGCGGCGGATGTGTTTAATCGAATCGAAAGAGATGCGCTGCCCTTTCTCGCGAAGTTCGAAACGCGCGAAGCGATCCTCGAGCAATGGATGCCCGATCGCTCGATAGCTGGGGAAACAGATTTCGCCCGGTTCACGCGCAGTCGGGAGAAGCTCGCCTGCGGAGTCATATTGGCAACTCAAGGACAGTGTGATGAGGCCAAGTTGTGCCTTCGCGCGGCGCTTGAGTACAAACCAGACCATCCTTCTTCCGCGAACATACGCAAATTCCTAGAAGAGCTGGAATTGTAGCTGTCTGCTTGGGCAGACGGGCGCGGACTACGGTGTCCGCGCCGCAACTGCCGAGCGCCGCTCGGCTTGGACGGGCGAGGCGCCCGTCCCCACACGAGCTACTTCTTGAGTGACGAGTGGTAGCGCTTGTTGATCTCTTCCCAGTTAACTACGTTCCACCAGGCCTGTAGGTATTCGGGACGACGGTTGTTGTATTTGAGATAGTAGGCGTGCTCCCAAACGTCGTTGCCGAAAATGGGATGGAGACCCTGCGAAATGGGGCTGTCCTGGTTGGCCGTGGAGAGGATTTTCACTTCGCCCTTGGAGTCTCCTGCCAGCCATACCCATCCGCTGCCGAACTGGCCTACCCCGGCGGCGTTGAATTTTTCCTGGAAAGTCTTAAAGTCGCCGAAGGTCTTTTTGATTACGTCAGCGATGGGGCCGATAGGATCGCCTCCGCCTTTGGGCTTCATGATTTGCCAGAACATGGTGTGGTTGACGTGGCCTCCGCCGTTGTTGCGGACGGCGCCGCGGATGTCTTCGGGGATGGCGTTCAGATCGCGGAGCAGGTCTTCCGCGGATTTCTTGTGCAGTTCGGGATGCTTGTCGAGCGCCGCGTTGAGGTTCTTGACGTAGGCGGCGTGGTGCATGTCGTGATGCAGGTGCATCGTCTTTTCATCGATGGTAGGTTCGAGCGCCGTGTAATCGTACGGCAGCGGGGGCAGTTCATGCGGCATTTTCTATTTCCTCCAAAGTGTTATGGATGACGGGATAGGGCAGAAAGATTCTACGCCATGTCATGCGCGCGCGGCGGTCGGCTCGTCCAGCCCCTAAAGGGGCACCAGCTTTGAAGAACATTTCGGTATCGCTAAAGCGATACCCTGATACGAAACTCCACACCCTTATAATTCTCTTTGCTCATTTTGCGGTTGAATTCGGGGAGGGTCTTTGAAGGTCCTATTGCTGGAGAACATCAGCGGGGTGGCGGCTTCTCAGTTTGAAGAAGCGGGGTTTGTGGTGGAGTCGCTTAAAGGTGCGCTGGACGAGCGCGAGCTGGTCGAGAAGGTTCGCGGAACCTCGATTTTAGGCGTCCGGTCGAAGACCCGTATTACGGCGGCGGTTCTGGATGCGGCTCCGGAGTTGGTGTCGGTGGGGGCGTTCTGCATAGGGGTGGACAAGATTGACCGCGCGGCCTCCAGCGATCGGGGGATTGGGGTATTCAACGATCCGCACTCGAACAGCCGGTCGGTGGCGGAGCTGGCGATGGGAGAGATCATCCTGCTGATGCGGCGGACGTTTGAGGCTAGTACGCGGCTGCATGGCGGAGTGTGGAACAAGTCGGCGGCGGGATCGCACGAAGTACGCGGGCTTACTTTGGGGATTGTGGGCTACGGGAAAATTGGGTCGCAGGTCTCGGATCTGGCCGAAGCCATGGGCATGCGCGTCGTGTTTCATGATGTGGCGCACGTTTTGGCTCGGGGGAATGCCCGGCCGGTCAGCTTTCGCGAATTGCTGGAAACTTCCGACGTGATCACTTTGCACGTGGATGGGAAGGCGCAGAACAAGGATTTGTTAGGGGAAGATGAGTTCCGCTCGATGAAAGATGGAGCGTGCCTGATTAATTTGAGCCGCGGGTTTGTTGTGGATCATGAGGCGCTGGCACGGCATTTGAAGAGCGGGAAGCTGGGGGGAGCGGCGGTGGATGTGTTTCCTTCGGAGCCGGAGACGGGAGGCGCGTTTTCCAGTCCGCTGCTAGGACTGGCTAACGTGATTCTGACTCCTCATATTGGCGGCAGCACGGAAGAGGCGCAGCAGAATATCGGGCAGTTTGTGTCGGCGCGGATGATCGATTATTTCAAGAGCGGGAATTCTCAGCTGAGCGTGAACCTGCCGCATTGTCATCTGGACTTTGATCCGAACTCGGAGCCGAGATCGTACCGGTTGCTGCACATCCACCACAATGTGCCTGGAATCTTGCGGGCAATTAACGACATCCTGGCGGATCAAGGGATCAATATCGACCGGCAAGTGCTGGACACTCGCGGGCCGTTGGGATATGCGATTTACGACATCAATCGGGCGTGCGATGAGTCTTTGCTCGGAAAACTGCGCGACGTTCCTCACACGATTCGGGTGCGGGTGCCAGGAGTGTGTGGATAAATCAGGGGGCGGAGGCAGCGGCGGTGTTGGCGGGAGTTGTGGGTTGGTCGGGCACGGAAATTTCCTCGACGGGCGGCCCCGAGGTGCTTACGGGAGAGGCTGGGATCCCGTTGATGTAGATGGTGGGGGCGACGGTACCGGCACGGACGGTCTGGCCCGCGGGCAGCAGACCTACCGCTCGATTTCTTCCCGTACCCTTGGCCTGGTAGAGGGCAAAATCGGCTAACACGAGCACCTGATCGTGAGACACGAGATTGGTCTCGATTTCCGTCCATGGAAAAACCGCCCAACCTACCGAACAGGTGATGCGCAGGTCGGCAGCGCTGACTTCGACGCGGTAGGGCTTGGATCCGACCGAGTCGAGAATGCGATTGGCGAGGACGTGGGCTTCTTTACGGTCGGTATAGCGCGACAAGAGAAGAAATTCCTCGCCGCCCCAGCGGATGACCGCATCGGAAAGGCGGGCGGCAGAGTTGATGCGGCGCGCGACCTCGGCCAGAACCTGATCTCCAATCTTGTGCCCGAACTGGTCATTCACCCTCTTGAAGTGGTCGATATCGATCAGATAAAACACGAGATCGCGATTGCGAAGGTCGGCGGATGGATTGTCAAACGAGCGCAGCGCCTGGCGCACGTCGGCCTCAATGGAATTGGTAAAGTACCGCCGGTTGCGAACGCCGGTGAGCATGTCCGTAAGAGAAGCGTCGAGCAACTCGAGGTTGGCATTGGCCAATTCCCGTTCGAGGCTAGTCTGTTTCACCATACCGACAAAAGCGAATACCATAACCGCGGCCAGCGACAGAAAAACCCGGAATTGCCACACGGGAGCTGGCAGGCTGCGGTCCAGAAACGACCACGCCGCCAGCATGGGAAGAAAGACGGTGAGGGGAGCAGCCAGACGGGAAGCCCATAACCAGTAACGTTCGCTGTCGGGATCGCCTTTCTCCGAGACAGGTTCCAGACGGTACGTCATCAAGGCTGCCAGTGTCATGGCGGCGATACCAGCCGCCGACACGGAGTCGTACCAACCACCGCTAAAGGAAGCACCGGAGTTATCGATGCTATCCACGATGTATTCCATGATGATGTCGGTGCCGATAATGCCCGTGAGCAGAGCGTAGAAGTGCCGCCATCGTCCGGAACAGTGGCGCCAGCCGAGCACGACGATGGAAAGCAAAATCACGTCCTGCGCCATCGCGAGGAACTTGTAGGCCGGGCCGTACGACTGGGCCTCGGGGGCCAGATACTGCCACGGAATGACGAGGAACAGGTACAGGTACAGACCGGCCAGCAAAAGTAAGAGCAGGTCCAGCGTTCTCAGCCGCTGCTGCTGAGGGCTGGGGAACACGTGGGGGCGCAGAGCCAAACCCAGAATCACGACGGTCCAAGCCAGAAAAATGCCGGCGTCCCCAAGACTCATGGTGGGTGTTTGCTTGCGCACCAGTTCCCAATGCATCCACAAGATCTGGCTGCAGGCTTCGATGGCGTAACCGCCGCCCAGAAGGATCCACACCAGGCGTTGCTGATGGTGGCTGCCGAACGCGTTCCTGGCAAAGGCAACCGAGGCGGAGAGGAGCAGAGCCAAGGTGATCCAATCGGTGATGGCGGTGAGGAGGAAGGACTTTGCGAGGAGCAGCGACGCAATCGCCTGCACGATCACCAGGCAGACAACTGCGGAAATCCAAATCTTCGAGTTCGATCGAAGACGCACTAATCCCCCACTTCTAGAACGTATTCAGAAACAACTTTGCGCGCAGATGGACATGGGTCCCTCAGCCATCAAGAAACACCGTTGATTTTGGGGGGAAGTCGCGCTCCGTCAAAACCTGTTCACGAACACGCTGAGAGAATTACAACCTGTTATCCGGGGAAACCCAAATGACAGAAGTAACGTCGACCGTAAATCTAAGAAAAGAAGTGGCTTAAAGAAACCTTCCTCAGGCGCTTGAGGCTGCGCGGCGAAGGCGATCATGGACGGCCTCCCACTCTGGCGTGATGGGAGGAATGTCGACCGCGATCCAGCCGTAATTTCGGGTGTCCGCCATATGAAGAACATCGTAGAGCGCGGCCGCGTAATCGGCTGCCGATTGCGGCATCTGGTGGATGGTGATGTTGATGCTGATGCTGATGTTAGTCCGGCTAGGCGGATTGTCGTGCCGCAGATACAGTCCTTGTCCTTGACACTGATCGGGCAGTTTTCCATTCGTCACCAGATACAAGGGGGTGCGTGGGCTGTAGTGGCGCGGGTGCATGCCCGGAGAGGGATGAGCTCCGGCTTGAAGTTCTTGCGCGATGGCAACCGGGCCGATGATGGCTTCCAGTACGATCCGCGGGATTCCGCCGGGACGAAGCAACATCGGCTTGGCTTCAGCTAGCGAGAGGACGGTGGATTCGATGCCGACCTGACAAGGTCCACCGTCGAGGATCAGATCTACCTCGGAGCCGAGACTGTGGCGTACGTGATCGGCGGTGGTGGGAGAAAGTTCGGTGAAGCGGTTGGCGCTGGGCGCGGCGAGCGGAACGCCAGCAGCTTCGATCAGGGCTTGGGCGATGGGATGCGCGGGCATGCGCACAGCAACCGTGGACAAGCCTGCCGTGACGATATCGGGAATCGCAGGTTGCTTTCTGACAACCAGGGTTAGCGGGCCGGGCCAGAAGAGGCGGGCTAGGCGTTCCGCGGCTTCGGGCCAGTCCGCGACCAAGGACTGCGCCATTTCTGTCGAAGCTACATGGACTATGAGGGGACTGGTAGCAGGTCTGCGTTTGACGGCGTAGATGCGGGCTACGGCTTCGGCGTCGAGCGCGTTGGCTCCGAGACCGTAGACGGTTTCGGTGGGGAAGGCAACGAGGCGGCCGGCGCGGAGAAGCTGGGCGGCGCGCTCGATTTCGCCGGTTAGGGACATAGCTGATTGTAGATTGTAGAAGTCAGGTTGCGGGCCGCAGGGGTGACGCGAGCGAAAGCAGGTCCTTCGCCCCCTCGGGATGACAATCTTGAGGAAAGAGGAAATAGAAAGGACGGGCGCGGGCGCCCGTCCCTACACGAGCCCGTAAAGCGGTTACTTCTTCTTTTCTTGTTCTTCGACTACGAGGTTATTGGTCACGGAGAATGCGCCGTGGACGCTGTTGGCCTGGATGCCGGCAACCTGCTTGTCCATCTGCCGGGCTACTACGCCTTCCAGCGTGATGCGTCCGTTGTTGACGATGATGTGAATGGGCGGCACGGCGCGCAGCTGGTACTGGCTCAGGACGCTGTTGCCGTAGATGGCGCGGTAGGTAGCGCGGCGGATGCCGTCGTCGTTCGGGGAGGTGGGCAGGACCTCGATGTTATTGACGACTTTCTCGACACCTTCAATGTGCTTGACAGCGTTCCCGGCGTCCGACTTCAGAGTGGGATTCACGACCTGGCCAAGCAGGGTTACAGTGCCATCGGGATCGACCTTGTAGGAGAGGTTGTCGAACACGCCGTAGTAAGGAAGCATCACGAGTTCATGACGAACTTCCTTGTAGATACGATCGATGCTCTTCTGATTGAGCGCGCCAGCTGGTTGGTTGTCCTGGATGGCGGCACTGGCAAGGACCGCCATCGAGAAAATCGATATGGAGAGAATCACTGGGAGAGCGAGAACTGTGAGCGGTGATTTTTTCATTGGCTTGACCTCACCAAAGATTTCTTACGACCTTGCGAAGAGGCCCTGAATATCTTCGCACTTTTCAGACGCTGGAAAGAGCCGAGAAGTTGCTTTTTTCTTGCCCCCGGAATCGCTTGGCTGTCGAGTTGCGCTCGGCTTGGACGGGGCAGAGCGCCGTCCCCACCCTGGGCTAGGCGATCTTGGGTTTGCGGCGGCGCTCTCGGAAGCCTTCGATCAGCAGATAGAGCACCGGAATGAAGAACAGGTTGAGGATGGTGCTCATGATCATGCCGCCGAAGACGGTCGTGCCTACGGAGTGGCGTCCGTTCTCTCCGGCTCCGCTGGCGGTGACTAGCGGGATAACACCCAGGATGAAAGCAAAGGACGTCATGAGAATCGGGCGCAGGCGGATGCGGGCGGCTTCCACGGCCGCGTCGAGAATGGTCATGCCGCGTTCGCGCAACTGCTCGGCAAATTCCACGATCAGGATGGCGTTCTTGGAGGCAAGGCCGACGAGCATGACTAATCCCACCTGGCAGTAGACATCGTTCTGCTGGTTGCGGATCCACTGGGCGGAAAGCGCGCCGAGCAAGGCCATGGGAACGGCGAGCAGAATGATGAAGGGGAGCACGAAACTTTCATATTGCGCCGAGAGCGTCAGATACACGACCAGCGTTCCGAGACCGAAGAGAATGAGTGTGGTCGATCCCGAGGCCAACTCTTCCAGCGAAATTCCCGACCATTCGTAGGTGTAGCCCTGCGGCAGGACTTTCGCGGAAACCTGCTGCATGGCTTCGATGGCCTGTCCGGAGCTGAAGCCGGGGGCAGCGGAGCCGTCGATTTCCGTCGAGCGGAAAAGGTTGTAGTGGCTGATGACCTGGGGCGCGGCGGTCTGGCTGATGGTGATTAAATTGTCGAGCGGAACCATGGCGCCGGAATCGGAGCGTACGTAGTACTGCTTCATGTCCTGCGGATGCGAGCGAAATTGCTTGTCGGCCTGCACATATACACGATAAGAACGGTTGTTGAAATCAAAATCGTTGATGTAGGCCGAACCCATGTAGACGCCGAGGGTGTCGGTGATCTGGCTTAGCGGAATGTGCAGGCTCTTGGCTTTTTCGCGATCGATGGTGATGACATATTGCGGATCGCTGGCCGTGTACGTGGTGAAGAGCCCGGTAAGATCTTTTTCCTTGCGCTCGCCGCCAGCGCGGGTGAGGTCTTGAGTGACCCGGTCGAGATCCTGAAGAGTGTGACCGCCCTGATCCAGAAGTTCGAACTGGAATCCGCCGAACGCGCCTAGACCTTGCACGGCAGGCGGTTCGAAGGGTATGACGATAGCGCCGGAAATTCCGAAGAAGGGGCCGCGCAGCCGATTGATGATGGCGGTCGCGGTGTGGTCGGGGCCTTTGCGCTGGCTATAGGGCCGAAGGTTGAGGAAGACCATGCCAGCGTTGGGGGCGCTGCCTCCGAAGCTGAAGCCGGCAACGGCGAAGGCGCGGTCGATTTCGGGGACATTCAGGGCAACGGCGGTCACCTGGTCGGCGATTTTGCGGGTGTATTCGAGCGAAGCACCGGTGGGGGCCTTGATGATGACGAAAATATATCCCTGATCTTCGTTGGGGACAAAGGCTTGGGGCACTTGGCGGAAAACGTAGTAGGCCAGGCCGAGTCCGGCGACAAAGAGGATGAGGGCGACGGCTTCGAAGCGCAGAAAAACGCGGAGGGCGCGAACGTAGCCGTTGGTAAGTGCAGCCAGGAAGCGGTCGACGCGCTGGAAGAGCCAACTCTTTTTTCCATGTTCGCGGCCGAGCAGGAGCGCGGAGAGCGAAGGCGTAAGAGTGAGCGCATTGAAGGCGGAGATAGCGATTGAAAAGGCGATGGTCAGCGCGAACTGGCGGAAGAGAATTCCGGTGGTGCCCGGAAAGAAGGCGACGGGGACGAAGACGGCAACCAGCACAAGGGAAGTGGCAATGACGGCGCCGGTGACTTCCTTCATGGCGGCGGACGCGGCTTTCACCGGATCGGACTCGCCTTCCTGCAAATGGCGTTCGATGTTTTCGATGACGACGATGGCGTCGTCGACCACCAGGCCAGTGGCGAGCGTGATGCCGAACAGCGTCAGCGTGTTAATTGAAAAGCCGAGCAGTTTGACGAAAGCGAAAGTGCCAATGAGCGAGACCGGGATGGTGACGGCTGGAATGATGGTGGAACGCCAGTCTTCGAGGAAAAGAAAGATGACCAGAATGACGAGGAAGATGGCTTGGCCGAGGGTGGTAACTACGTCGCGAATGGATTCACCGACGGCGTCAGTGGTATCGAAGGCGAGCTCATACTTCATGCCGGGCGGGAAACGCTTGGCCAGGCGTTCGAGTTCGGCGATGCAGCGGCGGTCAACGTCAAGGGCGTTGGCGGTGGAAAGCTGAGTGATGCCGATGCCCACGGCATCGTGCCCGTTGTAGGCGAGGTTGGAGCCGTAATCTTCGGCGCCGAGCTCGGCGTGACCGACATCACGCAGGCGGACGAGAGTACCATCCGCGTTGCTTTTGAGGATGATGTTGTCGAACTGGGCGGCTTCGGAAAGACGGCCGACGGCGCGCACGCTGATCTGAAATTGCTGGCCGGGTAGCGCGGGCTGGGAGCCGACTTGTCCGGCGGCGACTTCGACGTTCTGCTCGCCGAGGGCGTTGACCACGTCGTCGGCAGTAAGGGAGCGGCTGGCCATGCGCACGGGATCGAGCCACAGGCGCATGGAATATTTGCGCTCGCCGAAGATCATGACGTCGGCGACGCCGGGAACGCGCTTCAGGCTGTCGCGGACGTAGACATCAAGATAATTGCTCATGAAGAGCGTGGAATAACGCGCGTCGGGCGAGAAGACGGCGGCGCCGAGGACGAAGTTCTGCGAGGTCTTGGCGACGGTAACTCCAACTTGCTTGACGGCGGTGGGAAGGCGTCCGGAGGCGGTGTTGACGCGGTTCTCGATATCAACGGCGGCCAGGTCGGGATCGCGGTTGAGATCGAAGGTCGCGGTGATGGAACTGACGCCGGTGTTGTCGCTGGAGGAAGTAATGTACTTCATGCCCTCGGCGCCGTTGATCTGCTGCTCGAGGGGGGTGGTGACGGCCGTCTCGACGGTCTGGGCGCTGGCTCCGGTGTAGACCGCCGTAACCCCCACCTGAGGTGGAGCGAGGTTCGGGAATTGCGCGATGGGCAGCGTGGGGATGCAGACGGCGCCCGCGAGAATAATGAGCAGGGCACAGACGGTGGAAAAAACGGGGCGATGAATAAAAAAATCAACCATTTGAAAAAGTTCTCAGTTCTCGGTTCTCAGTTCTCAGTCTTCAGCGGTTGCTGCCTGGCATTGGTCTGAGCTGAGTTCGAGAACGTTTCTTGGACTTTTATTTAGCTGCTGCTTTCCTGCGGGACCACGGGTATACCATCGATTAGAAACTGGGTGCCGGAGATTACCACCTTGTCTCCGGGCTTTATGCCGTCCAGGACTACATAGTTGTTGCCTACGATTTGGCCGATCTGGAGCGGCTTCTGGTGGACCACGTATCCACCTTTCTGGTCGGGCTCAGCAACGAAAGCGAAATAAAGGCCGCCGATTCGCGACACGGCCACGACCGGAACCACCGGCTTTTCCTGGCTGCCCCAGACCACGCGAGCGCGGATGAACTGGGCAGTGCGCAGCAGGTCGTTCGAGTTGGCAAGCGTCGCTCTGGCAATCTGCGCTTTGACGAGGACGGTTTGCGTCGTCGTGTCCACCTGTGGGGAAATAAACGTGACCCGACTGGCGGCGAGCGGCGCGCCCGACTGATCTACGATCTGGACGGGCAGGTTCATCTTCAGTTGCGCAGATTTCTCGATGGGGACATAAATGTAGGCTTCGAGGCTGCCAGGACGGTCGACGGTGGTGAGTGCGGTGGTGGTGAGGACGCGGTCGCCAACGCGGACGGGAACATCCCCGACAATGCCGGTGCGCGGCGCGACCACCTGGTAGTAATGCAACTGGACCTGCTGCTCGTTGACCTGAGCATCGAGCGAATGCAGTTGCGCCTGGGCCGCGTCGAGGGTGGCGCGCGCCTGATCGAGATCCTGTTTACTGACCACGCCGGCATTGGCGAGACCGTTGATGCGATCGTAATTTTGCTGCGCCCATTTCACCTGGGCGACCTGCGCGGCGCGGGCGTCCTCCTGGCTTTTGACCGTGGCCTGCTGCTTGGCGGGATCGATCTGCATCATGGGAGCGCCGGAGGCAACCCGGTCGCCGGAGTGGACGAAGATCTGCGTAATGATGCCTTCCACCTGCGGCATCACCACGGCGGAGTCGCGCGACTTCAACGTGGCGACGTAGTCGGTGGTGTCGTCGACTTTCTGGGCCTTAGCGGTTTGGACTTTGACCGGCATGGCCTGCGGGGCGTCGGCTTGGGCTTCTTTGCTCTTGCCGCACGCGGTCACGAAAAAAAGTGTGGCGAGAAGTGCGCCGGGCAAGATCCCGGACAAAATCAAAAATGGCTTTCTTGCGAAGAATCGAGACATAACATTTGGTCTGACTGAAGCCGCTTGCTGCGCGGAATCCGGCCTCTGCAATCTTAGAACAATTGGTGGGTTCTTGGTAATGAGAGGAGGCTCCGGGGAATTTTCAGTTCTGCTAAATTGTTGAGCATGAAACCGAGCCGGAGTTTTGCCAGCGATAACAACGCCGTGGTGCATGCCGAGGTGCTGGAGGCAATCCGGCACGCTAACGAAGGACATGTGGTGGGGTATGGAAATGATCCGCACACGGAATCGGCAGTGGAAAAATTCCGCGAGCAATTCGGGGCCGATGTGGCGGTCTTTTTTGTTTTCAATGGGACGGCGGCTAACGTGCTCAGTTTGCAGGCGCTGACGCGGCCATTTCATGCGGTGCTGTGTCCGGAGCTTTCCCATATCTACACCGACGAATGTGGCGCGCCGGAAAAGTTTACGGGATGCAAACTGGTGCCGCTGGCCGCGCCGGACGGAAAGCTGACGGTGGAGACGGTGGCCCATGCTTATCACGGAATAGGGGACCAGCATCACGTGCAGCCGCGGGTGATTTCGATTACGCAGGCGACCGAGATGGGCACGGTATACAAGCCGGCAGAAATCGAGGCGCTGGCCCGGTTTGCCCACGAGCGGAAAATGTTTTTGCACATGGATGGGGCGCGGATTTCAAACGCCGCGGCAGCGCAGCGGCTCAACTTGCGGCAGGCGACGCGGGATTTGGGGGTGGATGCGCTCTCGTTCGGCGGGACGAAGAACGGGTTGATGGGAGTGGAGGCGGTGGTGTTCTTTCGTCCGGAACTGGCTGAGGATTTTTCGTTTATACGCAAGCAGGGAATGCAGCTGGCGTCGAAAATGCGCTACATGTCGGTGCAGATGGAAGCATTGCTCACGAACGATCTTTGGCGACGGAACGCGGAGCACGCGAACCGGATGGCGCGACAGTTAGAGCAGGAAGTGAAGAAGATCCCGCGAGTCACGATTGCATATCCGGTGGAGGCGAACGGAGTATTTGCGCAAATTCCCCGGGAGGCAATTCAGAAGATCCAGGAGCGGTACTTCTTTTATGTGTGGAGCGAAGAGGAGTCGGTAGTGCGCTGGATGTGCTCGTTCGACACGACCGAAGAGGACGTCCACGAGTTCGCGAAGTTTGTGGGAGGAGTGGTGCGGGGCCTCTCGAACTGAAAGTCGGGGCGCCCGTGAGACGGGGCAAGCCCCGTCTCTACAGCGGAACCACCGGCGTACTTACTTCTTGCCTGCCCTGACCCTTGCCCAGCGGGCTCTCTGCGCGGCTGCAATTCTCCGGCGTCCGGCAGCTGAAATCCTTCGTTTCCTGCGAAGGGCGACGGGGCGACGCTTGCTCCCCTGGAAGAAGACTTTGCCGAAGGCCGTTAGGGCAGCGCTTACGCGGTGGAGTTCATCCTCAAGTCGCGCCCGTTCCTGCTGGAGCTCTGTGACCACGGAATCGATTAGTGTTTTTGGCATGAAACGATTTTAGCACCTATAAGTGCCGCTCCTTGCGGGACTCGGGTTTCGCGCTCTCACCTGCCCGGCACTTACGTGCTGGGCTTTCCTATTCCGCCGCTTCGCGGCTGGACCACAATTCATCTCCGGAGTACTGCTCACCCGAAGTTACTCGAACTCCAATTCAATTTTCTTGGTCGCGGGATCGAGCTTTGCGATCCGAAATTTGCGGATCTGGCCGGCCCGCAACGATTCCGGCTTGGCCTCGCTCGCGGGAGGGCCGCTCTTCCAGCGTGCCTGCAGCATGGAACCTAGCGACGACAGATCGGGCTTGGAAAACGGTACCGGTTCCGCGGGCTTGTCTTCTTTCACTGAACTCTCTTCGGGAATCCGGCACGCCGCCAGGACGCCTTCGCCGAGTTCCACACGCGCGCTTCCGCCGGAAATCTCGGTCATGCGTCCGGTGACAATATCTCCCTCTTTGTGTTCAGCGAGGTATTCATCCAGGCCGGTTGGGACAAGCTGTTTCATGCTCAGGCGTATGAGGCGCTTTTCCGGGTCAAGCGCGAGCACCTGCGCCTTGACCATTTGGCCGGCCTTCAGCACTTCTTGCGGGTGATTGATGCGCTTTTCCGCGCTGATTTCGCTGACGTGAATCATGCCCTCGACGCCTTCGGTTAGCTGCACGAAAGCGCCGAACTTCGTCAGGCTGGTTACGGGGCCTTCGATGACCGTGCCCGGAGCAAATTTTTGCGGCACCACAGTCCAGGGATCGCCCAGCGCCTGCTTCAGGCCGAGGGAGATGCGGCGCTCCGCGGCGTTCACTCCCAGAATCACGGCTTCCACGGTTTCGCCCGGCTTCACTACATCGGCTGGAGTTTTTACTCGCTTGGCCCACGACATTTCGGAAATATGAATCAGGCCTTCGATGCCGGGCTCGAGTTCCACAAACGCTCCAAAATCGGCGATGCGGGAAACCGCGCCGCGCACACGTTCGCCGGCTTTGTATTTTTCGGCAACTGCGTCCCAGGGATGGGGCTGCAGCTGCTTCATGCTGATGGCTATGCGATGCTTTTCCGCGTCGATCTTGATGATCACGGCTTCAATTCGCTGGCCTGTGGAAAGCACGTCGGACGGCTTGTTGATGCGGCGCCAGGAAATTTCGCCAACATGAAGCAGCGCGTCGGCACCGCCGATATCCACAAACGCTCCGTAATCGGTCAGGCTGCGGACCTCGCCTTGCACGGTGTCGCCTTCCTTGAGTTCCGAGAAGCGGCGCTCCTTGCCGGCGCGTTCTTCGTCTTCGGCGAGGACGCGGCGATCGACCACCACGTCTTCCTCATCCACGTCGAGCTTGATGATGCGGCAGCGAATTTCCTGCTCGACCAACTTCTCCAGGTCCGAGGCGTCTTTGGTTCCGCTGCGCGAGGCGGGCATGAAGGCTCGCACTCCGATATCCACGCTCAATCCGCCCTTGACCACGCCGGTGACGGTGCCGACGATGGTCGATTTCTCGGCGAAGGCCTTTTCCAGCGACGCCCAATCGGTGGGATGCTCGACCTTGCCGCGGGTCAGTTCGTAATAGCCTTCGGGATCGCGCCCTTTGATGGTGACCTGCACCTTGTCGCCGGGCTTTGGCGGCTTATCCGCCGGATACGCCGTGAGCGGGAGAACGCCCTCCGTCTTGAATCCGATATCGAGAACGATGGAATCGGCAGTCAGGGCAATCACGGTTCCCTCGCGTCCCTGAGCGCCCGGCTCCTTCTTGCGGGGATGGCTGTGCTCGTACTCAGAAAAAATATCTTTGAAGGATTCAGGCGGCTCGGCGGCGGGCGTGGATTCGGGAGTGGCCGGGTTAGATGCGTTGGGATTGGACAAGTTTGGATCGGACGTTCCGGGATTGGACATGAAAGAGGTTAAAGCCCTGCGGCGTGAACCCGACTAGGATAACACCGGCGAGAGCCCACCGGCATTCACGTGCCGGGCTTTCCTATTCCGCCGCTGCGCGGCTGGAGGTCCTAGCCACCGTCTTGGAAAGGTATTGTTCAATTCGGGGTGTAAACTATTTTCCACTTTCAAAGTCTAAAGAAGCTGGACGATATCGGCCTGCCGCCGAAACATCTTTGCTCACCTATTCCCAGAAATCGGTTCGGAGGTTAAGAGATGCGCACGGAATTTGCAATTTTGGTCCTTATGCTCGCGCTGGCCGCGAGGGGTACGACGCAGACGAAAGAGATCGATATTCCATATGAGCGCTTCGTGCTCGACAACGGTCTTACGGTGATCGTGCATGAGGATCACAAGGCGCCGATTGTGGCCATCAACATCTGGTATCACGTGGGGTCGAAGAACGAAAAACCGGGGAAGACCGGGTTCGCGCATCTGTTCGAACACCTGATGTTTGGCGGCAGTGAGCACTCGTCGGGACGGTACATCGACGCCATGGAGCGAATCGGCGCGACGGATTTGAACGGCACCACCAATCCGGATCGGACAAATTACTTCCAGAATGTCCCCACCTCGGCGGTGGATTTTACGCTCTGGATGGAATCCGACCGCATGGGACACCTGCTGGGCTCGCTCGATCAGAAGACGCTCGACCTGCAGCGCGGCGTGGTGCAGAACGAAAAGCGCCAGGGTGAGAACCAGCCGTACGGAGTGGCCTATCAACTGCTTACGCAAAACACTTATCCGGCGGGACATCCGTATTCGTGGACGACGATCGGAGACATGGCCGACCTGGATGCAGCGTCGATGAAGGACGTGCAGGAATGGTTCAAGACATATTACGGGCCGTCGAATGTGGTGCTGGTGCTGGCGGGCGACATCGACGCGAAGACGGCGCGCGAAAAGGTCGCTAAATATTTTGGTGACATTCCGGCGGGGCCGCCGGTAGCGCACCAGCAAGTGTGGGTCGCCAAGATGACGGGAACGCACCGGCAAGTTGTGCAGGACCGGGTGCCGCAGGCGCGAATTTACAAGGTGTGGAACGTTCCGGAATATGGCAGCGCGGACGCGGACTATCTTGATCTGGTCAGCGATTGCATGAGCAATGGCAAGTCGTCGCGGCTCTACAAGCGCCTGGTGTATGAGGACCAGATCGCTACCGATGCCGCGGCTTATGTCGACTTGCGGGAAATTGCCGGACAGTTCGTGGTACAAGCGACAGCGCGTCCGGGACAGAGTATTGCGAAGGTGGAAAAGGAAGCGGATGAAGAGTTGGCGCGTTTTATTAAGAGTGGGCCGACGCCCGAGGAGTTACAGCGCGTCAAGGCGCAGCACCAGGCGAACTTTATCCGCGGCATCGAGCGGATTGGCGGGTTTGGCGGAAAATCCGACCGGCTGGCGCAGAGCCAGGTGTTTCGCGGAAGCCCAGATGCATACAAAATTTCTCTAAAACGCGTGCAAGAGGCGACGGCGGAGGATCTGCGAGCGGCGGCACAAAAGTGGCTTTCGGACGGCGTTTACATCCTCGAAGTGGATCCTTTCCCCGAGTACAAGACGGCGGCTACGGGCGCCGATCGCAGCAAAGCTCCAGATACCGGCACCCCTCCTGAGTTGAAGCTGCCGAAACTGCAGCGAGCTACGCTGTCGAATGGATTGAAAGTAATTCTGGCGGAGCGCCACGAAGTCCCGCTGGTGAATTTCACGCTGGCCGCCGACGCCGGATTCGCTTCCGACGCGTCAACCGCGCCGGGAACTGCGAATCTGGCGATGCAGGTGCTGACCGACGGAACGCGCACGCATAACGCGCTCGAGATCAGCGACGAACTGGAAACACTGGGAGCCAGATTGCGCGCGTATTCGAACCTTGATTTGTCGTTCATTTCGCTTTCGGCGTTGACTTCGAAACTCGACCCGTCGCTCGACCTCTTTGCGGACGTGGTCCTGAATCCGTCGTATCCGGAAAGCGAAGTGAAGCGCGAGCAGAAACTGGTGCTTGCCGGAATCGAACGTGAACAAAACACGCCCGCGACGCTGGCTTTGCGGGTATTGCCGGCGCTGTTGTACGGAGCGGGGCATCCGTATGGAAATCCGCTGACAGGCTCTGGGACCAGGGAGAGTGTGGCGAAGCTGACGAGAGAAGATCTCGTGAAGTTCCATGACACATGGCTGCGTCCCAACAGCTCGACGCTCATCGTGGTGGGCGACACGACGCTGAAGGAAGTGACGCCGAAGCTGGAGAAGCTGTTTGCGGGATGGAAGAGCGGAAGTGTTCCCGTGAAGAACGTGAAGACGGTTGCGGTGGCGGCGAAATCGACTGTGTACCTGATCGACAAACCGGGGGCGCTGCAGTCGGTGATCGTTGCCGGGGTGGTAGCGCCGCCGCGGGCGAATTCGCGGGAGATTGCGATTGAAGCGATGAACGACAGTCTGGGTGGCATGTTTGGGGCGCGCCTGAATATGAATCTGCGGGAAGACAAGCACTGGTCGTACGGAGTACGCACCGTTCTTCGCGACGCCCGGTCGCAGCGGCCGTTCTATGCCATCGCGCCCGTGCAGACCGACAAGACTAAGGAATCGCTGGTGGAGATGAACAAAGAATTCCGAGGAATTACCGGCGATCATCCGGTGGGCGGTGACGAGCTTGCGAGAATTCAGGCGAACGAAACGCTGAAGCTTCCCGGGTCGCGTGAGACGCTGGACGCACTGGGACAGTCCATCGTGGACCTGGTGCAATTCGGCCTGCCTGACGACTACTACGATACCTACGCAGGGAAAGTCCGCGCGCTCAAGACTAGTGACGTCAACGAGGCCGCAAAAGAGGTGGTGCGTCCGGACAACCTGATCTGGATCGTGGTGGGCGATCGCGCCAAGATCGAAGCCGGCGTGCGCGAGCTGAACCTTGGCGAGTTCCGCCTGATGGATGCCGACGGGAAGGTGCAGTAACTGGGGCTAAAGCCCCGATCTTTTTGCATGGCTGACGCGGCCCCGAAGGGCCGCTCTTCCACGGTGGTGCGCGAGTTGTGATCTGCTGCCGGCGGCGGGAGACGCGGCAAGCCGCGTCTCTACAATGGGTTGATTGGGAATATCCTGTATGGCTGAAATACTGCCGGCTATATTCTTTGGACACGGCAATCCCATGAACGCCTTGTGGGATAACAGCTATACCGCGGGATGGCGGCAAATCGGAAAGCAAACGGTGCGACCAGGAGCGATTCTGGCAATTTCCGCGCATTGGTTTGTACCTGGAACTGGCGTCACCATCAGCACGTCTCCGCGAACCATTCATGATTTCGGGGGCTTTCCGCGAGAACTCTACCAGGTGCAATATCCAGCCCCGGGCGATCCGGAACTTGCTCGTCGAGTTCAGGAAATGCTGAAGCCTCTCTCGGTGCAGTTTGACAGCTCCTGGGGGCTCGATCATGGAACCTGGTCGGTGCTCCGGCACGTGTATCCAGATGCCGACGTTCCGGTCGTTCAACTGAGCATTGACGAAACCCAACCAGCATCATTCCACTTTGAGATCGGCAGGAGACTGGCGCCATTGCGCGGCGAAGGTGTCCTGATTGTGGGCAGCGGGAACCTGGTCCACAATCTTCACGCTTACGCCTGGGGACGACATATGCCCGATCCCTACGATTGGGCGATCCGCTTCGAGAAAGAAGCGAAGGAGATGATGGTCGCCGGCGAATACAAGCCTCTCATCGATTACGAGAGCCTCGGACCGGAAGCTCTGCTCTCGGTTCCAACGCCCGACCACTACCTGCCGATGCTGTACGTGCTGGCCAGCCGGCAACAGGGCGAAATCATCACTTTTCCGATCGAAGGCGTCGATGGAGGATCCATATCGATGCTGGCGGTGCAGGTCGGATAGCCTGTTGATCGCGTTCTGAAAATGGGCGGCGCCTTGTGCGTTCAATCACTGCATTGATCTGGAGGAAAGCGTTAGCCTCCGCTACTAGTGGAGGTATGTTTCGATGAAAAATTACGCTGGGAAATTGTCCTTATTCGGTTTGGTGTTGGTTCTATCTGTGTTGTTGGCTGCGAACTTCAGGTTGCTGGCTAGCGCGACGTCGTCTCCGGGTGGCGCGGTGCTGCCGGCCGGCAAGACGGTTGAGATCAAGGCTCCTCTAGGCCTGCCTCCGGTGCCGATTCCGGCGGATAATCCCCCGACGGCGGAGACCATTGCTCTCGGCCGGCGGCTTTACTACGACCCGCAGCTTTCCGTGGATGGCACGATTTCCTGTGCATCCTGCCATGCTCCGCAGTTTGCCTTTTCCGATGAACACGCGGTTTCGTTCGGCGTCGGCAAGAAAACCGGCACTCGGCACGCGCCCACGGTAATCAATTCTGCATACAGCACCCTGCAATTCTGGGATGGCCGCGCTCCCAGCCTTGAAGAGCAAGCCAAGGGGCCGATGGCCAATCCAGTGGAAATGGCACACACGCTCGACGGAGTGGTAATGCGCCTGCAGGCAGACCCTAAATATGTTGCGCTCTTTAAGGCCGCCTGGGGGACAGACAAGATCAACATCGACCAGGTCGCCAAGTCCATCGCTTCGTTCGAACGCACTGTGATCGTGGGCGATTCTCCCTTTGACCGTTATTACTACGGACATGACAAGAAGGCGCTTTCACCGGCTGCGCAGCGTGGTCTGAAGCTCTTTACCGACCCGAAGAAGGCCGACTGCGAGGTCTGCCACACTATTGGCAAGACCAGCGCGCTGTTCACCGACAACAAATTCCACAACCTCGGCGTCGGAGCGGATCTGCAGGGCAAGCTGAATGACGTCGGCCGCTTCGCCGAAACAAGAAAAGATGCGGACATGGGTTGTTTCAAGACACCTACCTTGCGCAATCTGGCTCATCGCGAGCCCTTTATGCATGACGGGACCTTCCCCACGGTGAAAGATGCCCTGGCGCATTACATCGGCGGCGGCAATAAGAACGATCACCTGGACAAGGAAATCCATGCGCTCGATTTCCTTACGTTTGACGAGCGCGATGATCTGTTACAGTTCCTTGATTCTTTGAACGGCAAGCTACCCGACAACATCGGGCCGCCACCGGATCTGGCGGTTAAAATTACTGCGACAGCACGTTAGAGCCAGTCTCAGGAAATGATGCTGGCGTGACGTGGCGTGCGCCCTTGAGCGAAATTCCCGTAGCATCGGGCATTGGGCGGCATGGCGGAAGCCATGCCCTGCCCAATCCAGCCTTATGGAAAAGTCCTGGTTCGTGCGATGCTAGACGCTGCTAGTAAACACTGATTCTGGACATCCATGATCATGGACGCAATGATCCGTCCTGACTACCAAGAGTTCGCCCGGTTGGCACGCGGCGCCACGCTGGTTCCGGTGGCGAAATCCATCTCCGCCGATCTGTTGACGCCGGTTTCCGCTTTTCTTGCTGTCTCTGAAGGAGAGCCTGACGCGTTTCTGCTGGAGTCGGTCGAAGGCGGAGAGAAAATTGGCCGGTATACGTTTCTCGGAGTGCGGCCGTTTTTGCGGCTGGAGTCGCGCGGCGCCGAAATCAAGATTGAACGTGGCCGTTACGTTGAGCGCCGCACGGGAAATGTTTTCGACGTCATCAAGGAACTCTTGCAGCAACATCGTCCGGCGCCGATGGAAGGGTTGCCACCGTTTACCGCCGGGGCGGTTGGTTATTGCGCCTATGACATTGTGCGGCGGCTGGAACACATCGGAGAACACGCTGCGGATGACCTGGACGTTCCCGACTGTGTGCTGATGTTTTTCGACCGTGTGCTGGCCTTCGATCACCTGCGGCATCAGATCCACATCGTGGCATCGGCGGATGTGACGCGGGAGGCGCCCAAAGTTGCCTACGAGCGCGCCGTGAAGGACATCGCCCGTATCGAGAAAAAGCTGGCCACGGGATGGAAGCCGGCATACTGGCGCCAAACAACTGCGAAGTCGAAGCTCGCGAAGTCAAAGTTGAAGACGCGCGCGAGCACTCCGAAGCCGAAGTTTCTGGAAAGCGTCCGCCGCGCCAAGGAATACATTGCTGCCGGCGACATCTTCCAGGTCGTACTTTCGCAGCGCTGGGACTTCGAGCCGGGAGTGGCTCCGCTCGATCTGTATCGCGCGCTGCGGACGGTGAACCCGTCGCCGTACATGTTTTTCCTGCGCTTCGGCGCCGGGAAACATTCCGCGGGCATGCACGTTTTGGGCTCGTCCCCCGAAATGCTGGTGCGGGCGGCTGGAGGAGGAAGAAAGCTCGAATACCGTCCAATTGCGGGGACGCATCCGCGCGGCCGCGACGAGGCGGAAGACGTGGCGCTCGAACAGCGACTGCTGGCGGACGAAAAAGAACGCGCGGAACACGTGATGCTGGTGGACCTGGGCCGCAACGACCTGGGCCGCGTCAGTGACTATGGATCGGTGAAAGTTCGCGGTCTGATGTACGTGGAACACTACTCGCACGTGATGCACCTGGTTTCCGCGCTCGAAGGGCGGCTGCGTCCGGAACTGAATGCGATGGATGCGTTTGCCGCGTGTTTTCCCGCGGGAACACTGAGTGGCGCGCCCAAGGTTCGAGCTATGCAGATTATCGAAGAACTGGAGCCGACGCGGCGCGGAGTGTATGGCGGGGCGGTGCTCTACGCTGATTTCGCGGGAAACCTGGATTCGTGCATTGTGATCCGGACCCTGCTCATGAAAGGCAAAAAGGCGTATTTGCAGGCGGGGGCGGGAATCGTGGCCGACTCCGATCCGCAACGAGAGTTCGAAGAGACAGAAAACAAGGCGCGAGCGGTGCTCCGGGCGGTGGAAATAGCGAGGGGTAGGGGATAGTGGTTCCTGAGTGGGGCAAGACCTTACAGCCTGTGGAAAACATCGAGGTCACACTTGTTTTTGGCCGGCGCAGCAACTTACCGCTGCGATCCGCGCGCCGGCAGTAACACCGTAGGAGTAACCACCGTCAATTGAGCGTTTCATTCACGTCGTCTACATTAAGACTTCGCCCTCCCCCCCATGAAATACCAATTTGAGTTTGACCCCGAGAACAAGATTCTGCTCCTCCGATTTGAGGGGCGGTTGACCGACGACTTGCTGCCAGAGCTCTATTGGGAGGTTCGAAAATATTCGATCGCGACCGATGCCAGAGCTGGTATTTACGAGTTCTCGGCCGTTACCGAGTTTGCCGTATCCGCCGAAATGATTCTTCACATGGCGAATCGGGAACCCGCCATGCCGGACGCGACCAGACGGCCGCGCTTTATCGTTGCCCCGGCCATGTTGGGACTTGGTCTATCTCGTCTGATTGAGTTCGCGACAGCCGACAGGAACCCGCTTTTGAAAATCGTACTCTCTATCGACGAGGCGCTCGCAGCACTCGGTGTTCAGTCCCCACGATTCGAACCTTTGGAGTGACCGTCGGATATGGCCACAGTCCTGCCTATGGTTTGACCGCCTGGGGCGTGAAGTACAGGTCCTGATAATCAAAACTGAAATCCGCTAGCGGAGAGACTGGCAGCATGGTGAAGTGGTCGATGGTGCCATCGCGCTTCAGTGCGAAAGTTACAAATGCATCTTCGATGGTGGGCTGCCGCCAGTGCACTTTGAAAGTGTCATACTGCCAGGGTTGCAGGTTCCCGACCATCTTGGGTGTGTGATCGAAGCTGAGCACCAGTTGGGCGTTTTCCATTCGAATCGTCACTGGGCCGTACCAGACGTCGCTGTACGCCCCGGCATATTTCTCCAGAGACAACGACGGCCGCGAATCAGCGGCTCGTGTCGCGTCCTGCTTCTTCATGACCTCAGCCGCCTCCTTTTCTTCTAATTCCTCCGCGGCTTTGTAGGCGGCAATCCAATCGGTGGCTGGCAGGTGGAAATAGTGATCGAGTACGTGGTACAGAATGGAATCAAAAGCGCCCTCCTCCTCTGCATTCGTCAGGATTACCACTCCCAGATTTTCTTCCGGCACCAGCATCACCCGCGAGACGAAACCGCCCACGCCACCCGTGTGGCCGACGAGCTTTCGATCCTGATAATCGCGCATTCCCCAGCCCAAACCGTAATCGGCGAACTCCGTTTTCAAAGCAGCCAGGGGCGCGGGAGGATCGGGAGTCGGCAGAATGGTCTGCGGCGACCACATCTCGCGCGATTGCGCTTCGCTGAAGAGTCGCCCGTCGCGATCGACATATTTGCCGTGGTTTAACTGTAGCTGAACCCACTTGGCCATATCCGCCGCGCAGGAGTTGATAGCGCCCGCCGGGGCGGCGTTGTCCAGATTGTCAAAGTCGATGACCTGCAGCTTGCCATCCACGCGCTCATGGGGAAAGGCATAGTCATCGCCGGGCCGAAAACTGCTGGTGCTCACATTGGAGTGGCTAATGGCCAGCGGGGCAAAAATGCGTTCCCGGATATAGTCGTCCCACGACTTTCCCGTAACCGCTGGTATCACTTGACCCGCCGCCAGGTAGAGCAAATTGTCATACGCATAATGGCTACGAAAGCTGGATTGCGGTTTCATGAAGCGCAGCTTGTAGATGATGTCTTCCCGCGTGTACACCGAGTGCGGAAAGATCAGAAGATCGCCCTCACCCAGGCCCATTCCGCTGCAGTGGGTGAGCAAGTCGCGGATGGTCATCTCGTGCGAGACATAGGGATCGTACATCACGAACCCCGGCAGGCGTTCGAACACCCGGTCATCCCAGGACAGCTTGCCTTCGTCGACCAGAGTGGCCAGCGCCGCAGTCGTAAACGCCTTGGTATTCGATCCGATGGCGAACATCGTATGTTCATCCACGGCAGCAGCTTCGCCTAGTTTCCGAACACCGTAGCCCTTTGCGAGCAGTACTTTTCCATCCTTCACAATCGCCACGGCCATGCCGGGCACGTCGAAAGCCTTCATCGACCTCTCGACGTATGCATCCAGATCCGCCGGAGGAGCCATCTGCGCCCCAAGTGAACCTCCGTAGAGCAGGAGTGCGAACCCAATCAACGATCGCTCAAAATGTAGCCTCGGCATGGAGTACTCCAGGGAGTGTTCAAGATTGTGACCAAAGTCTGATGCGGAATCCTGATTAGAACACAATACCCCCGTAGCGGTGCGCGAGAACCAGGG
This sequence comes from uncultured Acidobacteriaceae bacterium, assembly GCA_963837665.1. GTDB lineage: Bacteria > Acidobacteriota > Terriglobia > Terriglobales > Acidobacteriaceae > Acidiflorens. The sequence goes on along the minus strand of CAWIOA010000003.1, from coordinate 379,665 downwards.
AGCACAGGCCCACACTCATCGCCGGGTGCCCCCGCTCATCGCACTGTTTGCGATGCGTGGGAATGCTCCAGGAAATTCTCCACCAGTTTCTTCCCCTCATCGGTCAGCACGCTCTCGGGATGAAACTGCACTCCCTCGACAGGAAACTTCCGATGTCGTAGTCCCATAATGACGCGCGTGCCGTCTTTGTCCGAGGTCCATGCGCTGACTTCCAGATCGCTCGGCAAGCCGTCTTCGGCGACGATCAGCGAGTGGTAGCGGGTTGCGGTCATGGGGGAAGTCAGGCCGCGAAAGATGGTCTTGCCATCGTGTTCAACCTGACTGGTCTTGCCGTGCATCAGGTTCTTGGCACGAACTACCTGGCCGCCGAAAGCCGCGCCGATGGCCTGGTGTCCGAGGCAGACGCCTAGCAATGGCAGCTTGCCCGCGAAATGGCGAATCAGTTCGATGCTGATGCCGGCTTCCTGCGGAGTACAGGGTCCGGGAGAAATGACGATGCGCTCGGGGTGCATCGCCTCGATCTCCTGAACAGTCACTTCGTCGTTGCGGCGAACCTCTACCTGGGCGCCCAGTTCGCCGAGGTACTGGACAAGGTTGTAAGTGAACGAATCGTAGTTATCGAGAACGAAGACCACGGGTTTATTGTAGCTGTTCAGGAGCGGAGGGATTGCAGAGGTCAGAGGTCAGATTGCAGAGGTAACACCATTCGAACGCAGCTGCTCTTCTGAGGCCGGACTATCCGGGTGTGGGTTTTCACCTCTGCAATCTGACCTCTGACCTCTGCAATCAGCTTCGCGCTTCTCCTTGACAGGCTGGCCGCTACTTGCCATGCTTACAGGCAATTTCCGGAGGTTCAATGGCCGAGACTCACCAGGAACAGGACCATGACAAACGGGCTACGCGCCGCTTTGCGCTTCGTCTGCCAGTGAGCGTCCGTTACGGCGAAAATGAGAAGGAGCACGCGGCACAGACCCGTGACGTGAGCGCACGCGGAATCTGCTTCTATGTCGATTCCGCCATCCAGGCGGGCTCCGCAATCGACTTCACCCTGACGCTGCCGCCGGAAATCACGCTGACGGAAAGCATCCGGGTGCGTTGCAAGGGCCGGGTGGTACGGGTCGAAGGCGGCAATCCTGCCAGCAAGATGGCGGTGGCTGCGGTCATTGATGAATACGAGTTCCTGGCCGATTAGTCATACCTCGCGCACTTTCTCCGGGCACCGATTATTTCATGGTCTTTTTCCGCGGGTCTTTTTCCGCGGAACCCCAGAGTGGTATGGTTGCTGTAATACTCGAGCGCTTCCGTGAAAGACTTCCCGCCGAATCTCAGGTTCCGGCAGCCGTTGTCTGGCGAGCCCACCCTAACGTCGAAAAGCACGACGTTAGAATGGGGCACCCTTAGATTGTGCCTGGTTCTTCTGGTGGGACTACTGGTATTCGGAACACCGTGGCTTCGCGCCCAGACCACTCCGTCAGCCTCGAAGTCTGCCCCTTCTTCGGTTGTGAGCAAGATTGCCGCGATCAAGAGTTTCCGGATCGTGCAGGAAAAGGATGGCCCGGCGGTTGAAATTCTATCGACGCGGCCGCTGATTCCTTCGATCCAGGCGATCACCGACCCTGATCGACTGGTGATCGATCTGCCGAATGCGCGGCTGGAAACGCCGCAGAAGCGGATCAGCATTCAGGCCGATCAGATCAGCACGCTACGCGCCGACCAGTTCCAGCAGAATCCGCCGGTGGCGCGCGTGGTCGTGGATCTGCTTGCGCCGCGTGCCTACACCTGGGATGCTGCGGGGAACCGCCTGGTGGTGCATCTCGGGAAAAATCCCAACCAGGCGAGGACTTCGCCGTTTCAGGCGCCCACGGTTCCCAGCCTGACGCCGGCGCCGCAACCGGTGGTGACGGCGGTGCGCGCGGCGGGCCCGCTCGCCCTGGCGGGAAATGACGGGAGTTCGGGTACTGCGATTACCGCCGGGCCCGATACCGCTGTTCTCCGCCTGTCCAGTGGCGGCGAGGTGCATGTTTGTCCGGGAACGACGGTGTCGGTTACGCCGTCGCAGAACCGGCACAACATGATGCTCAGCATGAATACGGGCGCTCTCGAAGCGCACTTCGCGCTCGACGCTTCTTCGGATTCGGTGATGACGCCGGATTTCCGCATCCTGCTGGTGGGGCCGGGAGAATTTCACTATGCCATCAGCGCTGACAACCAGGGCAACACCTGCGTGCGGGCACTGCCCGGCAACACGGCGTCGGCGATTGTTTCCGAGTTGCTTGGCGATCGCACTTATCAAGTCAAAGCAACCGACCAACTCTTGTTTCATTCTGGGCAACTCGATCGTGTGGATACGGCGGTGCCGCTGGAGTGCGGATGCCCGCCTCCGCGAGACGCTCCGCTGCGAGCGACCAATGATCTGCCCATGCAGAGCCGAGCGCCAAGCGAAAGTCCGAGCCCAGCACTGCCGTCGATAAACGCAAGCCCTTCGCCGGCGGCGGAGACAGCTCGTACCGAGAGTGCACCCGCGACTGGGGCACCGGCAGCCGCCGCTCCGCTCGACGCCTCGGTAGCACCCAACGAACTTCACGTCCAGGTCGAAGCGCCGCTTGTGTTCCACGCGACCGGCCCCCCGCCGGCGCCGGTTGAGGATGTGCGTGCCCTGCCACTGGACTCGCGTCCACAGGCAGCTCCGGCTTTGGCAACTCCGCTGCCTCCGCCTGCAAGAGAATCGGCGCAAGCGGCCGGCAGTGAAGCAGCATCGGCGAAACACCCCCCTTCGCGCGGTTTCTTTAGAAAACTCGGCGGTTTTTTTGCCGCGCTCTTCCGCTAACCCTTTCCGCTGAACTGCTCCGGAAAGAGGGCGTGCACAAGTGTGTAGTGTGGGCTGGCAAATTTTTCTGCCGCGACCGCATCTATTTCTTTAGTATTTTTCCGCGCCGCACGTCTTGAACCGCATGCTTCAGATCGCACAAGGAGAGCAAAACAATGCGAAGACTCAGGACTTTTGTCTTGTTATTGACGATGGCCAGCCCCGCCTGGGCGCAGATTCCAACTAAGGGCAATGTGTTCTTCGGTTATTCCTATGACCGCACGCCTATCGTCTCGAACGACACCAGTAATCTGAATGGATGGGAAGCGACGCTGGAAGGGAAGTTTGCGCCTTGGATTGGTTTGGTGGCCGATGTCGATGGGCATTATGGCAATCACAATTTCGGCGGCACCAGCGCCGACGTCGCTGCCCACAACGTTTTGTTCGGACCAAGAGTCTCGGTACAGGTCAAGCGCTTCCGTCCCTTCGGGGAGTTCCTGGTGGGCATTGGGCATATCAGCCGGAGCAACGGAATCTCCGACTCGGATACTTCATTCGTCAATGGGGTCGGCGGTGGGCTGGATTATCGCATCTTCGGACCGGTAACGCTCCGCGGACAGATCGATTGGATCAACACTCGTTCCTACGGCGAGGGCCAGAACGGCGTGCGGTTCTCAACCGGCATCGCGGTGCATTTTTAGCAGGCCACTAAACAGCCTGAGATTGCGCGGTTGCCGGTGTGTGCTGCGCGCATTGTTCCAGGATCAGGGGCACTTCAAACAGCGCTCGATTGGAGTATTCGCCGGCTTTCCGGTGGAATTCGTCGAAAGTCACGGGCTGCAGCAAGCGTCGAACAGCGGGCGCGATTTGTTTGAAGCTGGGCACGACCACTCCGTAGCCGTTCTCCGTCACCCATTCCGCGTTGTAGCGTTCTTGCGGCAGCGTTTTGGAATTGCATTCCACGATGACAGGCAGGTGGATCTGCAGCGCCTCGCTGATCGAGCCCGGACCCGGTTTCCCTATGAAGAAGTCGGCTAAGGCCATGTAGTACTCAACATTCTGAGCAAATCCAACAACGGCGATGGGCTTTCTGGTCGGCAATGTCTTGAGTTGGGCGGCGAGCTTCTCGTTGTGTCCGCAAATCAGGATTAACTGGACGCCGCTGCCGGCCTCGTTCAGTTTTTTCGTGATGTCAACCATCACCTGAGAGCCATGGCCTCCAAACAGGACAATGCCGGTTGGACAATCGGGTTCGAGGCCGAGGCGCTTCCTTTCAGCAACGCGGTCGACGGTGGTCTTTTCGTAGAATCTTGGCTTCAGGATCATTCCCGATGTTCGAAAGATATGGTCGGCGGCATGGCCGATGGTCAAAGCTTGCTGCCGGGCGCGTTCTGTGCCAGCAATGATGTATTCCGACTCGCGCTCAATCCAGAAGTGTGGCGGGTAATCGGCTAAGTCTGTGATCAGAGTTACGAAAGGCGTTCTGCTGTCATCGCTGCGAAGGCTTTCGGCGATCTCACGATTGAAGTGCGGGATTACGGAGAGCACCAGGTCCGCGGGATGCTCAGCCCAGTAGGCTCGCAGCGCTTTCACAATCGGCGAATGGTAGAGACGGATGGTCCCCAGCAGAACCACCAGCAGTTGCGGCGTAAAGCGGGTCCAACCTTTGCGGAGAATCAGGTTGTAGGTGTCCTGAATGCGCAGGCCGGTGGCGCGACGAATCAGGTCGAGAGGGTCGAGCAATTCCTGAATGTCGAGAAGAGTGACGTCCCAGGGATTCTCCTGGCTGGAGAGCGTGGCTTTCAGGGCTTCCGCGGCGCTTTGATGTCCTCCGCCGGCGTGGTGGAAAACGATGGTTAGTTTGCGCAAGATTTATCGTGCCTCGTTTTGTGGCAAACGAATTTTCTCAAACTTCAAAAGAGCATCTGGCCGCTGGAATCCGCGTCAGGTAGCCACACCTTCAAATTCGCCATCTTCGACGAATCCCGCCTCTTCGCCTGATTCGGCGTCCGCGACGCTTTGCTCTTCGGCGGGATGAAACTCGTCAGGCCGTTCAACATATTCATGGATCCGGACTCCGTCTTCGCCAACGGTGATATAGGTAGGATGCTCGTCAATCCAGGCTCCGCAATTGTAATAATCGATCCCATTCTCGTGCTTATGCATGGCGGCATGAGTGTGGCCGCAGAAAATGCGGGGCGCTTGATGGTGGCGGGCATGGGCCAGGGCGCCCTGGGCGACTTTCTCCGACAGGCGCTGCCAGCGCGTACCAAGCCGGTCGAGGAAACGCGTCACCGTCTTATTCTTCGAATCCCACTTCTGCATTTGCAGATAGAGCAACGTCCCGATCAGGTAGTGGACGTGGAAATTGCGCACCACGAAGCCGTCGAACTGGTGACCATGCACGGCGATGTGGCGCAGGCCCTGATATTCCCATTGATATTCCTGGTACACGCGGACGCCCACCAAATGCGACATGATTTCGGCGAGGCCGTGATCATGGTTGCCTTCGACCCATATCACTTCGATGTTGCGCTTGGGATTCGAGAGCTTGCGAATGTAGCCGAGAAATTTCCAGTGCTCTTTTTTCAGGCGTCCGAAATTGAGGTCGGCGAAGATATCACCGAGTAGGATCAGGCGGCGATATTGATGGTCCTGAAGGACGCGCAAGGCGTCGCGGGCGCGGCTCATGTCTGCGCCGAGGTGCAGATCCGAAAGGATCAGCGTGTCATAACCCGGTGCGAGGGTCTGCGGAACGACGATCTGCGGTATGGTGATCTGCGGCGCCACGCTTCCATTGTGGCCGGCGAGTGTTACGAGGTGATGAATTGGGAACGCGGTGACGCCTAGAGGTAATCAGTCAGTAACCTGGCGCCAACGGCGGCTGACGGCCGCGGATGGCTTGCTCTGCGCCATTTCTCCTGGCGACGCGCTCAGTGCTCCGGGGGGACGTATTCGGCTGGGCGCGCCGCTCCCTCACCGAAGAAAAACTGCTCCATCTGCTTCACGATGACTTCCTGATCCTGCTTGCGCGCCGGATTCAGGCGATATTCGTTCAGCAGCATCTTGCAGTGTTCCATCCACTGGCCCCACGCCTGTTGCGAGACCTGTTCGTAGATTTTGTTTCCCAAGTCGCCGTCGAAGGGAGGCTCAGGGAGCCCGGGCAATTCCTGTTTCAATTTTGCGCAGAAGACTTTGTGATCGGCCATAAATTTCTTCTGAAATTATCGCACAGGCGCCGCGCATTCCCGGGCTTCGGACGGCAAGGCTCTGCCATCGTCGTGATGATTTGCGTGACTTCGGCCGCAAAGCGGCAGGCACGCGCCTCACCAAAATCGTACGGCGATGTGACGATTTCTATTGACAAATTACATACGAATGGCAATATCTTGTGGTAGGACATCTGCTCATACAACAAGTTGAGTAGCCCGGGCATCAAGGTGCCCTGTCGAGAACCTTGGGAGAACAAATCGTTCAAACGGAGGAAATACTTCATGGCAACCAAGAAGAAAGCCGCCAAGAAAAAGAAACACTAAGCGGACGGATGCTCGTTCAGAAATTCCCCAAAGCCTCTCAGGAGAAGCACCTCTTGAGAGGCTTTTCCTTGGTGGTCGTTGGTCGATAGTCGTTGGTCGTTGGCAACCGAGAGGCACTTTTGGGGGTTGTCCCGGGGCGCGGGTCGTGCTAGAAACGCGTATACAGGAGCACGGATGCGGCCCCCAATGACCGTCCGAAAGAAAACTTCGAAAAAAGCAGCCCGCAACACCGAAATCCTCATTCCGGACAAGCTCTATTTCCGCATCGGTGAAGTCGCCGGCTTGTGCCGCCTGCCGGCTTATGTGCTTCGCTTCTGGGAAACCGAATTTCCGCAGCTTAAGCCGGTCAAGAGCAGCACCGGGCAGCGCATGTATCGCAAGCGCGATGTGGAGTCGGTAGCACGGATCAAGAAACTGCTTTATGAAGACGGGTTCACTATCGCGGGCGCCCGGGTACAGTTACGCGAGGAGAACAAGTCCGATCGGAGCCAGACGGCGCTTCCGTTTCCCGTGAAACCTTCCGTGAGCGTGGCGCACATGCGGAATGAACTGCAGCAGATCCTGCACATTCTCTCCGCGCACCGCTAATGGTCTAGCTTCCTCTATTCAATCAATAAAAACGCGGGCCTTGAAGCCCGCGTGTATTCCCCTCATAAATCGATTATTTCTTACGCCGATTCCCGCAGCGGCTCGGCTTCGACCAGCGGGGCATTGACCAGGTGTTCGCTCAGAAACCAGACCTGCAGCTCGCCGCGACGAAGCACATCACTGACCACCAGATCGTTGGTGCCCGGGTCTCCCAGTTTGGTGGCAAGCTCGGCGAGTTCACGGCAATGGGTGATGATGATCTCGTGCGCGTCCAGCAGCCGAGAGAGTTGCACGGGAACCTCCTCGCGGCCCTTGGGCGGGCGCGGAATCCGGGTCAGTTCGGCAACGTCTGCCGCCATGGCAACACTGATCCCGCCCAGAAGCTGGATTCGTTCCGCGATCGTGTCGACGATCTCGTTCTGTTCTTCGTAGTGCTTATCGAAGAGAAGATGGAGTTGATAGAAGGTCGCTCCGGACACCTGCCAATGTGACTTTTTGTAGAGATCCCGAAGGGTGATGGTGTCGGCCAGCAGTTGGTTGAGTTGTTCGGTCATTTCCAGGCGCACCGGTTCTTCCAGTTGCAGCGGCATCGTGCTGGTCACCGTGCCAAATGCCTGGAGTTCGCGGGCTGACTGGTGGTAGCGAGGTTGGGCTGAAGCCTTGTTTGAATTGCTGGAGATTGGTTTCCTGGGCATGAAGGTCTCCTGTAAATGCGAATTTGAAGGCAAGCCAGAAGAGGAGGAAATTGCCAGAACAGAGGTATCTGCATCCGGTCCGGTTTGCCGGTTCAGCCCTCTTGGATGCGAACCTCCGGAAATGGATACGGAAATTCTACGAGCGCGGGAGCGCCTATTTATGACGGTTGGCGGACAGGCGTCTGCTCTAAGGTTCAGTCGGCCGCGCTGCGGTGGACGCTGTGTACCTCACTGAGGAAATCGAACTGAGGTGTGCCTTTGACCCCGGCGCGCGCCATTTTGGCTTTCAGTTCCTCGGAAGCTATGAAGGCCCGCGCTTTTTCCAGGCTCTCCCACTCGAAGAAAATAGTGAGGTCGTTGACGCTTTCGGCGTTGCGGAAAATACGGCAACCGCACTCGCCGTTCTTGCGCCGCCAGTCAAAGGCGGAATCAAATGCCGCTTTCCAAGCCGTATAGTCGGCGACCTGGTGGTGGATGAGAAGATTAATCATGATGGCGGAAGTCCCTCCTTACTACACTAAAAAGTTGCTCCAAACGCAGGAAAAATGCAAGGGCAGGGGTCACAGGGGAAGGGGCTTGCGGGCCGGGCCACTGGGGCGGACCACCGGGTATCCGCCGGAAGCAAATGCTCGGATGCAACCCCTCTAATGTCGGACGAAGGCCCCAAGCACATCTTGCAGCGCGTGCGCGATCATTCCAGGACGCACGCTGCGGCACCAGTAGGCCAGAACTCCACCCATCGCTCCCATCACGCTGATCAGCGCGGCCCGCGCGAAACCCTGATAGGAGTGAGCCAAGCCGAATACCAGTGCGGAAAGAACGATGCCGGGAGCGACACTCTTCGTCAGCGCGATGAATTGCTTCTGCAGGTAGCCGCGGTAAACGGCTTCTTCGCAAATACCGGCGGTGATCGAGAGTACGATCCAGAACGCTATCTCGACGCCCCCTCGCGGAAGCAGGAATCGCGTGGCCCTGTCACCAGCGCCTCCATGAGAGCCAAAGATTGAAGTGACTGCGATCGATGCAATCAGGAATAACAGGCCGATCCCGACATCCCGGAAGAACTCGCGAGCGGAACGCCAACGGTTCCCCAGAACAGTAAGGAGCGACGAGCCACTGAGCCACACGCCTGCGAGCACTAGACCGAGCGTCAGCCATTCGGACAAAATGATGCGCTTATAGAGGGCGATGCGGCCGGGATCCGCAATAGCGCGCATCTGATCCGCCTGAAGTTTTCCCCGAAACACCAGGACCCCGATCGCGCCGAGCACCACGACCGTATGCCAGGGCGAGGCCACCGGATCGAAGGTATCGGACCGTGGTTCCGCTTGAACGTCAGTCTCCATGAAGCGCTCCTGCACATGCGAACGGAACTGCCCACCCTAATTCGCGGCGGACCCTTGAGGTTGCGGAACTTGGACGGGTGAGGGCTGGAAATGTCACCCTCGAACCCATTCTGCCGCCGAAAAACCGCGACTACACCCATCTCAGAGATCGAATTCAACAGTGCTGGACTCGGAGGCTTGCAGCTCTCAAAGGCGGGGCGCGATTGGAAATGGTCGGGACGGCGAGATTTGAACTCGCGACCCCTTGCACCCCAAGAAGCTTTTAGACGGGGCAGCCGCTCTGTGTAGGCTCAAACAGTTAGAGGTGAGTTTCCAACCGCGGGGATACTAACACGCAGGGTCAGATCGCAAGCCAAGCTTTAGGCGTAATGCAAATGAGTTGTACCACGGCACGTGGCACTCTGGGACAGCTATGTCGGCAGTCGGCACGGGAAACCAATTCGGCCGCAATTTCAAAGGCGGTTCTCTTGTATTTTCGTGTGGTGGGCAGGGCTTCAAGAGGGATATGATTTTGGTCAGAAGGCTTACGCAGTTCCATCGCTATGGAAAACGAAACCCGATCACCCAGAATAATCCTTCTAATCGCAACGATCCTCGGCCTCGGCTATTGTCTCTGGAAGATTACCCATGGCGCTACGCCCAACGAGGCATTGCTTCTCAGCCTCTTCATGACAGTCCTGTCAGTTATGGCGTCGTGGATCGTTTCTAGGTACTACGCAAAAGCCTCATACGAGGACAATTTGAAGGTCTTTGCACTGAAGGCTGCTGAGAAGGTAACTAACTTATCGAATGAATTAAACCGGTTGTCCGCCTTTCTGCAGAAGGCATTGGAGGAGGACGACTTTACTTCCCCTAGCGAGGAGCTCTTGGCAAAGAGCATCCGCTTTGAGGATGCGATTCATCTCATTACCGCGCTACGATCGGTCAATGACACGTCGCTGAGCGATTGGCGCGGGATCATTGGAAACGAACTTTCAAAACAACGTGAGGCTCAGCTCGAAGAACAAGAGGAACGCGAAGATCGATTACGGGAGATCATGGAAAGGATTGAGCATATCGAACATGAATCGACGCAAACTGTCGGCCTCCAAGAAATGCAAGAGCGCGAAAGGCTTCGCACAGAACTCGCGATGCTCCGAGGAGATATGCGACTCTTGGCGTCCCAAGTTGGCGGCGTTCAGTTGAGGGCAACCAAGAGGAAGACGTTTGAGAGGCCCTGTCCGCATTGTTCCGCAGTGATCGAATACAGTCACAATACGAAAAACCTCACCACCAAGAAGGTTGACTGCCCGCACTGCAATGCCCGGCTGTATGCCCAATCAGACGGCACTGAGAGCGTTTTGAGGGAAAGAAACCCCATTCCAGAATCCCTTGCTTGTCCCGCGTGCGGCACGGTCGAAGCTCAGAACATCGACCCCCTTTATGGGACGATGCACGAGTATGAGTGCGGAAGGTGCCACGCTTGGTTACGCGCGGTTCGCTCAAGGAAGGGGATTCACCTAAGGGTCGTGACCCCAATTGCTGCTAATGCCCAAATCGATATCGGGCCCTTTGCTGGGACCCTGCCGCTCGCATCACAGGGAAAGCCAGCCGACCTATCGGAAGAAATGTTGGAAAGGATTGCGGAGTTGATGGGCCCACAGCCCTGGCCCAAAGGTAAGTCACAAGAAGTCAGGACTAAACTTGGTCTAACGCGGTTAGCGATTGACGGCGCTATCGATAGATTGATCTCACAGGGCGTGTTCCGGCCGCAGGTCGATGGCATTCTCTATGCACCAATGAACCCTTCGCCAAAGAGCTAATCGTCCCACCTCCGCGTGGAGAAAGTCTGCTATCGTTTTGCTGGAACCTCAAGCCGTGGTCTTGGACACCGCAGCTTGAGGGGTGCGAAGGCTCCGGGGGTTTGGACATCCTCGGGGCCTTTTGCTATGTGCATCCTAGGACATTTCCGCCTGTGGACGTATGAGGAGCACCGCAGGAAAACCCGTCCGAAAATAATAAATTTTGCCGTTCACCGCCTGAAAATCACGGGTTTTGGCGTCCACAAGGCACTGCACCAAGAACGGGCAGCATAGCGAAGGATGGGCGAAACTTCCAGTTTCCCCTATATTCAACTGACTTTCCTAGGCGCCTCATCCACATGCTTTTCCACAAAGCGGAAGTCAACCACAGTCCCGTGATGCGGCTACGGCCCTATAATGCGCGGCAGGCGCGGGGTCGATTGGCCCTTGGGAAGTTGGAGGAAACTCAGACAAGCCGTTGAGCTGCTAAGAAAAGAAATGGTCGGGACGGCGAGATTTGAACTCGCGACCCCTTGCACCCCAAGCAAGTGCGCTACCAGGCTGCGCTACGTCCCGATGGAATCCGCTGCCCAGGATGACGCCGGCAGCGTGGGGGTTGACTTTCAAATTCTACACCAGTCAGCAGCGACGGGCGAGGGGCAACTCCTCTGTCACAAACGGAGAGTGATGAACATCACCTCGCGGCGAATACTTCTCGCGACAACATGATCGACAAGGTGCGGAGCTTCGCTCCGCGGGGCGGACGAGCGCGTCCGCCCCTACGCAGACACGGGAGGTTCCTTGGCGATCCTGGTGGTGGGCGGAGCAGGCTACATTGGCAGCCATGCGGCGCGGGCGCTGCGGCGGGCGGGCTATGAGGCCGTGATTTATGACAATCTCTCCACTGGCTTTCGCCGCCTGGCGCAAGGCTTCGAACTGGTGGAGGGCGACATCGCCGACGAAGCTCGGCTCCGGCCAGTGCTCGGGCGCGTGGACGCGGTCATGCACTTTGCCGCCCATGCCTACGTGGGAGAATCGGTCGAGAACCCGCGCAAGTATTTCCGGAACAATGTTCTCGGCGCGCTCAGCCTGTTGAACTCCGCTCTGGACGCCGGTATCCGCCGCTTCGTGTTTTCCTCCAGCTGCGCCGTGTACGGTGTGCCCGAGCAGATTCCGATCACCGAATCGACGCCACGCGAGCCGGTCAATCCCTATGGCGCATCCAAGCTTTTTTTCGAGAACGCGCTTGAGGCTTATGGCCGCGCTTACGGACTGCACTCGGTAAGCCTCCGCTATTTCAACGCGGCGGGGGCCGATGAAAGCGGCGAGACCGGCGAGATACACGACCCGGAAACTCACCTGATTCCACTGGCGCTGGCCGCTTCTGCCGCAAATGGACCCGCATTGCAAGTTTTCGGATCCGACTACCCGACGCGGGACGGCACCTGCGTTCGCGACTACATTCATGTCAGCGATCTCGCCGATGCGCACGTCCGCGCGTTGCAGTACCTTGAAAGAAACAAAGACGAACAGGGCGGCGATTCCCTGGCCATCAATTTGGGAACAGGGCGTGGACATTCCGTTCTTGAAATCATCGAGGCGGCAGAAAACGCCACCGGACGCAGGGTTCGGCGAAGGTTGGGACCGCGGCGGACGGGCGACCCTCCGGAGTTGGTGGCCGATGCAGCGAAGGCTCGAAGAGTGCTGGGATGGACCACCCACCGCAATCTCGCTGACATGGTCGCGAGCGCGTGGACCTGGACGCAGAAAAACTCAATCAGCGCGATAGCCAAGTCCGCCTGATTTTTCCACCAGAATCTGCAGACGCGGCGAACCGGCGGGGTCAGTGCGATGATTCGGATTTCTTCTCGGCGGCCCGGGGTTCTGTTTCTCCAGTTGTCAATGCGGCCCGGTTTCACGTACTCTGCCGCTCATGCGTACTCGCACTTTGTCGGCCTTGTCGTGCAGCTTCGTTTTGCTGCTATGTGTCTCTCCGTTTCCTGGTTTTGCGCAAACGTTGCCTCACCCATTCACGCTGGAGCAGGTACTGAGTTCGCCGTTTCCAACCAATCTCGTGGCCGCCGACAACGGCGGACGTATTGCCTGGGTATTTGCGGCCAAGGGCGAGCGCAACGTGTGGGTCGCGGACATTCCCAATTTCGAGGCCCGGCAGGTCACGCACTACATGGGCGACGATGGGATGCCGATCGCCGGATTGAAGCTGACTCCGGACGGAAAGACTGTCGTCTACGCGCGAGGCAGCGAGGCCAATGACGCGGGAGAAATCGCCGACCCGACCAGCGGCGTTGAAAAGCGCGTGCAGCAGGTGTGGGCAATGGATGTGGACAAAAGGGGCGAGCCGCGTTTGCTTGGAGACATGGGATGCGGCGAGGAGGATTGCGAAGACATCCAGATATCGCCGAGCGGAGAGTTTGCCGTGTGGTCGGCGAAGAAGCAGCTCTGGATCGCGCCCATATCCGGGACGGACAAAGCCAAAGCGCTGACCTACGCGCGGGGCAGCAACTCGGAGCCGCAGTGGTCGCCCGATGGAAAGAAGATTGCCTTCGTCAGCCATCGCGACGATCACAGTTTTATCGGCATTTATGAATTTGGCCGCAGCACGCTGCGCTACGTCTCGCCCAGTGCTGATCGCGATCTGTATCCGCGCTGGTCGCCGGATGGGAGCCAACTGGCCTTCGTGCGGCTGGTGGGCAGGGAGATGAAGCAGCCTCTGATTCCGCAGACGCCGCGGCCCTGGGCGATCTGGGTGTATGACGTTGCCAAAGATTCGGCGCGCGAGATCTGGAAGAGCGGTCCGGACCTCGATGACTCGCTGCCGCGGCTGACGGAAGATGGGTCGTTTAAGTTTGCCGCAAAGAATCGTATCGTCTTCTCTTCCGAACAAGACGGATGGAACCATCTCTATTCGGTGGCAACGTCGGGCGGGCCCGCCACATTGCTGACTCCGGGAAAATTCGAGACCGAAGATGTGGCGCTCGGTTCGGACAAGACTTCCGTCATCTACTCCTCGAATCAGGTTGACAGGGACCCTCTCGATGTTGACCGGCGCCATCTCTGGCGCGTCGGCGTGGAAGGCGGAACGCCCGAGGCGATTACCCGCGGCGAAACCATGGAGTGGACGCCGCTGGAAACTGCGGGGAAAGTAGTGTGCCTGGGTTCGACGGCCACGACTCCAGCGATGCCCTATGTCATCAATTCGCACGGGCGCGAAATGATCGCGAAAGGCGCGCTGCCGGCAGATTTCCCCTCGGCACAGCTAGTCACACCGAAACAGGTCATCTTCAAAGCCGCCGATGGGTGGGAAATTCACGGGCAATTGTTCGAACCGAAAAAGCCCCAGCCGAAACAAAGCGGGCCACGTCCGGCGCTGATCTTTATTCACGGCGGATCAGTCCGGCAGATGATGCTCGGCTTTCATTACATGGACTACTACCACAACGCATACGCGATGAATCAGTATCTGACGAGCCTTGGGTATGTGGTGCTATCGGTCAACTATCGGACGGGCATTATGTATGGCCGGCACTTTCGCCAACCGAAAGATGGAGGCCCGCGGGGCGGCGCCGAGTACAAGGACATTGTGGCGGCAGGAAAATACCTGCAGAGCTTGCCGGATGTGGATGCTAAGAGAATCGGGCTGTGGGGCGGATCCTACGGCGGCTACCTGACCGCGATGGGGCTGGCGCATGACTCCGATCTGTTTGCCGCCGGGGTCGATTTGCACGGCGTGCATGACTGGTCGGACTTCAGGGAAGCATTTCCGGTGGATGCGCCCGATCACGATGCCGCCTTGAAGCTGGCGTTTGAGTCGTCGCCGAATGCGGCGATTGCAACCTGGAGGTCTCCGGTGCTGCTCATCCAGGGAGACGACGATCGCAACGTCGATTTCTCGCAGACGGTCGATCTGTTGCAACGCTTGCGCGCGCAGAAAGTGCACGTCGAGGAATTGATCTTCCCCGATGAAGTTCATGGATTCCTGCTGTATAAGAGCTGGATTCGGGCGTATGGGGCGACGGAGGAGTTCTTGGGGAGGGAGTTGAAGTGAGGTGATTTATATTTGGTAATTTGCAATTTGCAATTTGCGAGCGGAAAGACTGGATTCTCCAGATTGCGAATTACAACTCTTCTCCCAGCGCTTTTCGAATCCGCTCCCACGTCACCTCCAGCGCTTCCGGCATCACCCGGGTTTCGCCGATGACGCTGATGAAATTGGCGTCTGCGACCCAGCGCGGCAGAACGTGCATGTGAATGTGACCCGCCACGCCGGCGCCCGCAGCTTTTCCTATATTCATGCCGAGATTGATGCCGTCGGGACGATAGAGAGAGCGCAGAATCGCCTCCATCCGCTGCGTGAGAAACATCATTTCCTGGGCGGCCTCGACGGGGAGGTTCTGCAACTCGTCCAGGTGGGCATATGGCACGACCATGACGTGTCCATTGGTGTAGGGATAGGTATTGAGAATGATGTAGCAATGAGCCCCGCGATAGACGATGCGGGCCTGTTCGTCGCTTTCCTTGGGAGCCTGGCAAAAAATGCAATCTGACTGCCGGTCTGCGCCAGTGACATAGGCGTAACGCCACGGAGTCCAGAGATGGTCCATGGGGGGAGGGTAGCAGAAGCGGCCCACGCCGAGCCAATCGGTGATCTGCCTCGGAAGCGCGGGACTGTCCCGCCGTTTCCTCCCGCTGCTTGACGATATACTCTCACCGGACTCCCAGACTGATGCTCACCGCTCCTCAACGGCAGCACCGCCGGGCCTTAAGAATTCTCGTGGTCCTTCTCGCCGTTGTGGTGGTTCTGGCGCTCGCCGGTCCAGGCTGGACCCATCTTCGCGCGGCTGGGATCCTGCTACGCGTGAAATCCCCGCTACATCCAGGAGCACTGGCCGACCTCAGCGCCCATCCCGTCGAGGAATTGCTGACGGAAGTGCCGACTCCGTCAGGACCCATCCGCGCGCGACTGTACATTCCCAAGGGTATGCCCAGTGCCGCGGGCATTGTCCTGGTGCATGGAGTACATCATCTGGGCATCGAGGAACCACGCATGGTCGCCTTCGCTCGCGCTTTATCCTCGAGCGGCCTCCGCGTGCTGACGCCTGAGTTGCTGTCTCTCGCCGATTACCAGGTGGATCGAAGTTCGGTTGATCTCATTGGATATTCGGCCCGCATGTTTGCGGCACAGCTTGGACAGAAGGTTGGAGTGCTTGGCCTGAGCTTTTCTGGAGGCTTGTCACTGTTGGCGGCAGCCGACCCTAGGTTTCGACCGTACATACGTTTTGTGGTTTCTGTCGGAGCGCACGACGACCTGGAACGTGTGTCTCAATTCCTGATCACGAACATGATCGAGCGGCCCGACGGCACCATACTGCACCTAACGGCGCACGAGTATGGAGCGTTGATCCTGATCTACTCGCATGTCGGCGATTTCTTCCCGCCAGCCGACGTTCCCATAGCCCACGAGGCTCTCCAGTTGCTGTTGTGGGAGAAGGTTGACGAGTCACGAAAACAGGCTGAGTCGCTCAGCCCGGGCTCACGTCAGAGGATGGAATTGCTATACAGCCATCAGGTGGAAACGCTGGCGGGCGAGATCCGCGAATCCATCGTCCGCCACCGGGCGGAGATGGCTCCAGTTTCTCCTCACGGAAATATTGGAGCCTTGCGGGTTCCGGTGCTGCTGCTGCACGGCGCTGGGGACAACGTGATCCCGTCGTCCGAACTGCTATGGTTGGAGCGCGACGTTCCGCCCGCCGCCCTGAAGTCCGCGCTCATCAGTCCGGCCATCAGCCACGTTACCCTGGGAGGCGAACCATCTCTCGGCGATCAATGGAGGCTGGTGCACTTTATGGCGAGGATCTTGGGAATGACGGAGACTCCTAAGAACTGAACGAATAAGGTTCCGTTTGACCGATTTCCACAGCGCACGATAGACTAGTTGAGTTTGCCTGTACTTGCGGACCCGTTCTGGGGCCGCGCCGCGTTTCCGGTCAGAAGCCGCAGCGGGAAAACAGCAAGCACATTAGATTGTTTTGCCGGGCTTGCGGGCGGGGTAGAGCCCCGTCCCCTACACGAGCATTGAAGGAGAGTCTATGTACGCGGTGATCCGCGCAGGTGGAAAGCAGTATCGGGTATCCCCGGGGGACGTCGTCCGGATGGAAACGCAGGAAGACAAGGACGGCAAGGTGCAGTTCGGCGACGTGCTGGCGGTTTCAGCGGAGGCGGGCAGCGTCGTGCCTGCGGGATCGGGCGCGCTGGTGACGGGCGAGGTCGTCGAGCAGGGACGCGGCGACAAGATCCTGGTCTTCCACTACAAGCGCAAGAAGCAATACAAGAAGCTGCGAGGACACCGGCAGGACTATACCGCGGTCCGCATCACTGAGATTGCTTTTGATGGGCAGTCGTTCAAAGCGCCCGAGCTTCCGAAGAAAGAGAAGAAGGTGAAGCCGGCGCACGAGGGCGCAGAAGTGAAGACTTCGGCGCGGCCAGGGAAGAAGGCGACGAAGCCGGCGGCACACGCGCACGCGAAGAAATCGGCGCCGAAGAAGGCAGCGGCGAAGAAGAGAAAGAAGTAGTAGCAGGTCCTTCGCTTCGCTCAGGATGACAATTTAGTTTTGGATTTGGAATTTACTGGCAACTGGCCACTGAGAACTGGGAACTGATTTTATGGCGCATAAAAAAGGACAAGGCACTTCACGAAACGGGCGCGACTCGAACGCGCAGCGGCTTGGGTTTAAGGCTTTCGGCGGACAACTGGTGCCGGGCGGCACGATCATCGTGCGGCAGCGCGGCACGCGAGTGAAACCTGGCCTGAACGTTGGACGCGGCAAGGACGACACGCTCTTCGCCAAGATCACGGGGCGCATCAAGTTTGTCGACAAGGGGTCGCTGGGGAAGTTTGTGCTGATTGAGCCCGAGGCGATCGAAGCGAACTAGGTCGCGATCTTTGGCGAGCTGCTGTACAGCTTGCCATCCGTCCTGCTTGTATAGGGCATCGCTTGAGCGACGCCGTGTTTTCAAACCAAGCGCCCCTTACAGGAAATTTACCAGGCCTCGGCTTCGCGTCGAGGCTTTTTCGTTGCGGCGGAATTGCGGAGCTTCGCTCCGCTTGGGCGGGTCCTGAGCGAAGTCGAAGGAATGCGTCCGCCCCTACGTGATTATGTTTATCGATGAAGCCAAAATTCGAGTGAAGGCTGGGGACGGCGGAAACGGCTGCATGGCGTTCCGGCGGGAGAAGTACGTTCCTCGCGGCGGGCCTTCGGGCGGCGATGGCGGCCGGGGCGGCGACATCTGGATGGAATCGAGCGAGCGCCACAACACGCTGGTGCATTTCCGCTTCAATCCTGAATACAAGGCCGAGCGCGGACGGCACGGCGAAGGCGCCAAGAAAACCGGCCGCGACGGTGAAGGGATTGTCCTGAAAGTGCCGGTGGGCACCATCGTTTACGACGAGGACACGGGCGAGAAAGTTTACGATTTTTCGCGCGCCGATGAACGCGTTGTGATTGCGCGCGGCGGACGCGGCGGACGCGGCAACGCGCAGTTTGCCACTTCCACGCACCAGGCGCCGCGCGAGCATGAAGATGGACGTCCGGGCGAAGAACGCAACTTCCGGCTGGAGTTGAAGCTGCTCGCCGATGTCGGCCTGGTGGGATATCCGAATGTGGGCAAGTCGACGCTGATCTCGGTCATCTCGGCGGCGCGGCCGAAGGTTGCGGATTATCCGTTTACCACGCTCGAACCGAACCTCGGCGTGGTGCTGGCGGGCGATAAGGGGAAAGAAGACGAGTTTCGTGGTCGCCGACATTCCGGGCTTGATCGAAGGCGCGCACACCGGATCGGGCCTGGGCACGCAATTCCTGCGGCACATCGAGCGCACGCGTTTGCTGGTGCACATGGTGGATGTCTCCGACAGCAGCGGGCGGGACGACGTGGTGAAAGACGTGGAGGTGATCGTGGGCGAGCTGGCGAGTTTCGGGGCGGGATCTGGAAAAGAAGCCGACTTTGATGGTCGCGTCCAAGATCGACGTGGCGAATCCGGAGAAGCTCAAGAAGCTGAAGCAGTGGGCGACGCGCAAGAAGCTGAAGCTTTATCCGATTTCGGCCGTCACGGGCGAGGGGATTGAGAAACTGAAGTTTGCGATGGCGGAGGGAGTGGAGAAGGTAAGGAAGGAGCTGGCGGGGGCGCAAGCAGAAGAAACGAAGATCTCTCGCTCCGGCGCCTAGGTTCGCGCGGATCTAAGAATGTGGTTGTTAGTGTAATGACGATTTTCCAGCAACGTCCTCAGCCTGATTTTGCATTGTTTCAGCGTGGATTTCAACCTGCTCCCCGTGAACGCTGAAGTGGGCAGACATGGCCCCGATGTCAGTGTTTCAGCTCCGACTCAACAGTCTGGCTGACCCGCCGCGGGAATGCGGCCGGTCACCGTAAAGACTCCGATTGCCCTTCAGCCACGTGTAGACGTTAGCCAGAAAAGGAAAACGGCTCCGTCAGTAGAGCCTGACGAACATCAAGGACGTTTAGTCGCCAACATGCAGTTGGAACAAGCATGCCGTAGCTTCAGAAGAAAACCATCCCTTCCTCAATTGCGGCACAACGCGGACGGAATGCCGATTCTTGTGCTTCGCGGTAGCGCGGGTCATAGTCGTCACCGGAGGTTCGATTTCTACAGCTGTTTAGCGAACACGAGCACGGTTCATGCCTCAGCTGGACCGTTGCTACTTGCGATATGTGCCCACGTACATTGGCAAGCGCTCGCGGATACGCGTGAGGCGTATGAGATCGGAGTGCAGTCTTGGACCAGTCTATGCCGCAACTGTGCGTACCCACGGCAATGCCGAGCAGACGAACCGCTTGCAAGGATATGCATAACCAGTAATCTGAAGGCCGAGGATACTCGAACATCTCTTAGGATAGACTGTCGAAGCAGGCGATCAGTTACGTGAGTCGGGACGGCACCTACGCCCGCGTGTGCTGCTTCCCCGTGCTAGAATTTCCACAGCTTCTGACCCTATACCTTGGACCCTGGTCATTTGATCGAACTTGCACCCTCGATACTCGCGGCGGATTTCGCCCACCTGGCGGACCAGGTGGAGCGGGCTACGGCGGGCGGCGGCAGCGTGGTCCATGTTGACATCATGGACGGGCATTTTGTGCCCAATCTGACGATCGGGCCTCCGGTGGTGAAATCTTTGCGCCAGGCAACCCGGCTTCCGCTGGATTGCCATCTGATGATTGAGGACCCCGACCAGTACATTGCGGAATTTGCGGAAGCGGGAGCGGACTGGATTTCGGTGCATCAGGAGGCGTGCCGGCATTTGAACCGGACGCTGAACCTGATCAAGCAGCATGAATGCCGGGCGGGAGTGGTGATCAATCCGGCGACTCCGGTGGAGACGCTCAGCGAAGTGCTCGACATTGTCGATTATGTGCTGGTGATGAGCGTGAATCCGGGGTTTGGGGCGCAGAAGTTTATCCCGGCGACGCTGCACAAAATGAGGAAGCTGGCGGAAATTCGAGCGGCGCGGGGATACTCATACCGCATCGAAGTAGATGGCGGCGTGGAGATGGACACGGTCGCGGAAGTGGTGCGCGCCGGGGCGGAGATTCTGGTGGCGGGGAACGCGGTGTTCGGCAAGGGCGATGCGAAGGCAAATGCCGCAGGCGCTGCTGGAAGCGGCGCGGAGCGCGAGTTTGCAGCGAGTGTAGGGATTGCAGAGGTCAGAGGTGGAAAGACGCTGTTCGCTGATCGCTGTTCGCTCTTTGCGAATCGCCAACAGCGATCAGCGAACAGCGGGTTTGAGGTCTTCTATGCGTCGGAATTCTATTTTCGTGCTTCTCGCGTTGCTGCTGGCGTTAACGGTGGCGTGCACCAACAAGAAAGCGGTGAATCCGCTGGCGAACGTCGGGTCGAAGCAGCCTGACAAGGTGCTGTTCGACCGGGCCATGGACGCCATGAAGCACAACCGCTTCGACGTGGCGCGGATGACGCTGCAGACGCTGATCAACACCTATCCGGATTCGGAGTTTATCGCGCGGGCCAAGCTGGCGGTGGCGGATTCGTGGTATGCCGAGGGCGGCACGACGGCGATGCAGCAGGCCGAGATCGAATACAAGGATTTCCGGACGTTCTTTCCCAATATGCCGGAGGCGGCCGAGGCGCAGCTGAAGGTCGCGAACATCCACTATCAGGAGATGGAGAAGCCGGACCGCGACTACACCCACGCCATGCGGGCGGAGGAGGAATACCGGTCGCTGATTCAGGAGTATCCCGACAGCAAGCTGCTGCCGCAAGCGAAACAGCGGTTGCGGGAAGTGCAGGAAGTGCTGGCGGAGCGCGAGTTCGGCATCGGGCGGTTTTACTATCTGCGGCTGGCGTATCCGGCGGCGATTGCGCGCCTGAAGACGCTGGTGGACCGCTATCCGCTATACAGCGGCGCGGACGAGGCGCTGTATCTGCTGGGGCAATCGTACGAAGGCGAAATCGATGTCGATCCGCAAGAACGGGCGCATGAATGAAGTAGCCAAGGGCAAGATGATCGACGGCCTGACGAAGGAAGCGGCGGAAGCGTACGGCAGGATCATCAAGCGGTATCCGGCGATGGACCGGGCGGTGGATGCGAAGGCGCGGCTGGAGGCGCTGCATCAGACGGTGCCGCGGCCGACGCGGGCCATGCTCGAACAGAACAAGAAGGAAGTGGCCAGCCGGCATGACACAGGAATGATGGCGAAAGGGTTGGCGAACTTCGAGAAGCATCCCGACGTGGCCAAGGCGTCGCACGTAGGCGAGCCGACGATGGTGGATCCGGCGCCGGTGACGGCCACGGATGTGGTGAGACGGGTCACCAGTTCCCTGGGCGGAGGGGGCGGCGCGGACAACAAGGTGAAGGTGGAGACTGTGAACGGGGCTGTACCGCCGAACCAGGAGGCGCCGCGCTCGGATACTCCAGCAGCAGACTCGGCGCCGGCACCGGCTGCGGATCAGCCTGCGGCGGAGGAACCGGCGGCAGCGGCGGCCGAGTTGAAGCCGAACGTGGCGGATCCGAATGAACTGAAGCCGAACGTGGAGCCCGATCCGAACGCGCTTCCCCCGCTGCAGCAGAGCAATCAACTGGATAGCAGTGGTGGGGCGTCGAGCACGGTCTCTTCCAGCGCGCCAGCCAAAACCGAGGAGCTGGCGGATATTTCTTCGAGCAAGAAGAAAAAGAAGAAGGGTTTGGCGAAGCTGAACCCGTTCTAAGCCTCCAACCCCATGGAATTGTCATCCCGGGCGAAGCGAGGGATCTGCATCGTGCGGCGAACTGCAGATCCCTCGCTTCGCTCGGGATGACAACTTGATAAAAGGTACCCCTGACGCGTTTCCAGCCTGCTGCAGTCCATCCCTGGATAGACCCAACCTGAGGTTACCAAAGGCACCACAACCCCATAAATGGACCTCTCCCCAACGGGCTAGGAACGGTCGTAACCGGTTACCAGTGCAGGAATCGTTGACTTAGGTTGAGGGACAAGGTAGTTTCGCGTTATCTCTCCTTTTTAGGCGTAAGGATGACGCTTGGCGCGGAAAATACTGCTTGCCGATGACAGTGTGACAGCCCAGAACATGGGGCGAAAGATCCTGGCCGATGCCGGGTATGACGTGGTCACTGTCAATAACGGGTCTGCCGCCTTAAAGCGGATCACCGAAATCAAACCGGATCTGATCGTGCTGGATGTGTACATGCCCGGCTACAGCGGGCTGGAAGTTTGCCAGCGTCTGAAGGAGTCGGCCGAGACGTCGCATATTCCCGTGCTGCTGACGGTAGGCAAGCTGGAACCTTTCAAGCCGGAAGAAGCGCGCCGGGCCAAGGCCGACGCTCACATCGTAAAGCCGTTTGAAGCCAGCGAGCTGCTGACTGCGATCACGCGGCTTGAAGACCGCGTGGTGCCGCAGCAAGCGGAAAGTAACACAGACCTCGATACCGGATGGAAGAGCCGCCTGCGTTTCCCGTCGAAGAAGAAGAAAGAGGAGCCGGAACCAGAACGAGAAGATTTTGAGCCCACGCCGGTCTTCCGGGATTTCCGGAAGGGAAAGGCCAAGACCCAGGCTCGCGAAGCGTTCGAGGTAAAGGCGGCGCCAACGCCGGAACCGGAGCCCGCGCTGGTTCCAGATATCCCACGCGACATCACGCCGGAAGAACTGGACGCACTCAGCGCGCTGGCCGCGAAACTCGATGGCCAGACTTCGATGGAGAATGCTGCAACTCTGGCGGAGAAAACGGATCCGGTTGACGCTCCGGCGGCAGAGGTCGTGGCGACGGAGGTTGCGGCATCAACGACCGAAGCGGAAACTTCCGCGGCTGTGGCGGAAGTAACGGAGGCGCAAGAGCAAGAGGAAGCGCAAGAGAAGGAAGAAGTTGAAGCTCCCGCTCCGCCGCCGGCACAGATCGTCGAAGTCGCAGCGCCAGCCGTCGAAGCCCCGGAATTAGCGGTCGAGGCTCAGAAAGAAATCGAGAGTCCGGTCGAGCACATGGGACCGGCGAGCGAAATTGCGGCGGTGGTGGTTGCCCCTCCGGCTGCGGTTGTCGCAGACGAGGTGAATACTGCCCTGCTTGCGCAGGAGCCGGCGCCCGTAGACAGGAACGATGAGCCGGGATTCGCTACGGCGGCGGCCGAGGTTGAAGCGGCCACGGTTGAGCCGGCGCCGAAAGACAAGGCCGAGGAAAAGATTGTAGAGAAGCACGCCGAGGAGTTGCAGGCGGAGACGCCCGCGCCACCCGTCCCGGTCGTGGAGACGGTACAAGAGCCAACGGCGGAGGAATTGACGCCGAGCGACGTGGAACTGGCCGAAGCTTTGCGCTTGCTGACGCCCGCCACGGGACAAGCGGATGTCCCGGCCATGCCATCGCCCGAAACCCTGGTGGCAACCGGCCAGCTGCCGCAGGAAGAAGCGGCCCGCAATACGGCTGCCGGTCCGCGTTGGGTCGCGGAGCCGGTGACCTTGAGTTCTGAGGAAGCGGCAATCTCGCTGGAAGCGGAAATGTTCCGTACGTTTGCGGCAAAGCCGGCGGCAACCCCCGCCGAAGAAACACCCGTACGGATCACCGGAGTGCAGGCGATTGCGGCTGCGGTTGAGAACCGGCTGGCAGAAGCAGGGATCACGGCCGTGACCGGATTGCCTGAGCAAGAGACAGGGCATGGTTCGGTGGAACATGGTCCGACGGAAACTGGTCCAGAACCCACGGTCGCGGCGGCATCGGTCGTGGAAGCACCGGCACAGGACATGGTGGCGGTTTCGAACGCAGAGATTTCGTCGAGCAAAGAGATCGAGCCCGAGATAGAAAAAGAGAGCAAAGCAGAGAAGATCGAAGCCGAGCGGAAAAATCCTCCCGAGAGCGTTGCGGAGGAGGAGCCTGTGGGAGCGACCTTCGCGAATGCG
This sequence comes from uncultured Acidobacteriaceae bacterium, assembly GCA_963837665.1. GTDB lineage: Bacteria > Acidobacteriota > Terriglobia > Terriglobales > Acidobacteriaceae > Acidiflorens. The sequence goes on along the minus strand of CAWIOA010000003.1, from coordinate 355,483 downwards.
GTGGATCGGGAAGAGACGAACGCGACGGCGGAACAGAAGGAAGAACCCGTCAGCGAGGCGACGGCTGCGGTGTCAGATGAGGATCAAGATTCGAGTTCAGAAGACGGAGGTCAGGAATCCATGAGCACGGACGGGAAATCGAAAGGGAAATGGCGTCAGATCCACACGGCGCCGGCCAGCGCTACGGCAAAGACTGACGTGGTGGAAGCGGCGAAAATGGCCGCAGCTGAAGAGGCTCCCAAGGTCATGGCCGCCGCGGCGGCCGAGGGTTCCGCGACCGCGACCGACGCCAGCGCGATTGCCAGCATCGTGGACAGCGTGCTCGCCGATCTTCGCCCGAAGATCGTGGAAGAGATTGCGAAGAAGCTGGCTGGGAAATAGCGCTAGCCGTCGGCGATCAGCTGTCAGTTCATGCGGCTTCGTCTGCGGCCGAACCATTCGTCTGGCTTCAAGCTCTTGTCGCATGCCCTGCGTCCCGTAGCGAAAAGGTTCTCTACAGCGTCCGCTTGAACAACGGCACCGCCAACGCCAGCGTCGCCACCGCAAAAATCGAGAGATAAATTATGTCCGGAACAATCGCCGCCAGCCCGGTTTCCTTGAGCAGCAGCGACTTGAATCCATGCACGGCATACGTAAACGGATCCACTTTTGCAATCGCCCGCAGCCACACTGGAAACGCTTCCACCGGATAGATCGATCCGCTGGGGAAAAACAGCAGCGTATTCAGAATCCCAAACATGGCCCGCGGCACCAGCGGATCTTCAATCCGCACCATCAACAGGAACATCATCGTATTGAACGCCACTGAGGTGAGCGCGATCATCACCAGCAGCCCCAAAATCGTCGCCGGATTGAAAATCGTCCCCACTCCCGCCAGCAGCGACCCGACTACTGTAATCACCATCCCGGTCATCACCGCCTTGATGGCTCCCGCCCCATTCAGCCCAAACACCAGCTCCGCCTTCGTGATCGGAGTCACCAGATACCCCTCATGCACTCCGCGGGCCTTATCGTCGATATACAGCATTCCCCCGCCAATCATCACCGACACGAACATGGCCAGCGTGATCGAGCCCGGCAGCAGGTACTTCATGTACTCGATATAGGGATAGAGCTCGACCACTTCCAGCGCCGTCTGCTGCAGCAGCCGCGGCGACACGTCGGGCTGGTTCAGCGCGTTCGTCACTTCGGTCATCTTGTCTTCGAACGTCGAACTCATGAAGTTGTCGCTGTTGTCGACGATCAGCGCGATCCGCGGATGGTTCTTCTCGTACACCATCTTGGAATACTGCGCCGGAATGATCACCGCGCCCTGAATCTTGCCGTTGCGCACGTCTTCCCGCGCCTGCACTTCGTTGTCATAGGGGACCGCGAAGAACGTCCCTGCATTCGCCCGGACCGCGTCGAACGCTTCCTTGATGCGGACTGCTTGTGTCCCATGGTCCTCATCCACGACGCCCATCTTGGCATCGCGGATCTTTCCTCCGAACGCATTCCCCAGCACGATCAGCTGCACCAGGGGAAACACCATCGAGGCAAACATCAGGGCCGGCGAGCGGAAGAACTTGCGCATCTCGCGTTCGATAATCGCCATCGTCCGGTTCATGGCTGCAACCCCGGTCTGGGCGGCATCACGAAGGCGTGCGCTTTCACCAGTTCATCGCGCAACTGCCGCCCTGTGTAATGGACAAACACATCGTCCAGGGTCGTGTTCTGCACCGTAAGCGTCTTCAACCCCACCCCCGCCACGACCGCCATCTCCACCAGGTCGGTCGTGGTGCCTGAACCATTCGCCGTCAGCACCCGGAACATGCCCGCGCTCTCGTTCTGCACCGACGTCACCCCCGGCAATGCCCGCAGCCGCTCTTCCCAATCGTCGGTTGGCCGCTCGAACTGCGCTTCAATCACGTTCGATCCCGGGACGCTTGCCTTCAACGCCTCCGGGGTATCCAGCGCGACCAGTTTTCCGTGATCCACAATGGCAATCCGGTTACACAGCCGGTCGGCTTCGTCCATGTAATGGGTGGTGATCAGGATCGTCAGTTGGCGCTTAGCCTTGATCGCAGTCAGCATCTCCCACACGGCCACGCGCGACACTGGATCGAGTCCAGTAGTCGGCTCGTCCAGAAAAAAGATCTTCGGACTATGCACCAATCCCCGCGCAATTTCCAGCCGCCGCCGCATTCCGCCTGACAGAGTTTTCGTTTGCGCGCCCCGCCACTTGGTCAGGTCCACCGTCTCCAGCAGTTCCGCAATCGCCTCTTTGCGCCGCTTTGCCGGGACGTCATAAAGCTTCGCGTAAATATTCAGATTCTCTTCTACCGTCAAATCCAGATCGCTGGTCAGCGCCTGAGGAATCACTCCAATCGTGTGCCGCACCGCATTTGGATCGCGAGTTACATCGTGTCCCGCCACCCGCGCCGACCCCGCCGTGATCGGAATCAGCGTGGTCATCATTCGGATCAAGGTCGACTTCCCTGCCCCATTCGGCCCCAGCAGCCCGAAAATCTCCCCTTCCTTCACCGCAAATGAAATATCGTCCACCGCCGTGAAGTCTCCGTACTTTTTCACGATGTGTGAAACTTCAATCGTATTCGGAGCATCCGCCGCCACCTCGTTCTTACTGAACTCCGAAACTGAAGCCGGAGCACCATTTGTCTTTTTCTCATCGCCGTTCATGGTTTTCCCGCTGCTTCCGCGCTCTTCGGCGCCGTCCCCTTCAACTGCTCCGGACTCACCAGCACCTCGGCCGTCATTCCCGGCACGTAGGCTCCCTTCGGATTTGCCAGCCGAACCTTCAATGCAATCGTCCTTATATCCCGCTTCCGCCGCCCCACATCCCGTTGCGTGGCAAAATCCGCTTCCGCCGCCTTGTAAAAAACCTTCCCCGGAATCACAGTGCCCCCCGGCAGCCGCACCCGGAGCGTATCGCCAAATCCCACATGATCGGAATCGGTCTCCGGAATCGACGCGAACACCCAGGTATCGCTGAAATCGACCACCGTCACGATCGCCTGGCCCGCGTTCACCACTTCGCCCTCGCGCGCCGCCCGCACCAGCACCGTCCCCGTCACCGGCGCGTAAATCTTCGTATATCCCAGCCGCACTTCCGCTTCTTTCAATTGCGCCATCGCGTTAGACACCTGCGCCCGCGACGATGCCACCGTGCTTTGCGCCGCCGTCGCTTGATTGGTGCGCGCGATTGCCGAATTCAGGTCCGCCTGCGCCGCCGTTACCTGGTCCCTAAGCGACTGCACGCTCGCTTCTTGCGCCTTCAGATTCATCTCCGCCTGCACCCGATCCTGATCCGATGCCACGCCCGCCTGTGCCAGCCCAATCGTCCGCCGGCTGTCGCTCTCCACCCGCGTCAAGGTCGCTTCCGCCTGCGCCAGCTGCGCCCGCGCCGATTGCAGCTTCGCCTGCGAATTGGCCACGTCGCCTGAGGTCGACCCTTTGGTCGACTTCCGCGTGTACTCGTTCGCGCTCATCTGCGACCGCATACTCGAGATCGTCGCCGAAGCAGCGCGCTCCTCCGCTTCCAATTCCGACGGATCCAGCAACGCGATCAGATCCCCCTGCTTGACCTGCGATCCTTCCTCCACCAGCAGTTTCATGATCCGCCCCTGAATCTGCGGGCTCACCACGATCTGGTTCGCATCCACCGTCCCCACCAGCACCAGATCGTTTCCCGCCGGAGTAGAAAAGATGTAATACCCCGAAGCGATCGTCAGCAGGATGCCCAGCACAATCAAAAACCGGTTCCGCGCACTCATCGAAAATCTCCTAAGTATCCAGCACTCTTCGGAAGGCTTTTTGGCTTCGCTCTCATTTCCGCAACGCAGAGCCAGAAGCAAAAGCTAATAGCTCAGGGCTCACTTAAACAGCGCCGTTGAAACAAAATCCAGCACAAAGGCCCGTCGCTCCCGTATCCGCTCGTCCGACAAGGGATCGAGCTTCATGAGCGTCTTCATGAGCGGCGCTGCGCTGAAATAGAACACAATCATCGCCGCCACCGAGGGCAAAAAATCCAGCGGATTCAAATCCCGGAATTCGCCTGTCCGAATTCCCTCCCGCAAAATCTCCGCCACCTTCTCGAAGATCGGACGGAAGTATTCCTGGGCAACCCGCTGCATGCGAGACGTTCCCTCGCCCGTCCGCATCCACTCTGACTGCACAACTCGTGGAAACCGCGGGTTGGCTGCGATGTAATCGAAATACGCGCCCAGGTATTCCAGCATCTTCCGCCGCGGAGGCAGGTCGGTTTCGAGCACCGGCATCACCCGCGCCCGTAACCCGTCGAACACATGGTCCAGGACCGCTTCGTAGAGCGCATCCTTGTCCTTGAAATAGTAGTAAAGCAGCGCCTTGTTGACGTGCGCGGCCCGCGCGATGGCATCGGTCCGAGCCCCGGCAATGCCGTGCTCGGCAAACTCCGCTACCGCCGCGTTCAAGATCGCCGCCCGGCTTTCCTCCGGCCGTCCCCGAGTGCCCAGGCGGTGAATTCCAGGGCGCCTGCCCGCGTGGGCGCGGGCAACCCGCCGGCTTATCCCTGCAGGTGTTTTCATATAATTAACCAGTTAGTTAGATTATAGCACAACGGTGGGTTGGACTAAACCACGGGGGCATGGAGGAGGCGGAACGCCCTCAGGGAGTCCGTTCCCTTCACGCCTTCGGCGCCTCAGCCGGTGGTTCAAAGGGGCCGCAGAAACCTCCGCGCATGGACTGACGGAACTTTTCGCGCTCCTCGGGAGTCATCTTCTCCCACCGCTCACTCATGCGGTGCCGCCAGTGCCCATGGCCACCGTGCCGCCCGTGGAATCCGCCGAACAGGATTTTGCTCAGCACCAGAATTCCTATCGCTTGCCAGAAGGTGATCCCATGCCAACCAAAGAGAGCCGGCATCAGCCAGTTCCACAGCCACATGACCGCATAGCCAAATGCAGCCAGGAAAAGCGGTACGGCAACTAACGCGATCGTGATTATTTTTGCAATCCGATTCCTTCTCATAGCCTTATCCTCATGCTTTCATAAATTCGTCGTGGATGGACTGGAGCCGCTCGCGCAAGTAAAGAACGGCATAATGCTTGCGCGAGAGCAGCGTGTTCACGCTCACACCAGTTTCCGCCGCGAGCTCCTTGAAGCTGTAGCCCATCAACTCGTGGGCGACGAATACTTCACGTTGCTCGTCGGGCAACTCGTCCAACGCGGCATACAGCTCTTCCAGCAGCACACTTCGTGCGTACGCTGCGTCCGGCCCGGCATCGGGCGAAGGCAGCAGGTCTTCCAACTGGAACGTCTCCCCGGTCTCGGTGACTGCCGGTGGTTGGCTTCTCAGCGCCTCCCGGCTCTTCCTGCGGAAGAGATCGGTGATTCGATTGCGAGCCACCCGGAACAACCAGGCCGTTACCTGCTCGACCGGCTTCATCAGGCGGTAGGCTTCCACCAGTTCGTAGAAGACATCCTGCAGGATGTCTTCGGCGTCCTCGCGGTCGACCACGCGTTTCCGGATGAAGTTGCGCAGCCGGAATTGCTCCCGCTCGATCGCCTCAGAGATCCGCTGATCCTGCCTCGCCATCGCCCAGTGTTCTCTCAACGCCTCGTCCATCTACTCCTGTAGACGAACGAACGCAGCAAATATTGTATGGAGATGAACATGAAAATACAGGAAAAGGTGGGTGCGAAAAGGCAGAGGGCGGATATTCAAGAAACGACAATTATCCACAGGTTTTTCTGCATACGAAGTCATCGATTAGGCATATACTGCGCTCGCGTAGAAATATGCACAAAGGAGACTCCCCCAAATGAACAAGGTACTGGAAATCCTTCTAACCGTCGTGGCCCTGGCTGCGTTGTACTGCGCAATCCCGACGACCGCCCCGCAGCCTGGCCGCTCTGCTGTTCGAGCAGACCAGACGGTGGTGGTGGTGGCTGATGGTAGCGACCCGATGCCCTTGTGTCGCAAGCTAAACTGCACCCCATAGTAATAGTAGAAGTAGTTACCTTGGATTCATAAAATCCGCACTGGGACCGCACAAAATAGCTATTGCAGAGCGGTCGGGGGATAGGTATGCTTTCGAGCATAACCTAGAGCCACCGCCATGAACTGGTCAATGTATGTGAACTGGCTCGCTGGTCCGCTGTTGCAGATCACCCTCCTGATCTTCATGGTCCGGCGAAAGTACCACAGCGCGTTTCCGCGATTCTTCTCCTACATCCTGTTTCAGACCCTCAAGTCGGCATTCTTGTTTGTCACCTACAGGTATTTTGCCGGGAGCTACTTTGAAGCGTACTGGACCGGGAACGCCGTCAGTGTGATTTTTACGGTCGCGGTGATGGATGAAATATTGCACAGCCTCTTTCAAGAGTATGGCGGCATTCAGAGCTTAGGCACCACCATATTTCGATGGTCGTGCGGGCTACTCCTTCTGTTTGCCATCTTAAGTGCATTGTCGGGCGGCGAGGCTGGTCGCGACAGGATCATGGCTGCGGTGTTTTCCTTTGATCGCAGCATGCGCTTGATGCAGGTTGGGCTCTTCCTGCTCCTGATGCTGCTTTGCCGGGTTCTTAGAAATTGCTCGCGGCAACAGGTATTCGGCATCGCGCTGGGATTCGGAGTGTTTGCCAGCGTCGAGCTGATCCTGGTCAGCTTTGTGATGTGGCATGGCAGCAGTCAAGCCCCGATGATCAGCCTGCTGAAGAGCACGGCATACAACGCCGTCACTCTGGTCTGGATCGGCTATCTGAGACAGCAGCCGGAACTTGTGCCAAAGCTTGCGCCAGCTACGCACGCAAATACTCTCGGAATGGCCTTGGCCACGTCAGCCGCCGTGCCGGATCCTGACGCAGGTTTTATGCTCAGGATAGAGCAGGCCGTGGACCGGGTTTTGTCGCGCAGCGATTGGCCCAGACCCACAGCGAACGGATCTCGGATCGTCAGCCGTAAACCCAATCCGGAAGAGCAAAACTAAAAACGAATTCCCACCGGTGCGCGAACCATGAAGTCCACGGCTGAGCAACTACGTACTGAGGCGAACTGGCCTCCCGAGGAAGGCCAGATCGTTTCGTTCAGGTCTTCTACCGGATCTGAAACGTCTGTTCTCAAAGAAGTTCGTTGGGGTTTGGTCTGGCGGGATTTCATTCTTGACGACGGTCGAGTGATACCCGAGCACAGGATCTCGGGCTGTCCCCGGCCACAGGTGTGGCGCAAGATCGATGAGGTCACTGAGCATGAGCGCGAGGAGTGCGAGGAGCGCCTGCTTTCGATGGCTGGGTCCGGGATGGATCCTCGCCAGCGGGACCAGGCTTTCTGGGCGGAATTGAACCAGTACCTGGCCTACACCTACCTCAGGTTCAAGCAGGCGGAACACAAGAGAGATACAGAGCAATGACCAAATGACCAACTGACCCGAAATAGGAGTGTCAGATAGCGTGCATCGAAGGATGTTTGGAGCTATGAGCCGATCCGATAAGGAGACCGAAGAGCAGGAGGCATGGAGAGTGCTCTCCGAAGCTGGTCTGGTAGAAATACGACTCGACGAATTTGCCGAAAGAATCAGAGACGTAAAACGTATCGTCGGAGCGCGCCTTCATGAATTGCTGGATTTCAACAGCGGCGTTAAAGAGCGCGAATCTGCAGCGTACTCGCTGGGTACGCTAAAAAGACTGGAGTTGAAGGTGCTGGCGAATACTCCGAAGCCGCCCGATCTGTCGGAGAGGTGATCTTGTTCAAGCAGTCAAAACCCGTGGTCATCCGGAGCTTGATGCCTTTCCACTGAACCTGCCTCGCGATTTTTAGCACTGAAAGTACTTATGTGCTTGCGGGCCGTTAAGAACTGCTCCAAGATTATGGAACCACCCCGTTACCTCCGAAAGAGGTCACTATGGCCAGCGTTGGTCCGAAGCAAGTCAAGAAGACCTGGGAGGAACTGATCGTCACAGCTTCCCTGGAAACCGACCCCGAAAAGCTCGGAACGATCATGGAAGAGATCTTTGCTGCTCTTGAAGAACGGGAACGAATCCTGTACCTGTCGCAAACGCCAGCCGGTTCCTAGGAGGAGCCCACACAGACTGGACAACCCCGGGGCAGGGGATTTAGCAGCAGTGATGCTGGGTGACGGTTACCGCGGATCGACACGTGACCCTTCTCACTGACAATACGGGCTATTCGTGAACGAATAGAGGGCGTCAGCTTCCCGAAGTGCAGTTTTTCCCCGGCACACCCTCGAGGCGACAGGCCCCTTGAACCGCTTCAAGAAGAAACGGGAGTCTGACTATGCCAATGCCAACCAGTACGTGCAGACTTGCTTTTCTCCTTTGCGTCCTTCCCTTCTCGCTGTATTCGTCGGCGGTCGGACAGAGCAACCAGATCGACCTTGAACCCTCTCTGCGCAAGATGCAGACCGTAGAGAAACATCGAGAACCTACGGCGCGTAACTACGCCATAGTGGAACTGACCCCCAAGAAAGTCCTCCAGTATTATCCAGAACTAAAAGGCTACGTACCGGCCACAGCGCAGGATGAACTGACTAGCGTGCTCGCAAGAGTTGGTGTGAACGAAGACTTGTTTTTGTACAACGTTCCCAACCTGTCTTCGCAAGAAGACGTAGCACAGGAAAAATTGGACAATCACGGTTGGGTTCAGGGTCTCCCTGTCTTCACCGGACACTATACCTATGTCGTCCGAGCTCACGTCTCCGGCGAGGGCATACGCTTCAGCGAAGGGCGGACCGATGCACACTGGCAGCGGATCGATCCCCCAGTCGCCAGCGGTTATACTCTCGCCGAGGGTTTCGCCTTATTCCCTCTGCATTTTCATCCCTTTCACCAGACTGCCGAAAAATACCGCTATCTGGGCAGGCAGGTGCTGGACAATCGGAATGACTACGTTGTCGCGTTTGCCCAAGAAGGTGAAAAATCTCAACTCAGCGGAGTCGTAACTGTCAATGGCGTTGACTTTCCCGTCGCATATCAGGGCATTGCATGGATCGAACCGGACACTTTCCAAATCGTGCGTATGCGCATAGACCTGCTCAACCCAAGACCGGAGGTCGGATCGCAGATGACGGATATCCAGCTTAGTGAGGTTCGCCTACCGATGGTTACAAAGATCTTCTGGCTGCCACGTGATGTGGTTGTCACCAGGCCCAGTAAGGACAGTGCTCTGCGCGAAAAACATCAGTTCTCCGACTATAGGGTGTTCACTAGCGAGGCCAAGACTGTGCCATCGGCTCAACCCGCCTCAGAGAAACCGAAATAGCTGATCGGGAAGGCGCAAATCCTGCCTTGATACGCCAAGTCGCAATTTCAGCCCTGGTGACTGGTCGAGCAGCCGCCTACTGCGACCCGCCAGCGATTGAAGGCACCAGCAGCACCTCATCGCCGTCCTGGAACGAATACGAAGCGCCTCCCAGGAAACGGATATCTTCCTCATTCACATAAATATTCAGGAAGCGCCGCGTCTCGCCCGCTTCATCCCGCAAATGGGGCTTCAAGTCGGGGAACTGGTGGTCGAGTTCCGAGAACAGTTCACTGAGGTTAGCCGCCGCGCACTCCACACGCGGTGTCCCGGCAGTCAGCCGCCGCAAAGCGGTAGGAATTTGAATCGTAATGCTCATAAGAAAACCTCCGGGGCAAAAGCCCGTATGATGACGCTGTTCGCTGTTCGTCGTTCGCTCCACGCAAAACGGCGAAAGCGAAGAGCAAAAGGCGAACAGCGACCGACGAACGACCAACAACGTTTAAACGACTGCCGCCGGCGGCGAATCCGGCACCGCCGCAAACGCCGGCAAACTCGCCGCTTTCGCCGCGATATAAGCTTCGAACTCGGCCAGCTTCGGAGCGATCGAAACTTCGGTTTGATACTTTTCCGCCAGCACGTCGGTGGTCTTGAGTCCATTGCCCGTGATGCAGAGCACGGTGGTTTCATCGGGAAGGATGCGATCCTGATGAATCAGTTTGCGCGCGGTTCCAACCGTCACGCCGCCTGCCGTTTCGGTGAAGATGCCCTCGCTCTCCGCCAGCACCTGGATACCACCGACAACCTCGTGATCGGAAATATCTTCGGCCCATCCACCGCTCTTGGTGATGGCCTGCAACGCGTAATGTCCGTCGGCCGGATTGCCGATGGCCAGGGATCGCGCAATCGTCTTCGGACGCTGCGGTTCGATCTCGGTGCTGTACTGCTTGATGGCGGTCGAAATCGGCGAGCACCCGGTCGCTTGCGCGCCAAAAAACTTGACCGGTTTCGGATCGACCAGCCCGAGGAGAATCAGTTCATCAAACGCCTTTTTGATTTTCGTGATCAGCGACCCACCCGCCATCGGCACCACCACGTTATCGGGCAAGCGCCAGCCCAGCTGTTCGGCGATTTCATAGCCCACTGTCTTCGAGCCTTCGGCGTAGTAGGGACGAAGATTGACGTTGACGAATCCCCAGCTGCGTTCTTCGGCGATCTGCGAGCATAGGCGATTGACATGGTCGTAGCTGCCGTTGATGCGCACCAGTTCCGCGCCAAAGACCTGCGTGCCGAGAATTTTCGCGGGCTCAAGATCGGAAGGAATGAAAATCCATGCCTTGAACCCTTCGCGTGCCGCCTGTGCCGCCACGGAGTTGGCGAGATTTCCCGTCGACGAGCAAGCCACCGTATCGAACCCGAAGCTGCGGGCATTGGCGAGCGCGACCGCAACCACGCGGTCTTTGAAGCTCAAAGTAGGCAGGCATACCGCATCATTCTTGACGAAGAGCCGACGCGATCCGATCCTGTCGCCGAGCCGCGGAGCGCTGACCAGCGGGGTATATCCAACCGGGAGGGAGGGCTGATACCCCGCGGGCAGCGGCAGCAACTCGCGATAGCGCCAGATGTTGGGCGCGCGCGAGGCGAACAATTCGCGGGAAACGCGGTCGCGAAGCGAATCGTAGTCGTAGGTGATTTCGAGCGGAGAGAAACAATCTTCGCAGTAGCTGCGCGGCTGGTTGCCCCAGGTCTTGCCGCATTCGCGGCAGCGGAGGTGGTAGGTGCTCGTCTCCATCTTGCAACTTCTTTCTGTGACTGCGGGACGAGCCGGGTAAAAATACCCCAGTTACGACAAAACCCCTTTTCCGAATGGGAAAAGAGGCTCGGGAAATGCGAATCAATTTTCGCTTACCCGAATCTCATGGTCCCCGTTACCGGGCGAGAGTTGGCACCTGCAATTGAGATATATGATCTCTATCCGGTTGCCGTGGCGTCCTAGGGCTCGTCCCTCAGCCACTCTGCATGAAATTCCGATTTGCTCAATAAAGAGCAAACTTGGGATTAAGTATTACAACCGACCTGGTGGCCTGTCAAGTCCAGGGTGGGCAAAACTTTCACAACTTATTCGCTCAAGGATTTTCTTCGTGTACCTTCGTGCCCTTTGTGGTTAGGATTTCGCAAACTAGCCCAGGGCATCACCCGTGCTAGACCTTGATGAGAGGAAACTCCGCCGACCCAACCCGCGCAACATGCTCATCCGCGAACCGGGTGACGCGTTCGAGAGCGGCTTGCAGTTGCCGGTGAAATTCCGTCATCTCCGCGTCGCCGCCTTCGGCGGGAACTTTCAGCTTGGCACTGATGCGCACCAGTGCCTTCGAAAATGGCTTGGGGATCATCATTGCGTCCCATGTATTCAGCACCCAGGCATCGCTAAGCGCCACAGAGAACGCCGCCATCGGCAAAGCGCTGGCACGCGACAGCAGCACCGGGCCTGGCTTGGCCACGAATTTTGGTCCGCGTGGACCGTCAATCGTAAACGCGACCGAAGCGCCCTGTTCCAACTGGTTTTTCAGGCCGAGCAGGGCTGCCGCGCCGCCGCGACTGCTCGATCCTCGCACCGCGACGAAGCCAAGTTTTTCAATGGTCCGGGCGATGTATTCCCCGTCGAAGCTGCTGCTTACCATCACCGCGATCCCGCCCTTTCTCCATAGCCATGAACTGGCAAACACGGCCCGGTGCCAGAAAGAATAGATCACGGGTTTTTCGAAGGTTGCGTCTGGCCGAGAAGGCGGCTCTTCCCATGAGATTGAACAGCGGAGAGTCGGACCGATCAGCGAAATGGCCAGATAGCTCGCCCAGCTGATCAGCCACAGAAGAATTCGCTGACGGATCGAAAATTGGCGAGTTTCCAAAACAGAGGCTGGCTCAGGCTCGACCGCGGTAGGCGAAGAACTCACACCGGTATTGTAGCCGGGAAAGAAAGGTTTAACTGAAAGCTGAGAGCTGACGGCTGATAGCAGGGTGGCTACGCTTCCAGATAGCCCACGATCCACTCTTTCAGCCGCTGCCGGCGCTCGTCAGTCGGGTCAAAGCGAATCCCGAAGCTCTTGTTGGGTTTCTTCCAAGTGACGTTCCCCCGCACCCAGACGCGCGGCAGGGTCAGCAAAGAGAACGACACCTCAACCTGACTTCCTTGCTCGGGGACGGTGTTATTGCCCTTGAGCGACATCCCTCCAGAACTGATCTCTTGACTGGTCGCGGTCATGCGGCCGCCATCAGACGTTACGATCCCGACCTCGGTCATCACCGGGACACGCACGTAGCGTCGGAACTCATGCAGCACCAGCATCCGGGTCGAGCGCACCAGTTTGATGGCCGCCGACCGCTCCAGGGGTTCGTGAAACACCGCGTTCAGGCACAACTTCGAATAGCGCAAGGCATCCTGCGCGGTCCCGCCCAGTCCGTAAATGATGATCCGGCTGTTGGAAGCCGACCCTCTCGCCAGCTCGATGATGCGGCCGGCGTCTTCTCCGAGGGATAAAACGCAGGCCTCGAATTTTTCGCGCTGCAGCCGATCCGCGTCTTCGCGTGCAATCAAAACCGTGTCAATTCCAAATTGACGGAAACACTCCGTCACCAGTTGCGCAGAGGCTTCGGGCAAATCGAAAAGTGCGACGCGCGCAACCGATTTTCGATGGGCGGATTGGGGGGCGGTGGCGATACCAGTCGAAGTATGCATGAGTCCTTAGGGGTGAACTCCTCTAAAACCCCATTCTGACGGGCTTTTCAAGGGTTGCATAGGTTTCGAAGGACCTAGGCCCCTGTCCGAAGGTGCCATTACGGACGGTGTACCTGGACCGGTTACCCCTACGCCCTTCGTTTCCCGGCGCATTGAATTGTGGAGACATAGCTCGGGTAGAGTGGACGTCCCCGCCCGTTCATCCCGAGCATTCAGGTAAGATGTTGCAATCCTTGCATTTGCAGTCGCCTCAGAAAATGATCACGCTTAACGACATCCAGTCGGCTTTGCGCCGCATTCGCAATTCCATCTATCTTTCGCCCTGCGCACGCTCGGAGACGTTTTCTGAGTCCACCGCCAACCAGGTTTATTTGAAGCTCGACAACCTGCAGCGCACTGGCTCGTTCAAAGAACGCGGCGCGCTGAACAAGTTGCTCTCGCTGAGCCCCGAAGAACGCGCCCAGGGCGTGATCGCAGCCTCGGCCGGAAATCATGCCCAGGGCGTGGCCTACCACGCCGGCAAACTCGGCATCCGCGCCCAGATTTGCATGCCTTTGACTACGCCTCTAATCAAGGTGTCGGCGACACGCGGTTACGGCGCCGACGTGGTTCTGCACGGCGCCAACTACGACGAAGCTTACGAGGAGTCGCTGCGCCGCAGCCAGGCTGAGCACCTCACCTTCGTCCATGCCTTCGACGACGACGCCGTTATCGCTGGGCAGGGCACGATTGGCCTGGAGTTGCTTCAGCAGCATCCTGACCTCGAGGCCGTGGTCGTCCCGATTGGCGGTGGAGGCCTGATTGGCGGCATCGCCTGTGCCCTCAAAGAGTCGAACCGCAAGATTCAAGTTTTCGGAGTTCAGCCCTCGCGCCTGCCATCCATGAAAGTTGCCGTAGCCGAGGGCGAGCCCGTGACGCTGATGCCGGCTTCCACCATCGCCGACGGAATCGCCGTGCGTCGCGCCGGTGAACGAACCCTGCCGCTGGTTCAGAAATATGTGGACGACATCGCCACGGTCGAAGAAGAAGAAATCGCCAACGCGATCCTGCTGCTGCTGGAACGCGAAAAGACTTTGGCCGAAGGCGCCGGGGCGGCAGCCATCGCGGCTCTGGTCAACCGCAAGCTGCCGCTGGTCGGAAAGAAAGTTGCGGTGCTGGTGTGCGGCGGAAATATCGACGTCACCCTGCTCTCGCGCATCATCGAGCGCGGCCTCGTCAAAGACGGACGTCTGGTGCGCCTGCGCGTTCATCTGCCCGACTATCCCGGAGCGCTCAATCGCCTCACAGCGATTCTGGCGCAGCATCGCGCCAATATCGTTGAGACGGACTACGACCGCGCCTACCACGGCGTGGGCCTGGGTGAGACCGCGATCGAAATCACCATGGAGACCCGCGGACCTGACCATATCGCCGAAATCATCTCGGCGCTTGGAGCAGCGGGATATACGCAGGAGCGGGTGCTGTAGGGTTGTGTAGGGCGGACACTCCCGTCCGCCCACTCTCAACTCCTTCCGTCCCGCCGAGACGACAATTTCATAAGACAGTTCGGCAGGATGCGTCCAAAATAGGCGGTGTAATCGCCTCCTCTTAACACTCAATGACCAGCGGTCAAAATGTGCTATCGCCTGTTTTCGTCCATTGACAACTAGATCGCCTAGTTCTCGACCACAATTGAGACGGGTGCCGACTCGATCACGCCGTCTTCTTTGCCCCAGATTATGCGACCTTTGAAGTAGTTCCGTGGAAGCGGCGCATTGTAGATGCATTTGATGGTGTATGACCCTGCATGGGGAAAAAGTTCACTCGCTGCAAAGTGGGAGTCGAACCCTGCGAAGGTCGTTCCCCAAATGGATATGAGCGCGTTCTTGCCGCTGAGGTCGGGCGGCAAGGGTTCAGACGGCACCACCACATGTTGCAGCCGATGACCAGAGGAATCAGACACCCACAATTCGAGACCGGTTGATCCGCCCCACCAGAGTGCGTTCCAGATCGTTACGGTTTTGTCGGGACTGCGGAAATATATGCTCACCAGCATGTCGTCGGTCATTCGCACCTGCATCGAGCTTGTACGAAGCTCTATTCTCAGCGCTGCCGAAGCAGATTTCGTGGTCGAGAGCGTTTGACCGTAGGACACGCACCCCAAGAGCAACAGTAGTAGCATCGCTGGTTTCATTTTCAGACCTCGGTGGATTCTTAGGACTGCATTTCGGCGTGCAGTCATCCTGCTGATAATAGACACCGAAAGACAGTCAATTGGTGAAAAATCCCGATTTCACAAACAACCGCTGGACGGAGCATTTAGGAGATACGTTCTATTCAAACTGCCTCCGAAACCTCTCCAACTGATCTTTCACCTCGCCCACGTCGCGCTTCAGGGCCGCCACTTCTTCCTCCAGCCGCGCAATGCGCGCCGCATCGCCAGAATCACGGGCAACGGTTGAACTTGCGGGAGCAGGCACTTCCGCTTCCACCACATCCCCAGCCAGCAGATGAGCGTATCGCGACTCCTTCGTCCCGGGCTGGCGCGGTAGCACCTTCGCCAGCGGCGGCTCGCGCTGCATCAGCTTCTGCAATCCCGTTTGCACGTCCTCCAGCGTTTCGAAGCGGTGCATGCGCTCGCTGCGCCCGCGGAGTTCGCCCGGCGTCTGCGGACCGCGCAAGAGCAACACGCACAGAATTGCAGTCTCCGCTCGAGTAAAGTTAAACACCTCCTGCAGGCGCTGCTCGTACTTGGTCACGCGGCTGTCGGCGCCGCGCGCGGGGCCGGCCATGCGCTGCTGTTGGAGACCATCGAGCGCGTCACGCACCGCGTCTTCGTCCAACTGCATCACCGGATCGCGGTTCGTCTTCTGGTTGCAGGCATTCACCAGCGCGTTCAGCGACAGGGGGTAGTATTCCGGCGTGGTGATGTCCTTTTCGATCAGCGACCCCAGCACGCGGACTTCGGTTTCCGTCAGTTTGAATTCCATAAGGCTCTAACCGCTTCGATTGTATAGAAACAGCCAAAGTCAAAGGCCGCGGACAGGAGTGTCCGCGCCACACGATCAACCACCGACGGGCACGGTATACTCGATAGTTTGCCGGACGCATCCAAGTGAACCAGTACTGCATTTGAAGGAGGAATCGTGAGGAAATACCTGGGAGTTATGGCGGGCGTGGCTGCGTTGTGTGTGATGTCGTGGGCGCAGGCTCCCGCTCCAACTCCAGCTCCGGATCAGACCTCAGCTCCGGCTCAAACCCAAGCCCAGGCTCCAACGCCCGAGGCAACCCCGATTCCGACTCCAGCGGAAAAACCCGCCGTCCCTCCCGCCCCCCCGTACCCGCGCATCGACTTGTTTCTCGGCGGTTCCTACGCCGAGGCCGGTCTTTTCAACGCCGGACACTGGGCTGGCCTGCCCGGTTGGGACGCTGCGCTCGGCCTGAATGCGACCCGCTGGCTGGGGTTCGTAGTAGAAGGTGGTCAATACTTCGGAACATCGAAGATTCCGACCAACACGCCGGCGCCATTTCCACCCTGCGGCGAGCCGACCGGGTTCTGCCCGGGCACTTCTCCCACGTTCGACGTGAAGACGCGAGAGTATAACTTTCTTTTTGGCGTTCAATTCTCCCGGCGCAAGTATGAACGCTGGACGCCTTTTGGCGAGCTTCTGTACGGGCATCAGGGCACACGCGGCGTGGCCAGCGGTGGAGGCACTACCGTGACGGAAGTCGGCGCTGGCCGGGCGCTCGTGGCCGGCGGCGGCCTCGAGCGCAAAATCAATCAGCGTTTCGGGTTGCGGTTCAAGGCCGATTACTTGCAGACCGGCACCGGCTTCCCGCGTCAACCCAAGCAGAAGCAGGATAACTTCCGGTTTTCGGTGGGCATTGTCATCCACAGTGTGCACAAAAAGAAGCGCACGCTCGAGGATGAAACTCAGCCCGAACCGTAAGGCGGTCGATGGTCGTTAGTCGTTCGCCAACCTTGCATTGGATGCGTTGACAAAAGCGGTGGTTTGCCAACGACCAACGACTAGCGAGACTAACCGCCGCAACCTACGAACGCCGCAGCAGATCACTCAGGGGCTTGGTCTTGGACCGCACTTCGTCGGCGAGATCGGCGCCCTTTTCAACTGCTTCCCCGAAACGGTCCTTCGCTTCGTCCGTCCAGTCGGAGACGGTTTCGAGCGCGTCATCGTAGGACTGCCGCAGGTCTTTCCGCAGTTGCCGCCCCGTTTTCGGAGCGAGCAGCAGACCGAGGGCTGCGCCGACACCGAGCCCGATCAGCAGAAAAGTGACTGCGGTGCCGACCGTACCGTCAGAACTCTCATATTTCCCAATCCGCATAACGAAACCTCCAAGCATCCATTGTAGACCCGACCCCGGGGGCCCCCTCTGGCTTACTTCTCGATGGCGCCAACGTCCCCAAGGTTGCCGCGCGGACGCGCGTGTCCCAGTTGATCCGTGGTGATCATCTGCACGGTCTGTTGCTTCGTTGAGACCGTTATCGTGATGTAGTCGTCGAGCGGACCACTCTGATACGAGCCCCAGAAAGAATCGTTGAGTGTCGCAGTTCCCAAGCGGCCATCGATGGCCGTATCCAGATCGCGCCAGAAGTTGATCCAGGGAACGTTCTGCGGATCACTGGGCCAGGTCTGGGCCGGGCCGTACCAGGTCGTGCCGGTCATATCCCCGAACTGAGATCCGAAATCGTCGCCCAGGATCGCGTCGTAATCGGTTCGTAGTTTTTCGAGAACATGGTTCAGGAAGTCATCCGTGGGTACGCCCGCACCGGTGTATCCGGCGCTCACGAGATCGAAATTGTACGGGGTGGTTGGAATCTGGTCAGTAGCGGCGGCGCCTGGCGAGTACCACAGGACGATGGGCTGACCCGCGTCGGTGCCGGCTGAAAGGATGAAGTCGTGGTGCTGGATGGCGCCCAGGTCGAGGACGTCAGCGGTATTCAGGCTGTCGAGGTCGCCGGGTTCGGGGTAGTGCTTCCGGCTAAGGTCTTGCCAGTCGGGCACGGGTACCAGGATCTGGCTGAAGTCCAGCGCGCCGATTCGGTTGTAGCCGCGGCTGTAGAAGTGAAGGAGAGAGCCTGTGAACCAGTCCTGAGCCGCGCCGTTCATTTTGTTGCCGATGACGATAGAGTGCCGCAGGGTGGCACTCTCCACGACGTGCGCGTTGCCGACGGTAGCCGCGACGCCGCCTCCACCCATGTTCGACTTCCCGCTGAACATCGCCTCAGGCCCGTTCAACTCATTTTCTGCAATGGTGGAACTGATGACCACAAGCGATCCGCCGCCCATGTAAATGCCGCCACCGCGGTAATACCACTGGCCGACTTCGGGAAGATTGGGATTGTCCTCGGCGAGGTTGCGGGCCACCGTGCAATTCGTGATCGTCATGGTGGCGAGATTGTTGGGACCTCCGGACAGCGTGAATATACCGCCGCCGTAGGCGTGCTGCGCGGTGATGCGGTTCCCGGTGATAACGCAGTTTGAGAGCTTGGCATCGTTGCCAATGCCGGTGGTATTGTCGGCGCCGCCGACAGAATAGATGCCGCCACCCGCAGCGCCATATCCCAGGGCCGAGTTGCCACTGACGATGCAGTTGGTGAGGATCAGACCGTTGGCGTAGATACCGCCGCCATAGGTGCCACGGTCGCGGCTGACCTCGTCGTCGCCAACAATCTTATTGCCGTAGATTGCGCAGTTTTCCAGGGTCGCCGTGCCCCAGACGGCCAAGCCGCCTCCGCGGGCGAGCGTGAAGGGCTGCGTACCCGTCCCGCTGATGGCTTCCGCCAGAGAGTAGCCACCGCTGATGGCGACATTTCGCAGCGTAAGGTTGCCGTACACAGCAAGGACACGGGCGGGGTTCGCGTCTCCGCCATTCCAATGGATTGTGATGCCAGCAGGCAAAGCCGTGGCGTCGAGTACGACGTCCTTCTTTGCGTAGAGGGCCGACTTCCCGTGGTCGCGTTCGGAATACCCTTGGAACGTCGGCGGAGTGCCGGAATAAACCTCCCCAAGCAGAATGGAGTGACTCTCTCCGACGATGCTGAGTTCGATGGTCCCACCGCTAAGAGCGGGGGCAAAGGTGATCGTTTCGCCCGAAGCAGCCTGGTCGAGCGCCGCTCTGAGAGTCAGCGTTCCGGATGGAGGCTGGGCGATATCGTCCAGCGAATTTACCACTGGCCCGCTTGGCGGTGGCGTACTCTGAACTGAAGAACTGCCTCCGCATGCGTTGCCGGCCAGCACGAGGCTTGTCAGGAGCACTGCCAGCATTAGGGTTGGCCAGAACTGGCCCGAAGTAGAAGTGCAAGGCTTAAGCTGGGACTGTGCCACGGCGGTAACCTCCACGGGACAAGTAACTTTCCTTACTAGCACCCGGCGGGGAAAAATGCGGTGACAACAGTCATAATGGTTCGTGATTTTGCAGTAAAGGGTGACGTGCGGTGCGACGGTTTTCAGAACCTCCTACGCCTGTGTAAAATAGCAGGTTGACCCCGTGAGCGGCGGAAGCCCAGCGACCTGCCCCGCTGCCCAGACTCCCTAACGAAGTGAAGGAGATGTAAACCAGCAATGTCGATTCCAGCAACCCAACTCCGTCCCGGCATGATCATCAAGCACAACAATGACTTGCATTCCGTGTTCAGCGTCGAACACCGCACCCCGGGCAACCTCCGCGCCTTCATCCAGGCCAAGCTGCGCAACCTCCGCACCGGTGCCATGTTCGAGCACCGTTTCCGTTCGCCCGACCCCATCGAGAAGGTCAACGTGGATGAGGAGAACATGGAATTCCTCTACGCCGATGGCGATAGCTACTACTTCATGAACACGGAAAACTACGAGCAGACCCACCTCACCCGCGACACTTTGGGCGATGCCGTGGATTACCTGACACCGAACCTCCAGATCAAAGTGGAATTCTTCGATGGCAAAGCCGTGGGCATCGAGTTGCCCCAGACCGTGGTTTTAACCGTGTTGGAAGTTGAGCCCGGCCTGAAGAGCGCAACCGCATCGAGCGTGACCAAGCCGGCAAAGACCGAGACCGGCCTGATCGTGCAGGTGCCCCCGTTCATCAACGAAGGCGAGAAAATCAAAGTTGACACGGCCGAAGGAACGTATTTGTCGAGAGCGCAGTAGGGTCAGAGGTTAGAGGTCAGATTGCAGAGGTAAAAATCTTCGGCTAGGGTTTTCACCTCTTCAATCTGACCTCTGACCTCTGACCTCTGCAATCTAACGATGACTTCCGCCAAAGACCAATCTGCTGCTCAGGCCCGCCGCTTTCTGGTTCGCGGACGTGTGCAAGGCGTCGGTTTCCGCTGGTTTGTGGAGCGCGAGGCGCACATCCTCCAACTTGCCGGATGGGTGCGCAACGATCCGGACGGCAGCGTCGAAGTGCTGGCCATGGGAACACGCGACCAGTTGGCCGGATTGCGATCGCGATTGCAGGAAGGGCCGCGAGCGGCGCGGGTGGATGACGTTGAAGAATCCGAGGCCGAGCCGGTCGCAGGTCTCTGTTCATTTCAAGTTCGAGGAGCTTAACTTAAGATGATTACCACGATGCCGACCAAGCCAGTGGATTGCGACGGGTTGAAGAGGCTGATCCGGGAGGTGCCGGACTTCCCGAAAAAAGGCATCCTGTTTTACGACATCACCACGCTGCTCAAGGATAGGGTCGGCTTCGCGCAGCTGATTGAAGCGCTCTCGGCCAACTATATCGGCAAAGGGATTGACCTGGTGCTGGGCATGGAGGCTCGTGGTTTTATCTTTGGACCAGCGCTCGCCTACCGCCTGAATGCGGGCTTTGTTCCCGTCCGCAAGCCGGGAAAGCTGCCCGCTGAAACGGTGAAGGTCAGCTACGACCTGGAATACGGCAGCAACACGCTGGAAGTCCACAGGGATGCCATCGGAAAAGGTCAGCGCGTTCTGATCGTGGACGACCTGCTGGCCACCGGCGGCACGGCCGCCGCCACGGCGGAGCTTGCCAGCGGGCTGGGCGCGGAAATCGCTGGACTGGCATTCGTGGTCGAACTGGACTTCCTGAAAGGGCGCGAGAAACTGACGAAATACGACGTGTTCTCTCTGCTGCACTATGATCGGTAGAAACGACCGGTAAATCGGGCCGATTAATCACCCTCTACGGACGCCGCATGACCCAGATTTCAATCTCAATCCCGGCCAGACTTTTCTTTGTGCTCGTGGCCACGCTGGCTGGAGCGTCCGCAGCCGCCGCGGATTCCCCTCCGCTTCCGCCTTCCATCACTACGGCGCCACTCTCGGTCGACCAGCTCGTGGACAATCTCGTCCGCAGAGATGTGGAGCGGGCGCAGGCGCTCGCCCACTGCGAATCTACCCGGGTGTATCACCTTGCCTATCGCGGATTTCCGGGCGATCGCGACGCCGAAATGACGGTCGAGGCCACTTACGACAGCCCTTCCACCAAGCACTTTCAGGTCATCTCCCAAACCGGATCGAAGCTGATTATCAACCGCGTGTTCAAAAGGCTGCTGGAAAGCGAAACCGAAGCCGCAGAGCCCGAAATGCACGCTCGCACGCTGCTGAACCGTGACAACTACAGCTTTGCGCTTATCGGCTTCGAGCCCTCGGGCGTCAATTCTTTGGGCGGCACTTCTGTGGCCACGGGCGGCCAATACGTGCTCGCCGTCTACCCGAAAACGCGAAGCAAGTACCTCTATCGCGGCAAAGTGTGGGTGGACGGAACCGATTTCGCCGTGACCCGGATTGAGGCCGAACCGGCGCAGAATCCATCCTTCTGGACGAAGAAAAACAACATCCATCACGAGTACATGAAGGTCGGGGATTTCTGGCTGCCTCGTCGTAACGAGTCGGTAAGCTACATCCGGCTCGGCGGGCGCGCCACGCTGACGATTGAGTACACGAACTACCGGGTTAGCCCAGATCCCAGGCATTAGGTCTTAGGTCTTGGAACTTGGTTTTCCTGCGACCTGAGACCTAACACCTGAGACCTAGCCCGCGGTAGTACAATCCCGCCATGGAAGGCTTGATCCAGCCGAACCTGAACCCCACGAAAGAGCAGGAGTCCAGCCTGCGTCCGATTCTCGTTGGGATTGTGATCGTTGGGATTGTGGTTGGTATTCTGGCGATGATTTTCCGCGCCGAACAGAAAAAGCCCTCTCCTCCTCCAGCCTATGCCGCGAACCTGAGATTTTCGGATCTGAAAACAAGTGCAGCGCAGAACTTTGTGGGCGCGACGGTCAACTATCTCGACGGCGCCATCACCAACACTGGCGATCAGACGGTCATCCACGCGGTGGTTCAGGTCACCTTCAAAGACGATCTGGGTCAGACGGCGCAGCGCGAGGAACTTCCCATCCGCGTTCTGCGCACCGGCGGACCGTACGACGAAGCCGTGGACCTCAACCTCTCGCCGCTTGCGCCCGGCCAGAGCAAGCCGTTTCGCCTGACCTTCGAGAACATCTCCGCCCAGTGGAACCACGCCTATCCGGAACTTCAGATTACCCAGGTCACGGTGAAATGAGAATGTAGGGCGGACACTCTTGTCCGCTCTACAGGATCACTTTGATTTCTGTTCTGCCATCCACTTTTCCGTACGCGCTTCCAGAAGATCAAGCGGGAGGGTTCCTCCATTGAGCATCTCGTCGTGGAAGCTGCGGATGTCAAACTTGGCGCCCAATTCCTTCTGGGCGCGTTCGCGGAGTTCGCGGATCTTCAGTTGCCCAAGCTTGTAACTGAGCGCCTGCGCGGGCCACGCGATGTAGCGGTCGGTTTCGGACTGGATCGTGGGTTCGTCAACAGCGCCGGACTTGCGGAAGAAATCCACTACTTGCTCGCGCGTCCATCCTTTCGAATGAATTCCGGTGTCGACCACCAGGCGCACGGCGCGGAAAAGCTCGGAGGACAGGCGACCATAGTCGGAGACAGGATCCTGGTAGAAACCTACCTCTTTGCCGAGTTGCTCTGCGTACAGAGCCCAGCCTTCGATGTAAGCGTTAAAGCCGAGGCTATGAAGGCGGAACTTGGGCAATCCGGTGAGCTGCTGCTGCACGGATAGCTGCATGTGATGTCCCGGGATGCCTTCATGGTAGGCGGTAGCCTCGTCGTCAATCAGCGAACGCTCGGCGAAGTCGGAGGTGGCGACAACAACGCGACCGGGGCGCTTGCCGTCCGGAGTGCCGGTGACGTAGTGGGTGGCGGCGGCAGCCTGGAAGGCGGGTATGGCCTCAACCGTGACCGGCGACTTCGGAAGCAATGTGAAGAGCTGCGGAAGCTTCGGCTCCATCTGCGCGATGTAGTGGCGGAAATCCTCGAGAATCTGGTCGGCCGACACCGGAATGTATTTGGGATTCGTTTTTAGTGAGCTACGAAAAGAGGCGAGGTCGGCGAAACCCTCCTTCTTGGCGATAGCAGTCATCTCAGCCTGGATACGGTCGATCTCGCGGAGACCGAGTTGATGAATCTCATCCGGCGTCATGTGGGTAGTGGTCCGGGCGTAAATGTCGTTTTCGTAGCGCTTCTGGCCATCGGGCAGAGAGGTGATTGAGAGAGTCGCACGGCCTTGGGGCGCGTATTCCGTGCGGAGGAAAGCGGCGAAACTCTTGTATGCAGGGATGACATCGGTGTTGATGGCGTCGGTGATCTGCTGGGTCAAACGCTTCTGATCTTCGGCGGAAATATCCGCAGGATACTTCTTTGTCGGGCGCAGAAACGGGTCGGCATCGATAATGCCTTCGCACTGGACCGGGAGTTTCTCCAGCAGGAATCGGACGGGCATGAGCTTGTCCTTCATGCCGGCGCGCAGAACTTCAGTAGTCTGGCTGAGGACGCGCGGGACCTGGTGCAGACGGGCGATGTAGTCCTCGTAGTGTTTGACCGAGTCGAACGGAACGGACAGCGGCAGATCGGCGAGACTCGTATGGATGCCATTCTGCTGGTTGATGGGCATCTCGTACTCTTTGAGGTTGAAGTCGGCGATGCGCTGTTCGAGGACACGAACCAGGAGGTCGTGAGAAAGCTGGTCCTGGTCGGAGAAGCCCGCAGTCGGGATGGCTTCAAGTCGGGCAAGGAAGTCCTGGTTGGTCTTGTGGCGCTGGGCGATCGCTTCGAGTGAGTACTCGGCGAGCTTGTCGTTGTAGCGGTAGTCTCCGAAAGCAGTGGCGCGCTCGGGAAACCTGCGGAGATCGGACTCGTACTGCTCTTCGAAAAGAGCGTTCTGGGCGGCGAGGCGATCGGCAACTGGCTTGACGTTTTGGGCAAAAACGGAACCTGCTATGGCGACTAGTAGAAATAGGCTGTGTTGAAGGCGCATAGATATGCAGGGTACCAGAAATGAGTAAGGTGGGAGGTGGGAGGTCAGATTGCAGAGGTTAGAACCTTCGGGCTTAGGCTTTTTACACCTCTGCAATCTGACCTCTTACCTCTGCAATGGTTACAATGGCCTCGTGCCTGACGTAAAACCATTCCGTCTTACGGAGTCCGTAAAAGCCGCGGGTTGAGCGTCCAAGCTGAGTCCGGCGGCGCTGGACACGGTGCTTGGGAAATTAGCCCGGCAACAGGACCCGAATGTGCTGATCGGCTTCGATCATGCCGACGACGCCGGAGTGTATCTGCTCACGCCCGAGACAGCGCTCGTGCAGACGGTGGATTTTTTCACACCCATCGTGGACGATCCGTACACCTTCGGCCAGATCGCCGCCACTAACGCGCTCAGCGACGTTTATGCCATGGGTGGAAAACCGCTTACCTCGCTGGCCCTTGTCTGTTTTCCCGACAAAGGCGATCTAGAAATTCTGGAGCGCATTCTGGCCGGCGGCTTGTCGAAAATGATCGAAGCCGGATGCACGGTAGTAGGCGGCCACAGCATTCGTGACGACGAAACAAAGTTCGGCTATTCCGTCACGGGAGTGATTCATCCCAAGCGCGTGCTCGCGAATCAGGGTGCGCAACCCGGCGACAAACTGCTGATCACCAAGGCGCTCGGCACGGGAGTAATTTCGACGGCAATCAAGAAGGGCGTTGCCAGGCAGGAATGGATTGACGCAGCCGTGAAGTCGATGACCACTTTGAATAAAACCGCCGCCGAGGTCATCACCACCGGGCGTGTGGGGACGGGCGACCAACGACCAACGACCAACGACGCCTTTACCGTCCACGCCCTCACCGACGTCACCGGCTTTGGCCTGATCGGGCACGCTCGCGAGATGGCACTGGCATCGAACGTCAGTCTTGTCTTCGAATCCGCCAGTATTCCTGTGCTCGAAGGCGCGCTCGATTGCATCCGTGCCGGCCATATTCCCGGCGGACTCAAAGCAAACCGTGATTTTGCCGAATGCCTGGTCGGCTACGATCCGTCGATTCCCGCAGACATCCGCACGCTGCTGTTCGACCCGCAAACCGCCGGCGGCCTGTTGATCTCGGTTGCCGCCGAAGACGCTGGCACGCTCACACGCGCACTGCAGGATGCCGGTGTTCCCGCCGTAGAGATTGGCAAAGTGTTGCCGCGCGCGAAACCTTTAATCCGAGTCACTTTCTAATTGAGCACGCTAGCCTGCGTTGATCAGTTTCCAGATGTCGGCCAGGTGATGGTCATCGTGCTCCGCCACAAAGTACAAATGGTCCACCAGTCGCATGGGGATCTTCAGCCGCGGATGGAGAGAGGCGCGGGCAAAAATTTCGGAGTCGATCTTCTCCACTCGGCCTACCAGCCGTGAGCGGGCGCTTCGGAATTCAGCCAGGATCTCTTCGATCGGGCGCCGGTTATGCTGCGCTTCGGAGGTCTTCCGATTGCTCAGGTCAGCTACGGTAAGCTGGGATGCTCCGGTCAAGTAGTCCTCGACCCGCGCCATCCATAGAGGTTCGAGATCCGCCAGGTGGCCAGCTTGTTCCTGGGCCGACCACTTGTCATTTTCGCGCGGCTTCTTCACCAGGACGACGCGATCAACGCCGCGGACGATTTCTTCCAGCCGGGCCGGCGTGCCTCGCAAACGCGCACACAGGTTCGGATGCTGCTCCACCGGAAACGTGAAGTCAAACTTCCTTTCAAACCACATTGGCGGTCGATTCATAGTTGCAGGCGAATCATGTCTTCCTACAAGATGCCAAAGCAAGCGGAAGCGACGCAATTCGTGGAACGCTGCGTCTTTCCCTCCGGTTCAGCCTGGGGATTGCGCTATCCGGAACACCTGATGAAGTTGATCAATGGGTAAGCGAAAAAGTTTTCCCAGCCGCGTCAGCTGCCGCTGGCCTTTTCGCGCATGCGCTTGACAAAAGTAGGAACGTGCACCACGGCGCGTCCCACCGTGCCGCGCCCGATTTCCTGCGTCCCGTCGTGGGCACGGACGCGCATGACATAGAAGCGCCCGTCAAACGATTCCAGTTCCGCCTCGGCGCGAACTTGCATTCCGAGACCACTGGCGGCGCGGTGTTCCACGTGAATAGAGATTCCCACCGTGATTTCGCCCTCGTCGCAAAACGGTTGCAGCGCCTGGAAAGACGCCGTTTCCATCAGCCGAATCATGTCGGGAGTCGAATACACGGGCGGCAACTCCGGATGATGTGCGGCGAGCGTGTGCCTCAGTTCAACCGTTTCCGTCGCTTCGCCGCGCACGCCGATGGGGACAGGCCTGGCCATGGAATTCGAGAGCTATTGATTGTAACGTATGGCGCATTAGAGTTACGGCTTGGACGCGAATTCATGTTCGCTTCGCCGGGCTCAGGATGACGTAGTGTCTTACAGCACCTTCGCCTGCTTCGCATTGCGATTCACGATGAAGATTCGCTCGTTGTTGCCCGCCGGGTCTGCCGGTTGCATGTAGAAACCCAGATTCTTCGGGTTGTAGGTCACCGAAGAGCCAAGCAGTTTTTCGCCATCGGAGAAAGTGACTTCGATATGCTTCCCCGGTAGTTGAAAAGGTCCGGGGGCATCCTGGTGGGCCGGGTCTCCGGCAAAATCCTTGACGAAAAACAAGGCCTTCAGCTCATCGATGCGAACCGAGGTTCCATGATCGTCCGGTTGGGCATCGACGCCCTCGGAAAACAGGAGGAAATGATCGCGCGACGGAGAAAAGTCGTTGGTGTAGCCCTTGCTCCTGCGGCCATCGAGGTAGGCTACAACCACCTTGGCTCCGTTTTGCACGATTCCTGCCTTCCAACCAGGCTTTGCTAGAATTATCGTACTTCGATTCCTCCACTTGACCGGAATTCTAGTAGCCGTAGTAACCATTGTGGGAACCAGTGCACTTTTCTGAACAATTCGACGTTGAGCCGTTTAGCGGGCGTGAGCGAACCGGGGTCCCCGACACGCACGGTTTTCGCGTGACGGGGTGGAGAAGCGGGAGCCCGCTGGCGAAATCCCGAGCGACCGGGGCCCCCAGCCAGCCGCTCTTGCTGGCTGGGGTGGGGGAGCGAGGGATCTCTCCCTAGTATTTAAGATGCCCTACAACGAACATTTCGACGTAGTCGTGGTGGGCGCAGGCCATGCCGGATGCGAGGCCGCGATGGCTGCCGCTCGCATGGGGCTGAAGACCGTTCTCTATACCTTGAACGTCGATCTGATCGCGCAGATGTCATGTAATCCCGCCATCGGCGGCATTGCCAAAGGCCACCTGGTGCGCGAAGTGGATGCTCTCGGCGGCATCATGGGCGAAATTACGGATGCGGTTGGAATCCAATTTCGGTTGCTCAATACGTCGCGCGGACCCGCCGTCTGGTCGCCGCGGGCGCAGTGCGACAAGCAGGCCTATCGCCTGAAGATGCGCGAGGTGCTGGAGTCGCAGCCGAACTTGACCATCAAGCAGGCGGAAGTGGCGGATGTAGTTGTGGAGCAGAGCGCTGTTCGTCGTTCGTCGTTCGCTCGCCCCGATGAGCAATCGAGTTGTCAAATCGACGAATCTAGGGTTGCGAACGGCGAACAGCGAACGGCGAACGACGACCGCATAATTCGCGGCGTCTTGCTCCGCGATGGACGGCGCGTCTCGGCTAATGTGGTCATCATCACGACCGGGACCTTTCTAAACGGACTGATACATTGCGGCGAACAACAGTATCCGGCGGGGCGTTCGGGAGAGCCCGCAGCCGTTCTGCTGGGCGAGGCGCTCAAGAAGCTTGGCCTGCGCGGGTGCCGGCTCAAGACCGGGACGCCTCCGCGCCTTGACGGGCGCACCATTGACTGGTCGCGCTTCGAGTGCCAGCCGGGTGATGTGGATCCGACTCCGTTCAGCTTTCGCACCCGGCGCGTTGCCCATCACGACTCGCAAGTGCCCTGCTACATTGCCTTCACCACCGAAGACACGCATCGTATCATTCGCGAGAACGTGCATCGCTCGCCGATGTACAGCGGACAGATTCAATCGACCGGGCCGCGGTACTGTCCGTCGATTGAAGACAAGATCGTCAAGTTCCCTGACAAGTTGACGCACCAGCTCTTCCTGGAGCCCGAGGGACTGAACACGCACGAGATCTACGTCAACGGCATGAGCACTTCGCTGCCGATTGATGTGCAACTGGCGATCCTCAAGTCGATTCCAGGGCTCGACGGCGCCGAGATGATGCGGCCCGGCTACGCCATCGAGTACGACTCCATCGATCCCACGGAACTGAAGCGCACCCTGGAGACGAAGAAGATTGATGGCCTGTTCTTGGCCGGACAAATCAATGGGACCTCGGGATATGAAGAAGCGGCTTGCCAGGGGATTATGGCCGGGATTAATGCGGCGCTGAAAGTGAAGAAAGAAGCTCCGCTGGTGCTTGATCGCACCGAGGCGTACACGGCCATTCTGATCGACGACCTGATTTCGAAAGGGACCAACGAACCTTACCGGATGTTTACTTCGCGGGCGGAGTTCCGCCTGCATCTGCGGATCGATAATGCCGATCGGCGGCTTACTCCGCACGGACGGCGGGTCGGGCTGATCTCGGATGAAGCGTGGGCGGAGTTCGAGGCAAAGCAGCAGCGGCTGCAGGAAGTGAAGCAGGTGCTGGAGAAGACGAAAGTCACGGCGGCGATGGCGATTAGTGTGGTGACGGGGCCCCGCCCCGTCCAAGCCGAGCGCAGCTCGGCCGGTTTAGCCGGCGGTGAAACCGCCCCGCAGGATCTCTCTGCCGCGATTGGCCAACCGCTGGCCCAACTGCTGAAGCGGCCAGAGATCACCATCGAGCAACTAGCACCCATTCTCAAAGACCTGCTGCCGCTTTTTTTTGCCAGAGATTCCTCGGCGACTTCGGCGTCCTCTGCGGTAGATGGTTCTCCGCTTCATCTTTCGTCCGAAATCCGGAACGAGCTCAAGTCCGTCGAAACTGAAATTAAGTACGCCGGATACCTCGAGCAGCAGGAGCGCGCCATCGAACGGTTGAAGAAGGCCGAGCAGCGCCGCATTCCGGACTGGTTCGATTACCGGGCAGTAAGCGGGTTGTCGCGCGAAATGCAGGAGAAACTCGGGAAAGTCGTCCCGCAGACGCTCGGCCAGGCCTCGCGCATTCCCGGCGTGACGCCGGCAGCGGTTTCTCTGATCAACGTCTATATCGAGATCCAGGCAAGACGGCGGGAACAGGCGGCGACGCTGTAAACGTCCGCGCACGGGTACTACTCAGGGCGCGGCGGCGAGGCCCTGCCATGCCGTCCATGCGGCTGTCGCCCACAGCAGCAGGCCAAACGATATCCCCACTACTTTTTGGCGAAGAACGGCGTCGGCCACAAAAAATCCGACGAGGCCAATGGCGCATCCCAAGATGCCAGTCCCGTAGTAGACAGGCGCTTTAAACAAGGGCGCCAGGGGGATGAAATGAACGCCGACAATGAAGGCAACCCCGCACAAAATGTAATCCTGGTAATGGAGTGCCCTGAGCACTACCACGGCCAGAAAAATCGCGGCAAACTCGATACCAGAAACCAGGTAGAAGGTCCGCCCGATCAAACGGTTCGTGGCGACCTGCTGCGCGGTCAGCGGAGCTGCGCTTCGCGGCAACCGGGACGTCCGCAACCCCAAGGTTACGATCGATGCTCCCAAAACGGTGCCCACAAAAAGAAGCGAGAGCCGCAGCCAGGGGGGCGAGGGACGTCCCTGAAGCAACCCCACCAGCAGCCAGATGATGCCAAAGCCGAACATGACGGCAGCGCCGGTGGTCATTCCCATCAAGGTGGCTCGATCCATAGCCTTCGATCTCTATTCTGGAAGAGCTAGCGAGCAACCACTTTCTCCAACGCGGCTCGCAGCTCGTCGTACGAAATCGCCCCCGGATGATACATCGCCACTTGCCCGGCGCGATTCAGGACCACCAGCGTTGGGGTCGTACTGGCTCCGTAGGCATCGAAGTTCTGTTTGCTCAAGGGCACCGGCATGTCCTGCAGGCTGGCGTAATAACGCTGGCGAACGGATTCGATATAGGCTCGTTCCTGCGCCGGCGCAGCGTCGGCCCCCTGCGCCGCGTAGCCGTAGAGCTGAGTCGGGCCGATGACGACCAGTCTTCCGGGGGAGAACTCCTGCCGCAGGCGGGCAATGACGGGGACTTCGGCTTTGCAGTCAACACACCAATGTGCCCAGAAGAACAGAAGAACTGGCGAACCTTTCAAGGACGCAAGAGCCGGCGGCTTCGGTCCAAGATACTGGGTCACCTGCAGGGGCGGGGCGGGTTGACCGACAAGGGCCAGTAGGTTCAGGTTCTTTTGCAGCCGCGCTCGAATGGACGTGTTTCCGTAGCGCGCCAAGGCCGAGCGCAGCAAGCTGACCGCTTTCGCGTGCTGTCCTGCTTCCGCCATCCCCTGAGCGAGGACTTCGTAAGCAGCGCCGAGGGCGGCGGGCAGGTGAGGTTCGGCATCGAGCTTCCGCTTGCCCGCCGTTAGTTGCTGCTCTGAGAGGCGGCGCGTTTCGGTGGCATAGACAGTGGCTTGGTCCCACCGGTTGGTCGAGGCCGCGCCCCGAGCCATCCATGACAGGGCTTCCAGGTACTCCGGGGTGACGCCGTTTTGAGCCTTGTAAGCGCTAAGTTCCGACTCGGCGGCGGAGAAAGAGTTCTGCGCCAACTGGATGCGGACATCGACGATGAGGTCGGCTTGGGCAGGCAGGGATATGCAGAAGAGAAGTCCGGTGATGAGGAGGCCCCACGCCCTCTGAATGCGCATCATTTGATGATGAATGAGACCGTGGGAAGTTGCAAACGGCAGAAGAATCCGCGGCCGGAGGCAAGATGCTCAGGCGACAGAGCTATATCGCCTATCGGAATGGGCCAGGATGCTCATCATTTCCTGAAAAGTCGCGATCTCGAAGTTCAGAATAGAACCGTTGTTCACCAGGCCTTCCATGACCGCGCGAGAGGGATTCGACAGCTGAAATTGAATGTCGTGGCCGCGCGCCCAGCGCTCGAGAAGCACGAGCATTCCCAAACCTCCACCGCCAATGGCTTTGACTTCGGAAAGATCGAGCACAATGATGCGCGAGGAGGCTTGCGCCAGCACCACCTCGCGAAGCTTGAAAACAGATTCGCTGCGGACGATTCTGCCTTTACACTCCACTACGGCCAGGTCCCTGAGAGTCTCGAGGTGTATGGACAGCATGGACGCCTCCAGATCGATTCAGTTACTGCTTCCATCCCGAAAGTAAGAATTTTGCCAAAGGGGTTCAGGCCTTATTTTTCAATTCGATACAGAAAAATGGAGGCCCGAAACCGGGAATTTTCGGGAGCGTCTCAGGGAAAATGTGTACCAAGGCGGATTACCGGGGTAAGCACAGAATCCTCTAGCCATTTAACCCTGAATATGTACAATTTAGGTGCGTTTGATCTTTGCGGTCGTGAGCAGTACCCCGCTCTACAGCGTGACCTGCCTGCACTATGCGAGTTTCAGCGCATACTTCAACACAAAGGAACACAGCAACATCATGGAAACAGGAACAGTAAAGTGGTTTAACGATGCCAAGGGCTATGGGTTCATCAGCCGCCAGAATGGCGAGGACGTGTTCGTTCACTTCTCCGCCATCCAGGCAAACGGTTTCCGCAGCCTGCAGGAAGGTCAACAAGTTCAGTTTGACGTGGTCAAAGGCCCCAAGGGCT
Organism: uncultured Acidobacteriaceae bacterium; assembly: GCA_963837665.1. Classification (GTDB taxonomy): domain Bacteria; phylum Acidobacteriota; class Terriglobia; order Terriglobales; family Acidobacteriaceae; genus Acidiflorens. The sequence goes on along the minus strand of CAWIOA010000003.1, from coordinate 323,484 downwards.
GGCAGGCAGAGAACGTCAAAGGCGTCTAAGCCACAACCAAAATTCGACAAGAGGAGCGGCCGAAAGGCCGCTTTTCTTTTGGGAAGGGAATTCTCCGCGCCCCCTACGCCGACTGCTCGGCCTCGGCTACGGTTCCGAAGAAACGAAAGAATCTCTCCACCTGCGTGACTTCCAGGGCCTGGTGGATCCGCTGGTTCACACCCACCAACCCCAGGCTGCGTCCATCTTTTTGTCGCGTGACATAGGCCCCTACGAGCGCCCCAATCCCGGCCGAATCGGCCAGTGGAACATCCGTAAAGTCCAGAATGAGGGCGTGCGAGTTGTCGGCGCGCACCTTCGATTGAAAGCCGAATACATTGGCAAGGGTCAGGGGTCCGGCCAGGCGCAGGATACGGATACCAGCCTGCGGCCCGGATAAATCTTCGATGTGCAACGGCTGCTCAGGCATGCGAGCAATGTTAACGGCAGATGACAGGGTAAGTGTTAAAACCAGGTTAATTCCCGGGCCTGGGATAGGAATTCCCAACTTAATTTACAATTCTGTTCGGATGGGAGAACGATATGCCCCTGAAGATTGGCGATCCGGCACCAGATTTTGAACTTCCGGCAATCGCCGGCGAGCGCCAGATCACGATGCGCTCGCGCGACTATCTCGGCAGCAAGAATCTGGTCGTCACTTTCCACCCCCTTGACTGGACCCCGACTTGAGCCATGCAAGTGCCCGAACTCGATGCCCATCGCAAACAGTTCGAGGCGCTTAATGCCCAGGTTCTGGACATCAGCGTAGATTCGGTCCCCAGCCACATTGCCTGGCGCCAGAAGGACATCGGCGCGGTCGAGGTTCCGCTATGCTCCGATTTCTATCCGCATGCCGAGGTAACCCGCAAATTCGGGATCCTGCGCGAAGGCCCGCCCGTGGCCGGCATCAGCGAACGCGCAGCCTTCATTGTGGATAAGAACGGAAAGATAGCCTTCGCCAAGGTCTACGGCATTAGCCAACTCCCCGATGTAGAGGAACTGCTGACCGCGCTGCGCAAACTAAACTGAGGATGTCGTGTGGCGCGGGCATTCCTGCCCGCGTGACGCATGCAGCTATTAAACCGTGTCTTTCGTCTTAAGGAACGCGGCCACAAACAGCACCCCAAACAGAAAATCGACGGCGCCAAACGTCAGATCGGACGGGTGCAGGCGGTGTTGCAGATAAAGAACGGTTAGCGACGCTCCGTAGCTGAACTTCTCGACCATGCAGGCGATCATGAGCGGGCGGAAGCGCACTGGGTTCGTGGCGATGATCAGGAACGCGATCTGCCAGGCGAGGCCGACTCCGACGAAGCCGTAGTAGAAGCCGGGATGCGTAATCGGCGGCGGGTCGTTCCGCCCAATCAGATCGAATATGAAGTAGAGCGGAGTAAGGACCAGGAAACCCCAGATACCCGCGCTCCAGAAAACAACCTTGGCGAATTTCATTGGGACCGTTCCCTGCTATTCACCACCGACAGTGAGGCCGTCGATCCGAATCGTCGGCGAGGCCACGCTGCCGCGGAATTCCAGGTCGCTGCCGATCTCGGAAATATTGCAGAACATGTCTTTCAGATTGCCGGCCACCGTAATTTCTTCGACGGGATAGGCCAGTTCGCCGTTGACGATCCACATGCCGGAGGCGCCGCGCGAGTAGTCGCCGGTGACTAGGTTGGCGCCGTGACCGAGAAACTCGGTTACATAGAGGCCGTCTTTGATCTCCGCGATAATCTGGTTCGGCGTTTTCGTCCCGGGTTCGAGAAAGTAATTTCCCGGACCGATTCCCGGCGTTCCGGCCAGTCCGCGAGACGCGTTGGCGGTAGTTTCCAGGCCCAGCTTTTTCGCCGTGTAGGTATTCAGCAGATACGACTTCAGCATTCCGTTCTCAATGACGACGGTGCGGCGCGTGGGAATGCCCTCGCCATCGAACGGCGAGGTGCCGAAGCCGCCCGGGCATGGTGCCGTCGTCGATGACGGTGACGTTTGGTCCGGCAATTTTCTGGCCGAGTTTGCCGGCCAGGAAGGAGGCTCCGCGATAGACCGAGTCGCCATTGATGCCTTCAAAAATATGTTCGAGCATGGAAGTGGCGACCATGGGATCGAGCACGACCGGCACATGCGCGGTCTTCACCTTGCGCGCGCCCAGGCGCCGCAGGGTGCGGCGCGCCGCTTCTTTTCCAACCTGCTCGGCCGAGTCGAGCTTGGCCAGGCTGCGCGCCACCGAATACCAGTAATCGCGCTGCATGCCGCCGTTCTCGTCCTGCGCAATGGGCACCACCGCAACCGAACAGTACGACCGGCGATACTCGCCGACAAAGCCGTGAGAATTTGCCAGCACTTTTCTGCCCGTGGCGGCGTCGAACGATCCACCCTCGGAGTTCTTGATGCGGGGATCGGCATCGAGCGCGGCTTTTTCGGCACGGCGCGCGTACTCGATGCGCTCGGCACCGGGCAGTGAGTAAACGTCCTCGTGATAAAGATCGAGATCGCCCGTAAGCGCTCCAAGGATCGCGGCTTCGGGAATTCCCGCGTACGGATCTTCGGAACAGATCTTCGCCAGTTCGAGCGCCGACTTCAACATGCGCTCGATTCCGGCGGCGGAAAAATCGCTGGAATATGTACTGGCCGCGCGTTGTCCGAAGAAAACACGCACGCCGATGGCACGCGAGCCCGACTCCTTCAGCGTTTCCACTTGGCCCAACCGCACCACGGTGGAAAATTCGTCGCCTTCGCGGACCACGCACTCGGCCGCCGAGGCGCCGCCTTGCATGGCACGGTTAACTACGTCGGTGGCGAGGGAAGCTAGGTCGGCTTCGAGTTCGGGTGTGCTGCGTTCTAGAGTTGTTGTCATTTCGAAAATATTGCAGAGGTCAGAGGTCAGATTGCAGAAGTAAGACCACGGGGTTCACCTCTACAATCTGACCTCTGACCTCTTCAATCTTCCTCACTGCATGAATCCGCCGGTTTCCCGCTTGGCGGTGCCGCCGACGGTCAGGCGGTCGATTTTAATCGTCGGGATGCCCACGCCGACCGGAACGGCCTGTCCATCTTTGCCGCAGGTGCCAACTCCTTCATCGAGTTTCAAATCGTTGCCCACCATCGAAACCCGCGTCAGCACATCGGGGCCGTTGCCGATCAAAGTTGCGCCCTTGATGGGGGCCGTGATCTGTCCATTTTCGATGAGATAGGCTTCCGACGCCGAGAAAACAAATTTTCCGTTCGTAATGTCGACCTGTCCGCCGCCGAAATTCACCGCGTAAACCCCATTCTTCACCGAACGAATAATGTCCGCGGGATCGTCTTGCCCCGCCAGCATATAGGTGTTGGTCATGCGCGGCATGGGAATGTGCTCGTAACTTTCGCGGCGTCCGTTGCCGGTATCGGCAAGGCCCATCAGCTTCGAAGAAAGTTTGTCGCTGAGATATCCCTTCAGAATCCCATTTTCGATGAGTACAGTTTCCTGCGTCGGCTGGCCTTCATCGTCTACGTTCAACGACCCGCGGCGCCACGGCATCGTGCCGTTGTCGACCACCGTGCACTTTTCGCTGGCCACGCGCTTGCCAATCAGCCCGGCGAACGCCGACGTCTTCTTGCGATTGAAGTCGGCTTCCAAGCCGTGACCCACGGCCTCGTGCAGCAGAACGCCGGGCCATCCCGGACCGAGGACGACTTCCATATCGCCAGCAGGAGCTTCGCGCGCGTCGAGTTGCAGAATGGCCTGGCGCGCCGCCTCTTTGGCGAAGAACTCGGGAGTCTTGTCGCCGAAAAAGAAGTCCAGGGCGACCCGCCCGCCGCCGCCCGAACTGCCGCGTCCCGAGCTCGCTTCTGTCTTCGCGATGCAGGAAACACTCACCCGCGCCATCGGCTGCGAGTCTTCTGCAAACGTGCCGTCGGAGCCGACCACCAGGATCGTTCTCAATTCATCGGCATAGCCGGCGCGTACTTCCTTGATGCGCGCATCGTATCCGCGAGCGGTGCGATCGGCGCGCATCAGCAGCTCGACCTTGGCGGCGATGTCCGCGTCTACCGAAGGCACCGCCACGGGATACAAGCTGCGCGCCGGCTTCTGCTGAAATCCGGCGACCGTCGACTTCGCTGGAGCGCTTGCGATCAAAGCGGCAGTACGGGCAGCATGCAGAATCCGCTGCGGAGAAAGGTCGTCGGTGTAGGCATAACCGGTGCGTTCGCCGGAGACAACGCGCACGCCGCAGCCCGCCGAAATTCCCTGCGAGGCGGACTTCACCAGCGACTCATCCACCATCAGCGAGGTTGAGGTCAGGTATTCAAAATAAAGGTCGGCGTAGTCGCCGCCCGCCGAAAGCGCGGCAGCCAGATAGGTCTCAAGATCTTGATTCGTAAGTCCGTAGTGCTGGAAGAAAAAGCGTTCTTGGATGGCAGTCACCATAGTTGGATGCCAAGGTCCGGGAAACGACTCGAGGCGATGCTGCATTATCCCATGAGCGCGAGGCGCTAGGGCCACAAGTCGTCGCCTGCGACGGCTGCACCCGGTCAAAACCAACCAATTTCACGGTCCACCGATCACTGACTTAACCTCTGGCGCGGCGAATGATTGCATCCATGACCCCAGACTCCCTCAGCCAGATGCTCTCCGAATTTCTCGACGGCGCGCGCGCCGCGGTGGTGGTGGAAGACGGCGCCATAGCGTTCGACTTGGCCGACACGAAGTATTCGATTTCCGGCGAGCACAGCAAATGCCTGCTGCATCTGTGGTCAAGCGAGCGGAATTTCGTGCGACGGGTGCTGGATGCGGAAGTCAAGGCCACCACGCTGCGGTTGCAGGTGCAGCGCATGGGACAGAATCGTCCGACCCGGCTCGAGTTCTGCCGCGACCGCGATCAGCGGTCGCCAGCGGTGCGTCGAGTGGCGCGCGCCGCCTACGAGCCTCGCCTGCGCCGAGCGCTGGAGAGAAATTTTCCCGGCTGGACCGTGGGACGGCTCACCACCAGCACAGATATTGAACACTCGTTCGGTCCGGCCTACCTGCGCGGCTCGGTGCGCCAGGGACAGCGCGTCTTAGCCGTAGTTGGGGTGAACGATCAAGAGACGCAATCGACCGTCGATGGCGCGCTGACCGTCGGCATCCTTTGGCTGGAGGCGTGCCGGCTGGCGCAGCAGGAACGCCGCGTGGTCGAGGGCCTAGCGCTGATTGTGCCAAAGGGCATGGCTACCCTGACCCGGCAGCGTATGGCGCATCTGCATCCGACGGCGGCCAAGTGGCACCTCTACGAATTCGACCAGGGGGAGGATGCGCTTGTCCCGGTGGATACCGGCGATCGCGGCAATCTGGCAACCCGGCTGGTGCACTCGGTGGATGAAGGCATGGCACGCGGCCGCTTTGCCGCATCGATCGCCCGCATTCGCGAGATTCTGCCGCAAGCTGAGGTTGTGGTGCTTTCGCCCGCACTGATTTCATTCCGGCGGCATGGGCTTGAATTCGCCCAGGCGCGGATTGCGCACGATCCGCGAAGCTTCCAAAGCAGCGAGGAAATCGCTTTCGGGGTGGGGCCGGAAGAGCGCGTTCTCAACCCGGAGAATGAACCGCACTTTGCCGATCTGGTGCGGCTGGCGGCGGCTGTCCGTCATAAAGACGGTCCGAAAAATCATGCCTTGTGGCGAATGCATCCGGAGGGCTGGCTGGAATCGCTGATCGCCCGGAACGTTGCGGCGCTCGACAGGCGGCTGCAGCCGGACCCGGTGTATGCCCAGGTGCCCGCGTTCGCCGCGGCGGATCGAGCGATGATTGATATTCTGGCAGTAACTCGGGAGGCCCGCCTGGCCGTCATCGAACTCAAAGCCGACGAAGACCTCCATCTTCCGCTGCAAGGCGTGGATTATTGGTCGCGCGTCGTGTGGCACCAAAGCCGCGGAGAGTTTGCGCAATTCGGTTATTTCCCCGGGCGTGAGATTTCGCTGCAGAAGCCTCTGCTCCTGCTGGTCGCCCCCGCTCTGCATGTGCACCCCACCACCGACACCATCCTGCGTTATCTGTCGCCGGAGATCGATTGGGAGGTGCTCGGAATCGACGAGCACTGGCGGGAAGAGATACGGGTTGTGTTCCGAAAGCGGCCGGTGCGGGCGCCGGTCCGGGCAGCTTAGAGTTTTTTCACCGCCGAGACGCCGAGAGCGCCGCGAAAACCTCTTGGGTCATAAATAATCAAGCTGGGGATTTTGCCATTGAAAGACGGGCTCGCCCCGTTTCGAATTTGCCCAAGGATTTTCTCGGCGCTCTCGGCGTCTCGGCGGTGAGTTAGACTTCGCTCAAATTCCGATGCTCTTGCGCAGCATCACCAGTTGCCCAAGGTGATAAGCATTGTGATCGGCCACCAGCAGCGCCTCGCGCAAAATCGTCTGCCCGTCACCCCACGGGATCCTGGCATAGAGATCGGTTTCCCGGTCGCCAACCAGTTTCTCCATCGTCCGCAGATCCTTCCTGAATGCGGCGATACTCGCCTTCCAAGCCTTCTCATTTGCGGGAGCGTCCGACACGGGCCAATATCCTTCGGGCCATGCCGGTGAGACATGCTTCGGGTTGCGGCTGAATTCCAGGATGTCCCACTGGGCGAGGCGCATGTGTTCGAGCAACATCCATGCGGTGTGCGGGAAGTTTGCAACCTTAGCTCCGGCGAGTTGCACCGGCCAATCGCCTATGGCGGAGTCGAAGTCGGCATGCGCCCCACCACCTTTCAGCAAGTAGAGCAGGTGCTCGCGGAGCAGTAGATCGAGAGATGGCGGTTGCGTGCCGGCCTTCTTCTTCGACTTAGCCTTGGCTGACGTCTTCCGGTTCTTGTTCGCCATAGTGATCTCATTGTAAAGCGGACGTTCAATTGGGAAGTTGGAAGGTTATCCTGGCAGCCTCGGGTTGATTTCGCTCTCGGGTGCTTCGCCTTTGTAAACCCGCCCGATTCCCCGCACCAGGCGGCGCATGGGCATCTCTCCTCTGGCATCGGCAAAGAAGATTTCACCCGCCCGTGTCCCGCGGTAGCACCAGCGCTTCAGGATCGCCAGGTGCTCCATGCGCTCGATCGCGCTACCGGGCTTGGCGGCGGGAAACGCCGTCAGCGCAGCCTGGATGCGGGCTTCCATCGATTGCGACTTGGTGTGCTCCGTATCGGAAATCGGAAATTCCAGCGGCCCCGCAATCACGCCGCTGTCGACGCGGAACAAGGCGACACTCTCCGGCTGCCGTGATTTTTGCACGATTACGGAGTGCATCTGATCAAGTCGGCGGACGAATTCCGGCAGTTGCTGCAACACGGGAGCGAGCTTGTCCAGCCGCGCATGAATGGCGGCAGCGGTCTCGAATTCCATTTTCGCCGAGGCGGCGTCGCGCTCCGCAGCCATCTGCCGCTTCAGCGATTCGCCGCGTGAGTCGAGGAAGTTTTCGACTCGCACCACCTCGGCCTTGTATTCGTCATCGGTGCAGCCGCGAAAACAGGGCGCCAGACACATCTTCATCTCGGAATACACACACCCGGGAAATTTCGGATCGGGTTGAAGGTCCTCCACGCAGCGCCGCATCTTGAAGAAGTCGAGCGCGTCGTTCATAAACTTTTCCGCCGCCATCCGCGACGCGAACGGCCCGTAGTAGACGTTCTTACCGGCAATCAGCTTTCCGGAACTCCGGCCCAGACGCGTTGTGATCGAAGCTCGGGGAAATTCGTTTTCCAGATGCAGCTTGACCAGCGGAGCGAAGCGCAGCCGCAGGCGATTCGAGTAGGTCTTGGGAAAGGAGGTGCGCACGGCCTGATAAAGCACAAATCCGGATTCAAAGTCGGAGCCAGTGAGCGTGTATTCGATCCAGCGGACGCGATCACGCAAGTTGAGGCGCCTGGTTTGCTCCTGAGGGGCCGAAAGCAGCCGTTGCAGCCGCCGGCGCAGGTTGGCAGTCTTGCTGACGTAAGGCTCGGAGTTTACATCCGCGCCGCGCAAAAGAAACACCGCCGGGGCGGCAGCCACAGCGGAGAAGATCTCAGCATCAGCTTCCGGCCGGAACTCGAGGCGTTCGGTCAGCACTCTGAGATTGTAGGAGGTCAGAGGTCAGATTGCAGAGGTGAAAACCCAGCCGGGGGCTCTTGCCTCTGCAATCTGACCTCTAACCTCTGACCTTATCCAAAGCTGGCGCTCTTGAACTTCTGGCGGAAGTCCGGACCATCCATCTTTACGATGCGGCACATTTCTTGCAGCCGGGAACGCATGCGCTCGCCGATTCGGTCGCCCAGGGTTTCTTCACGAGCGGCCGCCCGGGCCGATGACATTGACGATGACCGGGCCACACTCGCAGCCGGCTCGTCCGCGAAATTCGTGGTGATGATGGTGGTTCGATTGTCGTTGTACCGCGTGTTGAGGATCAGGCTGACCGTATCCCACACCCACTCGCTCGGTTTCACGGCGCCGAGTTCATCCAGCAACAGCACTTCGGTTTCAAACACCGGACGCAGCACCTGAAGTTCGGTCGCCTGCACCGAATCGTTGTAGGAGTTCTGAATCTGCTTGAGCAGTTCGCGGTAGTCGTAAAAAAGGCAGGCGCTTCCTCTGGTCGTGATGAGTTCCTTGAGAATGCCGACTGCAAGATGGGTCTTACCGGTCCCGATTCCGCCGACCAACAGCAACCCAGCGCCGCTCCGCGGATCAAACTCCTGCACGAAGCGCGACGCGCTGATCTGAGCGAGAGCAATCGAACGATCGGCCCCGGGGAAGTCGGTCGTAAAATTTGACAGCTCGCAATGTTCATATCTCTTCGGAATGCGCGCCGCCGCGATCATGGCGCCGCCACGCGCCTGCAACTGGCAATCGCAGCGCGTGACGCCATGCTCCGGCGCCCCCGGAACCGCCTTCCATCCCGAGCCCGCGCACAGCGGGCAAACTTCGGCTGCTATTTTCATAATTGTGTTAGTTAAACTCTGCGCCTGAAACCGCCCAGGCTGCAACTCGAAACCGTGTCCTCTCTGTGCACATCCTGTGGAGACTGGCTCCGCGTTGTGGAGAAACGACGAGAAGCGAGGAAAATCTCTGATCGAAGGCACCGAGGGCGGATCAAGAGCAAGAGCCGGAACCACCCACATTCTCCCGTAGGACACGGACCTGGCCGGCGAAAAGATGCCAAATGCGGCAACAGACACCCGTTTTCCCTTGACATTCGGGTCATACCGAGGAAAACTTGCCATCGCTGGTACTCGCGCTTGGAGTTTTTCTCCCCCGGCCGACGCGCGGGAACCGCTAACGACTAGTGTTCAGGAGAGAGCATGAATAAAGCTGATCTAGTTGACCGGATCGCCGGAGCCTGCAATATCTCAAAAGCGCAGGCAACCACCGCGATCGACACCACCGTGGACAGCGTCACTGCTGCCCTTCGAAAAGGGGACCGGGTAGCCTTGATTGGATTCGGTACGTTTTCCGTCTCGCAGCGCAAGGCCCGCAATGGCCGAAACCCGCAGACGGGTGCCACTATCAAGATCGCTGCTCGTAGAGTCGCCAAATTCACTCCCGGAAACGAACTCAAGAAAGTGGTCAATAAAGGTAAGTAAGGGGCCCCAGACATTTTGGATACGAACGAGACGGCAGGGGGTCGGCCCTGCCGTTTTGCTTTTTGGGTCTCAGGTGTTAGGTCTCAGGTCTCAGGAAGACCAACTCCGGTAGAGAGTGATTTTCCTAAGACCTGAGACCTGAGACCTGACACCTGCCTTGCTGAATCCTTCTTAACTCCTGTAGAATCTAAAGGCTGAATCGAGGATTTTAGGAACCGTCATGAAAGCAGCTATCCATCCGCACTACAGTGAGATCCGCGTGCATTGCGCCTGCGGAAACGCGTTTATCACCCGTTCCACCCACAAGGGCGACATCAGCGTAGAAATCTGCGCCGCGTGCCATCCCTTCTTTACCGGCAAGCAGAAGCTCATGGACACCGCCGGCCGCGTGGAACGCTTCCGCCGCAAATACGCCAAGAGCGACGCCGCCAAGGCCGAAGCAGCCAAGCAGTAAGTTCCGCACAGACCGCATTCTTGAAAGCCTCCCCAAGCGGGAGGCTTTACTTTTGGAACTTATGGCTTGACCGGAAAAGAACGTAAAATCAGACCGTGCAGAAGTTCTGGGACAACTCGGACGCGGCAGCGGCCAGGACGGGCGAGGCGCCCGTCGCTCCACTAGCTCCTCGATCGTTTCCTGCAGGTCTGCAGATTGGCAACGTTGCAATCTACCCCGCCACCGTCCTCGCCCCCATGTCCGGCGTCACCGACACCGTCTTCCGCCGTTTCATCAAGAATCTGGGCGGATGCGGCCTGATCATGACCGAGTTCACCTCGGCCGATGGCGTGCTGCGCGACCAGCGCGTTCAGGGACGCTACCTCCACTTTTATGAAGACGAACACCCCATCTCGGCCCAGCTTTTCGGCAGCAGTCCGAGGGTACTGGCCGATGCCGCGCGCCTGGTGGAAGACCTCGGCTTCGACTTGGTCGACCTGAATCTCGGCTGCCCGGCCAAGAAAGTAGTGAAGTGCAATGGCGGCTCGGGACTGCTGCGCGATCTGCCGCTGATCCGGCAGATTTTCGAAGCGGTGCGGACGGCAGTGAAGATTCCCTTCACCGTGAAGTTCCGCGCGGGATGGAACGACGACGAAATCGTCTGCGTCGAACTGGCGCGCATGGCCGAGAGCTGCGGCCTGGGAGCGGTTGCTCTGCACGCCCGCACGCGCGAGCAAGGCTACAGCGGAACCGCGCGCTGGGAATGGATTGCCTCGGTCAAGCAGGCGGTCAAGATTCCGGTGATCGGCAATGGCGACATCCGCTCCCCCGAAGACGCTTGCGCCATCGTCGCCCAAACCGGCTGCGATGCGGTGATGATCGGCAGGATGGCGCCAGCGAATCCGTGGATCTTCCGGCAGATTGAGCAGTATGTAGTCCGTGTGGGGACGGGCGCCTCGCCCGTCCAAGTCGAGCGCAGCTCGGCAGCAGCCTCGGACGCCGCAATCAGCAAGCCCTATGACGAGCCCACCGAAGCCGACCGCTACCAGATGATCCGCACCTACTTTCAGATGCTGCTGGAAGAAGGCATGCCCGGAGCGGAAGGCAAGATGAAGCAATTCGCGTCCTGGTTCACCCACGGCATCCCCGGAGGCGCTGCGCTCAGGAAGGCGATCTACGAGGCCAAGAGCGGCGCGGAGATACTGGGGCGGGTGGAAGAGTTCTTCGAGGCCAAGCTTTCAGCGAGTGCGCCCGCCATTTCTAACTAGGATCGCGTGGGCTGTCTCTAGGTGAGCGTCTTTAGCATCAGCCTTCCCCGTTCCCCCCGTTCCACATATCCCCACGGCGTCTGGTCATCATGCGTGAACACGGTCAGCCATTTCTCCGGGATCGCCCGCTCATAGTACTTCTTGCGGCTTTCGATGGTCTGCAGCGGGAACAGATCGAACGCCATCACCCAGGTCAGGTCGATATGATTTGAAGTTGGAATCAGGTCAGATATGTAGCAGGCCGTTTTGCCGCCACTCTCGATAATCACCGCTTGCATGTTCGCCGTGTGTCCGGGAAAAACCTTGACCGAGATGCCGGGTGAAAGCTCCTGATCGCCGTTCAGCAGCACCATCTGGCCGCTCTCCAGCAGCGGATCGTAATTCGGGCTCATGTAGCTGATCGCGTCGCGTTCCAGTTGCAGGCGGCCATGCTCCCACTCTTGCCGCTGCACGTAATACTTTGCGTTCGGAAACGTCGCCACCACCCGATCGCCACGGCGCACCGTGTTCCACCCGCAGTGGTCAAAATGCAGGTGGGTGTTAATGACGATGTCGATATCTTCGGGCGCAACTCCGGCGGCGTGCAGGGTTTCGAGCAGCTTGGCGGGCTGTTTGTAGATCTGCACCAGCTTGTCGGGCAGTTTGTTGCCGATGCCCGTCTCGATCAAGATGTTTTTCTTGCCGGTGCGCACGAGCAGCGAATTCAATCCTGCATCGAGGCGGTTCTGCCCGTCGGGCATGACCTTCTTCGACCACATGGTTTTGGGCACGACACCAAAAAAGGCGCCGCCATCGAGGAAGTAAGTTCCATCGGAGACGATGGTGAGTTCGAAATCGCCGAGAGTTGTGCGATGCATAAGGGCAGCTTTCAGCCATCAGCTATCAGCCATCAGTAAAACCCTGCGTTCTCCGAGAGCCGAAAAACTGATAGCTGACGGCTGAGAGCTGACAGCTTCTACTTCAATTCCTTATTCCAGAAGTCTTCCATCATGTGGAACAACTGGGTGCGCGTGCCCGATCCCGAGATGCCGTGCGTCTTGTCCGGATACACCATCAGCCGGAACTGCTTCTGGGCTTTGATCAGCGCGTCCGTCATCTGGATCGTATTCTGGAAGTGCACGTTGTCGTCACTCGTCCCATGCACGAGCAGCAACGAGCCGTGCAGACTGCTGGCCGCGCTGACGATCGAATCGTCGTAGGCGTTGGCGTTGTCTTTCGGCAGGCCCAGGTAGCGCTCGGTGTAAATCGAATCGTAGTTGCGCCAGTTGGTCACCGGCGCCACCGAGATTCCCGCCTTGAAGCGATCGGAGTGGGTCAGCGCGTAGGCCGTCATAAAACCGCCGTTCGACCATCCCCAGATCCCGGTGCGTGTGCGGTCGAGTTGCGGAAACTGCGCATACAACTGGTCGAGCGCCGTGAGTTGGTCTTTCAGTTCGACCGGGCCCGACTGAAGCCGGGTGGCAACGGAAAATCTCTTTCCCCGATTTGGGGTTCCGCGATTGTCGACCGCAAAGATCGCAAACCCCTCATTCGCCAGGATCTGGTGGAACAACGCGTTGGTTCCACCCCATGCATCCTGCACGAGCTGCCCTGCCAAACCACCGTAAATGTAGACGATGAGCGGAATTTTCTGGTTCGCATCCGCGGAGCGCGGCAAAATCAGATAGCCATACATTACCGTGCCGTCCTCGGCTTTGAATTCCAGAGCCTTTGGCGCGATCGGCTCATAATCCGCCACGCTGCGCCCTTCCCAGAGTTTCTGGCAGGCGCCGCCTGGCGCGCACACCGAAATCCGCGGCGGCGTCAAGGTTGCAGAATGCGTTTCCACAAAATGCTTGCCCTCATCGGAGAAACTGCCTGTGTAGCTGCCTTTTTCTGATGAAAGGCTCTGCATCCCCGAACCATCCAGCTTCACGGAAAAGAGTTTCTCCTGCCGGGGATCTCCCTTGTTGGCGGTGAAGAAAACCGTGGACGATATATCATCCACGCCACTGATCGCGAGGACCTCATAGTCGCCGCTTTCGAGCTGGCGCTCGAGTTTGGCATCGGCCGCCGTCGGGTCTTGCGCGTTGTAACTGTAGAGATAAATGTGAGTGTGGCCGTCACGCCAACTGGTCCACAGAAAGCGGTCGCCCGATTTCAGGATGCGAAAGTCGTCGTTGACGTTGACCCAGGCATCGGGAGCCGATTCGGTCAACACTTTGCGCGATCTGCCCGACTTCGCGTCGATGAAATAAAGATCCAGCGTGTCCTGCTTGCGATTCAGGACTTCGGCCCAAGCCCAGTTTTCGCGAATCCAGCCGAAACGCGGCACGTAGGTGTCATCGTCATCGGTAAGTTTGACCCACCGCACTTTGCCGCCGTTGCTGCTCACCACTCCCACACGCACGGCGGGATTCGGATCTCCCGCCTTCGGATACTTTTCCTGGTCGACATGGGGATGCGTCGGCAACCAGTCGGTGATGGGATAGGAGGGCACGCGGGCCTCATCCATTTGCAGGAAAATTATGTCGCGCCCTTCCGGTGACCAGAAGAAGTTGCTGCGCACGTCTAATTCTTCGGCGTAAACCCAGTCCACTTCGCCGTTCAGGATGTTGTCTTCTTTATCTTTATCCCTGTCCCTGTCTTTGTCCTTTTGTTTCTCGTCGCGCGTGAGTGCAGATTCACCTTCCTCGCCCGATACCGGATGCACATAAAGATTGTGCTTGCGCACGTAGGCGAGCCGCTTGCCATCCGGTGAAAACTTCGGGTCCTCACTTGGGTCCGGAGACGACGTGAGCTGCACCGCCGTTCCCGTATCCAGGCTGTAATACCAGAGCTGTCCCTGGGAATCGAAGAGCAGGTGTTTGGAGTCGGGCGACCAGGTGTAGGCGGCGACATGATAGCGCGTCACCCGTTCCTTTTCGCGCTCGTCCTTGATTTTGTTCGCAGGAGGGGCAAGCTGCGACAGCTTGTTCTCGCTGGCTAGTATTTTCTTCTCGCCCGTTGCCGCGTCCACATACCAGAGTTCGCCATGCTCGCCGGCGTCATCGCGCTGGACGAAAGAGACCTTGCTGCCGTCCGGACTCCACTGGATCGTCTCTGGAGCGCGGCCCGTGACGCCACCCTCGGCGAAGATCTGTTCAATCGTGAGCTGCTTCGGAGCCGCGGTCTGCGCATGCCCGGCGGAAAGTAGAACCAGCAGGTTGATGGTGAAAACGAAAAGAAAATTTTTCACGAGCACGCTCCAATTCAGCACCACGTTCGCCCCGATACCGCGCCATGTCCCGCGAGTTCGCAATAGAAAGTCCATTGTCAATTGCCACCGCGAATTTGCGGGTCCCGTCACTTCACCGTCAGAATCGCTTTGAATTCGGCGCGCACTGGATGTTTTGTCTCATAGGCCGCGATGTCCGCTTCATGCTGCAGCGTCAGCCCGATATCGTCCAACCCGTTCAGCAGGCAATGCCGCGAGAATTCGTCCATCGCGAAGGTCGCCGCGAATCCTCGTTTGTCTTCCACGCGCAAGGTTTCGAGATCCACCGTCAGCTGGTAGTTTTCGATTTCTTTCGAACGGCGCGTGATCTCCGCCACCTGCTCTTCGTTGAGCCGTACCGTCAGCAGGCCATTCTTCAGGCTGTTGTTGGCAAAGATGTCGGCAAATGACGGCGCGATCACAACCCGAAAACCGTAATCCGCCAGCGCCCAGACAGCGTGCTCGCGGGAGGATCCGCAGCCGAAATTCTTTCCCGCGACCAGGATCGAGGCCTTGGCGTAGCGCGGGTCGTGCAGTACAAAACCTGAAATCTTTTTTCCGTCCCCGGAAAAGCGCCAGTCGTAGAACAGAAACTCGCCGAATCCCGTCCGCTCAATGCGCTTCAGGAACTGCTTCGGGATGATCTGGTCGGTATCCACGTTCACCTTATCGAGCGGGACAACGACGCCGGTGTGCTTGCGAAATGGCTGCATAGGGCCTGTTTTCTGTTGTGCTATTGAAATTCCCAATTCCTTATATCCGTAAAATGCCCGGTAATCGCCGCCGCCGCCGCCATCATCGGACTGACCAGGTGCGTGCGTCCGCCGCGGCCTTGCCGTCCTTCGAAATTGCGGTTGCTGGTCGAAGCGCAGCGCTCTCCCGGTTGCAGGATGTCGGGATTCATGCCCAGACACATCGAGCATCCCGACTCGCGCCATTCGAATCCGGCGTCCAGAAAAATGCGATCCAATCCTTCCTGCTCCGCGGCGCGCTTGATCGCCTGAGAGCCCGGCACCACCATGGCGCGCACTTTCGGGTTCACGTGCTGCCCTTTGGCCACGCGCGCCGCGGCCCGCAGGTCTTCAATGCGCGAATTGGTGCACGATCCGATGAACACCCGGTCGACCGCAATCGCTTCAATCGGCGTTCCGGGATCGAGGCCCATGTAAGCGAGCGCCTGTTCGGCAGCGCGCCGGTCGGCTTCCTGCGCAAAACTCTTCAACTCCGGAACGCGCGCAGTCACTGCCACCACCATTCCGGGATTCGTCCCCCAGGTCACGAAAGGCGCGAGCGATGCGGCGTCGATCTCAATCACCCGATCGAACTTGGCTTCACGATCGCTGGCCAGCGTGCGCCAGTAAGCAACCGCTTCTTCCCAAGCTTTTCCTTTCGGAGCAAACCGGCGGCCGCCTACATAGGCAAACGTCGTCTCATCGGGAGCGATCAGTCCGGCTCGCGCTCCCGCCTCGATGCTCATGTTGCAGAGCGTCATGCGCGCTTCCATCGACAAGGCTCGCACCGCATCGCCGGCGTATTCGATCACATATCCGGTGGCGCCATCGGTGCCGATGCGTCCAATAATTCCGAGTGCCAGGTCCTTCGCCGTCACCCCCTCGGCCAGCCTTCCGCTGACGTGGATCTGCATCGTCTTCGGCTTTTTCTGCGGCAGACATTGTGTTGCCAACACGTGCTCCACTTCCGATGTTCCAATGCCAAACGCCAGCGATCCAAAAGCGCCGTGGGTTGAGGTGTGGCTGTCGCCGCAGACGATCGTCATTCCCGGCAGAGTGATGCCCAGTTCCGGGCCGATGACGTGGACAATGCCCTGCTCGGCCGAGTCCATATCGAACAGTGGAACCCCGAACTCGCGGCAATTTTTCTGCAGCGCTTCAATCTGTTTCGCCGCAATCGGGTCGGTGATGGGAAGGCCACGAGGGGTAGTCGGGATGTTGTGGTCAACGGTGGCCACGGTGCGCAAAGGCTGCCGCAGACGCCGTCCATTGGCGCGCAGGCCGTCGAAGGCCTGCGGCGAGGTCACTTCGTGTACCAGATGCAAATCGATATAGAGCAGCGTCGACTGCCCTTCCGGAGCAGCGACCACATGCGCATCCCAGACCTTCTCAAACAACGTTCGAGCGGGCATATTCTTAGTTTCGCCTATAGCTTGCCGATAGTTCAAGGCAGAGGTTCGGGTTTCCGTTTATTATTCTGGCAGACCCTTGAGGAAGAGACTGCATGATTAACGGCAAACGCATTGCCGTGGTGTTCCCCGCCTACAACGCGGAAAAGACACTGGAAGCTACGGTACGGGAATTGCCCGACCTGGTCGATATTCGCATTCTGGTCGACGATCACAGTTCCGATCGTACCGTCGAAGTTGCACACCGGCTGGGCTTGCAGTTTTTCGTTCACGACCGCAACTACGGCTATGGCCGCAACCAGCAAACCTGCTATCGCGAAGCGCTGGCCGCCGGGGCCGACGTTGTCATCATGGTCCACCCCGATTACCAGTACACGCCGCTGCTGGTAACCGCCATGGCGAGCATGATCGCCTACGGTGTCTATGACGTGGTTCTCGGTTCCCGCATCATTGGGGGCACCGCGTTGCGCGGAGGCATGCCGCTCTACAAGTACGTCGCTAACCGCCTGCTCACCGCTTTTGAGAACCTGTTCCTGGGCATCAAGCTGTCCGAGTATCACACCGGCTACCGTGCCTTCAGCCGCGAGGTGCTCACACGCCTGCCCCTTCGGGAAAATAGTGACGATTTCGTTTTTGACAACCAGATGCTTGCCCAATGTGTCTACTTCGGCTTCCGCATCGGCGAGGTATCCTGCCCCACGAAATATTTCAGGGAAGCTTCATCCATCAATTTTCGCCGCAGTGTGCAATACGGACTCGGCGTGCTCGGTACCACCCTTCAGTTCGCCCTCCAGCGCACCGGCATCATCCACAATGCCATCTTCAGCGAAAAGGGGAAAACTCTCGAGTCCGATTCTGAGGCTTACTACGAGGGAGGATTGCCGACCGCTTCGCCGAGGCGTTGAAACCGCTAGTCTACTCGGCAGACGCGAACCGCTGAATTCTGGTAAGGGCATTCGATGCCGCTCGGACCAGGCTGTTCCACCACTACCCAGCTCACGCCATACTTCTGTCGAAGCCGTTCGAAATCCGCTTTGCCGAATTGCTTCCAATTTTTCTGATCCTCGATCTGTTCCAGCCACTTCACCGACAGCGGCGGAAACATTGAACACGCCCCCTTGTCTTTGACCAGATCGGCCAGCATGCTGCGCTCGGCGCAAGCGCGAAATCCATTTTCGTCTTCACCCGGCAGGTCCATGTGTCCTGGATCCAGAGCGAACATCGCATCCACCGGGGTATTGCCGCGAATCCACTCGAACGCCTGCGCCCACGGGTTGCGCGGCTGCGCCCACGGCCACTCGATGTGAGCGCTCGCAGGAAATAACCGGCGCTGCGCGGAATACATTCCCAAACTGAGCAGGACGAGCAATAGCAGTACCAGCCAGCGCCATACACGACGTTGCAGTATGTATTGCCCCACCAATCCGCCGCCGATGACGATTAACAGCATGTAGGTCAGGGCAAGGCAACGTAAGGGCTCGAGCCTGGCCAGGGCCTCGAACCGAGGGGGGATCGACAGCACGACGGTTGCCGCCGTGGCCACCAGCACAAAAGGAATGACCGCTCGTGACACCAGTTCCAGATTGTTCATCTTCCGGCGTCGTGCAAAGCGAGCGAGCATCCAGAACAGCACCACGGGGCCGATCAAGCCCAACCATTCGTACCACTGCCAGCGCTGGATGTAGAAATAAGGCTGTCGCACCGCGACCTCGTGATAAGCAGACGGCGGAGGATCAAATGTAATGCCGAAAGGGAGCGCGACCGCGAAACCCAACATCCGCGGGCGAAACCCATCAAGCAAGACGACCCACACACAAAACAAAATCGCGAAGGCTGCCATTAACGGATGCATGACGGCGGCAAACGCCAGCCACAACGTCGCCCTTCCATATTTCTGGTGCAGGATTTCCGCTACCGCAAACAGCGCCGCAAACGCCGCCAGGTTTCGCGGATTCAAATACTGGTCCAGGATCAAAAGCGCCGTCCCCGCAATGGGCAACGTCAGCAAAGCGGCCATCAAAGCCACCGCCGCCAAGCGCGCCCGATCGTCTTCAAACAGGGCCGACGCCAGCCGCCAGCTCGCCGCCAGCAGCAAGAAGATCGAAACCAGATGCCACAGAAACGCGACCCACGGCAACGGCAGATGCGTAGTTCGAACCGAAAAGGCAATCAGGTTCGGATACAAGGTATGACCTGCATGCTCTCCAAAAAATTCTGCGTTCGCCGGAAACAAGCTGGGATTCAGAATCTTCAGAACGCCGGGAAGGTAGATCTCCGAGTCTTCCGCATAGGGATGATAGCCATGAATCAGAAGTGCTGCGACAGTCAGCAGAAGAAGATAGAGGACCGTATTTCGTTTTGTTGAGTGGGTTCCGTTCATACCCGCCTCGATTCCCCGCTCTTCATCACCGCAACCACCGCCAGGATCACGAAAAATGGGTCGATTGGCCGCCGATAGTAGACTTCTGGACTCGTGATGTAGTAGATGAGCGGGAACGAGAAGAGCACGAGCGCATAAGGCAGAGCGCCCGACCAATCCGCCCGCAGCGCGCGCCGCAGGCCGAGAAGCGCGAGCACGGTGAGCGTGGTGCAGAACAAAATATTGGGCGGATCGAGCGGTTCCTCGGAAAGATAAGCACGATCGAGGCTCCAGTAGCCAGTCCACAGGTAAATGGCACGGCGCACCGTGGCCCAGGCGTACCAGCCGGGATGGGCGCGAATGAACTCGAACGCCTGCTGTTTTTTCTTGTCAAAGTATGCGAGTTCGCCGAGTTGCTTGAATTCGTTCCATTCCTGCTCGTTATGCCAGGGCCCAAGCTCGTAGGGTCCCCAGTACGAGGTGGTGCCTTTGGTTCCCAGGCGCAGGACGATTCCCATATTGTCGCGAAAGGGAACAACGCGATGGAAGACCTCATAGTTGCGGATAAACCACGGTGAAATGACCGCAATAAACACGATGGCGGCTACGGCGTTGACGGCAAACCACCGTTGGCCACGGCGCTGGCGGCGATAGATGACCCATCCGGCGAGGAAAGGCAGCACGGAGAGCAGAGCCGGGCTGGTCAGTGCGGCCAGTCCCCAAAGAAGACCGAAAAGAGCCCACTTTCGAAACCTGTTCTCATTCTCGAGATCGAGCGTAATCAGAAAAATCAGGCAAAGGAGCAGAGTCGCCAGCCAGGTTTCCCAGATGCGTTCGACCGGAAAATAAATGGCATACGGACAGAACGCCCAGGCCCATCCGGACCATTTAGCGACACGATCTCCAAAGCTGATTCGAGCGATCAGGAAGACGAGAACGCAGGCGAGCGCCGACATCAGAGCATTCAGCGAAAGCAGCACGACGGCGGAGGTCTTTGTGTAGGTGCCGAACAGCTTGAACACGCCGGCCACCAGATAGGGATAAACCGGGGTCATCCAGGCGGTGGGGCCGGTGTCTCCGAACAAGGGACTGCCGAAGCCGTGGCCCTGAACGATGGAGCGGGCGATTCTGCCCGCTTCGTATCCGAAATGCCAGTGGTCGCGCTGCGGTTCGAGCTGCTCCGGCAGCAGGAAAACCATGACAACCAGACGGATCGCCAGCGCCACCAGGACCATGGAGAACAGGAATGATGGGTAGCGTGCCGGTCTCGACGTTTCAGAAGATGCGCTCGGGTTGGAGAAGGGCGGCAAGGGCTGAATGTTTTGGCTCGCGTTGATGATAAAGCACGCAGCGCCTAAAAGCAGAGAATGTGAGTCCGGCGCCTGAAGGGAGTCTGCGTGAGCGCGCCAGGTCGCTTGCAGCCGGCTCCAACAGCTCGTAGCATCTAACCTGGCAGATGACTAGCCCAGCCCAGCAGAACGGACGCTCCCACCTCGCAATCGGCGAGATCTTCAGCTTCGCTTTCGAGACGTTCATGAGCAACAAGGTCCGGTTCGCCCTGACCGCGCTCGGCATGGTGATTGGCACCGCGTCCCTGATTCTGGTTACTACCATCGGCCTTACCGGAAAGCAGTACCTGCTGAATCAGATTCAGGCCATCGGCTCCAATTGGGTCTACGCGGAGTACGAAAGCGGCGGAGGGCGCATCTCCAACACCGGCAGCGACGACTTGACCATTGACGACATGGAAGCGGTCCAGCACCAGGTCAGCGGCATTGCCTACGCAACTCCCGTCGTGCCCCTCAGCGAGCGGGTAGCGGTTGGCGGCGGCAAGGAGCGCGACCTTCAGATCATGGGCGTCTACCCCGAATACCAGCAGGTGCGCAACATTGTCATTCTAGAGGGACGATTCTTCGACCACCAGGACTCGCAGGCCCACAACAAGGTCGGCGTCATCATGCCCAAACTGGCCATCCAACTCTACGGTTCGGAGCAAGCCTCGCTGGGCAAGACGCTCAAACTGAGTGGGCTGCCTTTCACCATCATTGGGACCTTCCGCGAACGCGTCGACACGCTCGGGCAGTCCGAGGTGACCGACAACACCATGCTGATTCCCTACACCGTGATCCGCTATTTTCAGGAAACGCCCATCGTGAAGCAGATTTTCTTTTCTGCCGCCGACGCTTCCTTGGTGGTGCCGATCACGGCCCAGGTGCAGCGCGTGATCCAGTCCCGCCATCGTCCGGAATCCGTTTATAGCGTCAGGAATCTGACCCAGTTGGTTGCTATGGCCGACAAGACGGCAACCGCCATGACCATGGTGCTGCTGGCCGTGTCGCTGGTCGTGCTGCTGGTCAGCGGCATTGGCATCATGAACATCATGTTGGCCACCGTCAGCGCCCGGATTCGCGAAATTGGCATCCGCAAAGCGATGGGCGCCACCAACCGCGAAATCCGCTTTCAATTCCTCTCCGAGGCCATCCTCATTTCCCTGATCGGCGGCGTCATCGGCATCATCGTCGGACTCGCCATTCCCTTTTCTGTCCGCTTCCTCACCGAGTATCGGATCCCGATTTCGGGGCTTTCGGCAATCATCGCCATAGTGGTTTCGTCGCTGGTGGGCATCCTGTTCGGCACCGTTCCCGCCATCCGCGCCGCCCAACTCGACCCCGTCGAAAGCCTGCGCTACGAATAGAACCACGTAGGGACGGACGCATTCGTCCGTCCAAGCGGAGCGCAGCTCCGCAACCGTCGGCGAGCTTGCGCTCACCCGGGACGGACGAATGCGTCCGTCCCCACGCAAGTCCCATGAAAGTCTTTAACTGTCATAAAATTAGAAAGAAGCGATTACAAGGTCTCGCTAGCAAGTCATGCCCTCGAACGCAACCAGCAATCGGAGCCGAGCGGTGGTCCTGCTGAGCGGCGGCATGGATTCCTGTGTGTGTGCGGCGCTGGCGGCCCGCGACCACCAGACCGCCGCCGTCCACGTCAGCTACGGACAGCGCACCGAACAGCGCGAACGGCGTTCCTTCGAAAGCATCTGCGACCGGCTCGGAATTCACGACCGGCTGCTGGTACGCAACGAAGCGCTGCGTTCTATCGGCGGATCCGCCCTCACCGATTCGAGTATTGCCGTTCCCGAAGGCCACCGGATCGGTGCCGGCGTTCCCGTCACGTACGTCCCTTTCCGCAATGCCCATTTTCTCGCCGTTGCCGTCAGTTGGGCGGAGGTATTGGGGGCCGAAAAGGTCTACATCGGAGCGGTTGAGCCCGACAGTTCGGGCTATCCCGATTGCCGGCCGGAGTATTACCGGGCGTTCAATGAAGTGGTCAAAGCGGGTACAAAAGAGGGGTCAATCCGGGTAGTGACACCGTTGATTGCAATGCATAAACACGACATTGTGACGCTCGGCCTTGAATTGAGGGCCCCCTTCGATTTAACGTGGTCATGTTATCAGCGTGAAGATCGCGCCTGCGGTGTCTGCGATAGTTGTGTGCTTCGCTTGCGCGCCTTTCACGAAGCGGGCGCGGATGACCCCATTCCGTACGCGGTAACCGCTGCCCGATTGAGCTAGAACTTGTTTCATAACGGTCTTAAAATTCAGATTCATTTGCCGGGAGGCTAAATCATGAGGAAATATTTCATCCTTTCCCTGCTGCTCGTCCTCGCCGTGGGCATCTCTGCTCCGCTGGCGTTCGCGCAAACCACGGGCACCGTGAAGGGAGTTTGCAAGGACATCGAAGGGAAACCGATCGTACAGGGCGAAGTGGATTGGACTGGAACCGAATCCGGCCACGTCTACAAGCTCAAGACCAACAACAAGGGTGAGTACTTCTCGCTCGGCATCGTTCCCGGCAAGTACAACGTCAAGCTCAGCAAAGACGGCAAAGAGCTCTGGCACGTCAACAACGTCTCGGTAGGCGTGGACGAAGAGGTGCTGGACCTCGACCTGAAGAAAGAGCAAACGGCCGCAATCCAGGGCCAGGGAATGAGCCCAGAGCAAGCCGCGAAGGCAAAGGAAGCTCTCGCCAAACAGGAGAGCGAAAGGAAGACCGTCGGCACGCTCAACGAAAAACTCGCCGCCGCCAAGGCGGCTACCGATGCCGGCGACTTCGAGACCGCCATCACCACCTTGAACGAAGCCAACCAGATCGACAGCACCCGCGATCTGATCTGGTTCAAACTCGGCGATGCCTACCGCATGTCGGCGCCCAAGCAGACCGATCCTGCCGAGAAACAGAAGCGCTATGAACTGGCGGCAACCAACTACCAGAAAGCAATTGACCTGCGCGGCGCCTCTGAAGCGGCACAGAAAGATCCCGACAATAACGTGAAGATGGCCGCCTACTACAACAACCTTGCCGAAGCCTATTCGAAGTCCAATAAAGTCGATGATTCCGTGACCAACTACAACAAGGCGGCCCAGCTGGATCCGACGCACGCCGGCACCTACCTGTTCAACGAGGGGGCGGTTCTTACCAACGCTGGCAAGGTGGATGATGCGATCGCGGCATTCGACAAAGTGATTGCCGCCGATCCGACCAAAGCCGACGCTTACTACTGGAAGGGCGTGAACTTGATCGGCAAAGCCACGCTTCAGGGCGACAAGATGGTCGCACCCCCAGGCACGGCTGAGGCCTTCCAGAAATATCTCGAGCTTCAACCCGATGGCAAGCTTGCGCAGCCTGCTAAAGACATGCTGGCCAGCATAGGCGCAACCATCGAAACCGGTTTTGGAAACAAGAAAAAGCCGGTGAAGAAATAGCGAACCCCAAGCTGGGTTCGGTGGAGGGACGGGCGTCTCGCCCGTCCAGCCGGGCGGAGACGCCCGGCTCTCCACTGTCACCCGTCTTCGGTTACCTAGGTCTATGACCTACCTGTCCTTCGCTATATTGCCCGCCCGCGTTACATTCAAGGTATAGATTTCTCCAGGTTTACGACGTTTCTCCCCTCTGTGGCGCTAAGACTGATAACTGGGAGTGTGTGGAATGGCGGCTCCGGGGAATTCCCCGATTGCGATTGCCTTTGAGGGCATCAGTGGAACCGGCTCGATCCCGACGCCGGTGCTGCTGGCGGGCATGTTGCGCGCATCTGAGAAAGTCAGCGATCTGATTTTTTCGCCGGGGCGACGGCCCCAGGTGGAGATTCACGGGCAACTCACGGCGGTCGAAATTTCCGGAAGCAGCACCCTTTCCGCGGATGACACGCGCCGCATCGCGGCCGACCTGATCGGCAATAACAAGCAGGCCGTCAACACGCTTCGCGAGCAGGGTTCGTGCGACGTTTCCTACGGCCTGCCGGGAATGGCCCGGTTCCGGGTCAACGTCTTCATCCAGCGCGGAAGTTGTGCGATTGTGATGCGTGTCATCCCGACCGTCATTCCGACGTTCAGTTCGCTTCATCTGCCGGCGCAATTGGAAGACGCAGCCAAGGTTCGCAATGGGATCATCCTGGTGACCGGGGGAACCGGGTCGGGCAAGTCTTCGACGCTGGCCGCCTTGATTGACCGCATCAACAGCCAATTTTGCTATCACGTTCTGACGGTGGAAGATCCGATTGAGTTTCTGCACAATCACAAGAAATCGACGGTGCACCAGCGCGAGTTGCACAGCGATGCGCCGAATTTCACTCTGGCGCTGCGAGCGGCGTTGCGCCAGGCGCCACGCGTCATTATGATCGGCGAAATCCGCGACCGCGAAACGCTGGAGATTCTTCTCGAGGCCGCTGAAAACGGCCACATCGTTCTCTCCTGCATGAACACCGTCGACACCTCGAAGACGGTGGAGCGCATTGTCAATACATTCGCTGTGGCCGAACAGCAATCGGTACGGGAGCGCCTCGCCAAGACTTTCCGCTACGTTATTGCCCAGAGGTTGATAGCGCGCAGCGACGGCGGTGACCGCATCCCTGTTGTCGAAATCCTGAAATCCAATTCGCGCACTCGCGATTGCATCGAACAAGGCGAGCGGCCGGGCCGCACCCTGCTGGATGCGATCAAGGCCAGCGAAAACGAAGGCATGCAGCACTTCGATGGTGAGATCGCGAAACTGGTCCGCTCGGGCCTAGTGGATCTGGAAACTGGCCTTTGCTTCGCCAGCAATGCCACGGTACTGGGGCAGGAATTGGCGCGGTAAAGGGCACGGGTTCACAGCCTGGAAAAAATCACAAATGTCCGTATCACTGTGGAAGAGCGGCCCTTCAGGGCCGCGTCGAGCTGAAACCAGCCTGGGCTTTAGCCCCTGAGGGATCGGCGCTATCATCCTTGCATGTCCAGGTCGCCTTCAATCGTGCCCGCTACTCGTATCGTTAGCTTCGAAGAGGCTCGGCACCTGGTTGAGCAGCATGCGCTCGGCGTCCACCCGGGAGAGGTCGAGACCGTAGACCTCCTGGCGTCGTCGGGACGCGTGCTGGCGGAGGCAATTGCAGCCGACCGTGACTTTCCTCCTTTTGCGCGGGCCACTCGCGACGGATATGCGGTGCGGGCGGCGGACTTGGCGCAGGTTCCGGCGCGGCTGGAAGTGCTGGGCGAGGTGAAGGCGGGAGACTGGCCGGAACCCGGTAAGTGCTCGGTCGGGCGCGGGCAGGCAGTGGGGATCATGACCGGGGCTCCGTTGCCGGAGGGCGCGGACGCGGTAGTGATGGTGGAATACACCGCTGTCGCAGGAACGGTAGTCGAGATTCAGCGCAGCGTGAAGCCCGGTGAGAACTTTGTCCCGCGTGGCGCAGAAGCGCGCGCAGGACAACAGTTGCTGGATCGCGGACGGCGCCTGAACCACGCGGGCATCGCGATTGCGGTGTCGGTCGGCAGAAGCCGCGTGCAGGTTTTCCGGAAGCCGCGTGTGGCCGTGCTTTCGACCGGCGATGAGGTGGTGGAGATTGACGCAATTCCGGGACCGGCGCAGATACGGAATTCGAATTCTTATTCGCTGGCGGCGCAGGTTCAGAATGCGGGCGGGGAGGCTGTGCGCTTGGCGATCGCTCCGGATGAGCGCGGACGGCTACGGGCGTTGATCGAGGAAGGATTGGGTTGCGATCTGCTGCTGCTGACGGGCGGCGTCTCCATGGGGAAGTACGATCTGGTGGAGCAGGTTCTCGCAGAATTGAACGCGGAATTTTATTTTACGGGAGCGGAGATTCAGCCGGGGCGTCCGGTGGTGTTCGGTTCGTGTAGCAAGAAATATTTCTTTGGGCTGCCGGGGAATCCAGTCTCGACCATGGTGACTTTTGAACTGTTTGCCTGGCCGATGATCCAAGCGTTGGCAGGGATGAAGCCGCAACCGTTGATCTTTCTTCGCGCGCAACTGAAAACGGAGATCCGGACCAAGACAGGTTTGAAGCGTTTTCTTCCAGCGGTGCTTTCCGGAGAATTTGAGCATGCGGAGGTGGAACTGGCGCGGTGGCAAGGGTCGGGCGACATCGCCGCGCTGGCTCGGGCTAACTGCTATGTGGTGATTCCTCCGGATCGCGAGCGGATCGAAGCGGGAGAGTGGGTTCCCGTGTTGATCCCATGAAAGGTGAGAAGGCGCCCGTCCCCACACGATCCAAAACGAGTACGATAACCTGTTGGTGATGTCGAAAAAGCTCTCCCATTACGACGCTGAGGGCCAGGCCCGCATGGTGGACGTGTCCGCAAAGGCGCGAACGGTGCGCGAAGCCGAGGCGAGCGCCTTCGTCGTAATGACGCCCGAAGTACTGCGGGCGCTCCCGGAGAATCCCAAGGGCGACCCGCTCGAGGTGGCGCGGACGGCGGGAATCATGGCGGCAAAGCGGACGGCGGAGTTGATTCCGATGTGTCATCCCGTGCCGCTGTCGCACATTGCTGTGACCTTACGCGTGTGCGAGAATGGCGTTTCGATAGCCACCAAAGTAAAGACTACGGCTGAGACCGGCGTGGAGATGGAAGCGCTCGTGGCAGCCAGCGTGGCGGCACTGACCGTGTACGACATGTGTAAGGCCCTCGACAAGGGCATCGAAATCCGGGAAGTGGCGCTGGAACGGAAGTCGGGGGGCAAGAGCGGAGACTATCGGAGAAGCGGCAAGCGGAAATAGTTTTCTGGCAGCTTAATTTATGGCGAGTGACGTCAAAATCCTGCTGGTGGACGATAACCCCATGGTGCTGGGGATGCTGCAGCAGGCGTTGTCAACGATGGGCAAAGTCACAGTCGCAACCGACGGCGCCGATGCGCTGTTAAAAGCGGTCGATGACCTGCCGGATGTAATGATCAGCGACTACCGCATGCCGGGCATGGATGGGCGGCAGTTGTTGGAAAAGCTGAAGGCCCGGCCGGCAACGGCGGGGATCGCAGTGATCCTGATGGCCACCAAGGCCGACATCAGCGAACGATTGTCGATGCAGGATCCGATTGAAGACTATCTGGAAAAGCCCTTCTTCCTGAAGGATGCCACGCACAAGATCAAGCGCGTGGTGGACCGGATCGCGCTGGAGAAGCTGAGCAAGGCGGCGTCAACCGACGGCGTGTTGCGCGGCAGCCTGTCGCAGATGAATGTGATTGACCTGGTGCAATCTTTGGAGATGGGGCGCAAGAGTTGTCTGCTGACGATGACCAAGGGCAATAACGACGAAAAATGCGAGATCTATTTCTCGCAGGGGCAGGCCAAGCACGCCGCGTATGGCTCGATCACGGGAGACGAAGCGGTCTTCAAAGTACTGCGCTGGACCGAGGGAAACTTCCAGATTGATTTCAACGGAAAGTCGACGCAGGAAACGACGACGCTGAATACGCAGGGCCTGCTGATGGAAGGATTGCGCCTGTTGGATGAGGCGCAGAGGGACGCGGCGGCTGAGGGTGAAGATGTCCTCCTCGACACCTGATCCGACGCCTGCGGCAGTGCTGACAGTCAGCGATTCGTGTTCGCGCGGCGAAAAACGCGGTGGGAAAAAAGACCTCTCCGGTCCGGCCGTGGCGGAAGCGCTTGAACGGCACAATTTTCGAGTGGTGTTGCGCAGCGTAGTTGCCGACGAGCGCACCGCGATTCAGGAAAAATTGATTGAGTTGTGCCGGTCAGCTCGCCTGGTGGTGACCACGGGCGGGACAGGAATCGCTCCGCGCGACGTAACCCCGGAAGCTACCGGCGCGGTGTGCGAACGGCTGGTGGAAGGGATCGCGGAACAGATGCGCATACAAGGGGTGCGTAAGACCCGTTTCGCGGCGCTGAGCCGCGCGGTGTGCGGGGTTCGAGGAACCAGCCTGATCCTGAACCTGCCGGGCAGCCCAGCGGGGGCGGTCGAATCGCTGGAGGCGGTGATGGATTTACTGCCGCATGCGCTGGATTTGATTGCGGGAAAGACGGAGCACTAATAGGGGCGTCGTTCGCTTTTCGCCATTCGCCATTCGCAAAACCCGTCGTTCGCCAAGACATATTCTGCGAGCTGTCCAAACGAGCCACTGACGTAAACTGGGGGCAGCTGGCGAAGGGCGAATAGCGAACGACGAACGACGTTCTCCCCTTCTCGCGTAAACTGGTCTTACCTACTTGAACAAGCTCAAACATTTTGTCCACGCATACGGCGAGTGGATCAAGCATGTTCTTGCGCCTCTGGGACCGTGGGGCATGCTTGCGTTTGCGGCCGTGGATGGCTCGTTCATGGGCCTGCCGCTGGACGCGATTTTTGTGGGCTACGTTTACCACGATCGCTCGCGCTTCCTGATGTACGTGCTGCTGGGTTCGGTTGGGTCGGCCCTCGGAAGCATTGTTCTCTACGTCATCGGGTACACGGGTGGCGAGATGCTGTTGCGCAAGCGCCTTTCGGTGGAGCGATTCGCGAAGATTCACGCATCTTTCGAGCAACATGAATTCTGGGCGCTGATGTTTCCGGCGATGTTGCCTCCGCCCGCGCCTTTCAAGATTGTGGTGCTGGCGGCGGCGGCGTTCGAGATGAACTTTGCGCATTTTCTGCTGGCGATTTTCCTGGGTCGCTTCGTGCGTTTTCTGATTGAGGCGCTGCTCACACTCTGGTTCGGTCCGGAAATTGTGACGCTGGCCGGCAAGCTCTTCGCCCACCACTTCGCGTGGGTTCTGGTAGCAGCAGGAGTGCTCATGGCAGGGTGGCTCGTCTGGCGGCGGGCGAAGCGGCGGAGTGCGGATTCTGCATTGCACTCGGAGGAGACGCGATTGATTGGCTAGGCGGCTTGTGGGAACAGGCAAACGCCGGACCCCCCACTCTTCACGGCTTGGGGCGCGACACGCTCAGCGGATAGGAAGCGATCAGATACTTGGCCTGGTCACTGTCGATCGGATCAAGATCGAGGATTGCCTGGTTCTTGTCCCCAAAGGTTCGCGTGCGGAAGTAATAGACCTTCCCCTCTTCCGCCGTGAAATGCGCGAGCGCAACCATCTGACTTGCCCGCGCAAAGTGCGACTGCCGATTCGCGCACACATGATGCTCGCCCGGCTCCACGGACACGGAGAAATAAGAATTGCGCTGGTCGGCGCCCACCCATGTTCCGTCCAACCCGATCTTCATCGTCAGGCAAGCTCCGAGGCAGCCCACTACTCCGATGTCCTGGATGAAATAAACGCGCGCCTTCCCGGGTTCGGGCAGCGCGAGGGTGTGCTGAGATGGATCCCGCTTCGTGTCGAAGTTGGTGCCCCTGGGACCGCAGGCCGCCGCAGCAGACTGGTCTTGAGCAAATGCGGATACTGCCAAGATCATCACCAGAAGAGCGCTTCTCATAGCTCTCCTCCAACGGATCGGACACTTTGACGATTCAAACTTAATGATTCAAATCAGCAGTCACGCTAAGCGGCCGCGGTCCCGTGCGGCTTGTGCATGGAGCGGACCACCGCACCGGCGACTACCGGCAATCCAAACATGACCGCGGTGAAGAGCATGTCGCCAGCGATTCCACGGCGGAAGAACGGCAGCCCAGCGGCGTAGCAGGTCATCAGCCCAGCCAGGGTCCTGGGATACATGGCCCAGCATGCCCACACGGCAAAATTACTGACGACGAAGAAAGAGACAGAACTGGCCAGCGCGGCTCCGCCAACCCGAAGCCAACTGGTGTTTTCGCGTAGCCGGCTGCCGAGCAGGAGAATCGCCGCGTACCACGCCCAAGTCACAAAATGGTCCCAGGAAAATTGATAGGAGTACACGAACCGGGTGAGTATGACGTCCGAGGCGGCCAGCAGGGCAAGAGGCACCCACAGTTGGCGTCGCGAACCGCGCGCGCCAAAATAGAGCAGCGCTGCCGCTACCGGAGTAAAAGCCAGGGGATGCGGCAGGAACCGTACCGCGACCGCGAAGAGGACAAATACATAAGCAAGCATGATCACCTCGTTAAAGAGCCAACTAGGATTGTTGCGCGAGCGGATGCTGCCGGTCAAGCGAGGTGTGAAAGATTCAGTTTCGCGGCGCAGGTTGTGGGCTCGCGCTCTTCATTCCAGACCGCTCTTCCACCATTTGCAAATCTCGATTCAGGAACACCTTGGCCCCCAGTGTCGCGCGGCCACTGCGTCCCGGATAGTCATAGCGCAGATCGCGGAAGCGGACCACGTAGGCGGCGTGCGTGCTGTCCACCGCATCGTTCTCGAGTTGTTCGGTTTCGGTCAGGGGATACTGGGCCCAGCTCAAATAGACGCGTCCGAGGTACGTTTCCTTGGCGGCAAGTGTAACCGGCGTCTCTTCGGGCTTGTAGCGAATCTGCATTTGGGCGTCGGGATCGACTTCAGGTGTGAGCGAATCAACGTCCATGGTGGCGAAGAAAGCCGGGGTTTCGACTACGCCATGCCAGCGGAACGGATTCGTCATGTAGGAATAGGCGGAAACGCGAACCGGGATCGGCTCCCTGGTAATTGCGCGCCTGGAGTGCGGCCACGGCGCGTCGATGTTCGAAGTCACAGAGCCCCCAGTAAGCGAAGACGGCGAGCAGAGCCAGGGTCGCGGCCAGCCTTCCGGGTGGCTTGGCCAGCGGGCCTTTGTTTCGCGCGCCGATCTCTTCGTTGATCAGCGAAAACAACGCGGGGAGAATCAGGCCCAGAATCAGCACGACCAGAAGCACGGGCTCGACGATGAACACGATGTCCCAGGAAATCCAGCGCTCGGAAAACGGCCAGAAGGGGCGCACTCCGTAGCTGGTGGTGAAGTCGAGCAGGATATGGCTGAGGCCAGCGAGGCAGGCATAGGCGAAGAGCAATCCCCAGCGCGGAGGCAGGTTGGGATTGCGGGTCTTGCGGCCGCGCAGGCGCCAGAGAAGATAGACGAACCCCACGACCGCGGCAGCCACCAGCGGCATTCCCAGAAAAGAATGCGTGAAGCCGCGGTGATGATTTAAGGCGAAGGCGGAGCCGCCGAAGCGGCTGAAGACGTCGAGGTCGGCGGCCTCGGCGCCCAGGGTCAACGTGGCCGTGGCGAGCGCCGTCTTGCGATTGAGTCCGGCGCGGCCCATGGCGGCGCCAAATAGAAATTGGGTGACGGGTTCCAAGGAGGTTAGAGGTCAGAGGTTAGATTGCAGAGGTAAGAATCCAATCCGGAGATTCTCACCTCTGCATTCTGACCTCTCACCTCTGACCTCTCCGAACGTCGAACTCGCGCTGATTACGGGCGTGGCCCACTCGGTTATGGGATGCACTGCGCCGCAATCCAGGCACTTGGTCGCCGCAAACTGTGTCGCTACAGTTGGGGCAGACCCCTTGAGTCTGGAAAATGTCGAATGGCTGCCCGCAGCGCCCGCACTTCCACAGGTCGCCGATCGGCGGCGAGGTTTTGCATGCCGGGCAGACAAACCCGTTTCGGCGCGGCAACTTTGCGAAATGTAACAGCGCCTGCGCGTGCCGCAATCCGCCCCAGCAATTCATCAGCATGAAGATGGCGATGACCCCAAGCCAAAGGGATGCTCCAAGAAGGCAAGACCGATGAATCCGGCGCACGCCCAAGAAGCCGAGAATGGTGGCTACCATCAGGCTTCGGGCGCGTCCGAGCACAAACCAGAGCAGCGACCTGAGGATCTGGCCGCCATCCAGGGGATAGATCGGCAACATGTTGAAAATCAGCAAGCCCAGGTCAATGCGCCAGGTCAAGAACCACAATAATGCATGAACATTCGGGCGACGGCCGCTGCCAACCCCGATGACAACCTCAACAGCAGCCCACAAGACTGGAAACAGCGCCACGTTTACCAGCGGTCCAGCCGCAATGCTCCAGAGCGTAGCGCCGGGCCGTTGCGGAGGATCCACATAGGCCACACCACCGAGGGGCCAGAGCACGATCTGGTTCGCCTGTCCTCCCACTTGGCGGCAGGCCAGCGAGTGGCCGAACTCGTGGAGCAGTCACGATCAGAAACAGGGCGAGATACTCAAGCACATTCCAGATGATCGAGGAATAATCTCCCCTGCGGCATTGATTTCGTAATACCGCCACAAAAACCAGGACCAATGCAGGAACACATTGATCCCTTTGAACTGAAACAGGCGAATCGACCCTTGGCGGCAGGTAGGCATAGGTGAGATTTATAACACAGAGCCGAATGAGATAAAGCGTTGCGACGCGTGGTTACGTGGGTACCACCAGCGACAGCGCATCCGGAACCATGGTCATGCGCGCGGGCAGGCGGCCGAGCAGCTCGCCGTCGGCCTCGACGTAGACACGATCTCACTATGAACTCGCTCTGCCCATCGCTCTTTTCCGGCAGGCGGCAGACAACCTCCGAGCAACTGACCAGATCGATGCCTTCGATATTCCATTGGCGGCCGATCAGCCTTCCGGCCACATATTGCAGATACGCATTCCGGCTGGCGGTGCGGCACATGACGGCCCGCAGATCGCCGCAATCGAGCGAGGCTCCTGGAACCAGTTCGCGCAGGATGTTTCCGAAAAACCGGATTCTGACCGCCAACAGTTCCGTCAGCGAGGCGTGCTGGCGGTGGCCGCTTCCGTTGGCATATTCGACCTCGAAGCGGCGCATGTTATACGTCGCCCATAACTGCCAGGCTTTGAGATAGTAGGCGGTCATGCCCGTGCGGTTCTTGAGTTCGGAGGTCAGTTTGTAGAACAAGTGCGCGTCTACCCCAATCCCAGCGGCGACGGTAAAGTAGCGGGCGGAAGGCTTGCCGCTGAAATCCTCATACTCAACTCGGCCCAGCGGAATGCGCCGCACTCTGCCCGCAACGGCAACCTGAGCCGCGGCGCTGGGGCGAAGCGGAATTCCGAGATCGTGGGCGAGCGCGTTGGCGGTGCCGAAGGGGAGAATAGCGAGCGCGACCGGTGTGCCGGCGAGTCCCTGAATCACATCGTGAATCGTGCCATCGCCCCCGCAGGCAACCACCGTGTCACTGCCGTCGGCCACCGCACAGCGGGCGTTATCGGTCGCTTCCTGGCTGGACCGGCAAACCGTAAGTTCGGTGTGAACGCCGGCCGATTGCAGGATGCCAATGGCATGGTTCAGTTCCCGGTCGCGCTTTACTCCACGGCGGCCAGAGTTGGGGTTAAACAGAATTGTGGCTTTGTGCATGCGTCCGGATAGCTCTGCTTTGAGTTTAGCGCAGGCCCCAACTCCCACGTGCCGAGGTCAGCAAGGGTGAGGTTAGCAGGTGGTTGCATCCGGACCAAGTCTGCACTATGCTTTCGCCCAAAGTTTTTGGGGCGTCCCTTTAATCACAATTGATTTCCGGTGGGCACATCCATCTTCAGGAGGTCTGTATGAAACTGCTGACTTTGAAACCTTGCAACCTTGCAACTTTGAAACTTGTCGTCCTGGCGATCGTTCTTACTCTCGGGATCATGGCTGCCGCTCAGGAGCACGCCATGGGAGGAGCGATGCCGGTCACGATGATGACGGGCCTCGGCGACTTGCATCATCCGGTTTCGACCAGGAACCATGAAGCGCAGGAGTTCTTCGACCAGGGACTGCGCCTGATTTATGCTTTCAACCACGACGAGGCGGCGCGCTCATTTCAGAAGGCGGCGGACCTGGATCCGAAGTTGGCGATGGCCTATTGGGGAATTGCCGAAGCGATTGGCCCGAACTACAACGATCCGGCAAGCGCAGACCGCTTCCAGCGGGCGCACGAGGCGATCCAGAAGGCGGTGGACCTGAGTGGCAACGCTTCCGAAGCCGAACGCGGCTACATCTTGGCGATGGCGAAGCGCTTTCCGGCCGACCCCAAGTCTGATCTGCGGAAGGCGGCGGAAGATTATCGCGATGCGATGCGAGAAGTGGTCAAGAACAATCCCGATGATCTCGACGCGGCGACGCTATTCGCCGAGTCAGGTATGAATCTGCATCCGTGGGGACTGTGGCATCAGGACGGCACTCCCCATGAAGGCACGGAAGAGATTGTCGCCACGCTGGAGTCGGTGATTAAGCGTAATCCCGACCACCTGGGCGCGCTCCATTACTACATTCACGCCGTTGAAGCATCGAACACCCCGGAACGTGCCTTAGCGGCGGCGAATCGCCTGGCGGCACAGGCTCCGGCTGCGGGACACATCGTGCACATGCCAGCGCACGTTTACATCCGCACCGGAGATTACGCGGCGGCGGCAAAAACCAATCAGGAAGCGGCCGCGGCCGATCGTGCCTACCTCAAGAGCAGTGGCGCGCAGGGCATTTACCCGATGATGTACTACAGCCACAACCTGCATTTCATCGCCATGTGCTCGGCCATGATAGGAGACTACGCGGAAGCGAGCAAAGCGGCAGAAATGCTCGCCGAGCACGTGCGACCGTCAGTAAAAGACATGCCACCGCTCGAGGGATTCATGACCATCCCCATGGCGGTGAATGTGCGCTTCCACAAGTGGGACGAGATTCTGGCGATGAAGCCTCCCGATCCGGAGAT
The DNA here is from genome assembly GCA_963837665.1 of uncultured Acidobacteriaceae bacterium. Taxonomy (GTDB): domain Bacteria; phylum Acidobacteriota; class Terriglobia; order Terriglobales; family Acidobacteriaceae; genus Acidiflorens. Next base: position 288,687 of record CAWIOA010000003.1, on the reverse strand, counting down.
GAAGGCCACGACTGGCTTCTGGCACTTTGCGCGCGGCATGGCGCTGGCAGGAAAGGGCAGGATCAGCGAAGCGGAAGCGGAATACAAGATCGTGGCCGAAGCCGAAAGAGCGACGTCTCCGGATGTCGTTTTCCAGATGCCTGTTAATAACAAGACCAAAGACATTCTGAAAATTGCGGAAAACGTTCTGGGTGCGCAGGTGGCACTGGCGAAAAAAGATAACGCGGCCGCCGCGGGTATGCTGCGCGACGCGGTCGCCGTGCAGGATACGTTGAAGTACGACGAGCCTCAGGATTGGTTTTTCCCGGTGCGCGAGTCGCTGGGCGGAGTGTTGCTGATGAGCGGCGATGCCAAAGGCGCCGAGCAGGTCTTCCGCGAGGACCTGACGAAGAATCTTCGGAATCCGCGGTCGCTGTTCGGCTTGCATCGGGCGCTGCAGGCGCAGGATCGAAATTCCGATGCCTGGTTCGTAGAGCAGGAGTTTCGCAAGTCGTGGAAAGGGGAGGGAGAGTTGAAGGTGGAGGATCTGGTGTAGGAGCTCCCTGCCGATCTGGGCGAAACTACAACAATTTGTCATCAAGCAAACTTTGTCATCCTGAGCGAAGCGAAGGACCTGCTTTTTGCCGCGCGCCAGCAACACCCTTCATGAGTTGTCATCCCGAGCGAAGCGAGGGATCTGCATCTTGCGGCGAACTGCAGATCCCTCGCTTCGCTCGGGATAACAATTCTTATGAGGGAGCCACCGTTAGTTGCGATGCGACTGACGCTCTTTCGATGGAATACACATAGTGTGCCAGGCCGCGCCACTTCACTTCTTTCCAGACGGTCATCCCCATGCGCTCAGCAACGTGCCGCGAGGCCAGATTCTCCGGCCGAATCATTGAAATCAAGCGCGCGGTCTTGAGGTGCGCAAAGCCCCAGTCGCGGCACGCGATGGCGGCCTCGGTCGCGAGCCCCTGTCCCCAGAAGTCGCGGCGCAAGTGATATCCGATTTCGTAGAAATGCTCGCCTTCGACCTGCTGGCAAGTAATACCGCAATCGCCGATGAGTTTGTGTAGCGCGGACACTCCTGCCCGCGTGCTGGCAGAAGAACCGCTGTCTGTAAGATCTGGAATCTTCGCGTCTTCAGAGTTCGATTTCAGGGGTGTGGGCTTCAGCAGCATGGCCCACAGGCCCACTCCGTCGTCCCGGTAGCGTTGCCGGTTGCGTTCAATCCATTGCTCGACTCCCGCGGGATCGCAGGGAGCGGGGTAATAGCGCATGGTTTCCGGATCGGAGAGGACGAGGGCTAGGGCGTCGGCGTCTTCGAGGGCGAACTCGCGGAGCAAGAGGCGGGAGGTTTGGAGGATCTCCATGCTTTAAGAACGAAGATGACGTCGCCCGGCACGAGCACGAGCGAAGCGGCCCTCGAAGGGAGCACGAAACAACAAGTCAAACAACAAGAAAGGCAACGCCACAAGGAAAAACACGAACAAAAAGATAGACAGCCCGATTGCAGTCCAGAAGGAAAATAGGACCAGAACCAGTCCAACCCAGAAAGCCAGAAACGCTCCCAACCACTTCGTAGCGAGATTGCCGCGAATGGCACTCCACGCAAACCACAGAACCAACCCACACGCCGCAAAGACGGCAGCAACGGTAATCGGCTGAGGGGATGAATCCTTGGAAAGACCCCAGAGCAGAAGGCAAACGACCACAACCGGCAACGCTCCTCTGACGAATCGTTCCGCGCGACCTGAGTTGCCGCCACGTTCTTCGATGGGCGTCATCCAGATTTCCTTCGGGCTCTTTAACGCCCCCCATTGTACAGCTCTCGTGCAATGAGAGATGTGTTACAGACTTGGCCTGTGCGTAATGCACAATCAGGTCTTCAGACTCGTTATCTCTGTGTGGTCGACTATTAATCCTCGGCGTTAAACTCGAACCATGGCAGAGATGGGACGGCTGCTGGTGATCCTCGGTGTGGCCCTGGTGGTAATCGGAGGCATCGTCATACTGCTGGGGCGGACAGGATTGCCGCTGGGGCGGCTGCCGGGTGACATCCTCTATCGCGGGAAGAACACGACGTTCTACTTCCCCCTGGCGACCTCGATTGTCGTGAGCGTCGTGCTCTCGGCCATCCTGTTTCTCATCAGCCGCCTCAGGCGTTAGGGCGTGGAATCCCGCCGCTTGGCGCTAAGTCTCTGATTTATAAATACTTTACTGTAAGTCGTTATTATTCAAAGACCTAGTCAACGCGAGTCCGCTAAGTCTTTGACTTATAAAGACCCGTACTCGGGGGGTCTCTCGAAATGTACTCCGTGAAGCATCACTTCCAACGCACGGTACACTGATCTACGCAGCGCGATGCTTGCGTCCTGATCCTCATGGCCTGACCTTGATGGAAATGTCCGACCAACTCGGATTCCAGTTTCGTCCTCCAGAGCGCCGCGTCTGGACCGTGCGCGCGCTGGTCTCCGCCGTGCGTTCGCACATCGAGCGCGAGTATTCCGACTGCTGGGTGGAAGGCGAAATTTCTAACCTCCGAAATCCCGATTCCGGCCACCTGTATTTCACGTTGAAGGAAGAGGGCGCGCAGATTCGCGTGGTGATGTTCCGGTCGTCGGCGAAGCTGTTGCGGTTTCGTCCCGAGAACGGACTGCACGTCACCGTCCGCGGCCGCATCACCGTGTATGAAGAACGCGGCGAGCTGCAGATCTCCGCCGAGTTCATGGAGCCGAAAGGCGCGGGCGCTTTGCAATTGGCATTCGAACAGTTAAAGGCGCGATTGCAGGCGGAAGGATTGTTCGACGCGTCGCGGAAGAAGCCGATTCCGCCCTTGCCGCAGCGAATCGGCGTCATCACCTCTCCGCAAGGAGCGGCGCTACGTGACATCCTGAACATTCTGGCTCGGCGTCATCGCTCGGCGAATGTGCTGATTTATCCCGCGCAGGTGCAGGGAGACTCAGCTCCGGGCGAGGTGATGGCTGGGCTGCAGCACTTTCATCAAGATCTGCGCCGTAAAGGCGCGGTCGAGGTCATCATCATCGCGCGCGGCGGAGGCTCGGCCGAAGACCTGGCCTGCTTCAATCATGAGGGTCTGGCGCGGGCGGTCGCGGACTCGAAGATTCCGGTGATTTCGGCGATTGGGCACGAGACGGACTTTACGATCGTGGATTTCGTCGCCGATTTGCGGGCTCCTACGCCTTCCGCGGCGGCCGAACTGGTGATCCGGTCGCGGCAGGAGATCGAAGCGCAGGCGGAAGATTTGTACCGGCGATTGGAGCGCGCCGTGCGCTACCGGTTGCTGATGGCGCGTCAGGAACTGACCGAACACGCACAGCACGGAGCGTTTGCACGCATGATGGATGGCATCCACCGCCGGCAGCAGAAGCTGGATGAACAGCGCTTCCGCCTGGAAAAGGCAGAACGGCAGGTTCTGGAGCGATGTCACCGCCGCTGCGACAATGTTGCCTCGGCCATCCACCACTATGATGCGCGACGACGCCTGGCTGGGGTGCGGCAGCAACTGGAGGCGCAAGTTGCGAACCTGGGTGCTGCGATGCATACGCGTTTGCTGGAGAGCCGCGGGGCGATCGAGCGCCGGACTGCAAGCCTGGAGGCGCTCTCGCCAGTGGCGATTCTGAATCGCGGATACGCGCTGGTGTTCGACGCGAAAGGCCGGTTAGTGAAGGACGCGGCGCGGCTCAAAGCTGGGGACGAGCTGTCGGCGCGCCTGGCTCGGGGCCGGGTTCGAGCCCGCGTGACCTCGACCGAGCGCGGCGAAACATAATCCGGCACGAATCGGCCGATCTGCATTAGGTGCGCTGCATTAGAATGAAGGCCAATGCAACTCTCGACGTGAGGGTGTCGTGACGCTGGCGCAGGTTTGGTCGCACATCTCGGTCATTTCGATTCTGGATATCGTGCTGGTCGCGATCCTGATCTACCAGTTTCTGTCCCTGGTGCGGGGAACGCGCGCGGCACCGATGCTGGTTGGTGTAGCGACGCTGGGGCTGGCCTTTTACTTAGCGCGTCTGGGGGAATTGCGGACTCTGAACTGGCTGCTCAGCACCTTGCTGCCGTATGTTGTTTTTGCGCTGATTGTCGTTTTCCAGTCGGAGATCCGTCACGCCCTGGCAAACCTGGGCAGCCGCATTTCGCTGATGCGGTCTTCGAGTTCGGTAGCTGACGTTTACGACGACATTGTTCTGGCCGCCAATCTTTTTTCGCAGAATCAGACGGGCGCGCTGATCGTAATCGAGCGCGAAATTGGGTTGCGCACCTACATCGAAAGCGGCGTGGCGCTTGATGCCAGGCTGTCGTACGACCTGCTGGCCACGGTGTTTCGTCCCAGCGCTCCCTTGCATGACGGAGCGGTGATTGTGCAGCGGGACCGCATCGCAGCCGCCGCCTGCTTTCTGCCGCTGTCAATGAATCCCGTGCTTTCCACCCAACTGGGCACGCGGCATCGCGCCGGGATCGGGATCACGGAAGAAACCGATGCGGTCGCCGTCATCGTTTCGGAAGAGACCGGCACCATCAGTATGGCGGTAGCGGGCAGCATCGAGCGCGAGTTGACGGTGGAGCGTCTGCGCGAGCGCCTGAGCCATCTGCTGCGCCGTTACGCTCCCGCGCCGTCGCTGCCGAGTTCAGTGGAAGATCGCTTTGTGGAAGAAGAATCGTCCAGTTCACATCTCTCCCGCCGGCAGGATGCAGGAAGGGACGACTGACGATGCCGGGATCAGTGAAGCGGGTGTTTGTGCAGAATATCGGACTAAAGGTCGTTTCTCTTCTGCTCGCCGTCGGACTGTGGTTCGCAGTCGCGCGCAGTCCTGTTGCCGAAGTCGAAATGAAAGTTCCGATCGAGTTCCAGAATCTTCCCGACAGTCTTGAGATCGATTCTGCCAGCTACACCGAAGCACAGATCCGGGTACGAGGGCCGGAGCGTGTGATTCACCAACTGCAGCCCGCGGATGTGCGCGCCGAAATTGACCTGGCCAGCGTTCAGCCTGGGGAACGGACTTTCGATCTAACCGGGCACCACGTGCATGTGCCGCAGGATCTGGAAGTGGTGCAGATAATCCCCGGTCAGTTTCACCTCTCCTTCGATAAACGCTTCACTAGCGATGTCAAGGTTCGGCCGCGCGTGACCGGAAATTTTGCCAGCGGCATGCGAGTGGCAAAGGTGATCGCCGAACCACCGATGGTCACGATCACTGGCCCGCGTCGCCGCGTCGAGGCCGTCGAGTCGGCTACCACGGATCCGGTGGACGTCACCGGGACCATAACGCAGACTACTTTTGTGACGCAGGCCTATGTCCCCGATCCTCTGATCCAAGTTGTGCACCCCACTCCGATTCGCGTGACGGTTATCATGGAAGCCGCGGGAGACGAGAAAAAGTAGGCTAGTCGTTGGTCGTTGGTCGATAGTCGCTCGCGAATTCTGATCGAACGACGAACCGCGAACGACCAACGACTATCGACCAGCGACCTCTTCATGACGCAAACCCGACAACTCTTCGGTACGGACGGAATTCGTGGCGTGGCAGGGGAGTTCCCGCTGACCCGCGACAGTGTTTATTGGATTGGGCGGGCACTCGGACACGATCTGTTGCACGTGAAGTCTAAGCCGCGAGTGGTGATCGGGCAGGACACGCGTGTCTCCAGCCGCTGGATTGCCGACCGTCTTCTGCAGGGGCTGGCGTCGGTGGGGGTGGAAACGTGCAGCGCGGGCGTGATCACCACGCCGGGCGTCGCATTCCTGGCGCGCTCGCAAGGCTTCGACGCCGGGATCGTGATTTCGGCTTCGCACAATCCCTGGACCGATAACGGGATCAAGATTTTTTCCGGCGATGGCTACAAACTGCCGGACGCGCGCGAACTGGCAATTGAGAAAGAGATTTTCGCGCTACTGGATTCGGATGCGGTTCCGGCGCCGGAGTCCACTCCAGAACTTGCTAGCCTCCCCGGGGAGGAAGGCTTGCGCCAAGCTTATGTTCGCTGGCTGGCGGGTAGTGTTTCCGCCGACTTGACCCGGCTTCGCGTGGTGGTCGACTGCGCCAATGGCGCGGCGACGGCCGAAGCGCCGGAATTATTTGGGACCCTAAAGATCAGTGCGACCTTTTTGCACTCCGCGCCGGACGGGCAAAACATTAACGAGAATTGCGGCGCGCTGCATCCGGAAGTGGTGGCGCGATTTGTCGCCAGCCACGTCGCCACTGGAAACCAGGGGCGTTTCGATGTAGGAGTCACCTTCGATGGCGATGCCGACCGCGCCCTTTTCTGCGATGCCCATGGGCGAGTGATCAACGGGGATGCGGTTCTGCTGCTGGCGGCGCGTGAAATGCAGGCGCGCGGCGCGCTGGCCAATGCCACCGTGGTGGCGACGACCATGTCGAATATGGGCTTGGAGTTGGCGCTCAAACGATCGGGCATTCGGATGCTACGCGCCAATGTCGGCGATAAGTACGTGCTCGAAGAAATGCAGCGCGTGGGCGCCGTGCTGGGCGGCGAGCAGTCGGGACACATCCTGTTTCGCGATGGCGAGGCGACCACCGGCGACGGATTGCTGACCGCGCTCCGCGTGCTGGAGATCATGGTTCGGACGGGCAAGCCGCTGGCCGATCTGGTGAGCGATCTGAAAGTATTTCCGCAGACGATCCGCAATGTGCGGGTACGGAACAAAACTCCCTTTGCGCAGATTCCCGCGGTGCGAGCGGCGATTGCAGCGGCCGAGCGGGAACTCGACGGCAATGGCCGTGTGCTGGTGCGTTACTCCGGCACCGAAGCGCTGGCGCGCGTGATGCTGGAGGCGGAATCGAAGGAACAGATCGATCGGCTCGCGGAAACGATCGTCGCGGCGATTCAATCGGCGCTCGGCGCGTAGGTGCGCCCGGATGAGGGGCTTTATCCATTACGTGCCTGATTTCAATAATAAGGGCCCGCGAACGCAGGTGTATCCCAAATGCAGATTCTTCTTGCCCGATGCTGCTGCACTCTCAGGATCAAATGCGGCCATGTCTTCTGAGGTTCGCGGTTCACCGAAGTGTGATGGATTCGCCTGCGGCGTCCCAAATACTTTATCCACGACAAAACCGTCGCCACACAGCCCGTAGAGGACAAAGCCGCCCGTCAGCATGTAACTCGCGTAAGCCTGCCACGGCTGCAAATCCTTGCCTGCGCTCGACACTTTGAAGATGATCGGGTGATCTCCCGGCTCGTAGTTAACCTGCATATCGACCTGATATTCGCGAATCGTCGCGTCGGGTTTTGCGTTGGAATAATCAGGGAACGGTAACTGCCTCTCGCAGGTACCGATTGACTCGATCTCTACCACGTCTTGGTACATCTCAAGCGAGTAGTATCCGGTGGTGGAGAAACCGATGGTGCCGCTCGACTTGACACGGCAGCCTCGGAGAACTTCTAGCGGTCTCCAATCATCGAGATAAACTCGTACCAGTTCAATGGAGGCTTGCCCGCATTGCGGTGCGTCCAGCTTCAATTCAAACCACTTTCGGATGGCATCGTGGTAGACCAGCTTGCCTTCCAATGTCCGCGCCTCCGATGCACTGTGAGGCCCGGACTCGCTGGCTTGCGGGCATTCTTGTCCGAGCGCAGCCGCGGGCGTGAAAGTGACAAGAGCTAGGGCTAATACACAAGCAGCGGAAATGCTCATTATGCTGACGCGATGCCGCTTCACGGTCACTATTAGACACCGAATTCGTAGTTGTCGTCTGTGAATCTGAGTGGGTCCCTTGCCGCAGTTGGCGTAACAGGATAGCACTCATCACTGGAATTCTGTTCTTCCCTTCCTGCAAGTATGTCCTTTTGTACGGGCTGGTTATCTTGTGCAGTTGTGCGAACGCGTCGAGAATGAGAATCGGTTCAGAATCAGCCGACTTACAAAAAGCTCATGAGAATTCTTATTGTGGAAGACGATGCCGCACTATCCAGCTTTATCCGAAAGGGCCTGGAAGCGGAACATCATGCTGTCGATGTCGCGCACGAGGGGAACGAGGGCCGTGCGATGGCAATGGAGGTTGACTACGATCTGGTGGTGCTGGACCTGAATCTGCCGGGGATTGACGGGTTGGCCGTGCTGAAAAGCTTGCGGCAGCGAAAGGCGAACTTGCCGGTGATGATTCTTACCGCGCGCAGCCGGGTCGAAGATCGCGTGCAGTGCCTGGATTCAGGCGCGGACGACTACCTGATCAAGCCTTTTTCCTTTCTCGAACTGTCGGCACGAGCGCGGGCATTGTTGCGGCGCAGCCACCTGCCATCGGAATCGGTTCTTACCGTCCGTGATCTCTGCCTGGATCGCGTGGAGCGCAAAGTGGAGCGTTCCGGGCGACATATTGAACTCACGACAAAGGAATTTGCTCTGCTCGAGTATCTGATGCGCAACGCAGGGCGCCGGCTGACTCGGGCCATGATCATCGAACACGTCTGGAACCTGACCTTTGACACGACGACGAACGTAGTGGATGTCTACATCAACTATTTGCGGCGCAAGGTAGATGACGGCTTTTCGCCATCTTTGATTCACACGGTTCGCGGGGTGGGGTATCAGATGAGTTCTGAAGGGGCATCGGCATGAGCGCGAGTCCGCAATCCGTCCCGAAGATGCAGCCAAGTCCGGACGTGCTCGGCGACTTGCTGCACTCGTTAAGCCAGCCGCTCACGGGCTTGCGCTGTTCGTTGGAGCTTTCGCTCGATCTTCCGCTCGAACTGTCGCCCGAGGAGGTTGCGGAGCAGCAGCAGGAGAGTGTTGCGGTAGCTCTGCAACAGACGGAAAAAGTCATTGGCATGATCCAGTTGATGCGGGAGTATCTGGACGCCGAGCACCCCGGGCCAGAAGCTTGTTCCGCCGCGCTGGCCCCGGTCCTGCGCAGTGTGATCGAAGAGCTATCTTCGATCGCGGCGGTGCGCGGCATCCAGTTCCGACTGGTGGGCACCTGCACAGCTGCGCTGCCGGTGCCAGAGCCGCGGCTGCGGCTGGCTTTACAGTACTTGATCGCCGCGATGATGGAGGCGCAACCGGGGGGCGATAAAGTTGCGCTCCTACTCGGGGAAGGTCCAGCGGGCGCGGTGCTGCGAGTAGAGGGCGAGCGTCGTTTTTGCGAGCCGGTTCGAGCAGCATCACCCAGCGCCGCGACGCTGCGCAGGGTGAAGCTTGCGATCGCTACGCGCGTGTTCGAGACCGCCGGAGCGTTGCTGGTATTCGGCGAAAGCGACGCTGGTCCTGCTGCATTCGTTCTTCGCATTCCGCGCCGAGTTGGGGTTCCAGCCTGACACCTTCATCCTGAAATTTTGCCAGATGACATTTACCGCAAGGAGTACAATCCAGCTTTTCCGGAGGTTGCCGTGAAGCGCTCGATTGCTGTGCTGCTTGCTCTGCTGAGTGTTCTATGGCTGCTTTCCGCGAGTTGGGCTCAACAACTCACGCCCGCACCGGTAACGCTGATCCGGGCGGGAGTGCTGATTGACGGCGTGTCTGGTTCCGCTCGCCGCGACCAGCTCATTACCATTCGCGGAAATGTGATTACCGATGTCGCCGACGCGGGACCGGCGGGCATCCCATCGAACCTTCCCGCGGGCACTACCTTCATCGATCTCTCGCGGGCTACGGTGCTTCCGGGGCTGATCGATGCCCATACCCACATCTTCCTTCAGGGTGAGGATCCTGCCGAGGGCGGATACGACATTCAGTTGCTCAAGTATCCGCTGGCGTTCCGCGCGGCGCGGGCGACGGTTTCGGTGCGGCGGGCGCTCGAAGAGGGCTTCACCACCTTGCGCGACATGGAAACCGAAGGCGCGGGCTACGGTGATGTTGGTATCAAGATGGCGATCGAAGGCGGATACATTCCCGGCCCACGCTTGTTTGTTTCGACGCGCGCCATCTCGACAACCGGCGGATATCCGCTGGAAGGTTACGCGCCGGAGATCGAAGTGCCGAAGGGAGTGCAGATCATTGATGGTCCGGTCGAGGCGCGCAAGGCTGCGCGTGAGCAACTCGACCACGGCGCGGACTGGATCAAGGTGTACATGACGCATCGCTCGTGGGTGGGAAAGAACGGCGAACTGGTATCGCAGCCGACGCTGACGGTAGAAGAGCTGCGTGCGATTGTGGACGAGACTCACGGCTGGGGGAAGAAGGTGGCCTGTCACGCTTACGGCGGAGAAGGCCTGCAGCGCGCGCTCGATGGCGGCTGCGACTCGATCGAGCACGGGCTGGTGCTGACTGACGCGCAGATCGCACAGATGGTCCGGCAGGGCACATGGCTCTGCGCGACCCTGAATATCTATTACGAAGACTGGGCTCCGGCCGACACTCCGGCAGGCCAGCGCGACCGCAAGCGCGCCGCTGCGCACGAAGAGTCTTTTCGCAAGGCGTTGAAGGCAGGAGTCAAGATCGCTTTCGGGACTGACATCGGGGGAATGAAGTGGACGGAGCCGATCGCGCAAGAGTTCCCGCGCATGGTCGACCTGGGCATGACTCCAATGCAGGCCATCCAGAGCGTGACTTCGCGGGCCGCAGAGTTGCTGGAGATGAAAGGACGGCTGGGCGCGATCGTGCCGGGCGCCTACGCGGATGTGGTCGCCGTTTCGGGCGATCCTTTGGCGAATATCAAGATTCTTGAGAATGTTGGTTTTGTGATGAAGGACGGTAAGGTATTCAAGAACGACCTTGTCTCAAAGTGATGAAGTCTTGAAACACCAGACGGGACCGAAAAGGTGAGTGAATGAACATCCTGGAAATGTGCGATTGGGAAGCGGCTACGGTTCCGTTGGAAGCGACCGCGGAGCGGGCCATCCGGACGATGCTGGATCGGCGGGTGGGAGCGGTTGCCGTCATTGATGACAACCGTCGCGTCGCTGGAATTTTTACGGAACGCGATGTGCTGCGCCGGTTGTCGCTGGGCGAACACGACCCGCGAAAGGTTTCTGTTCGCGAAGTCATGACGGCGCCGGTCGAGATGGCAACCCGGGCTACCACTCCGGGCGAAGCGCTTGCCACCATGGTGGAACGCCACTACCGGCACTTGCCCATCGTCGATGATAACGGGCAGTTGCTGGGGATGCTTTCCATTCGCAACCTGCTACAGGCAAGGATCGACACGCTGACGCAGAAACTGGATCAGGTGCGGTCGGTGGTGCTTTAAGAACCTTCTGGAGACGAACCGGGAAGTCCGGCTTCAGTGGTGTGCGTGCGGGCTTTGGGCGGGATTCTTGCTCGGCGCTGGCGGAGCCTTTGCGATCTTCACATCAAAGCTGACCGGTAACTGCCTTGGTGGATAGCAGGCCGCATTATCGCAGGCCTGGTATTTCAACGTTCCGCGGACGATATATTTACCTACCTGCACAGAGCGCAGAGGACGCACCAGCACATCCACTTTGAAATCTCCGGTGTAGACATTGAGCTTTTCGTCAGGCGCGAAGGCAAAACTCATATCCTGGCCTTCGGGGTAGGTGGTCTTGCCGATGATGATGTCGGTGGTGGCTTCCACCTTGAGCACGGTCGGGATCAGGAACTCCGACTTGGGCTGGTTGGAATTGATGTGGTATCCCTTGGCGACCCGGAATGAGAGCCCGACGGTGGCGGGTTTGCCCTGCACTGCGGTCACAACCGGAGCGGGCGCCATCTTCACGGCGGGGCCTTGCGGGCCGAGGTCGTCCTGTGCCCAGGCCCATGCGGAGAACAGAAGAAGCGCGCTCGCCAGAAATATCTTCATCGGCTGCCCTCAGCGGCTGAAGCCGCTAGTACGGCGGGTCCTAACGGCATGGCTGAAACCATGCCCCTTCAAAGCTACTCGGAACCACCTCAATCAGATTCCTGAGGACTCTAGGGTACTCCAGGTTCAAGGGCGGTTCGTAGTTACTTCTGAGCCTGTACCGCCTGGCCCTGGCTCAGGGCCTTTTTGATGTGGTCGACGAAGACGCTGCGGCTCTGCAAGCCGAATTCGCGGGCGATGAGCTTGCCGTCGCGGTCCAGAAAAAACGTGGTCGGCAGCACGCCGACGCCCCCATAGCTCTCGCCAACCGACTCTTTGCCGAGCAGGATGGGGTAATTGACACCCAGCTCCTTCGTGAATTTAGCGATGTCTTCGGTGCTGGCGTCGTCCATGGCTACACCCACGATCTGGAAACCTTGCGGGCCGTACTCATTTTGCAACTCTACGAACCACGGCATCTCAATCTTGCAGGGACCGCAATACGTCGCCCAGAAATTGAGCAGAACGGCTTTGCCGCGCAGGTCGGAGAGCTTGAGCTTCTTCCCGTCGAGCTCCGGAAGTTCGAAGTCAGGGGCCAAATTGCCGATGAGGTGTCCCCTGGCCGGACCGCTCGCGCGGTTATTGCGGGATATGCGAATGCCGGCAAATAACATGGCCGCGACGACAGCGGCAATGAAGAACAAAATCAGAGGATTTCTTTTCACTGGTAACCTCGGCGGCTAAAGCTATGCCCCTTTGATGCGAGCTTTTCTACAGCGCAAAGCGATTCAAGAATGAAAAATAGCCGGAGATGAGCGCGAAGCGGCCCATCACCAGCAGTATGCCCAATGCGATCAACAAGCCTCCGCTGGCCACTTCCACGGCGTGCATGTGGAATTTAAAGCGGTTGTAGAACTTCAGAAAACGCTCGATGCCGAGTGAAGTCAGCAGGAAAGGCACGGCCAGACCGGCGGAATAAATGGCCAGAAGAAAAATGCCTTTCCAGACGGTGTCCTGAGCGGCGGCGAATCCGAGCACGACCGCCAGGATCGGACCGACGCACGGCGTCCAGCCAAAGGCGAAAGCAAATCCAATGACAAACGCGCCCCAGGCGGAAGAACTGCCTTTGAGGCTATGCAGCCGCGTATCAGCCAGCAAAGCCTTGATCTGCAGGATGCCGGTCAGGTGCAGGCCGAAGAGAATGATAACCACTCCGGCGATGCGGGCGAGCAGCGATTTGTACTGTGCGAGAATCTGGCCGACTTCGGTCGAGATCGCGCCCAGCGTGATGAAGACGATGCTGAAGCCGATGATGAACGCGGCGGAATTGAGCATCACCTTGCGGAAGAGCTCTCCTTCTTGCAGCTTCAACTGCTCGACGCCAACGCCGGAGATCAGGGAAACGTATCCGGGCACGAGCGGAAGCACGCAGGGCGACAGGAACGAGATCAGTCCTGCGACGAAGACGGCGAGCGGTAATGGCAAACTCGTCATAGCTCTATTGTAGCGACCCGCCTGTAGCGACCGCGGGAGGGTGTTTGCTCTCCTTCTACGAGATGCTGCGGAGGGCGGAATTGTTACAGCATTTTCGCCATCATCGCGAACCGGGCTTCTGTGGCCGCTTCGGATCGGTCGGCTCCTTGGGCGCCACAGGGGGCGCGGCTGGCGCCATGGTGTCGGAAGGAGCTTCGGTCAAAACCTTCTTGATGAATCCCGGCGGCACGGTCGCGGTGAGAATCGCTCGATCTCCGGACTGTTCAACCTTGAGACTGTCGAAGAACGCTTTAACATCTGCATCGGTACCGTGAGGGCCGACGCTGCCTTCGGCGGCGTGAAAAAGGCTGAGGAAGGCGGCCGTCTTCTCGGTGATGGCCTGCGCGTCAGTCTCGTTATCGGTAAACGCTTCGGCCCGCAGGTGGAGAGCGCGGAGATATCGTGCGGAAATCACGGCGATCGCAGGCTTCGGAAACAGCAGGCTCCAACCGCCCAGTCCGCCTATGGTCGTCATTTCCGGCCGAACCCGGAGAATCGCAAAAGACAGGCTCGCCAGTGGAACTTTTCGATAGAACTTTCGCAGCAACCAGGGTCCACCGAAGGGCGAAGCCAGTTTGCGGGAGCGGTCAAGGATGCCGCGAATCACATCAGGGTCCGGGTGATTCGAAACCGCGACGCTGTCGTAGGAGAGAATGACAACGCGAACCGTCCGGCCTTCAACAGGGATGTTGTAGATGTCGAAACCGCGGTAGTCGTTAATGGAAGACGATATCTTCTTGAGGTAGGCAGTCAGGCGGCCGGAGTCGATCCTGCCGACGAAGACCTCCGAAAAGCGTCGGCTCCGGAGCCGAGCCACCGCTTCCGTTTCCCCAGCTCTGGGGATAGTGGATGGCGAAGGCGGCTTGGTCCAGGTCGCGCTCGAACTGAAATCCCGTCTCCTCCACAAACTTCTGGTATTCGGGATCGCGGGAAACCGGCGGCAGTTGGCCGGTGGCGTTGAAAGTCCGAACCCACTTCAGATTGATGTAGAAGAAGCCGTCCGCTCCCGGGAGCAGGCGGGCCGCTTCCGGCGGCGCCTGCTTGCGCAGAAATACGATCAGCGCCACGGCGGCCACCGTCAGCAGCACGGCCAGGAAGATGGGGAGTCGGCGTCGAATGCGCATCGATTTCGGCGGGTACGTGGCTCATCCCCTGTGAACAGAAGGTGAGCCGGATAATGATAGCACCCGGAGGTGCCGGGATTGCTTGCCGCTATTCCCTTCACGGACAAGGGCCGGCTTCCGGTTGCACCTGAATTACCCTTGTGATAACTTAAATAATTGTCCCGGACTTCAGGAAGGGATCAGGGAAGTATTGTGCTTGCTTGGACTTGCTTCCACCTGCTGGCGTAGCTCAGTCGGTAGAGCATCTGATTTGTAATCAGAGGGTCGGGGGTTCGATTCCCTTCGCCAGCTCCAGAAAAACAAGATTCCGGAAACAGAAGAGGTTTACTCGGCAAGGCGCTAGCGGCGCAGCTTTTAAAGCACTCCTTCAGGTTATTTTCCGGCGAGTGTAAGAGTCAGGCGGGAGTTCTCGCATTTCGTTTCCCGAGCTGAGAAATGCTGTGGACTGTCGGTGTTGTTTTTCGCGCGGCCGGGCGGTGTTTTCGGATTTGCACAGGTGGGTGAGTGGTTAAAGCCAACAGACTGTAAATCTGTCCCTCTCAGGAGGTACGGAGGTTCGAATCCTCCCCTGTGCACCAGAGAATGAAGGTTTCAAAGTTTCAAGGTTGCCAGGTTTCAAAAGCAAAAGCTGCCAGCGCGCTTGGGTTCTCTGAAACTTTGAAACCCTGAAACCTTGAAACCTGGTATTTGTGACGATCAAAAAGAAGTTCGTGCTGGCTCTTATCGCGTATGCGGTGCTGGGCGTTTTAGCCTGGACCACGCTGTCCGATGAGCCGGTTCGAGTCTTCAACGCCAACGTGAGATTGCGAACCGGGACGTTGCTGATCCTGGGATTGTTCGTCTTGCGAGCGGCGCTGTATTTTTGGCGAACCCGGATCGAAGAAGAGCGGGAGAACACGAAACCGACAGATTGAAGATTGATTCGTCGGAATCGATTTCGGCATTGAAGCGGTACCGTGAGCCGATGTAGCTCAGTTGGTAGAGCACTCCCTTGGTAAGGGAGAGGTCATCAGTTCAATCCTGATCATCGGCTCCATATAGATTTGCTGAGAGCTGACAGCTGAGAGCTGACAGCTGGTTTAGAGGGCGGGAGTAACTCAGTGGTAGAGTCACAGCCTTCCAAGCTGTTGGTCGCGGGTTCGATCCCCGTCTCCCGCTCCAGAGTTTGAGCGTTGCGTTTGAGTTTCTAGTGGAACAGTGATGTTCGAGCAAGGCACGATCAAGATCGAGAAAGAGCGCGAGTTCGGCGACCTGAAAGCCGCAGTGGAGAAAGCGTTCGCGGCGGACCGGGTCACGAAGTTTTTGAAGGAGCTCGACGGCCGGAAGATTCGAGTCCGCAACCTGGATGCAGCGTTTGCCGCGGATGCGATCGACCGGGCGGCGGGCGAGAAGGCTGGAACGGCACGGTCTTTGTACAGTGCGCTGCCGGTTTCGGATCAGGCTCAGGTACGGGAGTTTTATCTCTCGAAGGTCGAAGAAGTCGATCCGGCGCTGCGAGCGAAGTTTCACAAGCTGTATCAGTACTACTGAGTGGATCTCAGGACGACGGTTGATTTGCGAACCAGCCGGCGAAACGCCGGCGCTACAAAGGATAAGAGCAAATGGCGAAAGAAAAATTTGAGCGGAATAAGCCGCACTGCAACGTAGGGACGATTGGTCACATTGATCATGGCAAGACGACGCTGACGGCGGCGATCACCAAGGTATTGCAGAAGCACAACCCGAAGATTGTGTTCCGGTCGTTCGATTCGATCGACAACGCTCCGGAAGAAAAAGCGCGCGGCATCACCATTGCCACGGCGCACGTGGAGTATGAGACGCCGAACCGGCACTACGCGCACGTGGACTGTCCGGGTCACGCCGATTACATCAAGAACATGATCACGGGCGCGGCGCAGATGGATGGCGCGATCTTAGTCGTGGCGGCGACCGATGGTCCGATGCCGCAGACGCGCGAGCACGTGCTGCTGGCGCGGCAAGTGGGCGTGCCGTACATCGTGGTGGCGCTGAACAAGTGCGACGCGGTGGACGATCCCGAGTTACTGGACCTGGTGGAACTGGAAGTGCGCGAGTTGCTGAAGAGCTATCAGTTTCCGGGCGACGATGTACCGGTGGTGCGGTTGTCGGCGCTGCTGGCGCTGAACGGGGACGAGAAGTGGGAGAAGCAGATTGACGCGTTGATGGAGGCGGTGGACAAGAGCGTGCCGCAGCCGGCGCGGGAACTGGACAAGCCGTTTCTGATGCCGATCGAAGATATTTTTTCGATTCAAGGCCGAGGCACGGTGGTGACGGGCCGGATCGAGCGCGGGAAGGTGAAGGTCGGCGAGGAAGTGGAGATTGTCGGGTTCCGGGAGACGCGCAAGACGGTGGTAACGGGCGTGGAGATGTTCAAGAAGCAACTGGACGAAGGCATGGCGGGCGACAATGCCGGCCTGCTTCTGCGCGGCGTTGCGAAAGAAGATGTGGAGCGCGGGATGGTGCTGGCGAAGCCAGGATCGATTACGCCGCACACCAAGTTCAAGGCGGAAGTTTACATTCTGACGAAGGAAGAAGGCGGGCGGCACACGCCGTTCTTCAAGGGATATCGTCCGCAGTTTTACTTGCGAACAACGGACGTGACGGGGATAGCGGAGTTGCCGGCGGGGACGGAGATGGTGATGCCGGGGGACAACGTGAGCCTGGTGATCGAGCTGATCACGCCGGTGGCGATGGAAAAAGGGTTGCGGTTTGCGATTCGCGAAGGCGGCCACACGGTGGGCGCCGGCACGATCGCGGAGATTATTCAGTAGATTTCAGCCATCAGCCATCAGTAAAACCTGATGGCCATTACGGAAGAAGCCCCGCAGGGGCGAGCGAAAACAGCCCAGCGCTTCAGCGCTGGGTGGAGAAGAGAGACGAGCAAGTCCCGGAGGGACGGCCGAAACCGAGGAAGTGAGCAATGCCCCGAGAGATCATTACGTTGCAGTGCGGTGATTGCAAAGAGCGGAACTATTCGAAGACCAAGAACCGCAAAACGACACCGGACCGTCTGGAGCTGAAGAAGTTCTGCAGCCGGTGCCGCAAGCACACGCTGCATAAAGAAGTGAAGTAAGGCGATTGAATCATTGAGGTATTTAGTCATTGAGTCATTGAAAACATTGGCTCAATGATTCAATGACAAAATGAGTCAATAGATTTAGGGGCGTAAGCTCAACGGTTAAACTGTCGGTCTCCAAAACCGAACTTGGGGGTTCGAATCCCTCCGCCCCTGCCAGAGTTGAGGGTAAAGTTGAGGCCCGAGAGGGAGCAGTCGAGGAAAGCGGGAAGGTATGCCGACAGCCGTAGAACAGAACGCGATTACGAGCACGCTGAGATCATGGCCCGAGCGGATCAAGAGTTTTTACAGCGACGTGCGCACGGAGATGAAAAAAGTCACGTCTCCAACGCGCAAGGAAGTCCAGGGAACGACCACGGTCGTCATCATCACCGTGTTTCTGTTTGGGTTGTTTTTCTTCCTGACAGATCTGGCGATCAGCAACACTTTGGAGCGGGGTTTGCATTACTTCTCGCGCCGTTAGGCAGCGAGCGAAAGAAGTCATCGAATGCCGGATACGGATACGAATAAAGAAAAGGTCGAGAGCGCTGCGGCTAGCGAGGGCCAGCAGGCGCCCCCTTCACCGCCGGCGGAAGCAGTTCCTGGCGGCGAACCCGCGCGCAATCCGAGAATGAAGTGGTACATCATCCACGCCTATTCGGGATTCGAGCGCAAGGTGAGGGAGTCGCTGGAATCGCGGGTGCAGGCTTTCGGGTTGCAGGACAAGATCGGCAAAGTACTGATTCCGACCGAGTCGGTCACCGAAGTCCGTGGCGGCAAGAAGTACACCTCGGAGCGCATGTTCTATCCCGGCTACGTGCTGGTGGAGATGGACATGGACGACCACGTCTGGCACGTGGTGAAGTCGACGCCGCGGGTGACCGGATTCGTAGGCACGGGTCAGCAGCCCACTCCGCTGTCGGAAGAAGAAGTTAATCACATCGTTTACAAAGTGGCCGACAGCCGGGAGAAGCCAAAGCTCAAGGTCAAATTCGAAAAGGGCGAGACGGTGCGCATCGGCGAGGGCCCGTTCGCAACCTTTACCGGCGTGGTCGACGACGTCAACGAAGATCGTGAGACTTTGAAAGTGATGGTCACGATCTTTGGCCGGTCGACTCCAGTGGAACTGGAATTCGGCCAGGTTGAGAAAGTCGCGTAACGATTTAGGGTAGAGACGCGGCTTGCCGCGTCTCGGCAGCGGAAGACGGGGCAAGGCCCCGTCTCTACATAAAGATCAATTGGGAAAGGCATCATGGCAAAGAAAGTTACAGGTTCGGTAAAGTTACAGATTGCGGCGGGCAAGGCTACGCCAGCGCCTCCGGTAGGACCGGCGCTAGGTCAGGCGCAAGTCAACATCATGGAGTTCTGCAAGCAGTTCAACGCCCGGACCGGGCAGAAAGAACTCGAGGGGTTGATTGTTCCGGTCGTGATTACGGTCTACAGCGACCGCACTTTCACATTTATTACCAAGACGCCGCCCGCGTCGATCTTGCTGAAGCGCGCTGCCGGAATCGCCAAGGGATCGGGTGCGCCCAACAAAGATAAGGTTGGCAAGGTAACGCTGAAGCAGGTCGAGGACATTGCGAAGCAGAAGATGCCGGATCTGAATGCCGCTTCAGTGGATGCCGCCATCAAGAGCGTGCGCGGCACGGCGCGGTCGATGGGCATTGAAGTAGTTGGGTAGCGCCGGCGTCCCGCGGGCAGAGTTCAATAGTAGAGACGCGGCTTGCCGCGTCTGATGTCGAAAACACCACGGCTCTTCGGAACAAAGAAGCGCGGTGGGAGACTGAGGTGAAAATGAAGAAGTCAGGTAAGAATATAGAGAAGTCGCGGAAAGCAGTTGAGCCGCGGCCTTACACGCTGCAGGAAGCGGTTCCACTTCTGCAGAAAGTAAAATACGCGAAATTCGACGAAACAGTGGAAGTGACGTTGCGGCTGGGCGTCGATCCGAAGCATGCCGACCAGATGGTGCGGGGCACGGTCGTGCTTCCTCATGGACTGGGCAAGTCGAAGAAAGTTCTGGTGATCGCGAGCGGCGAAAAGGTTCGTGAGGCCGAGGCGGCGGGCGCGGATTTTGTCGGCGGTGAAGATATGGTCGAGAAGATCACGAAAGAAAACTGGACCGACTTCGACGCGCTGATTGCCACGCCCGACATGATGAAGTCAGTTGGCCGTCTGGGCAAAATCCTCGGACCGAAGGGTCTGATGCCGAATCCAAAGACGGGTACGGTCACCATGGACGTTGCGCGCGCGGTGCAGGAAGTGAAAGCCGGGAAGGTTGAGTTCCGCACCGACAAGACCGCGCTGGTGCACGTGCCGGTGGGCAAGATTTCGTTCACGCCCGACAAGCTGATTGACAACGCAACCACGCTGATTTCGAGCGTGATCAAGGCTAAGCCTTCGGTGGCCAAGGGCAAGTACATCAAGGCCTGCTATCTGAGTTCGAGCATGGGACCGGGGATCGCGCTCGACACGACTCCGATTGAGGTTGCGGCTAAGGCATAACTGCCGGGCCTGGCCCGGCTGGACGGGGCGGAGCCCCGTCACCACACGAGATTTGAAAGGGTTTGAACATGGCGGTTACTAGAGCTAAGAAAGTTGCGCAAGTTGAGAAGCTGGGCGGCGAACTGAAGAATGCCTCGAGCATGATCGTGGCTACGTACTCCAAGCTGACAGTGACGCAGGATTTCGAATTGCGCAAGGCATTGCGCCCGACCGGCGCGAAGTATCGCGTGGTCAAGAACACTTTGGCGGAGCGCGCCGGCAAGGGCACCAAGGTCGAGCAGGCGCTGAAGAACCTGCAAGGTGTAACCTCGATTGCCTACACCGAAGGCGATCCGGTGGCGCTGGCGAAGGCGCTGGCAAAATACGCGAAAGACAATCCGGAGTTCAGCTTCAAGGCGGGCGTGGTTGAAGGCCGCGTGATTACGGTCAAGGAGATCCAGGCGCTGGCGACCATGCCGTCGAAGGAAGAGCTCTATTCGAAGTTGCTATTCCTGCTGAACGCTCCGTCGCAGCGTCTGGTTACGGCGATGAATGCAGTCGGACGGAACCTGGCGGTCGTCGTCGGCCAGGGCGTGGAGCAGAAGAAATTCAAAGAGGCGTAGGCCTCTTGGTGAAAAAAGTTCGGGTCGGCGAGAGCTGACCGAAAAAGATTTAGTTATCGCGAAGCGAGGGGTGGCGCGGTCTTAAAACTTTGGTGTTGTCTGGCGCCGGAGTTGACGACCTGGTCGCACTGGAAACCTGGCAAAGCGATAGCGAAATCGCAAATCTTACACAAAGCGGAGAGATTCACATGGCGGATTTACAGCAGTTGGAAGAGTCAATTGTTGGCCTGTCGTTGCTGGAAGCGGCAGAGCTAGTCAAGAAACTGGAATCGCGTCTGGGCGTTTCGGCAGCGGCAGCGGCCCCGGTAATGGTTGCCGGCGGCGCAGCGGCGGGCGCGGCCGCCCCGGCTGAAGAAAAGACCGAATTCACGGTCGTTTTGAAGGAAGTCGGAGCCAATAAGATCAATGTAATCAAGGCAGTACGTGAGGTCACCAGCCTCGGCCTGAAAGAGGCGAAGGACCTTGTGGATGGCGCTCCCAAGAGCATCAAGGAAGGTGTTTCGAAGGACGAAGCCGAGACCATCAAGAAGAAGTTCACCGAAGCGGGCGCAACTGTCGAGGTCAAATAGCTGGCAGTCGGGGGTCGGTTGTGTGGTGGGTGGCGGGGCGAAGCCCCGTCACCACCCGAGCAAGCCACCCCCGCTTGCAATTATTTGACCGAACAGTAGCTGAATCCTGGGGAGTGGTGTTAATATCTAATAAATAACCCGCTTACCCTGGCTTCACTGCGAGGCGACGGCGACCCGCATCCTCCAAATAAACCCAGGAAGCGGAACGGAAAAGGGTCGCTGGATTGAAAGTATGGCAGCCGGTCCCGCGGGCGGCGGGACGGAACAGGCCTTTGAACTGGCGCGGAATTTTAAAAGTTATCCAGGATTAAGCGTCGCACGCGGCGCCTGCGGACAGACATGTCTTTGCGGGGGCCGGTGTCTTTTGTAGGGTATACCGCTCACTAGCAGTATTTTGGCGCGCGTTTTTGCGCCCTCATTCCGCTTGTACCGCAGCCCCGGGCTGCCTGAAAGCAGGAGTTCCTTAGAATGCCAAAGCACAATATCCACCGCAAGCGTTTCGATTTTTCCAAAATTCCAGCGACCATCCAGATCCCGAACCTGATCGAGGTTCAGAAGCGCTCCTATGACCGCTTCCTGCAGATGGACAAACTGCCCAGCGAGCGCGAAGACGGCGGGCTGCAGGCGGTGTTTCAGTCGGTGTTCCCGATCACCGACTTCCGCAATGTTTCCCAGCTTGAGTTTGTGGACTTCGCGATTGGCAACTGGGAATGCAAATGCGGCCATCTGAAGGGGCTGCATCACTTGCGCACCACGTGCAGAAATTGCGGATCGACGGTGATCACCGACCCGTTTCATCCCGGTGAAGTTCTCTGCCACAAGTGCGGCACCTACAACGCGAATACTCCCGACTTCTGCAACAAGTGCGGCGACCCCGTCGGTCTGCAGCTGAAGTACGACGTGGCGGAATGCGAAGAGCGCGGCATGACCTACTCGGCCCCGCTCAAAGTCACGATGCGGCTCACCATCTGGGACAAGGACGAGGCCGGCAACCGTTCCATTCGCGACATCAAGGAGCAGGAAGTTTTCTTCGGCGACGTGCCGTTGATGACGCAGAACGGCACCTTCATCATCAATGGAACCGAGCGCGTCATCGTCAGCCAGTTGCACCGCTCGCCGGGAGTGTTCTTCGAGACGGCAGCCAACCGCACCTACTTCCTGGGAAAGATCATTCCCTATCGCGGTTCGTGGGTTGAATTCGAGTACGACCAGAAGAACGTTCTCTACGTGCGCATTGACCGCAAGCGCAAGTTCCTGGGCACGATTTTCCTGCGCGCCCTCGGCCTGCGTTCCGGCGAAGACATTCTGAAGACTTTCTACACCACAGACCGGCTGGTCGTCCGCGACAAGAAGCTGTTCTGGACGCTGGATCCGGCAAGCGACAAGCCGACGAATCTGATCGGCATGAAGCTGGCGCACAGCATCAAGTCGAAGTCGGGCGATGAAGTGGCGCACTCCGGCCGCAAGATCACGGCCGCCACCCTGAAGGAAATTCAGAAGGCGAAGATCGCCGAAATCGAAGTGGACACGACCGA
The DNA here is from genome assembly GCA_963837665.1 of uncultured Acidobacteriaceae bacterium. Classification (GTDB taxonomy): domain Bacteria; phylum Acidobacteriota; class Terriglobia; order Terriglobales; family Acidobacteriaceae; genus Acidiflorens. Next base: position 266,053 of record CAWIOA010000003.1, on the reverse strand, counting down.
TCTCGAAGGCGCGTGGGCAGCAAGCGACATCGTTGACACGACGACCGGTGAAGTGCTGCTGGAGGCCAACACCGAAATCACAGCCGACAAAGTAGCCAAGATCCTGGAGTCGGGCGTGATCGAGATGAGCGTGTTCTTTCCGGAGCGCGACGACGTGGGCACGGTGATCAGCCAGACCCTGCGCCGCGATTCGGTCGTCAGTCCCTCGGAAGCTCTGATCGAGATTTATCGCAAGCTGCGTCCGGGCGACCCGCCGACGCTCGACACGGCGACGGCGTTGTTCCAGGGCATGTTCTTCGATCCGCGCAAGTATGACTTCTCTCGCGTGGGCCGGTTGAAGTTCAACATCAAGCTGTTCGAAAACCAGGAAGCGACGAGCCTGGAACAGCGCACGCTTGATCCCAACGATTTTTACGCGACCATCAAGTACCTGCTCAAACTGCGCAAGAACATTGGAGCGGTGGACGACATCGATCACCTGGGCAATCGCCGCGTGCGAGCGGTTGGCGAGTTGCTCGAAAACCAATTCCGTATCGGCTTGGTCCGCATGGAACGCGCCATCAAGGAAAAGATGAGCGTGTACCAGGAAATGTCGACAGCCATGCCGCACGACCTGGTCAACGCCAAGCCAGTAATGGCCGCGATTCGCGAGTTTTTCGGATCGTCGCAGCTCTCGCAGTTCATGGATCAGACGAATCCTCTGTCGGAAATCACGCACAAGCGGCGCCTGTCGGCCCTGGGGCCGGGCGGCTTGTCGCGGGAACGCGCTGGATTTGAAGTCCGCGACGTCCACCCGACGCACTACGGACGCATCTGCCCGATTGAAACGCCGGAAGGTCCAAACATCGGACTGATTTCGTCGTTGAGCTGCTTTGCGCGCATCAACGACTACGGCTTCATCGAATCGCCGTACCGCAAGGTGAAGGGCGCGCGCGTGGTGGACTATGTCATCGTCGTCAACGCCGGTGACAGCAGCTACAAGGTCGGCGACTATGCCGAGAAAAGCGAGATGGAAAAGGTCAACGCTGATTTGAAAGAGCGGCGCAAGAAGCCCGCAGAGGTCGAACCATTTTCCTTCTATCTCTCGGCGTGGGAAGAAGACCGCCACACCATCGCGCAGGCCAACATCGAACTGGACGAAAAAGGCCGTATCGCCGGCGAACTGGTCAATGCTCGCAAGGCGGGCAACTTCGTCCTGGTGCACAGAGATGAAGTTGACTACGTGGACGTCAGCCCGAAGCAGCTGGTCTCAGTTGCCGCATCGCTGGTGCCGTTCCTGGAGCATGACGACGCCAACCGCGCACTGATGGGCGCGAACATGCAGCGTCAGTCGGTGCCCCTGCTGCGGGCGCAGGCTCCGATTGTCGGAACTGGGATGGAAGGCGTCACCGCGCGCGACTCGGGCGCGGTGGTACTGGCGCGCCGTAACGGAATTATCGATTCGGTCGATTCCGAACGCATCATTGTGCGGGTCGAAGGCGAGCATCATCCGATGCAACTTTCGCGCGAAGTGGGCAGCGACATTTATCAGCTCACCAAGTTCAAGCGCTCGAACCAGAACACCTGCATCAACCAGAAGCCGATCGTGAAGAAAGGCCAGCGGGTGGTGAAGGGACAAGTGATTGCCGACGGTCCATGCACTGACTTCGGTGAGTTGGCTCTTGGACGCAACGTGCTGGTCGCATTCATGCCGTGGCGCGGCTACAACTTCGAAGACGCGATCCTGGTTTCGGAAAAGATGGTGAAAGAGGATTACTACACCTCGGTTCACATCGAAGAGTTCGAACTGGAGGCCCGCGACACGAAGCTTGGGCCCGAGGAAGTGACGCGCGACATTCCGAACGTGAGCGAATCCACGCTGCGCAATCTGGACGAAGCAGGTGTAATCCGCATCGGCGCTGGCATCAAGCAGGGCGACATCATCGTCGGCAAAGTTACGCCGAAGGGTGAGACGCAGCTCACGCCGGAAGAAAAACTGCTGCGCGCGATCTTCGGCGAAAAAGCCGGCGACGTGCGCGATGCTTCGCTCTACTGCCCGCCGGGAATCGAAGGCATCGTGGTGGACGTGAAGATCTTCTCGCGCAAAGGCCAGGAGAAGGACGAGCGCGCCAAGACGATTGAAGGCAACCAGATCGCGAAACTCGAGAAGAACCTTTCGGATGAAATTCGAATTCTGACCGACGAGCGCCTGAAGCGTTTGGAAGGCCTGCTGGGCGGCAAGGAAGTGCAAGCCGACCTGCACGACGAGCGCACCAACAAGCGCTTGCTGACCAAGGACACGATTCTGGACCGCGACACGATCGAGCGCATCTCGACCCGCAATCTGAAGCGGATCAAGTACGCCGACAAGGATCCGCGGGTGAACGAGCAGATCGACGAGATCGAGGAAATGACCTCGCGCCAGATCGACGTGCTCAAGAAGATCGTCAACGAAAAGAAAGAGAAGCTGACCAAGGGCGATGAACTGCCGCCGGGCGTGATCAAACTGGTGAAGGTGTACATCGCCATGAAGCGCAAGCTGAGCGTCGGCGACAAGATGGCCGGACGCCACGGCAACAAGGGCGTGATCGCGCGCATTCTGCCGGAAGAGGATATGCCGTACCTCGAAGATGGAACGCCGGTCGAGATCGTCCTGAACCCGCTAGGCGTACCCAGCCGTATGAACGTGGGACAGATTCTTGAAACCCACCTCGGATGGGCGGGTTATGAACTGGGCCTGAAGATTGCGGAATTGCTGAAGCAGAACACTCGTGCCGAAGCTGTCCGCCGCGATCTCAAAGCTTTATTCAAGGACACCGTGCTTGCGGACACTATCGCTGACATGAGTGAAGATGAACTCGAAGCGCTGGCTCCGACCCTGAAGAAGGGCGTGTTCATGGGATCGGCCGTATTCGACGGCGCCCGGGAGTCGGAAATTAAGGCGTTGCTGACGAGCGCGGGCCTGCCCACGTCGGGCAAGACGTCTCTGCGCGACGGCATGACGGGCGAGAAGTTCGAACAGCCGGTGACGGTCGGTTACATCTACATGTTGAAGCTGTCGCACCTGGTGGACGACAAGATTCACGCGCGTTCCATCGGGCCGTACTCGCTGATCACGCAGCAACCGCTGGGTGGCAAGGCGCAGTTCGGAGGCCAGCGTTTCGGAGAAATGGAAGTGTGGGCTCTGGAAGCGTATGGCGCGGCGTTCATCCTGCAAGAGTTGCTGACCGCGAAGTCGGACGATGTATACGGGCGCACCAAAATCTACGAGGCCATCGTCAAAGGCGAGGCTGCGATGGAGCCGGGCGTTCCCGAATCGTTCAACGTGCTCATTCGCGAATTGCAGGCGCTTTGCCTGGATGTCGAGTTGATCAAGGCCACGGAGAAGAAGCCGGTGGCGGTAGCAGCAGATTAGTCGTTGGCCGCCAGTCGTTGGTCGTTCGCGACTGGCAGGCCGACTCAGTTTCGAAGAATAGACCCGAAGTCTTCGCTCTTGAGCTTCCGGGTTAGAGATTTGGCTAGCGACTAACGACCATCGACTAGCGACCGTTCTTGAGAGCCGCGTACGGCGGCGTACAGCCGTAGGAAAGCGGAGGCACATGTTTCGTTCGAGCCCGTTCGATATGGCAAATCCGGTAGCTGACTTCGATGCCATTCGCATCAGCCTGGCGTCCCCGGAAAAAATCCGCAGCTGGTCGCATGGGGAAGTGACCAAGCCGGAAACCATCAACTACCGCACCTTCAAGCCGGAGCGCGATGGCTTGTTCTGTGCCCGCATTTTCGGCCCGGTCACCGACTGGGAATGTCTCTGCGGCAAGTACAAGCGCATGAAGCATCGCGGGGTAATCTGCGACAAGTGCGGCGTGGAAGTCACGCTGTCCAAAGTCCGCCGCGAACGCCTGGGGCACATCGAGCTGGCTTCGCCCTGTTCACACGTGTGGTTCTTTAAGGGCCTGCCCAGCCGCATCGGGCATCTGCTCGATATTTCCCTCCGCGATCTGGAAGCGATTCTGTACTTCGAGGCCTACGTGGTCGTCGATCCCGGCGACTCGCCGGTGAAGGACCGCGAAGTCATCAAGGACGAAGCGAAGTACCGCGAACTCGACCAGCAATATCGTCCCGCCGGCTTCAAGGCCATGATGGGCGCGGAAGCGATCAAAGAACTTCTGAAACGCATTGAAGTTGATTCCCTGGCTGCCGAACTGCGCGAGAAGATGAAGAACGAAACCTCGCTGCAGAAGCGGCTGAAGTACGCCAAGCGGCTCAAGGTTGTCGAGGCCTTCCGCAAGAGCGGCAACAAGCCGCAGTGGATGATCCTGGACGTGCTGCCGGTGATTCCACCCGAGCTCCGCCCACTGGTTCCACTGGATGGCGGACGCTTTGCCACCTCCGATCTCAATGATCTTTACCGGCGCGTCATCAACCGCAACAACCGGTTGAAGAAGCTGATGGACCTGCATGCTCCCGAAGTCATCGTGCGCAACGAAAAGCGCATGTTGCAGGAAGCGGTCGACGCTCTGTTCGACAACGGACGCCGCGGGCGCGTTCTGCGTGGCGCCAACAACCGGCCGCTGAAGTCGCTCTCCGATACCCTGAAAGGCAAGCAGGGCCGTTTCCGCCAGAACCTGCTTGGCAAGCGCGTGGACTACTCCGGCCGTTCGGTAATCGTGGTTGGTCCCGAGCTCAAGCTGCACCAGTGCGGGTTGCCGAAGAAGATGGCGCTCGAGTTGTTCAAGCCGTTTATCTATCACCGTCTGGAACAGACGGGAAACTGCACCACCATCAAGCAGGCGAAAGAAATGGTGGAGCAGCAGGAACCGATTGTCTGGGACATTCTGGAAGAGGTCATCAAGGACCATCCCGTCATGCTGAACCGCGCGCCTACGCTCCATCGCCTGGGCATTCAGGCATTCGAGCCGGTACTGGTGGAAGGCAAGGCGATCAAGATTCACCCGCTGGTCTGCACCGCGTTCAACGCCGACTTCGACGGCGACCAGATGGCGGTGCACATTCCGTTGTCGCCCGAAGCGCAGGTAGAAGCCAGCGTTCTAATGCTGTCTTCGCACAACATCCTGTCGCCGGCATCCGGCCATCCCATCACCGTGCCCACGCAAGACATGGTGCTCGGACTCTACTACCTGACGAAAGCAAAGCCGGGCGCAAAGGGCGAAGGCCGCTCCTTCGCCAACATTGACGAAGTGGTAATCGCGCTCGAAATGGGCGAAGTGGAAACGCTTACGCCGATTCGTTTGCGCTACACCGGCGAGGTCATTGACCTGACGCAGGCCTACGACGATCAGGACGTGAACCATACCGAACCCGTGAACCTCAAGCGCGAGTACCTGAACACCACCGTCGGCCGCGCCATTCTGAACGACCATCTGCCCAAGGCGGTGCCGGGCGTCAACGTGAGCATGCCGTATATCAACGGCCTGCTCAAGAAGAAGGGCATCGGCCAGTTGGTCAATTACTGCTATCTGCGGTTCGGCCTCGAAGTCACGGTCAAGATGCTCGATGAGATTAAGTCGCTCGGGTTCAAGTACGCCACGCGCGCCGGCCTCTCCATCGGCATCGATGACATGGTCATCCCGGACAACAAGAAGACCCTGGTGAAAGATGCCGACAAGCAGGTGATCAACGTGCAACAGCAGTACCTGGACGGCGCGATCACCAACGGCGAGCGCTACAACAAGGTCATCGAAATCTGGTCGGCCATTACCGAAAAAGTGGCCGATGAAATGTTCAACCAGATGCAGCGACGGGACAAAGAGGGCGAACTCAACCCGATTTACGTCATGGCCGATTCCGGCGCTCGCGGATCGAAACAGCAGATCCGTCAGCTCTCCGGTATGCGCGGACTGATGGCGAAACCGACGGGTGAAATTATCGAGACTCCGATCACGGCCAATTTCCGTGAAGGTCTGACGGTGCTCGAATACTTCATCTCGACGCACGGCGCCCGCAAGGGCCTAGCCGACACGGCTCTGAAGACGGCCGACTCGGGTTACCTGACGCGCCGTCTGGTGGACGTTGCGCAGGACGTGATCATCAGCGAATACGACTGCGGCACCGTGGACGGAATTTTCGTCTCCGGTATCGTCGAAGCCGGCGAAATCATCGAGCCGCTACGCGACCGTATCGTGGGCCGCGTGTCGCTCGAAAAGATCAAAGACTACGAAGGCCAGGTCGTGGTCGATGTGAATCACGAGATCACCGAAGATCTCGCCGGGGCAATTCAAGCCGCCGGTATCGAACGGGTGAAGATCCGTTCGGTGCTGACTTGCGAGTCGAGGCGCGGGGTCTGCGTCATGTGCTACGGGCGTAATCTCGCCTCCGGGCGGCTGGTCGAACTGGGCGAGGCTACCGGTGTGATTGCGGCGCAGTCGATCGGCGAACCTGGAACGCAGCTCACCATGCGTACCTTCCACATCGGAGGTACGGCGTCGCGAGTTTCGGAACAGTCACGCCTCGATGCCAAGAGCAACGGTCTGGTTCGCTTCATCAACTTGCAGACGGTGAAGTCGAAGACTGGGGACCTGGTGGTCATGAATCGCCAGGGGTCGATTGCGGTGGTGGACGAGAAGGGCCGCGAACGCGAGCGCTATGCGGTTGTGTATGGCGCCAAGGTCAAGGTCGCGGAGGGCGGGCCGGTGCAGCTCGGTCAGGTTATGGTCGAGTGGGATCCGTACACCTTTGCCATCCTCACCGAAATTGGCGGCACGGTCCAGTTCAAGGACCTGCAGGAAGGCATCACGCTGCACGAAGAAGTGGATGAGGTAACCGGCTTGTCGCGTCACGTGGTGGCGGATTCACCCGACGAGAAGCGCCAGCCGGCTATCGTAATCAAGGGCAAGGCAAGCAAGCGCTACCTGATGCCTTCGCGCGCCCACCTCATGGTGCAGGACGGAGACACGGTGTTTCCCGGCGACGTGCTGGCCAAGATCCCGCGCGAAACCACCAAGACCAAGGACATCACGGGCGGTCTGCCGCGCGTGGTGGAATTGTTCGAGGCCCGCAAGCCGCGCGAGACCGCTGTCATTAGCGAAATCGACGGCGTGGTGCGCTTCGGTGAGGTCGCCAAGGGACAGCGCAAACTCTACGTGGCTGCCGATAACGGCACGGAGAAGGAATATTCCGTTCCGCGCGGCGTCCACATCAACGTGCAGGAAGGCGAGCGCGTCCGCGCAGGTGAGCCGCTGATGGACGGGCCGCTCAACCCGCACGACATTCTGGCCGTGCTCGGTGAGAAGGAGCTGCAGTCTTACCTGGTGAACGAAATCCAGGAAGTCTACCGGCTCCAGGGCGTGAACATTTCGGACAAGCACATCGAAGTGATCGTCCGCCAGATGATGCGCTGGGTGAAGGTCGAAGATGTAGGCGACACCCAGTTCCTGCTCGAACAGCAAGTGGACAAGTTCCGCTTCCACGAGGAGAACGAGCGTGCGATTGCGCAAGGTGGCAAACCGGCCACTGGGCGTCCGCTGCTGCTCGGGATCACCAAGGCGTCGCTCTCCACCGATTCGTTCATCTCCGCCGCCTCCTTCCAGGAGACTACGCGCGTGCTGACCGAAGCTTCCATTCAGGGAGCGGTTGATCATCTGCGCGGCTTGAAGGAGAACGTGATCGTCGGCCGCCTGATTCCCGCCGGCACCGGCATGGAATATTACCGGAACGTGCGTCTCTCTCCGGAAATGGAAGAGGCTGCCAGCAAGGTGCAGGAGGAAGTCTCGCAGGCCTACGAAGACGCCGAGCGAGCGCTCGAACTCATGCGGCACGAAGGCGAGACCGAAGAACTCGCCGCAGAGTAGTACAGTACGAATTCAGACAGGGGCGACGCGAGTCGCCCCGTCGTTTTTGCTCGTGTAGGGACGGGGCTCTTTCCCGTCCAAGCCGAGCGTTGCTCGGCAGTAGTCGGCAGGCACAGTAACACTGGGTTCGGTATAGAATGACGCTGAACTAAGCGACGATTTTTTGAAGCCAATGTCCTTAGCACTGGAGCCACAGCGCCTTCCTGAGCAACCTCAGGGCCGCAATCCTGCGCCGGAGCCGCTCCCTGGTGGACTGGTGCTAGCCCCGGCCTTGGGGCGCTTCTGGCGCTTGTTCCGCCTGTCCATCTGGCGTTCCTTCGAGCACGATGCCTTTGCCACCGCCAAGGCCTCGGCCTATTCGGCCATCTTCACTTTTTTCCCTGCCTTGCTGGTGCTTGGCGCGGTGGTCGCCACCCTGAAACGCGGCGAAGTCTACCTGCGCGAAATCTCCTACGCCCTGGGGACCATTTTGCCCGCGGGTAGCGCCACGGCGCTTTCCTACCTGCGAAGCAAAGCGGACCGCCCGGTGGGCCTGCTCGTCTCCACTTCGTTGTTAACCATGTGGACCGCTTCCGGCGTCATCATCTCCTGGATGGAAGGCTTTCGCCGCGCCTACCAGCTTCCCAAGACCTGGGGGTTAATCCAGGAGCGCCTGATTGCGATGTCGCTGGTTCTGATGGCGGGCCTGCCGCTGACCTTCTCCACCATTCTGGTTGCATTCGGCAGCCGCATTGAAACCCGGATTCTGGTTCACAGCGGGCATGAATTCGGACCTCTAATTCTATTGGCGTGGGGCGCGATCCGCTGGGCCATTGCGATCCTGACCAGCATCGCCGTGATCCAGTTGATTTATCACAACGCGGTGCCCCGCACTCAACCTTGGCACAGCGTTTTGCCGGGCGCGGTTCTTGCCACCGCCCTGTGGCTGCTTTCTACCGCGTTCTTGGGATGGTATTTGCAGCACTACGTCGACTACAGCGTCATTTACGGTTCGCTGGGGATGGGCATTGCGCTGCTGGTCTGGATGTACATCATCTCGCTAGTGGTGCTGATTGGCGCCGAATTCAATGCCATGCTCTTTCCTCGCGGCCTTACGAGAGTTCCGCCTCCACGGGTGGACGAAGGTCGCTGAGTTTGTCATCCTGACCCTGAGCGCAGTCGAAGGGGAAGGACCTGCTTTGAGAAGCTAACGCAATGCAACCGCCGATTGCATTTGTCGATACCGCCTGCAATCCTGCTGTGCGCGGCTTCCTGCACTCGCCCGCGCTTCCCAACGGCGACGCCCTGATCCTGACGCATGGCGCAGGCTCAAATTCCGCGGCTCCTCTGCTGGTGGCGTTCAGCGAAGCTTTTGCCGGACATGGCTTCACGGTTCTGCGCTGCGATCTGCCCTTCCGGCAGGAGCGGCGAACCGGCCCGCCATTTCCGGGGAACGCCGAGCGCGATCGCGCCGGCCTTCAGAACGCGGTTGCCGTCTTGCGCAAGAATGTCACGGGACGAATTTTTCTTGGTGGGCACTCCTACGGTGGACGTCAGGTGACGATACTCTGCTCCGCCGAACCCGAGCTGGTCTCCGGACTCCTCTTGCTTTCGTACCCTCTGCACCCGCCGCGTAAGCCTGAACAACTCCGCATCCAGCATTTACCCAACCTGCGAACCCCGAGCTTGTTCGTACACGGAACCCGCGATCCCTTCGGAAGCGTGGAAGAGATGACGAACGCTTTGCGGCTAATCCCGGCCAAAACCGAGTTGATGACGGTGGAAGGCGCAGGTCACGACTTGGGGTTCAAAGGGAGAGTTCAGGAGCTTTCTGCAAGTATCGTAGAGAGGTTTGGTCAGATATTCTGATCCCAGGTTGCACGAATTGTTTTCAGCAGGGCCGGATAGATAACCCATCTCCGGAACGGATCGATTAAGCCCATGTAGAAAGGCGTAACCCACGTTCTCCGGCGCACGTAGACCGCAAAGTAGAGTCGATAGCCATCGGCCCTTTGAGCGAGGGCACTGAGGGCTGCAGCATGGACGGTACGATTCTGTATTTCAAGCAGTTGTTCATTTTCGAAACGATAGACTACGCGGAACAGTCCTTCTGGCGTTCCCGGCGCGACAGAAGAGCGAGCGCGATCCTCGGCCGTCAGACGACATCCAAACGAGGCCGCCAAAGCATCCTCCGGTTCAGCCTCAAGTCGAAAAATGCGGCCAAGAAAAAACCGAAGACGGAAAAGCGCGCGCGCCACTGGCGGAAATCTGTTCATCTTTGCATCAGCTTCGTCGAATTTATCCTGATTCGCCCAGCGAAGAAGTTCAGACAGGGTAACACCGTCGCGGCGTGTAGGCAGGTCAACCGCCCAAACGTCGTGCAACGGGACGTCTGCGAGAAAGGTATGCACGCGAAGCGGTAGCGCGTAAAAGTCCGTTGGAGAAATCTGCGGCATTTTGTTAATCCCAGATAGCAAACTGGGAAAGGGGGTAACCGCCGCTGGTGCGGTAGATTTTTACCGATGGCTGACGGCTAATTCACCCAGCCCGATTTCGAACCGCCATTGGTTTTGTCGTTTTCGTCGGGAGGTACGTAGTTGCCGTGCTCGTCGAAAGTGACTTTGCGGTCGTGGTCTCTCATATAGACCTCGAACTTCCTTGCCGCGCGCCGCCGCTTCCAGCGATAGTAGGAGTTCCGCACGCCGAAATAACGCTCGGATGCCGCATAGCCGACTCCGCGAGAGGGCATGAACTTGACCCACAGGAAGCCGAAAAGCAATCCGCCCAGATGAGCAAAAACCGCGATATCTCCCGATGGCTCAAATGCTGCAATGACCGCGGCCACGACCAAAATGCCGACGAGGTATTTGGCCTTGATCCTGAACGGTAACGGAAACAAAAACATTTCCTGATCGCCGTAAAGCATCCCAAAAGCCATCAGCAGTCCGAAGATGCCTCCCGACGCCCCCACCGTTCCGGTTCCCGGGCTCATCCCAAGGAAATGGGTATAGGAGACGGCAATGGTCACCAGGGCGGCGCCCACGACGCAGAACGTGTAGCACTCGATGAATCGTCGCGGTCCCCAGTCGAGTTCCAGATACGCGCCGATAAACCACAGCATGAGCATGTTGAAAAACACATGACTGAAGTTGGCGTGCAACAACGAATAGGTGACTACCTGCCATACCTTGCCGTGCATCACGGCCACCGGGATTAGCGCGAGCCACTCCCGCATCGCAACGAAAACAGCCGGGGCGAAGATGCGCGTCACTGCCTGAAACAGGTAAATCCCGGTGCAAGTCAGGATGATGCGCTTCACCCATCCTGTAAACGGAGGGAAACTGAACGAGATGGTTTGTCCGCGACTCACTATTCCTATCTTTCTGGTTCCGGCACAACCGGGAGACTGCGATGTCCTGCTTGATCTATGGCGCGCACACCGAATATCACATTATCCTTCGAAACCTTCAGGGTTGCACGCGCACCACTGCTGACCTCTTGGACGTACTCCCAATCAGCCGCGTTCGTCGAGCGCCAGACCACCTCGGAGGCGGCCGCTCCCGCCGAAGGTTCCCAGGTCAAAGTCGTGTCGTTATCGAGGCTTTTCGTCTGCATTTTTACGCTGGTGGGCGGCGCTGGGGCCGATGCCAGCGAAGCCAGGGTCGCCGCGTTCAGGCGCGTGACGTGCGCCTCATAATCGAAGTCCACGAACTTCGGCAGGTCACCATATTCGATGCCGCTCTCGGTTCGAACGTTCTGATGTTGATGGTTATAATCTTCACGAAACTCAGTGAGGCGCACAGCAGCGAAGCCCTGCTGATTGAACGAATAGTGGTCGCCTCCGCGCAGGAAACGGTCGAGCCGGAAAATCAGAAGCGGTTTCACTCCGGCATCGTACGAGCGCCCGATATCGGCGATGTAGCGCGCAAGCTCGCGCGAATTCGAGTCGCTCTCCCCGCCGAGCATGCGAATTCGCTTGATTTCCGCCTCACTCGCCGCCGCCGGCAGTCCTTCGGAAAACACCCTTACCACGCTCGCGTCCTGCTGCGGATTGCGGTCGCCTCCCACAATGTCGTTGTTCAAGACGGCTTCGATTCTCCACCCCTGTTGCTTGGCCATCTGGGCGAAGTGCTTGCTTCCGTTTAAACCCTGTTCTTCTCCCGCGACCGTCAGAAAAATAATCGTCTCCGGGAATTTGAGCTTGCCCGCAGCATGGCTCAAAACGCGGGCGCACTCCAGGCTCACTGCCGTGCCGCTGCCATCGTCATTCGCCCCCGGGGCAGAGTCGGTGACGTTAAGCGGATCGCTGTTTCGCGAGTCGTAATGGCCGGTGACCAGCACGATCCGATTCGCCTGCTGGGGGTCGGTTCCACGGAGCACCGCATAAACATTCGTGATTTCCGTCGGTTTCGGGATGCGGTCGCCCGGCTGCTCGGTGAAAGTGTCGGTTTTTACTTCCAGGCAGCCGCCGCAGTCTTTGGAATATCGTTCAAACTCGGCTTTGATCCACTCCCGCGCCGCACCAACTCCCTTGCCCGCTTTAATCGAATCCTCATCCTGCGCGGAAATCGTGGACCGGTTTCCGAAACTGACCAGCTTTTCGATCGTCTGCCGGATGTGGTCTGCCGAAACCTGCCGGATCGCCTCGGCGATGTGCGCGTCGGTGTGCCGGTCGGCTGCCAGGCGCGGCGCCGGTCCCTGGGTCATTTCCTGCGCCAGGCACAGGGGGGCGCAAAACGCCGGCGCCAGGGCAACCATCACGGCCGCCACCAGGCTTGTGGAAAAGCAGCGAAAACCGGCAGATTCGGCCTTAGAAGAATTTTTCTCGTTAGCCACTTGACCTTTTCCTCGCTAAGAAACTAAATATAACAGGGTACCCCGAACGTGGAGGAGAACATGGTGTACTGTCCTGAATGCGAGACGGATCTCGACATCGACGAAGATGAGGTCGATGAAGGCGCGGTCGTCTCCTGCCCGGAGTGCGGCACCGACTTCGAGGTGGTTACAGTGAATCCGGTCGAACTGAAAGTAGTCGGCGAAGACGAAATCGACGAAGATGAGGACGAAGAAGACGCCGACGACGAAGAAGAGGATGAGGACGAAGATTCCTGAACAATTTTCCACATTTTCGGGCTCTCCCCCGCCTGGGCGCAATGGCGTTGCCGGTCGTGTTTCTGGTGTCCTTGCTTGCCCCAGCGAGCGCGCAGGTTAGTGCCCGCGAGAAGCCGAAGCCTTACGCTCTGATCTACGGAACGGTTTGGGACCCCGACGGGCACGTGCTCTACGGAGTCAAAGTGAAGATCCGGCTGGCCACTGACAAGGAGAAGAAAGTCCGCTGGGAGCTTTATTCCAATCACACGGGCGAATTCGCTCAGCGCTTGCCCGTCGGCAAAGCGGATTACATCGTCTGGGCCGACGTGAAGGACTACAAACTACCCTCCGGCAGGAAGTTGAAGCCTGGCCCCGAAGTAACCGTGCATATCGAGGATGATGAGCGTTCCGACATCGGTCTTCATTTAGACTGGTAATGGCCGCTGGGGTGGGAAATCGGCAGCCAACGGGAAACACATGAAAAATGCGGTCATTGCTGTTGCGGTTGCGGCTTCTCTGCTGGTCATGTTCGCGGTAGTTGTAGTGTCGCCGCCGGTCTTCTCCACATCGGTTTTGGCTGCCCCCGCGCAGTTGTTTGGGCGCGATACGAAAAAAGACAAAACCCGCCTGCTCACGGGCAAAGTGCTCGACGGCGGTGACAATCCATTGCCGAACGCGGTCGTGTATCTGACCAACACTCAAACCCGCTCGGTGAAAACCTATATCGTGGGTCCGGACGGTACCTACCGTTTCCCGGCCCTCCAGCCCACTATCGATTACGAAGTGTATGCGCAGTACAACAACCACAAGAGCAGCACCAAAACTGTCAGCCAATTTGACGATCGTCAACAGGTTTACATCAGTTTGAAGGTCGAGACCAAGTAAGCCCTCCGCTTCCACAAAGGCATTCAAAGAGCCGGCGGTTTCCCGCCCAAGAATCGGCATAGGGGGGAGAGTCACCTCTCCTCCCCTGCCACACCACCGTACATGCGGGTCCGCATACGGCGGTTCAGTTCGGTTAAGCTAGAGCACGTCCAACAAGCGAGGAAGACCGAGCACGTCGAAGTAAGCAATCGGAAACGCAGACGACAGGGCCGGGCTGTTGGCCAGACGCCATGGTCCATAGGGACTGCCGGCGGTTTGTGCCGCGAGGGCATGTCCGATGTTCCGCTGGCGCAGCTTCACATACCGCACCTTGCTGCGCTTCCATTGCTTCCAGATCACGGATCGCAACCTGCGTCGCATCCATTCCTCCAGCCTACGCAGCACCGAGGGCGTCTGGCTGAAGCCGAAGTAACTCTTCCAGCCACGTAAATAGGTGGCGAGTTGCTTCATCATCTGTTCCAGACTGATGCCCCGTGTTCGTCGCGTGAGTTCCCGTACTTTTCGCTTACAGCGGTCGAGAGCCTTAGGCGCGATGCGCCGTTTCGGTTCTCTCCTGCCGGTAAAGCTGAAGCCCAGGAACTTGCGCTCCTGCGGTCGCGCCACCGCGCTCTTCGCCTCATTCACCTTGAGCTTGAGTCGCCGCCGCAGGAAACCGGTCACGCTTTGCATGACTCGCTTCCCCGCCCGCTCGCTGGCCACGTAGATATTGCAATCATCCGCGTAGCGCACGAAACGGTGCTTACGTCGCTCCAACTCCCGGTCGAGTTCGTCGAGCACGAGATTCGACAGCAGCGGTGACAGAGGTCCTCCTTGCGGAGTTCCTTCCTCCACCGAACTCACCAACCCGTTCTCCATCACGCCCGACTCCAGAAAAGCTCGGATCAGCTTGAGCATCCTCTTGTCGCTCACCCGCCGCGCGATCGCCGCCATCAGTTTGTCGTGATTCACTCGATCAAAGAACTTTTCCAGATCGAGATCCACCACCCAGCGGTTGCCCTCGGCGATATACTGCTGCGCCTTGGCCACCGCCTGATGCGCCGAACGTTGCGGACGAAACCCGTGACTATGTTCGGAAAACGTCGGGTCCCATCTGACTTGCAGAACCTGCATCACCGCCTGCTGAATAAACCGATCCAACACCGTCGGAATGCCCAGCTTGCGCATCCCTCCGTCCGGTTTGGCTATTTCCACTCGCCGCACCGGTTGCGGTTGATAAGTCCCGCTCAACAGTTGTTCCCGAATCGCTGGCCAGTGCTGCTTCAGGTAGCCCGGCAACTCCGACACTTTCATGTCGTCGATTCCCGGACTGCCCTTGTTGGCCTTCACTCGTCGTAAAGCCCGCTGACAGTTTTCCCGCCCGCAGACCTCTTCCATCAGTTGCTCTTCTCCAGCCGGACTTTCGGTTTCGCACTTCGCCGTGAACGATTCGGTCCCTTCCCGCGGAGCCCTTGGAGCTTCACTCCTCCCCTCCCCGGTAAAGGCCAGCGCCATCTGTAGCTGGTTTTTCTGCCGCTTGTCGTTCATCGAGTCCTGCGTCCTACTCGCCGCTCCTGGCTGTTTGGGCCTTCGACCTCGCGGCCTACTATGCCCGCTGCTGACTCCCGCCCCACGGTCAGGATGAATCGCTCCATCCTCAGTCACGATTCCGTGACATGCGGCGGGTCTCCCGAAGTAAGTTCGACCGCCTTCGACGCGCAACCGCCGGATTTACCACCAGTGTGCTTGGTGGACACGGGCTTCGCTGTCCTTTGCCAACTCGCCCCACACCGTAGGCCTCGTTATCCGGTTCTTGTCCATCGGCTCGCGCCTTTGATCCACGCTTCTTTCAGACCCCGCCTCGCGACGACGCCCTTGCGCTTCTCTAGCCCTTCACCTCCACCAGGTTGGGCAGGGGACTTTCACCCCCTAGCTGTCGAACATGTTCGGCACACAAAGAAAAGGCCACCGCTACCGGTGGCCTTAAACATCCCTGATGTGCGTGCAGAATCTAGTTGCTGTCCCCGCCGGCCCGTTTCCAGGAGATCAAATCGCCAATCGTAGTGCTGTTTGAGGACGACGACGACGGGTGCTTGTAGGATTCGACTTCCTGGCGTGACGCTTCCTCGCCGACCGCCTTGATGCTCAGGCCGACTTTCTTCTCTTCCTGATTCATCTTGATGATCTTGAAGTCGAACTCGCCGCCCGGCTCCAGATGCATGGGCTGTCCGTTCGCGTCGACCGCTTCCGAGTTGTGACACAGACCTTCGATGCCCTCGGCAATCTCGACAAATGCGCCGAAGTTCGCCACACGAAGAACCTTGCCATGCACGATGTCGCCGACGCGGTGCTGCGCGAAGAACGAATCCCAAACGTCGGGCTGCATCTGCTTCACGCCCAGCGAAAGACGGCGCTTGTCCGGTTCAATAGCCAGGATGACAGCCTTGACCTTGTCGCCTTTCTTCAACACCTCCGAAGGATGTTTAACGCGCGTGGTCCAGCTCAGGTTGCTGACGTGCACCAGGCCGTCGATTCCGTCTTCGATTTCAATAAACGCGCCAAACTCGGTCAGATTGCGGACGCGGCCTTCGACCGTTGCCCCCACCGGATACTTGTCATGCAGCGTATCCCAGGGGTTCGACGCAAGTTGCCGCATGCCCAGCGAAATGCGGCGCTCGGTCGGGTTCACGCTCAGGACCACACAGTCCACTTCGTCGTTTACGTTGACGAGCTTGGATGGGTGTTTCATCCGTTTCGACCACGTCATTTCGCTCACGTGGACCAGTCCTTCAATGCCCTGCTCGAGCTCTACGAAGGCGCCGTAATCGGTGACGCTGATCACGCGCCCGTGGACGTGGGCACCCACCGGATACCGGTGTTCCGCATCCAGCCACGGGTCGGGCGTGAGCTGCTTGAAGCCCAGCGAGACGCGCTGCTTGTCTTTGTCGTACTTCAGGACCTTCACCTGAATCTGGTCGCCGACGTTGACCAGATCGCGCGGATGAGTCAGGCGCCCCCACGACATGTCGGTGATGTGCAGCAGCCCGTCGATTCCGCCCATATCCACAAACGCACCGTACTCGGTCAGGTTCTTGACGATTCCGGTGAGGACACTGCCTTCCTGGAGATGCTCCAGTGTCTTGCCGCGCTTTTCGTTCTGCTCCTCTTCCAGCAGCTGTTTCCGGGAGACCACGATGTTGCCGCGCTTCTTGTTGAGCTTGATGATGGCAACTTCCATCGTCTGGCCCTTCATGCCATCCAGATTCCGGATCGGCCGCAGGTCCACCTGCGAGCCCGGAAGGAAGGCATGCGCCCCGTGAATGTCGATGGTCAGCCCACCCTTAATGCGCTCCACGACGACGCCTTTAATGGGCTTCTTTTCGTTGTAAGCGCGCTCAATCTCGTCCCACGAGCGCAGCCGCTGTGCCTTCAGGTGCGAGAGGTTGACGTAGCCCTCTTCGGTTTCGCCCTTGTCCCGCATCACGTCGATTTCGGCGCCGGGCTCGAACTTCGGCTTGCCCTCGTGATCGAGAATCTCCGTAATCGGCACCATGCCTTCGGATTTCGCACCGATATCGACGACAACGTGGGTTGCGGTCAGCTTTACGACCGTGCCTTTGATTACATGGTCGTCGCCAACCGATTCCTCGGTTTCGGTCTCGAAGCTCTGGAGCGCAGCGGCGAAGTCATCGCTGGCAGCAACGGCATTCTCGTGAGCGGGAGTTTCAGTAGCAATGTTTTGAGGAGCGTCCTTTTCAGGAGCGGCAGGGGCGGAAGCCAGTGGTTCCGCGGAAGAGGGTTGTGCTTGCTCGGGAGCGTCTACTACGGCCGAGCCGCCGGTGTGAGTGTCGTGGGCAGGTGTCATGGTTTCAAGACTGGATTCAGGATTGCGAACGGTGGTGTCGTCGAACAAGTTCATGGCCTCTGTGTCGACGCGCGTTCATGCGCGACATGCGGGACGTGGCGTAGCGGACTGCTGGCGTGGTCTTCAGGTTGCGTTGAGGCCGACCTGGCGGACGACCTAGGACAATTCCAGCTGGTTCGAAATCACGTCCAACAAGGACCCTTTGACTATAGCAACCGCTTTGGAACAGTGTCAAACGCGAAACAGGCCGTCGGATAGCACGAATATCCCGGGTCTGTCCACCATAGATTTTCACCGCCAAGACGCAGAGTACGCCGAGAGGAACCGAGGCTTGCCCGCAAGGATCCCAGGGCACACCAGCGAATCTGACAGTACCGGTTCGAGAGCCCCAGATAGACTTCCTCGGCGCACTCGGCGTCTCGGCGGTGAAGATCTACCGGCTGTACTGATTCCGCTTCTTGTCCTCGTGCCGTTCGATGCCCAGCTGGATCAGCCGATCGATCAACTCGGGATACGGCACTCCCGTTGCCGCCCACAGCTTCGGGTACATGCTGATCGCGGTGAAGCCGGGCATGGTGTTGATTTCGTTGACGAAAATCCTGCGGGATTTCGGGTCCATCAGAAAATCGACGCGCGCCAGGCCGGTGCAATCGACTGCCTGAAACGCCGCGACCGCCAGCCTCTGTACCGTTTTCATTTCCGCTTTCGTGATCTTTGCGGGGATCACCAGCTCGGAGCCTTCCGCCAGATACTTCGCGTCGTAGTCGTAGAACTCCTTGCAGGGAACGACTTCTCCCGCAACCGACGCTTTGGGGTCGTCGTTGCCGAGTACCGCACACTCGAGCTCCCGTGCCCTGTGCTTCTTTCCGCCCACGGCTTCTTCGATCACGATCTTGCGATCGAACTTGGCCGCTTCTGCGATGGCTGGACCGAGCTCTTTGGCTCGGTGCGCCTTCGTGATTCCCACCGACGACCCCAGGTTCGCCGGCTTCACGAAAACCGGATACTTCAGCTTGCTTTCCACCAGCTTCTGCACTTTTTTCGGCTCGTCCTCGAATTGGCTGCGCAACACCGTCACCTGTCTTACGATGGGCAAGCCTGCCGCGCGGAACAACGACTTCATGATGTCTTTGTCCATGCCCGCGGAGGAGCCGAGCACGCCGGCGCCGACGTAGGCGATGTCGGCCAGTTCGAGCAGGCCCTGAATCGTTCCATCCTCGCCGAAGGTGCCGTGGAGCACAGGGAAGATGACATCCACGTTGATGGCGCGGTCTGCGGCGCGCCGCAGATTCGCGTCGGTCTGAAAGGGCGAGAGTCCGCCTTCGTGATGCGCCGGTTCCGGAGGAACGACCACCGACTCGCCTCGAGCCAGCACAGCTGCCCCCGGGGTAGCGTCCGGATCGCCCGCCCGCAGATGCTTCTCTGGTGCGGCGTGGGCGCTCTCCCCCTTTAGTAAACGCTCGGCGTGCTCCGCCATGAGCCAACGCCCGTCTTTCGTGATTCCAATGGGAACCACTTCGTATTTCGTTTTATCGATTGCCTCCAGAACGGATGCCGCCGAGAGCAACGATACTTCATGTTCTCCGCTGCGTCCGCCAAAGAGGATGCCAACCCGAAGTTTTGCCATGCCACTTCAGTCTGGCGCTCAGCGTGTTTCTCGTCAATCCCAGCTTTGGTTCCGGCGTGGGAGCGGGGTGAAGCCCGTTCCCATACTATTCCCGGCTTCGTAGCGCCATCGACGTATCCACGGGCTGATGCGACGATTCATTCAGTTGATACTCGATGTGCTTCTGGATGCGCTCCCATTCCGAGCGCAGTGTCATCTCCTTGATGGCAAACTTGGATTCGTGGCGAGCGTCATCCACGCGGACTGCCAATTCTTGGTTTTGGAAGCGAAAGTCGATGACTTCCGCCAGCGGCACCAGTTGATTGGACGATTTGCCCACGATGAGAAACACTACCTTATCGGCCACCAGCGTATATTCCGGGCAGGCTTCGCTCATCGAAGCTTGGGGCGGCCCGAAAGTGTTCATGAATCCTCGGTGCATGAGCGCGCAGTCGCCCATGCGCATACGAACCACGGTTCCATGTTGATAGATACCCAGCGGCGCCGCCCAAGCGGCCGAAGCGCTGCTCCATACCAAAACCAATAGCAATAAAGATTTCATGAATCTCCCATTAGCGAACGTCGGGTTCGTAGTAGTAGCCGTTTCGGCTGTGGAATGTGAGGTTGAGGTTGTGGGTTGGCATCAGGCAAAGAGAATGAAATCCACTCTGGTGGCTGGGTAGATCGTAGGTCACAACGTAGGAGGCGCGCAGATTTTCGAGCGCCGCGTTGAGTACTGTAACGGCGCCATCGTTCGTGGAGAAACGCAGTGGAAAATAGCATCCACCCGTAGCCTCCGAAACTCGCCGCAGGAACATGCTGCCCGCAGTTTGCTTCGACGGCTGCTTCGACGACTGCTTCAACGGCTTCCCGGGAGTCCCGATATCAACCGAGTAGACCAGGATGCCTTCGTCCAGCACTGCATCCAGCGCCTCGCGTGCGGAATGCAGGCTGATGGTGTCGTTGCCATCCGAGAACAGAATCAGCACCGGCCGGGCCCCGGCGCGGCGATGATGCGAGATGAAATCGGCCCCGAAAATCAGCGCGTCGAACAGCGGTGTAGTGCTGCTGCTCTTCACCGCCAGCAGCCTGTTTACCGAGTCGGCAGCATGGCAACCGCTTGAGCAAAGGATGGCAGGATGTATGTTGCCTGCCTCTCCTCCGAACGTTCCTCCAAAAGACAGAACGGCGATGCTGTCGTCAGGAATCGATTGCTCCCGGGTAACCAGTTGCAACACGGCGCTCATGGCGACTCGCAACCGCGGTGCCACCGATTCACTCAGGTCAACCAACGCCACCACGTCGAGTGAGGTTTCATCTGCCGGGGTGAAGCTTCGGAAACTGCGGACCACAAGTTCGCTGTCGACGACTGCAAAATCCGACTTCGTCAGGGGTGCGACCGGATGATTGTTTTCGTCGGTGACGAAGAATGTAACCCGGACCTGAGAGACGATGCTGCGGAACGTAGGCAAGCCTGAAGCATCGTTCGTGTCTTCGGCAGCCGAAGCGTTCGTCAAGACAAAAAGAGCCAGGATTACCGACCGAATGTGCCGATGCGCCAGCATGGTGTCCGTTAGCTCTATCGGCGAACGGCGGGACGCTCCCCAATTACCGTAGTTACTCTCGGAGGTGGCTGGAAGGGGCGGTTGCGCCTGCGCGGCGTGAACAAATGTAAATTTTCCAGCGGGTTGCTTGACACCACAGTGAAACGGGTGTGAAATTGTCGGAACTTCGAAGGTCGTGTGCCCACCCCTTCCCCCATGGCACTCGGACCCAAGAGGTTTCCTCGAAGAAATCCAAGTGTGGGATTACGGGTCGCATAAAATTGTCGGGCTGTTTTTGTTTCCCCCATGGATTGATGAGGAAAGGGCTTTGCATCTCACAGGAGTGTCTATGAATCCGAGCATTCGAGGAAAGAACGTCCTGCCAAAATGGTCCCTCTTGCTAGTGCTTTTCACCGTAGCCGCTACTGCTTTAGCGCAACACAAGGCGAGTGCGCCTGCGCCTAAGGCACCTGCACCCCACGCTTCCGCTCCGGCCGCGCATTCTGCCCCGGCGCAGCATTCTGCCCCGGCGCAGCATCCGGGGGGGAGCCCCGGAGGCGCGCAGCGGCCTGGCACGGCGGGCGCCAACAATCGCGGACCGGGTGGACCGAGCGCAAACAAGGCTGGCACCGCGGGCGCTAACAACCGCGGACCGGGTGGTGCGAACGCGAACAAGGCTGGCACGGGCGCGAACAATCGTGGGCCCGGTGGAGCGAATGCGAACAAGGGTGGGTCGGGCGCAAACAACCGCGGGCCCGGTGGGGCGAACGCGAACAACCGCGGCGCCGCTGGCAATCGTGGGAATGCCGGAGCCAACGCCAACCGGCATCAGCCAGCAGGAAGCAGGCAGGTGGCTCTAAAGAACGGTGGGCACGCGACTTTTCGTAAAGACGGCAAGGTTCGTGAGATCCGCACTGCTCATGGGATGAGGATCGAGCACGGCATGCACGGCGGGCGGCACATTGAGAGCATGCACAACGGTCGGCGGGTAGTGAGCTACGGAAGGCACGGCGGATACAGCCAGCGCGCCTACTATCGCCACGGCGGCCGGGAGTATTCTCAGCGAACCTACTACAGGGGCGGACACTACTACGCCTATGGGTATCGCAACTACTACTATGGAGGCCGTCCATATTACGGTTACGCGCCCTCCTATTACTATGGCCCGGCATACTACGGATGGGCATACAATCCGTGGCCTGCGCCGGTTTATTACAACTGGGGTTACGTCGGGCAGCCATGGTACGGGTATTACGGCCCCTACTATCAGCCGTATCCGGTGTATCCGACGGCTGCATTCTGGCTCACGGATTACCTGATTGCGGCGAACCTGCGCGCTGCCTATGAGGCCCAACAGGCCGCTGAGAGCGGTGAGCTAGTTTCCCCGGCGATTCAGAACGCATCGGCCGACGAAATCGCCGCGTTGTGGTCGACGGATCCTCTGGTTGCTGCGAATCTCCAGGCCACGTACGGAGCCTACATGTTGGGTGGCGGAGCCCCGCCCCAGACTGGGAAGGGCGGCGCAACCCAGCTTACTCCGGAGGTAAAGCAGGCGATCTCTGACGAGATGAAGAACGAGATCGCGGCGGAGAAAGAGGCGGCGGCAAACGGCCAGAAGGACTCCGCTCCGAGCGGGGACCAGGTGCCAGCGGCACTCGATCCCAAAATACGCATCTTCGTGGTGTCGACCGACGAGGATCTGACGACGTCCGATGGCACGGAATGCGCGCTTACTGCTGGCGACGTGGTTTCTCGCACTGGTGATACGCCGGACGATGACAACATGGTGGACGCAACCGTGAAAAGCAGCAAGAAAGATGAGTGCGCGATGGGCGCTACGGTCGGTATATCCGTCGACGACCTGCAGGAGATGCACAATCAACTGCGGATCCAGATGGATGATGGCCTGAAGGAGTTGGCCGACAAGCAGGGGAAGAATGGATTACCGGCCGCGCCCGACACCAAGACACAGGCTGGAGAAGTCCCCGCGCCATCGCCAGACACGAGCGTAGCCAGTGATCTGGAAGAACAAAAAAAGGAAGCCGACCAGGCGGAGGCCGACGCTCAGCAGCCGCAGTGAAGTTGGAGGGCTGAATTGTTAAACCCGGAAACGTCGTGTGAGGAGCACGACGTTTCCCGGCTTTTTCTACCAGAACGGAGAACCATCGCGGACGGGAATCGGAGAGCAGACTTACAGGAGGAAGGTTGAAATGCGGCAGAGAATCGGGATGGCTGTCTTGGTTGTCGCTTTGGTTGTTGTCGGCATAACGCCCGGCATGGTGGCTGCGCAGGTTTCGCTCGAAGACCAGCTCAAAGCGCAATATACGCTGGTCAAGATGGGTGCTGATTCAAGTGGAGCTGCCGTAGTGGAGGCGGGCACCATCCTGGCCGTCAAGAAGGGCGGAATCCTCGGTGTGCCCTATTCCGACCAGAGCATTTTCTCCACCAAATATGAAAACGGAGCGGTTCATTCCCCGAATCCGGTTGGGCAAAAGGTCTTCGGCCACTTCATGAGTAAGATTGGGCAACAGGCGCCAACCACCCAGTTTTTTCAGAAGGACACAAAGGTATATCCCTCTAAGCTCACCGTCAATTTGGAGAAAGACCAGGTGATCATCGGCATCGTCGCCTGCGATTCCTGTAACAACACCAGTCCTACCACGTTCTACAAGGCCGATGTCGTCTTCCAGTTCCCCAAGGGAACGTTGGCGAATACCGGCCCGTCACAGGTGGAGGACACAATCGCCGGACTACTTGCCATTGATGACAGTGGCAATTCCAACGACCAGGGCGGCGGGCAGCAGGGCGGCGGCAATGGTAATGGTAATGACCAGCAAGGCGGCAATCAGGGTGGTGGAGGAGGGCAAGCCCAACAAGCGCCCCCGCCGGAGCCTCAGCAGATAGAAAAAGGGCAAACGCCCGATCAAGTGAAAGCCGCGATCGGAGTGCCGGATAAGATCGTCAATCTAGGCGCCAAGCAGATTTACGTGTACAAGGATCTGAAGGTCACGTTTCTCAACGGAAAAGTCTCGGATGTGCAGTGAGCGGGGCCTTGTTGGACGTTTCATGAAACTGTCATCCTGACCGAAGCACCTGACGTCTTCTTGCAGACCATCCAACAGGTCCTTCGCTTCGCTCAGGATGACAATTCCGAACCCATTAGCAGTCCCTAGAGGATCTTCTTCCCAAACGCCGAGAGCGCCAGCTCGACCGCCAACTCGGCGGTCTGATTGCGCTCGTCGATGACGGGATTTACTTCCACCATTTCGAAACTCAGCATGCCGCCATGGTCAGCGATGATTTCCATGGCGAGGTGCGCTTCGCGATAAGTGGCGCCGCCCCAGACCGGAGTGCCGACACCGGGCGCGTCTTCGGGATCAATCCAGTCCATGTCGAGCGAGACGTGATAGCCGGCAGTGCCGCGTCCGGCCATGCGGAGAGCTTCTTCCATGACGGCGCGCATGCCGCGTTCGTCGATGTCGCGCATAGTAAATACTTCGACTCCGGATTGGCGAATGTGTTCCTTTTCAAAGTTGTCAACGTCTCGAATCCCGACAAGCACGCAATTTTCCGGCTGCACTTTTGGGGAAAAATCATAGATCTTGCCCAGTTCGACAGGAGGTAAGCCCATGAGCGCCGCGAGCGGCATGCCGTGCACGTTGCCACTGGGGGAAGAGTCGGG
The DNA here is from genome assembly GCA_963837665.1 of uncultured Acidobacteriaceae bacterium. GTDB lineage: Bacteria > Acidobacteriota > Terriglobia > Terriglobales > Acidobacteriaceae > Acidiflorens. The sequence continues at coordinate 241,638 of CAWIOA010000003.1, read as the reverse complement.
CGTATTCATGTCGGTGTGGGCGTCGATCCAGAGCAGTCCGATTTTCTGGTTCTTGCGGCGGTAGAACTCCGCGACGCCTGACACCGTACCCACCGCGACGGAGTGATCACCGCCAAGAACCATAGGAATCTTGCCGGCTTCGAGCGTCTTCAACACCAGGTCGGCGCTCTTAGTGCAGGTAGCGGTGATCTCCTTGAGGTACTTGGCGTGGGCGGCGCCTTCTTTTCTTTGTTCGGGGATTGCAACGGCAATGTTGCCGGCATCTTCGACAGTGTGCCCGATGGCCTCGAGGCGCGCGTCGAGTCCGGCGACGCGGACGGCGGAAGGGCCCATGTCCACGCCGCGACGGGACTGGCCAAGATCAAGGGGAACACCAATCACGCGGATCTGGCGCGGGGTAATGGTAGAGAAGGTCGCGTTGCGATGAACCATAGTAAGTTCTCAGTGGTCAGTCGTCAGTCGTCAGTTAAACCAGCTCGCGGTATCGATCGTTTACTGAGAACTGATAACTGAGAACTGACAACTGAATTACGGGTACAACCGATGCAGCATGCGCGGGAAAGGGATTGTCTCGCGCACGTGCTCCAGGCCGCAGATCCAGGCTACGGCGCGTTCGATGCCCATGCCAAAACCGGAGTGCGGCACACTGCCGTACTTGCGGAGATCAAGATACCATTTGAACGCTTCTTCGGGGAGGTTGTGTTCCTTGATGCGCCGCACCAGGAGATCGTGAGAGGCCGTGCGCTGCGATCCGCCGATAATTTCGCCGTAGCCTTCGGGGGCTAACACGTCCACGCAGAGAGCAAGTTCGGGGCGTTGGGGGTCCGGTTCCATGTAAAACGCTTTCACGCTGGCTGGGTAGCGATGGACCATGACCGGCCGGTCGTAGAGCGATGAAAGATAGGTCTCGTCGGGCGACCCGAGATCTCCGCCCCACTCGAATTTATTTTCCAGCGCGCCCTGCGAGTGGCCCTCCTGCAACCTGCTGACGGCTTCATCGTACGTAATGCGCGGGAAGGGCGTGTCGATTTTCTCCAGCTTCGCCAGATCGCGGCCGATGGTTGCCAAGTCGGGACGGCGGCGGTCCAGACATCGTTTAACCAAGAAGGTCAGCAAGCCTTCGGCGAGTTCCATCAGGTCGTCGAGCGTGGCGTAGGCGACTTCAGGTTCGACCATCCAAAATTCGGTGAGGTGGCGGCGAGTCTTCGATTTTTCCGCGCGGAAGGTTGGACCAAATGAATAGACCTTCCCCAGCGCCATCGCCGTGGCTTCGATATAGAGCTGGCCGGACTGTGTGAGGTAAGCCTGTTCTTCGAAGTAGTCCACGGGAAAAAGCGTGGAGGTCCCTTCGCAAGCTGCAGGGGTGAGTATAGGCGGATCGGTGAGCGTGAATCCGTTCGTGTCGAAGAAATCGCGGGCTGCGCGAATGATTTCGGCGCGCACTCGAAGAATGGAGGCCTGCCGCTGCGAGCGCAGCCAAAGATGCCGGTGCTCCATTAAGAAGTCGACGCCGTGTTCTTTGGGAGTGATGGGGTAGGGAGTCGACTCGGGCACGCGTTGCACGACTTGGACGTTCAAGACGTCGAGTTCATAGCCTCCGGGAGCGCGCTTATCGGCGCGGACCTTGCCCTCGACGATGACGCTCGATTCCTGAGTGAGCCCTTTGATGGCGTCGAAGACTTCAGGCGAGACGGCGTTCTTCGGGACGACTCCCTGAATGATGCCGGAGCCGTCGCGAAATTGAGGGAAGAGAAGCTTGCCGCTCTCGCGAAGATTGTAGAGCCATCCGCGAATAGTGACGGACTGGCCTTCGTGCTTGCCGATTTCTGCAATGGTGCTGATGGGTGTGGACATAAGATTTAGGCGCGTCCGCGACGCAATTTGCGGAAGTTAGAAGTCAGAAGTCAAATTGCAGAAGTAAACCCGATGCGGTTGCCTGCTGGGGATTAACTTCTGCAATCTGACTTCTGACTTTTGACTTGCTTCTACGCATCTTCCAGCTTTTGGAAGGTCGCGTTCAACTCCTCGCTGGGGTTCTTCTTTTCATCACCGTCGATTTCCAGCAACAGGGGTGGCTTCTGCGGTGCGGTGCGCAGCAATTCCATGGTCTGTTTCCAGTCGATCGATCCGCTGCCGGGCCAGAGGTGCGAGTCTTTGTCCTTGTTATTGTCGTGCACGTGGGTGGAGCAGATATGGTTCTTCAGGATGGCGAACCCTTCGGGAATTCCTTCCATCATGTGCGAGTGCCCGCAATCGAAACAAACGCCAATGTCGTCGAAATGCATGGTTTTGATGAATTCGACTAGCCGTTCAGGCGTGGACATTTCGTTGGGAATATTTTCCACCAGCACTCTGACGCCGAGCGGCTTAGCAAAGGCCCGCAGGTGCTCGACCGAGGTCATGGCGGCTTCGAACTTCTTTTCGTCGAAGGCGTCGTTAGGATTGCCGATGTGCTGCACCAGAAAGCGGAACGGAATGTGCTCGGCGATTTCCAGGGCGCGTTTGATCTCGTCCATGGCGTCAATGCGGTGGGCTCGGTCGGTGGACGCGATGTCGACGGGCGGCGCTCCGGTACGTCCCCACTCGTAGTCGGAGTATAACGGCGCGTGCACGGAGTTCAGTGGAATGCCGGTGGAGCGGAACCAGTCGGCAATTTCGCGGACATGCTGCTTGCGATTGGCGTAGTCAAAGTGCTGGCGGGCGGCAAAGATTTCAATCGACTGGGCTCCGGCCTTGACCAGTTCGTCGAGCAGGCCCGGATGGAGCCGTTCCTTTACATAAACGTATGTCGATACCGCCCTCAGCATCAGTAACCTGCCGCCTTCCCATTGTTGCGTCCGTCGCTCGCGCCGAGACGCTCGCCGGTCTTGGGGTCAACCATGATGCACTCGCCGTCTCCCCAGAAATGCCCGACCTTCAGCTTGTGTCCCTTGGAACGCAGTACATTCATTGTATCGGGAGAGAGCCGGTCCTCAACGAGAATTCCATCAGGGAGCCACTGATTGTGAAACCTCGGTGCGTTGACTGCTTCCGCAATATCCAGTGAGAAATCCACCACCCCGATGAGAATGTTGGCGACGGTGGTGATGATGGTGGGGCCGCCGGGCGAGCCAAGAACCAGGAAGAGCTTGCCGTCTTTGAGCACGATGGTTGGCGTCATGGCCGAGAGCGGGCGCTTGCCGGGGCCAATGGCGTTGGCGGGGCCCTGGATCAGTCCATAGGCGTTGGGGACACCTTGTTTGGCGGCGAAGTCGTCCATTTCGTCATTGAGCAGGAAGCCCAGGCCTTCCGCGGTAACGCGTGAGCCAAAAGAATCGTTGAGCGTGGTAGTCACGGCAACCGCGTTGCCTTCGGCATCAACGACGGAATAGTGGGTGGTGTTTTCCGGTTCTCGAATGGCGGTGGAGTGCGACTGAGCTACCCGCTCGAGCTCATTAAATATCGACGGACGCTTCAAGTCCTTGCTCACGCTGGCGTGGTTCGGGTCGATCGACTCGCGCCAGGCCGCCGCGTACTTCTTATCGATGAGCTGCGCGACGGGCACTTTGGAGAAATCGGGGTCGCCCATGAAGTCGGTGCGATCGTAGAAGGTGCGGCGGAATGCTTCGGCTTCAAGGTGAATCGCATCGCCGGAGCGGTTGCCGAGCTTCGCAAGGTCAAAACCTTCCAGAATGTTCAGGATCTCGACCAGAGCGACTCCCCCAGAGGATGGCGGCGGAGCGCTGATGACATCGTAGCCGCGATAGGAGCCGCGAATGGGCTCGCGTTCCTTGACTTCGTAGGCGGCAAGGTCGGCGGCGGTAATCAGGCCTCCGCCTTTGTGGATGGCCGCGGCCAGTTCGCGGGCCATGGCGCCGTGGTAGAACTCGTCCGGATTCTTGGCGATGCGCTCCAGCGTACGGGCGAGTTCGGGTTGCTTCAGTAACTCGCCGGGCTGGTAGTAGTTTCCGTCACGCTGGAAAATGCGCTTGGATTCAGGAAACTGGGCAAGGTACTCGTCCTTCAGATCTTGCGCGTCTTCATAGGCCAGCGGAAAACCATCGTGGGCAAGCCTGATGGCGGGAGCAATCACTTTTTCCAGCGACAGCTTGCCATATTTCTTCTCCGCGTAGACCAGACCTGCCACCGAGCCGGGGACGCCAACGGACTTGTACCCGACGACGCTGGATTCTTTGCTCGATTCCGGGAGCACGTTCCCCTGGGCGTCCAGATACATGTTTTCGGTGGCGGCGGCGGGCGCTTTCTCCCGGTAGTCGATGAAATGAGTTTCCCCGGCGGCATTGCGAAGAAGCAGGAACCCGCCTCCGCCAAGGTTTCCAGCCTGGGGATGGACGACGGCAAGCGCGAAGCCGGTGGCAACGGCGGCATCGACGGCGTTGCCGCCCGAGCGCAGCATCTCCACCCCGGCGCGCGAGGCCAACTCGTGGACACTGGTGACGATGGCGTGCGGAGCGTGCGTAGGCCGCAGAGGCGCGGCCGCAACAGTCGAGGCAAGCAACGCACAAAGGCTGCAGAAGATCAGAAAGTTAGGTCGTATGCGCATGGATTGGGAGTGCGAACCTTCGAGGCTAGCTGAGCAGGTCGCGGGGAGTCAAACCGGTTCACCGCCGAGGCGCCAAGGAGGCCGAGAAAAACTTCCTTACTTCTTACCACGACGGCTTGCCGTTTTCTTGCGCGCGGCCTTCTTCTTGGGCGCTTTTGCCACGACCAGGTCGTACGACTGGCGGATGAGGGCTTCAAGTTCGTGAGAGGGTACAACGTTGGAGTGTTCCAGAAAAATCCATTTATAGCGGCCGACGTAGGGGGCTTGGGAGATGCCTTCGATTTCCAGGAGCTCGTGAAATTGTTCCGGCGCGGATTTGAAAGTGATGGGGGTCAGTTTGCCTTGGGAGAGATCCACGATGGCGAATATCTTACCGCGTACTTTGAAGCAGAGGTTTTCGCCCCACTGCAGCTTCTCGGTCGAGTCGGGGAAGGAAAGACAACGCTTGCGAACCCAGTCAACGTCGGGCATGGGAAATATGATAGCGCGAAGGGGAGCGACTTTATTCTGTATCGCGGAAATGCCATCCTCAAATGCGCGAGCGGTTCGCAACGATTTTCGATTGCATCGAATCAGGATCACCTTGCCAATCAGCGACGACATTGCCGATCACCGCGGTTCCAAGGTCACGGGGCGTCCTTACGCTCAAGCAGGCGTCAGCTAAGCAAGTTCACGCGGGCAAGAATGCCCGCGCCACACAAGCTACACCTGATCTCTGGCTTCCCCCAGCACCACCGACACTTCCAACTGCTTCTTCCCGCGGAAGATAGTCACCTTTACGGTGTCACCAGCGCGGTGCTTGTTCATGATCTGGGCGAGGGTCTGCTGGCTTTCAATTTTCTCTCCGTCGATGGCGACGATCTGGTCTCCACCGATCATGATGGGAATGTTGCCGAGGTAGGCGCGTTCGCTTCCGCCGCGCAATCCGGCGCGGTCGGCGGAGCCTCCAGGAACCGCTTGCACGATGAGCAGCCCGTAGTCGGCGGCAAGACCCAGCTCGCTGGCGATTTCGTTATCGATGGGGATGGTGCGGACGCCGAGTGCGGGACGGCGCACGCGCCCGAGGGTAACCAGATCGTTCAGCACCGCTTTGGCGGTGTTGATCGGGATGGCAAAGCCGATGCCGGCGCTTTGTCCCACGCTGGAGGCGATCATCGTATTGATGCCGATGACTTCACCATGCCAGTTGAGCAGCGGGCCTCCGGAGTTGCCCGGGTTGATGGCGGCGTCGGTCTGGATCGCTTCTTCGATGACCATGCCGTCGGGCTCCTGCACCTGGCGGATCGAACTGACGATGCCTCGGGTAAGCGTGCCGGCAAGGCCGAAGGGATTGCCGATCGCATAAACCTTCTGCCCGACTTGCAGATTGGTCGAGTCGCCGAGCGTCATCGGTTGCAGATCGGGAGCTTTGATCTGGACGATCGCCAGATCATGCGACTTGTCGGTGCCGACGATGGTGGCCTTATATTTCTTGCGGTTGTGCAGCGTCACTTCAACCTGGCGTGCTTCGGCAATGACGTGATAGTTGGTGAGGATGTGCCCTTCTTTGTCGATGACGAAGCCCGAGCCCTGCCCCTCCTGCGGCACCAGGCCGTAGAAGAAGTCGAAGGTCATGACGCGCGAGGTGATGTTAACCACGGCCCCAATGTTCTTGCGGTAGACGTTGATATTGTTCTGTTCTTCGGCGTCCAGCGCTTCGCTGCCGGCGGCTTCGGTGATCTCCACGTGCTGCGGATTGCCGATCCAGTTGGCAGGGTGGAAATGTCCGTTGCGGTAGGTCGTAAAGTAGAAGAAAGCGGACGCCAGAACAATCGCGAAAACCAGTGAACGCAAGAATCTCATCGTGGTTACTCCCTGAAAGTCTACAGCTTGAATTCTAGCGAAAAAGTGGCATTTACCGCAGAGAACGCAGAGTACGCAGAGATTTTCCCGTAAATACTTTGCCCTGTGTTCCTCCGTGCCCCCTGTGGTTCAGGATTTTCTCCGCGTACTCTGCGTTCTCTGCGGTTCATGGTTTTGGCCTGCCCCAGCCCCCGCCGCCAGGAGATTCTACGCGCACTCTTTCTCCGGAACGCAGGCGAGCGCTGGTCTTGCCGGGAATTTCTTCCGCCGAACCGTCATGCCGGATGATCAGGGTACGTCCACGAGCGCCGTCGACTCCTCCCGCTAAGCCGTAAGGACCACGGGAACGGCGGTCGGCGAGCAGGGTAACCTGAGCATCGGTTAAGACTTCGATTTCGCGAACGATTCCGTCGCCTCCGCCGTGCAGACCCGCGCCTCCACTGTTGGGGCGAAAAGAATACTGCCGCAGGCGGATCGGGTAAGCGTATTCCAGCGCCTCGGCGGGCGTGTTGAGGGAGTTGGTCATGTGCGTGTGAACGCCGGAGACTCCGTCTTTACTGCAGCGCGCGCCCATGCCGCCTGCAATCGTTTCGTAATAAGCAAAGGGCTCGCCGGAGCGCGGATCGATGCCGCCGATGGTGAGGTTGTTCATGGTGCCAGCGGCCGCAGCTGGAATGCGGTCGGGAATCGCCAGCGCCAGCGCTTTCAGAAGCACGTCGACAATCCGCTGGGACGTTTCCACGTTGCCGCCGGCAACGGCGGCGGGAGGTTTGGCGTTGACCACGGTTCCCGCTGGAGCGATGACGCGAATAGGCCGCATAAGGCCCGACGTGGCCGGCACGTCTTCGCGGAGCAGACAGCGAAAGACGTAGAAACACGCGGAGTAGGCGATGGCCTCGACGGCATTGATCGCGCCTTGGACTTGCGGGTCGCTGCCGGTGAAGTCGATAGTGACCTGCGCGGGGGACCTTCGACTCGACGAGGCCTTGACGTAGATGGTTACAGCAATGCGTACCGGTTTGTCTTCGACGCCATCGTCATCCAGAAAGTCCTCGGCCTGGTAGTGGCCGGGCGGGATGGTGCGCAGGAACGCTCGCATCATATCTTCCGAATAGACGAGCAGGTCGGCGGCAGCCCGCTTGGCGCGGGCGATTCCGTAACGCTCGCAGATTTCGCGGAGGCGCTGGGCTCCGGTCTGGCAGGCAGCGATCTGAGCGCCGAGGTCGCCTTCGCGTTCTTCCGGCGTGCGGACGTTATTGAGCAGAAGCGCCAACACGTCGGCAACAAGTCTTCCACCGCGCATGATCTTGACCGGCGGGATGCGGAGGCCTTCCTGATAGATTTCGCGGCACGGTCCCATCGAGCCGGGGTAAGTTCCGCCAACATCGGCGTGGTGGGCGCGAGAAGCGACATAGAAGTCGGGAGGGGTCGTGTGGTGGCGGGGCTTAGCCCCGCCAGGACGAGGCAAAGCCCTGTCCCCACAGAGATACACCGGCATCACCAGCGTGATATCGGGAAGGTGAGTACCTCCGCGAAAGGGATCATTGAGCATCACGACGTCGCCAGGTTCAAGCTCACACTCCTTCACCGCCGCGGCCACCGACATGGGCATGGAGCCCAGGTGCACTGGCATATGATCGCCCATCGCGATGACTTGTCCCGCGGAATCGAAGACGGCGCACGAGTAGTCGCGGCGCTCTTTGATATTGGGGGAGAAGGAAGTCCGGCGCAGGGCGGCTCCCATTTCCTCGGCAATGGAATGGTAAAGGTTCTTGAACACCTCGAGTTCAACCGGATCACGCATTCGACCTAGAGTTTACGTCAGGACTGAAGAAGTCAGAAGTAAGAAGTCAAATTGAAGAAGTGAGTCTCAGTAAGGTTTTTACTTCTGCAACTTGACTTCTGACTTCTGCAATCTCCCGGTGCTAAACTCATCTGATCATGGCTGAAGAGCGTTCCCGTATTTGGATATGGTTGCTGGTGGGCGGCGGGCTGTTTGCGCTGTTCGTGGTAGCAGTGTTCACTCTGGTGTACCTGAGTTTTGGCGGCGGCGATGAAGAATCGTCGTTTACCGGCTTCGGCTCCAAGATTGCCGTGGTTGAACTCGACGGCGTAATTTTCTCTCCCAAGCAGGTCGTTCCCCAGCTGAAGAAGTTTGCCGATGACGATTCCGTCAAGGCCATCATCATCCATGTCAATTCGCCGGGAGGCGGCGTGGCTGCGTCGGAAGAAATCTACCGCGAAGTGAAGCGCATTCGCGACGAAAAGAAGAAACGGATTGTAGCTTCGATAGAGACCGTGGGCGCGAGCGGCGCATACTACGTGGCCTCCGCCACGAACAAGATCTATGCCGACAAGGGCAGCGTGGTGGGATCGATCGGAGTGATTGCCGAGTGGGTGAACTACGGCGAACTGCTGAAGTGGGCGAAACTGAACGCCATCACCATGAAGGCGGGAGAATTCAAGGACACGGGCAGCCCGACGCGTGAAATGACCCCTGCGGAGCGCGAGTACATGCAGGGCTTGATTGACAACATGCATACCCAGTTCATCCAGGCGGTCGCCGACGGCAGACATGCGAAAGAGGCTGACATCCGCGCCATCGCGAACGGAAAAGTCTGGACCGGCGAGCAAGCGGCTGAGCTGAAACTGGTGGACCAGATCGCCGATTTCGAAGGCGCGGTGAAGGATACCGCCCAAGCGGTGAATATCTCCGGTGAACCGACGCTGGTCTGGCCACCGAAGCAGAAGCGGTCAGGGCTGGATCTGCTATTTGACGATGTTTCCGACTATTTACCCACCCGGGAGAAGCTCCTGGAGCAACAGGTCGGCTTTTACTACCTGTGGAAGTAGCGGAGTAGTTTTCAATTCCCAATTCTCAGTTGTTACAAACAGCACCGACCGCCTTTACTGGGAACCGGGAACTGCACTTGCACAGAACCCCTTAAATTTGAGAAGGTTATAGACAGGGAGCAAAGAGGCATATGACGAAGGCTGACCTGATCGAAGAAGTTTCCCGGCTGGCGGAACTCACGCGCAAAGACAGCGAAGTGATTGTGGATACGATCTTTGACAGCGTGGTGCGCTCGCTGCGGGTGGGTGACAAAATCGAGATACGCGGTTTTGGCAGCTTCCGCACCCGCCAACGCAAGCCGCGCGTGGGCCGGAACCCGAAAACCGGCGATCGCGTGGAAGTTCCGGCAAAGAAGATCCCGTTCTTCAAGCCCAGCAAGGAATTGAAGGATCTGGTCAACAACAGTACGGCAGCCGAAGTAGCTCCGGCGACGCCGCCCGCACCGCCCAGCGCGCACTAGAGCGGGGCTTTAGCGGGCTGCGGCCCGCGCCCGGGCCGACTGCGCGAGCACTTCGAGGGTGGGAAACGATTTCGCAACCGTGAATGTCCGCTCCGGCGGCAACGTGCCGCTGGCAATCGCTTTCACCATCAACTCAATGGCTTGACCCGCATTGGGTGGAATCAGAACAGTGGCCGTCAGCAGCTTGTTGCGTACCCACTCTTGTCCGGTCTTAGGAAGGCCGTCGCAACCGAGAAACGCCATCTTCTGCCAGTCTTCCCGCACTCCGCTGCATTCCTCGAAGGCTTTGCGCGCTCCGATGGCCATGGAATCGTCCTGCGCGCAAACCGCCTCAATCTGGACCTGGCGCGAAGTGGATAGAAGGAGAAACGATCCGACCGTTTTGTGGGAGCTGGCTTCGGTCCAATGGGCCTTCAGCACACGAAGTAGCACGTTCTCGGGCTTGGTTTCGAGCATCCCGGTGTAGCGCTGTTTGGCAGCCGAACTGTCCGGAGGACCTTGAATATAGAGAACGATCCCGCCAGCGGGTAGCAGAGCGGCCAGTTGCTGTCCCTGGATGCGGCCGATTTCCTCGTGATTCGAAGTAATGGTAAACGCCGGCACATGGGACCGGCGGCGAAGTTCAGCGATGTAATCGGCGTTCGCGTTCAGCAACACCACTCCAATCCCAGCGGCGGCGGCGGCACGCGCAACCTGGGGATGCGCCGTGGACCCGGCCGGTTCGAACATGACGGCGTCGGGCCGCGGGGAGTTCGTGGAGTGGATGCTGGACAGAAGTTGCTGGCTCTGAACAATGCCGTCGTTGCGGGCATAGACGATCTGGAGCTCAACCCCCAGTTTGCTCGCCACCTGCCGCGCCGCAGAGGTCTGTTCGATCTGATAATCGTTATCGTCGTTGGTCAGCGAAAGCAGGAAACGCAGCTTTTTCATGACGTGGAGGCTTCTGGCGCAATCATACGCCGGGGCAATTCCGGGTGCGCATGACGGTGGTAACCCGCACTCGCCGTGAATGTGTAAGATATGGATGCGGGGCCCGTAGCTCAACGGTTAGAGCAGCAGACTCATAATCTGTTGGTTCCTGGTTCGAATCCAGGCGGGCCCACCAGCCTTACGGCGCTACTCCCATCTGCCAGAACAGAAAGCTCAACTCATCCACCGAGTCGCCAATGTCCTGTGTCAGCGACCTGCCGCCTGAATGTCCCGCCTTCAGTTCGTAGCGCAGCAGGATCGGCCGGTTCGATCCCGTCTCGGCCTGCAGTAGTGCCGCCATCTTTCGCGCGTGCAGCGGCGCCACTCGCGTATCGCCATCGCCGCTCATGAACAGCACCGCCGGGTACTTCTCACCCTTCTTCACGTGCTGGTAGGGCGAGTACGCATACAGCCACTTGAATTGCTCCGGATCCTTGGCGGCTCCATACTCCGAAACCCAGAACTGCGCCTCCATGAACTGGTCATAACGGAGCATGTCCAGCAGTGGATGCCAGCAGATCACCGCCTGGAACATTTCCGGATGCTGCGTCAGCGCTGCACCCACCAGCAACCCGCCGTTGCTGCCGCCGAGAATCGATAGCTTGGAAGGATTGGTGTACTTGTTTTGGATCAGCCATTCGGCCGCGGCGATAAAATCGTCAAATACGTTCTGCTTCTTGTCGAGCATGCCCGCCTTATGCCAGGCTTCGCCGAATTCTCCTCCTCCTCGCAGATTCGCCAGAGCGTACACGCCGCCTCGCTCTGCCCACACGATCGCATCCGAATTGAAGAATGGCGTGTTGTTGACAGTGAATCCTCCGTATCCCTCCAGCAACACCGGATTGGACCCGTCCAGTTTGACTCCCTTGTCGTACACCAGAAACATCGGCACCTTCGTCCCGTCTTTCGAGGCGTACCAAATCTGCTTTACTTCGAACTTCGACCCGTCGACCGGAGCCTTTACTTGCGCCCACACCGACTGCTCCCCGCTTTTCATGTCGCAGCGATAGATGGTGGGCGGAATCGCGTATGACGCATACGTGAAATAGGCCGCCTGGTTCTCCCACTTTCCCTGTACATCGTAGACGGATCCGAGCGTTGGCAGGCTGAGTTCGAACGCCAGCTTCCCATCCGGCTGAAAAGCTCTTACCACGGAGGTCGCATTCTTCACATAGGTCACCAGGATCTTGCCGCCGCTGAGCGTGACATTGGCGATCGCGTTCTCCTCCTCCGCAACCACTTCCCGCCAGTTCTCCGGCGCCGGCTTCGCCAGATCCAGAACCATCACCCTGCCCTTCGGCGCCTTGTAGTTCGTCTGCAGGAACAATTCGTCTCCCACCGCAAATGCAAAGAAGCGCGCATCCAGATCCTTGATCACCGGCTCGATCGGTCCATTTCTTTTCCAGATCCTGCGACCCAGATTTCCACCTTGTCCGCCGCGGAACCATGAAACACGTGAACGATCAGGTGACGCCCATCTTCCGACGGGTCGCCGACGACGACTGCTTCTTTTGTGTAGCCTTTTCCAAACACATCCGGGTCCGCCTCCACTTTCGTGCCTATCTTGTGGAAGCGCACCCGCGGCCCGTCGTCGAGCATCGTCGCGTAGTAGAACCCGCTCCCGTCCGGCAGGAACGAAAGGTCAAAGTAATCTCGTGCCGGCAGCACGTCCGCCAGGTCTCGCTTCGCAGCCATGTCGAGCACGTGCACCTCCGTCTCATCCTTGCCTCCAACGCGCAGGACATACGCCAGCAACTTTCCGTCTTTCGACACATCCATGATGTCAACGTTGGTCGAGTGATCGGGGCTCATCGGGTTCGGATCGATCAATACCTCCTCCTTCCCCGCTTCGCCCTGCCGAGCGTAGATGACGTACTGTTCCTGGTCCGCTTCGCGCTTGCGGTAGAAAAGACGCCCGTTGCGCTCAATCGGAGAATAGATGCGCTCCACCTTCTTCAGCTCCGTAAGCCGCTTTTCCAGCCGCTCCCGTCCCGGCCAGCTATCCAGCAGCTTGTGCGTGTAATCGTTCTGCTGGTTGATCCACGCTCGCGTCTCGGCCGACTCTTGATCTTCCAGCCAGCGATAGGGGTCGGAGATCGTCACACCATGCAGCGTTTCTTGCACTTCGCCGCGACGGGTGACGGGAGGCGCAGCCGTGACCGCACCCGCACTTTGCGCCAGCGCCAAGGAAGAAGACAAAACAGCAATTGACAGAAGGACTAGAATTCGGCGTTTCATGATCATCTCCGGCTCGGGCATTCTGCTGCCCGCAACACTTCATGTCAAGCAGGATGTCATGGAGAATGTACTTTCACCCGACCGGCAAACTGAAGTAAAACACCGATCCATGCCCCAACTGGCTGGTGACGCCGAGCCGCCCGCCGTGGGCTTCGACAATGGCTTTGCAGATCGCCAGTCCCATGCCGGTACCGTGGACTTGCACTCGCTGGTTTCGTCCGCGGTAGAACTTTTCGAAAACGAGCGACTGCTCGAAATCGTCGATGCCGGGCCCGCGATCGGCAATGTTGATGATGAGGGTCTGGTCCTTCGCTTCCGCGGTGATGCGGATCGGAGCACCGGCGGGTGAGTACTTGGCGGCATTTTCAATCAGGTGCACCAGGACTTCCTTGATGTGAGCCGAGTCCATGCGCGCGTTGGGAAGGCCGGCGGGAATTCTGACGTCCATGGGATGCTGGACGAGGAGTTGCTTCAGTTCGTCAAGCGCTTCATCAACCGCACGGCCGATGGGCGCCGATTGGAAGCGGAATTCCACTTTGTTGGCATCCAACTGCGCCATCTCGGCCGCTTCTCCGATCAGCCGGTTCAGCCGGTCGCTTTCTTCGTTGATGATGGTCAGCAGTTCCTGTGTTTCCTCCGGAGAGTGACTCGGGCTGCCGAGCAGCGAGGTTACGGACGCTTTGATGGAAGTGAGCGGAGTACGAAACTCATGCGTGACCGAATCGAGCAACACCGATCGCAATTGCTCGCTTTCGCGGGCCGCCTCAGCGCGGCTGAGCTTTTCGACAGCGCCAGCGCGCTCGATAGAAATAGCCACCAGGCTGCCGATGGCCTCCAAGGTTTGCCGCGAAAGTGCCGAGCCGGAGACGCCCATGCAGCCCACCACGCGCATGCCCATGCGCAGCGGCATAAAGGCCAATTGATGGGCGGCATCGAATCGCGGCTCACCGCGCAGGCAGATCAATTGGAGATCGCGCGATTCCAGTCCATCGATGGTGGGCCCAGAACGATAAACATCGCTGCGGCTCGACAACGAAATCGCCGCCGACCGTATGCCGAAGGAGTCGACGATGTAGCGGGGAACCAGGTTCAGCAACTCGGCCGGGCTGTCGCTCGAAAGCAGCAACTGGCTGAAGGCGTAAAGGCGCTCCAGTTCCTGCTGGCGCTCGACGGCAGAGCGCGTCCCGCGCCGGGCGCGCTCCGACAGTTCGCTGGCCGTGACCGCGGTGGCCAGAAAGGCGAAGAGCGCGATCCAGTTCTGCGGGTCGGCAATGGTAAAGGTGCCGATCGGAGGCAGGAAAAAATAGTTAAAAGCCAGAGTGGCGACGACCGACATGAAAACCGCTTGCCGCAACCCCCAGGAAGCGGAGATCCCAAGGACACCGAGCAGGAAAGCGAGTGCGATCGTGGTCGGATTCAGATGGAGCCAGCGGTAGCCGATGAGAGTAATTCCCGCCACCGACAGCACCGCGATCAGGTATCCCGATACGGATCTGGCCGCGGCGTTCACGAGGCGATTGTATGACAAAGCAAGGTTTCACGGTTTCAAAGTTTCAAGGTTTCAAGGGGGGAGCGGGAACACATCGCAGGTGGCTTGACCTTGGAACCTTGAAACCTCGAAACATTGAAACCTTTTTTTGAGACAATACTCGCGATGACCAAGACCCCCGACCAGTGGCTGGAGGAATGTTCGCCCGCAAAGAAGGGAGGAGTGTTCAAGCTCTTTCTTGGATATGCTCCCGGCGTCGGCAAGACCTACACCATGCTGACCGAGGCGATCCGTCGGCACACCCGCGGCGAAGATGTGGTGATCGGAGTAGTCGAAACCCACGGTCGGAAAACCGTAGCTGAACTGGTCACGAATCTGGAAGTTGTTCCGCGCAAAGTGATCGAGTACAAGGGTGCTGCTTTCGAAGAGATGGACGTGGACGCTATCCTCGCGCGCCATCCACGGGTCGCGCTGGTGGACGAACTGGCACACACCAATATCGAGGGCAGCAAGCATCGCAAACGCTACGAAGATGTGCTCGAACTTTTGGATGCGGGCATCGACGTTCTCTCCACCATGAACATCCAGCACCTGGAAAGCGTGACCCCGACAGTGCAGGGAGTCACCGGGATCCAGGTGCGGGAAACGGTTCCCGACTGGGTGCTGCAAAGAGTCAATGAAGTCGTGATGATCGACCTGACTCCGGAGGCATTGCAGAACCGGATGCGCCGCGGCGATGTTTATCCCCAGGAACGCGTGGGGCGGGCACTCGAAAATTTCTTCCGCGAGACCAACCTGATCGCTCTGCGCGAGCTGGCATTGCGTCAGGTCGCCCAACAGGTCGATCTGAGCCTGGAACAACATCGCGGAGAGCAAGCGGACGATCGGGCGCCGGTTGCGATCCGTGAACGCATCGCGGTATGCATCAGTTCGAACCCGGCTGCGCAGTATCTGATCGCCCGCGGGGCGCGCATGGCCCAGGCCATGAATGCCGATCTCTTTGTCGCCTATACCGATCTCGGGCAGGACACGAGCGAAGCGAATCAGCGAACCTTGGCGGCGAACCTGCGCTTCGCGGAAAACGTTGGGGCAGCGGTGGTGCGGCTGAAGGGAAAGAGCGTGGCTGAGGCGGTCGCGGAATTCGTCAACCAGAACCACATCACGCAAGTTGTCTTTGGACGTTCCGCCACACGCGGCTGGAAGCGATATTTCTATCTTTCGGCAATCCATCAGTTTTTGCGCGACGCCCCGGCGGTGGATGTCCACATCGTGACGCAAGAACCCGGCTGATGCAGCGTCTTGGAGCATAAACGTTGGAGCATAAACACATTCTCGTCGTGGACGACGAACCCCAGATCACGCGGGTGCTGCGGACTTCCCTTTCCAGTCACGGATATGACATTCGAGTTGCCAACGACGGCGAGACGGCACTGGAGATCATGAAAGACTGGTCGCCGGATCTGGTCATCACCGACCTGGCAATGCCCAACATGGACGGCCTGGAGTTGTGCCGGCAGTTGCGGACGAAGACGAAAATTCCGATCATCGTGCTCTCGGTGCGGGGTGAGGAGCGAACCAAGGTCAAGGCCCTCGATGCGGGCGCCGACGATTACGTCACCAAGCCCTTCGGAATCGAGGAATTGCTGGCGCGGGTGCGCGCCAATCTGCGCCGCGTCCCGGCCAACGCGAACGAACAGTCGCCGCTGATCGAGATTGGCGATTTCCGGATCGACCTGGCGGCGCACAAAGTCACGGTTCGCCGCCGGGAAGTCCACCTTACTCCCAAGGAATTTGATCTGCTGACCTATCTGGCGCGCCATCCCGGCAAAGTGACGACGCACCGAACCTTGCTGGGAGCAATCTGGGGCGGACAGAGCACCGAACAAGTGGAGTATCTGCGGGTGTTTGTCGGCCAGTTGCGCAAGAAACTGGAGCCGGAAGCATCCTCGCCGCGCTACATCGTCACCGAGCCTTGGGTAGGTTACCGCTTCGAACCGGCGGGATAGAGCCAGTCGTTCCCGCACGGCCACACTCCCACTCACCTCCTTTCCCCCGCGATTTTACGAACATTCTACGGAACATTTATTCAATCCTTATGAGGTTCATTATCCAATCGTATTGAGCATTGCACGGAACGAGAAGGTTTGGATGCAAACCGGTAATTCTTCAGAAAGGCAAAGGGGTATGTCGATTCAGGAAGTATCTGCAGAAGAACTTGCAAAGTTGTTCCACCATTACCAGGGAGCTCTGTTTGAGGACTTCCAGGCCCTGCACCAGGAAGGCGCCCCGCAGTCCTGGGAGCAGATGCCGCAGAATGAACGTAAACTGATGGTCGCGGCAGCGCACCTGGCGCTGCTGGAACTGGGGGCAACCGCCAAGCCAACCCCAGTCGATCGCCGGTACTTCGCCAAACCTGGCGAAGCGAATTGGGGATGCTAGGGTTCCCGGCTGTTTTCAGGCCGGTTTTCTTTACGAAATCTTTACGCACCGTTTAGCCAAACCTTACGCCCGCGGTCGTCAAATGATGGCTGCGGCGTCTTCCTGACAATTGCGCCCGGACGGTCACTGTGAAACTGGTCCTCGGATTGTGCGCAGGTGCCGTGGTTTTCATGCTGTGGTTTCTTGGCGCTCTTTTGAAAGAGGGGAAGAGCTTTCGCCGCGACGGGTAAGAGTTCGTTTCGCAAAATCCAATTCAGCTGAAACAACGTGGAGAGCGAGTGATTATGACTAGAAATGTCAAGAACGTGCGCAAGCGTGCTGGAACAACTGGCAAATGGGCGGCCTTCATCGCCGTATTCACAGCGGTACTATCGCTACCGCTCCAAGGCCAACAAAATGATCGCCCGGCAGGCAACGATGTAGCGGCCAGCGCCACGAGTCAGCCGACACAGCAAGAGGTCATGCAAGAGCTCGATGCCATGAAGAAACGGATCGCCCAGCTCGAAGCCCAACTGCAAAAGCGGGACGGGCAGCAGGGCCAGCTATCCGCGGCGGAAGGAAGTGAAGCAGTATCCAAAGGGCCGAATGTTCCTGAAACCCGGCTGGCGTCGCTCGTACAGCCCTCTCCCACTCAACTGCAGAGCGGTGCCGAGACCACGCCGCCGGCCACCACCTCCACGAAAAAAGAGAAGATCGCGCCTTTCTCGGATTGGGACTGGACCTGGCTCAACGGCAACCCGCGCAACAAAGATACGGCGTATGACTCTAAATTCTTTACCTCGGAGATCCGGGCCGATATTACCTACAACTACGATTTCAACAATCCAGTCGACAATTCGATCGGCGGGTCGAGCGAAATGTTTCGCGCCAACGAGATCCAGTTGGAGCAGCTCGGCGTCGGCGGCGACTTCCACTACGACAACGTCCGCGCCCGATTTATGACCCAGTTTGGCATGTATTCCACGGCGACGGTGCGCAATGACCCCAGCTACGCCAAGGGGCAATGGACGGTCAACGATGCGCACCGTTACTTGTCGGAAGCCTACGGCGGTTATCACATTAACGCACTCGATGGGATCAACATTGACGCCGGAATCTTCATGTCGTACGTCGGTCTGTTCAGTTACTACAACTACGATAACTGGGCCTACCAACCGTCGTACGTTTCCTCCAACACGCCTTGGTTTTTCGAGGGTTTGCGGATACAGATTTTCCCCACGCCCCACTTGAAAATCGAACCGTGGATCATTAATGGATGGCAATCGTACGCCTCTGCTAACTCAAGGAAGGGGCTGGGTGGACAGATCAAGTGGACCCCAAGGTCCTGGGTGAACATCATCTCCAACAATTACGGCCTCGGCCACGACGACCTGTACATACCGAAGCGCGCCCGCATACACACCGACGACAGTATCGAGATCAAGTATTTTGACAAGCCCGGAAACCGTCTCGATAAGATGGCCTTCACCTTCACCGGCGATATGGGTTGCGAGTTTGGCGGCGGGGTGAGTTGCCACGGCAATACTTCGGGTGGGCCCAAGCAAAGCTTTATCGGCCTCATGCTTTACAACCGCGCGTGGTTCAAGAAGGATACGTATGGATTAACCATTGGCGGCGGAAAAATCAACAATCCAGGGCGCTATCTGGTCCTGCTCCCGCCCATCAATGGTGAAACCGCCCCCTCCGCGGCGATCAACGCACCGTACTTTACTGGGAATCCCGGGGACCCATTCAAGGCCTGGGATTCTTCGATCACCTTCGATTACATGCCCAAGCAGTGGATCACCTTCCGCTGGGAGTACGACTATCGCCACGCCAGCGTGCCGTATTGGACGGGTCGCGGCGGAATTACGCCGCCGGGCTCAGGCGGAGTACCTTATACCAATAACGGATATCCGCAATTCTTTGCTTGCAACGACGGGAACACGTCCGGGGCATTGACCCTGAGCGCTGCGCAAACGGCGTGCGGAGCACAAGGCAGCAGCGTGTGGTTCCCCGATCTGCGCAAGGACGAGTCGTTCGTCGACTTCGCCATTCTGGTTAAGTTCTGATCGCGGCAGACAGCGAGTTCGCATTTGGAGGGGGCTGTGCGCAAGTCCTGATTCTTGCCATGCCGGTTCGAATCAGGTAGCCGTGTCACGCCCCCACCACGTGTTCTACTCTCTAATTTAGGGCTGCGAGACCGCCGTGAACCTCTCCAGCGCGGCCTGGCGAGCGCGCAACTCGCTCAGCTCTTCTTCGCCGAGCTTTTCGGCGCAGCCTGCCACGGTCCGTATTCCGCGGTCGACGAGTATCCGGCGAAACTCCGGATCGGGCGTGGAGGCAGCGATGTCTCCTAGGGCGCGCAGCAACCGCAAGCTGACGGCCACATCCGCCTTCGAATACATGCGGATCTGCTCAAAGGCTGCCTCCAATAGACGCTCGAAGTGAATCGATCCGATGCTGGCGCGAACGATGCCCGGCGGATCGTAGAGCAGGTCCTCCGGTGGCTCTCGGGATGCGAAGCGTATCATGATGCGGCTCAACTGATCGACGCAGTTGATGGCTGTGGTTGGGTCGTTGACGGCGGGTGAAATCGCTTTCAACGCCACATCGACAATCTGCAGCACGCCAAACTCCACGTCCTGCTGTAGCGTTCGGGTCGGCCCGAAGTCGAATGCGGCCAGCAACTCGGCGGGCCCTTCGGGGGGCAGACGGTTACCCTTGGAGACCATCACTAGCGGGATTCCCGCCGGAACAAAGTGGCCGACCCGGCGCAGAACGCGGATCGTAACGTGATAGTGCTTCGCCAGGGCGACCAGGCGCCGCGTGTCGACGAAGCGGATGTAGCCGGAATCATGGCTCAAGACGGCAACTTCGCTCGGGTTGGGCCGAAGCGGTTCGGCGTTATTAAGGTGGTCTAGCAGATGTGGCCAGGGCATAATCTCATCGATCATGGCTTCCGTTTCTGCCGCGATTCTGTCGACGATGTGATTGACGCTGATGGCCTGTGAGATGTGATGAATGAAAAAGAGCAGCAAGCCGACGCAGACCAGCGCCAGTACCATCGCGCCCAGGACGGTGGCTACAGGCGCGAAGGCGTGAGGAAGCGAGCGCGCCGCCGGAAGCGCCGCCATGCAATACAAGAAAGTGCCCAGGAAGATCCCCAGCGTCCATTGCGTCACGCGGTCCCTGGAAAAGCTGACAATGATGCGCGGGGAGAACTGCATCGAGGCCAGAGTGAGCGTCATCAACAGGATGGCGAACACGATCGACACCACTGTCATGATGGAAGCGGCGATGCCCGCCAGAATGACTTGGGCGACTTGCGGATCGGCGTGCGAGGGGAACAGGACTGTGGGCACCCAGGCGCTGGTAACCGGAAACGCTTCTTCCAACCACGACAGGAATGCGCCCGCGCAACCCAGCGTCAGCGCGATCGTGAGCGGGCGAATCAAAAAGCCGCCACGCAGGTTATACATGGCGTGGCGAAGCACCAGCGGTAGGCTTTTTCTCATGGCTCTATCGGGTTCAAGTGTAGTGGGCCGGACCCGCGCACACAACGAAAACCGGGGAGACCGCAGTGCCCACGAGATGCCCGGCAGCCCGTATCATCTTTATGACTTCTTTACGAACCGCTTAGCGCACTTTTATGGAGAGACCTGTCTAATTTGGCTTGAGCACAAGCCCAACGGCTTGCCTTCGGTAAGACGCCGGGGTTCCGCCCGGATGAGGACCGGCTGAACTCAGCCGTGCTGGTCAAGTTTTAATCGTGAGCAAAAGTTAGTGCGTGCTTGATCGTCTGTTGAAGGAGGTTCCATGCAGGACCTGATCTTTGTCGTAGTCACGATAGCGTTCTTCGTGCTGTCGCTCGGTTATGTGCAATTCTGCGATCGAATTCGTTGAGGACAACCTATGAATGCTGAATCGATCATCATGCTGATTGTAAGTGCAGGTTTGATGGTCTACCTGCTCTACGCTTTGCTGAGACCGGAGAAATTCTGAAATGACTACCAATGGCTGGATACAGATCGGCGTATTTCTAGCTCTGATTCTGGCGATCACTAAGCCGCTCGGCGCGTACATGGCAAAAGTGTTTAGCCGTGAACGCACTTTCTTTGACCCCGTGGTCCGCCCGATCGAGCGGTTGCTTTATCGTGTGACCGGCGTCGATGAAGAGCACGAAATGCGCTGGACGGAATACGCTTTCGCCATGCTGCTGTTCAGCGGCGCCTCCATGCTGCTGCTTTATCTGATCGAGCGGGTGCAGCAGTTCCTGCCGTGGAATCCGCAAAAGTTCGGAGCCGTCGCTCAGGCGCTGGCTTTTAACACCGCCGCGTCTTTCACCACCAACACAAACTGGCAGAACTATTCGGGCGAGTCCACCATGAGCTATCTCACCCAAATGGCTGGGCTGGCCTACCACAATTTCGCGTCGGCGGCCGTCGGGATCGCGCTGGCGATCGCATTCGTTCGCGGCATTGCGCGCAAGGAAAAAGACACCATCGGCAATTTCTGGGTTGACATGACCCGTTCCACCCTGTGGGTACTGCTGCCCATCTGCATCGTCTATGCCTTAGCCCTGGTTTCGCAGGGAGCCGTGCAGAACCTTAAGCCGTATGACACGGCGAAGCTGGTCGAGCCGCAACAAGTCCAGACGAACGGGCCGGACGGTAAACCAATGGTCGGGCCTGATGGCAAAGCAGTGATGGACACCGTGACCGACCAGACCATCGCGCAAGGCCCGGTTGCTTCTCAAGAGGCGATCAAGATGCTGGGCACGAACGGTGGCGGGTTTTTCGGCGCCAACAGCGCGCATCCCTTTGAGAACCCCACACCATTCAGCAACCTTCTGCAGATGCTTTCCATCTTCGCGATCCCGGCGGGTCTCACTTATACGTTGGGCCGGATGACCGGGTCACCGCGTCATGGCTGGGCGGTCTGGGCGGCGATGGCGATTCTGTTTCTGTGTGGTGTTACGGCGGCGTACTGGGCCGAGTCCAAAGGCAATCCTCTGCTGCATGGAGTTGACCAGCGCGCCACCGCGCAGCAACCGGGCGGCAATATGGAAGGTAAGGAAGTCCGCTTTGGCATCGCCAATTCCGCGCTGTTTGCCACCGTCACCACCGATGCGAGCTGTGGCGCCATCAACGGCCAACACGATTCGTTTACTCCGCTGGGCGGAATGGTGCCGCTGGTCAACATCATGCTCAGCGAGACCGTTTTCGGAGGAGTGGGCGCGGGCCTCTACGGCATCCTGATCTACGTAGTGCTGGCGGTGTTCATCGCTGGGCTTATGGTCGGGCGAACCCCGGAATATCTGGGCAAGAAGATTGAAGCCTACGACGTGAAGATGGCGATGCTGGTCACGCTGGTTTTCCCGCTGATCATTCTGGCACTTACAGGCATCTCATCGGTCGAGGGATTTGGCACCTCAAGCATCAGCAATGCGGGCCCGCACGGTCTGACCCAGATTCTCTACCTGTTCACGTCGTCGGCCGGGAACAACGGTTCCGCGTTCAGCGGGCTAAACGGAAACACGCTCTGGTACAACACCGCGGGCGCGATGACGATGCTGGTAGGGCGGTTCCTCATGATCATCCCCATGCTGGCGATTGCAGGCAACCTGGCAAAGAAAAAAACGGTGCCTGCTTCGGCCGGCACGTTCCCAGTGACCACGCCCCTGTTTACCGTACTGCTGGTGTCAGTGATTTTGATCGTGGGAGCGCTCACATTTTTCCCGGCTCTTAGTCTGGGGCCCGTACTTGAACACCTGCTGATGATGGCAGGGAAAACTTTCTGAGGCGGAAGATGGCAGAAAAGAAAAGCAAAAGTTTGTGGGACGCAAAAATCATCCGGCGGGCGCTGGTCGATGCCGTGGTCAAACTCGATCCCCGCACCATGATGAAGAATCCGGTCATGTTCGTGGTCGAGGTTGGCAGTGTGGTGACCACCATCCTCTTATTCGGCGGGAAGCAGAGTTTCGCCTTCAATCTGCAGATCACTCTGTGGCTGTGGTTCACGGTGCTGTTTGCGAATTTTGCGGAGGCCATGGCCGAAGGACGCGGCAAAGCGCAAGCCGACACGCTGCGCAAAGCCCGGTCTGAAACCGTAGCCAAGCGTTTGCTCGCAAATGGGACGACCGAGACGGTGCCGAGCGCGAAGCTTCGTTCCGGTGACGTCGTGATGGTGGTCGCTGGCGAACTCGTTCCGGGTGATGGCGAAGTCATCGAAGGCGTTGCCTCCGTGGACGAATCCGCGATTACTGGAGAATCCGCGCCCGTAATCCGCGAAGCCGGAGGCGACCGGTCGGCGGTCACCGGCGGTACGCGCGTCCTATCCGACATAATCAAAGTCCGGATCACCTCGAATCCGGGCGAAACCTTCCTCGACAGAATGATTGCGTTGGTGGAAGGCGCGGAGCGGCAGAAGACTCCGAACGAGATCGCGCTCAACATTTTGCTGGCGGGCCTGACCATCATCTTCCTGCTGGCCGTGGTTACGCTGCAGCCCTTCGCGATCTACTCGGGATCGCCGCAGACGGTATTCGTGCTCGTCTCTCTTTTGGTCTGCCTGATTCCGACCACCATCGGCGGCCTGCTTTCCGCGATCGGCATTGCCGGCATGGACCGTCTGGTCCAACACAACGTACTGGCGATGTCCGGCCGCGCCGTGGAAGCCGCCGGGGATGTAAACACCTTGCTGCTCGATAAGACGGGAACAATCACGCTCGGCAACCGTCAGGCAGCGGAGTTCATTCCGGCGCCGGGCATTACTACCGCCGAAATGGCCGATGCCGCTCAACTTTCTTCGCTAGCCGACGAAACCCCCGAAGGCCGGTCGATTGTTGTGCTGGCGAAAGAGAAGTACGCGCTGCGCGGCCGCGAACTGGCGTCGCACGAAGCTGTTTTCGTCCCCTTCAGCGCGCAAACCCGCATGTCGGGCGTGAACCTCGACGGCCGCGAGATTCGCAAAGGAGCGGTCGACGCCATCACCAAATACCTGCAGCAGTTTGGCACCTCGCTGCCGCGCGAGATTCAAGCCAGCGTGGAACAGATCTCGCGCTCCGGAGGAACTCCGCTGGTGGTGGCGGAGAATCAGCGCGCTCTCGGCGTGATCTATCTGAAGGACATCGTCAAAGGCGGGATGCGCGAGCGCTTCAATCAACTGCGCGCCATGGGGATCAAGACTGTAATGATCACCGGCGACAATCCGCTGACGGCAGCGGCGATCGCGCGCGAGGCGGGCGTGGACGATTTTCTGGCGGAGGCGACTCCGAAAGAAAAGATGGATCTGATTCGCCGCGAGCAGGCCGACGGAAAGCTCGTTGCTATGACCGGCGACGGCACCAACGACGCTCCGGCACTGGCTCAGGCTGACGTGGGCGTGGCCATGAATACCGGCACGCAAGCGGCGAAAGAGGCCGGAAACATGGTGGACCTCGATTCGAATCCCACCAAGCTCATCGAGGTGGTGGCCATCGGCAAACAGTTGCTGATGACGCGCGGAGCGCTCACCACCTTCTCGATTGCGAACGACGTGGCCAAGTATTTTGCAATCATCCCGGCGATGTTTGCCGGTACATTCCCCGTCCTGAACGCGCTGAATATCATGCGGCTGCAGACGCCGCAGTCGGCAGTACTTTCCGCCGTTATTTTTAACGCGCTCATCATCGTCGCCCTGATTCCGCTGGCACTGCGCGGGGTCGCCTACAAAGCAATGAGCGCCGAATCTTTGCTGCGGCAGAACCTGCTGGTGTATGGATTTGGCGGGCTGGTAGTTCCGTTCATCGGCATCAAGGCGATTGACATGCTCATCACCGGAATCAAGCTGATTTAGTAGCACTCGATAGTGGTCAGTGAATAGCTACCGCGGCTTGGAGAAGACTTTATGAAGAAAAATCTGACTACAGCAGTACTCATGACGATTGCGACGACGGTTCTGCTGGGAATTCTGTATCCCCTGCTGGTTACCGGACTGGCGCAGCTGATCTTTCCCAAACAGGCAAACGGCGGGCTGATCACGGGGAAGGACGGCGTGGTAGTCGGCTCGCGCCTGATCGGGCAGCCCTTCTCGGGGCCGGGCTACTTTCATTCGCGGCCATCGGCCGCGGGTGCCGCGGGTTACGACGCCACCGCTTCCACCGGTTCGAATTTGGGCCCGACCAACGCGCAGTTGATAACTCGCGTCAACGGAGACGTCGCCAAGTTGCAAGCCGAGAATCCCGGCGTCTCTATTCCGGTCGACCTGGTAACGACATCGGGTTCGGGACTCGATCCGGATATCACGCCGGCAGCGGCCGGCTTCCAGATTCGGCGCGTCGCTGCGGAACGCAAGATTCCGGAAGCCGAGGTCGTGCGCCTGGTACAGGAGCACTCTGAGAACCGGCAATGGGGATTCCTGGGCGAGCCGCGCGTAAACGTACTCGAACTGAATCTCGCGCTCGATGCGCGCTACGGGCGAATGCATTAGAACGTGCCGTCGAGGTTGGGACCTCGCTCTTCAAATCAATTCAAAAGACTTTGTCATCCCGAGCGAAGCGAGGGATCTGCAGTTCGCCGCAAGATGCAGATCCCTCGCTTCACTCGGGATGACAATTTCAAAATGCCGGATAAATCACGCGCAGTGCCCCCGCAGCCACCGAAATCTCGGCGGGTGTTTCGCACACAAACTCTCCGTCAGCATAGATCTCGATCGGAGTCTCAGTCTGCACCTGTACTCGTTCCGCTCGCGAGTACTCCACTTCGCGCATCAAGAGGTGACGTCCGAGATACACCGTTGGAAACAAGCAAAACAGTTTGAAGGGATTCAACGTCGCGATCCGGCATATGTCGAGCTTGCCATCTGCGAAATCTGCCTGCGGCGCGATGCGCATGCCGTCACCATAGAACTGCGTGTTGGCGAATGCGGCGAGCAAAGTGGGCTTTTCAGCTTCTGCTCGACCGTCATCATTGACCTCCATCAGCCGCATGGAATAAGCGGGAAGCTTACGCAGCAACGGCAATAGCGCCAGCGCATAGCCGCCGTGCCCGCGCAGCCAGCGCGGCATCTGATTGGCGCGCCGAGCGGCAGCCGAATCCAAGCCGCACCCGGCGACGCAGCAGAAGTAGTGGGTGCGCTCCGGCGCAGCGGATGGGACGATCACCCCGAGATCCACGGCCCGCGGTTGAATTTTCCCCGATTCAAACTCGCGCCAGACGCGCAAGGAGTCTTGCGTCGAGCGCAGTTTCAGCGCGCGGGCAAAATCATTGCCGCTGCCTGCCGGGACGATGAGTGTGGGAAGTTGGAGCCGCACCAGCGCCGGCAGGTGGCGATGAATGGTGCCGTCCCCGCCAAAAATTAGAATGGCGTCGGCATCGCCGGAGGAGATGGGCAGCCCCTCCAGCCACTGGGTTGGGGTGCTGGCTTGAAACGGCTTTAAGTCTGCCGGCGAGGTTCCCAACCCGAAGATGGCGGCGGCGCGCATGCGTTCAGCATTAGAGCATATCCGGTGCGGATCGGCGTGGGTGCTTTTCCTGAAACCTCAGACCTGAGACCAAGACCTAAAATCTGACACTTTTCTCATTTCGCCAGGCACTTCTCCATGAAGTCGACCAGATCTTTTTTCATCTTGTTATGTTCGGCACGATCGATGTACACCATGTGTCCTGCGTTGTAGGTGGCGTACGAAATATTCTGGCGGAACTGCCCGTCCAGGTTCAGGTGATCCATGGTCCAGTTGGCAGCGGCGAAAGGTGTGGCCAGGTCGTAGTAGCCCTCCATCACCAGGACTTTCATATATGGGTTCTTGATCATGGCCGACCGCAACCCGCCTGCCGTGCTGGGAAAGCCTTGCTCGGCGTTGCCCCAGTCCCACTCGCGGAAGCCGGGCAGGTCGTACGCGAATACTCTGTAGGGCATGTCGGATTTGTAATTGAGTTCGGTGCGCAGGTAGTTGTTGAACGCCGATGTGTAAGGCGGCAAAATGGCAGAGCCGGTTGGATCGTAGAAACGCTCATCGCCGCCCGGACTTGGGCTGCTGAAGCGGCCATCGAGGCGCCCGGTAACCAGTTTCTGATCGAGCAGCAACTCTTTGGTGAACGTGGGAACATCGATGCGCAGGTCGTGCGCCTCGATCACTTCCGGACGCAGCCCGATGTAGCGCGACAGTTGCTCGACAATCTTGCGGTGCTCTTCCGGCGTCAGAGCGTCGCCCTTGCCCATTGCTAGCGCATAGTCATTCGTTGACCACCGCAAAACTTCCTCACGCGTCTTCGCCACATCCTGGGTGAGATCGGCGGAGAGCTTGTGATGGTACCCGGCGATCATGTTGAAAGTGGGCACCAGCAGAAAATAGGGCATGTCATTCGATTTGTTCCATTCGAGCGTCTGGAAATCCACGGCCATCGAAAGCAGCGTGACTCCATTGAACGCGATGCCGTGATCGGCCAGGTACCCGGCGATACCGGCGGCGCGTGTCGTGCCGTAACTTTCGCCAAACAGGAACAGCGGCGAGCTCCAACGATCGTAGCGGGAGATGTAGAGGCGGATGAATTCTCCGAAGCCTTGTACATCGCCTTTTAAGCCCAGAAATTTCTTGGTAAGCTCGGCGCTCGCCGCCCGCGAGTAACCGGTAGCCATGGCATCCACCATGACAAGGTCGCTGCGATCGAGCAGCGTGTCGGGATTGTCTTCCAGGCGATAAGGGGCTGCCGGCATGAAGCCGTTCGGCTGCAGCACCACGCGCTTCGGCCCAAGTGCGCCCATGTGCAACCACACCGAAGCGGAGCCAGGGCCGCCGTTGAACGCAAACGTCAGCGGACGCTTTGCCGCCTCCTGTCCGTCGAGCGTGTACGCGACGAAAAACATTTCGGCTTCCGTCTTGCCGTCCCCGCGCTTGATGGGGAGCCTTCCGGCCGTCGCCGTGTAACTGAGAGTCTTGCCGTTCAGCGTGACCTGGTGATGCGTGACTACGGGCGGGACTTCCGCCACATCGTAGTGTTCTTCCTTGTCCTTATCCGTAGCTTCACCGGAGTCGGCTTTCGGCGGTTCCACGGCCTTGCCGCTTTCCGCGGGCTTTTCCGGAGTCGCAGCGTTTGCCGGCATTGGTTCCTTCTTGCCTCTATCCTTCTTGGACGCGGCTGGCGTCGCGCTCTCGGGTGTCGCGTCCTGGTTTTGCTGCCCCGCCGCAAACGGCACCGTCAGCACGGCGAAAAGAAAAACGATCAGAATCTTCATGCTTGTCTCCGGAAGAAATGAATTGGACCAGCATTATAGCGCCTTCGTGGGCCGTCATTGGAAAAGCCGGAATCAACTCCAGACGTGCTAAAATTTGTTGCGCTGAAATACTTCCTCCGGCTCGGTGGCGCACCAGATTTTTCCACCCTGGCAATGACGGACTAGAAACGTGGCCCAGAACCCTAACGCTCAAAACGGCTCGATCACCTACGCCGATGCCGGTGTCAGCATCGATCGTGGTAACCGCACCAAGCAGCGCATCAAGTATCTGGCCCACAAGACTTTTACCAAGGGCGTGCTGAGCGAGATTGGCGGATTCGGCGGGTTATTCTCGGTCGACAAGAAGTATCTGGATCCGGTGCTGGTTTCGAGCGTGGATGGCGTGGGCACCAAGTTAAAAGTGGCCTTCGACATGAAGATGCACCACACCGTCGGCGGCGACCTGGTGAATCACTGTGTGAACGATATCGCGGTGCAGGGTGCCGCGCCCTTGTTTTTCATGGACTATCTGGCTACTGGAACGCTGGACCCGGAGGTCGCCGAAAAAATTGTTGGCGGCCTGGCCGAAGCCTGCAAACATAACGGCTGCGCCCTTATTGGCGGCGAGACTGCCGAAATGCCGGGGTTCTATCCCGAAGGCGAATACGATCTTGCCGGATTCATTGTCGGAGTGGTCGAGCGCGACCGCATCATCAGCGGCAAAGACGTGCAGGTGGGAGATTGTGTCCTCGGCTTAGCCTCCAACGGCTTGCACACCAATGGATATTCGCTGGCTCGCAAGCTGCTCTTTGAAGTCGCCGGCTATTCTCTCGAAACCTTTGTCAGCGAGATCAAGAACAAGGTCGGCAACGAACTCATGCGCACCCATCGCAGCTACTGGTCGATCATTCGAAAGATGATTGCGGGCGATTGTGTCGCTGCCTTGGCGCACATTACGGGCGGCGGCATCACCGAGAACTTGCCCCGAGTGCTCCCCAAAGGCACGTCGGCCGTCATCGAGCTCGGGACCTGGCCGGTTCTGCCCATCTTTGAACATCTCCAGAAACTCGGCAACGTCGCTGAGGAAGAAATGCTCCGCACCTTCAATATGGGACTCGGCATGCTGATTGTGGTTCCGGCCAAGAAATTCAAGAAAGCGCAGACGCTGCTGGAGCGCGCCGGAGAAAAGTTTTACAGCGTAGGCCGCATCGTCAAAGGTGACCGCAAGGTGATGTTCAGCTAGGAGCATATCCTGGTTTCTGGTTTCTGGTTTCTGGTTTCTGGTTTCTGGTTTCTGGCTTCTGGCTCCTAGCTCCCAGCCTTTGGCGCTTAGCTGCCCCTTTTTACGGATTGTCATCCCGATCGAAGCGAGGAATCTGCAGTCCGCCGCAAAATGCAGATCCTTCGCTTTTGATTTTCTCCGCTTCTCCGTGCCTCCGTGGTGAATAATGTTGTCCTATGAAGAACCTCGGCATTCTACTCTCTGGACGCGGTTCCAATTTTGTGGCCATCGCCGACAACCTTGCGGCTGGCCGCATCCCCGATGCCCGCATCGCGGTCGTAATTTCAAACCGCGCCGATGCCCCCGGCCTTGAGACCGCTCGCAAGCGAGGACTCAACGCGCTCGTCATTCCATCGAAAGGCAAACCGCGCGAGGAGCACGACCGCGAAGTTGTGACTGCGCTTCTCGATAACAAAGTCGATCTCGTCTGCCTCGCCGGTTACATGCGCCTGCTCTCGCCCTGGTTTGTGCGGCAGTTTCCGGGGAAGATTCTGAACATCCATCCGTCCTTGCTGCCGTCGTTTCCCGGACTCGAAGCGCAGCAGCAGGCCTTCGCCTACGGTGTGAGAGTGTCAGGCTGCACCGTGCATTTCGTGGATGAGGAACTCGACCACGGCGCCATCATCGTGCAGAAAGCAGTACCCGTGCTGGACTCCGATGACGAGCACACATTGGCGGCACGAATTCTGGAGCAGGAACACACCGCCTACAGCGAAGCCATCAGGATTGTGTTGGAAGGGAAATTCGAAATTTCGGGCAGGCGGCTAGTGAAAGGTCAGAGGTCAGAAGTCAGATTGCAGAAGTAGAATCCAAGAATCGCGACGGGAGGGTTTCACCTCTGCAATCTGACCTCTGACCTCTGCAATTACATAATGAGTTCGTTGCTCATCCGCGCAATCGGATGTTGCATCACCTCAAGCTCGTTCTTCACCAGGTTCAATCCATACACGCACTGCTCGAATCTCTGCGAGAGTTGCGCGAACAGCGGCGCCACCCTGGCGTATTCGAAGTGCTCGAATTTCGAGACGATGTAATAGCTTTCTTTTCCGGCTTTCACCCAATCCACGAAGCTCTCGACTCGCTGGCGGCGCAGGCGGTAATGGTTGATGCTCTCCGGAAACATGCCGGCGTAGAACAGCGTGAAGTCGCCAATATGTTTACGGACCTGGCGCTCGCGATCGAACGAAGGCGCTGGACCATAGATCGGGTCCGACTCGATCAGCATCTCACCCACGTCGTTCAACGGTTTTCCCGCCGCACTCCGGATCTTTAACAACTGCTCGGCGTCGCAAAACTCCGACAGCACATGCGCGACGTAGCTTACGACTTGCGGATCGCGAATACCAATCTCCTGGGCGTAATGACGGCCGACCAGTTCAACAAACAACTGCTGCAGCGGATGCGTCTCCGGAATTTCCATGGGCCCTACTTCCTTCCCCAACCTTGTCCCCTCTTGTTCCAATCGGAACAAGAACTCGTGCGGATTAGATACCTTGAATCGATGATCAAATGCAAGTGACCATTGAGCCACTATGTCGTTAGACGTTCGTGCGGGGCGCGGTGTTTCGCGGGTATCTGTTGGCAGCCGAAGCAGGCGGCTGCTAATTTCCATGTTGCGGGGATCAAAGAGCCGGTTCCGCGAATCTATTCATCCAGAAAGCAGCCAGGAAACGGAAACAAGAGTGGAGCGGATCAACATTGCAAGCGGAGCGCCCTGGGAGCCGATTGTCGGTTACTCTCGTGCAGTTCGTGTCGGCGCACACATTCATGTTGCCGGCACAACGGCAACTGGAGCCGATGGCAAGATCGTCGGTGTGGGAGATGCCCACGCCCAGGCCGTGCAGGCCCTCAAGAACATTGAACACGCGTTACAGCGCGCCGGAGCCTCCCTGAACGATGTGGTTCGCACCCGCGTCTTCCTCACCAACATTGCGGATTGGGAAAAAGTCGGAAAGGCCCACGGGGAGTTCTTCCGCGACATTCGTCCCGCGAGCACCATGATGGCGATCACGGCCCTGGTTTCTCCAGAAATGCTGGTGGAAATTGAAGCGGAAGCGATCGTGCTGGACGAACAGGAATGAGATGGCGGAAGCCGGAAACGGAGCCGGACTTCCGCCATCATTTTGGAGAATAGCGCGAACCGCTAACGGCGCTTTTTCTTGCGGGCAACCTTCTTCTTTGCCGCTTTTCGGGCTGGCTTCTTCGCCGCTTTCTTTTTCTTGGCCTTCTTCGCCGGCTTGGCCTTTTTCTTGGCAGCCGGTTTTTTCGCCTTTTTCTTGGCCGCTTTTTTCTTGGCGGGAGCCTTCTTGACCGGAGCTTTCTTGGCTGGTGCCTTCTTCTTCGGAGGCGCACTCGGGGCGCCGCCCCCACCCGACGGAATTACGGGTGCGGGTTCTGCCACAGGCGCCAGAGGCACGATCAGTTCGTCGTCTTCCTCCACCAGGGTGGGTTCTTCTTCCTCTTCTTCTTCTTCGTCTAAATCTTCTTCCAGCGATTCGCCGTAGGCGCCGCTGTCACTGAACTCATCCGTCTCATCATCCCGACCGTAGAGAGTCGGATCATCGAAGCGCATATCTCCTCCTGCGTATTTGCGGTCACCCGCACGCATTCGCGAGCAGGGCCGGGGAATTAGGATAACCAGCTGCGAAACTCATTTCACGCAACGGCGCGCGATTA
Organism: uncultured Acidobacteriaceae bacterium; assembly: GCA_963837665.1. GTDB lineage: Bacteria > Acidobacteriota > Terriglobia > Terriglobales > Acidobacteriaceae > Acidiflorens. Next base: position 209,671 of record CAWIOA010000003.1, on the reverse strand, counting down.
TAGCACGGCGCAGTTTCACGGGCAGTATCGTGCATTCTCCGCCGATTTGCGAGGGAAATTATTAGCCACAAAAGAGCCCCTCGTTTATGGGCGAACCAAAAGCGAAATCGAGGAGCGGCGCCGCTACTCGTATGCCAGCGCGTCGATGGGATCCTTCTGCGCCGCCTTGAACGCCGGATACACCGCGCCGGCGATGGCGCTGGCCAGGGCGATCAGCGTAGCTCGCGCAATCCATCCTAAGGCCAGAACCATGGGCGTGAGGGGTAGCCGGTTATGAATCAGGGTCCGTGCTGCCACGCTCGCCAGTATGCCCAGCAGGATGCCCCCCAAGGCCAGCAGCGCCGTTTCCCGCAGCACTACGTTCACGATATACGCCTTCGACGCCCCCATCGACTTCAGAATGCCGATCTCACGCGTCCGCTCCATCACCGCCGTATACATCGCCTGAAAAATCACCAGGACCCCAATCACCACCGCAATACCGATCACCACGTCAATGAAGGTTGAAAGGCCGGGAATGTGAGTTGGGGTCATCATGGAAAGGTAGGTGGCCATCGAACTGGCCACATAGCGCTCCATCCCCGGCACGTGCTTGATCTCGTCCACCACCGCATCCGCGTTGGCGGGGTCGTCCAGTTTCAGGTACATCACCGAGGCCTTATCCTTGCCGCCGGTCAAATCCTGCAAGGTGCTCAGGGGAAGGAATTTCCGTCCACCCTTGCCGCGCTCGACAATGCCGCATATGTGGAACGGGTTATTGAGGATCTCAATCGTGTCCCCGACCTTGGCGTGTTTGGACTGGGCAAACAGGTCGTCGACAATCACATCATTCGGGCCCTGAAACGGACCGCCCTTCAGATAATGGAAGCCGCCCGACATGCCCTCGTAACTCGGCAGATCGATTCCGGCGATGATCTCCAGCGCTCCCGCGGTTGAGACCTGCGTGATCACCGGGGCGACCCGTTCCACGTGCGGTAGTTTGGCCAGAACTCCGGCCACCTTGATCGGCATCGGGCTGCCGGTCAGCCCGGCAATGAAAGATGATCCCGGGGGCAGCACGATTACATCCGCTCCGATGCCTGCGGTCCGCGTGCGTGAATCTTGCAGCATCCCCAGCGAAAATCCCACAATCAGCAGAATCATCGCCACTTCCAGCGCCACCGCCACAATGCTGATCAGCGAGCGCACCGGCCGATGCACCAGATTCCCGACGATCATGCGATTCATCATGCTTTTTCCGGAGAACTACTTGCTTCGGCTATCCGGCGTTTTCACTTCCGCCCTGGTGTTGGACGGACCCAGGTGCACCACCTCAGCTCCCGGTGGCTGCTCCAGCCCAAACTGGTCGTCGGTTAGCGGTCGATTGATTTCCAGTTTGACCATGCTCAGGGTGATGTCGTAATTCTCCCGCGGCCGCTCAATCTCAATCGTACTCGGGAAGGTAGTCCCCGCGTAATCCTTGTAATCCTGGTAGTGGACGTCGGTCGCAACGTTTCCCTGCAGGTCGTAGATCCTTTGCCGGTGCGGCAGCAGGTCGGTTCGGCTGAACTCGATCTTGCGCGACAAAAACCAGCCTTGGGGACCCTTGCGTATGATCGCCAAGGCGTAATTTGGCTGGTCGACCCGATGCTTCTTGGCGTCCAGTACGGTTTCATATCCGTTTTCGAGCACGGCAATTTCGTCCTGCCCAACTTCCGGCATCAGCATCGCGTCGTAAATGTATTGCGGCCGCATGTTCTCCAGCCGTTTGTCAGGCTGGTAGTTGTCGCCATCGTTCACGCCCACCACAAACTTGTTCTTCGGAGGGATCCAAAGTTTGAATTCCTGCCCGTTGCTCACCATGTCGAAGGCCGTGTTTCGCACCAGCGGCAGCAGGCCCTTCATGCGGAGCATGGCCGGCTTGCGCGCCAGCACGTAGCCTCGAATCTCTTTGTAATCGGTGATTCGGCCGTTCTTCGGGTCTCCAGCCGAAGCGTCAATATCCACGGTCGCCTGCATGGATTGAATTTTGGCGGCCTGCGCGTTGACGTATTCGATCAGTTCCTGCTGGGTCGCGGCCTTCAGCGGCCGGTCCGAGATCTGTCGCTCGATGGTACGTGTCCGGAACAGACACCCACTCAGCGGAAAAGAGGCCGCCGACAGCAGTAAAAGCAATAACAGGCGCAGATGAGGGCGATACATTCCTATGCCAGTACCTGGGAAAACTCTTGCCACATGGGTATCTGATTAGTATAAGGCACCGGAGGGTTCAGCGCTTGGCAGCCTGGGGTATAGGTGTGGGTTCGTGTCAGGGTATGCCTTCACAGGCTCCGGAAGAACTCCGGTTCCGCATCAGGGCATTCGCTCAAAGGCTGCCGCCGAGGACTTTGGTTTCGTATCAGGGTATCGCTCAAGGCTGCTGTCGAGGACTTTAGTTTCGTATCAGGGTATCGCTTTAGCGATACCGTAGGTTCGCCAGAACCAGGCGCCCCTTTAGGGGCTGGGCAGTCCGGAGATCGGCGTTTTACCGCAGGCCGAGTGCGCGGCGATACGCAGTCACGTTCCGATTGTGCTCTTCAAGGCTGCGGGCGAAACGGTGATGCCCGTTGCCATCGCTAACAAAATAAAGAAATTTCGTGCTGTCAGGGTGCATAGCCGCCTCCAGAGCGCCTTTCCCTGGATTCGCAATTGGCCCCGGTGGCAGTCCCGGGAAACGATACGTGTTATACGGCGAATTTACCGCCAAGTCGGCATGATGCAGGCTTCCCGAATATGTCCCCGTCAGCAATTCGGCGTAGATCACACTGGGATCGGCATCGAGTGCCATCCTTCGCGCCAGCCGGTTGTAGTACACGCTGGCCACACGCGGCCGTTCCTCGGGAGCCGCCGTCTCTTTCTCCACGATCGATGCCATGGTCACGACCCCGGCCACGTCGGAATTCAGCCCAATCTGTTGCGCCACCTGCCGGAACTGATGCACCATCACCCCCGCCATCTCCTCCAGGCTCTCGGTCCGCGTGAACTGGTAGGTGTTGGGGAACAGGTAACCCTCGAGCGACTTGGCGTCCGGCGCCAGATCCGAAATCAGCTGAGTTTGGGTTTCGGCCACACGCACAAAATCGTCCGCCCGCCCCAGGCCCGCGTCCTCCATGGCCTTGGCGATGTCGAACATCGTGTAGCCCTCGGGAATGGTGACCTCGTGGAAGTAGATATCGCCGTGGGCGATCCGGTCATAGACCTGCGGAAGCGTTGCCTCCCGCTCGAAAAGGTACTCACCCGCCTTCAGGGACAGCTTTCGATGCGTCGAGTGCCACAGCCGAAAGGCGAGTTCGCTGCGGATCACCCCAGCCTTTTTGAGTTCTGCCGCAATGTGTCGCGTCGAGTATCCGGTGTGCAAAAGCAGAGAAGTATTGGCAGGAGGCAGGACTGGCGTGTAGACCTGGAACGCCACCCAGCCGCCAACGGCCAGAACCGCAACCAAAAACAGCGTGATCAGCGTGCGCAAGATTCCAGTGTAGAGGTCTTTTCAGATTGCCACAAAGTCGCCAGAGTACAGGGACTGAAGAATACATTGCGCGACATTAGAGGTCAGAAGCAATCCGCTCCCAAGCAGTGGCCCAACGCTCTGGATATTTCTGGAAGTTCGAGCACAAGAAGGACTTCCGTTGGTGTATATTGCCCGCAACCAAAGGCCCCCGTCTTGGTGTCCTTTGAAATATGAAGCGAGAACCCCGCACAGAGAAAGACAAAGAGAAGAAGACAGCAGCGGACACGCAGCGTGTCAAAGTGGCGGTTGTCCAAGCCGCCCCCGTTGTCTTCAATCGTAAGCACACCCTGGAAAAAGTTCACGCCCTGGCGCGCCAGGCAGCACGTCAGGGTGCGCAGTTGGTGCTCTTCCCCGAGGCCTTCGTCTCCGGATACCCCAGGGGGCTCGACTTTGGCGCGGTGGTTGGTTCACGGTCGGAGAAAGGCCGCGAAGACTTCCGCAGATACTGGGAGAGCAGTGTGGACGTACCCGGTCCCGCAATCGAGGAGCTTGGCCGGACTGCGCGCAGCAACCGCATTTATCTTGTCATCGGTGTCGTCGAACGGGACGGCGGCACTCTTTACTGCTCCGTGTTGTTCTTCGCTCCAAACGGCAGCTTTCTAGGCAAGCACCGGAAGATCATGCCAACTGGGTCGGAGCGTCTGGTATGGGGTTTCGGCGATGGTTCCACCCTGCCGGTGTTCGAGACTCCCCTGGGAAAGCTGGGCGCAGTGATTTGCTGGGAGAACTACCTGCCGTTGATGAGAGCGGCGATGTATGCGAAGGGCATTGAGATTTATTGTGCGCCCACCGCCGATTGCCGGGACTCCTGGACCGCTTCCATGCGCCACATCGCCGTGGAGGGACGGTGCTTCGTGCTTTCCTGCAACCAATTCAACCGGCGGCGTGATTTTCCCAGTGATTACGATTCCGTTTACGGCAAAGATCCCGAAGCGGTCGTTACCCGCGGCGGCAGCTGTATCGTCGATCCGTTCGGCAATTTTCTCGCCGGGCCAAATATGGAAGATGAAGTAATTCTGACCGCCGAAATCGACTGCGGACAGATCATCCGCGGCAAGTATGACCTGGATGTCGTTGGCCATTATGCCCGACCGGACATTTTCCAGCTCCAGGTGGACGAGCGGCCAAAGCGTCCTGTAACCCACTCCGGCAATGCGACCGCAGAAAAAGGGCCGTTGCCTAAAACTGGCCGCCGCGCCATTCCGAGAGCGAAGAAATGACCTTGGCACTTACTGTAATCTGGCCGCAGCCGCTTGACCCACTTCACTCTGTCGCATTCTCGGCACTCGTGGCTGCGCTTCCCCTGATCCTCATACTTTTTTTGATGGGAGGTCTCCGCAGGAGTGGCATGTTTGCCTCGCTATGGGGTCTGGCCGCGGCCGGATTGCTGGCGATACTCGTCTGGCACATGCCGCTGGCGCTCGTGCTGTGGAGCGCTGCCTATGGATTCGTCTACGCCATCTGGCCCATCCTGTGGATTGTCTTCGGAGGCCTCTGGCTCTATAACCTGACACAAGACACGGGCAACTTTGAACTGCTTCGCCGCTGGATGGAGGAGCACGCTTCGGGCGATGCCTGCATTCAGGTAATTCTGGTGGCTTTCTGCTTTGGAGCGCTCCTGGAAGGCAACGCCGGCTTCGGAGCGCCTGTCGCCGTCACCGCCTGTCTGCTGGTTGGTCTCGGTTTTGCAGCACGCCAGGCAGTCATTGTCGCCCTGATTGCGAACACTGCCCCCGTGGCCTTTGGCGCGTTGGGCACTCCTATCGTTGCCCTGGCCGGAGTCACGGGGCTCGACCTGTCCAAGCTCTCCGCCATGGTGGGGAGACAGACTCCCTTTCTCGCCTTCATCCTTCCGGCTTACCTCGTGTGGGTGGTCGCTGGCGGCAGGGGCTTGAAACGAACCTGGCCGGCAGCCCTGGTCGCCGGCGCCACCTTCGCCCTGACCCAGTTCCTGGTCTCAAACCTGTGGGGGCCTTACGTAACGGACGTGATCGCCGCCTCAGTTTCGATTGCTGCCCTGGCGGCTTTTCTTCACATCTGGACTCCGGATGGTTCGGCTACTGTTCCCGATCCAAGGCCTGCCGCACTCTCCTTAAGACAGGCATTCGCGGCTTGGCTGCCGTGGGCCATCCTTTCCGCCGTAATGATTATGTGGTCCTACCTGAAGCTCTTCCAGAAAGGCCAAGTCACAATTCCAATCCCCAGCCTGCACAACGGCGTTCTGATTACTCTCTACCAGAAGCCGTACTCGGCTCTTTATTCCTTTCAGCCTCTTGGGCCCGGGACTGCGGTCCTCGCAGCCATCGTGCTCACCGTGCTGTGCTTTCGAGTGCGTGCCCAGGTCTTTTTCAGGTCTGGAACGAAGACGCTGCGCCAGTTGCGGATTCCCGGCCTCACCGTCATGGTGATTATCGGCCTGGCGTACCTCTACAACTATTCCGGGATGGCCTACACGCTGGGGGCAGCGGTGGCTCGGGTCGGCCCATCCTTTCCTTTGGTGAGCAGCTATCTGGGCTGGATGGCTTGTTTCCTCAGCGGCAGCGATACGGCGAGCAACGTTCTGTTCGGCAATCTGCAAGTGGCAGCCGCTCATCAGCTCCATCTCAACCCGGTGCTGCTGGCTGCCACCAATTCTTCCGGAGCGGTCACCGGGAAAATGATTTCACCGCAGAACATAGCGGTTGGAGTTACGACCGTCGGCCTGATCGGCCAGGAAGGCAAGATCCTGCGGGCCACTTTCTGGCACAGCATCCTGCTGGCTGCAATTTTAGGTCTTCTGGCTTTGGCCCAAGCTTACTGGGTACCATGGATGGTCCCCTAGCTTCCGGCCTCGCCCCTCATTCCCCCAGCCAATCCGCATAAGGCTTCATCGACTCGACGTGGTCAAACACAATCTTGATCGCGGCCGTGATCGGAATGGCGAGCACCAGTCCGATTGCGCCCCAGATCGCTCCCCAGAATAACAACGCGATCGTCACAGCCAGCGGATTGATTCTCAGGCGGCGCCCCAGCAGCTTCGGATAGAGAACATTCAGCGCGAAAAGATGCAGTCCGACGACGCAAAGCACCACGATCGCCAGATCCCCGGCCTCCAGTTGTCCCAACCCGACCATGATCGGCGGACCCATCGCCAGCACGATCCCCAGGTACGGAACCAGGCTCAAAAATCCGCTGAGAAAGCCGACGAAATAAAAGAACGGAACGTGCAGCAACCAGAAAACCGCCACGCTCACGCCTGAAATTAATAGGCCGATCAGCAGGTTCCCTACTATGAAACTCTGCAGCATTTTCCCGATCAATCCCAGGGTCACGTATGCCGTGTTCCGGTGGTGCAAGGGAAACAGCATCACGGTGGCCGAACGCGCATGGCTCCACCAAGTCAGCAAGAAGTAGGCCAGAAACGGAACAAACGCCGCCGCCAGCAGGATGTCGGTCAAAGTGCCCGCGCCGCGGGTTAGCACCTCAGACCAATTCGTCACCTGCTGCACGCGCACAACGTTTGAAGGTTCCGGCGCGCTGACCGCCTCGCCCGTCCTCTCGAACTTTTCCGCCCCCTGCCGGAAGGGCTGCAGGATGGAGCGGATCTTCTGCGAATACTTCGGCACACTGTCGGCGAAAATGACGGCCTGATTGTAAGAAGCAGAGGTGACGCCATAGATCGCCACCAGCAGTGCAACCATACTGATCAGCGCCGCCAGAGCTCTCGGAACGTGCAAATACTCCAGCGCCTGCACCACTGGAGAGAGCACAAAACTCAGCAGAATGGCAAAGAACAGCACCGCCAGCACCGATTCGCCGTAGTACGCGAACATGACAATCAAGCCGATGCCCAGCAGCGTCAGCGACCAGTGATGCCCGCTTCGTGCTTCCGAGGTCTCCATACTGTGTTCTCGCTCACCCCTTCTCCCGACTGGCCAACAATTCTGCCTTACCTCCGCCAGAATTGCACCACCGGAATTGCGGAAACCAGATTGCATCTACAATAGTTAGATGGATCCGCCCGCAATCCCCGGCCGCAACCGTATCCTCGCCCTCGATGTCGGCTCGAAAAGAATTGGCGTCGCCGTCACTGACCCGCTGGGCATCACCGCGCAGGGGTTGGATACCATCCAGCGCCAGAACAAGTGCCGCGATCTGGAAGCCCTGGCACAGGTGCTGGAAAAATACGAAGTCCGGGAAATTGTGGTCGGCCTGCCCTTGCGCTTAAGCGGTGCGGAGGGAACGCAATCGGAAAAGATGCGCCGTTTTGCCGACGATCTGCACGCTCACTTCGGCCTGACCGTCCATCTGTGGGACGAGCGTTGGACCTCAACCCAAGCCAACCGCCTGCTGCGCGAAACCGATCTTTCCATCAAAAAGCGGGGGCAAGCCGTCGACCGCATGGCCGCCGTTCTGATTCTGCAATCCTGGCTGCAAGCTCGCGCCACACGCTGAGAACTCCCTGCCCCGCACTATAATTTCCCAGTTATGTCCAGTCCCGCCATCGAGAAGAAGATCGAAGCTCTGCGCGAGAAGATCCGGCACCACGAATACCTCTACTACGTGCTCGACGCTCCGGAGATTTCCGACGCCGACTTCGACAAGCTGATGAACGAACTCAAACGGCTCGAAGCCGAGCATCCGAAGCTGATCACGCCGGATTCGCCTACGCAGCGCGTAGGCGGCAAGCCGCGCGAGGGATTCGTGAAGGCAAAGCACTCGTCTCCTATGCTTTCGCTCGACAACGCTTACAGCGAAGAAGAGCTGCGCGATTGGGAACGGCGCGTGCATGAGCTGAGCGGGCGAACCGACCTCGAATACATGTGCGAGTTGAAGCTGGATGGCATGTCGCTGGCCCTCGTCTATAGCGATGGCCGCCTGGAGCGCGGCATTACGCGAGGCGATGGCAACATTGGCGAAGACGTGACCTTGAATGTGCGCACCGTGCGCTCGATCCCTCTGGTGGTAGCAAAGGACAAGTTGAAGAAGGCCGGGATACCCGCCGACTTCGAGGTTCGCGGCGAAATGCTCATGCCGCTTGCGGCTTTTCGCAAATTGAATGAAGAGCGCGAGCGCCAGGGGCTCGCGACCTTTGCCAATCCGCGCAACTTTACGGCGGGAACGGTGCGGCAACTAGAGCCTTCGATCACCGCGCAGCGCCGCATGGATTACTTTGCCTACTTCCTGTTGAAGGATGGGCAAACGTTTTTTGACCGCCAATCGAAAGCGATGGATGCGCTCGAAACGGCGGGCTTCAAGGTGAATCCGAACCGCAAGCTGGCCAAGAATCTGGGCGAGGTCTGGAGATTCATTCAGAGCTGGGAGGCCAAGCGGGAATCACTCCCTTACGAGATTGACGGCATCGTCATCAAGGTCGACCGCACGTCATGGCAGCGGGAATTGGGCTTTACCGGGAAGGCTCCGCGCTGGGCGATTGCGTACAAGTTCGCGGCCCGCGGAGCGGTGACCCAGATCGAAGACATCGTCCCCAACGTCGGCCGCACCGGCAAACTGACACCCGTGGCATGGCTCAAGCCAGTTCCGATTGGCGGCACGACGGTGTCACGCGCCACGCTGCATAACATGGATGAGATCGAGCGACTGGGAGTGAAGATCGGCGACTGGGTGGAGGTGGAACGCGGCGGCGATGTCATTCCGAAAGTTGTGAAGGTGGTCGAAGATAAGGACCATCCTCGCGGCCACAAGCAATTCGAAATGCCCGAGCACTGTCCGGTATGCGGCGGCAATGTGGTGCGCACGCCGGGCGAAGCCGACCATCGCTGCGTGAATGCCAATTGTCCGGCGAAACTGCAGGGCACGCTTCTGCATTTTGCCTCGCGTCACGTAATGAATATCGACGGCCTGGGTGAGGTGCTGGTGAATCAGCTTGCCGAGCGCGGCCTGGTAAAGAATGTCGCCGATCTCTACAAACTGACGAAAGACGATCTGCTGCAACTCGAACGCATGGGCGAAAAGTCGGCGGAGAATGTGCTCGCAGAGATCGAGGCTTCGAAGAAGCTGCCTCTAGAGCGTGTGATTTACGGCCTCGGAATAAGGTTTGTCGGCGAGCGGACCGCGCAGTTTCTTGCCGAACACTTCGGCTCGCTCGACGCGATCATGAATGCGAGTGCAGAGGAGCTTGAGGAAGTAAACGAAGTAGGCCCAAGGATCGCCGAAAGCATCGTGGAATTTTTCGGCGATGACCATAATCGCAAGCTGGTGACCGATCTCCGCAAGGCCGGATTGACCTTCACCGGCCAAAAGAAAGAAAAAGGCACAAAGCTGGCAGGAAAAACGTTTGTGTTGACCGGCACGCTCGCGCGCCACACGCGAGACGAAGCGAGGAAGATGATCGAAGATGCTGGCGGCCGCGTTTCCGGATCAGTGAGCAAAAAGACGGATTATGTCGTCGCGGGTAGCGATGCCGGATCGAAGCTGGACAAGGCTCGGGAGCTGGGGGTCACCGTGATCGGGGAAGAGGAGTTGGAGAAGCTGGTAGGGTAGGCCACGGAGGCCAACTGATAAATGCAACCTTAGGGTTGCGATCCTCTCTCGCTCAGATTAATATGCAACCTAGAGGTTGCATAGCATGAATGACCGTATCGAGAAGCGCATCGAGCTCAAGGCACCGGTTTCCCGCGTCTGGCGCGCCCTGACGGATTACCGTGAGTTTGGCCAGTGGTTTCGCGTGAAGCTGGATGCGCCATTCGCACCGGGTCAGGTTTCGCGTGGCCATATTACCTATCCCGGCTACGAGCACCTTAAGTGGGAGGCCGTCGTCCAGAAAATGGAGCCCGAACGGCTCTTTTCTTTTACATGGCATCCTTATGCCGTGGATCCCAAAACCGATTATTCGAAAGAAACGCCCACGCTCGTCGAATTCAGGCTGGAGAAAACCACGAGCGGCACTCTGCTTCTGCTCACAGAGTCCGGGTTCGACAAGATCCCCAGCGACCGCCGCCTCGAAGCATTCCGGATGAACGACGGCGGCTGGACAGAGCAGATGAAGAACATCGAAAAACATGTCGCACAAACGCCTTAGCAGAATTGCCGCGAAACAGCGTCGTGCATTGGTATTTGCCGCGCTCGGCGACGGTACGCGCCTGGCACTGGTGGCGAAGCTCTGTGGTGGAGAGCCTCATTCGATCTCTCGGTTAACCGAGGGTTCCAGGCTGACCCGGCAGGCGATCACCAAGCATCTTCGAGTGTTGGAGAGTGCGGGACTGGTGCGCAGTGTCCATACAGGTCGCGAGAGCCGGTTCGAATTTGATCCCGAGCCGATCGAAGGGATCAAGGAATACCTCGATTTCGTCTCCGCGCAGTGGGACCAGGCACTGGCCAGGCTAAAGTCGTTCGTCGAAGATCGACCGCGCTAATTGAGGCAGAGCCCTCGGAACCTTCCTGTCGGCACAGGACGGGCGAGACGCCCGTCCCACCGGTCAATCGAACCATCGAACGCTACTTCTTCGCAGTCGGCGGCAACACGCCGTTGAGCCGCAGATACATTGCAGCCTCGGCGTAGTGGTCGGCCCAACTGCTGGCGAGAACCATGCTGGCCCAGGCGCGCGTAACTTGTTTTCCGCCGAAGCCCTCCGTAGTCTCACCTAGTTTTGAGTCGTCCATTTTCGCCAGCGCGTCGGAGCAGAAATCAAAAGACGCTTTGAGCGCTGCGACAAGCTTGTCCTTGCCGTCCGTTTCTTTGGCTTCTTCGGCCTTGGGAGCGGCGACAGCGGTGGCCTTGCTGCACAATGCGTTATTCGCTTCAATCATGTGGGCCACGAGATGGCCGAATGTGTTCTGGTCCGGGGTAGGTTTGTAGTTGAATTTGTCTGCGGGCATGGCTTCAACTGCGGCGATGGTGTTCTTCTGGCGGCCGGGCAGGATGTCTCGGAGCGCGCTGCTGACCGGGTTCTTGACTTGCGCCGGCGCTGTTTGTGCAGGCGTTGTCTGTGCCATCGCCGACGCGACGAATAACAGCAAGGCCGCGATCACGAAAGTCTTCTTCATTTTGTCCTCCTGATTCGGGAGGTAAGAATAGCGCGAACCGGAGGGTCTGCGCCACCGCGAGCCCACACGGGCACCCTTGCGCTATCCTTAGAACATGCATGCGCATGGTGCAGACGGACATTCTCATGGGACAGGGCGGGTGCTGCGCTTCTCCCTAGCCGTCACCGTGCTTTATGTCGGGCTGCTGGTCGTGGCCGGCGTCCGCGCCCACTCCCTGGCCCTGCTTTCCGAGGCGGGACATAACCTCTCTGACTTTCTGGCTCTGTTGCTGTCGCTGGTCGCGGTTTTTCTGGAATGCCGCCCGCCGAGCGCCACCAAGACCTATGGCTACCGGCGCGCTGGAGTGCTGGCCGCGCTGGTAAATTCGCTGTCGCTGGTGGTTGTATCGTTTTTCATTTTCTACGAGGCGTTTCAGCGGATTCAGCATCCCGAGCATGTCCGCGCCGGGGTCATGATTTGGGTGGCGGCAGCAGGCGTGGTAATGAACGGCGCGATCGCGCTCCTGCTGTGGCGTTCGGGGAAGGATGTAAACGTCCGCAGCGCCTTGCTGCACGAAGTGGGCGACACGCTCTCAACCGCAGCCGTAATTGTGGGCGGCTTTGCCATCCTCTGGACGGGACAATACTGGATCGACGCGGCATTATCGTTCGGAATCGGCGCGCTGATTCTGTGGTCAAGCATCGGGATCGTGCGCGAGACGCTGAATATTCTGCTGGAGGGCACGCCGCGCGGCATCAGCCTGGAAGCGGTGGAGTCGGCGATGCGGAAGATCGCCGGAGTCAGCGATGTGCACGATCTCCACCTGTGGAGCATCGGGTCGGAAAATCACGCCCTCTCGGCGCACGTCAAGATCGCGGACATGGCAACTTCCGAGAGCGACACCATTCTCCGCGAGATCAACGAAAAACTCGGGCAGGGGTTTGGCATCCACCATACGACCATCCAGTTGGAGCACGAGGTGTGCGAGACGGCGCACAGTTGCGTGATCGCGGTGCAAGAAGACGATCACATCGACCACGACCATGCCGATCGCGGCCACACCCACTGAGGGCATCAGTCCTCACCCGTATCTACATGAAACACAGTGAGTTACACGACGTCCCTGGAGCCGGCTGCGGCCTTCTGTGGTATCCTGATGGTTGAAGTCGGAGCCGTTCCTCCCTGAGCCTCATCCAATGCCTATGCGACGTTGGCCGCAAATCCTACGTTTTTTGGCGGCAGTGCAGCTGCTACCCGCTCTGGAAAGCGGAGAGGAAACCCTCGTCGGCGGACAGGCGGTGCTGGAGGGTGTGATGATGCGCTCCCCGCATGCCTGGGGCATCGCAGTGCGCAAGCCCTCGGGCCAGATGGTGACTCACAGCGAGCCGCTGGAACGGCCTTCCGAGCACCATAAGTGGATGGGCTGGCCGGTGGTCCGCGGAGTGATGACGCTGGGGCACGCCATGACGCTCGGCTTCCGCGCGCTGAAGTTTTCCGCCAATGCGGCGCTCGACGAGATACCAGCCGACGATCACGGCAAGAAGATGGAAATCACCGGCTGGATGGCGGCAGTGAATATTGTCTTCTCCATCGCCTTTTTCATCTTCATGTACAAGTATCTGCCGCTGCTGGCGACGACGGAACTCAAGAAGGTAGATCCGGTTTTCGGGCAGCAGATCGTCTTTAACCTGGTGGATGGGCTCATCCGGATCGCGATGTTCCTGCTCTTTGTGTGGGGCGTTTCGCTATGGAAAGACATCCGCCGCGTCTATGAGTACCACGGGGCCGAGCACAAGACCGTATTCGCGTTCGAAAATGGCGATCCGCTCGAAACCGCAGCGGTACAGAAATATTCGACCTACCATCCGCGCTGTGGAACCAGCTTCCTGATGACGGTCATGATCATCTCGATGATCGTATACATGGCAATTCCGGTGCATACCTTCTGGGCTCGATTCGCCATTCGAATCGCGTTGCTGCCGCTGATTGCGGGCGTTTCCTACGAAATCATTCGCTTCGCCGCCAAGCATCGCGGCTCGCTGTTTGCGATGATGACGGCGCCAGGACTGTGGCTGCAACGAATCACCACCCAGCCGCCGGATGACAGCGAAGTCGAGTGCGCCATCGTCGCGCTGGATGAAGCCATGAAACTGGAAAAACAGCACGGTGGCGAGTTGGTGATTGCCTAGCGGTCGTTCGCTATTCGTCGTTCGCTCTTCGCTGCGGCGCAATAAGAGCATTCTAGATCTTGGGAAATATCACAAAACCATTGTTCATCCGTCGCTGCTACGAATGCCGACCTTCGCCTAGTCTGCCAATGGAGGCGGCACATGGCGACGAACCTCTCTTATCGAGATTTGCGGATTTGGCAGGAGGCGGTCGATCTAGCTCTGTTGATCTATCGCGCAACGGCGGAGTTTCCAAAGCACGAACTATACGGTCTTACATCGCAGATGCGGCGCGCTGCGGTTTCTGTTTCGAGTAATATAGCCGAGGGTAAGGGGCACAGTTCAGATGGAGATTTTGGACGTTTCCTTTTCCATGCGAGGGGTTCGCTACTTGAACTTCAGACGCAGATTGTGATTGCAAGAGGTTTAGAGTATTTGACGGGGGAACAAGCTGCGAATCTCACGCGCATCACCGACGACCTTGGCCGGGGATTGAATGGCCTGATACAAGCGGTCCGGGGGAGACGTGCTCCTTTGAGGGCCGCAGCGAATTGCGAACGACGAACAGCGAACGACGAATAGCGGCGCCCACAATTATGTTTGAACGCTTAGACCAAATCGAAATCCGTTACGAAGAACTGACGCAGGCACTGCTGTCTCCAGACATCACCAACGACTCGGCGAAATACCAGAAGACGGCCAGAGCCCACGCCGAAATTACGCCCATCGTCGAGAAGTATCGCGAGTACAAAGATCTGAAGCGGGGCATAGCAGAGAGCCGGGCCGTGCTGGTCGACGAAAAGGACGCCGACATGCGGGCCTACGCCGAAGAAGAACTGGCAAAGCTCGAAGCGCGCATCGTGACGGTTGAGGAAGACCTCAAGGTCCTGCTGCTGCCGAAAGATCCGAACGACGAGAAGAACGTGGTGCTGGAAATTCGCGCCGGCACGGGCGGCGATGAAGCCACGTTGTTCGTGGCGGAAGTCTTCCGCATGTACAACCGCTATGCCGAGACCCAGAAGTGGAAGGTGGAAGTACTCTCCACGTCGGAGTCGGGCGTGGGCGGACTGAAGGAAGTGATCGCGCTGATTGAAGGCGACCGCGTCTATTCCCGCCTGAAGTATGAGAGCGGCGTCCATCGCGTGCAGCGCGTGCCCGCAACCGAGCAGCAAGGACGAGTGCATACCTCGGCCATCACCGTGGCCGTGCTGCCGGAAGCCGAAGAGGTCGATGTCAAGATCGAAGCCAAAGATCTGCGCATCGATACCTTTTGTTCCTCGGGGCCGGGAGGGCAGTCGGTGAATACGACTTATTCAGCCGTCCGGATCACGCACATTCCGACGAACACGGTGGTGAGCTGCCAGGACGAAAAATCGCAGATCAAGAACCGCGAAAAGGGTATGCGTGTGCTGCGCTCGCGGCTCTACGAAGTCGAAATGCAGAAGCAGCAGGAAGCGCTGGCCAAAGAACGCAAACAAATGGTAGGGTCGGGCGACCGGTCAGAGAAAATCCGGACCTACAATTTTCCCCAGAACCGTCTAACCGATCATCGCATCGGCTTCACCATTCACCAGCTAGAGCAGGTGATGGATGGCAAGCTGCAACCGGTAATCGACGCGCTGACCACTTATTATCAGGCGGAGAAACTGAAGCAGGAAGCTACCAGCGTAGTGTAAGGCTCGTGGGACAGGCTTGTGTGGTGACGGAGCTATGCCCCGTCCAGGCCGAGCGAAGCTCGGCTACTTGTGTACCTCCCATGAGTCCGTCATTTGTTTTCTCCGCTTCTCTGCATCTCCGTGGTGAAATAGACTCGTGCAACTTCGCCACGCTCTGAACACAGCAGTCGAACGGCTCACGTCCGCGCAAGTCCCCTCTCCGCGCATGAACGCCGAACTCCTCATCATGTTCACCCTCGCCTGCGACCGCGCCTACCTCTACGCGCATCCCGAGCGACAGCTCACCGCCGACGAAACCGAGCGCTACGACGAAGCTCTAGCGCGCCGCGCAACCGGCGTTCCCGCACAATACATCACAGGGCACCAGGAGTTCTGGGGGCTGGATTTAATCGTGTCGCCGGCAGTGCTGATTCCGCGCCCAGAGACCGAGCATGTAGTGGAGGCGGTTCTGGAACTGGCGAAGCCCAAGATCGTGGAGAGACGGGCGTCCCCGCCCGTGCGCCTGGTCGATGTTGGCACCGGCTCGGGAGCGATTGCGATCGCGTTAGCCAAGGAGTTTCCCACGGCGGAAATCCACGCCACCGATATTTCTCCCGAAGCGCTGGAAGTCGCGAAAGCCAACGCAGCCCGGCACGAACTATCATCGCGAATCGAATTCCACCAGGCCGATTTGCTCAACGGATTCTCGCCCGCATCATTCGACTTCATAGTTTCGAATCCTCCCTACGTCGGGGAGTCGGAAGAAGATTCGGTGCAGCTCGAAGTCCGCAAGTTCGAGCCGCGGAACGCAGTGTTTGCGGGGCTGACCGGGGTGGAGGTAATCAAGCGGCTGATTCCTCAGGCGCGCTCAGCGCTACTCCCGGGGGGATGTCTCGTGTTCGAGATCAGCGGGACGATTGGCAATCGAGTGCGGGATTTGCTGGCAGGTTGGGACGCCGTTGAGATCAGAAACGACTTGCAAGGGATCGCGCGAGTGGCGATTGCGAGAAAAACAATTTCCCATTTGTCATCCTGAGCGCAGCAGAACGATCCGCGAAGCGATCGTTTTGCGGAGTCGAAGGACCCCTAAACCCTCCACCCCGCCCCAGTCGCGAAGGGAGATCTTGGCACACACACCTGCCCGGCAATTTCGAAGAGTCGAGTGACGTGTGTCAGAACGTCATTCGCACACCGAGCTGCGCGGCGAATGGAATTCCAACCGTCGTACCGGGGCCGAAAAAGTCTCCGAGGCCGCCCGACGGGAACAACAGTTGCTTTTGCGGATTGGTGATCGGGATAAACCCTGAGGTGCACTGGGGATTGGTATTGGGGCAAATTCCGGTGACGTTGCTCAAGTCGTCGACGCGGTCGGGCAGGGCAGAAATGTCGGTAACGTAGTTCGCCCCGGGGTTGTTGCGGTTGAAGAGATTGAAAAACTCCGCGAACGGGTCAATCCGCAAGCGATCGCCGATCTTGATCGGCCGGCTTACACGCAGATCGGCCTGGATGAAGGGCGTTCCGCGAAACTGGTCGAGCGTAGTCTCGACGCCGTTGACGACAGCTCGAGTGCCCACGGGCGTGGTCAAGGTGATCGGCCGGGCGCTCTCCGCCTGCGTGATCGTCGTCAGTTCGAAACCACCCGGGACGTGAAGCGTTCCCGCGAGCACGAAGCGGTGCGTGACGTCTTCGCCCGACGGGCCGTAGTCCCCGGCAGCAAACGGGTGGAGGGGATCGCAAACACCGTTCACGTAGTCGAACAGCTCACCCAGGAAGCAGCCCCAGGTCTGGGCTCTCGACAGCGTGTAGTGAGCAATGAGATTGAAGCGGCGGGATACGTTACCCTGGGCGACGATCATTAACGCGTTGTAGCTGGAGCGGTTGTCGGATTTGAAGAGAGTGAATTCATCAAACCCGTAGCCTCTATACCCGTGGTTGCCCTGCTCGTGTATATAGTCGGCGCTGACCGTCCAGTGCTCGTTAAAAGCATGTTGGACGCCGCCGGTGACATGGATCGCATAGGGAGTTTTGTAGTTTGCGTCGATGTAGGACGGAGGGCTACTCGGGGCTCCTCCGTTGACCGCTTGAAAGGCTGTGGCCCATCCGCCTTGTGCCAGGTCATTGTAGAACATGCCGAATCCCGCGCGGATTACGGTCTTCTCGCTGCCCCCAGGTGAATAGGCGATTCCGAGGCGAGGAGCGATCTGTTTGCGGTAGTCATGCGGAACCTCGGCGGGGACGCCGTCCAGCGGCAGCGTCGCGAAAACTGGGTTCGCAGCTTGACTGCGGCCGGAAGCGGTGAACAATCCGAAAGTGGTCTGATACCGCAGGCCGTAGTTGACGGTTAAGTGATGCGTTACCCGCCATGAATCCTCTGCATAGAGACCGAGCCGCTGCACGTTTTGGGAGAAGCCGCCGTCACCGGCGGGAGTGAAATTGCAACTGATGCCGGGATTGAGAATTGGGTCAGGCATCGGATCGCACGGATCCGACGGATTTGGAGGAACAAAATAAAACTGCGACTCATTGGCAACGTAAAAGCTCGGGTCCTGAGGATATTGGATGAGTTGCTCGTTGGTAGCTGCAAACGCCCCGCCCAGCACCGGTTCGTGAATAAAGTTGATCCCGAACTTCAGTGCATGACTACCCGCCATGTGGCTTAGGTCGTAGCGCACCTGGTATTTATCCTGATTGCGCAGCGACGGAAACAAAGTAATGGGAGTGGCGAACTGGTTGTCGCCGAACGTTTCGAAGCCGGAGACGGTCAGCGACGTCGCGCTGAAGGGAAATGCCAGAGCAAATCCCAATTCAGAGTTGCGCGTCTGCGTCAGGTGCAACAAGCTGGCATCGAGGACCAGGGTGCCGAGCCAGTTCGGACTGAAGGTGTAGGTATTGCTGAGCACGGTATTTGAATAATTGCTGTGAGTGGTCAGTCCGGTGGAAGGCAGCGTTGCCTGCGCCACCAGGGCGTTGCGGGTAAGGTAGCTGTCCTGCGAGGTGCGGAGGAACCACTGCGACTTCGATGATTGCGCCCAGTCAAAGCGGAGCGAACTAAGGTAGTCACGAAAGGGAACTGCGACGTTTTGCGGGACCGCTATGTAAGGGATGCCAGTGATCAGTCCACCCAAGGCTAACCGCGCCAGCGCATCGAATTCCGCGGTACTGGCAGGGCTGTAGGCGATGCTCGCATTTTCGTGAACATGCTCGAATGAAGCGAAGATCCAGAATTTGTTTTTCGCAATCGGCCCGCCGAGAGTGCCTGCGTAATTCTGGCGTGAGAACGGCTGCTTGGGATTGGGCGCCGGATTCTCGATCGGGAAGCGGGCGTTGAGCGATGCCGCGCGATCGTAGAAAGCCGCGTCGCCATGCCAATCGTTGGTGCCGTGCTTGGTGGTGATCACGACGGACCCGGCAGTGGTCCCGCCGGTGTCGGCATCTTCATTCGCCGTGCGCACCGCAAATTCCTGAACTGCGTCCGGCGAAAAATTTTGCAGGAAGCCGCCGATAAAGTCGTCGGAATTGTCGCCGCCATCGACAGACAATTCGTTGTTCAAGCCGGAGCTTCCGCCGGTGGAAACGGCCGTGATACGCGCTTTGGTCGGATCGGAAGGCTCGACCGGCTCAGTTCCAGGCACAAGATAAGCGATGTTGGCAAAGCTGCGGGCCGCGAGCGGAAGAGTCTCCAGATCCCGGCTGCCGACTACGCCCCCATGCACGGCACTCGCCGTATCAATCGACTCGGTGGTGATCGAGGAGGAATTCCCGCGCACGTTCACCGTCTCGCGGCCGCTTTCCGGTTTGAGTGTAACGGCTAGGTCGCGCACCAGGCTGACCGCAACGTCTACATCGGCAGTAGCCTGAGCAAAACCTTTGGCGGTCACAGTTACGCGATAGGAACCGGGGAGCAGGCCTTCGATACGAAATTCTCCCCGCTCGTTTGCCGCCGCCTCACGGGTAATGGAAGATCCCATGGACTGCACCACGACTCGAGCACCTGCCACCCGGGCGGCGCTCGCATCCTGAACCTCTCCTCGAAGCGCTCCGTTCGGATTCTGCGCCCGCGTGAGCGAAGGAACAGCAACGACTATCAGAAGAAGGATGACTGCGCCGATTACAGAACGCCATCTGCGTACTTGGGAGAGTGGGAACAAAGCGGGCATGAAAACCATCCGGTGTACGAAGTGATTGCCGCTATCAAGACCAGTTACAGGAATATGGCCTGCGCGGCGAAGCAACCTGGCTCCCAGAGACTACCGGGGACCAACTGATTACTACCAGCGATAGTGGAATCAAAATGGGCGGCGAAAGGAATAACTGTAGAGGTCGCCAAGAATAGCTAGCGCACGAGCCACTCTGTAACTTCGTGAGTCAGCGTCAGAGCCGGGCCGTAGGTGGCGCAGATGCACAATAGAATCAGCAGCACCGGTGCAGCAGCGTACCACGGTCGAATTCGCGTCGTGGGAGCTTTACGGGCTTCGTCCCACGCAAGCAGGCGCGCAACGCGTGCGCTGATGGATCCGGTCACGAAGCCCACAGTACAAACTGGAGCGGCTTCGACTGGAACCAGACGCGACAGTTTAACCAGGGCTGCAGCCAGGTCAACGGCGTCGTTCAAATTGGAAACCGCCGCATCATCGGCAGCCAACTCTGCGGCATGCGCCCAAGCCCTTTCCAGCCTGGCCATCCCGGGAAACGGACAAAAACGGAAGACCAGTTTCTTCAGATTGTCGCGAGACTGCATGTGTGCGAGTTCATGCTTGAGCGCGATGTGCAATTCGTTATCGCTTAAAAGGGCGACGGTAGATTCTGAAACCAGCACCTTCGGCCTGCGGAAGCCCACCAGAGTGAGCGGTGGAGTGTCGCGTCTGGAGCGGAACGTGACCGTCTGCCCGCCAGCATCCGCAGTCAAGGGATTCGCGCCCTCCAGCCAGCGGGCCACCACGCGCGAGGTCCTGGTCTGGGCAGTGATCACGCGAAAGCAACCACAGGCAATCAGGACTAGCGCGCAAAGGCCAAGCGCAAGTGGCATCATTCCGATGCCCTCATCGATATTAGTCGACCGCGGTTCCAGCAACTGAAACGACGGCACGACAAAACCGAACGTAATAACGACGGAACCCGCCATCGGGAGAACCCGCAACGTAAAGAGCAAAGCGGCCAGGCTCCGCGCAGGAGCGTGCAATGCCTTCAACGATCGCCATGCGGCGGCCACCAGCGTCGATAGCAGGCCATAGAGCAAAACAAAAAAAGTGAGCGAGACGGCGATTCCACGCAGGGCAAACATCAGCGTTGCTCCCGGACTTTGTTTTCGCCGCCCTTGCTTTCCCGGCCTTGAAGCTCGCGGCGTTTGCGTTCGACCAAAAGTTGCAGCTCATCGAGCAGTTGCGCGTCCTGAGCGCTGAGGGCTTCCACCAGATACGAAAGAGGGAGCAAAGAAGCATCGCCCGATCCCAGCAATTGCTGGATGCTCTCCAACGCTGTGATCCGTTGCAGCTCTTCGGGAGAGTGGCGCGGGGTATAGCGGAATGCCCTGCCTTCAGCGACGCGGTCGAGCAACCCCTTCTTGTAGAGACGGTCCACCGTCGTCATCACCGTGGTATAGGCCCGATGGATCTTGCCATCTTCAAGCAGTTCGCGAATCGTGGCACTGCCATGCGACCAAAGCGCCTGCAGTAGTTGCTGCTCGAAAGGTCCGAGCTGAGGCCTGGAACGTGCTCCGAAGATTGAAAACGCTTTGGTCATAACACCCGCACCCGGCCCCAGAAGGTTTGCCGGAAAAGAATACCATCCGAGTGCGCGGCTCGCACCTCTCCAATCAGAAAACCGCCCCGTGCAGGCAGAGGCCCGCCATCACTTCCACCTACCCTCACCCTCCACGATCGTGATGTAACGATCAATGGGAAGATCGGTGAAGCGTTCGACCAAGGTACTGGGTTGCGGCCATTTGACTTCGAGCCAATCCAGCTTCGTCTGCTTGCCAATCCCTAACACCATCCGCGGATCGTGTGATGAGAGATAGCTCCCGCCACCCACTTTCATTCGGCTGCGCTTCAGATCGCCGGCTTGGTAGGTAACGCGCGCACCGACAGCGTCGATGTTCGCCTTCTTGCCCACGAGTTTGATCCCCAGCCAGTGATTCTGGCTGCCAACATTGTTATGCAAGAGGACCGGCGCTTCGTCGTTGCAAGAGATCAGCACGTCGACGGCTCCGTCATTATCGAAGTCACCCAGGGCTAAACCGCGAGCCGAAATGAGATGGTTAAAGGCGGGACCGCTCTCCTGACTCACGTTCTTCAGACCGCTCCCGTCGTTATGAAAGAGCATGATTCGCTCGCGGTAGGTCACGCTGTCATAAATCTTTTCGATCAAATCGTCGGGATGACCATTGGCGATCATGAGGTCGATGTTCCCGTCGTTATCGTAGTCGAGGAATTTAACTCCCCAGCCGCTCATCAGCTTGGAGGCGTTCGCGATTCCCGTAGGGGCAGCGATGTCGTCAAAGGTCTCGTCGTGCCGATTCTGATAGAAGCCGTCGAGCTCGTGATTCAGGTCGGTCACAAACAGGTCCATCCAACCGTCCTGGTTGACGTCGGCGGAATCGACGCCCATGCCCGAGCGCGCCTTCCCTCCCTCCCCGAAGCCCACTCCCGATGTGAAACCAACTTCTTCAAAACGCCGCCCTGCGCGGTTGATGAAGAGGAAGTTGGCGTCCGTGTCGTTCGACACAAACAGATCCATCCACCCGTCGTTATTAATATCGGTCGCCACCACGCCCCACGATTTGCCCGGATTCTCCGCAATCCCCATCTTCTGGCTGACATCGGTAAACGTACCGTCGCCGTTGTTATGAAAGAGCCAGCTCGGCATCGGCGAATAGATCCGGGGATAGCAATACTCGTTCAGCCCCTTAATGGCAGGAATGCTCGGCGCGCCGCAGTTGTGATGTTTTGACTTGTCGAAGTCCACGAAGTGGCAGACAAAAAGATCCAGGCGTCCGTCGTTGTCATAGTCGAACCATACCGCGCTCGCCGCCCATCCCGGAGCCACTACGCCCGCCTTTTCGGTCACGTCCGTGAACGTGCCGTCGCCGTTGTTGCGATACAGAATGCTGCGCCCGTACTGGGTCACATAAAGGTCGGGAAATCCGTCGGCGTTGTAGTCGCCGACCGCGACCCCCATGCCGTAGCCGCCGCCGGCCACGCCAGCCTTCTCCGTAACATCGGTAAAGGTGCCGTCGCGATTGTTCCGGTAGAGCGCATTGCGCAGAGGCTTTGTGGGCGTGAAAATGTCGCATTTCCCGCTGTTAACAAGATAGATGTCCATCCATCCATCGTTGTCGTAATCCAGGAAAGCGCAACCGGCCCCGGTGGACTGGGGCAAGTATTTTTCAGGGGAAAGGCCCGCGGTGTGGGTCCAGGTGATGCCGCTGGCGGAGGCTGGGACTTCAGAAAACGGATAAGGAGGAGAATCGGAGGCAGCTGCCAACCGCGCCCAAGCGGGGAGGGCAAGTGTTCCCGCCAGAACTCTCAGGAACTCTCTCCTGCCAACAGACGCGGGGGTAAAGCGCATCGTTACTTCGGCTCCGCTGGCTGCGTCTCGGTAGAAGTCTGCTTCTCCTGAGCGATGGCGGCCTTGCGCTTGACCGTTTCCAGTTCTGCCGACGTCTGCCGCTGCAGCGCGGCCTCGCGGTTGGAGTCTTCCCGGCGCCCTGCTCCGGCGTAGGCGACCGCCAATTGGTAATGCCCGGTCGGACTGTCGGGTGCCATCTTCTCGTAGGTCTCAAGCGGCGGAATGGCTTCCGCGAACTGCTTGGCCGAGTTCAACGCCGTCCCCAGGCCGAGGTACGCCTCCATGAAGCTGGTGTCTAACTTTGTTGCCTTCTCAAAATGCAGGATCGCCGTCGCCGTATCCTTCGCATCTGCGGCCAGTTGCCCCAGGACGAACTCCGCCGTGGCGTTCCGGGGGTCAATCTCAAGTTCCTCCTGAAAACTCTTTCGTGCCTGGTCCACGTCCGCCGGCGAAGGCTGCGGCTTCGAGAGCAACGCACGGCCCAGCCGAGCGTGGATGCTTGGAAGCATCGGGTTGATATCCAGAATCCGGTGGTATTCCGCCGCCGCCTCATCCCATCTGCCCTGGATTTCCAGCGCCTCGGCATTCAGCTCGTGAACCTGGAACGAGAATGGAGCTTCGCGGGCCAAGTCCTGCGAGGCTCGCATCGAAAGGTCGGAGTACGCATGCGTGGACGCGTAGAGCACTTCGGGATCGCGCGGGAACTCGCGGCTGAGCACCACCAGAAAATCGAGCGAGTCGTAGGGACTGCTGTGCGTCATGGCACAGTGCAAACCTTCCAGCCCGATCTTCTTCTTGAGTTCGCGATCTGCCGTCTGCCGGATGGCCCGCCTGAGCAGCGGCAGCGCTTCCACGCAACGTCCACTCTCGGCCAAGCTTGTGGCCCGTTCCACTTCTCCGCCCGTGGCAGGCGCCGTACTCTTCTTGGCAGCCTGGCCTGCGGAAAGCGTCGCACACAAGAGCAGGCCAAAGAGAATCAGGCAGGAAAACCAAGCTCGCCGGTAGGACTCACGCATGCGCTCATTATATTCCGAAATCACAGCTGTCCGAATCTCGTAGCCTAAGCCCGCAGGCCGCAAAAGAAAGGGCAGGCGCCCCGTCGAAGCGCCTGCCATCTGACCGACTGCCATCCTGAGCAAAGGCAGTTCGGGGTTAGAAGGTGAACTTTAGAGCGAGTTGTAGTTCTCTTGCTCCCTGGGACCCCGTGATGCGACCGAAGGTCGTGTTGGTGGTTTGAGGCACGCCGTTGGAGTCAATCGACCACGTGCCCGGATCAAACGAGCCGCCTGCGGGTCCACCGGAGAAATCCCAGACCGGGTGGTTAAAGGCGTTGAGCGCTTCGAACCGGAATTCCAGCTTCCTGGTTTCTCCGAAGGTTATACCTTTGTGGAGACTCAGATCCACATTGGCGTAGGCCGGACCACGAAGGTTCCCAACACCGCAGGTTCCAAAAGTGTTCGGCGCCGCCGGCTGAGCAGGGCCTGTGATCGAGTCGGGGATCCATTGAATATACCCAGCCTGACCGCTCGACGCGTATACAGTTTGTTTTGAAACATGGATTGGGCCGTTACAGTCCGGCAGATTCGCCAGCGTTTCGGGCCCGACGCCGTTGGTGTTGTCGGAGTTGCCACCCACGCCCCAACCTCCAAAATTGTTCAGAGTCAGAGCGTTTCCGCTATGCAGCGTGACAATTCCGCCAATCTCCCAGTTCCCGAGCACGGCATTCAGTGCCGGGTTCATGTCGTGGCCAAACTGCTTGCCGTGGCCAAATGGCAGACCATAAGTAACGTAGCTGGTGAAGATGTGGGTTTGGTCGTAGTAGCACGGTCCCCAGTCCAAGCGTGGATTATAGATATTTTCCCATCCCGGCTGTCCGCCTGAACTGGTGGCGCCAACGCTGCCCCAGCCGGTGCCAAAGTAACCCGGAGAATTGCTCATGCACTTTGACCAGGTATAGGAAACCTGAGCTTGCAGACCATTGCTCATGCGCTTTTGCAGGACGGCCTGGAGCGCATTGTATGACTGATCGGAGTTCGACATGTTGGTTCCGGCGAGGGTCTCTACGCCGCATATTGGGTTGCCGGGTAGCCCGCAACCCGGGACATTGAACTGAGGGTTATCCGCCAGATACAGCGATCCTGCCGTGCCGCCTCCGAGGAATGGTCCGGGTTCCCGGCTCACGATTTGTTGTCCCGCCCCCGCAACCTGCCCTTGCGCGTTCAACGGGATGGATTGCGCAATGTCCTCAAAGTTGAGCAGGTGAGCGCCACGCTGGCCGACATAGCCAAGCTGGAAGGTTGTTGAGTTGTTTATCTGCTGTTGGAACGTTAAGTTCCACTGGGTGACTGTGGCCGGTCTGAAGTTCTGATCAAACACCCGGATGCGGACGCCGTTATAGCAGGTTTGATTGATGCCGTTCGGGCACGCGGCACCCGTGGTAGACCCGAAAACTCCGTTGGAGTTCTCCAGATCCCCTAAGCCGCCCAGTGCCTGTTGCTGGAGAAAACCGAAGGGCAGGTTCTGGGTGAGTTCTTCGTTGCTGCCACCGCCTTCTGTGAAGGAAGAAATGCCGAACCCGGCACGAAACACCGACTTGCCGCCCAGGGACGCGGGCGCCCAGGAAAGCCCGATCCGCGGCTCCCAATCGCCAAGCCCGAGGTAATTCTTGTAGAGGGCCTGATTGCTATAGGCCTGGGTTCCATCCACACCGTTCTGGGTGTAGATAGTCCCCGTGTAAAGCCCGAAATTGACCGTGTGGCCGCTGGTTTCGTAAAGCGGGGTATGGTCCTCCCAGCGCATTCCAATGTTTACGGTGAACGTCGGAGTTACGCGCCAGTCATCCTGTACAAACGCAGCGAAAACATTGCCCCGAAGCTTGGCGGGCGAACTGAGTTGGCTGCCCGTATCCCTCTCTGAACCGGCTCCCCCCGTCACGCTGCCCAACCAGAAGTCGGCAAGGCCGGAGTTCGTTAGATTTTGGGTAAAACTGATAAAACCCAGGGCGCCATTATTTCCTGGATAGATGTAATC
Source organism: uncultured Acidobacteriaceae bacterium (assembly GCA_963837665.1). GTDB lineage: Bacteria > Acidobacteriota > Terriglobia > Terriglobales > Acidobacteriaceae > Acidiflorens. The sequence goes on along the minus strand of CAWIOA010000003.1, from coordinate 183,761 downwards.
CTGGCGCTCGCGCACGAATTGAAAGCCGGTTTTGATCTGGTGGCGGCCAAAAGTATAAATCAGGTTATCGTCGAACTGCGCCTGAGTAGAGTGGAATATCTGGACCAGATTGCGAAGTCCCAGGCCAGCCGATCCCCCGCTATTGCCCGCGATATCCATTTCAACCAGGCCCGGCGCCTGAGTGTTGCCGCCGACTATGCCCAAAGTCTCACTTATGTTGCCCAGTGAAGAAGTCGGGGTCAGGTTCTGATCGAATCGGACGGCATTGAAGCCGACGCGCGCTTCGTTGAGCAGATTGGCTCGGAATGTGTGCGTCCAGTTGACTACGGCATTTCGAACCGGCTCGTCACTGCCCTCCACCGCGCCGGCGTTGCAGAAAATGCAGCCCGTAGTTGCCGGCTGTTTGAGATCCATGTGCGACCAGCGTCCAAAGACATGGTCTCTGTCAGAGGCGTTGTAGTCGATCTTTACGTCGTACTGGTTGTTGTTCAGATCAGATCCGCTGTTGTAGAAATAATTGTTCCCGACGAGCGTGTCGACCGCGGGCAGAGGATAGTACTTGGTCATGCCGAACAAGGCGCTCGCCACGGAGTCGACAGTGTACCCGGCCGCAGTCAGATTGTTATTCGGAATCGGCTGACCAGCGTGTGGATAGCCGGGTGGGTTAACCAGTTGGGTCACCGCTCCTGCTGCGGCCGCCGGCAAATTAGTGCATAACCCGTTGCTGTCGAACGATGCACCCTGCCAACTCGTGCAGAGCTGCCCAAAATCTCCTGAGCGCGCACTCGAGGTTAGAAGCTGAGCTCCGGTTACACCCGACTGCACCTGGCGCTGCCCCTGATAATCACCGAAGAAAAACAGCTTATTCTTGATGATCGGCCCGCCGATGGTCGCGCCGAATTGGTTGTATCTCAACTCCGGCTTGTTGGCGACGCCTTGAGCGTTATATCCAAGTTGACCGTTGTCTATGCCCTGGGTCCATCCCGCAGAGGCAAGGTTGGCATCGAGCGCATCATTGCGGAAGAATTCATACACGCCGCCGTGAAAATTGTTTGTGCCCGACTTGGTGCTGACGCTGACCACGCCGCCCTGGTAATTGCCGAACTCAGCCGAGGCGTTCTGCGTAATCAGGTTGAATTCCTGAACGGCATCGACACTGGGCGTATAGCCGGTCTCGTTATTTTTGTCTTCGCTATTGAGGATGCCGTCGATCAGATACTCGTTCGCCTGTTCGCGATTGCCGTTGATGTATGGGCGGCCGGAGTTGAGCATGTTTTGCGGCGATCGCATTCCATCCGGGTCGACATTGGTTACGCCGGGGGCGAGCAGCGTGAGCTGCAGATAATTCCGCGAAGCCAGCGGCAAGTTCACGTTGGTGTTGGCGTCGATCACGGTGCTGACGTCCACGCTTTGGGTCTGCAGAACCGGGGCCGCGCCTGACACTTCGACCGTCTCGCTGACCTTGCCGACTCTCAATTGCACGTCGATGCGAGCCGTCTGGTTCAGGACCAGCGTGAAGACTGGCTGCGCCGCCGACTGGAATCCATCTTTGGTGATTTTGACGGTGTAATTGCCCACGGGCAGGCGCAGGAGATTGTAGTCGCCAGCCCCATTCGTTTGCGCCGTCCACACCGTCCCGCGATCAACGTCCGTGGCCGTGGCGGTCGCCCCTTGGATGGCCGCACCGCTGGTATCGGTCACCGTTCCGACGATTGCCGCAGTCACCTCTTGGCCCCACGCCGGCACCAGTGCGCCGAGCATCCCGACCAGTAGCAGAATTCCAATTATCGCCAAAGACTTTCGCATCGCAGACCTCCGGAAGACGTTTCGATAAAAAAATAGCCGCATCAAAAATACTGCAATAATACTAGTGCTAATGCTATATAGTACTTTCGCGAGCGCCGTCAAGGAAAAAATGAAAAGATGCGCGAATTCTTGATTCTTCCATTTTTAGTATTAAGCTATAGCACTTCGCCGGGTCTGTTTCGGCCGCTCCCGGAGCGGTCATCAACCCTGTGGAAAACTTAAGACCCTTGGCGCTATGGGGATTGGAATGTGGCGCTATGAAATGCCGGATTTTCGCCTGCAGGCCACCACGCCCTTTACAAGTTGCGCGGAGAGGGCTAAGGTGTGGAGTCTTACCGCGGTATGGTCTTAATAATGAGTTGCCTTCAAAAGCTCTATAGCATAGAAGAGGGAAATAGCGCAGTGGAAAACCGGGTTGGCGCGGTTGAGTTCGTTTTTGTTTGCTCTATAGCACGTCTCAACAATGGATCGTGTCATTATTTTTCGGTCCCATGCGCACACGCGAAGTAAACACCGGCGTTTCTGATTCGGATCAGAATGATTGGGGAGTTCATGCCAAACAGCCGCCCAAATGGAATGCCTGCGTACCAGAAGATCCAGGCCACGATCGTCAAGCGCATCGACAGCGGGCAATTGAAACCGGGGGATGCCGTCGATTCCGAACGGGAGCTGGCGAAGATTCACCAGGTCAGCCTGATGACGGCGCGGCACGCGCTAACCGCGCTCGAACGCGAGGGTCTGGTACATCGCAGGCGCGGCGCCGGTACCTTTGTAGCGCCGCCGAAGATCCACTTCAACAAGCTGACCAGTTTCACCGAGCAGATGGCCAGTCGAAGTCTGGCCGCTTGTTCAAAAGTCCTGTCGTTCAGCGTGGTCGACAACGAGCAGGAAGTCGCCGCCCGTCTGGCCCTGTCGGCCCACTCTCGACTGCTCAAGGTGGAACGGCTCCGTCTGGCCGCGGACGAGCCCTTCGCGGTTGAAACCTGCTATCTGCCGGCCGAGCAGTTCTCCGGTCTCACCCGCAACGCGGTGTCTCGTGGCTCTCTGTTTTCCATTTTGGAGGGTAACTATGGAATCCAGATCGCTTATGCCGACGAGGAAATGGATGCAACTGCCGCAGCTCCCGCGACCGCAAATCTTCTGAAAGTTCCGCGCGATGCTCCATTGCTCAGGATCCGCCAGCTCATTTATTCGACCAAAGGAAAAGCTACGCTTTATGTGCTCGGCCTGTATCGATCGGATCGGCACACTCTGTTAGTCCGAAGATTTCGGTGAAGTTAAGGCGCCTCGTCGAAGAGGGGATTATCGCGAGGCAACCACCGGCAAGATTTCTTCCACGTCCACCTTGGTGGGGTAATTTCCCGTATAGCAGGCCGAGCAATAAGTAGTTTTTTCTCCGTCCGCGCAAGCTTTCTTGAGGCCTTCCAGCGAGAGGTAGGCGAGCGAGTCGGCCCCGATGTACTCGCGAATCGAATCCACCGTCTTGTTGGCGGCGATGAGTTCTTTCTTGGAAGGCGTATCGACTCCATAGAAGCAGGGCGATATGGTCGGCGGGCAGGAAATCCGCATGTGGACTTCCTTCGCCCCCGCGTTGCGAATCATGCGGACGATCTTTTTGCTGGTCGTGCCACGCACAATCGAGTCATCAACCAGAATCACCCGTTTGCCTTCGAGCAGGCTGCGAACCGCGTTCAGCTTCAGCTTCACGCCAAAGTCGCGCACCGACTGCTGCGGCTCGATGAAAGTGCGTCCGATGTAGTGGTTGCGAATCAGACCGAGACGGAAAGGTATCCCGCTTTCGGCGGCGTATCCGATGGCCGCGGTGTTACCGGAATCAGGGACAGGCACGACGATATCGGCTTCCACCGGAGCTTCCCGCGCGAGCTGGCGGCCCATGGCGTCCCGGCTTTGATCGACCGAGCGGCCAAACACCAGGCTGTCGGGACGCGAAAAATAAACGTGTTCAAAAATGCAGCTCGAGAGCGCCGGAGACGGCGAATAAAAACGCGAACTGATGCCTTCGGGACCCACAATGACCAGTTCGCCGGGTTTCACATCGCGTTCGTAGGTGGCGCCGAGCAAATCAAAAGCGCACGTTTCCGAGGCAAAGACGACCGTGTCTCTTTTCTCGCTGGTGAGAGCCGGAATGCGGCCCATGGCCAGCGGCCGAAACCCGCGCGGGTCGCGCGCCGCAAAGATCCGGTCACGGCTGATCATGACCAGTGAAAACGCGCCCTCCACCCGCCGCAGCGCGTCGATGATGGCATCCGGCAGAGTGTGCTCGCGGGAAAGTGCAATCAGGTGAACCAGTACTTCCGTATCGCTGCTGGTCTGAAAAATCGACCCCTGCCCCTCCAGTTTGGCGCGAATCGCCTGTGCGTTAACCAGGTTGCCATTATGAGCAATGGCGATCGTGCCTTTGTTGGACTGCACCATGATCGGCTGGGCGTTCAGCAGGGCCGAATCGCCGGCTGTCGAATATCGGGTGTGGCCGATGGCGAGAACACCCCGCAGAGAGGCCAGCACTTCCTGGCTGAAGATGTCGGCGACCAGGCCCATGGCCTTATGCTGCCGCAGGCGCTCGCCGTCTGAAGTGACGATGCCCGCCGACTCCTGCCCGCGATGCTGCAGCGCATGCAGGGCGAGATAGGCCAACTTCTCCGCCTCGGGATGGGCGTGGATGGCGACCACCCCGCATTCATCGCGAAATTTGTCAGAATTCAGCATTTAGCACTTAGCTCGTGTGGGGACGGGCGACTCGCCCGTCCAGCCGGGCAAAGCCCGGCAACCTCAGTCTGCGGCCGCAGTTCCGTGTTCCGTCCGCAACGCCCTTTCCAGCGCGCCTTCGTAAGCATTTCGTAACTCGGTAACGTTGGCGGAAATTACCGACTCACCATCCACCGAAATCTCGATCCGATCCGATCCCGTTTCGCCGAGCACATCCGCGACCACGCCGTACTCCTCCGCCACTTCCTGAATCCGTGGCAACTGCACTGGATCGCAGCTGAGCACGACGCGGCTGGCGTCTTCTCCAAACAGCAGGAACTCAAGCGCCGCTTGCTGCTTAGGCAATTTGACGTTCAGACCGACTCCGCCGGGCAACGCCGACTCCACCAGCGCCACCGCTAATCCGCCATCGGCACAGTCGTGCGCGGACTCGACCAGCCCCGCTTGGATTATGGCCACCAGAGCACGTTGCAGCGTAGCTTCTTTCTCCAGATCCAACGCTGGCGGATATCCCCACACCGCTCCAAGAATTTCTTTCGCGTACTCGGACGACCCGAACTCCAATTCGGCATCGAGTGCGTCGCCAGCTTCATTCGCGCGCAGCAGGACGATTTTCCTTCCCGCTTGCGCGAAGTGCATCCTCACCGTTTTGTGCACGTCTTCAAGAAGGCCCACCACGCCGAGCACCGGAGTCGGATAAATTCCTTCGCCCAGAGTTTCGTTGTAGAAGCTGACGTTGCCGCCGGTAATCGGCGTATCCAGCTCCTCGCAGGCTTTGGTGATGCCGTCAATAACCTGCGAAAACTGCCACATGATGTTCGGCTTTTCGGGGTTGCCGAAGTTGAGGCAGTTGGTGGCGCCGATGGGAGTTGCTCCCGCGCAAGCCACTTTGCGCGCCGCTTCCGCGACCGCGTGCATGGCGCCAAGACGGGGATCGAGATAGCACCAGCGGCTGTTGCCGTCAAGCGCCATAGCCAGTCCACGATTGGAGCCTTTGATGCGAATGACGCCAGCATCGCCCGCTCCGGGCGCGTCGACCGTGTTGGTCTGCACCATGTGGTCATACTGCTGCCAGACCCAACGCTTCGAACAAATATTGTGGCTCGCCAGCAAACGCTTAAGCTGGGCCGAGAAGTCTCCCTTTTCGGCGAGCCTGACATGCTCCGGCATTTCCCGATCCACCGGCGGTTCCCAGCGCGCCAGCGGACGTTTATACACTGGCGCGTCATCGGTGAGAGCGGCGTTCGGAATCTCAGCAACAATTTCGCCGTGCTCCAGCACGCGCATCTTTCCATCAGAGGTAACGCAGCCGATTTCCACCGCATCCAGTCCCCACTTCTGGAAGACGCGGAAGACTTCATCCTCGCGGCCTTTTTGCGCGACCAGCAGCATGCGCTCTTGCGACTCGCTCAGCATGATCTCGTAAGGAGTCATGCCGGTCTCACGTTGCGGGACAAGGTCCAGTTCGATTTCGACGCCACTACCACCGCGCCCGCCCATTTCGCAGGTCGAGCAGGTCAGCCCGGCAGCGCCCATGTCTTGAATGCCGACAATGGCGCCGGTTTGCATGGCTTCCAAACAGGCTTCCAGCAGCAGTTTTTCGAGGAACGGGTCCCCGACTTGAACGTTCGGCCGTTTCGCTTCCGATCCTTCGCTGAACTCCTCGCTCGCCATGGTGGCGCCGTGGATGCCGTCGCGCCCCGTCTTCGAGCCAACGTAAATTACGGGGTTGCCTTCGCCCGAGGCGCGCCCGTAAAAAATCTGGTCGCGCCGAACCAGCCCGAGAGCGAACGCATTCACCAGCGGGTTGCCCGAGTAGCAAGGCTCGAACTTCACCTCACCGCCAAGGTTGGGAACTCCAAAACAGTTACTGTAAGAGGCGATCCCAGAGACCACACCCTCCATGACGGAGTGGTTCTTGTGGATCTCCGCTTGCGTAGGGACAGCCGCCCTCGCCTGTCCAGCCGAGCCAAGCTCCGCATGAATCGGCCCAAACCGTAGCGAGTCCATCACCGCCACCGGCTGCGCTCCCATGGTGAAAATGTCGCGCAGAATTCCGCCGACGCCAGTGGCCGCTCCCTGAAATGGCTCGATAAACGATGGATGATTGTGCGACTCGATTTTGAACGCGCAGGCCCAGCCGTCGCCGATGTCCACGATCCCGGCATTCTCGCCCGGCCCCTGCACCACCAGTTTGCTGCGCGTGGGCAAGCGCTTCAGGTGAACGCGCGACGACTTATAGGAGCAGTGCTCGCTCCACATCACGCTGAAAATGCCCAGTTCGGTCCGCGTCGGCTCGCGTCCCCCGAGCAGTTGCTTGATCTTTTCGAATTCTTCCGGAGTGAGGCCGTGCTCCCGGATCATCTCCGGCGTAATGGCAGTTGGAACGATCGCAGAAGTGGTCATCGGGGAGTCTTTATTGTCGCATCTCGACTAACTTTTCGCATGTGGATTCGTCGAATTCGGAGAAGAAAGGTGACAAATTTCTGCTTTCTTCGTTATGCTTTCGCCCAATATGCAGGACCTTGCCGCCGGATCACCGGCAGATCGTTCCGCCGAACCAGGCTGGGCAGAAAGCGGAATGGCCGCCGCCGCCGCTATTGCCGCCGCCGCCTTCGTGTTACACATGATCTTCAATGGCCGCTACGGCTATTTCCGCGACGAATTCGACTACATCATTTGCGGAAATCATCCCGCTTGGGGGTACGTCGATCAACCGCCCCTGGTGCCGATCCTGAGCCGGATTTTCCGGGCGGTCTTCGGAGATTCACTGCGCAGTATCCGCTTGATGCCTGCCCTTTCCGCCTCAGCTCTGATCCTCTTGACGGGCCAGATCACCCGCGAATTAGGCGGCAGGCGATTTGCAGTCGTGCTCAGCGCGCTGACCATCCTGATCGCCCCCATTTATTTGTCGGGCGGCAGCCTGCTCACCGCCAATTGTTGTCTCGAAGTGTCGCTTTGGATGGGTTGCGTGTATTTCGCGATCCTCTCTGCGAAACATGACCAGCCCCTTTATTGGCTCTGGTTCGGCGTGGTGGCCGGAATCGGCCTGCAGGAAAAGTACTCCATCGCCGTACTTGGCTTCGCCATCGTCGGTGGACTGCTCCTGACCCGGCAGCGGCGTTTTCTGTGGAGCAAGTGGATGTGGCTGGGCGGGGCGGCTGCTTTCCTCATTTTTCTGCCCAATTTGCTCTGGAACGTTGCCTACCACTGGCCGTTCGTCCAACTCATGCGCAACATCAACGCCGAGGGCCGCAACGTCGTGCTCTCGCCCGGGCAGTACTTCTCCCAGCAAATCCTCCTCCTGCACCCCCTGTCTGCTGCGATCTGGATCACCGGAGTTATTGCACTCCTGGTTGCGCGACGCTTCCAGCCCTATCGCTTCCTCGGATTTGCGTACCTGATCGGCTTTGCTGTTTTTGTCATCCTCAAAGGAAAGAACTATTACCTGGCGCCGATTTATCCGGTCTATCTCGCTGCCGGATGCATAGTAGTCGACGATGCCATCGATCGTCTCCGGCAAGGTTGGCTGAAACCCGTTATCGCCGTGATGGCACTGGCGGGAGGTACGGTCTTCGCGCCTTTAGCAATGCCCATTCTGCCGATCGAGCAGTTCATTCCTTATATGGAGCGATTGCCCATCAAGGTGCCACGGAACGAGCACAGCCACATGCGGGCTGTGCTCCCGCAGCATTACGCCGACCAGTTCGGCTGGGACGAAATTGTGGATGAGACCGTTATCGCGTGGAACCAGATTCCCGGAGGAGACCGCAAAGACTGCGGAATCTTCGCGCAAGACTACGGACAGGCCGGAGCCATCGATTTCCTCGGACCAAAATACGGCCTGCCCCAGTCGTTGAGTGGCCATCAGTCGTGGTGGTTGTGGGGCCCGCGCGGCTATTCAGGAAATTGCTTGATCGTGCTCGATGACAACCGCGCGAGCCTGGAAGAGCTTTTCGAGCATGTTGAGTTCGTTGGTACTTCACGCGACAATCCGTATGCGCTGGAAAAAGACCTTCCGGTATTCATCTGCCACGGAGCAAAGTTCGGAAGTCTGGCGCAAGTCTGGCCCAGTCTGAAGAGGTGGCGATAGCTCGTTCGTGTGGTGGCGGGGCTTTGCCCAGCGACTTGTGTAGGGCGGACACTCTTGTCCGCCGCTCTTGATCTTGGTGTTGATGTTGATGCTGCACTTGATCCTGATGCTTGAACTCTGCAACCAAAGTCAGAGCGGACAGGCAAGAGTGTCCACCCCTTTTATCCGTCTATACTGTCGCAGATGAAATCCGTTATCGTCGGCACCGCCGGACATATCGACCACGGCAAGACAGCGCTCGTCAAAGCCTTGACCGGTATTGACGCCGACCGCCTCGAAGAAGAAAAGCGGCGCGGAATCACCATCGACATCGGCTTTGCCCACTTCGATCTCCCAGCCTCCGACGGCGACACCCTTCGGCTGGGCTTCGTCGATGTCCCCGGCCACGAGCGCTTTGTGCGTAACATGCTGGCCGGAGTGGGCGGGATCGATCTGGTGCTGCTGGTCATCGCCGCCGATGAAGGCATCAAGCCACAGACTCGCGAACATTTCGATATCTGCCGCCTCTTGGCAATCCAACGTGGCATCACGGTGCTCACAAAATCCGATGCGGTCGACGCGGAAACGCTCGAAGTGGTCCGACTGGAAGTCGAAGATTATGTGCGCGGATCCTTTCTCGACCCGGCAAAATCGCCGATGGTCGCTGTGAGTTCGTTGACAGGCGCAGGTCTGGGAGAGTTGAAATCCGCGCTCGCCCAGGTCGCCTCGGAAGTTGCGGCGAAAGACTCGGCGGCCTTGGCTCGCCTTCCCATCGACCGCGTTTTCACCATGAAAGGTTTTGGCACAGTGGTGACCGGTACCCTCCTGGCCGGAACGATCCGCAAAGAAGCGGAACTGGAAGTTTTTCCCGACCGCAAACGCGTGCGAGTCCGCGGAGTGCAGGTTCATGGCGCTCCCGCCGAAACCGCCGTAGCAGGACAGCGCACCGCGCTGAATCTGGCCGGACTCTCAACCGAAGACTTGGCGCGCGGCATGTCACTCGCGATAGCCGACGCCTTTCATCCCACCTCGCGAGTCGATGCGTTTCTTTCGCTTCTTCCCTCAGCGAAGCCCTTGAAAGATCGCGCGTGTGTGCATTTTCACGCCTACACGACGGAAACCATCGCGGAGGCGCGGCTGTATGGAGCGAAACAGCTGAAGCCGGGGAATGAAGCCTATGTGCAACTAAGATTCGCGGAACCCATGCTGCTTCTGCCCGGAGATCGCTTCATCGTGCGCCAGTTTTCTCCGGTAGTGACCATTGGCGGAGGCGTAGTGCTCGACGCCTCGCCCGCGATGCGCAAGCAACGCGCAGAAGACACGACCGCATTTCTGAACACCATGCGGCATGGCTCTCCGGAACAGGTGCTGGCAGCGCGCGTCGCGCGACGAGGGGCGATTGGTATGCGTCTGGATGACATTCCCGGAGAAATGAACATCCGTTGGGAAGAAGCAACGAAACTAGCCGCACACTCCGGATTGGTTCGGTGTGATCAAGCACTGGTTGCGCCGGCGGCATATGCGGAAGCGAAGGTGGAAGCACTTCAGGCTCTCAAGAAATTTCACGATACGAACCCTCTCGTCGCTGGCATGAGCAAGGAAGAACTGCGCGATCGGGTCAACCTCGGCCCCGAAGTGTTCTACAGCCTGCTGGAAAAATTAGCGGAAGAAAAGAAGCTCGAAACAACAGGCGAACTCGTCCGCCTGCCCGGCCGCGGTGTAGTCATGAAAGACGAAGAAGCCGAATCCAAGAAGATCATCGAGCAGGCGTTCGCGTCCGCCGGCCTGAAAGTTCCCTCGCTGAAAGAAGTGTTGGCGGGTCTGAAAGTGGATAAACTCCGCGCCCAGAAGATCGTCACTCTGCTTTTGCGCGACAAGGTTTTGATCAAGATCTCAGAGGAACTTGTCTTCCATCAGAGCGCGCTCCTCGATCTTCGCCAAAAAATCACCGCGCTCAAAGCGAGCACGCCGAAGATTGATGTCGCCCGCTTCAAAGAGATGACAGGAGTCAGCCGCAAGTATGCGATCCCCCTGCTGGAGTATCTGGACCGCGAGCGGGTAACGCGCCGAGTAGGTGATGAACGCCAGATTCTATGATCGTGTGGCGACGGGGCGGAGCCTGCCCTGAGCGGAGCCGAAGGGCCCCGTCCCAGCCGAGCGCAGCTCGGCCTCTTCCCTAGGATTATCATTCAAGACGAGCCGGAGGTCCGCGAAATTGGCGTTGTATAGAAAAGTGCAAATCATCGGCGCAGGCCTGGCAGGATCGGAAGCGGCGTGGCAGTGTGCGCGGCGCGGCGTCGCCGTCGAATTGTTCGAGATGCGCCCCGTGCGCACGACTCCCGCCCATCAGACGGACAACTTCGCGGAACTGGTCTGCTCCAATTCTCTGAAATCCGAAAGCGAGAACACCGCGCCCTGGTTGCTCAAGGAGGAGATGCGGCGCGCCGGTTCCGTCCTGCTCGCGACCGCGCGCGAGACTGCCGTGCCCGCCGGCCACGCTTTGGCAGTGGACCGAGCCGAATTTTCACAGAAGGTGACCGAAGCCATTTCCCGCGAACCCCTCATCACGATCCGCCGCGAAGAGGTCGTGCAAATCGATGATGATCGCCTCACCATCATTGCCACCGGCCCCCTGACCTCGGATCACCTGTCTCGCGAGATTGCCCGCCTCTGCGTAACCAGTTCCGGCGCCAGCCACCTCTATTTTTACGATTCCATCAGCCCCATCGTCGAGGCCGGTTCCATCGACATGGGCAAGGTTTACCTGGCGGCCCGCTATGACAAGGGCTCGGCCGACTACATCAATTGCCCCATGTCGAAAGACGAGTACGACAAGTTCTACGATGCGCTGCTCGCAGCGCAATCGGTCGAGCAGAAAGACTGGGAAAATCTGAACTACTTCGAAAGCTGCCTGCCCATCGAAGAAATCGCCCGCCGCGGACGCGACACATTGCGCTTCGGCCCCATGAAGCCCGTAGGACTCAAGGACCCTCGCACCGGCAGAATCCCGTATGCCGCGGTGCAGTTGCGCCAGGAAAATCTGCGCGCCGATTCCTACAACCTTGTCGGATTCCAGAATCACCTGAAATTTGGCGAGCAGGCGCGCGTGCTGAGCCTGATCCCAGGCCTCGAAAGCGCGCGCTTTCTGCGCTACGGACAGATTCACCGCAATACCTATATCAACGCTCCCACGCTGCTCAACCAGACGCTGCAATTGAAGACGCATCCCCACGTAATGTTCGCGGGACAAATCTGCGGCGTCGAAGGCTACGTCGAATCGATCGCGACCGGCCTGATGGCCGGAATGAATGCGGCGGCGCTGGCCAGCGGCAGCGAGCCCGTGCCTCCACCACGACCAACGGCGCTGGGCTCCCTTGTCCACTACATCACGCAGGCGGAAAGCAAGAACTTTCAGCCCGCCAATATCACCTTCGACCTGCTCCCCGCGCTTGACCGCAAGGTCCGCGATCGCAAAGAACGCCATCGACTGCAGTGTGAACTTGCTCTACAAGAATTCGAGAACTGGCTCCAACGCAACTCCCTATCGGCGATGGAGCGACGGGCGCCCTCGCCCGTCCCTTTTAGCTGAAACGCGGCAACCGTTCTCCACTCCCGCCTCCAGCCATGGATCTGACCTGGAACAATACATCTCCATTCTGCGTACCTCAAGCAGGAGCGGGTCGCGCTTTCGTTTCCCGGCGAACCGCGTCGAACCCTCAGATGTCATTTCGCGATCTTCTTCAGGACGTATTCCGAACCCTTTGGGCACACCGAGTCCGTACCCTGTTGACCATGTTCGGGATCGCCTGGGGAGTGGTCTCCATCGTCCTGATGGTCGCCGCTGGCGAGGGCCTTCGCGTCGGCCAAGCCAGACAAGCCGAAACCCTGGGCCGCGACCTGATGATCGTCTTCCATGGCCGTACCAGCCTGCAGGCAGGCGGTGCGCGGGCAGGGCGCCTGGTGAAGTGGGTCGATTCCGATGTTTCCCATCTTCAGGAAGAGGCCCCCGATTGTCAGTACGCCATCCCGGAACTCGAACAGGAGACTGTCCGCTCGCACACCGCTTTCAACGCGGCCGCGTTCACCGTAACCGGCTCCATGCCGGAGTTTGCCCAGATTCGCAGCCTTGGCATCAGTGAAGGCCGTTTCTACGACCAGGATGACATCATCCAAAGCCGCCGCGTAGCCTTTCTCGGCTCCGATGCGAAGAAACAGTTATTCGGCAGCCGTCCCGCCGTCGGGCAGTTCGTCTACCTCAACGACATACCCTTCACCGTGGTTGGCGTCATGTCGTCCAAGAGCCAGAACTCGAGCTACGACGGCTGGGACGTGAACAAAATCTTTATCCCCTTTTCTGCCATGCGGAGCAGTTTCCCCGATAAACCACCGGGCACGCCCGACACGTTCGACCAGTTGCTGGTCGTTCCACGCTCCGTCGAGCACCACGAGGCTTGCAAGGGTGAGATCCGGCGCGTGTTGGGAAGACTGCACTCCTTCGACCCCAGTGACAAAGAAGCCTGTCCCATCTGGGACACCGTCCAGGAAGCAAAAGCCTTCCGCACCATGACCGATGGCATGAAGTACTTCCTGGGCGCAGTCGGCATCGTAACCTTGTTCCTCGGCGGCCTCGGGGTCATGAACGTAATGCTGGTAGCGGTTCGCGAGCGCACCCGCGAGATTGGAGTCCGCAAAGCCATCGGAGCTCCCGCGCACACTATCCTGCGGCAGTTCTTTCTGGAAGCGCTCATGGTTGCGCTGATCAGCGGCGGCGCGGGCCTGCTCATCGCATTCGGCCTGTGCGCGCTGGTCAACTTGCTGCCCATGCCAGACTTCTTCGCCGGCCTCCTGCCTACATGGCAGACGGGAGGGGTGGCCATGGCAGTTCTCGGAACCATCGCTATCTTGTCCGCTTTGTATCCGGCTCGCCGCGCCGCCGCCATCGATCCCATCGAAGCTCTGCGCCACGAGGCAGGTGGCTAACATGATCTATCAGGTCCTCAGCGAAGCCTGGACAGCCCTGCGGCGCAACCGCACCCGCAGCGCGCTTACCATGCTCGGCATCGTTTGGGGAATCGCCACCGTCACGCTGCTGATCGCGTACGGCGGCAGCTTCCGCGAAATTCTGGTCAGCGGCTTCGACGCTTTCGGCAAAGGTGCAGTCATCGGCTGGCCGCAACAGACCAGCGAACAACCCGGCGGCCAACGCGCCGGCAAGAAAGTAGTCCTCGAGCAAGCCGACATAGACATGATCAAAGAGACGGCCAACTATGTACGCCACGCGTGTCTTGAGACCGTGCGCCGTCCCGGCGTCGCCTACGAAAACCGCATGGCCGGCACGGCACCCGTCCGCGGCGTGTGTCCGGAGTACGGCGACATGCGCAATGAACAACCGTCGGAAGGACGCTGGATCAACTCTCTCGATGAGCTCGAACGGCGGCGAGTCGTGTTCCTGGGCGCGCGCGTACGCGAGCAATTGTTCGGCGGACGCCCCGCCGTAGGCGAGACGGTCGTGATTGCGGGAGTGCGGTTTACTGTGATCGGTACCATGGACCGCAAGATCGAACTGAGCAGCTACTTCTCCAGCGACGACGAATCGACCTGGATTCCCTACTCTGCGGCCAGTGATCTTTGGAACGCGAAGTACGCCGACGTGCTGGTGTTTGAACCGATCGCCCCGCAGTTTGAGGCGCGCGCTGAGGCCCAGGTTCTCGCCGCGATAGCCACGCGCCAGCAATTCTCGCCCACTGACAAGAAAGCCCTCCAGATGTTCGGCCACGAAGAGTTCCGTCCTGTGATCAACGGCATCACCATCGGGCTGCAAGTGCTGCTTATCTTCATCGGCATCCTGACGCTCGGTATCGGCGGCGTTGGCGTGATGAACATCATGCTCGTCTCGGTCGACGAGCGCATTCGGGAAATCGGCTTGCGCCGCGCTCTCGGCGCCCGAAAGTGGCACATCAAAACCCAATTCCTCGCCGAGACCCTGCTCATCATGCTGCTCGGCGGCGCCATCGGAATTGTGGTGTCCTATGTGGTTGCTGCGGGGGTGGGGACGCTTCCACTAATGGGTCCGCTGTACGAAGACAACTCTGGAAAAGCCGACATTCACCTCAGAATTTCATTTTTTACGGTCATGATTTCAACCTTGGTATTGCTGTTCGTCGGTGTGCTGAGCGCACTGATCCCCGCGTCACGAGCCGCAAACCTCGACCCCGTAGATGCCCTGCGCTACGAGTAATTAGGTAGCGGAGCAACGGGCGCCTCGCCCGTCCGCCGGCGAGATCGCCTTCCAAGTTGACGCCGCAACTCTCCACGCGATACCTTGGCCTCGCTAGTGCTGCGAGGTGACCCGTGCCCGTTTCCGCCGTTGATTGCGTACAGCCCGCCCTGCAGCACACCAAGGAACAACTCTTCACCCGTTTCCGCTGGGGACAATGGTCGCGGCTGGCGCTGGTTGGGATCCTGGCCGCGGAAATGCACGTCGGCGGATGCAATTTCGGAAACTTATGCGGCCATTGGCCTCGCGTCCCCCACAAGAATCAGAGCGAGTTTCTACCCTCGGGCATGGCGTGGGATCTGTTTCCCTTCAACCCCGCGCGCATTCCTGCGCACATTTCCGAGCACATCGCACAGTTCCTCGGATTGATCGTGGTCGGAATTTTCGTCTTTATCGTGCTGGCCTTCATCTTCCTTTACATCAACAGCGTGTTCCGGTTCATCCTGTTTGATTCGGTCCTGCGGCGGCACTGTTCCATCAGCGAGGGATGGGGAAAATGGCGTCGCGCCGGCGGACGATTCTTCCTGTGGCAGATTGTGTTCCAGATTGCATTCTCCCTGTTCCTGGCGGTTCTGGTTGGCGTGCCCCTGGCGCTGGCGTTTGCTGCCGGGTGGACGACGGATCTGCAACAACACGTCGTACGATTGGTGGTCGGAGTGATTCTGCTCCTGGGCTTGCTCTTCGTGTCCGTGCTGGCCGCCGTTGTGGTTCAGTACCTGGCCAGAGATTTTCTGGTGCCGATCATGGCTCTCGAGAATCTTGACTTCGCCGACGGCTGGCACCGTTTGCTGGAGATGATCCGGCCGGAGAAAGGGCGATTTGCCCTTTATCTTTTGCTGAAGTTGGTGCTTTCGATAGCGGCGGCCATCCTCTTCAGCATCATCGCCATCATTCCGGCGCTGTTCATCGTCGTCCCTGCTGTAGTTGCTGTTGTAGCGGGTCACGAGGCAGGGCTGGGATGGAGCGTGACCACCATTAGCTTGGCGATCATATTCGGAACCGTGCTTCTGCTCCTCCTGATTTACCTGATTGCTTTAGTGTGCGTGCCGGCCACCGTCTTCTTTCCTGCCTACGCGATACATTTTCTTGCGGCTCGATATCCGAGTCTCGACGCGCTGCTGCATCCCGCGTCTCCCATTCCGCCTCCGGCGATGCCATCAGTTCCCGAATCTCCGCCGCCGTTCGAACCTCCACCTCTGCCGCCGTCACCCGAGCCCATTGGCTGATCCTGCTGGTGGAGAGCCGGGCGTCCCCGCCCGGCCACCCAATTCCTCAGGACACGCGAGACGTCCGTTCGCCCCACTACTTTTGCGCGGCGCCCGGTTTGCGTCCCCAGCTGAAGCGCCGCCCGATGATGCATTTCACGATCAGATGATCGGCGGAGTTCGACACATCCACGCCCGCGCCGAAATTAACTTCCCAGTTCGGCGACAGATTGAGGTCAATCGTAGGAAAGATCTGTTGCGACTGTTGCGAAATGGGATCGAAGTTTGAGACCGGCCCGAAAGCGCCGTAGTATTCAAAACCGCCAGTAATTTTCTTGGTGAAATCAAAACTGACTTTCACGTTCGGAGAAAACTCCCATCCCCTGCCCGTGTTCAGGCCATGCAGCGCCCGGTCAAATGCGGGATTGAAGTCGAAATACCAGCGCCCCACCTTCTTGTCGATGATGGGACGAAGCTCGTAATTCCAGCTATCCTCCGCAAACTTCCGCCGCTGGTACCCGATTTCCTGCGAGAGGCTCAGTCCCACCGGCAGGTGCCACGACTCCGGAGCCGTAAACCGCGGACGAATGTGATCCCCCACCCAGTCCCAACCATCTCCATTCTGCAGGCTCGTAAAAACATAGAAGCCGGTTTCGAACCAGTCCGTCCAACCGTGCGTGATCTCCAGAGTCTCGTGCTCGGCGTGATTTGTTGGGGCAACGCCATTGACCACCGTCTTCTGCCCGTCCACGGTGAAGTTGGAGTGGATTTCCACAAAGGTCACGTTCTTCGGAGTCGCTTCCGAGCTGTACACCTGGATTTCGTAGTTGTCCTGAGCGTAAGCCGGCAGCGCGAGCAGGGGCAGGCAAAGCACGAAGAAAAGGGTCCCGAGCGCTATTCGCGAGAAATGCCTCACCATGATCCTTGGTCTAGAGCTGGATTGTGCAACGAGCCTGGTGCCGCATAAACATTCGATTCTAGCGGGTCGCAGCCGGAGCCGGGAAATTCGCACCCTACCGCAATGTCATCCTGAGCGGAGCCGAGTCATCCGCAAAGCGGATGGCGCGGCGGAGTCGAAGGACCCCTACTCCCGGCACAAGCCTTTCGGCAGCACGAATTCTTCGCAACGCTCAGGACGCCTTACCAATGCCGCGATAGGGGACACAACGCCAACGAACCAGAGCAGCCCGGGAACTCCCCGCCCCCTGCGGGTGTCCAATGTTTCAAGACACGCGCGTGCCGTTCCGGTTTTAAAGAGAGGAAATCCGAATGGCATTCTCCACGGCAGGCAGCGGTCCGTCTCGTCCACAAATGAACGTCACTCCCCTGATTGACGTTCTGCTGGTGCTCATCATCGTCTTCATGGTGGTCGTAATCGAGCAGCGGCCAACCGGCTTGCAGGCGGAAATTCCGCAGCCGCCCAGTCCAACCGGTAACCCGATCCCGCCGCCAAGTCGGACGATCGTGATCCAGATTCGCCACGCAAAGCCGGGCACAGAGCATCCGCAAGTGATCGTGAATGAAGAAGCGGTGGCATGGGATCACCTGCGCGAACGGCTGCGGGATATCTTCGCCATTCGCGTAGAGCGCATCGCCTACCTCGAAGCCGATAACGACATTGATTTCCAGGACGTTGCCGACGTGATCGCAATTGCCCGGATCGCCGGCGTCGACCGCGTCGGCCTGCTGACGGAGGACGGGAAGCATCTTCCGATGGCAAGCTAGCGCCCGACCGGCACCGGCATGTCATTTAAACTCTTGGGCATGGCCAAGAACTGGAAGACGAAGCTGATTCACTCGGATGCCAAGGTCCCGGAAGGATTCCGGTCGTTGTCGGTGGGAGTGCAACGTGCGTCGACCGTGCTGTTTCCAGACGCAGCGTCCGTCAACGACGAATGGGATCAATATGAGGTGGGATACACCTACGGTCTCTATGGAACTCCGACGACCCTCGAACTCGCCGGCCGCGTTTGCGAGTTGGAAAGTGGCTTTCGCACCCTGATCACTCCCGGCGGCCAATGTGCGATTTCGCTGATCAATCTCGCATTCCTGAAATCTGGAGATCATGTCTTGATCCCCGAAAGTGTCTATACGCCGAATCGCAAATTTGCCGTTCACGTTCTGCGAAAGTTTGGCGTGGAGGTCGGTTTTTATCCTCCGGAAGCAGGCGCGGAGATTCAGACTTTGCTCCGCAAGAACACGCGGATGGTGTGGTGCGAGAGTCCCGGATCGATCACGCTGGAAGTGCAGGATGTGCCGGCCATCGCGGAAGCGGCGCATCGTACCGGGGCGATGGTTGTGATGGATAACACCTGGTCGGCGGGCGTGTACTTTGACGCTTTCGCGCATGGCGTCGACGTGACCATGCAAGCGCTCACCAAATACGCCGGCGGGCATAGCGACTTATTGCTCGGGTCGATTACGACGCGAGAAGAGACAGCCTGGCGACAGCTGGGCGCGACGCATCAGCTTGTAGGATGCGCGGCTTCTCCGGACGATTGCAGCATGGCATTGCGCGGCCTGAAGACACTGGCAGTACGGCTCAAGGCGATTGAAGATGCGGCCCTGACTTTAGCGCGCTGGCTGAGCGGGCGTCCGGAGATCGAACAAGTGTTGCACCCGGCGTTTCCATCATGTCCGGGACATGAATTCTGGAGGCGCGACTTCACTGGATCGACCGGCGTGTTCTCGATTGTGTTTCAGCCCCGCTTCAGCAAAACGCAGGTCCAGGCATTCGTAGACAAGCTGGAGTTGTTTGAAATCGGATACAGCTGGGCAGGAGTGACGAGCCTGGCGGTCGCCTATGACTTTCATGCCACGCCCGGGCGTCCAGACTATGGACACCGTATCGTGCGGCTGAACATTGGCCTGGAGGATGTGCACGACTTAATCGAGGATCTGGGCCGGGCACTCGATGAGCTGGGCTGAGATGCCGCGGATCCTACGCATCGTGATCGCAATCGCCCGGATCACCGGCGTCGACCGGGGGTTGCTGACGGAGGACGCGAAGCGTGCTCCAGTGACGGGGTAGATCAGACTGTGTGGTGGCGGGGCTTCGCCCCGTCCAAGCGGGCGAAATCTCATCGCCACAATTGCCCTACTCCCGCGCCCGGTTCTTAATCCAAATAGGCGACCCCACAAATCCGAACGCCGCCCGAATCTGGTTTTCCAGAAACCGCTGATAGGAAAAGTGCAGCTTCACGGCGCGGTCGGTGAAGAGCACGAACGTCGGCGGCGCCACTCCGGCCTGGGTCATGTAGAGGATTCGCACGCGCTTGCTCATCGGAACCGAGGCGCGTTCAAAATCAATCGTCCTAAGGAAACGGTTCATCTCGCCGGTCGAAATGCGCTTGCGGCGCTCGGCCGCCACTTTCTCGATCAGCGGAAGAATCTTCTCCGTCCCCTTGCCCGTGTGCGCGGAGAGAAATAGCACCGGAGCGTAAGCCAGAAATTTAAGTCCGTAACGCAGCCGTTCTTCGTAGAGAGCACGATCTTGCGGCCGCTTGGCGTCCTGTATGCGCGCCGTTCGAGACTGGCTGATGGCACGCTTCTCCCCGCTCGCCACCAGATCCCATTTATTGACCAGGATAATCACCGAACGCCCGCTCTCGTGAGCATAGCCAGCGATGCTGGCATCGAGATCGCTGACGCCTTCGGTGGCATCGACCATGAAGAGCACGATGTCGGCATCTTCGATGTTTTTGCGCGCCATCACCACCGAAAGCTTCTCAGCCATCAGGTGCGTCTTCCCTTTGCGCCGGATTCCGGCCGTATCAATAAAACGAATCTTGCGCCCTTTGTACTGGATGACTTGGTCGATGGAATCCCGCGTGGTCCCGGCAATGGGAGAAACGATGGCGCGGTCGGTTCCCGTAAGCTGATTCAGCAGCGTGGACTTGCCGACATTCGGATGCCCGATGATAGCCACCTTGATTTCATGCGGTGCTTCGGGGGCTGGTTCCCCTGTGTCTTCCTCTGTGACCTCAGTGTCCTCTGTGGTTGCCTTAGATGTCGCAGGCAGCACCAGAAGAATGGCGTCCAGCAGATCGTCAATCCCGCGTCCATGCTCCGCCGAAACCGGAAACACATTCCGCATCCCAAGCGAATGAAATTCGCCAAGCAACGAATCCTGCTTGTCCGAGTCCATCTTGTTGACGGCAAGAAAGAGCGGTTTCCCGGTGCGCGCCAGCAGTCGAGCCAATTCGCGGTCGGGTCCTGCGATCTCGGTGCGGGCATCCACCACCATGACGATGGCCGCCGCCTCTTCGAACGCGACTTTGGCCTGACGGAAGATTTCTGCCGGTATGAAATCTTTGTCGTCGGGGACGATACCCCCCGTATCCACGACGCGAAATTCGTGCCCGAGCCATTCGGCCTCACCATAGAGGCGGTCGCGAGTGATGCCGGGTTCGTCTCCAACAATGGCGCGACGCGATCCCGTCAGGTGATTGAACAGCGTCGATTTGCCGACGTTAGGTCGCCCGACAATGGCGACGAGCGGCGATAGCTTCTTCTTACTCAAAGTGTGTCTTTTCTTGTCCGACTCGATGAAGGTTCTACTGAGAACTGACAACTGAAAACTGAGAACTGTTTATTATAGAGACTCCGTGCCTTCCTCATCCCATCCCGTGTCGCCCGCTGCGGGGTTTTCGCTCTACCAGTTCTTCGCCCCGGGAGGCCTGCTTTCGAAAACCCACCCTGCCTATGAGTTTCGCCGAGGGCAGTTACAGATGGCGCAAGCCGTCGAGGAGGCGCTCGAGGAAAAGCGCCACCTGATCGTAGAGGCCGGCACCGGCACCGGCAAGACGCTGGCGTATCTGCTGCCGGTGATCCGCTCGGGCAAACGGGTCATCATCTCCACCGGCACCAAGAATCTGCAGGAGCAACTCTTCTTTAAAGATGTCCCCGCGCTGGAGCGAGCCCTGTTCCCCGGAGAAGATCGCAAGTTGAGCGTCTGCTACATGAAGGGTCGCAACAATTATCTCTGCCGCAAAAAGCTCTATGACCTCACCGACCAGCCCGTGCTCAGCGGCCTGGAAGAGATCGAGCACTATCAAGCCATCGCCGCCTGGGAGAAAACGACGCACACTGGCGACCGCGCCGAACTCGCCGAACTGCCTGAGGCGAGCGCCCTTTGGCACAAGCTCGACGCGCGGACCGACACTTGTCTCGGTCAGAAATGCAAGGAATACGATCGCTGCTTCATCACCGAAATGCGGCGGCGCGCGGCCGAGAGCGACATTATCATCGTCAATCATCATCTGTTTTTCGCCGACCTCTCCATCAAACTCGAGGCTGAGGATGCGCCCGACGCCGGCGTCCTGCCCGAGTGCGCGGCCGTGATTTTCGACGAGGCCCACGAACTGGAAGACGTCGCCGGCAGCTACTTCGGAATTTCGGTCAGTAACCTGCGCCTGGACGAACTGACGCGCGACGTGGAACACCTGCTGCAGCGCGAAAAACTCTACACGCCCCAGATGTCGGGAGCGATTCAGTCGGTGCGGGAGCGCTCGCAATTGTTCTTCTCGCTTCTGCCCGCGCACGAAGGCCGGTTTGCCTTCGACTCCCGGCGCGAATTTCTGGAAGAGAACGGCGAAGAATTTCTCGCCCTCAATCAGGCGCTCTATCGGCTGGGCGCGGAGTTGGAGCAACTTCCGCAAAAGCCGGAAGAAGCGTTCACCCTGGTGCGAAGAGCGCAGCAGTTGCAAGTACAACTTCGCTTTGTGATGGAGAGCGAAGATCCCAATACTGTCTTCTGGATCGAGCGAAGAGGATTCCGTGGAGCCCTGGGCGCCCCGGGCGCCCCCGCCCGGCAGAAATCATCAGAACGCGCGGCTGGGCGCACGAACGTTTATCTGCAGGCCACGCCGATCGAAGTCGGCCAAATCCTGCGCCAATGCCTGTGGTCGAAACTGGAGACTTCCGTGCTGACCTCGGCAACCCTGGCCGTCGGCGGCGGTTTCGACTACATCCGGCAGCGTCTCGGACTCGACCACGCGCGCGAATCGATCGTCCCCTCGCACTTCGATTACGAAAGCCAGGCAATCTTTTACGTCCCACCCAGTCTGCCCGATCCGCGCACGCCGCAATTTGCCAGCGAAGCTGTTGCAGTTATCCGGCGGCTGCTTGAAATTACCCGCGGACGCGCCTTCGTGCTCTTCACCAGCTACGCGCAGATGAACGAAATCTACGAGCGGCTTCTGGGCCAGTTGCAATTTCCCATGCTCAAGCAGGGCGACGCTCCGAAATCGGCTCTGCTCGAGGAGTTCCGGCTCACACCCAACGCCGTGCTGTTTGGGACATCTTCGTTCTGGAAGGGCGTCGACGTGCAGGGCGAACAGTTAAGCTGCGTCATTATCGATCGCTTGCCGTTTGCCGTCCCTAGCGATCCGGTGGTTGCAGCGCGGGTGAAGGCCATCGACGCCGGCGGAGGCAACGCCTTCTTCGAATACCAGGTGCCAAGCGCAGTCATCACGTTAAAGCAGGGGTTTGGAAGGCTGATTCGATCGCTGCACGATCGCGGTTTGCTGGCTCTGCTCGACAATCGCATCTTGAAGAAGCAGTATGGGCGCGTGTTTGTCGAGAGCCTGCCATGCTACAGCAGGACTACGGACCTGAAAAAAGTGGAGGAATTCTTCGGGGTGGAAGGAGGATGATGGAGCGCCGGGCGTCCCCGCCCGGCAGGACGGGCGAGTCGCCCGTCCCTCCATCACGAAGGAATTACTCTACCGCCGCTTCTTTGTCGACAATGACCTTCAAGTGCGTGGTCACGTCCCGGTGCAGCTTGATGGGGACCGTGAACTCGCCGATAGTCTTGAGTGATTCGTGCAACTGGATTTTCCGGCGATCGATGTGGAAGCTCTTTTTCTCGAGCGCGTCCGAAATGTCTCCAGCCGTAACCGATCCGAACAACTGATCGCCTTCGCCCGACTTGCGCAGGAACTTCACCTCGAGCCCGTCAAACTGCTTGGCCAGCGCCTCGGCTTCCGTCTTTTCGTTGGCGGAGCGGCGCACGGCGGCGGCCTTCATCTGCTCGATCACCGTCTTATTGGCCACGGTGGCTTCAATCGCCAGTTTCTTGGGCAGCAGAAAATTCCGCCCGTAGCCCTCGGCGACCTTCACCACTTCCCCGCGGTTGCCCAGCTTGGGCACATCTTCTTTCAAAATAACTTCCATGGAAAACTCCGTTTCGTTGGGTGTGAATACCAAACTTACTGCGCGCGTCCGGCAAACGGCAGCAGCGCGATATTGCGCGCCTGCTTGATGGCCCGCGACAGACGGCGCTGGTGCGGCGTGCACACCCCGGTCAGGCGTCGTGGAGTGATCTTCCCGCTTTCCGCCACGAACTGCGCCAGCAGCCGTACGTCCTTGTAATTGACCGCTTCGATCTTCTCGACGCAGAATTTGCAAACCTTCTTGCGCCGGAAAAACTTACGGCCGCCTTCGCGCGGACCGCCGGGGCCTCCGCCGGGACGCGGACCACGGGGCGGCCCACTGCGCTCGGGGCGTTCACTACGCTCTGGACGACTATCGCCGCCGCTTGATCCCGCCGATGCGGCCGGTGCCTTTGTTTCTTCTGCCATAGTGCTCCTGCTTTCTAAACTTGATTGTGTGGTGGCGGGGCTTCGCCCCGCTCCTGTCGGCGATCGAGGCACAGCTGAAGCCGTGCCCTTCCCAAACCCTAAGCTCCTACTAAACCGGAGCCGAGGCCGGAGTTTCCGCCGCCGCTTCCGGGGTTGCCGGTATTACCGGCGCCGAGGC
Organism: uncultured Acidobacteriaceae bacterium; assembly: GCA_963837665.1. Lineage (GTDB taxonomy): Bacteria > Acidobacteriota > Terriglobia > Terriglobales > Acidobacteriaceae > Acidiflorens. The sequence continues at coordinate 159,913 of CAWIOA010000003.1, read as the reverse complement.
CGGTTGTGCGCTGACTTTCTTCTTCGCGTCGCGCAGCTTCTTGATCTTGTCGAGCCGCTTCAGCTCTTCATCCGTACGCACGGTGAGGAACTTGATCACCGGCTCGGTCACGCGCAGGCGGCGTTCGACTTCGTGCACCATGGCGCCGGTGGCGTCAATCAGCATCAGCACGAAAATCCCATCATTGAACTTGCCTACCCTGTACGCGAGACGGCGCTTGCCCCAGACCTCGCTCTTGGCCGTCCCGCCCGCCGAAGTCACCGAAGACTCGAGCGTGGAAATCAGCTTGTTCAAATCCTCGTCCACCATGTCGGGCCGGACGATGAACATCACTTCATAGTTACGATTCATTCGTTATCTCCAAACTCTCTTAAGTGCGGTCGCTGGTCGTTAGTCGTTCGCGATTCCTTGCTAGCCGCGCGCGTTTGCCAACGACCAACGACTAGCGACCAACGACTACTCATCCGCTTCGTTCTTGCGATTGAACCGGCTCATCGCTGCCGCCGGTCCTTCTTTCAGAATCACCTCGACGGCCAGCGCGGCCGTTTCGAGAATCTCGTCCACAACTTTTTCCTGCGCTTTGCGGAACGGCGTCAGTACATATTTCACGCCGTCCACAACTTTGCGCTCGGGCGCAATTCCCAGCCGAATCCGCAAAAACTCGTCTGTATTCAGCGCACCGAGGATGGATTCCATCCCGTTGTGCCCCGCCGAACTCCCCCTCTGCCGGATGCGAATCGCGCCCAGCGGCAGGTCGAGTTCGTCGTAAATCACCATCAGGTCCCGCTGCACATCGACCTGATGTTCCTCCACCAGTTCCCGCACCGAAAGCCCACTCAGGTTCATGTAGGTTTCCGGCTTGGCCAGGATCACTGGTTCACTGGCGATCGTTGCCCGCGCAGTCAGCGCGCGGCATTGGCGATTCCTGATCTCAATCCCGAGGTCATTGGCGATCCGATCGACCGTCAGGAACCCGAGATTGTGCGGCGTGAACTGGTACTCGATTCCGGGGTTGCCCAAACCGACAATCAGTTTCACGCAGATTCGCTCTTCGCTGTTCGTCGTTCGCTATTCCGCAAGCCATCAGCATTCTCATGCGAAAAGCGAACAGCGAACGACGTGCTCCCGACAGTAGCTATTTCTTCTCTTTCTTTTCAGGCTTCTCAGCCTTCTCGGGTTTGGCCTTGGCCTTGGCATCACCCTCGGCCTCAACTTCACCCTCCACTTCCTGCTTGCCCTTCTTGATGACTTCGGGTTCAGCCGGAACTGCTGTCGCGTCCGCCACCACCTCCGGAGCCGCCACCACTTCTTCCTTCACCGTGGTGATGTGCGCGATCATCTGGTTCTCTTCGGTCAGGAACTTCAGCTTCTCGCTGTGCGGAAGATCCTTCACCCGCAAGTCGACGCCGAACACCAGGTGGCTGATGTCGGCTTCGATGGACTTCGGAATATCCGCCGGCAGGCACTCAATCTCGATCTCACGCAGCAACTGCTCGAGAATGCCGCCCTCCGCCTTCACACCTGAGGCCTCGCCCTTAAGCACGACTGGAACCGTGACCGTCAGCTTCTTATCCATGGCGATGCGCTGCAGGTCCACGTGCAGCAGAGTGCCCTTGATCGGTTCGAACTGCCAGTCCACGATCATGGCCTTCACGCGATTGCTGTCGAGCGCCAGGTCAAAAATCGTGTTGTGCCCGCTCTCCGACTTGAGGATGCGCAGGACCTGCCGCGGATCCACCGCGACCGCCGCCGCGTCCGTGCCCGCGCCGTACACCACCGCGGGAATTTTTCCGCCGGCGCGCACCCGCCGCGCCGCGTTCTTGGTCCCTGGTTCGCGCTTCTGCGCTTCCAGTATGCTGACATCCGTTGCTGTCGCCATAATTCCGTTTCCGTCCTTTTAGCTTCTCGTCGTTCGCTGCTCGCGGTTCGCCAACCCTTTTCAGTCAGGGCGAATAGCGAACGACGAACAGCGAACGACGTTTCCTAAATAAAGAGCCTGCTCACCGAAGTCTCTTCGTGAATAGACTGAATTGCCCGTCCAATCAGCCCCGCAATCGAACGCACTTTGATCTTGGAGACTTGCTTTGCCGCTTCGCTCAGCGGGATGGTGTCGGTCACCACCACCTCGGTGATCGGTGAATTCACAAGATTTTCCACCGCCGGACCCGAAAGCACCGGATGCGTGCAGCAGGCGTACACCGAACTCGCGCCATTTTCCATCAGCGCTTGCGCTACCTTGACCAGCGTCCCAGCCGTGTCGATGAGATCGTCAATGATCAGACAGGTGCGTCCATTGACGTCGCCAATCACGTGCATCACTTCCGCCACGTTTACTTCGACGCGCCGTTTATCCACGATGGCCAGCGCCGCATCCACCTTCTTCGCGAAGAAGCGCGCCCGTTCCACGCCGCCCGCGTCCGGCGAAACCACCGTCAGATCCGGCAGATTCAGCTTCTTGAAGTAGTCCACCAGCACCGGAGAAGCGAACAGATGGTCCACCGGAATATTGAAAAATCCTTGCAATTGCGGCGCATGCAAATCGACCACCAGCGCGCGATCGGCCCCCGCGGTAGTCAGCAGGTCGGCCACCAGCTTCGACGAAATCGGCACCCGCGGCTTGTCTTTGCGATCCTGCCGCGCATACCCGTAATAGGGGATCACGGCCGTGATGCGTCGCGCCGAAGCCCGTTTGAGCGCGTCCATCATCAGCAGCAGTTCCATCAGATGCATGTCCACCGGCTGGCAGGTGGGCTGCATCACGAACACGTCGGCCCCGCGCACGTTCTCCTGGATCTGCACATACGCTTCGCCGTCCTTGAAGCGCGTGACCAGAGCCTGGCCGCGCGTCAGGCCCAGAAAATTGCAGACCTCATCGCAGAGCGGCTCATTGGCCGTTCCACAGAAGACCTTGAATCTGTCGTCGACCCGGGCGCGTTGCGGCTTGCGCTCCGGCTTCTCGTCCGTCGTCGGCTTTTTTTCCGCGATCGTTTTATCGGCGGTCGTAGTCGCAACTGTGGCCATAGTTAAGGTCTCAGGTCTTAAGGTCTTAGGTCTCAAGATTGGGGGCTAGGTTTTCCTGAGACCTAACACCTGACACCTGAAACCTGTTTTTCTGGCTGGGCCGCTAGGATTCGAACCTAGACAAAGTGCTCCAAAGGCACTTGACCTACCATTAGTCGACGGCCCAGTGAAACCCGCTGATTGCCCCTTCAATTGTCGTTCAACAACTGGTCTTTCAACAATCGAAAATCAACAATCAAAAAGCCTTGTCCAATACTTCTGGCGCGTCAACGTACTGGTCTCGACCGCCTTCAGCCCCTGCTTCCGCAGACGGCTAGCCGCCTTCGCAGCTTCGGCCGGCGACACGAACAGCCCGTAAAGGGTTGACCCTGAACCGGATAGCGAAGCATACCGCGACCCCGCACGCTCCAGCACACCTTTTATGTCTCGCAATTCGGGATATTGAGGAAAGACGACTTTCTCGAAGTCGTTTTCAATCCCGGTACGGACAAGGTCGGAAAGCTTGTTCCCGGCCAGGCTCCCGCCTTTTGCGGAAGCACCGGTGTTGGGGTAACCACTGGTTAAACTGGAAAGCCACGCTGAAAGCGCGCAGCCAACCTCGAATAGTCTATCGGAGCCTCCCGCCCGCGTCAATTGATCTCGCGTAGGGGCGGACGCATTCGTCCGCCCAGCCGAGCGAAGCTCGGCAGCCTTGTCCCGCTGTACAAGAGCATCCCAATCAGCAAACGCCCCAGGCGTCGATACTCCAACCTCCGGCGTCACCACCACCATTGCCACCCCAGCCAGGTCCGGCAAAGGATAAACCTCCTCGCCGCGCCCCACTCCCAGCACCGTCCCCCCCACCAGAAACAGCGGCAGGTCCGACCCGATTTCAGCCGCAATCCGCAGGCGCGCAGCCCCGGACAACTTCTTTCCGAGCGCCCGCTCCAGCCCGATGATGGTGGCCACCGCATTCGAAGACGCCGCGCCCAGCCCTCCCTGCACCGGCAGCCGCTTCTCAATCTCGACGCTGACACTGCTCTTCGCGCCAAGTTCTTCCAGCACCCGTTCGGCCATGCGATAGCAGGTGTTTGACGAATCCAGCGGAACCCGCGGGTCTTTGCACAGGATGCGGATTCCCCTGCCCCGCCCGACGCTCACCCGGATCACATCATGCAACGCAATCGTCTGGTACACCGTGCGCAGATCGTGATATCCGTCCGCCCGCGCAGCGCCGATACAGAGCCCGAGATTGATCTTCGCAAAAGAACGAACCGCGACGGTCATGGAAGGGGAATTGTAAGCGATTTGCGCTGGGGATGGCGGGTGAGGGCCGCCGTTCCCCTACCGCAGCGTTAACCGCCCACCGGTTGAGGTAATTGTGGAACCTATGGCATTCCCAGGGACGCGGCAATCGTCTTCTTGTACTCACGCGCCTTGGCCATCGCTTCCTGCTCGTTGACGGTGAGTAGTTTTCGGTCGCGCATCACCACCCGCCCGCCGATCATAACCGTCTCCACGTCGCTGGCTTTTAACGAATATGCGATCTGTGCGTAAACGTCATACATCGGCACCGCGTTCGGTTCGTCCAGGCCGATTAGAATCAGGTCAGCCTTCTTGCCCTTTTCCAGCGACCCGATTTCTTTCTCCATGTGTAACGCGCGGGCTCCGTCGATCGTGGCCATTTCCACGACCGCCTGAGCATTCAGGGCCAGCGGGCTCATCTTTGTAATCTTCGCCAGTTTCGCGGCGAGGTCGATTTCTTCCATCAGGTCAAGATCGTTGTTGCTGCCCGCGGGCCCGTCGGTCCCAAGGCCAACCGCGATTCCGGCTGCGCGCATCTCCGGCACGGGAGACACGCCGCTCGCGATCATCATGTTGCTGGACGGGTTGTGGACGCATCCTACGTTATATCTTGCGAGAATCTTGCGGTCCGCCTCATCGACAAAAATGCAATGCGCGGCAACGACATCGGGGCCGAGTACTCCGATTTTGTCCAGATATTGCACCGGGGACATCCCATTCTGCTTCTCGCTGTCGTCCCACTCCTTCTTCATCTCCGCCACATGAATAAGGATCGGCGCGTGATACTTGCGTGCCAGTGTTGCCGCATCCTCGAGCGTTTTCCTGGAGCAGGTGTAAATCGAATGAGGAGCGGGCGCGGCATGGATCAGCGGATCGCCCTGCCACTTCTGCAGGAACTTCTCGGTGTAGGCGAGCATGGCGGCGTTGGTCTTGTTGTCAGGCGCGGGGAAATCGATGAATGTTTCGCCCAGTATGCCGCGCATGCCCGCGGCTTTGGTCTCCTCGGCAACAGCGTCTTCGAAGTAATACATATCGGCGAAGGTGGTCACGCCGGAGCGGATCTGCTCGGCGGCCGCCAGGCGCGTTCCCCACCGGACGAACGATTCGGTGACATTCTTGGCCTCGGCCGGGAAGATGTACTTGTAGAGCCAATCGTTGAGCGTGACATCGTCGTGTAACCCCCGGAACAGGGTCATCGGAACATGCGTATGTCCGTTTATGAATCCGGGGAGTATCAACTTGTTCGTCGCGTCGATCTTCTGCCGGGCGTCGTACTTTGTTTCGAGTTCAGTGCGAGGGCCGACGGCGACAATCGTATCGCCAGCCACAACGACCGCGCCGTCCTCGTAGATGTGGCGCTGGCCGTCCATGGAGACGACCATGCCATTGATAATCGTGTCGGCGTGCTCCTTAACGTCCTGGCCATGACCCAATACCGGACAAAGGATAAAGATGTGGAATGCGCAGAATAGCCAAAACCCGTTTTTAATTGTCATTGCTGATCCTGAAACGTATTTCTACCTTAGCCCGTCTTCGCTCTTAATCTGATCTTTCGACCGATTGTACCAAGCAGGAGTATGGATATTGTTGAGTCGATCCGAATGAATCAAGCAGTTGGTGTACTACGACGATGGACGAGGCGTCCGGCGAAACCGCTCAGCGGCTTTGTACTGGTTCAGGAGAGCGTATCGGCGAGAGCATTCCACGGCGGCCCACAATATCGATTACGGTAGCTCGAATACAATTTGAACAGCCTCAGTGGTTTCTTCCGGCGCAACTTCAAACCTCCACTTTTGAACCGCATCGGTGGCCGATTGGATCAGCACCGGGCTCCCCCCCAACGCCTTCGTAGACTTAACCGTCCCATTTGTCCGCACGACAACTTCCAGCTTGACCACACCACCAAGGTGCATGCGCTTCGCCATTTCGGGATAAAAGGGAGCGATCTTGCTGACCACCCTGCGTTCCACGTGACTCTGCGTCTGCGCCGTGCTGGTCCGTGTACACAAAGCGGGAAACAGTGCCGCCGCAACGATCAACATGCCTATCCGAATGCCTATCCGACCCATGGAAGATGGCCCCTCCTGCTTTACTTTATCGGCCGGCACTGTGAGGTGGAAGTGTCGAAGGTAATGGGGTTCCCAATCCGCTTCCTCCGCGACTCAACCAACTCGGGCTGAAGTATGGCTACGGAAGCAAGTCGGGGGCAGGACCAATCTACGGGGCGCGTCTTCCGATCGGAACCGACAACTGAAACCAGAATGCATTTCCGCGGGGTTTGTTTTGCACCAGAGTGTCGCGGTAGTACTTGACCGCAAACCCCGCGTGCTTGCCCAGCGGAAACCTCAATTGCGGCCCCACGGCCAGATCGCGGCCGCGAAACCCGTCCTGGAAAACCACCCCTTTCAGATGGTCATCGGTAGTTTGCTGGTAGTAGTACCCGTTGAAACCGGCCGCCACCCTCTTTGAGATCTCATAGCTGGCGTTGTACTCCCACATGAATTCGTCGCCGCTGTTGTAATGCGTGTCTTTGTCGTAACCGTTGAGAATGTAGCTGAAGCGGGAACTGACTTCGCCTTTGCCCTGCCTCGGCAGATAGGTGAACCCGGCTACAGGAGCCATCGCCCGACCGTGCTGTCCGATGTTCACCGCGTGCGCCGCTGAATAACCGGCCCCCGAGGAAAACAAATCGACTTCGTAATACCAGTGCAGATTGCCTTTCTGGTAGGTGACGCTGACCGGAATCAGGTTCATATTGGTCAGGCCGAACTCGCTGAACTCGCCTGATCCGGTGCGCAGCCGCTCATAGACAAACGGGATCCCGATCTGGCTCTCGATCGTCCCACCCAGGAAGTGAAATCCCCAGTTGTGGGTTACCTTGGCAGCATTGGCAAAAACTCTGAGCCCGAATCCCGGGATGGCGCTCTTGCCCTTCGCGTCATCGAACTCATTCGCCATGTAAAAGCAGGTGTACTCGTACAGCACGGTTTGTCCGGGACGCGGCTGCACTCCCGTCATCACCGTTTCCACGCCGACCGGGTAAACGCTGCCGCCATTTTCAGTAGCGCTCGCAAGACCGAGCATGGCCGCGACCGCTACCCCGCAGCAAGTTATCCGCCACATCCTTATTGTGAACATTGCCTTTCGGACCAGGACAAAGTGTGAATACTTGCACAGATCAGTCGGCCGCTCAGTGATCTCACTCACTCGGGGAAGTGATCTGATCTGGCTGGCGCAAATAACACTGGGGGTGCGTCATTAGCGCACCTTGCGAAGTGGGGGTGTGGAAATGTCTGTACCGTGACGCTTATTTCTTGACCAGCGTAGCGTCCAGTGTCAGCTCTGATCCGACCGTGATTGTCATCTCTTTCGTCCAGGTCTTGTAGCCCGGCTTCTCGACGCGGAAGCCGTGTTTGCCGGGACCGAGCGCGATCTTTGCGGGCGTGTATCCCATGGAGTCGCCATCCACGAACACTTCGGAAAGAAACGGCGTGGAGCGCACAGTCACCGTGCCCGTCAAGGGCGCGAGAGGCGGTGGTGGAGGTGGAGCTGGAGCGGGTTCCGGCGCGGTCGCCTTGTTCTCTCCCGCCTTGGAAAAGCCGATCATCGACTGCGGCGCAACCTCGAGTTCTGAAAGCCGCTTCTTTTCGTCCGCGGTAATCGGCTGCATCGGGCCGGCAGCCTTCCGTTGCGTGACATGTAACCGCAGGCTCCCGGTCATCGACCGCAAATACAGAGAATCGGCGTCCACCTCCAGTTGCACCGGGTAGCCGGAAATCCATTCCGGCGGCGGTTCGGATTCAGTAGGCGAAAGGTCGTAGACGCCAACAATGATTCTGTCCTGCACATGCACCGATATCGTGTACTGCGTCCGCTCTTCTTCCAGCGGAGTGTTGGCCACCCAGACTTTCGTAGAGGTGGTAACCGATTTCTTGACAGAATCAATCCGCCCGTATTGCCAGGGAGACTCGCCGGCTGCCAAGTTAATGCAACCGATGATCAAGACGAGGAGTAGCACGCGCTTCATTGTGACTTCCAGTTTACAGCGCGCAGCTTCCGAGTCCTAGGTACAGGACAGCCCGACTTTTTCATCACCCACGCAATAGGGCGTCAACCAAGCCTGGTCCGTGTGCAAGTTCATGCACATTGGCAATATGCGAGGGGAGCGGGGGTGGGTGAGCCGTAACTCTCACGCTGTGGAACTGTTGCGTTTCTAAGCTACTGAGCTATCCATCCACATTTCATGCAATATTCAGGGCCCGTTCATTGCAAGCACACGTCAGGACGTGAGACACAAATCTTGTCATGGAGCGTTCCGCGCGGCTCAGGGGCAGGCAACGGGATGTTTTTCGCCTCGCCGAAGAGCAGTTCCCGCCCGTTGAGACGCACACCCCCAGAGTCGAGTGGACGCCTCGACTTTGGAAGAACTTCAACTCTATCAGTGGGCTGGTAATGAGCCCCTTAGGATTCTCCAAACGCGGAAAGGAAGGGTGGTTATATGCATTCGAGGAAGATCATGTCAGACACTGCCGGTAAGATTTTGAAGAAAATCTTGAGAACCGCAGTTCTCGTAGAAATGTTGGCCGCAACCAGCTTTTGCACAACAGTTTGTCCTAGTCCTCAAACGCTGCAAGGTGTCGATGTTACTTCATACAACGGAGTCGTCGATTGGAATCAGGTTGAGTCTTCAGGGGTGTCATTTGCCCTGGTGCGCGCAGCTGACGGGCTATATGCTGACCCGAACTTCGCCAACAACTACGCTGGGGCGAAGGCCGCCAATTTGATCCGCGGCGCATATCAATTCTTCCGCCCTGAGCAAGATCCAGTCGCTCAGGCAAACCTGTTGCTGCAAGCTATCGGCACTTTAGGTCCGGGTGATCTGCCACCGACCTTGGACGTTGAAGTTACTGAGGGGGTGGGCTCAGCTACCATAGTCTACGGGGTACAGACTTGGGCAAACAAGGTCCAGATGGCCACCGGACGCGCCCCGATTATTTACACCACCTCCTCCTTCTGGGCGTCGATTGGATATCCTAAGGGTTTCGCCTCTAGTAGGCTGTGGATTGCCAGCTGGGGAGTAACTTGCCCCGATGTGCCCTCGCCCTGGTACGCTTGGGTATTTTGGCAGTACACAGACTCTGCCACAGTGCCCGGCATAGCGACCCCTGTAAATGCAGACGAGTTTGATGGCGATTTAGCTGCTCTGCAGGCTCTCGCGGGTATGGGTACGGTTCAGGGCGACCAAGTCAGCATCAACACTTCGCCTGCAGGACTCTCCTATCAAGTCGACGGCCAGACCTACACTGGCCAGCAGATGTTTACCTGGTCGGATGCATCGACGCACACGCTCTCTGCTGTGTCTCCGCAGTCCACTCTCATCGACCAAGCCCAGTGGGTGTATTACAACTGGTCCGATGGAGGGACTGAAACACACACAGTGACAGCAAGCGCTGGGGCCACCTTCGCCGTCGCTTATGTGATGTTGAGTTCGCCCGTACCTGGACCTCCGGGCGCTGCCGGGCCTCAAGGGAACACGGGTGCCACCGGTCCAATCGGACCTGCCGGTCCGCAAGGACCGCAGGGTGACACGGGAGCCACGGGGCCGCAAGGCCTGCAAGGAGTACAAGGGTTGATGGGACCGCAGGGTCCCCAAGGACCAATGGGTCCAGCTGGCAGTCAAACGTGGAACGTGTTTTTGCCTGTCACGTTGTTGTCGCCAACAGTCGCTGGCTCATTTACCCCGGCCAACGACATTAGTGTCACAAGGGTACAAGCTCAGGCACAGATCGCGCCGAGCTCTTGCAATACAAACGCAATCCTGCGGGTGTCTGATAGCACCGGACTGCACAATATCAATGTACCGCTTGCAGCTGCGGCCAACGATAGTGGTGTTCTGGCGGTTCCTTTTAGCGCGAATGTGCTGATGACGATCTCGTATGTACCCCCCAAATCGTGCAAGGTACCGGCTGCATTAGTTAACGTGGTTGTGCAGTATCAGGGAAGGTAGTTCGAATCAATGCTCCGGCGGGCGGGCTACTTTAACGGTGAAGCGCAACGCGGGTTTGCTTATTGAACATTGACCGAAATAACTCGGGGTGCGCCACTTCTCGCGCTTTTCGAGAAGTGGCTCGCCGAACTGCCGGCACCTAAGCTACACTGCAGTGCCTAAGCCAGCCCCTGATGTCTTTCATCACATTTTTCTCGTACCGCCATCACAGACCCTCAACCGCAATCCTGCAAAGATTCTTCGAGAGTGCAGCATTGAAGTGCAGCATCAAGAAGTGCGCCTGTCTCCCAGGAGACGCCCGACGCTGCCAGTTCCCTAGCCGCTCGTTCTTTGATAATCGTTCTTGAGTCGGCCAGCGGTTCATCAAGAGTCGCCGGAACTTCCCATTTTGGGAGAGCTTCGGCGGACAATCGACTTAAGTCCTTATTCCGGAATACTTTGGTATAAGTCCTTATTTTTCAAAGACCAAGTCCGAAAATTCCTCCTAACCCCATGATTCCTATAGCCAGGGGGGGGAGGGGGGTACCGGTACTAACCAGTAAACTCTTCAAAAGCGCCAAACGCATTTACTGAGAACCGGGAACTGAGAACTGGCTTGCGGTACACTTCCTGTTCATGCCCACCCTCACCTACCTCGAAGCCATCCGCCAGGGCATCTGGGAGGAAATGGAGCGCGACCCCACCGTCTTCTGCCTGGGCGAGGACATCGGCATCTACGGCGGCGCTTTCAAAGTCACTGAAGGCTTCATTAACCATTTCGGACCCGAGCGCGTGATTGACACGCCGATTGCCGAGTCGGCCATCGTAGGCGCCGCCTTTGGCGCCGCGCTTACCGGACTGCGTCCCGTCGCCGAGTTCCAGTTCATGGACTTCATCGGCTGCGCCTTCAATCAGATCGTCAACATGGCCGCCAAAGCGCACTTCCGCTGGGGAGCGCCGGCCCCGCTCGTGCTGCGTGGCCCCAGCGGCGGAAACGTCCATGGCGGCCCATTTCACTCGCAAAACCCCGAGATGTGGTTCGTGCACGCGCCGGGCCTGAAGGTCGTCTGCCCGGCAACGGCCTACGACGCCAAGGGACTGATCAAGGCCGCGATCCGCGACCACAATCCCGTAATCTTTTTCGAACACAAGTATCTGTACCGGAGAATCAAAGAAGAAATTCCAGATGACGACTACGTGGTTCCTCTCGGGAAGGCGCGGGTCGCGCGCCAGGGCCATCATCTCAGCGTGATCACCTACGCCGCCATGTTGTACACCGCACTCGAGGCCGCGGAAATTCTGAGTAAAGAAGGAATCGAAATCGAAGTCCTAGATTTGCGAACCGTCTCGCCGCTCGATCGCGAGGCGATTGCCGCCACCGTGAAGAAGACCAGCAAAGTCATCATTCTCCACGAACACGCGCGCACCGGTGGTCTGGCCGGAGAAATCTCCGCGATCATCAACGAAGAAGCATTCGACGATCTCGATGGCCCCATCGTCCGCCTGACGTCGCTCGACACGCCGGTTCCGTTTTCGCCGCCGCAGGAGGAGTTTTTCCTCCCCAAAGTATCCGATCTGGTGCGCGAGGCTCGCCGCCTGCACGCCTACTAAATCAGCGGTATCCTTCTCTCGCGGTTGAAAAGGAGTATGGCAATGACCATCGGCTGCAAGCTCTCCGGCTTCGCCCTTGTCGCCGCCTTGGCTTGTTCCATTTCTGTCTTCGCGAAACCCACGGACAAGGACAAAGAGAAAGACAAAGAGAACAACTCCGAAGTCAAGTTCACCGCCCGCGCGGAACTCGTGCTGATCCCCGTGCTGGTCACCGAAAAGTCCGGCAATCACATCCTCGGACTCAAGAAGGAAGACTTCACAGTGCTGGAAAATGGCGCCGAGCAGAAAGTTTCGACGTTCGAAGAAATCACCAGCGACCCGCACCGATTGTTACGTCCCAGGAATCCCAATGAATTCAGTAATTCCCTGGCGAGCGGACCGTCCGCTAGGCGCATTACGCTGATTGTGCTCGACTTGATTAACACTCCTTTTGTCGATCAGGCGTTCGCCCGCAAGGATTTGCTCAAGTATCTTACCCAGTCGCTGGACCAGCGCGAACCGACAGCGCTGTACACCCTCACCCGTAGCGGTATTCATGTCGTCCATGATTTCACTACCGATCCTCGCGTCCTGGTCGCCGCACTGCACAAGGTGAAAGGCGATACGTCCCAGATGGTCGATAGCCCGGAAGAAGTGGAGGCCATGACCGGAACTGCCAGCCCCGATGGCAGCGCTGGGGTCGATCCCGGTGCCGTGCAGACCGAAGCCCAACAACTCCAGACCATGATGGAAGACGCGCAACTGAATTTTCAGTCGTTCGAGCAGCGCCTGGCCATCACTTACACCTTGGAGGGCATGCAACAGGTTGCGCAGGCGTTAGCAGGGTTTCCGGGGCGCAAGTCGCTGATCTGGGCAGGCGGAGGATTCCCTTTCAGCGTGAGCGACAACACCATGCAACTCGCGCCCGCCGGCCGCGACACGCTCAGCGATGTGCTGCCCCTGTACGAGCACACCTGGCAACTCTTGAATGATGCACAGATCGCACTCTACCCTGTGGACGTCAAAGGCCTGCAGACGGTGACTGCGCCCAGTGCCTCCGTGCGCAACCCGGGAAGAAACTACGCCCGTAACATGAGTTGGCGGCAAATGGATACTCAGGGGACCTTCCAGACCTTCGCTGGCATGACTGGAGGCCGCGCCTATTACAACTCCAACGATCTGGTCAAAGGCTTCCGCGATGCGGTGAACGATTCCGCTCAATACTACATGCTTGGATACTATTTGGATCGGTCGAAGACCAAAGCCGGCTGGCGCAAGCTCGCGGTGAAAGTGAAGCGCGATCACACCGAAGTGCGCGCGCGCAGTGGTTTCTTTGTTACCAATGCCACCATCGATCCTGAGAACAGCCGTAACAGCGACATTTCGTCGGCTTTGCTGTCGCCTTTGGATTACACATCGCTTGCGCTGCTGGTACGCTGGAACAAGATTGAACCGGGCAAAGAACCGGGCAAGAAGCATGTAAATTACGAGATGCACCTGGCGCCGGATGCCTCGGTGATTGATGACGCCGACAATAATCATCTGGTGATGGAGTTCGTCGCGCTCGCAAAAACCGCTGAAGGCAAGCCGGTCGATAAACCTTTTGGACAGAAAGTCGACGTTCATCTGACCTCGGAGAGGTTGTCGGGGGTTCGACAGAACGGTGTTGCATACAGCGGCGCCCTGGATCTTGCTCCCGGGGAATACACCGTCCGTTTCGTTGTCCGGGACGACCTTAGCGGACGTGAGGGTTCGGTCGCAGCACCCTTGAAGGTAGAGTAGTGAAACAGAGTGGGTACCGGGCTCGACTTCACCCGTTGACTCTACGGTAAACTGAACGGCTCAGAGGATCCGCATGCGCAATTTCATTCTGGGGATCGTCATCACCATTCTGGTGCTGTTGCTGGGTGGCCTTGGCCTTGCCTTGCTCGGTTTTCTGCCGACCCGCGCCAACCGTGCTCCCTCGAAGATGGAAAGCCACATCGCCATGAGCGCGCTCGACAATTCCGTGGAGCGCCATGCTCCCCGCATCAACAGTCCCGTGCCTCCAAGCGACGACAATCTGATCGAGGGCTTGAAGATCTACACCATGAATTGCGCTCTGTGCCATGGCGGCATCGACCGCCAGCCCTCGACCCTTGCCAACTCGTTCTACCCCCCGCCTCCGAACCTCATCCTTCACCCACTGGACGATGCGGAATGGCATGTCTTCTACGTAATCCACAACGGCGTCCGCTATACCGGCATGCCCGCCTGGGACAAGACTCTCTCTGAGCCTGACATCTGGAAGCTCACGGCATTCCTGACCCGCGTAGACAAGCTGCCGCCAGCCGTGCAGGATTATTGGAAGAAATCCAGCGGCGTGGCTCCTCCTGCCGGCGGGCCGGAAGGCCACGAGGATCACAAGTAGGTTGGGAGGGGCTTCTCTACCCTGGCGGAGAGCTGAAATTGATCGTGATCACGGTTTGAGTGGCCGCTGCGTGGCCATTGAGACTGTAGGGTTGGAACTTCCACTGCTTGACGGCGGCGATGGCCGCCCGTCCGAGAACAAAATATCCACGAACAATTTTCAAATCCTCGACGTTGCCGCTGCGCCCAATCACTGCCTGGAGTACCACCGGTCCGTGCAACTTCTGCGCTGACGCTTCCGGAGGATATACCGGTTCCACGGTATGAACCAGCAGGGCACGGGCTGCTTCTTCGCTCACGGCGACTGGTTCGCTGAGTTGCTGAATTGCGGGCTGCAACTGCGGTGCGGAAACCGGCATCATCTGTCCCGGAGTCACCGTCGCTATAACTGGCCGCGCGATCGGCGGCGAATCTCTCATGCTTTCGGGAATCGCCGCGTGTTCCACCCGGACTGGCGGCGCGTCTTGATGCACAAACACCGGCATCGGCAGAGGAATGTCGGGAGACTTTGGTAATGGGAGACGAGTTTCGATCTGCGTGGACTCCGCCGCAACCACTTCCAGCGCGGGTGCCTGCACATTCGAGCCAGCGGCAGCTCTGCGGAAGTACGAATCCTGCTGGGCGTCGCTCTCGGCGGGACCGGGCAGATCGTCTGTGTGGTTCAGAGATAGGACTGCCGCTACCGATTCCCGTAGAATGCGGAATCTTCCCTCTCGTGTCCGCGACAGATACTCGATAGCGTCGCGCGATCTCCACAGGCAAAACGCTGCCGTAAGCACAAGCACCGCGGCACAAGCACTGCGGAACCATGTCGAGTGACCGCGCCTTTGAGGTTCCTCTTCTTCCCCCTCAATGTCGCCACTGCCCTCCGCCACATTCGCTTCCTGGAAATTGGCGGGCTGATCCGGCTGACTGGGTTCTGATCCATCAGGACCAGCAGAAACCGCGCTGGAGCCCTCGTTGCGCGCGTCGCTTTCAGCCTGCGACTCAGCATCCTCCGTGCTCAGAGGCTGCATCTGCTCAGACGCTTTCGCCAACACTGCGGCCGCTTCCTCGTCTGAGATTGGACGATAAATCAGAAAATCGAGCCGGTTGTCGCGGAGTTCCGCTGGCGTGGGGTCGTGATCGACGATGGCGATGGCCACCGTGTCGCGGTTCGGCGCGGATTCGCGAGCACGCCGCAACAGGAAGCTCGCTTCCGGCTGGTCAGCCCAGTCCGCAATCAAACAGGAATAAGATCGCTTGGTTCCTTTTGCGATGGCCGAGAAAATGTCCGAACAGACGTCAGCGCCGATGCCTGTGTTCTTGCACGCCGCCGTCATGGCGGCGTCCGTCTCCGGACTCTTTGAAAACAACAGGGCACGGAATGCCATCGCGGCAATAGCTTATCGGTATTTTCGTCACCGCGACAGGTAACCAGCGTGTAGTCCGCTGGCGGAATCCGGCCATCCCACTGACAAACCACTAGTGACTTTCGTAACCAGCCGCTCGTCCCACACCGACAATGTCAAATCTCGGCCCACTCCCCCGATAGCTCATGGCGCAGCTTTTGCTGCCGTCCCTGCATCTTCCGCTGCAGGTCCTGCAATTTCTTATCGAAGTTTTTCAAGTCCAGGTCCTTCGAGCGTAGTGTCTGCTGCACTTTTTCCATGATGGCCGGAGTCATACGGGCGATCTCGTCTCCAGCGCGGTTGATTACCTGTTCAGTTTCTGCCGTGAAGTCGGGAACGTCAAAGCTCTCTTCCATCAGACTGCCCGAATCCTTCTTCTCGGGAAGAGTCAGAGTCAGGTTCTGCTCTTTCTTCTCGCGCATCACAATCACGGCTGCCGAGGCGCTCGACGATGATCGCAGAGCATGCGTGAAGTCAGAGGTATCGTGCACTGGCTCGTTGTTGACCTTGATGACCACATCTCCGGCGCGGAATCCGGCTTTTTCCCCGCGACTGCCTTTGTCCACCGAGCGCACCAGCACGCCCTTGCCGCCTTTGACGCCAAAGAATTCTCCCAGCTGCGGAGTAAGGTTTTCCACCATCAGTCCGCTGCGCAGTGACGAGTGGACGATAACCACCGAGACGGGTACGTCGAAGTCCGGCATCGCGGGCATATCCGGCATCTTCGGCATTTTCGGCTCCCATGCCATCGACTTGTGCCGGTCAGCAAGCTGCACCTTGATCGTCATGGGTTGACCGTCGCGGCTGATGCCGAGATTGACCACCCGGCCTGGCGGCGTTTCCTTAATCATCCGGCGCAATTGGGCTGCGCTGTCTACCGCCGTACCGTTGAGGCTGACGATCACGTCATGCTCGTGCAGCCCGGCTTTCCCGGCGGGAGCGTCCTGGTCGACCATTGTGATTTCTGCTCCGTGCTCTTCCTTGAGCTTCAATTCTCCCAGTCGCTCCGCGGAAACGTCGGCGATGTCTACTCCCAGATACGACGATCCGCCTCCGCCCTCCTCCGATCCGTAACCCCAACTCCAGTTCTCGCCCGTGCCGTCGCGCGACAGCTCCGTTGCTTGTGCGCTGCCGACCAGCGTCAAAAGAAACATGCAAAGCAGGAAGCGATAGATCATAGACCCCCCTGAATAAAGGCTAGTCCTTGGTGGTTAGTCGTTAGCAAACTCTCGCAGTCCGCCGCGATCTCCAAACGACCAGCGACTGACGACCAACGACCGTTCTAGCGATTGATGCGGCGGAAGTTGACATTCCCAGAGTTCGTCCGGACTTTCAGCACAGGTCCTCCACCGTTGAGTTGACCCTCTGCTGTTACCGTTTTCTCCCACGGTCCGCCTTCACTGGACACGTGAATATCGGAGAAGTCGCTGCGAATCGTGTGGCCATTAGCGCTTTCGATCTCTGCCCGAACGGAGACCGCCAGGTCGTTCGCAAGATAGACGGTGATGTCGCCGGCGGAAGTTTCAAGCGTGGAATCGTTGCGACTGGCGCCGCCAGCCGATGAGAGCAGTTTTACAATGATTCCGCCGGCAGAAGTTTCCGCCTGGACCGACGTCGCTCCATCCAATTGGATACTGCCTCCGCCCGTCTGAGCCTGCACCCGTCCTTTGGCGGACGCCAACCGGATGCTGCCTGCGCCGGTTTCAATTTCCGCCGGCCCTCCGATGTCGCCCAGGTCGACGCTGCCGCCGCCGGTGGTGGCTTTCACCCGCCCGCTGCACTTGTCCACTCGAATACTGCCCCCGCCCGTCTGCAGCACGGCGCCTTGCAGCCCGGAAAGAACAACTACGCTTCCTCCTCCACTTGCCGCCTTGATCTCGCCCTTGGCGGATGCCACCTTGATGTTTCCTCCGCCTGTCTGCAGACTCACACTGCCCGCCACGCTGCCAACTTCAATCGTGCCCCCGCCGGTTTCCGCCGTCACATCTCCGCCGATATCATCCAGGTGAATATTTCCGCCACCGCTGCTGAGCTCGACACGTCCGGCTACCCCCGTTGCGTTTACGCTGCCGCCGCCGGTCTCAATCTTGGCGGATTCCAGGCTCCGCGGCACATTGATGACAAAATCGTCAGCACATTTGGCGTCGCGTCTGCCCGACTCGGCTACGATCCACGCCGTGTCTCCCTTTACCGACGTGCTGATCCTGTAAGACTCGAATTCGCGGCGCGCCTGCTGTTCTGAAGACGTATAGGCCCGACGATGAATGACGTATGTGATCCCCGCTTGCGCTCCACCTTGAACTTTTACCGAACCGGCGGCCAGCTTCATCCGCAGGTTCTTCGCCGCACCCAGGTCTCCAGTCATTTCCTGGACCCAGTTGCTGCCTTCGCGATATACCTTGGCTTCCTGGCACAGCGCCAGAGATGCCAGCGCCACCATCGACACTGCAACGCCAGCGAATTTGATTGCGTGCTTCAATGAATGTCCTCCTCAACTAATTACTTATTAGGCTGTTTCGCCACACGCTATTCGTCGTTCGCTGTTCGCCAAACATTCCGTCCAGTGCGAAAAGCGAACAGCGAACGACGTTTTTCAATCCATCTCCGGCATCTGCGCCAGCATCGTCCGCGCCTGCGAGCGGATCGAGACGTTCTGATCCGTCTGCGACAACCTGGTCAGTACCGATCTCACATTGCTGTCCGCCTTCATCGGCTCCACCAGCCGCAAGGCCTGCATCCGAACCCCGGAATTCTCGTCGCTGCTCAGCGCCCGCAAAACGCCATCCCGCACTCGTGGATCCTGCCGGACGAAGCCACTCAGCCCATCCAGCGCCTTCAAACGCACACCCGGATTGGTATCGTTCTGCAACGCATACAGCAGCGCTTCGCGGACACGCGAGTCGTCGGGAGCCTGGGTCAGCACATCCACTGAATCCATCCGCACTCCCGAGTTGTAGTTGTTACGCGCCGCAAACAGCAGCAACTGCTGGATGCGCTGGTCGTTCAGCGACCCTTGCGCTTCCTGCGTCAAAACCGTGTCGTACTTGATGCTCACCTGATTCGATCCCGGCTGCTGCGTCACCGAGCGGATGCCCGCAATCGCAGAAGCTTCAATGGGCTGTTGGGAATGGTCGTCATTCGAGAGGTCTGTGATCGCGGGACGATTTGCCAGAAGGTTGTAAGTTACGCCAATGCCCCCGCCAAATCCCACGATAAAAATCACCGCCGCCAGTGCCGGCGCCATCCGAATCTGCCGCAGCCACAATGCGGGCTCGAAAACCAGCCGCCGCCAGACCCCTCCCGGTTGCGTCGTTTCCAGCGCTTCCTGCAGCCGCATCCGCGATGCCGCCAGCAGGTTTGGAGTCGGCTCCGCGACCGGCATTTCCGAAAGCGTGGCATGGAACTTGCGCGCCGCCTTCAATTCAGTAGCGCATTCCGGACACCGCGCCAGGTGCTGCTCTACCTCATACCGGGCGTCGTCCTCCAGTTCGTTGTAGACATAGAACAGAATGTTCTGCCGCACCCAATCACATTTCATTGTCGTATCCCTTCGCGGGGACTAAGTCCAAATTCATCGCATCTCCGCCAGCGCGGCCCGCAGTTTTTGCGTCGCGCGAAATAGCGTGTTCTTCGCCGTTTCTTCCGTCGTATTCAGCATCTCGCCCACGGTCCGCAGCTTCAGTCCGTGATAGTGCTTCAACTCGAACACCATCCGCTCGCGAGGCGTCAGCATCGTTAGCGCTGCGCCAATCTTTCGCCCCAGCTCCCGCCGCATCAGATCACGCTCTGGATTGGCGCCCGCGCGGGCGTCCGGGAACTGCTCCAAGCGGTTGAACTCCTCGCCCGACGCGTCCACTGCAACCGGAGCATCTTCCTTGCGGACATTCCGCTTCCGCAGATGATCGAGGCAGAGGTTGGTGACGATGCGGTAGATCCAAGTGTAGAAGGAGCACTCAAAGCGGAAACTGCCCAGGTTCTTGTAGGCCTTGAGAAAGGCCTCCTGATAAACGTCCTGGGCGTCCGACTCCGACCCCGTCAGGTGCAGCGCCAGTCGCAGAACCGACTGATCGTAATGACGCACCAGGACCTCGAAGGCCGCACGGTTGCCCTGCTGCGCCTCCCGGATCAGACTCGTGTCGTCAATGCGGTTGCTCTGCGCTGCCAAGGAGCCCCTCATATTGCCAGACAACGTGGGGTTCTGGTTGCCGCTGTCGCTATTGCTTGCCGCCCGCCTTGGACGGGAAATCTCGCCAACCGGAATTGCCACTGCGTAAGAATCGGCCGGCATTGTCTGTCTCTATCCCCTACAAGTGGTCGAACCTCAGCCTTGCAAGGGAATAGACGGAGCAGCAGCCCGAACGTTAGCAGATTATAAGGAGTTGGCTCTTGATTTGCTTGACAGTTTGTTCGTGTAGGGACGGGCGCTTTCGTCCGCCCAAGCCGAGCGAAGCTCGGCAAGTTGCCAGCGCCCCAACAACTTTGGACGAGTTACCGTGGGTCGAATTTCAGCCGCATTTCGTTCGTAGCCTCAAAGCCAAGCTTTTCGTACAAGGGCCGACCCTCGGCGCTGGCGTGCAAATTGACCGCCCGCAAGCCCTGCTCCTTGAGCCAAGCCAGAATCGTCAGCATGATTTGCCGCGCAATTCCACGCTTCCGAAACTCCGGCTCTGTGTACACATTCAGGATCACCGCCCGCTCGGTGCACGGATCTTGAGGATTCGCCGGCCATGGACACAACAGCACGCCACCGCCGCCCGCAACGCGGCCCGAGCCATCCAGCGCCAGCCAGTGGCGATACGAGCAATCGGCCAGAGCCCGCGCCAGCCACGGGCCGGCAACTTCCACCATCCGATCAAGTTCCTCGACAGTACCCTCGCCCATGTCGCGAAACATCGACCGCCGGTGATGAAGAATGATCGCCGACTCGCTCGGCCTTGCCTCTCGAATCGAAATGTCAGCTTGCGTCCCATCCATAAGAATTGTCATCCCGAGCGGAGCGAGGGCTCTGCAGTTCGCCCGAGTTCGCGCCGCCGTGCCTCCAATGCTCTCAAAAGGTACAATAAAACAGCCGAGGCCAGTTGATTTCATGTACGAAGTAACCGTGGAAGACACATTCGCCGCAGGACACTACCTGCGCAACTACAAGGGCAAGTGCGAGAATCCGCACGGCCACAATTATAAGATTCGTGTGACGCTTGCCGGCGTCGAGCTCGACAAGGCCGGGCTGCTGCTCGATTTCAAAGACCTGAAAGACGTGATGAAGCACGCCATTGACCGTCTTGACCATCAGATGATCAACGACATCGAGCCCTTCACCGTCCTCAATCCCTCCGCCGAGAACCTCGCGAAGTATTTCTACGACGAAACCAACACGCGCTTGAGCACAGTAACTAACGGCAGGGTGAGGGTAAAGGACGTCACGGTATTTGAAACCGACACGACCACGGCTCGCTACTCCGAGTGAAATTATTGAGTCATTGAGTGATTGAATCATTGAGTCATTGAAGGCTCCTGCCTTTGAATTTCAATGATTCAATGACTAAATGCATCAATGATTCAATGCTTCAAATAACCGAGATCTACAAATCACTCCAGGGTGAATCGACGTATTCCGGTCTCCCCTGTGTCTTCGTGCGCCTGACGGGCTGCAACCTGCGCTGCTCCTGGTGCGACAGCGAGTTCAGCTTCTCGGGTGGGCAGAAGATGACGATCGACGAAGTGCTCCGCGAAGTTGCCCGTCTGAGCCCCAGCGGTGGACTGGTCGAGATTACCGGCGGCGAGCCCATGTTGCAGGAGCGCGAAGTCATCCCGCTGATGGAACAACTTCTGGACGCGGACTACCAGGTGTTGCTCGAGACCAGCGGCGAACGTCCGTTGGCGCACGTCCCGAAACAGGTCATCAAGATTGTCGATGTGAAGTGTCCGCACTCCGGCGAACCTGACACCTTCGCGCTCGAGAATCTGAAGACGCTCCAGCCTCACGATGAACTCAAGTTCGTCCTGACCCACCGCACCGACTACGAATTCGCCCGCGACTTCGTCCTGAATCACGAGCTGGCCGAGCGCGTTCACGCTATTTTGTTTTCGCCCGCGTTTGAAAAGGCAGCCTCGGGCGCGCGCGACACATCGCATTGCCTCCTTGATCCGCAAGAGCTGGCCAAATGGATCCTCGCCGACAACGTTCCGGCTCGGCTCAGTCTGCAAATCCACAAACTGATCTGGGATCCCGCAGCCAAAGGCGTGTAGCAATTCGTGCCGTACATTCGCGACCTAGATTTGAATTGTCATCCTGAGCGAAGCGACGGACGTGCTTGCTTGTCAGTGCGCGAAACAGCAGGTCCTTCGCTTCGCTCAGGATGACAACTGGGATTTCCTACTAGACTCGCTACGCCGTCTTCGCCTTTACCCGGTTCTCCGCCCGCAGATGCGCTACCACCAGCCGAATGTCTTCGAAGCTGACGTAGGGCGGCACCGCTTCTTTAATATCCTTCAGCCTCTCGACACCCTGCTTCAGGCAAGCCGCTTCAATCAGCGGCTGCGCGTCGGGAGAAATCCACTTCGGATCCAATTTCACTTGTCCGGTCTCAATCAGGTTTGCCACGGTGCAAACGATAGTCGAAACCTGCCGCGCCCGGATGCGACCAATCTCTTCAAAACTGTGCCCCTCGTTCAAAAGCCGAAGCGTTTGTTCCGCCGGAGCCGGCTCCCTCGCTGCCGCCGGCGCGGCGCGCGCTCCAACCCCAAAGTTCCGCAAGGCCTGAAGAATTTCCGCTCCGTACACATCCGCCTTTTTCTCGCCAATTCCCGGCACCTGCTTCAACTCCGCGAAATTGGCGGGACGCCGGCGGCACAATTCCTCAAGCGTACTGTCGTGCAGAACGATGTACGCGGGCACTTTGTTTTCCCGCGCCATATTTCGACGCCATTCACGCAGATACTCCGCCAGCGCTGGATCCGCTTCCGCTGGCGTCAAATCCCGTACCCGCGGCCGTTCGGACGGCAGCATCGGGGTGTAGAAGGACGGAGAAGATGTGGGCCGAGAAGACGCTCTTCTTGCGACTTCGGGCAGAGCAACGGTCGCAATCTCTGTGCGCAGCCACTCCGGCGTGGCGCCGCAATTGTCGCAGTTGCTGCAGCGCTCCCATGTAGGAGTCTCTCCGAAATGCACGCAAATCTGCCGGTGGCGGCAGCGGGAAGAATCCGCGAACCGGCTGATCACGCGTTTTCGCTCGCTGCACCGCTCCCGCTCAGCGTCATCCGAAATTTTCCCGATGAAATAATCCAACAGAACGTGGTCCCGCTTCTGCCAGAGCAGCACGCAGTCCGCGGGACGCCCGTCCCGCCCCGCGCGGCCAGCCTCCTGGTAAAACTGCTCGATCGACTTTGGCAGCGACAGGTGAATCACCGCCCGAACGGCGGGCTTGTTAATGCCGAGGCCAAACGCGATCGTTCCCACCAGCACCCGCACTTCGTCCGACATCCATCGTTCCTGATTCTGCCGTCGCATGGGCGCTTCCATCTTCGCGTGATAAGGAATCGCCGCAATCCCGTTCTCCTCCAGGTATTCAACCGTCTCCTCCACCCGGCGAATCGTGGGTGAATACACGATCACGCTCTCCCCGGCGTATTGCCGCAACGCCCGGCTGAGCAACTCCATCTGCGTCCGCGCTTCGCACTCGTGGACGACGTAGCGCAAGTTCTTGCGATGGAAGCTGGCGATGTAGAGATGCGGATCTCGCATCTGCAGCTGTTTCAGTATGTCGTGCCGCACTTGCCGCGTGGCGCTGGCCGTAAACGCCGCAATCGGAAGCTTCGGAAAGCTGGTGCGCAGCCGGCTGAGTTGCCGGTAGTCCGGCCGGAATTCGTGTCCCCACTCTGAAATGCAATGGGCCTCGTCCACGGCAAAGAAGCCCACCGGCACCTTGGCCAGCCAAGCGAAAGTATTCTCGGCGGCCAGTCGTTCTGGCGAGAGATAGAGCAGCCGGTACTCCCCTCGCGCCGCTTTCTCCATCACCTGCCGCCGTTCCGCCGAATTCTGAAAACTGTTGATCGCCGCCGCCGGAATGCCCATCTGCGCCAGTTGTGCGGCCTGATCCTGCATCAGCGCAATCAGCGGAGAAACTACCACCGCCGTCTTCCCTGAAATCACCGCTGGAAGCTGGTAGCACAGCGACTTTCCACCCCCGGTCGGCATCACCACGCAAGTATCGTGGGCGGCCAGCAGGCTGCGGATAACATTCTCCTGCTTGGGGCGAAACTCGTGGTATCCCCAATAGCGCCGCAGCGCTTCGACCAGGTTTGAACCAGCTTCGGACATTCTCGGCAGTATAGCCTTAGTCCTGCAGGCGAAGTCTGTGAGCGCTCGACATCGGATTTGTGATGAATCGAAACCTTGAACCGCGGAGGACGCAGAGTTCGCAGAGAACTTCTTGTTTCTGTCTTCCTACCTTGGGCGCGGGGTTTGCGCTTTCAGCCCTGTCTTGCTCCGCGCTCTCAGCGTTCTCTGCGGTTAGAGCTCTCGCTCGATGTCGGCATGAGGAAGGCGAATCAGTAAAAAGGGCCAGCTCGGAAGCCGGCCCTCTTCACTATGTTTCGCGGACACTCTTGTCCGCGAAATTTACTTCTTCGGTGCGATCGCGTCCTTCGCGGCTTTCGCCACGCGGAACTTTACGACCGTCTTTGCCTTGATCTGAATCGGTTCGCCGGTCTGGGGATTGCGTCCCATGCGGGCCTTGCGATGCGCCTTCACCAGGCGGCCGAGGCCGGGCACCACGAACACACCGTTCTTCTTCGTCTCTTTAATCGCCGTGTCTGCCAGGTGCTCCAGAAATGCCGCGGCAGTCTTGTTGTTGAGTTCGAGCTTCTCGGCCAGGTGGCGAGTCAGTTGAGTCTTGGTCATACCAGATGCCATGAATTCCTCCTTCAGGAACTTACTAGATTGCTTGTTTCGACCGAATAGTAACGCACTCCGCTGTGGAAAAGTAGCATTTTATGCAGATTTTATGCGGTTTCCAGCAAGGTACCCCCTGAAAATCGGCATAAAATGAGGGTCCGGCAGTCAAAGCCGCCCAAAATGGCCCAATTTAAGGTGAAGAAGCCGCTGCTGGCGAGCTGAGCGCTGTTGTTGCCTCGCAGTCACGTGCCAGAAAAAAGTAAGCCTTCCCGCTAGCCTCGCGCACGGCTCGTTGGTTACACTGAAAACCATTTTCAAAATGTCCCAGGAGGATTCCTAAATGGCAGAAGCCGCTCTCAGTGGCGCCGAGTTCAAAAAGCAATTACGCGCGGGCACGCCAAAGATGGGCCTGTTCCTCAACGCACACAGCCCGACCGTCGCCGAACAGCTCGCCCACAGCGGTTACGACTGGCTGCTGGTCGATACCCAGCATGGTCCCATGAATTACGAGAAGCTCTCCGCCATGCTCAGCGGCGTGGCCAACGGCGGCGCAAAATCTCTGGTCCGCGTCGGCGGGTACGACGACCGCCCCGGCATTCAGCAAGCGCTCGACCTCGGCGCCGACGGCGTCCTCGTTCCCTACATCAACACCGCCGAAGAGGCGCGCCAAGCCATCAGTTGCACCAAGTACCCCACCGTCGGAACGCGCTCCGTTTACTTCCCGCAGCGCAGCATGAACAAAGCCGGACTGCTCGGTTACGCCGGCAATTGGAACAACGAGGGCATCATTGCCCTTCAGGTCGAGACCGCCTCCTGCATCGAAAACATTGCCGAAATCGCCGCCGTCCCCGGCGTGGACATCCTTTTCCTGGGACAAAACGATCTCTGCATGTCGATGGGCCTCTACAACAAGTATGAGTTTCCGCACATGTACACCTCGCCCGAACTGAATGCCGCTACCCAAAAGCTGATCGAGCATGCGCGCAAGAACAACGTCATTCTCGGCATCTTCCTGTTCGGGACATCCCGCGTCGGCGAGTTCCTCGAAAAGGGGTTCACCTTCATCAGCGTCGGCAACGATCTGCACCATGTCCTGACGCAGACGGGCGCCTACGTCAACGACATGGAGAACATCGCGAAAGAAAAAGGCAAAGCCTGGAAGAGAAGGCCAACCGCGCTGTTCTAGGAAGGTTATCGTGCTCGGGTGGGATGGGGCCTGCGAGCCGGCCCTGACCGAAGCCGGAGGGTCCGAGCCGCGCGCAAAACGAAAGTGTCGTGCATCATGGCGAACCGGCCATCCTCAGCACCTTTTCCGGCGTCATCCCGCTCTCCCGCAAATGCCGGATGCTCAGCCCGTCGTGCCGTTTTGCCAGCCGCACTCCAGCGGCGTCCCGCACCAGTTCACAATGGAAATAGTCGGGAGGGGAGTGCCCCAGCGCACGCAGCAACAGCAGTTGCCGCGCTGTCGACTTCAGCAAATCTGCGCCTCGCGCGACTTCCGTGATCCGCATCGCCACGTCGTC
This sequence comes from uncultured Acidobacteriaceae bacterium, assembly GCA_963837665.1. Lineage (GTDB taxonomy): Bacteria > Acidobacteriota > Terriglobia > Terriglobales > Acidobacteriaceae > Acidiflorens. Next base: position 133,816 of record CAWIOA010000003.1, on the reverse strand, counting down.
AACCACAACCGCCAGTTGGTAAGCCGGAACGTCGTCGCGCCGCCAGACCAGAAAATCGTCGAAACCACTGCCCGCGACATAGCGCTGTCGACCCAGATTCAAATCGGAAAATTCAACCACTTCGCCATCGGGAATGCGGAAACGCCAGTTCACTCCCGCCGGATCGGTGAACTCGGTCAAATCCTCGCGCCCACGACAAGTCCCGGGATACACCGGCTCATCATCCGCATCGTTCGGAGCGCTCGCCGCCTGCGCCAGATCCTTGCGCGAACAAATGCACGGATATAGGGACCCATCCTCCCGGAGCCGCCGCCACGCCTCCAGATAGTGCTCCCGCCGCTCACTCTGCGAGTAAGGGCCATAGGGGCCCCCGCAATCCGGCCCCTCACTCCATTGGATTCCCAGCCAACGCAAGTCTTCCATCATGGCGCGGGCAAATTCAGCCCGCGAGCGCTGCGGGTCCAGATCCTCATTCCGCAAGATCAACGTTCCGTGATTTTCGATTGCCCGTTGCGCCGCGATCCAGAAAGTCCGCGCATGCCCAATGTGCAGCAGCCCTGTTGGCGATGGCGCAAGGCGTCCGCGATAAGGAAAAGGGCTGAGCGAGACATCGGTCACAAAGGCATTTTAGTGCCCGACAGCGTGATTGCCGATGTGTTGACCGCCACACGGCGTGTTTGGCCGTGCACAGGGCTCCACGTCAAGTTCTCGCATAAGTCACGTCGCATCAACAGCCTCTGATTTGGCCGCTTTGTTGCCCTATCCCTTCCGACTGCGCCAGCCGCAGAGGAGGTGACAAAATGACAACCATTTGGAAATCCGGCGACAAGAAGTCGACGAATCAGGCAACCAGCACCAACACACTCTCCGGGACGATGCTTTCGTCCTGGTCGCGCCAGCAGAAACTGGCAATGATCGTATGCTTCACATTTCTCGGGGTGTTTCTCGCCATGAGCGCGTGCTCGACGAAATCCCAAAAACCGGCGCTGGTCAGCGTCTCCAGCCCGAAAGCAACTTCGGCAGCGACAGCACCGGTAGCCACCCCTACAACCGTGGTTGCAACCGCGCCCGCAAAGAAGACGGCTAAGAAGCGTCCTGCGAACGTTACCTATAGCGACCCGAATTCCGGCGTTTCGTTCCTCTATCCCCGGAGATTTGCGCTTCTCACCGGCGACAAGGCGTTGCCTCAGTTTGCGCCCCTGGGTGATGCGGTGATGAACTTCGTGCAGCCCGGCGGAGTTGCGGTGGCCATTGTCGAGGCGCCCGGCGGTTCGTATCCCGGCACTGACTTTGCAGCCGCCTTCTTCAACGTGAACGTCAATCGCAACCTCTCGGAGCAGGAGTGCGAGCACTTCGCCTTTGTCGATTCACACAATGTCAACGGTGCGCCCGTGGATGCCGCAAAAGTGAAGATCGGCTCGACCGATATGGCGACGACCTCCAACTTTTCCGCCAGCGCCATGACGCAAACCGAAACGCAGTACTACCACGCCTACACTAACGGGGCCTGCTACGAATACGTCCTGAGTGTGGGCACCGCCGGATATGGGGTGAAAGACGGCGTCGAGCCGGTCAACCGCGACGAAGTCTTTGCCCGGCTGGACAAAATCCTGGCCACGGCGAAGGTCAACCCAGTCGAGCAGGAGCAGGTAGCCGAAGCCACCGGCTCCGTCGACCAAAAGTGATCGCGGATGGATCGGACTATCGGGTGATCGGATTATCGGGCGATTTTGACGACTCGATAACCCGACCACCCGATGGCTCCGGTATTATCGAATTGTGGCGACCCCTCGCGAGGCAAGAAACAAACTACAAATCTTGCGTTCCGCAAAGCTGGGCAAACTGCCCTGGCTGGTGCATGGCTTCTCGACGCGGCTTGGAGGAGTGTCCCGCGTCTACGGCGGAAGGGCGCTGAATCTCGGGTTCACGCGGCATGATTCGCACGTGGTGGTCGAGCGCAACCGAGAGCTTTTCCTCAAGCAACTGGGCGCAGCCAACGGACGCGGAAGCTGGCCGCTGATTTGGTTGCGGCAGATTCATTCTGATTTGATCCATCACGTAGAACGGGTGCCAGTACAGCCTCTGGCCGGAGACGGACTCGTCACGGACACTCCGGGACTGATCGTGGCGGTGCAAGCCGCCGACTGTCTTCCCATCATTTTGGCGGATCGGAAGCGGCGGGCTGTCGGCGTCTTTCACGCCGGCTGGCGCGGCACGGTCAGAAGAATCGTCGAGAAAGGTGTCGGCGAGATGCGGAAACACTTTGGCAGTGATCCGCGGAACCTGGTGGCAGCGATTGGGCCGGGCGTGCGGGAATGCTGCTACGAAGTGGGCGAAGAAGTGCGCACCAGATTTGAAGGTCAGTTTTCATACGCCGGCACTTTGTTCCGCGAGGTCAAGGAATCGGACCCAGTGCGGGAGAAATATCCGTTGCTGTTCCTGACCGCGCGTGCGCCGGGACACAGCGTGTTGCCGGTGAAGCTTTTTCTCGATCTGGTAGAGGCCAATCGCCGGCAACTGCTGGACGCGGGTGTGCCAGCGAAGAACATTGACACGGCGGCGCCATGCACGGTCTGCCATACCGAACTGCTGTTCAGTTTCCGGGGTGAGAAGGGCGTCACGGGAAGAATGATGGCAGCGGCAGGGATCAGGAGCTGACTTCGACCTATGCCTTATCGCGTTATTTCGTTCACCATGGCGCAAGTGCGGCAAGGAGCGCTCGGCTTCCAGCGCCAGCTGAGCGCCGTCCTGCGTGAACTTCCCGAAATCAAAGTGTATTCGGTGAGCCCGTTCGACCTGGACGAACGCCGTCGGTTCAAGGATCGATTTGGGGGAGACATCGTGTACTTTCTCAACGACGCGGCACGTGAGGAATGCGAGAGGCTTGGCCTGAACCTGCAATTCGCTGGGGAAATCTCCGATGATGAACTGCCTCGCCGGCGAACCCTGGTGATCGGCATGCCGGAACGAACCGGCAACGCTTCGGCGAAATAGGAACACAGTGGTGGAGGACGCTAGTCTTTCTTCTGTTTCTTGGGCGAGGTCTCGGACTTGGGCTTCTCGTCTTTCTTGGTATCCTTGCCGTCCTTCTTCTCCTTCGCTTCTTTCGCGCTGCTCTCATTTTCAGAAGAAGATGACGACGGCGAGGAAGCACCCTTCTTCGCATAGTCAGTTACGTACCACCCCGACCCTTTAAACTGCACCGCTGGAGCCGAGATCACTTGTTCAATCACGCCCCCGCATTCGGGGCACTTGCGCAGCTGCTTATCGGAAAATTTGCGGATTTGTTCAAAGCGGTGTCCGCACTTCTTGCACAGGTATTCGTAGTTGGGCATCGGTGAGCTTGATTCTAGAGTTTGGAATTCATTTGCGTCAATTGACGAGGAAAGACTCCACCTCAATCGCGAAGGCGTTCGATTCGATTGGACACGTGCCATCGAACCGCGAAGACGAACAAGACGACCCACAAGGCCATGCTAAGCGACGTGAAGAAGTTCTCGAATCACGAACAGAATTGCTATCCGTCCGGTAACTTTTTCGACCAACATGCCGTGGCAAAAATTATAGATGGCAGTGGAGGTGAGAATCGCCCAAGCGAGAAATATGCACCCAATCCAATGACATAGGCTGCGGTGACAAATTCGCAATAACTTGAGATAGCTGGGATTGTTCGCCTGCGTGGAAAGTCTGAAGGGCAATGCAACTCGCCAGATTCGTATCAGCTTGACGCTCGTCACAACGCAAGCGACAACCAAGAACAGGATGTAGAGTTTTTGGCCGATTGACGGCTCCACAATCATGTTTTGCGGATCCCAGGTCACAGTCTCTTGTAGCATCTGGCCTCCTCAGAGACAGTAAAGCTAGCCTCCTTCACAGTACTCTTCAGGACTTTAGACACCAACCGTGCCAATTCGCTCCCATACAGAAAGTTCGCGGGCGGGCCCGCGCCACACGAACTCACCGTTTCAGCAGGTCCACCGGCTCGCGCACGTCGTGCACCCGGAAATATTTCGCCAGCGCCGGATATTTTGCGGCGACGGTTTCGTACATGGCATAGGCAACGTTGCGATAGGACGAGTGTCCGGCGGGAGTGGTACGCAACTCGGAGATGTAGACGGCCTCGGCAAAGTCCATCTTGAACAGTGTGCGCTTGCGAAAAGCGAGCGCAATGGCGTACTGCGCGTTTTGCCGGGCTTCTTCGCCCCCGGCCACGGAAAGCTTCTCGACCGCGGTCGCGGCGCGCTTCATGGCAGCTTCGTAGTCGGAGCGCACTCCGGCGGCCGAGACTTCGGGCGGCGTATCAAAGCCGTGGGCAGTAGTGAAATCCTGCATGATCTGCACGCAACGCCGGTGACGATGCATGTCGCGGAAGCCGCCGATGTCCATGAGGATGTCGAAGCGGAACTGCTGGCCGGCGGAAAAGGGGCGCGGCAGTTCATCATGCTTGCCGCGATGGCGCAGGCCCAGGTCGATGATCTCGCGGCGGCGCGCCTCGCCGGCTGCTTCAACGGCTCGGCGGAGCTGCCGGTAAGAATAATGACAATGGCCATAAAGCAGCGTGGTGGCTAGCTCGACCTCAAGCGCGTCATCATCCAGCAAATCAACAAGCGCCGCAGGTTCGATGGCAGCGCCATCCATCAGTTCGGTGGCGGCCTGTTGCAATTCGCGCCGCGTTTCGAGTTCGTAGAGATTCGGATCGGCGTACTTGACCAGCGTGGGAGCGACCCGCACTTCGCGCAGCAGTTCGCGTTCGGCGCGATCGGCGATTTCAGGCGACACGGCGCGAATCTCAGCCACCAGGGCGCGCAACGATTCTTCGTTGGCATTGTAGGCAGGAGAAAGCGCGGCCTGTTTCAGCCGCGCTCCCAGATCGCGGACTTCCTTATGCGGCTGCGAAAGCAGGTGGGCAACCTGGCTTTCCAGCGTTCGCGCGTTGACGATTTCCCCGAGCGAAGTATTGGTCGCGAGAGGCAGCAGATAGCGCGAGATGTCGAAGGCGCGGGCGCGCAACGTGCGTTCGTAAGCGTCCGGCTTCATTTCGGCGGGCCGGGGCGTGATGCTGGCGAGATATTCGAACGTCCGCTGCGAAACTCTTTCGTAAGCCGTGAACAACGACTCGATGGTTTCCCGATAGAGCGTCTGAGACGAAACACCCTCGAAACTGGGCGTGTAGTAACCGCTCTTTCTGAAGTCCTGGTAGCGAGTCGAGCGCTCTTGGCCGTCCCAGCGCTGCTCGTCAGCCACCACGATGGCGGCGAGGATGGAAAGGCGCTCGATGGCCAGCGCGATGTGGGCAAGGTCGGCGATCGAGCGGTGCCCGTACTGGAAGTAGAAGGTGTTGAGAAACTTCTCCGCCTTCTGCAGCGTGATTTCCTTCAACGACTCTTTCATCGAGAGCGCCGAGCGCGAATACTTGGCCATGGCGTAGGCCTGGATCTCGGGCTCAACCCCGTAAACGGCGAATACCTCGACGGAAGTGTCGGGGCCAGCAGTGGTGGAGACGGGATGCGAAGTCACGGGCTCGGTTGAAATTACTTCAGACATGGGAGTGGAGAAATCTTAACCGTCCCGTGCACTGGGCGCAATCGACTGGAAGTGGTGGTAATGGTTCAGTTGGGATTCGGCGACTTACCAGATTAAACTTCAGACTGATACACTACCGAAAGCAACTTTACCAAAGGGCCCAAAATCCTCTGCTAGCCTATCCTTATGCCCCAGTCCGTCAAAGAGCGTGTTGCCAAGTTGCGAGAAGAAATCGCGGAAATCAGTGAAGCAAACCGCCTGTACCTGCAAGGCGGCAAGAAGATGGTCGGTGCGTCCGATCAGGAGCGCCGGCTGCAAAGATTGCAGGAAATTATGGACGAACTCATGTCCCTGACCGACTGGAAAAAGACATAATCCGCCGTTTGTCAGTCCAACCCTTGAATTTCCATGCTTTCCGTGATCCAGAGCTGTGCCGGAGCGCCTTTGGTAGTGCGAGTGGCAGTCACCCTGAATCCGCTGGATGTGGTTTCGATATCGTAAGTATAGGGAGGCCGTTCGCCCTTGATGGTGAGGTAGTTGCCTGAAATCAGCTCTTCCAGCGAAGCATATTTCCCTTCTGTTGCCGCGTACCCGCGCTCGGCGTTGGCGATGCCGATCAGGTCATTCTTGACGCCCGTGATGGTGGCAGCTTCTGCCGAATTGCCGCCCCCAGAGCCCGGGGTCACCGCCTTGACCTGCAGTGAGTAGATGTACATGCCGATCGCCATCGTGATGACCACACCCAAGAACCCCAAAACACGTCCCATAGTTCGCTCCGCAAGGCTCTCCCCGCAAAGCCATTGCACCGCGAAACCGCACCGGTCGGCAAGTAACCAGAGTGTGGATGTTCGAGATTTTTACTGAAAGGCTGGCAGGAATGGAAACCAGCTTGTCGAATGGCGACCCCGGAGGGAGTCGAACCCCCAACCCTCAGATCCGAAGTCTGATGCTCTATCCAATTGAGCTACGGGGCCGTCCGCCGGTAATCGCATCGTGCCGACCGGCGCTTTCGATTCTACACTGCGCCTCGCCTCCAGATCATCCCTCGCCCACGGAAATCCGCACCCGTTGTAACATCAACTCGCATGACTTTCGTGCCCAATCCGGTGACCCACACCAGTTCGCGCCTGCTCGAGTTCGAGGCGCTGCGCGACCTGCTCTCCGGCTACGCCTCTTCGACTTTGGGCCAACGTCGCGTAGTCGAACTTCTGCCTTCGCTCGATCGCGCATGGATTGAGACCCAACAGCAGCTCACCACGGAAATTCGCGAGTATCGCCGGGTCGGCGGACGCTTCGAATTCGCCGGCCTGCCCGAAGTCAAGAAGCTGATCGAGAAGTCTCGTATCGCCGGAGCTGCGCTTGAAACCAGCGAGATCCGCGCTATTGTTCTCGTAGCCGACCGCGGAGCCGAGTGGCGCGAAATCGTGCGTCAGCCTCCCGCCGCAATGCGTTCCGAGTGGACCGCCGCGGCCGCGCTTTCCGACGGCATCCAGGATTTCACCAGCTTCCTGCGCTCCTTCCGCAACAAGATTCTGCCCGACGGTACGCTGGACGATCGCGCGTCCCCCGAACTGAGCCGCATTCGCCGTGAGATTGAGAAGCAGAAGCGCCAGATCCAGGAATCGCTGCGCGGCTACCTGCGGAAACTCGCCGAGGGCGGCGCCGTGCAGGACGAATTGATCACCATCCGCGGCGAGCGTTTTGTGATCCCGGTAAAAGTCGAGCAGAAACGCCGAGTGCAGGGCGTGGTCCACGGCGCCAGTTCCAGCGGACAAACCGTCTTTGTCGAGCCGCTCGAAACCATCGAACAGAACAACGAACTCGTCCGCCTTCTGGATGAGGAACAGGCCGAGGTTCACCGCGTCCTGCTGGAGATGACGCGTCAAATCGGAGAAAACGCGGATGCAATTTTGGCCGCCGCTGACATCCTTGCCGAACTGGAACTCCAATTTGCCAAAGCCCGCTTCGCCGAAGACTACAACTGTGTAGCCGTGACCTTGTGTGGGGAGAGCTCGTGTGGGGACGGGCGCCCTCGTCCGTCCGAGGCGAGCGAAGCTCGCCTGCTTCTCCACCGCGCAAGGCATCCTCTACTCGAGCGCAACCTGAAACTTAAGAACGCGAAGATCGTTCCCATCACTATCGAACTCGAAGGCGACCACCGTCAGCTCGTCATCACCGGACCCAATACTGGCGGCAAAACCGTCTCCCTGAAAACGCTTGGCCTGCTGGCCCTGATGGCGCAGTCGGGCATTCCCGTTCCCGCAGATCGCGCCGATATGCCGGTTTTTGACGCCATTCTCGCCGACATCGGCGACTATCAATCGATCGAGCAGAATCTCTCGACGTTTTCCGCCCACGTCACCAATATCGACTTCATCTCGCGCACTGCAACTCCCGATTCGCTCGTCCTGCTCGACGAACTCGGCTCCGCCACTGATCCCGAAGAAGGCGCAGCGCTGGCGGTGGCCATCGCCGAGCATTTTCGTAAAGCCGGATGCATGATCGTCATCTCGACGCATCACACTTCGCTAAAAGTCTATGGCGCGAATACAGCAGGAGTAATCAACGCCTCGGTCGGTTTCGACGAAGCCACGCTGCAACCGACTTTCGAACTGAAAATCGGCGTCCCCGGAGCCTCCGCTGGAATTAACATCGCGCAACGCCTCGGGCTGAATCCAGCCATCATCACATCCGCCCGCTCGCGCCTGGGTTCGCAAACTCAGGATGTGGCGCGCTTCCTGGACCGTCTGCACGCCGACCTTCGCGATCTGGAAGCCGAACGCATGCGGCTGAAAGCCCGCGAGCAGGAACTGGAGCGCGAGAAGCAACACCTCGCCAGCGAAGGCCGCAAGGAACAGCAAGCCAAAATTCGCGAGATGGAAAACAAGCTCGAAGCTCTATTCCGCGACTTCGAATACCAAGCGCGAGAGACCGTGAACGCCGTGCAAGACCGAGCCGCCCAGCAGAAACTATCAAAAGAGGCGGAGCGCCGCATTGCCAAAATGCGCCGCGAATTTCGCGAGCAGTTCGATGCGACGGTGGTAGCGCACTCGACCGGCGCCGATCGCGGAGACCCCAACGCCCAGCCCAGCCTGGTAAAGCACGTCTCCGAAGGCGATACCGTCAAGCTCAAATCGATGGGCCGCGCCGCCGTCATCAAGAAAAAAATTGGCGACAATCACTTCGATGTCGAGATCGGCTCGATGAAGATGCGCATCGCCCGCGAAGACATCGCCGAAGTGCTGTCACGCCCCTCGGACTCTCCCGTGCAGGCTGCGCGTTCTCGCGGCATCAGCGTCTCGCTGCAAAATGAAGCGAGTGGCCTCAACATGCCCTCCGAGATCAACGTCATCGGACGCACCGTGGACGAAGCCACCAGCGAAGTCGAGAAATTCGTGGACCGCGCCTTCCTCGCCGGAATGCCGCGGGTGCGCATCGTCCACGGCAGCGGCATGGGCATCCTGCGCAAAGCCCTGCGCCAGTATCTGCAGAAGCACCCGCATGTGGAGTCCGTCACCGAACCGCCTATCAACGAGGGCGGAGGCGGAGCGACCGTGGTCGAGTTACGGATCTGATCGGGTGATCTGGCCATCGGGCGATCGAGAATCGCATCGGGTCTTCTGAGGGCATCTCTTTTGACTCTCGTTCTTGCCTGTTTGGTCAGACGGTGCCGGGCTACCCCCCTCCCTTACCCCGGTCTTTTGGAATCAAAGACTTAGGGTAAAGCCACCGCCAGGTCTTTGGGTTTAAAGGACTTGCGGGTAAAGTCTTTAAGAACCAACGAGTTAAGTTATCAAAGATCGCTGAAAATGGGTTTGGGGCAGTTTCGAGCCTGGGAGTGATCCTCCGCTCCGCTCAGGATTTCGGCAGCGGGCTCCCCCCTTTCGACTGCGCTCAGGGTCACGCCCGCTGAACGCCTCAACTTCCCCAATCAGATCTTTATCGTGGCGCGCTACGTGTGTTACGTCAATGGATTTCGCTCAGGGATGGTTGCGCCGAAAAGAGTAAGTGAAGAGTTGAGCGGTGGGGCATCCGGCAATATCCGATAGCACAAGTTGACGTCTTCAATACGCGCTATCGCCTGGTAACAGAAGTTACGCGCAGCCGCCGTCGGCGTGATGCAAAGAAAAGCCGCCCAGACATCGGGCGGCCCGTCCTGCATAAGATGCGGAACTGTCAGCTTTTGTTCAAACTGTCTTGCCCTTCAGTGGAGCTGGATTGCACCTCCGCAGGTGTAGATCCAGGGTATGCCTGCTGAGCATTTCTCGCCGCCAGTATAGGTGACCGAGGCAATTCGGCTGTTGTTCACTCCCCAGGAGAAACTCCAGTCGGCCGGGAAGTTGAGAAGCTCAGAAAAGGTCAGGTTCTTCGTAGTCCAGCGCACAGCCAAATCCACTGAGCCGTCGTCGTTCCAGGTATCGCCGACGATGTCGCCTAGATCGTTGATGCCCACGGCTTCGGCGTTTGTGAATTCGCCTTGGGGCAACGGAAGCATTATCACCTGAGAGTAAGTGGTTCTTGTCCTGTCGAGCGGCTTCCACAACGTAGGAAGCCAAATGCTCCAGTCATCTGAAGCGACCATGCCTGCGATTTCTCCGCTTTCGTTGATGCCATAGGGGTCAGTGAATGGATAGGCTGTGGACGGTGGGAGGGACATGAGTTTCCTCCAGCCTTTTCCGTCAGCGCGCAAGTTCCACAGCGCACCAATGAGAGTCGTTTCGGGATTGTTGTTGTCGCCCCCTACGCCAACGATCTGACCGTAATCGTTTACCCCAAAAACCATCCACCAAAAGTTTGGATACGCTGCGGTGTCGAGCGCGTGAATGTTCCACTTCGTGACGAACTTCCCGTTTTTCCATTCCTTCGATGGCGTCCAGACGACGGGCGCGAGGAAACCCGAATTGGTATCCTGGTCCACGCCGCTCCCGCCCACGATCAGTGTTCCGAGTTTATTTGTGCTGATTGCATAGCTGGAGTTATGGTTTGCGTACCGCGGGTCGCCGGTATCCGCAAGAGTCCCCAAGTCAACCATGCCGGTTCCCTTGGTCCAGGCCACAGCGTGCATCTGCCCGTCCGATGTGATGGAGCCACTGACCACCAGCCCGGTGTTCGAAATGCCGTCAAACGGTTCTCCACACCCGATGGACTGCTCGCCAGGCAATGTGCCAAGGTCGATCCATTCCCCGGCAGTCGGCCCGAACAAAGGTAGCTCCAGCGTGTGGGTGTAACCCGAACCATCGTTAACATCGCCAAGGCCGGCGATCACGTCGAGGTCATTGATCTGCCATGTGGTAACCCATGTGCCCCCGGGGTAGGTACCCAGTTCCCAGATTTTCGCCGTATGGTCCGGATTGGCCTGAGCATGAAAGCTCCGGCCCACTGTTACGTCCGGTGTCCTTGAGGTCTGGTTGGCCATTTGACGCGGTACATGCCTGCCAATTAGTGACCTGGTCGCAGGTTGCTGCGACCATGCTGTCGAAACGAAACACACACCAAGAATGCAAGCGAGAATGCTGATGCGTTTCATGATTTCCTCCATGAATTGAATGCGTGTCGGACTCCTCACACGAGGAATCTGTCAGCGCCCCGCCGCTCCGAGGGATGCTGCTCCACCGCGTGGCGGGAAGTACCCCTCAGGAGAGGCGAGAAGCATCCCGTTGCCTTCCCCTGAGCCGCGCGGAACGCTCGATGACAAAACTTGTGTCTCACGTCCTGAAGTGTCCTGGCAATGAACGGGCGCTGAATATTGCATGAAATGTGGATGAATAGCTCAGTAGCTGAGAAACGCAACAATTCAACAGCGCGAGAGTGATGGCGCACCCACCCCTGCGCCCCTCGCACATTGCCAATGTGCATAAACTTGCACACGGGCTAGGCATGGTTGGCGTAACAAGAGCTGACGCGACTCCGGGGCCGGATTTCTGGCAGTCCACTTCTAAAGGGCGAGGAGTGGGCACCCTACTGCTACCAAACGCTCGTATTCCAACGGATTTCCTGAGGTAGCTTGCTCATCTTCAACGGTTGCCGAGGGGGGTGGCCATTCTGGCATGCGGCGCTATGCTGCTTCCATTGATCGGCGACGTGAGTTGCAAAACCATCGGGGATGGTATCTCGTTTCACTGGCGCAAAGACTGCCAAGGGAGTTTCGCAGCCTGTCTTTTCGCATTCGAGAGTTGCGACGAAAGCAATCAGATCATCGGGGTTTCTTGATCGATCCTTCGAATCGAGCGGCAGTAGATCCTTCGGTACCTGAGCACGCGATAGATTGTGGCAGTCGGGACATGCGTAATTTATGTAGACTCCGCCCTCATAGGACGCCAGCGGATTCTGAGTCATTCGCTGCAGCACTGGTTTCGGGTGACTGCTGGATTTCCCGCAGCATGGGCAATGAACCTGTTGCATGATGAGCACGGCTGATTTACCTCGTAACCATAGTGGAGCCTGTGACGCAGGCCAGAAACCCGGCCCGAAAGCGCCGCACGCCGCGAATTATACCTCGGGTTGTGAACAGGCCGAGACCGGTCTTCCACACCTTTCCCACAGCAATCCCGGCCCGGTTCTATTCCCCTCAGCCCTTCCAACCCTCATAATCATTACCGGACCGGTGTCCGCCCTTAATGACTTTGACTTCTTCCGACAACTTTAAAGAGACGCTTAAGCAGCAGGCGGATATCGTCCGCATTGTCGGCGACTACGTCAAGCTGAAGAAGGCGGGGGCGCAGAACTTCTCCGGGCTATGTCCATTTCATGCCGAGAAGACGGCTTCGTTTTCCGTGCATGCCACGCGGCAGTTTTATCACTGCTTTGGCTGCGGCGAGTCGGGTGATGTCTTCACCTTTGTACAGAAGGTCGAAAACGTCACCTTCCCGGAAGCCGTCCGGCTGATTGCTCAGAAGCTGGGCGTGCCCATGCCCAAGGTCACCTTTTCCAGCCCGGCGGAGGCACGCGACGCCCAGGTTCGCATGGCGCTGCTTGACGTGCATGTGCGCGCCGCCGCGTTTTTCCAGGAATGTCTGCGGCGTCCCGAAGGGGCGAATGCCCGCGAGTACCTCAAGGGGCGCGGGTTGGATGCGGAGACGATCTCCCGCTTTCGTATCGGGTATGCGCCGGATTCCGGATTCCTGCTGCGGGATGCGTTGCGCCGGGAATTTGATGAAGAGTTGTTGCGGGAGAGCGGGCTGTTTTCGTGGAAGGAAAGCTCTCAGCTCTCAGCTGTCAGCTCTCAGGAAAAGCAGGTCCTTCGCTCCGCTCAGGATGACAATGTTGGGAAGAAGTCGGACGCGAACGACGAACAGCGAACAGCGGACAGCGCGAGCTCCAAGCCAGCAGCCAGCGGCCAGCAGCCAGCAGCAATTTATTCCAAATTCCGCAACCGCGTAATGTTTCCGATCTGTAATGAACCAGGCAAGGTGATTGCCTTCACTGGACGCACGCTTTCCACGGATGAAAAAGCGGGGCCGAAGTATCTGAACTCTCCGGAGACCCCGATTTACTCGAAGTCGCGGGTGCTGTTCAATCTGGACAACGCGAAGGAAGCGATCCGCAAGCTCGAATACTCCATTCTGGTCGAAGGCCAGATGGACTGCATTTCGGTGTACGCGGCTGGCTTCCACAATGTGATTGCCAGTTCGGGCACGGCATTCACAGAGCTGCAGGCGAAGTTGCTCGGACGATTCTCGAAAAATGTGGTGGTCAACTTCGACCCCGACACCGCTGGAGCCCGGGCCACGGAGCGGACGCTCGGGTTGCTGGTGGAAGAAGAATTCAACATTCGCGTGCTAACGCTGGAGACGGGATTCGATCCCGACCTGTTCATCCGGCGCAAGGGCAAAGACGCGTATGGCGCGACGCTGAAGAACTCGCAGAAGTATTTTGATTATCTGATTGATCGCGCTCGCGCCCAGTTTCCGGCGCGGAATGCCGACAGCAAGGTCAAGGCCGTCAATCATCTGCTCCCGCACATTCAGCGGGTGCCGAACCGGATTGTGCGCGATGAACTGGCGTTGGAAATTTCGCAGAAGCTGGGAATTGATTCGGCGGTCCTGCGTCAGGAACTGAAACATGCCGCTACCACTCGCTCCGCGACCGAGGTCAAGGCCCCGGCCGAAGCGCAAGTCACGGGCGCGGAACGCGTCCTGATCCGGGCGCTGGCCTCAGCTACGCAGATGCAGGGCGGCGGCGCGCGGCGCTCGTCTCGCGAAGGGGCGGAGGAGGAATTCGATCCGGCCCGGCAGGCGCAGTTCGCGTTGCAGGCAGAACATCTGTATGAAGGCCTGGCATCGCAGTCGTTGATCGAGGCTTTGCTGCAGGCCGGCACCGAAACAGCGGACGTGATGGCGCTGCCCAAGACGGAAGAGGATCGCCGCCTGCTGGCTTCGATCCTGATGCACGAGGAGGAAGATCTGACGCCCGAGACCGTGGAAGGCGCGGTGCGGGCCTTACGGAGGATTTACTATCGGCGGCGGCTGGAGGAAGTGCAGCAGGCCTTGCAGCGGCCGGGGCTCTCGATGGCGGAAAAGCAGGCGTTTTTGCAGGAAAAGGTGCGTCTGAAGCGGGCTTTGATGGATCCCGGGGTGGGAGAGAAGGCCAGCTAGTCCTGATCTTGGAACGAAACCAAGCCGAGCGACATCTAAATAGCTAGCGGAAAAAGAGATACGGGCGGCAGCGGGCAACGGCAAACTAACGCAAACTTCCACTTGCGGCGGCTGGAACCGTCGTCGGCGTGCTATACTTTTAAGGTTTGTGCGCCTCGCGCACGACTCCGTAACAACTCCCACCGCTGAAGAGTTGGCGTCCGCGTACCGGCGAACGCCTTGAGGATAATCTGTTTTGGCACTTGATGACAAGTACGACGACATAAAAAAGCTGATCGACGCAGGCAAAGAGAAGGGATATCTGACCTATGATCAGGTCAACGACCTTATCCCGCACGATGTGCACTCTCCTGAAGACCTGGAAGATCTGCTAACCACGATCGGGACCCAGGGAATCGATGTACTCGAAAGCTCGAAAGGGCCGACGACCGATCTGGAAAAAAAATTCGAAGAAGTGGATGAGGCTTCGGAGGACGTCGAACTCGACTTAACCCCCGGAGCTCTGGAAAAAACCAATGACCCCGTCCGCATGTATCTCCGCGAGATGGGGACTGTACCCCTGCTTACCCGCGAAGGCGAAGTTGAAATCGCTAAGCGCATCGAGCGGGGGCAAAACCGCGTTCTGAAGGCGCTATCGCGCTCGCCGATTGTGATTCGTGAACTCCTCGCTTTGGGCGAGGACCTCGAGAAGGGCGTCCGCTCTATTAAAGAGCTGGTTACGTTCGACGAAGAGGAAATCACGGAAGAGATCGTCGAGAAACGCCTGAAGGAATTTCTCGCCAAGATCGCCACGCTCGACAAGTTTTACAAGAAGGTGGCACCGCTCCAGGAAAAATTGGCGGCGGTAAATCTGAAAAAGCGGCCGCGCGATCATCGGCGATACCGCTTTCACCTGGCGCACGCGATCGTGCGCACGTCGATCGCGGTGCGGAAACTCGGCTTCACCAACAACGAACGCAAGCGCCTGATTGACCGCGTGAACCGCACGGTTGACGGCATGCGCTCGCTCGACCGGCAGATCCAGAACCTGGAGAAGCGGGCCGAGGCGACACGCAGCGAAGAACAGCGCAAGGAATACAAGAAGCAGTCGCGCGCGGTCCGCGGAGAGCTGGAAAAGCTTGAAGTGGAAGCGGGCCTGTTGTTCCAGGAGCTCAAGCGCACGCAGCGCGAGATCATCCAGGGCGACATGGACGCGGAGCACGCCAAGCGCGAGCTGATCGAAGCCAACTTGCGCCTGGTGGTCTCGATCGCCAAAAAGTACACCAACCGTGGGTTGCAGTTCCTCGACCTGATTCAGGAGGGCAACATCGGCCTGATGAAGGCGGTGGACAAGTTCGAATACCGCCGCGGGTATAAGTTCTCGACTTATGCCACGTGGTGGATTCGGCAGGCAATTACCCGTGCAATTGCTGATCAAGCGCGTACGATTCGCATCCCGGTGCACATGATTGAAACCATCAACAAGCTGATCCGCACCTCGCGGCAGCTGGTGCAGGAACTGGGACGCGAACCTACGTCGGAAGAAATCGCTAAGCGGATGGACATTCCGGTAGCGAAAGTCCGCAAGGTCCTGAAGATTGCGCAGGAGCCCATCTCTCTCGAAACGCCGATTGGCGAAGAGGAAGATTCGCACCTGGGCGACTTCATCGAGGACCGTGCGGTAGTTTCGCCGGCGGAAGCCGTCATCAACGTCAACCTCAAGGACCAGACTTCGCAGGTGCTGCGTACGCTGACACCGCGCGAAGAGAAGGTCATCAAGATGCGCTTCGGGCTGGAAGACGGTTCGGAGCACACTCTGGAGGAAGTCGGCCAGTCGTTCGCAGTAACGCGCGAACGAATCCGGCAGATTGAGGCCAAGGCGCTGAGAAAGCTGCGGCATCCATCACGCTCGCGGAAGCTGCGGGCGTTCATGGACGGGGTTAGGGACTAAGTCAGAAGTGAGAAGTCAAATTGCAGAAGTGGGGGCGCGAGCGATCGCGCCCTTTTTTGTTGCTGCTATATCTTCTGCAGTCTCTGCACGTCGTGGACGCCGGGAATCTGGCGGACTCCGTCCATGATTTTCTGTAAATGCTTCAGGTCGGCAATGTCGAGAACCACGTCTACGCAGGCTTGGCCGTTCTCGCTGCGGGACTCCATGCTGCGGATGTTGGTTTTGGTGTCGCTGATGACGGCCGTGATTTGTTTCAACATGCCGAAGCGGTCGTCACAGAGCAGGGTGAGTTTGACGGGATAAGCAACGGGCTGGCCGTCCTTGTCGCCGGCCCAGAGCACGTCGATGCGGCGGTCGGGTTCGTAGAGCAGGTTGGTGACGTTGGGACAATTGATGGAGTGCACGGCAACCCCTTTGCCGCGGGTGACGTAGCCGACGATGGCCTCGCCGCGAATCGGGTTGCAACAGCGGGCACGATAGACGAGCAGGTCGCCCTGTCCGCGGACAACGATGGCGTCCGTGTCGCCGCCAAAAACGCGCCGCACCACGCTCGAAATGCCGCTCGATATGCCGCTCGAGAAGCCATGGGTTGCGGCCTGCTCTTCGGTTTCCGACATGGGCTGCGCGCCGGCGGGCGCGAATTTCGCTAGCACCTGGCGGGCCGAGTACTTGCCGTAGCCGATGCCGGCCATCAGGTCGTCGGGACGGCCCAGTCCGTATTCGCTGGCCGCTCTTTGCAGGTCGGCTTCCTTGATCTCCTTCAGCGAAATGCGGTATTTGCGGGCTTCTTTTTCGATCAGCTTCTTTCCGATTTCAATGGCGCGCTCGCGCTGGTGAACGTTGAGCCAATGCTTGATCTTGTTTCGGGCGCGCGAAGACTTGACAATGGCCAGCCAGTCTCGGCTGGGCTTATGCCCGGGCTGGGTAATGACTTCGACGATGTCGCCGGAATGAAGCTTGTGGCGAAGGGGGACCATGCGTCCGTTGACTTTGGCTCCGGTGCAACTGTGTCCCACCTCGGTGTGGATGGAATAGGCGAAGTCGATGGGCGTCGACTCGCGCGGCAGCACCAGAACCTTGCCCTTGGGCGTGAACGTGTAAACCTCTTCCGGGTAGAGGTCGACTTTCAGGGTGGAGAGGAATTCGTTGGGATCGGAGACGTCGCGCTGCCACTCGACCACCTGGCGTAGCCAGGCGAGGCGCTGCTCGTCCTCGGCGGAAACGGCGCCGTCCTTATATTTCCAGTGGGCAGCAATGCCCTCCTCGCACATCTTGTGCATTTCTTCGGTACGGATCTGGATTTCGAAAGTCTCGCCGGTTTCGGTGATGACGGAGGTGTGCAGCGACTGGTAGAGGTTGGGCCGAGGCATGGCGATGAAATCCTTGATGCGGCCGGGAACGGGACGCCAGAGGTTGTGGATGATGCCGAGAACGGCGTAGCAATCCTGCACCGAGTTGGTGATGACGCGCATGGCGTAGAGGTCGTAGACCTGGTCGACGCTGATGCGCTGGCGCTGCAATTTCCGATAGATGCTGTAGAGGCGCTTGACGCGGCTCTCGACCCGGCCGGTGATGCCGGCTTCCTTGAGGCCGTCGCGCAGCACGCCTTCCACCCGCGTCATGAAAGCCTCGCCGGCCTTGCGCCGCGATTCGACGGCGACGCGGACCTGCTCGTGTCCGATAGGGTCGACATATTTGAACCCGAGGTCTTCGAGTTCGCCGCGAATCTTGCCCATGCCGAGGCGGTGGGCGATGGGGGCATAGATTTCGAGGGTCTCACGGGCAATTTTTTGCTGCCGTTCAGGATCGAGATGTTCGAGCGTACGCATGTTGTGCAGGCGGTCGGCGAGTTTGATGAGGACGACGCGGATGTCGTCGACCATGGCCAGCATCATCTTGCGGAGGTTCTCGGCTTGCGCTTCTTCCCGGGTGGAAAAATCGATCTTGCTGATCTTGGTAACGCCTTCGACGATGTGGGCAACCTGTTCGCCGAACTCCTGCCGGATTTCAACGGCAGTGACCGAGGTGTCTTCGACGGAGTCGTGAAGGAGGCCGGCAGCGATGGAAACGGAATCCATTTTCATGTCGGCGAGAACGTTGCCGACCTCTAGCGGATGCACCAGGTAGGGCTCGCCGGAGGCTCGGGTTTGTCCGGCGTGGTGCTTCTGGGAGAATTCGTAGGCCTTCTTGACCAGGTTGAGGTCGTCGTTGGGACGGTTCTCGCGCAGCTTCCGCATCAGCTCGCGGAAGCGGGTTACCGTCAGCACGTTGGTCGCAATCTGTTGGCGCAACGTCGCCATGATGGATTTTACCGCAGCCGAAAGCTATTTCACCGCTGGGACGTCGAGGTCGCCGAAAAAGGCAGGTGGGCTGATAAAGTACAAAAAAGGGAGTACCCGGTGAATCGCATTCTTCTGAGTGGAGCGTCGGGGCTGATCGGAACAGCACTTCTGCCTTTTCTCGAGACTCGGGGGATGCAGGTAGTGCGCCTGGTGCGTGGACGCACGCAAAGTGCGGCGCAGGTTTCATGGGACCCTCTGGCTCCGCTGCCGCCGGGGGCGGTGTCGGGATTCGATGCGGTGGTGCACCTGGCCGGCGAGAGCGTAGTGGGACGCTGGACCGCGGAAAAGAAGAAGGCGATCCGCGGGAGTCGCGTGCTGGGAACGCGGAATCTTGCTACCGCTTTGGCACAGGCTGAGTCAAAGCCTAAGGCACTGGTATGTGCGTCGGCAGTCGGGTTCTATGGAAGTCGCGGCGACGAACTCTTGACCGAAGAAAGTCCGGTTGGGCAAGGATTTCTGCCCGAGGTTTGCCGCGAGTGGGAGGACGCCAGCCGGATTGCGGCCGAGGCAGGCATCCGCACCGTGAACATCCGGATTGGGCTGGTGTTGAGCTCGAAGGGCGGGGCGCTCGGGAATATGCTGAAGCCGTTCAAACTGGGCCTGGGCGGGCGGATTGGACCGGGGCAGCAGTGGTGGAGCTGGATTCATGTGGACGACATCGTCGGAGGAATTCATCACGCGATGCGCACGGAGTCGCTGTCTGGCGCCGTGAACCTGGTGGCGCCGAGTCCGGTACGCAATGTGGAGTTTACGAAAGTGCTGGCGTCGGTTCTGGGACGCCCCGCATTCTTTCCGGTGCCGGAGTTTGCACTTCGACTGGCTTTCGGCAAAATGGCCGCCGAGGAGTTATTGCTGGCCAGCCAGCGGGTCGAGCCCGGGAAACTCAGGACCAGCGGGTATGCGTTCCATTTCAGTGAGTTGCGGACAGCCCTGGAGAATCTGGTGGGATAGCCCGGAATCAAACCCCGATGTGATCTTCGTCACATCATGGCCGTTTTTGCTCTGCCACACTAAGGGAGCATGGTGAAAAAGTCCATTGCGGCGGCGCTGCTAGTGGCCATGGTGGCATGGGCAGAGATGGCTATGGCGCCAATGATCCTCATGCATGCCGGCCATGTGCATCCAGCGGTTGAAATGGCTGAGCACGTTGCTGCTCACCACCACGTCATGCCCGCCGGCCATCCGTGTTGTCCGGGGCTTGGCAAGACCGAGAATACGGTTCCAATCGAGTTCGCTGCCAGCAGTATGCCGTGCCAGGAACAGCATCGCTGCTGCTTCCAGCAAGGGCCGCAGAGCGTACCCGCACCTGCGAGTGCCGCACACCGACTTTCGCAAGAGATTGCCCCCGCAGAGATTGCCCAATTCAGCCTGATTCATACCGGATCGCACGTTTCTCCGGCGGCTGCCGTTGCGCTTGGTCCTCCACCAGGCCTGCTTGGGATGGTTCTTCGGGTCTAGATTCCTTCCTTTTCTGATTCCTCTACGCGGCCGCTGGCCGCTCATCTCAATCGTTTTCATAACTTTGATAAAGGAGCTCTTATGAAATTCAGACTGTTTGCTTTGATTCTGTCCCTGTCGCTGTTTGGCTGGTCGCAAGAGACGCCGGCGGCGCCGAACTCGACACCCGCGCCGCAAGCCAAGGGGTGCTGCCATCACAACATGGCCGACATGAAGGACGGCAAAGGCTGCTGCCACCACGCTGCGGCCGATGCCAAGGATGCCTCAGCCTGTTGCGGCAAGGACAAGTGTGAAATGAAAGATGGCAAGTCCTGCTGCGACGGCAAAGACATGAAAGCCGCCATGAAGGACTGCGAGAAAAACGGCTGTTGTAAAGATGGCAAGTGCTGCGGCGAGACCAAGGGC
Source organism: uncultured Acidobacteriaceae bacterium (assembly GCA_963837665.1). Classification (GTDB taxonomy): domain Bacteria; phylum Acidobacteriota; class Terriglobia; order Terriglobales; family Acidobacteriaceae; genus Acidiflorens. The sequence continues at coordinate 113,564 of CAWIOA010000003.1, read as the reverse complement.
GACAAAACCGCCATGGGCTGCTGCGGCAATAGCTGCCAACGCCATCAGCACGCGCCGGCGGCGAGCTAGTTCGGCAGAGCTAGTTTACCCCTGGTACGCTCACGCCCCGGTCGCCCAACGGCCGGGGCTTTTTATTCTGCGGGACTCTCCGATTGGATGTGGGTGCGCGTGATGCGGTCGTGCCAGCACAATCCGTCCTGATCCAGAACGCACCAGAGGTAGCCGAGCCCAGCGGAAAACGCGGAAAGAAACGATGCCAGCACCCGCCAGCGGCGCGAGCGACGAGTGAGCGGCAAGCCGTCAAATCCTGCCAGTCGCAGCCGGGCAGCCCGAAGTCCGGGAGTCGATCCGGTGTACACCACAAACAGGAATTCGTAAGCCATCCAGAACAGGAGTGCGACCAGACCAAGCGCAGCGGCAAGCATCGGGAGCGCTCCCCGAACGGGGCTAAGGCTGCGGCTCAGATCGGGGCTCAGACTGGGGTTCAGGCGAAGAAAGATGGCGGCAAAAGCCGCCAAAGCCGTTACCAGGACAGCACCATCCACGAAAGCCGCAAGCGCGCGGCGGGTGATAGACGCCGATGGGTAGGCGGAAGCCGGCGGAGAGTCGGCGCCGGCTTGCGTGTCGGCCGACTCCTGCTGGGCGGACTCGATCAGCATTCCGCCCAGTGCGGGAGGCGGCGGCAGAATCTCCGGCGCTTCCACGATGCGCGGACGATCATAATCGAACACGGGATCAGCCAGTTCGCTGGCGTGATAAACCGGAAGGGCGGCGGAGCGAGGGAATTCGATCACCTTGCCGGATTCCTCCGGATACCGGTACGGGGCCTCCTCCAATGTCTGGCGAAGTTCGGCTAGGCTGGGCATCTCAACTGCGGCCGGGCCCTCTTCTGCCCGGCATGCAAAGGCTGGCTCGGTTTGAACTGGCGCACTCGCACTGTCCACCGAACCACCTCGCGGCGCAGGACGGGACCAACTCTCGGGCGGATCAAAAGGCAGGAGCAACGACGGATAGTGCGGAGTCCGGGGCCTGCGCCGCGTGCGATAACGCTCTACGCGAGCGGCAACCTCGACCCGCCATGAATCAGCATCCGGAAAACCGTTCGGGTCCAGAGCCGTGGCGTCAGCAGCGGCTGCGTTGCGCCCCGGGACGGCGGGATCCCCGCTGGTGGCATGGTTCCCCAATGCAATGTTCGTCATTCCAGCGTTCATCATTCCGCCCGTCATCTGTCCGGTCGTCGTAGTCAAGTCGCGGTGATCAGGTCGTCGAAGGATGCCAGCAGCCAGAGCCAGGCCCGGCACGAATGGCGGGAACCACACGAAGGCGGAGCTTTGCTTCACCTGCCGCTCGCGTGCTAAGGTCAGTTGGTTCCCGTTAGCAGACCGGCTGGCGGAGCGCACGCGCGCTTGCAATGATCACCCGCTCTCGAATCATTATCACGGCCGCATTGGTCTGTCATCTGCTTCTCGCTCCTGGGATAGTAACCAGCCAGACGCTGCCCCCTGCCCCGGCTCCAGCAACAGGACCTCCCGGGCAGACGGAAGAAGAGGTTACGATCCGGGCGGTGCAACAGGAGAAAGAGGCGTCCATCTACCACCTGCGGGGCGAGGTCGAAATTCGCTATCGCACCTACATCCTGCATGCCGATCAGATCTCCTATAACGCGGATACAGGAGATAGCGAACTGGAGGGCCACGTCGTGCTGGACGGCGGCCCTTACGACGAGCACGTCGAGGCCAGTCACGGCACGTACAACATCCGCACGGAAACCGGGACGTTCTATAGCGTGATCGGAACGGTGGGATTAACGCTGCGGAAGTCTCACTACATACTCGCCACGTCCAATCCCTTTGCCTTCACCGGGAAAATTGTCGAGAAACACGGGCCCGATCACTATCTGGTGCGCCAAGGCACGGTCACCACCTGCGAACTGCCTCATCCGAAGTGGCGATTTAACGCCCGACGAATTTCGGTGGATGTGGACGGCAGCGCCAAAATCTACCACAGCGACTTCCGGCTGATGGGCGTGCCGGTGTTCTATTTTCCGTTTGTGACGCATCCCGTACAGAAGGAGCATCGGCAGACCGGATTGCTGATTCCGAGTTTCGGCAACTCATCCACCAAGGGCAAGATTGCCGGCGAATCCGTGTACTGGGTCTTCAATCGCAGCATGGATGCCACGCTGGGCGCCGAGTACTTTTCGAAACGGGGCTGGTTTCAACGCGGCGAATTCCGCGCTCGCCCGAGCGACAGCTCCTACGTGTACTTCAATTATCAGGGAATGGTGGATCGCGGCATCGGCTATCCTCCGCAGGATCAAGGCGGCGAGGACGCACGTTTTATGGCCGAGCGTCCCTTCGGGAACTTCCGCGGCGTCGCCAATGTCGATTATTTGAGTTCGTTCGTTTTCCGCATCGCCTTCACCGACGTGTACACCCAGGCGATCGACTCGGAAGTCAGGTCGCAAATTTTCCTTTCCAATACCACCAATGGATTTCATTTCAATGCCCTGGCCGAACGCTACCAGGACTTCGAAATCTGCCCTCAGGGAATCGTGCCGAACACTTGCCCCGCCCTTACGCAGACGGAGTTGGTCCGGATTCTGCATGCGCCAAGCTTCTTTCTCTCCGGTGAGGAGCGGCAGTTGGGGAATACGCCGCTGTACTGGTCATTCGAGAGCGCGGCCGAGGGGCTGCAGTTGCGGCAGATTGGGTTCCGCACCGCCGCTCTGGTAGGCAGGTTCGATTTGGCGCCCTCGCTTGCCATGCCCCTGCAATGGCAGGGATGGTCGGTCCGTCCCGCACTCACCTTACGGGATACGTTCTACACGGAGCAGGGCAACCCCGCAAATTCCGTAACCGCCGCCAACGATGTTCTGAATCGCAGATCCATGGAAGCTTCCGTCGAGGTGCGTCCGCCGGCATTGTCGCGGATCTTCGATCGTCCTTGGCTCGGACGCAAATGGAGGCACGTGATTGAGCCGCGCATGCGCTACGACTACGTCACCGGCATCAATGGCATCAATACCTTCGCCAACATTCTGCGTTTCGATGCCAACGACGTGCTGACCAACACCAATGAAGTCGAGTATTCCCTGGTGAATCGTCTTTACGCCAAGCAGCTTGATCCCGACCTCAAGGATTGCGATCTGCAGGGTATGAGTACGCTCACCATCGGTGGTGCCCCGCAAGTCGGCGCGGTTCCCTGGGAACTGCCTCCCGCCCCCGACACCCAACCCTGTGCCTCGGGCCCGCGCGAGATCTTGAGTTGGGAGATCGGGCAGAAGTACTTTTTTGATCCTACGTTCGGGAACGCGCTGGTGTCAGGGCAACGAAACGTGTTCACGACGACTGCGGATTTCACGGGCATCGCGTTTCTGGACGAAGCGCGGCGCTTTGCTCCCCTCATTTCGCGTTTGCGCATCGAAACCAGTCCGCGCACCAACACCGAGTGGGACTTGGACTACGATCTCAAGGCTGGCCGCATCAATAACAGCACGGCACTCGTGAACTACCACTACGGTCCGTTTACCGTGGGGGGAGGCGATACGTTCTTGAGAGTGATCGACAAGAGCGGCGCGGGCGATTTCCACCAGTTTCGAGTGTTGTTTGGTTACGGTCAACTCAACAAGCGTGGCTTCAGTGCCGCCAGCAGTTTCGGCTTTGACGCAAATCACGGATCGCTGCAGTATGCCACCGCGCAAACCAGCTACAACTGGGACTGCTGCGGCTTGAGCGTGGAATACCGGCGCTTTGCGCTGGGATCGGTGCGCAACGAGAATCAGTATCGCTTCTCGTTTACCCTGGCGAATGTGGGAGCGTTCGGCAATCTCAGGCGGCAGGAGCGCTTGTACTAGCTGTCCCGCGCAACGCATCCCATGAGTAGTGGATAATGGAGATTGTGACCACACCAACCATGCTCGATCAGAAGGCGGGGCACTTGCGCCAGCTTCTCGCTGGCCGACCCCGCCTGATCGTCGCTTACTCAGGGGGCGTGGATTCCGCTTTTCTCGCCTGGATGGCGCATCAAGTGCTTGGCGGGCAGATGCTCGCTATCATCGCCGATTCCGCCAGCCTGGCGCGGACTCATCTGGAAGACGCACTCGCCTTTGCGCGCGGGCACGGAATCCCGGTTGAGGTAGTGGAGACGCAGGAACTGGAAAATCCCGCGTACGTCCGTAACGATGCCATGCGCTGTTTTCACTGCAAAGACGAACTGTTCACCGTCCTCGAGCGCTGCTGCGATGCGCGCGGGTTCAACGCCATCGCCTATGGAGTGAACGCCGACGACGAGGGTGATTTTCGCCCCGGCCAGCAGGCAGCGCGCCAGCATCAAGTTCTGGCCCCGCTGCTGGAAGCCGGTCTAACGAAAATTGAGATCCGGGAACTGGCGCGGCGCGCGGACTTGCAGGTGTGGGACAAGCCGGCGTCGGCCTGTCTTTCCTCGCGCATGGAGTATGGACGGGCGGTTACGCCCGAAGCGCTCAGCGTTATCGAGCGCGGCGAAGACGCCTTGCGAGCCTTGGGCTTTCGGCAATTCCGCGTGCGCCATCACGGGGATATCGTTCGCATTGAAATTGCGCGCGAAGAGCTTCCCCGCGCTTTGACCGCTGAGATGGCCCGCGAGTTCGCCAGTGTGTTCAAGGGACTGGGATTCAAGTTCGTCACCCTCGACCTGGAGGGATTCCGCTCGGGGTCCATGAACCAACTGCTGACGGCCGACGAGTTGCTGCGAGGACGCGCCTGAAAGGAGGCCTCTGACCTCGCCATCGCGCAACCAGTGTTGCCGCCATGAGATAATCAAGCGGTTTCCTCATGTTCAGGTGGTTTCGATTGATGATGGTGCGGCGGGCGTTTCTGGTTCTTTTGATGATCTGTCTGGGCTGCTCGGCCCAGTCACCGCCTTCGGACATCGCCCGCCTGATCGAGCGGCAGGTGCGGGCACGCTATACCATTCCACCCGACGTAACCGTTGTCGTGGGCGCGCTCCGGTCGAGCGAGTTTGGGAACTATGACGCGCTGACCGTTACGATTGGCGGTCCCAACAAGAAGCAGGACCTGGAGTTTCTGCTTTCCCGCGATCACAAGGCTCTGGTGCGCTTGACCAGGTTCGATCTGAGCAGCGATCCCTACGCTGAGATCATGAAGAAGATTGACGTCAGCGGGCGGCCGACGCGCGGCAACAAGGATGCCAAGGTGATCGTCATTAACTATGACGATTTCGAGTGCCCCTTCTGCTCGCGTATGCATACGACGCTTTTTCCGGGGCTTTTCAAGGAATACGGCGACCGGGTCCTTTTCATCTACAAGGATTACCCGCTGGAAGAAATTCACCCCTGGGCGGTGCACGCGGCGGTGAACGCCAATTGCCTGAGCGCGCAAAGCGGTGACGCTTACTGGGACTATGCCGATACCCTGCACGGCAATCAGGACGCGATCAAGGCAAAAGGGCGCGACGGTTGGAATGCGGAACTCGACAGGCTAGCCAGCGCGCAGGGGCTGAGGCACAATCTCGACGTTCCAAAGTTGCAGGCGTGCCTCAAGGCCCAGGATGAAAAAGCTGTGCGTGCCTCGATGCGCGAAGGGGATACCGTCGGAGTCGAAGCTACTCCAACCATGTTTGTCAACGGACAGAAACTGGATGGAGCCGTGCCTCCAGATGAGCTGCGACTCGCGCTCGATCAGGCTTTGAAGGATGCCGGCGTTGCGCCTCCGGCGCACAAGCCTGCCGCGGCGGAAGCAAAGAATCCACCGGCGCCGTCATCGAAGTAAGAAGTAAGCTGTCATTGCCTTTGAATTGGCTCTTACGTTGTCTATGTTGGTAACTCGCGGAACTAACTCGCCGTCATGGCGGAGGGAAGAACTTGAAAAACCGTAACTGCTTTGGGCGAGCTGGCATGGTCATGGTCAGCGCACTTTTGTTGGTCGGGTTCTCGGCTTGTAACCGCAACAGCAACGGCGGTGATGTCATGGCTGCAGTCAATGGGCGGAAGATTTATCGCAGCGAAGTCGACAAGTATTACGCCAACCAGACGGCAGGCTCCGATCAGCAGCCGGTCGGCGAGCAGGCAGTGAGCTTGCGGCTCAGCATTCTTAACGAGCTGATGGAAACGGAAATTCTGATGCAACGCGCGGAAAAGCTTGGCCTGCTGGCGACCGACGAAGAAGTGGACCGCAAACTGAACGAAATCAAGTCGCCTTACACCGCCGAGGAGTTCAACAAGCGCCTGCAGGACAAGAAGATAACTCTCGACGACTTCAAGCGCGACCTGCGGCGCTCGCTCACCCGCGACAAGGTGCTGAACAAGGAAATCACTTCGCGCATCAACATCACCGATCAGGACGTTTCCACCTACTACAAGGAGCACAAAACCGAGTTCAACCTCATCGAAGCGCAGTACCACTTGGCCAAAATCATGGTGTCCGGAGTCGGGAACGGGCAGGTCCATAACCTGCAGAACAGCAAGGCGCAGAACGCTGCGGAGGCGAGTAAGAAAATCCAGATGATCGCCAACCGTCTCGACAGCGGCGACGACTTCGCCACCATGGCGATGAATTATTCAGAAGACCCGGAGACCAGCAACAACGGCGGCGACTTGGGAATGGCTCCTGAATCCGCGCTTAAGTCCGCCGATCCGGCAACCCGGGACGCGGTCATGAAACTCAAACCCGGACAGTACACGCCCGTCATTCCTTTGGTGAATCCGGCCAATCATCAACCTTACGGCTACATGATTGTGAAACTGATTGCGAAGGAGCCGGCGGGCCAACGCGACTTGAATGATCCACGGGTGCAGCAGGCGATCCGGCAGCAGTTGCGAGATCGCCGCGAACAGCTATTGAAAGCTGCCTACTATGAGAGCCTCCGCGACGACGCCAAAGTCACGAATTACTATGCGGAGGAAGTGCTGAAAAACGCCGGCGCTGCGAAGTAAGGCAATCTCTTCCTGTAGAGACGGGGCTTGCCCCGTCTCCGGCAGCGCAGCAATGCCGACACGTGGCAAGCCGTATCTTCACTGGAATTGAGCTACCCTTCCAGCTTCTTGGTCAAAACTTCGTTCACCAGTTGCGGATTGGCTTGCCCCTTCGAGGCCTTCATCACCTGTCCCACGAAGAACCCGATCATGGTTTTCTTGCCGGCGCGATATTGTTCCACTTGCTTCGGATGGGCTGCGATTAGCTCATCGGCAAGTTTCTCCAGCGCCGACGTGTCGCGCGATTGCTCGGGACGTCCTTCGGCTTCGTAAACCGCGGGGAAGTCCTGTCTGCGTTCGAAGCAGAGGTCGTAAAGATCCTTCAGCATTTTGCCCGAGATGGCGCCCGACTCGACCAGATCAGCCGAGACCGTAACTCCAGCCATCGATATCGGCGACTGCTCAAGTTCCAGTCCCTGCGCTTTCAGGCGGCCGAGCAGTTCGCTCTGCACGAGATTCGCGACCCGCTTCGGATTCTTTGCCGTGCGAGCCGCCGACTCGAACCGATCGGCCATCGCACGCGTCAGCGTCAACGTGTGAGCGTCGCCCGCGGTGATACCGTACTCCTTCATCATGCGCTGGCGGCGCGCTTCCGGAAGCTCGGGCAGGGTGGCGCGAATCGCGGCTTGCCACTTCTCATCTACCACCAGGGGAAGCAAATCCGGCTCCGGAAAATACCGGTAGTCATGCGCCTGCTCCTTCGAGCGCATACCGTAAGTCTTGCCTTCATTCGCATTGTAGAGCCGGGTTTCCTGCGTGATCCTGCCACCGCCCTCGATGATGCCGATGTGGCGTTCAATCTCATATTCCAGCGCCTGCTTGATGAAGCGGAAGGAGTTGACATTCTTGACCTCGGTTTTTGTGCCGAATTCCTTCTGCCCGCGAGGCCGCACGCTGATGTTGGCGTCGCAGCGCAGCGAACCTTCTTCCATATTGCAGTCGCTGACTCCGGTGTAGAGGATGATTTCCTTGAGGCGTGTGAGGTACTCGTGTGCTTCCTCGGGCGACCGCATATCGGGTTCGCTGACGATCTCGGCCAGGGGCACGCCCGTCCGGTTCAGATCGATGGCGGTCTTATGGGCAGCGTCGGCGAAACCTTCGTGCAGACTCTTGCCCGCATCTTCTTCCAGGTGCAGCCGCGTAATGCCGATTTTCTTCTTGCCGCCGCTGCCGTCATTTGCATCGATGTCGATGAATCCGAACTCCGCCAGCGGCTTGTCATACTGCGAGATCTGGTAGCCCTTCGGCAGGTCGGGATAAAAATAGTTTTTCCGCGCAAAGATGGAAACTTCGTTGATACGGCACTGCAAAGCCATTGCCGCCAGAGCCGCAAACTCCACAGCCTTACGGTTCAACACCGGCAGGGCTCCCGGAAGTCCCAGACACACCGGGCACACATTCGTATTCGGCGGGTCGCCAAAACGAGTCGAGCATGAGCAAAAGATTTTCGACGCAGTCAATAGCTGTACGTGAACTTCGAGTCCGATGACCGGCTCGTATTTCGTGAGGAGGTCCTCCGAAACGGCTGGAATGCTCGCCATATCGGAAGATTATAGCCTCGCCGGTGGACTCATCACGCAGTCAATATTGGGGCCTCTTCACTTGCGGCGCGCTCAGATATTTCTCCATCGGGATTTCGAAGTACATCAGTTCATCACCCTTCGAGTCGCGTACGCCCATCAGGTAAAAGTTGGCGCCGGCCAGCGGATTCGAAATGTCAGTGACATCGAAAAACAGAAAACCGCGCGCCGTGGAGTGCGGTTCGACCGCCTTCGCGCCAAACTGAGCCTGTTCAATTTCATCCCAGGTCTTGCGGCTCACACCTCCTTTGACCTCTTTCTTGGGCAACGGTATCGGTAACGTAACCTGCCGGTCATTCCGCGAAGGATGCGACAGCCGGCGCACCAGATCATCCGTGGTCGAGGGGTAAAGCTTGCTGCGATCTTTGGTGTTCAGCTGGGCCTTCATGCCGACGAGAGAGACGGGTTGATCGCCGTCATTCGTGATGACGAAGAAGACTGGCATGTAACCGGCGTTGCGGTAGTTGACGCTGAAGATTGAAGCTTTGTCCTCCACGTCATACGGATCGACTGCCACCACAACTTTTTCCGTGGGGTGCTCGTCGTGGGCCGGGTAGATGCGGGCGGGTTGCGCTGCGGGCATCGCAAATTCTTTCGCCGCAAGCGCAAGTAGACAGGAAAGCAGGATGAAAACTCCGGCCACCATAAGCCGCAGCGTGAGCGGCATGGTCACGCGAGATGGCAGTTGCCGAACTGCATTATGCATACGTGAATTATAGGATGCCCTGACCCGGCACCGCGCTGTCTCGTCGCGAGCGATCAAATTTCCTCCCGCCATTTAGAATGAGACTTCCTTCATGTACGCGCTCTACAGTGCGCTGCTCGCTCTTTTTCTGGTGCTGACGCTGCCTTACTGGCTGCTGCAGATGTTGCGGCACGGCAAGTATCGGGCGGGATTGCGCCAGAGATTGGGCGCGGTTCCGTCCGCTCTCGCTGGCCGCGGGGAGAAACCTGTAATTTGGGTCCACGCGGTTTCTGTCGGTGAGGTGGTGGCTTCGAGTGAAATAGTCAAAGCGCTGCAACGGACATTCACGTCCCATCGCGTACTGATTTCATCGACTACCAGCACGGGGCAAAAACTCGCCGCGCAGCGCTTCGGCGCTGAGAGTGTGTTTTACTTCCCTCTGGACTTCGCTTTCGCCATCCGGCCCTACCTTGATGTTCTGCGTCCTGAACTCGTGGTGGTCGCCGAAACGGAATTCTGGCCGAATTTTCTGCGGCTTGCCAAGCGCAGCGGGGCTCGTATCGCGGTGATCAACTGCCGCATTTCTGACCGCTCCCTTCCCGGCTACAAGCGGCTCCGTTCCTGGCTTCCGCGACTGCTGGAGAAGTCGCTCCAGAACGTCGATGTGTTCCTGGCCCAGACTGAAGAAGACGGGCGGCGATTGGTGGAAATTGGAGCGGCCGCAGCGAGAGTCAAAGTGGTTGGCAACCTGAAGTTCGACGTGGCGCCACCGCCATCGCCGGCGATCGTTGCCAGCCTTCGTGAGAGCTTCAGCTACTCTGAAGCGCGACCGGTTCTGGTGTGTGGCAGCACGCTCGAGGGCGAAGAAGGTCCGCTGCTCTCGGCGTTTCGCAACATTCTGGCCAATCATCCGAAGGCCGTGATGATGCTCGCACCCCGTCATCCGGAGCGTTTCCCCGAGGTTGCCGCGCTCGTCGAACAACTTGGGTTCCGGATGTGGCGGCGTTCCTTGTGGAGCGGAGAAGCGCTCGCTGGCGGCGTGTTTCTGGTCGATAGCATCGGGGAGTTGGCCGCGCTCTATTCGCTGGCCACCGTTGCCTTCGTCGGTGGAAGTCTCGTGCCGCGCGGCGGACACAACATTCTTGAGCCCGCGCTGTATGGCGTTCCCATCGTCACCGGCAATCACTACGAGAATTTCCGCGACGTCGTCAATTTCTTCGCCGGTCGCAATGCGGTCCGCATCGTTGGTGTAGCGGAGTTGCCCCTGGTATTCATGGAGCTGATCGAAAAGAGCGGCGAACGAATAACTCTCGGCCGGAACGCACAGGCGGCGTTCGAATCCCAGCGCGGCGCCACGGCTAAGACGATCTCGGCGCTGCTCCATCTGATGGGCAGCGAAACGGTGATCGGGCAGCACCCAAGCGAGGGTTCCACATGAATCCGCTAGCTGGGCTTTACGGTGCCGCTACCGCTCTGCGAAACACGCTGTTCGATCGCGGCGTGCTCGCTTCGCGGCGGCTGGAGCAACCCGTCGTCAGCGTCGGAAATCTGTCGGTGGGCGGTTCGGGCAAGACTCCGTTCGTGATTGCGCTCGGTGAAATGTTGAAAGCGCGCGGCATTCGCTTTGACGTGCTCTCCCGCGGATATGGTCGCAAGACTTGCGGCGTTTTAGTGGTTGATCCTGATGGCAGCGCCGCTGACTTCGGCGATGAACCGCTGCTGATTGCCCGGAAGCTGGGCGTTCCGGTCATTGTCGGCGAAAGTCGGTACGAAGCGGGCCAAGCCGCCGAGCAGAAATTCCGGCCGCAATTGCACATCCTCGACGACGGTTTTCAGCATCGTTCTCTGGCTCGCGACTTCGACATCGTGCTGATGACCGAGCGCGACTTCGGCGACCGGTTGCTGCCCTCGGGGCGGCTGCGCGAGCCGCTGTCGTCGCTGGCACGGGCAGACGCGGTCGTGCTGCCGGCGGGCTTGGTGGTCGATCATCCAGCGTTGCAGAAAAAAACGATCTGGCGAATCGAGCGCGAGCTCGTTCTCCCAAACCTGCCTTCCGCGCCTGTCGTTTTCTGCGGCATCGCGCGCCCCGAACAGTTCTTCGCCCAGGTACGCGCCGCCGGCATCACGGCTGCGGCGGAAGTCGAGTTTCGTGACCACCACGCCTACGACAGAAGCGACGTCGAACGCCTGCTTGCCATGCGCGCCAAGCTCGGCGCCGGCGGCTTCCTGGCCACGGAAAAAGATGCAGTCAATCTGGGGGCATTGCTGTTGCGGCCGGAACTTAAGCCGTTTGCGGTCGCCGCGCTGCGCCTTACGCTCGATCATCCGACTGACGTTGCTGACGCCATTTTAGCGAGAACCATTTTCGCAAGAATCGGGGAACGGAGCCCCGGCTCGTGAGAAAATCATTGGTTACACCCGATGTCGGATTATTGTGACCGGGCCCATTGATGACAAAGCATATTAAAGAAAACGACCGCTTGCGAAAGCTCGTAGAATCCTTTCCCAAGCTCACGATAACCGCCCTCGCCGATCTGGTCGCCGACGAGTTCGTGTTCGGAGAAATTTCGCGCGTCTCGCGCGAAGCCCCCGTGCTGATTTTGAAGCACTGCGATCGCAAGGTGGTTCCGGGCGGAGGCGCCAACGCCATCTACAACCTCGCCGACCTTGGAGTCAACGTCTTGCCGGTTGGAATTGTCGGTGACGACGAGCCGGGAAGGCTGCTGCTGCGCGCTTTCCGCCACAAACGCATCCCGGTCAGCGGTGTTTTGAAAGACAAGACCTACTCCACCGTGACCAAAACTCGCATCCTGGCCGGATTCGCGCATACCGCCGGACAACAAGTCGTGCGCCTGGACCGCGAGCCCACGGAAGGCCCCAATTCGCATTTGCGCCGCGAGCTTGTGTTGTCTGCCCGCGAATACGCGCGGGCCTCCGATGCGCTCCTCGTTTCCGATTACGGATACGGCGCGGCAACCCCGGCCCTGCTCAACGTGATTCGGGAAAAGCGCGGGCTTGATAAAGTTCCCGTGACTCTGGACTCCCGCCATCGCATGCTGGAGTTTTCCGGCGTCACGGCGGCAACGCCCAACGAATCTGAGGTGGAAGAAGTCCTCGGCATCCGCATTGGCAACGACTGGGAGCGCCTCTTGGCCGCAGGAGACCAGATCACCGGCGCGATGAACCTGGAATCGCTGCTGATCACCCGCGGCAAAGATGGTTTGGTGGTTTTCCCGCGGCGCCACAAACCGGTGGACATTCCCATCTATGGCAGCGATGAAGTCGCCGATGTAACCGGCGCGGGCGATACAGTCATTGCGACGTTTACCGCGGCTCTGGCTGCGGGCGCGACCGCCGAAGAGGCGGCGCACCTGGCGAACTACGCGGGCGGCATCGTGGTCATGAAGCGCGGCACAGCCACGGTCAGTCAACAGGAATTATTGGAGGCGCTGGACAAGGCGCCGCCGGTCACGCGAGAACATTAGAGCGGATGCGTAGGGACGGCCGCCCTCGGCCGTCCGGGTCGAGCGAAGCTCGGCAGCCGCCTGTGGTCACGCTACTCTGGATTCGTTATAGTCAACATCATTGACAACATCACTCCATCAGAAGATTGTTTCGCGCAGCGAACTTCAGCGGCGTGTGGCGGATTGGCGTCGCGCCGGTGAGCGCATCACGCTGGCCAACGGGTGTTTCGACGTACTGCACGTCGGCCATGTACGCTACCTGCACGCCGCCCGTGAACTTGGCGGCAAGCTGATTGTCGCGGTGAATGGCGATGACTCCGTGCGCGCGCTGAAGGGCGAAGGGCGCCCCGTAATGCCAGCCGAAGAACGCGCGGAAATTCTGGCGTCGCTGGCGGATGTGGACGCCGTCGTTATCTTTCCAGAAGAAGACGTGTGCGCCATCATTCGCGAAGTACGTCCTGATTTTCATGCCAAGGGCACCGATTACACGGCGGAGAGCGTTCCCGAACGCGATGTAGTCGAAGCCTGTGGAGGCCGCGTCGTTATCGTGGGTGATCCCAAGAATCACTCCGCCACTGAGATAATCCGTTCGCGGCTGGGACAGCGAAAAAGATGACCGGATCCTTTTCTGCCCCTGCTGTCGCCCCGCGATTCAACAGCCTGCTGATTGTGCGCTTGAGCGCCATGGGAGACATCATTCACACTCTGCCTGCGGTCGCCGCGCTGCGTCAGGCTTTCCCTCATGCCACCTTAGGATGGCTCGTCGAAGAACGCTGGGCGGAATTGCTATGTACGCTGCGCTATCCGCGCTCGGGACGGCGTTCTCCACAGCGTCCGCTGGTCGACCGCGTCCATTCCGTCCACACGGCGGAATGGCGGCGCGCGCCGTTCTCGTTCAACACCTGGCAGCAGATGGCCGCGGGCTTGAGCGAGTTGCGCGGAATTCACTACGACGCGGCGATTGATTTTCAGGGCGCGGTGCGTTCAGCGCTGCTGGCACGGTGGTCGGGCGCGCCCGTTGTGTATGGCAGCATACAGCCGCGCGAGAATGCGGCCAGCATGTTCTACACGCGAAAGGTACTTTCCAAGACGAATGGCACTCATGTTGTCGAACAGGCGCTGGCGCTGGCTGGAGCGGTCATTTCCACGGCAGGTATTTCAAGACCGGCGGAAGCTCCGGCAGAATTTCCCCTGGACCCGGACGCGGAGCACAAAATTGCCGGCTTGACGGCGGATGGAAAGAGTTTCGCGATTCTCAATCCCGGCGCGGGCTGGGGGGCGAAGAGGTGGCCAGCCGAGCGTTACGGACAGGTTGCCAGGGAACTCGCGAAAGATGGATTATGTACGCTCATAAACTACGGGCCCGGAGAAGAAGAGCTGGCCGTAGCCGTGGAAGCCGCTGCCGATGGGGCGGCGCGAAAAGTCTCCTGCTCGGTTTCTGAGTTGGTCGCGCTCACCCGCCGGGCGCGCCTGCTCATCGGCGGTGATACCGGGCCCATGCACCTGGCAGCCGCTTTGAAAATTCCGGTGGTGGCGATCTTTGGCCCGACCAATCCAGCGCGGAACGGCCCTTTCGGGACGCGATCGATTGTGCTGCGAAGCGCAAGCAGTATGACCGATCACACTCGGCACCCCGAGCCGGAACAAGGTCTGCTCGAAATCACGGTCGGCGAAGTTGTCGCCGCAACTCGGAAGCTGCTGCAGAATTAAATGAATGAAGTTTCACAATCCGGGACCCCACCCTCGCCCACTACTGGCGACACCTGGTCGCGCGTGGCGCGCCGCATCCGCGTCCCCGTGGGATTTATTTTCGCGGTGGTCTACATCTGGCTAGCGCGCCCAACCAGAAATTCCCTGATCGTGGGCACGCTGGTAATGCTTCCCGGACTGATCTTGCGCGCGCTCGCTTCCGGCCATGTGCAAAAAGACAAGCAACTCACCGCCAGCGGCCCCTATGCTTACACTCGCAACCCTCTTTACCTCGGCTCGCTGATGCTGGCGGCGGGTTTCGCCATTGCGGCGCGCAGTTGGTGGATCGTCGCGGTCATGCTCCTGATGTTCGCCGTAATTTATATTCCGGTCATCGCTGGCGAAGAACGTTACCTGCGTCAGACATTCGCTGAGTACGACGACTATGCGCACCACGTGCCGCGGATGTTGCCGCGCCTTACCCGCTACGGCAACCAGCAGAGTGCATACTGTTCCGCGCGTTACTGGAAGCACCGCGAATATGAGGCCAGCATCGGCTGCGTGGTCGTGCTGGCCATCCTCGTCGCCAAGCTGGTGTGGTAGTCTGCCGGGAGCATGAAGCTCTTACCTCAAGGACGAGAGCCCGTCTTGCCTGGTTCAGGTTGCGGCGCGGATCAAGCCGCATCCCTTCACGGAGTGCGCGGCCTGCTCTGTTTCCTGATCTGCCTGATGGGGACCGGCTCGCCGGCGCAGCAAGCCCCGCCTACAGCAGTAACAACAATCGGCCCTGCTCCCGTCGAAATCGCGCCGCCGCGGCCTAACTACCCTTTTCCCGATGGACGAAGCTACGTGTATTCGGCGGAGTGGCACTTGATCACCGCCGGGACCGCGGTCGTAAGAATGGATGGCGCCGGCGACGAACGCAAAGTCACCGCTTCCGCCGAATCTTCAGGAGCCGTCAACATCATTTTCCCTGTGCATGACCGCTTCGAATCGCGCTTCGATCCCCGCACGTTCTGCTCACTCTCGATCTTCAAGCACAGCGAGGAAGGTTCTCACAAACGCGAGACTTCAATCCACTTCGATTATGCGCGCAAGAAAAGTACGCTCGATGAAAAGAACCTGAAGAACGCCGAGACCAAGCACGTCGAAAACGACCTTGCCGCCTGCGCCACCGACGTCATCACCGGCTTCTACTATCTGCAATCGCTGCCGCTGCAACCGGGCGCCAGCTACGAATTCCCGATCAGTGACGGCAAGACGACCATCGTCCGCGCTACCGTGGACAAACGCGAGCAGATCAGAGTGCCAGCCGGATCATTCCCAACCGTGCTGGTTACGGCCGAAGCCGTTTCCGGCCCGCTGCAGTCCAAAGGCAAAGTCTGGGTATGGTATTCGGAGGATGCGGGTCACACGCCGGTGCAGATGCGCGCCAGGTTGGGATGGGGCACACTGCTGTTTCGCTTGCAACGGATCGAGAAGTAGAAGTGAGCGACTGCGCGTTGACGTGTCTACTGCAACCGAAAGCGTTCATTCATCAGCCGCTGCAGCCGCGGACGGTAGATGAGATCGTAGGCGAGCTCTTTGTCGGGAAACATGCTGAGCGCGGCGGCGCGGGCATTCGCGGCCATTTCCGCAGCCTCTTCCAGCGTCAGATCGGGATCCT
Source organism: uncultured Acidobacteriaceae bacterium (assembly GCA_963837665.1). Lineage (GTDB taxonomy): Bacteria > Acidobacteriota > Terriglobia > Terriglobales > Acidobacteriaceae > Acidiflorens. The sequence continues at coordinate 97,507 of CAWIOA010000003.1, read as the reverse complement.
GGCTGATTACCGACATCACCATGTTCATCATCACCTGCAGGCGCCGTAGTCTTCGGGCCTCCTCCATACGTTCACTCGGTTCTCCGCCTGGTTGCTGGGCCCGTTGCACTTCCATACTGCCTTGTCTCCTCTGGATTTGGATGTTCGCCGAGCCCCCCGCGTTGCGCCCCTGCCGTCATTGTGCCAGCTTCCACACGCGAAGCAAGCTGCCCTTGGCCGTACACCTTTGTGACCGCGCAAGACAGAGACACCGTGACTGCCGTAATCTGTTGACAGGCAGTCTTACGGAGGACGCATGCCAGAGCCGACCAGCTCCTCACCTCAACCTGAGCCTGACGAGAAACTCGTCAAGGTCTTCGACACCGAGCAGGAAAACGAAGCCATCGTCGTGCAGGGCTTGCTGGAATCTGCCGGCATCGAATCGGACCTGAAATCCATTGACGCAGTCCAGAACGCGTTTCCCGGAGTTGGCGGAACGGTGATTCTTGTGCGCGAAGAAGACGCGCCCGAAGCGGGGAAAATTATCGAGGCGTACCGTAAATTGCCGCCTCTCGACGACGAGACCGCCGATATCTCCGGGTAAGAAATGAGTTCGCGATCACTGCAGTAGCGCGACTTCCGGAGTCACCGCCTTGCCGTCCAGGTAAAAACTGACCGCGCCCTCCACATCGGTGCGGTAGGTTTTCACTCCAGCCTGCTGCAGCCGTTCCAGCACTTCGCGCCGGGGATGTCCGTAGACGTTGCGCACACCGACAGAAATAACCGCATAGCGCGGATGAACGGTCCGAAGCAGGTCAGCAGACGTTCCACTGGCGCTTCCGTGATGCGCGACCTTCAGCAGCATCGCCTCCGGATGCTCTTCCACGACGCGCCGTTCCGCCGGACGTTCCGCGTCTCCTTCGAGCAAAGCCGTGGTCCCGCCAAAAGTTGCCGTGAACACCAGGCAATCGTCGTTCGGACGCATCGAGCCGGTAATCTGGTCGCGTCCGGGAGCCAGCACGTGGAAATGCGCTCCGCCGTAATCGAATTGATCGCCGTCTTTCTTGACTGAGACATTCATTCCCGCCTTCTGGGCTTGCGCGACGATCGGGGCCAGTTCGCCCGCGGGCTTGTCGATACTCACCCAGAGTTCTCGCGGATGGAAATTGGAAATCACCGCGGGCATCCCGCCGAGGTGGTCGGCATGTGGATGCGTGATCACGACCACGTCGAGACGATCGATGCCTCGATTCCATAGATAGGAAGAGACCACCTGTTCGCCGAGATCAAAATCCGAATGCATCCAATGCGGCAGGCCTCCAGCATCAATCAGCAGCGCTCGCCCCTCGGGCGTGACCAGCAGAATGGAATCGCCTTGCCCCACATCAATGATTGTCATCTCCATCACGCCGGCGCGAAGATGAGGACGAGAGGGGAGAAACGCGATCCAGCCCGCAACACCAAACAGCAATACCACGGAAGCCAAAGCGGCTACCCGAGCACGCCGCGCTGCCAGCATGGCGAACGCCAGCGCGGAGAGCGAGGCCAGGATCATCACGAGCGAAGGCATGGCCACCCGAAGGTCGGCGATGGATGCGCCCGCGACCTGGGCGCCGCCCAGCCAGTGCACCGTGCCCGCAATTCCTTCGAGCGCAAGGCCGGAAATCCAAACTGCGGGCTGGGCGAGTGTGGTTGAGATGTATCCCAAGCCGACGGCGGCGGCGGCGGCGGGCATGAGCACCTGAGTAAGCGGAATCACCGCCAGGTTGGCGGGCATTCCCATGGTAGTCGCGCGATGAAAGTGGTAGGCCATGAGCAGCGCCAGTCCCGCCTGCATCAGCGCCGAGATGAAGACCAGTTCGCCCACCCCGATCGCGACACGCATAGTGATCGTGGGCACTGCGAGGCCGAGGCGGCTGCCGATGAATCTTTTCAGCCGTCCTGCAATTAGCCGTAGATCGAGCCGGAACTGCGCCACCCTGGGAGCGACGTGCAAGTCGTAGCTGGCGGCTCGCAACAGCCGCAGACCCCGCGCGTAGGGCAATGTTGTCCGCTCCAGAATCGGCGCGCCGATGCCCGCGATGATAAAAACGGCTAGAAACGTCAGCTGAAAACTGGCGCCAAACAGGGCATGAGGATCGGCGATCAGGACTACAAGTGCTGCCGCTCCAATTGCGTTCATCATGTTGCGCCCGCGATACAACAGACGCGCGCCCAAATACGTTGCCAGCATCAGCGCGGCGCGCCATACCGGCGGCCCAACCCCGACGACAAACGCATAGGCGAACGAGACCACAACCGTAACGATGGCCGCCACCGCAGGATCCACGCGAAACTGGCGCAGCGTCCAGAAAATGGCGAACGCCAGGATGCTCAGGTTCATTCCGGAAACAACCAGCACGTGATACGTGCCCGAGCGCTGGTATTCGGTACGGGTCGAGTTGCGCAGGAATGATTCTTCGCCGAGAACCATGGCGTCCATGAGCGAGGCTTGCGACACCGGCCACAGTTGGTGAATCTTGGCAATGATGCTGGCGTGTACGCGACTCCGCCAGAGCTGGATACGGCTGCCAGAAAAGCCGGGAAGCCGCTCAACATCTTTCGACTCCGCCGACCCCAGCACGCTGATGCCGTTGTCGCGCAGGTAGCCTTCATAATCGAAGGCTCCGGGATTGCGGTAATTGCGCGCTGGATGCAGCTTGGCAAGAATACGCAGCCGTGTGCCGTACGTGAATGGAGGGACGGGCGCCTCGCCCGTCCTGCGCGCACCATCCGCAGCATCGAGGCCGGGCGAGGACGCCCGGCGCTCCACGGGCTCTGTTCTTTCGTAGATGGACAGCCGCACTCCAGCCTGCACCGGCCAGTTTTCGCCCTGGCTCGTAATCTCTTCCGTCTCCACATCAATGGATTCACGAATGGACTGCGGTCCCGCGGCCCGCACATATCCTTCGCGAATCACGTGAGCCGTGAGCGTGACTTCACGCCCATCCGCCAAGGGGGGAATTCGAGGGTCACCCTGCGGCGGCTGACCGCGAATCTGAATCAGAAAAGCGCCCAGAAGGAACCACGTACCCAGTGAGAAACCCTTAGCCAGCCATGCCTGCTTCCGAAGAAACCATGACGCCGCGAAAACACTGGCCACTATCGCAATCACCCACCACGATGGCGGCCTCCAGGCTCGGACGCCTGTCCACAGACCGAGCGAGAATACCAATGCCGCCCAGAACAGAGGCTGCCGCGGCGGCTTGTGATTGCGCATCATTCGCCAGGTCGATGGATGGAGGAGGAACTGGGCGACGTGAAAGCGGTCAGCGCGCCAGCAGCATCACCGATTCGATGTGAAACGTCCCCGGGAACAGATCGAACAAGTGTGCTTCCCCGATGTGGTAGCCGGCCGCCAGCAGGGGAGCGATATCCCTGGCCAGTGTCGCCGGATCGCACGAAACATATCGGACTCGAGGCGCTCCGAGTTCCACCAGCGAGCGGATCACTGCTTTGCCAGCGCCGGTGCGCGGAGGATCAAGCACGACCAAGTCAGGTCTGTTTCGCACTGGCCGGCTTCGCAGGTATTCCTCGGTTCGCGCGCCAACCGCTTTCACGTTCGCAGGCACATTCTGCACAAGGTCCCCATGCGATGTCTGTGACGCCTCTACACCAAAAATGTGATGAAAACTTCGAGCCAAAGCCACTGAAAACAACCCCACTCCGGCATACAGGTCGAGTGCGAGGTCGCCGTGCACGCTTCCGGTTACGACCGAAACCAACTCGTCCACCAGATAACGGTTCACCTGAAAAAAGGCGCCCGCGCTGACCTGATAATCGTGGTCCCTGGTGCGATAGCGAATTGACTTCGCGCCGGATTGCGCCAGCGCTTTCGGGTCGGGCATTTCATCTTCTTCAACTCGGCGTCGCGAGGAAAAAAACGTTACGCCGCTGATTTCCGGTAAGTCGCGAGCGAGAGCCTCCGCCCAACGCAATAAGTCTTTCGGGTCTGCCTCGCGGCGGCAGAATGCCCAGGCCAGCAGATGCTCATCCTCCGCATCCGCAAACAGTTCAATTTCTTCCACCGCTGCCGGGCAGTTCAATCCCCCGAGCTCAACGAGGCGCTCCATCACTCGATTGAGCAGCGGCGAGCTGATCGGACACTCGCGCACGGGAAGAAATTCGTGCGAGCCGAACCGGAAGTAGCCCAACGCAAACTCCTGCGCAATCCGAACCTGCAGCCGCGTCCGGTTGCGGTAGTTCCACGGAGGCGAAGCGTGCAAGCGAATCTCGGACGTCAGCTCGATCTTCGCAATTCGCTGCAGCGTCTCGCGCAGGATTTCTTCCTTGAATTTGAGTTGCCGCGCATAGGAAATGTGCTGGTAATGGCATCCCCCGCACCGGCGGAAGTATGGACAGCGGGCCTCGACGCGATCGGACGAGGCTTCGATCAACTGCGCCACCGCGCCGCGCGCGAATCCGGGCTTCTCCTGCCGGATCTCGGCATCAACCTGCTCCCCCGGCAACACGAACGGCACGAGCACCGCCATGCTGCGCCCATCCGCGCCGGCCGGCGTGCGCGCCAGTCCGTCACCGCCGTAGATCAGTTTTTCGATGGATAGAAGCAAGTCGTAAGTGTAGCGCGGGCACTCCTGCAATTCTGCGCTATTGAATTAGATTGTCATCCTGAGCGAAGCGAAGGACCTGCTGTTCGCTGCCAGAAGCAGGTCCTTCGCTTCGGTCAGGATGACAACGTTATTAATGTCCAGGTGTTTCGAACACTAATGCATGTAGAACAAACTCAGCCGCGGCACGCCGCAACGCTCCAGCAGCCGCTTGTGTATATATTGTTTGTGCAGCTGTTCAACCTGCCCGGTCGTCATGTTCCGCCGGTAGGGAGCAATATCCCTATCCGCTTCCGCGCGAACCTTCACCAAGTCTTCATCCGAAGTCGCCGCCATCAGTACCGCGAAGAGCTTCTCCTCCAGCACGGTCAACCGCCGCTCCAAATCTTCCAGCCGAGGAAGCTTCCCGCTGCTCTCGATGGCATCCGCCATCTCACGCAACGAACTTGCTTCATCCCGTGCCAGCGCCCCCGTCGCGAATCCCGCACGCTCCGGCAGCTTCGCTTTTTCCAGGCGCTCGGCGCTGCCCCGCAAGAAGGCCGCTATCTGCGCCGCCTCAAATCCGGGCTCTCGCCGGGCTTTTTCTATGCCAGTCGCCCCCACCGCCGCTTCCTGCATGTCTTCCGCCGCCGCCAGCACTGCCTGCGAGCAGTAGGCCAGACTATTCACTTTCTTCGATTTCGACGGACGCTGATCATACTTGTCAAACGCATCGTCCACCCCGCGGAGCACGGCTTCCAGCGGCACACCGGCATTTTTCCAGGTCTCAATCAGAGCCCAATCGAGCGTCGAGAGCAGCAGAATTCCGCCCCGCCGCCGTTGAAAGTGCTCTTCGATTTCCGTGAAGTAGTTGAAGTAATTTTCCACAAAAGGTCTGAATACTCTGATTCGTTGGCGGCTATCTTTGAAAGAGCATGGCTTCAGCCATGCCGTTAGAGCCAGCTACGTAAGCGGCTTCAGCCGCTGAGGGTCCTCAGCGCGATTTGGATGACTTCGGGGAGGGCCAAGGTTTCGCATCGGGAGCCAAGGGCTTGGCGGCCGCCTTTGCCGCTTTCGGCGCGGCTTCGCGGCGGATAAAGGACGACTGGTTCCGATCCCAGATAATGCGCAGCCCATCCAGAGTCAGAAACTCGTCCACCTCTTTAATAAAGTGCGAAGCAGTGCCGATCAGCGATCCCAGGCCGCCCGTCGCAACCACGCGAGTTTCCGCGCCCAGTTCGTCCGCTAACCGCTCCAGGATGCCGTCGACCAGGCCCAGATACCCGTAATAAAGTCCCGACTGCAAACTGCCCACCGTATTCGATCCAATCATTCGTGCGGGCTTGCGAATCTCCACCCGCGGCAACCGCGCCGTACGCTGAAACAGCGCGTCCGCCGAAATCCCAATCCCCGGACAAATCACGCCGCCCATGTACTCGCCCTTTTTCGAAACGCAGTCGAAGGTTGTCGCCGTGCCGAAATCCACGATCACGCAGGGTCCGCCATATTTCTCAAACGCCGCCACCGCGTTCACGATGCGGTCGGCGCCCACTTCCGCGGGATTGTCATACAGCACCGGCATGCCCGTTTTCACACCCGGCTCGATGAACAGCGGCTTGCTGTTGAAATAGCGCTCGCACACCTGTCGCAGAACCGGATCGAGCGGAGGCACCACCGATGAAATCACGATCCCGTGCACATCCGAAACTTCCAGGTTGTCCATCGAGAATAAGTTGCGGAAGATCACTCCGTACTCGTCGACGGTGCGCGTCAGATGCGATCCGACCCGCCAATTCGCAACCAGCCGCTCATAACGCGGAGGGTCCGTGGTCACATCCTCGCCCGGACGGTGCGCCGTCTGTTCAAAGACGCCCAGCACCGTATTCGTATTTCCGACATCAATCACCAGCAGCATAATCAGATCTTCACTGTTCCGCTCACCACCGTTTGCAAGCCGTCCGGCGTTCTTACCCGGAGGAATCCACGCTCATCCAATCCCTCGGTAATGCCTGCCAGGCCGCCGTTTTCATCGCTGTTCACTATGATGCTCACTTTTCTGCCGCGCACGGACGAAGAACTCTCCTCGAACCGGCGCAGAATCGCCTTTCGCGCTCCCGCATCTTCTACCAAGCTGCGATACTCCCGGTCGAGCGATTTTAGCAAAGCGGCGCAGAGCTCCACCCGCGACCATTCCGTGCCCGTCTCCATCCGCAACGAAGTCGCAATTTCTCGCAGTTCAGCGGGAAACTTCACCTGGTTCACGTTGATGCCCACGCCTATCACCAGATGGCGCACTCGCGTGGCTTCGGAGTTCATCTCGGTGAGGATACCGCAGAACTTTTTGCCGCCCAGCAGCAGGTCGTTCGGCCATTTCAGGTCCGGCAGAAGTTGCGGCGCGATCTCCGCTACCGCCGCGCGCACGGCCAGTCCCGCAGCCAGCGAAAAAATCAGCGCATCCGAAGGAGGCATCACCGGACGCAGAATCACCGAGCAGTAGATGCCGGTTGACCGCGCCGAGTGCCAGGTATTCGCGCCGCGCCCCCGCCCGGCCAGCTGTTCTTCGGCGAGAAATACGCTGCCTTCTGGAGCGTCTTCCGTCGCGGCGCGCATCGCCTCCAAATTGGTCGAGCCGGTCTTGTAATAGTGATGAATCTGCTTGGCGCCGCCACTTCCAAAGATCGTTCCCTTCAACGAAGGCGCCAACATTTCCGGCAACAGCAAGTCGGGGACCGCGCGCAGTTGATAGCCGGTTGCAGGATGTCCAGCGACATCCACGCCCAACCCGCGCAGTTGCTGAATCAGCCGCCACACTTCCGAGCGGCTCGTACCAATCTCTTCCGCAATCTTCGTACCGCTGACAACAACAATAGCGTGGTCCATCAGCAGGCGCACGATGTGGCCCAGACGCGCATCCGTAGCCTTGTGCACGGACGGCAAGCTGCGAGTTTTCATGGAAGTGGAGATGGAGGAATTATAAACAGTCGTTGGTCGTTAGTCGTTAGTCGTTGGCAAATCGAATTCCTGGATGATCCGGCACGGCGAACGACTAGCGACCGCCGACTAACGACGGGGTTTACGCTGGAGTGACCCGCAGACTCATATCCACTGAGGTCAATGACTGCGTCAGCGCCCCCACCGAGATGAAATCCACGCCGGTTTCGGCGTACGAACGCACGTTCTCCAGATTAATTCCACCCGCGTACTCCAGGGGAATGCGCCGGGGCTGGCGCGAACAGATCTCGACCCCTTTGCGTACATTCTCAATGCTCATATTGTCGAACAGGATCGCCTCCGCGCCGTGGTCCAACGCCTGCTGCAGTTCTTCCAGCGACCGCACTTCAATCTCGATCGGCTGTCGGCCACGCCGGTTGTGGATGGCGCGCTCCAGCGCCGGAATCGCGCCTCCGGCCAGCGCAATGTGATTGCCCTTGATCACCACGCCGTCGGAGAGATCGAGCCGGTGATTCTGCCCTCCGCCGCAGCGCACCGCATGTTTGTCAATCAAGCGCAGCCCCGGCGCTGTCTTGCGCGTGTCGAGAATCCGCACCCGCGTGCCCTCCACCGCATCCACAAACTTGCGCGTGGTGGTCGCAATTCCGGCCATGCGCTGCAGAAAATTTAGGATCACTCGCTCACACGACAGAATCACCCGCGCATTATGCCGGATCACCGCAATCTGCTGCCCGGCGTGCGCGCGGACCCCATCAAAAATCGAGGGATGGCTCGTAACTTCATAGTGCGAAATGACAGCCCCGTCGAGTGCCGCATAGACGTCGAGAATCCGCGGAACGCACGCCAAGCCGGCCAGAATGCATTCCTGCTTGGCGATAATCGTGGCCGAGGCGCGCTGGTTGGGATCGATGCAGGCATAGCTGGTCGCATCGCGCGTTGCCCGGTCTTCGTTCAGCGCGTTCTCGATAATCGCGGTAATCCGTCGTGAATTCCAGTCCATAAGAACCAGTGATCAGTGAATAGTGGTCAGTGGTCAGTAATCAGTGGTTGCTCTTACTGGCCACTATCCACTAGCCACTGACTTCCCTCAACTTGCCAAGGATCTTCTCGCGCAAAATCGTCGCTTCCTCTGCCTGTTTGCGCAACCCTTCCACTACATGCGCCGGAGCCTTGCTCAAGAACTGCTCGTCGCCAAGTCTGGCCTGCGCACTCGCCAGTTGCTTCTCAATTTTCTCCAGCTCTTTCCTTAGACGCTCGCGCTCGGCTGCAACGTCAATCTTTTTTTCGTAGATGGCATGAACGTCAAATCGTGACGTGCTGCGCGCGCCCGGCAAGTTCGCCAGCGATCTTTCCACAAACGTAATCGTCTCCACATTCGCCGGACGATCCAGCAGAACCGCGCCCAGATTTTTCTCGATCATCGCGCGAATCGCCGGCTCATGGGCAAATACTTCGATCGGCACTTTGACCTTGGGCTCCACTTTCAATTCCGCTCGCAGATTCCGCACGCTGACGATCAGGTCCTGCAGAATCGCCATTTCCGTCTCCGCGCCCAGGTCAATCTGCTTTTCATCCGCTGCCGGATAAGCCGCCAGCGCAATCGATTTGAGAGGAGGCGCGCCGTCGTAGATCGCGTGCCAGATTTCTTCCGTGATAAACGGCATCACCGGATGCAGCAGCCGGAGCGACGCCTCGAATAGATTGACCAGATTCGGACACGCAACGCGCGCCGCTCCTGCATCCGCCCCGTCCTCAAAGTTCAGCCGCGGCTTGAGCAGTTCGATATACCAGTCGCAAAAGTCGCCCCAGAAAAAATCATAGATGCGATTCGCCGCTTCATCAAAACGATACGTCTGCAGAGAGTCATTGACATCCTTCGCCGCGCGATTGAATCGCGAAAGAATCCACCGGTCTTCCAGTAAGGAAGCCTGAAACCCGGCAACACCCGTGTGGTGACGGGGCTCTGCCCCGTCCGGGGCGGGTCGCAGGCCCGACTCGATCCTGTCCACATTCATGAACATAAATCGCGCAGCGTTCCAAATCTTGTTGGCAAAATTCCGATACCCCGCCGTACGGCTCTCGCTGAATGCGATATCGGTCCCCGGCGCCGCCATCGACGCCAGCGTGAAGCGCGTCGCGTCCGTCCCGTACTGCCCAATCACCTCGAGCGGATCGAGCACGTTCCCCTTGGTCTTCGCCATCTTCTGCCCCTCGGCATCGCGCACCAGCGCATGAATATAGACATTGCGGAACGGAACGCTGTCGTTTTTCTTCTCTCCCCAGCCGCTCGCCTGCTTGATCGCCGCGTCCTGCTCGTGCCCCTCCATAAAGTGGCAACCGAACATGATCATGCGTGCCACCCAAAAGAACAGAATCTCGTAAGCCGTAATCAGCAGCGTCGTCGGATAGAAAACTTCGGCATCGCGCGTCTTCTCCGGCCAGCCCAACGTGGTGAACGGCAGCAGGCCTGAGGAGAACCAGGTGTCCAGCACGTCCGTATCCTGCTCCAGCTTGCCGGAACCGCACTTCGGACACTTCGCCGGCGTCTCGCGCGCCACAATCACGTCCTGGCAGTCGCCGCAATGCCACACCGGAATCCGGTGCCCCCACCACAGTTGCCGCGAGATCGTCCAGTCGTGGATGTTGTGCATCCAGTTCAAATAAATCTGTTTGTAGTTTTCCGGAGTGATGGTGATCTCGCCCGATTCCACCGCCGCAATTGCCTTCTTGGCCAGCGGCGCAATCTTCACGAACCACTGTTCCGACAGTCGCGGTTCCACTACCGTGCCGCACCGGTCGCACTTGCCCAGCGGCACCGTGTAGTCTTTCTCGCCAGCCAGGAAGCCCTGTTCCTTCAGATCCGCCAGCACCGCCTCGCGCGCCGCGTAACGGTCCAGTCCCTTGTAAGCGCCCGCGTTTTCGTTCATCCGCGCATGCAGATCCATCACGTCGATCTGCGGCAGGTTGTGCCGCTTCCCCGCCTCGAAATCGTTCGGATCATGTGCCGGAGTAATCTTCACCGCGCCCGTGCCAAACTCCGGCTTCGCAATCTCATCGAGAATGATGGGAATCTCCCGCTTCATCAGCGGCAGCAGCACTTTCTTCCCGTGCAGGTGCGTATAGCGCTCATCGGCCGCATTCACCGCGACCGCCGTATCGCCCAGCATCGTTTCCGGACGCGTAGTCGCCACGGTGATGAATTCATTCGTGCCAATGACGGGATAGCGGATCTCCCACAGCCTCCCCGCAACATCTTCGTGCTTCACCTCAAGGTCCGAAATCGCGGTCTCGCATCGCGGACACCAGTTCACGATGTACTTCCCGCGATAAATCAACCCCTCTTCATACAGCCGGACAAACACCTCGCGCACCGCGCGCGACAGGTTCTCGTCCATGGTGAAATATTCGCGTCCCCAATCGACCGACGCGCCCAGCCGCTTCATCTGATCAAGAATTGCGCCGCCATACGCGCGCCGCCATTCCCAGACGCGCTCCACAAATTTCTCGCGTCCCATCTCGCGCCGCTTCTTGCCTTCTTTCGCCAGCTGGCGCTCCACCATCATCTGCGTCGCGATACCGGCATGGTCCGTGCCCGGCAGCCACAAGGTGATAAACCCGCGCATGCGATGCCAGCGGACGAGAATATCCATCTGCGTCTGGTTCAGCATGTGCCCCATGTGCAGCCGTCCCGTCACATTTGGAGGAGGCAACAGCAGCGTGAACACCGGACGCGAATCTCCAGCCGGAGGCGTCTCGACGTGAAACAGTTTTTCCCGGACCCAGTACTCGGCCCAGCGCGCTTCAATCGCGCCCGGTTCGTAAGTTTTCGGCAATTCGTGCGGCATTTTTATCCTGATCGTGTAGGGACGGCCGCCCTCGGCCGTCCAAGCCGGGCGAGGCCCGGTAGATTGTCGGCGGAGAGGTAAACTATTGATCTTAAATGGCCAGGAAAAGAAGGGTCAAACGGAGTATGGAGAGTCCAAGATGTGTTTTCTATTGAAATTATCCTCCAAGCAGATGCGATCCCTTTGATAAGCCGATCGCGGGCCCGATACACAGAAAGCTCGGGGTGGGTGGAAGCTCTAGATCAGTTTTCGCTAGTTGACAATTGTCAGATGCTTTAGCAAGAATTCGTAGTCTTCCCGATATTTTTCGACTTCGGCCGTCGTATCAGCAGATAAAACGACGTTGACCAGCAAGCCTCCAATCGAGATCTTTGTAGTTAAGTCCACATAGGGTTTCTGTTTTCTATCGCAGAAGAACATCTGCGTTGTGGCTTCGCATCCCTGTTCCAATAACTCTGCCTTGGGCACGTCTCGCACCCTTGAGGAGCGACAGTGCTCTTGGAAGGATTCCTTATCGTTCTGGACGGCACGGTGGAAGGGAACTTCCAGTCGCTCAACATTGATGTACATCAAGGTCTTAGCGTTTTCGTAATTCTCGCCACGTCTGAAAAAGTAAAAAGGCTGTTTCCTCGACCTGTCCAACACCCAAGTTGGCAGCGGTTCCACTACGACAATTCCCAGTGGCGTCGTCAGGTACTCTGGATTCGCTAGGGTCACCTTTGCTTTTCCACAACCAGCAGTATTGGTAGCGGTGGAATTCTGTGCCCGGGTCGCTGGCCCGGCAAAAATAAACACAACCAGACAAATCCATAACGCGAAACAGTGTTCAAGTTGCTCCGAAATCTTCACGCATCCCCCTCGTGGATGGACCAATTCAGTGCGCAGACTGTATGACGGGACTTGGTCGTATGCCCAATAACATCAGGCATGAGACTGATAATTTCTGACGATCGACGGACGGGTGAAGTATACCGTGCGTTGCTAAGGGTTGGCAGTAAGAGCTGGGGCACCGCTCGCTCTCTTTTTCTGCCAGCGTAACAACAGATACCTACTCATCCGAGATGCCCACCACTCGCCAAGCGGAAGACAAGGTTGGTAGTGATGGAACGCCGTTGCGACCGGGCTTTAGTCCCAACCTCCAAACGCAACCAGATAAACCGCCCGATGCGGCTGATCCGGACTTGTTCGGGAATAAGTCTGGCGGTGTAGCTGGAGGCAATGCGGGCCATTTCGGCCAGGTCGTTCATCGGTCCAAACTCTACGTCACTGGGGCGGGGAAGCTGGCGCATGCTTTCGAGCTGCCGGGCGATGCTTTTGCGTTCGGCAACACAAGGCTGGGTGCGGCAAGCGAGAATCTTTTCCGTGGCGTACAGAGCAGCGTGGTCCACGCGTTCTCCAAAGGCCAGGCAGAGGGTGTTGGTCGAGGCCACGTAATTAAAGGGAAGCATCTGAAAGGCTTCGAGGATGGAAAGCGGAATTCTCACCGGAGAATGGATGGTGGAGGGATCGAAGGATGTAGCGACCGGGCATCCCCATTGCAAAGCCAGAGCGGTGGTGACTTCCTGCTCTGAGGCAAAGCCAAGTTTTTCGATCCACTCGCCGAGTTTTCCGTAGCGTGCCCGGCGCTGGGCTTCAAGGGCGGCGCGGACTTCCATGTGGGTAATCTTGCCGCGAGCAACCATGAGCAGTCCGAGGGGAATGCGGTTAGGGGGCTGCGGCGAGGGAGTCATCCCGCGCAGGCGGGAGAGTTGGCCGATGAGGGCGGTCTCCAGGCATTGAGGCTGGCAGTAGAAGAGGCCTTGCAGGAAGGTTCCTTCGGGGTGGTGGCGAAGACGGAGACTCTGCCAGAGCGATCGTGGGCGCGAGCAGGATACCAGCGCGCAAGGGGGCTCGGAGGATTCCAGGTTGTGGCGCACGATCCAGTTGGCGGACCAGGTTGATGTTTTCAGAAAACCGAGCATAGAGCAGTCCTCCGCGAGCCGGGAGCTAGAGTTCTTTTTCCCCGAGCTGCTATACGAACAACGAAAATCAGCCGGCAGATCCGGCGGCAGGCGCGGAATCGACGACGTCGGTAATGCGCAACCCATATTTGCCGTCGACGATCACGACTTCGCCCTGGGCGATGAGGCGTCCGTCGAGCAACAGGTCTACCGGCGAATGGAGCGTGTTGTCGAGTTCAACGACGACTCCGGTACTGAGCGCCAGCACGTCGCGCAGCAGCATGCGACGGGTTCCGAAACGAGGCAAAGGCGCGGGCCAGCGGATGCTCGGCGTCGTGCGCGGTATCTCGCGGGGTGGGAAAAGGAAAAGAGGTGGACATGATAAACACCCTGCAAGAGCCATACCAGCCCGGCATAAATTGCCTTAGAACGCTCTTATGCGGGGTGCGGAGGGGAATGACCTGTTGCGCAGCTTTGCGTTCGAACTTTAACCGCAGAGGACGCCGAGTTCGCGGAGACTTTTCTGCTTCTGCACTTGGACGCAGACTGCGTTAAGTCGCGATCTCGTTTTGCTCTGCGGCCTCTGCGCTCTCCGCGGTTAGAGCTCTCGCTTCTGGCGCGAATTGCGAAAGCTGGCGTCGCTGAGCCACAAATGCTCGGGACGAATCACTGCCTGCCCTTCAGAGAGGACCAGCGCCCGCTCGATCACATTCTGCAGTTCGCGGATGTTCCCTCCCCAAGGCTGCGTTTTCAGCAGTGCCAGCGCCTCGGCCGACAATTCCGGCGTGGGCGATCCGGAGACATATTTTTCCAGAAAGTGCATGGCCAGTTGCCGAACGTCTTCGCTCCGTTCGCGCAAGGGCGGAATTTCGATGGGGAAAGCAGAAAGACGGTAATACAAATCTTCGCGGAACTTTCCCTCCCGAACCAGGCTCAGCAGGTGCGCGTTGGTGGCGGAGATGACGCGGGCATCTACTCGCACCACTTCGGAGCTGCCCAGACGCTGCAGTTCTTTCTGCTCCAGAAAGCGCAGCAGCTTGGGCTGTAGGCTCAGCGGCATTTCGCCGATTTCATCGAGGAAAAGCGTGCCTCCCTGCGCCGCCTGAATTCTTCCCGCGTAGGATTGCATGGCTCCGGTGAAAGCGCCGCGGGCGTATCCGAACAGTTCGGCTTCGAGCAAGGTCTCGGGAATGGCGGCACAGTTCACCACCGCAAAGGTGTGCCCGGCGCGCGGGCTCAATTGATGTATGGCGCGGGCGACCACTTCTTTGCCGCAGCCGGTCGGACCCGTGATCAGGACGGTAGTGTTGCGCGCCGCCAGCAGGCGCGCCAGATGATACACCGGCTGCATGATGGGTGAGTTGCCGATCATCCCTGGCAACGGCGCTTCCAGTCGGCACTTGCCGGTGGTCGCCAAAGCCTCGTCCTGGCCGTCTTTCTTGTTGTTCTCCGACGCGACCGGCCACTCCTCCGGGGCCAAATTGTTTCCCTCCTCGGCCGCGTCCGGGGCGGCCTCGCTGGCCGCGTCGAGCAGGACAACCTCGATTCCCGGAAAACGCCGGCGGACGGTCTGGCTCAGTTCCTCGGCGTCAAGGTCGGGCAGGCTGCGATCAAGAAAGAGCACCTGCCAAAAGCCGCTCTCCAAATGGACCATAGCTTCGGCCCCTCCGCTGGCTTGCTCGAAGCGCCGGGCCGGGGAACGCAGGCTTTCGAGGACGCGTTGGCGCACTGCTGGACTCGGGCTAGCCACCAGGACGTGGTCAGCATAGCTGGGCGGGATCGGGTAACTCGTCATAGCACCCATTCCAAACGAGCCACGTTAGAAAGAGATTAGATGGAGATTAGAAGATTCTCTTGCAACGAACCCTTGGTGTAGCGCGCTGGGCAAGTTTTTCTTTACAAACGGCTGTACTAGAGTGCGGCACTTTCTGTGGCGGGTGTTATTTCTCGACGAAGACCAGTTCGCCGTTTTCGACCTTCAGGTCTTTCACGTTGTCGGGCAGCTTGAGCTGATCGCGTTGCTCGGCCAGTTTTTTCTGCAACATCTCGTTGACTAGCGATGCGGGCACTGAAAGATCGCCAACTTTCACCTCGGTGGCATCAAAGGTGGCGTAACCGTCTTTCGAACCGAGATGTCCGGCCAGGGTGAGGTAGACGTCTTTGCCGGCAATCTGCGTGAGGAATTGACCGCGAACCATGTCCCCATCCATAGAGACCTGGTAATCCTTGATATTGGGAACCGCGCCAGGGAACTCCATTGCCGGGCTTGCGTCGGGAGAGCTGGCGGAGGCGTTGGTGGACGTATTCGCGGGCGTAGCCGCGGTTGCCGGCAGAAGTCCGGCAGCTTGGGCTAGAGCGGCCGACAATTCCCCGGAATTCATTCGAACTTCGCTCGCACCTTCGCCGGGTACCTTGGGCTGGGCGAGTTGGTTCACCTTTTCCTGGAAAGACTGCGCGTTGGCGGCGGCCGCAGCAGGCGCTTGCACCAGCGCAACCGGCGCAGGCCGCTTTAACACCAGGACGAGCGTGAAAATCGAGATTGCAAGAGTTGCAACACTGATGATCTGCCCCAGCTTCACGAAGACACCTCCGCCGTTGCCAGCTTTGTCTTCTATGGTACGCGCGGGTGAGGCCGGCTTGAGATGACGTAGGTGCTGGGGCTGGGGAGCTTTTGGGGCCGTGGCTTTGAAGAGTGTGTGCAGGAGAACTGGGGCGTCCCTTCACGAGACCGCGTGTGTTCTTATTCCACGATGGCCAGCACATCGCCCGGGTTCACCGCTGCCCCTGGGGTAGCTGATATTTTCTTCACCACTCCCTTTTTTGGCGACTTGATTTCGTTTTGCATTTTCATGGCTTCGACGACGACGATGCCTTGTCCGGCTTCGACTTCGGAACCCTCCGTGACCAGCAGACGCACCACGCGCCCGGGCATAGGTGCCAGAATTTTTCTCGGCCC
This sequence comes from uncultured Acidobacteriaceae bacterium, assembly GCA_963837665.1. Lineage (GTDB taxonomy): Bacteria > Acidobacteriota > Terriglobia > Terriglobales > Acidobacteriaceae > Acidiflorens. Next base: position 81,249 of record CAWIOA010000003.1, on the reverse strand, counting down.
CTTTTCGTCCCCGCCAACTTTCAGGCGCGAGCGCAAAGAACGCGGATCACGCAACTCGACCGCCAGGCGCGTACTCCCTACCCACAGGTGAAGATCGGTGGCCGTCTGTTCGCGCTTGATTTCATAGGCCCGCCCATCGACCAGCAGCGACAGAACGTTAGGGCGCGGGATCACCGCATCGATACGGACCGGTTGCCCGTCCAGGCGGCACTCCCATCCACTGGCGGCTTTTTCCAGCTCAAGCCGGTGGGACTTGCCGCCCTCTTCGCCGTCAACCGTGATTTCATAGACCATAAGATCAGCGCAGCCCTTCCGAGCGTCCCTTCTGCTTCCAGGTGGACGGAACCGGACCCGGTCCACCGGTGTTCCCATTCTTGCTGACCGGCGAAGCCGGATCGAGCACGGCAAACATTCCCGCGGCAATGGCCGCAATCGCCTCCAGCGATTTGCTCTCCGCTTCGGGTGCGCTCGCCGCGCAAGTGCGGTTGCCTTTCGCCAGCAAACGATCCAGGTATCCGGTATCGACCTTTCCTGCCTGAAAATCGGCGTCTCGCAAAACGCGCTGGAACAGCGAAATGTTCGTCTTGATGCCGGCCACAAAATATTCGTAGAGCGCGCGCTCCAAACGCATGATGGCCTGCCGCCGGTCGCTTCCATAGCCGATCAGTTTGGCGAGCAACGGGTCGTACTCCATGGGGACGTACCAGCCTTCGTACATGCCGCTGTCGCGGCGGATTCCCGGTCCCGAGGGCTGCAACAGCACCGTGATCTTTCCGGGGCTGGGAAAGTAATTGTTGTCCGGGTCTTCGGCGTAGATGCGGCATTCGATGGCGTGTCCGCGAATCTGCACGTCAGACTGCTTGAAGGGAAGCGTTTCACCCGCCGCGATCCGGATCTGCAGATGCACAAGATCGAGTCCGGCGGTTAGCTCGGTGACCGGATGTTCCACCTGCAGGCGCGTGTTCATTTCCAGGAAGTAAAAATTCTTTTGCTGATCGACCAGGAATTCGACCGTCCCGGCATTGGTGTACTTGGCCGACTGTGCAGCTTTGACCGCGACTTCCCCCATGCGGCGGCGCATGTCGGAGTCGACAATCGGCGAAGGCGCCTCTTCCAGAACTTTCTGGTGCCGGCGCTGAATGGAACACTCACGCTCACCCAGCCAGACGGTGTTGCCGTGCTCGTCGGCCAGCACTTGCATCTCGATGTGGCGAGGATTGACGATCGCCTTTTCGATATAGACTTCGTCGTCGCCGAAAGAACGTTGCGCCTCGCTCCGCGCCGATTCAAAGGCGGAACGAAGTTCCTGGCGGGTATGCACCAGACGCATGCCTTTGCCACCGCCGCCAGCCGCGGCTTTCAGCATCACCGGATAACCGACGCGCTCCGCAACTTCTTCGCCTTCTTCGGGAGAAGCGAGGCCGCTCGAGGTTCCGGGAACAAAGGGTACTCCGGCTTTTTCCATCTGCTGGCGGGCGCTGGTCTTCGATCCCATCAGGTTCATGGAGTGCGGAGTCGGCCCGATGAACTTCACGCCTGCGTCGGCGCACGCCTGAGCGAATTTCGCGCTTTCCGAGAGAAAACCGTAGCCGGGATGGATGGCCTCCGCCCCGGAACGTTTGGCTACGTCAAGGATCTTGTCCATCCGAAGATACGACTCAGCGGCTGGAGCCGGGCCGATACAGTAAGCCTCGTCGGACTTGCGGACGTGGAGGGCAGCGCGGTCCACGTCGGAATAGACGGCGACCGTGGCAATGCCCAATTCGCGGCAGGCGCGATTGATGCGCACCGCGATCTCTCCCCGGTTGGCGATAAGAATCTTCTTGAACATTTCTGGCTTGGATCTAGCCGTTGCCCACGTCTGGTTGCTCGCGTGAAGCCTTGATTTTACCTGCGGGAACGGAGATGTGCGTAATCCAAATCACTTGCGGTTGTGATTAGCGGACTGCGACCGGACTGGAGTTGTAGACTCGGGATCGAAACTTTCGGTCCGTATCAGGGCATCGCTTCAGCGATGCCGGAAGTCCCTCAAAATCAACCACCCCTTTAGGGGCTGAGCTTCGATTCGCGGCCGGTGATGACGCTAGCGGGGCCGAGCAGTTGCTCGGCACGGACAGCCGGGGATGGCTGTCCCTACGCAATCGCGGGGACGGACGTGATCGTCCGTCCCCACGCGAGAGCGAAATGCTTACTTATTCTGATCCACGACGATCTGGCCGCTGGGCTGTTTTTCAGCCTTGGCCTTCTTCGTCGCCATGGTCTTGTCCACCCACTCGTCGGCGGTCTTCAGATCCGCGTTGTGGGCTTCCGGGTCATCGCACTGGATATCGGCGCGTTCCCGGTACATCAGGTTCATGTAGGCCATGGCATCGTCGTAATCAGGACGAAGTTTGAGCGCCTTGTTCAGGTTATCGATGCCTTCCTGAACGTTGGCCGTATTCTGCTCCTTCATCGTGGCACAAACCTTCTTGTCCTTGGCGGGCAAGGCCTCTTCAGGCTTCATGCCAAGCTTGGCGCGCTCTTCCTGACGGGGCACGTAGGTTTGTGTCCAGTCAATGACGGCGACCGAGTAATACGGCTCAGGGTCATTCGGATCGAGCTCGGAGGCTTTCTTGTAGTACTCCTTCGCCAAAGGAAATTTCTTCATCTGCAGGTACAGATAGGCGATGCCCTTAATGCTGTTGATGTTCTTGGGATCGCTTGCCAGCACTTGCTTGTATTGGTCAACCGCCTGCTCGCCGAAGCGGTTGTTGTCGGGAGCATCGACGCCCGGAATGTACTGCTGGGCCAAAGCTGTGGCCAGATACAGGCGGGCATTGATCAGGGTCGGGTCGAGGGCGACTGCTTGCTGGAAATGGTCAATCGCCTGTTCGAATTTGGAGTTCTTGAAAGCCTGCACACCCTTGTTGAGGTGGTCGCGCGCCTTGAGCTTGGCACATCCAACGCTGGAGAGAATCACCAGCAGGGCGGCGAAGATCACCAGTAGTTTTTGAGTTGTTTTCATTGCTTTATGAATCTCCCTTACCACGGAGTGTGGAAATCTGAGGTGGAGAGCCGGGCGTCCCCGCCCGGCTGGACGGGCGAGACGCCCGTCCCTCCATCATAAAACGGTTCTAGCTGCCCGCTTCGATCTTCGCTGTGATCAAGCCGACTTTATCGACGCCGGCCGAATGCCCGATGTCAATCACGTTGGCGACGTCGGCGAAGGGCACATTGTCATCGCCCTTCACAAACATGATTTTCTCAGCGCGGGTCTTGAAAATATCTTCCAGGCGGCCTTGCAGGGTTTCCCAAGTGACGTCGTCCTGATTGATCTTGACACCCGGGGCGTTACCCGGGCCGCGGTCAATCAGTTGCACCACGATCGTGCGATCCGGCGTGGGCGGCGGCTGCTTATCCTTCGGCGGCGGCTGGGGCACCAACGCTTCCAGACCTTTGGGCGTCAGCGGCGTGATCACCATAAAAATGATCAGCAATACCAGCAACACGTCGATCAGCGGCGTGACGTTCATGTTCGCGTTCTGGCCCCCTTTGGGGCCGACTGCCATACTCATAACGATCTCCGATCAAACTTCCAATGATTGCGTTTACTGACTACTGCCCGCCCGTCGGCGACGTAGCGCCGGTCGGCGGGGCAAGGGCTCCCGACTTCTTCTGATCGGTCAAAAGGCCGAGTTGGTCAACGCCAGCGGCGCGGACATTATCGACGACTTCGACCACCCAGCCGTACTTCGCCCGCTGGTCGGCTTTCAGATAGACGGTCTTGTCGGTACGGTTCGCCAGCTTGTCCTTGATCTTGTCGGTCAGATCGTTCACCTGAACCTGATCCGGCCCGAAAAAGACCTTGTCGTCGCGTGTGACCGCAACCAGCAGCGCGTCTTCCTTGTCGGCGTCGTGCATATCCTTAGGACTATTGACTTTCGCCATATCCACGGGAACGCCGTGTTGCAGCATGGGCGTGACCACCATGAAGATGATCAGCAGTACCAGCATCACGTCCACCATCGGTGTGACGTTGATGTCGGAGCTGACGTTCGCCCCTTCGTTTCGCTTTGCTAATGCCATGGAATTCTGTCTCCTGCGTATGCTTGCCCTGGCCGTGAACCGCAACCCATGCAGATGAGGAAGAGTGGGCGCCGGTCGGAAAACCGGCGCCACTTCAGCAACTCATGTTTGCAGCCCTGCGTTCCTGTGGCCCTCGCTTTTGCGAGAACCCCCAAACCGCAGCCTTAGGACCGGCGCATGCTCCGGCGCTTCAGGAAGTAATCGATCAGTTCGCTCGAGGAGTTGTCCATCTCCACGTCGAACGCTTCCACGCGACCGGTCAAATAGTTGAACATCATGACGGCCGGAATCGCCACGAACAGGCCGACGGCGGTGGTGACGAGCGCTTCGGAAATGCCGCCCGCGACCGCTGCCAAGCCGGTTGCCTTTTCCTTGGCAATACCGTTGAAGGCGTTCAGAATGCCGACCACCGTTCCGAACAGTCCCACGAAGGGAGCCGTCGAACCAATCGTCGCCAGACCGCCCAAGCCACGCTTCAACTCTGCGTGCACGATGGCTTCGGTGCGCTCTAATGCGCGCTTGGACGCTTCAATGGTCTCGCCAGGAATCTCCCCCGGGCTATCCTGATGGGCTTTGAATTCCATCAGACCCGCGGTGACAACCTTGGCCAGGTGACTCTTCTTGTTGCGCTCGGCGACTTTGATCGCTTCATCAATCTTGCCTTCGCGCAGCGCTCCGGCAACCGCCGGAGCAAACGAGCGGGACTGATTGCGGGCGGCGTTGAAAGCCATCCAGCGGTCAATCATCACGCCGATCGACCATCCCGACATGATGAACAGCACGATAACCACGACCTTCGCCAGAATGCCCATCTGCTTCCACAGCGAAATCGGGTCCCAACCAACCGAGCCCTCGTCAAAGAGCCAGGCGGCAAAAAGATGGAAATTACAGAGTGCGACTGCTGCCAGGTTCACTACCATGAGTTGCTTTTCCTCCTCAGAAATGAGTCGTACCAAGACATCGCTTTAGCGATGCCCTAAGCGCTTCGGAATCAGGCGTCCCTTTAGGGGGCTGGGCAATCGAAATTCGATTCCTTCGATCGCCTGCTCATCTGAACCGTTTGATGCAAGAAAACCAAGTGGACAGAATCGCCCGGGCGCCAAAACCACCCTGGTTTCCCGCCTGCAGAAAAGGTGGGACGGGGGAAGTTTCAACCGCCACAAAGCTGGCCGGAGAGTCTAGCCTCCGGACAAGCTAAAGTTCACAACTACCTGGGTCTCCACGGCCACCGGCTCGCCATTGAGCAGGTATGGCTTATAACGCCACTGTTTCACGGCTTCGATCGCCGCCGGCGCCAGCATGGGGTGCCCGCTAATCAATTGCAGATTCTGAATCGTGCCCTCTTTGCTGATCTCCGCCTGCAGCACGACCGCCCCTTGAATGCGGGCCTGTTTTGCCAACGGCGGATAATTGGGCGTAACCTTCCGGATCAAAAGTCCCGTCGACACGCCCGACGAAACCCGGATGCGCTGCGGAGTCGCCACCTTCGGGATGTTCGCCGTCTGGCTGACGATGCCGCCAATCACGCCGCCCGCCGAGCCTCCCGGTATGCCACCCGGGACACCACCCGGGACGCCGCCAGCACCCAGATCCGGTGGCGCTTCTTCTTCTTTGATCATCTGAACTCTCTGGGGAATCTTCGTGGGCTGGCGCAGTTGGCCGTTGATCAGTTCGCTTTGCATCTTTACCACCTTAACCGCAGCGACTGGCGGAGGCGGTGGTGGCGGTGGAGGTGGTGGCGCAACCAGGAAGGTCATGAGCTGCGTTTTCGGCAGCGCGTCGGTATAAATCAGGGGGATCAGGATCAAGATGCAGATGAGCATTACTTGCAGAGTGAAGGAAAAGATCGTGGTGCTCAACCGCTTGGTCTTGAATCTATTACCTGACTCAATAAGGCTATCTTCAAACATAAGCTTTCTCCTACACGAAACCCTAAGACAATTTAGACACCGGCCGCATCCTCTTTGCTCCCGTTCTTTCTGGCTTTTTGCTCCAGTATCCCTGCCTCTGCGGGCAGGTCCATGATTTTACGCCACATGCCCGGATTCATACCTTAACTTTTTCCTTCGATTGGGCCCCGTTGCCGGACCGCAGTGGCATGGCAATCGGCTTTTTGCCGCGCTCGCCCCGCCATTCCTGGTAGGCCACCAATATCGGGGCGGCAATCGCGATCGAAGAATAGGTTCCGATCAGGATTCCGATGACCAGGGCGAAGCTGAATCCATGCAACACCTCGCCCCCGAAAAGGAACAACGCAAGAACGGTAAGGAAAGTCAGGCCCGCTGTCAAGATAGTTCGGCTTAGGGTCTGATTAATACTCTTGTTGACAATGTCCGCCAGCCGGTCCCGACGCAGCAGCTTGATGTTCTCCCGGATGCGGTCAAACACGACGATGGTGTCGTTATTGGAGTATCCGATCAGCGTCAGGATGGCCGCAATCACGGTCAGCGAGATCTCCCAGTTCAACAGCGAGAAGGCGCCTACCGTAATCAGAGTGTCGTGGAACACCGTCAAAACTGCAGCCACACCGTAGATCCATTCGAAGCGTAAGCCCAGGTAGATCAGCATTCCGCCCAGCGAATAAAGCGTGGCCAGGATGGCTTGCTTGCGCAGTTGCTGTCCTACTTGCGGGCCGACAATTTCGACGTTGCGGATACCAAAGTCGGAAACGAAAAAATTCTCTTGCAACGCAGCGACGGACGCGGAATCGGCCACGCTCTTCAATTCATCAATCGAGCCCAGCACGCCGCTTTTCGTCTTATCGCGATAGTCAACAATCGCTTGAGCCATGGCGGTGTAGCGCGGATTGGCCTCGGCGCCGGCTCCAAGGTGGAGCGGGTCCTTCTCCAAAAGATAATTCGTGATGGTCAAGGAGCTGGAGTTGTTGAGATCCTGCTTACCCGGAGTGGCGTTGCTTTCAAGAGCCTGCTTGATCAGGTCTTTGCCCTTGCTCAGATCCTGTTCGCTCGTCTCCTGAATATCGAGAGCAATCAGAACTTCGTTGCTGTTGTGAACCTGGTCGTAGGATTGAACCCGATGGTTCTTTAATCCCACATGATCAAGTTGGGCGTTAATGCCGGCCACATCAGGCGTGTGCGCGTACTTGACATAGACCAGCGTGCCGCCGCGGAAGTCCACACCCAGCGGGATGCCATGCCAGAACGCCATGGAAAGCACTCCCGCCACGCTGAAGATCAGCGAGAAGGTCAGGAAGTACCACTTTTTCCCGAGAAAATCGAAGTTTGTGTCTCTAAAAAATTCCACGCTGCTTACGATCCCTTCAAGAAATCAGTCGATGGTCGTTAGTCGCTGGTCGTTCGCGGTGCATCGCTCGCCTGAGACTCGCGAACGACTATCGACCGACGACTAACGACTGCCTTAGATGCTTAATGCCTCGCCACGCTCTTTCCTGCTCAGTACCCAATCAAAAATAACCCGCGATACAAACACTGCCGTAAACAGGTTGGCCAGCAAACCGAACACCAGCGTCGTGGCAAAACCTTTTACCGGCCCGGTTCCGAATATGAACAGGATCGCGGCCGAAACAATGGTGGTAACGTGCGTGTCAACAATCGTGATCCAGGCATGGCTGAATCCCTGTTCCACCGCCGAGGGCGGCGTCTTGCCGTTCCTCAGTTCTTCCCGGATGCGCTCAAAAATCAGCACGTTCGAATCCACGCCCATGCCCACCGTCAGAATGACGCCGGCAATGCCCGGCAGCGTCAGCACCGCTCCGAAATAGCCCATGAACCCGAGCAGGATGACCAGGTTCAGGATCAGCGCGACATCGGCATTCACGCCCGCCCAGCGGTAGTAAATCAGCATGAAGATAAGGACGGCGAGCATGCCATAGATGGCCGCATGAACACCGGACCGAATCGAATCCGCGCCCAGCGAAGGACCGACTGTCCGTTCTTCCAGATACTTGATGCCCGCCGGCAAAGCGCCCGACCGCAGCGTCATCGAAAGGTCTTGCGTCTCCTGCTGGGTGAACCGGCCGTTGATGATGCCGGTATCGTGAATCGCTTCTTTAATCACCGCCACTTCCTGCACGCGGTTGTCCAGAACCACGGCCAGGTAGTCGCCAACGTGCGCCGAAGTAAAGGAAAAGAACTTGCGCCCGCCCTCGGAAGTAAGGATAAAGCGGACCGCCGGCTGGCCATTCTCGTCGGTAGACGGTTCCGCTGTGCGAAGGTCGCGCCCCGTCACAGCTGACGCGCGGGAAATAAAGTACCACTGTTCGCCGCCTTCGCTGCTGCGCGAACCGATGCTCTTTCCTTGCATCAGCACCGCGTCCGGAGGCAGCACGCCACCCTTGTCCTGCAGCGCCTGCTCCTGGCTTCCATAGGGCCCGCCCAGCGATTGCCTGATTTCCAGCATCGCCGTGGACTGCATGATTTCTTTCACCCTCGCTGGATCGTCCACTCCCGGCAGTTGGACCAGAATCTGGTACTGGCCTAGCCCATGCTCCTGAATTACCGGCTCGCTCACACCCAGTTGGTCAATACGGTTGCGAATGGTCTCGATGGCTTGCGCGACCGCGCGGTTCTTCAAGTCGGCGAGGTTCTGCGACTTCATCGAAACCGTCCAGGAATTTTCCGCTCCCGAGGCCGGGTCGTACTCCGGCAGCCGGTCGGAAATTAGGTTCTTGAACTCGCTGGTCTGATCCGGCGGAACGCCTTTCACCACGATCACTTCCGGATGGTTCACCGGATCGGGCTTGGTGATGTCGGCGTAATTGATCTTGTGGGTGCGGAAGTCTTCCTTCAGGCGCGCTATCGCGTTGTCGGAATCGGCGTTGACCGCGTCATTGACCTGTACTTGCAGGATCAAATGCGTCCCGCCGCGCAGGTCCAGTCCCAAATGAATGCGGTCGGTAATCGACGCCAGCATCCCTTTCGCCGACCAGTCCTTCGGAATGCCGAAAATGCCGCCCAGGAAGACCAGCAGGATTCCGATGATTACTGTCAACTTCCAACTGAGATTCTTATTCATGAAAAACCGTCGATGGTCGTTAGTCCTTAGTCGTTAGCAAAACCGTTCAAGCCTACCGCGCTTCCCGAACGACCAACGACTAGCGACCAACGACTATGATTTAGTACCTTCCTCCGCCGTCGTCACCGATACCACCGATGCGCGGCTGATTTCGAGCTTCAGATTGTCCGGTGGCACGCGCAAAACCAGCGCATCGTCCTTGATACTCATGATCGTCCCGCGCAGGCCGCCGCTGGTTACGATCCTGTCGCCGTTTTTCAACTCGCTCAGCATGCTCTGCCACTTCTTTTGCTTGCGCTGCTGCGGCAGAATCAGCAAAAAGTAAAAAATTGCAAAAATGAATACCAGCGGAGCCAGCGTGAGCAAATTTGTCCCACCCGGCATCTGCAACCAAAACGCCAATCCACCCGTAATACCGCACGAAATGCCAGGCAAAATCATTTCCACCGCCAAGTCGATCCTCGCTAATCAACCTCTGCTAAATTGCGGGAATTCTTTTCTCCTGTGGCCCGGAGGACCACCTTGCAGGCTAGAACCGGCGATGCCGCACTCCGGTTTCGCTTCGGAACGGCACAGAAGGAAACTGACCTTGTTCCCAAGTTAAATAGAATGCCGGACCGCCGCCTAAGGTGTCAAGGACACGCCGCCGAATTTGCATCGTTAAACCGTCGCGCAAAACGCTCCGGGAAGGGCACGACTCTACAGGCTGCGGAAAAAGCTAGAGTTTCGTATCAGGGTATCGCTTTAGCGATACCGCAAGTCGTTCGCTATCAACCGCCCCTTTAGGGGCTGAGTGGCGAATGTCGACTCTTTCCGTAGCCTCTGCAGCCGCGCCGATGAGCGCCAACCAAGACGGGGCTTAGCCCCTGAGGGGGATGCGCTCTTAGGAAACGCCACCTCCCCGGATCCAGCCCCGCACCGTCCGCATGGTAGCCAGGTAAAAGTGCAGGTTGTGCACCGTATTCAATACCTGCGCCAGCAGTTCGTTCGAGGCGTAAAGATGGCGCAGATAGGCCCGTGAATAACGCAGGCACACCCGGCATTCGCAGGCCGGATCGAGCGCGCTGTCATCCTGCGCATACCGCGCCTGCTTGATCGAAACCTTGCCTTCGGAAGTAAACAGCAAGCCATGCCGGGCGGCGCGCGTAGGCAGGACGCAATCCATCATGTCAACTCCCGCCTGCGCATACTGGGCAATCTCTTCCGGAGTTCCAACTCCCATCAGATAACGCGGCTGGTTGGAGGGAAGATGCTCCAGCGTGGATAAGACAATGTCGCGGGTAAGCTCGCGAGGTTCGCCCACACTAAGCCCCCCGATGGCATACCCAGGAAACCCAATGTCAATCGTCCGCTCAGCCGATTCGCGGCGAAGTTCAGGGTCCATCCCCCCCTGCACAATGCCAAACAAAGCCTGCGTCTGATCCGCCCACGTAGGGGCGGACGCATTCGTCCGCCCAGCGGAGCGAAGGACCTGCTCTTCCTGAGACCTGACACCTGAGACCTGAGACCTGTTCCACGGCACTTCGCCCTTGTGTTCTTCAAAATAACTCTTGCAGCGCTCGGCCCAGCGCAAAGTCAATTCCATCGACGCACGCACGCGCTGCCGATCCGCCGGATACTCCGTGCATTCATCAAACGCCATGATGATGTCAGCGCCCAGCCCAATCTGAATCTCCATGGCTTTTTCAGGACTGAGAAAGTGAGGAGACCCGTCCAGGTGCGAGCGAAACGCCACGCCCTCTTCGCTGACCTTGCGCAGATCGTTCAAACTGAAAACTTGAAACCCGCCCGAATCCGTGAGAATGGCTCGATCCCAAGCCATGAACCGGTGCAGCCCGCCCATCCGCCGAACCGTTTCGACTCCAGGCCGCAGAAAAAGATGGTAGGTATTCGAAAGCAGAATCTCGACGCCAAGTTCTTCCAGCACATCCTGCGAAACGCCCTTGACCGAAGCCAGCGTCCCGACCGGCATGAACACCGGCGTCTCCACCTCTCCATGAGGAGTGATGAGTTTGCCCACACGGGCGGAGCCGCGGGTGGCCTCAATCTGGAAGAGGACAGACACGGAAGGATTCTACTGTAGAGACGGGGCTTGCCCCGTCTCCCGCGTGCAGCGTCCCGAACGTCGCGTTCGAAGGAAGACGCGGCAAGCCGCGTCTCTACGGGAAAGCTGACTCACTTGCTGTAAAGGTTCTTAACCACCTCGCCGCCCTTCATCACAAACTTGACGCGCTCAAGCGTAGTCACGTCGGCCAGCGGATCGCCGTCCACAGCCACGATGTCGGCCCACTTGCCCGGCTCAATCGTTCCGACCTTGTCGGACCAGCCCAGCAAATCGGCATCATTGATCGTCGCCGTCTGGATCGCCTGTAGCGGCGTCATCCCCAGCTTCACGTAAACCGCAAATTCATGCGCGTTCAGCCCGTGCGGATACACCGCCGCGTCCGTCCCGAATCCAACTTTCACTCCCGCGACGAACGCGCGCGCCACGTTCTTACGCGCCGCCGGCATGACCTCGTGTCCCTTGGCAATCAATTCCGCCGGAGTACCGATCTTCTCCGCATTCTCGAAAAACCAGTCCATCAGATACAGCGTTGGCACCAGATACGTCCCGTTCTTCTTCATGGTGGCAATGGCCGCGTCGTCAATGTAAGACCCGTGCTCAATCGAGTCCACGCCCGCCTCCGACGCCCAGCGGATGCCCTCCGCGCCATGCGCATGAGCCGCCACCTTGCGCCCCAGTCGGTGCGCATCGGCCACGATCGCCTTCATCTCCTCCAGTGTGTATTGCGAGGCTTGCGGATTGTCGCCATGCGAAAGCACGCCGCCAGTAGCGCAAATCTTGATCAGGTCGGCCCCATACTTGATGATCTCCCGAGTCTTGTGCTGGACGGCTTCAACCCCATCGGCCACGCCTTCGCCCTGAATGTGCCACTCAAACGGCAGCAGATTGTCGTCGCAGTGTCCGCCCGTAATGCTCAGCGCCGGCCCGCTGACCAGCATGCGCGGCCCCGGCACGTCGCCGGCGTTGATGGCATCGCGCAGAGCAACGTCGGTGTAGTCGGTCGCGCCCACATTCCGGATGGTAGTAAAACCGGCGTCCAGCGTAACCCGGGCATTGCGCGCTCCGGTGAGCGCCTGGCGCGGCACCGAAATCGCCAGCCGCGAGTAGCCGAAGTTGGTAGTGAATGTGATGTGCGTGTGCGCGTCAATCAACCCCGGCAGCACGGTAGCGTTCGACAAATCAACCACCTGCGCTCCCGCAGGAACAGCCGTGTCGGAGCCAACGCTAGCGATCTTGTCGCCCTGAATCACGATGGTTTGATTGCTGAGGGTCTTGCCGGTCTTAACGTCCAGCAGATGTCCGGCGTGGATCACCACCGTCTTCGAAGCAGGGACGGCTTGCGCCCAGGAAAAGTTGATGCAGCAAAGCAAGAAAATCGACGCAAGTAGAGTACGACCGAGTTTCATTCCATCCCCCAAAGAGAATCGAGCCTAGGCCGACTACCTTACAGCGTCAGAGAGGCCACCCGCAAGCTTTTGGAATTCGCTACCTGACCGACAAGTGATATAGAGTCAATGGAAAGTAGCGCGGAACGGAACCCGATTCCCGGCTCGTATGCCGAAGCCTCGCCGCAATACGACCTCAGTCCCGCTCGACGACACCCTCTTCGCCGCCAAACAGCGCAAGCCTGTCCCGCATGAATTCGTGCTCGATGCGATCGCTCCGCTGTCGCCCACGACCCGCCCCATGTTCGGCTGTCTCGCAATCTATGTTAAGGACAAGATCGTCCTCATCCTCAGGAACAAAGACAAACCTGCCCAGACGGCGGATAACGGGGTGTGGCTGGCCACTACCGAGGAGCACCACCAGACCCTGCGGCGCGATTTCCCCAACATGCGTTCCATAAAGGTATTGGGGAAGAAGGTGACAGGATGGCAGGTTCTTCCCGCCGATGCGCCGGATTTCGAAGAAGCCGCGCTGCACGCCTGCGAACTCGTTCTCGCCGGCGATCCGAGAATCGGCAAGGTACCGGGGGCACGCCGCGCCTCAAAATCGAGAACTAAGAAGCCGGCGAAACACAAGAGAACCACGTAGGGGCGGACGCATTCGTCCGCCCAGCCGAGCAAAGCTCGGCAAGTTGCTTCGTTGCTCGTTCCGGCCCTCAGGACTAAAATCGGTCCCAATATATGAGTAAGGTTGCGGACTATACCATCTATGTCCTCGTAGGACTTGCTGTAGTTGCTGGGATGGTTGTGTTTGCGAAGCACGCGAGCCCTGCCGCCAGCCGTATTTTCGGGTATGTACTTACGTTTGTGATGCTCGTAATTCCGGCCTGGCTTCTCGTGGCGAGCTGCAGAAAACATCAGTGGTTGATCGCGGCACTCGCTGGACTTTGTGAGGTGGTGGTCGTTTCCGAGATATTAGCGCCACGTGCTTCCCCGCTGGGAAGACATGGGGCGGGTTTTTACATGGTTCTTCCGATGCTCTGCTTCGAGAAGGCCAGCGTCAGAGGGCAAAAGTTTGCGGTGATTCTCAGCGCACTTATGGCCTCTTTAACGGTCGCTGTGAATGCGGGCGCCGTTGGATTCGGAGCGCGCGCAGTCACAATCTCATGGCTTGCGTTGGTACCCCTGTGGTCGCTGGTGGTCCTGCGCGTCCTCAGCCGTCGCCCATCAGTTAGTGTAAAAACGTCGACCGCATAGGGTGGACCTTAAATCGCATTACTTCTTCGCCCGCGTCGCCGCCTTCTCCCCCACCCGCTCGCTGACCCTGAACGTCATCTTCCCCGTCTTCTTATCGGCGTCCACGACAACGTGGTCCCCATGCAGCACTTCGCCGTCCAGAATCTTCAGCGCCAGCGGGTCCTGCACCAGCTTCTGAATAGCCCGCTTCAGCGGACGCGCTCCGAAGTTCGGGTCGTAGCCTTCAGTAAAGAGCAGTTCTTTGGCAGCATCGGTCAACTCCAGGGAAATCTTGCGGTCGGCCAGCAGTCGCCGCAGGTCTTCCAGCCGCAGATCGACAATCTTCACCAGCTGTTCCTTGCCCAGCGGATGGAAGATGATGATGTCGTCCACGCGATTGAGGAACTCGGGTTTGAAATGCCCATGCAGCGCCTCCATTACCTGCTTTGAAGCCTGCTCGAAGCCGTCGGCGGATCGAATGTTTTCCGACTGCAAATATGCCGACCCCAGGTTCGAAGTCATGATGATGACCGTATTCTTGAAGTCCACCTTGCGGCCCTTGCCGTCGGTGAGGCGCCCGTCATCCATAATCTGCAGCAGGATGTTGAACACATCCGGGTGCGCCTTTTCGATTTCGTCAAACAGCACGACCGCATAAGGATGTCGCCGCACCGCCTCGGTCAGCTGTCCGCCTTCTTCGTAGCCAACGTATCCCGGAGGCGCGCCAATCATTCGCGACACGGCGTGCTTCTCCATGTATTCCGACATGTCAATGCGTACCATGGCGCGTTCGTCGTCAAAGAGAAATTCGGCCAGCGCGCGGGCAAGTTCGGTTTTACCGACGCCGGTTGGCCCGAGGAAAATAAACGACCCAATCGGCCGCTTGGGATCGCTCAACCCGGCGCGCGAACGGCGGATCGCATTGGCCACGCGTTCCAGCGCCGCGTCCTGTCCGATGACGCGCAGCCGTAGCCGGTCTTCCATGTTGACGAGCTTCTTGACCTCGCCCTCAAGCATTTTCGAAACCGGAATGCCAGTCCACTTGGAGACGATGCGAGCAACGTCTTCCTCATCAACCTCTTCTTTCAACATGCGCCGCCCGGCCTTGCCATCGATCTGCGCGGTGACTTTATTCAGCTCTTGTTCGGTCTGGCGGATAAGCCCATAGCGGATCTGCGCCACGCGCTCCAGATTCCCTTTGCGTTCCTCCACGGCTTCTTCAACCTTGAGCTGCTCAAGTTTTTCTTTCAGGGCTCGAGCTTTCGCAATTACGTCTTTTTCCTGCTTCCACTTGGCCTTGAGCGCGTTCGACTGCTCGCGTATACCGGCCAGCTCTTTCTCGACGTGGGCCAACCGTTCTTTCGAATTGGCGTCGTCTTCCTTCTTCAGCGCCTGCTTTTCGATTTCCAGTTGTGTCGCCCGCCGTTCCAGCTGATCAATTTCCGTGGGCATGGAATCGATCTGGATGCGCAGCGAAGCCGCAGCCTCGTCGATCAGGTCGATGGCCTTATCAGGCAGAAAGCGGTCGGAAATATAGCGATGCGACAAAGTCGCAGCCGCGACAATGGCCGAGTCTTTGATGCGCACGCCGTGGTGCACTTCGTACTTTTCCTTGAGGCCGCGCAGGATCGCAATCGTATCCTCGACATTCGGCTCGCCCACGAAGACGATCTGGAATCGCCGTTCGAGCGCCGCGTCTTTCTCGATGTATTTCCGATATTCGTTGAGCGTGGTCGCTCCGATGGCGCGCAACTCTCCGCGGGCCAGCGCCGGCTTCAGCATGTTCGAGGCGTCGATCGCCCCTTCGGCCGCGCCCGCGCCCACCAGCGTGTGCAGTTCGTCGATGAAAAGGATGATCTGGCCCTGCGAGTCTTCGATTTCTTTCAGGACGGCCTTCAGCCGGTCTTCAAATTCGCCGCGATATTTCGCGCCGGCAAGCATCGCTCCCAGATCGAGTGATATGACGCGCTTGTTCTTCAGGGCCTCGGGCACGTCGCCCGAGACGATGCGCTGCGCCAGGCCCTCGACGATGGCCGTCTTGCCGACCCCCGGCTCGCCAATCAGCACGGGATTATTCTTAGTGCGCCGCGAAAGCACCTGCACCACCCGGCGGATTTCTTCGTCGCGGCCAATCACGGGATCGAGTTTGCCGCGTCGCGCCTGCTCGTTCAGATCGCGGGCATAACGCTCCAGCGCCTGGTACTTCGCTTCCGGGTTCTGGTCGGTGATGCGCTGCGATCCGCGGACCGCAGTCAGCGCCTTCAGGATGGCGTCGTGGGTAGCGCCGTGACGCGCCAGCAACTCCTGCGCCGGATCACGTTTCAGAGCAGTCAGCGCCAGCAGGATGTGCTCGGTTGATACGTATTCATCCTTGAAGGCGTCGGCTTCTTGGAACGACTTCTCCAGGAGCTGATTGACCTGCGATGACATGGCCGGCTGCTGCGCGCCGCTGCTGCCCGAGACTTTCGGCAGCTTTTCAATTTCTTTATAGATATCGCTGAGCACAGCCTGCGGCCCGATGCCAATCTTCTCCAGCACCGGCGCGACGATGCCTTCCTTATCCTCTACCAGCGCCGCGAGCAGATGCGCAGGCGCGAGTTCCGGATTGCCGTGTTCCGAGGCGAGCTCGTTCGCCCGCTGGACGGCCTCCTGCGCTTTGACGGTGAATTTATCCCAACGGATAGGCATAAATAGTCCCTAATCGGTTAAGTGTCGCCCAAATCACTGATGGAAGACAAACACAGGCTTCAAAGTCTGAGCATTGCAACTAGCGTGGTGCTGCGCGACGGTGGAATTCACCACACATAGGGCCCCGTCGATTGCTTCCTTCCTCTTGTTGCGAGCGAGTTTCTGCAGCTGTGGATCCTCAGCATTGCTGCTCTTGCCCAATGCGTCCTCGAATTCCTTCCACACCGTGAGAACTTCGTGTGCAAAGTCGACGGGCATTTTGTTTAGATCCTTCATCTCGCCCGAGAGACTCTCGAGTCGCTCTAGCTTGGAGCGAATCTGAGCATGCATAAGGTGCCTGTGCAGCGGCTCCTTCCACTTCTCATATTTTTCGGATTTCAGCCCGGTTTGTAAGAACTGGTCACAGCCGTAATAATGCTTTCCCGTTTTGTTAAGGAAGAATTCAAAGAGCGTGCGGGCGTGCAAAAAGGTCGAGTCCATCGCGTAAACGATCACGTCGTACCCAACGATGCCCTGATTCAACTGTTCCTGAATGGACCATTCCGTCGCCGCACCGAGCATCCAACGGAGTTCATTGAAGAGATGGTCCTCAAGGTAGTTCTTTTTCGCTTCGTAGCTGTTTAGACGGGGTGTGTTTGCGCATTGTTTTGACATATCTGATCTCCCAGGGCTCAGGTTCAGCGGTTCGAACAGAGCCTCTACTGTTGGTTCGATAGTCTGGGTTGTCCTACCCGTTCGCTCCCTCACAGACCGCCCGTCATGCATCAAACACAGAGGCCGGAGCAAAGCCCCGGCCCCACATGCTCCTCACCGACCACTGGGTTCAAGCTGCTTTGCTGGGCCCCTTCGACTCCAGCGTCTTCTGGCCGCCGACGTTGACCTTGATCTGCTTCGGCTTGGCTTCGGCCTTCTTCGCCAGCTTGATCTTCAACACGCCCTTGTCATAGTCCGCCTGAACGTTGTCATGGTTGACGGTGTTCGGGAGGCTGAAGGTGCGGGTGAAGCTGCCATACTGCCGCTCCACGCGCCGGTAGTTCTCTTCTTTCTCTTCCTTCTCGAACTTGCGCTCGCCGTGCACGGTGAGCGTGTTGTTCTCGATGCGGACGTCAATGTCCTTCTCGTCGATTCCCGGCACCTCAATTTTGAGTGTGACAAAGTGCTCGTCCTCGTAGACATCCACGGGCGGAGCGAATGCGGTCGTGGTCAGCGATTCATCCTGCTCTTCCGGCCCACGGGGGACGCGGAACAGGCGGTTCATTCGTTCCTGGAGAGTCACAAACTCACGGAATGGGTCATAACGCGTAATCATGGTCATACAGGTAAATCCTCCTACTGGAAGTTCATTCGGGGAGCTTTCGGAAGCTCCCAGGTTGCTGATTTAGTATGATTACAGCATAAAATCTTAGTGTATGATTGTCAAGTTCATTATCTTGTTATTTATCAGTCGCTTACACTAAGTATCAGGCACTGAAGGTAGCTGGTTTCCGGTACGTTCAGTAGGATTGGATGGTCCTTGGCTGCTCCGCGGTTTTCCACCACCCGCAAAGATCTGTGGGCGTCCTGGGCCGCGTCGGCGACTACTTTGTGGAACTCGGCGACTCCGACGTGGAAGGAGCAGGAACACGTGACCAGAATCCCTCCCGTCCGCAGCATCTTCATGGCGCGCAGGTTGAGCTCTTTATAGCCGCGCAGAGCCTTGTCGAGGTCGCGCTTCGATTTGGCAAAGGCCGGCGGATCGAGAACGATGGTGTCGTAGCGCCGGTTGGCAGCGGCGTATTCCCGCAGCAGGTCGAAGGCGTTGCCCTCGATCCACTCTATTTCGCGCCCGTTCGGCTTTGCGTTCAAGGTGGCGTTCTTGTCCGCCATTTCCAGCGCCGGACGCGAACTGTCGACTCCGGTAACGCTCGAACACTTCGCGGCGACATGCAGCGCAAACCCGCCCTGGTAGCAGAAAGCGTCGAGGGCTTCACCATGGGCGTACTGTGCGGCCGCAGCGTAGTTTTCCCGCTGATCAAGAAACGCGCCCGTCTTCTGCCCTTCGAGCCCGTCGTAGTAAAACCCGACCCCGTTCATCCTGTATTCGGTCGAAGTCTTCTCCCCCCAAAGGAGCCCAGACTGCCGCGGCGGCAACTGCTCCAGTTCTCGAATCCGAGCTTCGACGCGCTCCACAATCCCCGCCGGTTGGAGTTCGGCGCGCAGCGTTTGCAGGATGGCTTCGCGCACAGGAACGGCATCCATGGCCTGGGTCAGAATTTGCAGCGAAATTACATCGTTATAGCGATCAACAATCAGCCCAGGAAGAAAATCGGCTTCGCTGAAGACGATGCGGTAGGCGTCGGTATTGGAGACGAGTTCTTTGCGGTAAACGATGTCGGCGCGAATGCGCTCGGCAACCAGACCAGGCAGATCGTCCACCGAACCGTGAGAGATCATCCGGATGGCGATCTGCGACGACGAACTGTAAAGCGCGGTGCCAAGAAACTTCCCCCGCGGATCGTGTACGCGAACCAGCGCGCCCGGCGGAATATCGTCCGCCCCGACAACATCCGAGCGGTAGACCCAAGGGTGGCGTGATAACAGGCGGGTGGCTCCGCGCAGCGATAGTTTTACGGAAGGCTCCGCGCGCTTGGCGGAGGCAGCAGGTTTCTTCGGCATGAATAGATGCTATACCGTGGGCGCTAACGGCAGCGTCGTCTCTGAGAACTAATGGAGCGGGATCGTTATTTCACTTGTCGGTGCGCTGGGACCTCCCAATCGCACGACGACTCGGGAGTTCTGGCAGAGAGGATACGCACGAAGTATTTCTTCAATGGCACTGAATATAGCTCCAGCGTCCGGACCATACATAAAGAGCGTCGTTCCCGCCGGCCCGAACTCATTGCCGTCGTACTCGCCGAGCTGCTTATCGTTGATAACTGCGGTTAATTGGTCCTCAAGCGTTGCCAGATCAAAGCGCTCGTATACCGAATCCGGCAATGAAGTGCCATCAAGATAAACCAAGACGGCCTGTTCTTCGGGCTTGCTCATCTCCGATTACGCCTCAATCCCGCCACCATTCCGATTCCGTTTGCGTGGTAATTCTCCAAAGCTAGGAACCGCCCCGACGCTGGCCGTCACCGCCCCCGTCATCACCTTCTGCCAAGCCGCCTGGAACTGCTCCATCTCGGGCCCGGTCCCAACCGTGATGCGCGTGTAGGTCGGCCACACCGGCCAGATGCGTCCAATGATTACCTTTTGCTTGGCCATGGCATCAATCGCCGCCTTCGCCGGACGTTTCGTGTCCAGCATGAAGCAGTTCGATTCCGAAGGAACGTAAGAGTATCCATTGCGGTCAAGCCAGGCAAAAACGCTGCTGCGGACGCTGGCATTGATGCGCTTGCGCTCGGGCACCAGTTGCGCGTCTTTCAGGCTGGCGGACGCCGCCACCAGCGCCGTGATCGGCATGAAATTCCAGCCGCCATAATTTTCGATTTTCTCCATCAGGTCCGGCCTCGCAAACACGGCGCCGCAGCGCAGCCCCGCCATGCCATAGATCTTCGAGAACGTGCGCAGCAGGACGACGTCCTTGCCCGCTCTCACCAGATCCATCACCGAAACCGCGTCGGAGAAATGAATGTAAGCCTCATCCACCAGCACCACCGAACCCTTGGGCTTGTTCTCGACCAGGTATTCGATATCGGAATGGCTGGTCAGCGTTCCCGTAGGATTGTTCGGGCTGCAAACATAGAACACGCCCGCGTCCGGAGCCGCGGCCAGCATCGCCTTTACATCATGCGCGTAGGATTTCGTCAGCGGAACCTTCACCACCTTCGCGCCGATGGCCTGGGCGGTGAAAATACCGGCTTCGTATCCCGGATCGGCAGTCACATAGCTGCGCTGGGCTGAGGTGAACGCAGCCACCGTGTGATGCAGAGGCTCGCTCGATCCCGCATACACTCGAACCTGTTCCGCCTTCAGCCCTTCCATCTCCGCCAGTTGCTTCACCAGATCGTCGGTCAGCCAGTCCGAATAACGTCCGCCCTGCGGAACGATGGCGGTCGCCGCCTCACGCGCCGCAGCACACGGCCCCAGCGGATTCTCGTTGGCATCAATCCGGACCGCATCTTTAGGCGCATTGTGGATGCGGGCATGAGCCAGCATGGGTTCGGTCACAATGCGCAATGCGAACGCCGCCGAAGCAGCGGCCGACAGGCTAAGAAACGAACGGCGGGATGCGGAAGGAAGGCTGAAATCGTTGTCTCTGGGTGCCATCACGAACCTCGTGCGGGCCATCTTACCCCAAAGATAAGATCTGCGGGCCGTGGTGCCCATAAGATTTGTATCAGGGTATGCCTTCAGGCATACCGTAAGCGCTGTGCTATGAAAGCGCCTTTAGGCGCTGGAATCTCACTGGTCGCTTCTAGTGAGCAGCCGGCTGTTCCGCCGGAGAGCCGGCAGGTTTGTGGCTAGCCCGGTGCTCGCGCCGGATGGCCAGCAGATCTTTATGCAGCAGGTCGAGCACGTTGGAGGGTATTTCCGAGCCCCACTCCTCCATCTCTTTCTCTTCCCAATGCCCGTTCAGCCGCAGGGCGGAGTCGGTCAGGTCCTCGGGAAACGCTTGCCGGTAATTGCCTTCCCGCATCAGCACCTCGCCGAACTGGCGTCCGGTGTGCATTTCGAAGATACGCCGCGTTGCATTGCTGCCGTCGTTAATAAACACCAGCAGCACTTCGCCTTCCTCGGGATAATCGGGACGGTAGAACCAGGCCTGCGGCGCATCCGCCTTGGGCCGCGCGCGTTTCCTGCCGGTCACCGTCACCACTTCCACTTCCGGTTTCACTTCGTTAGCGGGAATGTAGTAATAGATTCGCTGGCAAGATTCGCAGTACATCACCGTCTCGCCATGGCGCGCTTCGTTGTAAATCTGCGGACGCAGCATCACCTGGCATCCCATACATTTATGGTCGCGGACTTCGGCTAGCCCGGTGCCGCGATGCTTCGCCACCCGCTCATAGCGATGCAGCACATCTTCGGACACCCCCTGCCGCAGCGCGTCCCGCTTGGCGTTCCACTCGGAGAGCTTTTCCTGATCCTCGGCAGTAATTTTCCGCTCTTCTTCTTTTTCTTTTTCGATCTCGGCCGTCTCCGCCTTCAGCTCGGCCTCAGCCTTCTTGACCTCCGCGTCGCGCGCGTCGACGTTGACCATCACCTCCAGGATGCGGTCTTCGTTCAGCCGGATTTCCTGCTCCGCAAACTGGATTTCGTGCAGCAAAGCTTTGTACTGATCGTTGGTTTTTACGTCGAGAGACTGGTCGCGATACTTGGAAATTTTGCCTTGCAGGTCTTTGATGTTGGCTTCGAACTTCTTGCGGTTGGCCTCGTCATTCTTGGCGGTAGCCCGGACTTTTTCCAGGTGCGCCTTGGTTCCAGCCAGTTTTTGCTCAATCGCCGCGACGCGTTTCGGCAGCGCCGCCACTTCGTCCCGCAGTTTGCGGATCTCCTGATCCGCCACCTGCAGTTCCAGCAATTTTTCGATATCAGGAAGCATCGGCCCCAAGCATCACAAGAACGATTCTAGCATGTGGGAACAGGGCGCCGTGTAGGGCGGACACTCTTGTCCGCCGCTCTTGACCCTGGTGTTGGCGGGTGCTGACGCCGATCACGCCGCCCGAGCTCCCACCCGCATCTTCATGGGTTTGTGATAGCCTGCGGGGTTTAGTCCAGTTCGCACCGAACCGCACGGAGGTCCATCCTTGAAGCCGCAAAATTTCGCATTCTTTCTCCTGCTCGCCATCTTCGCCATCGCCGCACCTGCCCTGTGCCAGCAGGACAAGGCCAGCAACGTCCTGGTCGAGCGCGTCGGTGACACCGCCTTCATTCAGCTGCACGCTCCCAGCTTCCAGGCGCTGTCGCCGCGCGAGCAGGCCCTGGCCTACTGGCTGACCCAGGCCTCCATCGCCATCGACCCGATTATTTACGACCAACTGTCCGGCTACGGTTTGCAGCAAAAACGCCTGCTCGAAGAAATCCTGGCACATCCCAAAGGGATCGACCCCGCAGCCCTGGCCAAGATCGCCGAATTCGCGAAGCTATTCTGGGCCAACCGAGGCAATCACAACGAATTGACGTCACAGAAATTCCTGCCCGCGTTCACCTTTGAGGAGCTGGAGAAAACCGCGCTGCAAGCCCAGCAGAACGGAGCCTTCCAGACGCCCGCCGCCGATCTCCCGCCCCTGAAGACGCCAGCTGCCCTGAAGCATGAGCTGGAGTCATTGCGAGCCTCCTTGTTCGATCCCGCATTCGAGCCCATGTCCATCGCCAAGAGTCCGGTGGGAGGAAAAGACATCATCCAGTCCAGTTCGAACACGTTCTATCCCGGCGTGAGCCTTGACGATCTGAAGGGATTTCAAGACAAGTATCCGCTGAACTCGCGAGTGGTGAAAGCTGCAAACGGCCAGCTCACCGAGCTCGTCTACCGCGCCGGCACGCCCGATGGCAAAGTCCCGCCCGGACTGTACGCAACGTTCCTGAAGAAGGCCAACGACTGCTTTGCCAAGGCGCAAGCCTATGCCGATCCCGCGCAGGCCGAAGCCATTGGCCATCTCATCCGCTTCTACCAGACCGGAGAATACGCCGAGTGGGTAGACTTCGGCACCGCCTGGGTTCAGAACGATGCCACCGTCGATTTCGATAACGGCTTCATCGAGATCTATCGCGACGCCCGCGGAGCCAAAGGAAGCTCGCAGAGTTTCGTCACCATCACCGACAAGCCCGTCACGACCGCCATGAAAAAGGTCGGCGACAATGCCGCCTATTTTGAACAGAAGGCTCCCTGGGACGACAAGTACAAGCTCACCTCATTCAAGCTTCCCGTGGTGAAAGCGGTCGAAACCCTGGTCGAAACCGGCGATTTCACCGTCATCACCATCGGCGACAATCTGCCCAATGAAAACGAGATCCACGAAAAATACGGCTCCAAGAATTTTCTCTTCATGGGCAGCAAGCGCGCCCTGGAACAAGCGAACGGCAAGACCGCCGCAGCCGAGTTCGCCGCCGATCCGGCCGAGGTCGAACGCAGCACCAGGTACGGCACCGAAGCCAGCGATCTGCTGGTAGCCATGCACGAAGTCATCGGCCACGGCTCCGGCAAATTGAGCGAGCGCGTCAGCGCCGGAGCTCAAAACTTTCTCAAGGAATATTTCTCCACCCTGGAAGAAGGACGCGCCGACTTGATGGCGCTCTGGAACGTCTGGGATCCCAAGCTGAAAGAACTGGGCCTGATCTCCAACCAGGAAGAAGTAGCCAAGGCCATGTACGACAGCGCGGCGCAGACCGCCTTGACCCAACTGCGCCGCATTCCACGCGGCGACTCGATTGAAGAGGACCACGAGCGCGACCGCCAGCTGATCGCCCACTACATAGCCGACAAGGTTCCCGGCTCCATCGAACAGTTCACGCGCGACGGCAAGACTTACGTCCACGTAGCCGATTATCAAAAGATGCACCAAGGCGTGGGCATGCTGCTCGCCGAGCTAATGCGCATCAAGGCCGAAGGCGACTACGACGCCATCAAATCCCTGGTCGACAAATACGGAGTCCACTTCGATCCCGCCCTCCGCGACCAGATCCTGGCGCGTTACAAGAAGCTGAACCTGCCAACCTATTTTGCCGGAGTCAACGCCCATCTGACCGCCACCTTAGGCAAGAACGGCGAAGTAGAAAAGGTAGAAATCCAATATTGGGATAATCCCGTCAAGCAGTACTTGGATTACGGCGCAATGTACGACCAGGGCCTAGCAGATTTTTCGAAAGCACATTAAGCCTCCATCCCAGGTTTGTCATCCTGAGCAAGTTTGTCATCCTGAGCGCAGCAGGAACTTCACAAAGTGAAGTTCCTGCGGAGTCGAAGGACCCCTACCCTCACCACGGTCCCCAAGGCCTTTCACTTCTGCAATCTGACTTCTAACTTCTGCAATCCCCAAATTGCCCTATGTACTTTCCCCAAGCCTGGTAGAGAATAATCGTCGAGAATGATCCCGACCGCGGCCATAGCAAAACCATGGCCCGATTTTCATCGCAGGAGGCTCGACCAGTGAATCCACCACTTCCAGAACGCCCAGGACGTCCCATCTACTTCATGGGCATTGCGCAAGCTGTCCGCGAGCGCGCGGATTGCCGCGGCCAGAAGGTCGGAGCCATCATCGTGGTTGACGACCGCATCGTCTCCACCGGATACAACGGCACTCCCACCAAAATGAAGAACTGCTCCGACGGTGGCTGCCTGCGCTGTGCCAACCGCGACAAGACCTACAAATCGGGCACCGCCTACGATCTGTGCATCTGCGTTCACGCCGAGCAAAACGCCATTCTCTCCGCCGCGCGCTTTGGCATCAGCGTCCAGGGAGGAACCGTTTACTCCACCACTCAGCCCTGCTTCGGCTGCCTGAAAGAGATGTTGCAGGCCAGGATCGTCGCCGTCTACTACCTCCATCCGTGGATAACTCTGCACGACCCCGAACAGGAGCGTCAACACAAGGCTCTGCAGGAAGCCTTCCCGCATGGAGTCCACCAGTTGGAGATGCCAGATCCGCGAGCCGACTGGGCTAAAGGCACGTCTGGGAAGGCTACGGTATCCGACGAACACGGAATGCAGACGCCGTAACCGGGTGGAGGGTGGGGATTTGAAGGGGCGCGCCTTCAGGCGCGCCGTAAGGCCTATTAAATAGCGCCGGCTTTAGCCGCCGAGGCCCGCCGTTCCAGCTCGCGCGCTTTTTTGGGATTGCTTTTGGGTGGCGCAGCGCTTCACCGCTGCTATAGGCCGGAACCAGCCAAGTAGGTGTGTTCGTCTCCCTCTGGAATACTCAGATATTCCCAGTCCCAAAACTTACCGGTCTTCCAATCCTCTAGGCTGAACTCGGCCTCGCTATCCAACTTAAGTTCCTTGACTTCGATTCCAGAACAGCCTCCGAATGCCTCCCACAACTTCTCGACGAGCTTCGAAAGAGTTCGTTCTTCGCCTTCATCTTCTAGGACGGCCCGTGGCGCAACAACGCGTACGATGATTCGATAGGGTTCGCTGTCGGCCAGTTCAAGGTCGGATTCGAAAAAGATGAAAGTACCCGTGACTTTGGCTCCGTACTGCTCAAACGCTCTCTTGAATTTCTTCTTGCTGCGAGCCGCCCGCTTGTCGAACGCCGTTGGAAACGCCGGCCTGTGGTAGCGCTTGCCCGCCCATCGACCCATGATCTGGATATCGCCCTGTGAAATGCGGCACAAACTATCGGGGGTACCTCGTTCGAGGATGCTTCGTTGATCGCGATACTTTTCGTGAACGTTGATCTCGTAAAGGTTTTCTCCTCCACTCACCACGAAGTGAAGCTGCAGAAAGCGCGGATTCTTCCCGTTCGTCTTGGTGCCGTCGAGCTCAGAGGCAGGTCGAGCTACAAAGAATTCCACGTACGGTTCGGCGTCGTACGAGCTCTGCACGATATCGCAGCTGTGCGACAACAGAATAAGTTTGGCTTGCGGGTCTAAGTCGCTAGGAATCACCCCGGGATTTAGCAACTCTCGCGGAAGAATCGCTCCTTGTCTCCATAGCGAGTTGTGGAGAGTCGACGTACCCGACAATTAAATCCCTCAAGACCGATGTTTGTCGTCTCATTTCATCGGTTACAGATTAAATTCGTCATCACTCGACCACTTTTTCGTCTGCTCCGATAGGGTCGAGCGCAGGCCGTGTCGCCTCGCAGCTTGGAGGACACTCTCCCGTCGAGGCCCGTTGTTCAGAGTCGCCCTGATTTCCGCAAAAGAGCCATTAATTGCACCTTCGTCGAGAGTTTCATCTGCGAGTTGCGTTAACAGCGAACTGCCAGACCCCAATCGCACAGCGAGGTGTGCTCCGACTGGGGAACTCGACATGGCGCGCCAGGAACGGGCGATGCGATACACCTGCTCGATCCGTTGGAGATGCGCGTGCTGCGGCTGCACACCTCGCATCCAGGCGTAGATCGTAGGTCGGCCAACCCGTAAAGCGCTGGACAGGTCCGTCACGTTGAGCGACAGGTATCTTTGAATGCCGACAATTTGCTCTTGGGGGAGAAGTGCATCCTGGCGTCCGTTTTCCAATTCGTAGCTAGATGTGCGAATTGTTAACCGGATGTGGCTGTCAACGCTGCTGCTAGTCCTGACAACCGTGTTAACAACTGCCGCATTCGCCACTCCGCCCGTGCCAATCACCATTCCGAGAATCGCGGCTAGCACTTTGTTGTTCCAAGGTACGATAGACGTAAACCCTGTCTGCGATTGCAGAGCAACGGATCCCCGTGGCGATGTGTCTGCAGCTAACCCAAATGCTGTACTCATCATGCTTCTCCATTTCCCCAACGCCCCAAAGCGTCGGCGGTAACAGATTTTCTAAAGGCGATATCTACCGTATCGTGGAGTTCGCCAATTAGGGCAACAATGCTGCGTGTATCGAAATCGCTCGATCTCTCGACAAAATGGTCGAAATCGAGCAAAGTTGCGATTTCCCCGGGATTCAGTGCAGTCCCATACGTGAGGGTTGTTGGAAACAGATCCGGAGGAAGGAGCTGCTCGGTTCGTGAACATCGCACCGCAAGTTTGCCTAGTTCAGTCGCCCCCAATGATTCGTACCTACTCATCCAACTTTTCACTCCGACAGTTTCCGGATCAATGCCAAGCAGCCCCGGCTGAAGATAATCGGACCACTTCTCACCCGGACCGAGCCTTACCAGGTCCACGTAGCGAAGGCCTACCCTATCTGCTAAGGAAATATCTACGACTCTATTGACAACCAAGAGACTAGTCGCAACGATTTCCTCGAAGTCCTCGAAGCGAGAATACTTGTTCGTTTGCACCGCGACCGAGGTCGGAGTAAGAACCACACCGACGGTCCCATCCTTATCTTGAAACTCAAAGCGATCAGTGATGTTGAACTTGGGAGGAGAGTCCGCCTGCAGCAAGACCTCCTGAACTTGACCCTTCATGAACCGCGGAAATCCCTTGTGCCGGAGCTTTTCTTGGATATCCGGTATGAACTTCTCAATCGACATGACGGCGGAAAATCGCACCTGAGTCAAAACCATGACCAATGGCGATCGCTTCAAATGTAGAGGTGGAAGAGAACGGTTCACTCCAAAAGTTTACACTAAACTTTACACATGTCAAGGGGTACGCGGATCCGTGCAAACTACCGGGCAAGGCATAAAGGGAGGCCGCGCGCTCTTCGGCCCGACTCCTGTCTTTTTCATCACAACCGCCGATTTTCAATGCAGTTCGGCATAAGCTCGGGATCGTCTTTTTCTCGAACCGACACAGAACGAACGACCTAGGGCAACAGCCGGATGTTTTTCGAAGCACGCCGCACGCTATCCTTGGTGATAAGCTTCGAATCGGGAGCATTGCCAAAAGCAAAGCTGATCCTCTGCTCGCGCAATTCCTCCTCGGTCACGGGTGTATTGCGAGACGCCGCCAGTAGCCGCATCAATTCTGGGTCCGGTGCTGTGACATCTTGAAACTGCTTACGATCAGCCATAAACTTCCCTTCGACTAGTTTAGATGAGAGGAGCAATCATAGCGCTGCAAAGCGTTGTCTGGCACTGTGAATTTCCCGGACCGTTTCCCATTGTGGCACTACATCCCTGGAGGGCTCCCGGCCGGGTGCCTCGTCCTATCGCGAAGCAAAGGGCAGGGGATGTTCAGCCGGGTGCGCACTGCACGATCCTCACGCTGCGATCCGCCTCCGGATTTTTCATCACCGATCGGCTGTGATCGAAATCGTTGACTTAAGACCCGTCGTGCGCAACGATAACGATAGAGATCTGATTGGGCAGTAAGTAAGTGTGCCAGTCTTCAAAGACGGCCCGCGAAGTTACTCCAAAGTAATTTTCTCGCGCTCTTTGACAAGTGAAATTTGAGGCGATAACCGGGACTCCTCCAAAATCCCTAAAAACATAGAGTTTCGCCGCTAAGTCCTTATTCCTGAATACTTTGCAAGTAACTCCTTCAATTTGAATACTTTAGCGCAAATTGGGGGGGGGGGGGGGGGGGGGGTAAAAAATCTCAGTTCTCTCCCGGCATCGGATGCCTTGCCTCATCCGCGTGCGGCACCAACTGCTGATAGATGGCTTGCGGCACGTGCGAATCCCAGTAGCCCGCCGTCTTGGCAAATCCAACCACGCCAAAGAACAGCGCCGCAATCCCCGCCGCCATGGCCCACACGGGCAGCTTCGCAGGCTGAGGCGCGAGCCCCGGAGTCTTCATTCGCGACAAGCTGGGCAGCGACAGGCTGAGCGCATTTTTTGCCGGACAGACTGCCACGCACTCCAGGCATCCGGTGCACTCCGCCGACTTGATGGTGATCAGCCGGTCGACGGGCAACGCCGAAGGACACGCCTTGGCGCATTTCGCGCAATCAATGCAAGTCTCCGGATTGCGCCGGATGCGCGCCGGACTGGCCAGCGACGTGATCCCTAGCAACGCTCCGTAGGGACACAGATAGCGGCACCAGAAATTCTGCACCAGCAGCGACCCGGCCGCCAGCACGCCCAGCGTGATCGCGCCCGCCTCTCCCATATGGCGGAAAAAGTTCAGCATCTTCACGTCGGCAATCACGCCGTAAGGACTGTTCATGAAAGCGGCCAGTTCATCCGCCGCCATCGAAGTGACTGCCCAGACGAAGAAGCCGAGCAGCAGATACTTCAGCCCGCGCAGCGGAATATCCAGCCAGCGCGGCAGAAAGAAGTTGCGGCGAAAAAGCTTCTGTCCCGCGCGCCACAAGTATTCCGAAATCGTTCCCACCGGACACAGCCAGCTGCAGAAGGCCTTGCGGAACAGAAACGACATGGCCAGAAACGAGATCAGCAGAAACATTCCCGCCGGATGCAGCGCCGGCACATGGTGAGTAAGCACGAAGTACCGCAGGTTCATCAGCGCAGCGATCGGCAGCCATCCCTCGACCCCAGCCGGACGCTGCAGAGAGGTAGGCGAACCGCCCGGCTCAAACTGACGAACCCAGAAATAGAAGATGCCGCCGATCCAGACGTTAAGCAGCAGAAACGCAGCCTGAAAGCTGCGCCGAGTGATCTGCGAGTAGTCGCGATCCGTGCGGCGGATCAGTTTCTTTTTCGGCTTAGCCGCCGGTTTAGGCCGCAGCTCAACCGGCCCCGGAAACAGACCAGGCGGAATTTCCGGCAGAATTTCGGTATGAAGTTGCGTTGCCATAAGGCCATCCTTACTCTTTCAGCGTAGATGGCCTGTGACCCGATGGCTGTGACTTCTGTCACGGGTTCTGAGAGGTCAGAGGTTAGAGGTCAGATTGCAGAGGTGAAAAACCTAACGTCGTGAATTTTGGGTTTTACCTCTGCAATCTGACCTCTGACCTCTGCAATTTTTGCCCTTCCCGTGATACATCTTGTATTTGGCCCTGCCAACCGTCATCTTCCTGTTTGTCGCCGGAGCGCTCGGCGGCGCGCTGAACGCCGTCGCTGGCGGAGGAAGCTTTATCGCCTTCCCCGCTCTGCTGTTCAGCGGAGTCGCTCCCATCGCGGCCAACGCCACCAACACCGTAGCGCTCTGGGTAGGAACGACGGCCAGCGGCGGAGCGTATCGCAAGCACCTCGACATCTCGCGCCGCGTCATGATTCCGCTCACCGCGACCAGCCTGATCGGAGGAATCGCAGGAGCTTACCTCCTGCTGCACACGCCCGCGCAAACCTTCCTCCGCGTTCTGCCCTGGCTCATGCTGGGAGCAACGCTGCTGTTCGTGTTCGGCAACCGCCTGTCGCGCGGCACTGGAGGCTCCATTTCCCGCGATGCTTCGACCACTGCTCTGGCCATTGCGGCCCTGTTCGAGCTGGTCGTCGCGGTTTACGGAGGCTATTTCGGCGGAGGTGTTGGCATCCTCAATCTCGCCATGCTCGCCGCACTTGGCATGACCGACATTCACGCCATGAACGCCCTGAAAGTGGTGCTCGGAGGCCTCATCAACGGCGTCGCGGTTATCACCTTCATCGTGGCCGGAGCTGTGGTCTGGAAGCAAGGCAGCGTCGTAACTGTGGGCGCGCTCTGCGGCGGATACTTCGGCGCCCACTACGCGCAGAAGCTTCCCGGCGCGTGGATTCGCGGCTTCGTCATCGCCGTCGGAACCACCATGACCGCCTACTTCTTCTGGAAAGGCTATCGCTAGGGTCTTCGGGGAATCTACATCGGCGACGAGACGTGCTCGTGCACGATCAGCCACTTCCCATCCTGCTTCTCGAAGACGGCAGTCCAGCGGAAGTTGCCCATGTCGACTTTGCCCGCCTTGTGCGTCATCTCGTAGGCGACGGTTGCGGTGATCCAGACGGCATCGCCGCTCTTGTGGATCTGGGCATCGTCATTCACCGTGCATTTTGCGGACTTGTAGTCGGCGAGAACCTTGGTCACTCCGGCCTGATATTCGTCCCAGCTGGCATACTTGAGTGGCGCGATGTCGAAGAACACGTGCGGACCCTGCGCGTAGTACTGCTTCACCGCAGCCGGATCGAGCGTCGCCCAGCCATCCCAGATCTTCTGCAGGTAGGCCTTATCGACCGCTCCGGCTGCAGCTGACGCTTTCGCCCCCTTCTGCGCAAAACCGGCTTGCGTAAAGCCAGGAATCATCATGCAAACCGCCAAAGCCACCAATGCCATTCGTTTCGTCATTTCATCTCCTCCAAACGGTGAGCATTCTCGCATGCGCAGGGCGGTTGCGCCAACCTCCTGGAGACGCGGCCAATACCCATGGCTGACTTTCGTAATCTGCCCGACCCCTACTGCCCGGTGCGATACTGGTCCGGAGAATGTCCTCCGCCGCCAGCATGCAGAAGAAAGGTCCAAGGGGCTCGCGCGTCAAGCTCGGCGGGTCCATCCTCGCCCTGGTGCTGCTCGAAAACGGACGCCAGCTTCGCGGACGCATGAATCAGCTCTCCGTCAACGGAGGATTGCTCTCGCTGGAACGCCCGCTGGACGAAGGCATTCAGGTCACCGTCGTGTTCCACCTCGGCTCGACCAGCATCCGCTGCCGCGCCCGCATGCTGTTTCCCATGTGGGCCACTCAGGGATGCCTGCAGCCTTTCCGTTTCGCGGAATTGCCCGAGGCCGACCACGCCAGCCTGAATCGGGAATTGGAAAGCCTGGTCCGAGCCGGCGCGTCTCAGGAAGAGGAAGAAGCCGAGTAGCACAGAAACTGCCGCGATCTCACCTGCCTGCGGCCGCCAGAATCTCTGCCAGCGAATACTTCTGCAGCTCCCCAATCCGCTCCAGCGTTATATCCGGCTTTGGATACTTGGCCACCAGCGCCGCATCCAGCGCGTAGTGCCCCTGGCGCGGAAACACCGTCGTCACCCGCTGGCCCCAATGCTGCTTGATCGCCGCCAGAATCCGCACCTTGTCGTCCACCATCACGTAGTGCTCCGCCGGATACTTCGCCTCCACATCGTCCAGTTCCAGTTCCTTATGGATATAGATCAGGACGTGCCCCTTGAAAGCTTCCCAGAGGCCTGACTGGTCTACTTTGCGCGGCTGAAACACCACATCGCCGTCAGTCAGAATCACCGCCCGTCCCAACCTCTGCGCGTACTTCACCACATCCAGCGATTTGCGATACAGGCGTTTCGCAAAGGGATAATTGATCATGAAGTGCGACACGGCCAGCAGTTGCGGATCGTGCGGCCGCTCGACGCGGTAGCGCTGCAACGCACCCAGATAGTCCGCGTATCCAAGTTCGGTGCGCAACTGCTCGAAGATTTCCCAATAACGCTGCTGGCAGGCCTCACCCACTTTCTTCGTGAGGTAGCGTTTCAGATCCTCCGCCACGCGGTCGTTGTCGAGCAACGTATTGTCCACGTCGAAAAGGAACACGGTGCCCGGGTTGATAGCGGCGCGATTCACACGATCTCCAGGGTCAATAACTTCGCCGGTTAGAGCGTTGCCTTATCATGCCAGAAATCACAGCCTCTCGTGGTATTCGTCACAGCTGCGATTCCGGCGCATCCTGTACACTTGACCCGTTCCCAAACATACGAAATTTGCGCCCGCAACAAAGGGCTTGTCAGGTCCGTTGCCTTGTAGTACAAAAGCGGGCGGTCAACCATTGATAAATCATTCGAGGCGGGGCAATGTGACTCCGCCTCACAAACCGGGCGAATCTACTCTCACCCTCGTCTAGGAGCTATCTTTCGTGGAACACATTGATCCAGCCGTCATCAATCGCTTCGATACCCGCTCCAGCCGGCCTTGTGAATTCTGCCGCGAGTTCGACCCCCAATTCCGGGAACGCCGGCCGCTCGATCAGATGGTGGCCAGCAGCCGTAAAGCCATTGCCTCAGCCCACTTGACTGAGGACGGCTATGTGCGTCACCGCATGCTCGAACTGCGCCGGATGGCTTCCCGTGCGCCCCTCACCGCGGCGTAGACGTCAAGTTCTGCCCGGTGACATCTGCCCAGCGCAGATTTTTCACGCAACTTTCGCGGTGGCCGCGAGTTCTAATGGGTTAGGCTCCCAATTGGTGTACCCTGTTACAGGGGAGGCTTCCCATGCTGGCCGGCCTGCGGCTCTGTTTCCTGCTTTCCTTCTTATTGGCGTTCTCCGTCGCTGCCTGTTTGCCGGTTCAGGCTCAGATTAACGGCGTTCCGCCCTCGGTGACTTCGTTCGGTTTCGGCGGTAGCAACAACCCCACTCCCGGTGTCCGAGCCAGCGTAACTTCCTTGGGGCCAAACGGTTTCGGCAACGCCCAACCGGTCTTTGGAAACTGCTGTGCCAACTTCTTCATGCCGGCGAACCCGAATCCGCCTTTGTTCCGTAATCGTCCGTCTTCAGATCGTAAATCCTCAGGGCATCGCCACCGCCACGAGGATGGCGCCTATTTCCCCGTCGGTGTCAGCATGCCAGCCTACATTCCATACCCCGTCCCCTACACTCAGGAAGACGACGCTGACTCCCCGGAGGCCGACGCCCCCGACTCTCGAGCTCCGCAAAACGGCTCGCGGGACCCAGAGTCTCCAACCGCGCGCGCCCGGGTCCGCGATTCGGTTCCAAGAGCTACTGCGTCCGCCCCGCCAGTTCCCGATGAACCTGAACCGCCCGTGACTCCCCAGCCCTCGACTGTGCTTGTTTTCAAGGACGGTCACCATTCCGACGTGCTCAACTACGCCATCGTGGGAGACACGCTGTTTGACTTCGACGCCGGCCGAACCCATAAGATCCTGCTCGCCGACCTCGATCTCGCGGCTACCCGCAAAGCCAACGACGAACGGGGCGTGGACTTCCAGATTCCGGCGAGCACCCAGCAGCAGTAGATCGAAGTCCTAACCCTCCCATTTCCCGCTTGACACAGTGTTCGGTTGGATGGATAATTATGCAGTTAGCTGCATTTTTATTCATGTCGAAAACAGCGCGCCACAAAGCGATCCTCGATCTGCTCGACCAAGGTCCGGTTGAAAGCCAGGACTTGCTTCAGCACCGGCTTGAGCACAAGGGCTTCGAAGTAGGCCAGGCGACCCTCTCTCGCGACATCCACGAACTGAAGCTGGTCAAAGGCCCCGAGGGTTATCAGCGCGCGGACGAGAGCCTGAACGCGGAGAGCGTTTTGCCTTCGGTCATGCATCTGGTCCACCAGTTTGTGATCGAAATCCGCCAGGCGCAGAACCTGCTGGTGGTGAAGACCACGGTCGGAAGCGCGCAGCCCGTCGCCGCCGCCCTCGACGCCTCTCACTGGCCTGAAGTCGTCGGCACGCTGGCCGGCGACGATACCGTGCTGGTCATCGCCGCCGACAAAAAGAAAGCGCATGCCCTCGCGCGGCGTATTCAGGGGCTAGGTGTCAGGTCTTAGGCCTCTGGTCTCAGGAAAGCCAACTTCTGAGACCTGAAACCTAAGGCCTAAGACCACATTCAGGAAGCTATTCTCATATGGCTACGGGGCGGCGGTGTGGCGCCGCTTCCCAGCTAGGAGCACAGATGCCAAAGCAAGAAACCATTGTCCTCGCCTACTCCGGTGGGCTCGATACCTCCATCATCATTCCCTGGCTCAAGGAAAACTACGCCTATGAAGTGCTCGCCATGGTCGCCGACGTAGGCCAGGGAGATGACGTCGAGGCGGTCGTCGACAAGGCCTACAAGACTGGAGCCAGCAAGGTGGTGGTCGAGGATCTGCGCGAGGAGTTCCTGACCGGCTACGTCTGGCCCGCGCTGAAAGCGGGTGCGGTGTACGAGAACAAGTATCTGCTCGGCACCTCGCTCGCCCGCCCAGTGATCGCAAAACACCAGGTCGAAGTGGCGCTGCGCGAAGGCGCCACAGTCGTCGGCCACGGATGCACCGGCAAGGGCAATGACCAGGTCCGCTTCGAAATGGCCTACCAGGCGCTCGCTCCGGAACTGAAAGTGGTGGCGCCATGGCGCGAGTGGGACCTGAAATCGCGCGAAGACTGTCTCGATTATGCCGAGAAGCGCGGCATTTCCGTGGCCGCCAGCCGCGAGAAGATTCACAGCCGCGATCGCAATCTCTGGCACGTCAGCCACGAGGGCGGAGAGCTCGAAGATGCGGCCAACGCGCCGTTCCCGAACACCTGGCAAATGACGAAGTCGCCGCAGGAGGCGCCCGATCAGGAAGAACAAGTCGAAATTGGATTCGACAAAGGCGTGCCCGTCTCGGTGAACGGGATGAACCTCGATCCCGTGTCGCTGGTCGAACTGCTAAACGAGATCGGCGGCCGCAACGCGGTAGGCCGCATCGACCTGGTCGAGAACCGTTTCGTCGGCATCAAGTCGCGCGGCTGCTACGAGACTCCAGGAGGCACGCTGCTTCTAACCGCCCACGGCGAACTCGAAGCTCTCTGCCTCGACCGCGACCTGCTGCACTTCAAGCAGCACATGGCGCTCAAGTATGCCGAGCTCGTTTACTTTGGCCTGTGGTTTACGCCGCTGCGTGAAGCGCTGGACGCTTTCGTCGAAACCACGCAACAGAACATCACCGGCTCAGCCACTTTGTCACTCTACAAAGGCAACGTCAGCGTGGTCAGCCGCAAATCGGATTACTCGCTCTATCGCACCGACCTCTCCTCATTCACCATGGGCGCAAGTTATGATCAGAAGGACGCCGAAGGCTTTATCCGTATCCTGGGATTGCCCTCGCGTTGCCGCGCCCAGACGCAGGTGAAAGCAAAGTTAGAGGTCGCGTAATGAAGATGTGGTCCGGCCGCTTCCGGCAGCCACTCGATCCCGAATTTGAAAAATGGCAGCGGTCGTTTCCTTACGATCAGCGGCTGCTGCCCTTCGAACTGGCGGCCAGCCGCGCCCACGCCAACGCTCTCGAACATGCCGGAGTGCTTTCCTCCGAAGAGCTTTCGGAAATCGTGAAAGCTCTGGGAGAAATCGGCCGCCGCGCCGAATCGGAGCCAGAATTTCTCAACGATCCGGAAGCCGAAGACGTCCACCATTTTGTAGAAAAGCAGCTGGCCGCGCTGATTGGCCCCACCGGCTACAAACTGCATACCGGACGTAGCCGCAACGAACAGATTGCAACCGACCTTCGCCTCTTCGTGCGCCAGAGCATTGACACCTTGCAAAACCTGCTGGCCGATTGGATCGAGGCGATCCTCGCGCGCGCCGAAGCGGCCTGCAGTGTGGCTCCTCCCTTAGTGATGCCCGCCTACACGCACCTGCAGCCCGCCGAACCCGTTCTGGTCGCCCATTGGTTGCTGGCGTATGTAGAAATGTTTCTCCGCGACGCCCATCGTTTGGCCGACTGCCGCAAGCGCACCAACTTATGCCCGCTGGGTTCGGGCGCCGTAGCCGGAGCCACGCTCACACTCAATCGACAAGCCATGGCTGCGGAGTTGGGGTTTGACGGCCCGACGGCGAACAGCATGGACGCGACCAGCGACCGTGATTTCGCCATCGAATTCGCCGACGCACTCTCATTGCTCGCGCTTCACCTCAGCCGCTGGGCCGAGGAAATGATCTTGTTCTCGACGCCCGCGTACGGCTTCGTCGAGCTGCCTGAGCTTTACTCCACCGGCAGCAGCGCCATGCCGCAGAAGAAGAATCCTGACTTGCTGGAGCTGGTGCGCGGCAAAACGGCACGCGTCATGGGATGCGCCACCACGCTGCAGACTTTGGTAAAGGGCCTGCCCCTCGCCTACAACAAAGACATGCAGGAATCGCAGGAGCCGCTGTTCGACGCTTCCGACACGGTCATCGGCATGTTGCCGCTGGTGACCGGATTTATGAATACCGTCGAATTCAATGAAACCAAGATGAATCAGGCGGCGCAAACGGGCTTCATGAACGCCTGGGCCGCAGCCGCATACCTGGTCGAGCGCGGAGTGCCCTCGCGCCTCGCCCACGAAGCGGTCGGCAAAGCTGTGCAGTTGGCCGTGGAACGCGGATGCGAGTTACAGAAGCTGCCCCTCGCCGACCTGCAAGCGATCCACGCCAGTTTTGACGCAGCTTTCCCGTCTTGCCTTGGATTGACGGAGGTGCTCGGACTGCACGACGTCCCCGGCGGCACCGCGCCTCGTCACGTCAAGCGCGCTCTGCAGAATGCCCGGGAGCGGGTTGGGTGGCTACGCTCGCCCGAACAACTCGCCGCCCAATAGGCCCGTAGAGGCTGCACTCCCCGTCTGAGGCCCTACTCTTCCCAAGCGCCCGGAACCGCCTGAATTGGGCCGCCCCCGAGGTCGGGCGAAAAAACATTCGCTTGTGACGCAGCTCACTGCGCTCCGTGAATCGGGTACGGATACTGTTGCCTGCTCACTCGGGCTTCGTCCCGAGTTATATTGTTTGGATTGCCATTATTTCCAGGAGGACTCGGATGCCGCAAGATACCTTGACCATCACCGACAACCGTACCGGGCAGAGCTACACCCTTCCCGTCGAGAACGGGACCATCCGCGCGATGGATCTGCGCAAGATCAAAACCGGCCCCGAAGATTTCGGCTTGATGACTTATGACCCAGCTTTCATGAATACCGCGTCCTGCAGGAGCGCGATCACCTACATTGACGGCGATCGGGGAATTCTGCGGTATCGTGGCTATCCTATTGACGTTCTCGCCGAACACTGTACCTATCTTGAAGTTGCCTACCTGCTTCTGTTCGGCGAACTGCCGAACGCGAGTCAATTGGAGAGCTGGGTGGATGACATCACGCACCACACTATGCTCCATGAAACCACCAAGAAGTACATGGAAGGTTTCCGCTATAACGCGCATCCCATGGCGATGCTGGTAAGCACGGTGGCGGCCATGTCGACGGTGTATCCGGATGCGAAGAACGTCCACGATCCCGCAAACCGGCTGCTGCAGATCAAGCGCCTGATTGGCAAGATGCCCTCGATTGCGGCCATGTCTTATCGCCACAATGTGGGATTCCCCTACATCTATCCGGACAACGACCTCACCTATCCCGAAAACTTCATGAACATGTTGTGGAAGATGGTGGAGCCGAAGTATGCGGCCAATCCAACAATTGCGCGCGCTTTGGACATCCTGTTTATTCTGCACGCCGACCACGAGCAGAACTGCAGCACTAACGCCATGCGCGCCGTGGGCAGTTCGCAAGCTGACCCCTACCTGGCTACAGCCGCCGCCGCCGCTGCTCTTTCCGGACCGCTGCACGGCGGGGCGAACGAAGAAGTGCTGAAAATGCTGGACGAGATCGGTTCCAAGGACAATATTCCCGCCTACATCAAGAAGATCAAGGAAGGCAAAGGCAAGCTGATGGGCTTCGGGCACCGGGTTTACAAGAACTACGATCCACGGGCCAAGATCATCAAGTGGGCTGCCGACCAAGTGTTCCAAGTGACCGGACGCAACGCCAAACTTGAGATTGCCCTGGAACTGGAGCGCATTGCGCTCGAAGACGATTATTTCGTGCAGCGCAAGCTCTATCCGAACGTGGACTTCTATTCCGGCATCATGTACCAGGCCATGGGCTTCAAACCGGAGATGTTTACCGTCCTGTTCGCGATTCCGCGCACCGTAGGGTGGTTAGCGCAATGGCAGGAGATGCTGAACGACCCCGAACAAAAGATCGCGCGACCTCGCCAGGTCTGGATCGGGCACGAGACCCGGGCCTTCGTGCCGCTTTCACAGCGGTAAGGTTTTTCCCACAGGAGCCGGGGGAGACTATTCCCCCGGCGCGCTTTTATTCCTCCTACTTTGAAGCCGGGACCGCAGTTTTTTTCGGAAACCGGACGTACACGCCCTTTCGGTGACCCCTGGTAATCGTCGGTAACCATCGGACTGGTTCCCCTCAGCCTTACAATGAGCTTACCCCGCGATCCCAGTTGCGGCTGGCGGGGTGTCGCCCGGAAATCTCCCGGCGAGGTTCGAACCCGTTCGGCATCGCTCGAGGAAAACGCGGGCGGGCAATGGGAAGAAGGCTGGAGTCCGCACTCTATGGCGTTTGGTTTCGGCTTCAACAAACAGAAGGTTCTCAGCGCCGCGGAAAAGTTTGTCCAGCAGGGCAAGCTGCAGAACGCCATTGCTGAGTACGAGAAGGTCCTGCAGCACGATGCCAAGGATCTTACCGTCAACAACACCATCGGCGATCTCTACGCGCGTCTCGGCGACAGCGCTAAAGCCATCGAGTGTTTCAAGACAGTAGGCGACGCCTATGCGGCGCAGGGCTTCACCGTCAAGGGCATCGCCATGTACAAGAAGATCACCAAGCTCCAGCCGAGCATGGATGCATCTCTGAAACTGGCGGAACTCTACACCCAGCAGGGGCTGTTTAACGACGCCCGCGCCCAGTACTTGCAGGTCGCCGAAGACTTCATGAAGCGTGGCGACCTCGAACAAGCGGTGCGCCTTTTCCAGAAGGTCCTCGAAATGGACCCGGAAAATGTGCCGATGCGGGTCAAACTCGCCGAGGTTTACGTCCGCCTGGGAAAGAAGAAGGAAGCGTGGGAGATTTTCAGCGCGGCCGCAGAATCCTTGCGCTCGCGCGGATCGCTCGCCGCCGCCGAAGACGTACTGAAGCGGATGCTGGCGCTCGATCCGGGCAATGGCTATGTTCTGTTGCTGCGCGGGAAGGCTGCCCTCGAAGCTGACGATCCCAAGAACGCCATCGCCTACCTGGAGAAGACCTCCGACCTGGATTCTCATCCCGAAGGTTTGCGCGATCTGCTGAAGGCGTACCTGCAAACCGGAAACTTGACCAAGGCTGCTCCGATCGCCGAGAAGTTGCTCACCGTGCACAACGATCCGGAGGGGCTGTTTCTGCTGGCGGAAGGCGCGGTCCGCCTCGGCCAGTGCCCTCAGGCGCTTGACATCTACACCCGGCACGCCGATCGCCTGCTGGCGACCGACTCGGCCAAAATGCTGGCCAGCCTGCATGCCATGATCGCCCGGGTGCGCGACGATTCGGTGGCGCTCGAGGAGTTGTTGCAGTTGCTCAGCAAAGCCGGCGACAGCACCCACGTCAACGAAGTCAGCGAGCTTTTGGCCCACGCCTCGGTTCAGGACGGGAATCTGGCCCGGGCGCGCGATCTGTATCAGATGCTGTCGACCTCCGAGCCCCAGAACACGATGCACCTGCAGAACTATGAGCAGGTAGTGGAGCGCATGGAGAGCGAGGGAGCATCGCCGGTCAACGGGATCACCCCCGAAGAGGGAGCGGTCATCGTTGAGGAGTTGGAAGCGACCGCGCCGGTCATCGATCAGGTCTATCCCGATCCCGTCGCCATCGCGGTGCGCTCCGCCGTCACCGATGCCGACCTGTTCCTCTCTTACAATTTGCCGGACAAGGCGATCGTGCCCCTGCTGGGCGCTCTGCCGCAGGCTCCGCGCGACGTGCGCCTGAACCAGCGCTTGGCCGCACTCCATACCCGCTTTCAGCGCTTTACCGAAGCCGCTGTCTGCTGCCGCACCCTGGAAAGCGTGTATCACGATGCGGGCTACCCGGATGAGGCCGTACGCTATGGAGACCTGGCCGCGCGCTATGAGCAGAGCGCGGAATCGGCTCCCCCGGCTGCTACCCTGTCGACTGCCCCGTTATCGACGGCTGCTTCTCCGGCGCCAGCTTCGCCCACCCTCGCTTCCCCGGATACCGTGCCGCCTGCACCGCCCGCCGTCGAAGCGGCTTCGCCTGCGCCCTGGCCGATGGCCGCCCCGGAAGCTTCCGACCATGACAGTGCCGCGGCCGCGCATCCGGAATTTGCCGTCCCGGAAATGGCTGTGCATGCGCACGCCGACGAGCACGACCCCTCTTCGGATCTTTCTTCGGAATGGGAGCAATCCCTTTCCGTCGACGATCCCGCTCCGGCGGCCGATGTTCCGGCCGCTCTTGAAGCCGATGCTTCCAGCAACCCCGAGATCGCCGAGGCGGTGGAAGAAATCCGTTTCTATCTCGAGCACTACATGACCGACCAGGCCCGCGCCGGGATCGAGAAGCTCGAGTCCCTGACCAGCGACGCCCGAATTCTCGATCCGTTGCGCGCTGCCGTCGAATCCGGCGCCGAACCCGTGGCCGAGCCCGAGCCGGAAATCACCGAGATCAACGCCGACGAGCCCGCGGATTTCGAAGTTGCAATGGAGACTGCGGACGGCTCGGAGGCTGCCGCCACGCCCGATCCTCTGCTGGCCGGGTACGACCAGACCTACGATCAGGCTCCGGTGGACCTCACGCCGGAACCGGCGCACGCCGAAGAAGTGCACGCGGAGGCCGGCGATCTGACCGCGTTGGTCGCGGATCTGGAAGCTTCACTCGGCGATTCGTTCCCGCAAGCTCAGCCGCCCGCCGACTCGCATCCTGAAGCCCAGCCCTTGCCCAGCTGGCCAACGGCGCCAGCAGCCCGAGTACCCGAACCCCCGGCACACATCGAAATTCCGGCCCCGGCAGCCACGCGCGCTACCGCCGCATCGGCAGGAGGCGCCGCAACCGCCCCCGCTCCCGCGACTACCATGAGCTACAGTCCTACCCCGGTACGCCCGTTGGGAGCCGGTGCCCAGGCCATGCATGCCTCCGACAGCGTCGATCTTTCGGAGATGTTCGGCGAGTTGAAACAGGAACTCGAAGAAGACGTTGCGGCCGGCGATGACGATCCGGAGACTCATTACAATCTCGGCGTGGCTTTCCGCGAGATGGGTCTGCTCGACGAAGCCATTGCCGAATTGCAGAAGGTCTGTTCAGCAATCGATCGCGGCAAACCATTTTCGCAGCCCGTCCAGACTTACACCTGGCTGGCCCAGTGCTTCCTCGACAAAGGAGTTCCCGACGCTGCCATCCGCTGGTATGAAAAGGCGCTTGGCATCCCTGGCCTCGATCAGGAAGCCCGACTGGCCATCAACTACGAGCTGGGATCGGCCTGCGAAACCGCTCAGGACAAGTCCGCGGCACTGCGTCATTTCACCGCCGTCTACGGTTCGAATATCGATTATCGCGACGTGGCCGAGCGCATTCAGGCCCTGAAGTCGTAGAATGCACCCAGTGGGGTCGAGCTTTGCGCTGGAGATGCAACCCCTCCCGCACCCATCCCACGCCCTTACGAACGACGACGCGTGCATGATTTCCGATCCCAAGATTTCCGATCCCAAGCTGCCTTTTGCCAGCAGCACCACCAGTGTCGGAGAGCTCAAGTCTCCGGCGGAAACATCGGTCCCGCTGGTTCCTGTTTCCGCCGCAAAACCTTCACCTTCGGTAGCGCGCCTGTGGATGCGGCGCGTCGGAGTGCTGCTGTTTGTGTTTTTGTGCGCGACGCTTGGGGTGATGCTGATGATTTTGCCCTGGCGCCCCGAGTGGTCCGACAACCCTTTGCTCCTCCCCTATCCCGCGCTTCGCACCGTGGTAGCCAGCGGCTTCGTCAGGGGCGTCTTGACTGGCTTGGGCGTGCTCAATGTGTGGATCGGATTCTGGGAAGCGATACGCTATCAGGAAGAGCAGTGAATTGAATCATTGAAACATTGAGTCATTGAATCATTAAAACCCAATAGCCCAATGATTCAATGACTCAATGATTCAATGTCTCAATGATTATGACTGATCAAAAACTCAAGCCCGCTCCGCTCGCCTAT
The DNA here is from genome assembly GCA_963837665.1 of uncultured Acidobacteriaceae bacterium. Classification (GTDB taxonomy): domain Bacteria; phylum Acidobacteriota; class Terriglobia; order Terriglobales; family Acidobacteriaceae; genus Acidiflorens. The sequence continues at coordinate 38,785 of CAWIOA010000003.1, read as the reverse complement.
CAGAATGAACCGTTTCTCAACAGTCCTGATGGCAGAATCTTGCGCCTGCTGTCCGAGTACAGCGAGCCGCTCTCACGCTTCCGCCGCGAGCAGATTCAGGACACGGTCGTCTTCTTTGGCTCTGCCCGCATTCACAGCGGCGATAACGCCAACAACCGGCTAATCGAAGTCCGCAGCAACGGCGCTCAAGTCTCCGCCGCCCAGCAGGCCGAGGATATGAAACGTGCCGCGGCCGCAGTTGACATGGCTCGCTACTACGAAGACGCGCGCCGGCTGGCTCGCCTGCTGACCGAATGGTCCACCCAGATTCCCGCCAAGCGCCACCGTTTTGTCGTCACTACCGGCGGCGGTCCCGGCATCATGGAAGCCGCCAATCTTGGCGCCCACGAAGCGGGAGGAAAAACCATCGGGCTGAATATCAACCTGCCCTTCGAGCAGAGTCCGAACCCTTACATCTCGCCTTCACTCAACTTCGAGTTCCATTACTTTTTCATGCGCAAGTTCTGGTTCGCGTACCTCGCCAAAGCGCTGGTGATCTTTCCCGGAGGTTTCGGTACGCTCGACGAATTTTTTGAGATTGTCACCCTCGCCCAGACGGAGAAGCTGGCCAAGAAAATTGTCATCGTCATGTACGGAAGCGAGTACTGGAAGAAGATCATCAATTTCGAAGCCCTGGCCGACGCCGGCATGATCTCAGCGGCGGACCTGGAACTGTTCAAGATGTCCGATTCGCCGGAAGAAAGCTTCGAGTTCCTGAAAGAAGGACTGACCAAATACCATCTCGGTCCACAGCAACCGAAGCGCCAGGGCGAGGCGGCCGTCCCCGAAATCGCCAGGACGCGCCCGTAGCCTGCTTTAGCCCGGTCCTTTGTTCCCTGTAGAGACGCGGCTTGCCGCGTCTTCGCCTTGTATCCCGCCACGTTATCCCCGCTAACAAGACGGGGCAAGCCCCGTCTCTACAGAATGAATCCTTCCGTATACACTTCTACGGATCGCCATTTCCGGAGACAAGAAAGATGCCCTCACGAATATTCCTGGCAACAGCGCTCGGTTGCCTGATTTTTTTCTGCGCGGCTTTCGGTACAACTCCCGCACTCGCTCAACCACCAGCCACGAACCAGATGCCCTCCGTGATCCAGGTTCCCGCCGAGGCGCAGGCCTCGGCTCACTTCGATGCCACGGCGGCCACCAACGCTTACCTGGCGCAGATTCCCGCCGACAAGACAGCCCGTTCCGACGCCTATTTCGAAGGCGGTTACTGGCTGATCCTTTGGGACTTTCTCTATGGCGTGGTAGTCGCTCTGCTGTTGCTGAATCTGCGGTGGTCGGCCCGCATGCGGGATCTGGCGGAACGGGTCACTCGCTTCAAGCCGGTGCACACCTTCGTGTACTGGCTGCAATATCTCGTTCTCACCACCATCCTCATCTTCCCGCTCACGGTTTACGAAAACTATTTTCGTGAACACAAGTACGGACTCGCCACCCAAACCTTTGGCCCCTGGATGGGAGATCAGATAAAGGGCCTTGGCGTAGGACTGGTGCTGGGTGGCCTGCTGGCGATACTGCTGTTCGGCATTGTGCGTCGGTTCCCGCAAACCTGGTGGCTTTGGGGAGCGGTCGTGACCAACCTGTACCTGATCTTTGTGGCGCTCATCGCACCTGTCTATATCTTTCCCATCTTCAACAAAGTCACCCGCCTCGACGACCCGAAGATCGTGGCCCCTATCTTAACCATGGCGCGGGCCAACGGCATTCCCGCCAAGGATGTGTACACGATAGATGCTTCACGGCAATCCACCCGCATGAGCGCCAACGTCAGCGGCTTCGCGGGTACCATGCGCATCACTCTCAATGACAACCTCCTGCGCCGCGGCTCCCCGGAAGAAATTCAGGCGGTCATGGGACACGAGATGGGGCACTACGTCATGAACCACATCTACAAAGGCATTATGTTCAACTTGATTGAGACGGTGCTTTTCTTTGGCTGTTTGTACTGGGGACTCGGCTGGGCGCTCCAGCGCTGGGGCGAGAAGTGGCAGATTCGGGGCGTGGGGGACACGGCCGTGCTTCCGCTCGTGCTGCTGCTGGCTTCCATCTTTAGTTTCGTATTCACTCCCATCGATAACACCTTCACCCGCACCCAGGAGCACGAAGCCGACATGTACGGCCTGAACACCAGCCGGCAGCCTGACGGCTTTGCCCAGGCGGCAATCCATCTCGGCGAATACCGCAAGATGAGTCCCGGCCCCGTCGAGGAGTGGATCTTTTTCGATCATCCCAGTGGCCGCAATCGCATTTTCGACGCCATGCGCTGGAAAGCTGAGAATTTGAGGTTGTTCGCCGTGCAGCAAGAAGGCGCAGCGGCCGTGCAGCCCGCCAACTCCGAGAGGAAATGAGCAAGATCCCGTAGTAGGCTGAGAGTTGATGGCTGACCGCTGTCTGCTCTACTACATTACCGACCGAAGTCAGTTCCGCGGCGACGAAGGCGCCCGCCGCCGCGCCCTGCTCGCCGAAGTCGCCGAAGCCGCCTCTGCGGGCGTCGACTACATCCAGCTCCGGGAAAAGGATCTGAGCGCGAGAGAACTGGAAATGCTGGCAAGCGACGCCCTGGGTGCGGTGCGCAACAGCGCTCCACTGAGAACTGAGAACCGGAAACTGGGAACTCGCCTTCTCATTAACTCGCGAACGGACGTTGCACTGGCGGTGGGAGCCGATGGCGTTCATCTCCGGGCGGACGATGTCGCACCTCGCGAAGTGCGCCAGATTTTGGAGCTTGCTGGCCACGGGCCACGGGCCACTGACCACTTCCTGGTGGCTGCCTCCTGCCACACAGCCGATGATGTCTTCCGCGCCGAATCGGGGAAAGCCGACTTCGCCGTCTTTGCCCCAGTATTCGGAAAGCAAAATGCTCCCGGGACTCACCCCACGGGCCTTGCCGCTTTGCGGGAGGCCTGCCGGGCAAAGGTTTCCGTTCTTGCTCTCGGTGGCATCACAATCGAGAACGCCGCATCGTGCCTGGAAGCTGGAGCCGCCGGAGTCGCCGGCATTCGCCTGTTCCAGGAGAATAAGATTGAAGACGTCGTCCGCGCTTTGCGGGCGCGCTGATCCTATGGATGCGGAACTGGTCTCCCGATCGCGAGCGGAAGAATACCTTCCCACCTTAGTCTGCATCCCAGCCGGATGGTTCCTCATGGGCTGCGACACCGGGCAGGACAACGAGAAGCCCGTGCATCGTGTCTGGGTTGACGAATTTCTCCTCGCCACCCGCCAGGTCACCAACGCTGACTACGGGCGCTTCCTGAACGATAGGGCGTCTTCTCCGCCGCCGCCGTTCTGGAACGATCCTGCGTTCAACCATCCCGAGCAGCCGGTGGTCGGCGTGTCGTGGCGCGAGGCAGTCCGCTACTGCGAATGGCTAAGCGCAAGCAGTGGCCGCGAAGTGACCGGTCGACAATTTCGATTGCCTACCGAAGCCGAGTGGGAGCGAGCGGCGCGCGGAGGCCGCGAGGGGACCTTGTTTCCGTGGGGAGACGAGCCTCCGCAGTCGCGGCCCGGCTATGCTGATCGTTGTGCCGGTCATTGGAAGACTGGCCCCGAGCCCGCAGGCCGCGCTGCGCCGAATGCATATGGCCTCTACAACATGTGCGATAACGTGCACGAATGGTGCAGCGATTGGTACGCGCCCGACTACTATGCGGTTTCCCCCGAGCGCAATCCGCGCGGCCCGGAAACCGGCGACCGCCGCGCTTCCCGGGGAGGCTCCTGGCGCCACCACATCAAGATGTCACGCTGCGCCGCTCGCTCCAGCATCCCACCCGAGTTCAAATACGCGGACTACGGGTTCCGCGTCGCCTGCGACAGATAAAGTCAGAAGTCAGATTGAAGAAGTAAAATCAAGTCGCTATGACTGACCTCGCTACCCACTATCTCGAAGAGATCAAGCGCCAGTTTCGCGGCCACAAGCGGATTGGCGAAGCGGCTATGGCTCAATTGGAAGATGATGATTTCTTCGCCGCGCTCGATCCGGAATCGAATTCCGTCGCCGCCCTGGTCAAGCACATCGCGGGCAATGCGCGCTCACGCTTTACTGACTTCCTCACCAGCGACGGTGAGAAGCCGGACCGTTTTCGCGATCAGGAATTCGAGGTGTCGGCGAGTACGACGCGCGAAGAAGTGATGCGCTGGTGGACCGAGGCGTGGTTGCATGTGTTTTCCGCGCTGGATTCGCTGGAGCCCGAAGATCTTCAACGCACCGTAACCATCCGCCAGGAGCCACACACCGTGATGCAGGCCCTCAACCGCGCGCTCGCTCACTACGCACAGCACATTGGACAGATCGTGTTCCTCGCCAAGCACCTGCGCTCCACGCGATGGCAGACGCTGAGTATTCCCCGCGGCAAGTCTGAAGATTACAAAACCGGCAATCCCGAGGGATTCAGTCGCGGTACTTTCAACCCCAAGGCTTGAATCGCATAAATCACTGAGTGGACCGCCTGAAATTCGGAGATCATGACATGCGAAAGATACTCATCATCGCGCTGTTCTTGGCTGTGAGCACTGTCTTATACGCGCAGCAGCCAAGCGTGCACGCCGACGTGAATGCCGCCGCGGAAGGCGAAATCAAAGCTCTGGAACTGAAGCTGGCAGAACTCATCGTTCACGGCGACTGGGACGAATACGCGCAGCATCTGGCATCCGATTACCTGCACACGCGCGACAACGGCCATGTCGAAGGCAAAGACGAGGCGCTGGCGAGTCTGCGTGACGTCAAGCGCAAGGTCATCGTGATGGAAATGGAGCCGGCTGATCTCGCCATCCGCATCTACGGCGATACGGCGGTGGCCAACGCCGAATTCACGATCAGGGTACGGGACTCCGGGCAGGTCAAAAGCCGCCTCATCCGCCTGACCAGTGTCTTCGTGAAACGCGACGGTCAATGGTGTCAGATCGCCGAACAGGAGACGCCGATCGGCAAGTAGATCTTAAGCGCGATCCCTCCTAAGCGCGACTCGGGCTCTCCACAGTGACATGCCACCCATTCCAGAAACGCCCGCCTTCAGGCGGCCCCGCGCCAGTCGAGTATGACTTTTGCGGCGTTGCCGGTTTCCATGGCCGCGAATCCTTGCTCAAATTCTCGCCATGAGAACCGGTGCGTGATAACGGGCGAAATGTCGAGGCCGGACTCCAGCATCACCGTCATCTTGTACCAGGTCTCGTACATCTCTCGTCCGTAGATGCCTTTGATCGTCAGCATGTTGAAGATAACGCTGTGCCAATCGATCGCCATCTCGGAGGCTGGAATCCCCAGCATGGCAATTTTCGCGCCGTGGCTCATGTTGGCGAGCATCTCGCGGAAGGCCGCCGGGGAACCCGACATTTCCAGACCCACGTCGAATCCCTCTTGCATGCCAAGCTGCTTCTGCACCTCTTGGAGAGGCGTCTTTCGCGGGTCCACCGCCATCGTGACTCCCATCTTCTCCGCGAGCGCCAGGCGATAAGGATTCAGATCGGTGATGACCACATGGCGCGCTCCGGCGTGTCGCACGACCGGCGCCGCCATCAGACCAATCGGGCCCGCCCCGGTGATCAGGACATCCTCGCCGAGAACCGGGAACGACAATGCCGTGTGCACCGCGTTGCCAAACGGATCGAAGATCGCGGCAATCTCAGGATTGATCTTGGGATTGTGTCTCCAGATATTGCTCATCGGCAGAACAATAAATTCCGCGAAGCATCCCGGCCGATTGACCCCGACTCCTTTTGTGTGTGCGCACAAATGCCGGCGGCCGGCCAGGCAATTACGGCAGCGCCCGCAAATTACGTGCCCTTCTCCGCTCACCAGCTCTCCAACCCGAAAATCGGCAACGTTCGAACCCACCGCGGCGATTTCGCCAACAAATTCGTGGCCGATGACCAGCGGAACGGGAATGGTTTTCTTTGCCCAATCATCCCACTGGTAAATATGGAGATCGGTGCCGCAGATCCCGGTGAGCAGCACGCGAATCTTGACATCGTTAATGCCGATTTCCGGCTCAGGCACATCTTCGAGCCATAGACCGCGCTCAGAGCGGCTCTTCACTAAAGCTTTCATTGGGAATTCTGTCCTTTCGTGCTGTTACCGAGTTCTCCGCGCACGAGTTAGCCTTTATCGGAAGCGGACGCGGTGGGCGGGTTCCTCTATCGTTGTAACACCAACCCGCCATCGCAGTGAAGTGCACGCGTCACTGCGATGGATGACGAAGCAGGATTCTGGACTATTCACGCAGGAGCGAGTGGCGAGGCCGCATAACTGCTCAATCCAGGCCAGCCCCCCTGTTCAGTTCGCTATTCTCGGCTTCGCTTCCGTCGCCTCTGCCGTAAAATGCTGTCTGTAGTAAAACAATAAGAGCCGCGGAGAGGTGGCCGAGCGGTTGATGGCACCGGTCTTGAAAACCGGCATACCTGAAAGGGTATCGGGGGTTCGAATCCCTCCCTCTCCGCCAGAACTTTAGTTATCTGGCACTTGCAAGGTTTGTTTTCGGCTTCGCGAAGCTGCCTTGCCTGGGGTTGCTTTGCCGCCTTCGCTCGTATGAATCACACGCCTCAGCGCGGCCAGGAGCGCTGGTCCGCGCATGCGCAGTTCTGCCTTATGATGCAAGGAAAGCTCCTTCAGAACTCTTTCCCCTTTCGGAGTTAACGAGAGCAATACTTCGCGGCCGTCTTCACCCCCGCGATGACGCCTGACATAGCCGCCCGCAGAGAGTCGGGTTGCCAGCTCCACCGCACTGTGATGCCGAATCTGCAGGCGCTCAGCCACCTCTCCGATCCGCGGGCGTACCGTCTTGGGCAACCCTTTCAAGGCCAGCATAAGCTGATGCTGGTGCGGTTCGAGGCCAGCCATGCGGGAAGCTTGCTCACTAAAATGAAGGAAGCGGCGGATCTGATAGCGCAATTCTGCGAGTGATTCGTAGTCAGCCGAGGCAAGGGGCCTTTCCATGCACAAAAAGTATATCGTCTCAAGACTGTTTGTGCGGCTGCCGCTGGATTTCAAGTCTTGTGAACAATGGAACGGGAAGAATATATCGTAGTGCGAGACAACGAAAAAGTGGGGCATTGAATCTGTTAGCAGTGGGGGCCTCAAGTCGTGCTGATTGCGTTGTCCCATCCAGCGCCTGTGGTCAACATCCCGCGAAGAGGCCGCAACTCGCGGAAGACGGCCATTCACGGCTAAGCAGACCGGACGAGTACGTCATAAACGCGAAAGGGACTCTCGATCGCCAGCGGCTCCGGCATGCAAACGCTGGATGATTTCCTTGAGGACCGAAATCCGATGCGCCCGGTTGTCAATCAATTCGCTCACAGTTGTTCTCCTCGAAACAGGCTAGGCGAGCCTGAGCATCGAGACGATGACTTATGTCACGGCAGCAACCGGGCAGGCTTGGACTGGGAACACACGCCCGTCCGGCACGGCCCTCCGATACAATAGCCATCGTGCCAGAACCTACTTCTGCGGTTGGAAAGACCCTCGCCAAAGTCCCGATCTTCTCCGGGTTGACGGAAGGCGAATTGAGTTTTCTCGCGCAACGTGCTGTGCCGCGCAATTACTCAGCCGGCCAGAGCGTATTCGGCGAAGGCGAGCCTTGTTCGGGGCTCTATGTCGTCGAAGCGGGCCATGTGCGAATCTTCAAGAGTTCGGCCAATGGGCGCGAACAGGTGCTCAGTATTGATGGACCGGGTAGTTCCATTGCCGAACTTCCCGTGTTTGATGGTGGGAACTATCCCGCATCTGTAACGGCGATCGACGATGCCACCCTACTATTTGTCAGCAAGCAGGACTTTCAGGCGTTGTGCCTGGCCCACCCTCAGGTGGCGCTGAAGGTCTTGCGGGTTGTCGGCTCCCGCTTGCGTAGACTCGTTGGCATAATCGAAGAACTCTCGTTCACCACGGTGCGTCACAGGCTGGCTTCATTTCTGTTACGTCTCGCTCATAAGGATGGCAAACGCTCCGGCGCCGGCGTGGAAATCACGTTGCCCGCCAGCAATCAGGAACTGGCATCGCACATTGGTACGGTCCGCGAGCTCGTCTCCCGCAATCTTTCTCGACTCCAGGCAGAGGGAATACTGAAGATCGACGGTCGGACGGTGACAATCTCAAACCTAAAAGCCCTGGAAGCCGAAATCGATTCACCGGAATAGACTCGAATCTCCCGGGGCACTCAACTTCTTTCCGATTCTGCCATTGCCTCGTCCAAATCTGTCCTTCGTGACAAAAGTCATCGGCAAGAGTCTGCCGCTCCGTTAACTTCAGAACGTCAAGCGCGGCCTGTGAGCATCGAGACGCACTAACGGAGAGAACGGCCATGTCTGCACTTCCAACGCGCATTGAGAACGAAGCCGGTCGTCCACTCACGCCGCTGCAGATTGTCGATATCACAGCGGCGCGAGAAAAGACACTGTCGCGCCTACTGATGCTCTATATCAGCACGGGGCTGCTGTTCATGTTGCTTCCAGGAACCTTTCTCGGGGTGTGGAATCTTTTAGCGATCAGCAGCCGTCGGGCTGCGGACTCTGTGTCCGCTGCGTGGATTCAGGCACATGGGCATGCTCAGATCTTCGGTTGGATCGGAACGTTCATCCTGGGAATTGGGTTCTACTCAATTCCTAAGTTACATCGTTTGAACTCGTTTGCTTTGTCGGCCGTGTGGTCGTCATGGGCGATGTGGACTCTCGGAGTCACCTTGCGATGGTTAACCAGCGTCTACCAGTGGCATTGGAGAACTCTTCTACCTCTGTCAGCCGCCCTCGAATTGGCTGCCTTTGCGATTTTCTTCCGCATCGTTTCCGGTCATCGTCCTCAAGATTCCGACAAAAGCAAACTGGATGAATGGGTATTTGTGGTCATCGCGGGATCGGTGGGGTTGCTTCTCGCCCTTCTGGTCAACTTTGCGATCACGTTGATTCTGGCGATGCGAGGAACATCTCCCGAAATACCAGCCGAGTTTGATCAACGTTTTCTTGTTCTTCAAACCTGGGGGTTCTTGGTTCCCTTCGTGTGGGGCTTCAGCGCAAAGTGGCTTCCTGTCTTCTTAGGCTTGCGCTCAGTGCGCGGACGTGTTCTGTTGCTTGCGGTCGCTCTAAATTCTGCCGGCGTCTTACTCGCCTTTGCAGGTTGGATGAAGGCCGCAAGCCTCGTTCTGGTTGCCGGGTTGGCAACGGCAATCTATGCACTCCGCTTGTTCGAACCGGTCGAGCGCCCGGCAAAAGTCAAAGGAGTGCATACAAGCTTCCCAGTATTCGTGCGTCTGGCCTACATCTGGGCCTTGGTTGCGGGCACACTGGGAATATGGGCGGCCTCAGTTGAGAACTCGCACGGTATTTGGGGAGCATCACGACACGCACTAACCGTTGGCTTTCTAGCCACCATGGTGTTTGCCATCGGACAGCGGGTGTTACCGGCCTTCTCCGGGATGCGATTGCTGTTCAGTACCAAGCTCATGTTCATCGCGATTTTCTTTCTCACCGTCGGATGTCTGTTGCGCGTCAGTTCAGAAATTATCGCCTATCAAGGCCTGGCACGATCGGCGTGGACTTGGCTTCCTGTTTCCGCTATCACCGAAATGACGGCTGTAACATTATTTGCGTTTAATTTGCTGGCGACATTTGCACGGCGTCCCCCATCCGCGCAGTCCTAGGCGGGACAACAAGAAACGTGCGACAGATTCATCCACCCACAACCAGTGCACAGTGGTGAGAGTAGAATCTCTAGAAAGATTTGTGGGAGTAGGCAGTGGGGCATCCTCAGGAATCGCAAAAGCGGCATCTGCTCCTTGGCACCGTCTCATTCACGGTTTGCTTTGCCGCATGGGGCCTCATCAGTGCTTTCGCTCCCCGTTTTCGACAACAGTTTCATCTCTCCGCGACCCAGACGGCCTTTCTGGTTGCAGTACCGGTTCTTCTGGGCGCACTGGCGCGCATCCCGATTGGAATGCTGGCCGACCGCTTTGGGGGCCGCGCCGTTTTCACCGCCTTGATGTTCTTTGTCGCCTTGCCAGTAGCCTTGATCCCCTACGCAACCAGCTACCAGAATCTGCTCATTGTGGCGTTCCTTCTCGGAATGGCGGGGTCTTCCTTTGCTGTTGGCGTCGGGTACGTCTCCCGCTGGTTCTCCATGGAGAGCCAGGGCAGCGCGCTCGGTGTCTATGGACTAGGAAACATCGGCCAGTCTGCAGCGGTGTTCCTGGGACCGGTGGTAGCTGCTGCCTACGGGTTTCGCACCGTCTATTGGGGAATGTCGATCATCCTGTTGGTTTGGGCTGCGGCCTTCGTGATCTTTGCTCGGAATGCTCCCCAGACTGCTCGTCCCAAGGGTCTCTCCGAGATGCTCGGCGTCCTTGCACACGAACCTCTGGCGTGGGCGCTGGCTGCGCTCTATTTTCTAACCTTTGGTGGCTTTGTCGCCTTCTCGATCTATCTGCCAACACTGTTGCGTGATCAATTCAGCCTGAAGCCCGCCGACGCCGGCTTCCGAACTGCCGGATTCGTTGTGCTCGCCACCCTGTGCCGCCCACTCGGTGGCTGGCTGTCCGACAAGATTGGCGGGGCGCGAGTCCTTTCGTGGATTTTGCCGGCTGTGGCGGCTTTCGGACTGTTGCTCGGTGCGCCGTCGATGTTGCCCTTCACGGTTGGCGCTCTGGGTTGCGCTGCTTTGCTCGGCATCGGCAACGGCGCAGTATTTCAACTTGTACCCCGATATTTCCCCACTCAGAGAGCCACGGTCACCGGACTGGTGGGCGCGATGGGCGGGATGGGTGGGTTCTTTCCGCCACTGCTTCTAGGCATGTTTCGTGACCGCCTCGGAGTGGTTTGGCCCGGATTCCTCTTGCTGTCAGCGGTTGCCGGTGTTCTTTGGTGGATGAACGGTCGTGTCTTCCTCACTCGTGAAGAAGCGCTTGCTGCCAAACTTCCTCCCGCTTTGATTCGTACCGCGGACAAAGTCCGCGCAGGATCCTGGGCCACCTTATGGACTTTGGTTCTGGTCGCTGCCATAGTCCTGGGCTCACGCAATCTGCAGAACTTCGACGCTGCGCTGGTGATCTACACGTTCGCAATCATTTTCGCGACCTGGGGCGTCATTTATCACTATTCCGTCTGGATTCGAAAGCCTCCCACCTATGTCTATTGGAGGCGCGGATGGCAATTGTTTAAGGAGCGGGGAGTCTTTCGAAGTCTCAGCCACATCACTGCGCTGGCGGGAACGCATCTTCTGGCTCAGACATTCATCGCAAAACGCTCTGCGTTGCGATGGGCCATGCATCAGCTGATCTTCTGGGGATGCGTGCTGGCGGTGATGATCACTTTCCCGCTCGTATTCGGATGGATCTATTTCAGCAGCGCTCCGAACGATCAGATGACGTATGTGACCTACCTCTTCGGGTTTCCGGCAGGACGATTCCACCTGCACACGTTCACTGCGCTAATGCTTTTTCATGGCCTTGATGTTGCGGCCGTTTTGGTTCTGGGCGGAATTGCGCTTTCGCTGTGGCGCCGCATGCGCGATGAAGGGGCGCGTGCTGTTCAAACCTTGGCAATGGATTTCTGGCCTTTGATTCTGTTGTTCGCAATATCAATTACGGGTTTAGCGCTGACGGTTTCACAAGAGTGGCTGGCCGGTAGCCTTTATGACTTCATCGCCATCTTGCACGCGATCACAGTGATCGCGGCCTTGCTCTATCTTCCGTTTGGAAAGTTCTTTCACATCTTCCAACGTCCAGCGCAGTTGGGAGTGAAGCTCTACCAGCGCGCTGGCGAGGAAGGCGAGGGTGCGATCTGCACCCGTTGTGGCGAGCGGTATGCATCCCTGATGCACGTTGACGATCTGAAACGTGTGCTGCCGCAAGTCGGATTCGACTATTCGATGTCGGGGCCCGTGGGCAACTGGCAGGAATTGTGTCCAACCTGCAAGCGTAAGTCACTTTCCCTCGCGCAATTGAGACTGAAGGAGGAAGCCAATGGCTAAGGCTCCGGTCTCCGAAGAGATTCTAAAAGAAAAATTCGGGCCCCATCTGAACTATCAACCGCCGGGTGGTTGGAGCGACGAATCCGTCCATCCTGCTGAAAAGTTGGTCAAGACCCATTGCTGCTTCTGCGGGCAACAATGCGGGATCCAACTAAAGGTTCGCGAGAATCGAGTGATCGGATTCGAACCATGGGAGGAGTTTCCCTTCAACCGCGGCATGCTTTGCCCGAAAGGTGTGAAGCGATATCTGCAGGGCAATCACCCCGACCGTTTGCTTACTCCGTTGATGCGAGGTGACCAAGGATTTCGTCCGGCATCCTGGGACGAGGCCTTGAACTTTACGGTTAGCCGGATGCGTGAGATCCAGGAGAAGTACGGCAAGGACGCCTTTGCCATCTACGGCGGCGCATCGCTCTCGACTGAGAAATCGTATCTGCTCGGCAAATTCGCCCGCGTGGCTCTGGGCACCCGCCACATCGACTACAACGGGCGACTCTGTATGGTCTCTGCCGGAACGGCCTACAAGCTGGCCTTTGGTATTGATCGAAGCACAATTCCCTGGAGCGAAATTCCTAAAGCGGAAGTCTTGTTCGTAATCGGCGCGAACATCGGCGAGTGCGCTCCCATCACGACCGACTACATCTGGCGCTGTCGCGACAACGGCGGAAAACTGATCGTCGCCGATCCCCGGATGACTCCCATTACTCGGAACGCCGATCTCTATCTTCCGCTCCGGCCCGGCACCGACCTTGCCCTCTTGCTGGGAATGCTGCACGTCATTCTGCGTGACGGGTTGGAAGATCGCGAATTCATCGGCCAATACACCACCGGCTTCGCGGCCGTGGCTGAGTCCGTCAAGCCGTGGGACCTTCGCAAGGTTGCTGAAATGACCGGCGTGCCGCCCGAATCGATCGAGAAGGCCGCGCGCTGGATTGGCAAATCCAAGCGCGCCATCATGTTGCACGCTCGCGGACTGGAGCATCAGTCGAAGGGCGTAGAAAACTGTTTAGCGGTGCTTAACATCGCTCTTGCCACCGGGAACATTGGCCGCGAGGGCGCTGGCCCAACCATGATTACCGGCCAGGGAAACGGCCAGGGCGGACGCGAGCATGGGCAGAAATGCGATCAACTCCCTGGCCAGCGTTCTCTCGCCGATCCCGCCGCCCGCGAGTATGTCGCCGGCGTCTGGGGCATCAAGCCCGAAGAACTCCCTCAGCCAGGCTACAGCGCTCAAGAAATCATGAACGCCATCCACAGCGGCGAAATTAAGGGACTGCTCTCGTTGTGTTTCAATCCGCTCGTTTCGCTTCCCGACGCGAACTTCACCCGCGAAGCGTTGTCGAAACTGGAATACTTCGGCGTGGTTGATTTCTTTCTCTCCGAAACCGCTCATCACGCCGACGTGGTTATGGCCGGAAGTCTCCATGAGGAGGAAGATGGGCTTGGTTGCAGCGCCGAAGGTCGCGTCATTCACTGGAAAAAGAGTGTCGATCCGCCAGGCGATGCACGATGCGATTCCGACATCGTCATCGACTTGGCACGCCGGCTCGGTCGCGGGCAGTTCTTTCCATTCAAAACTCCTGCTGACATTTTCGAGGAACTGAGGATCGCCTCCCGGGGCGGTGTCGCGGACTACTACGGCATTACCTACGAAAGAGTGGATCGGCAGATGGGGATCTTCTGGCCCTGCCCATCGCTCGACCACCCTGGAACCCCGCGACTATTTGTCGACAGGAAGTTCTATACCCATGATGGCAAAGCGCATTTCAACGTCACGGAATGGCGCCCCAGCGGCGATCCAGTTGGCGATGAATACCCCTTATTCCTAACCACCGGACGCGTGGTCAGCCAGTACCTGTCGGGAACTCAAACCCGGCGTATAGGAGCACTCGTAGATCAGAACCCTGAACCTCGGGCAGAGATACATCCGCGTCTGGCGGAACAATATGGCATCAACGATGGCGACTGGATCACGGTAACAACGCGGCGCGACGACCTCACCGTTCGCGCCATGGTAGTGAAAACCATTCGCCCTGACACCGTCTTTATTCCTTATCACTGGGCCGGAACTCGCAGTGCGAACCGGCTCACTCATCGGACCCTCGATCCTCGCAGCAAAATTCCGGAATTCAAGGTTTCTGCATGCCGCATCGCCAAAGCGACGGGGCCTGATGCGTCCCCCGATGACCGGGCCGCACACAAAAACGGCGCGACGCAAGGAGGCGACTAGTGTTCGGATACGAATTCTATGTCGATCCTTCGCGCTGTATCGGTTGCCGCTCCTGCTTGCAGGCATGCGAGGAATGTGACACCCATCGCGGAAAGTCGATGATCAACTTCGACTTCATCGAGAGGAAAGAGAGCATCCGTTCCGCAGCGTACGTGTGCTGGCATTGTGACGAGCCCACCTGCGCTCAGGTCTGTCCCGCGGATGCCATTAAAAAGGGCGAGGATGGAATCGTCCATTCTTCCCTGAAACCGCGCTGCATCGCCTGCAACAACTGCGTGCTCGCCTGCCCCTTCGGAATCCCGAAGATGATGATTCCTGAGGAGCAGATGATGAAGTGCGACATGTGCTACGACCGCAGTTCCATCGGCAAGAGGCCAATGTGCGCGACCGTCTGTCCGAGCCAGGCGCTGTCGTACGTCAGACCCGAGGAGATTGCCCATCGTCGCGAGAAGCCAACCAACATTTTCTATTTCGGCAGCCAGAAGATCACGACCAAGGTTTTCATGATGTCCCCGGCCGAACGCGCGGCAATCGCTCTCGATGTGGTGGATTATATGTGGGAGGAGCAAAATGAATTGGTTGCGATGGCGCAGTAGCGAACCGCTCTGGAAGGAAGAATTTCCGGTTCGGACGGCAGACGAGCGCTATGTGACGCGTCGGCAACTCACCAAATTTCTCGTCCTGACCAGCCTCGGCATGTTCGTGGGCAACATTTGGATTCTGATTCGTACCATTTTCTACAAGGTTCCGGTTTACCCGCAGCAACCTGTGGCCCAACTTGGAGAGATTCCGGTTGGGGGAGTCAAGCTTTTCAGCTATCCAACAAAAGATGACCACTGCATCATGATTCGGACCGCCAAGGACGAATACGTAAGCTACAGTCAGAAATGCACTCATCTTTCCTGCGCAGTCTACTATTCACAAGCGGAAAACAGGCTTGAATGTCCGTGCCACAAGGGCTTCTTCTCGATCAAGGATGGCGCTGTTCTGCAAGGGCCCCCGTCCCGCCCACTGCCGCGTATTGTTCTCGAGGCACGAGGCGAACAATTAGTTGCGATCGAGGTAAGGGGTTAACGAGATGCCAACTTCAAACGACCTGCCTCCTCAAAATCGCGGCCTGACGGCAATTGCTGGAGCGATGTCCCTCATCGCCGTTCTCCTGATCGTACAGATCTGGCTCTTGAGCGCTGCTCTGGAGTCTTTTCTGGCCGGCAATCATCACAGTGCGCTCCCAGCCGCCATATTCTCTGGAGTGATGTTCTTGATCTGTCTGGGTCTTTATCTTTTTGTCGAACGCGTGGATTCCGAAGTCCGTGGTTCTGAAAACCCTCGTTGACTGCTTCTTCCGTACCCCTTAGGCCTTAGTCGCCCCTTTCCACCCGTGACATTAGTCACATGCAGCCGGTTACACGTCTGTCAACCTTGTTTTCAGGAATTGCCGCTGGAGGATGGCGTGGAACTCAAACTGGACTTCGATGAGCGTCCTTTTATTGTGATCTGGGAAACAACGCAGGCATGCGATTTGGCGTGTGTGCACTGTCGCGCCTGTGCACAACCCGTCCGCAGCGCCCTGGAACTTAGCACTGCCGAAGCCAAAAGGCTCATCGATGAAGTGGCAGCGCTGAAGGCTCCGGTCTTCGTCCTGACCGGCGGCGATCCTTTGAAGCGTCCTGACATTTTCGAACTGGTTGAATACGCATCTTCCCACGGTGTGCGGATTTCCTTGACCCCCAGCGCTACTCCTCTGTTGACCAAGGAGGCCATCATCAGACTCAAAGCCTGCGGTCTGGCGCGACTTGCCATTAGTCTGGATGGCCCGACCGCCGAGGTTCACGATGCATTTCGCCGCGTGTCAGGCTCCTATGAATGGACTCTGCAAGCTGTCCGCTGGGCACGAGAAATCGGTCTCCCCGTTCAGATCAATACCACGATTACGCGGCGCAACTTGCAACATTTGGATACCACGATTGCATTGATGGAGCAACTCGACATCGTGCTGTGGAGCGTTTTCTTTCTAGTGCCCACCGGTCGAGGCGCCACAACCGACTTGATCTCCGCCGAAGAATTTGAACAGGTCTTCGAGAAGCTCTACGAGACCTCCCGTCGAGTAAAGTTCGATATCAAGAGCACGGAAGCCCAGCACTACCGTCGTTTCCTCTTGCAGCGCAGGACCGAGGAAAAGAGAAGGGGCAAGGCCTCGACTCTGCCACCGATGCTCGGCACTGATACGCCGGACGGCATTGGACGCGCACCCCGAGGAATCAACGACGGTAAGGGATTCGTGTTCATCTCGCACTTGGGTGAGGTCTTTCCCAGCGGGTTCTTGCCACTCTCTGCCGGCAATGTCAGGAAAGAATCGCTCGGCGAACTCTACCGGCATTCTCCACTTTTCGTTTCGCTGCGGGACAGCGCCAACCTCAAAGGCAAGTGCGGTGTATGCGAGTTTCGCGAAGTCTGCGGCGGGTCGCGAGCGCGGGCGCACGCAATGACCGGGGACGTGTTCGCTGAGGAACCGTGCTGCGTTTGGCAGCCGAAGGCGCATCAGAGTGAGCAACGCGCGGCGGAACAGATCGGTGTACCGGTATAGACCCGGATGCTCACAGGGCGACGAGACAAGAGCGAAATGAGCACGAGATTAACAAATGCAAACAACAACCATCAGAATGAGGCTAAGCTGGAGGAACAACGTAGCATCGAAGGTGTCCGTGAGAATTCTAAAAAGGACAAGCTTCCCTGTGGAGCGCGTTACTGCTTCCGCTGCCACGAAGAATGCGGCGTACTGGTGAATGCTTACATCATGCGGGATATCGCGAATGAGTCAAGCGCAGACGATTTCCACCCGGTGCTACGGTAGCAGCAGTAGATACTTTCAACTATTTGAGGAGACTCTGTCGTAGGAGTTGCGGATGCCTGTACAGATTGGGGCCCAGTCGCACAGCTTTTCCGATCCCACCGGCCTCTTGTCGGATTGTCACCGTCGCATTGAGATGTTCCTCGGAACTCTGGAACGAGTAGCGTCGGTCATCGATCGGCCGCTGGCCGAAGACGCTCGCCCTGCGCTGGAATCCGCGTTGCGCTACTTTCGAGAGGCCGCGCCCAAGCATACTGCAGACGAGGAAGAGTCCTTATTCCCGCGTCTGCGTCGGTTGCATCTCCCCGATGTAGAAAGCGCGATCGAGAGGCTCGAACTTCTCGAACACGACCATGCCTTGGCCGAATCTTTGCACGCAGAGGTGGAAGAGCTAGGACAGAGGTACCTTGCAACTGGAAGCCTGGAATCCAGAGATGTCGAAGCGTTCCGAAAAGCAATTGCCAGTCTTGTTTCCATCTACAAACAGCACATCAATATCGAGGACAACCTGGTATTTCCTTTGGCAGCGCGACTGTTGTCCTCTAACGATAAAACGGCTATTGCGGATGAAATGGCGGCCCGCCGGGAGCTAGGAACCTCACCGGCAACATGCCCTGAATCTAACCACCGGGACTTAAGGCGTCGAGTCGGGTGCACAAGGACACGCTAGTCGTGAAGATCGCAGACGGTGTATTCCCCCGGCTTGCGGCGACACCGAGAGAATCCGCCGCTCCGACTTGAAGTACCCTCGCCGCGCGCCCGCTAGAAGTAAAGCTTCAATGCCATTTGCACCTCGCGCGGGCTGTTGCAGGTGTAGAAGGTCTGGCCGAAAATCGGGCCGCCGAATGTGGCGTCCGGGGGACAGAACTGCGGATGATTGAAAGTGTTGAAAGTCTCGAAACGATACTCGAGGCGCATCCCTTCGTGAACCGCACCCAAACCGAACTCCTTGAACATGGACAGGTCCGCGTTGGTCGCGCCCGGATCGCGCACCTTGCCCAGGGTGCGAGGTGCCGTGCCCAGCGTGAACGGTGCTGGCTGAGCCAGAAAATCGCTGCCGTCTGCGCTAGTGAAATACTGGTTGATCCAGACCGAGTCCTTCCCGCCATTTCGATGTGGCGTGCCGATGAGGTTGGGACGTTGCGGTCCGTAGGTCGGAAGGCTGTTGGACTGATACAGCATCGGCTCGATGGGCCTGCCGCTGTTGAAGCGCCAGATGCCATTGGTGCGCCATCCGCCCACGATTCCGTTGAGGATCGGATTCAGGTTGCCTCCGATGAGCTTGCCCTTGCCGATGGGGAGTTCGTAGGTGTAACTGAACTGCAGAACCTGCGGGATGTCGAAGCTGGAGAGACTGCGCTCGCCACCGGGATTATTGGGATTCTGCAGGCTGGCGAAGCTTCCCAGCCATCCGTTGTTGGTGCTGGTCAGGGAAGCGTCGTCGATGGACTTGGAAAAGGTATAAGTTGCCAGGAATTCCAGGCCGTGGGAGAAACGTTTCTCCGCCCGGACCTGCAGTGCGTGGTAGATCGCGTTGGCGGAGGGGGGTTCGTCACCCGCGAATCCATAAAACTGCGGGTTGGCCATTAACAGTTGCACTTTCTGGACCTGCGAATAGAGCAGAGGGTTGTCGGCAGGGAGGAGCTGCGACGCGTTCGACTGGGTGGGATCGGCAAACGGGTTGTCAACGTACGAATTCAGATCCGCGATCTGATCTGGCGTATAGTGCTCGATCTCCGGCCCCATGTGGCTGTAGTTGCCCGCATTGGCGAAGTAGAGGTGGGTTCCCTTCTTGCCGATGTAATTGGCGTCGAGAACCAGATTCCACTTGGTTTCGTGTTGAATCCCGAAACTCCAGCTCTGTTCGTTCGGTACTTTGTTGCTGATGTTGCGGATCGGGCCATAGGCGTAGTAGCCAACATCGTTGAGCAAGCCCAAACTGCTGCCCGGAGGCTTGATCGGTCCGTTCGGATAGGGGTTGCTCATCCTCGCGGCGGGCGTGGCTCCGTCACCCCAGAATGAAGCGACCAGATTCGTCAACTGATCAAATCCCTGTTGTCCGACACCCGAAGTTCCGGCCACCGCTCCTCTCCAGGCGGAGAAATAGATGCCGTAACCGCCGCGGACGACCGTGTTGTGAGGCACACGGTAGGCGAAGCCAATGCGCGGCTGGAAATTGTTGTAAGTGGTTGCGTAGGAATGGCGGTCGCTGGAACTGGCGAAGATCTCGCCACCGAGAAGATTCTTGCCGTCCAATGTAATTGGAGATTGCACATTCGGATCGAGCCAGTTCAGCTCGTTGTGCCGTTCGGTCCGGGGCAGCACAACCTCGTAGCGCAGGCCGAGGTTGAGAGTCAGCTTGTCGCTCTTCTTCCAGTTGTCCTGCACGAATCCGCCGAACTCGAAACTCTGGCTGGCCACCGAGTTGGGAATTTCGTACTGTCCGCAGCAGTCGTTCGGTTGCGCGCCGATCAGGAAACTCGCCATGCCGTCCCCGCCGATGGGGTAACAGTCCACCCCGGGCGTACAGTTGGGATCGTAGTTTGCCGTTCCTGTCCAATCGAAGTTGTAGACGCCGCCGGGGGCGTAATTGGGCTGGGTGTAGTTGAGCCGGTGCATCCGTCCTTCTCCGCCAAACTTGAACTCGTGAGTGCCCTTCACCCAACTCAGAGTTCCAATCAGATGGTACGTTTCCTGTCCTAGCCTGGCGTAGCTCCACGGGTTCCCGCCAATGTTGTACGCTTGGCCATCCGCGGCGGTATAACCCCCAATGCCAACCGCTGGGAACCAGTTGTAGCCGGACTCCTTCATGTACTGCGGTTCTCCGATCGCGTCCACCGGCGACACGTTCGGGTAGGCAGCGGCAACGCCAGGGTAGTAACCAGTACCCCGCGAGACGCCAAAGGAAACCGTCAGCAACGTAGTAGGAGTAAAAGTGTGCGTATCGTTGATGGCAAACATATGCGCACTGCCGTTACTGGGGCCGCTGCTGCAGGGATCGGCGGCGTTGTTGAAGCAGTTGAACGGAGTGGCCGTGGAGTAATCGTGCGAATACTTGCCGCTCAGCAGATTCTTCTGGTTGAAGCGGTAGTCGATCTTCAAATCCCACTTATTCTCGTTATTCTTCACAGATGCCGAATCGACCCGGTTGATAGTCGGACCGGAGCCGGGTCCGCTGAAGTTGGGTTCTGGAAAGTACTGCATGAGTGCTTTGGCTACAGGGTCGATCAAGTTTCCCTGTCCGCCCGGCAATCGGTAAGGGGCTCCATCGGGATTGTTGGCGAGGATCTCATTGGCCGGATGCTGCGCGTCGACGGTGCTGGCATAAGCCGTCAGGTTATTTTTTGGGATGGGTACGAGGCGCCTTGCGCCGCCAACCGCCGGGTCATAGTAGCCAGAATATGGATCCCAGAGCTGACCGCTCGAGTTGGAGCATATTCCCTGGTCATCGAAGGTTCCACCGGCGTACCCGCAGAGCTCGCCGAAGTCGCCCTTGCGCTCATTGTCGCTGGGCACACCATAGAAGGTCGGCCCGGCCAATTGGGTGATGCGAGTACCCTGGTAGTCAAAGAAGAAAAACGTCTTATTCTTCCAGATCGGTCCGCCGATGGTGCCACCGAAGTCGTTGCGCCGCAGGGGTACCTTGGGAATTCCCTGGTTGTCACTAAACCAGTTATTTGCGTCCATCTTGTAGTGACGCAGAAACTCGAACAAGCTGCCGCGGAAGCTGTTCGTGCCCGAGCGCGTGACCATATTGATGATGGTGGCGCCGCTGAACCCGTATTCCGCGCTGAAGTTCGTTTCCTGCACCTTGAACTCTTCGACAGCATCGACGGAAGGGGTGTAGGTGTCCACGCGAATGCCGCTGTTCTGCTCGTAGTTCGTGGTGGTCACTCCATCCATGAGTATGTCGGCCGTGGCGTTCCGGGTGCCGTTCGAGATGAAGTTGTTTGCCGTGCACCCCATGCATCCGCCATCTACCTCCGTGACTCCAGGGGTGAGAAATACCAGATCCCAAACGTCTCTTCCATTGAGCGGGAGGTCATTGATGAACTTCCGGTCCACCACCTGTCCGGTGGTCGCATCCTGCGTGCCCAGCACTGGAGCGGCCGTTGAGACATTCACCGTTTCCTTGGCGCCTACAACGGTCATCGCGAAGTCCACACCTACGTTTTGACTGACGTCAACCTTAATTCCGCTGCGAGCCTGGTCTTTGAACCCGGGCGCCTTGACCGACAGGTTGTAGGTGCCGGGGGGCACCGAGCGAAAAAGATAGCGTCCGTTGTCGTCACTCTTGGCGTTGAAAGTGAAGCCCTTCTCCGCATCTACAAGAGTCACGTCAACCTTTGCGATCAAGGCTCCGGTCGGGTCACTGACCACGCCAGTAACCGATCCGGCATAAAGCTGCGCTTCGGCTGGAACAGTTAACCCGAATAAAACTAGCAAGGCAAGCAGAGATACGCCGACGACAAAGCTGAAAATCGTCGCTCTGCTGGTGCTCTCCTGGGATACGAAATATGACATTGTCGGTTCGATCATTGCAGTCTCCTTGAATCTCTAAATCTGTTCTTGCCTGCGCACCGGTCACGCATGCGGACACGCGCGCAGTTCTTCAAGGCAAAGGCGCCTCAACTTCCTCCAGCACCCAGTGATCGGGCGTCTCCAAATGACAGTCATAGCCATAGAAGCGATCGTCGAAAATGTGCTGAAACAAACAGGCGCGCTGGCCACGCATGATGGGATTTCCTTCCACGGGCTGGAAATCGCCGTCGGGCGAATCGGCGGTGAAGATCTTGACCTGCCACTCGCCTTCCGGATCGTCGGTGTAACGGTGCGGATAAATCTCGGTGGCTAGATAGTAGACTCCGGTCTTCTTGCCGCTGGCGTCCGTCGCGTTCTTGATGAAAAGCAACGTGGGCGCCGCAACCGTGGTTGTGGATTTGAGCAGGATTTTTTCCGGGGCCTTGTCCAGGTCGATGACGGAATCGGCGCTCTTGCTGATGATCTCGAAGTGGTCTTTGTCGTTGCCGCGATAAAAAGTCAGATAAAACCGTCCTGTGCGCGGATCGCGGAAGAGGTTCGGATTCTGGTTGCGCTGGTCTGGAACGCCTGCCACCAACACCTTTTCCTCGGTCAGGTGGATGCCATCGCGTGAAGTGGCCAACACGATGTGGCTGCTCGGCGTGTCGTACTCACGGGTGATCGCGAAGTAGAGCAGGTCGGCGTGTTTGGGGTCGGCGCCGGCGAGAACCGAGGGCCAGCGAGCGTTGGTCCAAAGCGGATTCTGTTCATACTTGGTCCAGGTCACAAGATCATTGCTGCGCGCCAGGCCGATGCCACGGCCTTCGTTCAGCCCGTACCATCCCCAGTAGCGGAATCCGTCACGTTTCAATTCCAGCACCGACATGGTGTGAGGAAACTCGTCGCCTTCCCACTTCTGGGCGTCGGGAAGCACGCGGCGCGGGGCCGTCAGTTTGAGGTAAGGCACGGTCTTGGATTGCTCCTGCGAAAGAACGATGACTCCAGTAGCAAGCACCAGGAACGTCACGCCCATCAGAACGCTAAACCTACAAACACGGCTGAACATGTATGCTCCTCATAAAAACATCCACCGCACGCTTCCTTCTTCACTTCTGGTTTGCCATCGCCGTATTGATCGAGTTCCACAACGAGTCTGAAGCTGGATCGTAGGGAACCATGTCGATGGCAAACTCCCAATAAAAGCCTCCGCCGATCCAGTTCGAAACACTGGGATGAACGGCGTAATACCGCTGCAATAGATCTTTGATAATCGGGTCTGACTTTCTCTTGTCCGACCATCCGAACTCAGAAACGCCCAGTTTGGAGTTGGGATACATAGTCGCTAGTTGACTGAAGACCTGCTGCCAGTCGGGCTGGTAGCCGTGGCAATCCACCTCGTAGTAACTCACCAGCAGGTAATCCAGGCCGGTCTTCATGCGGGCGGGAATGTTGGCGTCCGCCCAGGTAAACATCTCGTTGGCAGCTGGCCGTCGACACGGCGTGTTGTAGTAAAGAGTGAGGGCCGTAACTTTTCCCTGCGACTTCAGGTAGTCGAAAGTCTCAGTCATTTTGGTCACGACGTCAGCCTGGGACGTGGAATTCACCGACGCTTTCGGCCGACAGCGTTTCGTATTGCCGAAAAGCCACTCGCCGTTGATCTCATTTCCCACTTCCCAGATGTCGACGAACCCTCCCAGCGCGGTCACATAATCTTTGAACCGATTGAGGTGCTCGGCTGGCGTGAAGCACCTCATGTAGAACGAATCGACCGGCTGGCCGAAGACGTAACCTACGCTCTTCATCTGCTTCGTGGCGTCCAGGTAAGAGTTGGCGGGGAAGTAACTGTTCTTCTTGCCCGGTGCATAGACAATCCTCGCTGTTGGTTTCACCGACAGATGTCTCAGCGAGTCCAGCAACTTACCGAGGTATACGCCGTCGCGAATATCGTTCTTGTCGTCGACGGTCACGCCATGGATCGGCTCGGGAACAGAGCTCTGCGCGTGGGAGGCCGTGCTGAGCCCGAACAGGTAGAGGACGGTGACGATGACAGCCATGACAGCCCCGGGCTGCGTCTGCCGCCCCATCCTGACTCTCCCGTCGAGTTCCCGCGACATCATTTCGGCCTCACGTCTTCAGTTTTGTCCACAGCTTCGACTCCCTCGTCCCGACGCAAAATCGTGGCGTTCGTGATGATCGGCCGGGCCCAGAAGCCCACGCTCAGAACGCATGCGAACGTGACGTAGAGGAATGCGACTCCCATCCGCAGGCCGAAGTGATCGCCGATCCGTCCAATGATGACGGGCACGACGGCCCCACCCATAATTCCAGTGCTCAGGATTCCTGCGAAGGAGCCATGATGCTCTGACACGGAATTGAGTCCGAGGGAAACCAGGATGGGCCACATCACGGATGCGAAAAGACCAATCGCGGGGAAAGCAATGACAGAAACTCTCGCTGGCCCGAACAGTGCGGCCGTCAAGCACAAAAGCGCTCCCAGACAAGTGCCGATCAGGACGTAGCGGCTGTCGAAAATCTTCAGAAGCAACATGCCGATAAAACACCCCGCTGTGAGCAGGCCCCAGAACCAGGAGACTGCGGCTGCGCCCGTGGTGTGCGGGTCGTAGCCGTGGTATTGGGACAGGAACTTGGAAATCCAATCCGCCGTACCCTGCTCCGAGCCCACGTAGGCAAAAACGCAAAGGAAGAAGGCCCAGACCATGGGCTTGCGGAAAAGGCTGCCGTACATCTCCAGCGAGCCGGCCTGTTCGTCGTCGGCACGCTCCACGCGGGGGAAACGGCTGAAGAAAAGAACCGCGACCATCGCCAGGGTGAACACGGCAAAGATCCAGTACATGGAAGCCCAGGGAAGCGCCGGGGGCGTTAGCCTGCGCAGGACTTCGAGCAGCTGATTTCTGGCATGCTCGTTTCCCAGGTTCAAAACCAGATACGAATACATGTATGGGCTCAGGAAGGAGGCCGTGCCGAAGATCAACTGGGCGAAAGCAGAATTAAACGCGAAATGCTCTTCGCCACCGGCAACCCGCAACAGCGGATTGATCGCGGTCTGGAGCGTGGCCATTCCCGATCCCATCACGAATAGCGAGACTACCGCTACTCCATAACTCGGGTGCAGGGCAAAGCTCAGCGAGCCCGCCGTACCCGCCAGGAATGCCGCGATCATGACGGGCTTTTCTCCAAAGCGCTCCACTAGAAAACCAGCGGGAATCGACATCACTCCATAGGCAATGAAGAAAGAAAAGGGCAGGAAAGCCGCCGCCGCCAGGCTCACTCTGAAGCTGTTGATGATGTCGGGCACGATCGGTCCAAGAATGTTAGTGAGCAATGACATTACAAAAAATGTCAGGAAGACGATGGCAATCATGTATCGGTTTCTTGGCATGGAGCGTGGCATTTTCTGCTATTCCTTCGTGGTCACTTTTGAGGCCAACTCAAAACGGCCCGGTTCACGTCCTGCCTGCGCGGCTAGAGCCAAGGTGACCATGTGCACGGGCAGGATCTCAAGGATGGGATGTATGGACCGGGGTGCAGTGGGCAGCGCGCAGGACGGGGATGCCGCGCCTTCGCCTACCAATTCCGCCCGGCCCTGTTGCTGGCGAACATCCTCGAAGAGGCGCTGGTTCAGGTCGCGAGTCTTATGTTCGCCCGAAAAGACGAGGACGAAAGTCTCGTCGCTGAGCATTTCAAAGGGGCCATGGCGAAATGCCGCGCTGCTCATTCCCTCCGCGTGGAAGTGGTCGGACTCTTTAACGATCAGAGCTCCGGTTCCAACCGCCGCAAGCGAGGATCCTCGGCCAACGAGGAACAGATGACGAATGCCTCTGAGCATCTGGGCCAGGTCCTGTACATGAGTTTCCCAGCTGGCCAGGTAATCTCGAACCGCCGGGCAAGCAGCTTTCAGTTCCTGCCGGGTACGCCGCAAGTCACGCTCGCACACGACATCGCCAAGCCACTGCAATGCCATCAGTGCGGTTACGTAGGTCTTGCAGGAAACTGAAAACTCCCTGCCTGCCTGAGTCAGGATGGTCGCGTCAGCTCGCTCCGCCAAGGGACTGTGCGGTGTGTTGGTAATTGCGATGACAGATGACTTGCCACGATTGATCTCCAGCAGGCGCACAACTTCTGCGCTCTGCCCGGACTGAGAAACTGCAACGATCAATGTCTTAGGATCGAAGAGGCGGTTTCTGTAGTACAGAAGTTCCGAAGTCTCCACCATCATGGCGGTCAAGCCGTAATTGATCAGCTCGATGTGGAGGGGATGGAGGGCATGGAAAGAAGAACCCATGCCGGTGAGGACAACCGTCTTGAACTTGCCTTCCTGGAGGCGGCCTGCGAGCCGATGCAGGGTTTTCGAGACCTCCAGTCCCGCTAGCGTCTCATCGAGAGAGCGCGGTTGGTCTAGGATGTCGCGAAGATATTCCCCTTCGATTACGGAAAAATCAGATAGCACGGGTCCTCCCCTCCGGGCTGAAGCGGTAGTGCCAGACTCTGGCCGCTCCAATCAGGTTTGTGTCTTCGCCCAGCGAGGCCAGTGCCAATTGTGTTTTCTGAAAAGGCACAAAGCGGCAACTGGACGCGATCACATTGCGCACTTCATCCAGGAACAAGGCGGCGCTCTTCATGACGCTGCCGCCGAGCACGATGATTTCGGGAACGAACATGGTGACCAGATTGGCCAGGCCAAGACCGAGGTAGCGGCCTTCGTGTTCCACGGCACGCCCGGCCCAGGCATCGCCTTGCTGCGCCAGTTCGCAGATTCTCTTCGCGGTCAGTTCCGCTCGGTGAGAATAGTCCGGTGGCGCGTTGCTCTTGAGCCATGTGACCATTGCCGGACCGGCGGCCAGCGATTCCCAGCAGCCATGGAAGCCGCAATCACAAAGAGGGCCGGACGGGTCGATAAGATGGTGTCCAATTTCGGGGTGAGCCTGTTCAACGCCACGATAAACCTGGCCGTCGAGAATAATACCCGCGCCAATGCCGGTTCCTACCGTGACATAAATCAGGCGGGATTTACCCCTGCCGGCGCCCCACCCTGCTTCCCCCAGAGCGGCTGCGTCACCGTCGTTCTCCATGGCGACGGAGACGTGGAAGATACGCTCCAGATCTTTGACTGGATTCTGGCCTTGCCACTTGGGAAAGAAATTGACGTCGCCGAATTCGCCCGTAAATGGATATACGGGTCCGGTGGAACCGATGCCAATCCCGTCGATTTGCGCGCCAGCGCTGGCCGACGCCTCCCGCAACATGCTCACCATCCGCTCCAGGGCATTGGCGTAGCCGTTGTCAGGCGCCGTCGGCGACTCAAGGCGTGATAGCACGCGGCCATCGGAATCAACGATGCCGGCCGCGATCTTGGTTCCGCCGATATCCACAGCGGCGATCATTGTCTTCTCCCCATATGTCTATTTGGCATCACTGCTTCCACTCCACAATGGCTCCCTCGTACGGTCCGAGGTCCATTCTCCAGTTCGATCCTTCCATGGGTATTAGCGTGGATCCTTCCGGCGAGATTCTGGTGACCGCATGCACGGGCAGAGTGGTGAAAATCTTCACGTTCTCCGTTTGATCGCTGTGATTGACCACGACGGCGTAGCCGCGATGATCGCCATTCAAAGCGGAAACCTCGACTGTGGGCCGATCTGCGCGAAAGACCGGCCTCACGCCAGCCCAGTCGCGAAAGGCCGCATAGATTCGGTGCGTGTCTTCGGGCTTATCGAAAACCGCCGGCACATTGGCAAGGTAGTGCTCGATCGGGTAGGCGCTCAGCAGGGTCTTGCCGGAACCAAGTGTGTTGGCCACAAGAGCGGGATGCCCATCCTGATCGACCGCGATGATCTTGCCGGTGGTGACCTCCAGAAGAACGCCCCAGGACTCAACCGCGGCGGTGGGAACAATGTAGTGAAGAGTGTCGCCCGGCTTGAAATCGCCAAAGGGCGCGACGAATTTCAACGTGACTTCCGAGTTCACAACGCGGTCCACCAGACGCGCACCGAACAGGGACGTCATCTCCGGAACTGCGCCATCGGAGGCAAACGAGGCGTACAGGAAGCCTCCGTTTTCGACGTACTTTCTGGCTTTCTCGTAGAAGTCCGAATGCACGTGCGCCAAAAAGACATCGCCGGTACTCGTAATCGGGGAAGGCATGAAGAGCATGGGCCGCTTTGCCCAGTCGGCATACTCGCGCGGAAAATCAGCCTTCAACCCCGCGCGACGGGCGAGGATGAAAGTGGTCAGGGCGGAGCTCATCAGCCAGTGATTCGCGGCGCTGGCGTCGAGCTGCGGACGCCCGGAAATGGCATCGGGGTCGGACATCGAGACATACGGAACCATCTCCGGACCGGTTAAGCCAAGATGAGAGAAGTCTCCGTGAGGCTTGGACCATTCGTCAGGGATGACGACGCCGATGTCTGCCGGAGCGGGCGAGATGCCGGTGAGATCGAGCTGGCCGACGGCCTGGGAGATTTTCTTGAACTCTTTAGCGAGCGGCTTGTCCTGACGGTCCCACGTGGTCATTCCCCAGCCCGTCTCCTGAGGCGTGCGAAGATAAGGCGCTTTGTGAAACTGTTCGGGAGAAGCATCGGTGTAGCACCAGAGATCGACGCCGATGCTGCCTGCGCCGAGACCCGAATAGATCTGAGCGCGATCGTAGGCGGCAACTCGCTCGGGGGAGAATTGCGCAGTGGACGCGCCCATCTCATGGATCATGACGGGATGCCCGGCGCCTTGGGAAAGAGCCAGTTCAAAAGCCGCGCCATAGGTTCCGCGAGCGGAGAGCAAAGCGTCGGGGAACAGGTCAGTAGCGTAGAGCGTGAAGGGATGGACGCTGAAGAAATCTACGAACGGTGCAATATCGTCGGCCCGAAACGAACCGTGGCCGATTTCCTCGCCGCTGGTTCCGACGACGATGGGATGCAGCTTGTCGTACTGACGAATGCCGTCAACGATCAGCCGAGTCCAGTTGATGGCCATAGGATCGGTTGTCTGCCCGCCCACAATCCAGAATGGAGGCTCATCGGTCAGGTCCCAGGCGATGATGGCGCTCTCGTTCGCATAATGACGGCCAAATTCAGCGGCGAGATTGGTTTCGAGGCGCAACATTTCCGGGTCGGAATGGGGATGGCGGCCATGGCGCCAGGACACATCCCAGTAGGCCTCACCCACTTCGCCTCCGATGAACAGGCTGGGATGGAGATAAACCTGATATTTGTGAGCGAGGGAAACCAGATAATCGAGCTGTTGAAAAGCGACCGGATTGTAATCGCCCGGCCGAGGCTCGAACCAGGCCCACAACATGTCGAGCCGCACAATGCTGTAGCCGAGCTCGTGCATCTTGGCGAAGTCGGCCTCAATGTCTTTCGGATCCCATTGCAAGGGCCACTGCATGGCGGCTTTTGCGGGAACCCAGTGCGCGCCGACGGGCAGAAAGCGTTTGCCATCGCGCATGAAGTATTGGCCATCGAGATGAACCGGCGGCAGCCTCTTAACGCTCGCAGTCGCTGCCGTTTGACTCGCCGGCTGACCGAAACTGGACCGTGGCTGCAATAACAAAAGAGCCCAACAGGCGATTGCTCCGATTCCCACTAAGCGGAGAACTCTCGTTTTCTGCACCGTATTTGCCTCCTGCTTTCTGCGCTCGCGGTTCTACTGGCGCACTTCGATCTCGTCGATAAACGTCCACTCAGCATTCGATCCGGGCTTCACTTGGACCTGGACATAACGTCCATCGATGTTGTTCAAATCCGTCAAGGTGTACCACCACGACTGGGTGCCATCGCCCAGGGACGGCTGCTTCACGGTCCCTGCCGCGGTGAAGGTCACGTTGTCGTCAGAGACCAGACAGCTAACCTGCTTTGGCAGCAAGATTCCCGACGGCTTGTCCTGTAGCCAGTGGCTTCGTATTTCCTTGATCACCTGCACAGCGCCGAGATCAATCGTGAACGAATAGGCTTTTACGGTAGCCCTGCCTTGCCACGCGGGATCACTGAAATCGGTTGAGCCCAATATCCCGTCGGTCAACTCGATGCCGCCAGTGTCGGGATAACTGGGACTCGCGGGCATGGTCGCCGTATACGGCATGTCCAGAGCAATGTTGGTCGGATACAGATGCGGCTCCGGCGTCGTCGCCGCTGTCGTGTTACTCAGCGCCGAGTCATTTCCCGCGGCATCGAACGACCTGACTTGGTACGTGTAGGTTGTGCCGGGATTGAGTTGCGCATCCAGAAAGGTCGTCGTTCCATCGCGCTGGCTCGCGATCTGTCGTCCATCACGCAGAATGTTGTAGCCGGCGACCCCGACGTTATCGGTCGAGGCAACCCACATCAGGCGGATGGTCTGGGAGTCGAGGGCCGCACTGGTTAAGTCCGTAGGCGTGGTCGGACGCACGTGCTCAACTTTCCCGGTCGCGAGGTAATCCAGATACGTCTGGTAGTACAGCGGATTCACTTGCTGCGGGCTCATATAGTGATTGAAGCTGAAGCTGAGATAACTGCTGACGTAAGGCTCGACCGCGCACATATCATTCACGATGGAGCGGATCGGACGAGGTTCATAGTCCGATATGAACGTTTCCGTATCCGCCCAGAACTGCATGCTGGGGCGGGAATTCTCAATCGCGTGTTGGACGGCGCCGAACCACTCGGGAAGTTGCGTTTTCGTCACGTGCGACGCACCCACACCGTCCTGTAGGGCGAGGACGTCAATGGGACTGCGTTTCAGAACGTATTCCCACATGGTTTCCCACTGGGAAGGAGAAAGGTCTGCCGCCGGATTGAAGAAAGGTGCGATGACGATCGGCTTGCCCGGCGTGAGCTTGTGGAGGTGATTGCCTACGGTCCGGTAGAACACCACGAGGTTGTTCCACTCTGCCGGAGTGCTTGCAACGTTATCCACTTCGAACGCCAGGTACCACCCGGTCAGAGATTCGTGCTGACCGTACCGCTTCCACAGGTCGTCGGCTAACGCGTTGGCGACCTTGGCCTCATTCTCGAGCCAGAGCTTATCCGAGATATAGTTCGTCCACCAGTCGTCATTGATCTGCAGGCCCAGATACACTTGCGCTCCGCGAGCATCGGCGGCATCAAGAGCCCGCTTGACCACGTCATGTTTCGTGTTCTGCGTATATCCGGCGATTCCCGGGGGGTAGATCGTCGTCTTCTCCTTACTGTCGGCAGTCCACTGTATGACCATCTGATCGAGTCGGGCCTCTCTCATATAGTGGAACTCGTCGCGCCACTGTTCTAAAGTCCACGCGTCACCGAGTGCTGGTTGAAGAAACGAACCACGAATGGAGGGGCCCGAGCAATCCTGGGCGACACTCGACAAACAAAACAGGACCACGATCGCCAGCGTAGCTAAACGGCAAATCGCAGGATGTTGCATTGTTCGCCCCTAAAACGAAATATTTACTGACACTTGGATCTGCCGGGATTCATGCAACGTACTCAAGATCTGCCCGGCGTTGGAAGTGTCGACCTGGTTATTGGGCAGCGCAAACTGGGGCGTATTGAAGAGGTTGAAAATCTCGGCCCGCAGTTCCAGTTGGCCTCTCTCTTTCAATTTGAAGTCTTTGAAGATGGAGAAGTCGGTATCGTAAAAGGCCGGTCCACGTAGGCTGCCGCGGCCCGCGTTCCCGAACATGGTGGCGTAGAAGTCAGCCGGATTTGTCGGTTGACCAGGGGCAATGGCGGGGAGGGCGAAGGCGGCCGGGTTGTACCAACAGTTGATGTTTTGGCGAGTCGACGTGGCGCAGTAAGGAGTGGGTCCCGGAATTGCGTTGTTGCCAGAGTTGAAACCTACGGCCGCATTGGAGAAGTCATCAGGATTGCCAACTCGATCGGGTCGCGGACCTCCAGAGCCGGTGTTCGTTGGATCGTACGACAAATAGGGCGTGAACGCCTGGCCAGAGTCGAGCGAAATAATGCCGTTCAACTGCCAGCCTCCAGCAAGCCAGCGCATAGGACCCGAGCCATTGAAGAAGCGCTTTCCAGGCCCAAACGGGAGATCGTAAGACCACGCCGAAGTAAACTGGTGACGAAAGTCGGGGGCGACGTTTCCGCGCTCGGCGCGCATGTTGTAAGTATTCTGCGGTTCACCGTCCGCGCTGGGCGTCTCGCTCTCAGTGGCCTGACCAATGGTGTGCTGCCAGGTGTAACTGTTGAGCATGCTCCATCCATGGGAAGACCGCTTTTCAAAACGGACTTGCAAGCCATGGTTGATCAGACTGATGTCATGGCCTTCAGTGCGGATGGCGGCGATGTTGGGAACGGTGTCGACGTAAGGTCGTCCTTCGTTTCCAGTGGGACCGGCAAAGTTGGTCCAGGTCGGCGTTGTGGCCTGGTTCAGGTTTCTCAAGTAAGTCATATGCACGGCCCGCGTCCCAACGTATCCAACCTGGAGCACCATGTCCTTCACGAGCTGGCGCTCGATGTTCAAGTTCCATTCCTCGATATATGTAGTGGGATTGTGGAAGTAGGCGGCGCTGGCACGGCCACTGACCTCGGGGTCGGTAATGTTCGAGAAAACAATGGGAGGCGGCCCCTGGGAGAGAATCATGACTGGAGTTGGTCCCAAAGATGCCGTGAAGGACTGACTGCCGTAGACCCCGGGCGCCGGATTGTAGGCCAGTTCGGTATCGTTCTGGTCGGCTTGCATATCGAAGAAAATGCCGTAGCCGCCGCGCACTGCGGTTTTATTGTCCGAGCCCGGGGAATACGCGAAACCGATGCGCGGAGAAAAATTCTTCCAATTGGTGGCAACATCACCGGAGCGGCTCGTGCCGGACGTAACTCCTGGGGCGACAAACAGGCCGGTCTTAAAGTCGAAGTTCGCCAACCGATCGTGGTCTTCCACCATCGGCGTGTACACGTCATACCGCAGGCCCAGGTTAAGCGTGAGCTTGGGAGAAACCCTGTAATCGTCCATCAAATAGCTGCCCATCTCCCACCAGCTCATGCCGAAGGTCCCGGTTTGTGCGTCGCGGAATAGCTGCTGCGTGTAACCGATGAGAAAGTCGGCCAAGGGATCGTTGGTGAATTGCCCGGTGTACCAGAGGTCCCCGTTAGGATTTGTGACCTGATTAAAACCGTGTCTGCGCAGGCGCAGATCGGCCCCCAACTTAAAGGAATGGCGTCCCCGAATATAGGTGAACGAATCCAGCAATTGATAATTGTTCTCGCGCAGGGTTTCGGGAAACCAGTCGCCGCTGCCCAGATTGTTCAGGCCGCTGATCATGATATTGGGCAAGTTGCCCGAGAAGGGACGGGCAACGACCTGGTAGCGGGTGTAGCCGGCCTTCACTTCGTTGATCCTGCTGGCGGAAAACGCATGAACATCGCTGAGCCCCGCCATCAGTGCTTTGTCGCTGATGTTGCCGGTAAATTGGCCTCCACCAGCGGGAGCAGGAAACGGGTCCGGCTTGCTGTCGTCGACATTGCCCCAACTGAAGACGCCGAAGAGGCTGTTCTTGGAACTGATCTGGTGATCGACACGAACGTCGAACGAGTCCTGATTGTTCCGGTCGACTGGATTGTAGCGAAACAGATTGCCGAGGCCTGATGTCGGCGCCGGGAAAAGCTTGACGACCTGGGTGGCCACGGAGTCGAGACACGTCCCGCCGGCGACGGGACTCGGACAAGCCGGAATTACGTTCGGACTTGCGCTGTCGTTCCCCATAAACTGGTTGCCCGTCGCCGGGTCAACGATGGTTGCGGGTAAGAGATCGGCAAAGTTCCCAGTGGCCTCTGTTGGATCGGGCACGGGAGAAAGATACGTCTCGGAGGTGCGGATGCGCCGTCCCTGATAGTCCACAAAAAAGAATGTGCGATCCTTGATGATCGGCCCTCCGAACGACCCTCCGAACTCGTTGCGTTTGAAGGGCGGAATGGGCGCGCTGGGATCGTCGAAAGCGTTCTTGGCATCCATGGAGGAATTGCGCAGAAACTCGAAAGCGCTGCCGTGGAAGCGGTTGGTGCCCGACTTGGTCACCACGTTGACCACCGCGCCTCCCTTGCCAATATCGGCGCCGAAGTTGTTGGTTTGTACTTTGAACTCCAGGATGGCATCAATGGGAGGCTCGATCAGCTCGAAGCCAATCTGCTGTTCGTTGTTGTCGAATCCATTTAAGAGGTAGTTGTTGTTGGTCGCCCACAGGCCGTTTACCTGAATCGAACCGTTTCCACGCTCGTCCTCGGGAATCTCACCTTGCTGTACATTTCCGGTGCTGCCGGTGGAGGCGGGCCCCTTGTTGACCCCAGGGCTTAGATACGCCAGCTGCATGAAATTTCGTCCGTTGATGGGAAGCTGGTGGACACGGCTCTCCTCGATCACCTGCCCGATCGACGAGGTTTCCGATTCGACCTGCGGCTCGGCGGCTGTGACCATCACCTGTTCGTTGTGGGAACCGACGACCAGGGTGAGATCCACCCGTACTACCTGATTGACGTCGAGTTTGAAGTCTGTTTGCACCGCGGTCTTGAAGCCTTCCCGTTCGGCCATCACGGCGTAGATGCCGGGTTTCAGTTCAGTGGCGACGAATTCTCCCTGGCTGTCGGTGACGGTTTTGCGGACTGCGTTGGTCTGGGTCTCAGTGACCGTCACAGAGGCACCCGAGATCAGAGCGCCCGAAGCATCCTTGATCGTCCCGACGATCTTGCCGGATTCCACCTGGGCTTGAACCAACAAGCCACAGGAAGCAACGAAGATGACGAAAGCCGCCACCGCTAGCAGCAAACCGTGCGAGTGTCTCTGTCTGGAATTCTTCCGCGTCATGGCTGACCGAACCTCCTCTTGTCCAATCTTTCTTCGATTAGACACAACTTAAACCTGATATGTATAAATGTTGTCAAGATTAAATTCAAACAGCCTGAATAATGAGACCGGATATTCGAGTTTAATTACGCTTTATTACGTTTAGAATCAGTATATTAAGTCGATATTTGTGGGCCGGATTAGTACGGTGATAGATTCCAGTTGCGCCCATCATAGCTACATTGTATATTATGTTAAAATCAAGGTCGGAATATGGCTACGCTGAGCAGGGATGATCGAGTGTTGAGGGCTGCGGAACTGGGGTTGATGCTGGACAATACCAGCTTTGTGCCTTACTACGAGCAAATCGTGGATCAAGTGCGGACTCTAATCAAGAAAAACAAGTTGAAGCCGGGACAGATCTTCTGTTCCGAAGGGGATATTGCCCGTACTTTGGGTATCAGCAAGATGCCGGTGCGGCAAGCTTTTCAGAAACTGCGTTCCGAAGGTTTGCTGGTGATTGCCAGAGGAAAGCGGCCGGTGATTGGCTCCGGACGCGTACCCTGGAACTTCCAGCAACTGCGCGGCTTCAGCGAAGAGATGAAACGTCGAGGGCTGGTGCCTTCGGCTCGCCTGTTAAGCATCGAAATCGAAGAGCCCGAACTTGAGGTCGCTCAAGCCCTGAAGCTCACTCCAGGTGAGCGCGTGTATCGTGCCAGACGGCTGCGCTTCGTGAACGGCGAACCCGTTGCGGTGGTCACCAGTTGCCTTCCCGCGCGCATTTTTGCGGGGATTGACAAGCAGGATCTGGAGAAGCAATCCCTGTATTACATCTTTGAGCACGCCTACCGGCGCAAGTTACAGAGGGCGGAAGAGGTAATCGGCGCCATGAACGCCGGGGAGGAAGAGGCTCGCATCCTCGAGGCCGAACCTGGCAGTCCCCTTCTCATCATTAAGGAGACCACCTACGACGACCAGGATGTTGCGATCGAATACAGCGTTTCTCTGCTCCGTGGAGACCGGTATACCGCGTCGGTGATCTCCGTCCGGAAACCGGCAGCGAGGAGTTAGTTCCGGTAGCGATACTACAACCCCTTTTTTGCGATTCGCTACACGTCTCCAATCCGCGATCGATTTCCATTGCCAGGTGTCCTGTACAATTTTGCTTCCGATGAGATCGTACGCAAAATGGTGGCAAGGTGTGGCCAGTGCGCTGCTGCTGGTTCTGGCAGCCCACGCCGAACCGGTTGCCCAGCTCAAAGCCACCGACTACGTAAACGACTTTGCCCACGTTCTGGATCAGAACTCGATCGCACAAATGGACGAGATCTGCCGGCAAATCGACGAAAAAGCGCATAGCCAGATCGCGGTGGTGACCGTCCGGTCGCTCGATGGCGCTGATATCGAAAGCTACGCGGTCGATCTCTTCCATCAGTGGGGGGTCGGAAGCAAGTCGACCAACCGCGGAGTGCTGATTCTGTATGCCATTGCCGACCATCACGCCCGGATTGAAGTTGGGTATGGGCTGGAGCCTATCCTGCCCGATGGGAAGGTAGGTGGATTCCAGCGGGAAGCCGTCCCGCTCATGCGGAGTGGCAACTATGGTCAGGCGCTGCTGCTGGTCACTACGCGTGTTGCCGACGTTATCGCACAGGACGCAGGAGTTCAGCTCGCGACCCCGCAGCTGGCGCCGGCTCTGGCGGAGCAGCCGGGCAGCGGGATGTCGGCCGGCGGAGTCATCCTGCTGATCATCATCGTACTCATCATTCTTTTTACGCCGCTTCGCAGCGTGCTTTTCTGGATCCTTTTTTCCGGCATGTTTGGCGGTGGAGGTGGATCCAGGGGCGGAGGCTGGAGCGGAGGCGGATTCGGCGGTGGTGGCGGGTTTGGCGGGTTCGGCGGCGGCAGTTCCGGTGGCGGCGGGGCGAGCAGCAGTTGGTAGGCAGCGAGGATGCAAATGATTCCAGAGAAAAAGATCAGCGACTTTGTCAGCCGGCTGCGAGCGGCGGCTGGAGCTAACCTTGAGAGCGTGATCCTGTTTGGATCGGCGGTCACGGGAGAGTTTCATCCCGAATTTTCGAATGTGAACCTGTTCTGTGTGATTCGCGACAGCTCATTCATGGCCTTGCGGTCCCTGGCCCCTGCCGTGAAATGGTGGGACGCACAGAAGCAGCCGCCGCCTCTATTCATGACCCGTGACGAGATCGCGCGCTCTACCGACGTGTTTACGATTGAGCTGATCGACATGCAACAGCACCACCGCGTTGTTTTCGGCGAAGACGTTCTGCAGGGCCTGTCGATTCCGGCGAACCTCCACCGCGTCCAGGTAGAGTACGAGCTGCGGGAAAAACTCACCCTGCTGCGCCAGCACCTGCTGCTCGCCTCGGGCAGCGACTCACGCCTGTGGGAGTTGCTGCTACGATCGGTCTCGTCGTTCACCACGCTCTTTCGCCACGCGCTGATTGTGCTAGGCCAGGATGCGCCGATTGGAAAGCGAGAAGCGGTGCAGGCTTTGTCAAAACAGATTGGGTTTGATGCCTCGGGCATTCTGCAGGTGTTGGACGTGAGAGAGCGAAAGTCCAACCGTAAGATGCTCGATGTTCAGGACGTCTTTTCGCGATATCTGGCAGCGCTGGAGCAGGTAACTGCTGCAGTTGATAGAATGCTGGACTCGGGCGCCGTGGGCTCTTTGTAGAGTCCGCGGGTGCGTTGTTTCAGGAGAATCTTATGAGCAAGGTGCTGATCGCGGTCGTCGTTATAGTGGCAGTCCTGGTGCTGATTGGCTTGCTTGTTTTTGGCCAGTACGTGAGCGTGAGGAATACGCTGGTCAGTAAGAACGAGGCGGTAAAGGCAGCCTGGTCGCAAGTCGACATTGTGCTGCAACGCCGCGCCGACCTGATCCCAAACCTGGTGGAAACAGTGAAGGGCTACGCGCAGCAGGAAGTGACAGTGTTCGGCGACATCGCGAAGGCGCGCTCTGCCCTGCTTTCCGCCGGCACGCCGCAAGAAAAGATGGCAGCCAACGGTCAGCTTGATGGAGCGCTCGGGCGCCTGCTGGTGATTGTCGAGAACTATCCTCAGTTGAAGTCCAACGAGAATTTCCTGCGCCTGCAGGATGAACTCGCGGGCACGGAGAATCGCATTGCGGTCGAGCGCAAACGCTACAACGACACTCTGCGCGACTACAACACTTACGTGCAGCAGTTCCCCAACAACCTCTTCGCAGGAATGGCGGGATTCAAGCCGAACGAAGCTTACTTCGAGGCTTCGGCCGGATCGCGCGAAGCTCCGAAGGTGAACTTCTCCAGTCCGGGTGCAACGGCTCCGCAGGCGACTCCTCAGCCTGCGCCCGTGCACTAGCGGTGCAGCGGGCGGGAAGCCATCTCCTGGCAAGTGACGCAACGGCGTAATGCCGATGAGCACCACCGAAGTAAGGGTGGGAGTCGTATCCCATCTGTTTACGACAATTATCTCCGGTTAGCCCTTCAAACTGGAACAATTGCGATCACTTCCCTTAAGCAAGGTCATCCATCATCGGCAACCCAGCCCGGGCTATTATTCTGAAATGTGATTGCAATGCCGGACACAGACACCAAGACCCCGCTTCGGAAGGGCTTCCTCCGTTTCTTAATTCGATGGCTTGTCACCGGCGTGGTGCTTCTTTGGTCGCTGGCCGCGCTGGTCATTGTGGCCGCCCGGTGGATCGACCCACCGACAACCGCAGTGCACATCCAGCGCCGCTTGCAGGCCTGGATTCACCACGCGCCGTATCGCGACCGCTACAAATTCATCCCGCTCAGCCAGATCTCGCCCGATCTTCAGCACGCGGTAATCGCCGCCGAGGACACGCACTTCTATCAGCACCATGGATTCGATTGGCATGAGATCCAAATCGCCGCCGAAGACGATTTGGAAGGCGATCGCACTCGCGGAGCTTCCACCATTACGCAGCAACTCGTAAAGAACCTGTTCTTCGGAACGGGCCGCTCTATCCTCCGCAAGGGCGTAGAGGTCACACTGGTAC
This sequence comes from uncultured Acidobacteriaceae bacterium, assembly GCA_963837665.1. Lineage (GTDB taxonomy): Bacteria > Acidobacteriota > Terriglobia > Terriglobales > Acidobacteriaceae > Acidiflorens. Next base: position 402 of record CAWIOA010000003.1, on the reverse strand, counting down.
CGGTGGCCGAATTCGTCCTCGGCAAACAGCGCATTCTGGAGATATACCTGAACGTGGTCGAATGGGGCCCTGGTATTTATGGTGCAGAGTCGGCTTGTCGCTACTACGACGAAACCCCAGCCCGGAATATCGGGCGGCAACAGGCGGCACGGCTCGCTGCAATTCTGCCGGCTCCCCTGAAGCGACGACCCGAGCGCATGAATAACTACAGCGCGATTATCCTCAAGCGGATGGGCCAAATGGGTTGGTAATCGTGGCTGACATTCTTGCCAATGCGGCTGCTTTTATTACTCTCACTCCGGGTTCCGGTCGGGACGCCTCCTCTCAGATGCCCGCATACCACGCATAGCCACCATCAGGAAGAATGAGGGGACCCTGGCGTAGCCGCTGTCCACAGGCGAC
>CAWIOA010000002.1:0-1091406 GCA_963837665.1 uncultured Acidobacteriaceae bacterium | reverse complement strand
GCACCAACCCCACCGTATTGCGGGCGGCCACGTATTCCGACACCGCCTTGAAGGGACAGAGCCACATGCAGTAAACCGAATCAAACAGGGCCAGCGACAGCAGTGACGTGGCCAGCAGTACAGCCCATGGCCCATAGCGCCAGCGCACGTCGATCTTCTTCAACTTCGCGCGGGGCACGACCGCTGCCATGCCTTCTTCGATTCCGCCAAAGAAGCACAAATAACTGCACCAGCCTTTGCCGACCACAATCGTCATCGCCAGCCACAAGCCTGCCATGGCCGCCATTCCTGCGCCTGCCATGCCTCCACCCGGCAAGATCGAACCCGGGAACACCACCGTCTTAGTAAGCGCCGCCGGCAGTATAAGCAGCGGGATGGGCAGGAAACAGAATGGGGTTCTGCCCGCGATCATTTCCTCAATCGGGATGCCCATCGTTCCCCGCATCACGATGACGGTGTGGATGAAGCCCACCGGAAACAGCAGCCCCAACGCCACGAAGAACCAGCGCCGCCATCGGTAGGTCCGCCGCGTCCGCATCATCATGAAAAACAGCACAATCATGAAAGCTGCGGTCATGATGATGGCGGTCTGCGCCGCCCGGTTTGCTTGCCAGGAATGCGCAAACATGAGCAGCGACCAGAGCGCAACCGGCAAGGTCAGCAGGAGGGATCTGCCCGTGCCTCGGGGCGCGGCTCGTCGCATCTCGAGGATCCGAGCCTCAGTAGCCATACACCTTTCTCCCCATCAGCATCATCGCTCCCAGATAGAAGTAATAGACAGCGATGAGCGTCATCGTCATCCGTGCGACGGTAGTCACGGCTTCGTTGCGCCGCACCCAGCCCAGGCTCACAAAGGGCACAAACCACACCGAAGTTCCAACGAAAAACACCGCAAAGAAAAGGAGTGCCGCGACCACGCTTCCCAACTCAGCCGCTCTAACACCGGCGGCCACAAAAGGAGGGCAGAGACTGAATCCGGTCAGGAAGCCCAGCACCGCCGCACCGGGCACGCCGCGTCTTCTCGGCCCGCCAATGGTCACCAACTCTGAACCCGAGCACGTCTGAGCGCAAGCGTGCCCAACCGAGTACGCGTACCAAAGCAGCACACAAGCGAGCAATAAATGGACCACGCCTAATACGAGCAAGCGCGGCCCCGGCGGAAGCGATACCAGGGCGCCGAGCCCCCAGGCCACAGCGGCGAACAGCAGGTATCCCACAAAGCGCGCTCCCAGAAAGCTGGAGAGATAGCGGGCGTTCAGTCGCATGCCCGCCCCCTCCGCCAGCAGTGAAGGAACCACGACGGGTCCACACGAAGCCATGCAAGCGGGCCCGGAAGCTAGTCCCAGAACCAACGCCTCGCCGAATATGGAGTATCCGGCCATGACCGGGAGCCTAGCATTCTTCCGTCCGCCCGTCTGTGACGTGCATACGCCTCTAAGTCCAATTCCATCAATTGAATTTCAACGACGGCGTTCTGTCATCCAACTCGCGGCATGGTTGTTTTCCTTCCCATTGACTCCCCCGTCCGCCCGCGCTACGCTGAACTCAAATGGTTGGTAACCGCCCCGTAGTCGGGGTGCGCAATCCGGTTCGCTCCACTTTCATATCCAGTTTTTTGCGTGCAAAAAACGCCGGCGCAGGTTCGCCCGAATCCGGCGGCGAGCCATATCCCGGTAACAGGAATCAAACAGTGAGCCCGGTCCGGCTGCTGGAGGCGGCGCAGTATCCTGAATGAAAAAAAGTATTGCACTTACCCCTGACATCGAGACCCTGTTCGGCACCCGCGATGAAAATCTCCACGTGCTCGAAGACGGCCTGAACATCAACATCGATTTGCGCTCCGATCGCATTGAACTGGAAGGCGCGCCCCGCGACGTGGCCCGCGCCGAACAGCTATTCGCCGATTACGAGCATCTGAGGAAGTCCGGCCACCAGTTCGTGAACGGCGACCTGAGCAGCATGTTGCGCGTCGTGGTCAGCGATCCGAACACGACTCTCCGCGGACTCGCCGAAGCCGGTCGCCAGCGGTCTTTTGGCCGGCGGACGGTGCAGCCCAAAAGCCCCAATCAGCGCCGCTATCTGGAAGCCATCGAGCAGCACGACATGGTGTTTGCCGTTGGCCCCGCCGGCACCGGCAAGACCTACCTGGCCGTGGCCATGGCCATCTCCGCCCTGCTGAACAAGCAGGTCAACCGCATCATCCTGGCGCGCCCAGCCGTCGAAGCCGGCGAGCGCCTCGGTTTTCTCCCCGGCACCCTGCAGGAAAAGATCGATCCCTATCTCCGTCCCCTGTACGACGCGCTCTTTGACATGCTCGACCCCGAGCGCGTCGAGCGTTATCTCGAAAAAAACATCATCGAGATTGCGCCCATAGCCTTCATGCGCGGACGCACCCTGAACGATTCCTTCGTCATTCTCGACGAGGCGCAGAACACCACCTCCGAGCAGATGAAGATGTTCGTCACCCGCTTGGGATTCGGTTCCAAGGCGGTAATAACCGGCGACGTAACCCAAATCGACTTGCCCACCGCCCGCCGCAGCGGCCTGATTGAAGCCGCCGAAATTCTGAAAGGCGTAAACGGCCTGGCCTTCGTGAACTTCGATGAAAGCGACGTGGTCCGTCATCACCTGGTGCAGAGAATCATTCGCGCCTACGACGAGCACAAAACCAGGCTGGCGGAACAACAGTTATCGCTGCTCGAACCAAAGCCGGTAGCGCCGCAGACGCCGCCCGAAGAGCCGCCCCTGCGCAATTAGCGCGACAGAAATCTGGTTTGTCATCCTGAGCGAAGCGAAGGACCTGCTGTTCTTGTCGCGTAATCACAGCAGGTCCTTCGCTTCGCTCAGGATGACAACTTGGTAGGGATGAAAACAAGGTGGATTTTGGTCATCTTTCAAAAACGCGTCGCGGATCTGACAGAATTGGCTCTGAACCGCTTCGTGGCCCGCGCCCGCCGCGCTGCCGGGTTGAAAGGCACGGTCAACGTGCTCGTAACCTCAAGCGCCGAGATGAAGTCCCTCAACCGCCGTTTCCGCGGAAAAGATAAGCCGACCGACGTGCTCTCGTTTCCCGTCGAACCCGGCGCGCAGAAACAATTCGCCGGCGAAATCGCCATCTCCGCCGAGATCGCAGCACAAAATGCCTGGGCCCTGGGACATTCGCCCCCCGAGGAAGTTAAGATTTTGGTGTTGCACGGCATCCTGCATCTGCGCGGCTATGATCACGAGTGCGACAATGAACAGATGGCCAGGCGCGAAAAACAGTTGCGCGCTAAACTCCACCTTCCGCTTGGACTCATCGAGCGTACTGGGAGGAAGCACTAGCCAGAAACCTGGCCCATAACAATGACCGGCGTCGGCATAGCTCTCGTGCTCCTCTTCGGCCTCTTGACCCTGGTCTCCTACGTAGACCGTCTCTACCAGGAGCTTGGCAAATTCCTCTCCCGCGACTTCCAGGACAACATCGACGCCTTCGAGCAACTCGTCGAGCCGCACCTGGGAGTCACCCGCGAGCGAGCCGCGCTCTCCATGGCCATCCTCACCCAACTGGTCACCGCCGCCATCGCCATGATCGTAGGCTTCACCGTGTTTCGCGACCGCGCCTGGAGCATCTCCGAAGTCCTCGAAGCCACGCTCAGCCTGGTGCTGATCATCATCCTTTTTAACCGCCTGCTCCCCTTCGTCTTCTTTTCCAGAACCCAGGGACGCTGGCTCCAGCACTGGACCCTCCTCTTACGCGTGCTCATCTACCTGGTCCTGCCGGTAACGCTGGTGCTGGGGTTCTGCCAATCCGTTGCCGCGCTCACCCGCGAGCACCCCGAGGCGGAACAGGAAACTTCCTCCGAAGCCGTAGATGCCTTGATTGAAGCCGGACAGGAAGAAGGCATCATCCAGGAAGGCGATCGCGACCTGATCCAGTCGGTTGTCGAATTCAGCGGCAAGACGGTTCGCGAAGCTATGAAACCCAGGCCGGAGATGGTTGCCGTCCCCGCCGACTGCACGGTCGAGCACGTGGTCGAATTGCTCCGGGGCAAGCATTTCTCGCGCATTCCCGTCTACGAAGGTTCGATTCACCACATCAAAGGCATTCTCCACACCCAGGACGTCCTGCAAGTCCCCGACGCCGAGGCCCACACCCGCACCGTCGCCAGCCTGATGCGGAAAGACGTTTACTTCGTCCCGGAAAGCAAGCTGGTGAGTGATCTGCTTCGCGAGATGCAGCGCAGTAACATCCGTATGGCAATAGTAGTAGATGAATACGGAGGCGTAGCCGGCCTGGTAACCATAGAAGACCTGGTCGAAGAAATCGTAGGAGAAATTGGTGACGAGCACGAAAAGGCGCAAGTCGTTCAGGAGAACGACCACTCCTACATAGTCCCCGGCAACATGGACGTGGACCGCCTGGATGAACTTTTCGGCATGCGACCCGAAGGCCGCGAGTCCTCCACCATAGCCGGCCTGGTCAGCGAACTCGCCGGACGCATTCCCAGGAAAGGCGAAGTCATCGAAGACGAAGGATTGAAGTTCGAAGTGCTGGACTCCACCGATCGCCGGGTAGAGCGCGTCAGGATTACAACGGCCGCGCCCAAGCAGATGAAGTTGACCTGAGAAAAGGCGCGCGACGATTTGATGTATAGGGTGGGCGAGAACGGGAAGGGCATGGCTTCAGCCGTGCCGCCAGCGGCTGCAACGGGCTTCGGCTCTAGCCGATGTGGGACTGCATCGGACCACCGCCACGCCCAAACAGATGCAGTTGATATGAGAAGCTGGCAGCCAGCAGGCAGAAGCTAGTAGCCTATCCTCATGTCCTTCCACTCCGGATTCGTCTGCATTCTCGGCCGCCCCAACGCGGCAAGAGCACGCTGCTGAATGCGCTGGTTGGCGAGAAGCTGACCATCATTTCGCCGAAGCCGCAAACCACGCGCAACCGCATTCTTGGCACCATCAACGTCCCCAAGCAGAAAGCCAGCCCGATGGCCAAGGCAATCATGTGGTCGGCAGGAGTAACGTCGTCCGCAGTAGCTCCGACGCTGAGCGCGCTCTGCGCCTGGAGCGCGGGCGTTCCCGGAAGCAAGTTGTTCCTGCTCTTCGCGGTGTTCTAGGCAATCGGAACGCTGGCCAGCAATTGGGGGAGCAGCACGGAGACTATTCCAAGGCACGACGGGCTCTCGATGGTCCGTGACGGACACGGGCTCGAATTACATTGTCACTATATCCACAGTGTGTCAGTATATTTATGGACTGACATTATAGTATAATAATGTCATCTCGTTGGGGGTGTGACAATGGATACCGAAACCCGGACGCGGATCAACGAAAACGGCCGTGTGGTGATACCCGCCTCCTATCGCAAAGCACTGGGGATCAAGGCCGGAGACGAAGTGATTTTGCGCATGGAAGACGACGAACTGCGGATTACGACGATGAGGCGCAGAATTGAGCGTGCTCAACGGCTGGTCCGGAAATACGTCAAGCCCGGTACCCCCTTGGTTGACGAACTGATTGCCGAACGGCGCGAGGCCGCCAATCGTGAGTAGGGTTGTGCTGGATGCATCGGCCCTGATGGCCGTCCTTAACGGCGAGCCCGGCGGGGAGAAATTGACGCCTGAGATCATGAGCGCGGCTACGGCCAGCACGGTCAATCTGGCCGAAGTGCACGGAAAACTCGTGCAACGGGGCTTTACTCCGGAAGACGCTTGGGCCGCCGCCAATGGAGTCGTTGATGAGGCGGCCGCTTTCACCGCCGAGCAGGCCAAGACTGCCGGAGACCTTGTCGTCCAAACCCGCGCGCTCGGTTTGTCGCTCGGAGACCGGGCATGTCTGGCTCTCGGACTTGCCCTGCGCGCCCCCGTTTACACGGCGGACCGAGCGTGGAAACATCTGAAACTCGGCATTCGCATCCATGTCATTCGATGATGCTCCGAGATGTCCGCTGGCAGCCAGCAGGCAGAAGCTAGTAGCCTATCCTCATGTCCTTCCACTCCGGGTTCGTCTGCATTCTCGGCCGCCCCAACGCCGGCAAGAGTACGCTGCTGAATGCACTGGTCGGCGAGAAGCTGGCCATCATTTCACCGAAGCCCCAAACCACGCGCAACCGGATTCTAGGAATCATCAATATCCCCAAGCAGAAAGGACGCGAGGCCGGGCAAGTCGTTCTCATCGACACGCCCGGAGTTCACCAGTCCGGCTCCTCGCTCGGACGCAAGATGATGTCCGAGGTGCGCGAAGCGCTCGAAGGCTGCGAACTGATTCTGATGATTGTCGATGCCAAGAAGAAGTGGGATCGCGAAGACAGCTTTGTCCTCGACCTGGCAACAAAGGCGGGTACTCCAGTCTTTCTGTTGCTCAACAAAATTGATCTCCTTGCCGACAAAAGCAAACTGCTCCCGCTAATCGCGCAGTTCCAGACCCTGCACGAGTTCAAGGAGATCGTCCCCATCTCTGCTCTAAAGAAGAAGGGCCTCGATGAATTACTGGCCTGCGTCCTGAAGGCCCTGCCCAATGGCCCACGCTATTTTCCCGAAGACCAGATCACTGACCAGCCCGTGCGATTCATGGCTGCGGAGTTGATCCGCGAGCACGTTCTCATGCACACCCATGAAGAGGTGCCGCACGCCGTCTCCGTCCTGATCGAGCAGTTTGAAGAGAGTCCAAGGCTGACGCGAATTGCCGCCGTGATCTATTGCGAACGTGACGGCCAGAAGGCCATCCTGCTCGGCAAAGGCGGCCAAATGCTGAAGAAAATCGGTACCGCAGCCCGCCTCGACATCGAGAAAATGGTAGGCACCAAAGTCTTTCTCGAACTCTTCGTCAAGATCAAGGCCGGATGGCGCGATTCGCGAAGCTTCGTGGAAGAACTCGATTGGCGGCGTCAACTCCAGCACATCGGGGGCCCGCCTGACCCGGAGTCGTGAACTGAGTCCCGGCTATTCGTTTCATATCATTAGGCGGCCAGCTGACCCCGGTAACCCGCCAGCGTAATCTGTCAAAGTTGCCGCCATCCAATAATGTTTGCATCTCGCCTCGCAAATCCATAAAATCTGACAGCGCCTTCCTGCATCTCAACTAGAGGATAGGCTGGAGATTATGGAACCTTTTTCCCCATCCTCTAAGCAGACGCCACAGTCCTGTGACTTCGACGCCGACAAGCTTGGTCTCAAGCTGAGCGTGACGCTCGCTGCCGACCACGATGCGTTAGAGCCGGTCGTCCGCAACGTAATGAAGATAGTGCGGGAAATGAAATGCGCTGAGGGACGCGAAGACGACATCGAACTCGCGCTGACCGAGGCCCTGGCCAATGCCATCGTCCATGGAGCGAAAAGCGATCCCTCCAAAGTTATCGAATGCGACGTGGCCTGCGACGAGCAGCGCGGCATGCTGATCGTGGTCCGTGACCCCGGACCCGGTTTCGATCCCACCAAGATCGCCGACCCCTGTCACGGCGAGAACATCTATTCCAGCCACGGCCGTGGCATTTACCTGATCAACCAGTTGATGGACGAAGTCCAGTTTCACAAGAACGGGACAGAGATTCACATGCTGAAAAGATAAGGTCTCAGGTGTCAGGTGTCAGGTCTCAGGAAAACCTTACACTTTGATCGGTCGCCCAGTTTTCCTGATACCTGATACCTAGCACCTGAGACCTGGTTTACTCCTTTGCCGCAATCCCCAAACTCTTCATCTTGCGATACAGATGGCTGCGCTCCAGCCCCAGCACTTCCGCGGTGCGGCTGACGTTGCCATGATTCTCGTCCAGCTTCTTGAGAATGTAGTCCCGCTCATAGGCCGCCCGCGCCTCGTGCAGTGTCGAGCCTTCCGGACCAGAAACGCGCCTGCTGCCGTCGCGATGTACCAGCGGCGGAAGATGCTTGCGCTCAAATCGTGAGGTCGTGGGATTCATGATCACGATGCGCTCGATCACATTTCGCAGTTCACGGATGTTTCCGGGCCAGGCATACCGCATCAGCACGTCAATGGCATCATCGGTGATCTCTCGTGGACGCCGGCCATAGGCCGAGGCAAATTCTTTCAAGAAATGCCGCGCAAACAACGTGATGTCTTCCTTGCGTTCGCGCAGCGGCGGCACCACGAACGGAATCACGTTCAGACGGTAAAAAAGATCCTCGCGGAAGTTCCCCTTAGCAATTTCTTCCTCCAGGTCTTTGTTGGTGGAAGCAATCACCCGCACGTCCACGGTAACCGGATCGTCGCTCCCCACCGGGTTAAAGCGCTGTTGCTCCAAGGTGCGCAGGACCTTCGACTGCGTCTTCAGACTCATGTCGCCGACTTCATCCAGAAACAGGGTTCCGCCATCGGCCTTCTGAAACTTGCCTTCTTTGTCCGCCGTAGCTCCCGGAAACGACGACTTGCGATGCCCGAACAATTCGCTGTCGATCAGGTCTTCGGGGATCGCGGCGCAGTTCACTTCCACAAACATTTCATCTTTGCGCAAGCTCTGCGTGTGGATGGCATGAGCGACCAACTCTTTGCCCGTGCCTGATTCGCCGTAGATCAGCACCCGTCCATTGGTCGGCGCCATCAGAGCAATCTGCTGCCGCAGCGCCTTCATGGGTACGCTGTCGCCCACAATCACGCTCTTCGACTGCAGTTGCTTGCGCAGATCGAGGTTCTCATGGCGCAGTCGCCGCGCGTCGATCGCGTTCTTTACCAGGATCAGCGTCTTCTCGAGCGAGAGCGGCTTTTCCGCAAAATCGTAGGCGCCCAGCTTGGTGGCGCGCACCGCCGTCTCGATCGTCCCATGGCCCGAAATCATGATGACCTCGGGCGGATCCTCCATCTCGCGGATCTTCTCCAGCACCTCCAGCCCATCGATCCGGGTCAGCCACACATCCAGCAGAATCAGGTCGAAGGTGCTCTTGCGCAACAATTCCAGACAGTCTTCCCCGCTCGGGCTGACGCTGGTCTTGTATCCCTCGTCCTCAAGGATGCCCCGCAGGGATTCGCGGATACTGGATTCATCATCGACGATGAGGATGTGTGCCATGGTGTTGAATTCTGACAAATCTCCCGAGAGACGCGGCTTGCCGCGTCTCCGCTGCGGACTGAGACGGGGCAAACTCCGTCTCTACCCAGCCAGCTTACTAGCTCGCCGCCGGCGCGCTAACCGTTTCAGCAGCCACCGGCAGTTCGACCACAAACCGGCTCCCGAACGGTTTGTTCTCTTCCACCCGGATCGAACCGCGATGGTCTTCCACAATTCTGCTCACGATGGCCAGTCCCAGCCCCGTGCCCCGTTGCTTGGTCGAGAAGTACGGCAGGAACAGCCGTTCTTTCACGTCGCGCGAAACTCCCTGCCCAGTGTCCGAGACTACCAGTTCGACAGCATCGTGGCTCGCCACCAGCGAAGTCGAAATCGTGATCTCTTTCAGAATTGCGTCCTGCATGGCCTCGGCGGCGTTGTCCACCAGATTGGAGATCGCGCGCTTGATCGCCTCCGGATCGGCCATCACTTCCGGCAGATCGTGCGCCAGTTCCGTGCGTACACGAATGCCCTCCAGTCGGCCATTGAACAAGAGCAGGGCACCCTCCACCAGTTGATTCAAGCTGGCGGGTTGCGGGCGAGACGCGGGGAAACGCGCCAGCGCCGAGAATTCGTCCACCAGTGTGCGCACGCTTTCGACCGCGTTCCCGATGGTTTCTGAGCAAGTGCGGATCACCTCCAGCGACGCGGCATCGGGAGCCGTTCCCCGCGTCAGATGCCGATGGATGCGCTCAGCGGAAAGCGCAATCGGGGTCAACGGGTTCTTGATCTCATGCGCCACCCGCCGAGCCACTTCGCGCCATGCTGCCTGTTTCTGCGCCCGCAACAGGTCTGACAGGTCTTCGAACACCAGCACGTATCCCAGTCCTTCGCTCAGCGCAGAGACGGTGACCGCGACATTCAGCAGCGCTCGCGGCAGGGCCAGTTCCATGTTGGCGGCCGTGATTCCCATACGATCTGCCCGGCGCAGCAGCGGTTCCAGGTCCGCGAGCACATCGGCGGGCACCACCTCCCGCAGCGGCAGGTTCACCAGCGTCGCCGGGCTCACAAACTCGCTCCGGTCCAGGTAGAACATTCGGGAGAACGCGGCGTTCGCCAGTGTCACCCGGCGCGCCGCATCAATCGAAATCACCCCCGTGGGAAGACTCTCGAGAACCGTTTCGATGTATCGCCGGCGACTTTCGAGCGCCTCGTTCGCGGCACCCACATCGCGACTCGAGGCTTCGATCTGCCGCCGGCTCGATTCCAGCTGTTCCGCCATGCTGTTGAAAGACTGCACCAGTTCGGCCAGTTCATCCGTCGCGCGGATATCGACGCGATAATCCAACTGCCCCTTGGAAATCGCCTCCGTGCCCGCCGCCAACGCTGCCACCGGACGATTAACCAACTTAGAAAGCAAAAGTGCCAGCCAGGTTGAGGCGAACAGCACTACCACCGTCAGCAGCAGCAGAAATCCGATATAGGTCCGCCGAAACAGCTTCCGTTTGGCGGCCAGTTCAATGTAGCGACGTTGGCTGTCCTGAATCTGCTTGGCCGTTTGGGCAAACTTTGGCGGCAGCGGCATAGCAACGACCACAACTCCGTCATGAAGCGGCACTGCTGCAACCAGGTAGTCCGTCCGGCCCCACTGAAAATGAGGATGCTCACCGCGCAGTGCCGCCTGCACCGGGAAGTGGTCCTTCATGTCGGCCCACTGCGCTGGAGGGTTCAGGCTGGCGGCCACGCTGCCATGTGCCATGGCCAGAACGAATCCGCCCTGCAGCGTCGGAATGTGTTCCTGAAGTTCATCATTGGCGGCAGAAAAATTCCCGCTGGCGAAAGCTCGTTGGAATTCGTCCGTTTGTGCGATCGCTTGCGCTTCCGACGTCGCATTCTGGCCCGCGTAGTCATAGAGCAGCGCCGACATCGCTGCCGTATCCGCGCGCACTTCTTCGACCGGTTGCGAAAACCACTTGTCGATCGAGCGGTTCATCAGCCCATATGAGAACCAGAACATGGCAATCACGGGTAAGAACGAAAGCAGCAGGCTGACCACCACCAATCGCGTGCGGAACTTGGAACCAGCCACGCCTTGCCGCCGTTCGGCGTATAGCTTCAGCAGGTTGCGCCCGAGAACGATGGTCAGCGCCACGAAGGCAAGGAAAATCAGCCCGCTCAGTCCCGCAAAAAACAGAAGCTCCTGATTGCTGTCCGGGCTAATGAACTTCAGGTTGAACGAGGCCTGCAACACCAGGGCTGCAAGCAGGAGAAAAGCGCCGATCCCAAGCGCAATCACCGCCTTCCGGCGTCCGGAGGTCTTGGTTTCGTCACGAATTGGATCCGGTTGGGCCAAGGGTTGGTCACATTATAGGGCGGCGAAGGTCTGATCGCGTAGGGACAGCCGCCCTCGGCTGTCCAACTCGGCTAACGCTGCCCCGCCTCCAGCACTTTCCGCAGCACCGCGTAGGCCGGTTTGGCCTGATAAGTCCGGTCGAACAGCAAGGCCGCGCCCTGCTTCTGCTTCGAGTGCGACCCGATCCACGAATACTTGTCCGTGAAACCCCAGGTCTGGATCGCTGTGCAACCGCGGTGAGAAAGACAATCGGCAGCGATCTGACGGTAGATGTCCGCCTGCCGTTGCAGATCCTCAGCACGGGCATTGCCGTCAGCATCCACCGGCACAGCCACGTCCATCTCGGTGATGTGGACCTGCAATCCCAGCACCGTAAAGCGCTCGATATTGGCGGAGATGGACGCGACATCGGCGTGCAGATTCGCAATGTGCATCTGGAATCCCACGCCATCGATGGGAACGCCGCGCTGCCGGAAATCGCGCACCATGGCATAGATTGCGTCCGACTTGGGATTCACGGTTTCCGCCTCGGCCTCGTTGTAAAACAGCAGAGCTTGCGGATCGGCTTCATGTGCCCAGTGGAAGCAACGCTCAATGTAAGAGTTGCCATTTCCCGCCATGCCGATTCCCGGCTGGTCCCGCCAGATCGTGCTGCGCAGTGTTCCCGGACGCAATTCGTCGAAGGCCTCATTCACTACGTCCCACGCGAAGATCTTGCCCCGGTAATGTCCAACTACAGTCTTAATGTGTCTCTCAAGAATTTCGGCCAGCTCGCCGGAGGTGTATTTCCCTTCTGTCAGCCATTTTGGATTCTGCCGGTGCCACACCAGCGTGTGTCCGCGGACCTTCATGTCGTGGCGGATCGCAAAATCCACAATCTGGTCGGCTTGCGAAAAATCGAAAGACGCGCGCTCCGGATGCACCACCTCCCACTTAAGCGCATCTTCCGGTCCCACCATGTTGAACTCGCGCGCCAGCGTGGACGCGTAAGCCGCCTCGGAGAGTTGAGCCGGTCTCACTGCGGTGCCGATCAGCAGCCCACATCCCCGTGCCGCCTCACGCAGCGGTGGCCCTTCACTGCCCGAGCCAAATCCCATACAAACGACGGAGGCAGCTAAAACAAGAACTTGCCATTTCATGGAGAACTCCCGCCGTCTCACTTTGCCCGGGGAAGAAATTTCTGCAAAGGACACTGCTCACACTGCGGTTGTGACTTTAGGCAATAATTCTTGCCCACTCCCACAATCAGCCCGTGCATTTCGTTGAATACCTGGACCACGGGAGCGCGCGCGCCTTCACTGACGGCGGAAGGACGATGCGAAACCCCACTCGGTTTCGCATTTGACCTCGAATTCTCTCGGCGTCCTCGGCGTCTCGGCGGTGAAAAGCTCTCTGCCTCGGGCACCTTGCCCAGCGCCTCCTCGAACAGTTGTCGAATCTCGTCATACGCAGGCGTGCTGGAAATAATCTCGTGCCGTTCCAGAATGCGCCGCGTGTAAGCGTCCACCACAAAGACCGGATGATTGCCGGCGTACAGGAGAATCGAGTCCGCAGTCTCCGGTCCCACACCATTGAGAGCGAGCAACGCGCCGCGGAGCTCCGCCGTTGGCCGCGCGAACATGCGGGCCAGTGACCCGCCATAACGTTCATCGAGAAAGCGGACAAACGTTTTCAGGCGCTGCGCCTTCTGCCGGAAATAACCCGACGGCCGTATCCGGCGCTCCAGCTCAGCCCGAGGCGTGCGCCGAATTCCCTTGATCGTCAAAAGCCGTGCCCGGCGCAGGTTGGCCAGCGCCTTTTCCACGTTCGTCCACGCCGTGTTCTGGGTTAAGTAAGCCCCGACAATCACTTGAAAGCGCGATTGCGCCGGCCACCAGTGTTGGCGGCCCCAGGCAGAGAACAACGTCCGGTAGTAAGCGCGGATCGCGTCGTGTGGGGTTTCCTTCATGGTGCGCGCAGGTTGGAAACAAGAGCTCCCATTCTAGTCTGCTCGCGTAGGGACAACCGCCCCCGGGCCGTCCAAGCCTAGCAAAGCTCGGCAGCCGCCCCAAATCCCCGCACCAAAGAACATGGTCCGCCGATTGTGATCTTCGTCACACCGGGATTTTCGCGCAGAAATCCCATCAAATCCGGGCATATCCATCACTTCCCGCAAAGTACAGGTACCTAAGTTACTTTTTCGGAATGCCTCTTGGGTTGACAATTTGTGTCAGTGCGAATGCCTACTCGCTGATCCCCCCGGAAATCAGCGGCTTCGCATTGACCCCGGATTTCGCCGGAATACAGGAGAGATATGTCTCAGCGGCTGGGCGACCTGCTCGTCAAAGAAAAGGTCATTACCCCAGAGCAGTTGGAACAGGCGACCAAGCTCCAGAAGGATTCTCACACCCGGCTTGCCTCCGCGCTGGTGAAGTTGGGATTCCTCTCGGATGAGGATGTCACCAACTTCCTCTCGCGCCAGTACGGCGTACCCGCCATCAATCTTTCGTATTTTGAAATCGATCCTGCCGTCGTCAAGCTCATTCCCTACGAAACCGCGAAACGCTATCAGATTTTGCCCCTGAGCCGCGTCGGCGCCTCGCTCACCATCGCCATGGTCGATCCCACCAACGTCTTTGCCATGGACGATATCAAGTTCATGACTGGCTTCAACATCGAGCCCGTCGTAGCCTCGGAAAGCTCCATCCTCGAAGGTATCGAAAAGGCCTACGGCGTTTCCAAGGAAGCCGAGCTCGAGCAGGTCATGCAGTCCATGAACGACGCCGGTGAAAGCACCGATGTCGAGGTGCAGGCCGAAGAGCAGGAACTGGAACTCAAGGAACTGGAGAAAGCCGCCGACGAAGCCCCCATCGTCAAGCTCGTGAACCTGGTGCTCACCGACGCGGTGAAGCGCGGCGCCAGTGACATTCACATGGAACCCTACGAAAAGGAGTTCCGCGTCCGCTTCCGTATTGACGGCGTTCTGCAGTTGATCATGAATCCGCCCCTGAAATTGAAGGATGCCATCACTTCGCGCCTCAAGATCATGGCCAAGCTCGACATCAGCGAAAAGCGCCTGCCGCAAGACGGCCGCATCATGCTGAAAATGCAAATTGGAGGAAAGAAAAAGCAACTCGATTTCCGCGTCTCCACTCTGCCCACACTCTGGGGCGAGAAGATCGTGCTTCGCTTGCTCGACAAAGAAAACCTGCGGCTCGACATGACCAAGCTCGGCTTCGAGCAGGAGTCGCTCGATAAGTTCCAGAAAGCCATCCTCAAGCCCTACGGCATGGTGCTGGTCACCGGCCCGACCGGCTCGGGCAAGACCAACACTCTGTATTCCTCCATCTCGCAGCTCAACCAGCCCGATACCAACATCATGACCGCCGAAGATCCGGTTGAGTTCCAACTGGGGGGCGTGAACCAGGTGCAGATGAAGGAACAGATCGGCCTGAACTTTGCGGCTGCCCTGCGCGCCTTCCTCCGCCAGGACCCCAACATCATCCTGGTCGGCGAAATCCGTGACTTCGAAACCGCAGAAATCGCCATCAAGGCCGCACTCACCGGCCACCTCGTGTTGTCCACCCTGCACACCAACGGCGCTCCGGAAACCATCACCCGTCTCATGAACATGGGCATCGAGCCCTTCCTGGTGGCGACTTCGGTCCATCTGATCTGCGCTCAGCGCCTCATCCGGCGAATCTGCAAAGACTGCTCCGAGCCCGTCGAAATGCCGGTGCAGGCTCTGATCGACGAAGGTTATACCCCCGAAGAGGCCAAGACCGTGCAGGTCATGAAGGGTAAAGGCTGTGCCACCTGCAACAAGACCGGTTACAAAGGCCGAACCGGATTGTACGAGGTGATGGAAGTCGACGATGAAATCAAGGAACTGGTTCTGGTGGGCGCTTCCGCGCTTGAACTCAAGAAGAAGGCGATTGAACGCGGCATGATCACCCTCCGGCGCAGCGGGCTGATCAAAGTCGCACAAGGCTGGACCACGCTCGAAGAAGTGGCTCGCGAGACGATCCACTAATAACGGCAGAAGGAAAGATAGAAAACTATGGCTCTCTCACTCAGCGATCTGCTCCGCCGCATGCTGGAGATGAATGGCAGCGACCTCCACATCACCACCAACTCTCCGCCCCAAATCCGCGTGCACGGACATCTGGTGCCCCTCGACCTGCCCCAGTTGACCCCGGCTGAGACCAAGCAACTGGCCTACAGCGTGATGACCGATTCCCAGAAGCACCGTTTCGAAGAAAGTCTCGAACTGGATTTCTCCTTCGGCTTGAAAGGCCTGGCTCGCTTCCGTTCCAATATCTTCAACCAGCGCGGCGCGACGGCTTGCGTCTTCCGTCTGATTCCTTTTGAGATCAAATCGTTCAGCCAGTTGGGCCTGCCTCCGGTGGTCAGCAAGATGTGCGACAAGCCGCGCGGTCTGGTACTGGTCACGGGGCCGACCGGTTCCGGCAAGTCCACCACCCTGGCCGCCATGATCGACAAGATCAATACCGAACGCCACGAACACATCCTGACCATCGAAGACCCCATCGAGTTCGTGCACATGAACAAGAACTGTGTGGTCAATCAGCGCGAACTGCACTCCGACACCAAAAGTTTCAGCGACGCCCTGCGCGCCGCCCTCCGTGAAGACCCGGACGTCGTGCTCATCGGCGAAATGCGCGACCTCGAAACCATCGAGTCGGCGCTGCGCATCGCGGAAACCGGCCACTTGACCTTTGGGACGCTGCACACCAACTCCGCGTCCTCCACCATCAACCGCATCATCGACGTGTTCCCGTCGCACCAGCAATCGCAGATCCGCGCCCAGCTTTCGCTGGTGCTCGAAGGCATCATGTGTCAAAGCCTGCTGCCCACCAGCGACGGCAGGGGACGCGCCATGTGCATGGAAATCCTGGTGCCCAACGCGGCCGTGCGCAACCTGATCCGTGAAGACAAGATTCACCAGATCTACTCCTCCATGCAGTCCGGCCAGGAGAAGTTCGGCATGCAGACGTTCAACCAGGCGCTCGCCAACGCCTATTTCCTGAAGCAAATCACACTGGAAATGGCGCTGACCCGCTCCAGCAATCAGGACGAACTGCAGGAAATGATCGCGCGCGGCGCCGTCATGGTGAACCGGGGCGGTCCGGCTCCGATGGCCAAGGGAGCGGTGCACGGCAAGCGATGACATCGAAATATGCCCGGTAGCACACCGGGCCGCAAGACCAGAAAAGAACGAACGGAGAAACGAACGAAGAGACAACCAGGAGTGCGGCGCCAGTAGGATCGGCAAACCACGCTGACGGAATACGAAGAAGGAGAATGCAACATGCCAGTTTTTACGTTTTCGGGAAAGAACGCTTCGGGCGAGAAAGTTCAGGGAGAGCGCGTAGCCTCCACTAAGGACGGGCTCGCCTCCCAGCTCCGCAAGGAACGCATTACGCCCGGCTCCATCCGGGAGAAGGGCAAGGAATTCTCCCTGCCCACTTTTGGCAGCGGCAAGGTCAAGGTCAAGGACGTCGCGGTCTTCTTCCGCCAGTTCTCCGTCATGATCGACGCCGGTCTGCCGCTGGTCCAGTGCCTGGAAATTCTCGGCGCCAACCAGGAGAATCCCAGCTTCCAGAAAACGCTGCTCGGAGTGCGGACCACCGTCGAAGGTGGCGCCACGCTGGCCAATGCCATGCGCCAGTATCCCAACATCTTTGACGACCTGACCACCAACATGATCGAGGCGGGCGAGACCGGCGGTATCCTCGACATCATCTTGCAGCGCCTCGCCATCTACGTCGAAAAGGCGGTCAAGCTGCGTTCCGCCATCAAGTCGGCGTTGATTTACCCCGTGGCCGTCGTCTCCCTTGCTGGCCTGATCGTAGGCGCATTGCTCAAGTGGGTGGTCCCGATCTTCGCCAACATGTTTGTCGGATTGGGAGTCGCCCTGCCGCTGCCGACCAAAATCGTTATCGGTCTCAGCGCCTTCATTGGTACCTTCTGGTGGGTGATTCTCGGAGGTTTCGCCGGCACGGTCTTCGGCATCAAGTCGATTCGCAAGCACCCGCGAGGGCGCTACTTATTCGACGCCATGCTGCTCAAGATGCCCATCATCGGCTTGCTGCTGCGCAAGATCGCAGTCGCCCGCTTCACCCGGACCCTGGGCACGCTCATTACCTCCGGCGTTCCCATTCTCGAAGGCCTGGCCATTACCGCCCGCACCTCGGGCAACGCCGTCCTCGAAGAAGCCCTGATGAAAGTGCGCAAGGCGATCGAAGAAGGCCGTACCATCGTGGATCCTCTCCGCGAGTGCGGCGTCTTCCCCAACATGGTCACCCAGATGATCGGTGTCGGTGAAGCTACCGGTGCCATGGATTCCATGCTGCAGAAGATCGCTGACTTCTACGAAGACGAAGTCGACGCCGCCACCAAGGACATGCTGGCCATGCTGGAACCCATCATCATCGGCATGCTCGGCATCAGCATCGGCGGCATCGTCATTTCGCTGTACATGCCGCTGTTCTCGATGATCTCGAAACTGGCAGGATAGAAAAACGTCGCGGGTGGCCCGCTCCTTGCGGATTATCGCAAGGGGCGGGTGCCGTCCACCACCGACCAATGACTGACTTTCATGCCCTTCATCTCCGATGAGCGCAACTGGCTGACCTGGCTGGTCAAGGTTCGCATTCTGATCCTGCTGGTTCTGCTCGCCATCGAACTCGCCGTCATCCGCCTCACTCCCGGCCCGCAGCCCCTCCTGCCCTTCCTCATCGGGATGGTGCTCTGGTTCGTGCTATCCCTGTTCTTCCTTTTTCTGGTATCGGTCTGGAGCGAACACCGCCTGCAGGCCATTCTTCAGGTGCTCGCCGATCTGGCCATGGTCACCCTGGTCGTCCATGTCACCGGAAACATCGACAGTTCGCTGAATTTTCTCTACCCCCTGGTCATCATTGTCGCCTGCATGCTCCTGCCTCGATCCTGGGGATATCTCAGCGCCGCCGTGGCTTTCATCCTCTTCGGAACTATCCTCGAACTCGATTATTACGGCGTCATTCCCTCGTATGCGAACTCCCATCCCAAGCTCGAGGCATTGCAGGTAGTGATCTTCGTCAACCTGTTTGCCTACTTTGCCATCGCTTACCTGGCGGGTCTGCTGATGAACAAACTCCGCCAGGCGGATGTGCAACTGAAGGATACGAGCGGGGCGCTCCAGAATCTGCAGGCCCTGCACGAAAACATCGTGCAATCCATGAGTGGTGGCGTCATCACCACCGGGATGGACGGCCGCATCACCCTGGTCAATCGCGCCGCCCAGCAACTGCTCGGAATCTCTGAAGCCGAGTTGCGCGGACGCTCCGTAGCCGAGATTTTTCAGGACCCCTTGCCCCACTTCGGCGTGGCCCGCGCCGATGCCGAAGTCCGCTACCTCGCCGCCAACGGCTTCCGCAAGACGTTTCGTGTTTTGGTGTCCGCCCTCAACGTCAGCGTGCCGGAAGACCTGGGCTTTGTTTATTCCTTTGACGACCTCACGGAGATCCGCCGCCTGGAACGCGAAGTGCGCATGCAGGATCGCCTGGCCGCCGTCGGCCGCCTGGCCGCTGCCATCGCTCATGAAATCCGCAATCCCCTGACCTCGATCGCCGGTTCGGTCAGCATGTTGTCGGATGCGCCCTCCTTGAATGCGGAAGAGCGCCATCTTCTGCAGATTGTGACCCGCGAGTCCGACCGCCTCAATAACATCATCACCGACTTTCTGGCTTACTCGCGGGGCAAACAATATAAATTCGAGCGCGTGAATCTGGTTCCGTTGCTTGAAGACACGCTCACCCTGCTCCAGCACCGCCTCGCCGCCGAGAACACGGGCATCGAACTCAAGCGCAACTTCCCGAAATCCGAAGCCTGGGTGCTGGCCGATGGCGACAAGCTCAAACAGGTGTTCTGGAACTTCTGCGAAAACGCTCTCCGCGCCATGAAAGATCAATCGGGAACTCTCACCGTCGCCCTCGCCGAGCGCGGCCCCGACTGGGAGATGAGCTTTTCCGACACCGGTCCCGGCATCAAGCCGCAGCAGACGGAAAAGATATTCGAGCCCTTCCAGTCGAACTTCGAAGGCGGCACCGGACTGGGCCTCGCCATCGTGTACCAGATCGTCCAGGCGCATGAGGGCAAGGTCTGGGCGCGTTCCGAGGTCGGCAAGGGTACCAGCTTCGTGGTCCGTCTGCGGCGTCTGGAGCAGGACGCCGCCAGCGGAACAACCTCCGCATCAGAATCTGCCCGAGCCGCGCTGGCCGCGGGAGGAGCATCCCGTGGGTAACATTTTGGTCGTCGATGACGAACGCTCGATCTGCGAATTGCTCGACATCGCCCTGCGCCGCGACGGCCATAAAGTCGAAACCGTGACCGGAGGCGAGGCAGCCAAGCGCAAAATCGACAGCGCCCTGTTCGACGTAATCGTTACGGACATCAAGATGCCCAGAGTCGACGGCGTCGAAGTCCTGCGCCACGCCCACCAGATCTCTCCCGACTCCGCCGTCATACTGATGACCGCAGTCGACGACTACGAAGCCGCCGTCGAGGCCGTCAAGGCCGGAGGCGCGACCGATTACATCCGCAAGAGTCCCGGACTGGTCGATGAAGTCAAACTCGCCATCGCCCGTGCTCTCACCAGAGTTTCACTCAGCCGTCAGAACTTTGCCCTGCGCCGCGACGCGGCCACGCGCAACTCGCTCGACAACCTCATCGGCGTCAGTCCGTCCCTGGAAAAGCTGAAGCAGACCATCCGCACCGTAGCTACCACCAGCAGCACGATTCTGGTCTTCGGCGAAAGTGGAACCGGCAAAGAACTCGTAGCCCGCGCCGTGCATACCTGTTCGCCCCGGGCTGCCGAAGCTTTTGTCTCGGTCAACTGCGGCGCCTTTCCGGAAACGCTGCTCGAAAGCGAACTCTTCGGTTACGTCAAGGGCGCTTTCACCGGAGCCAACCAGAACCGCCGCGGGCTGTTCGAAGTCGCCGACCAAGGCACGATTTTTCTGGACGAGATTGGCGAGATGACCATGCCCATGCAGGTCAAGTTGCTGCGCGTGCTGCAGGAGCGCACGGTGCGTCCGGTAGGCGGCACCAGCGAAATTCCGGTGGATGTCCGCGTCATCGCCGCCACCAACCGCGATCTCGATCGTCAGGTCACCGACGGTACCTTCCGCGAGGACCTCTACTATCGTCTGAACGTGATTCCCATTCGCGTCCCTGGCCTGCGCGAGCGTCGCGACGATGTACCACTCCTGGCCAATCACTTCCTCAAGAAATATGCCCCCGGAGCCGGGAAGAGCATTCACGGCATCGCCGCCCACTCGCTGGAAGCTCTGATCGGCTACGACTGGCCGGGCAACGTCCGCCAACTGGAGAACACCATCGAACGCGCCGTGGCGCTCGAAACTTCGAGCGAGCTGCGCGTCGAGTTGCCGGCCGAACGTCCCAAGGCCCGAGCCGTGGCCGCCGGCGCCGAAACCGCCAGTATGCCCGCGGGCGCGGTCCTGCCCGAGGGCGTGAACATGGAGAACTATGTTGCGCAGATCGAGCGCTCTCTGCTGCAGTCCGCCCTGGAACAAACCCACGGAGTGCAGGTCCGGGCCGCCGACGTCCTAGGTATCTCCTACCGCTCGTTCCGCCACCTGATGAAGAAGTACGAACTGTAGGACCAGTTCTCAGTTCTCAGTTTTCAACGCCCCATCGCACCACAGTCATCCTGAGCGAAGTCGAAGGACCCCTGCATTTCTCCACCGCATCAGAGGCGTCAGGGAGTTCTTTCCGCGCAGCCGGATTTCTTGCAGTGGCCCGCTCCTTGCGCCTTTATCGCAGGAGGTGGGGACACCTGTGATTTCCATCCTTGACGGGCGCTTCTTTCTGACTATACTCAGCGTCGAATTCAGTTACCGGATTCTGGATCGAGGGGCACAGAATTCGGAGGAGGCGGAATTGCCGCCGCCGCGCAGAGCGCTACCCGTCCCCTTGGAGTTATTGGTTCCCGCCTGCAGTGAATCCTGTTTTTCAACACCTCGGTTGACTCTTCATTATTCCTTAGGAGAAATGACGATGACTATATTCTGGTCGGCCAAGTGGGTTGTAGTCGCTCTTGCGGTCTGGATGTTGGCAGCGCCGCAGGCTAAGGCGGGCGTGGGCTTTCAGCCGGTTTCACCCGACGAACTCAAGATGACCAGCGAGCCATTAGCGCCGGGAGCGCCTGCCATCATCCTGTACCGGCAGGTGGACCGGGATGACAATATCCAAACTCCGCACGAAGACAATTACTTTCGCATCAAGATCCTGACCGAAGAGGGGCGGAAGTACGCTGACGTCGAGATCCCATTCTTCAAAGAGGGCCAGGAGGTAGTGAACGTAAGGGCCCGGACCATCAGGCCAGACGGCTCGATCGTCAACTCCGACGTCAAAGTTTTTGAGAAGTATCTGATCAGGGGAAAGGTCGAGGGGAGGGAGTTGAAGTATCTGGCGAAGACTTTTACTCTCCCGGACGTGCATGTCGGGGGCATCATCGAGTATGCCTACACCCTTGATTCGCATGAATATACGATCAGTGATTCCCATTGGATTCTGAGCAATGAGCTGTTCACGAAAAAAGCCCAATTCTCTCTGAAACCCTTTACTGACAGCTACTACGGGGGGTATTCGCTACGCTGGAGTTGGCAGGGTCTGCCTCCTGGCGCGGTTCCAAAGCAAGGGCCCGACCGAACCGTCCGCATGGAAGCGAACAACATACCGGCGTTCCAGACAGAAGACTTCATGCCACCTGAGAACGAACTGAAAGCGCGAGTGGATTTTATCTATCAGGAGGGCATGGTCGAGACCGATCAGGCAAGTTTCTGGAAGCACTTTGGGAAACAGCGCAATGGGCAACTGGAAAGCTTTGTTGGCAAGAGGAAGGCCATGGAGCAGGCGGTGGCGCAGATTGTCTCGCCGAACGACTCGCAGGACGCGAAACTGCGCAAGATCTATGACCGAGTGCAACAGATTCGGAACACGTCATTCGAAGTCCGGAAGACCGAGCAAGAAGAGAAGCGCGCAAAGGAGAAGGTGGAGCAGAACGTAGAGGATATCTGGAAGCGAGGCTATGGCGACGGCGTCCAGCTGACCTGGTTGTTCCTTGGCTTGGCTCGAGCGGCGGGTTTTGAAGCCTACGGATGCTGGGTTTCGGGCCGTCGGGAATATTTCTTCACCCCGGTCACCAGGCAAAGCTCGAAATTGGATTCCAACGTTGTGCTCGTCAAGCTGAATGGAAAAGATGTTTATTTTGATCCCGGAGGGCCTTCACCCCGTTTGGGTTGCTGGAATGGGCGGAAACTGGAGTTCCCGGCCTACGGCTGGATAAGGACGGTGGATCATGGATTCAGACCACGCTCCCCGAACCCTCGGAGTCGCACATCGAACGCGTGGGAAAACTGAAGCTCTCCGACACGGGTGATCTAGAAGGAAAGCTGACCGTCACCTACACCGGACTGGAAGCGATGTACCAGCGGTTGGAAGAGCGACACGCGGACGAAGTGGAGCGCAAGAAATATCTGGAAGAACAGCTGAAGTCACAAATCGAGGCAGGGACCGAGGCGGAACTAACCAATCAACCGGACTGGACCAGTTCGGAAACGCCGCTGGTCGAGGAGTTCAACCTGAAGATTCCGGGTTGGGCTTCGGGTGCTGGCAAGCGGGTGGTGATTCCTGCAGCGATCTTCACCGCCGCGGAGAAAGGGATCTTCGAACATGCCAACCGGGTGCACCCCGTCTATTTCGAGTATCCGCACGAGAAGGTGGATGACGTGGCCATCGAGCTTCCACCGGGCTGGCAAGTAAGCAGTGTGCCCACAGCGCAGGATAAGGATGCACACGTCGTTCGCTACCTCTTGAAGGTGGAACAGAACCCGGGAGCGCTGCGCTTGACGAGGAAGTTAACCGTCGACCTTATGATGCTGGACCTGAAGTACTACGCGGCGTTGCGGAACTTTTTTCAGGTAGTGAGAACAGGCGATGCGGAGCAGGTTGTCCTGCAGCCCGGGGAAATCCATGCGGGTAACTAAGCGAGTAACGAGACCGGATTCAGGCTCGCCATGCCCCACTTGCGTAGGGACGACCGCCCGCGGCCCTGCAAGCCGAGCGCAGGTCGGCAATTGCTCCTCGTCACGGCAGGCAGGGATTCGCTGGCATCGGCGAGCCCTACTGGTTGTGTTCTGTATCACCGTCTGTGTTGTGGCCATGGTACCGCAGGCGTCAGCCAGCGGGGACGCTCCTGCATGGATGCACGCTTTAGTCGGGGCCACGCTGCCTTCCTATGACGAGAAGACCGACGCGGTGTTGCTGTATTCCGAAATCAACGTCACTGTCTTGTCGCAGGACAAGATCAGAAAGCATGTACGCGAGGCCTACAAGATCTTGAGGCCCGAGGGTCGGGAGCACGGCACGGTAGGTGTCTATTTCAATCCAACCCGCAAAATCAGCAATTTGCATGGTTGGTGCATCCCAGCGCAAGGCAAGGACTACGAGGTTAAAGAGAAGGACGCGATCGATGTGGCCGCACCCGCCGAGGGCGGCTACTTGATCGAGGACACAAAGTACAGATTGCTGCGTATTCCTGCGCCTGACCCCGGAAACATCGTTGGCTACGAATATGAGGCGGAAGAGCAACCTTTCTTCTTGCAGGACATCTGGGACTTCCAGCGCACTGATCCAGTGCGGGAGAGCCATTATTCGCTGCAGCTTCCTCTGGGCTGGGTCTTTATGGCTTCCTGGCTTGCGCATGAGGAAGTGAAGCCGGCCGAGGGAAGTGGCAATGTGCTGCAATGGACGGTCAGCGATGTGAAAGGGATCCGGTCGGAGCCTGACATGCCGCCTTGGGAAGGATTGGCAGGTCAGATGATCGTGTCGTTCTTCCCGTCGGGCGGAACGTCGCGAAAGAACGAATTGGCAAGCTGGGATGGTATGGGGAGTTGGTACGAGAATCTGATTAGCACGCGGATGGACGCCTCCGAACCCATCAAACAAGAGGTGAACGCCTTAGCCGTGGAGAAGACGACAACCCTGGCCAAGATGCAAGCCATCGCCGGGTTCCTGCAGCACGACATTCGATACGTTGCTATTTCGCTCGGTATTGGCGGTTTTCAACCCCACGCCGCTCCAGATGTTTTCTTGCACCGCTATGGGGATTGTAAGGACAAGGCGACCCTGATGCGTACCATGCTGCGCCAGATTGGTGTGGACTCTTACCACGTAGTGATCAATTCGCGCCGCGGCGTGGTAACGGGTGAGATGCCGGCTCACGACGCATTTGACCATGTCATTCTTGCCATCAAGTTGCCGGATGACGTAAAGGGCCCCTCGCTGATTGCCGTCATGCAGCATCCCAAGCTGGGAAGGATTCTATTCTTCGACCCGACCAACGAGATAACCCCCTTCGGGCAGATCGGGGGATACCTGCAGGCGAATTATGGCCTGTTGGTAACGGCGGATGGCGGCGAATTAGTGGAGTTGCCGCAACAGCCGTCGGCAATGAACAGTATCCAGCGCGTGGGCAAGTTGACGCTCGAGGCCAATGGGATATTGAAGGGCGATGTCGAAGAACTGCGTCTCGGAGATCGCGCTGCGTCAGAACGATGGCGGTTGCGTACCCTAACGAAAGAAGCGGATCGCATAAAATCGATCGAGAGCCTCTTGGCAGGATCGCTTCCTGGTTTCCAAATTCTGAAAGCGAGCCTGATCAACATGGAAGAAACGGACCGGCCCTTCGGTTTCAACTATACGTTCCGGTCCGACAACTACGCAAAACTCGCGGGTAATCTACTGCTGGTGCGGCCACGAGTGTTGGGAAGCAAGTCGTCGGGGATCCTGGAGACCAAGGAGTCGAGAAAGTTTCCGCTCGAATTCGAAGGCCCGCTGCGCGACACCGATACTTTCGATATTGCCCTGCCATCGGGCTATGAAGTGGACGAGTTACCGCCTCCGACCGACGTGGACTACAGCTTTGGCAGCTATCACAGCAAGACCGAAGCCAGCGGCCAAACCTTGCACTACACCCGCACTATGGAGATCAAGGAACTGAGCGTTCCCGTCAGCAAAATGGACGAGCTGAAAAGGTTCTACCGCATCATTGCTTCCGACGAGCGCAATACGGCAGTTCTGAAACCAGCCGGCAGATAGTGCAGAGCGGAACAAAGAATCCTCGACAACTTAGCGCTGCGCGCCCGACGGTCAGCTTACCGGGCCAAACTCCGGTGCTTCCACCTGGAGCAGGCGATAGGCCTCGTCTAGGGTGCGAACTATATGCAAATTGGGGCGGGTCTCTTCACCAAGCACCTGAAACATGCGCGCCATCCCGTACACATGAGCTTGCGGAGCAACAAAGACCCGCATGTACGGCGCCGGGATTGCAGGCGGAGCCTTTGCCAGTTGTCTGACTGCCGAGATGGAAACATCAAACTCTGTCACCCCCGAGATGTCGGCAATGCCGCGACACCCTGAATGGGACACCGCATATCTTGCCATGATTGTGTAGGCATCCAACAGAATGGCGTCTGTCACCCGGCCTTCTAGACGCGCACGCAAGATGTTGTTCCTGGCGTCGAATTCGATAACAAAGGCCATAGAAAGGTTTTCTTGGACACGCCGCCGCTCCGGAAATTGTGTCACAAAAAAGCGAACAAGTTGTCTCAGGATTGTCTCCAGCGGCTACGCCCTCTGCACGCCGCCAAGCGCCTCGAGCGTTTTTGTGATCTGTCCCGACCATTGCGCCACCTCGTCGTCGCGCAGCGTCCGCTCGCTGGACTGGAGCTTGGCGCGCATCAGGATCGAGTACTTGCCCGCGCCAACTTTTTCGCCGCGGAAAATTTCTGCCGGGACAAAACTGCGCAACTCGGTGATGCCCAATCCCTGGACGCTCTGGTGGATCTTCTCGAATTCCACGCCTTCATTGAACACAAAGGAGAAGTCGCGCTCGACGGCAGGGAAGCGCGGCAGCGCTTCATAACGCACCTGGCGCAGATCGTGCTGGTAGAGCCGGTCGAGATAGATTTCGGCCACAAAAACATTCTGGCGCAGTTTGCGGGCCGCGGCCACATCGGGATGAATCTGACCAAACTGGGCGACGGTAGCGCCATCCATGACGGCGCGAGCCGAGCGTCCGGGATGATAGTAATCAGCGGTCTGGGCATCGTAGTAGAGCGTCCAATGGCTGAAAGCAGCGAGCAGGTCTTCGACGTCGCCCTTCAAGTCGAAGAATGTCAGCGGACGCGCTGCCTGATGAACTCCGGCTTCTACCGCGCTGCCGGTCGCGCCGATCGAGATGCGCTTCAGTTCCAGCGGCATCGAATTTATGCCCGGCGCTTCAAATGCTTTTCCAGATTCGAAAAGTCGAACATTGTCGCTGCCACGATTCAGGTTGTATGCCAGCATATTGAGCATGCTGGGAACCATCGAAGTGCGCATCACCGAAGCCTCGTCGCTCAGCGGATTGGCGAGGTCGAGCTCGGCGGCGGACGAAAAGCCGCGCGCATCTTCCTTCGATATGAAGGTCAGTGAAATAGTTTCGTTGTAACCGAGCGCCAGGAGCGTTGAGCGCAGCCGCGCGTCTTTGTGCGCGTCGGGCAGATCTCGAACTTCGCCACTGTAGGCGGGCAGCGTGTTCGGAAACTTGTCATAGCCGTGCAGCCGCGCCAGTTCTTCGATGATGTCGATTTCACGCTCGCAGTCGAGCCGCCAGCTCGGGATGTGGACCAGGTAAGTATCTTCTCCCGGAAGCATCGTGAACCCGAGACGAGTAAGGATGCGGTTGATTTCAAGCGCGCTGAGTTTTTCGCCGAGAATTCGTTGTACTTCCCGCAAGTCGAGCACCACCGGCGCCAGGTCAAGCTTGCGCGCGATCACGTCAATTACGTCGCCGACCAGCGTGCCGCCGCCGGAGGCGAGAATCAGTTCGGAGACCCGGTTGGTCGAAGCGATGGTCGATTCGAAATCGGCACCGCGCTCAAAGCGATGCGACGCGTCGGTGTGAATGCCGTGCCGCTTCGACATACGGCGCACCGTGACCGGGTCCCACCACGCGGATTCGATCAGGATGTTCTTTGTGCGCTCGGTGATCATGGTGTCGAAGCCGCCCATCACGCCGGCGAGGCCCACCGGCTTCTTCGCGTCGGCCACGACGAGGTCTTCGGTCGAGAGCTTACGCCCCACGCCATCCAGAGTCTTGAGAGTTTCGCCGTCCACAGCGCGGCGAATGACCAGCCTGCGCCCTTCGAGCAGATCGAGATCAAATACGTGCGTCGGCTTGCCACTCTCCCACAAAACGTAGTTAGTAGCGTCCACCGCGTTGCTGATGGGCCGCTGGTCAAGCAACTGCAGGCGACTGGCAATGTTCGCTGGCGAAGGCTTGATGGCAGCGCCGCGAATTTCGCGCGCCGTGAAGCGCGGACACAGCTCCGGCTCCTGAATGTCGATGGTGACGTCGGACTTGCCCTGCGGAGGCGGCAGCTTCGGCTCAATCGGCTTGAGCGGCAGATTGTAAAGCGCCGAGGCCTCGCGCGCCACGCCGTAGTGATTCATGGCATCGGGACGGTTGGTCGTGATCTCCATCTCGAAGACGGTGTTGTCGCCTTCGCCGGAGATGCCCTCGACGGCGATGCCCGCAAGCGTAAGTTCATCCGCAAGACGAGCGTAGTCGACCGGGAGGTCAACGAAATCGCGCAGCCAATGAGGGCTAATTTTCATACCCGTCGTTCGCTGTTCGCTACTCGCTGTTCGCCATGTAAGCGAGCGAACAGCCAACGACGAATAGCGAGCAGCTCCTACCCAAACTGCTCCAGAAACCGCACATCGCCCTGGAAGAAAAGCTGAATATCATCCACGCCGTACTTCAGAATCGCGATCCGTTCCACGCCCATGCCGAATGCGAATCCTGAAACTTTCGTCGCATCGTAATCCACGAAGCCGTACACATTGGGATCGACCATGCCGCAGCCAAGCAGTTCAATCCACCCGCTGGCCTTGCAGTTGCGGCACGGAGCGCCGTCGCGCGTGCCCTTGCCATCGCAGAAAATGCAACTGATCTGCACGTCGGCGCTGGGCTCGGTAAACGGGAAGAACGATGGATAGAACCGCGTCTTCACGCTTGATCCGAACAACGCCTTCATGGCGTGGTCAAGCGTGCCCTTCAGATCGCAGAACGTGATATTGGTATCAACTGCCAAGCCTTCGACTTGGTGAAAGATGGGCGAGTGCGTCGCGTCGGCCGCATCGTTGCGGTGAACCTTACCTGGACACACGACGCGCACCGGCGGCTTCATCTTCTGCATGGTACGAATCTGGACCGGCGAGGTATGCGTGCGCAGAAGCAGGCGGTCGCGCAGCGGCTTCGATTCCTGTCCGGCAATGAACAGCGTGTCCTGCGTGTCGCGCGCGGGATGGTTGGGCGGAAAGTTCAGCGCCTCGAAGTTGTAGTAATCCGTTTCAATCTCCGGTCCTTCCTCGACCGAGTAACCCAGATTGCGGAAGACAGCGATGATCTCGTTCATCGTCTTGATGACAGGATGCTCCGCTCCGATGGGTCGGCGAATGCCGGGGAGGGTGATGTCGACTGGTTCGGCCTTTTTAAGCGCCTCTTCATTTGACAGGCTCGGATCAGCTTCAACGAACTTTCTAGCTAGGTCGATGGTCGGCTGCCTAGTCGCGACGATAGCCTGTGCAATGGATAATGTGCGCGAGCGCTCGTTTGCGCGTCCGACGGCCTCTTCGATCCGGCCCTTGATGTCGTTGACGCGCTGTCCAACGCCGCGCTTGCTCGGTCCGGGTGCGGCTTTCAGCCACAGATCATTGAGTTGAGTGAGGACGCCGCTCTTGCGCGCCATCCAGCGATCACGAAATGTCTTCCAGTCGTTCTCGGACCCAACCGCCGCCGATTCCTGCTCCAACGCAGACAGAAGTTCGCGCGCTGCGCTGTCCAGCGCCGCGGCGGAGAAGTCGGTCAATTTGGGGACGGTGTACGGCATCGTTGGAGCAATACCATTTAATAATTGTCATCCTGAGCGAAGCGAAGGACCCCTACTCGTCCGAAAATGCGTGCGGTCGTAGGGGTTCTTCGACTCCGCAGAACGATTCGCTTCGCGAATCTTTCCGCTTCACTCAGGATGACACGATGTTGTTACAACTGATAGCTGACGACTGAGAGCTGACAGCCGATTCTACGCCGCTGCGTGCGCCTTCTTCGCCTGCTCCACCAGACTCGCGAATCCGGCAGCATCGTTCACCGCCAAATCCGCCAGGATCTTGCGGTCCAGTTCCACGCCGGCTTTCTTCAGTCCGCTGATGAACTGGTTGTAGTTCAGTCCGTTCAAGCGGGCGGCAGCGCCGATGCGCACGATCCAGATCGACCGGTACTGGCGCTTCTTCTGCTTGCGGCCGGAGTAGGCAAACTTCAGTCCGCGTTCGACGGCTTCCTTCGCCGAACGGTAAAGTTTGGACTTAGTTAGGAAATATCCACTGGCGCGTTCAAGTATTTTTTTGCGCTTGGCGCGGCGTTTGGTTCCGCGTTTTACACGAGGCATTGCTGTTCTCCTTTTTTATTTCGGCTTTATTTTGAATGGCGGCTGGAGGTAAGGAGGCTTCTACCCCAAGGGATTTCTGAAGCCCAGCCTCTTCACGCGCCGCTGCGGCATGTTTCACTCCGCAGACTTGGCTAAGGACGGGCGAGAGCGCCCGTCGTTCCACCGACGCGGGCAAGAATGCCCGCGCCACACGGTTAGTAAGGGATCATCCGCTTTACTTTCTTGAAATCCGCGTCACTTACCAGCACGGAATCCCCCAGCTTCTTTTTGCGCTTCTTGGCCTTCGAGGTCAGGATATGGCGGAGAAACGCTTTGTGCCGCTTGATCTTTCCCGTCCCGGTTTTCTTGAAGCGCTTGGCAGCGCCTTTGTGCGTTTTTAGTTTTGGCATAAAAATCAGTTCTCAGTTCTCAGTTCTCAGTACGTCATCAGGGTTTCGCAGCCCGAATTGACCGTAGCACCAGATTTTACTGATGACTGACAACTGATAACTGACGACTGGATCTACGCTGTCTGTGCTCCACCTTGCGACGCGGGAGGTGCGGGCGGCTTCGGCCGGGCGGGCGCTTTTTCTTTCGCCCCGCCTTCCTTCTTCGCCGGCGCCAGAATCAGGTGCAGCGTGTTGCCTTCCTGCCGCGGACGGAATTCCACCAGACCCTTCTGGTCGACGTCCTTGATCAGACGCTCCAGAATCTGGCGGCCCAGGCTTTGCCGCGTCATTTCCCGTCCCCGGAAGAAGATGGTCGCTTTCACCTTGTCTCCTTCGTCGAGAAAACGCAGCACATGATTCTTTTTGGTTTCGTAGTCGTGATCATCCACGTTGATACGAAACTTCACTTCCTTGACCGTTATGGTCTTCTGCTTTTTCTTCGCTTCGCGCTCGCGCTTTTCGTTCTGGTACAGAAATTTCCCGTAGTCCATGATGCGGCAAACCGGAGGTTGCGCGGTCGGGGAAATCTCCACCAGGTCGAGGTTTCTTTCGCGGGCCAACTTGAGCGCCTCGAAGGGAGGCATCACGCCGATCTGTTCCCCTTCGTCGCCGATCACGCGTACTTCGCGCGCCCGGATGCGCTCGTTCATGCGGATAAAGCGTTTGTCGATACTGTCCTCCGTTTACTGATACTGACAGGCTGAATCTGACAGGAAAAGATGCCTAAAAAGTATAGCACGCGGCCGCCCACAGATCCTCGTCGAGTGGCCCCTGTGACATGCCTCGTCGCGGCGGTTTACTCCGCGGGCCTGCCCTCGGGATGAAAACCGATGGAATAAGAACCGCTGCAATCAGCGCTCAGATCGGGTTCCTCATCCATACCTTTGCGCCACAATGGCGGATGACTTCGCCGGTGATGTGCAAACGGATAAGGCCCGCCATGGGCCGCGCCAACCGCCGCGCCGATCAGAGCACCGAAGCTGCCGAAGAGAACGACCGCGCGAGCGGTCGTTCCCGGATAGGGGCTGGTATTGGCCTTCGCTCCAACTGCCGCTCCCAATCCGAAGCCGATTACGGCGCCGATCACGGCGTGGCCAGCGTTGCCATGATCCATCCACGGCGATTGGTAGCCTCCTCGAGGGTATCCCCGGCGTGATGGAAACGGCCGACTCGGTCTGCTTCGGGATAATTGGGCGAGGGTGCTGCCACTGTCGGCATCAGGGAAAATGCTATCGGCCTCAGCATTCTGGATATAGGGACTCCGAGCCGCTGAGATCGCAATGTTGCGGGCAGGCTCTCTTTCCGTTTCAGTTTGTCGCTCTTGTGCTGCTTGCGCCAGCGCACCCGATGCTACCAGGAGCGAAGCCAGCAAGAAAGGCAGGAAAGGAATGTGTTTTGCGCGTCTCATAGCCGCATCCTAGCGGCAGCATGCCAATGGAAATCGCGGGTTTGTGACAGTTTCTGGAGTGTCCCAAGGCAGCAGGAGCGGAGGTTCGGTGGGCCTGAATGAGGAAAACTTCGTTGAAATGCACTATCACCCAAAACAAGAGCAGGCGTGCAAATCAACTTTTCCTGAATCCCAGCCCGGCTATTGTTTCCTCTGCTGCGCCCGGATGGCATGCCGCTGCATCGCCACTTCAATGGTCGACTGCAGTTCGCGTCTGTGGAAAGGCTTCAGAACGTAGGCGTCGTGCTCAGTCTGGCTGGCCCGTTCCACGGTCCGCCGGTCGGAATAGGCGGTCACAAAGACAATCGGCACGTCCACTTGCTGGCGGATCTCCTGGGCGGCCTGCACGCCGTCTTTTTCGCCCCTCAAGCGAATGTCCATCAAAACCAGATCCGGGTGTTCCCGAGTGGCGATGGCAATTCCCTCGTCGGCAGTGTCCACTGCGGCAATCACGGAATAACCGAAGCGTGACAGCCGCTCTCGAAGTTCTTCGGCAACCAGTGTCTCGTCCTCCACGATCAGAACACGAGGCCCAGGTGAAATAGGGTCAGGGCGCATAATGGTCCACCGTGAAATGTAAACAGGCTGAGGTTCCCGGTTCGATTCTGACCAGGTCGAACGAACCGCGAATCTGCCGGGTCAAGGACCCCACTAGCCTCAATCCCAGCGACTTGCTTGTATTGACGTCCAGATTGGCAGGAATGCCTACTCCGTTGTCCTCCACGGAAAGGCTGCACTTGCCCTCCGGCCCGCTGCGCAGGCTCAGCTTGATCTCGCCGCCTGCACCTTCCCTGAAGCCGTGCTTAAACGCATTCGAGATCAACTCGTTGAGTATCAGGCCGCACGGGACGGCCATATCTGCGCTCATTATCACCGGCTCCAGTTCGCTTTTCAAGTGCACCGGACCCCCAGGACTCTCATGCGATGACAGGATGTCTTTTGCCAGGGTACGCGCGTACTCGGCAAAGTCGATGCGCGCCAGATTCTCGGAGCCGTACAAGCTCTCGTGTACCAGGGCCATCGAATGAACGCGATTTTCCATGTCTTGAAAAATCTCGACAGTTTCCGTGTCCTTGCTATGCATCGACTGCAGGTAGAAAAGGCTGCAGATCACCGCCAGGTTATTCTTCACTCGATGATGAACTTCCCGCAGCAGCGCTTCTTTTCTTTCTTCGCTGGCGCGCAGCTTGGCCGTCACTTGTTGGGATATTTTCTCCTGTTGCACCAGCGTAAGGATGCGCGGAACGGTAAGAGGAAGCACGATCGCTGTGGTAATGGAAGCCGAGGCAGTGAATACCTTTAGCGCCGCCGAGAAGACGTATACCGGTATCCAGATCGTGACCACCTCCATGAAGTGAGTGGCGCCGCACGCATTGATGAAAAGCCCGAACGCCAGAAACATCCAGTGAAAGGGAATGTCGCGCCGCGCCTTGTAAATCAGGTACGCCAGCGTAACCGAGATGGCAAAATATGCGATCCCGATAAGAGAATCGGCGACCACATGGGTCCAGATCAGCCCTGGGTTCCTCAAATGGCAAAACTGATGCGGCAGGAAATTGGTGGCGAGCAAACGCGCGGACAGCGCGGGCCAAATTATGAAGGGACCGATCGCCAGCACTGACGCAACCGCGATGGCATAAAGCAGGCGCCGGTTGGAGGGGTGTGAAGGTTCGAATAAGCCGGGGTTAATGCTGGATGTTGACATTGGTCCTCCGTCCCGGGGGAGTTTGAAGGGCCCGTAGAGACTCCGGTTGCCGAGTCTCCGCAGACGGGGCAAACCCCGTCTCTACACCTGGAACAACTTACGCCACCGCCACTTTCGGCGTCCGCACGCGCCGGTACAGCCGCAGATAGTCGTCCACCATCCGCCTCGCCGTGAAGCGCTCGCGCGCCCGATTGTAGGCCCGCGTCCCGTAGAGACGGACCAGGTCGCGGTCCGCGTCCAGTTGAGCGAGCACTTCACTGAGGCTCTCGCCGTCATTGCGTTCGAAGTACAGGGCCGCGTCGCCCCACATTTCGCGATACACTTCGGTGTCGTTCGCGACCAGTGCGCAGCGCGAGAAGGCGGCTTCGATCGACGCCAGTCCCGTAGGTTCGTAGCGCGAAGTTGCCGCAAAAATCGTCGACTTGCTGAAGAGCGATCGCAGTTGCGATTCGGTTTGCGCTCCCTTCACCGAAATCTCGTGTTCGCCGGTGGAGACGCGCACGTCGGCCCGGATCGGCACGGGCGGCGCCGGAATCGGATTGTCCGCCCCCACGATGCACACCGGCAGGCCGTGCCCGTGCTGGGTCAGCAACGCCACCTGCTTTCCCGTATCCCACAAACGCCCGATCGCCAGCACCGACTCTTCTTTGGCCACAAACGGATTGAAATAGATGGGATTGCGTCCGGACGGAATAATGTACCCCTCGAAATCGCCGCCGTAGGCAACGCGCAGCATCTGGTCCATCCAGCGCGAAGTGGTGACCACGGCCTCGGCGCGCTTCAGGCCCGCGACCATGGTCGCGCGATACCACTTCAGCCATGCCGAGGCGGCGGGTTCGTGCCCGTGGATGGCCAACCACCACGTGATCACATCGCCGTGTGCCACCACCACTCGTGGTGTAGGCACCGGCAGCGCTCCAAAACTCAATTGATTCAAATGCAGAAAATCAGGGCGCGTGTCGCGAATGATGGCGCACAGATAATCCTGGGCCGCGTTAAAGTCCTGCTCGCCTTCCTGCATCCAGTCGAGACGAAACGCGGTGGGATGATATTCCAGCCCATGCAGCGAGTCCATCCAGGCGGTCTGATGAGGAAGAGGAATTTCTCCAAAGCTGACGAGCGTGACTTGTGCCCCGTGGGTCACCAGGCCCGAAACCAGTTCGCGCGCGTGTGTCCAAACTCCGCTGAACGTGTCAGCCGTGACCAGTACGCGCACAGAACCCCCGGGATTCGAGGGGCGGGAAATACCCTCGTCCTGCCTGCCTTAAGTTTAGGGTCGAGGGGCAGGCTGAGGGAAGAGTTTTCTTGCGGCCGTGTGGGGACGGGCGACTCGCCCGTCCCGGCAGATTGCGCTTTCACGCAACTTATTTTCACGTCGAGTCTGCCCACTGCGTCATTTCGCGCGACTGTGCGCGGGGGGCCGATAGCCTCACCAGTTTCGGTCGCACCAGAATCCGCATTGTCCACAAGAGATCGTCCAGGACGGTACCAAACCCGAAGTGAGCATCCACAAATGCCAGTTCCGAAGACGGCAGGGTGGTGCGGCCCGAGATCAGCACCACAGGAACATCCGGGACCAGGAACTTGATCTCCTGGGCCAACTTTGAGCCCGACATCACAGGCATTTCGTAGTCAAGAAGAGCCAGGTCAAAATCAGTCTTCATGCACTGCGCGAGCGCCTCGATGGGGTCATTTTTCGTGATTACTCGGAACCCGCATTCCTCAAGAACACTGGTAAGCAATCGGCTGGATTTGGGATTGTCGTCCACGTAAAATACCGTCGTTCTGTTCTCCATCACAAACCTCCGTTCCTTTCCCCAAGAACGCAACCCACGCGCCGCCTTGCGAATAGTTTGGGCAGAGATTTGTAAATCAATTGGGTATGCAACGCGGGGCCAGTGGTTCAAAAAGGGGAACCACATGGGTTAGACACTACGAGAGTCGTGTGTGTGTTTCTTCCGCGCCGCACAACTCCTCTTTGGCCGGGTCATCGCAGGGCATCGTGAACTTGAAAGTAGAGCCACGACCGGCCTGCGACTCGACCCAGATCCTACCGCCGCGGCGCTCGACAATCTTCTTACAGATGGCCAGTCCAATTCCGTTGCCCGGGTATTCGGTCCGAGTGTGCAGACGTTGAAAAACAACAAAAATGCTTTGTGCATGTTCCGGCGCAATGCCGATCCCGTTATCGCTCACGCTGAACAACCAGTGATCGCCGGTTTTCTCGGCCTGCACGGAAATCGCCGGCGGTTCTGTCCCGCTGAACTTGATCGCGTTTCCGATCAGATTCTGCAATACCTGGGTCATCTGTGATCGGTCCGCCCACAACGCAGGCAGCGGCCCATGCGTGACCGCTGCACCGCTCTCCTCGATCGCTGGCCTCAGACTCAGCAGGATCTCTTCCATTACTGCGTCGCAATCGACGCGCGCGCAGCCATGCCGCCCTACTCGCGAGAAAGTCAGCAGATCCTGGATCAAGGACTGCATGCGCAGCGCTCCCTCGCTTGCGTAGCCGATGAATTTGTCGGCATTCTCATCGAGCCGGCCGCGATAGCGTTCGGCGATCAATTGCGTATAGGCCGCCACCATGCGCAGCGGCTCCTGTAGATCGTGTGACGCGATATAAGCGAATTGCTCGAGCTCCGCATTGGAACGGGCCAGTTCTTCGACCCTGCGTTCGAGTTCGTCATTGAGTTTCCGGATTTTCTCTTCCGCCCGCTTGCGTTCGGTGATATCGGCACGGATAGCAACGTATTGCCGAGGTTTACCATCCGTACCAGCGAAGGGAACGATGGTGGCCTCCAGCCAGTACATCGAACCATCCTTGGCGCGGTTTCGCATCTCGCCGCGCCATACCTGGCCATTCGCGATGGTGTGGTACATCTGCTGGAAAAACTCCTTCGAATGATAGCCGGAATTGAGAATGCGATGGTTCTGGCCAATCAGTTCCTCCTTGGAATATTGGCTGATGGCGCAGAATTTCTCGTTCACATAGGTAATCGTGCCCTGGATGTCGGTTACCGCCACGATGGCGTGTTCATCGAGAGCAAATTTTTGATTGGCCAGTTCTCTGAGAGCAATCTCGCTGGTGGTTAGGCTTTCCTTTAATGCCTGTTCGGCCCGCTTGCGCTCGGCGATTTCCCGCTCCAGCCTGCCATTCACCTCCCGCAGATGCATCCGCTCGGGCAGCGAAATGATCTTCGGAGCTAACTGTACGAGCATTGCCACCGTGATCACAGAAATGGTTGCCGTGACGGCCTTAATCACGCCCGCTACCAGATAGCTGCTGTGCCAGACGTCCCAAACTTCCATCAGGTGGGTTGTGCCACAAGCCAGAATAAAAGTTCCGAACATCCAGAAAATTCGGTTGAAGGGGAGATCACGATTCTTACGAATGAA
Organism: uncultured Acidobacteriaceae bacterium; assembly: GCA_963837665.1. Classification (GTDB taxonomy): domain Bacteria; phylum Acidobacteriota; class Terriglobia; order Terriglobales; family Acidobacteriaceae; genus Acidiflorens. The sequence continues at coordinate 1,054,537 of CAWIOA010000002.1, read as the reverse complement.
ATAAATGAGGACAACGGGAATACAGTAATAAGAAAGTGCGATCAGGCCGTCTGAAATGACGTGCAGCCACACGATCCGTGGATCCCATAAGTAGCAGAAACCGTGAGGCATGAAATCAGACGAAAGCAATTGTTGGAACAATCCCATGATCCCTTTCCTGGTTCATCAGGAATTTATCGGCAAGACGTTGCCGCCCCCGAGACAGGAGCGAGTTACTTAGAGCCGTCGCGAAAGCGATTTGTATCAGCCCATGGCCTGACGGATTTGCCGTAAGGTCCGGGTTACGAGAAACCAGTGCCCTGGGATGGCGCAGCGGTTTGCCGCTGCGGCTCAGGCCCCCACGGCCCTCGGGTTGCCTTCGTCCGTAGGGTCTGCGCTTCCCAATTGCTTCCGGAGCCTCTGCACTAGTTCGTGCACCACCTGCAGCTTTTCAGCCGCCGCCACCGGCAGGCCGCGGGATTCCAGGGCCAGTTCAGTGGACAGCAGCAGCGCCGTGACCGTGCCATTCAGTTCGCCGTACAACTTGCCGATCGCTGCCTGCCGCGCCCCCACTTCTTCGTGCTGCCGGCGCTGCACCGCCGCCCGGACGTCCCGCACCAGACGCCCCACTCCGCTGATCCCGAAATTGACGTGTACGGGGATGGCGCTGCCCAGGTGCTCGAACGTGGTTACGGCTTCATGCGGACTGGCTTCCAGCAGGTTCTGATCGAGCACCACGGCCAGGTAACATTCCACCCGCAAAAGTGTGGTGGCCCGCACCAGGCTTTCCGCCACCAGGATTTCCTCGCCTGTAGCCCTACTCAGCGCCGCAGAGCATTCGAGTGCCCGCTCGCTCGATGTCACAAGAAGGATCATGCAGCATCCTTCGCAACTCCCGGGCCAATTGTTTTCGCCTGAAAATAAATGAGTTATGCGGGCGAGCGTCCGCTGAGTCTCCCGTTCTGGAACTCCGGCGTGGCTCTATAACTCAGTTTGGGACGCGTACTCTTTCAGCTTCCGGTACAGCGTGGTCTTGCCAATGCCCAGCAGTCGCGCCGCCTGCATCTTGTCTCCGTTCACCTGCGACAGCGCGGCGAGAATGGTCTGTTTCTCTAGCTCCGCCATTGGCACGATGCTACGATTCGGCGGGTTCATCACCATTAAGTCGGCGGGAGCGCCGTAGATCTGGGTGGGAAGATCACGTACCTGGATTTCGTTTGCGCTGGCGAGCGCGCACGCCCGCTCCAGTGAGTTTTCCAGTTCGCGCACATTGCCAGGCCAGTCGTAATTCAGCAGCGCCTTGAGTGCCTCGTCCGCAACCGTCTTCTCGATTCCGGCGTCGCGTCCAATCCGCTCGAGAATGTGAGCCACCAGCAGGGGGATATCCTGACTGCGCTCGCGCAGAGGTGGAATCCGCAGCGTGAGCACGTTCAGCCGGAAAAAAAGATCGCGGCGAAACGTGCCCTCGGCCACCGCCCGTTCCAGGTTGCGATTGGTCGCGGCCAGAATCCGCACATCGATGGGAACCCGCTTCACGCTCCCCACCGGACGAATCTCCTTCTCCTGGATCGCCCGCAACAACTTCGCCTGCAAGTCGGTCGGCAACTCGCCGATCTCGTCCAGAAATACCGTGCCCCCTTCGGCAATGGCCAGCAGTCCTTCCTTGGGATTTGTCGCCCCCGTGAAGGCGCCGCGCACATGTCCGAAGAGTTCGCTTTCGATCAGCGTCGGCACCAGCGATCCGCAGTCGACAGGAATGAACGGCTTGTTGCGGAAGACGCCAGAGAAGTGAATCGACTTCGCGACCAGTTCCTTGCCCGTGCCGCTTTCGCCCAGAATCAGCACCGGATGCGTGCTCTGTCCAGCCTTGCCGATGATGCGGTAGAGCTTCTCCATCTCCGGCGCGCGCCCGATGAGGTTGCCGAACCCCTGCCGCGATTTGATCGTTTCCCGCAGCACCCGGTTCTCCGTCTTCAGCCGCAGATGTCCTCCCACCCGTTCCAGCAGCAAACGCAGTTCTTCCATGCTGAAGGGCTTGGTGACGTAGTCGTACGCGCCGTCTTTCATGGCCTGTACCGCCGACTTCACCGTGCCGTACCCGGTCACGACGATCACCAGTGCGTCCGCGCGATGCTTCTTGATCGTGTGCAACGCTTCGAGGCCGCCCGCACCCGGCCGCAAGTCCAGCAGCACGGCGTCTGCACTCGAGCTGTCGAGCAGCCGGTATGCATGTTCGGTGGATTCCGCCACGTGGGTGTTGAATCCGAGTGATTGCGCGACCTCGCAGCAGGCTTCGCGGATGGTGCGGTCATCGTCCACGATCAGCAAGTTCAGAAAATTCGCTCCCTCGATTTGCACGGGGTGGCTGGAGCTGTGACTGACAACGGCGGCCGATGCGTTGAACATGGCGAATCTCCTCTTCAATATCTATTTGTAGAGACGGGGCTTGCCCCGTCTCCCCTTGCATCCGGAGACGCTGCCTCGAGCGCCGGGAAAAACACTGCAATGCTGGTGCCGCGCCCCGGTTCGCTCTCGACCTCGATCGTCCCGCCGGCGTCCCTGACGATGCGCTGCACCGTGGCCATGCCCAGCCCCGTGCCCCACCCCGGCTGCTTGGTGGTGAAGAAAGGTTCGAACAAACGCACCCGCGTCTCCGCATCCATTCCGCAGCCGTTGTCTCTCACCACCAGCGAGACGGCGGGCCGGGTGCTTCCGAGTTCCGCTTTACCAGGAACTTCGCCGGGAAATTCCGCAGCCGAGGTGCTCAATGTGATCGTTCCACCCTGCGGCATGGCATCGCGCGCGTTCAGCACCAGGTTCAACAGGATTTGCCGCAATTGCGCGGAATCGGCCAGCACCAGCCCGGCGCCGGCGCCGAGTTCCGAGTCAGGCACTGGGTCGAGGACCGGGTCGAGCAATACGACCAGCTCAATCTGCTCGCCAATCAGCCGCCGCAACAGATTCTTCGAGGAAGCGACAATTTCGTTGATCCGGAGGGTGCGTGGCTCCGGGGCTTGCTTGCGCGCGATCGCCAGGAGCTGCTGCGTCAGCGCAGCTCCCTGCTCGCTTGCCAGGCGGACTTCTTCAATCTGCTGGCGCAGCCGGCCTGGTTCCAATTCACTCTCCAATCCAGCGTTTTCCGAGTCGGCGTTTTCCAGCCCGACGCTTTTCAATCCGGCGATCAGCAGGTCGCAGTACAACAGGATGCCGGTCAGCAGGTTGTTGAAGTCGTGTGCGATTGTTCCCGCCAGCCGCCCTAAGACTTCCATCTTCTCGGCTTGGCGCAGCTGTTCTTCCACTCGCCGGCGCTCGGTAGCGTCCGTGAGCATTGCGATCAGGAAGGCGGGCTGGCGGTGGGCGTCGCGCCCGATCGATACCGTCAAATTTCCCCAGAGCTCGGACCCGTCTTTGCGCCGGCAGTGCTTTTCGATTTCGATCGAGTCGCGTTCGCCCCGCAGCAACTCGTCCAGCAGTCGTTGTTCCGGCGAAAAGTGTTCCGACGAAAAATTACCGAGAGAAAGGTCGCGCTGAAGTTCCGGAAAAGGTTCGCCAGCGTGCGTGCCCGCCAGTTCCTGCTGGCTGTAGCCGAGCATTCGGCTGAGCGCGGGATTCGCTTCTAGGATCCCGCCGTCGAGCCGGCAAATACCGATTCCAATCGCGGCCCCTTCAAACATCGCTCGGAAGTGTGGATCACGGTCGTAATCGCACGCTGCCGGAAATTGGGTTACGACGTTCATAGCCATACCAGGTCTCAGGTCTTAGGTGTCAGGTCTCAGGAAAACCAAGACCTAACCTAAGACCTTAAGACCTCCGACCTGACCTCCGAATCCAAACCGGGAAAAGCATGATCAACTCTTCCGCGAATGAACCGCGGTAAACCTGATTGGGGAAAAGTGTAGTGGGAAAAACACCGCCGCTAAGTGCGAGCCGTCACATCAAATTTGTGATGAATCCGCGGTGGCGGCTGCTAATGACTCATGATGCGGATGCAACCGAGGACTTTATCTGACTCAAGCGAAGTCTTTCTTTCGGACGTGCAGCAACTTCTCAACTTCGGCAACCACGCCTCCGGATTCATCCTTGAGCTCAACCGTGAATACGCGCTCGATCTTCTGTTCGGAAAGCAGCGCTTGCCTGATTTCGTCGATCTGCTCTTCGGACAGTCGGAAGCTGGCGGAGACCTTTCCGCGTCCCGGTTTCTTGAAACGGATGCTGGCTGCCTTGTCCCAGACGATGTAATCCTTCCCCAAATTCTCAATCAGCATGAGCATAAAGAACGGGTCGGCCATCGAGTACAGGGACCCTCCGTAGTGAGTGCCAACGTAGTTCGCGTTCCACCAGCGAAGCTTCATCTCCACATCAATCTCTCGCCAGTCGGAGGCGAGCCGCCTGATGCGGATTCCGGCGCCCAGAAACGGCGGCCAGATGTTCAAAAACATGCGCGCGTGGCGCTTCCAGGTCGTTTTCACAGGACGCTCCTGCTGCAATTCACGTTTTGTACCACAGATGTTTCGGTTGAGCGAGACCCCTTGCGCCGCGGAAAGAAGCTGGGGCAAGAGCGCACAAATTGATATTCTGATCAGGGCAAACATGCTGTTTCATCGCCATCGAATCGCTGTCGTCCTGCTCACGCTTATTTCCCTCTGCGCCTGTGGCCGCCCCCCTGCTGAGAATTCTTCAAGCTCCGATTCACAAAAATTACCCTTCGATCGCGAGCCGCACCCGACCGGCATTTCGCCCAGCCAGTCGCTGATTCCATCCACCACAAGCCTGCCCGAGAGAACCCCCATAGTGGTCCACCTCGAGAGCGCGCTCTCGAGCGCGTCGTCGCATGCCGGTGACACTTTCAGGGCGATGCTCGATGAACCGATCGTGATCGACGGCAAGACGCTCGTCACCCGCGGCACACCCGCGACCGGCCGCGTGCTCGAAGCCAAACCTTCCGCAAGTTCTCGGGGGCGTTCGCTGGAAGGCTCACTCGAACCCGGCTATCTGCGCATCGTACTGGTGAGTTTGGATGTCGGCGGCAGGCCGGTCATGATCGAGACCTCCAGCATCTTCGCCAAAGGCGGTTCCCGGGAGGAACGAACCCTGTCGACCGGTGCTGCTTCGAGTGCCAGTCAGAAAGACAAAGACAAAGACAAAGACAAAGACATTGTGCTCGGTATTGATCGCCGTCTCAACTTCCGTCTCGCCCAGACGGTTGATTTGCAATAATCCCGATACGTTGAATTCCGACTACATAAAATTTACATCCTCGCGCGTGTTGTCACTTGCCTCCACACCGCGCTGTTGCAAGGTATGTTGCTGTAAGAAAAGGGAGTTTCCCGTTCTGGCAAACTGCTTGCTCTATCCCGGTCAAGACTCCGGTGGGGACCGTTATGGTGTTTATGCTGTCCATGATCTTCGCCTTCGCGCTCATCGCCATGGCGACTGTTGTCATGACGATTTTCGCGCTGTGCTTCGTTCGATGGCTGCTGGGGGCCGGTGAGTTCCTCGGCCATGTCCGCGCGCCCGGTGACACATTCGTCGATGAGGGAACTCCAGCCCTCCCGCGCCATCTCGCGATCGAGTAACGGAACAAAAGCTTTGTTTGAGGAAAGGAGCAAGCATGAAACGCAATCTGGTTCTGGTGGTACTCAGTTTGGCGGTCTTGCTGGGAAATCTCGCCTGGGCAGGTTCGGTGCGAGAAGACGCAACCGAGCGGCTGCAGCATTCCGCGTACGTTCTCAAGGAAATCGCCGCCGCCCCCGACAAGGGCATCCCGGAAGAAGTATTGAATAACTCCAAATGCATTGTGGTCGTTCCGCATCTGGTCAAAGCCGGCTTCATCGTCGGCGCCAAACACGGGCGCGGTGTCGCCGTATGCCGCACCAGTGCGGGATGGAGTGCGCCTGCCTTCATTAGCGTGGGCGGGGGAAGCTGGGGCCTGCAGATCGGCGCCGAGGGTGTCGACCTGGTCATGCTGGTGATGAACCACGAAGGCCTGGAACATTTGCTTTCCAGCAAGTTTGAGCTCACGGGCGAGGGCTCCGCGGCCGCCGGTCCGGTAGGACGCCACGCTTCCGCCGGAACCGACTGGAAACTCAACACGGAATTGTTGACCTACTCCCGTTCCCGAGGCGTCTTTGCCGGTCTGACTCTGGAAGGCGCGGTGGTGGAGCAGGATGCCGATGCCACGGTGGCGATCTACGGCAACGACCTTCCCTTCAGGAGGATCCTGATGGGCGAAGTTGCGGCACCGGCTCCGGCAAAGTCCTTCCTGCGGGCGGTGGCGGAGATCAGTCATCAAAGTAGAGCGCAGGAAGCACGAGAGCACGCGCCTGAGAATCAAGAACCTGAGGCTCAGAAAAACGATCAAAAAAAGGAAGATCAGAAGTAGTATTGTTTTGGACGCGGGCGAGTTCACCGTTTTTCGGTTGCGGCCGTCCGCGTCCCAATTATGCAGTAGAGTTGGTGTCGTGCCCTGGACGTGAGACCAACTTCTGTACAGGACAGACGTTTTCTAGTTGACCTCAAGCGTTGCCGGGCCCGGCTATCTCGCCTCTCAATCCACGAAGCCCGCAGCCGTGAGCAACACCGGGCAAACGAGGGATGATGGGCCAGAGGAATTCACATGCATATTCGTTCGATTCGTACGCTGTTGTTCGGGCTAACGCTGGCGCTCGTCGTGCTGTCGATGTCGACGGCATCGTTCGCGCAAATCGGCGTGGCCATCACCATCGGTCCACCGCCGCTGCCCGTCTACGAGCAGCCGCTTTGCCCGGGTGACGGCTACATCTGGACACCCGGCTATTGGGCCTACGACTACGACATTGATGACTACTACTGGGTGCCGGGCACATGGGTGATGGCGCCGGAAGTCGGTTTCCTGTGGACTCCAGCCTGGTGGGGTTGGGAAGGCGACCGATTCCTTTTCCATGAAGGCTATTGGGGACCACATGTAGGTTTCTACGGTGGGATCAGCTACGGCTTTGGCTATTTCGGTGAGGGTTACGAAGGTGGGCGTTGGGACCACGACCACTTCTTCTACAACCGTTCGGTGAACAACATCAACATCACTGAGATTCACAACGTTTACAACACCACCGTGATCAACAACAACGTCAACCGCGTCAGCTACAACGGCGGCAACGGTGGAATCGACCGCCATCCGAGGCCTGAAGAAGAGGCGGCGGCGCGTGAGCGGCATATCGCTCCTGTACCGGATCAGACTCGGCATATGCAGGAGGCCCGCTCCAACCCGCAGCAGCGCGCATCTGTGAACAGGGGCAGGCCCGCGGTTGCGGCGACCCCCAGGCCCGGAAACTTCAAAGACAGTGGCGTAGTGGCCGCCCGTGAGGCCGGAGGGCCCTACAACCCGCCAGCCAATCGCGGTGGAAACCAACCGCGTCCCGAGAACCGTGTTGAGAATAATGTTCCTCGACCGAGCACGCCCGTCCATCCTCACGACCTGCCGGCCGTGGAACGGCCAGGCGCTCCGAATACAGGCGACCCGAAGCGGGACCAGAAGTACCAGCAGCAGCAGGAGAAAATGATCGCGAAGCAGAATCAGGAACGAGACAAGCTTCAGCAGAAGCAGGAACAGGAACACCAGCGACTGGCGCAACAAAACGCCAATGAAGCCAAAAAACAGCAAGTAGAACAGCGGCACCAGCAACAGACGCAACAATTGCAGCAAAAACACCAACAACAGCAGCAGCAGTTGCAGCAGAAAGTTCAGCAGTCGAACCGAGGGACGTCCAAGCCCCATAAGTAGGACTGCATCGATTTAGCGAGCGAGCAAGGAACGGGACCGGGCGGAGTATCGGTCAACCAAGGACTTCGCCCGGCGTCATGAAATTAGGTGATGAGTTAGGCCATAAGGCCGTGTCATCAACAGAGCGCCGTCAGGCCTGCATCTCCTCGCGCCGATCCGATTTCACTGCTGCCGCTGGCAGGCGCAAACGGAACGTCGTGCCCGCTCCGACGATGGTGTCGAATTCCACCGAACCATAATGCCACTGCATGATCTGGTAGGTTTGTGCCAGGCCGATTCCGCTTCCACCCTTGTCGCCCTTGGTGGTGAAGTAGAGTTCGAAAATTTTCTCTTGCGCTGCGGGCGGAATGCCGCACCCCTGGTCCCGCACTTCGGCGAGAATCATTTCGTCATCGCGCCGCGCCGCCAGCGTTAGCGTCCCGCCCGCGGCCATGGACTGCACGCCGTTCAACACCAGGTTCAGAATCGCCTGCTTCATCAGATCGGAATCGACCCGCACCATGAGTGGGTCATCCTCGCTGGGCAGTTCCAGCACCACGCGCACGCCGTGCCGTGTGGCATCGGGCGCGGCCAGCACCGATACACTTTCCAGAAGCTTGCACAAGTCCACTTCCTCAAGCCGTAAATCCCGCGGACGAGTGAAGTCCACCAGTATCTGTACGACACGGTCGAGGCGGTGAATCTCGTTTCCGATGATGTCCATGTGGCGGCGGGTTTCAGGATCGTCCTGCTGCAGTTTGTTTTGCAGCAACTGCAAGTGCAGCACGATGGCGTTGATGGGATTCTTGACCTCGTGCGCTACACCCCGGGTCATCCGCCCACTGGCGGAGAGACGCCGCGAAATTTCAATCTCGTCCTCGATGCGCCGCACCGATTCAGCGTCGCGCATGGTCAGCAACGCGCCAATCGGCGTCCCTTTTTCCTGGATGAAATCGAGTGACACCTGTACTCTCCGGCCATCGACGGCGTCGAATTCGTACTGCACCAGCGGCCGCTGCTTCTGGAAGGCGGGCAGAACCACCGCACCCAGAACCGATCCATCGGAAAAAATCTCCTCAGCGGTATGTCCCAGAATCTCGCGCCGTGGGCGCCCCAGAAACTTTTCCGCCGAAGCGCTCACCAGCACTACCCGCGAATCGCGCGTGAACAGCATGAGCCCGTCCTGCAGCTTGGTCATGACCTGTTCGACGTTGTCTTTCAGGGCGGAAAAAATCTGGTTCGTGTCACGAATCTGCCGGCCCAGGTGCGCAATCTTTAGTGACACCAGGCCAACCTCGTCGCCGGCGCTGGTCTCCTCGTCCGGCAACTCATCCCCCGCGCTCGCACTGTCCAGGTTCCGCGCAATGGCCTTCAATGGACCGAGCGCGACATTCGAAACCACGGCCCCCAGCACCAGCGAACAAAAAATCGCGACCACCGAAAAAAACGCCGCCTGCTGCAACTTCGGCGTCAGTTCGTTGCGCAGAAACACCGTCGAGAGGCCTACCCGCACGCTGCCAAATACCTGCCCATCCAACTCCAACCCGATGCTCGCGTCATAAACCGTGGCGGGACCGTAGAGCAACCGCAACTGGCGCCGGAAGCCGGCGTCGCGCAAGACGCTCAAAGATGCGCGCTCCGGAACCGGCTGGCCATTCAGCGCCGGATTGGTATCGAGAATCGCGACTCCACTCGGGTCAATAATGGCGGCATCGTAGACGATGCGGGAATTCCCCACCACCGATTCCAGCATGTCATTCAGGTTGGTGTCGGTCTGCAGGTAATTCGTAATGGCGGCGCGCATGGCTTTGGGATTGTTGGTGTCAATCCGCGTGCTGGTCAGATCCGGCACCGCTTTCGATGCGGCATACTCCAGCTGATTGGTGAGTTGGGAAGCGGTCTCATCGGCCCACAGCAAACGCTGGCGCAGGAATTGCGACAGGTAAATCCAGGAAAAACCGCACACCAGCGCCGTGAACAGTGTGGTGATCACAAACACGATGATGAATTTGCGAGTCATCGAAAGGCAGGTGCCAGGTGTTAGGTCTTAGGTCTCAGGAAAACCTTAGGGCACTGCTCGCACCTGAGCCCTGATACCTGAGACCTGACACCTAAGACCTGAGACCTGGTTTTCTCACTCCTCCGCCGTCATCACCGCATCCTGCGGCCGGCCGTATTCTTTCAGCTTGTTGTGCAGCGTCTTCAGGCTGATGCCTAGTATCTCTGCGGCTCGTGTCTTGTTGTTATTAGTCGCTTGCAGGGTTTTAAGTATGAGCAGCTTCTCCGCTTCGCCAACCGTTGTGCCCACACCCAGGTGCACGGCATCGGGATCGTTCACCACCGGCCGTACATTCTGGCCAAAGCCCGGCGGCAAATGCTTGGTTTCCACCAGCCCGCCTTCGCAGACAATCACGGCGCGTTCCAGCGTATTGCGTAACTCGCGTACATTGCCCGGCCAGGAGTAAGTCTGGAAGATATTGAGCACCGCCTCGCTCACCTCCGCCACCTTGCGATCGTGCTTCAGGTTCATGTCCTTGAGCAGGCTTGTTGCCAACTCGTGGATATCCCCCTTATGCTCGCGCAGCGCCGGCATATGAATGTTGAAAACGTTGAGGCGGTAATAGAGATCCTGGCGCAGCTGTCCACTGGCCACGGCATCGTCCGGAACTTTGTTGGTGGCGGCGAGCACGCGCACGTCCACCGAGGTTTCGACCTTGCTGCCGAGTCGCCGCAGTTTGTGGTCTTCGAGCACGCGCAGCAGCTTGGCCTGCGTGCCCACCGGCATCTCGCCGATCTCGTCGAGCAACAGCGTGCCACCTTCCGCGAGTTCGAAACAGCCCGTGCGGCGCTCCAACGCCCCGGTGAATGCGCCTTTTTCGTGACCAAAAATCTCGCTCTCGATCAGCGTTTCCGGAATGGCCGCACAATTAATCGGGACGAAGGGCTTATTGCGCCGCGGGCTCAGATCATGGATGGTGCGCGCCACCAATTCCTTGCCGGTTCCGCTCGCTCCGGTGATCAGTACCGAGGCCGTGCTCGGAGCCACCTGCTCGATCAGCCGGAAAATCGCCTGCATTTCAGGAGATGCCCCAACCAGCAGACCGAGCGCGCCTTTATCGCGCAAGCGGCGGCGCAGCGATTCGTTTTCGGTGCGGGCATTCAGGATTTCCCCGATGTTGGTGAGGATCGAGCGCAGCCGCCGGAAGTCGATGGGCTTCTCGATGTAGTCCCGGACCCCTAGCCGGCCCGCGTGAAATGCCGTATCCGTCGCCTTCTGAGCCGTTACCATCACCACCGCGATCGACTGCGTCATGTCCGCCAGCCGTTCCACCAGTTCCATGCCCCCCATGCGGGGCATCTTCACGTCGGTGATCACGATGGCCGGAGCAAAGACGGAAATTTTTTCCAGGGCCTCTACGCCGTCGACCGCCGTGTCGGTGCGATAACCCCATCCCGAGACCAATTCCGCCAGTCCGGTTCGTTCGTTCTCTTCATCTTCAACAATCAGTACGCGTTCCTGTGTCATAGGCCCAGTGAGCATTATTCAGGGAAGTGCGCCGCCTCGCAACCCGGTCGGCACGCCGGAATATCAATTTGAGATCATTCCGGCGCACCGCCCACAGTAACGGACTTGCAACCCATCGGGGCTGGAAATATGGCTACCCGTGATTCTTCTTTTGAAAAAATGCCCGGTTGCTGTAGAATTCTGTGTTCCCAGGGACAGCCTATCCGTACGTGCCGTAAGGCTTTATTGTTTCCGGTTCTATTAAATAACTCGTAGTGGATTTGCCACGGAGGAAATTCAATGTCACCTTGTCACCAGACTTACCGGAGATGCGCGACTCTCGCGCTCGTCCTGGCCCTCGCTCTGATTGCGTTGCCGGCTTTGTTGAACGCTCAAACTGCACCCAAGGCGTCGAGTGCATCGTCGTCGGATGATTTCCCGAAGGCGGAAGTGTTTGTGGGTTATCAGTGGTTGAACCCCGGCGGCAACATTCCCGCTTTCCAAACCGTCGCTCCACCACCTGATGACATAGCCGTCCGCCGAGGCGTTTTTCAAGACGCCTCGACGACCACGGTCGTTCCCTTCAAGCTGCCCTCGATCGCGCAGGGTTTCGGCACCAATCTGGCCTGGAACTTCACCCGCAACCTGGCTCTCGAAGGCAACTACGGAGGGGATTGGAACCGCAATGCCAGTATCAGCGCCGCCACTATAGGACCCAAGTACACCTGGCGCGGCGAGAACGAGGACTTTTTCATCCACACCCTGTTCGGATTCGAGCGCCTCTCGACCAGAGGTGTTCCATCCAGCAACGGCATCGCTGCGGTTCTCGGCGGCGGCATGGATCTTAAAATCAACAAGTTGTTTTCGTTTCGCCTGTTTGAAGCCGACTATCAGTTCGCGCACGAAAACTTTTCCAGTAGGGTGCCCCCTTCAGAACCCGGTCTGGCCCGTTCGAGCTTCAGCGGCGTCCGCCTGACCACCGGTCTGGTGTTCAATTTTGGCGGAGCTCCGGAAGTTCCGGTAGCGGCGGCTTGCTCCATCGACCGCAACGAAGTCCTGGTCGGTGAACCGCTGCACGTAACCGTCGCCGCCAGCAACTTCAACCCCAAGCATCCGCTCACCTACATGTGGGCGAGCAGCGGCGGCAAGATCGAAGGGAAAGATACGGGCGCGACCATCGACACCACCGGCGCGGCTCCCGGCAACTACACGGCCACCGCCCGCGTAACGGATGCCAAGAAGAAGAAAAACGGCGAAGCCAGCTGCACTTCGAACTTCACCGTGAAGCCCCTGAATCCGCCGCAGATTTCCTGCTCGGTGAATCCGGGGACGGTCGAAATCGGAACGCCCTCGTCCATCACCTGCTCCTGCACCAGTCCTGACAATGCTACCGTCGCCATTGGCGGCTGGACCTCGAGCGCGGGCAGCGTAGCGGGCAGCGGCAATTCCGCCACCCTCACCACCACCGGCGCTTCCGCAGGTAGGGCCACGGTGAATGCAACCTGTACCGACTCGCGCGGCTTGACCGCTTCGGCTACGAGCATGGTCACCGTGAACAACCCGCCACCACCGCCAGCGCCAGTTGTGGACAAGGTGCTGGAAGCACGCCTGGCTTTGCACAGTGTGTACTTCGTGACCGCCAAACCGACCGAGAAGGAACCCAACGCCGGCATGGTTAAGAGTCAGGAGCAAACCCTGGTGGATCTGGCCACGGACTTCAAGAAATATCGTGAGGCCGTACCGGATGCTCACCTGACTCTCGAAGGACACGCCGACGTGCGTGGCTCCGTGCCTTACAACCAGGCACTCTCCGAGCGTCGTGTGGCGCGCGTGAAGAGCATCCTGATCGAGAATGGCGTACCTGAGGCCAGCCTCGCAACCAAGGCCTTCGGCGAGCAGCAGAACATGACTGCGGCCGAGGTGAAGTCGGCGGTCGAGCAGAACCCCGAGCTTACAAAAGAAGAACGGGCCAGGGTTTTGCGCAACATGAAGATAATCGTCTGGGCGAGCAATCGCCGGGTGGACATTACCATGAAGGCGAAGGGGGAGGGCGAAACCGAAACGTCGGTGCGCCAGTACCCGTTCAATGCTGCGGATTCATTGGCTCTGATCGGCGGCAGGGAATCGGAGAGGAAGGCCGCAGCGGCAAAGAAGGCTGCAGCCGCAAAGGGTACCAAGAAACCAGCGAAGAAGCAGTAAGTAAGGCAGGTTAGAACACAACGGAGGAAGCGGAAGCGCTTCCTCCGTTTTTTATGGTGCGCTCAAAGCGTCTTGCGTTCTTAGCCTCGCTGGGAAACAATCCTTTTGATACCTTGTCATGCGACTTGCCTGTGGACTCGCGATTGCCCTTTGGTTGACATTCCCGGCTGCAGCAATGTCTTCTCGGCAACAGGATGCGCTAGGCTCGGCGAATTCCCCTGGACAAGCTCCAGCTTCTCCCGCAGCTCCGGTAGAGCAAGCTCCCGCAGAGACCGCGCCCGCGGCGAGGCAAAATGCGCCCGAAAACGTTGCGAAGGAAAAAACAGAGGCTGCTTCGGCGAGCACTGGACCTGCAAGCCGAGCTACGAAGCGCCGCAAGCATAGCACGCCAGCGCCAATGCCGGATGGCGCTCCGCGGAAGACTGTAGTTCGCGAAGGCGGAGCAAGGGAACCTGCGGCTCAGATAGCACCCGGCATGACTCCCGCGGAAGCCGCCCGCCAGCGCCAGGATGCGGAACAGTGGCTGGCCTCATCCGACGACCAACTGAAACAGCTCGCGCGACGCACTCTGGACCCGCGACAACAGGAGACAGTGGCGCAGATCCACAACTACATGGAGGGCGCGCGTGCAGCCTTGAAGGAAGGCGATGTGAGGAGAGCGAACACCCTGGCGGAGAAGGCGCACTTACTAGCCGAAGATTTGGTGAAGCATTAGCAGGCTGCGGAAGACTAGTTTCGACCAACAGCAGAGGATGCTTGCCCAAAGAGTACGCCTGAAGCTGAACTGGGGACCGAGTTTAGGCTTGCAACTACTTTCGTTCTTCCCGCTTCTGGGCCACGACCAGCCCGCGCGGAGTAGGCAAGAACACGACCGAAATCAGCCCCGCTTGTTCCAGTTTGAGAGCGGCCTCGCGAACGGTCTTCAAATGCGAACTGGCGTCGTGCATCAGGATCAGGCCATAGGGGCTGATCTGCGGCAGAAAACGGCGAATCTCTTGCTCCCGGATGGGCACATCGCTGTCACTGAAGAAGAGGTCGATCGAACCCTCAACTTTCATGTCGAGACTTGATTCGTTGCGCAGTTCGATCCACTCGGCGAGTCCGGAAGCCTGGATTCTCGCCTGTGCGTTCTCATAGACCTGGCGGTCGAACTCACAGCTGATGACGCGTCCGCGACCGTTGGCTTTCAGTCCCTCGGCGATCCAAAGCGTGCTGATGCCGCTGAAGGTTCCGGTCTCCACTACTAGTTCAGGCTTGATGGTGGTGACCACCGTGCGCAGGAACTCGAGCACCTCGGCTTCGGCGGTCATGGAATCGAACATGCGCCAGCGTTCCGGATGCGGACACTCCGGCGTCGCGCGATGATATTCAGGTTGCAGTTGATCGCCCGTACGCTCGATCTGTCGCAGAATGCGGCGCTCCTGCTTCTCTTTCTTGAAAAGGCGTCGAAGGCTGAGAGACATGACCTAGAGAAGTGTACTGGAAGACGGTTGTCAATTGTCAGTTCTCAGTTGTCAGTCGGAGCCCAAGGGGTCGACTGAGAACTGAGAACTGCGTCCCTACTCACTCGTGAAGTAATCCTTAGTAACTGGGTTCTCGAACAGAGAGTAATCGCGCGTCACGATGGTGATGCCACTATCGGTGACGAAGTACTGCTGGCGGTCGGCTTCCGTATCGTACCCGATGGTAGTTCCCTCGGGAATGTGCACGTTGCGGTCGATGATGGCTTTGCGGATACGGCAACTGCGTCCCACATTCACGTGCGAGAACAGAATGCTGTTCTCGATTTCGGTATAGGAGTTTACGCGCACATCCGGAGAGAGCACGCAATTCTGGACCGTGCCGCCGGAAATGATGCACCCGGCAGAAACCAGCGAATCGAGCGCGTGGCCCATGCGTCCAGGTTCGGCAAATACGAATTTCGCCGGAGGATACTGGCGCTGGTGGGTGCGGATGGGCCATTGCTCATCGTAAAGATTGAAGACCGGCGACACCGAAACCAGGTCCATGTTGGCTTCGTAATAAGCTTCGAGCGTGCCCACATCGCGCCAGTAAAGCGCTTCTTTCTTGTTTTCGTCGACAAAATTGAAAGCGAAGACGCGGTAGTCAGCCAGCATTTTGGGCAGGATATCCTTGCCGAAATCGTGACTGGAATTGGCATCCTCGGAGTCCTTCAGCAGCACGGGAATGAGCACGTCGGCGTTAAAAATATAGATGCCCATCGATGCCGAGATTTTCGTTGGGTCGTAAGGCGATCGCAACTCGGTCTGTTGCGGCTTTTCCAAGAAGCCCGTGATGCGGTGGTCGCGGTCGATGTCGACCACGCCGAAATGGCGGCATTCGGCTGGATCGGTCACCAGGGTGGCGACGGTGACGTCGGCAGCAGCATCCACGTGCTGCTGGAGCATGCGAGCGTAATTCATTTTGTAAATCTGGTCGCCGGAGAGGATGATCACGTACTTCGGCTGCTCGCTTCCGATCGAATAAATGTTCTGGTAGACCGCGTCCGCCGTCCCCATGTACCAGTTCTCGCTGACTCGCTGCATGGGCGGCAGGATTTCGATAAACTCGCCGATTTCACGCCCGAAAATGTTCCACCCCTCGCGAATCTGACGGTTCAGCGATAGCGCCTTGTATTGCGTGAGAATAAAAACGCGGCGCAGGCCGGAGTTGACGCAGTTGGAAAGGGTGACGTCGATAATCCGATAGTTGCCGCCGAAGGTTACGGCCGGTTTGGCGCGGTCGCGGGTGAGCGGGTACAGGCGTTCACCGACGCCTCCGGCGAGCAAAATTCCGAGCGTATCTTTCATCGGCACACCATATGGAAGCAAGCCCGGCTCACCGCGAAATACTAGCACAAGGCAGAGTGTCCTCGCCGGAGCCACTCGACACGAAGAAAAGCAAAGGTCTAACTGATAGCTGAGAGCTGACAGCCTGTTTAGCAGTGCACGATCTTGTCGCTCTTAATCCCGCGCGTAGCGTTCCGGGAATCAACGACCAGTTTGGCTTCGTTTACGATTTTCCGATAGTCGTAGTCTGAGTGGTCGGTGACGATGAGCACGCAATCGTACTGACCGAGATTATCGAGCGAAGAGCACTTCATCTGCAGGTCGTACTTGCGGCCGCGCCCGACGAAAGGGAAGTAGGGATCGTTGTAGCTGACCGTGGCGCCCTCTTTTTGCAGCAACTCGATGATGGTGAGCGCGGGCGACTCGCGCAAGTCGTCGATATCCTTCTTGTAAGCCACGCCCAGGACCAGAACCTTGGATCCGTTGATGGCCTTTTTCTGCCGATTGAGAGCCGAAATAGTGGCGGCGATCACGTTGTAGGGCATGGCCACGTTGATTTCACCGGCCAGTTCGATGAAGCGCGTTCGGAAATCGAACTCCTTCGCCTTCCAGGAAAGATAAAACGGGTCGACGGGAATGCAGTGTCCGCCGAGGCCCGGCCCGGGATAGAACGGATGGAAGCCGAAGGGTTTGGTGGCGGCGGCGTCAATAATCTCCCAGATATTGAGGTCCATGCGCAGGCAGAGCATCTTGAGTTCATTGACCAGCGCAATGTTGACGCAGCGGTAAATGTTCTCGAGCAACTTGGTCATCTCCGCGGCCGCGGGCGACGAGACGGGAACAGTACGGCGGAAAATAGAGCCGTATAGCGCGGCGGCGATTGCACTAGCCTGCGTATCAAGCCCGCCAATCACTTTCGGAATGTCGTGACGTGCCACCTGGGTGTTGCCGGGATCCTCGCGCTCGGGCGAAAACGCAACCCAGATATCGTTGCTGCCGGCGGCGCCCTTGCGGGACGCTTTCAGGTTGGCCTTGTTTCCCTTTTCGAGTATGGGTATCAGGACTTCTTCGGTCGTGCCGGGGTAGGTTGTGCTTTCCAGGATGACAATCTGTCCGGCGCGCAAATTGGGCGCCACGGCGTGGGCGGTGTCGGTGATGTAGCTGAGATCGGGCTCGTGATATTCGTTGAGCGGCGTGGGAACGCAGATGATGATCGCATCCATAGCGGTGATCTGCGAGTAGTCTGCCGTGGCTTTGAAGCCGTTCGCTTTGGCCGCCGCGATTTCCTCGGGCGTGATGCGGAAAATGTAGGTTCCGCCGTTGTCCAGAGTATCGATTTTCCGCTGATCGATATCGAACCCGGTGACGGGGAATTTCTGCTCGCTGTAGAGCAATGCCAGCGGCAATCCGACGTAACCGAGGCCGATGATTCCGACCCGAGCTTGGCGCGCGTCGATGCGGCCCTTTAACTCAGTAAAGAGGGAAGAAGCAGTGAGTTGAGTATTCATAGTTCGGAAAACGTCCGGAATGATTCTAGCATTCGAGATTGCACTTTATGCTCTCAGCCGCAAAGCGGCGTGAGAACGCAGCCCACAGCGCAAGCCGTGGGGAAAGTGGCCCACCGGCGGGCCCCGCAGGGAACCAGTTCTAGTAACATCCATTCCAGATGCGATTCTCACGACTCTTTCCTGGATTGCTCCTGGTCGTCATTTTGGTTGTGCTCGCCAGCCGGGCGGCGCGCTTTCTGGTGGTAGACAGGCCGCAACCGTCCGATGCCATCGTGGTGCTGGCGGGGGAAACCAACGTCCGCCCGGCCCGCGCTCTGGAACTGCTCCGCCAGGGCGTGGCGCCGCGTGTGTTCATGGATGCTGAGACGCGAGATCTGATCTACGATCAGCGCCTGACCGACATTGCGCGGAAATACGTGGACGCACTTCCGGAAGCAAGCCGCGTCTCCGTATGCCCGGTTGTTGGGTTTTCGACGAACGCCGAGACTGACGATGTAAACCGCTGCCTGCAGCCGCTGGGCGCGCATCAGGTGCTGATCGTGACCTCCGACTTTCATACTCGTCGCGCCCTGATGATCTTTCGACATCGCCTGCCGCAATACCAGTTCCACGTGGCTGCGGCGCGCAATCCCGCGGAATTCGGAGAAGCCTGGTGGACGAACCGCGAATGGGCAAAAACCATTTTTGACGAGTGGGCGAAACTGCTGTGGTGGGAAGCCGTGGACCGCTGGCGCTAGGCAGCCGCCAGTTCTGTGTCCGTGCCGACAAGCGACGGGCAGGGCTGTTGGTGTAGATTTACTGAGAACTGAGAGCTGACAGCTGAGAGCTGGTTTTGGAGGTTTCATGGCGCAAGTCACAATCACGGTGCGCAAGAACGGTCCGCTGCGTATAGACGATCCCAACAGCGTTGTCGAAATGGTGGACGCCGAGGGCAACAAATACGACCTGACGGGCAAGACGGCGTTTTCCCTCTGCCGCTGCGGCGCTTCCGCCAACCGGCCTTTCTGCGACGGCAGTCACAAGATCGCCTTCCAGGCCCCCGATACCGCAATCAAGGTTGAGTAGAGACGGGGCTTGCCCCGTCTCCCGGAGCTGCGGCGAGCCGCGTCTCTAGGGGAAATCAGATCCCCTTACAAGCCATCCGGGAAACAACTTGCCCCGAGGGCCGCTAGTGCCTAACTGGAAACCGGGGCCGCGAAAACCCGTGCCCTGAGCTTTTTCCTGATCTAGCATGGTCGGTGGACAACTGTTGCCGAAGTTGCCGGCGTTCAAATCGACGGTTTCAAGCTGAAGAGCATCTTGCCTGCTAACTCTATGGGCCCTTCGGGAAAAACCCAGCACGCCATTCGGCGCAGCACCCGGCTGCCTCTGGAAGTTCCCGTGCTTGTGACCAGCCTCGATCCCGCGCGGCCATTTTCCGAGCGATGCAACACCACCCTGGTGAACGCGCACGGATGCGGGCTGATCGTTTCCCGCGCACTCGCCAACGGCGTTCCGGTCCGGCTGGAAATCGTTTCGGCAAAGCGGCACACGACGGCGCGGGTTTCGGAGGTAGTTCCGCTCGGTGGCGATCCGGAAACCTGGCTGGTTGGCCTGGAGCTTGACATTCCCGGCAACTTCTGGGGAATCGACTACGCGCCTTCGGATTGGAAGGTCGACGAGCCGAGGACCAACGAGATCCCGTCGCCGGTCGCGGAGCATCAGCAACTCGATCGAATGCCGGCGGAGCCAAAGCCGGTTCGTTCGCATCGCTGGCGCTTGACCGACATCAGCGCTGGCGCCTGCTATCTGGAGGCGTCCGCTCCATTCCCCGTCGGTACTCCGGTGCTGCTCAGTATTCGGGTGTCGGATACGGAGTGCTTACTGGAAGGAGTGGTGCGGGTGTCGCACGCGCAGGCGGGAATGGGAGTCGAGTTCACGCGAGCGCAAGGGCACGATCTCAAGGCCCGGGTGGCGGAACTCATCGGCCAGTTGATGAACAGTCACGAGGTGCCGCGAATTTTCATAGGCAGGATGGAAGGCAAGCATGCGCTGCCTAAACCGGCGCCGGCCGCGGCGCGGGACGCCGATGGTCCCGACCCGCTGCTGGAGTTGATTCATACGGGGGCGTCGCTGACGTTGGAGGAGTTCCTGAGGGCCCTACGGGCACAGCGCCTCGCTGTGGAGTGATACACTGGTGCGCGGGCATTCCTGCCCGGTTGTGTGGCGCGGGCATTCTTGCCGGATCGTGTGGCGCGGGCATTCCTGCCCGCGTAATGCGCCGAGTCGCTGATCCACTAGCGAATGCATTGCGAGCAGGGGGTTCTCAGATGGCGAAGAAACCCGCAGCTGCCAAGCGTCCTGCCAAGTCGCAACCCAAGGCTGACCGTCCCTTTGCGCCCGGCTACGGCATTGTCGGTCCGGCAGACGGGAAGGGCGTGCTTCCGTGGGCCTGGGTTTCCAGGAAAATGAACGGCTGCCGCACATTCTGGCTGGCCACGATTCACGCGGGTTGCGCTCGTCCGCATGTGATGCCGGTGTGGGGAGTGTGGCTCGACGATGCCTTCTTCTTCTCCACCGGCCGCAAGTCCCGCAAGGGCCAAAACCTTGCCATCAATCCGGCGTGCACGATTGCAAACGACAACGGCGAAGAGGCTGTGATCGTCGAGGGCCAGGCAACTCAAGTCGAGGATGCGGCAGCACTGGAGCGCGTCGCGGCTGCCTACAAAAAGAAATACAAGATGGACCCGCGCAGCATGGAAGAACCGATATTTGTGGTGCGTCCCCGCACTGTGTTTGGATTCATCGAGAAGAGCTTTCCGAAGTCGGCGACCCGATGGAAACTGTAACGTCGGGTTCGATTCCGGGTTGTGAGCGCTATCGGGATGTTTCGCCAACTACGAGAGAGTCACACATCTTTGGGAGGATGTTCGACCGTGCCGAACTCCTTGCGTATGTCTTCGAAAAGTCCAAGCCCACCTTCGGCGGCAAAGAAGTCAATGTACTCGTCATGACTGAAGAATGCGTTTAGGTAGTCCGTCTGAGTCAAGATGTATCCGCCCCAGCCGTTCAACATAGCAATTTGCAGAAACGATGTTAAGTCTTCCGATTCGTGGCCGAGAAACAGATGGCCCGGTGCTTCATGAAGCAGACGAAGATCACCGTAACTTTGCCGGAGTTTGTAATACAGATGCCAGTTCTCGCTGCTTCCCCAGATACCCCACTCTGTAATCCATACCAACGCCGGACTGCGGTACATCAACGAGTTTCCGATCCAATGCGCGAGATAAAAAATGCGGCCTGCCGTAGTCGGATAGTGAACGTGCGCTCTATGGATCTCAGGGATCGCGTCGGGCTTTAACCGGCCTAGCCCACCAAGCCATTCCTCGCATTCGTCTTTAGTGTAAAAGCGCATTGCGGATTGATTCTATCAGCGGGATGCCCGTCAATTGACACTATCAGGCGAAGCGCTCACGACCTGGATCGGCTGTACTCTGGTTGGGTCACAGGTGAATCGGAATCAGCAGTCTCAAGTCGTGTTCTTGGGGAAATTACGGAAGATTACGAAATTGCTAGGTTGAGCTAGGTCCGCAATATCTTTCGTGCCGATAGATGCGCTCCCGTCAGCAGCAGCATTCCCGACAGGAACGCCCAGAACATCAGGCTCACCGAGATGGCGAACGGGCCATACACTTCCGCAAAATTCAGCCGCGGCAGAGCGAAGAAATAAGCGTATTTCAGCAACTCGGAAAGCAATCCCATCAGCACTGCCGCCGGCAGCACTCCCTGGGCCGGCACCTTGCCATTCGGCAACAGCCAGTAGACCAGGAAGAAGATGGCGATACTGGCCAGGATCGAAAAGGTCTTCATGGTCACAAAACCCACCAGCTTCACATACCAGGCGCCGTAGCCATGCAGCGCGCTAGTCAGGATGGCAACGTTTCCGGCCGTCAATCCCACCGAGAGCAGAGCGAGCGATCCGCAGGCAAATACCAGCCCGAGCGACATCAACTGATTGCCCAGGTAGGAGCGGTTATTGCGAAATCCCCAGACGCGGTTCAGCGCAACTTCCAGCGGCAGAAAAATTCCGGTGGAAGTAATCAGCAGCATGGCCAGCGAGAAGACTTGCGCCCGATGGTGCGCGCCGACCATCGCATTCAGGTTCCGGATCACAAATTCCTGCCCGGTTGGAATGTAGTCGCGCAACAGGCTTTCGACCACACCATACATCACCTGGGAATGAAAGACGTACCGGATCAGCGTCATCAGCAACAGCAGGAAAGGGAAGAACGACAGAATGGAGTTGGCGGCGACCGAAAAGGCAAAGGTGTGCACCTCGGTCCGGAGCATATAGCGCGCGGTGGAGCGCAGCAGACCTTCGACCGGAGCCGCCCGATACTCGGCTGCGCCCTTCTTGTCGGAAAGCTGAATGGGAGTGATTGAAGACACTGGTTTCTCAAATATTATCAAATACTTACGGCTTTCCACCGGGATTCCATTCTGCTTGTGTGGTACCGGGGACACGGAGTTTCACGAAGGTTTCTCCGTCTCAAGAGTTTCCTCGTGTACCTTCGTGTCCTTGGTGGTTAAGGGTTTCGCAATCTGACCCGCATTCGACCCTGACAGCTCGGTTTGACCCCCTGCGGCCTGCACCTTAGGATGAAGGGACCACACCCAGATGGCCAAACAGGTTTTTTACGATCCCTTGCAAGCGCGCTGGCGGAGGATTCGCCGCGTTGTCGATGCGGCCGCCCTCGCTTTTTCTTTGCTGGTCATCATTTTCATTTACAGCGCCCTGCGCAGCGAGCCTCTGCCCGACCTTTCCTGGCTTACAGAAAAAAAGCCTTATCACGCGCTGAAGGAAAAGGAAAAGGAGAAGGCGCGCGAGAAGCGCCGCCTCGCCACCGTGGCCCGCACTGGGCACCGCCACCAATCCCGCAAAGGTCCTTCACAGCTAAAGCTGGACTCCGAACAGGGGGTGCGGGCTGCATTCTACGTTTCCTGGGATGCGGCCAGCTTCTCCTCCTTGCGCGAATATGCGCGTCAGATTGATTTGCTCTTCCCGACGTGGCTGCAGGTACTCACTCCAGACGGCCATCTGCAAGCCGTCGACCCGGAAACCAACGCCATGTTCGACGTGGTTCAAGGACAAACCGTCCATCCCGTCGATGACAAGGTGATGCCGTTCCTGAAGACGGAAGGCACGGGCATGGAAGTCTTTCCGGTCGTGCAGAACTTCGATGGCACTGACTTTGTTCCCGGCATTCGCGATTTCCTCAACAGTCCGGAGGCCCGCGCCCGGTTTCGGCGCGAGGTCGCGCTTTTTCTCGCCACCGATCATTACCGCGGTTTGATGATCGATTTCGAATCCTTTCCGAAGAAAGCCCAACCCGGATACGTGGCTCTGCTGAACGAACTCTCCTCCGACCTGCACGCTAAAGGGATGAAGCTCTACGTCAGCGTTCAGGTGCGCAACGAAGATTACGACTACAAGGCCATTTCCTCCGCCGTCGATGGCGTTGTCATCATGAACTATGACGAGCACTTTCCCGGCGGAACCCCTGGCCCTGTTGCTTCGCAGGACTGGTTCACGGCGAACCTGGAGTCCGCGGTCAAGGAGATTCCGAAAGAGAAGCTCATCTGCGCCATCGGCAACTACGGATACGACTGGGTCGAGCGGCCCAAGAAAGGCAAGCTTCCGCCGGGAGTGGCCGACAAGAGCGTTTCCGTGCAGGAAGCCTGGATCGGGTCGCGCGATGCCGAAGAGGACGTTGATTTCGACGGCGACGCGCTCAATCCGCATTTCAGCTACCGCGATGACGATAACTTCCGCCACGATGTCTGGTTTCTCGACGCGGTGACTGCCCTGAACGAGATGCGCGCCGCCCAGACCCTCGGCATCCAGACCTTCGCTTTATGGAGGCTGGGAGCGGAAGACCGTTCCCTCTGGCGCGTGTGGGATATGCCCGGCGAAGCCAATGCATCGGATCGATTGAAAGACGTTCCTCCCGGCCAGGATGTCGACATGGAGGGGAACGGCGAAATTCTGCACATCGAGGCGCGGCCCGCCAACGGTGAGCGCGAACTCACCATTGACAAACAAACCGGGCTGATCGACGGGGAGGACTTCACGAGCCTTCCCGAGCCGTACCGCGTGGCGCGTTATGGCGCGAGCAAAAACCAGCTCGCTATCACTTTTGACGACGGTCCCGATCCGCAATGGACCCCGAAAATTCTCGATGTCCTCAAGAGCGAGCATGTGCCGGGGGCGTTCTTTCTGATCGGAATCCAGGCTGAGAAATTCAGCAGTTTGACCCAGCGCATTTACCGCGAAGGTCATGAGATCGGAAACCATACCTTTACGCATCCCGATATCAGCTCCATCGGCAACGGCTACATGAAGGTGGAGCTGAACCTGACCGAGCGCTTGTTCGCCAGCCGCCTGGGTATTCGCACCATGCTGTTCCGCCCGCCCTATTCCGTCGACGCCGAGCCCGACACCGAAGATGAAGTGCGGCCGCTCGAACTCACGCAAAGCCTGGGCTACATCACCATCGGCAACAAGCTCGACACCAAGGACTGGAAGGACGAGCCCGCGCTCACCCCGCAACAAATCGCCGCCGAGGTGCTCGACCACCTGCCCCCTTGCCAACCGAACGATCAGATGAGGTGCGGCAACATCATCCTGATGCACGATGGTGGCGGCAACCGCGAACGAACCGTACAGGCTCTCCCGCTGATTATCGACGGCGCCCGTGCCCGTGGATTTGAATTCGTCCCGGTGTATCAGTTGATGGGCAAGATCAAAGCCGACGTCATGCCGCCACTTCCGGCCAACGAGTATTGGTCCGCTCGCCTGAACTGGATCAGCTTCGGCCTCTTCAGCGCCACCATGCTGGGCATCACGATCATCTTCTTCCTCGGTGACATCCTGATGACCGGCCGCCTGGTTTCGGTCGGCGTGCTCGCCATCTTTGACCGTCTCCGCTCCCATGTCTATGGAACGCCCGCACAGATTGCGGCCTACCAGCCCCGGGTCGCGGTGCTAATTCCCGCCTATAACGAGGAGAAGGTCATCGAACGCACCATTCAGGGCGCGCTCGATTCCGACTATCCCAATCTGCGCGTGATCGTCATCGACGACGGTTCCAAGGATCGCACTCTGGAAATCGCCCGCCGTGCGTTTGCCGCCGAAGAAGCGGCCGGCAAGGTATTGATTCTCACCAAGCCCAACGGCGGCAAGGCTGAGGCGCTGAACTTTGGACTGGAGCACATCGGCGATGCGGAAATTTTCGTCGGTATCGACGCCGATACCATCATCGCTCCCGATGCCATCGCGCGCATGGTTCCGCACTTCCTCAATCCGAAAGTTGCAGCCATCGCCGGCAATGCCAAGGTCGGCAACCGCGTCAATCTCTGGACCCGCTGGCAGGCGCTCGAATACATCACCAGCCAGAATTTCGAGCGCCGAGCGCTCAACACCCTCGGTGCGGTAAGCGTGGTGCCGGGCGCGATTGGAGCCTGGCGAGTCGCGCCCGTTCGTGAAGCTGGGGCCTACCATGTGGATACCGTCGCCGAAGACGCCGATCTCACCATGGCTTTGCTGCGCAACGGCTATCGCGTGGAATACGAAGACATGGCGCTCGCGTTCACCGAAGCTCCGACGACTGCCAACGCGCTCATGCGGCAGCGCTTCCGCTGGTCGTTCGGAATTTTGCAGGCTGTCTTTAAGCATCGCGCCGTTTTCGCGCGTAAGGGCGCTTTGGGGTTAGTCGCGCTTCCCAATATCCTCATCTTCCAGATCCTGCTTCCTTTAGTCTCCCCCTTCATTGACCTCATGTTTGCTGTAGGCGTGATCTGGTATTTCGTCCAGAAACACTTTCATCCTGACACTACCGATCCGGCCAGCTTCCAGCGGCTGCTGCTCTTCTTCGTCGCCTTCCTGGTGATTGATTTCATCGCCTCCGCCATCGCCTTCGCCCTGGAGCGTCGCCAGCCCGAAGCCCGCGAAGATGCCTGGCTGCTCAGCCAGGTGTGGCTGCAGCGCTTTGCCTATCGCCAGGTATTTTCTCTGGTTCTGTTCCGGACACTGAAGCGAGCCATCCAGGGCCGCCCCTTCGCCTGGGACAAACTCGATCGCACCGCCGCCGTAAAATACGTCCCCGCCGAGCGCCGGGACTCGGTCAAAGTCTAGCGGCGGTGAAGTGTGTGCATCCTGCGGTTCGTATCAGGGCATCGCTTTAGCGATGCCGACCATGCCTCGAAAGAGAAGCCCCTTTAGGGGCTGGGCGGCAGAAATCCACCTTTCCATCGCCGTGTTCCGTCACCGGCATTGGTCCCCTCAAACTCTTGCCCCGTGATCCCCACCATTTGACATCCCGCAGCCAAAAGGTGTGTCGTAAGAGAGAGAGAAAATACATGCCCCGCACAATCATCGAACCCTTCCGCATCAAGAGCGTCGAACCCATTCACTGGACCACCCGCGCGCAGCGCGAAAAACTGCTCCGTGACGCGTGCTACAACCTGTTTCTCCTGCCGGCCGACGACGTCCTCATTGACCTGCTAACCGATTCCGGCACCGGAGCCATGTCCACCCACCAGTGGGCGGCCATCATGGAAGGCGATGAAAGTTATGCCGGCAGCCGCAGCTTCGAGCAGTTCCGCTCATCCGTGCAGGATATTTTCGGCTACAAGCACGTCATCCCCACCCACCAGGGCCGCGCCGCCGAGCGCATTTTGTTCAGCGTGATGTGCAAAAAAGGCGATGTCGTCCCCAACAACACCCACTTCGACACCACCCGGGCGAATGTGGAATTCGTCGGCGCTGAGGCCGTCGATCTGGTCATCCCCGAAGGCCGCCAGCCCAGCCTGAAGCATCCTTTCAAGGGCAACATGGACGTAGCCGCATTGGAAGCTCTAATTCAGAAGGTAGGCTCGAAAGGAGCCCGCGTGCCCCTGGTCATGCTGACCGTGACCAATAACTCCGGCGGCGGACAGCCGGTCTCCATGGAAAACGTCAAAGCCGTCAGCGCGGTTTGCCGCAAGCATCGCATCCCGCTCTACTTCGACGCCTGCCGTTTTGCCGAGAACTCCTACTTCATCAAGATCCGCGAGAAAGGATACGAGCAGAAAACGCCGAAAGAGATTGCGCAGGAAATGTTCAGCTACGGCGACGGCTGCACGATGTCTGCAAAAAAAGACGGCATGGCCAACATTGGCGGATTCCTCTGCACCAACGACGACGAACTGGCACAGCAGGAGAAGAACCTGCTGATTCTTACCGAGGGCTACACCACCTACGGCGGTCTCGCCGGACGCGACCTCGAAGCCATCGCCGTCGGACTCCAGGAAGCGCTGCACCACGACTACCTCGAATACCGCATCGCTTCGACCGGCTACCTGGGCAACCACATAGCCGACCAGGGAGTGCCGATCGTCCAGCCGCCGGGCGGCCACGCCATCTACATTGACGCGCGAGCCTTCCTGCCGCACATTCCTCCGGATCACTTTCCCGCCGTCGCTCTCGCCAATGAACTTTATCTCGAAGGCGGAATCCGCTCGGTCGAAATCGGCACGCTGATGTTCGGAGCCTCGGCCAAGATGGACCTCGTGCGCCTCGCCATTCCCCGCCGCGTCTACACCCAGAGCCACATCGACTACGTGGTGGAAGTCATTCTAGAAGTCTGGAAGAAACGCGAGCAGATTCATGGCATGAAGCTCACCTACGAAGCCCCGTTCCTGCGCCACTTCACGGCCAAGCTGGAGCCGGAACCGGCAGAGGTAGCGGCCGGGGGGCGTCGCTGACGCGAGTAAATCACACAATCTGAGGGTGGCCCGTCCAAGCTCCAAATGGCGAAGAGCGCCCGGCGCCAGGCCAACAATATACTCTTGACAGTATATACCATAAAAGGTATAGTTGTTCTGTGGCGTGGACGGTCGAAGTCAGCGACGAATTTGCCGAGTGGTATCGAGAACTGACGGACGATGAGCACGAAAGCGTCAACTTCTCAGTCGACCTCCTCGAAGAGTTAGGCCCGTCCCTGGGCCGTCCGCATGTGGACACGGTCCGCGATTCCCGCCATCCGAATATGAAGGAATTGCGGGTCCAACATCAGGGCAGACCCTACCGGATTCTGTTTGCGTTCGACCCGCGTCGCGCCGCCTACCTTATTCTTGGTGGGGACAAGACGGGCGATGCGAACTGGTACAAGGTCAACCTCAAGAAGGCGGACGAAATCTACGATGCGCATTTGCGCGAGATTAAGGAGTAAGGCCGTGGCAAAGAACTGGAAAGAGGTTCGCAAGCATCTTGGGCCGGAACGGGAAGCCCGCATCAAGGCGCGGGTGCGTGACGAGATCGGCCGTCTTTCGCTGAATCAGCTTCGCGAGGCGCGCAGCCTGACGCAGACGAGTCTGGCGGAGTTGCTCGGGATTCCGCAGGGGGGCGTTTCCCGGCTGGAACGGCGTGCGGACATGTACGTGTCCACCCTCCGGAACTATATTCGCGCGATGGGCGGAGAACTTAAAATTACCGCCGTGTTTCCTAACGGAGCAGTGGAGATTTCGCAGTTTCAGGACGTGGAACACGAGAAGAACGCTTGAAGGCGGAGCGGTTATCTGGACCATTCACGCCCACACATTCGCAAGAAAACATGAATGTGTGGGCTGCCTTGTAAATCGACATCGGGGCTCCTCACTTTGATCTTTGGGGAATCCTTGCAAGAGCCTTTGCTCGTCTTTCTCGCTGTTTTTCGGCTTGCCGATAGGCCTGCATGTAGAGTCGGCGTCTTTGTTTGAACTCGTCGCTACAGGAGGCGTGACGCTGTCTGCAAGCGTTCCCACAATACGATTGGTGCTCCGCAAGGGCGAAAAACCAGCGGCTGCAGTCCCGGCATTGCCGGAAGAAGTCAATCCATTTGCCACCATGCCCACATAGCCACCAGATCGAGCGCGTCTCCCATTCGCGCCGCGGATCCTTGACATCCCAGTGGTCGATTATGTCGAATGCAATTTCGCCTCCCATCTCATAGCCCATGTGCCGGATGACTGGATGCCACCGGTACCGCTTCGCGAGCGCGTTGAGCTTCGTCAGAACCGAGTTCAGTTGATTGTTGAGGGCTTGTATCTCCGGGACGTTGAAAGTCCAGTTAGTACCGACAATTCCTTTGTTCTCGTATGTCGCCAAACGCGGTGAATGATAGAGAAAATGCATCATGTCTTCTCTACTTTCAAAGAAGAGGCGGAGCGAGTCATTGAAATCACGCGCCTGCTTGAATAGGTGAATGAATCGGCAGACCCGTTTAGTAGCCGGAGAAGCTGGATGCTCGTTAAGGCCCTTCACTATGCTGACGGGGTGGAACGCGTCGGCGACTTGGCTCGGTTGGACCTTAATGGGACGACGGCTTCTCCACCCTCTGTAGCGGGCCTCGATTGCCCTTGAATCTTCTTTCCGTAACCGACGCGCAAGTAACCCCATGCAGGAGTTACATTACACTTGTTGTGATTGAGCTGTCTATCGGAAAATGTTGTTGCGCTATTAGTGCTTCAGGGGGCACATGAAACTGGAGTGTGCCGGAGGGGGTATGTTCCACTTGCCTGCCATACCATTCAGCGAAATTGATCGCTTCCTGATTGAATTTGCCGTCTTGGCTGCCACGGGAATTTCCGTTTATCAGTTCCTTCATTTCAAACTCCGCAGCAGCAAGTACGGACGAAAGAGGAAGAGCGACAAGACGACGGCCCCGGTGCGGACTCGAAGACGTCCATAAGAACTGCGCCACAGACTGGTTTTCGGAAGCCTGCCGACCCCCTCAATCCGGTGTAAAATCAAAGGTCGCGAATATCCGCGCTACTACTAACGTCCTGTCCCGGAAAGGATCTCTTATGGCAACCATGGAAGCCCCGCCGCGTCTGCAAATCCGCCTTCACGAAGGTGCGTTCAAGAATGAGCCGTTTGTCGATTTCACCAAAGAAGAGAACGTGCGCAAGATGCGCACCGCCATCGAAAAAGTGCGCGGCCAACTGGGCCGCGAGTACGACCTGATCATCGGAGGCAAGCGCGTCAAGACCTCTGACAAGATCCGTTCCATCAATCCCGCCAAGCCCTCCGAAGTAGTCGGTGTTCACCAGAAAGCTGGCAAGGAGCACGTCGAACCCGCCGTACAAGCCGCCCGTCAAGCGTTTGCTCATTGGAGCCATACCTCAGTCGAAGAGCGCGCCTCGCTCCTGTTCCGCGTCGGCGACTTGCTGCGCGAACGCAAGTTCGAATTCATAGCCTGGCTGGTTTTCGAAGTGTCGAAGAACTGGGCCGAAGCTGACGGCGACATTGCCGAGACCATTGACTTCTGCGAGTTCTACAGCCGCGAAGCGCTGCGTTTTGCCAAGGCCGAGCCGCCCGTGCAACTGCCCGGTGAGCGCGACACCCTCACCTACGTCCCGCTCGGCGTCGGCGCCGTGATTCCGCCGTGGAATTTTCCCTCCGCCATCATGGCCGGCATGACGCTCGCTTCCATCGTCAGCGGCAACACTGTCGTCCTGAAGCCCTCGAGCGACTCACCAACGATTGCGGCAAAGTTCGTGGAACTGCTTGAAGAATGCGGCCTGCCCGAAGGCGTCGTGAACTTCTGCCCCGGAGGCGGCGCGACCTTCGGCGACGCGCTGGTGGCCCATCCCAAGATTCGTTACATCGCTTTCACCGGCTCGCGCGAAGTCGGATTGCACATCAACCAGACCGCCGCGCAGCAGCAACCGGGCCAGCTTTGGATCAAGCGCACCGTCCTCGAAATGGGCGGCAAAGACGCCATCATCGTCGATGCCGACGCCGATATCGACTCCGCCGTGGAAGGCGTAGCCCAGGCCGCCTTCGGCTTCCAGGGCCAGAAGTGCTCGGCCTGCTCGCGGGCCATCGTCGACGAGCGCGTCTATGACAAGTTTCTCGAGAAACTGAAATCCCGCACCGAGCGCTTCACCGTCGGCGATCCCACCATGAACGCGAATGTGGCTGCCGTCATCAACGAAGGTTCGATGAACGACATTCTCCGCTACATCGAGATCGGCAAGAAAGACGGACGCCTCATAACCGGCGGCGCACGCGACACTAAAGCTAGTTCCGAAGGCGGCTACTTCATTCAGCCGACCGTGATTGCCGACATCCCGGCGAAGTCGAAGCTGGAGCAGGAAGAAATTTTCGGCCCGGTGCTGGTGGTGATCAAGTCGCGCAATTTCGACCACGCCCTCGAAATCGCCAACGACACCGAGTTTGGTCTCACCGGTGCCGTCTACTCCAGTTCACGCGAGAAACTCGACCGCGCCGTACGCGAGTTCCACGTCGGCAATCTCTACCTGAACCGCAAATGCACCGGAGCGATGGTAGGCGCGCATCCCTTCGGCGGCTTCAACATGTCCGGCACCGACTCCAAATCCGGAGGCCCCGATTATCTCTACCTGTTCACGCAGGCGAAGAGCGTCGGAGAGAAGATCGTGTAAGAACCATCTTTAGCGTCTACTGCGAATTGTGTGACGCGGGCATTACTGCCCGCGTCTTTTTTGCTTCGAGCCGATGCCGCCCACAAAAGTGTGCCTTCGTGGCCTGGGTGGTTAACGATTTCAAATTCCACCACTACCTGATCTTGGTACCGCAGAGCAGACACACCAACCGAAGGTGAGATTACCTTCGTGTGTTCAGATGTCCGCAAATCACTGAGCTCACCACCACCCTTGATCACAATGACTCCAGGGAGGGTTTCATTTGTGTTGCGGCTTGATTATGTATCGTGTCTACTAACCGTCATTTCCACAATTCTGGTTGGCCGGAGAATCTGGCAAGGTTGGGTATTGGCAGCCATTAATAGCGTCATCATCTGTGTCATTGGGGTCAGAACGCAGCAAACGGGTTTCATTCCTGCCAACCTGTTCTGCCTTGTCCTCTACGGAATCAATCTGCGCGCATGGCGAAAACAGGAAGCCTCGTCCTGACACTCAGCTGAGTCTGTCGTTCTCCCGACGATTTCGCCGTTCCTGCGCTTATTACTGGCGTGCGCTGCGACCGCGGCGGACGGGTCTGTCCGTCCTGCATAAACATAAAGGCCGCCCGCAGGCGGCCTTCTGTCATTCCAGCGAAAGCAGTCTTAATTCGTGATCCCCGCACTCTGCGCCGGCTGCGGAATCGCGGCGGCGGCCGTCGCGGCCGCAGCTTCGTTCAGGATGCGGTGGTGAATGGTGAACAGCGCCAGTTCCAGCCGGTCTGATACGCCGATCTTGTCATAGACGTTGCGCAGGTAGTTTTTGATCACCTGCTCGGTCGTACCCAACTGGGTGGCGATTTCCTTGTTCTTGTAGCCCTGCACAATCAGAGCCACGATGCGCAGTTCCTTGGCCGTCAGGCGGTCGCGGACGCGCAGCCCGACCATATCGTTCTCGGTCAACTCGCTCGGCACCGCCATGTCTTGCACCCAGCTTTCGCCGCGCGCGATCTTGCGGACACAGTCGACCAGCGCAGGGCTGGTGACGTTGCGATAGACGACGCCATGCGCTCCCGCCGCCATGTAACGCTGCGCGCTCTCGCCGGTATCGGCGAGCACCACCACGCGCGTCTTGTTCTTGTTGGCAGCCGTGAGGACAGAGTTGAAATCGGAGTGGAAACCCCCCGCAATGATCAGCACTGCAGCGCGGAACTTGTCGAGCGCCATGAACATCTGCTCGGCGGTTTGCGCCTGCGCCACGATGCGCATCTCGTCTTCTACGGCCAGCACCTTGGCGATGCCAGCTCGGAAAATCGCCTGATTGTCGGCCAAAATAAGTTTCAGCATGGATCGCACTCCCGGTTAACTGTTGCGAACAAATTCGTAAGAATCGATTACGCAAGCGACGCCCCGGCTGTCACCGGACCCGGCGCTGGCGTTGGGCTCATCGGTCCGCACCACGCGGCCGCGGCACTGAATCACAACATCTTCCTTGCCCCCCGTTACCTCCGGCGGCAGGGTGATCTCAAACTCCACCGGCGAGCCCACTTCGAGCGAAGCGTCGGCGCGGATGTACACTCCGGCGGCGCTCAGATCGCCAGTCATGCCGCTCGTGTCAACCGCGCTACCTTCCCCATGAATCTTAATCGGCAAATGTAGCGGAAACCTTTTCCCCGTACGCGCTTCGGCCACGACTCCTCCTCTGCTCTCGCTCTGCGTTATCATCATAAGGCAGAAAACCCGGCCAGGAAACACGGAACTCCCAGCCCAGAGCCGACCAGCAGCTATCGGCGTTATATCACGGAAAATACCGTAACAGAAGCCCAGATTACCTAAGTAATCCGGGTAGGAACTAGGTACCTCCCAGCCCCCAATCCGCACACCGGGCCCCGGTGCAGACTCCAAAGGTCCGAAAACGCCGCATTCTTGCCGGCTGCGAAGAGCTCTCAACTCCAGGCCGGTTCTGGGAAGAGCGGTTGGGGAGAAACGGCGTGGGAGGGAGCTTACTCGCAGGCGCTGCGACCGGCGGGCTCGAAGCGATCCATCTGCGCTTCGCGTTGGCTGCTCAAGCGGCCGCCCGATGTCTTTCCATACTGCTCTTCGCCTGGACAGTAGTACAGAGCGCTGTGCGGATCAACCCATACCTCGACGCCCGGGTCTCCCTGAAAATGGATCGCCGGAGCCGGTGCCTCGGCGATTCCGAGCGTGACCAGCGCCCTTTCCCACGGACTGAGCGCTGCTGGTTGCAGCGCCCCTGCCGCTGGCCACAACAGGGCCAGCGCCGCCACGAAGATGGCCGTCCCCAGGTACAGGTCGGCGCGCTGAAAGCGCAGCTTCACCCGCATGTCCGCAATGCGCTGTATGAAAGAAATGGGGGCAGCGTCGCCGGAACTGGCGACGGTCGCTTCATTGCTGCTGGCTTCGATCGGCAAAGAATCGTCGCTGGCGGATGGCAACAACTCTCCGAGTGCAAAGTCCTGCTGTGCGAAATCTTCGGCGTCGTCTTCCGCTTCGATGATCCGGTTGCTTTGCGCCGCTGGGTCGGCCAGTACCGGTCCGCCGCGCACCGACTCGTGGACGCTGTCGGTTCTTTCCTGGGCAATCCTGGCGTGAAGCGGAGGCGCGTCCCTTGCCGGATTTTCGCGATTCTCGCCAGAGCGCTCTGGCCACAAGCCCCGCTCCTGGCTCATCAGCCACATCGAGGCCCAGCTGTGCTGCAGCCGTTCTCCGGGACGAAAATCGTCCGCGCCGCTGCTCTCGACTTCGGCTTCCGCCTCTGCCTGTCGAGCCTGTTTCTTCCGGTCGTTATGTTCCTGAATGATGAAGGCGGCCGAGAGCAAGCCCTGAAAGGATTGCTCGTCAAGGGTCAGGTTGGGCCGGCTCGAGGGCATGGCAGCGAGGGGAGG
Organism: uncultured Acidobacteriaceae bacterium; assembly: GCA_963837665.1. Classification (GTDB taxonomy): domain Bacteria; phylum Acidobacteriota; class Terriglobia; order Terriglobales; family Acidobacteriaceae; genus Acidiflorens. Next base: position 1,020,474 of record CAWIOA010000002.1, on the reverse strand, counting down.
AGAAAAGTCCAACTGCCACCATTGTAGTGCAATCGGGACAAGTCTGAAACCAAGAAAAACACCCCTCTTTTTGGGACCGATTCCGCTTTGGGGACCCCAATCTGGAATCACTTCATGAAGGCTGTCTAAGAAAAGGCGAACGAAAGTGAAACCTGGAAGCGTAACTGTGTGGTTTTAAATGACATTCCAGTGAAGCGAATATTTGGCGAACGGCTTGCATGGGTTTACAACGGGTCGCAACCCCAAGACTGAACTGAAGGAGCAGACGAAACGACCATGATCAACCTCAACGACATCAAGATTACACCCCGTGACCAGCAAGTGCTGCGTCTGCTGGTGCAGGGATGCAGCAACAAGGAAATTGCCGGCCACTTGAACATAAGTCCGCGTACCGTCAAACAGCACCTGCGCACGCTGTTTCTGCGTGCCGGCATCAAAGAAGGCCGGAAGCGGGTAAAACTCGCCACCGCCATGTTCATCAAGGAGCAGGTGCAACCATGCCACCCCGTGATCGGCTAACCGTCAAGGAAGTTCAAGTCGCAACTCTGGTCTGGCAGGGTCTGACCAACAGAGACATTGCCAGGGTGCTCAGCACCAGCGAGCAGGTCGTGAAGAACTACCTGCGCACTACCTTCGACAAGCTGGGAGTGTGGACCCGGCTGGAACTCGCGCTCTACGTAGCCAGCCACGGTGGAGCGAACTGGCATGTGCAATTGGGGAATGGCCTGTTGTCCCCAGCGGCAGCATGGAGTGCATCCGCCGGCGAGGAAGCCGTTCCCTTCGCGGATGCAGGAAGAAAGGCAGTGGCGGCCGCGACGCCCTGAGTGCGGCCCGCTCCTTGCGCCTTTGCAAGGGGCGGGTGCTCGCGCCAATCGGCCGCCTGCATTACGCCCGGAGTGGAACTGTGCTCGTCCAATTGGTTGGTGGGGCGGAAACAGATTTCACACCGGTAGCGTGGCGTCGTCGCCAGAAGCTCCCAGCAATCGGCTGGCAGTCCGGAACTCCCGGATTAAGTAGCATGTTTTCAGAGGAATACGCGACACGCCTCTCCAGAATCCGCCGCCAGCAAAAGCGTTTCAACCGCCGCCTTCCGGTAATCAAATTGCTCGGTTACCTTCGGACCCGTTCGACTCGCGTCATCCGTTGAGAGCCTCACGAGTTCGGCAATGCTCGAATTCCGACCCGAGACTGAGGTAGGCATGGTTTACAAGGACATTTTCTGGATGGCCTGCGATTCGACCGAACAACTTCGCGCCGAATACGGTCCCTTCCACACCCGCGAGGACGCCGAGCTCGAAGCCCGCAAACTCGGCTTTGGATACCTGCTGCGCTACGAGCACATTCTCGGTCCCAACGAAGAGATTGAAGAAGTGCGCTGCGTTTTCATCGAACTGCAGGAACTCGAATTGCAAAATGAAGACATGCAGGCTTCTTCAAATCCGAAGCCAGGCATCACCTTTCACACTCGCTGTGCCAGTTGCGGCGAGACCGCGACCCACGAGACAGCATGGCAGGCCGAGGTCTGGGCCGACATCCACGAATTCGAGCATGCTCGCCATCGCGTCCGGCTCTTCGAGCATGCCCGCGGAGAAGGTCTGAAAGAAATCGCCGACTGGCGAGGCTTCGCCGCCTAAGACCAGCTGTCAGCTCTCAGTTCTCAGTTAAAACCGAACCACGTCGGGACGGCCGCCGGTTGCCCCATCCTAACGTCGCGTTTCTTGCGACGTTAGAGCCTGCCCTGAGCGGAGCCGAAGGGGTGGGATTCCACGCCCGCCGAGAGTTCTTCACCGGCGCGCGATCTTCCTGGCGAGAGCACGCGCAATCGTGATGGGATGCGTCGCCAAGGTGCAGATCTGTCCCAGGACGCTTTGCGGCTCGTGAAAACCGCCGAGTTGCCGCAACACGGTTCCGCGGTCGTAATAGATTCTTTCCCCGGCCAGACGGTCATCGGCGTCGAACGTGTACACCCCGCAGAGCGGGAACTCGACACGTCGTCCCGTCGCCGGAAGGCCGCGCCATCCGCCAAGGTGCGTCCCGCGAATCATCACTTCCAGGAGAATGGCATCGTCGGCGACATGCCGGCGCTGTACTTCGATTTCCAAATCCGGCAGCGCCGTCATCAGCTGCTCGTAAAATTGGCGGACTCCGTTCGAGCCCTCATGGTGTTCGTCCCACGCTTCATCATCGTAGCGCGCGCTCTCGCCGAAGGTGCGGAGAACGCCTTCCAGGTCATGCTCGTTCTCCAGTCGAAGGTGCTGCTCGACAATTGCGATGCGGGCCGACTCTCTGTCTTTCGGAATCGATGCGCTGGCCACATTCACCTCCAGTAGCGCTGACAAGATCTCGGTGAAGCCCGTGCGTGCAACCTCGGCAGGGTTAGGGATGCGCTGGGTTTTGTACCCCCCCCCCCCCCCCAATTTCACGTAAAGTATTCAATAATAAAGACTTAACCTAAAAGTATTCAGAAATAAGGACTTAGGTTGTCAAAAAGCGCTGAAAATGGCTTTGGGGCAGTTTCGAGGGCCGTCTGGTTAGACGGAATTCGAAACTGCCCCAATCAGATAATTAATCGTCACGCACGACGTTTCGTAAGTCAAGGTATTTCGATCACGGATGGTTTGTGATGAAAAAAAGAGCGGGTACCTCATCCTAACGTCGCGTTATGTGCGACGTTAGAGCCTGCCCTGAGCGGAGCCGAAGGGGCGGGATTCCACGTCCGCCGACCGCTTGGAATTTTGACGTTGTGCTGAAGGGACGCGGCTCTACATGCGGAAAAACTCGATCTCGTTTTTGCCTTTGGGTGGCGCAGCGCTTCAGCGCTGCGGTAAGTGCTCCGTCTTGATCGGGCTTCAGCCCCTGAGGGAACAATCTCAACCGTGCGCCGACGGCTGGAGCAGTTTTAGGGAGAAACCTGGGGACAGACGGGACTGGCCCCAATTTCTCGGCAGCAAATTTAGGTGAACGTCCCGTCTGTCCCCGTATTTCCCCTCTGATTTTCGCCCTTCGGCGGTTCGGCAGGCCACCTCTCGAAAAGCGCGAGAAGTTGATTGGATAAGAGCGAAGGCTCGATACGAGCCGGGGTAGTCTTGGTTTGAGGACTAAGGCTTCTCGGAAAGGAAGGAGCCTTCGCATGATGATTATAGGATGTGATTTTCATCCCAGCTGGCAGCAGGTTGCCTGGCTGGACATGGAAACGGGTGAAACCGGCGAGCGGAAGTTGGTGCATGCCGACGGGGACGCGGAGCGGTTCTACCGCCAGTTGCCGGCGCCGGTGTTGATTGGGATGGAAGCCACGGGGAACAGTCACTGGCTGGTGGATCTGCTGAGCGAACTGGGGCACGAGTTATGGGTCGGGGATGCGGCGCAGATCCGTGCCAGCTATGTGCGGCAGCAGAAGACGGACAAGCGAGACGCGGCCCATATTCTCAAGTTACTGGTGGAGGGACGGTTTCCACGAATTTGGATGGCGTCGAGTGAGGTGCGCGATCTGCGGCAGTTGCTGGTGCACCGCTACAAACTGGTCATCATTCGGGCACGAGTGAAGAACGAACTGCAACACCTGTGCCTGAACAAGGGAGTGCAGCGCAAGCGCAAGCTGTGGACGAAGGCAGGACAGCAGGTGCTGCGCGAGTTGCCGTTGAAGGTCTGGGCCGGCCGTCGAAGAGATGATTTGCTCGGGCTGATGGCGATGCTCGACCAGCAGATTGAGCCGCTGGACGAGGCGGTAAAAGCAGAGGCGCAACGAGACAAAATGGCGCTCCTCCTGCAAACCCAACCGGGAGTCGGACCGATCACGGCGCTGGCGTACGTGCTGACCATGGGCGATGTCGGTCGCTTTCGGCGGGGCAAGCAGGTGGCCAGCTATCTGGGGTTGATTCCGCGCGAGCACTCTTCGGGCGGACGGCAACAGCTGGGTGCGATCTCGAAGCAAGGCAATCGCATGCTGCGGATGTTGCTGGTGGAAGCCGCGACCACCACGGTTCGTCTGGATCCGCAGTTTCGCAAAGAGTATTTGCATCGCTGCCATCAAAAGCCGAAAGCGGTGGCTAAGGTGGCGGCGGCGCGCAAGTTGGCCGTACGACTGTACTGGATGCTGCGTACGAACGTGGCGTATCCAGAAGTCGTTCGCATCGAGAGCAGCCCGAGGGTGCGCCTGGTCGGTGAAAACTAGACCGCGAAGGTTGATTGGGCGCTCTCGCATCCCGTAGAGACGGGATGTTCGCATTGAAGAATCATGGCCGATGTCGGGGCCGAATCGATGTTTGGTGGAACGACAGTTCCGCCGGGAAATGATTCACGTGAGATTTCCAGAGCCTCGGTCCTCAACCTCTCTGGCAAAACAAGCGGTGCTCCGGCACCGCCCAGGATCACTTTGTCCTTGACAGAGCCTTCGCTCTTATCGAGGCGCACCCCCAGTTATTTCGGTTCAAGATAAAAGGGTGAACCCGAGGTACACTTCCCGCTAAAGTGGTCCACCCGCCCAACTGAAAGATATTTGGGTCTGCTTTCTAAGTTGGTAAAATCGGGCAATGAATGAAGCCAGTGAAGTCTTGGAGAGATATGGAGTAGTCAAGGACGTTGACTCTCTCCTGCTTGCAGAGTTCGACGAAAAGAAGAAGCTGCGCTTGCACAGCGACCTTTACGCGGCGGTGCTCGGTCGCCAGCGGAAGGACTATGCAGCACCAGGTGATGATCCAAATGTAATCGACCCTTTCAGTTTCCTCGCGAGCAGATCATTGCGGGGAGGCGAATGTGGTGCGTACCCCTGTCGGATGCAGAAACTGGATTTGTTAGGTCGTTACGCTGCTCTGTACGCCAACAGGGTGATTCTGCCGCTTCACCTGTCTGATCCCGCCAAGGTCCAGAGTGCGAATCAGGCTGCACGGGAAGTTTCCGAGGCAGCATTGCCGCTACTTCGGCTTCGCCCATTGGTCGATGCTGGATTGGTATTTCCTGTGGTCATGGTTTCTTTTCATTGCGTCCACACGAAGGAATGGTGTGACATGATGTCGAGCCTCGTGCATGACGTTGCGGACCATGCAGCGGAAGACTTGCAAGGGGAGTTTGTCGTCAAATACCAAGTCCCGGAGAGGTCTCCGACTGGTCGCTCGACCATCTACATCGACGGACCGGAAGATTTTGTCGATCACGGTTCCGTCGTGCAATTATTCAATGAAGGGACAGGCTGGAAGCAAAAAAGTTGGAAATATGATCGCGAAGGCATGGTCGAGCTCCGAGGTCAGCGGAAGGTTGCATCGCTGGAATACCTCTTCAACGCCATCGCGGAGGATACGACCTTCTACTTAGCCTATGGTCGAAACCGCAATGCAAGGTATCTGACAACACGTCCCGGTGAGGCCTTCCTGCTGGACTGGCTCACCGATGATGACGAAGTTTCTGCGAGCAGCGCTGCACTGAATGCGTACTTGGCCCATTCGCTTCCTCTTCTCGGTGATCTGCCGCTTACTAAACTCCTGAAAATTCGGCGGGAAGAGAGAGAACCCTTTGATCGTTATCGCCTTGCGATTCAGCAGATATTGATCGAAGTCGCTGGGAAAAAGAAACGTATCAGCAAGAAAGAGGTCAAGGAACTCTTCCGTGATCGAATCGAACCGGAACTGACAAAAATGAGGGCGGAACTTTACCAAGAGCGCCGCCGCCAGGTTCGTCGAATCGTGGGAGGCATTGGGTCAATCGCCGCCAGTGTTGCGCTCGGAGCTTTCGGTGGCATCGTTCCGATAGTCGCAAAGGCTGCCATGGTCGCAACCGGAGGAGTTGTTGGAACGGGTCTACTTGGTAAAGCCGCGCAGTCTTCCTGTGAACATGGGGCCAGCGTGAAAGAGAAGAATGATTTCTATTTCTTGCTTCGGCTTACTCAAGAGGCCAAAACCGACTAAGGCCGGGTGCCCCACACATCGCATACTTTGCGATGTGTGGGCTTGTGCGCCACCGGAATATTTCGAGATCACTCAAGATTCCCCGCGTACAGATACTCTCAGCACCGGTCTTACCATAAGCCGCGAATGAATCGACGCTCGCAGCACCCACACATTCGCAAACAACGCGAATGTGTGGGGCACCCGGCGCGAGCGAGGGGCGGGGACACTCTGTCCTGCCGTCGAAACTACCCCACTCAAACCAAAAGATGGCTTGAATGGGCCACTCGCCGATTGGACTATCCTAGGGGCGAGGTAAGTCTGGAATAGGCTCACTGCGCGGGACAAATCCCCATCGGCGCAGATGGTGGGCGACCAGCGGTTCAGCGCGATTTGCGAAATCAGTAGCGAGATCTTTTGTCTTCACCATTGCATCAGCAAGTACCGAGTCGAACTTGTCGCCGCCGGCAGGGAAGCCAACGAGGATCTCGGCTGCCACTATATCTGCATAAGGATAGTGGGTGCCCAAGCGTGACCGCTGCCCGCGAGCCGAGATAAAAAGGCACTGATTAGAGAGTCCTTTGTCGATGGTTTCTTTGAATGTTTCCGCGTCGTAGTGAAAAACAGCCCCGTGCCGAGCCGGTTTCAGGTGCGGATGTTCAATACTCCTAGCGGCATCCTCTTTTAAAAGCAGCCGAAGGCCGCCTTGGTACAGGTCATCATCGGCGAATACTCTACCCATGCTTCTGACGAGTTCCAGCGCTTCGTACATGATTGCTGAACCGAATAAGTAGGAGTTGAGACGATCTCGGATCGCGGCGGGGGAATTATCTGTGACGATCCGGGTCATCGCGGCATAGACAAAATTGAAGGCGTTGATTGCACGAGCAAGTGCCACAATGTAAGCGAACTTTTCGTCGTGTCGGCACTTTTCGAACGTCGGCTGATCGCACGCCATTTGCCAGTCTATTTCTTGGGCGCACACCATGCCCTCCCTGGGTGTCTCCTTTATTCAGGAGTCAGCTTATAACCGATCTTGGAGCAGCGCTTCACGTACGCACCCCACCAGTCATCGGGAACCTGATTGTTCTTTCTCATTGCCGCTACGACGTCGTTTGGATTCGGCAAGAAAATGTAGCCGTATTGCCTCGCCCCGTTCGGAGCGACCTTGATGAAACCGAGTTGTCCGAGAATGTCTATACGTTCCCTCCACCGTCGAACGCTAAGGCCAGACGCATACGCGATGTCTGACTCGTCGTCGATCTCGATCAGCTTGCAGTCGGGAGTTCGGAACCAAAGCTCCGAGTAAACTCGGGAGACGTTCCTGCCCTTTGGCGCTAGTCCTTCAAGCAGTGTGAGCATGAGGCCGATTGTGCGGGGAACGCTGCTATAGCCGTCATGCACCTTTCTGTCGTAGATCTCGCTCGCAGAGCCTGGGAAAAGTTGATCCCGAAGCTGCTCGCGCTTGACCTCCGCAGGATGCTTCTGTTTCGCCCTGGGTAGAATCACTCTCCTAACTCCTGTTCAGAAAATATTGCCCCGAAGTGCGCGCCCTACGGGGCACTGGCAGAGCCGCTTGCCGATACAAGGGGCAATCCGGCTATCCACGAGTATAATGCTATGTAAGTTGTAGATAAGCAAGACTTTAATTGCGCAATCGCGAGGTTCACTTTCTGTCCAGAATCGACGCGCGGTAGAAGTTCTTCGCGTGCTTACGCTTCATTACGCGGGTGAACTGCGCGAACGGGCGGGATTGATGTTGATTTTAAAAGAGGTTACTTCCAGTTGTGTCCTCCATGTGCTCGTGTGCTCGCATGTGCTCAGGGGTGCTCCAAGGTACTCGAAGTGGACCCACTGGGCGGGTGGTCGACTTCTCCGGCCTGTAGGTTTACTCCTACCTATTCTCTGGAATGCTGACCGAGAAATAACTGGGGGTGCGCCTCGATAAGAGCGAAGGCTCTGTCAAGGACAAAGTGATCCTGGGCGGTGCCGGAGCACCGCTTGTTTTGCCAGAGAGGTTGAGGACCGAGGCTCTGGAAATCTCACGTGAATCATTTCCCGGCGGAACTGTCGTTCCACCAAACATCGATTCGGCCCCGACATCGGCCATGATTCTTCAATGCGAACATCCCGTCTCTACGGGATGCGAGAGCGCCCAATCAACCTTCGCGGTCTAGTTTTCACCGACCAGGCGCACCCTCGGGCTGCTCTCGATGCGAACGACTTCTGGATACGCCACGTTCGTACGCAGCATCCAGTACAGTCGTACGGCCAACTTGCGCGCCGCCGCCACCTTAGCCACCGCTTTCGGCTTTTGATGGCAGCGATGCAAATACTCTTTGCGAAACTGCGGATCCAGACGAACCGTGGTGGTCGCGGCTTCCACCAGCAACATCCGCAGCATGCGATTGCCTTGCTTCGAGATCGCACCCAGCTGTTGCCGTCCGCCCGAAGAGTGCTCGCGCGGAATCAACCCCAGATAGCTGGCCACCTGCTTGCCCCGCCGAAAGCGACCGACATCGCCCATGGTCAGCACGTACGCCAGCGCCGTGATCGGTCCGACTCCCGGTTGGGTTTGCAGGAGGAGCGCCATTTTGTCTCGTTGCGCCTCTGCTTTTACCGCCTCGTCCAGCGGCTCAATCTGCTGGTCGAGCATCGCCATCAGCCCGAGCAAATCATCTCTTCGACGGCCGGCCCAGACCTTCAACGGCAACTCGCGCAGCACCTGCTGTCCTGCCTTCGTCCACAGCTTGCGCTTGCGCTGCACTCCCTTGTTCAGGCACAGGTGTTGCAGTTCGTTCTTCACTCGTGCCCGAATGATGACCAGTTTGTAGCGGTGCACCAGCAACTGCCGCAGATCGCGCACCTCACTCGACGCCATCCAAATTCGTGGAAACCGTCCCTCCACCAGTAACTTGAGAATATGGGCCGCGTCTCGCTTGTCCGTCTTCTGCTGCCGCACATAGCTGGCACGGATCTGCGCCGCATCCCCGACCCATAACTCGTGCCCCAGTTCGCTCAGCAGATCCACCAGCCAGTGACTGTTCCCCGTGGCTTCCATCCCAATCAACACCGGCGCCGGCAACTGGCGGTAGAACCGCTCCGCGTCCCCGTCGGCATGCACCAACTTCCGCTCGCCGGTTTCACCCGTTTCCATGTCCAGCCAGGCAACCTGCTGCCAGCTGGGATGAAAATCACATCCTATAATCATCATGCGAAGGCTCCTTCCTTTCCGAGAAGCCTTAGTCCTCAAACCAAGACTACCCCGGCTCGTATCGAGCCTTCGCTCTTATCCAATCAACTTCTCGCGCTTTTCGAGAAGGGGCTATTGAGCAGACGAGTGCAACTTTCTTGATCACAAATCATCCGTGCTTGAAATCCATTGACTTAAGACCCGTCGCGCGTGACGATTTAATTATCTGATTGGGGCAGTTTCGAATTGCGTCTAACAAGACGGCCCTCGAAACTGCCCCAAACCCATTTTCAGCGCTTTTTGACAACTAAGTCCTTATTTTGGAATACTTTGAAGTTAAGTCTTTATTATTGAATACTTTACGGGAAATTGGGGGGGGGGGGGGGGGTACAAAACCTACCACACCCCTAACACTGCCAAAGTTGCAAAAGCCGGCGACCTTGGAAATCCCACCCCTTCGGCTCCGCTCAGGGCAGGCTCTAACATCGCACAAAACGCGACGTTAGGATGGGGCGCCCAGCCGTAAAGATCGGACTTAGTGGAGCGGGGTAGGGGTCCTTCGACTCCGCCGAAACTTCACTTCGTGAAGTCCCGGCTCCGCTCAGGATGACAAGCTTTTAGGGTTCTTTGTGGAACGGAAACAAAATCCCAAAGCGGACACGACCGTGGAATCCCACCCTAACGTCGCAAAGAGCGCGACGTTAGGATGGGGCACCCAGGGTTTTACTGAGAACTGACAACTGAGAACTGAGAACCAACTTCACCGAGATAGTTTCGCGGCGGCGGCTTCGTCGATCATCCACAACAATTTTCCGTCCGCTGGCTGCACTCTTTGCGAGGGCAACGGGGGAGTGCTCTTGCCCTCTAGAACCTGATGCAGCATTTCGGCTTTGTCCGCGCCACTGGCCAGGAACATCACTTCGGCGGCGCGATTGAGCACGGGGAAAGTAAAAGTTATGCGGTGGGTGTTGAACTTCGCTACCCAGTTGGCGACCACCAGCCGCGATTGCTCGTCGAGCGCCGCGGAATCGGGGAAGAGCGATGCGGTGTGGCCGTCGGGACCCATGCCCAGCAGGATCAGGTCGAAGCGCGGGAATTCTCCGGAGTTGATCTCAAAGAAGCGGCGAAGCTGGGCCTCATAGTCGGCCGCGGCAGCGGAGGCATCGGGATTCTCGGACGGCACGCGAAAAACGTTTTCCGCGGGAATCGCAATTTTTGCGAGCAACGATTCCTCGACCATCCGATAGTTGCTTTCGGGGTCGGTGGGCGGAACGTGGCGCTCGTCGCCGAAAAACAGAAAGACGCGATTCCAGACGAAGTCGGCGTAATTCGAGGCCAGCAGGGAATAGAGGGCTTTGGGAGTCGAGCCTCCGGAGAGCGCTACCGTGAATCGTCCCTGGGCACCGATGGCGGTGCGAGCCGCGCGCACGAATTCTTCAGCGGCAGCGTGGAACAGATCAGCCGCGGTGGCGAGCACTTCGATGGATCGAGTCGGGGGCATGGATAAATTATTTTTCGAAATTTCTCCAGCGCCGTCCATCGCGTTCCATCAGTTCGTCGGACTCTTTCGGGCCCCAGGTTCCAGCGGGATAGTTGGGGAAATTGCGCGGAGGCAGCGCCTTCCACACATCGAGCACGGGATTGACAATGCTCCAACCGGCTTCGACCATGTCAGCGCGCTGGAAGAGCGTCGCGTCGCCGATCATGCAGTCGTGCAGCAGGCGTTCGTATCCGGTCGCGGATGAGGCTCCGAAATAATCGGCGTAGTTGAAGTCCATATTCACTTCGCCCAGTTGCATCGCGGGTCCGGGAGTTTTAGCGGCAAAGCGCAGCGAGATGCCTTCTTCCGGCTGGATGTGCAGCACCAGCTGGTTGGGCATCATGTTCTCCACCTGGGTTTCGCGGAACAACATGAAAGGCGCGCGGCGGAACTGGATCACGACGTGCGTATTGCGTCCGGGCAGGCGCTTGCCGGTACGCAGATAGAAGGGAACTCCCGCCCAGCGCCAGTTGTCGATCAGCAGGCGCATGGCGACAAAGGTTTCGGTGCGCGAGTCTGGAGGCACGCCCTCTTCGGAGCGGTACGCGGGGACACGCTCGTTGTCGATGACGCCGTCTCCATATTGGCCGCGGATGGTTTTGCTGAGCACGTCCTCGTTGCTGAAGGGCTGGATGGCGTGGAGGATCTTGGCCTGCTCGTCGCGCACCGCGTTGGCCTCGAACGAAATTGGAGGTTCCATTGCGGTCAGGGTGATGAGCTGCATGATGTGGTTGGGCACCATGTCGCGCAGGGAACCCGCTCCATCAAAGTAGCCGCCGCGCTTCTCGACGCCGACGGTCTCGACGACCGAAATCTGCACGTGATCAATGTAGCGGCGATTCCAGATGGGCTCGAAAATTCCGTTGGCGAAGCGGAGCGCCAAAATGTTCTGCACGGTTTCTTTGCCGAGGTAATGGTCGATGCGGTAAATCTGGCATTCCGAAACAACTTTCAAAAGTTGCTGGTTCAGAACCTTGGCGGAATCGAGATCGTGGCCAAAAGGCTTTTCGACGATCACCCGCCTCCAATGGCCATTTTCTTCGTGCATCAGGCCGACTTTCGCCAGCCGCTCGACGATGTCGCCGAAGAAGTTGGGTGCAGTCGCCAGATAGAAGAAATAGTTGCCGTGGGAGTTGTGCTCCTGGTCAACCTTGGCCAGCGTTTCTTTCAGCTTGTCGTAGGTAGCAGGATCGTCGAAATCTCCATTGACGTAGTTGACGCGGCGGGTAAACCATTCCCACAAATCGTTGTCGATGGCGCCAGTGGCGAACTGCTTGAAGTCTTCGCTGAGCTTCTTTCGTGCATCGTCGTTGCTCATCGGACTGCGGCCCACGCCGATCACGGCAAACTCGCGCGACAGCAATTGGTGGCTGGCGAGATTGTAGAGAGCGGGAATCAGCTTGCGGCGCGTCAGGTCGCCGGTAAAGCCGAAGATGACCATGACGCACGGATCGGCCGTGCGCCCGACTCGCGGTTTGGTTACTGCTGGCAGAGCTTCTAGTTGCGCCATGGTTTCCTCGTGTTTATTAATCATTGAGACATTGAGTCATTGAACCATTGAAGACCAAATGGGTTCTAATGATTCAATGTCTCAATGATTCAATGGTTCTTCGGTTCCACGTGACCGCCAAACTTCTGCCGCATGGCGGAGAGCATTTTCTCCGCGAAAGTATGCTGCTGCCGCGAGCGGAAGCGCGTGTAGAGAGCCGCGGTCAGCACTTCGGCCGGAACCGCCTCTTCGATCGCCGCCTGAATTGTCCAGCGGCCTTCGCCCGAGTCCTGGACGAACCCACTGTACTCGGCGAGCGTGGGATTCTCGGCCAGCGCCATCGCCGTCAAGTCGAGCAACCATGAACTCACCACGCTGCCGCGCCGCCAGACCTCGGCAATATCAGGCAGGTTGAGATCGTAGCGGATATCTTCGGGAAGATCTTTGCTGGTCGCGTTCTTGAAGATATCGAAGCCTTCCGCGTAGGCCTGCATCATGCCGTATTCGATGCCGTTGTGGACCATCTTGACGAAGTGTCCGGAGCCGGAAGGGCCGCAATGGATGTAGCCGTCTTCGGCTGTGCCGCCCATCTTCTCGCGTCCTGGAGTGCGCGGGATGTCGCCGCGTCCAGGCGCGAGCGTCTTGAAGATCGGGTCGAGGCGCTGGACGGCCTCTTTCGGGCCGCCGATCATCATGCAGTATCCGCGCTCCAGCCCCCAGACACCGCCGCTGGTGCCGACGTCAACGTAGTGCACACCTTTGGAGGCGCAGATCTTGGAGCGGCGAACATCATCTTTGAAATAGGAATTGCCGCCGTCAATGATGGTGTCGCCGGCCTGCATGCATCCGAGCAGTGCCTGCACCGTTTTCTCCGTGGGATCGCCCGACGGCACCATGATCCACGCGGCGCGCGGAGCAGTCAGTCTGCTGACCAGATCGTCAAGCGAAGATGACGCCACGGCTCCTTCGCCCGCGATACGCTTCACGGCATCGGCGCTCAGATCGGACACCACCATCGTGTGACCGCCGCGCATCAGGCGCCGCGTCATATTGGCGCCCATGCGCCCTAGACCTACCATTCCCAGTTGCATTGCTGCTCCTTGATTTTCGCCCCAACGGGACGGGCCAGAGGCCCGTCACCACACGACCCTCGACTACACAATCTGCTTTACCAGTTCTGCCAGCTTTGTGAGTCCTGCATTTACGTCGCTGCCCAAGTGCACCCGTAGCGCCCGGCGATTGCGGTCGGCTAAAACCTGAAAGTCCCCGCGAGCCTGTGCGGCTTTCACCACTCCGAAAGTGTACTTCTGTCCGGGGACGGGCAGGTCCTGCGCGTCGTCGCACGTGACTTGAAGAAACACGCCGCTGTTGGGACCGCCTTTATAAGCTTGTCCGGTGGAATGCAGGAAGCGCGGCCCGAAGCCGAGACACGTGGCCACATGTTTGCGATCGCGCACGGCCATGCGCAACGACTGCAACAGAGACTCGTGCTCCGCATTCATCTCGACATAACCAAGCACGGCAAAATAGTCGCCGGCACCAAGACGTGCGAGATGCGCTCGCAAATAATTCTTGAGCGAGCGGTCGGAACCGGTACCTGAGTTGAGTGCGGCGGCGTTTTTCTGGTCGGTGAAGAGTTTGAAGCCCGCTTCTTCAAGTATCGGTTTTTCGGAAGGAAGCGCGCCCGAGCTTTCGTATGCAGAGGTCAGTTGCTTGGTGACAATCTTACTGGCTTCGACGTCGGGCTGATTGAAGGCGTTGATGCCGAGGATCGAGCCCGCGACCGCAGTTGCAATCTCCCAACGGAAGAATTCCTGTCCGAGGCTGTAGGTGTCGGACACAGCAATGCGCACTACGGGATGCCCGGCTTTTTCGAGTACGGCGACCTTGGCATCCTGCGCCTGGTCGGGCGCGGTCTCCAGGCGCAGGTAGGCGAAGATGCGGTCATTTCCGTACACATCGGGCGCGCCGATCTCTTCGCGATCGACTGGGATGATGCCCTTGCCGAGCTTGCCGGTGGACTCGGCAATTAACTGTTCGAGCCATGCGCCGAGGTCCGAGATTCCGGGCGAGGTGATCAGCGTAATTTTGTCGCGGCCCATCGTCGCGGCGGTTCCCATGATCAGGCCGAGCATCACTCCGGGATTCTGTTCTACGGGGACGGACGGTTTACAGGCTTCTACCACCTCTTTGGTGCGATCAAGGAACTTGCCGGTGTCGAGGCCCATGGCCGCGGCCGGAATCATGCCGAAGTTCGAAAGCGCCGAGTAGCGCCCACCGATGGAGGGCAGGCCATAGAAAATGTGGCGGAAGCGGTCGCGCTCGGCGACCAGCTGCATCTTCGAACCGGGGTCGGTGATGGCGATAAAGTGGCTGCCCGCCTGGTCTTTATTATTGTTATTGCCCACCGTCTGCAATACGCGCTCGAAGAAATACTGCTTGTAGATGTTGGGTTCGAGCGTGCTGCCGGATTTGCTGGAAACGATGAAAAGCGTTTTGGCGAGGTCAACCTTTTTTTCGACGCTGCGAATTTGCGCCGGGTCGGTGGAATCGAGTATGTGCAGGCGCGGGAAGCCGGGTGTTTGCGCGAAGGTCAGCGCGAGCACTTCGGGGCAAAGGCTCGATCCGCCCATGCCGAGCAGCAGAATGTGCGAGAAGCCTGCGTTCTTAATCTCGTTTGCGAAGGTTTTCAGCTTGGCGGCGTCGGCGAGTTGTTCGTCCGTAATGCCGAGCCATCCCAGCCACTTGGCTTCGTCCTCGCCCGTCCAGAGGGAGGCGTCACGCTGCCAGAGACGCTTTACTTTGCCCGACGCCCGCCAGTCGTCAAGGTTTTTTTTTAACGCCGCATCGAGATCGTTCGGAAGCGATGCAGTTTGTGCGTTGACGTCGGGATTGATTTGCGCCGTGCTCATCGCTTTGTACTCTGCTTTGTACTCTTCTCGACTGCGGCCAGCAACGTGCCGAATGCGTCGGCAAACAACTTCACGCCGTCGGTGGTCAGCTTGTCGGTCACGTCTTTCATGACAATCCCAACGGCGGCGAGATCGGCCATCGTTTTCCGCGCCCCGTCGAGGTTTTCGGTCAGACTCTGGCGCGGTTTGCCGTGATCGCGGAAAGCGTCGAGTGTCGCCGGAGGAATGGTGTTGACGGTGTCTGGCCCGATCAACTCCTCGACGTAAATCACGTCGCGGTAATTCGGATTCTTAGTGCTGGTGCTTGCCCACAGCACGCGCTGCGTCTGCGCGCCCTTAGCCGCCAGCGCTTTCCAGCGCGGAGAAGAAAAAATGTGCTGGTAGGCCTCGTAGGTCAGCTTGCCGTTGGCGATTGCGACTTTGCCGAGGATCGACTGTAACTTCGCCTTGCGGGCAGCATCCGTTTCCTTTTTCAGTTGGTCTCCGACCAGCGAGTCGATCAGTGAATCGATGCGGCTGATGAAAAAGCTGGCGACGCTGGCAAGCTTGCTGACATCACCACCAGTCGAAGCGAACTTCTCAACTCCGTCTATAAAGGCTGCGGCGACCTCCTCGTAGACACCTTGCGCGAACAGCAGCGTGACGTTGACGTTGATGCCTTCGCCGATCAACTGGCGAAACGCGGGTATGCCCTCCGGCGTTCCCGGCACCTTGATCATCAGGTTTTCGCGAGCCACGCTCTTCCACAGCCTCCGCGCCTCGTTGAGGGTGCCGTTGGTATCGTGTGCCAGATATGGAGATACTTCGAGGCTCACGTAACCGTCGCGTTTTTTCGTGCTCCGGTAGACGGGCGCGAGCAAGTCGGCCGCGTCCTGAATATCGCGGATCGCCAACAATTCGTAGCGGGCCTTGGCGTCGAGGTCGGTGCGGCCGGCGAGCGAGTCGAGAAAATCCTGGTACTGGGTCGAGCCGGCGATGGCTTTCTCGAAGATCGCGGGGTTCGACGTCATACCACGCAGCCCGTCTTCTGTAATCAGGTGTTGCAACTCGCCGCCCTTGAGCAGATCACGGCGGATGTAATCAAGCCAGATGGATTGGCCGAAGGTCTGAAGCTGGGTGAGAGGGTTTGCGGCCTTTGCGGCCTCGAGCGTGTCCACTGGATTCATAAAGGTCTCCTACGGCGCAGAATAATGGCTTGACGTTAATAACGTGTTACGGTCGTCGATGTCCGGCCCCTAAAGGGGCATCTGATTTCGAGCAACTTGCGGCATCGCTAAAGCGATACCCTGATACGAAGCCCCAGTTGCCACGTTCCATCCAAGCGTCACGTCAGCGTTATTTCCCGAGCAGGTTGCGCGCTGCCTGGATTACCGCATCTGACGTGAAGCCGAATTTCTTCTGCAAATCCTTGAGCGGCGCGGACGCTCCGAACGTTTTCATGCCGATGATGCGTCCCGTCGGTCCAGCATATTGCGCCCAGCCGAAGATCGAAGCCATCTCGACCGCTACTCGCGCGGTGATGTCGGGCGGAAGCACTTCATCGCGGTAACTCCGGTCCTGATGTTCGAACAAATCCCACGACGGCATGCTGACGACGCGCGCGAGAATGCCTTCGGCCTTCAATTTCTCGTAGGCGTCGATGCAGAGGTATACCTCGCTGCCGGTAGCCATCAGGATGACCTGCGGCTTGCCACCTTCGGCGTCGGCCATGATGTAGGCGCCGCGCGCCACGCCTGCGGCTGAAGCGTATTTCGTGCGATCGAAGGTCGGCAAGGCTTGCCGCGTCAGGATCAGAGCGACCGGCTCCTTCGGCTGCTTCATGATGATCTTCCACGCCTCGACGACTTCGTTGGCATCGGCGGGACGCAACGTCATCAGTCCGGGAACGGCGCGCAGCGTGATCAGTTGCTCGATCGGCTGGTGAGTCGGTCCATCTTCGCCGACGCCGATGGAATCGTGGGTGAAGATCCAGATTGACGGAACCTCCATGATCGACGAGAGGCGGATCGGCATCTTCATGTAGTCGCTGAAGATGAGAAAAGTCGAACCATAGGCGCGAATTTTCGACAGGGCCATGCCGTTCACGATCGCGCCCATCGCGTGCTCGCGAATGCCGAAGTGGAAGTTACGCGCGTTATAGTGATTCGCTTCGAAATCGCCTGCACCATCGAAGGTGAGCCGCGTCTTCGTCGACGGATACAAGTCGGCGGAGCCGCCCATGAGCCAGGGATGGTTTTTCGCAATCGCGTTGAGAACTTTGCCGGACGAGTCGCGGGTTGCGAGTCCCTTGGCGTCGGGTGCAAATGCGGGCAGGTCCTTGTCCCAGCCGTCAGCAGGTAGTCGGCTTTGCATGCGGGCGAATTGGGACGCCAGGTCGGGATACTGCGCGCTGTACTTCGCGAATAGCGCGTTCCACTGGCCGTTCAATTGCCGACCGCGCTTGCCCATGACGTCGTGGAAATTTTCGCGCACGCCTTCGGGCACCAGAAACTTGGCGTCTTCCGGCCAGCCGTAGAAGCGCTTGGTCAGTTTGACCTCTTCTTCGCCGAGCGGTTCGCCGTGCGCTTCTTTTGTGTCCTGACGGTGGGGCGAGCCGTAACCGATGTGGCTATTGACGATGATGAGCTTGGGGCGATCCTTCACGCCGAGCGCGTGGGTATAGGCGTCGGCGAGCGCCACCAGATCGTTGGCGTCACTAACGTGCTGGACATCCCAACCGTAGGCTGCGAACCTTGCGGCCACATTTTCGTCGTACGTAAGATCGGTGTTGCCCTCGATGGTGATGTGGTTGCTGTCGTAGATCCAGCACAGGTTCGAAAGTTTCAGGTGCCCAGCGATTGAGGCGGCTTCCGAGGAAATTCCTTCCATCATGTCGCCGTCGCCGCAAATCGCCCAGACGTTGTAGTTGAACAGGTCGAATCCCGGACGGTTGAAATACTCGGCCAGCCATCGCTCGGCGATGGCCATGCCGACACTGTTGGCGACGCCTTGGCCGAGCGGGCCGGTGGTGGTTTCGACACCTGAGGTCAAGCCGTATTCGGGATGCCCGGGTGTCTTGCTCCCCAGTTGCCGGAAATTCTTGATCTCGTCGAGCGACAGGGCAGGCGTGGAAAGAACTTTGCCATCGAGGCCGACTTCGCGGATGCCGGCCAAATGGATCAGGGAATACAGCAGCATGGAGGCGTGGCCGTTGGAGAGCACGAAGCGGTCGCGATTCGGCCAGATGGGATCTTCCGGGTCATAGCGCAGAAACTGCTGCCAAAGGCAGTAGGCGACCGGAGCCAAACCCATCGGAGCTCCCGGATGTCCCGAGTTCGCTTTCTGCACCGCGTCTATCGAAAGCGTCCGAATCGTGTTGATACACAACTGATCGAGCTGTGTGCTGGTGGTGGCGACAGACTGGTCGCTGACTGCCATCAATTCTCTCCTTTCTCTCCTTGGAAATTGGCTTGCATTGCCCCCACTGCCAAATTAGATGAAATCGACGCCCAACGGATACAAGTGCGCTGTTCGCTCCAAGTTTACATCGTGATCAGGAAACAAAACGGCACGAGAAGGCTAAGCTCGAATTTTACACCGAGACTTCGTGGGCAAGACTGGGTGCCAGGAACTGGCGAAGCTCAGCGGCTAAAGCCGCTATTGATTTTGCGTTACTAAGGGCGTGGCTAAACAGCTTGCGGAAAAATGCATTCGGAGGGGAAGAACGACCACCGGGGCTAAAGCCCTGGCTGATTTCAGACGCCTACGCGGCCCTGAAGGGCCGCTCTTCCACGGCGATACGGACATTTGTGACTTCTTTCTTTACTGTCCGTATTCCTTGGCGTTGACCGGCGTGGAAAGCAGGACCTTACGGTCGGACAGGTGCGCTTTCAGCATCTCGATTTCGTCGGCTGCGTCGGTGAGCGGCAGTGCTACCTGTCCTCCGTTTACCACCGAGCGGCAAAGCGCCATCATGATTTCAAACCCGGCATACGCGCTTTCGAAATTGCAGGAGTGCACTTTGCGATCGTCATCCAGCCAGTCGGCCATTTCCTGAACGTACGGAGGCATATCCAGGTCGTAATTCATGCAGCCGCCGCCGGAGGAAGCGCCCGCCTTGGTCACAGCTCGCCACCCGCCGCCGGTGAGGACTTCGGCGAATCCCTCGGTGCCCTGGGCACCGATCCGGCACTTGCGCCACCAGTAGTCGACCTCGGGGACATCGGGAGCGCCAGCGCCACACTCCACGATTCCGCGCACACCGTTGGCAAACTGGATGAAGCCGGCGATGTAGTCGGGGGAAGGATGCAAGTCGGTTAGCTTCCCGCGTCCGGCGGCTTGTGCCATCACCCACTGCGCCGGTGATTCATTGTTAAACCAGCGCATGTAGTCGATGAGGTGCGAAATCATGTGCACCATCCAGCCGGAGGCGGTGCCGTATACGGTGTGGACGCGTCCGAGCGCGCCACTGGCAATGATCTCCTTCACCTTGCGGTAATGCTCGCCATAGCGGTGCTGATGGCTGACGACGGCTTTGACGCCGCTCTCCGCCAGCAGCTTTCTGATTTCGAAGCCCTCGCGCGTGTTCAACGCCACGGGCTTTTCGAAAGCGATCAGACGCGCACCGCTCTTGATGCCGGCGCGGATCATCTCGCTGCGCAGGTGCGGAAGAGTACAGAAGCAGAAAACATCGGGCTTCACGGCGGACGCGACCTGAAACGCGTCCGTGCCCTTGGCCGCGCCGAACTTGGCCGCGGCCGCATCCGCACGGGCGGGGTCGATGTCGCAGACACCGGCCACTTCGAAGCGTCCGTTCGCCTGAAAAGCCTGGGCATGGTGCATTCCGCGCTTGCCCATGCCCACGACCACAACCCGGTATTTGCTGGTCGTTGTCATTTCAGTTGCGCTCATCGTGCGCTCCGGTCCCACTCCAGGACCTTGTCGACGGTGTAATCCACTTGCTCTGCGGTCAGCTCTGGGAACATGGGCAGGGAAACGCAGCTGGCCGCATTGCGCTCGGAATTCGGGACCGGACCGTTGATGCGCGCTTCATGACCCCACGGATAGCCTTCCTGCTGGTGAATCGCAATCGGATAGTGACACTTGGCGTCGATCCCCGCGTCGTTCAGGAACTGGAGCAGGGGATCGCGATGCTTGGCCTGCCGGGTCTCGATCACATACAGGTGATACACGTGATAGTAGCCGGGAGCTTCATAAGGCAGCGTGATGTTCCTGACGCGTGCCAGACCATGGCTATAACGTGCCGCCCATTGTCTGCGCAGCTCGCTCCATTCCGCGATGTGCTTCAGCTTGGCGCTGAGAATTCCCGCGTGAAGATCGTCGAGCCGGCTGTTGTATCCCATGCTGTGGCAGGAGCGTTTTTCCGAGCCGTGGTTGCGCAGCTTGCGCGCGATGCGATCGATCTCAGGGTTGTTGGTGACGATGGCGCCGCCGTCACCGAACGTTCCCAGGTTCTTCTGGATGATGAAGCTGATCGTGGCCGCGTCGCTGAGCTCTCCGATCCTGAAGCCGTCGCCGCGACCGCAGATGGCCTGCGCGTTATCCTCGACTACTTTGAGATTGTGTTTGTCCGCGATCTTGCGGATGGCCTTCATGTCGGCGCACTGGCCGTAGAGGTGGACCGGGACCAGCAGTTTGGTGCGAGGGGTAATCGCGGCCTCGATCTTGGTGGGATCGATACAGTTGGTGCGGGGATCGGAATCGACAAACACAACCGTTGCGCCCGTGAACCAGATGGCTTCCGCGGTAGCGAAGAAGGTGTTGGTGGTGGTGATGCACTCGTCGCCGGGGCCGATTCCCAACGCCTTGAAGGTCAGCCACAGGGCATCGGTTCCGTTGCCCACACCGACGGCAAACTTCGTCCCGTGGAACTGGGCCAGTTCGCCCTCAAACTTCTTCAGCATCGGACCGAGAACATACTGGCCGCTTTCCAGAACTTCCTTGATGTTGGCGTCGATTTCCGCCTTGATGTTGTGATACTGCCGGACATGACCGTAAAAGGGCACTGTTAATTTGGTTGCAAGCATGTGATTACCTCATCCTCCGCGCCGGACCGAATCCGATTGGAGTTCGTTGTCAGGCGGACAAGTGATATATAGCACATTTAGGGTGTTTGGTCACTGAATTAAAACGATTTAATATATCAGCCAAATTATGAGGGCTGCTGGAGCGCGTTGTCAATCGCGCCAGCGTGAATCTGAATTTCAGGTAAGGAAGAGTTTGTCCTGGCTGATCCGGTGCTGCAGGGTGGAAGCCAGTTGGTCCACGTCCACGGCCGAAAGGGTCATCATGTCAGGCTCCAGCAGGGGGACGCGGTTGCTTCCGACGGCATCCCGCCGCACCTGGATGAGCAGGGCCTGCAGCGCATGGGGATCGTATTTCTGCGGAGTCATGCGGATCAGGTCCTGCAGCGCCGCTCCGACCGACATGCGTTCGCGGTAAGGACGCTCGCTGGTCATGGCGTCAAAAGTTTCGGCCAGGGCCACGATGCGCACGGCTTGCGGTATCTCGTTTCCATGCAGGCCGTCTGGATATCCCGACCCGTCTACGCGCTCATGGTGCCAGCGCACGATTTCCGGAATCTGCGGCCAGGGAAACTGCACCTGGCTCACGATCTGATGGCCGACGACAGTGTGATCCCGCATTTCGCGGTATTCTTCCGCGTCGAGCGCCGCAGGTTTTCCGAACAGCCGTTTATCGACGGCAACCATGCCGATGTCGTGCAGATAGGCCGCCGACCGCAAGGACGCCACATCGGCCGGGTCCATCCCCATCGCTTCGCCAATCGCTTGCGAGTAGCGGCCCACCCGCAGCGAGTGGCCATGAATGTTGACGTGCTTGACGTCGATGGCGGTGGCGAAGGCCTCGAGAGCGTTGTCGTAGAACCCGTGCAGCGAGGCCAGCAGCCGCAGGTTTTCGGAAACCCGTTGCGCCAGAGTCTGACCGAGAGTGTAGTTCTGAATGGCCAGCGCCACGTAGTGGCTCAGCATTTCAAACGCGTCGAGCGCGTCTTCTTCGTACACTGCTTCGCCTTGCCGGCGCCCCAGAGCGATCACGCCGACGAGCTTTCCACGGACTTTCAGCGGGCAAATGCATTTGAACAGTTCGGGCGCGACATTGCCGTTCGAACTGAGAAAGACGTCAGAGGTGGAGCTGTTGAGCAGCACCGGGCCGGCGGCCGCGGTCAGGGTATGGACGTGCCGGGGAAGCAGAGGAATCAGCGATGGTTCCGGCAGCAGGGCGAATCCCTGCGCATCGACCGAGGTCAGCAAGGAAGGCCGTTCCCCGAACGAAAAGAGGACAGCCTCGCGCGTGCCAGCCGCCTCCATCACAGCGGTCAGCATGGCGTGGGCGGTTTGGGGGAAGTCGCGGTCCGCTGTAAGTTCGGGCCCCAAATCCGCCAGCGCTTCGACTGTTCTTAACAGCTTCTTGAGATTAGTTCCCTGCAATCCTCTTGCGGAGGCGCCTGCGAGAAACCAGAGCGGTACCAGCGTAGCATCGCCCCACGACTCGCTTGTTAGCCAGTTTGGTGCGAGCAAAAGCATCGGGCGATCTGGCCATGGGGTGATCGGAAATGTCAGACTAGGAAAGATGAACTGGCCCGATGATCCGATCCGCCAATGACCAGGCACTTGTCAGTGTTGACAGGCGGTTGGCGTTGGCTCATACTTCGCGAAATCGCCCGCGCCGCTTGCGTTCTGCCGGTTTTGTCCGGCAATCTACGACTGAGAAAGATCTGTGGTTGTGCCTCCATCCAAGCCGTCCGGCTCCGGGAGACTACTCGGCGCGCTGGGTCGCGATTCTTTGCCGGAGACTTCCGCCAGCCGGTCCGGTAAGCCCTCTGGCGACCTTGACCCGAGCACTGCCCTTTCGTCGTTGAAGCAACTGATCGCAATGGGAGACCACCGCCTCGATCCGTTGCTGGGGACCATTACCGATGCCGCCCGGCAACTGACGGGCGCCTCCGGAGCCGCGCTGGCGATGTGGAGGGATGGCGCCATGGTGTGCCGCGCGCGCAGTGGCGACCCGGCTCCGGCTCTGGGTACCCGGTTGAATGCGGAGAGCGGAATTTCGGGGGAGTGTTTGCGCAGCGGCAAGATTCAGCATTGCGCCGACACCGAGAACGACCCACGGGTCGATGCGGAAGTCTGCCGCAGCCTCGGTTTGCGCTCGATTGCCGTTTTGCCGATTCAGGGCTGGCGCGGTGTCAACGGAATTCTCGAAGTCTTTTCCACCGGCCCCGGGACCTTCAACGAAGCGCATATTGCTCTTCTTCAGCAACTGGCGGCGCTCGCGGAACGAGCACGCGCATCGAAACCGCAGGGCGCCTCGTCAGCCGCGCCGAAACTTTCATCTGTGATGGAGAAGCCGCAACCCTCCGGCCTGCTGCCGGCTTCGGATCGAGTCGGGGATGTGGCCCTCGCGCTCGTGGGCCACCGATCGCGACCGTTCGTTTTGGCTGGTATCACCCTGGGGGTAGTCTCGCTGTTCGCCTTGGCGATCTGGCTGGGATGGCGCGGTCCCGATGAGACTAATGGCAAGACGCATGGGGTGACCGCCGCTTCTGTCTCGGTTAATGCTGCAACCACTGCACATCCTCCCGGCAATGACCCGGTCTGGAAGGCGAACCCCGGTGGTGAAATCCTGACTCCGTTGAACACAAAGCCTTCCGCCGGAGCTCCGGTGAAGTTTGCTTCCAAGGTGGACGTGCTCGCGCGAAAGAAGATTCAGGCGGATCGCTCTTTCTTGCCCGGCGACGTTGCCGCTGACGTTACCGTTCGCAATGAAGTTCCAAGTTTGCCCACAGGAACGTACTCCGGTGAAACCGCCGAGGGTCAGGTGTCGTTGCCCGCGCCCTCTGCCCCGGTGTCACGAAAGTTTTTGGGAGGCCAACTCCTGCACCGGGTTGAGCCTGTTTATCCCGCGGAAGCTCGCCTGTTACGCCTGGAGGGCACGGTCATTCTGGCCGCAACGGTCATGGAGGATGGGACGGTGCACGATGTGAAGGCTGTCGAAGGCCCGCCCGAGCTTGCCCCGTCCGCCGTGGACGCAGTGAAGCACTGGCAGTACGAGCCTTTTACGCTCGACGGAAAACCGGTGACGAATGAGATCGGGATCAAGATTGACTTCAAGCTTCCCGAACCAGAACATTGAGTCATCTGGTCATTGAATCATTTCGTCATTGGGAACCCAATGATTCAATGTTCTAAACGCCGACGGGGAAGGGCTTGGTGTGGGTTTCCGAACCCACCGACAATCCTGCGAATCGCCCCTGCAACAAGGACATCAGCCCCGTGACCCAGTAACCGACTACGAACAACACCAGGAAGGGAACGGTAAAGTAATTCTCGTTGTCGATGGCGTAGAAGATCGCCAGAGCGAAATAAGTTCCGATCAGCAGCTCAATCCACGGAACCCATCCCAGACGCTTGCGGTATTTTTTCGCGCCGACCTTGTCCTTCTTCGATTCGACGCGGTACTTGGGAGTGCGGGCGAAGGCGGTCTGCTTGCCCACCAGCGCTTCCAGTACGGCAATCGTGTTGGTAACCGTCAGCCCGATCCCCAGAGACATCAGCAGTGGCAGGTAGAGCAGCGATCGCAGCCAGCTTTTCGGAAACAGCTCCTTCTGCGAAACCAAGTAGAAGCTGGAAATCGAAAACGTCGAAGCCATGAACAGGGGCAGGTCGATATAGAGCATCTGGAACCAGCCCTGGTAGAAGCGAATAATCATGGCCGGCATCAGCAGCACCGAAAGCACGATCATCAGCGGATAGCTGATGTTGGCAGTCAGGTGATACACGGCTTCGATCTTCTGGTGTCTTGATACGTCGCTCTTTAGTACCTGCGGAAGTATTTTCTTGGAGACCTGGATCAATCCCTTGGCCCAGCGCGCCTGCTGCGTCTTGAATGCGGTCATCTCCACCGGCAATTCGGCCGGACATTCGACGTCCTGCAGATAAACGAACCTCCATCCCTTGAGCTGGGCGCGATAGGAGAGATCGGTATCTTCGGTCAGGGTGTCATGCTCCCAGCCGCCGGCTTCGTCGATGGCCGAGCGCCGCCACATTCCGGCGGTGCCGTTGAAGTTGAAGAAAACACCGCTGCGGGAACGGCCCGAGTGCTCCAGCACGAAATGGCCGTCGAGCAGAATGGCTTCCACCTCGGTCAGAACCGAGTAAGCGCGGTTGATGTGCGTCCAGCGCGTTTGCACCATGCCCACCTTGGGGTCGGTGAAGTGATGGATGCACTTCAGTAGAAAATCGGGCGGTGGGACAAAATCGGCGTCAAAGATGGCGACGAATTCACCCTTCGCCGTCTTCAATCCTTCCGCCAACGCTCCAGCTTTGAAGCCCTCGCGATTGTTGCGGTGCAGGTAGGCGACTGGGTTTCCCAGGGCGGCATAACGCTCCACCAAAATGCGAGCGACTTCCACGGTTTCATCGGTGGAGTCGTCCAACAGTTGGATGTCGAGTTTTTCTCTCGGGTAATCGAGCCGGCAGACGGCGTCGAGCAGCCGATCGACCACGTATTGCTCGTTAAAGATCGGCAACTGCACGGTGACGCGCGGCAGGTCGTTCAACGGGAAACGAGCCGCAGGTTCCGTGGTCTTGTTCGCCTGGTGCTTGTAATAAAGATAGACCAGCCAGTAGCGGTGCCCACCATAGGCCGCGAGGATGACCAGCACGATGAAATAGGGAATCAGCAGCGCCAGATCGAATGCGTTGACCTGGTAAAGCCCCTGAAAAGTCTTGTCCAGAAAATGCTGGCGAAGATAGGCGCCCCAGCCCTTGGAGGCAAACAGGAGGGCCATCGCCAGCGGGGAAGAAGTGAAAGTTACATCCATGAACTCAACCGGACCGTGAATCAAAAGGAAAGACAGCAGCCCAAGCATTGTAACCGATCAGTGCACGTCGTCAGAAAGTTGTCGTTCACCTGGGCGGCGCCCTAAATTCATCAACCACCAAGGACACGAAGGTACACGAAGGCCTTGATGCGAGTGGTTTTCTAGGTGGCCCTCCGTGTCCCTGGTGGTTGATGGGTACACAACGTCCGCCAGAGCGGGACTTTACCGCCATTCCTCATTGCCATTCTTCGCCCGCCGGACTCAACTTCAGTTCGACCGCCTGATGAGAACCTTCCTCCACTTTGACCGCCGTGCCATTCGCTTCCTGGGATTTGAGAAAGTCGGCGTCGTGCCAGACACCTTCTTCCAGATCCTGCCAGGCATAGAGCGTGTAGCTTCCCGGAGCCACGCCGCGAATGGTGAAGCGTCCCTGCTGATCGGTCGATCCGGTCCCGAAGCGATCGGGAAGCTTGCGATATCTTTCCTCGGGCACCGCTACCACCGTGGCGTTGGCTACGGGATGCTCTTTGTCCACATCTTTTTCCTTTTCAGTGACCACTCCTTCGACCATGCCTCCTTTGGTGCTGACGACCAGATCAAGCGTCGCTGGCCCGCTGGCCGTGAATCCGGCGGAGATATCACGTCCGCCGAGAGCCACCGATTTCAGGAAGAAACCCTGCGCGTCGCCCCCATACACTTGCACGATGTAGTTGCCGGGGTTCACACTTTTCCACTCGAAGTTACCGAAGCGGTCCACCGGCGCATTCGTGCCAAAGAATTCCTGCGACATGAAGAAGCCTGAATCCTCCGGCAACTCGGCCTGACGCAGGTTTACGGAGTATTGAGGGAGCGCTCCCGGCGCCCTGCCGTCGACTTGCAGATGGCCGGAAAGCCGGAAGGAGGGCAGCGGAGTCAGCTTCACGCCGTCCACGTCAGCGGCCACGACGTTGATATCCTGGCGCGCCGTAAGGGACTGCGATTCGGTGCCAGCCGCTGTTCTCAGCACGTACGATCCAGGAGCGACCCCACGCAACTCGAACTGGACGTCTGGCCCCGCTTCATCTGCGCGGATAGAATCACCCGCCTTGGAGACCAGTTCCACGGTGGCTTTCTGGCCGGCCATCACGCCCGTCACGGTTCCGCGGACGCGATAGGTTCTCGCCGGCGCTAACGTGAGGTTGGCGGGCATTGCGTCACCCGCCTTCAGCATTACTGCTGAGGCCTGCATGGCATCGTAAGTCCCCGGATAGTAGGTTGTGACGTAACGGGTGTCGGGTTGAGCGTCGTTCTGGGCGCTGCTCTGGTTATCGCCCTGCGGAGGTTTCTCCGGCTGCTTTTCGTAATCGCGCATATCCGGAGGCGGTATGGCCACAATCCAATACTGGCCGGGGAACAGACCGGAGACACGGTATTCGCCGAGATCGTTAGTCCCCTCAGTGGCAACGGATTCCCGCGCCGCCTTTCCCGGTTTTTTC
This sequence comes from uncultured Acidobacteriaceae bacterium, assembly GCA_963837665.1. Classification (GTDB taxonomy): domain Bacteria; phylum Acidobacteriota; class Terriglobia; order Terriglobales; family Acidobacteriaceae; genus Acidiflorens. The sequence continues at coordinate 993,146 of CAWIOA010000002.1, read as the reverse complement.
TTTTGTACGATGATTCTGACCCCGGACATGGGGTCGCCATCTTCGTCGGTGACGCGGCCGCTGATGATGGCCGAGGGCAACATGCGAAACAGAAGGTCTTCAATCGCCTGCCCGGCCTGAACTGTGAAAACGTTGACGTCAGCCTTGAGCCCGCGCCCATTCACCTCGAGATATCCGGCTTTCTCCATGAAAAGCCGGTAACGGCCGGGCACGACGTTCTCCATGCGGAAATGGCCGTCGGGGTCGGTCGTGGCACTGTAGTTTCCACCCTGCTTCTGATCTTCCGCGACGACCTGCACCAGCACCTTCTTGAGCGGTTCGCTGCCCGGCTCCTTCACTACCGTGCCAGCGATGGACGCGTTTGACGCGGGAGGGGGTTCTTGCGCGGTCGCCAGCAAGGCGCTGATGAACAAGAACGCGATAGCGAGTGGGCGCGTCACAAGAGACTGAGTCATTGAATCACTGAGACATTGATTCACTTAATCAATACCTCAATGATTCAATGTTTCAATGATTCAATGTCTTCGATCAGTTCAGAAAGTATTGCCGGTACAACGTATCCCGCTGCGCCGGGCGGAACCCTGCATCGCGTATGATGCGCCGCAATTCTTCTTCGGTTGTGCAGTTGGTCACGCCGGCGGCGCGGACGACGTTCTCCTCCAGCATCACCGAGCCCACGTCATTGCCGCCGAAGCGCAATCCCATCTGGCAGACTTTCAGCCCCTGAGTCACCCAACTGGACTGCACGTTCACGAAATTCGAAAGATAGAGGCGCGAAATTGCCAGCACCTTCAAATACTCGACCGCCGTAGCCTCGTCCCAGTGGCGCCCGCCGAGCGCGGTGTGCGCGGGCTGGAAGGTCCACGGGATGAACGCCGTGAAGCCGCCCGTCTCCTGCTGCAGATCGTAAAGAACCTGCAAGTGGTTGATGCGGTGTTCGAAGGATTCGCCGACGCCAAACATCATGGTCGCGGTCGTGCGCATGCCCAACTGGTGCGCGGTGCGATGCACCTCCAGCCAATCGGCGGTCAGGCATTTCAGGCGCGCGATTTTGTAGCGGACTTCGTCGTCGAGAATCTCGGCGCCCCCGCCCGGGATGGAATCGAGGCCGGCATCACGCAGGCGCGCAATTGTGTCGCGGACGCTTAGGTTGCTGTACTCGGCGATTGCAAGAATCTCCGAAGCCGAGTAGCAGTGCAGATGAATTTTGGGGAAGCGCTGCTTGATGCCGCTCAACATGCGCTCGTGCCAGTCGATTTTGAGATCGGGATGCAGGCCTCCCTGCATAAGGACGCCCGTGCCGCCGAGTTCGACGGTTTCGCGAATTTTTTCGTAGATAGTGTCGAAATCGAGAATGTATCCTTCTTTGGCTGCCGGTCCCTTCAGCGGCCGATAAAACGCGCAGAAAGTGCAGTATTCGGTGCAGAAGTTGGTGTAATTAATGTTGCGGTCGATGATGTAGGTTACGGTGCCTTCGGGATGCAGCTTGCGGCGAAGCGCGTCCGCCTCCATGCCAATCCCGATCAGATCGTTGGACCGAAACATCTCCAGTGCTTGCTGCTTGGTCAGGCACATCCTCTTTACCCCACGGTAGTTATTTTAGCCGGAGAGAGGCTAGGGAGGCGAGTTTCCCGAAAGCGCCCGAAGGCTGCCGCCGTTTGTACTCGAACAGGCCGTAGAGCGCGCCCAGCACCGAGAACCCGATTAGAACGATAAGTATAGGCCAGTAATACAGGGCAAAAAGCCTCACGATGTGCCGCCCGTAGTGGACCCCGAGATAGGCCAGGATGGTAAAGCGAATGCCACGCCCCACGGCCAGCGCGGTCAGAAACTTTCTGGTGGGGTACTGCATGGCACCGGCAGCCAAAAGCATGGGCACGATGGGAAACGGCGGCGGAAGCAAGGCGGGGATCGCAACCGCCGCGAAGCCCCAGCGTGAAAAGATCGCGTATATCTTGTCGGCCTTCTTCTTGGAGAACCTCTTCTCCAGAGTTTCCTTGCCACCCTTCCGAGCCATGCGGTAGGTGAGATAGCCTCCGATGAGGGCTCCTGCCGTTGCCATGATCGCGTAGTAGCCCCACGGCTCACGATGGTGAGCGGCGAGCAGAATGGTGACGATGTCCGTGCTGCCTGGCAGAGGGATGACCGAGTTATCGACGAGGCCCAGCAAAATCAGGCTAGGGCCGCCGAGATGGATCAGCCATCGCATGACGCTCTTTTTCGACGCGAGCAGGATGATCGCCAGGCAGGACATCGTCCTTAATTAGAGCAGGTTTGCGGCTGATGCGTTGCAGATACTAAGCAAACTGCAGTCCGGGCGCTTTCGGCAGCGCTCCAACCTCCGCGCCAAGACGGTAGTAAAGCTCAAGGCCCTCCAGGCACGGAGGGTCGAGATAATAATGGATGTTCTGCGTCAGGTAGACGCGAACGGCATCGACGGTAAGGCCGAGGCGCGGCGCCCACTCCTGTGAGATGGCCTCTAGATTTTTCGGCGACAGGCCATGATCGCGCGACTTCTTGAAGGCCTCCGCAATGGCTGCTGCATTTCGTCCGGCAAGCGCCGGTTTTCGAATTGCCCAGAATGCGAAGACGAATGACTTTCCCGTGCGCGCCACCCACTCCTCGGCCAAGTCGAGCGTGAAGTATCGCGTGCGGTCGACTTGCAGCGCCGGGTCTCCGATGAGCAAGGCCGCGTCGCACTCGCTGAGCATGGCATCGAGATCGGGAGCCATTGGCTTATAGTCGCGCGCTCCGCCTAGCCATTTGGCGAACAGAATCTTGGCCAGTGCTACCGACGTCATCGAGGAAGTATCGAGCGCCACCGTGCGCACCTGCTCTGACCACCGATCAACTGGGATATTGCTGACCAACAGAATCGACCGCACCGCGCGTCGCGCTGCAATCGCTACGTCGGGAATGATGACGAGATCGGGAACCGTTGCGTAAGCCGCAGCGGGGATGATGCCAATATCCGCCGTTCCCGCACGCGAGAGCCTGGGCGCAGGCCGAAGGGATGGTGTAGGAAATATCGAAGCCCTGCCGGGCGGGGGAGCCCGGCTCTCCATGCTCAAAATCCCACATGAGAGGCGCCGTGTTCAGGTAGGAAATGGCCGAAATCTTTAACCGGCTCATCAAGTTACGAATTCTACCAAAAGTGATGTGAGGGCCATCCTTGACAGCGTTTTCGGCCGGAGGCTAGGGTCACGCCATATGTCCAATGTCGCAGTTGCCGCCCCCACCCCAGCTTCTTTTCAAGGCACTTACTGGCTTGCGCTTGCCCTGACTCCGGGACTCGGCCCTACTCGCATCCGAAAACTGATCGAGCACTATGGCACGGCCGAGCGCGTCTTCCAGGCCAGCCTGACGGAACTCGAGGCCACGGGAATGCGCGCCGTTTCCGCGCAATCGATCGCGACGGGAAAGTCGCTCGAACTGGCGCAGCAGGAATGCGGGAAGGCAGTCGAGGCGCGCGCCAGAATTATTTCGCTCAGCGATCCCGAATACCCGTCGCGGCTGAAGGAAATTTACGACCCGCCGGTCGTCTTGTTCGTCAAAGGAAGCGTCGAGGTGCTGGCGCAGCCCGGCATTGCGATGGTGGGGACGCGTCATCCTACGCCCTACGGCAGCGGCATGGCGGAACGGCTCTCGACCGACCTCGCCGCTCGCGGACTGGTGATCATCAGTGGATTAGCGCGCGGCGTCGATACCGCGTCGCATCGCGGCGCGGTTGCAGCCAAAGGGAAAACCGTTGCCGTCCTCGGCACCGGAATTGACGTAATCTACCCTCGCGAAAACACGCGGCTTGCCGATCAAATCGTGGCACTGGGTGGCGCGCTGATCGCCGAGTTCCCGGTCGGAACCTCTCCCACGCCGCAAAATTTTCCCATCCGCAACCGGATCATCAGCGGCATGTCGGCCGGCGTGCTGGTGGTGGAAGCCGCGGAATACAGCGGCACGCGCATCACTTCGCGCTGCGCCCTGGAACAAAACCGCGACGTTTACGCGGTGCCGGGGAACGTGACCAACCGGAATTCCTGGGGCCCGAACACGCTGATCAAGCAGGGGGCGAAGCTCGTTGCCACCTGGGAAGACGTGTGGGAAGAGCTTCCGGCGGAAGTGCAGGCCGCGCTCAGCTCCGCGCAGAATGAATCCCCGGAGCCGGAAACCGCATCTCTATTCCCGGACGAGGTGGCCTCGCCCCACGAAAAAAAGATCCTCAAGTTGCTCAAGGCCGATGAATCCACGCATATCGATCAACTGGTCGAATTGCTGGAAAACGAAATGTCCTCCTCTGAAATCTTCACCGCGCTCTTCGAACTGGAGCTGAATGGGAAAGTGAGGCAGTTGCCGGGGAAGAATTTTGTGAAGAGCTTCTAAGTGCAGCTGTCAGCTATCAGCTATCAGCTCTCAGTAAAACCGGAGGGGCACATGCAAAGTTTTCGCAATCTTTGTGTCTGGGAAAAGGCGCACCGGCTGACTTTGGATGTTTATGCCTCTAGTAAGGCTTTTCCTCGGGATGAGATCTTCGGTTTGACAAGCCAGATGCGGCGGGCGTCTGCGTCAATCGGTATGAACATCGCAGAGGGCTGCTGCCGTAAGGGTGATGCAGAAATGGCTCGCTTTCTGCAGATGGCGATGGGATCGGCTAGCGAGCTCGAGTACCAATTTTTGCTTGCCCACGATCTGGAATATTTGCGCAATCCAGCGTACGAACGCCTTACGGCGCAGGTGGTTGAGGTGAAAAAGATGCTGTCGTCGCTGATGCAAAAAGTGAAGGTCTTTAGCTGAGAGCTCATAGCTGACAGCTGACAGCTGAGAGCAATTCGTGCTAGCTTCAATTTCATTGCCGCCCAACTGGGGAGAACATTGTCCAAAGGTCTAGTCATTGTCGAATCGCCGGCTAAGGCGAAAACTATCCAGAAATATCTGGGCAAGGGATTTACGGTCGATGCTTCTTACGGCCACGTGAAGGACTTGCCGAAGAGCAGCCTGGGTGTCGACGTCGAAAGCGATTTCGAAACCGAATACGTCGTCATCCCGGGAAAAGAGAAGGTCCTTGCCAAGCTGAAGAAGCTGGCCCTCTCGGCCGACCACGTCTACCTTGCGCCTGATCCGGATCGCGAAGGCGAAGCTATCGCCGCCCATCTTGCGGACGAACTTGGCGAAGACTCGAGCAAGAAAAAGAAAGGGAAGAAGACTGCCAAGAAGAAGACGGACGACATCGGCGATGGCGCTCGCATCCGCCGGGTGACCTTCAACGAAATCACGCAACGTGCGGTCAAGGCCGCCTTCGAGCATCCCCGCGACATCGATCGCAACCTGGTGGACGCGCAGCAAACTCGACGTGTGCTAGATCGCCTGGTGGGCTATCAGGTTTCTCCTCTTTTGTGGGACAAAGTTCGCCGCGGCTTTTCCGCCGGACGGGTACAGACCGTCGCGCTCCGCTTGATCGTTGACCGCGAACGCGAGATCAAAGCCTTCGAGAAGAAAGAATATTGGACGATCGATGCTCATCTTGCCGCCGCTAAGCCTCCGGCATTCGACGCCCGCTTCCTGGGCAAGGGCGAAGAGAAGATCGAAATCCCGAACGCCGAGGAAGCGGAGAAGATCCGGCTGGCGCTCGAGAAGGCCGATTGGGTAGTTCGTTCAGCGGAAAAGAAAGAGCGGCGGCGCAATGCCACTCCGCCGTTCACCACCAGCAAGCTGCAACAGGATTCCTCGCGCAAGCTGCGCTTCAGCGTGAAGCGCACCATGATGATCGCGCAGCGCCTCTACGAGGGCGTCGAACTCGGCGACGAGGGACTGGTCGGTTTGATCACCTATATGCGAACCGATTCGACTCGCGTTTCGGCCGAAGCGATTGCCGAGGTCCGCGAGTACATCACTGGCGAGTACGGCGCCAACTATCTGCCCGGGTCGCCGAACACATATAAGGAGAAGAAAGAAGCGCAAGCGGCGCACGAGGCCATTCGGCCGACTTCGGCGATGCGCCATCCCGACCAGATCAAGAAATACCTGCATGAGGACGAATTCAAGGTTTACAAACTGATCTGGCAACGCTTTGTCGCCTCGCAGATGAACCCGGCAGTGTTCGACCAGACCTCGGTTGATATTGACGCCAAATCGGGAAGCGATGTGTTCTGGTTCCGCGTCACTGGATCGGTGATGAAGTTCGACGGCTTCCTGAAAGTCTATGAAGAGTCCAAGGACAGCAAGGACGAAGAAGACGAGGAACTGAAGCACAAGCTCCCGCCGCTCGAAGCCGGACAGAAGCTCACTCTGAAGTCGCTGCTCCCCGAGCAGCATTTCACGGAGCCGCCTCCGCGTTTCAACGAAGCTTCGCTGGTGAAGGAACTGGAAGAGCGCGGCATTGGCCGGCCTTCCACTTATGCGACGATTCTCAGCACCATCCAGGAGCGGATGTACGCACAGAAAGTCGGCGGCAAGTTTGTGCCTACAGAAATTGGCCTGGTCGTGACCGATCTGCTGGTCGAGAACTTCAAGGATATTTTCGACTTCCAATACACGGCGCGGCTGGAAGAAGAGCTGGACGAGATCGAGGAAGGCAAGCAGACAGGGAACGAAGCGCTCACCGAGTTTTACCAGAAATTTTCGAAGGATCTCCGATACGCCGAGAAGCACATGGAAAATATCAAGCGTATGGAGAAGCCCACCGACGAAAAGTGTGAACTCTGCGGCGCGCCGCTGGTCATCAAGTGGGGCAAGCACGGTTCGTTCTATGCGTGCAGCACCTACGACAAGGAAAATCCGGACACCTGCAAGTTCACTAAAGAGAATCCCATTAACCTGCCCGATCTCGACTCGGCCGATCTGCAGGAGACGGCGCAAGAGGAATATTGCGAAAATTGCGGCCGCGTCATGGTCCTGAAGCGCGGACGGTTCGGACAGTTCATGGCCTGCACCGGATACCCCGATTGCAAGACCACGCGGCGGCTTGATCAGGGCAAGCGGGTGCCCGACATTCCTCTCGATGAAACCTGCCCGCTGTGCAAACGCAACTTGATTCTGCGGCACGGCCGATTCGGCGAGTTCACTTCCTGCAGCGGATATCCCGAATGCAAGTATGTGAAGCAGAACTTCATCGGCGTGAAGTGCCCCTTGTGCAAAGACGGAGAACTCGTCGAAAAACGGGCGCGCAAGGGCAATACGTTTTACGGATGCGGAAATTATCCGAAGTGCAAGTTCACGTCCGCGGCCAAGCCGGTTGCCGAGAAGTGTCCGGATTGCGGGCACGAGTACCTGGTGGAACGAATCCGCAAAGACGGAACGGTGATCGCGTGCCCGAATAAGGAATGCGATTACGAGCGTGCGGTGGAAGGCGCAACTGCAGATGCTTCGAAAGCCTGATCACAGCAGCGTTTATCCGAACAAGATTTCAACAGCATTAATTTCAGAGACAACTTACGAGGTGAGAATATGGCAAAAAAAGCTACCGTTCACGATGCAGGGCTGATTCTGAAACTCTACGACCTCCGCCGCGAAGCGGAAATGCGCAAGGCAAGAAACTGGTTCACGGCAGAGTTCTGGCCGCAGAGCGCCGATGAGCTGATCAAGGTTGCGAGTTCGTTTCCCAGCCAGGAAAATGCCTGGATTCGCCAGGTAGGCGGCTATTGGGATATGGCTGCATCGTTCGTGCTGCACGGCGCACTCAGCGAAGAACTGTTTCTGCAACCGGGCTGCAGCGGCGAAATGTTTTTTATTTTTGCCAAGGTCTATCCGTTCTTGAAGGAGTTTCGCGAGAAGACCAACAATCCCGATGCCTTCGGCAACATCGAGAAGGTTGCCACGGGATCGAAGTTGGCCCGCAAGCGCCTGGAGCGAGTCTCGAAGAACGTTCAGAATCGCCTCAAAGCGCTGGCCAAGCCGGCGAAGAAGGGCTGACCGCGGCCAAAGCGTCCTTCTTCATTTCATCTTGGGCAAATTTTCGCTGCCTGGCATCTGCTATCCTAAATGGGCTGTGCGGATGCTCTGGTGGTTCCTCATATTGGGAGTCAGTGCCGTGGTGGTCGTGTCGGCTGCGCTCACCCTCTATGTGCGGGTACGGCGGCAAATGAAGCGCGCGGCAGCCCACACAGCGGAACTCGACGGTCTCAACCACACGTCGCCGCCGGAAGGCTGATCGCCTGGAAACTCCGGCACGAAGAAAGAAAAGTCAGAACAGGATTACGGAAATCTTATGAGTTCAGTATCCAGTCCCGTTCGCGAAATCACCGTGGCGCACAGCCCGGACTCGGACGACGCCTTCATGTTTTACGGCCTGGCCACGAATAAAGTTCGCGTGCCCGGACTGAAGTTCACCCACACCCTTTGTGACATCGAAACGCTGAACCGTCAGGCGCAAGAAGGCGAAGGCGTCTACGACGTAACTGCCATTTCCTTCCACGCCTTTCCCTACATTCAAGAGAAATACTCGCTGATGTCGTGCGGCGGAAGCGTGGGAGACGGTTACGGTCCCATGGTCGTTTCCACGCGGCCGTTTACGCAGGACGAAATCAAGCAGAAAAAGATCGCGGTGCCCGGCAAGCTCACCACCGCCTATCTGGCGCTCGAATTGTTCGCGCCCGGCATTGAAGTGGAAGTTGTCCCCTTCGATCAGATCATCCCGCAGATTCTGGAAGGGAAACACGAAGCCGGCCTCATCATCCACGAAGGCCAGCTTACTTACGATAAGTCGGGATTGCACCGCGTCGTCGATCTCGGCCGATGGTGGCAGAAAGTCACCGGACTGCCTCTGCCACTTGGGGGTAACGCCATTCGGCGCTCGCTCGGGAAGGAAACCATGGCCAGCGTCACCCAGGCGCTGCGCGAGAGCATCCAGTACGCCATCGATCATCGGGAAGAAGCCCTGGCCTACGCCATGCAGTTTGCCCGCGATCTCGACGCCCAACTCGCCGATAAATTCGTCGGCATGTACGTCAACGAGCGCACCCTCGACTACGGCGACGACGGCCGCGAAGCGGTGAAGCGGCTGCTCGACATGGGACACAAGGCGGGGATTATTCCGAAGAAACCAAAGGTGGAGTGGGTGTAAGGAGAAGCTACCAGCTTCTGGCTTCTAGCTTGCCAGTAGCCAGCAACTAGAAGCAAGAACCGCCTACCGCACCTTTTCCTCAAACGAAAACACCGGATCAATATCTACTGGAACATTTGAGACCGTCTTCAGCGACGCCTTCAAGTCCTCCGGCATCGCGCCGTACTTCTTGAACCAGTTTTCCGCCCGCGAGCGGTCTCCCGTGGCTTCGATCTCCAACAGTTCCTTGGTTAGATCCGCGACTACGCCAGGCATCTTCTCGTAGTCAATTGCGTACCTGCCCCTGGCGTTGCGGACGATCGCGCCGCGCTCGGAGAAATAGTTGAACTCCATCATCTCCGCTTGACCGTGCGCTTCGGCTGTCCCGAAGCGTGCCGCGCGAAACAGATCTGCAACATACGATGCGTAATACCCTTCCAGCCTGGCTTTTGGAAGCACGTCATGATCTACCAGCCATTTCAAAGCGAACATCCCGGTCACATCGGCCTTGGCTTCTTCCAGGCTGCTATAGCCCGAACCGATCGCTTCACGAATACTGACTTTGCCTGCTGCAGTCCGCGCAAAGGATGGACCAAGCCCGTGACAAATCTCATGCGTGATCGAGCCCAGCAGATAACCTTCGCCTGAAACTTTCGCCGCCTGCTTCGGTTCCATCAACTTGCGAGCCACCGGCAAAATGATGTAGGTCACGCGCGCGTCCATGAAATTCTTGAAGAAAAGCTCCTTGCTGCCTTTTTGCTCGTGCACCCGCGGATCGTTGGGCAGGTTGTCAGCTACGGCCTGGTACCCGTGAACCATGTCTCCCGCGCGGAATGGATTGTCCATCACTTCCATGGGCGTCTCCAGGCCATGTTTTGACGGCCGATCCTCTTCCGCCAGGGGCAGCGCATCCTGAATTTCCGGTACGTATTTCTGGAACAGTTCCAGCTTCTCGCTCTGCCGCTGGTTGCGCACCAGCACCGCCGCTCCGTACGAACCTTTTACTCCCAGCAGTCCGTCCAGGTAGGTCTCATAGGGCGCAAAAATGATGTCGAACTTCGGGTTCTTCAACTCCAGCCATGCCAGGTCGCTGGGAAAGTAATCGTCGCTGAGCAGGGCATCGGCCCGCAGTTCAAGGAACTTCGCGAAAGCTGCGTCATCGCTGAGTTTGGCCGCCGCCCGCAGAGCGTTTGCTGCCGGCTCCAGAAAAGCGCGAAAGGCAATCCGGTAAGGAACCGCCTCAAGTTTTCCCTGATTCCACCGCACGATCGTGAACTGGTCGTAGATTGCGGCTTTCTGCTCCGGATGCTCCTTGACATATTGTTCCAGCTGGCCGCGCGTCAGATTCGCAGGATAGAACCCTGCGCCCGGCGGCATGGGCTCGGTTCCGACAAACGGCTCATTCTGGTTCAGGAGATCGAATCGCGAAGCGTTAATCCGGAGGTAAGTTCGCAGTTCGATATTGCGCCGATTCCGGCTTGAGGCCAGCGACTGGTACAGCGTCAGCGCTTCGGGATCGCTCTGGCGCCAGTAAATACTCTCCAGGTAGCCGCACGCCTCGACCAGTTTGCGAACCAGTTGCTGCTCGCGAACGGTCAACCCCGCTGTCCAGAAAGGCATTCGGACGCGCTGGAATTTCGCCAGGCGCTGGCCCAGGTCAGCCGCGACTTTTAGATTCGCCGGCGCGCCGCTTCTCGCCGCCGAACCCGTCATCCCCTTTTTCTTCGGTTGCGCCGCGCTGAAAACTGTTATCAGGAGAATGAGAACTAAAACAGGCCCATGATTCTTCCAACAAGCTCTCTTCATACGCGTACCAGTCTATCAAAGCCGCGAATCTGGTCCGGAGCCATTATCATAAGTACATGCGTGGGGAGAATGGCGCCCAGACTTTGCTCATCGATGCCGATGACACGCTCTGGGAAAACAATATCTATTTCGAGCGGGCGATAGCGAAGTTCATTTCGTTTCTCGACCATCGCGAGCATTCGCCGGAAATGGTTCGACTGGTGCTGAACGACGTGGAACGGGACTCCATCGTCAAGCACGGCTACGGACTGCACAGCTTCGCGCACTCGCTGGTGGAAACCTTTGAGAAGCTCTCGGTCGATCCGGTCACGCCCGACTTGCATGAACGCATTCGCAGTTTTGCCCACCAGATTGCCGATCATCCTATCGAAGTGATCTCCGGCGTGCCCGAAACCCTGCAGTATCTTGGCGAGCGCCACCACCTCATCATGATGACCAAAGGCAATTCCGCCGAGCAGTCCGGCAAAGTCGAGCGTTCTGGATTGAAAGAATATTTTTCCGCCGTCGAAATCGTAGCCGAGAAGGACGAATCCACCTACCGCTCCGCCATCGCCAAGTATGCCCTGCCGGTGAATACCTCCTGGATGGTCGGCAACAGTCCCAAGTCCGATATCAACCCCGCCCTCGCCGCCGGCCTGCACGCCATTTTCATACCTCATGACAACACCTGGATTCTCGAGCACGAAGAAGTCGCTAGCGCTCCAGCATCGCAGCGACTGCTGGTGGTGGATCGTTTCGCCGACCTGAGAAAGCACTTCTAGCCCGCGCGGTTGCCCAAAATGGTAATAGCTTGAACCCGACCTTGCGGGCAGCATTGGCAAGGCTCCACGTATCGGGCACAGCCTGGTATCCAATTGGGGGGGATTTTGAGTGAGATCGGGATGTTACGCCAACTACCGCATAGTGCCGCTACCCCTTCTCCGCCTTCAAGAGCTCCAGCCAGCGCGCTAGAGTGAGCACCATCTGCGGCTCGGCCTTGAAGTAGATGTGGTTCCCAAAGATGGTTTTCTCCGAGAACTTCAAGAAGACCGGGATTGGCGCGGACTCATCGACGGAATCGACCTGGATGCCGGTGACCTTTACCGATGGGATGGTGATGGTTTCGCTTGGTTTCGGCCTCTTCGGAGGATTCCGGGATGGTCTCGGCCTTGTGACCTCGAGGCCGGTAGAAAGGAGCCGAAGATCGACCCGGTAATCAAACTCCGCTACGCCGCCGATATGAATAGGCGTGGAAAGGTCGAGCGGAGGAATGGCCTGCGCCTTGCACAAACTCGCAACCCGTTCGAGAAGTTTGGTGTCCGAGACGGTATCGAAGCTTTTCACGATTCCGTTTGAGTCGAAAGTGACCAGCAGATTTTCGATCGACCAGACTCGTCCAGTGGCCGGAGGGGCCGCCCAACTTGACTTGCGGAATCGTCCCCAGAACAGATTGGGTACGCCTGAATCAATGGCGAAGGCTTTGTACTCCTGTTCGACTTGCTGCCGGGTGGTCTTACCGGGAATCGGGGGATCGTCCGGAAGCGATTGTTGGTTGTGCGCTTGGTCAGTGATGACCGTCTTCATCCGCACCGGCAGCATAATGCAGCTGACTAGGCTGAATGCGCACAATAGAGCAAGAAGCGAAGCCAGTAAACAGCCGTTCTGTTCATGCCTCAATTCGGAATCTCCTTGATTTATCCGCGGCGATACTACTCTTGCAGGAGCACTATTGTCTGTGAGTCTCAGCACGCCAACGTGGCGTTTCTAGCACCGGGTGGTTCCTGTTCTTCCCTTACTCCCCGATAGTTGTCGTTTAGCAGGCGTTAGCACAAGTTTGCGCCGTTTGTTCGCCCGTCAGCCATTACGCTCAAAGACCCTGCTTCGGTCTGACGGTAGCGACCCTATCCGACAGCGTGGTGTGCAAGGTCAAGTCTTGGCTATCAGGGCCCAATAGACACAGGCCGGGAGCCCGGAATTTCTTCCGGTCCCGGCCCGCGCTTCTATCAACTTGGAACCCGGCTCAGTTGGTTGGAGCGGGTGTGGCTTCGGCAGTGGCGGTAGTTGCTGTGGTTGTGGGCGCTGCCGCGGTTGTGGGTGCAGGGGCGTTCGCTGTGCCGTACCGCGAAAGCCGCGGATAGAAAGGCGTCACCTCGAACGGCATTTTGTCGCGCGCTGAAGTGATCGCGACGGGCTGCGCTTTTACGATCTCCACTTTGTCATCCCACGGATTCAACTTGACCCGGCCACCGAGAGGCAACGCGGCGATCTGGTCCAACTTGTTCCAATCGAGTGCCGGAGCCGACTGGCCCAACTGCGCCATGCGGGTTACGGTGCCGTTCTCGGCGATGTTGTTGCCGAGGTGGGCTTGCAGCAGAGCACTCAATTGAGGAGCGCGCGCCTGCAGAGCCTTGATGAAGAGCCCGGCAGTTTCCAATTTCTGCGCGTAGGGCGAGCCCTTCAGCATCTCGATGGCTTTCTTGTCGGCTGCCGTTTCCTCTTCGGGAATATGTTTGAATCCGAGGTTCTGGTAAGTCCCCTCGTCCGAGAACAGCATGCGGTCGTTGAACGCATACTGGCTGCCCAGGTTATGTCCCAGAACAATGTGCGCCAGTTCGTGCGAGAGCACCATGGCCAGGCTGCCCTCATCGGGAAGCACGTCGATCAACCCGCGGCTCACCACAATCGTGTTGCCGACGCTGAAAGTCTCCAGCGGGGACGTCGTCAGCACGCGTGTCCGGACGGGTCGCGGCAGTTCGATGTTGTTGGTGATCTCCAGGTTGTTGACCACGGTTTGCAGAATCTTGTCCACGTCGCCTTCCGGCGACAAGAGACCGGCCCGCTCCAGCCGTTCGAGCACGTTGTCTTCCGCCTGCTGTTGCCATTCGCGCTCGGCCGCCAGCGGCGAAGCATCCTGCGCGGTCGGCGTATCATCCTTTACGCTGTCCACCCGGATGTTGGTAAGTTCGTCGTTCGCGGTTGACGTCTTCAGGTTGTATCCCCACATGCGAGTTTGCGCTTTGAACGCGATCTTGTTCTTGGCTCCCGCGGTGAAGTCGCCTTCCTCGCTGTAGATGTAAGCTGGCACCCAATAGCCCGGGACCAGATTCAACCGCCAGCTGTCCATGTGGAAGTAATAAGTGTTGCGCGAAGGATGCGCATAAGTGCCGTTCAACCGCACGATGCTGAAGTCCTGGTCCTCAACCCAGATGCGGCCGAGGAAGCGCCCGCGTCCAGCATCTTTTTTCGGCGTCAAATCGAACACCAGGCAGCGCACGTCGCCCAGGAACTCGCGCCGCGCGTAATGGAAATCGTAGTGCTGCCGGTCAAAGTCGTTGCGGTCGGCGAAGATCATCCAGGAAAAGCCCAGCGGCTGGTACTGGAACTTGAACTTCTTCGTGAGCCCGCCCAGAAGATGCTTCTCCATGCCCTCGTCTTTATCTTTACCTTTGCCCTCAAGGTAGTCGCTGCGGTCGATCGAGTCGCTCAAGTCCATGCGCCCCAGGAAATAATGATCGTCCTGCGGAATCGGGCCCAGCTGCGGATCTTGCATCAGGTTCTGCAGATACGTCTCCACAATGGGAGTGCGCGGCGACAAAAACTTGATCAGGTCCTTCTCCCGCAGGATCACGCGGTCGACTACCTGGTCCATGGTGGTCGGCGGCGCCAGATTGGTCTGAGCCGGAGCGGACTGCGCTGCTGCCGGTTGCGTCGTCGAGACCGCCTGTTGGTTCTGCGGCGCGGACGCCGGCTGCTGGGCCACTGCCATGGTCGTTACCGCCAGCAGTGCCAATACCATCCACTTCATATTTCGCATGACTCTCATCTCCAAAGTGCTTAGTACGCCAGTTGAAATACCACGTGCACAATTGCTGTCGAATCTATTGCCTGCCCGTCTCGCATGGCCGGTTTGAAGCGCATCTTGTTGGCGGCGGCAATGGCGGCTTCATCCAGTCCATGGCCGAGACCGCGGATCACGCGATTCACGTGCAACTGCCCGTTCGCCAGGAACGCCACTTCGAGCAGAACTTCGCCTTCCAGTTTCAAACTTCTTGCGTCATCCGTATAAACCGGGTTGGGCTTGTACGTGATCTCGACCGACGTCGGCGGTGGGCCGCTGTCTACGCGCTGAATGTGGGGCGCGTTCTGCGCGATCTCCTGTGCGCCAAAGCCCGAGGTTTGCACACTGCCGCGGCCGCTCCGGCGTCCGTCGCCTTGCCCTGGCGTGGCCACACCGTTGCCAAAATCGGCGCTGGCCACCGTTCCTTTAATCCCTTTCGCGCCGCCCGAACCGTTCCCTTGTCCCGGTCCCACCGGCATGTCGAACCCGCCGGCTACGGCCGCGATCAGCTTGCCGTTTGGCTTGCTGTTGGCACTCGGTTTCAGCCCATTCGGATCGCCAAATCCGCCCGTCTGTACTTTCTCGATGGGAGCATTCACCGTCGGCGCCACCGAACTTCCCTGGAAGTCCCCGGTATGAATCAGCACCGGACGCGCCCCGCTGGTTTGCTTTAACACCGCCGGCGCGAAGTTATTCAGCGCCACCTTGGGCGGCTCGATTTCCTGCGGCTGCGGCTTGGGCGCGCGGAGTTCCTTGGGCACGATCAGTTTGGGGGACTGGAACACGGGCTCCGGCGGCAGCAATTTCGCATGCACCGGTAGCGGCTTCGGCGGGGGCGGTGGCTCCGGCCGCAACGCGGGCATCGGGACCAGTTCCGTGACGTGATAATTCACCATCGGAATCAGCGTATCGGACGTCATGATCCCGACGACGATCAGGAGCAGGATCAGGGCGACGAGTATCCCGTAGCTTGCCGCAAAAGTCCGCCAGTTCCACTTTCTTTCAGGCAGCAGGCCGAGTTTGAAACTGCGGTCGTACGTAGGCATCCAATGACTCCAAAAGTGATCCCGAAGCTGGGGAGAACGCTCGGGTGCTGGAGTCTTAACCTTAGGGGAGATTGGACAGGGGGTAAACGTGTCCCTTGCGCGTGTCCTTTGGTAACCAACTTCTAAATCCGGGCGAATTTTTCCGGTCGATTACTTTGGGCCCCTTACTTCAGTACTGCTGCCGCCCGCCGCCGCGCAAAGAAATAAAACACCGGAACGCCCGCCAGTATAACCAGGCATCCGCCGGCCGAACTCTTCAGATTGTCGGTAAACGTGTAGTAGAGAAGGGCCGCCGAGGCCAGCACGAACAACGCCGGAACCACCGGATATCCCCACACGCGATACGGACGGTCGGCG
This sequence comes from uncultured Acidobacteriaceae bacterium, assembly GCA_963837665.1. Lineage (GTDB taxonomy): Bacteria > Acidobacteriota > Terriglobia > Terriglobales > Acidobacteriaceae > Acidiflorens. The sequence goes on along the minus strand of CAWIOA010000002.1, from coordinate 977,089 downwards.
TTCGGTTCCCGCCAGCGGAAAACGAACACGGTGCTGCCCGTGATCATGTAGAACATCCACTCCGAGAAAATGGCCAGCGAGAAAAATTGCCGGAAGTTGCCTCCCAGCAGCAGCAGAATGATCGCCAGCCCGCACTGCATCACAATCGCCACCGACGGGGTGTGAAAGCGCGGATGAACTTCCGCAATCGCCTTGAAAAAATTGCCATCGCGCGCCATGGCAAACGGCACCCGCGCTCCGCTCATGATGGTGCCATTTAAAGTGACCAGCATCGAAACCGCCACGCCGACCGCTACCAGTCCGGCGCCTGCGCTCCCTAGCACCAGTGCCACCGCCGCCGACGCAGGACGCTCCGTGTCCGCCACCACCGCCGCCGGCAGCACATACTGCACCGCCGCATTCACCAGCATGTAGAGCGCACTCACCGTCGCCACACCCCAAATCAGCGAGAGTGGAACATTGCGCTGCGGATTCCGTATCTCGCCTGCCACCATGTTCAGATTGTTCCAGCCGTCGTAAGCCCATAGCGCCGCTACCAGGGCCGCGAAAAATCCAACCACGCCGCCTTTCGCTCCCGTGAACTCGGTCGCGAAATTTGCCCATGTTCCTCCGCGGAACGAAAAACCCACCGCGACAATTCCAAAGATGATCGCGACCTTCAGTAGCGTGAACAGAAACTGAAATTCTCCCGCCCGGCGAACTCCGATATAGTTCAGGGCCGAGATCAGCACTGTCGCTCCGATCGCCACCAGTTGGCCGTAGGTAAGCGTGAATATATGCGACTGCCAGGTGTGTGAGAAAAACGCGCGAGAGAAGCAAGAGAAAACCGGAAACGTTTCCAGTATCCGCACCAACCCGGTAGTGATCGTCGCGATCGAAGCCGGCTTAGCAATCAGAAACGTCGTCCATGAATACAGGAACCCCGCCAGCGGCCCGTAGGCGTCGCGCACATACACATACTCGCCGCCCGCCTGCGGTTTCATCGCTCCCAGTTCGGCGTAAGTGAGCGCTCCGAAAAAAGAGAGCAACCCCCCGACCAGCCAGGCAAGATACACCAGCCGAGCCGACCCCACCGCTTGCATCATTTCGGTGGGGACCAGAAAGATTCCGCTGCCGATGATTGTGCCGACGACAACGGCGCCGGCATGCGACAACTTGAGGTCGCGCGCCAGTTCGGGACGGGGAAGAGGATCTGCTGCTCGCATGTTCATATTTTTATCAGTGCCCAAAAGAAAGATTCTAACCGCAGAGATCGCGGAGTACGCTGAGAACTCAACCATCAAAGGAAATGATTTGAGCCAGCTTCTCTCTGCGTCCTCGGCGGACTCCGCGGTTCAAGCTCTTGATCCATTCCTTGAAAGGACGCTAGCCGTGTACCCGACCGCAAACGTCATGCACGTTCCGATTGCGACCCACCAGGTGAAAGCTATCGGCGACCATCCCCACAAATAAAGTTCCACTGCGAATCCGCACAGCATGCCCACCATTGCCCCGCGCTGATGGGCGCGTTTGGTCAGCACTCCGAGCAGAAACACTCCGAGCAGCGCTCCATAGGCAACCGACGCGATTTGCAACCCGACCTCCACCACACGCCCCACGCGATGAAGCGCCAGCACTGCCAGCGCGAAGAGCACCAGCGCCCATCCGAGCGTCGCGAGGCGCGCCAGCCGCAGCCGCGCCGCTTCGCTGACCGCGGGCCGAAAACGAACATAGAAATCCATAATCGAACTTGAGGACAGCGAGTTCAGCGCCGCACTCAAGTTCGACATCGCCGCTGCCAGAATGGCCGCGATCAGCAACCCTGAAATCCCGTGCGGCATCCGGCTCACGATAAACGTGGGATAGATTCTGTCGGCCCTCCCAAACACAGACGACGGAACCCGGTAGTAGGCAAACAGCATCACGCCGACAAGAAGAAACAGCCCAAACTGAAAAAAGACCGCCACGCCGCTCGACAATAGCGCCAGCACCGATTGCCGTTGATTCCGCGCCGCCAGCAATCTCTGCACGATGAGCTGGTCGGTGCCATGGCTGGCCGTCGTCAAAAACGCGCCGCCGATGATCCCCGCCCACAGCGTGTAGGGCGTCGCAAAATTGAAATGCGGCCAGTGTGTCGATATTGCAGAATCGACGAAATGAAGATCGAACACCTGGAATTTGTGCAGCCCCGCCGCAATCGCTTGCACCGATCCCCATCCACCCGGCACGAGGTGAAGAATCGTAACCAGCCCCACCAGCGTCCCGCCGACATAAATAAAGGTCTGCACGACATCGGTCCAGATCACCGCCGCCAGGCCGCCTTCAAAGGTATAGATCAAAGTCAGCAACGTGATGATCGCGATCGAAGAAACTTCGCCCGTGCCGAGCGCGATGGATACCACAATCGATACGGCATAGACCCGAACTCCTTCCGCTGCCGCCCTGGTCAGCAGAAACAGGCCGGCCGTTACGGTGCGAAGCTCCGGACCAAAACGCCGTTCAATTAGCTGGTATGCGGTATAGAGCTCGCCGCGGAAATACTGCGGCAGGAGCACGAAACTGATGATGACTCGCCCGATCACATATCCCATCACCACTTGCAGAAAAGTAAGGTTCGAATCGTAGGCGAGGCCGGGAATACTGATGATGGTCAGCGTGCTGGTCTCCGCCGCTACAATCGATAGCGAAATCGCCCACCAGGGAATGTTGCGGTCAGCAAGGAAATAGTCGCGCATCGTCCGCTGCCGCTTGCGAAAGCGCAACCCGAAGAGCGTGATCCCCGCCAGGTACGCCGCAACAATCAGCAAATCGATCCGATTCAATCCCAAGCGCGATTCCTTCCAACTTCCGCAGAGACGCAGTTCGCCGCGTCCCAAGCCGCCTGCAACAGGCTCGCTGAATTGTACAGGCATGTTCGTGCTCCGAACGGGATGCCGGTCGGATTCAGCAGAACCTGTGTTAGAACTAACGCGATGACCTACTATCTCGGAATCGACGGCGGCGGCACCAAAACCCGCTGCCTTCTCGGCGACGAAACGAGGCCACTTGCTACGGCAACGACCGGCGGCAGTAACATAGTTCGCCTGGGCGAGACGCAGGCGAGAGAAGCTCTGCACACCGCCATACACCAAGCCTGTTCTGCTGCCAGGATTCTTCCCGATCAGATCCGCGCCATTAGTATCGGCGTTGCCGGCGCTTCCATACCTGAAGTCGCCGCGAAGATTCGCGGCATTCTCACCGAGCTGATGCCACAAATCAGTCTCAACAACATCGAGGTTGTCGGCGACAACGTGATTGCCATGGAAGCCGCTTTTGGGGCGGGCCCCGGCGTGATCGCGATTGCCGGCACCGGTTCCCTGGTTTACGGACGCGACGCCGCCGGCCGCACCGCTCGTGCCGGAGGCTGGGGTTTCGCCGTCTCGGATGAAGGCTCCGGCCACTGGATCGGGCGACACGCCATCTCCGCTATTCTCCATGCGCGCGATGAGGGGCTCGAAACCGCGCTCGCCGCCATGGTTCTCCAGGCCTGGAAGCTCGCCACGATCGACGACCTGGTGCAGCAAGCCAACTCAACTCCGCCGCCCGACTTCCCGCGCCTGTTTCCTATCGTGCTGCACGCGGCCGAGCAGGGCGATTCCATTGCCGGCGAGCTCCTGGCCGATGCGGGAGCCAAGTTGGCTAACCTCGCGACCGCCGTCGTTCGGCGCCTTGCGCCTCATCCTTCGACGGAGAGGACTGCAACCGGCGTGCTCCCGGTAGCCATGACTGGCAGTGTCTTTCGTCAGTCTCCCGTAGTACGCCAGGTTTTCTACAATACCTTGCAGACAACCTTTCCCGGCATCGATGTCCGCCCAGAGCTGGCCGATCCGGTCGAAGGTGCGCTGGCCAGAGCAAAACGAATGTAGAGACGGAGCTTGCCCCGTCTCACACAGCTGACCCGAAATGTCCGGCAACGAAATGTCCGAAGACAAAATTCTCGAAGGCGAAGATGCTCCGCCCGCAACGGCATCGGCGAGTACAGCCGCGCCTGTGTCCGCCGATCTGCTGCGTGCCGCCGTGGACCCCGCTCTCACCGAGGACTTGGCTCTGGCGTTCCTCAAGCGCGCCGACATGCCCGCTGAAGTCCTCGATCAACTCGCCAAGAACGTCAGCGCTCTCAAGAGCCGCAAGGTGAAGATCGCACTGGCCAGTCACCCGCACACGCCGCGCCATGTGTCGGTGCCACTGGCGCGCCAGTTCTACACTTTTGATCTGATGAAAGTTGCACTTTCGCCCGGCGTTCCCGCCGACGTAAAAGTTGCGGTCGACGATGTCCTTATCTCGCGCCTCAAAACGGTCACCACCGGAGAACGTCTTACGCTGGCCCGCCGGGCCTCAGGCAGGGTAGCGGCTGCGCTTCTGCTCGATGTGGAAGTGACCGGCAGCGAGAGCATCGATGCCAAAACCGTAGCTCGCGAAACCCGAGTCATGCGGGCCGCGCTCGAAAATCCGCGCCTTACCGAAGCTCTTGTCATCAACTCGGTGCTCCGTGCCGCCGCCAGCGCAGCCCTGGTGTATGCGGTTGCGCGGCATGCGAAGTGGTCCTGCCGCAGAGAAATCCGTGCCGCTCTGCTGCGAACCGAGCATCTCCCTCTGGGACGCGCCCTGGAATTCAGCCAGGAAATCCCCGCCCCGCTGCTGCAAGAATTACTCGCCAGTTCGCGTCTCCCCGCTAAAATCAAAGATCAACTCCTCCGCGAAAGTGGGACCAGTTCTCCTCCATCAGGCTGCTGAAGAGCAACTCCGGCGATTCCGGCTCCGCGTCCATCTACTCCGAACTCTGGGCGTGATAACTTTATCGCTGACGTACCTCAGAAACCCGCCGCCACTGCGGCCCGAGAATCTTCGATGAACAGAATCGCCATAACCGTTCTGCTTCTCTTCGCTGCCGTTTCTTTTGCCACGAAACAGAAATCCCCGACAGGTCCCGAACTCCTCATTCAACTCGAAGCCGAATTCGTTGCGGATGTCGCGCAGCACGGCCACGCTGCCTTTGTTACCCACTTCGCCGAAGATGGAGTAGAAGTCGTGGACGGCGGCGGCTTCGACACCAAAGACACCATCCGCAAGCAACCTCCCTGGCCCGAAGGCACGTCCCTTACCTGGACGCCCATTAAAGCCGAAATGGCGGCTTCCGGCGATCTCGGCTACACCTACGGCAATTACGTCTACACCGCCAAGAATAAGGATGGCAAGCTGGTCGCCAATTACGGCAAGTACACTTCGATCTGGAAAAAGCAGAAAGACGGCCAGTGGAAAGTGGTCGTCGACATGGGGAACTCAAGTCCTGAGCCGAAAGCGAAGTAGAGACGGCGCTTGCCCCGTCTCCTGCGCGTTGCACCCCAATGCTGCGTTCGGTCCGAGACGCGGCAAGCAGCGTCTCTACGGGAAATCAGGCGCTCTTTGCGCGAATCGTTGCCATCAGCTTCGCTGTGGTCGAGACGTCAATGCCGAAACGTTCTCCACCGCGCACAATCGGACCGGCAATGTCATCCAACTCAAGCTGCCGCCCAGCCGCGAGGTCTTTCTGCATGGAACTACGCATGGCCGGCGGCGCGCTGTCGAAACCCGCTCGGACCCGCTGCGCATCCAGTTCCGCACCGCTTGCATTCCCGACGGCGCAGGTCTCGGCAATCGCAGAATGCAATTTCGCTTTCCAATCCGGGTTCGCACGAATCTCGCCAAGATTCATCCCCGAGGCCGACGTTACCAGCGCAAACGGCGACAGGAAGCTAACCTTCCCCCACAGCAGAGTCTGCTCGTTCGGAATGAACTGGCAGGTGAATCCTAGATTGCGCAACTGTCCGATAATGGCTCCCAAGAGTGGCTCTCCGCTGGAGGCGAGGTTGAGGAGAACGAACGGAGACCGCTGGATGAATCGTCCCGGAGCAGTTCGCTCTGCTTCCACCGCGATCGTTCCCGGAACCACGCGCTCCTGCCCGAATCGCTGCCGGAGCACGGCGACGTGGTCTACTCCATTCAGCAGGGGAACCACGCAGCCCGGCAATACCTGCGCTGCTTCCAGTGCCGCTTGCAGTTGATAAGTTTTGGTTGCGATCCACAGGACGTCAACCGGCGCCGTCAATGCAGCCACCGCTTTCGCCGGCGCCGTGAGAGGCCCCGAGGGACGTTCCAGCGTCAAGTTTGCGGGGTAGCTCGCCAGCTTCTGCGGTCGAACCACTACGGTGACATCTTCGCCAAGCGATGACAGCACCGTGCCGACCAACCCGCCAATGGCTCCTGCTCCTAAGATTGCATGTTTCATCTATCCGCTCCCGGAAAAACTATACGACAGGTGAGGCCGACGCGCCTTTACGCTGCGCCTCCGCATCTGTCACACTGGCCACTGACCATGGGCAAGATTCACGTCCTTCCCGAACGAGTTGCCAACCAGATCGCCGCCGGCGAAGTGGTCGAGCGTCCTGCGTCGGTGGTGAAGGAGCTGCTGGAGAACGCGCTGGACGCCGGTTCCACTCGCATCCGCATTCAGGTTGAGGCGGGCGGAAAGAAACTCATCCAGATTACCGACAACGGTTGCGGCATGGTGCGCGACGACGCCATGCTCGCCTTCGAGCGTCATGCCACCTCGAAGATTAAAGACACCGGCGACCTGCTGAGCATCTCGACGCTCGGATTTCGCGGCGAGGCGCTGCCTTCCATTGCGTCGGTGGCTCGCCTGCATCTGGAAACCCGCGCCGAAGAGGAAGCGGCTGGGACAATCCTCGAAATTAACGGCGGCAAGATCATCCGCGTAGAAGAAGCGGGCCTGCCGCTGGGGACTTCGATTACGATTCGCGATCTCTTCTTCAACACGCCGGCGCGCGAGAAATTTCTAAGATCGGAATCGACCGAACTCTCCCATATCGCTTCGCTGGTAACCCACTACGCGCTGGCGCATCCCGAGAAGCATTTCGAGTTGCACTCGGCGACCAATGCCTTGCTGGTGGCGCCGCCCGTGGCCGGTTATCGCGAGCGCGTCTACCAGGTTTTTGGCCGCGAGACGCTTGACCAGTTGATTCCGCTGGCGGCCGTGCAACCGCTGGAGCGTATCGGCTTGCCGCAGCCTCCGCCTTGGCGACGTGCCGCGGAAACTGCTGGACGCGAGGCTGCTGCAAGCGGCCCGGGTGATCCCGCCGCGGGTGCGGATGATGCCGACACGCGGACAGGAATGTCCGCGCCCCACGACTTTGGCGAGGTGCGGCTGCATGGCTTCGTTTCGAAGCCGGAAATTCAGAAGCTCAATCGCAATTCGATTTTTATTTTCGTGAATGGGCGGCTGATTCGCGACCGTCTCATTCAACACGCGATCACGGAGGCCTATCGCAACATCTTGCCGCCGACGGTTTATCCGGTCGTGCTGCTCTTTATCGAAATGCCAACCGCCGAAGTGGATGTGAATGTGCATCCCTCAAAAACCGAAGTGCGCTTCCGGCAGCAGACGGTGATTCACGATTTCGTACGCGAGTCGGTCCGGGCAGCGTTGATGAAGGCACGGCCGGTGCCGCAGTTCTTGACGGAAATTCGCGCGCAGCCAACCGCAGGTCCCGGCCTGACCAGCCCTCTGCATGCCGGGGGCGAAGGCAGCGACGGTTTGCAACGCGCACCGTGGCGCGACTTGTACGAACCGGCAGCGGCGGGCGGCTTCGCGCTGCAGGCGCCGTCCGTTCCTGCGGCGACGGCGCGCCTGGAGTTTGAGGGAGGCATTGCGGTCGAGGCCAACGCGGCGATATCGGTGGCTCGTGCTCCGGAGGCAACGGGTGATCCTCAGCCGATTCCCGATCACGGGTGCGCACCGCCGATCGCGCAAGAGCCGCAAGCCGCCCCGACTCTCGAGTCGTTACGAACCTTGCGGCCGTTAGGCCAGATTCGAAATTCATTCATCCTTGCGGTGAACGAAGACGGCCTCTGGATCATCGATCAACACGTGGCCCACGAGCGCGTGCTGTTCGAGCGCGTTCTGCGGCAACGCTCGGCGCAGAAGGTGGAGAGCCAGCGCTTGCTGATGCCACTGATCATTGAACTGACTCCGGCGCAGCAAGCCATCTTCAGCGACATTGCCGAAGAACTCGCACACAACGGTTTTGAAGCGGAACCCTTTGGCTCGCGCAGCGTGGCCGTGAAGATGGCGCCGGCGGGCGTGGACGCGGCGCGGATCGAGCACATGCTGAACGAAATCTTCGAGCAACTCACGCGCGAAGACCAGGCCATCAATCTGGAAGCGGTGCGGACGCGCATTGCTGCGTCGATTGCTTGTCACGCTGCGATCAAAGTCAATATGCCACTGGAACAAAACAAAATGGAGTGGCTGTTGGCGGAGTTGGCGAAAACTGAGCATCCGATGACCTGCCCTCATGGCCGGCCAGTGGTGTTGCGCTATTCCATGCAGGATATTCAGAAGGCGTTCAAGAGAATCTAGCTGCTCGCTATTCGCTATTCGTCGTTCGTCAAAGGCGGCAGGCAAGTAGCGAACAGCGAATAGCAATCAGCGAACAGCGCGACCCTGTGTTCTAATCGAAATCATGACCGATGCGGAACTGCTGCAGGCTCGCGCGCAAAAGTGGCGGCTCGACGGCCAGCCGGTGCGCACTCTGGATGAGGCTCGCGCTTTCCTGGAGTCGGTCGGGTTTTGCCTGATGTATCCCATGCGGCCGGCGCTGCTGCTGCCGACTTTTGTGGGAGCCTGGGTGGGAGCCGATGACAAGTTGCCGATGCGGCAGCACGCCTATAACGATCCGCGGGCGAGGGAAGCTACGGAACTGATGGTGCGGGCGCTGCGCGATCGAGCCGCCTATGAGGCGTCCCTGATTGACGAGAACAACACCTTCCTACTGGCGGCCTCGGTGTTTCCTTATTTCTATTCGCTGGTGGGGGAGCGCAATCCGAAGCAGCCGCCAGCCAGCGGACCGCGGTCTCCTTATTCGCCGCTGGCCTGTGACGCTTTCGAAATTATCCGTCGCCGTGGACCGATTTCGAAATTGAAACTGGGCGAGATGCTGGGCGGGGCGGTTTCAAACGCCGGCCTTGATCGCGCGCTTGGCGAACTGTGGGCCAAGCTGCGCATCACGCGCGTCGATTACACGGCGGAGGAAGGCTCGGTGTGGGACGAATTATCCCGCTGGGCGCCGGATACGGTGCGGGAAGGCGTCGGAATTTCAGTGCCTGAAGCGCTCTCCGCCCTGGTCTCGAAATACCTGGGCTGCGTTATCGCCGTGGAGGAGGGAGAGGTCGAGAACTTTCTCGCCAACTTTGTTCCGCGCACGCGGGTGAAAGAAGCGATCCATGCCTTGCTCTCGGCCCGCGAATTGAGCTTTGTGCACGTCGGGAGCAAGTCGCTGTTGCAGGTCACTCCAGAGAAACAGGCCTACGTGCCCAAGCCGCGAGCCGAGCGCCCAGCCCCTAAAGGGGCAACCGGTCCCGAAGCATTGCGGCATCGCTAAAGCGATGCCCTGATGCGAAGCCCTCGGTGCCCCTGTGATGAAGCTCTGGCGCTGCGTGTACAATGCTTCTTCGCCTGCTGATCTCGCTACGATGACCGACTCTTCTCCACGCAAACTCATCATTGCCATTGACGGGCCGGCCGGGGCGGGCAAGAGCACGATCGCCTCGCGCCTGGCACGCAGACTCGGATATGTGAACCTGGAGAGCGGGGCCATGTACCGTGCGCTGGCGCTGCAGGCGATCGAGTGGGATGCGTCCTTTGATGACGAAGCTACGCTTTTGAAGATGGCGCAGAATTCGAACATCACTCTAGATCGGAGCATCGGCGGGAATCGTGTCCTGCTCAACGGGAGAGATGTTTCCGAGCGCATCCGCGAGCGCGATGTGTCAGAAGGGGCATCGCGGGTTTCGGTGCATCCGAAAGTGCGAGAGTGGATGGTGGCACGGCAGCGCGAACTGGGCATCGGCGGCGGCGTGGTTATGGAGGGGCGCGACATTGGGACGAAGGTTTTTCCCGATGCCGATTTAAAAATTTTTCTGGATGCCGATCCCGAGATTCGCGAGCAGCGGCGGCTCGACCAGTTGAAAGTGAAAGGCGCTTCGGCGCAGGCAATCGCGGCGGAACTCCGGCAGCGAGACCGGCGGGACCGCACGCGCGCGGCTTCTCCGCTAGTCGCTGCGGATGATGCAGTGGTGCTCGACTCAACCCATATGAGCGAAGAGGAAGTCGTCAAGCGAATCGAGGGGTTGGTGGAGCAGCGACTGGCGGCGACGCGCTGAGGTCGCGCCTTGATGGCGGGTTGATTCTGATTTTGACTACATTTGCTGGTTGGTACTGGCCCTCCTTCAGCGACGAAACCGACCAAAGAGACCGCTCGTCATCACGGCTGCGACCTGCCGGTTAATACACACTGCCAACAGCCGATCAGACTGGGCTAGTTATTCGCCATTGATTAGATACCCCAACCGGCCGAGAGTGAAATCCGTTGACTTAAGACCCGCCGTGCACAACGATAGAGATCTGATTGGGGCAGTTCCGAAGAGATGTATCCGTCAACCAAGACAGCCCTCGAAACCACCCCAAACCCATTTTCAGCGCTCTTTGACAATCTAAGTTATTGACTTTCAAAGACTTTACCAGCAAGTCCTTTAAACCCAAAGACCTGGCGGTAGTTTTCTCCTAACCCAATGATTCTAATAGACCGGGGGAAGGGAGGGGGGTCCCCCCAGTGTCCAGCGCCTATTTCTTCACCACCACTCCAATCCCCAACTCCCGCAACTGGCCTTCGGCCACCGGGGTGGGCGCTTCCATCATCAGGTCTTTGGCGGCGGCGGTTTTGGGGAAGGGGATTACCTCGCGCAGACTATCGGCCCCGGCCAGAATCATGACGATGCGATCGAGGCCTAGCGCGATTCCGCCGTGCGGGGGCGTGCCGTACTCTAGCGCTTCCAGGAAGAAGCCAAAGCGGGAGCGTGCTTCTTCATCGGTCATGCCGAGGGCGTGGAAGATTCTGCTTTGCACGTCCTGGCGGTGAATACGGATCGAGCCCGATCCCAATTCCGTCCCGTTCAGCACCACGTCGTAGGCTAGGGCGCGCACCATGGCCGGATCGGTTTCGAGCTTGTCCATGTCTTCATCGTGGGGCGAGGTGAAGGGATGGTGCGCGACCATCCAGCGTTTTTCGGCCTCGTCGTACTCGAACATGGGGAAGTTCGTCACCCACAGAAAACGGTAATCGCCTTTCTGGAAAAGCTGGTGGCGGTCGGAATATTTCTGGGCCAGCGCCACGCGCAGCAATCCGGCCGAAGCATAGATCGCCATTTCCGCGGGCGTTACTTTGCGCTTACTGGCCGGATGCGCGTCTCCCATTGCTCCCGACTGCTGCGAGCCCACTACCAGCACCAGCAAGTCGTCGTCGGCCGCGCCCGCTTTGGCGCGGATTTTTCCCCGGACTTTTGCTGCCGCCTCGGGAAATTTGTTCTCGATGCGCTTGAAGTCTTCGAAGACGCGGGCTCCGCCTTTGGAGACAAACAGCGGCTTGATGTCGTCGCGCTCTTTTCTCGACAACTCGCCAACCTTGGGGGTGCGGATGGCAATCACCGGTAACTCCTGGTTGATGGCCAGCGTTTCCAGGTCGGCGGGCGAAAAACAATCGGCAACTTCGGTGAAGGCGGGCAGACGCAGGTCGGGCTTGTCGATGCCATACTGACGGATGGCATCGTCAAAATCCATGCGCGGGAATGGCGTCTTGATCTCGTGCCCGGCCGCTTTGAAGGCAGCCGTCAGAAAGCCCTCGACCACTTCCCAAACCCGCTCCGGCTGCGGGTAGGACATTTCGAGATCGATCTGGGTGAATTCGGGCTGGCGGTCGGCGCGCAGATCTTCGTCGCGAAAGCAGCGCACGATCTGGAAATATTTGTCGAAGCCGGAGATCATCAGGATCTGCTTGAACAGTTGCGGCGATTGCGGCAGGGCGTAGAACGATCCTGGCTGCACGCGGCTGGGGACGAGATAATCACGTGCGCCTTCGGGCGTGGAGCGCGTCATGAAGGGCGTTTCGATTTCGAAGAAGCCCTGCGAGGCGAGGTTGTCGCGGATGGCCAGCGCTACCTTGTGCCGCAGCTCGATGTTGAACTGCATGGCGTCGCGGCGCAGGTCGATGTAGCGATATTTCAAGCGCATCTCTTCGTTCGCCAGCACCGTGTCCGAGGGCAGAAAGGGCAGCGGCTTCGATACGTTCAAAATGCGCAGTTCTTCCACCACCAGTTCGACTTCGCCGGTTGGAATATTGGGATTGATGGTATCGGCATCGCGGCGCTTGACCTTTCCTATGGCCGCGATCACAAACTCGTTGCGCAGCGCTTCCGCTTTCTCGTGCACGCTGGCGCTCAATTCGTGGCTGAATACGACTTGGGTTATGCCGGTGCGGTCGCGCAGGTCGACGAAAATGATCTGGCCGAGGTCGCGGCGGCGGTTGACCCATCCCATGAGCACAACTTTCTTGCCAGCGTCGGAGAGCCGAAGCTCCCCACACATATGAGTTCGCCGGAGGTCGCCTAAGAAATCGAGCACGTTTATGCCTTGTCTTGCTGCAATCGGTACAACTGGATTTACGGTGGTGAGCCGAATCAAAGATTATAAACGGGGACGAAGGTCCGGGCTTGGGGAGTCGCGCTCGTGCTCGCCCAATCGTTCTTATTAACCACTAAGGACACTAAGGAACACGAAGGAAAACAGCGGCTAATTAGAAGACTCTGCCCAGCTGGAAGAACCATTTCTGGTGGCCGGAATCGCCGACACTGCCGCCGATAAAGAGTGGGCCGAAGGCGGTTTCGGCCACTACGCCGGCCTCCACATCATTGGGGAAGCCGGTTTCCGGGGAAAACCTGTACATCTTGGCGACTTCATAGGAGCTGACTACATAGACCTTCTTGCCGACGAAGGGAGGCAAAGTCAGAAGCTCGCGAAGGTAGCCGGCGCGGAAAAGGTAATACTGCTGTCCATAGAGCTCGTTGGTGCCATAGGCGCTCAAGCGGAGCGGGGCGCCGAGGAAGAAGAGGGGAAAACTGATGTTGTGAACGCCGAAGGTGGTTCCACCCTCTCCGGAGACGAAGACCGAGCCTTTGGAACTGACCCGTTGAAAATCTTCGAGGCGGGCATCCAGGGCCGGGAGACCTTGGTTGGCGCCGGGGTAGGCGTCATACCAGCGGAAGGTGGCGTCGCCTTTATAGCCTCGACGGGGAACAATGGGGTCGTCGGTATGATCGGTTACGAAGCGGGCCTGGGTGTTGCCGACGCGGCCGCTGACGGATGCGAAACCTGCGCGTCCGAGATTTAGAAGAATATTGGAGTAGCCGATCTGGTATCCCACGCGCAGTTCGGAAAAGCGGTCGAATCCGTAGCCCACGTCCAAGCCACCGTTGGCCTGGTGGAAGCGATACAAGGCGATAGGATCGGTTTGGTCGAAGAACTTGAATCCGGTGTTGCTGACGCTGATGTGAGGGGCAAAGAACCATTTCCCGAGCGAAGTGAAAGGCCGATAGAGTTCGCTGGAGAGGCCGTAATTGTTGCCGAAGGCAAAGTCGGTCCGCCACTCTGAGCGGTAACCGGCGACGTTGAGGAAAGTGAGACGGCCGGCCAGGGTGATGGTGACGTCCTTGGGCTCGGAGCCGTCCGTCTCAGAGCCGAGCTGGAGAGCGGGGGGCGCGTAGGATTTTTCGTGGACAAAGACCACTAACCCGGTCTGGCCATCCTTTTCGGCGAGCCAATAATCGACGGAATCAAATCTCCCCATGCCATCCAGTTGGTGGAACATCTTTTCCATCGCAGGCACATCGATGGGCTTGCCTTGGAGCGGGCGCAGGAAGCGCGCCACTTCCTGAGAAGACTCTGGGTTCGTGCCTCTTACCTCCAGGAATTGGGGGACGGGAACGTTGGTCCTGATCCGTTGCTTGCGCTGGTCTAGGTAAGCGGTCCAGGCGGCATCGTCCAGAGCGTAGGGGGCGAGGATGTTGGCTTTAGCGGCCGCCGCTTGCAAGCCGCGATCCATGATCTGCCTGGCCTGTTCGTAATCGATGGAATTGAAATCCTTGAGATCGACGCTGACCACGAGATCCGCACCCGCCAGACCGCGCAGTTCGTTCTGATGGATGACTACCTCGACGGAGCGTCCGAGCACGTCGAAGAGCGATTGGATGTGTGAGGCATCGGTGGGGCCGATTTCGAGGTGAACGGCAATGACGACGTCGGCGCCCATTTGCCGGACAACGTCGGTGGGTAAGTTGCCCAGAAGGCCGCCATCCACATAAACGTTGTCGCCATCGCGGACGGGGGCGAAGACGCCGGGAATGGACATGGTCGAGCGCAAGGCTTGGGCGAGGGAGCCGTGATCGAAGACAAAGGAGTTGCCGGTTACGAGATTGGTGGCCACACAGCGGAACGGAATCGGAAGGTCGTCAAACGATCCGTTGTGGGTGTAGGGAAGGGTCTCCCGATCAATCAGCAGGCTGACTCCCTGGCCGGAATTCAGGCCCGAGGGTAGAGAGAAACCGTGTTTCAGACCGACTTCGAGGCGGTTGGGGAAGGCTTGCTGATCTTCCTTGCGGCGGAAGGAAAGGTTCCGGTAACTCTCCTGTCCCACGATAATGGCGTTCCAATCCTGTTTGTTGACGATGGCCTTCAATTCCGCGGGAGATTTTCCAGTGGCGTAGAGTCCGCCCACGAGCCCGCCCATGCTGGTACCGGCGACGTAGTCGATGGGAATGTGGTGATCTTCAAACCATTGGAGCACGCCGATATGCGCCAGGCCCAGAGCGCCTCCGCCTTCGAGGGCGACGCCGATCTTCAGCCTTTTTGCGGGGGCGGCAGGTTCGCTGGAGGGCGGTTTGGCTGAGGAATCGGGGGCTTGGGGAAACGCGCTGAGCGATAGCAGAAAGCACAGCGCAATTGCGGCGAGGGGAGAACGCGAGAGTGTGCGCATGGGAGGTCCTGAAAAGATTTAGCAATGGCTGGATTCTACTTCAAGGGCAGGGGTGGTGGAGTGGGCGAACTCAGGGGCCGAGCTGCGCTCGGCTTGGACCCTTCGACTTCGCTCAGGGCAGGCTCACGAGGCGCCCGTCCCCACACGAGCCTTAACGAGCCTTAGTTGGGCTTGCGGAATTTGCTGTCGGCTAGATAGCGGAGCATGATGGCGTCGGTCGCGCTCTGAAATTGCTGCTCCAATTCGGGGGCGGCTTGCACGCGGGCGTCCTGGCGCACAGTCTGGCGGAATTTCTCACCCATTTCGGAATCGCTGGTGACGACTTGCATGTAAAACCAGAGGAAGTGGCGCATCTGGTCGAGAGCGGACTTGAGGACCTGGATGGATTCCATCTCGGGCGGATCGGCGAGGGCTTCCATGAGCTCGGGGTCGGTGGGAGCCTGCATGGCGGCGCAGTTGAGTTCGCGCTGGATCACGCGCATGTCTTCGGTAACTCGCAAAATGCGGAGATGAATCTCTTCCATGCTTTCTTTGTTCTCGCGATCCATGGGGCCCTTTCCGTCCTACCAGGCATTTCTCAGAAATCTGCTCAAACCAAGATCGCACCCCGGAGCACCGTGAGGGAAGGTTCCCCGTGTGCATGAGCTTCGGTAATTGAAGTTACTTTAGGTCGGAAAGGCGCACGGGGCGGGCGATTTCAGGTGGTCTTGCGGCTTAGTTCAGCGGAGAGCCGCAGTCCGGCGGATCGGATCTCGGGGACTTCGACGATGCGGATGCCTCGGGCGGGCGATTCCACGGCGTCGACCAGCGCGAGGATGAGCTGTTCCAGCGTAACCAGACCGAGGCGCAGGGCGGCGGCGCGGGTGAACGGGATCCACTCGCACACCTTGTAGAGGGGAAGAAGCGCGTAGGGCCAGCGGTGGCCTGGTCCAAGCACGTACCAGGGGCGGAGGATGGTGGAATTAGGACGCGGCTCGTTGATCATGATCCTCTGTTCGCACTCGGCGCGCACGGCGATGTAATCCTTCATGATGGAAAGTGGAGAGGGGTGGGCGACGCTGAGGTATATGAAATGATGTACGCCGACTTCGGCGCAGGCGGCGATGGCCTCACGGGCGGAGACCAGGTCAATGGCGCGAAACTCGGCAGCTTTTGCTGGTGATGGGTGAGGGACGCCGATCAGGTGGATGAAGGTGTCAGCGGGGCGAATGAGTTGGCGGTAAGTGTTGGCATCGAGCGCATTGCCGGAGACGACTTCACATGCGGCGGGTAGCTTGGCTTTCGAGCCAGACCGGACCAGTACGCGAACCCGATGGTCACGCTCGAGGAGAATGGGAATGAGACTGTTGCCGATGTAGCCGGTTCCTCCGGTGATGAAGACGCGCCGGGATGCGGAGGATTTGGGTAAGGATTTGACTTTCAGCAAGAGCCGGATATCGGAGATGGATGCAGCCACAGCGCTGGCACTCCCAAGGATCGTTTCAGGCTCTTATGCCCTGTGAAGAAGTTTAATTCAAGGCAGGGGTCGGGTGTGGTACAAACGGTTCGCGATGACATCGCCGCAAACTGGTCTGGTACAAACTGGCCTGGTGCAAACTGGCTTGGTGCGGGCCATTGGCCGCTGGAGCCTGGCCGCACTGGCGGTTAACTCGGTGATCGGAAGTGGCATTTTTGGGCTGCCGGCCACGGTGGCTGGGCTCCTGGGCAAACGCAGCGTGCTGGCGGTATTGATTGCAGGGGCTGCGATGGGCGTGATTATGGCCTGCTTTGCCGAGGTGGCTTCGCAATTCTCCGAGGCGGGTGGACCTTACCTGTATGCGCGCGCGGCATTCGGGCGGCTGACGGGAATTCTGGTGGGCTGGATGCTGTACCTGGCGCAGGCGGCGGCTCCGGCAGCAAATGCGAATTTGTTTGTCATCTATCTGGCGGAATTCTGGCCGGGCGCGAAAGCAACGTGGCCCCGTTGTGTGATCCTGACACTGCTGGTGGGAGTGCTGGCACTGATTAATGCCCGGGGAGCCCGACAGGGCGCGGTGGTAAGCAACCTGTTCACGGTGGCGAAAATTCTGCCCTTGCTGATGGTGATTGCGGCCGGGGCGGCAGTCACTGTCATTCATCCCGCGCCGTGGGGTTCGGCCGAGCCGGTATCGGGAAGCGCGTGGATGAAGGCCATGGTGCTGCTGATCTTCGCTTACGGCGGATTTGAATCGGCGATGGCGCCCATGGGCGAAGCCAAGAATCCAGGGCGGGACGCCGGGTTCGCGCTGTTTGCGGCGCTGATGGCGTGCACGGTGATCTACGCGCTGGTGCAGTGGGTGGTGGTGGGAGTGCTGGGGCCGGGGGCGACTACAGATCGTCCGCTGGCCGAGGTGGCGCGCATCACCATGGGCAGTCGCGGAGCGGCGCTGGTTGCGCTCGGGGCGCTGGTATCGGTGTACGGCTATTTGAGCGCCAAACTACTGGGAATGCCCCGGGTTACGTTCGCGCTCGCCAAAGGCGGCGATCTGCCACAGTTGTTTGCCGCAGTGAGTCCCAGATTTCACACGCCCTGGTTTTCGATTCTTTTCTATGCGGCGGCGGTGTGGGGATTGGCGATGGTTGGGAATTTTGTCTGGAATGTGACTTTGTCGGTGGTCGCCCGGTTGTTCTACTATGCGGTAGTTTGCGCGGCTCTGATTGCTTTGCGGCGAAAACAGCCGCTGGCCGGCCGTTTGCGCCTGCCCGGAGGACCGGTGCTGGCCGTGCTCGGGGTCGGGATTACGGTAGTGCTGGCAACGCAGGTGGATTTGAGTAAGTCGCTGATCCTGGCGGCGACGGTCGGAGCGGCAATCTTGAACTGGGTATGGGCGCGGCGAGCGGATCGCGCGCGAGTCTGACCTTGGAAGCGGTGCGCGCTGTGATAACCTCTCGGCGAATGCAATCCTGGACCCTGGCACTCCTCCTAAGCAGCAGTGCTTTGCTGGTTGCGCAAGTCTCGCAAACCGCATCGCCGAACTTCACGGTTGAAAATAACGTGGCAGTCCCGATGCGTGACGGGGTTCGGCTGCGGGCGGATGTTATGCGTCCGACGGTGGCGGGCAGGTTCCCGGTGCTGGTCTATCGGACTCCTTACGGGAAGGACGCGGCGCAACAGGACTACACGACATTCCGGCACGCGGTAGAACGCGGCTACGCGGTGGTGATCGTGGACGTGCGCGGACGCTACCATTCGGACGGAGAATTCCGGCCCTATGAGAACGAAGGTCGTGACGGCTATGACACCATCGAGTGGGCTGCCCGTCAGCCGTGGTCGAACGGCGCGGTGGGAACGTTTGGACTGTCTTATCCGGCAGCAGTGCAGTGGCTGGCAGCGGTCGAGAGTCCTCCGCACTTGAAGGCCATGGTGCCGGCGATGACGTTTTCGACGCCGCAGAACTTTTTCTACGCGGGCGGCACGTGGGACATGTCGTGGATGGAGTGGATCTGGGACAACATTGCCTGGGACACTCGGGTGAAGAAGAATCTTCCCGGCCCCCGGACGAATGAAGAAGCTCTGGCGGCATGGAAGGTTGAGGGGTCGAAGATGATGAGCGCGCTGCCGCTGATGGACGTGCCCCAGCTTCAGCAAGCCGCGCCTTATTACTTTGATTGGCTGCGGCATCCGGCGGAAGATCCTTGGTGGGATTGGAGTGAACTGCGTAACAAGTACGACCGCGCGCATGCGGCGGTTCTGAATTTGTCGGCGTGGTACGACGATAATTACGGACCGGAAGGCGCAACCACGAACTACGCCGGCTTGCTGAAGGCGCGCGTGGCGGAGAAAGATCCGCGAACGCATCTGTTACTTGGTCCCTGGGTGCATGGGGTGGAGGACACGGGTTTGACCAAAGCCGGGGAGCGAGAATTGGGGGCGTCGGCGGCAATCGATTATGACAATGTGGTGCTGCGATGGATGGATCACTACGTAAAAGGAATCGAGAATGGAGTCGAGCGCGAAAAACCAGTGCGGTATTTCGTGATGGGAGCGAATCAGTGGCGCGACTCGGATGTATGGCCGCCTCCGGCTCGGACAACTTCGTTCTTCCTCGCCCCGTCGGCAACCGGAGAGCGGGTTGGCAGACTGGTTGAGAAACCTGCCGGACACGGGGAAAGAGTCAGCAAGTTTGTTTCCGATCCGGCCAACCCGGTGGTGAATGAATACGATTCTTCCGGGGCGCACGACTATCGCAAACTGGCCGACCGGGAGGATGTCTTGACCTTCGATTCGCCGGTCCTGCAGGGCGATATGGAAGTCACCGGGACGATTCAGGCGCGTATGTTTGTGTCGTGCGAGTGCCGCGATCTGGACTTGTGGGTGCGCCTTGAGGATGTCGCTCCAGACGGAACGGCATTCAACTTGATGAGCCCAGGGCTGGACGTATTGCGGGCCAGCTATCGCGATCTTGCACATGGACGTCAGTGGCTGGAACCGGAGAAAGTCTACGAACTGGACCTCAAGAATCTGATCACCAGCAATGTGTTCCTGAAAGGACATCGGGTGCGGGTGCAGATTTCGGGCAGCTTTTATCCGAATTTTTCGCGCAATTTGCAGAATGGAAAATCGGAGGTCGAGAGTGCGGAGATGACGAAAGCCCGGATCCGGGTGTATCACGACGGTGAACATCCATCGCAGATTCTGCTGCCCGTGATTTCAAGCGCGAACTAGCGCATGATGATTAGCGCGCGGCGGGCGGGGATGCCCGCCGGACAGCCCCGGGACGGCAGCGCTGCTTTTAGTGAAAATAGGAGGACTCTTGATAAGGCTTCATCTTGTCTTACTTTTCGTGGTGGTGTCGGCCCTTGGCTGTTTTGCGCAGCGGGAGGCGGTGCTTAAGCAGATTGACTTGCCCCATGCGTATTACTTCCGAGAAATGTATCTGCCGCAGTTGACTGCGGGCCCCAGCGCGGCGGCCTGGTCTCCGGACTCGCGCAGCCTGGTGTACTCGATGGCGGGCTCGTTGTGGCGGCAGGAAGTGGGCAGCTCTAGGGCAGAGCAGTTGACCAGCGGACCGGGCTACGACTACCAGCCGGACTGGTCGAGCAATAGTGACGGGCGGTGGGTGGTGTTTGCGCGCTACGATCACGATGCTGTCGAGTTGTGGTCGCTGGATATGCGGGATGGGCGGACACGGAAGATGACCTCCGGTGGCGCGGTGAATGTGGAGCCGCGATTCTCGCCGGATGGGAAGCGGTTGGCGTTTGTGTCCACGTCCTACAAGGGGCACTTTCATATTTTTCTAGGCCGGTTCCAAGACGGACTACTCAGCGAGGTGCAGCAGCTTACTCCGGAAAATATCAGCTTGCTGCCTCGTTATTACTACAGCCGGGCGGATCACGAGATCAGTCCGGTGTGGACGCGGGACGGGTCGGAAATTCTGTTTATCTCGAATCGCGGACACATTCACGGCACCGGCGGGTTCTGGAAGATCAAAGCGGAGCCGGGAGCCGAGGCGCGCGAAATTCATTACGAAGAAACGAACTGGAAGGCCCGCCCAGATTTTTCGCCGGACGGAAAGCGCATGGTATATGCGTCCTATATGGGGCAGAGTTGGCATCAGCTGTGGGTGATGCCGGCGGCGGGCGGGGATGCGTTCCCGATCTCTTATGGCGCTTTTGACAACGTGAATCCGCGGTGGTCGCCGGATGGGTCGAAGATTGCGTTTATTTCCAATCGAAGCGGGAATACTTCACTTTGGGTGCAGACGATTCCGGGTGGAGAGCAGACGGAGGTCGTCACGCGCGAACGGAAATACTTGAAGCCGATGGGGAGGGTTTCGCTGCGCGTGGTGGATGCGGGTGGAAAACCGGTAGCAGCGCGAGTTTTCGTAACCGACGCAGACGGACTGGCTTACGCTCCCGAGAATGCATGGATGCACGCCGACGATAGTTTTGATCGCTCGGAGCGGCCGTTTGAGGCGCACTATTTTGATACATCAGGTCGATCTGAGGTCACGGTGCCGGCTGGCGATGTCGAAGTCGACGTGATGCGCGGATTCGAGAATCATTTTGAACAGCGCAAGGTGGAGGTGAAAGCTGACAGCACCGCGCAGGTTACGGTCAAACTTGCGCCGCTTTCTGGTGTGATGGACACGACGTCGAATTGGGTGAGCGGCGATGTTCATGCGCATATGAACTATGCGGGGACTTATCGAAATACTCCTGCGCACCTGGTGGAGCAGGCGGATGCGGAAAATCTGGCGATCGTAGAGAGTCTTATTGTCAACAAGGAGCAGCGCGTTCCCGACATTTCGTATTTTTCACCGAAACTGGATCCGGCTTCGACGGCGAACCATCTGCTGCTGCACGGGCAGGAGTATCACACGAGTTATTGGGGGCATCTGGGGCTGCTGAACCTGACTCGGAACATTCTTCTTCCGGGATATGCGGGTTATCCCAATACCGCGGCGGCCAGTCTCTATCCGGCGAACGGGAACGTCGCCGACATGGCGCATGCGCAGGGGGCGCTGGTGGGATACGTGCATCCTTTTGACAGCTTTCCTGATCCAGCGAAAGACGACGCTCTTACTAACGAGTTACCGGCCGATGTGGCGCTGGGCAAAGTGGATTACATCGAGGTGGTCGGTTTTTCTGACCACAAGTCGACGGCGGAGGTTTGGTACAAGCTGCTGAATTGCGGGTTTCGATTGCCCACGGCTTCGGGCACGGATTTTATGGGGAACTACGCGTCGTTGCGCGGACCGGTGGGGTTGAATCGGGTGTATGCGGAAGTGAAGCCGGGGCCGCTGAAGATTGAACCGTTTCTGGCGGCCATCAAGGCGGGACGGACGTTCGCTACCAATGGGCCGCTGCTGCGGTTTTCGCTGGGTGGGCAGGGGATTGGCGGGGAAGTGCGGCTGGCGAAAAAACAAGAAGTCAAGTTTTCGGCCGGGCTGACTTCGATTGTTCCGGTCGATCATCTGCAAATCGTCTGTAACGGGAAGGTGGCGCGGGAACTTGCTCTTGATAGCGTGCGTACGTCGGCGCACGTCGATGGCTCGATTCCGCTGGAGGCTAGCGGGTGGTGCGTGCTGCGGGCCTTCAGCGACAAGGCGGAGTATCCGATTCTTGATTTGTATCCTTATGCCACGACCAGTCCGGTGTATGTCAGCTTGGCGGGTGCAGCAGTGCGCAACGCGGGGGATGCGGCTTATTTTGTGGCTTGGGTTGACCGGCTGATTGCGGCGGCAGGGAGTAATACATCGTGGAATACGGAGGCGGAGAAGGCGTCGTTGCTCGGGATGCTGCGGGAGGCGAGAGGGAAGTACGCACGAATGACCGAGTAGGGGAATGTTGGGGCAAACATGCGCAAAGTGGTCGCAATCGTAATGGGTGTTGTCGTTGCGGCATCGTGTGTCCCATGGCTTCGCCACCAGCATTTCTTCTCAGTGGCGGTGGGAGTAACTACTGTCGCCCTCGCAGCGTTTATGGTGTTCGGAGCGGCGCGTACGCTATCTGTTTGGTTGAAGCAGAAGCCCCAGGAGGCGGGTTCCGCGCAATCTGGCCGGTGGTCACAGAATTTCCGTAATCAGTTGTTGGGTGCCGCGTTTGTCCTCATGCTGATGTTCACCGTGCCGCATTTTATGGCGACGACTAGCGGAGCTTACAAACTGGCTGTAGTAACGGCGCATCAGTCGCCGCGGTTCAGGGAGGCGCTGGGTGTCCCGGTTAAGGAAGCTTGGTTCTCCGAAGGGAAAGAGGAGTGGGGGAACCCGGCAAGAGCCGAAATGCTGATTTCTGTGCGAGGCCGAGTCCGAAGGGGAAACCTGAAAGCCCTGGCCGTTAAGGACGATGGACGCTGGAGATTGACGGAGTTGACCTTGGAACTCACACAACCAGACGAACGCATCAATCTCCTGTCGAACGCTGGACGGCCCGATTCAGGAGAGGGTCGCCCGTAAGATCTCGCGCCAGGGGAGTCGGTTTTCGCGAGGCGTGCGACACTAGTTGTCTCGTAAGAGATTCTTTGGGGGGTGATGTCCGGCCCTGAGGGGCTAAACCCCGCATTTTTAGGGCTGCTGGCGGCACGACTGAAGTCGTGCCCTTTCCAAAAAGCCTGCGCTGAGACATTTGTAAGCGCCTATGAGATGGCGGTTGAGCGGCTTCAGGAAACGACTTCATGCGCATTATCATCGCGGGCGGGGGAACGGGCGGGCACGTTATTCCGGCTCTGGCTATTGCCCTGCAGCTTAAGAAGCAGTTTGGCGCCGAGGTGCTTTTTATCGGGACGGCTCGCGGGATTGAGACGCGACTGGTGCCGGCAGCGGGATTTCGCCTGGAGCTGATTCGGGTTGGCGCGCTGAAAAATGTCAGCCTGATGACGCGGGCGAAGACGATGTTTGATTTGCCGCGGGCGATTGCGGCTTCTTCGCGGATGCTCTCGGAGTTCGATCCTGAAGTGGTGATTGGGGTGGGGGGATACGCCTCGGGACCGGCTATGGTGGCGGCAATTCGGCGACGGCTTCCTACACTGGCTTTTGAGCCTAACGTGGTGCCGGGGTTCGCTAATCGAATGATCGCGCGCTGGGTTTCGGCAGCAGCAGTGCACTTTGAAGAGACTTGCCGGTATTTTCCTCACTGCAAGGTGACAGGCGTTCCGGTTCGTTCGGCGTTCTTTTCTATTCCTCCTAAGACTGGGGGCGTGCCGACCCTGCTGGTTTTTGGAGGCAGTCAGGGGGCGCGGGCTATCAATCAGGCGATGATCGAGTCGCTGGGCGGGTTACTGGCGCGGATTCCGGGGATTCACATCATCCACCAGACGGGGCAGCGCGATTATGACCACGTGTTGGCTGCTTATCAGAAGTCTGGAATTTCCGGCGAAGTCCACAAGTTCATTGACGATATGCCGGACACGTTTGGGCGCGCCGATTTGCTGGTGTGCCGTTCGGGGGCTAGCACCGTGGGAGAGATTGCGGCGGCAGGGAAGCCGGCGATTTTTGTGCCGTTTCCGGCGGCGGCTGACGATCATCAGAACGTGAATGCCCGGGCGCTGGAACGAGTAGGCGCCGCGGTGGTGGTGGAAGAAAGTAATCTGGGTGCGGCTTACCTGGTCGACACGATTGCGGCGCTGATTGGTGATTCGAACCGGTTGCAGGGCATGGCGGCTGCGGCGAGGTCGCTGGCGCATCCCAGAGCGGTTGAAGAAATTGCGGAGATGGTAGCACGTCTGGCTGGCGGCGTAGAACTTTGAACCGCAGGGTGCGCGAAATTCGCAGCGAAAGTCCAGCCCCTAAAGGGGCATCTGATTTGGCATACTTTTGGCATCGCTGAAGCGATGCCCTGATACGAAGCCATCGTGATCAGGTTTTCTCTGCGTACTCTGCGAACTCTGCGGTTAAATGGACTATTATCAGCGTTCCGGATTAAGTTTCTATGTTTGCCAAGATTCAGCGCATTCATTTCGTGGGGATCGGCGGCATCGGCATGAGCGGGATTGCCGAGGTGTTGCTGAATCTCGGCTACCGGATTTCCGGCTCCGACTTGAAGAAGTCGGCGGTCACTGAGCGGCTGGCGGCTTTGGGCGCTACCACTTTTGCAGGGCACGCTGCCGCCAATATTGCGGGAGCGGATGTGGTCGTCACCAGTTCCGCGATCTCGGTCGATAACCCTGAAGTTCACGAAGCTAGGCGGCTACATATACCGGTGATTCAGCGGGCTGAGATGCTGGCTGAACTGATGCGGCTGAAGTACGGAATCGCGATTGCTGGGATGCATGGGAAGACGACTACGACTTCGATGGTGGCGGCGGTGCTGGCGGCCGGCGGGCTTGATCCTACGGTTGTAGTGGGCGGGCGGGTGGATGCTATGGGCTCGAACGCTCGTCTGGGCAAGTCGCAATACCTGGTGGCGGAAGCGGACGAGAGTGACCGGTCATTTCTGAAGCTATCGCCGATTCTCTCGGTCGTCACGAACATTGACCGCGAGCATATGGACTGCTACCGCGACATGAGAGACGTACGGCGGACGTTTCTGGAATTTATGGAGCGCGTGCCGTTTTACGGCATGATCGTTGGTTGCAATGACGACGCGTCGCTGCGGCGCTTGCTGCCGCGCGTCCATCGCCGCGTGACGACCTACGGAACCAGCCGAGGTTCGGATTTCCTGATTCGCATGGGGGCGTCGGCGGCCGGCGGAGAGCACGGCTCGCTCATCCACCATTTCCAGGTGACTTACAAGGAGAAGGATCTCGGCGGGTTCACGCTGCACGTTCCGGGCGCGCACAACGTGCTGAACGCTACGGCGGCGATTGCGGTGGGCACGGCGCTCGACATTCCGACGGAGCAGATCCGTTCCGCGCTGGATGGTTTTCGCGGCGTGGACCGCCGGTTTCAGCTCAAGGGCAAAGCGGCTGGAGTCAGCGTGATTGACGATTACGGGCATCATCCTACGGAAATCCGGGCCACGCTGGCTGCCGCTCGGCAGTGCGGATTTCGGCGGGTGCATGTGATCTTCCAGCCGCACCGGTTTACCCGCACTCGCGATCTGATGGAGGAGTTCGCGACTGCCTTTGCGGACGCCGACACGCTTTGCCTGCTCGATATTTATCCGGCCAGCGAGAAGCCGATCGAAGGAATTACGGCGGAGGCGCTCGTCGGACGCATTGCCGGGGCGGGGAAGGCTGGCGTCGCGTATGCTCCCTCCTTTTCTGACGCCGTGGCCACTGTTGCCGCCTTTGCCCAACCGGGCGACATGGTGCTCACGCTGGGCGCGGGGAGTGTCTCGCAGTTGGGACCGATGATTCTTGAGAAGTTAGAGAGTACGGCAGCTCCCAAGCTGTCTTGAGCCGAGCTTCGCTCGGTGGACGGGCGAGGCGCCCGTCTCCACACGGACAAAAGCCCAACACATCCTGAGATTTCGTGTTTTTGTTGCGTTGACCTTTTTTCTGGAGGGTCGTCCAAGGACTCAACAGCGAGGATTGCACCATGGACACGAATAAAGCCACATATTGGATTGCACTGGGTGTGTTGGCGCTGGGGATAAACAGCGAATACCGGAAGGGAAGTTTTGCGGCACTGCACCGGGTTGCGGATCGCGCCGGGGTGGAATTGTGCCGGATTTCGACACGGGCCGAAGAGGCGGTGCTGCTGGCAACGGATGTGACGTCTCGCCGGGCCGTGCTGCCGGACTCCGTGCTCGCCGTCACCGACCGAGGCGAAATGGCGCGGGAACAGGCCGAAATGATTCGAGAGCAGGCTCGGGCGCAGGCCGAACTGGTTCGCGAACAGGTCCGGAACGAGATTCTGGCGCAGAAAGAGGTCCTGCGGGCACGGGCCGAAATGCAGCGCGCAGAGATCGAGCAGCTGCGGTCGCGAACTCGGTCGGAATTCAGATTGGCCCGCACGGTGGGTCGACGAGTGGTGGTTTGTCCGAAGACGGGGGCGCAGGTTGTTGTGAACGCGGATGCGGAGTTCCCGGATGTTTCTCCGGATGTCGAGGTTGAGGACAACTTCTAGAGTTGGGGAGACGGGGCAAGCCCCGTCTCTACAAAGAACTTTCCCACCTACCACACGAGCGGCCGAACCAACTTGGCAATGTCTCAATTCGCGAAAACCAGTTATAGTAATTCTGCTCAGCGGTTTTCTGTCGACAACTGACTCGAAAGAGTGGCGCGGACATCCAGTTCCACCGCGGTCCAGGAAGAATTGTATCCGCTTCCCGGCGCTTCTCAGCGCGGGGCTCCCGAGCGTGAGCCTTTCGACGACGCACGGCTCGTCGATCTGGAAGAGGAGCAGGAATCCCCATTTCTGCGCGGGCAGAAGCGCGTCTCGGTCCGGCGTGGATCCCTTCCCCCCAAGACTGCCAACCGGTTGATGTGGGTTGTGTTGTCGCTCGTCGTTTTGGGGATTTTGGGCGCTGCGGGCGCGAGCGTCTACCGCTACGGGGAGCACTCCTGGCGATTTCGCATTGATTCGAGCGATCAGATCGAAGTCGGCGGCGCCGAGCACGTGGCGCACGCACAAATCATGGAAGTGATGGGCGGAGATATTGGCCGCAACATTTTCTTCGTTCCGCTGGCGCAACGCCAACAACAACTGGAGCAGATTCCGTGGGTGGAATCGGCGAGCGTGATGCGCTTCGTCCCCAATCGCCTGCGCATCGAGATTCATGAGCGTACGCCGGTTGCGTTTGCGCGCATCGGCTCGCACATTTCGCTGATCGATGCCGGGGGCACACTGATGGAACTAGCTCCGGGCGTCAAGCACAAGTACTCATTCCCTGTGATTGCGGGCATGAACGCGGGCGAGCCGCTCTCCACGCGCGCGGCGCGGATGAAAAATTACAACGAACTGGTGCGCGAGATCGATTCGGGCGGAGCTCACTATTCCCAGGAATTGAGCGAAGTGGATCTCACCGACCCTGAGGATGTGAAAGTGCTGGCTGCGGATGCGAACGGCGAAGTGCTGGTGCATCTGGGCTCGGGGAACTATTTGCAGCGTTACAAAACTTATGTGACGCATGTGCAGCAGTGGCGGCAGCAGTTCGACAAGCTGGAATCGGTGGACTTGCGCTACGACGGCCAGATCATCGTGAATCCTGATCTCAATGGGATGCCGCGGCAGGCGGCGTTGACACCGGCGGCGGCCAAGACGGCGATGGCGGCGGGAGTGAAAACCGCGGCGATCGTTAATTACGAGAAATATGTAACGCATCCGGTGGCGCCGGCTCCGGTGAAAAAGGATGTGAAGGCTACTAAGACCAAAGCCGGGCCGAAGGCAGCTCATCATGCTCCCGCTAAGACGCCGCCCGTTAAGCAATCGTCAGCCAAACCAGAACTAGTTAGACCAGCGCCAGTTAAACCGGCCCCAGCTAAACCAGCGCCAGTGACCCAGGCCGCGCTGAAGAGCACGGTGAAAGCGCCGCTCGTCGCAGTCGCGAAAAATACAGCGGCATCGCATCCGGCTGCATCCGCGCCATCGGCTGCTGTTCCTGCAGGACAAAAGAAACCGAGCGCCGGAATTCCGAAGGAGGCGCAGCAGAACTAGCCAATATCATGCCGGACTCTATTTATATTTATGCCGAATCGTGAGCCAAAGTTTATTACCGCCATTGACGTAGGCAGCGCCAAGACTTCGGTGCTGGTGGCCGAACTGAGCGAGAACGGATTGCGTTATCGCGGCCATGGCATCAGCGAATCGCGAGGCCTGCGCAAGGGTGTGATTACCGAACTCGACAAGGCCATCAGCAGCATTCAAAAAGCGGTGGAGCAGGCGGAAGACGTGGCCGGCATTCCGGTCGAACATGCGCTGGTGGGCCTTGCAGGCGCGCACATCCGCGGGATGAACAGCCACGGGGGCATCACGTTCGGCGCGCGATCACGGGAGATTGGGCGCGAGGAGATTCGCCAGGCCGTGGACAAGGCTCGTACCGTGCCTTTGCCGGGCGATCGCGAAATTCTTCATCTGCTGCCGCAGGAATTCATTCTTGACGATCAGCCGGGCGTGCAGGATCCGACGGGCATGATGGCCACGCGACTGGAAGTGCGCGTACACATCGTGACGGCCTCTTCGGGCGCTACGCAGAATCTGGTGACGGCGGTGAACCGGGCTGGGGTCCACGTAGACGACACCATCTTTGAGCCGCTGGCGTGCGCGGACTCGGTGTTGCGATTCGATGAGCGTGAACTCGGAATCTGCCTCGCCGACCTCGGCGCCGGGTCGTGCGACCTGATCGTTTTTCAGCAGGGTGCAGTCGCGCATACGGCGGTCATCCCCATCGGCGGCGACCACTTTACCAGCGATCTTTCGGTCGGGATGTGCACGGGGCTGGCGGACGCTGAGGCGCTCAAGAAGAATTTTGGCAATGCGGTGCCGACGCTGATCCCCGAGGGCAACCAAGTCGAGGTGCCGTCAGTGGGAGACCGACCTTCGCGCATGATGTCGCAGCGCATGGCGGGCGAGATTCTGGAGCCGCGAGCCCGCGAACTTTTCGAACTGCTGCGCGACAATCTGCGCCACGCGGGAGTTCTGGAGCACTGCATCGCGGGGTTTGTGCTGAGCGGCGGGGCCGCGCGGCTTCCGGGCATCCTCGACGTGGCGGAATCGGTGTTGCGGAAAGCCGCTCGCCTGGCGTGGCCAACGCCGATGGCGAAGATGCCGTCGTTCTTGTCCGAGCCGGAATTTGCGACCGTGTTAGGCATGGCTTATTACGGCCACCGCGCTCGCCTGGCTCGCGGCCTGCAGGAGCCGAGTTTTGGAACGCGCATGAAGGCGCTGTTCGCGGGGAAGGGCGCGTGATTTTTTGTAGAGGCGCGGCTTGCCGCGTCTCCGCCTGCAGCTGAGACGGGGCAAGCCCCGTCTCTACAACTGATTTTCGAGGTGACGTATGAGTGATGACAACGGACTCCGCATCTGCTTCAACGAAGAAGCTCGCAACGACGCTCGCATCAAGGTCATCGGTGTGGGTGGCGGCGGCAACAACGCGGTCAATCGCATGATTGATTCGGGCATGGAGCACATTGAATTCATTGTGGCCAACACCGACTTGCAGGCGCTGCGGATGTCGCGCGCCGGCACGAAGATTCAGCTGGGCGTGAAGCTGACGAACGGACTGGGCGCGGGGGCGAATCCCGAGATCGGCCGGAAAGCCGCGCTCGAAGATTCAGACAAGATCATCGAGATCCTCGAAGGCGCGGACATGGTTTTCGTCACGGCCGGACTGGGTGGCGGCACGGGCACGGGCGCGGCTCCGATCATTGCCTCGCTGGCCAGCGAAATGGGAGCGCTCACCGTGGCCGTGGTGACCAAGCCTTTTGCCTTTGAAGGCAAGCGCCGCATGCAGCAGGCGGAGCGCGGGGTTGCCGAACTCATGGAGTCGGTCGATACCACCCTGGTGATCCCCAACGAAAAATTGCTGGCGGTCGCCGAGAACGCCGGCTTCTTCGAGTCGTTCCGCATCGCCGACGATATTCTTCGGCAAGGGGTGCAGGGGATTTCCGACATCATTACGATTCCGGGGATCATCAACCGCGACTTTGCCGACGTGAAGGCGATCATGGCGGGCATGGGGTACGCGGTGATGGGCACGGCTACCGCGAGCGGCGAGCATCGCACGGTGGAAGCGGCGCAGAGGGCCATTGCTTCGCCGCTGCTGGAAGCGGGCGCAATTGACGGAGCCCGCGGCATCCTCATCAACATTACCGGCTCGAATTCACTGAAGCTGGCTGAAGTGCAGCAGGCTTGCACCATTATTCAGGGCGCGGCTCATGAAGATGCCAACATCATTTTTGGCGCGGTGCTGGACGAGAAGATGAAAGACGCGGTCAAGATCACGGTGATCGCTACCGGTTTCAAAGAGGCCGGGATGCGCCGTGCGCGGCAACAGGAAACTTACGATCCGGTGATTGTTCCGAGAGAAATTTCGCGCCGTATTTCGAGTGATCGGGACCACTTTCATGAGCCCGAACCGGTGGCCGAGCCGGAGCCGGTGTTTGTGCCGGAGCCGGCGTTCCAGCCAGATCCCACGCCGGTAACATTCCAGGAAATGGCGATGGGTAGCGCCTCGCATGGCGAGGTGATTCCGCTCGATGCGATGCGTTCGTCCGCGCCCATCTACCAGGTGGAGGATCTTGACGTTCCGGCGTTCCTGCGGAAGCGTAACGAAGTGATGTAGGGGAGGATGCTCCCGGCTAGCATGCGGCGGAGACGGGGCAAGCCCCGTCTCTACTCGTGAGTATCCCGGCGCTAACGTTCTCTCCCGGTCGTCGTCGAAACTCTGAGGAGATTTCCATGCGTCGCTTGATCCCAGCTTCTGTCATGCTTCTCGCGCTTGTCGTCTTGGCCGCCACAATTTTCCTGGCGGCATCCCCCGATCCCACACCCGGACGCCCGCAGTACACCGGCGACAATCAACTCCTGCAACCCACCGGTTATCGCGAGTGGATATTTCTCTCCTCCGGCTTCGGCATGAGTTACAGTGCGCAAGCGGGCCACGAGATGTTCACCAACGTTTTCGTGCCGCAGTGGGCCTACCAGGAGTTTTTGAAGTCAGGCAAATGGCCGGACAAGACGATGTTCGTGGTGGAAGATCGCGGAGCCACCAGCAAAGGCTCGATCAATAAAGTGGGCCACTATCAGACCGATTCCATGGGAATTGGCGTCGAGGTGAAAGACGAGGCGCGCTTTCCCGAAAAGTGGGCGTACTTCAATTTCGACGAAGAGACAAAATCGGCGAGCGCAAATCCAAAAGCCGGGTGCTGGAGTTGTCACGATCAGCACGCCGCGGTCGAGCACGTCTTTGTGCAGTTCTACCCGACGCTGAAACCGATTGCGAAGAAGTTCGGGACGTATCGGGAGGCGGCGGAAAACGTGCAGTGAATCAGGTTTGACGCCGAACACTCAGGGACGAAAGCCCGCGTTCATTTGATAGCCTACGCGGCCCTGAAGGGCCGCTCTTCTACGGTGATACACGCATTCACGGTGATACGCGCATTCGCGTGGATCGACTAATCACTTCTGGGCGGCGATCCAGGCGGTTATTTTCGCTTCC
The DNA here is from genome assembly GCA_963837665.1 of uncultured Acidobacteriaceae bacterium. GTDB lineage: Bacteria > Acidobacteriota > Terriglobia > Terriglobales > Acidobacteriaceae > Acidiflorens. Next base: position 945,653 of record CAWIOA010000002.1, on the reverse strand, counting down.
AGCATATCGAGCGGCAAAGGGCCCTGATCGAGAACGGCGTCGTGAAAGGCTCGAATGTCGAATTTTGCTCCCAACTCCTGCTGCGCATGTTCGCGGAGTTCGAGAATCTTCGTCTGGCCCATCTTGTAGGAAAGCGCCTGCGCCGGCCAGGCGATGTACCGATCCACTTCGGTATTGATGTTCTCGTCGTCCATGGCGGTGTGTTCGTGGAAGTAGTCGATCATCTGCTGGCGTGTCCAGTGCTGGGAGTGCACGCCCGTATCCACCACCCAGCGCACGGCTCGCCACATTTCATTTTGCAGACGGCCGTAATCGCTGTAGGGATCCTGATAAAAGCCCACTTCTTTTCCCAAACGCTCGGAGTAGAACGCCCAGCCTTCGGTGTAGGCGTTCAGATCGAGGTTGTACTTGCGGAAGGGCGGCAGGCCGGTGAGTTCCTGAGCGATAGAAAATTGCAGGTGGTGTCCGGGGACGCCCTCATGGTAGGCGATGGCTTCCACGTTGAGCAGCAGGCGCTTCTCAGGAGCATATTCGTTGACGTTGATGCGTCCGGGGCGCGAGCCGTCTCCGGCACCGAGCGAGTAATCGGCAGGGGGACTGGAGGCGGTGCGGAATGATTCCATCGGCACCACAGCCAGCTTGTTCTTTGGCAACGGTCCGAATAGCTCCGGGAGTTTTCCGTACATCTGGTCGCGATAGTGCGTATACAGATCGAGCAATTGCTGACCCGATTGGGCGCGCAGTTTCGGATCCTGCCGGATGTGATCGTTGAACGATTTCAGATCGCTGAATCCCTGTGCCTTGGCGAGGGCGAGCATCTGGGTTTCAATTTCCGCGACGCTTTTCAAGCCCAGCTGGTGAATCTGGTCGGCGGTGAAATCGGTGGTGGTCTGGTGACGGATGGCGAAGCGATAGCTGGCTTCTCCGTCGGGCAAGGCCCATACCCCAGGATCAAGTCTTCCGTGAGGCGCGTAATCATCGCGCACGAACTTGGCGAATTTGGCGTATGCGGGCGCGACCTCATTCTTGACCGCGCTCTCGATGGCTTCGCGAAGTCGGTTACGGTCTGCCTCGGAGATGGAATCGGGGATCTTGCGCAAAGGATCGGTGAAGGGACTTTTGTCGAGCTGGTCGTCGGCAATCTGCTGCGCCTGGCCGGATACTTTTTCGAGCAGATATTTTGGCGGCACGCGGTGGTCGCGCAGGCCGTCGCGCATGTGTCCCATGGCCTGATCGAGCACGCGCGGAATCTGGCGCAGGCGAGACAGGTAGTCTTCGTAATCCTTCTTGTTGCGGAAGGGGGAATCGAAGGGCAGCGATGCGTATCCGAGGTGAATGCCGCCGAACTGGGTCGCGGGCATCTCCCAATCTTTGAATTGGGCGGCGTCGAGCGCTTCACGCAAGCTACGCAGCATCAGGGCGTGGTTGAGCTTTTCCTGTTCGGGAAATCCGCTGACGTCGATGGCTTCGAAACGCGCGAGCGCCTGACGAGCGTGCTCGAGATCGTCAGCAATTGCCTTGTCTGAAAAATCGCTCAGCCGGTCGTTGTAGCGATTGTCGCCAACCTGGGTGGCGAGTTCAGGCTGAGTGCGCAGCGTGTACTCCCACTCGTCGGCGAGCAGGCGATTGAGTTCGGCTCGGCGGGCTTCGAGAGTTTGTTCCGCAGCACGGGCGCAGAGAGGTACGACGAGAACCAAGGCGAAATAAAGAATGACGAGCGCTGTTCGCACGATACAGACCTCCGCAAGCGTTTTATCAGGATACGCCGTCCGAAAATACCAGAAAAAACGCGGGCGCGGGGCCCGTGGCTCGCGGGCACGATGTGTCAACCTGGCGGGTGGAGTCCCCGATTCGTTGCCCGGTTTCGAGTCCGGATGTGCAAGCCGATGCAGAGAGAGGGTATCTTTCCAGGTAACAAGGTGATCTGGTTACCAAGGTGTTGGAACTTCTACGCTAATCATGTTAAATACAATTGTTTCATGTAGTTATCGCGAAGATTCCGCTAATACCAGCTGGTTACTTTGCCATTGCGCGTTGCCACTTAAATCGCCTACTATCGGACAGTTGCGGGAAAAACGCCTTCGGGGTCGTGATTTGGCGAGACTCTTGCATCTATTGAACTAGGCCGACAGATGAAGTATGCAGAAGATTGGCCAAGTACAACCGGGGAAGGTGAAGTGCAAGTGAAAGTTAAGGCCTGGTTCCTTCGTCTCGCATTTGTCACTGGATTAGCAATGTTGCTGGAAGCGAGTGGGATCGCGGCCAGCGTTAACCCCAGCACGCTCGCTCCGCATAAGAAATCGCACAGTGTTACGGAGAGCCAGCGGGCGAGGAAGCGCATGCGGACCCTGGCGCACAGCCGCGCCCCGCGCTCGCAGTATGCCGCCAGCACGGGTTATGCCGGCACTCATCGCCGCCATCGTTATTACGAGCGTTTTCACACCAGTTCGTTCGCAACCGACATCACTGAAGGTGACGTTACGGCCGGGGAAGACCCGGTAGTTCGCCAGGCCGCGATCAACGCCTTGGGCAACATGAATGGCACGGTGGTCGCGATTGAGCCCACCAGCGGACGCGTGCTCGCCATGGTCAACCAGAAACTCGCGCTTTCAAGCGGCGCGCAGCCCTGCTCGACCATCAAGCTTTCCGTGGCTCTGGCGGCGTTGAGCGAGGGCGTGATCGACGAGGACACGGAAGTCAAGCTGGGGCGCCGCAGCCGCATGAATCTGACGGCGGCGCTGGCGCACTCGAATAACGCGTACTTCGAGGCAGTCGGGCGCAAGATGGGCTTTGAAAAGGTGCAATACTACGCGCACCAGTTCGGACTCGGCGAATTTGCCGGTTATCACATTTCGGGCGAGCAGTTAGGCACTTATCCGGAAGAAGAAATCCCAGCCAAACTGGGCGGCGTCGGCAAGATGTGCTCGTTCGGCGAGGGCATCTCGATGACTCCGCTGCAACTGGGCGCGCTGGTGACGGCGATCTCCAACGGCGGCACGCTTTACTACCTGCAACACCCGACTGGTCCCGATGAAGTGGCCAACTTCCAACCCCGGGTCAAGCGGCATCTCGATATCGAGCCCGTGATACCGGAACTTTCCGATGGCATGGCGGGAGCGGTTACGTATGGCACCGCGCGCAGCGTGCGTTTGAACTTTAATGAGGAATCGATCTTAGGCAAGACCGGGACGTGTTCGCATGCCGGCACGCGCTTCGGATGGTTCGCCTCTTACGCCAACACCGATATTGGACGGATTGTAACGGTCGTCTTTCTGCAGGGCGGACGTCCTACGTTCGGGCCCAAAGCGGCGGAGATTGCCGGCCGCATGTACCGCAACCTTTACGACCACAACTTCTTTATCGCGGGGGAGACTGGAATCCTTCCGGCCGCAACGGTGGAGAAGGCGAGCAGCGCGACGCAACAGTAAATTCTGCAGGCGGGGCGAGCCGGGCTGTACTGGTGGGATTGTCTCCTGATCGACCCAAATTCCTAAAAACACACAAGCGTTGCGGGGTGTGGAAAAAATCTCGTTGCGTGCTGCGGCTGCTCTCAGCGGCTAAAGCCGCAATTGATTTTGCCGCACTTGCGGTGCGGCTGAAGCCGCACCCTTTCAAAACAAAAGCAAAACCCCGCAGACAGCCGGGGGCGTCCGTCCCTACGTGAGTTTACCTACTGCTTCACTTCGTCTTTGGCCACCACACCGTCTCTAATGGAGACGATGCGGTGGGCGTACTCGGCGATGTCGTGCTCGTGGGTGACGAGAACGATGGTGTTGCCTTCAGCATGCAGACGGTCGAACAACGCCATGATCTCGTTGCCGGTTTGAGAGTCGAGATTGCCGGTGGGTTCGTCGGCGAGGATGATGGCCGGTTTATTGACCAGAGCGCGGGCGATGGCCACGCGCTGGCGCTGTCCGCCGGAGAGTTCGTTGGGCTTGTGGTTCATGCGGGATTCCATGCCGACCGAAGTCAGTGCTGCTTTGGCGCGTTCGGCGCGCTCTTCGGCGGGAACTCCGGCATAGATCAGCGGCAGTTCCACGTTGTGCAACGATGTGGCGCGAGCCAGCAGATTGAACGTCTGGAAAACGAAGCCAATCTCCTTATTGCGGATGCGGGCCAGTTCGTCGTCGTCAAGTTCGCTGACCAGTTGTCCATTGAGCCAGTATTGGCCTTTGGATGGCGAGTCGAGACAGCCAATCAGATTCATCAGGGTGGACTTGCCGGAGCCGGAAGGGCCCATGATGGCGACGTATTCGTTACGCTGAATACGCAGGTTGACGCCGCGCAGCGCATGCACCTGTTCCGAGCCCATATCGTAGGTCTTCCACAAGTCCTCGGTTGAGATCATGTAGGAGTTGGGGGCAGCCCAATCCGTGGGCTTATCGATTGGCAGAATCTCGGCAGTCGCCATCTTGTTCTCCTTCTCCGGACCGGGCTCGGGCACGCGGGCTCCTAGGGGCCGTTTCCTGTTAGACGTTCTAACCTGGCTGAGGTTAGATGCTTGGTTGTAGAGACGCGGCTTGCCGCGTCTCCTGCCGCAAACTGAGACGGGGCAAGCCCCGTCTCTACTAAGATTCTTCTTCCTTCTTCGGGGCCGAGTTGTCTATCTTGACACTCGTTCCAGGCTTCAGCGTACGCAGAACCTTATAGCTGCCAGTGATTACTTCGTCGCCCTCTTGCAAGCCTTTGATGACCTCGATATCGGTGGTGCCACTGATGCCGGTATCCACCGGAACGAATTCTGCTCTTTTCTTGCGGATCACGAACACGCCCTGTATTTCTTCTTTCAGTTTTGAAGTTTCCACCGGAGCGCTGGCAGCCTGTACGGCGTTCTTCCCCGCATCCTTGGGAACGAGATCGGCCTGGGTGCGGACGGTGAGTGCCTGAATGGGAAGGCTGAGCACGCTGCTGCGGGTTGCGGTCGTAATCTTGGCGGTGGAAGATAGGCCGGGACGCAGGTCGGGTGGCGGATCGGTGAGCGTCACGACAACCTTGAAGTCTTTCGCTTCCTCGCTGGTCGAGGTGGCCTGCGAGGTCGCGACACCGGTTGAACGCACGATGGCGTTGTCGCCGATTTCGCTGACGACGCCGTGGAAGACCTTGTGGGGGATGGCGTCAATGGTCACTTCAGCGGGCTGGCCGAGGTGCACGTTGACGATGTCAGTCTCATCCACCTTGACCTCGGACGTGATCACGGACATGTCGGCAATCGTCATCAGCGTGCTACCGGGCGAATTCTGGATTCCGATGACCACGGTCTCGCCTTCGCGAACGGGAAGATTGGTAATGACGCCGTCAAAAGGCGCTGCGTACGTGGTTTTTTGCAGCACATCGGAGACCCGAGTCAGGTTGGCCTGATTCTGGGTGATGTGCTTGTCCATCGAATCTTTTTGTGCCTTGGCCTGGGCGACGCGAGCCTCGGCTTGGGCTAATCCGGCGTCGGCCTGCTCCCAGGCCGCCTTCTTGAGGTCGTAATCCTGCTTGGCGATGAGGGCGGCGCTGTACAGACCCTGAGCGCGGTCCCAATCGAGTTTGGCGTGGACGGCGTCGGACTTGGCGCGGTTCAGGTCGGCGAGCGAGGTGTTCAGGGCGGCGTCGGCGGCGGCTGCGTCGGTTACTGCCGCTTGCACGGACGCGCGTGTGGCGTTGACGTCGGCCGAGGACTGGACGTTCTCAAGCTGCGCCAGGAGCTGGCCCTTTTGCACCCGATCGCCTTCCTTGACGTGCAACTTGATGATCTTGCCGAAGGCATTGGCTCCGATGTTCACATAGGTCTTGGGCTTGATTTCACCCGAAGCACTGACCACCGAGGCCAGGTTCTGCCTTTGTACTCTGCCAGTTTGCACCGTTACCAGGTTCTTCCGGCTCTGGTAAACAGTGACGGCGACGATGCTGCCGAGCAGCAGCGTCCCACCCACCGCGATCAAAACTTTCTTCCAAGTCTTCATGACCAAGCGCTTCCGAGAGTCGTGCCGAGCCTGCCATTACGGTCAGTTGCCGGCCGCTGAAATCCCTGCTTGACTAACCACCTAGCTTTCCAACCTAACCCCGGGAACTGGTTATAGAACGGCGAAAACGCACCACGGTTGCGTATGAACAGATACGTTCAGACGGGGGGGGAAAGTTCCCAACCTCCCGTGGAACAGGCTGTTCCCTCGTTGCCGCGAGCCGGCTAGCTACGGAGACCGCGGCACAAATCATTATATAGTGCCGAGTGTCCGGGCAACGGGCTTGCATACTCGACCGCAAGACACGGATTCTTAAGGGGCTTAGAAGGATGGCTCCGGGCAGGAAATTTTTTCTTGTCAGGCCACTTCTTCTTGCCATGTTGTATCCAATGAACATAGAATTAAGCAACTGACGTTTCTAGTGAGGTAGGCCCTTCTATGTTCTCCGCAAGTCTCCGATATCGTTACTTGGCTGGTGTGCTGGTTGGCGGGATGGCACTGGGTTTTGCAGCCGTTTCCCAAGCGCAGGACAAGGACGCGAAAGGCTCCGAAAGCCAGACTGATCCTTTAAAGCGGTCGATTCCGGAAAAACAGAGGAAGGCCAACGCCAAGGCGCTCAAAATCGAGTTGAGCAAGACGTACAAGAAGTGGCTGGATGAGGATGTGCGCTGGATCATCACCGACGAAGAAAAATCCGCCTTCATGCAGCTCTCCAACGACGAAGAGCGCGACCAGTTCATAGAGGCTTTCTGGCAGCGCCGCGATCCCACACCCGACACCGAAGAGAACGAGTTTAAAGAAGAGCACTACCGGCGTATCGCGTATGCCAACGAGCACTTTGCGGCCGGCATCCCCGGCTGGAAGACCGACCGCGGGCGAATCTACATCGTGTTCGGGCCGGCGGATGAGATCGAGTCCCACCCCTCGGGCGGCAGCTACGAGCGGCCTCAGGAAGAAGGCGGTGGCGAGACTTCCACTTTCCCGTTCGAGCAATGGCGGTATCGCTATCTGGAGGGAATTGGGCAGGAAGTCATCATTGAGTTCGTCGATAGCTGCATGTGCGGCGACTATCACATGACGCTGGACCGCTCGGAAAAGGACGCCTTGAAGTACACGCCCAATGCCGGACTGACTTTATACGAACAGATGGGCATGGCGAACAAAGCGGATCGTTTCAACCACGGCGGTCTCGAACAGTTGGGCGAATCGCCATTCAATAAGGACCTGCAGTCCAAGCAATTCGACCGCCTGGAACAGTTTGCCAAGCTGCAGGCTGCGCCGGCGGTGAAATTCAAGGATCTGGAAGAAGTAGTCAGCCACAAGATCAGCGTCAACCTGATGCCGTTTGACGTGCGCGCCGACTTCGTGAAGGTGACCAGCGACACGGTGCTGGTTCCGATCACGATTCAGATCAAGAACCGCGACGTCACCTTCCAGAACAAAGATGGCGTGGAGCGCGGCACGGTCAATATCTTCGGGCGCGTGACCACGCTCACCGGCAAGATCGTACAGACTTTTGAAGACACGGTGCAGGTCGATGTGCCGGTGGAACTGTTGCCCAAAACGGCCGAGAATTCTTCGGTGTACTGGAAAGCGCTGCCACTGCGTATCAGCCAGAATCGCTACCGTCTGGACATCGTGGTTAAGGACGTGAACGGAGATCGTACGGGGAGTTGGGAACATGCGATCCAGATTCCGGACTTCAGCGAAGACAAGTTGAGCAGTTCCACGCTGATCATTGCCGACCAGATGGAACCGGTGGCGACCAAGAACGTGGGCACGGGAAATTTCGTGATCGGGACGACCAAAGTGCGCCCGCGCGTGGCGCCTTCCGACGGCAAGCCCATCTTGTTCAAACGCAATCAGAAGATGAATTTCTGGATGCAGGTTTACAACCTCAGCGTGGACGAAAAAACCCACAAGCCTTCGGCCACAATCGAATACAATGTGACCGACGCCAACAACAAGGCGGTCATCCATACCGTCGAGTCGACAGACACCATGGGCAATGTGGGCGACCAGGTGACGCTGCAGAAGACGCTTTCCGCCGCCAACCTGGCGCCGGGTTTGTACAAGATCGAGATCAAAGTGAACGACAACCTTTCCAAGCAGACGGTCGATCCAACGGCAACCTTTGCCGTGGAGTAATCGGCTGCCTGGTTTCCCAGAGGTGGTGGGCGAGATGTTCCGAAAGCTCGGGTTCCTCGCAGTCGTCGCTATTATGGTCACGGCCGTGCCTCTCCCGGCATGGTGCGGAACTGCGTCCGGCGTGATTTCTGGATACGTTCGCGATGGCAGCGGCGCCCCGCAAATGGGCGCGGTGGTGGAAGTCCTCGGCTCGGCCGCCCAGGCCCTGAAGGTCTTCACCGACGATCGCGGTTTCTACTCGGTTGCGAGCCTGCTACCGGGTACCTACAGCGTCAAAGTAAGTGCACCGTCGTTTCTGCCTTCGCTGCGCGAGAAAATCGACCTGCGGGCGGGTGCGAAGCTGGTGGTGAATGTCACCCTGACGACGCTGTTCGAGGCCATCCAACTGGTGCCGTTGCGCAGTCCGGTGGACGATGACGACTGGAAGTGGACGCTGCGTTCGGTTGCCAACCGGCCCATCCTGCGCGTGTTGGAAGACGGCACGACCGTAGTCGCGCAGAGCGGGGAGTCAGCCGCGGACCGCGAACTGAAAGGTACCTTGTCATTCCTGGCGGGATCGCCAGGGCAGGGTTTCGGCAGTCCCGCGGATATGAACGCTGGTTTTGCCGTGGAGCGTTCGCTGTTATCGAGCGGCACGGTGCGCCTGAATGGGAACGTTGGCTATGGAGCCGAAGGTCAGAGCACTCCGGCAGCGGTTCTTCGAACCACCTACACAAACCGTTTCAACGGTATGTTCGAGCCTTCGCTGGCAATCACCGCCCTGCGGCTGAATTCGCCTGACCAGTACGCGATGCCGGGCGCCGCGCTGGAAGCGTTGTCGGTGACCAGTTCCGATCGGATCGTCGTGGGCAACAAACTGGAGTTGAAGCTCGGCAGCGAACTGCAAGCCATCCAGTTCATGGGGCGGGCGCACGCGTTCAAGCCCTTCGGGTCGGCCGATCTGCACATCACTCCGAATACGGTGCTGGAATATCAATACGCGAGTTCCGTCCCGAATATGCGCCTGGAAGATCGTTTGGGTGATGGCCGCTCAGGAAACGATGGTTTGGATTCAACTTCGTCGGACCTCAGCGAAACCGCGCCGCGCATGAGCATGACTGGCTTTGTGCCGGCGGTGGAGCGGGCCCGTCACCAGGAAGTGTCCGTCTCGCAGCGCGTCGGCAAGAACAATATGCAAGTCGCGTTCTACTCGGACAACATGGTCGATCCGGCGCTTACCGGAGTTGGCGAAATGGTACCGGGCGAAATGACGACCGAGTCGGGTGAAGTGCTGCCCGATGTGTACTCGGGGACTTTCACTTATCAGGGGAACGACTACGCGACGCGTGGGATGCGGGTGGTGCTGCAGCGGAAGTTGTTGTCCGATTTGACCGCAACCCTCGATTATGCTTATGGAGGCGTGCTCGACCTGTCGCGCCCGGATGTCCAACTGCAGGACGCGCGGGAGTGGATTCGTGCGGAGCAGCGCCATGCCGTCGCGGCCAAGTTCAGCGGCACAGTGCCCAAGGCGAAGACCTACTGGGTCGCCTCCTACCGGTACACGGGAGGCCACGACGCGTTAACTCCCGTCGACTTGTTCGATAGTTCGCCGGGCCAGTCGGGTGCTTATTTGAATCTCTTCATCCGGCAACCGATACCAGCCAGCTTCCTGGCGGGACACATGGAAGTTCTTATGGACCTGCGAAATCTTCTCGCCCAGGGGTATGTACCGGTGATGGGACGGGACGGACGCACTCTTTATCTGGTGCAATCGGCGCGCTCGGTGCGCGGCGGCGTGGCCTTCAGCTTCTAGAATCGCGTAGTTTCAATCCGTTATTCCGTAGATTCACTATCTGGTATTCCGTATTTCTGGCGAGACCTCTCGCGATTCCAATCGCTCACGGTCGTGCTTTGTCAACGTTTCGTTGTTTCAGGGCTTGCTAGAAACCGAGATTCCGGCCCTAATCCCGTTTCCCAACCACTGTTCTGTGAAGTTCCTCACTGCGCTTTCGCGGACGCAGGTATATAATGCCGCGCATCCCAATTGGGCCTGTGTTTGCTACTCGCGGAGTGTGGGTCTGTTCCAACGCCCGCGATTACTAAGGAGGACCGGAATGAAACTGCGCTTATTGGTAGTGTTTATTCTTCTTGCGACGACCCTGCTCGTGGGACAAACATTTCGTGGCACCATCCTCGGATCGGTCACCGATCCTTCCGGCGCAGTTGTAGCCGGGGCGACCGTGAAAGTGCGCAACGCGGCCACTGGGATCGAGCGCACAACCGTGACCGGCACCGACGGTAGCTACCGCGTGCCAGAGTTGCCCGTCGGCAGCTATTCCGTAACTGTGGCGCAGGCTGGCTTCGAAACCGCAGTCACCAGTGACGTCGAAGTAAACGTGGCCACCGAGCGGCGCGTGGATGCGCAGCTGAAGACTGGCCAAGTCACGCAGACGGTTGAAGTTTCCGGCGGAGGTGTCGCCCAGATCGAAACCACGTCCAATGACCTGGGCGGCGTGCTGACCAGCAAGGGAGTTGAAGATCTGGCGATCAACGGTCGCGATTACACCAAGTTGATTTTCTTGAATCCCGGTGTGGCTGGTTCGCCCGATCAGATCACCGATTCTCCGGGATCGTTCGGCGAGTTCTCCATGAACGGCGCGCGCGGACGCTCCAACAATTACCTACTCGATGGCACCGACATGAACGATGGGTACCGCAACGACCCCGCCATCAACCAGGGCGGCGTGTTCGCCGTTCCATCCGAGCCATTTTGCCGATCGGCGCCGTCGCCGAAATGAGGGTGCTTTCCAACTTCCAGCCCGAGTATGGGCGCAACGCCGGCGCCGTGGTCAACATCGTGACCAAGAGCGGAACAAATGCTCTGCACGGAGAACTGTTCGAGTATTTCCGCAACGACGCACTCGATGCACGCAACTGGTTCAACACGACAGATCAGGTACGGGCGCCCTTCCACAATAATCAGTTCGGCGGTTCGCTCGGCGGCCCCATCGTGAAGGACAAAACCTTCTTTTATATGAACTATGAAGGTCAGCGAGAGAGGGTGGGAGCGGTGACGCTCGCGTGCGTGCCGGAGCCCAACCGCATCGCTTTTGACATTGCCAATTATGGCCCCGGGAGCCCTGTAACCGCCGCCATGTTGAAGTTTTGGCCTCAGCCCAACGTCGGAACTCGGCCAACTGCCCCGTCGAATGGCGATCTCGACCCGACGTGGAAAGCTTACGATGGCGGATGCCCAGACGGTCCCAATGCGTCGCTGATCACCCCTTCATACAACAACCTCAGCAGCGTGATCGGAAAGATTGACCACAATTTCAACCAGAACAATATTTTGACTGGCCGCTATTTCTTCGGCGACAGCACACAATCTTTCCCGCTCGCCTTGACCGCATCCGGCGGCCAGCTCCCAGGCTTCAACACCATCACGCCAACCAGGGTTCAGTTGGTGTCTCTTTCTTATGTTCACACCATCGGCACCAACAAAGTGAACGAACTGCGTTACGGGTGGAACCGGTTTGCTGAGGGCTTTTTTCCTCAGGACTTGAGCTTCCATCCCAGCTCGATCGGGCTATGTGCCGCGAGCACGCTGGCTGATTGTTCAGGATCGGGAACGCATGACTCCGGCCTGCCCATCATTCTGGTTTCGGGCACGCCCAGTGGAACCAGCTTCTTCGCTCAACCGGGCGCAACCTCGGGCGACTCACGGGGTCGTTGGGACACCAACAACCAGTTCATAGAAAATTTCTCATGGAAAGCTGGAAAGCACGACGTGAAGGCGGGGTTCGAATTCCGCCGCACCAGCGTTACGCAGTTCTTCAACAAATACTTCCGTGGACGTCTGAAATTCAACGCTGACAGCTCTGCGGGGGCGCTGACGAACTTCCTGGATGGAAACGTTAGTAGCGGCCTCCAGTACTCGGGCGACTCTCGTCGTCATACTTTCGAGAATGGCTACGGTCTCTATCTGCAAGATAGCTTCCGTGTAACCCCGCGGGTCACTGTCAACTATGGCCTGCGTTGGGACTACTACGGCGTAATCGCGGAGAAGAACAACTTGTTCTCCAACTTCCTCGTGAGTAGCTTTGATCCGGTCAGTGACACCGGCACGGGCAATTATCTGCAAGTGGGCCAGCCCGGACTGAGCCAATTGTATCAACCGGACAAAAAGGACTTTTCACCCCGAGCCAGTATCGCTTGGGACGTGACCGGAAAAGGTAAGACCGTGATTCGCGCCGGAGCTGGCCTTTTCTATGATGCTTTCTCTCAAGACATGTTCCTCGGGCACCTGCCTTATCCCGCTTACTACGCCCCTGGGCCCGCCTACGGCAACTTTGGGCCGAAACCAATCAACGCCGCCTCGGCGGTTGGGGGCATAATCAATCCCAGTGACACAATGACCCCCGTTTATGGCGACGTCGGCTGCAGCCCCGAGTGCGACATCTTCGCGGTCGATCCGCACCTCAAGACTCCTTACATGGAGAACTACAACATCAACATTCAGCAGCAACTCACGAACAAAACCACACTGCAGATCGGCTACGTGGGCTCGCAGGGACACCGCCTTTTCCGCTTCTACGACATCAACCAGCCCACGCAAGCGGCAATTACCGCGGCGGATTGCAACACCAGACTGTGCCACGGGCTCAATCCAGGATTTCGGAGTGCCGCGCCCATTCGGAGACGGCGGCGCTGGCGCGTTCTATATCTTCCAGGAAAAATCCTCCGGGAAGTCGAACTACAACTCATTGCAGGTCAGCTTTAAGGTCAACGGTTGGCGCGGTATCACTTCAGCGTTCAACTACGTGTATTCGAAGTCGCTCGACAACTCGAGCGACCTGGAAGATTTCGTCGTAAACGCGGCCCAACCTCAAGACAGCAACCGTCCGCAATCTTGAAAAAGGACCTTCGAACTTCAATATCCCCCATCGTCTTACTTGGGTATTCAGCTATGAACTGCCGCAGATGGGCGGTTCCATGCGGCAGTTGAAGAACGGCTGGGGCTTCGATAGCACTGTGTCGCTGCAGAGTGGCCAGCCCTTTACCCTCAACTACAATTGCGAAGACGATTACAGCGGCGGCGGCGATTGCTTTGACCGGCCGGACGTTGTCGGCCCTATCGTTTACCATCAGCACAATCCGTACAACTACCTCGACCTGACGGCCTTTGCCATGCCCTGTCACTAACAACGGAACCATTTCAGGTTTCGCATCCGACTGCGTGCCCGGAACGCGGCACTACGGCAACTTGGGCCGCAACTCGCTGGTTGGCCCGACCTACAAGCAGTGGGACTTTGCCCTTTACAAGAACACCAACATCGGCGAACGCGTGAAGGTGCAAATGCGAGCAGAGTTCTTTAACCTCCTGAACCATCCCAACTTCTCTAGTCCCCTGTTGCCGGCGTTTATTGCGGACCCGGCTTCGAACCTAGGCGCCTGCGGGTGCGGGTTTCAAGCTGGCCCCAACGGGCGTGAAGTCGGCACGACAACCTCCAACCAACACGTAACCAATGGCGGTTACCAGCTCGGCGCCACCGGCGATGTCGGCGTCGGCAACCCGTTCCTGGGCGGTGGAGGTCCGCGCGGCATTCAACTGGCACTCAAGTTCAGCTTCTAACTCGTAAAGCTTCTTCCACGGCTCCTCCCGTGAAGTGCGGGAGGAGCATTTTTTTGCCCCCTGGTTTCCGCTCCCACCTTGTCCGCAAACTGGAGTACACTTCCACAGCGATGATCGTCAAAGTATGATGGACACAGTATGACGGAGAAAACCAGACCTCCTGAGAACGACCGGCGTTCGGACCAGCGGGTGCCGATTCGCGTGCCGGTCAAGGTCCGCCACCAGGGCAGCGAGCACGAGGCTGTGACTCGCGATCTGAGTTCGTCGGGCATCTTCCTCTATTCTGAGTCCGGGATAAAGACGGGTTCGAAGCTGGACTTGGTCATTATGCTGCCTGCCGGCCTGGGATTGGGCCCTGGAGGCTGGACACTTTGCCAGGCTTCGGTGGTGCGGATGGAGGAATCGGATGGCAAGGGTATGGGGATTGCCGCTACCCTCGACCGCATCGAATTCCTGCCGGAGATCAGCTGAACGAGGCAGGTCTCAGGTGTCAGGTCTCAGGAAACCCCACGCTCTCTGGGCACGTTCTCCAGGCGACTTTTCTCAAGTTGATCCGGCAATTCCCAATAGTTTGTTCTTGAAAATAAAAAGATTGCTTCCCAATGCCCCGTCTGTGGTGCAATAATGGCCCGCTTTGAAAGTAAAGGCTAAGTTGGCCATCTTTCCCCAGGTGGACTAGGTCATGTGGATTGAAAAACTTACCCGCGGCGTCCTTGAACTGGACACGCCGATCGGGCCTCGATACGTAGAGCCGAATCTTGTACAGCGCGCATATCTGATTTGGACGTTCCGAAATTTTTTCTCGCTGCCGCAACAGGTGCTGCGCCCGTGGGAGCTTCGATTGATTGATCGTCTTTGGGGCGAAAACAGGTTTGTGTCCTTGTCCGCCGCCGGTGCGTCCGACAGACCGGTGATCGGGAGAGTCGAGCGGCGAGCCCCCGCTCACGCCGAAGTTCTGCCGATGCGCAAACCGCCGGCTCGCGAACCGATGTCAGGTTCGACATCCGCGGTTGCCGAACGAAGCCGGGAAGCCGCCTCGGCGTAATTGCTCGTCTCACGATTGGAACGTGGTCCGGTTGAACGTGGTCTGATTGAAGTAGGTCTGGTTCGGAGGCGCTTCATCTTCTTCCTGCGGCGGGTTGGGTTCCTGCGGTGGACTGGGCTTCTGCCCGACCGGAATCTCGCCGCAAGGTCCGCCACCGTGCCCGCCGCCATGTCCAGTGCCGTGAACGCTGTTGCGCCGTCCCTGACAGGACCGCATGTATAATTAAAATTTGTCGGCATCTTGCCGTTGGCAGTGGGCGCGTAGCTCAATTGGCAGAGCAACTGACTCTTAATCAGTAGGTTGAAGGTTCGATTCCTTCCGCGCTCACCATCTTTTCAATCACTTGGCGGCCTCGGCTCGATCCTCTTTCGACTGATTGTGTCCTTTTTGTGTCCTTACTGGACCCGACGGCTGGCCACCGCGGCCACCTCATCGATGTTTTGGTGCTGGTACTTCATAGTTGTGCTCACGGTCGTGTGTCCCATGACATTCATGACCGCAAACAGGTTTTTGGTTGCACGATACATCTCAGTTCCAAAGCCATGACGGGCGCAGTAGAGGACGAGGTCGTTTGGCAACCCAGCCTCCATCCTGGCTTTCTCGAACTGCTTGGCGACCGTTGTCAAATGCCCGTCCCCGGCGCGCTTGGAGGGAAAGATCCATCCCTCTTTCTGTTCAGAGTATCGCGCCAGAAGTGCCTGGCGAACACGCGGACTGATTGGCACGAATCTCCGTCCCTTGGGCGACTTGCTCTCGTAGACGAAATATCGTTTGTTGCCCCAGTCCAGATGCTCCCATCGCATTCGGAAAACTTCCTTCTGGTTGCGCATCCCCGAGTCGCGCATGATCATCAACACATCGCGAAGCGGCTGTTTGCAAAAAGGCAAAAGCTTGGCTTCTATGTCGGCGTCAATGACGCGCTCCCGCGCGCGCTCCTGCATCAGTTTGATTTTTGGAGAAGCCTTGATGATGCTCCATTCTTCGGCTTTTCCGAGCATCCGCCGCAGGGTGCGCAAGGCGTTGTTATGATTTGACGGGCCACCTGGGAAAGTAAGCCGGACAGCATCATCCTTGGTGATCGTATTGAGCCTCATCGCCGCTACGTCAGTCTCCTCAAGCAACCGCCAACCGTTCTCGTAATAGTCCTTAGTCTTTTGCTTGAGTGTCGTGTTGTCTTCCACCCATTCAAAAAACCTGGTTTTGAAATCACGCAACAGCGGGCTGCGCTTTCGGAGAACTACATCTCCTTTCTCTTCGGCTTGGGCGAGCAGCAGCGATTCCACTCGCCGGGCCGCCGCCAGGTTTGCTTTCTTGGTAGATCCACGGTAGCGCGTACCGTCGACCCAAAAATGGTAATGGTAGATCCCACCGCGTTTGTGCAGAGCCATTGCTCTAGCCTCCATGTGCCCGCACGGACGGCATTCGCTTGTTGGCTCTGACGTAACGTTCTACGTCAACAAGATCATACTTGATTCGTCCTCCCAATTTCACGTAGGTAGGGCCGATCTCCGCGCAGCGCCAGTAGCGCAATGTACTTTCTGGAACCCCCCAAATTTCTGATAGTTCCTTGGTGCTGACAAGCTGGCGGCGGCGATTACGTTGATCGAAACTTTCAGCCGGGGCCGGCGGTTGGAACGGAAGGACGATCCCCGAGACGTTGGCGTTAGAACGCTCGCGGAGATGATCGACCGTTTCGTCGTCTACCTCAGGCTGGGGTGAGTAGGAGAGACGCATTTGCAAGTCGGCTATGACTTCGCACTTGACAATACCCCACTTGTACACATAAAGTCAATATATAACGTTACAAATATATTCGTTGTAACTATCCAGGGGATTTCATGGCAGAAAAGGCAGCGACACCGCAGCAGCCGGTAATCTCGATTCGCATTTCCGAGGTGCTGCGCTCCAGGCTTGAAACCTTGAGGAAAATCATGTTCCTCAAGACCGGCCAAACGGTCTCGACATCGGAGGTGGCAAAACAGCTGCTTGAGTCTGCCCGAGACGACCGTCTTGAACTGGTAGACCTGCTCAAGGAGCCGACCGATTCCTTGCTGAGAATTCGTGGGAAGGCAGACTCGGGGCTCTCACTTTCGCAGGCGGAATGGGCCATGGTAGCTCACTACTGTGCGAGGGGCGCTGAGTCATTTACGAACACCGCACAAGGCCAGATATCCTACGAGTCCCTGGCCGAAATCCTCGAGGCATTCCTTGCGGCTTACGCCATCGCACGCAGACCGAAGAAGTCCCCAGTGGACTTTGTCTACCTGATGAGTCTTCCAGGGGACAAACAGGTGGAGGCAAAGGGTGAG
This sequence comes from uncultured Acidobacteriaceae bacterium, assembly GCA_963837665.1. GTDB lineage: Bacteria > Acidobacteriota > Terriglobia > Terriglobales > Acidobacteriaceae > Acidiflorens. Next base: position 928,592 of record CAWIOA010000002.1, on the reverse strand, counting down.
GATGTTGGAAGCGATGATGTGCGCCGGGTGGTGACGCGCACCATTCAGATGCTGAGGAACCCGGCTCAAAAGCGGCGCAAGCCGATACTCGCTGTGCGGAATCTCTACCGACTTCTCGATGAGGAGACGTTCTCGAATATCGAGAAGCTGAACGAGGTGCTTTGGCCGCATTGGACGGCTCTATGGCGGGTGTGCGCGCGCGGCCACTATTCCCTTCACCGAAAGCCCCTGCGAGAGAAGGCGCCTGCGGAGACAAACGACGAGGATTTTGAGCTTGCGGTTCAGCCGGCGTTGCCCTCCCTGGAAGAAGGCGGATACCGCCTCGATCTGGTGCGGGAAGAGGGGAATGAATTCTCCCCTCGTTTGGAGTTTCCCGGACCACTTGCCCCGCATTATCCGGTGTGTGGATACGCGAGGATTGCGGAGTTCCGAAGGATGCTGGAAGAGCTTGATTTGAAGCGGGTCCTTTGCCAATGGCAAGGCTACTACTTCTATGCGCACACGGCGATCCTGGACAATGAGGAAATGGGAGTGTTTTTCTTTGCGCGTGAGAACGGAATCACTTTCCGATTCCCAATGGCACACTGGCAGTCGATTCGGAATCTGTTTCGCCGCGCATGGCAGGCTCCCGAAGTGATCCATATGTGGGAGGCGCAGGTGCTGGAATACGGCGAGCTGTAAGAACGCGGTGCTTCGCACCGGAAGAAATGTGGACACGTCACCCCCAAGTTGGGAACTGCGGAGCGCCAGACAGCGCTTCGATGTTTACGCAGGTTAACTTTCGCTGCGTCAACAAAATTCGTCACCTGCTGAGTGACTGCGATATCGAACGATGATGTTTGCTTGCGACAAAGCGCTCCTAATCGTCGATCACGTAAACGCGTTGAAGTCCAAGACCTTGCTGTGAACCAGCGATCTTAATGTAGAGGAGTCGGACGGAGCATGCGTGACAAGGCGGTTTCCGCAATGAGCATTCCCCGCATTCAGGCCACTCCACAGTTCAGTTTGCCATTCGGCGAAGAGGCGAAGCCGGGCTTCCGCACGAAGACTGTTGCAACGCGGCTGACTCCCGCCGAACTAGGTGAAATAGAAGCCGTCGCCGAAAGCGCGGGACAGGTTCTTTCCGAGTGGCTGCGTGAGACCGCTTTGCGCGCCGCCCGGCAGCGGCTCCCCGATCCTGCGGAACTGCTGCTGGCCGAACTCTGGGCGGTGCGTTATGCGCTGCTGAATCTCTTCCATGCTGCTGTTCAAGCAGCATCGGAAGGAAGACAGCTGCTGCCCGACTCCATCCTCAAGATCCGCGACCAGGCCGATAGTCGAAAGCTCCAGCAGGCGCGCAAACTGCTTGATGACTTCTTCGCCCGCGAGGGCAAGGAAAGAGCTCGTATGCCATGAGTGCCATGCCTTTTCCCAGAAGCTTTTCGCTCTTGACGCCTTTGCTTTGGGAAGCCGCGATGCTCCTTTTGCTACTGGCTGTGCGGAGTGTGTTGCAGAACCGGTCCTCACGTAAAGGACGGGATGTGGAAACAATCGAATGGGGCCACCTCGGCCGAGTTTGATCCAGAGATGGAGGATAAAGATGGACAGGATCCGATTCAGACTGCCGAGATTTCCGCAGCGGCGGATGCCAGCGCTCGCGCCGAAACCAGCGCCATCAGTGCCCACGAATGCTCTCGCCGATCCACCGAAGAAGCCTACCCAGCCGATGCTCGCGCTCTTTGGTTCGACCATCGGTGCGCCCGGGACCAAACCCAAGAAGGCGTTCGCTTGGGAGAAAACGAAGGGAATCGAATGAGAGACAAATTGCCAAGAACACCACTTCACGCTTGAGGAACGCTCTCTATGCTCACGATCTCGAAACCGCTGTCAGCCAGCCAGGCGCAGACCTACCATGTGCGCGAGTTTGCCTCGCAGGAACAGAACTACTGGAGCCGCGATCAGGAGGGTCACAGTGAGTGGCAGGGCAGACTCGCCGAGCAGTGTGGGCTGCAAGGTGGCGTTAGTTCCGAACACTTTGCACGACTGAGTGAAGGCCAACATCCGCACACCGAAGAGCAGCTCGTACGGCATCAAGTTTCGAGAACCTATGAAGGCAAATTTGGCAGAGAGGTAACCAGCACCGAGCATCGCGCCGGGTGGGACGCCACCTTCTCTGCCCCGAAGTCGGTATCGCTTACCGCTCTCGTGGGCGGCGATGATCGGGTGCGGGAAGCCCATCGCGAGAGTGTTCGCGCGGCGCTTCAGGAGCTTGAACGATACACCCAGGCCCGGATCGGCAATGTCCATGCTCCGGAGACGACCAGCAAATTCATCGCCGCCACTTTCGAGCACGATACCGCGCGGCCCGTCGATGGCTATGCTGCGCCGCAGCTTCATACTCATGCCGTGATCTTCAACATGACCGAACGGGAGAACGGTCTCGACAATGGGAAACAGATGCGTGCTTTGCAGCCACACGAGATGTTCGTGTCGCAACGTTACGTCACGGCGGTCTACCGATCCGAGTTGGCACTGCGTCTGGAAAAGCTGGGCTACGAACTGGAGCGCGGCAAGCATGGACAGCCGGAAGTAAAGGGCTACACGAAGGAATATCTGGAGGCTTCCAGTCCAAGGCGTGAACAGATCAAAGACCATCTCCGCGAACAAGGAATCGACGGAGCCGCGGCGGCACAGATCGCGGCCCACCATACTCGCGACCACAAGGAACTGCTGTCGCCTGGCGAAGTCTTACAGCGGCACCGCGAGTTGGCCGCACAATACGGGCATCAGGCGGACCGCGTCGTCGCACAGGCACGCCAACATGGGCAATACCAGATGCCGCAGCCAGAGGTTCAGGCGAAGCAGGCCGTGACATGGGCGCGCGATCATGTCTTCGAGAGATCGGCTGTACAGGACCGCCGCGCGATCCTTGAAGCGGCGCTGGTGCGTGGCATGGGAGAGACCACCTCTGCCCAGGTCCAGGAGGAATTCGAGCGCCGGATCGAGGCCGGAGAGTTTCGCGAAGTCTCGCAGGTTGGTGCTGGCAGACAATACACGACCGCGACGATGGTTCGCATGGAGCGTGAGATCGTTGGCCGGATGCAGGAAGGCAATCGGCGCGACTACGGCGATCCCATGCTGGTCTCGCCGCAAGTGCGCATCGCCACGGAGGACCGCCACCCCGAGTTGAATGCTTCGCAGCGCCAGGCAGTAGACGAAATCTTTCTTTCGCGGGAGAAGGTTGTCGGCTTAGATGGCATCGCAGGCGCGGGCAAGACAACAACTCTGTCCGTGATCCGCGAAGGCGCGGAGGCCGAGGGCTACAGAGTGGAAGGTTTTGCGCCAACGTCCCGCGCGGCGCAGAAGCTCGGGGAAGCAGGCATGGAGACATCCACACTACAGAAGCATCTGGTACGTGGACAGCAGCCGGATACCGGGGAGAAGCGGCTCTATGTACTCGACGAATCCTCACTGGCGTCGACCAGGCAGGCGCATGAGTTTGTGAACCGGCTCCATGCGAATGACCGTGTGTTGCTCGTCGGCGACCGGGGGCAACATGAGCCAGTTGAGGCCGGGAGGCCCTTCGCGCAGCTCCAGGACGCCGGTATGAAAACCCTGAAGCTCGAAGAGATCGTGCGCCAAAAAGACCCCGAACTGAAACAGGTAGTCGAACAGCTTGCGCGGGGCGAAGTGCGCGAAGCAGTCCAGAGTCTTGACCGCCAGGGCCGAGTCCACGAGATCCAAGGCCATGACGAGCGCATCGCCGCGATTGCGAAGGACTACGCAAAATCGCCGGAGAACACGCTGGTGATTTCTCCCGATAATCGGTCTCGCATGGAGATCAACGAGCGCATCCATGCGGAATTGCAGCGGAGTGGCCTCGTGAGCAGTGAAGAGCACCGCATCAGGATCCTCGTGCCGCGCCAAGACCTCACCGGCGCGGACCGCACCTGGGCCGAGCGGTATGAGGTGGGCGATGTTCTGCGCTATTCGCGCGCATCGAAGGAGACCGGCATCGGGAAAGGCGAGTACGCACAAGTGAAGAGCATCGACGCTCCGAAAAACCGGCTGACAGTCGAGTTGCAGGATGGCACGAAGCGCACTTACGATCCGCGCAGACAGCAGGGCGTCTCGGTCTTCCGTGAAGAGATGCGGAGTTTTTCAGAGGGCGACCGCATCCAATTCACCGCGCCAGCCAACGAACTGAAAGTTGCGAACCGCGAGTTGGGGGCCATCGAGAGCATCGGACGGGACGGATGGCTGACTCTCAAGATGGACGGTGGCCCCGCCGTCGAACTCGACCCGCACAAGCATCCGCATCTCGACCATGGCTATGCCATGACCAGCCACTCCAGCCAGGGACAGACTTCCGACCGCGTCCTGATTCACGTGGACACCGAATTGGCCGCTAAGGAACTGCTCAACAGCCGCATGGCCTATGTCTCTGTCTCGCGGGGACGTCATGACGCGCAGATTTATACGAACAATGCGTCGAGGTTGGGACAGGAACTCGGCCGCGACGTGTCCCATTCTCCTGCGATTCAGCAGGAGCCAGTGGCGCAAAAGATGGAGCCACAGCCCGCGCACACGAATGAGATCGCTCAGGGTTTCGGCCTCGGTCTGTGATTCTGTATTCCCGAATGACGTCCCCGGATAGCCAGAGCGTAGCCGAGGCCCGGTCTGTGTCAAGACTCTGCGACCGCGTTCCGCGGCGGGCTTCGCCCGGTCCTGACACGGACCTCTGCGGCCTCGGCTTATCCTCCTGCTCATCCGGGGAATGTCAGAAAGAGATGACTTCTCCATCAAAATCCGCAGCGGATTCTTGCCGAAAACCATGCTGAAACGTATGTGTTAGAGGAAGTACACGGCTGACGACGAAAAACCGCGCGGACACTCAATGAGTCGGATACTCCGAGCTATCTCAGATCTCATAAATCAGCCGCACCCAAGAAAGCTCGGGCTCAGCACGCTATAACCGCTGAAAGGATTAGTCGGGGAGAGAGGATTTGAACGTCCGGTCCCCTGGTCCCGAACCAGATTCAAGCACGTGTTAGAAGTCGCAGAATTCTGTTGCTTCCAAGTGATTGATGTTGAACTTCTTGCACGCTGATCGTGAACGCTGTTGATTTCTGTTGAACTCATGTGCTCCTGCAGCTACAAAATCGTCTACACTTGGTCGGTCACGGCCGACTATGCTGGCAAGCGTGAGTGACAGATGCCCATTGATTCGATCATATTGCGGATTACTGTGTCTCTTCTTCGTTGCCGCGCTGACGACCGCTCCACTGCTCAGCTATGCACAGCGGGGACACCCCGGCGGAGGCGTGCCTGAGGCTCCGTTGCCCACGCGTTCCCAAATCAGCCAAGCCACTGCGCTTTCTGGAGGTTATCTGGAGCGCGCCTGCGGGCCGGACGGCAAGTTTGTATATGAAATCGAAACCCACTACGGCCAACAAGCGTCCTCGTACAATATTGTTCGACACGCTGGGGCAATGTATGCGCTCGCCATGCTGAATCGTTCCACGCCAGACCGAAAGGCCGTGGATGCGATGCTGCGGGCGGCAAACTTCATGCGGCAGAACTACATCGCGCCGGGCCCACATCCCGGCCAGTTGGTAGTTTGGTCAGAGGCGACAGCACCACACTCCGAGGCAGAGTTAGGCGCGACGGGCCTAGGGTTGGTTGCATTAACGGAAGTACGGGAAGTAGCGCCGAAATCGGTGCCACTTGAAGAGTTGCAGGCGCTCGGCCGCTTCGCGCTGTTTCTGCAAAAAGAAGATGGCAGTTTCGCTTCGAAGTACACTTCCGAGACTGGGCCGGAAGATTGGGACAGCCTGTATTATCCTGGTGAAACTGCTTTGGGACTGATCGGACTGTATGAAACCGATCATTCTCGTCAATGGCTCAACGCCGCTGCCAAGGCCCTGTCGTATCTGGCAAGAAGTCGCGCGAAGCTTTCCCCAGTCCCGCCTGATCACTGGGCACTGATCGCGATTGCCAAGTTGCTGCCCTACTGCGACAAAACCTTTTGTCCGATTTCCCGCGAAGAACTACTAGAATACGCAACCCAAGTCTGCGACTCGATTGTGCATGACCAACTGAGGAACCCCGTAGCGCCCATGGACGGTGCCTTCGAGGCGACCGGGCGCACCGCGTCGGTCGCCACTCGCATGGAGGGACTGCTGGCCGCGTTGGAATTCCTTCCGAAAGATGAGTTTCGCGAAAAGGTCGAGGCAGCGGCTGGACGCGGCATCGCTCTCCTTCTGCGCGCGCAGATCAAATCCGGCCCCTACGCGGGGGGCATGCCGGGGGCGTACCTCGCGGGAGCACCGGGCACATCGGAGATTCGTATCGATTGTGTCCAACACGCTCTGTCGGCTTGGCTGCGCTACTGGAAGCTCCATTAAAGCGGCTCTCGCACAGTTCAGAACTACGCCCTTTTTCGCTGGCGTAGGACATCCGTTAAGACTGGCCGCATTGCGTGGCGTCTCCCACATAGACTACTTTTCCGTACCCGGTCGCGTCGCTGAAGTCAATATGATGGCAGATTCTGCCATCCGGATCTGGATAAATATGGATACCGCGATCCAGCGTGGGAACCTTTGACGGAATCGGCTTCCATCCACCAGGCTGTTGCAGGTAGATCACATCGCTGCCGTGGGGTTCAGGCAGATCAGCCGCCTCGGTGACGAGGCCGCCGATGACGATGATGGCCAGAACTTGCTTGCCGTGGCCCTGCCGGTACAGTTGAGCCACCTGGTAGTCACCATTAATTCCAGCATTACGCAACAACTGCATAACGCGGCTGGATACGGCACTAGCATCAACTGACCGGACGAACGGGCCAGCCTCCTCGACCTCCGGCGAACGCGGCCCGTGGCTCCGAGGGGTTACCACAGCAACCGTCAACTCCTGGTTGTGCGTAACGAGATTGAAGACTGGCCCAGGAATCAGCATACCAACCATCACAAGGAGGACAACGGTGAGCAAGACGTTCCGGGTTCTGGAAGTCGTGGTCAGCAGCATCGCACAGGCGCCCACCACAGCGCCACATATCATCATTTCAAGGTCCAGGCCCCAGGCGATTTCCAGAAAAAATGAGTGCCCAGGAGGACCCCAATTTCTGACTATTATCCATTCCCCCACAGGCACGGCTAGATAGCCATACGCTAAACCAACGGCAGCACCGGCCATGCCTGCTGCGAGAGCATTCCAATTCAGCTTGCGCAAAGGCCATAGGGCAGCTAACAACCCCACGAAGATCGGTAACAGAACGGATAGCTGGAGGCCCCACACCAGGCTGACTCTGTGGCCGCCAGTCCAAAGACCTAAAATGTAACTACCATAGGCGACGAAAAGACCGACAGCAACCGTTAATATCGCCGCAAGGGAAAAACGAAATATGCGCCCCATGTCTCCTCCACCGCCGGGCTGAGTCTCCTCACTATTTCCTTTTTGTGCAACATTGCTCACGATATACATTCTTGTAAACGGGTTCCTTACCAATCGTGAAACTGTAGGTCTCACCCTCCTTCTCGTAGTTCCTGTGGTAACACCAATCCTCAAACCTTCCTTCCTTACCGCTACAACAGCTTCCTGGGGTTTGTGGTGACTGGCCGGGGGGCGGGGTGGGGGCCGGCTGGCCGTTGCCCTCGCATACAAATGTACTATCCGGGATCCATCCCGACTCGCACAGGTCGGTGACTCCGGGTCCGGCTGTCCATGCTGTGCAGCAGCCGGAGTCGTCCTTTCTTGGTGGCCGATCGGATCCAGTGGCTACGGGGTTCTCACTAAAGTCCGGAGGGCAGGGACTACTAGATGAGGGCGTCGCACCCATGAAGCCACTTCCACCACCCATTCCACCGCAGTCTATACCAGGCAGCAAGCTCAGCAGACCGTCCAAGCCCAAGGGTGTGGGGGCGGGGTTCTGACCTACCGGAAACGGCCCGTCGCCCGGCGCGAATCCTGCCGGGCCCAATACGAACTCTGCAGGGCTGCCACCGTCATCCCCGCCCCAACCGCCATCATCGCCGCCACCACCGTCATCGTCATCGGGGCAGGAAGCATCTGTCTCGCAGCCAATCGAAAACAGGCCGAAGGCGTCAACCCTGTTTAGGGGCCGGTTCCCGACATACGCATACCGATTCCAACTTTGTGGATCAGAGGGGTCGACCGCCGCCAAACCTGAGGGGTCGGGCGACAGCCACCGCCCCTGCACGGGGCTGTGCTCGCGGTAAAGGAAATCATACAATCCTCCCGCGCCGCCAGCACCACTGGATTCTGTATCCTGATTCTGACCGGTGAAGAAGAGATCCTGTGTACCCAATGGTACATAATTCTCGCCGAATGGAGCATAGGCTCCGCTGTAGTAGAGGGTCCGGGAAGATGTCGATGCCAACCGAGAACTACCCAACCAATCGGGATGACGGTAGTACTGCAACCCGGACGAATTGTAGACCCATTGTGCGCCGCCCGGAAGCGGCACAAAAGCCTTGACCAGCGTCGTCGAGCCATTCATTAAGGCCAGCTTCGCGCCGGAGGGGCTGTAGACAATCTCGGTCGAACTCGTCGGGCTAGTTGCGCACGCGGAGCCCCTGTCCTGCTCGACGGCCCGTCCTAGGGCATCGTATGTCAGACAAATCCCATTCGACAAACCAGAGTCGATTCCAGTCAGCTTGTTTTCGGTGTCCCAGCTATAGGCATGGGAGTTGTCGGCTGTCATGTTTCCGGTCTTGCCGTTCGGATCGCTCGTACTTGTATAGGAGAATGGGCTGGAAATTATCCGGTTCGTATTGTTTGTGTAGTCATAAGACGGCTGGAAAGACGTGCCCGTTGCGCCCTGTGGGACAGTCTTTATGATATTGCCGAACGGGTCATAGCTAAACGTCTGGCTCCAAGTACTAGCGCCGCAATTTGCGCTTGCCACCCGCCCAAGACCGTCATGCGTGTACGTGCAGGTTTGACTGTCGGCCGGATTCAACTGGTCCGTGATTATCAATTGTTGTAGGCTGCCGTTGGGGTTCCATTGAAGTTGTCCGACGTCCGTTTGCGGGGAAGCGCCCACACTAAACGTGTACTTCGTCATCCGCCCCGTATTGGGATCGAAGACAAAGGCATCGCTATCAGATGACCCATACGTCAACGCCGTTACATGGCTCGAAGGATCATAGGTAATAGAGGAAACAAGCGGACTGCTCGCGGTCACCGTGGACATGCGGCCTTCGCCTTCGGTTGAATAGGTGATCGTGGGGAGCCCGGAAAGATTGCTCAGCGTGTTTACTGCGCCATTTGGCCAGTATAGAGAACTGACGTGATAATAGGTATTGGTTCCGGAGTGGGGAGTCAGTTCCCATACATCCGACGTCTGTCCAGCTGTCGAATAACCGAACCCGAGATCGGTGATTTTGCTGCTGCAGGTACCGATGCAGGTGTATGCCTCGGCCAAGCGTGTCTTGGCATTGGCCATGCTTGTTCCATTTACCGTCGCAGTGTCATATACGAAGTTTTTGGCAGGAGTGCTGGTGCCTGGATAAATGACACTACTAACGCGATGGAGGGCATCGTAGCCGCTGTAGCATGTGGCGCTGCCAGCGGCATCCAGCCGCTTGAGCATATTCCCGGCCGAGGTAATAGTGCCGCAGGCCGCGTCGCTTGAAAGCGAGTCGTAGCTATAGGTCACCGCAGAATTCTTCATCTCTGGATTCGTTTCCGAAGTCAATCGTCCAAGCATATCGTAAGCAAAGGCACGGGTCTGCTGTCCGGAAGAGGCTTGAGCGTTTTGTGTGACGCTGGTCCGATTATCAAGCAGATCGTACGCATACTGCGTTAGGTAGCCGGTTGCGGAGGTGTTCTGGTTGCAAGGAGCACTCGGAAACGCCGTGGTACCACTCGTCACTTCGCAAACCGAGGTCGAGCGACCAAGCGCGTCATACTCTTGCTGCTTTGCTTGCGTTGGCGTGGTCAGAGTTTGCAAAACGTCGTTCGCGCTGTATGAGTATGTCGTCAATCCTCCACCGCTGTCCGAAACACTCTTTGTTCGACTAAGCGCGTCGTAGGTGTAGTCTGTTTGCGCTTGTCCCGAGGGGCACGACTGCGTGTTCGAAGTTACGGCCGCGGCGCTATAAGGTAGCGTCGTTGCATCCAGGCGGCCAAAACTGTCATAGCAGTTTGCAACCGTGTCGTAGGAGGTCGCGCTCGGCCCCTGCTTCGTTTGCCGGAAGATCGTCCGTCCAAAACCGTCGTTGGTTGTCAGAATATCGACGATCGAATTACCGCTATTGAATGAACTTGCGTACTTGCTTTCGGTTTGGAATTGCTGGTCGCTGGAATTCAGGTAGTAGAAATAGTTGGTGGTTGTGCCCGCCTGGTCCGTAGTGCTGTAAGACCGCCAAAATACGTTGCTGTAATTCGAGCCACTGTAGGCTGTGCTGCTGGTGTTCCCATTCTCATCGGTGAGCGAGAGCAGCACGCCACCGGTACAGGTCCAGGTCATCGAACGGGACAGGCTCAACGGCTCGCTGATTGACGTAACAAAAGAATTGCCGCAGGACGCGTTATTCGTGGGCGAATAGTTGTAAGTGGTCTGTGCTCCGTGTGTCGTGCTGGATGTGCTGACATCCGTGGAGGTCTTCAGATTGCCCGTGTCGTAGTAAGTATATGCACGATACAGAGTCGTTGCCCCATTCACTTGCGCGGCGACGCTCGTCAAAAGGCCTCTGGAGCCGGTGACAGCAATGTGCTGGGGCGTACCGGTGGTTTGCGTTGGAGTCACTTCGTCGTAGTTATAGACTGTGTATCCTTTAACGTTGTTGAGAGAATCTTCGACGGTCACGCTCGACGTGTGGTCAAAGATATATGCCAAACTTGCATACGTCGTAATCGTCTGTCGTATCAATGGCCCGACCGCGCCGCTGCCGTAACCGTAATCGTAGACTTCGCTTCTCGTCCCGTACACGCCAAAGGTACTGGCCGTCTTGGATTGCAAACCGTTCGCATTTGGTATTTGCCTAAACGTTGCTGTTCTGAGCAAAGGCGATGTCACGGCGGTGGAGGCGCAACTGGACGGCCCACTTTCGCCGCTGCCGTTGTAGCACGTAATGGTTGTGCTTAAGAGCGTACCGGAGGTCCCTCCTTGATACGCCAACCGCTGCGTCTCGTAGAAATTCGGGCTTGGGACAGTTGTATTGCCATCTTGCTGAAAGTCGATAACGGTCACATCCATGGCGGAGCCAGAATTGACCGGATCGGGAGGCGAATTGACCTGGGTCTGCCAGTGCACTCCCTGATTAGGAATATAGGTGCGGCCATACTGCCATTCTCCACCAGGGCTCAGCGTACGTGTTAGGCCAGCCGCTGTTCCGTCGCTTTCAATCCCATTCGATCCCCCGGTGTAGGTGTATGTGATTGTGCCGCCAGTAGGCAAGGTTACGGATGCGATTCTGGCAGTTATGCAATTGGGATGGCAGGAGGAGCCAGGTGTTTGTTCGTAGGTAAAAGCGTAGCTGCTGTTGTCTGGCAGCGTAATGCTGCTGACGAGTGCCTTGCTGAGCGGGCCGTATTCGTTAACTCCGCTGACACCAAAGTTGGTTGCCACAGTGTACTGCGTGTAGTTCACTGTGTAGGTTGCGTTGCCACCCGTAGGAGCGGTATAGGTAAGGGTGGTGGGACTTGCTGGTGTACCCTGTCCAGCAACCGTCAAGACTGGCGTCGCACTGGAGAGCGTGTCGAAAAACTGGCCACTGCTGTTCTCGGTGATTTGGTTTCCGTTCGTGTCCGTATAAGGAATAGTGCCACCCGGACTATAGGTCTCACCGCCTCGTGATGTAGCCGTAATCGAGCCTTGGGCGTATGTCAAGGTCCAGCCTGAGCCATCCTGCGCATTTCCCTGAAAAGTATTGCTGGTGTCGCAGGGGTCTTCGGGGACCATCACCTTATGGGATGTGCCATTGGGGTCGGTGTAGGAGTTGATATAGTTGCCGACCCAGTTTTGTATGACGGGCGGTGGGCCAGGATCGACTACACATCTAAAGGTTCTAGACGCTGTTGTAATCGAGCCGCCGAGCCCATTGCTGTTCACCGACCATCCAAAGTTGGTCAGGTACACCCAGGAAGTGATCCCGCTGCTGGTAACGGGATACCAAACCGAGCTGTCGTAGCCGAGCGAGTAAGAAAAAGGCGTGCCACGCCCGGCTTTATTGAGCACCGGAACGGAGAAATGTACATTCAGGTTCCCGAGATTTACGGTGTCAAACGTTCCCCCGCCAAGGCTGCTGAACGGCGGCGTGCCAGTAGAGGCTTGACCGAAAGAAAGCCCTGGTAATAGCGCGAGTGTTACGGACAGGACGACACGTTGGATTCTTCGCACGTTCGCTCTCCTTATTCACTGAATAGAGAACAGGCTGTCGGGAAGCCCGGAGTTGATAGCCACATTCGTAACTGTGAAATCCAGCAGCGGATTGCCCTGCCAGACCTTGGTGACGTGGAATGGCACAAGGATGCCCTTCACCAGTTGGTAGTTCAAAAAGTCGATTTCAACAGCGATATTCGTACTAGCAGCATTATCTGGATGCGCGCTGAACGTGATGGACAGCGGTACGAGCGTTTGAGCATCAAGGTAGTAGTCCACCGTGCTCATCTGCTGCGTAAAGGCAGTCACCTTCGGATGTGTACTCGCAACGTAGTGGTAGGATTGGATGTGTTGGACAGACCTACCGTTCTTAGTCTCCAGCCCGACATAAACCAACACCAGTGTTGCGTCGGTGTTCACCGCCGAAAGCGATGTGAGGGCGGGAAAAAACCAAACCGCATCCGTCCAGCAGTTTTGAAGGGCAGACGGTGTTGACTGTCCACTTGCATTTATCCACGCGCCTTGCGGGGAGCCGCCCGCACTGTTGCGCAGCTCGCTGCGGTTCCCGCCGTTTAGAGACAAATCGAGTCGGCTCTCGACATTGGTTTTTCCGTATGCGGTGGCGGTCCCAGTTTCGCTGTCCGTACCAGAAGTCCAGACAGCATTCCCAGAAAGCGTGATATCACTGACGGTAACGCCGTTCAAAAGAGCAGTCATCGCCTGAGTCGCCAAGGAGACTGCCTGAGGATTGCTTTGCGGAGGATTTTGAGCGAATGCTAGAGATCCGAGGAGCAGGATTAGGGACACCACAACAACGAAGCGAGCCATAGGCCCACCTCCAGATGGTTTGCGGTTGGCCCCCTCGAATCAACCGTGGCGGCACTTTAAGAAAGTTTCACTTCGGTGTCAAGTTAAAAAGACAAAGAAAACACTGTAATCACACTGGTGAGTGACGAAACTCACGTTTGACGTCACTCTTCATACGGTGTCATCGGGTGTCCTTATGGGTGAGAATGGGCGAATCGGCCCACAAGGTTCGCCAGTGCTTTCCAATGCCTTGGATGTGGGCGGCAACAGTGCCGGATCCGACCCGCGTACTACCGGGAAACTCCAACCGTGATCGAAGGGTGGATACTGAAACGCCTGCGAGTAACTGCTGGATTCGTTGCGAAAAGGCTTCGCTCGCGGGCCAACGTGTGCCGCGACGAAAGGGCAGATTCTACCGGAGACCAGACTTCTCATCCCATCTGGTTACATTAACAATCCATTCCTACTCCGGGAAGCCCGCTACAAATAAGCACGATCACTGCGGGGAATAACATACTTGTGGTACCCTTTGTCGCGTCCCAAGGCAGGGTGTACGTGTTATGCGACCTTCTTTGTCTTTTTCCGCTTTTCTTCTCCTCACTTCAGTCCTGTTGATCCTAACCGTGCCGGCGTCCGCGCAGGAGCCATCAAGCTCATCTTTCGCCGTAGCTTTCCGCTCGATGATTACCACGCCGATCAACGAAGCTCAGCGCACCACGCTGAAGGGAGATACTCATCCGCTAGCCAGTCCGGAATATGACCTGGGCCCGGCCTCGGCCAGCCTGCCCATGAACCGTATGTTGCTTGTGCTTAGACGTAGTCCCGAGCAAGAAGCCGCGCTGAAGAAACAACTCGACGACCAGCAGGACGAAGCCTCGCCAAACTACCACAAATGGCTCACGCCCGGGCAGTTCGGCCAGAAGTTTGGCCCCAGTGAGCAAGACATTCAGACAGTCACGTTATGGCTCGAATCGCGCGGCTTTCAGATCAACCGCGTTGCCAACGGCCGTGTCACGATTGAATTCTCTGGTACGGCCGGTCAGGTGAAGGAAGCATTTCACACCGAAATTCACAAATATGCGGTGGACGGCAAAGAACGCTGGGCCAACTCGACCGACCCCCAAATTCCCACGGCATTGACCCCTGTTGTCGCTGGAATCGCAACTCTGCACAACTTCCCACGAAAGCCGCTACACCGTTTCGTGGGAATTTTCTCGCGCATGAAAAAAACGGGAGGCTATCAGCTTTTCCACCCGGCGCCGGTAGCAAGCCCATTCTTCACGGTTGGCGGGGGGTGCGGTCTGAACGGCACCAGTTGCTATGCGCTGGCACCTTACGATTTCGCCACGATTTACAACGTCCTGCCACTGTGGAACGCGAACCCGCCCATTGATGGCACTGGCCAGGCTATCGCGATCGTCGGCCAGAGCGACATTTATCCGCAGGACGTGACTGATTTTCGGGCCGATTTCGGTCTGCCCCCACCCAACCTCAATATCATCAACAACGGTCCCGATCCGGGACACCTAGCCACGGAAGGCGACGAACTGGAGTCCGACCTGGATGTGGAGTGGTCTGGCGCCGTAGCCAAAGGAGCGACAATCGACTTTGTCGTTTCAGCATCCACCAACTCCAGCGCCGGTGTGGATCTTTCCGCTGAATACATTGTTGATAATGACGTCGCGCCCGTGATGAGCGAAAGTTATGGAGCCTGTGAACTCGACATGGGTACGACTGGAAATCAGTTCTATAACCAACTCTGGCAACAGGCTGCCGCAGAGGGCATTACGGTTTTCGTTGCGACAGGCGACAGCGGCTCGGCGGTGTGTGACAGGTGGTCGTCGCTCGCGACACAAGGACTGTCGGTAAATGGAATTTCTTCGACTCCGTACGATGTTGCCGTTGGTGGCACCGATTTCGATGATTTACAAAATCCAGCCAACTACTGGAACTCGACCAACGATCCAGTCACGCAAGCATCCGCCAAGAGCTATATTCCAGAATCGACGTGGAACGACTCCTGCACCAATAACGAATTTTTCCAGTTCACTGGCAGCACGAATGCCGAGAGCGATTGCAACGACAGCAGCAGCGGCTTTTGGCCATATTTTCTGGCTCCGGTAGGCGGAAGCGGCGGCGCGAGCAATTGCACAATATCGGCGAATCAGTCGATATCGAGCTGCTCTGGAGGGTATGCGAAGCCATTGTGGCAGGCAGGGCCAGGCGTGCCCAATGGCGGCAAACGCGATGTTCCCGATGTCTCGTTATTTGCCGCAGACGGCCTCAACGCAAGCTTTTATGTTGTCTGCGAGACGGACATCTATGGAGGATGCGCTGGCGATCCAAACAACGTGGTTGGAGTCGGCGGCACGTCGGCCTCGGCCCCGACGTTTGCTGGCATCATGGCCATGATCAATCAAAAGATGCAATCCCCTCAGGGCAACGCGAACTACATCTTTTATCCGCTGGCTGCACAGCCGGAAGCCAGTTGCAATTCCACCGGGACCATTTTGAGCTCGTGCATTTTCTACGATGTCACCACAGGAACGATCGCAATGCCGTGCGTAACCGGCAGCCCGGATTGCGTGACCAACGTCGGCGGCGACCAGAATGGTGTGCTCTCGGGCTACAGCCCAACCGCGGGCTACGACCCCGCTACCGGCCTTGGAAGCGTCAACGCATTCAACCTCGTCAACAACTGGGGTTCGGTGAGTTTCCAGCCGACGGTTTCCACGCTTTCCCTCAACCCGACGACGCAGATCACGCACGGGTCGCCGGTGAATGTGAACGTCACCGTGGCACCACAGACGGGAACGGGTACGCCCACAGGCCAGGTCGCTTTGCTGGCCAGTACCGGGCCGGGAGCAGGTACGTTCACGCTGGCCAATGGCTCTGTCTTCGCAACTACGGGCATTTTGCCTGGGGGCAGCTATACGGTTGCGGCGCACTATGCCGGCGATGGAACATACGCCGCGAGTAACTCCTCGCCCGGCGTTCCGGTGACGGTAAACCCCGAACTAAGCACAGCGACGATGCAAGCGTTCACGCTGAACCAGAATGGCAGCACTGTTCCTTTTACAACGGGTCCTTATGGCGGCAGTATCGTGTATCTGCAGACCAATGTGGCGGGGCAATCGGGACAAGGCCTGCCGACGGGGACGGTGAACCTCACGCAAACGCTCAACGGGACGACCACAAACTTCCCCGGCAATCCCTATTCCCTCAATAGCGAGGGGTACACCATGACACCGCTGCCTGGAGGATACTACCGGGCCTTCACTCCGGGGACGTACTCCTTTGTCGCGAACTACAGCGGAGATGCGAGTTTCAAGCCAGGTATTTCGCCGTCAGTCAGCTTCACTGTTACGCAGACCCCGACCAGCACCGCGATCAGCAACCTTCTGTGTACTTTGCAAAACGGACAATGTACTATCGTTGTGGGTACTTCGAGTCTCATTTTCGCAACGGTTTCGACTCCTACGTCGGATGCGTTTAGTGACCTACCGACGGGAACGATGACGTTTTATTCCAACGGCACACCGCTGGGTCCGCCAGTTCCTGTCGATTCAAGCATCGTCCCCCCAGTCGCAAGCACTTCGACAGCCCTATTGCCTCTTGGACAAGACAACGTCACGGCACAGTACAGCGGCGACACGAACTTTACCGGGTCCACTTCGCCAGTTCTCTCGATTGACGTAATTTCTTCACCCCCTCCTCCGCCCCCTCCGCCTCCTACGTTCACGATGACCGCGAATCCGATCGCGCTCAGTGTCGCAAGTCCGGGGCAGTCGGGCTCGACAACCCTGATATTCATTGCGCAGAACGGCTTCACTGGCTCAGCCACACTCTCTCCATCGATGTGCTCGAACCTGCCACCGAAGAGTAGTTGCAGCTTTAGTCCTGCTACTGCGGCCCTTACCGCGTCGACGACAAGCGCTCACGTGACTCTCGCGATCACGACGACTGCGCCAAGCTCTCTTGCATCTTCCACACAGCGTCTTACGCAAGGACTCTGGCCAGGATTCAGCGAGATTGCTGTCATTTGCATAATGGGCATTTGCATGGTTTCGCTTGGTAGGCGCCCACGGCGCAGCTGGCGCGCGGTGGTTGCCTTAATAGCCCTCGCGGTGATCGTATCCGCGATTGGTTGCGGCGGTGGTGGAAGCGGAGGAGGCGGTGGTGGCGGCGAGAATCCGGGAACGCCAGTGGGCAATTATACCGGCGTGAGCGTGACGGTCACGATCAACGGCATCACACAATCAATCAATAATTTGAGCGTGAATGTCCAGTAGACTGGTTAGGCCCTAGCTCTGGACCTGCGCGACTTTTTCCGCTGTTTATGTCGACCTGGATGGAATTTCTGCGTATCGAGTCCTACTCTTCAGGCAGTCATTAGTCGTTCTGACACAGGACGCGCACGCAGGACATGGGCAACGCCATCGAAACCAACGCAGCTGCCGCATTGTGCTCACTACAAGCCGTGCTGATCCCGCTGTGTCCTTTTTGTGTCCTTCGCAATTAGATTCCGTTCGATTTCGCCAACTTTTCCAACGCTTTTGAAAACCGTCCATGCGGGTCTTTTGATCGTTAAGTTATTGTGACGGCTACAGTTGTCAACTCCGCAGCCACATCGGGCAACATAACTCTTAATCAGTAGGTTGTAGGTTCGATTCCTACCGCGCTCACCATCTTTTCAATCACTTACCGGAGTCGATGTTTTGGGTGTGCCGTAAAGTGTGCCGTAACTCAATCCGGCTACGCCCGTTTCTCTACTGTTGTGTCTTGATCGAGCGCAGCGCGCACGATCTCTAGTTCGGGATGTTGATACTGCATCGCAGTCTTCACATCCCTGTGTCCCATGGTTCTCATGACGGCAGCCAGGTTTCCGGTTCTCTTCAGAATCCGGGTGCCGTAATCATGCCGTCCACAATAGAGGACAAGATCTTCGGGAAGCCCAGCTTTGACCCTGGCTTCGCGAAATCTCTTCGCCATTGTGGTGAGATGAGCAGACTCGGCGCGTTTCGACGGGAAAACCCATCCTTCGCGTTTTTCTCCACACCGCTGCTTAAGAACGTCAAAGACGCGATTGCTCATCGGCACGCGTCTCCTTCCTTCTTCGGTCTTGCTGTCCGGCACGAAGATCACGCGGGTTTCCCAATTCAGGTTCTCGATGCGCATCCGGTAAAGCTCTCTTTCGTTCCGCATGCCGGTATCCCGCATCAAGATGATGATGTCTCGGAAAAGTTGAAGGCTTCGTTTCCGCCAATTGCAGGCAGCAGCGCCGGCCAACAATTTCTTTTCCGCTTCATCGTCAAGCCTGAGTGAACGTCCGTATTCCTTCATCAGTTTGAGTTTCGGAGCGTGGCGAATCAGTGTCCACTCCTCCGCCTTGTGCAGCATTCTTCTTAACGTTCTCAGCGCGCAATTGGCATTTGAGGACGCGCCCGAGAACCTCAGTGTTTCGATAACGTCCCTGGTGATCTGATCCAATCGCATATTCACGACGGTTGTCGTCTTGAGGAGCCGCCAGCCATCGCGGTAGTAGGTTTTGGTTTTGTCTTCCAGTCTGACCTTGTCCAGCCATTCCAGGAAGCGCCGGGAAAACTCCAGCAACACAGGAGCTTTTTGGGGAAGCGGATCTGTATTCTCGACCACGTGGGCGAGTTTCAGACCAGCAACCTTTGCCGCCCTGGCCGCTTTTGTTTCGTTGGTTGACCCACGGTAGCGTTGTCCTCGCACCGTGAAGTCATACCAGTAAAACTTGGACTTCGCTTTCTTAAACAGCTTCACGAGCTTCCTCCATTGCAGCCCGCACGGAAGCAACTCGTGTGTTCTTCTGGATGTATTCCAAAAGAACATTCACATCATAACTAACCCGACCTTGCAGTTCTATCCAATTCGGCCCGACTCCCTCGGCGCGCCATCGTTTCAATGTTGCTGCTGAGCGTCCGAGAATCTCAGCGGCCTTGCGCGTGTTGACGAGCTGAGGCATGGCTGGTTTTTTCATCACGATTGGCTGGGGCATGGTTCATCTACTCCTGAGGGGAGACTCATCTGCCCCTCGTGGACGACATTGCCCTTGACGGTAGCGCAGGTGTACACATATAGTCAAGCTGTATCGTTACACATAGGAGGTGAAATTGACCGAAAGAGAACTCACGACGGAGAAGGCAGCGATAGCGCAGCAGCCAGTGATCTCCATTCGTATTTCCGAGGCTCTGCGTTTAAAGCTTGAGGGCTTAAAGGTGCTCATGTCCATGAAGAGCGGCGAACCCGTTTCCACATCGGAGGCGGCAAAGCAGCTTCTTGAGTCCTCAAAAGAAGAACGACTTGAGCTGGTAAGTCTGCTTACCGAGCCGACCGATTCTCTGCTAATGATTCGCCGAAAGGCAGACTCAAAGCTCCCGCTTTCGCAAGCAGAATGGACCGCCGTTGCCTATTTCTGTCTGCACGGAGTGGAGAGATTTGCCAACACCGCACAGACGGAGATTTCATATGAATCTCTTGCCGGAATCCTTGAGGCATTCCAGGCGGTTTACGGTTTGCTTCGCAAACCAAACAAGACACATTTGGACTCTTTCTTCGTCGCACATCTCCCGCCCGATCGGCAAGCCGAAGCGAAGAAACCGGAAGAGATCGGAAGCGACGATGTTCGGCGCGCCGTCACCCACACCATTCGGATGCTAAAAAACCCGACAGAACAGCGGCAGAGACCCATCTTTGTCGCCCGGAACCTCTACTTTCTCCTCGACGAGCTAGACTTCCCCAATATCGAGAGGCTAAACGAGGCGCTTCGGCCGTTCTGGCCGACCCTGTGGCGCGTGTGCGCCCGCGGCCACTATTTTCACTATGGTAAGCCCTTGCAAGATCCGAACTCTTCGGCAGGGGGAATGGACGCTCCGTTGAATCCGCCATTACCGAAATTTGAAGAAGGCGACTACCGTCTCGAATTCGTGCGCTCGCCGAGCGAAGGCTTTTCCGTTTGGTTGTCCTTCCCCGGAAGACTTGCGCCGCTCTATCCCGTGGAGGGATACCCAAAGATTTCGGAATTGAGGACGATCCTAGAACGGCTGGATGTAAGGCGGGTGCTGATCGCCTGGAATGGCCGCTATTTTCTCGCGTACACGGTGGCTGACGAGAAGGACGAAATCGGCGTGAATTTTCGCGCTGGTGACAACGGAATTACGTTTAACTTTCGTAGCGAAGACTGGCAGTCCATCAAGAAGCTGTTTCGACGCGCGTGGCAGGCTCCGCAAGTACGCCGCCTGTGGGACGTGCTGGCTCTTGAGTATGGCGAGTTGTAAGAGCGCGGTGCTTCGCACCGGAAGAAGTGGGGACACGTCACCCCCAAGTTGGGAACTGCGGCGCGCCAGACAGCGCTTCGATGTTTACGCAGGTTAACTTTAGCTGCATCAACAAAGCCGGTTGTTCGCTGAATGAGCGCGGTAGCACCGATAACGCTTGTTTGCGACAAGAATGTTCGTGAGCGTCGATCGCGTAAACGTGTTGAAGAGCAAGAACTTCTTGTGAACGAGCGCTTGCGCTGCTGAATTGCATCGGGGCCGGGCGCGACATGAACGACGAGGTGGTTCCCCCAATGAGTAGTCCCGGCATTGAAGCTAATCCGCAGTCCAGTTTGCCGTTCGGAGGAGAAGCGAAGCCCGGCTTCCGCACCAAGACCGCAGCCACGCGGCTGACTCCGGACGAACTGGCCGAGATCGAAGCCGCCGCCGAAAGCGCGGGACAGGCTCTCTCCGAGTGGCTGCGCGGGACCGCTCTGTGCGCGGCGCGACAGCGGCCCGCTGATCCCGCCGAACTAGTATTGGCCGAAGTCTGGGCGGTGCGTTACGCGCTCTTGAATCTCTTCCATGCAGCCTCTCAAGCGGCATCGGAAGGCAGACAAATGTCGCCTGATTCCGTCCTCAAAATTCGCGACCAGGCAGACGCACGAAAGCTTCAGCAGGCGCGCAAACTGCTTGATGACTTCTTCGCCCGCGAGGGCAAGGAAAGAGCTCGCACGCCATGAGTGCCATGCCTATGCCCGAAAACTCTTCGCTCTCAACGGCTCTGCTATGGGGAGGAGCGATGTTCTTGTTGCTACTGGCCGCGCGGAGTGTGTTGCAGAACCGGTCCTCACGTAAAGGGCGGGATAGGGAGACGATCGAATGGGGCCCACCTCGGCCAAGTTTGATCCAGAGGTGGAGGACAAAGATGGGCAGAATCCGATTCAGACTACCGAGATTTTCGCAGCGGCAGATGCCAGAGATGGCTCCGAAACCAGCGCCATCAGTGCCCGCGAATGCTCCCGCCGATCCGCTCAAGAAGCCGACCCAACCGATGCTCGCCCTCTTTGGTCCGACCAGCGGTGCGCCCGAGAGCAAACCCAAAGAGGCGTTCGCCTGGGAGAAAACGAAGGGAATCGACTGAGAGGCAAATTACAAAGAACACCACTTCACTCTTGAGGAACGTTCGGTATGCTCACGATCTCGAAACCGCTGTCAGCCAGCCAGGCGCAGACCTACCATGTGCGGGAGTTTGCCTCGCAGGAACAGAATTACTGGAGCCGCGATCAGCAGGGTCACAGTGAGTGGCAGGGCAGACTCGCCGAGCAGTGGGGGTTGCAAGGTGGCGTTGGTTCCGAACACTTTGCACGACTGAGTGAAGGCCAACATCCGTACACCGAAGAGCAGCTGGTACGGCATCAAGTTTCGAGAACCTATGAAGGCAAATTTGGCAGAGAGGTCACCAGCGCCGAGCATCGCGCCGGGTGGGACGCCACCTTCTCTGCGCCGAAGTCGGTATCGCTTACCGCTCTTGTGGGCGGCGATGATCGGGTGCGGGAAGCCCATCGGGAGAGTGTACGCGCGGCGCTTGAGGAACTTGAGCGATACACGCAGGCACGGATCGGCAATGTCCATGCCCCAGAGACGACTGGGAAGTTCATCGCCGCCACCTTCGAGCACGACACCGCACGGCCCGTCGATGGCTATGCTGCGCCCCAGCTTCATACCCATGCCGTGATCTTCAACATAACCGAGCGCGAGAACGGTCTCGAAAATGGGAAACAGATGCGGGCTTTGCAGCCGCACGAAATGTTCGTGTCTCAGCGCTACGCCACGGCCGTCTACCGATCCGAGTTGGCTCTGCGTCTGGAAAAGCTGGGCTACGAACTGGAGCGCGGCAAGCATGGACAGCCGGAAGTAAAAGGCTACACGAAAGAATATCTGGAGGCTTCCAGTCCGCGGCGTGAACAGATCAAAGACCATCTCCGGGAACAAGGAATCGACGGAGCCGCGGCGGCACAGATCGCGGCCCACCATACTCGCGACCGCAAGGAACTGCTGTCGGCTGGAGAAGTCTTACAGCGGCACCGCGAGTTGGCCGCACAGTACGGGCATCAGGCGGACCGCGTCGTCGCACAGGCACGCCAACATAGTCAATACCAGATGCCGGAGCCAGAGGTTCGGGCGAAGCAGGCCGTGACATGGGCGCGCGATCATGTCTTCGAGAGATCGGCGGTGCAGGACCGCCGTGCGATCCTTGAAACAGCGCTGGTGCGCGGCATGGGAGAAACCACCTATGCCCAGGTCCGGCAGGAGTTCGAGCGCCGGATCGAGGCCGGGGAGTTCCGCGAAGTGTCGCACATCGGCGCTGGCAGGCAGTACACAACCGCCGTGATGGTTCGCATGGAGCGTGAGATCGTTGGCCGGATACAAGAAGGCAATCGGCGCGACTACGGCGATCCCATGCTGGTCTCGCCGCAGGTACGCATAGCCACGGAAGACCGCCACCCGGAACTGAATACTTCGCAGCGGCAGGCGGTAGACGAAATCTTTCTTTCGCGGGAGAAGGTTGTGGGCTTAGATGGCATCGCAGGCGCGGGAAAGACAACAACTCTGGCCGTTATCCGCGAAGGCGCGGAGGCCGAGGGCTACAGGGTCGAAGGTTTCGCGCCCACGTCCCGCGCGGCACAGAAGCTCGGGGAAGCCGGCATGGAGACATCCACTCTGCAGAAGCATCTGGTACGTGGATGGCATCCGGATAGCGGGGAAAAACGGCTCTATGTACTCGACGAATCCTCTCTGGCATCGACCAGGCAGGTGCATGAGTTTGTGAACCGGCTCCATCCGAATGACCGTGTGTTGCTCGTCGGCGACCGGCGGCAACATGAGGCGGTTGAGGCCGGGCGTCCCTTCGCGCAGCTCCAGGACGCGGGCATGAAAACCGTGAAGCTCGAAGAGATCGTGCGCCAGAAAGACCCAGAACTGAAACAGGTAGTCGAGCAACTGGCGCGGGGTGAAGTACGCGAAGCAGTCCAGAATCTTGACCGGCAGGGCCGAGTCCATGAGATTCAAGGCCACGACGAGCGCATCGCGGCGATTGCGATGGAGTACGCAAAATCGCCGGAGAACACGCTTGTGATTTCTCCCGATAATCGCTCTCGCATGGAGATCAACGAGCGCATCCATGCTGAACTGCAACGGAGTGGCCTCGTCAGCAACGAGGAGCACCGCATCAGGACGCTAGTGCCGCGCCAAGACCTCACCGGCGCGGACCGCACCTGGGCCGAGCGCTATGAGGTGGGCGATGTGCTGCGCTACTCGCGCGCATCGAAGGAGACCGGCATCGGGAAAGGCGAGTACGCGAAGGTGAAGAGCATCGACGCGTCGAAAAACCGGCTGACAGTCGAACTGCAGGACGGCACGCAGCGCACTTACGATCCGCGCCGACAGCAGGGAGTCTCGGTTTTTCGGGAGGAGATGCGGAGTTTTTCAGTGGGCGACCGCATTCAGTTCATTGCACCGGCCAACGACCTCAGAGTTGCGAACCGCGAGTTGGGGACCATCGAGAGCATCGGACGGGACGGACGGCTGACTCTCAAGATGGACGGTGGCCGTGCGGTCGAACTCGATCCGCACAAGCATCCGCATCTCGACCATGGCTATGCCATGACCAGCCACTCCAGCCAGGGGCAGACTGCCGACCGCGTCCTGATTCACGTGGACACCGAGTTGGGTGCGAAGGACCTGCTCAACAGCCGCATGGCATACGTTTCTGTCTCACGTGGACGCTATGACGCCCAGATTTATACGAATAATGCAGCGACGCTGGGCCTGGAACTCAGTCGCGATGTGTCCCATTCCCCCGCGATTCAGCAAGAGCCAGTGGCCCACAAGATAGAACCACAAACCACGCACACGAATCAGATCAGTCAGGGGTTCGGTCTAGGTCTGTGATGCGGGATTCCCGAATGACATGCCCCGGATAGCCAGAGCATAGCCGAGGCCCGGTCAGTGTCAAGGCCGCGCTTCGCGCGCCGCCTTCGCGGTCGAAGAGCCTTGACACTGGCCTTTGCGCCTCGGCTTATTATTCAGCTATCCGGGGGATGTCAGATTCTTACTGCTCTTTCTACTTACTGTGCTGCGAGAGCCGCTTTCAGATCATCACGGTCAAATGCCGACGACATGCGGTCGATTTCGCCTTTAGCGAGACCGTGCCGCGCGGCTTCATCGCGCCACTTCGAGACAGCCTTGCCGACCTGTTTTGCTATGTCGCGCGCTTTGCCGTCGTCCAGTTCGAAATATCCCGCCGCCTCCATCGCCAGTGCGAGGGAAGCCGTGTTGTCGTCTTCGTTGATCGCCGTGCTCAGGATGCGCGGCTTGATGTCGGTCGGCACCGGGTTGAGGTCGTAAGCGGGCGACAGGCGCCAGCCCGCCTGGCCTTCGTACAGAAAGCCGTGATTGCGCAGGTGGTCGTCGGTGTTGGAGATCAGTATGTTGAAAACCAGCCGCCGCCACAGCGCTTCCATATCGGCCTGCGGCGCAGCACCGTGCTGGCGCAGCGCATCAACAATTTCCAGATAGCTTCGGGTTTCTCTGTCTTTCGATCCGAGCATGCTCATCGCGGAGAGGAACGGGATACGCCGTTCGCCTTCGCGGTCGAAGCGTCGCAGGAGGAGCACAGGCTTGCCGGCGATGTTTTCCACACGGGATTGGGGGACGGGAATACCAGATTTGTGCGCGAGGGACAGTGCGACCGCTTCCCAGACCACCGTGTTGATTTCATCGTCCTTCCGTGGGAATTTCGCGATGGCGAGATGGCCATCCTTTTCCCTGACGGAAGCCTTGGGCCTCGCGCCGCCAAGAGAGGAGCCGGGCGCAAACAGCATGCGCAGTTCCTCCTCGGTGTCTTTCTCTTCCATCACATGTTCGGCCGCGGAGAGCAGTTTCGGGAGCTCGATCAGCGGGGGGATGCGCTTGACGCCCTCCTCGCGCAGGAAGGGTCCGCCTTCTTTTTCTGCAAAGCGCAGCGCGCCCTGACGGGCCTCGTCGTCCACCAGGAGCAGGAAGTCGATTTCCTGAAGCGTGCGCGGCGTCCCACCCTCGCGGTCCGCGCGCCTGCGTTCCATGCGGCGCATGAGCGCCCGTCCCCAACGGTCGGGTGCGGAGTCGCCGATGGCGCCGAACATGGGCGTGTCTGCCGGCGTATGAAACGGACCAGGACCAACCTGCAGGGCTGGCTCCAGAGAGAATCGCGAGGGATTTTCCAGCCATGTCTTGTCGTATTCGAAGGTGGCGCTTTCCTTGTTCTTGCGCGTACGAGCCCACAGACGTCCCATCAGGTGCGGGACGCCGTCGAGATCGACGTATACGAGAGCCTCTCTGTCCATCACTTGTCTTTCGTGCGTTTCGGTCTGCGCGCCACGCGAATACGTTGCGGCAGGTTTTCCTCTTCGAGCTGCAGGCCTACGGGATCGTTCTTCGGGGCGGCGAGATCGCCTAGACGGTCCGCCATGCCCAGCACAAAAAGGACAGTGGCGTAGATCCCGATCGCGACGCTGGGATCGCCCTTTTCAACCTTGACGAGGGTCGTGCGGCTGATCGAGGCACGCTGCGCCGCGATGGCCGCCGGGATGCGCCGCCGCCGCCGGGCGTCACGGATATCGTGCCCGAGCTTGCGCAGGGCATGCCTTACCGGGAGAGGCATTACGACGGATGATCGACTGGTCCTCATATGTAATGTCCAGACTAATGTTCACTAGCAGCTTTAATGTACATTATTATGAACGTTATGTCAATCTCGCCGATTCCTTGGATGGCATCTTGGAACGGATCGCCTGAATTTCCTTGAACATGCTTTCGATCTTCGAACGATCCAGCGAGAGAAGTTCTGTGCTGATGGTCTCCTTGACCAGACTTCCCAGTCCCAGACTTAGCGTCAGGAAGTTCTCCGGAGAGTGATACGAGCAGGTCCGCCGCTGTTGCGCGGGAATCTTCCTCCCGAGCGCGAGCAGGAATATGAAGCCAAAGAAATAGAACCAGTAGCTCCGGTAGCCAGTCCCGGCATCGGCACGGGGCATCAGCGCCATCGGATAGACCTTCTTGTACGGCCACACCGCCACGGTGACAACGACATCCTCTGGCAGTTTGCCTCGTCCGAGCAAGAAGGCGCGGATCACCTTCTCCTGCCGGCCAAGATACAGTTTCGGAGGCTATCCCCCTTCGACTGCGCTCCAACGCCGGGTCCCACGCCAGAAGATGCTCAACGCAAAATAGACGAGCTTCGCGATGTCCACTTCTGGAATGCTCGCTTGGGGGAACAAGAGATCATTGCCACTCGCTATCGGCGCCTTCGAATTCAATAAGGTGTGAAGCCGGAACGGATCACCGTAGTTCTGGGAAATCTTGTTCAGAATCCACGCCTCGCCGCCCTTATTGAACCGCTCCTCGCAGGTACCGCAAAATTTGTAGTCCCGGACCTGCAGTGAGCTTTGTTTAGCCTTACCACCCGAAAGGAGGACCGGATTTGGATTCTTCACGTCGCTCGCACGCATCTTCTTATACCCACTCTTGGGCAAGTAATGGCTATCGTGCAGATCGGCGACGGCACGGCAAAGCTCGCATTTACCTCGCTTCATCGTGCCTCCTTAGTTTCTTCACGGATTTCTTCTCCATTGTACGATTTAGAGAAAGCCTTACGATCACACCTACACGTCCCGGCAAAATCCTATCCAGACACGCTTGCCATCATGGTTGCGGTCTTCACGTAGACAGGGAAGGAACCGTAGCTGTTGTAACCCGCGTTTCCGATCACCGTGTTCAATGAGTCAAATGGCTTGTTCTCGCTTGCTATCGAGTTTTTCTGGAACAAATCGCGAGTTCCGCGTACAGTTTTGGTCATGCCGCGATACATCGCTGCGTTACTGATCATTGCAGCCGTCACCATTTCAGGTGCCTGGGCTTCGGGTCAGCAGAGCGAAGCGAGTGACGCTCGGAGCGACGGCCCAGTCACCGGTTCCACACACACTGAACGCCTTGGGACGGTTCAATGGTCATATCACTTTGACCACAACGCGCTGAAAGACGCTGAGCTTGTGGGGCGTGATCTTGTGGCCTTAACTGAATCGGGCAATCTGGTTCGCTTCGATGCAGAGACGCTCGCGATTACCGCACACCAGGTAGTTCCGGGCCGAGGGATCGCAGTCGCCCATGGGGACTCTGGCAAGCTACTGATCGGGGCAGAAGACGGTCAGATATACGAACTGACGTCGGACACATTCACTCTAGCCCTTGTGACAAAAGCTGCCGGCCGAGTAGTTTGGCTTAGCAGTGGTAAGACAATTGGAAAGGCTCATTCAATTGTGGCTGTCATCGATGCTCGCGCAGATGTAATGCCGTGGCCAGGCGAACCGTTTAAGGCATATGAGACACGATCCGCGCGGATTGAACGGCAAGTAATAAATCCTCTCAGGGTTCTGATCTCCGCTGGAGGGACCTCCAAATACATTCCTTTTAAGCAAGGGAGCTTCGCCACGCCGACCGCCTTTATGCTGGACGATTCTGGCCGACTGTGGATGGGGGCGGATAAAGGTGAATGGGGCGGGCAATATTCGTACATGGAACTTCGTACCGGAAACATTCACAGTTTTGACACCGGCTCGGGAGTCCTCGGCTTCTTAAAGGCACGAGGCGGTCGTGTGCTGGCGTATGGCGGCATGTCACATATGGGGATGGAGTCTGGGTTCATCGCAGACGTTAGCAAGAAATCCGCTCTTTACCTTCGTGAGTTTACAAACCGTCCCAAAACAGAGCGCCCAGGGACTACAAAGGGCGTTCTCGACCAAGCGAAGGCTGGGCGGCCAGCAGAGCTTGAGGGGGCACCACGGGGCGCAGTCGACCTCGTCATTGAAGATAACGTTAGCGACGGGTTTTGGGTGTTGTCCGCGCACGATGTTTACCGTTGTGATCGCGACTTCGCTAAATGGGAAAAAGTCGCAGACTTCGGAGGACGATGGTCAGGGGGTAGGAACTACTCGGTCGGTAACACTCCGACTATTCGGCGAGTGCTTGCAACTAGCGCGGATCACCCCGACTTGTTTGCTGTATCGGCTCGCGACGGCCTGGCGCGGCTCGCGAATGGGAAAATTGAGCACGTCCAAGTACGGGGTCAGATTGAGTCTTCGATAATCGAAGTCTGGACCACTTCCATAGGTATCGTTTTCTTGAACGACGACGACTCACACACTGGCTGGCGACTTGATGACGATGGGTGGCAGCGACTTCGATTCGTTCCCGACGAACGACCATCCGACACATACACATACGCGTCTTGGAGCTTCGCGGAGCCAATTCTTGACGATCACGGTATCGTGGCCTATTTCGGTACCAACAGTACCCCTGGGGAGCGCGGGTTCCTCAAAGTTGGCGACCAGCTAAAAGGTGCTGTACTACAGACGTGGACTGACGAAAGCAGCTTCTACGGCAGCTCTATTTTGGGAACATCTGACGGCACGATGCTGGAGGTATCCGACGATGGACTTCGCCGATGGACTGGGAAGGAATGGGAATCAGCGGGTAATCATTCCGGTTCCGATACAGACCGACGCAGGTTATTGAAAGCTCGGAGCTACATCCCGCTAATCGAACGCGGCGCGAGAGCGGTTTTCCTCGATGCTGAGCTTGGCGATCTGCTTAGCTTGACTAGATCGGAGAAAGGCTACGATCTTCGACCGCTCACAACGGCGAAAGGACCGGCGCCCGGCGGGATATTCGACGCGATCGCAGATCGCGACGGTTATCTGCTCGCTGCGACGGCGTCAGGGCTCGTCAGATTCAATCCTGAAAGCGGTGAACGGCAGGTCATTTCTGCTCCAAATGCGACCCAGGAATTTAAGACCATTGCCCGCGATAGCGCAGGAAGAATCTGGACAGCAGGGGATCAGCTGTACGTGTCGTTCGATGAAGGGAACCATTGGTCTGTCGTTCGGATGCCAATGCTAAGCCCGACATACGTCAAGCGGATTCGGGAAGTCAGTCCCGGTATCCTCGCTATCGCACTCCATGATCGTGGCGTGGTATTCGTGAATACACTTCAACAGTAGCCATCAGGCTGCAACCTTACGGTTTTATCTATGTTAGACTTTTCTCCGCCTACAGTCAGATCTTTTGCCGCGTATCGTGGCACGTGACAACAATGTCAGTTGCTTTGCTGGCACATCGCTCGACGCTACTCGATTTGCCATCGCACTATAGCTATCGCGTAAGAGTGACTGTAGGCATTTGTCTAAGCAAGTGATATGTCGCAACTTCAGGCGCTCAGAGCGGCATTGTCGCTACATCAGGTTGCGACGCTCCTGCAATTCCAGCCGAAGGCTCTCTCCTATATCCTTTACAAGAAGCCTCTGCCAACGAGGTACACCTCTTTCAACATGGCCAAGCGTGACGGCGGCGTTCGCACGATAAATGCCCCTTCTCCCGAGCTAAGGCTTTTGCAGCGCAACCTGTCGGACCTCCTGCAAAATTGTGTCGAGGAAATCAACGAAGGTAAAAAATGGAAGGACCAGTTGGCACACGGTTTCAAGCGGGACTGCTCAATCATCACTAATGCCGTAAAGCATCGACAAAGACGCTACGTATTCAATATTGACCTTAACGACTTCTTCGGCACAATTAATTTTGGCCGCGTGCGCGGGTTTTTCATCAGGGACGCCAACTTCATGTTGAATCCGAAAGTGGCGACGATACTGGCACAAATAGCGTGTCATGAAAACGCTTTGCCGCAAGGCAGTCCGTGCTCTCCGGTCATTTCAAATCTCATCGGCCATGTGCTGGATATTCACCTATGCAAACTCGCTGCGAGCAATGGCTGCACATACTCGCGATACGCTGACGACATCACGTTTTCGACAAGTAAGCCCGACTTCCCATTGAGCATAGCCAGAAGGATGGCCGGGCAGGCACACACATGGGAGGTCGGCAGCGGTTTGCAGAACATCGTGGCGCATACCGGCTTCAGCATCAATCCAAAGAAGACGCGGATGCAGTACCGGGGATCCCGGCAGGCCGTTACAGGTCTGGTGGTAAACAGGAAGGTCAACATACGAACGGAATATCGCCGAAGGGCCCGTGCGTTGGCGCACGAACTGTTCAAGACGGGCACTTTCCAGCACGTTAGAACGATTCCTGATACCAACGGTGTTGTAACGCCGACGGCCGTGGAAGGGACACTGGCTCAACTGCATGGAATATTCGGTCACATCGACGCAGTGGACTATCACAATTTCAAAATTCAATCTAAGGCGGACCCTCGTGAGGCCAAGATCGCGCTGCGATCCAAGGAAAAGCTGTATCGGCGATTCCTGATGTTTAAGGATTTCTATGCCGCCCCGTTGCCGGTTATCGTTTGCGAAGGAAAGACCGATAATGTTTACCTCCTTCATGCGATTAGGAGTCTGGCCGCTTATTATCCAAAACTCGCCACTGTGGCTGCAAATAAGAAAATCACGCTGAACATTCGCATATTGAAGACGGTAAAAACGAGTACGGGGCGCGTTTTGCAGCTAGAAGGCGGGGCTTCGTACCTGAAGGCATTCATCGAGCAATACGTCAGCGAGATTCAGAAGTTCAAAGCTCCAGGCATGCAGGCCGCGGTGGTCCTCATTGTGGACAATGATTCCGGAGCCGTGAAATCTACAATACGATACGGAAACTCGCCAAGATAAAGGCACCCCGGTCCGACGCCTACGTTCATGTTGCAGGAAATTTGTACGTGGTACCCACGCCGCTAAAGGCCGGAGCCACAAAGTCAGCGATAGAGGATTGCTTCACGGACGAGATTAAGAATCTGAAGCTTGGTGGAAAGATCTTTAATGCTAATAGCAACGAGGACACAGTGGCTTATTTCGGAAAGCACATCCTCTCGGTATACATCCGCGAAAACGCCTCGAAGGTTGATTTCACCGGGTTCGCGGGACTTCTTGATCGCATTACTGCAGCGATCGAAGCGCATCAAACGAAACAGGCTGCCGTGGGAATAGGCAGCGCTACCGTTGCCCAACCTTAAGGTGCTACCCATAGGCCAACTGAAAGAAAACGTACATGGCTTGTTGCGAACAGCAATCCAATCTATCTTTGCTGGCGGTCGCCCGACTTCCATCCCGGCGTCTAGGTTGCAGTTC
Organism: uncultured Acidobacteriaceae bacterium; assembly: GCA_963837665.1. Classification (GTDB taxonomy): domain Bacteria; phylum Acidobacteriota; class Terriglobia; order Terriglobales; family Acidobacteriaceae; genus Acidiflorens. Next base: position 897,003 of record CAWIOA010000002.1, on the reverse strand, counting down.
TCGCCCAGACACGTTAGATTCGGCGTCTATATGAGAATATCAGTCGAGTCGCTTTCAAAGCGGTACGGCGGAGTGCGCGCGCTGGACAGTGTCACGTTCACGATCGAACCCGGACAGATATTGGCAGTCCTGGGCGTCAACGGAGCGGGAAAAACAACGCTGCTTCGCTGCTTCAGCGGCGTAGTTACTGCCTCTGGGACCATCTTGTACGACGGTGAGAGGTTCACCCGTGGAAGTATGAACCTACGCCGAAGGATCGCATTCCTTCCGGATTTCCCAATTGCCTTTCCGCACCATACTGTTCTGCGTCATATTGGGATGGTCCTGCGGCTATATGACGCAGACAATTCGGCTGTCGAACCACGTGTGTTAGAGCTCTTGAGGGGCTTCGATCTGCTGCCCTTGATCGACACGCCGATGTCCAAACTCTCACGCGGTCAAGCGTACAAGGCCGCACTGGCCGCTCTTTTGGCAGTTAATGCGGAGCTTCTGTTGCTCGACGAACCGTTTGCATCGGGCATGGACCCAAATGGAATCACATTCTTGAAGCGCGAGGCGAGAGCGGCAGCAGCTCGGGGAAACACAGTCGTCTATTCAACTCAGATACTCGACATCGCCGAAACTCTCTCCGACCGGCTGCTGATAATAGAGCGTGGCCAGGTTCGCTACTACGCTCCTCTGGGCGAGCTTCAGGGGGCTACGTCGGGTCATGATGGGGGCAGCGTGCTTGAGCAATTATTTCAACAACTACGGAGTACCCCACAGTGAAACTAAGCGCGCCGGCTGTCGAGCGTAGAGTCCGAGCGCAAGCGCGCAGAGAACTGCGCGAATCGCCTTTGCTCTGGAAAGAGTATCGACAGCACCGAATGCGATGGTGGAGGCGAAATCGAAACTTCCGAGCGGCTCTCGGATCTGTTTACATCCTCGCGATCTTGTTTCTTGTTGCTGTGCGCTCCGGCAGAGCCCTCGCGTTGTTGTGCGTTGTCGCGCTATACGCGTCTGGGACTACGCTGTTTCGCTGCGCAAACTACTACGCGCGCGTACTTCGCGGCTACGACCGCGCTGTACTCATTGCCTTGCCTGTACTCGATGATGAGTATCTGCGACACGAGTCGCGTGGTTTCTTCCGATCCTGGGTAGGTGCTTTTGCAGTCTTTGTATTGGCCTATAGTGCATATGCGATTGTTTACGGAAATCTCTGGAATGATTTGGGGGCCATACTGGTTGCAGCGGTGCTTCAAACGCTCTCCGGACTTTGCATCGGAACGGCAGTGCTCGCCTATAGGCCGAAGTGGATTCGGAGCTCAGCGATTTTTCCGTTTTACGGCTTGATGATTGTATGCCTGTATCTGCCAGAGGACGCTCTGCGGTTCCTTTGGTCTGCCGCGCTGATTACACCCGCTGGATGGGTCGCCCATGGCTTTGCCGCTATGGTCGGTACTGCGGACAGCGCCGAAAGTTTTTGGTTCATTCCGGCCTTCATCCTGTCGGCGGCTCTGCCTCTTGCGCTGCGTAGGCTTCGATTCCGACTGGCGTCCGAATTTGCATCGCCTGACAGCGCGTTCGACGCGGTCTTTGTTCCAGCTTCAGGTGACGATCAGGAACAGCCGCCAATGGCAGAACCAAGTGGAACTGGGCAACCGTGGCCGGCGGACATTCCGTTGGTTCGTGAATTGAAAGGTCCTGATTGGACTCGCTTGGGATGGATCGAGCGAATAGTCGCGGCGTCGCTGACCGACAGACAGAAAGTGGTTGCGGAGTTCATGCTGGTGGATGATCTTGGTACTTGGTCTAAGAAATGGCGGACTGCGGCGATAGTGACGGGGGCGGGTGTGGCTCTCACTTTGGCTACGCCGTCACTACCGTCCTGGCTTTTCTTCCTGCCAATGGTCGTTGCTGGCTTTATGAGTGCTCCGATCCTAGGCGGCTCATGGCCCGGCTTCAAGGGCCCCTTTGCGTCCGGTTTCATTCTTCCTGCATATGCCTGTTTCCCCATCGGCTATGGGGAGATCTCGCGCGTAATGCTAAAGACGAATCTGATACGCGCGTCGACCTGGGCGCCCCTCGCGATCATTTATGCCGCGGGCTTAGCTCATCGCCTTGGTTACTCGTTCGAGTATGGCAGCTCAATAGGTTTAGTTGTCGTTCTCATACTGATGGCTCTTCAGCCGGTCATCGTCGCTGGGCATTTCTCCTCCGGATCAAACGACACAAGGCAGATCAACTGGCAAACAATTCTGTTTTTTGGCTTCGCGTTGGTCCTCCTTATCATCATGCTGGTTGCGACGTTCATGATGTTCATCGTACCTACATTTCTGGTGCAAGCTGTTGCCATCGCAGTTGTATTCACAATGAGCCTGGCGGGATGGGCCGGATACAAGCTGCTTCTTGAGCGCGGGCGAATCGATCTCTTGTCGCGACCGCGTGCCCAATAATTGATTCCTGTTGGAACGTCACGTTACGCTGAACGGTGCGTTTCAAACCCCACAGTAGCTATGAACTGCCGGCAACCATATAATTCAGCAGTTCATGCCATTGGCATCGCCTAACACGCAAAGGGAAAGTCTTCCGGACGTAATGACGTTCCGAAAGACGTGGCGCGCCTATCAATCACGTCTATTGAGTCACCTTGACGGGTACCTGCAAAACCGACGGTTGCATTTGGTAGCAGCGCCGGGATCGGGCAAGACAGTTCTGGGTCTCGAAGTGATAAGGCGGGTGAATCAGCCCACCTTGGTGCTGGCACCGACGATCACTATTCGGGATCAGTGGGTTGATCGTCTTGTCGATCTCTTCCTGCCTCCGGGCAGCGGCAGACCCACGTGGGTTTCCACAGAACTGAGGAGTCCAGCGTTTCTGACAGTTGCGACCTATCAGGCATTGCACGCGCTCTGCTCGGGTGAACCGGAGGAGCAAGCGCAGCCTATTGAAGCAGAGGAGAACGGTGACTCTAAGAATCACGTGTTCGAGCCACTGAACAACGGCACCGATGCCAACCACGGCGCTCAAGGGCACATCCCGCTTCCCGACGCGTTCACCGAAGCAAGGTTTGGAGCTCTTGTCCTCGACGAGGCACACCATCTCCGCGCCGAGTGGTGGAAAACGTTGAGTTCCGTTGCGGCGCAACTCGACAAGCCAACGATAATTGCTCTGACGGCAACGCCACCCTACGATGTTTCTCCGTTCGAATGGCAGCGATACGAAGAGCTTTGCGGACCAATCGATGCGGAGGTTTCGGTCCCCGAATTGGTGCTCGAAGGTGATCTCTGCCCGCATCAGGATTACGTCTACTTCAGCACGCCTACTGAGAAAGAGCAGAAGGTCATCTCGGATTTCCGCACTGCCGTAGACTCGTTTGTTGAGCGGCTCCGGTCAAACGAGGGATTCAAAGATGCGATCCTTACCCACCCGTGGATTGCGACGCCCGACGAGCACACGGAAGAGATTCTTGAAGACCCTGAATACCTCTCCAGTATGGTCGTCTTTCTGCATGCCGCTGGAAGGGAAATTCCACACCCTGTATTGAAAACGCTGGGCCTGTCTCACAGACAAGTTCCTGCGTTAGAACTCGAATGGCTGGAGGTGCTGCTCTCGCATTGCTTGTACTCAGATGTCGAGAGTTTCCAGCCGAGCGAACAAATTCTCAAGTTGCTCCGGCGTGAACTGCTGGAGATCGGCGCGATTGAACGGCGAAGGGTAAAGCTCCGCGATCCGTCAGACCATCTAAAGCTGCTAACCACATCGATCACCAAACTGAAATCTATTGAGGAGATCGTGCGGCTTGAATCGTCCAGTCAGGGCCCCGAATTGCGGTGCGTCATTCTCACAGACTTTATTCGCAAGGCAGAGATGCCGAAATCCACAGGCGAGGTTGCAGTCTGCGAAGACATTGGCATCGTTCCGATATTTGAATATCTGCGCCGAGCCGCCTTGTCCGATATTCGTGTGGGTGTTCTAAGCGGGTCGCTGGTGATCATTCCCAGCAGCGCGGAGCCAATCCTTAGGCAGGCCGCGACAGGATTGGGAATTGAACCGCGAGACCTCTCGATCTCTCCGCTAAGCCACGATCCAGATTATTCGAGCGTCGAAATACGCGGAGAATACTATCGCGGCTCAGTTCGCTTGATCACATCGGTTTTCCAGCAGGGCGGAATAACCGTGCTAGTGGGAACGAAATCCTTGCTGGGGGAAGGCTGGGACGCGCCATGCATCAACACGCTGGTGCTTGCCAGCTTTGTCGGCTCCTTTGTTCTCTCGAACCAGATGAGAGGGCGCTCGATCCGAGTGGACTCAGCTCAGCCACAGAAAACGGCCAATATCTGGCATCTCGTTTGTGTCGAGTCGGGTCTATTTGGTCCAGGTGACGACTATGAACTTCTGGTTCGGCGCTGCTCCGCATTCGCCGGTGTGAATTCTGCCGCGCCAGTGATCGAGAACGGAACCGAGCGATTGGGATTCGGACATCCGCCCTTCAGCCGCGATCAGATAGCCCAGATCAATGTTCAGACTTGCAAGCGTGCTCTCGACCGCGCAGGCCTTCGCCAGCAGTGGCAGGATGCGCTGGGTGCAGGTTCCATTAAGCAGATGACGGACGGGTTGAAGGCGCCGGACGAGTTATTGCCTCGCGGGTTCGTTCTTGCAAATACTATCGCGGCCCTCCTGATCCAAGCCGCCTATGTTGTTGTCGCGATCCTCGAATATTTTGGGCGGATGTTGGGTCGAGTTCGGACCACTCAGGACTTTTGGACCTTTGCCGCATTGTTGCTGGGAATTGCTGCAATTGTGAGTCTGCCTTGGAGCCTGATTGCGTTGTGGCGCTTGATTCGGCACGGCACTCCCGAGCGAAGCATCAAGCAGATCGGGCGTGCGGTTCTCGAAGCCCTGGAGTACGAGGGCTCCATTGACCAGCACGCCGGCGTGTTTCGAGTCTATGCCGATAGGAATGGCGACGGGACCGTCTTTTGCTGGATAGGGGGCGGCACAGGCCAGGAACAGGCAACATTTCTTCGCGCTTTACGGGAGATATTGAGCCCAATCGAAAACCCGCGATACCTGCTCGCACGACGGAAGATTTGGAGAGTTTTCCGAGAGGACTATTTCGCGGTTCCAGATGCGTTAGCGCGGAAGAAAGAAGTTGCTGAGATGTTTACACAACGCTGGAGCCGTCTTGTCGGAGCGGCCGAACTCGTGTACACGCGCGCGCCGGAGGGCCGCAGGGTACTGCTCCGCGCGCGTAATCACTCGCTTTCCGGGGCTTTCCAGAAACGCGCAGAACGAGTGAGCTGCTGGAAGTGAGTTATTTGAAGAAACAAATCGCGCGGAACTACTCGTGCCATTGGAGTTTTGGCAGTCGGAGAGATCATGATTGCTCCGATTCACAGACGTTGAGTCGAATTTTAGCCGCGGTAAATCTTGGGTGATGACCATCAATCAGTTGTCCAGAGCGGCTTGAGTCAGCCCGAAAGGTGTGCCGTAAGTGTGCCGTGCGCTTCGATCCCATATGCGCTAACTCGCTTCGTTTCAATACCGGACTCGATTGCTTCCGTGCGGGCTTGATTGTCGGTAAGTTGTTGACTCTTAAAGATGCTAAGACGTGAAGGACCCTATCAGACTCGCCTACTCTTAATCAGTAGGTTGAAGGTTCGATTCCTTCCGCGCTCACCACTCTTTAGAATCAATCACTTGCAGTCTCCACCTACTAACTTCCCCACCTACTGATCCCTTCGGCACGTACTGATTCCCTCCAAGACGTACTGATCCCCTCCACAAACAATGAGCCAACCGCACGTACTGATCCTCCGCGTTGATCCACCTGCCACGTACTGATTCTGGCTCTCCTGCTATTTTTTTGCGTACTATTTTCTTCTCCCGCCACACGTTTCCGCTCGGTTCCGCTTCGCCTCTGCTATCGCCTTGAGTTGGAAAATGAAAAACTCCCGCTCGCTACGGCTAAGCAGAGGAAGCAAGATGTAGCAGGGAGCGATTCTTGCGTCGATTCCGGCAGTTTGCCATATCGCATTACCGTACCGAAAAATCATTTTGTCTTTCAGCACTCGCCTGCTCATCTCTTTCTTGTTTAGCTCAAGCGCCGCGCAGAGTCTTTCCAGCATCGGTTGCGAGGGCAGACACTGGCCCACGATCAACTTCCTAATGTGTTCGTACGTGCTGCCCGTTTTTGTCGCAAGCTCAAGGCGAGAGACACCCGCCTCACTCATCCTCTGCTCAAGTCTTGCATTAAAGAATCCCAGTCGTTCTTGGGTTTTCGTCATCGTTATGCCTCGCATTGGTGAATACCTAAAGACTGGCTACTTTAAGTCTGTAGACTTAAAGTAGTCAATACGCAATATTAGGGCGTGCAAAACGACCCCAAGAAGTTGGTTGGTAAGCGGATTCGAGAGCTTCGCTTAGCGAAAGGGATTTCTCAGGAGGCTCTGGCTGATGAAGCGGGAGTCCATCGAACGTACATGGGGAGTGTTGAACGCGGAGAGCGCAACATCAGTTTGGAGAATATCGTACGGATAGCCACGGCACTAGGTGTGCGCACCCGTGATTTGCTCACGTCCCTATGAGGGGTTGTAGTAGTTTTCTTAGCAGCCGCGTGGTAAACAGCATTCCTACACAAGTCGATCCACCTTCCAAGGGGCTTCGCTGACGGGTTTTGGGGAGCCTCACTTCGTAAGGCCGCCCGTTGCCCCGCCTTCTGATGGACGTATACTTGGCGTACTATGGCCGCGCTCGCCAGTGATGCGGTGGAACGTGGTTCCGTGCTGCAAACGGTGGCGACGAATCTCACCCAGCTCTGCTTTGACGATCTGGACGCGCCGCCGGTCGTGGTCGGTTCGCGCAACTGGATCACGCCGGCTCCGGAACTGGAAGCCATGTTCTTCCCGCAACCGGAGTGGCTGCTGGATGCAGTCCACGAGCGCATCCTGCCGCTGAAAGGTTATCGGCCACAGACCAACGCCACGCTCGGAGAACTGGCGCGACGCAGCCGCCACGGCATCTGAGCGCGAAGTCAATCACGCGATCCCTGCAGGGCATCGGGTGCGCCCGTGTGCGTAACCGCACACGGGCACTGGTCAGTTCGTGTTCTTAAGTTCCGGTCCCGGTCAACACGATCATCTGAGGAGAATCTCCCGCGTTGTCGGTTAGGACCAAGTCTCCGTTGGCTGCTCCGGTTTGGAGGGGTTTGAATTCCACGGAGATCGTGCAAATCGATCCTGCCGCAAGCGATGTCCCGCACGTGTTGGCGGAGACGACGAAGGGACCGACAGTGGCGACACTGCCCAGCGTCAGAGTCGCATCGCCGTAGTTCTCCAGGGTAATCGTCTTCGGCGCACTGGTCGTCCCAACAGTTTGGCTGGGGAACGTCAATGACGACGGCGAGATGTCCACTGCGGCCTCAGCCCCGTTTGCTGTGATCGGTACCGTTTGCGGGCTATTGGCGGCATTATCGGTGATGGTCACGGTTCCCGCCTGGGATTCGATGGTTGTTGGAGTGAAAGTCACCGTAATGGTGCAGGTGGCATTCTTGGCGAGACTCCCGGTGCAGGTCGTCATCTCCGAGAAGTCCGAGGACACTGTACCCGTGATGGCAACGTTGGTGAAGACCAGCGGTGCGGTTCCGGTACTCTTTACAGTAATCACCTGTGGAGCACTCGCGGTGCCCAGCGGCACATTCGGAAACGCCAGGCTAGCAGGTGTTATCGTCGCGACTCCCGCCAGGCCAGTACCGGTGAGGGTCGCGGAGTGCGGACTTCCACTCGCGTTATCGGTCACGGTCACGGCGGCGGGACGTGCTCCGGATCCAAGGGGCGAGAACGTCACGGCAATATTGCAGCTGAACCCGGCGGCCAGCGTCGCGGGCGAGATGGGGCAGTTGTTGGTTTGCGCGTAGTCTCCCGGGTCCGTGCCGGTAAGGGCGATGTTCGTGATGGTGAGACTCGCCGTGCCGCTGTTGGTGAGGTTAATGTTTTGCGGAGCACTGGTTGTACCCTCGGATTGGGATGCGAACGTCAGGCTGGCCGGGGTGAGGGCGACCTCCGACACGGCGCTGCTGATTCCTATGCCGGAGAGGGTGATGGTGCGAGGGCTGCCAGGATCTGTGTCTGTAATCGTGAGGATCGCGCTGCGCGTTCCCGCTGCCGACGGTGTGAAGTTAATGCGGAAGTTGCAGTAGGACTGCGCGCTGACCTGTCCACCAGCCGAACAACTGCTGCCGCTCGTGGAGAAGTCCCCTGGGTTGGTACCGCCTAGCGCGATGGTGTTGATGGTCACGGTCGTGTTTCCCTGGTTGTAGTAATAAACAAGCTGTGGAGTTGGACTTTGCGTGCTCACGGTCTGCGCGTCGAACGCCACCGCGGTTTGCGAAAGTTGAATGTCCGCAGTGGTCGCGATGCCCGTGCCCGACAAGGATACCTTCGGAGCGGGGCCGGTGGCGTTACTGGTGATGGTTACGGTCCCGGTCTTCGTGACCGCAGACGTCGGCGTGAAGGTCACGCCGATGGTGCAGGAACCACCCGGGTAAAGCTGGCCCGTGCAACCGTTGGAAAGGGCATAGTTGGTACTGATCGTGACATTGGTGAAGGTGACGTTGAAGTTACCCGTATTGGTGACGGTTATGCTCTGCTGGGGACTCGTGGTTCCGGTTACCTGAGGCCCGAAGACCAGGGTGGTGGGGGTAACCGCCAGAGTCTTGGTCTGCGCGACTCCTGTACCGGACACGGTGATTACCTTGGGACTACCGGGTGCGCTATGCGTGATGGTCAGCGTAGCCGAGCGCGCGCCTGCTGCCGTGGGCGTGAAGTTTACGCTGACTTGGCAGGTGTTATTGAGCGGCCCCTGCTGCAGAGTGCTGGGTGAGGTGGGGCAACTGTTGCTGATGGTAAAGTCCCCCGCATTGGTGCCGCCCAGCGCAATGGAACTGATGGCCACCGGCGAGGTACCCGTATTGGTGACCAGCACGTTGGGGCTGATGGGACTTTGTGTGGCTATCACCTGCGGCGGGAACGTGACGCTGGCGGGACCGATTTCCAGAGCCTGTGCCGCGGTTACTCCCATGCCCGTAAGCGTGGCCGTTACGGGGCTGCCGGCAGCGCCGGAGTACGTAATCGTGACCGTGGCGGTTCGCGTTCCCGCTGCGGTGGGCGTGAACGTTACACCGGTGTTGCAACTCGCAAAGGGATTGAATTGGGTGGGCGTAATCGGGCAACCCGAACTGATGGCAAAGTCGCCGGCATTGGTTCCACCCAGCACTACGCTCGAGATGGGGAAGGGCGTGTTGCCGGTGTTTTGGAACGTAATGTACTGTGTCGGGCTGGGGAAGCCGACGGTTTCGCTGGGGAAGGTGAGGGCAGTGTCCACCAGCAACGCCGAAGTGAAGGATGCAACACCGTAGCCGGCCAGCGTCACGGTCTGCGTACCCGCGCTGTCCGTAATGTTGATCGCAGCGCTCCGGGCGCCGGTTGCCCCAGGTTTGAAGGTGACAAAAAAGCTGCATCCGGCCCCGGCAGCCAGCGTCGCAGTGCAGTTGTTACTGCTAATCGTGAAATCGGAGGCGTTGGTGCCGGAGGGGGCGGCCACCGCAATCCCCGTCACGCTCGAAGCTGTGGTGTTCACCAGCCCCACTGACTGGCTGTTGCTGGTGGTGGATACTACCTGCATGCTGAAGGAGAGACCAGGGGGAGACAACTGCACCGCCGGCGGCGCTGTTGCACCGCTGCCATTCAGGGTAACGACTTGCGGACTGCCTGTGGCATTGCTGGTGATGGTCAAGGTCGAGTTATCGGTGGTGGTCACCGTGGGCTGCAAGTAGACATTGACGGCACAGGAAGTATTGGGCTGGATGGTAGTGCTGGCACATCCGGATGTCTGGTAGTCGGTGCTGCCCGTAACGATGGTGGTAACGCTAACCGGAGCGCTTCCCGTGTTATTGAGCCAGACCGTCTGGGTTGGGCTGGCGACACCTTTCTGTTGCGGTTGGTAGGTCAAGGTGGTGGGAGTGATTCCCAGCGCGAAGGTCGAGGCCACCGCGGTTCCGCTAAGGGTCGCTGTCTGCGTGCCGGCCGCGTTGGTAAAGGTAAGCGCGGCAGTGCGAGCGCCGGTAGCCGTAGGAGCAAACGTGGTCGTCACACCGCAATTACGGCCGGGGATCAGGAAATCTCCGGAACACCCGTTGTAGGAAATCTGGAAATCACCGGCGTTGGCGCCAGTGATGGACACTTTCGATGCGTCGAAGGGCAGGTTGCCAATATTGGTCAGATAAACGGTTGGTGAACTGGCGGAAGTGGTGCCTTGTGCCTGGTTGCCGAAGCTGTAGCCGTCAGGCGAGGCAGTCGCTGCCGCTGCGTCGACGACGCCGTTCCCGGAAAGAGCGACGCTTTGCGGGTTCCCACTGGCGGCATCTTCGATGATGATCTTGCCCGTGCGCGCTCCAGCGGCGGTCGGAGTAAATTCCACGTAGATGCTACAAGTGGATCCGACTCTCAGGTTGGTCACACAACTGGTATTGGATATGCGGAAGTCGCCGGTGGTAGACACGCGATCAATAGGCACGATAGCGTTACCGGTATTGGTGACCTGGACAAGAAGGGCGGGAGTACTCGTCGCTCCCACGGCCAGATCGGCGAAGGTCACGGCCGTTGGGTTGATCGACAGAGTGAGAGTAGGCGCCACGCCGGTGCCGGTGACGGTAAAGCTGTGGCTGCGTGCCGTGGTGCTGTCCGCCAGGTTTACGGTTGCCGCTCGCGATCCTGTTGCGGTCGGGCTGAAATTGACCCTTACGCTGCAGGATCCTCCGGGATACACGGTCGCAATGCAGCCGCTTGCGGCGTAGTCCGTATAAGCTGTGCCAGTAACCGAAGTGCCAAAAATGGTTACCGGAACATCGCTCGTATTAAAGACGGTTAGACCCTGTGAAGGACTGGTGGTACCTTCGTCCTGCGGGCCGAAGACCAGACCGGCGGAGCTCAAAGTCAGCCCCGGAGCGCCAGCCACCCCGTTTCCCGACAAGTTCACGTAGGTGGTAGCCAAACCACTGGAATTGCTGGTCACATACATCTGTCCGCTGAACGCCCCATTTTGCGTAGGCAGAAACGCAATATTCATGGTGCAACTGGCATTATGCGCGAGCGTCGCCGGGCAGTTATTGGTCTGGGCGAAGTTGGTGCTGATGGTGAACGGTGTACCGCCAAAGGTCAAGGTAGTGGCGGCCGTATTACTGATCGTGACCGTCTGGTACGGACTGGCGGTGTTTACTGTCTGGTCTGCAAAATTCAAACTCGACGGCGTCAGGGTGAGGAAGGGCGAGTTCGTGCCCGTTCCCGTCAGGTTCACCACAGTCGAGTTGCCGCCTTGAAGGATCGTTAGGGTGCCGGGACGCGATGCCGCTGTGGTGGGATTGAAGGTGACGTCGATGGCGCATTCGCCGCCTCCAGCCAGGCTGGAACCGCAGGTGTTCGTTTCGGAGTAATCACTGGGTGACGGCGTGATGCTGGTGATGGTCATGGTGTTGCTGCCCATGTTACGCAGAGTAACGACCATAGCAGCGCTGGCTACACCGACCGGTTGCTGCGTCGAGAAAGCCAAAGTAGTGGGGTACACCACGGGCATAACCCCGGCGGCTGCCCCGATTCTGAATGCGACTTCACTTCGCTGTGGGGTGGCAGTGAGCGTGACCGGGAAATCCGACGAACTGGTCTCGCCGAGCACAAAAGCATCGCCAGTAGTATTTGCGGCGATGGATGGAGAGTGCAGGCCCCCCGCGGTGCTTTCGTCAGAAGAGCCTCCGATGTAGGTGGAATAGACAGTTGCCGCCCCCGTACCATTCAATACGGTGACAAAGAAATCGTTGCCGCTGGAACCATTTACGAAGCTGGCATTGAAATTCTGAATGGGACTGGTCAGCGAGAGATCATTCTCGCTCGTGTATCCGGTGATGAACGCGTTGCAGGCAGAACTGCAGCCAGGTTCAATCGCGATACTCACGGGCGTGGCGAGTTCCATAGGGCCACTTAAGAAGGTGGCATAGACCAGGGTATTTCCATCTGGATTCAACTCCGTGGCAAAGCCTCCCGGATAGATCACTTGGTAAGCGCCCGTGGTAGTGGGGAAGTCTTCGATGCCGACGGTTCCTGTCACGTACACGTCGCCGGATCCATCCACCGCAAGTCCGTTCGCCGTTCCCGGTCCGAGGTAGGCCGAGTACGACAACGCCGTGGCGGTCGCGTTCAGCTTGGTAACGTAAACACCGCCTTGCCCCAATCCTTCTCCGTCATAGGCAAAGGCACCCGTCGTGATCGGAAAATCCTGTCCAGCATTTCCCGCGACGTAAGCATTTCCGGAACCATCGACGGCGATCGCATTCTCGGAAGATTGGTAGACGGGGCCACCAATATAAGTGGAGTAAAGCAGGGAGGCTGCTCCTGACTTCGTGGGATCGAGCTTCGACACGAAGGCAGTCTGGCTGCCATTGGCGTTATGCGTCTGATAAACCCCTGTGGTCGTCGGAAATGTAGTGGAGTAGGTGTACCCGGTCACATAGACCTTGCCTGTCGAATCGACGGCAACTGCATTCGCCTCGTCGGTGCCGCTGCTTCCCGCCAGGTAGGAAGCATAAGTGAGCGCGGTTCCTGCCGCGTTCAAGACGGCGACAAAGGCATGGGTCCCGCTAGTCACCGAGCCTAGAAACGCATTCGAAGTGGTGGGGAAATTTACTCCCGAGTACCCCACAATGTAAGCGATGCCTGTGGAGTCGACTCGTATGTCTTCAGCTTGCGCGCTATAGGATGGCGTCGCGGTCAGGACAAATCGGTAAGTCACAGTCGTGCCATCGGAAGTAAGCTTCTCGACCAACATGGATGAGCCGGTGCGCCCAACCAGATAAAGATTGCCACTGGAATCGATGGTATGAGCGTAGAAAGTGTCACCAGCATTGCCGGCATAGGACGACCAGGTGAGTGTCGGATCGATAATGAGCGGGCGGCTGCGGTCCCAGTTCGGGATGTCGAAGCCAACCAATCCCGCTCCCTTCATAACGTAGCGGCCAGCGACCAGTTCATGCGAACCGTCTTGAGCGACCTGGTAAATCACGGGCTCGGAAAAGCTCAGGCTTTCGCCGGCGCCACTGATATTCAATCTGCCATCGGAGGCGATCTCGACGTGTTGCACATTATCGACGCGCATCACGATGCGCTCTGGGTCTCTTTGTGGTGCGACGACGAAGTCGTACTCCAGTTGACCATGATTGCCGTAGTACACGAGATCTACGCCGGGATACACACTGTGATACCGCAGAGCCGACCATGACCGCAGATTAGCCAGCGGCAATCGGCCTTCGGGTGACAGGCTCAGCATCGGGCTCGCTCCAGCGAGACTCAGACGAATGGGATTCGCTTGCGAAATTCCAGCAGGCGCCACATCCACTGCCGCTCGGCTCTGATGAAATTGAAACTGCAGGCCAGATACGGAGGATGTGAAAGCTCCACCTTCGGCGCTGGCGGCGCCAGTCTCTTCAAAGCTGACGGCGGAATTTCCCGCCGCCACGACTGATGACGTTTGCGCAAAAATGACGGGAGTGAAAGCCAGGCAAAAAACGGACACAACGAGGCAAGAGACAAAGCGAGCGCGCATGATGAGAGCCCTCCCCAGGGCAGGGGTCGAGAGCCGAAGAACCACGATGTAAGCCAGGAAGTTACTGCAGCCGACCCCAGAGTCGCGGGATTATAACCCAACTCGCCGCGAATCAGCACAGTGTTTTTTAGATCTAGCGTGGCAGGAGGATGCGTTCTGCGGCAGGGCTAGCATCAGTGACTTCGGTTGCAACACATGTGCAGACAATTGCGGAAGCAACGTCGAGAGCAGCGGTTAGAGTAAGGCGCCGAAAACTTGCGCGGAAATCGTCTGGATCAGGAATTAGTCGCTTTGAATTGTTGCAGAAGACGGATGACGAGGAACGGCAGAAAAACAGCGGAGATCAATCCCAGGTAAGTGTGGGCCAGTATTTCTTCGCCGACACGTAGCTGTAGATTCGGCCTGTCTAATGCAAGCGTGTGACTCACCGCACTTTGCAGAAGAAGACTGAGCCCCCCAACCACCAGAAGCGGGAGCGATCCTAAACAGGCAGCCGCCACAATCCCGGGCTTGGCCGACCGCATCAGCGCGATCCGCACATACAGACAAGTGTCGAGCAATAACGCTAATGCCATCATGACGGGCATCAACTGGCCATGCTCCCAACTGTTGACGATCATTTTGGGGAACGATACCGGGAAAAGGGCGAGCAGGAGGCCAAACGCAAAAGAAAGGACTGCTATCGCTTCGGCGGCATCGGCGAGGCGCACCACTACGATGCGCTCATGCGTCTTCGCCCGAGCTACAGCAGGAGCGCTCACTGGCCGGCCACCTTTGCAAAACGGTCCAACAAAATTTCCATCACCGCCGCCATGCTGAATACCAGAAGCGCCAGGTTCCGCGAATCTCGCCAGGCCCGCGCCGGATGCCAGGACTTCTCGCCGGACTCCCGGCAATAAGTCTCGACCCACACGCTCGCCGCCATGGTTCCAGCCAAGGCCATTAAGACCGAGCCGAGTGCTATGGTGTGAGGCATAAATTGAGACTGCAGAAGATTCCAGATCACCGAACTCGCCAGGATCAGACTAAGAAGCCCTAATTCTCCGCGCTGGAATAGCAACTTGGGACGGAGCTGAAGATCGCTGCGGTGCTGATGAACCCAGGCACGCGAGAGAGCCCATGGCAGAAACACTACCGGGAGCAGGTATAAGCTAATCCACCCCAGCCATTTGAGCGAAGTCCAGTCCGGCATGATTTTGTTCCTGGCCGGGCGCCGAGAAACACGCCCAAAGGGCAATCTATCGTCCCATCCCACCGGGGGTCAAGTTACTCCAGACACAGCACCCCGGCCCACGAACCGACCCATTTAACTCCAGGGCGGGTGGTTATCTCCTTGATCTGCTGGTACTTGGAATGCCGGCCTTTTGCTTGGGTTTGAAAGCGGCGCCTCCGAAACACCAGTATCCGGCGAGGGAACCGCCGGCAAAGACCGACCACAATATGGGGTTGATCCAGGAGTGGTATTTCTCCAAGCCGAGGTTAGCAAGGTCCCAAAAAGTGAGGGGCCAGATGATGATGACATAAAAGCCGACAATGATCGTGACAACAACGAAGCCAGCAAAGATAGCCATGACCCCGGCGGAGAGGCTCTCGAAAAGAAGCATGCCCCAGTACTGGCGGTTAGGGTCGGGGCCCCGGGGGGCGGCGACTGGCGGGCGTCGGAGTCGCGGAGACAATGGTCCTCCAGAGAAGTGCTCGCGGGGGGCGGTATTGCAAGTTAGAGGATAAGGTGCGGGCGGGTGGAGGTCCATATTACGAAAGATACTGCCGTCGCGGAATCCCGCGGAAAGGAAATGACCCGGCTCCGCGGCAGCGGAACCGGGCCGGTAGATCAAGCCTCTGGTCGCAGGTCTTACTGCGGAGTGAAATTCTGGTGGTAGCTCAGGTTGACCAGGTCCTGAAACATCGGCGTGCCCGGAGGCAGATTCGCCGGATTCAGGAAGAGCGTATCAAATGCGTAATGCCGTGTAGGCGGGCTGTATACGGCGGTGCAGCACTTGAAGATTCCGGTGTTGTACTCGGCGTAGTACATACTCACCAGCGATCCGTCGTAAAAGAGGTTCTGGCCGCCCCAGTTTTCGAGATAACGCAGGAAGTTGTGCAATCCTCCGTCGGTGCCAAAGTCATTATTCGCCGCCGGCGTCCCAGCGGGTTTGGGGAAAGGAATGTTCTTGCCTGCAGCCACGGCCATGCGGTAGTAGGTCGTAACGGCGGGGCGGAGCGTGTAGTTGTCCGGGTGAACCATGCTGTTGCCGTCATTCCAGTTGTTCGAGAGCACGGTGACCGTGTCAGCGAGAATGGCCGCTGCGGCGTGCGGAGTAGTGTTGCTGCCGCCGCCCCAGAGGGGATCCGACGGACCGCTGTTGTAGTTGCCCGCGACGTAGACCGGATTTTCCGAGGCCACACTGAATCCACCCTGATTGTTGTCTGGGCGGACTGGCAGGTAGCTGGTGCCCGCATTCATGCCGCCCGCCACCAGCTTCAGAACATGACGCGCGCCAGAGACGGCGTTGGACACGCCAATGGTGGAGCAAGCGGTGACGAGGTAAGGATTGGGCGGGACGGTGTTGGTGTTGATGCCAAAGCCATAGCCAATGTTCACGCCGCCCCAGTTGTCCAGCTTTCCGTTTTGATCCACGTCTTCGGGCGAGTAAGTGTAATAAGTGGTGGGCTCCAGGACGCCGTCGGGCGTAGTCGAAGTCCAGGGCTGGGTCGAGTTGACCACGTCCTCCAACCCTGATTCGCCACTGATCACGTTCGCCGGAGTTTGTCCGCCGTTCGAGGGATTGGGGTCGGGAAGCATGCCGCGATGATCGGAGAAGTACAGGATGTAGCCGTTCTGGTTGGTGAAGTTCACCAGGTTGCCGGCGTCGTTGGCGGTAGTGTAGGGGGCCTTGTGCGCCAGCCACAGGGCCAGGTTGCCCACGTTGATTTCAACGGCATTCATGATGCCGTTAACCGCGCACCCGTCGGCGCGATCCCGAACCTCGCCTTCGCGCGTGTCGTAAAAGTTAATGGGGTAAAAAGCATTCGGATCGCCGATTGGGGAAGCGGCGCCGGGGTTCATCTGCTGCAGGATGATGATCGCATTCGGGTTGTAAGGATCCGCACCGGGAGCGGTTGGCACCTGATTGTACTGGCGGCTGAAGCTCCAACTCAGCCAATCGCGGGTAATGCCATGCCAGACTCCCCCATTATCGGAATATTCGATGCGCATCCAGGCGCCCTGGCCATTGTTCGGAATGGCGGGTGTAGTGAGCTCTCCCAATAGGGGATAGGAAGTCCAGCCGGGATAACCAACGGGCGCAATCCAGTTGTTCGTTGGCACCGGTGTTATTGCCGCCAAGCCATAGAACTCGTTGCCACTCACCAGCGCGCCAGCGGTATTCTTGACGCCCGCAGCCGCCGGGATCGGGTAGGTCGCGCCGGGAACGAACTGCACATCGTCGGCGTCGAGGGCGCCAAGGCCGCGCTCCGGATGCAGATCCGCCACGGTGTCGGCCAGCAAGACACGGATCTGTGCTTTGTTATACAAGCGCGCGCTCCCGAGCGCACTGGTGGGCGACTCTCCTGGCTGTGGTTTGCGAACAATGGAAATGGGATCGGTGCAAGGCGGGGGGTTGCTGGTGCAGCTGTTCTGCACAAACGGCAACTGCATGTTGGTTGCGCCGGTCAGGGAGTTCACCATGAACCCATTAAGCGTCCCTGAAGAAATGCTGGGGAAGTTGGTATTGGCGGAACCTGCGATGGTCGGATAGCCGCCGCTCCAACTGGCGTCGCCGGGCACGGTCGCAGCTCCGGGAAGAGCCACGCAATTCGGTCCGGGCGGCGGAAACACCAAAGCGCAGCCACCGCTGGCTTTGGGAACATAAATGGTCCCACCGTACCCGCCCGCTGTGCCCCAGCCATTTTCCAGCTGGTCGGTGATGATCTGCTGGAAGGCCGCGATCTTGTCGTTAAAAACCAGATCGGAGCCAGCGGCCAGAAACAGATTGCCGTTGGTATGGACGCGGCCACCAAAGCCGAAGTCCGGTCCGGGGAAATAGCTGCAGTCGTAGCCGCAGAACACACCAAACTGAAAGACCGGAATCAGGGCGACCTCTACCTTGCGGTTCATGTTCACGGAGGCACCGGCCGGACGCGAGGCAATGACCTGCAGGTTCATCGGGATAATCTCGGCGACCAGGCCCTGGTTTGCGCCCGAACTGACGGTGTTCCAGCCGGTGGAGGGATTCCCATTGGCGTCCAAGGGGTAGGAGATGGTCTCGGTATAGTTCATCCCGTTGACCATGGCCGCAGTTGGAGGAAAGTTGATCAGGTTCTGAATCTGGGCGTTAGTGGGGTTCATGGACTGGGTGTACAGCGACGACAGGTCAGCCGTGAGTTTTTCCATGCCTGACTCGGCGCCGTAGTAGGCGAGATTGGACTCCAGTTCATTGCCGCCCATATGGGATTCGTTGGTGACGAGAAAGAGAAGGCCCGCCGCCACGCCCGACAGCAGCACAAGGATAAGGAGTGCCGCGATCAGCGTGAAACCCTGCGAACTATTTTTCCCCTGTCTCATGGTTGTTCTCCTGCTCAAAAAGCGTTACTGATAGCGATTGCGAAAAGCCATATTGCGGGCGCTCACGGAAGTGGCCAGGTACATGTTCTGGGACTTGTTTCCGTGGGTGATTATGCTTTGCCCCATGACCACGATGTTGATCTTTTGAATGAGGTTGGGCGAATCCCCGGCGGCGAGGGGATTGGGCTGATTGGGGTCGAGGACGGAGTCCGCGGAATTATAAATGTCATATGCGAATTGCAGGTTGATGATGTCATCGGCTACCGGCACCGGGGCGAGCCCATTGACTTGGCGCATCAGGCGCGGAGCCTGCGCGCCAGGCGGAACCGTCAAGTAATACGTGACCGCGAACAGGCGGTAAGCGATGGTGTTGGCTCCGGTGGAGATGGCCGCGATATTGTTGAGGGCAGCGCCGCTCTGATTGATGTTGAGCGGATCTTGATCCGCAAAGGAGATAGTTGTCGGTCCCAGGCCCGTAACCTCGCCCACCGCCGTGCCCAGGCCGTTGCTGAGCATAATGAGGTCGCCCACCTGAATTCCGCCGGCCGCGTTAATCATTGGCGGAGCTGGCACATAGGCTGCATCGGGGGTCAGAGTGATGTTGGTGCCGTCGCCCGGAACGGGGAAGGTCACGTCGTACTCCCACAAGGGGAAGTTGTAGTCGGCATAGACGACCGTGATGCTGTCGTTGATCACGGGCGGCGGGGCGGCAGCGATGACTGCATTGGCTTCAACGCCGTTGCTGAAGCCGGGGACGATGCCAAACATATAGTTGTTGTTGGGGTAGTTGAAGGTTGGGACGTGACAGGTTCCACCCTGGTCGCAAGCGTACTCGGACAAGGTCGCCCCGGTGCCGTTAGGCAACTGGATGCCTCCAGAAGGAATGCCGGCGCCGGCCATGCTGATGTCCTTCACCATAAGATCGATGGCAGCCCGCATGTTCTGCTGGGTCTCGGCGCGTTGCGTGACAACCATGGTGGAGTCCAGGGCGCTCTTGAACAAACTGGACAAAGCCGCGAAAACCATCACGCCCACAGCTATGGAAACCAGCAGTTCGACAAGCGAGAAGCCGTGTCCCGAATTTCGTTTTTGTATCTTCATGTTTCCCGTCACAGGCCTAGCGGAAGGCCGAAATCAAAGCGTTGACGCTGTAACTGCGCGGAACCGGAGAACCGCCGGTTGTGTAACTGACGGTCACCATGATCTGCTTCAGATTGGGATTGATGGTGACCCCGTCGGCTTCCAGGACCGTGTTGATTTGAATCTGGCGAGTGAAATAGGCCAGGCTCATGGGCACGTCGTCGGCCGTCCCCAGGATGCCGTCGGGACCGGGAAGAGGGATACACTCCGGCCCGGCTGGGCAGACTCCATTGGCGGGAAACGGAACGTCATCCAAGGTGTTGACCAGTCCGTCGTTTCCGGCAGCAAAGAGTTGAGTCGCTCCGTCGACAAAAATCCCGCCGGCGGAGACATTGCCGATTTGCGAGAAGGTGATTTGCTGCGTGTTGCGCGCGGTAAAGATGCTTTCCAGGGTTTCTTCCGCCTTCTGGCGCGCGATGAGGTTTTCCTGCGCATTCTGCGTGGAGGCGATGGCGGTGGCGAAGACGGCGACGATGGTGAGGACGCCGATCATCAGCACCACGATCGCGATCATGGTTTCAATCAGCGTGAAGCCACGCTGTGCGCGGGAGCGAGATCGGGGTTGCGTCACTGTTGCACCCATGTGTTTACACCCTGCTTGTAGAGCCGCCAGCCGCGGACTCTTCCGGTTGTGCCGAATACCGTAATGGCCCGCGAACTATATAAGTCGCCGGCGCGGGTGAGGTAGAGGACCCCGCTGTTGAAGTTTCCCAGCGTGTCCTGCGAGGAACCATCGGGCATGAACATGATGTAGTTCTGGTTGCCCAGGATGCCCTGATCGAAGTCAATCGCGACGGTGCCGGTCCCGAAGCTATCGGGTGCAGCCACGGGAAATCCAGGCTGAACCGCAAACTGGATGTCGTTGGGCAGGGTGTAAGTGGCCACGGTTACCGGAGCCGGCGACACAGGCACGCCCACTCCCCAGTACTGCACCGTGATCGTTCCGGGAGCGGTGAAAGTTAGAATGTAACGCTTGCTCTGGGTGATGGACTGGTTTCTGTAATTGCGGATGACCGACAACGTGGTGTCGTAGGCGGCGTCCACATGGCTCTGTTTGAACAGAGGCATGAGAGCGATGAGAGTGACGCCCGCCATGGTCAGGCCGATGGCGATAGTGATCAGCATTTCCAGCAGCGAGAACCCACGATTTTTTCTCGATGTCATAAAACCGTTCTCGGGGGAGAAGGGAAACGATGTCGAACACGTCACAGTAATGGAGCCCGTTTCTAAATCTGTGAGGACCATCCCGCACCCCTGCTGGCGAACAACTACCCCCTGCTCATCCTAGGGGCAGGTTGGGGTCGGGTCAAAGCACTACGGTACTACTCAGGGAGTGTCCTTTTAGTGGTTTCTGAGAGGTTACTGAGGTTACCGATCGATAACACTCTGTTAGGGATGTAGGGTTCTTGGGGCCATGACTGCGGTAACTCGGCCCGCCGGAGGAGAATCAATTCCTGGACATCTCGATGGTCCTAATTGAGTCGGAGGCGTTGGCCGCCGGTCTGGCTTACGGCAAGGTTACGGTGACGCGGGTCACGGCCATGGTTACCTAGGTCATTGAATATGCGCCAATTATATTGAGGCGAGAAACTACACTCGCCCATAATGGTACCCGGTGCCTAAACGGGACTAACTATGCGAGTATGGATTCCGATCGGAGCCTTTTGTTGGTTGGGGTTATATGCAGCCTTCGGCGTGCTTGCGCCCTGGTTGCTGCGATGGACGCGAAGGGGCCGGAGTGGACTGGCCACCAGCCCTCGCAAGCTGTTCCAGCGAGGTGAGCTTGGATTGTTTGGACTTTTGCTGGCCATCTCGGCCGTGCTCGACCTGCGCCGGTCCGACTTGCCGACTCAACTGGTCCTGACGAACGCCGTGATCCTTCTTTTCAGCGGCCTGATGGCGGCCTCTGCGTGGTTTGAGGACTATTCCAGGGCTTCGCAGGGACTGGCCAACCCAGACCATCGGACCTGGGTGGACTCGAGCAAGCTCCTGTTCCTCGTCCTCAGTGTGACGTTCACGACCGAAGTTCTGCTGGAACATTCCGCGGGGGTGTGGCAGTGATGAATCACACGATGAACTCGTCCCGCTTGAACGCCGTAAAGGTCAGATTGAGTGATTCAGCGGTGCTGGCCGGAGCAGTTTCACTGCTTTATGCGCTCGCCCTTACGGTTTGTCCGCGCACGTTCCCCGAGTTCCTGGAGCGTGTTTTCGCATGGGGGCATTTTTTCCCTGCGCTCACGGTGCTGCTGGTGGTGGCAAATGAAATTCTTCTTGTGTTTATCTCCAGGCGGCGGGGTCAAGAACTGGGCCTGTTCACGCCGGTGTGCCTTGCTCTTCTGACCATTGCGGTCGTATTGGATTACCGGTTTCTGGTGTATGCTGCGGACGCGCAAGCGCAGCTTTCTCATCTTTTTCTCCGGGCCTCCAGTGGGGTTCGGAATGGAATCGGCTCCGAACAACTGCTCGTCTACACCCACCTGGCTGTGGTGTCTGGAATCTTTCTGCCTTATCTGCTGATGCGGATAACGCAGAACTACGTGTCCGACGCGAACTCCACAGACCAAGGTGCGAAAGTGCGGAACGCGGTTGCTGGACAGTAGATTTCCCGACTGATGGTGCGCGACGAAATTCCCTGCGATAGCTTGGCGTAGCCTCGTGATGACATTCAACCCTGCTCCTCCAGTTTTCCCACCCTATCCGTCCATGTCTTTGAAAACCTCGAGTGGTTGTTCCGGTTTCCGAAGATAGGAATCAAAAAAGCGAAGCAGAAACGGTGTCTGGCTCCCTGCGCCTGCAAATAACAGCACGGGGACGTCCGGTTTGATTCGCTTCATCTCCGCTCGCACCGCAACGCCGGTGGCATCTGGCAGATCGTATTCCAAGAGAACGCCGTCTACCGGCAGAGCTGACAGCAGGCGCACGGCCTGGTCGCCAGTCGTGGCCGCCGTAACCTCGTAGCCCGCTGTTTCCAGCATGTCTTTCAGCGCGCCCATGTACTCAGGATGATTCTCAACGCACAGAACTCTGATATCGCTCATTGGCTATCCGCTCCTTCGTTTTTGAAAATACCCGAGTTTGTCCCTCGCCTCTTGTCGCAGCGGCGTTTCACGGGGCAGGATTTCTCGAAGAGCCCAGTCAATGCGCTCAACTCCTTCCGAGATCGCACGGATAAGTTGCTGATTTTCAATGGCGTCTACGGAAAGGGAGATCGGGGCTAAAGCGTTCCGGATGTGATGATTCATCTCGGCGATTACTTGCATCCGGGCGACGGTTAGCCGATGTCGCTGCCGGGAAACGCTGGCCAGCTTCGCGACCAGACCGGCCACGATCGAAGCCGACAAGCCTTCCGCCAGCAACCTTTCCTGATGGCGTCCAAGATCCGGCACCAGCCAATAGTGCATGAGTTCGGTGGCGAGAAAGGACACTAGACCGACCGCAAGCGCGATTCCCAGGACAAATCGCCGCGAGCCTGGCTCCATCGGCGACCTTCCACGACCTGGCAATACCCACGGGCGGTTCGTGGACGGGGGCGTAAGTGTTGCTGCGCTAGATCGAGTCCTCAGCATCGGACTTCCTCGCGAGACCTGTTAGTTTTAGTATTCGCCCTAACGTTACGACGGACCTTTTCTTCACATTTCAAAACCTTCTTGAGCTCCTGAACGATCGCCAGCAGTTCGTCGGGATCTTTTGTTTTCAGGGCGGCGCTACACAGCGCTCTCCAGTTGTTGCTGTCTCCTTCAGCCATGATGTATTTCCTCCGAAATCGGATTCCAGTTGGGAAATCGTGGTTCGCGGTCAGCTATGGCTGCAATGACAGTTATTGCAGCGGGCGGAGGTACAAACCGGATGTGGTGCTTAAGAGAGAAAGCAGGACTAGATGGCCGGAGGGGGACGGTTGAAATGCCAGCCATCTCTCACCATGTCGACAACCGGCGCGCTAGCCGGAATCAGGCGAGACAACGCGCCCGTTGGCGGAGTAGTCAGCGTAACACTGGGAGAAGTCCCCCACTGAAAATCCTCGTGGTCAAAGCATTGTCTATGCTCGTGCTGGGCGAGGGAGTGGACAGTTGAACCGGTGTAAAAGTGCAAGGTACTTTGCGGTGCACTGCGCGCCAGCACAACACTCAGAGCAGCCACACACATGATCGCGGCGCGACAAGAAACCAATCCGCGGTTGCTTTTCCGGAGAGGCCGGACAAGCGACATGTATGCACCCCACTACAATGAGATGATTTTACTGCCGTTTTCGTTAGCCGGTGGCCAATTTTCTCGAGCAAGTATTTCACCCTGGCCATCCTGTTTCGAATCTAAATCGAAGGCTCGCTTTTATTCCGTTGCGGCGCGATCATACTCCAGGTCGCAACCGGATAGAGGTGTGCCCAAGGAGCGTGTTGCTGTGTTCTTCCCAACTTACGGTTCGCACTGCCATAGCCGCGTGTCGCTTCTTCGTCTGGCCGCGTGTTTTGCCTTTCTGTGGTTTGCAGCGCCGAGCTACGGCCAACAACCGACATCGCCGACCCCTCCTGTCGCCAGTAGTGAAACGGCGAAGCCCGGCATTGACAGAGCACAGCCGATGGGAACCCGACCGGCGGGACCGCCAGCGGTCCTGCAGCAACTCAATTCTGCGATCGAACAGCTTACCGACAGGATTTCCCCTGCCGTGGTTCAAATTCTGGTCACCGGTTACGGGGCCCTGGAAGAGAACAATCGCGGTCAAACGGCTCTCGTGACACGGGAGCACGCGATCGGTTCCGGAGTGATCGTGGATTCGGACGGCTACATCGTAACCAATGCCCACGTGGTGGAGGGGGCGCAGCGCATCCACGTCAGCCTCTCTATGCCTTCGGCGGACTTTCCCGACCGGTCGGCGCCGGCGGGCAAGCAACGGGTGGTTGAGGCGCGGCTCGTTGGCCTGCACAAGGAGACTGACCTTGCGCTGCTCAAGATCGATCAGACCGGCCTACCCACACTCTCGCTGGGCAGTCACAGGCCAGTACATCAAGGAGAATTAGTATTTGCGCTGGGCAGTCCCGAAGGACTGGAGAACTCGGTGACGATGGGGGTCGTGAGTTCGGTTGCGAGACAGGCGGATCCGAGCCGTCCCATGGTCTACATTCAAACCGATGCTCCGATCAACCCCGGCAACAGCGGTGGCCCGCTGGTCGATTCCGACGGTTACGTAATAGGAATTAACACCTTCATTCTCTCCGAAACAGGCGGGAGCGAGGGACTGGGCTTTGCCATCCCGGCGCGTATCGTACAGTTCGTCTACGAGAGCCTGCGCAAGTATGGACATGTGCATCGCATCGAGGTCAAAGCGGGCGCGCAAACCATTACCGACAGCCTGGCGAAAGGCTTGGGGCTGGCGCAGAATTGGGGCGTGGTGATCGACGACGTGATCCCGGGAGGTCCGGCTGAGGCTGGCGGCCTGAAGATCGGCGATATTGTGGAAAAAAGCTGACGACCGCCTCATCGGCACGCTGCCCGCGTTCACCGCGGCTCTCTATCTGCATCCTCTGGATCAACCGCTCAAGCTGGAGGTTCTCCGCGGGACAGAACGAAAAACACTTTTCATCGCCGCGCTTGAAATGAAAGACGCCATGGATGCTCTGCCAGATCTAGCCAATCCGCGTGAGAACCTGGTTTCGCGGCTGGGGATACTGGGCCTCGATTTGAACGATGAGTTGCGTTCCGTGTTGGGTACTTTACGCAACCCTGCCGGCGTGGTCGTAGTGGCACGAGTAGCGAATTTCCTGAGCTCCACGACTGGCTTGGAGACGGGAGATGTTATCCATAGCGTGAACCAGACCGAGATCGACTCTTTGAGTTCCCTCCGTGCGGCTCTGAAGCAGATTAAGCCGCACGATTCCGCCGTACTGCAGGTGGAGCGTGGAGGGGGGTTCCAGTGGTTGGCGTTTGAGATGGAGTAATTGATTTTCCTAGAACCCGGTCGTCTGATATTGCAGGACCGCCAGGGCAAGCCGGTAATCATAGCCAGCTTGCGCATCGCTGATTTGAGCCTGCGTCTGCTGCAACTGTGCCTGACTCAATTCGACAATCGAACCCAGCCCCAGCTTGTATCGTGCCTGCGCCAGATCGAGCGCGAGATTGGCTTGCTCCACCAGTTGCTGCGTGACCGCCAATCGGTCGTAAGCATTGGTTGCGTTGAGCCAGCTGGTACGAACGTCGCGCGAGATACGGTCGCGAAGATCCCGCAGGCGCTCCTGCTCAGCTTGCGCTCTGAACGTCGCTTCACGGGACCTTGCCGAGTATAGAAATCCGTTGAATACGGGGATTTCGACATTTACACCCACCGCCCCATACCAGCTCGAAACGACCGGATTCCGCACGGGCGTGTCTCCCACCGCGCCTAGCGCGCGAATATCCGGGAAGAACAAATCCCGTTCTGCGGTTTGGAACTTCTTCGCCGACTCCGTCTGGAATTGAAGCGACAGGATTTCCGGCCGCATCGAGAAAGCGGTCGCAATCAGATCATCCACATTGCCTTGCGGAGGGGTGATCGCGGTTGTGATCCTCCGCTAGCTGGAAGTTCTGCAGAGTTGAAAATCCCAATACCGCCGAAAGCGATGCCAGGGCTGCATTCTGGTTATTCTGCGCGTCCAGAAGAAGCAGTTTGGCTTGCGCCAGGTTGACGTTCGCAAAGCTGAAGTCGAGTTCCGACTTCAACTTGTTCTTAAAGAGAGCACCCACCTGGTCGGCAACCGTCTGGCGATCGGCCACCGTGTGTTGAGCGACGGTCAGCACGGCTTGCGTCTGCAAGGCATTGTAGAAAGCTTGATCCACGGCCAGCAGGATTTGCTCCTTCGTGGCCACGGCATTTTGATCTTCAGCTTTTGCCGTGAGATTGGCGCTGGCAATCAAATTCTTCGTGCGCCCGAAATCGGTAAGGAGTTGACTCACCACGGCGCCGGCGGCAGCGCGCTGATAGATGATCGGATTGTTGAGTGCACCAGCAGTGATGCGCGTACCGGGGTTTGCATCGACCGCAGTGAGATCGACGGTTGCGGTCGGCCATAGATTCGACCGGACCTCTCGTGTCACCTGCTGCGACGCCAGCGCGGTCAGGCGCGCTACCGAGATTTGGGGATTATTCTTCAGAGCCAGTGCCTGGGCATCTTTCAGAGACAGCAGCATGGGTGCCCCTTGATTGTCTGGCGGGGCGGGGTTCTGCGACCCACCCTTGGGCGGGTTCGAGTTAACAGGCGAAACCGATGATTGCGGCATGGGAGCTGAAGGCAAATTCAATGATGTTGCAGAACGGAACATTCCCTGCGCAGCGCAGCACACCGGCAAGACCAGTGCGAACAAGATTGGCAATACTTTCTTCATACACTGCAAATTCATCGTGCTTATCCCAGCTGTCGTCTCGCTCACCCTTGAACCTCAGACTGCCGGCCGCGATATACGATCAGATAGGCAGCCGGCACAATAAACACGGTCAGCACGACGGAAGCAGTTAAACCGCCAATGATGGCACGCGCCAACGGAGCGTACTGCTCGCTTCCCGTACCCAGTTTGAGCGCCATGGGGACCATGCCGATAATGGTTGCCAGGGACGTCATCAGAATGGGCCGCAAGCGTACCCGGCAGGAGGTAATCACCGCCTCTTCGACTCCTTTGCCTTGCTCCTCCAGGCGATGAGCGAATTCCACAATCAGAATGCTGTTCGAGGCCGAGATGCCCACCAGCATGAGCACGCCCATGAGCGACATTACGTTGAGAGTTGTACCCGTCAAGGGCAGGATGATGAGCACTCCGATGAAACCCATCGGGATGGCCAGCATGATGAGGAACGGATCTTTGAAGGACTTGAACTGGGCCACCAGAATCAGGTAGAGCAGGACGACCGAGAGCGACAGACCGATGGCAAAGCTGCGAAACGACGCATTCATCCCCTGCACCATGCCCCGCAGATTGATGCGGACATTGTCCGGAACCTTGAGTTGCGGGATAACTTTTGCAACCTCGGAGGACACCTTGCCCAGATCTTCGGTCGCGGGAGTGACGTAGACGTCGGTGACTCGCTGGATCTGATAGTGGTCCACTTCGGTTGGCGTCTCGACGTTTTCCAGTTTGACGACCGCGTCCAACGTCGTGGGCTGCTTCAGGCTGGGCGCGTGGATGGGAATGTTAGTGAGATCCGTGATGTTGTGAATGGATGGGCGTCCCTTCTCGAAGTACTGGACGGTGAGGAAATAGTCGTTGCCGCTCCGGCGGTCCACCCAATAGTTCGGCGCGATCATGGAATTCGAATTCAACGCCGTGATTACGTTGTCCACGACATCCTTCTGCGTCAACCCCAGTTCGGCCGCATGCACCCGGTCGATGTCGAGGCGCAACGCCGGGTAGTTCAAATCCTGCGGAATGTAGACTTCTCCTACCCCGGGCAGGCTTCGTATCCGGCCCGCCAACTCTTGAGCAATGCGATAGCTCTGGTGCAGGCTGGGGCTGCTCACCTGCACGTCAATCGGCGCCGGCATTCCCATGTTCAGCACTGCATCGACCATCGATCCGCTGGAGAAGAACGTACGCACATCCGGAAACTCACTGGCCATCCTCTTCTGAACCAAATCCATGTACTCAAAACTGCTTTTCTTGTGCGACTCGTGCAATGCCACCTGAATGGTTGCGGTGTACGGTCCAGCATTGGTGGTGTACAACGACGAGAAGTCAGGTACGACTCCCAGGTTCGACACCACCATCTTGACGTCCTTCGCTCCTACCGTCTGCCGGATCAGATCTTCCACCTTGGCGACGTACTGCTCCGTCACCTCCAGCCGGGTTCCAGTCGGCACCTTGAGATTTATGGTGAATTGGCCGGCGTCGGTTTGCGGAAAAAACGCCAGCCCGAGCAGCGGATAGAGAGCCAGGCTGACCACAAACGCACCACTCAAAATCGCCACCGTCAGCCCGGGACGCTTCACCGCACGCTTGACCCAGTACTCGTAATAATCCAGCAGTTTATTGAAAGAGCGGTTGAACCTGGCATTGAACCGGTCCCACCAGGACCCGCCAACCGCCGAGACCGGTTCAATCTCATACTCGCCTGCCTGGTTGTGTCCTCCACCGGCCGGCATCGCATTCAGGTAGCGTGCGCAGAACAGCGGAATCACAGTCATCGCTACCAGGTAAGAGGCAAAGAGAGAGATCACAACCGCGAGCGCCAAAGCGGAGAACAGAAACTTACTAACTCCATATAGAAACGTAACCGGGAAAAATACGACCACGGTAGTCAGGGTTGCCGCCAGGACGGCCAGGCTGACTTCCGCGCCTCCGGCCTCAGCCGCGGCCTCGGGTGCAGCCCCCATTTCCAGGTGGCGATAGATATTTTCCAGCGAGATGACCGAGTTATCGATGATGCGGGAAAAGGCCAATGCCAGGCCGCCCAAAATCATGGTGTTTACGGTGCTGCCTGTCAGATCAAGAACGACAAAGGTGGCCAACGCGGAAAGCGGGATGGACAAAAACACAGCTGTGGTGGCGCGAAAACTCCCCAGGAAGATCAGAATCATCAGGCTGGTGAGGACGAGCCCGATCAATCCTTCATGAAGCAGCGTCTTGATCGCTTCTTTTACGAACGCCGATTGATCGAAGACGACGGTGGACACGAGTTGCTTGGGAATGTCATAGAGATGTTTGATCGCTTCGCGAATACCATCCACGACTGCAATGGTATTGGTATCTCCACCCTGCTTCATGATCGGGAGATAGACAGAGCGCTGGCCATCCACTCGCACCAGGTTGTACTGAATTTGATTAGCGTCCTGAGCTTTGCCAATGTCATTCACCGTCACCCAGGAGTTTTCCACCGTCTTGATGGGAAGCTTGCCCAGTTCCTCCATGGTGTCGACCAGGCTGTTGGAGTAGACGTAATAGTCGTTGGGGCCGATCTTGACATCGCCCGCGGGCAGAATCAGGTTGGAGTCGTTGACCGCGTGCACAACATCCATCGGACTCATCTGCCGGGAGGCCAGCTTGTAGGGATCAACGTAGACCATGATCTGGCGGTACTTGCCGCCAAATGGCGGTGGAATCTCGGCCCCTGGTACCACCGCGATCTGATTGCGGATCGTAAATTGGCCGATGTCATGAATCTGAGTCTGGGACAGCCCTTCACCCTTGAGGGTTACCAGGCAAACCGGCAGGCTGGAGGCATCAAACTTCAGCACGACCGGCGGCAGCGTGCCTGGGGGAAGGCGCTTCAAGTCGGCCAAGGCCAGGTTTGAAAGCTGAGTTACATCCGCGTCCGCATTGGTTCCAGGCTGAAAATAAACTTTGATGATGCTCACGCCCAGCAGCGAGCGCGATTCCATGTGGTCGATGCCGCTGGCCAGGGTGAAGAATCGCTCCAGAGGATCGGTGATGTCGGTTTCAATGTCCTCCGGAGGCATTCCGGAATAAAACGTCGCCACCACCACCTCAGGAAGGTTGATGGTGGGGAACAAATCGACCGGCATGCGGGCCAGGCTGGTTACGCCGATCACCGTCAGTGCCAGACAGATCACTACGATGAAGTACGGATTACGAATCGAAAAACGTGACATTCGCGCTCACTTACTCCTGGTTACTCTTCGTGATACTGCATAATTTGAACGACCTGAGGATGAACCTTCTCTCCCGGTTTCAATCCGCCGCGATCGCTTACTACGACTTGTTCTCCTTCGCTCAAACCTGCGACCACTTCGGCATCGCTGGCGGTCTGAATACCTAGACTTACCGGACGCTCTTCGATCTCGCCGTTCGCGTTCACCACCAGGACGCTGGTTTTATCGCCCTGGTGATTCACGGCTTGCAAGGGCACGGTGGGAATATCTTCCTTGTGTTCCAGTGTCAGGTCGGCATCGGCATACAGGCCGGGCATCAGCACCCGATCTGGGTTGGAAACATCAACCTCGGTGTGCATGGTTCGCGTCGCTTCCTTCACATCCACCGAGAAGCGCGCTACCTTGCCGGGAAACGTACGGTTCAGCGACGGAACGCGGACATCCACGTGATCGCCGATGTGGATGAATCGAACGTAGGATTCCGGGACCGGAATCACCAGCCGGAAAAGATCGTCCTGCGACAGCTTGGCGATCGGGATCGCCTGCGTACTCGAACTGGTTCCGGCTTGTACCAGCGTACCCAGGTTCGCGTAACGTTCCGTCACGACTCCCGAAAACGGGGCCGTGATCCTGGAATAATCGAACAGACTCTGATCGTGAACCAGTTTTGCTCTGGTCACGGAGAGCTGGCTTTGGGCCGCTTCCAGCGCCGCTTGGCCAGCATCTACCTGAGAGGCCGCCGCCAGATCCTTCCCCTGCGCGTCATCCACTTCCTGCTGCGCGACAATTCCGGGTTGGCTCTCAGAGACTGAATTTAATCGCGAATATTGCAGGTGAAGCGCTTTGTACTGTGCCTGATACCGGTACAACTCGTGCTGCGCCCGACTGACTTGATTCACGGCATTCTTGATTCCCGCCTGGTCCTCCTGAAGCTGCGCTTCCAACTCTGGAATCTCCAGGATCGCCATGACCTGGCCCGCCTTTACGTGGGTTCCATAGTCGACCAGCAGCTTCTGGACGAAGCCGGACTCCTTTGCGTACACGTCGATTTCCTGGAAGGGCACCAACTCGGAGGACAACGTGATCTGGCGGCCCAACGACTTGCGCGCGACTTTGGTTACGCCCACCGTGATGGCCGGTGCACTCGCCTGAACGTGCCCACTTCCGCTCTCTGAACAAGCGACGAATCCGATTGCCGCTGAAGCCGCCATGCCGGCAAAGAGCAACTTCGAAAATCTGATTCTTCGGATTGGTAATCCGCTGGATCGATTACTCTGATTCATCGTTTTCTAGACCACTTTCTCCGGCATCGTGCACCAGCAGTATCTCGGTAGCTACAACTGTGGAATCGTCACTAACGTGTTGCTTTCATAATTGCGACCAGCTTGGCCACGGAGAAGGTGCTGGATCGGCAAAAGTCGATCACCGTCTGTTCCACTCGCTGCAACCGGGAAGCAACGTTTGGAATCCTGGTTGCGAATTCAATGGGAACGGTGAGCACTCCGTGGCGGTCGCCATGCATTAAGTCTCCAGGATGGACCTCCAAGCCACCTACTGTGACTGCGGCTCCCAAATCGAAGATGTGGGCATAGGCATGAGAAACCGCAACACTCCCGGCAAACAGCTGGACACCCATTGCGTGCACGGTGGGTAACTCGCGCACCGCCCCGTTGGTCAAGTACCCAACACAGCCCAGAGCCTTGAGGATCGCAGCGTGCATATCACCTACGAATGCCCCCCGACCTGCCGGCTTGTCCATGTCCTCCAAAACCAGAATGCGAGGAGCGGGAATCTGGAGGATGCTGTTCCAGAAGTCGGCTCGATCGTGAAAGCTACCGCCGCCAATAGGCGGCTCCCCGCTGCGAAGACGGCCAGTGACCGCGTACCCGACCATTGGCGGAGCATCCTGGAACATGCAGTGAATGCTGCCATCGGTAAATCCGGTGTTCCGAAGTCTTGCATCGAACGCCTCAACCGCGTTCGAGATCATGCAGGTGTCAAACTGGCGAAGAGCATCGAGAGCGTCTTCGGTCAACGGGGACGCAATGGCCATGTACCCTTCCTTTCTGCCTGCCGGACAAGCCGGGAGCAAGTTCTAATTGCCCGGAGCGCAAGAATCTCCCGCAACGACATCATGCCGAACGATGCGAAGCTTGACCTCACCGGTGCCCGGAACTTTCACGTACAAGAAGTGCTTTCCGGGGCTGACTTCAACGGACTGGCCAGGCACGAACACGCCGGGCAGATAGTCAATCGCAGACTTGTAGCGCCCGAGATAATTCACGCAGTTCAGACGGATGGAGACGTTGGCATCGTATTCACTCGAAGGCGTCGGGGCGTCCACGAATTTTCTATGGAGAGCAACATCGGGATCGTGTTTCTCCACGCTGACTACGGTTGCCTTCTGAAATTGCCGGGTCGAGGCATTGGACAGGACGGCAGATCCGCCCAACATGAGTAAGCAGCAAATTGCTAAACCACAGGTTCTTCGCACAGTAACCTCCGTAGTGCACGGTTGATAGAACAGCAAGAAGTTGAATGACGGGGAGCGCCGCAATGTTCTTTGCGGAACTCCCCGCAAGGACTAGTTCCTCTCCATGCAGGAAGCGTCCTTAACGTTATGGCGACTGTCGATACCCATTCGGACCGTACGGTCGCCGGGAAGACTCACCTCGATGACACGTTTCCCCAGATTGACTTCGATTGAGTGATTGGGGGCGAAGACTGACGGCAGATAGTCGAAAGCCGAGTCATAACGCGTTCGGTAGACTGTACAGCCCAGCCGTATGCCGACGTCATACGAGTACACCTGCGCCTGCAGCGGGGCGTCTGAAGGGTTGCTACCGGTGTAATTCAGGTTGGGCGGAGTCTCGCGGCTTTGAACACTGATTACCGTTGCTGTTTGGTATCCGGCCTTCGTAGTTGCGTGCATACTTGCCAACAGCACGCCGGACACAAGTGCAAGTAACGTAAAACTCTTTTTCAATTCTCCTCCCGGAGAGGGCTGGCAAACGGCGCCCTGGCCAAAAATCGCTGGAAATGGCGATGCGTCCATTGCCCGAGATCCAGAGATTCGTTTCCGCAGGCTCGAACTCGATCGCGCCTGGCTTGAACTCTGCGTTCAAGCACAGCTGCCTCGGTCAATGGCAAAGACCGGGGACGAGTTCAAAAGCAGTAATTGGCTGTAAACGACGGAGCGTCAGCAGGAAGGAGGAGGCCGGTTATAGAGCCAGCTCTCGGAACTGAGATTTGTAGATGGGACCACCACCGAGACGGCAAGAACAGAAGATCGCGGCGGCTGAAAAAGGGTGAAACTGGCAGCCGGAGCCGTCCACTGGAGTGCGTTGCTAAGCAGGCGCTGTCTCTGGACGTCCGGAGACTGAGACTTAACGGCCGCCACATTCTGGACTTCGCTACCCTCGGCAGAGTAACGAGTCGCGAGGCTTGCCGTGAGCGAACAGATGGCTAGAACAACGATTGCGATCCGGCATCGCGACCGCAAGCCTCCGCGGGAGCAAGACTGTTCTGCCATAGCTATTTCAACCCCAGATGTCAGCACAGTATACACGATGACCGCAGCACATGGAGATCACGGAAGTCACTGCGGCACATCCACTTGGACGCCAGAAGCCGGGCTTGGGTTGTACCGTTCGATCTGCTTTGGGGCCGCACATTTCCTTGCGTACTTGCGCAAGGGTGCGCCGCCACCAGGCGCTGCCCATCACCGTAAGGCGTGATGCTTGTCACAGATATCGGTGACAAAGCAATGGTCTACTGGCTACCAAGGAGACCTGCCGTGTGCCTCGCTATACCGGGGAAAATCCTTGAAATTCAAGAGCAGGGTACGATGCGGGTCGCCCGCGTCCAGTTTGGCGGAATTGTGCGCCAGGTCTCCCTGGACTTTGTCCCCGAGGCGGGACTGGGCGACTACGTCATGGTCCATGTTGGCTTTGCCATAAGCCGTGTGGACGCGGCAGAAGCCGAGCGCACCTACAAGCTTCTGCAAGAAATGGGAATGCTGGAAGCAGAGTTGGCGGCGCCCGATTCGTAGCGGCCTGACTGCGGAAAGCCGGACAGAGCGGCACCATGAAATACCTCGATGAGTACCGCGATGAGCGCATCGCTCGGGCCCTGGCCGCTGAGATCGTCCAACGAACCACCCGGCCCTGGGTCTTGATGGAGATCTGCGGCGGCCAAACCCACACCATCATGCGCTACGGAATCGACGAACTGCTGCCCCGCAGTATCGAAATCGTGCACGGTCCGGGATGCCCGGTCTGCGTTACGCCGCTGGAGACCGTGGACAAAGCCATCGAGTTGTCGCTGCACCCCGAGGTGACCCTCGTCTCTTATGGAGACATGCTGCGTGTGCCGGGATCACGATCTGACCTGCTTCGGGCCAAGGCGCAAGGCGCGGACGTTCGCATCGCTTACTCTCCGACCGAGGCCGTGAAGATCGCCCGCACAAATCCCGATCGTAAAGTCGTGTTTCTGGCGATTGGTTTCGAGACCACCGCTCCCGCGAATGCGATGGCCGCATGGCAGGCCAAGCGTGAAGGTCTCGGCAACTTCTCGATGCTGGTGTCACACGTGCTAGTCCCGCCTGCGATTCGGGCCTTAATGGTGTCGCAAACAAACCGGGTGCAGGGTTTCATTGCACCGGGGCACGTCTGCACGGTTATGGGCTGCAAGGAGTATGAGTCGCTGGTTCGCGATTTTCGCGTGCCGATCGTGGTCGGGGGATTCGAGCCGGTAGATATTCTGGAAGCTGTTCTCATGCTGATCCGGCAACTCGAAGCGGGAGAGGCAAAACTGGAGAACCAGTATGTGCGATCGGTGAGCTACCAGGGGAACCTGCCGGCGCAGCAGATCATGAGTGAGGTGTTTGAAATCGCGGACCAGAAATGGCGCGGCATCGGCCCGATTCCGCAGAGCGGATTGCGTCTGCGCGAGGAATACGCAGCGTTTGACGCCGACCGAGTCTTTGATTTGGGTGAAATTACGGTGGATGAACCGGCCGAGTGCATTAGCGCCCAGGTATTGCAGGGGCTGAAGAAGCCGCTGGACTGCCCCGTGTTTGGCATGCGCTGTACGCCGGAGAATCCGTTGGGGGCGCCCATGGTTTCGACGGAGGGCGCATGCGCCGCTTACTATCACTACCGCCGCCACATGGTCGCGAGTTAGGAGAGCCAGGTGTCACCGAAAACCGACGTCGAAATTAACTTCGAACTCAGTTGCCCGACGCCGCTCCCCGCCAAGGACACCGTCTTGCTCGGGCATGGCAGCGGCGGCAAGCTGAGCGCTGAGTTGATACGCGACGTTTTCCTGCGCACGTTGCAGAATCCGGTGCTGGCGCGTCTCGATGATCAGGCGATCGTGAACGTAAACGGCCAGCGCCTGGCGTTTACCACCGATTCGTTCGTCGTCAAGCCCTTGTTTTTTCCGGGCGGAGACATCGGCTCGCTTGCAGTTCACGGCACGGTGAACGACTTGGCGATGGGTGGCGCAACGCCGCTATTTCTAAGCGCCGCGTTCATCATTGAAGAGGGCTTCTCGATGGCTGACCTCCGGCGGGTGGTCGATTCGATGCAGCAAGCCGCGGCAGCGGCGGGCGTCCAGGTCGTCACCGGCGACACAAAAGTGGTCGAGCGTGGAAAGGGCGATGGGGTTTTCATCAATACGACTGGAATCGGTCTGGTGCCAGACGGAGTCGACCTCTCCGCCGACCGCGCGCGTCCCGGCGATAAGGTGCTGCTCAGCGGCTCCATTGGCGAGCATGGCATCGCCATCCTCGCGCAACGTGAGGGGCTGGAATTCGAAACTCAAATCAAGAGTGACAGCGCTGCCTTGCACACGCTGGTGGCTGACATGCTTGGCGTAACTCGCGAGATTCGGTGCATGCGCGACCCCACGCGAGGCGGCGTCTCCAGCACGCTGAACGAAATTGCCGAACAGTCCCGGGTCGGGATCGAAGTGGAAGAACGTGCTCTTCCGATCCACGAACAGGTGCGAGGAGCATGTGAATTGCTGGGGCTCGATCCTTTATATGTCGCTAACGAAGGCAAGCTGATTGCAATCGTGGCGCCCGAGGCCGCCGACGTGCTGCTGCAGGCGATGAGACGTCATCCTTTGGGAGCGGAGGCGCAGATCATTGGAACAGTAAAGAAGGAGAACCCAGGACTGGTAACGATGCGAACTCCGTTCGGCACGACCCGCATTGTGGACATGCTCGCAGGCGATCAACTGCCGCGCATTTGCTAGGCCGAAAATTATGCACGAGATGGGAATCGCGAATTCGGTGCTGGAAGCGGTGAGAACCGAGATGGGACTCCATCCGGGGACCTATCCGTGCAAGGTCGGCGTCCGGATTGGCGAAATGGCAGCCATCGATCAGGACGCATTGCGCTTCTGTTTTGAAGCGATCGTTCACGAGACCGATCTGGAGTCGCTGGAACTGGGGATCGAGGTCTGTCCCCGCCGGCATCGATGCCAGGGGTGCGGACGCGAGTTCATCGTGCGCGATTACGATTCCCGCTGTCCGCAATGCGCAAGCCTGGCAACGACATGCATCAGTGGAGATGAGTTGGAACTGGCCTATCTGGAGGTGGAAGAATATGGAGCGAGTACCGCTGCAGCAAAAAGTCCTCAGTGAAAACGACCGCATCGCAGCCGGGCTACGTGCCCGCTTTCAGAAGCACGGCATTTTGTGCCTGAACCTGATCAGTTCTCCCGGTTCGGGCAAGACCAGTCTTCTGGAGCGCACCCTGGAAACCCTGCCACGGAATGATCGTGTGGCCGTGTTGACGGGCGATATTCAGACGGAAAACGATGCCAATCGGCTGAAGCGATTTCATTTTCCAGTAAAGCAAATCACGACCGGCGGCACTTGCCACCTGGATGCCCGCATGATCGAGCGTCATCTGGCAGATTGGGATCTCGACGATCTGGATCTTCTGTTCATTGAAAACGTCGGCAACCTGGTTTGTCCCTCCAGCTATGACCTGGGCGAAGCGGCCAAGGTGGTGGTGTTGAGCGTTGCCGAAGGCGAAGACAAGCCGCTGAAATATCCTTCCATATTCTTCAAGTCTGATCTGCTCGTACTGAACAAGATTGACCTGCTCCCCTACGTTCCGTTTGACATCGACGCCGCCGCAGAGAACGCCCGCAAGGTGCATCCGGGGATGGAGATCGTGAAGGTGTCCTGCCTGACCGGGAACGGTCTGCACGAATGGATGATGTGGCTGGAACAGCGACGCATGGCGCATAGAGCGCTGGTGCAAGAGACTGTGAGCTGACGATGTATGGAAGTGCGTCGCCAAATCGAGGTCTCGGGAATCGTGCAGGGAGTAGGATTCCGGCCCTATGTCTATCGTCTCGCTACCGGCAGGCATCTTAGAGGCACGATTCGCAATACCTCCGCCGGAGTCACCATCGAAATCCAAGGGCCGGCAGAAACGGTACAGGATTTTGTTGAGCGCTTGCCCGCCGAAGCGCCACCTCTGGCGCGGATCACGAACGTGGTCGTCCATGAAGTACCCTGCAATGGCGATCAGGAATTTTGCATTGTTCATAGCCACGAAGGAGAAGAAGTTCGCACGCTGATTTCGCCGGACGTCGCGATCTGTCCGGATTGCCTGCGTGAAATGTTTGACCCTAACGACCGGCGTTATCGCTATCCATTTATTAATTGCACCAACTGCGGGCCGCGCTTCACCATCATCCGCGATATTCCTTACGACCGGCCGAGCACATCGATGGCGGTGTTCCCCATGTGTCCGGCATGTCTGGCGGAGTACGAGAATCCCCTGGACCGCCGCTTTCACGCCCAGCCCAATGCCTGCTGGAAGTGTGGACCTGGGGTGGAACTCTGGGACAAGTCAGGAAAACGGGTCGAATGCCGCGATGCCATCGCCGAAGCGGTCTCCGGGCTCGATGCCGGGCTGGTCGTGGCGGTCAAGGGGCTAGGTGGATTTCATCTGGCTGTCGATGCGACGAACCCGGCGGCGGTAGCTCTGCTGCGCCAGCGCAAACGGCGGGTGGAAAAGCCTTTCGCGGTGATGGTTCCGGATTTGCAGGCTGCCCGGGGAGTTTGCGAATTGGACGATGCAGCGGCGAAGGTCCTGCAGTCGATACAACGGCCCATTGTTCTGCTGCCGAAGAAATCGCCCAATATAATTCCCGACTCGGTTGCGCCCTTCAACCGCTACCTGGGAATTTTTCTGCCCTATACACCGCTTCATTACCTGCTGCTCGCCGAAGGCGGGTTCAAAGCTTTGGTGATGACCAGCGGCAACCTGAGCGAAGAGCCTATCGCGATCGATAATCGGGAAGCGGTACATCGATTGAGCGGTCTTGCCGACTACTTTCTTGTGCATAACCGCGACATCCTGC
Organism: uncultured Acidobacteriaceae bacterium; assembly: GCA_963837665.1. Taxonomy (GTDB): domain Bacteria; phylum Acidobacteriota; class Terriglobia; order Terriglobales; family Acidobacteriaceae; genus Acidiflorens. The sequence goes on along the minus strand of CAWIOA010000002.1, from coordinate 858,714 downwards.
TGCGCTGCGACGATTCTGTGGTGCGAGTTGCGGGCGGCATCCCGCGGCAGCTGCGGCGTTCCCGAGGGTTTGTTCCGGTGCCAGTTTTTTTGAAGGACGATCAACCTTCCGTGCTGGCGGTCGGAGGCGAACTCAAGAACACCATCTGCCTCACCAAAGGGAAGCACGCTTTCTTAAGTCAGCACGTGGGAGATTTGGAGAACGTCGAAAGTTATAGTTTTTTCCACGAAGCCATCCATCACCTCGGGCGGATTCTTGAAATCCGGCCGGAAATCATCGCTTACGACCTTCACCCAGACTATTTCTCCACCCGATGGGCGCTGCAACAGAGTGGAACGAAGTTGGTTGGCGTGCAGCATCACCATGCCCACATTGCAAGCTGTATGGCGGAGAACCACCTCGAAGGTCGAGTGATCGGATTCGCGCTGGATGGAACTGGTTATGGCAGCGACGGAAATATCTGGGGTGGAGAAGTGCTCATCGCCGGATATGAAGACTACGAACGCGCTGCTCATTTTGAATATGTCCCGTTGCCCGGAGGAGAAGCGGCGATCCGTGAGCCGTGGCGCATGGCGGTGGGTTATCTGGCGCATCACTTCGGGAGGGATTTTCTGACTTTATCCATTCCATTTGTAGAACAGCTGGACATGCCGAAGACGGAGTTGCTGTTGCGAATGGTCGAACGCAAAGTGAATTCGCCGCTGACGTCGAGCTGCGGGCGGTTGTTCGACGCCGTTGCCGCACTGGTCGGAATCCGCCAACAGGTCAATTACGAAGCCCAGGCGGCCATCGAACTGGAGATGGCGATTGCGCCGTCAGAAGACGAGGCCGCCTATCCGATGAGGCTTGTGCCAGAAGGCGACAACTGGATTATCGGAACGCGCCCCTTATTTGAAGCACTGCTCGACGATCTCCGCCAGAATCTCCCGGCGGCGGCGATCAGCCGGCGTTTTCACAATGGATTAGTTGAGGGCTTCGTCCAGCTCGCAACCCTGCTACGGGGAAAAACCGGTCTCCAACGTGTGTGCCTGAGTGGCGGAACCTTTCACAATTTCTACCTGTCGCAACGGCTAGAAGCGCAGCTGTCCAAAGCTGGATTTGAAGTGTTCACACAGAAAGAAGTGCCCTCTGGGGATGGCGGTTTGAGCCTGGGGCAGGCGTTGGTAGCAGCAGCAAAACATCACTCGTAGGTCATGGAAAATCTACGCCTGGAATCTTTCTAATTAACCCGTCACTCTTTCTTCATCCTCGGACGGAACGATTCCCACCCATGACGCTCGTCAACGTCGGATTCAGGCCTTTGCAAGCTCACCGAGCAAGGGTCTTGAAAAGACAAAAGCAACACTCTCCAAGCCAGTGGCGCATTCCAGAGGCAGTGTTGTAGTCACGTTGATGGGTGACCTTAGTCACTGACGTGGTGTGCTGGTTGGACCATAAATACTGAGGCGTCTGAATCTTCGGCTCGCCGCGAGAACCCGCCGGCTTTCGTTTGCCGATGCACGTTGAGACGCCGTGAGGTGGATTGTGGACGTTCCGCTTACCACCACCTGCAAATACGTTTCATCTCCGTGCCGCCAGCCTGTCGACTGCCATTACATCGAGCGCAACCTGCGAACCAACTTTTGTTCTGATGCCCGGCCTGCGCTTTGCTCGAGTGGTTGCGGAGATGGTGGAACAAGTAAGAAAGTCGGCCCCAGCCCGTATTGAACGCAGTAATCACAGAGTTAAGGGAGACCAGAACCAGGCACTAATTAATTCACTCCGGTAGGGAGGTGCAGCATGGCAGCTCGACTTGCTGAAGAATGGTTCGCCATATGCGGAGGTTGCGAGGTAACCATCCTCGATATCGGTGAACCGCTCCTCGACGTACTCAAACACATAGAAATCGTCCACATGCCTGTCCTGATGGACCATAAGCTCTTTGGACAGACTGGCGAAAATGCAGAGATGGATATCCCCGCCGCTGACGTCGGGCTGATATCGGGAGGGATCCGCAACGAAGAACATAAGAAACTGGCCCAGGAGATGCGCAAGAAGTGCAAAATCCTGATCTCGCTGGGTTCTTGCGCTTGCTTTGGCGGAATACCGGCGCTCGCCAATCAGAACACCAGGGAAGAGTTGTTGGAGAAGGTCTACCGTGACAGCATAACTACCGAAAAGAACGGCTTACCTCACGAGCAGATTCCCGAGCTTACCGACCGGGTCTACGCGCTCCACGAAGTTGTGAAGGTGGACGCCTTTCTGCCCGGTTGCCCAACCACGCCAGAGATGGTGACGGGAGCGCTGCTCGCCTTGATTGAAGGCAAGCCGCTACCCGTGCTGCCGTCGAAGAGCGTTTGTGACGAGTGCCCCACCAGGCGTGAAAAGAAGGCGGTCTCCACGTTGAAGGGCCACTTGGATCCGCCGGAATTCAAGATTGGAGCGCCACTCAGCGAAATGCGCTGCCTGATGGAGCAGGGCATCCTGTGCCTGGGGCCAGCGACGCGTGCCGGTTGCGGTGGCAGCGACGGCAACCCGCGCTGCATCCGCGCCTACATGCCCTGCGAGGGCTGCTTTGGCCCGCTGTCGGACAAAGCCAATCCCATGGTGGACATGATGGGAGCGCTTTCTTCCATCGGACTTGATCCCAAGCAGATTCCGGATCGGGCTGCAACCTTCAACCGTTTTGCTGGCTCGGGCCGCCTGCGGCCGATGCCCAAGAGGTGATCCATGGCAAAGACACTAGTCATTCAACCTGTCACGCGCGTCGAGGGCCACGCCAAGGTGACCATTCAGCTCAACGATGCGGGCAACGTGGACACCGCCCGCGTGAACGTCATTGAACTGCGTGGCTTCGAGAAGTTCTGCCTCGGCCGGCCGGTGGAGGATCTCCCGCGCATCACGCCGCGCATTTGCGGCGTGTGCCCGTGGTCGCATCACCTGGCTTCGGCCAAGGCTTGCGATGCGGTCTTTGGCGTCGAGCCGCCCCCGGCGGGAAAAAAGTTGCGCGAGCTATGCAACAGCGTCGCCTACATGGAAGAGCACATCCTGCACTTCTATTTCCTGGCGGGAGCCGATTTCCTGCTCGGTCCCGATGCCGACTATTCCATCCGCAATGTCATCGGCGTGTTACAGGCAGCGCCCGACATTGCCAGAAAAGTGGTGAAGGTGCGCCACATGTGCGCCCATATGCTGGAAATCCTGGCGGGCAAGGCGATCCATCCCCAGGCCGCCGTTCCTGGCGGATTCAGCAAGCCACTCGCTGCCGCCGAGCGCGACCAACTGCGCAAGATGGCCGATGACGCGCTCGAACTCGCCAAGTTCTCCATTGCTTTTGCCAAGGAGAACGTTTTCCCGAAGTACCTCGAAGTGGTGAAGTCGCTGGGTGTGATCAACACCGGCTTTCTCGGCACCGTCAAGGAGAATGGCGCGCTCAACCTCTACGACGGAAAGCTTCGCCTGATGACGCCCGATGGAAAGCATCAGGATTTTCCGTACGATCGCTATACCGAGTTCATCTCCGAGCACATTGAACCGTGGAGCTACTTGAAGTTCCCATACGCCAAACAGTGGGGCGAAGGGTTCTCCATGGATGCCGATAATCCCAAGGGCGTTTATCGCACCAACACTTTGGCGCGTATTAACGTCTGCGACTCTATCGACACCCCGCTGGCGCAGGCCGAACTCGAGGAATTCCGCGCGAAGTTCGGGCGGCCCGCACAGCTTACGCTCCTTTATCACTGGGCGCGGCTGATCGAACTGCTCTACAACGCCGAAAACGCCATCCGCTTGCTGGACGATCCCGAAATCATCAGCACCGAAACCCGGGTGAAGGTTACGCCGCGGGCAGCGCGAGGCGTAGGTTGTACCGAAGCGCCGCGCGGCACGCTCATCCACGACTACACCACCGATGCCAACGGCCTGGTCACCAACGTCAACCTGATCGTCGGCACGACCCACAACAACGCTCCCATCAACATGTCGGTCACCCAGGCCGCCAAGAGTTTGATCCATGACGGCAAGTACGACCAGGGAGTGCTGAACACGGTCGAGATGTCAATCCGTGCCTATGACCCATGCTTCTCCTGCGCGACCCACCGCCTGGATGGAAAGTTGTCGGTCAAGCTGGAGATCTTCGACGCGGACGGCAAGTTGATGGGCACGCTGGCCAATTGAAGGTCAGCGAAAAAGAGGAGGCATGAGGGAGATCGATCACTTCGACGAAGCCGATCTTCCCGACTTCTGTCGGAAGCCGACCGTGGTGCTCGGCATTGGGAATATTCTGTTTGGCGATGACGGCTTCGGGTGCGCGGTAGTTGACTATGTCGAGGCACACTACCGGGTGCCTGAAGCGGTCTGCCTGCTGGATGCCGGCACCGGCGTACGCAAGCTGTTATTCACTCTCTGCTTGAGTCCTGCGCGCCCCAAGCGCTTGCTTATCCTGGATGCGATTGATGCCGGACGGAGTCCCGGCGAGATCTTCGAAATCGATCCTGCCGAGATTCCTCCGGTCAAACTTGACGATTTCTCCATGCACCAGTTGCCCACGTCGAACCTGCTGCGCGAGTTACAAGAAACCTGCGGGGTCGAGGTGCGGGTGCTGGCCTGCCAGACGGGGCCCCTGCCGGAGGAAATCTCTCAGGGCTTGTCGAAGGCAGTCGGTGGCGCCGTACCGCAAGCGGCGGAGTGGCTGGTCAGCGAGTATTTTCCCAACACCACAGCACCGCGAGGTGACCTATGCCAGACAACGTGCTGAAGGCGCCGGTACGAGCGCGCTATGGTGCGGGAAATGATTTTGCCGCCCCATGTGGGCAGGCGGGAGGCGCAGTATGAGCCCAAATCTGTCTCCAAATCTCACTATGATCAGCGATGGAAAGAAGTTCATGTGGGATGGGCAGCTCTACGACAACAAAGAAGACGCATCACGCGCTGGGGAGTCCTATCAGAAAGAGAATTTTGAGATCGAGATCGTGGAAGAAGACGGGAAGTTCCTGGTGTACACCAGGAGGACCGTCAAAGAATGGGTGGCCGCTACGCAGTAGCGGGCATCCCTCGGTAGAGGTGGCAAATGGCAGTAGGCACATTGCCGGTTCAAAGCGATCCAACCCTGCTGGCCGACATTCGGCGGTATGGGAAGTTCGACCCCACGGGCTGTTATCAATGCGGAAGCTGCACCATCTCCTGTGAGCTGGCCTCGGACTTTGCAAACTTTCCGCGAAAGAGCATCCGCTACTCTCTTCTGGGGCTGAGAAGGCCGCTCCTGGGAAGTCTCGAACCCTGGATCTGCCACGACTGCGGCGAATGCTCCACCGCCTGCCCGCGCCAGTCAGAGCCCAGAATTTCCATGAAAACGCTGCGGCGCTTCCTGAGCGCCCAGTATGACTGGACCGGCATGGGGGGGACGCTCCTGCGATCGCGGGCCTGGCACCTGGGCGCGCTCGCCTTCTCTGCCGTACTGGTGACTGTGCTGATCCTTTGCTACCACCTGTGGTACGTGGGACTGCCCCTTTCCGGCCTTACCACGCCGATGGGGTTGGAGCACATGTTCCCCATCATCACGTATTACACGCTCACGGCGCTGCTCTTTCCGCTGCTTCTGCTGCTATCCCGCGTCCACCGCGTCTGGCTGCTCACCATGGGCAATGCACAACGACCTTCCGTCCCATTTGCCATCTATGTCGAAGAGGCGTGGAAATACCTGTACCAATCGGTGTCGCACTCGGGATTGAGGAAGTGTCCGGAGAAAGGTCGGTGGCTGGGGCATTGGATCCTCGCCCTGGGCACGACCATGATGCTGACCATCAAGGTCTTCGCGCTGCGGTGGTTTCAAACCGACAACGTGTATCCCGTGTACCACCCGCAGCGCTGGCTGGGATACCTCGCCACCGGCTTCATCTTCTACGGCATCGGCGAAATCCTCATCAGACGGGTGCAGGCGAAGAAGGAAGTCTACAAGGAAACGCGGCTTGAGGATCTGATCTTCCCCGTCCTGCTCCTGCTAACGGCGATCAGCGGACTTGCCGCACACATCTTCAGGTGCTCAGGCTTGGCGCTCTGTACACATTTCACCTACGCCTTGCACGTGATCATCGCCACGCCGATGCTGCTGGTGGAGATGCCGTTCGGCAGCTGGTCACACATGATCTACCGACCTCTGGCCTTGTATTTCCAGGCGGTCAGGGAGAGAGCCGCGGGGCAGGCGCCTGCGGCGGAGGTTGTTCCCCATGCGATCTGACGAGCCCCAAGCGTTACCGGTGGGTGCTGCCCTGGTTGTAGGCGGCGGTATCGGCGGCATGCAAGCGGCCCTCGATCTAGCCAACGGCGGCATCAAAGTGTACCTGGCTGAGCGAAGCCCTGCCATTGGCGGGGTCATGGCACAGCTCGACAAAACTTTTCCCACCAACGATTGCGCCATGTGCACCCAGGCGCCACGTCTGGTCGAGATTGGCAGGCACAAGGATATCGACATTCTCACCCTGGCAGAGGTGGAACGCGTCGAGGGCCAGCCGGGGAATTTTACCGTCAGTATTAAGCAGCAGCCGCGCTTTGTGGACGAAACGAAATGCACGGGCTGCGGCGCTTGCACGACGGAATGTCCGGTAACGCTGTCGTCTGAGTTCGATCAGGGACTGGCAGAGAGGAAGGCAATCTACCGGCCGTTCCCGCAAGCGGTTCCCAACATCTTCTCTATTTCGCGCCGCGGGACCTCTCCCTGCGAGGCCGGATGTCCGATTCATCAGAGCGCGCAGGGTTATGTAACTCTGATCGCACAAGGACGCTTCGAGGAAGCGGCCCATGTCATTCTGCGCGAAAACCCGATCCCGTCGATCTGTGGACGCATTTGCACCCACCCCTGCACCGCCGGTTGCACGCGCGCCAACGTGGACGATCCGGTGAATCTGCCGGCGCTGAAGCGTTTCATTACCGACCATTGCTCCGATTACAAGTTGCCCCAGCCGAGTGTACCCGACCGCCCGGAGAAGATTGCCATCGTGGGATCGGGCCCGGCAGGCCTCCTCTGCGCCTATGAATTGCGGCAGAAAGGTTATGGCACGACGGTCTTTGAGGCGCTTCCGGTAGCCGGCGGGATGCTCGCAGTCGGCATTCCAGCTTTTCGGTTACCCCGGCCGTTGTTGAAGGCTGAACTGGACAGGATGCGTTCGATCGGCATCGAGATTCTGCTGGACACTCCTGTCGGCCGCGGCATCACGCTCGAAGAACTGCGCAAAAGCTACGCGGCGGTCTTTATCGCCATCGGGGCTCACGTCGAGCGCAAGCTGGGGATTCCAGGGGAAGATCTGAAGGGTGTTACGGGTGGTGTGGAGTTCCTGCGGCGTGTGAATCTCGGAAATCTGGCCGCGCCGGGGCGTCATGTTCTGGTGGTGGGGGGAGGCAATTCCGCGCTGGACGCGGCGCGCGCCGCCCTCCGTTGCGGAGCCGAAGAGGTGACCATCGTCTACCGGCGAACCCGGGCAGAAATGCCGGCTGATCCTCGTGAGGTCGAGGATGCCGAACGCGAAGGCGTCAAATTGATGTTCCTCTCTGCACCCAAGTCGTTTCAAAAGAGCCCGGACGGGCGCATATCCGGCCTGGAATGCCTAAGGATGAAGCTGGGCAAGCGGGACGCCAGCGGACGGCCGGCTCCCGAGCCGATTTCAGGCTCGGAGTTCGTGATTTCATGCGACGCGGTTGTGGCCACGATTGGTCAAATTCCTGATGTGAATGGCCTGGGTGAGCGGCTGGGTCTGGCAACCACAAAATCCGGAACGCTGCGTGCCGATCCGCTGACGCTCGAAACAGAGCTGCCGGGCGTGTTCGCGGGCGGCGACTGCGTGACTGGTCCCGACGTGGTAGTGACGGCGATGCTGGCGGGCAAGAAGGCCGCCAACTCCATCGATCGCTGGCTCAATAAACAAGATCTCCGGGCAGGACGCGAGCAGGAAGGGCCGTACCACACCGAGTACGTTGTGGACACGACTGGCGTGCTGATGCAACGCCAGGTACACATGCAAGCCCTCGACCCCGCGACTCGTGGAAAAACGTTTGCCGAAGTCCACGTTGGCTACACGCCCGAGGAAGCGATTGCCGAGGCTAAGCGGTGCCTCGCGTGCGGCATCTGCTGCGATTGTCATCTCTGCGCAACGGCGTGCCAGGCCAATGCCATCGACTACACACAAGGAGAGAAGAAGGTTGAGCTGAACGTGGGCGCCATCGTTCTGGCACCCGGATACGAACTCTTCGACGCCCGCTTGAAGAAGGACCTGGGTTATGGGCGCTTTCCGAATGTGGTGACGGCGCTGGAGTTCGAGCGGATTATGTCCGCCTCCGGACCCTATTCCGGCCATGTGCTCCGACCCTTCGACCGGCAGCAGCCGAAGCGGATTGCGTTCCTGCAGTGTATCGGTTCGCGCGATTCCGAAAACGACTACTGTTCGTCGGTTTGCTGCATGTATGCCACCAAAGAAGCCATCATCGCCAAAGAGCATTTGGGCGAAGGTCTGCAATGCGACGTCTTCTTCATGGATATGCGCGCCTTCAGCAAGGGCTTCGAGCAGTATTACCACCGGGCCGAAGAGCTCGGTGTGCGCTATATCCGTTCTCGCGTGCCGCAGATCACGGAAGTCCCTGGAACGCGGAACCTGATCCTCCAGTATCTCGGCGAGGGCGACAAGAAACTCTTTCAGGAATACGACCTGGTCGTCCTGTCCGTGGGCATGCAGCCGCCCAAGAATGTCAAGGTGCTGGCCGAACGGCTAGGCGTCAAGCTGAACTCGTTTAATTTCTGTGGGACCTCGACATTCCGGCCCGCAGAAACTTCGCGCGAAGGGATCTTTGTGGCCGGACCATTTGCCGAGCCCAAAGACATCCCTGAAACTGTCATGCAGGCCTCGGCGGCCGCCGCCCAAGTGCTCTCGCTCTTGCGAGATGCCCGTGGCACGCTGATCACTCCCGAGGTTTTCCCACCGGAAAGAGATGTGAAGGGAGAGGAGCCTCGCATCGGGGTCTTTGTCTGTCACTGCGGAACGAACATCGGCGGCGTGGTCAACGTCCCCGCGGTGATGGATTATGCGAAGACGCTGCCTGATGTCGTTTACGCCGAGAACAACCTTTATACGTGCTCCAACGACACCCAGAAAGCGATCAAGGATAGGATCAACGAACACCATCTGAACCGGGTGATCGTTGCCTCCTGCACGCCGCGTACCCACGAGCCACTGTTCCGCAACACCCTGCGCGAGGCAGGACTCAATCCTTATCTGTTTGAGATGGCGAACATCCGCGACCAGTGCTCCTGGGTCCACATGCACGAGCCAGAAAAGGCCACCGAGAAATCCAAGGACCTGGTGAGGATGGCGGTGGCCAAGTCACGGCTGCTGGAGCCGCTCACCCGCAGGTCGATTGGAGTCAACAAGGCGGCGCTGGTGATCGGTGGCGGGCTTGCCGGCATGACTGCGGCGCTTTCGCTTGCCCATCAGGGATTCACCGTTCACCTGGTCGAGAAACAGAACGAACTGGGCGGGAATCTGAAGCACATCCGCTACCTGCTGAACGGGGAACAACCGCAAGCCGAGCTCAAGCGGCTGCAGGATGAGACCCTCCACCACGACAAGATCTCTGTCCACACTGGAGCCACGCTGGAGAAGATTGAGGGGTCAATCGGCGACTTCAAGACAACCGTTGTCGCCGGCGGCAAGACCACCGAGATCACGCATGGCGTGATCATCGTGGCGAGCGGAGCGCGAGAACACCAGCCCACGGAGTACCTGTATGGGCAGGACGAAAGGGTGATGACGCAGCGGGAACTCGAAGCACGCCTGATGGACGACGGGTTCCTGGTCCCGAACGGACAGCCAAAAACAGTGGTGATGATCCAATGCGTCGGTTCGCGCGACAGTGAACGGCCCTACTGTTCGCGGGTGTGCTGCGGGCAGGCGATCAAGAATGCCCTACGGATCAAAGCACTCTCGCCGCAAACGCATGTGTATGTCCTCTACCGCGACATCCGCACCTATGGCTTCAAGGAAGAGTACTACACGCGGGCGCGGCAGCAAGGCGTCGTGTTCGCCCGCTACGAAGAAGATCGCAAGCCTGAAGTTGCGCGGAATGGCAAAGGACTCCAGGTTTCCGTCTTCGACCAGACGCTGGACATGCCGTTCATGATCGCCGCCGATGCGGTGGTTTTGTCGGCGGGCATTCAGCCGCACGACGACAATCGCCAACTCGCGCAACTGATCAAGGTGCCACTGAATAGCGAAGGCTTTTTCCTGGAAGCGCACATGAAGCTGCGCCCCGTAGACTTCATGACCGACGGCGTCTTCCTGTGCGGGCTGGCGCATTCTCCGAAGAACGTCGACGAATCCATTCTGCAGGCGCAGGCGGCCGCAGCCAGGGCAACTGCCATCCTCGCCCGGGACCGGATTGAGCTGGAAGGCAACATATCGCACGTCGTCGATGCCAGTTGCGACGGTTGCGCCTACTGCGTGGACACCTGCCCCTACAAAGCGATCACACTACTCGAGTACATGTGGCAGGGATCGATCAAGAAAGTCGTCGAGACCAACGACTCCGCGTGCAAGGGCTGTGGCTGCTGCCAGGCTACGTGTCCCAAGAACGGCATAATCATCTATGGATTTACCCTCGCTGAAATCGAGGCCCAGATTCACGCTGCTTTGGGAGTATCGTAATGGACGACAACTTTGAACCCCTGATCATCGCCCTGTGCTGCAACTGGTGCTCCTACGCCGGCGCGGACTTGGCCGGCGTTTCCCGGGTACAATACCCGCCCACCATCCGCATCGTCCGCGTCATGTGCTCGGGAATGGTGCATCCCAACCTGGTGATTGATGCGTTTACCAAGGGGGCGGACGGTGTCCTCATCCTGGGCTGCCACCTGGGAGATTGTCACTATCAGGAGGGCAATTACAAAACCGAAAAACGCGCGGACGCCATCAAGTTGATGCTCGCGGATTTCGGTATCGAGGAAGAACGCTTCCGCCTGGAATGGGTTTCGGCGGCTGAAGGGCCGCGGTTTGGGCAGGTGGTGCGGGAATTCACGGAGCAAGTGAAGAAGCTGGGGGTCAGCCCTTACCGGGCGTGAGAAGTTCCCCGATTGATAGCGCTCAGATTTCGTCCGTCAAACCCTACGCAGGAACTGACCGGTCCGCTGCTAAACGCGGTGCCTGCGATCAAGGCGCCGCCGTCCGCCTCGAAACCCTCCACGCTCTAGTGTGCCGCACCCTTGGAAAGAGGTGAGGGCAGCACATCGTACAGTGGCTGCACGGGTTTCAGTTCCGGGTTCTCCTCGGCCACGGATATTGCCAGAATGCGGATCTTGTCGTTGTCCGGCAACTGAATGGTTTTCGCTCCCGGCGGCAGGTCGATCGGATACGCGAAGAGATACGAATAACTGTACGGGACGTTTTCTCCGGCCGCGTTGTGGTGATGCGAGCAGTACCAAGCCAAGTCCGCGCGTTTGATGTAGCCGGACTGGATTCCAGTCATTTCGGCATAATCGTCATGCTCAGTTTTGCCGGGCAGCGCCTCGGATCGGGATGTCCTTGGCGACCCACTGCCGGTCGTCCCACTGGCCGATGAATCCGCCCCAGTTCTGGACAGTCAAGTCAACGTTGCTGCTTCCAGTCTTGAAGCTTGCCTTCTGGTCGCCTTCGGCCGATGCCGCCAGCACGTACACGCGGTTATAGTGGCCAGGCGGTAGTTCGATGGTCTGGCCCTTGGCCACGACTGCGTTTAACGCTCCGCTGGTCGTCGGCGCGAGGCGGAATTGCACATCATTGAAAATGACTTGCGCGGGCAACATCTCCGTTGGCAGCGCGTTGCCTTTGCCATCAAACCCATCTGACGAATGAGCGCCGTCATTGCTGGCGACCGCCAGGTCGTATTTCAGCGACGCCGGTAGGGAACGCACGCCGCCAACTTTAATCCGCGGCGACGCTAACTTCACCGCGAACGTTCGTGGCTGGTAGGCGGTGAACGAGGTCACCAGCACACCACCAGCAACGGAGGCGGCTCCGACGGGTTGCTCCTGTCCGTTCACCTCGCGGGCGGAAGTGACCGGCGCGGCGAATGTAACTTTGACATCCGGCAGCGGCTTGCCATCGAGTTCCACCAGGCGCACGATGATTTCATCGCCCTGCTCGGCCTTCTTCAGCGCCAAGAGTCGAATCCGTGGGTTGCTGACCTTCAACAGAGAAAACTCACGGCCGAGCGCGCCCGCATGCGGTGATGTCTGGAATACGACGAGCGGATCGTTCAAACCCTGGCCCTGCCAGTCAGTTCCGCCCTGGCGCCAGTCACCGGCGTGCCCCGCGATTCCGTAGATGAACTCGTGATGTCCTATATCCTGCGTGCCCTGGTCGGCATAGCCGCCGCGGACACCGGGCGTCCGGATCAGGGTCAGCCTGATTGTGTTGTCGTTGGCTTTATCCGATCCGTTCTTGCAGTCAGTCAGGATGGTCGCGCCGAAAACGCCGCTCACATCGGTTAAGTCGATCCACTGGTGCGACGGGACCTCGAATTTCTTCGGCTCGGCCGTGGGACGATCGATGGTGCCGATGTCCCAGTTGTAAGTAGCCATGTGATTCGAGGCTGCCAGGGGGAACGTCGCCTTCAGGTTCGATTCCCGGGTATTCCAGTCGATTGCGTTTTCGAACTCTACTCGTTTGCCCGCGTCTCCTGCCGAAAGGCGGATGGTCTGCACAAATCGTGAGCCCGCAGTTTCGCGTGCAACTTCCACGGCTACACGCGCTGGGCCGCTCTCAACCACACGAATCTTGGCCGGGCCGCTGACATTGGCCCTGGGCGGCGCCTGCTCCTGGTCCCAATCCATGTTCCAGGCCGGCCACTGCTCGGGATTGTCGTAGGAGATGGCAAGGCGCGCCGGGCCGGCCAGCAATTCCCGGCCGATCCATTTATCGAAAATACTGGAAACGTCTCCGTCCTGATTGATCTGCACGCGGTAGTACTGATTCTCCAGCGAGTTCTCGGATACCTGCACAGTGGATGCAGGTGCGGCAGCGGCGCCGGGCTGCACATCATAAACGGCAAAGCCCACGGACGGGACTTTCGCAACGAACAGCACTTTGCCGTTCGATATCTGCGCTGGAGTTTCTTTGCCATCCGGCGAAATCACGTGAACCGCGCTGGGCATACTACCCGGGAATTCGATGCTGGCTTCGACCACCTCTTCCCGGGCGATGTTCAAGGGGTTGAAGGCGACGATGGGAACGCCTTTCGTCTGGGTGTCGAGCGCCGCTGCGACCGCTTCGGATGCGCTGTTCAACACGCCCGCGAACTGGTTCATGGCGATGACGTCGTCGTTCCAGGCAAATTCGTAGGACTTGGGAGTGGCCGTCCCGGCAGCGATGTCGTGGAACTGGCCGCCCATGACGAGCGTCCAGGCATCGTTCAGCCGTTGCTGCGGATAGGTTCTTGCTCCCAGCCATGCGGCAGCCACTGAAGTTTTCTCTGCCGCATCGGCGAGCAACTCTTCTTTGCGAAGCCAGCGCTTTTGGTAGGCCTGCGAAGTCAATGAGCCGGCCGAATGGTTGGTCAACTCCATCTCGCCGGTGAAGCGTGGCAGCCCGGCTGCCTCAGCGGGCGTGATGTCGAGAAACATCTGGTCCGCTTTTGCGGATACTACATGCACCGGGCCATCGCCCACTTTGACCGCTGGCCATTCCGGATGCGCCTGCCCCGGTACGTAAGATCCGTCTCCGTTCGACGGCGGCAAGCTTGCCGACCCCTTGGTGACGATCGCTTCGAGCCGCTGTACGGAGTCCTCATCCGGAGTTCCCCCGATGTCGCCAGTACCGTAGTAATGGTAGTCCGTGTACACACCACTGATTTTGCCGTTCTGCTCTACGCGGGCCGCCCAATCTCCCTGATAACGATCAAGGTCCCGATCCGCTTGGACCTTGGCGAGACCTCTTTCCTGGGCGCGCAGCGCATAGTAATCCTGAACCTCCTTTGGATCGAGCGGCAGATTGGCGTTCTCGAGCTGGCGCAGTTTCTGCTGCAACGGCAGAAATTTCTTTCGAATCTCTTCGAGCGCGGCGTTCGGAGGAGCCGCCGGCAACTGCTTGCTGAGATCGGTGTCAATTCCGCCGCTGTAGTCGCCAGGATTCAATCCCGCCAGCACGCTCTCGCCATCCGGTCCCACCCAGACGCCCACGTCAAACGGCGTGCCTTCCGGCGTCTTTTCGCGCGATTCCGGACCACCGCCGTCGGCCGAGGATCCCCACACCAGTTTTTGCGTGGAGAAACCTTTGACGCCGGAGTGCGCAAGAATCGTCGGCAGCGAAGACGGAAACCCGAAGCAGTCGGGCAGCATGTACTCCGCGCTGGCTTTGCCGAACTCATGGCGAAACCAATTATTCCCGTAAAGGACTTGCCGGATGAGAGTCTCGGCGCTGGGAGCGTTCACATCGCCTTCTTCCATGGAAGAGCCAGCCGGGAACCATCTGCCTTCATCCACATACTTTTTCAACTTTGCGAAATCTGCCGGATAGTATTCCTTCATCAAACGGAAGCGGTTCGCGCCGCTGAAATTGAAAACATAGTGGGGATATTTTTCGAAGAGAGTGAAGTTGTCTTCCATGGTTTTGCGCAGGTATTCGTTGATGACCTGCGGATACTCCCATCTCCACTCCGTATCCAGGTGGGCATACCCGACCACGTACAACGTTGGCTGCTTGGTTAAATCAGGCGGGTTGGTGTTTTGTGCCTGCACCCAGCACAACAGAACAAAGAAGACAGGGAACACCCGGAACCAACGTGAGCAGCGTCGTAGCATCACAGATCTCCAAATATGCCGGCAGTGAATTACATGCCATGGTACGCCCTCCGCCGAGCAAGAATCCGTTTAGCATAGAGACGTGAGGGCACAGAAACGAATTGGCCTGGCGCGAGCGCTTTCCAAAATGGGTTATTGCTCGCGGTCTCAGGCGGCGATCTTGATTCGTGCTGGACGTGTCAGTCGAAATGGGCGAATCGTTCGGGATCCGGAAAGTCCAGTGCGAATGCCTCAGGACGAACTTCAGGTTGATGGTTCGCCGATCGACAAAACGCCGGCGATCTACCTCGTCATGAATAAACCGCGCGGCGTAGTGACAACCGCGTCCGACGAGAAAGGGCGCGAGACGGTTTACGACCTACTGCAGCCGGGGTTGCCGTGGGTTGGTCCCGTAGGCCGGTTGGACAAGGCGAGCGAAGGGTTGCTGCTGTTGACTAATGATTCGGAGTGGGCGGCCAGGATCACCGAGCCAGCCAGTCATCTCGATAAGAAGTATCACGTGCAAGTGGACTGCGTTGCGGACGCCGAACTGTTGGCGAGAATCATGCGAGGACACGCGGTTGACGGCGAGCAACAGTGTGCGAAAGGGGCGCAGCTTCTACGCCACGGCGATAAGAACAGCTGGTTGGAGATTACGCTCGACGAAGGCAAGAACCGGCAAATTCGGCGTCTGCTCGAAGCTCTGGGGGTACGCGTCTTGCGTCTGGTGCGCGTGTCGATTGGGCCACTCGATCTGGGCGACCTGAAGAAGGGCGCAGTGCGGCGGTTGACGGTAGATGAAAAGCAGGCGATTGATCGGGCGCTCGTAGCGGTGTCGCGCTAGGTCTCCGAAAAATTTGTCTGTGCTTCCAAATAGTCCTGCGCCTGGCGTAACACCTTGCGCTCGTTGCTGTAGGAAAGTTGGCGGGGCGCATCGGCAAGGGGCACCCAGAGGGCTCGCTTGACTTCGATTCGCATGTCGGGAGTTAAGTTGTCGATTTCTCCGGACACATAGCGCATCAGGTAAAAGCTCACGATTTTGAAAACTCGTTTGCCGTCGCCCCAGGTGCGAACGTAGACGTATTTGTTATCGGCAAGTTTGGTGACCGGTTCGGCAACGATGCCGGTTTCTTCCCGCACCTCCCTTACGGCAGCAGCTTGCGGTTTTTCGCCCGGATCCACCAGACCTTTGGGGAGGGCCAACACGGCCCGGCTGCGCCTGCGCGGCGTCTTTGCGGGCTTGGGAGTTTCTTTCTGCGGCTCGCTTTTCTCCGGCTCAATCAGGGCGACGTGCCAGACTCCAGAAATCTGCCGAAGCACGACGCCGCCTGCCGAAATTTCCCTTGGCATAGCAATTCCTAGCAGACACGGTATCAGGAATTCCCCAGCTTCCCAGCCTCTTGCTGAATTCGCTGCCAGGCGCGTTCCACATGGCGCGCCTGAGTGTTGGTTTGGCCGACGCAGAGGCGCAAGGTAAGTTTGCCATCGAGCTTGGTATGCGTGAGGAAAAGATCGCCACTGGCGTTCAGCCGGTCCATCAGGAGTTGATTGGCTTGATCTCGACGGTGGCGCGCAACCGGAAGCAGACGAGGTTGAGCTGGGCGGGCGCAGCGAGTTCGAAGCGCGAATCTTCGCTCACCCATGTGGCAAATTGCTGCGCCAGGCGCACGTGCTCGCGAATGTGATGCTGCAGGCCTTCGATGCCGTAATGCCGGATCACGAACCAAAGCTTGAGCGAGCGAAAACGGCGTCCGAGCTGGATGTGCCAGTCGCGATAATCAATGACGGCGCCGGTTTCCGTTGCCGGGTTGCGCAGGTACTCCCGCAGAATCGAGAGGGTTCGGATCAAGTGGTTGCGGTCGGCAACGTAGAAGCAGTTGCAATCGAAGTTGGTGAACATCCATTTGTGCGGGTTGAAGGTGTAGCTGTCGGCGAGTTCCACGCCATCGTGAATAAAGCGGAATTCCGGGCAGAGCGCGGCGGTGCCGCTCATGGCGGCGTCCACGTGCAGCCAGAGATTGTGGTCGTGGCAGACGCGCGGCAATTTCGCGAATGGGATCGATCGCGGTCGAGGATGTGGTCCCCACGGTGGCGCAGACGAAGCAGGGAATCAGGCCTGCCTTGACGTCCTGCTCGACCTGGCGCGCGAGCGCTTCGGGGCGCATCGCGAAATTTCTTGTCCACTTCGATCTGGCGCAGGTTGTCCGAGCCCAAGCCGGCAATTTTCACCTCCTTTTCCATGGAGGAATTGGTTTGCGTGGAGCAGTAAGCGACCAGGCGTCCATCGCAGCCTTTGCGATTGCTGGCGAAGTTGGTGGAACGCTCGCGGGCAGCGAGCAGGGCGACGAGCGAGGCGCTGGACGCCGTATCCTGAATCACGCCGCCTCCGGCGCTGGTGGAAAGAAATTTCTCCGGCAGCCCGAGCATGGGGACCAGCCAATCGAGCACGAGTGTTTCAAGCTCGGTGCACGCCGGACTGGTGGACCAGAGCATGCCTTGCACGCCCAGTCCGGAGGAAACCAGGTCGCCGAGAATGGCCGGCCCCGAGGCGTTCGCCGGAAAGTAGGCGAAAAAGTTGGGCGACTGCCAGTGCGTAATGCCGGGAAGGATGACGCGCTCCAGGTCGCCAAGAATCTGGTCGAAGGCTTCGCCATGCTCGGGCGCGTTGGGCGGAAGTTTCGAACGAATTTCTCCCGGCTGCACGCGCGACAGAACCGGAAAGGTTTCAATGCGGGATTGGTAGTCGGCGATCCAGTCCACGACGGCGTGGCCCTGGCGGCGGAACTCCTCGGGAGACATATGGAACGATTTTGTGTCAGACATGGGAATTGGCAATAAAAGTCAAAAGTCAGAAGTCAGATTGAAGAAGTAAAAGCGAGACCGGTTGGGTATTACTTCTTCAATTTGACTTCTCACTTCTGACTTCATCCACTACAAATGCCCGTAGTACACGCGCGTGTTGTATTCGAATTCAACCTTGTTATCTCTGGCGTGAAGGCGAAAGATCCGTTGGAGTTCCTGCATCATCGGCGCGTAGCCGGGATGACCCTCGAGCGGCACGTACGAAGAAGACAACAATCGTCCAGCAGCACCTTCGTAGTCGAACGCTGGCGCAAGTCGAAGACGCGCTCTTCGCACTGCGCGGGCGCAAAAAATTCATGGATCATGGCGGTCGTGCGTTCGTGGCGCACTTCCTTATAGTCGGTGCCGTAGGTCAGCAGGAGTTGCTCGTAGTCACGCAGGAAAGGTGTGGTCGCGGTACGACGCTCATTCCAAAGCAACACGCACCATCCCTTCAGTTTCAGAATGCGGGCGAATTCGGCGCGGGCGCGAGGCAGGTCGAACCAGTGGGCGGCCTGAGCGGCGGTAACGAAGTCGACGGAGGCGGAGCGCAGGGTCGTCTCCTCGGCGGTTCCGGCAACCGACACCAGTCGGTCAAACGATTCGAGTTGATGGGCGCCCGCTTCGCGCATTTCCGTGTTGGGTTCTACGGCAAAAACGGAATTTCCGTTTTCCAAGAGAAGGCGGGTAAACACGCCGGTACCGGAAGCAATGTCAGCGACGATGTGGCTTGGCTGCAGCCCGCATTCGGCGCGCAGCAGGTCGAGAACCTCCGGCGGATATCCGGGGCGATAGCGGACATAGTTCTCCACCCGATCAGAAAAACGACTGGTTGGCGACACACCCATCGCTATTTAGTGTAGCGCGTTCCCCCGGCGACTCCCTCCGCACGGTACAATCTTCATTTTGCGGCGGGTCTGTACAGGGTTTTACGCCTTTTTATGAAGGAAGACCGTTTACGCGGAGTGCTCGACAATGGAACGCCGGGTGTGGGCGATGCAGCCCCGGACTTCGAACTGCCGGCACTGGTTGCGGGCGTCAAGGAGCCATTGCGCTTGAGCGCGTATCGCGGGCAGAAGGCTGTGGTGCTGGCGTTCTATCCATTCAACTGGCAGGAGACGAGCGCGGCCCAGTTAATCAGCTACCAGGCGCAACGTCCGCGAGTGCTGGCGAGCAGCGCGGAAATCATAGCCATTACGGTAGATTCCATTATGAACATCACGGCCTGGGAACGCGAGATCGGCCCTTTCGACTTTCCGCTGTGCAGCGATTTCTGGCCGCACGGAGCAGTCTCGGAGCGTTACGGGGTGTTGCGGAAATCGGGTGTTGGCGCGGGTTCGAGCCATCGGGCAGTGGTGATCGTGGATCGCGACGGAAACGTCGCCTTCCGCAAGACCTACGCCCAGGACCAGGTTGCACCGCTGGAGGAAGTTCTTACGGTGCTGGAAAAATTCTGAAATCATATTTTCGACAAGGAGCTTCATGAAACTTCTTTCGGGTGCGGTTCTGTTCTGCGTGCTGCTGGGCTCGACCCTGCTGGCGTTTGACAAGACAGGTAAGGAGAAAGAACAGCCGGACAACTGGTCCATCAGCGGGTTCCGCGACGTAGCCGGCGAACGAGAAGTCGAAACGAAATTCATGGCCGTGCCCGACCCCAAACTGGCGGAAGAGCATCTACGCATTCTGACCCAGGCGCCGCACATCGCGGGATCTCCCGAGGACAAAGCGACCGCCGAGTACGTGGCGAAGAAGTTTCACGAGGCCGGATTGGACACCGAGATCGTCGAATATAAAGTGTGGCTGAATTATCCAGCGGAGATTCGAGTCGACCTGACCGCGCCCGACGGCGTGGAGATGCATGGACCGCGACCCGAGCATGTTGACGGCGACCCGTTCCAGGACGACCCGCGCATCGTCAACGCCTACAACGGCATGTCGCCGTCGGGCGACGCCGAAGCGGAGGTTGTCTATGCGAACTACGGCTCGCCTGCGGACTTTGACAAGTTGAAGGAAATGAAAGTCGATGTGCGCGGCAAGATTGTCATTGTCCGTTACGGAGAGAATTTCCGCGGCGTGAAAGCATTCGTGGCGCAGGAGCGTGGCGCGGCCGGAGTCATCATTTATTCCGACCCGAAGGACGATGGCTACTACCGCGGTGACGCCTATCCGAAAGGGCCGTGGCGTCCGGCGAGCGGGGTGCAACGTGGATCGATCGGATTCATGTTCCAGTTTCCCGGAGACCCGACCACTCCGGGAGTGGCGTCGGTTCCTGCTCTGCCCGATTCAAAGCGCGTTTCTCCCGCTGCGTCCGAGCAGTTGCCGAGGATTCCCGTGACTCCGCTTTCCTACGCCGATGCTTCGCCGATACTTGAGCACCTCGGCGGACCGGCTTCTCCGCGCGAATGGCAGGGAGCGCTGCCGTTTACTTACCACGTTGGTCCGGGCCCCGCGAAAGTGAAGATTCACCTTAAGCAGGATTACCAGTTCCGCACCATTTGGGATGTCATTGGCAAAGTTCGGGGAGCGACTTCGCCGGATGAGTGGGTGGTTGCGGGCAATCACCGCGATGCCTGGGTGTATGGAGCGGTGGATCCGAATAGCGGCACAGCGGCGATGCTGGAAACGGTGCACGGTTTGGGCGAACTGCTGAAGTCGGGTTGGAAGCCGAAGCGCACGATTGTCATCGGAAGCTGGGACGCGGAAGAAGAAGGACTGATCGGTTCCACCGAGTGGGGCGAAGATCACGCGCAGGAACTGGGGAATGCTGCCGCTTATTTCAATATGGACGTCGCGGTATCGGGCAAGAAATTTGCAGCCTCGGGCGTGCCTACGCTGAAGGAGTTTGTCCGCGAGATCGTGAAGGCGGTGCCATCGCCCGAAGGCGGAACCGTGTACGACGCATGGAAAAAGACGGGCCAGCCGAATCCGGAGAACTCCAGGGAAACCAGCACCTCTCCGTCCATTACCGGCGGCGATGCAGAGCGATGTTCCGGTGGGCGACCTCGGCAGCGGTTCCGACTACACGGTGTTCCTGCAGCATCTGGGCGTGCCTTCCACCGATATTACTTCGAGCGGCGATTATGGGGTGTATCACTCCGTGTTCGATAATTTCGCCTGGTTCAAGAAATTCGGCGATCCCGACTTTCGCTACGAGCAGGAGATGGCGCGCATTTACGGTCTGGAAGTGCTGCGCATGTCGAGCGCCGACGTGCTTCCCTACGATTACGAAAACTACGGGAAGGAGATTCTGGTCTATCTCGACGCAGCGCGGAACAAGAGTAAAGACCGCTTCGGAGATAAAGCTCCGGACTTTTCGGCGGCTTTCGAAGGCGCGCGCCACCTGCAGGAAGCGGGCGCGAAAATCTTGCAGAAGCAGCGGAAAATGCCGGCAACGCCCGATCGCCTGAATGCGAAACTCCGGGAAGCCGAGCGGGCGCTGCTGATTCCCGAGGGCTTGCCTAACCGACCGTGGTTTCACCACGCCATTTACGCTCCGGGACAGTACACCGGATACGCTGCGGTGGTGATTCCTGGAGTGAACGAGGCGATCGATCGTAGCGATCTTAAACGGACCGAACAACAAATCGCTGCACTGACGGCTGCCTTGAACCGGGCCGTTCTGGTGCTGGAGCAAAACCGTTAGGCCGATCAACCGATTAGAGATTCCGATGAACCCGCACCTGGCCATTGAGCACGTACTGCACGACCTGCCCTCGGCAGCGACGGCGACATTCCTCGCGCTTTTTCCCATCGTCAACCCGCTGGGCGGCGTTCCAATGTTTTTCAGCCTCACCGCCGATTACACGCGGGAAGATCGCCGCCGCACGGCGCTGAAAATCGCTCTCGATGTCATCGCGATCCTGGTCGTCTTCATGCTCTTTGGCCGCTTCGTCCTCAACTTCTTCGGCATTTCGCTGCCGGTATTGAAAATTGCGGGCGGGTTGATCGTGGCGAACACGGCGTGGGGCATGGTGACGGGCTCCAGTCGCATGACGATGGCAGAAAGCAGCGAAGCCCTGACCAAGGAAGACATTTCGCTTACGCCCATGGCTATGCCGATGTTGTCGGGACCAGGTTCGATCGGCGTCGTCATGGGACTCGCTGCTCACGCCGATCACTTTCTTTCTTATGTGGGCATGATCGTCGGGATTGTTGCGCTTGGCCTGAGCTGTTATCTGTTCCTGTGCCTGGGAGGTCCTTTCGTAAAGCGCCTTGGACCCGGCGCCATGGGTGCGATCAACCGCATTTTTGGATTCCTGATTCTGGCGATTGCAGTACAGCTGGTGTGGAACGGCGCGGCGGATTTCAGAGTGTGAATCGCGGCACAGTGGACCCATTCCTTAGGTTTATTTCCGCCTGACCTTCGCCGTCGCTCACGGTGCTTTCTTCACCGCTGCTAACGCCTCTTTTTCCATATGGCGGCCGACCAGAGCGGCGCAGGACTCGATGAATTTCTGTTCTGGGCGATCGAAGGTTCCCGCAAAGTAGCTCTCGATACACAGCTCGGCCATCACCTGTTTCTTCATCGCGCCTTTCTTCACAAAGATCGGCACGACAATATTGGATTTCACGAGATCGGATCCGAGGTAGCGAGGATCGGCTTTAACATTGTTGATGACCACGGTTTCTCCGGAAGTGGCCGCCGCTCCGCACAATCCTTTGTCCAGCGGGATACGCAGGGTGGGCATAAAGCTGCCGGCGTAGGGTCCGAGGACGAGGGCTTCGAACGCCGGGGCTTCCATGAAGTAGAATCCAACCCAGTTGTAGCGGGTCATTGCTTCATGGAGGTGTTCGGCGATGTGCTGCATCAGAGACTTCACGCCATCGGCGGAGCGGCCGAATCTCTCAAATTCCTCCAGCAGTTCTTCATATTGCGACATCGGAAGCGGACTCTCCTTCTTGGCTTCGCGTGCAACCTGTCATTCTATGCTGGCGCTGGACCCGTTCCTATTTATCACAGGGGGTACCCCCCTCCCCCGATATATTGGAATCAAAGACTTAGGAGGAATTTTCTGCCAGGTCTTTGAGTTTAAAGGAGTTGCTCGTAAAGTCTTTGAAAGTAAATGACTTACGAGATCCCTTCCCCTTCGACTGCGCTCAGGGTCACGCCCGCTAACCGCCTCAACCTAAATTGTCAAAGAGCGCTGAAGATGGGATTGGGGCAGTTTCGAGGACCGCCTTGGTGGGCGGACTTTGAAACTGCCCCAATCAATTTCTAGTGTTGCGTGCGGTGGGTCTTAAGTCAATGGATTTCGATGGGCGGATGGCTTGCGCCGCCAAGAACCACAGCTCCTGACAGCAGTGGAATCCCACCCTAACGTCGAAAAGCACGATGGTAGGATGCCCCGCGCCTTACGGAAGTGGGCCGCCCCGTCGCGCTACCCTGACATATTCGAAATGTCGGTCACCCGGTGTGGGGCCGAGAAAAGTATCAGGAGAAAGCCGGTGAGGAAGAAAGGCGCAACTTGCCGGAGAGAAAAACCCATGAAGTGCAGCATAAAGCCGAACAGAACAATCGCCTCGCTGAGCGCGTATGCGACCAGATACCCCGTGCGCCATCGAGCCAGGGCCTCGCCATCTTCCGGCTTGACAGCCAGGATTTTCTCCGTGCGCGCCAGGAATATCCGTCGGGTGATGAAGACACCTATCAACAAGGTGACCGCGATCAGCGAGATAGGAAGGAAGATCACTGGACTTGGAGCCGCATGCGACGGCACACTCACCACCAGGTAAGCATAGAGCGCGATGCTGGCCAGAAAGGCAAATCGAATAATCTGCAAAACTCTGCGCGCGATTTCCATGAGGTCACCGTTTAGAGGTTCGCCTTAAGATGCCAGACTCCGCGTACCTCGGCGAGGTCGCTCCTGCGCTGTGCGGGCAGCGCTTCACCGCTTGGACGGGCGAGTCGCCCGTCCCCACATCTGGACGGACGAATGCGTCGGTCCCTACGCGAGCACTTACTTGATTGTGACCAGCTTCTCTACCAGTTCCGAGTAGTCTTTCTTGTCCAGGCCGTGCACCTGCTTGTTGTACTCGTCCACTTTGCTGGAATAATTCATGGAACAGAACTTGGGGCCGCACATGGAGCAGAAGGCGGCGGTTTTGTATCCCTCTTCGGGGAGAGTTTCGTCGTGCATGGAGCGGGCGGTTTCGGGATCGAGAGAAAGTTCGAACTGTTTTTCCCAGTCGAATTTGTAGCGGGCGTAGCTTAGGGCGTCGTCGCGGTCGCGGGCTCCGGGACGCTCGCGCGCCAAATCGGCGGCGTGGGCGGCGATCTTGTAGGCGATGATTCCGTCTTTTACGTCTTTCTCGTTGGGCAGGCCGAGATGCTCTTTTGGAGTTACGTAGCAGAGCATCGACGCGCCGTACCAGCCAATCATGGCCGCTCCGATGGCGGAGGTGATGTGGTCGTAGCCGGGAGCTATGTCGGTGACCAGCGGACCCAGGGTGTAGAACGGAGCTTCGTCGCACCACTCGTTTTCTTTTTCCACTTGCTCCTTGATCTTGTGCATCGGAATATGGCCGGGGCCTTCGATCATGACCTGTACGTCGTGCTTCCAGGCGATGCGAGTCAGTTCGCCCAGAGTCTTCAGTTCGGCGAACTGCGCTTCATCGCTGGCGTCGGCGAGGCAGCCGGGGCGCAGACCGTCTCCTAGCGAAAAGCTCACGTCGTACTTGGCGAAAATCTTGCAGATGTCTTCGAAGCATTCGTAGAGGAAATTCTGCTTGTGGTGATGGGTCATCCATTGGGCCAGGATCGCGCCTCCACGGCTGACGATGCCAGTGATGCGCTTCGAAACCATGGGCACATATTGAATGAGGACGCCGGCGTGGATGGTCATGTAGTCGACGCCCTGCTGCGCCTGCTCTTCGATTACTTCGAGCATCACGCTGGCGGTCAGGTCCTCTACGCGCTTCACGCGCGAGATCGCTTCATAAATCGGAACCGTGCCGATGGGGACGGGGGAATGGCGAATGATGGCTTCGCGAATGGTGTGAATGTCGCCGCCGGTGGAGAGGTCCATCACCGTGTCAGCCCCGTAGTGGACCGCGGTGTGCAGCTTTTTTAGCTCCTCCTCGACGTTCGAAGTGACGGCTGAATTCCCGATGTTGGCGTTGATTTTGCAGAGCGACTCTACGCCGATGGCCATCGGCTCCAGTTCGGGATGGTTGATGTTCGCCGGGATGATCATGCGGCCGCGAGCGACTTCGTCGCGGACCAGCTCCGGCGTGATCTTTTCGCGGTAGGCGATGTATTGCATTTCTTCGGTGATCACACCGCGGCGCGCGTAGTGCATCTGCGAGAAATTGCCGTCGATATTCTCGGCCTTGCGCTTTGCCAGCCACTCTGCGCGCGGTTTCAAGACCGCATCCAAACTACCGCCGTTTGTACCATTGCCTGCTGACATTTTCGTTTGTACCGTCCTTCGAGGGGTCTAACTGAAATTATACCGCGCTTCCGGGAGGCGGCTTATTTTCCCGTTGCGCGGGGCGGGCGCATTCTCGGCGGACCGGGCGTTGGCGAAGTAAGTTTTACCGTTCAACGGCGAATGCCCAACTGAAGAAGCACGGCTTTCTCCACCGCTGAGAGATCGGCGGAGGAGAGATTTCCCGCTTTATTGAGAAGTCTTTGTTTGGAAGCGGTCGCGATCTGGTCGGCCTTCGCCTTGCTCTTTTCACCGTTGAGGGTGACCAGCGCTTCGCCGGGATAAAGCGTCTCCGTCTGACTGGTAAGGGGTACGACAATCACGCGGTTCAATGCGGCATTCGCGGCGTTGTTACTGATAACCAGAGCGGGGCGAGTCTTGCGAATCTCTCCTCCCACGGAGGACTCGAACGACACCCACCACACCTCACCCCTGCGCGGATGCATCGCCGATCAGCCCCTCCGACCACTCGTCCGCTTCGCGCTCGCGCTCCGCATCTCTCGCCATTGCTGAATATCCCTCGAGCAATCCACCGGGGCCAGTCATCGCGAGATCGTCAATCCTGTTCAGGATGACATCTCTTAGTTCATCCGGAAGGATGAACCAGGTCGCATTGCCGCGCGACTGCGGATTTCCGATGCCAGGGCCATCGCCACCATTCCAGCGAATTCCGATTCTCTCCTCGTCCTCCCAGTTCACTCGCGCGACGGACCAGCCTCCCGGGCCCGAGTTGTAGAGAACCTCCACCGAACGAATCGACGCTTTCGGGGCCCAAACTCTGGCTGGCTCTACGTACGCCATAGACATCACCTCATGAATACAATGCTACGTAATAACCGATGTACTGTCAATGCGTATGATGGCTACGCACAACCAACGCACTAACTTCCTAATTTCTCAGCGTCTTGCCGGTTTTCAGGGTGAACTGAATTCTTTCCTGCGTCTTCTTTTCTCCGCACAGGGACTTGAAGGCTTCTCGCTCCAGGTCGAGCAGGTACGGCTCGCTGACCAACGTGCCGGGCGTGATATTTCCGCCGCAGAGGACTTCGGCAATCTTCGTGCCCAACTTCTTTTCGTAATCGCTGATGAATTCGGCTTGCCGCATCATGTGGACGCCAAGTTTGAGAGTGGCGAAGATGCTCTCGCCGGGAGCGGGGATGTCGGTACGCATCACGGGGGGCTCATAGCCGGCGCGCACCAGTTCCAGGGCGCGTGCTTTGGCATCGGTGAGAACGCGTTCGCGGTTCATGGTGATGCGGTCGGAGTGCGACAGGAATCCCAGTCCGCGGGCTTCATGGGCCGACGTGGCTACCTTCCCCGTGGCGACGGTTTCGAAAGCTTTTTTCATCGCCTCCAGCAGTTCGACCGATTCGCCTCGGGCATCGGGACGAATGGAAGCGGCGCTATCGACGGCGCGCAGCAGCATTTCCTTGCAACCGCCGCCTCCGGGAAGCAGGCCGACTCCGATCTCGACCAAACCCATGTAGAGTTCGGCGTGCGGTTGGCGAGCGGGAGCGTGCAGGGAAATTTCGCAACCGCCGCCCAGGGTGAGTCCGAAGGGCGCGCTCACCACCGGCTTCGGTGAAAACTTGATGGCCTGCGTCATGCCCTGAAATTGGCGGATGGCCAGGTCAACGTCGTCCCACTCTTCCTCCTGGATCGACATGAGGAGCAGCATGAGGTTCGCGCCGACGGAGAAATTCTGCGCGTCGTTGGTGATGACGAAGGCGTCGAAGGCGTCGCCCGGGCCGCCCGGCTTCAGCGTCTGGAGGATCAGCGAAATAATGTCGGCGCCGAGGGCGTTCATCTTGGAGTGGAACTGGATGCAGCCCACACCATCGCCGAGGTCGACCAGCGAGGCTCCGGAATTTTTCTTGACCACGCCGTTGGACTTTTTGGCGACTTCGACCGACCAGACTCCTTGAGGAACAACTACCGGTTGCCAGTCTCCAGTTGCCAGATCCCAGTGCTTGCGTCCTGACGGAGACTTCGGATCATCGCTGTACCAGGACTTCTGGCCTGCGGCTAGGAGCTTTTCGACGTTGGCCGCGACCGGACGGCCTTCTTTTTTCATGCGGGCTACGGTTGCTTCCACTCCGGCCGCGTCCCAGAGTTCGAAGGGACCGAGTTCCCAGGCGAAGCCGAGGCGCATGGCTTGATCGATCTCAACCACGGAATCGGAAATTTCGGGAATACGGTTGGCGGCGTACGTCCACAGGTCGGACAGCGCCGCCCACAGGAAATTGCCTGCCTTGTCGAGCTTCTGGGCGGCGGCATCGAGACCTAACAACATTCGCAGGCGCGCACCCGTTTCCTCGACGTTTTTCGCCATATCGAGTGCCGCGAATTTCGGCTTCTGGCGGGGATGGTATTCCAGCGTCTTCCAGTCAATCGCCATGCGCTCATCTTCTTTACCGTCGCCGCTTTTTAGCTTTTTGTAGAACCCGCCCTTGGTCTTGTCGCCGAGCCATTTTCGCTCGAGCATCTGGCGGTAGAAGGCGGGAATCTGCAATTCACTGCGCTCGTCGCGGACGTTCTGCGCCATATTTGTGACCACGTGCCCGAGGACGTCGAGGCCGACCAGATCGATGGTGCGGAAGGTGGCCGAGCTCGGCCAGCCCACTGCGGGGCCGGTGAGGGCGTCGATTTCCTCGATGGTCAGGTCCATTTCCTGCATCAGCCGCATCACGTTGAGCACGGAAAATGTGCCGATGCGATTGCCGATGAAGTTCGGAGTGTCTTTGGCCAGCACGACGCCCTTGCCGAGTTGCGCGTCGCAGAAATGGGTGACGCTTGCGATCAGCGCGGGGTCGGCGTCCGGGGTGGGGATCAGTTCGAGCAGACGCATATAGCGCGGCGGATTGAAAAAATGCGTGCCGAACCACGAGCGGCGGAAGTCTGCGGAAAATCCCTCGACGATTTTCGCCACTGGAAGCCCGCTGGTGTTGGTGGTGACGATGGTGCCAGGCTTGCGGATGGCCTCCACCTTCTTTAGGAGGGAGCGTTTGATATCGAGGTTCTCGACGATCGCCTCGATGATCCAATCGACTTCGGCCAACCGTTTCAGGTCGTCTTCGAAATTTCCCACGGTGACGAGGCGTGCGAGCGACGGCTCGAAAAACGCAGCGGGCTTCGATTTCCTGGCTCCGTCGAGTCCGGCCGCTGCGATTTTGTTACGCGCTGGGCCGTCGGCGTCGGGAGGGACGATATCGAGCAGCAGAGAGGGCACTCCAGCGTTGGCGAAGTGCGCGGCGATACGGGCGCCCATGGTGCCGGCGCCGAGGATGGCAACTTTATGGATCGGCTTCATGAATGCAACCTTCAGCGGCAGAGCCGTGCTTGTGTATTCGGTTCTCAACGGCATGGCTGAAGCCATGCCCTTTCAAAACTCCTGCGAAACAGCCCACTAGTCCAGATCGGTCGCGCTCCAGAGGTTGGGGGTGATCTGGCGGAATTTCAGTTTCCATTGGCCGTCGATCCTGGCCCAGGTGTCGGCCATGTGGCGATAGCGGGGATGTTCTCCGGGGACGATCAGGTTGTAGGCGACGACGGCGGAGTCATCGTTCAGCTTGACGACGCGGAAATCATAGGCGCGTATTTCTTTGGGCTTTCCCTGCTGCGCGGAGTCGACGACGTCGCTCTTGTCGTAGAAATCGCCGTTGATTTCGATGCCCTGGAAATCGTCCGCGATGGCGTGGTCGACCACGATTGGGTTCTTCGTCTGGGTCGCCTGCAGCAACTGCTTTTGCTGACCGATGAGTTGCTGGTCGAATGCGGAGACCGGTTTGGACGTCTGCGCTATGGCCAGAGCTGTTGTGAGGATAGCCGCACATAATAGGGAAACGCTTCGCATGGGTTGTCTCCTACGACACGATTTTATTCCACGGCGACATTCGCTTGGCCCCGGTGCCGTCCCTGCGGGACTCGATTGACTCCAGACTACCCGGCACTTACGTGCCGGGCTTTCTTGTTCCGCCGCTTTGCGGCTGGAGGGTCGCACACTTCACGTTTTCACCTGGCCTGAATCCGCTGCGCCAGTTCGACTCGCGGAACTGTGATTTGTTCGCCGGAGGCCAGATGCTTGAGCGCGAAGGCATTGGCCTTCACTTCGTTTTCGCCAACGATGAGGATGTATCTTGCTCCCATCTTGTCGGCGGCTTCGAACGATTTTTTCAAGCGAAACGACTCGTCGCCGAGATCGACCACCAGATCGTGCCAGCGCAGTTCTCGCGCCAAGCGGGCGGCTTCGCGATTCATTCCGGCGCCTAATGGAGCAATGTAAACGTCGGGCTTGCGAATGACGGAGTCCGCCGACGCAGTTAGTGAAAGCACCAGCCGATCTTCTCCGATGGCAAAGCCAATGCCGGGAGCGGGCGGGCCGCCGAGCGCTTCGGATAAGCCGTCGTATCTTCCGCCGCCAAGAATCGCATTCTGCGCTCCGAGGCCACCATGCGTAAATTCAAACGCGGTGCGCGTGTAGTAATCCAGGCCCCGCACCAAGCGCGGGTTTTCTGTGTAAGGGATCTCGACGGCGTTCAGAATTTGTTTCACTTCCTCGTAATGGGTGCGGCACGCTTCGTCGAGAAACTGGCTGATGGTAGGGAGAGTTGCGATGATGGGCTGGTCTTCGGGAACTTTGCAGTCGAAGACGCGCAGCGGATTGGTTACGGCGCGGCGCTGACAGTCGGCGCACATTTTATGGACCACGGGCTCGAGTGCTTTGCGCAGAGCTTCGTTGAATTGTGCGCGGTCGGCGGGGCAGCCTACGGAGTTCAGTTCGAGGGTCCAGCCGGTGATGCCGACGCGGTCGAGCAGCGTGGCCAGCATCTCCAGAATTTCCGCGTCGCGCACGGGAGACTGGCTGCCGGAGGCGGCGGGGCCGATGATTTCAGCGTCAATCTGGTAGAACTGGCGGTAGCGTCCTTTTTGCGGGCGTTCGCGGCGAAACATCGGGCCGATGGAGAAGAATTTGTTCAGGCCCCGCTCCCAGAGTTTGTGCTCGATGTAGGCGCGGACGATGCCGGCGGTGTTTTCGGGGCGGAGGGTCAGCGAGTGCCCTTTGTCGCTTTCCGCGCGGCCGCGATCTTCCCAGGTAAACATTTCCTTCTTGACGATGTCGGTTTCCTCGCCCACGCCGCGGGCGAACAGTTCGGTGGATTCAAAGATGGGCGTGCGGATTTCGTGGAAGTTGTAGGCGCGGAAAACGTCACGGACAGCGGCTTCGACGAAGTTCCACAGTGCCGTATCGGGCGGGAGAAGGTCGCGGGTTCCTCGGGGAGATTTGATCATTTCGTCGTCTTAATCAGTTTAACGTCGAATTGGCGAATGATGGCGATGTATTCGCACGCATTCTGCCGAGCCGTTGGAAGGCCCATGCCGAGGCGCTTCCGCACAGCACGACCAGAACAAGGTTGAACCATAGCCATCTGTCGGGGCCGCTGACCCATACCAGCGGTGCGGGTGTGGCCGGCGGAAATTTCCAGGCGGCAATGAATTCCAGAGCATCGGCGCTAGTATGCAGAATGATCGCTGGTACGATCGAGCCGCTCTTGTAGGTAAGCAGTCCATAGAGGGCGCCCCAGCCCATATCGAAGAGAATCGTCGGTAGAAATGGGCCATGGGTCAGGTGCGTCAGGCCAAACACAATGCTGGTAATGGCAATGGCCAGGGCGGGGCGGTAGCGGCGCTCGAGTGGCGATTGCATGTATCCGCGGAAGCCTGCTTCCTCGCTGATTCCCGCAACCATGGCGCTCATGAGCAGGCTCGGCCACAAGGTAAGGTCAGGAATGTGGGAGAGATCGGAATGAAGAGGCTGCGGCCACCGGATCAGCCTGTGTGCCAGGATGAATAATGCGATCGAAGCGGCCAATCCCAGCCCTCCAGCCAGCAATGACCATCGCCAAACTGGTGACGATAGCGGTTCCGCGCGCAGACTGGCGCGGCGCGCGGCGGCGGTAGATTGGGGCCAACCCCATCCTTTCAGGAATTTCCAGTAGTACACGAGGAATCCCGCCATGAGGACCGTTGCCCACGGCAGCCTCGGCGAAAACTTCAAATTCGATTGGATGAGAACTCCCCACACCACGGTCGCTGTGCCGGTCACTGCGATCGCGGCCAGCAAAGCGCGCAGCAGCACGGGGAGTCGGTTCCACATAGATAGATTTCAGTTAATTGGAAGCCAGTACATCGTCGTTGTGATTCAGGAGCGCGCGTTTGGGTGTGTCCTTCAGGCCCTTCAGCGGGACTTTCTGATCCACAGAAGTGTTTCCAGTGAGGCGTGCGCGCCCCAGGCTTACGATACGGCCGTCGGCTAACTCCAAGTAAATCGGCACGATCATGCGGAATTTATCGTCCACGCCGGACTGCGTGATCTTGAAACCGAATACAACGTCACCGTTTGCATCCTTGTCGAAGGTGGAGTCGATCTTGTAGGTGGGAAGAGCGGTGCCGTAAACATACTCGTTAAAGAACCAGTCCAGGCGATGATTGCCCTCAAGGTCCATTTCCGGGGTCATGTGTTTTTCCATCATCGCCTTGAAATCTTCGGTGGTGGCTGCCTTGCCGGAATAGGTGGCCACGAAGTCATGCATGGTGTCTTTGAAATTCTGATCACCGGTTTTACGGTCCCACAGCATCATGCGGATCATGTGCAAAACGTAGGCGCCCTTGGGATAGATGAGGCGCTGGGTCACGTCGGATCCCGTGCGCGAGTTACTGGCCCGGTATCCCATGGTCAAGGGACCGACGTCAATAGCGCGAAAACCTTCGGCGTTCCGCTCCAGCAAGGTGGTGCGTTCGTCATTCCAGAATTCGATAAATTTCTTCGGATTCCTTTCGACCATGCTGATGTAGAGCGACGCGGACATGTCGGCGAAGCCTTCGCTCATCCACTGGTCGCGGCCAGATGCGAAGCCGACCGTGTGTCCCCACCATTGATGCGCAACTTCGTGCGGTGTTACCACTTTCCAGTATCCGCGGTCACCCCAATCCAGACCCAGTTGATGGCGAACCGTGGTGTCAAAGTAATAGCAGATCGGAATCCACACCAATTCCGGCCACGACTGGCCGAAGTTGCATGCCGTTTGCTGGGTCAACTGAATATGCTTGAAGAGCGACGGGCCGAAATACTCGGTGTAGAGTTGTACCGCCAACTCGCCTTCGGCCAGCGCTTTCTTGTTCAGCGAAGTGGTGCTCATGCCACCGAGCGCCGACTCTTCCAGGTGGGATCCCATCGTGGGCAAGTCACTGCTGGCCGACTGCTGCAAGCCATGTACCCAGTCGGGAGATTCTTCGTTGGCATAGGACTGGATGAAGTATTCCGGTTTCGTGAGTTTGGCTTCCTCTTCCTTGAAGCGGCCAAAGCTGAAGCCGGCCACGGTTTGCGGGTTTTCGCTTTTCCACACGGTCACATTCTGACCACCTTCGTTGCTCTCGGAAACAAGGACGCCGGTGGCCGCCATCTTCATGCCCTTCGGAATACGGAGGGTCATGTCATAAAGCGCATACTCTCCCATACCTCCATCCGGGTTATTGGGATACCAGTCGTCACGCGCGACCGGAAAATAGTTTCCGCCGCCGGTGTTAATGACCGCCTCTTTCCCTTCATAGGTCGTGGTGACCGAGACTTTCTCTCCTTCCGCAAGAGCCTTGGGCAAGATGACGGCAAAGTTACCGTCGTCGTTCTTATCCTCCTGAATAAAGGACAGGGCCTGCCCGTTGGCGGTCACACTCTGTACCCGCAGGGGCCGGAACAAGTCGAAGCCAATGACCCGCTCTCCTTTGCGGCGCGCGATGATGTCGGTCGTGGCCTTGCCGTTTAACTTGCCGCCTTTGTCGAATGTTGCGTCCAGTTGCTGATGCTCAATGTGATAGGGATTGCCCAAGGCACCGCGCACAGGATCGGCGGAAAGGTTGAAGGCGGCCCACTCACCCGATTTATTGTCGTCGTAGGTCGTGAAGCTGACCTGCTCCGAACCGGAGTCCGGATCAATCTGGTAAAGTTCCTTGCCGCTGTAGTGCTTGCCGTGGATGAAAGCGACGAACAGCCCTCGCGGTTCGGGGCTTAATACTTC
Organism: uncultured Acidobacteriaceae bacterium; assembly: GCA_963837665.1. GTDB lineage: Bacteria > Acidobacteriota > Terriglobia > Terriglobales > Acidobacteriaceae > Acidiflorens. Next base: position 825,604 of record CAWIOA010000002.1, on the reverse strand, counting down.
CTGCAGGATGCGCGCTTCCAAATTGAACTTGAGCTTGTGGCGGGTCGTATTCTGGCTGTCTTTCAGCAAGCCGGCATCGCAGCCACCAGAGGCCGCGGTGCCCCCTTTCTTGATGTCGTCATAGGTCGAGTCCGTGAAGCGCAGAACTGCCTGGCTGAAATTCTCGTTGAACTGGTCTTCTTTGGTGAGCAGCTTCAGACTCTTGCGTTCGGATTCCGACGGCGGGTTGAGGACAAAGTTGCCGTCGCCGGTGAACACCGCGCCCGTGACCTTGCCCTGCACCGGAGGCACAAAGCACACGGTTCCCGAGTGCAGATGGAAGGTGCCGGCGTCGCGCTTCAAATCAAAGTTATTAACGCTGATCGCTTCTCCTCCGAGCGTCAGGTTGCGGAGTTGCTGGTAGGTAGGGTCGGAGTTAGGGGCAGCGGGTGGATTATCGGCAGCGTAAAGAGAAACAGATGCCAGCAGAATGGCGGCAGCGAAAAAGATACGAGGGGCCATGGCGAGCCTCCTGTATGGAAGAGTGTCCGCAGTATGCACGAGTTTGCCGTTCGTGCAAAGGACATGGGTCACAAGGTGGGGGTTGTAAGACGCAGGGCAGACTGCGGTTACATTCGACCGTGGCCGACGAACGTCCCCGCCCAAAGCGGAACTTCCACCCCATCACGCCAAAGGCGGGCGTGACGGGGACCCCGGCTTCCACCGCATCACGCCAAGAGCGGACGTGATGGGGACCCCGGCTTGGACGGGGTCCCTTTCAGACAATCGCAGCAGGGAGCCTACGCGTAATAGGCGGCGTTCTTGTCCAGAAACTCTTTCTTGTCCTCGGGCAGGTCGTCGGCGGTGAAGATCGAATCCGAGGTGCAAGCCGGAATGCAGGCGCCGCAATCGATACAACCAACCGGATCGATATAGAGCTGGGTGGCGGCTTCAAACTTCGGCTCGTCTTTCTTGGGGTGGATGCAGTCGGTCGGGCAGACTTCCACGCAAAGCTCGTCCTTAATGCAACTGTCGGTGATTACATAGGCCATGATGGCTTCTCCTAACGGGTGGTTCCTGGAGTAGTTTCGTTCTTACCTTAGCCAGTGGGGCCGGTCTTGGCGGTGATCTAGATCACAGCCGGATGTGGTGGACGTACATTGAGCAGTGATCGGCGTCACAGGCGAGGCGAGGGCAGATGCGGTATAAAAACACATAGTTGCAATCCTAGATCGCCCGGCCTCACCCCACGACCCCACACAGCCGCCACCCAAGCGGCGGGCCGGGCAATCTTTAACCTGAAGTGAAAACTGTTCTCAATCGATCGCTGTCCCTCTGCGGGCGCAGCCTTGCCAAGAGCTAAGAGCCTTTTCTCTCCCGCAAGTACGACTCCTTGTAGCCGAGGTAATTCTTGGCGTAGCGGAGGATTGTTTCCTGATCTTTTTCATCCAGATGGCGGCGGAATTTTCCTGGGGAGCCCATCCAGAGTGAGTTTGGTTCGACGATCGTTTTCTCGGGGATGAGGGTGCCGGCGGCGATGATGGAGCCGGATCCGATGACGGCGCCGTTGAGGATGATCGAGCCCATGCCGATGAGACAGCGGGCTTCAATAGTGCAGCCGTGCAGGATGGCATTGTGTCCCACGCTGACATAGTCGCCGAGGTAGACGCCGTATTGTTCCTTCATGCCGTGGAGGACGCAGTTGTCCTGAATGTTGGAGTAGTGGCCGACGCGGATTTGGTGGACGTCGCCGCGGAGGACGGCGTTCATCCAGATGCTGGAGTGCTCGCCGAGGATGACGTCGCCGATGAGTTGGGCGGAGTCGTCGACGTAGCAGGTCTCGGGGAACTGGGGAGTGACGCCTTGGTAGGAGCGGATCATGGGATTTCCATAGTACAGGTGTCAGGTCCCAGGTGTCAGGTCTCAGGAAACCCGGCGGGACGCTGGCGCATGACACCTGCTTTTTCGCGTTGTAAGATTCGACTCTGGTGGGTGATGCGCGATGAACGTAGCTGACTTCCGCAGGATTGCTCTGAGCTTCGACGGGGCAGTGGAAAGCTCACACATGGGGGCCCCTGACTTCCGCGTGGGAGGCAAGATCTTCGCTACTCTTGCTTCGCAAAAACAAGGCTACGGCAACCTGAAGCTCACGCCGGAGCAGCAGGCGGAATTTGTCCGGGAGTTGCCAGAAGTGTTTCTGCCCATTCATGGCGGCTGGGGAAGGATGGGGATGACCCACATTCGGCTGGCGAAAGCGAACGAAGACGTGCTGACCGGTGCACTGCGCGCGGCGTGGAAGCTGCGGGTGGAAAAGAATACGGGAAAGAAGAAGCGCGCTCCACAGCGGGGCTTGTGAGCGAGAATCGCCCGATCGTTCGTTGCAGGGCCAACCTTTTCAAAAACCGAACATATTTCAGGTACGTCCATCACATTTCCCGTGAGATGCGCGATGGTATAGAGATAGACAGGGTTTCTGGAATCCCCTCCGATTCCGAAGTCTCGGGTGCGAGGGGATTCGTATGTGCCGCCAGTTTTCAGGTCTTAGGTGTCAGGTCTTAGGTCCTAGGGAAACCGCTGCTATCTGCGATGGACGTCGGGTGGCTGTCTTCCCGCTATTTCTGCTTCAGCTCATCATCGTTCTTATTGGTTGCGCCGCATGGGCACAGGATGCCGCTACCGGCGCGCTCCGGGGGGTGGTCCTGGACGCTCAGGGAGCGGTGATTACGAATGCGGATATCGTGGCCATCCGGGTGGAGACGGGGATTCGCTATCACTCGGCCACGGATTCGGCGGGGCGATTCGCGGTGGATTTGTTGCCGCCGGGGCAGTATTCGGCGCGGGCGGAGGCGGAGGGGATGTCGCCGCAGATTTCGCCGTTGCTTCGGGTGGAGGTGGGAGCGACGACGCAGTTGATGTTCAAGTTGAAGGTGGGGGGGCCGATGGAAACGATCACGGTGTCGGCAGCGCCGCGGATCGAGTCGGATCCGAGCTCGGTCTCGGCGCTGCTGGAGGAGCGGGCGATCAAGGACCTGCCGCTGAACGGGCGCAGGTTCACGGATCTGTTGTTGCTGGCGCCGGGCGTGACGCAGGATCCGCGCGGCCTGACATCCGGATCGAACGGGGATCTTTCGTACGGCGGAATTCGGGGATACAACACGAGCTTCCTGGTGGATGGAGGAGACGACAATAACGGATTCTTCGCGCAGGCTATGGGACGGTATCGCGCGCCCTATCAGTTTTCAAATGAGGTAGTACAGGAGTTCCGCGTGCAGTCGAATGGTTATGGCGCGGAATCGGGCCGGGCTGGAGGCGCAGTCGTAAATGTAGTGACCAAGTCGGGGACTAATCAGTGGCACGGCAGCGCGTTCTATTACTTGCGCGACAGTTCTCTGGGAGGAGCGGCGCCGGCATTTGTCGGCTTCAGTCCCACCGATCAGCAACACCAGTTTGGAGGGACGATCGGAGGCCCGATCCAGCGCAGCAAGACTTTCTTTCTGGCCAGCTACGATCAGCACATTTTTCATGTGCCCGCAGTGGTCGAGTTCGAGAACGGTTCGACCACAGTGGTGCCGCAACTGGGCACACCCTCAAGCCCTGGAGACTACGAGGTGTGCGATCCGGCTGTAGGGGGGATGGCGTGTGATCAGGCGCTGGTATTCGCCTCGGCGGCGCAGCTTTCGACTTTAGGCGGGACGTTTCACGCGAAGTTGCTGGGGGATACGGGATTTGTGAAGCTGGATCGGGTGCTGACGCCGCACCAGCATCTTTCGGCGCGGCTGAACACATCACGATATTACGGCACGAACAATGTGTTCTTCGATCCGGCGAGCCCGATTACGAATAACGCGATCAGCGGGGATGGGGAAGAGGATGTAAAGACAGAGACCGCGTCACTGAGCTTGCTGAGCGGCATCACTCCGAGGACGACCAGCCATCTGCGAGTACAGTTTTCGCTCGACCTGGAGCAGTCATTTCCAAATACAACTGGGGTGCAGACGAACATTTACGACTGGCTGCAGGATATGGGGCAATCGTCGATCTTGTTGCGGCAGACGCGGGAACACCGGCTGCAAGTCGCGGAAACTTTGAGTCTGAGCCGCGGGCGAAACGAATGGAAATTTGGCGGCGACGGGATGCTGACCTGGGATTACAACTACTTCCCATCGCTTTATGGGGGAGAGTACTACTACGACAACATTGTGGTGGATCCGTTTACGTTTGCCCCGATGCATGGAGGACTCTCGCTGACGCCGCTGCGGGCGTGGGCGCACAACGTCCCGCGATATTACATTCAGAATTTCGGCAATCCGGTGTCGCATCCGGACAGCAACGACTATGCGGGGTTCGTGCAGGACACGGCGCGGTTGACGCCGCATTTCACCTTGAGCATGGGAGCACGGTACGACCTGCAGACGTTTTCAAAGACGGGGATGGCGAGTAATCCGCTGTGGCCGGCGGCGGGGAAGATGCCGTTGCAAGAGACCAATTTTGCGCCGCGGGTGGGAATCGGGTATGCACTCGGCGACGAGAAGCCGCTGATGGTGCGGGCGGGATTCGGGATTTTCTACACCCGCATTCCGCAGATTTATGAGTCGGCGGTGACGAATGACAATGGGATGAACGATAGCTTTCTTTCCCTCGACAATACCGACTCCTACCAGCATCAGGTGTTTCCGGCATATCCCAACGCGGCGTTTAACTGTCCGCCAGGTCCGGTCGTGTGCACGCTGCCGGATGCCTGGAAGCAGTATGCGACCAACGAGGTGGCGGCGTTTGCTCCGGGCTTTAAGACGCCGCGGGTGCAACAGGGAAGCTTGAGTCTGGAGCGGGAACTGGCAGACGGGTTTACGGGGACCGTGTCCTACCTGTATGTGCATGGGGTGGACATGATCCGGGCGCGAGATGTGAATCTGCCGCCGCCGGCGTATTACAGCTATCCCATCTTCGATTCGACCGGCAACACATTTCAGAACGCGTTTTATAGTGTGGACTCGTTTGCGACATGGCAGACAAGCTACAGCATCAGTTGTCCGTATCCGCCTTGCATCAACAGCTTGAACCGCCCGATATCGCAACTGGGGGCCATTGACCAGTTCGAAAGTGCGGCCTCGAGCGTGTATCACGGCATGACGGTGTCGCTGCACAAACGGATGTCGGCGGGAATGTATCTCCGGCTGGCGTATACGTGGGCGCACGCGATTGACACCGGACAGGACGCGCTGGTGGCAGGAGCGCCGGCAACCGTGCAGAATTCCTACTCGACGAAGAGTGAGCGGGGGCCGAGCGTGACCGATCAGCGGAACCGGTTGACGATCTCGGCGATCGAGGAGCCGAATCCGTTTGCGGCGGGACAGAAAGCCCTGGCGGCGATGTTCAATCATTGGAAAATCTCGGGGATCATGACCTATGGCAGCGGACGTCCGGCAAATGCGACGGTATCAGGCGATGCGAATCAGGACGGGAACACGAGTAACGACCGTTTGCCGAAGTATGGACGCAATGCCTTGCTCGGTCCGGATTACGCCACCGTGGACCTGAGGGTGGCAAGAACTATGAATTTGAGCGGACGATACCACCTGGAGTTGATGGGGGAAGCATTCAATGTGATGAATCGAGACAACCAGCGACTGGGATTGACCGACAACGGCTTTTATAATTCCGCGGGCCAGTTCGTCAAATACACGCAACAGGCGGGAGCAGCCTACTATCCGGCTTATTTTCAGCAACCTACGAGTTTTATGAAGCCGACAACCTCGTTTGCTCCACGGCAGTTGCAATTGTCGATGCGCTTGAATTTCTGAGATGAGGAGCGCGGTTCTGCACATTCCGCTTGACTTAGGGGTACATTGCTTGCCATAACTAACGAGTCCACTTTGGACGAGTGGGGGGGTGCAGCCCGTTGGCGGAAGTTCGACTTCAAGAGGGAGAATCCCTCGAAAACGCCCTGCGGCGATTCAAGCGGAAGGTACAAACCGAGGACATCATCAAGGAAGTAAAGCGTCACTCGTTCTACCTGAAGCCCGGCGAGAGAAAGCGCGTAAAAGAAGCGCTGGCTCGCAAGCGCAGCCGCAAGAAAGCACGCAAGGAACAAGACTAAGGAAAACGGGCCGTTCGCTTATGGGAGCGGCCCGTTCCTCGTATTTGAGAGTTGGCGAAACGAAAGAAGCGACGTCTCGACGGACTGTTTGGATTGCAAGCTGTTCGAGTTACTCCAGCGTAGTTGTAATCAGCAAAAGCTGTAACCACGCGGCGCACACCGCATGGCGGGCCGAACCCAGGGGTCAGCATGAGGGGGATCTAAATCTCCTGCCCACGTTGTGAACCGGATCCTTCCCTATTCGGGTCTCCCGTGCAGAGCAGGGACGCGGAATGGGAGCGCCTCTCCAATGGAATACCAGGACAAGGTTTTAAAGTGCATTGATTGTGGCACGGATTTCGTGTTCACAGCGGGTGAACAGCTGTTCTTCCACGACAAGCAGTTCAAGAACGAGCCCAAGCGCTGCAAGAACTGCAAGGGCAAGCGGGTGGCCGTGCTTGGAGCCACGTCGCATGGGCCGTCGCGCGCGCATTCCTACGCGAAGACGGAGACCCGGACGAACTGCTCGCAATGCGGGAAAGAAACCACGGTGCCGTTCCGGCCGACGCAAGGACGGCCAGTGCTGTGTCGCGAGTGCTTTCAGCAGGGGCGGCAGGTCGCAAGCGCCTGATTTTCCATAAATCCTGAGTGAACGGGGCCAGCAGGATGCTCATCCGGCTTGATGACCGGTTTCTTGCGCCTCGGAGGCAGCGTTGCGCTGGCGCAATTGCTTGTCGGCGTGACGGACGAGCAGGGCTTCCACCTGACGCAGAAGATCGCTGGTGCCCAGCGGCTTGATGAGCAGCGAATCCGAGTTTACTCCGCTCCAACCTGGTTCTTTCTCCGCGTGTTCTCGGCGCCGATGTTCTCCAGATGGCGGATAGGCGGTAAGCAGAGCGGTGGCAGGATCGTAAGCCTGGCGGCGCGCGGCGCGGATGACTTCGAGGCCAGCCTCTTCGGTTTCCATGCGCAAGTCGCTGATCACCATCTGGTAAACGCCGGACTCCAAGCGGGCCAAAGCCTCTGCGGAACTGGCGGCGGTATCGACTTCGAATCCCTGGAGTTCGAGAACCGCTTTGAGAGTCAGCAGAACGGCGAGATCGTCGTCAACGAGAAGAATGCGGCGTTTCATGTGCACCTCTTAAGAGGAACTGAGATGCAGTGCGCGGCTGAAGCCGCGCCCTTCCAAAACAAGATCGACGCCGGACTTGTTTCAGCGACTGTTCAGCTGCGGCATCCGCTCATTTAGTATAGGAGCGTGGCCCGCTTCTACATAGAGAATTTTGGTTGCCGCGCGACCCAGGCAGATGGGGCGGCGCTGGAACGGCAATTCCTGGAGCGTGGACTGGAGCGCTCCGGAAGCGCGCGCGACGCCGAAATTGTGGTGCTGAATACCTGCACCGTGACTGAAGGCGCGGATAAAGATGCGCGCGCATCGATACGGCGGCTGCAGCGGGTGAATCCGGAGTGCCGCATTCTGGTGACCGGCTGCTATGCGCAGCGCGCGCCGGAAGAACTGGCAGCGCTGCCGGGCGTGACCTGGGTGGTGGGTAATTCGCACAAACACCAGGCGGCGGAGATTGCGACTTCCTCCTCGGGCGGGTTCATTCCACTAGCACAACTTTCTGGAGACCGGCGAAACCCACCCTTTCGCACAGAACGCGAAAGAGTGGGGCACCCAACTGAAAGAGTAGGGTACTCGGGCAATGTTGTGGTTGGGGATATTTTTGCGCATACCGAACTGCTGGCAGCTCCGGTATTTGAGGCAGCGAACGAGCGCACACGTCCGAACCTGAAGGTGCAGGATGGATGCGATAACCGCTGCTCGTTCTGCGTGATTCCGTATGTGCGAGGACAGAGCCGATCGCTGCGGCCGGAGCGCGTCATCGCGGAAGTGCGGACGCTGGCGGAAGCGGGCTATCGCGAGGTGGTGATTTCGGGGATTAACCTGGGGCGGTGGGGAAGAGATCTGCCCGCTGTTCGCTTTTCGTCGTTCGCGATTCGCGAAACTCAAACCAAATACGTATCAATCTCGGACGTACTTCCCAAGGTGCAAATGAGTGGGGTTGGGCTGGAAGCGAACAGCGAACGACGAACAGCGAACGACCATCGACTTGTCGACCTGGTTCGCGACATTCTCGATCAGACATCTTTGGAAAAACTGCGCATCAGTTCGGTCGAGCCTATGGATTGGAGTGACGATCTGATCGAGTTGGTGGCTTCGTCCTCGCGCATTGCCAAGCATGCTCATGTTCCGATGCAGTCGGGGAGCGATGCGGTTTTGCGGCGCATGCACCGCAAGTACCGGCCCTGGCATTACCGGGAAAAGATCCTGAAGATTCGATCGGCTATGCCAACGGCGGCCATCGGCGCCGATGTGATGGTGGGATTTCCCGGCGAGACGGAAGCGGAGTTCGAGGAGACGCGGCGCATGATCGAAGAGCTGCCGTTTACCTATCTGCACGTGTTCACCTATTCGGCGCGTCCGGGAACGCCGGCGGCGGAGCAGCCGGGGCAGGTTCCCGTGGCCGTAGCTCGGGAGCGAAACCGCGTGCTGCGCGAGATTGCATCCGAGAAAAAGGCCGCTTTTATGCGGTCGCTGGTGGGGACGGTGGTCGAGGCGATCACGCTGCAAACGGGCGGAGCGGACTTCACCGAGGCGCTGACCGACAATTACCTGAAGATGAAGATTCCGGGGCTTCATAAGGCGAACCGCTGGATGGATGTGAACGTCGGAGGGGTAAGCGGCGAGATGCTATTGGGAAGGGCCTTGGCGGACCTGGCTCCGATGGTAACTCAGGAGTGCACGGAAGCGAACATACGCATTGACCTGTAACCCTTTACCGCTTACGATAACTGAAAATCCAGAACTGCGGGAGTGATCGGAACCCATGTCACAGTCAAGGCTTCGGTCTGCTGTGTGCTGTTTGCTGGCGATCCTGTTTCCGGCGCAAGTGATGCTGGCGGGAGAAACGGCCTCAGCCATGTTGTACACGAACGGTGCCGCCTGGTTGAACGGAACCCAGGTGCCGAAGTCGGCAGCCGTGTTCGCGGGAGACATGTTGCAGACGCGGCCCGATTCGACGGCCCGCATTCAATCGAACGGATCGAGCGTGATGGTGCTGGCGGACTCGCTGGTGAAATTTGAAGGGCCGGCAGTGGAGCTTGAGCATGGCGCCGTGCGCGTGACAACATCGCGCGGTCTGGCGGCTCGCGCCGGCGACGTAACGGTAAAACCGGCGAGCAGTTCGTGGACCGAGTTTCAGGTGACGGACGTGGACGGGCGCATGCAGATCGCCGCCAACAAGGGCGATCTGATCGTGCAGGACGACAAGCAGACAACCACCGTGACGCAAGGCCAGCAGACTACGCGCGACGACACGACCGACACGGAGAAAAAGAAGAAAAAGCACCGTAAAGGGACTGGAGCAGCGCCGGCGGCGGGTGGCGGAATCATGAGTTCGTCGAAGGTGGTTTACGGCGGATTGGGTGTTGTGGGTGGGGTGGGGCTGTGGGTGTGGTTGCAGCACGAACCCCCGGTGAGTCCGGCGTGCCCGACGAGCGTTTGCCCGTGATTTTCTTGCGATCCAGCTGCGGTTGGAGTTCTTGCCTTAATTCCCGTCCAACGCGTGTCATGGCGGGTGACTGAATCGGATGTCGCGTTACGTATCCTACCGAGATTTCGACTGGGTCCTGATGGGCTTCGTGCTGGTGATCTGCGCGCTGGGCGTGGTGCAGATTCACAGCGCGACCGAGCACACCAAGTTTGCCGGGGCCCACCTCAGGCAAATCTATTGGGTTCTGGCGGGCGTGGGCGCGATGTTCCTGGTCAGCCTGCTGAACTATCATGCTCTGCTCGAACAAATCCACTGGATGTATTTCGCCGCACTGGCGTCGTTGATCGCAGTGATTCTGTTCGGGCAGAAATATCTGGGTGCGCGGCGCTGGATCAAGATGCCAGGGGGTGCACATTTTCAGCCTTCGGAGTGGGTCAAGCTGATCCTGATTCTGGCGGTGGCCAAGTACTTTGCGGATTTGCATGAACGGGAACTGTCTTGGCCGGACTTTCTGAAGGCGGGAGCCATCGTCGGTTTTCCGATGCTGATGGTTTTGGCGCAACCGGACCTGGGGACGGCGCTGACCTATCTGCCGGTGGCGATCATGGGTCTGTTCCTGGGCGGGCTGCACTGGAAGCAGGCGCTGATCGTGCTGATGATCATGGGACTGCTGGTTCCGGTGGCCTGGATGAAAGTGTTGAAGCCGTATCAGAAGGAGCGTCTGACGAGCTTCATGAATCCGGATGCGGATCGGCAGGGCTCCGGGTATCAGGTGAATCAATCGCTGATTGCGGTGGGGTCGGGTGGGATCTTTGGCAGCAAACAGGGATCGCAGACGCATCTTTCGTTTTTGCCCGTGCCGCAGACCGACTTCATTTTTGCCGCGTTTGCCGAGGAACACGGGTTTGTAGGAGCTCTGGTGGTTCTGCTGTTATACTTTATAGTGCTGATGAGGTTGACCCAGAATGCACAAACGGCGCCCGACCGCGCCGGGGCATTTCTGGTAATGGGTGTGGTGGCTGTGCTTAGCTTTCACATTCTGGTCAATGTCGGCATGGTGGTTGGCTTTATGCCAGTCACGGGAATACCTCTGCCGCTGATGAGTTATGGCGGGTCTTCCGTTCTTTTCATGTTTTTGGCGTTGGGGATGGTCATGAACGTCCGGATGCGCCGCTTCGTGAACTGAGACGGACGGCAGGAGTTGGGGCGCCCTTCACAACTGGTCTTAATCAGCAACGACAAAAGGCGCCGCGAAACAAGATCAGGCACGAAACAAGATTACGAAGGCCCTCGCGAAAAAGGAGGGCAGAATCCCGGCGAAGTGGAAGCCGGACAGGATTGAAGCCGGTCAGGCGGGGAACGGCCCCCTCAGCGGAAAGCGAGAGAGTGGCCACAGACCTGACAGAAGGCTTAACGCGATCAGTGCAGACGAGCACCAACAATTCACTGCAGTCGAGGTCCCGGGAAGAAATCTTCTTTACTTTGGGACCGCGCCCGCTCCTACCCGGAGCGGCGCTGAACGCCATCGATCCCTTGGTCCGCCTTGCGCTTCTGGTCCGGTGAAGAAAGACCGGAGTAGAAATGAACAAGGAATTGTATGTATCGACCACCCCCCACGAGACCAAAGTGGGGATCACGGAAGATGATCAGCTAGCCGAAATTTACCTCGAACGAGAAAACGAATACACCTTAGCCGGCTCGATTTACAAGGGCCGAGTGACGCGCGTTCTGCCCGGCATGCAGTCGGCCTTTGTGGATATTGGGCTGGAACGCGACGCCTTTCTGTACGTCTCCGATTTCATGGATCTGGAACAGCAGGACGAGGACCTGGATGAAGCGATCCCGGCGAATCGTCCAGTAACGGAGGCGCGTCCGCGAAACGGTTTGGAGGCGGGTGCCCAAGCCATGGAAGGTGACGGTCAACTTGCTGGAACTGGCAGCACCGGGGGCGAAGGGCAAGAGCCGGAAACGGCTGCCGGGGAAGCGCCGGGCAGCGCCACGGGCAGTTCGCGTGATTTCCGCGGACGCCGCCGCCGTCGCGGACGCCGGGGCGAGATTGGGCGTGGACCGAGTACGAGTACCGATCGCGGCGAAATTCGCAGCGAACCGCATGGCGAAACACGAGCGGAAGCCGGTAACGACGTCCGCAATGAACCTCGAAGTGAACCTCGAGGTGAAAGCCGGAACGACCGCTTTGGCCGCGGCGACCGTCCCGGACGCGGATTCCAGCGCTCCACAGCGCCGGCGGCTCGTGCCGGTCACGACTACGATTACGGACCGCCTCCGGGATATCAACCGATCGTGCTGCCCGGCGAATCGATCTCGAAGTATCAGCGGCAGGCGCAGAGTCAGGGGCAGAGCGAAAGGCCGGCTTTATCGGCGGAGCACGCGGCTGCGGAACAGCCGACTCCAGCGTCGATTCTGTCGACCTTTCCGGAAGATGAGCCGATCTTCGCGGCCGAGCTTGCTGAGCCCCTCCACGAACAACATGAGCATGTAGCGGAAGCGGAAATTGAGGAACAAGAGCAACAAGCCGCTTCCAACGCCGCACCGGAGATAGCTGAATTCCGGAACGAGGCTCGAGCCGCAGTGGAGACTTACTCGGAGCCGGAAACAACGACGGTGCAAGAGACGGGCGCTGAGGCGGCTCCGCAGATTGCACACGAGGTTATAGAGGAAGTTACGTCCGAGGTTGCGCACGGTGCCGTCGAAGAACAGGAAATTGAGGAAGAGGAAGCCGAGCTCACGTCCTACGGGGAAGAACCGGGAGACGATGCGGGATTCGAGGAACTGGAGGAGGAGACGCGGGCGGCCGGTGGAGAGGTGTCGGAGTCCGGAGTCGGAGATGTTGCTCCGGGGACGGCGGCCGGCGAGGCAACGGCGAACGGCGAAGCGGTCCCGGAAGCCGTGCTGGAAGCTGAAGAGCGAGAAGCGGAAGAACTGGAACTGGAAGAGGCACAGGCGGAAGCCGAGGCGCTGCTGGAAGCGGAAGCGATCGGCGAAGGTACCGTGGACGCGAGCGCGGAAGTTCGCGGCCCCGCACCCGAGGCGAGGTTGTTGCAGCGGACGCAGCGTCGCGGGCCAGAGCGTGGACCTGATCGGGACCTCGACCGGCGCCGTGGACGGCGCAGCGGGCGGCGGTTCCGCAGCCGCGAAAATACGGTGGTGCCGCAGATCAGCGAACTGCTCAAAGAAGGGCAGGAAGTACTGATCCAGATTGCCAAGGAGCCGATTGCGAAGAAAGGCGCGCGCATCACCAGTCACATTGCGCTGCCTGGACGTTTCCTGGTCTTCATGCCGACGGTGAACCACACGGGTGTGTCGCGCAAAATCTCATCGGAAGAAGAACGGCAGCGGCTGAAGCGCATCATCCAGAGCGAACGCGAAAATGGCGGCGGCGGGTTCATTGTACGAACCGCGGCGGCGGGCGCTACGGACGAAGAACTGCGCGCGGACATCCGTTTCTTGAAGAATCTGTGGAGTGAGATTAAGACGCGTTCCGAGAGCAGCAAAGCTCCGTCCCTGATCTATCACGACCTGAACGTGGTGGAGCGGGTGCTGCGCGACCAGGTGAGTTCCGACTTTTCCGTCATCTGGGTTGACACCGAGCAGGAATACGAGCGCATTGTGCGATTTGCCAATCGCTTCCAGCCCGCCCTGGTCAAGCGCGTCAAGCTCTATACCAAGGAGACTCCGCTCTACGAACAGTTCGGGCTGAACGAGGAACTCAACAAGGCGCTGAAGTCGAAAGTCTGGCTGAAGAGCGGTGGCTACATCGTAATCAATCAGACCGAGGCGCTGGTCGCAATCGATGTGAACACCGGCAAGTACGTGGGCAAAACCGCTCGCCTCGAAGATACGATCGTGAAGACGAACGTAGATGCGATCAAGGAAATCGTGCGCCAGGTGCGGCTGCGCGATCTGGGCGGCATCATCATCATCGACTTCATCGATATGGACGAGCGCCGCAACCGGCAGAAAGTGATGCAAGCGCTGGAAGAGGCGTTGCGTCTGGATCGGGCGCCCTCGAAGGTGCTGCAGTTCAACGATTTCGGTCTGGTGGCGATTACCCGCAAACGGGTGAAGCAGTCGCTGGAACGAACGATTGGATCGCCGTGTCCGTATTGCCAGTCGACGGGATTCGTGAAATCGGTGAGCACAATCTGCAACGAGGTGTACGTCGAGATGCGCAAGATGTCGAGCCATCTGGAGCACAGCGACGTGATGTTGCGAGTGAATCCGGAGGTTGCAAAAGCGCTGAAGGCGGACAACGCGCGGTTGCTGAACGAAATGGAAGAGCTCACCAAGAAGACGATCATTGTGAAGTCGGACCCGGCGTTGCACCAGGAGCAGTTCGATATTCACTAGGCGCTAGCGGCAGGCAAGATTGACTGGGGCGGGCATTGCTCGCCCCTTTTGCTTTTTGTGAGCTTTCCCGTGGTACCAAGAAAAATGGCATAACATATGGTAAACGCCATGGTATAATGCCATTATGAATACCACGCTAAGCGTCGACCGGGCCGGCCGCCTGGTTCTGCCCAAGCCGGTTCGCGAGCAACTGCAACTGGAACCCGGAGAACCACTGGAATTGGAGTCGTTCGACGACCATATCGTATTGCGTCCGGTGCGCGGCAATGCGTCAATGTACAAAAAACAGGGCATCTGGGTTTTTCGTGGAGGGGCGCCGCTGAAAGCGTCGGTTGTACGTGAAACCATCCGCCGCGTGCGCAAAGACAGGGAGCAAGCAATATTGGGCAGGAAACGGTGAAATCCTTCTTCGATACCTCGGTCCTGGTCGCGATGTCCGTGGAGGTTCACGAACACCACGAGCGCAGTTTTGCTCTCTTTAGTGGCGCCGATCGGAAAACTGCCTGTTGCGCCGCACACAGTCTTGCAGAACTGTTCGCGACGCTGACGCGGTTGCCTGGCACGGCCCGCATGAGCGCAGATCAGGCGCTGTTGATTCTCGATTCAGTCGAGGAACGACTGGAAATTGTCGCGCTCGACGCGCGGGAATATCGGCAGGCGATTCAAGACGCTGCGAATGCCGGTATCGTCGGAGGGACAATTTACGACGCTCTGATAGGCTGGTGCGCTTTGAAAGCTCGCGCGACCAGGATCTACACCTGGGACGTTGCCGATTTTCAGAGGCTCGGAGCTGAAATCGCTGGGAAAGTGCGAACTCCCTGACATTCGCAATACGCAAATACCCGAAGCAGCGAAATTCCTCAAAGAAAAAAGCCCATCGTAGTGGACCGAGCCCGGGCTTACGCTTCCGCGATTAGTCCTGCGGCTTCGGTGGTGCGCTCGCGCAGCTTTTCGAGCGAGGCGCGAAGAGGTTCGCTGTTCGCCTGCGCTTCTGCTTCTTTGCCGATGGTCAGGGCGAGCCGGTCCACGGCTTCGGCCAGGTGCTTGGCGAGGTCGACGAGGACCACCAGAGAATCGGCGTGCAGCTTCCAGATGGAACGGGATTTCTGTGAGCGCTTGAGTTCTTCCATCTCGGTGGTGATGCGCGCGGTGACGGCGACAATGCGAAGCAGCATGCGGGCGGCGTCGGCGCGTGGGCCCGCTTGTTCGAGATAGTCGGCGGTATAGGCCTCAATCTCGGCGGCACTGAGCATCAGGTTGAAATAGCGCATGGGCACAATCTGGCGGAACTTGGGATCGGCCACGCGCACGAAGACGCGAATCGATTCTTCCACTCTCCGCAATTTTGCTTCTTCGACTGAGAGTGCCTGGGGAGTGATGGCGGCGGGAACATACTTCGCAATCACAGCCTGAGCCAGCGCGGGAGCGGCAGCCGCGCCGCCAGCGCCGACTGCGTGCGCCAAATGCGCGGGGTCTGGGCTGGCGCGGCGGATCGGCGGCCTGCGCTCCAATTCTTTCTTCAGCCGGGCGACGCGGCGGAATTTGTCCAGGGCCGAGCTGTAGTCAGCCTGCTTCAAGGCATCCTGATTCAGAGCGGCGACGTGCTCGACGGTGACTTCGACGCCATCAACGGTGCTGAGGATGCTGCCGCCGAGTTCTTCCAGGCGGCGGGAGTAATCCTTGATCTCTTTGGCGGCGTCGTCGAACAGGGTATGGAAGCGATCGCCGAAGGCGACATTGTAAGGCGCGAGCGTGGCCAGCACCCCGGGGTGATACATGGCCTCGCCGAGCGAGGCTTTTAGCTGCCGAACCCGCTGAATGATGCCGGAATCCATGAGCGCGCTGAAGTCCTCGAAGCGCTTCGCCTGGTCGAGCAACGGGCCGAATTCGCGCAGCAGTTGCACATCGTTCTCCGAGAGTTCGGGCACGTCGGACTCGGAGAGGATTTCCAGTAGCGCGATTTCAAACGGAGACAAAGGAATCGATCCATCCAGGCCGTAGCCGCGCTGCTCCCACTGGCCCGGCACACGGGGATGACGAAACAGAAAAGTTGCCACCAGATCGGTTTTGTCGCGATTGGAGCCGGAATCGTCGCGGTGGCGCGCGAAATAGCGCAGCAGCGCCTCGGCCACCTCGGGATCGAGATCGGACTGCACTCCAAGCCGCAGCATGGCGGGAGTGATCGCCATATCGAGGAGCTGGATCCAGAGCTGCATGCGAACCAGAGTGGGCGCACGTCCGGGGTGTGGTCGATGACGTCAGGGGCGAGTTCGGCGGGCGCGGGCAACTCGCCGCCTAACTGGTCACTCAGCAGGCGCTGGTAGAAGCTCTGCACGGTGGCCAGTAACGCCAGTTCCCATTTGGGATCCTCAACCAAAATCAGCTCCTTCGAGATCGCACAGTAATGTGGCCAAATGGGCGACGTCCTTAGGTACAGCCTAGTAAAAGCCCACCGGCAGCGCAATTGGTTACCGTGTTACGAAAGTGACTGCACTTGTACCCAGCGCTCAATACCGAGTGCACTGATTTCAGTGCATGGGTGCGGCGTTTAGAACTCCGCGCAGCAACGGGTTGGGCCTCAAAAAGCAGGCTATTGGAACACTACCGTCTTGTTTCCATACAGCAGGATGCGGCTCTCGACATGCCAGCGGACAGCGCGCGAGAGGACGACTTTCTCGATGTCGCGGCCCTTTTGAACGAGGTCGTCGATGGTGTCGCGGTGGTGGATGCGAACGACATCCTGTTCGATGATGGGGCCATCGTCGAGTACTTGAGTAACATAGTGCGCGGTCGCTCCGATCAATTTGACGCCGCGCTGGAACGCCTGGTGGTAGGGCTTGGAGCCGACGAACGCGGGCAGAAACGAGTGGTGAATGTTGATCAGGTTCTCGGACCCCAGGGTGGCGATGAACTCGTTCGAGAGCACCTGCATGTAGCGAGCGAGGACGACGAGGCTGCATTGGTGTTCGCGAACCAGCGCGATTTGCCGCTGTTCCGCTTCCCGCTTGTTTTCCTTCGTGACCGGTACGACGAAGTAGGGGATGCGGTAGAAATCGGCAATCCGCTGGTTGTCGGGATGGTTGGAAACGATCAGCGGAATTTCGCAGCGCAACTCGCCGCTCTGGTGGCGGTAGAGCAGGTCTTGCAAGCAATGGTCGTACTTCGAAACAAAGATGGCGATGCGGGGGCGGTCGGTGGAGCGGGCGAGCCGCCAGTTCATCTGGAAGTCGCTGGCGATGGAAGCAAAGCGCTCGGAAAACTCAGCCAGATCAAAATCGAAATCCGCTGGATCGAACTCCACCCGCGTCAGAAAAAGATTGGAGGCAGCGTCTCCATGCTCATCGTTGAAGAGAATGTTACCGCCATGGCGAAAGATGAACTCGGCAATGGTGGCCACGACGCCTTTGCGGTCGGGGCAGGAGACGAGCAGGATGGCGGAGTTGTGCATAGATGAGAGATAAGTGTAGCGCCGACGTCCTCGCCGGTTACTTCGGGCGCCGGGACGGCGTTGCTACTTCTTCAGCATCTTCGCAATCTCGCGCGCGGCGTTGGCGCCGGAGCCGCCGGTCAGACCAGTCCCAGGATGCGTTCCACTGCCGCACAAATACAGGCGTTCGATCGGTGTGGTATAGCGCGCCCAGTCGAGCAGCGGGCGCATGGTGAAGAACTGATCGAGCGCGAGTTCGCCGTGGAAGATATGGCCTCCCGTGAGGCCGTAGGTTTCTTCCAGATCCTTGGGCGTGATGATCTGGTGGTGCAGGATGGACTGCGGCAGATTGGGTGCGTACTGCGCGATCGTGTTCACTACGGTTTCGCCGAGCGCAGCGCGCTGGCTCTCCCAGTCGCTGTTTTTCAGCTTGTAGGGCGCGTACTGCATGTAGATCGACATCACGTGCTGACCCGCCGGCGCGAGTGACGGATCCGAAAGCGACGGAAATGCGATTTCAAGATACGGTTTCCGCGAGAAGTTGCCGTACTTCGATTCGTCGTAGGCGCGTTCCAGGTAATCGATCTCCGGGCTGATCTGGATGCGGCTGCGGAGCAAGTTGCCGTCGCCCTTTCCCTTGAGAGCCGTAAACTCAGGCAGCGCGGAGAGCGCAAGATTGATCTTCGCCACCGTCCCCAAGCAGCGGTAGTTCTTGATTTTCTGGACGAAGTCCGGTGCCAGGTGTGCGGGATCCACCAGACGCATGAGGGTGCGCTTGGGGTCGGCATTCGAGATTACGGCGCGCGCGGGAATTTCTTCGCCGGAGGTGAGCACCACCCCGGTGGCGACGCCGTCGCGCACGCGAATCTCGGCGATGTCAGCGCCGGTGCGAATCTCTGCGCCTGCCTGCTTTGCCGCTGCAGCCATGGCTAGTGTGATGGCTCCGGCGCCACCGGCAGGGAACTGAACGCTTCCAGCCGGAGATGGGTCAGCAGCGGCGCGCAACAGCAAAACCAGCGCACTGCCTGCCGACCACGGGCCCAGAAAGGTTCCGAAGATGCTGCGGGCGGCGATGGTGGCGCGCAGCGGCTCGGTGTCGAAGAACTCCGAGACCAGATCGGCGGCGGCCATCGGTCCCCAGCGCAGGACGCGATACAAATCTTTCTTGCCAAGATTGCGGAGGGAGCGGCCGGTCTTCAGCATTCCCCAGAGATCGCCACGGCTGGGGTTGTCAATGTTCGGCGGTGTGAGCGCGAGCGCTTCGCCCATGACCATGCCGATCTTTCCCAAGGCGGCACCGAAATCCGCGTAGGAGGCAGCGTCTTTCTGCGACCAGGGCGCGATTTCCTGCGCGGCTCTTTTGGCGTCGGAGTAGAGGACAAGCGCGCGGCCGTCGGGCAGCAGCGAGACGGTGCTCACATCCGGAGTCGTGAGCTTGAGGCCGTGCTTCTCCAACTGCATGTCGCGCACGATATCGGCGCGCAGCGGACCGGTGTTATGCGCCAGCGTGGAGCAACGGAAGCCGGGATGAAATTCTTCGGTAATGGCGGAGCCGCCCACCTGGGAGCGGCGTTCGAGCACCAGGGGTTTGAATCCGGCTTTGGCGAGATAAAAGGCGGTGACCAGACCGTTGTGTCCGCCACCGACGATAATGACATCGCGTGTTTCGGCCATTGGTCTATACCCCCCCGTCTTTCAGAATTTCGAGCGCCGCCAAACGTCCGGGCGCTCCCATGATGCCGCCGCCGGGGTGCGTGGCCGATCCGCACATATATAAGTTTTTGATGGGCGAGCGGAATTGCGCCCATCCCGCAACCGGGCGCAGGAAAAACAATTGTTCGAGCGAGAGTTCGCCCTGGAAGATGTTGCCTTCGCTCAGTCCCCATTCGCGTTCGAGGTCGAGCGGCGTGACGACCTGGCGGTGCAGGATGATGTCTTTTATGTTGGGCGCGTATTCGGCGATGGTGTTGACCACGGCGTCGCCGAACTTTTCTCTTTCCGTGTCCCAATCGAGGCCGGGCGCCAGCTTGTAGGGCGCATATTGAACGAAGCAGGAGAGGATGTGTTTTCCGGGCGGCGCCAGCGACGTGTCGGTGAGCGTCGGAATCACCATGTCGATGTAGGGATGCGAGGACCAGTGGCCGTATTTCGCTTCGTCGTAAGCCTTCTCCATGTACTCGACGGCGGGTGAGATCGACATGGCTCCGCGAAGATGCAGGCCGTCGCCCGGCATGCACTTGAAATTCGGCAAGCCGTCGAGCGCCATGTTGACCTTGCCGGAAGACCCGCGGAACTTGTAGCGCTGTACGCCTTCCATGAAATCATCGGGCAAATTGCCGGGTTCGATCATCTTGGTAAATGTGAGTCGCGGATCGACGCTGGAAGAAACCACGTCAGCATAAATCTCGTCGCCGTTCGAGAGCACGACGCCGGTGGTGCGTCCATTCTTCACCATGATCCGGGCAATCGGGGACTGGGTGCGAATCTCAACTCCGGCTTCGCGAGCGGCGCCGGCAATGGAGTTGGAGATGGCGCCGGTGCCGCCGCGCGCGAATCCCCAGGCGCGGAAAGCTCCGTCAATTTCGCCCATGTAGTGATGCAGCAGAACATAGGCGGTGCCAGGTGAGCGCACGCCGAGAAAAGTTCCGATAATGCCCGAGGCGGACATCGTCGCTTTGAGCACGTCGGTCTCAAACCACTGATCCAGAAAGTCGGCGGCGCTCATGGTCATGAGCTGGACCTGGTTGTACTTGTCTCCGCTCGACATGCCCTGGAAACGGCGCCCGATGAAGAGCAGCTTCATCAGTTCCCGGGGATTGAGGGTCATCGGGTCGGGCGGGATCATGCTGAGGATGGGCTTCACGAAGCGGCACATCGCCTGCATGGCCTTGCCGAATTCGTCGTAGGCTTCGGCGTCAAGGCGGGAGTGGCGGGCAATTTCGCGATGCGTCTTGCCGTGATCGTTCACGCGCCACAGATAATCGCCGCTGGGCATGGGAGTGAAAGTGCCGTCGAGGGGCAGGATCTCAAGTCCGTGGCGGGGAAGTTCGAGATCGCGAATGATCTCAGGGCGCAGCAGCGAGACCACATACGAGCACACAGAGAACTTGAAGCCGGGAAAAACTTCGTCGGTGCAAGCTGAGCCGCCGAGGATGTGGCGGCGCTCGAGCACCAGCACTTTCTTTCCCGCTTTTGCCAGATAGGCGGCGTTGACGAGGCCGTTGTGGCCTCCTCCAACCACGATTACGTCATACTTGTCTTGAAGCAGGAGGCATAGATTGACCTGAAAAGACTGATCCCAATTACGCCGAACATCAGGGAAAAGTGACTCGCCATTCTATCGAGAAAGTGTCGCTTTGTCTTTATTTACACGCAATCTCTGACTCATGGTCAATGAGCTTCAGCGCTTGCTGCGGGGACGTAGGGCACATATAATCCGGCGTCAGGGATATTCCTTCGTGTACCTTCGTGTCGTTGGTGGCTCCCGTTTCTTCTCTTAACCACCAAGGACACGAAGGTACACGAAGGAAACCACACGAGGTTGCCTTTGCCCATTGGAACTGCCTTTCACGAGAGAACTTTTGCCCTTTGCCACAGTCTGAATTACCGCGAGTGGTCGGGATACTACACGGTCAGCGTTTACGAAGTGCACCACGAGCACGAGTACAACGCGATCCGCAATGCGTGCGCGCTGATTGATATCTCGCCGCTCTACAAGTATCTGATCACTGGCAAAGATGCGACCAAACTGGTGAACCGCGTGATCACGCGCGACATCAACAAAGTCGCGGTCGGCCAAGTGATTTACGCCTGCTGGTGCGATGAAGACGGCAAGGTCATCGACGACGGCACGATCACTCGCCTGGAAGAAAACAAATATCGCTGGACGGCGGCCGATCCCAGCCTGCGCTGGTTCAGCCAGAACGGCCTGAACATGGACGTTCAGATCGAGGACATTTCTGAAAAGACGGCGGCTCTGGCACTGCAGGGACCGGCCTCGGCGAGACTTTTGAAAACGGTGGCGGATGCCGACATCACGAATCTGAAGTATTTCCGAAAAACCAGCGGCAAGATTGCCGGCGTCCCCGTGGATGTTTCGCGCACCGGATACACGGGCGATCTCGGCTACGAAATCTGGATGCCGTGGAATAACGCGGTCACGGTTTGGGACGCGCTGATGGACAAGGGCAAGCAGTTCGATATCCACGCTGCCGGAATGCTGGCGCTCGATGTGTCGCGCGTGGAGGCGGGACTGCTGCTGATCGAGGTCGATTACATCAGCTCGAAGAAGGCGCTGATTCCGTCGCAGAAGTACTCGCCGTATGAGTTGGGCTTCGGAAAGATGGTGCATCTCGATAAAGAGAACTTCATCGGCAAGCGCGCGCTGGCGCGAGATCACAAGCAGGGCGTGGCGCGGCAGTTGGTTGGGCTGGAAGTGGATTGGGTGGAAGTGGAAGAGCAGTTCGATAAGTTCGGGCTGTCTCCGGCAGCGCCCAGCCAGGCGTCGCGCGTTGCGGTTCCCATTTATTCCGGCGACAAGCACGTGGGCAAGGCTACGACTACGGCATTCTCTCCGCTGCTGAAAAAGCTGATTGCGCTGGCCAGCGTGGGCACCGAATATTCGAAGCCCGGCACCAAGCTGCAGATGGAGTTGACGATCGAAGCGCAACGGATGAAGACTACGGCGACGGTGGTGCCGCTACCGTTCTTTAATCCGAAGCGGAAGACGGCGACGCCGATATAGACAGGATTTGGCTTGCGTTGACAAGCCATTGGGTCGGGCCTACGATTCGTTCGAGGGTAAGTGGGGAAGGAGATCTTCCCTTTGCCGACTCGGGCGCAAGGCCAAGGTTCTCTCACCGGGCTTGAACTGGGCCATTACCGCATCGTCGAGAAGATCGGCGCTGGCGGGATGGGAGAAGTTTATCGCGCCCGCGATCAACATCTGGATCGGGATGTTGCTATCAAGGTTCTTCCGCCCGGTACCCTGATTGACGAGCATGCCCGCAAGCGCTTCCGCCACGAAGCATTTTCTCTCTCAAAGCTGAACCATCCCAACATCGCTACCATCCATGACTTCGATACGCAGCAGGACGTGGACTTCCTGGTGATGGAGTACATCCCCGGAATCACGCTCAGCGAGAATGTGGCTTCCGGCCCACTGCCGGAGAAGGAAGTGCTCCGTTTGGGCGTACAACTGGCAGAAGGCTTGGCGGCAGCTCACGAACACGGAGTAATTCATCGTGACCTCAAGCCGGGCAACTTGCGGGTCACGGGCGACGGGTGGCTGAAAATTCTGGACTTCGGGCTGGCCAAGCTGTGGCGTCCCGTTACCGACACCGCCGCGACGGAGAGCTTCAGCGAGACGCAAGCCATGGCCGGGACTCTGCCCTACATGGCGCCGGAGCAGTTGCTGGGCGAAGCGATCGACGCCCGCACCGACATTCACGCGGCCGGGTCCGTGCTGTACGAGATGGCCACGGGGCAACGGCCGTTCGCTGAGGTAGAACACTCGCAACTGATTGGCGCGATTCTGCGCAGGCCGCCGCTGCCACCCGCCACTCTCAATCCCAGGCTGTCTCCGGAGCTGGAGCGGATCATCGGGAAGTGCTTGGAGAAGGAACCGGAGAATCGCTACCAGTCCGCAAAGGAGTTGGCGATTGATCTGCGGCGACTGCTCACGCCGAGCACGGTCACAAGCCCAGTCTTTCGGCGAAGGCTTAGTTCGCGCAAGACGATCCTGGTCGCAGCGGCGTGCTCGGTCGCGGTATTGCTCACGTTAATTCTGGGGCTCAATTCCGGCGGAATACGAGACAAGCTGTTCGGCGGAACGGCTGAAGCTCCCATCCGTTCCCTGGCAGTATTGCCCTTGGCGAATCTTTCTGGCGATCCTGAACAAGAATACTTCGCCGACGGCATGACCGAAGCACTGATCACCGATCTTTCCAAAATCCGAGCTCTGAAGGTGATCTCGCGAACCTCGGTGATGCAGTTCAAGGGCGCCAAGAAGTCGCTGCCGGAGATCGCGCAAGCGTTAAGAGTGGACGGCATTCTGGAGGGCTCGGTACAGCGCTCCGGCGGACGAGTCCGAATCACGGCGCAACTCATCCGCGCTGTAACCGACACTCATCTTTGGGCCGAAAGTTACGAACGCGACACTCGCGATGTGATGTCGTTGCAGGCCGAAGTGGCGCAGGCCATTGCCCGCGAGATCAAAGTTGCCGTTTCACCCGAGGAAACAAGGACTCTGGGACGCGCCAGTCCGGTCAACCCCGATGCCTACGAGGCTTATCTGAAGGGTCAATCGCACTGGTACCATATCTCGCGCGAGCACCTCGACGCGGCTCTCGGGTACTTTGAATCGGCGTTGCAGAAGGACCCCAACTACGCGCGCGCGTATGTGGGCGTCGCCAACGTCTGGTTAGAACGCGGAGATGCTGGATTCATGCAGCCCAGCGAGACGATACCCAAGGCGAAGGCCGCCGTCGCAGAAGCCTTGGCGCTCGACGACACGCTTTCGGAAGCACACATCGCCCTCGCCAATATCGTAGGAGAATATGACCACGATTGGTCCGCTGCCGAGCACGAGTTTCGGCGGGGCATTGAACTCAACCCCAACAGTGCGGATGGCCACTTCATGTACGCGGATTTTCTGATCTCGATGAGACGTACGCAGGAGTGGAACGCGGAAATTCAGCGGGCCCTGGAGCTGGACCCCTTCAACCCCTTTTTCCCATGTTTCTATGGTTGGCACCTGGTGTACGTGCACCGGTATGACGAGGCCATCGCGCAATTCCACAAGGTTCTGGCAACGGAACCAGACTTTTCGTCGGCGCACATGGGCCTTTGGGGCGCGCTCTACAAAACGGGAAGGTACAAGGAAGCTTTGGAGGAAGCCAGGAAGTTCTTTGCGGTGCTCGGTGACCATGAAGTCGATGACGCCCTGACGCGCGGCTATGCGGCTGGCGGATACACGCAAGCGATGCATCTTGGGGCGGAGGTCCTGGCAGCGCGGTCCACGCGGACCCATGTTCCGGGCGTGCGCATTGCGCGTTTGTATGCCCATGCTGGAGACAAAGATCAAGTGATGAAATGGCTCGAGAAAGCCTACGAGCAGGGTGAAACGCCTTTGACCCATCTCAGCGTGGGCTGGGATTGGGATAACCTGCGGGATGACCCGCGTTTCCAGGATCTGCTGCACCGCATGAACTTCCCGCAATAGCCCGTTGCCCGTTCTTCTTCATCGGAAATCAGCGAAAGATCACCTTCCCCGCTGCGCTCGCCTCTTTCCCGCCCAGTACAGCCCCACTCCAATCAGCACCAGCGCTCCGCAGCCGCCTACGATTTTGAAGACGGCGAGCGGCTTGTTCGGTTCATCGGGCGGCGGCAGAACGGAGAGAGCGATGGTGAATACCGTTGTCGTGAATCCCAGAATTGACAGCGCATAAGCCACCGGCTTTCCGCCGGGGACGCGAATGACTTCCTCCCCGGCCGGCTGGCTCTGCAGCTTGAACATTGACGCGAATAAATATAAGTAGGGGATGAAATAGGTGATCACGCCCATGCTGACCAGCACGTCATAGGCGCCTTTGACCGAGGTGCCCGCCTGTCCAAGAAAAATGAAGATTGCTCCGATGACGGATTGGGTTAGCAGCGCGACCCAGGGCGTGCCAAAGCGGGGATGCAGGGCTCCGAAGGAAGCCGGCAGGTAACGATCAATGCCGGCTACAAAGGGCAATCGCGCTACGGCAGCGAGGTACGCGCCGGAAGCGCCGATGTTGCTGATCGCGATGAGCAAGGCTGCGACGGGGAGGAACCAGGGCAGGCCGACGCGCTCGGCGGTTTTGGCGATGGCCTGCACCAGGCCTTGCAGGCTGCTGACTTCCGATGCCGGCAGCGCCAGCAGCACACAGACGGTTCCGATGATGTAACAGAACGCGACCGTGATTCCTCCCAGGAACAGGGCCAGCGGAATGGTGCGGCGCGCGTTCTTGATTTCTTCGGCCATGAAGGAAGCGGTTTCGCATCCACCGAAAGCAAAAGTCAGCACCGACCAGAAAATGATGTCGTTCAGGCGCACGCTGGGCGTCATGGTGTGGATCGAGAAAGTCGTCGCCGATCCGAAGCGGTGATACGCAAGCAGGCCCATGCCGATAACGATCAACACGGGAATCCACATGGCGAGCGCTCCGACGTTATGCAGCCATTTGCCGACGTCGAGTCCGACGACGTTCAGCAAGGTAGCGGCGGTGAGCGTCAGCAGCGCAAACAGGATGTAGTAAGTGGGATTCGCGGAAAGATATCCCCACTGCGATTGCCGCATGAAGAGCAGGTTGCTGGCGGCGAAGTAGAGCACGGCAGGGAAGTAGGGAAGGTTGCTGGTCCAGTAAGTCCAGGCGGCCATGAAGCCGGAGAAGTCTCCAAAGGCGCGCTTCGACCAGACGTAGAGGCCGCCTTCATGCGGATAGCGTGAAGAAAGTTCGATGACGGAGAGCGCGAGCGGCGTGTAAAAAACTAGCCAAGCGCCGATCCAGATGACGATCGCACTGGGGCCGGCGGCGGCAGCGGTGGCGATCCAGCGCAGGCTGATGCCGGTAACCACGTAGAACAGCAGCAGGTCGCGAAACCCCATGACCCGCTTGGGGCGATTCGGATCGACGGCGTCGGCGATGGAGACGCCGGATCCGGCCACGGAGATGGAAGACAGCTCTGGGTCGCTCAAGCGCGAGTGTCCCTTCACCGTTGAGGTGAGCGCTAAGGATTATCAGAGAGTCGCGCGATGGGCAAGGCGAATCTCAGGCGGCGAGTTTGCTCTTCCGCTTCCAATACCAATATCCCGGAATGCCGAGCGCCACAATGGTTGCGCCCCAGAAGGCCTCGGTGGGACGGGTGATGATCGTATTCAGAGTCCAGGCAGCGCCGACCAGAATGTAGATCGCGGGCAGCCACGGGTATCCGGTGCAGCGATAGGGGCGGGGAATGTCGGGTTTCTTCCACCGCAACACGAACAAGCCGATGACGGTCAGCGTGTAGGAGAGCACCATCCCAAAGATGACGTAGGTGTAAAGCTGATCGTAACGTCCGCTCATGGCGAGCGCCGCAGCCCAGATGCCCTGACCGATCAGGCTGAAGGCAGGCGTGCGCCACTTGGGATGAATGACGGCCATCCGTTTGAAGAAGGCACCGTCCTGGGCCATGGCGAGGTACACACGCGCGCCCGAAAGTGTGCAGGTGGCGGCTGCGCTGAAGCATGAAATTGCGATCGTGGCCGAAAGCCACGCCGCGGCGGCGGGTGAGAAAAGTACGGTCGCGGCGGCGTGGGCAATGGTTTCGTATTTTGCGACCTCCTTCAGCGGCAGGGCGTAAACGTAGGTCAGGTTCATGGCGAGATAAATCGCGCCCACCGCGAGCACGCCCAAAACCATGGCCAGCGGCACATTGCGCCGTGGGTTTTTCACTTCGCCGGCGACCCAGGTGATGTACACCCACCCGTCGTAGGCCCAGAAGACGGCGATCAAGCCGACGCCGAGAGCGGAGATCCATTGTCCGGGACTCAGTCCCATACTTAGCCCACCCGGCGTCGGTGTGGTGAAGTTCGACCAATGTCCTTTGCCGATGGCGAACCCCAGAACGACGAAGGCGGCCATGGCGGTGAATTTCGTCCAAGTGGAGACATTCTGGAGCAATGCCCCCCAGCGCAGTCCGAAAACGTTGACGCAAGTGAGAATAACGATCAGCACCAGCCCGACCGCATGGGCGCGCGTGAAGACGATGGTGAAAATAGCCCAGACGACGTGGCCGTCGGCCAGCGCGGGGTAGGGCAGGTTGATGTTCGCCATCACATGCTGCTGCGACATCCAGGGAACGATGTTGCCCATGTAAGCCGCGGACGCAACGGAGAGGGCGGCGATGGTGCCGCCATTGGCGACCGCGAACAGCATCCAGCCGTAGAGAAAGGCAACCAGGTCGCCGTAAGCTTCGCGCAGGTAAATGTATTGTCCGCCGGAGTCGGGAAACATGGAGCCGAGTTCGGCGAAGGCGACGCAAGCGCACAGCGAAATTACGCCTCCAAGGATCCACACCAGGAAAAACAATTTCGGATTCGGCAAAGGCCCGGCAATATCCTTGGCGGTGAGAAAAATCGAAGAGCCAATGATGCCGCTCACCAGCAGCAGCACGGAGTCGAGCAGACTAAGCCCGCGTACGAGACTCGGCTTTTGCGGGGAGGTTTCGGTTTCGGGGGGCACGGAGGTGGTTGTATTCATGAGCAGATCATTTATCCCATGCCCAATTCATCGGGAGATTCGAGCGGCGTTCCGCAGCGGCGGCAGATGACGGCCGAGCAATCGCCGCAGGTCAGGGGATCGCTGACTTCCGTGGCGCAGACCGGGCAGTAGAAAACCACTGCGGGTTTCCCGGCTTCCGGCGCTGCTTTTGGAGCGATCTCCATAAGCACGAAACTGTAACACAATTCTCTGACGCGCTCGCGGCCGTTCAACGCCACGTGCCGACCGCTGCCCCGGTTCGCTCGGTTGGACCGACGAATGCGTCCGTCACTACGTGGTTTCATTCGGGTGGCTTGCGCAGGATCAGATCGCCTTCGGCTGGTGGCAGCGAGATGGGAAATTGCCAGACCCTGTCTTTCATCCAGGCGCCGACAATAAAATCTTCCCGGGTCTTCCACGGGCCGATCCACTTGTTGGTGGTCGCGAAGAAAACCCAGCCGTGGGCTTCGGGATTGCCCGGAGTCAGCATAACCGTGGCGGGCTCGAGGGCTTGCGTGCTCAGAAACTCGATGAACTCGGCAGCCTCTTTTTCGTACTCTCTCAGGTGCGCCGTTTTTTCCTCGGTGGTTGCAGGGTTTTTCTTGATC
This sequence comes from uncultured Acidobacteriaceae bacterium, assembly GCA_963837665.1. Taxonomy (GTDB): domain Bacteria; phylum Acidobacteriota; class Terriglobia; order Terriglobales; family Acidobacteriaceae; genus Acidiflorens. The sequence continues at coordinate 797,324 of CAWIOA010000002.1, read as the reverse complement.
TGGCGCTCAGTCTCGAAGACCAGCGTATCGATGTCGTTCTGCAATCTGGTGGAGAGCTCCGCGGGATCGCCGTAGCCTTCGAGAACGTCGTGATGACGAACGAAGTCGATGCGCACGTCCGCCGGAAACTCAAATTTGCCTTGACCGGTGTAGGTCACACTTACGTACATGCCGAGGAGGTGATAGAAGCGGCGGCGGCTCTTGGTCAGTTCCTGCGAATCCACCAGAAGCGTCACCTTGAGGTCGTTTCCGGTCATGGTCCAGCGGTAGCGTCCGTCATCGCCGCGTTCGAATGTGCATCCGGGCGCACCCGCGGTCCAGCGCACGGCGGGCAACTGCTTTTTCTCGGCGCGGCTCAGTGTCGGCGACAGAATCGTGCCCGACAGAATGGCGCCAGCCAGGAACACAGATTGTGCCCGGAAGAAACGCGGACGTGGCATGAATGCAGAGTGTATCGCTTTTGTATGGGCAGCGTCACCGCGCACCGGGCGCGGGATGCAGGATGAAGCTAGGAACTCGCGGCCAACGGCAAATGCGCGCAGAAAATGTGTTAGATTGAAATGGGTGGGGCGCGTAGCTCAGGTGGTAGAGCAACGCCCTTTTAAGGCGTGGGTCGCAGGTTCGAATCCTGCCGCGCTCACCAATTTGAAATCCCGAATCGAGAGGCCCTCTTCGCGAGGGCCTTATTATTTTGGCTCACAAATTCTCTGCCAACGAAACCTACGCCGTCACACCGAATTGTGACATACGTCACAAATTGTTGATTTCTCAGGACTTAGTAGTTTCGCAGTAGTGATTGATGGCTCCGGGCTACGTATGATTGCGCCGTGGCATTTCATGAATCCTAAGTGGAATGGTCAGTTTTCGCGCTTCGATCTTGTCGCCAGCCGTGGCGACGGTGTGCGAAGTATCGTTCGCGCCGGCAGCGTCGAGATCGGGGGCAACGATTTCGTCGTGATGGCGGGACCCTGTGCGGTCGAATCCGAGCGGCAGTTGCTCCGGACGGCGGAAGCCGTAGCCGCAGCGGGGGCGCGTGTTTTGCGCGGAGGCGCCTACAAACCGCGGTCTTCGCCCTATGCGTTTCAGGGTCTGGGCCTCGAAGGGCTGAAGATTCTGCGCAAAGCGCGGGAAGAAACCGGGCTGGCGATCGTCACCGAAGCGATGAGCGAGGAGGATGTCGACCTGGTCGCCGAGTATGCCGATCTGATGCAGGTGGGCACGCGCAGCATGGAGAACTATTCTCTGCTGGAAAAACTGGGCGGATGTGGCCGGCCGGTGCTGCTCAAGCGGGGGATGACGGCGACGCTCGAGGAGTTGCTGCAGTCCGCACAGATCATCGCGATGAATGGCAATTCGCAGATTGTTCTCTGCGAGCGCGGTATCCGGACCTTTGAAACAGCAACCCGCAATACGCTGGACATCGCCGCCGTGCCGGTATTGAAGGCGGTTTCGCACCTGCCCGTGATTGTCGATCCGAGTCACGCCGCCGGGGTGCGTTGCCTGGTTCCGGTACTGGCTCGGGCAGCGGCCGTCGTGGGCGCGGACGGGATCCTGGTCGAAGTGCATCCGTCCCCGGATCAGGCACTGAGCGACGGGGAGCAGTCGCTTACCTTCCGCAATTTCCGCGACATGATGGACGATCTGCAGCCCTATCTGGCGATTCGCGAGGCACAGACTGCTCCGCAACTGGTGGAGACGGGAGCAGCGGACTAGTGCGGGCGCGGCCCATCGCGGTGGGACTGTGCTCCCTCGCCATTATGGCTGGCATCAGTGGATTCGTGCCTTTGTTCCCGGTGTTTTCCTCGGGCCCGGATTCCCCCGCCTTCCTTTTCACCGTTGCGAAACGGTATGAGCCGCTGGCATGGATTCGGGGCGCCGATCGATTCGACTCGGGCGCGAACATATTCCTTCAAGACGCGAGCGGCCGTCATCCGCTGGTCCCAGGTTTCGCGGCTTCTGCCGATCCCACGGTTTCATTCGACGGGAAGAGTGTGCTGTTCGCCGGCAGGCAGAAGACCGAGGATCACTGGCAGATCTGGGAAACAGTGCTGCCCGACGGCGCACCGCGGCGAGTTACGTCGTGCGCCGACGACTGCGTTCGTCCCTTCTATCTGCCCGGCTATCTGCCCGGGGATCGCATCGTGTACGCGAAGAAGACAGCCGGCCGGTTCGTGATTGAGGCCGCCGAGCGGGCTACGGGCAAGACCCTCCAACTGACTTATGGCCCCGGAAACTTCCTGCCCACCGATGTTCTCGCCGACGGCCGCATTCTGTTTGAAGCGACTTATCCGCTCGGGGGCCAGGGCACGCCGGAACTCTATACCGTCTATTCCGACGGCAGTGGAGTCGAGTCCTATCGCTGCGATCATGGCCAGGCGCGTTACTCCGGCAAGCAGGTTGCATCGGGTGACATCGTCTTCACATCCAGTTTTGGTTTAGGACGGTTCACGTCAGCACGCGCCCAGCAGGTCCCCATCGCCGCGCCCGCCGGGGAGTATGCCGGGGATGCGGCTGAGACTTTGTCAGGGGATTGGCTGCTTGCCTGGCGACCAGATGCGAAGAGCAATTTCCAGTTGAAACGCTGGAAACCGGGTGAGGGCAGTCTGTCGCCCGTCACAGAGGAGCAGGGCGCCAACGTAGTTCAGCCGGCGCTGATTGCCGAACGCACGGCGCCGAAGCGGCATCCCTCGGGCCTGCATGACTGGTCCTATGCCAATCTGCTTTGCCTGAATGCTTACACCTCGAAATACAAGTTTGCTGCCGGAGCGATCCACTCCGTTCGTCTGTACACGCGAGATACCACGGGAAACGCAAAGCTGCTGGGAGAGGCGCCCGTGGAGCGCGACGGGTCGTTCTTTCTTCAAGTTGCAGCCGACCAACCATTGCAGATCGAACTGCTCGACAACTCCGGCAAAATCTTGAAGCGGGAAGCTGGCTGGTTCTGGATGCGCCGCGGCGAACAGCGAGCCTGCGTCGGATGCCACGCGGGGCCGGAGACTGCGCCGGAGAATGCAGTGCCCATGATTCTGCTGAAGTCCACGACTCCGGCCGACATGACGGGCACGAGCGTTTCTTCAGGAGGACATTAAATTGATTACTCGAATTCTCGGATTCCTCCTGCTATCGTCCGCGTTGCTGGCGCAATCGCCGCCAACGAGCGCGCCCGGTTCGATTCGCTTCGAAGATGCCACGGCCAAGTCAGGCATTCAGTTCACGCACAGCTTCGGAGCGCAGCAACTGGGCTCGTTGCTTGAAAGCACCGGGGCGGGCTGCGTCTGGTTCGACTACAACAACGACGGTTTGCCCGATCTCTACGTGGTCAGCGGGAAGCCGCTCGAAGAGGGGATGCATCCTTACCCGCTGAAGCAGCCTCCGGCGGTTGCCCCGCACAATCATCTTTATAGAAACAACGGCGACGGCACGTTTACCGACGTCACCGACCAGGCTGGTGTTGCCGCCAACATTTACGGAATGGCCGCGATTGCCGCCGACTTCGACAACGACGGCTTCGTCGATCTGTTCGTCACCGGTTATGGGCGTGCGATCCTATACCACAACAACGGCAACGGCACGTTCACAGATGTGACCGAGAAGGCCGGCATCAAGGTGGACGGCTGGTCAATCAGTTCCGCCTGGCTTGACTACGATCGGGACGGCTGCGTCGATTTATTCGTCGGCCGCTATGTGAAGTTCGATCCGAAGTATCGTAATTACTACGCTGCCGATAACTATCCCGGCCCACTTGACTACGCCGGGGACACCAACCGTCTCTATCACAACAATTGCAATGGCACGTTTACCGACGTGACCGATAAGTCGGGGATCGGCGCCTACAAAGGCCGGACGATGGGCGTGACGGCTGCGGATTTCGACGGCGACGGATATCCCGACATCTACGTCGCCAACGACAAGACGGAAAACTTCCTTTTCCACAACAAGCACGACGGTACGTTTGAGGAAATCGCCGCCGATCTTGGCGTCGCGTACGGCCAGAACGGGGAGAACACTTCGGCGATGGGCCCTGTGTTTGCCGACATCGACGGCGACGGGCGCATGGACCTTTGGGTTACCGACTCGAAGTACAACCGCCTGATGCGCAACACGGGAAAGGACGGATTTGAAGATATCGGGCCGAGTTCGGGGATTTCGCAGGCCACGGCGCAATACACCAGTTGGGGCTCGGGCGTTTACGACTTCGATAATGACGGCTGGCTCGACATTCTGATTTTTCACGGCGGTTTGATCCACCTGGTGCCGCAGGAGCAGTCGCTGTTTCGCGGACTGGGCAATGGAAAGTTCGCCGACGTTTCGCGCGAGGCTGGTCCGGCTCTTGATGTGAAGACGGTTTCGCGCGGCGCCTGCTTTGCCGACTACGACAATGACGGCAAGATGGACGCCTTCGTCGTGAACCTCGGCGCGCCCGGCACATTGCTGCACAACGTTACCGAGAACAGCAACCATTGGCTGACCGTGAAGTTGAAAGGGAAGAAGAGCAATCGCGATGGAATCGGCGCGCACCTTGAACTGCTGTCCGGCGGACGGAAGCAGATCGCCGAGCGCATTGCCGGATCGGGCTATTTATCGCAGGACGACGGCCGCGTCCATTTTGGCTTGGGTAGCGCGGCGAAGGCCGACAAGCTTACCATCCACTGGCCCAGCGGACGGGACCAGGTTCTGGAAAATCTGGCGGTGGATCGCGTGCTCACGGTGGAGGAGCCGTAGATGCGGCTGGCGACTACATGCCGGGGCATGGGAAAGCTGATCGCGGGTGCTGCTCCTGTGTTGGCGTTGACGCTCGCCGTAGCTATCGCGCTGATGTTGCTGGCGTCCACTGCTAAACCTGCGGCAGCGCGGTCTAATGTTGAAATCGGCGAGCGCTATCTATCCCCGTTGGAAATGTTGCTTTCGGCGGATGGGCTCTCACTCTATGTCGTCTGCCAGGCCAGCGACGAACTGCGGGTTGTGGATGTCGAATCGGGTAAGGTTGCAGCCGTCGTGCCTCTCGGCCGTGCGCCGCGTGGAATCACGCTGTCGCCCGACGGCACCCAAATCTACGTTACCAATTCCACCGACGATACGGTGTCGGTCGTCGACGCGGCCACGCTGAAAGTGACGCGCACGCTGCCCACCGGATTCGAACCCGCCGACGTTGTCACCGACCGGACAGGCGAGACGCTCTACGTCGCCAACCGGCTCAGCGGCGACATTTCCGTGATTGACGTGAAGACGGGGCAAGAGACGAAGCGCCTCCTGGCTGGCCGCGGAGCAAGCTATCTGGCTCGCTCACCGGATGGCAAGTTCATTTACGGCACGCACATCTATCCGAACCCGGGGGCGTTTCGAACTCCGCCGAATTCAGAGATCACCGTCATCGACACTGGGCGGGAGATGGTAGTCGAACGCATGCCGCTGCACAACGTGGCGGGCGTGTTTCACGTAGCGGTGTCGGCGGATGGAAAGCTCGGCGTGACGGCGCAGCTTCGTCCCAAGAATCTGATTCCCCTGGCGCATGTCGAGCATGGGTGGGTGTTCGGCAATTCGCTTACGCTATTTGGCGCAGACGTCGGCGGAACGGTGCAGGTCCCCATCGATGAACTCGACCGCTATTACTCGCTGCCCTGGGGAGTAGTGATCACGCCGGATAAGTCGAAGATGTTCGTAACCACGGCCGCATCGGAGAGTGTCACCGTCATCGATGTCGCGCGCCTGCTCAACTTTGTACACTCCCGGCGCGAGCCCTTCGTCAATGATCTCTCGGCGTCGGCCAATTATGTGGTGGCCAGGATTCCCGTTGGCCACAACCCGCGCGGAGTATTGCTGTCGAAAGATGGCAAGCGGCTCTATGTGGCGAACCGGCTTGACGACAACATCTCCGTCATCGACACAGCCGCGAACCGGGTGGTCGCCACGATTGACCTCGGTGGTCCGAAGACGATTAATCCTTTCCGCCGTGGCGAGCGCATCTTCTATACCGCCAATTACGCTTTCCAGGGCCAGTTTGGCTGCTCCAACTGCCATCTGGACGCGACCATTGACGGGCTGCAATGGGATCTGGAGCCGGACGGCTTCGGCAAAGATATTGTGGACAATCGCTCACTCGAGGATCTTGCCGGCACCGAGCCTTTCAAGTGGAATGGCGGCAATCCAGACATGCCGACCGAGTGCGGGCCGCGCACGGAGAAGTACTTCTTTCGTTCGCAAAGTTTCGGCGATCGGGAACTCACCGACCTGGTCACTTTTGTTTACTCGCTTCCGTATCGCCCCAATCGTTATCGCCCGGCAAATGGAGAATTGACGCCAGCGCAGGAGCGCGGCAAAGCGATCTTCGAGAGGACGATCTACAAGAATGGCAAGCCCATTCCTCAAACCAACCAGTGCGCCTATTGCCACTCCGGGCCAAAGTACACGAACCAGAAGCAACTCGACGTTGGCACCGGTAAAGCCACCGACCGTTCACCGGTGATTGATGTGCCGCAGCTTTCGAACGTGGCGTATTCCGCGCCGTATCTGCACGATGGCTCGGCGCGCTCGCTGGAAGAAATCTGGACTGTGTTCAATCCCAAAGATACGCACGGCGTGAGCAACGATCTGACAAAAGACGAACTGAACGATCTTATTGAGTATTTGAAAACGTTATGAAGATAACGCCGAGAATCTTGTTTGCGAGGCTGGCTGCGATCGTTGTTGTTGCGATCGGGATTCCGATCGCGACTGCACAAAATATTGATATGCCCCGCTTCCGGTGGGAGAACTTCACCACCGCCAACGGGCTTCCCGACAATCACGTCTTCTGCGTTCTGGTCGACGGAAATCGCATCTGGGCGGGCACGGAGAACGGGCTGGGCCGGTATGAAAACGGAACGTGGAAAATCTTTCGCCCCGTCGATGGTTTAGCGCATCAAGCCGTGCTCTCGCTCGCGCTCGACAAGCGCACCGGCGACCTATGGGTGGGCACGATGGGCGGGTTGAGCCGTGTCTCCGCCGGACGCATCGATAACTTCACGCAGCTGAACTCCGGCTTGAGCAACGACATCGTGTACGGCGTCGGCGTGCAGGGAGATTTTGTCTGGACTGCGACCGCGGCCGGGGCTAGCCGCTTGAATACGCGTACCGGCCAATGGGCGCTCTTTAACGAACGCAACACTCCGATGTTCGAGATTTGGACCTACAGCGTTAGTCCAGCCGAAGACAAGGTTTACTACGCGGTGTGGGGCGGTGGAGTACTCGAATACGACGTCAAGACCGAGCGCTGGAAAGACTATAACGATCCCGACGGCGAAACCGAGATGGTATTGATGAAGGACCAGGGACTCATCCACGAGATCACGACATCGGTCAGCTATGTGGACAAGATTCTCTGGGTGGCGACTTACTTCGGCGCCAGCCGTTACGATGGCCGGTACTGGCATAACTTCCTGCAAAAAGACAGCGGCCTGCCCAGCAACTTCCTGAACCAGGTCAAAGGCGTGGACGGCAATCGCGCCTGGTTCTCCACCGATAAAGGACTGGCTTACTACGATGGCGGAAACTGGGCCGTCTATCGGCCTGCATTCGACACCCACAAGCCGGAGATGCTGGTTCGCGATGCCGCAGGCGTCGTCAAGGAGGTAGCAGTTGAAAGCGCGCCCGCGCATAACTACATCCTTGGGGTCGATTTCCAGGGAGACGACCTTTGGGTGGCGACGGCCAAGGGCCTGAGCCACGGCATTCGGCAACATGGCGCTACAGAAAGCGCACAAGCGATTCGGGTTCAAGAGCCAAGACAGAAGAAGTGAATTTATTGAGGAGTAATCAATGAACGTCCAAGAGCTACTTGCAGAAATAACCACGGCGCCCGTGGTCAAGCGCGCCATCACCAACCACTCGGCGCTGAATGAAGCCTACGCTTATGGCAGCGCCTTCTCGCGCGGCATGAGAATCGATTTGAACGGGTTGACCATCCTGCTCATCTCGGGCACCGCCAGCATCGACGACGAAGGCAATACAGTTCACGTAGGCGACCTTCGCGGCCAGATGCGCCGCACCTTCGATAACATCAGCGCTTTGCTCGCTTCCGAAGGCGCGACCTGGCATGACATCGTGCGGACGACGTGCTATCTCCGCGATATCGAGCGCGACTACAGGGTCTTCAACGAAGAGCGTACTGCGTTCTACCAGGAGCAAGGTCTCAATCCTCTGCCGGCTTCGACTGGAATCCAGGCGATTCTCTGCCGCCCGGACTTGCTGGTTGAAATCGAAGCGATCGCCATGTTTCGCCGCGAATCGCCCGGGCAGTAATGAATGACTAAGGAGTAGCGCTTATGCGTCGCCTGGTGTTGATCGTCGTCGCAGCTGTGCTCGGGTCCACGGCCTGGGCGCAGCTAGCCCCGTGCGCCTGCGGTAGCAATCCTCCGGGCCGGCCCGCACCTCGCTCCTTGAAACCCTACACCGGCGCGCCCGAGGATTTGCGGCCGTTCTCGAAGTACACCACTCCCTATTACGAGTTCTATCAGGACTTGATCGAGTACAACGGCGCGGCTCGGGATATCCCCGATCCCGACCTCAAGGACCTGGATGAGATTCGCATTGGCTTTCTAGCGCCGCTTTACGACCATCCCGACCAAGTGCGCGGGAATCGCATGCTGAATGGCGTAACCATGGCGATTGACGAGGCCAATGCTGCCGGGGGTTACTGTGGCAAGCCTTTCCGCCTGGTGACCCACAACGACTACAACAACTGGCAGAACCGCAGCGCTGCCGCCGCCGGCGTTTCCAAAGATTCCGCCATTTGGGGCGCTGCCTCCAGCGATGCTGTCAGGATGATCTATGACGACAAGGTTTGGGCAGTGTTCGGCTCCATCAGTTCGGAATCCACGCACATCGCCCTACGCCTGATGCTGAAAGCGGAAACTCCGCTGGTTAACAGCGCTTCCACCGATCCGACGATCCCGGAGACGATCATCCCCTGGTACTTCACTGATATTCAGGATGACCGCGCGCAGGGTTACACGCTGGCGCGCCACATCTACACCGAACTCGGGCTGAAGCGGATCGCGATCCTGCGCGTGAACGACCGCTATGGCCGCTTCGGAGTCCTCAAATTCCGCGACGCCTCGCGGCGGCTGGGCCATCCGGTGGTGATCGAGCAGAAATTCATGCCCGGCGATACCGACTTCAGCCACCAACTTCAGGTGATCGAAGATTCACGCGTGGATGCGATCGTACTCTGGACCGATGTTGGCCCCGCCGCGAAAATCCTGCAGCAAATGCGGGAACTGGGAATGAAGCAGCGCGTGTTCGGTAGTCACCGCACGATTTCCGGAACCAATGGCGATGAACTGGTCAAGCTGGCCGGACCGGCCGCGGAAGGCTTCGAGGCAGTCTTTCCCTACGATCCGACGCGCACCGACCCGCGCTGGCTCGAGTTCAATGCCCGCTATGAGGCGCGCTTCCACGAGAAGCCGGATCACTTCGCCGCTCTGGCTTACGATGCGATGCAGATTCTGCTGAACGCGATCTGCCGAGCGGGATTGAACAAAGGCAGGATTCGCGACGCACTGACCGGAATCGAGAAACATCAGGGTGTGACCGGTGACATGGTCTTCGATCCGAACTGCAAGAACATCGCTCCGCTCTTTCTTGCCCGCGTGCACAATGGCAGCATCGAGTACCGCCGCATCACAATGGAGAAACCGTATGCCCGCGTGGGGGAGGACGGAGTTGAGTACGCGGGGCCGTCGCTGGCCGACGAAAGCACTGGCAGGCTGCAAATCGGGGTTTTCGGGCCGCGCGCCGATGAAATCGTCCACTCTGCCGAGGTGACGCGCTTACTCCATGAGATCAACGTCAAAGGGCAACCAATTTCTCTGATTGCGATTCCCTCCCAGCTTTCATGGGGAAAGGCTTCCGACGAACTGGTCAAGGCGGTTTATCAAGATCACGTTTTGGCCTTGATCGCCCTCGACCGTCCTTCCAGTCACCTGGCGGAACAAATCGCGGTGAAGTCGTTTATTCCCGTGGTTGCCATTTCTTCCGACCGCGCTCTGACCACGACCAACATTCCCTGGATCTTCCGCCTGCCGGAAGGCACGCCGATCGAGCAAGCGCTGGGCAGCCTCGCCGAAGCTATCCACCGCGCCGGGCCGAACCGCGAAAAAATTCGCAATCTGCTGGCGTCGGGCGCACCTGTGGGTGGAACGAGCTTTGAATCCACAGGCGAACTGCGCTGATTCATCTCTGCGGGGCAATGTACATTAGAGAGGATGATTGCGATTCGTTGCAGTGCCCTGCTGTTTGACTTGGACGGTGTATTGATCGATTCCACTCCTGCGGTAGCCCGGGTCTGGTATGGCTGGGCGGTTGAACATGGCTTCGATCCAGAGACGGTCGTCCACATGGCGCACGGACGCCCGAGCCGAACCACCATCCGCGAGCTTCTGCCCAATGCGGATATTGACCGCGAAGATCGCGAAGTCGAACGCCGGGAAATTGCGGACCTCGAAGGCGTGGTCGTGTTGCCGGGCGCGCGGGAACTGCTGAACATTCTGCCTCCGGAGCGCTGGACGATTGCGACGTCCTGCACGCGCCCACTGGCTGAAGTGCGTTTGCGAACTGCAGGCTTGCCTATCCCGAAGAACATGGTTACATCGACCGACGTGAAGATCGGCAAGCCCGATCCCGAGCCTTACCTGAAGGCGGCGGCGAAACTCGGGTTTGCCGCCTCCGATTGCATCGTGGTGGAAGATGCGCCGGCCGGAGTTCGCGCCGGAAAGGCTGCTGGTGCAAGAGTGATTTCATTCTTGACGACTATGCCCCGCCGCGTCCTCGAAGAGGCTGGCGCCGATTGGATCGTGCAAAATTGCGCTGACATTGTTGCGTCCAAGGATGACGACGGGCTGCGGCTGGGTCTCAGGTGTTAGGTCTCAGGTGTCAGGTCTTAGGAAAACAAGAAAGCTGATTCATTTGCACGTGCCGTCGCGCTCAACTAGAATCCTCAGTTCGTGGGGAGTTGTCCGCCTCCGAATCTCAGATTAGGAATCGCGATCCAGAATCGCTAGACAGGCAGGGCCTTGTGATCATCGGTGTGCCGAAAGAAAGTTATCCGGGGGAGCGGCGGGTCGCGCTTGTACCGGCCGTCCTCCCGACGCTGACCAAAGCGGGTTTCGAAGTCCAGGTACAATCCGGCGCTGGAATCGAAGCCGGCTATCCCGACTCCCAGTATGCCGACAAAGGCGCGAAGATCGTCGCCGACCGCGCCGCGGTGTTTGCCGCCGCCGACATTGTGGTGCAGATTCTTTGCTACGGTTCCAACGACATTACGGGCAAACAGGATGTGCCGCTGTACCGCCGCGATCAGATCCTGGTTGGATTTCTGCGTCCGTTCGGTTCGGCGGACGTGGTGCAGGAGATCGCCCGCGCTGGCGTCACCGCGTTCACGGTGGAGCTGATGCCGCGGACAACTCGAGCCCAAAGCATGGACGCGCTCTCTTCCATGGCAACTGTCTGCGGATATAAGGCGGTTCTGATGGCTGCCGACCACCATCCGCGTTTTTTCCCCATGCTCACTACCGCGGCGGGAACCATCACGCCCGCCCGCGTCTTCGTGATCGGATGCGGTGTTGCCGGACTGCAGGCGATCGCAACCGCGCGCCGCTTGGGAGCGGTGACCTCGGCGTACGACTTAAGGCCCGCTGTGAAGGAGCAGGTACAGAGTCTAGGCGGGCGCTTTGTGGAGCTTCCCATCGAGGCGAAGAATGCGCAGGACGCTCGGGGATACGCGACCGCGCAGGACGAAGACTTTTACCGTCGTCAGCGCGAGTTGCTCGGAAAGACAGTGCAGGAAAGCGATGTAGTGGTTACCACGGCTGTGATTCCGGGAAAGAGGGCGCCGGTGCTCGTGACCGAAGACATGGTCAAGGGAATGGCGCCGGGTTCGGTGATCCTCGATCTCGCCTCCGAACGTGGCGGCAATTGCGAGATCACCGAAACCGGCAAGACCGTGGTTAAGCACGGAGTAACCATTATCGGAGCGATCAACGTGGCTACCGGCGTGCCTTATCACGCCAGCATGATGTATGCCCGCAACGTCACCGCCTTTTTGACTCACTTAATCAAAGATCAAAAGTTGAATCTGAACCTGGAAGATGAAATTGTTCGCGAAACTCTGCTCACCCGAGGTGGGGAGATTGTGCAGGCTCGCGTACGCGAGTTCTTTAAGTTGCCGGCGCTGACAAAGTGACAGTGGACGGACGGTGTCTCGCGAGCTGCCCTGAGCCAGCCGGGCGGGGACGCCCGGCGCTCCACGAACTAATACGGAGGAAGGATGAACAGTAGTTCGAACCTGATCAACGCACTTTTTATTTTTGTGCTCGCCGGATTCATCGGATTTGAAGTGATCCGGCGAGTCTCGCCCCTGCTGCATACTCCGCTGATGTCGCTCACCAACGCCCTGGATGCGATCGCGGTGGTGGGCGCCATCGTGCTGGTGGGCGAGCACAAGAGCACGCTCTCCGCCGTCTTCGGATTCATCGCCGTGATCGCCGCCACCAGCAACATCGTCGGCGGGTTTTTCATCACGGATCGCATGTTGAAGATGTTCAAATCCAGCCGTCCCGCGGACAAACCGGTGGCCAAATCGGTGGGCCAACAATGACAGCCGAATTCGCAGGATCTCAAATCGTTATCGAGCTGGTATATCTCATCGCGAGCGTGTTGTTCATCTTCTCGCTGAAGTGGATGAGCTCTCCGACCACAGCCCGCCACGGCATCTGGGCGGGCGAAATTGGCATGCTGCTGGCGATCTGCGGCACGCTGTTGCACCACGGCATTGTGGACTACCGGCTGATCGCGATTGGGCTGGTGCTCGGCACCATCATCGGTATTCCGCTGGGGCGCGTGGCGATGACGGCGGTTCCGCAGCGAACCGCGCTCAGTCACGCCTTTGGCGCGCTCTGCGTGACCCTGGTCGGCTCGGCCGAATTTTACCTGCGTTCGCCCGATATCTCACGCTTCATGATGTCGGTGTTGTCGCTCGAGGTCATTCTCGGCGGCTTGACTGTCACCGGGAGCTTGATGGCTGCCGGCAAGTTGCAGGAAATTCTGCCGCAGCGGCCGCTGACTTATAAAGGACAGAACTTCGTCAATTTCGTGCTGCTCGCGGGCGCCGTGGTGATCGCCGTATCTCTGGTCTTGCATCCGGAAGCCCGGTCGCTGTTTCCATTCATGATCCTGATCGCGCTGGCGTTCGGCGTGTTGCTGATCATTCCCATCGGCGGCGCGGACATGCCGACCGTCATCTCGTTACTGAACGGCTATGCCGGCCTGTCGGCGGCAGCCATGGGCTTCGTCCTCGACAGCAAGCTGCTCATCATTGCCGGAGCGCTCGACGGATCGTCGGGCCTTATCCTCTCCATCATCATGTCGAAGGCCATGAACCGCTCCTTCACCAATGTTTTGTTTGGAGCCTTTGGCCAGGTGCAAGCTGCGCATGCTACGGAAGAAGCGAAACCCGTGCGCAGCGCGACTCCGGAAGAAGCGGCGGCCATTCTTTCCGCTGCGAACCGCGTCATCGTGGTTCCCGGATACGGCATGGCCGTCGCCCAGGCGCAGCACAAGGTGCGCGAACTCTACGATGGACTGACCAAGCGCGGCGTGGACGTGCGCTTTGCCATTCACCCGGTTGCCGGACGCATGCCGGGCCACATGAACGTCCTGCTGGCCGAAGCCGATATTCCCTACGACCGCCTGATTGAGATGGACGAAATCAACGGCGACTTCCCGCAAACCGATGTTGCCCTGGTCATTGGCGCCAACGATGTTACCAACCCTGCTGCCCGTTCCGATACTACGAGCCCCATCTACGGAATGCCGATTCTTGACGTCGACAAAGCCCATACCGTGATGGTCATCAAACGCAGCATGAATCCTGGCTTTGCGGGCATTGATAACCCGCTCTACTATCTCGATAACACGCTGATGCTGTTTGGAGACGCCAAGGCATTTGTCGGCAGCATCGTGCGCGAGCTCGGCGGAGGGCACGGCTAGACAAGCCCGTCGGGTAAGTGAGGTTCGTATCAGGGCATCGCTTTAGCGATGCCGTAACTGTGAAACTCCAATCCCCGTCCTCAGCGCCTAAGAGCGCTTTCACAACGCAGCACGTGCGGCATGCCTGAAGGCATGCCCTGATACGGACCGCACTCGTATTGTGGGCTGCTAAGAAGAAACAAGCTCAAGGAAGGGTACAGCAGAGAAGAATCCGGCGGGCCTCAGTCTCGCGCGAGACCTTCGCGCAGCCTGCGGCCCGCCCGGTGTTCAGGCTGCTTTCTTCATCTGTCTGATCTTCGCCCAACGTGCTTTCTGGGCCAGAGAAATTCTCCGGCGCCCGGCTGCGGAAAGAACACGTTTGGCGCGATGTGGCGCCCCCGCGTGTGCTGTGGAGCTCGAACCTCGGGTAAGCTTCTCCAGAACCGAAATAGCTTCCCCAAGTTTTTGGACTTGGTTCTGCGCATCCCGGCGTTCCTCGCGGAGCCGGACCAGTGCCTTAATAATGTTTGTCATCCAATACCCCCTCGGGTAACTTCCGTCGGCCATTGTATTACTAAGTCGCCGGTTCCGGCAGAATTTATTGCTGGCCGGGGGACGACGATGGCGGCGTCCAGAAGGCTTGCCTACAGCCTTATCCCAGCGATGGCAGAAGTCCTGAGGAGCCGAACAGGAAGAGCGCGCCCACCGCCAGGCTATAAATCGCTGTAAGCACGGTGACTATCAACTGAAAGCGCGGCAGCCGCGAACTGAATCCGAAAAGTCCTACGGCCGACGCCGTCATCACCGTGTTCATTACCAGCAGTCCCGCGATAAACATCGCCAGGCCGATAAAGCCTTTGCCGATTCCTCCAAGATTGGCGGCCAGCAGGAAAATCATTAACTGGCTGGGCGTCTCCGCCCCGAGCCCGTGTACCAGGCCGATCATCACCACAGATTTCGAACTGTAATTCCAGGTATTGTTCGCCGGGCGCGGGATGTCGTGATTGTGCCAGTAGCCTTTCATCTTCCAATGCATCCAGCGTGCTGCCCCAGCCATAAGGTGAAAGCGGCTGCGCGGCGCGGAGTTTCCGTTGATCAGCGATCCCAGAACATAAACTCCCAGGATCAGCAAAGTCAGTCCTACCAGCCGCTCGGCGATCCGATCCATGCCATGGGGCAGCGAGAGCTGAAACACGATGACCGCGGTGCCCAGTGCGACAACCATGGCCGCATGTCCCACGGCATACAGCAAACCAAGCCGCATGCCACGCCAGCGACTGGTTTGCACGCTGGTGATGTCGGAGATGGCAGCAATATGGTCGTAGTCGAACCCGTGACGGAACCCGAGGATCGCCGCCGAGAGAAGCGCAAGTTGCAAACTGGTCGGCGTGACGGTCATGGATGAAGGTGGGTCTGAGCCCAAGTCCTACATTGTTCCACACGCGGTTAAGAATCGGAAATCCGCCGAAACAGCTGGTGGTCAATTGGCGAAACCCTGACCACAAGGGGCGCCGTTCGGCTGCGCTCAGAGTGGGCTCCGGTACACGAAGGAAGCCCCCTGATGCTGGAAATCTTTGTGGTTCATCCTGTCCCCGGGCAGTTCAAAAGTCGGTATCGCCTCTGGACCTAAAACCCGCTACAATGGCGGCAATCCAATCGCAATGGGAGGTAGCTGTGAAGCCAGCGCATCCTTATCGTGCTGTTGCAGTGTGGGCGGCGGTGTGGTTCGCTGTCGTCTGGAGTATGGCGGCGAGTCTGTGCGCTCAGGAAGCGGCGGCGCCCGTGCACACTGGAGTTCCGCAAGACTGGTCCCAGCACCACATCGTGTTCAGCCGCGATGGGCTCGCCCAGCATCCGGACCTGATCTACCGGGAACCGCGTGTTTTGCAGCAGGCGATGCAGCGTTGGCCGGCTCCGAACTTTGGTGCCTTTGATGGTTCCGAGCCCGTGCCGGCTCCCGCCGACAATTCCGGCTCCCACGGCGATTGGAGCGTTACTTCGGGAGGACGCATGCTTGCAACTGTGTATCCCGCCAAGTATTCCTTCAATCCTGCAGCTCCTCCCGATTGCACCAATGACTATGTGGTGTTCGGACTGAACATTACCTCCACCGGTACGGCTGCCAATCTTGTCGCCTTCAATAATCTCTATTCGACGCAACCTGCCGCCGGTGGCCTGTGCAACACAGCCGGGCCGTCAGTGCTGTTTGCCTACGATGTGACCACCGTCACCGGGGGCAAGATCGCAACTTCCCCTGTTCTGTCAGAGGATGGAAAGAAGATCGCCTTCGTTGAAAGCATTCCTGCAAGCGCCCCCCAAGGTATCACCGCCACGAGCATCCTCCATGTCTTGACTTGGACCGCTGGCCAGGGTTCGATCGGCGCGGCCGCAGTGCCCACAAATTGGGCGTCGGTGACCTTACCCTTGGCCAAAAATGACATCACGTCATCGCCGTGGATAGATTACTACTCGGATACTGCCTATGTAGGCTCGGCCACCGGCTACGTTTACGAAATTACGGGTGTCTTCAGAGGAACGCCCACGCTAGTAACTCCCCCCTGGACCAATCCGATCTTCGTCCCTGCCGCCGCCGTGACTTCTCCGGTTCTCGACTCGAATCTGCACATGCTGATGGTCGGGGGCGCGAACGGAATCCTATACGGGATCAACACCACGACGGGTGCGATCAAATCGCATACGATCGGAGGAGGTACGAACCATGGCATCCTGGCTGCGCCGATTGTCGATGTCGCCAACGGCACGACCTTCGTTGTCAGCGCCGATTGCGGCACCGTCTGCGCTCCTGCCGTCACCTCCGGCGCCGTTCTTGCCGAAGCCGACACGGCTACGCTGAATCTATTGGCGGAAGCCAGCATCGGCTTAGGCTCCTCTGGAGGGGCCACGGTCGACCTTTACCAGCCCGCTCTCGACAACAATTACTACAACAATCCCTCGACTGGATTGATCCACCTTTGTGGAACCGGCCCGGCCGATACCACTCCTTACCATTACGCCTTCGGGTTCACCGTGCCCGTTGCGCAGCCGATTATGAAAACGGCGGCTTCGGTCGCTGCGCAACTTCCTACGGTTCCGGCGGGCACCGCTGCCGGCTGCACGGGATGGACGGAGTTCTTCAATCCCAATATCGGCACTGGTGGCACCGATTTCTTTTTCTTCGGGCTGAACCAGGCCTGTACCAAGGCGGGCAC
Source organism: uncultured Acidobacteriaceae bacterium (assembly GCA_963837665.1). Classification (GTDB taxonomy): domain Bacteria; phylum Acidobacteriota; class Terriglobia; order Terriglobales; family Acidobacteriaceae; genus Acidiflorens. The sequence goes on along the minus strand of CAWIOA010000002.1, from coordinate 780,114 downwards.
GGCCGGTGGTTGCGTGGAGGAACTTGCCATCAACGGGGGCACCACGACCCCCGTCAGACAGGTCGTAGCTGGCGGCCCCAGTGGAGTGGTTGTCGATAACTACAGCACCTCTGCACAAGCCTCCAGCATCTATTTCGGCGCCCGATTGGCCACTACGGCATATAAAATGACCCAGAACGGCCTGAATTAGGAGGAAACTACTCGAGTGGGGCGGGCGCTTGCGCCCGCTCGCAGGCTGCCTTTCCTAAGCAGATCAAGAAAACCTTGAACTCTGCTCTTTGCCTTCCTGTGGTCGCGGTTGGCTGCGATTCATTTGCAAGGGATTGCATCCGGCACTGAACAAGTCGTAAGGGAAATGCAACTAACCTACGGCTAATCAATGTGTTAGCCTTTGCCTTGGCTGGCACGCGAATTGCCCGCTCCACTGCGATGCAGTTTGCCTTGTTGCCGAGTGCGAAAGCAACGACGAATCGGAAGGCGCTGGCGGCGGCCGTGCCGCTGGCTGGCCTCAGCGCAGTCCTCGCCTGGTGTGTCGTGACGCCGCCGTCGCCCGCGATTCCGCTTCAGACACCGCTGGCGCAGTCGGAAAAAAGCCTGCGCCGTGTACCCGCGCACCTCTCCGAGTTCTCTCCCGTGTCGGCGCCGCTGGCGCTGCCGAAGTGTGGAGACGTCCGTCCGCCTGAGGCCTTGCTTACCCCCGACCCGCTGCTGCACATTCAACATGGCAATCTGGACGTGCGCGTCAGCTTCATTGTTGGATCCGACGGGCATGTACATAGTGCCTTCGTCCTCGAAAGCGGCGGCCTGGACGAAGACCAGATCGTACTGCGCGCCATTCGCTCCTGGCGCTATCGCCCGGCACTCTGTAACGGCGTTCCCACGGATTCTGAAGCGCGTGTAAGATTCAGCATCCGCTAGCGCACGAATTCTCCTACAATGTCAGCGATGAGGATGCCGTGACCGCAGACCATTCAAACCGTCGCGATCCCGAACCGGACGAGCGGAAAGACCAACTCGTCGAGGGCAAGGAGGTCGAAGAGTTTTTTCAACGGCTGCCCGGCAACCTTCGCTGGCCGAAGCCCAATGCTGAAGCCGTGGCTGCGGCCGTTGAAGCGATCCATCGCATGTCAGGAAGCGCCGCCGCGCAGGATCTGGCGGCCGCCGGCAGCACGGACGCTACGGACAATGCCTGCTCCGAATGCGGCGGGTCGCTGCCCGCGGGCGCTCGCTTTTGTGTATGGTGCGGTCTTGCCAAGGAACCCGGCGCTGCTGCTGCCACCGCTCAACCACAATCTGGCGCCGGCGCACAACATCACGTTCACCACCATTATCATCATCTTGTCCCCAGCACAGGGGCGGCATCCGGGGCACACTCTGCCGAGTCCCAGTCCTCTGCTCCCCGCGGCCGTGCTCCCGGTTCCGCAGGGACATCGACCGGCGGCCGAGCCGAAGCCGGCGCCCGCCAGGTTGTCCAGGACTGGGCGCAGGCCTGCAATACCAAACACATCGACGACCTGCTGGAACTCTACGCTGCTGACGCGACTCTCATTCGCTCCAGCGTTCCGCCGGTTCGCAGCCTGCCGGCGATAAGGGAATTTCTTATTTCGCTGCTCGAAGCCGGGTTGGGCGACGTCGAAATGGAATCGCTGCGCCTTGAAGTGATGGGCGAGATTGCCCTCGATCTCGGCCGCTGCAAGATGCTGGTGCCCGTCGCCATGGGGAAGCGCCGCGAGGAGCGTGGAAAATATCTGATCGTACTGGTGCGGCAGCCTGCCGGCACGTGGAAGATTCTTGCCGATTGCTGGTCCGCCGACCTGGCGGTCAGTGCCTCGCTGTCCGAAACCGCTGCCGGGAAGGGAAGCGAGCCCCTTCCGCCTCTGCGCAAACCCCGCTGAGCTAATGATGTGATGGGAACAGGCGCAGCTTCAAGACCTAAGACCTGACAGCTGCTTCTAGTACATGCCTTTGTTCTTCGACGACGCGTGGAACTCCATGGCGGTTGAGTAACCGGGAAGTTCGACCGGAACGCTGTAGTCGCATTCAATGAAGGTAGAACCGGTGCCGTAGCCGCCTGTCCGCTGGACGTGGACCTGCTTGGTCGTCAACTCGATATCGTAGGCGTGGGCCTGTTTGATGACGGCGTCGCGAATTTCCTCTTCCGTGTGCGTGCTGTAGGTTGAATTCAGGGCTTCAGTCTTGATCGCATCTTCGAGTTCGTAGTTCGAGAAGTACGGCGGAATAACTTTGATGCCCACCAGGACCACCAGCCCGAAGATGGCTACACCGAAGATTAATTTCAGAGTTGCCATAACCAATCAACGTCCAATCGCTGGTTGCGAGTTTCAAAAGGGAACTTTCCATCCTGCGCCGGCCCTATCCGCCGGTTAGCGTGCGGCCGGACGCAGTACCTGGAAATATTCCGTTATGGATGAAATTTTAACGTCCTCTTTGTGGAGAGTCGAGCGCTGAACGACTTCCACAGTATCTTCGGTAACCTTCTTCCCCACGTTGATACGAAAGGGGATACCCACCAGGTCGGCGTCCTTGAACTTGACCCCCGGGCGCTCGTCCCGGTCGTCCAGCAAAACGTCGAAGCCGGACGCCTCCAGCTTCCGGGCAACCTCCTCAGAGGCGTTGCGGATGGCCTCGTCTTTCGAATTGGTGGACACTACCACCACCTCAAAAGGCGCGATCGAAGGCGGCAGCCAGAATCCGTTTTCGTCGTTACTCTGTTCAACCGCCGCCGTCAGGATGCGCTCAATGCCAATCCCGTAGCTGCCCATAATAGGAGCTACTTCCTTGCCATTGCGGTCAAGCACGCGCGCGCCCATGGATTCGGAATACTTGTAGCCCAGCTTGAAAATGTGTCCGATCTCGACCGCGGTATCAATGCGCAGCGGCGCGCCACAGTTCGGGCAATCTTCGCCCGCGGTCACGCTGCGGATGTCGGCGGCAACCGTGTACTGGAAGTCCTTTCCGGGCGTAACATTTTTCAGGTGATAGTCGAGCTTGTTGGCTCCGCAGATCAGGTTGACGCGGCCCACCAGGCCTTCGTCGAGTATGACCGTGGCGGCACGTGGATCGACGGGTTGTTTCTTCGCGTCCCACTCCCCGAGAAGCTCCTTTGGACGCACCACGAGCCCGATAGGCCCGATAAAGCCCGCCGGGCCCTGGAAATATCTCCCCAGCTCCTCCGTCTGCATGGGACGAACATTCGCAGCCTTGACCAGCGTGAGCAGTTTGGTTTCGTTCACGGTGTGGTCGCCGCGCAGGAAGACGATGACCGGCTGTTCGATCGTCTTACCATTGGCGCCTGCATTCTGCGCCATATAGGCCACAGTCTTGATATCTTGCTGCGCGGAAATCTGCAGGAATTCGGCTACATCGGCGATCGCGCCTTTGCCGGGAGTGTGCACCAGCAGCGGCTGGCCATCACCTTCGGGCCTCAGGTCCTCGACCGGAGCCAGCTTAGAAGTCGCTTTCTCCATGTTCGCCGCGTAGTCGCACTTCTCGCAGCTCACGATCTGGTCCTCGCCCGCGGGAGTGCGCACCATGAATTCCTGCGACTGCGATCCGCCCATGGCGCCCGAGTGCGCCTCGATGACCATATACTTCAGCCCGCAGCGGTCGAAGATGCGGCAATACGTGTCGTGATGCTTCTGGTAAGAAACGTCGAGCCCGGCCGCATCCATGTCGAACGAGTACGCGTCTTTCATAGTGAACTGGCGCACCCGCAGCAGGCCCGACTTGGGTCGAGGCTCGTCGCGAAACTTGGTCTGAATCTGATACCAGATCTGCGGCAGTTGCTTGTAGCTGCGCAGTTCCTTGCGCGCGATGTCGGTCATGACTTCTTCGTGAGTAAAGCCGAGGCATAGGTCGGCGCCCTTGCGGTCCTTGAGGCGAAACATGTTGTCGCCCATCACGGCCCAGCGCCCGCTCGCTTCCCAGACTTCGCGCGGATTCAGCGCCGGCAGGTAGAACTCCTGCCCGATCTTGTCCATCTCCTCGCGGACGATACCCATGATTTTCTGGGTAGTGCGATTGCCGAGGAACAGAAACGAGTAGATGCCGGCGCCGAGCTGACGAATGTATCCAGCGCGGACCAATAGCTTGTGGCTAGCGACTTCGGCGTCGGCCGGAGCCTCGCGAAGAGTGGGAATAAAGAGTTGCGACCAGCGGTGCATGGTTATGGTTTCCAATCGATGGAGAATCTTCGATTGTAAACGATGGGTCGGGCTATGCATCGTATTGGAACTGTCGTGACGTAGCTTTCATGGCTTCGCGACGGCGTTCGCGCCACCGTGGAAGAGCGGCCCTTCAGGGCCGCGTCTGGGGCATCAGAACGAGGCCTTTAGGCCCGGTGGTCGCGATCCTCCGGGGCTGAAGCCCTCGTGATTTATCCTCTGGACGCCGGCCTGAAGGCCGGCTCTTTCACCAAAACCGTATGATGCGAGAGTCGGTTCTTCCACCAGTTCCAACCGGTTGATTTCACGCAGGATGGTTGAAATCAGCCACTCGGCTTCCCGCAACTTTTCTCCCCCATGCGAGTTTGAGTGAGTAGGCGCTTCAGAGAAAACAGAAAGCTGAAGGACCTCAAGCTCCGGCGAAACAAAGCAACAAATCGCGGAGTGGAAGACAAGGGAGGTTCACCATGAAATACCTGAGATATGTCGCGCTACTCGCTTTACTGACTTTGCCGCTCGCATACTCGCAGGCTCAGGTCAGGGTCGGAGTGGGCATCGGCGTCGGCGGCTATGTGGCTGGCCCGCCGGTTTGCGCTTACGGCTATTACCCGGACTATCCGTATGCTTGCGCGCCCTACGGCTACTACGGTCCGAACTGGTTCGCTAACGGGATCTTTATCGGAGCAGGCCCGTGGTACCACGGCTGGGGACATTCGTACTGGGGACGCGGCTACGGTCGCGGCTTTTACGGACGTGGTTTTGAGGGACGCCGATTTGAGGGACGCGGTCCGGTGGGGCGAAACGGCTTCGAAGGACGCCGCGCAGTCCCGGGCAATCGCGGAGGCTTCCATGGAGGAACCCGCGGCCGCCGTTAACAAACTGATCGAAATCTATACGAACGGCTGGCATGACAAATCTGCCAGCCGTTTTTCTTTCGTGATATCATCCTGCGCGTGCTAGGCGGACGCACTAACGAGCAGTGGATCGCGCAATATGGATCCAGTCATCAGCATCCGGTGAACCGGGTGTGCCACACCCTGGGGATCCCGACCATCCTGCTCTCGGGCCCGCTGTTTATCGCCAGCATCTTCTTCCACCGGCTGTGGCTGTACGCGCTGGCTCTGTTCCTCATCGGATGGATTTTCCAATTCATCGGCCACGCCTTTGAGGGAAAGCCTCCGGAATTTTTCCACGACTGGCGTTTCCTGTTTGTGGGCGTGCGCTGGTGGTGGGCTAAGATTCAGGGCAAAGCCTGATCGGGGCACGTGTACTCCGTGAGCGCCTACTCCTTGTGAACCGGGGCTAGCGCTAGGGCTGGCAGACGCCGAAGTCCTTGGTCACCTCTTGTGCTTCCCATCCCAGCGTCTTGTCAGCGCCCTTCGACTTTAGTTTCTTGCCGTGCAACCTTACTCGATCTCCTGGCTTAATGTCTGTGGTGTTGCCAGAAAGCGCGTAAACTTGCTTGTCTTTTTCGTCGGTGATGCTCATTCCGTTCGCTCCCGAGGTGACGCATCCCGTAATCGCTCGTTTCTTCGTCGAATAGTGAATGGCCAAAACGACCAGGATTACCACGGCCGCAGCCGCCACCCCGATCCCGATCTCGATTTCGTGGGCGTCCGTCTTCAGGGTATCTGCCCGAGCGGGCGTGGCGAGGGCCACAACAAGCGCGATCATCAGCACTCCCGAGACGCATTTTGAGGTCATGCTGTTCTCCTTTAGGGTAAGTGCATGATTGTTGCGGTGTGACCCCGGACTGTGGGCCGAAACTGTATCTTGAAAGGGTCTGCTAGTCAAACGCACGGCGGACTTTGCCAGCTTGGACGGCCGAGGGCGGCTGTCCCCACCTCGTGAGCCTTACAGAATTACGCTGCCAACCTCTTCAAAATTTCCTTGCCCAGCTTTTGCGCTTCGCCGAAAAATTTCTGGTACTCAACAAAGATCCGATTCAGCTCCAGCGACTGGTCGGCGGTGAGCTTGTGGCGCAGCATCATGTCGCGCACGTGAACCGGGTTGGGAAGGGTAGCGTCTTCGGTCAGTTCTTCCAGGGCGGTCGCGGGATTGTAGTGATACATGCACTTCATTCTATCGCCATGGGCGTTTCTTAGGCATGCGATGTCCGGGCAGGGCGAGGTTGTCAGTGGCAAGCGGACTTCTTGGCGGCTATTTCGTGTAAACGGAAATCCACTTCCTTCTGGTGTTTAACCCGGCGGAGGACGGTTGCTACCGTGGCTGCCAGGAGATCGGAACTCTTGTCGAGTCGCAGCGCGGACTTTTCGAAGTAGGCCGCCGCACCGTCATGGAGGAGTCTGTCTTCGTTCTTCTGCGAGAGGCTGCTCAGCACTATGACCGGAATGTTCACTGTGGCCGGATTGGCTTTGAGCGCCTTCAGGACTTCTGGCCCGCTGATTTTCGGAAGCAGCATGTCGAGCAGGATGATGTCAGGCCGGTTGTGGTCCGCGACCTGCAACGCTTCCTCGCCGTCGGCGGCGGTCGAGACCTCGTAGCCGGCTTTGCACAAAGCGCACTCATTGGCCCTGCGGAGAAACTTGCTGTCGTCGACCAGCAGCACCTTGACCACACGCAACCCTCTTGTGGCCTCATCGGCAAAGGGGACGGAAAACTTGAGGAGCGGGCAACCGGCCCTAAAGGGGCGTGTGATTTTGAGGAAGCTACGGTATCGCTAAAGCGATACCTGATACGAAAAAAAGGGCGGCTTGCGCCGCCCCCTGAGACCTGACACCTGAGACCTGAGACCTAAAGACCTGCTCCTACGTTCCTTCCGACCAACTGGCCAGGTATTCTTCCTGCTCCGAGGTTAGGCGGTCGATCTTGATGCCGAGCGATTCCAGTTTGAGTTTAGCCACGCGTCTATCGAGGTCGACGGGAACGGTGTACACCTTCTTTTCGAGCGAGGCGTAGTTCTTCACCATGTACTCCAGGGAAAGCGCCTGGTCGGCGAAACTCATATCCATTACCGACGCGGGATGGCCTTCGGCGGCGGCCAGGTTGATGAGGCGGCCTTCGCCAAGCAGGTTGATGCGGCGGCCGTCTTTCATGGTGTACTCGTCGACGAAGTTGCGCGTGGTGCGCTTGGAGGACGACAACTTTTCGAGCGCCGGGATGTCGATTTCGACATTGAAGTGGCCCGAGTTCGAAATGATGGCGCCGTCCTTCATCTGTTCGAAGTGCTGCTTGGCGAGGACGTTCTTGTTGCCGGTGACGGTGCAGAAAACGTCTCCGAGTTTGGCGGCCTCTTCCATGCTCATCACGCGGAACCCGTCCATGACGGCTTCGAGCGCTTTGGTCGGATCGACCTCGGTGATGATGACTTCCGCTCCCGCGCCGCGCGCGCGCGAGGCGAGGCCGCGGCCGCACCAGCCGTAGCCGGCGACCACGAACTTCGATCCCGCGAGCAGAAAATTGGTGGCGCGGATGATGCCGTCAATGGTCGATTGTCCGGTGCCGTAGCGGTTGTCAAAAAGATGCTTGGTATCGGCGTCGTTGACGGCCACGATGGGATAGCGCAGGACGCCTTCCTTGGCCATGGCGCGCAGGCGAATCACGCCAGTGGTGGTCTCCTCGGTGCCGCCGATCACATTCTCCAGTTCCGCGGTGCGCTTGGTATGCAGCACGGAGACCAGGTCGGCGCCGTCATCCATGGTGATCTGCGGCCTGTGATCGACCGCTGCCATGATGTGCGAATAGTAGGAGTCGTTGTCCTCGCCCTTGATGGCGAAGACGGGAATGTTGAAGTCGCGCACCAGGCTGGCAGCGACGTCATCCTGAGTCGACAGCGGGTTCGAAGCGCACAACGCCGCGTCGGCGCCGCCGTCGCGCAAGGCGATCATTAAATTTGCCGTCTCGGCCGTCACGTGCAGGCAGGCGGAAACTCGGATGCCCTTGAGCGGCTGGTTCTTGATGAATTCCTTGCGGATGATCTGCAGCACCTTCATCGACTGGTTGGCCCACTCGATGCGTTTCTTGCCCAGATCGGCCAGTTCAAATCCTTTTACGTCGCTGCTGATTGATGTCGTTGCCATTTCTCTCCCCGGATGAGAGGTCAGAGGTGAGAGGTCAGATTGCAGAGGTTACTTCTGACCTTAATCTCGTCCCTTGCTTGCTCTCTATTTTTGTTGGTTCGTTGCTGCTTTATATGGTTCGGGCTTTTACCTCTGACCTCTGACCTCGAACCTCTGACCTTATTTTCTCGCTCCCGCCGTCTCCCGTTTCAAACCGGCGTCCGACGCCAGTTTGGCGGCTTTGTCGGTCGCTTCCCAGGTGAAATCGGGATCGGTGCGGCCAAAGTGTCCGTACGATGCGGTCTTGCGGTAAATCGGACGGCGCAGGTTCAGTGTCTCGATGATCTCGCGCGGCTTGAGCCTGAAGTTCGCCCGCACCAGACCTGGAATCAGACTCGCATCAATCTTCTCGGTTCCGAAAGTATCCACAAGGACGCTGACGGGATCGGCAACTCCGATGGCGTAAGCGAGTTGCACTTCGCAGCGCTCGGCCAGGCCGGCGGCCACAATGTTCTTGGCGATGTAGCGCGCCATGTAGGCGGCGGAACGGTCGACCTTGGTCGGATCCTTGCCGCTGAATGCGCCGCCGCCGTGACGTCCCATGCCACCATAAGTGTCCACGATGATCTTGCGTCCGGTCAGGCCGGAATCGCCCATGGGACCGCCGATGACGAAGCGTCCGGTGGGGTTGATGTGGTACTTGGTGTCCTCATCGAGCAGGTTGGCCGGAATTACAGTCTGGATGACGTGCTTCAAAATGTCGGCGCGGAGTTCATCGTTGCCCACAGTTTCGGAATGCTGGGTGGAGACAACGACCGCATCCACGCGCTTCACTCTGCGCTGCGCATCGTATTCGACGGTGACCTGGGATTTTCCATCGGGGCGCAGGTAGGGGCAGGTGCCATTCTTGCGGACTTCGGCAAGCTTCATGGTGAGCTTGTGGGCGAGTGAAATCGGGAGGGGCATCAGTTCGGGAGTCTCGTTGCAGGCATAACCGAACATCATGCCCTGGTCGCCGGCGCCGCCGGTATCCACACCCATGGCGATATCGCCAGACTGCTTGTTGATGCTGGAAATTACGGCGCAAGTGTTCGAGTCAAAGCCATAGACCGCGTTATCGTAGCCGATCGACTGAACCACGCCGCGCACCACGTTCTGGAAGTCGACATAGGCTTTGGTAGTGATCTCGCCGGCGATCACGACCAGGCCGGTGCAGGTCAGGGTTTCACAGGCAACGCGGCTGCTGGGGTCTTCACGCAGGCAGGCGTCGAGAATGGCATCGGAAATCTGGTCAGCGATCTTGTCCGGATGTCCCTCGGTTACAGATTCCGAGGTAAACAGAAAACGGTTCGTTTCAGGCAAGCTGGTATCTCCTCAAGGTGGCTTTGAGCCGTAACTTGGAGCCTTACTTCCGATAAGGGAGGCTTATGGAGCGCAGGGCTCTTGATCGGGGTTTGGCCTAAATCTTCCTAGAAACGGTACCAGAGATGACCCCCGATGTGCAATGAAATAGGGAGTGACGGAGGGATCTGACATTAAGTGGAAGCCAATCGGCATTGAATGGCGGAAGGGGGTGGTAAACGGAAGAAAAGAAAGAGACAAACCTCAAGGCGTCGAAGGCGGAGGGAGGCGTTCGGCAGGATTCCCTGGGGCCCGAAAGTAAAGGTACGGACCTCCCCGGGTTCTCCTCCCGTAACGAGTTTGCTGCCGTTAAGGCGGAAGTCGAGACCGCCAGCATTTCCAGCCTTAACGATGATTTCCTTCCGGCCTCGGACGGCGCGCTGGCTACCGGTGAGCAGAAGTTCAGAGGAGGTAGTTCTGCCGTCGGCTGTGATCGAGATCCAGGAATCTTCGCGGGCCTGAATAACGATCGTAAACTCACCCGGACTGGCGGGGGCAAGGGCAGGCGTCAAGCCCTGAGATGTACCGGGAGGGACGGACTTAGATCCCCCAGCCGGCGAACCGTTCGGCGGAGGACCATTTTTCGATAAACCTGCGGTTTGGAAAGTGGCGCCATCCGGTTGGCCGGAGGCTCCGCCTGATAACTGGGCGGCCGGTGACTGCTTCTCGGTCGTAGTTGGGGCTGGTGTACTTGACGAGCCTGGGTGCTCCCGCCGGCGATGGTTCCAGAAGGAGAGTGCGAGCGCGACGACGAGTAGAAGCGCGGCGAACCAGCCCCATGGAAGCGGGTGGGCAGGAGCGGCGCTGGTTTCGCGATTTACGTTTTCTTCGACTTCGCTGGCTTCGTCTTCCGTTGATCCGGGTTCTGTCGGAACCGGAGGGGCATCGCCGGAAGCCTCCAGGTATTCGGCAACGGTTTGATCTTCGTCAAGGCCAACAAAGCGGGAATAGGCGCGGACGAAGCCTTTGTTGAAAATGCCGCCGGGCAACTGGCTGAAGTTATCCTCTTCCAGCGCTTGCAGCATGCGCGTCCCGATCTTGGTGGAGACGGAAATCTGCTCCAGTGTGATCTTGCGTTTCTCGCGTTCCTGTTTCAGTCTTTCGCCAAAGGAAGGCAAGCCAGTCTCCCGCTTTCGCCGGACGGCGAACGGAATTCTACTCTGTCGAGAAGCAACATCATAGACTATTCCGGTGGTGCTGAAGCGTGAACTTCGAGCTGCGCGCTGCGAGCAAAGCGGCGGTCCGCAGCTCGCAGCCAACTCTTCAGTATGCGCTTCCGCGGCAGGGTTGGCGGGGCAGGTACCGGTTACCGACGTTCATTGCCCGAGCGGCGCAACCAAACCTATAATTTTGTATCCAACTACTCGTACGAGGAGTTCATGCCGGAGGCAGCGGGCACATCCCATATTCGCCTGTCGCAAGAGCTGACGATTTTTCACGATGTCGCCAAGGCGCTGACCTCGTCGCTCAACCTTGATTCGATTCTGCAGACCATCATGGAAAAAATGGCGGAATACTTCCGCCCGGATACCTGGTCGCTGCTGATGGTGGATGAGGAAAAGGATGAGCTCTATTTCGCGATCGCGGTGGGAGCGGCGGCGGAGATCCTGTCGAGAGCGCGATTGAAGATGGGGGAAGGAATTGCCGGTTGGGTGGCGAAGCATGGGCAGGCGTTGATTGTGCCCGACGTGCAGAATGATCCGCGCTTCTCCTCCCGACTGGACGAGATGACGCGGCTGCAGACGCGTTCGGTCATTTGCGTGCCCTTGCGCTCGAGACACCGCGTGCTGGGCGTGATTCAACTGATCAACGCCAACGTAGGCCTGAGCGAACAGGAGATGTTCTTTCTGCATGCTTTGTGTGATTACGCCGCGATTGCCGTCGAGAACGCCAGGGCGGTAGAGAAGATTCAGGAACTGACCATCACCGACGACTGTACGGGCCTGTTCAATGCGCGGCATCTGCACAAGACGCTGGAAACCGAGGTCTACCGCTCGGCCCGTTTCGGATACGAGTTCAGCGTTATTTTTATCGACCTCGACCACTTCAAGGCGGTCAACGATACCCATGGACATCTGGTGGGAAGCCGGCTACTGGCCGAAGTCGGCTACCTGATTAAGGCGCAGTTGCGGCTGATTGATTTCGCCTTCCGCTATGGGGGAGACGAGTTTGTCGTTTTGCTGCCGCAAACGATTAAGGATCAGGCGGTAGTGGTGGCGAAACGTTTGCAGGATTCGGTGCGCGGGGGAACCTTCTGCACCGAACTGGGCCTGAACTTGACCCTGCGCGCCAGTATGGGACTGGCGACATTTCCGCACGATGCGCGAACTCCGCACGACATCATCCGCCAGGCGGACGAGATGATGTACATGGTGAAGAACACGACCCGCGACAACATCGGCGTTGCGTCGCGCGGACTGCTCGAGCCGTAGAGTGCCGGCGTAAAGACAGCCGCACTCGGGTTAGCAGAATTCCTTCCGCTGGGCCCGTCACTCTGGAACCTCCTCAGTCGGTAACGGCAAACTTCCCAGAAACCGGCTTCTGGCCCGGAATGGTTTCCGGTTAGCCTGTGACTTGGCCCGAGCCGGGTAAAGTAAACTGGCCGTGCCAAGGAGAGCACCAGCCGAACTGGACTTAGAAGGGGATGGAAATGAACGAGCAATTTCGGCAGACAGGAAGCAACAAGGCCTACCAGATTTCTCTTTCGGGATTTAACCTGATCAATTCTCCGCGTCTCAATAAAGGAACAGCCTTCTCGGACCACGAACGCGATGTGTTTGGCCTGCACGGTTTATTGCCACCGCATGTGGGAAGTCTTGAAGAACAGATGGAGCGCCGGATGCAAGCATTCCGGGAGCAGCCGAACGCCTTCCATAAATACAGCTTTCTCCGCGAACTGCAGAATACGAACGAGACGCTGTTCTATGCGCTCCTGGTGCGCAATATCGAAGAGATGCTCCCGTTGGTGTACACGCCAACTGTGGGCGAGGGTTGCCAGCGCTTCAGTGAGATCTGGAGAAAGCCGCGAGGTTTGTTTCTCAGCTATCCGAATAAAGATCGCATCGATCAGATCTTGAGTCACTCCCGCTACGACGGCGTGAAATGCATCGTAGTCAGCGATGGCGAGCGCATCCTGGGACTTGGCGACCAGGGCGCGGGAGGGATGGGTATCCCTATCGGAAAGATGGCGCTTTACACCGCGCTCGGCGGCATTCATCCCGAGCATTGTCTTCCGGTTCTGCTGGATGTGGGAACGGACAACGAGGAGAGGTTAAAGAGTCCGATCTACATTGGGTGGAAACACCAGAGAGTTCGCGGCGACGACTACGACGCTTTCGTGGATGTTTTCGTCAACAGCGTGAAAAAGCGCTGGCCGCATGTTCTCCTGCAATGGGAAGACTTCGCCGGCTCCAATGCCGCTCGACTTCTGGCTCGCTACAAAAATCAACTGTGCACGTTTAACGACGATATTCAAGGCACGGCCGCGGTAGCGACCGCGACGCTGCTCTCGGCGATCAACGTGACGGGCATTCCACTCGAGCGGCAGAAGATCGTTGTGCTCGGCTTCGGGACGGCGGGTATGGGCATCGCCAACCTGTTAGCGCAGTTCATGCAGGAGAAGGGTGTTCCGGAGCAGGAAGCTCGCGCTCGCTTTTACGCTCTCGATCTCCACGGTCTGATTACAGAAAACGGTAAAGATGTGCGGCCGGAGCAGTTACCCTACGCACGCAAAGAACAGGAAGTACGAAGTTGGGGACAGCCGAATGGAGAGATCACATTGCTGGACGTGGTCCGCCATGCCAAGCCAACCGTCCTCATCGGAGTTTCTGGGCAAGCCGGAGCCTTTACCGAAGATGCCGTGCGCGAAATGGCCAAAAACACAAGCCGGCCCATCATTTTCCCGTTGTCGAACCCCACCTCACGCAGCGAAGCCACTCCTCAGGACTTGGTGAATTGGACTGAAGGAAGAGCGCTGATCGGTACCGGGAGTCCGTTCGAACCGGTAACGATCTGGGGAAAGAAAGTTCGCATCGACCAGACCAATAACTCGTACATTTTTCCCGGGCTGGCTCTCGGGATCATTGCCTCGAAGGCCAGGCGCGTGACGGATGCGATGGTCATGGCCGCGGCCAAAGAATTGCTGCGTCTTGTCCCCACACAAAAAGACAAGAAGGCAAGCCTACTGCCCTCACTGTCAGATTCGCGCCAACTCAGTCACTCGATTGGCCGGGCGGTAGGCAGGCAAGCGATTCAGGATGGCCAGTCACAAGTTGGCGGCGAAGATAACTTGGAGTGCGAACTGCAAGCAAATATCTGGGAACCAGTGTACGTACCCTACGAACGCAAAGCTTGACGCTGACGCCGGTCTCCCGGGCCCATGTCGTTTCAATAACTTAGGCCGGTTGCGGATCTCCTTTCGACGGCTTGCGTCTTTTCTCGTCCGATTCACGTATGTATCAGTAGTATGAACGCGACTGCCCTCTATTTCGAGAGCTCGATGACGCAAGAGAGCACCGAGATCGCTCGTGGACTTCGACGTCGAGACCCTGACTTGCTCGACCGACTGATCGAGCAATACCAGCATCGCCTTCTCCGCTACCTCGTGTACTTGACAGGACACCGTGAATTGGCGGAAGACCTTTTCCAGGAGACGTGGATCCGCGTGCTCGAACGCGGACACCAGTTCAACGGCAAGCACGCATTCAGCACATGGCTGTTCGCGGTTGCGCGCTATCTGGCGATCGATCATATGCGACGCAAACAGCCGGCGAGTCTCGACGGTCTCTTGAATCACGGTGAAACACCCTTCGATGTGCCTGCGACCGGACAGGCCTCGGCGTTCGATATGACTCTGCGGCGCGAGCAAAATGAGCAGATCGCGAACGGCATGCAACATCTCCCCGCGGAATACCGGGAAGCGCTTGTGCTTCGATTTCAGGAGGGCATGTCTCTCGAAGAAATCGCGAGCGTGGCAGGCGTGCCTTTGGGAACCGTGAAATCGAGAATCTACCGCGGTCTGAACGAGCTCGAACCGTGGTTAAAAGGAGCGCCGCTGTGAGAACCGATGCGCATGAACGGGCGCGGAAATCGATTGCATTAGCCGGTGCCGAGGCGCTTTCGGGCGGCGATCAAAATTGGCTGGCAACACACCTGGAAACGTGTGCCTCATGCCGCGCATTCGCTGTGAACACTGCGGACGTGATTCATGGCTTGCGCGGGATCCCGATCGCCGCGGAGCGGAGCCTGGTCTCGACGACGCAGATGAGGGTGCGCCGCCGCGCCCTGGAATTGCAGCGTCAACGAGAACGCCTGTGGCTGGTCACGGCCAGCTGCACAGCCGTGACCCTATTCGCACTACTCAGCGCAGTCGCTCTGTGGCGCGGTTTTGAATGGTTGGGCAGGCAAGCACAGGTGGCTTCATCGGTCTGGCAAGTGGGCTTCCTGGTCTTCTGTGTGATGCCGGCCCTGGTGGCGGGAATACTGCTGCTGGCCAGGGATACGCACCTGGCGGATCACACTGGTTCTTATCAGGGCTAGTCGAAGCCGGAACAATCTTGGTGCAACGATGTGCGGAGTCAGGAGACTTGAGATGACAAACAGAAACCAAACTTCTACGCGATTCAGGGACGAGATCCGCATTATTTCGCCGTGGGCCTACGTCTTAGCCGCCCTGGTCGTCCTGTCAATGGTTGTGCTCATTGTGGTCGTTGCGGGCAGGGATCACAATGCACCTTCGCTTGCGGTTCGGTGGCTCCTGGGAGTCATCGGGGGAACGGTGCTCGGCTGCTACGTCGTACTGATTGGTTACATAAACCGGGATGCGGGGCGGCGCAGGATGAGCCGCCTGTGGTGGACGCTGATTGCAATCTTTGTCCCCAACGGGCTGGGGATCGTTCTCTATTTCATCTTGCGCAAACCGCGCAACGCCAGCTGTTCGCAATGCGAAGCCGAGGTCGAGCCCGGCTTCAGCTTCTGTCCCCGCTGCCGCAACCGCTTGCAGCCAGCCTGCCCACACTGCCAGCACAGCGTAGATACTGGGGACAAGTTTTGCCCCTACTGCGGTGGGGCCTTGGAGTCGGCTGCTGTCGTGTCCTCCACTCCATCGACGAGCCAACCGTGAACGCACTCGGTTGGCCGGTGACCCGGAAGCATCCGTCCCATTTACTGTTTTTCTGACTTTTGCAGATCCTCGGGTTGGCCAGTTTTCGGCTGTGCTTCCTTTGGGTCCGGCTTCCAGGTCGAAGCGTTGGCGGGCGCGGAAGGATTGACGCCGAAATCCCACACATAGAGGTTCATTCCCTCTTTGCCCAGCATCTCGGCGACGGCATATTCGCCCGCGGGGAGGGGTTCGGTGGGCGTGAGCTTGACCCAGCCTCCGGTCATGGTGGTTACCGTGGCCGCGACAAAGCGTTCATCGGTTTTCATCTTTCCGGTGACCGCGACCTTGACGGAGCCGGCAACCCGTTTGCCGCCTTTCACCTCGATGCGAATGATCTTGAAGCGATCTCCGTTACTGGGAGAGAGCGGCGGAGGTTCGCCGGTGGCTTGCACGGTTGCGGGCGCACCGCCATTCGTGTCGATATTGATGTAGATCGAGGGCACGGTGGTGTGCGACTGGATCCTGGCATGGGTTCCAGGGAGTTCAAGGGTTTGCTTGGCTCCGGCCAACGGATTGATCGCCGACCGCAGAATATTCGACTTGGTATTTTTATCCAGGTCAGTGCCTGATTGCTGCAGTTCGGCCAACTGCGGCTGGTTCTGGTAGGTATCTAGGAGGAAGATGCCGCCCTCGTCGGGCAGATGCAGACCGGGAGCGACTTGCGGGGAACGGGCTTGCTCGGCTTTGCGCTCGGCATCGAGTTCCTTGTCGAGTTCGACGGCTTCCGGAGCTAGCTTGTTCTGCTCGCGGCCTTGCTCGAACTTATCGGTGGCGTCCCAGTCGATGAGCGATTTCGGAACTTCCTCCCATTCGCCGCGCTCGGCGCTGAAATAGCGGACACGCTCGCCGTGAATTTCATACTTGGTGACGGACTGGTAGGTGCCGTCTTTCAGGATGAGGCGGTGGGCCTGGGGTTGGGCGGGGCAGGAGACGGGGAGAATCAGAAAGAGCGCGGCCAAACTGACGGCCAAACTAAAGGAGACGATAGTTCCCGCCTTTCGAATTCGAGATTTCATGTTGGGGAACATTATCGCCCTTCCCACTGTCACTTCAAAATCAGATGCGGTGACGAACTGCGGCAGCATCTAAGTACTGGCTGGAGGGGGTCGTCATGCACTTTTCCCAAAGCTCTGTAACTCACGACCTGTTCGCCGTATTGCGGATCACGGCATATGTTATCGCGACTGCCGTGCTGTCAAGCTGCCAACAAACTGCAAGCCATGAAGCGAGCCATGAACGGCCGCATCAACTGCTCTACATCGTGGATTCTGACCGCGGCAGTTCTGATTCCCGCGAACGATTGTTCGCCGTGGATCCCGAGCGCAAGGAGATCGTCAAGACCTACTCCACCGGCGCTCATCCGGATATCGCACTGTCACGCGATGGGACGCGGCTTTACGTGGCCAGTGAATCGCGAGTGCCGGAGGGTCCAGAAGGGGCGGGCGCGGGCAGGCTGGATGTGGTCGATACCGCGACGGGCGCGACTCTGGCTTCTGTCGCCAACCCTCACCGCTGGGTCGCGAAGGGACCGCTGTATGGTTCCGAAATGGCGCTCTCGGCCGATGGCCATTGGTTGTATGTGCCCAAGTTAATGCCGGGGCCGGAGGGAACGGCGTCCGTACTTGTCGCGATATTCGATACTGCCAGCGCCAAATTCCTTCCAGAGGCGATCCCGCTATCGAAGTGTGAGTCGTTCTTTTTGGTGCCCTGGCCGAACGCCCGGGCGTTGTCGATACTGTGTTTCGACACACAAGACGTGCGAACAATACAGCTCAGCGATCAAGGGGTTCCCACAGCCCAGCCGCCGGTCGTCATTCCCATCCCTCACGATTTTGGGCGCGAACGGTTCGGAACCGCGTTTGTGTCGGGCGAAAATGAACTGACCGTCCTGATGACGGACGGCAAGTTCAGGAAGGTCAACCTCCAAACCGGAAGCACTGCGCAAGAGGGCGAAATTGTGTTTTCTCCGCCGCTGACTCCGGCAGGATGGCACCCGTCGACTCCGGGAGCCGAGCACGTGCCTTCCCTGGGACGCAGGGTTATCGGGGCACGGATTCTCCAATCGCAAGGGCGTCTCTACGTTCCGCTCTCGCGATCCGATCTGTATATGCACGCGTGTGACGCCATCGCAGTGCTGGATGCCAAGACGCTACAGCAGGAGGGCCTCATTGAGCTCAAGAGTTCTTTCTTGCGTCCCTCCTGGAATCTTTTCTGGGACGCCGCGATTGGAAACGACGGCAAACGGCTTTACCTGTTGGCAGTGGAGCGCAAGGGCGGAACGGTTCGGGTGCTGAGTCTGCCGGATGGGAAGGAAGTCGACACCATCAACGGGCTCGGAACAACTCTGTCGATCGTGGTTCCTTCGCCTTAACAGCCCGTGTCGGAGGGGATTTGCTTCAGGACTCAAATGGCGAGGCTCGGGCCTTCAGTCCACGGATCCCGTAGGTCTCCAAGTTCGTTGACAGCATCCGCCACAATCGCCCGCGGCATCTCAAAATGTTCCTCCACCGCGGCGACGAGTTGGTCGCGACTGGCGAGCGGTCGGACCATCGATTCGCTTCCCTGCGACTCGACCAGCGTCCAATTGTGGATCATCACAGCTCGGTCCGAATAAAAGCGCGTCAGCAGCAGGGAGTTCAGAAAAGTTGCGTCTGGCCGGAAGGATTCGGCAATCACCTGGCGAAACTCCTCAATCTTTCGGGCCTCCGGCTTGGCCAAGTAGCCGTGTTTCCGCTGGCCGTCCCGATACATCTCCAAACGCGAGCGGCCCTTGTCGTCTTGTGGCCTGAGGACATAACGGTCTCGTCCGAGCTCGACGACATAGTCGGTCGTTAGATCGCGAGGCATCGGCGACAGAAACGGCGCCCCATAGCCGGCGTCTATCAGGTACTCGCGCCAGTCCACGTTCACTATAATCACAGGGTGAATGTCGGGATTCGTCATATCCGCCGCGCATAGTTTTACGTCGTACCCCAGAGAGGCTAGTAGCGAATAGAAGTGGAAGTTGTTGGAGTAGCAAGTCCCGCCAAAATGGTAGCGCTCGATCCCCTCGAGATAGAGCTCGATGGATGGCAGGCCAGCCAGTCCATGGTGCTTCCGGTTGTAAAGCTTGGAGATGTTTTCGAAGGGAACCCGGGTAAGATGGGCGGCTACCAGTTCGTGAAGCGCGCCCAGCGCTGGCTCTTGCTGCGCCACGCCAAGTGCGGCCAGATATTGCCGGACGAGTTCAGGAACGAGCGCCGGATCGGACATCAATATCTCTGCAAGAGATTGTCAAGGCTGCCCAGCGAAATGCCAAGAGCTGACATAGGTTCGAACTGACGGCTGAAAGCGGATGGCTGAGAGCCGCTTTTTCCACATTCCCTTCCAGAAAAAGTTCTGCCATAATTGATCGTGCACCCCAGCCTGCACAATCTTCCAGACAAAACTAAAGCGAGGAATCGATGTCGGCGAAGTACATCTTTGTAACCGGCGGTGTGGTCTCATCATTGGGAAAAGGTCTGGCGGCGGCGTCCATTGGATGCCTGCTCGAAAGCCGCGGCCTGAAAGTCAACCTGATGAAGTTCGATCCCTACCTGAACGTCGACCCGGGGACGATGTCGCCGTTTCAGCACGGCGAGGTTTTCGTGACCGACGACGGGGCGGAAACCGATCTCGATCTGGGGCACTACGAACGGTTCACGCACGCCAAACTTTCTCGCGATAACAACTGGACCACCGGGCGCCTCTACGAACAGATTATCGCGAAGGAACGGCGGGGCGATTACCTGGGCAAGACGGTGCAGGTGATTCCGCACGTCACCAACGAAATCAAGGCGGCGACGAAAAAAGTTGCGCAGGATGTGGACGTGGCGCTGATCGAAATCGGCGGCACGGTGGGCGACATCGAGTCGCTGCCGTTTATCGAAGCCATCCGCCAGATGCGGCAGGAACTGGGGCGCGATAACACGCTATTTGTGCACGTTACGCTGGTGCCGTTCATTGCCGCGGCGCAGGAATTGAAGACCAAGCCTACCCAGCACTCCGTCAAGGAATTGCTCAGTGTCGGAATTCAGCCGGATATCCTGCTCTGCCGCACCGATCGCTTCCTTTCGAAGGAGATCAAGTCGAAGATTGCGCTCTTCTGCAACGTGGAAGAAGAAGCGGTGATCACGGCTAAGGATGTCGCGTCCATCTATGAAGTGCCGGTGGTTTTCGCGCATGAAGAAGTGGACACGCTGGTTCTGCGGCGCCTGAAACTGGAGGCCAAAGATCGCGACCTCTCCAAGTGGAACGATCTAGTGCACCGCGTTTACAACCCGAAAGATGTGGTCCGAATTGGCATTGTCGGAAAGTACGTGGAGTATGAAGACAGCTACAAGTCGCTGAAAGAAGCTCTGGTGCATGGCGCTTTGGCTCACAACCTGAAACTGGAAGTGAACTGGATTGAAGCTGAGGGTCTGGAGACCGCCGACAAAGCCGACAAGAGTTATGAAGCGCAGTTAGAAGATTACGACGGATTGCTGGTGCCCGGCGGATTCGGCAAACGCGGCATCGAAGGCATGTTGAGAGCGATCCAGTACGCGCGCGAGAAGCATGTGCCTTATTTTGGAATCTGCCTGGGCATGCAGACGGCTTGCATTGAATATGCGCGCAACGTCTGCGGGTTGGCGGATGCCAATTCGAGTGAGTTTGATCAAGCGACCCCGCATCGGGTGATCTACAAACTGCGCGAGTTGCGGGGGGTGGAGGAACTGGGCGGCACGATGCGACTGGGGGCATGGCCGTGCAAGATCGAGCCGGGAACGCTGGCGTACCAGGTGTATGGCCAGACCGAGATCAGCGAGCGCCACCGGCATCGTTACGAGTTCAACCGGGAGTATGAAGAAACCATGGTAGCGGGCGGGCTGCGGATTTCCGGCTCGACTCCGGACGGCACCTACGTGGAGATGGTGGAGATTCCGGGGCATCCGTTTTTCATTGGGTGCCAGTTTCATCCGGAATTCAAATCGAAACCGCTGGAGCCGCATCCGTTGTTCAAGGCGTTTGTCGGCGCTTCGTATGAACACGGGCAGAAAAAGAAAGAGCAGAAAGAGGCTGCGGTAGTCGAGATGTTCCTGCGGCCGGAAAAAGTGGGACGGAGATGATTTCACCGCCGAGACGCAGAGAACGCCGAGAAAACCGAGAACTGCAGATCCCTCGCTTCGATCGGGATGACAAAAGGTGAAAAAGAACTTCTCGGCGTACTCGGCGTCTCGGCGGTAAACGACTTTGACCTTGTCATTCCAAATCGATAACGTTCGCGTCGGCTCCGGCGATCTGTTTCTTATTGCCGGACCCTGCGTGATTGAGAGCGAAGATCACGCGCTGCGCATGGCGGAGATCATCAAGGGTGTGGCGCGCTCGCTGAATTTCCCGTTCATCTTCAAGGCGTCGTACGACAAGGCGAACCGCACGTCGATCCGGAGCTATCGCGGGCCGGGAATGAAGGAAGGCCTGCGGATCCTGAAGAAAGTCAAAGATGAAGTACACATTCCGGTGCTGACCGACGTGCATCAGGCCGTCGACGTCGCCGCCGTGGCCGAAGTGGTGGATGTGCTGCAGATTCCGGCATTTCTCTGCCGGCAGACTGACCTGATTGTGGCGGCTGCGCTCAGCGGGCGTCCGGTCAACATCAAGAAGGGGCAGTTCGTCTCGCCCTGGGACATGAAGCACGCGGTCGAGAAGTGCCGCGATGCCGGGAACAGCCAGGTGTTTGTGACCGAGCGGGGCTCAAGTTTCGGCTACAACAATCTGGTGGTGGACATGCGCTCGCTGGCCATCATGCGCCACTTCGCGCCGGTGGTGTTTGACGCGACGCACTCGGTGCAATTGCCGTCGGCTTCGCACGGGGATGAAGATCAGCCGGCGGTGAGTGGGGGCCAGCCGGAGTTTATCCCGGTGCTGTCGCGGGCGGCGGTAGCGGCGGGAGTGGATGGGGTGTTCATGGAAGTCCACGACAATCCGAAGGCGGCGAAAAGCGACGGCGCGAACGCGCTCGACACGCGCAATCTGCGCGGGGTGTTGAAGGAATTGCAGGCGGTGAGGAAAGCGCTGGACCTGGCGCACACGACGCCGTAGCGTCATCATCGTCATTGTGAATCTGGTACCATCTCCGCGTCATCTCAACTCTCGTCTATGCATTGGCCGGCATCGATCTTCGGTATTGTCCTGATCTTCATCATTCTGATGGATGCGTTTGAGACCGTGGTTTTACCGCGGCGCATCAAGCGGACTTTTTTCCGCATCTCGTCGCGGTTCTACAAGAAGACCTGGCAACTCTGGACCGCTGTGGGGCGGCACATCAAGTCCGCGAACCGGCGTGAAGGCTTCCTGGCGTACTTTGGACCGCTGTCGCTGTTCCCCCTGCTGGGCTTTTGGGCGCTGGGTCTGATTTTTGGATTCGCCTGCGTGCAGTACGGATTGGGCGAACATCTCACGCTGGCCAATGAAAAAATCACGTTTGGCAAAGTGATCTATCTCAGCGGCGAAACTTTTTTTACCTTGGGCTACGGAGATGTCACGCCCAACAACACTGCCGCCCGCGCCCTCGCGGTGATGGAAGCGGGCATGGGGTTCGCTTTCCTTGGTGTGGTGATCGGATATCTGCCGGTGATCTACAATTCGTTTGCCACGCGTGAGACGGAAATCTCGCTGCTGGATGCGCGCGCAGGCTCGCCTCCTAGCGCCGCCGAGTTCCTCGGCCGGTTGGGGTGCTGTCCCGAGCAAAGGGTGCTCGATGAAATTTTCCGCGACTGGGAACGCTGGTGCGCCGACCTGCTGTCGAGCCACATTTCTTATCCGGTGCTGGTTTACTTCCGGTCGCAGCATAGCAATCAATCATGGTTGAGCACATTGACGGTGGTGCTCGATGTCACGTCGCTGGTCATGACGGGAGTGGACGGGGTGCACCCGGAGCAGGCGAAGCTCACGTTTGCGATGGCGCGGCACGCTGCCGTCGATCTGGCGCAAGTGGTGAACGCGCAATACAGTCCGCATGACGCGGGGCGGCTTGCGGTGGAAGATCTAACCCGCCTGCGGTCGGAACTCGCCGGGCACGGTGTGACTTTGTACAACGGCGCGGACGCGCCCGAGCGACTGGCGGACCTTCGAATTCTCTACGAACCCTATCTTCAATCGCTCAGCCGCCGGCTTCTGATGACGCTGCCACCGTGGATGCATGCAGATCGCAAGAAAGACAACTGGCAGGGCGGCCCGTGGGACCGCGTGATTCAGGCACGGGCGCTGGAGCATCCTGGGCGGCCAGCGGATGATCACTTCTGAAGAGGGCAAGCGGGGCTTGGGAGGTTGTTGGTGCAGCGGCGATTTTTCAACAAGGCACGGATTTTGAGCCTCCGCTCGCCTGAGTAGTACCCGGGATTGCGTCCGCGCTGTACGATGGCAGGTAGCTTTTGATCTTACGGAGCGTGCCATGGTACCTGCACTTGCGAACCTGCAACCCGAAGCATTATGGAAGCACTTTGACAGATTAGCGGCGATTCCTCGCGCCTCCACCAAGGAGGCTGCGGCCAGGGAGTATGTCCGGGCGCTGGCTGCCAAGCTGGGCCTCGAGTCCGTACAGGATAATGCCGGTAACCTCGTGGTTCGGAAACCGGCGCGGCCGGGACGCGAGGGAGCACCGATGGCCCTTTTACAGGGCCACCTCGACATGGTTTGTGAAAAGAACGAGGCAACCGTCCATGATTTCGATGTCGACCCCATCGAGGTGGCAAGAGACGGCGATTGGCTCAAAGCAAACGGTACCACCTTGGGCGCCGACAATGGAGTCGGTGTGGCCGCCGCACTGGCCGTGATGGAGAGTAAGGACATTGCCCACGGTCCCTTGGAGTTCGCCTTCACTATTGATGAAGAGAGCGGACTCACGGGCGCTTCGGCATTCCCGGGTGGATTGCTGAAATCCAAGTATTTTCTCAATCTTGACAACGAAGAGAAGGGCACCCTCTGTATCGGTTGTTCCGGTGGGGTGAAGACGACTGCCCGGCGTAAGGTCCGGCTTCGTCCTTCAGGCGCAGGATCAGCCTGGCGCATCAAGGTATCGGGCTTGAAAGGGGGTCACTCCGGCGTCGATATTCATCAAGGTCGCGGCAATGCCCTGCGAATCATGGGTGGGGTCCTTCAGGGACTACTCGATCGTCTGCCGATCGAGATCGCCGAGGTCAATGGTGGGAGCGCGCAGAACGCGATTCCGCGCGAAGCCGCGGCTTTAGTGCTGGCGGATCCGTCTCGCGAGAGTGAGCTCAAAGCGCTTGTCGCCACAGCCGAAGCTGGATACAAGGTTGATTTGGGGGGATTTGATTCCGGACTGCAGATCACGGTCGAGAAAGCCGAACGGCCGGGACAAGTGCTGGATGCGAATGACGCGAAACAAACGGTGGCGCTGCTCGCGAGCTTGCATCATGGCGTGCTGGCGATGAGCCCCGACGTTGCCGGCTTAGTCCAGACGTCGACGAACCTGGCGACGGTCAATACCAAAGGGGATGTGGTGGAGATTGTTACCAGTCAGCGGAGCGCGATCGAGAGCAGCATGCTGGCTGCCGCCCGCATGGTTGCGACGGTATGCGGGCTGGCGGGGTTCGAAGTGGAGCACGGCGGCAAATACCCCGGCTGGAAACCGGAGCCCAACAGCGACATTGTGTGCAAGCTCCAGGACGTGCATAAGAAACTGTTCGGAGCGGAGGCAAAGTTGATCGCGATGCACGCCGGCCTGGAGTGTGGCGTCATTGGGGAGAAATATCCGGGCATGCAAATGGCGTCTTTTGGTCCCACGATCGTTGATCCTCACAGCCCGAACGAACGAGTGCAAATATCGTCGGTGGAGAGTTTCTGGAACTATCTCAAGCTGGTGCTCGAGAACTTGTGAGTACGAGGAGGGTAGAACTGGCGTGGCGTCCAGGAGCCGTGACCGTGATGAAGGATAGTGTAATGGAGGCGCCTACACCAACTGAGGATTGCTGGTGGAATAGCGGTGGCCTTGCGGGAAGATTGCCCGATCACCCGATGCTCTCCTCCTTCTGCTAACATTTCCCCTTCATGAAGCACGTCGGCGAAAATGTGGTGCGAATTGAGGCGGAGGCGTTGCGGGCGCTGGCCGACAGGCTCGCCGGTCCGATGGCTGCGGACTTCAACCGGGCGCTCGACCTGATGTTCGGCTGCCGGGGCCGGGTGGTCGTGACCGGGATGGGGAAGAGCGGGCTCATCGCGCGCAAGATTGCGGCTACTTTGAGTTCGACGGGATCGCCGGCGCTCTATCTGCATCCGGTGGAGGCGTTGCACGGCGATTTGGGGATGATCGTGCGCGGCGATGTCGTGCTGGCGCTTTCGGCCAGCGGCGAGACAGAGGAAATTCTGCAGTTGGTGGCGACCATCAAGCGGCTGCAGGTGCCACTGATCAGCATGACTTGCGACGATGTTGCAGAGGGTCTCGCGGACAAGAGTGTCCGCGCCACACGGGCTTCTACTCTTGCATCTTCTGCGGACGTGGCTTTGGATTGCTCGATCTCCCGGGAGGCCTGTTCGCTTGGACTTGCTCCTACGGCTTCTACCACAACCATGCTCGCTCTGGGCGATGCTTTGGCGGTGGCGCTTTCGGAGAAACGCGGGTTCAAGGAAGAGGACTTTGCCAACCTGCATCCTGGGGGAAAGCTGGGAAAACGGCTGGCGCGGGTGGAATCGTTGATGCATTCAGGAGACGCGGTTCCGCGGGTGACGGCATTGACGAAGATGCCCGACGTTATTTACGAGATGTCGCGCAAGAAGCTGGGCATGACGGCAGTGGTCGAAGGCGACCGCCTGCTGGGGGTGATCAGTGACGGTGATCTGCGGCGGTTGCTCGAGCAGCGGGGAAAAGATGCGCTCGACCTGAGTGCGCAAGATTGCATGACGCGGACTCCTAAGACCATTGGTGCGCAGGAGTTCGCAGCCACCGCGCTGGCACGCATGGAGGAAATGAAGATTACTTCGCTGGTGGTGGTGGACGGCGAGCGGCGCCTGCAAGGGATTGTGCACCTGCACGATCTGTGGGGGACGGAGATGGTGTAGTCCCCGGGACTGCACCGGAGGACGGTGATCGGAGACGTGGCAACTTCACCAACAACGGATGTGGCCGCCAGGGTAGCTTTCTACGCGGTCATCGTCTGCTGGTGGATTTTTGGCCTGACATTCTGGCTGAGGAAACGTCCGCCCCTGGCCCGCGAGACGAAACGCGATTGGACCTCGCTCATCGGAATGTTTTTGCAAGCCGCGGGCTACTTCTGCGTCTGGGCTTTTCCCCTGCAGCGAAGACATTTCCCGCCGGTCGCGCCTCAATTGCCCATGGTGGAATGGGGACTGGCGGCGCTGAGTGTGGCCATCGCCGTTGCTTCGACCTGGCTGGTAAACGCGGCCGCGCGGCGCTTGGGCAAGCAATGGGCTCTGGCGGCGCGCCTGGTCGAGGGCCACACACTGATTCAGGACGGACCTTACCGCTTCGTAAGGAATCCCATCTACACGGGCATGTTTGGCATGCTCGTGGCTACCGGACTGGCCTTGAGCCAGTGGATCCCGCTGCTGGTCGCGATCGTGTTATTTATTCCCGGTACCTACATCCGGATTCGCAGTGAAGAGCGGCTGTTGCGCGAGGCTTTTGGCTCCGAGTTCGAAGCGTACGCGCGCAGAGTGCCGGCGTTGATTCCAGGAATCTATTAGACGGGGCAAGCCCCGTCTCTACACGTAACGTTCACGCATGAAATCGGCAATCGCCGAATACGCTGCGGACAGCGTCTTTTCGTCGGGCAGGAAAACTATGCGGAAGTGCTTCGTCCCGGGACGCTGCCCGAAACCGGAGCCGTGAACTACCGTCACATGCTTCTGGCGAATCAGTTCGGTGACAAAGACGTCGTCGCCTTCCGGGATGTCGATCCGAGGATACGCGTAGAAAGCCCCACGCGGTGCGACACAACTTACGCGCGAAGTTTCCGCGCACCACCTCACGGTAAGATCGCGGCGGCTGCGCAGCTTGCGCTTGACTTCCACCAGGTGCCCCTGCGGGCCTTCGAGTGCCGCTTTGATGGCGTACTGCTCGGGGTGATTGGCGCAGAGGCGAGCGCGCAACAGTTTGTTCACGCCTTCGAGATAGGGCTTGATGACGGAAGCTTCACCGCTGGCAATGCCCCAGCCGATGCGCCATCCGGGGGCGAGGTAATTCTTGGATAGTCCGCCGAAAGTAATGACGGGCACGTCGGGGGCGACGGCGGCCATGGCAACATGTGCGTCGTCGTCGATGATGAGCTTGTCGTATATCTCATCAGCAAAGATGACCAGGTTATGCTGGCGCGCGAGTTCGGCAATCTGCTCCAGCATTTTGCGGGTACAGAGCGATCCGGTTGGATTGTTGGGATTGATGAGCACGATGCCGCGTGTCCGCGGCGTGATCTTTCTCTTGATGTCGTCGAGATCGGGCTGCCAGCCGTCTTCTTCGTTCAGGTAATAAGTGTTCAGCCCGATTTCGATCTTCGCCAGAACCGCAGAATAGAGCGGATAGTCGGGGCATGGGGTGAGCAGGTTGTCGCCGGGATTGAGGAGGGCGGCCAGGCAGATGTCTACCGTCTCGCTGACGCCCGAGGTGACGAAGACATCCTGAATATTGGTGATGCCCTTGCGGGCGGCTTCACCGCGAATGGCGTCGAGCGCTTGCTTGATGCCGGAAGAAGGCGAGTATCCATTTTTGCCTTCGCGCATAGCCTGATAGACGGCCTCGATCATGTGGGCGGGGGTCTGGAAATCAAAGTTGAGCGGGTCGCCGATGTTCAGCGGCAGAATTTTGTGTCCCTGCCGGGCGACGTCGTCGGCGATGCAAGCCAGGTCGCGAATGGCGTAGCGGACATTTTCGAGGCGGGTGGCGGGGAAGATTTCGTGAAGCTGCGATACGGGCATGAGGGTCGCTCACTTTCCGCATAAATTGTACAGGAGTACGCCCAAGAGTCCCTGCTGTCCACGTCGGTCAACTGGGGCGGAGAGAGACACCGGAAGATCCGGCGCGGCCAGGAGATCGTGCCAACAGCGGCTCTAGTCCGGGTTGAAATTAATCTGGATTTCCTGTTTGGTTTCCGAGGTGGCAGGAGCGTACTTCCATTTGAGAACTGCCTTGGTTGCGCTATCAGCCAAAATTGGATTGCCGCCCAGAACCTCCACGTTGGCCACGTCCCCGTTCGCGAGCACGGTGACATTGAGGCGAACCGCGCCTCCAATGTGAGAGTGTTTGATGATCTTGGGATATTCGGGTTCGACGGTCCGGACGACTTTCCGTTTGGATTTATCCACCTGTACCACTTGGGCGGTAGAACGAGAAACGGCCACGAGAACCAGCAGGGTCAGGCCGAAAGAAGCGAGCGCGGTCTTGAGCGTGCCACCGGTCCAACCGCCGCGGAAAAGGCTTGCCATAGTTGCAGTGTCCTAGTCTGGGGGGTGGAACGAAATCACGACCTGATTCGGAAAGGATAGGTATTGAGCGGCGTGCAGACAAGATTACCGACGTAACGAAAAACGCCTTAACCGCCGAGGACGCCGAGAGCGCAGAGTTTTTAATTTCACTATCTCTCTGCGCTCTCGGCGTCCTCTGCGGTCAAGAATCCTTACTCTACCCGATCGATCTGCGCCTTCTGCAGCTTGTCGGAGTAATCCACGTAGACCGATTTCCACTCGGTGTAGAAGTCAATCGCGCCGATGCCGCCTTCGCGGTGGCCGTTGCCGGTGGCCTTGGTGCCGCCGAAGGGCAAATGGACCTCCGCGCCGATGGTCGGGGCGTTGATGTAGGTAATGCCGGCCTCGAGGTCACGGACGGCGGCGAAGGCTTTGTTGACATCTCTGGTGTAGAGCGACGACGACAGGCCGTACTCGATGTTGTTGGCGATTTCGATGGCGCTCTCCATGTTGTCGCAGGGAATGATCGAAACCACCGGCCCGAAGATCTCTTCCTGAGCAATGCGCATCTTGGGGTCGACGTCAGTGAACACGGTCGGTTCGAGGAACCAGCCATGCTGATATTCGCCCTGGTCGAGCCGGTTGCCTCCGGTGACCAGCTTCGCGCCTTCCGATCTTCCGATCTCGATGTAGCTCAAGTCGGTCTTGAGCTGGCTCTCATTCACCGCGGGACCCATCTCGACGGTCTCGTCGAGGCCGTTGCCGACTTTGATCTTCCTGGCGCGTGCGACGAAGTGCTCGACGAACTCGTGGTAAACGCCTTTCTGCACGATGATGCGGCTGGTCGCGGTGCAGCGCTGTCCGGTGGTGCCGAACGCACCCCAGAGACCGCCTTCGATTGCCAGGTCGAGATTGGCGTCGTCGAGCACGATCATCGGATTCTTGCCGCCGAGTTCGAGCGAACAGTGCTTGAAAGTCTTGGCCGCGGTGGCGCCTACGATTCTGCCGACTTCCGAAGAGCCGGTGAGCGAGATGGCGCGTACCACCGGATGCTCGGTCAGGGGCGTGCCGACTTCCGAGCCGAAGCCGGTCACGATGTTGATGACGCCCTTCGGGATTCCGGCGTCAGTCATGGCTTGGACCAGGTTGAAGGTTGAGAGCGGTGTATCCTGCGCGGGCTTGATCACGCAAGTGTTGCCGCAGACTACGGCGGGCAACAGCTTCCACGAAGAGATGGCCATGGGAAAATTCCAGGGCGTGATCATGCCGCAGACGCCGATGGGTTGGCGGACAGCCATGGCAAACTTGTTGGGCAACTCCGACGGCACGGTCGGACCAAAGAGGCGGCGGCCTTCGCCGGCATTGTAGTAGGCAGCATCGATCGCCTCCTGCACGTCGCCGCGGGTTTCTTTAAGTACCTTGCCCATTTCGCGGGTCATGTCACGGGCGTGGTCTTCTTTGCGCTCGATCAGGATCTCGGCAGCGCGGAAAACCATTTCGGCGCGGCGGGGCGCGGGCACCAGACGCCACTTGGCGAAGGCGCGTTTGGCTGCATCCACAGCCGCGTCAACATCTGCCTTGTTAGACCGCTGGAAGATGGCCACGACTTCGCGCGTGTCGGCGGGGTTGCGGTCTTCGAAAGTCCGTCCACTAACGGACTCGACCCATTCACCATCAATGAAATTCTTGAAAACCTTGTGTTTGGTCGTGCCACCCGCGATCGTCGGGCTGGTCAGGGTATCAGTTGCCATAGAAGCCTCCTGAGAACAGTGCGGAATATCATGCTAACGTCCGCAGTGAAGACGGGCAAGCGAGGGCCACGCCGATGGATTCGCTTTACCGCACGACGATCTTGCCGACTAGCTTCGATTGATTGACGTTGTTTTCGATCTGCCACGGGATCTCTCCCGGCGCATCCGGCTGGAATTCGAAATCATAGGTCTCCCCGGACGCGATATGCAGTACCGCATCCCCCGGCTTAGCTAATCGCGACGGGACCGCGGCCCCGTCCTTCGCCAGGGCACGCCACGTCGCCGGGTGCTCATGGCTGCCAAGCTGAACGTTCGCCGGGAGATTGGGCGCCATGTTGATCACCCGCAGGCGATACCTGGCGCCGCGGTTGAATACCATCGGGCTGAACTCTTCCGAGCCGTTCATGGTGATTCGTGTGGTATAGAACGAGGCGTCATGCGAGCCGATCAGCAGCAGCCGGTCGTGCTCGGCGTCAAACGATTCGCCCGGCTCCAGCACGATCAGGCCGCCGTACACTCCGCCCGCGAGCTGGTTCGGATCGGCAGCATGGGTGTGATAAATGAAAGTCCCCGCTCGATTGGGCGTAAAGCGGGCGACGAAACTCGCACCCGGCTGAACGGCGGGCGTAATCTGATCGCCAGCGCCGCCTCCCACCACGCCATCGTAGTAGCTGTCGAGTTCCAAGCCATGCCAGTGGATCGTGGTCGGCGCATCCAGGTGGTTCACCACCGTGATCTCCGCCGGTTCTCCGCGCGTCATTATGATGGGCGGGCCTACCGACTTGTCCTCCGAGGCCACAACTTTCTTTCCTTCACGCACCGAGCAAGAGAAGGTGCGCGCCTTCCCGCTGGCCGCGTTCGGCTCGATCACGAGGTCGATTTTCCGCGGTGTACGAGCCGGGGCTGGCGCCGGCGCTGACGGCGGTGCCTTCACGTTGATCGCGAGTACCAGTCCGGCCATGTCATTCATGGCGCCCATCGCGTCGTGGTGCGCGCGCACTCCACTGGCAGCTTCGGATTCGCCGGGCTGTTTCGCCATCGCCCGGCTGAACACCGGCACGCGCTCATCGGTCGAGATGTGGGCTTGGAAATGGCAGTGGAACAACCAGCGCCCGACATGTTCGGGCGTCCATTCCATCATCATCGTGGTGCCCGCCCGGAGGTTCTGGGTTACGACCGACTGCCGGTCGTCTCCCGCGTAGGCAGTGTCTGTCTCGAAAGTCCCCAGACTCAGCACCCGGTAAAACGCACCGTGAAGGTGCATGGGATGCTCCCCGACGCTTGGATTGATGACGCGCCAGCGGATGTTATCGCCTGCTGAATATTCGAGTGGTTCGGTGTACGGGTAGGACTTTCCGTTGATGGTGACAACTTCGAAGGCGGGGTGAACGACGTCAGCCGCCGCGTGCATTACATTGATGACGAATACGCGGTCCGCAGGGACGGGACCGGGAGGGTCCACTATGAAGGCGCCATTCAGATAGGCATCAGCCCGCAAGGGCTGCACCAGCGTCAGCGCGCCGACCTTAAGAGGTTCGGTCGTCCGCGCCCAGTAGTAATAAGTTCCGGCTGCGCCTGCGGCAAAAGTGAATTCGCGCCTTTCGCCGGCAGGTATCTCGACGCCGGCTTTCTCGTCGCCCGGACGCGTGTTCATCCCGTACACGGTCGCTTTCATCTTCAACTGGTTGGCGACGGTCACGTGGACGGTCGTACCTTCCGGCATGCGAAGCATCGGCCC
This sequence comes from uncultured Acidobacteriaceae bacterium, assembly GCA_963837665.1. Lineage (GTDB taxonomy): Bacteria > Acidobacteriota > Terriglobia > Terriglobales > Acidobacteriaceae > Acidiflorens. The sequence continues at coordinate 748,426 of CAWIOA010000002.1, read as the reverse complement.
GGGGATCTGGGCCGGACTTCCGGCTTCACCGAACGCAGGCACGAAAAGCTGCGGGCCATCGTCGGCCTCGGGATGCCACGCGCCGCCGTGCAGTTCGAGTTGGACGCTAAGCACGCCATTCTCCAGCTTTCCCGCGGGGGTACGGTTCTGATTGGCAACGATTTCGTCGGCAGCCGGCACTTGCGCGAGCGCCAACGTGGACAACAGACACACCACCGCGGAACGACAAAGAAAGCGATAAGTTGTAGGCAATGCCCCTCCCCAAGATTGGGTCTCATTATGGACTTTGAGGCAAGGCTGTCAAGTCAGCTGGATGGATCACGGGCTACCGGAGGAGCGATGTGACAGTCGTTCGCCGACAAGAAGTAAGCTCCTGGCCGAGTTGATTATTCCGGTTGGCTGGGGTGCAGCTTCCCGCGTGGTCACTTTCGTAACCCTTTCCACACCCGACCTAAGTTTAATACCCATGCCAGCGGGGATATGATGGTCACAGCGTGAGAGATATCAGGTATTCGCAGAATTTTGCAGTGAGGTTGGCGAAGGCTCGTGTCGAAGCAAGATAAGCCGGGAATCTACGTTGCCTGGAAAACGGTAACGTACCGCAGCGTGATCATGGCGCTGCTGGGCGCAGCGCTGATGTTTGGCGTTGTCATGCACGAGGCCTTTCCGAAATTTACCGACTCGTCGGTGAAGGCGGCCGGACATCTTACCACCTCCGTGCTCGAACGAGTTGCGGGTTTGGCGCCTCCGCTGAAGGGACCGATGGCGTCGGTTTCGCAGCAGGCGCACTTCACGGCCCTCGATGGCACGATCCGGGTAAGGAAAGGCAATGGCAATAGTTGGATCAACGCCGACTATAGCCTGCCGCTGGAAAAAGGCGACGTGGTGCAAACCGGCGCCGAGGGCATGGCCAAGATTGTTTTCAACGACGGGACCAATTACACGGTGAAACAGGATTCACTGATCGTCATCGAGGAGAACTCGGCCAACGATCAGCAACAAACCAGCGTGTCGGTGGCGGTGACGACCGGTACGGTGGATCTGACTACGGCGACCTATGTTCAAGGTTCGACGTCGCAGGTGATCGTGGCGGGCGCGAAAGCTTCGCTGGCTCCCGATTCGGCGGCCATGGTGCACAACGATCCCAAGGACGATCAGCATGAAATCCTGGTCAAGAAAGGCAGCGGCGAAATCCAGCGCAATGGAGAAGTGGTTCACCTGTCGAACTGGGAAAAAGTGAGCTTCCGCGCGGAATCCAAATCTATGGAACGGGCCACAGAAATCGGTCCGCCGACGCCCATTACACCGGGGAACATGATGCCGGTTTTTGCCAGTGCCGGGGAGAAGACGAAGGAAGTAGAGTTTTCCTGGACGCCCATGTCGAACGCCGCCGGATACCGGTTGCGCATTTCGCACAATCCGTATTTTTCGTCCTTATTGCTGGACCGCAAGGTGGAAACGTCGAGTGTGGTGGTGACCGGCCTGCCCGTCGGCGCTTACTATTGGTCGATCCAGTCCTACGATGCTGGGGGCAAGGAATCGGTGGAAAGCGAAAAGAATCGCTTCACCATCGTTATCAAGGCGGCAGAGAAAATAGAGTTGTCGCTCGAAATCGATCCTCTGACCCAGCACGGGCACGTGATCGAAGTGACGGGCAAGACCGAGGCGGGAGCGCGCGTCATGGTGAACGGCAGGGAAGTGCCGATCGTCGGCGACGACGGTGGTTTTCACTATTTCACGCCGCCCTTGCCGAACGGGGAAAACGTGATCACGATCACGGCGCAGAATGCGAAAGGCGGGGTGAATACCCGCCAGGAGAAAGTGGTAATTCAGTAAGGGATTCGATGTTTGGAATGTTCGGAACAACCGGTGCCCAGAAGACAACCAGTTCTGCTGAACATCCAAGTAGAATAGAGACCACCAGGGAAGAACGGCTCACACGGAAACCGGCGAAGTCCCAGGTTCCAGAGGTGAGGCGAATTCCTGAGAGAGAGAAGTACTGCCATGTCAAACAACGGGTTTCATAACGGCGCATCGCGCTCGCACAATCTACGTTCGCTGTTCAGCATGTTTTCGAGCGACCTCGCCATCGATCTCGGAACGGCCAACACCCTGGTGTATGCGCGCGGCAAGGGCATTGTGGTCAACGAACCGTCGATCGTGGCCATCAACAAAAATACCGGCGAAGTGGAAGCCGTGGGCAAAGAAGCCAAGGAGATGCTGGGACGGACGCCGGGCAACATCGTGGCCATCAAGCCGATGAAAGACGGCGTCATCGCTGACTTCAAGGTCACCGAGAAGATGCTGAACTACTTCATCCAGAAGGCGCACAACCGCAAGATGCTGGTGCATCCGCGGATCGTGATCGGCGTGCCTTCGGAAATCACGCAGGTGGAAAAACGGGCGGTCATGGATTCCGCCTATCGCGCCAAAGCCAGTGAAGTATTCCTGGTGGAGCAGGCCATGGTGGCGGCAATTGGCGCGGGGCTGCCGATTACCGAGCCCAGCGGCAACATGGTGGTGGACATCGGAGGCGGCACCACCGACATCGCAGTGATTTCACTCAGCGGCATCGTTTATTCGCGTTCCGTGCGCATGGCCGGCAACCAGATGGATGAGGCCATCATGAACTACCTGAAGCGGAAATATAACCTGCTGGTGGGCGAGCGCACCGCCGAGCAGATCAAGATGGAAATCGGGTCCGCGTATCCGCTGGACAAACCGCTGACCATGGAAATCAAAGGCCGCAACCTGATCGAAGGCGTGCCAAAGACTATCACCGTGGACGACAGTGAAATCCGCGAGTCGTTGAGCGAATGCGTCTCCACGATTATGAATGCCATCCGCGTGGCGCTCGAACGCACGCCGCCTGAACTTTCGGCCGACATCAGCGATCGTGGCATCGTCCTGACCGGCGGAGGCGCATTGATCAAGAACCTGGACAAGCGCATCCGCGAGGAAACGGGACTTCCGGTCTCGATCGCCGACGATCCGCTGTGCAGCGTGGTGCTGGGCACCGGCAAGATGCTCTCGGACTTCAAACTGCTGCGCAAGATTTCGATCGAGTAAAGGTGCGAGCTACGGGCAAAAAGCAGGTCCTTCGCTTCGCTCAGGATGACAATCTCGGGCGGGATGACCATCTCAGGGATAGCGGGCTCACTGAGAACTGACAACTGAGAACTGAGAACTGGTGTTATGGACGTCCTCGGACGCTACCGCAACCTGATTGTGCTGGTGGGAGTGTTATTCGCCCAGGTGCTCGGCTTGGCCGTGCAAGTGAGGCGGCCGAGCGATAACGAGCCGACACGCCTGATCCGCATCTGGGCGGTCGGGGCCGTGACTCCCCTGGAAAAAGCTCTGGTCTGGACGCAAACCTCCACCAGCAGCGTCTGGCACAATTACTTCTACCTGCGCGGAGTGCGCGCCGAGAACCGCAATCTCAAGCAGCAGATCGAGCGCATGAGTCTGGAGCAGGTGCGCATGAGCCAGGACGCCGATCAGGCGCGGCGTCTGCAGGCGTTGCTGGCCTTCAAGGAACAATTCATTTCCCAGACCATGGCGGCGCAGGTCATCGGATCGAGTGGCAGCGAGCAGTCGCGCTCGGTCTACATCGACAAAGGCGAAAACGACGGCATCAGGCCCGACATGGCGGTCATTACCGCGGACGGCATCGTGGGCAAGGTGCTGCACGCGTACCCCTCGACGTCGCAGGTGCTCCTGATCAACGATCAAAGCAGCGGAGTCGGGGCCATTCTCGAGAAATCGCGGTTGCAGGGCATTCTCAAGGGGACATCCGCCGGTGAAGTGGCGCTCGAAAAAGTAATGAGCGACGAGAATGTGCCCGTCGGAGAAATGGTTCTTACCAGCGGCGGAGACGGCATTTTTCCCAAAGGGCTGCTGGTGGGCAGGGTGACCAAAGCTGGGGCGGGCAGTGATCTTTTTCTCAGCATTCGCGTGCGCCCGGCAGCCGATCTCAGCCGACTGGAAGAAGTGCTGGTGGTAACGAAGATTGATGAGAGGCAGGCCCTGCCCGAGCAGACCGGGGCGGCGCGCGCCGTCGATATACTCGCCGGACGCCTGCCGGGCGTTCCTTCCAAGCCCGAAAGCGCTGAGAAAGACGCCGCACCGGGAACGGTCGCACCAACTCCAGCAACCGCGGGCTCGGATGCGGAGCCGAAGGCCCTGTCTCCGCCAGTCTCCGCCAGCGGCGGCGTAACCGCGGTGCGAAGAACGGCGACGTCTTCTCCAGGGACTGGCTCGGGGAACTCCTCTGGCACCAGCAGTGGTGCTGTTAAAACTCCTCCTAAGCCCGTGAAAGCCGTGGTCGAACCCAAACCGCAACCTGCGGTCGAGGATAGTCCGCACTAACGTGGCCATTACTTACACATCGGGAGCGCAGGTTGAGGTCTACCGGTTCAGTATTCCGGCGACGGTGCTGATTCCGCTGACTGCCGTTTTTCTGCAGGCGTGGCTGCCGCTGCGCTTTCATTTTTTCTCGTTCTTCGATTTGCCGCTACTGATCACGATCGGTTTTGCGACGGCGCGGCGAAGCCCGCTGGCAGGGCTTTTTACGGGCAGCTTGATCGGCATTCTGCAAGACGCGTTGACGCACCATCCCATCGGGCTCTACGGAATTGCGAAGACCGTCGTGGGATTTGGCGCATCTTCGCTGGGGATCAAGCTGGACGTGGAAAATGCCGGTGCTCGGTTCCTGCTTACGATTTTCTTCTACGTGGTGCACGAGGTGGTTTACTTCACGATTGCCCGCGGCCTGGTCGGGTTGCACATGGCGTGGAGCTGGCCCCACGAGTTCCTGTCGGGCCTGGCCAATGCCCTGCTGGGTGTGTTCATCTTCCTGCTCCTCGACCACGTCAAGCAGCGAACCTAAATCGCCGAAAAACCTCCAGTAGAGACGGGGCTTGCCCCGTCTCCTGCGTGCTGCGCCCCCAACGCTGCGTTCGGTCTGAGGCGCGGCAAGCCGCGTCTCTACGGAAAATTCATCACCCTCGCGAAAACATACGTCAGCGCCGCTGCCGCCAGCGTGGAGAAGAGATTCACCGCCTGATTGCTGATCCAGCCGCGGCGTTGCAGGGTGGCGCCGAGAAGACTGTCGATCAACATGCCGGCGAATCCGGCGGCCACGGGAAGCCAGAGCTGGGATCGAAGAAGCATCCCGCCCAGGACTGCGACCACAGCAATTACCAGACCGGCAGCCATGCCGGCGATGCTTCCGGCAAGCGTGATGCCACCGTCGATCCCCGCCGGAACGCGTTCCCAGGTTGTGATCATTCGAGCGTACTGGCCGAGGTATTGCCCGATTTCGCTGGCCACGGTGTCGGTCGCGGCTTCCGCCAGAGCGGCTAGCGCCGCGAGCAGCCAAATCCGGTTTCCGGTGGCGCTGAAGGCAACCGAACCGAGGGCGGCTACGGCAAGATTGGCCAGGATTTGCCAGGCATTCCGGCCTTCCCGCCGCTCGGCGAGCCCCAGCGCCAGCTTGCGGCGGTATCCCATGCGGGTGGATACCCAGGTCATCAGAAACAGCGCCGTCAGCGTGGCAAATGCCGGCGGTCCGGCGCTGGCAAAAAGCAGGAAACAGGCGAGACCGCCCGCCAGAGCCCCGGACCGACTGACGCCCCGCAGGGCGCGAGCCAGCACCGCGAAGCCCAGCGTCACGGCGGCTGCGAGGGCCAGCCTTTCCGGAGATGACGCCCATCCGTGCGCTAGAAAAGGGTTGAGCATGGTTGAAATAGCTCTCAGCCGTCAGCTCTCAGCTATCAGTAGAATCTCACGTTCCTGACAGTTGACGGTCTGAGGGCTGGCTGATGTGCACGATCCCCCCTCGATAACACTATATTCGGTGTCCAGCGGCAGGGGACCGCGCCATGTAGTGCTTGGCCTTTGGATTCGCCCCGTAATCTGGCGTCCCCAATCCCGACCAGTTTAGGCTACACTTCTGTACGCTTGGGTGGATTCTGATCTTGTGGCGGCGCGGCTTACCGCGTCTGCCAGGACGAGGTGAGCCTCGTCTTCAATCAGGGGGGAAACAATGGCGGCCTCAGTCTGGTCTGGATATCTCACGTTCGGATTAATCTCGATGCCGGTGCGCCTGTTCTCAGGCGCGCGCAGCAGCGGCATTTCATTTAACCAGTTGCATCGCACCGACCACCATCGGGTAAAGCAGCAACTCATCTGCCCGGCGGACAACCAGGTGCTCGAGCGCAGCGACATCATCAAGGGCTACGAGTATCGCAAAGACGAGTACGTCATTATCGATCCGGAGGAAATCAAGAAGATCGAGCCGAAGACGGCGAAGACGATGGAGATCCTGGAATTCGTGAAGACGAGCGAAGTCGATCCGGTGTACTTCGAGTCGTCGTATTACATGGTTCCGGAAGAAGCTGGCCGCCGTCCTTATGCGTTGCTGACCAAGGCGCTGGAGGAGAGTGAATTCGTTGCCATCGCCAAGCTCACCATGCATAACCGCGAGTACACGGTTTTTCTGCGTCCACATAAGGGCGGACTGATGCTGCACACCATGTACTACGCCGAGGAAGTGCGCGAGGTGGAATCGTTCGGCGCTCCCGAGGTAGAGATCAAGGACGCCGAAATTAAAGTTGCGCATCAACTCATTGAAGCGCTGGCGGGCGAGTGGGACCCTGAGAAGTATCACGACACATTCCAGGAAAATCTGAAGAAGCTGATCGCGGCGAAGCTGGAGGGCGGCGAAGTCCAGGCCGTGGAACAACCGAAAAAACTGGCTCCGGTGGTGGATCTGATGGCGGCGCTCAAGGAAAGCCTGGCCCAGACGAAGAAGCCCGCCGGATCGGAAAAAGTCACCGAGATGACAAGCGACCGCCAACAGAAAGCACGGCGCGGACGGGGCTGAATGCCCCGTGGAGGACGGTGTGGTGGCGGGGCTTCGCCCCGCTGGACGGGCAGGGCCCCGTCACTACACGTGCACGGTAACCCTACCGCATTTCCCCTCTCGACCCAGTTCCCGTTACAATAGCAAATTCCGCGTAAGACTGACTTTTTCCATGGAGTTTGAATGAAGCGGTTTTTCTGGCTGGGGTTTGTGCTGTTTCTTTATGTGATCTGCACCGGCTGCGGTGATACGTTTCGTCCGATTATCATCCCCAATCCTCCAATTTTCCCGAATCCGAAGGCGGCCCACACCGTGGTGGCGATCAACGATAACGGACCCATCGTGCAAGGCAGCGCCATGGTGATCGATGTCTCGGGCGACACGGACGTGAGCGTCGCCGATTGTTCCACGCCTCTCTGTGTAGGGATTTCGCCTGTGCACGCAGTCCAGCAAACCGCTAACCAGGTACTGGTCGTGAGCCATTCCGCGGACAGCCCGGCGGGCGATGCGATTACCAAGGTGAGTTTCAGCGGCACGGTCATCAGTGGCACTACCACCATCAGTCTGCCGGCGGGTTCGGCGCCGAGTTTTGTGGCCGTTGCTCCGGCGGATACGACGGCGTATGTAACGCTGCCCCAGTATTTTGATCCTCTCCAGAACAAAGTTGTGCCCTCAGTGGGCGTGGTCAGCACTCAGAGCAGCAACCTGGTGGCAACTATTGCGGTCGGCATAAATCCGGTTGCCATAGCGGTCACGCCTGACAAGAGCAAGCTCTACGTGGCGAACCAGGGCGACGGTACAATCGGCGCCTTCAACACCGCGGACCGCTCGGCGCGGACCATCACCGGTTCGTTGACTAACTCGCCCATATGGCTGGTTGCCCGTGCCGACAACCAGCGTGTGTACGTGCTGGAGCAGACGACCGGCGCTCTGGCTTCGATCGATACTACCTCGACTGCTGGCCCGGATACCCTGACCGAGTTCAGCGCCATCAGTGTGCCCGGCGCAACCACAATGGTCTATGACAGCAATCTGAACCGGCTGTACATTCCCGGTGGACCGCAGATGGCGATCGTCGATGTTTCGCAATCTTCACCCCAGCTTCTCGCAACGGTTGCTATTCCACCGTTCGCCTTGCTGCCCGCCGGATCGTCCGCCGCTGCCGCCACGGCCACTGCTGTTGCGGCCCTGCCTGACGGAAGCCGCGCGTACGTTGCCTCCTATGCTGTTCTAGCGAGTCAATTCAATATCCCGGCTGTTACGGGCGACGGAACCACCGCGACTTATGCTTACAGCTTGACGGCGGGGCATGACTTGACCCCAGGTGTGTCAGTTACCGTGACGGACACGGCGACTGGATTTGACGGAACATTTCTGGTTGGGGCGGTTGTGAGTGGTACCGCGGCTTGCCCTGGTACCTGTTTCCAGGCGCCTAATACCACGGTTCTCGCCGCGACTGCCGTGTCGGGTTCGGGCACGGGCGCAAACATTTTTCCGCAGGTCAGCGTGGTGAACGTAACGTCGAACACCATCAAGACGACCGTCAGCATCCCCGGCTTTCCAGACGCGACCAACCCGGCTACCCCTCAGTACTACGCTCCGGTCTGCGCTCCTCCAACTCCCTACCGTGCGACCTTCCGCTTCATGATGGCCGCGGGCGGCGATAGCTCCCGCACCTATCTGTCCAGTTGCGATGGAGGAAATGTAAACCTGATCGATACTTCCAACGACACCTATATCGAAAATCTGCCGGCCCCGGTCGGTAATTCGCGACCGCCGATTCCGCCGAACCCGCTGAACCCGCCGCAGAATCCGGTGTTTCTGTTTGCCGGGCCTTAGTTAGCCGGAGACTGCCGAAGATCGCTGCCGAAGGCCAATGCCGGAGTTCACCGGGAGACAGGGCTCGGGTCCTAGCAGCCCCGAATGATTGGGAACAGCTCCGGCGGCAGAGGTGTCTATAGGGATATCTGGTTTCTTCTCAAGGAGTGTACGATGTGAAGGCTGTGCGGAAGTGCTTCACCTTCGGCGTGGCGCTGGCTCTGTCTGGTGTGGGTTTTGCCCAGGCGTCACAGCCATCCGCGGCTAAACAGCCCTCGTTCTCAATCGCCATCAGTTTCCCGCCGGTCGTCAAGGCGGAATCCGAGCTGTTGCTGGAAATCGCGATGACGAATACATCCGGCAAGGACATCTACTACGGCAGTATCGCCGGATGGCCGGCGTGGCAGATATTCCAAATCGATCTTCGTGACGCTGACGGCCGTCCAGTACCGAAAACTCCAGCCGGACAAAGAATCAGCAATGGTCCCCAGGCGGGCAGCGTGTTTTCGTTTCCGTTGGCGCCGGGTAAAGCATTCCGGCTAGAAATAATCCTGAACAGGGTTTATGACCTTAGCCAGCCGGGTGAGTACACGGCTCAAGCAAGAAGGACGCATTCGGTGTCCGGCGTTGAGGTGAAATCGAACCTCCTCAGGTTCCGAGTTCCTCTGTCGACGCTGCCTCGGCATACAGACAAACCAGCAATCTCGATCGCTGTCGCCACCCCATTCGATTCGGTCAAAGTTGGCTGGCAAATACCCATTGCAATCTCGGTAACCAATTTCTCGGATCAGGGCACTCTTCTGGCCGTCTGGAACGGGCAAAATCGAGATTGGACTTCGAAGGAGCCCGACGAGTTTGGTTTCGGGCTGGAGGTTCGCGACAACAAGGGCAATCCGGTTTCGTTCACGAAACAGGGCCGAGCCCTCTCCGACCGGGGTGAGTTGCCGAACGGATACTTCACGTTCGTTCCGATACCACCCCGCGAAACGGTGACGGAAACAAGAATAGTCGGAGGGATTTACAACATTGCCGATGCGGGGAAGTACTCGCTCCAAGTAGTGCTGACCGACCCGACAACTAACCTCCCCGTGAAGTCAAACACCGTGAGTGTAGCTGTCAGCGATTCCGCGGACTTTCATCCGTCATTCATAATCAACATCGGCCCGGAAGAATCCTTTATGAACAACGGTCGATTTGGCTTGAGGATATGCCAGACCAACATATCTGACCATAAAATCAAGTTGGACAACGCGACCTTCAACCGGGAAATCTTTCTGCGTGACAGCCAGGGAGCACCGGTGCCGCTGAGCACCGATGGCAGGAAAAGAATGGCGGAAGAGCGCGAGAAGTTTGACCGTGGCGACCGAGGCGCCGATGCCAGTCACCTATGGTATTTGGGGCCAGGCGAGAATCTGTGCGGTGTCATCACCCTAGATGCGAAAGACACCTTTTGGGAGCCCCGAAAGCCAGGCAAGTATTCAATTCAAATCGTCCGATTTGACTATCCAGACAGGGCCACTGGGCAAGAACTGGAAGACCTGCAACTGGTCAAATCCAATACCATCACTTGGACGGTAACGCCGGAGTCATTGGCCGTCCCCAAACAGCCTGACCTTGGTTCGATCCATTGAAACGACAGATTAAGCGACGGTTGCGCTTTTGGGAGGCATTAACAAGTAATTTGCCTATCCCGCGACTACAGAGCGTTCCACCGCCTGGCGGCAGTGGTGGCGCAGCGCCACATTCATGAAGACATTTCCATGGGAGGTATTGAAGCACATTACCAGTGCTTCGGTGTCTTCGCTGGTCTTGCTCCCCTGTTCGGAGGTGTGCAGGGTTGGAGGATGCACATGAAAGTGGAAACCCTGGTCGTTCAGTGAAGTGACGGCATTGCCAATGATCTGGTTGGCCAACTCACAGACCGCCTCGCGTACCAGGTCGTCGTTTTCGGATACTTCCACGCCGGCCAGGCGGGTGGCCAACTGTACCGCCGTCCCGAGGTCCACATCAAAAATGATCCGGCCTTCGATCTCGCCCAGCAGGCAAACCTCGGCAGCGATCCCTTTTCGCCGGTACGCCTCTTCTTCCATGGTCAGGTTCTCGATGGAAACGGGCGACTCCAGCCCCTGCGCCAGAACGGCGTCGGTCGAGTTGATAAAGGGCTGAATCAGGTCCATCCGCATGACTAGGCTCCAGCTCCGGCGCCGCGCGCCGCAACTGCGTCGTCACGCATCACGTACTTGATGACTTCATAGAGAACTTCAGGCTTCACCGGTTTCTGCACGAAATGGCGGGCACCGCGTTGCAGGGCGGCCACGATATTCTCCTGGTAGCCAACCGACGAGACCATGACGATGCGGGCGCTGGGATGGTCGCGCACGATCTTCTCCGCCGCCTCAATGCCTTCCATCTGCGGCATGGTGATATCCATCAGAACGATGTCGGGCGTGAGCCGTTCGTACTCGCTGATCGCCGAAACTCCATCGCCAGCCTCGCCGATTACCTGGCCGCCGAATGTTTCCACCATCCGGGCCAGGTTCTTGCGGGCAAACACGGAGTCATCCACGATCAGATAGCGCACCGGTTGTCCGTCTTCGCTCCGTTTTACGGGCGCAAACTTTTCCATGACACTCCTCCACGACTAACACTTAATCACGAATCTACATACTTTCGATAGATAACTCTAGTTACTTCCGGCACCAGTCGCCCGCTTGACCTCGGTCGAGTCCCCCCTGCGGTCAGGCGCGCACTGGGCCAGCAAAATCTTCGGTATATCCTGCAGATCCGCGATACGGACGGCGTAGCCGCGCTCGATGGCCGCTTTGGGCATGCCGTAAACCACGCATGTTTCCTGGCTTTGGGCCACGGTGAAACCCCCTGCCGCCCGGACCTCGCCCAGGCCAGTCGCCCCGTCTTCTCCCATGCCGGTCATCAACACGGCCACGGCTTGGGGGCCGAATTTCTCGGCTACGCTGTGGAACAGCACATCCACCGAAGGGCGATGCCCGTTCACCGGGGCGTCGTCGGCCAGTACCGCCACGTTGCCCAGGGGCAATTTCTTCACTTTCATGTGCCGGTTTCCCGGACAAATGAGCGCTCGCCCGGCTACCAGCAAGTCGCCGGGATGGGCTTCCTTCACCCGGATGGGGCAGCACTCGTCCAATCGCTTGGCAAACAGGTCCGTAAAGCCGTCTGGCATGTGCTGTACGACCAGGATGCTGCCCGGAAATTCCACGGGTAGATTCGAAAACAGGTATTGCAATGCGCTCGGACCCCCGGTGGAAACGCCGATGGTGACGATGCGCGTCGGCGCGGCGGGTTGGAGTTTGCGTGGCCGCGGTCCCTGGGTGTCCCCCAGCAGAAACTGCGTCTGCGGACCCGCGCTCTGAGCCGCCGCCTGGATCTTCTTGATCAACTCGTCGGCAATTTCGGGCATGCGCGCCGCGACATCCTTCGGCTTGGCCACGAAATCAAATGCGCCCAGCGCCAGCGCCTTGAGCGTGATCGAAGCCCCTGCGGTCGAATGCGAGCTGACTACGATGACCGGCAGCCGCCAATGCCGCATGATCTGCTTCAGAGTATCGATCCCGTTCAGCCCGGGCATTTCCAGGTCGAGCGTCACTACATGCGGCTTCAGGTCCTCGATCTTCTTCAACCCAAAATTGCCGTCCATCGCCGTACCCACGACCTCGATCGAGTCATCCCGTTCGAGGATCTTGGGAATCAGCTTGCGCATCAGCGCCGAGTCATCCACCACCAGGACCCGCACCTTGTTCATGCCTGGCCCCCTGCTGCCCCGCGCGCCTGAGTATCCGCCGACTGGATTCCTGCACCGCTGGCCGATGCCGGCTCGACACTCGAAAGCAAACCCGCCATCTTAGGGCCGACTGCATCCGCCCGGCCGCGCGTGAAGCGATCCATCAGGGCGATCATGTTGAGAATGAGAACCACCCTGCCATCGCCCAGAATCGAAGCCCCGCTGACCAGGTCGGTCGTGATCGACTGATCGTCGAGCGCCTTGATCACCAGCTCTTCCTCGCCCTCCAGTTCGTCGACGACCAGCCCGAACTTGCGGTCTCCGCTGTTGATCACGAGTACAAAGACCTTGCGCTGCGCGGTTTCCGGCCCGTCCGGGGGCTTCGGGCCCAGGCGCAGCAGCGGCAACACGGCGTTGCGCAGTTGCAGCACGTCGTAGTGTTCCACCTGATGGATAGTTTCTTCGAAAGTACGCGCGATCTCCGCCACCGCGTTCAGCGGCAGGGCGTAGAGCCGCTGCTCCACGCGGAACAGCAACGCCCGGATAATGGCCAGGGTAAGCGGAAGCCGCAGACGGAAGGTGGTGCCCTGCCCCAGCGCGGTTTCGATCTGCACCGTTCCCTTCAGGCGCGCCAAAACGCTTTGCACTACGTCCAATCCCACGCCCCGGCCCGAAAGTTCAGTAATCTCCTCCGCGGTGGAGAATCCCGGCCTCAAGATCAGGTCCAGAGTCTCGGCCTCGGTCAGGCGAGCAGCCTGCTCGGTCTTCAGCAACCCCTGCGACAGGGCGCGCTGTCGGACTTTTTCAGGGTCAATGCCGGCCCCGTCGTCGGAGACCTCGATGACCACCTGGTTGCCCTGGTGATAAGCGGCCAGGCGCAATGTTCCCTGCGGCTTTTTGCCGGCGCGAACCCGCTCCTCGGCAGTCTCAAGACCATGGCCGATGGCATTGCGCACCATGTGGGTCAGGGGCTCGGCGATCGCATCCAGAATGCTCTTGTCGAGATCGGTTTGCCCGCCACGGACAATCAGCTCAACTTCCTTCCCGCACTGCAGCCCGACGTCCCGCACAATGCGCGGGAAGCGGCGGAACAGCTGATCGACCGGCACCATGCGGATTTTCATGACCGAATGCTGCAGGTCATTCAAAACCCGCGCCTGGAAGGCCATGGCATCGGAGAACTTTCCGCGCAAGACGTCTTTCGGGAAGCGTTGGCCAAATTCGAGCAGCGCCTGCTGGAACATCGATTTTGCCAGGATCAGTTCGCCGACCAGATTGAGAACGCTGTCGATTCTTTCCGCATCCACGCGCAGGACGTTGTCCGGGCCGGCAGGCACAGTGGGTGCCGCTGGTTCTCCGGCTGGCTGCGGGGCGATGGCCGCGAGCTCGGCGATCGCAGGCGATGCAATTTTGCCCTGGTCTCTGGATTCGGCTTTGAGAGCCGGCGGGAGCGGGCGCGACGGCGACGCGAGGCGCAGGCCCGTGACTCGGACATTCAGTGCAATGGTTGGAATGCTGCACTTGGTCCGGATCTGGTCTGCGGATTTTTCCGACACCAGGGCTGCTTCGACATGGTTCATCGGCTCGGCGCTGCCGTCGAGCGGATAGAGAGCGAGCACCTCGCCCAGTCCGGCCAAGGCCAACTGGATCATCTGACGTCCAGCGATGGGCATGGCGCACTGGGGGTCGATCTGCACCACCACGTGATGAACGTGCTTGCCCTCCGCTATCGCCCGGGCGATCGCCAGCTGCTCGTATTCCGACCAGCGGCTCGGTTTCGCCGCGGTTTTCCTCTTCCGCGGTGTTTTGACAGCGCCCCCCGGCGCCGGGTGAGCGAGACGGGCAATATCCGTGCGCAAAGACTGGATGCTCGGAAGTTTGGTTCCTTTTCGATACGCTTCCAGCAAGGCCGCAAACACGTCGGCGGCGCGCAACGCGATCTCGGGAACCGAAGCTGCTGCTGCCTTGTTCCCGAGCGTCAGAACATCTTCGAATTCGTGGGACAGTTCACTGAGTTCCCGGAAGCCGCAGGCGGCCGCGTCCCCCTTCAGGGTATGCACCGTCCGGCGCAGGCTGCGGGCCGTCTCCGCATCGCCGGGCGACTTCTCCAGTTGCATGGCTTCATCGTTCAGCTTCTGGACGAGTTCTCCCGCGCTCTCGAAGAACAGCTGCCGGAGTTCTGTCATCCGATCCTCGGGGGGGAGGGTCACACGATCACCTCCAGGCGCTGGTAGGCGGTGCCGCTGTTGCGATGCACCATCTGAAATTTTTTCGTCAACCCCAGCAGGCTTTCGGCATGGCCGACGAACAGGTATCCATGAGGATTCAAGCAACGATAGAACTTCTCCACCAGCCGCTTTTGTTCGGCTTCGTCGAAATACATCATCACGTTGCGGCAGAAAATAATGTCGTTGCGTTGCGGCAGGTATTCGGTCTTGAGATTGTGAAAGTCGAAGTGCACCAGTTCCTTGACGTTTGCCTTGACCGCGTAGCGATCGCCCACTTTGTCGAAGAAGCGCAAGCGGTAGCCATAGTCGACTCCCGCCATCTGGTGCTCGCAGTAGGACCCCTCCTGCGCCGCACGTAGTACCGAATAGTTGATGTCGCTGGCCATGATCTCCACCCGCCAGGGCGCGGGGACCAGGGGCTTGGGAAGCGGCGATTCGAAGGGCGCGGATTGGCGCAGATGGTGGTAGGAGAGCGCATCGGCCACCAGCATGGCCACGGTGTAGGGCTCCTGTCCGGTGGAACAGCCCGCGCTCCAGATTCTCAAGTTGTAGTCCCGGCGCTCCTGCTTGCGCCGCAGAATGTCGTCGATCACGTCATGCTGGAACAGGTCCAACTGCGCCTTGTTCCGGAAGAAGCTGGTTTCATTGACCGTGAGATTTTCCACCAGGCACGTCAACTCCTGTTTTCCCGGCTGGCTGATGAGCAGGCGATAGTAGCTGTAGAACGAATCCAGCTGGCACTCCTTCAACCGGCGCAGCAAACGGTCCTGCAGAAAGGGAGTGCGCCGATCGTCGAAATGCATGCCGCACTCCTGGTAGACGAGCGTCTGCAGGAGTTTCAATTCCGCGTCCGTGAGTGCGGGTATCTCGTTCATGTTCATGTGGGTTGAGTTCTTCTCGCTACTTTCCGGCCGCGGCGCTCTCTGTTCCTGCCCCCGCCTTTGCCCCGCCTGCCGGCCGCAGCCGGTTTTTCCGCTGCCGGCTCGATTCCAGCTTCGGGCGCCGCCAACACCTTGCTGATATCCAGCAGAATGATCAGCCGTCCCTGGTACTTGCCGAGGCCAGTCACACAGTCCAATCCGCCTTCCTGCATCATGGCGGGCGCGGCTTCGATTTCGCTTTCGGGAATTTTCAGAACCTCCGATGCCGAGTCCACAATCATGCCCGCCAGCCGGCCCCGGTGCTCCACCACCAGAATGCGGCTGCGCCGGTCGATTCCGGCGGATGGCTTGCCGAACCGCTTCCGCAGATCCACCACCGAGACAATCTTGCCGCGCAGGTTGATGACCCCTTCCAGATAATCGGGCGCGTCCGGCACCGCGGTGATCTCCGGCACGCGGACGATCTCATGCAGCGATGTGATGGGCACGCCGTAAGTCTCGCGGCCCACCCGGAAGCCCACAATGTGTGTTTCCCGGCTCATGAATGGAGTCCCCTCAACGCGATCCCGCCGCCGCGCTCCGGGCTGCGTTCCGCGAATCCCGGTGCGCTGTCGCTCGTGTCGCAGCGTAAAGCGGTCCATCGATTCCAGCAGGCCCCGCGACATCTTGGACATCTGATCGGAGGAAGCCGCCAGTTCGGTGGAACCCGACGTGGACGACTGCACCAGTTCGCGCATGCGTTCCATGGCCTGCACCACCGCCTGCGCCCCGGAAGCCTGTTCTTCCACCGCCGAGTTGATTTCGTGCGTGATTTCGTTCAACCGCGTGGTGGCGCGCGCGATCTGCGACGAGCCGTGCGACTGCTCGTTGGTGGCCGCGCCGATTTCCTGCGCGAACTTGTACACCTCGGTCACCACGTTCGAAATCTTGCGCAGCGCCGCGTTCAGTTCCTGTCCCAGATTCAGCCCTTCGTTCACGATGGTCGTGCTCTTCTCCATGTTTTCGACCGCTTTGCGCGCTTCCTTCTGGATGCTCTCGATCAGCTCGGAAATCTCCTTGGTGGACTGCGCGGATTTCTCCGCCAGCTTCCGGACTTCGTCCGCCACCACCGCGAATCCCAGGCCGTGCTCGCCCGCTCGCGCCGCTTCGATGGCAGCATTCAAGGCCAGCAGGTTGGTCTGCTCCGCCAGATCGTCGATCACTTCGACGATCTTGCCGATGTCGTCGGCCCGCGTGCCGAGCGCGTCGATGATCTCGCCCGAAGAGCGGATCGTGGTGTTGATCCGGTTCAGGCCGTCGGTCGCCTTTTCCATGGTGCCGATGCCGCTGTGCACCTCTTCCCGCGAGCGGTTCGAAATGTCGAGCAGCACCTTGGCTGTGTCCGCGACCCGCTGGATCGAAGTCACCATCTGGTCGATCGAAGCCGAGGTTTCGCTGACGCTCGAGGCCTGCGTCTGCGTGCTCTTGACCATGTTCTGCACGTTGACGCTCATTTCGTGCATCGTGCTCGTCACTTCATCGATAGCCGAAGAAGTCTGCAGGCTGTTTCGGGCCGACTCGTCGGAGGCGCTGGCCACCTGGGTGGAGGCGCTGGCCACCTGCGAAGCGGCGTCGCGCACGTGGCGCACCATGCCGCGCAGGCCTTCCACCATGCGCGTGAAGGCGTTCGCCAGCGTGTCGTTGGCGGAGCGCGGACGGACTTCGACCGCCAGGTTGCCCCCGGCGATGGCTTCGGAGACCGCGGCCATTTCCTTCAGGTACTTCACCATGGAGTCGAAAGTCCTGGCCAGTTGCCCGATCTCATCCTTGCCGCGAACGTCAATATTGTGCTCCAGATCGCCGGACTGGCCGATCTGGTCGGCCACATGAATCAGCCGCGTCAGCGGTCCCGTAATCCGAGTTGGCGGTCCGGTAGGCAATGACTGACGCCCAGAGCCAGAGCGATCAGGGAACTGAATACGGCAGCCAGAATCGTCCAGGTTGCCGCTGACTCGTCAGAGCGTCGCCGCTCGTCCAACAGCTTGCGGTTTTCCTGGTCCACTTCGTCCAGAACGTCGCTCGAGCGCGAGACCCAGGAGTTCGGATCCTTTTGCAGATAGAAAATCTGCAGTTCGGCTACCGTCGCGTTGCCGCTGTCCACGGCCCGGCGTTTGTCCACCAGCGGGCTGGCGAAATCGGTGCTCCATGCCTGTTCCAGTCCCTGCACTTTTTCCAGACTGCTGCGCTGCTGCGCGGAATTCGCGAGTTCCTGGGCATGGTGCAGGGCGTCACTCAACTGGCGCTCGCCATCATTCATTTTCTCCACGTCCCGCGTGTCTCCGCTGAGCAGGTAGTTCTGCAGATGAAGCCGGTTCTGCATCATCTGGAAGCGGACCAGCGAGGTGGCTTCGGTCATGTCGATCGAACGCTGCGCCGCAGCCTTGGTCTCATGCTCGCGATGCACCGCGTACAGGTTGATCGCCAGCAGCACCAGGACCGTCGCCAGAATGACGCCGAAACTCAGGTACAGCTTCTTTCCGATATTCATATTGCAACCTTCCTCAGCCAGCGCCTGGACAGTGCGCTGTCTCCCTACTGGCGGATCAAAACGGAATTCGACAATCCCCGTTGACTCTTCGGGACGCGATTCGAAGCGCCACTTCTTGGCCGCATCCAGAGCGGCAGCCGCCAAGACCGGATGCCCGCCAACCAGCGTTGCGTCCTTGACCGTCCCGTTAGCAGCCACCGTTACCCGTACCTTCACCACGCCCGTGATGTTCATCCGCCTTGCCAGTTCCGGATACACCGGCGCTACCCGGGTCTTTACCTTTCTACGCCCTCCTGCGTCTTGCTTCCTGCCCCCACGCCGGGGGAGCGCTGATCGCGGTCCATCCGCCCATCAGCAGCAGCAGGCCCACCGCAATCACCCGATTCAATGCTTGAAAAGTCACGGTATCTTCCTCGTCGCTCAACATTCATCTAATATTCGTGCAAGGACTGCCCCAGCGGATATCAAAAGTTCCTTCTGTCCATTACTTTAGTGATCTCTCTACAAGGCGATGAAGAATCGATCCTTAAGGCTCTTCGCCCGCCGCTTCTTGCACGCGCTATTCAATCCGGTTCCGGCGTGCGCGAAGGCCTCGGAGACACCCGGACAGGGCTGCCGATCTCCAGTCACAGATTGAGACGCCGGTATCATTTTGGTGCCGTTTCACAAGTTGGCACTGCCCCCCTCTATTCCCTTGACTCAATTTGAGAATTAAGCTTAAGTTGATATGTAATTCAATTGTTTTCAGTTGCTTAGCATGAAAAATGGTGTACGCTGACGAGACCCACTAGAAACTCGGGGCTGGGGGACGCGTCTCAGTCTGAAGAGGATTTCCAGAAGCTGCTCCTGGAGCTTTCCCGCGCTGCTTTCCAGAGCGGCGAGCCCGGCCAGCTCATTCGGTCGTTTTGTGCCCTGACGCGTGCCTTCTTCCATGCCAGCGGCGCCTATTTCTGGAGTCAGTCCTCGGACGGCGAACTGGTTGGAGCCGAAGCCGACGGCGATCAGGCCGAATCTTTTCGTGGCCGACGCCAGGGGGCGGGTGATCCCTCCATCGCCATGGAAGCGGTTCACAAGCGCCACGCGTTCTTCGTCAACCATCTCGACGTTGCTCGTTATCCCTGGCTGGCCGAATGTCACGCGCATGCCGCCATGGCCGCGCCTTTGCTGGTTTCAGGCGATGCCGCCGGCGCGATTGTGCTGGTGCAGAGCACGCCCGACGCGGGCTTTGACGAGAACGCCGTAGCCAAGGTCACGATTCTGGCGGCCCAGCTGGGCACGGCACTCGAAGCCCTCCGCCTGAACCAACTTTCCCGCGAGGAGCAACGGCGCGCCAGCATTCTGGTGGAAGTCGCCAGCGCGCTGCATGGCTTGCCCGACACCGCAGCCGTGATGGAAAACATCGCCGACCGCCTTCGCGTGCTGTTGCATTCGCCCGCAGTGTTAGTTTTCATCCAGCAGGAGAAACTTTCCCAGTTGCAGGCGGTCTCGACCGAGACGCCCAAGCTTGCCTCCTCCATCCATTCGCGGTTCCAGCAGAACCAACTCCGCTCCGCCCAGGAGATCGCTGCCCGCACCATCGCCGCCGGGGAACGCATTACGGTAAGCATCGACGGCGCCTCCCATCTGGGAGAAGATTCGCCGCCCGGAGTCCTCATCGCAGCGCCATTTCGCACCTCGCGCTCACAGGGTGCAATCCTGGTTTATCCCCGCGTGGCCAACTCCTTCACCGAGGAAGACAAAGCCCTGGTTTCAGCCCTGGCCGGGTTTGGCGCGGTCGCCATCGCCAACGCTGAGTTGTGCGGCATGGCGCGCGCCCAGGCCCACGAACTGCACGAAATCCTCGAAATTTCCTTCGAGCTCGGTTCCGCCGGAAAACTCGACGAGTTCATGCAGACCTCGGTGGTCCGCGCCGCCAAATTCCTCGGCTTCCAGCGCTGTTTTATCGGGCTGCTCGAAGAGGCTGCCTTCCACATTCGGTGGGGAGTGGAGAACGGAGTGGCCCGTCCCGTCGATATCCCGCTCCACGATGGCGTTGCCACCCGCGCGATGAAGAAGAAGAATGTGTTCTTCACCGAAGACGCCTCGAAGACTCCGGGTGCGAATCTGGAGTTCGTTGCCGCCTTCAAGATTCGCCAAC
Organism: uncultured Acidobacteriaceae bacterium; assembly: GCA_963837665.1. Taxonomy (GTDB): domain Bacteria; phylum Acidobacteriota; class Terriglobia; order Terriglobales; family Acidobacteriaceae; genus Acidiflorens. The sequence goes on along the minus strand of CAWIOA010000002.1, from coordinate 728,213 downwards.
TGCTGGCGGTGCCCCTGCATCGGTTCCAACGGCGATGTGCTGGGGATGTTCGGAGTGCTCGACCGGGCCGAACCGGGGCCGATCAACGAAGAAGACGTCCGCCGTGCACGCGCTCTGGCCGCGCAAGTTGCCATCGCTCTCGAACTGACCCGCAACCTGCACCAATCCGAGGAGCACCGCCGCCGCGCCGAGGCCCTGGTCACGCTCGCGCTCGAACTGAACACCGTCCTGCATCTGCCTGAATTCATGCGCAACTTTGTCCGGCGCGCAGCCGGCCTGCTGGGAAGCCATTCCGCTGCCCTCAGCCTTTTCCAGTCATCCGAGGTGGATACCGTCCTGATCCGCGGAGCCTCTGAAGGCGAAGCTTCGGAAATCGACGATCCACCGCTGTTGCGCCGCTTCAGTCATGCGCTCAGTACCGCCCTGCCGAAATACACCAGCGATGTCACCTTTGCTCCCGCCAGCGATCTGCTGGGAGCCCCGCTGGCCTCTACTCTGGGATGGACCGACTGCACGCTGGTCCGGCTTACCGGCTCCTCGGGAGAAATCGTCGGCGTGCTTTGCCTCGCCGACCGCGGCTCCCCGCCCGGCATCGAGGATCAGCAGTTGTTGCGCGCCATCGCCAGCCACGCCAGCATCGCTCTGGAGAATGCCTGTCTGTTTACGCGCATGGAGCAGGCGAACCGGCACTGGCTGGATGTCTTCGACGCCATCAGCGATTTCATCGTGGTTCATGACGAGCAGCACAACGTGCTTCGCGTCAATCGCTCGCTGGCCGATTTCATCGGAATCGCGCCCGACGAGTTGATCGGCGTCAACATGCGGGCGCTCGAAGCACTTTCGACCGGCGCCTCGCCGCACTCTTGTCCTTTCTGCCGCAGCGGCGAGGGCCTGGACGAATACGTGCACCCCGTCCTCGAACGCACCTACCTGATTTCCACCTCGCGCATTCATGCCGCCAGCCAGGGGCCTTCAGCGCGCGGGGTTGGCGCGATGGGGATAAGCGGCGGCGCCCAGTTGCAGATCGTGCACGTGCTCAAGGACATCACCGACCGGCGCGATGCTGAACGCCGCTATCGCGAACTATTCGACAACATTCAGGAAGGAATTTACGTCTCTACGCCCCAGGGCCGCTTCGTGGAAGTCAACGACGCGTTGGTTCGCATTCTCGGCTACAGCAGCCGCGACGAAGTCCTCCAGCTCGACATTCCCACCCAGGTCTATTTTTCTCCGCAGCGGCGGGAGGAACTCTCGGAGATGCTCAAATGCGGGGGCGAAATGCACAACCACGAAGAAATTCTGCGGCGCAAGGATGGATCGCCCGTCCACGTCTTCATGAACTGTTTTGCGCTGCGCGATTCGGCGGGCAACGTCCTGCAGCACCGCGGACTCATGCTCGATATTACCGGCCTCCGCCAGTCGCAAACCGAGTTGCAGAAAGAGCGCGATTTTTCCAGCAAAATCCTCAGTCATACCCAGAGCCTGATTCTGGTCACCGACACCGACGGAATGATCAGTTATGCCAACCGGCGCTGGAGCGGTCTTGGTTTTCAACAGAACCAGGTTCTGGGTCAGCCCTTTCCCGAACTGTGTGCCCGTCCGCGCCGCACGGCGCTCCGGGACGCGCTGGCAGCGGTAGCGCGTGGGCAACAGGTAGACAACTTCGATCTACCCCTGGTTCGGAGCGACGGCGCCAGTGGCCAGTTCTCCGTCAATCTAAGCCCGATCCACGGGGAAGACGGCAAAGTGAGCAGCATTGTCGTGGTCATGACCGATGTCACCGATTCCGCCGTGTTGCGCGCCAAACTGGTGCACGCCGAAAAAATGGCGGCCGTCGGACAGTTGGTATCCGGCGTCGCCCACGAAGTCAACAACCCGCTCACTGCCATCCTCGGTTTCACCGACCTCCTGATAGAAAATCCCGAACTCCCGGAAAGCGCGCGGCGCGATCTGCGGGTGATTCTGCAGGAGGCGCAGCGGACCAAACAGATCGTGCAAAACCTGCTCAGCTTTGCGCGCCAGATGCCGCCACAGCGCCAGCCAGTTCAGATCAACTCCATCCTGCAGCGCACCGTGCACTTGCGTTCGTACGACTTCAACAGTCACGGCATTGAGGTGGTCGAGCGCCTCGATGAATCTCTGCCCCAGGTGGTCGGAGATTCGCACCAGTTGCAGCAGGTCTTTCTCAACATCCTGAACAACGCCTACGACGCCGTCCGCGAAACCACGCGAAATGCGGGCCGCATTGAGGTCATGAGCGCTCGCGCCAACGCCTTCGTGGAGATTTCCTTTCGCGATAACGGCACCGGCATCGCCGATCCCGAACGGATCTTCGATCCCTTCTTTACCACCAAAGACGTGGGCAAGGGAACGGGGTTGGGCCTGAGTATTTGCTATGGCATTGTCCGCGAACACGGCGGAGAAATTGTGTGTCACAACAATGTGGACTCTGAGGGAGCGACTTTTATCGTCCGCCTGCCGATAGCATCCGAGGCGGCCTCCTTTGGAGCCGTGGCAGGAGTGGATCCAAAATGACGCAGACAGAAACGAAGCCGCCTTGTGGGCCAGTGCTGTTGATTGAAGATGAACCAGCAGTTATGGCGCTGGTACGCTCCGTTCTCGAGGGCCAGGGATACACCGTGGTTCCGACCGAATCCGGCGCTGAAGCCTTGCGGCTGTTGGCCCAAGGCAATTTTCACGGCGTGGTTTCCGATATGCGCACCCCGGGCGGCGTCGATGGCGCCCAGGTCTATGCCTGGATTGCAGTCAATCGTCCGGAACTCGCTTCCCGCCTGGTGTTCATCACCGGCGACATTGCCAACGAGGAAACCGCTGCCACCCTGCGCCGCACCGGCGCGCCCTGCGTGGAAAAGCCGTTTCGGGTTCGTGAATTCATTTCCGTGGTCCAGCAGACCATGGGCAGGGTAGCCCCATGACAGACTCCCGTATCCGATTGTTGATTGTCGATGACGAGCAGACCATCCGCCGCTTGTGCATGACCGTCGGCGAATCGCTTGGCTTCTCTTGTCTTGGAAGCCGAGAGCGGGGATGCCGCTCTCGCCCTGCTCGAGGAACAGCCTGTGCACATGATCCTCACCGATATGGTCATGCCGCGCATGTCTGGACTCGAATTCCTGGAGCAAGTCAAACGCGATTTTCCCGGCATTGAAGTCGCCCTCATGACCGGCCACGGGTCGGTTGAAACCGCGGTGCAGGCGATGAAGCTGGGCGCCTACGATTACATCGCCAAACCCTTCGCTCCGCTCGACGACCTGCGCCTTTTCCTGCGCCGCATGGCCGATAAGGTTCGTCTGGTGGAGGAAAATCTCTACCTCCGCGAACGTTCCGAAACGGAGACCGCGGTCCACGGCATTATCGGCAGTTCGGCCAGCATTCAGCATGTCCTGCGCCTGATCTCCCGCCTTAAGGACACGCGTACCCCGGTCCTGATTTCCGGCGAAAGCGGAACCGGCAAGGAACTGGTGGCCCGCGCCCTGCATTTTCGCGGCAACCTGGCCAGCCGCCCCTTTGTGGCCGTCGACTGCGGATCGCTCGTCCCCACCCTGATCGAAAGCGAGTTGTTCGGCTACGAAAAGGGCGCTTTCACCGGAGCTCTTCGTTCCAAACAGGGCCTGTTGCAATCGGCCGATACCGGAACCATTTTTCTCGACGAAGTAGGCGAGCTTCCCCTCGAGATGCAGGCCCGGCTGTTGCGCTTTATCCAGGAGAAAGAAGTGCGTCCCGTGGGCAGCAATCACAAAGTCAAGGTGGACGTGCGCATCATGGCCGCCACCAACCGCGATCTTGAGGCCGAGTACAAGAAAGGAACCTTCCGCAAGGATCTTTTCTTCCGCCTCAACGTGGTCACCATTTCACTCTCCCCGTTGCGCGAGCGCCGTTCCGACATCCCCATCCTGGCGGCGTTCTTTCTGGAGCGCCTCGCTCCCGGACGCGGCCTTCAGCTTTCCGGCGCCGCCATGAAAGCGCTGCTAGCGTACGACTGGCCCGGTAATGTCCGGGAACTGGAAAATTGCCTGGAACGAGCCGTCGCTCTAGGCGATCAGCGCATCCTCGAAGTCAACGACCTGCCGCCCGCGATCACGCATGCTGACATCCAGACCGGACCGCTGGATTCGCCCGAAGTTTCCGGCCGCGCCACCGACCTTCGAGCCACAGACTTGGGAGATATCGAACGCGCCACGATCGAACGCGTCTTTTCCCAGGTCCACGGAGACAAGAATCTGGCCGGCAAGATGCTCGGCATCAGCCGCGCTACGCTCTATCGCAAGCTCAAGCGCTACAACATCGGCAGCCGCGTGGAGTCACCTCAATCGACCGCCCTGCAATAGGCTTGCGCGTGTCGGGACGGGTGGTTGTCGCCCGTCGCTGCTGAGAGCAGTTCAGCCTGACTTGGAACCTCCGGTCCGTCGTGACCTGCGAACTGAGACTGCTGTCTCACCCTGAGATGTCTTTTCCATAATCGGCAGGAAATAGCTTGCTCCGGCGCCTGCGTGACTCGGTCAAGTGCTTGCCGTTCTTTCACTTACTCTTAAGTCCATGACCTTCAAGTATTTGGTGGGACTCGTGCACTAATGCATACTGATAAAGCACAGCGAGTCTCCTCGCATCTCTTCCCAACCAGGAGGAGGGGAGACTCGGCTGCTTAAAGCTCCCCCGGGATTGAGGTCTAACTGTGCCGAACCAGGCAACTGCTCGCGCTCTCGAATCCGACATTGTGAGCCGCTTGGCCAAGTTCTTTCCCGAGGCCACTCCGGTGCGGATTCCTATCAAGCTCAGCCGCATTCATAGCAACGGGAACGGCAGTAGGAGCGTTCACCAGGGTGACTGCGTTTTTTTTCAGGAGACCGTCATCGAGTACGGCACGCCACAGGAAGTTTTGTTCGCGCTCGGCAGTCCCGTTGGAATTTGCCGATCGTGTCCTGGTCGAGAGCAGCGACGGCTCGCTGCATGCCGAAGCGTCGGTGGTCGCGGTCCAGTATCATCCTGAACGGACGGTGGTTGCCGCCCGCTTCCTCAAACCTGTTCCCAATTGGATTGTGAAATCATGACTGCATCTTCCCAACCTTCATTTGAAGAGCAAGGAGCCGCGCTCTCCGCCCTGCGGCCTATTTACGCTGCGCTGGTCCGCGAATTTGTGATTGAGGTTCCTGCCTGTCCGATCGACAAGGATAACGCCAATGCCGAGGGGTTCTCGCCATCGGCCGAGTCCGTGGGCCAGGCCGAAGCCTGGTTTCAGCAGGTCGACGCGCAGATCCAGGTCCACCAGTTGCGCCAGTTTCTGCAGACCACGGTGCTGGCCAACGAAGCCGTGCTGCGCCAACTGCTGGTGCATCACCTGCAAAAGACCTCGAAGTCTGCCAGTGACCGCGACAAGACCGATTTCCTGCTGGTGCAGTATTTTTCGCTGTGCGCACCCTCGGGCCTGGAAGATGCCGACGTCGACCTCGATTACGTGGCGCAGGTGCTGGAGCCGGTGCTGGGTCCGCAGCAGCCGAAGATTCCGGCATGGCTGAGTTCTCTGGAGACCATCCTGCAGTCGGCGGCGCGTAGCCGCCGTCTCAGCGATCTGCTTCATAGCGGTACGCTCGAACAAGGGCGCAAGCTCAAGTCGCAGAATGCGGCTCGCTACTTCGATCCCGCGGCCATGGCGGCGTTTGCGCGTTTCAGCTTCATGCTGCGGCGGATCTTTTTCCGCCTCATGCACGATGATCTCAACGCCATCCAGGACGGCTTGCGCGAACTGGAGCGCCGCGGCATTGCGACCATCGATTGCCGCCGCGCCCAATTCTCCGCCGAAGAACCGATCGCACGTCTGCGCATGATCTGCCAGTCCTGGAAAGTCATGTTCCACGCGGAATATTCCTCGGGCCAGCCGCTGCGCATGCTGGTCGATCTCCGAGCGGCCGTCGACGACGCGCTTCAGAACGGGACCCGTAAGAATCCGCTCAACGCGCGCGCCGCCACCGCCCCAGGAAAGTCGGGCGCCGGTGACAAAAAGTAGTTTCCGGTGGAGGCGCGGCTTGCCCGGACAGCGACCATGAGTAGAAAACGCCCGACCGTTCTGATTCTTGCCAGCGACCCCGCCTTCGCGCGGGAGATTACGCGGCTTGGCCTCAGGAACCCGCTCCGCGTTCCGCCGCGCATTCCGATCGGCCGGAATTCATCGTGCTCGACCAGGGTCTCTCTCGCGAACTTGAGGGCAGCCACTACGACCTGGCGATTGCCGACGTTTCTTGCAACCAAAAGAAGGCCCGCGGGAAAGATAGCCAAACCCTGCGCCAGGCCCGGCAAAAAGACCGGCACCAAGCCATGCAGCAGTCGCTCGCCGATGCCCGCAAGCCGGCGATCCTGGTGCATTCCGATCCCTCGCTCGATTTCTACCAGCTTCAAGGGCCGGTTCTCGAGTTGCGACGCGAGCCCGGATTGTGGGCCGCGATCGCGGGCCTGGTCGGGCGCGAAATCCTGCGCCGCATCCGCGCCGAATCTCGCGCTCGCGAAGCCGGGACGGTTTGCGCCACCGCCCAAGCCGAGGCCGCCCTCGGACGCTACATGGTCGAGATGCGCACCAATGTCAACAATGTCCTAACCAGCGTGCTCGGCAATGCCGAACTGATGATGCTCGAACCCAACCTGCCGGCAAGCGTCCTGGCGCAAGCCGACACCATCCGCAACATGGCTCTGAGGCTGCACGAAGTCTTCCAGCGTTTTTCGTCAATCGAAAAAGAACTGAGGATCGAACAAGAAGTCAGCGCCGCCGCTCGCGAGTCCGGCAAGAAAGCCGTCCACGCCGCCGCCGGCCGCAACTAACAAGCAGAATGTCTCAGCGCGAGGCGTTAACTTGTCAGACTGCGAACCTCAACCCCGCACCAACCGGACACGCGCTGTCTTGCAGGCCCGCACTAACTCTTCGTCCAAGGTTGCAAGTGGCAGGTTGCTGGCTAAAGCCAAATCGAGGTAAGCCGCATCATACGCACTCAATCCGTGTTCGCGGCTGAGATGCTGAATCCTGTCAAAAACATCGCTGGCAGGAAACTGTTCCAGTACGATGGGGAGCGTTGCCAGGTCGTCGAGAAAGCTTCCCACCAACTCCTTGGATATGCGCCTGCGTTTTTCTCCAACCAGCAAGGCGTTCAGAACCTCGTGCGGCCAGAATGAGGGTGCAACCGCGGTATCGCCTCGCTTGAACATGCCGGCGACATGCTCTGCCACGGCAGCATTCTCATCGGGAAAGCACCAGGTCAGGACGACCGAAGCGTCGAGAACGAACCGGCTCACCGGCGTCCTTCATTGATCAGATCCTTAATCTTAAGCCCGCGCAAACTGAGCCGGTGACGCTTGCCGAAACTCGCCAGTCGCTCCGCCGCCTCCTCGGCGGAGCCGCCGTGGGCCGAGATGCGCTCCTTCAGCAGCGCCCCCAGCAGCCGCGAGACGCTGGTGTCCCGGCGCGCCGCCTCGATGCGGGCCCACTGGGCGACGTCTTCTTCCAGGGTCACGGTTACGTTGCGCAGGCGGCGAGTGGATGACACGAATCCAGTGTAACACGAATATCGTGTTACTGCCAATAAAATGTTCCGGCTTCTCAGGCGAATAAGAATTCCTTCGTCCGCAACTCCTTGATCGTGTCCCGCAGCTTGGCCGCCTTCTCGAATTCAAACCGCTTGGCCGCTTCCCGCATATCGCTTTCTAACTTTCCGATGTAGGCATCCAACTCTTCCTGCGACTTGAATTCCGGAATGCCCTCGGCTTCGGGGCCGGTCAGGTCGGTGTAGTCGGCGCCTACGATGGCGACCAGCGTCATGTCGAGCGGGCGAATGATGGATTCGGGCGTGATTCCGTTTTCGTCGTTGTACGCCTGTTGGATGGCGCGCCGCCGGTTGGTTTCGTCGAGTGCCTTCTTCATGGAGTCGGTCATGCGATCGGCGTAGAGAATGGCGCGGCCGTTCAGGTTGCGGGCGCAGCGTCCAATGGTCTGAATCAGCGAACCGGAGGAGCGCAGGAAGCCTTCTTTGTCGGCGTCGAGAATCGCCACCAGCGATACTTCGGGCAGATCGAGGCCTTCGCGCAGAAGATTGATCCCAATCAATACATCGAACTCGCCTTTGCGGAGGTCGCGCAAAATCTTTACCCGCTCCAGGGTTTCGATTTCGGAATGCATGTAGCGGCACTTCACGCCTACTTCGCTGTAGTACTCGGCGAGATCTTCCGACATGCGCTTGGTCAGGGTGGTGACCAATACGCGCTCGTTGCGCGCGACGCGGTCGCGAATCATGTGCAGCAGGTCGTCGATCTGCCCTTTGACGGGACGTATCTCAACGGGCGGGTCAATCAGGCCGGTGGGGCGGATGATCTGCTCGACGACCACTCCGGCGGACTTGGTCAGTTCGTAGGGGCCGGGCGTGGCGGAGACGTACACGAGTTGGTTGGTGCGATGCTCGAACTCCTCGAAAGTGAGCGGACGGTTGTCGAGCGCCGACGGCATACGGAAGCCGTATTCGACCAGCGTCTGCTTGCGCGAGCGGTCGCCGTGATACATGCCGTGGAGTTGAGGTACGGTCTGGTGCGACTCGTCGATGAACATCAGAAAGTCGCGGGGAAAATAGTCAAGCAGCGTAGGCGGCGGCTCGCCGGGAAGCCGTCCGGTGAAATGCCGCGAATAGTTTTCGATGCCGTGGCAGTAACCCATGGCCTTGATCATTTCCAGGTCGTACATCACCCGTTGATGGATGCGCTGCGATTCGACCAGGCGTCCTTGCTTTTCCAGTTCCGCTTCCCACCAGGCGAGCTCGGTCTTAATTGAGGCGACGGCCGACGCCCGGGTCTCTTCTTTCATCACGTAGTGCGTCTTCGGATAAATCGGCAGCCGCATGTAGCGCTGCTTGACCGTTCCAAACAAAGGATCGATCTGCGAAAGCGATTCGACCTCGTCGCCAAACATTTCGACGCGATACGCGTTGTCGTCGTAGGTGGGATAGATTTCGATGACATCGCCGCGCACCCGAAAGGTCCCGCGCCGAAAATCGCCTTCAGTACGCTCGTAAAGAATTTCGACCAGCTTGCCAGTGATGTCCTGGCGCTTGATCTTCTGTCCCTTCTCCAGGAACAGCATCATGCCGTAGTAAGCCTCCGGCGAGCCCAGACCGTAGATGCAACTGACCGAAGCCACTATCAAACAATCGCGCCGCTCGAAAAGCGATCGCGTGGCCGAGAGCCGCAGCTTGTCAAGCTCGTCGTTGATGGTGGATTCCTTCTCGATATAAAGATCCGCCGCCGGGACGTAAGCCTCCGGCTGGTAGTAGTCGTAGTAGGAGACGAAGTACTCCACGGCGTTGTTGGGGAAGAAGCTTTTGAACTCGTGGTAGAGCTGGGCGGCCAGAGTCTTGTTGTGGGCCATGACGAGGGTGGGGCGGTTGGCGGCTTCGATCACTTTGGCGGCGGTGAAGGTCTTGCCCGATCCGGTGACGCCGAGCAGGACTTGATGCTGCTCGCGATCGAAGACGCCGCGGGTGAGGGCGTCGATGGCCTGCGCCTGGTCGCCCTGAGGCTTGTAGTTGCTTACCAGCTTGAAGTCCACGGCTCATTATAGGGGGAGAGGCGAATGCCGGCTGTGGATGCACTTCTGGGTGGCGGATGCACTTCTGTGTAAATCATGCTCTTTGGTGGGGAGGTACCCCGGAAGTTTGTACTAAGTGATTCACCCTAGATGCTGAGTAAAACTGCTGCACGTATGTGCCTGCAATGACTGCAGTAACCGCCGTTTTCCAAGAAAAAAGCGCGTCCCGGAGGTTTTCATAGTTAGTTAACAGCCGCAGCCCCGATTTGGCCGCCTGAATGCAAATTGAGACACAAAGACCCGAATTCAGATGTGCCGAGGCACCCGACTGCTCAGCCACTTGCAGCGGCCGGATCGCAGCGGCGAGGCACGGTTTTTATGGAAGAGAAGTTCAGCCACATGGAACCCCGGGAACGGCAGGTGATTGATCTGCTTCTCCAGGGATGCGACAACTCGGAAATCGCTAAAGATCTGAACATTGCCGAGAGAACGGTCAAGGCGCATTTCAACCGCCTGTTTCTGCGTTTTGGAATCAAGGGGGGCATCAAGCGGGTTAAGCTCGCAACTTTACTTTATAGGAGGCAATTATGGTTGGAGCGACAGCAAACCGGCGCGGGCCCAGCGAACGCGAACAGTTCATCATTCAACGCGTAGCCGAGGGTTGCAAGAACCGGGAGATTGCCGATTCTCTCGGGACCACCGAGCACGTGGTGAAGAACTATTTGCGCTTGATCTACGACAAGCTGGGCTTGTGGAACCGCGTCGAACTGGCGCTTTGGTATGAAGCGCGGCAGCACGAGCAACTCTATAACGCCTGAGTTGCGCTGGTTTCGCGTGCACCAGTCAGGATGCCGCGGTTTCCGGGTGAGGCTCCATGATCGAACTGTGTCGGCGAAGCACGCGGCGGCGCTGCGATTCCTGCAACGGCTTGGAGGCGGCAATCGCGCAGAGCACATAAAATAGCGCGGCGTTTGCCGGGATCTGCAGATTGAAATCGAGAAAGCTGTGCACGAGGATGCCCACGCAACCGAGCAGCGCAGCCACCGTCAACGCGCCGCTGGCGTTCTCGGTCCAGTTCCTAAGCTTGCCGGCGGCCTGCCGGAAAACCAGCACCAGAAACCAGATCGCGATGGAGAATCCGGCCAAGCCGGTCTCGACCAGCAGTTGCAGATAATCATTGTGAGCCTGGTTCACGAACATGTTGGTGTAGAAACTGCGAAATTCCGGGTAGACGACCGGAAAGGTGCCCAGTCCCCAGCCGAGAAAGGGTCGCTGAATCAACATGCGCAAGCAGTCGCGATCAATGGTGAGGCGGATTCCGCCGTTGATCTCTTCGCGGGTGTCGGTGTGAATACTGATCAGGCGGCGGGTGAGTTCGTTGTTACCCATCCAGAGTAGAAAAACGATCACCATCGCCAGAAATGCTCCCAGCATGAGCGGCTGCTTCCAGCTTCCATCGCGCTTGCGAACCAGAAGGATACTCAGCAGTATCATCTGCACCACGAACGCCACCATCCCCCCGCGCGAACCGGAGAGAAAAATACTTGCCGCCATCAGTGCGGCGACTCCCGCCACTGCAATCTTGCGGCTGCCGTCCGTGAAGCGCGTGGCGGCCAGCACCAGCGGGAACGGAGTGAGCATCTCCATCAGGCCGGCGTAATGATTGTGATTGACGTACGGACCATAAACTAAGCCGCCCTGCTCCAGGGTCCGGATCCAATAAACCTTTCCATTCGGCGCCATACCCTGCAACACGGCAAACAGAGCCACTACCAGCCCGTAGCCCGTGAACAACTTTGCCATGAGTTCGAACTGAGAAGAGCGATGCAGAGTCTGGGTCACGACGAACGCCAGCATGCCGTAGGAAACGTAGAGCAGCAAGTGAGAGTAGGTCACGTGGCGATAGGCGGTTGTTCCCACCACCCACTGCGCCAGCACGAGCGCAAAAAAGGCAGCCATGGGGAGGTACAGTACGTTACCGGAGAGGTCGAGTTCCCGGTGGATCCACTGGCGGGACGCCCAAACCGCCAACAGTAAGGTGGCGCACACCTCCAAGGCGAAAATGGACCAGGGCTCAACGGCTCCAAAGGCCAGCGGCCCGAGCAAGAGCACGGCACAGGCGCCAGTCAGCAGCGCGGTGCTGTTTAGTCTCGGTCGCGAGACTTTGGCGATGGACGCGGGTTCAGGCTGCGTTGCCAGGGCGGAACTCACGGCATGTCCTTGGATGGTTTTGGGGAATTGTCAGGGGAATCCTCGGGAGAAAGTTCGAAATCGTCGAGCCAAAGCCTGCCTTTGATCGGAGAACCAGCAGGGAAGCGCTCTATGGCCAGCCTGAGCAAGTTGGTGGAGTCCGGGGTGGTCACTTTGGAGTGAACCTCTTTCCAGAAGTCGGCATCCTTGAGGGGGTCGCTGGCATACAGCGGCACACCCGTGTAGGCGTCGCGCAGAACGATCTGGGGCCCGCCCGCGCCCTCAAATTCCTTCGACTTGTAGTAGGCGGAGAAGTCGTAAGTGGTTGCGCCATGCACCGGAATCAGTTGTTGAATTCCGGCGTCGGTAATTCCGGGGCCTTCGAAGGTGAGGGAAAGAGAGCGGTGCCCCTGGTGGACTTCGCTCGGATCAAGCAAGGGCTCAACTCCGGTCCGATTCTCGTAGGTCCAGTCGAACCCCCCGTTGAGGATGTCGAGGCTGAAATCGCTGTTCACCACCAGATTGTCTTCCGTCGGGAGGTAAGCAGAGATGCCTAGCGTGTCAGCGGTTTGCTCCCAGGCAGACAAGGCTGCGTCAGGACGGCGCATTTCGACGAGATAACGCACCTGGTCGTACAGATAGCGGTTCTGGAATTTCTGGTGCAACTGGGCGAGGCGTTCCCAGGTTTTGATGGCGGCCTCGGTTTCCCGCTTATTCTTCAGCAGGCCGAGAAAGGAAATCAGGGAATCGGCGCGGGCCGGCACGACCTCGCGAAGCAGGGCATCGGTGTCCGGACGTACGCGCCAGCAGGCGCGCAAGGCGTCGTCCACCAGCGAATCGTCGTTCTCGATGACCACGCGGAATTCGCGCAGGGCGCGGTCGATATCGCCGTCAACCAGAAAAAGGTTGGCCGCTTCCCAGGCCACGTCGGGAGCAGTAGGCTCGGCCTGCAACGCGCGCTCCAGAGCCGTTCGCTGGCCGGCGAGATCGCCGGTCACCTGATCCGCGCCGGCCAGATCGAACCAATAGTGGGCATCGTGGGGGTTGAGCGCGACCGCGGATCGAAGGCTGGCAATGGCGGATTGAGGATCGCCGGCAACTAAAGCAAAGTAGCGCCCGAGTCGATGGCGATAGTCGGCATTTCCCGGCGAGAGCCGCACCGCGCGTTGCAGCGAGGGCAACTCCGCACGCGAAGCGAATACGCTGGCGGCAAACTCCATGCCCGCAAGAAACAGATAGATGCCGGCGAGAGCAACCAGACTCACAGCCAACTGCCACCGCCGCCGGTTTGAAAGTGGAATGGCCATCGTCAAAGCGATCGGATGATCTTACCCTCGAGCCATCGAAACCCAACTGTTCAGCAATTCTTGATGACCAGATGACCCGATCGCCAGATCACCCGATCATCTGCCTCAAACCGCTTTCGGTTCCACATCGTTCTCCGTGCCAGGAGCCTCTTCCTGATAGTAGGCTCCATATTTCCCCTGATACTCGTAGTAGTAATAGTAATCGGGGGAGGAGAGGTCGACGGCGTTGAGCAGCACACCCGCGACATGAGCATTGACTTGCATCAATATGTCGCGGGCACGGCGCAGCGCCTGTTTCGTGGTTTGGCCGGAGCGAATCACGAGAATGGTGGCGTCGGCGCGGGGCGAAAGCACCACGGCGTCGGTGACGGAAAGGGTTGGTGGCGTGTCGATCACGATGTGATCGAACTGCTCGCGCAACTCCAGAACTAGATCCCTCATGTTGGAGGACGCCAGCAATTCGGCCGGATTCGGAGGCGGCGTACCTGCGGGCATAATGAAAAGATTGGGTAGGATCGGGGAGGCCACAATCGTCTGCTGCACGGTGGCGCTTCCGGTGAGCACATTGCTGAGACCGCTGCGCGGCCCCATCCCCAGGGTCTTGTGAATACTAGGGCGGCGCAAGTCGGCATCGATCAGAAGAACGCGGACTCCCTTTTGCGCGAGCACGATGGCAGTGTTAACGCTGGTAGTGGTTTTGCCTTCCTGCGGGCGGGCGCTGGTCACCATAATGACCTTGGGCGGCGCTCCGAGATTGGAGAGCAGAAGCGAAGTCCGCAGCGCGCGATACGATTCGGCCATCTGCGATTGCGGGCGAACCTGGGTTACCGTCTCCACCACTTCCTTGGAGGCAGTCAAAGCCAACCGCTTGCCACTCCCACCGTAACTGGCTGACTTGGAGCCAAGCGGGATCATGCCGAGAGAGGGAAGAGCCGACAACGCGGTTGCCTGTTCGGGAGTGCGGACGGTATTGTCCATGTTCTCGAGCACGAAAGCCAAGCCGACGCCGGAGATGATGCCCAGCACCAGCGCGAAAGCCAGGTTCCGTGGAATGTTGGGTTCGCTGGGCGAGGTCGGAACCCGCGCCGCATTAATGATGCGAAAGTTATTGGAGCGCAATCCCGCGGTGACGCCTGCTTCCTTCAGTTTTTCCAGCAGTCCCTCGTAGAGTGTCCGGTTGGTGTCCAGGTCGCGTTTCAGGATGCTGTACTCGATGGCGCTCTCGTTGAGCTTGTTGGCTTCCTGTTTTTGCTTTTCAAAGGATCCGCTCAGCATATTTTCGCGCTGCAAAGCCGCCAGGTACTGTCCCTTGAGGTGGTCGACGGCCTTGTTCGTTTCCGATTGCATCTGGTGGTCAATCTCTTTGATCTGGTTGTTGAGCTGAATGACTTTCGGATACGAAGGGCCGAACTGGGAACTGAGTTCGGCCACCTGGATTCTGAGGCCCGCCTGCTGCTCGCGCAGCTTGTCCAGGAGAGCGGAGGTTGCGGTGCTTCCATTTCCACTGGTGTCGGCAATGATCGCGGCGGCGATTTCGTCCGGATCATTGGTCTGGGTCTGGCGATAGACGGCTTCTTTCTGCATGCGGTCAGATTCCGCCGCGGTCATTTCTTTGTTCAGTTCGTCGAGCTTTTCGGTGATGATGTTCGTCTTTTCGTCAGCCCCGAGAATCTCGTGCTCCTTCTGGTAGCGTACGAGCTTCTCCTGCGAGGTTTCTACCTTCATCTGCAAATCGACGAGCTGGTTGGAAAGCCAGTTCGAGGCCTGCATGGTGGAGTCGAATTTGGTTTTGAAGTTCTGCTCGACATAAGTGGCGGCCAGGGTATTGACGGCGCTGGCGGCAAGCTGAGGGTCGGTGCTGCTGTAGTGAATCTCGATGATCCGGGTGTTGGGAATCAGAGCGACGCGAAGGTGCCCGCGAAAGCCACCCAGCAGGGCCGAGGTGCGATTGGGATCGGACTGCAGCGGATCGGCGACCAGATTGGCTTGTTTCTGATCGGAATGACCGCCAAACTCAGGACGCCTGTCGAGATTCAGTTTCCCGATCACTTGCAGCGCCAGCAGATCGCTCTGCAGGATTCGGACCTCGGTGTCGAGATCACTCTGGTCGTAGTAGTCGACCACTGGCATCGAGTCTTTGAAGGTGATGACGTTGGAATCAGCCTTGTTGACAACGATTTGGCCGGTTGCTTCGTAGATGGGGGTCTGGCGCAGGCTGGCGACGGCAACCGCCATGAAGATGCCCGCTACCACTGCGGTTACCATCCACTTGCGCTTGATGAGAACGCGCAGGTATTCGCGCAGCGTCGATTCCTGCGCCGGCAACACGTTATACAGCGCGGAGCCGATCGGCCTCAAAAATTCAGCTGGTTCGCCGGGTTGGAGTTCGCGCAGTCCGTCGCCGTTTCGTGGATCGTTACTTCGTGGAACCAGGGGCCCCAATGACATCTTTACTCCTTCGCCTCAAGCTCGATGCTACGGCGCGCCGTACCCTGCACACGGACCCCGCTATAGTCCGGCACTCGCAGGGAGCCGGGCAGACAAAAGCGGGCTGTTCTGAAGAATTTGCCTGATTTTAGCATCATGGGAGCCGGAAACAGGCCCAAAAATTAGAACTTGCCGATATTGTTTCAGGTTCTGGTTGCTGCGCAGCAGATACCGATGCCAAGGCGAATCCCCAGCAAGCGCCGTCGGGATGCTTAAGGCTGTGGGAGGGACTCTCCGGCGAAACCGATCCAAAGTGTGTGACCGATTCTCAAGCAGAAAAATCGACGGTCTGCCCACCAATTTGAAAGGACTCGTCCAAGCGGGCCGACTTTCCTTTAATCTTGCGAGAAAAGTTCCATTACAAGCAGATGTGATCTAGGTCACGGACCGCGGCCAGCGTATAGTTGAAAATGCAACAGTCCAAAATTGCAACAGTGTTGGGCCAAAAACTCGAATGGAGCTTAAAGATGAAGAAAGTTAGCGTCGCAGTATTAGCCGTTGCAACGGTCTTTGCGGTTGTTCTTACCCTCTCCCTGTCGGCGAATGCGCAAAGCGCAGGCGAGACGCTCTACAAATCAAAATGTGCCATGTGTCATGGTCCCGACGGAAAGAAAGCGGCCGGCCACGATCTCTCAGGCGCCGATTTTCAGAAACAGTCGGATGCGGACATCTCGGGCGTCATTACGAACGGTAAGCCTCCCAAGATGCCGCCGTACAAGTCGCTGAAGCCGGAAGAGGTTACTGGGCTGGTAGCTTACATCCGTACGTTGAAGAAGTAACCCGGGCCAGGCCCTGCATCAAGGTCAGGTTTGATTGCCAAACGCGGCGGATGATTCGCGGCAAAAGTTGGAGTGTGTCTCAGCAACGTTGCACTGGAAAATAACTGGAGTAGCGGTTTCACATGACTCTGCAAGAACGCATCCGAGAGTGGGCTGAGCCCATCTATTTTCTGGGCCAGAATCCCATCACACTCACGGGCGCCGTGGTGACGACCAGCACGGCGCTTACCACGATCGCTTTCTGGTTCTATGACATCTTCTTGCCGGGGCCACCGCACCCCTACATTGGCCTTCTGGTCTTCTTGATCCTGCCGGGCGTTTTTGTACTCGGCCTCCTGCTGATTCCACTTGGCATCTGGCTCAGGCGACGGAGTCTGCTCGAGAGCGGAGAACTGCCGGGAATCTTTCCCGCCATCGACTTAAGCCTGCCCGTGGTGCGGCGCACCTTGGAGTACGTGGCAGCGGCGACCATGCTCAACCTGCTCATCGTAGGGACCGCATCGTACCGCGGCGTGCAGTACATGGATTCGACGCAGTTCTGCGGAGAGACCTGTCACCGGGTGATGGTTCCCGAGTATACGGCCTATCAGAATTCTCCTCACTCGCGGGTGGACTGTGTTGCATGCCACATCGGGCCGGGTGCGTCGTGGTTCGTGCGCTCGAAGCTTTCCGGCCTGCGGCAGGTCTTCGCGGTAACCTTCCACACCTATTCACGGCCGATTCCTTCACCGGTAAAGTACCTGCGCCCGGCCCGCGAGACCTGTGAGCAGTGTCACTGGCCGCAGCGCTTCACCGGCGACAAGTTCGTGGTGAACACCAGCTACAAGGACGATGAGACCAACACACCCCAGACGGACGTGCTGCTGCTGAAAGTAGGCGGACGCACATGGCAGGGTGCGGTCGGCATCCACGGGCGCCACCTCGCTGACATGGCGCGCATCCGCTACATCTCGACCGACGCCGAGCGGCAGACGATCCCGGCTGTGTATTACACCGACGATAAGGGGAAGACGACCGAATTTATTTCCACCGATGCCAAGCCCACCAAAGAACAATTGGACAAGGGCGAGCACCGGGTTATGGATTGTGTGGATTGCCACAACCGGCCCACCCACGCGTTCGATTTGCCCGAAAACGCGGTGGACAAGCAGATGTCGCTCGGGCGTATCAGCCCGGAGCTTCCCTACATCCGGAAAAAGGCAGTCGAAGTTCTCAAGGTGGATTATCCGACCCGCGAGGTGGCGGAGCATCGCATTAAAGAAGAACTCAATAATTTTTATCGGGCCAATTACCCGCAGATCTACGCGACGCGGCGCACGGTAGTCGAGCAGGCTGGCGATGAAGTGGCGAGGATATACCTTCGCAACATCTTCCCGGACATGCGCATAACCTGGGGAACGCACCCGAATAATCTTGGGCACAACGATTCGCCGGGCTGCTTCCGCTGCCATGACGGCAGTCATACCAGCGCCGATGGCCAGACCATTACCAATGATTGCAGTGCGTGCCACAACCTGCTGGCGGTTGGGGAAACGAATCCGAAAGTGCTTGCGGATCTCGGCATGAAGTAAGCGCTGGCGAGAGTTTGACATGGCTGAAACAGCAATACTGCGAAGGAATTGGTGTGCTGGACTGACGATGGTTGCGACGCTTGTCGCAACGCTCGTCGCCACGGTCTTCCTCCTTCCGTTGCTGCAACGTCCGGCCCGCGCCGCCGACCAGCCTGGAGCGGAATGTCTCGCGTGCCATGGCGAGAAAAGCATGAGTACGACGCGAGCCGGCAAGACGGTTTCGCTCTACGTGGAAGGCAAGAAGTTTGCCACTTCCGTACATGGCAGCCTCGGGTGTACGGGCTGCCACGCCGACCTGGAAGGAAAAGACTTTCCGCACGAGAAGCCTGCGCCGGTAAAGTGCGGCACATGCCACTCGACCGAACAGGAGCAACATGCCCGGTCGCTCCACGGGAAGGCGGTTGCGCGCGGCGACTCGCTGGCGCCCCGCTGTGTGAATTGTCACGGGAACCACGACATCGTTCCGGTCAAGGACCCGCGGTCGGCGGTGGCGCCGCTGAAAGTACCGTTCGTTTGCGGCCAGTGCCATCGCGAAGGAACCGCGGTTTCGCGCAATCGCCAGATTGGCCAGGACAATATTCTGGAGAACTACTCCGAGAGCATCCACGGGGAGGCGTTGCTGAAGAAGGGACTGTCGGTGGCCCCGAACTGCGCCACCTGCCACACCCCGCATTTGATCTTGCCGCATACCGATCCCGCTTCTTCGATCAATCGCAAGAACATTGCCGCTACCTGCACGAAATGCCACACGCAAATCGAAACCGTCCACCGGAAAACCATTCGTGGAGAGCTTTGGGAAAAACAGGCCAACGTGCTGCCCGCCTGCCCGGATTGCCATCAGCCGCATAAGATCAGGAACGTCTTCTACGCGCAGGGTATGGCCGATGCGGATTGCATGCGTTGCCACGCCGATCAGAGATTGCGTCGCGCGCGCGACGGGCAATCCATGTACGTCAACGCGACCGAGGTGAACCATTCCCGCCACAGCGAGGAGCCTGGCAGGCTTCGGAACGTTGCCTGCAGCCAATGCCACTCGGAGGTCAACGCCTCCCGTGTCCGGCCTTGCGAGACGATCGTCCACGCAGTGGACTGCACCGCTTGCCACGATGAGATCGGCAAGCTCTACGTGTCCAGCATCCACGGACAGCTGAACGGCAAGAACGACCCCAATGCCCCGACCTGCAAGGAATGCCATGGCACGCATGGCATCCTGGGCAAACAGGACCCGCAGTCGTCGACCTTTGCGATGAATGTTCCGGGGCTTTGCGCGCGCTGTCACCGCGAGGGCCAGAAAGCTGCGGTGCGCTACACCGGATTGCAGCACGAAATCCTCACCAACTACACGGAGAGCATTCACGGGACGTTATTAAAGAATGGGCTGACCGTGACGGCGACGTGCACCAGTTGCCACACCGCTCACCAGATCCTTCCCCGGACCGATCCGGCGTCGAGCGTCAACGCCAATAACGTGCCGACCACGTGCGGCAGGTGCCACCACGGCATCGAGGAGCAGTTCGAGAACAGCATCCATGCCAAGCGAGTGAGCGGTTACAGCAAGCCCCTTCCCGTCTGCAACGATTGCCACACTGCCCACGCTATCCACCGCACGGATGAGGACAAGTTCCGGCTGAACGTGATGGGTACATGCGGACGCTGCCACGAGGAGATCGCGAAGACCTATTTTGATACCTATCACGGAAAGGTCTCGAAGCTTGGGTACACGAAAGCGGCCAAGTGCTATGACTGCCACGGAGCCCACGACGTGCTGGCGGTGACGGATCCACGCTCGCACCTGAGCCGGGCAAACGTGGCGGCCACCTGCGCGAAGTGCCATGCGGGCGCGACCCGGCGCTTCGC
The DNA here is from genome assembly GCA_963837665.1 of uncultured Acidobacteriaceae bacterium. Taxonomy (GTDB): domain Bacteria; phylum Acidobacteriota; class Terriglobia; order Terriglobales; family Acidobacteriaceae; genus Acidiflorens. Next base: position 708,451 of record CAWIOA010000002.1, on the reverse strand, counting down.
CGGATATCTGACGCACGCCACGCACCACGATCCGCGAAAGTTTCCCTTCCTGTTCTATACCTTCTGGGGCATGACCACGCTGCTGGTGGTTACCTTTGTGGTTGGTGGCATTCACACGCTGCTCTGGCTGCCGCGAGCTTTCCAGATGCGGCAGGAGTTGCGCGCCGCGGAAGAGAAATACGCCGCAGAGCTTGACGCGTCCGCGGGGCAGGAGAAAACCGATGCCTCATGACCGACGCCAGTTCGTCCGGTTCAGCCGGTTGCAGCGGATCCTTCACATCTGCATGATCGTGAGCTTTATCACCCTGGCGCTGACCGGGCTGACCCTTAAATTTTCCTACACGAAATGGGCGGCGGTGCTTTCGCACCTGCTCGGGGGATTTGAGAACGCGGGTTACATTCACCGCAGTGCCGCAGTCGTGATGTTCGGAGTTTTCATTACCCATCTGGTGGACCTCTACAAGTTGAAGAAAAGGGAACACAGTTCCTGGTTCTCGCTGATCCTCGGACCGGGCAGTATGGTGCCAAACCGCAGAGACCTCACGGAACTCATTGGCACGCTGAAGTGGTTTATAGGCCGGGGCGAGCGGCCTGCCTACGGCCGCTGGACGTACTGGGAAAAATTCGACTATTTCGCCGTGTTTTGGGGAATCGCGGTGATTGGGTCCACCGGCCTCACGCTTTGGTTCCCGGTGTTCTTCACGCGGTTTATACCAGGGTCGTTCCTCAACGTTGCCACTATCATTCACAGCGACGAAGCGCTGCTGGCGACGGGTTTCATTTTTACCGTGCATTTCTTCAATACCCACTTGCGGCCGGAAAAGTTTCCCATGGACATCACGGTGTTCACCGGGCGCATGCCGTTGGAAGAATTGGAAAGGGACAAACCCAGAGAGTACGAAGAACTGGTTGCCAGCGGGAAGCTGGAAGAAAAAATGGAGGAGCCTTACCAGCCGATTGTGATCCGCACGATCCGGGCTTTCGCCTGGACGGCGCTGACGGTGGGATTCTTCATTGTGTTGTGGATCATCTACGCGATGTTGTTCGCGTACCGTTAGCCTTTGCGGTTGAATTGCAGAGAAGGGTGGAAATGCGCACGACTCGGGTTGCTTTGATGTACGCGGCGTTGGTCCTGGCTCTGGCTGCGGCCTCGTCCGCCGCGGACCAGGAATGTCTGGCGTGCCACGGCGAAGCGGGAATGAAGTCCGGCGCCGGGAAGAACATTTCGATCAATCCCGCCAAGCATGCCGCCAGCGCTCACGCGGTGCTCGGCTGCAAGGACTGCCACACCGCCATCAAAGAGTTTCCGCATCCTGCGAAAATTGCCAAAGTGCAATGCGCCACCTGCCATGCGGACGAAGCCAAGGCCTTCCCCACCAGCGCCCACTCCATGCTTGGAGAATCCGCGTGCGCTTCATGTCACGGCAGTGTGCATGAACTCACCACGGCGGAAAATCTGATTCCCGGAAAGTGCGAGGAGTGTCATGCGGACGAAGTGAAGGCGCTCGCCTCCAGCATCCACGGGCAGGCCGCGAAAAATGGAGACAAAGACGCGCCCAAGTGCGTGTCCTGCCACGGTCCCATCCATGCCGTGAAAGCCTCCAGCGAACCGGACTCGACCGTGGCTCACAAAAACCTGCCCGATACCTGCGCGAAATGCCATAGCGATGCGGGCTTCTTGTCGCGGCATAACATCCCAGTAGCGCATCCGGTGGATTCCTACAAGCAAAGCGTTCACGGGCGCGCGGTCGCGCTCGGCAAGGATGCGGCGACCTGTTCCAGTTGCCATGGCAGTCATGACATCTATCCGGCTACCGATGAGCGCTCCAGGGTCAATCATTGGAAAGTGCCGGGCACCTGCGCGCAATGCCACAAGGAAATCGCGCGTGAGTTCAACGAGAGTGTCCACGGGGAAGCGGTCAAGGCCGGTGTGCGCGATGCGCCGGTTTGCATCGATTGCCACGGCGAGCATCTGATCATGGACCCGAAGAGCTCGGGCTCCCCTTTGAACGCCCAGAACGTCTCGGTGCAGACCTGCGGGCGCTGCCATGGCGATCCCCGCCTGGCCTTGCGCTATGATTTGCCGGCTGATCGCCTGCCCTCCTACGCCGGCAGCTATCACGGGCTGGCGCTGCAAGAAGGGAAAGTGAGAGCGGCGAACTGCGCTTCGTGCCATGGGGTGCACTCCATTCTCCGTTCGAGCGATCCGCGCTCCACCGTCAATGCCGCCAACCTGGCGAAAACCTGCGGGGCATGTCACCAGGGCGTGGCCGAAGCCAAATTCAGTATTGGTCCCGTACATGTGCGGACCGAAGCCGGCAAGAATCACCCGGTGGTGGAGTGGATTCGCGAGACGTACTGGGTGCTTATCCCGGCGACGCTGGGCTTCATGCTGCTGCACAATCTGCTGGACCTGTTGCGCAAGCTGATCCGGCGCCGTCCGCGGCGGGAGTCCGGCGAGATGGTCTTGCGGATGAACTTATGGTTCCGCGTCGCGCACTGGGGCATCATGGTGAGTTTCCCAACACTGGTGTACACGGGATTCGCCCTGAAGTATCCCGAAAGCTGGTGGTCGAAGCCGCTGCTTGTCTGGGAGTCCGGCTTCGGAGTGCGCGGTGGGTTGCATCGCGTCGCGGCTGTAGTCATGCTCATGGCCACCGCCTACCACTTCGTGCATCTGGCGCTGAAGAAGCGCGATCGTTCTTTCATTTTGGCCATGATCCCGACCATCAAAGACGCCACCGACATGCTGGACGTCTTCCGCTACAACCTCGGCCTCACCAAGCAGGAGCCGAAGTTCGCGAAATTCAACTATGCCGAGAAGATGGAATACTGGGCCTTCATGTGGGGTACCTTCGTGATGGCCCTCTCCGGGTTCCTGCTGTGGTTCAACAATTTCACGTTAACCCACTTTCCGAAGTGGGTGACGGATGCGGCCACGGCGGTGCATTGGTATGAAGCGCTGCTGGCAACCTTCTCCATCCTCATTTGGCACTTCTACCTGGTGATCTTCGATCCCATGGTCTATCCGATGGATACGGCGTGGCTCAACGGCAAGATTCCCGCCGACCATTATCGCCATTCGCGCCCGGAGTATTTCCGCGCGCTGGAACGGGCGCGCCTGGTCGAGTTGCCAGCAGAGCCTTCCGGCTATCGGGATGAGCAGGGAACTGAGGACACTCCGGGCGACGACCCACACGCGAAGCATTAGGCAAGAGAGACAGGCGGGTTCGGAAGGCCGACCCGTGCACCCTCGCAAGTCATTGCCGCTGGACCCTCACCCGCTGCCCTTCTTCAAATGCTGCTTCCACCCCAGCACCCGCGCCTTGTTCCCCTCCGCCTCGGCCTCGGGAACCATTCCCTTCTTCTGATAGAGGATCGAGAGGCTGGTATGCGCCAGAATATCGTCGGGATCGATATCCGAGATTTGTTGGGCAACCTCAATGGCTTCGTCGAGGCGGTTCAGGTCCTGCAGCGCCCGGCTCAGTCCATGCAGCGCGTCGGTGAACCCGGGATCAGCCGCCAGCGCCTGCCGGTACTTTTCGACCGCCTGTTCGTGGTGCCCTTCGAGAACCAGGTCGAGTGCGGCATAGTAGTGATGTTCGGCCTGCTCGCGGGCGGGTCGGCGGACAATTTCTGCGCTGGCCGGATCTTCGGGCACCGTGCTCATGGCTGGGCTGGGGTCAGTCTAGCACGCGGCTTTTCGCGGACAGGAGTGTCCGCGCTACACAAGCAACTTCTACTTCTGAATCCCTGTGGCTGCGCTGGCAGCGGGATTGGCGTCCGCCACCGTGCCGATGGCATTGCCGGAGACTACCAGTTCGACGCGGCGGTTTTGCTGGCGGCCTTCCGGAGTATCGTTCGAGGCCACGGGCTCGCTTTTTCCGAATCCGCTGGCGGTGATAGCGTCGGATTAATGCCTTGCTGCACCAAGTAGTCGCGGACGGCGTCGGCGCGCTGCTCCGAGAGCCGACGGTTGTATTCGTCAGTGCCGATGCTGTCAGTGTGACCTTCGACTGCCAGGCGCAGGCCTTGATAGGCCAGCACGATGCCTGACACTTTGGCCAGCCGCTCCCGAGCGCCCGGCAACAATTCGAAGCTGCCGCTTTTGAAGAGCACGTCTGACATGTTGGCGATCAGGCCGCGCGCCGTGTCGCGGGTGGAGAGAACGGAGTTGAGCTGCTGCAGCAGCCGGGCGCGCAGTTCCTGTTTTTCGTTTTCGGCCTGCTGGCGAAGTTTGTCGGACTCGGCTGCCGCCTGGCGAGCTTTTTCGGTTTCGGCGGCCAGGACTTGCTGCTGCGCCAGAGCTTCGGCCTTGGCTTTCTCGGCCTCCTGCCGTTGGCGCGCAGCTTCTTCGGCGGCCTTCTGCGCTTCGGCCTTGGCGGCCTCGGCCTGGGCTCGCGCGGTTTCTGCTTCCGCACGAGCGCGGGCTTGCGCTACCGCATCCGCTTGAGCTTTGGCGGCTCGCTCTTCGGCGGCTTTCTTTTCTGCAGCGGCCTGCGCTTGCGCTTCTTCCTGCGCCTTCTGCTGGACGGCCATCACGCGCGCTTCCTCGGCCGTCTGGGCCGCTTCCCGCGCGGCTGCTTCGATGGCGCTCTTGTTCTGTTTGCGACCGTAAGCTTCTTCCGCCTGACGCAGCTGCAGTTCGGCCTTCGAAAGGATAGATGGAGCGTACCGGTCCGCCTGCGCCACATGTGCGATACGCACCGCGTTGCGTGCCTCAAACAGCTCCAGCGGTGTTTTCGGATCGATACCGAAGATTGCATCCTGAATGTGGGTATTGGAGGAAGAGTAGGTTCCGCTGCGGACCAGTTCGTACTTGGCGCTGATCTCCTCGCCGCCGACGCCGGCTGGGAATATGTTCTCCATCACCACCAAACTGTCCGGCTGGGTGACGGCCGAATACGGTTCGGCGGTCACGATCATGCCGAAGGTCTGCAGGTCGGTGAAGGCCTTCAGATGGCCTTTGCCGTGATCCAGCACGAGTTCGCCCAAATTCACGGCGCGCCCCTGCGGAGAAATCGCCCACGCCACGTAGGTCAGATACTCCAGGCCGAACTTGGTGGCACTGTCCATGCCTTCAAATTTGGCGTCCACTTCGATGTTGGTTTTCTTGCCTTCGACCCTGGCCTCGCCCGAGGCGCTCTGCATCAATTCCGTGCCGCGAAACTCAATCTTGACGTTGGCACCCGGACGATAATGGAGGGCTTTGGTGGTGCGGACGACCGGCTCCGTTTTCGCTGAGACGGGAGCTTGCGTTTGTGCCGCCGACAGAGAAGCGGCAATACCAAGCAGTAAGGCCAGATGTTTGTTCACGTTATCCTCGCACGGAGACTCGGACCAGTCCTCGAGTTTGTTAAAAGTCTACGTCCCTTTGGCCGTGGAGCAAAGAACGGGAGGTACGGGGGTAAATTGGACTTTAGTCACCGAGCTGAATGGTTTCCGGCGTGCCAGAGCTGCGCCGCTTGGATCCTTCGATGTCGCTCAGGACAGGCTCAGGAGTGCGGCCGTCCCTATGCGTTCTCCGGCTTCCACCGCAGGATCGGCTTGCGCGCGGCGGCGGTCTCATCCAGACGGGAAATGCGCGTATTGTGCGGGGCGTCGAGCACGAACTGCGGATCTTCTTCCACCTCTTCCGCGATCGACTTCATGGCTTCGATGAAGAGATCGAGTTCTTCTTTCGGCTCGCTCTCGGTCGGTTCGATCATCAGCGCGCCATGAACAATCAGCGGGAACGCCATGGTGTACGGATGGAATCCGTAATCGATCAGGCGTTTGGCCAGGTCGACGGTCTTCACGCCCTTCTGCGCCTGCAGCTTGTCGCTGAACACGACTTCGTGCATCGAGGGCGTCGAGTAGGGCAGATCGTAAACGCCTTCCAGTCCCTTGCGGATGTAATTCGCGTTGAGCACCGCGTCCTCCGTGGTCTGGCGCAGACCGTCAGGGCCGTTGGCGAAGATGTAGGCGAGCGCACGGATGAACATACCGAAATTTCCGTAAAAGGCGCGCACGCGCCCCACCGACTGCGGACGGTTGTATTCGAAGCCCAGCGTGCCATCCGGCTTGGTGATGACGACCGGCTTCGGCAGAAACGGCTCGAGAATCTTCTTCACCGCTACCGGCCCTGACCCGGGACCGCCTCCGCCATGTGGCGTGGAAAACGTCTTGTGCAGGTTCAGGTGCATGACGTCAACGCCGAAGTCCCCCGGCCGCGCCTTCCCGACCAGTGCATTCATGTTGGCGCCATCCATGTAGAGCAGGCCGCCCTTGGCGTGCATGAGTTCGGCGATCTTGTGAATTTCCTGCTCGAATACGCCGAGCGTATTGGGATTCGTGACCATCAGCGCGGCGACGTCTTCATTCATCTGCGCCGCCAGCGCTGCCACGTCGACCATGCCGCGGTCATTCGATTTCAAATTTTCTACCGCATAGCCCACCGTGGCTGCGGTCGCTGGATTCGTGCCATGCGCCGAGTCCGGAATCAGAATCTTCTTGCGCGCGTTGCCTTTTGACTGGTGATAGGCGCGCACCAGTAGCAATCCGGTCAATTCGCCGTGCGCGCCGGCAGCCGGTTGCAGCGTGATTGCATCCATGCCGGTGATTTCGATCAGGCAATCGCTCAGCGTCTTGATGATGCGCAAAGCGCCCTGCGAAATCTTTTCCGCCTGATAGGGATGCCCGTTGGCTAGCCCCTCGATGCGCGAGACAAACTCATTCACCCGCGGGTTGTACTTCATGGTGCAAGAGCCTAGCGGAAACATTCCGAGATCGATGGCGTAATTCCACGTCGAAAGGCGCGTGAAGTGGCGGATGATTTCGATCTCGCTCACCTCCGGCATGTCGCCGAGATCCTTGCGCTCCTGCTTGCCCAGCAACTTGGCCGTATCGACTTCCGGGACATCGAGCGGTGGCAACTTCCAGGCCGCCTTGCCGGGCGAAGACTTTTCGAAAATCAGTCCTTCGTTTTGACTGATGTGGCGGGTGGCTTTGCGAGTCATGTGCTTCATCGCGTCACCTCTTCCTCTGCTTCTTTCATACTTCGCACCGAGCGTTCGCTTTCAGCGACCAGGCCGACCGCCGTATCGATCATGGACCGCGTCGTCAATTCCGTGCAGCACCAGAGGGACGCGTGGCCGAGTTCGGGATAGAACTTCTTCAGCGGCAGGCCGCCGACGATTTTGTGTCCCAGGAGCCGCGAGTTGATGGCGTAAGGATCTTCGCTGGATTCGACCACGAACTCGTTGAACCGCGGCGCGCCCGCGAACAGCACTTTGGCATGTTTCCTGAACCGATCGGCAGCATACGCGGCCTTCGCCAGATTCTGTTTTGCCAGTTCACGCAAGCCGACTTTGCCGTATACGGTCATGAAGATGTTCACCATCAACGCGACCAGCGCCTGGTTGGTGCAAATATTCGAAGTCGCCTTCTCGCGCCGGATGTGCTGCTCGCGCGTCGCCAGCGTCAGAACAAAGCCGCGTTTGCCGTTCTTGTCCACAGTCTGGCCCGCCAAGCGGCCTGGCATTTGCCGAACGAATTTCTCTTTCGTAGCAAGTACGCCGCAGTAGGGACCACCGAATCCCATCGGCACTCCGAACGATTGCGCTTCCATGGCCACAATGTCGGCGGCGCGCGGCGGCTCGACAATCCCTAGCGACACCGCTTCGGCGATCGAGACAATCAGCAGCGCTCCGCGTTTGTGCGCGATCTCGGCAATGGCTTCGACGTCTTCAATCGTCCCGAAAAAATTAGGAGACTGAATCAAAACGCATGCCGTATCGTCGCCCACTGTGTTCTCGAGTTCCTTCAGATCGATCTGTCCCGCGTCCGTATAAGAGACCGTTTTCAGCGGGATCGCCTGGTGTGTGGCATAGGTGTTGAGCACCTCGCGATACTCGGGGTGCAGGTTGCGCGCGATTACCGCCGAATGCCTCCCGGTGATGCGGACCGCCATCATCACGGCCTCAGCCGCACCGGTCGAGCCGTCGTACATCGAGGCATTCGCCAAATCCATGCCGGTGAGGTCCGAAATCATGGTCTGGAACTCGAAGATGGCTTGCAGCGTTCCCTGCGCAAACTCCGCCTGGTAGGGCGTGTAGGACGTCAGGAATTCGCCGCGCTGCACGAGTGCATCGATGACCACCGGCCGGTAATGGGAGTAAGCTCCGGCTCCGAGAAAACTGGTGTAGCCTTCGCCGTTTTCTTTCGCCCGTTGCTTGAACCAGTCCACGATTTCCGACTCCGCCATTTGTCGCGGCACAGCGAGATCGCGCGTGAGGCGAAGCTCGGACGGAATCGGCGAGAAAAGATCATCTACAGAACGGATCCCGATCGCCTTCAGCATGGCGGCGCGATCCGCGGGAGACTTAGGCAGATATCTCATAAGAGCCTTTATTGGATGTGGGCAGCGGCCGTTTTGATTTTGAAGCTGGAATGACCGTCGGGGAATTGCAGAAGTCAAAAGTCAGATTGCAGAAGTAAACCCGTTGGTTTCCACCGATACGGTTGAAGGCAAAGGAGCTTACTTCTGCAATCTGACTTCTAACTTCTGCGATGTTTTTCAGTGTCCGGCCTCTTCGCTGACAAATTTCTCATAGTCTGGGGCCGCGAGCAGCGCATTCATCTCTGCCGGGTTCTTCACCTTGATCTTGACCATCCAAGCCCCGTGCGCATCTTTGTTCACTTGCTCTGGGGCTGTGGCCAAGGCCTCATTTACGGCCGTCACTGTTCCCGAAACGGGAGCGAACAAATCAGATACGGCCTTTACCGACTCCACCGTGCCGAAGGCCTTGCCCACGGTGATCTCGGTCCCAACTTTGGGCAGTTCGACGAACACAATGTCGCCGAGCGACTCCTGGGCGTGGCTCGTAATACCGATTGTGCCGTCGAAAGTGATCCACTCATGCTCTTTTGTATATTTGCGGTCGGTTGGGTATGACATCGGCTTCTGGCTCCTTGCTTTTCCTTCGTGAACCTTCGTGTCCTTGGTGGTTCACGGCTTTTTCGGACGCTTATAAAATGGTGTCGGTATCACTTGCGCTTTCACGCTTTGTCCGCGGATTTCTACTTTTATCGTCGTTCCGATTGCGGCATGCTCGGGCGGAACGTAGGCTAAAGCAATATTCTTCTTCAGGAACGGCGCCGGAGAACCGCTGGTGACGTAGCCAATTTCGCGCCCGCCCTCGTCTTGCACCTTGTATCCGTCGCGGGCGATACCCCGGTCTACCATTTCAAGCCCGACCAGCGTTCTCTTCACGCCCCCGGCTTTCGCCTTTTCCAGTGCCGCGCGTCCAATAAATTCCGGCTTCTCCATCTTGCAGTAGCGATCCAGTCCTGCTTCCCACACGTTGATCGTGTCCGAGATTTCGTGTCCGTAGAGTGGCAGCTTGCCCTCGAGCCGGAGCGTATTGCGCGCACCCAGACCGCAGGGGACAACGCCAAACTCTTTTCCCGCCGCCAGAACCTCGTGCCATACCCGCGCGCTCGTCACCTCGTCCGGTGGAATGTAGATCTCGAACCCGTCTTCGGCGGTATAGCCCGTGCGGCCGATCAGGATATTTTTCAGTCCGCAGACCGTCCCGCGCGTCACCCAGTAGAACTTCACCACGCTCAGGTCGGCGTCGGTCAGTTTCTGCAGCAGGTTCACGCCTTTCGGACCCTGAATCGCAATCTGCGTGAAATCGTCGGAGAGATGCTCGACTTTGCAATCAAATGGGCGCGTGTTGTCGCGCACCCAGTTGAAATCCTTCTCACGCGTGCCCGCATTGATTACGAGCAGGTACTCGTCTTCGCCCAGACGGTGAACGATGACGTCATCCACAAACGTCCCTTGCGGATAAAGCAGCGCCGAATACTGCGCCTGGCCAACCGCCAGCCGCGACGCGTCATTCATCGAGATATGCTGAACCGCCGCGAGCGCTTCGCGTCCAGCCAAACGGATATCCCCCATGTGGCTGACGTCAAATATGCCAACGCCGGTGCGCACCGCCAGGTGCTCGGCAATAACGCCGCCCCCGATCGACGCCGGGTATTCGACCGGCATGTCCCAACCGTTGAACTCGACCATCTTCGCGCCCATCTGGCGATGGACAGCGTTCAATGCGGTTTTGCGGACGGTTTGCTGGGCGACGGGCGGGGTGGCTTCGACAGCGGACAAAAAGAACCTCGGTTAGTCGTTTCTCGGACAGTGGCTGGGCTGCCGGAATCTGGAACTGATTAAGTTAACACTCGGGTTGGAAGCGCGCAAACTGGTCACGTCCTGGGTACCAGGTCTTAGGAAAACCAAAATCAAAAGACAAACTCGACGGAAGAACGAGGTTGCTCTTCCTGAGACCTGACACCTGAGACCTGAGACCTGGTTTTCGGTGACTTCCGTTATGTTCCCGAGTTTCTGGTGGCGAACTAAACTCTAGCCATGTCCTCCAGACCAGGCGTAAGCCGGATCGTCTGCGCCAATTGCGAGCGCCCTGAAGCGAGTTGCTTCTGCGAAAAATACTGCGTGCTCTGCCAGTCCCAGCTCGACGTGCGCTTGTGTACCGACGGCCTCATGTATTGTGAGGCGTGCCGCAGCGCCTGCGAGTACAAAGTCGCAAACTGAAGCGCGGCGAACGGCTGGGGCCGAAGCAACGAACTTCTAACTGTGCGTGCCCGTCATCGGCTCGCGATCTTGCACACATACCGCGTGCTGACACTGCAATCCCCCTTCTGATTTTTCTGAGGCCCGCTGCTCGCGATTGTGAACTCTTTTGTTGGAGACGGCCCGGTCAAGGCCCGGAATTCCTTTCTCAGACCGTAACCAGTTCGGCTTCGACCGCTTGCACTTTGGCTTTGATCTTGATAGGAACGTTGAGCGCGCGCGAGATCGGGCATTTGCCCTTAGCGATCATGGCGGCGTGCTGAATTCTTTTCTCGCTTGCCCCCGGCAAGCTGACGGTAACGTTTGAGTCGATCCCGGTAACATCCCACTGGCCTTTTTTTTCTTCGAGGGTCAGGACCGATTCGGTCTTCACGAGCTCTGGTTTCATGCCTTCCCGGCGCATCTCCTGGACAACCATGAGAGACATGCAGGAAGCCACTGCTGCTGCAAGCATTTCGGACGGGCTGGTGCACGGTTCGTTTCCCGTGCTGGAACCTGCCGCATAAAGAGCGTTGGAAACAACGCCACTAGAGGTGGAGACTTGGCCCTCACCAATCAAGGGGCTTCCTCTCCAAACAGCTACTGCGCTGCGGATCATAGGACACCCTCCTTGCGGTCATCATTTTAGACAACGGGCAGACAAAAAGATGTGACATCTGATCTATCTGGGTGTGATATGGAGGACCCTGCTTCGCCGCGCTAACGGCGGCTCAGATTACCACCGCTTCCTTATACTCCCCGTACACCTTGCGCATCGCGTCCGAGATTTCGCCCACCGTGGCATTCGCCTCGACGGCCGTCAGAATCCGCGGCATTAGATTTTCTCCCGAGCGCGCCGTGTCTTCGACGGCGCGGATCGCGGTTTGCCAAGTCTCGGGATTGCGCTTCGCGCGCAGCGCTCGCAGGCGCTCGACTTGTTTCGCTTCCAGCACCGGGTCAATCCGCTGGATCGGCACCGCGTGCTCTTGTTCGAGCTGGAACCGGTTTACGCCGACCACCACCGCCTCCTGCCGATCCACTGCCTGCTGATATTCGTAGGCCGCGTTCTGGATCTCCTGCTGCACATATCCTCGTTCGATCGCCTTGAGCATGCCACCCATGGCTTCGATTTTCTCCAGATAGTCGTCGGCGCGCTTTTCAATCTCGCTGGTCAGCGCTTCGACGTAATACGATCCCGCCAGCGGATCGACCGTCTGCGGCGCGCCCGACTCGAATGCGATCACCTGCTGCGTACGGAGCGCGATCCGTGCCGACGCCTCGGTGGGCAAGGCCAGCGCCTCGTCGAACGAATTCGTGTGCAGAGATTGTGTCCCGCCGAGCACGGCTGCCATGGCCTGAATCGCCGTCCGCACAATGTTGTTCTCCGGTTGTTGCGCGGTTAGCGTGGAACCGGCCGTCTGGGTGTGAAAGCGGAGCATCCACGATTTCGGACTCTTCGCCTGGAAGCGGTCGCGCATAATCTTTGCCCACATGCGGCGCGCGGCGCGAAACTTCGCGACTTCTTCGAGAAAATTGCTGTGGGCATTAAAAAAGAAGGAGAGCCGCGGCGCGAACTTGTCTACATCCAGCCCCGCACGAATCGCCGCTTCCACATAGGCAATGCCGTTACCGAGCGTGAAGGCGACTTCCTGTACCGCGGTCGATCCCGCCTCGCGCATGTGATAGCCGGAGATTGAAATCGTGTTCCACTCCGGCACGTTCTGATTCGACCAGGCGAAAACGTCGGTGATGATGCGCATCGCCTGCTGTGGCGGATAAATATAAGTTCCGCGCGCGATGTACTCCTTAAGCACATCGTTCTGCACGGTTCCGGAGAGCTTGCGAATGTCCAGGCCCTGCCGCCGCGCCACGGCCACGTACAACGCCAGCAGGATCGACGCCGTGGCGTTGATGGTCATCGATGTTGAAATCGCGGTCAGGTCGATGCCATCGAACAGCCGCTGCATATCTTCGATCGAATCGATCGCCACACCAACTTTGCCAACTTCTCCCACGGCCAGCGGATGGTCGGAATCGAGCCCGATTTGGGTTGGCAAATCGAAAGCCACAGACAGGCCCGTGGTGCCGTTGGCGAGCAAATACTTGTAACGTTTGTTCGACTCTTCGGCGTCGCCCATCCCGGCGTACTGGCGCATGGTCCAGAGGCGGCCGCGGTACATGGTGGCCTGTACACCGCGCGTGTACGGAAACTCTCCGGGATACCCTACATCGCGGTCATAATCCCAATCGGCAAGATCGGCGGGTGTGTAGAGGGCGTGCACGGGGACGCGGGAAGGAGTCTCTGCGCTTGGGGAGCTGGCTCTGCGCTGGTTTGCGGAATCGGCCGTCTTAATATCCGTCATGCACTCCTGCCGTTCGGTAGCTTTTCGCTCTTAGCTCCTAGCTCTTAGCTCTTCTTTTCACCCGCCAGAACGAACTCAGTCCAAACCAGGTGAAGGAAACCGTGAAGCACACCGCGAGCAGCAACCTGCCGGGTCCGGTCGCGTGGCCGGACTGGTACCTGCCGTACTCGCGCATGCCAGCCATGGCTCCGAACCCGGCCATCGCCAGAAACATGAATCCCGTCACTTCCAGCCAGAGTTGGTGCAGAACCCGCCCGAAGGACTGAGCCGTCGTCCGGATTCCCGCCAGCACCGCCCGGCCGGTTCGGCTGCGCTCCAGAAACTGGGCAACCGCACGGAGAATCTGCTTGATTTTTCTCGCCGTCTGGCCGTCGATCATGGTTCAGCCACCATTGGTCGATTTTAGCAGCGGCCGAGGGTACAATGACGATAGGTGATATCACTGCCGCTTGTGATGTCCGCTGTCAGCGGCAGCGTCCGATTCCAGGGGGAACTCGTGGATCAGGAACTGAAGCAGCTCATGAAAGAGCTCGGAGAAGCGATCAACGGGTCCCTGTCCGATTCCGAGCAGATCGCCGAGGTCATTTCCCGCATCAAGGAAGGCGGCTACGATATTTTCCTCGTCCTCGAAGCCACCATCGGTGTCAGCAAACTAGGCGAAAACGCCACCGACAAGACTTCGCTGGTCTCCACCCTCCGCACCAATGCGGAACTCAAGATCAGCGATCAGGATCTGAAATTTCTCAAGTCGCTCCGTATCAAGATTGACGACGCAGAAGACGAAGAATAGGAACGGGCTTGGCCCTCAGCGACTTCTGAGCAAAATCTTCCGGTTCCCCACAATTTTTTCCCTTCCCTAAATAGGAAAAAACTTGCAGGTGCTGTCTTCCGGTCTGCTAAAATGTGTTACTCCCTATGTAAGTAGCCGTTTAGCAGCATCTTAACCCTGTAGAGCTGCTGTCGAAAATGGCCTTCGGCGTGCATTTCACAGACCGGAGTGTCGTTCTTCGACCGCATCCGGCAGGCTTGAGGGTGCCGGGTCGTCGAATTGGCACTTCTTTTGGCTAACGCTAAACAGGTCGCTACATGAGGTGCCGGACATGGATTCCCAGGCTTCACAACTGACCCTAGGCCTTCTACCCGAGCCTCGCACCCGTTGGGGCAGGTTCGTTCTCGGCTACGGCATGCAGTCGCTGGTGGTGACGTTCTTCGTGATCGCTGCTATCGTGCACCCCGAAGTTCTGGTGTTACCGGTGCACGATTACCACTTCATCAGCCTGGTCAACACTCCACCGCCGATCCCGCACACCCCGCAGCCGGTCAAGCATTTTCCGGTTCCCACGCCGAAGATTACCGAGCCTGTAACGCCGCGGCCCGAAGCCCTGCGGGTTCCGCAGGAATTGGTCCTGAAAAAGCTGCCCGTGCCCGAGGAGCAGGCGCCCAAGGTAGTCCTGGCGGGGAAGAAAGACCTCCTGCCGGACAAGACGCCGCTGATTCCCCGGCCGCCGGTCAAGACAAATGTGTTTTCCACGGGGAGTTCGGCAACGCCAACCATGGCGGCAGCGCCGCAGAAGGTGCAAACGGGAGGCTTCGGAGATCCCAACGGCCTACCTGCGTCGGACAATCACACCCGTCCAGTCACGATCGCGCAAGCGGGCTCGTTTGATATGCCCTCCGGCGGAGGCTATGGCAACGGTACCGGTGGAGCGCACGGCATTCGCGGGGTGGTCGCGAGCACCGGTTTTGGCAGCGGTGTCGCCACAGGCAATAGTTCCGGCACGGTTTCCGCCTCGCGAGGTACAATTCGTCCGAGCGGCTTCGGAGACGCTGATGTCGTAGCCACTCCTCAGCCTAAGGCGAAGGAGGCCGAACCGGTCGTCAGAACCTTGCCGGCTGAGATCACGTACAAGCCCCGCCCGGTTTACACTGATGAGGGACGGAAGCTCAAGATTGAGGGCGAGGTTCTGATTGATGTTGTTTTTTCAGCAGAGGGGCAGATTCGCATCGTGAAAGTGATGCACGGTCTCGGCCATGGGCTGGATGAATCCGCGGTTCGTGCCGCAGAAAAAATTCAGTTCAAGCCCGCTCTGAAAGATGGTCACCCCACCGATTCCGAGGCGGTATTGCACATCGAGTTTCAACTTGCATCATAGATGAAGATGAAACAAACAACAGTGTTGCGCTCCCCTATCGTACTTTTCGCGCTCTCCCTCGTTTGCTGCGCCCCGTTCGTTTTCGGCCAAGCCCCGGCGGGATCTCAGCTCCAGACTCGCGATGCCGTCGCTCAGCAGACCAGCGCCTCCGCCGCCAGCTTCGATCAGGTTGTCGATCGAGCGATTGAGCGCGAACACTTCTTCATGGCCCAGATGAAGCAACTTCATCCCCTGGTGGAAACCTATATCCAGAATCTGAAGCAGGACAAGGACCTGGATGCTCCCGTTCCGGTCAGCGACGTGTACTTCCTGGGCCGATTGGATATGAGCGAGGGAACCGACGACCGTACTTTCACCTCGCCCACCACTGCTGGTCTCGGGAAGCGCATGCTGGGCAAGCTGAAGAACGTTTATTCCATGAGGTTCCTGCCCTTGGGCTTTGCTCAGATGGTGGTCCTCGATGAGGATTTTCAGCGCCGCAATTACGATTTCACATTTGTCCGCCGCGAGTTCCTCGGCGAAATTCGCTGCGTCGTCATCGACGTCGCGCCCAAGAAGGAAGCTGCCGGTGGCCGCTTCCTCGGCCGGATCTGGATCGAAGACCAGGACTACAACATCGTCCGTTTCAACGGCACTTACACGCAGTCGCATCGAAACAGCTATTACCTGCACTTTGACAGTTGGCGGCAGAACCTCCGTCCCGGCGGCGTCTGGCTGCCTTCCTTGATCTATTCCGAGGAGTCCGACCTCAAGGCCCGCCTTGGTCAGACCCTCAATTACAAGGCGCAGACCAGGCTCTGGGGGTACAACCTCAAGGACCTCCGCCGCAACTCCGAGTTCACCGAGATCACCGTCGATCCCCTCCAGTCCGTCCAGGACCAGAGTCAGAAAGCGCAGGATGCTACCCCCATCGAGGCCCAGCGCCAATGGGAACGTCAGGCGGAAATCAACGTGATTGACCGCCTGCAGCAAATCGGCTTGCTGGCGCCGGAAGGCGAAATCGACAAGGTGCTGCAGACCGTCGTCAACAACATGATGGTCACCAATAACCTCGACATTCAACCCGAGGTCAAGTGCCGCGTGCTGCTGACTACTCCGCTCGAGTCCTTCACCATTGGCCACACCATCGTTGTCAGCCGCGGCATGATCGACGTGCTGCCCGACGAAGCAGCGCTGGCCATGATTCTGACCCACGAACTGGCGCACATCGTGCTTGGCCATCATCTCAATACCAAGCTCGCCTTCAACGACCGCATGTTCTTTCCCGATGAGCGCACCTTCGAGCGCATGGATTTCGCCCGCGATCGCAGCGAGGAAGAAGCCGCCGACAAGAAAGCCATCGAACTGCTCAACAACTCGCCCTACAAAGACAAGCTCAGCAACGCCGGCTTGTTCCTCAAAGCGGTCCAAGCCCGGGCTCCGGCGCTCAAGAACCTTATCCGGGGACATCTGGGCGACAGCCTGCTCAACGGCGACGCCACCAGGATGTCATCGTTGATGACCGCCTCGCCGCAATTCGACCCGAAAAAGGCCGACCAGGTCGCAGCGCTTCCTCTTGGTGGGCGGGTCAAGGTTGACCCGTGGAACAATCAACTGGAATTGATCAAGACCAAGCCGGTGGCCATCACTAGCGCCGCCGAGAAGATGCCTTTTGAAGTCACGCCCTTCTTCCCGTTCCTCACCCGGCTCGGCAGCGTTGCCGCTCCAGAAAAGACGGCTCCGGCCCCGGAGAAAACGGCAACAGCGCCCGCTCCCTCGGGGCAGTAAGACGGCTCTTGGCTTTTGTTTTACGTAGGTGGCTTTGCCGCTTCGACGCCATTAGCCGAGGGTGAGAGGATCGCAAGCATCGATCCCTGCGCGTTGGCTTCACGCGCTCCGGAAGGCAAGCGGCAGAATTATCAGGGGAAACCCCTCGTCGGTCAGCAAAGGGGCAGTTGGTGCAGCTAGTTCGCCATCTGGCTTCCGACTTGCGAGAACACGTTGTTAGCGTTGGTGCCGATCAGGCGCACTGTGCCAATCACGATTACCAGGATTACCGCGAGCATCACCGCGTATTCGGCAACGTCTTGACCGCTTTCATCAGTCCAAAGTTGACGGATTGCTTTGATCACTTTTGTCCCCCTCGACGACACGTCCTAACTTCACTCATTGCCCGGGACAGTAGTTCGCCGTCGTATGAATTGTAAATTATTCTCAATTGACGCTCTACCCAATAGCACCCCAGTGCCTGGAATGGCACTAAAGTGCCATCGCGCAGGGACTTTCTGTAGCCTCCTGGCCCCCAATCTGGCGTCGTCAAGGGGTATCGCCTTTACCGATACCGCAAATTCCCGGAATCAGGCCCTCCCCTTAGGGGTCTGACATCGATTTTTCCGCAGTTTACCGGGTTACACAATCGTTTTCAGCGGGAGCCCCTGGTTTACCGCGAACAACGCCAGTTCCAGACGGGTGGAAACCCCCAGTTTGTCGAAGATATTGCTGAGGTGGTGCTTTACCGTATCCTCGCTGATTTTGAAGTACTCGGCGATTTCCCGGTTGGCATAGCCCGCTACCACGGCCGCCACAATCTCCAGTTCCCGCGGCGTCAGCCCGAAAGTCTTCTGTTTCGATTCCTCGTGCGTACTCTGCATCAGGTTGCGCAGGTACTGCACCAGATTCGAAACGCTGTCCCGCCCGACCCAGTATTCCCCGGCCATCACCGCATGAATGCTCTTGAGCAGCAGTTGAGTGGCGGAATCCTTCAGCACCACGCCGCGCGCTCCCAACTGCAACGCTTCCACCACCTGCTTCTTTTCCACCGCCGCCGTGAGCAGAATGATGCGTACGGCCGCCGCTCCGCCACCACCGCTGGCGTTCAGGTCACGCAGCGCATCCAGGCCCGTGTGGTGCGGCATGGCCAGATCGAGAAGAAGAATGTCGGGCTTGATCTCGCGCGCAAGTTTGACTGCCTCATTGCCGTCGCAGGCTTCGCCCACCACCTTCATATCGCCTTCCGATTCCAGCAGGCGACGCAGTCCGTCGCGGAAAATGGGGTGATCGTCGGCAATCACAATGCGTATGGGATGAATGCGTTTATCCGCTGTGGGCCTGTCCATCGTTGGCCTATCCATGATCGGCCTTTCTCGCTGGCGGAATTCGTACTTCCAGCCGCGCTCCGTGTCCCGGAGTCGATTCTATCGCGAGTTCGCCCGCCAGCAGGCGTACTCTTTCCCGAATGACCGCCGGCCCTTTTCCCGTTGTCTCCAGTTCGGCATCCGACAACCTTCCGGAAAATGAAAACCCTCGTCCGTCGTCCTCCACTGTCAACTGCAGATTTCCCGTCCGCTGCGCCAGCCGTACCAGCACATGGTGCGCGCCACTGTGTTTGCGGACGTTCACTAGACTCTCCTGCACAATGCGCGCCAGTTCGCGGCATGCCTTCTGCGCCAGGTCCACCCGCTCCAGTTCGCAGACAAACTCGGCTGCGATTCCGGTCTCGCGCCGGAAGCGCTCCACCGTGTCGGAAATGAAACCCAGCAGCCGGTCGGCATTGACCTCGAACGACTTCATGGTCTGCATCAGTTCGCGCAACTTCAGAACTTCTTCGCGCAGCAGCTTCTGGATCCGGCCCAGCTCCGCGTTCACCACCGGCGCCTGTGTCCCCGACTGGCGCCGCAATACGTCCAACTGCATTTCCACAGCGATCAGCGATTGAATCGCTCCATCATGAAGTTCGCGCGCGAAGCGCCCACGCTCCAGCGCCCCCGCCCGCTCCCGCAGCCGCCGCACCAGGTATACGTTGTAGATCGCCGGTCCCACCTGTTGCGCGAACTCCTGCAGGAACCGCAATTCTTCTTCCGGGTTTCCCATCATCTCGGGATCGAACAGGAATACTCGTCCCGACCATTCTTTCCCGAAGAGCAAGGCCACTGAAATCATCGTGTCAAACTTTTCCAGCCGAGCCAGCGCATCCAGAAATCCCGTGTTCGCGTCGCGCAGCCGCACGCCGTCCGCATCCAGCAACACCGTGGAAAAACCGTTGGCATGGCGCGCCGCGTAAATCGCATCCGCCGGGGAATCGAACAGATACACCTTTTCGCTTTCCGGCAAAGCCTCGCGCCAGCGCAGTGCTCCGCTGCCCTCGGCGTCACGACTGACCTCGGCCAGAAATACCCGGTAGCTGTTCCTTTCCTGCGAGGCACTCAGCACGCGGCACGCGCCGTAAATGCTGGTTACCTCCCCAAGAATCTGCTGCATGCTCCCGGTCAGTCCCGCTTCCACCCGCGTCGAACTGAGAACGCGCGTGATCACCGCACGCTCCGCCCGCACTTTCTTCTGGTTCTCCGACATATAGCCCAGCAAGAACCCGAGCACAATCAAGTACACCGAACTCATGAACAGCTGCTGCGGATCCAGTTCCCGCACGCTCACGCCGAGGCGCGGCAGATGCGCAGAGCGCAGCCACCGATCGGCCGCTGGTTCCAATCCCGCGCGCACGGCGAATGCTTGCACCTCGAGCAGTGCCACGGCAATGGCTGCCGTACCCACCGTTTCCCACAATCCCCAGCGATAGGCAGCTGCGGCCATCACAAACACAAAGAAAAGGAAGAACGGCCCGCGCTGCGTCGTCGCGAACAGGGAGATCAGCACCGGCCAGAGGATGTCCACCGCGTGCACGACCAGACGAAAAGCGGTGGTGGATTGCGGCCGGAAGCGCACCAGCAGCATCACTACCACTGCATGGACGAAATATACGGTCAGCAGCCAGTACAGCCAGCGCGAATAGGCAAGCCCTTGCACCGGCTCCAACAGGAGAGTAAATATCGCCGCGATCGTCAGCGCCACACGCGCCGTCGCCAGCCAGCGCTCGGTGCGCCGGATTTCGCCCGCACTGAGCGGCGCCCGGAAGCGCCATAGATCGCGGTATCGAGGGATCATCCAGGACAAGGGGCTCTCGTCGGCCAGCCTACTTCAGTTAAACGCCTAATTCTAAAGGCAACCTCAGCTAAACTCCATGAGCTTCTTATCCCTTCCGAAATTGCTCACTTCTCCTGTATCTTTCGTAGCGGGGGTTACAGGCGTAACGCCTTCGATCCCACATCAACCTCTAAAATGGAGTTCGGAGTACTCTGCTTTTGGCCGCACGCACTAAATTCTGGGTTTCGGCACTGATCACGCTCGTTCTCGCCCAGACGACGGCGTCGGTGTTGATGCCAAGGGGCTACGCCCTCGCCGCTGCCAACGACCTCATCCAAGGCGCGCTCCTGCTGGTTGCCACTGCCGCTTTCCTGCTCAATACAGGGCGCTCGCGCTGTCCCACTCTCCAGATCCGGCTTTTCTGGATCCTGATGAGCGCGGGCATGCTCCTCTGGCTCATTTACCATGGAATGTCGTGGATTTATTTCGAGGTGATCACGCGACAGGACGTGCCCGACCCCTACCTGGGCGACATCGTTCTGTTTCTGCATCTGGTGCCGATGATCGCCGCTCTCGCGGTGCTTCCTCATCTACGGGAAGAAGAGCGGGATGAACGCGTCCGCATGCTTGACTTCGCCCTCCTGCTCATCTGGTGGGTCTTCATTTATGTGTACACCGTCATCCCATGGCAAACCGTGCAGGTCAATGAAGCGATTTACGACACCAATCTAAAGAACGCGTTTATGACCGAAAACGTCGCGTTCGTAGTCGCACTCGCTGTTCTCGCCTACACCGCTCACGGCGGCTGGCGACACGTTTACGGGCAGTTGTTCGGCGCCAGCGCGCTCTACGCTTCCAGTTCCTATGTCGCCAACTGGGCCATCGGTCGTAACATTTATTACAGCGGCGGCATTTATGATATTCCGCTGGTCGTTTCCATGGCGTGGATGGCGGCGACTCCCTTGCTCGCCCTCCGCCTCGATCTCTCTGACTCCAAGCCCTCGCGGCCTGTGCTCGGCGTCTGGATCACGCGCCTCAGCATGCTGGCTCTTTTCAGCCTGATCTGGGCCGCCCTGCACGCCGAACTGAACCCGGCGCTTCCGCCTTCGGTCAAGGCCTTCCGCATTAACGTGAGTCTTTTGACCATGGTCGTGATGGGGGTCGTGATTTTCTGGCGGCAACGGCTGCTCCGAGCCGAGCTTTCACGGTTTCTCGAAAGATCGCGCCGCTCGTTGGACGACCTCAAGGCCTTGCAGGAAAAACTTATCCAATCCGAAAAACTGGCCTCGCTCGGCCAGTTAGTGGGTGGCGCCGCTCACGAACTCAACAACCCGCTCACCGCCATGCTGGGATACTCCGACCTGCTGAGCGTGTCCACCCTACCCCCGCAGGAACAACACCAGGCCGAACTGATCGGTGAGCAAGTCCGCCGTACCACTTCGCTGGTGGCCAGCCTGCTCACTTTTGCCCGCCAGGCTCCGGCCAACCTTGCTGCCGTCGACGTTAACTCCGTGCTGCAGACCGCCATGCGCCTGCTTGCTCCCCAACTGGAGGCGGGAGCCAGTTCGATGCGCCTCGATCTCGCTCCTGCCCTTCCGCTCGTGCTCGCCGATTCTAACCAGATTCTCCACGTTTGCCTGCACCTTGCCGGACAGATCGGCGCCCAACTCAAGCCGGAAACCCAATCCACCCTGTTGGTTCGTACGCACAGCGAAGGCAACTTCGTGCTGGTTGATTTCCTGTCTTACGATCCTGGCGATCCAGTTTCGCAGCCGCTTTCGTTCCAACCGGCGTTGAACTCCGAGGGTGTGGACAAGCCAACTACCCTTTCGTTGAGTGCCTGCCGCCGCATCGTCGAAGAACATGGCGGCCGTCTCTTGCAGCCTTCCACTCCTGGTCACCCCGCTTTTCGAATGGAGCTGCAAGTCCTGGCAACTGCGGTGACCGGCTCCGCGCCTGCCGGGACCAATCGGGCCGCGGCTCGCGGCAGTTCGTAGGCATGTTCCCGCAAATTCGTGGCATGAGTCTAAATTGTCATCCTGAGCGGAGCGAAGGACCTGCTGTATCCTGCACCCACAAGTAAGCAGGTCCTTCGCTGCACTCAGGATGACAAGGTTGATTTTGATTCGCTGGCGGGCACCACTTCCACCGTCCTCTTCAACTGGCCGCACGCGGCAAAAATGTCGCGCCCTCGCGGACGCCGCACAAACGCCGGAATTCCCGCATCCACCAGTATCTGCCGGAACGCTACCACCCGCTCCTGCTCCGGAGTCCTATAGGGCAACTCCGTCCCGGGGTTCAGCGCAATCAAATTGATTCTCGCCCGCATCCCCCGCACCAACTCCACCACCTCGCGCGCCTGCTCTGGAGCGTCGTTCACGCCCTCGATCAGCACATACTCAAACGTCATCTTCTCCCGCGTCCGCAGCGGAAACTCGCGCGCCGCCTTCATCAGCTCCGCCAGGTTCCACTTCCGGTTCAGCGGCATCACTTCGCTGCGCAACGCGTCGTTTGATCCATTCAGTGAAATCGCCAACTTCGGCCGCACCGGTTCCTGCCCGAAATCGCGAATCCGCGGCACGATCCCCGCCGTGGACACGGTCATCCGCGATTCGGGAATCCCCACGCCTTCCACCAGCAGCCGCACCGCCTTCATGAAATTGTCGTAGTTCAAAAAAGGCTCGCCCATGCCCATGAACACGATGTTGACGCGCTGCAGCGGAGGCTCAACTCCCCGATCCCGCAGCACTGTAGCGATCTGCCCGACAATTTCTCCCGCCTCCAGATTGCGCTTGACCCCAAGCAGCGCCGTGAAACAGAACTTGCAATTCACCGCGCATCCCACCTGGCTTGAAACGCAAATCGTGGCGCGACGCCAGCCCGGTGCAGCAGTTCCACCCTCAATCTCGTCACCCGCTTCGCTGCCGTCGCCGATCTCGCCGCCATCTCCTTCCGGCATCCAGACCGTCTCCACCGTCTCGCCGTCGAAGAGTTCCACCAAATACCGTATCGTGCCGTCGCTCGAAACAAACCTGCGGGCAATCGACGGAGACCCTACTTTCCAGCCTTGTTCCGCCAGACGTGTTCGGTATTCGAGCGGCAGCGTCGAAACCTGATCCAGTTGGTCCATCTTCTGCCGATAGACCGCATCGAATAGTTGCCGCCCCCGGTAGGCAGGCTGCCCCGACTCAATCGCGAGATCGGTCAGTTCCTGCAAGTTAAGTCCCAAGAGCGAATTGGATGGCTGACTTTGCATTTGAACAAGCGCGCCCTTAGCTTTCCATGTCCTTCGGGGCGGGAGCGTACCGACGCAAAAGGGTAATGGAAAATACCAGGATGAGGATGAGCAGTCCCAACAAGCCAAGCTCGGTCATGCTGGCTCGAAAGATGCTCGCACCTTCCGTCGACCACGTTGCACCTTTGGTGAGAGTGGCCGCTTCCAACGTAATCACAAGGACCCGCCGAATCGAAGCAATAAGGCCTACGACGAGGAATGGTTCCGTGACTAGGAAATGCGAGTGGATGGAGATGCGCACCGTATGCAGAATCTCCACCAGCATCAGCACCACCAGCAGTTGGTCCAGCACCAGCAGGGTCTGGGTGGCAATCGTCCAGTGACCGAGGCCCTCCCAGAGCATTTTGCCGGCGTTGGCAATGGTCGCGAGCGCCGTTATAAAAAGCAACAGGGCAAGGATGGAATAGATAACCACTTCGGCTTTGCCCAGATAGTCACCAAAGTGGACGCGGAGCTTTTCGTCAGCCATTTGCGGTCCCCTGTAGAATCGCTTGGATCGCGCCTCTTCGCAGGCAGGTTATACCGATATGTCGCTTATCGAAAAGTGAAAACGCAGATATGGTGGTAATTACGGGCGAAATCTGCGTTACACACTGCGTGATCGAGGCGGCGGAATCACCGTAAGTTAAACAAAAACAAGGCTAAATTTCAGCCTCCCTCGCCTTGCCCCAGATTGTGGGACAATAATTTAAGCGGCATCAGATCTCGGACCAGGGACAGCACATTAAACACCGGGAAATCAAACGCCCTCTTTAGGGGCCTGGGAATCTAATAAGAACTGAATGGCAAAAGAAACCCGCAGCATTCGTCGTCAGGTTCTGCCGAATGGGCTGACCGTCATCACCGAACAGATGGCCCACATCCGCTCGGTCGCGATCGGCATCTGGCTGAAGTCCGGCTCGCGCGACGAAGAATCGGAATTCAATGGCATCTCCCACTTCATTGAGCACATGGTGTTCAAGGGAACGGAGACGCGCTCCGCCGAGGCCATCGCCCGCCAGGTTGATTCCATCGGCGGCAATATGGACGCGTTCACGGCGAAGGAATGCATCTGCTTCAACATCAAGGTCCTCGATGAGCACATTCCGCTCGCTATGGATGTCCTCACCGATCTTGTTCTTCATCCCGTGTTCGATGCCGGAGATATCGCCAA
This sequence comes from uncultured Acidobacteriaceae bacterium, assembly GCA_963837665.1. GTDB lineage: Bacteria > Acidobacteriota > Terriglobia > Terriglobales > Acidobacteriaceae > Acidiflorens. Next base: position 683,979 of record CAWIOA010000002.1, on the reverse strand, counting down.
GGAGCGCGGCGTCATCCTCGAAGAAATAAAAATGGATCAGGATAATCCCGATTACCTGGTCCACGAAATCTTCACCCAAAGTTTCTGGAAAGACCATGCCCTCGGCTTGCCGATTCTGGGTACGCGCGACACGGTTAAGAGATTCGAACGTCCCGTGGTCTCGCGCTTCTACGGACACCACTTCGCTCCCGGCAATCTCATCGTCAGCGCCGCCGGCAACCTCGACCACAAGCACTTTGTCGAACTCGTCGCGAAGCATTTCGAGCACGTGAAGCCGGCGAAAAACGGCTTGCACTCGCCCCAGCCCAAGACTTTTTCGCGCATCAACCTGCGCAACAAGAAATCGCTGGAGCAGGTTCAGATCTGCATCGGCGTGCCCTCGCATCCCATGGCGCACGAACGCCGCTACGCTTCCTACATCCTGAACACGCTGCTCGGAGGGGGCATGAGTTCGCGTCTGTTCCAGAACATTCGCGAACGCCAGGGGCTCGCATACTCCATCTACAGCGACCTGAACCCCTACCGTGACACCGGCTCCATGTGCGTATACGCAGGCACTTCGCGCGAGTCGGCCATCAAAGTTGTGGAGTGCGTCGTCGAGGAATTCCGCAATCTGAAAACCACGCCCGTACCGGAAGAAGAACTGCGCCGCTCCCAGGACCAGCTCAAAGGCAGCCTCATGCTCTCGCTCGAATCCTCAACCGCGCGCATGTCGAACCTGGCCCGCCAGGAAATGTACTACGACCGCTTCTACGGCCTCGACGAACTGATCGAACGCATCGAAGCTGTCACCATTGAAGACCTTCAGCAGACCGCCGCCGAATTCTTCCGTACCGAACAAATTGCCGTAACCATCCTCGGCAATCTAACCGGCCTGAAATTGACCCGCGACCAGTTAACCTGCTAGTGGCTGGTTTTGAGGAGATTCGTGTGCGGACAAGCCTATCAGTGCGCACAACATGACGGTGTACCCGCCTCCACCCGCTTGCTATCCTAGTAACGACAGCTGCAGTTGGAGTGGTATCCGCAGGCAGCCCAGAAATTGCTTACTGAGTGCCAAGAGCCGAAAGCTGGCACCCGATTCGCGAGTTATCCGCCCATGCAAATGGTGATCGATGTTTTCGCGCAGATTCTTGGCACGCTCTGGGCGCACAAACTGCGTTCCTTCCTTACCATGTTCGGCATCGCCTGGGGCGTCGGGTCGCTGCTCCTTCTGGTGGGACTCGGCGAAGGCTTCCGAACCGGCAGCCAGCGCAACCTCTCGGAATTCGGCGAAAACATCATGATGCTGTTTCCCGGCCGCTCTCCTACTGTTCAGGGCAGCATGAATTCCGCCCGACATTACCGGCTCACTTACCAGGATTACCTCGACATCCGCAAGGAGTCGCCGCACATTCTCGCCATCGCTCCTGTTTTGACTACCAGCGACATCCACGCCGTTAGCGAATTCGCCAGCGCCAGCGGCCAACTCACCGGCACCGAGCCGCAGTACAACGGAATCCGTTTTCTGCCATTGAAGCAGGGACGCTGGCTCAATGACTTCGACGAAGCTCAAAAACGCAACGTCGTGGTCCTGGGCGATGAGATGACCCACAACCTTTTTCCGGGTCGCCCGGCGGTTAGCTCGTTTATCCTGCTCAACGGCTATCGCTTTGAAGTCATCGGCACCCTGAAGAGGGTAGGCCGCGGCGACGATAACTCCACCAACACGCGCGCCTACATTCCGTTCCAGGTGATGCGCAGCGATTTCCCGATCAAGGGGGAGGAGGCCTACGACGCGATTTCATCTCTCAACTATCAGCCCCGCGTTGCCGATGAACATTTGATCGCGCAAGATGAGGCGCGCCGCGTCATCGCCCGCAATCACCACTTCGATTACCATGATGAAGATGCCTTCGAAGGCTGGGATACGGTCGAGCAGGCACAAATGATGGGGACCATCTTCGATGCGATGAACGGATTCCTCGGCACCGTCGGTCTGGTCACGCTCGCTCTTGGCGCCATCGGCGTCATCAACATCATGCTCGTCGCCGTCACCGAGCGCACTCGCGAAATCGGGCTTCGCAAAGCCTTGGGTGCCACCAACCGCAGCATCATGCTGCAATTTTTTGCCGAGGGCATTCTGCTCACCCTGGTCAGCGGGCTCATCGGCATGGGTCTGGCCGGCGGCTTTATGGCGCTGCTTGGTAATATCAACGGTCCCGGTGGCTTCGATCCGCCCCGACTGGTTCCAAGAACAGCGGTCCTCGCCATCGCCAGCCTCACTCTCGCGGGGGTCGTCGCCGGACTCTATCCCGCGAGAAAGGCAGCTTGCCTTCAACCGGTCGAAGCCTTAAGGCAGGAATGAAATTACAAATGATGCGTGATCTGCTGCAGGAATCCTACAATGCGATGCGCCACAACCGGCGTCGTACTGCCCTTACGATGTTGGGCATGGCGTGGGGCATTGCCACCGTCGTCATGTTGCTGGCCTACGGCGACGGCTTCGGCCGCGCTTGCGCCAACATCTTTGCCGACTTCGGAACCAAGCTTTTCATCGTGATTCCCGGACGCTCGACGATGCAGGCTGGCGGGCAGAAAGCCGGTGTTCGCGTCCGCATGACGCTGGACGATATCGATCTGCTCACTACCAACATTCCGCAGGTCACCCACATCACTCCCAGTTGCGCCAAAGACGGAACCGTACAATACGACACTCGCTCTTACACCTTCAGCGTCACTGGCGAGTACCCCAACACTTTTGCCATCCGGACGTTGAGTCTCGAGCAGGGACGCTTCTACAACTTCGAGGACCAGAACCAGCACGCGCGTGTCGCCGTCATCGGTTCCGATACCAAAGAGAAGCTTTTCTCCGGACGCAACGCCCTGGGCGAGCGCATCCGTATTGATGGCATCAGCTTTGAAGTCATTGGCGTTCTCAGTCCCAAGATGGAGCACGGCGACGACAATCCCAATCTTACGGCCTACGTCCCCTTCACCACCATGAGCGACCTCAAGGATACCCACTACCTGGATTCCGTCTGGTTCAATTACGAAACCAGCGACTACGAGCGGATCGAGCAATCCGTGCGTTACATCCTGGCGGGGCAGCACAAATTCAATCCGGCCGACCGCCGCGCCATTATGGTCTTTAATCTCATGGAGCAGGTTCACCAGTTCGAAATCGTCACCATCGGCCTTAAGATTCTGCTCGGTTTCATCGGTACCCTGACTCTGGGCATTGGCGGGGTGGGGTTGATGAACATCATGCTCGTCTCCGTCACCCAGCGTACCCGCGAAATCGGCGTCGAGAAAGCGCTCGGCGCGCGGCGCCGCCACATCTTCCTCCAGTTTCTGGCCGAAGCGCTTACCATCACTTTCATCGGAGGGCTTTTTGGCATCATCCTCGCCTACGCTGTTGCTTTTTCTGTGGGCAGGCTTACGCTCTATAGTGCGATCGCCAAACACGCTGAAGGCGGCGACATTCGCCTCATGATCAACCCCATCACCCTGATCGTCGCCGTCGTCATCCTCGCCGCCGTCGGCTTGGTCAGCGGTATGGTCCCGGCTATTCGCGCCTCCCGCCTCGACCCCATCGAAGCCCTGCGCTACGAATAGGTGTATAGTGCTTTTGCACTGCCCGGAATCTGGAAAACCCACAGAAACATCTAACCCCAAGTAGTGTTATCGCTATCGAAGGACGGAGACAACAAAATGAAAAAGCTGATTGGATTGCTCGTGATATGTTTCGCGTTTTCTCTCTCAGCCGTGGCACAACATGGCGGCCATCCCGGCGGCGGACGGCCGGAAGTCGGTGGCGGCCATCAAAACATTCCGAAGCACGGCCCTGCGAGAGTAACCACTCCGCATCCGGCCGAGGAAAACCGCAAGTTCAACGACAAGGAAGGACATCCCAACGCTCCCCACGTGCACAACGGCAAAGAGTGGGTCGGCCATGACACCGGCCGCGACGACGTTCATTACCATCTTGATCATCCCTGGGAGCATGGCCGCTTCACCGGCGGTTTCGGCCGCAGTCACATCTGGCGTCTCGGAGGCGGTGGGCCCGGCCGCTTCTGGTTCGGCGGATTCTTCTTTTCGGTGGCCCCTTATGACGTTGGCTTCTGTGACGGCTGGCTCTGGGATTCGGACGACATCGTAATCTACGATGACCCGGATCACGTTGGATGGTACCTCGCCTATAACGTCAGGCTCGGAACCTATGTCCATGTGATGTATCTGGGTACGTAAGCAGTTTAGTGAAGCAGGTACTCCGGTGGGGAGACGGGCAGGGCACCCGTCTCTCCACCGGCCAAAGGTTTCTTATTTCTTTTCTTCGCCCTTGTCGTCTTTCTTTTCAACCTTGCTCTTATCGTCTTGCGTCTTATCCTGGATCGAGAGCAATTCGACCTCAAAAATCAAGGTCGCATTGGGCTCAATTCTGCTGCGCGGGTCCGGGTGCTCGCCATAAGCAAGGCTGGAGGGGATGAAGAGCTGCCACTTCGATCCCACCGGCATGAGCTGCAGCGCTTCCGTCCACCCTTTGATAACTTGACTCACTCCAAACGTCGCTGGTTGTCCGCGTTTGTAGGAACTGTCAAATTCCGTGCCATTGATGAGAGTGCCCCGGTAATTGCAAACCACCGAGTCGCTTGCCGTGGGCTTCGGTCCGGTGCCGGCGGTCAGAATCTTGTACTGCAGACCGCTGGGCAATGTGACAACCCCTTCTTTAGCCTTGTTGGCGGCCAGGAATGCTTCGCCCTCGGTCTTGTTCTTTTCACCGGCTTCCTTCATTTTCTCCTGCTGCTGCTTCTGGATCTCGTTCTGGACCTCGGTGAGCACGGCCTTCGCTTCGTCTTCGGTTAAACGCGTCTTCGAGCCCTCCGCGCTGTCTTTCAGTCCCTGGGATACCAGATTCCAGTCCACCTCCACCGACTTGCTTTTCAGGTTTGCCCCAAGTCCAGACCCGATGTTCATTCCCAGGGCGTAGCTGAACTTGTCTTTCCGCGTGGCAAGCGCCGCAGGCTCCGCGCTCTTCGCCGCGGTTGCCGTCTTCTTCACCGGAGCTTTTGCGGTTGTGGCCGCTTTTGGAGTTGTGGCTGCAGGAGCCGCTGGAGTCGTTGCCGCCGGAGTGCTCGCTGCTGGAGTCTGCTGGGCATAGCCATCTCCAGCGAGCATCATTGCCGCGGCCAATAGTAGCGCTGTTGCGAGAGATTTTTGCATGTACCTATTGTCACATTGCCCCGCATTCTGCGCCAGAGCGGATAGCGCCACCCACAAAAAGGAAAGGGCACGGCTTTAGACGTGCCCTCTCCAGGACGACTCTGAGATTGCTTCTTTCTTACTTCCCAGCCGGCACGTACAGCGCCGGGATATTCTGCTTGTTCACCATTTCATTCAATGCCGGCAAATCCTTCGCCATCAGTTCGTGGCACTGCGCCAGCAGCGGTTGCGCTTCTTTTTCGAGAGCGTCGAAGACCTCATACTGTTGCCTGGTGGGTGCGGCATCCGCCGACTCGATGCTGAACAGCAGCGCATGCAGCCGCTCATCAATCAGCACCGGATAATTAAGGTTCGACTCAGAACTCTTCGAATTGATCTGGAGCAACTGCGCCTCCGCATCGAGACTCTTTTTGTCGAAGTCCTTGGCAGCCGAAGCCAGCGCTGCGTAGCGCGTTTCGTCGCCCAACCGCCGTTCCAGCCCGCGGGTCTGAGTGCGGACTTCGCGGATCGCGCCAATTGCTTCGTGAATCTCCGACACTTTCGCCACGATCTTGCGGCCCAACTCAACCTGCTTCTGCACGTCTTCGTTCGACGACTTCACACGAGGATCCAACTTCAACTCGAGCGGCGCCGTGTACGATTTTCCTTCCGCCGTCAGCCGCACCTGATACGTGCCCGGCGGCACCATCGCTCCGCGATCGCGGAATTCCGCGCCTGGTTCTCCCGCCAGCGGAGTCGGCCCCTGCAAGCGCAGATCCCAGGCAAAGCGGTTCACACCCACATCGGTCGGAATCTTTTCTTCCGGAGGCGGTTGATCCGGCCATTCTGGCGGCGTCTCCGCTTCCTTCTTTTCCTCATTGGAGTAGCGCCGCACAACTTTCCCCGACGTATCCAGGAATTCCAGCGTCACTACCCCCTTCGGCGGGGCAGGGAAGTAGTAATACACAATCGCGCCGCTCGGAGGGTTTTCGCCCACCGGTTGCCGCCGCTCGAAGAACTCCGGCCAGCGCAGGCGATACGTCAGTCGCGGCTTGTAGAGCACGGTTCCGGCCGCCGCTTGCGTGCTTGCTGCACGCAACGGTGTGAGGTCGTCGAGAATCCAGAACGAGCGTCCATGCGTCGCCACTACCAGATCATCGTTTTTCACGATCAGGTCGTGGATCGGACTGTTCGGCAAATTCAGCTGCAGCGATTGCCAGTTCGTGCCACCATCGAGCGAAACGTAAATCCCGGTCTCGGTCCCCGCGTACAACAGGTTCTTCCGCACTGGATCTTCGCGCACGGCGTGCGTGTAAGCGCCATCCGGAATTCCGCTGGTGATCTTCGCCCAGGTCTTGCCGAAATCCGTGGTTTTGAAAATATAAGGTTTGAAATCGTCGAGTTTGTGCGTGTCGACTGCCGCATACGCCGTGCCGGCATCATGGGGAGACGCCTCAATCAGGCTTACCAGGCTCCACTCCGGGATTCCCTTAGGTGTGACATTCGTCCAGTTCTTGCCGCCATCGCGCGAAAGGTGAATCAAGCCATCGTCGGTTCCCGCCCACAACAGATCTTTCTGCACGGGCGATTCCGCGACGGTAAACACGGTATCGTAGAACTCGACGGAGGTGTTGTCCTTGGTCAGTGGTCCGCCGGATGAAACCTGCTTGCTCTTGTCGTTGCGTGTCAGATCGGGACTGATTGCCGTCCAACTCTTGCCTTCGTCGGTAGTCTTGAAGACTTGCTCGGCGGTGGTGTAGATCACATTGGGATCGTGAGGCGAAATCACGATCGGCTGCGTCCACCCCAGGCGATACTTCAGATCGCCAACGCCGTGGCCCGAAGTATCCTCGGGCCAAACCGTGATGTCCTGCTCCTGATTGCTGCGGCGATCGAGGCGGGTGACCATGCCGCCGCCCGAACCCGCGTAGATTATGTTGGCGTCCCGTGGATCGGGTGCAAGGTAGCCGCTCTCTCCGCCACCCGCATCAAACCAGTGCTGGCGCCCGATATAGCCTTCGTCGGTGCGGCTGGCGATGCCCACGGTCGAATTGTCCTGCTGCGCGCCGTATACGTTGTAGAGAAACTCGTTGTCTGCTGCGACGTGGTAGAACTGCGCCGTCGGCTGGTTGTACTCCGTGGACCAATTCTGGCCGCCATCGACCGAGATTGAGGCCCCGCCGTCGTTTCCGTTGATCATTCGATTCGGATTCTGCGGATCGATCCAGAAGCCGTGATGGTCGCCGTGGGGCGCGGGCAGAAGAGTCAGCGTTTTGCCGCCATCGATCGAGCGGAAAGCGCCGGTGTTCAGCATATAGACCGTGTCCGCGCTCTTCGGGTCGGCAAAAATATGCGTGAAATACCATGCGCGCTGCGTCAGCCGCTGGTCGTCGTTGACGCGGGACCACGTGTCTCCACCGTCGTCGGAACGATACAGCCCGCTTTCTTTCGATTCGATGAGCGCGTACACGCGATTCGAGTCCGCGCCTGAAACGCTGATCCCGATGCGCCCCAAAATTCCCTCCGGCAGGCCCTTGCCCTCGAGATGCTTCCAGGAACTTCCACCGTCGGTCGAGCGGTATAATCCGCTGCCCGGACCGCCGCTCTCCATGCTCCACGGCGTGCGCCGGATCTGGTAAAGAGCGGCGAACACCACGTTGGAATTGTGCGGATCGACAGCCAGATCGATGCCGCCTGACTTATCGTCCTTGTAAAGAACCTTGTCCCAGGTCTTGCCGCCGTCGGTGGTGCGATAAATGCCGCGATCCGGATTCGGTCCGTACGCGTGACCGAGCGCAGCGACGAGCACATGATCAGAGTTGTGGGGATCGATCCAGACCCGCGCGATGTGCTCTGTATTTTTCAATCCGATGTTCTGCCAGGTCTTGCCGCCATCGGTCGTCTTGTAAACTCCATCGCCATACGAAATATCGCCGCGCAGGCAAGCCTCGCCCGTGCCTACATAAATCACGTTCGGATTGGATTCCGACACAGCAATCGCGCCGATCGAAGAGATCACGCCCTTGTCTGAAATCGGCTGCCAGCTCCCGCCGCCATCGGTGGTGCGCCACACACCTCCAGCGACGCCGCCGAAGTAGTAAGTGAAGGGATTGCCCGGAATTCCCGTCACCGCCAGCACGCGGCCGCCGCGATATGGCCCGATGTCGCGCCACTTCATGCCCTTGAACTGCGCTTCGTTATACGGCTGGGCCGCCGCCGAAATTCCGAATGCTGCGACCAGAACACACCACGCCACCAACCCGCGAAAATTCATAAACACTCCTGAATTAGAAAATCTCTGAGAAGGAGAACGACCATGATAACCCATCGCGAAACGCCAGCGGCTCCACGCGGCTATTGGGTACTGTCTCGCTTCCACCAAATCACCGCCGCTAACATCGTCGTCGTCGTGATCAATGCCAGCGAACTCAAACACAAAATGCACCAGACGCCCAGCACCCGCCCTTCAATGTAGGTCAGGTACAAAGCAAACGCCAGACCCACGGCGGCAGCGCCGAACAGCATGGTTGGAGTCTCGCGCCGCTGGCGATACACCGTGGCCAGCCCGGCCAGTGCGGCGTACCCCAGCATTCCAATCAGAGCAACCGGAATTCCGAAGATCGACGAGTATTCGCTCCGGTTCACGATGTCGCAATTGAACGTCTCCCCGATATCGCAATACGCCGTCTTTGAAGTCGCGTAATGATGCTGCAACGACACCGACGACACCACAATCCCGCAGACTGCCAGAATCGCGACCAGCGTCATTAGATGTTTCGTCAACCCGGTCACGGCAGCGGGCACCCCGTCCGGTCGCTCAGTTCTTGCAGAGTGAAAACGCGTTCCACTCGTTCGCCTGTGGGCGGAAACTGCCAGGTGGGATAATGCTTGACGTTTTCGTCTTTGCAGACCTGCGCCTGCATGTGCGTGTCGCCTTTGATGCCGCACTCGACATAAGGAGTGTACTCGAACGACGCGCCGAACACTTCCTTCTGCTCAATGCAATGCGGACACCACCAGGCCCCATACATCTTCACGCCGCGCTCGGTCAGGCAGCGCGCGAACGCATCATGCTTGTGCTGCATGCGGTGGACGACATAGTAGGCCAGCCCCAGTGCCGCCACGATCAGCACGGCATAGATCGTCGTGCGCCGCCATTTCCGGGCCGCACTCGTTTCGATTCCCAGCTTTTCCTTTTGCCGTTCTCTTCGCTCTTGCGACATGGATTTCTTATATCACGACTATTTGAGTAGAGACGCGGCAAGCCCCGTCTCTACAGTGGTGCGACTCTTTAAACCACGACCCGGAGCGCCGCGGGCAGTACTTCAATCGAGCGGCACTGCAGCCTCAGCACCTCGCCGTCCACCATGACATCTACTGGTCCGCTGAGTTGAAACTCGACCCTCCGAACTGCATGCCGCTCAGCCAGCGGATGCCGGGTGTGCGTGCCATCATAGAGTGTTGCCAGATTCCAGATCAGCCCCACCCGCCCAATCGGCCCCCAGCGTACGTACTCGATCAATCCGTCATCGGTAACGGCGTCGGGCGCAATCATCATCGTGCCGCCCGTGAACTTGCTGTTGTTAAACGTCAGGAACAAGCAGCGCCGCCCGTCATACTCTTGCTGACCGTCGAACCGCGCTGGAAACGGGCGCCGATCAAGCCGCGCCAAACATAGAAAAATCGACAGCAGATATCCTGCTTGCCCCAGACTCAAGAACCGCCGATGCCGCAGCGCCGCCACGTCCGCCGCAAAGCCCATGCTCAGCAGATTCGTGTAATAGAGGGCTCCGTCTTTGTGCGTCAGCCGCATAACATCGCAAGGCCGAGAACGCCGTGCCTCCAACGCCTGCATCGCATGTTCCAAGCCACTCTTGCCGGAAGCCAAATCCTCGAAATCGCGCAGGAACGAATTGCCGGTGCCCAGAGGGAGGAATCCCAGCGTCGCAACTGCATCTTCTGACTTACCCGCTTCTGCTGCCAGCGATTCCGGAAACAGTCCGTTCACGATCTCATAGGAAGTCCCGTCCCCACCCACGGCCAGAAACTTCCGATAGCCGCGCCCATACGCCTCGCGGGCAATCCGAGTGGCATCGCCAGCCACACTCGTCTCCGCCGTCTCCAGCACAATCCCCGCCGCCCGCAAGCGATCAAGCGCCGGCCCCACCCGTTCGCCGCCCCGCCCGCCCCCCGCCGCCGGATTGATAATGGCAAGAAAAGTCTCGTTCACAAGTCGGGCCTCAGGTCGCAGGTCTCAGGTCTCAGGCGCAAGGTGTGCCATTGCGGGCAAATTCGCATTCTTGAAATCTGAGAACTTGACCAAACTTTTCTCCGTGTCTCTGTGTCTCCGTGGTGGACGCTTTGCCTAAATCTCCACGACTTCCGCCCGCGCCGCCCCCGTCCCAATCTCCACCGCCAATTCTCCCCGCTTGACCTTCAGCGACACCGTTCGCGGAAAATCCTTCTCCCACACCAGGTACCCACCCACCCGCTTGAAGTCGGCCAACCGCCGGTTCCGCGCTACGATCTCCTCTCGTAACATTTCGTTGAATACCTGGTTCTGTTCCAGTCGGACCACCAGCGCCAGCATTTCGTCACCCAGCGTCTTTTGCGGCCACAAGTAATTCGCCGCAAACACGCAGAATTCCTTCACCGGCAGGCCGTCAAACACCGCCTCGATATCCTCGGGATAAATATTCTTCCCGCCTGCGGTGACGATCATATTCTTCTTGCGCCCAACGAGCTGCAGGTGGCCGTGTCCGCCCGCATCGAAGCGCCCCAGATCGCCCGTCAGCAGCCAGCCTTCGACGATCGACTGCGCCGTCTGTTCCGGATCATCCAGATAGTGCGACATGACCGCTCGGCTCCGCACCGCGACTTCCCCGATCCCATCGCCATCCGGATTCAACACGCGCACCTCGGTCCCAGGCAGCGGCTTGCCCACCGTATCGGCGCGAAATGGTTTCAGGTCGTTGAGCGTCACGGCCGTGCAAGCTTCGGTCAGCCCGTATCCGCAAGTTACCGGAATTCCCAGATCGTAGAAAAACTGCAACGTCGCAGGATCGGTAAACGCACCGCCAACGATCAGTGCCAGCAGTTCTCCGCCAAACGCCTTGTGCACCTGCGGCAGCAGACGCCGGCTGAGACTCACGTGCGGACGCCTTCGCGTCAGCATTTTGTTCAACCCGATCAACCGGTCGAGCATCCACCGCTGGCCAGGCTTGAGTTCATCAAACTTGGCGCGCAGACCGCGCTCCAGATTCTTCAGCACCATCGGCACCAGGCTCACATAGGTGATGCGATAGCGAACAAATGCATCGCGCACAAATTCCGGACGCAGCGTCCGCAGATGGACGACGCAAGCTCCGCACACAAACGGCCCGATAAATCCCACCATGAAATCAATCGCATGATTCGTGGGCAGGATACTCAAATAGCGCACACCCGGCCAAAAGGGATACCAAGCCGTCAGCGAAGTGCACTGCTCCAGATAGGCGTCGTGCGTGAGCACGCACCCCTTGGGACGCCCGCCCGTACCCGACGAATACACGATGCAGGCGGTGTCCTCCCGTTGCCGGGCCACGAACGGCGGGTCCCCTTTGCGCCGGAACTCTTCCCAGCGGTAAGCGCCGCGTAAGTCCGCTCCCGCCGGCGCCTCCGTTACCAGCACAATCGCAACCGTAAGTTTCGTGAACTCCTGTGATTGCGTAATCGCCCGCCACAAGTAGTATTCGACAACCAGAAACCGCGCCTTCGAATGGGCGAGCAGTTGCAAATGTTCGGCAGCGCTCAATTTGTAATCCAGTGGAACCAGCACGCCGCCACAAAAGAAAATCGAATAAGCCGAAATCAGCCACTTCGACTGATTGGTCATGATGATCGCCGCGCGGTCCCCCGCCTTGAAATCGGCATCCGCAAGCGCCCGGCACAAAGGCCGCGCCATTTCTTTGAAGTCAGAGTAAGTAAGCCGCATTTTTTCGCGGTCGCGATCGGCTTCAATCAGGCAGGTTTCATTGGGCCAACGCTCCAGCGCATCCTTGAGCGCTGCACCCAGGCTGGCATATTGGCGGAGATCAAGCATCTAGAGTTCTTATCTCAACACGGAAACGTGGAGAGAAGCACGAGTTTACCAGAACGTAAACCAAAGGAAGTGGATAGTGCGTAGTGAATAGTGGATAGCTGCTGGCTGCCGATATGGAACCACGATTCACTATTCACTAACCACTATTCGCATGGTTTAAAGCCGTGCCTGTATCCGATTCGCCAGCGTCCGAAAATCCGATACTCCTTGCAGTTCATAATCCGGCAACTCGATCGAGAAGTGATGCTCCAGTCGGGTCAGCAGATCGAGCGCCTGCAAGCTGTCAATGCCCAGGGTTTTGAAAAAATCGTCGTCGGGTGTGAGCTTTTCCCTCGGTACCTTAAAGTGCAATGCTGCAAGTTTCAGAATCTCGTCGAGCGTGTGATCGGCAGTGGGCGCAGACATAACGTGACGTCCTTCGAAATTACGAATTATGGCAAATACGGCTGTACTCCCTCGTTTTCCACGAACTTGCGCAGCCCTTCTTCGACAGCCGGACGCGAATAAAGGTCGCAGAAAATATCAACCTCGCGCTTCAGTTCGGCATACGGGATCGGTTTCATAAACTCCTTCGCTGCTGCTGCCGTCCGCTTGTCAAATTTTCCGACTTGGCTGGCAGTGGCGCGCGCCACTCGCAGCGCCTCGCCCTCAGCGGCAATCTGGCTGACCAACCCAATTTGCTGCGCCTTCATCACATTGAAGCTGCGCCCGGTGAGCAGCAGATCGCGCACCACCGCATTACCCAAATCGCGCTTCAGACGCGGAATCCCGCCAAATCCTGGAATCAGTCCGAGCCGCAGTTCCGGGAAGCAAAATCGGGCCATGCGGTCCGCAATAATAATGTCGCAAACCAGCGCCAGTTCGAATCCGCCGCCAAAGGTGACGCCGTGCACTGCCGCGATCGTCGTCAGCGGCGCCGCGTCGAGGGCGTTCATCACGGAGTGAATCCGCTCCAGAAACTCCCGCACTCCGTGCAGGGCCGCGGCCTTCTCCATCTCTTGCCCGCGCTGAAACAACTCGCGCAAATCCGCGCCCGCCGAAAACCCGGCCTTCAACGTCGAATGGATGATGAGCGCATGCGCTTCATTCGCCAGTCCGGGCAGGACCGCCGCAAACTTCTCCAATTCTTCCAGCGTGAGTGACCCGATCTCGTTGCAAGGATCGCGATGCAAGGCAAGCTCAATTGCCCCATTCACCGTTTGCCACGAAAGCGTCTGTCCTTTGAAGCCGTTCATGCCGTCTTCGCCGCCTGGTTCTTCGAGGACTCATACATCGCGTCAATTTCGTTGCGAAACCGCTCCGCAATCAAATCGCGCTTTAGCTTGCCGTTCGCCGTCAGCAGTCCACTCTCGATGGTGAACGCTTCCTCCACCAGATGAAATGCCCGCACCTGCTTGTAATGCGGCAGTCCCAGATTCACAAGGTCAAGCGCCGCCTGAATTCTCTCCTGGTTCACCTTGCCTGTGACCAGTGCAGCCAGATACCCACGCGCATTGCCCACCAGCACCACCTGAATCGCACCCGGCAACTCTTCGAGAATTTTATCCTCAATCGGCTCCGGAGCAATGTTATGCCCTGACCCAAGAATAATCAGGTTCTTGATGCGTCCGACAATCTTCCAGTTGCCGTTCGCATCCGCTTCGCCCTGATCGCCAGTGTGAAACCAGCCGTCGCGCAGCGCCTTCGCTGACTCCTCGGGACGATTCCAGTATCCGGGAAAAATGTTCGGCCCGCGCACCACGATTTCGGTATTCTCTGCAACCTTCATCTCGACGCCTGCAATGGCCGGTCCCGCGCGCCCCGGAACGACCGGCGCATCCGGATCATCCATGGTGCAGATCGCCGTTGTCTCGGTCAGTCCGTACACCTGCAACACGGGGATACCGAGCATCATAAAGAACAACTGCGTCTCCACACTTAACGGCGCGGAGCCGCAAATCAGGGCGCGCAGTTTGCCGCCGATCATCTTTCTGCGGATGGTAGGAAACACGAGCCGGTTTGCCAGGCCGAGCCAAAGCCCGTCCCCGGCACGCACTTTCCCCTCCTGCTGCCGCACCCACGCACCTTTTGCCTTGGTGTACATCTTCAGTGCAAGCCCGCCGGTCTTCCAAAGCTGCTCGTCGACGGCTTTGCGCATTCGCTCAAGAAGCGCGGGAACATTCAGGAAATAATCCGGCGAGGCCAGCCGCATCTCCGCCGCAATCTTCCCCAGATCCGTGTTCAGCGTCAGTTTGCTGCCGCGCAGCAGGCAGGTCAGCATCATAATCCACGAGCCCGCAAAGCAAAGCGGCAGGTAATGAAACACAGAGTCCTGTCCAGGCCGCTTTTTCATCAGCTGATCCAGTCGCCCCGAAGTGCAGCCTAACATGTGCCCGACGTTGCCCGCGTTCAACATCACACCCTTCGCCAGGCCCGAGGTGCCCGAGGTGTAGATGATCGTCACCACATCCTGCTCCGCAACTGCCAGCGCCGGACTCTCCACCGGTTCGCGCCCTGCCGTGAAGACATTGTCGAAGCAGAAATGCGGCGGCGCCTCCGGCCATGCCTCCACGATCGCGTCGCCCAGCGACTTCTCGCCGCAGGCAATCACCGCCGGCCAGCAATCTTTCATCATCGCGACGAGTTCGGCGGGCGCCTGCCGCGCATACAACGGCACCACCGTCAGCCCCTCGGCCATGATGGCCAGATCCATGGCCACCCACTGTATCGAGTTCTGCGCCAGCAGCGCGCACCGGTCGCCCTTCTTCAGCCGCAACCGCCGCAGATATGCCCGCGCCACCTGCACTTGAGCCACCAACTGTCGCGCGGTGAGAGGGACCATCTGCCCATCGCGGAGTTCCTGCAGCCCAACGGCATCACCGCTGCGCTCCAGGCTGGCAAGAATTTGCTCAAGAAATGTCATGTGATTCTGGTCGACCAGAATTGTCCGATATCGACTGAAGCGAAGGTAACTGCCACAATCCCTACCCATACGCCGCAACCAGTTGCTTCAACCCGTCGCTCATCGGCGGCAGATAATCTTCCCAGCTCCATTCGCCGCGGCGAGTGGGAAACTCGGGATACCGCCGCTGCACCTCTTCCTCGAAATACACGCCCATGCGCGCCATCAATTTCAAATTTCTTACCACCGTGCGCGCGATCCCGTCGGCAATCCGTTCTCCGTCGCGATCCAGAATCTCGAGCGCCGTCAGAGTCCGCGCTTCCAGGTCCGGATCATCCACATTCATCAGCAACTCCGAATGCCCGCGCTCGTTCATCAGGTTCCGGATGCGCTCATCCATCGTGATCCCCGCCGATGCCACCAGCGCCGGCATCGAAGTCACAATCCCGTGATAGCGCGAAGACACCATCAAGCGGCAAACCCGCAGAATACTCACCATTTGGTACATGTTGTAGTCGTCCGAAGTCAGCACCGGAACTCCGCCCAGCTTCTCCGAGATACGGCGGCAAGGCCGGGCATCCATGCGTTCGGTCGCCGCCATGATCACAAACACATTTCTCTTCTGACGAAACGCGGCCACCGCTTTCGCGATTGAACTCAGATAATGTTCGTAGGCTCGATCCGCCGCTGGTCCAGCATTATGAAAGTACGGCCCGCGGTAATGGCTCTCTTTGTAAGCGCCGGTCAGACTGTGCAGCGCGGCCTTTGCCACCGAAGCTTTCACTGGCCACTCAAACGGATTAATCGGACACACCGCCAGCACCGGAGTCTTTCCATCCCAGCCCACATCGCGCAGCGCTTTCTGCCCATAGTCCGCGCCCATCGGCTCAAACGTCCATGCTGTGTCCGTGCCCAGTTCCGTCGGCACGCCCAGTTCGCGCAGAATGTTCCGCGACTCGTTATTGCGCGTGATCACCAGCGAGTTCTTGCAATAACGACGGCACATTTTCGCCACCAGCGGATCCATCTGTCCCGCCTCGGCGCCGTAGCCGACCGACAACTTGTTTTCCGCCGCCGCAATGCCCAGCGACCCGATCATCATGGTCGCCAGCGCATTGGCGAATTTCGATTTGAACATCGAACCTTCACACGCCACCACTCCATGATGCTTTGGTACTTCATTCGCCAGGAACGGCGGAAAAATATCGGGCAGCCGCACCTGCGACGTGCCGTCGAAATATCCGCGGGACCGGTCAAAATTAAACGTCATCATGGTCAGGTCGACATTTTCCGGTCCAAGTATCCGCCGAATCTGCCGCAACATCTCTTCCACTCGTACATCTGAACCCGTGTTGCGCGTCCCGTTGTAACCGGCAAACAACAGCTTAAGCTTTTCGCCCGGCTGCCACGGTTCCCGCTTACCCATCATCCACTGAATCTTCTTGCCCTCGATGATGCTCGATACCCATGCTTCCAGAACGAAGTCCATCATGCGGCAGGTCCTCCGGCCCTAGTGCTCTCGGGCCAGGGTTGATATGGATATTCAAACTTGTGCTCGCGGCTGAATCGGAGCAGAGGAAAGCTGTATTGCGAAAACGGCACCGGCTTGCGGCCCATTTCCGTCGTGACCCGCGTATTGTCGAACACCGTATTCCAAGTCAGGTAAGGCAGAAAGACCTTCATCAGCGCGGCTCCGCGCCCCACCGCTCCTTTGCGGTTTGCCAGCGTGCTGACGACGGAGCCAAATGGCTTTTCCAGAATTGGCAAAAACAGCGGCCCGCGCAGGTTTTGCTCGGCGGCCAGCGCCCTGGTCAATTCCTCAAACGACTGGGAATCGTTGCCCGAAGAAAGATGATAGGTGTCGTGCTCGGGGTTCGCCTTCATGTGCAAGGCTGAAATCGCATCGGCCACGAAATCCACATTCACAATGTCGATCTTGTCATGTGGACGAAACGGCAGCACCGGCAACCCCGCCAGGAAAACGAACGACCGCACCATATCGAACTGCGTCGTCTGCGGATAGCGGCTGTCTCCCAGTACGATACTCGGCCGGAATATTGTCAGTGGCACGTCGGGAAGCAACTCGCGCACCATGTACTCGCAGAACTTCTTGGTTCGCGCATAAGGATCGTAATCCGAACGTTCCCATTCAATCGACCGGTCTTCCAGAATAACTTCGTGGCTGCGCTTTCCCGCCACTGCCACCGTGCTCACGTTCGAGAACCGACGCAGCCCGTGATAGTACTGCGATTGCCGGGCCAACTGCACCACCTCAAGCGTGCCGCGCAGATTTACATTCAAACAACTCTTTTCCGACTTCCGATTCAGCGAAGCCGCGCAGTGGATCACCGAATCGGTAGTGTGCACAAGCCGGTCGTAGTCGTCCGGCGCCAGCCCAAACTGCGGGGAGGTAAGATCGCCACGAAAGATCCGTATCTTCGCCTGCAGGTATTCGTAGAATGTTGGAAACGGCAGGTGCAGTTGCAAGGCCTGCCAAAGCCGCAGTTCCGCATCCCGCGGATCGCGGCCGCGCACCAGCAGGTTCAAGGTCGCGTCGTGCTGCCCGAGCAGGTTCGCGGCCACATGCGCCCCGATGTACCCGGTCCCACCGGTCAGGAATATTGCCACGTTGCTCCGTTTGTCCCCGTCTTTACGGCATCGCCATTTTCCGTGGTGGTTGACGCCGCCGAAGGCGGCATCCGCAACACACGCGGCGCGCGCGCTTCCAGCGAACGCCCTTCAATCAGCGGATACGTCCACCGCCGCAATGCCGGAATATGAATGTCGATCCAATACTCCCACCAATCGAGCCCTGCCGTGTTATATCCGAAGATTTCTTTTTCTTCGGGCGCGAGAGCCTGCGACAACTTCTCCACATTGTCCGCGACAAAATCATGCTCGTTATGCAGAATGAACGGCTCGAACAAGCCGACTAATTTTTCCACACGTTCGAGGTTGCGCTCCGTCTTCGCCAGCGGCTTCTTCATCGCAGAGGGCAGCGGAGACATCACCCGCTGAATCGACTGGATAATCATCTTCTGCGCCGGCGCCGACATGCGGTTGTAACGCTGCTTCGAAACCGGAATCGCATCCATGCGCAAGCGCAGCCAGTACTCCAGGCCTTCCTGCGCCCGGTAGTGGCGCCGGTGTCCCAGGCTCGTCAATTCAATCGACCGCCCCATGTCGCAGGGATTGGTGACCGACGTCGCCAGTTGATACAGCGGATCGTGCCGCCGCTCCACCAGCGCCGCGCCGATCAGAGTCATCCCGGCGCACACCGCATCCACCGGAATAATATCCAGCCGCTTGCGTTCGTTCGAGGGCAGTTGCCGGAATGCCGTGCCCAGCAGATACGACAGCGACGCCGAAGTATTGATGCCCTCATTCCACCCGCGAAACGGCTTCTCGACCGAGGTCTCGACAATGGACGGACGCACAATGGCAATCGGCAGTCCCGAGCCATGTTTAGCAATCAGTGATTCCGCCAGGCTCTTGGTGAACGTGTACGTATTTGGCCAGCCCAGTTCCTGGGCGCGGCGGGTGGCTTCTTCCGTTAGATAATTCTTCAGCCAGCGAACCCGGTTCTTGCGGATCTGATTCTCCAGTGCCTGTCCGCTCAACCCCTTCGCCGCATGCTCTTTCCCCAGCGCCTGCCTCTTCAGTTCTTCGGTGACTTCCGGTCCCTCCACCCGCGCTTCCGCCGACTCCACCAGATCATGCAGGCGATACCACTCCTTTTCCGCATCGAAGTCCTTCAAGTGCAACGGCGTGTAATTCTGATGCACCCGCTCGCTCACGCGCCCATCGCGCTGTCCCGCCACATAGCAAGTCGAAAGATGCAGCAACGCCGCGCGATCCGACCCTCGAATGAATTCGATCAGGTGATACGTCGAATCCACATTCACCGCCAGAGCGTCCCGCAGATCCGGATTGAAGTCCGTCAACCCCGAGCTGTTGATGATCAGATCGAGGTCCTTGCGCAGACGCGCGGCCGTCTCAGCATCCAGTCCCATGCCAGGCTGCGAAACGTCGCCCTCCACCACCTCGATCTTGTCCGCCAGCAAGGCACCGAGTTGGTCGCCGTATTTCTCAAACAAAGGATCGAAGACCGGCGATTCTTCCATCAGCTTCTCGAAGCGCTTTTGTGCCGGACTCGACTTCTGCCGCCGGATCAACAGATAGAGTTTCCCGATTTCGCGCAGGTCCATCAAGGTATTCGCCAACCACACCTTGCCGATAAATCCGGTGACGCCGATCAGCAGCACGCGCTTTCCAGTCAGCACCTTGCGGACCGAAAACTGCGCGGGATACCGCTTTTCGTCGAAATACACAATCGGGCGAACCCGCGGCGCTTCCACCCGCACCGCCGGCACAATCGCCGAACCCAGAGCTTTCGGACCGCGCAAGCCGAGAGCGCGCACCCATCGCGCCGGACTCTGCTGCCCATCCGGCCCCGCTTCGCGAATGCGCGCAAACAATCCCCGCGGCCGGATCACCGGACTCAGCAACCGTCCCGTGGCAACTCCATCGCGGAAGTCGAGGCGGTTGGCAATCATCCACTGCACTCCCAGATGCCGCGCCAGCGGCCGCATCACATGCTCCAGTCCCTGGCTCACCAGCACCACGTCCGCGCCTGTGGCCTGCAGGGCCTTCAGGTGGCGCACGCCTTCTACTTTAAGCAGCGGCTTCAGCTTGTATTCGAATTCCTCTTCACCCAGAAGATCGAGCCGGTCGCGGGTAATCCCGCGCAGCACGGCATGAACAATCCGAGTCGCGGCGATGCGGTTCGCCGCATACAGAAATGGCCGCAGCAAGGCCATCAAAAGCACCAGAAATCGGCGCGCTGCCCGCGCGATGTAGGTCTGACTGTTCCAGGTAAAAAACGCGATTGGACGTACCGTGGTCAGTTCCAGCAGGCTTCCCTCTACCCGCCAGTAAACGGGAGACGAAGGCCGCGGACGACGGGGCGGCGAAACGCTGGGCGGAGCCGGCGAGTTGGCATCAAGCGACATCCGCGCCCGACCTCCTTCGAGATTGTCTACAGGTTCCACGGCTTTGTACCCTGCGGCCCTCCCAGCGTCACCGGGAGGGTAGCCGTAATCATCTATTTTAACCTCTCCCTCAGAAAGGGCGAAGAATAACGGCCAGCCCCCCGTGGGTTCTCAGGCCGTCCGTTCCAGCCAGCACACATCCCAGTACTTTCCTAATTTCCGCCCATTTTCGCTGAACACGCCCACCACCTTGAATCCGAATCGCCGATGCAGCGCCTCGCTCGCCGCGTTCGGCAAAGCATACCCCGCCACACAACGATGTACGTCCTCGCCCTTCAATATTTCAAACAACCCCTCATACAACCGCCGTCCAATGCCTTTTCCCACCGCCTCCGGCGCACAATAAATCGTCGTCTCCACCGTCGTCTCATACGCCGCCTTTGGACGAAACCGCGTCGTCCCCGCGTATCCCATCACCGCCCCATCTTCCTCGGCCACCAATAGCCGATACCGCCCCGTCACGCCAAACTGCCCGAACCAAGCCTCCCGCCCTTCCACCGTGTAGGCCTCAATGTCAAACGTCACCGGGGTATTCAGAACATAGTAGTTATAGATCTCGGTGATTCGCGCCAGGTCTCCACGCTCCGCCGTCCGAATCCGCATCTCGCTCATTGCTGTCCTCGTATCCGAATTCTGCAATTACCGCATCACCCAACCGGCGACCGCTGCTGCCGCGACCACCCACGCCGAGTTCACCCGAAACCGGAGCAACGCGATCAAGCTCGCTGCGAAGATGGCCAGTGTGGTCCAGTCCACCATCGACGCCCTCCCCAGCTGCCACGTCACCACCGCCATCAATGCG
Organism: uncultured Acidobacteriaceae bacterium; assembly: GCA_963837665.1. Taxonomy (GTDB): domain Bacteria; phylum Acidobacteriota; class Terriglobia; order Terriglobales; family Acidobacteriaceae; genus Acidiflorens. Next base: position 662,983 of record CAWIOA010000002.1, on the reverse strand, counting down.
AGCGACCCCGCCACCACCCCATCCAGCGCTGCCGCCGCTACTGGCGACCTTCGCAACCTCGGCAGCAGCGGCCCACTCATCGCTACCAGCACGAACCCCGGGAGAAAGATTCCAACCGTCGCCACCACCGCGCCTAACCAGCCCGCCACCACATACCCGATAAACGTCGCGGTCGTGAATAGGGGGCCTGGAGTAAACTGTCCCACTGCGACCGCGTCAATCAACTGCTTCTCCGTCAGCCAGTGCAGCCGTTCCACAAACTCGGTCTGAAGAAATGCCAGCAAGACATATCCGCTGCCGAACACCACCGACCCGACTTTCAGAAATGACAAGAACAGCCGCAAGAGCGTGACCGGAAAAGCCGCGCCCACAGCCGCAACCGCCATTGCCCCGGCAACAACTTTAGGAAGTCCGACAACCTGTTGAAGCCCAACTGCGCTCGCCAGCCGGGTTCTCATCGTCAAAACCGACGCCGATATCACCCCCGCAAGCACCAGCACCAGCACCGGGCTGACTCCGAGGACATTCAGCCCCACGGCTAGCACTGCAATCAGCGCCAGAAGGATCGTCCGCAGTCCCGTCCGTCCCAGATTCCCCAGCGCCTGGATTACGATTGCGACCACGGCCGGCTTGATCGCGTACAGCACGCCTTCGGCCCTGGGCAGCGATCCAAAACGCACATAGGTCCACGCTATCAACGACACAATCACGGCTGCCGGAATGATGAAGCAACACCCCGCCACGATCAGTCCGCGCCAGCCACGCTTCAGTTGCCCCACAAAAATCGCGACTTCGGTCGAACTTGGACCGGGAATGAGATTTGCGGCGGCCAACCGGTCAAGGAATTCGGCTCGGGTAATCCACTTCCGCCGCCGCACGAATTCTTCTTCCATCATTGCCAGATGCGCCGCCGGCCCGCCGAAGGCAATCGTCCCCAGTTTCAGAAACACCAGGGCAATCTCCCCCAGCGATGCCTCCCGGATTTCCGTGGACTCGGCCATTGCCTGTGTGGCGTGGGCGCCGTCGCCCACGACTTGCCGCCAAAGCGGAAAATTCGAGGGTACCGCAAATGCTGGGATTTTGACGGAGTCATACTCGCCGATGGAAAACCGGCCATTCCCCATCCGGCTGAACAGGCGAGACACCCGTCCCTCCACCGCATGACTAATTACACCGTTGCGCAACCAGCCGGCGCTTATTCCCCGAACACGGTGCGATACACTCCACCCGCCAGCGCTCCGCCCACGATTGGAGCCAGCCAGAACAGCCACAATTGAGAGAGCGCCCATCCGCCCACAAAAATCGCGGGTCCCGTGCTCCGTGCCGGGTTCACCGAAAGATTCGTCACCGGAATGCCAATCAGGTGAATCAGCGTCAGTCCGAGACCGATCGCGACCGGCGCGAACCCCGCCGGAGCGCGCTTGTCCGTCGATCCCATGATGATCATCAAGAAGAAGAACGTCAGCACTACTTCCGCCACCAGGCACGAGAGCAGTGGATAACCACCCGGAGAGTGCGCCCCGTATCCATTCGAAGCAAAGCCACCGGCCAGGTCAAATCCAGCCTTGCCGCTGGCAATGACATAAAGCGTGCCCGCGCCAGCAATTCCGCCAAGCACTTGGGCCACCACGTAAGGCAAGAACTCTGAGGCGGGGAATCGCTTCCCCACCACCAGCCCCGCTGAGACAGCGGGATTCAGATGGCATCCCGAAATGTGTCCGATGGCGAATGCCATGGTAAGCACGGTTAGCCCGAAGGCTAGCGCCACGCCTAGAAATCCGATGCCCAGCTGCGGAAATGCAGCATCCAGCACTGCCGCCCCGCATCCCCCAAACACCAGCCAGAAGGTTCCGATAAATTCCGCGACAGCCCGTTTCGATAGGCTCATATTTCCTCCTCAGTGAAGTTACTGGTGAACGTAGTCGCAAGTGTTGGTTGCGAAAGTGCCAGCGATTGTACCGCAGTCTCCCAGCATGTTTGGAGCCTGTAAGATTAGGAGCGTGAGCATGCTGACGTTATTCGGACTGTTCGCAGTGACGGCGATGCTGGCTTTGGGGAAAAACGGGCAGGCTTTGTCCGTGAACTCACTTCACGCAGAACGCAACGATCGTCCGCCCGCGCGGACCTGACGTCTTCTCCAGTTTCTCCAGCAACTTCGACTCCCGGTCGTCGGGGTCGACGACCATCTCACAAGCGGCAATTTGTTCGTCAGTCGCGCCGTGATAACAAAGTTCGCAAACTCCGAGCCCACCTTCTGCACGCACGGGAGGACCAAACGTACGGCATGTCATCGGCCTGGCATCGTAAAGATCGCACAGTCTCGTCTCCGGATCGAGCACCGGACAGGGCTCATCGTTGGCAAACGCGGCGAAGCGCTCTTCCGCCTCCGAGCCTTCATCAAACACCGCCGCATCGAGTTCACCAGTTTTAACATCACCAGGAAACTCCGCAGACAATCGCCGAATCTGCGCCCGCGCCCGCTCGCGAACGCGCCGTGCCCGCTGCGGATCCGTCTCCTCAAGGCGAGCCCGCCCCTGTTGCAACCGGAGCGCGTCCAGTTGGTTGATGGCAAACACACCCACGCAGCACTGCGTGCATCCCGGACGACACACCAGCCACTCGCCGCTCCGGCGCGAAGCATCGGCCAAAGCCGCGTCCACGATCTGAATCAGCGCCGAATCTGCAGCCGGTAATCGCCGCGAAGCCATCCCGGAAGCATACCGCAAAGCCTTCATCCAAGACCCAAACGATGCCCCGCTCCTGGCGCTCTTTGCAAGAGTCGGGTGAGAGCGCCGAAGACGCCCTTGCACTCCACCCTCGAATACGCTTTGATAATCCACATGACAAGCTCTCGCCGCCTCTTCGTGCAGTACCTCTTTCTGCTCTTGGCGTTGGTCACCGTAGCCGCCGCCCAAGATTCTTTGAAAGGCAAGTATCTTCTCTATATTGGCACTTACACCGAAAAGGACAGCAAGGGCATATACGCCTATCGCTTCGATGCGGCATCCTCGGAGCTTACTTCGCTTGGCGAAGCGGCGGAAACCAGCAATCCTTCATTCCTCGCCGTCGACCCGAGCCGACGCCTCCTGTATGCCGTGAATGAAGTCCAGACCTACAAAGGCGCCAGCAGCGGAGCAGTGAGCGCCTTCTCCATTGATCACCAGTCCGGCAAGTTATCGCTCCTGAACCAGGTCGCATCGCGCGGCGCCGACCCCTGTTACGTCGCATTCGACAAGGCCGGCAAGTACGCCCTGGTGGCCAACTACACCGGAGGAAGCGTCGCCGTATTCCCGGTTCAGTCGGACAACCGCATAGGCGAAGCCTCCGCTTTCATTCAGCACCAAGGGTCGAGCATCAACAAAGAACGCCAGGAGGGCCCGCACGCGCATTGGATCGAGACCACCACCGACAACCGGTTTGCCATCGCCGTCGATCTAGGCCTGGACGAGTTACTCGTGTACCGCTTCGACGCAAAAACCGGATCGCTGACCGCGAACGATCCTCCCTATGACAAGCTCGATCCCGGAACTGGACCACGCCACTTGGCCTTTCATCCCAACGGAAAATTCGCCTACGTAGTCAATGAATTGCAGTCCAGCATCACCACATTCAGCTTACGATGGCAGCCGCGGAGTGCTGCATAAGCTGAATACGATTACGACACTTCCGAAAGGATTCTCCGGAAGCAACGACACCGCCGAAATCAAGGTCCATCCCAACGGCAAGTTTCTCTTCGCCTCCAATCGCGGGCACGACACCATAGCCGTCTTCTCCATCGATAGCCACACCGGCACTTTAACGTTAGTGGATCACTTCTCCACCCAAGGCAAGACTCCACGCAACTTCGAGATCGATCCCACGGGCAAACTCCTGTTCGTGGCGAATCAGGACACCGACAACGTCGTAGTTTTTCGGATCAACCCCGACGACGGAAGACTAACCCCCACCGGACAGGTCCTCCATGTCCCCGCGCCCGTATGCCTGAAATTCACGCCCGCCGAATAGGGGGCTTTGCAGAAGTCAAGAAGAATCGCGGCAGCCGAGCAAACCACAGTCAAAACAAAAGGCCGCTCTGGTCGAGCGGCCTCTGAGAACTGAGAACCGGGAACTGAGAACTAGTCTCCCGCTACCGGCTCGCCAACTTCTTCACTCTCTTTCGCGGTGACATTCCCGTTTGCCGGAGCAATTGCTGCCGTGATCGCGCCGAGCGGAATGAATCCACCTTCGTTCGACGTCGCTGGCTTCTCTTTCAGGACCACTTCCCGATAGAGCTGAGCCATGCGCGCATCGTAAGCCGCGTCGTTCTTGACTTTATTGCTCTCGGCCTTCTTATCGCGAGCCCGCAACTTTTCTTCGCGCGCTGTCTTGGCGATGCCCAGCTTGTCGAGATCGTGCTGCACCTCGTTGGTTACGATTTCGTCGCGCAGATACAGGGCATGCGTCTCGTCTTGCATCTTGACTTTCTTGCCGCCGGCGAAGATCTCATGCCGTCCATGTTCTTCGTACCACTTGGTGAGGGTCGAAGTCATGTGCATCTTCTCGATGATGTTGCGCCAGCCCACGCCCGTGTTGTAAGCGCAGAAGCTGATCTCTCCTTCCTGCGTGGCGTAAGGAATGATGCATTGCTCGGTGCGCCGGAAGTCGTAGTTAAACAGGTCCTGGAACCACATCCCGGCGATGAACAGGAAATTCCACCGGTCCTGACGCCGCTTCATCACGTCGTCAATCGTCCGGTCCGGACCAACCTTGCCGTAGTTCCTGCCCGTAGCATTGAAGTTCTTGTCGAACTTCTTGAGTAGATCCATCATCTTGAAGTGCGTCGGCGACTGGAACGGATCGTAGTTCTTCATCAAACAAAGGGCCATGCCGAACGCAGTCCAGAACTTCGAACGAGCCGCATCGTTGACTTTGGCAATATCCTTAGCCAGTTGATCGCCCTTCAGGAAAGCCGTAACCGGCACCGCTTCTTTCGTTTCTTTGTCGATCATCATCGCCATGCCGGTTCCGCAATTCGGATGGCATCCGCAAGAAAGCTGGCCCCAGTCGTTGTTGGCATCCTGGGAGTGCAGAACATCGGCCCAGTCTGAGAACGTGCTCATGAAGCTGATGGGGAACCAATCGCGGGTAGGTTCGCCAAAGCCCGTCTGATTCTTCACGTCGTGCGCCAGGTGCGCCAGCGTGTAGCGCTGCGCCTCGCGGCGTTCGTCGGTAATGGCTTCGTCGCGACCAGTGAAGGAAACCGGTTGGAAGCTCAGGAAGCCGATCTTCTTCGGATTGTCGAGCGCGAACTGGATAATTCTTCCGACCTGCTCATTGTTGATGCCGTTGATGATGGTGATGACCGGCACGATTTCGCAGCCGGCTTTATGCAGGTTGTCGATCGCCTTCAGTTTCACGTCGAACAGGTTGCCCACGGCGCGATGGTCGTTGGCGGCGTTGCCGATTCCGTCGAATTGCAGATAGGCGTAGCGCATGCCGGCTTCGACTGCTTGCTGGCAGAACTCAAAGCTCTTGGCAAATTCAATTCCGTTGGTTGCCGCCTGCACGCTGTTGTATCCAACTTTGCGGGCGTACCGAACCGCATCGAGGAAGTACGGCGAAAGCGTGGGCTCGCCACCGGAGAACTGCACTGACATCTGCCGCTTCGGCTTCACCGTGATCGCGTTGTCGAGCACGGTTTTGATTTCTTCCCAAGTCAGTTCGTGGACGAATCCTACCTGGTTGGCGTCCATGAAGCAGGGATCGCACATCATGTTGCAGCGGTTGGTGAGATCGACCGTGAGCACGGCTCCGCGGCCATACTTCACCGTGGACGTTCCGTGGTGATGCAGATGCTCGTCCTTGTGGGCGCGAATATCGCGGCCCGGGAAAACATCTTCCAGGTGCTTCGAGAATTCGGTGTCAATCGACATCAGGTCTTCGAAGTGGCCGTGCTTGGCGCAGTCCTTGACCATCCAAAGCTTGCCGTCACGTTCGATGATCTGGGCCTTGATCTCGCCGACTTTTTCGTTCATCAGAACGTCGACTGGCAGGTGGCCGTCGAGAATCTGCTGCCGAATTTCAGGCACGCACTTGGGACATAGCGAATCAGTCGAGCGCGGCCAGCCGAGCGGCGGCTTCGACTTTTCCCACGACTTGAGCAGGGGCTTCTCAGACCACTTGGGAATCGGCGCGTCATTCGGAGCAATGCGGTTCAGGCGTTGAAACACTGCCCATGCGCCCGTGGCGGCAACCGTTACGGCCTTCTCGACATATTTAATCGGCTTGTGCATTCTGCTCTCGCTTTCCTCAGCTCGGGAGATTAGAACTGTCCCCGCAGTCCCGCTTACGGGAACTTGTGTACATAGACTTTTCCACGAGGGAAACCTACCTGTGAAACCCAGAAGTTTCGATGCGTGGAATGGGTCACTCTGATCCTATTGAAACCGTGTACGTTACGCACGAAGAAGGCAACGAAAGGGAGAAAAACGGGGTTAAGCGGGGAATTCCGGGATTTTATGGGGCTAAGTTATTGAAAAAGCAGGGGGAGGGAGGCGCATTAGTCTGACCTTAACACCCTTACTGCGTGGTAAATGAGGGCAGGTCGCGCCCCGCGCTACAATACCAACGGAGTTTTCTATGCGTGAAGTCGTTGTGGTTTCTTCCGTCCGCACTCCGGTGGGGCGCGCGTATAAGGGTACACTGCGGGCTACGCGTCCTGATGAACTAGCCGCGGTTGCCATCAAAGGCGCGCTCGACCGCGTGCCTCAGCTTGATCCCAAAGAAATTGAAGACGTCATCATCGGCTGCGCCATGCCTGAGGCCGAGCAGGGGATGAACGTGGCCCGCATCGCGTCGCTGCGCGCGGGCCTGCCGGTCGAGGTGTCGGCAGTCACCATCAATCGGTTCTGCTCCTCTGGCTTGCAGGCGATTGCCATGGCGACCGAGCGCATTATGAGCGGCGGCGCCGAGGTGATGGTAGCGGGAGGCACCGAATCGATGTCGATGATCCCGATGGGCGGCAATAAGATTTCTCCCAACCCGTGGCTGGTGGATCATTATCCGGACGCGTATCTTTCGATGGGCCTGACGGCGGAGCGGTTGGCGTCGCGCTTCGGCATCACGCGCGAAGCGTGCGATCAGTTTTCGCTGCGCAGTCATCAGAAAGCGCTGGCGGCGATTGCGGCAGGCAAATTTGAGGATGAGATCGTCACTGTGCCAGTTACCTTTACGACTCCGAACGGGTCGAAGCCGAAACGGACAGAAATCTCTTTCAAAGTAGACGAAGGACCGCGCGCCGATACTTCTCTTGAGGCTCTGGGGGCCCTGAAAGCCGCGTTTCACGTGAAGGGCGTAACCACGGCGGGGAATTCTTCGCAGATGTCGGATGGCGCAGCGGCAGCTGTAGTGATGTCGGCCGAGCGGGCGAAAGCCTTGGGCATCGCTCCGCTGGCGCGCTACGTCGCGTTCTCGACCGCTGGATACAAGCCGGAAGAGATGGGCCTGGGGCCGGTCTTTGCCATCCCGAAGGTGCTCAAGCTGGCGGGATTGAAACTCCCAGACATTGATGTGATCGAATTGAACGAAGCGTTCGCAGCGCAGTCGCTGGCCGTGATTCGAGAAGCCGCGCTTGATATGGAGCGCGTGAATCCGAACGGAGGAGCAATCGCGCTCGGCCATCCGCTGGGATGCACGGGCGCTAAGCTTACGGCCAGCATCATCCGCGAACTGAAACGCCGCAATGGACGCTACGGCATGGTGACGATGTGCGTGGGCGGCGGGATGGGGGCGGCAGGGATCTTCGAAAACTATTCCTAGGCACGAGTGTTATCTTTGGTAGCTGTGGCATCAAAATAGGTGCCGAGTAGAGCCTTTTTGCTAGGAGGCGCTTTGTGCGGCTCTCCAACGCGGTTGGGTTTTCGATTCTGCTGGTTGCATCCGCGGTCTTTGCACAACAACCATCCCCGAGTAAGACTCCGGTAAGCCCTTCAAGCAGCGGCTCGGGAGGCACGCCCTCCAGCACAAAAGCGACTCACTCGTCCCAATCTGCTAGCCATGCCCCCGTTCCCCACGTCGTGTCGCCGTGCGGTCGCGGAGAAATATGGAAAGGCACAGCCTGTATCCTCAAGGACAGTTATTGCGACATCGACCCTTTCGAAGCGGACGACTGGTATTGGGCTTTGCAAGGTGCCAGAGCAAGAATGAAGACTACCTGTGCAAAGAATCCAACCGGGCAAGAATGCGAAGAGCTTGCTCAGCGCTACAGGGACTTGCTGTTGAGTTACAAAATGCTGCTGTGCAACTGTCCGAACGGAGAAAAGCGCGCTCATTCCCGGGACCATAGCGGGGTGTGCGCGGCGGGAAGCCTTGAAGATTTAAATTGATCCCGAAACATTACTAATTCGCCTGCAATGCGCCTGGAGCGTGGCTTCGGCGAACTCAGTGGACGCCCGCCGGGACTTCTCATAAACTCTAAGGATTGATCTGACTCTTCTCGGCCTTTATGGCGGTTTCTACTCAAGAAGGGGCGTGAAATGGCGACGACCGCAATACCCAAGCCAAAGATTTCCGGCGGCAGTTTCCTGCTCGAAGAGCGGCAGACGGCCGATGTCTTCACCCCGGAAGATTTTTCCGAGCAGCAGCAGATGATTGGGCAAACGACGGAAGAATTTACCCTCAACGAAATTCTTCCCCAGGCCGAGAAGATCGAGCACAAGGACTACTCGATTTCTCGCGATCTGCTGAAAAAGGCCGGCGACCTCGGCCTCAGCGGGGTGGAGATTCCCGAGGCCTACGGCGGCCTCGAAATGGACAAGGTTACCGCCGCCATCATCGCCGACCACATCGCCAAGTACGCCGGGTTCGGCACCACCTGGGGCGCGCATAGCGGCATCGGAATGTTGCCCATCGTTTATTTTGGAACCGAAGAACAGAAGAAGAAATATCTGCCAAAACTGGCCACGGGAGAAACTGTGGGCGCGTACGCCTTGTCGGAAGCGACTTCCGGGTCCGACGCGCTCAATTGCCGCGCTCGTGCCGTGCTTTCGCCGGATGGCAAGCACTACATCCTGAACGGCGAGAAAATGTGGATCACCAACGCCGGCTTTGCCGACCTGTTCACGGTGTTCGCCAAAATTGACGGCGAGAAATTTTCCGCATTCCTGGTCGAACGAACTTTTCCGGGATTTTCCACCGGTGCCGAAGAGCACAAGATGGGCATTCGCGGATCTTCCACTTGCCCCGTCATTCTGAATGACTGCAAAGTGCCGGTCGAAAATCTGCTGGGCGAAATTGGCAAGGGGCACATCATCGCCTTCAATATCCTGAACATCGGACGTTTCAAACTCGGCGCCATGTGCGTGGGCGGAGCCCGGGTTTCGATTGAGAGCGCCGTGGCCTACGCCAAGCAGCGCAAGGCGTTTGGCAAGACGATCGGCGAATTTGGGCTGGTACGGGAGAAGATCGCGAACATGGCCACGCTGATCTATGTCGGCGAGTCGCTCGTCTATCGCACGGTCGGAATGATGGACGCGTTGCTCTCGGAAATCGACTCCGCCGGTGTCGACGCTGCCGTCGTAACCAAGGAACGGCGCAAAGCCATCGAGGAATATGCGGTCGAGTGCTCCATCCTCAAAGTCTGGGGCTCGGAGATGATCGATTACGTCGTCGACGAGACACTGCAAATCTATGCCGGCTACGGCTTTGTAGAGGAGTATCCGGCGGAACGCGCCTACCGCGATGCCCGCATCAATCGCATCTTTGAGGGCACGAACGAGATCAACCGGCTGATCATCACCGGATTCCTGCTGAAGCGGGCAATGAGCGGCCAGTTGCCGCTGATGCCGGCGATCAAGAAGTTGATGGACGAAGTCTTGAGCGGTCCGTCTCTTGTAGAAGAGCTTGAAGGTCCACTGGCGGAGGAGCGCAAACTGGTGGCGCAGGCGAAGAAGCTGGGCCTGTTCATTGCCGGATCGGCAACCCAGAAATATATGATGACGATTCAAGACCAGCAGGAAGTGATGGGTGCGATCGCCGACATGACCATCGAGATTTACGCCATGGAATCGGCCGTACTGCGCGCGCAGAAGATGGCCGAACAAAAAGGCGAAGCGTCGGCGGCGCTGCCCATTGCGATGGCGCGGGTCTATGTGACGCAAGCGCTGGAAAAGGTCGAAGCGGCGGCCAGGAAAGTCATTGCCGACGTAGCCGAAGGCGACATGCTGCGCACTCAGTTGGCGATCGTGCGGCGTTTGTCCAAGCACGAACCGTTCAACACCATTGCCCTGCGCCAGCAGATTGCGCAGAAGACGATTGAGGCAGGGAAGTACACACTGGCGTAAGAAGTCTCACCATTTATCATCCTGAGCGGAGCATGAGGATTCGCAAAGCAGCCACTTCGCTCACGAGGACGGTTCAGTTAGGGCTTACTCGAACCAGCCACTGCGGTAAGCCACCCACCACGAGATGAACATGATAGGAAGGGTCGCGCCCAAGGCCCACCAGATCGGCAGAATGAAATCGGCAGCGAGCCCGAGCACGGTGAAGGAGATCCAGAAGATCTTGCGCTCCATTGCTGGATTGTAAGGCTTTTCCGCCGCTTACCGTTTCTCTCTGGCAGGTCCCGAAGTGACTTCGGTTTCGCATTTCTACAGAACCGCGGCAAGCCGCGTCTCTACGATCAGGCCTTGGGCTTGAGTTCCTCCATTACACTCTGAATCAACTCTTTGGCGTCGGTGAGATTCTTCAGGATGAGCTGCACATCCATGACCGGCTTGCCCGGCCAGCGCTGGCTCTGGCAATAGACGCCGTGCTGCCCGACCAGGGCCATGGCGTCGGTGACCAAATCCATGGTGACGGCGAGACGTCCCCGGGGCACGCCCATGCGGATTTCGTAGTGTTCGAGTTCTGCCTGCTTTTCGTCGAAGACGGCCATCGAGAGATTGTAGTGAGGATGTGAGTATAATTCACGTGCAGCTCTTAGCTCTTAGCCGTTGGCTCTTCGCCAAAAGCCAATAGCTAAGAGCCAAAAGCCGATCGGATAGTGTCATTTCAGGAGGAACCATGAAGAAGCTTGCCTTAATTGCAGCATTACTGTTCGCCGTTGCGACTCTCGCTTCGGCGCAAATGAGCATGCCGCAGGACAAATCCAAGCGGCCCAGTCCGCCTGCCAGTGCGGCGTGCAAGTTTTCGGATGGCAAAACCATCACGGTGGACTATTCCAGTCCGCGTGCGAAAGCGCGAAAGATTTTCGGCGCCGCGAGCGACAAGGCGCTGGTGCCGTACGACGCGATCTGGCGAACCGGCGCCAATGAGGCGACCACGTTCGTCAGCAATACGAATCTGACCGTGGGCGGCAAGGCTGTGCCGGCGGGTAGCTATACGATCTTCACCGTCCCAAAGGCCGATGCATGGACACTCGTCATCAGCAAAAAGACGGGAGAGTGGGGAACTGACTATCCCGGCGAAAAGGAAGACTTGGTGCGTGTGCCGATGAGTGTTTCCAAAACCGCTGCGCCGGTGGAGAACTTCACCATCGCGTTTGACCAGGCGGGCAGCAAATGCACGCTGCGCATGGAATGGGAAAACACCCGCGCCAGCGTCGAAGTTACAAAATAAATAGTTGATCGTCGGTAGAGACGGGGCTTGCCCCGTCTCCCCGGCGCTATACTGGAACCCGATGCGGCAGATGCTGCGCTTTCTTTGGAACTCCACTCGCGGCCACCGGATTGCCCCCTGGCGCAGTCCCTATCTTTTGTGGCGCATCGAGACCTACACCGGCGTCAAAATGACCCAGATCGGATTCCTGGAATTCTGGGGATTCTTGTGGACGGAGCGCGGCAACTTGTGGCGCTTCCTGAAGTGGACAGCCGAGATGGATCGCTACGTCCACCCCAAGAAGAGCACTTAGCATTTAGCCATTGAGCCAGCAACATTCGTGTTTTGCTCTTGAGCTAAATGCTATGCGCTAACCCATCACCACATTCACTTCGCTGCCCTTGCCCGCGCCCAGCAGTTGGAAAGCTGATCCCCGGTTGGCGGCGACTTCCAGAAAGCCCATGCTGCCGAGGATGCCGAAGACCTCGCCCGGAGTTCCCTCCGCATAATTTGTGCACATGCGCGTTGCCTGTGCTTTGGTTCCAATCGCGATCTTGAAGGCGGGCGGCGTGGCTTCGAAAAGTTGAGGCGCATCCTGCGGAGTGATGTTAGTGATGAGATTTCCAAAACGATCCACTTTCAGCACCACGCCTCGTAAGGTGCGCTCGTCCACCGGCTTGGGCCGCGGCGCGCCGAAGCGGACGTAGTCCGTGATCTCTTCGCCGAACCGGCTGGGTTCGATTCCCTTGGCGAGAAAAGCCGCGACCGGCGAGAAGATGTCGCGGGCGTGAAAAGTGTTGCTCCGGGGTTGCAAAAAGTAGTGCTCGGCGGTCACGTGCCGAACCGAACGTCGCTCTTCTCGGTCGTAGACCAGAGAAAGCACGCCGTTGTCGGGAGCTACAAACAGGTGGCGCTCGCTGCTCAGGATTATTGGGCGCCGCGCCGTCCCCACGCCCGGATCGACGATCACCATGTGCACGGCGCCGGCAGGGAAGTAGGAGTAGGCCTGCGAAATGGTCAGCGCACCGTCCAGAATGTCGAACGGCTGCACGGCATGGCTGATGTCGATGATCTGCGCCTCAGGGGCGATCTCCAGGATGACCCCCTTCATGGCGCCGATGAAATGATCGTTGAGACCGAAATCAGTGGTGAGCGTGATGATCGCGTTGCGTTCCAATCCGTTACCTCGTTGAGCCGGCGATTTTCAGGAACCCCAACGAAGTATCGGACGCGGCATGAGGATGAGTCAAGGTGCACGTAATTGTAGTGGCTTAGTCTGAATTTCGACCTGACCTTCCACTCTACCCTCGGTTTTCGTGAAGGGCGTGTCCAAATGCGATCAGGTTTCCGTCGGGCGCTAGCACTAACAGCTCACGTTGGCCGTAGGGCTGGTTCACCGGCCCGAAGACGTCGCCCTTGGGGAGTGTGTCGAGCTTCGGTTTCAGTTCAGCGTAGAGACGATCGACGTCACGAACATCGATATAGTAAGCGAAGCGTCGATTGCCTGGCGGGGCGCCGTCGGCTCCGCGTTGTTCCAAGATACGGAATCCGACTGTCTCGCGATGCAAATACGCATAATTCTCTTGGCGAAGGAGCGTCTCGAAGCCGAGGATATCGTTGAAAAACGCCAGTGCCTTCTCAATGTCATCTACATGCATGAAGGGAGTGACCTGGACGAAGTTCGACATCGCGATTCTCCGGGCGGGAGTTTAGTCCACTTGCACGTCGCCCGAACCGGTGTGCACGGAAACCACGGGACCACCGCCGTGCACCTTGCCCACCACACTCTTCTTCGACTCCTGAATGCGGCCCTGGACGGTCGTAGTCACCGGATGGCCCAGCGTAACGCTTCCGGAACTCGAAGAGATGTCGACATCAAAAGCGGCGTCGGAAGGCACCTGGAGGTTCACGTTTCCCGAGCCGGTGCGGATGCTCCACATATTCTTCGGAAAGCCTTTGCCGTGAATATCGCCGCTCCCCGCCTCGGCATGGAATCCGCCATTGATGCCACTCACGGTTATATTGCCAGATCCGGTGCGGATCTCTACGTCGCCCGCACCCATTTCCTCGACGTCGATGTCACCGCTGCCTGCCTTGATCTTCGCCGGACCCGAAAGCTCGCGCCCGCGAACGTTCCCCGATCCTGTCTGGAAATGCATTTCGCCGGTCAGCCGCGCCAGTCGCAGGTCGCCCGATCCACTCTCCAGATCGATGTTGCCCTTGAGTCCTTCGACTGTCTGATCGCCGCTGCCAGTATGGGCGCGAATTGCGGTGTTCTCAGGGACAGTGATTTCGTAGTCGATGGAAATGTTGTTGATATTCACGTAGTCGATGCGGATGCTGTTGCCGTTCTGGCGTATGGGAGGATTGCTCTGCAACGCCTGCACCTCCGCCTTGTGGTCGCCCCCAAACCAGGAATTACTCGACTGAATCTTGGCGTGAATCGAGACCGTTCCGGCAGCGCCATTCCGAACGGTGATGTCGCCGGAGCGAGTCAGCACCTCGAGGTCCACGGGGCCATTGACCTGGAACGAGCGGTCAAAAGTTCCGATGACCGAAGCGAAGCCGGCCAGCGAGGTAGCCAGAACAAAAATCAGCGTACGAGTTGTGCGAGCGCGAAGCAGAGAAGTGTTATTCATAGCGATTTGACTCCGTAGACAAGATTCTCAGGTCTTGGTGTCAGGTCTCAGGCGTCAGGTGGGTTGGTTTTCCTAAGACCTGACACCTGAGACCTGACACCTTGTTCCCTACTGCAGTACCACCTGGTCGCCTTCCTTCAGCCCTTTCAGCAACTCAGTCTTCGCGCCATTCGATATTCCGATGTTGACGGCAATCTTCTTCTTGCCTTCCTTGGCCTTTGTGTCCGGCACTTCGACCGAGGCATTCTTGTCCTTGTCGTAAATGATCGAGCCTTCCGGGATCTGGAGCACGTTCTTGTGCTCTTCAAGAATGATCTCAGCGTTGGCGGTCATCATAGCCTTGAGAACGCCTTCGGGGTTGTTGATCGAGACGCGTACCTCGAAGGTCGTGACGTTGTCCTTTTCGACGCCCATGGGAGAGATCTTCGTCACTTTGCCGGTGAAGGTTTTGTCCTTGAACGACTCGACTTTGATCCGGGCGGGTTGTCCCAGATAAACCTTGCCGATATCGCTCTCGTCCACTTTGCCTTTCACGTAAACCTCGCTGGTATCGCCCAGTGTCATTACGAGTGTTGCCGTGGAACCCAGCACCAGAATCGAGCTCACCGCGTCGCCGATCTCCACATCGCGCGATAAGACGATTCCATCCAGCGGAGATTCAATCGTGGTGTACCCCAGCTGCTCTTCCAGTTGCTTCAGGTTGGCGCGGTCCTGTGACATCTGCCCCTGGGCCTGGCCAATCTTGGCCTGCAAAACCACCAACTGCGCTTTGGAAACATTTTGCTTGTTCAGCGCCATCTCGTAATTCTTCTCGGCGTCGTCAAGCGCGGAAGCGGAAACCACTCCGTCGGTTGCCATGCGCTGAGCGCGCTCGTAGGCACGCTTCAGAAGCGGGACGTCGGGTCCCTCGGCATCGACTTTGGCGCGCTCCAGATCGGCGCGCGTGCCGTTTAAACTGGCGCTCGAAGCCTCCAGTTGCGCCCGCGCCTGATCGACCCGTGCCTGAATCTCGTCCCGATCGAGCTCGGCGAGCACCTGGCCCTTCTTAACGCTGTCGCCGTAATCGACATAGAGCTTTTTTACGATGCCGCTGGCCTTGGACTTGACTTCGACCTTGGTGATGGGCTCGATCTTGCCCGTGGCCACGACGCTTTTGGCCAAGTCACCTTTTTCGACTTTGGCAAGCTTCGAGGGATCGATCTTGGTCCCGGTGCTGGATGCAATCAGCGCACCAGCAACCACCAGGATCACAACGGCTGCCGCTATCGAGCTCCAGATGATGATTCGCTTACGCCGCTTCTTCCTGCCGTTGCCGTTACCGTTTCCGTTGCCTTCCACGACCGCCTCCTCCTGAGACTAAATATTAAGAACTGCAGCCCACCTGTTGTTACGGAAGAACCATTGGAATAGTTCCTCAAAACTTCGAGCTTTGTATCAGGGTGCCTTGCTATGTACTTAGACCGCCGGCAGACGAAAAAGAAAGCGACCGATCGGGAATCACGCAAAGGACGGCCCCGGCGGTCCAGCCGAGCGGAGCCAGGCGTACCCGTGCCGCGCCGATCAGATAGGTGCCGCAGTTTGCCTCGGCGCATTCCGGTGGTATCGCCCGAGCACTACCAGGCAGGGCATTATCCCTTTGGAATGTTAGAATTAGAGCTCCATGATTGCATACGTGCTGCTGCGGGTGTTCGTCATCCTGCTCCTGGTGGCGGCCAATGCCTTCTTCGCCGCAGCCGAGTTCGCGCTGGTCAGCGTGCGTGAGACGCGCATCCAGCAGCTGATCGAAGCCCACCGGGTGGGCGCCCGCACTGTCCTCAAACTTCACCAGCAACTCACCCGCGTCGTCAACGGCGTGCAACTGGGCATTACCGTTGCCAGCCTGACCCTGGGCTGGCTGGGCGAGCCGGTTTTGGCGCGCTTGTTCGAGGGCTGGATCGGAAGCGTGCCGCATGCGTTGATCTACGCTCATGCCATCGCCGTCGGTGTGGCCTTCGTCATGATCACCAGCCTGCACGTAATTCTTGGTGAACTGGTCCCCAAGTCGCTGGCGCTGCAACGGGCCGAGAGTGTCGCCCTCGCCGTCGCCGCGCCCATGGATGTTTTTCTGACTATCACCAATCCATTGACATTGGGCATGAGCCGCGTCGCTGGTTTTGTTCTGCGCGCCTTCGGAACCCGCGAGATCCGCCACGGATCGGTTCACTCCCCCGATGAACTCAAGCTGATCATAACCGCCGCCCATCACTCGGGGCAGCTCTCTCCGGCGCAGGAAGAGATGTTGCTCAATGCGCTCGAACTCGACAACATTACCGCCCGTCAAGTGATGGTGCCGCGGACCAGTATTTTTTCGTTGCCCTCTGACCTGAACCTGGACGAAGCCCTGGCGCGGGTGGCCGACGATCAACACTCGCGCGTTCCGGTCTATGATCCGCAGCGCGGTCCCGAACATATTGTCGGCGTCCTGTACGCCAAGGACTTGATGCGTTGGACGCGGCTGCGCCTCGGGCAAAGCGCTGATCCTTCCGCCGCCCAGCGCATTTCCCAGATGAAGATCGGCCAGGTCATGCACGATGTGCTGGTGGTGCCGGAAACCAAGTCCTTGCTGGAACTGCTCGGTGAATTCCAGCAGCGCAAACGGCATCTGGCGGTGGTGGTCGATGAATTCGGCTCCACGGCCGGGGTGATCAGCGTGGAAGACGTGCTCGAGCAACTGGTCGGCGAACTGGAAGATGAATACGACGTTGCATCCACGCAGCCGGCAGTCACCGACGCGAATGCGCCTCTGGTCCTCGACGGAACCATCAATATCCGCGACCTCGAAGCCCAATACGAGCTGATGCTTCCCCAGGACGAAGGCTACGAAACGCTCGCCGGCTTCCTGCTGTCGCGCCTGCAAAAGATGCCCACGGGGGGTGAGGCGTTCGATTATGAGGGGCGGCGTTTTGTCGTCGAAAGAATGGACGGCCATCGCATCGCCACTGTTCGGATCGAGATGGTGCCGGCGCCCCCGTCGGCGGCGTCCGCAGTTCCCGTGCAGCGGGTCGGGGACTAGTTCGCCATGCCGCGCTACATCATCTCCCGCGTCCTCTACACCCTGCCAGTCATCTGGCTGGTCGTCTCCACAGTTTTCCTTCTGATCCACTTCGTTCCCGGAGACCCGATCCAGCAGATGCTGGGTGAAGGCGCGGCCGCCGGAGACATTCAGGCGGCAAGGCACGCGTACGGCCTGGATGTCCCGCTAGGTAAGCAATACCTGAATTACTGGCGAGGCGTGCTCCATGGCGATCTGGGCCAGTCGCTGCGCTTCAACCAGGGAGTGACAAAACTGATAGCCCAGCGCTATCCCTTCACCTTGCAACTGACGCTGGCATCGTTGTTCGTGGCGATTCTGTTGGCCATTCCTGCGGGAGTGCGCTCGGCCCGGCGTCGCAATCAATGGGACGACCGCGCCCTGAGCGTAGTCAGCCTCTTCGGCCTCTCGTTTCCAAATTTCGCCTTGGGCCCGGTGCTCATCTTATTTTTCGCCGTCAAACTGGGATGGCTCCCCGTCTCCGGTTCCGGCACTTTCGCGCATCTCGTGCTCCCTGCCATCACCATGGGCGGAGCGCTAGCCGCGATCCTGACCCGCATGGTGCGGACGTCAATGCTCGAAGAATTGGGCCAAGACTATATCCGTACCGCCCGCGCCAAAGGCTTGCCCGAGCGCACGGTCGTCTATCGTCATGCGCTGCGCAATGCCATGATCCCAATCCTGACCGTCCTTGGATTACAGTTCGGTGCGTTGCTCGCGGGCGCAATCGTGACCGAGACAATCTTCTCCTGGCCCGGCATCGGACGCCTGACGATCCAAGCCATCGCCAACCGCGACTACTACCTGGTGCAGGGATGCATTCTGGCGATTGGGTTGACCTATGTTGCGGTGAATTTTCTGACTGACTTACTGTACTCGGCGGTCAACCCGAGGATACGACAGTGAAGTGGGACTCCGGAGTTGTTTTCGATCTAGGGATTGCTTGAGTTTACGTTCGCTGTTCTTGCGGATGGGGGTTGAATGCACTACTTTGTGGAGATTGTCGGGTGGGGCGGCGCGTTGTTGATCCTGGCGGCCTACGCGCTTCTATCGCTGGGAAAGTTGCACGGTCGCTCGGCGCTATACCAATGGATGAATGTGGTCGGCTCCGCCGGCTTTGTTGTGAATAGCGGTTGGAACGGCGCTTATCCTTCAGCCGCCCTGAACGTGGTATGGATGGGCATCGGAGCCTACGTGCTGCTCCAGCGCTCCTTGAATAAGGGAACCTAGCCCATGTCCACCCTCGCCATCTCGCTCCCCCGCATCGCGCGCCACAATCCGCTGGCAGCGGTGGGAGTCGTGCTGGTAGCCGTGTTTGTGTTCGCCGCGATCTTCGCCCCGTGGATTGCGCCGCAGGATCCCGCGCACATCGAGTTGCCGAACCGACTGCAGACACCCTCAGCGCAGCATTGGTGCGGCACCGATGAACTCGGACGTGACATCCTCTCCCGCCTGATCTGGGGAGCGCGAATTTCGCTGTTCGTCGGCAGCAGCGTGGTGGCATGTTCGCTTCTGCTTGGACTCATCATCGGCAGCCTTGCCGGATACTACGGAGGAGCGATCGACCGTTTCGTCAACGTCGTGCTGATGAATGCGTTTCTTTCGTTCCCCGGCATTCTCATCGCGATCGCTTTCGTGGCCTTCCGCGGCCCTGGCATTTTCAACCTGGTTCTTGCCCTGTCACTGGGAGGGTGGGTCGGCTATGCCCGCCTGGTGCGCGCACAGGTGTTAGCCGTCCGCGAACGCGAATTTGTCGAAGCTGCGCGAGCGCTCGGCGCCGGAGATTTCCACATTGTTACCAGGCACATCCTGCCCAACATCATTCAGCCCGTAATTGTGCAGGCGGCCATCGGCATGGCTGGCGCGGTGCTAGCCGAAGCGACGATGAGCTTCCTGGGATTAGGCGTCCCGCCGCCCACCGCGAGTTGGGGATCGATGCTGAACGACGCCCGCTCGCACTTGTTCGATGCTCCTCATCTAGTGCTCTTTCCGGCAGTGACGGTGATGTTCGCGGTCCTCGCGTTCAACTTTATCGGCGATGCGCTGCGCGACCTTCTCGACCCTAGGTCCCGGATCGAGGCGGGCCTGTAATTTTGAAATCTGTTTACAATTTCGTAACAAATTTAGAATTTGCTATCCGTTAAAGTGGCCTTCAGTTGATGACCTTTCTCCTTTTTCCACGTCCAATTTAAGGACAGCAGGTTGTGGAACTTTTTCCGGGGCCGGTCCGTATCAAGAGACGTCAAGGCAGGTTCATATGAATAACCATATGGAACTCAAATTTCAAGTCGAATGCTTGCAGGACGTGGCAGTCGTGAACTGCTCGGGGCGCATGGTGCGCGGGGCAGCGCTCGACGAGTTCCGGCGCCGGATCGAGCAACTCGAACGTGTCCGGGTGCTGGTGCTTGATCTTTCGGAAGTCGAGCAACTGGATGCGGGCGGTCTTGGAACTCTGTTGCTGGTGCGTCGTTGGGCAATACAGAAGGGCGCGAAGGTGAAGCTGGTGAATCCGCCGGTTTTCTTCCGCAGAATGCTGGAGGCGACACGTCTGAACTCGGTGTTTGAGATTTCTTCTCTCAAAGAAGCGATCTGTATCTTGCGGTCGCCGGAGCGACCGCATCGCTTCGCCGTCGCCTAAGCAAGCCCAACGGGCGCGATGCGATATAATTCGCGCCCATGAGCGCACCTTTCCAGGTCACGCCTAAAGACAGCCGTCCTTGGCTGTGCGCCAAGCAAATCTCGGCAGCGTGCTTCCCCTCCTGATGACCCAGCTCGCCCGCAAATTGCGCGTCACCGATTATTTCTCCCTCGGCTGGGGGACGATGGTGGGCGTGGGCTGGCTGGTCGTCATGGACGATTGGCTGACGCGCGGCGGTCCGCTCGGCGGCATTCTCGGTTTCGCGATTGGCGGCATTCTTCTTCTGCC
The DNA here is from genome assembly GCA_963837665.1 of uncultured Acidobacteriaceae bacterium. Lineage (GTDB taxonomy): Bacteria > Acidobacteriota > Terriglobia > Terriglobales > Acidobacteriaceae > Acidiflorens. The sequence goes on along the minus strand of CAWIOA010000002.1, from coordinate 642,774 downwards.
CATCGGTTACGTGTACGGCAAGCTGGTGATGGCCATGCCTGACGCCTCGGGCGAGGTGGCCTATACCGCAAAAGTCTTCCCGCGTCCCGTCAGTTTTTTCACCGGATGGATCATGCTCCTCGCCTACTTTATTGTCTGTCCGTGGGAGGCCGTGGCCGCCGGCCGCATCGCCGGCTACATCTTTCCCGCGCTCGATTCTGTCGAGCTATACCGCGTGGCGGGAAAGCCGGTGTACTTGCCGCACCTGGCCATCGGACTCGCGCTCACCGCACTGGTCACGGTCGTGAACTATCATGGCGTCCGGCTCAGCGCCACCTTTCAGAACTGGACCACGTTTGGCACGCTTGCGCTGTTCGTGATCTTCGTTGCCGTCGGCGTCATGCGCGGATCGCCCGCCAATTTTCCGCCGCTGTTCACGCATACGTCGTTTGTCTCTATTCTGCTGGTGCTGCAGATTGTTCCTTACTTCATGACCGGATTCGAGTCGGTGACCAAGGCGGCCGAGGAAGCCAACCCCCAATTTCGAGCTCAGGGATTCTCAAACGCCATCTTTGCGGCGATCATCGTTGGCGCCCTGTTCTACATCATCGTGATCGCGGCAGTGGGCTTCGTTGCGCCTTGGCGTTCGTTGACCGGCGCGCCCTTCATGACCGCGGTCGCCTTCGAACACGCCGTCGGCTCGCGCTGGATCGTGAGCATTATTCTGAGTGCGGCGCTGCTTTCGCTTTTCAAGGTCTTCAATGGAAACTTCATCGCCGCCAGCCGCTTGTTGTTTGCCATGGGACGCCGTGGGCTGGTGGATGCACGGCTGGCCAGCGTGCATCCACGGAATCAGACGCCGGCGGCGGCAGTCATCTGGGTTGGCATCGCCACGGGTTCTTGCATGTTCATGGGCACCGCGATTCTGGTTCCGATCTCCGAAGTCGGGTCGGTCGCGTCCGCCACCGGATGGCTTGCGGCGTGCGCTGCCTATCTGTGGATGAGGCCACGAGTCGCTGATCGCTTCATCGCTCTGCTCGGCGCGTTGGTTGGTTTGGCGATGATACTGATGAAGTTTCTGAGATTTGTTCCGGGACATTTTTCCAGATGGGAGTGGCTGGTGCTCGTACTCTGGACTATCCTTGGCTTGTTGATTGGCCACCCGCGCGGCACCGAGCTTGCCACCGGAAAATCTGACCAGGAAAGAAACTCATGACCGCGACTTGCCGACTCACGCTAGCACTCTTACTGATTCTCTCAGCCTTCGCCTTCGCCGCCGACTTACCCTTCGACCTCGTCATCACCAACGGACACATTGTGGACGGTACAGGTTCTCCGTGGTACTCCGGCGATGTTGGAATCCGCGAGGGCCGCATCGCCGCTATCGGCAATCTTTCTGCCGCTGCGCGCAAGCGTACCGTTGATGCCAAGGGCAAAGTCGTCGCTCCCGGCTTCATCGACATGCTCGGCCAGTCGGAAACGACAATCCTGGTCGATCCGCGCCTGCCTTCGAAGATCTATCAGGGCATCACCACCGAGATCACCGGAGAGGGCGGATCGGCCGCTCCCTTAAACGAAACGATCGTTAAGAACGATCGCCCCGGCTACGCCCATTACAAGGTCAATCCCGACTGGCGGACGTTCCGTCAGTATTTCGCGCGCCTCGAAAAACAAGGCATGGGCATCAATCTCGCCAGCTACGTGGGCGCGACTCAGGTGCGGCGCATGGTGCTGGGAGACGCCGACGTGCAGCCCACTCCCGAGCAACTGGAAAAGATGAAAGCTCTGGTGCGGGAGGCAATGCGCGACGGTGCTGTGGGAGTGTCGACTTCGCTGGAGTACGCTCCGGCTCCCTACGCGAAGACGGAAGAGATTATTGCGTTGGCTTCGGAAGCCTCGAAGTTCGGTGGAATCTATGCGACCCATATGCGTAACGAGGGCAACAGCGTTCTGGAAGCGATCGACGAAACCGTTCGCATCGGGCGCGAGGCCCACATTCCAGTGGAGATATGGCATTTCAAAGTGGCGGGCAAGGCCAACTGGGGACACATGCCCGACGCAGTAGCGCGGGTCAACCAGGCGCGCGCTGAAGGCGTCGACATTTCGGCGGATACTTATGCCTACACCGCATGGTTCAACAGCATGTCGGCCTTCGTGCCACCGTGGGCGCACGACGGCGGCGATGCCAAATTGATCGAGCGGCTGAAGGATCCCGCAACTCGCGCTCGCATTCGCAAAGACATGGAGACGCCTTCCAAAGACTGGGACAACGAGTGGCAGGAAATCAGCAGCCCGCAGGATGTGATGATCGGCATCGTTCAGAATCCCGCGCTGAAGAAATTTCAAGGCAAGCGCCTCACGGAAGTCGCTGAGATCTGGAACAAAGATCCGATGGACGCGCTGTTCGATCTGCTCATCGAAGACAAGGGGTTCACAGATTGCGGCGTCTTCGGCATGTCAGAACCCGACGTAGTGCTGGCCTTGCAGCAGCCGTGGGTTTCTGTGGATAACGACTCCTCCGGCACGTCGCCCGAAGGCATTCTGGGCGAGGAGCACCCGCACCCCCGGGCCTATGGCACATTCCCGCGCATCCTGCGCAAGTATGTTCGCGAGGAAAAGAAACTGACGCTCGAAGACGCCATCCGCAAGTTCTCGGCGCTGCCCGCCCAGCGCATGCGGCTCACCGATCGCGGCGTGCTGAAGCAGGGGATGTGGGCCGATGTCGTTGTGTTCGATCCGAAGACGGTGCGCGACGTGGCGACGTTCGACGATCCCAACCGCTTGTCGGAAGGCATGGAGTACGTGCTCGTCAACGGAGTGCCCGTGATCGAAAACGGAAAAATGACCGGTGCGTTGCCAGGAAAAGTGTTGCGCGGCGCGGGCTACACACCGTAGCGTCCGCAAGTTGTCGCATTACCCAATTTGCTCTACGGTTTGTCGGTTTTTGCATCCGCCTTCGCACGCTTGGCTTCCGTTCGATTGACCGGCGTGACGTGCGGTTTGGCAAGCGTCCCGGTGAGACTCCACGATTTCTCGTCACCACGTGTCAACACGAAGTCGAAACCCTTGCCTAAGGACGCGAGTCCGCGTACCTGATAGATGCCGTCGTGCGATTCCAGTCGGCCTGCAGGGAGTTCCCACGCGCCTTTCTTCAGATGCAACTCCCCGGTAAACCGGTGCACCGGCAACGGCGCAAGCGATCCTGGAATTTCGACATGTGGCAGACTGCCGTTCCGCATCACGAACTGCACCTTGCCGTCAGAGCGCGCCAGCAGATCATGAAAACTGTCTCCGGATCCTTCCAGTTCAAACTTCCCGTCGGCCGTTCCGGTAATCCAATCGTCGTTCATCAACGCGCCCACTTGCACCAGCGAAATGTCGTGCAACGTGCCGGCGCCGTGATACCGCACCGGCTGACTCGACGCGCCCTGAGTCGAGGCATCACGATTCGAAACATCAATCGTCCAGTTCCCTTGATGTGCGCCTTGCAACAGTTGTCCGCGCAGAGCCGTCAATGTGACCTTGCCTCGATCCACGTCCATTTGCGTCGCAATCTCGGTGGCGACCAACTTCTTTACTCCGAACCGGCTGACATGCAAGGTACCGTGCGCCTGAATCGCGAGCATGGGCGAGGCGCCCCGCAGTTCGCCGGGACTCAAGATGCGGTACCACGCACGTTTGGCGGGATGCGGCGTGAACCATTCCACGAGATCCCCGGTCGAAAGCTGGTCGGCGGTGAGATCGACCTGGAACACGCAAGTTGGAACAGCGCAAGGTCGTGGCGCGGAGATCCAGCCACTCCAGTGAGTGCTTCCGGTGCGAGCGGAAAGTTTATCCATTCTCATCGCGTCCGGAGCAAGAGACAGGGTCGCTGAGCCAATCTCAATCGGTATGTTCAGGCCGTGCATCTCAGCGCGTACGTTGCGCAGTTGAGCGGTACCTAGTGCAACGGGAGGGGCAAATCCCTGCCAAAGACCGGAGACGCTCACGTCGAGTTTGGCTGCGCCTTCCGCCGGCGGGTGAGCCACTGGCAGGCCCAGAACATCTTCCAGCCGAAACAGGTCCTTCAGTTCCATGTCTCCGCGCAGAAAGAAACGATAGCCGGTAGCGGAGATCCACCCGCCGGCGTTCACCGGCACGGCAGTGTTCATCGTCAGCGCGACCGGCCCAATCCGCAGCTGAGGTTCTACAGGCTCCCGTTCCTTTTCTTGTGGCCCCGGGCGATGAGTCTTGGCCCCAATCGAATCTCCGGCCGTCAGGGCCAATGGGATGGTTCCGAAGGCAACTTCATCTTTCCCTGCATTTCCCCTCATTAACAACAACCGCACGTTGGCCGCCGAGCCGTTACCGGTCCATTGCATCGATATGCCGTGGTGCGTGTTCGCGGGCAAGCTGCGCATGGCATGGAACTCCGCATTCAGCAATCCACTGGCAGTGAGATCGCCGGGAACTTGTTTTTTTGCCTGCCGCAGCAACCGCACCAGGGAGGTCAGCGGCACTTTATTCGCCTCAAGTGTCAGATCATAGGTGGGGAGCTTTGCGACCAAGGTCAGCGACAAGGTCCCGCGCAGACGGACAATCCCTCCGCTCACGGGCGATTCGCACAGCAGGTCGGCAAGGGTGCTGGTGACCGTGTTGTACTGTCCCGAGCAAACGGTTGCCAGGCGCACGTCCTCGCTGCCCACAATGTCGTAGCGACGGAAAGCTTCGATCGCGGTTTGACTCTCGATCCGCAGCGCTTCTGGAGTGCCCGACAGGCTCGCCGTGAAGCTTACTCCGCCACGCCATCCCCGGTCCCTTCCGCTGAGTAACTTCGTGATCTGTCCGAGTTGGCCTTTCTGCCATTGTGCGGTGATCTGCACCGGGGTCAACCGCAAGCTCGAAGCGCGCTGCCATGTGGCGTTGATCTGGACGAGGCCGGTATCGGTAAGATTGAAATCCGTGCGCACCGGCTCAGCCTTGAGGCGCGCTCCCCAGGAGTTTTCTGTATCCTGCCAAAGCGCGACGTCGGCATCCGTAAGCGCGTAGGACTTCTTGGTCTGCCCCAGCTTGAAATTGATGCGAGCGCCGGTGGCTTCCAGATAGGGGAACGCCGGGCGGCGCTCAGATGCGGGCTTTCCGGTCGGAGCCGCGGGAATCTGCGCGTTGCGCTCGAGCAGACTCGCCAGATTCCAGCGGCCTGCCTCGCTGCGCACCAGGTTGATGCTGGGTTCGGTGGCGCTGAGGGTCGCAATCTCAAGCCGCCCGCGGAGCAGCGAACTCAATCGAATGGCGGCCGAGACTTCCTGGGCGCGGATCATCGGCTCCGCGCTAAATTCGGGATCGTCGTAGATGACGAGCCCCTCCAGGTCAAAGCCCGGCCGCGGCAGAAGATGAACCCTTACGTTGTCGAGCGCCACCTTGCGTCCCAAAGCGCTTCCAATGGAACTGGAAATCCGGCTTCGCAGTTTGTAAACGGCCGGCCGGAACAGAAACAGGACCAGAACGAGAGCCGCGATCGCAGCCACTCCGCGTCTGGACTTCAGAAACTTCACCGCACGATCCTTAGTGTTCGCGACCAGCGCGTTTCGTCAAAGAAGTGAATGACAATGTGGGCCAGGAACCCCAGCCGGTCGCCCGCGCCGCGCATTTCGTACTGGTCGTCGGGAGTAACAAATGACCAGTAGATGAACATAGGACGTCCGATCATATTCTTTCGCGGAATAAAGCCCCAGAAGCGGCTATCGTAGCTGTTCTCGCGGTTATCGCCCATGGCAAAGTAGCTGTCCGAGGGAACGACGATATCGCCACCCTCGATATGGGAAGGCAATTCATCCGCCCATTTTTCGTTCCTAACGTATCCTCCTGGCGGTACGGCCGGGAAATTGTCCGTGTAGGGGCTGTGCTCCCGATTGTGGCGGACGAAGGGTTCGTCGAGTTTCTCTCCGTTGCGGTAGACGACATCGTCGCGCAAGTGAATGCGGTCGCCAGGAACCCCTATGATCCGTTTTACCAGGAAAAGACCCGGCTGCTCTGGAGACATAAACACAGCAATCTCGTCGCGGCGGACGTCGCGATAGGGCATCAGCGGTCCCATCCAATGTGTGGGCGGAGCGAATTGCTCCCGGTTCACAAATAGGTGGTCCCCGACGAGCAGTGTGTCCTCCATGGAACCGGAGGGAATCTCAAACGCCTGCAGCACAAACGTGATGATGAACAATCCGGTGACCAGCACTCCCGCCAGGGAAGCCAGGAATTCCACCGTGGTCTCCCGCGGTCTTTCGTCCACAACTTCCTCTTTTTCTTTTCTTGGCACGTTCTGTATCCGGTTCGAAAGTTTCTTCTTAGCGTACCAGTTTGAGGGTTCGCGACCAGCGCGTTTCATCAAAGAAGTGGATGACGATGTGCGCGATGAATCCCAACCGGTCTCCCCAGTCGCTCATTTTGTACTGGTTCTCGGGTGTGGTGAACGACCAGTATATGAACATCGGTCGCCCGATCACATTCTTCCGCGGAATAAAGCCCCAGTAACGGCTGTCGTAACTCATGTCGCGGTTGTCGCCCATAGCAAAGTAGCTGTCCGGTGGCACGACCAGATCTTCGCCCTGAATATGTTCCGGCAGGGAAAGTTGCCAGTAATCTGCGAGTTGGTCAACCGGCCTGGGTAGAATCGCCGGGAAGTTCACGCGGTACGGGCATCTGACGCACTCGGGATCGGCCGGATCCCCCTTGTATCGAACGTAAGGTTCATCGAGCTTTTGTCCGTTGCGGTAGACGACACCATCGCGCAGGTGAATGCGGTCGCCGGGAATGCCCATGATGCGCTTTACCACGAACAACCCTTGTGTCTCTGGCGACAGGAACACAACAATGTCATTGCGGCGGATATCTCGATAGGGCATCAGCGGCCCCATCCAACGCGTTGGCGGCGCGATTTGCTCCCGGTTGACGAATACGTGGTCGCCGATAAGCAACGTATCCTCCATGGAACTGGAGGGAATCTCAAACGCCTGCAGCACAAACGTAATAATGAACAGTCCAGTAACCAGCACTCCCGCCAAGGAGGCCAGGAATTCCACCATGGTCTCGCGTGGTTTTTCGTCTACGACTTCTTCTTTTTCTTTTTTTGGCACGTTTGGCATCCGTTCGGAAAATCAAACTCCTCCGCCTAAAGGCGCTATCCTAACCCTGCAGTTACGGTATGCCTGAAGGCATACCCTGATACAAATCGTCGTTGTACCACGAACTTTTAGCGCACTCGCCTGAAAGTGCGTTCCCAGCGCGTTACCTGGAACACGTGAGTTACCGCGTAGGCGAGGTGATAAAGTCTATCACCCACGGTGGGTGATCCAGGAAGGTCGTTATCCATATTGCCCGACGACCAGTAGATCAAGAGCGGCCGCCCGATGATATTTTCGCGCGGCACGAATCCCCAGTACCGGCTGTCCTGGCTGTCGTCGCGATTGTCTCCAAGTACGAAGTAGTAGCCCTCGGGGATAATCAACTGATGGTTCTCCACCAGCTTTGGCATCTCTTTCCACCACTTCGCATCCACTCCGTAGTCGGGAGTATCGGTGCGCGGGAAGTCGTCGCGATAATAGTTACGTAGCGTGGTGATGTACTGCACATAGGGCTCTTGGACCGGAGCGCCGTCGATGTAGACGCGCTTGTTGATGAGGCGCAGGCGGTCTCCCGGCAAAGCCACCACTCGCTTCACAAAGTCCTGTGCGGGATTCAGCGGATAATGAAAAACGATGATGTCACCGTGCCGGACGTTGCGGTAAGGCATCAGGCGGTTCCAACCCAAGCTGCCGCCGTAGCAAAACTTATCCACCAGCAGGTAGTCGCCGACCAGCAGCGTGTGCTCCATGGATCCCGAAGGAATGGTGAACGCCTGCAAGAGGAAGGTAACCACAAAAACCGCGATCACCACCGTTCCCGCGACCGACTGAATGGTCGCGGGCCAATCCCCCACGGAAATCTTCTCGCTCCACGACATAATTCTTTTGTAGAAACGGGGCTTGCCCGTCTCCTGCGCGCCGCGCCGCGAAATTTTGCGGTCAGCCTGAGACGCGGCAAGCCGCGTCCCTACAGGAAATCAGATGCCGCCTTACGACGCCGCGCCGCCGTTCTCCCCGGTGTTCGGATTCGCCGCCAGGTGCTCCAGAGCCTGACGCGCCGCTTCCTGCTCCGCCCGTTTCTTGGTCGCGCCCTGTGCCCGCCCCACAAATTGCCCCATCTCAGCCTCTGGCAGCCTTACCTCAACCGTAAAGGTCTTCTTGTGTTCCGGGCCTTCCTCTTTGACGAGGTCATAAACCGGCTGCGGTCCACCTCTTGCCTGTAGCGCCTCCTGCAAGGCGGACTTGAAATCCATCACCGGCATGGCGCTGGTTTCCAGCTTCATGTTAGCCAGTTCCGGTTCCACGATCGCCCGCACGATAAAGTCTCGCGCCACCGGCCATCCGCCGTCCAGATAAAGCGCCGCCAGAATCGCTTCCAGAGCGTCCACCAGCAGGCTTGCCTTGTTGCGTCCGCCGCTTTTTTCTTCGCCGCGGCCCAGACGCATGTAATGACCAATCTGCAACTGCTCAGCCACCCGCAGCAGATGCCGCTGGCCGACTAGATGAGCTCGCAGCTTGGAAAGATGCCCTTCCTGAAATTCGGGGAAGCGGTGGAATAGCGCCTCGCTGGTGACCAAACCGAGCACGGCGTCTCCCAGGAACTCGAGTATCTCGTTGTCGCCACTGCGCGAGCCGCCGGGTTCTCCGCTTCCCGCGCTCAGTGCCTCTGCCTCCCGCGCTTGCGAACTGTGGGTAAGAGCCTGCTCGAGCAGTTCCCGGCGCTGGAACTGGTGACCCAGGCTTTCTTCCAGCGCAATAACTTCGCTTCCGCGTGATTTCATTCAGTAGAGACGCAGCCTTGCGGCGTCTGAGATTGTCTCGCGCCTGAGAGACGAAGCAAGCCTCGTCTCTCAGACACGGCGGTTAGTTCTTCGGCGGGCTCTGCGGTTGGGCCGGAGCCGCGCCTCCGGTGAGCTGTTGCAGACGGTCGCGTTCCCTCCGTGCCGGGGTTCCTATCACCGTGTTGTCCTGCGTCAGTTCCACGGCTCGGTTTGCCGCCTTGAGCGCTTCCGGATACTTCTGCTGCTTATCGAGCGCGAGCGCCAGACGGAGAATGACCACCGGGTCCGGGTTGCTGGGAAACGCGTCGATCGACTTCTGCAATTGCTCTTGCGCCGCCGGGTAATTCTCTTTCTTGAACTCAATCGTGCCCATAATCGAATACGCATTCGAGCGCAGCAGCGACTTGTAGGCGTCGATTCTCTCCTGCGGCGTGCTCCCCGGTACTTGGACGTCCGTGTCCACCGTCTGCGTCGCCTTCTGCGCCATGGTGACCGCTTCGGCGTAGCGCTGATCCTTGTCGATATCGGAGTCGTGCGTTCGCTCGGCGATTACCTCAGCGACGATTACCAGAGCCTCCGGGTCGTCCCCGTCTAAGCCGAGCACTTTGCGGCCCATGGCTTCGGTCTTCTCGGCGTTGTTGGCATTCTGATAGAGGCGCATCGTGTTCTTGTACAACAGAATGCGAAGTTCACTGTCAGGGAACTTGGTGGCGAAATCGTCAGCCGCTTTCTCCATCCCCGGTGCGTCGGTACTTGCCGACGCCAGTTTCCAGGCATCGAACTCCGGCTGGGTTTTAGCTTGCGGTGGACGCTTAGTTGCTGGTGCCGTCGCGCCCGGCGCCGCCTGACCGGCTGCCGGCGGATTCTGCTGCGCCGGTGGCGCGCTGGTCTGGGCCTGCGCCCAAACCGCGACCGTCGTTATCCCGATCCCTAGACTCAATATTCCTAGAATGACTGCTGCTCGCTTCATGCTGTCTCCCATATTGCAAGATTTCAGACCTTGGATTCTATCCTGACCGTTACCCTGGGCAAAACGAAATGGATCGAAATTCCTCAACTTCGCAAATTCTTATTCTGGCTGCTTCGCTACCGGAGGCTCATACGGTTGATCCAGCCCCCTTTGCGCCGCCAGCTTCGCTTCCGGAAGCGTGCCGGCTGAGTTCAGCGCCGCTCGATACTGGTCCAGGGCGGCGAACCTGTCTTCCTTTAAATCAAATATGCGCCCCAGGTAAATATGCGACCAGGCAATCACCTTGGGTTCATGGGCGGTCTGCAGCGCTTGTTCGAAATACTTGCGCGCCCCTTCCATGTCCCGATTCGCGGTGGCGATTTCCGCCAGGATAAAGAGCGCGCGTCCCGCATCCTCTTCCTGCTGATCGAGCGCCTGCTGCGCCAGTTTCTGCGCCGTCTCAGGATCGCCCGCCGCCAGTCGCCGCTCCGCGTTCAGTAGCAAGTGTTCATTCCGCTTGCCCGCCAGATGCAGAAGTTCCGGCGCCGCTTCCCCAGAGAACTGGACCAGCGAGGCTCGCTTCATTTCCTTGCCCACGTCAATCGAACTGATCATGTCCGCGTAAGCATTGCGCATGCCGGCGGGATCTCTTTCAAACTTGCCCATCGCGTCGTAGAAATACCGCGTCACCACGTACCCTTCCTTGTCGGCTTCGTCGATGGCTCTTGCCCGCTCCGCCTCGGGGACGTTGCTCAAGCGTTCTTCAATCGCCCGTATCAGGCATTCCGTCACCAGCAGCGAAATATTGCTCTTGAACGCCTCATCCATCGGAGCCATTTTCACGTCCTCGAGCAACGGCTCGAGACGTTTGAACGAGCCTCCGCTCTTCATCGCCAGCGGGTCCAGAAGGTAATGCAGATACGTGTGCCGAATCTGCTGCAACTTGATGGCGGTGCCCGAACTCGGCGAAATCACAACGTAATAGTCCGCCGCGTAGTTGCGCGCGTTGGTCTGGCCCGGCGCGCCCATCGCATCCAGGTAGACGGTGAACTGCCGTCCCAGATAGCCTGCGGACGGCATCTTCAAATAGATCTCGGTGTCGAAGGTCATCTTCGCCAGCGGATCGTGATAGATATCCATCAATTCCGCATAGCGCGCGCGGTGCCGCTCCCAGATCGCATGCAAGCCGATCTTCTGGTAAAAGGCCTGCATCATCGGCACTATGTCCGCCAAGGGTGCGGCATCAGGCGGCAATTCCGCCTGCTTCACTTTCGGTGTAAACGTCGGCGGCTCCTGCAAATAGAGCGCCAGCGATACATACTGCGACAGGTCGCGCGAGTCATCCGCACCCTGGTGTTGCCGGTAGAACATGCACATCGGAGCGATCACATCCTGCGCTCCGGCGGTATTCTCCACCGCCTTGGCAACTTCCGACCGGATCTGGGCCCGCAGCGGATCCGAAGAACTCAGCTCCTGGTCATACCCGCACGTGTTGATGGCGGTCAGCACCGTAAACAGCGTCTCGCTGGTTTCCAGAGATACCTGCGGCGTGTTCTGCGCCCTGCCGGGCGCCGTCACCAGCACGATCGCCATGCTGGTAGCAAGCGTCAGGCGAAAGGCCAGTCGAATGTGTCGTCCCGGGAGGTCCCTTCGGAGTTCAGGCATAGACGGATGAGCTAGAAGTAGTGTACGAACTGGTCAATTCGCGGTCAAACCGAGAGGGACGAAAATATCAGGACGTAGAGACGGGGCTTGCCCCGTCTCTTTCTTGAACGCGGGGGAGACGCGGCAAGCCGCGTCTCTACTCCAGCTATCCCTTCACGCTAATCTTGGAGAATGACAGCACCGCTGTGCCCGTCGTCGGCCGTCCCATGGAAAGTGCCGGACGGAAGGTCGTGAAAATCAGCAGGTTCTTCAACTGCGGCAGCACCGCCTGCGCTTCGTCCGGTTGCGACAGAATGCGATAGTCCTCCACTCGGCCGTTGGCATCTACGTAGGCCTCAATCACCAACGCCTCGTCACCCATACTGCCGAGCGAGGTGCCGAACGCCGACCGTTCCAGTTGCGGCCCGGTGTACAGCATGAGCGGAACGTCTCCGCTGCTCGCCCGCAGTTGCGCCGGCAGGGCAAAGAAGCCCAGTAGCAGTCCGAAAAACAACACCGCACTGACCAGCCCCGCCGTGGCCGGAACCATGAACGCGTTGAGCGTATTCTCCAGCCTTACCAGCACACCTTCATACCGCGGACGGCGCGTCTGGGCCGCCTCGCGCGAGATCGCTACCCGCAACTTCAACGCCAGGTCAGCTGGCGCCTTCTTCCGGCCCAGATTGGCCAGCAACTGCTGCGTGCGCTGCAGCGCTGCAAATTCCCGCGCGCAACCTGCGCACTGTTCCACATGGCGCGTGAGCACGCGCATCTCGGTTCCGCTGACTTGGCCGTCGAGATACGGCGAGAACAATTTCTTGATCTCAGCGCACTTCATGGCGTCACCTCAACCTCTCTGCCACCACGCGAACCTTCCCGCAAATTTTGGCTGCTGCCGTTCCGCCGCTCGTTGTGATGAACCAGGTCAGGAGCGAGCAGCCCCAACTCCGGACCTACTTCCCGGACATATCCTGCTAATTTCTTGCGCAGCGCGTCGCGCCCGCGCGTGATGCGCGACTTCACCGTCCCCAGCGAAATCGCCAGAACTTCCGCAATCTCCTCGTACGACATCTCTTCCAGGTCACGCAGGACCAACGCCGTCCGGTACGATTCTGGCACCTGTTGCAGAGCCTGATCCACCGCTGCCCGTACCTCGGTATGCGCGAACTCTTCAAATGGCGACTCGCCCGGATCGACCAGCCGGTCTTCTCCGGAAAATTCACGCTCCCCCGCCACCCCGGACTCAATCGGCGTTTCCTGTGCCTTGTGCCGGAACCACCAGCGCTTCCGGTTAGCCGCCTCGTGCAGTGCGATCCGGTAAATCCACGTCTTCAGGCACGACTCGCCATGAAAATGCTTCATTCCGCGGAAAACCTTCAGAAACACCTCTTGCGTTGTGTCCGCCGCGTCGGACGGGTCATTGACCATGCGGTAGATGAGGCTGTAGATCGGCTGGTGAAACTCGCCGATCAGCCATGAATATGCTTCTTCCGAACCCGCCTTCAGTTCAGCAATTACGGCGGATTCCTCGATTCGGGTCCCGATAGCGCTGGCAACATCGACCAATGTCGTAGCTCCCGCCATGACGGCGTTGCCCCCAATTATAGAGTGACTCGAGCCCCAGCGGCGGGAATCTTACATTCTTGCCAAAAAGGGACACCGAACGACCCTTCCCGCCTATCTACTTAGACTCCGAAGCGCTCTCCAGAGTTCCAGTCGTAAGCCCAACATTTGCAACAGGTCGCAGGCGAACGGTGTTACCTAAGGACAGGGACAGGTGGGGGTGAAAACGGGTTTGCCCCCAGTTCTCCCGCTTTTCGAGAGGTGGGCTACCGGAGGGCTGGCACCGGAGAGGGTCTCACGCCAGCGCGTCACTTTGCCGGGGGAGCCACCGGTGGAGCGTTCGCGGGTGTCGCTGGCGGTTTCGTCACTTTCTTTTTCGCCGGCGCCGGTTTCTTCGGAGGCTCGGTGTCGTCCACAACAATTTTCTTGGGCGGCGGGGGTGGCGCCGCGGTCAGCGTCTTGACTTGCGCCCTCAGACGGGTCAACTCGTCTTCCTTGCTGGCGGTCAGCTTCTGCATACGCTCGCCAAACATGCGACGCGCGCTTTCCAGTCCGCTCATGTCGTTGCTCAGGCTCTGAACCTCGTCTTTCGATCCGAACGCTCCCGCATTTTCCACCACCGTACCGAAGTAGTCATACAGCACAACCAGGTTGCGGTAGAGCTTGAAACTCGCTGCCAGGTCTTCCGGCGAGTTGTTCAGTTGCGCTATCGTTTCCGGCAGGCCCGACTGCAGGTTGCGTTGGATCGACTCCACTGTCGCTAGGGTTTGCCGCTTGGTCGCGCCGTCAGTCTTCCATCTCTCGATGCGCGTCTTTCCCAGATCGGATTGTATGTTCTGCGCCGTCTGCTGCAATTGCGAAAGGATGCCGTTCAGTTCGCTGACCGAAGCATACGCCACCGGAGGCTGCGCCCCGGATGGCGCGTCGGCCGTGGCTTGCGCCTGCGCCTGCGCAACCGCAAGCAGCGCGATGAGAAAAGGAAAAAGTGACCAAACAAAAATGTTCCGCGAGTTCAACATGGGGCTCCAATTGCTTCCGTGTATTAATGCCAAGCCTATCCTAGTTGAGGTTCGCTGTCCCAGTCGAGTTTGACGCAGCGGCCCAGCTAAGCGAAAATAAAAACAGTGGGCCTGTGGCGCAGCTGGGAGCGCGCTTCCATGGCATGGAAGAGGTCGTCGGTTCGATCCCGACCAGGTCCACCAAATCCCTCTGCGTGTTTCCGGACTGCGGCGACTCCTGTTGGTCACTTTCCAACCCAGCCGAAACAAACGATGCTCCTTGGTGTTTAATGTAGGTGTGCAATTTTTCCCTATGGAGGCGATCGAATGAACCGCCAGAAAGCTTGGATATGGCCGTTCTGCGCAATTCTCATGGTTTGCTTGATACTCTTACCGGCCCGCAGTTGGGCCCAGGATGACAGCTCGGACCAGCAAAACGATCCGCCGTCGCGCGTCGCCCGCATGAACCTTGTGCAAGGCTCGGTTTCTTTTCAACCGGGCGATGAGGGCGACTGGGTGGATGCCGTGCCCAATCGTCCGTTGACCACCGGCGACAATTTGTGGGCCGATAAAGATTCGCGCGCGGAATTGCACGTGGGTTCCACGTCGATCCGGCTCGGCGGCGAGTCCAGCCTGACGTTCCTCGAACTGGACGACCGCGTTCTGCAATTGCGGCTGGCGCAGGGCTCGGTCCTGATGCACGTGCATCATCTCGACGACGGAGACACGGTCGAAATCGATACTCCCAATCTCGCCTTCACGGTGCAACGCACCGGCGAATATCGGGTGGATGTTCATCCCGATGGTCAGACCACTGTGGTGGATGTGTACCAGGGCCGCGGCGAGGCCGTCGGCGGCGGCAATAACTACACCATCGTTGCCAATCAGCAGGCCAGTTTCTCCGGGGACCAGGACCAGCAGCTCAATTACGACATCGACACTCTCCCCTCGCCTGACGATTTCACTCGCTGGGCCTTCGATCGCGATCATCGCGAAGATCAGTCGCAATCAGCCAACTACGTGTCGCCGGAGATGACCGGCTACGAAGATCTCGATGACAACGGAAACTGGTCGTACGCCGGCAATTACGGTCCGGTGTGGTATCCCACGAACGTTTCGGTCGGCTGGGCGCCGTATCGCTTCGGTCATTGGGTGTGGGTAGCTCCCTGGGGATGGACCTGGGTCGATGATGCACCCTGGGGATTCGCTCCCTTCCACTACGGCCGCTGGGTGCAGATTGGTCCAAGGTGGGCCTGGATTCCGGGGCCGGTCGCCGTGCATCCCGTTTACGCTCCCGCGCTCGTCGCATTTGTCGGCGGCGGAGGAGGGTTCCATTTCTCTGCGTTCGGCGGAGGCGTGGGCGTTGCGTGGTTCCCGCTCGGGCCGGGTGAAGTGTTTGTCCCCGCCTATCACGTCAGCCGGGCTTATGTGAACCAGGTCAATGTCACGAACACGGTTGTGAATGTAACTAAGGTGACGAACGTCTACAACACCTACACCACGACTAACGTCAATAACGCGAGGGTAAGTCGCATCACCTATGTTAACCAGGCGAATGTGACTGCCGTTTCGCGCGATACTTTCGTGAATGCGCGTCCCGTGGCCCGCAACGTAGTGGCGGTGCAACCACATGAAATCGCCGAGGCGCCGATCGGCCACATGAGCGGCGTTGAGCCCGTTCGCGGCAGTGTGATGGGGGCAGGGAAGCCGACCTCTGTTGCCCCTCCGCGAGCTGTCATCAACCGTCAAGTTGTGGCGCAGCATGCGCCCGCGCAGCCGCCCGTGCCATTCGCGCAGCGGCAGGATAAGCTTCTTGTCCGGCCCGTAACGCCCGTGACTCAGCCGGTGAATCGCCCGGTAACACAACCGGTCAACGCCAGGCCGGAGCCGGTGAATCGGCCGGAAATACCGATCAACAGGGCGCAGCCGACTCCAGTTGAGCGCCCGGTTCAGTCATCGCCCCAGACGGAAGTGGCCAGACCCCAGCCAGCGCGCGCTCCGGTGGTGTACACCAATGACGAGGCGCGTCCGCAACCGGCTGCGCAACCCGTTCCACAAACGAGCCCGCAACCGACTCCGCAACCTAGTCTACAACCTAGTCCACAACAAGGATGGTCGCATCCGCAAGCCCGGCCCGCGCCTCCCGTGCAACCGAAGAGCGAGAGTCAGGCGCGCGACGAGGAAACAAAGTATAAGGACTGGCAAGCCAAGCCCCAACCGGCAAAGCCACAACCAGCAAAGCCACAACCAGCAAAGCCACAACCAGCAAAGCCAGCTCCACCACCCAAAGACAACAAGAAAAAGTAAAGACGGAGAAGGCCTTTTCATAGACGGTTCCGGGAGGCACGGCTTCAGCCGTGCCGCCCGGAGCCGCAGGAAATCTCAGCCATCACAAGAATCATTATGGCCGGATTTCGATGGGCGTCCCGTCCGGCACGAGTTCCCAGATTTCGTCCATCTCGGCGTTCGTAACCGCGACACACCCGTCCGTCCAGTCCAGCCTGCGATGAGCCGCGCCCAACCATCCGAAACCGTTCGGGAGTCCATGAATCATGATGTCGCCGCCAGCAGAGGCCCCGTGCTGCGCCGCTCTCTGCTTGTCCTGCTCATTCGGATAGGAAATATGAATCGACTTGTAAAAGCGGCTCCTGGCGTTGCGACGATCGAGGATGTAGTGACCCTCCGGAGTCTTATGATCTCCTTGTTGCTCTTTGGCGCCAACCGAGTGCGTCCGAGAGCCACTTCGTAAGTGCGCAGAGCAATTCCACGCGAAAGCAAAGTTAGAGTGCGCTGGCTCTTCACGACGATTACCTGGTCCGCCTTCGTGGTCTGGCCTTCCGCCGCCAGCATCCCGAACAGCAACAGTAGGATCATGGTCGCAGTATGTATGTTCTTCTTTTGAAATGCTAGCCTGAAAGCTTGATGCGCGAGCGAGTTGTCCATCCCGTTGCCCTCATTGCGTGCGTGCTGCTGGCTCTGGCCGCAAACTCATCGGCCGCAACTGCCGCCCATTGGACCGTCATCATTCAGCCCGCCCGTCTAGTCAATGGAAGCCCGGTGCTGTTCCGCGTGACCACGCCGAAGCCGGTCCATTCTCTTTCTGGTAGGTGGTTGGGCCACGAGATCGCATTCAACTTCGACGCCAGTCGCAAGTCATGGTTCGTGCTCGCCGGGGCCAGTCAGGAAACGAAGCCGGGAGTGTATTCCCTAGAACTCCACGCCGAAACCAACTCCGGACAAGGGATCTCATTCGAAAAGAAAATTCGGGTGGAACGCCAACGCTATCCTCGCGTGCTTGTTCCAGTGAAAGTTCCCGGACAATACACCGCGCCCAGCCCCGAAGAGCAACGCCAGATCGCACAAGATAAGGAAACCAAAGCCGAGATTTTTAAAACCGTCACCGCCGAGCGCAAATGGAAAGGTTCGTTCACCCCTCCGGTGAATGCCGAGATCTCGGACATTTTCGGGGTCGAGCGCATCTTCAACGGCTCGGTGCAGAGCACGCATCAGGGGCTAGATTTTCGGGTAGCCAGTGGAACGTCGGTTGCGGCCGTGAACAGCGGGCGCGTGCTCCTGGCCCGCCCTCTGTTCTTTGAAGGGAATTGCGTGGTGCTCGACCATGGCCAGGGCCTGCTCACGCTTTATTTGCATCTTTCGAAATTCGCAGTCCAAGAAGGCGACGAGGTCAAGAAGGGTCAGGAGATCGGACTGAGCGGAGGCACAGGCCGCGCCACTGGGCCGCACTTGCATCTTGCCGTGCGCTGGCAAGGCGTGTACTTGAATCCGCAAGTGTTGCTGAAACTGAATTTGCCGTGACCCGACCAATGTGGGGTGGAGCTAGAAGCTGGCAGCCTGCTGCAGCGCATCTTCCGCTTCCCACACGCCATCTCGAAACGTCACGCTTTTTCCTGAGATCGCGGGAATACGCTCGCCGGGAACAACGATTCCCACCAGGTTCAGCGGATCGGCAGCGGCGATGACGATGCGTTCTGCATTCGCACTCTGCGGCAGCCTACGGAAGGAGCGCAACGATTCGACGGCGACCGGAAGGGCGAACTGCTCTCCTAGGAATCCATCGACGAAGCGCCCGCCACGCACTTCGCCGCGGTCTTCCAGACGGCGGTAGCCGATCTGCAACTCACGCCAGCGCGGCAGATTCGTTTCCCGCACCAGCAGGTCGCGGAAGACTACACCGTAGCGCCGCAACAACATCCAGCAGCAGGACTCGACGCTGCGGTCACGCTCGGCGCCTTCAGTTTGCAACAGCGCCCAGCGTCCGGGCGCATGCCGGGGCCGGCGTACTTTTCCCATGCCGCTGCCCGACGCGCTTTTCGGAGTCACCAGCGCGCGCAGGTTCTCGAATCCGTCGGCGGTCACCAGTCCGGCTGCGACCAGTTCCCACAGTCCGGTTTCGATTTCCGCTTTGAGTCGTCCCG
Source organism: uncultured Acidobacteriaceae bacterium (assembly GCA_963837665.1). Classification (GTDB taxonomy): domain Bacteria; phylum Acidobacteriota; class Terriglobia; order Terriglobales; family Acidobacteriaceae; genus Acidiflorens. The sequence continues at coordinate 624,324 of CAWIOA010000002.1, read as the reverse complement.
TGGCTCGCACCATGTCGGGGAAAAACAGCGCGCCCCGTTGCTTCAAGAGTTCGAGCACCGCCTGTGCCACCGGGCTCAAGAACGAGGTGGCAGAATCTTCCGCCCCCGGATGGCGCGTGCGCAGCCAATCGGCATCTTCGCGCACAAAGAATGCAATCGGCGCGACTCGAGTCGGAATCACCCGCCGCCTGTTTTCGCCATCTTCCGTTGCCTCCAGAGTCGCCGGATGCGGCGACAGGCGGCCCCATCCGACCACACCGGTCAGGCACAACTGATCGAGGTGCGCCGGATCGTAATCCGAGATTCTTCGGCCGAGCACAAACCGCTCCCATGCGCTCGCCGGAATTTCAAACCCCTGCAGCTGGCGAATGACTTCGAGCGTCCCATGTTCGCCCCGCACCTGCGTACCCGGAGCCAGGTGCTGCCAGCGCAAAAGCCAATTCATGAATTGCGAAGCCGTGACCGGCTCGATCTGTTTGCGCAAGGTTGCGACCGTCAGGCGATGAATGCGAGCCAGCAAGCGCCGTTCGCACCACTCGGTTTCGGCTTCGTGGTCGCCAGATGTTGCCGAGCGGGATTCGACGGGCCGGAATTTGCCGCGCAGAATCGCTCCACTGGCTTCGATGCGGAGCAGGGCTTTCTCAATCTCTGAAGCCGGAAGTCCCAGAAGTTCGCCAATTTCAGACGCCGTGGTAGGACCGAGATGTGCCATCCATCCCTGCACCGCGATGAGCACCGCGTGGTCAAAGCTCGGCGTAGCGGCTTGTGTGGTGGCGGGGCTCTGCCCCGCCGGGACGGGGCGGAGCCCCGTCACCACACGATGCATGGCGTGGAACCATTCGATCCGCTCGGCCGCTACCCAATATCGTTTGCCCGCAGCTTCCGCCACAAAGGCGCGATTCTCGAGCTGCAGCCGATCAAAGAATGCATTCCAGTTGGTTGTGAGCTGCGAACGGTTTTCCTGACAGCTGAGAGCTGAGAGCTGAGAGCTTGCTGGCACCGCAACCAGCGTATGCAGCACATCATGCAACTCATCCGCGTCGCGCACATCGGGCCATGCCTCCTGCTGCACCTGCGCGATGGCTGCGGGATCGAGCGCACCGACTTCCTCCAGCACCGATGCCGGCAGTACTCGCCGCATCTCGACCGCCCGCGCCCTGCGTTCTTCGAGCGGCGCGTCATCGAGGTAGGCGTATGGATTCGCATTGAGAATTTCGTGCGAGAATTGCGACGGCACCGGGGTGTCCACCGCCAGGCAGCGAATTCGTCCCTGCTCGATTCCGCGCAACACTTGGGCGAGACCGTCGATATCCAGTGCTTCGGTGAGCACGTCTTTCATGACCTCGGCGACCAGCGGATGGTCGGGAATCGTGATGTCGCCTTCGATGTTCTCGAAGCACGCCGCTACATCGGGGAACACCGAAGCCAGCAGATCGTCGGAGCGGATGCGTTGAATCTGCGGTGGAACCTTCTTGCCACCCTGAAAGCGCAGCAAAGCCAGGGCGCGCGTCGCATCCCACCGCCAGCGCGTTTGAAAGATCGGCGACGCCAGCGCAGCCTGCTCCAGAATGGGCGGCATAGCGTCGGAAGCCAGGAATTGAAAAACATCCGCCAGCGGAAAGCTGTGCTGCTCGGCGAGCGCGATGTTCAAGCCGTTGTCGGTGGCTGCTGCCTGCAGTTCGAAATTGAAGCCGCGGCAGAAGCGTTTGCGCAAGGCCAGTCCCCAGGCTTTGTTGATGCGTCCGCCGAAGGGCGCGTGGATGATCAGCTGCATCCCCCCGCCCTCGTCGAAGAATCTCTCGGCGATGATGGTCGCCTGCGTCGGCACATCGCCAAGCACAGCGCGGCCTTCGAGAATGTACTGAATCATCTGCTCGGCCCCCGATTGGTCGAGCCCGCATTCTTCTCCCAGCCAACTCACGGCTTCCGCCACCACCGGCAAGTTCCGCCAGCCTTCGACCGGAACCACGCCCGGCAGGCGGTCACTGATATCCTTACGCAACTCACCCAACTGCGCTGAAAGCTCAGCCGTGCGCGCCGGAGCTTCACCCCGCCAGAACGGTATCCCGGGAGGAGCGCCCTGCGCGTTTTCCACCAGGATGCGCGACGACTTGCCTTCGATCCGGCGAATCCTCCACGAGGTGTTCCCCAGCAACATGACCTCTCCGGCCATGCTCTCGACCGCGAAGTCTTCATCGACAGTTCCAACCACGCCGCCATCAGGCTCGGCGACCACGGTGAACAGGGCATTGTCGGGAATCGCGCCGCCGCTGGTGATCGCCGCCAGGCGCGCGCCCGCGCCGCGCCCGCAGCTTGCGGTTGATCCGGTCGTGATGCAGATACGCGCCATAGCGGCCGCGTTGCGAAGCGATTCCTTCCGAGAGCATCACGAGCACAGCGTCGAACGTCTGGTGCGAGAGGTTGCGATAGGGATAAGCCCGCTTTACCAGCGCAAAGAGCGCGTCTTCGTCCCATCCGTCGTTTGACTGATCACCCGATTTGTTAGCCGTCGCTGCGCTGCCCGAAGCCGCGCAGCACGCGACAATCTGCTGCGCCAACACATCGAGCGATGCTTCGGGAAAAATCAGGCGGTCGAGTTCGCCCCGGCGAATCGCGCGCACCAGCACAGCGCATTCCGCCATGTCGTCGCGTGTGGTGACAAAGAATCGTCCTTTGGGTACGGCGCCGCGCCAGTGCCCCGATCGCCCTACGCGCTGTAAAGCAACTGCAATCGAACGCGGCGAGCTGATATGACACACGAGGTCCACGGTTCCGATGTCAATGCCAAGTTCGAGCGAAGCGGTCGCTACCAGAACTTTTACTTCTCCCTCTTTCAGCTTGCGCTCCGCTTCCAGACGGAGCTTGCGCGACAGACTGCCGTGATGCGCCGCCACGTTTTCTTCACCGAGGCGCTCGCCCAGATGATGGGAAATGCGCTCGGCTAGCCGCCGCGTGTTCACGAATACGAGCGTCGAGCGGTGCGCATTCACCAATTGCACGATGCGCTCGTAAATCTCGTCCCACATTTCGTTCGAGGCGACCGGCCCCAGTTCGGAAGAGGGAACCTCGACGCCAAGATCGAGCGTGCGCTTGTGTCCGACGTTGACGACGGCGGGATCCGCCCGCCCGTTTCCAGTAAGGAAGTGCGCGACTTCTTCAATCGGCTTCTGCGTCGCAGAAAGCCCGATGCGCACCGGCGGACGCTCGGTCAGCGCTTCCAGCCGCTCCAGCGAAAGCGCGAGATGCACGCCGCGCTTGTCATCGGCCACGGCGTGAATTTCGTCCACAATCACGGTCTCGACATCGCGCAGGATGGCGCGGCTCTTTTCCGCAGTCAGCAGAATGTAAAGCGACTCAGGCGTGGTCACCAGAATGTGCGGCGGCCGCTTCAGCATGAGGCGCCGGTCTTTCATCAGCGTGTCGCCCGTGCGCACGGCCGTCCGAATCTCCGGCATCAGCAGCCCGCGATCGCCGGCCATTTGCAGAATTTCTCCCAGCGGGACTTCGAGATTCTTCTGGATGTCGTTGCCGAGGGCTTTGAGTGGAGACATGTAGAGAACTTCGGTGCGGTCGCGCAATTCGCCCGCCAGCGCCTTGCAGACAAGCCGATCAATGCAGGCGAGAAAGGCGGCGAGCGTCTTGCCCGATCCTGTCGGAGCCGAGATGAGCGTGGTATGTCCGGCCAGGATGTGCGGCCAGCCCTGCTCCTGCGGTTCGGTCGGCGTCGAGAAACGCGCCGAGAACCATTCCTGCACCAAGGGGTGAGCCCAGGCAAGCGAAGGCGAGACTGCGGACGGCATGGAAATGTATTGTAGCGAGATTTTGTGGTTTCGTAAAATGTTCGCCCCAGCCCAACAATATCGGCAATTCTACCTTGACTACGAATATGAATATTATGAATAATTATAATAATACGATAAGAATTTCGGGAGAAACCTCAATGCCCAGCACAAGAATCGCTGCTCTAACGAGAGAGGACATAACAGCCGCGGCCAAGAGATTGCGCGTTTCCCGTCCCGCGAAATGGACCGTGATCGTAGAGGGGAGAGAGTTGCCTGCCAGACCGCTTATTCTGGAGGCCGCAGGAGTGCTACCGAACGATCCCACGAATTCTCATCAGGCAATCAAAATCCTCGAGGATTGGGGGTTCGACGTTCGGTACGAGGGCAAGCCGACTCCAGGCAACGGAAAACAAGAGTCACAAGCCGCAATGGAAGAATTAATCTGCAGGCTGCGTGGATCCTGCAAGGGCGCCGATTCGATTGCGGAAGCCCGCGAGCGCGAACACCGGCTGGAGAAATGACCGAAAACTATGTACTGGACGCGAGTGCGGTGATCGACTTTGTCGAGTCCGGCCCCGGTGTGCGCAAAGTCGATCAGATACTCCACGCTGCGGCGCTGGAGCGGGCTGACATTTTCGTTTCGGTCATGAATCTTGGCGAGGTGTTCTACTGGTTGTGGATAAAGCGCAGCGAGGAGCGAGCCCGGCAGACGGTCGATGCCTTCTCCCGCCTGCCGCTCCAAATCGTCCCGGTTGATTTTCCCCAGGCTATCAAAGCTGGTGAACTGAATGCGCTTCACAAAATCCCTTACGTAGACTGCATCGCCGCTGCTCTTACCTTGCAGCATCGTGCTACCCTGGTCACCGCCGACCGCGACTTCGAGAAACTCGGCCGCCGCTTTTCGGTCGCTTGGCTCCCCCGCCGTTGAAATAAAGCGCTCCAATGGCCGTGGAGGTCCGAACCCCCGGCCAGCCGAGGGTGGCTGTCCCTAGGCGAGTTCTGCCTGCTAAAATCGCGGCGATGCCCAAACCTTCTGCCACGGCTCGCGCCCGCAAAATTAAACTCATTCTCTTCGACGTTGACGGCGTTCTCACTGACGGCAAAATCTGGATCTTTCCCGCGCCCGGCGCCCCGCAAACCGGAACTCAGCAAAGCATTCTCGAAAAGTCAGCGCAGCATGGTGGGCAGGGCGGCTTTGGCCTCCAGAGCGCGAGCCTGATCGAGGCCAAGGGCTTTCACGCCCACGACGGCACCGCTATTTCGCTGGCTCGCCTAGCCGGAATCAAAACGGGGATCATCACCAAGCGCATCTCGGAAACCGTCGCGCTTCGGGCGCGTGATCTGAAGATCGATCACGTGTACCAGAGCATTCAAAGCAAGGCGTCGGTGTTGGCGCAGATTCTGGAAAAGGACAGGATCACCGCGGCCGAGGCAGCATTCGTTGGCGACGATGTCATCGATCTGCCAGTCATGCGCAAGTGTGGTCTGGCGATCGCGGTGAAGAACGCGCGTTCCGAAGTCAAGGCCGAAGCCCACTGGGTTACGTCCCACGCTGGGGGAGACGGGGCTGCGCGCGATGTCGTCGAGTACATTCTGAAAGCACAGGGAAAATGGAAGCGCGCAGTAGAGGAATACATCTCGGAGCGAAGCTGAAGGCTAGAAGCCAGCAGCTAATCTCCACCCACCGGTTGCTTGCTTGGGGCGTGCTCGGGTTAGCAACCGGTGGGTGTCGTTCTCCCTACTCACCCTGTTTGTTTTCAGGAGCAGTGATCCTTAAAACCCGGCTTTGCCGGGGAAGTTTCGGCGATTTCAGGCATTCCCCTACTTTCGCTTCTAACTAGTTTCCTGTCAATAAGTTGTCGTGATCTAGTCGGGCAGGGCCGTGGTCTTTGCCGCCATGAGTTCCGCAAAGCGAGGATCTTTGCGCAACGTGCTGAATTCGTTGTCCTTGTATACGTTCTTGATGTCCTTATAGCCCTCTTCCATCGCCTTCTTCAGATAATGCAACGAACGCTCGGACGCCCCGCTCCTGGCGTACAGCTTGGCGAGAACATAGTCGTATTGTGCCCGGTCTTCTGGAGAAGGCAGTTGCGCCAGAACTCCGCCGCGCGAAGTGCGCTCGAAAATGTCGGGGTCAAGCTCCATCGCCTTGGAATAGCTTTGTCCGGCTTTGTCGAACTGTTTCTTGCCGAAGTAGGCCGCGCCCATGTTGCTGTAATAGGAAGCGGCATCGTCCCGCAACGAGATCGCTTTCTGATAGTTCCGGATGGCCGCGTTGTAGCTGTGCTCCTGGTATTCAATGACGCCGAGGTTGTTGTAGGCGTCGGCATGTTTGCGATCAGCCTTGACGGCGCGTTCAAAGCTTTTCTTGGCTTCTTTGTACCGCTGCATCATGAGTTGGCAGATCCCGATTTTGTTGTACACGGAGGCATTGCCCGGCGAGCCTTTCAGAGCGGCACGGTAGTAATCGATTGCGTCTAGAAAGTTCTTGTCCGTCCGCAGCTCGTCGCCGCGTTGTTCGAGTTCGTCGGGCGATGCCCCGGGAGCAGGTGGTTCGGCGCGATGCAGTGGCGGAGGGCCGACCTGCAACTGCTCGGCGCTTTGAGCCTGCAGGGGGGGAGCGAGAAGCGCGCAGAAGAAGACCAGTACGCAGCTGAAGCGGATCCAGGAAAACATATTCACCCCCAAGACGAACCTACAAAACTTCAGAGTTTGATGCCATTTCAGCGTTCGGGGCTAAGTCTCCTGCAGGTATGATGCCGCGAGGTTTCACTACGCTACTATTGGGGCGGCGTGCCGCTGTCACTACTCTTAGACGGCGCAGGCGTGTTTTTGTCACTCGTTTTTTGGGAGCCACTGTCTCCCTTGAACACGCCAATAATCTTGCCGAGGAAGCTCTTCTTTTTCTGAGCTTCTGCCTCAGATTGGACACCGTCGGCAGGACGCGGGTTCCCGGTAGAGGCAGGGGGAGGCAACGCTTTCTCGGAATTTCCGCCGAATATGCGGGAGAAAAAGCCCTGCACGCCTCCGCTCTGGTCGCAGGTATCGCGAGGCTCGGTGCCGGCCACAAAGGCAATGGTGTAAGTGTCGGGGCACGATGGGGTGGCCAACCGGTTGGTGATTTTGTCGAGTTGTACATCCACTACGCCTTCGGGCTGGGTGAAGGGCCTCACGTCGGCATACCTTGGCAGCGTAACCGCCTTCTTCATGAACTCGGCCCAAATGGGGGCGGCTGTACGCGCGCCTTCCAGACGGAGGTCGCTGTAATCGTCGTATCCCACCCAGACGATGCACAGCAGATTGCTGGTGTAGCCGGCGAACCATCCGTCGTGCGAAGTGCCGGTTTTTCCCGCCGCAGGAGCGGTGAATCCGCGGGAGCGCACCCCGGCGGCGGTGCCGAAGTTCATGACACCTTCCAGCATGTTGGTCATGACGAAGGCGATGCGCGGATCGAGAACCTGCTTCTTCTCGGTCCCGAAGTTGATGATGACATCGCCCTTGGAGTTGCGCACCGAATTTACGAAGACAGGCGAAAGCCGCACGCCGCCGTTGGCAAAACTGGTGTAAGCGGCCGTCATGTCGACAGGGGTAGCGTCGTAGGCGCCGATCGCCATCGCCGGCGTGGCTTTCACCGATGTGATTCCGGCCGACCGCGCAAGATCCGCCACTTTGTCGTAGCCCACTTCCTCCGCCACTTTCACGGTTGCGTTGTTGAGCGAAAGCGCCAGCGCGTAGCGGAGCGTGACGTCCCCGTGGTACTCCTCTTTGTAGTTGCGCGGCTCATAGATCTGGTCGCCATAGGCGAACGTCGAAGGCTGATCGCTCACCATGGAGGCCGGAGTGAGCACGGGAGTCGAGCCGTCGAGCGCCGTATTCATGGCGGCCGCATACACAAAGGGTTTGAAGATCGATCCCGTGGGACGCTTGGCGAGCGCGTGATTCAACTGGCTCGCGCCGTAGTTTCGTCCGCCGACCAGCGCTTTGATCTCCCCAGTATGCGGGTCCATGGCGACCAGCGCCACCTGGGCCTGGGGACCGGGGGCGATGGTGGTTTCAAACTTCTTCCCGACCTTGACTCTCTTGGTGCGCATCTTCGTGACTTGGTCGTCCACCAGCGTGATGCCGCTTTCGACGGCCTGCGCCGCCGCCTTTTGCAGGTCAGGATCGAGCGTGGTGTAGATGCGGTATTCCTGTTCGTTGACTTCGCGTTCGTTCAGTTTGCTGACGATGGTGTCGCGAACCATATCCACGAAGTACGGCGCATCGCTGGCCTCAACGTTCGGCGGGGCCAGCTTCAGCGGCGCAGCCTTGGCTTTATCGGCCTCGGCGCGCGTGATGGCGCGGGTCTCCACCATCGATTCGATCACGGTATTGCGCCGTTCCAAGGCTCGTTCGGGATGGCGATAGGGAGAAAGATAACTGGGCGCCTGGATCAACCCGGCGAGCAGTGCGGCTTCGGGCAGGGTGATGTCCTTCAGATCCTTATTGAAATACGACCGGGAGCCCTCGGCCAGCCCCGATATGGTAAACGACCCGCGCTGTCCCAGATCGACGCGGTTGGCGTAGAACTCGAAAATCTGTTGCTTGGAAAACTTCTGTTCTAACTCCACTGCGATCAGCATTTCGATGAGCTTGCGCTTGAAGGTTTTCTCCGGGCTCAGAAAAAATGCCCGCGAGAGCTGCATCGTTATCGTTGAACCGCCCTGCTGATGGCGCTGATGGGTGAAGTCGATCCAGGCGGCTTCGGCCAGCCGCATGAAGTTTACGCCGCTATGCTGGAAGAAACGGCGGTCTTCGATGGCGGTCACCGCTTCCACTACTACCTTGGGAATTTCTTCGTACTTCACCAGTTGCCGCTTTGAGCGTTGCTCGGCGTCGAACAGCGAAGCCAGCATCTGGGGCTCGAGTTCATAAGCCTCCAGTTCTCCGGCAGAGTGGCTGTTGATGGCCGAAACCAGTCCGTCCGCGACCGTGATGGTGGCCGGTTCGGGGCTGTGATAAGACTCGGGGCCGGGCAGCACTTCAATCGAGCCGCCATGCAGACGATAGCTGCCCAGCAGGGATTCATCTTCCTTTTCGGAATAGCCCGCATGGCGCAGTTCCGCCGCAATTTCAGAGACGGACAGCTTGGTTCCCACCCTCACCACGTGCGGCGATGCGAAAATCTTGGCCGAGCTGGCAAACACCGGACCACGGAAGCGCTGCTCGATGATCCGGTCATACTTTACATACCAGTAGGCAAAAAAGCCGACTATCACCAGCGACACCGAAAGAAAACCGAGTAGGGCCAGCCGCACGATGGGATCACGGGCGCTCCCGCGGCTTCTCCCGCTGGGGCTGCTGTTTTGAGCCTTCGGGATTTTCAGCTTAATGGCCATGGAGAGAGCTGTGCATCAGTCCCCAGTGCAATTCGCAGTCCGAACCCTGATTCTGGAGCCAGCTTGGCTTGCTGGTTGATTCTAAATCAGAAACCGATCCCAATAATCATTTGGATGCGTGTCAAAGGATGGACGGGCGTGGTGGGGGTCACGCGGCCGTGGCACTAGTTAGTGGCTGTACACCGTCGTCCGCGGGTGATAGTTCTTCCAGTCGAACCAGTAGTCCTTCAAGAAATTGATCTTCTCCAGGCACTGGCCCGCTGCCGGCCCGTTGGTCGCACATCCGGCAAAGTTCCACGTGTTGCCTTGCGCATCGAGCAGCCGCCACTCCGGACTTTGCTCGTTGCTTTTCCCATCATTCTGCGCATCGCGATAAAGCTCGATGTCCGCTCCATTCCACTGCGAACGGAAGATACGCACCGACTCGCCATCAGGTGCGGTCACCAACACCACGGGAACGCCGCCAATCTTGTCCTCAACCGGGTTCGCGCCGAGAACTTTCGCCAAAGGAAAAGCCCGAGCCTGCCCGCCGATCTCGACTCCGAGAATCACGTCGCGATCCTTCAATCCCTGCCCCGGAAAAGTCAGCGGCACCGGATACTTCGCAACTTCTTCTTCCCATTTCTTGTCGTAGTCCTTGTCACCGTACCCGGCGACCGGGGCCAGCACCAGGCTGCTTCCCGGCAGTTCTTCGGACTTCCACAAGGCGAACGTGAGTTCGTCATTCGGCACCAACTCGAGCGCGCTGCCCGCCAGTTCGCCTGCGATCGCACGCCCCGTGACCTGCTGCCACCACGAGCCCGTCTCACGATCGCGCATCAGAAAATTCTGGTTATTGATCCCCGCCAGATAAAAATGCAGCTCCCGCCCCCGCGCCGTTCGTCTCCACACCAGACCGGTGTGACAGAGCGTTCAATAGGTGACGGCGATCGGTACTCCCGCCACCGTGTCGTTCAGTATGTGATGGTAGGCCATCTGCACGATCGGATAAGCGCGCGCTTCCCGCCCGATCCGTACTGCCATCACCATTTCCTTGTCGCTGAGGCGGGCGTCACCAGGCGAGACGAACCCAGCCGCCGTGATGGGATGAAACATCCATTCAAAGTAGTTCTGCCGGACCATCACCGCCGACGCTACGCTGAGCACTAGCGCTATTACGATGCCCGCCCGCAACAATTTCGACGGGTTCCGCCACAGCCGCCAGCCCAGCGCCAGCACGCCCAACAGGGCGGCCACCGTGAGCGCGGGAGCGATCCGCTTCACCGCGATCGCCAGGGCTAGCGCGCTCTCCGATTGGTGGCGGAATGGCCGGATGACAAACGCCGGCATCAGAAACAGGCTCAAGGAAAAAATCGCCAGCACTCCCAGCAGTACCCATAGCCCGCGATTCTCAGGTCTGGTCATCTTGGAAGTTGATCCCTGCCATTCCCCACGAAAATGCTGACTCGAAGAAAACGAGGATAACACCTTCAGGCGTCAACAAGAAAAACCCCGATCCTCGCGGACCGGGGGTTGGGTGAACGGGTTGACCGTGCGTTTAGTTGGTACGCGTCGTAAACATCTGGCGGTAGCCCAGGCTCTCCACGTCGCGGAACAACGGCGTTCCGGGTGGCAGGCCTCCCGGACTGGTAAAGTCCAAGTCGAAAAAGTAATTTCGAGTTGGCGCATCGTAAACCACATTGCAGCACTTGTAGAACCCGGTATTGTAGGTGGAGAAGTACAGGCTCACCAGCGAGCCTTTGTAATTCGCGGTGATACCTCCCCAGTCTTCCAGGAAGCGCAGGAAGTTGTGCACGCCCCCGTCGGTGCCGATGTCGGGTTCCGCTGCATAGACAGCCCAAGTCGTCGTCGTCGAATAGGGGAAAGTCCTGTTCTTCCCGGCGGAGACTGCTACCCGGTAAGAGGTGGTGGCAGCGTTCCGGTTCGTCGAGACGGTGACATTGCCCGTCTGCATGCTTTCCAGGTCCGTCCAGGCGTTCGAGAGCAGAGTGACAGTGTCCGCAAGTACCGCCGCGGCTGCGTGTCCTGCCACATCGCCCGCAAACGCAGTGGTGTCGCCGGCCCAACCCGCCGAGTCGGCCGCGTTGCTGTTGTAGTCGCCCTGGATGTACACGGGGTTCTCCGATGCCACCGTGAATCCGCCCGGGCTATTCAGAGTCGCAGCAGCGTCCGTGCGCAGCGGTACGTTGCCCAGCGATCCATCCACCAGCCTCAAAACATGCCGAGCCCCGCTCACCCAGTTCTTGCGCGCCGTGAGCATGCAACTCGTGATCCGGGCGCTTCCCACCGCAGTGCCGAAGGGATCGGGGCTGGCCGGGGTGTTGATGGCCTTATTCAGGTTCTGGCTGACGGCAGGGCCGTTCCAGAAACCCAATCCCATGTTCGCCGGGCCGAAGTTGTCCAAAAATCCGTTCTGATTGTTGTCCTCGGGAGAATTTGCGACCGGAGCTTCCAGCGCGCCATTGGGTGTACCCGCGGCACTGGACGCATTGATCACGTCTTCCAGACCCGAGTCGCCAGCTTTCGCCGCTGCTCCTCCCATTGGAGGATGCGGGTTCAACAGCATGCCACGGCGATCTGAGAAATACAGCACGTAGCCATTCTGGGCGAGATAATCCACGCTCGTGCCGCTGCCGGGGATTGCTCCGGTCAGCCATTTCTTCAGGTTGCCCACATCGATTTCAACGGCGTTCATCACCCCGTTGGTCGTGCACGTGTCGTCGGCCAGCGAGTTGTCCCGATTTTCACCTTCGCGGGAATCGTAGAAGTTGATGGGATACCAGTTGTACTGGGTGAGGCTCTGCGGCGTGGTCGCAACCGGGGCCAGCGGAGTCAGACCAAATGCCCAGTCGGCGGATATGCCTGCAGCATCTTTCGATATATTGGCCGCTGTCGCCGCTACATCCGCCATAACCAGCGGTACCGTTCCGCTCCACGTTGCCAATTTCACGTTGGGCGAACTCCCCGTCGTCGTAAGTTTGGCCGGGGCGACCCCGTCGATCTGGGCCGTAGTGGGCCAGACGCCGGTCCCGGCGCGATCTGCCGGTTCTTGCAGCAACAGGATTGCGTTCGGAGTGATCGGGTTGGTTTGAGGGGCGGTGGGCGGAGTCAAACCCCGCGCAAATCCCAGTGCCAGCCATTCATTAGTTACCGGGTGCCAGTTGCCCGATGCATCCTTGTATTCCACGCGCAGGTAGCCATCGATCAGGCTCCAAGCCGAGGCATTCGCCGTATTGGTCGCCGTGGGCAAGTTAGCGTTGGGCAGCGCGAAATACGGATAAACTGGCGATGACGCGAGCGGACAGCCAGTAGGGATAGTTCCGCTTATTGAATTCCACAAGGTTGTGCTGTACGGCGGACACACGCCGGTTGCCAGGGCAGCGGCCAGGGCAGCGGTTGCCGGAATTTCGTAGGCAGGGGCGTCTACCGCCCCGACTGCTGCTGGTGTGGGGTTTGCCGGCTGAAGCCCCTGGGTTGTGGGAAACGGGTTTCCCGTCGGTGGATAAGGGGCGTAGGGCCAGTCCATGGAGCACGAAGTCGAACTCGTGCAGGCGTACGGAATTACGTTGGACGCGGCGGCGAAGTAGAGGTTATAGGTGTTGTTGGCGGTCGGTGCTCCGAAGGTCGCGGGTAAATTGGCCGCAGCGATCGGAATTCCATACTGCAGGTTGGCGGTGGCGGCGGCGTTGCCGGACTGTGCCTGCGCCTGCGCTGCCGATAGGTTCGCCAGCCGGACGTTGTTCGTATCCGCAGCTCCGCCCGGCAAGTCATTCGGATCGTCGCTCAGCAGCACGTGAATCTGCGCCAGGTTATATTCGCGCGACTGGCCCAGCGCCGACGTGGGGTCCTCGCCTACCGATGGCCGGCGAATAATCTCGTAAGGGTGGGTAGTTCCGTTGACGAAGGGCATCGAAAGCAGCGTGGCACCCGTCCCCGGGTTCGTCGTGCTTCCATAGTTCCCGTTGACAATCTCGTGGGCGGTCGTGGTCTTGGAAAACGTGTTCCAGGCGTTGGCGCCGTTATACGCCGACGCCGGCGGGTTGCCTCCCGCTCCCTGCACACTGCCGTCCCCGTAGGAAGCGGCGGTGGGGGCATCCATCGCCTTGCAATTCGACGTGGTTGGGTTGCACGCATTGGCGACACTGGCGGTCGGAACATAGATGGTGGCGGTATAGCCGGCGGCGTTTGCGTTACTTCCGTTGGGCAGCAGGGTCCGCACCACGTTGCCGTATGCTGACAGTTGGCTCTGAAAAGTTACGTTCGCTTTGCCGAAAAGGTACAGGTCACCGTTGGTGTGGACGGGGCCGGAAAAAGTCATCGCGGCACCGGGGAAAAAAGCGAGATCGCTCTCCGAGAACACGCCAAACTGGAACACCGGAATCAGCGCCACCTGCGCGCTCCGCATCATGCTCACTTCCTGTCCGCCCGGGAAGGCCGCTGTCGCCAGCATGTTCACCGGGACGATCTGGGCCCACAGGCCCTGGTTCGTGCCGGAGACGACGTTTCCCCAGTGCTCGAGCGACGCTAGCGAGGCGTTCGTCGGGCAAGCTGCTCCCAGCACGCCTGGTGTTACCTGATAGTCTTTCCAGGTGACTCCCGCGATTGCCGGCCCAGTCGTGTGGGGTTGCCCCACGTTGCAGATGTCGCTGGCAGCGGGGGACTGAGCACTCTTGAACGTTGCGGCCAGGTCGGAGGTCATTTTCTCGATGCCACCCTCGGCGGTGCGAAAGGCGGCGTTATTCTGCATGTCGGTCCCGCCCACTTTCCCTTCGGTGTTGACCATCATCATCAACCCGATGGCGATCCCCGACAGCAGCAGCAGCATCAGCAACGACGCAATCAGCGTGAATCCTTTGCTGTGCAGTTTCGCGCTCTTCATACCGTGACTCTCCCTGGTATCGCTCCCCATTGCCTCGCTCCTCATACGCGTTGTTCTCACTCGCCGTCACTGCTTGCTAGTGCAGTGGATATTTGTTGCTGTACGTTAGATCGCGTGCGCTTATCGATGTTTCCAAATCCAATCCTTGATAACCCTTCGCGCCGTGCAGGGTGCTATCCATCGCCATGTGCAGAATATTGATCTTGGTGATCGCGGTGGGGTTGAGCCCATTCGAAGACGTATCGTTGGCATCGCCGGATCCCGGATTGGGCTGGTTCACCGCTGGCGTATTGGTGGCGTCGTTGTACAGGTCATAGCTGAACTTCATGTAAACCACGCCGTCCGCTACCGGCATTGGAGTGTGTCCACTGATCTGTCGCATCAGTCGTGCCGGGCTGACCGTGTTGTCGATGTAATAGGTGATCGCCAGAAGGCGCACTGCGTTCGTTCCAGTAGCGTTCAGCACCGCCGTGTTCAGGCCGCCGCCGGCAGGTGTCTGGTTCATATTCAGCACATCGCTGTTGGCGAAGGGGACGGTGTAAGTAGGCCCCACCGCATTTGCGCCCGTCGCTATGGCGCCCGCTGTGACCTCGCCCACGATGTTCCACGAGGGGAAGTAGACCAGATCGCCAGGTGTCAGCCCCAGCAGGCTATCGTTCACGGTTTGCGGCGTGGCCACTCCATTCGGCAAACAACCCGCCGGTGGCCAAACCGGGAGGTTGCCGTTGACCAGCGGCGAGGTGGCTGGCGCGAAGGTTACCTTCCCTAACGCCGTGACCGTCGCTTGGTAACAGTTCAAATAGAACGTATTGTCCGCGTACGCCACCGTCACTACGTCGGTGGCTGCCGGGTTGCTCGCGAGGGTCGGTCCCAGCGTGTATCCCGGGACCAGACCATAGAGAGTTGGCGTTCCAAGCCACAAGGGATACTGCTCTGCGATGGTGTTGGCGGGGCCGAGATAACACTTCGGCGTCTGATCGCAGCCATACACCGGACGGATCGCGGAGGGCAGGGGAATCTGAGTGCCGTTGCCCAGGCCCGAACCGGCCAGACTCAGGTCCCTGGTCAGCATGCCGGAGGCGGCCCGAAAGTCTTGCTGCAACTCTGCCCGCTGCGAGACCGTCCAGGTCGCGCCCACGCCTTTGCTGTAAAGTTGCAGCGCCGCACCCAGCACCAGCGTGCCCAGCCCCATGGCGATCGTCATTTCCATCAGGCTGAATCCCCTTGCGCGCTTTGTCGATTGATCGCTCATGGCTCCTCTTCTACTGGTACTGCGAAATGAACGAATTCAGAACGTAGGTCTTCTTCTGTCTCGACCGCGGAGTTTGGTACTGCATGGTGATCGTCACACTGCGCAGCGAAGGTTCGATGTCGCCGTTTACGTCAAGCACCGGCGAAATCTGAATGGCGCGCTGATACTGAGTCAGGGGGATGATCACATCGTCCACGTCCCCGTATTTCCCATCAGGTCCCGGTTCTTCCAGAGTTTGTTCGCCCGCGTTCGCGTCATCCCCCGTCCCAAAAATTCCGTCCGGTCCCGCGTTGTAGATCGGTTGAAATTGCGCAGCGGTCGCGTTGCCCATGAAGATGCCGCAGGGTGCGGGAGTGTCGGTGCAGTACTGGGTACCCGTATTGTTCTGGATTGCGTCCCAGTCAATCTGCGACGTGTTGCGCGCGGTCACGATACTCTCGTACGCCTCGTTCGCCAGTTGCTTGGCGATCATGTCCTCCTGCGTGGTTTGCGTCGAAGCCATGGCCAGCCCGAAAACGCCCAGCAGACTCACCAGTCCCACCGTCAGGATGACCATCGAGAGCATGACTTCGAGCAGCGAAAATCCTGCCTCTGCGTGCTCTCTCTCGCGTGCCTTCACGCCGCGCTCCATCATTGCCGTTGCCATTGATAGCCTCCTCCCCCTAAGGCTGTAGAGCCGCCATCCACGAATGCGTCCCGTCCCGCCCCACAGTGTGATGGCCCGCGAGCTCATCAGATCTCCCTGACGCGCCAGGTACACCACTCCTCCATCCCATGTGCCCGGACAACTACCGTCGTTGTTCGTGCCCGGCGCCCTCTGCGACGAACCATCCGGGCAGAAATAAATCGTCGCCTGTCCTCCAGTGCCGACGCCGTTGATCGTCCACCCGAAATCGATGGCCGTCAGGCCCGATCCATAGCCGTCCGGAACTGTCGTGGAGGTCGTGGGAATTCCTGGTAGCGCGAGGAACGACACATCCTGCGGCAATGTATAGACCACCGCATTCTGATCGCCCTGAAATCCGGCACCCACTGGCGCCACCGTGACCGTGGCATAAAGACTCGGCGCAACCGCGTTAGCAAAGGTCACCGAGTACGATGTCCGCTGTCCCACCGCGTTGTCCCGCGCCATGCGTATGGCCGACATCGTGGTGTTATACCCATTGGTGATGTGCTGCTGCCTTAGCATCGGGACCAGTTTGATGGACGAAACGGATGCCAGCACGATGATGATCGCCATCACCGACATCACTTCGATCAGGCTGAAGCCGCCCGCCCGATGCCTCGCATTTTTGTTCAGGCTTCTCATAAAATTTGCCCTACCCGGGGCTCCCCGCTGCGTGGAACGAAATCTCCAAAGCAAAATTCGTGGACACGGAATTTGGTTAGCCCGGTGTCTCCAGCGACCCTTTGTGGATCACCGTCGCGATACCGCTCTGGCTCTCTCGATATTAGGAACTGTACCTGGGCGGGTCAACGTACCGGGGTTCACTGGTCCTTCGCACACTGTCTTTTAGTAAGGTAATTCGAGGGGAGTTACGATCGTGTCTACGCTACTTACATGCTGGTGTCTTCAAAAGATGGGAGGAAACTGCGAAGCGGGACGACCGGAGGCCAAGGTGAGAAGAAATCAAAACTGCCTCTTTCGTTGTGACACAGGTAACTTGTCGTGGGTACTCGCCCTCTCTTACCATCTGCAGTATGGATCTACGCGCTCTGGTGGTGTGCCCGGATCAGGATTCCGTCAGCCTGCTCGCACTCATCCTGTCCGAGTTGGGGATGGCAGCGGAGCACACGCCTTCGATCGCTCGCGGGCTGGAACTGCTCGACAGCCAGCGCTTCGACGCTATCGTCCTCGACTATCGCGCCGACCAGAGTTCCGAGGAGTTCCTGACGCGCCTGCGACGGTCCTCCAAGAACCGCGGCAGCATGCTGATTGCGATTGTCGATGGCACGTTCAACGCCCGCCCGGTGTTCGGGCTTGGCGCCAATTTCGTTCTCTATCGCCCGCTTTCCTCCGAGCGTACCCGCATCAGTTTACGCGCTGCCCGCGGCCTCATGCGCCGTGAACGCCGCCGCGCGCCCCGCACGCCCGTCAGTTCGACGGCCAACGTCGCCTATCCGGGAGCGCCCGAATTGAACGCAGCTATGACCGACCTCAGCGACGGCGGAACTGCGCTCCAAACCACTGTAGCGGATTCCGCCCGCATGCAAGGTTTATTTTGAGTTTTCCCTTCCCGGTCAGCAGCAACTGGTCCGCTTGTCGGGGGAGGTTGCCTGGCAGGATTCGAGCGGCCGCGTCGGAATTCGTTTCCTCGATGTGCCCCAGTCTTCGCGCCGCCTCATACAAACCTGGCTCCAGCACAGTAGTAGCCACCCGGCGGGCGAACTTCCCGCCCAGCCGTTAGCAAGCGTTCGCCCCCAGCCTGAGAAGACGGCCGAAGCCAAAGAAGCGTCCCTCGTCTCTAATGCCGGCAACCGCCGCGGAGAGTACCGCCTCGCCTGCAAACTCTCAGCGGAAATCTACCGTCTCGGTACCAGCGTCCCCAATCGCTGCACCTTGTCCGATATCAGCGAGGGCGGCTGCTACGTCGAAATGCCATCCCCGCTCCCTGCCGAGTCTGGAGTGGAAATTCTGGTCCGCACCGCCGATACGAAATTGAGGATCCGGGGCCAGGTGCTCGCTACCCATCCCGGTTTCGGCATGGGCGTGCGCTTCGTGTTCCGCGATTCTGTCGAGCGCGAAGAAGTTCATGCGCCTGCTAGCGGTTCTTGCCGCCGGTCCTACGCTCGACGAACAATTCCGTTAAGCCGGCTACATTTTTTCTGCTACTGCCTGGCGAAAATATTCCAGCGAAAGCTTCAGCCCGCTCTCCAAGTCCACTTTCGGTTCCCATCCCAGCAGCCGCTTCGCCTTCGAAATGTCCGGACGCCGCTGTTTCGGGTCGTCCTGCGGCAGCGCTTCGAACTTGATCTGGCTCGCCGACCCCGTCGTCGCAATCACTTTCCGGGCGCACTCCAGAATCGTGAACTCCGTCGGATTCCCAATATTCACCGGCTCATGTCCCGACTCCGAAGATTGCGCCAACCGCAGAATCCCATCCACCTCATCGCTCACGTAGCAAAAGCTGCGTGTCTGGCTGCCGTCGCCATACACCGTAAGGTTTTCTCCCCGCAGCGCCTGCCACATGAAATTCGGAATCACCCGGCCGTCGTGGATTTGCATCCGCGGCCCGTAGGTGTTGAAGATGCGTACGATCCGCGTGTCCACCTGGTGATAGCGGTGATAGGCCATGGTCACAGCTTCGGAAAACCGCTTCGCCTCGTCGTAGACCGACCGCGGCCCGATCGGATTCACATTCCCCCAATACGTCTCCGTCTGCGGATGCACCAGCGGATCCCCGTAGCATTCCGACGTCGACGCCATCATGAATTTCGCGCCGCATCGCCGCGCCGTTTCCAGCGCTTCGAACGTTCCATAGGATCCGACTCGCAGCGTTTCAATCCCGTGTTCGGCATAGTCCACCGGGCTAGCCGGGCTGGCGAAGTGAAACACATAATCCAGCGCCCCCCACTCGCCGGGATTGCAAACATCCTTCTGTACAAACTCAAATCGCGAGTCGTTCCGCAAGTGTTCGAGGTTCGCCAGTCGTCCGGTCAGCAGATTGTCCGCGGCCACGACCTGATAGCCCTCGCCCAGCAACCCATCGCACAAATGCGATCCAAGAAAGCCTGCCCCTCCAGTCACCAGCGCACGTCGCATATTCATGGGTCGCGTTTTAACGACTTCAGGCGCGCTCCTTGTTCTGTGTGCGCGTGCCCGGCAACTCTTCGGTCAACGCCGGCGGACGCCCCACACTGTAATAAGAGAATCCGTGCTTTACCATCACTGCCGGATCATACAGATTCCGCCCATCCAGCACGATCGGATACTTGACCAGCGTGCGCAGGCGCTCCAGATCCAGAGCCGCGAACTCTTCCCATTCCGTCAGGATCAGCAGCGCGTCCGCGCCCGTCGCCGCCCCGTATGCATCCGACGCCCACTCCACGCCCGATTTCAACACTTCTTTGGCATGTTCCATCGCCGCTGGATCATAAGCGCAAATGCGGCATCCTTCGCGCAGCAGTTCCTGCACCAGCAGCATCGCCGGCGATTCCCGAATATCGTCAGTCCCGCCCTTGAATGCCAGCCCCAGCACGCCCAGGCGCTTGCCGCGAAAGGTCCAAAGCACGCTCCGCACCTTGCGCAAAAACCGGTGCCGCTGATCTTCATTAATACGGATCACTTCTTCGAGCAGGCGGAAGTCGTATCCGCTCTCCTTGGCGACCGCCCGAAACGCCATCAGGTCTTTCGGAAAACACGACCCGCCATAGCCGATCCCCGGATTCATAAATCTCGGCCCGATTCGCGAATCCGTTCCGATCCCGTCGCACACCTGCTCCACATTCGCCCCCACCGATTCGCAGATCGATGCCACCGCATTGATAAAAGAAATCTTCATCGCCAGAAATGCGTTGGAAGCGTGCTTGATCAGTTCCGCGCTCTTCGTGCTGGTGAGGATCAGCCGCGGCGGCGCTTTTACTAAAGCCGCTTCCGGACGCGGAATCGCATCTCCCCGCCCGTAATACCATCCGCTGGTTAGCGGCCCGTAGAGTTGGCGCATGACCTCCGCGCCCCGCTCGCTCTCCACTCCCACCACAATGCGATCGGGATAGAGAAAATCAGTAACCGCCGTCCCTTCCCGCAGAAACTCCGGATTCGAAGCCACATCGAAGTGTGCCGGATCAGCCCCGTTTCTCATGATGATGGTGCGGATCCACTGGCTGGTATAGACCGGAACCGTGCTTTTTTCCACCACCACCTTGTACCCGTCCACGCCGCCGGCGATCTCCCGAGCCACCGATTCCACATAGGACATATCCGCGTCGCCGTTTTCGGTCGGGGGCGTTCCCACCGCAATGACTACGGCCTCGCTCTCCCGCGTGGCCGCCTGCAAGTCGCCGGAAAACTTGATGCGTCCTCCCCGGTGCCGTGCCAGCAACTCGGGCAGAAATCGTTCATGAATCGGCACCTCGCCATCCCGCAGCGCCGCGATCCTTTTCTCGTCGTTGTCGACCAGGACAACTTCGTGCCCCAGATCCGCAAAACACGCTCCCGTCACCAGCCCTACATAACCGGAACCGACCACCGCGATGCGCATAGCGAGCCTTCTCTCCTTGGATTTTATGTGCACCTCCGGCTCGTCGGAGTGCAGTCATCCTAACTGTAGCAGCCTTTCCATCCCAGACATCCTCTTCATCGACTTCACTGAGCCCGCCGGGCTCAGGAATGGGAATTCGAATCTCACAAAGAAACCGTGACCACCATCACCGCCCAGACGGGCTAGCCCGCCGACCTCGGAGAATCCCAAGGTAACCATCCCAGGGAAACGGCCGTCGACCTCTCCCCGCAGAACAACTAAACTACAAAAACTGACTCTTCATGACGAGATTTGCCGCCATTTTATTCTTTTGCGCGATGCCGCTCTTCTGCCAGAGCAATAGCGGCGAGTTGCGTCTCAGAGTGATCGATCCGGACGGTCTGGGCGTTAGAACCGCGGTTCAGATCGTCAGCCAGGCGAATCAGTATCGAAGCACTCTAGCGACCGGCGATCAGGGTCGCTTGGACGTTCAACGCTTGCCTTACGGCATCTATCGGCTTGAAATCAAACAGCCTGGTTTTGCGGAGACATCCGAATCGGTCGATATTCATTCCTCCATTCCAACCGAATACACTATCCAACTCATACTGCCTACGGTGAATCAGTCGGTAACCGTGAGTGCGGACAAAACATTGATCAATCCCGACCAGGCGGGCGCCGTTAATCGGATTGGCTCCGACCAGATCCAGAACCGCCTGAGCTCGATTCCCGGTCGTTCCCTTCAGGACCTGGTGAATTCGCAGCCCGGCTGGCTCTATGAGGGCAATGCCGTCGTGCATCCGCGGGGGTCAGAATATCAGACCCAGTTTGTGGTCGATGGCATCCCCCTGACTGACAATCGCTCGCCCAGCTTCGGACCAGCGATTGATGCGGACGACGTGCAATCGCTGAGCATCTACACCGCAGGTATTCCAGCGGAATATGGCCGGAAAATGGGAGGGGTAGTCGAGGTAAATACGCTACAGGATTCGCAGCCCGGTTTTCACGGCGACGTAGTGCTCTCGGGAGGAAGTTTTGATACGGCCGGCGCTTCCGCGCGGGGGCAGTATGCCTGGGGCAAGAATACGTTCGGCGCAAGCGCCAGCGGCAGCATGACGGAACACTATCTAAATCCGGTAGTGCCCCAAAACTATACGAACACGGGGACGCTCGGCGATTTTTCGGTGAACTACGAGCGCGACTTAACGCCGAAGGATCGCGTACGCTTCATCGTTCGTCACGAGTTGTCACGTTACGACATTCCGAACGAGCAGGTGCAGGAAGCCAACGGCCAGCTGCAAACGGCCGACAACATTGAGACGATGGGGATCGGCTCTTATCGACATACATTCTCGTCCAACGCGGTTGCCGATTTCCGGACCATGGTCCGGGTCAACGACATTGGTTTCAACTCCAATCCGGATTCGACTCCAATTGAGGTCTTCCAGCAGAATTTCTTCCGCGAAACGTACTTCAAGGGAAGCGCAACTATCAATCATGGCCGGAATGAATTGAAATTTGGCTTCGAATCCGACAATCTGTTTCTGAACGAGAATTTCAGTTATCACGTTACCGATCCAACGCAATTTGACTCCGACACACCCATTGACTTTTCCTTCCTGGCAAATCGTCCGGATCTGGAACAATCCGTATTTGTGCAAGACCAGATTCGTCTAGAAAACTGGACCATCAATGCCGGGCTGCGATGGGATCACTACCAGCTTCTGCTGAATCGTCACGCGGTCGATCTGCGTTTGTCGATTTCGCGCTATTTCCCTTCGGCCGGCCTTCTGCTGCACGTCTCGTATGACAGAGTCTTTCAGACTCCGTCGTTTGAGAACATTTTGCTTTCGAATTCCGCTCAAGTTGAATCCATTGACCCGACGAGTTTTCTCCGGCTGCCGGTCGAACCTTCAGAAGGAAATTATTACGAGGCGGGACTAACGAAGGGCTTCTTCGGCAAAGTGAAGCTCGACACCAACTATTATCGAAGGTTGGTGTCCAACTATGCGGACGACGATCAGATCCAAAATACAGCCATCAGCTTCCCGATCGCGTTCCGCAAATCGGTCATCTACGGCGCGGAAGCAAAACTCGAAGTGCCCGATTGGCACCGATTTTCAGGATTCCTGAGTTACTCCTATATGGTCGGCAATGCCTGGTATCCGGTCACGGGCGGTCTATTCTTGGGAGACGACGCGCAGGCTATTCCGTTCAGCGGACACTTTCCAGATTCCCAGGATCAGCGCAACACGGTGCGTGGACGCGTTCGTTATCAAGTCCATCCCCGCTTCTGGGTCGCGGGCGGAATTCAATACGACACCGGACTGCCGTTCGAGTTCCAGTGCGATCCCACACTCACCCTGCAACAGTGCATTTACGGGCCCGGAGGACCAGCGGAGACCTACGGGCAGGCGGTGGTGAATCGTATCAACTTTGCACGTGGCAGGATCCTGCCGTCGTTTCAGGTGAACGTGTCCGCAGGCGCGGATGTTTACAAGTCGGAGCGCATGAATGTCCGCTTTCAACTCGACGGACAGAATCTCACCGATGTGCTGGATGTCATCGATTTCGGCGGTCTCTTTTCCGGCAACGCCATCGGACCGTCGCGGAGCATCGCCATGCGCCTCAGCACCACCTTCTAGTGCCTCTCGAGGACCGTGCACCGCGCCGGCTCCGGATTGGCTTTGAAGAAAAGAGAGCGCGGTATGTGCAAAAGTTTGCGACTGCCGCAAGAGTAGACGCCGCCGGCCCCCGCCCGCGTCACTCTTCCCTGGAATTACAGAATTACCCGATTGCCCGATCCATCCGCCCAACGAATACAGCCAATTGACTTCCCCCTCGTTTCGCGGGAAACTCGCTCTGAGCCTGTATTCCCCCGCATCACCGCAGGCTGCCGGAACAAATCATGTTCCCGCAACCCATGTCGAGGTCCGAGTTCCGCCCTGACGATTCGCATCTTGACCTGACCCGCGCCCTCGAGCAGCACTTGCTCGCCGGTTTTCCGCCCGACCTCGCTCTCGATTTAGTTCTCAACGAGCTCGTAGTCCGCGCCGCCGATGCCACAGGCGCCAACGCCGCTGCCCTCGCCCTCGTTCGCGGAGAGGAAATGGTCTGCCGCGCCGCTACCGGATCCCTGGCCCCCGAGCTCGGCATCCCCCTCAATACCCGCGACGGTCTTTCCGGAGCCTGTTTTCAAACCCGTCAGCCCCAGCTTTGCGTGGATACCGAGTCCGATCCTCGTGTCGACCCCGCCATTCCCCAGCGCCTCGGCATCCGTTCGATCCTCATCGTTCCCGTCTTTGACAGCGTCTCTGACAGTCACGATAAGAATCCTCAGGTCAGTGGAGTCCTCGAAGCCTTTTCGACCTCTCCCGCCGCCTTCTCGAACTCCGACCAGGATCTGTTGGAAGGTCTCGCCGAGGAGTGCGCTCGCATTCGCCGCGACGCCATCGAACTGAGTAAGCGCCCGCCCGCCCCTGCAGTTCTGCCGGATATCGTTATGCCGAGCACCTTTCCGTCTGGGTTCGACGCGTCCGCCAGTTCACAGCCCGCTCGCCCTCAGCCCTATCAAGCCTGGACCCTCATCCTCGGAACTCTAGCCATACTCGCCGCTCTCGCCGTCAGCTTCCTCATCGGTTCCCGCATTGGATGGCTGCTTCCCGGTGCGTCCCATACCCAAACCGCCCTGCCCCCGCCCATTCCGACGCCGCGCCAATCAATAAAATCCGCGGCTGCGACCAAGTCGGTTGGGACAAAAACAACGCCCGCCGCGCCCGCCTCGGACGAACTGGTCGTTTACGAAAAAGGCAAAGTCATCTTCCGCATGAAACCTGTTCCCGCCACGCCCGACCGGGTGAAGCATCCAGCCAACTCCGAAGCCACGAGGCAGTCCGGCGATATGATCGTGGAAGCATCGTCGACGACCAAGGTCGCGTCATTCCAAAGCGTCTGGCTCTCTCCGGCGCAGGCCGAAACCCGTTTGCTGAGTCGCACCGAGCCCCACTATCCCCCCGAAGCCCTCGCCGCCGGCCGTGCAGGCAACGTAGTCCTTGAAGTCCAAGTCGCCGAAGACGGCTCGGTTTCCAACATCCGCGCCCTAAGCGGAGATCCCGTGCTCGCCGCGGCTGCCGCCGAAGCCGTCCGCAACTGGCGCTACCAACCCTACCGAAGCCACGATCACCCCGCCCAGTTCCAGACCGAGGTGACTCTGAGCTTCGTTCTCCCCAACTGATCGATCAGGCGCGTACCTCTCGATAACGTGCAGGATGCTACAGACATATGCGGGGGTCGCCAGACAGCTGATACTAGAGCGGGTTCGTTTATGCGGACGACAGCCTTAGGACACCTTCATCGAATCAGCCGCCCATCATCAGGGGCATCCCCAAGAGCAAGCCGATCGCACTCCACCGAGAAACGGTTGTACCAGGTGTGAATGAAGTCGGTAACCACCTCGCGAACGTCGCGGCCTTCAAGAACCGAAGTTGTGCCCACGAGTTCAGCCCAGGTGTGGATCTCGGTGCCACCGGTCGGGACCGGCTTAAAGTGCACCCACTGCTCCATCGTGTCGCCATGCACGTGGTCGATCCATGCCACCAAGTGAGGAGCGGAGCAGGCGGTAATGACGTGGTCAACTACGGCTCCCACCGGACTCATCAACTCGATCTTCAGGTGGCTTCCCGCCCGCCAAGGCTCGCCCAACCACTGGATCTCACCGTAGATATCGGAAAAACGACGCCACAGGTCCACATTGGAAAAGACCTTCCAGGCCAAGTCACAATCGGCCCGGGTCAAAACCGTGTACTCGACTCGTAACAGTTGACTCGGCTCTTCCCTAGGGGTCTTCAATTTCTCTCAATTCGAAGAATGCGGATTGCACACCGCATGGTGCACATCTTCGTATATGCTCTCATAAACCGGCGGCTTAGACTAGTAGTTACATATGTTTCATATGCGCCGTCACCCCCCAGCCCGGGTAACCGCTGCGAGTCGGTTCAAGCGATTTGTGGAAAGGCCACGCTTTCCGTCGTGCTTGAGGTGAGTTTCTTACGCTCTGGTGACTTTCTCCGTAACCGTCCTGGAACGCAAGAGCACCCTGGGTTTAAAAGGCGAAGCAGGAGGGGCAAAGCAGGAGCGCGAAGCAGCGGATGTTCGGCAATGCCTTACGGCTTGCGGTTATTCTGCGAATTCGATTTGCACAACTTCAGTGGTTTCCTGAGATGCAGGCTCAAACTTCCACTTGCGGACCGCATCGGCGGCCGAGTTGATCAGTAGCGGGCTTCCCCCCAACACCTTCGTGGACTTCACACTCCCATTTTCACGGACGACAACTTCGACCTTCACCACACCACGAATACGGTTGCGCTTCGCAAGCTCCGGATAAACCGCAGGAACCTTGTCGACCGCCTTTCGTCCCGCGGCCTGAGCCGTGTTAGTCCACGCGAACACACCGACAACGAGCGCTGCCGCAACGATCAAACTGCCTACTCGGCGCATTGGGGGAAAATCACCTTTCCCTCTTAATCTATAGGGATGCCGGCATGAGTGGAAAGTGTCGGAAGTAACAGGTCGGGTGTTACGAAAACGCCAACTCCTTGGCCCGCTGCACTGCCTTTACCACCGCCTTGATCAAGGTCACGCGCAGCTTGCCTTCTTCCAGTTCCATGATGCCGTCAATTGTGCATCCGGCGGGAGTGGTCACAGCATCCTTCAGCAGCGCCGGATGATCTCCGGTCTCCAGCACCACCCGCGCCGCACCCATCGTCGTCTGAGCCGCGAGGAGAGTCGCCACATCGCGCGGCAGTCCCACCTTCACTCCCGCCTCCGCCAGCGATTCCAGAATGATGTAGATATACGCTGGTCCGCTAGCCGACAATCCCGTCACCGCGTCCATATGTTTTTCGTCCACGACCACCGTGCGACCTACCGCATCAAAAAATCTCGTCGCCAGTTCCAGATGCTGCTTGGTCGCAAACTTCCCCTTGCACAACGCCGTCATGCCAGCGCCCAGTACGCAAGGAGTGTTCGGCATCGCCCGCACCACCGGAACTTCCTTTTCCAGTGCCCGCTCAATCATCTCCGTAGGAACCGAAGCCGCTACCGAAATGACCAACTGCTTCCCATTCACATGCGCGCGAATCTCCCGTGCCACATCCGCCACCACTTGCGGCTTCACGCAGAGGAAAATAATGTCTGCGTCCTTTACCGCCTCTGAGTTGTCCGTGCCCGCATGTACCTTCAACTTGTCCTTCAGCATCCGCGCCCGCTCCGGATGCGCCACCGTCGCCCATGTCTGCCCCGGCGACAGCAATCCATCGCGCAAGAAGGATTGCAGCAGAATCGATCCTATTTTCCCCGCGCCCAACACCGCCACTCTCTTCTTCAGACCCACACTCTGCCCCATACGAATTCTCCCAATCAGTAATCAAGAAGTCCCCAGATTACACGATGCCGAGCAGAACCCCGAGGTCCCAGTCTTAAGGTACCCTTCGTGGTTTCTCCTTCGTGTGACTTCGTGTCCTTGGTGGTTATGCCTTCGCAGATTGACCCGTAATCTCCGCCGGCACCATCTTCAGTATCTCCCGCCCGATCGGCAACGAGGCCGTCGCCGCCGGAGAAGGCACATTCAGCACATGCAAAAACCGCTCGCGACCCGCGAACCGGAAATCATCTACCAGCGCGCCATCCGCCCCCACTGCCTGCGCCCGTACCCCCGAGCCCCCCGGAGTCATATCCTCCATCCGAACCTCGGGGACCAAGCGCTGGCAAGACCTTACGAACTCCCGTTTCCGCAGTGACCGCCGAAACTCCCTCAGTCCATTTTTCCAGTGCTGCCGCGCCATCGTCCGAAACCCCGCATCCAGGAAGACTTCCATGGCCTCGCCAAAATCGAAGTCCGTCCACCGGTATCCCTCGCGCCGGAACGCCAGCACCGCATTCGGACCCGCATCCACATTCCCCTGAATCCGCCGCGTGAAGTGCACTCCCAGAAACGGATAGCGCGGATCCGGTACTGGATAAATCAGCCCTCGCACCAAATCCTGCCGCGTCGCGGCCAGATCGTAATACTCCCCGCGAAACGGCACCAGCAACATCCCCGGATCGTCTCCCGCCAACCGTGCCACCCGATCGCTGTAGAGCCCAGCGCAATTCACCACATACCGCGCTGAAAAATCTCCCGCACGCGTCCGCACCACAACCCCGTCCTGTGCCGACGAAGTCCGTTCGAATCCCACGACCGCCGCATCCGTCCGCACTTCGGCCCCGTGTCCCGTCGCGATCTCCGCATACTTCGCCGTCACCGCCGTATAATCCGTGATCCCTGTCGACGGCACTTTGAGTGCCCGCACTCCACCAACGTGCGGCTCGATTTCGAGCATTGCCTCGCGCTCCAGCAGCCGCAAACCCTCAAGCCCATTGGCCACGCCCCGCGCCAGTAGATCGTCCAGCCGCGCCGCCTCCTCCGCGTTCGTGGCCACAATCAGTTTCCCGCACACCTCGTGTGGAATTCCATGCCGTGAGCAGAACTCCACCATCTCGCGCGCTCCCGCCACACACAACCGTGCCTTCAGCGACCCCGCCTTGTAGTAGACCCCGCTGTGGATTACTCCGCTATTGTGTCCCGTCTGGTGCCGGGCCACGCCAGCTTCCTTTTCCAGAACCACTACCCGCAGGTGAGGGAATTTCTCCGTCGCCTGCATGGCAAATGAAAGCCCAACAATACCCCCGCCAATCACCGCAATGTCATAAGTCATAAGTTTGTGTGTAGATGCCTTTGTGGGGACGGGCGACTCGCCCGTCCAAGCCGTGCAAAGCGCGGCACCTTCACCGAGAATGATCCTACCTCACCACCGTGTTCTCTCACCGTGACGCAAGAACAAGAAGATGTGACGAGGAACCGGTGACGCAAGAAAAAGCGCAGACGTAAGTCCGCGCCTTCCAACAAGAAGTCTTTCTCGGTGTCCTCTGCGTCTCGGCGGTGAATTGCGCGCTACTGCACGATCAGTGTCACCACACTCCCGTGCGCCGCCCCACCCGCGGCTGCTGCCGTCACCGTAATCTGCGATGTCCCTAACCCCGTCGGCGTCGCCACTGTCACGAAAGTTGATCCTGGAGTTGCGGCTGCCGCCGATGTGGCTGTAACCGTCACCGTCCCCGGATTCGGCACCACCGCCGGAGTCGTATACAGCCCACTTCCGTCCACCGTGCCATTCGCACTCCCGCCCGTGACCGCCCAGGTGACGCTCTGATCAGTCGAGCCATTTACTGTTGCTTTGAATTGTTGCTGAGTAATTCCCGCCGGCCACGAGTTACCCGCTTCATTAGCAAACAATGTCGCCAATCCCGGATTCACCGTGACCGTCGCCGGAGACGGGGTCGTGCTGCCGCCACCGACCCCGCCGCAGACAATCAGCGCCATCAACCAAAGGGCCAGACAAATGCCGGCGATCTCTCCGTAGAGACGCGGCTTGCCGCGTCTCCTTGTCCCCAGCCCCACAATCCCCACCATCACCAACATGAACGCGTAGCGACGGCCGCCCCCGGCCGTCCAGGGTTTGCCCGTGTGGGGACGGGCGTCCTCGCCCGTCCTAGCCGTGCGCAGCACGGCTCCCTTCGCCGCATTCGGCCCCGTAGTCGCAATCGTCAAAGTCACCGTAGTCGTCCCCGCCCCCGCCGCAATTGCCGCTGGACTAAACCCGCAACTAGTCAACGCTGGCAAGCCCGTGCACGCAAAACTCACCGCCGAGCTGAAAACCGCGCCCCCAGCCGGAACCGCCGAAAACGTATAGTTCGCGCTCTGTCCCGCTGCCACCGTAGCCGTAGCGCTGCCCGTCTCCGTCCAGGTTACATCCGTGCCCACCGTCAGCGTCTCCGACGCCGTGGCGTGAGTCAGCGTCCCATCGGTTCCCTGAATCGTGAAGTTGAACGTCCCTGCCGTCGCACTCCCTGAAGTCACCGTGAACGAAGCTCCACCCGCAGTCGGCGTCAGCGCCGAAGGCGCGATCGCGCACGTCCCCGGAGCTCCCGCCGTACACGTTAGCGCCACGCTCCCGCTGTATCCGTTCGCCGCGGTTAGCGTTCCATACCACGTCACATTCTGATTCACCACCGTCGTATTCGGAGTCGCCGTCACCGCAATCGCAAAGTCGGGCGCGGGCCCCGTCACCGTCAGCGCAAACGTTCGCGTCTTGGCCGCCGGCGCTCCCGCTGTCATCGCCGAAATCGTCACCGTGGTCGGACCGCCCTCCGGAGTCCCGGCCCCCGCCGTCACCGTCAAAGTAACCGTCACGGGCAACGAGGAAGTCGGATTTACCGAACTCGACGGCGAGAACACGCAAGCCGTTCCCGCCGGCAGTCCCGCCGAGCAACCAAGCGCCACCGTCCCTGCAAAACTCCCCAGCGCCGTCACCTGGAATGTGCTCGCCCCCGACGTTCCTCCTTGCGCCACACTCACTGCATTCGGAGTGGGCGCTGTCAAATTAAAGTCCACCACATGCAGCGTTATTGGCGCGTCGTGCGTGATCGAGTTACCGTCCGTTCCCACCGCATGCGCGTTGAAACTGTAATCACCCACACTTCCGCCTGTCTTCACCGTGTAGGTCGCGCTCGAATCTCCTGAGAATGTCACCTGTGTCGGCTGCAGCGTGCAGGTCGACGGCGCACCGCCAGTGCAAGTTAAATTCACCGGACTGTCGTATCCGCTTTTCGCCGTCACCGTGCCGTTGAATGTAGCCGTTTGCGTAGGAAATACCGTTTGCGGCGAATCGGAAATCCCATTCGTGTAGTCTGGCGACGTCACCAGCCCGAAGCTCCAAATGCCTCGCCCGTAGGTTGATGCAACCAGCGTTTTCGTGCCCGCGGCGGGATTGAAAAGTTGCAGGGCCGTTACCGGAGCGTCCGGCAGAAATCCCGACACTCCCGGCCCCGGCGCAGGCCCAACTTCGACCCAACTTGCCGTAGTCGTCGAACTGACAAAAACGCCGACATCGGTGCCCGCGTATACCACCCCCGCTTGCGAATCCACCAGCAGGGCATTCACCGGAGCGTCCGGCAACCCGGTTCCAGTCCAGTCCGTCCAACTTGTCCCAGCATTCGCCGTCTTCCATACATGCGCCGTCGGGAATCCCGGCGTGCTGAATCCCATGATTCCGACATACGCCGTATTGCCAGCCGCATCCGACGAATCCATCGCGACTGACGAAATCGCATACCCGTCCGGATTTACATTCTGGGTAACGTTGTTCATCAGCGTGACTCCGGCGCTGGTCGTTACCCAAACCTCGCCGCCGGGCATCCCGTTCAGCGGGCCATATCCGTTTGTCACTGCGTATACCACCTTCGAATTGTTGTTCGTGTCTTTGGGACCGCCCGCAGCCAGCCCATTCACCAGATTGATCTCATCGCCCGTGCACGCTCCCGTCCCCAGTGTGTCGAAGTCGTTACTCAGCTGCAGCGGAGCGCTTCCGCTCGTGCTGATCCGCCACACCCGGCAGGTTCCCACCAGCAGTTCGCTGCTGTTCTGCGGATCCAGAATGTAAGGAGTATAAAAAGCGCCCTGATCTCCTCCAAGGCTCGCCGAACTGACGACCTCGAAGAACCCAGCGTCGTTGCAAGCGGTTCCCACCTCGCACTTCACAATCGTGACGTAGGAATTCGCCGCAAACCACTCGTCAGGGTTCCGGGGATTGATGGCATTGAATCCACCGTCCCCGCCCAGCGCGTTCTGCCAGGTGCTGTTGCCGGTCGCGCCGCTGGTTTTAGGGGAGCCGTTACCCTGCGTTCCCCCCAACAGAATGTCCGCGTTGCTGGGATGCACCGAGAAGGAAATGAATTCCGTCATCGACCCCAGGCTCTGGCTCAGGCTGTCAAACTGATTTGTCCCCGCACAACTTCCCGTATTCAATCCGGCATAGCCATCCAGCGTCCGGCTGATCCCACCATCATGGGCAAAATAACCGGCCGCCTTGCCACTGGCCACCATGAACGCGATTCCATGCTGATCCGGATGCACATGCGCCGGCGCCGCCAGCGGACCTGGGTTGCATCCATACGCGTGCGTAAGATTGATCCAGTCGCCCTGCGTGCAGGTCGTGCCGGACGCAATCGTGCACTTATACAGATTGATCGCACCCGCATAAACATCCGTTCCCGTTGAATTGAGCGTCGGCGGGTTAGGAATCGCCGCCAGTTCCAGGTTGTACCAACCCTGCTCCACACCGCAGCCGCTGTCAGGCCCAAACGCGCTGTCGCCGCAATTGGTGATGCCGTTGTCCGGAATCAGGGTCCAGCTCGTTCCTCCGTTTGTCGATCGCCAGATGCCCTCGTCAACCGGTGCCGGATTTCCATTGTTGTCTGTTTGTACGTCAACCACCCACACGTACATCTCGTTACGCCCCGCCACCACCGCGAACTCGCCGCGATAAATCGGGCAACTCGTAGCGTTTGAACCAGCCGGGCAATTTGCCACTGAGAGGCCTGCGGTCGGCTGCGTAGCCAGCCGCGTAAAGTTCCTCCCGTCGGTGGACGAGTACAGCCCGTGACGCCGGATAAACGCGTAAAAAGTCCCGTTGGTTCCCTGAAGCGGGTTGTAAATCACCGCCGTAACCGGCGAGGGAATCGCACCATCTGTCAGGTTGACACGGTTCCACGTGACTCCCCCATCCTGCGAGTCGTAAAGTCCGCGCGCAGTGGAATTCCCATCCTCCTCCAGCCCAAGGTACAAACCGTTGTCGCCCGATGTTGCAGCTACGACAAGGCTAGGATTCGCCGCACTGAAAGCGATCTTGCTGAATCCAACCCCCAGAAACGATTGCCCACTCCCTGCGCCCTGGATCTGCGTCCAGGTCGAGCCACCATCGGCGGAACGCAGAATTCCCAACCCGTAATAAGAATCGCTCGAACTGTTCGCCTCACCGGTTCCGACCAGAATGACGTTGCTGTTTCCCGGCTGCAAAGCAATCGCTCCCACCGCCAGCGTCGGCTGATCGTCAATCAAAGCCTGCCATGTGACCGAAGCAGGATTGGAATTCAGGCTGCCCGCGTTTGCTGATCTCCAAAGCCCGCCGTAAGCGCTGCCCAGCAGCACCGTGTTTCCGCTAGGGTCCGCCGGATCGATCACCACTGAAATGGCGCGTCCCGAGACCCAGTTGTAATCCTGCATGCCATCGCCCGTAGCGTCGGACGCCAGCGGAGCTGGGCCAAGCGGAGTCCACGACGGTGTTGGTATACCCGCGGGTACCCCACGCATCGCGTTCGCGATGACGGGGTGTGGGGTATTCTCGGCCGCGCGCCGCGCTCGCATAGCCATCTTCTGCTGATATGCCCGAAACCGCAGCCCCGCCGCCGATTCCCCCCGAGGCACACTCCGTCCCCGCTGGTTCCAGTTCCAGTTCAAATCATCCCGCAGATAAGGGCGATTCCCGGCGCGCTCTTCGCTGCCCTTCTCAGAAAATGACGCGGAAGGCGTTTGATTACCAGGCTCTTGACCGAAGGCCGCGGCGACGAAGACGGTGCTGAAACCGCCGCCGAAATGAAAAGCAAACGCCGCGGAGAAAATGAGGAAGAAAATGAAACGAGAAAAGCGAAAGCCACGGCAGGCCATAGATTGGTACGCCACTCTTGCGCTGGCGCGACCGAGCGCACAAGTAGAGTTTCAACCATTAGAGGAAGATTTCCATGTCCTCGAAAGTGCCCCCGTCCTTGGTAGCCATATGGCACCGACGGGCATGCGGCCCAACTTTGGTGCCACGCCGATGGCACGTTCTGGCGTTGCCCGACAGTTCTACGGTTGGTTACTGTTGATTACTGCTGAGACAATGCTTCTCCCCCCTATGTATTCCTAAATGGATGTCCTCGAAAAGATTCCGACATTTTTGATCGTAGGCGTGCTGGTCATTATCTTCGTGGGTCTGAAGCGCCACGGGCGTAGTGGCCGCCTGACTCTGTGGACGGTGGGCTGGACACTGGTGTTCACGCATTTCCTGGCGCAATTGCTTGAGCCGGATCACGGCCCCGCCAATTCCTTTCTGTTGGCCGTCGATTCCGGATCGTTGCAAGCCGCCGCAGTCACTTTTCTGGTTTCAGTCTCCGTGGTGGCTGAAGACTATGCGAAGCGGACTCTGTTGTTGCTCGTGCTGGGTGTGCCTTCCACGGTTTACGCGGCATGCGCCTGCTACCACGTGCAGGCGCGCTGGCCTTACGTCTTGTGCCTTGCCGTCTGCTTCGGTGGAGCAGCGTGCTTCTTCCTCACCGTGATGAGGAAGTTGTCGGTGAACCTGGTAGCCGCAACCTTCCTGGGCTGGCTTGCCGGAGCATGGGCGATTCGTGCCGCGCTGCGCGGCTCTTTTGAGGAAGGGACGGTTGCACTTCTCGGAATCGGGTTTGGTTTGGCGTGCGTGTTCATTTGCCGGAACCACTGGCGCCCGTCGCCCGCCATTCTGACGATCTCGGGTGGATTCTTCAGCTGGGGAGCCGCGTTCCCGATCGCATGGTTGATCAATCGTCTCACTCCCAAGCTGATTATTCCCGCCGAACTGTGGAACACTCCCGAGCTCTTTGTCGCTCTTGGAATGATTCTGGCGGTCGTGGAAGACAAGTCAGAATCGATCGCTCGGATGCAACACAAGGCAGAACACTTCAACCGTCTGTTGGAACGCTTTTCGGCCATCACGTCCCAGCTGTTGAGTGGTGCGGAGCTGGATGCCATTTGCCCCGCTATCGCCTCGGCGATCACCGACGTCAGCAACTTCAGCGTGGCGGTGGTCCAACTCGAAGATGCAGAGCGCAGGTTACAGGTGGCTGGCTCCAGCGGGCTGGCGTCAGAATCTTTGCGGAAACTGCGTGCTCAAACTGAAGACTGGACGATCGAGCACATTAAGAGTTTGTGCTCGGA
This sequence comes from uncultured Acidobacteriaceae bacterium, assembly GCA_963837665.1. GTDB lineage: Bacteria > Acidobacteriota > Terriglobia > Terriglobales > Acidobacteriaceae > Acidiflorens. Next base: position 589,962 of record CAWIOA010000002.1, on the reverse strand, counting down.
TGCGCAGCGCGTGGGGAAGAATTCGTACTTACTGGCTCCCCAGGAAGTAATTCCGCTTGCGCCGAACGAGAACCCGCCTGCGCGCGGGAATACCGAAATGCCCGGCGAAGAGCTCTTGATTCCCCTTTGCTCGGATGGAGGCGCATACCTGGGCTGCATCCGATTGGCTGCGCCACGCAACACGAGTACGATCCATGCGCTCGAATTGTCCCACATCGAAATGCTCGGATCCGACTTGGCGCTAGCCGTTGAACTACAGTCCTTGCACACGCAACTGGTTTGGTCGGAAAAACTGGCAGCCCTGGGGCAACTGCTGGCGGGAGTCGCGCATGAACTCAACAATCCTCTAACCGCGATCATGGGATACGGCGAACTGATCAGCGATGCCATCGCGGCGCCGCATGCTCGAGCACAACTCGCACAGTTGGTGAGTGAGGCCCGCCGCATGAAGCGGATTATTGACAACCTGCTTCGGTTTTCCCGGCAAAGTGCGCGCGACACTCAAGCGGTCCAGCTCTTTCCGGTCGTACAGCAGGTACTGGCGCTTCGCGAATACCACACCCGCACCCGCAACGTCCGGGTTGAACTTGACATCGCACCGGACCTGCCCTCCCTGGCCGTCGACGAGGATGAAATCAAACAGATTCTCCTCAATCTGTTCAACAATTCCAACGATGCTCTGGAAGGAATGACTGGCAGCAAACAGATCAGCATTCGCGCCTACCAGAGGGGCCCACAGGCAGTGATCGAAGTAGAAGATACGGGCCCCGGTTTTGGCAATCTGAACCGCGCGCTGGACCCGTTCTATACCACGAAACCCGTGGGCAAGGGAACCGGACTCGGGTTGAGCGTCTGTTACGGGATTGTCAAGAAACGCGGCGGAAATCTCGAAATAGAAAACGTGAAACCGCACGGCGCACGGGTGACGATCAAGTTATTGGTTGCGAACGCACCGGCGCCACCACTATTGGCTGCCGTGGCCAGCGCCTAGGTTAGTAGCGCAGGTCGAGTCGAAACGGGCGATTCGGAAACGTGCGACGCTCCACTGCCGCCGGTGGCTGTCCCTCCGCCCAACATCCGTTATAATGACAAAACATGTCCGTGATAAAAAACGTCGGAGCCATCGCCCAAGGGATGACCATCACCCTGAAGGAGATGTTTCAGCCCTCCATCGTCGAGAACTATCCTGACGGTCCCGGCCCCCTGAAAGGCGCAAAGTTTCAGGAACGTTTTCGCGGCATGCACGTGCTGCAGCGCGACGAAAACGGACTGGAAAAGTGTGTCGCCTGTTTTCTCTGCGCCGCCGCCTGTCCCGCCAATTGCATCTACATAGAAGCCGCGGAAAACACCGCTGAGAAAAGGGTTTCGGGCGCCGAACGCTACGCTCAGGTCTACAACATCGACTACAATCGATGCATATTTTGCGGCTATTGCGTAGAGGCGTGTCCGACCGATGCAATTACGCACGGCCATGGATTTGAGCTGGCGAGTTTCAACGCCAGCAATCTGATTTACCGTAAAGAGCAGATGCTCGCGCCGGCTCCGGCGCACATGGGAGCCAATCAGGTGTTTGCGCAGTCGGAAACAGATGCGGGCGTGACCGGGGATTAGCGAATTTCGAGATTTTCTTCCACACGCCGGTCCCACAAGGACCGGCGTTGTTGTATAGAACTGGGAACTGAGAAACGAGACTGAGAACTGCACTAATGTCCAACTTTTTACAAACCGTCAAAGAACGCGTCGTCGTTTACGACGGCGCCATGGGAACAAACATCCAGAAGCGCAATCCCACCCTGGACGACTACTGGGGCAAGGAGAACTGCAGCGAAGTTCTGGTGCTGAGCCGTCCCGATATCATTCGCGACATTCATGCCGACTTCCTCCAAGTGGGCTGCGATGTCGTGGAGACGAACACGTTCGGCGGGACGAGCCTGGTTCTAGGCGAGTTCGATCTGCGCGACAAAGTGTATGAGATCAACCTCAAGGCCGCCCAACTCGCGAGGGAGGTAGCGCAACAATTTTCGACCAAAGAAAAACCGCGATTCGTAGCCGGATCGATGGGCCCGACTACGAAACTGCCATCGCTAGGGCACATCCGTTGGGACGCGATGCTGGAGTCTTACGAAGAGCAGGCAGCGGCGCTGATCGAAGGCGGCGTCGATGTACTGCTCATCGAGACGTGCCAGGATTTGTTGCAGGCAAAGATCGCCACGGTAGCCGTGCTGGAGGCGATGCGCAAAGCAGGAAAGCGCCTGCCGGTGACGGTGCAGGTTACGCTGCAGGAATCCGGCACCATGCTGCTTGGAACCGAGATCGGCGCGGCCCTGACCGCGCTCGAACCCTATGACGTCGACATCATCGGCCTGAACTGCGCCACCGGTCCGGCCGAGATGAACGAGGCGGTCCGATACCTGGGTCTGAACTCCACCAAGCACATTTCGGTGTTGCCGAATGCGGGGCTGCCGCAGAACGTGGGCGGGCACGCGGCCTACAAACTCGCACCCAAAGATTTGGCCGACTTTCATAAGCATTTTGTAAAAGATTACGGCGTAAGAATTGTGGGAGGATGTTGCGGCACCACTCCCGAACATCTGAAAGCCGTGGTAGACGCGGTTTCCGGAGTAGAGCCGGCGCAGCGCGATGTGAAACCGGTAGGCGCAGCCTCCAGTGCCTACACCTCAGTCCCGCTAGATCTGGAGCCAAAGCCTCTGATCGTAGCCGAGGAAATGAACACGACCACGCGGGTCGATCATTTCCGCAAGCTGGTGCAGGCGAAAAAATACGACGACATTCTGACGCTGGCGAAAAAGCTGGCCAACGAAGGCTCGCACATGCTCGACCTGTGCTGCGCCATCGTGGGCGAGGACGAGAAAGGATACATCTCCGCCATTTTGGAAAAAATCGCAACCCGCGTGCCCGCACCGATCCTGATCGACAGCACCGAAGCCGACGTGGTGGAGGAAGCGCTGAAGCGTATTCCGGGCAAAGCCATCATCAATTCCATCAACCTGGAAGACGGCGAAAAGCGCACCTCGAAAGTGTTGCCGATGGCGAAGCGCTACGGCGCAGGCGTAATCGCCCTGACCATCGATGAAGAGGGCATGGCGCTTACTGCCGATAAGAAAGTTGCCATCGCTCACCGCATCTTTGATCTGGCAACACAGAAATATGGCATTCGTCCGGTTGACTTGCTCTTCGACACGTTGACGCTCCCGATTTCGACGGGTCAGGAAGAATACCGCTCCGCCGGCATCGAGACCTTGAAGGCAGTGAAGCGCATCCGCGAGGAACTGCCGGAAGTGAAGACGGTGCTCGGTGTAAGCAATATCAGCTTTGGCCTCGATGCCTATCCGCGCCGCGTTCTGAACTCGGTGTTCCTGCACGAAGCGGTAGAAAACGGGCTGGACGTCGCCATCGTCAACTACACGAAGATTTATCCGCTGTACAAGATCCCGGCCGAAGAAGTGGAACTGGCGCGCAAACTGATTTATCAGGACCGCTCGAATGGCGATCCGCTGCAGGTTTACATGCAGCATTTTGCGGGGATGAAAGGCAAGGCGCAGGCGCAAACCACGGCGCACGTCGAGACCCTCTCGATCGAGGACAAGCTCAAGTACGCCATCATCAACGGAGAGAAATCGGTAGGCGAGGGCAAAGCCAAGCGCACCCTTGAAGAGTTGCTGGAAGCTGCGTTAGTCGATTACAAGCCGCTCGACCTGATCAACACGGTCCTGCTAGACGGCATGAAGACGGTAGGCGACCTGTTCGGAGCGCGCAAGATGCAACTGCCGTCGGTGCTGGATTCCGCAGGAGTGATGAAAGCCGCCGTCGCCTATCTCGAGCCCAAGATGGAGAAGAAGACCGGTTCGCAACAGAAGGGCACCATCATTCTCGCCACAGTAAAAGGCGATGTGCACGACATTGGGAAGAATCTGGTCGACATCATCTTGTCCAACAACGGCTACAAGGTGGTGAATCTGGGAATCAAGCAGGCAGGTGACGCGATCATCCACTCGGCGCAGGAGCACCAGGCCGACGCCATCGGCCTCAGCGGATTGCTGGTGAAGTCGACGCTCGAGATGAAGTACGTGATCCAGGAACTGGAACGGCAGAAACTGCAGTACCCCGTGATCTGCGGAGGCGCTGCCCTGACCAGGAAGTACGTAGAAGACGATCTGCGGCGTGAGTATTCGAATGCCGTCTTTTACGGAGAAGATGCCTTCACGGGCCTGCACGTAATGGAAGACCTGGCGTCAGAAGACGGCAAGCGCGAAGCGCGTCTGCAGGAAGGCAAGACCGTAAAGGACTACGCGAAAGCTGCAGCCGTAGATGAAGAGATCGGCCCTGTGTTCGCGGAGCGCAGCCCGGTGGTAACCGATGCACCGAATATCCCGGAGCCTCCGTTCTGGGGAGTGCGCGTAGTGAAGAATTACGATCTGCGCGAACTGTTCAATTACATCAACGATACCGCTCTGTTCAAGAACCAATGGCAACTAAAGACCGCGTCGCAGGAAGATTACGCCCGGCTGGTCGAGGAGAAGTACCGTCCCATCAAGAAGAAGCTGGAAGAAGATGTGCTGGCGGCCGGCTGGTTCGAACCCAAAGTAGTCTACGGATACTTCCCAGCCCAAGGCGATGGCAATGACGTAGTCGTCTACGACCCCAGCCAGTGGAGCGACGGGCGTCCTCGCCCGTCCATCTCAACGCAAGCCCGCGAACTCCTCCGCTTCACTTTCCCCCGCCAGAAAGAAGGCCGCCGCCTCTGCATCTCCGATTTCTTCGCCGCCCCGTCATCAGGAAAGATGGACGTGATTGGACTGTCACTAGTGACGATAGGCCCGAAGGCCTCGGTGGAAACGCAACGTCTCTTCGAAGGCGGAGAATACACCCGCTATCTCTATCTCCACGGCCTAAGTGTGGAGACAGCCGAGGCCCTGGCCGAGTTCCACCATAAGAAGATGCGCGAAGAGTTAGGCATAGCCGCCGAAGACTCGCCGCACATTCGCGATCTCTTCCATCAGAAGTATCGCGGCTCGCGCTACTCCTTCGGCTATCCCGCCTGTCCGCACCTGGAAGACCAGACCAAATTGTTCGCCCTGCTAAAGCCCGAAGAGAACGTAGGCGTGCGCCTGACGTCAGGCTTCCTGCTGGAGCCCGAGCAGAGTACATCGGCGATTGTGGTGCACCATCCGGGAGCGAAGTATTTTGTGGTGTAGGGTGGTCCACTCCTTGCAGCTTTTATCGCAAGGGGTGGGTGCGAGCCACCATATCTACGGTGGCCCATTCTTACACTCTTCCCATGCCCATGAGGAGTGAGAGTCTTGTATGCATTACCTATTGTTCTACGAGGTTGGTGAGGACTATGTTTCCCGGCGCGCCGAGTTTCGGGATGCGCACCTCATAAAAGCCTGGCAGGCAAGCGAGCGCGGCGAACTGGTCTTAGGCGGAGCACTGTCGAATCCGGTAGACGGTGCCTTGTTGCTGTTCCAGAGCGACTCGCCCGAGGTCGCGGAGAAGTTTGCCCGGGCCGATCCCTATGTGACCAGCGGAGCCGTGCAGCGGTGGTATGTGCGGGAATGGAAAACAGTTGTGGGAGAAGACTCTGCGACCCCCATCAGGCCGAGTGCAGGTAATTGATCGTATCGGTAGGTGGCCCGCCCCTTGCGCCACTACCGCAAAGGGCGGGTGCTAGTACTCCCTCGCTAACTCCGACTACTTCTTGCCGCTCGGATCGTCCGCCGGATTGATGTAATTGAACTTCACCGGTGACATGCCGTGGATCTGAATCATCGTGTCGCCAGACGCCATGGCGTAGTGATGCATGCTCGGGTCCAGATAAGCGAAACTGCCCGGAGCGAAGCTCATCATCTTGCTGGCGTCGAATTGATCGCCCATTCCTACTTTCAAGGTGCCGGAAAGGACCGTCACATTCTCCCGGTTGGGGTGAGTGTGGGGTGCGATCTTGTAGCCATCGGGCATCTTGAGACGAATCGTGAAATCACCGGTGGAAGCCATAGGATCGCCTTCCAGGACGGCGAGCTGAGCGCCGGGCGGCAGGAAAGCCGGCGCAGGTCCGTACTTGATCTGATCGGGTGTGAAAGCATTCTGGGCCGCCATCGGCCACGCTGCAACCAGCACAGCCAGGGTGAAACCCAGAGCGAGAGAGGAAAGTTTCATGGATTCGCCTCCTAATTGCCGGCCAGCATAATAGCAAAATTTTCTGTTAATGCCAGCTATTTAACCGGGGTCAGGGGGCCGGTTACGAACTTTCCTCGGCATACTCCGAAGACGTGCGGGAATCCGTGCGGGAGTGTACTCGAACGATCAGCAATCCCACCAGAACCGCGCTGACCAGCATCGCCACCCGGAGGTAGAGGCCAGCGTGAAACGTCTGGTCCCCGGCAGCGGTTCGGACGAGGCCCGACGAGGCGCTGACGGTACAGAGTCCGAAATAGAACTTTTCCATCCATCCGCGGGAAATTACAAGCAACCACAAAAGAATGGCGGAGACGATGGTAAAGATTCCGCAGAGAATCCACGTCCCTCGAGACACCGTGGACGCTACCCAAATGCCGGCGGCAGGATTGGCGGCGACCATCTGCCGCACCGCAATCAACAGAAACACGACGGAATGCACCAGGGCAACGATGGCGCGTTTGCGGTTGGTGAGAATGGAAAATCCGCCCATGCGTAAGGATACTGTAGCGGTAGTGGCGGACATTGGGCAGTGATCTAGATCACGCGTGTTTCAGGTATTGAGGTTAGAGGTGCAGTCACCGGCCGTGGGCGAGAGCCTGCCCTGAGCTTGCCGAAGGGGCGCCCGCGCCCCACGAACCTGTGGTTACACTGGGGTGCGTGGGTTTGGTTTTGACAGGAGGTTGACGGTCGGGGAAAATGGCAGAAGTCGGTGAGTGTCGGGAAGACCTAATCCACAACTTTGAGAGGAACAAATTATGATGAAAGCGATTGCAGTTGCCGTTCTTTCTGTGTGTCTGTCCTTTGTTGCCGGGATCGCGGTTGCCGAAAGGGTTCATGACTGGGCGGACCTGGAAGCAGCCCATAACCATACCCAGGAAGCAATTCACGCGATGGACCGTGCCCGCGCCGCCAACCACTACGATATGGCAGGACATGGCGTCAAGGCGGAGGAGCATCTGCGTGCGGCGGAGCGCGAACTGCACGAGGCGATCGAGGCAGCTCGAGCAGCGCGGTAATGGTTTTTGGCGGTCACAGAAATCGGCCATCGGCCGTCAGTTGAGGTTCTACTGGCGGCCGATGGCTGTTTTGCTGTTTTGCGGACATAAGTGTCCGCGCCTTACGAGCTGATCAGGCTTCCATCGACATGGGTGACTCAGCGGCGACGGCTCCAAAGCTGGAGGCGAACTGTTGCAGTTGTTGCTGCAGGGTAGTGTAGGCCTGTTGGGCGCCAGCAAGGTTGTTGGAGGTAAGGCTCTGGCCGAGTTGGTTGAGGTCCTGAAGCAGAGGATTCTGGCTGTCTGAGTCTTCCACTCCGGTCGTGCGCATGCGGGGGTGACTGTGCATGTGGTGGCCCGTTCCGCCTGGGGTCTGAAGATCCTGCTGCAGGGTTGAGTAATCGTTTTTCGCGGCAGCGAGATTGCCGGACTGAAGATCGGAGGCCATCTGGTCGAAGGTCTGCGCGATGGGGTTGGAAGTAGTAGTGGAAGTGGCGCCAGCGAGCTGGTATGGGTTGAGGGTGCTGCTGGGAATCCCGGATATCGACATGGTTGTACCTCGATGCAAGAGTTGAAGAAGCGTTCGCTTGGTAATTCGCTGGCGGCTTGGTGCTGCCGCTCGGCGAAGGTCCAGGTGAACCTGGATAGGGTCAGAGCATGCTCGATTCCATTGCCGCGGGGCCCGGCGCACAAAGAACGCTAGTGCATTTTGTGGTGGTTGCGAGGCGCAGTATGCCGCGAAATGCGCGCGGCGGGCAGAGTCTGCAGGGGTCGGGTCGGCAAGAACTGCCGGAGCGGTATCTAATCCGCAATCTTGAAACCGAATCCAGAAATCGTACACTGGTCGCATGGCGCGAAACTTCAAGGATTTGACGGAGCGCGAGATTCTGGCGCTGGCGGTTTCCCTGGAAGAGGAAGATGGCCGCGTGTATGCCGATTTCGCCGACGGGCTGCGCGAGACCTATCCGGCGACGGCCAAGCTTTTCGATGACATGGGAGCCGAGGAGTCGGATCACCGCGCGTCGCTGATCGCGACTTATCGGGAACGCTTCGGCGAGCATATTCCGCTGATCCGGCGGCAGGATGTGAAGGGCTTTGTGCAGCGCAGGCCGTTCTGGCTGACGCGTCCTTTGAAGATTGCGGAGGTGCGAAGGCAGGCCGAGATCATGGAACTGGAGACGCGCCAGTTCTATCAGAAGGCGATCGGGCAGGTGACGGATGCGGGGATCCGAAAACTGCTGGGCGATCTGGAAGAGGTCGAGCGCAAACACCAGGTCGCGGCCGAGGCGATGTCTGAGAGCATTACTCAGTCGGTGCAAAAGACGGAGGACGAAGCCCAGCGCCGTCTCTTTGTGTTGCAAATTGTGCAGCCGGGGCTGGCGGGGCTGATGGATGGGTCGGTGTCGACGCTCGCTCCAGTGTTCGCGGCGGCATTCGCCACCAGAAACAGCCACGATGCGTTTCTGGTGGGATTGGCGGCATCGATCGGCGCGGGAATTTCGATGGCGTTTGCCGAAGCGCTGTCGGACGACGGATCGATGACCGGGCGCGGGCGTCCGATGCTGCGGGGTACGGTAACCGGACTGATGACGGCAGCGGGCGGGATTGGACATACACTTCCGTTCTTGCTGGCCAATTTCCACGTGGCGTTTCTGGCAGCCGTGATTATCGTGGCGGCTGAGTTAGCCACGATTGCCTGGATTCGAAATCGCTATATGGATACTCCGCTGCTCTCGGCCGCGTTTCAGGTGGTAGTGGGCGGAGTGCTGGTGTTCGCAGTGGGGATTTGGATTGGGAGTTCGTGAGGGGAATGGCAAACCTGTGCGATGGCAAAGAGCACGCTCGATATAAAGCCTGAGTCGGCGCGGATTTTCATGTCGCTCCTCTCAAGAACACCGCTTCCCGTCCCAGGCATGCTCCCTTAAAACCTATTCACCCGTTACAATCAGGCAGACGAGGAACCCTATTGCCATGATGAAGTTCATTCGAATCCGCAATACAAAGGTTATGCTGTTATTTATGAGTACCGTGATCGCCGCCGGAACCATCGTTCTCGGTTCCACCAACTCCGCTCTCGCTGCCGACAATTTTGGCCCATCGAATCCGTTCTTCGCGCCCAGTGCGCTGCCCCTCCAGGCTCCGCCCTTCGACAAGATCAAAGACGAAGATTTTCAGCCCGCGATCGAGGCTGGCATGGCGCAGCAGCAGGCAGAAATCCTGGCCATCGCTGACAATCCGGATGCTCCCACCTTTGACAACACCATCGTCGCCCTGGAGAAGAGCGGCCAGTTACTCACTCGCGTCTCGGAAGTCTTCGATGGAGTCACCGGCGCAAATACCAACGATACCCTCCAGAAGGTGAGGACCATCGAGGCTCCCAAACTCGCTGCCCATCAGGACTTTATCTACCTCAACACGAAACTCTTTGCACGTGTCGCCGCGATTTACAAGCAACGCGACACGCTCAAGCTCGACCCCGAGTCTATGCGGCTGCTCGAGTATGACTACAAGAAGTTCGTACACGCCGGCGCCAACCTCTCGGAAGCCGACAAGATTGAACTCAAGAAGCTTAACGAAGAGGAGTCTTCACTTTCGGATACCTTCCTTAACAAACTCCTCGCCGCCACCAAGGATGGCGCCTTCGTCACCAACGACAAATCCGCGCTCGCCGGCTTCTCCGAGGCTCGCATCGCGGCCGCTGCCGACGCCGCCAAGAGCCGCAAGCTCGAAGGCTTCGTCATTCCGCTCCAGAACACTACCCAACAGCCCGACCTGGACTCACTCACTAACCGCGGTACCCGTCAAACCATCTTCGAGCATTCCTGGAACCGCACTGAGCGCGGCAACGCCAATGACACTCGCGACACCATCGCCCGTCTCGCTCAACTCCGTGCGCAAAAAGCCAAGCTGCTCGGCTTTTCAAACTTCGCCTCGTGGCAGCTTGAAGACCAGATGGCCAAGACACTCCAAGCCGCTCTGCAGTTTATGGATGCGATTGTCCCCGCCGCAACCGCAAAGGCCGCGAGCGAAGCCAAAGATAACCAGGCCGTCATCGACGCCCAGAAGGGTGGCTTCCAACTCCAGCCCTGGGACTGGGACTTCTATGCCGAGCAGGTCCGCAAAGCCCGCTACGACCTCGACGATGCGCAGGTGAAGCCCTACTTCGAACTCAACAACGTGCTGCAAAATGGTGTTTTCTACGCCGGCAACCAGCTCTACGGCCTCACCTTCAAAGAGCGGCACGACCTTCCCGTCTACCAATCGGATGTGCGTGTGTTTGACGTCTTCGACGCCAACGGCAAGCAACTCGCCCTCTTCTACTGCGACTACTTCAAGCGCGACAACAAGAATGGCGGAGCCTGGATGTCGAACTTCGTCGACCAGTCACATTTGCTGGGGAAACTCCCCGTGGTTTACAACGTCGCGAATTTCTCCAAACCCGCGGAAGGCGAGCCCGCCCTGATCAGCTTTAGCGACGTGACTACCATGTTCCACGAGTTTGGACATGGCTTGCACGGCATGCTCGCCGACACCCAGTATCCCGCCCTGTCAGGTGCAGCGACCGCCCGCGACTTCGTCGAATTTCCCTCCCAGTTCAACGAGCATTGGGCCAGCGATCCCCTGGTTTTTGCCCATTACGCGAAACACTACAAAACCGGTGCGCCCATGCCGGAAGATCTCGTAGCCAAGATCAAGAAATCGGAAACTTTCAACAAGGGCTATGACATGACGGAACTTGTGGCCGCGGCCGAACTCGACATGCAGTGGCACTCGCTTCCGTCCACCGCTCCGCTCCAGAACCCCGATGAGTTCCAGAAGCAGGCGCTCGATAAGACTCACCTCAATGTCAGCTACGTGCCCCCACGCTATCGCTCTTCCTACTTCGCCCACATCTGGGGAAGCGATGGTTACAGCGCCGGTTACTACGCCTATCTCTGGACCCAAATGCTCGCCGACGATGCCTTCCAATGGTTCGTTGAGCATGGGGGGTTGACGCGTGCTAACGGCGACCGCTTCCGTCAGATGATCCTCTCTCGCGGTAACACTCAGGACCTCGGAACGATGTACGAGGTCTGGCGCGGTGCGCCACCCAACACGAAGGCGATGTTGAAGTACAGGGGCCTCGAGGAATCCCCAGCGGCAAAATAAGCCGATTTCACCAACTGAGAATTACCGGGGCCAGCCGGGAGGCCCGGCTGACCTGCGCACGGCGGAAAATGTGCGTCTTTGCGGCGCCTCCCGCAATCTATTTCCCATGGAACCCACGGCCCGTCCTCCAGCATGGAAGACCGTGCTGGCTTTCTCCATCATTTATTTCGTGTGGGGCTCGACCTTCCTTGCCATCCGCGTAGGTGTGCGCGAGGTCCCGCCACTTCTGCTCGCTAGCATGCGTTTCTTCATTGCTGGAGTCGTGCTCTTCGGATGGTTGCGCCTTAAAGGCACGCCGTCGCCCTCACGCCGCGAATGGGTTTCCGCTTCGCTTCTCGCGGTCTGTATCTTTGTGCTCGATTACGGCCTGTTGTTCTGGGCCGAACAGCGCGTCCCTTCCGGAATTGCCGCGGTGATGCTCGCGACCATTCCGCTGTTCATGTCGCTTTCGGAGATCCTTTTTCTGGGGACTCAGCGCCTTACGTTTCGATTGGCGCTGGCTCTTCTGGTCGGAATCGGAGGCGTCGCGGTTCTGGTAAGCCGGTCCGCGACTTTCGGCGAAGCTCCCATCGATCGTGGCGGCGCGGTTGCGCTGGTGGTGGCGGCGATGAGTTGGTCGATTGCTTCGGCGCTTACCCGCAAGCTTCCGTTACCCGCGTCAAAGGCCATGAGCTCGGGAGCGCAGATGCTGGCGGGAGGAATCCTGCTTGCCCTGGCTGCGGCAATCTTCGGGGAGTTCCGCGGATTTCACATTCACGCGGTCTCTCGCGGCGCTTGGTTCGCGCTCGCCTACCTGATCGTGGCCGGCTCCATCGTGGGCTATACCGCCTACGTCTGGCTCATCCATCATGAATCGCCGACGAAGGTTGGCACCTACGCCTACGTCAACCCGGTCGTGGCAGTGATCGTCGGATATTTTCTTGGAGGCGAGAAGGTCGGCCCGAGGACTCTGTTCGGAACCCTCCTGGTGCTGGCAAGCGTCGTTGTGATCACGACCACGCGCGCCAAGAAGCCGGCCACCTCGCCAGTGATGAGACCGGTTCAGGAACTGGCCGAGCCGTAGGTCGCTTTGGCTTTCACCTCTGCAATCTGACCTCTGACCTCTGCAATCTCGGGCAGCACTCACATCTCATTTCACACTGATCTGATCGTGATCGTAATACTCATAGGCTGACATCGGCTTCGCTCCGCCTTTCTTCCAGATCCGGCTTTCGGCGGGAAGCTTCCCCAACACTCGAGCCATCTCGCGTACATGCATGGCGACCGACCCGCAGCAGGAGCCTATGTAGTTGATGCCGATTTCCTTGGCTCGCAGCGCGTAGTCTCCCATCTGTTTGCGAGTTAGTTGGAGTGGGTCGAGGGCATAGGGAAACTCGGGGAGGCTGGTGAAGTCCGGCTTGTCTCCCGGCGTGTTATAGGCCACGGGCTGGCAGGCCAGATAGCCGTCTACCGCTTTGCGCATTTGCTCCATGGAGCCAAGGATATGTTGCGGTGGGCGGAGGCAGTTCATGCCTACGATGTCGGCTCCGGCGTCCAGAAGAGTCTTGGCAGTGGTGGCGGCGTTGGTGCCTTCGGCGGTTTCATCTTTGTTTTCGAAGCAGATGGTCACCATGACGGGGAGTCCAGTTTTCTTCGCGCGCTCCACGCACAGCAGCGCTTCGCCCAGCCAGGAAAAAGTCTCACCGATGATGAAGTCGACGCCTTCTTCGCACTGGATCTTAAGTTGCTCGTCGAAAGTTTGACGGACGCGGTCGGAGGCGGAAGGGCTATTGGGCTCGTACATCCACGTGAGGCTTAGGTTACCGGCGACCAAACACTGCTCTCCCGCAACTTCTTTGGCGACGCGGACGGCAGAGCGGTTGATATCCTCGACGCGGTCTTCGAGGCCAACCGTGGCCAGTTTGTCACGGCTGGCGTAGAAGGTCAGGGCCTGGAGGACTTCGGCTCCGGCTTCGCGAAATTCGATGTGGAGTTCGCGTAGCGCGTCGGGATAGACAATGGCGACTTCGGGAGTGAAGGGACCGGGACGAACCCAGCCGCGCTTTTCAAGTTCGAGTAAGTAGCCGCCGTCGCCCAGAACTGGGCCTTTCTTCAGGCGTTCGAGAATTCCTTGTTTGGGCATAGTTGCTCCTATGTGAGATGCGGTTATTTCGTCGGTGTTAGGATGCGCTCGATTTGTTTGATGTGGTTGATATCGTGTCCCGCCACCATGCGGACGATGTGCTCGATGGATTCCTGGCCGCGCTCGGCATGTTGACCGTAGAGCTTCCATTGCTCGGGGGAGAGCGATTTCAGGAGCGCCAGATTGGCTCCGCGCACGACGCGCTGCAGTTCGATGGATTCACGGAGGTCGCGTTTTTCGTAGTGTCCGGCAATGACCCAGGCGTTCTGGTCATAGGCCTGGACGGGCGTTCCCGGGGCTCCGAGGATGGAGCGCATGCGCCATCCGATGACGATTTCGACGTCCGCAAGGTGGGCCAGGATTTCAGCGACGGACCATTTCTCGGGTGCTGGACGCTTGCGGAGTTTTGCCGTGGAAACGCCTTTGATGAGGCGCGCTAGCTTTTTCGGGGTGGCGGCCTGGAGTTTGACCGGGTCTTGTCCCTCAGCGTTCGCCAGAATTCGCTGAGTATATTGTTGAGCGGTTTCGGACATCTGATTCTCCTTTCGAAGAGGTTGCGTGGGGACGGGCGCATCGCCCGTCCGTGCCGAGCGAAGCTCGGCGGCCTTATCAATGCATTCCGCTAGTCATCTTTGTACTCGAAATCTGCCTTGATCGGTTGACCCTCCTGAAATCGGGTGGGGCGGAACGGAGTTAAATCTACCGTACTTGCTCTGCCGTCGAGAATCAGCTCGGACATTACCAAACCTATAGCAGGGGAGATTTTGAAGCCCATCCCGGAAAAACCCGCGCAGAGGTATAAGCCTTCAATTCCCGGAACCGGGCCGAGCAGAGGGCGCGAGTCGGGAGTTAAGTCGTAAACGCCGGTGACGCCTCGCATGACTTCGGCATTTTCAAGTTTGGGCAGGCGGCGGGCAGCTCGTTCGATAATTTCTCCTAGGTCGGTCTCGGAAGGGCGCTGCGGGAAGTTATCGGGATCGATGGGCCGCTTGCCGTAGAAGTCGCCGACCAGAAATTTGTCGCTACCATCGGAGCGGAAGTAAGTTGCGGTGACGGAGTCGATGCACGCTGCACCGGGTTTCATGGTCGGAGCATTCTTCAGAATGGCGACCTGATGGAATTCCGTTTCGATGGGCGGATCGAAACCAGTGGACTGGAACAGGGGACGCGTCCAGGGGCCGGTGGCGGCGATGACCACTGGAGCGTGGATTTCGCCCTGATCGGTTGTGACGCCGCGGATGCGCCCGCCCTCGATCAGAAAACTGACGGCGCGCGTTTTGGATAAATAAGTCACGCCTGAATCCCGCGCGCGGGTTAGGAAATCGTTAGCGACGACGTTACCGTCGCCGTACCCGGAATCAGGTTCATAGGCGGCTAACTCCACGTCGTCAACTTGCCAGTCGGGTTCGAGTTGCTTGAGTTGATGTCGATCCATGAGCTCCACGTTTGCGCCGAGCTTCTTTTGCATCGCCACATTTTGCTTCAGCGCTTCGGTTTCGCCGGGGTGAACAATGCGAACGAATCCGGTTTTGCGAAATTCACCGCCCTCGCCGACGATGTCGCGCCAGTGCTGAAAAACCTTCAGGCTGATCAGGGCGAGTTGGACTTCGGGTGGAAAGCTGTAATGCATGCGGACCAAGGCGGAGGAACGTCCGCTGGCGCCGCTTCCAGCGTGGTCTTTGTCGAGAGCGGCGATGCGTCCGGCGTTGCGGCGCGCGAGATGGAAGGCGATGGAAGCACCCATGACGCCGGCGCCCAGGATGATGAAATCAACAGTCTTGGGGATGCCGTTGCTCACGCTACAGCCTCCTTGAATTTGCCTTTTTTCAAATCACGCAAAACCTGGTGAGCGGAGTTGTGGCCGGGGGCTCCAGTAACGCCGCCGCCGGGATGTGCTCCAGCGCCGCAGAGGTAGAGGCCAGCGATGGGAGTGCGGTACTGCGACCATCCGGCGACCGGGCGATTAAAAAATAATTGCTCGAGATTCAGGTCGCCGTGGAAAATGTTGCCTTCGGTGAGCCCGTAGGTGCGTTCCAGATCGAGCGGGGTGAGAACCTGGCGCGCGATGATTGCCGTTGGAACGTCGGGTGCGTATTCGGCGATCTTTTTCACTACGCGGTCGCCCAGCAATTCGCGATTTTCGTCCCATGTGCCCTGGCGAAGTTTGTAGGGGACGTACTGCACAAAGCAGGTCATGACGTGCTTGTCGGCAGGCGCGAGAGACGGGTCGGCGTTCGAAGCGATTACGCAATCGACCCAAAGTTCTTCCGGAATTTCTCCGAACTTGGCAATGTCGTAGCAGCGCTCGGCGAATTCGAGCGATGGAACCAGCGTGAAAAGCGACCGCTGTTGCGGATCATAGCTCGCGGGCGTGCCGGTAAAGCGAGGCTCTTTGGCCAGCACCATGTTGACTTTGGCGCAGGGGCCGTCCATCTTAATGCCGCGAATGGCGTGAACGAAATCGGCAGGGAGATCGCTTTCCGGGACCATGCCGAGGAAAGTGCGTTTGGGATCGGCGTTTGAGAGCACGACGCGGGCCCGGATTTCCGCGCCGTCTTCGAGGACTACGCCTCGCACTCTTCCAGCGCGCGAATCGATCTGCTGAACTGGGGCGCTGGTGCGGATTTCGGCTCCGAAGGCTCGGGCTGCTTTGGCCATGGCGTCGGTGATAGAGCCCATGCCGCCCATAACGTGACCGTAGAAGCCTTGTTGCTCGTGCTCGCCGCCGCTAAGCAAGTGGAAAAGCAGGCCGAGTGCCGTGCCGGGCTGGTAGGGGCCTCCGTGTTTGCCGTAGACGTTGTTAGCGAGGAACAGCGTTTTTACTTTCTCGGATTCGTAGTTGCGGTCGAGGAAGTCACCGAGGCTGCCAGTCAGAAAGGAGACGAGCTGCGAGATTTCGATGGAGGAGATTCCGCGAAAGCGTTTGCCCGCGCGAAACAGGTCAGCCCATCCGTCGAAAGATTGCGTCCCGGGTTCGGGCGGAGGCTCGAGAAAAAACGGTTGCAGATAGCGGGCCAGTTTCTTGAGGCGATCGTCGACGCGGACGAACGTTTCGGCATCCTTAGGCGAAATCTTGCGCAGTTCTTCGACCACCTGCTCGCGCTTCGACCACCAGGAAACAAGATGGCCGTCAGGGAAGGGAACCTGGAGCGCCGGATCGCAAGGGACCATGCGCAGGCCGTGATCGCCGAGATGGAGATCGCGGATGACCTCCGGCCGGAGCATGCTGGCGATGTAGGAAGTCGTGGAAGCTCGGCAGCCCGGAGCGATTTCTTCGGTGACGCAGCATCCGCCGACAATCTCGCGGCGTTCCAGGACGACGGTGGAGTATCCGGCGCGAGCGAGATAGGCGGCAGCCGTCAGGCCGTTGTGGCCGGCGCCAATGATCACCGCGTCATAAACCGGGTTGGAGCGGTTCACCATGTGCCTGACCTGTGGTCAAACCAGTAAAATACTCTGGGTGAAGAAAGTAGCGAAAAGCCTTGGAAAAAGCCATTGAAAAATGCTTTGTTCGTGCTGTATCTTTCGTTGACCGCAGGTCAAAGAACCGGGGAGGAGTTGGGCCATGGAAGGAATTGCGAACAGTCTGGCGAAACCGACGCAGATGAGGCGGGACGGGAAACCGCGTCCGCGCTCGGAAGCGAAACGGGCACGGATTGTGGAGGTAGCGATCCGGCATTTTGCCGAGCGCGGGTATAGCGCAGCGCGGGTGGAAGATGTCGCGGCGCAATTGGGAATTGCCAAGGGATCGGTGTTCCAGCACTTCAAGAGCAAGGACGGATTGTTCTTCGAGGCGTACAAGAAGGCGGTGCTGTCATTTCCGAAATATATGGAAGCTCCGGCGGCGGCGCAGGAGGGGGGATTTTTTGGCGTGCTGCGGTACTGGCTCGGGCGCACGGAGAACATGGTGCGGGACAACTGGTCGTCATACCGGATTTATCTGGTGGGCAACTATGGAACGGATCTGGCGCTGCGGCGCGAGATCAACCGGTTCCTGGTGACCGAGGATCCTTACGGTTGGCACGATTTTGTCACTTTCGGGGTCAAACGGGGAGAGTTACGGGCGGACCTGGATGTGGACATGATCGGGTCGATCCTGGAGTGGACGATGGACCGGTTTCAGGATGCGCTGCTTACCGAGGAGTTGGACCCCGGCCTGTTCCGGAAGTCGGGTCCTGTCCCGGAGGAAAAAGAAGCGCGGATTGAGCAGTTTGTGGAATTGTTGCGGCGGGCAATTGGCTCCGAGAAAGTACAAGTCCGGGGGAAGAAGGCATGAAGAATGGCAAGAAGAATGGAATCACGGTAGAGGAAATTGTAGCCAGTTATAACGACACGGCGCCGCTTACGGAAGCATCGACAATTCCGGCGCCCTGGTATGTGGATGCGCGGATTGCGGAACTGGAACGGCTGACGGTGTTCTCGCGGACCTGGCAGGTGATGGGGCGAGTGGATCAAGTGGAAAAGCCGGGACAGTTTGTGACCGCGACCGTGGCAGGCGAGCCCCTGGTGGCAGTGCGCGGAAACGACGGCGTGCTGCGGGCTTTCTACAACGTGTGCCGGCATCATGCGGCTGCGGTAGTGACGGAGCCTTGTGGGCAGGCTTCGATTTTGCATTGTCCGTATCACGGATGGAATTACGGGCTGGATGGGACGCTCAAAGGGATGCCGGAGTTCGACGGGGTGAAGAATTTCGACCGCAAAGATAATGGGCTGGTCCCGGTGAAGGTGGAAACCTGGGAAAAGTTTGTCTTTGTGAATCTGGATCCGGAAGCGGCGCCGCTGGCGCAATTCCTTGGTGGATTGGTAAAGCGCGCGGCCCCGCTGGGATTGACGACGCTGCACTACTTTACGAGTAAGAGTTATGACATCCACTGCAACTGGAAAGTATTTGTCGATAACTATCTCGATGGGGGCTATCACGTTCCGCATTTGCATAAAGGACTTAATTCGGTGCTGGATTACAAGCAGTACACCATCGAGAACGAGGACCGGTATTGCCTGCAGTCGAGTCCGATGGTGAGTTCCGATGAGGACGCAGCTACAGGTACGACGCGCAAGGGCAACCGGGCGTGGTATTTCTGGCTGCATCCGAATTTCATGTTCAATTGCTATGAAGGTTATCTGGATACAAATCTGGTGATTCCGATTGATGTGGATCATTGCCGGGTGATTTTCGATTTTTATTTCTCGGATGTGAGCGAGGCGGCGCGCGCTTACAACGAGTCGAGTGTCGCGGTGGGAAATCGGGTGCAGGATGAAGATTTGGGGATTTGCGAGGCTGTGCAGCGAGGCCTGAAGTCGCGGGCTTACGGAGCAGGCCGGCTCTCGGTTCGACGGGAAGCTGGGGAGCATTTGTTTCATCAGCTGCTGGCGGCGGACCTGAAGAGTGGGTTGGCACAAGAGGTGGGGCGCTCGCGGTGAGAGTTTCTGGTCTGTGGCATGGGGGGGACTTTGAAAAACCTTGTCTTGGTATTGGCTGCGGCTCTTGTCCCGTTGGCAGCGGCGCAGGTGACGGTGGTGCGGGCAGGACGGTTAATCGACCCGGATTCGGGCTCTGTACTTACCAATCAGGTAATCCTGATCAAGGACGGCAAGGTTCAGGCGGTGGGTAGGGAACTGGCGTTCCCAGCCGATGCAAAGGTGATCGATCTTTCGGACAAAACGGTATTGCCGGGGCTGATTGATTGTCATACGCACCTCGCGGATGGGCAGAGTGACGCCGAGCCGTTCAATGTGCTGCGGAAGACGGCGTCGCAGATCGCGCTGGAGTCAGTCCCGAATGCACGAGCGATGCTGCTTTCAGGGTTTACGACGGTGCGTGACGTGGGGACCTACCGCGCTTTGAACGATATCGCCCTCCGGGATGCGATTGTGCGGGGAGATGTAATCGGTCCGCGGATGTTTGTGGCGGGGGCCTACATCACGATCACGGGCGGCGCCGGGGCAATGACGGGTCAGGCTCCGGACATTCAACTGCCCTGGGACCTGCATTACGGCGAGGCGAACAGTCCGTGGGAAGTGCGGCAGAAAGTGCGGCTGCTGGCGCACGACGGAGTGGATCTGATCAAGATGCTGTCCACCGGAGCAGTGCTGACGCATGGGAGTAATCCGGCGTCGATTGAGTTTACCGAAGAGGAGTTACAAGCGGGAGTCGATGAAGCCAGCCACTTCGGGTTGCGGGTAGCGGTGCATGCTCATGCGGCGCAGGGAATCCGGAATGCGATCCTGGCAGGAGCGGCTTCGGTCGAGCACGCGGAAATGCTCGACGACGAAATCATCGCGCTGGCCAAACAGCACGGCACGTATCTGGATATGGATATTTACGACGAAGAGTGTATCCAGGCGGGAGGAAAGACGGGGCAGACACCGGCGGATTTCCTGCAACACGACGCGGATCTGGGGAGAATCCAGCGCGAGAATTTCGGAAAAGCCGTGCGCGCGGGCGTGAAGATGGCCTTCGGCACCGATGCTGGCGTGTGCCCTTACGGCACGAGCGGCAAGCAGTTTGCCTTCATGGTCAAGTACGGAATGACGCCGATGCAGGCAATTCAGGCGGCCACTTCGAATGCGGCGGACCTGCTGGGACATGCGAATGAGGTAGGGTCGATCAAGGCGGGAAAGCATGCGGATTTGATCGCGGTGAGCGGGGATCCGCTGAAGGATATCAGTTTGCTGGAGCGTGTCGAGTTTGTGATGAAGGACGGGAAAGTTTACAAGTCCGCTGGGGCGGCGGCGATCGCGCAGTAGTTTTTCAACCCAGAGATCGGGGAGTGTACTGCCGGCGGCTAGGGATGGAAATTAAGCTCTATAAGTTCTTTGGTTTCCTGCGCAGCCGGCGCCCATCTCCATTTTTCTATAGCATCAACCGCGGCCTTTGCCAGGACAGGGCTGCCACCACGCACTTCGGTGAACTTCACTTTTCCGTTGGGCGCCACTGAGGCTTCTACCCTGACGGTTCCAGTGATCTGCATTTTGCGGGCTAGTTCGGGATATTCCGGGACAACTCTGCTCACTATCTTGCGCTGTGCTTCCGACGATTCTTGCGCGAGAGATAACAATGGGGAGAAGGTGATTCCCAAGGCGATCACTCCACAACAGAGCGCCAGGAGCGCGGCTGCAACCGGCCGTCGCATGGATAACTGCTTCACTCGATCAGCCTAATTGCATTCCCGAGCGGCGGGAAGGTAACCGAGGTAATAGGGTGAATTCGCTATTGGCATAGAGTACGAAAACGGTGCTCAAGAAACTCTGATGGAGAGCGGTAAGTGGCGCGAGCGTAGAAGGAATTGGCCCCAGTTCTTAGGGATAGAAGGTGAGTTCGATGAGCTCTTGCGTTTCCTGAAGAGCCGGGGTCCATCTCCATTTCTCTATGGCATCCACCGCGGCTTTTGCCAACAACGGGTTGCCGCCCATCACCCGAGTCATCTTCACTTTTCCGTTGGGCGCAACTGAGACGTCCACCTTGACGATTCCGCGGATTTGCATCTTGCGGGCCAGGTCTGGATACTCTGGGTCTACCCGGTTCACGATCTTCCGTTTGCCTTCCAGCTGTTCTTGAGCGGAAGAATTTTGGGCAGGAGCCGAGGATGGGAAGAAGGCGACCGCTCCCAGAAGTGCCGCCAGGAGTGCGGTTGCCGCACGGCGTCGCATATTTAACCTCGCAACTAGCCTACCTTGCAATCCAGAAAGAACGGAAGGTAACCGAAGTTCCGGGGCAATTCCGCTTTTGGCACAAAGTGCGAGACCGGCGAAAAGCAAGTGTAGATGAATTTTACTGGTGGTCTCGAGGAATTGTTTCCTGCCAGGTTTTCTGTTTGATCTGCAGGCCATCCTTGAATAGCTGCCGGGTGTATTTGTAGTAGAAATTCTGGGCGTCGCTGGTCAGGGTCAGGTGGCCTTGCCAGGTTAGGGTTTGTTCCTTCAGGGCCATCACGATTTCGGCTTCGGCTTGCACGGAGCTGGCTTCAGGGTGGTTGTCATCGGCAACGTAGATCAGGCCTTCGAAGTCGGATTCCTTTCCCCAGGGGTAAATTTCCTCGGATTTTCCTGTCCACGTCACCTTCGTCTTTCCATTGAGCTCGTCGCGCTCGGATTTCCAGTCGCCGGGCCAGGGGAAACCTAGGGACTGAAAGTCGGCGCGCGCTTCCGAGGGCTCGGGAGGTGCGAATTGGGGAGGAGCGTACATGGATGGCGGCACGAGCGGCAAGGTCAGGCGTGATCCAGTATCGCCGCCAAGTTGAAGGGTGGTCGTCATCGCGTATGGAGTCGGCCAGATCATGGGCCATAGCGCGTTCGAAACTGCGAGGCGAATGCGGTGGCTCTTGGGGAAAGTCCAAGTGGCGAGATGCATTTCGATATCGAGCGGGTAGGTCTGGTTGGGCACCAGATCTTTCGGGTCGGAGGCGTTGTCGCGCTGCGCACCGTTGAGTCCGGCTCCGGTGACTTGGGTGACAGTGCCGTCGGGAGCTACGTCGGACAGGCGCGCGAACCAGTCGGCGAGCGGTGCGGACGAACTTACCTCAAGCAGGGCGTGGGGACGTCCGAGGATGGTGAGGTCGGTTTTCAGCGGAGCGGAATCGTAAGTGAGGCTGAAGGCATCGACGGGGCGCGGGTCGGTGAGCAGCTCTCCCCACCAGAATCCGGCCTCCACGCCAACCGATGGAACATAGCGGAGCTCGTGTACCCCGGGCTTGGCGGGTTCGGTGTAAAGCGCGTGAGTATCGTAGAGATAGAGCGTCGCGTTCGCCACGTTCCTTGGGGGCCAGCCAATTTCACCGCGCCACTTTCCCGGCACCGTTTTCAGGTGGGGATCGGGGAGGTGCCAATCTTGCATATAAATGGAGAGCGGCGGCTCTTCCATGATTCCGGTGTTGCGGTTCTTGAGCCAGTAATCCCACCAGCGGAGGGCTTGATCTCGCCATTCGATTTGCGGGCCAGGTTCGGCGTCGTGCGGAAAGGTGTGATTCCATGGTCCGACAATTGCCTTCACCGGGGCTTTGACTTGCTGGAAGATTCTCGGGATGGAATCGCGGTACCCGTCCAGCAAGCCTCCGATGAGGAAACAAGGAATCTTGATTTCGCTTAGTGGGCGGACCGGTGCGTTCCAGAACTGGCCATCGCGCTGATGTTTGAGGTAGAGCAGGGACCAGGGCGCGGACTCGAAGCGCGGCCCGAGGACTTTTTCGTCGAGCGAGTAGTCGGGAGCCCCGGTCATAGAGGGGGCGAGGTCCATGTTGAGCTCGAACTCGTCGAAGTGCATCATGCCATCGATGTAATGGATGTCGTCGTGAAACAGCTGTTCGGTGGCATCGACCGCCAGGATGGTCTTGAGCGCGGGCGGATGGCGCATGGCCATCTGGATGGAGTTGAAGCCTCCCCAGGAAATGCCGAACATTCCCACTTTGCCCGACGACCAGGGTTGAGCGGCCAGCCAGGCAATGACTTGCTCTCCGTCAAGTTGCTCCTGCTCGGAATATTCTCGGTCGGTGGGCGTGCCTTCGCTCGACCCGAAGCCGCGGATATCGACGCGCACGCTGACATATCCGCGAGCAGCAAACCAGGAGTGAACCGGATAGTCGCGGGCGGCCGTGGCGTCGTCTTTGCGATAGGGGAGATATTCGAGGAGGGCGGGAAATTTCTCGCCCGGTTTTGCGTCTCCAGGCATGTAAAGAGTGGCGGAGAGCTTTACGCCGTCAGGCATCGGGATCGATTGCTGGACGAGGCGGACGCTGCGCAGGGTGGGCGATACTTTCGGGGCAGGTTCGGCGCAAACGGTCGTGGGGATTGCGAGCGCGGCGAACATCCCTAGCGCGATAGCGAGCCGGGTTGGGACAGTCGCCGGTGGCCAGGAATTTTGCATCATGGACGCCGCAAATCATAACAGGAGAGAGTGCGAGGTACCATCTGTCTTGACAGCGTACCGCCACCTACTTATTGTTAGCCGATTATGAAAGCCGACCATGAACATTGTTAAGGCTACAAAGAACTTTGAGGATTGGCTGGGGCAGCACATCCGAATTGTCGGACCCGATTTGCGGTCCAAGCACGAGCAGATGGCAGCAGCGTTTTTTCCGTTCTTCAGGGCTACGTTTTACCGCTGGGTGCAGGTGTGGCAGGAGGTGTGTCCAGACCTGGATCGAGTGCCCCACATTTTGTCGGTGGGCGATCTGCACGTGGAAAACTTTGGCACCTGGCGAGACACCGATGGACGGCTGGTGTGGGGCGTCAACGATTTTGATGAAGCCTGTGTGTATCCCTACACCATGGATCTGGTGCGGCTGGCGACCAGCGCGCTGGTGGCCGCTCGGGAAGAGCATCTGACGATGAAGGCGAAAGAATCCGCGGCGGCGATTCTGGCGGGATACGAGCAAGGGATGGAGGAAGGCGGGCGTCCATTTGTGTTGGGCGAGAACCACGAGTGGTTGCGGGCGATTGCGGAGAGCAAACTGCGGGATCCGGTAGTGTTCTGGGGCAAAATGGATCGCCTTCCAACGGCGAAAGGGGAAATACCCGAGAGCGCGCGCGAGGCGATCGAACATCTGTTGCCCGAGCCGCACATGCCGTACCGGCTGGCGCGGCGAGTCGCGGGCCTCGGAAGCCTGGGACGCGTGCGGCTGGTGGGGATCGCGGAGTGGAAAGGCGGGCGCGTAGCGCGGGAGGCGAAGGCGCTGTTGCCATCGGCGGTGCACTGGCTGAATCCGAAGCGCGCGCCGGAGGAGATTTTGTATGGTGCGATTCTGAAGCGGGCGGTGCGCTGTCCCGATCCGTATGTGCAGATGCGGGGACACTGGATCGTGCGGCGACTTTCGCCGCATTGCTCGCGCATCGAACTGGAAGCGCTCGCAACCAGCCGCGGCGAGTGTCGGCTGCTGGAGGCGATGGGGAGAGAGACAGCGAATATACACGTGGGAACAGAAGAAAAGCGAAAAGCGATCCTGAAAGATTTGCGCGGACGAAAAGGGAATTGGCTGGTGCGCGCGGCGCAGGCGATGGCCGATGCCATGGAGAAAGATTGGCGAGTGTGGCGGGAGCGCCGGCAGAGCTAGACTCTGCCGGCGCTTTATTGGAGGGACAGTCCGTGCCAGGACTCGGGTGGGTCGAAGAGCTGAAACTCCGGTGCGTGGGGCTTGTTTTCAGCTCCGATGGGGACGAGGGCGTCGAAAATGCATTCCAGGCTTGCCGGGGAACCTGACCATACGCGGGAAAAGGACTCGCGATGAACCGCTAGTTCGCCGACCACGCGGCTCACCGACCGAGGGCGGAAATCGTCGTCAACATCAATATCGATATCCATGTCGATATCAATGCGAGTCGGGTCGCTGGGCTTGGGCCGGGGAAGACGATATGCGGGTGGAAGGCGGAGGCTGGCCTGCGTCAGCCAATACTCGATCAGCGTCTTGAGATGCTGGCGGCAGCAGACACTTTGCATGTCTCTTTGCCTGGCGAGCGCAGGATGCCAGGAGAGGATCTTGAGACGATCAAGCCAGCGGTTTTCCACCACCAGGAACCATCCATTATGGCCGAAGGTGTCGAGACCGCAAACCGAGCAAGAAGTGCGCTTTCGGATCGGAGAATTCATGACAACCCCTCTCTGCAATCAGCTGGCGCTGGCCACCGCGGGAGCGAGGAAGCGTGGCGTCGCGCGGTTGCTCAGGGGAACGGCTAACATCCCGAGGTTGGTGTCAAAACGGAGCGTGAACTGGGCGGCGCAAACATCGCAAAGCCAGAAGTGCTCGCGTCGACGCAGCTTCCGCCGGTTACCGTCGAAACTGAGGTTGAGGTCGGAAGGAAAAGTTTCGGCAAGGAACAACTTGCCTTCGCGAAGGGAACGGAAGGGAGCCGTGCATGCGGGGTTGGCGCATTTATGGAGCATGGGCTGGGTCCAGTCTTCTCTTCTGTGAACTTCGGCCAGAGAGAGGTTCATGCAATAGCACGCGAGAGGCCGAAGAGTCGGACGATAGATTAGAAATTCTTCACCCGTAGTCACAGGGAGTTACAGCGCAACCCTCTCGCGCCCATCTGCCCGCGCTGACTTCTGCGGACGAAGAGCAGGCGCTTGACGAATAGTCGTCCGTCATTTCCGCTCGCTCGCGTGTGATGCGGATCACAGGCTGGTTGGCGACGCAGAGGAAATAATGAGAGAATTCCCAAAGTGGAAATGCCCGAGATGGCTTTGACTTTCGATATCACGCCTGACTCTTGAAGCCTAAGATATATAGAGAGAAAAGAGAGAACCCACATGCCCGTCACCGAAGAAAAGAACCAGACTCAGGAATTCATTCAGCTCGAAGAGCAATACGGAGCTCATAATTACCATCCGCTCGATGTCGTCATTGACCGCGCCCAAGGCTGCTGGGTCTATGACGTTGAAGGCAAGAAGTACCTGGATTGCCTGGCCGCTTATTCCGCGGTCAACCAGGGCCACTGCCATCCCAGGATCCTCAACGCCCTGGTGGAGCAGGCGCACAAAGTCACGCTCACTTCGCGCGCTTTCCGCAACGACCAGCTGGCATTGCTCTACCAGCAACTGCATGAACTTACCGGCTTCGATATGGCGTTGCCCATGAATTCCGGCGCCGAGGCGGTGGAGACCGCGGTCAAGGCCGCCCGCAAGTGGGGGCACAAGGTCAAGGGCATTCCGGACGGTAAGGCCGAGATTATTGTGTGCGCCAACAATTTTCACGGGCGGACCGTGACCATCATCAGCTTCTCGACCGACGAGCAGTACCGCGACGGCTTCGGCCCGCTCACGCCTGGGTTCAAAGTCATTCCCTACGGCGATGCGGCTGCGTTGCGCGGTGCGATTACTCCGAACACCTGTGCCTTCCTGGTCGAGCCCATCCAGGGAGAAGCCGGTATTGTGATTCCGCCCGCCGGATTCCTGAAAGACGCGGCGGCCATCTGCCGCGAAAATCGCGTGCTCCTGATTGCCGACGAAATCCAGTCCGGCCTCGGCCGTACTGGCAAACTGTTCGCCTACATGCATGAGGGCATCCGTCCCGACGCCGTCGTCATCGGCAAAGCGCTTTCCGGCGGCTTCTATCCAGTCTCGGCGGTGCTCGCGTCCAAAGAAATTCTGGGCGTGTTTCGTCCTGGCGACCACGGCAGCACCTTCGGCGGCAATCCGCTGGCCTGCGCCGTAGCGCGGACCGCGTTACATGTGCTGATCGATGAAAAACTGTGTGAACGCTCGGCGGAACTGGGCGGCTACTTCCTGGAGAAACTGCGCACCTTGCGCAGCCCCGATCTGAAAGAGGTACGCGGCCTCGGCCTCTGGATTGGCATCGAACTGCGCAGCTCGGCGAGGCCGTACTGCGAGGCGCTGAAAGAAGAAGGCCTGCTGTGCAAAGAAACCCACGACCACGTAATCCGGGTCGCGCCGCCGCTGGTCATTACACGCGAAGAAATTGACTGGGCGTTTGAGCGGATCAAGAAGGTGATCGAGAAGCGGTAGGCATTTTGCGAGAATTGAGCCCGCAAATTTTCTTGATTACTGCGTGTATGAAAGATGGAAGAAACCGGCGTTTCGGGGTAGATGTTTACTGGTTAGTACCCCTACCCCCCCCTCCCCCCGATCTCTGGAATCATGGGGTTAGCGGGAATTTTTCCACTCGGTCTTTGAATCGAAAGGGCTTACAGTCAAAGTATTCCGGAATAAGGACTTAGGAGATTTCCGGGCTTTGTGGGCCTTCTAAGTGGGGTAAAGCCTGTCAAGTCCCCTTTTTCGGGTCGAACACCCCGTCTGTCGCCAGGTTTTTCTAAACGCCTCAAGTTATGTTGTCAAAGACCGCTGAGAATGGTTTTGGGCGATCAAACTGCTCCAATCAGATCTTTATCGTCGGGCGCGACGGGTCTTAAGTCAATGGATTTCGAACGCGGATGATCTGTGCTCAATAAGGTTGCAACGCGTCTCCCCAATGGCCCCCTACCAGCGGCATCGGGGCGGCTGGCTCGCCCTTCCCCCGCACGGTTCTTCCTTGTCCATAATGAAACGTGGCTGCCCCATCCTTGCGTTTTTTGCAAGGGTGGGCCGCGATGCCGCTGATAGCATAATCCTTGTCATGCCTTGCGGCTTGCGTTGCTACTACGACTGCCGGAAGATTGGTCCTGGAGTAGTTGTCGCTTCTTCCTTCGCGACGAGTCGGGACCGGTGGGCGTGAATGAGGTCTGGGGAAAGGTTTCGTTTCGGGCGGGCGCGGCACGGAAGGCGAAGCTTATTGTGCCATCTGCACTGCCTCCCACCCTTCGCAAAAACCGCGAAGGATGGGGCAGCCACGGTGTGAGTGTGTCGGCGGAAGGCTGGGCCAGCCCCCCAATTCATCTTCGGCTTGTTTGCTTGCTCGTCTCGAACTTTGGCTCATCGCTTGCCAACTCATGTAATAGGTCGCCCAACGGAGTAGATATGTCACTTGGAAAATCGTGGCCGATGGCACGGAACGCCATTACCAAGATCTTGCTCAGATACAGAGCCGTGTTGAAAATAGCCAGTCCAGCCGTGTGTTCGCCGACCTGTCGAGCAACGTAGACCTTGAATACTTGTCTAGGCAATACAGCATGGCTATCCATAGACACGACGGTCGCGTGGACATATTGTGAAGTCCAAAAATAGATCCAATCGTAATCAAATTCCCAAGTTGCTGGAGCTCCAAGAAGGTCCCTCTCACCGTGCTTGTCCGGCTCCATTGCCATTTTCCATACGCTACCCCGCTTTTTTTTGCTTCTTGCGTCCAAGAACCGGGTTTGGAAACTTGCGAGTTCGCCTCGCGAAAAAAGCATAATTTGGCGCTTCCTCTGCAGCTGAGCTTTTGTATATTTCGGCAGAGGTTTTCCTAGCTGATCTTTCTTGTCGCTCTTGAAGTGTTTCAACGCTCGCCGAATCTGCTCTACCTTCCAAACTGCAAAATAATCGACGAATCGTCGCGCGCGACGCTCCGAGTCCTTGTTGGTGATAAATCTCAGATTGAACCCTATTTCGACCAGAGTCCTCGATTGAGCAAACGCTTCTTCCGGGAGGCCACGATTCATCAAGCACACCACACCGCGAGCGACGTTCAATGCTTTTGACACATGGGCCATCACTACCTTGTCGAGCATGACATTTGCGCGTGGATAAACGCGGAGATGGTCAATGTATCGCTGAGTTTTACGAACGATATGCTCTAATTCACGCTTGTGCCGAGGTTTCAGTTTCATTGGCTCTCTCGGGGGCTGGCCCACCTTCTCCCGCTCTGTTCTTCCTTTCCCATAATGAAACGTGGCTGCCCCATCCTTGCGTTTTTTGCAAGGGTGGGCCGCGATGCCGCTGATAGCATAATCCGTGTCATGCCGCGCGGCTTGCATCGCTACTACGGCGCCGGTCACCTGCACTTTATCACGTGTTCTTGCTATCGCCGTTTGCCTCTTTTACGCTCCGCACGGAGCCGCGACCACTTTCTCTCCCTGCTCGAACAAACCCGCCAGCGCTACCGCTTTGTGGCGGTGGGATATGTCGTGATGCCGGAACATGTCCATTTGCTCCTGAGCGAACCGGAAGTCGGGACTCCTTCGACGGTGATGCAAGTGTTGAAACAGCGCACAGCTCGCGCCTTGTTGCCGAAAATCAAACCGTGCGATCCGCGCCGAACCATGATGGTTGAGGGGACTCTTGAGCGCGCGCCGTTCTGGCAGACCCGCTTCTATGACTTCACGGTTTGGACGGAGAAGAAACGCATAGAAAAACTGCGGTATATGCACCGCAATCCGGTGAAGCGAGGCCTGGCAGCGGTGCCGGAAGATTGGCAGTGGAGTAGTTATCGCTTCTATCTTCTCGACGAGTCGGGACCGGTCGGAGTGAATGAGGGCTGGGGAAAGATTTCGTTTCGGGCGGGCGCGGCGTAAAGGCAATGCCTATGGTGCGATCAGTTTGGCGGCCCACCCTTCGCGATAAAGCCGCGAAGGATGGGGCAGCCACGGTGTGGTCGTGTCGGCGGAAGGCTGGCCCAGCCCCCACTGTCAGCGAACAGTGAGACGGGCGTATGATCAGTGCTGTTTTTGAACGAAAAAGGAGATTCCAGCTAAATTAAGAAGGCAAACTCGGAGAGATCCATGCCAGGTTCACAAGCGCTCATTTTGTCTCTCTCAATAGTGCTATCAGTTACTCCGGTTTTGGCGCAGAGTAAGCCCGAAACGATTCCTGACCGCACTGTAATTCCGGCCGTCCTTAAAACCAGCGTTGATGCCAAAGATGTAAAACTTGGAAAAGACCTTGAACTTGCGGTGACGGATGATGTTCGTGATGGTTCTGGAAAAATTCTAATCCCCAAGCAAGCTAAATTAACTGGCCGAGTAACAGAAGCTGTGCAATGGATGAAGGATAGCCCTGAATCACGGCTGTCCATCATTGTGGAAAAGGCGGATTGGAAAAAGGGATCGGTAATCCTTCGGGCTTTTATAGCAGGTGAAATCAAGATTTATACAACGGCTGGCAATCCTAAACCTGGCGTGTCGGATGTGGTCGCCACTATTACCAACGCGCCCGCGATGCAGCTGCCCGTCAACCCGAGTTTGACCCAAGACAAGAGTGTGACCGTCCAAATGGCGACCTCGAAAGAACTTGTCACAGAACTGGTCTCACACGTCCATAACGTTAGAGTAGAGCAAGGGAGCACTTTGTCGCTTCGCCAGTTAAGTCAGTAAGTCGGCTCCTAGCCGCCGCTGATGATACGCAATTAAAAAGGGGGCGGCCCAACCTTCCGCCGACACGACCACACCGTGGCTGCCTCATCCTCCGCGGTTTTTGGCGGGTGGCCAACATCTCTGCTGGTCTGACCGCTTCTCACTCCCGACCTGCTGGCAGCATCACGACCGGGGGGTGCGCCCCTTCTCGCGCTTTTCGAGAAGGGGCCAGCTCACCGCCGGCACCAGGAGCCTTTGCGTCGCAGGCTCGGCCCAGGCTGGCAAACGGAAGTGAAAGTCAAGAGCTCATGGTGCGAGCAGCTTGCTGCGCACTTCTCGAAAACCGCGAGAAGTGCGGCACCCCATTTTGGGCTCGGGTTCGCGAATCAAGAATCGAGGTTGGTGTATTCGGACCCCACAGATGTGCGCCACCCGCCATGAAAGGTGAAGCTGATCGTGCCATCTGCACTGCCTCCCACCCTTCGCAAAAAACGCGAAGGATGGGGCAGCCACGGTGTGGTTGTGTCGGCGGAAGGCAGGGGCAAGCCCTCTTGAGCGCACCAAGTTTACTCGGCGGCGTGGGAGCCGACACGGTTATCTAATCAGCCCTATTTCCCAGTTCCCGTCAGGTTGACGGTCTGCGGGCTGCCAACGGCACTGTCGTTCACATCCAGCACCGCCGCGCGTTTCCCTATTGCCTGGGGCGTGAACGTAACTCCGACCTTACGACTCTTGCGAGCGGCCAGCGTACTTGCGCAGGTGGTTGACGATTCCGCGAAGTCTGAGAAATCCGTCCCCGTGAAAGTGAAACCGTCAAGCGTCAGCGTTGCGTTGCGGTTGTTTATCACCGTTATTGTCTTGGGTGCGCTGGTCGTGCCTACGGTCTGGGACGCAAAACTTGCGCTCGTGGGAGACAGGAGAACCGGAGCTTTGCAGTTTCCCGCACTCCCCGCTTTGTATAGGGCCACTATCTGCGTGGCGGAAAGGGCCGCTTTGTAGGCTTGCACCTCGTCGATAATTCCGTTCCAGGTGCGCGCAAATCCTTCGCCTCTGTAAAGGGAGTCGGTAGAGCCAATGTTCCATGTGGTGGAGGAATAGGGGATCGTCTTCTTTTCCGCGTAGGTTCCCTCCAACACTCCGTTTACATAGAGGCGGAATGTGGCGCCGTCATAGGTAGCGGCGACGAAATAGAATGACCCCGCCGGAAAAGTATCGTTTGAGGCAATGAGTTCCGCCCCAATGTTGCCAAATGCGAAACGAAAGCGATCATCGATCGCGCTCCACCACAGCGAAACTCCATGGGATACGTCAAAGCTCTGCTGAACGATGACACTTCCATACAGGTCATTGTTCGGACCCGGGCCGTCAGGTTCGACCCACGCATCCCAGGTGAACCTTTGATTGGCCAGGCTCTTCGACGCCGGAATGTCGATATAGGACCCGGTCGCGAAACTAAACCCGTCCAATACCTCGGCGGGGACAAGCGTGATGTTGTTCACCGCAGAAGGGTTGTTAGTGCCATAGAGGTCGCTCTCATCCGTGTCACCAGTCCACCAGCTGACCAAACTGGAAGGAGGATTAATACACTTAGGAGTGGATGCGGCCGAAAGTTGGCAAAGGGAAACCACGAAGGTTACCAACAAGAATCGACTCACCGCTGAAATCTTCCACGACATAGAAGCCTCCGGTTCTCGAGCGTCATTTGCGATAGCGCGGGAGAACACTCAGCCGGAATTTCATTTTCGGCAGTGGAGCGCAGGAACAGCAAGACCCCGAGATTGCCCGAAATTCTGCCGTCTTCGGGGGTGGCTGTCAAGATGTAAGAAATTGCACAGGTCATTGAGTTTACGGTGCTCTTACCGCACGAGTGAGCTCGTGTCATTCCCGTTCCGGCTTGTGTTCCTCAGTTCCGGTTTGGCCCTCTGGAGAACTGAGGGGGGCTGGCCCAGCCTTCCGCTACGGTTCGAGTCCGTCTTCCTCCGCAGTCCCTCGACCAAAAGTTATCTCGACTTAGTCGCTGCATTTGCTATGCTGAAAAGGATAGGCGGCGTACCAACTGGCATTTGCCAAGCCCCGGATGACTACCGGGGCTTTCGTTTTTCTAGGCGGCGGCAGCCGGGTCGCCCGGTGCCGAGCCAGTTCGAGACCTCATGCGCGATCTGGAAAGGGTGAATCGCAGCGAACCTTGAGCGATGGCCGAACCGTTTTCTCCATTCGAATCGAAACTTGTGTATAATCCGCCGATGCAAGGCATACCGTGGAGCACAATTGCGCTCGGGTCGCTGTTGCTCATCGCGGCCCGCTCAACAGGAGGACAGGAAGTGAAATCTCCGCAACCTGAAAAGTCGAAGCCGGCGGTCAAAACGGAGCAGCGCGGGCGCGGCCGCATTATTGGAATCGGCGGTGTCTTCTTCAAATCCGCTAATCGTGATCAGATGCGCGAATGGTATGCGAAGCATCTTGGACTGGCGGACAAAGGCCAAGGCGTGATGCTTCCGTGGCGCGAACACGACGACCCGCAAAAGGAACACGTTACCGTTTGGACTGTTTTTCCCGCCTCCACCAAGTATCTCGATCCCAGCCCCGCGCCGTTCATGATCAACTACATCGTGGACGATATGGATGCTTTACTCGACCGCTTAAAACAAGAGGGAGTAAAGATTGACGCCAAACGGGTGGATGAATCCTACGGTCGCTTTGCCTGGATCTATGACCTGGACGGGAACAAGATTGAGCTCTGGCAGCCGCTGCCCGCAAATCCCTAACCGGCAAGAGTGCCGGCGCTACTCTAGTCTTTATCCAGCAGCATGGTGAGCAGCGCCATGCGCACGTACAGGCCGTTGACGGCCTGGCGGAAGTAGAGAGCCCGGGGATCATCGTCGACGGTCTTGTCGAGCTCGACCGTGCGGGGCAGCGGATGCAGGATCAAGGCGTCCGGCTTCATGCGCTGCAGCACTGCCGAGTCAATCGCAAACCGCTTCAGGCTTTTGATGTCGTTCACCCGCTCGGGTTTGACGCGGGTCTGATAGACCACGTCGACCTCGCGAATGACGCGGTCGAGGTCGGACTCCAGTTCGTAGTGGACGTCATGTTCGTCCAGGTACTCCAGAATATCGGGCTTCATCTGGAGTTCGGGCGGACTGACGAAAAAGATCTTTACCCGATCGAATTTCGCGAGCAGATAGGCTAGCGAGCGGGCTGTGCGTCCCTGATCCAGTTCGCCGATTATGGCCACACTCAAACCATCGAGGGGACGCTCGCGGTAGATGGTGTAGAGATCGAGCAGAGCCTGCGTAGGATGCTGTCCGCCTTTGCCGTCGCCGGCGTTGATCACGGGAACGGGAGAAACCTCGGCTGCACGCTTGGCGCCGCCTTCTTCGTTGTGGCGAATGACGATGACGTCGCAATAGCTGGCAATGACGCGAATGGAATCCTCGACCTGCTCGCCCTCGATCTCCGAGGAGAACACGCGGGCCTGCTCGGTCGAAAGCACACGGCCGCCCAGTCGATACATGGCCGCTTCGAAGGAAAAGCGTGTGCGCGTCGAGGGTGCGTAGAACACGGTCGCCATGATCCGGTTCTGGTAGTCGAGGGAGCCTCCGCGCGCGACCAGCCGCTCCATGCCACGGGCGCGGACAAAGAGTTCCATTAACAGGGGAACGGTGAACTGCTGCGACTCAACCACGTGGTTCAGTTTCATAGGGTCCGTCCTCTCGGTGGGAGTCCAGAGGAAAGTTCAGAGGAGTTGCCGGTCGTTGTGCCAGCGCCGGCGGGATCAGCAACGATACGAGTGCCAGCGGTGCCGTCCACGGCGTCGCACAGATGGTCGTAAGTAGTGATGACGGCTTCTTTTCCGCCGCCGCGCAGAAAGCGAAGCACGGACTCGACCTTCGGTCCCATGTTGCCCGGCGGGAAGTGTCCGGCCTTGTAATACGCTTCCATCTCGCTGGCAGTCACCAACTTTAGCGGCCGCTGCGTTGGCTTCTTGTAATCGAGGTAGACGTAATCGGTGTCAGTGGAAATGGCGAAAACGTCAGCGCCGAGCTGGGTAGCCAGAAGAGCCGAAGCGCGGTCTTTGTCGATTACCGCCTCCACACCTTTTACGCCTCCGTTCGAGCGCACGACTGGAATACCGCCGCCTCCGCAAGCAACCACCAGCACTCCATTGTTGACCAGGTCGCGAATCACTTCCAACTCGACGATCTCGATGGGCTCGGGCGACGGCACGACACGGCGATATCCGCGAGCCGCATCCTCGACGATTTGCCATCCCAGCAGACGCCGGCGTTCCTCGGCATCGGCACGAGAATAAAAAGGGCCAACCGGTTTGGTCGGGTGCTGCATCGCCGGATCGTCCTGGGAGACGACGGTCTGCGTGACCACGCTCACCACGGGCACGTGCAATCCGGCGGCTGAGAGTTCGTCGTTCAGCGCCTGGGACAGCAGGTAACCGATCTCGCCCTGGGTGGAAGCTCCGCAGACGTCCAGAGTGTGGGCGGGCACCTGGTTGGAAGCGGATTCCGAGCGGAGCAGAGCCGCGCCGACCTGCGGACCATTGCCGTGAGTAACTACCAGCCGATAGTCACGGCGGATGAGGCCGATAATGGCTGCGGCGGTTCGACGGGCATTAGCCAACTGCTCGTTGACCGTCCCCTTTTCGCCGGCGCGAATCAGGGAGTTGCCGCCAACCGCAATCAGCATGGTCTTCATGGTTGTCAGTCGTCAGGCGCCGGGAGTTAGCAGCGCGTCCAAAAAACAGCGCCTAAAGGCGCATTCATAAGAACGGCACTTACGGTATGCCTGAAGGCATACCCTGATACAAATCTTACCTGCGCCACAGGCTGTCACACGTGCGCCGGTTCCGCGGCGGAAACACCCGGAGCGGTATGGCTCGGGTGCTCCATCAGTTCCAGCATAATCGCCTTCTGCGAGTGCAAGCGGTTCTCGGCCTCCTGAAAGACGACCGACCGGGGAGAATCGATCACTTCATTAGTGACCTCATCGCCGCGGTGGGCAGGCAAGCAGTGCAGGAACAAGGCGTCGGGCTTGGCACGCCCGAAAAGAGAGCCATTCACCTGGTAAGGCATGAATATCTTGCGGCGTTTCTCGGCCTCGGCTTCCTGGCCCATGCTGGCCCAGACGTCGGTGTAGATCACGTCGGCGTTCAAGGCTGCCGCAGCGGCATCGTTAGTGATGGTGCAAGTGCCGCCCGTCTGCGCGCCACGTTCCTGGGCCCACTTGACGGCGTCGGTTTTAGGCTCATAGTTGGGTGGAGTCGCCACCCAGACGTGAGATCCCAATTGCGCACCGGCAAACATCAGGGAATGAGCCACGTTGTTTCCGTCGCCGATGTAGGCGACTTTCACGCCCGCCACCTTCCCTTTGATCTCCAGGATGGTCATAAAGTCAGCCATAGCCTGGCAGGGGTGGCTGTAGTCGGTGAGCCCATTGATAATCGGAATGCTGGCGTATTCGGCCATCTTGTCCACGATCTCGTGCGCAAAAGTGCGGATCATGATCCCCTGCACCATGCGCTCCAGATTCTTAGCCACGTCATAGACCGACTCGCGCTTGCCCAGGTTGATTTCTGCGGGCGAGAGGTAGAGGGAAAACCCTCCGAGTTGGTGAATGCCGACATCAAAACTGACCCGCGTACGCAGCGAAGGCTTCTCGAAGATCAGGGCCAGGGTTTTGCCTTTGAGCTTCTGCGAGTAATCATCGGGGTGCGCCTTAATGTGGCGGGCGAGGTCAAGGAAATGGCGGATCTGCTGGGGAGAAAAATCCTTGATGGAGAGAAAATCACTAGGGATCATTTGTTCGTCACCTTGCTGGGCAGCGGCTTTCTGCTTGCGGTAAAGGCGGTAAGGTCTTCGTGAGAGAGCGTGGGACCGTCTTCCACCACCAGCACGCGGCGTCCCTTGATGGATTCGGGCGCGGTGTCAAGACGCGTCAGGCAGTTTCGAGAATCGTTGCCTTATGATTGCTTTTGCGGATCTTCTCGCGAACAAATTCTATATTGCGGGTGGCCACTGTGTCGACATCGTGGCTGACTGGGAAAGCCTGAGTTTGCTCCGTGGCGGGATTCCCGATACATTCTACTGTCCAGGAAAAACAGTCTGGCGTCCAGCCTATGACTTGTTTGTCATCTTGTAGAGTCTCTCTGCTTTGCTCTTATTTGGTCCTCCTCACTGCAACGCTCCAAGGCCAAAGCGCAACAACCGCACCATGGGAGGCGGGGGCGTTTTCCGCTGAACCCAAGGAGATCGTTGCAGCGGCTGCGTCTATCAAAGTTCAGAAATTTGCTAACGTAACCGTTCTGTTGGAAGAGCGGCACGTCGTTTTGGATTCTGCTGAACGGGCAATCCAGAGCGTTCGAACCGTCTACCGGGTTGAGACGAAAGACGCGGTGCACAAGTGGGGTACGGCAAGGGCGACATGGTCTCCGTGGCGGCAAAAAAGACCCCAGATTCGCGCCCGTGTCATAGCACCGGATGGGACGGTCGCGACGCTCGATCCGAAGGTTCTGACTGAGTCCCCCGTACACGATCAGCGTCCCGAGATTTACGAAGACCAGCGTTCCTACTCAGGGCCATTGCCGGCCATCGAGATTGGTTCCATCGTAGAAGAGGAAACGGTGTGGGAAGACACCGCGCCAATAACCAGCCACGGTATCATGCGGCGTTTTTATGTGGGTTATAGCGAACCGTCATTGCACGCAGTTCTGGAGTTGGTCGCCCCTTCTTCGGTTCACATCCAGTACAGAGTTCGCAAAGCGCCCGACGTAAAGGTGACCCGAAGCGAACAGAACGGTGTCGTGACTTTTCGATTCGAGCAGGGAGCAATGGACGCGCTGGAAAACGCCGAGAGTGATCTGCCCTCGGATTTCGAGAAGTGGCCCATCATTGACTTTGCCACAGGAGAATCCTGGAACGCGGTTGCCCAAGGCTATTACAAGGACATCGAAAGCGCGATCCACCCTGGAGAAGTCGCACCATTGCTGGAGGGAACCGCTGGGTTGAAGGGGCAGGACCTGCTTCGACGCCTAGTTACTAATGTGCACCAGAAAGTTCGTTATACCGGACTCGAGTTCGGTTCTTCCGCACTTATACCCCATGCTGCGGGGGATACGGTTAAGAGCGGCTATGGCGATTGCAAGGACAAGGCCATTGTGCTGGTTTCCGCGCTGAAGGCGGCGGGCATTCCCGCTCAGCTGGCTTTGCTTACGACGCGCGCCAACGATGATGTCAGCCCCGAATTAGCCGGAATCGGCATCTTCGATCACGCCATTGTTTACATCCCCGGAAAGTCCGGCACCTGGATCGACGCAACCGCGGAGTATTTCGAACCCGGAGATTTGCCCTGGACCGATCAAGGGAGATTTGCGCTGCTCATCGGCCCCAACAGCAACCAGTTGGTGCAGACGCCGGTGAACACTGCAGCAGAAAACACGTCGAGCGTTCGCCGCGAGGTGTACCTCCAGGAATACGGTCCGGCGCGCATCGTCGAGATTTTTCATCCAACCGGGCAGGAGTCGGCAGGTCTGCGCTACCGCTACGGACAGGCGGAGACGAAGGACACGCGTGAGGGTCTGGAGCGCCACGTCAAAAACACCTTTCTTGCCGAAGATTTGACCAATGTCGAACACACAGCCGGTTCCGATCTGACTAAGCCATTCGAATTGAAGCTTGAGGTGGCAAAGGCAAAGCGCGGAGCGTCCGGCTTGGAAGGGGCCGTTGCCGCGATTCGCGCCGATGGCCTCCTGTGGGGCTTTCCCGACTACGTGTTATCCGACGACGGGACGGACAAACCCGATAGCCCGGGCTGGAAACCTCGCAAGAATGATATTGAGTTGCAGCCGTTCGTTACGGAGTGGCATTACACGATCTTGCCGCCTCCGGGCTTTGATGCCCCGGTACTTCCTAAAGATGGCGAGCAGTCGCTCGGTCCGGGAAAGCTCACACAACACTACGCACTCGAAACCAGCGGAGCGGTCACGGCGGTCTGGCGATTCGACTCCGGCAAGGCTCGCTACAGCCCTGCAGAACTCAAGGCTCTGCGACAAGCGGTGCACACTCTGAACAATGCCAACGCTGTGCTCATTTCATTTCCGCAAAAGGGCGCGGCGCTGCTCGCTCAAGGCAAGGCGCGCGAGGCGCTGGCATCATACGCCGACCTGGTCAAACTTCATCCTAACGAGGCCCTTCATCACATCCAGATCGCCTATGCCCTACTGTCCGCGGGGTTCGGCGAGGAAGCCCGCAAGGAGGCCCTGCGTGCCACGGATCTTGAAGCCAAGAATGCGCTCGCCTGGAGCGCTCTGGGATGGATCGAGGAGCATGATGCCATTGGCCGCCGATTTGGCAAAGGCTTCGACTTCAATGCCGCGGTAGCGGCTTATCGAAAAGCCATTGACCTCGATCCGAAAGAATGGGGCAACCTCGCTGACTTGGCGATTCTGCTGGAATACGATGCTTTCGGTGAGCGCTACTCTCCGGACTCCAAACTCGATGATGCCGCCGCGGAGTACCGCGCGCTAAAGGAGCTCAACAAGGAAAAAGGTGAGGGCTACGACGATAATTTGCTGTTTACTTTGTTCTACGCGCGCAAGTGGGACGACGTTCTCCAGCTTTGCGGTTCTCTCCCGTCCAGCGCAACTCGCCACGGCGTCGCGCTGGCGGCAATTGCCGTTCGGGACGGTTCGCAGGCTGCGCTGACCGAGGCGGCACGCCGTGACTCGAGCGAGAGCGGTCGGAGCGCCATGCTGGTATCGGCAGCGGATCTACTCATCCGGCTGCGTATGTATCCTCGCGCCCTCGATCTCCTCAATGCCGCGGCAGCGGGGCAGGAAGACAGCTCGAAGCTGCGCGGGCGCATCGAGGTAATGAGCGCTGTACATCCTTATGAAGAAGTTCTGCTGCCGGAGACCGATCCGCGCAGAGTGGTGCAGCAGTTCTATTTATATATGCTCGATCCCCGCGCGAAACCCGAGGAGATGTTCCACTACAAGGAATCGGTTCCGGCAGACCAGAAGGAGGAAGCGGAACAGAACGCCCGAGAAGCGAGGTTGCTGCGCAAGAGCCTCGAAGACAACGACGTCATTTTGCCAGTGGCTCGGGACATGGTGCTGTCGAACCAGCAAATGTCGATCGAGGGCGACGAACAATCGGGATATCGCATCCGTGAGCGGGGCATTGGCGACCAGACTCAAACCATGCTCGTTGCACGGAGACCGGAAGGCTACCGGATTGTCGTGTTGGACTACGACGTAACTATGGTCGGCAAGGAAGTGCTTCTGCGGCTGGCGGCAGGAGACCTGAAGGGATCCAAGACCTGGCTCGACTGGGCGCGCGAGGAAGTGACGTTAAACTCCGGCGACGATCCGCTGCGTGGGGCTGTCTTCCCGCGTTTCTGGACGCGTGGAGATGACGCCGATCCGAAAAAGATGAGGCTGGCGGCCCTAGCGCTGCTGGCGGATTCTTCCGCAATCGGCGAGTACGTCAACGAAGTGAAAGCCGCGCAAGCTCAGGCTAAAGAATCCGACGCCACTCGCCTGGATTTACTGCTCGCACATGCCGCCTCGAAGTTGCGCGACTGGAATCTGCTGCTCGAAGTGTCTTCACGGCTTGTCGCAGCCAATCCGGCATCGGACACGGCACTGCGGTTCGTGTGTATGGCCAGCGTATTCACTAAGAAGTGGGACGTGGGCCAAAAGGCAATCGCGGCTCGGTTCGTGCGGATCCCCGACGATCTGACGGCGGT
The DNA here is from genome assembly GCA_963837665.1 of uncultured Acidobacteriaceae bacterium. GTDB lineage: Bacteria > Acidobacteriota > Terriglobia > Terriglobales > Acidobacteriaceae > Acidiflorens. The sequence continues at coordinate 550,086 of CAWIOA010000002.1, read as the reverse complement.
CCGTTCGGCCGCACAACTGGCAGAGGGTAAGGGAGATTTTGCCCAGGTGCGGAACATCCTTCGTCCCCTGATCGACAACAACCGCGCCCAGATGTACGACTTTAATGAGTACACCTGGAATGCGCTCTTTCTGGGCAAGGTCACGGAGGAAGATGTCTCGCTCTTGCAACGGGCGATCGCGAATAAATCAGATAGTTCCTATAATGAGGTTCACACGCTCGCGTGTCTCTACGCGGAAATTGGCAAAACCAAGGAAGCGCGAGAACTTCTGTTGCGAGCTATGATTCCGGGGGCTTCGAAGAACCCAATGAGGCAATCTGGTATGGCTTTGGGCGCATCGCGGAGGACTACGGCCTGCCCGCGGTCGCGCTCTCACTGTACCAACGCGTAGGCAAGACACCGGAGGCCGATTCCCCCACTTCGACCTACAATCTGGCGCGAATGCGCGAAAGGTTGCTTGCCTCGGCAAAAGTGCCTTCGCCGTAGTTTTCGCCCGGCCTGGTGTTGGCGTCTGTGACTTAGCTTCTAGCGCACGATCGAGGAAGAGACCGCGAGGCTAGGTTGCCATGAACCGGCCCAGGTGTCGGGCCTTTGTGTCCATGTTCCTTGTCCCTTTCAAAGGCACAGCCCAGCCGGTGGAATAATTACGTAGACAGCATGCACGTAACACTGTATAAATATCTGGCAATTTGGCCCTCCCCAGGGCAGCGAGCGGAGTTTGTAGCATGCCTTTCTTGAAGTTGTGGCAAGGGTTTCTCGTCGCCGTCGAGGTTCGCGCGATGTCCCGTTTCGCGGCAGTGCATGTCCCCATGCACTGAGCGTTGTTCGCAGACCCACTTGCAAAACCCGCGTTTCTTCTGACCAGCAAATTCCCGGCGGGCCAGTCGTTTGTGTTTTATCAATACATGTTCGCCAATTTTCGAAGGAGTGTTCCCCGTGACCCACAGAAGGTGGCTTGGATTCATCGCCGGAATCTTTTTCATGTTAGTAGGCTTGGTCTCCCCGCAGACGGCAATGTCGCAAACGCGCATTGCGGGCGTTGTCAACAATCAGGAACGCGTGGTGTTGCGCGGTACGACTCCTGCGCTGCTCGCGAGGAGTACGGAAAGCGGACGCCTGCCCGGCGGCCAGAACCTGGGCAGGATGATTCTGCTGTTGGCGCCATCCGCAGAACAGGATCGGCAGGCAGAGAAGTTAGTCGCTGCATTGCACGACCCCTCCTCCCCCTCCTACCATAAGTGGCTCACTCCGTCGCAGTTTGGCCAGTTGTTTGGCGTGAGCGAGTTCGATGCTGCGCAGGTCCAGCACTGGCTGCAGGGCCGGGCACTAACGGTCCACGAAGTCTCTCAGAGTCGCCGCTTCATCGTCTTCAGCGGAACTGTAGCGCAGGTAGAAGATGCATTCTCGACCCAGATGCATACCTACACCTACAAGGACAAGAGTTTCATTTCCAATTCCACCGACATCCAGATTCCCGCCGCGCTTCAACCTGTGGTCAAGGGAGTCGTGCGCTTGCATAGCGATCCACACTCGCCGAACGCGTTCATGGGCGGAAAAGTTCACTTCAAGAAGAGTCCTGGGCAATTCACTTTCGACGACGGCTCCCACTACCTGACGCCCGCCGATTTCGCGAAAATCTACAACCTGCAACCGCTGTACGACGCGGGAATCGACGGCACGGGCCAGACCATCGCCATCGTTGGCCGCAGCAACATTGACCCGCAAGACATCAGCGACTTCCGCTCTCTTCTCGGGTTGCCCCCCAACGACCCTCAGGTAATCGTCAATGGGGACGATCCGGGTATGACGTTCGACGACTTGCCCGAGGCCACGCTCGACGTTACCTGGTCAGGCGCAGTCGCGCCGATGGCTGCCATCAAGTTCGTTGTTTCCCAAAGTAACTTTGCCGACGGCGTGGATGTCTCCGCCTCTTACATCGTGGATCACGATCTGGCTCCGGTGATGAGCACCAGTTACGGCAACTGCGAGCAGTCCCTGGGTCCGGCTGGAACTGCTTTCTATAACTCTCTCTGGCAGCAAGCTGCCGCCGAGGGCATCACTTCCTTTGTCTCCGCGGGCGATAACGGCGGCGCCGGATGTGACTTGCCTGGTGCCGGCATCTATGCCTCGGGCCTAGCGGTGAATGGAATCGCATCAACCCCCTACAACGTGGCGGTCGGCGGCACGCAGTTCGATGATACGGACAATCCCACTGCTTACTGGTCGGACACGAACGACCCTGTCACGGGGCTCTCGGCGCTGGGCTACATCCCGGAGAAAGTGTGGAACGAGAGCAGCAACGATCCAAACTACCCCTTGCTGTGGGCGGGCAGTGGCGGTGTCAGTACTTTGTACGCAAAGCCCGATTGGCAGACCGCACCCGGCGTTCCCAACGACGGCATGCGTGATCTTCCCGATATTTCCCTTTCCGCGGCGATACACGACGCCTATCTGCTCTGCCTCTACCGATATTGCGACTACGGCGACTACTTCTATTATGCTGGGGGCACGTCGGTATCGAGCCCCGCTGCTGCCGGCATCATGGCGCTGGTGAACCAGAAGATGGGAGGGCAGCCTCAGGGTGTGGCCAACTACGTCTTTTACCGGCTGGCTTCCACTCCCGGTGTTTATCACGACGTCGTCAACGGCGACAACAAAGTGCCGGACGCGAATGGGCAATACACGGTCGGTTACTCCGCTGCGGCGGGCTATGACCAAGCCACAGGTCTGGGTTCGTTCGATGTTAACGCCCTGGTGAACAACTGGCAGGCAGCCTCCGCCGCACTCGGTTCTACCACCACTCTAAAACTCGCAGCCGGGCAGATTTTCCCCGTAGTTCACGGCACGCCGATTACCTTCAATGCTGCCGTCCACTGCTCAGGCACGGGCTGCACCGCTCCTACCGGGACGGTTTCGCTCACAGCCTCTTCCTCGAGCGGAGACTCGATTTCAGCTGGCCAGGGCAAACTCACCCCGGGCTCGCCCACCAGCCTTTCCACCATCCACACCGGAAAGGTTCCCGGAGGCACTTACAACGTCACCGCCCGGTATAGCGGGGACGGGACCTACTATTCCAGCTCCTCGACACCAGTTCAAGTCCAGGTAACTCCTGAACCCAGCCAGATGTATGTGGGCGCGATTGGCGGTGGATCGTTCAACATCACACCTATTTCGGTCAGCTACGATGAGCCGGTGCAGCTGGGTTTTGTTGTGGCCGGGAATTCCGGCTACGGCTACCCCTCCGGCGCGGTTTCCTTGCGGGCGGACGGGCAACCCGTGTTTCCCGTCCTCTCCGACGGTACTACCTTAAGCCCCATGACGTTGAATTATGGTGAGAACTCGACCCTCCTGACCGGCAGCAACGCTCCGGCCAGCCAATCGAGCACTATCTCCTGGCTCGCGCCTGCACTCCCGGTGGGTCCACATCAACTGCAGGCTAATTATCCGGGAGACAATAGTTTCACCGGAAGCTCATCCAATACTTACAGCTTCAATATCACCAAGGCTACCTCGGTGATCGCTGACTTCTTCACGCTCGGAACTGCGGTGGCAAATGTGCCGGTCACGGTGGCCGGGCAGGTGGCCTTGGCCAACTTCTGTGCGCCCTACGGAGGCACAATCACCATCACAGACATTACTTCTGGGACCCCGGTCGTGGTGGGTACAGGAAATCTGGATACGCTGTATTGCGATTCCTATTCTTTCTCCGTTATTTTCCCGGCATCGGGCAATCGAATTGTGAGAGTCGACTATAGCGGCGACGGCAACGTGAACCCATCGTTCGCCAAGTACACTAATTTCCCGGTCTCCGACAACAGCGCGTCGTATACATCGCTGAGTGCCGACCAGATTACTGCCATGGTGGGCAGTTCCATTACGCTAACCGCGAACGTAAGTTCGGATGTTCGGCTTCACCCGATGACTGGAACCGTCACCTTCCTGGATGGCGCTGCAGTCTTGGGCACGGCTGTGCTGGATGTCAACGGGAACGCCATCTTCGTTACCAACACGCTGGCCGGAGGCCAGCATAACCTCACGGCAAGTTATCCAGGCGATAGCGTTCTCACCGCTTCCGTCTCGAGCCCAATTACTGTGGCCATCGCCGACTACGTTTTCCAGGCGCTTCCACCAAACCTGAGCATCCAGGATGGGCAGTCCGGAACTGCAACCTTGAACGTCATCCCGCTCGGCGGCTTTGCGCAGGTTATCCAGTTTTCTTGCGGGACTTTGCCAACGAACGTAAGCTGCACGTTCAGCAAATCGACCGTGGCTCCGGATGGAGTCAATCCATCCACGGTCACACTGACCGTGAAAACGAACGGCGCGATGGCGAGCCGGGTCGGAAAGGGCGCCCTATGGGGTGTGGCCTCGACTGCAATTCTGAGTGGAGTGCTGCTGCTGCCGTTCGGCAGACGAAAGCGTCTCACCGGCACTTTGGCGCTACTGGGTCTGGTGGTTCTGCTGGGCAGTGTTATCGGCTGCGGAGGCGGGAGCAGTAATCCAAACGTTGCGACCCCTGGTACCTTCACACTCAATGTCACGTCCACCAGCCCCGTTGGAGTCAAGACAGTGGCACTGGCTGTGACTGTCACCAAGTAACCCGGCGCTCAAATTGGGTAAGAGAACATGACCCCATGTTCTCTTACCCTCTCCCTAACCTTCTAGTGCACGATCCAGGCAGAAGCCGCGAGGAGAATGCCTGCGGTCGCCATGAACAGCCCGAGGTGCCAGAATATGCGGCGGCCTGAGAGCAGAGTGATCGAGGTAATCACCAGGGCGATCTCGAGAAAAACTTCGCCCAGATCGAAGCGATCAGCCTTGCGGCGGGTAAGATCAGATTCCTTCTCCAGTTCGCGGGCCTTGGCGTCGAGCTCTTTCTGTTCGTCCTTATAGCGGTCAGCTTCAGCTCTGTATTTCTCATGCAGCTTGGCAGCGCCTTCCGCGTCCTTACTGGCAACCACAGTGGTTAGATCGGCGAACAATTCGTCGGTGTGGCGGCGGATATTCTTGGCCTGGTAGTAGGCCCACTGGTCAGTGACCTTGTTCTGCAAAATGATTTCTTCAGTATGCGTCCGATGGCCGAGCAGCGACACGGTAGCCACCAGGACGGCCAGCACCGCCATGGTCAGCGTAATGGGCGCAAGATCGGGATGCTCGCGGGCATGTTCGGCGTTCTCGTGCAGTTCGTTGAGTTCTTCGGTCATGTTTGGCGTGCTCCTCTATGTTCTTCCAGTTCTCAGTGACGGCGGTGCTTTTACTGAGAACTGAGACTGGTTATGAGGATAAACCAGATTTCCTATTCTCCCATCACTTTAATGATCACCCTCTTGTCGCGCTGGCCGTCGAATTCGGCATAGAAGATCTGCTGCCAGGGACCGAAGTCGAGTTTCCCGTTGGTGACCGGGACGATGACTTCGTGGTGAATGATCAGCGATTTCAGGTGCGCGTCTCCGTTGTCTTCGCCGGTCTGGTGATGCTGGTAGTTCTGCCGGAACGGCGCCAGTGTTTCCAGCCACTGGTCGATGTCTTTGATGAGGCCGCTTTCGTTGTCGTTGACGTAGACCCCGGCGGTAATGTGCATGGCGGAGACCAGGATCATGCCGTCTTTGACGCCGGACTTTTTCAAGGCGCTCTCGACCTGTGGGGTCAGGTGAACATAAGCTCGCTTGGTTTTCGTGTGCAGGGTCAGGTATTCGGTGTGAAATTTCATGGGTCCTATCTTAAACACAAAGCGATCACCGCAGAGGAATACCGGGACGACACGGAAGGCAAAGCTCGCCGGAAAAAATAATTAAGGGTGCAATCGCCTATTGCTTCACTTATAGTGAATGAGATTTTTGCTACTAGAGCAACCGTGAACTCACAAGAGAGCGACCTGCAATCCTTACGTGCGCTGGTTCGTGACCTCGCCATTCGCGTTGAGCGGTTGGAGCGCAGAGTGGGGGACGAAGGTATCGCGCCAGAGCCGCTGCTGGGAGCCGAAATTCATCCATCTCCGGCCCCGCCTCCTCCGCCACTACCTCCACCTCCGCCCTATCCGCTGGTGAGCACACCGCCAGTGCTTCCGGTGCCGCCGACCTCGCCTCCGCCGCTTGTCGCGGCCGTACCCGAGAGAGACCTCGAATCCCGCATCGGTTCCCATTGGTTAAACCGGATCGGCATCTCGGCGGTGCTGATCGGGGTCTCGTACTTCCTCAAGTTCGCCTTTGACAATAACTGGATTGGTCCCACCGGACGCGTGTCCATCGGATTGCTGGCCGGAATCGCCGTCGTTGTCTGGAGCGAGAGTTTCCGCGCGCGTGGTTACAAAGTATTTTCCTATTCGTTGAAAGCGGTGGGTGTGGGAGTGCTGTATCTCTCGCTGTGGGCGGCTTTCCAGGTGTACGGGTTGATTCCGAGCGGGGTTGCGTTCCTGGCCATGGTGATCGTGACCGCTTCGACCGCGGTACTGGCCATCAAGCAGGATGCCGAGATTCTCGCTGCTATCGCCCTGACCGGCGGTTTCACTACGCCGTTGCTGCTCTCGACTGGACAGAACCGCGAAATCCAGTTGTTCTCGTACGTGGCGCTGCTCAGTGCTGCGTCGGTGGCCCTGGTTGCTTTCAGACCGTGGCGGCGATTACTCGTCCTCAGTTATGCCGGCACGTTGGTGCTCTACGTTGCCTGGTACGCGGAATACTATCGACGTAGCGAATTCACGGTCACCTTTGTTTTCGCCACCATCTTTTTTGCGATCTTCGCTGTGGCCCCGTTAGTGTCGAAAACTCCGGCAGGGGCCGTCTCCCTGCCATTCTTGCCAGCCGCACTGATTTTCATCAACACTGGCGTGTATTTTCTCCAAGCCTACGCCATGGTTCAGGAGATCGATAAGCTGGCCATGGCCTGGTTTGCGCTCGCGCTAGCGGCCGTGCATATCGGGCTGAGCCGCATCATCGGCCGTCGAGAGCCGGCGAATACAGAGGCGATGCGGTTGCTGCATCTGGCGCTCGCCGTCGCCCTGATCACCATTGCTATTCCTATCCGGCTGGACGGTCACTGGATTACCGTGGGCTGGCTGGTCGAAGCTGGAGTGCTGCTGTGGGTGGCGGACCGAATCGGCGCTCGTTTCCTGCACTATCTGGCGGCCGCGGCGCTTGCCCTCGGCGTGGCGCGGCTCCTGGCGCTCGACAACTTCCAGGTTGACACATTGCTGCTGAATTCGCGGATGGCGACTTACCTGCTCGCCATGGCGGTGCTGGCGCTGTTGGCCTGGTTCGGAGTGAAGAACAGCGTAACGCACGACAGCGAATTCGACCGTCAACTGGCCGCTGGTGCCGTGCTGGCCGTGAGCGCGCTCGCATTGGTGGGCTTGAGCCGCGAAATCGAGGATTACTACGCGCGCCAGATGTATCCCAGTCTGCCCCGAGTTGCGCCCTGGCAGGCCCGGGCCGCAGCCGCAGCGGACCAGCACCGGTTCCGGATCGCTGAAGACTTCACCTATTCCGCCTTGTGGATGGCATACGGAGCGTTGCTCATGCTGATTGGCTTCTGGCGCAAGTCGGCGTTTTTCCGCTGGCAGGCCCTGTTCCTGATTGCCGCCACCATTGTGAAGGTCTTTGTTTATGACGTTTCCCAGCTCGACCGCGGCTACCGCATCCTGAGTTTCATGATCCTCGGCGTGCTTCTGCTGGCGGTGTCGTTCGTGTACCAGAAGGATTGGCTGAAACTTTCGTCTCCGCAAGCTAAGAGTCAACAAGGAGGCGGACGGAGTTGATCAAACGCCTGGCGGTTCTTGCCCTCTGTGCTTTCGCGTTGGCCCAATCCAATGCGGCAGCTCCGGTGCGCGAGTATTTGCGGTATACGCGCGACGTCGCGATCTCGCTACCCGGGAAGCAGAATTATTTGGTAGTTGATGCCGCGATCTGGGCGCGCGCCCGCGCCGATCTCTCGGACGTACGCCTCTATGATGGCGCCGCGCAGGTTCCTTATGCGCTCAGCGAGGAACAATCCGAGTCTTCGACACTGGAGCGGGAAGCGCGCATCCTGAATCTCGGAGTTCGCAACGGACGCACCGAGTTCGATCTCGACGTGGGAGGCGGGACCGAGTACAACCAGGTACAGCTTCGTCTGAAGGCTACCAACTTCGTGGCGTCGGCCACAGCGGAGGGGCGCGACGCCCTCGGCGGAAGCGCTGGCCGCAAGCTCTCTACATCAACTCTGTATGATTTCTCACGCGAAGGTCTGGGCAATCACTTCGCGTTGCGCATACCGCTGGCAACCTTCCGTTATCTGCACGTGAGCATTACACCTGCTATCTCGCCCCGCGATATTACCGGCGCCAGCACGTCGGTGCAGCGTGAGGCACAGGCCACGTGGATTTCCGCCGGCCGCTGCCGCTCTCCCGAACAAGTCGGCCGCGTAACCCGTATCACCTGCGATCTCGATCCAGGCGTTCCAGTAGGACGCATCTTGTTCACGATTCCGACGGGCACCGTCAACTTCCGGCGCGTCCTCAGCCTGAGCGATGCGCAGGGAACGCAGCTTTGCAGCGGCGATATCAGTCGCATTCGCATGAAGAGCGGCGGCAGGGAAGTGGTGACGGAAGATCTCGCGCTCAATTTCTGCAGTAATAACGGGAAGGAGCGTCAGATTCGGATCGACATTGACAATGGCGATAACGCGCCGCTGACGGTGGAAAAGGTCGAACCGCAGTCTCTGGAGCGGAGAATCTATTTTGATCCAGCAGGCAAGACCGCGATCAAGCTCTATTACGGCGACGAAAAATTGTCCGCGCCTGTCTACGACTACGCCCGGTTCTTCCACAAAGAGGAGGACGCGGCGCAGGCTGTTATGGCAGCCGAAAATCAGAATCCCGATTACACGGGGCGCCCCGACGAGCGCCCATGGTCCGAACGGCATAAGTGGGTTTTGTGGGGGGCTATGCTGCTGGCGGTGGCGGTGCTTGCGACACTAGCCTTGAAGGGCCTTGCTGGAGGCGCGGCAGCACAGAGGTGAATGGGCTATGACAACCAGACCTCCGGCCAGTAACCCGAGAGTGATGCGTCGTTCTTCTCCCTTCTCGTAGCCGAAGCGGCGTCCGGTTACGGCAGCGGGGGTTTTCTGCCGATGCTGCAAATCCATCCTTTCTTACGTTCCTCGATCACCTGAACATCCGCGAAACCAGTCCTAACGAAGAGCTCGCGATGCTCGTCGACACTCAGGAGTGTCATGCCTGTTTGTGCGACATATTTTTCGGCGAGCTTTCCCGTCACCGTCTCGGCTCCTTTATAAACTTCGGCGATGATGATGAGCGTGCCACCGGGCTTCAGGATTCGAAAGACTTCGCGCATGTCGGCAGGCAAGTCAGGCCAGAAGAAGTGCGTTTCCACGGCCGTGACGAGATCGAAGGCGGCGTCGGAAAATAGCAACTGAGAGACGGAGCCCTGCCGGATCTCAACGCTGGCGAGCTCGACCGATCGTGCATTGGTTCTCTTCGCGGTGGCGACGCTCGCCTCGGAATAATCGACGCCGTAGACCTTTCCCTGGGTAGCGATCGCTGCCAACTTACTCACGGTTCTCCCGCCGCCGCAACCTACGTCGAGGATGGTGTCGTTTTTCGCTATCGAAACGTGAGACAGGCCCCAGTCGGTGACCTGGGAGTGCCGCGAATTCATGTTCTTCAAAATAAGCCGGCCCAGCCATCCTGACGGCTTTCGGCATTGATTGAGCAGAAGGCTTTTCGAGTATGTTTTTCGAGTCACAGTCGTTTTCCTTCGGCAGATAGTCGAGCGGGGCGAGGGTTAGCGCATCGACTCTTCGATTTCGGAGATCCAATTGGGACGCTTCAACACTTCGCGGGGTTTAGGCCCGTCGGCGGCGCCTACGATGCCATCGCGCTCCATGAGATCGATGAGGTGGGCGGCGCGTCCGTAGCCGATGCGCAAGCGGCGTTGCAGCAGGGAAGTGGAGGCTTTGCCGAACTCGATCACCAGGCGCACGGCGTCGTTGAAAAGCGGATCGTTGTCGTCGGCGGAAATCTCTCCGGGATCGTCGCCTGCGCCGCCTGACGACTCAGTATCTTCTCTCGGCGCTTCGAGGAATTTCTCCTGATACTGCGCCTGGCCCTGCGCCTTCCAGAACTCCACCACCGCGGCAATTTCCTTTTCCGTTACGTACGGAGCATGCAGACGATGAACCCGCGCCGAGCCGGCCGGCAAGTAGAGCATGTCGCCGCGTCCGAGGAGCGATTCGGCGCCGTTGGCGTCGAGAATGGTGCGCGAATCGACTTTAGTTGCGACGCGGAACGAGACGCGCGCCGGAAAATTTGCCTTGATGAGGCCGGTGATGACGTCCACCGATGGCCGCTGCGTAGCGAGCACAAGATGAATACCCACGGCGCGCGCCATCTGCGCCAGTCGGGTGATGGACTCTTCCACGTTGTGGCCGTCGAGCATCATCAAATCAGCCAACTCGTCGATGATGATGACAATCTTTGGAATTGGTCCTTCATCCGCGGTCGCTTGCTCGCTGAACAGGCTGGGCGTGTCGTCGAACAGGCGATTGTAGGTGTCGATGTTGCGCACGCCTTTGGCGGCAAGCAGCTTTAGACGACGCTCCATTTCGCGGACGGCGTTGCGCAGCGCATTGGCGGCTAGTTTCGGCTCGGTGATGATGGGCGTGTAGAGATGCGGGACGCCTTCGTAATTGCCGAGTTCGAGCCGCTTCGGGTCCACCAGAACCAGCCGCACTTCCTCCGGCGTCGACTTGTACAGGATGGACATGATCATGGCATTGATGGCCACGCTCTTGCCCGTGCCGGTCGAGCCCGCGATCAGCAGGTGAGGCATGCCCACCAGGTCGGCGGTAGCGATGCGTCCGTTGATGTCCTTGCCCATGGCGACCGTGAGTTTCGATTTCGAGCCCAGAAATTCCGGCGACTCGATGTTCTCGCGCAGCCAGATGATTTCGCGCTCGCGGTTCGGCACCTGCACGCCGACCGTGCTCTTGCCGGGCATGCGTTCGACCAGGATGCTCTCGGCGCGCAGGGCGAGGCAGAGATCGTCGGTGAGGCCGATGATCCGGCTGTACTTGATGCCGGCTTCGGGCTTGAATTCGAAGGTGGTGACGACCGGGCCAGGGTTGATCTGGGTGACTTGTCCAAAGACTTCGAATTCCGCGTACTTCGCGGTAAGAACCTGGGCGACAACCTTCAGCTCTTCTTCGTTGACGGATTGCTGCTCGTCGGAACGGTGCAGCAGGCTCGACGGCGGGAGTTTGTAACTGCCCGCGATCTTGGGGAGGGTCGTCTTTGGCTTGTGCTCGGTATCGGCACGCTCACTGACTTGGACTTCGATCCCAGCGGCGGGCGCGCTTTGCAACTGCGGGGCTGCGGTATCGGCGGGGCTTTCCTCCGCCATCATGCGCTCGATGCCAGTGCGAGGAGCGGGAGTTGCTGACTGCACGCCGGGGATTTCCTGGACGCTTTTCTGCTCCGGCTCCGGACGTGGCGTCGCAGGACGCGCGGGCACCAGTTGCGCCGTAACCGTCGGCTTTTCGGCGCGGCGCTTTTCCAAGTCCTTTTGCTGACGCTTGCGCGCGCGCTCCTGCTGCCAGTCCTTGAAGCGTTCTCTGAGCGCCACCACGAAGGCAAAGCGGGTGGGCGCCCAGACTTCGATGGCGGTGAACGAAAAGGCGGTCGTGAGGTAGAGTGCGACCGCAAGAACCGTTGTGCAGACGATGTATGCGCCGGCAACATTCAAGTAACGGATTAAGACGTCGCCGACGATCCGACCGGCCAGTCCTTCAATCGGGATCGCGCCCATCCAGCGGAAGTGTCCGGGCAGAATGGCGAACAATGCGGGCACGAACATGAGCAGCCAGATTCCGCCCAGCGTCTTTGCCACCGGAGACTGCACCGCTCGCGAGCGGAACCAGCGCGTGCCCAGCATGGCCATGAAGACGGGAAGGAGGAACGATCCGACTCCCCAGATTTGCAGGATGAGGTCGGAAAGATAGGCTCCAAAAATGCCGATCCAGTTGCGGGCAGCGTGCGATTTGGTGAGGACGGAGGCGCTGTTCAGCGAGGGATCAAGCGGCGAATAGGACGCCAGCGCGAGGAAAAGGAGGAGAGCGGAGACGCACAAGAGGATGCCGACGAGCTCGTTCAGACGCCGGTTCCTGGTAGGCGTAAAAACCTTCGTGAAAGATGTCATGTGGCAGCGACGGCGTTAGGTAAATGATACCCACAACCCCGTATCGTGGCCAGAGCATTACAAGTATGACAAGAATCAGAAGTTCCTACAATGCGGAAAAGGCGCGGGGTGGCAAGTTGGGTACGGGCGAAGGCGCGAGGGCGGTGAGTGATATAGGGGTTTTTCGCCGATCAATCATGGCGACTCGGCACGATTCTGTTTGAATGCAGTTTGAAAGTGCTCCGAACCCGTGAGATGTGGCATCCTCAATCAACCGCGAGTGTCAGCATCGTCGAGTGCGACAAATTGCCAGAGGTTCCGCTTATTGTAAGCGTGTACGAGCCAACCGGTGTACCGGGATTCTGTGGTGGGCTTGAACTACCTCCGCCACACGAGGTGAGCATCGTCTGGCTCGCGAGAATCGTCGCCAGCATAGCCCGCCGTAGCAGAGGGTTCATCTGCCAGCGGCGGTGTAGGGCTGCCTCTATGATTACCACCCATAGCCCCAGCAACCCGACCGGCAGCCATGGCCAATAGAGCTGTACCCGTAATCTGTGATCGCCCTCGTTCCGCCAACCATAGAACGGCGTTGCCGACGCCGCCGTAGTCGTCACCGTCACCGTGGCTGTTGACACGGAGATTCCATTGAGCAAGACCGAATTGGGACTGACCGAGCATGTCGCCTCTGATGGCGCGCCAGCGCAAGAGAGATTCACCGTCTGATTGAATCCTCCTTCGGGCGAGACGTTTAGCGTGTAGCGCGTTGTCCCGCCCGGCGTAACCGTCGCGCCCGACGACGTTCCGGAGGCTGGAGCCACGCCAAAATCCTCGCCCGAGCCTGAGAGCGCCACGTTGGTATTCGTCTGACCGTAGCTATCGTCAGTAATCGTAAGGGTCGCGCTCCGCGTGCCGCTCGCCGCTGGCGTGAACACCACACTGACTGCGCAACTCGATCCGGCGGTTAATGTGTCGTTCGCCACACACGTGGTCCCGCTCGACACGATTGCAAAATCTCCGGCATTCGCTCCCGAAATCGCGACGGAGAAAATCGTGAGGTCTGCATTGCCCGTATTTGAGACGGTGATTGTCTCCGCTCCGCTTGCCTTGCCGATGATCTGGCCGCCAAAGGCGACGCTTATGGGTGAAACGCTCGCCACCGGCGCTGCTCCCGTGCCGGTCAAGCTGGCCGTCTGCGGACTGTTCGGGCCATTATCGGCAACTGAAAGAGTTCCATCGAGCGAACCCACCGCAGTCGGTGCGAATACCACGTTGATCATGCAGCTTCCACCCGCTGCCACGCTTGATCCACAGGTATTGGTCTCGCTGAAGCTCGCGCTCAAGGAATACACCGTAATGCTGGTAATGGTCAGCGGACTGCCTCCCTTGTTGGTCAAGGAAACTGCCTGAGCCGTACTCGTCGTACCAGTGGATTGCAAGGGAAACACAAGGCCGCTGGGCGACAATGTCACCGGGGGTGCCGTGAGGCCAGTGCCCGAAAGGGTGACTGTCTGTGGGCTCGTCGAGGCATTGTCAGCAAAGTTAAGAGTGGCGCTTTCGGGTCCAACAATCGAAGGAGTAAATATGATCGTTACTGAACATGTCGCCCCCGGCGCGATTGCTGTTCCATTGCACGTGTTCCCGCTAACGGCGAAGTCTGTCGCGTTTCCCCCTGAAACCGTCACGGCGTCTGAGCCGAAGATCAAATTCGCGCTCCCGCTATTCGTGACCGTGACGGACTGTGGGGGGCTGGTCACAGTAACTGGTTGATTGCCGAAAGTGAGGCTCAGAGCGGAAACAATCGCTGCGGGCGCAGTTGCACTGGGACTGGCCGTAAATACAGTGCCGCCGAAGGTAGCACCGCCGGTATCGGTCGTGCCATAGAGATTACCTGCGCTGTCCATGACCAGAGGCGCGGCAGGGACTTCCCCGTCACCGGGCGCGCCGAACCTATGCAAAATCTTCTCGGTGTACGTGCCGGAGGAGTTCGCCAGCTCGAAAACTATCCCACATCCCTGAGGCACACAATCCGTACCTCCCAGCCTGGTGGTGCCGAACAAGTCGCCCGACGCGTCCATCACGAGCCCCGGTACGGGGGTCTGGCCATCGCCGTAACTGGGCCCCCTGAAGCTATACAACACCTTCTCGGTATAGCTACCCATAGAATTCGCCAGCTCGAACACCGTACCATTACCGTATTCGCCGCCCGCCTGAGTAGTGCCGTAAAGATTCCCCAACGAGTCAAAAATCAAGTTTCCAGTGGGCATCTGGCCATCGGTCCCAGTGAAGTTGTAGAGCACCCTTTCGGTATAGTCGCCGTTCGAGTTAACGAGTTCGAAGACCATTCCGTATCCGGAAGCGCCTTCGCTCTCCGCAGTGCCGTATAAGTTTCCAGCGGAGTCCATGATCAAGCCCGCGTAGGGATACCAACCGTCGGTAGAAGTGCAGCCGAAACTATACAGGACCTTTTCTGTGTAAGCTCCGGAAGACTTGGTGAGCTCGAACACAGTTCCGAGGCCGCAAGCACCGCCGCTGTATGTTGTTCCGTAGAGATTGCCGGACGAATCCATCGTCAAGCCAGCATAGGGGTAAGCACCGTCCGTACCCGTGAAGGTATAAAGCAGGTTCTCGGTGTAGACACCAGAGGAATTGACCAACTCGAACACGGTCCCACAGCCGTCCACGCCGATGTCAACGAGGCAGACGGGGGAACCGCCATAACCGCCAAAGGTCGTCGTACCGTAGAGGTTGCCGGAAGCGTCCACAATCAAACCCGCCTGTGGACTTGCGCCATCTTTGGTAGGTGAGCTGCTCCCGAAACTATAAAGCACTTTCTCCGTGTAGCCGTTCGACGACTTCACCAATTCGTAAACGATGCCACAACCATAGACCTCAGCAAGGTCGCAAAGCGTATCAGAACCTGAGACTGTGGTTCCAAAGAGATTGCCCGAACTGTCTATCACTAGCCCCCCAGCGGGTTGAAAGCCGTCGTTAGGAGTGCTACCGAAGGTGTAGAGCACGGTTTCAGTCTGAGACCGAGCGGGGAGGGGCACGCCCATCAGGATCAGCCCAAGCAGATACGGGATGCACCTAACACTCGCGACGCTTCGCAACATAAAAGCAAAACCCTCGCAGCGATCCCAAGGGGTCAACCCCCTCACCAGTTCCACCGGCGCCAACGAACAAGTGTGTCCTATGCGCTGCATTGTACGCGCAGAATCCGACTTACAACATGGGTGGCGCTAGCAGGGGTTAGCACCCCAAACCACCCGCCGCTGGGGTTAATCGCGCTTACGGTGTGGCCGGATCGTGGCGAGGCAACTTCGGTGTGAACTTCCGGATGACAAATTCTTGGAACAGATTCGCAGCGGCGGTTGTGCCAATTCCGATGAGCCCGGTTTCGAAGGTCAATCCCGCTCCTTCGCGATCTCTCGCCGGATAGTACAGATTTGAAATGCCCCCGGCGGCGAGGTTTCCGATGATATTCGAATAGTTCGGCTGCCAGCGTCCGTTGTCGCCCTTGCAAATCACCGCATTGGCGATGGCATACAGAGTTCGCGAGCGCTTGCTGCCCGTTCCCTTGTAGAAATAGCGTGGATCTTGTTTCAGAAGCGATGGCAGTATGGCGCTGCCGATGAATGTGCCCGTAACCAGGTCGGCGTAGTTGGCGCCGTAGCGCTTGGCGTAACCTTGTGCGCCTTGTCCATATCCGCTGAAACTATTCAGCGCCTGTTCTACTCCGGCAACGGCCCCGGTTAATACGAAACTGAACGGATCCACGGTCGTCTTCCAGGCAAGTCCGAACTTCTGCTTTGAGTTGAGGGGGGCCGCATTGGGGTCGTAGGTGACATAAAAATTTGGAATGACGCCGAGCACGCGCTGCTTTTCTTCAATCTTGATCTCTTCTTGTGCCACTTCGGTCTGTGTGAGTCCGACCTCCACATCAGTGACCGCGGTAGCAACTGCCAACGCGTCTTTCGGAACGATGTAGTTCTCCCCCGAATGCAGGATTCCAGAGGATGTTTGCGTCGCGAATCCCGCCGAGATAACTGTGATCTGGAAGGGCCCGGGAGCGAGGTTGGCAAACGAGAATTGCCCGCCGGTGCCCGATAGTATCTCTTGGCTTGGGGCCTGACCTTCTCGTGTAAGTCGTACCCGGGCTCCGGCGACGACCGCGCCACTTTCATCGACTACCGTGCCGCTGATACTTCCTGACAAATTCTGACTGGCTGACGCCGTCCCTTGCGGTTCCTGAGTAGGCGCTGTCCGAGGAGTCTGTCCCGAGCAAGGCAATGCGCAACCCAGGGCAAGATACGCAAAGATGAAGATTATGGGCCCGGATTTGGATCGGAGAGGCATGAATAAGTTCCGGGCGACCATTCGCGTCTCTAACTCGTGCATCTAGTCTTGGATGCTTGGTTCCCCAAATGCGGCGTCAGGAAAAACGGGTCGTTCCCTTCGACTACGCTCAGGGTCAGGATGACAAAATCGTTGCAGGCACTAGTCTTGACAAAGGCTACTGTCCAATTGCTCCCGCTGCCCAGGCCAGCACGGCGATTCCAATCACGATGCGATACACGGCAAACGGCGCGAAGCCGCGCTTGCGGACCCACGCCATGAACCAGGCAACCGCCCCGTAGGCGACGATGAAGGAGACAACGAAGCCGATGGCGAGCACGACCCATTCGTGAGACGTGAGTGCCGCGACCCCGATGGGATTTTCATCTTTGCCGGAAAGCGACTTGTACAGCGTGTAGAGCGTGGCCATTGCCATGGTCGGCATGGAGAGGAAGAAGGAGAACTCGAGCGCGGCGGCGCGGGACATTCCCGCCAGTTGTCCGGCGGCAATCGTGGACATGGAGCGCGAAGTGCCGGGAAACACCGCGGAGAGAATCTGGCAGGCTCCGATCCAAATAGCTTGGCCGCCGTGAATATCGTCCATTTTCCAGGTGTGAATAGGAGATCCGGCCGCACCCGGCCCAGCCTTTTCCCATGGCGCTTTTATAGCGTCGATGATCCACATCACGATGCCGCCGATCAGCAGCGACGCACCCATCACGTAGAGGCTCTCCAGGTTCTTGCCGATCACTTTGGTCAGCAGGAAGGACGGGCCAGCGGTCACTACAAACGCGATCATCACCAGGCTCAAGGGGTGGGTCAGGATCGTGCAGTCCTTTCTTTCGCCTTCGGGGAACGTGGAAAAGAGCTTGCCGATGTGGCTCCGAAAATAGATTGGCAACACCAGAATCGCGCCTAGCTGGATGACGATCGAGTACATCTTCCAGTAGCCGCTCGACAGCGGCACGTGCATTAGCTCTTCGGCAATACGGAGATGGGCGGTCGAACTGACGGGCAGGAACTCAGTGAGGCCTTCGACGATCCCGAGCAACACGGACAAAAGATATTCGTTCAAGCGTTCTCCCCAAAACTAATGTGGAGACGCGGCTTGCCGCGTCTCGGCTTGCAGCGCAGGGCAGACGAGGCAAGCCCCGTCTCTACAGGAATTCAATTTCCAATCTTGACAGGTTCCGCGTAACGCCGGAAGAAACTATCCGGCTTCCACTCTGGGCGATGGTCGCCATTGGCGATGTCGATGAGCAACGCTCTGACGATCTCCTCGTATTTCGCAGCCGAGGCGAGGTTCACAGGTTGGTCCACGTCGTCCGAAGGCGCGTGATAGCGCTGGGTCAGCCAGTCTTTGAAGAGCTTCTTCTGTTCTGGCGAGTCGGGCTCGGGAGCAACGCCCATGACCATCGAGGGCACTCCGTGGCGGATGAAGTTGTACTGGTCGCTGCGGATGAACAGATTGCGCAACGGCTCGGGGTCGGGCTGAACCTTCACGCCTTCGGACTGCGCGATCTCGCGGACGCGTTCTCCCAGATCGCTGTCGTCGAGGCCGAGCACGGTGAGAAATTTCAAGGGTACGATGGGCAGAAACATATCGACGTTGACGTCGGCGACGATGGACTTGGGCGCGACCGTGGGGTGAGCGGCAAAGTACTTCGAGCCCAGCAGGCCTTTTTCTTCGCCGGTCACCAAAACTAAGAGGATTGACCGGCGCAGTTTTTCCGGATTCTTCTTGAAGCTGGCAGCCATGTCGAGGACCAGGGCGCTGCCGGAGCCGTTGTCCATGGCCCCGTTGTAAATTCGGTCGCCGTTAATGGGTTCACCTATGCCGATGTGATCGAGGTGGGCGGAGAGCACCACGTATTCGTTCTTCAGCGCGGGATCGCTGCCGGGCAGTTTAGCGACCAGGTTGGCCGACTCTATCTTGGTGACGTCAACTTTCGTTTTCGCGGCCAGCGAAACGGCGAGCGGGAAGTGCGGCAGCGGCTTGCGGTCTTTGCCGAGAGCGACGATCTCTTCGAAGGTGTGGCCGGAGCCGGCAAAGAATTTCTCAGCGCTGGCGGGATTGACGACAACGTACAGTTTGGCGCCTTCGGTTTCGTTGAACTCGGGATCGTCGAGATCCATGGTGGGATGGGCGCGGTTGAGCGCCATACGGGACCAGGGGATGTCCATGGAATTAGGGTTAGTCAACGAAACAACGCCGACGGCGCCGGCGGCCCGCAGCACTTTCCAGCGCTCGGCCGCGGTCTGGTAATGCGAAGCGAGCGCCCCGGGAATCTCGGAGGGCGATCCGGAAAAGATCACGATGATCTTGCCCCGGACGTCTAGGCCGGCGAAGTCGTCATAATTTTTCTCTGGGACCTTGAGGCCATAGCCCGCGAAGACCAGCGGCGCGTCGACCTCGGGCGCGGGCATGACGCGCGTACTGATGATGACATCTTCACCGAGCGCGAGCGGTTCGCGTTTGCCGTCGTGGACAAGCGTAAGGCTGCAATCCTTTTCGACGATCTGGCGGGAAACGAACTTGACGGGCTGGTAGAAGCCGTTGACGCCCGCCGGTTCCGCACCTGCATTCTGGAGTTGCTCGACGGCGTAGGCTTGCGCCGCGCGCTCGCCACGGCTGCCCGTATCGCGTCCTTCGAGTTTGTCGTCGGCGAGAACTTTGATGTGATTCCACCAGGTCTGGCCGTCGAAATGAGCAGTGGTCTGAGCAGCGGCGGAAATTGCAAACAGCAGCGCGAGCAGTAAAGCCGATGACTTGATTTTCATAACGTCCTCAGTGGGCGAAGGTTTCTAGGATAGCAGGAAGCATGACTGTCGTAGTGCCGGACAGCCGCCGGGACGGCGGCGCTACCGTCAAGACTAAGGGTCACAACCCCACGCGATTCCCGTGTCACCTCGGTGATTCTCATCACAGCCCTAACCTCAGTAACGATGATCCAATGGAATCAATAGAAACAGGCGATGCAAATGAGTACAGACGGAAGCAGCCAGAACCCGAACCGTTTTCGATCGGCGCTTGAACAAGGCGAATTCGTGTGCACGGCCGAACTCGTACTCGGACGCGATCATAGTGCGGTGGAAGCTGAAGTCTTTGTCAAAGAAGCGTCGCAGGGCCATGGAATCGACGCCATCAGCCTGACCGATCTTCCCGGAGGGAACCCCGCGTTGCCGCCGGAGGCTTTTGTCGCCTGCGTCCTCGAGCACAAGCTCACCCCGATCGCGCATCTGACGGGCAAAGACGGGAACCGCTCGATGCTGGAGGCACGGATTCACGCGCTGGCACGCCTGGGCGTGGAGAACATTCTGGCCCTCACCGGCGATGCGCAGAAGGAGGGATTCGCGGGTAAGGCGAAGCCGGTTTACGACGTGGATTCCGTGCTCATCCTTTGGCTGCTCCAAGCCTTGCGCGGCGGCCTGGAGTACAACCTGGGGCCGAAAACCGCGCGCACCACTCCCTTCGATTTCTTTGCCGGTGCAGTCGTGAACCCGTTCAAGGTCGGCGAACCGGATCTCATGATGCAGTTTTACAAGCTGCAGCTGAAAGTTGCGGCGGGCGCGCAATACGTCATCACCCAGCTGGGATACAACCTGCGCAAGCTTTACGAGTTAAAGCAGTACATGGTCAGGGAGGGATTGGGCCATATACCCGTGCTGGCGAACGTCTATGTGCCGACTGCGAAGATAGCGCGGTTGATGCAAGCGGGCGAGTTGGCGGGCTGCGTGATCACGGACGAGTTCATCCAGCGCCTGGAGGGAGAAAAGAAACCACAGCGACTGGAGCGCGCCGCACTGATGGTGGCCGCAGCGAAAGACCTCGGCTTTGCCGGCGCCCATATTGGCGGATTCGGCCTAACGCACAAAGATTTTATGACCATCCTGGAAGGTGCGGCCGCGATTGGCAAGAACTGGCGCGGGCGGATCGATGAGCTCGTGTTCCCCTACTCCAACGAGTTCTACCTCTTGCCGCAGGGTGGCGACGGTCTCAGCGACAGCGCAGGCGCCTATCGGGTCTCGAGCGTCAAGCATCATCCTTCATGGGTGCAGCGCTTCTCCGAGAGGGTGCACCGGCACTTTATTAAAGACGGCACGTTCGGAGCGCGATTCTTCGGAGCGAGATTTTCGACGAAGGCCGGTGACCAGCCCGGCAAGAACAACTCCTGGCGGCATGGCTTGTGGTACGAGTTGCTCGAGCCTGCGACTGCTTACCGCAAGGCAACCTTAGGCTGCGTCAGTTGTGGAGATTGCATCCAGGACCATCTCAACTATGCCGGGTGCTCGATGCAGGGGTGCTACAAGGAATTGCGCAACGGTCCGTGTGGAGGCTCCAGGGTGGACGGGACCTGTGAGGCTCGTCCTGATCAGCCTTGTATCTGGAACCTCGTCTACCAGGGCACGCTAGCGATGGGCGATGACCCCCGGAAGTTCACCCATGTCCTTGTTCCTCCGCGCGACTGGTGCTTGGACCGCACCAACGCTTTAGCCAACCGCTTCGCCGGGCTGGATAACGTCTGCAAAAGAATTGATCTCGGGCTCCCCGTTGAGGAAGACCGCCCGAAGGAGACAAAACCATGCTGATCATTGGAGAACTCATCAACTGCACGCGGAAGAAAGTCGGCGAGGCCGCGGAAAAGCGCGATGAGGAGTTCTTCCGGGACCTGGCGAGAAAGCAAGCCAGCGCCGGAGCCCACATGCTCGATGTCAATGGAGGACTCCCGCAACAGGAAGTAGAACTCTTGAGTTGGCTGGTCGACCTGGTGCAAGCAGTGGTGGATATTCCCCTCTGCCTGGACAGCGCCGATCCGGAAGCCTTGATGCAAGCGCTTCCCCGC
Organism: uncultured Acidobacteriaceae bacterium; assembly: GCA_963837665.1. Lineage (GTDB taxonomy): Bacteria > Acidobacteriota > Terriglobia > Terriglobales > Acidobacteriaceae > Acidiflorens. The sequence goes on along the minus strand of CAWIOA010000002.1, from coordinate 528,737 downwards.
TGCAAGCAGAGGCCAATGGTCAACTCCATCAGCGACGAACCCGTCCGCTGGAAAATGCTGCCCGTGCTCAAGGAACACCGTCCCAAAGTGATCGCCTTATGCATATCGGAAGGTGGCATGCCCACCGGTGTGGAGGATCGAGTGGCCACCGCCAGCCGCTTGATCGATCGCCTCACCGCCGAGGGCTTTGCCCTGGACGATATCTACGTGGACCCTTGCGTCATGCCTCTGGCGACCGGTCCGCATGGCAAGAACCTGTTGACAGCTGTCGGCCAGATTGTGGCCAGGTATCCCGGAGTTCACATCAGCGCTGGCGTCAGCAATGTTTCCTTTGGATTGCCCGTCCGCAAGCTGCTGAATGAGACCTTCCTTCTCTTGCTGATGGCCCACGGACTCGATGCTGCGATTGTCGATCCTCGCGACCAGCAGCTGATGATGAATATCATCGCGACCGAAGCATTGCTGGGCCGTGATGCGCACTGCAAGAATTACGTGCGTGCCTATCGCGAAGGAAAGCTGGGAGAGGCGCCGAGTCTAGTGAAGGTTTGAGCCCCCTAATACCCTACTGTATTGCATTCCCGTAAGTCGGCACTCCCTGCTGCATCAGGAAAAGCAGGGTCTGTCCGCGGGACGACCAGTCGCTTTGCGGATATTGGGAAATCAACTGCTGGGCGAGCGCAGTCGCCTGACTCTTCGCTTGCTCGGACTTCTTGGGTTGCTCTTCCGTCTTATAAATCTCGATCAGGGCAGCACGGCGAGAAGCGGCTTGATACAGCGCTTCGGGAGCGGCCGGAGATTCGGGGCGTTCTTTAACGTACTTTTCGTAAATCTCGGCTTCCTTGTCGGGACATTTGGAGGACCCCTGCCAGTCCCCGCAAAGCTTGTTGTCGATCAGGTGGAAGGCGGCGAGTTGGGCCCATTTGGTGTTGGGGAATTTCTTCATCACCTGCTTCATGGCCTCCTCGTCGATCCCCTGGCGATAGAACGATTCTTTCTCGCGCGCGGAAGGACGGGACTGCATATCTGACTTGTCGATCTGCCACTTGATGTCAGCGGCTCGATAGAGGCCTTCGCCGGCTAGCGGAGCGGTTGGGAACAACTCATAAACCCGGCGATACAGGCGTAAGGCGTCCTGGGCCGCGCCGCGGCGTCCGTGGCGGCGGCTGGCTTCGTCTTCAGAATCGACGGCAGCACCGAACAGGATGCGGTCCCCGTTCGGAGTATTTGCCCAGACCACACCGGTATCAAGAATCCATCCGGTGATGGTCTTGCCCTCGACGTCTTCATCCTCGACGAATGCCGGGTCGGGAGTTTGTGCAAAGCCGAGCAAAGCTTCCACGTGCAGCCAGTTACGGCTTTTCTCGAGCAGAACCAGTTCCCGTCCGCGTTCGGCCTGGCCGAGCTTATTGGACGTGGTGTCTGGAGAGATGTAGATGACGGCCTCCCGGACCAGGGCGCCACGATCATTGGCCAGCAGCAGCGAGTTTCCCAGCACGATCAAGGCAATCAAAAGCAGAAGCTTGGTAATCGGTTTCACGGCAGTGTTCGTCTCCGGATTCGAGGGTAGCATTAGATTGAGATGCGGGGAACGGTCCGTCAGGCTGGAATGGTGGTTGAAAAATTCAAGATACATGGCTGAATTCGATTGCTGTTGACAACGATGCAACCCTTGCTGTACACGATGGTTTCTCTTCAGCGCAGCATTTTCGCGCCGAGATCACAATGCCTTGGCAACCGAACTCAAAACGCACGAAGGGCCAGCCATGATGTCCCGCGGCGCTGCGCAGCAGATTGTAATCCGCGATCTCAGGAACATCGAGGACTTCAGCCAGTTGAAAGGGGTGGAGAAAGAAGTCTGGGGCCTGGCGGACGAGGACGCCTTGCCGCTCACCCTGGCTGTTGCCAGCAAGGCGGTAGGCAATATTTTCGTTGGAGCTTTTGATAAGGAGAAGGATAAGGACAAACTGGTCGGGTTCGCGTTCGGATTCCTCGGTCGCGAGCACGGGCAGATGACGATTCACTCGCATATGCTGGCGGTGATCGATGCTTACCGGCACCTGGATCTGGGACTGCGGCTGAAGCAGGCGCAGCGCGAGCGTGCCATGGCCATGGGCGTTCGCGAGATGACGTGGACCTTCGATCCTCTGCAAAGTCGCAACGCGCACTTCAACTTTTCCAAGCTGGGCGTGGTCTCCGATACCTATAAGGTGGATTTCTACGGCCCGGAAACATCCAGCATGCTGCATCGGAACGGAACCGACCGGCTCTGGGTGCGCTGGATACTGAATTCGCGGCGGGTGCGAGATCGGCTGGCGGGCCAATGGGCTAAAGGCGCGCGCGCAGAAACGCTCGATGCCCTGCGGTTACTGGCTCCGCTGGTACGCTTCGATCCCAGCGGCAACCCGGAACGGGCAGATCTGGCCGAGGCGCTTGCCCGGCAGCGCGTGAGCATTGAAATCCCGGGTGACATCCTCGAGGTCGAGCGCGCCGATGTGGGCCTCGCGCGAGAGTGGCGCGACGCGACCCGGTGGGCTTTCCGCGAGGCCGTGAAAGCGGGATTCTTTCTGGCCGAATTCTGCCGTTCGATTCGCGGACAACAGGGACCCGGGGCGTATCTGCTGCAGCGCGGGACAGTGAGCGAACTGATTCCCGAAGCGCAAGGATCAGCCGTTAGCACTTAGCCTCTAGCTGAATCCCAACGATCTCAGCTGTCGGTTAAGAGTGAAGAGTGGACGGTGAAGAGCTAAGACCTAAGACCTGATTCTCTCCCTTTAGCGCGACTCCATCGACTGGCGCTGTTCGCGCATCTGCTCCAGGAAGGTTTCGACCGGCACCTGAAACTGGTTCCGGAACAGGTCGACGAGTGTGTCTTCGGCTCCGGAGACTTCGGTTGTGGAAGACTGCAACACGTCCACGCTCTCGTCCGACGATGGAGCTTCCAATCCGTCAGGTTCGACCTGAAGTTGGGGAGATTTATCTCCGTTGGCGCGCAGAGTCGTGATCATGCGGAGAACCTGGTGCCGTTGCTCGGTCGTGGTCTGGAGAAACTCCACACCCATCCCGAATTCCGGATGCGCGACCAGCACGACTCCTCCAGCGCGGATTTCGAGGTCGCCGGTCTTAATCTTAAGGATGACCCGCGTTCGCCTGGGGAACGGTGAGTTGGTGGTGAGATAGCAACCCCCAAGGCTGAGGTCGGTGAGCCGGCAATTCACCGGAGGGTCGTCCTCTTCGGGCTCGGGAAGCTGGCTGTTCAACCACTGGCGCAGGAGGTTGTGCTGCTCGTCGGTGGTGTTGGTGAAGCGCACGCCGGCCCGATTTTGATAACCCTCCCAGGCCAGCTCACCAGCGATTTCGAGCTTCTGGTTCATGCCCGGCAGTTCCAGCGAGAAGTGGAGCGAGTTTTCTTTGTTAACCCGTCCGGAGAATTGGATCGCCATGCCCCCTTCGCAGAGGTCGATGGTCTTGGCCGAGTACCGTCCCGAGCCGATGCACTCGACCGGAATTTGCACCGCGACCCGCAGTTGCAGCCGGCGTTCCCGCTTCATCAGGGCGCGCACCGCGCGAAAGCTGGCTTTGGCGCGCTCGACCGCGAGCGGCTTGTGGAGGACGAAGTGAGCGCCCAATTCGAAGCCGCCCTTGAGTCCGACGGGAGATTCCACCAGCACGACCGTGAGGGCTCGCTTGTTGACCGGCGCGGCTTTGGCCGCTCGCAACAGGTTGCCCGCGTCCTCCCGATTCCCCGCATCGGCGATGATGGCTTCGAAACGCTGACGGGTGATCCGGCAGATGGCATCGTCCGGGATGGTACAGTGCTCGACGTCAATTTCCAGGTCGCCGAGGACGCGGCGCAGGATGCGCACCGTCTTTTCGTCGGAACTCAGCAGTAGAGACTTCAAGTTCATACTTCGAATCATGCTTCAGATCGGTTCTTGCGCGCTGCCCCAGTTTTACCGAGGCGGATGAATAGCGAATACATGGCGAAGACGCCTTCGTGTGCGCCCATCAGGGCACCTGCCCCCAACCCGGGGGACTGGAACACTCCTTCTCCGCACTATAAGTCTAGGGGAATCCATGATCAACGCAATGGCCCGGTCTGATGGTTACTCCAGTCACGCGGATGTCCCGATGTTGTCATCGGCGGATCGAGGGCGGTCCATGAGTGGTCGATCCGAGGCCATTGCCTGACAGGTCGGCGACGGACTCTTCCCCCGCAAACTGCAAGTAGTTGTGCACAAAGGGGATATACAAAAAGTTGTAGAGGCCTCAAGTTTTCTATTGACTAACCGACAGAAACCTATTATTATCAATAGCTTCCATAGAGGCCGAGGGGGCTGGGATCCCGAGGATTGGTTTGTCTTTCTGCAAGGTGAATCCCCTAAGCGGTTCTTGGAATCAAACGATTAAGAGACTTAATACGAAGTCCTTATTCAATTCACCAGAGGGTATAATTTTCATGGCTAAGCGACGCGGAAACCCCAACTGGGGCAAGCCCGAGCCCATCGGCCCGGTCACGCCCACCATCACGGAATTCGAGCAGGTTGTGCACGAGTATAAGCTCTCCCCGGACCAGTATTTGCGGTCCACGCGGCTGCGGGAATGGGCACGTCGCAACAAGAATTCCAAGTACATTCCTGAGCCGCTCTTGGAAGCTTGGGGTTTTGAAATCGAATCCACTCTGTAACCGCAAGGAACTGGGTTTATTGGGAGGGGTCGCCTGAGGCGGCCCTTTTCCATTTTCGGGTATTGGCGATAAAGCCGGGGACGGATATGCTGGCAGGCATGAAGTTTAGCGGCTCCGGACTCGGTGGCTCTGACCTGGCAGGCCTGATCGTGGCCGTGTGCTTTGCGGCCGGGCTCAACCTGTACGCCACGGTGGCCACCCTCGGACTGCTGGCCCACGCCGGCCTGGTCGACTTGCCTTCCGGGCTGCATCTGCTGACCAGTTGGTGGGTGATTGCGGCCTCGGGCTTGCTTTTTGCCATCGAGTTTTTCGCAGACAAGATCCCCGCTTTCGATTTGATCTGGAATGCCCTGCATACCTTTGTACGAGTTCCCGCAGCGGCCTTGCTGGCCTACGGCGCGACCTCTCAGCTTTCGCCAGAAAAGCAGTTGCTGGCGGCTCTGGCGGGCGGAGCGATTGCCTTGGCAGCGCACAGTGGCAAGACGGCAGCACGCGTAGCCGTGACCCCGTCGCCGGAACCGGTTTCGAATTTTGCGCTCAGCGCGGGAGAAGATACACTCGCCGTATTCCTCACCTGGCTGGCGACCCAGCACCCGATTGCGGCCTCCCTGATCGTGGCCGCTTTCCTGGCCACAATCGTGGTTGTGATGCGATGGATAGTTCGGGCCATGAAGTGGGCACTGAAAGATCTGTTTCCTGGTGGGCCGGGCCAACGTGCAGAGAACGAAGCGACGCCGCCGAAGCGGCACGATTTAAACGCTGCGTAATCCTATGACTCCTCATTCACACTTTACCGACGTCCCGACCGCGATCGAAGAAGTCCGCGCCGGCCGAATGATCGTTGTGGTTGACGACGAGGATCGCGAAAACGAAGGCGATCTCACCCTGGCCGCGGAAAAGGTTACTCCCGCAGCCATTAACTTCATGGCCAAGCATGGACGCGGTCTGGTTTGCCTGGCCATGACCGAAGAGCGCCTCGACCACCTGCGCATCGGTCCCATGACCAGCGAGAACACATCGCAGTACGGGACTGCCTTTTGCGAGGCAATTGACGCTCGCGACGGCGTCACCACGGGAATCTCAGCGCACGACCGCGCCCACACCATCAAAGTGGCAATCAATCCCAAAACACGTCCGTCGGATCTGGCGCGCCCGGGCCACATGTTTCCGCTGCGAGCGCGCAAGGGTGGAGTGCTGGTACGGGCCGGCCAGACCGAAGCGTCCGTGGATCTCGCCCGACTGGCCGGCATGATTCCGGCAGGCATCATCTGCGAAATCATGAAAGACGACGGCACCATGGCCCGCGTGCCCGACCTGATCGAATTCTGCCGCCAGCACGAAATGAAAATGCTGACGGTAGCGGAGTTGATTCGCTACCGGATGCAGCACGAGCGCTACGTGCATCGTGTGGGCGAGGCGATGGTTGAAACCAAGCACGGGCAATTTCGCCTGATTGCCTACGAGAGCGAGGTCGACGGTGGCGGATCCCACATGGCGCTGATTCGCGGCGATATCAGCGATTCCTCCGAGCCGGTCCTGGTCCGGATGCACGCCCATTGCCTGCTGGGCGACGTTTTTGGCGCCACCGGATGCGACTGCCATCAGACGCTGGAAGCCTCGCTGAAGATGATTGCCGAGGAAGACCGGGGCGCCCTGATCTACCTGCACCAGACCTCCAAAGGTTTCACGGCGGAAAAAATCGGCGACCAATCCTTCCTTACATTTCATCGCGAACGCCGTTTGCCGTCGCTTCCCGAAAGCGAACGCAAGATTCACCGCGAGATCGGACTAGGAGCGCAAATCCTTTTCGACTTGAATCTGAAACGCATTCGACTGTTGACCAATCACCCGCGTAGAGTGGCCGCGCTGGAAGGATTTGACATCGAGATTGTGGAGCGGGTTCCGGTGAAGTTCTCAGTCCCCAAGACTTCCCTGTAGAGACGCGGCTCGCCGCGTCTCAGGCAGAGAAAGAATTCCGACTTTCACGTTGTCTCGAACGGCCGCGCCTGCAGCCGCGCCGCAAGTCCCGCGAAAAATAAGTGCCGGTTTTAGCTGCCGAGGCCGCCTGCTCTCTCAGAACAACATCCGCGTCGAGAGCACGAGCCCATGATTGTAGGTGTGGAAATGCGTGGTCGCGATCTGCATTCCTGCCCCAAAGACCAAGGCGAGGCGGTTGCGAGGATCGTGTTCCAACTTGATCTTGCTGACCATCAATCCTGGCGTAACAAAGTTCTGGGTTCGGCCGTCGTTCGATCCGCCGTGGTAAAACGTCGCATTGTTCTCTATCTCCGGCCAAAAAAGCTTGGCCAGATGATACTGCGTCACGGCGTTCCACACCACGACCCGCCCCAATTTCGCCGTATCGCCCGCCGGCAGGACGGCGCCCAGCGTCGATTGCACGTCGAGCTTGCCGTAGCCTTTGCCAGCGCAGAGCGTGGGAGAAATCGTAGCCGCGAGACTTCCATTCTTATAACTGCCGGTCGGCAAGGTACCAGCCACGGAAAAACTCAGCGAATAGTTGCCGTGGGTTTCGTTACCTGCCGCCAGACGATATTTCAGCAGCATGGAGAAATCGCCGGCGCCATCCTTGGCCGCCGAGTTGTGCTGGATATAGGGCGGGGCGAGCGCATCGAATTCGACCTTGTACCACGGCACCACGTTGACGCCTTTGCTGTTGCCGTAGTTCCAGGTATCAGTGCCCGCGGGCGTGATCTGGCGGACGACATCGGTCCGGGCCACCTGCAACAAACCCGACGATGCCGTGACCAATGGAATTGGCCAGGATGGCTGCTGCGCCAGTGTATCGCGCACACGGTCCTCCCAGTTTGCAAAGAATCCTTCACTTTGCGCAACACATACCGCCTCGCTGCCAACAATCATCATCACTGCGCACACGGACGCCCGCAGATTCCTGGAAATCACACTGCCTCCAGCCCAGATTCAAGCCCGCACTTTTTTATTTTTCTTGGAACCCAGATCGATTACCCACACGAGCTGTGACCGTCTTTCTAACGGTTATGCGAAGACGCGTCAATAACTCGAATCGATTAAGAGGGGGCCTTTCGACGAACTATGTAGGAAACACGCCCTAGAACGGTTTCCGCGGCGTGATCTCTTCGTCCTTGATGAAAAACTGCGCCGAGCATACCGAAGAGCCGCAGATTGTCGGCAGCAGCCCAGCCATCTGCTTACGCGTAATCAAGCCCAGCATTCCGCATGACGGGCAGGAGAGCACCGCCCAATAGGGATCTTCTTTCTCTCCCACTTCGCCTGCGTTCTCCAGCACGAACACGGTACCGGGTTCCATCTGCTCGGGAATCCACTCATTGATAATGCTCAATTCACCGATCATCATGTGCCTCCCCCGCCTCCGTTTACGCTCGCCTTACGCCGATTGCTTTACGCCTATGCAAGGTCCCGCCCCGTTCCGAAGCCGCAGACTTCTTGCGCAACTGAATCTCTCCTCGAACCCGGCGGACCTCGTCGCTCAGGCAGATGTCAAACATTGGCTGTCGCGCGTTCTTCAGCAGGTCCACGACCTGCCGCGCCGAGGTGCGCAGATAAAGATGAGTGCCGTCGGTAAGCAGGTGGTACTCGGAAGAAGCGCCGACCGTAGCCGCCAGGCTGGTGCCGAATTCCTGCTGCAGGAACCCGATCACTTTGCGCATGCGCTGGAGCGAGAAACCCCGCCGCCGAAGCTGCCAGATCACCGCCACGGTGACCAGTTCGTCCCAGGTATAAATGCGGCGGTGTCCCTGGCGGTGCGGCGTCACGATGCCCCGTTCATCCCACCACTGCAACTGACGCGCGGTGATCCCCGTCAGGGCCATCACGTCGTTGGATGTGAATTCTTGCTGCATTCTGACCGCGTTCCGTTTCAAACAACAATGTGGATAAATGTTTGAAACATTCTAGGCGGCGGAGGCAGAATCCAAGCAGTGTTTCATGCTTGGTCGTGTTGACTACGCGGGTACGTCTAAATTCATCAACCACCAAGGACACGAAGGAACACGAAGTTTCAAGCCCATAAGGCTTCCTTCGTGATCCTTCGTTTCCTTCGTGGTTAATGAATTCGTCGGGCAAATACCTTTGGCTGCCCGTTTGTACCTTTCGCACTTCAGGCATTACCATTAGCGAGCAACAAATTCTCTTCTCGGGGCCATTCGATTCGTGATCCACTTCATAGTCCAAAAACTGCATGTGCACATCGCCGTGCTTGCGTTATTCGTCCTGCTGTCGGTCACACTGACTTTCTCCCAGCAAAAAGAAAAAGAGCGGAACCGCAAGCCGGATGCCTCGCAGAAGAGCGCTCCGGCTGCGACCGTGCCGGCCGCAAGAGACGACAAAGACGACAAGAGCGAAGGCGACCCCCTGTTCAAGGGAATGAAGTACCGTTCGATCGGTCCGTTTCGTGGTGGCCGCTCGCTGACGGCAACCGGAATTCCCGGCGACCCGACCACCTACTATTTCGGTGCGACCGGTGGCGGTGTCTGGAAATCCACCGATGGCGCCAACACCTGGTCCCCCATTTTTGACAAGGATGGAGCGCCTGCGACCGGCAGTATTGCCGTCTCCATCTCCGACCCTAACGTCGTTTATGTGGGGACTGGCGAAGCCTGCATTCGCGGAAACATCTCGCAAGGTGACGGCGTCTGGAAGTCGGTGGATGCTGGAAAATCCTGGAAGAGCGTCGGCCTGAAAGATTCGCGCGCGATCGGCAAAGTGATCGTGAATCCACACAATCCCGATATCGTTTTTGTGGCCGCGCTGGGCCATCCCTTTGGCCCCAACACAGAACGAGGTATTTTCAGAACCACCGACGGCGGCAAGACCTGGGACAAGGTTCTCTACAAAGACGAAAACACGGGAGCGATCGATGTAGCGTTCGATCCGCAAAATCCCAATATTCTGTTCGCCGCACTCTGGCAGGCGCGGCGGACTCCATGGACCCTATCCAGCGGTGGGCCAGGCAGCGGCGTGTATCGCTCAACCGATGGCGGCACTACGTGGAAGCAACTTCAGGAACACGGCCTTCCGAAGGGCCCCTACGGACGCATCGGTCTTGCGGTCGCAGCGAACTCCGAGCGGGTGTACGCAATTATCGAGGCTAAGGAAGCCGGTGGCCTTTACCGCTCCGACGACGACGGGGACACCTGGGATCTGGTAAACGGCAGCCACAGCCTGGTTCAGCGCGCGTGGTACTACATGCACATCATCGCCGATCCGCAGGATGCCAATACTCTCTACATATTGGATGTGGAGTTCTTCAAATCCACCGACGGTGGGCGCAACTTCAACAAGATTAAAGTTCCGCACGGCGACAATCACGGCCTGTGGATCGATCCTAAGAATACGAAGCGCATGATCGCCTCGGATGACGGTGGCGTTACCGTCACCCTGGATGGCGGGCAGTCATGGACGCGCGAAGACAACCAGCCGACCGCGCAGTTCTACCACGTCATCACCGACACGCGAACGCCTTACTACGTGTACGGCGCGCAGCAGGATAATTCCACGGTGGCCATTGCCAGCCGCAGCGATGACGGCGCGATTGGCCGCGACAATTGGTACCCGGTCGGGGGCGGGGAAGCAGGCTACATTGCGCCCAACCCAGCCGACCCGAACATCGTGTATGCCGGCGACTATCAGGGCAACATTACGCGCTTCGACCGGCGCACGAACCAGGTCAAGAGCATTGCCGTGTGGCCGGAGCTGAGCGATGCGCGCGGCGCGGCTCCGCTCGATCACCGTTTTCAGTGGACTGCCCCGATCGTGACCTCTCCCTACGACCCCAACACGATTTACTACGGCGGCGAGCGCGTTTTCAAAACCAGCGACGGCGGAACGCACTGGGAAGCGATCAGCGGCGACCTCACGCGCAATGACAAATCGAAACAGCAGCCTTCCGGCGGGCCGATCACGATTGACGATACGGGCACCGAGTATTACGACACGGTGTTTTCGATTGCCCCCTCGCCCTTGGCGAAAGGCCTGATTTGGGTGGGCACGGATGACGGCTTGATCCAGATCACACGCGATGAAGGGAAGAATTGGACCAACGTAACGCCCAAGGACCTCGCAGAATGGAGCCGCATCAGCCTGGTTGAAGCATCTCCGCATGATGCCGGCACGGCCTACGTCGCGGTGGACCGCCATCAAAATGACGATCTCGCGCCCTACATCTACAAGACGGCTGATTATGGAGCGACCTGGACCCGGATCACCACGGGAATTCCCGATGGAGTTTTTGTGCGTGCGGTCCGCGAAGACCCGAAGAAAAAGGGTCTACTTTATGCGGGAACCGAACGTGGCGTTTTTGTCTCTTTCGACGACGGCGCGCACTGGCGCTCACTGCAAATCAACCTGCCGATTACACCCATCCACGACCTGGTCATCAAGAATGACGATCTGGTAGTGGCCACGCACGGACGCTCGTTCTGGATCCTTGACGATGTCTCGCCGCTGCGCCAGTTCGCCGATTCAGTTGCTGCAGAAGACATGCATCTCTACCAGCCCGCGACGGCATATCGCGTGCACAGCGGCGAGGCGCCGGCCCATTTGTCTTTTGCCGGGAAGAATCCGCCCAACGGCGCGGTGATTTATTTCTACCTCAAGCAGGCGCCAAAGCCGGAAATGAAGCAGGAAGTGAAAATTGAAATCCTGGACGCGGCGGGCAGTATAATCCGCACCTACTCCAGCAGTAAGGTCGAGCCGATCGAGGAACCGCTCGACCCCGAGGACAAGAAGCCGGAGAAGCAGATCAAGCTGGAAGACGGGCTGAATCGTTTCGTGTGGGATCTGCATTACGACCCGGCAACCCGCGTTCCCGGCTATTTTCTGTGGGAATACAATGACGGCGCGAAAGGGCCACTGGCGCTGCCCGGCAATTATCAAGTGCGGCTCACCGCCAATGGCAAGAGCTTGACGGCTCCGTTCGAACTGAAGATTGATCCGCGAGTTACCACTTCGCAGAGTGATCTGGAGAAGCAGTTCAAGCTGCAGATGGACGTGCGCGAGCAGTTGAATCGCGTCTATTACGCCGTGAACCAGATCCAGGACGTTCGGGAGCAGTTGGACGGGCTTAAGAAACGCCTGCCGCCGGGCGATTCCATGAAAGCCTTGTTCGATGGCGCGAGTGCGCTTGACGTCAGGCTGATTGCCGTCCGCGATCCGCTGATTAATTTCAAAATCAGCGCCAGCGAGGACTCCCTCGCCTATGCGCCGGGGATCGACGCGAGGTTGGCGTTTCTTTCCATGGGAGTGGCCGGGTTCGCCGATTCCGCTCCGACCGAAGCGCAGTACCAGGAATTCGACAAGCTGAAAAAGCAGACGGATGAATTACTGGCGGGATGGGAGCAGGTTCGGAACACCGACATCCCGACGTTCCAGAAGCTGGCGGCGGAACACAACGTCCACTCCATCTATGTGCCCGATGTAAAAAGTGAGCGGGTAACCGGCGGCGGCGAAGAATAGGCCGATTCGTATCAGGGTATCGCTTTAGCGATACCGCAACCGCATCGAAATCAGAGGCCCCTTTAGGGGCTGCAGGCTTTCGACAGTCCTAGATAAACATCTCGTCCTGGGGCACTCCCGCGCCGTTCTTCGGATGGCGCCGCTTCTGGCCGAGGAAGACTTCGACTCCGGTGCTGATCGCACTCATCAGTCCGTTGACCTGGCGCAGCGGAGAGATCACCGTCTTGTGGACTACTTCGCTGGTCTCCTCCACTTTATCCATCGTCCGATTCAGCAGTTCGTCCGCGCGGATGACTTGCAGCCGCGTCCGGTCGAGGGCATCGGTGAGCGTGGCGTCGATGCGGGCAAGCTGATTGCGCACCAGCGTGCTTGACTCCGAGAGGTTGACGGTCATGACGTCGAGCTTCGGGCGAATCTCGACCAGGATGTTCTGCACCGTCTCCATCGTGGGCAGAGCCTTGCTCTTCACTTCGTCGGCCAGCGCTTCCATCTTCGCCGTGCTCTTGCGGACCGCGAGGTAGAGGCCGAACAGAATCAGCGTCTGGAACACGACCGCGATGCTTGTAACCGCAATGAAAATTCTTAGGAGAGTGTCATCCATGGCTGCCCCTGTTGTTTTTCCGCAGTCTGCTAAAGATTCTTGGGCGGTTCGACTCCGGCTGCGGTCGTCTCGTTATAGGCCTGACGGCCCGCCTCGTAGGCGGAGCGGAACTGCTCTTTCTGCTGGTTGAGTATTTCGCGTCCGCGATCCATCCAGTCGTTCGCCTGTTCGCGTGCCCGGCGAGCATGCGCACGCGCGCGCTCGCTGCCTTCCTGCGCCTTGGCGCGAATGGCATCGCGTGTTTCATCGCCGGAGCGGGGCGCGTACAACACACCGACTACAGCTCCGACGCCGAGACCTGCCAGGAACCACAAGAAGCTGTTGCCATCACGATCCGCCATAACTACCTCCTCAGTTTCTCTATGTATCGGATGGTAGCACCCCGATATGTGAAAGACAATTCACGGCGCCACGGCTGACTGGCAGAGACGGCGGACGTTTTCCTCGCAGGATTGCTTGGCTGGCAGCAAAGAAACTCTTGTGCGGGACGCGCCAAAGGCAGAGAATGAAGCGTTTTCCAGGAGGCGTTTTTTGTCCGACCGCAAGTATAGGCAACACGGATACCAGGATTCCGGTGCTGGCAGTGGCCCGAAGAAAGAGTTCGAGCGGCCCTCGGCCCCGAAAAAAGAGAATACGTTCGGACCGCGGCCGATTAACATGCCGGGCACGCGCACCGTCTCCCGCTGTGCGGAATGCGGCGCCCTGCTGCAGAATCTCTCCTCTGCTGTCGGGCAGTGTCCGAAGTGCGGATTCGACCTGCACGCCTGCAAACAGTGCGAACACTTCGACCCATCGAGCCGCTTCGAATGCAATCAGCCGATTCCTGACAGAATCTCTCCCAAAGACAAACGCAACGACTGCTTGCTTTATTCCATCCGCGTAATGGTCGAGAAGGAAACCTCCAGTAAAGCCAGTCAGCGTCCGAATGACGCGCGCGCCGCGTTTGACAATCTGTTCAAGGACTGAAGTCAGTTCCCAGTTCTCGGTTACAGCGGACTGTCCTGGGTCGCTTGGCCTGGCTCTTCCCGGCGGTTGACTCGTTGGTACTGGTCGCGCCTGAAACCCCCTGGACGGTGGAAGCGAGCAAGACGCTTGCCTTAGCGGGGTTGCAACCTTATAATCCGCTCACCGGAATAATGTAAAGCTGCGGTGTGTCTAGATGCGGCCCATGACTTTCGGGACCAGTCAGTCTGAATGTCAGTGCAAGATTGGTTCATGGCGCAAGCCCGGCGCCAGGCTTGAGTAGAATCGGGCACGATGACAAACTCCAGCTTCCCCAAGAATTAAGGAGCCACAGGAATGAAGAAGATTGTTCTCGCGATGCTGCTGGTAACCGCAGTTACCGCCTTCGCTCAAACCGCACCCGCGCCAGCCCAACCCGCGCAGCCGCAGAATCCCACGCCCGCTCCGGCAGCGCCCCAGAAAAAAGAGATCAAAGATCCAGCCGAATATAACGCCTACGTGGGCGCCGTGCAGCAAACGGACGCCGCGGCCAAGGTCAGCGGCCTGGAAGCGTTTTTGACGCAGTATCCCAACAGCGTAATGAAGGAAGACGCGCTCGAGCTTTTGATGGGCGCTTACCAGCAGACGGGCAATCAGGCCAAGACGCTGGACACGGCGCAGAAAGTCCTGCTGGCGAACCCATGCAATATCCGGGCGCTGGCGCTGTTGGCCTACACCAAGCGAGCGATGGCGGAAGCGGGCCAAGGACCACAGAACCTCGCCGAAGCTGGCCAGACCGGTGAAAAAGGCTTGGCGTGTTTACAGACAGCGCCCAAGCCGGATGGAACGTCGACGGCGGACTGGGACAAGCTGAAAACGCAGACGGCCGTGATCTTCAACGGCGCGGCCGGCATGGGTGCGTATCAGGCCAAGGACTATGCCAAGGCGCAGCAGTTCCTGCGCGCATCTGTGGATGCGGAACCGACCAACTTGCGCGACGTTTATCCGCTGGCGCTCGCTTACCTGACGGCTGGTCCAACTGAAAAGGACGTGGATGGACTGTTCTTCATCGCGCGCGCTGCCAGTCTGGCGCAGGGCCAGGGCAAAACTCAGATCGCCAAGTTCGGCCTGAGCAAATACAACAAGTATCACGGCAGCGAAGAGGGATGGAACGATCTGCTGGCGAAGACAGCCACGACGACGCTACCCCCGGCTGATTTCACCATCACGAAATACGTGCCGCCAACTCCTGCTCAGCAGGCTGCGGATCTGGTGAAGAGCAAGAAAGTGGAGGAGATGAGCTTCGCGGAGTGGCAACTGGTTCTTTCCGAGGGCACGCCCGAAGACGCCGACAAGGTATGGACCGTGCTCAAGGGGAAGCCGTTGCAGATGGTGGCCCACATCATCAGTATCGATGCTTCCGGCAAATCCCCGACCAAACTGAAAATGGCTGGCAGTTCGGACGATATTGACGCCAAGACGGCCGATATCGACCTGACCATGTCGGCAGCGATTCCGGTGAAGCAGATGCCTAAAGAGGATACCGACTTCCAGTTCGAAGGAACCCCGGTTTCCTACGTGGCCAAGCCGTTTATGATGACCATGAGCGAAGGGGCCTTGCTGGTGAAATCACTGCCGAAGCCTCCGGTTCACAAAAAGCCAGCTGCACACTGAGGAGAAGGTCTCAGGTGTCAGGTCTCAGGTCTTAGAAAGACCGCTAGGTTCGAAGAGAGAGAAGAGAAAAGATAAGGGGCGGTCCCCAGCGGACCGCCCTTTATATTGTGTGCCGAACATGTTCGACAGCTAGGGGGTGAAAGTCCCCTGCCCAACCTGGTGGAGGTGAAGGGCTAGAGAAGCGCAAGGGCGTCGTCGCGAGGCGGGGTCTGAAAGAAGCGTGGATCAAAGGCGCGAGCCGATGGACAAGAACCGGATAACGAGGCCTACGGTGTGGGGCGAGTTGGCAAAGGACAGCGAAGCCCGTGTCCACCAAGCACACTGGTGGTAAATCCGGCGGTTGCGCGTCGAAGGCGGTCGAACTTACTTCGGGAGACCCGCCGCATGTCACGGAATCGTGACTGAGGATGGAGCGATTCATCCTGACCGTGGGGCGGGAGTCAGCAGCGGGCATAGTAGGCCGCGAGGTCGAAGGCCCAAACAGCCAGGAGCGGCGAGTAGGACGCAGGACTCGATGAACGACAAGCGGCAGAAAAACCAGCTACAGATGGCGCTGGCCTTTACCGGGGAGGGGAGGAGTGAAGCTCCAAGGGCTCCGCGGGAAGGGACCGAATCGTTCACGGCGAAGTGCGAAACCGAAAGTCCGGCTGGAGAAGAGCAACTGATGGAAGAGGTCTGCGGGCGGGAAAACTGTCAGCGGGCTTTACGACGAGTGAAGGCCAACAAGGGCAGTCCGGGAATCGACGACATGAAAGTGTCGGAGTTGCCGGGCTACCTGAAGCAGCACTGGCCAGCGATTCGGGAACAACTGTTGAGCGGGACTTATCAACCGCAACCGGTGCGGCGAGTGGAAATAGCCAAACCGGACGGAGGGATGCGCAAGCTGGGCATTCCGACGGTGTTGGATCGGTTTATTCAGCAGGCGGTGATGCAGGTTCTGCAAGTCAGATGGGACCCGACGTTTTCCGAACATAGTCACGGGTTTCGTCCGCAACGTTCGGCGCATCAGGCGGTGGCCAAGGCGCAGCAGTATATCGCCGAGGGCAACCGCTGGGTGGTGGATCTCGATCTGGAAAAGTTCTTTGATCGAGTGAATCACGACAAACTGATGGCGGCGATCGCGCGGCGGGTGAGCGACAAGAGGATGCTCAAGCTGATCCGAGCTTTTCTGGAGTCGGGCGTGATGGAGAACGGGTTGGTGAGTTCGGTGGAGGAAGGAACTCCGCAAGGAGGACCTCTGTCACCGCTGCTGTCGAATCTCGTGCTCGACGAACTCGACCGGGAGTTGGAGCGACGTAAGCACCGTTTCGTGCGCTACGCGGATGATTGCAATATCTACGTGGCCAGCGAGCGGGCGGGGAAGCGAGTCATGCAAAGCGTGACCGGTTTCCTGCGGCGGCGACTCAAGCTCAAGGTGAATGAGGCGAAGAGCGCGGTGGCGCGACCGCAGGAGCGCAAGTTCCTGGGCTTCAGCTTTACCGGCAGGAGAGAACCGAAACGGCGCATCGCGCCTAAGGCTCTCGACCGCTGTAAGCGAAAAGTACGGGAACTCACGCGACGAACACGGGGCATCAGTCTGGAACAGATGATGAAGCAACTCGCCACCTATTTACGTGGCTGGAAGAGTTACTTCGGCTTCAGCCAGACGCCCTCGGTGCTGCGTAGGCTGGAGGAATGGATGCGACGCAGGTTGCGATCCGTGATCTGGAAGCAATGGAAGCGCAGCAAGGTGCGGTATGTGAAGCTGCGCCAGCGGAACATCGGACATGCCCTCGCGGCACAAACCGCCGGCAGTCCCTATGGACCATGGCGTCTGGCCAACAGCCCGGCCCTGTCGTCTGCGTTTCCGATTGCTTACTTCGACGTGCTCGGTCTTCCTCGCTTGTTGGACGTGCTCTAGCTTAACCGAACTGAACCGCCGTATGCGGACCCGCATGTACGGTGGTGTGGCAGGGGAGGAGAGGTGACTCTCCCCCCTATGCCGATTTCCTGGATTTTTCTGATCAGGCCTTTCCTAAGACCTGAGACCTAAGACCCGAGACCTGCCCCCTGAACTACCGTGCCTGTTTTCTCTCCAGCGTGACAGGGAGACGCGCGCTGCGGGGCGGACGCTTGGCGCCGGCGCGCAACGGACGCACATCAATCTTCAGTTCCTGCATGGTCCGGCTCAGCGTGTTCCGGTGCATGCCCAATTGCCGAGCCGCCTTGCACTGATTGCCCCGGTTCTCTTCCAGCACGGTTATGATAAAGCGCTTCTTGAATTCACGGACTGCTTCCGAATAGAGGATGTTGCTTTTGTACATCTGAAGAATGAGTGCTTCCAATTGATCTTTCACCTTGCCTCGTTTCCGCACCTTTGCAATACCAAAAAATCTTTCAAGGGCTGAGTCCGAACCTTTTTTGCCCTAACCGCCAGGCCAGTTCTTGCCACCTACTTCGATGGCCCAGACGATTGCGGCTGAAGCTCGGTCGTCGAATGCGCTTGCCGCATGTAATCCAGCCCCTGGTAGAAACGGTGGCGCAGTTCCGACGGTGCGAGCCAGACCGCTGCCCTGCCGCCTACCAGAAAATATGGAGCCAACTGAGATCCCGCCAGCCACTTCGCAGCTGGCGCAAAAGCGGCCATGGCAGTGAGCACAACCGCCACCACCAGGACGCCCTTCAACAAACCCAAAACAGCGCCCAGAACCCGGTCCAACGTGCTTAGACCGGCTTTCTTCATTACCCAGCGCGCGATCCGTCCGGCAAAGCCGGCAACCATCAGGACCGCGAAAAACACGATCAGAAAACCAGCGATCTCGCCCAACCACGGCGATTTCATATGCGGCGCGAACCAGCCCGCCAGACGATGATACTGCCAGGCGGCCAAGATGTACCCTACGACCAAGCCAGCCAGCTTGAAGGCTTCGTGAAAAAACCCTTCGCTAGCTGCCCCGGCCACGGATAACACCAGAAATCCGAGGATGATCCAGTCCGCAATGCTCATGATTCAAGAACGACGTTCAATCATCCGAGCGCATGCCGGCTAAATCTCCAACTTGCGCCCCGTCAACTGACGATACGCCTCGACGTACTTTTCGCTTGTCCGCCGCGCAACTTCTTGGGGGAGGGCGGGGGCGGGCGGTTGTTTGTTCCAGCGGATTTCCTCGAGGTAATCCCGTACATACTGCTTATCGTAGGAATCCTGCGCCTTGCCCGGTTGGTAGGTGTCGGCCGGCCAGAAGCGCGAGGAATCCGGTGTGAGCACTTCATCCGCCAGCGTGATGCCCTGGGCGGTTTGTCCAAATTCAAACTTGGTGTCGGCAATGATGATGCCGCGCTGCCGCGCGTAATCCGAGGCCTTGTTGTAGATCCGCAACGTGATATCCCGGAGCTGGCGGCTCAATTCGGGATCCACCAGCTTGCACATTTCCTCAAAGGAAATGTTGATGTCGTGTCCGGTAGTGGCCTTGGTGGCTGGTGTGAACAGGGGTTCCGGCAGTTGGTCGGATTCCTTCAACCCGGGAGGAAGCTTGACGCCGCAAACCGAGCCCGTCGCTTGGTACTCTTTCCATCCCGAACCGGCAAGATAACCACGCGCCACGCACTCCACCGGAAACATCTCGGCGCGCATGACCATCATGGAGCGGCCGCGCAATTCGTCGGCGTGCTGGCGAATCGCCGCCGGGTAACGGTCCACATCGGCCGTGACGAAATGGTTGGGGACGATGTCCTTGAGAAAGTCGAACCAGAACAGCGAAATCTGCGTCAGGACCCGGCCCTTGTGCGGAATCCCGGTCGCCAGCACATAGTCGAAGGCCGAGATGCGGTCGGTGGCCACGAACAGCAGGTGGTCACTGTCGAGGTTATAGACGTCGCGGACCTTGCCGCTGGCGTGCAACTCCAGTTCGGGGTAGTCCGTCCGCAGCAGGACGGAATCTAGAATTTCGGGGCTCATCAGTAAATTCACCGGTAAGAAAACTTTGCGTATTCTAATTGTCGTGGAGGATTTGTCAACGATTTCGATCACACCCGGCGGGTTGCTCCGTCGAGCGTTACGACGAAAAATATTGACAGTTCCAGCGTAAGCGAAAAGCCGCGTCCATAGCTGGTTTTCAACGGACTACGATGTGGAAAAGCTGAGGAAGGCTCTGGAAAAAAGGGACTGTGGTTTTTGGAGTCGAGAAAACAAAAAGCTCCGGTTTGTCACCGCAAGCTCTGCCGACTCCGGGTGGCACTCTTGCGCAGGGACACGCTTCGCCGCTTTTCACGAGCCGAGTCTGGTACCCGCTGCGAGGCTCATTGTTTCAGGTCCGCGGGCCAATTGGTGATCAGAGTGAGCGGTTCGGTGATGGATTGGGGCGGAACGGTGTTCATCACGAACTTCTTGCCGTCGGCGGAAACGGTGTAGGGTCCGCTGGTACCGGTCACGGTGGTGGCTTTGAACAGGGCGTGGGGCGTGCCCAGTTGCAGGCTGGCGTCCTTCTGGGTAACGTCCACAGCCATTATCTGCCCGTCAAACACGAAATAAAGTTCCTTGCCGTCCTTCCGCCAGTTTGGTCTCGCCCCTCCGGCGGTTGACACCTGCCAGCGCCCGGCGCCGCTGGGAAATGGCTGGATGTAAATCTCAAAGCGGCCAGTCTCATTGTTGACATACGCAAGCCACTTGCCGTCGGGCGAGAAGGCGGGGTAGACGTCCGTGAAATTCGTGGCTACCACCGGAAACGGTTTCCGTTCGCCGGACTGGTCCGGAAACATGGGCAGCGCCCAGATATCGAAGTTGGTGTTCGATTTGGGATCGCGCCGCATGTAGGCGATGTAGCGGCCATCTGGGGAAACGGAAAAAGGAATGGCGATTATGCCGGGCGTCTCCAGCAGCTTCTCTTTGCTGCCCGTGCCATCGGCGTTTTGACGGTAGAGAGAGTCCCCGGAAGCACTTCCCCCATTGCCGAAGACAATCGATTTTCCGTCGGGCCACCAGACCGGCCAATTGCTGTATTGCGGGCCAAATGTGAGGCGGGTTTTGGTGTGGCGGGCGAGGTCGAGCACCCAGATGTCGGCGACGCCGTTGGTCTCGAGCGTAAAGGCCAGCTTGCTGGCGTCGGGGGAAAGCCTGGGCTGGGAGTAAGCGGCGGTTTCCGGCAGCACGGGCTCACCCTGCTTGCCGGATGCGTCGTACCAGACCAGTTGAGAGCCGCCGCCGGCCGCGCCGTGCTGGTAGAGAAGCTCGCCGTTCGCCGAGGCCGTCAGAATGCTTCGCCATGTGTCGGTATTGACTGCGACATGGTCGGCAACGGGCTTGGCTTCACCCTCCAAGGCCAGACTGCGTGGGTTGAAATGTTGCGCCATCAGCGTATTGTCGCGCACGAACAAAAGATATCCCGGGGCTGCGTAGATGGCGTTGGAATCGTTGCGCAGCAGCAGCTTTCGTTCTTTGGAATCGGGCGCAGCCAGATAGATGCCGTCGTCCGCGTTCGTCGCGCCGTGGGCGAAGTAGAGAAAGTGGTTGCCATCGGGAAGAAAATTGGGCCAGCGATGGGAAGTTTCCCTGCCGGAGTCGAGGGTGGTTATGGCGACCCGCGAGCCACCAGCGGCATCGACGCGTGCCAGGCCCGAGGTGGTATCCGGTGAGAACACGATGGTGCCGTTGCTGCCCCAGGTTCCTCCGCGTCCAGAGGGAGCATCGCAAAGGGCCTGCGGAGGACCGCCGCTGGCGTCGATCTTGTTCAGCTTGCCCGCGGCGAAAAAAGCCACGTCGCGGCTGTCGGGGGACCAGAACGGAAAAATTGCGCCATCGGTTCCCGACATCGACTGCGCGACTACCGAGTTGAGCGGCCGGATCCAAAGCATTTGCTTGCCGTCTGCGTTCTTGGCTACGAAGGCAAGACGCAGCCCGTCCGGCGAGAGCACCGGCGGCCCGGCGTCGTTTCCAGCCAGCGCGAAAGTGGCTTTCTCCGGCGGCAGAACATAGGAGTGAACCGAAACCTGCGGTGCCCGCGGAGATTGAAAGTAGGCCACCGCGAACGCGATGGCAGCAATGGCCAGTAGCGCTGCTGCCGCCCACGCCACCCACGATCGCCGCGCCGGCACAACGACGGGCGCCTGTGTTGTAGTTGGCGCTGTCTCTGCGACCGCCTGCAACTGCAGCTTCAGATCGTGCGCCGTCTGGATGCGCTCTTCGGGATCTTTATCGAGGCACAATCGAATGACGCGGTCCAGTCCCGGCGAGGTCTCCGGACGCAGAGTGCTGACCGAGGGCGGGTCCACGGCGAGAATCTGTCCCACGATGCTGGCCTGCGTCTTCCCTTCGAAGGTGCGCTTGCCCGTCACCATCTCGAACATCATCACGCCGAAGGCGAAGATGTCGGAGCGTGCGTCAGCCTCCATCCCCTGGATCTGCTCGGGCGACATATATTGCACCGTGCCGATCACGGTTCCGGCGGTGGAAAGCGGTGTGGCCGGCGAAGGCGCTGGCATGGTCTGCGTCAAGGCCGCGGCGAAGACAGAACGCGAAGAACTGCTTCCGGTCCCGGATGCGACGGTTGCGCCGAGCGGCCTGGCGAGACCGAAATCGAGAAGCTTGGCGCCCGACTTGGTGAGCATCACGTTGCCCGGCTTCAGGTCACGATGCACTACTCCGGCGCGGTGTGCTTTCTCGAGCGCGCCGGCAATCTCGATGGCGATGGTCAGCACATGGTCGGCGGCAAGAGGACCTTTCCTTAACCGGTCGGCCAGAGACTCTCCTTGCAGGAACTCCATGACCAGGTAGTCGATCGCGCCTTCGTTGCCCACATCATGGAGCACGCAGATATGCGGATGCTGAAGCTGCGAGATGACCTTGGCTTCGCGTTCGAAACGAGCGCGCAGCTCGACGCTGCCCACCAGTTGCGCGTTCAGAACCTTGATGGCAACGGTGCGGTCCAATCGTGTATCGCGAGCGCGATAGACTTCGCCCATGCCACCGGCGCCGAGGGGCGATTCGATTTCGTAGGGGCCAAGTCTCGTGCCAGAGGTCAGAGGCATGCGTGGGCGCAATTATAGCCTGTGCAGATATCAGACAACATTTACGCCGCCCCGAACCTCACCGACACCAGCTTCGATACGCCCGGCTCCTGCATGGTCACGCCGTAGAGCACGGGTGCGATGCTCATGGTCCGCTTGCTGTGCGTGATCAGGATGAACTGGGTCTGCACGCTCATCTCGCGCACCAGTTCGGTGAAGCGCGCAATGTTGGCTTCATCCAGCGGAGCATCGACTTCGTCGAGAATGCAGAATGGGCTGGGCGTGTACTGGAAGATGCCGACCAGCAGCGCGAGAGCGGTGAGCGCCTTTTCACCGCCCGAGAGCAGCAGCACATTCTGCAGCTTCTTTCCCGGAGGCGATGCCACCACGTCAATGCCGCTCTCCGCGCTGTTCTCGATGTCGGTCAGGCGCATGAAGCCGTGTCCGCCGCCGAACAACTTGCGGAACGTG
This sequence comes from uncultured Acidobacteriaceae bacterium, assembly GCA_963837665.1. GTDB lineage: Bacteria > Acidobacteriota > Terriglobia > Terriglobales > Acidobacteriaceae > Acidiflorens. The sequence continues at coordinate 505,911 of CAWIOA010000002.1, read as the reverse complement.
CCCTGGAAGTTCTCGTTAATCTTGTTGAACGCCTCTTCAAATTTCTGCTTCGAAACTTGATCGATTTCGCGAATGGTGGCGGCGGTGTTTTCGATCGCCTCGATCAGGTCTTTTCTCTGCGTTTCGAGGAATTGGTGGCGCTCTGCCGTTTCCTTGTACTCTTCGAGAGCCATCATGTTGACCGGGCCCATGGCGTCGAGGCGGGCGCGCATTTCACGGTACGCCTGATCTTCGGCCGCAAGCTCATCCCCGCTAACCGGCGGAATCGTGGTGTCCGACACAGCCTCCGTCATCAAGACCGCACGCTCCATACCCAGTTCGTTCAGGCAGGTGTCAGCCAGGTGTTGCAGATCGGATTGCAGCTTGGCGGCCGTAGCCGATAGCTCGCCGCGACGGTCACGGGCGAGATCGAGTTGCTGGCGCATACTACGCAGAAATTCGTCAATTTCGGCGAGGCGCGCCCGCACTTGCTCGGACTCGAGTTGCAGCAAGCCTTCACGAGCTTCTCCGGCATTGCGCTCGGCTTCGAACTGCACGAGTTGCTCGGCCAGTTGCACGTTCTCGTTCTGCCGTTGCGCGATTTCGGCGCTCGCCGATTCCATCTGCGTCTGCAAAGCGCCAGCCCGTTCCCGCATCTCGGTCACCAGGGCCTCGATGCGTTGGAGTAGCGTCGTGGCCGAACGGTGGCGCTCTTCAAGAGTAGCCACGCGGGCGGCCCGCTGCGATGTGGCTTCCGCGGCATCGTCGCGCTGGCCACGGAGAGCAGCAAGACGGTCTTGGCCGGCGGCAAGTTGTGCTTCGAATTGCGCGCGCGTTTCCTCGATTGCACTCAGCTCAGCTTGGCGTGAAGCGATCAGGCTTTCCTGTTCCTGCCGTTCTGCTGCCAGTCGTTGCTGTTCGCGCTCGCAAATGACGATCCTGTCGCGCACCCGCGACATCTCTCCGTCCAATTGCTTGAGCAAATGTCCGGAGGTCATTGCCTGCTTCTCGGCTTCGCGCTTTTCTTCTTCCAGACGATCGAGCAGGGAAGTGTACTCCTTGATTTCGCGGCCCAACGTGAGCGCAAGGATTTCCTTTTCGCGTAGCGCTCGCTCCAACTCTTCGAGCAGGCGCAGCACATCGCGCAATTCACGCTTCATCGAAAGCGGCCCTTCGCTGCGTTGCTTGCCGCCGGTGACGGTCACGTTGTGGAAGCATTCCCCGGTTTGGGAGAGGAAGAACGCGTCGGGACTGGATAGTGCAAGTTCGCGCGCCACGGCCGGATCAGGCACGATGTATCCATTGCCCAGCTTCGGCAGGATCACTTCGAGTGATTTTCCAAATCCGTTCAGCACGCGAATCGAGTTCTTCAGCGGAAGCACGGTATCGTTGAGCGGAGCGTAGTGATGGCTTTCGTCTGCAACAAAGGAGAACTTTGCCTGCGAGTCTTCCGGATGCACCAGGAATGTCGCCCGCCCGTCCACGCCGGAGCGCAGCAGGCGCAGTCCTTCGTCAGCGGCGTCCCACGACTTGACCACCACGAAATTCAGCTCGTCGCGCAGAAAGTCTTCGACCACGCGCTCATAGCGGGGCTCGACTTCGAGGAAATCGGCGAGCACACCGGCAGGAGTGTTTCCTCCCTGCATCGCGCCCGATTGAAACAGTCGCCGCACCGACTCGGTGGAATAACCATGCTCGGCGATGACCGCTTCGAGCGATCCCTTCTTGCCCAGCGCGGTGGCGTATTCGGAGCGAATCGAGTCGAGATACTTCTTGGTGTCGGTCTCGGCTGAACGCTTGCTATCGACGGCTTCACGCAGGTTTGCGATCTCAGCCGTCAGGCCGCTGGCGCGTTGCGAAACGCTTTCGAATTCCAAAGCGATCTGGCCGCGTTGTCCACCGAAGGTTTCCGATTGCGACGAAGCGGTTGCAACCTCAGCCCGCAGACGCTGTTCCTCGCGGCCAATGCCCGCCAGCCGCTCCTCAGACTGCGTAAGTTGATTGCGAAGATGGGAAGCTCCGCCGACCGCCTCCAGTATGGCCGCCCGATGCGATTCCTGTTCCTGTTCCAGCATCGCCAGATTGGTTGCTGCGCAGGCCGCTTCCTGCTGGCTGATCGCCAGTTCCTGTTGGGCTGCTGCCAGATCGGCCGCCGCTGAGTCCAGCACCTGCTGGTGACCGTCGAGTTCTTCCTCAAGCGCCGTGAGCCGATTCTGAGCCTGCGCCAGCTCTGCTTCCGCGGATGCCGTACGAACAATCAGTTCGGCACAGCGCTCTTCGTTGGTCCGAATCCGCGCTTTGCCGCGATCGCCTTCGATTGCGATCTGGCTGAGCCGGTCGCGGTTTTGCCGCGTCTCGGTCTCGATTGCGTATCCGCGCTGTGTGCGCTCGGAGTGCTCGGCTTCGGACTGTTGCACGCTCTCGGATTGCTGGCGGATTTCCTCGCCCAGTTGATGAATCTGGGCGTCGAGAGTCACGCTCTCCTGGTCCATCTGGGTGAACTTGCTGGCCAGCACCACCCGCAGCTTGGCGCGCATCTCGTCGCGCAGCTTGGCATAGCGCTCGGCTTTGTTGGCCTGGCGTTTAAGCGAGTTCATCTGCCGCGTGACTTCTTCGAAAATGTCGTTCACACGGTTCAGATTGGTCTTGGCGTCCTCGAGCCGCGCTTCGGCAAGGCGCTTCCTCGTCTTGAATTTCGTAATCCCGGCAGCTTCTTCAATAATGGCGCGCCGGTCCGTCGGACGGCTGCTCAGAATCTGCCCGATGCGCCCCTGCTCGATCAGCGCGTACGATTCCGGCCCAAGGCCCGTTCCCATGAACAGTTCCTGGATGTCGCGCAAGCGGCACAGTTTTTCGTTCAGCAGGTATTCGCTGTCGCCGCTGCGGAATAAGCGGCGCGTCACCGAAATCTCTCCGGCGTGGTGCTGCTGCTGATTGAATTTGCGCCGCCGGATTTTCAGAACTACCAGCGGTCCTGCCACGGCCGCTGCGGTATTAGAAGATTCGTTCCCTGATGTTTCGGCAGCCGGAGCTTGGGCTGCGGCCTCGCCTTCCACCTCTTCCGTCTTCCCCGGTTGAGCTTCCTCCACGGCCCGCTCTGTCTCCGCGGCGGCCTGAGCGCGAACCTCGGCTTCATCCCAGTTTTCTTCCACCGGCAACTCGTCTTGAATCTCGATCTCAGTGGGCGCGTTCGTGTCCGGCCCAGCGTAAATTTCAGGGTCAATCAAGGTCAGGGAAACTTCGGCCATTCCGGTCGGGTTACGATCGCGGGTGCCTGCGAAGATCACGTCTTCCATGCGCGAGCCGCGCAGCGTCTTGGCCGACTGCTCACCCAGCACCCAGGAGATCGCGTCGGCGATGTTCGACTTGCCGCAGCCGTTCGGACCGATGATGGCGGCGATGCCTTCGCCATGGAACTTCAGCTCGGTGCGATCGCAGAACGACTTGAATCCCAGGATTTGCAGCTTTTTGAGTTTGAGCAAATTGACTCCTTCGTAGGCGGACGCGGTGGTCCGCACACTCGGTTTGCGCGGGCTGGTGTGCGCTGCAAATCGCGGGGAACCGGCTATTGACTACCCAGGTTCCTCGCCGTCGCATCATGGGATGCCGTCCCCCATGAACCAGGAACGCCATCCCTGCATTTGACCAACTCTAACGGCGAATATGGGGACGGGTCAAGTGATAAAACACCACATATAGTGGCCCCTATCCGCATACCGCCTTTAGTTGCACACACACTGCAGCTATTTCGCGCAAGTTGCTGGTGAGGAATAAGGAAGGCGGGAGAAAGGCGAGAGCGTATTCACTGTACCGCCGGAGGGGAGCAGTTTCAAGGGCCGGATGTGCAGGGTTGCCGGAAAGCCCGGGCTATATATGGATTCGTATCGACGAACCCGCAGGGCACGAGCTAGGGCAGCACGAAATCGCGGGTGTCGGAGAGATCGAGTTTCGGATCGCCCGAAAATGGACCCGGCGTCAGTGAGCATGGATCGCGCAGAGGCCCGCTGAACAGTTTCTTGCCGTTCCACACGATGCGGACGTCGCCCGGCTTGGGCAGCAACTCCGGCCGCAAATGCAGGCGAAGGCTCTTGACGTCGTGGCTGTGGATTTCAATGCTGTTGTCGGCCTTGACGCGCGCTTCCACGCTGGACTTGCCGGGCTTGCCGTCCAGAATCTCGACCCAGTAGCCGCGGGCTGCGATCGAGTCCGAGAGGCTGACGTCGACCTCGCGCGGGAAGGGGTTGCGCACTTTGTTTGCGAAGAAGGCCAGGGTCAAGCCATCATCGGAATCGAGCGTAATGTCGTGCGCGCGGTTGGGCAGAATCTTCAGCTCGGGCTTGAACGCGTGGCGCTGCTCGGTCAGCGCGGCGTGAGTTGACGTCGAACATTCGGGCGCGATGCGCGGGTCGTTCGCGCCGTGGACCAAGAGCAGCGGAAGATTCCCCAGATTCGGCAGACCTGCTTTTACTTCTTCCGTGCACTGGCCCGCCCCCATCAGCGAAACCACGGCGGCGAAGCGATGCGGCCACCGACTGGCGAAGTAGAGCGCGCCGGTTCCTCCGTTGCTGAAGCCGGTCAGATAAATTCGATCGCGGTCGATGTTGTAGCGCTCGAAGACATCGCGCAACACGGCGTCGAAGCGGCGCGCGGCCTCGGGCCTCCACCAGTATCCGCCAGCCTGGGGATAGAGAACCATGTAGCCGGTTTCCGAGACGATGTTCTCGGCCGAGTTCACGCCATCGATCGCAAACCCGGCGCCACCGCTCAGGTAGACCAGCAGCGGCGCCGGCCGATCCTCTCGGTAACTGAGCGGAACTCGCAGCAGGTAAGGGATCTCGCCTTCCTCTTTTCCGGCTCGCGCCACTTCCAGCACGGTGCCACGCTTTGCAGGTGAAGGCGACGGAGGAAGCGGACGGTGGCATTCGTCCATTGGCGCCTGCAAAAGTCCGGCGTTAGAAGGCGCCTCGGCCATCAATCGAACCCGAGCGCTTGCGCTTTGCCGCAACTGGCCGAGAATGCCGGACGGCAATTCGATCTTTCGCCGGGAAGCCACGGCCAGCGCAAGCGCTTCCGACGCTGGTTCGCTGGAAGCTGGATCCAAGGCCGGCGCCAGTATCTCAGCGGAAACTGGAGCTTCTGCATTCAGCAGGATCGCCTGCAGCGCGCCCTGGCGTGTATCCGCCGATCCGAGCCAGTTCGCGAGTTGCTCGCCTCGTACCCGGGATTCGAGTTCCATCCGCGCCGTTTCGTGCGTGGTCTCGTCGAAGTTTAAATAGTTTCCATCGAGAGTCACTTGCTCAAGAACGCCCGATTCCGGAGACCACCAGTAGCTCAGCTTGAGCGCTGGGTCCGCTGCAGTTCCTTCGACGTGATGGCACAACTTGCCGTGAACGGATTCGTCATCCACCCAACGAAACTCCAGCCCTGGCAGAGTACGGCTCCTCCAGACCTCTCCCTTGGCCACCGGAAGGGGCGGCAGATTCAGCACTTCGTGCAAGACGTCGAGAATATGGCTGTAGGTCTCGCGCGCTATTTCCCAGGAATTGAGCGGTTCTCCACCGGGCGAAATCTCCATCGCTTCGGAAAAGCGGGAGGGTCGCGTTTGCATGCGCTTCTGAAAGGCGGCCTGCTCGTGGGCTAATCTGTCTTTGCCCTTGGATCGATATTCGGTCAACTCCGCCGCTTCGCGATTGCGTTGGAAACCGAGACTTATCCGCCCCGCACTTTCGGCGGCCACCAGGACGTGAGTCCGAAAATGCACGGCGATCTGGACTTGCTCTTCATCGCTTTGGGATCGCCGCTGAAATGTGTAGCGGTAGATGAGGTGGTCTCCCGCATGAAGATCGTAGCGCCAGGGAGGAGTAGTTTGGGCTGCCGCGGTACATACCGCCGCCCCGCAAGCAAAGACAAGAAGACCAGCGGCGACAGCGACAATCGGAGCCGGGTGTGGGCAGGTGTTATGCAATCACTTCTTGCGCTCGACGAGGAAGCGAACAAGGTCGTTAAAAGTTTAGACGCAGCGCAACCGTATTCGTTAAGTTCCGCGCATGCTCGCTCCACCAGGGCATCCGCCTTGCGCCGCGACTCTACCGCAGGAAAGCGAGGATCCGACAGTCGACGCCTCGTGTGTGCGCTTATCAAGGCACGACGGGCACCACCAGGTGCGAAGGCATCGTGGGCGAGCAGTAGACCCGCTGCGTTGCCGAAACAAAGTCAGTCGCTGCGGCCTGATAAATGCTCGGGACGAACTTCTGTGGATTGCGGTCGATCACCGGGAACCATGTCGACTGGATCTGGACCATGATGCGATGGCCCTTCAGGAAAACATGATCGCGATCACGAAGTGGGATGTTCCATTCCACCGGATGATTGGGCGTGAGCGGATGCGCCTTCTCGTAGCTGGCCAGATAACGGCCACGGCGCACCTCCATTGCAACCGGTAATTCGTAACCATTGAGAGACTGGGCGTACTGACCTGGTTTTGGTCCGTCCTCCGGGTTCCAGGCGTTCTTCTGCGCATTGTCCGGAAAAACGTCGATCAACTTCACCACGAAATCGCTGTCGGTGCCGGAAGTCGAGGCAAAAAGACTTGCCGCAACTGGCCCGGTGACGGTGAGATCGTGATCCATCGGTGCACTGACGAAAGCGAGGACGTCAGGGCGATGATCCACAAAACGCTGATCGGCGACCTCCCACGTTGTCCAATCACCTTCCGGATAGGTCGGTGAGATGGGGCGTTGGCGGTAAGGTACGGGGTTGGCAGGATCGGAAACGTACTCGCGGTACGCCTCCGTTGTCCCAGGCGCGGTGAACGAGAGTGTGCCATCCGCGTGCAGGTAAAGATTCGTAGCCTTGGCTTCCTTCGGCGGCCATTGAGCATAAGTGTGCCAGGTGTTCGACCCGCTCTGAAAAGTGCTGGCCTGCCACGCTGGCTTCTCACCCTGGCCGTGCAGGTAATAGCGGAAGAATGGCGCTTCAATATTCTCGCGGAACTCGCGCGCAGTTTCGTGCCCTCCGAAGGGAATGATTCCGATGCTGTCGCCTTTGGCGGTCTGCCACTGACCGTGAAACCAGGGGCCGGCCACAATGAAATTCGTATGCTGCGGATCGTTCTCCTCGGCATGCCGAAAAATCTGCCACGGACCCCATGGGTCCTCCTGATCCCAGAAACCTGCCACGTTCAGGTTGGGAACGGTTGAGGAATGGAGTTGGTTGACCCATGCTTCCTTCTTCCAGAACTCGTCGTAGTCAGGATGTTCGACGCTTTCGTTCCAATAGGGGATCGAGCCGTGCAGATATTTCGCGTTGATGTTCGAAAGCGGCCCCAGGTCGAGATACCACTGGTAGCTGTCGTAGGTCTCGAAAGCGAAGTAAGTATTCTTGTTTTTGTCGGCCTGTTCCATGACCGCATATTCAAAGTCGTAGCTCTCGCGCAACGCTCCATAGCGGTGGTCGTCGTCATTCATCCACTGATCGACTGGCGAGGCCTGCTCGCTCACCGCCTTGAGCGCCGGGTGCGGGCGCAGAAGTGTAAGTCCGGCTGTCAAACCAGAATAGGAGACGCCCATGATCCCAACTTTCCCGTTATTGTCGGGAACGTTCTTTACCAGCCACTCGATCGAGTCGTATGCATCCGTGGTTTCGTTGGTAGCTTTCGGATCGTTCAGGTCAACCCATGAGGAAAGTTGGAACACGCCCTCCGACTTGAAGCGCCCACGCAGGTTCTGGACGACAAAGATGTAGCCATCTTGCGCCAGTTCTTTCCATGCAATTGGAAACGGGTCGGGCGCTTTATCGGGCACGCCATAGGGTGTGCGGCGAATCAGAATCGGCAGTGGCCCATGTTGGTCAATCGGCGTCAGGATCACCGTCTGCAGGTGAACTCCATCGCGCACCGGAATCATAACTTCCTGAAACTTGAAAAAAGGCTTGGCCGGTTGCGGCGCGGGAACAGCCTGCTGCGCCGCGGAGGAGACGGATAGCAGCACCAGCAGTGCGAAGCATGAATACAGATATGAGCGCATTTTGTCCTCTGGACTTTGGTTGGAATCGCCACTCCGACTTCGTGGACCGGCCAGTATAGCTCGGCTCTAGCTTTTTCTCGCCACCAGGTAGCGGGCTAGGTCTTTCAGGGTTGACGCAGCTTCACCGTATTCGTCCAGTTTTGCGCAGGCCTGATCGACCAGGGTGTCGGCCTTGTGGGTCGATTCCTCAATCCCAAACAGAGCCGGATACGTTGTCTTCTCTGCCGCTGCGTCTTTGCCCGCGGTCTTGCCCAGTTGCTGGGAGGTCTGGGTCAGGTCGAGCACGTCGTCCACGATCTGGAACGCCAGACCGATCGACTGTCCGTAGGTCCGGAGGCGGGCGATGTCCGCTGCGGTTCCTCCGGCGTACAGTCCTCCACTGACCACGCTGGCGGTGATCAGCGCCGCAGTCTTCGAACGGTGGATGTATTCGAGGGTGGCCAGGTCGGGCTTCTTGTGCTCGGCTTCAAGGTCAACCACCTGGCCGCCGATCATGCCGTCGATGGTGCCGGTGGCGTGGGCGATCTCCCGGATGATGGCGACCCGCGCCTCGGCTGGGCACGCGATCTGCGCGAGCACTTCATAGGCTTGCGTCTGCAGGGCGTCTCCGGCAAGAATGGCGATGGCCTCGCCGAAGGCCTTGTGGCAGGTGGGACGTCCGCGTCGCAGGTCATCGTTATCGAGCGCGGGCAGATCGTCGTGGATCAGGGAATAAGTATGGAGCATTTCGAGCGCCGCCCCCACTTGCGCAATGCCGCCGGGCAGCGACCCGCTCGTGTGGTCACCACACAATGCCGCTTGAATCATGCGCCCCGCTTCCATGCACAGGATGGGCCGCAGGCGCTTGCCACCGGCAAACACGCTGTGCCGCATGGCCTGATGAATAGAGGTTGGATGTTGGGTGGACGGGGGCAAGAGTTGTTCGAGCGCCGCATCGGCGGCTTCGTGTCCCTGCTCCAGAACTGTTTTCAGCATGGCAGGGCAGTATAACAAGAGAGCCCAGCAGAAAGCAGGTTTCAGATCCCAGGTGTCAGGCGTACTACTCTGAACTCGATCTTGCGGACAGCCTTGGCAAGGCTCCATGTATCGGGCAGGGGTAAATATTCTGCCCCTACCCCCAGCACCCCTGGTTTGCCCGATCCGATTGGGGGTTCTGAGCGTAATCGGGATTTTGCAACAGCTATCCGAAGTTTGCGACTAGGCAGCCCGCTGCCGGAACCATGAAATTGCACGGCCCAGTATCCATCCGATTGCACCGCCCAGTAACATAGCCAGGCTGAGAAATGCGACTTCTCGGATTACCCCGGACCACTTAACTCCGCCCAGCATTGCCAGAGACAGGACTTCAAGATCGCTGACTACTACTGCAAGCGCAAGAATAGAGACCACCTGACCGCCGACAAAAGCGCCAATCCAAAAGGCACTCCAACGGCCCTCTTTGCAGACCGATTGGCGAGTGAGGACGGCAAGCCCAACAAATAGGAGCGCTATCAAGACTACAGAGGGCGTAATGTCACCCAAGAAAAAAATTGGACCGGGACCGCTGAAAATGGATCCGGCGGAGAAAATGCGCCCTCCGATTACCCCTAAGCTGGGCCCGACAACCCCAGCCGTCATAATAAGCGCAGAAATTCGACGTGCCCGGGTCTGGACCGCGCTATCTGTCGCTTGAGCGGTGCTCACGGCCAAGTGTATAGCATGGCCTGCTCCGATTATTCAGTGAGCGGTAGCACAGTTGTGCGTGACTAGTTTGTTTCAACTTGCTCTCGGACATGAAGCACGAGTGCCAAACTCACCGCACTTGCTGATTGAGGCCACAATAGAACAGCAAGAGCAGATCGTGCGCTCACTCCTGGTGACTCCTGTTCTTGCTTGCTCTGCGATAGTTTGCGTAACCAAGCGATTTCACTCAGAACCCCCGGCTCAGGGGTCGATGAGTGTAACGGGATATAGCGTCAACCATGCCTCGTCCGTGTACAAGTTTGTGCACATTGGCAATGCGCGCGGGGGCGCAGGGGTGGGTGCGCATCACTCTCACACCGTGGAATTGTTGCGTTTTTCAGCTACTGAACCATTCATCCACAATTCATGCAATATTCAGGGGCCGTTCATTGCAAGGACACCTCAGGACGTGAGACACAAGTTTTGTCATGGAGGTTCCGCGCGGCTCAGGGGAAGGCAACGGGATGCTTTTCGCCTCTCCGAAGAGCAGTTCCCGCCCGTTGAGACGCAGCACCCCCTGAGGCGAAAGCCCTCGCATTCTCGGGAAGCTCATCTTTTATGAGAAGGCGTTGCTCCATTCTCGTTGTTCTCGTGCTTTTGGTCTTCGGCGCATCTCTGGTTGTTCCGGCAGAAGATGTACCGGAGACCGCGTACGACGAATCGGAGGCGCTGCCTTACGAGGGCACTCCTCTGTTCTCAATCTTGCTCTCGCCGCTGGCTGCCCCCACAACACAGGCAGCACTGAGTTCTTTACACCACAAACTTGGTGCTCCCCGCCTGTTTACCCCTGCACAGGTCCGCGACACTGACGTCCATCGATCCGCCGATGCGCGGTCTTTGTCGGCATTACTCTGCATTCTGCTTTGTTAACTATGCGGGTTGTCTGGCTTCCCTGAAGAACCGTTCCAGTATTCCCAAGCACTCCTTGAGGCGAACGGCTCGATTCCTAAAAGAACACGCTGACTTCGTTCTCTCAGTCGGCGGCCTTTTTCCATTGCGGTACAACGAAAGTCGCAGAGTAGCAGGACAACTCTGCCGTACCGCGCTTGACCAACACGCTGCGAGGCCGGCAATTCGGCCTCACGGCCCAACCCAGATAAACAGGAGAAATGCCATGAAACGTATCGTAGTTATTGCAATTGTCCTGGGTCTGACAATGCTGGCTGTACCGAGTGCGCTGGCCCAATGGGTCCTCCCACCGGACTCCGTCGTTTATGGAAGGACCTATAGCGAGTGGTCAGCGGAGTGGTGGCAATGGGCATTCTCAATCCCCGTAGCTACCCATCCGCTTTTCGACAACGGAAACTGCAGTGTCGGTCAGTCGGGTCCCGTGTGGTTCCTGGGTGGTTCGTTCGTTTCGAACACAGCCGTGCGAAGCTGCACGGTACCCGCGGGAAAGATGCTCTTTTTCCCGATTCTGAACGGCGAGGATTCGAACGTCGAAGAGTCTTTCAATAATGGCTGCTCCGACCCCATTTTTGGCAGCACGATCGTCGGGTTGCGCAAGTGCGCGACTGCGGGTCAGGATGGACTGTCGCTGAGCGCCACGATTGACGGATTCTCAGTTCCCAATATTGCTCACACGTTCCGCTTCCAGTCACCAGCGTTCAGTTTTACGCTGCCAGACGACAACCTGCTCAAAGCCACGACCGGAAACCCTTATGCGGCTGGAACCTATCTGTCGGTTGGTGACGGATACTACCTCATGCTGGCGCCGCTGTGGCCGGGCAATCACTTGATCCATTTCCACGGATCGGCACCAAATGGCTTCACGCTCGACATCACCTACCACCTCACTGTAACGAAGTGAGGAACTGTCGGCGAAGCAACAGATGACGCTGTTTCTTCTCTTACGGGGGCCGCCCGATGTCCGGGCGGCTTCTTTTGCATCACGCGGACGGCGGGCCGAGGAGCGCGTAACTGTTGCAAGCAGGCGTGGGTGTTGAAAAAGTAAGTGTGGAAAATATTCTTTTTTCGTCCTTTTGGGTGGCTCTGGTTGCGCGGCTTCTTCTGACAGGAGTTCAACTAAGTGGTCGCGGGCAGGATCGACACCGGTGGTTGACTGAGGAAGCGCACTAGCCGCTTGATGTTCTGCGCCGCTGCCGCCATGAAGAACTGTTCCCGCACGAACTTCAATCTCCGCAAGCGCAGGCGGCGCAGGCCGATCTGATTCTTGAGTTCTGCGAACAAGGCTTCCACCTTCTTCCTTTGCCGTTGTGCGTGGGCGAACTCTGGCGTGTTCGCCAACTCCCGTGCGCGTTGCCGGGCGGGTTCATCCATGTGGATGGCAAGAAAGCGAAACGCTCCGCTGGTGCATTGCGCTTTTAGCGCACACGCACCGCAACGTTTGCGCGTCCCGATGTAGGCATAAGTGCGGTTCCGCATGCTGCGGCCACCATAGTTGAGGGGCTGACCGGCGGGACAGATATAGCGATTTGGTTCGGGCTCGTAAGTAAAACGCTCTGGACCGTAGAACGGGCTGTTCTTTCTGTGGATACTGTCCCGGGTTCGCATGTAAGGGGTGATGCTCCGATCCGCCAACCATTGCAAGAACTCACCGTTCCCGTACGTCGTATCGGCCGCCACCGATTCTGGCGTCCGTCCTTGCCATTCAGCGAAACGGGTGAGCATGTCTTGTGCAGCCACGGTTTCCTGGCTCATGCGCGCCGCCGTTGCCTGCACTCCCACAATCACACAGCTTGGATTGTCCACCAGATAGTTGTCGTAGTAACCCAACCGCGCCGGCGTTCCACCTTTGGTGGCGTAGGTGGAATCGGGGTCGGTGGTCGATACCTGCTCTTGCTCATGCACCGGTTCTTCCACCGGGTTCTGCTGTTCCAGTTCCACTAGATACTGGCGAATGGTGTGGTGGACTTGAGCAGCTTCTGCTAATTGCTCCCGGGGAATACGACTCTGTTTCGCCGCGTTCGCCTCCACGAAGCTGCCATCCACCGACAGGTCTTCGCCCTTTACCAATCCCACTTCCACACACTGCCGCACGATCTGTTCAAACAACTGCTCGAACAGCTTCGATTCCTGAAACCGTCCGTGTCGGTTCTTGGAAAATGTCGAGTGATGCGGGATCTCCTGATCGAAGCCCAGGCCGGTAAACCACCGCCACGCCAGATGCATGCGCAGTTCCTCGACCAACTTGCGTTCGCTGGTGATGCCATACAGATAGCCGATCAACAGAATGCGCAGCAGCAGCTCGGGATCAATCGACGGACGGCCCGTATCGCTGTAGCTGTCCTTCAGCTTTTCGCGCACAAAAGCAAAGCTGATGTGTTTTTCGATGAGCCGTAGCAGATGAGTCTCAGGAACCTGATCTTCCAGGCGGAAGTAGTAGAACAGCGCTTCCGAACGATCGTGTTGCCCCATCATGATGAGCACGCCTCCGAGAATGGTGATCCAGCAGAACATGGAAAGGATTGCTTCCTTTTACCACGCTTCTGCTCCCATTCAGCCTGCTAATCACAGTGACTTTTTCAACACCCACAGGCGTTTACACTCAGAACCCCCAAGGCCGGGGGTCGTGAGTGTAAACGGTGTTAGCGCTCAAAACCCCCTGCCAAGCATCTTGTCTGACAGTAGCGGCCCCGTCCGACAACACGGTGTGAAAGGTCAAGTCTTGGCTCTTACATGTCAGGGGAACCCCGAAATGCAGGTGTCAGGCATCAGGTCTCAGGAAACTCCGTGTTGACTTTGTTTTTCCTGAGACCTAACACCTGACACCTGGTCCGTTCAGGCGGCTACATGGTGCGTGAGCCCGCGCAGCAGGGAACTCACTACGTCCTGGTTGCGCGGTTCACAGATGTCGGACGCGCCCAGATTCAGTGCCTCCGTCCATAGCTTGTCATCCGCCAGCCTGTGAGTACCCACGATGCAAAGATCGGGGAACTCATGATGCAGATGTTTGACTTCGTCCGGTCCCGAAGTTTCCAGATCCAGCACCACCGCTTCCGCCCGATGCCGGGCAACGGCGGGACGGACTTCCTGGTAGGTGCGAGCCAGATGAACCGAATCAAAGTGCTGGGATAGACTGACCGCCAGACTTTGTGCAGTTCTGGGGTCATCCTGATAAAGGACTACACAGAGTGGTTCCATACTACCCCCTGACTACACCGCGATTACGCGGCGGCCGTGGCTGCGACAGCAAACTGCTAGCACAGGCGTTGTCAATTCCGAGCCGAGTGCGAGCCGCGCTATTTGCGCGACGCTTTCTCGGCCGGGGGCTCGAACGGTTCAGTTTGGAGCTTTCCGTTCTGTTTTAACAGAATCTCTACTTTCCCTTCCGCTTCCTCCAGTTGCTTCCGGCAGGTCGCGGACAGTTGCATGCCTTCTTCAAATAGCGTCAGAGATTTCTCCAGAGGAACCTCCCCTTTTTCCAGTTCCTGAACAATCTTCTCCAGACGCTCGAGGCATTCCTCAAACTTCACCAATCCAATTGCTCCTGCACTCTATTGTAATGCCGCTTTAGGTGGGAAATGTCCAGCGAAATTTTCTAATTTTGTAAATTCTTTGGGCACCTGCGTTTCAAAACTACACAGGAGCCGATTGTTTCGAGCCGAGAGCCTCCAGAACATCCACCGCCGAGCTATATCGGCCCTGGGGAGCGCTGATCTGAGCTCCCTGCACCCGCTCGCGCACGGCTTTTAGCATTTCGCGAGCGATGGCTACGCCTTCCTCGCGAGCCGCCTCCGGACTTGCCGCCTTGCTCATCCGGTTCAGGATTTCATCCGGCACAGAGACGCGCAGCTCGTTCTTCATAAACTCGGCGTTGCGCACACTCACCAGCGGCCAGATTCCGGCCACCACCGGAATGCGGCAGTGTTCGATCCGTTTCAGGAAATTCTCCAGCAGGCTGAGGTCGAATACCGGCTGGGTCACCACGTATTCCGCCCCCGCTTGCACCTTGTACTCGAAGCGCTTGATCTCCTCGTCCAGGTTCGGTAGCCCAGGATTTGCCCCCACCCCGATGACGAAGCTGGTCCCGGCGCCGATCGGGTTGCCGCCAAGGTCGAGTCCCCGGTTCAGGTTGTGGACGATATTCACCAGTCCGATTGCATCCACGTCAAACACCGCCGTGGCATCGGGATAGTTCCCCATCTTCGGGGGGTCTCCGGTGATGCAGATGAGGTTGCGGATTCCAGTAGCCGCCGCTCCCAGCAGGTCCGATTGAATGCCGAGCACGTTTCTATCGCGGCAGGTGTAGTGCAGGACGGCTTCAATGCCCACCGCCTGCTGCATCAGCAGCGACAACGCCTGGTTGCTCATACGCGCCGAGGCCCGCGGGCTGTCAGGAATATTCACCGCATCCACGCCGACCGATCTGACAAACTTCGCGCCTTCAATCTCTTTGCGAATGTCAATTCCCTTGGGCGGCACGATCTCGACCATGGTCACAAATTCCCCGGCCGCAATCTTCGCGCCGAGCTTGGAGCGCTCCGCTATGGGAATGCTCGCCGGAGCGGACGGCGCTGCGGAATGAATCGCCTCCGCGATGGCAGTCTTGCCACGCGCCTCGCGCACCCGCAAAGCCGATTTCATGGCGCGAATATGATCCGGCGTGGTGCCGCAGCAGCCGCCAATCAGCTGTACTCCGGCGGCTACGAATTTTCGCGCGTAGCTCGCCATGTATTCCGGCGAGCAGAGATAGATATTCCGTCCTTCCACCGAACGCGGCATGCCGGCGTTTGGCTGCGCGGCCAGAGGCAGGGAAGTCGCGGCTCGCACCCGCTCGATCGCGTCTAGCATGGCGACCGGTCCCACACTGCAGTTGATGCCCAGTACGTCCACCTTCCATTCCGTCAGCCGGGCGGCAAATGCTTCCGGGTCGGAGCCATCAAGGCAGTTCCCGTCTTCGTCAATCGTGACCTGGGCGACGATGGGAATCTTCGCATTCACCTCCCGGCAGGCCAGCACGGCCTGGTGCAACTCTTCGACGTAGCCGAAGGTTTCCAGCATCAGCAAATCCACGCCGCCCTCGACCAGCGCCGCGATCTGTTCGCGAAACGCCGTCCGGGCCTCCTCAAACGAAGTCTTGCCCAGCGGCTCAATGCGAACCCCCAGCGGGCCAATCGATCCGGCCACCCAAACGTCGAAACTCTTGGCCGCTTCTCGAGCCACCTGCGCGCCGGCCACGTTGATGTCGCGCACCCGATCCGCCAGGCTGTGCCGCGCCAGGCGAAAGCTGTTGGCGCCGAAGGTGTTGGTTTCGACAATCTCGGCTCCAGCCTGCAGATAATCGTGGTGGACGCCGCGGATCAGCTCCGGCTGCGACAGGTTCAGCTCGTCATAGCAGCGGTTGATGAAGATGCCCTTGGCATAGAGAAGCGTTCCCATGGCTCCATCGCAGAGCACCGGCGACTGCTTCAGGCGTTCAATAAGATTCTGTGCCATCAACTTGAGGATACAAGAAGGCCGGGAATCGCTCCAATCACCTTTTCCCGGTTTTGCCGGGGAATGTATACTAGTAGCACCTAATAAGGTGCTACCGACAGGAGCAGGCCGATGCTTGACATCACCAAAGACATTCAGTCGCTAACGACCTTTCGCCGCCAATCCGGCAACTTCCTGAAACAGCTTAAGAAAAGCAAGCGCCCTGTGGTGCTTACCGTGAACGGGAAGGCAGCGGCTGTCGTGCAGGACGCCAAAGCTTATCAGCGCCTGCTCGACATCGCAGCCAGCGCCGATGAAGAGGAGGCTATCCGTCAGGGTCTGGAAGATGTGAAACAAGGGAGGACACGGCCGGCAAGGGAGTTTTTCGCCGAGTTTGAAGCCAAACATGGCATATCTCGTTAGCACTACTCGCCATGCTGAGGACGACCTTGCCCGACTGTACCGCCAAGTCAATGCCGAGCATTCGGATGCGGCCAGGGAATGGTATTTGGGGATCAAAGAGGCCATTCTCAGTCTGGAGCAGCAGCCGAACCGCTGCCCAATAACGCGTAAGAGGGGTAAGTTGAGGCACTTGCTGTACGGCCACAAGCCTCATGTTTATCGCGTGATCTACCGGGTAATCGAGAAACAGAAGCGAGTTGAGGTGCTCCACATCCGCCACGGCGCACGGCGGAAGCTCAAACCCTCGGATCTTATGTAGGCGAGCCCTCGTTCCCCAGACGCCCCCTCCTACCCATTTCTTCCTTTGCTATAATCCTTGTTCTTGCATCCAAGTGATTATCCGGCATGAGGTTGGAGTCCCAGGTTTGAAAAAAGCCCTGATTCTTCTGATATTCCTGCTACCCGCCAGTCTGGTGTGGCTGAGCTGCGGAGCCAATGCTCCCTCCGGCGGTACGCAAACCAGCGGCCTCAAGTACCGAGCCTTCATCACCAATAACGTAAGCTCGGGAAGCGGAGCCGCAGGCATCTTCATCGTCAACGCGGTCACCGATGTGCGCCCCATCATCTCCCCGATTTCTGCCGGCAATACTCCGGGAATGATGGTGGTCACACCCAACCGCGCCCAGACCGTAGTCTTCAGCGGTAATGGCACGCAATTTTCAGACAACCAGCTCAGCCTCGTCAACAATGCCGCCGAAACCGTTGCGAATAAATTGACCTTGCCCGGCATGACCGAGAGCTTCGTGGTTTCGCCGGATAGCTCCAGCGTCTATGTTGCCGTCCCGACCGCGCCCGTGGTCGGTCAGTCTCCCGGGATCATGGGAGTGATCTCTCTCAGCAGCGGTAACCTCACGGGACAGGTCGAGGTGGCCTCGGTTCGCTATCTCTCCATCGATAATAGTGGCAATCGGATTCTTGCTTTCAGCGATAACTCCAACTCGATAGCGGTGATCACGCCGTCGAATATCGGGATTGCGAATGCCGTGACCCTGGTGGGTGGTTTCGACCGTCCGGTCGCGGCCTTCTTCAGTAGCGACGACAGTACCGCTTACGTCATTAATTGCGGCGCCGAGTGTGGTGGACAACAGGCCAGCGTTCAGAAACTCGAGATGACGCCGGCCCAGTGTCTGCCCGACGGCGTTTGCGCCCCAGTCCCCGTGCCCGCCTCCAGCGTAGCCTTGGTCAACGGTTCGACCATGTACCTGGCAGGCACGCCATATTCTGGAGGAACGCCGTCACAGCCCTGTACGGGCCAGACGACTGCAGCAACCACGTGCGGGCTGCTCACCATCGTTGACCTGTCAACCCTGACGGTGACGAATTCCGGGATCGTTATCACCGACGGATACCACAACCGCATCGCCCTCGGGGCTAACGGACAGCTCTTCATCGGCGCGCGCTCCTGCACCGAGATCTCCACCGCCACCGAGACCCGTGGCTGCCTTTCCATTTACAACACCCTGCCGGCCACCAAGGTGGGCAGTGTTCTTCCCGGTAGCGTTTTAATTCCTCCCGCGAGTGGAGACGTAACCGGCATCCAGCCTATCGCTACCCGCAACGTCGTGTATGTGGTCCAGAACTTCGCGCTCAATATCTACGACGACACGATCGATGCCTTGGAATACAACCCGAACGATCCGAATAACCCCGGTCAGGTCACCAACCTCATCGGCCAGTTCGTAGACGTCAAGACAGTTGATTTCTAGAGCGCTGTCCGTCGTTCGCTATTCGCTTTTCGCAAGACCGTTGATTCTTGCTTCGAATGGCGAAGAGCGAACCGCGAACGACGAACGACGAACAGCCTACCGCGGCTCCAGCGTCATCTCATGTGCCCGGTGCCGCTCGACCGCGGCCCGGGAGAACGGAAACACGAAGGTCGACCCTCCGTACCACGCCGCCCACTGATCCATGTAGTACGGACTGAGGAATATTCCACTCTCTCCCGTCACCAGGTTCAGCGTGCTTTCGTCAAAATTGGCGAAATTCCACGTCAGCCGTTCGGAAGGCCCAAACTCCCGGCCCGTCGCCTTCACCGTGTACGAACTCCCGCTCACGGGATGCAGTCCCGGTCCCGTAAATCGTCCAATTATCGGAAGCTGGCTGAGCACAGGATGTTCGATTTCAACCGGATTATTCTTCCCCCACTTCCATTGACCGAGGTCCGCAGGGACTTCCGTCTGCTTCACCGCGTTCTCAACCGCTGCCGTCAGCAGATTTCCGTAATCTGAATATCCCGGCGGCAGCCAGCGCGCCGGCTGCTTGGTGAGCACGTTTTCCAGCCAGACCGAGCCCATACCCCAGCGATAGCTCTTCCAACTGAACGCGCCGGACGCTGGGTCTGAACTCGGACTCTTCGCCGCGGCGCCCAGCTTTGGCTCCAGCAGCAACCGAGCCAGTTCCTGGCGAGCCTTGGTCTCAATCGTCGGCGCCGCCGAATCGGCCGACATGCGTCCATCCCAGTCCCGCAAAATGTCCGCCGCCCGCTTCGCCCGGTCGGAGGCATTCGCCGCGTGATCGACCGCATACACGAACTTGTCGGCGCAGAACCGGTCGTAGGTCGAAGCGACATCCATCTCGAGCGCCAGCATATCCGCAGGCGCAAATTTCTTGCCCGACTCCAGCACGCGATAGATGCGATCCGTTCGCCAAGGCGCGTCCCATTCCGTGCTGATCGAATACTTGTGGCCGTCTGGCGTAATCCGCCCGTTGGCGGTCGCCAGAATTCCCGCCGGTGGATCATAAACATGCGGCATCTCGTCGAAAGGAATCCAGCCTTTCCACTCGTGCGCGTCATCGCTGCCGTTTACCGGCAGGCTGCCATCGCCCGCTGCCCGGATCGGCACTCGCCCGGTCGCCTGATAACCGATGTGACCATCCACATCCGCGTACATTACGTTTTGTCCCGGCGCCCCAAAATTCGAGAAAGCCTTGCGAAACTCATCCCAGTTCTGCGCCGAGTTCACGTCGAAGAAAACCTGTCCCACGCCGTCCTGCAACGTCCAGCGCAAGGCAATCTTGCGTGTCTCTCCCGGAATTAATTCCGTCGGAAGTAAGTCATCAATGACCGGTCCATGCCGCGTGGTCACCACGTCGAGCGTCACATCCGGCTTGCCTTTGACGTGGATCGTTTCCTGACGGTGCTGTGGTTCCACCCATCCTGCCGGAGTTTTGTACTGCCCCTCGGCATTGAACTCCTCGATGAAGTCGTCTTCCACCGTCGGCCCCACGTTGGTGAATCCCCAGCCGATGTGCTGGTTGTGCCCGACAATGACGAATGGAACCCCCGGCAGCGTAACTCCCGCGACGTCGAAGTTGCCGCCAGTCGTTCTTAAATGCGCTTCAAACCACAGGTTGGGCATCTGGTGGTCAAGGTGCATATCGTTCGACAACAGCGGCTTCCCCGAAACCGTATGCTGCCCGGAAACCACCCAGTTGTTCGACCCCGCTCGGTACGTATCGACTTCTTCGGCGGCTGGGAAGGGCACGGCGTCGTACGCTGTGGAAGAATGTCGTGTAGAGACGGGGCTTGCCCCGTCTCGGGCCGCCCCTGCATGATGCACGAGCAAGAAAGGGAAGGGCACGGCTTTAAGAGCCTGCCCTGAGCGAAGTCGAAGGGTGCCGCTCAGACCCTGGAAAAATGTGGGCTTTAGCCCCTGAGGGTGGCGTCCCGAAGCCACCCCGGAAATCAGCCGGCTGTTCCCACCCTCCGGATCGACCTCTTCGTCGTCCTCCTCATCCTGATCGCCGCCCTTGACCGCGGGTACGTCTTCCAACCGCCGCACCTCGCCCGGAGGACGGTCCCGCCAGGAAGAATTCACATACAGGTCCGCCGTCAGCTCCGGCCCAAGCTTAGCCAGAATCTTCTCGCGTTCGAGCGCACGCCGGTAGCTGTAGTGATTCAAATCCTGCACCATGCGCGCCCCCACCAGCAGGGAATCAGTCACCGTCCAGGGCCGGGGCGTGTACTTCAGCACCCGGAATTCCAGCGAAAGCCGGTCGCGATGCGATTCCAGAAACGCATTCACTCCGCGAGCGTAAGCGTCAAAATAACCCCGGTCGCGCGCGGAGATATTTTTCTCCGCCGCTTCCGCCGCCAGCCGCAGCCCCAGAATCCGCTGCTCGCGGTCCATCTTCACCGTGTCTGCGCCGATCACTTCCGAAAGCTCTCCAGCAGCAGCCCGCCGCAGGATATCCATCTGCCACAGCCGGTCCTGCGCGGTCACGTACCCCTGGGCAAAAAACAAATCTTCGAGCGTGGCCGCCTCAATCGTGGGCACACCGTGTTCATCGCGCACCACCCGCACCTTGGACGAAATCCCAGGCACCGCAACCCTGCCCTCCAGTTGCGGCAGAGCCGAGTGGGCGATCCCATAGAGCCACCAGACGCCGACGAGGACCGCGATCAGCAGCCCGCGGACGGCATAGGACAGGATCCGAAGCGCGGGATCGCGCCGGCGGACTTCAGGCAGGGATGCAGTAGCAGACATTAATGAAAGATTGTAGGGGCGCTCCTCTCGCCTGACAACAGCATGCCGGGGTTAGCTATACGAACGGGAAAGCTCACCCCCTCCCAACTCAGGTGGGTCGTGGGCGCGTGCCGGTGGAGCGGGGAGGTGCAGCAATTCTCAATGCATTATGAGAGAGCGGCCTCGTAAATATCTAGTCGAGGACTGTTGGGCGGCAGAAGGAAGCTAGGAAAAGCTGCTAAAGAATGGCACTGTACCTTGAGGGAAAGACTCCGTTGGACGCGAATGATCTTTCCCCCAAGGAGGCAACTGAATGAGTCGCGACATCAAGTATATCGGCATGGACGTGCACAAGGAAGCGACCGTAATCGCTGTGCTGAACTGCAGTGGCAAGCTGGTGATGGAGTCGATCGTGGAAACCAAAGCCAGCAGCATTCTGCAGTTCATCCACGGTCTGCGGGGCGAGTTGCATGTGACCTGGGAAGAAGGGACCTGGGCGGCTTGGCTGTACGATCTGCTGCAACCCCAGGTGACGCGAGTGCTGGTCTGCGATCCGCGGCGCAATGCCTTATTAAAGGAAGGCAACAAGAGCGACAAGATAGATGCTCGCAAGCTGGCCGACTTGTTACGCACGGGGATGTTGCGGCCGGTCTATCACGGGGAACACGGACTGCGGACGCTGCGCGAGTTGGGGCGCAGTTATCAGACCATCAGCCAAGATCTGAATCGAGTGATGAATCGGATCAAAGCTCTGTATCGCGGCTGGAGCATCCCTTGTGCAGGTACCCAGGTGTATGCTCCGCGTTATCGCGAGGAATGGTTAGGCAAGATCGAGCACGCGGGGGTGCGCCGGCGGGCCGAGCTACTCTATCAACAGTTGGATGGATTGCAGGCGTTGCGACGAACCCTGCGTCCTGAGTTATTGGCGGAGAGCCGGAAACATAAAGCCGCGAAACTACTACGTCAGATTCCCTGCATCGGTCCGATTCGAGCCGCCCGCTTAATCGCGTTGATGCAGACGCCGCACCGATTCCGCAGCAAGCGACAACTGTGGACCTATAGTGGGCTGGGCATTGAGACGCGCGACAGTGCGCAATACCGCTGGGTGGACGGACAACTGCAACGTACGAAAAAACCGCAACAGATTCGTGGACTCAATCGGAATCACAACCACGAAATGAAAGAGATCTTCAAAGGAGCCGCCACCCGAGCCAGCTGTGGTGTGGGTCCGTTGCGTGAGTTCTACGTGGCGTTGCTGGACAAAGGGATGAAGCCGGAGATGGCGCGTCTGACGTTAGCACGAAAGATCGCGGCCATTGCTTTGACACTTTGGAAGAAGGAGGAACGTTTCGACACCGAACAACTGAAGCCACAAGCAGCTTGAGCGTTGCACAGAACTCAGGTGGTCTCCCAGGTTTTCACGCCTCGGTGGTGACCCATCGGTTCTGGCGATGCTCGGGTTCGAGGGAGAGTATCCATGCACTCATTAGGCGCACGGGTGCTGCCATCAGCACCCAGTCTCCGGGTCAATCCTATGCCCCCTCGGATAACCCAAAAAAGCCATAGGCCTCGAGCCTCACATAGGATGATGGTTGGCACTTAAGCCAACGGTTGGCTTGCGCAGCTTCGCAACGAATGGTGTCGGGACCGCTGCATGAAACCACTCAAGGGAGATCAGCAACTGCGATCCGTATCCCTGTTGTGCTCTGTGTGCGCTCCAGGCGTTAGAACCCAA
Organism: uncultured Acidobacteriaceae bacterium; assembly: GCA_963837665.1. GTDB lineage: Bacteria > Acidobacteriota > Terriglobia > Terriglobales > Acidobacteriaceae > Acidiflorens. Next base: position 483,145 of record CAWIOA010000002.1, on the reverse strand, counting down.
AATCCTCTCCACGAAGAAGAAGGGGCCTGGATGCAAGTAACGATCGAGGTCTCACGGAGAGGAGTGGAGAAGTGTTTTTGCTTGACACCCTCTCTCATAGGATGAGTGTAATCGCCTGTGGGTGTTGAAAAAGTCCCTCAACTGAACGGCTTTTCATCTGCGAGCATGCCGTCGCCGGATTTTTTGTCTCCGTTCGACTAAGTGGTAGCCGGCAGAACCGATGTTGTCGGCTGACTGAGGAAGCGCACCAGTCGCTTGATGTTCTGAGCTACCGCTGCCAGGAAGAACTGCTCGCGCACGAACCTGAGTCTCCGCAGACGCAAGCGCCGCAACCCGATCTGATTCTTCAGTTCTGCAAATAAGGCCTCTACTTTCTTTCTCTGCCGTTGTGCTTTGGCGAACTCTGGCGTGTTGACCAACTCCCGCGCACGTTGTCGGGCTGGTTCGTTCTGATGGATGATCAGGCTCCGGAAGGCAGCGCTGGTGCATTGGGGTCGGAGCGAGCACGGGCCACACTTTTTGCGTGTCCCGATGTAGTTGAAGGCTCGATTGCGATAAACTCGGCCACCGTAGTTGAGGAACTGGCCGGCGGGGCATATATAGCGATTGTTTTCCGGTTCGTACGTGAAATGATCGGGGCCAAAGAATGGGCTCCTCTTGCGGTGGATACTGTCGCGGGTCCGCATGTAGGGAGTGATGCTCCGGTCGGCTAGCCATTGCAAGAACTCGCCGTTCCCATAGGTCGTATCGGCCGCCACCGATTCCGGCTCTCGTCCTTGCCACTGAGTGAAACGGGTGAGCATGTCTTGCGCGGCCACGGTTTCCTGGCTCATGCGCGCCGCCGTAGCTTGCACTCCCACGATCACACAACTGTGATTGTCCACCAGATAGTTGTCGTAGTATCCCAGCCGCGCCGGTGTGCCGCCCTTGGTGGCGTAGGTAGAATCGGGATCGGTGGTCGAAACCTGGTCCTGTTCATGCACCGGCTCCTCCACCGGATTCTGCTCTTCCACTTCCCGCAGATACTGCCGCACGGTGTGATGAACCTGTGCCGCTTCCGCTAACTGCTCCCGTGGAATCCGGCTCTCTTTGGCCGCATTCGCCTCCACGAAGCTGCCATCGACCGACAGGTGCTTGCCCTGCACCAAGCCCACTTCCACACACTGCTTCACGATCTGCTCAAACAGTTCCTCGAACAACTTCGATTCCTGAAACCGTCCATGCCGGTTTTTCGAGAACGTGGAGTGATGCGGAATCTCCTGATCGAAGCCCAGACCGGTGAACCAGCGCCATGCCAGGTGCATGCGCAGTTCCTCCACCAGCTTCCGTTCGCTGGTGATGCCGTACAAGTAGCCGATCAGCAGGATGCGCAGCAGAAGCTCGGGATCAATCGACGGCCGGCCGGTATCGCTGTAACTTGCTCTCAGCTTCTCCCGCACGAAGGCAAAGCTGATGTGTTTTTCGATGAGCCGTAGCAGATGAGTCTCAGGAACCTGGTCTTCCAGGCGGAAGTAATAGAACAGCGCTTCGGAACGGTCGTGTTGCCCCATCATGATCAGCAGGCCTCCAACGATGAGAATCAACCAGAGCATGGGCAGGATCACTTTCTTCTAACATGCTTCTGCCCAATTTCATCCTGCTAATCGACGTGACTTTTTCAACACCCACGCCTGGTTTCGACAGTTACCGCTCCCACCTTCCGAGTAATGCAAAAGAAAAGCCGCCCAGACATCGGGCGGCATAGCATTGCTCTTCCGAAACGGAAAGACTGGCCCCAATCAGAGATCAAGGACCATCACTTTACTTTTGGACCGTGAAGCCTACGGTGATGAACCACCCATTCCCGGTCACATCCATCATCGTAATGCGGAACTGGTAGTATCCGGTGATGGGACCGCCAGGTCCAAAACTCGAGTTGTCTGCGTTAAAAATAGGGAAGTGGCTGTGCCCATCCACATTGAAAGGACAGCTCAGTTGCGGTGTGAGCGGCGGCACGTCAAAGGTCCCGAGATACGGGTTCCAGAGCTGGTTGTTGCGGTAGGTCTCTCCCGCCACGTGGATTGGAAAGAGCGTATTGGGGATGATCGGGCCCGATTTGAAGTCGGGTGAGGAGCCGGTCGTCCCAGGCGCGGGCACCGTCATCCACACCGCCCACACACCGTTCGGTGGAGAAAAGTCGCGCACGTGGAAGACTGGCGAGTCCTTAAAGTTCATGATATCGAGACCAGCTTCCATTTCCTTGAGGTAGGGGGGTTGGTGGGGAGCGCCGGGTCCGATACCTAACTCGGGGCACGACTGGTGCCTGAGCGGGTATAAGAGGTTGGTCTGGTTCTGCCCGAACTCGGCGTAGTTGTCGTCGGCGGTCCCCATGGCAGCGGTGAACACGTGGAAATCTACTGGCATCCAAATCGGGTGGCCGATCGGCTTTATCCGCACTGGAACGAGTTGTTTGCACTCGGAAATATTAAAGGGCGCGGTCTGGGCGATCGCAACTCCAATGGCCAACATGCTCAAGAGCGCGATGCGAAGAATATGCATAAGGGTTCCTCCTTATCATCTGTAGCGATTTGTCGGGTGGAAAATGCGTTTCCCGAGAATTTAGGCCCCTCGCCTCTGGGGGTGCTGTGTCTCAACGTAGCGGGAACCGCTCTTCGGAAAGGCGAAGGAATTGACGGTACGTTTTGGGATTTCTAACAGCGAAGCGAGCGATCGAGAATGTTGAGGCAATCGGAGATGGGATAGGCCCAGCCCGTCACGTGGCCAAAATGCTGCGCGCCAGGCCTTCTTAGGGAACCGAGGCGGAACCGAGAAGCGCGGGGCCGTACCACTGGTGCTTGCTCGACGGTTTCGAGCACGGGGATGGAGACGACAGGAGTGCCCTCGTAAGACAGTCCCTCTGACTCGTCGTACGCGGTCTCCGGTACATCTTCTGCCGGAACAACCAGAGACGCGCCGAAGACCAAAAGCACGAAAAGAACGAGAATGGAGCAAACCCTTCTCATAAAGGACGCGCTTCCCGAGAATGCGAGGGCTTTCGCCTCAGGGGGTGCTGCTTCTCAACGGGCGGGGACTGCTCTTCGGAGAGGCGGAAGAGTTTACGGCCGGAATCATACTCCTGTTCGACTGCGGCGGCGAAGAAAAATTGCGCAGGGGCAGATTGGCTGTAGCTGTTGATAAATCGCGTTATCACTCATCCTATGAGAGAGGGTGTCAAGCAAAAACACTTCTCCACTCCTCTCCGTGAGACCTCGATCGTTACTTGCATCCAGGCCCCTTCTTCTTCGTGGAGAGGATTTTGGGTTCTAACGCCTGGAGCGCACACAGAGCACAACAGGGATACGGATCGCAGTTGCTGATCTCCCTTGAGTGGTTTCATGCAGCGGTCCCGACACCATTCGTTGCGAAGCTGCGCAAGCCAACCGTTGGCTTAAGTGCCAACCATCATCCTATGTGAGGCTCGAGGCCTATGGCTTTTTTGGGTTATCCGAGGGGGCATAGGATTGACCCGGAGACTGGGTGCTGATGGCAGCACCCGTGCGCCTAATGAGTGCATGGATACTCTCCCTCGAACCCGAGCATCGCCAGAACCGATGGGTCACCACCGAGGCGTGAAAACCTGGGAGACCACCTGAGTTCTGTGCAACGCTCAAGCTGCTTGTGGCTTCAGTTGTTCGGTGTCGAAACGTTCCTCCTTCTTCCAAAGTGTCAAAGCAATGGCCGCGATCTTTCGTGCTAACGTCAGACGCGCCATCTCCGGCTTCATCCCTTTGTCCAGCAACGCCACGTAGAACTCACGCAACGGACCCACACCACAGCTGGCTCGGGTGGCGGCTCCTTTGAAGATCTCTTTCATTTCGTGGTTGTGATTCCGATTGAGTCCACGAATCTGTTGCGGTTTTTTCGTACGTTGCAGTTGTCCGTCCACCCAGCGGTATTGCGCACTGTCGCGCGTCTCAATGCCCAGCCCACTATAGGTCCACAGTTGTCGCTTGCTGCGGAATCGGTGCGGCGTCTGCATCAACGCGATTAAGCGGGCGGCTCGAATCGGACCGATGCAGGGAATCTGACGTAGTAGTTTCGCGGCTTTATGTTTCCGGCTCTCCGCCAATAACTCAGGACGCAGGGTTCGTCGCAACGCCTGCAATCCATCCAACTGTTGATAGAGTAGCTCGGCCCGCCGGCGCACCCCCGCGTGCTCGATCTTGCCTAACCATTCCTCGCGATAACGCGGAGCATACACCTGGGTACCTGCACAAGGGATGCTCCAGCCGCGATACAGAGCTTTGATCCGATTCATCACTCGATTCAGATCTTGGCTGATGGTCTGATAACTGCGCCCCAACTCGCGCAGCGTCCGCAGTCCGTGTTCCCCGTGATAGACCGGCCGCAACATCCCCGTGCGTAACAAGTCGGCCAGCTTGCGAGCATCTATCTTGTCGCTCTTGTTGCCTTCCTTTAATAAGGCATTGCGCCGCGGATCGCAGACCAGCACTCGCGTCACCTGGGGTTGCAGCAGATCGTACAGCCAAGCCGCCCAGGTCCCTTCTTCCCAGGTCACATGCAACTCGCCCCGCAGACCGTGGATGAACTGCAGAATGCTGCTGGCTTTGGTTTCCACGATCGACTCCATCACCAGCTTGCCACTGCAGTTCAGCACAGCGATTACGGTCGCTTCCTTGTGCACGTCCATGCCGATATACTTGATGTCGCGACTCATTCAGTTGCCTCCTTGGGGGAAAGATCATTCGCGTCCAACGGAGTCTTTCCCTCAAGGTACAGTGCCATTCTTTAGCAGCTTTTCCTAGCTTCCTTCTGCCGCCCAACAGTCCTCGACTAGATATTTACGAGGCCGCTCTCTCATAATGCATTAACCTCTGTCCCGAGGCTGGGTGCCCGCACAGTTGCGTTTTTTGCAAATGTGCGGGCGTGCGCCGCACGCCCTTCAGAATGCATTTCCCGGTCACAACCATCCGTGATCAAAATCCCTTGACTTAAGACCCATTGCGCGCAACGATTGATTATCTGATTGGGGCAGCTTCAAGGTCCGTCGACCAAGACGGCCCTCGAAGCTGCCCCAAACCCGTTTTCAGAGCTCTTTGACAACCTAAGTCCTTATTTTGGAATACTTTGGAACTAAGTGCTTATTATTGAATACTTTACGGGAAAAGTGGGGGAGGGGGGGTAGAAAACCAGTAAATGCCTCCTTGGGGGTAAACACGCAGGTGGAAGGAATAAACGAGTTGATCGAACTGAGTAACCCCGATGAGAAGAAGGTTAAGTCGATTGGCGCACCCGCACTCCGCCCAGTATCATGTCTGGAACCCTCGGCGTGCCTTATCATCTTCTTTGACCGCGCCGTCCGACATGCTGCAGAAACGAATCGACGATCAGCCGACCATCTCGCGGGAGAACATCCGCGAAGCCGAAGGAATTTTCCTGCAGCATCTCAAACGCGTCGGCTTGAAACAGACCGAGCAGCGCAGCGCAATTCTGCGGACCTTCCTGGAAACTCGTGAACATCTTTCGACTGACGAGTTGCACCGGTTGGTCAAGAAAACCGATCCGCGCATCGGCTTTACCACCGTCTACCGGACGCTAAAGCTTCTGGCAGGTTGCGGCCTGGCCAGCGAAGTCGCTTTTCACGACGGCATCGCGCGCTACGAACACCAGTACAACCGCCGCAGTCATCACCACATGGTATGCACCGAGTGTGGAGCGTCAGTCGAATTTTTCTCGGAGAAAGTCGGAGAAATCGAGCAGGAGATGGGACGCAAGCACCGTTACGTTACCACGCGTCACACTTTTCAGATCTACGGTGTTTGCGAAGAATGCCGCAAGAAGACGAATGGACGCCGAATTGTCTAGCCCAACGAATATTCCGCCGAATGACACGACGAACGCTGCGGCGAGCCCGGCGCAAGCCACCCGGAAATGCCCGCATTGCGGAACGGTGATGCCCGCGAACGCCGCGTTCTGTCCAGGATGCGGATGGTCGATGACCCCGCTTCCTCCTGCGGATCGGGCAGCAGCAGCTGTCGCTTATCTCACCTTGGTCGCTGGCGCAGTGATTTTATTGCTGCCGGCATTTCGCAAGAGCCGCTTTGTCCGCTTCCATGCCTGGCAAAGCGTGTTGCTCTGGGGAGTGTTTTTCGTTTTGACCATTGCCGCGCTCCTGCTTTCGAATGTTGCCGCCGCCATGCTTTTTCTTCTCTTTGGAATTCTGGCTTCGCTGGCCATGTTGTTCCTGTGGATTGTTTTGTCGCTCAAGGCATGGGAAGGCGAGCGTTTTGAATTGCCAGCTGTTCGGGGAACTGGCAGCGCGCCTGAAATAGGCAGGTGTCAGGTCTCAGGTGTCAGGAAAATCTCGATCGATTTTGTTTTTCCTGACACCTGAGACCTGACGCCTGACACCTGGTTTTACATTCTCGCCTCCATCGTTGAAAATAGTCAGTTCTCTTTGCATCGCACTTTTTATTCCAGGAGACCTCATTGACCCAGATTCAGCGCGTTAAGATCAGCGCTCTCGGTACCTACGTTCCGCCCCGCCTTCTCACCAACGCCGACCTCGAAAAGCTGGTCGACACCAACGATCAGTGGATCATGGAACGCGTTGGCATTCGCGAACGTCATCTTGTGGATAAAGGAGTTGCAACCAGCGATCTTGCCGTAGAGGCGGCGAAGAAAGCGCTCGCTGAGCGCGGCATCGGCCCTTCCGATCTCGACGCGATTATCGTCGGGACGGTTACGCCCGACATGTTTTTCCCCTCGACCGCTTGTCTGGTCCAGCACAAGCTCGGCGCGAAGAATATCTGGGGATTCGATGTTTCAGCCGCTTGTTCCGCGTTCGTTTACGCGTTGCAGGCTGGAGCACAATTCGTTGCCAGCGGCGCGCATAAGAAAGTGCTGGTGATCGGCGCCGACGTGATGTCATCGATCATCGACTACACCGACCGCGCCACCTGCGTCATCTTTGGCGATGGAGCGGGAGCGGTCCTGCTCGAACCGGCGGAAGACGAGTCGCTCGGGCTGATTGATTTTCTGCACGAAGTGGATGGATCGGGCGGAGCCGCGTTGTATATGCCTGGTGGCGGAAGCCTGAATCCGTCGACCCGAGAAACCGTCGACAAGAAAATGCATTTCGTTCATCAGGATGGGGCAGCGGTCTTCAAATTCGCGGTGCGCAAGATGGCAGCGCTCTGCGAAGAAATTCTCGAGCGTAACCACATCAAGGGCAGCGAGATCGACGCTTTCATCCCGCATCAGGCAAACAAGCGCATCATCACCGCGACGGCCGATCGGCTGAAGATGCGTCCCGAAGCCGTAATCATCAACATCGAGCAGTTCGGCAACACCACTGCCGGAACGATTCCGCTGGCCATGGAAACCGCGCGCCAGGAAGGCAAACTCAAGAAAGGAAGCCTGGTGCTGCTGGCTTCGGTCGGTGCAGGATTCACGGTTGGCGCGACGCTACTGCGTTGGGCGTACTAGAGCAGGTCTCAGGTGTCAGGAAAAGCAAAACAAAGGTCTCCTGACACCTCAAACCTTGCTGCTCACGAAGCTTTTTGTGGTGAGACTTGGAAGCGATTGATCAGGCCGTTCAGAATGCGACCTAGTTCTTGCGTTCCTGATTCCAGCTTTTCAAATGCCTGCAGATCAATGTAAAGGTTCCGATAGTTTTCGGACATAGGAGTCCTTGGCGCCAGACTAAGCCACCCGCAGAGTTGTCGCGGTGATACCCGTCACGGAGGAATTGTTCGGTTTTGCTTTTCCTGAGACCTGACACCTAAGACCTGAGACCCACCCCTGCTTCCACCAGCGACTCGAAGATCTTGCAGCCATCGATGCCGCCAAGTTCAGGTTCCGCGGCGCGCTCGGGATGCGGCATCATGCCGAGCACGTTGCGTCCGGGGCTGCAGATTCCGGCGATATTTTCCAGCGAGCCGTTGGGATTTGCTTCGGGAGTGATTTCGCCTTGCGGGTTCGAGTAGCGGAAGACGATGCGGTTGTCGCGCATCAGTTCGGCGAGTGTCGTCTCATCGCAAAAATAATTGCCTTCCATGTGCCCAATGGGTATGGTCAGCACTTCACCCTTGCGGCACGCGTTGGTAAACGGCGTCTCGTTGTTTTCGACTCGCACTCGCACCGGCTTGCAGACATATTTCAAGCCGACGTTGCGCATCAGAGCTCCGGGCAGCAATCCCGACTCACATAAGATCTGGAAGCCGTTACAGATGCCGAGCACCAGCCCGCCTCCAGCGGCGAACTTGCGGACCGATTCCATCACGGGCGAAAACTTCGCGATGGCTCCGGTGCGCAGATAGTCGCCGTACGCGAAGCCTCCCGGCACAATCACCACATCGCAATTCTCGAGGTCGTGCGAATCGTGCCAGAGAAGCGTTGCCTCCTGCTTCGCCACTTGCTTGGCGGTCCAGAAGGCATCGTGATCGCAGTTGGAACCGGGAAAGATTATGACGCCAAATTTCATGGAAAACCTCGGGTGAACTCCATGGTAATACAACCAGGTTTTCGGACGCAGATGTTTCAGAAAAAGCGGGTGACGCCTTCCTCGAGCACAACCACTTTGTCTTTCACGCCAGCCTTACGCGCGGCGCGCTCCAGCAACTGGAGAGGCTCTTCAAGGGGTTCATGCGAAAGGCGGAAGGTTCCGTAGTGCATGGGTACCATCCAGCGCGCCTTCAGATCGAGAAAAGCCTGAGTGGCGTCGGCGGGACTGGTGTGGACGTTGCGGAACTGCGGCGGGTTGTAGGCGCCGATGGGCAAGAGCGCGAGTTCGGGCGACAAACGACGTCCAATGTCGCGGAAGCCGGCGAAATAAGCGGTGTCTCCGGCGTGGTAGACGGAGTGTTTGCCGCTGCGCAACACATATCCGCCGTAGCCGCGGTGTGAGTCTTTGATGATGCGAGCTCCCCAATGCCGCGACGGAACGTGGGTGATGTCGAGCCCGCCGTGGCGATAGGTGTTCCACCACTCGAGTTCGATAATTTCTTCGAAGCCGAGATCGTCGACCAGGTCGAACAAATGATGAGGGACGACGAGTGTGGGCGCGGTTCCGGTCTGTCGGCGGGTCTGGCGCGCGATGGTGCGCAGCGACTGGCGATGCAGGTGATCAAAGTGCGCGTGCGTCACCAGCACAACATCCGTGGCGGGCAGGTCACGCAAGTTCAACCCCGGTTGACGCAGGCGTTTGAGGACGAACAGCCAGCGCGCGAAGTTGGGATCAATGACTACGTTCTGTCCGCCAATTTGCAGGAAGAAGCTGGAGTGTCCGATGAAGGTGATGCCCAGCTCGCCGTTCGAAACCAGTCGCGGTTTGTGAGTCTCACCCGTGCGGGGCGTGACTGCGGAGTGACGCACCAGGCGCGTGAACTGACGGGCTCGCTTGCGCAACGCGGAATTTTTTAATGAGGACTTTAACATCGATCCGATCCGTCGGATTCAGTCCGCGGAAATACGGTCTGTTCAGTTATTATCAGCTTTGTCAGCGTCTGGTTCTAGTATGTTTTGATGCTCGGGATGGAGGCGACGGCGCACGGAAGTGCTGAATCTTTAGATAGCGTTCAAAAAAGAAGGACTGAGCGGCTAGTCTCGCCCCGATGCAATTCTTTCGAAGTCGATGATCTTCCACCTCGCTGCGTCCTTTTTCTGCTTGATTTCCTTGACCGCAACTTTGCCGGTCATATCTAATTCAAAGATCACGCGAAACACTATCGGAGGAACCAACGCTAATGCGCGTCGCTTTCTTAGGTTTGGGGATTATGGGACGGTTTATGGCCGCCAATCTGGTCAAAGCCGGACACGAGGTTGCAGTGTGGAATCGAACCGGCGGCAAGGACGTGGAAGGAGCGCACAGCGCAACCTCTCCGGCGGATGCAGCGCAGGGCGTGGAAGTGGTGTGGATGTGCGTTTCCGACACCAAAGCGGTCGAGGCCGTGCTGTTTGGCCCGGGCGGCGTGGAGCAGGCGCTGGCTGCGGGTATGATCATCGCCGACTCGAGCACGATTTCTCCGTCGGCCACGCGCCGCTTTGCCGAGCGGGTGAAGGCGCGCGGCGTTGACTATGTGGACGCTCCGGTGACCGGCTCGAAGATCGCCGCCGAAGCGGGCAGCCTGATCTTTATGGCGGGCGGAGACGAATCCGTGCTGGCTCGCTTGCAGCCGCTATTTCAGGCCATGGGGAAGCAAGTCTTCCACATGGGCGAAACCAGCAAAGGACAGGCCACGAAGCTGGTCATGAATCTGCAGATTGCGCTCATCTATGAAGGCTTCGCCGAAGCGTTAACGCTGGCGGCCAAGCTGGGTGTGAGTGTGGAAAAGCTGTTGCCGCTGATACTGGCGTCCATGGTGCGGTCGGGAGTGGTGGACTACAAAGCCCCATTCATTCTGAAGCGAGACTTCTCGCCCAATTTTCCGCTGCGGTTGATGCTGAAAGATATGCGCCTGGCGCTCGAAGCCGCCAAGGAATCGCGCGTGCGCTTGCCTGGACTGGAAGCAGTGGAAGAGGTGTACGACGTTGCAGCCGAGGAAGGTCAGCAGGATCTCGACTACGCTTCGACGCTCACTTTGCTGGAAAAATGGGCGGGGGTGGAAGTGAAGGGTACAGCGACGTAAACTGAGGTGGGACGTCTAAGTCGCCTTCGCCGCCATCATACAAGTTTTCTGACCTCGGGCGTTCTTAAGGGCTGTGGGCCGCTGGACGGCCCTGAAATACTCCTGCGAGGACGCAATGCACGGTCGTCGAGCCGCGTTCATCCTTCTTTTCTCCTCAATCTCCTTCTCTCTTCTGGTTCACGGTTCAGAAATCCGGGGCAAGGTGGTCAGCGTCGATCGCGGAGAACCACTGGGACGGGTGCAGGTCTCGGTCCTCGTCGATGGACAACGCGAAGCCATTGCTGCGGCCGTCACCACGAATGACGGCAGCTTCGTCATTCCGGGGCTGAGTGCCGGCCATTACACGCTGCGCCTGAACGCGGTTGGCTATCGCCTCATCACCGTCGACTTCTCGCTGTCGGCCGACGAAGCGGCCAAGGAATTCGACATTACGCTGGTTCCCGACAACGTCCGTAAGGAACAGGTCGAAGTGAAAGGCGACATCTTTCAAGGACCGGATTCGCCGGCAATCAACGAGCTGAACCTGACCAGCACCGAACTTCGCGAAACCTCGACCGTGCTGGGCGACGATCCCTTCCGCTCGGTTCAGGCATTGCCAGGAGTTTCGGCGGCCGGCAATAACGATTTCTTCTCCCAGTTTTCGGTGATGGGAACGCCGTACGCCGATGTCAGCACTTACATTGATGGAATCCTGATTGCGCAGCCCTTTCACGGTATTTCAGATATTGCCGAAGGGGCAACCTTGAGCCTGTTGACGAGCGAAACCATCGAAGACGTCAAGCTCCTGCCGGTGGCCTATCCGGAAAAGTATGGCGATGCGGTCGGAGCGGCCCTCGATATTCAGACTCGCGACGGGAGCCGCACTGCCCCGATCTTTCGGGTCTCCGTCGGTCTTGCCGACAGCGAACTGCTCGGCGAAGGGCAACTGGGACACCGCCGGCGAGGCTCGTGGCTGGCCTCGGCGCGGAAGAGTTATCTCGGTTATCTCCTGCGCAACCGGCTGAATGAAACCTTCACTGACGTTTCGTTCTACGATGCTGATCTGAAGCTGAATTACGATCTGACTCCCAGCCAGACGTTGACCTTCTACGGCTTGGGAGGACACACGCTGGCCAATTTGATCCACGCTCCCAGCCAACTGCAGCCTGGCGAGTTCAAGCGGGGAACCAACGATGTCATGTTAGGACGGGTGGGCTGGCGCTGGACTGTGAATCCCCATTTGCTCGTTGAAACCCGTGGCGCTTACGTGTCGAGTCCCCTCAAGGAGTGGGACGTGGACAATAACCCAATCGACGACTACCGCGACCGCGAATGGGTGGCGGGAAGCACCCTGGTGTGGGCCTGGCGCAGGGAACAGGTGTTGGAGGGCGGATGGACCACTCGCCACGTGAATGGCGGTTTCGACTCCTCGAACTTGAGCACGATTCGGTCGGGCTGGCGGAATGATGGATACCTGCAGCAGGCCTCTAGTTTCTTCGGCAATCGCTTGCACCTCGCCGGCAGTGTGCGGGTCGACACAGCGAGCGAGTTTAGTATTCACCCCGTCTCACCGCAGTTATCGGCGTCGCTGCAGGTCAGCCATTCGACGGCTTTGCAATTCGGAGTGGGACGGTACAACCAGTTTCAATTTCCTGCTTCTCCGGTGGGTTATTCATCTGGCGGGCAAACTTGTTTCCCGGATTTCGAGTATTTGCAGACCGCGAACCACTTCAGTGCCGGCATCGAGCACCGCATCGAGGATCGTACCCGGATCAGCGCCACATTTTTTGATCGGCAGAACCAGCGCTTGGACGCGATTAACGCCGGGTGTCCCAATTTCACGCCCTTCGCCTTCCACAATATCGGGCAGGACTATTCACGCGGCGCGCAGTTCGTTTTGCAGAGCCGGACTGCCAACCGGCTGTCCGGTTGGATCGGGTACACCTACACCCACGCTCGCACCAACAGTCTCCTCGGCTACCAAACTCAGCCCGGCGGCCCAGTGATTACTTTCTTGACCCCGTACTACCCGACGCTGGAGGATCAGTTGCACACGGTGAATGCATTTGCCAGCTATCGTTTGAGTCCGTCGATTCACCTCAGCGGGAAATTCATGTACGGCTCGGGGTTCCCCGTTCCCAGTGGGTATATTGACCTCACGAAGAATCCGCCGCAGCTGATCGGATATTACGCGACCCGGCTGGGCGACTATCAGCGCCTGGATCTGCGTGCGGAAAAGGACTGGGCCTTCAGGGGGTGGAAGCTGGCGCTGTACGGAGAATTGCTCAACCTGACGAATCACTACAACCCGCGCTTTATTGAGGAGGGGGGAAACAATACCATCATAACCGAGCAGGGGCTGCCCATCACGCCGACAGCGGGAGTGGCGTTTGAATTCTGAGGTCGGGCGTCGCGACGACAAGCTTTGAGTTGCGGTGATTGACCACAACGACCGAGGGTTGCTCGGCTTGGACGGGCGAAACGCCCGTCCCCACACGAGCCTCAACTACTTTTACTTCTTCGCCAGCGAGCGAACGTAGTTCACCAGGTTCCAGATGTCGTCATCCTTGGCGCGATCGCCTTCGGGGGGCATTTCGCCCTTGCCATGCCGGATCACCTGGAAGAGGTCGCCATCGGTACGGTTTTTCATCGCGTCCGGGTTGGTGAAATCGGTGACGTTCTTCATGTCGGTCGCCATGTCGCCCTTGCCATCGCCTTTGTCGCCGTGACACATGGCGCAGTCAATGACGTACATCTTCTTGCCCTTAGCGATCGACTCCGGGGTCGGCTTGACCGGATTTGCCTTGGTGGCGTTCCCGGGAGCGGGCTTGGATTCGGGCGCGGGCGCCTGGGCAGGCGGCTGGTCCTTCTGGTCCTGCTGTGCCCATAAGACGAATATAAAAACGAATAACGTGAGCAGCACAAATAAAGCTTTCTTCAACACACACCTCCTGTTCGGAAACACGGGTTGAACTGCTAAAGATACTCTACCGCGGGAGAACGTGCACGCATAAGTATCGGGTCATCTAACCATCGGGCGATCGGGTCATCGAAAATCAGGGCATTTGGCCTTCGATCGCATGGTGACCCGATCATCCGATCACCCGATGATTACGCTCGTAACCCCTTCCGCCAGCGAGGATTACAGAAGTATTACACGGTATTCGGCGCGACTCTTGCTATTGTCGAAGGCAGACTTCAGCCAAAGGTGTGGGGAGATAAAACTAATGAGTCAGACAGTGCGCGAGACCATGAGCGAAGCTGCGAGCCAGGCTATGACCGATGCCGGAGAAGGCAGCAGCCGCAAAGAGCGGGCGAACCGCGATGGATTCAACTGGGGCACGGCAATCGCCATGGGTCTGTTCCATATCGGCGCAATCGCGGCGCTATTTTTCTTTACCTGGAAAGCATTCTTCGTCGCCTGTTTCTTATGGTGGATTTCGGGCAGCCTCGGGATCGGGATGAGTTATCACCGCCTGCTCACGCATCGCGGCTACAGGACTCCCAAGTGGGTGGAGTACTTCCTGACCTGGTGCGCGACGCTGGCGCTCGAAGGCGGTCCGATTTTCTGGGTGGCGACACACCGGATTCATCATCAATTTTCCGATGAGCAGGGCGATCCGCACTCGCCGATCGATGGCAAGTGGTGGTCGCACATGGGATGGATCCTGATGGGCAAGTCGATGCATCACGACACCACGACCCTGGCCCGTTATGTCCCCGACCTCACCAAAGACAAGGTTCACGTCTGGCTGACCAAGTATCACTACACGGGAAACATCATTCTGGGCGTCATTCTTTATGCCATTGGCGGATTGCCGTGGCTGCTGTGGGGAGTGTTCGCCCGCGTGGTGGTCGGACTGCACTCCACCTGGATGGTGAACTCAATCACTCACCTGTGGGGAACACGGCGTTTCGCGACCAAAGATCTTTCCACCAACAACTTTGTAGTGGCCGTGCTGACCTTTGGCGAAGGCTGGCACAACAATCATCATGCGCATCCGGTTTCCGCCCGTCACGGCTTGCGGTGGTATGAGGTCGACATGAACTGGTACGGCATCTGGGCGATGAAAAAACTGGGACTGGCACGGCACGTGTACAAAGTTACGCTCGATAACCTGCCGCCGAAGCCGGCTCTGCTGCGGGACGTAGAGGCGGCTGGGGTGATGGCGGCGACTGCGGGGAACGACTAGAAGAGCAGGTCTCAGGTGTTAGGTGTCAGGTCTCAGGAGAGGCTCTCGAATCGGCCGGGTTGGTCGGCTTCGGGAGCCTTCTTCGTGTGAGCGAAAATTACCGCAGTAAGCGTGGATTCATGAGGTGATTGGGCGTAAAGTGCTTACCGTGAAAAGTTCGCTCACCGCTACAGCGCTGTTGTTCCTGCTTAACCCTCTTGTCGTCTGCCAGACTCCGTACCACGGAGCAGATTGTTCAACTCTGAAATACTCGCGGCACAAGGTTTCATGCCTCTGCGGCACGGTGCAGGTGTGTTTGGGAGATATTTGTGGCCGCCTCTCAGACTACGGCCTTGACGATGACATCACCGTAGAGCTCCGGCGTAAGGATGGCACGACGATCCTCGACTCGAAGAAAGTCGTTGTCGAGACACGCGAGGAGGAGGGCACGACGCAGGTTGGAACAAAGGTCTCTTATAAAAAAACAGAGCGGAAGTTTTGCTTCGAAGGGAAGGGCGATGGAGACTATCAGCTCGCCTTTGTCTTGTACAAGAACGGAGTCCCTCAACCAGCGGTCAAATTTCCCGCGAACTACTCACGCAAGCGTAGCAAGCCCTGCAATTCTGTCTATATGGTGGAGCCTGCCTGTCCGAGGTAGCTCGCCTAGTTGGTGTGACATCGCCCTGACACAAAAACCTCTGAAGACGTCCCCGACCCCGATCCCTAAGACCTAAGACCTGACACCTGCCCCCTGCCCCGCTACAATCTTCCTGTGCGGATATCCAGCCGGCGCAAAGCGATCGCTTTCTTCCTGACCTTCGGCGTGTGCCTGGCCGCGCTTGCCGTGGCTGTCGGCAGCGGCTGGATCATCCTCAACTGGCGCGAAGGCATCAAGGTCTTTCTCGGCATCATCTTTTTCGGCGCCATCATCACCGGACTGGTTCTGAACACCATCTTTCTGGTCCGCGAGATTCGCCGCAACGAGCAGCACGACAGTTTCATCAATGCCATCACCCACGAACTCAAAACCCCGATCGCCTCCATCCGTCTGTATCTCGAAACCCTGCAGCGCCGCGAGGTCGATGAAGCCCGCCGCCGCGAGTTCTACCAGCTGATGCTGGTCGATACCGAGCGCCTCATGGTCACCGTGGAACAGGTGCTGAAGGCGGGTGCTGTCGCTCAAAAGAAGGCGTCCGGCCAGCGCATTCCTGTGGACTTCAACAACCTGGTGCGCGAGTGCGTCGAACTGGCGCGCACGCGGCACCACTTACCGCCCGAGGATCTCGACTATCGTGAATCTCTGCCGCCATCCGGCAGCGCACGCCTGCTGGGTGATCCCGATGAACTGCACACCGTCGTCACCAACCTGCTCGACAACGCTGTCAAGTACTCGCCCGACGGTGTCCACATTGCGGTGGAACTCGATGTGCCGGACGAAGAGCTCTTGGTGCTGCGGGTGCGCGATAGCGGCGTGGGGATTCCCCAGGACGAACTCAAGCGTATTTTCAAGCGCTTTTATCGCGTCCGCCGGCGCGGGCGTCCTCGGGTGAAAGGCACGGGACTGGGATTGTTTATCGTGCGTTCGATTGTACGCAATCACGGCGGCCGGGTATTCGCCCAAAGCGAAGGGGCAGGCAAGGGAACGACCGTTACCCTGGAGTTACCCAGAAAAGACTTACCCAGAAAAGACTTGCCCCGGAAAGTGGCGCTGCCATGAGCCGCGTGCTGATTGTGGAGGACGAAGCTCATCTGGCGCAGGGTTTGCGCTTCAACCTGCAAGCCGAAGGACACGCCGTGGAAGTCGCCGGGGATGGCGAGACGGCGCTGGAGAGACTGGTCGAAAGAAAGGAACACTTCGACATCGTACTGCTCGATGTGATGCTGCCAGGCAAGAGCGGCTTCGAGGTTGCGGCGCTGCTGCGCGAGAAAAAGAATTATGTGCCGATTCTGATGCTGACAGCTCGCGGACGTCCCGAGGATGTGCTGGAGGGGTTCGCGGCGGGTGCGGATGATTACCTGCCCAAGCCGTTCGAACTGGCGATTCTAATCGCGCGTCTGGACAGCCTGTTGCGACGCAGTGTGTGGATGAAAGACGCTAGGATGAAAAACGCGGCGCCCGTCGGCGCTGGGGCGACCGGGACCGCCCGAGTGGGCGAGCGGGGAGATTCTGTCGGCGACACCTTCAATTTTTGTGGCAAGTCGATTGACTTCGCGGAACTGGAATTGCGCACGCTGGGAAATACCATCCATCTGACTGTGATGGAAGCCGAACTGCTGCGCTATCTGGTGCGCAGCGAAGGCCGGGTGGTCTCGCGCAAGTCTATTCTCGAAGATGTGTGGGGATTGCGCGAAGATACCGACACCCGCGCCATCGACAATTTTATCGTGCGTTTGCGGCGCTACATGGAAGAGGATCCATCGCAGCCCAAGCATCTGCAGACGGTGCGCGGAGTGGGGTATCGGTTTGTGGCGGAGCCAGAGTAGCGTGCGACACCTGGTTCCCGTGGTCTACGGCAGCGTGAGGAGCAGGACTTTCTCCGCTATTGCAGCTTCGCGTACTCGGCTTTGGCTGCTTTCAGGATGGGGATGTCGGGGTCGGCGTCTTTCCAGAGGGTGAGGAAATCCTGATAGGCCGCCTTGGCCTTGGCTGTGTCGCCCTGCATGGCGTACGCGCGAGCGAGACCGAGGCGGGCCAGCGCGCCCCATGGAAAGTTCACCACCGCTCCTCGGTGGTCAATGAATTTCTGAAATTCCGCCTCTGCCGCGTTGCCGTCGTGGAGCATGAGATAGGCTTCTCCCCGCAAATAAGCGGGGCACAGTGATATCTCCACGTGCGTTGGGGAGGCAAACTCGACCGTGCTCGCCACCTTCAACAGTTCGATTGCCCGTTTCGGGTCTTTGCGGTCCAGAGCGACCCCCGCCCGGATCGTGGGCAGCCAATACCTCTGAACCAGTGTGTTCAGCGGGAAGGTCTTGTCGAGTTCGGCCGCCAGCTTCTCCGCCCCTGCCGTATCGCCTGCCCGCGCCAGGGCCAGAGCAGCCATGGGCCGCACATCGCGGTTCGGGGCCAGATTCAACGCCGCATTGGCCTCGGCACTCGCCTGCTCCCGGCGTCCCGATTCCACTTCGCGCAGCGCTGCCGCTGCTTGATATGTTGCAGCGCTCTCCTTGGCGTCGTTGCGCCGGGCGGAATCCACCGCCCGCCCGGTCAGCTCGTGCGCGTTCTTCAGCTTGCCGTACCAACCTTCCGTGTCCGCTTGCATGGCCAGCATGTCCTCTTCGCCCGGCTTGCCCATGGCGGCTGAAACCAATTGCGCCATCTGCACCGCATCGCCCTTCAGAAAAGCCAACTGGTAGCGGACATAGGGCAGAAGCTCGTTCTCCAGTTTGCGCTCCTCCGCCTGCTTGAACACCGCCTCCGCTTCATCCAGCCGGTTGAGGCTCATGTAGAAGAGTCCGAGGTTGAGATAGTTGGCCGCATTATTTTGATCCAAGCGCAGCGCCTCTCGAACGTCCTCCAATGCCTTTTCCCAGTTTCCCAGGTAGTAGGAAACGACTCCCCGCATTCTGAAAGGCAAATCGTCTCTTGGATAGGTCTGCTGCCACAGTTCGAAGGTCTGCGCCGCCTTCTCCAGCTCTCCCGTCGCAAGCACGTAATAGTTCCCATCGATGGCGAACCGTTCCCGTTCGCTTACCCTCTCCCGCAGCTCGTAAGCCTTGCGTGCATACTCGACTCCCCGGCCCACTTCGTTGAGCCAGAAGACATTCGACATCTGAACGTAGGCCATGGCAAAATTTGGATCAGAGTCAACCGCCCGTTTGAAGAAAGGCAGAGCGGCTGTGAAACCTTTCGCATAGAACGTCCTTACTCCCAGGCTGTAGGCTTTCAGCGCTTCCAGAGATGGAGTGGTCGCTTCCTCCACCGGCGTGGCGTATTTCTGCACTGAACTGAGCGACTCGCCCAGCTTGCTGCGCAAACTGACCGCCGCATTGTCCAGAGCCTTGAGCACCGCTTCCTTGCCCGCCGCCGGTTCCTGCGCTTCCGCCAGCACGTCGCCCGTGTTGCAGTTCACTGCCTTCAAGCCAATCACATACTGGCTGCCCAACCCTGCAATCGAGCCGATCAGCATGGCCTTGCTGCCCGTGCGCTCGCAGACCTCGCGAGTGACGTTCGCCGTTAGACGGTCATCGGGTGACCGTCCCATCAACTTCAAGGTGTCAATCACCTTGCGTTCGGAAATGAGAGCGAGAAAAGGAGACTGCTCAAGCTGTACCGAAAGTCCCTGCTTCAGCATGTCGTCGAAGATCGCATCGCCCGTCTTGTTGTCGAAGTCGGAGAGGACGATCGTGTCCTTGTCGGTCAGGCGCTGGCCCTGCTGGTGCGAACGATAGTAAAGCCCGCCCACGATCAACAAGGCGACAAGCAGGACGGGAAGCGCAATCTCCCAGAGCTTCGCAACCCGAGCCGCAGGAGCTTCTGCCACCGCACTCCGTCCGCTCTCGCTGTCTCGCTTCAGGCGTTGCAGGTCGGCTCGCATCTCCGCTGCGTGCTGATAGCGCAGATTCCGATCTTTCTCCAGAGCTTTGTTGATGATCTCTTCCAGCTTGGGCGGCAAGTCGGGATTCAGCCGAACTGGTGGAGCAGGTGCGCGGTTCATGATTCCCTCGGAGATCACCGCCGAGGTGTCACCGCGAAACGGTAGAGTTCCGGTTGCCATCTCGTACAGCACCGCGCCAAACGAGAACAAGTCGGTGCGCGCGTCCAGTTCCTTTCCTCGTACCTGCTCGGGGGACATGTAGGCCACCGTCCCCAACGCCGTCCCCGGACTGGTCAGGTGTTGTTCGTCCATTGAGTCGGTCTGGGTGCTAGCCGCTGCGATTTGGCTGGCAGAACTCGTTGCAGTCACGACTTTCGCCAAACCGAAGTCGAGAATCTTGGCGTGCCCGCGCTTGGTCACGAAGATGTTGGCTGGCTTTATGTCGCGGTGGACGATGCCAGCAGCGTGAGCCGCATCGAGAGCGTCCGCGATCTCGATTCCGAGCGACAACAAGCTTTCAATTTCCAGTGGACGACCGGCGATGCGGTACTTCAGCGTCAGCCCATCCAGAAACTCCATGACGATGAAGGACTGACCGTTCTGCTCGACAACGTCGTGAATCGTGCAGATATTGGGGTGATTCAGTGCGGATGCAGCTTGGGCTTCGCGCTGAAAGCGGGCTAATGCTTGCGGGTCGCGGGAAACTTCATCTGGCAAGAACTTGAGGGCGACGGAGCGATGCAGCCGCGTGTCCTCAGCCTTGTAGACGATCCCCATGCCGCCACCGCCTAGCTTCTCAACGACACGGTAGTGGCCCAGTTCAAGGCCGACGCGCAAATCATGGCCTACCACTCGGCTGGCCATAGGGAAGAAGCTCCCTCTGCCTTACCTTAACCCATCATTCTAGGCCGTTGGCATAACGGAATCGACAAGAAATCGTATACCCAGCCCTACTGCGGCAGGCGCTGCCGATTCTGCTGTAAGATTGCGTTTCCCCTAAAATCTGGGTTCTGCGCGGGCCGGATTTTGAGCGCGCGGGTCACGCACTGCCGTGATTCTCATCACGGCGCGCAGGTCGCGGCGCGACTAAGTTGATTGCAGCATCCGGTGAAGGTCGGATGCGCGAGTTCGGGATCGCCCGATCTTGGGTGGGACCTTTGGTAGATCCTTCCGCCTGGCACGAATTCTTCGTGCGAGGAAAGGAGGCACGTCATGCTGCTGCTGTTCGGGTTGTTCCTCTTCCTGTTTGGAGCTTGTCTGATCCTGTTGCTGCCGGCGCTTTGGGGCGAACAGATCTTCCACACGTATCGCGAGGGGCGGACGGTGAACTGTCCGGAGACGCATGCGCCGGTATCGGTGCGGTTCAATGCGTTGCGGGCGGCGTGGAGCGGCCTGGCCGGTCCTCCGAAATTGCGACTGGCTGATTGCACGCGCTGGCCGGAACGCGCCGGATGCGGGCAGGAGTGCATTCCGGATGCGGTCGAGGCCAAGTCCGCGCGCTCCACTGACCACGCTCCGTGGCGAACGCGAAGAGTCGTGCATTTGCCTGTCTTGCTGGCCGGCGCGGCGGCGTGGGTGTTGGGCATGGTTTGGCACTCCCAGTACCTGTTCCGGCCACGATGGGCGATGGCTCTGGGATTGAGCGATCCGCAGACGCGAGCATTGGCGCGAATGCTGGCTCCGCATCTGCTGAGCGCGGGCGCCTGCATACTGTTTGCCTACGGCGTGGCGGGACTGCTGCGGTGGCTGGGTTCGCGCACGTTGACACACGGTATCGAAGTGTCGGCGGCGCTTTGGTTGGCGATATTCGCGGCGCTGATGGTGGCGACTTCGTCGCACGTGGCGCCCGGCCTCTTGTGGATTGAGGGAGAATATACGTTCTTGGGAGCGCTGCTCATCGGCGCCATCGTGGGCGGGGTGCCGCGCTGGGTGATTGTAGGCGACCCCGAAGAGCGTGGCGGTAGAACTAGCCGAGGATAGCGCAAACTCCGGGCATGCTCTGCGATTCCGCAGGCCCGTGGTCCAGACACGCTTTGGCGGCGAGGATGCACACCAATTGATGCTCTTCCAAGTCGCTCTTGGCACGTTCCATATCGACGTTCTTGTAGGCGGCAAGCTCCGTAGTGACCCGATAATATGCACCCGAACGGGCTTCGAGGTACTGGCTGCGCCTAAATTCAAGAGTTCGTTCCAGGTCTTTGCAGATGGAGCAATTCATGGCTATCCCTCCAGTCTTCCAGCAGGCACACACGTGGCGGTGGATGTGGTTCCTTTACCGCTTCCGTTGGAGGATCTCCTGCTCGGCTCGAAGCCAGTCCTGTTCGTCTCGGCTAGGTTCACGGCCACGGTTTTGGTATAGCTCATAGGCCCGCACTCTTATCCTGTCTTGTGTTGGGACCGGGTCTGCCATTATCGCCACCTTGCCCGGAGAGCTTTCCCGGCCGACGACAATCTTTGCCTTCGGTTGTTTGGGAGTCTTGGAATCGTTCATTAGGGGACCTTCTGGGTGCTGCCCGACTAAGAGGAAGGTACTTCAGATGAACTGACTTAGTTCAGGGGACCTGAAAGAGGAGAGGAACTGCTCACTCACATTCAACCCTACGCTGAATCCTCGCGCCTGTCCAATTTTGGGGTTGCCATCTTAGTGCTGCCTGGCCGAGGAACTGGCCGCCAGTTCGCGGAAGAGTCCAAGCAGTGCGGCCGCGGCCTTCTGATCGGAGAGGTTTTCCAACGCCACCGTGGCGGTGAAGTGCGGCGAGGTGGAGTCAAATCGGACGCCAACGAAATCTTTCTCGCGCCATGAAGCCAGCGCATTGACCACCGGACTGAGTTCGGCGGGCCAGTCTTCCTTGGTGGTGAGGATGACAGGGCCGGGACGGTGGATGGTCCAGGCCTGAGCGCCGGTTGAGGTTTTCGACCCCGAACTTTTCCCTTCCGTGTGGCCCGCCCAGCGATGACGCATTACGTCGAGGTGGAAGCCTGGGGGAAACCCCATGTCGGCTTCGAAAGTGAGAGTCTCTTGTTGCTGGCGCCAGCGGCTCAAGGCCCACTGCACCGGGAGCGGGCGGGGCAACAGGCGAATCGTGAGGTGGGCGTCCTCAAACCAGCGCGAGGAAAGACTTAAGGTGGCCTTCAGCCGTGAACTGCTGGCTTGCCATCGCAGGTCCATGATGCGGCCTTTTCCCAGGCATGCCTCCTGAACCCACTGCAGCACGCCTGCCGCTCGACGCCGGTTGTAACGGACAAACCAGGCATACCAGAGGACGGAGAGGGTAAGCGCCACGATCACGTCGATGAGAATGAAACGCCCCACGGTGCCTCTTGGCAGAAATCCTACTTCTAATGGATGCAACTGCGCAAGGGGAGGAAACGGAGAAAAAAGGGTGCGGACGGTTAGCTGCTACTCTCTCGCCCCAATCCCGCTACAATGGCGGCGTGCGGTTTCGAATCCGACAATTTGAGAAGACCGATTTTGAAACGCTCTGGCGGATTGACCAGGTGTGCTTTGATCCGCACCTGGCCTACTCGCGACCGGAAATGGCCTTCTATATGCACCGGCCGGGGTCGTTTACCCTGGTGGCCGAAGCCGAAGGCGGGAGGGGTCGCGGCGTTCTCGGCTTCATCGTCGCGGAGACTGGGCGCAAGAGTGGGCACATCATTACCATCGATGTGGTGGCGGATGCTCGGCGGGCGGGCGTCGGCTCGGCTTTGATGCGAGCCGCGGAAGAGCAGTTGGCGCGCGCGGGCGCGGGCGCGGTGGCGCTGGAGACGCCAGTGAATAATGAGACCGCAATCCGTTTCTACAAGCAGCAAGGGTACTTCGTGGAAAAAACGGTTGCCGGTTACTATTCTGGCCAGCTGGACGCTCTGGTGATGGTGAAAGATCTGGCGCGCGCAGTGGTGGGATGAGTTCAAGGCGAACATCCCGTAGAGACGCGCCTTGCCGCGTCTCTTGCCGCAAACTGAGACGGGGCAAGCCCCGTTCCTACAGAAAGGGTTTTGATGAAGATTGCCATCCAGGGAGAACTCGGTTCTTTCAGCCACGAAGCCGCCGAGGTGATGTTGCCGCAGGCGAAGGTGGTGCCGTGCGCGCGTTCGCTCGAGGTGTTTGGCCGGGTCACGCGGGGAACGGTGGACGGCGCGGTGATCCCGATCGAGAACTCGCTGGCCGGTTCGGTTGCCGAGCATTTTGACTTATTGCTGGGACGCGACGTGCACATCGTGCGCGAGTTTCGGCTGCGCATTGTGCATAACCTGATCGCGCTGCCAGGCGCCAAGCTCCGAGACGTCCGGCGAGTCTTCTCGCATCCGGTCGCGCTCGACCAGTGCCGCGACCTGTTTGCGAAAAATCCCAAGCTGGAGCCGGTGCCGTTCTACGACACGGCGGGAAGCGTGAAGCATATTGTCGCGGAGCGCCTGCGCGATGGGGCTGCCATTGCCAGCCGGCGGGCTGCTGAGGTGTATGCGGGGAAGATTCTGAAGGCCGGAATTGAGGATGACAAGAAGAACTTTACGCGCTTTTTTCTGATCGAACGAGGAAAGATCGAGCGGGGAAAGCCGCGGGCGGCACGGGATGCGGATAAGACGTCGCTGGCGTTCAGCGTGAGGAACATTCCGGGGGCGCTGTTCAAGGCGCTCAGCGTGTTCGCGCTGCGCGATATCAGCCTGAGCAAGATCGAGTCGCGGCCCATGCGCGGGCGTCCGTGGGAATACGTGTTTTTTGTGGATCTGCTGCGCGGCGACGATGAAGCCTCGCGCAACGCTCTCCGGCATCTGAGCGAGGTGGCGGAACTGGTGAAAGTGCTGGGAATTTATCCGGAGAGCAAGTCTTAAGGCCAGGTCCCAGGGGACCTTTTGCGCGGTGTTCTTTCGTCACAATCGCCTGTGAGGTAATGCACAGCGGGAACCGCGCCTTCGTTCTAGCCTGAAGGTGGGCCGTTCTGGCCCGAAGCCAAGGAGGCTTTATATATGCGTCAGATTTTTGCGGGGATTCTTATTCTGATCTGTGTGTTTATGCTGGGCGCGGTTGCGGCCGCCGAGAATCAGCTGGGAATCCAAGACAGTTATACAGTGAACTTTTCAGAGAAGGTCCGGGTGGCGGATACCCTATTACCGTCGGGGAACTATGAGATCCGGCACGTGATGGAAGGCTCGAACCACATCATGGTGTTCACCCAGCTAGGTACCAAGAAGCCGGTTGAAGTGCGCGCCAAGTGCACGCTGGTTCCGTTGGCCGAGAAAGCCGACAAGAGTGAGAAGACCTACACCCTGAATGCGGCGAACGAACGGGTTCTGCAGGAGCTGATATTCAAAGGCGACCGCGCGAAGCACGTATTTTAGGCGGAGGCGTGGGTCGCGAGAGTTCGATCGCAAGGAAGCCACCGATTTGACGGTGTCTGCAGCGGGGACGTGTCCGAGGGAAGGCACGTCTCCAAGTCTCGGTTACCGGAGTGGGTCAAGTCCCTTCTGAGTCTTGCAAAATGCTGGAAAAGGTCTAAAATCCAACAGCCTAGCAAGCGGCTTGCATCTTTTTGACGGTCAAATTCATCCAAGGGTTGAGTGCAAGTCACTCAAGGACAAGCATGAGCGAACTGAATTCCTCCGAACGTACCTCTTACGAAACCACCGAGCGGTCGCTGCCGATTTTGCCGGTGCGCGACACGGTCCTTTTTCCCCATGCGGTATTGCCTCTGACCGTGGGCCGGGAAAGCTCGGTGCAGCTGATCAACTCGCTGGGTGAGGACAAGACCATCGTGGTCGTGGCGCAGCGCGAGGCGCGCGTGGACGCACCGCAACCGACCGATCTGTACTCCATCGGAACCCTGGCGGTGGTGCATAAAGTCGTCAAAATGCCCAACCAGAGCCTGTTCGTTTTTGCTGAAGGACTGGAAAGGGTGCGGCTCGCGGATTTCGCGCAGCTTTCGCCTTTCATGCGCGCGCAGGTGATCACGATTCCAGAGACGATTCCGCCCAAAGATTCCGAGGTGGAAGCGCTGCAGCGCAATGTACTGACGTTGTTCCAGCAGATCGTGGCCGGTTCGCCGACGCTTTCCGACGAGCTTTCCACGGTGGCGATGAACATTGAAGAACCGGGACGCTTGGTGGACTTTATCGCCTCGTCGCTGCCGTCACTATCAACAGCGGATAAGCAGGAGACGCTGGAGACGACCGACGTCCGCGTGCGCCTGGAAAAAATCAATCAGCATCTCGCCAAAGAACTGGAAGTGCAGCAACTGCGCAACAAGATCCAGTCGGAAGTGCAGGATCGGGTGCAGCAGACGCAGCGCGAATACTACCTGCGCGAGCAGATGAAGGCGATCCAGAAAGAACTGGGCGAGCAGGATGAAGGCCAGCGCGACACCGAGGAACTGAAGCAGAAGATCGAATCCGCGGGCATGCCGGACGATGTGAAAAAAGAAGCGCTGAAGGAACTGGGCCGCCTGGTGCGCATGTCGCCGATGGCCGCGGATTACTCGGTCACGCGAAACTATATCGAGTGGCTGGCGGTGCTGCCCTGGGCGAAAACGTCCGGGGGAGAAATTGAAATCCTGAAGGCGAAAGAGATTCTCGATACCGACCACTACGACTTGCAGAAAGTGAAAGACCGCATCCTTGACTACCTTTCGGTGCGCAGGTTGAAGCCCAACATGAAAGGGCCGATTCTGTGCTTTGTCGGACCTCCAGGCGTGGGCAAGACTTCACTGGGCAAATCCATCGCCCGCGCGCTGGGACGCAAGTTTACGCGTCTGTCGCTAGGCGGGGTGCACGACGAAGCGGAAATCCGCGGCCACCGCCGCACTTACATCGGAGCGTTACCGGGGCAGATCATTCAAGGCATACGCCGCGCCGAGACCAAAGACCCGGTGTTCATGCTCGACGAAATTGACAAGGTGGGGCGCGATTTCCGCGGCGATCCCGCGTCGGCCTTGCTGGAAGCGCTCGATCCGGAGCAGAACGCGACTTTCCGCGACAACTATCTGGACGTGACGTTCGATCTTTCCAAGGTGTTGTTCATCACCACCGCGAACATGCTCGATCCCATTGCCGAGCCCTTGCGCGACCGCATGGAAATTATCGAGTTACAGGGATACACCGAGGAAGAAAAGGTTCACATTGCGTTCCAGTACCTGATCCCTCGGCAGATCGAAGAAAACGGCATCACGAAAGAGCAGATTGAATTTCCGGAAGCGGCAGTCAGCTACATTATTCGTCACTATACGCGCGAGGCAGGAGTGCGCAACCTGGAGCGCACCATCGGCACCATCTGCCGCAAGCAGGCGCGCCGCATCGCTGAAGGGAAGACCGAGAAGCTGGTGATCACCCCAGAAGTCGTGCAAGGATTTCTGGGCGGCATCAAGATTCGCAGCGAGGGCGAAATTGCCGAGCGCACCAAGCGCGCTGGCGTGGTCGTCGGTTTAGCGTGGACTCCTTCAGGCGGCGACGTGTTGTTCGTCGAAGCCAACCAGATGAAAGGCAAAGGTGGACTGACCATCACTGGCCAGATTCAGGACGTGATGCGCGAGTCCATGCAGGCCGGATTGAGCTGGGTGCGTTCGAACGCCAAGCAACTGGGCATTGACGAAGAGTTCTTCGCCAACCATGACATCCACATTCACGTGCCCGCGGGAGCGATCCCCAAAGACGGTCCTTCGGCGGGAGTTACGATTGTGACGGCGCTGGTGTCGTTGCTGTCGGGCAAGCAGGTTCGTCCGCTGACCGCGATGACCGGCGAAATCACGCTGAGCGGGAACGTGCTGCCGGTGGGCGGCATCAAGGAAAAAGTGCTGGCCGCGAAACGCGCCGGCGTCCACGATGTGATTCTACCCGCCGACAACAAAACCAATGTCGAGGAAGACCTGACCCCCGAGCAGTTGCTGGGATTAACTCCTCATTACGTGAAAACCATCGACGAGGTGCTGGAGTTTGCGCTGCCGAAGTCGCCTCTCCAGCAACTCCAGGATGCTGAGGAGCGAGAGAAAGTTCTGAGCAACTAAGGGCTAGGATATTATTCGAGACCGTCTCCGTGCCAGTCTTCCGGAGGCAGTGATATTCCCCAAATGTTCCGTGGTATAGCTAACGCGATTCCGCAATGCAGCGGCCGCTCGGGATCGACGTACACGACCTCGGCATTCGCATGTTTGCCCGTCAGATAGACATCAATCTCGATCTTCATCCCCAGGTTCAGTGCGACCGAAGTTGAGATCAGTGCTCCATGAAGATTGACGATGATGGTCTCGCCTTCGCAAATCAGAAGCTCCGTAATACCTTGAGCCTTGATCGAGACCTTGAGAGGAACACGGGAGCTTCGTCTGGATTCGCTTCGGCCCTCACCAAATGGTTTAGCGTCACTCATCGTGTTCCTGTCCGTACCATCCTGCTTGTCCTGAATACCAACCTTGAAAAGATTACTCCTGAACGAAGAGGAGTGTCTGCGACCAAATCCCCCGGAACCATTAGGGATACTACGGGGCGCGCGTGGACAATCTGAGAGCACCTCGATGCCGCAAACAGCCGACTCGCGCGCACCGAGCTGTCCTTGGCAAACCGAGCACGGTCATTGGGTCTTATCGCGAGGTTACGCCAACCAATCTGCACGGGGTAAACTTCGGTTGGTTCTTCATCCGAGATTTTTTGAAGGAGTTTCGATGCGCGTGCTCGGGTACACGTGGGCAGGGGTGCGGAGTTCCAACCTCAAATCGGCTGCACACTTCTTTAGCGAGGTTTTGGGGCTTTCGGTTTGCTATCAGAACAACGGCGCGGTCAAGTTCGAACTGCCATCCGGGCAGTTGTTTGAAGTGTTCGGTGCGGAGAGCCGGTTCTATCCGCTTCATGCAAGTCCGGTTTTGGCTTTTCAAGTGGAAGATGAGCTTTGCTCATGGACACAGGTCAAATCATTACCGTTGTAAACCGGCGCTTACATTTATGGAGAATTGGCCGGGTCGGGGTGGGTATCCCGCACGCAGCTATCCTCCGGCCGTGAAGAGATGCAGGGCTCCTTCGACTCCGCCGATACCCGTCCCTTGCGCACTTTGCAAGGGGCGGGTGCGAACGCCGCCTAAGCCGCTGGCGGTCCTACTCGCATCCTCGCTGCGTCAGTAGCGTTCTCGGACTCTCCCGCTCTACCCTCGGCGATGTCGGGGCTACCCCCAGGCCGATGGACGAGGAGAATTCCCTGACGCACTTGATGCAGTGAAGAGCTGCAGGGGTCCTTCGACTTCGCCGAGACTTCACTTCGTGAAGTCTCAGCTCCGCTCAGGATGACAAATTGGGAAGGGTGTTTGAAAGCTGAGAGCTGACATCTGAGAGCTGACAACTGCTCTAGAAGATTCCGCGGAAAGAGGCGACAATGGTTGCCGTCAAGCGAAGGAGCCGCGGTGGGAACTAGTCCGATTCTGAAGCCCAGTCCAAAGCCTGCGAGCCATAAGCCGAAGTTTGGGCTACGCGCCTGGATGGAGCGCGTGCTGGTGGAGTGCGATCGCGCGGCGCTGGGTTTCGAGGCCGATCCGGTACACGATCTCCGAGTGGCTTTGCGACGCTGCCGGTCTCTGGCCGATGGATTGATGGCGATCGATCCCGATTCTTCATGGAAGGACATGAAGAAGGCGGGGAAGAAACTTTTCCAGGGGCTTGGCGACCTGCGCGACATGCAGGTGATGCTGGAGTGGATCGAGAAGCTGAGCGATGCCAGCGATCCCGTCGCGGTCAAGCTGTTCGATTACGTGCATGCGCGCGAGGCCGAGTGCAAGCAGCATGCTTTCAAAGATCTCCAGCAGTTTGACCGCAAGCAATGGCGGCAGTGGGCGAGAAGCCTGCCGCAGCGCGGGTCGCGGGTGCGTCCGGGGAGCGTGGTCTATCTGCATCTGGCGCTCGAAAAGTGGACCGCCGCTTACGATCTGCACAAGCGCGCTCTGCGGACGCGGTCGCAAGTCAGCTGGCACGCGTTGCGCATCGGCATCAAACGCTTCCGCTATACGGTGGAGAATTTTCTTCCGCGCCAGCACGCGTTGTGGGGCGACGATCTGAAAGAGCTGCAGGACCTGTTGGGAGAGGTCCACGATCTGGATGTGCTGTGGGCCATGGCGGTCGAAATCGCCGCCTTTCCGGACGTGGAAAGCCGCGGCCGCTGGCGGGAGAAGTTGAACCAGGAGCGCGCCAAAAGAATCGACCGCTATCGCGAGAAGATGGTGGGACGCGAGTCGCTGTGGCGCGTCTGGCGGGCGGAGTTGCCGTCAGGCCCACAGTTGCGCGCCGCGGCGATGAGCCGTCTTCGCACTTGGGCCGGATATCTGGATCCCGATTTCGCGCATTCCGAGCGCGTAACCCAGCTCGCGCTCCTTCTGTATGACGGGTTGAAGAATGCAGGACTGGCGACGACGACCGCTGGGACCGGGAACGGCGCGGCTCCGGATCTCAATCCCGACTGGCGAGCGGTGTTGCATTCGGCGGCGCTGATGCATGATGTCGGCAAAGCCAAGGGTCCAAAAAATCACGAAAAGACTTCGTACCGGATGATTCGCGGGATGGCGCGGCCTCTGGGCTGGAGCGCTCGAGAGCTGGAATTGGCGGCGGTAGTAGCGCGCTATCACCGTGGGCCGCTGCCACGTCCGCAGGGCAAGACCCCGCAACTGCTGGACCTTGCGGATCGTCCGATGGCGATGCAACTGGCCGGAATTTTGCGACTGGCCAACGCGCTCGACAAGCGCAACGGTAGAGAGGGCGCAGACGCGCCTCGGCTAGAAGTTATCTTGCAAGACCGCTTCGTAGTGGTGCGGGCGGCGGGATACTCGGCGCTCGATCGTTCGGCGGAAGAGGTCGCCGCGGCGCGACATTTGCTGGAAACGGTGCTGCGGCGTCCGGTGCTGGTGCGGGCTTTGCGGAGTTTGCCCCAGCCCCTAAAGGGGCCATCGCTAGCAAGCGGTTTGCGACATCGCTAAAGCGATGTCCTGATACGAAGCCAGATCCTTTGCGCAACCTGCTAGTAGCTACTCTGACACTTTTCAAGACGGCGTTCTGCTTCCAAGCTCTATCTGTGACTCATGCAAAATTAGTTGCGATGGCGGTCGGATGGCTGCGGCGTTATCGCTGCGGTGTGGTGCTTAGCGAGCAGGCCTGCGTCAGCGGGGAAATGCCGGATGCGATTGGCTGGAAGAAGGCGTGCCATTCGGTGCTGATCGAGAGCAAGGTGTCGCGCGCGGATTTCCTGGCCGATCGCGACAAGCCCTTTCGACAGAATCCGGAGACCGGAGTCGGCTGTGAGCGATATTATCTGGCGCCTCGGGCCTTGATACGGATGGAGGAACTCCCTTCGGGATGGGGACTGCTGGAAGTGTGCGGGCGGGAGATCGAGCGGGTGAAGGCGTCGGCGAAGAACCTGCGGTCCGAGGTCGGGTTCGAGAACGAGATGAATCTTCTGCTGGCGAGCTTGCGGCGGGTGGAGATCCGCATTGAACCCGAGAGCATTACCGACTTCCTCAAGTGGAAGAACCGCATGGCCGAGTACAACCGGGGTCGGCTGCCGGAAGGATTGGTGGCACGAGAAGAGGAAGCCAACGGATTCCTGGTGGAGACTAGTGGCGACTGAGACGGGCAAGCCCCGTCTCTACAGAAAAAGTGAAACCGGGCGGTTGGGCCCGGTTTCGGAAGCGTCGGTTGAGATGCGGTTACATCACAGCCTGGCGCTGCTGGCTCGGAGAGCTACGCGGGCGCGGTTTGCGTCCGCTTATGCATCTCGCGCCAGCAAAGGGTTCAAACGGAGCGAGGATACAGACGTTATGGAGGGAGCAAGCGGTGGGCCAGTGCCGGATTTCGGGCAATTGCTTAGATTGTTCTTGTAAATTAAAGAAAGTAAAGCTGGCTTGCTGATGGGTTCGCTCGGCTGGTCCAGCCGTTCCATGATTGCTCACGCTGGAGTGCTTCAAAATGTTGCACACCTTTTTTCGGCAAATCCTTAACTCCGGTGAGCGCCTACTGCAATCTTTCGGCTAAGACCACGATACTGTATAATCCCCGGCAGCGGAGGGAGTTCTGTTCGGCGGGGATGAATCTGCGTTTTCGGGGTGAGTGCTTAATGACGAATGGGGATCCGGTGGAACTTGAAGACAAGCGACGGACTCCGAAAAAGCAGTCCAAAAGACCCTACGCAAAACCCGCATTCCGGTCCGAGCGAGTGTTTGAGACGCAGGCGTTGAGTTGTGGAAAAGTTCATAGCCACGGAACGCCCTGTAAAATTAACCCTAAGAATTCCTAGCCGGCCCGCAGTCACAGCAACGCTGAATCCGTTCCAACTCCAACGCGGCCGCGCCGCTTGCTACTTCAGCGCAGTCTGCGTCAGCTTTACGGCGCAATAGTCGGCGCCCCCGCAGTTGGAAGACAAGGCGGCGGCAAGAACAACTACATTCCTGTTGGCAGGCAAGGTGAGGCTCGCTACCGTCTTGTTTGCGTTGATGGCGAACGAGTAACCATAAACATAGGTCGCGTGGACTCGCTCGCCTCCGTTATAGGTATTCTCGTACGTCATGGTTTTGGCTATCGATTCCACCGAGTAGGGTACTGGCCCCGTGTACCAGTCGCTGATGCTCTGGGAGAAGGATGTGTTTGTGCCGTCTGTGTAGTTGACGGTGAACGTCTGCGAGGCCTGGTTGCCGTTCACTGCCGCGGCCAGAATTTCCAACGTGCTGAACGAACCCGCAGGTAGCGTTATGGTTGTGTTCGCCCAGCCGTCCAACGCGTTCGCCGCCCCGAAGGTGAACGTGGTACCGTTCCAGGTCACCGTAGTGCCGAGCTGAGATGACGAGTAAGCATTGCCGTCGTTATCAAACCCGCCGGTCGGGGTCGTCGACCAAACATGGCCATCGGTGTAGATGGCGTTTACGTTGTAACCTGCTCCGGTGACATTAGTAGCGGCGGAACCAGCAGCCTCGGTCGAGAAGTAGATACTCTGCGCCTGGGCTGTCGCGACGGCGTTGTTGTCTGCGGAGATGCCACTCGTGCCGCCAAGGTAGCCTGTGGCGGAAGCCACAGGCGTGGCGCTGGCGCTGGTGAGTTGGTTGGTGACATTCCACATCGTCACTACGTTGGATCCAGTCGTAGCGCCCGGCATTCCCATGCCGACGAAGATTCGGTCCGTGCTCCCATCAAAAAACTCGGTGATCGGCGAGCAGACTCCGCTGCTCGTCCCACCTAGATTGACGTTTCTGTTGGAGGACATGGCGGGGGTCGTGTTCGCCAAGCCGGTGGCGGGGTTGAAACTAATCGCGAAGAGATCCTGCGCGGTTCTAGTCGTGTCGGTGCCGCAACTGTATAGGGTGGACGCAGCGCTTTTCGGCCCGTTGGTGTAATAGTTGTTATCGAAGGCTCCATAGAACAGAATGTGATTGGTATTGGTACTTCTGTTCCCGAGCGCAACTCGAACACCGGAAGCCAGGCTGGTGGGCACCTGCGTCACGGAAGTCCCGCCGGCCGTGTCGTAGGTGGAGAAGATGTAGAGATACTTGTTAAACGCGTCAAGTAAAGGTCCCGGCCCCGTCTGGTAATTGTATGCACTTGCGGCATTTCCGTAAGTGTACGGCGTGGCCGCGGCCGTGAAGGATGCCGCGTTCACGTTATAGGCGTAGATATTTTCGGAGTCGGTGATGAAGACCTCTTTGAGCAGAGGATCATAGACCGGGCCACTCATGGCTGAGCTAGGTGCGCCTTCGAAAGTCACGTTTACGGGGACGCAGAAATCGACGGAGGGAGCGGTTGTAGTGCTGAAGATATTCTTAATATGGTAAAGAAGTCCGTTGTTGGCGCTGATGAAGCCGGCATTGCTGGAATAGTCAACGTAGAGGTCGGAATGGCCGTTTCCGGCGGTATATGCGGTGGTACATCCGGGATATGTCGCGTTGGTGTATTCGATGGCATCGTCGCAGGAAGAGCCGGCGGGAGTACAGGCCCCATTGGAGAACGTACCGGTCGGGGCAATTGGGTCCGTGGCACTGATGCCCTGGTTGGCGACCCATGTCGTAACGTGCAAGTAAGAGTCGGTGGCAGTCCTGTTTTCGATCCAGGCAATCTTGGACCCATCGGACGAAAGCACGGGCGAAAGCGGCGAGGCGCCCGACCCGATCGCGTAAGAAAACAAAAACGAGGGACCGGTGCCAGAGCAAAATCCGGAGCCGTCGCCGGCGGTGTAGAGATTCCTCAACCCGACCAGGTTGGCTTGCCCAGGCACGGCTGTCGACGGGGCCGCGTTAATCGTGTACACGATAAAGTCGCTGCAACTGGGCGTTGCGTAGTTGTAGGTGTAGACTGCCGGGCTTTCGCCAATCGCCATGCCAGCGGTCGGCCCCAGGGAGACGGACCAGTCAACCTTCGAGTTTTTGTTTCTGGAGGGTGGAATGGGTCGGAATCTGATCGGTGTCCGCGGATCTAGCCTCTCAAACTCTTGCGTGTCGGCGTCGGAGGTGTCTGCGCTCAAACTATTTTCGTCCAACCCAGCTTCGTTCAACCCCGAATTTGCGGACAGTCCGCTACGATTGCCGTGCTCCCTCATGTAATGCAGAAGAATGCTATGCGTGAAGCGAGGATCGTCGCGGAGCTTCAGCATGTCCTCAATCGAGCCGTTGCGGGTGTAGATGACGTGCCGGTTGCTCCAATCCTGCGGGCCGCCAAAACGCGGCGTGGACGAAGCGGGAATTGGGAGCGTGTCTTGCGCAGACACATCGCGTACACACGTGCCCGTCACCATAAAAAGCACCGTGGCGGCACAGAAAACGACTCGTTGCGCAAACCCGAAGACACGGCCCATAGGTCGATCCCTCGAAGGAAATGTTGGAGTTGCGCCCATTATAACGAGGAGGCACGTCCTTCAGGTAGTGCCCTTTGGTAATCCCTTGGAAGGGTACGGGGCAGAGTATGGAACCTGGTTTGCCAGGGCCGGAGGCGCACTCTACATTTCCCGCCGGCCTTCCATGGCCTTCAGCATGGTGACTTCGTCGGTGTATTCGATGTCGCTGCCTACCGGAATGCCCATGGCGATGCGGGTTACGCGGAGTCCTTGCCGCTTGAGTTGCTGGGCGAGATAGGTGGCGGTGGCTTCACCCTCGACCGTGGGATTAGTGGCGAGGATGACTTCTTCGATTTCGCCGCGGCCCACTCGGGTCATTAAATTTGCAATGCGCAACTGTTCGGGTCCCACACCGTGCAATGGCGAGATCGAGCCGTGGAGGACGTGGTAGACGCCGTTAAAATGCCGCGTCTTCTCGACGGCGGCAATGTTGGTCGGTTCTTCCACCACGCAGACGAGCTTCTGATTGCGGGTGGGACTGCTGCAGTAGACGCAGGGATCGACGTCGGTGATGTTGTTGCAGATGGAGCACAGACGCAGCTTGGCCTTGACGTCGCGAACGGCGGAGGCTAAGGCTTCGGCGTCATCCTCGCTCGAACGCAGAATATGAAAGGCCAGCCGTTGCGCGTTCTTGCTGCCGATTCCCGGCAGCTTTTTGAGTTCGTCGATGAGCCGGGTCATCGGTTCGGCAAAACGAGACATGATCTTAGAGTCCCCCGAGTCCGAGGCCGCCGAGCATTCCGCCCAGGCTGGATTGCATGGCCTGATCCACTTTGCGTCCGGCTTCGTTGAGCGCGGCCATCACCAGGTCCTGCAGCATTTCTACGTCACCGGCCTTGACCGCTTCGGGATCTATCACGATGGCCAGCACCTGCTTGCGGCCATCCATTTTGACGGTGACGGTGCCGCCGCCGGCCGAGGCTTCGACCACGGTCTGCTCCATTCTCTTCTGCAGCGTTTCATACTGCTGTTTGGCTTGCGACATCAGTTCCTGCAAATTGAATCCGGACATAAGAACCTTTTCACCGTCGAGACGCCGAATACGCCGAGAACTGCAGGTCCCTCGCTACGCTCGGGATGACAAGGCCCAAGAAAGTCCAGGTGACCTCGGCGTCTCGGCGGTTCCTTATTGTTTCTCGCGATAATCGATCACGGTGCGGATTTCCGCACCGAATCTTTCCTGCATGCGTTGTACGATCGGATCTTTTTCGGCGCGGCTGCGCGCGCTTCCGTTGGGTGCTCGCCGGGGAGCGGCTGCCGGCTGCGCCGATCCACCGGGCTCGACCTGAATCTTGATCGGCTTTCCAGCCGCGCCACTGGCGGCAGCGCTCGAGATGCGGCGCGCTTCGGCGGTGAAGGACATCTCGATCATCGTGCTCGACGCCGCCACTTTTGCGGTCAGCAAGTTTCCTGCCAGTATCCACTCCGCGTTTTCCAGGATGGAAACGAGCATGGGCTGATTGCCCAGCGCGCTGAGAACGGCATCGCGCAGGGTCCCCGCGGTGGCCTGAGACGGGGCAAGGCCCGTCTCTACTGTGAGGGTCGGTTCAGAACGCGGGTCCGGAGATATCTCGACAACTGCCGGCGCGGCTGATCCCATGACGACTACATTGGCGCTTGATCCACCGGTCGCGCTCACGGCACCGGATGGCGATGCCTCCGCTTTGGGCGTGCCTTTGCGCGCGGAGTCGGCGGCGAACGGCGACACGGAACTTGATCGCGCCGGGGTAAAAGGCTCGGTGCGGCGGGTTTCCACCGCGGTCGTCAAGCGCGGAATGGTGGCTGGCCGCGCCGGGGCAACAGGCGTCGCATCGCTCAACAGTTGCTCAATCGGCAGCAGACGCTGCGCGTGCGCCATTTTCAGCAACCCCAGTTCAAGGTGGAAGCGCTGCTCCTGGCGGTATCCGAGTTCCGCGTGGGTGCGCAGCACGATCTGGAGATGGCGGGCCAGGTCTTCTTCGGTGAAGAGATCGGCGATGCGGCTGACGCGGGCGCGCTCATCGGAGGAAATCTGGAGCAATGGCGAGTCTTTGCCGGCGATCTTGGCCACGGTGACGTTGCGCAGAAAGCGGACCAGTTGGCGCGCGAAATGCGTGGGGCTGTGGCCTTCGCCGAGCAGTTCGTCAACCAGCACAAGGATCTTTTCACTGGAACTTTCCGCGACGGCCTGCATTACCGTTTCCAGCGCTCCTGCCGGGGCGGAGCCGATCAGACTGCGAACGGAATCGAGCGTGAGGTGGTCGGCGGTGGAGGCGATGGCCTGGTCGAGGATGGAGAGTGCATCGCGCATCGATCCGTCGCCCGCTTCGGCTAGGAGGGCTAAGGCGTCGTCATCGGCTGGAATCTTTTCCTTAGCCACGATGTCGCGAAGTTGACCCATGATGTCGTCGAACTTCATGGCGCGATAACTGAAATGCTGGCAGCGGGAGCGGATGGTCTGCGGAATATCTTCAGGCTGGGTGGTGGCCATCATGAAGATGACGTGGCTGGGAGGCTCTTCCAGCGTTTTGAGCAGGGCATTGAAGGCGGCGTCGGTGATCTGGTGGGCCTCGTCGAGAATGTAGATTTTGAAGCGATCGCGCGCCGGGCGGTAGCGCGCGGCCTCGCGCAATTCGCGGATCTCGTCAATGCCGCGATTGGTGGCGGCGTCAATTTCGATCACGTCGACCGCGTTGCCGTTGCGAATCTCGGTGCAGGAATCGCATACACCGCAGGGCTCGGCTACCGGCTTGTCCGACGAACGGCAGTTCAGCGCCATGGCCAGGATGCGGGCGACCGTCGTCTTGCCGATGCCGCGATGTCCGCTGAAGATGTAGCCGTGGGCGATACGCTCCTGCGCGATGGCGTTTTGCAGGGTGCGGGTGACGTGTTCCTGGCCGATAACGTCAGAGAATTTCTGCGGCCGGTATTTGCGCGCCAGAACCTGGTAGCTCATCGGAATCCTCGATTATACAGTCTGGCATGGGTGCGGTTTGGCCGGTATCGGCTGGGGCCCTAAGACCATCAACCACCACGGACACGAAGGATCACGAAGGAGACGACGAATTTTCAGTCCTTCCTCCCCGTCGAGTACCCGCTTGCGCGCCGGAGTGGAGAGGGGTTAGGCTCAGGCGTTAAGTTCTACTGCGAAGATTGGAGAGGAGGCGCCTATGCAACTGAGAATGAGCACACGGTCGATGCAGGGCGTGGTGGTGGTGGATTGCAGCGGACGGCTTGTGTTTGGCGAGGAGTCGGCCAGCCTGCGCAATAACGTAAAGGAACTGCTGGCCCAGAGCCCGAATGTGGTGCTGAATCTGCGCGAAGTGAATTTCATCGATAGCGGGGGCCTGGGAACGCTGGTTTCGCTTTACACGAGTGCGCGCAACGCGGGCGGCGCGATGAAGCTGGCGAGGTTAAGCCAGCGCGTGGGCGACCTGCTCCAGATCACGAAGCTCCTTACGGTTTTTGAAGTGTTCGAGGATGAAGAAACGGCGGCGAAGTCGTTCAAGCGGGATGCGGCATAGCGGGCTGAGGGAAGGATTGCGAGCCCCTGAAGGGGCCGCTGAGTTTGAGGAACTTCCGGTATCGCTAAAGCGATACCCTGATACGAAGCAATCAGTTGAGATCGTTCAGCACCAGGGGAGTGTCCGACATTCCACTATTGCCGCCCGGATTGTCCATGAGCACCAAGGTGGTAATCGAGCCGGATTGGGGAGTAACGGGGAAGTTGATGATTACCTGCTTGCTTTGCTTGGCCGTAAAGATCACAGCATAACCTTGGGCCGCGAAGGGAATGGGTTGGTAGCTGCTTGCCTGGGTATAGCCAAGGCCAGAGATTTGCGCCTGGTAATTTACGATGTCCGCGGCGGGGGGAACGATATAAACATCCACGCCCTGCTTGGGTGAGTTGAGCGAGGCGTTAATGATACGGAGCTCCACGTTGCCCGCCGAGGGCGGCGTGTTGTCGTCGGTGATCAGCACGGGTGGGTAGTCATTCAGCTCCAGTCCAGCTGCGACTACCGTGTACTGGGTCGCACCGGCAAAGGTCGCGGGGCCGGTTGGGGAAACAGGGTTGGTGGTTTCGGCGGGCGGGAACGCCTGGATCGAGGCCGCGCCCGTTGCAACCGGCAGGTACGCTACCGGAGTAGCGGGGCGCGGGTAAACCTGGCCGAAGGTAAAATTTTCAATGACCCTGGTTCCGTTGATATAGACGTCGGCCGGCTGACCGTCGGGGATGGCATTGATCAAGCGAATCTGCGATTGGCCGCTGGAGCCACAGCCCGCGGTCATGAGGATCAGAGCGGCGAGCCCCAACTGAAGGGATAAGGGTTTCAACCAGCGAGACATCTTTTTCTTATTTTTCTCCCAAGGCAGTTTGGCGGCGAGCGGGAAGCTTTGTCAACTGCCTGTTGGCGCGACTCGCCGCCCGCGATTAGTTGAGGTCACTAAACGCCACCGGAAATGGATTCAATGCTCCGCCGCCTTCGACGTCCATGAGCACCAGGGTTGTAATCGACCCGTTTGCCGGGGTGTAAGTCTGGTCAATCAATTCAGTGGGGTTCTGGTGCTGAGTGACAACGACGGTATAGCCACCTCCCGCAGTATACGGAAGGGACTGTACATAGATGCCCTGCCCGAAAGTCAGGCCAGGGATACTAGGGCTGGCGGGTAGCTGGTTGCCATTCGGGAAGATATAAACATCCAAGCCTCCGGCGGGCGAACTGGGCGACGAATTGATGACACGGTATTCCAAAGTGTTCGTCGTCGGCGCTGTGTTGTTGTCGGTTAGCACCGCCGGGGTGTTATTGGAGGCTGCAAAGCCCTGCAAGACCACCGTATACTGCGTCGAACTGCTTAAACTGCTCGTGCCGTTGTTGACGGGGTTAACGGTTGTGCCGCTTATATAAGCTGTGATCGTGTCGCTACCGGACGGTTCGCTGGCGTATGTCGCGGGGGGATTGGTGGCTGGGAAAATAGAGCCAAACGCCACAGGGGTGGTCCCAGTGATCTTGTTTCCGTTGAGATCGACATCCAAGGGCCCCTGAGCGTCGGGGATAGCATTGATCACACGAATCTGCGTATTGTTGCTTGAGCTGCAACTGGTAAACAAGCTCAAGGCCGCGATGGCCAAGGTCAGGGGCAGGGCTTTCAACAAGCGAAACATAGTTTTCTCCAAAAGGCAGTTTTGGTGGTAAGTAAAACCATGGGATGCATTTATCGTAATGCCAGGTTTTACGGGCGCGTGTAAATTTTTGTATTGTTGTATCTAATTTAGCATGAGTGGCGGGTGATGGTCGTCCGTCGTTGGTCGTTCGCCGTTAGCGAGGGACGCTGTTTGCTGTTGGTTGAGCCGTGAATCGGAAGACGCAATCCGGGGCAAGGAAAGGGCACGCGTTGGACGACCGGCGTGCTCGCGTGGTGCGCTGCATTCGCGCCTTGCCGGCGGGCACGGTGTCGAGTTACGGAGCGATCGCCAAGGCCGCGGGCTGGCCCGGAGCTGCCCGTCAGGTAGTGCGCATTCTGCGGCAGGTTCCGGGATTGCCGTGGCAGCGTGTGGTGGGCTCGGGCGGCGCGATCAAGCTGACCGGGGAAAACGCCGCGGAGCAAAGATTCCGTCTGCGAATGGAAGGCGTGACTTTCCGCGGGATGCGGGTGGATATGAAGCGGCACGAGTTCAAGTTCAAGTCATTGAGTCATTGAATCATTTGGTCATTGAATCATTGACCCTAATGATTCAATACCTCAATGACTCAATTGCTTTTCCGGTAATTTTCCTTCGAGTAAATCGTGCACGCGGTTGGCGGGGCAGCGCAATCCGATATAGAAACTTCCGAACAGCGCGTACACGGCGCTGACGTGGTCGAAGCGCATCTCGTAGATCAGCTTCTTGAAAACCAGGGGATCATCGGCGAAGAGGTCGACGCCCCACTCCCAGTCATCAAACCCGATGGAGCCGGTGATGATCTGTTTTACTTCTCCGGCATAGCGGCGTCCGACCAGGCCGTGTTCATTCATCTGGCGCTGGCGCTCCTCCATGGGAAGCGTGTACCAGTTCTTGTCTTCGCCGCGGCGGCGATCCATGGGATAAAAGCAGATGTAGCGATTCGGCGGCATCGAGGGAAAGAGGCGCGGCTTCATGGCTTCTTTCTGGCGGGCGATGGTTTCCTGGATGGACTTTTTCCATTCCTCCGAGTGGGGTTCGACGCCGCGATCGGCGAGCGCCTTGTAGGTCTTCAGGGACGACTCATACAGCCCCAGCTCAATCACCGATAGATAGGAAGTTGTGGGTTCCAGGAAGTCGCTGAGCCGGAGCCGCGCCAGATCGAGCTCGGCCTGATTGAGCTGATCGAAGGTCTCGCGGAAGTGGACGAGCATCAGGTCGCCTTTGTGCCCGAGCAAGGAGAACAGCGCAGACTGGCCATCGGCTTTCGCTTCCATCCCGGCCAGCAGGCTGGTGGCTTCGGCGGCGATTTCGCGACGCGTGTTTTCGGCGAGGGCACGCCATGCGGTCCAGCGGAAGCGCATCATCTGGTGGAGCGTGGCGTAGCCTTCCAGCGTCAGCGGAACGGCGGGAAGTTGGAGAGCTGCGGGATGGTTTGGATTCATGGATTGACCTTGGAGGCTATTGTAAACATGATTGAATCATTGAGACATTGAGACATTGAATCATTGAAGGTCAAAGGCTTTTGGGTTTCAATGATTTAATGTCTCAATGATTCAATGACTCAATGATTCATCTCGGGGTATCCCCGCCGCCACGGGTGCAGATTGCTCCGACATGCGCGGGTGTGCTACAAGCTGCTATATGCGTAAATGGATGAGCGAACGCTTAAAGCGTCGCAAGAAACCCGGAAACACCTCCAGCAAGGAAGCAACCAAGGCACCTGAGCCGTTGCAGCCGAGGTTCTATGATAACGAGGCCGCAGCGCCGGTCGAAGCTCCAGCTCCAGCCGAGGCTCCCGTAGTCGAGTCGTGTCCGCGGCGACCGGAGCCGATGCCGGAGCCGGCACCCGAGCCGGTCGCGGCACCAGATGCGGCGCCTGCGGCCGGTGAAGCAAGACCGCGAACCTCCCGCCGCCGTCGTGGCCGCGGAGGGCGTGGCGGATCGCGTCCGCGACCGGCGGTGGCTACGCCTACGCCCGCCGTTGCAGCCGAACCATCCACGGCAGAAGCATCCACGGCAGAAGCGTCGATCGCGGAAGTATCCGCCCCGGAACCAGCGGTTGCCGCAAAGCCGCAGGCTCAAGTTGCGCCTGCTCCCGCGCGCGCGAGCAAAGGAACGGTGGTGCTGGCGATCGGGTTGCCGGGATCGGGCAAGAGTTCGTGGTTCAAGCGGCATAACATTCGTCCGCTTTCGAGCGATCTACTGCGCGAACTTCTTTTCGATGACGCGCAGGAGCAGCGTTTTCAGGATCTGGTATTTTCCAATTTGCGATCGATGCTGAAAGCGAGGTTGATTGCGCGGCGTCCGATGAATTACGTGGATGCGACCAACCTTACGCCCCACGACCGCAATAGCTGGATCAAGCTGGCCAAGGATTACGGTTACGATGTGCAGGGAGTGTTCTTCGACGTTCCGCTGGAAGTTTGCCTGGAACGCCACCAGCGGCGAGGGCGGGTGGTTCCGGAAGACATCATGCGCAAGATGGCGGGCAAGTTGAAGCCTCCGACGTTTGAGGAGGGATTTTCGAAGATCACGGTGGTGCGGGTGAAGCAGAAAGAGACAGCGACCGAGTAGTCAAGTCGTTGGTCGGTGGTCGTTAGTCGTTCGCGGTTCGCGGGGTTTGCCAACGACTAACGACTAAAGACCAACGACTGATTTTTAACCCTTCAAATAGGGCAGCAGTTCTCGGAACGCGGGTGCGCCCGATGAGCGCAGCAGTTCGTAGATCATCATCTCGGTCGAAGAGAGAATGGCTCCGGCGGCGCGCATGCGGTCGAGGCCGATCCGCCAGTTCAGTTCTGTCCTCGAACTGACGGCATCGGAAGCCACGTGCACCAGATAACCCTCGCGCAACGCTCCCATCGCAGTCTGCATTACGCAGATGTGCGTTTCCATGCCGCACAGCAGTGTGGTGGTGCGTTGGCCCGGCAGGCGTTTCAGCAAGGAGCAGAACACGTCGCTGCCGAAGCAGGAGAACATCAGCTTGTCGATGGGCGGACTGTCGGGCAGCATGGACGCAATGTCGGGGACGGTGCTGCCCAAACCCTTGGCGTATTGGGTCGTCACCAGGGCCGGGATCTTGAGGATTCCAGCCAAGCGAATCAGCAGCTGCGCATTTCGGACCAGGCGTTCTTTTTCCCAGATGGGCGGCAGCAATTTTTCCTGGATGTCGATGACGATGAGAGCGCACTGCTCGGCCGCAAGTGGGCGGCGCGCCATCTCGGCGTACCCGGTCTCGACCGGCGTTTCTGAGAAAGTGCCTGGGAAAGTTCCGCTGCTGGTCGTTGTCATTGTCATGGCGACTCCTCGGACCGCTGCCAGAGATTTTACCGCGAGTGTCGCAAGATGCGCGGGGCGCGCGCTTGTTTTACAGCGCGGCGTTTTGCAGTCCCTGCAAAATGATTTAGAATTCTGGTACAGCCCGGTCGTTCAACGGTAGGACTGCAGCCTCTGGAGCTGCGTATCGGGGTTCGAATCCCTGCCGGGCTGCCAACCTTTGCAGGGTGCAAGTTGCGGGCGCGATAACCTCGACGGGGTGGGCAGGGTGAACGACGGGGTTAGTTCCTTGACAATGGCGGCGCACAAGCCTAACATCATTATTGAGCAAATAACCTTACAACTTACTGTTTCAGGTCCTCTGAACGCAGTAAGCCTATCTAGAAAACTGCCTCCTCTTCGATGCTCTGAGGCGAAGTCCGAGTCATAACGATCGCTGATCCGCTGGGAATCTTTCCGATGCTAAACCCAAGCTGGATTAGGGTTTACGCCGCTAGCAACGTGTTGACAGCGAGAGGCGCTCGACGCCATGGCCGATTTAGAGCCAGACTTGGTTTTCGAGTGCGAATGCAAGTGAGAGAACAGAGAGCCGGATTCCATTTCGCCTCTTTTTCTGTTCGTCGTCTCGTTTCTTGTCAGATCTCTGCTGTTAGATCGATAGAACAGAAAGGAACCATGAAAAACATCAAGTTTGTAGTGAAAGTGAACCGCGGCGGAGCGCATGCCCCCCAATACGTGCTGCGGATTGATCGGTTGCCTATCCAGACGACCACCAACCGTAAGCTGGCACTGGTGATGGGGAGATTTACGGCGGAAGATGCGGTCAAGTCGATGCAGAATTCCCACTGTAATCCAGAGTTAGTGTCGGTACGGGTTGGCGCCTAAGGTTTTCGACATCAGGTCTCGCTATGCAAAAACGTGAATGTTCGGAGTGTGGCGGTGAGCTGGTTCTGGCGGTGCGCGTGAACCAACCGCAGACGACCGGTGATGGGCCAAGCCTGGTGAGCAGCGCATTCACAAGCTGGAGATGCAGCACTTGCGGCTG
Source organism: uncultured Acidobacteriaceae bacterium (assembly GCA_963837665.1). Taxonomy (GTDB): domain Bacteria; phylum Acidobacteriota; class Terriglobia; order Terriglobales; family Acidobacteriaceae; genus Acidiflorens. The sequence continues at coordinate 439,537 of CAWIOA010000002.1, read as the reverse complement.
CTCCTTTACCGCCGCGCAACTTCGCGAAGGCAAGCGCGAGCGTTCAAAGGCAGCCCAACCCGCCTGAGTGTGAAAGAGAACAAAGGAAGAATCGTTTTTCTCTGCAACTGCGTGGAGAAAAGGTACCTGGCCCGCAGGGGCAAAAGCCCGCATTCTTATTGGCCCTGAACGGCGCGGCTGAAGCCGCGCCCCTTCAAAACAAAATCAACACCCTTATCAGTCCCCCGATGGCATCAGTTCGTCGGATGCCTCGAAGCAAGCCGCCATCAGTGCTGGATCGGCCATTAATGGGTCGGCCGGCATTGGATCGGCCATTCTCCAGGAGTTCGTGATGGCATGGCCAATGCCCGGCTCCACGTTCAGCGCGACGCCATGGGTGAACTGGACCTGCTCGGTTGAGCCTTCCAGCGCCATGGTGGACGCGGTACCGCTGGTGATGACGTGCTGTACGGCATCGAAGTATCCGGTTCCGACAAAGCGTTGGTGCTTCACCGCTTCATACCCCACCTCGTCCTCGCGGAGGAACTCCTTTTCCTGCAGTCGCGAGTAGGCGGTCATGCCGGCGTTCTTGTAATTGCGGGCGAGTTCGAACATGGCCAGGTTGAGAGCATGGAACCCGGCCAGCGTGACGAACTGGAACTTATATCCCATTCGTCCGAGCTCGTGTTGGAAGCTGGCAATGGTCGCGTCATCCAGATTCTTTTTCCAGTTGAAGGAGGGCGAGCAGTTATAGGCCAGCAATTTGCCGGGATAGACCTTGTGCACAGTCTCGGCGAATTCGCGGGCTTCCTCCAGATCTGGCCTGGAAGTTTCGCACCAGAGAATGTCCGCATACGGGGCATAGGCAATGGCGCGGGCGATGGCAGCCTTTAACCCGCCTTGAAAGCGGTAGAACCCTTCGACGGTACGCTCGCCGGTGAGGAATTCGCGGTCGCGCGGGTCGACGTCGCTGGTCAGCAAGTTGGCACTGTCGGCATCGGTGCGGGCCATGATCAGGGTGGGGACACCCATAACGTCGGCGGCGAGCCGGGCTGCGACCAACTTTTGGATTGCCTCGGTGGTCGGTACCAGCACTTTGCCACCAAGGTGGCCGCACTTCTTGGCCGAGGAGAGCTGGTCCTCAAAATGAACGCAGGCGGCGCCCGCCTCAATCATGGCTTTCATCAGTTCGAAAGCGTTGAGGTTGCCGCCAAATCCGGCTTCGGCGTCGGCGATGAGCGGGGAGAACCAATTCACGTCGTTGTTGCCTTCGGCGTGGTGAATCTGGTCGGCGCGCTGGAGAGCCTGATTGATGCGGCGCACCAGATTGGGCACGCTGTCCGCGGGATAGAGACTCTGATCGGGGTACATCTGGCCGGCATTGTTGGCGTCGGCAGCGACCTGCCATCCGCTCACATAGATGGCCTTCAATCCAGCCTTGACTTGCTGGACGGCCTGGTTGCCGGTCATCGCGCCGAGCGCAGGAACATAAGATTCTGCGTTGTCCTGCAGCAGGTTCCACAGTCGTTCCGCGCCGTGGCGGGCGAGGGTGTGCTCGATCGGGAACGAGCCCTGAAGACGATTCACATCCTGCTGGGTGTACGGACGGTTGATACCGTGCCACCGAGGGCTGGTCTCCCAGTTGCTGCCGTGGCCATTGCCGTTTTGACCGTTGGAAGTTGTCATTTGTTTTTCTCCGCGCAGGAGTTTTGCGTCCTGAGGCAGTAGACCCCGGATTGCATTTTCAGACAAACCGCGCTGTCCGTCCGGGCCTACTGGGACAAAACGACCTAGTGCGCAGGGTTTGCGGCGGCGAAAAGCTTATGCTGCCGTCCATGAACACCACTTTTGTTGAGAACGATTCCGTTGAGAGCCACACCCAAACACAGTTTGAGACCAGCATTCTTACGCCTGAAGCACGCGCATTTCTGTCGAAACTGGCGGTTCGGTTCGAGCCCCGGCGGCAGGAACTGCTGGCGCGACGGCAAGCCATGCAGCAGGAGATCGATCACGGCAGGTTTCCGGACTTTCTGCCGGAGACGGCTCGAATTCGCCAGAGTGAGTGGAAAGTTGCACCGATCCCGAAGGATCTGCTGGATCGCCGCGTGGAAATCACCGGGCCGGTCGATCGCAAGATGATCATCAACGCGCTAAATTCGGGGGCCAATGTTTTCATGGCCGACTTCGAGGACTCGAATTCGCCGACCTGGAGCAACAACATTGAAGGCCAGCAGAATCTGCGGGACGCGATTCGAGGCACGATCCGCCACGAGAGTCCGGAGGGAAAGCAGTACCGGCTTGGGTCCAATTTGGCCACGCTGGTGGTTCGGCCGCGAGGATGGCATCTGGACGAGCGGCACTTCCTGGTGGAGGGGAAGCCGATATCGGCGTCGCTGTTCGATTTTGGTCTGTTCTTTTTTCATAACGCCGCGGCGTTGCTCAGCAGAGGCTCCGGACCTTATTTCTACTTGCCGAAGCTGGAGAGCCATCTGGAGGCGCGGCTGTGGAACGACGTGTTCTGTTTTGCCCAGGACGAACTGGGCATTCCCCGTGGATCGATTCGCGCTACCGTCCTAATCGAAACCATCCTGGCGGCCTTCGAGATGGACGAGATCCTGTATGAATTGCGGGAACATTCGGCGGGGCTGAATTGCGGGCGCTGGGACTACATTTTCAGCTTCATCAAGAAGTTTCGGACGCATCCGGAATTCGTGCTGCCGGATCGGTCGCTGGTCACGATGGAACGGCATTTCCTGAGTTCCTACGTCGAATTGCTGATTCAAACCTGCCACCGGCGCGGCATTCATGCCATGGGCGGGATGGCGGCGCAGATACCGATTCGCAACGATGCGGCAGCCAACGAACAGGCGCTGGAAAAAGTGCGGCGCGACAAGCTTCGCGAAGTGCATGCCGGTCATGACGGCACTTGGGTTGCTCATCCCGGCCTGGTTCCGGTGGCTAAAGAAATCTTCGACAAATACATGCCGGAACCGAACCAGATTTCGTTGAAGCGTGCCTGCCGGACGGTGCAGGTGAAAGACCTGCTTCAGGTGCCCACGGGCGATATTACTGAGGGAGGATTGCGCTGGAACATCGACGTGGGATTGCAGTATCTGCATTCGTGGTTGCAGGGTTCGGGCTGTGTTCCGATTTACAACCTGATGGAGGATGCGGCGACCGCGGAGATCTGCCGCGCCCAGCTGTGGCAGTGGGTGAGACACGGCGCGCATCTTACGAACGGCAGGGTGGTCACGGAAGACATGGTGAAGGAGATCATCCAGCACCGGGCAGGGGAGTTGAGTGCCGAGTTGGAAAACGATGAAAAGCTGCGGCAGGCGGCACAAGTTCTCGAAGAGTTGACGACGAGCCATGAATTTGCGGAGTTTCTGACGCTTGCCAGTTATGAATTATTGGAATAGAACGTCAAGGCATGGGCGCACGCAAAACCCCCGTCGACGGACACATCGATGCAGGTTTCCTCGCGCAATTGCAGGAACATGTTGTCGCGCGTGAGATCGCGCGCGGGATTGCCTGTCTTCAATCTCACCAGGACGTGATTGCAAATCTCGATCCCTGCCAGGAAAATGCCGCCCGCCTCCTGGCACAACTTGCGATATGGACTGACATCGGATTCAGCGGGCCGCCGCTCCGGGAACTTCTGCAACGTTTTGAACACTTAGAATCAGGATTGCGGTCGAAGCTCTCGATCTCTGACTACATCTGCCTGCGCATGGCCGAGGGCATGGCTGCAATGGCGGAAGAGGCAGTGGAAACAGCCACTGGCCATTTTGACTTCGTCCTTAGCCTGGGGGAAGAACTGGACGACCGGTTTCTGCTGGCCATTGTTTACTACTGGAAAGGGCGTTGCTTGCGGAGAAAGGGCGATTACGATGAAGCCCTGATCTACACCGGCAAGGGAAGAGATCTGGCGCTCGCGTTGGGCCATCTGCGCATGGCGGCGGTGATGCAAGTGCTCGAGAGCTGGCTTTTGTTTCAGCAGGGCAAATGGAAAGAAGCAGTACGCATCTCGCAGGAGGCTGAAAACGCGTTGCGCGAAACCGATGACTACGTGACGCTGGGCAACATTCAGTCCTTCTACGGGCGTATGGCGCGCCGGGAAGGCCGTTTCGATAAAGCGATTGAGTATTTCGGGAGCGCTATTCGCCATTACGAGCAGCGGGATCCGCGGCATCCGAACCTGGCGCGATCGCTGGCCAACATGGCGCTTGCCAAGCGCGGGATTGCTCTGCAGTTGCAGAAAAGAATCGACCGCGACGCCCAGCGGCGGCGGAAGACGCCGGCAAGCCGCAAAGGCAAGCCAGGCGGAACCAGCCATGACTATCGCAGCCGATTAACCCAGCTTCGCCGCGAAGCGTTGCAGCACCTGGAGGCCGCCCGGGGCATCTATCAGCAGCGCCCCAATCATCACGGCACCGGGACGGTGTACTTGAATGCCGCGTACATCCACCTCGATGGCGGTGATTTTCAACGCGCCGAGGAAGAAGCGGCCTCGGCGTACGAGTTAGGTGAAGAGAAGCAGGATTACATTCTGATGGGTCGTGCACGCATTCTGGAGTGCATGATTGAAAATGCGAAGGTGGAAGAAGAGATCGGCGAGGGCGCTGATCCGGGAAGTCACGCCCGCCGCGCACTCGAGTTCAGTCAGGAGGCGGTTGATCTGGCGAAACACACCCAGCATCATCTGCTGCTCGCGAATGCGTATCTGTGGCAGGGATTGACGCAATGCAATTCGTTTTTTGACAATCCGGAGGCGGCCCGCGAGTCGTATGACCTGGCGCGGGCTTCCTGCGGGGCGAATCAACCCGACAACAACATGTGGCAAGATCTGCAGACACTGGGCGCGAAAATTCTGCGCAAGGGAAGTGTGCATCCGGCGCTGAAGGCGTGGTCGCAGGGAGCGGTAGGCGATAAGACATTCCGGCAAATCAGCGACGAATTTGCGGAGATTGTGATCGCGCGGGTCTGGGAGCGCGAAGGGCGCAAGGTATCGAGGGTGGCGGCCCGGCTCTCGATTTCCCCCAAGAAAGTGCGGCGCATTCTGGCGCGGGTGGGGAGGCGAAAGCCGCGCTAGGAGTATCAGGTCTCAGGTGTTAGGTCTCAGGTCTTAGGACGATCTTGAGTTTCTAAGACCTCACAGCTGAAACTGAATCCAAGCGGCAATCCCCAGAATCGAAACTCTATGAAAATTGCAAAGGATGTAACGGAACTGATTGGCCACACGCCGCTGGTGAGGCTGAACCGGGTTACGGAAGGTGCGGTTGCCGAAGTTGTGGCGAAACTGGAAAGCCAGAACCCGCTGGCCAGTGTCAAAGATCGAATCGGGGTTAGCATGATTGCCGATGCCGAGCGTGCCGGCCGGATTCAGCCCGGCAAAACCGTTCTGATCGAGCCGACCAGCGGCAACACCGGAATCGCTCTTGCTTTCGTGGCGGCCGTGAAGGGCTACAAGCTGATTCTCACCATGCCCGAGACCATGAGCCTGGAGCGGCGCGTGCTATTGCTGGCTTTGGGCGCCGAGATCGTTCTTACGCCCGGTCCCCGGGGAATGAAGGGAGCGATTCTGAAGGCAGAGGAATTGCTGGCCGCGACTCCAAACGCATATATGCTCCAGCAATTCGACAATCCGGCCAATCCGAAAATTCACTTCGAAACCACCGGTCCGGAGATTTGGGAAGACACCGACGGGCGTGTCGATTTTCTGATCTCCGGCGTTGGCACCGGCGGGACCCTCACTGGCGTTTGCGAATACATCAAGCCCAAGAAGCCGTCGTTCAAGGCGGTGGCGGTGGAGCCGGCGGATAGCGCGGTGCTTTCCGGCGGAACGCCCGCGCCGCACAAGATACAGGGCATCGGCGGTGGTTTTATCCCGAGCATCTTGCGCCGGGATTACATTGACGAGGTCATCACCGTGACCAACGACGAGGCCATCAACATGGCGCGGCGGCTTCCACTGGAGGAAGGTCTGCTGGTCGGCATCTCTTCGGGAGCAGCGGTGGTGGCGGCTTTGAAGGTGGCGCGGCGTCCGGAGAATGAAGGGAAATTGATTGTTGTGGTGCTGCCGTCGTTCGGCGAGCGCTACCTGAGTAGTATTCTCTTCGAAGGACTCCGGAACCAGGCGTTGCAGATTCCCACGGCGCAGGTTCCGGCCTGATCTTCAAAGTTGGCCCATGCCGCATCTGCTGTCGCTAATCCGCGAAGACGTTTCGACCGTGCTGGAGCGCGATCCTGCGGCGAAGTCGCGCCTGGAGGTTTATCTCTGCTACTCCGGGCTGCATGCGGTGTGGTTCTATCGCATGAATCACTGGCTGTGGAACCACAAGTTCTTTCTAGTGGCACGCTGGCTTTCGCAGGTGGCGCGCTGGCTCACCGGCATCGAAATCCATCCTGCCGCGCAGATCGGCCGGCGTTTGTTCATCGATCATGGTATGGGAGTGGTGATTGGCGAGACCGCCATTGTCGGAGAGGACGTCACGCTCTATCAGGGAGTGACGCTCGGCGGAACGGGCAAGGAACACGGGAAGCGGCACCCTACGCTGCTCGACAACGTGGTGGTCGGCGGCGGCGCGAAGATTCTGGGCAACATCACGGTAGGAAGCAATTGCCGGATTGGCGCGGGATCCGTTGTGCTGCGCAACGTGCCTGACGATTCCACCGTGGTGGGCGTGCCGGGACATATCGTTTTCCGAGAAGGCAAGCGCGTTGTGATCACCGACCCCAAGCAGATCAACGATCCGCTGTCGGAGGCGTTGTCGGCAGTCGCGGCCGAGGTGAACCGGTTGGCGGAACGAGTGCGCCAGTTGGAGGGGACGGGCGGAAGTGAGCCACTTTCAGAATCGCTGCAACGGATCATTGAGGATATCGATTACCAGATCTAGAAACCTAATCGTTTTGTCGTCCTGACCCCGAGCTTTATCTAAGGGGAAAAACCTGCTGTACTCCGCCAGAAGCAGGTCCTTCGCTTCGCTCAGGATGACAATCTGTGAGAATGGTCGACCTCTCCACTCTACGGAGAAAGAAGAAAACCTGAGCGTGCAGCTTGACGTTGTAGAATGACAAGATGCCGTTACCGCCAGGAAGTCCTAACTTTGCCAAGAAGCGCACTCCGCCTCCGGACGAGACTTTTGAAGAAGCGGCCTATCTGAAAGCGCTGGGGGAAAAACAGAAAGTCGTGAGCTTGAAACTGGCCGACGGCGAAGTGGTCCGCGGCTGGATTGAGTACTACGACAAGAACATGGTGCGCGTGACCCGCGAAGATGGCCCGAATCTGTTCATCTTCAAGCATGAAATTGTGTATATCGCGGATGATAACAAGAAAAAGTAGCCGGTACTCAGTACCCAGTACCCAGTGCCTCTTGCTTAACCCTGAAAATGAAAGTCTAGGCGTCGCATGACATCCCCTCAATTTTTGGATTTGATTTCTCCGATGCAGGCTATGGCTCGTGAAGCGGGCAGTCTGCTGATGGACTACTTTCGGCAGCGGGTGAAGATTGAATATAAGGGCGATGTAGACCTGGTCACGGTGGCCGATCGCAAGTCGGAGGCGCTGATTCTGGAAAGGATTCGCAAGCAGTTTCCGACTCATGACGTGATGGGGGAAGAGGGAGCGCGCATCGAGATCGGCGGCGAATACAAATGGTACGTCGATCCGCTCGATGGCACCACCAATTTTGCCCACAGCTTTCCGGTGTTTTGTATTTCGCTCGCGGTGGAGCGCCGAGGAGAACGGATCGCGGGCGTGATCTATGATCCGACTCGTGACGAGATGTTCTCCGCTGAACTGGGTGGCGGCGCGCGGTTGAACGGGGCTGCGATCCACGTTTCGACTACGGCGAAACTGGGGGAGAGCCTGATCGCCACTGGTTTCCCCAGCCACAAGCGGCATAAGAATCCAAATATTTACTTCTATCACCAGCTTACGTTGCGCACGCATGGGGTGAGGCGGGCGGGGTCGGCCGCGCTGGATTTGTGCAATGTGGCGTCGGGGCGGTTTGACGGCTTCTGGGAATTTAATCTCAATCCCTGGGATACGGCGGCTGGCGTGTTGATGGTGGAAGAGGCTGGCGGCCGCGTTACCGATTTTTCCGGTGGCCAGTTTCAGATCGCCAGCCGCGAAACGCTCGCGTCGAATGGACTGGTGCACGACGCACTCCTGCACGAGTTCCAGGAGATCCTCGCCGGGCGGGGGTTGGAAGAGTTGCCGAATCCGGTTGCCTATGCGAACGATCGAAAATTGTAACCGCGTGGCGGCGGGCCTTTACCCCGCCGGGACGGGGCGGAGCCCCGTCACCACACAAACGCGCGGCGCTCCACTGTTGCAGCGCAAGCGATACAATTACTGGTGTGGGTTCGTCTCTTCTTGAACGCAAAATCGAAAAGCGCCCTGACAAAGTGCGGCTGCAGGGGCGCATTCTTTTTCTCACTGAAGATCCAGAATTGATCAAGAAACAGCTAACGGGTTGGGATCTGCCGTGGGATACGAAGAATCCGGCCAACAATCCAAAGCTCCGCGACGACATTTCTACCGACGAGATTACTCCCGCGCACTACTGCTTCTACTTCGATCGGACACTGGGCGAGATTCCTTATGTTGGCTTGCGGTGCGGCGGCATACTGCCGATCGGGCGCGGCGATGTGGAGAAAGGCGGCTTCGTGTGCTCGGTGAGCGGCAAGCGTCGCGGCAAAGGGTCGAGTCGTGAGCAGTCGCCTTATGCCGAGATGTGCGCCGGGATTCAGGTGGCGATTGGGGAGAACATTGAGCGTATCTACAAGCAGAACTGCCAGAATCTGGGGCTGCTGACTTCGACCAACTTTTACTTGATTGACCGGATTCGCGCCGGAGAAGAGATCGCGCTTAGTGAGTTCACCGCCGGGGAGGATGAGATCACGCGCCAGGTGATCGAGTATGGCGGGCTGTTTCCGTTCAATGTGGCGCGGATGCAAGGGAAGGTATTTCTGCCGCCGATCGCGGGCGGGGGCGCCCGCGCTGCACGAGCTATGACGCTGGCGGAGAAGATTTTTGCGCGGCACATGGTCAAGCCCGAGGGTTCGGTCGGCGTGGCGGCGGTCAAGCCAGGCGACACTGGTTTTACTTCCGTCGATCTGCGGTTTAGCCATGAGTATGTGACGCCTATGGCTGCGATTTTCTACGAGCAATATGTTGGCAGTGATGTTCCGGTGAACGACGCCTCGAGCATCCGCTTTTTCCGCGATCATCTTACTTTTCTCGATGAAGTGATCTCTGAAGAAAAGAAGAAAATGGGACTGCTCGACTTGGCCACGCAGCTCAAGCTGAAGCAGGAGGATTTTGCCAGGCAGCAGGGAATCAAGCTGCACGGTGAACTGACCGACCGCAAAGGCTCGGAGGGCATCTGCCATTCGGTGATGCTGGAGACCTACGCGCTCCCGGGGCAGGTGAATGTTGGATCGGATTCGCACACGCCGCACGTGGGCGCCATCGGATGCATCGCCTTCGGCATCGGTACGACCGACGTATTCAACTCCTGGATTACGAAAGACGTGCGGGTCAGGGTGCCGGAGTCGGTCAAGATCGTCATTCGCGGCAAACGGCATCCAAATGTCACGGCGAAAGATTTCATCCTGAAGATTCTTTCGCTTGATTACGTGCGCAGCGGCAAGGCGTTGGCGAAGGTGATGGAGTATGCCGGCGAAGCGGTCGAGGCGCTCTCGGTGGACGAGCGCGCGACCATGACGAATATGGCGGCCGAAATCGGAGGCTTCACCGGCATCGTGGCTCCGGATGAAAAGGTGGTCGAGTTTCTGGTCGAGCGGCGGGGGATGAAGCGCGCCGAAATCGAGGAGATGATCGCAGGCCTCAAGAGCGATCCCGACGCCGAGTACGCGCAGGTAATCGAACTCGATGCGGCGGAGATCACGCCCATGGTCGCGACTCCGGGCGATCCGGGCAATGGCAAGTACATCCGCGAACTTGGCGCTCGCGTGCCGATTGAAATCGCCTATGGCGGAACTTGTACGGCAGGGAAAAACGAAGACATGGACATGTACGCTGCGGTTCTTAGCGATGCCCTGAAGCAAGGCAGGCGTGTTTCGAAGAATGTCGAGTTCTGGATTCAATTTGGCTCGCAGGAAACACGCGAGTACTCGAAACGGCGCGGCTATCTTGACATCTTCGAGCGGGCGGGCGCCCGCGTGATCGAACCTAGTTGCGGCGCGTGCATCAATGCAGGACCGGGAGTATCGACGCGTCCCAATCAGGTGGTGATCAGCGCGCAGAACCGGAATTTTCCCGGACGCAGCGGGCCGGGGCAGATGTACCTAGCGTCGCCGCTGACCGTGGCCGCTAGCGCGGTGGCGGGGTACATTGCCGAGTACGACTCTTCGAACGCGAGGATTGTGTCCTAGTGTTCAATTTTGAACAGCGCGATTCCGCCCTTTGTTCATAGAATCTTCCCGTTTGCTCCAGCACCACTGCATCTTGGCCGACAGTGTGAGATTCAAATTGGGACATCGATTTGGAGGCGACACAGGGTCTGCGAGTGGTCGCAGTGTACACTGGAAACTGGGGTCGCTTTAACGGACACATCCAACTCAATAAGCACCAGGGAAAGAATTCGCCCTGGTGCCATCGACTGCCCTCAGCCAATCAGGCAAAGCCGCGCTTTGCAGAATCGCTAAAATCCTATGAAAATTCTGCTCTATAACCCCGACAACGGTGTCACGCGTAATTTCATGCCGCATCTGTGGATGTTTCTGCTGCAGGCGCTGACGCCGCCGGGCCATGAGGTGCTGCTGGTGGATGGCAACGCGCAACCCATGGATGAAGCAGGGATCGCGCAGTTTGTGCGCGATAACAGTGTTGGGTTAGTCGGCATCGGCGCCATGACTCGAATGATCGCCAAGGCGTATCGCATGGCGGATGCGGTTCGGGCCACGGGAGTTCCGGTGGTGATGGGCGGACCGCACGTGACGGAAATGGCCGACGAAGCCCTCGGTCGAGACGGCGGGCCGCGCCACGCCGACGCGGTTGCTCTGGGGGAAGCCGATGCGACCTGGCCGCAAATTGTTAATGACGCAGTCCATCATCAGCTTAAAGACGTGTATGCGCCGGTAGACGCCTTTGGCCAGGAAAGCAAGCCCTCGCTGAAGGAATACCCGGTGATTCCGTGGCAGTCGATTGATCTCAAGCAGTTCAATCTGGTGCCGAAGGCCGCGACGGGAATGCTGCAGAAAATTGGGGAAGGCTGGGGATCATTTCGCATTATTCCGGTCGAATCCGGACGAGGCTGCCCTTACGGTTGCGAATTCTGCACGGTGACCGGATTCTTTGGAGACTCGATTCGTTTCCGCACCAATGAAAGCGTGGTGAATGAACTGCTGCTGTTGAAGGCCCGCGCCCGCAAAGAAAAGGGTCAGATGGCGGTTTTTTTCATTGACGATAATTTCGCCATCAACATCAAGCGCACGAAGTCTCTGCTGCGTGACATCATTGCCGCCAAAGCGCAGGTGCACTGGGTGGCGCAGATCTCCGCTAACTTATTGCGCGACGAAGAACTGGTGGACCTGATCGCGGATTCTGGAGGCAAGTGGATTTTTATCGGCATGGAATCCATCGACCCGGCCAATCTGAAAGACGTGAACAAGGGATTCAACAAGCCGGGTGAGTATGCGGCGGTGCTGCAGCGGTTGGCACAACGCAATGTGTACGCCATTACGTCATTTATTTTTGGCATGGACAACGACACGGCCGGAGTCGCCGAGCGGACGCTGGAGCAGGTTCGGACCTGGCCTCCGGGGCTGCCGATCTTTGGACTGCTCACGCCTTTGCCCGCAACTCCGCTGTACAAGCGACTGGAGAAGGCGGGACGGCTGACGCGGCCGAAACACTGGCAGGAATTCATCCCGTTTGCCATGGCGCACACGCCGCTGAAGATGACGATTGAAGAAGCCCACGCCGAAGTGAATCGCGGGTGGGCCGAGGCTTATAGTCCGGAAGCACTGGCGGCGGCGGTCGAGTCGCTAAACGATCAGCCACTGGGATATCGCGTCAACATCTTTCTGGCGCGCCTGTGTTTCCGCGGCATCTATTTCCCCATGTTGGGGAAAATGGCGTGGGTCAAGGTGATAGCGCAGAATCGGCGAACCATCTTCAAACTGGTAAGGGAAGGGTTCAAGGCTGGCGCCTGGCGCGGCGCGCCGGCGAGAATTCCGGCGACCGCAGTGCCGCGGGTGGGGACTGGTGAAACCGCCGCGCAAGCGGCGGGCGGTGCCGAGCGGGCGATTGCGTTTCCGGCGGATTAAAACTGACTTGTGCGATTTTCGACTTGGGAAAGCTGCTGGTGGGCTCTGCCTGTACCGATAGCTGCGTTCTTGCTAGAATTGAAAGTTCCATCACACTCTCTAGTGCCGGAGGAGCACCAGATTCTATGGCCTACGTAATTGCCGAGCCCTGCATCGGAACCAAAGACACAGCCTGTGTTGACGCCTGTCCGGTGGATTGCATTCATCCCAAGAAGGACTCCGACAAGTATGGGACGGAAGAGATGCTGTATATCGATCCCGTGGAATGCATCGACTGCGGCGCCTGCGTGCCCGTGTGCCCGGTCTCGGCCATCTTCGCGCTCGACGACCTGCCGGAAAAGTGGAAAGAGTACACCGAGCGGAATGCGAAGTACTTCGGAAGATAGCTGTCAGCTCTCAGCTATCAGTAAATATCTCACTACTGACCAAGTGGTTTTGGGGCGCTAGCCGATTGCTGGCGCCTTTTCACTTTGTACACGGAGCGCGGGAGACCTAGACTTCTGAGAGCTGATGGCTGACGGCTGACGGCTCCATCCGTTACAATCATTGATTAGCCTGTAGACCTTCCATGGCGCTGAAGGAGTCGGAAGCGATCGTTCTGCGCACGTACCCGCTGCGTGAGTCCGACCTGCTGGTCACGCTCTTTACCCGCATGGAAGGCAAGGTGAAAGGCGTGGCCCGCGCGGCGATGAAGTCGAGACGCCGCTTTGGAGGCGCGCTGGAGCCGCTCACCTATGTACGGGTGTTTTACGACGACCGCGAGGGACAGGAACTGGCGCGGCTCGATTCCTGCGAAGTGATCGAGTCGCCACTGGCCAGCGAGGTCAGTTATGCACGGGCAGCGGCGCTGGCGCACGTCGCCGAGTTGCTGGACGAGTTGATGCCCGACCGCGAGGCGAGCGATGCGGTTTTTCGGTTGAGCCTGGCGGTGCTGCAGGAACTGCGCGGGGCGACGCTGTGGATGCCGCTCACCTATTTTGAACTGTGGATGACGCGGCTCATGGGGTTTCTGCCGGAGTTTTCGGACTGCGTAGTCTGCGGCCGCGGGCTCGACGGCAGCCGGGCTTTTTATCATGCGCTCGCGGACGGCTTAGTCTGCGCCGATGATAAACGAATAGCGTCGTCGGAACTGTCGGCGGAATCGAGGAAGATTGCGGCACAAATGCTGCGGTCGCGAGTTTCGGAGTTTGCCGGAATTGATTGGCCGAAAGCGGTGTGCGCCGACCTGCGGAAGTTTCTTATCCAGATTCTGGAGCGGCACATTGAAAAGAAGCTGGTGACGGCGGGAATGCTGGAGAAGAGCAGCTTTTAGCTGCTGGATTCTAGTACTTGGCTCTTAGCGCTTACGTGGTGTCGCCTCATTTCGCTGTACGAAAATGAGTTGTCATCCTGAGCGAAGCGAAGGCCCTTTGCAGTGTGCCGGCGAATACATAGGTCCTTCGCTTCGCTCAGGATGACAGGTTTAATTTATCTGCGTGAAATCATCTAGATCCAATTCGCTGACCTTCCAAGAGCTCATCCTCAAGCTCCAGGCTTTCTTCGCTGAGCGCGGGGCCGTAGTCCAGCAACCCTACGATGTTGAAGTGGGCGCGGGGACCATGGCTCCAGAGACGTTTCTTCGCGTGCTTGGTCCGACTCCTTATAAGGTTGCTTATGTGCAGCCTTCGCGGCGTCCTGCTGACGGTCGTTATGGGGAGAATCCTAACCGGCTGTTCAAGCACTTGCAGTTGCAGGTGATTCTGAAGCCTCCGCCGGAGAATGTTCAGGAACTTTATCTGGAATCGCTCGGCGCAATCGGCATTGATCTGCGCCAGCACGACATCAAGTTTGAAGAAGACAACTGGGAGTCGCCGACGCTGGGTGCTTGGGGTATCGGGTGGCAAGTGATGCTCGACGGGCTTGAGGTCACGCAGTTCACTTACTTTCAGCAGTGTGGCGGCGTGGACCTTGACCCTATCTCCGTTGAACTCACCTACGGTTTAGAGCGGCTGTGCGCTTTCCTGCAAGACGTGGATTCGATTTACGACATCGTGTGGGCGCGCGACCCCGACACAGGCAGGGAAGTGAAGTATGGAGAAGTGCGACTTGCCGATGAGCAGCAGTTCTCGGTGTACAACTTCGAAGCCGCGGACGTGCAGAGCGCGTGGAGGCATTTCGAACTTTGCGAGGCCGAGTGCAAGCGGCTGATCGATGGCTACGCTGCCTTAGCTAAGAATAAGAGCGAAGGCGATGGAATCGCACGCGAGAAAGCGCGCTTTCCGCTGCTGGGAGCCTACGATCTCTGCCTGAAGTGCTCGCACTATTTCAATATTCTTGATGCGCGGGGGGCGATTTCGGTGACCGAGCGTGTGGGCGTGATTGCTCGGGTGCGGGCGCTCGCTGTGGGGATCGCCAAGGCCTGGATGGACCAGCAGTACCCGACAGAGAAGCAGACGGATGGCAAGGATCAAGGCGCAAAGCCCGGAGTTAAGGCAAAGAAAGGCAAGTTGGCTCCGGTTATCACATGAAATGTTGTCATCCTGAGAGCGTCGAGGCATTTTCACTGTGCAGTATGTGGCGAGTTGAGTGCACCATGAGAATTCCCCGGCACGTCAGTAGAAGAGGAACGCTCTGTAGGGGTCCTTCGACTTCGCAGACCGCTTCGCTTTGCGAACCGATCCACTGCGCTCAGGATGACACGAGTTAATATGCCTGACTTTTTGCTCGAAATCGGATGCGAGGAAATTCCGGCTCGGATGATTGACGCGGCTGCGCTCGAGTTGCGCGAACGACTGAAAGCGCTGCTGCAGCGCGAGCGTCTCGACCCGAGCGGTGCGATTTCGCACCTCGATACACCGCGCCGTCTGGCCGTTCTCGCTTCTGGCATTCCCGCTTCCCAGCCGGACATAACCGAGCAGGTGAACGGGCCGTCGGCACAGGTCGCATATAAAGATGGGCAGCCGACACCGGCCGCGCATGCGTTCGCCAAAAAGGTCGGCGTGGATGTCGGCAAGCTGGAGAAAATCAGCACGCCCAAGGGTGAATATCTGGCGGCTACCGTCACGCGAAAAGGTCGCACCGCCGCTGAGATTCTTGCCGAGACTCTTCCCAAAGAAGTCTCTACGCTTTATTGGCCGAAGAATATGTACTGGCGCAAGCGCGGAGAAGTGTTCGTTCGTCCGGTGCGCTGGCTGGTGGCGATGCTCGATGAGCAGACTGTTCCGCTGGAATTGTTCGGTATCGCAGCCGGTAAGACTTCGCGCGGACATCGCATCATTGGCGGCGAAGCCGTTGCAGTGTCCAAGCCCAGCGCCTATGTTGAAGAGCTGCGCGGCGCGAAGGTCCTTGGCTCGGCCGAGCGTGAGCAGGTGATCCGCAAGGCGCTGGACGCTGCCACTCGCACCATTCCCGGGGCGCGGTGGCGGGAAGACAAGCCGCTGGTTGCGACTGTCGTCAATCTGACGGAATTTCCTTCCGTCATTCTGGGCAACTTCGATCCTGAGTTTCTCGCTTTGCCGGAAGAGGTACTGGTCACGGTGATGCGTGACCACCAGAAGTATTTCGCTATCGACGACGCGAGCGGGAAACTGCTGCCCCACTTCCTGGCGGTGCTCAATACGGCGGCCGACTCGGATGGCCTGATTCGCCACGGTAACGAACGGGTTTTGAGGGCGCGCTTTAACGATGCCCGTTTTTTTTGGCAGACGGACCAGAAGCAGACCCTCCGTCAGCGCGTCGAATTGCTGCGCCACGTTACGTTCCAGAAAGACCTCGGCAGCTACTACGACAAAACGTTGCGCGTGCAACACATGGCCAGTTGGCTGGCGGAGACGGTGAAGCAGAGCGGCATAGCGGTTCGACCCGGCATTGTCCACAAAGCGGCGCTGCTGGCGAAAACCGATCTGACCACGGAACTGGTCAAGGAGTTCACCGAATTGCAGGGAATTGTCGGTGGCCTTTACGCGCGCGTGCAGCAACTCGACGAGGGCATGAAGCCTGACGTGCAGCAGGAAATTTCGCGGGCCATCTACGATCATTACAAACCCGAGTCCATGGAAGACAGCGTCCCGGCGACGGTCGAGGGCGCTGTGCTCTCGATCGCCGATAAGGCCGATTCGATCGCCGGCATGTTTGCGCTTGGCCTCATCCCCAGCGGATCGAAGGATCCGTTCGCGCTGCGCCGCCAGGCGAATGGCATCGTGAAGACGATCGCCGAGCATAAACTGCCGTTCCGTCTCTCGGAGATCATGGCCGATGCTCGCGTTCGCTATAAGGGTTCGGAAGCGGAGAAGAAGTTTTCCAATGCGGCTTACACCGAGTCGGTGCGCAGTTTCTTTCGCGAGCGCCTCGAGTTCTACTTGAAGGATGCGCGCGGCTACGCGTATGACGTCGTCAGCGCCGTGCTGACGGTTGACTCTGACGATGTGGTGGACGCTGCCGCTCGGGCCGAGGCCGTGAGCAAAGTGCGGAGCTCGGACGATTTCGAATCGATTTCGAGTGCCTTCAAGCGGATGAAGAACATTTTGCGCCAAGCTTCTGACAAATCTAAGGTTATTGCGATACGCGTCGATCCGGCGGGTCTGCAGGAAGAAGCGGAAAAGGAACTGGCTGGGCTGATCCCCAAGACGGTGGCGACGGTCGAAAAGCTGCGGTCGGCGCGTGACTATGAAGGAGCGCTGCTGGAGATCGCGAAGCTGCGTCCGGCAATCGACAAGTTTTTCGACAAGGTCATGGTCATGGTTGACGACGACCACCTACGCGCCAATCGTTTGGCTCTGTTGCAGACTTTGGTCAAGGAATTCTCCACGATCGCGGACTTTTCCGAGATTGTGACCGAAGGCAAGGAATCTACGAAATAATAGAAAAGAGGATAGACATGGCAACAACGACTCTCCCTAATACCGAAATCATCGAAACGAAAACCCCGACCACAAAATATGTGTACTTTTTCGGCGGCGGCAAGGCCGATGGCAACGGCAAAATGAAGGACGTTCTGGGCGGCAAAGGTGCTGGACTGGCCGAGATGACCAACGCCGGCCTTCCCGTGCCTCCGGGCTTCACCATCCAAACTGAGGCCTGCCGCGAATACATGCGCAACAATGCGGTCTCGAAAGACGTCGACCGTCAGACAGAAGAAGCGCTGACGAAGCTCGAGAGTCTGCAGGGCCAGAAGCTGGGCAAAGGCGAGAACCCGCTGCTGGTGAGCGTGCGTTCGGGCGCGAAGTTTTCGATGCCCGGCATGATGGACACGATCCTCAACCTCGGTCTGAACGACCAAAGCGTGGAAGCGCTGGCCAAGCGCTCGAACAATCCGCGCTTCGCCTATGACTCCTATCGCCGCCTGATTCAGATGTTCGGTAATGTTGTGCTCGACATCGAGAAATCGGTATTCGAAGAGATCTTCGACGCCAAGAAGAAACAGAGAAAGGTGAAGCTCGACACCGAACTCGACGCCAAGGCGCTGCAAGAGGTGATCGCGGAGTACAAGAAAGCGGTCAAGAAGCACGCCAAGCGCGACTTCCCGCAGGAGGCGAACGAACAACTGGTTATGGCGCGCGATGCCGTATTCCGCTCGTGGCAGAACGATCGCGCCAAGCACTATCGCCGCATCAACAATATCGATGACATGCTCGGCACGGCCGTCAACGTACAGGCAATGGTCTTCGGCAACCTGGGCGACACCAGCGCCACGGGCGTCGGCTTCACGCGAAACCCGGCGAATGGGACCAAAGAATTCTACGGAGAATTCCTGCTGAACGCGCAGGGCGAGGACGTGGTTTCGGGCGTGCGCACTCCGGTACCCATCCTCGAACTGGAAAAGATCATGCCCGATGCTTACAACCAGCTGCGCGAAATCACCACGCGGCTGGAAAAGCATTACAAAGACATGCAGGACTTCGAGTTCACGATTCAGGACCGCAAGCTCTACATGTTGCAAACGCGAAACGGGAAGCGCACCGGACTAGCTGCGGTGCGCGTGGCGTTGCAGATGGTGGAGGAAGGGCTCATCAAGAAAGAGGAAGCCATTTTCCGCGTCGATCCCAATCAGTTGTATGACTTCCTGGTTCCGCGGCTTGACGAAAAGGGGAGCAAGGTCGAAGTGTTGGCGAAGGGTTTGCCGGCATCTCCGGGCGCGGCCGTGGGACAGATTGTTTTTACCGCCGACGAAGCTGTGGAAAAAGTTGCAGCGGGAAAGAATGTTCACGTCATCCTTGTGCGCGCCGAAACCACTCCCGAAGACATCCACGGCATGGAAGTCGCCAAGGGCATTCTCACTTCGCGTGGCGGCATGACCAGCCACGCCGCGGTGGTCACGCGCGGCATGGGCAAGTGCTGCGTGGCGGGCGCAGGCGACATCGACGTGGACGAGAAGAAGCGCGAGATGCGCGTCAAAGGCCAGACCTTCAAAGCCGGAGACTGGATCTCGCTCGACGGCACCACGGGCCGGGTGATTAAGGGCAAGCTGAATACGCTTGATCCGTCGCCTGATGATCCTGAGTTGCAGAGATTCATGGACTGGGCTGACCCGTACCGCACGATGAAAGTCCGCGCCAACGCTGACATTCCTCGCGATGCCATTCAGGCGCGAACTTTTGGCGCTGAGGGCATCGGTCTTTGCCGCACCGAGCATATGTTCTTCGGCGAAGAGAAAATTCCGCATATGCGCGCCATGATTCTTGCCGATAACGAAAAAGATCGCCGCGCCGCGCTCAAGAAATTACTGCCCATGCAGCGCAAGGATTTCGAAGGCGTATTCAAGGCAATGGATGGATTCCCCGTGACCATTCGAACGCTCGATCCTCCGCTGCACGAGTTCCTGCCGCGCCGCGAGGATCTGATGGTGGATATCGCTACGCTGCAGTATGCGGACGCGAAGGCAAAGAAATCGCTTGTTGCCAAGTACCGCGACTACGGAGCGAAGGCAGTGGGTGATTTGAAGAAGCTTATGCCGTTGCTCCTGAGCCGCGTCGAGCAATTGCACGAGTTCAATCCTATGCTCGGACACCGCGGTTGCCGGCTTGGCATCACCTATCCTGAAATTACCGAGATGCAGGCGCGCGCGATCTTCGAAGCGGCGGTTGCCGTCGCAGAGAAAGGGGTCAAGGTTTATCCGGAAGTAATGATTCCGCTCATTGCCACGGTGAATGAAATGGCGAACCAGGCAGCGATTGTGAACCGGGTGGCGAAGGAAGTCTTCAAAGAAAAAGGACGCACCGTGGAGTACCTGGTCGGCACCATGATCGAGTTGCCGCGGGCCGCGCTGATCGCCGATGAGATCGCCAAGGAAGCCGAATTTTTCTCGTTTGGAACCAACGATCTCACGCAGACTACCTGGGGCTTCTCGCGCGACGACGTCAACAAAATCCTGCCCACTTACCTCGCAGATGGAATCATCAAGCAAGATCCATTTGCCGTTCTCGATCGCGAAGGCGTTGGGCAGTTGGTCAAGATGGCAACCGAACGGGGACGCAAAACGCGCCCGGCGCTGAAGGTAGGAATCTGCGGCGAGCACGGCGGCGAGCCATCGTCGGTCGAGTTCTGCTACCAGACCGGGCTCAACTACGTTTCCTGTTCGCCGTTCCGGGTACTCACGGCGCGGCTAGCGGCGGCCCAGGCAGCGGCCGGCGAAAAGCTGCAGATTGACGCTGGACGAACGAAATAGGTTAGCGTCGAGAATCGTGTGCCGTCCCTAGCGGGACTCGGGTTGTCTTACTCCCGTCTACCCGGCACTCACGTGCCGGGCTTTCCTCTTCCGCCGCTGTGCGGCTATGGCATCGTGTGTTCGGTTCTCGCGCACACCTGCGGGGAGGATGGGAAGGGATTCCGGCGCCGTCACTGCACTCTTTGCAGCCGGGCGATCAGCTTCTGCGCCAGATTTTCCTCCGACTCGGACCACAGCAGGCGTCCGGTTGCCCCCGCATTTTTTTCCATCCTGGCGGTAAACTCGACTAACTTGTGCACGTTGCTCCGCACGTTCCGCTCCGCCTCGGGTGTCAACTCAATTTCTTCGTGCAAGAACGGTATGTCCAGACCGAAATCAATTTGAATGTGCCCGGCTTCTTCCGCCGCGTGCTCTTCAAATTCCGTTCCGTGCGCGACCACACGAACCAGAGACGGCTCCAATACCCATTTCTCCGCACCTTCAGGAGGAGTCCACAAATCCCAAGAGGCCTCGAAAATGTAGGCATAGTCGTCGTGAACAAATTCCGCGGCCACCGCCGCCGCCTCTTCCGGCGGAATACCAGGACGGAAGCGGCGCTCAAGAATGGTTGGCTCACTCCAGGAGACGGGCTGTATCGCCGCGTAGGTTACACCGTCCCGTGCCGCAGAGAACGGAATTTGCCGGAGCACGCTGACGGTTCGCGGCAGAATCTCGGCTTCGTCAAAGCTGGGAAACCACAAGCTCAGATAAAGCGAATCACCCATGGAAGCATTTTAAATGCAAAAGGGCAGGGGACGCTGACGGTCGAGCTTTTCCGCGCGTATGGTTTTGACGCCCGAAAAGCACCCTGTTAGTATGAAAACCGGCGGCAAACAACCATCTCACCTGGAAACGTCCCCGTCGTCTAGCCTGGCCTAGGACATCGCCCTTTCACGGCGGTAACGCGGGTTCAAATCCCGCCGGGGACGCCAAACAAGACAAAGAAGTCATTCAGCATTGTTCTGGAATCTCCAAGTGATTGAAAAAACTCATTCCAATCGTGCATCAAGCCCACATTCTTGGAGTTTAAAAAGCCGCCTTTGTGACTCCACACCAAACCGTCAGGGAAGAGCGCATTTTGAAGTTCTGTCCGGCCAGTGATTCCAGCCTTCCTCCAAGCGCCCACGAGATCAACCAACTCGCGCTGACCTTGTTCTATCAGCTCTTGCATCATGTTCTTCTCTGATTCTAGAGCACTTAGCTGCTGCTCGACTCCAGCTGCATCCTCCGTATTCGTGGCTTTTAGCAAGTCGAAATCCTCAGCCGTCAATTCTCCGGTCAATTTGGCTTTGATTGCAGCGGAGTTTAAACGGCGAATCTCCTCAAGCCGGATTTTCAGCGCTTTTGAGTCCTGCCGGATGCGCGCTTCGCGTTCCGCCCATTGCCTCTTTGCAATCTCTGGGAGGCGTTCTAGATACTCTATTGTGGGCTGGTATGAGCCCAACAGACGAACGAAATGCTTCTCCAACTCTTCCTTGGAGACGAGCACGTCGCGGCATCCCTTGGTGTAGCACCAGTAGTAGAAGAACTTCTTCTTGATAATCCCGGCTGTCAGTCCCTTGTTGCACTCCGCACAGCGGACGAACTGACGGAGCGAGAACTCAGGGTGAATGGACTGACGCGGCTGTGCAGTCTTGGACCTTCCTGCGAGCACGTCCTGTACGGAATCAAAAAGTTGTTGCGGCACGATTGGCTGATGCACTCCTCGCACAAGCAACTCTCCAGATTTAACCCATCCAGCGAAGAGAGGGTTCCGTAATATAGAGTGCCATGTTTGTCGCGGCACAGGTCTATTCTTACGAGTAGTCAAACCGAGCGCCGTAACGGTACGCAGTGCGTCATCTGCGCTGTAGCCGCCAGTTGCCATCAACTCAAACCCCTTGCGAACTAACGCAGCGCGTTCAGGATCGGGTTTGATGATTGATCCTGATCCATTCTTCTGGTTGAGGTATCCAACCGGGCACACCCAAATGAAGCGTCCTGATCTGACAGCAGCCTTCATCCTGTCTTTCGTCTTCTCAGACAAGGAGTCGCTGAAGAACTGGGACATGCTGCCAATAATGTTCCGAGACAGCTTGCCTGCTGCTGTGTCCCCAGTGATTGGTTCGTCTATCGAAGTCACCTGAATACCAAGCTGACTCAAAGTGGCGATAGTGGCACCTTGATCTACCACATTACGGGCTAGGCGAGAAAGGTCGGCCACGATCACATGAGAAATTCTCTTGTGGTTCTTTTTGCAGAACTCCATCATCCGCTGAAATTCAGGACGCTTGGCAGTGGTACGGGCAGACTGTTTATCCACAAACGTTTCCAAGATTTCTTGGCCGTTGCGATCACAATGATCTTTGAACTTTCCGTTTTGCACGGGCAGACTGTTATTCTTCTCTGCCTGTTCAAGCGTTGAAACGCGTGCGTAGCACACTGCTCCTGTCATGGACTACCTCAAATGAAAATAAGGAGTATAACCTTCATGTCCCCCGCTTTCGCGTTTGCGGCGTTCTCCCGCTTCGCGATAACGAGCGTTCGGCTCTAAACTCTGTCGATCTCTTCTGGAAACGGGAGCTCTAGCGTACTGCCTCTTCTTGGAAGGACCCTGTCTACCATCTTCACGAATCTGTTCCATCCGAACCCACTTGAAAGGGCGAGTCTCTGAAACATCATTAGCGAATGCAGGTGCTGTGCAAGCATCGGGTTACCAACATCTTCAGTTAGCCATTGATGGAATTTGTTCGGTCTTTGTCCCTTTTCATTTGGCGGCGTCTTTCTTTCCAGTTCTTCGAGTAGGCCCGGGGCGATGCGTTCGTAGACAAGATCGCGAGTGTAATGCGCAACCACGCTATACCTATTCTTCTGCATTCCGGGCCATCTCCAACCCTTCAGTTTGTAAATATTTTCGTAGAACTCGTCCGGGAACCGTTTTACCCACGCTGCCAATTCCTTTCGAATAAGCTTTTGAAGGTATGCGTGTAAGGCATCCTGTGGACGCACACCTTGGTATCCGGTGGCCTCATCCACAAGAGCAATGATTCCGACTTTTGCAAGGGATCGCACCAAGATTTCACAGTACTTTGCGTAGCGCATTTCCTGTTCAGTCTTAAGGGCACGTTCATCGCGAGCTGTTAGTACAGCCTCACACAAGGAGTGGAGGATTGTGGCTTCGTATCCGGCGGTGGGATTCGACTTTCGTGAGCCTGTACCGATGAACTGCAGAGGGTTGTCGATGGCCACCCTCAACTCATTGGAGAGAAAGGGAGAAATTGCCTTGTGAGCAGTAATTCGCGTGACTCCTTGGCCACGTCCTTTCATCCCGATTGCGCGAGTCATGCCACGCCCTGAAATCACTCTTGTGCCGTCTTCCAGCACAAAGCATGGAATCTGCGTAGCGCCGATCTCAAGCGTGCCAGAATGCGTCGCCCGTGGAGGATTCGCTCGCCATCTCGCATCGGCTGCTTTCTTGGCAATGTCCTTGCGCTGTTCAGATGTCAGGGATTGCGCTCTTGCAAATCCGCCTTTCGCCTTTGAGTCCCGCGATTTTTCTTCAGCCATGCTTGCACCGTCTCATGAAATAATGCTTGCATTATACTCTGCAAGCATGTATAGTCAAGTGCGAAATAATGCTTGCATTTTGCGGGAGCATCTGGGGTGCCGATTGGCGTGCAGGGCATCTGTGCCGGACTAAAATGCCCTTGATGCTGAGCTTCGATCAAATCCAACGGGAACTTAAAGCCATTCTGGACTTCGATCTTCTGTTCTTGGCCGCGAGTGAGCGCTACCCGGAAGAAATAGTCGGGTTCAAGCTGCGCCAGTGGCGCAAGCAAGAATTGCTTGGACTGGCCGAGTCGCTGGCGTCGAGGAACTGATCTTGCGCTGGCCGTAGCATCCGCGACCCAAAAGTCTTAACTAACGTCTCCCACGCGCTTATTGGTGTTGGGCCAAACAGACCGTGTGATCCGACTTGTCTGTAAAACAAGGCTTAGGGGTATCCGCTATTACGGTCGTAGTCGCTGGAACTAAAGCTGCAGGAGCACTCTGTGGATTATTGCTGGTCAGTGTTTTGGTTACAGTGTCAGAGGACCCAGTGTTCACCAAAGGTTTTGTTGTTGTAACTGTCGCAACAGGTGTCGCTGCTGCTAGGCAGACTGTGTGCCCCAATGTGTCCGTGAAACAAGGCTTAGGCGTATCCACTGCTTTGGTGACAGTTCTAGGCGACCCAGCGGTTCCCAAGTGTTTCGCTGCGTTTGTAGCGGTTGTAGCTGAAGGTACAGGTTTCGCTGCTGAGACTTGATTCGCAGGGTCATCACGAACATCGCAGTACTCCAACGTGCCGTCATCTTCGCTGAGGCTGCCACGTGGGTGTTGTCTACAGTAAGTTTCACGCTGTGTTGGGACTCTAGGCGTGACCACGTGTCCAGCCACTACGTCATAGACATATCTCTGCTCGGCGTCGTTTGTGTACACGAGGGTGTTGATACCAGCCGTTCGATATGATTCCAGTCCTTGCTTATCCGCCAGCATCATGTGAAAACGCATATCGCTTGCACGTTCCGCGTGTATCGTGAAGGTGTCCCCAGAGCTTTCTGCGTATCCGACAACCTTTTCAGCTCTGAAACTAGAGTTAGCGGATTCGACGAGCTCCTCTTTAGTTAGTTCTTTTTTAACGCCAGCCCCCTTCTGGGTAATAGCTGCCAGACGATCTCGCTCGTCTATGGTCGCCTGTGTCGTGGCGTTCAGCTGCTTAGGCACATATCCCTCAACCGTCTTTCCCCCTTTGCATCCATTTGCTCCTGCTGGAAGCCTAGAGAGCAAGGGTCCCCAGATGCGGTTTCATTTGAAACCGTAGGGATGTACTGCTTCTCTCCCGGGCACTGCCCGGATTGGTACACTTCCCCAGTATTATTGTTGCTCCATCTCCACGTCTCTCCCGGATGCTGCTTGCAGTACGATTTGATTTTATGCCCCATGATAAGCCCGTTCATGGCGCTTCCCATGGCATTGCCGATACTCTTTCCCAGTTCTTCACCCTGACGGTCTTTCTCGGCTTGTGCTGCAATTTGCGCACTGTTGTCTGTGCTGGTGCAGTCCACGTCATCGCCGGACCGGGTGCAGTGGGTTTTAGTGGTTGGAGTTTGACCGTGCGCAACACACGAAATCGACAAGAGGGCTATAAGTACTGACCTGACCGGCGATTTTTGTACCAGGTGGAATGAGAGAGAATCCACTTGGAGGAAAAGCGGGTCATGCCCATTCAGAGGTACAAGCCAGAGCAGATCGTGACGATGCTGCGGCAGATTGAAGTCAGCATCGCCAACGGAAAAACCACACCCCAAGCCTGCAAGGAAGCCGCGATCACCGTGCAGACGTTCTACCGCTGGCGGAAGGAATACGGCGGTTTGAAGATGGACCAGGCCAAGCGGCTGAAGGAACTGGAGAAGGAGAACGGCAAGTTGAAACGGCTGGTCGCGGAGCTGGCGTTGGACAAGCAGATCCTGAAGGATATTGCGGAGGGAAACTTCTAAGCCCGGAGCGACGTCGGTGCGCCGTGGAGCATGCCCGCGAGGAGTACGAAGTGAGTGAGCGGCGGGCGTGCCGAGTGGTAAGGCAATGGCGAGGGACACAACGCTATCTGCCGTTGCGGCGCACGGACGAAGACCAGCTGACGCAGGCGATCCTGACCCTGGCGGCAAAGTATGGGCGGTACGGCTACCGGCGCATCACGGTGTTGTTGCGGGATGCGGGGTGGTCGGTGGGGAAGGATCGAGTGCAGCGGATCTGGCGACGCGAAGGGCTGAAGGTGCCGCAGAAACAGCGGGCGCGAGGGCGGTTGTGGCTGGGCGATGGCTCGTGTGTGCGGTTGCGACCAGAGCGAGCGAACCATGTGTGGAGCTACGATTTTGTGAAGGCGATGACGCACGATGGGCGAGCGCTGCGCGTCCTGGTGGTGATCGACGAATATACGCGGGAGTGTTTGGCGTTGCGGGTGGCGCGGCGCTTGGGAAGTTTGCAGGTGATCGATACGTTGGCCGATGTGATGTTGGTGCGGGGGATTCCGTCTCTGCAACAGGGCGCATAGAGCCGTCTAAGTTACGCAGGGCAGTGTCATCGGATGCCACATTGATTTTTCCGAGAGGACTTTTGTCTTGGTCAGACACCTCTCCCCCGTCGTCATATACTCCGATACGAGGCAAACCACTGGTAATATTTTCGTAATCCTGTCTTGGAGCATCGGGGATCATGGGTTCATCAGCAGATGTACCACTTCCCGCAAAGTGAGTAGCTTTGCCTTTTCCAAAATTCTCCAGATAGTTGATGACCTTCTGTCCTCGCGTACCTGCGCCTTTGTCCTCGGCTTTCTCGATAGGAGCAATGTATTGCTGATCCCGAGCAGAAGCTAGGGGAACATCGCCAACGGATACTTCTCCACCCGCGTCATAAATTTTGGGCATACCTACGGCTGAAGTAGGAGACTTGCGCGCACCGGGGTGCTTAGCGTCCCATTTGCGGGTCTGTATCTGGACCAACTGGAGAACCGCGAAGATACGACTTGGAATCAGATTGCAGCGCACATCCAAAAACGGCAACCTAATGAATACGACAAGGCCGTCGCTCTGCTGGCGGACCTGCGCGATCTCGCGGTCCAGCAAGGGCGAGCGACTGCATTCCAGTCCGCCCTGGGGGAACTCCGCCGAACGCACGCCGCCAAGGAGAGTCTTCTGCGCCGGCTGACTAAGGCAAAGTTGTAACGACCGGGGGACGATGAAGAAAGCAGATCAGAGACGTTGGCTCGGCTCGATCCGCGAAGGCCGCCGAAGGGTATCAACACACGCCCAGGTAGAAACCGCCACCCACACAAGCTGAAATGAGTCCCGGCACCGTCCAGCTTCCGTTCCGGATCAGACGAGTCTATAATCCGAAATAGACGCAACATTAATCCGAATTGGACGGAGCCTCCACCCGGCATGGACGACACTGAGCACGTGCTCTTTCCTCGCTTTTCTGCTGAACTGGTGACCACCGCGCTCAAGGACACTCCGGTTGTCATGGTTACAGGCCCGCGTCAGTGTGGCAAGACCACACTGGTCCGTGATTTGCTCGCGGGCAATCGCGAATTCATCACCATGGACGACGACACGGTGCTGGCTGCGGCACGCAGCGATCCAACTGGGTTGGTGCGCGCTCTTGATCGGACGACCATTGACGAAGTGCAGCGAGTGCCCGACCTCCTCCGGGCCATCAAGAAGTCAGTGGATGATGATCGCCGCGCCGGCCGGTTTCTGTTGACGGGCTCAGCCAATATTCTCACTCTGCCTCAAGTCTCGGAGAGTCTAGCTGGCCGCATGGAGATCGTGAGCCTCCTGCCTCTCTCGCGGGCTGAAATTCGAGGTAAGAAGCCGCATTTCCTAGGAGCCGCGTTCGATAGCAAACTCGGCAAACCCGCGGAGTTGATGATAGGCGAGGATCTGATACAAGCCGTGCTGACCGGCGGCTACCCCGAAATGCTGCGGCGCGGAGATCCAAAGCGACGCCAGGCATGGGCACGCGATTACATAAGAGCCATCGTGCAGCGGGATGTGCGCGAAGTTGCCGACGTGGAAAAGCTTGACCAAATGCCGCGGCTGCTGCAGGTTCTCGCACACCACTCTGGCCAGCTCACCAATTTTACGCAGATGGGCGGCCAAGTTGGGTTTGACGACAAGACCACCCGGAAGTATGTCGCCATCTTGGAGCAGTTGTTTCTCGTTCGTCGGGTGGAACCTTGGTTTCGGAACCAGTTGAAGCGTTTGGTAAAGACGCCCAAGTTGCATTTCCTTGACTCTGGCCTGCTCGGCGCACTCTTGGGGGCCACAGCGGAGCGGATTGCGAAAGACCGTTCGATCTTCGGACCGCTGCTGGAGACATTTGTTTTCTCTGAAGTGTTGAAACAGGCGTCTTGGTTTGGTGAGAGCTGCGCTTTGTATCACTACCGGGACAAAGACCAGGACGAGGTTGACCTTGTGATTGAAACTGGGAGTGGTGCGTTGGTCGGTATCGAAGTCAAGGCCGGTGCTACCGTGAATACGGGTGACTTCAAGGGGCTCCGGAAGTTGGCGGACGCCTGCGGCGATAACTTCAAGCTGGGAGCGGTGCTCTATGATGCTGGGAGAACCGTCTCCTTTGGCGACCATCTTCTTGCTGCGCCAATTTCTTGTTTGTGGGGTTGAATCAATTCTCGCCTTCGATCTGCTTCCAATCTTGGACCCGGGCCTGCGACTGGCATTCGGACACACTCACAAACACCTTGAATGAGCTGATCGAGTAGGAATGAGACAGTTGAGCACCACCGCAAGAGATCGAAATCGTTCAGTGCTACTCCGGAATCCCAAATTCGAGACCAAGGGGCCAATCTTCTCAAGCGCCGAAACTACATTTCGAGTTTCCCGTCTACGTGGGAGCACCCAGGCAGCTTTCAGGCTGTGCCCAATCTCGCGCTGGGGACACAATGGGGACACAATAAGGTGTTTCTTGCTGCTCCTAGAACGCCATCCAGTGCGTCCGTGTTCCTGTAGTTTGTTAGAGTTACGTTTGGCCATCCCGCTTTCACGGCGGTAACGCGGGTTCAAATCCCGCCGGGGACGCCAAAAAATCAAGAACTTGACGGTGTCCGGACACGGACTTCATGGACTCGATGGGAGACGAGCAGGAGATCGTGCTGCCTGGGTTCAGTAGCGGGCACGACGCAGAACGGTTCCGCGATAAAACACAGCAATTCCTCAAAACCCATGAGAACGATCCGGTGATCCATAAGCTGCGTTTCAATGAATCCTTGACTAAGGAGGACCTGAACGCTCTGGAGAAAATGCTGGCTGATGCGCGCTGCTCAACTCTACGATTCACCTTTCGCAGACTTCAGTCCCAGAGGAGAGGAAGGAGTGTTCATCCCAGAACCAGTGACTCAGTTGATGGGAGTTTTGGATGACCTCCGGACGAGAGCGATTGTTTAGACCACGAGTGTCGGTGAGGAGCGACCATGGAGAAGGAGGGTGACAGGCTGATGACTACTTTTAAGCGGGAGTGGCTAGCAGGGAAGCCCGCCCGACGGACCCACGATCGACCGTCCCGGCTCCAGCAATAAATGCACTTTCAATCGGCGCAAGGGCTTGAGCACAGCGCGAGCGTAGGCGGAGATCCGCTGGGCGAAATTTTCCGCGGCGCCTTCATAGGAAATCCCCAGGCCACCGCCCCCGCATCCACATGGCGGATATCGTGTCCCTGTGTGCGGAGAGCGCGCACCAGGTCGGCAACCGGTTCCAGCGCGTCGGCGAAAGAACTGACATCCGTAGTCTGCGACCCGATATGGACGCTCACTCCCGCCACCTTTTCATACCTGCGGCGGTTTTCGGCAAGCGCCTCCACGGCATAGAGAAAATTCCTAGATGGTATCGATATTCTGTTCATGATCCGATTCACTCGCCTCTACTTCTCAACAGCCTAAATGCTAATATATATATTTAGATACATATAGATATAGACTTTTATATTCTGTTACCTAACATATTTTGTTGCTTGTAAATGCTGAATTATAGAACCGATTCTATTTATTATTGACAACCGAAGAGAGGGAGCGTATAGGGTAGGAGACAAAATGTTGCGCGACCGCAAGGTCGCAGCCCGGGGAGCCCGGATTGCAATTCCTCCGACTGCCCTTGAATTGTCATAGAAGCAAATGGAGTGTTCAATGCGCAACCAAGTACTTCCTTTCCATTTCACGTCGTGCAGATCGTCCTTGCGTCTTCATCGAATGTTCTCTGGCCGCTTCGAAGTGAGGGTCGGTCGGTTTTGGATTGTTGCCGCCATTGCGATGGTTGGAATGCTCTGCTGGAACTGGGCTCCCTCCGCATCGGCTCAAACGGCCGTCACCGGAAGCCTGAACGGCGTCGTCACCGACTCCACGCAAGCTGTGGTTCCCGGAGCGACGGTCACCGTCGTGGAAACCGCTACCGGCGATACCCGCAAGCTGACGACGAACGACCGCGGTCTGTACACCGTCCCGTTCCTGAAGCCGGGGGCCTATACGGTTTCGGCCTCCGCCCAGGGACTCCAGTCGAATGCGATTTCGGTCCTGATTCTCGTCAGCCAACAGTCGGTGTCCAACTTGACCGTGACCCCGACGGGCAACAAAGAGACGATTACCGTCAGCGCGAACAATGCGCAATTAGTCGACACCCAGACCGCCAACATAACCGAGACGTTTACCACGGAGCAATTTGAAGACCTGCCTAGTCCCGGCGGTGACATCACGACCTTTGCTTTCACCGCGCCCGGCGTTGTGGTAAACACGAACGGTGCCCACGGGTGGTCCACCGGCAATTTCAGCTCCGCCGGACTTCCAGGCATTTCCAACCTCATCATCTTGAACGGCGCCGACCAGACGGACTCATTCTTCAACGTCTCCGCTTCCGGCGCATCCACGCTCAGCATCGGTGCGGCGGAAATCGATCAGGCGTCGCTGGTACAGAACGGCTACAGCACGGAATGGGGTCGCCAGGCGGGCGCTGTCCAAACCTACGTCACGAAAAGCGGAACCAACCGCATCCATGGCTTGTTGAATTACACCTACAACGGCGACGTCCTGAACGCCAATGATTTCTTCAATAACCTGAATGGCATACCGCGGCAAAAGGCGGTTTCCAACCAATATGCAGCCCAGATTGGCGGTCCCATTATCCGCAAAAAGTTGTTCTTCTTCGCTGACACCGAAGGCATTCGGTACGTTCAGCCATCCACCAACTATGTCAATTTTCCCACCGCCGCATTTCAGAACACGACCCTGAATACAATTCCTGCCGCCAGCGTGCCGCTGTATACGCAGATGTTTAATCTGCTGCAGACGTCACCGTTTTACAGCACCGCCGCGCCGGTCACAACAGGAAACGGTCCGCTCCAGGATTTGAGCGGGACTCTTGGTTGCGGCTCGTACGCCGGTGCACCGGTGTATGGCCAGCCGAACACGTATTTCGGCACCGTTCCGACCGGCGCCTCGGGAACGGCGATTGCGTGCATGACGTCGGCGGCGGGCGTGACCAGCGGCGCACTGACCGAGTATATGATCATTGGCCGCGGCGACTGGAACATCAACGACAAGCAGAAGTTCTTTGTCCGGATCAGCGACGATCACGGCTTCCAGCCGAATTTCATCAGCGTCGTCAATCCACTATTGAACGTGGTCAGCAACCAGCCCATCTTGAACGGCCAGTTGAACCACACGTACATTTTTGGCCCCAATGTGACCAATCAATTTATTGCATCGGCCTTCCACTATTCGTGGCCGTTCGGCCCCACCGATTTGCAAAAAACGCTGGCGGTATCGCCCGCGCAGTTCAACAACGGTTCCGATGGCGGCACCAACTTTTCCACCGGGCTGGGACAGAGTGGCAGAGTTGGTTTCGATTGGGGCGGCCATCCTACAACCACTAACTCCACCCAATATCAATTCGTGGACGATTTTTCCTGGCTGAAGGGAGGCCACAATCTGAAATTCGGGGCCAACTTCAAGCGATATGACATCACCGACGGCTACCCGACAGTGAATACCTACGCCGGGTATTACACCTTCAATAGTCTTGGCGACCTCGCCGGCGGCGTGCTACCCGGATCGGCAGGTTCGAACTTTCAGCAGACCTTTGATCAGGTCAAGGAAATCAGTCTGGCTGGTTACAACTTCGGCATCTACGCTCAGGATGAATGGAAGGCTACTCGGCGATTGGTTCTCGATTACGGTGTCCGCGTAGACCGCAATGGAAATATCCGGTGCAACACGAGTTGTTTTTCGCGCTATCGCGGCGGCTTTCCGCCCACGAACGTCACCCTGGACACACCCTACAACCAGACCCTCGCTACCGGCTATGACAAAGTCTTCTCCTCACTGGAATTGGCCATCCTCCAGCCGCGCTTCGGTTTCAACTGGGATACAAAAGGCACCGGAAAGTTCATCGTCCGCGGCGGCGTGGGCCTCTTCGCGGACGCATTTCCCGGCGCGTTGATCGAAAACCAGTACTTGACCTTTCCCGACAACTACGGCGCATTCGTAGAGGATGGAAACGTGGGGCAGGGGGCAGGAAGCGCGCCGGCCTTCGCCCTCGCTTCCTACAACGCTCTTACGGCCGGGTTCTCCACGGGGCTGAACGCTAACCAAATGGCGGCGTCGCTGCCGCCGGGCGTACCATTCTTCGCGCCCGCCCACTACTTGTCTCCGCAGCACGTTGTGAGCCCGAAATATCTGGAGTGGAGTTTGCAACTCCAGTTGCAGTTCGACCGTTCCGATGCTGTGGTCCTTTCGTACGTAGGGAACCATGGCTACGATCTGGTCAGCTACGATTACGCTATTAACCAGAACCTGGCCGGAAACGCATACACGCCTTCATCGGCCTATACCAGTTTCGAGGACGTTCCGGTCAATCCGCCCGATCCGCGGTTCGGACAGATGGGAATTATCAACGATAACGCCATATCCGGATATAACGGGATCTCGCTTATCTACAGGCACATCAATCGTTACGGTGTGACTGCGAATTTCTCCTACACGTATTCGCACGCACTCGACGACGTTTCTAACGGCGGCCAGTCTGAGGACTTTAACAACAATGGCCTTCCTTACCAGATTGTGCCGAACCACACATCGCTGCTGATGTACTCGAACGCCGACTATGACATCCGGCATAATTTTCTGGCCGATTTTACATATGTTGAGCCGAACCATTTCCGAAACAAAATTGTTGATTTTGCCGCAGGTGGCTGGACGGTCGGTAGCAAGGTCTATTGGCGGTCCGGCCTTCCCTTCAGCGTGTTCAATAACAATGCTGCAAACGACCTATGGAATGGTACAGGCAATTACTACGTGCTGGCGGATGTACTGGACAATCACTTCAATCATTTCTGTAATTCGTTTTCCCACCCGTGCTTCCAGGGCCATTTCTTTAACGGTTCTGGGGTATCGAATCCGGACCCGTACAACGATCCGGCGCAGGCCAATTTCGGCAACGTGCCGCGTAATGCCTTCTATGGGCCGCACTACGCCGACGTCGATTTGAGCGTGTATAAGAACATTTTTCAGAAAGAGAGCATCCAGTTCAAAGTGGGTGCGCAGGCATTCAACATATTCAACCACACCAATTTTGCCGCGCCGAACAATGATGCATCGCTCTCAAATCTGGGTTTGATCACAAGCGACGTGGTGGCGCCAACCAGCCCCTATGGAGCGTTTGGGTCGCCCAGTTCTGGCCGCATCATCGTCGTGACCGGCGTACTGACGTTTTGAGGCAGCACGAGATCCTGTTCGCGGAGAAGTGAAAGGGTCGGGTCCCGTGGATAGCATCGATGTGCTAATTGTTTCCATCCAAATCGTTCGGTGATTATGCGACCAAACACACTCGCTTAGCGATTTCTTCCTCTCTAAGCCCCTGAGATTGCCATTTTCTAGCTCGTCATTTCACAGCATAGAATCGATTCTATTTATTGTTGACAGTCGAAGCTAAGGGGTGTTACCAATGCCACTGTTATTTCGTTCTCCATCGCCATGCCTGCTCATGGAAGAGGGAACATGATTAGAGCGTCGACGATATTGATCGGGGTCCTCCTGCTCTCCGGGCGCATCGCAAACACTCAAGCTCCCGCTGTCTCCGCACCGGAGGTTACAACTGTGTCCGGAGTCCTCGAGGGTATCCATTTCGGTCCCGGGCGGGGTGAGGTAGCCTTCCTTGGCATCCCCTACGCTGCACCGCCCATCGGCAACCGTCGTTGGCTGCCGCCACAACCGGCGAGCAACTGGTCTGGTATCCGCTCGGCAAAGCAATTCGCTCCAACTTGCCCACAGCTCCCCTCTTCTTGGTGGCCGGAAATGGCGGGTCGTGAGCGCTTGGAAACCAGTGAAGATTGCCTTTATCTCAACGTCTGGACCACAAACCTGCCAGCCGTCACTAAGCAGCCGGTGATGGTGTGGATCCACGGAGGCGGCAATATCGAAGGCTCGAGTCAAATACCACCTCTTGCTCCGGCGCTCGCTCGAAAAGGAGTTGTGGTGGTCACCATCGAATATCGTCTGGGGGTACTCGGCTTCTTGGCTCATCCGGCCCTGACGGCCGAATCGCCGCATCATTCCTCCGGGAATTACGGCTTACTTGACCAAATTGCCGCACTCGAATGGGTACGGCACAACATTGCAGCGTTTGGGGGCGACCCGAACTCAGTCACAATATTTGGCGAATCGTCCGGCGCAGAGGATGTGTGCCATTTATTGGTATCCCCACTCAGCGTGGGCCTCTTTCATAAAGCCATTCTTGAAAGTAGCGTCTGTTTGGATTCTGTTTACTCTGCCTTGACCATACCGCCAGACTTCTACGGCAATCACCGACTCGGGGAAGACATAGGTATCCGACTTACTGCTGCGCTTGGAATCGCGGATGATACGAATGCGCTGGCCTCTTTGCGCGCTCTTGCACCGGACAGGCTGCTAGAAGCGGCGCATAACCTAATGTCCGTAGACTTCGACGTCGTGGTTGACGGATGGGTGGTGCAAGATCAGCCCGCCCTAACCTTTAAGATGCGACGCCAAGCGCGGGTCCCGGTGCTGGTCGGCAGCAATGCCGACGAGACTACGGTCTTCGAGAAACCATCGCCGCTCGCTACCACGGATTCTCGCCCGAAAAATATCGCGCAATACCGGGAATGGCTGGCGAATGAATTCCGCGAGTTCGCCAGCGATGTTTGGAAAGTCTATCCTGCAGCTTCCGATGCGGAGGTCGAGAGCGTGTTTGTTCGAATGCAAACGGATTACGGTTATGGATTTGGATCGTATGCGTTGGCGAAAGCAATGTCGGACGCAGGCCAGCCTGCGTATCTGTACTACTTTACCTACGTCGGCCGGGATCCTTTTGCCGTGCTTGGCGCATTCCATAGCGAAGAAATGATGTTTATTGGTGACACTTATTGGAAGAGCTGGGTGCCCAACGCAGACGATGAGAAACTCTCAAGAATAATGGGGGACTACTGGGTGCAGTTCGCAAAAAGCGGCAACCCCAACCGTCGCGGTCTTCCGGAATGGCCCCTCTATAAAGAAAAGACCGGGCGGTGTATGGAACTTGGGCGCGAAGTAAAATCCCGTTCGGTTCCGCACAAGAATGGATACGCTGTCTTCGAGCGCATTCTAAAATCACGGTTAACTGAAATCGATCCCGTCAGCAAGCCTTCGCAATGATTAGCGCACCCGAATCGCCGGGCGTGATCTCGGCGGCCTCGTTCTTAGCCCGATGGTCACACCACCGATAATTCGAGGGCGATCGCCGCGATTCAGGTTTAATGACTGATCTCTACCGTTGCATTCTCCTTCTGCACGTTGCGGCCAGAAGCTGGAACGGCCGTGGAGTCCCTCACTCTCAATTCAGTCTTAAGCCTTACTATTTTTTCCTGGATTTCGCCGGTAATCTCATTATTCTCCGCAGGCGCCTGCAATTTGCGTAATAAGAGCTGCATCGCCTGCATACCCATTTCGTTGGCGGGTTGCGCGATCGTGGTCAGGCGAGGGGTGAAGTACGCAGACCATTCGAAATCATCAAAACCGACAACGCTCACCGCTTCTGGGCAAGGCACGCGAAGCTCTCCGAGAGCCCGCATCAGCCCCAGTGTCATCTCGTTATTGCATGAAAGTATCGCGGTAGGAGGCATGGGGAGCCGCATGAGTTCCAGGCCGCATTGATATCCACTTTCCAGTTGGAAGTCACCTCGCTGAAGATACTTGTCAGGAAGAGCAAGATATTCTTCCTGCAATGCTTTTCGAAATCCGTCGAGACGATCCAGACCATTCGAAAGGTTCAATCTTCCGGTGATGATCGCGATCTGGCGATGGCCAAGTTCAATCAAATGACGGGTGCCATCATAGGCCCCGCTGAAGTTGTCTACCACCACAGCATCCCCGGTAAATCCCGGCGGGACGCGATCGATCAGAACAATCGGAAAGCGTTTATGAATCCGCGACTCCTGGACGGAGCGGGAATCTGATGGCGCCAACAAGACGCCGTCCACGCGTCGAGAAAAGAGCGTGCTCAAGTAGTGCTGCTCTAGCACCGGGTCTTCGTTCGCATCGCACAGGATGACAGAATACCCGTTGCTTTGTGCCTCTCTTTCGACGCCACGTATAACATCCGTGAAAAAGGGATTCGTAACGTCCGCGACGACCATGCCCACCGTGCAGGTGCGGCGTAGTCGCAAGCTACGAGCCACTTGATCCGGATGGTAGTCCAACGCGTCCATTGCCGTCTTCACGCGGGCCACCAACGCGGGTTTTACGGTAGGCCTATTGTTGAGAACGCCGGACACCGTAGCGACGGAAACTCCGGCGAGTCGGGCAATATCACGGATGGTGTACAAGCTTCAGCCTCCTGCCGAATTCATCCTGCCAATCGAGCCGGGCAATCAAGTGTCGTTCTCCGGCCATATTACCGGAGGGTGGATTCGAATCCTCATAACTGAATCGATTCTATCCTGCGAATACTCCTATTAAACCTCAGAAATTGAACTCTCGCAGCAGATTACCGCCGGATTCAAGCTCGCTCACTGACTCAGAATCTGGTTACCGAATCGCCCTCAATTCTTGGGGCGCGAGATCCTTTCCGCGGAGAAATGAATGGTCGGGTGCCCGCGTCGCCGAACCACATCACAATGGCACGCGCCTTCCTCGGGACCCCATTTAAAGTTATGAAATAATCTCAAAACTAGTATCGATAGTGTGTCCGTTTATAAAGGTATAAGATTTATCATCGAACTTGCCTATCGATATGAAAACAAATGTACATAGTAATCTAATCTTTCCAAGACAACACATTTTGTAATGTTTGTCTGATACAGAGTATAGAACCGATTATAGTTCTGATTGACAACCGACAACAGAGGGTATATAGGGGATGAGGGGAGTTGTGCGCAAGACCCCAGGCTGCGAGGCCCGCACGCCAAGACGGCCGATGAGGCAGACCACCATTGGGCGTCTCGCAGTTCTCTGTGCCTCCCCTTTTGTGGCCAGGCGTGGCTGAGGTGCGAGTACTGAGGACAAGCACATCACCATGAATTGCTCGACTCATTCGCATGCATGATGTTCGCTACTAAGAAGATGGACTTTCGCATGGATTTATTTCTTCCTACTTTTCATGCTGTTCTTGAACCTGGGAAAGCCCAGAATTTCCGTGGTACGAGCTGATCTGGTGAGCATGTAGCGCACAAGCGATTCGGAATTGAGTGTCCGGGCTTTTGGAAAACGGGCGGCAAAAACCTGCGGTGCTCGAAACCCTGGCCGCAGTAGGTGTGGATGTTCTCTTGGTTGTGGGCTGA
This sequence comes from uncultured Acidobacteriaceae bacterium, assembly GCA_963837665.1. Classification (GTDB taxonomy): domain Bacteria; phylum Acidobacteriota; class Terriglobia; order Terriglobales; family Acidobacteriaceae; genus Acidiflorens. Next base: position 402,231 of record CAWIOA010000002.1, on the reverse strand, counting down.
TGGCCACAACCTATGCTGCACCACAATAATTTCATTATCCTGGGAGCCTGATCATGTACGTTGAGAAATTTCTTTTGAAAGACCAGGTCGCGGTAGTTACCGGAGCCGGCCGCGGAATCGGTTTTGAGATTGCCCGTGCCCTGGGCGAAGCCGGAGCGACGATCGCAGTCTTGGAAATTGACCAGACCCAAGGCCGCGAGGCGGTCGAGAAATTAACGAACGAAAGATACCAGGCGGAACTGTTTCCTCTCGACGTCACCGATTCAAAGGCTGTAAAGCAGGTCGCAGATGGGGTGCTCAAGAAATACGGGAAGGTCGACGTGCTCGTCAACAACGCGGGCATGGCGGAGAACATCGACGCCATATCGTATGGCGACGAAGAGTATTACAAGCTGATGCGCATCAATCTTGACGGTGTGTTCTTTTGCTGCCGTGCTTTCGGACAGCATATGATCGCTGCCCGGCGAGGCAGCGTGGTAAACATTGGTTCGATGTCGGGAATTATCGTGAATAAGCCGCAACCGCAGGCTCCCTACAATGCGAGCAAAGCCGCAGTTCACCACCTGACGAAATCGCTCGCATGCGAATGGGCTAAGTTCGGCGTGCGCGTGAACGCTGTGGCGCCGGGATATATTGCAACGGCAATGACATTGCGGGGACGATCAAACAAAGAATGGAGCGCGTGCTGGGACGAAATGACACCCTTTGGCCGTAGCGGCGAACCGAGCGAGGTAGCTTCAGCCGTGCTTTTTCTGGCCAGCGAAGCAGCCAGTTACATCACCGGAGCTGTACTGAGCGTGGATGGCGGTTATACGGCGTGGTAACGGTGATAAATGTCTGCTGAGAGATCAGATACAAAATGTACTCGCTAAGTTGTCGGCCGGGGAAAGAGCTAAACACCCCTGCCACGTTGATTCTCGGATGGCACCTATGAGCCGGATCTGGAAAGCAATCGGCACTATTGGCGGGCGTGGCTGCTCCTCGCGTGGATTCTCTATCATCCCGGCCGACGTCCGGAGCTGACCGTCGCTACGGTGAACAATGCCGACATGATCTTGATGCAGCAGCTCTCCTCGGAATTTGAAAAACAGAGCGGCGTTAAGTTGAACTGGGTAGTGCTGGGGGAGAACATCCTGCGCCAGCGTCTGACCATAGATATTTCCACGGGAAGCAACACCTTCGATGTCATAACCATCGGTTCGTATGAAGCTCCCCTCTGGGGGGAGCGTGGCTGGCTGGTTCCACTCGATGATCTGGGCGCGGACTACGGATACGACGATATCTTTGACGTGGTGCGTCAAGGCCTCTCTTATCGGGGCCGGATGTACGCCGCGCCCTTCTATGGAGAGAGTGCCTTTACCTACTACCGCAAGGACCTATTTCGAAAAGCCGGCTTGGAAATGCCCATCCAACCGAGTTACGAACAGATACGCCAGTTCGCACAAAGGCTGCACGACCCAGAGCATAACGTTTACGGCATGTGTTTGCGCGGCGAACCGGGCTGGGGCCAGAATATTGCCTACATCAGCACCCTGGTCCACGCGTTTGGAGGCCGCTGGATGGACTCCGACTTGAAGCCGCAGCTCAACAGTCGGGCTTGGGCGGAAGCTGTGGGTTTTTACGTAGACTTGCTCAGCAAGTACGGACCGCCCGGCGCCATCACTGACGGCTACAATGAGAACCGCGCCCTCTTCGCCAATGGAAATTGTGCCATGTGGGTGGACGCTACTTCCGCTGCCGGTTACCTTCTCGATCCCAGCCAGAGTCGCGTGGCGACCACCACCAGTTTTGCCAATGCACCTATCGCGAACGTGCCCAATGGCCCCGGCTGGGTTTGGAGTTGGGGACTCGCGATCCCGGCCTCGTCGAAGCGAGCCGACATCGCCAAGCAGTTTATCAAGTGGGCCACCAGCCGTCAGTACATCGCCACGGTTGGCGAGCGCTTCGGCTGGCTGCGAATTCCTCCCGGATCGCGAAAGTCGACCTATGAAATTCCCGCTTACCTGCAAGCGGCTCCCTTTGCGCCACTGGTTCGCGAAGCCATCTTGAGCGCAGATTACACGAAAGGGAGCGCGTCGCCGGTTCCTTTCGTGGAAGTTCAATACGTAGGAATTCCCGAATTTCAGGCCATTGGCGCTGAAGTAGGACAGGAAATCAGTGCGGCGCTGGCAGGCCGCGCCACGGTCCAGCAGGCGCTGGCGTTGTCGCAAGCGGAAGCCGAACGCTCGCTGAAAGGAAGATCCGTCCAGTGACCGGAGAGGTTGCTAGCAAACCGACCCGCCACCTGCACCAGCCACTGCTCGCTCCGTCCGTCGGGGCGCTCTTCCTGTGGATGGCCGTGCCCCTGGCCATGACGCTCTGGTTTTCCGCCGAGCACTATAACCTGCTCAGCCCGGGGAAGACGGCGTTCGCCGGGTGGGAGAATTATCGTGACTTGCTCACCCATCGGGCGCTGTGGATAGCGATGGGCAACACCCTGTTCCTGGTGGGCCTGGTCCTCGCGATCACTCTGATTTTTGGCACGCTCTTCTCGTTGCTGCTCAACCAGGATTTTCCCGGCCGCAATGTCTGCCGCCTGCTGATTATCGCTCCCTTTTTTGTGATGCCAACGGTGAGCGCGCTGATCTGGAAAAACATGCTGATGAACCCGGTGTTCGGCCTTTTCGCGTGGATCACGCGTTCCCTCGGGTTCGGCACCATCGAATTCTTCTCCCGCATGCCGATGCTCTCGATTGTGTTGATTGTGGGGTGGGAATGGACCCCTTTTGCTGTGCTGATCCTTTTGCCGGCGCTACACTCGCTCAACCCCGAGCAGATAGAAGCTGCCCGGCTGGATGGCGGCGGACCCATCGCACTTTTCCGCCACATCCAGTTGCCGCATTTGTTACGGCCGATGGCGGTGGTGGCCATGATCGAGATGATTTTCTTCCTAAGTCTCTTCGCGGAAATTTACGTTGCCACCGGCGGCGGCCCGGGGCTCGCTTCCACCAATCTGGCTTACCTGATCTTTCGCGATGCGCTCTTAGGCTTTGACGTGGGGCGCGCCTCGGCAGGAGGAGTGATTGCCATCATCCTGGCGAACATCGTCTGCTTCTTTCTCATGCGCGTGGTGGGGCGGAACCTGGAGGATCTGCGGTGAGACGCATCGGGCGAGTGCGCTGGAGGCTGGCGATCGTGGTTTGGGCCGTTGCTCTGGGAATGTTCTTCCCCATCCTGTGGATGTTGCTCTGCAGTTTTAAAACCGAGATTGCCGCCGTCGCCACCCCACCGGCATTGTTTTTCCACCCGACGTTGGAAAACTATCGCGCCGTGCTGGAGCGGGCCGATTATCTGGCGTTCGCCAGAAACAGCGTACTGGTTTCGCTAGGATCGACCCTACTGGCTCTGGCTCTCGCCATCCCCGCCGCCTACAGCATGGCTTTCTTTCCTACACGGCGGACCCGCGACATTCTGCTTTGGATGCTCTCCACTAGAATGCTACCGGCAGTTGGCGTCCTGGTTCCGATTTACCTGTTGTGGCGGGATCTCGGCCTGCTCGATACCGTCTTCGGGTTGATCCTGATCGACAGCATCAGCGTTCTGCCCATCGTGGTGTGGATGCTCTTCTCCTTCTTTCGGGAAGTGCCGGCGGTGATCCTCGAGGCCAGCCGCATGGATGGCGCGACGCAGATCGAGGAATTGATTCACGTTTTGCTGCCGCTGTGCACACCAGGCATCGCTGCGACGGCGCTGCTGTCCATAATTCTCTGCTGGAACGAAGCATTCTGGAGTCTGAACCTGACAACGGTGAAAGCCGCGACGCTGACCACGTTCACCGCATCATTTTCCAGTCCGGAAGGTCTTTTCTGGGCGAAATTGTCGGCGGCTTCCACGCTGTCGATCGCTCCCATCCTGATTTTTGGATGGATGAGCCAGCGGCAAATGGTGCGCGGACTTTCGTTCGGAGCGGTTAAGTAAAAGGGAGCCTCGAGACGATGGCGACAGTCGAATTGAGAAACGTGCGCAAGCAGTTCGGGACCCATGAAGTGATTCATGGAATTAACCTGCTGATCCAGGACCGTGAATTCATCGCCTTCGTGGGGCCGTCGGGATGTGGTAAATCGACCTTGCTGCGGATGATCGCTGGATTGGAACAAGTCACGGAAGGGGAAGTCCTGATCGATGGTTCGCCCGCGCAGGATGTGCCACCCGCAAAGCGCGGCTTGGCGATGGTGTTTCAGAGTTATGCGTTGTATCCGCACATGACTGTGGCGGAAAACATGAGCTTCAGCCTGCGCCTGAGTGGAACCCCGAAAGCAGAGCGAGAGCAGAAGGTCCGCGCCGTCGCGCGCATCCTGGAAATGGAGCCTTTGCTCGAACGAAGGCCCAGCCAGCTTTCAGGAGGCCAATTGCAGCGTGTGGCCATCGGCCGCGCAATGGTCCGGCAACCGAAGGCCTTCCTGATGGATGAGCCACTTTCGAATCTTGATGCCGCCCTGCAAGGCCAAATGCGTCTGGAGTTGGCGCGGCTGCATCGAGAACTTAACACCACCATGATCTACGTCACGCACGACCAGCTTGAAGCCATGACTATGGCCGACCGGATTGTGGTGCTTAACCAGGGCAACGTTGAGCAATTGGGGTCTCCGCTCGAGCTGTACCAGCATCCGGCAACGTTTTTCGTTGCAGGATTTATCGGTGCTCCAAAAATGAATTTCCTGGACGCGGAGGTCAAAGCCGTTGACGCACGGTATCTGACCCTGATGCTTACGAGTGGCACGAGTGTAACCGTGCCCGCGCCGGTGCAAGAACTGAAGGCTAACGAAAAAATCAAGCTGGGAGTCCGGGCGGAGCACCTGGCGCTGGAACCGGAGGGCGAGTTGCGGGGTGAGATCGAAGCGCTGGAGCACTTGGGACCGCGAGCCTATCTCCACACGCGGCTGGCGGACGGAACCAGGCTAGTGGCACAGACCGATGGCGATACCCAAGCCCGGACTGGCGATCGCGTGGCTTTTCGCGCGCGTTTCGAGGCAACTCATCTGTTCAACGCCTCCGGAAAGGCTCTGACCCGCTCTGCCCCCCCGGCCAAGCCATGTTGAAATCTTGGAACCTGGCAATAACGCGGGTGCCGGTGGCAAGATGCGGTTGACGGCCACCCTAAGAGCGAACGTTCTGCGACCGAATCTCGCTCCTCTTTCTCACTCACACACTTCGCCCCCGATAAGGGGGTACGATGTGCGTAGATTCGTATACCATCCAATCTTGTGCACTACGTACTTTCTTATAGACTTCCCCGGAGAATAGGTTATGCCTAAGTTAGTGAGCCGCGGTTTGATCTCACGCCGCCGTTTTCTTCAGCAGACAAGTATGGTCACAGGTTCCGCGTTTCTCGCTCATTCTGTGCTCGCGGGCGTTAGCGCCGCTACCGGGGAATCGCTGGTACCTGACTCAAAGTTGCTCGGCCGAGCGAAGGCGCTTCTGGAGAAGGCTCCGCTCATTGATACGCACAACGATCTGCCATCGATGCTTCTCCAAACGCACGCCGGCGACCTGACATCACTCGATATGAGCAAGGTCCAGCCGACGCTTTGTGCCGATATTCCGCGGTTGCGCGAAGGACGCATCGGAGCGCAGTACTGGTCGATCTGGGTTCACCCTGCCAAGGAAAGGACGCACACATCGTTGCATGAAGCGCTCCGCGAGTTTGATGTGGCTCTGCGATTCATCCGCAGTTCGCCCGAACTGGAACAAGCGCGAACTGCAGACGATATCGACCGCATCCATCAGTCCGGACGTATTGCTTGCCTGCTGGGCGTGGAAGGCGGCCACATGATGGAGAGATCGCCGGCGGCGTTGCGCATTTTTCACGAGTTGGGCGCGCGTTATATGACGCTGACGCACTGGGACAATCTGGATTGGGCCGACGCCGCAACGGACCGACCGGAACACTACGGGCTCACGGAGTTCGGAGAGCGAGTGGTGAAGGAAATGAACCGCCTGGGCATGTTCGCGGACCTTTCCCACGTTAGCGCGGACACCATGCGCGACACGCTACACGTGACGCGCGCTCCCGTTATCTTCTCGCACTCGAATGCTTTCGCCCTTGACCCGCACCCACGCTGCGTTCCGGATGATGTGTTGCGACTGATGCCAGACAATGGCGGGGTGGTGCACGTAAACTTCGTCTGCGACTACGTGTCGCCTCAGTACCCTGAGTGGCAAGCGAAACGCACGGCAGCCCTGAGAGACCTACACGCGCGTCTTGACACCGACGAGGCGATAGCGAAAGAGATCGCCGATTGGGAAAAAGCAAACCCACATCCACGCGGTACCATCTCCGACGTCGCCGACCATATTGACCATATTCGCAAGGTTGCGGGCGTCGACCACATCGGCATTGGGGCCGACTTCGATGATGTCGCGCCGGATTCGATGGTGGTTGGCCTAGAGAATGTCACGCGCTATCCGTATCTGTTTGCGGAACTTCTGCGGCGCGGATACTCCGACGACGACGTACTCAAAATTGCGGGACGAAATCACCTGCGCGCCATGCGCCAGATGGAAAAAGTGGCGGCGGAACTTCAGAAGTCGGAGGCTCCGCTCATCACCGAAGGATTGAAGGCAAAGTGAAAGCGATCTGCACGAACCCTCGCGCATACATTGAACGAAACCGAAAGTTCGGGAGATTTTGGTCGGGCGTGAGTCGTGGGGCTGCCATGGGATGCAGCCTGCGAGCTCATCGAACTCGTACCGCAGGTTGACCGCACCGGAGACAGTAGGTCGCGTATCAATGTATAGGAAAATCAAAATCTGATGTTCGGCGTGTATTCCTGTGCAACCCATCGTTTCCTGGCGTTAACCTGGTGCTCAGCTTCACACTGTAGCCAGTTTGTCCGGTGTCGCCTGCGGACGCAACCAGCTTAACTGTGATCGACGCGAGTCCATATTCGTTGGGCTCGCGCCGCTTTTCTTTCAGCGCCCGCAATGTCATCTCGAAAAAAAGGTGGTTTAGCAGATCGAATAGGAAAATCCCACAAGAAGTGAGCTTTAGTGCACAGACTTGGCCGTGCCACCGTGGAATCCTTGCATCGACGCGTCGCCGTTCGATCCACGCAGCCCGCAGCAGCAAGGTAGGACCGGGCACCCGAAGGATGATCCGGCAAGGTGCTTCAAAATGCGTAAAATCCGTTTGCTATTGTTAGCTTTTCTGATACTGGCCATACCGGCCACCTCGTTCGCGCAGTTCGGCATAGCGATCACGATCGCTCCGCCCGCGCTCCCTGTGTACGTGCAACCCATGGCCCCGGCCGAAGGTTATTTGTGGACGCCCGGCTACTGGGCTTATGGAGATGAAGGCTACTACTGGGTGCCCGGTACGTGGGTGATGGCTCCCGAGGTTGGCTTCCTCTGGACTCCAGGTTACTGGGGTTGGGGCGGTAACGCCTACGCTTGGAATGAGGGCTACTGGGGCCCGCATGTCGGCTTCTACGGTGGCGTCAACTACGGTTTCGGCTACGGTGGTGTCGGCTATGAAGGCGGATACTGGAATCATGGAGCCTTCTACTACAACCGCTCGGTGAATAACGTGAACGTCACGAACATTCATAATGTTTACAACCGGACCGTGATCAACCACACCAGGATGAACCATGTCAGCTATAACGGCGGCGCTGGTGGAATTAACGCCCGCCCTGACCTGACCGGCCATTTTTGTACCAGGTGGAATGAGAGAGAATCCACTTGGAGGAAAAGCAGGTCATGCCCATCCAGAGGTACAAGCCAGAGCAAATCGTGACGATGCTGCGGCAGATTGAAGTCAGCATCGCGAACGGAAAAACCACCCCACAAGCCTGCAAGGAAGCCGAGATCACCATGCAGACGTTCTACCGCTGGCGGAAGGAATACGGCGGGTTGAAGATGGACCAGGCCAAGCGGCTGAAAGAACTGGAAAAGGAGAACGGCAAGTTGAAACGGCTGGTCGCGGAGCTGTCGTTGGACAAGCAGATCCTGAAGGATATTGCGGAGGGAAACTTCTAAGCCCGGAGCGACGTCGGTGCGCCGTGGAGCATGCCCGCGAGGAGTATGAAGTGAGTGAGCGGCGGGCGTGCCGAGTGGTGAGGCAATGGCGAGGGACACAACGCTATCTGCCGCTGCGGCGCACGGACGAAGATCAGCTGACGCAGGCTATCCTGACCCTGGCCGGGAAGTATGGGCGCTACGGCTACCGGCGCATCACGGTGTTGTTGCGGGATGCGGGGTGGCCGGTGGGGAAGGATCGAGTGCAGCGGATCTGGCGACGCGAAGGGCTGAAAGTGCCGCAGAAACAGCGGGCGCGAGGGCGGTTGTGGCTGGGCGATGGCTCGTGTGTGCGGTTGCGACCAGAGCGAGCGAACCATGTGTGGAGCTACGATTTTGTGAAGGCGATGACGCACGATGGGCGAGCGCTGCGCATCCTGGTGGTGATCGACGAATATACGCGGGAGTGTTTGGCGTTGCGGGTGGCGCGGCGCTTGGGAAGTTTGCAGGTGATCGATACGTTGGCCGATGTGATGTTGGTGCGGGGGATTCCGGAGCACATTCGTTCGGACAATGGGCCGGAGTTCATTGCCCAGGAGTTGCGGAAGTGGCTGGGCAAGCTGGGCACGAAGACGTTGTACATCGAGCCTGGAAGTCCGTGGGAGAACGGGTACTGTGAGAGTTTCAACGGGAAGCTGCGCGATGAGTTCTTAAACGGCGAGATCTTCTACTCGCTGAAGGAGGCACAGATTCTGACGGAGAGGTGGCGCGTGGAATACAACACGGAACGGCCGCACTCGGCGCTGGGCTACAGGCCGCCGGCACCGCAAGCCATCCTGCCGAAACAACCGGGGCATGGGGATATGGAAAACGCTCCGCGTTTCCCACATCCCCACACCCCCGACGACGACTACGGACAATTGTCCAACGAGGCGTTACACTAACATTCCACTTGGTACAAAAGATCGGTCAGGTCACCTACGGTGGAGACCGTGCTAGGCTGTGGGATGAAGGACAATTCCGAAGTTGATTTGCCCCAGACCGGAGTCAGACACGCCGTCAAAGCCACTATCTGAAGGAGTTTACTCAGCATTGCAGTTTCTCACTCACTCCGGAATTTCCCTCCTACGCCCGAAAGCGGGAGGCGTCATTATGCATATTCTTGATCGATTTTTCAACGGAAAGGTCTACGGCCCAGTGTTTAAGTAGTCAAGTCCCGGCGGAGCGGGTCGCACCCATTTCAGGGGTGCAGGACAATCCAAGCGCTATCCCATTTCGCTGGTCAGGATGAAAAGTGGCTTCATTTCGAAGCTTTTGTAGTGGGGCCGCAGGCGGTCGATGTTGTAGTGCTCTTTTACGTTAACCACCTTCTTCGAGGCAGTAACGGTGCTGATGGGGATGCTGTCGTAACAACCGTTTCTGAGGACGACAAGTCGTCCGTAGGTCTTGCCCAGAAGCAAGTCGAGTGCGAGGTTGCCATAGGCCATCGGAACGATGGAGTCAATGGCGTCGGGATCACCACAGCGGACCAGGTAGCCGAGTTTCTGGTTAATGACGTCAATTGTTTTACCGCCGTTGTACTTGGGGGAAAGCTCCTTCAGTCTCTCGGAAACTAGGTCTCCAATACCGCCGAGTTTCTTGTGGCCGAAGGCGTCCTTAGTCTCAGCCTCGAAGACCATTTCTCCGCCTTGGAACGTTGCTCCCTCCGAAACCAGGACGATGGAATAGCGGTTGGGATTCTTCTGGCGGTCAGACACCAATAACTCGGTGAGCCGCTCAATGTCGAATTTGTGCTCCGGGATCACGCAGCGGTTCGCGGCTCCGGCCATGGTGGGCAGCATGGCCGTGAACCCGTCATAACGGCCGAAGACTTCAAGGACCATGAAACGTTCGTGGGAGCCAGCGCTGGTGCGCAGGCTGTTCGTCATGGAAATGGTGCGCGTCACACAGGTACTGAAGCCGATACAGTAGTCGGTGCCCGGAACATCATTGTCCATGGTCTTCGGAATTGCGACTACCTTCACGCCTTCCTGATAAAGGCGTACGCCGTAGCTGAGCGTGTCATCCCCGCCAATGGGGATGAGGTAGTCGATGCCGAGCCAATCCAGGTTCTTCAGAACTTCAGCGGTCAGGTCGTTCTTCTCGGCGTGATAAACCGACTGCAAGTGAGCCGGAACGCCGGACTTCTTCACCCGGCTGGGGTTGGTGCGCGAGGTGTGCAGGAACGTACCGCCGGTGCGGCCGGTGCGGTTGACCAGATCCTCCGACAGCGTCTGGAAGTTCTCGCTATTGTCGTAGTCTTTTTCGCGGACTATGTCGACCAACCCGGCCCATCCCCGGCGGATGCCAATCACCTGGCAGCCCTCGCGCAGCGCGCGGATGGTTACTGCGCGGATTCCAGGATTCAGGCCGGGCACATCGCCGCCCCCGGTGAGGATTCCGATCACACCCCTTTTTGTTTTCACGTTTGCCGCCTAATGTTCGAAGCTGTCGTATTTTCCGAGCCTACACCCGATCGGCCGCTTGCGCTGTGAGCAATGCTGTTGCATTCGTGAGTTTAACTTCCTATATCTCATTTCGGAAATTCATGTTTCTTGAGGATGTTTCGATTGGCAGGGGGCAAAACGCTCGGTAACATGGTGATGGAGTTGGCTTGAGCCCGGCCTCGCTGGTTCTGGTATGAGCGACATCGTTCTGGAAATCAAAGCTCTTACTCGCCGCTTCGGCGCATTTACGGCGGTCGACGATCTCACCCTTTCGGTCAATGCGGGTGAGGTCTTCGGCTTGCTCGGCTCCAACGGGGCGGGCAAGACCACCACGATCAAGATGCTCACCACGTTGTTGCCGCCTTCCTCGGGCGAAGCGCGCGTAGCCGGTTTCTCCATTACCACCCAGTCGGTCGAGGTTCGCCGCGCCATCGGTTATGTGCCGCAGGCGGTCTCCGTGGACGGTTCACTCACCGGCTACGAGAACCTGCTCATCTTCGCCAAACTTTACGACCTGCCACACCGCGAGCAGCAGGCGCGCATCCGCGAGGCGTTGGAGTTCATGGGCCTGACGGCCGACGGCGGCCGCATGGTGGGCGAATATTCGGGCGGCATGGTCCGCCGCCTGGAAATCGCCCAGTCCACGCTGCATCGACCGCAAGTGCTCTTCCTCGATGAACCGACCGTTGGGCTGGACCCGATTGCGCGCGACGCTGTATGGAAGCATCTCGTTGATCTGCGGACCAACTATGGCACGACCCTGTTCTTCACGACCCACTATCTAGAGGAGGCGCAGAGTTATTGTGATCGCATCGCGATCATGCACCTGGGCAAACTGGATGCGCTTGGCACCTGCAAAGAACTCGAGGCCTCGCTCGGCGGTGACGGCCACACGCTGAGTGAAGTCTTCGTCCACTATGCCGGCAGCGCCCTTGATTCCGGCGGCAACCTCCACGATGTAGGCGCCGAACGCGCAACGGCCCAGCGCCTTGGCTAGCCCAACCCCATGATTGCCACTTTATGAGCGCCACTTTCATCCAACCGTTCACCGGCTTCGTTGAGAAGACGTTCGTCATCACCGAGTTTGAGTTGCGCAAACTGCGCCACGATTTCACGGAACTCGTCACCCGTGCGCTGCAGCCCGCGCTTTGGCTGCTCATCTTCGGGCAAGTGTTCTCTCGCAGCGGGGCAATGCACACGGGCAACATTCCCTATCTGGACTTCATTGCTCCCGGCATCCTGGCGCAAAGCGTTCTGTTCGTGGCTATTTTTTACGGCATCAACGTCATCTGGGAGCGCGACCTCGGCATTGTGCAGAAATTCCTTGCCAGCCCGACTCCGCGCGCGGCACTCGTGCTCGGCAAGGGCTTTTCCGCTGGTATCCGCACGCTCTCGCAGGCCGTCGTGGTGTACGGTCTCTCCCTGCTGCTCGGGGTGAAGCTGAATTGGAGCCCACTCGCGCTCCTTAACGTTCTAGTCGTGGTCGTCCTTGCGGCCACGCTCTTCTCGACGTTTTCGCTCATCATCGCGTGCATTGTGAAGACGCGCGAACGCTTTATGGGAGTGGGCCAGGTGCTCACGATGCCGCTGTTCTTTGCCAGCAACGCGATTTATCCCACCGCCATCATGCCTGGCTGGCTGAAGATCGTTTCCCATCTAAATCCGTTGACTTATGTCGTCGACGCCCTGCGCACTTTCATGCTTGCCGGGAGCACGAGTAGCTTCGGTCTAAGTCACGACTATGCTGTCATCCTCGTAACCACGACCGTCCTGGTTTTCATTGGCGCGCGATTGTATCCCCGACTTGCTTCGTAAGCCGCAAGGTCCACTCGGGGCGGAGCATTGATCGAGTGGTCCCACTCGCAATTTCGGAGGGACAACCGCACGCTCGTCAACGATGGGGTCCCGGGTTCTCACAACTACCCGCTTCAAAGGATGTGGTAGACGTAATGAGCAAAGAGAATCGCCAGCAGCAGAACTCCGATACCACAAGCCCAGAAGAGAAAATGCTCGGTCAGCTTTGGGGAATTGATCTCTTTCTTATCCATGACTGAAGCATACTCCCGGACCTCGTTGAATCACATTCAGGGCAACCGAAAACACTCGCAGCCAGGGCCCACCGCGCGGTCCCCGGTCCTGCGATGAGGTTGGTGGAGAATCCATACGAGTTGGTCGACATCCCCTCGCCCTGCCGCCCTTGCAAGTCTTAAGGCGAGTTTGCGGAGAACGGTCTGTATTGACCAGTTATCTACGAGCCATGGCCTGATACTGGAGATATAACTTTCGATGAAAAGCGGGAGTTCCGGAGGATCACAGAAAACCGAGGCCGACGTGAGATCGAACGTCTCCTCCCAAGTCGGCGTTTACCCATGCCTACCCCAAAAGGGCTGTCCGCCTTTTCAGGGGATGCCCTTGAAACAGTTCCATACAGTAGTCCCCCCACCATTGCTTGACTGTTCAAAATTGCTCACTTCCTCGGATTGTTTGCTTGTTTTGAGAAGCTCAGCGGTTCGGTGACTTCGGCCTATCCTGATCTGGCCAAGCGGCTGCGGATTTCCGGTGCCGTGAAACTCCGGGCCACGGTCGCTCCTAACAGTTCGGTCAAATTGATCGAACCCGTTCGGTGTTGATTAAGGCTGTGGATATTAGCGATACCCGCAGCACCGGAACGACGTTAGGGGAGCCTCTCATGGAAGATTTCCGGCGGCGGCTCTTGGGCGAGGGAGGCGAAGGCTCCCGAACTCCGGAACTCTCTGAAAACAGTAACTCCGAAGAAGACCCGGCTCTGTGCGGAGGGTTTGAAAACTCTGTCAACGGCAAGATGAAATCCGGCTTGCGGACATGAGCAATATTGCGCAGATTCACTTTTAAATCCTCAGGTAGCTTAAGAGAGTTGCTGAATTGCTCGCCGTCCATACGGCGGTTCAAAGGCAACACCCACCTTGAACAAGGAGATGACTCATGAATAAAGAACAGGTTCTAGGCAAGATTGACCAGGCTGTTGGAAGGGTTAAGCAGAGCGTCGGAGAAACGGTCGGTAACGAAAAGTTAGCCAACAAAGGAGTTGCCGACCAAGCCAAAGGTGCGGTAAAGGAAACTTGGGGCAACGCGAAAGACGCCGCGAAGCAGATTCATGAATCGCACAAAGAAACCGCTGAAAAAAAGGCTGATGAGTCCCGAGGCAAGGTCAGTCAGTCCCTGAAAGACACTAAGGACAAGCTGAAAGACAAAATCGAGGGATTCAAAGACCGTCATACCGCGTGATATTTTCCGTTGGGATTTTTATCCGGCTTGGCCGAGGAAGATCAAATCCTAGCGGTATTAAAGAATATAGCCATCGGGAACCCTCAGCAATGGCTGGACTGATTGCAGGGCTTACTCCGATTTAGAATCGCCCGCGGGCATTCCGGCGGGCGTGGTTTCCCTCGATGTCATTTCCTGGAAAAGCTCGGGCAGTCTTTGAGCGTCATCTACCGACCTCCCGAAACGAGCGGATTCGTAGGCGCGCGTAAACCTGGCAACCTTCTTCTGCAGTTCCGCTTGCTGAATGGCGGCAACGAAATCCAGTGGTGTTTGCGACGGCGACTTGAGCCAGCCCAGCCTTGCCATGCGGCTCACCATCCGGTCATACCACAGCGCGGCGGACTCGCGCGGAGCACGCTTGGGATGCGCCCGCAGGCTGTGGGCACGCAGTGCGCTGACCAGACGCCGGAGATTCAGCAGCGTGATCAATACCGCTGTGAATGCGATCAGGCCTCCCAGCCATCGCCCAGGAGATTTGGTGATGTGTTGGTGCGCGTGTCGCGCTGAGCGCAACATGGCGCGATGCTGCCGCTTAAGCCACTCGCGAATCTCGTCAAAGAATTGCCGGCTGCCGGTGGCCGCATCTTGGCTTAAGGTGCGCTGATGGCTCACGTCATAGTTGATAATCCATTCGCGCCAAAACGAGGCGGCCGCGTCCACATAGAGCTCCATCCTCGACCAACCGGACCGCGTTGGCCCGCCTCCGGCTGGAGTCGGATCAAAGCTGATCCAGCCTGCGCCGGGGAAGTAAGCCTCCACCCACGAATGGGCGTCACTGGCCCGCACTACATACTGGCCGGTAAGGTCGTTGAATTCTCCCCCGCGAAAGCCGGTCACAATTCGCGACGGGATGCGCAAGGAGCGCAGCATTACCGCCATCGAGCTGGCAAAATACTCGCAGTGACCTCTTTTCCGCTCGAACAGGAAATTGGCCAGTGGATCCCGCGGTACACTGCTGGGCAGTTCCAGCGTGTACCGGAAGTGCGTGGATAGATACTGCTCCACCGCGACTGCCTTCTCATAGTTGCTGGGAGCCTTCGCCGTAATTTCCTCCGCCAATTGTGAAATGCGAACATCGAGCAGCGGTAGTTTCAAGTACTGATCCATGCCCACAGGCGCGGTGTTCGCCGCGAGACGAAGCTCATCACTGTCGATTTCAGGCAATTGCGATTCGGCGTCGTACCGATTGATGGGGTGGTCGAGATCGAGGTCGTAGACCGCTTCTCCGGCGTCCACACTCACCTGCCGGAATTTTCCGGTCAGACTCTGCGGCCTTTCTGCCAGGAAAAAAACGTTGGTTCCAATCGGCTCCATCAGGACGCGATAGCGAATCACTCGGCCCGTGGTTGCTGACGCGTCATGCTGTTTCCCCAAAGAGGCGAGCCGATAGCTGCCATCGTCCGCCGGTCGCAGCTGGGTTTGCGCATACAAGTTCGACCAGACTCTGCCGTCAAAAGCGCTCAGTGCAACTCCGCGCCACTTCAAATCGTAAGCGCCTTGCGGATCGTGCTCAATCTCGATGTGCATGACGGCCGCGCTGGACTGCTGAATCTCGCCGATGCGGCCCAGTTGCACGCGATCGGAGAAGCCGGTGGAGACATCGCTGGTCGGCGTGTAGGCAGTCAGGTAACGTGACGAAACGCGGGGAAGAAGGAAGAAGATCAGAAAACTCCCAACCAGGATCATGAGCATGAGCGCGGGAGCAATCGCAAGCAGGGCTTGCGCCATGCGCCGGGTGGGAGAGACAGCGCTCGGGGAGGCCGCGCGTGGATCTTGTGCGTGCGTCAGCTCGGAGGCGACCGAGTGCCGCATTTCCATCAATACAAAAGTTATTACCGCAACCAGCAGGAAGCCAGAAAACGAAAACAGGAACACACTGCCGACGGTAAGCACAGCGGATGCCAGCACCATCAGAAACGAAAGCGCTGCCAGCAGGTAGTGGTCGCGCGTCCGCTGCAACGAAAATAAGCGGACGACGATTAAGAAGAGCACAAGATGAACGCTGGCTGCCAGGAAGCTGCGCGAAAGGAAGAGGTAGTCGGCGCCGTAGACAAAGACGTAAATCAGCGTCAGGAGGGTGGTCCAGCGGTCTGGGATGGTGAACTCAAGACGCGTCAGAAGCTGGTATCCGCGGAACGCCAAAGCCAGCCCCACCAGGACCACGGCCGGCAGATCCAGCCCTCCGGTCGATGCCAGAGTGACAAAGCCGCTGAGCACGAGCAGATAAAGCGCCACATCAAAGTAGCGTTCGATGGCCTTGGCCATCGTGATTGCGCCCGGGTTGACGGAGGTCTCAGTCACTGGAAGCTCCTATTGTTGGCGAAACCGGGGCGGAAGGGAAGTGTCCGCGGTAACACCAATTATTGCCCAAGGCTGCGCATAGAAGATGAAGGTAGGCGCAGGCCTGGACGGTTGCCTTCCCCTGACCCTTGACGTGGTTGTAGCATTCTGTCCTAGGTCCCTTGTGGCCCCGCTTTTAATTTCTCCGGCGACCCTATTGTGCCGGGAGTTTATAGGAGAGATGTATTTATGCAGATTGATGCTCGACTTGCCAGTTCTAGCCGGATGGTTACCGTCGCCGTGTGCGCACTCACTTTTGCTGCATTCTTGGCGGGACAGATGGGCCAACCCTTTCCCCGAGCGAAGGTGGTTGCGCTCGAGAGTTCGGCAAAGGAATTGAGCGTGTTGAAGGGGCCACCGGAAAGCGTAAGTATGAAGTCCGGGTATATCGTGCTGGGTCCTGGAAAGTCAGTGGGCACGCACAGCACCGAACACCACGAGGAGCTGCTGGTGGTTTTGGAGGGAGCCGGTGAAATGCTTTTCAAGGACGGTTCGAAGCTGCCAGTCAGGGCGAACACAGCCGTCTATTGTCCGCCGGAAACCCAGCATGACGTGATGAACACCGGCAGCCATGAATTGCGGTACGTTTATGTGGTGGCAGAAGTGCGGTAACAAACGTCGCACCCTGCGACTCATGGTAAGCGGGCCTCGCGCTGTGATTCGTTTCTGCAAAAATTGTATTTGTGTTTACAATACCTGCCCATGGACTACCTTCTGAAAACTGAACCCACGGTATATTCCTTCGCGGATCTTGAGAGGGAAAGGACCACGATTTGGGATGGGGTGACGAATCCTGTAGCGGTGAAGCATCTGCGCGAAATGAAGCCGGGAGAGCGGTTGGTGATTTACCACACCGGGGACGAAAAGAGTGCGGTGGGTACGGCGGCGGTCGTAGGTGTGGATGCGAGCGATCCCAGGAATCCCCAGGTGAAGATCAAGGCTGGAAAGCCGATTGCCAAGCCGAAGTCGCTGGCCGAAATCAAGGCACGGGCGGCGTTCGCCGAGTCTCCCCTGGTGAGGCAGGGACGACTGAGCGTGGTGCCGCTGACCGCGGCTCAATACAGCTGGCTGGTGGAGGATTGAGTACAACGGGACCCTCGGTGCGATGGTTTCCCCGACCAAGAATGGCTAAGGTTGTGCGCGGTACACCGTAGTACCACCAAACATAGTCCACAGAACCTTGGTATCCCGCATTTCCTCGGGTGTAACGGTCAGTAAATCGCGATCGAGCAGCACAAGATCGGCTTGCATGCCCGGTGCGAGCGATCCAATCTTGTCCTGCTGGTTCAATGCGCGCGCCGAATTACAGGTGTAGGCGTAAAGCATCGCTGCACGTGGCATAGATTGCTCCGCATCGAGCACGCCTTCGGGCCCTTTACGGGTTTCGGCCTGGTAGATCGCCCAAAATACATTCGGGCTGGTAACGGGCCAGTCGCTTGCCCCCGAGATGGTGCCGCCGGCATCCAGAATGGAGCGCGCCGGATACTGCCAGCGGTACAACTCCGGGTCGAGGTACGGCTTGAGCAGTTCAATCGTGTCTGGCTCTGCAGTCGCCCACAAGAGTTGGAGAGCTGCGATGACGCCAAACTGCCGGAAGCGTGGAAAATCCTCGGGGTCGGCCACCTGAACGTGGGTTAGAGTGTGGGGAAGGCCGCTGTTGCCGTTGGCCTTCCTGGCGGCTGCGATTCCGTTCAGGGCTTCCTTCACCGCACGATCGCCCAAGGCATGAACATGCACGATGAGTCCTTGTTTATCTGCCAGCGTGGCTAACTCCGCAAAGCGTGCCGGATCAAACAGCAAGTCTCCGGACTTTCCCGTGTTTCGATACGGCTTGGTCATGGCTGCCGTCTGCGATGGATACTCCATCACACCGTCGGCAAACACCTTAATGCCCGGAAGAGTCAGATTCGGTATGTTGGAGTATTCATGGCGGATCTTTTGCACGGCCTCCAGTTCCTTTGCCGGATCGTCACGAGGGTTGACCACCGGGAATGCGGCCACGTGTACGGTGAGCTCTCCGCGCTGGGCGAGGCTCCGGTAAGTAGACAGGTAAGGCGGGTCGGCCACAGCATCTAGCCAGGCGGTGATTCCCAGGCTGTGCAGGTAGTGGACGGCCGCTCGTCCGCCCTCGAGGTACCGCTCCAGGGACGGTTCCGGGATCACAGCCTCGATCTTGTCGCGGCCGGCATCGACGGAGAAACCATTCGGACCGCCGGTGGGATCAATCCCGTAGTAGGCACGCTCGGCTTGCGAGAGATGACTAAGGAAATCTTTGGTGATTTCAGCCCGGCGGAGCAGAGCCCGATTGGCCCAGCCGGTGTGGCCGTCGGACCCACTGAGAAACACCGGCACGTCAGCGTAAAGTCCGCTGCTGAAACGGGCATTCAGTTCATCGGTCCTCGACCAGTAAATCAAAGGCATCCCGCCGATGAAGAGGACGTCGCCGCGCATGCCCTTGCCGCTCTTCTTCGCCTCGGCGGCAAAGCTAGCCAGTTCATCCATGGAGATCGGTTGATCGCTCACATCGGCGGAGATCAGGCTAAGACCGCCTTCGATGGGATGAGCGTGACTGTCGATGAGACCGGGAAGCAGGAACTTCCCCTGCAGGTCCACGCGTTCGGCGTTTTTATTGGTGGCCGGAAGGACCTCGGCCAGGCTGCCGACGGCCACGATTTTGTCGCCGCGAATGGCCACCGCGTCGGCGTAAGGATGATCAGGTACACCTGTGAATATTTTGGCATTGAACAATACGCGTTCCGCATTGTCAGTGCCTTGACCCCATGAAACCGACGCCAAACAAAACACGGCAAGTGTTGCCAGAAAGCCACAACCCAAATCCCGTCCTCGCATTTCCATCCCTCCGCTTGTTGCAGGATTATAGTAGGGTCTAACTCGTCTGCGCGCGAGTGTCAGCCGATTTTGATCGGGGGCGCGCGACTTGAGAGGGAAGTCAAGGAGGGAACTTGGCGACAAAGGTTACGGCATCTTTCTGTACGGAGAAATCGAAACGACTGTACCAGCGATCGAATCGGGTACTGATCGAGGGCGGAAGCTCTCCCTCCCGCGGACCGGCGAACTATGGCGAATATCCGATCTTCATGCAGCGCGGGCAGGGGTCTCGTTTATACGATGTGGATGGAAATGAATACATCGACTGGATGATGGGATTCGGCGCGCTGCCTCTGGGGCATGCGGATCCGGACGTGACTCAAGCGATCGCTGAAGGCGCGGCCAGCGGCGCCCATTTTGCGACCGCAACCGAGATTGAACTTGAAGTTGCCGAGTTGCTGCAGCAGATTGTGCCCAATACTGAGGTTGTCCGGTTTGCGAACACGGGAACGGAAGCCGTGATGGCGGTAGTGCGGCTCGCACGCGCCTGGACCGGAAGACCGAAGATCTTGAAATTCGAGGGGCACTATCACGGCTGGTACGACGATCTTCTGGTAGCTTCGAATCCTCTGCCAGCCTCGGCCGTGGGGTTGCGCAGCGATCCGGTCATGATTGCCGACAGTTCGGGCCTCAACCGCCACGCTCTGGATGACACGATCGTCGTTCCCTGGAATGATCTTATTTCCCTGGAGCGTGCCATCCAGAACCATCCCGGACAGATCGCGGCGGTGATCACCGAAGGCGTTATGGCCAATATGGGCGTGATTCCGCCGGACGACGGGTACCTGGCGGGCTTGCAGAAGCTGGTCCGCCAACACGGCATCCTCTTCATCCTCGACGAAACCGTGACCGGGTTTCGCGTTGCGGCAGGCGGCTGCCAGGAATACTATCGGCTCTCCCCCGACATTGTTACGTTCGGCAAAGCACTGGGCTGCGGGCTTCCAGTTGCTGCCTTTGCCGGCCGCGCCGAGGTGATGGGCGCATTGGCCAGCGGAGGCGTTCTGCACTACGGTACTCACAATGCCTCGCGCATCGGGTTGCATGCGGCGCGCGCAAGTCTGCGTAAGCTGACTCGAAACGGTGGCGCGTTATTCAGCCAGATCCGGGAACTGGCCGACCAATTCGCAGAAGGGATGAACGAGCTTTTCCGGCGCAAGGGAACACGCGCGATCGTGCAGCGTGTTGGCCCGATGTTTCAAATCATGTTCACCGAGCAGTCGCGTATCCGCGACTATCGGGATTTCTGCGAACATGTCGATCGTAAACGCTATCAGCGGTTTTCTCTGAAGTTGTTTGAATACGGGGTGTATACGAGTCCTGCGGCGACGCTGCACTCGATTGTGACCGCTGCCCATAATGCCGAAGACGTTAAGTTAACCCTCCGTGCGATGGAGGGCGCTCTGGACGCGTTGGCGTAAGCGGGAACTACGTTGCGTAACGAGGTGAATCAGCATGGATGTGACGGATATCCCCAAGAGAGCAGGGCAACTGCTGGCGCTGGAAGGCAAGGTTGCCATGGTGACGGGAGCAGCATCGGGAATCGGCCGGGAGATCGCGCTCCGCCTGGCGAAAATGGGAAGCGCGGTTGCGGTTCTCGATAAGAACGTTGAGGGCGGGATGGAGGCCGTCGCCACAATCCAGCAAGACGGGGGGAAAGCCATGGCCATCCCGTGCGACGTTCGCTTGCATTCCGATTGCCGGGAGGCTGTAAAGCGAACGATGGCTGACTATGGCCGGATCGACATCCTCTGCAACAATGCCGGAATCGTCCTCCGGAAAGACGTGTTGGCGTTGGAAGAGGAAGAGTGGGACTTGGCCCTGGATGTGACCCTGAAAAGCGCATACCTGCTGTCGCGAGAGGTGATTCCACACATGATTCGCAACGGCGGAGGCGCGATCGTCAATACCGGGTCCGGGTGGGCGTTGAAGGGTGGCCCGAAGGCGGCTTCCTACTGCGCGGCGAAGGGCGGACTACTGAACCTGACCCGGGCGATGGCGATTGACCATGGCAAAGACAACATCCGGGTTAACTGCGTGTGCCCGGGAGACATTGACACGCCAATGCTGACGAGTGAGTGCCGCCAGCTCGGAGAAAATCCCGAGCAGTTTATGAGGGAGGCAGCCAGCCGTCCGCTGAACCGCGTCGGGACTCCGGGCGATGTCGCCAATGCCGTTCTGTTCCTCGTGAGTGAGATGTCGACCTGGATCACGGGTGCGCATCTGGTGGTGGACGGCGGCGGGTTGGCCTGAGTGCTTCGGTATAGTAGCGATCATGCCGGAATCAACATCCACTCCGGGGCAGACCCTGGCGAAGGCCATTCTCTCTGAGCATTGATGGCCCTTGTCCGTTAACCCATCAAGCAGGATTTTCAAGCGCTTTGGATCGCGCGTCCCCGGGTTGCGCTTGAGGCATTGCGGGTGGTTGGCGCGCGTCTGCGTCGTCTGGCCGGGATTATCAAGGAGCTCTGATTCACCACATCTTGCTGGCGCGGCGGAGCTACTTTCAGTATCGTGAAGTCTCTCACGAGCCCTTTCGATCGTCGTGACAAAAGTCATCGGCAGGGCTCTGTTACTCCGCTACCTTCGGTACATCAAGCGTGGCATGAGGCACAGACCCGGGCCACGAGAAGGATTTTATGAATAGCACCGCGGAGAAAACAGTGCGGGAATTAGTCCTGGAAAACCCCGCTGCGACCCGAGTATTTGAAAAGCTGGGCATCGACTATTGCTGCGGCGGCAACAAATCTCTTGAAGAAGCTTGCCGGACCGCGAATCTTCAAATGGATGAGGTGCTGGACTCGCTGGAACTGGCCGAGCAGTCTGCGCGTGCCGTTCAAAAGGACCATACCTGGCCAAGTGAGTTGCTGGCCGACCTGATTGCGCACATCACCAGCACTCACCACAAGTACACGCGCGAGGAGATAGCTCGGCTCGGCCCGTTGTTCGACAAGGTCTGCTCCGTGCACGGGAAAAACCATCCGGAACTGCCGCAAGTCCGCGCCAGCTTTCAGGGCCTAGCCCAGGAACTGACCATGCACATGATGAAAGAAGAAATGGTTCTGTTCCCGTACATCGTGAGGATGGAAGAGTCAGTCCTCCAGAAGGAGCCGGTGCTGCCACCGCCTTTCGGCAGCGTGCAAAACCCGATTTCGATGATGGAGCATGAGCACGATTCCGCCGGTAACGCATTGCGTGCGATGCGTGAAGCCAGCAGCGGGTATGCCGCTCCGTCCGATGCCTGCATCAGCTTCCAGACTTTGTACAAAGCCCTTGCAGACTTTGAAGCCGACCTCCATCAGCATATCCACCTGGAAAACAACATTCTCTTTCCGCGCGCGATCGAAATGGAAAGACAGCACTGATGGCACGGGGCCAAAGCCGTGCCCAACCCAAAACCAACTAGTGGAACCAGCCCCCAGAACTATTACAGAACTCAGACAATTCGAATCCTGCATTCTTGAAATAATCAATGGTTTGCGTGGTTCGATTATGAGCAATTTTCCAACGATTATTCAGGGCGGAATGGGTGCCGGCGTTTCCAGCTGGCGGCTGGCGCAGGCAGTGTCCAAACTCGGGCAACTCGGCGTGGTTTCTGGAACGGCTTTGGATTCGATTCTTGCCCGGCGCTTGCAGGACGGCGATCCCGGCGGCCACATGCGCCGCGGTCTTGATCATTTTCCGTCTCCCGAAGTTGCTGAGCGGATTTGGCGGACATATTACATTCCAGGCGGGAAGTCGGAAAGAGCGCCCTACAAGTCCTTGCCAAACCGTTCCAAGGACACTCCTGTCGAACTCCAGGAGCTTTGCGTCGCGGCCAATTTTGTTGAAGTTTTTCTGGCACGCGAAGGCCACGACTTTCCCGTCGGGATCAATTACCTGGAAAAAATTCAACTCCCGCATTTGCCTTCCATCTACGGGGCCATGCTGGCGGGCGTGGGCTACGTTCTGATGGGGGCCGGTGTGCCGCTCAAGATTCCGGGGGTGCTCGATCGTTTCGCAAAGCACGAACCCGCCAGCTACCTCCTTCAGGTCACGGGGGCAGAGGACGGTGACGACCGCACCATGAGCTTCACGCCGAAGGAGTTTGTGGGGCGTGATCTTCCGCCACTCCCGCGGCCGAAGTTCCTTGCCATCATCGCATCCAATACGCTGGCGACAACCATGCTGAAGAAGGCGGATGGCGCGGTGGATGGATTCGTGATTGAGGGATGGACTGCTGGTGGGCACAATGCGCCGCCTCGGGGAAAGCTCCAACTGGACGAAGCGGGAGAGGCGATCTACGGCGAGCGCGACATCGTTGATCTGGAAAAAATCCGCGCCCTGGGTGTCCCATTCTGGCTGGCGGGAGGATTCGGTCGTCCCGAGAAGGTGGCCGAGGCTTTGGCCGCGGGAGCCGCAGGGGTGCAAGTAGGGACTGCCTTTGCATTCTGCGCGGAATCGGCACTGAGAGCGGATTACAAGCAAGCGCTCTTGACCAAGGCTATTTCCGGGGATGCTCGCGTGTTTACCGACACGGTCGCTTCACCGACCAGCTTTCCATTCAAGGTTGCGCAATTGGAAGGCACTCTTTCGGAGGACGAGGTTTATTCCGGCCGGCCGCGGATCTGCGACCTCGGCTATCTGCGGGAAGCCTACCGGACACCGACGGGGACTATCGACTACCGCTGCTCGGCGGAACCGGTGTCCGTCCATCTGTCGAAGGGCGGGAAAGAAGAGAATACGGTGGGAAGGAAATGCCTCTGCAATGCCCTCATGGCCAATATCGGCCATCCGCAGGCGCGAAACGGCAAGCTGGTTGAAGATGGTATGGTCACTTCCGGGAACGACTTGACGAGAATCTCGCGGTTCTTGAAGCCGGGCGCCTCGACCTACACTGCGGCCGACGTGGTTGCAGACCTGATGCAGAGCGTTGCCCCGCACTAGATCACGCGAACATGGACGGCCCGAATGACTGACGATTTGAATTCCGTCTGGTACAACTTGCAGGGAGCATGGACAGATGCTTGGCGGCAAGGCTACCTGCAAGCGGGTTTCCCGCTAACCGTATGAAAAGCAAGAGGGGACGTAGTTCAGTTGGTTAGAACGCTGGCTCCACACCGCTTCGAGTAACCATCTTCGTTATTTATCAATGACTTCCAGCAAGAGGCGAATTCCCGCATTCTAATCGGAGACGGGATCGCACACCATTTCAACAGCGCTGTGCCGAGATTGCATGGTCCAACCTGTCAGTCATCCTTAAAATATCGCGCCGAAGGTAGCTTCCGAATTCCCTGGAATTACTGTTGCCGCAGCAAATTTCCTCGATCACGCAGAGGTCCTCGCGTTGAAAGGCGAGGTTCCCGACACGATGGACGAGCAACTGATTCAGAATCAGTTGTTTTGCGACGGTCGTGGCTCTGAAGATGGCGGACCGACAGCGGAAAGCAAGCGGCACGGTATGGGCTTCGGGGGAATAAGAGGAGGCTGGGGAACAACATATGTTGCCTATGGGCATCGTTGAATTGAACCAGCGTTTGGGAGGAAGCTGGGGGCGGCAGGTCCGGGTCCGATTTCAATCCTCCTGGCGCGGACGTTCTTGCGAGCGTTCAAGGTTACGAAGCACGCCGTTCGGCAACTGGGATCATGTGCCGCTTTGCCAGAGCCTCAATTTCAGGTTCAGTGACCGCCGAGAGGTCTGCGCTTTCGGTAGCGATGACCCGTCGAGCAATGTCGGGATGATGGGTCTTCAAGTATTCTTTCAAGAAATCGGCGGCGTCGCTTTTTCCAGTGGCGTGACCGATCAGGACGATCTCATTTGCCGGAGTGATATCTTTCGCGATTTCCTCATAAAACGAATCCTCTTCGGGTACGCGCTCGCCGCGGTAATGCGCTTCCTTTCGATGAATCAGATGACGATGGAAATTGTAGGGATCGTAAGGTTGCACCTTGTGTTCGTCCGCTGGACGACTTCCACCGAAATCCTGGTAGACATGGGCGGCGTGGTGGTCGATGACGACAATCATCCGGCTGGGCTGGGCCGGTCCTTCTGCGTGTGAACCAGGTCCGGCTTCCTTCAAGAATTTACGGAGCCGAGAAACTTCCTCCACGCCAAAATCATGGGTGCCTGGCCGCTTGAAAAACACGCGTTGGCTGCCGACACGGAGCACAAATTCATCGCCTCCATGCGGTTGGACATCACCACCCAGATGTTCGACCAGTTCTACAGCCTCGCCCCAACTTAGGTTATGGGGTAGCTTGCCGTTGAGAAGATTCTGATACAGCGATTCGAGGTGCTTGCTCATAGTGTGTTCTCCCTCACAAAAAAGAGTTTCTAAGCTCGATTAACGTGTATCGCGAACGATTGCGATCAAGCCAGAGGTAAAGGCAGTAAAGCGTCAAGTCTTTTTCGCCTTCACGGGATGCACCAGAGCGACAGCGGCCTCAGTGGTGAGCAGGAGGAAAGTGAATGTCTCCTGTAGGTAGAGACGGACCGCGGCATCGTTGTGGCTGAGGTAGCCGATGGAGACGTCCTGGCCGATGTGCAGGTCGAAATCGCCTCCACGAGTGGTGAGCACGAAAGCGCCGGTAATCGCAGGGGCCCAGATGATCTGATCTTTGACCAGCCGCTTGACGTGCTCCAGCACAGGGTATCCGTGGTCGCTGGTTTCGGCGAGCGCCGTGTAGGCGTCAGCCCCGAGCAACACGGCGTACGGGCCGTTGACACCGACGAGACGCAACTGGCTTAAGCCTTGGGCAATGGCCTCCGGGTACTCACGCACGTCGGCGGGGAGCGTCATGATCGGATTGCTGGTCCCTTGGCGAATGCCTCCAATGCCAGCAGCGGCATAACCCTCGAAAATGGCGGCGTCCTCGGCAAAGGCAATCTTTCGCGCGGCGTCCTTCGCGGGTTGCCAGTCCGAGTCGTTCGCGCCCCGATCAACATCGTCGATCGCTTTGCGATCCAGTTCGAACGGAACCCGCAGCTCGACCAGCGCCTTCACCTCGCGCTGGTTCGCGACGATGCCTTTCGCCGGCGCTGTGATCGTCCGCAGGTGGCCGGTGCCGACGGCAGAAAGGTTGGTTCCAGCCGGCCCCTTTAGGTCGACGATGCGCCGTCCGGCGAGATAGCGCTTCAGCGTCCGTGATGTTTCCTCTTCGATTTGAGCCCATGCCGAATCGGAAATGGGGGCAAGTTCACGATGGAGATTATTCATGTGGTACGTCTCCTTTGAGAGATCCGATGGGGAGCGAACCCTCGCGCACCGATGGGATGGATGGAGAAGGTTCGACAGCCGCAGGCGGGGTTTGGTCTTCGGTCACGTTCTCCAGAAATGTCGCCGACGGCACAAAGAACAAGTTTCCGGTCACGGCCCGGCTGAAGTCGAGCAGCCGGTCGTAGTTGCCGGGAGGGCGCCCGATGAACATGTTCTCGAGCATCTGCTCAATGGTGCGGGGCGACCGGCTGTAGCCGATGAAATAAGTGCCAAACTCACCATGCGCGGGCCGGCCGAAAGGCATATTGTCGCGCAGGATCTTGACCTCTTTGCCGTCCTCGACGATTGTGGTGAGCGCGTTGTGCGCTGAAGTCGGCTTGACCGAATCGTCCAATTCGATATCGGAAAGCTTGGTGCGGCCGATGATGCGTTCCTGCGCTTCGGTGGAGAGCGCATTCCATGCGCCAAGATCGTGGAGATATTTCTGAACGATAACGTAGCTGCCGCTGGCAAACTTGGTGTCTTCGTCGCCGATGAGCACGGCGTTGGCTATGGCGGCGCCGCGGGGATTCTCCGTGCCATCGACGAATCCCATAAGATCGCGGTCGTCGAAGTAACGGAAGCCGTGTACTTCATCCACTGGCGAAATTGCATTTCCGATACGCGCCATTAACTGCGTCGCAAGCTCGAAGCATAAATCTATACGCTCAGCGCGGATGTGGAACAGCAGGTCGCCTGGCGTTGAGAGCGCGTGGCGCGCTCCCGCGCGAATCTCACGGAATGGATGCAGTTCTGCCGGCCGCGGCGGCCCAAAGAGGCGATTCCAAGCGTCTGAGCCAAACCCCATAACGCAAGAAAGGCCTCCCTCCAGGTCGCGAAATTCCACGGCGCGCACCAGCGCAGCGAGGTCTCCGCAGAACGAACGTAGGGTGGCGCGATTTTCAGAACTCGGATTGAGCGTCGCGACCAGGAAGATCGCGGCGCGAGTAAGCGGCGCTGCTACTGCTTGCGCGAGGACAGGCGCTTTGCCTGTTGCTTCGGGTGTGCTCATCGGACCGGTCTTCATCGGGTGTCGTGCCTGCATTCGTCAAGCTGCCTTGGTTTCCCCGTCCTATTTCTCCAGGTGTCCAGCAAACTGATACCCGTCACAGACGAGCTTACTAGGCATATAGGAACGGCCGCTCTCTGTGGCTCCTCCAGAAGTAGGCAAGAATGATCACGCTTGCAACCGCTGCGTACGCACACCATAACGACGTGAACGCGTATCGCTTGACCGCCATTACAACCAGCAGTATCGCCAGGTTTGCCACGCCGAAGATGACCATCATTCTGATTTTTGAAAAGAACAGCGAACCGCAAGTTGCAATCACATACAGTAACGCAACGCAACCGTCGTATTGTTGGTGGCTTGATTTATGTACACGATACTGTTTCCCCTGACATACAGCTGTAATGGGAATGCCGTCAGCGCCCACAAAATATAGAGCGTAGTTGCTCCGCCAAGAACGAGGAACGGCAACATCCTGCTGCGGCTCTTCGCATTCGGCTCGAACAGAAGCACGCTGAGCGGCAGCAAAAAAGGGAGCAGCCCCTGTGCATAAAGCATGAACGCCGCGCCCATGTCGTGCGCCACGGCAGGCGAAAGAATCCCATCCAATCCCAGCCAGACGAATCCCTCCATAAACTGATGAACGGCGAATAGCATAGGAAGCGCTGCGAAAAGCAGTTCGCGCCGGTGCTTCACCTTGGTCAAGGTGACGACGCCTACGGCACCCAGGACTCCGCTGCCTACGAAATTCGCGGTGGCTGAGAAACACATAGCTGGTCCATCCTCCGTTGCGGAAATCGCGCAGATGTCTCCTAAGGGTTGTGGTTTCTTGGATCGTCGTCAGCACTGAGGTATTCAAGTCCAAGCGGTCCAAGCGCAGTTACTTGCGTGACATACTCACTCGATTTCGCCCAGTGGAAATGAGACGTATTGCCGGGCAGAACGATGACGCTTCCGGGTGGATATGCCTCCAGTTTTTCCGGATTGAACTGCTCCCCCAGACCGATGTAGAAAACGCCCGAGATTACCGTATAGACTCGATCCTCCGGGTGTCGGTGGGGCATCAGCTTGACGCCGTGGGGTACTCGGACCCTGATCGTGTAGGGGCCAGCTTCCGAGGGCTGACCGACGATAACAGCGAGGCGCACCGAATGTGGGAACGCCACGAAGGGCTTCCAGTCGATGTCTTCGGACAGGACCGATTTGAAAACGTCTTGGCCTGGCTGATGCGCTGCAACCGACCTTTGTTGTGCTCCCGTCATCACTGCTGTTCCCTCATTTGGCATATAACGTTCCTCGTAATTTAGGCGTGGTAGACATTCCCGATTAGACAGAGGCGAACGTTGGGGCTGCTTGCTTGACGGTGCCACTCGGCGGCGCCGCGCCGGGCACTTGCTTTCGAAGCACGCAGCGGTTCAACGCTTCTGGTACGGATGGAAGATGTAGTCCTTCGCCTTCACCGGCGTATGGCACGCATATCCGCAGTCCGACGGACTTTTGGCATCGGGGGTGAATTTGTCCGATGCGGCATCGTAGTTGAACACCGCGAAGCCCCACCCGCCGCTTCTTGGAAACCTCTGGCTGTCCTTCTCCATGACGAAGGCTTCCTTAAAGACGTCTGGCACATCCACGACGAAGGGAGCCTCCGTGCTCTTCTTCGGCGTCCACTGGAGCTTTGCGACCTTGGAACCATCCGGGAAAGGCTGGCCGTTGCCCGGAATGCCGGCCTTGAACGCCTTGATCATGGTCGGATTGCCAACGATCACCTTAAGCCTTTCGTCGGTTCGGGCAGAAGAGATGACTGCCCAGTCCTCGTATCCCCGGAAATCGGAGAACGCAATGCCGCTCGGCGATTTCAGCGAGTACTTGTCGTTGTCTTGGCTTTGCGCGTAAAGGACCACGGCGCCGAGGGCGGCCAGCACTACCACGGCTGCCGCAACGGTGGTAAAGCCGCCGATACGTTTCACGGCAATACGTGTTTCTATCCTCTGTTCTTGTTGCTCTCGCGTCACACATTTCGTCACAAGTTCAGACATGGTGTGTTCTCCTGACAAATAAAGCTTACTGAGCCCGATCAACGTGCATCTTGAACGATTGCAATTAAGCCAGAGGTGGGAGGAGTAAAACAATTGGACTATGGTATTGGCGATACCATCGTATCGAGCGTGCTGGAGGAGGTTTCCTTCCGCTTTGATCGATTTCCAGGCCAGCTGGATGGAGAAAAGCCGTATGCCTCAGGCATGAACACACGGCAGTCGATACGAAAGTATGGGCGATACCATCGTCCAATTGCGCGGCCCGTTTTGTTCTGGCTGAATGGTGGCGGAGGAAAATCCCATCGCGACTATGAGCGCACCTACCAAACTCACACAGATGAACTCACGCGCGAAACCCGCACAGATTCGCCTGACCCGGCGGTCGCCCGCCTATTGGCGAGTCACGATCGACAACCCGCCGATCAACGTCATGGGGCCGGAGATGGTCAAGCAGTTTCAGGAAGTCATCGGCGTTCTTGAGGCCGACGAGCAAGTCAGGGTCGTGGTCTTCGACAGCGCGGTCGACGACTACTTTCTGAATCACTCGGATTTCGCCGCGAAGATTGAAGACCTGACCTCGCTGCCGGGGGGCACCACGGGCTTGCCGCCTTGGCCGGACTTTCTTGTGCGTCTGACCCGCTTGCCGGTTGCGTCCATCGCCCTCATCCGCGGCCGTGCGACCGGCAACGGCAGCGAGATCACGCTGGCCTGCGACATGAGCTTTGCCAGCCGCGAGAAGACCATCATTTCGCAATGGGAGGTGGGAGTGGGGATGGTCGCCGGAGGCGGCCCCATGGCTCGCCTTCCCCGACTCATCGGCCGAAACCGCGCCCTCGAAGTGCTCTTGAGCTCGGAAGACATCAAAGCAGACCAGGCCGAGGCTTACGGTTACATTAATCGCGCCTTGCCCGACGCCGAGCTTGATGCGTTCGTAGAGGCGCTCGCGACACGGATCGCCGAGTTCGACAAGTGGGCGATCGCCCAGACCAAGCGCCTCGTCAACACCAGTCTGCCGCCGGACGTCGAACTCGGCGCCGGATGGGATGCGTGCATCGCTTCGCTCGGTCGACCTGCCGCGCAGGAGGGAATCAAGGCGCTGATGGAGCGTGGCTTCCACAAGCCGGGGGATGTCGAAAATCGACTCGGATACTACCTGGGGCAAATCGGGCGGTAGGCCGGCGCGTCCGACGCGGTTCCGTATTGAAAGGAGCCATCAATGAACGTCCTACAAAAGGAGCTAGCAATGAACGCGGTACAAGTCGAACAGAAGAGCTATGAGATGCCTCCGCGAGAGGGGGTCAGCATCGCGCAGTTTCTCACCGTCACCGACATCGAGCGATCGGCTCGTTACTACGAAAAGGTCTTCGGCGCTCGCATTCTGAGCCTGGGTGACGGCAACGCGCCTGGATACCTCCAGCTTGCGAATATCTGGATGATTCTGAACGTTGGAGGCGGGCCGACCCCGGATAAGCCGACGGTAACGCTCAGCGTCCCCGACCCGAATCACATCAACAGCTTTATGAATTTCCGCGTTGCGGATATTCAAGCCTGCTATGAATTGTGGAAAAGTCGAGGAGCCGAGTTCATCACGAAGCCAATACCCAAGTACGGCGAGATACGCTGCTACATCCGCGATCCTGACGGCTACATTATCGAGGTCGGACAGAGCACTACCCTCACGTACGGTTAACGCTTGGGCCGGATGGATGCCGACTCTGCGCCTCATCGATGCGCTTGTGCCAGTTTTGCTTTGAACAGTTACTCGCTCTGACATCGAAAGGAGTCCACCAGATGGTCGTCACAAACGAACTGAAAGAGCCCGCGCGCGTGACCGCGCCTGTCGCGTTGAACACGCTTGGCGTGAACGTTTTTACGGCCCCCGGAAAGACTATGGTCGGCGAGCGGCCAAAGCCCTTCGGCGAAGCGTTCGGCTTTGACCCGATCACGTCGACTTTAATCTTCGGCGAGTACGACGCGATGCTGGTAGACGCCATGACGACGGTGGCTGAGGCCGAGGCTCTCGCGGATTGGGTCGCTCTGCACAACCGCAACCTGGTGGCCATCTATATAACGCACGCCCATTTCGACCACTTCTACGGCCTGAGCATTCTGCTCGACCGTTTCCCCGGCGCTCGGGCGATAGCAACACCCAAGACGGTGAAGGCGATGCAGATGTCTTTCACTCCCACTGTGGAGCGGTTGGCCCGCCGTATGTTTCTTGGGCAAGTGCCCACGAAGTTGGTTCCACCCGAGCCCTATGAGCCCGACACGTTCACTCTAGAGGGTCACGAATTGCGCATTATCGAGCAGGGCCGCACCGATAGTCCCGATTCGACGTCTCTCTACGTTCCATCGATCGGCCTGATCGTCGCTGGCGATGTTGTGTACAACCAATGCCGCATGTATGTCGGCGACACCACCCCCGAGAGCCGAAAGAATTGGATCGCGGACCTGGACCGGTTAGCAGCGCTGAACCCGACGATGGTTGTAGCCGGTCACAAGAAGCCTGGCGCGCCCGACTCTCCCTCGACGATCCAGGACACCAAGCGTTACCTCGAGGACTTCGATCGGCTGCAGAAAACCGCGACGTCCGACCAGGCGCTGTTCGATCAGATGACGGAGCTATACCCGCATTGGGTGGCCAATCAGTCGTGGTTGATGTTTGGATTCCCGGGGGCATAACTCACATCATCCGCGGTCGCCGGTCCTTACCACTTTGGAGGAAGGCGCGGACGATGAGCCAGCTCATATTCAGTAGCACAGAATTCGATTTCAAAAAGGAGAGCAACAATGACAACGAAAGGAAAAGTCTTGGTGCTGGTCTCGAGCGGTCACGGCTTGCCCTTGAAAGATGGCAAGGTTTATAAGGGCGCTGGCTACTACCTCAACGAGCTGACGGTTCCGGTTCGCGCCCTGATGAAGGAGGGCTACGAAATCACCTTCGCTAACCCCAAAGGCAACACGCCGCAATTGGATGTCAATTCAGCGATAGCTCAGTTCTTCGGTGGGGACGAGGCTAAGCTTCAGGACTATCTAAAATTCCGCGACAGCCTGACTGGGCTCAAAAATCCAACTCGTATCTCGGATGTCATTGCATCGGGATTGGATCAATATGACGCCGTTTTCGTCCCCGGCGGCCATGGCCCGATGATCGATCTTCTCGATGATCCGGACGCTGGCACCGTGTTTAGGCACTTTCATAAAACATCCAAGCCTACGGCGGTGCTCTGCCATGGCCCGATTTCACTTCTCTCGGCTCTTCCGAATTCGACGGAGGTGGTTGCCGCGCTGGCGGCGGGCGATGCCGCCGGAGCACACGCAAAGGCTCAAGGCTGGATCTATTCTGGATATAAGATGACTATCTTTTCGACAGCGGAAGAGCAGCAGCGGGAACCCCTTGAGATTGGTGGCAAGGTGCTGTTCTACCCGGACTTCGCCCTGCGTACGGCGGGCGGTGACGTAAGTGTGCTCGCTCCATGGAGTAGCTACGTCCTTCAAGATCGCGAGCTGATCTCAGGTCAGAACCCGTTCTCTGATGAAGCGCTTCTGAAACTTCTTCTACCGGCACTCAATGAGAGGAAGAAAGTGGTTTCAGCGGCATGAGAATCGGAGACGGCCAGAAAGAGCTAATTGAGAAAGGGACGACAGTCTTGGAGGGCGTAAATATCGATGAAAACTACGTTCGGCGGTTTTTCGCTGATGCCGCCTGAAAATCAGGCAAGTGTGGGCCAAGCGCCAATCAGTCATGGTTGATGTTCGGATTCCCGCAGCAACAACAGCGTTTCCCGTGGATGGAGGAACGAGAGATGGAGTGGAAACGGTTGGTCCAGTTTGCGCTGCAGGGTAGCAGTGATTTGGAACAATATGCCATCCTGCTGGTGCGCGTTTCGATTGGGCTGTTCTTCGCCATCTCCGGGGCAAATAAATTGTTTGCCGCCGGCGGCACGAAACTCGTTTACGACACGCTCGTTCAGGCCAAAGTCCCGTTTCCCCGCCAGATGGCTTATTGCGTGTCGGGTGTCGAGTTCGTTTGCGGATCTTTGGTGACCTTGGGGTTTCTTTCGAGCCCGGCCTGCGTGGCTCTATTGATCGACATGATTGTCGCGACACTGACCAGCACGATTTCTACCTTGCCTAAAGGACTTTCGGCTCTCAGCTGGCTGGACGATTTCCTCTACCTTCCGGAGGTCCTGTACGTGCTCTTCTTTCTCTGGCTCATCTGCTCCGGTCCGGGAAAGTTCAGTGTGGATTACTGGCTCGCCGGCAAGTTGCTGGGGTGATCGATTGGTTCAACAATCGGCGGCGAAGCGCCTTGTTGCAAAAAGACAGAGGTGATTACTTCTTGCGGGAAGAAATTTGCAAATTCGTGGGGGGGTACCCCCCTCCCCTAAAATGAGTTAAGTTGACGATAATAAATCACTTGAAAGCAAAATATTCAAAAGATAGGACTTAGCTTTGGATTTCGCGAATTGGCGTGCACTTGCGGAGTGCCGGCTGCTTGCATTTATTGTCAAAGAACCAAAAAAAAGAGTTGAAGCCGAAAATGCGTTTGTCTCTGGAGACGGGCACACTTCCCGATGGTGCATTGTCGTGGAATCATCGCACCGATTGTGGTGCCTGTCTGTGATGGTAGTACAAGAAAAGTGTGATGAAAAATGGAGGCTGGCTTTGAACGGAAACTGCCCCACTCAAGCCAAAAGCGGGCTTGAATGAGCCACCGACCGGCTGAAGGCGCATCCTCTCAAACCAGGATCAAAAGCACAGTTTGTTGACGTTGCGTGCCCAGCAACAAGTTCAAGCCACCAGCAAGATCTTCCCGACACCACCCTTTTCTGCCACTGCTTGAGCCTTGGCCGCTTCGCTGAGTGGCAGTTTTTGGCTGATCGGGATTACCAGCTTGCCATCTCGCACGGCTTCGGCCATGAACTCGAGCGTTTTCCTGTCAAATTTTGAGAATACGAACACCGCCTTTACAGATGGATACGTCGCGGCGTTCTGTGGTGTCCCGATAACCGAAGCAAACACTCCTCCCGGCTTCACCTTGGCGATCAGTTTCTCGGCGGTTCTCCCGCCGACCGTATCCGCAACCGCGTCGAGCGGCGGAAGAATCGCAACCGCAGTGTCGTCGTCGGTTGCGACCAACTGATCCGCGCCGATGGTCTTCGCTTGATCCATCTGGGTCTTTAACACCCCCGCAATCACGGCCGCTCCCCGTTGCTTCGCAGTGAATACCGCCGAACGCCCAACATTTCCTGCAGCGCCAACGACCATAACCGTCTGGCCCGCTCTGATTCCCGTCGCTGAAAGGAGTTGGTTGCCAGTCGTCGTGACCAGCGGCAGCGCCGCCGCCTGG
This sequence comes from uncultured Acidobacteriaceae bacterium, assembly GCA_963837665.1. Lineage (GTDB taxonomy): Bacteria > Acidobacteriota > Terriglobia > Terriglobales > Acidobacteriaceae > Acidiflorens. The sequence goes on along the minus strand of CAWIOA010000002.1, from coordinate 367,588 downwards.
ATCAGATCGAGTCCTTTAGGAACTTTCGCCAGAACCGCGGCTTTCACGACACAAAGTTCGGCGTAAGTATTGTCCGCCATCGCGAACACCTGGTCGCCGACGGAAAAGCCCTCCACCCTGGGCCCAAGCTTGACTACAGTCCCCGCGATATCGACGCCTATGAGTCCTGGGAACTGGATGGGATAAAAATCCTTCGTTAATCCGGCACGCCGCTTGTAGTCGATCGGATTCACACTCGCGGCGGCGACCCGCACCAGCACCTCGCCTGGACCCGGAACCGGGTCTGGATAATTCTCGAACTTCAGTACTTCCGGACCACCATATTCGTGGACAACAATTGCTCTCATATTTCATCTCCTTATGCATGTGCTCCAAACAATTCGACACTAGAGGCCGCGGGAATAGCCATGGCGAAATAATTCAGCGACAAGCGACGTGGCGACTCTTGCGCTCAACCTGGATCGTCTTCGCTGACGCTCGGTATCTGGCCCACCTTAGCACGTCCCAGATCTCGCACTGCAAGTAGAAGCCTGACGAGATAGAAGGCGTGATCACCCCTTCGCTGACGGCATCGTGGACCAATTCGTACACTGCTTCGTAACCCGGGACCTGTACCCGCTTGGCGAGCTCGATCAGTTCTTGCGCCGGAAGTTCACGCTCAGCAATCATCGAAAACAGCAACATCAGGCCGTCGGGACCCGCGAACCGGTCAAGAGCCAATCCCTCTACGATGCCCCGGTTTTTTCTGAATTCGTCTCGCGGATTGTACCGACATCCGCATGGCTCTAGCGATCTTGCGCCGGTGTCCCGACGGTGCACTAACCGCAAGCCGCTTACTTTTGTTTTTCCCTTAGTGTCCTCTGCCGCAAGCCACTCCACCCATCCAGCCTGCAGATCTGGCACAAGTTGGCCGCAACTATCACATCGCCAACCAGATCGAATGGACTTATCTCTCGGCATAACTCTCACAAATCCTTCCATGCGAACTGGCGTGAGGCGAGGTTCCACAAACGAGTCAAGCCTCACCTCATGATGCGTTCAACGAGTCACCGCTTTCTTTTGAGGATGAATGCCCAGTTCGTGCCACGACGTTTCCGCGAGGTTAACGTCGTAGTAGCTTGCAGCTTTCTCGATGTTGGCGAACGCCAAAGCGCGATCTGCATCGGAAACGTCGATGATTTGATCGAAACGCGCGACCGCATTACGGACGTGTTGTGCGTCGGTCAGTGGTTCTTTACGCTGCTTCGGAAATGCGTAGACGCTGTCGGGCAAGTCGCTCTGCGTCGTCAGCCGCCCATGTTTCTCGTGAGGCTTCCACGTTGCTTCCGGCATGTCTTTGTCACCCTTTCTTTAGGTACTCGGGTATAACCTCCCGACAGGCGAGCGGTGCGGCCAAACCCGTTTTCCAAGCGTCGCTCTTCCGATCGAATCGGCTGCGATGCGGCGATTACACCCCGAGGTGCTGCGGCGAATCAATTGGACGATGGTATTGGCGATACCTTGGTATGGGGGCCCGCGAAATACGGGAGATCGGTGCAGTAGACTTCTTCATGGTGTTCTCCTCGCATAGGGGTCGCCCGCAACGCAAGTTTCTATGCTGGAGTGGCTCACCAGCCCTTTCGTCTTATCCGGCCGGTTTTTAGGACCAGCCCCACTACTCCGCAAATGCTTAAAGGACGGCGTCTGTGAATTCCGCGTCGTCACGAATAGTTACGACGGTGAATATGGCCGCTACGCCGCCGTCTTCACTGCGGGTGGGCGGCGGAGTCTTGCCGCCATTTTCACCAGGTCGGCAAGAGAGTCGGCCCTCATCTTTTGCATCACCTTGCCGCGATGTGCCTTCACCGTGATCTCGCTGATACCAAGCTCCCCACCGACTTGTTTATTCAGCAGGCCGGAAACCACCAACGCCATAACCTGCCGTTCGCGCGGCGATAGTGACGCGTAACGGTCCCGGAGTATCCGCATCTCCGCCTCCAGGCCAAGAGCAACTCGACTACGTTCAAGGGCTGCCCGGATGGCGCTCAACAGCACGTCATCATTGAATGGCTTCGTCAAGAATTCGACAGCCCCCGCCTTCATGGCTTGGACGGTCATGGGCACGTCGCCGTGGCCCGTTATGAAGATGATCGGCATATCCGTCCGATCGCCGGCGACGAGTCGTTGAAGGTCGAGCCCGTTCAGATCCGGAAGAGAAACGTCGAGTACAAGGCAATTCGGGACAGGAACTCGAGGGCAGTCAAGGAAAGCTTGGGCGGACGCGAAAGTCTCCGGCTGCCAGCCTTCACAGCGGATCAGCGATTCCAGTGATTCGCGCACAGAGACGTCATCGTCGACAACGAAGACGATTGGTGTGACTTGCAACATTTGCGGTCACCCCATTTCACGGCCAGGTGCGCGAACCCGAACTCGTGCTTGGCTGTGCAGAGTAGACTAATGACGCCCCACCGTTGGGGGAATTCTACAACGGCAACCCAATGGAAATCAATGAGATGAGGATCGTGTTGCGTTTCACAGCACTCGGTGCGCGAGGTTCTGTTCTCGTAATGGCCTCTCAGCCCATGTAATTCGCGCGAACTGTGTCTCCCCTACCAAAGTATCGGCGATACCATCGTCCAATTGTTCATCTCCTAAGCTTCTGTTCTGATGACTCGCATCGACCGAATTCAATTGGGATGCGCACGAACAAGAGCACAAGGAGAATGAGACATTGAAAATATTGATGGTTCTCACAGAGGAAGGATCGATAGATAAGCGATTTGGAAAGGGGCACATCGTATGAAGGGATTTGCTCACCTCTTGGTTGCAGTTGTAGCGCTAACTGGCGTGGTCGTCTACATGGCTCACGCCTCTGGGCGCTCCGATGGAGAGGCTGATCCGGTTTTCGGAATCACAATTCCTCCCGGATACCGCGACTGGAAGCTGATCTCTGTGGCCCACGAAGAAGGCAATCTCAACGATCTTCGCGCCCTTCTCGGCAACGATGTAGCGATCAAGGCATACCGCGAGGGGAAGCTGCCGTTCCCGGACGGCACAATCATCGCACGGCTAGCCTGGACTTATGTTCCGTCCGAGGAAAATAACAAAGTCTTTGGCCGCTCCCAATCTTTCGTGTCCGGACCCGCCACGAACGTTCAGTTTATGGTCAAAGACTCGATAAAATATGCCGCGACCGGTGGCTGGGGGTTTGCTCAATTCAAAGACGGCATACCTGCAGACGCGGCGCTGCTCAAAACCTGCTTTCCCTGCCACGAGCCTGTCAAAGCTCGCGACTTCGTCTTCACCCGATACGCACCCTAATTGCGGAAAGGTCCCATGGACAAGGAAGAATCGTTTTGCAATTCGACCTGCGAAGACCAGATCAACATGGCGGAGCGGGAGTTATCGGCGTTCATCCGTGCGGTGACGGAATTGTTCGGTCCAGAGCAGGCCATGCTTTCGACAGAGGACTGACTCGACGAGTCAGAACGAATGGATAGCCCGCATCGAGCCACCAGTCGAAATTGGCGAGCAGTTACAGTGGCAGCCTCGGCTCGATTGGCAAATCGGAGGACTCGAGCCCGAGATGATCGGACGCTTGCAGCATCGACTGATACGAAAGTTTCGCCAATACTATCGTCCAATTGTTTCGCATCCGCGCTTTTGGTCTGATGCCATGGCTAGGAAAGAGACCACCCTTGCGATGAAGAGGCACCGATATCGGCCTTAAAGAAAATGATTTCGTTTACCGAAGCATCTTAACTGAAGGGACCATTATGAAACGCTTCACGTTTTTCTTGATTGCACTTGCAACAACCGTCGGCCTTGTCGCGCTCATTGGGCCCGCCGCCAGCCACGCGGACGGGGAATCCGCCCCGTACGTTACCGACATCCCTCACGGGTACCGCGACTGGCAGTGGATCTCTTCGGCCCATGAAGCAGGCAACCTGAACAGTTTAGGTGCCGTCTTGGGCAACGAAGTAGCGATCGAGGCCTTGCGGGCGGGGAAGCTTCCGTTCCCGGACGGCACGATCATTGCTGCTTTGCATTACCGCAACGTCCCGTCCGAGGAAAACAACAAAGTATTTGGCCAGGCTCAATCTTTCGTTCCCGGCGCCCCCACAAACATTCAGTTCATGGTCAAGGACTCAATCAAGTACGCCGCAACTGGCGGCTGGGGGTTCGGTCACTTCGCGGACGGCAAACCTGGTGACGCGACGTTTATGAAAAGCTGCTTCCCCTGCCACGAAAAGGCGAAAGGGAGCGACCTTGTCTTTACTCGTTATGCACCTTGATGCCGAACAAACGGAGCAGAAGGGTTCAGGCGGACCGCGGAACAGGTGGCCGCGTAAGCATGCACGGAGCCAGGTTTAGGATTTCCGCATCTCCACGCAATCCTTGCATTCGGCCCATGCCACTGGCGATTTCTGTCATGCTCGCATGCTTGCAACTGCTTGCCCAAGCCCAGAAACCGCAAGTCCAGAAGCTAAGAGAGGAACAAACCATGAGGTATCCGACTTTTTATCGCACCGCACAGATCGATGGGCTGTCAATTTTCTACCGGGAGTCTGGTCCGAAGGACGCCCCCACGATTCTCCTGCTGCACGGTTTGCCGTCTTCTTCGCGAATATTCGAGCCTCTATTCACACGTCTTTCCGATCGCTATCACCTTGTCGCGCCCGATTACCCAGGCTTCGGTCACAGCGACTGGCCGGACCCGAAAACATTCGCGTACACCTTCGATCACATCGCGGAAATCATGAATCACTTCACCGAAGGGCTCGGTCTCTCGCACTTCGCCCTCTACATGCAGGATTACGGTGGCCCCGTCGGCTTTCGCATGATCTTGGCTCACCCGGACCGAGTCGAAGCTCTCATCGTCCAGGACGCGGTGGCACACAACACCGGTCTCGGCGAGAACTGGAAAACGCGGCGCGCCTTTTGGGCCGATCGCGCTGCCAACGAAAGCGCGCTGCGCACAAATCTCCTGTCGCTCGCGACCACGAAGTCCCGCCACGCGGGGAACGATCCCAAGGTGGAACGCCATAACCCCGATCTCTGGACCGACGAATTTTATTTTTTAAATCAGCCCGGACAGGCTGACATTCAAAGCGACCTCTTCTACGACTACCGCACCAACGTCGATTCCTACCCGAAATGGCAAGCATGGATGCGCGAGAAGCAGCCGCCCCTACTGGTGATCTGGGGTAAGTATGAGTCTTCGTTCGACCCCTCCGAGCCAGAGTCCTATCGTCGCGACGTCCCCGAAGCCGAAATCCACATCGTCGATGGCGGCCACTTCGCCTTGGACACCGCCGCTGACGAAATCGCGGCACTCGTCCAAGGATTCATCGGTTCTTCACGCCAGGGCGCTGCGGCGCGGCGAGCAGGGTGAAGCCGATTTGTTCCGGGGGCGTCCGTCGGTGATCGACCTTTGGCACAGGTCGAGACCGGGCGATGCGAGCTTCGGGCGTGACCGGCTGACGAGTATCTCGCAAGGAATTACTGGCGGTTTTTGACGGCGAACTTCGGTATGCTTGGCGGACATGCAAGCCACGACGGCAATTCCAGAGATTGAATTCCAGGATGTCTCCTACGGTGTAGGGGGCACACAAGTACTTTCCGGATTTAATCTGCAGGTCCAGAGTGGAGAAACGCTAGTGCTGCTAGGGCGCAGCGGGTCGGGAAAGACCACATCGCTCAAGCTGGTCAATCGCCTGTTGACGCCCAGTTCGGGCGACATCCGGGTGAAAGGTGTTTCCAATGCAGAAGGTGACGTGATCGGTCTGCGTCGCAGCATCGGCTACGTGATCCAGGACGTCGGATTGTTTCCTCACTTTACGGTCGAGCGGAATATTGGGTTGGTTCCGAGGATCGGAGGCTGGCCCGAAGACCGAATTCGCGCACGTGTGCAAGAGTTGCTGCAGTTGGTGGGCTTGGCAGTCGATCTGGCGTCGCGGTATCCGCATCAGCTGTCGGGCGGGCAAAGGCAGCGAGTCGGCGTGGCGCGGGCGCTGGCGGCGGACCCCGAGATACTCCTGATGGACGAGCCTTTCGGTGCGCTCGATCCACTGACGCGCGATGAGTTGCAGCACGAATTTCTTGCCCTGCAGCAACGACTCCACAAGACCGTTGTATTTGTGACGCACGATCTGCACGAGGCATTGCGGCTGGGAACGCGGATTGCGTTGATGGAGGCGGGCCGGCTGGTCACGGTCCTGACGCCGCGCGAGTTTTTGCAGTCGAGCGATCCGCTGGCGTCTGCTTACGTAAGAGCGTTTGGCGAAGGTTTGGAGTCGGCATTAGATCGGGGTAAGTCATGAATGTATTTCGCTACATTTGGCAGAATCATGGTCAGGTGCTGGAACTTACATTGGAGCACCTGCGGCTGGTGGGTTTTTCCACGCTGTTCGCGATGCTGATCGGTATACCGTTGGGCATCGCGATCGCCCACCGGCCGCGATTCAGCAAGCCAGTGTTGGCCAGTACCAACATCATCCAGACGATTCCCAGCCTAGCGCTGTTCGGCTTTCTGCTGCCGGTGCCGTGGCTGGGTGAGCGCTCAGACCGGCTCGCGATTTTGGCTCTCGCACTATACGCACTCTTGCCCATCATTAGGAACACCTATACGGGGATTCGCGGGGTCGATCCTGCAGTGGTGGAGGCAGGGCGAGGCATGGGACTCACGGAATCACAGCTCTTGTTTCAGGTGGAACTGCCGCTGGCGGTGAGCGTGATCCTCTCGGGTGTGCGCGTAGCGGCCGTCATTTCGGTCGGGCTGGCGACGATTGCTGCGGCGATTGGCGCCGGGGGGCTGGGAGAATTTATTTTCCGGGGCTTGGCGATGGTGGACAACCGAGTCATCCTTGCCGGAGCGATTCCCGCCGCAATCCTCGCTCTGGTGGCCGATTTTGGCGTGGGATGGCTGGAAAGGCGACTGCAGACACCATGACGGTGCGGCGGTTGAATCGAAGAGTGTTGTATTTTGCGGCGCTGCTGTTGCTGCCGTCCTGTGCGCCCTCGCACCACGATCGCGTCGTGGTTGGTTCCAAGAATTTCACGGAGTCGTTTATTTTGGGCGAGCTCATCGCGCAGCAGATCGAGACTCGCACCCATCTGAAAGTGGAGCGACGCTTCTACCTGGCCGGGACGTACATCTGCCAGCAGGCAATTCTGGCGGAGCGAATCGATGTGTATCCGGAGTATACGGGCACGGCGCTGACTGCGATCCTGAAGCAGAATGCTGGCGGTGATAAGCAGGATGTATATCGACGAGTTAAGAGTGAATACGAACACCGCTTCGGGCTGACGCTCGGACCGTCCCTTGGCTTCAATGATACTTTCGCAATGGAGATCCGCGGAGAAGACGCTCGCCGCTTGAACCTCAAGACTCTCTCGCAAGCGGCAGTGTTCGCTTCGCAATGGCGTGCCGGGTTTGGCTACGAATTCATGGAACGGCCGGATGGATATCCAGGATTGGCCGCAGCCTACAGGCTGCACTTCGCGGAACAGCCGCGCATCATGGATCTGGGCCTGCTGGCGCGGACGCTGAAAGATCGCCAGATCGACCTAGCTGCCGGGAACGCGACTGACGGGCTGATTCAGGCTCTGGATTTTTTCGTACTCGCAGATGATCGCCACTATTTCCCTCCGTATGAAGCGGTGCCCGTCATACGAAGGGAGACGCTGGAAGAGCATCCGGAAGTGGCGCGGGCTCTTGCGGACTTGGCGGGGAAGATTTCCGACGAAGAGATGCAACGGCTGAATTATGCGGTCGATGGCCAGCACCGCGACGTGGCCGAGGTGGTGCGCGAATTCCTGAAGAACAAAGGACTCATGCGTTGATCTATCGCGGTGTCGAAGTGCCTAGACGGCGTACTAAATCGATGTCGGTTTCCGAGAATTCCCCGTCGGATATTGGAAATATTTGTTGGTGATCGCGATACTACCGCTACCGCGCCATCCGCAGCAACCATCGAGGCCATCAAGCAAAGAGCACAACGGTTGAGCATTCTTTCGATGATGTCGACAACCGCGGCTGGTTCTGGACATCCGACATCCTGCATGTCCGCGGCAGAGCTGGTGGCCGGAACGTTTTTCTACGCAATGAAGTTTGATCCGAAAAGCCCTAACTCGCCGGATGGCGATCGTTTCGTTCTTTCCAAAGGCCACGCCGCGCCTGTCCTTTACGCCGCGTTCGCTGAGGCGGGCGTCTTCCCGGAATCGCGTCTGATGACGTTGCGCGAATTTTCAAGCGAACTGGAAGGCCATCCGACTCCGCGCGCCGCGGAGCCTGGCAGATCAAGAAAGGGTCTGTTACAATTTCCACACGGTGCATGGACAGATGCGCTGGGTGGTAGGGTCGTGCTGCAGGATTTGGGCGTCAGCTTCCTGTCCATTTCCTGTCCATTAACCCCCGGAATTCGGTTATATGGGGTGGAAGTAGTGGAAACAGGCGACTCTATGGACAGTAAGAATAGACAGGAATATCAAGGACTTACCGCTAGCCCGGTGAAAACAGGTTGGGGACGTAGTTCAGTTGGTTAGAACGCTGCCCTGTCACGGCAGAGGCCGCGGGTTCGAGTCCCGTCGTCCCCGCCATTTTCTTTCAAGGAGTTACCGGACGTGACACCGGAAACTCCTACCCACAATCCCACCCACAGCTTCTACTGAACGCTCCCCGCGTCGAATCCTACGGCATCGAGAAACTTTTCCTGAGCCGCAATCATCTCGTCGAGGTCTTCGTCTGTGTAGAGGTCGAGTGTGGTCTGAATGCGCGAGTGACCCAAGATTCCCGACACCGTCTTTGGGTTCTCCTTCGCCTTGTTCACCAGCCAGTTCGACAGGCTGTGCCGGAGGTTGTGCAGACCCCAGCGATGTCCGTCTGGGATCACAACCCCAGCCTTTTTCGCCGCTGGTCTTAGGTGAACGCGGCAGAATACCGATGAGCAGATCGGAATCCTGCCCCTTCTCCCAAGAGACGGGAAAACGAAATCGGTGGGTCTGGCGTATGGCGTTTGCTTGTGCCATTCGCGCAAGTAGTGGGTCAACACACCGCCCATCGGTACGTCGCGTTCCGAAGATGGTGTCTTGGTGCTTCCGTCCACGCCCGACTTCTTCCACGCCTTGACGATCCTGATCTTCCGCTCTTCCCACAGAATGTCAGCCCAGCGGAGCGACAGCACCTCTGAGCTTCGAAGTGCTGTCGCCGCCACCAAAAACACCAGAGTGAAGTGCAGCATGTTCCCCATCACAGAACGCAGGATCAAGAGCGTCTGAGCCGGGGTGATCTTAATCGCCTTGTACGTAGTCTTGGTGCTGGTCTCCAGCCCCTCTACCGGGTTCTTCGATACTTTCTTGTGAATGATCCCGATCTTGAAAATTCGATTCATGATGCCCCGAATCTTCGAGACTGTCGTCCACCCATAGTCTTCCTTGTTGTGCAGCCGATTGAACCACCTCTGGATTTCAAGCGATTCGATGTCCTCTGCAAGCTGACCTCCCCACTTCGCGATAAGGATGTCGCGAACGTAGTGCTGAAGGATGGGCTTTGTGTTCTCAGACTTCGGACTGGCGGTGACCTCTGGGTCGAACTCGACCTTGAGATAATATTCCGCAAGTTCGTTGAATCTGATCCTACCTACTTGTGAGCCGGAGTTGATCCTGACCCGCAGCCCAAGACGATCCGCCTCAAGCGATGCGTCGTCTTCCGTAGGAAAGTCCTCGACCAGACCTACTACAAGTGGCGTTTGCTCTACGCCGTTGATCCGGTAGCGAAGCACCCAAGTCAGCCCCTTCTTCTTTTTCACTGTTTTGAAACTCCCCCGCTGGTATGCCATTTTAACGGCCTCCTTTGCGGGAGCTGCCGCCGCCCATTTTACGACCAGATTCGATGCTCGTAGCAACAGTGACCGGGACACTGTTGCCAAGAACCCATGCACGAAGCTCGCTGAGTAGGTACCGCCAAGTTGTGCGCCGTCCGAAGCTAATGGGGTGCGCCGGGATCAGACCCAGCCGCGAGAGCCTGAGGATGTGCTTCCGCGAGCAATGGAGATAGTCGGCTGCGACGCTCGCATCAACAAAATACTCGTGCAGCGGGGCTACTGTGCTGCTGACAGAGACGGACGGGATCGAAGAATCGCGCACCTCTGACGTGTGCGGTCTTGCCTCTCGCAATGGGGCTGTGAGCGCCAATGCTCGTCGTGGTTTCAGGTTGTCCAATCAAAACCGTTCACTTTCTTTCGCAAGTCGTGGTTGCACCTGTCAAACGTCTCTATGGAGCCAGCCTCAGCCGGAGTGTCGCACTGCTCGTACCTGCGTCCTTCATTCTTAACAGCGCACCTTCGCAGCGTTTCATTGGGCTTCCTCGATTCCAATTTTTTTTTCTCTTCGTCGGTCAGCGGGGCGTGCATCGCCTCGTGCATCAAGCGCCCCTCCTCTTTGTCGCACCGTATGTCCCAGTGGGGGCGGCAATAAAACTCTGTGTACAGCCCGTCAGTCACGATCTCTGCTGGTTCGCCGCACGCCAACTCACAACATTTCTGATTGGAGATCATGGCGCAGATCGTTTTGATGTGCGCTTGGTAATGGTGGTGCCACTCACTCACAGCCATGTGAATGTCACCTTCGAGCCGAATGTGCTCCCACTGTTTGTGTTCCGCGCACCACTTCATTCCTGCGGGTGTCGCTGTTAGTTTTTCGCTCATGACTTATGCTCCATCACTTCTTTGTACGTTAAACGACCCCGGTCGATGAGCGCCTTGGTCACCCGTGCGTGAAACTCCCGCTGTCCATCCAAAATCTCGTACGCCTTGCGGTAGCAGTGGAAGATGAACGGGTCAAGCTGGAATTTCTGCTTGCTTATGAACGCATTCAAACTCGACGGGTACATGGAGCCTCTCTCAATCCGGTCAAACATGTCTTTGACGTCCTCAAGAGCCGACTTCCAGTCCCCGTACATGCCGGAGGTCATGATGTTGCGGAAGGTGATTCTCCCCACCTTGCGCCCGGTGAAGATTCGCACTCCGGCTTCACCAGCCATCTTGCGGATCACTTCTTTTTCGCATCCGACTACCGGGTGAAACTCCTCTGGTAAATAGTGGACTGCTCCACCCTCACCTTTTGCTTTGAGATCGTCAGCGATGTACACGTCACTGAACCGAACCTGCTGATGGACTGCGACCACAGCGTGCCCTGCTTCATGTGCTGCGGTGTACTTGCGAGTGATTTTCATAGCTGCTCCTCAGCTTCCTCGGTTGGTTCCTCACCCACACCGTCTGCTGGTAGCCGACCGTCTTCGAACCCGACTGCTATGAGGCTCCGTCTGCGCTTCAAAGCCTCGACGACTTCTGGTGCAACGTTCTCGGGTGTCGGGCAGTTGTCGCTGATCACGACTGTGACCTGCGCCTGTTTTGCCTGCTCTGCCCGGTTCTTTTTCGCCTGTTGTCCGAACCGATACTTGCGATGGTTAACGCACGTCTTGCACGTGGGTTTCTTATCATCGTCTGCGATGACGATCTCTCCCGGCTCTGCCATGTGAATCGTCTTGCCACAGATCGTCCATCCGATTTCGTCGCTCACCATGGTGCCGAGGGCGTGGGTCTTCTTTTTCTTCGTCGCCTTAGGCTTCTTCACCTTGGGCGCTGGTGTCGGCTTGATCTCTACATCTGCGAAAAATTCTTCGAGACCTTCCTTTATGTACGTCGCGGTCTCTTCGTTCCACAGGCGAACCTGTTTGAGCAGCTTCGTCATCTTCTCCACGGCTGCGTCGTAGTTCTCACGAACGTTCTCACCGGGGACGCGGACGCTCAGTTTGACAACACTGTCGCGGCTCGATCCAACCTCAAAGTCCACCAGCATCGTCAGGCTCTTCTCTTCTTTGCGACGGTTGTAGTAGTGAAAATCGAGGTACGTCATTTTGAACGCGGGGCGAACCGAGGGTTCGCTTCTCTCTCGCTTGCGGGAGCCGTCCTTGACGATGTACTGGCAGTAGCGCAGCGTGATGCCGAACTTCTTCGCCCACGCGCCCTTGGATTTGACACCGTTGACCTCAGTCTTTGCTTCGAGGGCAGTCCAGACCTCGCGCAGCTTCGGCGCGATCTTCGCCTTGTCCTTCTCCGCGCCCTTGATGAGCGCTGCGACTTCCTCGCCGATTTTGTTGATGTCGGTCATTGATTTAGTACAGCCCGTGCTTCATCGAGATACGGTCATAGGTCTCTTTGCGGAGCTTTTGCATACTTTCGATCTTCGCCTTGAGGGGCTTGATCCTCGCTTCCAGTGCTTTTATCTCAGGCGTGTTCACCACGCTCAACGCAGCAGCCTTGGTCGTCTCAATCGCTTCTTTCAGCGCAGGAAGCTGCGCCCGGAGTTGAGCCTTCTTGTCTTCCTTCTTCGCCCGTTTGATTTGATGGACGACACTGTTGTAGTCCGATACGCTGTCGCTTGCGGCGTTGATGACAACCTCGGTGAGGCGCTTCAATTCCGTAGCCAATTTGTTGTGCTCAGCCACGGATGATTCGTACTCTTCCTTAAGCGGTTCCAGAATCGCCTTCGCTTCGGCTTCCGCCTCAGATAGTTTTGTCAGAACCGCAACAGCATGTTCAAAGTTATTCATGTCCGTCCCCTGTTCTGCGCACCACCGCTGCTTGCTTTCTGATCATGTTGGCGGTAGCGCCGTAGTAGCCGCCGAGGGTGCAGTTTTCTATCATCACGGCAATGAACGCGGGGGAGAACTGAAAGTTCTTGCCCCGGTTTGTGAGAATTGCTTCCACCATCAGATAGACGGCGAAGCCAGTGTCGATGTACCCTGCACCCGCAAGAGGCTTGCTCCATCCAGATACGGCGTCGGCGAAATCCCTCTCGATGTCCTGCTTTCCCACATCGGCTACCGCTCTTTGCGCGATGCCGTAGGCGGACTGCACGCCTCTGCGTTCTGCCTGCCTGAGTGCTTTCTCCTTGCTGCTGATCTTGGTCATGACTTCCTCCTATTCGTTAGCTGCCGCAACCGCCGCGAATTATTCAGAATGTTGGTCACATGCTTGCCCGGTACTTCGCTACGAAAAAAAAGGCGACCGCGATGGCAACATAGCTACCCGCTTCCTTGCGGACTATGTTGGCTTCGCGGTCGCCTCGGATTTCGCTCCGGTGACCTACGGCTACATTTAAGTAGTCGGGCTGCTTCTACTTCACAGGCGCACCCCGCGTCTTACGGCGGAGCTTTCATTGTTAGGCGCTGCTGCCCTCTTGTCCCCGACTGTCCTCTGAGCGTCGGTGGGGCTTGACTCTCACACTGTGTTAGATGCAGCGTTCGGGCAAAAAGCCGCTGTTAGCTGGTGGTGGCGAACGGACAGTGATCTGCAACCACCGCTCAGATCGGCGGCGGGCGCGGGTCGGGCGTAATTGCATGTTGATCGAAGTCAAATTAAACGCGCATGACAAAATGTGTCAGCAGGTCGTGGAACGGAGGATCGAAACTCCTCAAGTTACGCGAAGGTCGTATTGCGGATCGAAAGTATCAGCGCGAGTAAGTATCTAGTCCAGCGACCTCGTCGCTGCCACCTGCATCCAACCCTTAGAGAGAACAAAGCCCGCCGACACCCGGAGGATAGTCGGTGAAATAAGCGGCAGCACTCGCCTAGTAATGAAAGTCCCGCACAGAAAGCGGGGTGCGACGTGCGAATCAGAAGCAGCCCGACTCAAAGCATCGAGTCGTAGACCTCTGGAGAGAAATCCAAGGCGGTCGCGTAGTGGCAGGGAGTAGGGAAACCATCCCAAAGCTGCCAACTACGCGACCGCCTTTTTGTTTTTGGCATAAGCCCCGACCGCAAGGCGGGCAGCCATAAGAGATGAATGAAATGAGAAAGGTTGACATCAAGCGGTTCGCAAAACACGAGGCAGGGCACGCCGTTCATTTCGTCATGAACTTTCGGGAGCGGTTCGAGTTCGTGTGGATACGTCGCACCAAAGAAGAATTGTGCCCAGAAATTCCGGGGCGGGTCATGGAAGAAGCCGAGCGCCAAGGGCGAGGGGGTGCGGTTTTCTTCCAACCCAACCCTCAACTCAACTGCACGACGTTCGCAATCGTTTCGAACTGCATGGCGGGAGTGGCGGGCGAGCGGATCAACCGCAAGAAACCGGGCAGATTCACTTTCGTGGACATTCTTCGTGGCGCGGAAGGCGACTGGCGGCAGGCTCGGGGACACATTAAGGATTCCAACGAGCAGGGTCTAAGCAAGTGGGTCATTACCGATGAAGACAAATACATGACCACTTGCATGAGGGATGCTTGGCGGGAACTGAAGTACTTTGCGGCGGCACATGAAGCTGTTACTCAGGCACTCATCGAGCGCGGCAAGCTCACCTACGACGAAGTTAGAACCCTCATCCACGAGGCAAACACACATGGGGTGGGGCTATGAAATTGATCGACCCCATTAAACGTCGTCTCGATACCGCACGCCATGAAGCGGGACATGTAGTTCCTTTCCTGCACCACAGACTGCCGTTCAAAAACGTTGAAATCCTGCCGGACGAATCCCAGCGAACTTTGGAGTCGCCAAATCTTGGGTTCGTGCTCGACCAAGGTGAGCTTGTACTTGGGGTGATGCGGCTAGACCCTGTTGCTTGGTTCTCGCAAGGCTGCACCATGACAGCGCAGGATCGAATCATCCAAGCCTTGGCGGGTGTCGTCGGGGAACAGGTCGAATACGAGCAGCCGGACTGGAACGCGGGCGACTGGGTTCGCGCCAAGGGCGATCTTCAATCCGCACGGGAAACCGGGAAGATCGCACGACCTATCGGCTTGGTGCGCGGCTCCTACCTACGGGACAGCTTCAAAGAGGCTTGGCGAATCCTTCGCCTCCACAAGGCGAAACACGACGCCTTAACAAACGCTCTTCTAGACAAATCCATTCTGACCTACCCCGAGTGCGTCGAGATTTGGGGGACGCTTTCAAACGAACCATCACAACTAAGCTCGGCACAACCGCCAATGTTGGCGTCGATCCCGCTCACACGGTTGGCACCCCGAGATTCCGAGGAGCCTTTATGAGCGCGATGTCCGTTGCCCTTAGAAAGGCTATGGCACGACCCGTGAACGGTGTGCGGCTGAGACTGCGACGCTACTGCCACAGCCTGCGCAAGCCGCACTACATCTTCACGACCCGCGAAGCCGCCGAGAACGCACTGTTCACTTGGAGCATGGCGATGTGCGACCGTGGCAGCAGAACGCACAACCTGCTAACCGTGTTTGGCTGCGGTAACCACTGGCATCTCGGGAGAAAGCGGTGACAAGCCTCCGAGCTTTAGGTCAGGGGCAGGTCACCGCGCAGCGGCATCGCCGGGTTATTCCACCTGCCAGCCAGCGGGTGCTGGTCTCCAGCCGAGAAGTTTTCCGATCCAATACGCATTTTTCCAGCGATCTCTGTGAAAGTCGCACGAAAGCCACCAGCGGCGAGAGGCTCGGAAGCAAACCACGTGGGTCGCTGGGCGGGCGCAGCCGCCAACGCCGCCGTACTCGCAGAGCGGTCGCTCGATTGTTGGCATACATCACCTCTACACATTGGTCTGGAAAGTTTGCTAATTGGGAAGCGAAAACGGAATTTGGTCTCCATGGATATGGAGACATCGACGTACTACCTGAAGCTGCAAGACGAGTTCCGGAGATTGCACGCCGCTGGGCTGACATTCCGGCGACTGGCTGAGGTGCTCGGGATCAGTGTGCGCACGGTGACGGCTTGGCGCGAGGAACTAGACCTGCCGCGCCGTCCACGGGGGAGACGCCCACGGAAACCTCGCGGATGAGTATTAAAGCTATGTCGGGTCGCCGCAAGCGATCAATTTGCCGGGGAGTGGTTCCAGCCTAAGGCTGTATCCCACCACTCCCCACTAAGGCAACCGACTCACCTCTCGACAAGGTGAAGGAACAAGGGATCAGCCGAAGTGGATACAGCTATGAGTAGGAAACTCGTCACAATAATCAAGGATTCCAAGATACCGGGTAAGTGGAAGCGGGTGCTTGAGGCTTACGCCGCGTTCGCCAACAACGACGGCACGAACATCTACGCTTCGCAAGAGAAGGTAGCTCAGAAAGCTGGTTCCAGCAGCAGGACGATCCGGCGTGTCACCCCCGACCTGTCAACGGTCGGCGTTCTAAAGGTAGCGCAACAGCATACGTGCAAAGTGAAAGAGTGCAACGGTGGGTCATCGCACTACTGTGGGCGCAACGGCAAGTGGACTATCGCCTACAACATCGACCTCGCTGCTCTGAAAAATGCGGAAGCAGAGTTGGCTGTTAAAAACGAAACCGCTTGTAAGGCTAAGGTTCGTCCGGCTCGTGCTCACGAGACCTACCTAACCAAAGAAGCTAGGGTGCAAATTGTCCCAAACCAGTTAGGTACAGATTGTCCTAAACCTGATGGTGCAATTTGTCCGAAACCTCAGGGTGCAAATTGTCCTACAGACTCAGGCATTAAAGAGACTCCCGCTCCACGTGCCGTGGAGCTTGGCAAAGAACATGACTCCTCCGCAGTGCCTTTGGAAGTAAGTGAGGAAGAAAGTTTTGACCAAGCCTCGTCAAACCTTGACGACCTTGAAACACCGGGTGTCCTAGCGGAAAGACAAAACCAAGAGCGAAACCCGGAAGAGGACGCCTTCACGCCGGAGGGGATACTGCTCCGTCACATCATCCTCAAACCTTCCGCCGCTTCGGTGAGGAGGTACACGCCGACGTGCCGGGAAATCCTAAAGCGGTTCGAGGACGCTGGGAAACATGCGTGCCTTGCCGCCATATTGGTGCTCAAGTTCAACCGCGCCCATGGGGATCACAAGTTCGCTACCGCCGAAGAGAAGAGCCTTTACATCCGCCGCCCGGACATCTTTCTCAAGGCGCTGGATTCCGAAAACTCTGCGCTCATGACCAAGTACCTTGAGCATGATTTCACCCGCTGCGAGATTTGCATCAACGCCGGGGCGGACAACTACAACACCGCCATCCAGCGGGCTGAAGACCGCAAGCGCGATGAGGAAGAACGTAAGCAGGCGGAAGCCGAAGAGCAACGCCTAGCCAAGCTGTGCGGTCGCTGCAAGCTGGTTCCTTTCGGCAAGATGTACCTGCCGGACGGAAAAGACCGCATCGGTCACCACGTGTCGGTCAGAGTATGCGACCGCTGCTATGACAGAAGCTACGAGTGGCAGCAGAAGCACATCGGGGACTCAAGCCAGAAAATAACAACCCTCCTCGATAGGCGTCCCGGCTACCAGCCGTCGAAGTTCGACATCAGCCCAGCCGCAGCCACGGAGCCTAGCTACAAGGATTGGTTCAAAAGCAACGGCAAGGACGGCGACTGGACTTGGCAGTTCAAGGACAGCACCGTTCCCGATCTGAGACAGGGTCACATGCTCGGCGTTCTCCGCTACCTCCACGCCCGCAACGAGAAGGTCAGCAAGGATCAGTTTGAGGCTCTTCTCGCTGAGTGCGTGCTCGACAATCCAATTCCAGCACCGCTGAGGGACGAACTATGAGGAAGACAGGCAACAAGTACATGAACGCATCGCAGGGTGTCAGCCTCGGTTGTAAGGGACTACGTGCAACATACCGTCCGCAACGACAAGAACTGGCAGCAGCGCACTGCTTGATCTGGCGCACGCTCGCGAAGCACCCCAAGGGTCTTTAGTCCGCCAAGCCTTCGCTACTGACGGTGCTGACTGCGCCCGTGCTCCACAACAGTAGGACCTGAGCGTCGCGCTTTTTGTTGCCAGTAGCTTTGATTCCTGCCGTTGGTCAGCCGTCACGATGAAGTTCAGATCGGCAAAAGTCAGTGGCAGGATTCGCCTCCTATTTCGACTGACTCCGGTTCGAGCACAACCGGGTCGCTGGCACCTCTTAGATAGACATAGCTTTGGATGGTGAGCTGTTGGGGAGGGTTTCCGCCCAGAATTAAAAGCACGGGTTCAGGGCAGTGATAGCTTCCCGCGTACGCGATGCCTTTCATTTGGTCCGCATCGGTACTGCTCGGCGAAGCCGAACCACCGGGATGAAAGTGCCACTCTCCGAGGTAGTATCTCCTCCGCAGCCACATCTGGTTCATGAATTTCTGGACGCCGCGCACTCCGCGCTGGAAGGAAAATCTGCTCGATGTCGAGTCACTCGGAGCAGGGACAAGGTCTGTGACGTGCGCGAATCTGGAATCATCTGAATAGTAGCCCACCAAGATTCCGCCCGTTTCCATCGGGAACGACCGACCACAGTCTTCCAGCATCTCGTCAATTATTTGCCCCGGCACTTCGAGGCTAAATCGACCGTCCGCCGACCGCGATCTCCTCAATGGTTGACCCTTACCCAACTTTTCTGACTCCTGCAAAGAGATCATTCTCCATCGCTCGTTCAAATACTTGAAACAGAGGATCGGCTCCGACTGGTGTCTGCTGACAGACAACCTTCACCGCGACAGTAACCATTAAATCCAAATCGACGGCGGAAGCCGGAAATACTGGGTGGTAGCAGCCAGTTCCCTCACGAGGAAGTTCTTCGTCTCGCCTTTCTTCCAAGTCCTTAGCTAACCACGGTTGAATGCTTTCAGCGAACCGCGACGAACTGATCGGAGAGCGTTGGGAATATAAAAACAGACGCTTCGCTCCGAACGAAACCGAAACAGAATGTACGACTGGATTCATCTTCCAAGGGGTGTGTTCCACTACGTTAAGAACCTCGCTGTTTGCAGTGCAGTCCCATACAACCTCGGCGTCGAGAATCTGCTTAAGCTCCGTCTCGTCGAGGTCCTCCACTGAGGTTTTAATTCCTTTAACTTTGGCGTACGGTGAAATCAGAGTCAGTCGTAGGGCTACTGAAGACGCCTTGTTCCTGCCGAGATGCTCCAGCGTCAGCGTGTGACGACTCAGATTACCTACCTTTAGAGAATCACCATCGACGATGACTAGGTTTTGAACCCCACCTCTCACGAGGAGTTCAGCGAGGACAGAACCAACAGCGCCCGCTCCAACGACAACGTTTCTTTTCTCTGTAAGATTGCTCGGGAGGCTGCCGCGAGTTCGAATCTGGTTCTCGTCCCAGTTCTCAGTCGGAACCCAAGTGATCGGAGCACTCGATTTCAAAACAGTCTCTCGATCTTTCGCCCACAGACTATTTGGATTGCTGCCGAATCCACCCTTACTGTGCGGAGAGGAGAGTGCAGGCAGTTTAATCGCTTGCCAACACATTAATCTGGGTGACTGCCCAATCCGTTCGGGTATCGGAAACCCTATCAAGCAGAAATGTTCTTTTCCGTCCCGCAATTTCAGTCCAGCAGCAGAACGACAAAGGGAATCAAAATCGACTCCTTGAGCTTTGAGGACTTCCCTAAGTTCACCTAGTGTCGCGGGGAATCGCCAAGGTTTTACGACTGGGATATCTGGTACCCGAATCCAGACTCCGATTGAATCGCCGTTGGTCGTAGGAGCAAGAAAACTGCCCCACTGATCCTGACCTGACCGATCTTTTGTACCAAGTGGAATGTTAGTGTAACGCCTCGTTGGACAATTGTCCGTAGTCGTCGTCGGGGGTGTGGGGATGTGGGAAACGCGGAGCGTTTTCCATATCCCCATGCCCCGGTTGTTTCGGCAGGATGGCTTGCGGTGCCGGCGGCCTGTAGCCCAGCGCCGAGTGCGGCCGTTCCGTGTTGTATTCCACGCGCCACCTCTCCGTCAGAATCTGTGCCTCCTTCAGCGAGTAGAAGATCTCGCCGTTTAAGAACTCATCGCGCAGCTTCCCGTTGAAACTCTCACAGTACCCGTTCTCCCACGGACTTCCAGGCTCGATGTACAACGTCTTCGTGCCCAGCTTGCCCAGCCACTTCCGCAACTCCTGGGCAATGAACTCGGGCCCATTGTCCGAACGAATATGCTCCGGAATCCCCCGCACCAACATCACATCGGCCAACGTATCGATCACCTGCAAACTTCCCAAGCGCCGCGCCACCCGCAACGCCAAACACTCCCGCGTATATTCGTCGATCACCACCAGGACGCGCAGCGCTCGCCCATCGTGCGTCATCGCCTTCACAAAATCGTAGCTCCACACATGGTTCGCTCGCTCTGGTCGCAACCGCACACACGAGCCATCGCCCAGCCACAACCGCCCTCGCGCCCGCTGTTTCTGCGGCACCTTCAGCCCTTCGCGTCGCCAGATCCGCTGCACTCGATCCTTCCCCACCGACCACCCCGCATCCCGCAACAACACCGTGATGCGCCGGTAGCCGTAGCGCCCATACTTTCCCGCCAGGGTCAGGATAGCCTGCGTCAGCTGATCTTCGTCCGTGCGCCGCAGCGGCACATAGCGTTGTGTCCCTCGCCATTGCCTCACCACTCGGCACGCCCGCCGCTCACTCACTTCATACTCCTCGCGGGCATGCTCCACGGCGCACCGACGTCGCTCCGGGCTTAGAAGTTTCCCTCCGCAATATCCTTCAGGATCTGCTTGTCCAACGACAGCTCCGCGACCAGCCGTTTCAACTTGCCGTTCTCCTTTTCCAGTTCTTTCAGCCGCTTGGCCTGGTCCATCTTCAACCCGCCGTATTCCTTCCGCCAGCGGTAGAACGTCTGCATGGTGATCTCGGCTTCCTTGCAGGCTTGTGGGGTGGTTTTTCCGTTCGCGATGCTGACTTCAATCTGCCGCAGCATCGTCACGATTTGCTCTGGCTTGTACCTCTGGATGGGCATGACCTGCTTTTCCTCCAAGTGGATTCTCTCTCATTCCACCTGGTACAAAAATGGCCGGTCAGGTCATCCTCGGGAACCTTGAGCACGTCAGTCAGGACAAACCGAATGAATTGACCGTGAGTGACAGGATTCGGACGTTTTCCTGTTTGATTGTCGTCCCACTCTTCGTATGCGAACCGCAGGGCTCGGGATATCTCGGGATCGTGCGCGTCCAGTCCTTGGGGGAAGACTTTCAAGAGCACTGGCATGCTCAGAAATGGACCGGACACTTCAAGCAGGGACAACCACTCGGCATGATGGCGTGTGACAGACATCGAATTATGCGTTTGCCAGCTTGGCGGGGATCAAGAACGTCACCGCGACCGGGAACAGTCTCGGCTGCGGGTCACTGAATCTCTGCCGGATTGCCGCTGTTTCTTTCGCAATTTCTGATGGAATTGTTCGGACTCGCGCTTCCAAACTATGCACGTTCCGCTCAAACTGCTCTCGTTCTGGAGCGTTGAACTCCATGACAAGCTGTGCATTTTCGGGATTCTTCAGCTCGGTGGTGATGCGCTTTTCAAGTTCCTTCATGATGCTTGTTATGTCCGCCACTTCTTTGTCAGCACGTTCTGAAAGGAGCTTTTCCAGACCAGCCGTCCGCTCTTTGACTCTGGCTTCGAGTGATTGCATCAGCGGAGCTTCAATCTTGCTCCACAGAGAAGCGAGCCGTTGCTTCACGGCCTGCGACGGTTCCTGCGTCGTCCGTGCAGCTAGTGCATCCCGAACCTCGCCCACATTCATGCGTGAAAATCGACCTTCGCGGAGGACACCACCGGACACTATGACCTCCTCGTGCAGGCGTTGGCTGTCTCCACCGATTACGACGAGCCTTCCGTGGGCAAAGACTGCTGGAGAATCTAGAACATCATCGGGAACAGTAGCCGCCGCGACCCGACTCAGCTTCTTCTTGCCAGCTGGCGACCAGACCTCGGCTCGCAACAATCGTAAGGTCATTTGAACGAGTACATGATTCATGTGAGCGAGCACCACATCGTCTCGTCCGTTCGAGAGAGCGTGATCAAAGACGATAGGTCGTGTCTCCCCAGTGTGAGGATGCACGAGCCCTTCAGCGGCTCGTGCCCAGCTTCCTTTCAAGGCAGGCAAATCGAAAATAGGGCACCGTTTGCGGTTGGGATCAGGCCAAATGCCTTCCATCTTCGCGGGAATTAGGGGCGGTTGGCCCGCAAGGGCGAGCGCGATTTCCACTGCGGCTTGGATGTTTTCTGGATCGAGTTGTAGTTCCTTCTTAGTCTCACGAAGCTGGTCGTAGTGTCGGGCAATTTGGGTTTTGAGATCGCGCTCGAACTTCAGCAGTTTTCTAATGGGTTCGCTTTCCCTCTCAGCCCGAGCAGTGTCAAGGGTACGTGCCCCACCGAGCATTGCGGCTTCAACCTGCTCGGCAATGACCGGGCCGACCTTCCCCAGATCCTCGCGAATCGTATTCACCTTCACCGCAGCACGCATCAAGAATTCGAGGTCTGCTTCAAGCTCGCTAACATTTGCTGTTACACCTGCAGCGGCTTCCTTGTAGCCCTTCCCGACAAAATGGTAGACCTTGACCTCTTTAGCGCGTTGCCCATGCCGATCGATTCGGCCGTTCCGCTGTTCCATTCGATTCGGGTTCCACGGGATTTCAAAGTGAAGGAGACGGAAACAATGATTCTGGAGATCAATTCCTTCCGATGCGGCGTCAGTCGCCAGCAGAATCCGAACGGGACTATGTACAGGATCGAATTGAAATGCAGCCTTGATCCTCTCTCGTTCAGCGGCGTCCATTCCGCCGTAGAGAGTCATCAAGCGATCACCACCCGCAAGCCCCTCACTTGCTAGAAACGTCTGCAGCCATTTCTGGGTCGCTCGATATTCCGTGAAGATGATCACGCGCTCGTTTGTCCACTTGCCGTTTGGGCGCACAATGTCTTTAATCCACGATACAAACGCCCGCAGTTTGGAATCACCTGAAGCTGATGCCGAATGGGCCCACGCTCTCATTTCGTTCAGAATCTGCAGTTCATCCTTGCTGGCGCTCTTGATCAGAGAGGTTGCAGCTTCGATCGCTTCCTGAGTGTTGTCCTCTCGTTCTGCATCGTCGCTGTACTCTTCATCTACACGTTCGATCGTTTTCTGCAGAACCCCCATCGATGGCTGAATGCCAGAACGTTTTGCACTTCGGAGTGATTTCTCGTGTTGTGCAAGGGTGCTCGCAAATGCGGCTGGGGATGAAAACAGTCTCTTCTTCAGCAGCTTGAGGACAAACTCTGTCACATACTGCTGTTGCTGGCCTTCGGCACTCTCTTTTCGGAGCTTCGTGTATTGCTGGAGCAGTGCGTGAACCCGCTTTTCTTCTGGGGAATATGCTACTTCTAGCGGCTCTAACACACGCTTTGGAAAGCGAGGCGATCCATCCCATTTTGGCGGCAGCTCCGACTTCAGCCTGCGGACCATAATCGCCTGAAGCTGTTTGGGGTCGGGATCGATTCCCCGAGCGAACCGCTGGTCATCAAGGAGCTCAAGTAAGGCAGAAAAACTCTCGCGGTAGCCGTTATGCGGGGTCGCACTCAGAAACAACTTGTGTTCGAAATGTGGCGAGAGCAGGCGAACAGAATCCGTTCGCAGCGAATCAGTTGCATATTTGCCTCTGCCGGATGGCGCAACATTGTGAGCTTCGTCGAGGATTAACAGGTCAAATAACCGTGGATAGGTCGGGGCGTCTCCAGTTGGCAGAATTTCCCGAAAAAGCCTCATTGGACGTTCCCGTTTAAGGAAGTCGATCGAGGTTATCAGGCGTGGGTAGTGCGTCCAAGGGTTTACATGTAGACCTCTGGTTCGCCGCAGTTCCCGCATTAGGTCGCTGTCAACAATCCTGAACTCCAGTCCAAACTTGTCTCGCATCTGATCGCGCCACTGAAGTTGAAGAGAGGAAGGACACACTACAAGCGCCTTCCGAGCACGGTGACGCAGAACAAGTTCCAGCAGTACCATCCCAGCTTCAATGGTCTTCCCTAGGCCAACGTCATCCGCGATCAGAAGATTGACCCTCGGCATCTGAATCGCACGGACGACTGGATCAAGCTGGTAGTCTTCAATATCTATGCCGCTTCGAAACGGTGACTGAATCGACCTAATATCAGCAGTGGACGCGGCTCCCCACCGCACCGCATTCAAAAAAGCTTCCAACCTCGCAGGTGAGTCAAATCCCAATGGTTCGGGTAAGGAAAGGCTCTGCTGCACGGACGTACCCGGCTCAAGTTCCCACACCACTTGGAGTTCTTCACCGAGGGCGTCGTCCTCAATGGACGAGAGCATTACGAGATGTTGCCCCGCTGGCTGGACTGACGAGGTCAAGCCCGCTGCGATGCTACTTTGGCTTATGTCGGTGACCGTGTAAGTGCGCTGGCGGACGACGACGAGCTGCCCCTGTTCGGGGACGGGAGCAATGCCGGACTCAGAGGGCTGAGCAGTCATAAAAGCAGCGCCTTACAAGTGGTAACGGATTGAAAATCGCATACTCCCATCTCAATCAGTACCCTACGCTCCCGCACGAGTGAGATATTCTCTCAGTGCATGCTCAAGGATGTCTTGGTTCGTTCGCCGCTGGGTCGCCCGGAGCGTACTCAGACGGAGGTACAGGCCGCTGTCAACTTTGAGGGTTAAGGCGACTGGCTTCTCGTGTGCTGTACTGCCTTCCTGCTTCGTGCCAGCCCGACGCTTGCGGGGACTGCGGCGTGAAGTCTTGTTCCCCATAGGTCTATTCCTCATCGAAAATTGGAGTATACCCGCATCTCCGCAGGTACGTATGTGATTCGGCTGTCCCAGCGTCTAGCAGAGGCTTGCCGCCCGTTCCAATAACGGTCTCCAGATTTCGAACCACCAGCAACGCAAAATCAACAACTTAGCGGGATGTGCTTCGTCGTTCCAATATCGACCGTTATAGGTACGATAGTGCTATTTACGTATCTCCGCAAATACGTACAATGAAACCGTGAAGGTCGCCCTTTACTCGCGGGTTAGCACGAAGGACAAAGGACAGGACGTTGAAAATCAACAACGCCAGCTAAAGGACTTTGCAGCGAAGCAGGACGGTTGGACAATCGTTCGTGAATTCAGCGAGAACATCAGCGGCAAAACCAGCGACCGAGAGCAGTTCAGGAAGATGTTCATCGCTGCCTCAAAACGCGAGTTTGATCTCTTACTATTCTGGTCACTATCGCGACTTTCCCGCGAGGGTGCGCTTGAAACTCTTCAACACCTGCAACGGCTCACGTCCTATGGGGTCGCCTACCGCTCCCTTACCGAGCCGTATCTCGATAGCCTTGGGCCTTTTCGTGACGGAGTTATCTCGATCCTCGCATGTCTGGCGCGACAGGAGCGTGAGAGGCTGAGCCTGACGACGATTGCCGGACTCGAACGCGCTCGCGCACAGGGGCGCATCGGAGGTCGTCCGCGACTGGCATGTGACACCGACAAAGTCCTCAAACTGCACCTAGCTGGGAAGAGCCTCGCGGCGATCTCCAAACAACTTGGGATTAGCAAGACATCAGTACATCGGATCGTAGAGCGATCCGCAAAGGAAACCCGATGAAGTGGTTTTTGATGGCTCTGCTGCAACGCGTACTGATCTTGTTCGTTCTGGTTTTCCTATCGTTCAGTTTGCCTGTGGCGACCTTCTGGTTGGTTCGCGACCCCCTCGGGGCGCAGTTTGTATTTTGGGTTTCGCCTTGGGTGGTCGCCTTCTGGAGCGTTATCGCTTATATCTTGGTTGGCAGCCGCTTCTGGCGTGGGAAGCCCTCCGTGGAGGATTGGAAGTTCCGGCACGGCTCCTACCTTTGGCGAGCCGCCAAAAACACGGTCTGGATGTTCACTGCGCTCGCGTTTTCCTACGCCGCCGAGCTTGCCGTCGTCTTTCTTATGCCACCGTCCGCGACCGCAATGCGCATCTTCCCGCTCGCGGCGTACTCGCCATTGGCGTTCACGATCCTGTGGAGCGCAACCCGTGGGTAAGCTGATCAAGTTCCGCAAGCCCCGCAGGCTCACGCCTGAGATCGTGGGCGAACTTCTTCGCATCCACAGTTCGTGCGTCCACGACCAAGAGGGTCGCTGTGGGTTGCAGGTGTCCGTGGCGTCTTTTTGCTGGGAATTAAATCGAGCGGCGAACATAGGAGATGAAACCGACAACGCTTTCAAGCGCCACGATCCAATGTGCGCAGCCCGCCCGCTGTCGGATCACGACATTGAACGAGCCTTAGAAGGACGGCGTCTCGCCGACTCGATGATGGAGGAGCCTGAGGAATGAAGACCGAAGCTGAATTGGATGCGAATATCGCGAAACTGTTCGACGAAGATACGACCACGAAGGTCGATCAGGTCAACGGCAAGCCCTACGTCACGGACGAGCAGACGCTCCGCGAGATGCAATTCGCCGAGGCATGCGAAGAACTAGTGGCAGCCGAGGGGGAGTTCGCCGAGTGGGATGCTAAGGCTACGCAGAAGTGGGCGCACCCAGACGCCGACCCAGCGAACCTGTGCCACTGGTTCGACAGCCTTGAGCGACGGTACAAAGCTGACCGGAATCTGTGGCTGCTCTTCACCGGGGGCGACCGCTCCATGCGTAGCAACTGCCTTTACAATTCGTTCCGCCGTCACCTGCTGCGACGCGACGGCACGAAGCTACGGGCGAACGCGTGAGCAGTCTGCGGCGGCAGCCGTGCTTACAAGCAGTGTGCCTCTAAGCCGGAATGCAAGAAGCCGCAGATACCCTCAGGCGTGCGCAAAACATAGCCGTAACCCCTAGTTCGCCGAACCCACGGCTTTCAGGTAGACCGTTTCCTTCGCTCCCTCTGGCAGTTCCCCTTGATACGAATGCGGAATCGTGACCAAAAATCCATGACTGCGAGGAATCACAGTCATTTTGTGCTTGGCGTCAACAATTCTGAAAAGACCCTCGCAGTAGCCTGAGACATGATCGCAGTATGATTGAAACTTCTTGTTGAGTTCCCGTTCTTCCGTGTCCTTTCGTATCTCCTGATCATTGATCGCAGCCTGCTGCGCAGGTGCTTGCACATCCAACGGCGGCAAGACATGGGCGATGAACGCATCAGTTGTACCATCGTGGAGCGTCACGACGACCCCGGCAAACTGGTGGGACAAGTTTCGGTAATCTCGAATCTCTTTGAGTAATGGGTCGTCGTCTAGTGCTTTGACAAGCGCATCGTACTGATCCTTCGTTACGATGCCCTCTTGATAGCAGCGTTTATACGCCAGTCGAACGAGTTCATCAGCAAGGTGGTGAAGCTGCCAAAGGACACCTGCAAAGTGCGCCCGAAATACAAGCACATCTTCCTGAAGAAAGTCGCGGTCAGCCTGTGACATCTGCTGCAGGATTGTTTCACGCCGCCTGCTACCCGCTAACCGCATTGCGGTCGAGTCGGCGTAAGTCCGTACATACGCTGCGTGGTAAAGACAGATGTCCAACCCTGACCAGATTTCGCAGACCATGCCCTCGAAGTTCTGTTTCGGGAACGAACTTGTCCGATCCATGCTGGTGTCACCTCCGCCGACCGTGAATGCCTAGAAGTTTGGAACGAAGAACATCATAGAATGACCTCGTGCCTCAAACCATAGTTCCAGATACCTTCCGGCGAGTCCGCAGGGTGCAGGCGGTCACCGTTGCGTGGATGAGTGCCGAGGCTGCCGTATCTCTTTTCGCTGCGTGGCGGGCGCGAAGTCCGGCGCTGATCGCGTTTGGCGGGGACAGCGCTATCGAACTCGCGTCGGCGGTCGTCGTGCTTTGGAGATTCCGCTCCAATGCAGTATCGGAGCACCTTGAACGCCGAGCCGCCCGAATCGCCGGAGGACTGCTGTTCGCGCTCGCTGCGTGCGTCATAGCTACTTCTGTCATGGCATTGCGCGGATACAGTGAGGCAAAACCAAGCCTGCTGGGGATCGGCATACTGGCAGCAGCAGCGGTGTTGATGCCCTTGCTCGCGAGAGAAAAACGGCGATTGTCAGCCCAGACGGGCAGCGCGGCACTAAGGGCGGACGCGGCTGAGTCAGCCCTGTGCGGTTATTTTTCAGTGATCGCGCTGCTTGGATTGGTCACAAACGCGGTCTGGCACATCAGGTGGGCTGATCCCGCTGCGGCACTGATCATCGTCCCTCTGATCCTTCGCGAAGGCTGGGAGGCAATGCAAGGCAGACCTTGCGCGTGCGATTGAACGCCCTAAGCTAATCAGACGACCTGCTCACGTTGCCGCAGTCTGCCCAGACTAACGAACGTAACCTTCCGTCGATCCTTTGTCAGGATGGTCTCGCCCGTGAACGGAATTTTCCTCAGAATCCCCGGCTTATGCCGGACTGAGAATTTGCCGAAGCCACCCAGTTTCAGCGTGAACCCGTCCGAACCCAGATTGTTCAGCAGCGTGGCTTCGAGCGCCGTGACCACGGCATCCACGACCATCTCCGCTTCTTTCTTGGTCGGCAGCACCAACGCCTGCTGAACCCGCCCAGCCAACTCCTCCCGACCCCTTAGGCTTGCTCGCATGCAGTTCATCTCCTTTCGAAAGGAAGTGTCACGATTCCAACGCACACTGATCCGGCTCGTTGACTTCACCATCTGCTCACACCTACCATCTCAGCCTGAGCGCCATGATCGGTCAAACCATCTCGCACTACCGCATCGTCGAGAAGCTGGGCGGCGGCGGGATGGGTGTGGTTTACAAGGCGGAGGACACCGACCTTGGTCGCTACGTCGCTCTCAAGTTCCTTCCCGATGATCTTGCAAGAGACCCGCAGGCGTTGGAACGCTTCAGGCGCGAGGCTCGTGCTGCGTCTGCGTTGAACCATCCGAACATCTGCACGATCCATGAAATCGGCAAGCATGAAGGTCAATCCTTCATCGTCATGGAGTTCTTGGACGGCATGACGCTCCGGCACCGCATCGGGGGCAAGCCGCTGGAGATTGAAGAGGTACTGTCGCTTGGCATCGAGGTCGCCGACGCCCTCGATGCTGCCCACTCCGCAGGCATCGTTCACCGCGACATCAAGCCAGCAAATATTTTCGTCACCCAGCGCGGACACGCGAAGGTTCTGGACTTCGGATTGGCTAAGGTCAGCACACCCAAAAGCGCGGCTGGCAACGAGCCAACACTTGCCACTGCGGAGATTGACCCTGACAAACTGACGAGTCCCGGCACGGCTGTAGGAACCATCGCGTACATGTCGCCCGAGCAGGTGCGGGCGAAGGAACTGGACGCACGAACGGATTTGTTTTCGTTTGGGGCGGTTCTTTACGAGATGGCGACTGGGACATTGCCCTTCCGTGGCGAGAGCACAGGAATAGTTTTCGAAGCCATCCTGAACCGTGCTCCGTTGCCTCCCTTGCGGCTGAATCCCGACGTACCGCCCAAGCTAGAGGACATTGTCAACAAAGCTCTAGAGAAAGATCGCAATCTGCGCTACCAGAGTGCAGCCGATGTCAGAACCGACTTGCAACGGCTGAAGCGGGACAGCGAGAGCGGGCACAGTGCGGCGGCAAGCTCGGGCACGGTCGCAGTGGCAGAGAAAAAGCTCTGGAAGATTGCGGTTACCGTCCTGCTTGTCGCCTTGCTCGTAGCGGGCGGGCTTTACTATCGGTCGCATCAGCAAAACAAGCGCCTGACCGACAAAGACACCATCGTTCTCGCCGACTTCGACAACAAGACGGGTGATGCGATCTTCGATGACACACTGAAGACGGCGCTCAATGTCTCCTTGCGGCAATCGCCTTTCTTGAGTGTGCTCTCAGATCAGCAAGTCGCGGAGACGTTGAAACTGATGGCCCGTCCCGCCGACACGAAACTCACGCCCGAAGTGACCCGCGAGCTTTGCCTGCGGGCGGGAAGCAAGGCTTACCTTGCGGGAACGATTGGCAGTCTGGGCAACGAGTATGTGCTTGGACTGAAGGCGGTGAATTGCCAGAGCGGAGACACGCTGGCACAAGAGCAGGTGACCGCGGCGTCCAAGGAGAAAGTGCTGGACGCGCTGGGCGAGGCGGCTTCGAAGCTGCGCAGTGAACTGGGCGAATCGCTGGCTACCGTACAAAAATACGATGTGCCGTTGGCAGAGGCAACCACCTCCTCGCTCGAAGCCCTGAAAGCATTCAGCCTTGGCTGGGGGGCCTTTCCTGAGAAAGGCACTGCCGCAGCCCTGCCATACCATCAACGTGCCATTGAACTCGATCCTAATTTTGCCATGGGCTACAGGGCAGTGGGCGACGCCTACATCGCGCTCGGCGAGCCTAAGCGGGCGAGCGAATATTACACCAAGGCGTTTCAGTTACGGGAACATGCGAGCGAACTGGAAAAGCTGGCAGTCGCTGCCACCTACTACAGGAGTGTCACCGGTGAACTGGACAAGGCTGCCCAGATATATCTGGAGGAAATTGAGACCTACCCGCGGAAAGCTGAAGCCTATGCGCGTTTGGGCGAGGTGTTCTCCTCTCAGGGGCAGTATGAGAAGGCTATCGAGATCACGACGCAAGCTGTGCAAATTGCGCCGGATAGTGCTGTTTGGTACGAAAACCTCGCCAAATACGCCCTTGCCTTGCAGCGCTTCGACAAAGCCCGGCAGATGATTCAAGAGGCGCAAGTGCGAAAACTCGATTCTGACATTTCGCGCCTTTTTCTTTACGCCCTTGGCTTTCTCGGCGCGGACTCTTCGGCAATGTCAGAACAGCAACAGTGGTTTGCGCGTAGACCCGAATATGAGAATTTTGGACTGGCTTACGCATCCGACACCGAGGCGTATGGCGGTCGTCTCGGCAAGGCTCGGGAGTTGACTAAGCGGGCTGTGGACTCTGCGGTAGGAGCAGACAACAAGGAAAGTGGGGCGATCTATTTGGCGAATGCCGCGCTTGAAGAAACGGCTTATGGCAATCCTGCACAAGCCCGGCAATCAGCGGCAGAGGCTTTGAAGCTGGCTCCCACGAGTCAGGCTGTCGAGGTCGAAGCCGCGCTGGCGTTTGCCATGGCGGGCGATACGGCACGAGCCGAGTCTTTGGCACAAAACTTAGGGAAACGCTTCCCGCTGGACACGCAGATGCAGTCACTTTGGCTGCCTGCGATTCAGGCGCAATTGGCTCTGGACAAAAAGAATTCGACTTCTGCCTTGAGTCCCCTGCAACCAGCTTCTCCCATTGAGTTGGGCGAGACTCCCTTCGGCAACAATATTTCCTGCCTCTACCATGTGTATGTACGCGGAGAGGCATACTTGGCAGCCGGACAAGGCAGCGTCGCTGCCGCCGAGTTCCAGAAGATTCTCGACCACAGCGGCATTGTCTGGAACTGCTGGACGGGAGCGCTGGCGCATCTGGGAGTGGCTCGTGCCAACGCCTTGCAGTCGAGAACCTCGCAGGGCGCGGACGCCGATGCCGCCCGCGTCCGGGCACTCGCCGCCTACAAAGATTTCCTCACGCTCTGGAAAGACGCCGACCCCGACATCCCCATCCTCAAGCAAGCCAAAGCCGAGTACGCGAAGCTCCAATAGCGCCTGCTGTGCCCAGCACATGGCGGCGGGCTCCGGATCATCAGCGGTTCGGTGCTCAATTCCCAAGCTCAAAATCGTCGCAACGCGAGAATTCTTACCCACAGATTTACCCACACGGAACGGTTCCTACAGTCCTTTTCAGCGACTTGGCAGCCCCCGTTGAGAACGTAAGTCGCTGATAATATGTGTATGCCTAGACTGTCACGGCAGAGGTCGCGAGTTCGAGTCTCGTCGTCCCCGCCATTCTTTCTTAAGGAGTTACCGGACGTGACACCGGAAACTCTTCCCCACACCAATTGGGATCTAGCCGATATCGACGCTGGTAGTCGCTTCCCCGTTGCGGGCAGCCGAAGCAGCTAGGCGATTGGCCACAGTGTTGTTTTCACGACGAACGTGGGATATAGAGAAATCGAGCGTCCGGGCGAGTTTTCGACAGATCCAATGCAGGGAATAGAGCCGTGGGCTACGGCACCTGTACTCGCCCCTCATCTGCCTGACCACTACTTCGGAATCTGAAAACACATGAAGCGCCCTGGCCCTAAGCCCTAAGGCACATTGCAATGCCTCAAGCAGCGCCAGGTATTCGGCGACGTTATTGTCCTGATGTCCAATCCATTTGGCGATCCGGATGGTGCCGTTGGTGGCGCCGTCAATCACTACTCCAATACCGGAGGGGCCAGGATTCCCGAAAGAGCCGCCATCGACGTAGGCTACAAGATCTGACATTTGGATGAGTTAGTAATCATCATGCGGGCCTCATTTTCCGGCGTCAAGATGCTTACCGGGTTCCCCCACACTCCTTAGTTGTTGCCCAATTGAGCGCAACGCCTTCGAGTGGCCTGTGCACGTTTCTGTGGAAAAACGGACAAAAATTAATCTCCCGTTCATTAAGCAACAACAATTCAATGGGTTGCGCTCCTGCGTTGTGAACCGCCGCAAGTGGTCAATTGCACCAAAAAGGGGCATTGACAATCTTCGACTAACTCTCTAAGGTTGCTCCCGTCGACGGCTGAAAGGGTTGGCTTAAATAAAATTTCGCCAGTCCGAAGTAAGCTGAGTGATCAGCTCGGCGGGGTAACCCGACGGGCAGCCAGACCTGAAAAAACCGACGGCTCTGCGAGGAGAAGTTGGGGTTTGGGACCGCGAAAGCGGTGATCGCATCAAGGGCTGTGACGGTGCATGTCTCCACGCTGTTGGCTCCCTCGCAGGAGTTGGCGGCTAGAGCATAACCAATGTCACAGCCTTTACCTTTTTCCCCGCTTTCTCATTCCTGCAAGGCTGGGGCCTCCAAGAAAAACACTCTAATGTGCCATGGGTTCAATCGGCGTCGGCTCCGCCACTGACGAGATAGTCTACCCGCCCGCCTCATCGACAATCTGCAGGATCACTCTCTCGACCTGGGCAGCGATTTCATCGAGACCCGAAGCCGGACACAGCGCAGCCATGGCTGAGGGACGCATGGTGCTGATAAAGGTCTTTGCGCCCTCGGTGTAGACGGCGATCGGACACGGCAACATGAGAGCTACGTTGATGTCCTTATCCAAGGCCTCGCTGACATAGCGCGCATTGCAGACTTCGATGATCTTCAATGGACTCCGGGGGAAGCCCTGCTCCGTCAAAGTTGCCGCCACATCGTAGGTGTTGATCACGCGGAAATTCTTCTCCACCACCTTTGCCTCAACAGCCTCGACTGCCGCTTCGAAAGACTTCTTGGTGTCGACAGTGTGGAGAAAGCTCTTCATAGACGGGAGGGGCGAGGCGCACGTCCCTCCACCGCGTGACGCATCCACCGTCGCCCGGAACCATGGTGGGTGGACACTCACTTAATAAAGCTACCGCGTGTTCAGTTTCCGCTGGGCCGGGGACGGCTGTCAGTGAGAGTAGTCACGCATACTTGTGCGGTATGAGCAGATGGATGATCCATCGAGCATCGTTACGATCGAGCATCTTTTCTGCTGCAAGGCCGGGCAATCCGAAGGGATGGCTTTGATGCGGACTGCCTATCGATTAATATTGTGAGCCGGCCCCAAACCATCCGTCCGCAACCGACTGCTGACGGTTAGTCCACAAAGCTCTTGGCAGGACCCCGGCGAAGGAAAGGAAATCACCATGGCGATAGCGACCACCAATCCAGCGACCGGCGAGGTTGTCAAGACCTTCGAGCCTCTTACCGGGGCGCAAATCGACCAGAAGTTGCAGTTGGCGATTTCCGCGTTTCAAAGTCATCGGAAGACTTCGTTCGCCGAACGTGCGAGCAAGATGATGCGCGCGGCCGAGATCCTGGAAAAGGAAAAGGACGAGTGCGCCCGTTTGATGACGCTGGAAATGGGAAAGACGCTGAAGTCCGCAGTGGGCGAGGCGCTGAAGTGCGCCACCGGATGCCGCTACTATGCCGAGAACGCCGAGAAGTTTCTGGCCGACGAAGTTGTGGAAACGGGGGCCAAGCGCAGCTTCATTCGCTATCTGCCGATTGGTCCCATCCTCGCCGTCATGCCGTGGAACTTCCCCTTCTGGCAGGTTTTCCGCTTCGCGGCGCCCGCGCTGATGGCGGGCAATGTCGGGCTGCTCAAACACGCGTCGAACGTTCCGCAGTGCGCGTTGAAGATTGAGGAAATTCTCCACCTGGCCGGCTTTACCGGAGGTGAGTTCCAGACGCTGCTGATCGGCTCAGGACCAGTGGATGGCATCTTAAATGACTCTCGCGTCATGGCCGCGACGTTGACGGGCAGTGAGCAGGCGGGGATTCAGGTCGGAGTTTCCGCTGCCAAGCGGATCAAGAAAGTTGTTTTGGAGCTGGGGGGCAGCGATCCTTTCATCGTCATGCCCAGCGCCGATCTGGATACGGCGGTGGCCACTGCCGTGGACGCGCGAATCCAGAACAATGGCCAGTCGTGCATCGCGGCCAAGCGCTTTATTGTGTCGGAAAAAATCGCCGACGAGTTTGAGCGCAAGTTCGTCCAACGCATGCAGGAGTTGCGTGTGGGCGATCCCTTCGACCCGACCACCCAGCTTGGTCCGCTGGTTAACGCCGACGCGGTTACTACTCTCGATGCCGACGTGCAAAAAAGTGTGGCCGCAGGTGCGCGGGTCCTCACCGGTGGCCATCCGCTTCAACGCCCCGGCAATTATTACCCGCCCACAGTACTGACCGACATTCCGAAAGATTCGCCCGCCTACAAGGAAGAATTCTTTGGCCCGGTGGCATCAATCTTTCGGGTGAAGGATGTGGATCATGCCATCCAGATCGCCAACGACTGCCGTTTCGGGTTGGGTGCCAGCGCGTGGACGAACGATCCCGCGGAAACCGAAAGGTTCATTAACGAACTCGATGCCGGGATGGTTTTCTTGAACAAAATGGTGGCTTCCGATCCGCGCTTGCCTTTCGGGGGCGTGAAGTACTCGGGCCACGGGCGCGAACTCGCGGTGCAGGGGATCCGCGAGTTTGTGAACATCAAGACGGTTTGGATCCAGTAGTCAGCACAGAGCCGGGCTAATCTGATTTAGAATCACCCCGCTGGCATTTCATGCGTGGGGGTCTCAATGTTCACGACTGTGTATCGAGGGTTTCCGGGGCTTCGCAGAACTGTCTTGCTGGGGACTTTGTTGGCTATCCCTGCGTTCAGCCAGAATTCACCGTCCAAAGTCAGCGGACAGATCCTGATGCCCGCCGCAACCCCGGACACTAATTCCGGGCAAGGGCCGCTGGTCCTTACACTGCAAGATGCCCTGGCCCGCGCCAAAGCTAACGATCCGGAGTTTCGAGCCGCTCTGACGGAGCTAGGGCTGGCGCATCAGGATACAGTGCAAAGCCGCGCCGGACTGCTGCCGAACGTCAACTACAACATGCAGTTCTTGTACACCCAGGGAAACGGTTCTCCTTCTGGACGTTACACGGCCAATAATGGCGTCCACGAGTACATCGCGCAGGGAAACGTCCACCAGGCACTCTCGCCGGGCATGTTGGCGGACTATAAGCGTGTCGAAGCAGCCGAAGCTCTGTCGCGCGCCAAGTCAGAAATTGCGACTCGCGGACTGGTCGTGACCGTGGTGCAGGCTTACTACGGATACGTCGTGGCGCAGCGCAAGTATGCCACCGCCCAGAAAGCGGCGTCGGAAGCGGACCACTTTCTCGGGATCAGCCAAAAACTGCAGAATGGTGGGGAGGTTGCGCGTTCCGACGTGATCAAAGCCCAGATTCAAGATCAGCAGCAACAGCGCGAACTGCAGGATTCTCTTCTGGAGATGAACAAGAGCCGCCTCGATCTCGCGGTTTTGCTGTTCCCGGATTTCGAACAAAATTTCTCGGTCGTGGATGACTTGCGCCTGCCCGATCCCTTGCCCAGTTTCGTCGAAGTGCAGGCCGCTGCAACCAAGAACAATCCGGAACTTCGGGTAGCCCTCGCCTCTCTGCGGCAAACAGACCAGGAAGTGAAAGCTGCGTGGACGGCCATGCTGCCATCGGTCGGCCTGGATTATTTTTATGGCATTGACGCCACCCAGTTCGCGGTGCGCGATCGAAATGGATTTCGCAACCTGGGGTACGCGGCCACCGCTACTCTGCAACTGCCGATATGGAACTGGGGGGCTGGCTACAGCAAGGTGAAGCAGGCGGACTTGCGGCGGCAACAGGCCCAAGTCGAGTTGAGCTTCGCACAACGCCGCCTGCTGGCCGATCTGCGGACGTTCTATGCTGAGACTGAAACGTCGCGCGCACAGCTCGAATCGCTGAGCCAAACCGCGGAACTTGCGTCCGACAGCTTGCGTTTAACCACTATGCGCTACCAGGCGGGAGAGGCGTCGGTTCTGGAAGTGGTGGATGCTCAAAATACACTGACGCTGGCTCGCAATGCGTATGATGACGGACAGGTTCGTTTCCAAGTCGCGCTCGCGAACCTGCAAACCTTGACGGGGAGTTTCTAAAGCGTGTTGCAAAGATGGATTTGTGGGGAAGGAGGCTACACTCCAAGGCTTCGGCACATAGTGCCGCTGGCCGCAACCATTCCTATTCTTATGCTGGCGCTAGCCTGCTCCGCGGGCAAGCCGGAGGAGCCAACGGTCGGCGTGCAAGTGGCTCCAGTGAAGAAAGCAACCATCGTGCAGACTGTAACGTCCGAAGCCATCCTGTTCCCCCTGGCGCAGTCGGCAATTGTTCCCAAGATCGGCGCGCCGGTCAAAACGTTCTACGTGAATCGCGGTAGCAAAGTCCGTGAAGGGCAGTTGCTCGCGAAACTGGAAAGCCGCGACTTAGCCGCTGCGGCCCAGGACAATCAGGGAGCCTACGACCAGGCACAGGCCGCTTACGCGATCGCGACCGCATCTACTTTGCCGGAAGAGATTCAGAAGGCGCTAGGCGATACTCAGGCGGCAAAGCTGACGCTGGAGGCCGAACAGAAGCTCTACGAAAGTCGTCAGGATCTCTACAAGCAAGGCGCCCTGCCTCGGAAGGACCTCGATCAAGCCGCGGTCACGCTCACCCAGGCACAGAGTCAATATGAAATTGCGCAGCACCACCTCGATGCGCTGATGGCGGGAGGCAAGCAGGAGGAAATCAAGTCTGCCAAGGGTCAGTTGCAATCCGCCAAAGGCAAGTATCTCGGCGCCGAGGCGCAGTTGAGCTACTCGGAAATCCGCAGTCCGATCAACGGCGTGGTAACCGATCGTCCCTTGTATCCGGGAGAAATGGCCGCAGCGGGAACGCCGCTGCTCACGGTTATGGACACCAGTTCGGTGGTGGCGCGTGCCCACATTCCGCAAGAGCAGGCCGCGTTGCTGAAGGTGGGCGACAAGGCCACGGTCATTATTCCGAGTGGCGGTTCCGGCAAGGTTCCCGGCGAAGGCGACCCGATCGAAGGGAAAGTGACCGTCGTGAGCCCAGCGCTTGATCCCAACAGCACGACCGTCGAAGTCTGGGTGCAAGCTAAGAATCCGAAGGGACGGTTGCGACCGGGAACGAGCGCGCAGATTTCCATGCTGGCGCGAGCGGTGCCGAACGCGGTGGTCATTCCAGCGGCGGCCGTCCTCACAGCTCCGGACGGAAGCAGCTATGTGATGGTTGCGGGCTCCGACAATCGCGCCCACCAGGAGACCGTGAAGACAGGAATCCGGCAGGGCGATCAAGTGCAGATTCTCGATGGCCTCACGGAGGGTGAGCGCGTGGTCGCATCCGGAGCCTACGGTCTGCCCGACAATACCAAGATTCGCGTCGAAGCCAGCCCGGAGTCCGGCAGCGCGGATCACGCATTTGACCAGCAATCTTCCGGAAAAGAGACGGAAAAGGATGCCAGGTAGCTCGATGGCCGCGGCCAACGGTCAATCTCCTTACTGGTTTGCGCGCCACTCCCGCTCCATCCTCGTCTTAATCGTCACGCTGGCGATTCTTGGAATCTACGTTGCGTTTACCATCCCGGTATCGGTTTTTCCGAACACGAATTTTCCTCGTATCCTGATCGCCGTTGACAACGGCGTTATGCCCATTGACCAGATGATGGTCACCGTGACCCGTCCGCTCGAAGAAGCCGTCAACAGTGTGCCGGGCTTGCAGGAAGTGCGTTCCATTACCAGCCGCGGATCGGCGGAAATTGACCTGTTCTTCGACTGGAACGTGGACATGTTCCAGACCTTGCAGTACGTAAACGCGGCGCTATCCAGCGCTCAGCGCGAACTGCCTGCGAGCGCAATGGTGGAAGCGCATCGCATGACCTTCGCCAGCTTTCCGATTCTTGGCTACAGCCTGACTTCTGATTCGGTTCCGCAGACCCAGCTCTGGGAACTTGCTACCTACGAGCTCAAACCCCGGCTCAACCGCCTGGATGGCGTTGCGCGAGTGCTGGTGCAAGGTGGCCAGGAGCCGGAATTTCACATTGTTCCCGATCCCGCCAAGCTCTTGCAGGCGAGTGTCACGGTTACCGACCTGCTGGAAGCGGTACGGCGCACCAACCTCATTGACTCTCCCGGCCTTCTCGAGCGCAACCACCAACTCTATCTGGGACTGATCAGCGGTCAGGTGCGCGATCCCCAACAGATTGCTGCCACCGTCATCAAGACAACTGCTGCCGGGGTGCCGGTGCGCGTGGGCGATGTCGCGAGAGTGGAGCCAGCAGTTCGTCCGCTTTACACGATTGTGACCGCGAACGGAAAGCCGGCGGTTCTGCTGAGCATCAACCGGCAGCCGGAAAGCAATACCGTGCAGGTGGCGGACGAAGTGCATGCGGAAGTCGAGAGCATCCGCAAGTCGCTGCCGCCTGGGGTGGAGTTTCACCCTTATTACGACCAGTCGGACATCGTGAAGCAATCGATTGCGAGCGTCCGCGACGCTATCCTCATCGGGCTGATCCTGGCTTCTATCATCCTGGTCATCTTTCTGCGCGACTGGGGCACTTCCATCGTGGCTGGCCTGGTGATCCCGGCAACCATCGCGGTGACATTCATTGCGCTCAAGTTGATGGGGGAGAGTTTCAACCTGATGACGCTCGGTGGGCTGGCGGCGGCCGTCGGCTTGGTGATCGATACTGCGATCGTGGTGGTCGAGAACATCGTGCTGCATCGTGACGCCGGCCAGACGCGGCTGCAGGCGATCCACAGCGCTCTCGGCGAAATCACCATCCCACTGATTGGCTCGACCATTACGCCGATTGTGGTTTTTCTTCCGCTGATTTCCGTCACCGGCGTAACCGGCACCTTCTTCCGGGCTCTGGCCGTCACCATGTCGGTTTCGCTGCTCACTTCGCTGGCGCTCGCGCTCACTTGGACTCCGGCGCTTAGCCAGTTCCTGATCAAGGGGCCTTCCGGCAAATCGTCTGGCAACGGGTCTGACAATGGAGAAGCTCGCGACGAGGCCTCTCTTGAGCCAGAGGACGAATCGATCCGCCGCCTAATGGAAGTGGAAGAAGCTTCGCTGAGCGGCTTCTTCCGCAAGGTGATTAACTTTCACGAGCGCTGGTTGCGCCGCGCGCTGGAGCAGCCACGCTGGCTGGCCGGGTTCAGTTTTGCCCTGATCGTGATTGCCTGCGTGTGCTATCAGTTTTCGGGCTCCGGCCTTCTGCCGGAAATGGACGAAGGGGGCTTCATTCTCGACTACATCATGCCGGCGGGCAGCTCTCTGGCCGAGACGAATCGTGTGGTTCGCCACCTCGAACAGATCCTGCACGATACTCCCGAGGTCGAGAACACATCGCGGCGAACTGGACTGCAACTGGGACTGGCGGCGGTTACCGAGGCCAACACCGGCGACATCTCGGTGAAGCTGAAGTCATCCCGCAGCCGCGATATCGAAGAAGTCATCGCCGACGTTCGCGCGAAAATCAAGACGGAAGAACCGGCCATTGACGTGGAATTCGTCCAGGTTCTCCAGGACATGATTAGTGATCTGACGGGAGAACCGCAGCCTGTTGAGATCAAGATGTTTTCACAAGATGCAGCCATTCTTGGGGAATGGGCGCCGAAGGTGGCGGGTGCGATCTCCAAAGATGAAGGTGTGGTTGACGTTTTGAATGGAATCGACAACACGATCAGCGGTCCGGCCGTGATGTTCCAGGTGGACCCTTCGATCGCGGCCCGGGCGGGGTTCACGCCGGAAGAGGTTGCGACCGACGCAGCGGCCATTTTGGAGGGCGAACCCTCGACGGCTCCCGTGGTGACTCATGATCGCACTTACACCTTGCGCGTGCGCTTTCCGGCCGGGAATCGAGTCTCCCTGGAGGCAATGCGCGACACGCTACTAGTCAGTTCGACGGGCAAAACGGCGACGTTGGGATCGCTGGCCGCGTTGACCGAGATTCCCGGACAGACCGAAATCCGGCGCGAGAATCTGCTGCGGGATGTTGTGGTTTCAGCGCGACTGGAGGGCACTGACCTGAGCACGGGTATTGCCAGTGTGAAGAAAAGCGTAGAGCAGTTGCATCTGCCTTCTTCCATTCGGGTGGCTTACGGAGGAACCTACCAGGTGCAACAGAAGTCATTTCGGGATCTCATCCTAGTGCTGGTTCTGGCGGTTGTGCTCGTCTTCATTGTTTTGTTGTTTGAGTTTCGAACGTTTGCCGCGCCGCTCGCGATTCTTACGTCGGCCGTGCTCTCGACCTGCGGAGTGTTTCTGGCCCTGTTCATCACTCGCACCACGTTCAACATCTCGTCTTTCATGGGGATGATCATGGTAATTGGCATTGTGGCCAAAAACGGTATTCTCCTGCTCGACGCCGAACAAAAATTCCGCGCCGCGGGACTTTCGCTTGAAGACGCAATGATTCAGGCAGGCCGGCGCAGGTTGCGGCCGATCGTCATGACCGCACTCGCCGCGGTGGCGGGAATGCTGCCTCTTGCTTTCGCCATGGGCGCCGGGTCGCAGATGTTGAAACCTCTGGCGATTGCCGTGATTGGCGGCGTGCTGCTGTCCATGGTTCTGTCGCTGATCATTACTCCTGCGGTCCATCTGTTCGCGACCCGGCGGGCGTTGCGAAGGCTTCCGGAGTTTCCTAACCCAGCCCAAGTTTGATGAGGTACTCGTGGCATGACTACAAAGAAGAACGTGGCTCACAAGACAGCGCTCAGGCTAAAAGCACAGTTGATGTCGGGTTCGGAGATTGAACGCACGCTGGTGCGGCTGGCTTACGAAATCCTGGAAAAAAACGATGGCGCGGACGGCTTAGGACTGGTCGGAATCCGTCGTCGCGGAGTTCCCATCGCCGAGCGGCTGGGCAAAATGATTCAACACGTCGAAAAGAAGAAGGTACCCGTGGGCACACTCGATATCACGTTTTACCGTGATGACCTTTCTACCCTGGGCCCCAAGCCGGTGGTGCAGGAAGCTGGAATCGGGTTTTCCATCGAGGGCAAGAAGATCGTACTGATTGACGACGTTCTTTATACCGGCCGCACCACCCGCGCCGCCCTCGACGCCCTTTTTTCGCACGGCCGCCCCAGCCAGGTGCAGTTGCTGGTGCTGATTGATCGCGGCCATCGCGAATTGCCCGTCGAAGCCACCTTCGTCGGTCGAACGGTGCAAACGGCCGACAATGAAGTGATCGAAGTCAAGCTGACCGAGATCGACGATGCAGAGAAGGTTCTGCTGATGGAGCGGTGATACGTCTTGGGGATTGTCATCCTTCGCTCAGGATGAGGACTGTCGATTCCATTCGGCATCAAAGCGCGCGCGGTCATAGAAGGACTTCTGCGTTCCCACTCCGGTAGTCGAAAGTCCCGCGTAAAGGTTGGCACGCTTGACGGCTTCCTGCTCGGGCAAGCCCTCGCCTAGAAAGGCAGCGAAGCTGCCAATAAAAGCGTCGCCCGCTCCGGTGCTATCCACGCTCTTCACGCTGAACGCAGGCACGTGCTCCATGACTTCACTTCCGGCCAGCAGCGAGCCATTCGAGCCCAGAGTAATGATCACTCGCCGAATGCCACTGGCAAGAAGCCTGGCTGCACAGCGCTTGGCCTCGTCAACATTGCGCGCCGGCATCCCGGAAATCGTCTCGGCCTCGCTCTCGTTAGGAACAAAGTAATCGAGATCCGCTACTGCCTTGATGTCGATCGGCTGCGCGGGAGCTGGATTCAAGATGCAGCGGATGCCGTTCTTCTGAGCAAACTTGATGGTGTAGTACACGGTCTCCAGCGGGATCTCGAACTGGAGAACGATACAGTCAGCGCTCTTCAGCGTATCCGCGGCGGCATCCACGTCAGCAGGTTTCAGCGTATCATTCGCGCCTTTGACGACGAGAATCCGATTCTGTCCCGAGGAATCGACGAAAATCGGCGCTACTCCACTCGACACGCCGCTTACCTGGCGCACATGGGTGGCATCGATGCCCAGCCTTTCAAAGTTCTTGATGGTTGAGGGACCGAACAGATCATCTCCGACGCGCGCCACCATCAACACTTCGGCTCCGCAAAGCCGGGCAGCGACGGCCTGATTCGCGCCTTTCCCTCCAAATCCCAGATGAAACTTCTGGCCAAAAATGGTTTCTCCCGGCTTGGGAAACTGGTCTGAGAACGTGGTCAAGTCAACATTGGCACTACCCACCACCGCGATACGAGGACGCTTTGCCATAGACTCCTGTTGTAGCCGGCCGCTCAAGCAACGGGCGCGGGCTGCGAAGTGAGGAAGGCAGAGTTTAGTCAGCCGCATCGATGCGTGTCAACCGGCGCGGCGGCTGGGCGGCCTACGCAGCAGGATTTTGCGTCGTTACAACATGTGCGACGGCACGCTCATTCATCTGGCATCCGCACGTGCTCTTGAGTATTCTCTTGATGATGGCCACTGTCTCGCTGAGCGAACTGTTGGGCTCGACCGTCTATGATGCCTCTGGCGCCGCCAGCGGCCGGGTGCGCGAGGTGGCCCTGGCCCCACAAGAGGACCGCTCGCACGTTGCCTCGTTGATCGTCAAGACGCCTGCGGGAAACCGCGTGTTGCCCTTGACCGCTATCTCCACGATTAATGGCGGCATTCGGGCCTCCACTACGGCTGCGGAATGGACCAAGTCCGATGGCTCCGAGGGACTGTTCCTGCTCGGTCGGGATCTGCTCGATCAGCAGGTGATCGACGTGCACGGCCGCAAAGTTGTGCGCGTGAACGACGTGGATTTCTATCACGAGATTGCGCTGAATCACCCCGTCTTGAAAGTTGAAGGTGTGGATGTGGGCGCGCGGGGTGCCATTCGCCGCCTCCTGAAAGGGATGGTGCCCGCCATCGCGCTTCGTGTCTTGCTCCTGCGGATCCCGCCGCGCGAGATCCCATGGGACTTCGTGGACCTCATCGAGACCGACCCGGCACGGCGCGTCAGGCTGAAGATTTCGCATGAGCGGCTGGCCAAACTCCATCCCGCCGACATTGCCGACATCGTGGAGGATCTGGCCCCCGATGAACGCGAAGCGGTGTTTGAGACGCTGGACGAGGACGTTGCCGCGGGCGCTCTGGAAGAGCTCGAACCCAAGGTGCAGAAATCGGTCCTGGAATCGCTCGATTCCGACCGGGCCGCCGACATTGTCGAGGAGATGGAACCGGACGC
This sequence comes from uncultured Acidobacteriaceae bacterium, assembly GCA_963837665.1. Classification (GTDB taxonomy): domain Bacteria; phylum Acidobacteriota; class Terriglobia; order Terriglobales; family Acidobacteriaceae; genus Acidiflorens. Next base: position 324,338 of record CAWIOA010000002.1, on the reverse strand, counting down.
GGCTGCCGACCTTTTGGGCGACCTGTCCGATGAGCGGACCGAGGAAATCCTGGTGCAGATGGAGCCGGAAGAGCGCCAGGACGTGGTCGACCTGCTCGAGTTCAGAGAGAATACCGCCGCCGGCCGGATGACCACCGAGTTCATTGCTCTGGCGGTAACGGCGACAGCCAGCGACGCGGTCGCGGCCATGCGGACCTTCGAAGGGCGCATGGAAAACATGAGCACCATTTACCTCACGGATTCTCACGGCACGCTGGCGGGCGCAGTGCCGCTGGTGAAGATCGTGCTGTCGCCTGCCTCGACGCCGCTGCTGGCATTGGCCCAGGAGCCCCTGATCTCCTGCCACGAAGACGCGAAAGAAAAGGAGTTTGCTGAACTCTTCGACAAGTACAACCTCCTGACCTTGCCGGTGATCGACGAGCACAATCAACTGACCGGCGTAATCACGCCGGATGATGTGATTGCGATGCTGCGCTCCAAGCTGTAGTCGTTGTTCTTCCTGCCGGTAGAGACGGGGCTTGCCCCCGTTCCACTCTGCGGAGGGAGACGCGGTAAGCCGCGTCTCTGCAAGAAAATTTTCCCAGGCGTGCAGATTCGCCTATCCAGACAACGCTTGCAGCGTTTATTCTGATCGTTCTGTTTTGCCAATTTGACCGTCCCCTAGAGCCCGTGCGCATGAAATTTCTGAGAAGTTGGAAGTTCCGGCTCCTGCTGTTTTTTGCCGTTGTAGGACCGGGCTTCATCACCGCGAATGTCGACAACGATGCCAACGGCATCTTGACGTATTCACAGGCCGGGGCGCAGTTCGGCTACCTGCTCTTGTGGACGATGATTCCGACTACTATTGCCCTGATCGTGGTGCAGGAAATGTGCGCCCGCATGGGGGCGGTTACCGGTAAAGGCCTGAGCGATCTGATCCGGGAAGAATACGGCCTGCGAATTACGTTCCTCATGATGCTCGGCATTCTGATTACAAATTTCGGAAACGTGGTGGGCGAGTTTGTCGGCATTGCGGGAAGCATGGAGTTGTTTGGGGTCTCAAGGCATTATTCGGTGCCGATCTGCGCCGTGATCGTTTGGCTGATTGCCGTCAAGGGGCAGTACAAAAGCGTTGAAAAAGTGTTTCTGGTGGCCTCGTTCTTCTACATCACTTACATTTTTGCCGGATTGCTGGCCAAACCCGCGTGGATTGATGCCGTGAAGGCCACGGTGAAGCCCCCAGGAATGGCGGCCTTTAAGCAGGGGGCGTATCTCTACATGGTGATCGGCGTGATCGGAACGACGATTGCGCCCTGGATGCAATTCTATTTGCAATCGTCGATTGTGGAAAAAGGGGTCACGCGGCGTCAGTATAAAGCCTCACGGCTCGATGTGATCGTTGGATGTATCTTCACTGACGTGGTGGCCTGGTTCATTATTGTGGCCTGCGCGGCCACGCTCTACCTGCATGGCGTCCGTGACATTCGTGACGCGGCCGACGCCGCTCAAGCGTTGCGTCCGCTGGCCGGCGACTGGGCGTACATTCTGTTTGCGTTGGGGCTTTTCAACGCATCGCTGTTTGCGGCGTCGATTCTGCCGCTTTCGACCGCCTATACGGTTTGTGAAGGACTAGGTTTCGAATCGGGTGTGGGGCAGAAATTTTCGGAGGCCCCTGTTTTTTACTGGCTTTATACCGCTTTGATCGCCGCCGGGGCGGCCGTGGTCCTGATACCAGGGCTCCCCTACATAAAGATCGCGTTATTTTCACAAGTGGTCAACGGCGCGGTGCTGCCGTTTGTGTTGATTTTTATGTTGCTGCTGATCAACAAGAAAGAACTGATGGGGGAATTCGTGAACAAACGCACGTTCAACATTATCGCGTGGGCGACCACCGTGATTATGATTGGACTCACGGTGGTTTATGTGTACGGGCAGGTGCGCGGCGGTACGGGATAGTTCAAAAGCATTGAACCGCAGAGATCGCAGAGGAATTCAAAGCGATCCGTTTTCTGCGTGTTCTGCGATCTCCGCGGTTAGATGCATTGGCGCTTACAGAATTTTGCCCGCTGCCAGATCCTTTACCAATCCCAAGTCGGCCTCGAGGAAATCAAGTTCCAGGAGGTCCTTTCGCGTCACCCATCGTATCTCGCGAAAAATTCGGTTCTCAATTTCTCCCTGGTAATTGCGCACTTCGAAGAAACGGAGCTCCACGGACCCTCCCCCCGGGTACTCATGGACAATACGGGCGACCTCCGTGCCCACCTCTGCCACGATTCCCAGTTCTTCCTCCAGTTCCCGGCGCATTGCTTCGCGGGGCTGTTCGCCTTCTTCGATTTTGCCTCCGGGAAATTCCCATTTGAGCGGCATGGGCTGGTGCCGCGTCCTCTGGCAGGCGAGGATAAGGCCATCTTTCAGAATCAGCGCCGCAACGACTCGTTTCATGGCTCAAAAGCGCTTCTGGCTGCTAGCTTCTGGCTACTAGCGAGCGGTTTTTCGTAGAGGATTGCCGGCTGCTAGTAGCCAGGAGCTAGCAACTGGCAGTTTCGGTTCAGGCGCTTTCCATACGCTTCCCAACAAGCTGCGCGCAGTATTCGACCAATTCGCGGTCCGCGACGCCGAAGGCTGCCGGGAAATGACTGTCAATATCGAGTTCGCCCGCCACCTCGCCGTGCACAAAGACTGGGACCACGATCTCGGATTTCGTTTCGAGCGAGCAGGCAAGATAGCGTGAATCTTTATTTACATCATCCACAACCACGGTCTTGCCCGATGATGCCGCGGCGCCGCAAATGCCCTGGTTCAGAGGAATGCGGGTGTGCGGAGTCATCGCTCCCTGGTAGTGTCCCAAGACCAGCATGGGCGGATTGGCTCCGGGTTCGAGCATGTAGAAGCCCACCCAGTTGTACTTCAGCATGTGTTGGTTCAGCAGAAGCGTGATGTCTTTCATGAGTTGATCCGCCGTGCGCGCGTCGGAATTCAGGCGGTCCACTTCTTTACGAACGTCGGCGACCCCGTGAGGATTTGAAGTAGTAGTCATGATGCTAATCCTAAACTATGCGGCCGAGATTTATGCAGGCGGCAATTTCCCAAAGAGAATCGCGGCGGCCGCATTACAATCGCTCGGTGTACTCTGCCGAACTTCTGGATCATTTTCAGAACCCGCGAAACACTGGCGAGATTGAAGCTCCGGATTCTTTCGCGCGGTCGCAGAATCCGGCTTGCGGGGATATCCTGGAGCTCACCTTGAAACTGGATGGGAGCCGCGTCTCCGACATTCGGTTTCGCGCCAAGGGATGCGTGCCAGCGATGGCCTGCGGATCAGCCATTACGGAGTTAATCAAAGGCAAGAGTCTAGGAGAAGCGCGACAGGTGAGCAGGGAAGAGTTGCTTCGCAAAGTCGGTGGCCTGCCACAGGCCTCCACCCACGCAAGCCAGCTGGCGATGGACACACTCGCTGCGCTCTTACGGAGGCTGTGAGTCTTGCCGCACTGGCATGGTACTCTGTGCCATCGCATCACGCCGAACTGTGATGTGGGTCACGGGAGACCTACCTAAAGGGGAATAGCGTAGGTTGCGGTACCGACTTCTTCGCTGGTTCGCAGGTTGGTCCGCAAGACCCTAGTCAATGTAACTCGGAACGTTCCAGTTTTCAGTTGGGGAGCTGGAGGCTCTCAATGGGGTCCCGATTTGAGTTCGACCCGGTCAACAAGATCCTGCTAGCCCGATTTGAGGGACGGCTCACGGATGAATTGCTGGCAGAATTTTACCGTACGGGGCTGAAGCATTGGGCAGCGACCGACGCCAGCGCGGTTATTTCGGACTACTCATCCGCGGAGTGGGCCGTATCCGCCGATTTCTTGCGCGAGCTGGCAAATCAGGAACCGGCCGTGACCAATCCGGCCAAACGCCCTCGCATTGTTGTTGCCTCGACCACGGTTGGATTTGGTCTGGCTCGCATGTTTCAGATCGTAGGAGAGCGTAAGCGGCCGCTGCTGAAAGTCGTCCGCACCATGGACGAAGCGTTCGCGGAACTTGGCATCAAATCCCCCCACTTCGAACCGTTAGAGTGACCGCGTCGCCGGCTGATAGACCTTCCAGCCGTTGGCGACCGCAATTTCTTTCAAATTCTGATTTGGGTTGATGGCGAACGGGTGCTTTGCCATCTCCAGCATCTCGCGATCCCAGATGGAATTGCCGAAGGCGCAGTCGAGTGCGCCGCTGATTATCTCCCGAATCGCCTCTGGCTTGCCCGGGCCGCTGGGAACTCGAATGAGATGGTCGGTGATGATGCCGCTCTCTACTGCCGTCTCGGCAGCCAGGATTTGGTTCTGTGGGATGCCGAACAAGCGCATGCCGGAGCGGATGATCCATTGATTCGAAGAAGAAACCGCCCAGACGTTGCATCCGGAATTGAGCAGGCGGCGAACCAGTTCGCGCATTTCCGGAAAAATACTGGCACTGATTGCCTGGGAAAAGTAGGCGTCGCAGGCCCGCTGCACGACTTCATCCCGTAGCCCTCGATGCATCGTGACCATCTCTCCGCACATGACCTCTTCGGCGACCTGGCCCGCTTCATAGTCGGCATGGCGCGAACGGGCCCAACGTGCGATCGATTCCGGCACCAGTCTTTGTTCCTGTTCCAGTTCCCAGGCGAAGAATCCTTCCCCGGCGTCTCCGGACCAGAGTGTGCCGTCGCAGTCAAACGTGGCGACGAGCGGTTTGAGGCTGAGTACACTTTCGATGAATTCGGTTTGAGCAGCTGTAAGACGCGTCATGAAGTAGTAGGCCTTGGCAGGAATTAACTCGACGGTAGAAGTTGGGACGGCAAAACCGCATACTGCTCCGGTGTATCCACGTTAAGGGCAACCAGCGGATCGTCCACCGGAACGTACTCAATCTCATTCTGGTTCGCGTGCTCTACGTCGCGCGCATTCGAGGTTTCGGGAGCCTTCAGGAACGCTTCGATCATCTCCCGTGCGGCGAGAATTGGATGCCCGTGTTTTCCCTGGTATTCGGGGATCACCGCCCATTTTCTTCGTGTTGTGGCCTTTTCGAACGCCGCTTCGAGCGTCGCAATCGTTTCCGCCCGTACCGGTGGCCGGTCCACCAGCGTAACCATGGCGGCATCCCGACCACGGTTGAGAACCTCCTGCAAGCCGACCCTTAGCGAACTGAACTGCCCGCGCGCCGGATCGGGATTCACCACCAGCGAGGCTCCGTTGGCATACACGATGGGAGCCAAGGCAATCTCATTCTTGCCGGCGACGACCAGCACAACATCAACGCGAGAAAAGAAAAGCCGTATGGCGGCGGACAGGAACGTGTCTGTGGTTCTCGAATTTGCGGCCGATGGGGGCCATGGCAACAGCGCCTTGTCACGCCCCATGCGGGAGGACTCACCCGCCGCTAAAATTACTCCGCAAAAAGCCGGGGTCCGCCCCATAGGGGCACGATAACAAACTGCTGCAACTCTGCCAAGGACGCGCGTCACGGAGTCGTGTTAACTGAAGGTTGGCAGCTTGACCAGGTCGTCGTGAGGAACTCGCTCGACCGCGTGTCCAGCCTTGCGCCATGCCGTCAGGCCACCTGCGATCACGAACACTTTGAATCCTAGTTCTTGCAATTCGTGCGCCACCCGGGCGCTCGTGGCTTCGCGTGCTCAAGTACAGTAGAGATAAATCTCCCGATCCTTGGGCAGGTTCTTGACCTCTTCAATCAGGTTGTTGGGCTCGATGCGGATTGATCCGGCAATGCGCTCGGAGTCGGCGTCATAGTAGCCGTGGCTGCGAACATCCGCGATCAGCATGTTCTGAGCCGCGTCGGACGCCAGTCTCCGGGCGAGTTCCTCGGCCGGTATGCGGGGAATTACATCAAGCAAGCGGTACTTGCGGTAGACCCAGATGCGATAGACGACGTAGGCAGCGAGCCCAATACCGAAGATGACTTCGGCGGCGAAACCGGCGGAGCGCAGGCCGCGCGTGATGGCGCGGAGCGCGTCGCTGAAGAGATATCCCGCGGCGGCATACGCGCCCACATACAAGATCGCTCCCACGCTATCGAATTGCAGAAAATCTCGCAGCCGCATTTTCATGCTTCCAGCGAGCGGTGGCGACATAGTGTTGATGCCCGGGATGAACTTGGCAAATAGCAGAGTCTGCTTGCCGCGACGGTAAAAATACTCCGCCGAACGCAGAATGCAAGTTTCCGGATTTGCCGACAGGCGGCAGAGAAGGCCGAGTAGAGCCCACCCGCTAATTCTTCCCATGAAATAGAGGATGGCGTCGCCGCTGATCATAGCGAGGATGCCTACGCCGAACACGAGATAGAGATGCAGATCTCCATAGGCCGCGACCGCGCCGGCGGTGAGGATGGCGAGCGCCGCAGGCAGTGGAAGACCGATGGCCTCCGCGAAGCACACTACCGCCAGAAACAGATAGCCATGGTGCGAAATCAGTGAGAGCAAGTCGGTCATTGCGTATGCGGACTCATGCACGAGTATTAACAATGCCAATTCGATGCTACTCCGGCCGACCTTGGTGCAAGAACTCCTGTTACAGTGGTACGAATTCAAGTACTGCAAGTTCAGGGGGGAGATTTGTCAGCCCAGAGCCGCCGCTACATCAATCTTCCGAATCGTCCCGCAGGCCTTCCTTTCAGCGACGCTGTGCTGGTGGGCGATACTCTCTACATCTCAGGACGAATTGGCATCGACCCGGCGACAGGGGAGGCGCCAGGGAGTGTTGAGGCTGAACTGGAGCTCTTATTCGGCGGATTCCAGGCTATTCTCCGCGAAGCCGCTATGAATATGGACGATCTGGTGTGGGTGCAGGTCTATTCGCCGGATGTTTCTTTGTGGCAACAGTTCAACTCTGCCTACGTAAGGCTGTTCTCGCGCGAGTTTCCCGCACGGGCGTTCTTGGGATCGGGTACGCTCCTAAAGAAGGGGCGCTTTGAGATGCTGGGGATTGCGGTGAAGGGCTAGGCGAAGTCCGCGTCGCTGCAATTGTGCCGTCCCTCCGGGACTCGACTTTCTTCCCCATTTGCTCCCGGCACTCACGTGCCGGGCTTTCCTGTTCCGCCGCTTTGCGGCTGGAGCGATGGGGTGTGCTCCTTGCTGTTGTACGGCTTATTGCCAGGTGCTATTTTTCTCTGGCCACCACAAACTCCGGCGCCCACAACAGCGCCCGTTTAATCTCCGAGTCCGGAAACGAGCAGATGGCGTTGCGCGCTGATTCGGCGTAGCGGGCAGCTTCTTTGGTGGCGTATTCGAGAGAGCCATAACGGTTCAGGATGGTCAGGATCTCGGCATGGGTGACGCCGTTGAACGCGCGGTTGTGGAGGACAGTTTCGATCTGGCGGCGTTCGGCGGCAGTGCAGCGCTCCAGCGCATGAATGACGGCCATGGTAACTTTGCCTTCCCGCAGATCGCTGGCCACGGGCTTCCCCAGCACGCTCTCTGAAGCCGTGAGGTCGAGCACATCGTCCACGATCTGAAAAGCCAAACCAAGGTCGCGTCCGTATTGACCAAGGCATTCTTCCTGTTTCTCGGTGGCGCCGCCCAGAATGCCGCCGACCCTCATGCACACCGAGAACAAGCATGCCGTCTTGCGATAGATCAGATCAAGATGCTCTTGCAGAGAGATCAGCTTGCCGAGCTTCTCCATCTGCAGTAGTTCGCCTTCGACCATCTGCTGCGTCAGTTCGATCAGCACGTCGAGGATGCGGAAATTGCGCTCCTGCACTGCGATCTTGAAGGCCTGCATGTAGAGCCAATCGCCGGCCAGCACGCACATCGAGTTCCCCCACTGCGTGTTGACGGCGGGACGACCACGGCGGAGTTGGGCTTCGTCGATGATGTCGTCGTGGACGAGCGTCGCGGTGTGAATGATCTCGACCACCGAAGCAAGCTTGACCGCGCCATTTCCCTTGTAGCCGAGCAGCTTGGCAGACAGCAGCAACAGCGCCGGACGGATTCGCTTGCCCCCGCCGGCACGCAGGTACTCACCGATCTCCGTAATTGCGGCGACGTTCGAGACCGTGTCATGTCCGAACTGTTCTTCGATCGCGGCAATGTCGTCGCGTAGAAGGTCGAAGATTTCTTTTCCGTTGATGGACGTGGTTGTTGCCAATTTGCTCAGTTGCTCCGGTAATTCGTGAACTGCAGATCGATGCCAAAGTCCTGTTGCTTGACCAGCGCGATGATCTCCTGCAGAGTATCGCGATCCTTGCTGCTTACCCGCACTACATCGGCCTGGATCGAAGCCTGCGCTCTCTTCTTCGAATTCTTGATCAGCTTGACGATCTCCCGCGCCTTTTCGATCGGAATCCCCTGCTGAATGCTGATCTTCTGTTTCACCGTGCTGCCCGCGGCCGGTTCCAGCGCCCCGTAGGTCAACCCTTTCAAGGGTACGCCGCGTTTTACCAGCTTCTGCTGGAAGACGTCGTTCACCGCCTTCATCTTGAATTCATCGGCGGAGTGCAGCAGGATGGCATCGTGGCCCTCCATCGCGATCTGGGACTTCGAGTCCTTCAGATCGAAGCGCGTGCTGACTTCTTTCATCGCCTGCTGAATGGCGTTGGAAACTTCCGCGAGGTCGATTTTGCTGACGATATCGAAACTGTTATCGGGCATAGGAGGTCTCCGCCTAACCTACGACGGTCTTCTCAATCTCCAGATTGTCATGCTGAGGAATGGGCGCTCGAAACTCAGAGCCCCATGAATCGCTCACCCCAAACATGTACTCCAGAGGGTAACAGAAGAGGCATCGTCTGCGAAGGCTGGTTATGCGCGCACTTCCGGGCTTGCAGTTTCCAGCGCGAGTCCGAAGAATTTGCAGAAATTCTGTGCGGTCCTTGCGCCGATCTCCTCCGCAGGCAAGCTGCGCAGGTCGCCGATCTGGCGGGCAACCTCTTTTACAAACGCCGGTTCATTGCGCTGGCCGCGATGGGGAATTGGGGCCAGGTAAGGCGAGTCGGTTTCGATCAACATGCGGTCGAGCGGAACCATCCGTGCAGCGTCGCGGATCGACTGCGCTTTCGGAAACGTGATGTTGCCGGCGAAGGAAATCATGAAACCCATATCCAGCGCGCGCCGCGCATGTTCGACGCTTCCGGTGAAACAGTGCAGAATGCCGCCAAGACCACTGGAACGCCAATGCTCGGAGATCATCGAAAGGCAGTCGTCCCACGCGTTCTCACTATTATCGGACGGTCGGCAGTGAATGATGATGGGCAAGCTCGCCGTCCGTGCCAGTTCCATTTGCTGCAGGAAAACCAATTTCTGTGTTTCTCGCGGCGAGTGATCGTAAAAGTAGTCCAGGCCGATTTCTCCCCAGGCAATGACCTTAGGATGCCGCGCCCATTCGAGCATTTGGGAATCAGCGGCTTCGTTCGCGAGGGATGCCTCGTGGGGATGTACTCCCACGCTTGCCCAGATTCGCGGGTACTCGGGCTTCCCGGCGTATTGTTCCGCCAGCTTTATTCCGCAGTCGGCGGTTTCTGGTCCGTCACCGTTGCCAATCGCCAAATAAGCTTCAATACCATGCTGTTTCGCGCGCGCCAGAACAGCCTCGCGGTCGGGATCGTAGCGCTTGCCTTCGAGATGAGCATGGGAGTCGATGAACATGGTCACTGAGAAGATTGTGTGGGGCGGGCCTCTGGCCCGCCCAGGCCGAGCGAAGCTCGACAACGCTATTTCAGCCGCGTGCCTATCGGCACATCCTCCAGAAAGCTTGCCAGCACCGGCTTGCCGCCTTCGGGCGAGGCAGCGACGATCATGCCGTTCGATTCCAGGCCGCGCAGTTTGCGGGGGGCAAGGTTCGCTACGATCACGACCTTGCGTCCGATCAGTGTTTCCGGCTCATACGCCTCGGCAATCCCAGCTACCAGTTGGCGCACTTCGGTTCCCAGATCGACTTCCATGCGCAGCAATCTGTCGGCGCCTTTTACGCGCTCAGCGGTCTTCACCTGCGCTACGCGCAATTCCACCTTCGCGAAGTCGTCGATGCTGATCTTGCCATCGGGAATTGCCGCGGCTGGCTTGGCTGCCGCGGTGGGGCTCGGCGACGCCGCTACCGGCGGCCGAGCTTCGCTCGCCTGGACGGGCGAGGCGCCCGTCCCCACACTTGCATTTGGTTCTTCCATTTTCTGCATCCTCTCAACTGCCGATTTGTCGGCGCGCGGAAACACGGCTTGCACCTCGCCCAACTTTGTGCCGAGGGGCAGCTGTCCCCACTGCAATTTTGTCAGGTCGAATTTTCTGATGTCTCCGAGACCCATCTGGGCCCAGATTTTCGCGGTGGCGTCGGGTATCACCGGGTGCGCAAGAGCCGTTACAATCCGCAGAGCTTCGGCACTGGTGTAGAGCACGGTTGCCAGACGCGAGCGGCTCTCCTCGTCCTTTTTTTCATCCAGCGACCAGGGTTCGTTTTCGACAATGTATTTGTCCACAGCGGAAACCAGCCCCCAGGCTGTTTCAAGCGCTCGTGAGAACTGATACTGGTCAAAAAGGTTGCCGCAGTCGGCGATCGCTTTCCTGGCCGCATCGGAAATTGCCGCGTCCCCCAGGGTGTGCGCTGCGTTTGACGGATACGGTACCTCTCCCTTGAAATAGCGCGTGATCATGGTCAGGGTGCGGCTGGCGAGGTTGCCGAGTCCGTTTGCAAGATCGGAGTTATAGCGCTGCACCAGCGCATCGAAACTAAACGATCCATCCTGCCCGAAGACGACCTCGCGCAGCAGGAAGTATCGCAGGGCGTCGGTGCCGAGCACATCCACGATGGTTTCGGCGCGCACGATGTTGCCACGCGACTTCGACATCTTGCTTTCTTCAAACAGCAGCCAGCCGTGCGCCGTGATGCCCTTGGGCAACGGCAGTCCGGCGGCGAGCAAGAACGCGGGCCAGTAGACGCAGTGAAAGCGCACAATCTCTTTGCCGATCATGTGCACGTCGGCAGGCCAGTATTTGTCGAACTGGCTGGCGTCCTTCGAGCCATAGCCCAGAGCCGTGATGTAGTTCGCTAGCGCGTCGAGCCATACGTAGACGACGTGCTTGGGATCGTCCGGTACCGGGATGCCCCAGGAAAACGTCGAACGGCTGATGGAAAGATCACGCAGGCCGCCGCGCACGAAGGAGAGCACTTCGTTGCGCCGCGTCTCAGGGCGGATGAAATCTGGCTGCTCGGTGTAAAGGCGAATCAACTGCTCCTGGAAGGCCGAGAGCTTGAAGTAGTAATTCTCCTCGTGGACGGTTTCCGTCGGACGGCCGCAATCGGGGCAGGGAGCGCCAGGTTCTGCATCGACGTAGAGCTCATCGGAAACGCAGTATTGGCCGGTGTAGGTTCCCTTGTAGATGTAGCCGTTGTCGCGGATCTTGCGCCACAGCGCCTGCACGCCCTGTTTGTGGCGATCCGAGGTGGTGCGGATGAAATCGTCGTACGTCAAACCCATGCGGTCCCAGAGGGAACGGAACTCCGCGGAAATTTCATCGGTGAGCTGCTGCGGTGTTTTGCCCGCGGCCTGGGCCGCGCGCTCGATCTTTTGACCGTGTTCGTCGGTGCCAGTCAGAAACCAGGTGTCGTCGCCTAGCATGCGGTGGCGACGCGCGATCGTGTCGCAGGCAATCGTGGTGTAGGCATGTCCAATGTGCGGACGCGCGTTGACGTAGTAGATCGGAGTCGTGATGTAAAACTTCTTGCTCATGATTTTTGTTTTCGAAGATACTGCTGGACCGCTTCCTGCATCACCGTGCGCAGCGGGACCTGTTGTGCTTCCGCCAATGTCCGGCAGTCTTCGTATTCGGGCGCATAGTTCGAGATCGTGCCATTCATATTGGCGATTTTGATGCGCACCGGGCCCCACGTCGTATCCACCGTTTCCCATCTTCTCGAGAGCGTCTGCCGCTGTTCCTCACGGCGGCGCACGCCCAGAGTTGTGGTCTCAGCAAAAATCGTCCGGGTCAAGCGATCCGCGTCTTCGACCTTGGCTAACACAGTCAGCAAGGCGCCGGGACGGCTCTTCTTCATTTGCACAGGGACGCTGAACACATCGAGCGCTCCTTCGACCAGCAAGCGCTCCATCGCGTAGGCCAGCACTTGCGGACTCAGATCATCGAGATTCGCTTCGAGCACTGCGATCCTGTCGCTTGGCGTACCCGGTGATGCACTCTCTGCACTAACTGCTTCTCCGATCGTCAAACGGAACAGGTTCGGGTGGTCGGGGAAATCTCGCGTTCCTGCGCCGTATCCCGCCTTCTCAATCTTCATTGCGGGAAACGGTGCAAAGCGGCTGCACAACGTTCGCACGATCGCCGCACCGGTGGGCGTCACCAGTTCGACCTGCGGTCCCGACGAATATACCGGCGCGTCCCGAAGCAACTTCAGCGTCGCCGGCGCCGGTACGGGAAGCGTTCCGTGCGCGCACTTAACGGTTCCTCCACCCACGTTCAACGGCGAGCATACCCATTCTCCGACCGCAAGGGATTCCGCTCCCACGGCGGCGCAGACGATATCCACCATGGCATCGACGGCGCCGACTTCATGAAAGTGGACTTGATCGATGGAGGTATTGTGAATCTCGGCTTCGGCCTCGCCCAGCGTCTCAAAGATGCGGATCGCGGTTACCTGCGCAGTGCTGCTGATGGCGGCCTTTTCTATGATCTCGCGAATTTCCGTCAGGTTGCGACTGTGTTGGTGGCCATGTGAATGGCCGTGAGCATGATCGTGCTTGTGCAGTTCCCAGAAAACTTCCCGCGGCAGGTCTTTTTCACCGCTGACGCACACATCGACTTTGGTTGCTGAAATTCCGCCTCGCGTCACCCGCGAAATTTCGAGCAGTGCACCGATACCAAGCGCCATGGCCGTGTCTTCCAGAAGTTTGGGAGACACTCCGACCTCCACCAGTGCGCCCAGAAACATGTCGCCACTGATGCCGGAAAAACAGTCGAGGTAGGCTATGCGCATGGAAAAATCGTCGTTGGTCGTTAGTCGCTAGTCATTGGCAAAACCAGATTCAGCGAACTTTGGAGCCGAAATGGCGTGGCTCGCTAACGACCAACGACTAACGACCAACGACCGATCTTTCATCATAGGGAACCCCGTCACCTCCGTCAAACCCGCCGCCAGCCGCTAATTTGTTAGAATCACTGTTTCTTCAATAAGTTAGAGGGCATCTTGTATCGATATCTGGAACGCCGGCTGGTCGAACATCTGCGCGAGTTCTTGCGCCGTGCTTACGCCTTGGAAATGGCAAACATCGTCGTTGAGCAGCCGCCGAAAATCGAGTTTGGCGAGTACGCGTTGCCGATCGCTTTCGAACTCGCCCGAAAACTTCGCAAGGCACCACGCAAGATTGCCGAAGAGATCGTCGCTGGGGTCGGCACGATTCCCGGCTTTGAAAAATTCGAGGTAGCTGGCGCCGGATACATCAACGTTCGCGTGAGCCGCGCCGAGTTGGCCACGGCGTTAGCTGCGGATCAATCCCCGGCCGTGGATCTTCCTGCTGGTAAGGTACTGGTCGAACATTCGAGCATCAACCCCAACAAGGCGGCGCATATCGGGCATTTGCGCAACGCCATTCTCGGCGATACGTTCGTCCGCCTGCTGCGCTTTGCGGGCAGGGAAGTGGACGTCCAGAACTACATCGACAATACCGGAGTGCAAGTCGCCGACGTCGTGGTTGGATTCCTGCACATCGAGCAGAAGTCACGCGCGCAGATTAAAGCTCTCGCCGCCGCGCCCCGGTTCGATTACCTGTGCTGGGATCTCTATGCCCGCGTTTCGCATTGGTACGAAGAGGATAAGGCGCACCTGCAGGCGCGTGCCGCGACGCTGCACGCGATTGAGGAAGGGAACAATGAGACGGCGGCGATTGCGGATTTGATTTCGATTGCCGTCCTGAAACGCCATCTCGAAACCATGGACCGGCTCGACATTGAGTACGACTTCCTGCCACGCGAGAGCGAAATCCTTCACCTGCACTTCTGGGACGCGGCCTTTGCCAAACTGAAGGAAGCCGGAGTTCTCACGTACGAGACGGAGGGCAAGAACGAAGGGTGCTGGGTCATGCGCCGCGCGGGAACGTCAATATCTGAAACCGCTGAGAGCGCGGAGAACGCAGAGATAAAAGAGGAAGATCAAAAAGTTATCGTCCGCTCCAATCGCACGGTCGGGTACGTCGGCAAAGACATTGCTTATCACATGTGGAAGTTTGGGCTGCTCGGGCGTGATTTCGGCTATCGGAAATTCTATCGATATCCAAACAGCCACGATTGTTGGATCTCGACGACCGACGGCGAGCGAGAGCATCCCCACTTTGGCGATGTGGCGGAAATTTACAACGTCATCGATGCGCGCCAGTCTGAGGCGCAGAACACGGTGATCGAAGCTCTACGCGGGCTTGGCCACGGCGAAGCCGCCGATCGCTACACCCACTTTTCCTATGAGATGGTCGCGCTCACGCCGCGCTGCGCCGCCGAACTTGGCTACCAACTTAGCGAGGAAGATAAGGCGAGACCATGGATCGAGGTCTCCGGGCGCAAGGGTTTCGGCGTGAAGGCGGACGACCTCCTGGACGCTCTCATCCGCGCGGCTGGCAAAGAGGTTGATGCTCGCCATCCCGAGCTAAGCGAAGCTGAGCGCGCCAGCGTCGCAACGCAGATCGCCATTGGAGCCCTGCGCTATTTCATGCTGAAGTTCACCAAGCCGTCGGTGATCGCCTTCGATTTCAAGGACGCGTTGAGTTTCGAGGGCGATACCGGTCCTTACGCTCAGTATGCCGTCGTGCGCGCTTCCAACATTTTCCGCAAAGGCGGATTCGATCCGGATGCGTTTTTCCTGGACGCGGCAAGCCGTGTCTCTACCGAGGATTTTGCTAAGTATCTCAACGGCGAATCCGGCAACGATATCTGGGAACTGTGGGTGGCGGCTGCGAAAACCTCTTATATCGTGGGCCAGTGCATTGCAACCACGGAACCCGCTTACCTGGCCAAGCATGCGTTCCAACTGGCGCAGCTTTTCAGCACCTTCTATCACCGCTATCCCATTCTGAGCGAGGCGGATGAGGAGCGGAGAAGGTTCCTGCTGACGACTGCGGCGGTGGTTCGCCGGGAGCTCATACGCGTCCTCGCGACAATGGGGATCAGCGTTCCGCCGGTAATGTGAGGCGAGTTACCGGGGAGTGACAACTCCGGTGGTTCAGGCAGCATCCTACTTAGTAAGATAGTGAGTAGGACTGTCGCATGAAAAAGAATATCTTTGCCGTGGTATTGCTAGGTCTGGCGATGAGCACCGCGGTCGCCTGGGCGGAGAACACTCCGCCGATGCCGCTCATTTTTGCCAACGCGCGCTTTGTGTACGTGGCTGCCTACGATGGCGATCAATTTAATCCCAACCTGTTGTCCGAAGACCGCGAAGCGATTGCTCGGGTCCAGAATGCGATCCAGAAGTGGGGCAAACTGACGGTGGTGTACCGGCCGCAGGACGCTGACGTCATCGTGCTCGTGCAGTCTCGTCCCTCAGAGGACGTTCTGGCGGTCTATGATGCGCACGGCGGGGATGCGAGCAGCCGGCCTTCGCAAGCCTATCTGTGGCGCGTGATGGGCCGCGGCGGGTTGCAAAAGGGCGAGATGCCTCTCGTTTCGCAGTTTGAGAAAGCGTTCGATAAGACGAAGCATTGAGGCTGGGACATCCTCTCCGGCCAATTCCTGGCGAGAAATCCAAGAGTATAAAATTTCTACGGTTAATACCGTGATTGCCTTGGTCGGGTGACGGTGCATTTCCCACAGTCACTTTCCAAGATATTGATATAGAATGATTTAGCGGATTCCTTTGTGAGTACGCAATGGCATTCCTCGTGCATTACCAAAGGACAGGTCCAGTTCAGAGACCTCTAGCAGGACCGGACATGGATTTCAGAACACAGCAATATTTGGGCAAGGAGCCCTCAAGCTTATGAATCGCACCTCGTTAAAATTGACCCTAATGCTGGCGGCTGCACTGGCCGCAACACTCGGATGCACGACCAAGAACTACGTGCGCCAACAGACCACGCCGCTGATCAACAAAACCAATGAACTCGACGACTTGACAGCGAAGAATTCCAGAGACATCAAGGACGTCGATCAGCGCGCCCAGGCTGGAATCCAGGCCGTACAGGCCAAGGCCGCAGAAGTGGACCAGAAGGCTCTGGCTGCGGGAAGCGAAGCTGACAAGGCGCAACTCTCGGCGAACAGCGCCACCCAGAGAGTGGATGTCCTGACCAACGCTGTCGTCAACCTCGACAACTATCGCCCGGTGGCGGAGACGGCGGTGCATTTCGGATTCAACAAGGACAATCTGACGCCGGAAGCGAGGGAAGCCATCGATCAGCTGGCCGCCAGTGTTGCCACTACTAAGGGATACATCATCACCGTCGAGGGCGGGACCGACTCGGTGGGGAGCTCCGAGTACAACTACGATCTCAGCCAGCGCCGCGCTAATGCCGTGATTCAGTACCTGGCCGCTGAGAAAAATGTTCCGGGCTACAAGATTTATCTGATCGGGCTGGGCAAGGATAAGCCGGTCGAGTCGAACAAGACTCGCGACGGTCGCGCCAAGAATCGCCGCGTGGATATCCGCCTGATGACTAATACTGGAGCTGGAACGACACCGGCGCAGGCGCCTGCCGGCAATCCGACTCCCACGGCGAGCGCGACTCCGCCGTCTTTATAGGTTTTCCCCTCCTCCCCGGAGGATTTTGCCAAAGCAGGCCGTCCCAGGAGTGGGCGGCCTGATTTTTTTCTAGAACCTTGTCTGCGTTACTGCTCATCGGTTTCTTGTCCACGACCAGATGAATGAGTGTAAAGGCGATCTTGCGACAGCAGTCGAGCGCATGCCGCAGGAAGGCTGGGTGCGATTTCTTGTCGATTCCGTTGTGCCAACGGCCTAGAATGATCGGTTGCAGCGAGAGCGAGGGATCTTCTTCCCTATGGCCAGCCGAGTGTTAGGCCAAGACTTGCGCGTCGGCCTTGAGCTGGGCCACTACCACATCGTCGAGAAGCTGGGCGGTGGCGGGATGGGTGTTGTCTACAAGGCTGAGGACGTAACCCTCCACCGATTTGTCGCGTTGAAGTTTCTCCCCGAAGAAGTAGCCAAAGACCCCCCAGCGTTGGCTCGCTTCCAGCGAGAGGCTCAAGCTGCTTCTGCACTGAACCATCCCAATATCTGCACCATCTACGAAATCGGGCAGCAAGATGGGCAGCCCTTCATCGCGATGGAGTTTCTGGACGGGATGACGCTGAAGCAGCGCATTGCCGGGCGTCCGCTGGAAATTGAAAAACTGTTGTCGCTCGGAATCGAGATCGCCGATGCACTCGACGCTGCCCACGCCAAGGGGATCGTCCACCGCGACATCAAACCCGCCAACATCTTTGTCACCGAACGCGGCCACGCCAAGATTCTGGATTTCGGGTTGGCGAAAGTGACACCTGCCGTCGCGAATGTCGGAGCAGCTGGGGTGATGGCACAATCCACTCTGTCGCTCGAAGAGCACCTGACCAGTCCGGGAACAACGCTGGGGACGGTCGCCTACATGTCGCCGGAGCAAGTCCGCGCCAAGGAGTTAGACGCGCGAACGGATTTGTTCTCCTTTGGCGCGGTGTTGTACGAGGCGGCTACGGGTACGCTGCCCTTCCGTGGGGAAAGCTCGGGAGTCATCTTCAAAGCCATTCTGGACGCGATTCCCACACCTGCCGTGCGGCTGAATCCCGACGTGCCAGCGGAGTTGGAACGCATCATCAACAAGGCCTTGGAAAAAGATCGTGATGTTCGGTATCAGCATGCATCCGACATTAAGGCCGACCTGAAGCGCCTGAAGCGGGACACAGAATCGGGCAAAACAGAACCGAGTAGTGCCGCGACTCCCCGCTGGTCGCGTCGGGCGTTGGTAATTAGTGGCGTAGCTTTCGCGCTGATCGTCGCACTGATTGCACTCGGCAGATTTTATTTTGGCAGTAGTCCCGGTCGCATCAGTTCGGTCGCGGTACTACCCTTCGCCAATGCAAGTGCTGATCCGTCCATGGAGTACCTAAGCGATGGCATCACCGAGGGCATCATCGACAGGCTATCGGGACTCCCGAATATCAGAGTGATCTCGCGTACCTCGGCTTTCCGTTACAAGCAGCGCGAAATCGAACCGCAGAAGGTGGGGCGAGAGCTTGGGGTGGAGGCCTTGGTCACGGGCAGAGTGATTCAGCGAGGCAACGATCTCTCCGTCAGTGCCGAACTCGTGGACGCACGCGAAGATAAGCAGCTTTGGGGTGAGCAGTACAGCCGAAAGCTGGCTGACAGCTCATCGGTCCAGCAGGAGATTGCAACCGCGATTGCTGGAAATCTGCGGATTCGCTTGACCAGCGAAGAAAAGAAGCGCTTGACCAAGCCCTACGAGGTCAATGCCGAGGCCTATCAGTTTTACCTCAAGGGCCGCTATCATACGAACCAAATCACAGCCGAAGGCTACAAGAAAGGTATTGGCTTCTTTCAGCAAGCCATCGACAGAGACCCCGGTTATGCTCTGGCGTACACGGGTCTGGCTGAGGCTTACAACGGACTCGGCGGGTTCCCTTATATGCCACCTCGCGAGGCTTTTCCGAAGGCGAAGGCGGCGGCAACGAAGGCGCTGGAGGTTGATGACACTCTTGCCGAAGCTCACGCCGCATTGGGATATGCCGAGTTATATTACGACTGGAACTGGGCAAGTGCAGAGCAAGAATTCAGGCGAGCTATCGAACTAAACCCCAACAGTGCACTCTCCCATCAGCATTATTCTGAATGGCTGCTCTTGAGAGCACAGTTTGACAAAAGTATTGCTGAGGCCGAACGAGCGCAAGAGCTTGACCCCCTCTCACAGCAAGTCGTTGGCATGCTGGCGTACACGTACTGGTTCGCACGCCGATACGATGAGTCAATCGCTCGATCCCAGAAGGCGCTCGACCTGTATCCAGACGCTGTTTGGATGCGCACGGGGCTGGCTCGGGCGTACGTGATGAAGGGTATGAACGCGCAGGCCATTGCCGAATGCGACAAAATTGGTGAGCAGGACAAGGCCATCACCACGGAAAACCAGGCCGTGGCTTCGCAGCTCGGTTGGATTTATGCGGTCTCTGGCAGGCGGGCAGATGCGCTGAAGATCGCCCAAGAATACAAAGACTTGTCCTCACATGATTTTGTCGATTTCTATGGCGTCGCAGCGATTTATGCAGGCCTCGGCGAGAAAGAGGAGGCTTTCCGGCTGCTCGAACAAGGTTACGAGCAGCATTCGAACAACATGCCCTATCTCGCAACAGACCCGCCCTTTTATGGGATGCGCTCCGACCCGCGCTTCGCCGACCTGCTGCGCCGGATTGGGCTGCCGCAATAACGACCCCGACATCCCCATCCTGAAGCAAGCCAAGGCCGAGTACGCGAAGTTGCAATAACGGGAAAAGTCCTGCCTGGCCCTTACTGTTTATCGGTAGTTGCCGAAATTGGCGTTTACCCCAACTGAGCAATTGCTGATGCGCTTCCACTGACGTTCCCGCTCCGTGTGGTCTGCCTTAGACTCGCTCTAAAGCGATATAATATAAAGCCGTGCGGACACGATTCCTGATGATTTGCTTCGTCCTGCTGGCGACTCTTTCGCTGGCGCAGGATTCGCCGGAGAAGGCTGCCCCCGATAAGGCTGCCTCGCAGAGTCGCGAAGCCACGGATGCGGTTGAGGGAAGTTCCAGCCACGACACCAGAGTCGATATCAGCCCACCCAAGGACGACGTCAAGAACCATCCTTACAGCAAGGCTGCGGTCGCTGACCTCGACGTTGCCGACGAAACCGATAACTCCGGAGTCCAGGAGTTCCATCCCTGGAACCCGATGAAGGCGCTGAAAGATATTGAGGTCGGCGACTACTACTTCAAGCGTAAGAACTACAAAGCCGCGCTCGATCGCTATAAGGAAGCTCTGTATTACAAAGACAACGACGCCGTCGCCAGCTTCCGTCTCGCGGAGTGCCAGGAGAAGATGGGAAATAAAGCAGAAGCCAGGAAATACTACGAACAGTACCTGAAGATTCTGCCGGAAGGGCCGTTTGCCAAGGATGCGCACGCTTCGTTGGATCGGCTTGTGAAAGCGCAGTGAATTTCCATTCCCGCGGCGAGTCATCTTGGGAGTGACGGGCGTCTCGCCCCTCCAGTCGGAGCCGCGCGGGGATGCCCAGCGTTCCACCAGCAAAATCTTTCTTACTTCTCTACTCGCGAAAACTCCCCAGTAGTCGCGTTCACCGCCACGCGCAATTTGGCGGTGTCTTGATTCGTTCCATAGATCACGTGCCACTGAAGCTGTTCGTCCGCCGGTTCCAGTCCAGCACATAAAGAACTGGCGTGTCGGGTTCCTGCTCCAGCAGTTTGTCACCCCCGTGCTGCTGGGCGACGGCAAAGGCCTTGTCCGTATCCACCTTGAGAGGCTGGACGTTGAAGACCTGGGTGCTGGAATTCGGTGGGCTGTAGTTGTCGTCGACGCCGTGCGAAATATCGCCGTTGGCCCAGGTATAGAGCTTGATTGCGTGCTGGGCGGGCGAAGCGAATCCGACGCTCCACTCTTCAGCCTTGCCCTCCCGCCCCTTGGAGTCCGGCGTGGCGTGCGACTCCACGCGATAGGGCTGAGCATCCCGCGCCCAGCCGCGGGCGGAGACATAGCACTTGAAGAACGCGCTGCTTCCGGTATTGTTTCCGGAGCTTTCGGCTGGGGTTTCTCCGCCGCCGCTGGCTTGCTCGGTGCCGAAGAGCACCCAGACATCAATCCCGCTGCTAGAATTGCGACAAATAGTTTTTTCATTTAGCGATTTCCTGATGGGACGTTTTGTTCGATAGTTATTGTACTGAACCAACGCCATGGATTTCTCTCTCGAACGTTTGCGGCAGGAACTCGAAGAGGCAATAGCGGGCACCATCCCCGGCGCCTTGGCGCAGGCCCCTGCCGGAAAGTGGAGTGCCGCTCAGATACTGGAGCACCTTTTCCTCACCTACAAGAACAGCAACCGCGGAATGGCAAAGTCCCTGGAGCAAAGTGCTCCGTTAGCCACGCGCGCTACGTGGAAGCATCGCGTGGCCACCCTCTTGGTCGTGAGGCTGGGATACCTCCCCCGAGGCCGCAAGGCTCCGGAACGTGCTACTCCGCAGGGTATGCCGGCGGAAGAGGTTCTGCGCGCCATCGTGCCTGAACTGCAAAAAATGGGCTCGGAGCTGAACGAGTGCGAGCGCCGGTTCGGCGCCCGGACGAAAATCATGGACCACCCGTTCCTGGGGCCTTTGACGGCTGAAGAGTGGCGCAGATTCCACTGGGTCCACGGACGGCATCACGTGCGGCAGATCCGGGAGCGGATTGGGAAACGCTGAAGGATAATCCTTCTCACTCTTTCTCGGTATCTTTCGCGGTGTCTTTCGGTGTGTCCTTCGCTTTGTCTGTGTCCTGGTCTTTCTCTTTGTCTTTCTCCGCGATTCCGGCCTTACGCGCCTCTTCCTGCATCTGATCGAGTTCCTGCTTGGCGGCATCGAGCGCCTTCTGCTTGGAGTCCATATCGGTCTTATAGTGCGCGTCGTCCTTATCCCACTGGGCTGCGTTGCGCAGACGGTTGCCCGCATCGCTATACTCGGCGGCCGCGCGCAGACGATATTCGCGCTGATCGAGATCCAGCTCGTGGTTCAGGGACTCGATTTTCTGTTGCTGCTGGTCGAGCTTCTTCTTCCAATCGTCCGCTGCCTTCTGGCGTTCGGCGGCGGCCGCGGCGGGATCGGGCGTCCCCGCTTTTGCGGTGGGCGCGGCGTCGGAGTCTGCCGCCGGTCCGACCACGCTCAATTTGTCGGTGGTGGGAAGATTGTCGTTATCGTAGTGGCGGCTGGTCGCGCTCGGCTCGACTTTGTTCTTGCGAACCGCTCGCGCGTAATCCCCGAGAGACTGAGCGGCGGCGCCGCTAACCCCCAACAGGAGCAGAGTGCCGATTGCGAAGTGTTTCATGTGCTTCATGTGATCATCCTTTCGCAAGCCGCGATTCCAGTCGCGGTTTGCCATCGCTAATATCAAGAACTCGTGGTGGCCGCCCGGGCGCCCCCCAGAAAACTGACAATCGTCCGGTCCAACTGCGCCGCTTCGTGGGCGATGCTGTCGGCCAACTGGTGCGCCAGTTCCGGGTCCCGGCTGCAGGCCAGTTGCTGAGCGTATCCCGCGATCGTCGTCAGGGAATTGCGCATTCCGTGTGCCAGTTCCGAGGAGATTTCCTGATGTGTCTTTTGATCGAGGCGGATGTGCTCCATCTCGGTCCTGTCCGTCAGCACAAGCGTCGTCCCCATCAGACTCGCGTCTTCGGCCAAGAACCGGAGAGGCGGAAACTTCGAGCACATGGTTTTCTCCGTCCCGCGTGCGGTGATCCAGCACCAGGCCTCGAACCGCCGACATCCCCGCCAGAGCGGGGGCCAGAGCTCGTTCGACGCTCGATTCCGAACCCGAACCTGAGTTCGAACTCGGGTTTTCGGCGTGCAGCGTCGCCGTGCGGAACAGATCGCTGACGTGGAGTCCTACCGGCGAGGCGAATCCCAGCAGCTTGCGCGCAGCCGCGTTCGCTTGCCGCACCAGACCGCTGGTATTGAAAAACAGAACGCCGCAGGAAAGGTTCGAGAGTATGGTAGAGCTGAGCGTGTCGGAGGCTTTGGCTTTTCTGCGATCCGAGAGTTGCTGGGTGGCGAGCTCATGCTTTTGCTGCTTCAGTTGCTGAATGACGGCGTGATAGGCGTGTACGGGCAAGCCCTCTGCCGCCATCGGAGCGTGATTCAGCGATTCCTGGTCGAGCACGAGGTTCTTGCGCAGGCGCCGCATCGTGAATAAGCCTAGCCCGAAAGCTGCGATGGCAGCTACCATGAGCAAGCCCATGCGCAACACCATCGGATTCATCAGCAGGCTCACAGCGCCCTCCAATACCAGTGCAGGAGCCGGTCTCCAAACAGGAACGACAAAATTGCCATGCTGCCGAGAAACACGCCAAACGGCATCTCGTAGTAGCGGAGCGCCAGGCGGGCGGATTGCCAGGCGCGCCGCCGGGCATTCCCTGGAAGAAATGCCCGAAACAGTGCCGCGCGCCTGAATGCGGCGAGTGCGCTTCATCCAGACCGCAAGCACCGTACTCAGTCCAAAAAGCGAACCGGCCAGCGACGCGGCAAAAATGGTCAAGACGGTGAGCTTGGTTCCGAGGAATGCGCCGATCATCGCCATCAGCTTGACGTCGCCGAATCCCATGCCTTCGACACCGCGGGCACGCAGGTAAATAGCCGCCGCGCCGTAGAGAAACGAAGCGCCGACCGCCGCTCCCAGCAGCGAATCCGCCAGCGACCACAAGCGCCACGAAATCTCGCTGCTCATGGCGGGCGACACCAGGCCCGGCATGATTCGCGAAGCCAGGTCATTCACCGGAACCACCAGGCTGAAGCCAATTCCCAGAGCCAGCCCGGGCAGAGTCATCGCGTCGGGAAGAAGCTTGGTTTCCGCATCGGTGAAGATCAAGCCCAGCAGCAGGTAGCCGAGCACGGCGCACTTCAACAGCCGCAAGCGTCAAACCGAAATGCGCGTAGCAGCCGAGAAAGAGCAAGCCCGTGAGTATTTCGATCACCAGATAGCGTGGCGAAATGGGCTGCTTGCAGGAGCGGCACTTTCCTCGGAGAATCAGCCAGCTCAGTACGGGCAGGTTGTGGTAGAGCGGGATCAGATCTCCGCAGTGCGGACAGGCGGAGCGCGGCGTTACGACCGACTTGCCCACGCGGCAACCGGTAGATACACACGTTCAGGAAGCTGCCAAAGCACAGCCCCAGAGCGAAGATCGCAACTGCAAGAAAAGGTTCCACGTCGGCTAAGTGCCCAGTCTGCTTGGACTTGGATGATTATAAGCCGCTCGGGCTGGGCCTTCTAAGTACGAAGGTCACTGTACTTCTGATGCGTGCAAGTTGTTGTGAACAAGGAGGAAACGGGTGCTCATGCTACCCGGCTGACTTCGTGCTGCAGGGGCAAGAAAATCAAGAACACCGTGCCGGTCGCACGCCCGTCTGCCCGGCTCCGCACACGAATCGAGCCTCCATGCTTCTGCACGATGCCGCGCGAAACCCACAATCCGAGGCCGGTGCCGGTGTCCTTCTTCGTCGTGTAGAAGGGTTCGAAGATTTGACGGAGATGGTTGCGGGGGATGCCGCTGCCGTTGTCGGCCACGGTGATGCGGACTCCCTCGCTGCTGCTGGACCAGTCGTGGCCCGCCGCTACTCGCACTTGCAGCGAACCTCCGTCCGCCATGGCATCCACCGCGTTCACTAGGAGGTTGGCCAGCAACTGCCGTAATTCGCCGGAATAGCCACTGATGCGGCAACTGCCGCAGTAGCGTCGCGTCACTTGGATATGCTTTCCGTCCAGCTGCCGAGAATACAACTGCAGAATCTCATCCATGATGGCGGCAGGATCCATCGAGCCTGGAGAACTGATGTCGCGGACAAATCCCAAAGTCTGTTGCGCTAACTTAGCTACGTGCCCTACTTCTTGCTCTGCCATAGTCAGGTAGTCGCCGGCATGGCCGGGGTCATGGCGCGCCAGGTATAGCAGGTTGGCGAGGGCTTCGAGCGGATTATTGATCTCGTGCGCGATGGAAGCGGCGAGCCGGCCTGCGGTGGCGAGCTTTTCGCTGCGGCGGACAGCTTCTTCGGACTGCTTCTCGGCAGAGATATCACGGGCGATGACCGACGCCCCCACGATTTCGCCGCGTGCATTGCGAAGCGACGACACCGACAGCTGTACCGGCCGGCGGCTGCCATCCTTGTGCATGCGCTCGGTCCGATAGGACGGCACGTGCCCACCGCGGTTGATGATCTCGCGGTTGCGCTCCTGCTCGTCGCGGCGTTCCGGGGGCCCCAGGCGCGCTACCGGCAACCCGGTTGCCTCCTCGGCCGTGTATCCATAAAGACGTTCGGCGGCGCGGTTCCAGCTGGTGATGGTGTCGTCCATACCGACGCTGTAAATTGCGTCAGCAGAGTATTCCACGATGGCAGCCATCTCGCGGGTGGCGCGATCGGCACGCAATTCCGCCAACGTTTTCTGCCGAGCCATGCTTCCAGCGAACACGGAAATGGCCAGGAAAACCAGCAACCGCTCCCGATCGGCGCCGGTGTGGATACCAAAGCTGAAATAAGGCGGGACAGCAAAGAAATCCAGGCAAACGGTCGAAACCAGGGAACAGAAAACCGCAGGGCCGAAGCCCAGAAAACGGGCGGTGAAAAGCACCGCCGCCAGCAGAAGTACAAAGAGATGGCGGTGCAGAAGCGGCGAAAAAGTCCAGAGACTGAGTGCTACCCACACCGCGAGCGTGGCGCCTCCATATAGCGCCAGCGCCGAACGCCGATTCCTTGCGATCCAACTCCTCAGATTGGCCCCAATTCCCGGCATTTTTCGGAATGCTGCAGGCTCCCGTTACCGACTTGCAGATATGCAACAAGGGCACGCAAAAATGCTTTTAATGTCCCGGGGAAACTCTAGCAGCAGCAGGGGCACGCCGGCAACCGTATCCAGCGCAGCCAGAATTCTGAACAGTGCTCTCTTTTACTGGGGAGCCGCCAGCTTCCGGCGACTGGAGTCCGGACCCTGATCCGCCAGCGTCACCGTCAACGGCGATCGCAAGGTGAAGTTCAACACGGTCTCCGAGGGCAGTTGAATCTGCTGGCCCTTTCCCGCAGCTTGCACGCCGCCACCGACGCCTCCACCCGCTGCGGCCCCGACGCCCGCGCCCTTGCCGCCGCCAATGATGCCACCGAGGATGGCGCCAAGCACCGCGCCGCCTCCCACCTTTTCCGCGGTATTCGTCGAGCGATTCTTGCCCTGGCGCCGGTAGGCATCGGCATCAATGCTATACAATTTGCCGCTGACTGAGATCGAGTCCAGTTGCAAAACCAAGAGTGATTGTCCCGCAAATTTCCCCGCACTCTTCACATCCTCGATGTGTCCCTTGACGTCGTAACCGGAGGGTACTGCATCTCCGTCCGACGGCAAAGGCGTGTCCAGTGTCGCCCGGAAAGTCTGCCCGGGCTGAGCTTTCTCGGAATCAATGGGATCAATCAGCCGAATCGCCATCGACGTTCCCGATGGTACTGTCACTTTCTTCACTGGCGGAGGTGAGGGTGGCGTGGGCTGTGCTGCCGGGGCCGGTTGTTCCTCCGCCGTTGCGTCCGCGGCTACTGCGGGCGGCGGAGCACTTGTCGCCATCTCTTCGGAATCTGACTCCATCCGGTGACGGGTCGTGCTCGGACGAGGTTTGGCTGCAAGAGGGTTAGCTGAAAGAGGCGTGGCCGAGGAGTTGTCGGGCGCTGGCGGCGGTGTCCGTCTTATTTGATTGGAAGCGGCCATGGTTGCCCCCGGGGTGGTTTGCAGATTGTTCACTACTTCCTTGATCCCCGGGATCGCAGACGCATAGCGAGCCGCTGCTTCACGCTGCGTTTCATTCTCGACCGTGCCTGAGATGGTGACCACCCCGCCAGAGGTCTGCACCGTGATCGGTTTTCCGTGAAGGCCGGAATCCTCGTTGAGCTTGGATTGAATCTGGCTGGTCATCTGGCTGTCATCCGGCGCTTTGGTGCATGCCAAGCCGATGGCCAGGACCCCGGCCAATAGAATTACAGATGGACGTCTACCTGCCCTGATCCGCATAAGCACTCCTGATCTCCTGATCGATGAGAGGCGAGTATGTCCAGTTTAGATGCAGTCGAGGGGCGGTGGAGAGGGAAAATCGGAAAGCGAATCCGGCGTGACAAGTGCCCGGGGGAGCAAGCGTTATTCGGAGATTGGCGAGTCAGTCCTTGTGGAGAAACTTGTAGTCGAGGATAGAGGCGGCCAGCGCATACGCGTCCTCGACATTGTCCAAAGCGTCCTTGGTACGAATCAACCTTCCCTGGCAAAGTACGCTGCTGTTCTTTTGTCCGGAGATTTCTTCGGGCATCTCAAAGATCAGTTCCACCAGCGCGTTGGCCGGCAGTTGCTGCGGGCCGTGAAACAGCACGCCCGACTGGCTGATGTTCTGGATCAGGCCTTCATACCAGGTATGGAGATTCTTTCCGCGATAGCGAACCGGAAGGCTCGACCGCAGTCGCCGTGCCCGGGGCATCCACGTCGGTTGCTTCTGACCGGAACGGCGCCGGACGGCAGTGGTCTCCGGCACCGGTGCGTCCACCCGGTTTCCGCGCCGCATGGTCTTCCAGTCGTACTGGTAAGCGGAGGCGCACACCAGGCAGACTTGGTAGTATTCACCATTGGCTGCGCGGCGCGGCCAGGAAAACTCGTGCGAACAGCGTCCCAGCATAAGAACATCCATGAGTCTTTGCGCCATGATGTCGAGTAGAGCCCCCTACCAATCGGACACCTCCATCTTCTGACGGCTTCGCCGTTCTGGGTAGGTTACTTTCGTGCATCGCGGCTCAGGCCTTATGCTTTTCCATATGAAACCCGCCAAACCGTCGCACATGGGCTTTCTCCTCGCCGGAGGCAAGAGCTCCCGCATGGGCGTGAATACAGATAAAGCCTTCCTGGACTTTCATGGCCAAACCTTGCTCGATCGCGCACTCACCGTGATGGGCGAGGTCTGCGACCGGGTGACCATCGTCGGTGATCCGGCCAAGTTTTCAAAATACGGATCTATGCAATATGGACCAGTCGTGGCCGACATTTTTCCCGGATGCGGCCCCCTCGCCGGAATTCACGCGGCGCTGACCCATTCCACCGCCGAATTGAACTTGATGCTCGCGGTGGACATGCCCTTCGTCTCCAGAGAACTTCTCGAGTTTCTTTTTGCGGCAGCCGAACAAAGCGACGCTATTATCACCGTGCCCCGCACCGGCAAAGGATTTCAGCCGCTCTGTGCCATCTACAGACGCGACTTCTCCGCCGCCGCCGAGCAGGCTTTGCGGGCAGGGAAGTACAAGATTGATGCGGCGTTTTCGACCATATTCACGCGTGTAATCGAAGAGCGCGAACTGGTGGCAGCCGGTTTTTCTGAACGCATGTTTTTCAACGTGAACACGCCGCAAGACCGCATGGCAGCGGAGGTGACGGATTTCGACTGTCCGTACTAGATAGGTGGCGGGTCGGTTTCCGGTTTGCTCGTGAAACGACCAGAATCCAGACTAGAGTCGTCGTGAGTGCTAACGCGCCCACAGACCATCGATCTTCTCTATTCTTATCTTAGGGTTGAACCGTGAAGTCCCCCAAGTCATCTTTCACGGCGCCGGTCATCACGTATACCAGATAGTTCTTAACGGTTGCGTTGGGAGCGATGGTGATGTTTGCTGTGGCATCGTCGGAGTCCGTCACTGTGACAGAATTCACCGTAATGTGGGGCCCGAAGTTTGCGGTTGTCACACCGTTCACAAAACCCACCCCGGTGATGGCAACGTCAAGCGTCTGGCCTTGTATCCCGCTGGTTGGATTCAGGCTCCATACCGCAGGCTGAACCACGAACCATTCCATGCTCCCCGTGAACGTCCCCGTGGTTACGCTCACCTCATATTTTCTAAGAGTTGTTTGCGCGGGAGAAATTGTGACGTTCGCTGTGGCATGGTTGGAGTCCGCCACCATGACAGAGTTCACCGTGATCTGGGGCGTCGCCTTAAGGGGGGGGCCGAAGTGCACGGTTGTCACTCCGTTCACAAAACTCACTCCGGCGATGGCAACGTCAAGAGTCTGCCCTTGTATTGCGCTGGTGGGACTAAAGCTCCACACTGCCGGCTGAACCACGAACCATTTCATGCTCCCCGTGAACGCCCCGGTGGTTACGCTCACCTGATACTTCTTAAGAGTTGTTTGTGCGGGAGAAATCGTGATGTTCGCTGTGGCATCGTCGGAGTCGGTCACGGTGACAGAGTTCACCGTAATGTTGGGCCCGAAGTTCGCGGTTGTCACGCCGTTCACAAAACCCACTCCGGTGATGGCAACGTCAAGAGTCTGCCCTTGTATTGCGCTGGTGGGACTAAAGCTCCACACTGCCGGCTGAACCACGAACCATTTCATGCTCCCCGTGAACGCCCCGGTGGTTACGCTCACCTGATACTTCTTAAGAGTTGTTTGTGCGGGAGAAATCGTGATGTTCGCTGTGGCATCGTCGGAGTCGGTCACGGTGACAGAGTTCACCGTAATGTTGGGCCCGAAGTTCACGGTTGTCACGCCGTTCACAAAACCCACTCCGGTAATGGCAACGTCGAGCGTCTGCCCTTGTATTGCGCTGGTTGGAGTAAAGCTCCACACCGCAGGCTGAACCACGAACCATTGCATCCTCTCGGTGAACGTTCCCGTGGTTACACTCACCTGATACTTCTTAAGAATTGTTTGTGCGGGAGAAATCGTGATGTTCGCTGTGGCATCGTCGGAGTCGGTCACGGTGACAGAGTTCACCGTAATGTTGGGCCCGAAGTTCGCGGTTGTCACGCCGTTCACAAAACCCACTCCGGTGATGGCAACGTCAAGAGTCTGCCCTTGTATTGCGCTGGTGGGACTAAAGCTCCACACTGCGTCTATAACAGCGAAGTTTCCCACGTTGAGTTTGGTCTTCCCGGTGGTCAGCGTTACGACATATTGTTTGGCAGGCGCGTGGGGGGCGATGGTGATGTTCGCAACGGCATCGTCGGCGTCTGTCGCCGTGACGGAGTTCACCGTAATGTAGGGTCCGAAGTTCGCAGTCGTCACTCCGTTCACAAAGCCGGCCCCGGTGATTGCCACGTCAAGCGTCTGTCCTTGAGTCCCGCTGGCTGGGCTAAGACCAGACTGTTTGATGACAGTGAATACCTGGTTGCTGGTGAGTGTATTGCCGCTCAGAGTGGTCACGGTTACGGGGCCGGTAGTTGCGCCGGAGGGGACGGTAGCGGTTATGTATGCGTCTGACGAGACATTAAAAGTGGCGGCTGTTCCGTTGAAAGCGACGCTCTTTGCCCCGGTGAATCCGAGGCCGAGAATGCCGATGGTTGTCCCGACATCGCCAGAGTAAGGCTGCAACCTAACGAATGGCGGCAGATTGAGATTGAGGCTGAAGATCGTGCCCTCGCCGTTGGAGCCGCCTCGGGACGTATCTCCATACAAAAGACCGTCGGTGCTTTGGAAAAGCGGGGCTTCCGGCGTTTCACCCGTGACGTTTGGTACGAAGCTGTACAGAGAAGCGAAGGCGTAGGGCGCGGTCGGATTGACAGTGAAGATGTTCCCGTACCCAGTTCCGCCAGAGACTGTTACGCCATAGAGTTGCTGATCGGTGGCTTGCACTAGTCCGGTGTAAGGTTCGGCCCCGTCGCTGCCTCCGGTGAAACTGTAGAGAATTGTGGGCGGCGTCCCAGCGCTGGTTATCTCGAAGACTTCACCTGAACCGGAGGTGCCACCCACGGTGGTTGTTCCATAGAAGTTGCCGTCTATTCCCAGGATCAGGCCGTTCGGTTCAAAGCCGTCCGCGTAGCTAAAGCTGTGGAGGATCACGAGCGAGCCGGCCGGGCTGATCTGGAAGACCGTGCCCGCCTGATAAACGGAGGTGCCGCCTCGATAAGTGGTCCCATAGAAATAGCCGTCGTTTCCCAGAACCAGCGGTGCGACGGGATCGCAACCGTCGGAGCCGGCGCTACCAGCGAATTGGTGTAGTATGGTCGGCGTCGTCACAGACGTGGTGATGCTGTACACCGTGCCACAGCCTACGGCAGCGCCTCCTGTAGAGGTCGTGCCGTAGAAGTTTCCATCCGCACCTTCCACCGGTGGGGCAATGGGAGTTCCGCCGTCGCTGCCATTAGTGAAGTTGTACAACGTGGTAAAAGTTCCTGCCGGCGTTATCTGGAACACGGTTCCCGCGCCGTATTCCCCACCCGCGCTGGTAGTGCCGTAAAAGTTCCCGTCCGTGCCCAGCGTCAGGCCGCTGTAGGGAGCGGAGCCGTCCGTGCCAGCGAAGCTGTGCAACACCGTCACAAGTCCAGTACTAACGGAAAAGCTAAAAACAGCACCGTCGCCATGAGCTCCGCCGGTGGGTGCCGTGCTGTACAGGTTGCCATCTCGGCCCTGTGCCCAATAGCCCAGTACCGGGTCTAAAGGATCCCCACTTTGAGTTCCAAAGTTATGTAGCACCGTAAGCGTCTGGGCAGGTGCGGCAGTTGTTAGTGCAGCGATGACCAGCAGGGACATCGCGACGCGGATTTCTAGTTTCTTCATTGGAACTTTCCTGTGATTTCATGCCCGTCGGTAGTGACCCCAACCATGGCCAGCACCAGCAGCACCAGGGGCAAAGCAATAGCGACTTGATGTCTTGAACATATGAATCCCCCGCCGCGCTCTCAGAGAAGATGCCGTGGGCAACACCGGCTCTGTTTGGGATAATGGAAAACACGGCGAGAAATTGGGGCGGTCTCGTCGGTACAGATATAAGGTTCCTGGCAAATAAGAACTGGCAATAAGAAAAGGAATTAGGTGGGCCCAAAAGATGCGAGTGATTATGTTTCAGGGCCCTTGCCCTGTCAAGCTGCAAATAGTTGCAGCCGTGGGCGGGGTTGGCCTATGAACCCGAAGGCCGCAGAGTCACGGGGTTGACGATAACATCAAAAGGATTGCTGTCGTAATATCCCCCAGCACTCACAACCCCGGAATCACCTCGTTAACTCCGCGGTTTGCCGGATGCTCGAAAACTGACCTACTCCTCCTGTCGTACGTAGCACTTGAGTCGCGCTGCCATCTCATGCCATGCTGAGAGCCATGGCGGCTGCGGACACACTGTCTCCCTACATCGAATTCAAGGAGGTCTCCAAGGCGTTTGGGGACCGGGTCGTTCTTAAAGATGTCAGCTTCGAAGTGATGCCGGGTGAGATGGTCTGTATTCTAGGACGCAGCGGCGTCGGAAAGTCCGTCGCGCTCCATAACATCATGGGCTTCCTGAAGCCGGATTCAGGCCGGGTGATTGTCGCCGGCGAGGACATCACCGATTACAACGAGGTGCAACTCGAAGAAATCCGCAAGAAAGTCACCATGGTGTTCCAGAACGGCGCCCTCTTCGACTCCTTAAGCGTCGGTGAAAACGTTGCTTTCCCCTTGCGCGAGAAAAGAGAGCTTTCCGAAGAGCAGATTCTTCAGGTCGTCGATGGCCTTCTCGAAATGGTTGGGGTCAAAGAGATGCGCGACCTGTTGCCTTCCGACCTTTCCACCGGCATGAAACGTTCGGTCGCCATCGCGCGAGCGCTTTCCGCCCAACCTGAGTGCGTGCTCTATGACGAACCCACCACCATGGTCGATCCGCTGATGGGGAATCTGCTCGGCGATCTCATCGCCCGGCTCAAGCTGCAATTGCACCTGACCTCGGTCGTCGTGACGCACGACATGCGCCTGGCCAAGAAGCTGGCCGATCGCATTGTCTTCCTGCACGAGGGCCGCGCGATCTTCTTTGGGCCCTACAAAGACATGGAAAAATCAACTGAGCCCATCATTCATGAATTTCTGGAACTGGACGAGTTGAAGCTGGAAGCGTAAGGGCAGTTCTCAGTTCCCAGTTCTCAGTAAGTGCTGCGGGGTTTTACTGGGAACTCCTTCTAAAACCCTTGCTGCACCAACTCCTCCACGCTGAGCGAACTCTGCGCCGGCTCGCCCTTCATCATCTTCTCGACGTACTTCGCGATCACGTCGGCTTCCAGGTTCACCGGATCGCCCGGCTTCAGCGATCCGAGATTGGTCAGTTCGACCGTATGCGGAATGATGGCGATGGTGCAGCGGTTGTGTTCGAGTTTCGCGACCGTCAGGCTGATGCCCTCGATCGAGATCGATCCCTTGTAGACCGTGTACTTCTCGATCTCCGACGGGATTTCAATATGCAGCCACCAGTTCTCGGAATCCTTGCCCTCCGAGTCCAAGATGCGCTCGAACTCGATCAGCTTACCCACGCCATCCACATGCCCCTGAACGATGTGGCCATCGAAGCGCCCGTTGGCCTTCATCGGCAACTCCAGGTTCACGAGCGCGCCTTCGTGCATCCGCGAGAACGAAGTTCGCACCCAGGTTTCTGGGGCCAGGTCGGCGCAGAATGATTTTGGTTTGATGTCAAGAGCGGTAAGGCAAACGCCGCTCACCGCGACGCTGTGCCCGGTCTTCAATTGTTTCGGCGTATTCGCAGCTTCAATGGTGATGCGGCGATTCTCCCCGCGCTGCTCAATCTTTACGACCTTGCCCACTTCCTCGATGATTCCGGTAAACATAAAACCTGCCTCCTATTAGCAGTAGTGTGCCGCGAGTTCACAGCCTAAATCCAAACCATGTTCGTGTCGCGAATATGAGGGCACAACTCAAACCCGGTACGGATCGCGGAGATAACCTTCCAGCGCAAAGTCTTCGCCAAAGCGGTGCAACTCGAATCGCTGCACGCCCAGAGCTCTTCCGTGCAAACTTTCACCGGCGAGGAAGGGAACTGCGCCCTCGCCAAAAAACTTCGGGGCGTAGTAAAGGAACACTTTATCCACCTCGCCCGAGGCCAGGGCCGCGGCGTTCACCAGCGCTCCACCTTCAATCAGCAGGCTGGTGATCTCCAGTTCTCCCAGGCTCTGAACCATCGCGGCGAAGTCGGGGCGCCCGTCCGCGGTCGACGCTATTTGCCGTACGCGAATCCCCTTCGCTTCCAGCGCCTGTCTGGGCTGTTCCTCCACCGTGGAACAGAGCACCAGAACATCGTTCTCAGCGGTCTGAATCACCCGCGAGGAAGGCGGGATGCGCAAGTAAGAATCCAGGATCACGCGCAGCAGCTTGCGCCGCCGTGGCAGGCCACTCCGGTCAGTGAGCAGCGGATCGTCCGCCATCACCGTTCCCACTCCCGCCAAAATCGCGTCATTCTGATGGCGCAGTTGCTGCACGTGCGCGCGCGCGGCTTCGCCAGTGATCCAGTGGTATCCGCTGCGCGAACCCTCGGTTGGCGGCGTGGCGGAGCCCGGCTCCGTCCCCGGTTTCGTGGCGTCCGCAATCTTTCCATCGAGGGTCATTGCCGACTTCAGCGTGACCAGCGGCTTGCCGCGCCGGATGTACTTGGCAAAACTCTCATTCAGCTTTCTTGCGTCTGCTTCGAGTAAGCCGACGTCTACTTTGATTCCTGCCGCGCGGAGCCTGGCAAATCCCTGCCCCGCCACGCATGGATTGGGATCTTCCATGGAGCAGACGACGCGGCTGATTCCGGCCGCGATCACCGCATCGGCGCACGGCCCGGTCCGGCCCTGATGCGAGCACGGCTCCAAGTTCAGGTAGAGAGTTCCGCCGCGTGCAGAAGCGCCCGCTCGCTCCAGGGCAAGAACCTCGGCATGCTTGATGCCGTCATAGGTGTGCGTGCCTGTTCCAACTTCGCGGCCCGACGCGTCCACCACCACCGCGCCAACGGCCGGATTGGGCGACACCAGCCCAACTCCCGCCCGCGCTAACTCAAGCGCCCGCCGCATGTGTGGTTCGCCGGTTGTCATACCAAAGCCCCTTCACCAAGGAGACACAGAGACACGGAAAAAATCCAATTCATCGATTCCTACGAGGATAACTGCGATCCTCATCTTCCTCATCGGGCTCTGCCAACGCTACCGCTCCAGATCGATTCTGCGGACCGCGTCGCTTTGGCGAGGGCACGCCCGCCAAAGGATCTTCAATTGATTCCGAAGGCTCCCGGGGGCGGAACAGGTTCCGCACGAAGCGTAGGACAAACCACAAGACCACCGCAGCAATCGCCAACTCCCACCAGACATTCATCAGTTGCTTTCCTCCGTGTCTCCGTGGTGGATTCTTATGTAAACAGCGACTCGACAAAATCCTTGGCGTTAAACGGCAGCAGATCTCCCGCTTTTTCTCCGACACCCACATACCGAACTGGTAGTCCCAACTCCCGCGAAATTGCGACCACGACTCCGCCCTTGGCCGTGCCGTCAAGTTTGGTCAATACAATTCCGGTAACTCCAGACGATTGCGTGAACTGCCGCGCCTGCTGCAATCCATTCTGACCGGTTGTGGCGTCCATCACCAGCAGAGTTTCGTGCGGTGCGCCGGGCACGATACGTTGTGCCGTGCGCTTCATTTTTTCGAGTTCGAGCATCAGGTTCTGCTTGGTGTGAAGCCGCCCGGCAGTATCCACAATCACGTAATCGGTTTTGCGCGCGGTTGCCGACTGCAACGCGTCAAAGAGCACCGCCGAGGGATCGCCCCCGGCTTTCGTCTTGATCACTTCCGTTCCCGTGCGCTGTCCCCAAATCTCAAGTTGTTCGATCGCCGCCGCCCGGAACGTATCTGCGGCGCACAGCAGCACGGTTTTTCCTTGCGCGCGAAACACCTGCGCCAATTTCCCGATGGTCGTCGTTTTGCCGGTGCCGTTCACTCCCACCACGATGATCACTTCCGGCGTGCCTTCCACTTTGGTCACGGGTTGCGCGCTGGTCGAAGTCAGAATCGCCAGCAGTTCCTCTTTCAGCAGCCGTTTGAGTTCATTCACATCCTTGATCTGCTTCCGGTCAGCTTTCTCGCGCAGCTTTTCCAGAACCTCATGCGTAGTCGTGGTGCCGAGGTCGGCGCCAATCAGAGTCGCTTCCAGATCGTCCAGGGTGGAGCGGTCGATTTCCTTGCCAATGGAAACGACGTCTTCGATGCGCTCGGCCAGGTTCTCGCGCGTGCGCGAGACGGCCTCTTTCATGCGCTCGATAAAACTCGGTTTCTGCTCTTCTTCCAGACTGCCAAAGAGGGTTTGGATCATGAGGTATCAGCCCGATTATATAGGCGGGAAGGGAAGGCAGGTTTTTGGCGGGCGCGCAGTTTACGTACGCGTGGTTTCGACCGTGACAGGATCGACGGATGGCAACACCGCGGGAATGGGTATAGCCGGTTCCGGCGGCGGCATCATCTGCTGCGTCAGTGATTTCAGAATCCGAATTTCTCCCCGCTGAAACACCGCCAGCAGCGCGGCCACCGCTCTGGGATCAAGGCGTTGTCCCGAGAGAGTTTGAATGATGCGGAGCGCTTCCAGCGGATCGTGTGCCTTCTGGTACGGACGATTTGTGGTTAGAGCGTCAAACGTGTCCGCGACCGCAATGACGCGGGCCAGCAGCGGGACCTCGTCGCCTTTCAGACCGTAAGGATATCCGCGCCCGTTGAGCGCCTCATGATGCAACTCGATTCCGGGCAGCATTTCGCGCAACTGCGGCACCGGACGCAGGATGTTCGCGCCCCGGGTGGTGTGGGTCTTCATGATTTCGAATTCTTCCGGAGTCAGAGCGCCCGGTTTCTTCAGGATGCGGTCTTCAATCCCGATTTTGCCGACATCGTGCAGCTGTGCCGAGACCCGCAGGATCTCCAGGAAGCCCGGATCCAGTCCCATCTCGTCCGCGATCATCAGCGAGTATTTCGTGACCCGGTCGGAGTGGCCGCGCGTGTATGGGTCTTTTTCGTCGACCGCGCCGGCCAGCATCTGGATCGACCCCATGAACAGCGCCTTGTTTTCATCCGCGGCGCGCTTCAGGTCCTCGACGAACTGTTCCAGTTCTTCCGACATGGTGTTGAACGTCGCCGCCAGTTCGCCGATTTCGGTGCGCGATTTCAGGTGCACGCGCTGCGAGAAATCGCCGCGCGCAATCGCTTGGCTCGACTCCGCCAGCACTTGCAGAGGGCTGGTGATCCGCCGCGCCGAGAAAATACTCAGGCCCACACTGGCAAACACCGCCAGCCATGCCAGCAGGCGCCCCGTGCGCTGCATCTCGTAGATTCCGCGATATGCGTCCTCGCGCGGCTTCTGCACCACCACCGCCCAATCCAGCGAAGTTACCGGACTGTAGGTGCCCAGCATCTCGGTCGTGTTTTTCCCGTCACGAATCGCGAATTCGCGGGTGGCTGCCAACTGCGCTTTCGCGCCTTCGTCCACGAAGCTGCGGACGATGTCGAAATGGGTCATGTCCTGGCCGGTGGCGTACTGAGGCGTTGCCGCAGCCACCAGCCTCCCCTGGCTGTCCACAACGTACGGCATCAATCCGCTCAGGTTGACTTGCTGCAACCGGCGGATCAGGTAGTCCATGTCAACCACCGACCCGATCATCCCCAGGAAGCGTTTGTCATACATGATCGGCGAACTGACCAGCATGACCGTGTGCGCCGATTTCCCGCTGCCCACCATCAACGGCTGCCCGTTGTAGGCTCGTCCTTCACGGGCGGCCTGATAGGCGCGCTCCAGTTCCCGTTGCAGAAAAGCGTCGGGCTCAATACGCCTGGCGGAAATTCCCTTGGCGTCGGCATTGAGCAGCGTGGCATACGCAATGTCGTTCGACGACGAAACAAAATTCTCCAGCATGGCCCGCAACTCTGGCGTCAGAAGCTTCTCATCGCTAAGGTCGGCTCCATTCGGGTTGGCCAACATCATCACCTGAATCGACGACGACAAATTGGCCAGCATCATGCGCAGCGAATCCTGATGCTGGGAGATGTCGTCGGCCAGCGAACGCGTGACCGTATTTTGCAGCAGCATTTCGTTGGTCTTGAGGCGCTCCCGGTTCATGGTCTCGATCTGCGCCGAGTAGAAGTACATCGGGAGGACACTGATGGCCAACAGCACGCCAAGGATGACGTACAAGAGCGGAATGCGCGCGGGGATGGGCAATTTTAGCGGCAAAAGGCAGTCCTGTCGGCCCAAGCGCGGGGGCGAGCTGGTTCCGTCCTGCATCCATTCTAAGGGCGTCCCTTTGGTTACCTCAGGTGCTCAAAGTACACCACACCGTTACGGACGTACTCACACTGAGGGTTACCGCGGTCTGGGAATTCTCGATAGCCGGGCTCCGTGCTCCTCACCGAGAACTGACAACTGGGAACTGATTTTCCGCCGGTCTATAATTACCCCAGTCGGCCCGGGGTGTTGCATGCGATCCTTCCAGGTTTACTCTGTTGGTTATGGGCTGTTGGCCGTCGTTCTGGTCTCGTCGGTCATGACGCTGGCCGAGAACGTTCCGCCCCCGAAGATCTCCAAGCAAACCCGCGAAGAAGTTATTCATGCGTTCAATGAGGACCTGGTTTACATCCGGGCGAATTTTCCGATGGGGAAGACCGGGCTGAAACTCAAGAACGGAATCTTGACCCCCAGCGGCGAGGAACTGCAACATCTCATGGCGCTCTGGGGACCAGCCGCGAAGCCCGGCGACCTGGCCCGCATCAGCGACGTCATCATCAAAGACGACCACATCCGCTTTGAGATTAACGGTGGTCCTGTCAAGAAGCAGAAGTGGTACCAGCGCATCGAGATTTCCGGTGGGGGTGGAGGTGGGCCGATCGCGCCATCGGACGCCTCCGCTAACGCCCGCGGTTCGTTCGTGGATCTCTACTTCGACAAGTACGTTCCCGACCTCACCGGGCCAGAGCTGAAGCAGTTGCTGCGTCCGGTGTTTGATTTCGACGCCAAGTCCGCGGTCGATGCTTACTTGGAAACCGTTTCTCCCAAGGTCAAGGAGGCTATCCAGAATCATCGTGTGCTGGTGGGGATGAACCACGAGATGGTGATTTACGCCAAGGGACGCCCGCCCAAAAAAGTGCGCGAGACCGCGAACGAGGTTGAGTACGAAGAATGGATCTACGGCACTCCCCCTCAGGACGTGGATTTCGTGCGCTTCGTGGGCGACGAAGTGGTGCGGGTCGAGACGATGAAGGTGGATGGCCAGAAGATCGTGCGCGTCGAGAAGGAAGTTGATCTGGGTGCGCCAACCGTTGCCAAGAAGCAGGGCGAACATCCGGCGAACGCGCCAACGTTGCGGCGTCCCGGAGAAGAGATGCCGGAGTCCAACCCAGCAAATCCCTCCAGTACACCGCCGATGGTCCCGCCACCTCAACCGACCGGCCCTGGTCAGGACCCGGGCCCGAACTGGAGTCCAGCGCCTGCCCTGACGGCGTAATCTTTCTTTGCAAAACTTAAAGTGTTCTACATGGAGCGGGCGCCGAGTGCGTATCCATATTTTGGGTTTGGTAGCGGACAAGTTCTGTGGTAGGATTTTCCTACCCCTATGGCAACTCATAACCCGCCCCTCGAATACATGACGACGACCAAGATCGGTGAAAAGGGACAGCTGACGGTCCCCAAACGGTTTCGGGAGGATCTCGGGTTGGGGATTGGCGCGCCCTTTGCCGTTCTGCGTTTGGGTGACGGCCTCATTCTTCTCCCGGAGCAGCGGCGCTTTGAGCAACTTTGCGAACGGATCAGCGCGAACCTTACCGCTGCCGGGCTGACGTCAGGGGACATTCTCGCGACCATCCCGGAGGCCCGCAATCGCGTGTACGCCCGTTTCTACGGCAAAAAGTCTACGGATAGCGCACACGTTTCGCGAAGCAGCCGTCGCAGGCCTCGCGGGAAGTGACGAGCCCACGCAGAATTCGATTGTTCCTGGACTCGAACGTCCTGACTGGAGGGATTGTCTCTCCGTGGGGTCTGGACAAAGCTACGCTCTTGCTCTGCGCCGCAAACATCTGCAAACTGGTGCTGGCCGAGGTGGTTCGTGATGAAGTCGAGGAGAACCTGCTCCTTCACGCGGAACGTTTGGCGTCGCTCGATGCCGAACAGTTGATCGAGGACTATCGCCATCTTATAAAGTTAACCGGCCCCGAGCTTGTGGGGTATCCGGATAAGGATCTGGTGAATTCGAATCGCCACTTGATCCGGCACGCAGCGGATGTACCTGTGCTACTGTCTGCGATGGCGAGCCAACCCGACTGGTTGCTGACCCACAACACCAAGCATTTCAACAAGTCCGTCGTGCAGCGAACCTCGCTGCGCATCGCAACACCGGCAGAGTTTTTTCGTGAGCTTTCGACGCTGTTCCGTTAGCGCCTCCCGCTCTCGACCTTCTATACCCAAACCCTCTAAACTGTAAGCGTGAAGATTGCCCTGGGCCAGATCAATCCCACCGTGGGGGACTTCTCTGGCAACGCCGCCAAGATCATCCAGTTTGCGCTGCAGGCACGGA
This sequence comes from uncultured Acidobacteriaceae bacterium, assembly GCA_963837665.1. Lineage (GTDB taxonomy): Bacteria > Acidobacteriota > Terriglobia > Terriglobales > Acidobacteriaceae > Acidiflorens. The sequence continues at coordinate 284,350 of CAWIOA010000002.1, read as the reverse complement.
GTGCTGGCGCCGGCCTGATCCTGTTTCCCGAACTTGCTGTCTCCGGCTACCCGCCGCGCGATCTGGTCGAGACGTCCTCGTTTGTGGCGCGTTGCGGCGGTAGCGTCGAGAGGATCGCCGCAGAAACGCAGGGAATAGCCGTGGTCTGCGGGACGATAACCCCGGCCCATGCGGAGTCCGGCAAAACAGTAATGAACTCCGCCGTCCTGCTGCGCGAAGGACGCATCGATTTCATTCAGTCGAAGATGCTACTGCCGACTTATGACGTCTTCGACGAGATGCGCAACTTCGCTCCCGCCAAAAGCCAGCAACTGTTCAGCATTTGCGGCAAGCAGATGGCATTGACCATCTGTGAGGATGCCTGGAACGACAAGCGCTTCTGGAACCGGCGGCTATACGGTGTCGATCCGGTGGAAGAATTGGTCCGGGCCGGCGGAAACTTCGTGCTCAACATTTCCGCGTCGCCGTTCTGGCTGGGCAAGCGCGAATTGCGCCGCGACATGCTGGCGGCCATTGCGCGGAATCAGAAAGTACCGGTTGCAATGGTGAACCAGGTCGGGGGCAACGACAGCCTGGTCTTCGACGGATCGAGCCTGGTGATCGCGCCCGATGGACATGTGATCGCGCAAGCGAAGTCGTTCGAGGAAGACCTGATCTATTTCGACTCCGAGAAACTCAACGGAGACCTGCATGCGCAGATTGCGGGAGAAGAAGCCAGTGCATATGAGGCGCTGGTCCTGGGCACGCGAGACTACGTCCACAAGTGCGGCTTCCAGCGGGCAATCATCGGGCTCAGCGGTGGCATCGATTCCGCGCTCACCGCGTCGATTGCGGCGGATGCGCTCGGCTCCGAGAACGTTATCGGCGTCGGTATGCCGGGTCCGTATTCTTCGTCAGGATCGATTGACGACGCGCGGGAACTGGCCAGCAACCTGAAAATCCGCTTCGAACTGCTTTCAATCCGGCAAATCTATGAAGCCGCGAGCCAGACGCTTGCGCCCGTGTTTGCCGGGATGCTGCCCGACGTCACCGAGGAAAACATTCAATCCCGCGCCCGCGGATTGCTGCTCATGGCCATGTCAAACAAGTTCGGCGCCCTGGTGCTTTCCACCGGCAACAAGAGCGAATTGGCCGTCGGCTATTGCACTCTTTATGGCGATATGGTGGGCGGACTCGCGGTGATTTCGGATGTGCCAAAGACGCTGGTGTACCGCCTGAGCGCATATGTGAACTCGCGGCGCAAAGCAATTCCGGAAGCGACGATCCAGAAGCCGCCGTCCGCCGAACTGCGCCCGGACCAGAAGGATTCGGATTCACTCCCACCCTACGATGTGCTCGACGCGATTCTGGAAGACTACGTGGAGGATACGCGCTCGGCCGAGCAGATTGCCCGCGCCCACAATTTTGACTTAGGTCTCGTGCAGCGCGTGATCCGGATGGTGGAACGCAGTGAGTACAAGCGGCAACAGGCAGCCCCTGGAATCAAGATCTCCGCCAAGGCGTTCGGCTATGGGCGGAGATTCCCCATCGCGGCTAAGGCAGAGGTCTAGAACAAGTTACTGCGACTTGTGCCTTTCCATTTCTATTGGTTGTCATCCTGAGCGAAGCGAAGGGCCTGTTTTTTTCTTAGCGCACCAGACAGCAGGTCCTTCGCTTTGCTCAGGATGACAAGTCGAAGCGGAGAATGACAACAACGCCGGATTTTGTAACAATCGGATTCCAATCCTATGACACGCATCCATCGCACACTGCTTGCGGCTCTTCTGTTGTCCGGCATCGCCAGCGCTCAAACCAAACCCACTCTCCAGACCAGACCGTCAGCCAAACCAGCGGTCGCTTCGGCCTCCGGCGAAAGCAAGACGGTTCTGCCCAGCGAAGACACGGTCAACTCATTCCTGTTCCAGATGTTCGGCTACGATGCCACCATCACGTGGAAGGTGAACGAAATTCGTCCGTCCGAGATACCAGGACTGGCGGAGGTCTCGGTGGTTGTCACGAACCCGCAGGGCTCGAACCCGAACCGGTTGCTGGTGAGCGCGGACGGCAAACACGCAATTACGGGCGACATCCTGCCCTTCGGCGCCAAGCCATTTGACGATGCCCGCGCTAAGCTGGAAAAAGGAGTGAACGGCCCCGCCAGAGGACCGGCGAAAGCTCCGGTGACGATTGTCGAGTTCAGCGATATGCAGTGCCCGCACTGTCAGAAGGCCGCGCCGGCAATTGAACAGTTGCTGGCGCAGGAACCCGACGCCCACTTTGTTTTCCAGAATTTTCCGCTGCCGCTGCACAACTGGGCGGAAAAGGCGGCGGAGTATGTCGATTGCGTGGGACGTGCTTCCAATGACGCGGTTTGGAAGTTCATTCAGAAGACGTTTGAAGAGCAGGCCAATATCACCGAAGCCAACGCCGATGAAAAGCTGAAAGCCATCGCCACCGCCTCGGGCGCGAACGGCGACGAGATCGCTACCTGCGCCGCCAAGCCGGATACCAAGGCCAGAGTCGAAGCCTCGGTTGCATTGGGAAAGTCGGTCGGCGTGAACAGCACTCCGACTCTTTTCATCAATGGTCGTAACCTGCCCGGAGGGGCGCCGGTTGATGTTTTGAAGAAAATTGTGGATTTCCAGGCGAGTCAGGCGAAAGACGCCAAGTAGATTGGGCCATTGAATCATTGAGTCACTTAGTCATTGAAAACCAAAGGCCGAGCCTTTCAATCATTCAATGCTTCAATGACTCAATGACCCGATTCACTTGCTCATCCAGATTTCCGGCGCTTCGCTGTGCTGGGGGCTGCGAATAACGTAGGGCGTGATCAGGATCAGTAACTCGTCGTCCTCCTCTTGCTTTGACCTCTGCGATGTGAGGGCGCCAAGTCCCGGGATCTTGGAGAATACAGGCAAGCCGCTCAGGCTCTTCTGGTCGGACTCGGTGATCATTCCGGCCACGACCGCGGGTTCACCTTCCTTGAGCAGGATTCCTCCCTTGTACTCGCGATTCAGAATGTCTGGCATGCCATTTGTGTTTGTAGTTCCCAAGGTGCGGAATTCTATCTCCAATTCGAGGGCCACGTCGGAATTGCCGTGAATCCGCGGTTTCGCCTTGAGCGTGAGTCCGACATCCTCATAGTTGACGGAAGGAAAGGGTGCGGTGAACGACTGGTTCCCGATCACCTGCGCGATGGCCGAATTGTTATAGATTGGCGCAAAGCTGGCGTTGAGGATGGGATAACGCGATCCCAGCTTAAACGTGGCGTCCTTTTCCTGGGAAGCGCGCAGTTGGACGTGATCGAGCGACCGGACCGAACTCTCGTTCAAAGAAAGCACGGCGGATAATTGATCGAGACTGAGCCCCATGAACGTGAGCCCACCGCCGAAGGTGGCGAGCGGCTGGCTGAAAATTGAATTCTGCTGGCCCTGCAATTGCGCGAGGAGGGCGGAGATGGTCTGATTGCCGGCCTGGTTGATGCCGCCTGAGGAAACCAGTTGGTTGATCAGGTCCTGAAGGTTTTGTCCGCCCACAGCCGCCAGTGCCGCCGCCGGAATGTTGAAGAGATTGAAAGTATTCGGGACGTGCAGCCCGATATTACGCATGTAGGTGTGGCTCACCTGGAAAACTTTCAGATCGAGCATTACCTCCGGCCGGTCGCTATCGAGCTGTCCGAGAAACTGGGTTGCAGCTTCCAACGAGGCCTGCGGTCCGCGCAGCGTGATCGTGCTGGAGGCGGCGTTGAGGCTCGCGAACTTGAATTCAAAAAGCGTCCGCAGCGAGTTCATCAGGTCGTTCAATTCCTGCGTGGAATTGCTGCCCGGAATGTAAAACGAGCGCATGCCCATGCGGTCGTAGAGGCGGTGGTTCTCGGGATTGTCAAGGGCGGCAAGAAGAACTGTGTCTTCGAGCGCGACGCTGAAGCTCTTGGTGACCGCGGAGGCGGCCCGCATGGCGGTCGCGAAATCGGCATTCTCAATATCGAAGTTCACGCGGCGGCTGGGGAAGTTCTCGTCGAAGACGACAGTGAGCCCGTAGCTCGAGGCGACGGCGGTGAGCAGGCCACGCGAATCGCCGCGGTAGTGAATGTCATGGCGTCCGTCGATCGGTTTGGCGGTGAGCGCGTCCGCTGCTGGCGACGATTTGCGGCGGGCTTGCGGTGTGCACCGGCACCGGCCCCACGGCGTCGCCTATGCGCTGTTGAGCAAATTCGTTCTGCGGATCGAGGTTCAGTGCTTCGCGAAACTCGGCCAGCGCCTCCACTTGCCGACCAGCGAGCAAGTCGTCGTTTCCGCGTTCCAGATGGAGCCCAGCGAGATGTTGTCGCGTCATCTCCCGCGCGGTCAGGTACTCCACGTTCTGCGGAACCAGGCGAGCAGCTTCCTCGAATTCGTAGAAAGCCTCGTCCAGATTCTGCGATTTTTCGAGCTTGAGGCCGCGAGCGAAAGCTTGGCGCGCGGCCTTCAGGTCTTTAGCCGGCCCCTGGCACGCCGACGCACCTGGGGAATTGGAGCAGAGCGATGGCGCAGCGGCCGGGTGAGTGTCTGTCGCCAGACAGACTCCGGCAAGCAACAAAGAAACTCCTGCTGGCAACCATCGCATGGTACTTACTATAGAATGCCCGGCTGGCGATGTCTTGCAAGCGAAAACCTGGGTTAGGAACTACGGTCGTAACGGGGAACAAGTCGGGCTCACCGCAGCATCAGCCGTTCCATCCGCGTAGCGCGGCCCGTCTGGTCATTGCACTCAACCACCACCGCGCACAGTCGGACGTCGCCGTTCGCCGGTTCGAAGCGCGCCGGCATCCCGCTCAGAAACCTCTCGATCACTAATTCTTTTTTCACCCCAATGACGCTGTCGTAGGGGCCGGTCATGCCGACGTCGGTGATGTAGGCAGTGCCCTTGGGCAGGACGATCTCATCGGCGGTAGGAATGTGGGTGTGCGTGCCCACCACGGCGGTGACTCGCCCGTCGAGATACCATCCGAAGGAAACCTTTTCGGAAGTCGCCTCGGCATGGAAGTCCACAAACACGATCTTCGACTTGATCTGTTCCAGAAGCCGATCCGCGTAGCGAAAGGGATCGTCGGACGAGCCCATGAAAACCCGACCTTGAAGATTCACGACAGCATACCCGACGCCGTTTTTCTGGCCTTCGTACACTCCCCAACCCGGCAGACCCTGCGAAAAATTTGCCGGCCGCAATAACCGGCGCGCCGGACTGTGCGGATTGCCATCCGCCATCTGGAAATATTCGATGATTTCGCGCTTGTCCCAGACGTGATTTCCGGTGGTCATAACGTCAATGCCAAGATCGAAGAGTTCTTCGGCCAGCGAGGGCGTGATTCCAAATCCAGCCGCAGCGTTTTCGCAGTTGGCGATGACCAGATCGACGGCGTACTGCTTGCGCAATTCAGGCAGGCGATCCTTTACGATCGTCCGCCCGGGGCGTCCGAAAATGTCACCGATGAAAAGAATTTTCAAGATCTTCGATGGTAGACACGCATGAAAGTCGCGTTGATACTATCACGCTGACCACTGGCTACTGGGTGCTGATCTCAGCCGTTTTCAGAAAGTCGTAGTTTCCCGATGGATTCAAGGTCGCCTTCCGCACGCGCCGTGTATGCACCAGCACGTTATCGAAATACCACAGGTTTATATACGGCTCATCTTTCGCCAGCACTTCCTGAACTGCAGCATATAGCCGCTTGCGGACATTTTGATCGGTCTGGCGGCGCGCCTCATCGATCAAACTATCAACCCGCGGATTGGAATAAAAACCGCGGTTTGCGCCTTTCGGCGGGAATCGGTTGGAGTGGAAGGAATACTCGAAAATATCCGGATCTTCGTTGCCGCCGATCCAGCGCAACGAATAGAGCTGGAAAGCGCCGCTGGTGACGTCGGCAAAAAATGTAGCGAACTCGAAGGTGCGAATGTCGAGCGCAATGCCCACATCCCGCAATTGCTGCTGCAACACCGCCGCCAGAAGACGCGTGGACTCCTCGGTGGACGTTTTCATCGTGAGGTGAAAGCGAACGCCGTCGTGAGCCTCGTACCCGGCGGCATCGAGCAACTGGCGAGCCTTTTCAGGATTGTGCGGGTAGGCCGCCACGTCCGAGTCATAGGCCCAGCTTTGCGGCGGGAGCACGCTCAGAGCCGGTTGCGCAAACCCGCGCCAGATGTATTCGAGAAGGGGCCCGCGGTCGATGGCATAGGCGATCGCCTGCCGAACCCGAACATCTCGCAAGGTAGGATCGCGCAAGTTAAATGCAAGATAGGAAAGCACCGTGCCCGGCGCGCGCTCCACCTGCAAAGTTGGCTCACGCCGTAAGGCCACGATGGTGTCGGAAGTAAATGCGTTGATCGCGGCATCGGCGCTCCCCTTACGCAATTCCAGAGCCCGCGTCGTCGCATCGGGCACGACGATGAAGCGCACCCTGGCCAGCCGCGCTTTTGTCCCCCAGTAGTTGTCGTTGCGCTCGACAACGACCTCCTTGTCCTGTTCCGCGCTCACAAATTTGAAGGGTCCCGACCCGATCGGATCCCGCGTGATCTCCTCGAGCGAGCCATAAGGCACAATCCCAATCGCTCCCTCCGAGAGATTCCACAGCAAGGTGGCGTTCGGTTCCTTCAGATGGAATACCACGGTGAAGTCGTCGGGAGCGTCGATGTGATCTACAAAACGGTAAGCCGCCGACTTCGTACTGCGAATCTTTCCCTGGAGCAGGGAGTCGAACGTCCACTTCACGTCGCGGGAAGTGAGCGGCCGCCCATCGTGAAAAGTTACGCCGTGATGCAATTGGAAGACGTAGGTCAGGGGATCTGGAATCTCCCAGCGTTCCGCCAGCCCAGGGTGCAACATTCAAGTGCTCGTCGCGCGTCAGCAGCGCGTCGAAAATGAGTTCGCCAATGCGCTCCGATTGCGCATCAATCCCCACTCGCGGGTCGAGATTCGTCGGGCTGCTCTCAATAATCATCACCAGCGTATTCGGATCTGGAGGCTGGGAGCAGGAGAGGAGAGGAAGGAGCAACCCGGGAAGGAACAAAAATAGAATCATTAATCTAGAAGAAGTTGTCATCCTGAGCGGAGCGAAGGACCTGCTGTTTGCCTGCTCCCGTGCTCCAGCCTTACGCATACGAAATCTTTCCCAGGATCGCCGCCCGTTTCGCTCCCGTAGCCGACGGGACATTCGACGGCCGCCGATGCCACGTCTCCTGCGCGAGCAGGGCAAACGCCACTGCTTCCTTCGCTTCCGCCGGCAGGCCAAATTCGTCCGAGAAACGCAGCTCGATCCCCAGTGGGGTGATCTCATTGCGCAGCATGGCCATCAGCGTCGGATTCTTTACGCCTCCGCCCGAGACAATCATCGCGTGACCAGCCTGCTTTCGAGTTGAGCCAAGGCGCGGCAGCACGAAGTGCTGGATAGCGCCCGCGATCGATCGCGCCGTCAAAGCCGTTGCCGTCGCTACCATGTCGGATTTGCCGGCCCCGCGGCAGATCTCAAGAAATCGGCTGGCGTATTCCCGGCCAAACTCCTCGCGCCCCGCTGTTCGCGGAGGCTTCTGGCGGAAAAAGGGCGCCCGCAACAGCCGCGCAATCACACCATCCAGTACGCGTCCCGAGGCCGCGATCCTGCCGTCGCGGTCATAGCGTTTGCCGAAAAGGTTTTCCACCACGGCATCGATCACCATGTTGCCGGGGCCGGTATCAAAAGCAAGCACTTGCCCGAGCGACGCGCCCGCCGGAATCGCCGTCAGATTCGCAATGCCGCCGATGTTCTGGGCGATGCGATTTACGCGTTGATCACAGTACAAAAGGAAGTCGACGAACGGTACCAGTGGCGCGCCTTTCCCTCCGGCTGCCATATCCGCCGGACGAAAATCAGAGACCACCGGAACCCCCAGCCGCGCCGCGATCACCGCACCTTCCCCCGTTTGCCAGGTTGCCGCCAATTTTCGCCCAAGAAATCGCGCGGCCACTCCCTGGTGATAGAGGGTCTGTCCATGGCATCCCACCAGGTCAAGTTTCACGCGGTGCTTGCGCGCCGCTTTTGCCACCGCCTCCGCGTATAGTTCGCCGAGAAGAAAGTTCAGTCGCGAGAGATCGGCAACGCGGGCCAATTCGGCGTTCATCATTTCGAGGATCGTGCGTCGAACTGGAGCGGGAAACGGGTACTCCTCGTGACCAAGAAGCGTGAAAGTCTTGTGTGGGGACGGGCGTCTCGCCCGTCCGGTGTCGGCCAACACCCGCACCAGCGCCACATTGATCCCGTCTGCCGAAGTCCCGCTCATCACGCCGGCAACAATCATGCTCATGCGGGTTCCTCGCGAGCGAGTGTAGCCATCCGGATTTCTTCTCCGAATTCCCACAGTTGGCGCGTCAGCTTCTCAACTCGTGCGGAAGAGGGAGAGGCAGTGCGACGCCGCGGCAGATACTTCTTCTTGAACGCCAGCACACGCCGCGCCGATTCCCGTACTCGTCTGAACGAATCTACGATCGCGCTCTGCTTCGTGAACCAGAGCTTCGTACGCCACGAACAACCATCTCTTCCTTGTGGCAAATCAGCGCCAGGTCTCCGCCGGCACGGATGTGCTGCACCACCGCTTGCTCGATGGGCGCAAATTTGAGGACAGCTCCCATCTCCATGTCGTCCGAGACGATGAGTCCGCTGTACCGGATTCTCTTGCGCAGAATGCCGGTGATCCACTTTTTCGACAAGGATGCGGGAGTTCTGTCTCCTGTCACCTTGGGATAGGCCGCGTGCGAAACCATGACCATCGGCAATTCGCGGCGCCGGGATGTCGATAACGAACGATAGGGAACCAGATCCTCCTCCCACAATTTGCGCAGCGACTTCTCGACGCTGGGGAGTTCATGATGCGTATCGAGCGTAGCCTCGCCCAGTCCAGGGAAATGTTTGCCGCAGCCGAGCACGCCGGCATCGCGCAACCCGCGCAGAAATTCGCGCGCGTAAGCCACCACCTGCTTCGGATCGTCCGAAACTGCCCGCGAACTCATCACCGAACGCGAAGCCTCGTAGGCCAAGTCGAGCACCGGGGCAAAATCGACGTTGAAGCCGAGAGCGCGGCAGTTTTCGCCGATCACGCGCCCGTGCTTGCGAAAAAGCGCGCGGCTGCCCGTGGCAAAAACCTCTGCCGGAGAAGGCGCCGAACCGATCACATTGCGGAAACGGTCCACCGTGCCGCCTTCAAGGTCCACGCAAGTGAAAAGCGGCGTCGCCACGCACTTTCTGGCATTCGCGCAGAAGAGCGTGCGTCTGCCCAGCCCCGGTGATGTTGCGGGCAAACAGAATCACACCTGCCGGCTGAATCTTCGCGAGCAGGGAAGCGAGCCGCGAGGACATCGCAGTCCCGTCGAAGCCGATGATCAGGAGTTGGCCGATGTTCATGCGCGTCAGGAGCCAGAGACTTCGGGATTAGGTGGTGAAAACCAGCGGACCACAGATCTGAACCATTGAATAATCGCAACAAGAATTATTGTGAATGCAACTTGACGGGCAATGGAGCCTGCGACCGCAGCAGAGTGATGCACGCTGGCCGCAACATGGAGATATTCTATGGCGAAGCGAACCGTGTATTCGGTTGCCAGCAACGAGAAGGCGACCTTTAGATGTTTTCCCGGGAACGAATATGCAAACACGAAAGAATAGGTGGCCCCGAGCACGTAGGTGAGCGCATCAAGCCATCCATGGCGAGCACCTCGCAAGGCTCTGTAGTCGACCTTATCGAACAAAAGGTCTCGGATGCTCCAGCCCAAGAGGAAAAGAATAAACGCAAAAAGCAGAACCATACCGATCGTCATGATCCAGTTGCTGTCGACCGTGATCTCCCAACTGCGCCACCACGTAGTTTTCTGGCTCATTCTCTGTTATGCCTACTGACGTATGATTTGCGAACGACTAAAGACCTTGCTCGGCGTACTCCGCGTCTCGGCGGTTAGATTTCCTTCTTCAACTCCGCCAGCAAGTTTAGCGCCTCCAGCGGCGTCAGCCGGTTCAAATCCACTTCGCGAAGCTTTTCCAGCACCGGCTGCGAGAGCGGCGTGAAGATGGTCAGCTGCGTCGGACGCTCCGGTTCTGTGGAACTGCCCGGCGTCAGATGTCCCGAAAGCCGGTGCTCGGACGATTCATGCTCGGCCAGCACCTCGCGCGCGCGGACCACGACTTCATTGGGCAATCCCGCCAGCTTTGCGACTTCGATGCCGTAGCTGCGGTCGGCCGCTCCCGGTTCGACCCGGCGCAGAAAAACTACGCTCCCGCCAGTCTCTTTGACCGACACGTGATAGTTCTTCACGCCACTCAATTGCTCCGCCAATTCGGTCAGCTCGAAATAGTGCGTGGCGAACAGAGTCTTAGCCCGCACGCGCGCATGCAGATACTCGACGGCGGCCCAGGCGATCGCCAGCCCGTCATAGGTGGAAGTGCCGCGCCCGACTTCGTCTAACAAGATCAGCGACCGCGCCGTCGCCGTGTGCAGAATCGCCGCCGTCTCCGTCATCTCGACCATAAACGTCGAGCGTCCGCGAGCCACGTTGTCGCTCGCGCCAATGCGCGTGAAGACGCGGTCCACAATGCCCAGGCGCACGGCGCGCGCCGGAACAAACGAGCCCATCTGCGCCATGATCACGATCAGCGCCGCCTGCCGCAGATAGGTGCTCTTGCCTCCCATGTTCGGCCCGGTCAGCACCACGATGTTGTGGGCCGAAGAGTCCAGAAACAGATCGTTCGGGATGAAGCGGTCGCTCCCCGCCAGTTCCTGCAGTTCGATTACCGGATGCCGTCCTTCGACAATTTCCAGATCGCCCACGTCCTCGGTCTTTTCGGCTTCGTCGGGCTTTTGATCGAACTGGGGCCGGCAGTAATTCCGCAGCGCGGCAATGTGCGCCAGGCAACCGAGGACATCCACTTCAGCAAGTGCCAGCGCCGTCTGCCGGATGCGCTTGGCCTCGGCCGCAATGGCAGAACGCAACTCGGCAAACAACCGCCGCTCGATTTCGACAATCTTCTCCTGGGCATCGAGAATCTTCGACTCATATTCCTTCAGCTCCGGAGTCGTGAAGCGCTCGGCATTCACCAGCGTCTGCTTGCGTTCGTAGTCGGCGGGCGCGTGGTGCAGGTTCGCCTTCGAAATCTCAATGTAGTAGCCAAAGATGGAATTGAACTTCACCTTGAGCGACCCGATCCCCGTTCGCTCGCGTTCCCGCTGCTCAACCTGTGCCAGGTATTGCTTCGAATTGCGGCTCAGGTCGCGCAGTTCGTCGAGATCTTTGTCGACGCCGGCGGCGATGACTCCGCCATCGCTCAGCGTGAGCGGCGGCTCTGGAACCAGCGTGCTGTCAATCTTCTCCCGCAGGTCGCCCAGTTCGTCGATCAATCCGATGCAGCGCGCCCAGCCGCGACGCATGACAGCCCGGCCAACACCGTTCGCACCTTTGGGAATTCTTCCGAGCGATGCGGCCAGAGCCAGCACGTCCCGCGGATTCGCCGTTTCCAGCGTGACCCGGCTCAACAAACGTTCCAGGTCCAGAATCCCATCGAGCGACCGCCGCAATTCTTCTCGCCGCACCGTGTCTTTGACCTGCACCTCAACCGCATCCAGCCTGCCCTCGATCTCGGGCCGATCCAAAGATGGGCGCAACATCCATGTCCGCAGCAAGCGCTTGCCCATCGGCGTTACGGTCGCATCCAGGCAGCGGAACAAAGTCACCCCGGCATCCGTCCCAGCGAATAGCGGCTCGATCAGTTCCAGGTTGCGCACCGTGACCGCGTCGAGCACCAGGCAATTCTGGCGCTCGTAGAAGCCGATGCGGTCCACATGATCGAGCGTGCCGCGCTGGGTTGACCGGATGTAATACAGGATCGCTCCGGCCGCCGAGGCCGCCGCCCGCTTGCCCGCCAACCCGAAGCCCTCCAGCGAGAGCACGCCGAAGTGATTCTCCAGAAGCGGAATAGCGTGGTCGGGAGCAAAGATCCAATCGTCCAAAGGAGTCTCTGCCCAGCCGCCACCGGAAATCCGAGCGACGGGCGCTGTGCCCGTGGGGAGACTTGCGACTGTGTGGGGACGGGCGAGGACGCCCATCGCTCCACCAGTTCTCTCTTCGAAAAGAGGCGCGGAAGACCCATACAGCATCTCTTTTGGCCGTAATTGTTCAAGTTCTTCTTGAATACGTCGTCCGGCCGACTCGCCTTCGAACTCGGTTGCCCGAAACTCGCCGGTCGAAAGATCCAGCGCCGCAAAACCAACCCGATCCCCGACTGTCGCCACCGCCGCCAGGAAGTTGTTCTCCTCGGCGTTCAACGACGAATCGGCTGCCGTGCCGGGCGTGACGACGCGCGTCACCTCGCGCCGGACTAACTTCTTCGCCAAGCGTGGGTCTTCCACCTGCTCGCAGACGGCGACCTTGAACCCGCGCCGAATCAGCTTTGCGATGTAGCCCTCGGCGGCGTGGTAAGGCACCCCACACATGGGGATGGCCACACCTTTTTCTTTGTTGCGGGAGGTCAGCGTGATTTGCAATTCGCGGGCGGCCAGCACGGCATCGTCAAAAAAGAGTTCGTAGAAATCCCCCAGGCGGAAGAACAGCAGAGCGTTGGGATGCTCTTTCTTGATGGCGGCATACTGCCGCATCAGCGGCGTCGAGGGCTCGGACATGGGGGAATGGGTGATTTGTAATTTGTAATGTGTAATTTGCTAATTTGCAATTCGGCGGTGGAACGAGTCCGAAATTACAAATCACCAATTGCAAATTACAAATTCTTTTGTTCTCCTTACGCCATGGAACTCCGCAAAGATCCCATCACGCGTTCCTGGGTGATCACCGGCGACGATGTCATCGAGCCCACACCACGCTCCGAAGCCTGCCGTTTTTGCGGTCCGTCAGCCGGGCCCGGGCAAGTCATCGCCAACCTGCCGGGCGTGGATGGTGGCGCATGGTCGGCGCGCTCGGTCGTCCATCCGCATGCGCTCTACCACATCGAAGGCGAGGCGGCCCGCCGTGGCGATGGCCTTTACGACCGCATGGGATCGGTCGGCGCTCACGAAGTCCTGCTCGAGAATCCACGTCACGATGGCCATCTCTGGAATGCCAGTGACCTCGAAGTGGAACAGTTTCTGCGTCTGGCCGCGCAGCGGATTCAGGATCTGAAGCGCGACACCCGCCTCAAATACATCAGCATTTTCAAAAATCACGGCGAGGGCGCCGGGCAGGAATTCGAGCACCCCACGTCCCAGCTCACCGCGACCACTTTCGTGCCGCGCCGCGTCCTCTACGAACTACGCGCCGGACGCGACTACTTCGAGACCAAAGAGCGCTGCGTTTTCTGCGACATTCTGGCGCAGGAGGAGCGCCAGGGCCTGCGCATCGTCGAAATTCGCGGGGACTACGTGGCCTTCTGCCCATATGCTCCGCGCGTCCCGTACGAAACCTGGATCATGCCCCGCAGCCATGAATCTTCGTTTGAGCGCTCCGGATCGTCGCGTGTGGGCAGCGTCACCGATCTAGCAGCCCTCATGCGGCGTACCCTGCAACGCATTCGCACCGTTACCGAGTCCTTTCACATGGTGCTCCACACCTCGCCCAACAGCCAGCATCCTTCAGCAACTCTCGGATACTGGAAAACGCTGGATGAGGATTACCACTGGCACATCGAGATTCTGCCCATTCTTGAGGCCAAGGCCAGGTCCTACACTTTCAAAGAGACCTATTATTCTCCCGTCGCCTCCGAGACGGCCGTCAAACGCCTCCGCGAGGCAAGAATCTAATCCATAGGTAAAGTCCATGCCACGAATACCGGAGCCCTGAAAACCGATGCCTCATAAAATAATCGCCGCCATGCTGACCTTAGCCTGTGTTTGTTTCTGTGTAGGTCCGGCCGCGTTCGCTCAAACTTCATCACCGCCTCTCAGCGAGAAACAGCAAGTCCTCTGGACCAAGCTTGAAAAATCTATTCTTGATGTGGACCGCGATCTCGACGGAGTCATGGGAATAGCCATCGTCGATCTCACCGACGGCCACAAATACCTGCTGCACGCTAACGACGTTTTCCCGCAGGCCAGTTCCATCAAGATCTGCGTTCTCGCCGAACTTTACCGGCAAGTCCAGCAAGGTAAGCTGAGACTCACCGATCTTTACACCGTCAACGCCGCCGATCTGGTCCAGGACAGCGACATCATGGGCGGCCTCACGCCCGGCGTCACCCGGATCACGCTGCGCGATCTCGCGACGATGATGGTCGCCGTCAGCGACAACTCCGCCACTAACGTCCTCATCGACCGCGTCGGCATGGAGAACGTCAATGCCTTCCTGAACGCGCAAGGGCTGCGCGATACCCGTCTCCGCCGCAAAATGATGGATGTCAAAGCCGCCGCCGAAGGCCGGGAAAATGTCTCTACGCCCAGCGAGATGTCGAAGCTGCTGGAGGCCCTCTACCGCGGCCAGATCCTGAACAAGGAGATGACTGACGATTTCTTCAAAGTCCTCTCAACCCACAAAGACAGTTTCATCCCGCGCGATCTCCCCGACGATTTGAAGATCGCCAACAAGCCCGGCGAGCTCGAAGGCGTGCGCAACGATTCGGGTGTGATCTTCGTCGACAAGCGGCCGTATGTGCTCTGCGTCATGACGACCTACCTGCATCGCGAGCGTGACGGAGAAGAGGCCATCAGCAACATCTCGCTCGCTGCCTGGCGCATGTTCGATCGCATCGCCCGCGCCAGTGAATATGGGAGGGTGGTTTCGCCGGGGAACAGCAGTAAGTAGCTATTCGTCGTTCGCTGTTCGCTTCTGGCTCATCATCCCGAACGACGATCAGCGAGGAGCGAACGACGAACAGCGAGCAGCCCTATGACCATCCGTCGCCTCAAAACCTACACTGGATCCCAAGGCTACGTCTATCAGTACTACTTCGTCGGAAAGCGCCCTTCGCCGGAGGCTGCGGCCAACGAGTACATCTTCGACGTCACGTCTGACCGCAAGCTGACCTATGCTGTGAGTGTCTTTCTTACCCACCGGGTAGTTGCCGTCTGGGCTGAATCTCACGGTCGTCCACTCTCCGATTCGGAGCAGTACGCCGCCATCAAGATGCGTCTGTTCCGTGCCTTCGACGAACTGGAGAACATGCAGGCGCAAGGCCGCCAACTGCAGATTAACTTGCAGTTTCTGGAGGAATCGCTGGCAACGTTAGGCGTGGAGTAGACTCGCGACGCAAATCGGGGTCGTGATCGTCCAGTCCGCTGGCCAGCCGAAAAAATAGGTTGCCTCCCTCGTTACATCCTGAATGTCACTCGAAATAATCGGTTTTTTTGTGGGGCAAACTGTTGTAACATGCACCACCGCGAATGGGGTGGAGGGATACGCCAATGAGTATAGATAGAGCTGGTTGGCTCGCTGTAGTGATTCTTGCCGCCGGTATTGTGGTAACGCCGGCATACGCCCAGGAAATGCCGAAAAAAGACGCGGCGCCAAAGCCGGCGCCGAGCGCGTCCGACGCTGTGCTCGCGCAGTGGAATGACATCGGACGCAAACTGATCGCGATGGCGGAAGATTTTCCCGAAGACAAATACGACTTCAAGCCCACTGCCGCAGTCCGCAGCTTCGCCGAAAGGCTGATCCACGCTGCCGAGGCGAATTACTTCTTTACCAATGCGGTGGTTGGCCAGAAGCCACCCTCGGAGGAAGATCCGAAGCGCAGTGAGTTCAAAGACAAGGCCGCTGTAGTCGCGTTCGTCAAGAAGTCATTTGCGGACGGGGCGGCGGCGATCAAGGCGAAAGGCGATAAGGGCATGTCGGACCTGGTCGTGGACCCATTCAGTAATGAACAGACTCGAATCAGCGATTTCGCCTACGGCTTCGTCGAGCATTCGGGAGAGATCTACGGCCAGTTGACGGTTTACTACCGATCCGCCGGGTTGGTGCCGCCTGAGTCGCGTCCGAAGAAATAAGCTCCTGCTGGACAAAAGAGCGAGCGTTTGCCCTCGCCATGGAATGATTCTGTCTGATGAACTTTAGGGGATAACCAAGTATGAGAGCTCCGATCCTGCGCTTCTGTTTCCTCGTCTTCTGTCTAGCGACCCTGCCCTGTGCCGCGCAGCAGGCCCGGGCTCACAAATCTGCCGGCAAGACGCGTACTTATTACATTTCGGCCGATGAGGTCGAGTGGGACTACGCGCCAATGAACATGGACCACATGACC
The DNA here is from genome assembly GCA_963837665.1 of uncultured Acidobacteriaceae bacterium. Classification (GTDB taxonomy): domain Bacteria; phylum Acidobacteriota; class Terriglobia; order Terriglobales; family Acidobacteriaceae; genus Acidiflorens. The sequence goes on along the minus strand of CAWIOA010000002.1, from coordinate 268,158 downwards.
GGGAAGCCCTTCGACAAATTCACCGGGATCTTTGTCGAGAAAGGCAAAGACCGTATCGGTCAGGTGTACCGCAAAGCCATCTATCGCGAATACACTGATGCCACCTTTCAGACCCTGAAACCCCGTCCGGCCGAATATGAGCACATGGGCATGCTCGGTCCGTTGATTCGCGCCGAGGTGGGCGACACCATCGAGATTCTCTTCCGCAACAACGCTACCCAACCCTATAGCATGCATCCGCATGGGGTGTCCTACAAGAAAGACTCCGAAGGCGCGCCATACGCCGGCATGACGCCGGAATCCACCGGCCTGGTCGCCCCCGGCCACACCCACAAGTACACCTGGGACGTTCCCGAACGCGCCGGTCCCGGTCCCGACGACGGCAGTTCCCTCATCTGGCTCTACCACTCGCATAACTATGAGCCGAAGGACGTGAACGCCGGGCTGATTGGCCCGATCGTCATTACCGCCAAAGGAAAGGCGCGGCCCGATGGCAGTCCCCGCGATGTAGACCGCGAAATGTTCGCGCTGTTCATGATCATCGATGAGAACCAGAGCCACTACTTTCAACACAATATCGATACCTACGCCGGCGATCCGAAGTCGGTCAAAAAGCTGGAATTGAATCCCGCAGACGACGACGGCAATGCCGACTTGACGATGGGCAGCGGCTTTGCCCTGGTCAACCACAAGTTCACCATCAACGGATACATCTTCGGAAACAATCCGCCCATGCAGATGCACAAGGGTGAGCACGTGCGCTGGTACCTCATGACGATGGGAGATGGCTTTAACTTCCACACCCCGCACTGGCACGGCAATGTCGTGACCATTGACAAGCACCGCACCGACATTCTGTCACTAGGGTCGGCACAATTCGCTGTCGCGGATATGATCCCGGATAACGTTGGCACCTGGATGTTCCACTGCCATCTCAGCGACCACATGAAAGGCGGCATGATGACCAACTACGAAGTGCTGCCCTGAAACCGCAGCAGCGTGGTTTGGCCTTGTGACCCACGTCACATTTACCTGTGACAGCCTCCGTTTCCCCCGCACCGCTCCGCCCGGCAAACTATAATCACCCAGGCGGGGTGGGGAAGTACGAAACCGTCCTGTGGAAGCACCAAAAAGAGATGATGACTTTGGTCTGGCTGCGCGTTGCGCTGGTTTGTTACGCTGCGGGACTGCTCTATGCGCTGGTCGCGCTTACTCGCACCTCGGAAATCCTCAGCAAAGTCGCGCTCCATGCCTCTTACCTCGGCATGGTGTTTCACCTAGTTTCGCTTGACCGAAGCCGTCGTCGAAAACGGCCAGCTTGCTTCGGCCTCGGTGCACAACTCGGAATCGCTGCTGGCCTTCCTGATCATGATCGGCTTTATGCTTGCCTATCTGATCTACAAGACGACGACTCCCGGCATCGTGGTTTTCCCCTTGGTGTTTTTGTTGACCTTCGTGGCCGCCACGGGTCAGCAACCGCTGGTCTTCGCCTCGGATGTCGTGAAAAAGGGCTGGTTGGCCGTGCATATCCTGATGATCTTTACCGGATACGCGGCGCTATTCCTCAGCTTTGGCGCCAGCATCCTGTACCTGATGCAGGAACGCGCGCTGAAATCGAAGAGCGCGAGTGGAATGTTTTCGCGGCTGCCTGCTCTCCAGGTGATTGACGACATCGGGTACCGCTCGCTCATGCTCGGATTCCCCTTCATGACCCTGGGCCTGATTGCCGGATCCGTGGTCGCGGAATCCACCTACGGCCGCATTAATTTTGTCGATCCCAAGATTCTGCTTTCCGTCCTGATGTGGGCGGTGTATCTGCTGATGGTGTTCACGCGCCTGAATGCGGGATGGCGTGGGCGCCGCGCTGCTCTGCTGGCCAGTGTGGCCTTCGTCGCCGCCATCGTGGCCTGGATTTCCAATTACTTCAGCGGAATGCACAGGTTTATCGCGTCATGAGATTCCAGCTCATCGGCGTCAATCACAAGACCGCGCCGGTCGAGGTGCGGGAGCGCCTGGCCATTCCTGAATCGCGCTTGCCCGAGGCCTGCAAGAGACTGTCCGAGCATCCCGCCGTTTCCGAGGGCATGATTGTTTCCACCTGCAACCGCGTCGAATTCATCGCGAACATGAAGAATGGCGCCGGCGACCTGCGTGAATTTCTTCGCGAGTATTTCGAAACCGATCTCAACCAGTATGAAAGCCATCTCTACGAATTTCGCGAGGATGAAGCCGTCCGCCACATTTTTCGCGTTGCCGCCAGCCTCGATTCCATGGTCGTCGGCGAACCCCAGATCCTGGGGCAGGTCAAGGAAGCTTATGCCACCGCCCGCGCCGTTGGGGCAGTGCGTTCTCAACTGGATCAGTTGCTCACCCGGGCGTTTGCCGTAGCCAAGCGCGTCCGCACCGAAACCGCGGTTGGATCGTCGTCGGTTTCGATCGCTTCGGTGGCCGTCGAACTGGCGGAAAAAATCTTCGGAAACCTGGCCGGCAAGAGCGTGTATCTTGTGGGCGCAGGAAAGATGAGCGAGTTAGCCGCCCGGCATCTGCTCGCGCACGGTGCCTCCTCTCTTTTTGTCGCCAACCGCACCTACGACCGTGCCATCCGGCTGGCGCAAAAGTTTGATGGACAGGCGATAGAGTTTAGCCGCCTTTATGACAGCTGTGAGCGCGCCGACATCGTAATTACCTCGACCGGTTCCCCCCATTTCATTTTCCGGCGCGAACACGGCGAAAAGCTGATGGCGCGGCGCAAGAACAAGCCCATGTTCTTCATCGATATCGCGGTTCCGCGTGATGTCGACCCGGAGATTAACGAACTCGATGGCATTTTCGTTTATGACATTGACGATCTGCAGCAAGCTGTCTCTTCGCACGTCGCCGATCGCAAGAAGGAAGCCGAAAAGGCAGAAGCCATCGTCAATGGCGAGGTCGACAAATTTCAGGCGCGCTTGCAGACTCTCGATGTGGTTCCCACCATCGTCAGCTTGCAGGACCACCTGGAGACGATTCGCCAGGCCGAGATAGATCGGGTTCGCGGCCGCCTCGGTTCCATGACCACCGACCAGGAACTTGCCGTCGAAGCGCTGACTCGGGGAATCGTCAACAAAATCATGCACACCCCGATCAGCACCCTGAAAACGGCGGCGCGAGATCCCGAGTCCACCACCGTCATCGACCTTGTACGTCGCCTGTTTAATCTCAACCGGCACGATGAAGAAAAAGAGGCGACGGCTTCGAAATCCAGCCGAGGACCGGGGGTAGAGAACTGATGGCCCGCTTGCGCATCGGCTCTCGCGGCTCGCAACTCGCTCTCTGGCAGGCTCATCACATTTCCGACCTGCTCCGCGCCCAAGGTCATACCGTGGAGCTCGAGATCATCAAAACTACCGGCGATAAAATCACCGACGTTGCGCTCGCCAAAGTCGGTACCAAGGGCATGTTCACCAAGGAAATCGAGGAGGCCCTGGTTGAGAACCGGGTTGACCTCGCCGTGCACAGCTTGAAGGATTTGCCCACGGAACTATCGTCCGATTTCGAGATTGCCGCCATCACCACCCGCGAAAATCCACGCGACGTCTTTTGTTCGGTGAAGTTCGCCGATGTCGAAGCTTTGCCGCAGCGCGCGAATGTCGGCACCAGCAGCTTGCGCCGCCAGGCCCAGTTGAAGGCGATTCGTCCGGACCTTCAGATTTACCCGCTTCGCGGCAATGTGGATACGCGCCTGCGCAAGCTCGAAGCCGGCGACTACGATGCCATCATCCTGGCCGCTGCCGGGCTGAACCGTCTGGGCAAAACGCAACTGGTGCGTCAGGTAATCCCAGCGGAGGTGATGACCCCCGCTGCCGGACAAGGTGCCTTGGGAATCGAAATTCGCAACGGCGACACTGCAACGCGGGCGCTCTTAGCCTTTCTTGATGACGCTGCCGCCCGCGCCACCACTACCTGTGAACGCGCTCTGCTCAACAAACTCGGCGGCGGCTGCCAGGTTCCCATTGGAGCCTTCGCCGAAGTCGAGGGAAGCCGTATCCGTTTGAACGCGCTTGTAGCCCATCCCGATGGAACCAAAGTGCTGCGCGAAACCCGCGAGGGCGATGACCCAATTAAGCTGGGCGAAGAAGTCGGTGAGACGCTTCTGCGCCGAGGTGGCGATGTTATTCTCGAAGAAGTTTACGGCGAAGGCTTCGCATTGCCGCAACAGCCGTGAAGGATTGCCTAATCAGAAGTTTGTCATCCTGAGCGAAGCGAAGGACCTGCTGTTTGCGGCCGGAGCCTAACCCGTCACCGGGAATATCAGTCTGAGAACCGTGAACTATTCACGAATGCACAAGCCCAACGAAAAACGTCCCCTTGCCGGAACCCGGATTCTTGTCGGACGCGCCCGCCACCAGGCCGGCAGCCTTTCCGCCAGCCTGCGCAGTCTGGGGGCGTCAGTCATCGAAATACCGTTTATTGAGATCCGAAAGCCGCAATCCTACCGGCCGCTCGACGATGCCCTGAAAAATATCCATAACTACGACTGGCTCATTCTGACCAGCGCCAATGGTGTCGAAGCGATGTGGGAGCGCCTCAGGAAGGTTCGCATCACCCGCAAGAATCTTCAGCATCTCCAGATCGCTGCTATCGGGCCGGCAACCAAGAAAGCGATCGTGAAGCATGGCCTGAAGGTCAAGATGGTTCCCGAGGAGTACGTCGCCGAGTCGGTAGTAAAGGGACTGCGCGATAAGGTCAACGGGAAACGCGTGGTGCTCATACGAGCCAAAGTCGCGCGGGACGTGATTCCAGAGCAGTTACGTGCGTCCGGGGCGCAAGTCGACGTGGTCGAAGCCTACGAAACCGTAGTACCCGAGAAATCCCGCGCGCGTCTGCGAAAACTGATGAAGAATGCCGCTCGCCGTCCCCACATCGTGACTTTCACCAGTTCCTCGAGCGCGAAAAACTTTGCCGATCTGCTCGGCAAGATCAGGCCTGGTTCACTCAGGAGTGTCCAATTTGCTTCAATTGGGCCGGTGACTTCAGCGACGCTCGGTGAATTGCAAATGCCAGCCACAATCGAGGCCCGCGAATTTACGATGGGTGGATTGATTCGCGCGATTGTGCTCGCGCGCTACGCCGAGCCTTCTGTGTAGAGACGGCGCTTGCCGTGTCTACCGCCGCCACCAGAATCAGATGCCCCTTTACCGGGCCGGGGGTTCCTTTGGCTTGGGGTGCGCGAGTCCCATCTGAGGGTCAATCGCGTCCAGATAGCCCTGCATGCGCGACTTGCCGTCGAGGGGCAGACCGGTGAACTCGATCCCATTGCCCACGCCGGGGTCGCAGGTCCGTACCACCGCCGTGATATTGACGTGCTCCGAGTCCAGCCAGAAATCCACCCGCAGCACGGTTCCGAGCGGCAGAGGCGACATGCTTTCGACGTAGCATCCATTGCCGCTCACGTCGGTGGCATTAATGCGGGTCGGCGCGTTGACACGCTCGTCGCGCAGTTCAATGGGAAAGGAAATCTTATGCCGGTGCCAACGCCGCCGGTTGGAGTAAGGAATCGTCACCGTCGCGCCGTCGAGGGGCAGATAGTTTTTCCACGGGCACTCCTGATCGGCGAGCAACTTTACTCCCACTTGATTTTTCTTGGCGGGGCCGGTGTTCATTACCCAGATCACTGTGCAGCGCGTTTTTTTCTCCTCGCATTGCACTCCGATCATGTCGCCCACTTTCAGTTCGCTCTCGACGCCTGAGATCAGTGCCCCCTCTGAACTGATATTTAAAGCGCGCGCATGTTGAGAAAAGGGGCGGCCATCGGCGCTCATCCCCCAAATACGTACCGGCAAGTCCACCGTTAGCCGAGGTTCGGTTTGATGGTCAGCCATGTCTCCTCGTATCCGCCCCATCCGATCATACCGCCCTCAGGCGCTCCGCCGCATTACAAAGTGAACGGGTGCGGTAATCAGCCAAGCACCGCCTCCCCTGCATGTCTATCCTCAAGCAGGGGCGGATTTCCGCGAATGTTCTGCGGATTTCTCGGCGCACATTTCCGCGAATTCCCGATAACTGATTACGCGGATCTTCTGTTCCTCCAGAAACTGCCGCAGTTCTGCCGAAGTCAACAGCCGCCGCTCCTCCTCGCGCGATTCGAGCAAACGTGTGCCGGAGGCGCGCAAGTCAGCATCGTTATAGCCGGGATGGCAGACCAACTCCCACGTTCCCTCCGGCAGGTTGGCGAGTGTCTGGCGCAGCATGGAACTGTAGCTGGAACTGTCGCCGGGCCGATCGTTCGAACCGGTCTCTATCAATCCGATTACGCCGTCGGGTGCGAGCAGGCCAGCGCGTTTGGTCCGCTGGAGAAATTGCCTGGAGAAGGTGTGCAGCATGCGCACCTGGCCGTACCTCTTCCACAGATCCGGCTTGCCTTTGAATTGCCGCGCCGGCATCGCTTGCAAGGGAACAAACGGATTGCGGATCGCGCGGACACCGCAAATCCGCGCGGCTCTCAGCAAAGCTGCAAGAATCTCAGGAAACATGTGCGCATGTTTGTGCGTGTCCAGGTGAGTCACCTGCAACCCGGTGGATTGCAGTTTCCTGATCTGCGCAGTGATTTCCGCCACCAGTTGATCGCGATCGAAGCCACCCAACATGGCGCGCGCGGCAAAGGCCGAAAGGCTGGAATAGAACTTATCCGGCTCCGCCGACCGAATGGCCAGCAACGTATCCACCGCCTCTGGTGGTGACACCGGTGTGCCGTTCACCAGTACGACGTGGCATCCCACCGAGAGCTTCGGCGCCGACCGGGCCGCGGTTACCGCGTCGGCAAATGCCGAGCCGCTGGCCATCAACGTCGCCGCCGAGACGACTCCAGTGCTGTGGCATTCCACAATGGCTCGATTCACTCCGGCGCTCAGACCGAAATCATCGGCGTTGACGATCAGCATTCGCACAAAGAAAGTGTAGCAGCCGAGCCTGTGACTTCTGCAATGATCAAGTCTCTGGAGGGATGGCTAGTCGCACAAACCAGTCGAATGCGCTGTTTGACCGCAGAGGGAAGCGTCCAGTATCCTCAGCATGAGTTTTGCGAAGTTCTTTCGCGGATGCCGAAAACCGCGCCGCGATGCATCCGCGCGGAAGCGGGCGGTTAGCTCAGCTGGTTAGAGCGCCTGCCTTACAAGCAGGAGGTCGCAGGTTCGAGTCCTGCACTGCCCACCATTTATCTGGTGCAAGTACACGGTTTACTGGCTTTTTTGTTTTCTTCTTCGTACCGAGTGTTTGGGGCTTGTACCCATTTTTGTACCCACCCAAACGCTCCATCGCATCCTGAATAGAGTCGGCGGATAGGTGGACATACCGCTGCGACTGCACAATAGAGCTGTGGCCTGCTGCATCCTTCACCTTGTATGGATTGCCGGTCTCAGCTCCGAATCGGGTCAAGAAAGTATGGCGTAGTGAGTACAGGACAAACGGCCTGACTCTGGACAGAGCCAATGCTCTACGATGTTGCTTTTTCAGAGCACTCGGTTCGATGTGACCACTCTTCGTTGCGGCTGGCCACACCGAACCCTCCATCGGCTTTCCCGCTGCTTCCCAACGACGTTCGAGAACCTCTCTGACTGCTTCCGTCATGTAGAGCTGCCGTCTGGCGGCTTTGGTTTTTCCGCAATTGACCATGAAGGTGCCGTTGTGGCCATTAGCCCAATTAATCCAGTCCCAGTTCATGCGGTTGCACTCTTCTGGACGTAGACCAGTATTGATGAGAACGGTAACCACATCCGAGAGCAGGGTAGGGCGGGGCTCGCAACCTGTTCGGCCTTCACACCTCCGGGCCGCTGCCAGGTAAGCGATTGAAGCTCTTCATTTTCCCGAACTACCTACTTCAAGCCATCCGCTCGGCGCAGCCAGGGTTACCTAGGAGGGATTTCTAATCGTTACCGTACCGACACGTCTTGACTCAGCGTCGAGATTCAGGTTTGGATCGACTCCGGAAGTCAAACCACAGTTGATGAAAATACGTATCTAACGAAGATTCAACCCGAAGCTTGCTTCTGTGACTATTTCCGCGATTTCATCGGCTCTTCGAATATCCGAGCCCTACGCTCGCGACATTCGCGCGGGCCGACGCCACCCGCATCCGAGGCATTGGGAGGAGCTGGCAGAGCTTGTAAGGGTTTCCAAAGACAGATAGACGAGACTTGACGGCTTGCGAATGCCTCGGACTCGCCGTCGCAGGCTGAAATTTCGATTCGACATCTTCCGAAAGTTACGGGTACAATTCCTGCAACTTTGGAAGAAACGTGAATTAACACCCTAAGGATGGAACTACTTCTCAACATTCTATGGCTGATGTTGGCGCTGCCCGCCGTTCTCATCTGGCGCCGCCAATCAGCGTGCGCGCGGAGTTCAGTTAAGCAGTATCGCTCTCGTTCGTTTGTTCTTTTGGGTTGCCTCCTGGCTTTGCTGTTTCCGGTGGTCTCCGCTTCGGATGATCTGCATCCCATAAGTGCCGAAATTGAAGAGTCCGGGCCTTTCAAGCGCACGGTCAAACAATCGCCAGGCGTCAAGTCTCCAATGTGTAGCTATGACGGCGGTGGGGCGGCGCGACTGGCTCGCGTGGCTTCGTTCCGACCTGAGAACGATGCGTTTGGAGCAGTTTCTGAATATCTACGCGTTCTTCCCCGGCAAACTCTAGTCAGCGCCATCGATGACCGGGCCCCTCCCGAGGCCTAAGGTCTTAGGCCGTTTTGCGCCGTCATCAGCGGCGCGATCTCATTAAATTTCCAAACGGATTGTTGCTGCGTTCCCTCGCCATTCGCAGATCGCAGCACTGGCAGCTGTCGGTCGCGAAGAGTGCCGTCGCCGACTACGGAGTGGTGCAATGCGAAAGATCCATTTGCGTTGTCTGACACTGTATCTTCTGCTCTGTCTTGGGCGGCGTGCGGCCGCACAGGAGCCTTGGACATGGGAAAAGGTGCGCGCTCGGTTCGAGCAGAGCAACCCCACTCTGCAGGCGGGCAAGCTGAGCGTAGACGAGTCGAAGGCGCAGGAAATCACCGCCTACCTGCGGCCGAACCCGACGTTCACCCTGTCGGCTGATGGGACCCAAATCGCTCCTGATAAGGGCATCTGGCGGCCGTTCGCGGGCACTTTTGAGTCGCCCAGCATTAGCTATCTGCACGAACGGCAGCGCAAGCGGGAGTTACGCCTGGAGAGTGTGAAAAAGGGGACCCTGATTGCCGAGTCGAGTCATGCCGACTTTGAGAGAACTCTGCTCTTCAACTTGCGCAGCGCATTTGTGTCAACGCTGCAAGCCAAAGCGGTGCTGGAGTTGGCAACGGACAACCTTGCCTACTACGACCACGTGCTCCAGATCAGCAGAGATCGCTTCAGTGCTGGCGACATCGCCCAAATCGATCTCGACCGATTGGACCTGCAGCGGGTGCAGTATGAGTCGGACGTGCAGACCGCCGAAGTTAATCTGCGGACCGCTAAGATTCAGTTACTCACCCTGCTGAACGACCGAACTCCCGTTGAACAATTCGATGTAACCGGTCCGTTCGATTTTAACGACCACCTCATGCCCCGTGACGAGTTCCGGAAGATCGCTCTGGACACGCGACCGGATTTGAAGGCAGCGGTCGAAGCCGTGGACAAAGCCCAAACCGATCACAAACTCGCGCTTGCCGACGGCTCAACCGATCCCGCCTTGGGCGCATGGTATACGCACAACTCATCCAACAATAACCCGTTTGGCATCAATACTCTCGGTGTCAGTGTCAGCTTCCCATTGCGCATTTTCGACCGCAACCAGGGAGAGAAGCTGCGCACCCAGCTCGGTGTCACGCGCAATGAAAGATTGCGCGACGCGGCCGAAGCGGGGGTCCTGAGTGACGTCGACTCCGGCTACGCCACCCTAGACAGCACCCTGATTCTACTGCGGCCCTACAAGGCCAAGTACCTTCAGCAATCTGTCAAGGTGCGCGACACGGTTGCCTTCGCCTATCAGCATGGTGGCACATCGCTGCTGGATTTTCTAAACGTTCAGAGCGAATACCGTAACGTGCAACTTGGCTATGTGAATCTGGTTGGCGCTTACTTGAGCGCCGCTAATCAGCTCAATCTTGCCGTGGGTCGCGAGGTAGTGCAATGAAGAAGAGAAACACAAAACTGTTTCGTGCTGCCGCAATCGGTGGCGCGTTGCTTCTCGCCGGAATGGGTGCGTCGTGCTCTGACGATCCCAAGGCGGCTCCCACCAAGACTGAGGTCACGCTCGATCCCAACCTCTACACCGTTGAGCATCCTGATCTCTTTAAGCTGGCCACGGTGGAGACTCGGGACCTGCCGACCACCCTAAATGCCAATGGCACCGTCACCCCTGACATCAACAGTACGATCCACGTGACTTCGCAGGGCTCCGGGCGCGTCGTCGAACTCAAAGTGCGATTGGGAGACTATGTGAAGAAGGGCCAGTTCCTGCTCTCCATTCGCAGCGCTGATTTGGCGGGGGCGTTTTCCGATTATCAGAAGGCGGCCGCCGACGAGCGCTTGGCCCAGAAAGCCCTCGACCGGGCGCAGTTGCTCTACTCGCACGGCGCCCTGGCGGAAAAAGACTTGCAGCAAGCGGAGGACACCGAAGAGAAAGCCAAGGTGGATGTGCAGAATACGGAGCAGCGCGTTCGCCTATTAGGCGGCGATCCCGCTCATCCCAGCGCGATGATCGAACTCCGCGCTCCAGTCTCGGGAACGATTGTCGAGCAAAACATCTCGGGCTTCGAAGGAATCAAAAGTCTCGACAATAGCCCCAACCTCTTCACCATTGCTGACCTTACTCAAGTGTGGGTGCTGTGCGATGTCTATGAGAACGACCTGGGTGAGGTGCGCTTGGGCGACACCGCTGACATCCGGCTGAACGCCTACCCGGACAAGACTTACCACGGCAAAGTTGCCGACATCTCCCGCGTCCTCGATCCGGCTACACGCTCGGCCAAGGTGCGCATCGTATTGCCGAATCGCGACGGGTCATTGCGTCCCGGCATGTTTGCCGTGGCCACATTCCGGTCGCGCAAGTCGCAATCCCGGATCGTCGTGCCCGCGACTGCGCTGATACGGCTGCAAGACAAGGATTGGGCGTTCCGAAAGGAAGGACCGCAGCGCTTCCACCGCCTTGAAGTGCGCACATTGGGCAGAATCGCTGACGGCATGCAACCGATCGAGCCTTTGCGGAACATGGACGGACTCAAAACCGGAGATGAGATTGTGGCTAACGCACTGGAGTTTTCCTCAGCCGTAGCGGAGCAGGGCAAATGATTCGGTATCTCATCGACTTTGCCCTGCGCAACCGCATCCTGGTGCTGAGTGTGGCCGTCGTACTCTTTGTCTGGGGAATCATTTCTTTCCATAACCTGCCGATCGAGGCCTACCCCGACGTTGCCGATACCTATGCGCAGGTCATTACCCAATGGCCTGGCCATGCGGCGGAGGAAGTCGAACAGCAGATTACGGTTCCGCTCGAAGTGATCTTGAACGGCGTCGCTCATATGACCCACCTGCGATCCACCTCGCTGGCGGGGCTATCGGTGATCACGATCATCTACGACGACCAGACGACGACGTTCAACGCCCGCCAGGAAGTGCTGGACCGGTTGCAGCTGGCCACCCTGCCCACCGGCGTGAATCCCGGCCTTGGGCCGGACTACAGCCCGACCGGCCAGATCATGTTCTACACGCTCCAGAGCACGAATCCGAAGTACGACGTAATGGAACTGAAAACGCTGAATGAATGGTACGTCGTCAACCAACTGAAAACGGTGCCCAACGTGGTGGACGTGAACCCGTTTGGCGGGCCGACCCGCGAATACCAGGTACAGATCGATCCGAGCCGGCTGGTTTCCTATGGGCTATCGCTCAGCCAGGTTGAGCAGGCCCTCGCTGCCAACAACACGAATGCTGGCGGAGGCTTCATCGAACGCGGCGAGCAGGCATTGAATGTACGCGCCGTAGGCTTAATGCAAACCACGAACGACATTGCGGCTACGGTTGTGAAGGTGCAAAACGGCACCCCGGTCCGCGTGCGCGACTTGGCGGTGGTAGTGCAAGCCCCCAAGGTACGTTTGGGCCAACTCGGTAAGACCATCCGCCATGAAAATGGAACCGTCATCAACGATGACGATGTGGTTGAAGGCATCGTCCTTTTGCGTAAGGGTGCGGAAGCCGATTCTACCCTCGACGCGCTACACGACAAGATCGCCCAGCTGAATGAACATCAACTGCCTCGTGGTGTGAAGCTCGTTCCGCACCTCGACCGCAGCGACCTGGTCCACTACACGACACATACCGTGCTCCGCAACCTCACCGATGGCGTCCTGCTAGTCACGCTTGTCTTGTTTCTATTCCTTGGCAATGTTCGAAGCGCGCTGATCGTCACCATCACGATTCCTTTCGCCCTGCTTTTTGCGGCAATTCTGCTAGATCTGAATCACATTCCCGCAAACCTTCTGTCTCTGGGCGCTCTGGATTTCGGCATGGTCGTGGATGGCTCGGTGGTGATGATCGAGAACATTCTGCGCCACGCCGAGTACGGCCGTGGCAAGAAGACATTTCTGGAGATGATTGGCACTGCGGCACACGAGGTGCAAAGACCTGTTTTCTTTGCCCGCATCATCATTATTGTTTCCTATCTTCCGATCTTCACCCTCCAGCGCGTGGAAGGGCGCCTGTTCCGCCCGATGGCGTGGACCGTGGCGTTTGCCCTCCTGGGAGCGTTGCTGTTTGCGCTCTTGATTGCGCCCGTGCTGTGCACGTTGCTCTTCAAAGACGAAATTAAGGAATGGCGCAACCCCGTATTTCACTGGCTGCAGGAACGCTATGGTCGCCAACTCGACTGGTGCTTCGACCACATGAAGCTCACCTTGGGGCTGGGCGTGGCAGCACTCGCGGTCATGTTGTTTCTTGGTTTCAGTGGTGTGATCGGTTCTGAGTTCTTGCCTCACCTCGATGAAGGCGCGATCTGGGTGCGTGGCACGCTCGCACCCAGCACCGGCCCCACGACGGGCGTCGCACTCGCTAAGAATGCTCGGCGAACCCTGGCTAATTTTCCCGAGGTGACACAAGTTGTCAGTCAGGTGGGACGCCCCGATGATGGCAGCGATGCCAGCGGATTCTACAACACGGAATTCTTTGTCGATCTCCTGCCGCGTTCGAAGTGGCGCTCTGAATTCGAGACAAAAGACGATCTGATTGCCGCCATGGACACGGAACTAAGCAAGTTTCCCGGCGTGGATTGGAATTTTTCTCAGCCAATCTCGGACAACGTCGAGGAAGCCGTCAGCGGCGTTAAGGGCGAACTGGCGGTGAAACTTTTCGGGACCGACCTGAAGATTCTCGAAGCCAAAGCGAACGAGATTCAGGCAGTGATGAGCCGGATTCCGGGTGTGGCCGATCTGGGTACGTTTCAAGTACGCGGCCAGCCGAATGTGAATTTGGTCGTCGACCGCGCCGCCGCCGACCGGTTCGGAATCAACGTCGGTGACGTGCAGGACGCGGTGGAGACTGCCGTCGGCGGAAAAGCCATAAGCCAAATCCTGATCGGCGAGCAGCGCTACGACTTGACCGTCCGCTACCAAGCGCCGTTCCGCAAGACAGTGGACGATATCGCCAATATCCGAATTCTGGCGCCTTCGGGTGAGCGCGTGTCCTTGGGTCAACTGTGCCAGATCAAGCTGGAAGACGGCGCGTCAAATATCTACCGCGAGGGAAATTCCCGCTACGTCGCCATCAAATACAGCGTGCGCGTGCGCGACTTGGGCAGCACGGTACGCCAGGCAATCGAGGAAGTGCGGCAAAAAGTGCATCTGGACGAAGGCTATCACCTCGACTGGACCGGCGAATACGAGAGCCAACAGCGCGCCAACCGCCGCCTCGCCGTGATCGTGCCCGTCACTCTCCTGCTCATGTCCTTCATTCTTTACTCTGCTTTCGACTCGTGGAAATGGGTTGGCCTCATTCTCGCGGTCGTTGGACTCTCGCCGCTCGGTGGCTTTCTTAGCCTGTTGCTCACCGGTACCCACTTCTCGGTGTCATCCGGCTTGGGGTTCCTGGCCCTCATCGGAGTCTCGGTCGAGATCGGAGTCATCATGGTGGAGTACATCAATCAGCTACGCACGCGCGGCATGAACCCTCGCGAAGCCGCCAAGGAAGGCGCATTGCTGCGCCTTCGCCCCATCATGATGACCATGCTTGTGGCCACCTTGGGCCTTCTACCCGCCGCCATGTCGCACGACATCGGTTCCGACTCGCAACGGCCCTTCGCGATCGTGATTGTCGGCGGGCTAATCGTTGAACTTTTCATCAGCGTGGTGTTGTTGCCCACGCTCTATGTCTTTTGGGCCCGCAAAGACGACAAGCTACCTCCACCAGAAATCACCTTTATTGAGGAGGGAGAACATGTTGATTAGAAGGCGTGGGCCAGTGTCGCCGAGATCGCGATTCGCCCCTTCCGCGATTGTCTTTGCGATGTCGGCGCTGCTTATTGTTTGTACTGACTCTTTTCTCCAGGCCAATAACACCCCACAAAGCAGCCAGCAATCTTCGTCGCTAGGTCACCAGGTAGTGGTTCTGCTGGACTTGAACCCCCATCAAAAGAAGGTGCTACCTATTGAGCTAACTTTGGCCGAGGGAGTCATTCAGAAGCTGAGCGAGCCGGGAAACACGTTCTCAGTGATCACATTTGGCTCTAAGTCTCCGACTTTGTTGAAAACGGGTGTTCAAGCTAATGAAGCCATTGCAGCGATTCGAGATGTGATCCTTGAACAAACGAGAGAAAGATACTTTTCTGTCCATTTGTACGACGCTCTGAATCTCGGATTTGGTCAGTTCACCGATGATGCCCGTCCGAAATCGCTTCTCATCAGAAGGCAACGACTATTTTCCCGGCAACACCTTCAAGCAGACCGCGTCCCAGGCGCAACAACTGCGGGTCACCTTTGATGTCGTGATGGTTGCGGATCACACGTTCTACGGTTCCAAGGGAATACAAAGATACGGATTTGATTTGCGGAGATTGGCGGGAAAGACCCATGGCCGATACATTGAAGTCGGAGACACACAAAAGAACGTTCCGCGCTCTATAGACTGCCTTTACGCACTTATGGTACCGTCCAGAGTTCGAGACTGGTTGACACGCAATTCTGTCTCGCCTAAGCTGACCGTCATTCTCCCCGAAAGACCAGTTCTATTAGATGTGAGTGAGGCATCTCATGCCCAGCGTTGCTCCAGCCGCACGCGTCGCCTTCGTACTCGAAGCCATATCGAGGCTTCAAAGACTCCAGCGCGAGATGGCCCGTTTGCCGCAACAGGACGAGGACTACGAAAGCAAGAAACGCGCCCTTCAGGCTGCGATTCAAGAGCTGCGGAAGATGATTTCTGCCAACGCGCAGTGACGCGGGAAGGTTTTTTCGGTGCCTCGCGTTCGCCTAGCCTTGCAGCAGTACCCCCCGCCGTCTCTCATTGACCCCTGCAACTGCCCAGCTACCACAAAATCTTCCACCTTGACCGTTGCATGGAGTGCGCGGATAATCTCTCGATCTCGGTGCCCGCGAGATTCTCTCCCCTACCCAGCAGCCGAGCAAGGAGAATCCTATGACCACCCGGAGATTTGTGACAGTCGTTTCTTTGTGCCTCATTTTCGCGGCGTCTGTTGCCGCGCGGGCACAGGGTGTCCAGCCTTACCCAAATGCGTTCACCGACCGGAATGTACACCCCAAGACTCCCATGGCTCCTCCATCGGTCAACTCGGTGTTTCAGGATCCTGATTTCGGAGCATTCATGGTCCGGGTAACGGACGACAACACGAACCCGAAAGATCTCCACAGCTACTTTCGAAATCCCATGAACGTGAAGAACGCCTGGAGCGCAGATGGCCGAAAGTTTTTCCTGGTCGGCGAACAGAACAATGACCTCGCGTTTGGCTTCGACCCTTCCACGATGCTCATTAGCGCCCTGCCGGGAGCAGGACCCGGCGGAGGTTTTGCCATTCCGCTGTTCCCAGGGCCAACCTTCAGCTTTCTCGACTCCGATCTGATGTATGGAGTCCTAGCGCACGCGCCGCTGACGATCGCGAGCTTTCGGTTTTCCACGGGTGCGGTAACGCCTCTGTTCGACACCACAACCTGCGGAATGCAACCGCCGCTAGTGGCGGGTCTTCACGTCACCAGTAGTGATCTGACGATGTCAGCCGACGACAATCGCGTCGAGATCAATGCCGGTGGAGGCGAACCGGGTAACCGCACCCTCGCGATCGTGTACGACAAGCAACTCGGCTGCCGTTGGTACAATACTCAAACCGGACAGATCGGGGGCAGTTGGGGACCCACCGGCCAGGCAGTGGTCCCTGAAAATTTCCTGATCAACCATGCCAGCATTTCCGGCAATGGGCAGTACGTAGAGCTCCAGGCGGGCAACAAAGGCTTCTTCGTCTGGGACGTGACGTCCCTCAATGTCCGGCCCTGTTACTCGCACGGCGGCCTATTATGCAACGGCTATAATCAACTCGGGTACGACACTATTATCAACTCGGCTGGCGCCATCGACGAGATGAACACCCTCCGGCGGCCGCTCAGTGACCTCACGAACACCACTCGACTCGTCAACCCGTTGCCGCTTCCTCACCTCTGGGGGATGGACATCCACCCCAGTTGGACTGGCGGACGCCTCAACAACAACGTTCCGGTGTGCGGTTCGGCTTATAGTCCCACCGGCCAAACCGAAGTGAAGCAGCCCTACGACGGCGAGATCTTCTGCATCGAAACGGATCTCAATGCCTCTACCATCTGGCGATTTGCTCACAACCGCGCCATATGGGATCCGGAGTATTACTGGTCCGAACCGTTCGGCAATGTTTCTTTCGATGGACAGTTCTACCTGTTCTCGTCGGGCTGGGACGGGCAAGTTGGCACGAACAAGCATGGCGATCCACGGTCCGATGTTTGGATCGTGAAACTCGACTAACAGGCTGGTGCCATCAAGTACGGCAGCCATTCCCCAACGGGAATGCACCCACTCATCTTAAAACCCCTGAATGAGCGTTATCGAGATATAGCGTCAACCATGCTTGGCCGTGTGCAGATTCATGCACATTGACAAAGCCTGGCTATGCCATTTTTCTTCGCCGCCCCAGTTAAACAGGAGTAAAATTCGACCCGTCAATAACCTCACCTCTCCGAAGAGGCGCCCCGCCCGTTGAGACGCACACCCCCTGAAGCGAGCATCGACAATTCCCTTCAAGCCAAGCTAGCAAGCAGTCCAAATCGAGCTTCAGTTCATGGAGGTACGCATGAAACGCATCAGAATTCTGTTGTTGGTTTTCTGCACGTGTTTACTTTGGCGGCGTGGCCGCAAGCAAGACCACAATCCGAAAACAAAATCATCACCTTTGACGCTCCGGGCGCGGGCACAGGCGCTGGCCAAGGCACCTCAACTGGTTCTTCGATGTCCTTAACGAGCTCGGAGCGATCACCGGATACTACGTTGACGCGAACAACGTGAATCACGGCTACGTGCGCGCTCCCAACGGAGCTATCACCACCTTCAACGTTGAGGGCGCGGGCAAAAGCTCCGGTCAGGGTACCTTTGGGGCGGTCGTCAACGATTTCGGGGCGATCATGGGCTGGTACGTTGACGCGAACAACGTGAATCACGGCTACGTGCGCGCTCCCAACGGAGCTATCACCACCTTCAACGTTAAGGGCGCGGGCAAACGCTCCGGTCAGGGCACATGGCCCCAGAATATCACCGACCTCTGGGCGATCCCGGGATACTACGTTGACGCGAACAACGTGGCTCACGGCTTCCTACGCGACCCAGACGGCGCCATCACCACGTTTGACGCTCCAGGCGCGGGCACGGGCTCCGGTCAAGGCACCTTCACCGACGCCAGTAACCAGTGGTGCGAAATTACGGGCTGGTACATCGACGTGAACGGCGTCTACCACGGCTTCCTGCGGATGCCATAAAACGAACCGTAACCAACACTATGCCGCCCGATGTCTGGGCGGCTTCTCTTTTGCATCACGAGCAAAGTTGGGAGCAGTTAACTGGCGAGAACAGGCTTTTACACTCAGAACCCCCGTCATGAGTGAAATCGCGATATCTCGCCAGCTAGCCACACCGCGCGGCTAAAGCCGGTTACCGGCCTGTTCTCTCGGGGAAGGATGGCTGGCCTGCAAGACGTTCCCGTTCATCGAGAACTCGCCGGATCTCAGCGCTGAGTTCGTCATACTTCGCCGGATCGGTTTCCTTAAGCGTCTGCTTCAGGAGTTGCTCAAGGCGCGCATTTAAGTCTGCGAGACGGTCCGACATGGAGCACTCCCCAGCGAGGCGATTCCCGAGATCACATCTCATTTCACCCCGAAGCGCTGTGACGGAGATCACAACCAGACTTTGTGAGTGGACGGGCTTACTCGTTCCGAGCGATCTTGCAGCTAATCAGGTCATTCCACGCGGACTGATTAAGGAGGATCAGCCCGGACCCAGCCTGCCTGTTTGGATCAACGCTTTAGCTTCGGACGTGAGCCGCGGTGTTCGCGGGGTATGCCCCAGTCCGGGAAGATTTGTGCAATGGAATGCGCAACTAAGCCAAGTCTTTGTCGCCGCCTCTCTCGGAGAGTGAACATGATAGCAAGGAAAAATCCTGTTAAAGCTCCGAGGAATGCTTCTGTAATTGAGAGACTGTTGAAAGTTTCGCAGCCCCTGGCCGGTCAGAAGGAATCCCGTATATGCCATGGCTACCGTCCAGAGAATTACGCGAACAGAGAACATGGGGATCACCTCTTGATGAGCAAATATTGCCACAATTCGCCCTTGCGGAGTGAGGGGCTTCTGCGGTCTACCGATAACAACCGAAGTCGCAATAAATATTCCCGGTGAATTGCTACTGACTCAAATCGCTTGCAGCGGCGGAAAATACGTTGTTGGCGTTGCCTCCGATCAGACGAATGGCACCGATGACCACTACCAGAATCACGGCTAACATCACTGCGTACTCGGCAATGTCTTGACCTTCCTCCTGCGACCAGAGCTTGCGGAGAAGATAAGCCATATTGACACCCCCAGTGAAGGGCTCCATTGTATATCTCTAGGCTGCTTATGTGGATGGCGATTTCACTCAGAACCCCCACCGGGGCCGGGGTGTGAGTGTAAACGGGATGTTACGTCAACTAACCCGGTGGGCGGTAGGGAGACTAGTTTTCAATCACTGCGCGGCGACATACCCAAAGGAAAAGAAGAGGACTGTAAACCCCAGTGGGTCCAAAATTTTGGGCGGACTCTGGTAGCCCAGGGGGAGCGACAAATTGCCATACAACCCTTCAATCGCGAAAAGAAATATGCCTACAGCCGGAACGCGGTTGGGCAGGATTAGGAACTTGAGAGAGAGTCTTGGAACGGCGACCACAGTTGCCAGGACAGCGAGCAAACAGGCGGCGAGGAGATGGTTGTAGGGCATCACTTCGTTGGACGAGCCAGTAAATACGAAAAAGCCGACACCTGCTACAGCTATCGCTAATCCCACTAAAGTCATTCCTTGCAGAAGGAGCCGCAGTTTGCCCTGGCTTAGCTGCAAAAAGGCGAGCACAGCAACAACCACGACCAAGTACGAGAGAACATCGCCCAGATATGGAAGAGTGACGTGAAGCCAGTGCGGCAGAAGTCCCGCGTCATCCAACGAAGGAAACAGGCGTCGGGCCTCAATCGCACTCAAAGCTCCCAGCCAGATGAGGACGCCCACTCCGCTCCGGCGGCGCATCAGGGCGATGCCCCAGGCGCCCAATGCAACAAGCAGGAAAAGTGTTCCAAAAACGACATCAGAGGTTCGGTCGCGGAGCATCATCAGAACTTGATCTGTCAAGACCAACACTTCCGTGGGCCGTATTTCAGCCATCAGCATCCTGCGCCACCACCTTTTACCTGTCAGTGACCAGCATCACGGCTCAAATAGCGAAACCAGGCGGTTTACACTCAGAACCCTTGTCGTGAGTGTAATTGATTCCATAACAATGTCGGCTCCCACGCTCGAGTAAAGTTGGTGGTGCTAAAGCCAACCAACAGGCTCGGGAGAAAGGAGCCGAACAATGATCATTATAGGAGTAGATTTCCACCCCGAGTTTCAGCAAATGGCTTCGGTGGATACCGACACCGGAGAGTTTCAGGAAAAGAGGCTAACGCATCGCGAAGAGGCGGAGAAGTTCTATCGTGCTCTGGCGGCTGCGGGTCAGAGGGTTCGTATGGGCATGGAAGCCAGCGGGCACGCACGCTGGTTTGAAAGACTGCTGTCAGAACTGCGGTTCGAACTCAACATCGGCGATGCCGCCGAGATCCGCACCAAGCGAGTCCGCAAGCAGAAGACGGATCGCCAGGATGCACGGCTGATTCTGCAACTACTGATCGAGGATCGTTTTCCGCGGATCTGGGTGCCGAGTTGGGAGAATCGCGATCTGCGGCAACTGCTGTGGCACCGGCACCGGATGGTGCAGGCGCGCACGCGGATCATGAACCAGCTGCAGGCGGTGGCGCTCAACGAAGGACTGCGCTGCAAGAAGCGGCTCTGGCGAGATGCTGGACGGGAGCAACTGGAGTCGTTTGCGTTAGCGCCATGGGCGAGCCGGCGACGGCGCGATCTGCTGGAGTTGCTGGACCGACTGACTCCGACGATTGCCGAGTTGACGCAGGCCATCGAGGGGGAAGTGGAGAAGTGTCCTGAGGCGCGGCGATTGCAGACGCATCCCGGGGTGGGTCCCCTGACGGCGTTGGCCTTCGTGCTGATCATCGGGAAAGCGGATCGGTTTCAGTGTGGCAAGCAGATCGCGGCTTACTTGGGATTAGTGCCACTGGAGGACTCGAGCGGGGAACGGCGTCGACTGGGACATATCACGAAACAAGGCAACTCGCTGCTGCGTTTCCTGCTGGTGGAAGCGGCGCAAGTGACGGCGCGCAGCCTCCCGGAATGGCGGAGTAAGTATTGCCACCTGACGATGCGGCGAGGGCGGAAGATCGCCAAGGTCGCGATGGCGCGAAAACTGGCGGTTCGCATGTACTGGATGCTACGCAAGGGATGGGATTATGGGGAATTGAGAAAGTTCGGTTCGCACGCGGGAAAGCCCGGACCAGGCGATGGTGTGAAGTAAAACATCGAGAAATTGATTGGGTATCCCGCTCCCTTTCACGGGGGAGTTCGAATTAATAATCATGATCGAAAGCGTGACCGAAGAGATGCATGGGTCGAACTGAGTTTCTGACCTGAAACTGATTACGAGCGGGCCTTGGTTGGTATGGCAAAGCAACATCTTCAACGAGAGCGAAATGGCGCGCTCTTCGGAGTGCACGGAGCAGTACGCTCACAAAGTGCTTGACAGCGCCGACATTGTCATCGCGCTGGGAAAAGCTTGGAAGAGGAGGAACCGAGATGAAACGGTGAAACTTCTTGATGAAATCCAGCGGGTGTAAGTCCCGCCCGGTCACAGTCGAGCAGACAGGCCGGAAGCGAGTGTTGCCATTCACCGGGCGACTGGTGGGTGCGAAGCGTACACAGCAAGGAAGCAGGCCGTGAAGATTCAGCTCCGAAAACTCGGCTCGTTGCGATGCCGACGCCGTTAACAAGGCGGAAGGCAGCACTCGGACGACCGATAAATGCGAGGTCGCGCCGGGGTCGCCGGAGTCCCTAGCTCGGGGCATGTTTCCAAAGGGATTTCCCAGGAACCCAGGAGAGCTCCCCCATCTCCTCCTCACCATGGGAGGTACCGATCGCCAAGGGAAACCGGAGGCGACCGGGAAAGATGGACGAGCAGTCTTACGACCCCGTAGTACCTGTGAAGGTGGGGAACCGCAGGGCTTCCGCAAGGAGCGGCCACGGTACCCACCGGAGGGAAGGGGGGAACAAGCGGACGTATCTGCCGAAGGAAACATAGGCGAGACTCAGAACTCGAACTGCTATGTCCACAAAACTCGACAGACTAACTGAACTAGCCAAGGAGGAACCGAAGCGACAGTTTTTCTCGATCGCTCACTTGATCACGCCTGAGGCAATGTTCGCGGCATTTCGAAGTCTACGAAAGGAAGCCAGCGCAGGGGTGGACGGCGTCACGTATCAGGAGTACCAAAAGGACGCCGAGAGAAAGATCCAAGAGCTTTATCTGAGGCTCAAAGACGGAAAGTACCAAGCCCAACCGCTCCGCAGGGTCTACATACCGAAGGAGAACGGGAAGCAGAGACCGATCTCGATTCCCGCTCTGGAGGACAAGATCGTGCAGAAGGCGATGGTGGAAGTACTGAACGCCATCTATGAGCAGGATTTTCTCGACTGCTCCTACGGGTTCCGACCCGGACGAGGACAGCACCAGGCACTGGATGAAGTGAAGCGAGTCATCTGCACCCGCTCCACGGGATGGATCCTGGAGTTAGACATCACCGCCTACTTCGATTCGATCGTGAGAGAGCAACTCATGGAGATGATCGAGAAACGCGTCAGCGATAGCAGCGTGCTTCGCCTGATACGGAAGTGGATTCAAGTTGGAGTCATCGACCAAGGTCAGTTTCTCGTGAGCGACAAGGGGACGGGGCAAGGACAGACGATTAGTCCACTCCTGGCCAACGTCTACCTGCACTACGTTCTCGACGAATGGTTCGAGGATGTGGTGAAACCCCGATTGAGGGGGGAGGCTCATGAGATTCGTTTCGCCGATGATGCCATACTCTGCTTCCACTATAGGGAAGACGCAGAGAAGGTGAAGGGCGTCTTATCGAAGCGGTTCGCAAAATACGGTTTGACGCTTCACCCGGAGAAGACGCGGCTGCTGGAATTTGGGCGCTACGCAGAGGAACGTGCGAAGAAGCAGGGAAAGAAGAAACCCGGCACCTTCGACTTTCTCGGCCTGACGCACCTATGCGCACGCAGCCGGCGAGGGAAGTTCACCGTACATGTGCGAACGATGCGCAAGCGGCTCCGCAGGAGCCTCACGGCGGTCGCCGCATGGTGCCAGGAGCACCGACATGTACCGGTGGACGAGCAGCACAAGACCCTCAACGCCAAGCTCCGAGGCCACTACCAGTACTATGGCCGGCCGACGAACTCCCGGAGCCTACAGCAGTTCTATCGGGGCGTCGCCCGGATCTGGAGGAAGTGGCTCAATCGCCGCACGCGAGGGAACCGGATGACGTGGGAGAGATATAAACAACTCCTTCGTCGGCATCCTTTGCTGCCGCCTCATATTCGACATCCCTGGAGGTACCCGGAGAGTCCTGCTTGAGGAACCCGCTGCGGGAAATCTGCACGGTGGGGTCTGTGAGGGAGGAGATCCCGGTGGTGCCATGGCAGACCTAAACGGGCACGAAGCTGGAAACGGCGGATACAGCCAAGGAAAACCTACAGCCTATCGGGACTCCTCTACTCGGAGAGACGCGATTTTTCACCACTTGAGATTATTGCGCACCGGGTGCAGCTCCCGATAGGCGGTCCCGGCTAGGATTCCTAAGGAATCGCACAAGGAGGCCGCCCGGAAAGGGTTTTAAAGAAACAGCTGTGTCATGCCGACCGCTCCCGTTGTTCGTCATTGGCCGTGGCCTGGACAGGCTTCTTCTTAGCCGGTGTAGTGACGGGCGGCAAGAAAAAGGGACGGTAGTGACGGCGCATGCAGGAATGGCATCGCACAACTTGGAAAAAGAACAAGCGACACACTTCATCGTGCCACGTTCTTGGTCGGAACGAGTATATTTCAGCTTTGCCGCAATAAGGGCAGTCCTGCAATCCAATCCTACGCATAACAAACCTCTAAACCCACTATCCAACCAGAAAAATGTGGCGCAGTTCCTGTGAGAGAGGAAGGGCTGCGCCATCAAACTAAGCAACCCTAGTATTGGGAGCGAATCCTACAAGCCGCAGCCGACCCAAAGCTGTTCAAAATTGCACACTTTCTGAGAGTCTTTTTCTTTTTGCGTCACGTGGAAGATGGGAGCGGTAACTGTTGCAACCAGGCGTGGGTGTTGAAAAAGTCCCTCAACTGAACGGCTTTTCATCTGCGAGCATGCCGTCGCCGGATTTTTTGTCTCCGTTCGACTAAGTGGTAGCCGGCAGAACCGATGTTGTCGGCTGACTGAGGAAGCGCACCAGTCGCTTGATGTTCTGAGCTACCGCTGCCAGGAAGAACTGCTCGCGCACGAACCTGAGTCTCCGCAGACGCAAGCGCCGCAACCCGATCTGATTCTTCAGTTCTGCAAATAAGGCCTCTACTTTCTTTCTCTGCCGTTGTGCTTTGGCGAACTCTGGCGTGTTGACCAACTCCCGCGCACGTTGTCGGGCTGGTTCGTTCTGATGGATGATCAGGCTCCGGAAGGCAGCGCTGGTGCATTGGGGTCGGAGCGAGCACGGGCCACACTTTTTGCGTGTCCCGATGTAGTTGAAGGCTCGATTGCGATAAACTCGGCCACCGTAGTTGAGGAACTGGCCGGCGGGGCATATATAGCGATTGTTTTCCGGTTCGTACGTGAAATGATCGGGGCCAAAGAATGGGCTCCTCTTGCGGTGGATACTGTCGCGGGTCCGCATGTAGGGAGTGATGCTCCGGTCGGCTAGCCATTGCAAGAACTCGCCGTTCCCATAGGTCGTATCGGCCGCCACCGATTCCGGCTCTCGTCCTTGCCACTGAGTGAAACGGGTGAGCATGTCTTGCGCGGCCACGGTTTCCTGGCTCATGCGCGCCGCCGTAGCTTGCACTCCCACGATCACACAACTGTGATTGTCCACCAGATAGTTGTCGTAGTATCCCAGCCGCGCCGGTGTGCCGCCCTTGGTGGCGTAGGTAGAATCGGGATCGGTGGTCGAAACCTGGTCCTGTTCATGCACCGGCTCCTCCACCGGATTCTGCTCTTCCACTTCCCGCAGATACTGCCGCACGGTGTGATGAACCTGTGCCGCTTCCGCTAACTGCTCCCGTGGAATCCGGCTCTCTTTGGCCGCATTCGCCTCCACGAAGCTGCCATCGACCGACAGGTGCTTGCCCTGCACCAAGCCCACTTCCACACACTGCTTCACGATCTGCTCAAACAGTTCCTCGAACAACTTCGATTCCTGAAACCGTCCATGCCGGTTTTTCGAGAACGTGGAGTGATGCGGAATCTCCTGATCGAAGCCCAGACCGGTGAACCAGCGCCATGCCAGGTGCATGCGCAGTTCCTCCACCAGCTTCCGTTCGCTGGTGATGCCGTACAAGTAGCCGATCAGCAGGATGCGCAGCAGAAGCTCGGGATCAATCGACGGCCGGCCGGTATCGCTGTAACTTGCTCTCAGCTTCTCCCGCACGAAGGCAAAGCTGATGTGTTTTTCGATGAGCCGTAGCAGATGAGTCTCAGGAACCTGGTCTTCCAGGCGGAAGTAATAGAACAGCGCTTCGGAACGGTCGTGTTGCCCCATCATGATCAGCAGGCCTCCAACGATGAGAATCAACCAGAGCATGGGCAGGATCACTTTCTTCTAACATGCTTCTGCCCAATTTCATCCTGCTAATCGACGTGACTTTTTCAACACCCACAGGCGTTAGCGCTCATTGAGGGGTTTTGAGTGAAATCGAGATGTTACGATAACTGACAACTTCCCTCACCAGACCACGTGCAGTTTAAAACCAACTTACCTTTGCACCTGGGGTAGGCTAGGGCAGCAGAGGGTCAGAATATAGGCCAAGGGGCGAGACAAAAAACGGACGGCGCTGGCATTCTTCGTAGGCGCAAATGTGAGATTCCAGCCGCTGTCTGTGCAAGTCCACGGCACGCTGGTAGAGGACGTTCTCCTCTGAGCATTCATGACCAGCGGGATCCTGCGAGCACGCTGCCTCCATGCTTCTCTTGGTCGCTTCCATATTTCTTTTTGCTGCCATCAGCTCCCCATCTGGATCGGTGCTGCAATTCGTAAGGAAATTCGCAAACAAGACGCAACCGCCGCCGTTCCAGTATTCGCCCGTCCGGCAAAGATTCCCTTGTGGCGAAGCCACACAGGCGCCGTTTTTGCCGTAAGCCTGTCCCGCAGGACAGACGGGACATGGGCCCTTCGCGCAGATTCTGCGCCGCAGATTGGTCTCGGTCTTTGGCTGGGGCTTGCTGAAGGGATGCCGCAGAAACGAGAAAAACGTACGCTTCTCGGGATGTGATGGAACGCGGGCGATGCCCCGCTCACGAATTGCGGGCGCGGCATTCGAACCCGACGTTTGATGATTGGAGTGGTATGCCCTCGACCCTGGGCTTGCACTGTGCGTGGCCGAACTTCCGCACGAACAGCCCCCGCCCGAGTAGCTGCTGTGGAAACCGCCGGAACTTGAGGAACTGCCCGACGAGCCAGCTCCGCTGGAAGAATGTTGCGCAACAACAACGGATGAGAATAGCAGGATTACTGCCACCGCCAGGCCGGAGAGCCGCATAAAAGCACCTCCTCCCAACCCGAGGGGAACAGGCGTTAGCCGCCGGTAGTGGGTTCGTATGATTTCCACAGGGCTTCCGCCATCCGCTGATCCGTGGCATCATGGAGCCATGCCGAAACGCTCCACGCCGAAGCGCGATTTCATGGAAGTTGCACGAGGCATTGTAGAGCAAGCCATCGGTGAACAGATGGACGGCAAGCCACTTGAGGCACCTCCGCCAGATACCAGAAATCCCCACGCCGTTGCCCTTGGGAGCATTGGTGGGCGAAAGGGCGGGAAGGCCAGAGCGAAGAAATTATCTTCGCGCAGGAAAATTGAGATCGCTAAAAAAGCTGCAAGGGCTAGGTGGAAGTGAAAGTCCTGAGTTCACCTAATATCCATCACAAATGCTAGTCCAGCTTCCACGGCGTATATAGCCGTGTCGGTTAGTTTTGCCTGCCGATCTGGTTCCAGTCGTTCTACAGACAGACAGCGCACTTGTTCGGTAAGAGCTATTCGCTCGCCAGGGTCGAGCGTTGATCCGGGGTCCAAGATGATGTCAGTAGCGAGAACCGATATTCGGTATTGCCGATTTTTCTTATGAATTTGGAACGTGAGTGGCACTCCGATAACAATCTCAAGGTGGTGAATGGCGTTATTCGATACGATCAAAAATGGTCTTCGCTTGTATTGTTCGTGTCCGACTGTGTGCTTCTTCGGAATATTTACCCAATACACATCGCCGCGTTGTGGCTTTGCAACTTTAGCTACAACTGGAGTCGTTGCCAGCACTGGTGCCGTGGGAGCCGACGCCAGCGGTGAGGTTGGCGGTGGTGTGGTGGAAGGCGGTGGTGGTGTTGGGGCTTTAGCACTAGGCTTGGACATTGTTGGTGGGCTCGGACTCTGTGTAATCTGAGTACGATTCCTCCAGTAATTCACGATCCTCTTGATCGAGTGGCCCGCCCTCTACCAAATAGGTGTCTTGCTTCGTTCTCAGTTCTAATCCTTGGCGAACGAACGAATATGCCATAACGGCCATTCTTGCGCCGTCCATGATTGACTCCAAAACATCCTTCTCAATTCCATCTTTAGATTCCGTGACTATCAGACGAACGCAATCCAAGTGTAGATGCGCCCACAATGCCGAGTAGGTAAAATCAGAGGAAAGCTCCCGATCTTTTTCCTTGTACTCTTCTGCTATCCTTGTTCCACGAGAATGCAATTCACAAACGAGACGATGTGATCGACGTAATGTATCCAGGCAAAAAATAGCCTCTCTCACCGTGTCAGAACCCAGACGTGGCGTTCCCCTCGTGTGCATAATGTGCTCTACCAATTTGAAAGCTTCTTTTGTTGCTACCTGCCGTTTCTCGGCAGCCGTAACCGAAAAAGAGTTGGCGACAATGAATGACAGGTTGATGTAATCGTGCCAAATCTTTTTTCGCAAATCGCTAAATTCATCCTTCGTTTTTGCGGCAAGAAGTGGCTTCAATAGTGCGTCCGACTCACGAAGGGCAGTGAGCACAATGCTGGCGAGGCCGCGCCGCAACACTTTTGCTTGCGGTTTACGGACAAATAGAACATCGGGGCGAGACAGCGAACGCCCTTCCCGTACCGGGTCCAGACACTCAGCCAAGGCCATTCAGAACAACCCTTCCCA
Source organism: uncultured Acidobacteriaceae bacterium (assembly GCA_963837665.1). GTDB lineage: Bacteria > Acidobacteriota > Terriglobia > Terriglobales > Acidobacteriaceae > Acidiflorens. The sequence continues at coordinate 240,093 of CAWIOA010000002.1, read as the reverse complement.
TTTTTGGTTGACGTATTTAGCCCAAGGATTTAGCATAGTCGGGCTCGAACATGCAAGGGGAATCCGTCTTCATTAAGACGAATAGATGCAGGGCAACCGCCAAAAGATTCCTCCATCCTCACTGACTATATATCGGATCGCACACCTAAAGCTATAGGGCTTTTCCATTACGGAAGGTCACACAGAGAAGATTTTCCTCTAGGTGCGCACATTTGTGACTTGACATCTTTCGCGGTCAAGCATATAGTTCAGTATATGAAACGGCTCACGATAGAACAGAAAACGCGGGTTGTAGCGGCCCTAGTCGAAGGCAATTCGATCCGTTCGACTGTCCGCATGACGGGTGTTGCCAAGAACACCGTGATAAAGCTCGTGCTTGATCTGGCGGACGCCTGTGCGGCTTACCATGATCGCGCCGTGCGTAATCTCAAGGTGCGCCGTTTGCAGTGCGACGAGATTTGGCAGTTCGTTGGCTCCAAGGCGAAGAACACGCGGCCCGAGAAGAAAGCAATCGGATGGGGCGACGTGTGGACGTGGACAGCCATCGACGCGGATACGAAACTCTGCGTCAGCTATTTGGTGGGCGGACGTGATGCGGGATGGGCAACAGAGTTTATGGAAGATTGTGCGAGCCGGATCAAGAATCGCGTACAGATCACCACAGACGGCCACAAGGCATATCTAGAGGCGGTTGAGAACGCATTCGGCGCAGACATCGACTACGCACAGTTGCAGAAGATTTACGGTGCTTCGATGGAGAACGAGACACGCTATTCCCCGGCCCGCTGCATCGGCTGCGACATGAAAGTTGTAAGCGGCAATCCCGATCCGAAGCACGTTAGCACAAGTTTCGTGGAACGCCAGAACCTCAGCATGAGAATGAGCATTCGCCGTTTTACTCGCCTGACGAATGCGTTTTCAAAGAAGATTGAAAACCACGCGGCTGCAGTGGCGATCTGGTTTATGTATTACAATTTCGCACGCGTGCATCAGACTTTGCGTGTCACTCCCGCGATGGAAGCAGGAATCAGCAATCACATTTGGACGATTGAGGAACTGTGCGGGCTATTACCTCAGCCGGTTCCTTCGACGCGCCAGATGGAAAAGAATCTAGTTCTCAAGGCGCTAGGCGAGTAGTACCATTCCCGCAGACAGAACCACCCGCTGGCAGGCGGGCGTTTTGCCGTTTGAATTGTCGCGTGTGGGGACGCTCCAAAAAGCGTAGCACTGGAGTTATGTCCCATGCAAGCCGCAAATCTAGGAGTGAAGGAAGTACCTGTGGCGAAGATTCTCCCGGACAGAGAGGTCCGCAAACTTCTTGGAACCGTCATTCTTAACGCCGACGAAAACAGGATCAACCCAAACGGGATAGAAATTCGTCTCGGGAAGTCCGTTCTCTTCCAATCCACTGACGAAGAAAAAGAAATTGGCCCGGACATGTTTCTAAAAGTCCTGCCCGGTGAAAGCGTAACCATTTCCAGCTATGAACAATTCGACTTTACTAAAGAGGCGATCCACAAGGTGTTCCCCGGCTGTGACCTAATGGCTTTGATTACTCCGACGACAACCATGATGCGCGAGGGCATCATGCAATCGGCAACGAAAGTAGATTCGGGGTGGAGTGGAACGCTCAATTGGGGGCTGCGAAACAGCTCTATTAGGGATTTTGTTCTTGGCCATTGCGAGCCGATCTTTAAGCTGACCTTTTTCTTACTTGAAGGCGACGAGATCCCGGAGATTCCTTACGGAGATCGCCCGGAGGACCGCTATCAGAATAGCGAAGGAGTAGCTCGATCTACACGGAAGATTCCTGCCAATATTCCAAAACGGCAGGTTGTCGGTTCTTCTGTGGAGCGGCTCGATCCAAGTAAGCAACTTCGGGAGGCTGGATACCCTTTCGATCACATCGGAAGAGAATTAACAGATCTTCAGGGTAAATGGGAAGTTGTTTCCAGCGATGTGCTGCTGCTGAAAAATGCGATAACAGATGAGACGAAGAAACTATCCGACAAGGTGGATGACTCTCAGAGAACGGTTATCGAAAAAGTCGAAAATCTGTTTAATCGAAAATTCCTTCAGGTCGCTGGAGCAATTGTCGGCTGTCTTTCGATCATGTTCGGGATCATCACATTTCTGAGAGATCACGGAGTCAATGGAACAGCTTTGGGATTCGTGGCGCTGATCGGAGGGCTTGCGGTCTTCCTCGTCATATACCTTCTGAGTCGAAAGTCCCACCACTGACTCCATTCCCTGTGGAAATCTTGCTGACCCACTACCTAGCCGCCCTATGGGTTGGACGCTTCGGCTAACCATTAGGATACTCCGCAATCGTGTCAAGGAGCGTAACGATCGGGTAAAGAAGTTTTACGCAAGATCTCTAGGAAAATGACAGAATCCCCGCAGCGGTGGCATAGGTGTTGAAACCAGGCGTGGGTGTTGAAAAACTCTTTCCAGGGAATTTTGACGATGAAGTTCGTTCGTAAGTTATTGAACTTTCGTTCGCCGTAGACGCTGAAATTCGCTCAAATTACTGTTTTGGTTCCTTTTTCAACACCCACAGGCGTTTACACTCAGAACCCCCGTCGTGAGTCTAATTGGGATTTCTCGCCAACCGACACGATCCCCACCGGGCGGGGCTCGAATAACCTCCGGGTTGCCGACGATTCGGCAGTTGACGTGTTGAGCGCCTCGCTTTTCACCAAGTGATCGGCTGTGGGCAATCTGTCATAAGAGCGTCGCTCCCTGTCTTTCGCTCAGCGTTTGCCGGTCCATGCACGAACGCGCAGATCGGAGGTATGATGCTTTCGGCATACCGCGGGGCAGATCAAGAATTCCATCGAAAACCAAACGATGGCGCTCATCCTCGGCGGCGTAGCTAAAGTCTTGCGGCTGGATTCCCAATCACGGTAATTGCTGAAGTGATGGAAGTAGCGTCCGCCGCCGTAGCCGTACCCGAAGAACGGAGCGGGAAAGAAAGGCCGTTCTGTACGGAGCACAACGAAGAATGCTGGCAGCAGAACCGGAGGGCCCATTTCGTTTATCAGAAGTGACTGGAACTGTAGCGCACCCCGGTAGAACTGGACACGGAAGTTAGTTAGGCTGGGGCCTCCGCCAGGAAGCGAAAATGTCGAGAAAGCCGAACCCTGGAAGAGAAGTGGCAGATTGTGTTGGAAGTCCTGAAGAGCGGTGTAGCGGTCTGATCCGCGGCGAACGACTGGAGACATCCTCACCAAACATACGGTCCTTGGTTTTCGCGCTGAAGGTGTAGTTCACCCTGGTCGGTAGCTGGAAGCCAGCTGTTCAACTATCTCCTGGACATCATGGCTGTCTATGGTTAGACGCGGCGTTCTCCGTGGATTCCATCGGCTGTCTGCTCTGAGTTCCTTTTCTACTAAGCAGCGGACCAGATCCCGCTCGACGGTTTCCACGTTGGCTCCATCGTTCAGAGAGTCGCCGTACAGGCAATCCATGGCATATCCGGACGCAACGTGCGTTACTGCAACTTCCACGTTGATGCGCTCTTTTTCGGAACTCAGTTCGACACAATAGGAGTTGGCGTTCATGACTGGATGTCCGGGCCGGTCTTGGCATATCCCAACACACGAAATGTTTCCAATGGTCCAGATCGAGTCTGCCACAGCGATGCCCTCGTGTACCTCATTTGCCGAAGCGCCGTGCAACTTCGTCGCCCGCTCGTGCGCCCACTGGGAAATGTCGGCGATCCCCGCAATGGCCGCGTCCACTTCTTGTGCCGTATTAAAGGCGCCGATCGAAAACCGCACGCCACCATCTCTCTGGATGGTTCCAAGTTGCTTGTGCACCAGCGGTGCGCAATGCAGGCCCGTGCGGGTTGCGATGTTGTGATCCACGTCGAGCATGACCCCGATATCACCAGGATCAACGCCCTCCAGGTTTATGAGAATGGTCGAGAGGTGGTTTTCAAGGCTGTCGCAGCAGTACAGCCGGACGCCTTCGATTTGCCGGAAGCCATCCACTAGTCTCTGTGCCAACTGCATCTCGCGCGCATGTACATTCTCGATACCGTTCTCGTCCAACCAGTCCTGCCCAGCCCACAACGACGCCACACCGACCATGTTCGGAGTACCGTACTCAAGTCGCCAGGGATACTCATCGAGGTGGTAAGGATTGATGGATCGCACGCCTGTGCCTCCGCTGCGCACGCGCTTTACCTCGACATGCTTGCTGACACAGAGACCGCCGATGCCCATGCTCCCCATGAGCGCTTTGTGGCCGGTGAATGCCACCACGTCGATGTTCATCTCCTTCATGTGGATCGGAACGATACCGGCGGTCTGAGCGGTATCCACGACAAACGTCACGCCGCGTTCGCGGCAGATCCTTCCGATCTCCTTGATGGGCTGTACCGTGCCGATCACGTTCGATCCGTGGTTGACGATCACGAGTTTGGTGTTAGGCCGTATCGCCTTGGCGATGTCGTCCGGGTTGACGAACCCTGCGCTGTCGAATGAAACGAAGGTCGCTTCTGCGTCATGGTCGCGGACCATGTGGTTGACTGGCCTGATCACGGAATTATGTTCGAGATTCGTAGTGATGACGTGGTCGCCCGACGAAACCAGCCCCGGAACGATGAGATTGAGCGCATCGGTCACGTTATAGCCGAACACCAGGTGGTCCGAGGCATCCTCGTCAGCGCCAAAGAACTTCGTCAGGCGCTTGCGCAGGCGATCGAGCAGTGAACCGGCCTCGATTGCCAGATCGTATCCGCTGCGTCCCGGATTAACGCCATGTGTGCGATAGAACTCGTCCATAAAACGGTAAACGTTTTCCGGCTTGGGCCACACCGTTGCTGCATTATCGAAATAGATCAGTGCTTTTTCCATTGCTCGCTCCATGCCTGCAGTTGCTTACCAGAAGCCCCATAGGCTCAGTGGAACTCCCATTTGATGAACGGCTGCTTTAAATCGGCCATGGCATTCACGATGAGTTCGGCCAGGCCGCCGTACAAGATTCCGGATTTCTCCCAAACTCCGTAATACTGGAACAAATCGCGGAACTGGCCTTTGCAGTTCGAGCACGGCGCGCAGACGTACTTCTTCACGTCCGGGCTCGGAGAATCTGCAAAGGCATCCAGAATCTGCTTGAGTTTCGTTCTTCCCGCGATAGAGAACCGCCAATCTTCGAAGTTGTATCCCGACATGATGGCGAATCCGGAGCCGCCGCCGCAGCAATAGTTGTTGACTCCATGAGGCGTCATCTCGCGGAACTGCGGGCAAATAGCGCGTAGGATTTCGCGCTGCGGTTCTACGATTCCCATCATGCGTACCATGTTGCAGGGATCGTGTAATGTGACCGGAAAGTCGTTTTTTGCCGGATCGAGTTTCAGCCGTCCGCTCTTGACGATGTCACGCAGCAGCACCAACGCACTCTCGCGCGGAATGTTCAGGTCGCCGGTCAGAATGCGATCGGCAGTCACCATGGATGCTTTATGTCCGTGACCGCACTCGCCCAGCACGATCTTTTTCACCTTGAGTTTCCTGGCGGCTTCAGCTTGCCTCACGGCCACGCGCGCAAATTGGGCATCGTCATACCACAGGCCGTAGTTGACGCTGTCATAACCGGCGAGCTCGCTCGACATCGTCCAACTTATTCCCGCCGCTTCGAGGATGATGGCGAAGGCCATCGGGTTCTCGGGCCATGCCAGGATCTCGCCTGCGTTATGGATCAGAAGGACGTCCGCGCCCTCCTTGTCCCAAGGCGTCTCGATCGTCAGACCGGTCTGGTCGTGGATCTCCTCATCGAGAAAGCTGACGTTGTCGCGCATCGCGCGCTCATTCATCCCCGTCGATGAGCCAACTCGGAGTTGCAACATCGAGCCTTTTTCGTGGATCTCCTTTGGTGCGATTCCCATCTCCATACTGAAGAGCTTGCGGATCTCACGCGTCAGCAACGCGTTGTCCACACCTATAGGGCACGCCTGTGCGCAGCGACGGCAAAGCGTGCAACGGTACGCGGATTCGAGCAGCCGACCGAGGGTGGCTGCGTTCAGCTCGATATGTTCGCCCTTGAGCCATGCCGCAGCTTTCCCCCCAGGTTTGGTGTACTCATTCACCAGGCGGCGAAAGATTTCACTGCGGAACGTAGGGCGGTACACCTCATCATGCCCGCTCGCGGTATAGATTGGGCAGGCCTCTACGCATGTCTGGCAGCGTGTGCAGTGATCCAGCGAGAGACGGAGTTGCTCGAGGAATGGCCAGTTGTTGTCTTCGCGGAGCAGTTTTTCAAGACCGGAAAGAAATTGCTCGACGAACTGTTGTTCTTCTTCCGGTGTCTGAGGGCGGGACAGTCCGAGCGCTGAGAAGCCATCGAGCGAGGTGTCAATTCGATCGAGCACTTTCCGATCAAGTACTCTGCGGGGGGTCGACTCTGCGATGTCATCGTAGGGCGCTGGCAAAGGCATGAGCCTTTGCGGCGGTACTTCGCTCAGCTGTCCGGGTTGTGTAGCGATGTCGCTGAGCCTAAGCACGTTTCCCCGCTCCGTTTCCGTTTGGATCCGTAACCACTTCCGACCATGTTGCTGTACTGCCTGCCGCAATGTGCGGAGCCGCCCAGGAGGTTTTGCGTTGCAGGTTGACGGCAAGCGTCTTTGCGGCGTGCGGATCGTGGCAAATAGGTGAGTCATCCCAGCGCACGTGGTGCCACGTGAAGTACTTCATGTACGCGTGCGTCATGTGTGTGAAGGGAAAGTAGGCTAGAAAAAAGGCAACTAAACCTACGTGAAGATGCCAGCTAGCTGGACGATCGCCCAGAACCGTCGGGAACCGCACCAGATCGCGGACCATGGTGTCCAATCCAGCCGACCCGACATTCAGGGACAGCATGCCTGTTGCGAAGATCGATCCCAGCAGCAACAAGTCAAAGATGCCGAAGCGCGTCGTGAAAGCTCTAACACGCGAATGCCATGTTCGCATGCCCAGAAGACCGAGAGTGCCGGCTAATCCCAGAGGACACGCTATCCGGTAGCCGCAGGCCACCACTGCGTGAAGCATGTGAAATCTGGCACCGCCTGGCAGCAAAACCTCGGCAAACGCAAATAGCGTAGTCAGTAAATACAGGTACAGGCCCCAATGCAGAAGCCACGACCACAGCCATAGGGCGCGGAAGTTCTCCCAAACACCTCGGAGGAGAAACACCTCTTTCAGGACGAATGTCGCCTCACTCTTGTGGCCAGTGTCTCGGGGGTTCGTCCACCAGTCAGAGTCCTCAAAGTAGGAACCGCCGTAGCGCTGGCGCTCGCGCGGTCCTTTCGGGATGGGATAAAGTTCCCAGCGCAGATGGGCGGGCGTGCGCAGCGTCTTCACCACTCGGATCGCATTGCCGGCGAAGAAGACAACCAGCGCTACGGAGATCAGCATCGCCGTCAGCATCGTTCTGTACCAGTTGTCGATCTACGTGCGCAGCCGCGTGTACCTAGATCGCGTAGCTACACGCAGCCTGTTGGTTTGGGCAGCCCCGCTACTTTGCACGCGCCCTTGGCCGGGCCAGAGGGAAACAGGTCGTAAATCTCCCGCAAAGAGAAGCCGGTCTCTTTGCAGAGCTTGCGTACCATGGGCGCAATCTCGAACTCCTGGAAGTAAGTGCGGATATAGTTGATGATCTTCCAATGGGCCGCAGTCAACTCTGCAACCCCGTCGGTGCGGGCCAAGGCCAGGGCCAACTGGTCGTTCCAAAGCTCAGGCTGCTGAATAAATCCGTCTTCGTCCACTTCCACCTCGTGGTGATCCCAGGCAAACACTCGAAGAATCCCTTGCGATGAGTCCATGTCGCCTCGCATCCAGCGCGCAGACTGCAGAAACTCTTACCAATCTTCCCAATCCTAGGAAAGCGGGGAGAAGAAATACATGCCGAACTTCTGATTGATTTCAGATATAACCAGCAGGCTGAAGGTGAAAAATGCAGTCGGGTTCTAGTTTGTTAGGCAGGAGAGAAGGAAGGACTGTGCGGTCACGCCTTTGATCTGACTGTTCCTGGCCGTGGATTGGCGCCCGGTTCGACGATATTGCCCCAGGCCAGCGCGGTCGAGAGCACCATCGAAGTCGTGGTCGCAACATAAGGCATCAGCGCATCGAGCAATGCTTCTAAATGCATGACATCAGAAACAGCTACCTTGAGCAGGAAGGATTCCGCACCAGTGACACGGTGACATTCCAGAACTTCCGGATGCGTGCCCGCAACTTCCATGAAATGGCCCAGGTTCTCGCCTCCAACTTTGACATTGACGAAGGCCAGGATTGGCAGGCCAACTTTGGCTGGGTCGATGTGAGCTCGATAGCCGACGATGATTCCGGCTTCTTCCATCTTGTGAACACGCTCGGTCACCGCGGGAGTGGAGAGTCCCACGATACGGCCGAGTTCTGCGAACGGCATACGCGCATTCTGTTGCAGTTCGCTTAAGATTTTCCAGCCGATCTCATCCAGCAGATGCTCGACAACTTGTTGTTCTTTCATGCTAATTCCAGATGCGGCAGATGGTTTTTCTAAGTTTGGGCCGCTGCTCTGGTGCGAATCATAGCATCGGGCCGGGTCCATGCGGTGGCCAGCATCACGTTGATCGTTGATGCTGGCGGGCTCGCGGTTCTGGGGGTTCCGGAACCTGTTCGGTGTTCCGGTTCCGCTCGGAAAACCATCAGATTGAGATGAACCCGAAGCGAATGAGAGCCAGAGAAGAGATCGCCACAATCGCCCAAAGCAAGATTCCCTGCAGTAGCGGACGTGCGCCTACTTGTTTCAATGTCGATCTTGAAATCCCTGTGCCGATCAGATAAAGCGTAACCGTCAACCCAGTCTTTCCCAGCGTGCTGAGTTTGGGATACAGCGAGCCGAATAAGGGCAAATACGTACCCGCAACGGCGGCCAGGCAGAAGAGCAAGATGAACCACGGCCACTTGATCCGGGACTTGCTCTTTTTCAAGATTGCCACTGCAAACGCCACAGGAACGATCCACAGCGCCCTAGCCAGCTTGATCGTAGTCCCGATCATTAACGCCTGGGAGCCGTATTTTGCGGTTGCACCAACGACCGAGCTGGTGTCGTGGATGGCGAGGGCGGACCACAATCCGAACTGAGATTGTGTGAGGTGAAGGGCGTATCCGACGACCGGGAAGAGAAACAGGGCAATCGAATTCAGCACGAACACAGTTCCGAGCGAGACGGCCATCTCCTCTTCTCCTGCGTTCACGACGGGTCCAATGGCGGCAATCGCACTTCCGCCGCAGATGGCGGTACCCGTGCTGATCAGGAGCGAAGGTATCCGTCGCACCTTGAACAAGTGTCCAATTCCCAGACCGAGAAGCATGGCGAAGCTTATGCTGAGCGCGGTATATAGGAATCCGGTCCGACCCGCCCGCACGACCTCATGTAAATTCATTCCGAACCCGAGTCCAACGATAGATGCCTGCAAAAGAAATGCAGACAGTTTCTTGGCGTCGACGTGATAGGGGTGGGGGAACGACATACCGTAGATCAGCCCGGCCAGCAGTGCCAACGGGGTCGAAATCAGGCCACTGGCAGCTACGACAAGGCCAACAAAGAAGATATTTTTGGTGTTCCTCAAGGATTCAGTCTCGCAGCGCTCTCTAGCCTTAATCTTTACCCTTGTTGCCTAGCTTTTCACTCCGTCGAGACTCGACAGAACAGGAGTTGGTGCGTCAAGTTGGCACACCAAGCTTGGGTAGCAGCCATTGCGTCAACACCAGGTAAGCGACTACAAAAACGATCATCCATGCCCATTGCGGCATTCAGTTCACCCCCTGTAATGAGCCAACCTTAGATCGAAGATGACTTCTTTGTGTCTGGATTCCACTCCTTCGCCGTGTGCCGGCAGCGTATTGTTGCAAGTGAGCGGCATGCCGCGCCGTGCTGCGGCACACTAATTCGCAAAGTTTGAACACGACCGGATCGGCGACACTATAAAAAACACTGTTGCCCGAACGCTCGCGGCCGACAAGTCCTGCATCGAAGAGGAGTTGAAGGTGTTTCGATATGTTGGGCTGATTTCCGTCCAGGTCACCGACAATTTCATTGACCGTTCTCGGTCCGCCTTGAAGTGCCTGCAGGATGCGAAGACGGCAAGGTTCTCCGAGCACCTGGAATCGGCGGGCGACCAGTTCGACCATCTTCTCGTGGATCATCGTCTGCCTTCCGGACGGACAAAGAGCGCCTTATTCACTATATAATTATACATGCATATAGCTAGAATGTAGACAGAAGCTGCGGAGTCGCTCGAATGCGATCTGACATCGACCAAGCTATCGTTTTGCTGAAGCGCGGAGGTGACGACGCGCTTGAGAAAGCAGTGGCGCAATTGCAACAGGCCGTGTTTGCTTTTGGTATGAGAGTGTGCGGACAACGGCAGGATGCCGAAGACACGATGCAGGAAGTCCTGGTAAAGTCGTTGCCCTACCTGTCAAAGTTTGACAACTCCAGAGCGCTGGCGACGTGGTTGTACAAAGTGGCGAAGAACCGCTGTCTCATGAACCGGCGCAAGAGCAAATTCGCGCCGAAAGAGGAACTCTCCCTGGAGGAGTTGATGCCTGACCGGGCGGAACTGGAGCGGCTCGACGGGCTTACTGCTATCACTCCGGAAGGCTCGGCCATTCGTGGTGAACAGGGGCAGCGGCTGCGGGAGGCGATTCGGTATCTGCCGCCGCACTACCGCATCATTCTCGTGCTGCGTGACATGGAAGGCTTCACCGATGAAGAGGTCGGCGAGATCACCGGCTTGCGCCCAGGGACCATACGTGTGCGGCTCCACCGGGCCCGCTTATTCGTGCGGAGGAAACTGGCGAAGGTGAACGAGGGAGTGAAGCAAGGTATTACGGGACGATTGCAGCGAAATGCGGGAGCCCCGTCTGGCACCGGTCGTTGCAGGAAGATCTTTGCGGGGCTGTCGGACTATCTGGATGGTGAACTGGACGACTTCTCTTGTGAAGAAATCGAAACCCACATGAACGGCTGTGCACCATGCAAGAAATTCCTCCGCAGTCTGGAGTCGACCATACAACGCTGCCAGCAGTCGCCTGCTGACTGCCCGGATCGGGAAAGGGCGGCTGGCCTAAGAAAGAAGCTGCTCGCGACCTACAGCCGGGCGCTCGCGACTAGCTGGAAGTGACTGGATCAAAGAGCTTTAGGCCGCTCTGCGCCACCTTCCTGTAGCGCCCCATTCTTATTTCCTGTAACAAATTCGTCAAGCTTGCATTTATTCATGTGGCTCCCATGGAGGAGCCAGTGAGGGAGACCCATGATTTCTGCAAAAGTTGAATTGACACAGCCGCTTGCCCAGCAAAGACAATTCGTTGCTCGAACTGGCAGTGAACACTATTTCTTGCTGGATGATAGTGCCGGGGGAACCGGACCTAAACCCATTGAACTGGTGGCAGCCGGACTTGCAGGTTGTACAGCCTTCGACGTGATCACGATTCTCCGCCAGAAATACCATCAGAAAGTCACCGGCTACGAAGCGCGGGTGGAAGCTGACCAGGCGGAGCGCCCGCCTCAGGTGTTCACGACCGTTCGTATTCATCACGTCGTCCGGGGCTTTGACATTGACGCTTCGGCAATCGAGGAGGCGATCCGCTTGTCGGAGGAGAAATATTGTTCGGTCGGGGCGATGGTGCAAAAGACGGCCAGCTTCCACACCACATTCGAAATCGTCGCCGAAAAAACTGGTTGGCTGAACCCGGCGGAGCCAGCCGCAACCCAGGCTTAAGAGATTGTTGATGTAATAGCTTCGACACCAACTTGGTGATCGAGGTCACGGCCTGAGTCTTGATCCTGAGAGCAGGATAAAAAGACGGTTTCAACTCTTTTCTCGATTGGGTCTTGTCCCTATGCGCATCTATATTGCTGCTCGCCGTTCTCTTCCGATTCTGCAGTTAGCTGTCATTGTCCTTTGTGCCACTGGGACGATGTTTTCCCAAGCGCTGCCTGGGCCCTCCCCACTCTCTTTGCAGCAAGCTGCGAGCATGGCGCTGGACAAAAATCCGCTGCGCAAGGCCGCAACGGCAGACACCAAGGCGGCCTCGGCTGGAATACGGGAGGCGCAATCGTTCCTCATGCCGCACCTGACCTTCTCCGAAACTGCGACCCGGGGAAACGATCCCGTATATGTGTTCGGCGCCAAACTCCGGCAGCAGCGTTTCACGGCAGACAACTTCGCGCCCCCCTTGAACAAATTGAACACGCCACTGCCATATGGCGATTTCACCACACGCTTTGGTGGAACCTGGAACCTGTTCGATTCCTTTGCTTCCTGGCGTGGCGTCAGTCGCGCCAGGGAGATGAATGTTGCCGCCGGTCATCAACTGGAGCGCACGGATCAGGAGATCCTGTTCCGCGTGGTGCAGTCTTACTACGGCGTGCTGCTGGCTGCGAAGCAAGTGCAGGTGGCCGAACAGTCGGAGAAAACGGCGAAGTCGATCATCGACCGCAGCCAGTCTAGATTCGACAGCGGACTGGTGGTGGAATCGGACCTGCTTACGGCCAAGGTCCGGTTAGCGAGCCGCCAGCAAGAACTCATTCGCGCGAGAAACAATCTGGAACTCGCCCGCGCCCAATTGAATACGGCGATCGGTGTTCCCGTGGATGCGTTTTATCAGCCCGCGGACCCGCTTGCCGAAACGAGTCTTGTGTCTCCGGCGCTAGCGGACGTGGAACAAAAGGCACTCACCAGCCGGCCAGATCTGAAGCGAATCGAATCCGAACAGTCTGCACAACAACTGAGTGTCGCAATCGCCAAATCATCGTTCGGTCCGCGCGTGAATGCTTTTGCGGGATGGGAGATGGACAACCCCACATTGCTCGCCGGCGGTGGCGGTAACAACTGGCTGGGGGGAGTCGAGTTGCAGTTCGATATCTTTCAGGGCGGCGCGAAAAAAGCAAATCTGTCGCGCGAACATGCCATCGCCGAAAAGATGGCGGCGTTGAAGCAAGCGGCCAGCGACGCTGTGCGATTGGAGGTGCGCCAAGCCTACTACGACCTGGATTCGAACTGCCAGCATGTGGGAGTGGCACGCACGGCGATTGCCCAGGCACAAGAGAGTTTGCGCATCAACCAGGATCGCTATGAGGGCGGCCTGATTACCATTACCGACCTTCTGGGTGCGGAGGAAGCGGCCCGCCGCAGCCAGACCGATTACTGGCAGGCGGTATATCAGTTTCACATCAGCTCCGCCAACCTGGAGTTGGCGAGTGGCACTTTGAATCTGCAATCACCGGCGGTCAATCCATGAATCTGATTTCTACTGTGAAACAAACAAGCCGAATGAAATTTGCGCCCGTGGTGACAGCGGGTCTCCTGGTGCTTGCTCTTGCGACCCTACTGGGCTGCTCAAGCCGGCGTGAAACCGCCAGCGCGGCACCGGAAACCGTCAGCAACGTGTCGGTGTTGTCTGTGCAACCGGCGAACGTTCCGGACCTGGTGGAGGCCGTGGGAACGCTGCGCGCGGCGCAGACGAGCCAACTTGCCGGCCAGATGATGGCGAACATCGTCGAGATTCGGGTACGCGAAGGAGACCGGATCCAGCGCGGACAGGTGTTGGCTGTGCTCGACGATGCCCAGCCGCGTGCGGCTCTCGACCGCGCCACCGCGGCAGATCTCGCATCGCAGCAGGGAATCACGGCAGCTGACTCCGACCTTGCGTTAGCCGACGCCACCTTCAAGCGATATCAGACCTTGTACGAGAAGAAGTCGGTCAGCCCGCAGGAGTTCGATGAGGTGAAGGCCCGCTACGAGGGGGCGCAAGCACGGCGCGACATGGCCCGTGCCGGGCAGTCGCAGGCAAAGGCAGCCGTCCAGCAGGCGCATACCGCTCTCGGGTACACGCATATCCTGGCTCCGTTCGATGGCCTTGTGACCGAAAAGAAAGCGGATGTCGGCATGCTAGTCAGCCCCGGGATGCCAATCTTTACCGTCGAGGACCTTCACCGTTACCGCCTGGAGGCCACCGTCAACGAAACCGATCTGAAGTACGTCCGCATGGGACAGCAGGTTCCCGTCACAATCGATGCCGTCGGAGACAAAAACCTCAAAGGACGGGTTGTCGAGATTGTTCCTGCGGCGGACGCAGCGAGCCGCAGCTTCTTGGTGAAAATCGAAATACCATCCGATCCAGCTCTGCGTTCCGGACTTTTTGGCCGGGCTCAATTCTCTCGCGGAGAGCGGTCGTCACTTCTTATTCCGCGCACCGCGGTGGTGGAGCGCGGGCAATTGCAGGGGATCTACGTGCTCGATCAGAACAAGGTTGCCAACTTGCGGTATATCACGCTCGGTAAACCATCCGGAGGACAAGTAGAAGTTCTCGCTGGCCTGCAAGCCGGTGAGACGCTCGTCGCTGATCCGGGTGCCAGGGAATTCAGCGGCAAGAAGATCGAGTCGCACTAGGGAGTCATGGATGAGCACTGCTAACAGCAATTCCGGACAGGCTAACCAGCATCCAGCGCTTCGCCTGGCAGGACAGATCGCTCACACGTTCATCGATTCGAAGCTGACTCCGCTTGTCATCGTCGCTGCCCTCCTCCTCGGTGCATTCGCCATCCTCGAAACGCCGCGCGAAGAGGAACCGCAGATCGTGGTTCCGATGCTTGACGTTTTTGTGCAGATGCCGGGCGCGTCCTCGCAGGAGGTTGCGCAGCGCGTCAGCCTTCCGATGGAGAAGCTGCTCCGCGAGGTGCCGGGGGTCGAATACATCTACTCGATCAGCCATCCCGGCATGAGCATGTTGATCGTGCGCTTTTATGTGGGCACAAAAGAAGAAGACGCGATCATTCAAACCTATAACAAACTCTACTCGAATTTCGATCGCATCCCGCCCGGCGTCTCGCAACCGGTAATCAAAGTCCGCTCCATTAACGATGTCCCGATCATGGCCTTGACGCTGTGGGGAAAGGACTATGACTCCTATCGTCTGCGGCGAGTCGCGGGCGAACTGGAAAACTCGCTCAAGAAACTCGATGACGTTTCAGAAACGACGATGATCGGCGGGCAACCCCGCCAGGTCCGCGTGGTCCTGGATACACAACGGCTCGCTGCCTACGGTCTCACGCCTGGAGCCGTCGTCGGCCAGTTGCAGAGCGCGAACAGCCGCGGACAGGCGGGCAGTTTCTCCCGCGACAACCGCGAATTTCAAGTGGAAGCGGGCTTGTTTTTCACTCGTGCCGACGACTTGCAGCAAGTTGTGGTCGGAGTTCACAGCGGCAGGCCCGTCTATTTGCGCGACGTGGTGGAGAAAATCGAGGATGGCCCCGCCGAGCCCGACAACTATGTGCTGTTCGCAAATGCCAAGGGGACGAGTGCTCAGTCGGACGATTCCGAATATCCCGCCGTGACCATCACGCTCGCCAAGCGCAAGGGAACAAACGCTAGCATTATCGCAAACCATGTTCTCGAAAAGGTAGCCGCGCTGCGCAGCTACATGCTACCCCAGGACCTGAATATCACGGTCACACGAAACTACGGCGAGACCGCGAAGGACAAGTCGGACGAACTCCTCAAACACCTGCTCATCGCCACCCTGTCGGTCACTCTATTAATCGCCTTGGCCTTGGGTTGGCGCGAGTCAGGGGTGGTTCTCCTCGCCGTCCCCGTGACCCTGGCCCTCACACTCGCAATCTTCTATCTGTTTGGGTACACGCTGAACCGGGTAACTTTATTCGCGCTCATCTTCTCCATCGGCATCCTGGTCGACGACGCCATTGTGGTGGTAGAAAACATCGTCCGCCATTTTCGGTTGCCGGAGAGTCGCGGGCGTTCGTTGGTGGACGTCGCGGTGGAGGCTGTGGATGAAGTGGGAAATCCCACAATTCTGGCTACATTCGCAGTGATTGGCGCGATTCTGCCGATGGCGTTTGTCCGTGGCCTGATGGGACCCTACATGCGGCCGATCCCGGTCGGAGCATCGGCGGCGATGATGTTCTCGTTGATCGTGGCTTTTGTGGTCTCACCCTGGGCAGCACTGCGGCTGTTGCGGCATTACGCCGGAGACGGGGGACACAGCCACCACGAGGCCGAGGGATGGACGACGCGCCTCTACCGCAAGATCATGAACCCGCTGATTCTCGATGCGCGCCGCCGCTGGATGTTTTTCGGTGGGGTGGTAATTCTGCTGCTTGCGGCGGTTGCTTTCGTCCCGTTGAAGTGGGTCCGTGTGAAAATGCTGCCCTTCGACAACAAGAGCGAGTTTCAGGTCATCATCGATATGCCCGATGGCACGCCGCTGGAGCAAACGACGCGGGTGGCGCAGGCACTGGGACAATATCTGGGAAAGCAGCCCGAGGTCATCAATTACCAGATCTATGTCGGTACCTCCGGCCCCTACAACTTCAACGGTTTGGTGCGGCACTATTTCTTGCGTAGACAGCCCAATCAAGCTGACATTCAAGTAAATCTGTTGTCTCGTCATGACCGCAAAGCGCAAAGCCATGAAATCGCGCGGCGCTTGCGGCCGGAGTTAGACAAGATTGCTGGACCCTACGGCGCGCGCATCAAGGTCGCCGAAGTTCCGCCCGGTCCGCCGGTGCTTCAAACCTTGGTCGCAGAAGTTTACGGGCCAGACTACAAAGGCCAGATTGAACTGGCAGCCCAGATTAAGAAGGTCTTTCAGCAAACTCCGGGCGTAGTAGACGTCGATTGGTATGTTGAGGACCCGCAGACCAAGTATGACCTGAAAGTAGACCTCGACAAGGCGTCGCTGCACGGGATTTCCGCCGTGGACGTGACTCGTACATTGCAGGTGGGGCTGGGTGGTGCTGCCGCTGGCTTGCTGCACGATCCTCAGTCGCGGGAGGATGTTCCGATCGAGGTGCGCCTGTCACGACCCGATCGTTCCGGCATTCAGGATCTTGAAAACCTCAGGCTCCCGACTCCTTCCGGTGGTCAGATCGCGCTGCAAGAAGTGACGAATTTGCAACAGACCACCATCGATACAAGTGTGTACCGCAAGAATTTGCAGCCGGTGGTCTATGTGACGGGAGATGTGGCGGGCGGAGAAGAGAGCCCTGTATACGCCATCATGAAAATGAGCGACGCCATCGACAAGATCAAGTTGCCCGATGGCTATGGGGTGAAGCAATACAAGGGCACGACCATGCCCGAGCGCACCGACCGCTTCTCCATGAAGTGGGACGGCGAGTGGCATATCACAGTAGAAGTCTTCCGCGACCTGGGACTGGCTTTTGCCGCTGTCCTGGTATTGATCTACGTTCTGGTCGTGGGCTGGTTCAAGAGCTTCAAGACACCGCTGGTCATCATGGCGCCGATTCCCTTGACGCTGGTTGGCATTCTGCCGGCGCATGCCCTGATGGGCGCCTTCTTCACCGCAACATCGATGATCGGATTTATCGCCGGCGCGGGAATCATCGTGCGCAACTCAATCATCCTCGTCGATTTCATCGAACTCCGGCGCTCGCAGGGCATGCCGCTGGAAGAAGCCGTCGTGGATGCGGGCGCGGTGCGCTTCCGGCCCATGCTGCTGACCGCCGCCGCGGTGGTCGTGGGTGCCAGTGTGATTCTGTTTGATCCCATTTTCCAAGGTCTCGCTCTCTCCCTGATGGCAGGCGAAGTCGCTTCAACAGTGCTCTCGCGCATGGCGGTGCCCGTTCTCTACTACATGAGCGAGCGCAGGAACCAGACGAAACCGGGCGCCGAGGAATCTCATCTTCAGGAGGTACAAGTATGACCGTAGAACGTGGTCTTCGATTGATGGCAGGAACCTTTATTCTCATTTCACTGGCCTTGGGACACTGGATCAACCCCTACTGGTATCTGTTCACCGCCTTTGTTGGGCTGAACTTGTTCCAATCCGGACTAACGAACTGGTGCCCCGCGATGTTCGTGCTTCGAACGTTGGGATTGCGCGAGTCGTTACCACTTGTCTCGAAAGGGTGATGGATCGAACGATTCGACGAAACCAATGACGTCCATCGTCCAAGTCGAATATCGACTGAGTCTATTGTCGATTCGCCAAGAGATTCTCGAATCGCTCGGGCACCCAGTGATTTCTGTCGTGGGTTCGCGTGCTGCACGGAATCTTGATCTCTCGAATCGATCGCCTGGAGTCATCGTGATCGGGCATGGCGCCTCTCGGCAAGAACGCCAAGACCTTATCAATCACTTCCGGCAGGCCGTGCCGGGCGTTCCGCTTGTGGCACTTCTGCGCAGTCGCGATGACGACTTTAACGATGTCGATTACAACTGCCGGGCAGACGATCCACCTCTCTGGGTGAGGACAGTCACGCAGGCTCTTGCCGGAATCGAATAGCAACTGCCCACTTCAATCCGAGTTCCGGAGGGAAAAGGCTGCGCTCAACCAATTGCAGAAGGCAGGGGAGTGGGGTCCGACTGTGGTCCAATGGCGGTGCTCTGGAGTCTTTTCAATGACTCTCTGTCGTTCCCGGCGCCGTCAAGTCGTTGAAATGCACTGCTGTTCGGACGCCGCACCATTTTCTCGCCCGCTGCGGTACCGCGAAACGAGTGGATCACGGTCGCACTGGCGGCGGCCAGAAAGAATGGTTGGGCCGTGGCACAGAGGGTACTGGGCAGCGCATCCTTTATAAGGACAGCCAGCACGAATTTGCCCCGGGACAAGCTCCATTCCCGGTGCCGCCCCACGACCGCGTGTGGTTGGAACCACCGCCACCGCGCGGACCCTGTATCAGAGATTGTTGCACCGCTCGGTTTAGGGGCGTACCCGCGTGGAGGTTTTGATGGCACGGCTTGACGACTCGCTGATCGCATGCGATCTGTTGACTACTTGTTTGCACCCGCATGATAATACTTCGGTTCTGGTCTCATAATGTGATCTCATGCGGTCGGGGTGTGATTGCAATCACGCACGTGTGTGATTTCGAATGCTGCGAGCTGTGATCTCTGTCCCGGATAATGCCCACCAACTGGGGCCTTAAGAATTTTGGAGCGAATGTCGCACAACTGTTGTCGCCAAGGAGGCGATCCTATGGATTTGCCGCGTCGGGTGTCCCTGTCGTTTGCTTTTGTAATCGTTGTGCTGCTGTTGGTTGCCGCATTGAACCCACCCCGCGCCTTGGCGGTTCCAAGCTATGCGCGGCAAACGGGTTTGGCATGCAGTGGTTGCCACTACACGCCTCCGGAACTCAACCCTGCGGGACGAAGGTTCAAGCTGCTCGGTTATGTCGATAGAGGAGATCAGACGAAAACCGTGACATCGGAGGGGAAGAAGACGCATGCGGCGCTTGATCTTCTCGCCTCGCTGCCGCTTTCTGTGATGCTTGAGACCTCATTTACCGCAACCAAGTCACCGGTGCCGACGACCCAGAATGGAAATTTTGAATTTCCTCAGGATATCTCGCTCTTCCTGGCTGGGGCATGGACAAGCAATGTCGGCAGTTTTCTTCAAGTAACTTACAACACCCAGGACGACAATTTCAGTATGGATAATACAGATATCCGCTACGCGAACAAGACGAAGTTGAGGGGCAAGGAACTGGTCTACGGTGTGGATCTCAACAACAATCCGACCCTGGAGGATCTTTGGAACAGTACACCGGCATGGGGCTACCCGTGGATGGCCAGCGATGTTGCACCCACTCCCGGCGCTGCTGCCATCATTAATGGTTCTTTAGCTCAGGACGTCGCAGGAATCGGTGGCTATGCGATGTGGAACGATCATCTCTATCTGGACCTGGCGCTTTATCGTTCGCAACACGTGGGCGGTCCGCAGCCTAATCCCGGAGTTGGTTCTTTATACAACATCGTCGGGGTTGCACCCTACTGGCGACTCGCTTGGCAGCAATCCACTGGGACGACACAATTTGAGATCGGCACCTATGGAATGCACATGAAGAACAGCCCCAACACGATCCCCAGCGGCGGGACAACTGATATCTATGATGCTTATACGGATTGGGCCTTCGACACCCAATTTGATCGGACATTGTTCAGAAAGGACATTTTTTCGCTGCGGGGCACGTATATCCGCGAGAATTCCCAGTTGGCATACAGCTGCTCCGAGGGTGTGGGTGCGGCAGCGGTATGCGGGCACCATCTAAACACTTTTATGGCCAACGCCGAGTACCATTTCGGCAATCGCTATACGGGCACATTCGGTTGGTTCAATACTCACGGTACGCCCGACCCCTTGTTGTATCCGACGGGTGCCGTGAGCGGCAATGCCAATGGCGACCCGAGAAGCGCCGGATTTATCGCAAACGTGTCGTATTGGCCGTGGCAGAATCTGCAGCTCGGCGCCCAATATACCGCGTACACACGCTTCAATGGCGCCGCAAACAACTACGATGGCGCGGGGCGCGACGCGAGCGCCAACAATACCATTTATCTGGATGCGAAATTCCTATTCTGACGCGTACCTTGGCAATTACCGATGACAAATCCACAACGAGCAGAAAATAACGAGGAGAGAAAAATGAAACGCAGTTTCATGATGGTGGTCGCAGTAGTAGCAGTCATGAGCTTGATTGCCAGCGCTGGTACGATCAGCGGCAAGGTTTCTGGCGTTACCGGCGAGTCGGTTGTTTACGTGGAAGCGCCTGCCGGCAAAACCTTCCCCGCTCCCACCCAGCAGCCCGTGATCGACCAAAAGGGCCTGATGTTTGAGCCCCATATCGTAGCCGTGCAGGTCGGCACGACCGTGCAATTCCTGAATAGCGACAATGTCGCCCACAACGTGTATTGGCCTTCCGTCGGCGGCAACAAGAAGCTCACCCACAACCTGGGCACTTGGCCGAAGGGCGAAAAGCGTCCGTTCAAGTTCGATAATCCGGGCGCCGTGCCTCTGTTCTGCAACGTCCACCCGGAGATGTCAGGCTATATCATTGTGTCGCCCACTCCATACTTTGCTACAAGCGACAAATCCGGCGCCTATAAGATCGACAATGTCCCCGACGGCAGCTACACCATAACCGCGTGGCATGAAGGCGCCAAGGCCAAAACCCAGCCGGTGACTGTAGCGGGCGACAGCAAAGCGGACTTCACGCTGAGCAAATAGTTAGATAGATAATGGAGCGACGGGCGTCTCACGAGCCTGCCCGTTGTTGCCGCAGCCCCGAGCAAAGCCGAGGGGGAAGTCGAAGGGTCCAGCCGGGCGGCCAGAACGCCCGGCGTTCCACTTACCTGGGGGATTGCCGTTTTGCTGAAGCGGTTCAAAGACAAGAAGGTGGACAGGGATTGGTTGAACACCAACTTTCCCTGTATGATGGCGTGCCCGGCCCACACCAATGCGGGTCGATACGTCGCTCTGATTGCGGAAGGACGATTTGAAGAAGCGTACAAATTTGCCCGCGATCCCAATCCACTGGCAAGTATCTGCGGGCGGGTTTGTGCGCATCCTTGTGAAACTGCCTGTCGGCGTGGGGATATCGATCGCCCCATTGCAATCCGGGCTCTGAAGCGTTTTCTGACCGAGCGGCACGGCCCGGAATCGAAGCGTCCTCTAGACATCAATGCGGGACGTGGGCAGAACCGGCTGCCCTTCAAGGTCGCCGTTGTGGGCGGCGGGCCGGTGGGACTGTCAGCGGCGCACGACCTGGCTCTGATGGGCTACTCGGTCACGATTTTCGAATCTGCTCCGGTAGCCGGAGGAATGCTTTATCTCGGCATTCCCGAATACCGCTTGCCTCGCGACGTGGTGGAAGCGCAGGTGCGAGAAATTCTCGCGACCGGTGACATCACTTTGAAGCTCAATCACGCCGCCGGACGCGACTTCACGGTTTCTGATCTGCGCCGGCAAGGCTTCGATGCTGTGCTGGTAGCGGTGGGCGCCCATCGTAGCCGCGATCTCACGATTCCGGGAGTCGACTTGGACGGCGTTTACAAGGGCATCGATTTCCTGCTCAACGTGAATCTCGGCTACAAGTTCACCATCGGGAAGAAGGTGATTGTCATCGGTGGCGGCAACGTAGCCATGGACGTTGCGCGTTCTGCGGCCCGCGAAGTAGTCCGGCAGCATGTCGCCGGAGTCGAAGACCTCGAACCCTCGCTCGAGAGCGTAAGCGCGGTCGCCACGAAAGAAATGGTGGACGTGTCACTGTCGGCTCTTCGCCTGGGCGCTCAGGAAGTGCACCTTGTCTGCCTGGAAAAACGCGAAGAGATGCCGGCGGCGCTCGAAGAGATCGAGGAGGCGGAGACCGAAGGCATCATCATGCATCCCGGCCTCGGCCCCAAGCGCATGATCGGCAAAGACGGGAAAATTGTTGCCCTGGAGACATTGAAAACGAAATGGGTCTTTGATGAGAACAAGCGCTTTAATCCGGCCTTCTACGAGGGCAGTGAAACGGAACTGGAGTGCGACACCATCATCATGGCGGTCGGCCAGGCGCCGAATCTGGACTTTCTCAAGCCTGAAGATGGTGTGGAAAAGTCTCCGCGCGGCCTGATTGCGGTGAACCCGCAAACTCTGATGACCTCGGCCAGCGGAATCTTTGCCGGCGGCGACTGCGTTTTTGGCCCGCGTCTGATCATTGACAGCGTGGCAGACGGCAAGCGCGCGGCTGTCGGCATTGATGAGTTTCTGCGCGGACGCAAGCATCCCGAACCGATCGTCGAAGTCGAAATCTTCAAGCGCCACAGCATGCCGCTGGATTTGTTGGACCTGACTCGCCCGTCCATTCCGATGCTGCCGCTGGAACGCCGCACTGGAGTGACCGAAGTCGAGGTCGGCTACGGTGCTCAGTCTGCGATGGAAGAAGCGCAGCGTTGCCTGCACTGCTGGGTGAACACGATCTTTGAGGGCGTTCCCGAAGATGGCAGCATGTGCATTCTGTGCGGTGGTTGCGTTGATGTTTGTCCGGAAAACTGCCTGTCGCTGGTTTCGCTCGATCGTATCCAATTTGAACCGGAGACGGTGCAGCAGATTCGCCAGCACCAGGAACTATTTGGCGTGGAGTTCGACGAGGTGGCTGCCGATGAACTCGGCATCGTGACCGGGTCCGCCATGCTGAAAGACGAGACGCGCTGTATTCGCTGCGGACTCTGCGCCGCGCGCTGTCCGGTTGGCACCATCACCATGGAGTCGTACAATCTGGCTTCCGCCGAGCCGACCGGATTGATTTCAATTGAATCGATTGATGGACCGCTGCGACCCAAATCGCCGGTTGCGGCTGGAGGCCCGAGGTAAAAATGCCTGAAGAGAAAAAAATCACGCCGGTGGAGCCGGGCAAGGATAAAGATAAAGACAAAGAATTCGATCGCCGCGCTTTTTTCGTGAAGCTGGGGCTGGGATCGTTGAGCATCGCGACGGCCGGTACGGCGGCGTTCTCCTACCAGTTCCTTTCGCCGAATGTTTTGTATGAACCCTCTCCCATCGTCAATGTGGGCAAGCCGGAAAACTACGCGGTGGACTCGGTGACGCTTGACGTAAATAACGGAATTTATATCATCCATGCACAAGAGGGCTTTTTTTCGCTGAGTGCGGTCTGTACGCATCTGGGCTGTCTGACCGCGTGGAAACCCGAGTTGGGAGAGCATGGCATCATCGCGTGCCCTTGTCACGGCAGCAAGTTTTATGTTCGGGACCCCGGCAAAACCCCAGGCGAGAAGATCGAAGGCCCCGCCCCCGCACCGCTGCCATGGCTGCAGAGCTGGAAAAGCGACGAGGGGGATCTGATGGTGGACCGTTCCAAAACAATTGATCCCATGAATTTCTTGAAGGTGTGAGCGTGGCGAAAACAATCACGGACTATTTCGAAGAGTTGCGCGGCACACGAGTCTGGCGTTCGGTGTTCCGCAGCGGGACCGGATCGAGCACGCTGCACCGGGCGCTGGCGGTGCAGCAGAACGTATTCCTGCACCTTTTTTCCACCAAGGTGCGGACCCGCATGCTCAGCTTCAGCACCACGTGGTATCTGGGCACGCTGACCTTTGGGACATTTCTCATCCTGGTCGCCACCGGTATTCCGCTGATGTTCTATTACCATCCCTCGGTGCCACAGGCTTATGCCGACACCAAGGACCTGCAGTTTGTAGTTTCCTCCGGTTTGTTCTTGCGCAACCTGCACCGCTGGTCCGCGCACACCATGGTGTTTCTGGTATTCGCCCACATGTTCAAAGTGTTTTACCGAGGCGCGTACCGTGCGCCGCGCGAGTTTAACTGGGTCATTGGCGTCATCCTCCTGCTGGTCACATTACTGCTCAGCTACACCGGCTATCTTCTGCCCTGGGATCAACTGGCCTATTGGGCGATCACGGTGGGTTCCAACATCGCTAACGCAGTGCCGGTAATGGGCAACAAGATTCACTTCCTCATGCTCGGCGGCAATCTGGTGAACGCCAATGCGCTACTGCGCTTCTACGTGCTGCACTGCATGATTCTGCCGCTGGCGGCGATCCTGTTTGTGGCAGTACACTTCTGGCGCATTCGCAAAGATGGCGGGCTTTATGCGCACCAGAGCGAGCCAAAAACGGTTGCGGCGAACACGCTTCCCGCGGTAGCGCAAGGAGGGCAATTGTAATGAGCGATCCGAAAGATTTCGTCGCCGGCATGGGCTCGAATGCCCGCAAGTCGCCGACGCGGGTTGTCTTCGTCACCCGGCGGACCTCGGCGCAGGTCAAGGTCACGGACGAAGAGCAAGTGCAGACATACCCAGAAGTCCTCTTCCGCGCCCTGGTCGCCATCGAAGTGCTGACGATCGTGCTGGTGGGCATCGCGCTGCTGTTCAACGCGCCGCTGGAGGGCATTGCCGATCCCTCGCATACGCCCAACCCCGCCAAAGCACCCTGGTACTTCCTGGGCTTGCAGGAAATGCTGCACTATTTTCCGCCGGTGGTGGCGGGGGTGCTGGCTCCGGGTCTGGTCGTAATGGCGCTGATTGTGATTCCATATTTCAACATCAACATTGAGGCCGAGGGTTTATTCCTGAAGGATCGCAAGCGCCGTCTACGCATTTTTTACCTGGTCGCGGCTGGGCTCACTTTGTTTCTATTGATCTTGCCTCTGCTTGTTCCTTACGTTACTCCTTATCTGGTCGCGGCCCGGCTTTCCTGGCTTTTATTGGTAATTCCTGAGATGCCCATGTACGTGGCGCTGGTGCCGACCCTGATTGTCGCCGGGTTCATGGTGCTGGCGGCGCACAGTTCTCCGCAATCGACATCGACGTTCGGATGTTATCTGGCGAGCAAACCACTTTCATTCTGGATCATGACCTGGTTTCTGTTTGAACTGGTCGTGCTCACGGCGGTCGGCACTTTCTTTCGCGGCCCCGGTTGGTGCTGGGTGTTGCCCTTTGGAGAAGGTAATTGCATCTAATGAAGAACAAGTTGTCTTCCCTATGGCAGACGTTATTCGGGCATCCCATGCGCGCTTTTGGCGTGGTCAGCCTGTTGTTATTGATTTCGCTGGCCATTGCGCCGGCTAAGAACCATTTCAGTGAATGGCGACATTACCAAAAGCAGTATCTGAAACTGGTTCGGGGCCGGGGAGACGCGGTCACACTGGAACGTCACTTTCACGACCACGACGGGATTCAGCAAATCTGGCTTCCACAGCTGGGAGTTGTCGATCGCTGCACCACTTGCCACGTTGGATTAAAAGAAGCGAGCCTGGCTGATGTGAACACGCAGCCGTTTCGCAAGCACCCTGCGATTCCTCACACGCTTGACCAGTTCGGCTGCGTGATGTGTCACCGGGGGCAAGGCCCAGCGACCACGGTTGAGGAAGCCCACAGCAGCACGCTGGCATGGGAGCAGCCGATCTTGCCGGCACGGTACGTGCAGTCTTCCTGCGGACAATGCCATCGCACCGCTCTAACCGGTGCACCGCAACTGAACCTGGGACGCACTCTGCTGACGCGATATGGCTGCGTGCATTGCCACACCATCAAGCTGCCCGACGGCAGCGCGATTCAACCGACCGACGATCCGCCATCGCTGCAGCACATTGCCGACAAGACTACGCGGGAATGGATTTACGCGTGGTTGAAGGATCCTCAGGCTTACGCCGTCACCGCGACGATGCCGAATTTCAAGTTGACCGATCCGGACGCAAGCGATATTTCGGCTTTCCTGATTTCGGACAGCACCCCGCTCGCTGGAGACACGGCTCCAGCCCCCAAAAATCAAAAGCCGCCCGATCCGACCGCCGGAGCCAGCCTGTACGGCGAGTCATTCTGTGCCTCCTGCCATGCCGTGCAGAACGCCGCCGGAAATGTGGTGGGCGGGGATATCGGTCCGGAGTTGACCCGCGTCGGCACCAAAGTCAAACCCGAGTGGTTGCGGGCATGGATACGGAACCCGCGGGTCTACGATTCGGGAACGGCGATGCCGCACTACCGTTTCACCGATCCGCAAGTTTCCCTGCTTACCTCTTTCCTCGGAAACAAGACGGATTCGGATTTTCTGGCCAATGTGCATCTCGATGCCTCCACGCCGGAGCAGATTGCACACGGCAAGCTGTTGGTCACCGAGTACGGCTGCGCTGCATGCCATGAGATCAACGGCATCAAGAAGCCGGATAACTTCGCTCCGGAATTGACTCGCATCGGGAGCAAGCCGCTCACGCAAATTATTTTCCTGCCCGGGATGACGCACGCCATACCGGATTACATTGCGGCCAAGATCCGGGAGCCGCGTTCGTTTGGGGCGACCTTGAAGATGCCGCAGTTCAGCCTCGCTCCGGCGCAAGTTGATGCTTTGACGACGGCGTTGCTCGCGCTCACCGACCGGGCACATGACTTGCCTATGGCGTTGACGGTGCCGGCGAAGCCACCTTCGAATTACCGGCCCGCGGGCAGGGCCGGAAAGCTCATGGATGACATGGCTTGCTTCACCTGCCACGCTATCAACGGCCGCGGCGGCGACCTGGCTCCCGACCTGACCTGGGAAGGCAGTTCGGTGCAGCGGCAGTGGTTGGTGGACTTTTTGAAGAACCCTGGCACACTGCGCCCGGCGCTGATTCGCCGCATGCCGAGGTTTAACCTTTCCGATGACGACGCGAAGGAACTGACCGATTACATGATGACCGTTTATCAGACTCCGGCGTTCGACCGCGATGCGATGCCGACGAGCGGTTATCCGCCTGCCCAGGTGGAGCAGGGGAAACAACTTTTCTATTCCAAGTATGCCTGCCAGTCGTGCCACATCGTGGACACCAAGGTTGACAAAGGATACATCGGACCGACGCTCACCCAAGTCGGCTCGCGCCTGACCGCTCTTTGGATTTATCACTGGCTCAAAGACCCACAGGCGATGCGGCCCGGCGCCATCGAACCGAACCGCAACATGAGTGACGAAGATGCCCGCGCTCTGACCGCATTCCTGATGATGCAGAAGGGCTCCGGCAAGGGGGCGAAGAAATGAGTAGATTCTGGCAAGCAGTCTTCTTGTCGTCCCTCGCCCTGGCAGGTGCAGGGTGCGCCCGCAAGCCGGGACCGGTCGCTCTAAAGCCCACCGCCTTTGGCGCGGCGCTGGTAGAGTCGAGCGGCGGCAAGCAGATGGGAGCAACCGGCACCGTCCTCGCTCAGCCTGTGGTTGTGCAGGTCAACGACGACCAAGGAAACGCCGTCACCGGCGCACTGGTCGAATTCAGCGGGCCCCAGAGCGCCAACTTTGATCCTCCGGGCGGCTTGACCGATTCCAGCGGACAGCTCAGCACAAGCGTCACTCCGGGCAGTATGGCCGGTCGATATCAACTTAGCGCGCATACATCCACGAAAGCTCAGAAATCAGTCGAACTGAAGATTGAAGAAATTGCGCTGGGATATCAGCAGCAACTCGGATTTCAGCTAGACAACAAGTACTGCGCGCGCTGCCACGACCCGGAGTCTACGCCGGAGCGGGTTTCCAATTACGACAATCTTGCGGTCAAGCCGCACCCGTTCGCCGAAGGCGATACGCTCAACAAGATGAGCGATGCCGATCTGACCGCCATCATTGGTCACGGTGGACCGGCACTCAACAAGTCGGCATTGATGCCCCCGTACGGCTATACTCTCAGCAAGTCAGATATCGAGGCGCTGATTGCCTACATCCGCCTCATCTCCGATCCTCCCTATCATGCTTCCGGAACGGTCTATGTACAGAAGTAGAGCGGGTGGATGGGTCTTAATCGATGCGCACGTAGCCACCGAGACGTTTACCTTGACGCCCCTCAGCTATACTATCGAGCACACTAACCCGATAAAAGGAGACTCCTCTGGCAAGTTGGGCGAAACGTCGATCCTCGACAACCACCCCTGAAGGGGCGTCTGCACTCGGGACTTGCGGCATCGCTGCCCCGTAACTCTTCCTGGCTGTAAGACCACGTGGTCGAGACCTCTGCTTCAACAATGATTCTGAAGTTGATCCCCCGATAAGAACCATCGTCGCTGCAGAACCGCCAAAGCCATTCCCGGACAGTCAGGGACAGAAAGCCGAGGGTACAGCGGCCTGTGTCAAGGCCGGACACCGTCCGCCGCGGAGCGGTCGCAGAGCCTTGACACTGACCGCGCCTCGGCTACACTCGGCCCATCCGAGGAATGGTTGCGATTGGTTTTATCCGTGTGCATCCGGTGGCTGGACAAGAGGCACAGCCGGACGAGGTGCAGGTCGAGGCGATGCTGGCGCTCCGGACCCCGCTCTCGTCTGCCCTTCGCCAGGGTGGGCGATTTTGTCAGCAGATTTCGACAAGATGAACAGCAGCAATGAGAAATTCCTGAGCCCGTTGGGAACGGTCTTCGGGGAGAGTTGTGCTATGGGACCGTTCTAGCAGCAAGGCGGACTGATCGGCCGTCCTATTAATAAGGAATGTCAAGAGAAAATACCTAAGGCCGCTGTTAGGGGCCGTAGGCGACCACAGGTGTGAAATCACAGGTGTGAGATTTTGGGCTGGTTTGCTAAATCACTGATAAATATGGTGGCCAGGGACGGAGTTGAACCGCCGACGCCAGCCTTTTCAGGACCGTGGTTTTGAGTACTTACAACGCTTTACGAGCCGCCGAGGACTGCCTTAGTACGTCGTAACCCCTGTAAAACGGAAACACCACAGGTGTAGATCACAGGTGTGAAATGTATGCGCGTTTCAGAGAACCGTGTCTCGGCCCGATACTTCCGCTAGAAGCAGTTCCAGATTTCCGTAGCAGATTGCCCCTAGACTCACCCGCTCGGCCCATCAGATGCCGAGAGAAGCACGATCGTGCCGTAACCAAATGTAGGCGATGGACGGATTCTCGCTGCCCGGTGGGCCGTCCTGTCAGCGATGGGGCGTTCTGTCAAGCACGCTGCTGGGAGGTGCTGGCGCAACTGGTCGGTATCTGTAAATCCTCTTTAACGTCTACGTCGGGAAATTCATGCGGCGCAAAATACGCTGAAACCTGGGATCGGAGCGAAAGCCGGGTGTACATTCCAGACGACTGCGTAGGCCTCGTGTTCCTCATATGCCTTTTCAGTTGCTGCCGCGCTGCAACCCAACCAGCGCGTCCGGCTTGGAGGATATCAGCGAGTCGCTCAAAACCTGCCGCAGTTTATTGACGGCATGGTTCAGGTTGTCATCGAACTCAACGAACGTGTCCGCTGCCCATAACTGGGCACGCAAGTCTTCGCGCGTGACCACTTCTCCGGGACGCTCGGCCAGGACCCGGAGTATCTCGAAGGCCTTCCGGGGCAAGGCGATTTTCTCGCCATCTTTGTGGAGTTCCCCCGAGGGGTGAACGTATCGCGCTGAGATTGCAATTGAGCTGTGTCCGGCGACGCGGAGTGTCCACACATCGCAACCGGATTGCCCCAAGCGGGTGAGGAAAGCGTGCCGGAGCGAGTATAGAACGAATGGGCGCACCTTCGAGAGCTTGAGAGCCTTGCCGTGCTGTTTCTTCATCGACGGTTCAATGTGTCCGCTCTTGGTCGGTGCGTGCCTTACCTAGCCTAATGGCCTTCCGCAAGCGTCGCAGCGCGTTTCTAAAGTGCACCGGACTCTTGGAGTCATTGGAAGCACGCGCCGCGCCGCTTTCGTTTTTCCCAGGCTGTTGTGGGCGATCACTTGGGAAGATATAGAGCCTCTTCTTCCGGTGCGATAACCCACCTTCTATGCGATTCGCCGGAAAGCATTCTGACCTTGGGTGTTCTCTGAAGTTCTCCCCATTCCTCCAAGTGGATTCTCTTTATTCCACCGGGTACAAATTCCGCCGGTCACGTCACCGGAGGTCAGTAACTTGAACCACCCACGTTGCCTGCGTAGAATGAGGGCGGATTGGTAAATATGATTTCGATGCAGATATTGTCGCCACTACTTTTGTGCCTCTGTCTGCTTGGGGGAGCACAGGCCCAGATCACCTTTAGCGATGACTTTGCAGGCGGGAAGCTCGACACCACGAAGTGGTCCATCGCGACCTATAAGTCGCCGGATTCCAAGCCGGGCTTGAACGAAGGGAAATACGTTGCTTCCGCCGTCGACTTCAGCCAAGGGATGCTACGCATCGCCGTCCAGCAGCGCTCCACGGGCGGTGTGGTGGAATCGCTGGGTGGGGCGATCATTTCCAAGGACCGTTTCGGTTTTGGTACTTACGAATTCGAAATGCGCATGAGCAGCACCTCCCCGACACCCACCGGGGAGGGCAAGGCGATCACCGGCGCCGTGTCCTCGGGTTTCATTTATTACAACAAGTCCGAGAGCGAGATCGACCTGGAGTTTTTGGGCAACGAGAACGCCATTTGGATCAGCACATGGCACAATCCGACCCCTTCTGTCGACCCGACTTCGCTCAGCAGAATCAGCGACAAGGTGAACAATGGGGCGCTGGCGGGCCGGTTACGGCATCACACCCTGGTGTGGACGCCCGAGGCGGTCGACGTTTACATCGACGGTACGCGGGTGGCCCACCATACGAAACATGTTCCGCAGACCCCCGCGCACATTATTCTTCAGCACCGGGGGACCAATAGCGACAAGTGGGGTGGGGTGGCCACGACCGGCGTTGATCGCTACTTTTTCGTGCGTAGCGTGAAATTCACACCGTGGACGACGAAATAAGGCGTGGTCAACTTCCTCCTATTCGTGCTCGCGATCCGCTTGGTCTTCAGCGTGTCAAAATACTCCTGGTCTATTTTGCTGCGCGTTGCGCACCCGCAGTGGGCAAGGGTGGAGCAGGACTTCTCGATGGAACCGACGGTGAGCATCCTGCTGCCCTGCTATAACGAGGGGCCGGACGTGTACGAATCCATCAAGACCATCCTGGAATGCGACTATCCGATCGACAAGTTTGAGGTCATCGCGACCGACGACTGCTCCCGGGACGACAGCTTCCGGTGGATCCAGAAGGCGACGGAGGACCATCCCGGGCGCGTGGTCGCGCGCCAGAACCCCCACAACATGGGCAAGTCCCGCACGCTGATTGGCGCGTCACACGTGTCGCATTCCGACATCATCATTGTGATCGATTCGGACTGCATTTTCGCCAAGGACACCATCCGCCAACTGGTGTCGTGTTTCACCAGTCCAAAGATGGGGATCGTCGGCGGAAAGGTCGGGGTCCGCAACCCGAACGTCAATACCCTCACGCAAGTCCAAGCCTATGTGTACTACCTTGCCTTTGACCTGTGGAAGACCTATGAGAACTGGACGAAGTCGGTCACCTGTGTGGGCGGGTATCTGCTCGCGATCCGCCGGTCGTTGTTCGAACGGATTGAACCGACGATCTTGGCCCGGAACTGGTTTGGCGCGGAGGTCGTCGAGGGCGAGGACCGTTTTATTACGCACCACGCGCTTTTGCTGGGTTACGACACCTTTGTCAATATCAATGCCCGCTGCTGGACGAAAGCGCCGGAGAAATATCCCCAATTTTTCGTGCAACAATACCGCTGGAGAAAGAGCGGTGTCCGCGATCTGGCCCTGACCTACAAACTATTGTGGAAGCACGCCGGAAACGTGCATCCGAATGGCATTTATTGCTACGCCATCCAGCCCTTGTCGATGATCCTCTGCACCGTAAGCATCTTTGCCGGGCCGCTCTTTAATCCATTGTTTTTCCTGAACCCGGCGACCCTGGTGATGACGCTCGCCATGGGTGCGGTGCTGCATTGGGTCATATCGCACCATTGTCCGGAACAAAAAGTGCGAAACCCACTTGCCTTCGCTTTGTATGGGTTTTGGTGGATCATCAACACCTTTTACTTGACCGTGCTCTGCCTGCTGACTTTCGACTACAGCGATTGGGGCAGCCGGGCCAAAAAACTGAGAGTCCAGCCGCAACCCGCGCTGTTAACGGCCACCTGCGGCGGTCTCGTGAAGGCCGCGGCCGCTTCCGGCGATTAGAACAACCATGTCATTCGAAGATATTCGGCCCGCCATCAACCGTTCGATCCTCATACTCTACCGGATTTTTGCTGTTGTCACCCTGTACTCGGTCCTCGCCGGGGTCTTGTTTTTTGCCATCGTGGTGGCGTTTTATGCGGCGAGCCACTCTTGGGTGGCCCCGGCGATCCTGGCCCGGGCCGACAAGGACACGCTCGATCTGACGGGCAAGATCCTTACCACGCAAAGCACGGTCGAGGCCTTGAAGCTTGATGTGGGAAACCTGCGCAAGACCTTGGCCGAGGCCCAGATCCACAAAGCGGCGCTAGAGAAGCTTCGACCGGCCATCGATGCGGCGATCGCGCGGGAGAACCAGCACCGCCTGGAAACGGGTCCGGTGCTGGTGGACCTGGACAAACAGAAACAAGTCGACAACGTTCAAACCAAGAAACTGCTGGAACAGTTGGCGAAAGTGGACGCCATGATTGATGAGGAATTGGCGTCTGGACTCATCACCAAGGCAGACGCCATACAGGCCAAACTGGAATTCTCCAAATCGACCAGCGAACTGACCGACAGCCGGATTGCCGCGACCCTGCTGAAAGACAGCATTCAAGAGAAGATGACGACCACCACGACCTATCTGGAAACCCTGGACAAGAAGGTCGAGTTGGAGTCCCAGATTGCCACGCTCCTGATCAGCATGGAGACGGCGCAGAGACAGATCACGACGGAAACCGTCGAGATCGAACAATTCGACAAGGCCCTGGAGACGGCGCAGCAAACGCCCTACTGGGTGGCCATGCAAAGCGGCGACATCATTCTGGCGCTGGTGCCCTACGACAATCAGGAGGTGGCCGTTGAGGGGGCCCCTGTATATGACTGCTACCTCAGTTTTATCGTGTGCCACAAGGTGGGCACTCTGAAAGAGAAATTCGTCGGGGAACAGCACGCCACGCACCCGATCTTCCACACCGATTTGCGCGGATACCTGGTGCGATTGGACCTCACCGACCCCAACGCCGGCAAGTCCAGGACCCTGTTCCTGGGTGCCAAACCACTCTATTTCTAAGGCAGGCCCCATGAAACTCATTGCGACCCTTGTTGCCACTATGGTCTTTTCCCTGTCCGGTTTCGGCGCTGAAAACCAGGACGCGGATTCCTTCTGCAAGTATCAGATGGAGCAAGCCAAGGCCCAACGCGATCTTCTGCGCACCCCCAACCTGCTCTCCGGTTTGACCCAGCCCGAGACCGGTCTCCCGATGCAGGCGGTCTGGGGACTGTCCAACAGTCTGTCCAGCGACAAAAAGTCCGGCCTGACCATGGCGGTCGCACGAAAAAACTGCGAGTTGTACAAAGCGGCCACCGCGACCCAGCAGCAAGTCCTGTATGCACTGTCGCGCGTGGAACAACGGGCGCTTACGCACCGCCTCTCCTTGATTCAGGAATCGTCGGACAAACTGGACGGGTTGATCGACGAAAGCGCGAAGCGCGTTGAAGCGCAGAACATGACACAACAGATGTTGTACGCGCTCCGGGCCAGCAAATTGAAACTGGCCGGGGACAAGCTCAACACACAGACGAAAATCGCCACGCTTTATGCCCCGGGGGACGACACCGTGCCGCTCAAGGACATGCTGGCGCAAAAGCAGAACGATGAAATCGAGGAGCAGAAGGCCATCGCCCGCCTCACCCGCCAGAGCAACTGGGACGTCGCGCTCACCGTTGGTGCGCACCGCCAAATCAACACCACGACCCCGGTCGAAGGGGAAAGCCCTTTTGCCGCCTACGGCCAGGTTAGCATCACCTATAATTTGGGATCGCGTTCCATCGGCAAACACCTGGACCGCGCGGCCGCGGCCTATGGCGATTGGAAATTGGAGCAGGCCGGGGACGTTGTGCAAAGTGCGCGTGTCCTCAAACGGCAGATCGTCGATTCCATCGCGGTCGAGGAAGATTCGCTGAAGGTCTTCCAGGCCCAGGAAACTGAAATCCAAAGAAATTTGCGCTTCGTTGAGGGACTGGATACGTCTACGGCGCTTGAGTTCAAGAACCAATTGCTCGTCGACGAACTGTTGTTGAAGGTCGATCTTGGGGACGCGATCTTCCGCTTGGGTGTGCTCAAAGAATATCTCGCGGTAAACTTCCAGGGAAATTCCGAATGAAGGGATTTTGAACGGCGCGGTGTCCAACCTTGCAGATACGAAGGCGATTACACGCAATATAAAATTGCGCAGGGCCGTCAGCAGAGTCGAAGTAGTTGCCGACGATGACGAACAAATGGCGAATCTTCCGACGGACGAGAGCAGAGGCGTGCGATCGGGATCATGGCCGCGATCCTGGCCAGCCTGCACATGCAACCGGCAGAGGATCTGTTTGGCACTCCTCTGGGGAGCCCAAGCAGGAACTCGCAGGTTCGAGTCCTGCACTGCCCGCCATCTATCCGGTGACAACACACGGTTTGCAGGTTTCTTGGCTTTCCTCTTCGAACGGCGTTCTTGGGACTTTTAGCGACCTAAAACCTCCATTGCGTCCTGAATAGAACCGGCGGATAGGTGGACATACTTCTGCGACTGCAAGATAGAACCGTGCCCCGCCGCCTGCGATCAGCGTCGATGATCAGAGCGCGTAGCAAAAGTTCTTCAGCTTCCACGAGTTCCGAAGGAGATCCCGCAACCTTCAAGCCACTGTATCTCTGGCGTTGACGTATGCGAAGTCACGCCCTACCATGCGAGCGATGGAAGAACTGACCAAGCCTGCCCTGACGCTGGGACACTACCGTCTCGGATCTCGCCTAGGCGAGGGTGGGATGGGTGTAGTGTATCTCGCTGAGGACACGCAACTAGAACGCACCGTAGCGATCAAGCTGGTTAGCGAAAAGCTGGTGGACAGCGATGCCCGGCAGCAACTGCTCGCCGAAGCCCGCACAGCATCTGCCCTGAACCATCCCAATATCTGCACGATTCATGAAGTCGGCCAAAGCGACGGGCTCACCTACATCGTTATGGAGCATGTTGCGGGGGAGCCGCTGAGTGCGCTCATTCCCGTGGACGGTTTGCCCGTGGAAACCGTCCTGCACTATGGCATTCAAATCGCAGATGCCCTTGCCCACGCACACGACCACGGGGTCATCCACTGTGACCTCAAGAGTGCCAACGTCGTGATCACGCCTACAGGCAGGCCTAAGGTCCTGGACTTCGGCTTGGCTCGCCGCGTGCTCGCGTCGCAGATGGATGTCGCGGCTAAGTCGAACGAACGTCTCTCATCTTCCAGCACGATCGCAGGAACCCTTCACTATCTTGCCCCGGAAGTGCTACGAGGCAAAGGGATGGATGCTCGCAGCGACACCTGGGCACTGGGTGTGCTGCTTTACGAGATGGCGACAGGACGCCTGCCATTCGACGGACAGACAGGATTCGAACTGAGTGCGGCCATCCTGCGCGAACCTCCGGCCCCGATGCCACCTCGAGTTTCCGCCGGGTTACGCGCCGTGATTTTGCACTGCCTGTCCAAAGAGCCGGGGCAGCGCTACCAGCGAACCAGCGAGGTGGGTGCGGCGTTGGAAGCCATACAGTCGGAAAAAGAGGTGCCGCCTGTTCGTGTTCCGATTAGTGGCTCCAAACAGTTCCTTCGGATTGGATGGGCTTTGGCGGCGCTCGCCCTGCTGGCGTTGCTGATCGTCTTGAGTTGGCCGACGTTTAAGCGTCAGCGTGCGGCACCGATTGCTGAGTCACGGCGCTCCGTAGCCGTACTCGGCTTTAAGAATGTTTCTGCGCACCCAGAAACAGCCTGGATTTCTCCCGCCCTGTCGGAGATGCTGACGACCGAACTCGCTGCCGGAGAGAAGCTGCGAACCATCTCGGCGGAAAACGTGGCACGTGCGAAGGCAGATCTTTCTCTGAGCGACCCTGATGGTCTTGCAAGCGACACGCTTCAGCGGGTATGGAAGAACCTGGGATCGGACTTAGTCGTGCTGGGATCCTACGTCGACCTCGGAAACGACGCCGGCGGACAGGTTCGTCTCGATCTTCGTGTTCAAGATGCCGCCCATGGCCAGATCGTTGCCTCCCTGTCGGAAACCGGCAGCGAAACGGAACTGTTTCAGATGGTTTCCCGCACGGGAGGAGATCTTCGACAGAAACTGGGTCTGGGAGAGGCTTCCGCCATGGATCTGGCATCCGCCCAGGCTGCTCGCCCGTCTACACTCGAAGCTGTACGTCTCTACTCCGAGGGGCTCAACAGACTCCGGCTGTTCGATTTTGTCAGTGCGCGAGACTTACTGGAAAAGGCGGTGGCCGCCGACCCGGACTACCCACTGGCGCGCTCAGCCTTGGCTGCGGCCTGGTCGAGCCTGGGGTACGACGATCGCGCCCGCGAGGAGGCCAAGCACGCCTTCGATTTGTCCGCAAAACTTTCCCGCGAGCAGCGTTTAGCCATCGAGGGACGCTATTGGGAGGGTGCCAGAGAATGGGGCCGCGCGGAAGAAAGCTACCGCCAGCTGTGGAATCTGTTTCCCGACAATCATGACTACGCCTTGAGCCTGGCTGCGGCCCAGACCGCGGGAGGCTCTGGGAAGGAGGCTTTGGCGACCATCGCCTCTTTGCGGAAGATGCCTTCCCCGCAGCGGGACGACGCGAGAATTGACTATGCGGAGGCGCTCGCGGCCATGTCGACGGGAGACTTCAAGAATGGTTTAGCGGCAGCGACGCAGGCAACGGAACTCGCTAAAGGGCAGGGAACTCACCTGCTAGCCGCGAACGCGCTTTTAGAGCAAGCGCGAGCCTATCACAACCTGGGTCAGCCGGACAAAGCCAAGACGGCTCTCGAGGAAGCGCAACGCATCTTCACCGCCAGTGGCGACCCGATCGGCGCCGCCCACGCCTTAACGAACCTTGCAAATATCACCTACGTCAAGGGGGACCTCGCAGCGGCGCTCCCCATGTATCAGGAGTCACTTGCACTCTATTTGAGAACTGGAAATCGGCGGCTGGCTGCGACCACCTTCAGTAACATAGCCAATGTGCTCACCGACCAGGGTGAGAATGTGCGGGCCAGAAATATGTATGAGCAGGCGCTGGCCAACTCTCGAGAAATTCACGACAAGGCCGGCGTCGCGATGGGCTTGAACAACATTGCTGGGCTGCTTTTCCAGGAAGGAGACTTGCCCGGGGCCAAGAAGATGTTTGAACAGGCCGCAGCCGTAGCTCACGAAATCGGCGATCGGAGCGGCGAAGCCGGTACTCAACTGAATTTAGGTAGTGTGCTTTCGCAACAAGGGAAACTGGACGAAGCAAGACAGAAAAGTGAGGACGCACTGGCAATCTATCGGCAGATTGGAGACCAGAGCAGTATTGCCACGGCGCTCGATGATCTTGGGGACACTCTGCGGGATGAGGGAGACCTCATCGGCGCAACGGCGCGCCATGAAGAAGCCCTTGATATCGCAGAGAAACTTGGTGAGAAAGCCGCAATCGCACAAAATCGTCTCAAGTTAGCCACGTTGTATGAAGAGCAAGGCCGTTTCTCGGACGCCGAGACTGCTGCCCGCCAGGCGGCGGCGGAATTTCAGGCTGAAGATAGGAGGGATGAGAACGCCTCCGCTCTCATAGTGTTGGCGCAGATACAACTGCAACAAGGGAAGCTGGAAGATGCGAAGAAGGAGATGGAGCAGGCAACCTTAATTACGCAGCAGAGTAAGAATAAGTCACTACTCCTGTTTGCAGCGATTACATCGGCTCACCTCCGCGCTGCAGCCGGCGACCCTCAACAGGCGCTCAGCAGCCTCGAGGATACCCTAAGGACCGCCAAAGCATCTGGCTTCCTTGAGGGCGAATTCGAAGTCCGGTTAGCTCTGGGCGAGATTGAAATGAAGTCGGGCCGGTTAGCTTCCGGGCAGTCTCGCCTTCGGCGCTTGAAGCAAGATGCCGAGGCTAAGGGATTCTTGCTGATTGCCCGCAAGGCTGCCGCGGCGCGTTGAAATTTTCGGGATCCAAGCTTGCCACACTCGGGGTTGTGGTGCCGGCTCACGCCTCCGTCGAGGGAGCCGCTTCGGACAAGCCCAAACGCTGCATCTTCGTTCGCAGTCCTTCCCGGCTGATTCCCAGGACCTCCGCCGCAGACGTCCGGTTGCCGTCGGTGTGTTCAAGGACAGACAGGATGAGCTTCTTTTCCATCTCTGCCAGGGACATCGGCGTCAACTGGTCCGCTTTTGTCTTATCGCTTGCCCGTCGGTCTGAGATGCGCTCGTTGAGAGCATCCGCGTGCAGTAGACTGCCCGGCGCGGATATCGCCACCAAGCGGGCAATTTCGCCCTCTAACTCGCGCACGTTGCCGGGAAAATCCCAAGCCGCAACACAGGCCATGCAGTCGTCGCTGAGTTGGGGTGCCTCGCGGCCGAAGCGGCTCGCATAGATACGTAGAAAATGCGCAGTGAGTAAATGGATGTCCTGCCTGCGTTCACGCAGTGGAGGTATCCGCACGGTGATAGGGGAAAGGCGAAAATAAAGATCGCTGCGAAATCTGCCTTCTTCCACTTCGCGCTCCAAATTGCGGTTGCTAGCGGCAACGACGCGCACGTCAACCGTCTCCAGGCGGACCGATCCGAGCCGAGTGAACTCGCCTGACTGCAGAACTCGCAAGAGCCGAGATTGGGATTCCAGCGGCATTTCTCCGATTTCGTCGAGGAAAAGTGTTCCGCGATGTGCTGCTCCGATCAAGCCAATGCGATCCTGGTGTGCGCCCGTGAAGGCACCGCGCACGTAGCCGAAGAGCTCCGACTCGATCAGGGCAGCCGGGAGTGCCGCGCAGTTGATGACAACGAAAGGGCCATTGGCGCGTCTGCTTCGCCGGTAAAGCGCTTTCGCAAACAGTTCCTTTCCGGTTCCTGTCTCTCCCTGAATCAGTACCGGCAGATCCGTCGGGGCGACTTGCGCCAGAGTCTGCAGGGCAGCCAGCATACCGGAATCAGCGGTGATGATGCCGTCGGTCTCGCCACGGATGTGTTCCATTTCGCGGGCATGTTTCCTGGCCTGATCAATCGTAACCGCGGTCCGCAATCGCGACGCCGCCAGCGCGCAGATCT
The DNA here is from genome assembly GCA_963837665.1 of uncultured Acidobacteriaceae bacterium. Lineage (GTDB taxonomy): Bacteria > Acidobacteriota > Terriglobia > Terriglobales > Acidobacteriaceae > Acidiflorens. Next base: position 200,793 of record CAWIOA010000002.1, on the reverse strand, counting down.
CGGCTAGCAACGTGCGATGCTGTTCGGTAAAACAGTTCGAAACGTCGCGGTTCTCCAGGTACATCAACGCGAATGCTTCATTACTGGCGATTAATGGAGCGCACAGCACCGAGCGCAGCCCGAGTCTGCGCACGCTTGCATGGTCCCGCAACCTTTCAGATTGCTGGGCATCCCCTATCAGCAGAACCCTGCCCTCTTCAACAACTATTTTGGCAATCGTACCGCTGATCTCCTGCTCAGCTTCGGCCAGCGCCTCACTGCGGAAGTTGCGCGAAACGCTGGCGCTAAACTGTGTCCCGTCTCGCACCACGACGCATCCGCGATCTGCACCCAGCGCCTGAATCGTGTCATCGAGCAACTCGGCCAATAGCTCGCCGTAATCCCGATCCTTAAGCAAGTTTCGGGCAATACGGTACAGCAGGTTCCGTTCCTCGGCAGTGAATTGCCGCGCCTCAGAGGCCATGCCATTCCTCTCCATCGAGGACTATAGCACCAGCAACGAATCTACCAAGCTCTTCTCAAAGACAAGAACAGTTATGCGTGATGGCTGGGATTTGGCATGAGAACTGCGCTTGCGTTTGTCGGCAGTAGCTCAAGTGGCACGGAAAATGAAGGACATCCGGCGAAATAACGAGAAGTTGAACTCAGATCGTGGACCGAACTGCCAGAATTTCCGGCGCACGGGTGACAGATTATCGGGCAGTGAGATGTGGAGCCTGCAAAAGAGAAGTGGGAAGGGTAGCGAGTAACTCAGTGAAAACGAGGAGGCAAGAAAATGAGAAAAATCATCTCCGTTGTATTGGTGATGTTCGCGGTAATCAACTACAGTCTCGCTGAAGAGACGGCCTTCAGCGGCTGCAAACTGGCCGACGTCAAAGGCAAGCAGGCGGATGCCAGGCTGATCTTCAGCGACAACAACAAGAATGTCGTAGTGCGTGTGGCCGATCGTGACCTTACGACCATTCCCTACGAAAACCTTGACAAGTTTTCTTATGACTACAGCAAGAAGCATCGCGTCACGCAAGGCGCGATTGTCATGGTGGCCTCCTTAGGGGCCGGCGCGATTGTCATGATGACGAAGTCGAAGAGTCACTGGCTCTACATCGACTTTCACGAGCAGAACGTTCCCAAGAGCGTGGTTCTGCGCATGGACAAGAGCGAATATCAAAAAATCTTTGAAGCTGTGAAAACCCACACCGGCAAGGAGGTGCAATTCATTGGAGAGGCTGGCAAGCAGAAGGATAAAGATAAGGCCAAAGACAAGAACAAAGACAAAGACTAAAGACTAAAGACTAAAGACTAAAGACAAAGAGTCACTCCGATGACTCGAAGGGTTGTGAATTCGCACGTCCGGTCGTCAATTCTGCTCGGAGATGCCCTCTCGCTCGGCTCTGCGGGGGCAGCCCGCGCACGGTCTGCATGAAAGGACAAAGACTATGCGGCAACTCATGATTCTCGCGCTGTTTGTGGGCCTGATTTCTCTGCCTGTCATGGCCCAGGATTTTCCCAAGGCCGAGATCTTCGGCGGCTATCAATACACTCATTTCGAAGGCGGTGTGGATGCCAACGGGTGGAATGCGTCCCTGACTGGCAATTTCAACCGGTGGTTCGGCGTCGCTGCTGATTTCAGCGGAGCGTACAAGTTCGGGGATCACGTCCATACCTACATGTTCGGCCCGGTCGTCTCGGCGCGCTCGGACAAGGTCACGCCCTTTGCACATGTATTATTCGGCGGCGCGTCGGGCGGAGGCACGAACGCCTTTGCCATGGCCTTCGGTGGTGGTGTGGACGTGAAAGTCGCCCCCAAGGTTGCATTCCGGTTGATCCAGGGAGACTGGCTGGTGTTCCGTTCGGAAGGCTACACCTCCAAGAAGAACGCCCGCATCTCGACTGGAATCGTTTTTCGCTTTTAACCGGTGGCCCGGCCCTTCCGGAAAAAGGTGGAGGGCCGGAGTTGTCACCCTGTAGTAGCCGCACGGAGGCGAAGTCATGAAAGCCATCGTATCGATACCACGAAATAAGGAGGAAGCGATGATCCGAAAATTAGTATCCCTGCTCGTAGTTTTGGTGCTGTTCTGTGCGGGAACGCAGAGGGTAAGCGCCTGCACGCCTGAACAACTGAACGTCATGACCCGCAACATGGACGCTGGCTCAGATTTCTGGTACGTGCTGACGGCTGACCCGAATAATCCTTCCGCAATTCTGGTCGCGATCACGCAAACTTATCAGGAGATGCTCGCCAGCAACATTGCCCTGCGCGCCGACGGTATCGCTGCCGAGATTCAAAGGCAGCATCCCAACATGGTCGCTCTGCAGGAAGTCACAACCTTAAGTTCGGGTCCGTATGGAGCGACCGATTTGACGGTCGTAGTGAGCGGGTTGGACTCGCTGATGGCGGCGCTCAAAACCCGCGGACTGCATTACAAAGTGATTTTGGTCCAGAAGAATGCCGACATTTCACTGCCGGCACTGGACGCCACCTACCAGAGCATGATCCAGGTCGGGCTTACGGATTACGATGCGGTGCTGGTGCGCACCGACCTTCCGGCAGCAGAGCTCAAGGTGGTCGGGAAGCAAGCTGACCATTTCAGCGTGGCTGCGACTCTGAACTTTACCGTTGCCGGTCAGTCCATCCCGTTCCTGCGCGGATGGATTGCCGTCGATGTGAAGGTACGGGGCAAGAATTATCGGCTTGTCACCACGCATCTGGAAACCTTCAGCCCCGACTACCAGGCGGCTCAGACTAACGAGTTACTGAACGGCCCGCTGAGCACTGGTCTACCGCTGATCCTGGCAGGGGACCTGAATTCCGACGCTCATGCCCCCAGTTGGGAGAGTGGCCCGGCTTATGGGATCCTGACCAGCGCCGGGTTCGTGGATATTTGGAGCGAGATCCACCCGAACGATGCAGGAATTACCTGGCCACTCTTCCTGGAGGATTCAGGAATAGGTCCTTCGACACCGCAGAGAATCGATCTGATTCTGTCCAAAGGCAGTGGCATCGCTCCGCTGCGAATTGTGCGGACGGGTCTCAGTCCGCGGAATGGACTGTGGTCGTCGGACCATGCCGGGGTCACCGCCGCTTTTAGATTGTGGCCATAAAGCGAAGAGCCCCCCGCGCTAACGAGCGTTCGCGCGGGGGGACCGATTGGGAGGTCTGAATTATGTCGAAGTTCCTTCTCATTCGAATAGTCGTCATGCTTATGGCTACTCTCGCCCTGGGAAGTCTTGCTTCTTGCGGGTCGGCCGGCAACGGAGGAAACGTCGTAATCCCGCCATTCAACATGTACTGGTCTGTGGCTGTGGCCGACCTGAACGGTGATGGAAAGCTCGACATTATCGCGAGTTATTCAAAGGTATCAGGCCCGCCGCCGCACCCGGGCATTGTCGCGATTTATCTACAGGATGCTGCGAATCCCGGAACCTTTCTCTCGCCTGTGAACTACGACGTTGGAAACGATCCGGTCGCGCTCGCGATTGGCGATTTGAATGGCGACGGCAATCCAGACATTGTTACTGCCAACACAATCATGAACGCAGATGGCACAGGATCAAGTAGCGTCTCGGTACTCTTGCAAGATGCCGCCAATCCAGGCCATTTTCTTGCCGCAGCGAGTTATCCAACAGGATTTTCGCCGGTGGCTGTAGCCATTGGGGATTTGAACGACGACGGAAAGCCCGACTTGGCTGTCGCCGATACAACTGGCATTTCACTTCTCATGCAAAATCCTGCTGCGACGGGAACATTCTTGGCGGCCACTACAATCGTCGTTGCAAACGGTGGAACATCGGCGGTCGCGATCGCTGACTTGGATGGAACCGGCAGAGCTGATTTGGTAGCGTCGACTGCTTCCGGGGTCAACGTGTATCTGCAGGACCCAGCTTCGCCAGGAAGGTTTCTGAGCCCGGTAACCTATAAGGCAGGAGAACAGCCCATCTTCATAGCGATCCAGGACCTCAACGGCGATGGTCGCCCCGATCTCGCTGTTGCCAATTATGGAACTCCCGAGGACGGCTCAACTGCCAGCCTCTCGGTGCTGCTGCAGAGTCCTTCGGGCGCCGGAGCATTTCTCCCAGCCACAAATTACACCACTGGCATCCGCTCCTACGTCGTGGTCGCTGCCGACTTGAACGGGGATGGCAAGGCCGACATTGTTGTTGCAAACAGCGGCGACCTGAGCGGAAGCAGTGTCTCTGTGTTCCTTCAGGATCCGGTTCTGCCGGGAACCTTTCAGCCTGCAAAGAACTATGCGGGAAGCGGCGTGATCTGTTGGGTGGCCGTAGGCGACATGAATGGTGACAACAAGCCGGACTTGGTGATAGTGGACAGCGGAATTGTGGTTCGACTGCAAGACCCTGCCAACCCGGGCCAGTTCTCACCACCGGTTGTCATTGCCTCTCAATAGCTTGGCCCCACTGCCGCGAACGGCAACGTTTACCCTGACCAACAACTAGACCGTAACCCTGAGCAGCATTGCGATCTCGACGGCCGGAAACTTCGCGGTCTCAGCGACTGCGTGTACGACGAACTTGGGGCCGAAGAGCAAGTGCACGATCAACAGCCCGCAGTCTTCGAATCTGACGGGCACGGGCAAGTAAAATCAGTCGCGACCCCGAACCAGCCTCGCAGAGATGGTGGGCTTTTAGGCGAGGGGTGTGCGTCGGTGAAGAGTCTTGCGCCAGTCCTCGCAGACTGCGCTATGGCCGATCAAAGGGAGAACCGCGAAGGAAAAGATAGGAGTGGTGTCACGTCGCGAGCAGGCGAGATGGGCGTACAATGAGGTCGTTTTCGAAGTCAAAAAGGATATTCCGGTTCGGAAAGGGAATGGCGTATGTCGATTCAAGAAGTATCCGCGGAAGAACTCGCGAAGCTGTTTCACCATTACGAGCGAGCTCTCTTTGAGGATTTTCATGGCCTGCCCAACGAAGACGCCTCGCTATCCTGGGAGCAGGTGCCGCAGAATGAACGCAGTCTGATGGTCGCGGCAGCGCGCCTGACGCTGCTGGATCTGGGAGCAACGGCTGCGAAAGAGCCAGCCGATCGCCGGTATTTCGCCAAACCCGGCGAGGCAAATTGGGGCTGTTAGGTTTCCTGGCTGGTTCCCACGCCGGTCCCCTTTATGAAATGCTTACGCTCGCGGTCGTCAAAGGATGGTTGCGGGTAAATTGCTTTCCTCTTGTCCAATATTCCATTCCCCGGCTGCATGCCGTTGCGCATCAAACATGGTCCGCGACACAAATGTTGATTTCTGGCGGTCTTATTCGAGGCGAGAACTACACCCCGTTCTTCGCGGCTGCATGGAATTCTTGGATCACACCGCGCGTCACAACACCCTTGATTTGATACGCTCAAAGAGATGAATCACGATTACTCGACTCGGTCTACTCAATCATCGGTCGACTCGGCGGGCTGATGCACAAATTCTTCCAACTGCTCACCCGGAATCGTAATTATCGCTTTACCTGGACGGGCCAGATTGTCAGCGAAATCGGCGACCATTTCAACAATATCGCCGTCTTTGCGTTGGCCATGGAACTCACTCATTCAGGGTTGGTCGTCACCGGCGTCCTCTTGGCACGTGCCATTCCAGCCATCACGATGGGGCCACTCGCTGGTGTGCTGCTCGACCGGTTTGACCGCAAACGAATCATGATTGCCAGCGATCTCATGCGTGCGCTGGTGGCACTCGGCTTCATCTTCGCTGTGACGTCGCACCGCGTCTGGGTGATTTATTTGTTCAGCGCGTTGCTCATGGTTGCCTCGCCCTTCTTCACTGCCGGGCGTTCTGCAATCCTGCCCACAATTGCGAACCCGGAAGAAATCCACACCGCCAACTCGCTTACGCAGACAACCCAGTGGATGACCCTCACGGTTGGAACCTTTCTTGGAGCCACGGTGGTCGCCATAGGCTACAAGTGGGCATTTGTTTTCAATGCCCTCTCGTTTGTTTTCTCCGCTTGGTGCATCTGGCACCTGCGAGCGCCGGGGGCGGCGGGCTTTCGTGCCAAGCGCAAGGTGTCTGCCGAAGATGAGGTGATCCGTCCCTGGCACGAGTATCGGGAAGGTCTGCGCTACATGCGCTCGGTGCCACTGGTGCTTGCCATCGCGCTGCTTTCGGTTGGTTGGGCCACTGGAGGCGGCGCTGCTCAGGTTCTCTTTACGCTTTTCGGCGAGGTGGTCTTCAATCAGGGAGCCTCGGGGATTGGGATTATCTGGGGCAGCGCCGGACTGGGTCTGTTGTTCGGCGGGGTTTTCGCAAACTGGCTTGGCAGACGACTTTCCTTCGATGCTTACAAGCTTACGGTCTTTATAGACTACATCGTGCACGGAGCCGCCTATGTTCTCTTTAGCCGGGCGCAGCGATTTGACACGGCTCTTCTTTTCATTTTTCTGTCGCGCGGCGGCACCGCCGTGAACTCGGTCCTGAATTACTCCTATCTCTTGCGCACGGTCACCAATCGCTATCGAGGACGCGTCTTCGCCACGATAGAGACTCTCACTTGGGCCATGATGATGGTATCGATGATGGGCGCCGGCATCGCTTCGACACACTACAGCCCGCGCTTGATCGGCACGGTTGCAGGGTTGCTCAGTTCAACCACGGCGATCTTCTGGGGTTGGGCAAACTGGACTGGAAAGCTTCCTTTCCCTGATGTCGCGGGAAGCGACCAACCGATGGCGGAAGTCCATCCGGATCGCGCTGTTTAACTTGTCCCCCGGCCGCAACGCGACCATTCAAAACAATCAGATTCAATTCCCCGCGCAAGTTCCTGTCTGCTTTGATGATCTCGAATAATATGCCTGATTCCTATGCCACCAACTCAGACGAGCGAAAGCATATACCGCCCCATATCGATGGCTCAGCCATCGTGCCTGCGATCGGCCTGTCGTGGCTCGCTCCCGGCCTTCTTTGTATTGAGCCGGGATTCGTGTGATCCTGTCAAAGGCCTGGATTACGAGTGGAACTCTACCCCCTGTGCCAGGTGAATTTCACCACCCCAATTGAGGGTATTGGTCTGGCGCCGCATGTAGGCTTTCCAGGAATCCGAACCGGACTCACGACCTCCGCCGGTTTCCTTTTCGCCGCCGAAGGCACCGCCGATTTCCGCACCTGAGGTGCCCACATTCACGTTCGCGATACCGCAGTCGGATCCCTTGAAGCTGAGGAACTTCTCCGCTTCGGCCACGCTGTCGGTGAAGATACCCGACGACAGGCCTTGAGGAACCGCATTGTGCAATGCAATGGCCTGGTCGATGGTCCGGTACTTCATAACGTAAAGGATCGGAGCAAAGGTTTCGGTTTGCACAATCTCGGCGTCATTGCGGATCTCGACAATCGTCGGCAGAACGAAAGTCCGCCGGCCAAACGGCGGTGGATCGAGGGCCTTGCCTCCGTAAAGCACCTTCCCGCCCTGCTTGCCCACAGCAGCCAGCGCCTTCTCGTAGTCCGCTACGGCCTGTTCATCGATGAGCGGGCCCATCAGGGTCTTAGGATCGAGTGGATCGCCAATTTTCACCTTTTCGTAATTGGCAATCATCTTATGAACGAATGAGTCGTAAACGCTCTCGTGAATGATGAGCCTGCGCGTGGAGGTGCAGCGTTGTCCGGCTGTGCCAACGGCCCCGAAGAATGCCGATGCCAGCGCTCCCGTCTGGTCCGCCTTGTCGGAAATGATCAGGGCATTGTTGCCGCCGAGTTCGAGAATCGTGCGACCCAGGCGGGCGCCGACAACTTGACCGATGCGCTTCCCCATCCGGGTTGATCCCGTGGCGCTGATCAGGGTGAGCCGGCTGTCGGCCAGAATCCGTTCGCCGACGGTCGAGCCGCGTCCAACGACCACACAAGACACTCCGTCCGGAACGCCGTTGGCCTGGAGCACCTCGCGAATGATGTTCTGGCAGGCAATAGCGCATAGCGGTGTCTTGCTCGAAGGCTTCCACACCACCGGATCGCCGCAGACAAGAGCCAGCGCGCTGTTCCACGACCAGACGGCAACCGGGAAGTTGAAGGCAGTAATGACACCGATCGGTCCGAGCGGATGCCATTGTTCCATCATGCGGTGCATCGGCCTCTCGCTCTGGAGTGTGGGGCCAGAAAGCGTCCGGCTGAGACCGACCGCATAGTCGCAGACGTCGATCATTTCCTGCACTTCCCCCAGGCCTTCGGTCAAGATCTTGCCCATCTCCAGCGAGACGAGTCGTCCCAGCATGTCCTTCTTCTCGCGCAGGGCGACCGCAAACTGACGCACGATTTCGCCTCTCCTGGGAGCAGGCAAAGCGCGCCAGAACTCGAACGCCTTCACTGCTTGCCCGACGACAGTGTTGTAGTCGGCCTCGCTCGCCTGTTCGACTTTGGCGAGCAATTCCCCGGTGGTCGGGCTGTGGACTTCGATCCAGTCACCGCTGTTCGCAAACCAGCGGTCTCCGTAACTCGCACCCGAAAGAGTTGCCTGCAATCCCAACGAGTCAAGAATCCTGTCTTTTTCTGCCAAGCCAATAACCGCTTCTGCCATATGGATAACCTCTCAGAAATATGTAGAAATAGCGTATCAGAGCGGCATGGACGACCGGAAGGCCGCCCGTGCCCTTAAAACACCTTTTCAACCAGTCTAATCAAGGCGCAGGGACATCTAGAATGTCTCAGTCCGTTCTTTGCATGAAATATTGAGCTGCGCGAGTCCGTCCAGCACCGGATTGTATATGTTCGGGGTCACCGGACGCAGGACGCCGGTCGCATTAATCCGGCCAGTGAGAATCATATCCACCCCGATCGCAGCCGGCAGCGAGACCGTTCGCGACATAGACGAATCGCCGTGCGGGATCCCGTAGTCGATAAGTTCGGAGACGATCCGTTCCTTTTTGCCATCGGGGAATTCGGCCCGGAAGTCGTGGAACAACACGATCATGTCCCGCTCACCGGGGCGGAATGCCAGCTTCTCATACATCAGGTCGCCCATGGCATCCAGGGGGCTGATCCGCTCGGCACCCAGCTTGCGACTGGAGAACATACCCAGCCACTCAAGATTGCGGATGGGGTAAGACTCCTTCGGGATCCCAAGCTTCTTGGCGGTTGCGGCCGCCAAGTCTTCACTTTGGGAAGCACCGGCGAGGTTCCGCATCATGTCGGCATAGGTCTTCCCACGGGCATCGAATTCATCCAGCCCGAGGAGGCCCAGCTTCCCGAAGTTGTACAGGCAATCGCACCAGCCCATGTTGCGAAGAGTCCCGCGGTAGATCGTCTGGATGCCTTGCAGCCCGTAAACGTCGATGTAGCTGATCGAATCCCGATTCGGATAGGCTTCGTAGTCTCCCTGGGCCGGAACCGACATGAGATGCATATCGCGGAAGAGGCGCTGAGAGGGGACCTCGACCTTACGGCCGTCCATCAGGTACATGGCATTGTTTCGGCCGGCCAGCAACACGCCTCTGGGAGCCCAGGAGAATTTATAACCAAAAGGATTGTCGTTGGCTTCCGGTGCCGGCAGGCCACCGCAATAAGACCTGAAAGAAACGATGCGCCCGCCGCGGTTACGGACACTATCGATGATCCGCATCGCTGACATGTGATCAATGCCAGGGTCGACGCCGATTTCATTCAGAATTGTGACTCCTGCTTTCTGCGCAGCGCCGTCTTGTTCCTGCATCGCAGCCGAAACATAGGAGGTTGTCACCATTTGCTTCCGGTTGGCGATGCAGTACTTTGCCACCACCGGATGGAACATGTAGGGAAGGAGGCTGACCGCGAGGTCGCATTCTTTTATCAACTGCGCCAGCACGGCCTCATCCTGAACATTGAGAGCGAGCGCCTTCCCGGCGGGATGACCTGCAATCATGGCCTCAGCCTTGCTTGCCGTCCGGCTCGCCATCGTGACCTGATAACCCTTTTCCAACAGATACCGCACCAACGGCCGGGCTACGAGTCCGGCCCCCAACACTAGAACACGTTTCATATTAGGCTCCTAAGATTGCGGGAAGGCGCTTAACTGATCCCTTCCACATTGTTTCGAGGCCAATCCGCAGCTCACGGATGCGCCTCCAAATGTTTTTGAATGTACTGATAGTCGGGGGTCAGACGCCCCTTATGGACGATCACGGCCCGTTTTAAATAAAGCGGCAAGTCGAGCATTTCGAATGGAACATCCCAGTCGGCGTCCACCAGCAGGACAACCATGTCCCGCAAGACGGAACTGAAGTACTGTGACGATTCCCGGGGAATCTCGCACGGGAGATTGTCGATCGCCATAATGACCGGCCCATTCCCCTCCACGCCGTCCCGGATCGCATCCTGTCCAGGGAGGTAAACGTAGCAGGGGTGATCCGGCTCGGTGGCCTCCACGGTGAGTTCGACGCTTCCCTCAATGTCGCAGCTTATGTCGCCGATTACCTTGAGGCGCGGGGCACGGCCCTGGAGGTAGTTCTTTCTGGCCCACTCGCGCGTGACCAAACGGGGATATCGAGGTTCCCAATAAATGCAATTGACCAGCACATCAAGGTGCGGCAGGTGTTTTTCAAAACAGCCCTGGTATCGCTCCGGATGTTCATAGTACTCATGCAGGTCGAACGGGATACTGCCTTCCTTGCGTTCGACCATGTCCTCCTCGCGGAACACGACTTTCACAGGCCGCGGACCCGCGGCTGTGGAAGCCGCGGCAGTCAGGTCGGCAACGGCCACCTCCACGGGTTTAAGACAGTCGAACACTTCCTGCGCTCCCATCGATACGTTGCCATACCCGGAAAAGCCAAAGATCAACGGGCGTGCCCCCGCCTGATGCACAATTTCGTCGCCCAGGGCGGTGATGTGAGCTTTTGTCTCAGTCAGGTCCCGATACTCGAAGGCTGGGCGCACCTGTGAGAGCGGTGTTGACACTCCAGACACAGCCAGCCGCTGCCCGAGGCAGCGCAACGTCTCGATCATTCCGGCATAGCCGGCATGGCGGCCGAAGAAAATCAGCCTTCTCTTCTGATCATCCGTGATTTTTTCGTAGTCCACGAGGGAACAGCCCAGTTCCATCAAACGCCGAAGCATGGGCATGTTGTGCGATTGCCCCTTCGCCACGTGCGCGAAAAAGACGTAAGTCTTTCCGGGCAATAGCGCGTGTGTCGGTATTTCCTTGATCGCAAGGATGACCGACGCAAGGCCAAGGTCTTCGTTTATCTCGACTCGAGCGGACCGATACTCATCATCCGTGCAGACACGCACACTGGAGGGTTGGACAAGAACCCGCACCCCTCGCTTCGTCTGCAGGTCGGAGGTATCAGTCGGTACCAGAGGCACACGGCGTTCCCACTTGTTCTTGTCTTCTCTTCGAATCCCAATGATCGCGCCCATATAAGGAAAAGGTCGAGGCAGTCGATATCGGGGAATTTATCCTCCCACGACCAGCTGCTCAATGAACTGCCGGAGTTTAAAGGGTTGTGCAATGCGGCGTCAGTGACGGTGATCACCCCGCAATGTCCGCGAGCTCTGCCAAAGCTATCCAATACCGTGGATGCTGGGTGGTGTCGGCTACGCGGAGAATTCAGCCCAATGACACGCGATTCCCGGTAGCGCGACCAACTTCTTACTTCTCCATTTCCGTCAATGCGAACTTGCCCAACAAGAACGGATGTGCGGTCTGCGGTGTGGTTTGTGCTCCGGTTGCGGGGTAAGGTTCCCGAGTTAGTGTGGGAAGTCCCCAAACATTTCCGTTGCGCATATCGATCATCACTTTGCCGAGAACCTGCTGCCTTCCGTCCGGTTCGCGCAGCATGTAGGTGCCGGGCTCGACATAGAACGGGTGGACCTCGCCGGATTGCGCTTCTACCCCAGGCGGAGCCAGGTAGGGACGTAGAGCGATTGTGCCCAAGGAAACCCCGATCAGTACTAGTAAGAATTTTACGAAGCAATCAATTCTCATACGCTCTCCTCCAGAGTTGCTTGCAGCCCCGAACTCTAGCTTCTCAACGCGAATTTCCTGTTTGATTTCAAGAACACACTGCTTGTGGACTCTTCCCGCCTGTTTCGTTTCGGCCGGTGATGACGCTTAAATGTGCCTAGGTTCAGCGCGTTATCTCCTTTGTTTCCCACCGGAGCAGCTTAAGATCGAGAACGAAGATGGAATACAACACCGGCACCAGGAGCAGGGTGATGACGGTGGCGACGGTTAGACCTCCGATTTGGGCATAGCACAGCGGTTGCCATAGGGGTCCGCCGTGCACAGCGAGCGGAAACAACGCCAACACCGTTGCCCCAACCGTGATTAACACCGGCCGCAGGCGAATGATGCCGGCATCAATGATTGCTTCCTCGAACGGCTCGCCCTCTTCGTGTTTCTCCTCGATGAAGTCGAACAACACGATGACGTGGCTGACGATCACACCCACCAGGCTGGCAATGCCGAGAAAAGCCATGAACCCGAATGGAGTGCCCATGAGCCATAAAGCCGCCACCGCTCCGACCACGCCGTACGGCGCGGCTGCGAACACCAGCAGCGGCTTCAGTGCGTTATTGAACTGGATCAGAAGCGCCAGAAAAATCAAGCCAATCGAGATCGCCATGACAACGGCTAGATTGGTAAAGCCCGTGATCTGCTTGTCATATTCGCCGCCAATCTGCATGCGGTAGCCAGGGGGAAGAGCTTTTTGGAACTCCTTCAACTTTGGTTTTGCCCTCGCGAGAACTTCGGAAGCGAGCGCCCCTCCAATCGGAAAGCATCTCACCGAGATTGTGCGGAAGTGCTCGAGTCGGACGATCCGCTGCGTCTCCAATGTCGTTACCGGCTGCGAAATCTGGATAAGCGGAATCTTTTGTGGACCCTGGGACGAGTAGACGTAGAGGTTCTGAATGTCCGAGAGCTGCGCGCGTTCCGCCATGCGCAAGCGGGCCACAACCGGAATTTGCCGGTCGCCTTCACGCAGTACGGTGACGGGCGTTCCGCTCATGGCGGCGGTAGAAGAATGTGCTACATCGACATTGGTTACGCCGGCGAGGTTGGCGCGATCGGCGTCAATCTTCAATGCGACACGCGAACTCTCGGCATCCCAGTCATTGCTGACGCGCGTGGCCAGAGGAACGGAGCGGAAAATATCTTCGACTTGGCCTGCGAGCTGGCGCAGCGTTCGCATATCTTCCGCTGAGCGGGCGGAGGCGAGATCGGCTTCGCTAGAAATGCGGATCTCCACGGGGTATGCGATCGGATTGGTCTGCAGTTGGCGGACGTCAACTCGGGCTCCGGGAATTGACGCGGAGAGTACGGGCTGAAGCTGGCGAACCAGGCTGGGAGTGATTTCCTTGTCGGTCACCTCAATCAACACCTGTGCGTAATTGAGTTGTTGCAGCTCTGGAGATACCGAAAACCAGAAACGCGGGCCGCCACCGCCCACGAACGTGGTTACGTACTTCAGAATCTGGCGAGGCTTGCCGTCATTCCCGGGATGATCGTGCCCGAACTTCTCCGCCTGCTCACGGATGATTGCCTCCACTCTTTCGGCGGTATTGTTGGTTGCGGTCAGCGTAGCGTCATTGGGCAACCAGACGTCCACGTACGACCAGTACTGCACATCTTCCGGGAAGAATGAGGACTTCAGCTGCGAGAACAGAACAGCGCCAAGCAGCAGAAAGACAAACGAACCGGCCAGCACCTTCCAGCGGTGGTCGATGGCCAGCTTCGCCACGCGCGCATAGTGTCCGGTGAAGCCCTGGGAACGCCGTTCGGAGATCGGCGGTTCGGCACGCTTGGGTGCGCGTAGTAGGAAGTAGCCCAGAAGGGGTATGAATGTCATCGAGGCGACGCGGGAAGCCACGAGGGCGCAGGTCATGACTACAGGCAGCGCAAACAGGAATTCCCCGGTGGTCCCGGGCAGCATCAGGAAGGGCAGATACGCGACGATATTCGTGATCGTGGCATATAGGATCGCGGTAGCCAGTTTGGTAGGGCCGAGCCAGGCTGCGACGACGTTCGGCTGGCCGTCGGCCAGACTGCGTTTAATGGCGTCTCCAGCGACCACGGGATCGTCCACCAGCAGGCCCAGAGCGATGATGAGCGTGGCTACCGAGACTTGCTGGATGTCGATGCGCAACACGTATAACATGCCGAACGTCATCGCTAACGTGATCGGTATGGAAAGCGCCATCAGCAGCGCCGAGCGCCACTCCCAGAACCCGAGCAAAGATACGAGCACTACCAGGCCGATGGCCTCGTAGAGTGCATCCATGAACAGATCGAGGTTTTCTTCCACCTGCAGGGGTTGGTCGGAGGTGTGCACCATGATCAGATCGTCGGGCAGGTAACGTTTCACCGCGTCCAGCTTTTCGTCGACATCTTTCCCGAATTGCTTGATCTGCTGGCCTTCCTTCATCTGTACGGCCACAGTGACCGCCCGGCTGCGATGGAACTTGCCGTTGGCGTCGCGCCATGTCAGGTAATTCAGAAAGCGAGCGGGACTCTGATAGCCGCGGCTGATGCTGACCAGATCGCGCAAATAAACCGGGGTTGGAGTGCCCGCGCCGGGCGCATTGGGATTGGCATTGCCTGCGATCACGTCGCCTATCGCTTGCGGGCTGGTGAACTCGCCCGAAGGATCAATCGCAATGTTCTTCGGACCCACTTCCACATTTCCGCCCGGGAGCACAATGTTCCGCGACGCAAGAAGGCTCTTCAGGTCCGAGGGCCTGACTCCGTACTGTGCCAGCCGCTCCTGGGAATAGTCGAGGTAGATCTGTTCCGGCAACACCCCGGATCGAGTGACCTTGGCTACCTCGGAAACGCCTTGCAATGTGCGCGCGATCAAGTCGGTGTAGTCGTCCAACTGGCGATACGAATACCTGTCACCCGCCACGGCCGCCAATTCGTCGGCAGTCTTTTCAGGATCGCGAATCAGCGCAGTACCCCATGCGTCGGGGTGGATTTCAGAAGCATGGAAGCGATCGGCAAGGAAACGCTCTCCCCATTTGCGCAAAGCTGGGTCGTTCATCGTGGAATTTGCATCGACCCCTATGTATCCAGGACCCTGAAACGGATGGCTGTCGCCGATAATGCCTGCACGAGTCGCCATCTGCATCATTAAGGAAAAGTTTTCGTGGACCAAGTCGTCGGATACGTCAAGAGGAAAGCAATAGACAATGCTGACCCGCGGCTGCGGCGAGTCCGCAGGCAGTGCCGCGCGCACCTCGCGGATCGTCTGCTGTACCGAGCGGGCACGCAAGGCGATTGCGACACTGTCTGCAGGCGGGCTGGCAACGGTTAGCATCAGTGCCGCTGTGTCGCCGAAATCCCCGTTGAACTGAATGGGGCCAGCGCCCTGCGGCAGGCTCTGATTCATTGCATCCAGTTTCAGGTTGATGTCGCTGAACTGTTTCCGGGTATCTGAAACACTGTCGCCGAGCTGCACATAAACCAGCGATAGTCCCGGAAAACTGATGGAGCGGATGGCATAATCGGAAGCGCTCGGCGACTGGAGATAGGCGTTCTGCGCCATTGTCTGTTCGATAGGGCGGCTGACAAGTTGCTCCACCTGCTCGGCGCTGGCGCCCGGCCATGGGGTACCGGCGACGGCGACTCGAACCGGGATCACCGGGTCTTTGCGCTTCGGCATTTTCTGGTATCCGAACCAGCCCCAGAGGAAAGCACCAAGCAACAGCACCAGCGCGACCTGCCGGTGTTCAGTGAACCACCGCGCCGTATTGTGCGTGTGCTGAATGAGGTCCTGATCCGATTTATGCGCCATGCGAGGCTATCCTGTTCTTGCTAGTTGCATCCGTCTTTCTACGGGATTACGTGTATGCGGTCGCCACTCTTGATGAGAGTTGCGCCGGTGGTGACTACGCGCTCGCCCGGCTTCAATCCCTTCAGCACCGAAATAAGATTGCCGTTGGCCTCGCCGACCTCGACGGGGCGAATGCTAGCGTGGGTCAGTTCATCGCGTCCATCGGCAACCATAACGGCGAATCCCTCCGAACGTTCAGGATCGCGAATGATCGCGGACAGCGGCACAGCTGTCAGATTTCCCGGAGGCTTTCCCTGGTCCAGGGAGAGGGAAGCAATCATGCCGGCCTTAAGCCGATTGTCTGGATTGGGAAGCGTCACTTCAACGGAGAAGACACGGCTCTTGGGGTCCGCTGCTGGCGAAATGGCGGTGATCCGGCCGCTGAACTCGCCCGGAAGCGCATCGGTGTTCACGGCCTTTGAGGTGCCCAGTCTGACATGTTGAATGGCTGTGTCGGGCACGCCAAAAACCGCCTTAACCACGCGCGTATCGGCCAGCGTAAACCCCACGGTCGATGGGCCCGCCAGGGTGCCCAATTCGACATTTCGCTTGAGCACCCAACCGTCGAACGGCGCCGTGAGCGAACAATAGCCGAGCATCGTCTGGGCTTGCGACACGGCCGCCTTTGCTTCATTCACGGCTGCCTCCGAGCTGTCGTACTGGTTCTTGGCGGCATCGAAGTCCACCTTCGTCAGGCTCTGGCTGCCGTAGAGGTTCCGCGCGCGCTCGAAGTTCAGGCCGGCCAGTTCATGGGCAGACTGCGCGCGAACAAGTTGCGACTTCGCCTGGGCCACCTTGTCCTGATACGGCTCTTCACTGACAAGAGCCAGCACCGTGCCGCGTGGGACCCAGTCACCTTCCTGCACTGGACGCAAACGGCCATCGGCACCTTTCACCTGTTTAAGCTTCGCGATGTATCCGCCAGACTGGAAAGCGAGATCGACCTGCGCGACCGGCACGATGTCGGCAGAGTACTTCAGAGGGCTGGTAGTCTGAATCACAACTGCCTCCACGGCTCGCACCGGAGTTGCGGGAGGCGGAGTCGAACTGGACTTGCCGCAGCCGGTCAACAATCCTGGCCCTGTCAGAAAAAGCGCGGCAAAAACTGAACACCACATTCGAAGGCAACGCCAAATCGTCATTGGTCTTCCCCCAGCGATTTTTCGAAGTCTGCCTTGGCCGTCCAGAAGGCCAGAAGGGCTTGTTGATAGCTGTCTTCCGCCGAAGCCACGCTGGCGGTCTGTTGCAGCACATCGCTGATGAGTACTGCATTCTGGGAGTAGCGATTGGTGACGACGTGCAGTTTTTCATGGGCCGCTTCGCGGGCGATTTCGCACGCATCCAGCATCAGTCGGTCCTCCTGCAACTTGCGGAAATCGTCGTTCACTTCCAGCAGTACTCGGTTCTGCGTCTCTTGCAGCTGTTGCTGGCTCTGTTCGAGAGTCAGCTTCTTGACGTTTACATCATGGCGGCGGCGGCCCCAGTCCCACGGCTCCCACTTGAGATCGAAGCCGGCCATCGCGATGTTGGAGGGAAGCATATTCACGTTGAACGATGAGAGATATCGGATCCCAAACCCGAAGTCGGGCAGGTATTCGGCCCGGGCGATACGCCGCGCATAATCCGCCTGTTCGGCCGTGAGTTCTGCAACCTTGATTTCCGGCCGATGCGCCAAGGCGGTCTGTTGGGCATCCGCAAGGCTGGTTTCCACTGGTGCGAGCGGCGGGATGGGCTGGGTTTGAAATTCGGCGCGAATATCACGGCCCAGCAAGTTGTTGAGGTACTCTTTTTGAGAGCTAAGGCGGTGATCGAGTTGTGCGAGCTTATAGCGCTGATTCGCGACCTTGGCCTTTACGTCGAGGCTGTCTGACTTCAGCGCGCTCTCCTGCGAAAGGCGCTGCGAGACTATGCGATCGAGTTCCTGAAACTCCTGCAGGGAACTGTTCGCCGCCTGGAGTGCGCTCTCGCTCTGAAGCACCGCGTAGTAAGCCTGCTTAACGTTGTCCGCCAAGAGCTGGCGCTGAGCGCGAAGCTGCTCTCGAGTCACGGCAACGGCGATAGCCTGCGACAGCAATCCGAGATGGATTTTATAGAGCTGCGAGATTGGTTGTACTGCTTCGGCCTCAATATGGAAGACCGGGCGCAGCGGCGTATGGATATCGGTGTCATGGGCGGGAATGGGTCCGATGCCCGGGTAAGTGCCGAATGCGCCCTGAGAGAACCTGAAGTCGATTGGCGTCATCAACTGCGACGCGAGGGCGTAGGTGCTGATCGCCGGCAGGCGGCGAGTTCTGGCCGACGCGAACATTTCCTTGCTCTTGGCCACCTCCAACTCGGCGACTTTCAATGTGCGATTGCCCTTCATCGCCAACTGAATGGCATCGTCGAGTGTCAGGGTCGGCGCATCGGGAGCATCTCCGGCAGACACCGCCGTTGAGACAAGACAAAGGGTCAAGAGAATGCCGGTACAAGTATGAAGAAAACGACGCAGGATTTCGTTGAAGCGTCCCGCCATGAAAATTTCCTCAGTTGATTCTCTGACGCTCCAGAGTTCTTGAGTGTCACAACACATCCCGAAATGTTTAGGCAGGATCTTCAGTCGCCCTTTGGCGGTGACTAGCTGTGGCTTTGCTCGCCGCATTTGAGTGGCGCTAACTCATGGTTCGTCAGGCTTGTTCTGTGTCGCGGGCAATAAGAACAGGAGATTTTCCTCTCAAGCGACGAGTGTTGCAGTGTCATCGGTCACGACCCCATGTGAGGCGGCAGCAACCGCAGGCGCCGCGCCTTACTTTCCTGGGGTCGGTCATTTCCGTGTCGGCTGGGGGAGAGACGCGCAATCTCTCTGCTTGGATGTGTCGGGATTGACATCGACCGAAAGAGTGTCGAGTCTTTAGGCGAAGGGAAGCTAGTCTTCATCTGCTTTTTTCAGACGAAAACGACGGACGACCCGAAGGAACCGTCGTAGTGCCCCTCCTCCTCTTCTTCCTGCTGAGCCACCCGCACACGGCGCACGCTGTAACGGGGATTCCTCGGGAGGTAGGAGCAGCCGTTCTTGATCTACAGAAAGAACAAAAATCCATTTCGAAAGAGAACAGGGCAAACGGGTGAACACTGTACCAACTGCCAAAGAAGGGATTTATTTGAGCTCCAGGCCTAATTTCATAGGTTCAAGGGCGCGGTAGATACGGTAGTAACCGACACATCGGTAACGTTGTGCGGCCAGCCGCGCCGGAGCTACAGTCGAGTTTTGGAAGTGATGAAGAGCAGGATCTGCTGGAAGCGCTTGTGGTTAGGAGCATTCACAATGTTGGGTCTCGTCATCATCGTAGGCGCGACGACAGACGTCTCAGGACCACAAGGCGACGCGACCGGCGCACTGAAACGCTAAGAGTTTCATGCCTGACAATAGCAACGCGGAACGCAGAATCGACACCGGTTCCAGGCTTGGATTCGACCTCTAGCGGTCATAGTTTTGCCACCGCTGTGGCCCACGTTGCATTGAGTCGCGGCGGAGGAGGCCAGATGAAACATGCAGTGAGGTATCTCGTCGCAGTACTCGTTCTCCTACTTCTGTTCACTCCTACCCCACAAGCCGTCGGATTCGCGAAGAGAAAGCACTCGCGGAGTTCTGAAACAGATCAGGCCGACACTGCCGATTCACAAACGAGGGCAATGACCGTTTGGCAGGCGCGCAAGGCCATAAAGCAAGGACTGGCGCGCGTTGAACCGAACATCGACCGCCATGTCGGCGGCTGGGTGGATGAAATCAAGATCGATCTTGAAAGCGTCAGAATTCGTCCCAACAGCATCGAGTTCGACGCCGTTGTGCACTCGCACGATAAGGACGAAGTGCAAGGACTGAGAACATTCAGCATCGATCTGACGAGCAGAGAGGACATTGAGAGCAGAAGGTGTCCCGGCTTTGCGAACAAGGGCCTTTGTAAGAGTGGCTACAGTCTGACCCTGGACGGCCATTGGAAGTATGACTTATTGTGGTGGAGCGATGGCGACGACGCGGAGGCGTTCGCTGACGCGGTCAACCGTTTGCGCGCCGCGGCCCGCGGCCAAGGCAGGAATCCCTGGAGGCCGATTGGCCCGAATTCCAGCAGAAAGCGGCCGCATGGCGCGTTCTCTCGTGAAACCAGTCATTTCTGATGACGTCCGACGGCACCGGTTCTTGGCTGAGAAC
Source organism: uncultured Acidobacteriaceae bacterium (assembly GCA_963837665.1). Lineage (GTDB taxonomy): Bacteria > Acidobacteriota > Terriglobia > Terriglobales > Acidobacteriaceae > Acidiflorens. The sequence goes on along the minus strand of CAWIOA010000002.1, from coordinate 180,859 downwards.
GGGATCAAGGAGAACCACTTCGACTCCGCTATTGAGGAATATGAAACCGGACTGGAGATCAACCCCACGTGGCCGGAAGGCCATTTCAACGCCGCGCTGCTCTATGCGGAACTCGGCTACTACCCCGAAGCCATGCACCATATGCGCGCCTATCTGGAGCTGACACCCGACGCGCCCGATGCGGAGCAGGCCCGTGATCAGATGGTGATCTGGGAGGCGAAGGTCAAGGAGTTCCCGGCTGAATCCGCGAGGAATGCGGAGCAATCTCAACGGGGTGCAAAAAGGCGACATTAGCGGATGGCTATCCGGCGGCGCGGCAGCGGTAGTGATGTGAACGAGCCCGAGACGGGTTGCACAAATCGACGCTCGCATCGCCAGAAGCCATTGAGGATTCTGGAGGAGAGGCCATGAAAAGGGCATTGCTCATCATGCTGTTGACGGTCGTGAATTTCCCGGCCGCATTTGCGCAGAGCTGCAGCAGTCCTCCAAACAGCGGCTGGGGATCGAACTATTCGTCCTATGCGTCGTGGTGTTCGGCATGTGGCGGCACTCCCAGCAACAGCGGTGGAGTAAGCTGCTCGCCTGGCCCTAACTGGGGCCGAAGTTCGGGGAGTTCGGGCAGTTCTTCCGCCATCAATTCCGCTGCATATGGTGCGCTCAATCAAGCCAGTTATCAGCTCGGCTATGCGCTCGGCCAGTGGCTGTTCGGTTCGGGAACGAATCCGCAGGCTGAGTTACAGAAGCGGCTGATGATGGAGGAGCTGCAGCGCCGTCAGGCCGAGGCTGAGCGCTTGCATCAGGAGGAAGAAGCTCGCCGCCTCGCCGAAATGTACAGACGTCTAGCGGCAACGCTGAAGCTGAGCGGATTGCCCAACCTGCAAATGAAGGATGCTGGAGGCAACGGCCCTGGCCTGAAGCTGAAGCTCGGCGACAATGCTGACGGGCAAGCCGGAATCAAAGGGCTACCGGGTATTTACCTCAACGACGGCAAAGTGCCGTACGGAATTCCTGGGCTACCAGGAATCTACACGGGCGGTCCCGGACAAGGATCGGGGCTGACGAATTCCAAGCTGGCGCTGAAGACCGGCGACAGTAACACTGGCGCTTCGCAAGGTGCGAATACGGCTCCCGGCGGGCCAACCGATAGCGGGCAGCCTTCCGGGGCGCCTGCGGCTGCAGATGGTTCGGCGCCGGCGCTTACGACCGAATCGGGCCTGCATTTGAAGATCGGCGATAGCAGCGCCGTGCCCGCCGCCCAGGCCAGTGGTTTAGATCCAAAGTTAGATCCGAGCAAGATGACTCCGCAGCAGTTGGCGGACGTGGCCGAGATGGTCAGCAAGCTTCCGCCGGAAGAGCAACAACGCCTGCTGACCGCGGGGCAAAACAACGCTGCGGCCGGGCAGCAAGGTCCTGGCATGACCGGGCAGCCCAACGCGCAGGCGATGATGACACCTCTGCAACAACGAGCCGACGCTTCACATGCCGCCGCAACCGCACCAACCCTGGAAGATGCTTCTGCAGGAGCGCGCGCTGGTTTTGACACACCGCTCGGGCCGAAGGCAACACAACCGGCCACCGCTACTACCTCCGGCCAGCCGTCCTCGGCTCAGACTCCAGTCTCGGCTGCGGCCGCTGGCCCACGCATCACAACGCCTGCACCGACGCCGATACTTCGGGCGAATCTCAACCAGTCGGCAACGCCCGACGCCGCACCGGCACAAGCATCCCCGGCGACGGAAAAAGCCGATGTCATCCGCGACATTAGCGCGCTGGCGAAAAGACTGGGGTGGAATGAAGAAAAACAAACCCGTTTAGACACTGCCTTGAACAAACTGGATTTCGACGGTGACCCCAACGTGACTGGCACCGAGATCCGTGGCACTTGGCAAGACATCATCACTCGCGGCCAAGATCCGGAGTTGGCGCGGGAATCTTCACAAGGTGGTGGGTTGGGGTTTCCTGGCGCCGGCACGCAAACCGTTCACAATGATTGCGCGGTTTTCGCCTTGGCCAACGCGGCGGGTCTGCCGTACGGGGTGGTTGCCACGCGAGCAACCGAACTTATTCATCAGGGTGACTGGCGCGCCTCGAGCGACCGTGCAAATCCTCAGGCGGCCATTGAGCGGAGCGGACTCACTGGTGGAGAGGTGGTCATGCTGGCCGAATCCTTCGGTCAGGCCGAAGTGGTGCCCAGCTCCGAATTCGCCAAGACTTTGAGTGCGGGTAGGCCAATCATGGTGAATGTAGTTCCTCCCGGCGCGAAACCAAACAGTGGACACGAAGTTGTTCTGACGAAGACCTTTCAACATGGCGGCGAAACCTGGTTTGTGATGGTGGACTCCAACCAAGGACCGCAACGGCGGCTGTTTCTGAGCAGCAGCGAACTCAACTCCATACTGCAAGAAAATGGTGTGGCATTTCGTCCGGAATCGGGAACGACGCCGAGCTTACTTCGGGATGGTGGAGATCGATGACTTCACGCCGACTCTGCAAAACATTCGAGGAATATTCCTATCGATTGGACCCGATCTGTGGATGGCAAGCGAAAGTGAAATGAGACCCTGACGAGGCAACGCGCAAAGAGTTCGATCACAATGACGGTGACGATGGAGAATCCAATGAGCAAAAGGCATATCTGGTACGCGCTGGTTCTTGCGCTCTTGATTGCGGCGGCGGTCCCACTCTGCGCCGGCAAGAAGAAGGAATTCGCAGGTCCTTCCGTGAAGAAGGGCGATCCTCCCCCCGGCAACGCGATGGCCCTCTCAACTTCTCAGGCCCGCGCTGCGCTCAGAGATACCATGAAAAAGAAATACGTTGGCGCGATGCGTTACGGCGGCCTCCTGGGCGTGGGCAAGATGGACGGGGATCTGGAAGAGCTGACCGGGATCCACATTCAGGCCGCCGGGTTTGATGTGGTCGCACCCTATACATGGATGGGATCACACAGCGAAGGCAAGTATGCCGTGGATTTCAAGAAAGAGGATTACATCCAGGCACACGGTTTCAAATTCGGTGGGACGTTCTACTCCGTCGGCGCTTTGGCCGATCCCAGGTATCCCGCTCTGGGTTGGGGTGGCATGAGCGGAATGGTTCCACTCCAATTTGTGTGGACCGAGGAAGGGACCGCACAAGAATTCGCCGACGCATTCAATCGGCTTCTGTATGCCGCTTATCGGCACGAGGATTCTCAGGAGCTTCAGACTTTCCGCGCCGCCGCGCAGGCCTGGCGTGAAAACCCCGCGAAGCCGCCGCTGAGTCCTGAGGCGGACCGTGCCAGGATTCTCGCCGAGAATGCCATCAAAGAGAAGAACCTGGATTCGGCGATCGAGCACTATGAGAGAGGGCTGGAAGTTCAGCCGATGTGGCCGGAGGGGTGGTTTAACCTGGCGCTCATTTACGCCGAGCAGGACAACTACGCGGATGCCACCGATCGCATGAAGCACTATCTCGAACTCGCTCCCGATGCCCCTGATGCGAAGGAGGCACGCGAGCAAATGATCATCTGGGAAGACAAATCCAAGCATGGAACGTAGTCGCCTGCAGAATCGCGGTGATTGCGAGCAACCGCACGGCGACGCTGACGATGGAGGCTTTATGAGCGGCAAAAGTACCTGGCATGGGCTGGTGATTGGGCTATTGCTCGCAGGGGTGTCGGTGCTCCACGCTAATGAACGAGCGGCCGCACCTTCCGTTAAGAGAGGCGATCCCCCTCCCGGCAGCGCGAAGACTCTCTCCGTCCCTCAGGCGCGCACCATGCTGAAAGAGGCTATCGAGAAACGATACGTCGGCACAACGAAATGTTGCTCGCGAGTTCTGATGGTGAAGGGGTGCGCGACCACGGTGCTTTCGCCGGCGAGCGATGTCCGCGTTCGCGCCGCCGGCTTTGACTTGGCCGCGCCGTACAGCGAAAAGATTACCGCGGCGCATGGGTATAGCAATGATGGCAAGGTGTCCGTAAATTTCAAAAAAGATCAGGACTACATCGAAGCGCACCGCCTTGGCTTGCCGGATACCAAACCAAGATACACTTGCACCCCGGACCCGCTCTACCAAATCCGCTATCTTCCGGACCCTGAACACTCCCTGGCGGCTGGGGAGATCTTCTATTGGTCGGATGCAGCCGCCGCGCAAGAGTTCGCCGATGCATTCAATCGGCTTCTCTATGCTGCGTACCAAGGTGAAGAGTCCGCGGAGTTCCGCGCCGCCGCGCAGGCATGGCGCGAAAATCCCGCCAAGCCGCCGCTGAGTCCGGACACCGAACGTCATCGGATTTTGGCGGAAAATGCGATCAAGGAGCAAGATCTCCCTTCCGCGATCGAGCACTATGAGAGCGCGTTGGAAGTTCAGCCGATGTGGCCGGAGGGGTGGTTCAATCTGGCGTTGATTTATGCTGAACAGAACAACTATGCCGATGCCACCGAGCGCATGAAGCGCTATCTCGAACTGGTTCCCGATGCCCCAGACGCAAAGGATGCACGCAAGGAAATGATCATCTGGGAAGACAAGGCCAAGCACTGACCCTGGTTGCATCTGGATTCGGAACCGCAGCGAGAAACGAGCAACACTCTTCTTCTACTGTCGCTTGATGCGCTCGCGGTTGCGTTGCAGTTTGCCACTCATATAGCGGTATTCTCCGCTGTCGTAAGTCTCAACGGGGTGCGCCATCACTCTCACCCTGTGGAATTGTTGCGTTTTTCAGCTACCGACCTATTCATCCACATTTCATGCAATATTCAGGGGCCGTTAATTGCAAGGACACTTCAGGACGTGAGACATTAGCGGTCAGAGCACGCCCGATTCGTTCGATTCGGTCTGCCAGCGACATTGGTTCTGTCCTATTCTCATTACATGGCTCCATATACCTCCCTAGTTGGATTTACGTCCGCGGTCACTGCCGCAACTGCATTGCGTATTTCTACATCTTCATTTCCTTGTATTCGTACACTGCCCCTACCCCGTCTTGCTGCCGCCAGTCGGTCAATCACGGCCTGCCTTTGCTCCGGTGTACGGGTCTTACGCTGTTTACCCCGGATGCATAGGTCGCATAGCCAATTAAAGTGCCGATTCCCGCTCAATTTGCCGTCGTAACATCTGACGAGGCGGTGGTTTAGGGCGATGCTGGGTCGGATCGCTCTACTGCCGCTACCGACGGGATAGATAGATGGTGGTTAGTTCGGCGGCGGAATCGGTCTTACCAGAATCTGGCCGCGGAGGAGCGTTGCAAAAGGGAGCGCAAAATCAGGCGATCCCGACCGTGCCCATACGGATGGCAGATGGCCGGGAGCGCTTCCGATTAAAATCATTTCACAATCTCGCGATCAGGCGAGATGGGTGCATGATCGGTGCCGTTTTCAGGGGCCAAAAAGGAAATTCCGGCTCAGTTGTAGTAGAACAACCCTGTATCAAGCGATGGATGCTCCCAAAGGAAAAGGTCACCATGCGTTACCACCGAATGCCGATCGAAGTCGAGTCTCCCGAGGAGCTTGGCTATTCCTCGATTCAGTACAACTTCGCCGAGAGTTCGATCTGGGACGCCCGCCTGAAGGACCTCGGCGCCGATCTCAACGATCTGGTCCTTTGCTACGGAGAGCACCGCGGCGACACTGTTCTGCGCGAAAGCATCGCTTCACAGTACGGAGTGGCTGCAAGCGATGTGCTCGTCGTCCCGGGAGCTGCGGCGGGTCTATTCTTGGTGAATACCGCGCTGCTCGGGCTCCAAAGCTCGCTCGTTGTGGTCCGTCCGAATTATGCGACCAACATCGCAGTTCCGCGCTTGCTCCCGTGCTCTGTCGTCTGCCTGGACCTCTCTTTCGCGACGCGCTTTGAGCTCGATCTCGGCAAGCTTGAGAGCTTGATCACCACGAATACACGTCTCATCAGCGTAACCTATCCACATAACCCAACCGGGGTAGTGATCACGGAAGGCGAGCTTTGCGAGTTGATTCGCATCGCAGAGCGGCATGGTTGTTATCTGCTGGTCGATGAAACCTATCGTGACCTGCACCGAGGAGATGCTCCACCACTGGCCGCTGCGATGAGCGACCTCGCGATTTCAGTCTCCTCTCTTTCCAAAGCTTTCGGGATGCCCGGAATCAGAATTGGATGGATCGTTTGTCGGAATCCAGATCTGCAGAACCTTTTTCTGGCGGCAAAGGAGCAAGTTTTCCTTTGTGGATCTGTAGTTGATGAAGCGATTGCACTGCATGTGTTGCGCAGCCGAGAGCGGTTGTTGCCAAAGATATCGACCCAGGTTGAGCAGAACCTCGATGTAGTTGCGCGGTGGATGCACGAGCAGGATCTTCTCGAGTGGATCCCTCCGGCTGGCGGCGTTGTCTGCCTGCCCCGCGTCAAGGAGGAAGTCTCAATCGACATGAAAAAGTTTTACGACTCGCTGCTGGCTCAACACTCAACTTACGTAGGTCCGGGCCACTGGTTTGAAATGAGCGACCACTACTTCCGCCTGGGTTTTGGCTGGGAGCCGATCGACAAATTGAAGGTCGGGCTGCAGAACATTGCCCAGGCGCTCCAGTCCGCGGTCCAGGCCTAAGATCGGAGAATGAGAGACAAAGAACTCTAAGCTGAATTTCCTTTTTGATCCCAAGAATGGCTTGCCATTGTACGATCCCAATGTCTGATCGCCTCAATGTGAACAATTTTCATCACCCCAGCGGGTTTCTGTCGTGGGTTGTTGGCGTAACCGTGCGCCGTGAAACGTTGTCGTAGCTATCGTACGGCCGAAAGTGGGGCAAGGATGCTGCTCAACATGTCCGGTTTAGAACCATCGCGTTCCAAGTGTGGATAACGTTCGCCAGCATGATACTCCACACGGACCGTCAGGAAATCGTCTTGATTTGTAATGATCAGGTCCAGATCCGCCGGTGTGTCCTTTCCACGTTTCAACGCGTCACGAAGCACTTGCGGTGAAAAGCGGCGCCCGTTAACCGCGATCAGTCTCATGCCAGGGGCAAGCCCTGCTATGTCGGACGGAGTTCCGGGAAGTACATCCACGATTTTTCCGCTGATTTCGAGAAGCATGCCCGTCGAAAAGCGCATGTCGAGGCTATCGAGTTTGGCCTCCATCGCGTTATTCAGTTCGGAAGGGGTGTCCGTATATGTCAACCGCCAACCCGCGGTATGAATGCCGTCGAGAGCGGCATGGGGCGACAAAGAGGTAAGCCGCGCGTGAAACAGTCCTCGCCAATCGTAGGGCACAACGCTGTTCAAGGCTGTAACGATGTCGTCGAAGGTGTAGGGGATCACAACTGGCGGACCGCTTTCCCCACCTTCAAATAGGCGGCAAAAATCATCCAGCGTCTTCGTGCCCTTACTCTGGGTTCGAATGATAGTATCCACTTCCAGCCACAGCAGACTTCCTTCTCCGTAAAAGTCTGTGCTTCGCCGCCAGGCCTCCCATTCCGGTGAACTTCCGTAGAGGATGGGCGCCGACACAGCCGTATCCTGCAATGGCCGCCAGGAGCGGCCGGGACGGTTATCGAGCTCAGCTGCGATCAGAGCGAGCCTGTCACGGTAGTCATCAGGGGTCCACAGTCCACTGCGAGCCGCCAACACCTGGCCAAGATAATTGGTGAGACCCTCATAAACCCAGAGTAAATCACCTTTCATCGGTGCTTGATAATTTGGTGTAGCCAGCCCGACAGGACGCCTGTACTTGCCATTCCAGGAATGCACCATTTCGTGGCCCAGCAGGTCCCCTTGAATACGCCGCCACTGGGCATCGGCTAATCCCATTTCCGGGAGGCGATTGTCGCTCGACTGATGATGCTCCAGCCCGTCTTGATACGTGCCATGGAGCCACACCAGAAAGTTGTAATGATCGTAGTGGCGGGCCTTGAAGAGGGCACCGGTTTCGGCAACCAGACGCCGGTAGGACGCAATCACGTCTTCCGGGATGTCGAGTGCAGCAGCAGTTTCGGCGGCAAGATCCAACTTGTGTATCCGCGTTTCACCTGGCGGGGTGATGTCGATCTCCCGCAAACGGGCGCCGGCTAAGAGCGGAGAGTCCACAAGCATCGTCACGGAGACAGGCTTAAACGTGATTACCTGCCCTTCCTGTGAATCTACAGCCAGGGCCGTGCCAAATTTCCATGCTGCCGGTAACGTCAGTTGCGCTTGAATGGTTTGGGCGTCCGTAGGAACACCTAACGGATAAAGTACGACCTGATCCCAGTCGAGCATCATTTGCTGCTGTGCTGAGGAGTTCCCCAGGAGGTACCCACTCTCATCGCTTGTGCCGGCCAGAAAAAACTCGGCTTCTACCTCGCTGGCTCCCAATGGTACCTGAAGGTGGAACGCGTACATATCGACATCGTCGCGCTGCCAAGGCACCGCGATTCCGCCGCTGGTGAATTTGAGTCCAACAACATCGTTAATGGGACCCACGGGAGAATGCTGACCCGGAATCCACTTGGGGTAGACGAGCGTGATGGGGCCGGGCGCAGTGGGGATGGTCATTGTTACGTGGAGAATGCGGCGTGCAACTTGCCGGGCATCAACGGAGAGTTTGAGTGGTCCACTGACTGCCCCCGTCTTAGGCACGCAAAGGAAAACAAGCAAGATTACTGCCACCTGGCGCAGAAGGTGGACATTGAGCCTCCCAGCGATTCTCATGGCCGTTCACCCGCTCCCGAAGCGTTTTTCCCTTCACCGTTCCGCGACACCGGGAATCTGTCTTTGAGCAGCACCGTTGGCTACTCTAATGAATTTCATGGGCCGGACCATGTCAGTGGACACGTCGAAATCAGTCACATGGTTGGCGCGGTCGCGATTAAAGTGGATAAGGAATTGGCCTTCACTCAGGTCGCCAATAAAACCATCGGTGAAGGCGGGTTCGAGTTCTTCATCTTCAGTCATCCACTGCTGCCGGATGAGCTTGCCGTTTTGCACGACAAGTGTCCACGTGGCACGAAGCTCATCACTGGTGTACGCACCGGCGTAATCCGCAAGGCGTGACGCCTCCGGAACCGGCCCTTTCACCGCTTCGTAAATTGCTGGCGCTCCGCCCTCCCAGGCCTCCAGTTGCAGTGCACTTCCGGTTCCAGCGGTGCGAAAGACATACCTATCCTTATGCTCCGAATCCGGTTCAACCGCTTCGAATTGCCCGTCCCCCACGGGGACCATATCGTAGGTAATTCCCGGCGCCTCCATGACCAATTTGCCGTCGCGCACCATGAATTTTCGCAACGCTCCGTTTTTTTCGCTCCAATACGTGCCCGCATACTGCCTGAGGGTAGCAGCCGGCATGGCCGTTCCGCTCTGCGCAGAGCTCATCTTTTCCGCTTTCGCAAGTTCATTCGCGAGATAGACGTCTGCGACTTGCTCAGCCATGATCATAGGACTCATGCTGCCCACACAATTGCAAGTAATCAGGGTTGAGAAGTGCTGGTCAGGAAAGCGACTCAGAGCTGCACGGTAGCCGACCCATTCCCCGCTGTGATGAATCCAATTGAGCCCGCGGTAGCGATCAATGAACAGACCCATGCCGTAGGGGATGGGTTGGCCGTTATTGAGAGTTCCTGGCGTCGTGAGCTGATGAATGGCCTCCCGGCCACCAACCAGCGGGTCGTCGAAGTTGTGCTCCCACTTGTAAAGGTCCTCCACGGTGGTCATCACCGATCCGTCGCCTAACTGCTCGAAATTGGACATGTCGATCTCAAATCCGCCCCCCTTGTGCGGTGCATAGCCGGTAGCCCGGCGCGCCACGATCATCGTGTGGTCGTCGTGGAAATGCGTGCTGGTCATCCCTAAAGGGCCGAAGATCCGTTCTTGAGCGAACTGCCGCAGCGTCTGCCCGGTAACGCGTTTCACAATCTGAGACATCAGAAAAAAATTCGTATCGCTGTAAAGGAATTCTTCTCCCGGCTTGAAGTTCACTCCCTTTTGGCGCACGATCAGATCCATGGCATCGCGATCGGTGGTGAGGTCGGCCTCCGGTATGCCCTCGAGGTCAAACAAGTCATCGTAGTTACGCAACCCACTGGTATGGTGGAGCAGGTGTCGTATCGTGATTTGCGAACCGTAGTCGGGGATTTCCGGCAGGTATTTCCGCATGTCATCGTCGAGCGACAGCTTTCCATCTTGTGCCAGCAGGATGATCGCCATCGCGGTGATCTGCTTGGACACCGATCCGATGTCAAACACCGACTGCGGGGTGATTGCCACCCCGAGTTCGAGGTTGGCCATCCCGTATCCATGCTCGTAGACGATCCGCCCGTCCTTCACAACCGCCAAGGCGCAGCCGGGAGAGCTGGTCGTGTTCCATTCCGCAAAGATGCGGTCGACTTTATCGTTGAGGCTGTCCTGCGCCGAAGAAAATCGGCCGGCAACTAAACACACAAAGAGTGTGACTGCAGCGCGTCTCATTGGTTTTTTTCCTTAGAAGCTGTACCGCAGCGCGAACTGCATGACGCGCGGGCTGGTTAAGGTAGACGTGTAGTAGCCGAAGCTGGAGCTGTTCGACAGACTTAGATTCCCCGAGGCATTACTTCCTGCGAGCGGTTCCAGCGCGGCCGCATCGAACCGTACGGAGTTCGTTATGTTGAACGTCTCCCAGCTGAAGCGGAGCGTCGATGATTCTGTAATGGCCCAGGTTTTACCCAGCCCCATGTCGATACCAAAATATCCCGCACCGCGAATGAGGTTCCGCTCTCCAGATTCGCCCGGATACGCGAAACGGAACTGGCCAATCGCCGAAGCCGGATCCTTGAATATATTGGGGCTTCCGTTGATCATGAACGTTCCACTCTTCGGCTTGGGACCGACCAGAACCGCATTGGCCGTGTTCTCCCAGTTCGTGGGCCAGTAATTCCCGTCGTTCACGGTTGTCGGGAAACCGCTGGTCATCCGGAAGATTCCGGTGAGTTCCCAGTTGCCGAATATCGCATCGAGTGCCCCATGAGTGGCGAAATGCTTTCCTTTGCCAACCGGTAACTGATACATCCCGTTCGCATTGAACTGGTGGGTCGCGTCAAAATCCGATACCGCCCGGTTTTGTTTCGGCGACCAGGTGTTCATGATATAACTGGCGAATCCGCCGCCTTCGTATTGACTGACACGCTCCGCGTCAGAGCCTAAATCGATCGATTTGGAATACGAGTAGTTCAAGTCAATCTGCAACCCGCCCGAGATCTTGCGCCGCAGGCTGGCTTGCAGAGCGTTATAGCTGCTATTGCCTATCGTGCTCCACACATAAAGCGAGGAAAACTGCGGAGCCCAGAACTGGAACGGCTGCGTGACCCCATTCACGGTCGCACAGGTGGGAATGCAGTACCAGTCAGCCTGGATGAGTTCCGTGGTCATGTCGATTCCGCCATTGCAGCTGAACAACTGATACATATTTTGCGTAGCCGTAGGATTCGCAGGGGATGTCCCCGGCGCACAGGCAAGGCCGTTATTCTGAAGGGTCGCGAGAGCTGCCGGGCCATTCACGCCCCCAGCGCCCGGAAAGTAATCCTCGAAGTAAGCAATCGGCTGCATGTTCTGTACGGGCGTGGGATTGTTACTCTGCAGAGTGGTTGCAAACATTCTCGTCGCCGTATACAGGTCCATGCCCGACCCCGGATCACGCAAATTTATCGGCTGCGCGACATCCAACTGTTGCAGCAGGCGATGACCAAAACGCCCCACATAGGACGTCTCGAGAACGAATCCGCGTCCCACTTCACGCGTGAAGGAAAGATCAATCACGTGGGAATACGGAGTCCGTAACCCATTGTCCAGCCCCCAGCTGATGGACTCGCCACCGGTCCCCGGTGTAGACGGTGGCGTATACGGAAAGCCGCCCGTCGGCGCCGGCGGTTGCAGCTGACAAGGTGGAGAGTCACACCCGTAATACGTAGATGGGATGTCGTACAGCGAATCGAAACGCGGTGCTTGATCCGGTGTCACCAGACCCGCAGGGTCGCCGATGAGGGTGGTCAACCCGAAAGAGCCCTGGCGATCGAAGGTGTTGATCACTCCTTCGCCAAAGTGATCGAAGTAAATTCCATAGCCGCCGCGAAGCGAACTCTTTCCCGGACCGCCAAATATCTTTCCTAACCAGCTTGATGTCGAAAAATTGGGCGAATAGGCGAAGGCGAAACGTGGAGCAGCATTTTTGTAATCCCAGTTCCAGATCGGCGCTTTACCGTTGGCCTGGCCCGAGAGAGCAAAGTTCAGTAGCGGCTGGACGCTTTGTCCTTTTGCCATTCCGAGGTAGCGATTCCGAAACCACTGGCTGATGCTCGGAGCCGGCGCAACCTGGGTCCCCGTAGTCTCGTACGGTGGCTGCAGCAGGCTGTAGCGCAATCCGAATGTCAGCGTCAGATTGGGCTTCACCCGCCATGCATCTTGCGCGTACAACTCGGCCTCATGCGCGCGGAAGTGACGCCGAACCATTGCGCCTTCCGGCAGAAGCGTGAAATTCCTGGTCATCTGGTAGTCGGCCACCACCTCGGGCACCATGCCGGTCAGGGCAGCAACAGCCAAATCGTAAGACGCAGAAAACGATCCCGATCCAGTGGAGGCGTACGTGCCCAGGACCTCCGGGAATCCAAGAGATGCAAATTGAGGAGCGCCGGGATCCAGGCTGGTCCCGGTTCCGGAGATTCCACCGGCCGCAAGCCAGGTCGGATTCGATTGCCCCGTGATAAACGATTGCGCATTGGTTCGCCGAAGGTTGTTAATGATTCTCAAGTTCGTCCCGAACTGCAGCGTGTGTTTACCCTTTGTCCAGCTCAGGTCATCCACAAAGTTATGGAGCGGTACTTGCACGTCGGTGGTGGGCGATTCTCCTACCGGGTCGGAAATTCCGCCCGCATAAAAACTAATGTATCCACGCGTTTGCAGTCCGGCTTGCCCAACCCCTTCACGGATGAACCCATACCGGAAATTGTTAATCAGGGTATTGCTGACGACTGTCGTGTAGCCAGCCGCGAAGCCTTTGTTGTTGGCGGTCGAAATCTGGTTTGGAGGCTGGCCGGGGAATTGTGCCCCGTTTGTCGTCACGTGATCGTTCTGCAGGTTTCCGCGTACAAATAGGCGTTGGTTTCCGTTCGATGTCAGGTTGTAGTCGAGTTTGACGATGTACGTATCGAGTTTCGCTGGAGTGGGATCGGCGAAGGTAAACCCAGAGATGTTGTAACCGTCGCCCACGGTCGGATTGTTCGGCGTCGGATAACTGTTAAAGACCGTCAGCGCTGCCGGATCAACTCCGGGTTTTTGCGGGCAGTTCCCCAGTCCAGAGCAAAATGGGTCCAGCTCCTGAAGATCGGTGTCATTGAGCGTGAACAGACCGTTAGACCCACAAGTCGGATTCTGGCCGTTGTCACATTGATAAGTCAGCAGCCCATTGCGGAAGTCCTTGGTAGGCACATACCTGGTAACAATCGCTGTTTCGTGCGTCCGCTGTCCCTCGTAAGTGGCGAAGAAAAACAACCGGTTCTTGACGATTGGGCCGCCGATGGAAGCTCCGAATGTATTTCGCACCAGATGGGGAGGCACGTTGGGATCGTCCACCTGCAACTGCGCCCGCTTGTTAAAAAAACTATTGGCCTCGCCAATTTTCGACCGGTTGTATTCATAGAGCGAGCCGTGGAATTTGTTGGTTCCGCCCTTGGTCACCAAGGACACCTGCGCGCCCGACGAGCGCCCGGCCTCTGCGTTCGAATTCGTAGTCGTGACTCGGAATTCTTCCAGCGAGTCCAGGGTTGACCGTAATGCGCCTTGAAACGCATAGCCCAAAACAGGATCGTTGTCGTCGAGCCCATCGACAGTGATAGCCGTCTGATCGCTGCGAGCGCCGCTCACCGCTCCGCTGCGACTATCCGCATCCCGATTGACGTCCGAACTATTGCCCGTGTAGAGCACTCCTGGCTGCAGGCTCAGGATCGACACCGGGTCGCGGCCCTCCATCGGAAGTGTTGTCATTTGGTCCGTAGTGAACGCGTTGCCGATGCTGGCGTCCTCGGTGTTCACCAGCGGAGCCTGACTCCGCACCTCGACCTTCTCGGATGCGGCCTGGACGCGCAACGTTTGATTGAGAGTGGCCGGAGTGTTCACCAGCAAACGAACATCCTCCAATTGAAGAATGCCGAACCCGGCCGCCTTGAAGGTGATCGTGTAAGTAGCCGGCGGGACTTCGAGAAATTGATAGAACCCTTGACCATCGGTCTTGGTGGTTCGAGAAAAAGCGGTGGCGGAGTTTGTGATCGTCACTTCCGCTCCCGGAACTACCGCTCCGTGGGGATCCACAACAGTTCCGCGCAGCGAAGTAGAGGAAGTTTGCGCCCCGCCGAGAACAGTCCCCAGGACAGCAATCACAATCAACAACGCGATAGATCGCTCGCTACTCTTCATGGCGCCCCCCCCTTGCGAACTACAGCCGGTCACGAATGTGACCCTTATAGTCAACTATTGCAAACACTGTCAAGGGTTAAATGCGGGTCCCGCACTCCCGGAGGCGCGCCCGGCAGAGTCCTAGGCAAAGGATCGGGTGGGTGTCACAAATGTAACAAGATGCTTGACACTGCCCGCTTTATTGGCTGATGCTGGACTCTCTTTGTGCCCGACCACAAAACAAACCGGCATTCGATCGCGCCCAGCTGGCTTGAGCGAATCGAGGGCCTCTCGCCAAAACGACGAGAGTTGATACGCCCCGTACTCGAAGATCCGCGCAGTTTCTTATTCCTGAGTATTCGCGGCATGGCCGAAAGACTGCGCACAGACACCGCCACGATGCTGCGCGCGATCCGCGGGATGGGGTTTTCCGGGTACCCGGAGTTTCGCCGCTACCTGCACGAGCTCACGATCGCGCACGCGACTTCCCTCGACTCCATGCTGGGGAGTGTGGCGACGGATTCCGACATTCCGTCTGTCCGCGACTCGCTCGATCGTGACCAGAAGAACTTCGCCAGCTTGCGCAACTCGCTGGACACGAGACGACTTGCGAGACTCGCACAGCGTATCTGGTCGGCTCGTCGCGTTATTTTGTTGGGCGGTGATTTGGCGTCAGCCCTTATCTTTTATCTCGAGCATCACCTGGTGATCCTGGGTTTGCCGGTGTTCTCCGCCACCAGTCCGGGCCGGGTGGTCCATCTGGTGCGCACGGCAGGCAAACGGGACCTGGTGCTGGCCATCAGCTTCCATCGCGCCTTACGGCAAACTGTGGAAGGCATGCGCCAGGCCAAGGCGAAGGGCGCACACTGCGTTGGGATTACAGACACCTTCGTGTCTCCAATCGCCCGTTTTGCGGACGAGTGCTTCATTGTTTCGGTCGAGACCTGCCATTTCGGAGACTCCTACGCGGGTCCAATGGCACTGCTTAACATAATACTGGTGGCTTGCGCCAACTATCGTCGCGGACGCGCCCTGGCGCTGGCGCGCGAAGCAGCGCAGGAGCAACAGTACGGCTTCCGCTGGTACGAAGATTGATGATTGATGACGCGGCGTCTTAACCGTGCGGTCGTTGAACTAAAGAGCTGTAACCGCATGGAACCAGAATCGTTCACTATGCGAATCGAAAGCATCGTATTGCGAGAACTCAAGATGCGTTTAAAGGCCCCTTTCGAGACCAGCTCGGAGGTGACCTGGGATAGGCGTGTTCTGTTGGTCGAAGCTGGTGTGGATGGATTACACGGGTGGGGCGAGATCACTGCCGCGGAAAATCCTTTTTACAACGCCGAAACCACGGATACAGCCTGGCACGTTGTGAGAGACTTCATGGTGCCCTTGGTCCTCGGGAAAAGTGTTGCCAGCGCTACTGAAATACAAAGTCTTCTTGACCCCATCCGCGGGCACGAGATGGCAAAGGGGGGCGTGGAAAACGCGATCTGGGATATCGAGGCGCAGCAAAAGGGGTTGCCACTGGCGAGGTTGCTTGGCGGAACCCTGCCAGAGGTATCCTGCGGCGTCTCCATCGGAATCCAAGACTTGATTGCAACCCTCCTGGCGAAAATTGATAGCGAGCTGCGCGCTGGTTATCAGAGAGTGAAGCTAAAGATCAAGCCCGGTAAGGATCTGGCTGTCGTGGGTGCGGTTCGCCAGCACTACCCTGAAATCAAACTCATGGTTGACGCTAACTCGGCGTACCGTCTTGAACAAATAGAGCTACTCCGGGCGTTCGATCAGTACGACCTGATGATGATTGAACAACCGCTGGCCTGGGACGACATTTATCAGCACGCACTGCTGCAAGCGCAGTTGCGCACCCCCATCTGCTTAGATGAGTGCATTCACAATCGGTCCCATGCAGACGCGGCAATCAATATGGGGGCCTGCCGCATTATCAATATCAAGCTGGGAAGAGTGGGAGGACACACGCAGGCCAAGCAAGTGCACGACCTCTGTGTGCGAAACTCCATCCCGGTGTGGTGTGGGGGAATGCTGGAATCGGGCATTGGCCGCGCCCACAACATTGCCATGTCTGCCCTGCCAGGGTTCGTACTGCCTGGGGATGTGTCCGCGAGCCAGCGGTATTGGGAGGAAGACATTATCGAGCCCGAAGTCGAGGTCAGCTCCGCGGGGACGATACGGGTGCCTGAGACACCGGGCCTCGGTTACGACATTCGCAGAAAGAGAGTGGAAGAACTGACTGTTCGTCAGGAGCACTGGCATGCGTAACTTACCCTATGCGAGCGGAATCTACTGATACCGAGTTCCCGGTGAAGACTGAGATGCCGCCAAACGGCCATCTGAAAGCAAACGCGCTCTCCCTGACCGACGCCATCGTCTTGGGACTGGCCAGTTCCGCTCCCGCCCAGACGATGGCCGTGGCGCTGCCTGCGCTGATGGTGGCCAGTGGCTATGCCGGCTTGCTGCCCATCGCTTGCGCTTTTGTTCCCATGCTGGGCATTGCCCTTGCCTATCAGCGTCTGAATCGTTGGGAGCAGAGTGCGGGCGCTACTTATACCTGGGTCTCCAAAGCGCTGCATCCTTACTTGGGCTTCGTAGCTGGTTGGATGATTCTGATGTATTACACCCTCGGCACCACGAGTATGACGGTGCCAGCCGGTATATACACACTTCAGCTCCTAGCCCCCGGCATGGCGAACAACAAGCTGGCAGCCGTAGCTGTGGGTAGTCTTTGGAATTTCATCGTCACTTTCTTGCTTCTGGCAGGCATCGAAATCGCTGCCCGTCTTCAACGAGTCTTGGCAGTCTTTGAATATCTGGTGCTCTTTTTCTTTGCCATACTCGGCATAAGAGCACTGATTTCGGGCCACGCCGCGGCGCGGGTCACACCAGCATGGTTCAGCATTGCTGGTGCGGGTGGAATGAAAGGGTTTTCGGCCGGAATTCTCATTGCCGTGTTTATGTACTCAGGCTGGGACGCCGCGATTTACGTCAACGAGGAGACCAAGGACAAGGAAGCGAATCCTGGCCGCGCAGCCGTGTCCAGCGTGGTTATCCTGCTGTTTGTCTACGGTTTGATTACCTTCTCCTATCAGGGCGTCCTGAGTCCATCGGCGTTGCAGAGCTCGGCTGGGAATGCGCTGGCAGTCATTGCGCAACGATTGATGCCGGGGCCAAGTTCGCTGCTGCTAAGTTTGGTCGTCTTGTTGGGGACGGTCGCATGCCTGCAAGTCGCGATTGTGTCGTCGTCAAGGCTGGGGTTCGCTATGGCGGAGGACCGTGTAATGCCGTCATTTTTCAGGATCGTTCACCCCAGAACAGGGAGCCCTTGGGCGGTGACGCTGTTCATGGGTGGCATCAACTTGGTTTTCCTCATGTTGACGGCGTTTGAAGCCGGAGGCACACGCGAAGTGCTCTCCACCATCGCCAGCGCTCTCGGCATTATTGCGTCTCTGTTCTACGCCCTCACCGCCATCGCTGCTGTTTGGCAGTATCGAGCTGTGCTATTCAAGAACGCCGGCAATTTTATTCTCGGAGGTCTGTGGCCGGCGCTCGGGGCAATGTCTCTCCTCGTCATAGTTGTTGAGGCGGTCTTGACCCGAGCGGTCTCGACTTCGGTGCTGTGGGCGGGTCTCGGAGCCACCGCCGTGGCGCTGCCCATAGCGCTGGGCATTCACTACATTGGCAAAGTGCCTCTCCTCAGTGACTCAAACCAGCAGCAGATTCAGCTTCAGACCAAACAAGGCAGATTTCGCGGGGAGTTTTGACCACGAGGACCTAATATGAAAGTGGAGAACGAGGTTGCGGGCATGAAACCAACAGTAGAATCAGCGCGTCTTTTCGCGCAAGCGCAAGATGTGATCGCAAGTGGCGTGAACAGCACCGCTCGCGCTCCCTTCTCAGGTTGGTCACCCTATCCTCTCTTTATCGACCACGGGAAAGGATCCCGGATTGTCGACGCCGATGGCAACCAATTCATTGACTATTTGCTGGGTCTGGGCCCAATGCTTCTTGGTCATCGGCCTGAACAGGTCACCAAGGCCGTGGTCGATTTCATCACTCAAAGGGGGACCGTATTCGCCCTGCCCGTGGCCGACGAGATCGAGCTGGCGCGGAAGATAATTGACGCGGTACCCAGCGTCGAGCAAGTGCACCTTGCAAACACGGGGACCGAAGCAGTCCTTTACGCCGTGCGCCTAGCTCGCGCTTACACGCGCCGGCCAAAAATCGTCCGCTTCGAGGGTATGTATCACGGCTTTTCCGATGCGGTGTACTGGAGCAAGCACCCTCCGCTCGAGAAGGCCGGTCCCGAGTCGCGACCGGTCCCAGTTCCGCAGGGACCGGGCCTGCCGAAAGGGTTGGAAGATTCTCTCATCGTCCTGCGCTGGAACGACGGCGAAGCGCTGGAGCACTTGATCCGCGAGCGCGGGGAGGAGATTGCCGCAGTGATTACCGAGCCCGTGATGTGCAATACCGGCTGCATTCTGCCGGTGCCCGGCTACCTGGAATTGATGCGGCAGTTGACCCATCAGTTTGGCATAGTGTTGATCTTCGACGAAGTCATTACCGGATTCCGCGTTGCGCTGGGAGGCGCGCAGCAGTACTACGGAGTAGTGCCGGACCTTACGGTGATGGCCAAAGGTTTTGGAGGAGGTTTTCCCATCGCCGCTCTCGGTGGCAAGGAAGAAATCATGCAGTTGGTAGCTGATGGGACGGTGTCCATGGCAGGGACCTACAGCGGCAACGGCATCGCCGTCAGCGCAGCGAATGCTACTCTCGACTTTCTGATGACGCCCGGCATCTATCAACAGCTGTTCGATAGAAGTGAGCGGCTGACGCGTGGCATAGGGGAACGCCTGGAATCTGCCGGATTCGAGATCAGCATAGTCGGGATCGGTCCGCTATTCCAGGTATGGTTCACAAGTTCTCCCATTCGCAATTACCGTGACGCTATTCGTCACGCGCGGCGGGACTGGTTTCGCGTCTGGTGGGAAGAGATGATGAAGCAAGGAGTGCTCTTTCACCCCGACGCGCTCGAGAACTTATTTGTCTCTTTTGCCCATAGCGACATCGATGTGGAGTGCACCCTGCAGGCGGTCGAGAGCGCATTGCCCGAGATGCACCGCAGATTGCGATAAATTGAACTGGAGTTCCTGCTGTTTCGTTGTGCTCAAGCAGAGTAAAAACTTGTCTTAAAGAAGAGAGGACAGCTAAGTGCAGCTAACCTCGTGCGTGCTGGGCGTTGACCTCGGAACGTCGGCGATCAAGCTCGTCGCCGTTTCCCGAGACGGTCACGTGGTTGCGAGCGTACGCGAGTCCTACGATACGATCTCCACCGCTGTGGGGCAGGCGGAACAGGATTGCCAGCACTGGTTGAAATCTCTGTCCGTCGCGGCGAAGAAGATCGGATCGCGGTTGACGCATAAGGCCCAGGTAGCAGGCATCGCACTCACCGGCCAAATGCCCACACTCGTAGTGCTGCGCAAACAGAAGCCGGTCGCTCCCGCAATTACCTGGCAAGACAGCCGAGCAGATGGATGGGTGAGTGAACGGGTCAATAATGATCTTCGCCTCCGCATCTACCGTAGAACGGGCGTGCTAATCGACGGTCGCTATCTCGGGCCGATGTTCCAGTATCATCAAGGGCCGAAACAGAAAGAACGCAGGATGCTCTCCGCGAAAGATTTTCTGTTCCATGCCCTCACCGGCTCAATGGCCACCGATCCATCCACAGCTTCCGGATATGGCTTGTACAACCTGCGTTTGAAGGCTTGGGATCCGGAACTCTGTAAATTCTGGGGCATCAGTAAGGAAACGCTGCCTTCGATTGAGAGTTCTTCATTCCGCGCGCCTCTCAGCGAACGGGGGAGGCAGCTACTCGGTTGTGCTTTAGGAACCCCCGTGGTGCTGGGGTGTGCAGATTCAGTGGCTGGTGTCTATGCGCTCAGTGGCGCCAAAAGGCTCGCGCACACGGCCACCGTTCTGACGGGAACCAGTACAGTGATTATGAAGTGCGATTCGCAGCCGCGCTGGGACCGACGGAACAGGTATCTGCTTACACCGTTCGCGGTGGATGGCTGGTATGGCTGCGAGGCAGACTTGCTCGCCACCGGCTCTGCACGAGAGTGGGCGGCCAGCGTTCTCCAGCGCCGCGCCGACAACAAGACGCAACCCTCTTTGTGGCAATCGGCATATAAGATCGCCCCCGGTGCGGACGGACTGCTCTTCTCCCCTTATTTTGCGGGCGGCGAACAAGGAGTCCTGTGGAACCCTCACTTGCGAGGCACTCTGACAGGACTGACCTTGGCTCACAACGGTGCAAACATTGCGCGTGCGTTGATTGAAGGAATGGGTTTTGAGATTCGGCGTTGCCTGGAAGTCTTCGAACAGGGAGGGCCGCTGTCATTAGTACGCGTGACCGGGTGGATCGCCGACATTCCACAAGAGTTGCAGCTGCTGGCCGACATTATCGGCCGGCCCGTTCATGCTTTCCGGCTGGGTTCCGCGGCAGCGATTGGAGCAGCACTTCTTACAGGACTGATAGACAGCAAGAAATACTTCGCAAAGACCAGGCCCGCAGTTTTCACGCCGGGCCAGCGAAGCAAACGCTACAACGAAATCTATGCAAAATACGTCGCTCAGTTTCCGGTGGGCGCAACCTCTGGGTAAGCAGAAGATGCATGAGCCATCGAGTGCAGAAGCGGGGCGTCGCGGCGGAGTAATGAGCTGCCGGATGCCTTCAAGATGAACTCAAACACTAGCGAGAGCATATGAGGCCTGCCTGGGCTGAAGTATCCCTAACGAACTTGAGACAAAATCTTAGAAACATTCAGCAGCATGTAGGCAGGGAAGTCGTCGTTTGTGCTGTGGTCAAGGGGGACGCCACCGGCCATGGTGCAATCGACTGTGCCCAGGCTCTGCAGGAAGAAGGAGCACGATGGTTCGCAGTAGGATCCACCGAAGAAGGAGTTCGCCTGCGTGACGCCGGCATCACCGGCCGAATACTCTTGCTGGCTGGATACTGGCAGGGAGAAGAAGAGGAAGTGCTTCGGCGTCGGTTGACGCCTGCCGTATGGGAACCCTGGCACATCAGTCGTCTCGCAGGTGCAATCGGCAGGTGCGGCGATGGGCCCTTCCCGGTGCACCTGAAGGCGGACACCGGCCTGGGACGCTTAGGTGTTGACGATTGCTGTTTACCCGAGGTGCTACGGGCTCTAAGGTCTACCCCGGAACTGGAACTGGAAGGTGTATTTACACATTTGGCATCGGCTGAAGTGCTAGACATGCCGGACACGTCAGAACAGATGGAACGTTTTGAAAAAACCCGGCAGACCGTCCTGGAAGCCGGATTTTCGCCGGTGTATTTTCACATGGCCAATTCGGCGGCGATAGTGACCCGCCCCGCAACCTGGCACGATATGGTGCGGCCAGGTATGTCGCTGTTTGGGTACTATCCGCGATTTGTCTCCGCTGGGACTAATTGCACAGTTCCGTGCCCGTCTGTTACGCCAGTGCTTTCCTGGAAGACCCGAATCATTTCGCTGCGCGAGCTTCCGGCAAACCAACCGGTGGGGTACAACGGGACATATGTAACCACCGCAGCGACGCGACTGGCTGTGTTGCCAGTGGGTTATGCCGACGGTCTCAGCCGGCAGCTCTCAAGCCGCGGACGGGCTATCGTGCGTGACGCCTTTGCACCGATCGTTGGCATAATCGCCATGGAGCTTACACTACTCGATGTCTCCCGGGTTGAGGGCGTCTGCGTGGGTGACGAAGTTATCTTGATCGGGAGCACAGAACACTGTTGCATTACGGCCTGGGAACACGCTGAGATTGAGAACACGGTCCCGGACGAGGTGCTCTGCGGGATCACAACTCGAATCCCGCGCCATTATGTCGACGATCGATCGCGGGGACACCACTAGCGGGAAGCGGTGAGCAATAGTGTTACGGTGGCGAATATCTTCGTCTTGGATTGCGGCATCGGATTCTCCTGTGGGGCAAGACCCCAGTTGCTCTGTCCATACATGCGACAAACCGGAAAAAGTGGTTCAAGTTGACGAGAACCCCTGAACCTATCGAAGCGCTCACATTCGGTTGGCACGGCTCAGGAAGGAGGGTGGAACGAAAGCTGTTCTTGACACCAACCTCGATAAGAAGGAGGCTATCGTCCGAGGCTTGCCATCTGCTGCGCAATTTTCTGCTGAGGTCTCGCCAAGTATCCGTTCCCGCTGATCTGAGATGGGTTCGGAATCTGCTTCCACACGTTGAGGCTGTTCTGGTAGGCGGTTTGGGCCTGGGCCGTCAACCCGGACTTTTTCGTAGCGTCCTTTGTTTGTCGTGCCGACAACGCAGCTACATCGCCCAGTCCCGCATAAGCATCGGCGGCTGCGTAGAGAGCAGGAATGTCCATGTGTTCGAGTGAAAACGAGAGCTTGGCTGTCTCGATCGCCTTTTTGTATTGCTCGGACGCTTCGGCCAATTTTCCCATCGCGACTAGCGTGTTGCCGATCTTGGTTTCGACCATGGCCAGGTCGCAACGCGCATCGTCGTATTTTTCCAGATCGGCAGTCAGCGCGGTGGCGCCATCCTGAAAATGCTTCAAAGCTTCGGGTAGATTATGCAGGCGCGATTGCGCTTCACCAATCCAGGATTCCACCATACCGGTTCCTGGTCCGGTGTCGGCCTCCAAGTGAAGATCGCGAAAGCACTGCAGCGAATGTAGCACCAGGCGAAGACCGTCCTTGGAGCTTCCCCTTACCACATAGGCCCTTCCTTCCTCGAAATCGAACCCGCACACGTCGGATTGCAACATCTTGTTCTCCGGATCCAGCTTGGCAAGCCGTGCGGTTCTTTCACGCGCGCGCTTAAAATCCGCGAGTGCCGCGCCCACGTCCCCTTCCATCAGTTTGATTTGACCACGACGCAACTCGGACGCGGCCGTGTCATGAATTAAGTCCGGAGTACTCATCTCCTTGACCAGACTCTCGTGCTGGGCAATACCTTGATCCATAAGTTGCACGCCTTCGTCGCGATTCCCGAAGCGGCCAAGCTGATAAGCTAACTCCACCGTGCCATGCGCCACGCCGCGGTGAATTCCCTTGAAGTCAGGATTGGTCCGGAGAATGTCCTTTCGCAGGGCAAGGCTTTCCCGGTGTGTAGCGATGGCCTTTAGCCGATCGCCGTTGGCATCCTCGATTGCAGCAAGGAGCTGGAGTTCCAGTGCTCGTTCATTTCGTACCTCCGGCTTGCTTCCGTCCGTCCGCAGCAGCGGTTCGGTGACCGCCAGGGCTTGAGCTATCTCGGGCGGACCGGGTCGTTCGTAGACATCAGTGAAAGCCCTCCTGCGATATGCCGCCGCCAGATTCAGCTGATCCGTCACGTTCCTCGGACTCGCCTTCGCGACTGCCTCGAAGAGCGCAATGGACTTACCAACGCTAACCGCGGCGTTGTTGATCTGGCCAAGATTCGACTGCGAAGTGTCTCCCTGTACCGCCGCCAGCCGCTGATATCCAAAGGCGAGCTCGCGTTGCAGATCTACGTCGCCCCCGGCATCTTGCGAGAGTTTGTCGAGATATTCGACGGCACGATCCAGCAAGAGTTTGCGCGAAGGAGTCGCTCCCGGAAGATCTTGAATGGAATCGTGGATTTCGAAAATCAGCGAGTTGGCAAGCTTCCGAACCTCGTCGAAGCGCTTCTCGGCGCGAATTCGTTCGGCATTCGCAATCCTGGCCTGACGAATGGTCGCGGCAACCCCGGCCACAATACTAACTGCCACCAGAGCGGCTGCGGCCATCGCGGTGCGATTCCGCCGGACATATTTGGCGGCCCGATACCTCCATGATCCCTTCGTGGCGGTAACCGGCAAACCGTCGAGGTGGCGACGGATGTCCGCGGAGAACTGTTCTACGGACGGGTAGCGGCGCTCTGGCTCCTTGCGCAGCGCCATTAACACGATATTGTCGAGATCCCCAGTCAGGCGGCGCTGCAGTCTGCTGGCCGACCGCTCGCCGAAGCGGCTCACCCAATCCGGCTGCGCGATTAAGGCTGCATCACTGCCGCCGTGTAGCGCCCGCTCGAGCAGAATCTCGCTCGGGCGCACAGGCTCGGTATCGCACACCGCCTGCGCCAGTTTGTGCGGACTGCTCGTATCTCCGGGATATGGCGAGCATCCCGTCAGCAGCCCGTACAGCACAACGCCCAAGGAGTAAACATCGGTTGCGGTCGTGATCGGCTCGCCCCGGATTTGTTCCGGGCTCGCAAACTCGGGAGTCATGGCCTGGGTTAATGTAGCCTCCGAGCTGCCCGGCGCATCCAGCAGCTTCGCCACTCCGAAGTCGAGCAACTTCGGGACACCGTCATTCGTCACCAGCACATTGCTCGGCTTGATGTCCCGGTGAATCACGAGCCGCTGGTGCGCGTACTGCACCGGCAAGCAGACCTGCCGGAACAGTTGCAGACGCTCTGTGATCGCCAGCTCGCGCTCGTCACAGTACTGATCGATGGGTTTGCCTTCGATCAGTTCCATCACCAGATAAGGAATGCCGTCGTCGTTGGTGCCGCCGTCGAGGAGCTGGGCGATGTTTGGGTGTTCGAGTGAGGCGAGTATCTGCCGCTCGCTGCGGAAGCGTTCAATTACAGAAGCGGTATGGAGGCCGCCACGGATCAGTTTGACGGCAACTTCTTTCGTGTACTGGCCATCCGCACGGACGGACCTGTAAACTTCGCCCATGCCGCCGTGGCCGATCTCCGCGATGATCTGATAGACGCCGACACGCCGGCCTTCGAGTAAAGGTTTGGGCGCTGGCACGGTTGCCTTTAGATCAACCGCAGGATGCTTCAGAAAGTTTGTGCCCGCCCGCTCATGGGAAGCAAGAAGTGATTCCACTTCGCGTCGCAGTTCCTTATCGTCAGCGCAAGCGCGATCGAGGAGGGGCAACCGACAGGAAGGCTCAACCGCTAGAGCCTCATCAAGCAGTTGTTTTACCCGCTGCCAGCGCTCCGAGTTCATGCCGGAGCCTCGCCCGTCATCGCGCGAAACAGCCATGCGCGAGCTGTCACCCATTCTCGTTTGACGGTCGCTGGCGAAATTCCCAAGACTTCCGACGTATCTTCAATCGTCAGCCCCGCAAAGTATCGCAATTCGATAATGCGGCCTTGCTGCGCATCGAGCTTCGTCAGATCTTCGAGGGCTTGGTCAAGAACGATGAGGTCGACGTCGGTGGGCTGTGCTCCTGCTAGCGACTCGTCCAGAGCCAAACGGGTCGCTCCACCACCGCGCTTGGCAGCTGCGCGGCCGCGCGCATGCTCAACGAGAATTTGCCGCATAAGATGAGCTGCAATTCCGAAAAAGTGGGCGCGATTCTGCCACTGCGGCGGACTTTGCCCGGCCAACCGAAGGTAGGCTTCGTGGACCAGAGCGGTGCTTTGCAGCGTGTGATCGTTGCGTTCTTGGCGGAGGTAGTGGTGAGCAAGCTGGCGCAACTCCTGATAGACGAGCGGCATTAAGGCGTCGAGCGCGCGCCCATCTCCCGAGCGCCAACGCACAAGCAGTTCGGTCACCTGATTCGAGGGTTCGCTAGGCAAGGTCCGGTTCAGCCCTGGCAGCGCCGCGGGGAGTGGCGCTGTTGGAAGGGAAGCTTAGCCCGTCTGGAGGCATGTGTCAAGACGCTGAAAATACATGGTTTAGTGTTCAGCCGACTGCGCCATAAGCGGGTGATCGATTTTTCTTGAGCCATTTTCCGACGTTTTCACGCATGCGTAGATAGTAAGGCAGCTTGAAGGCTGGTCCTTCCGGGGTGGCTCGGAACGAGAAGAAGATCATGCTCGGATTTCTGGCCTTCGCGATTCAACAGTAAATCCGATCGAATGCGGGTGGCCTCGGGGAGGGACACCCGCCTTCGAGAGGTGACAGATCCTTATCACGGACACGCTCAAAGCGCAGTAAATTTCGCGGGCCGTTAAAGGCCGCGCCGGAAGCCACTTTCAGCCCAGGAGCAGCAACCATGACCAGGCTCAAAACAAATCGCAGTCTCAGGATTGTGCGGACCATGATCGTTCTGGCAGTCATTGCTTGTGCCGCACTCGTTCACGCGCAAGTTTATACCGAAGTGTATAACTTCGATTGCGTGAAAATCGGGTGCAATCCGGATCAACCCGGGCTACTTGCCCAGGGCCAGGACGGCGGTCTTTATAGCACGATGCCGACCCAGATTTCCGGCGATGGTACAGTGATCGGCTGCTCGCTGGCTGGCCTGTGCAACACGATATTCCAATTCACCGACGTGAACTCTAGCCCGCAATCAGGACTCAGTCTTGGTTTCGATGGCAACTTTTATGGAACGGCCGAAACTGGCGGGGCTGGACGCACTGGCACCGTTTTCAAGGTTTCAGGTGGCGCCATGACAGTGCTTCATACCTTCACAGACGGTACCGATGGTGCATATCCCTGGGCTCCTCCCGTTCAGGCCCCAGACGGAAGCATCTATGGCGTCACATACAATGGTTCGAACCCAGGGAAAGCGTACAAGATTACGCCTTCCGGCGTTTTCTCCGTGCTCGCAACCCTGCCTTCCGGAACGCAGGCGCCCCTAATTGTCGGCATCGATGGGAAGCTCTACGGGACAACCCCGTATGGCGGCGATTTCAATCGCGGCACCGTGTTCCAAATGACCACGAAGGGCAAAGTCAAGATCGTTCACAGTTTTGGTGCCGATGGCCTGGTGCCTATCGGCCCGGTCATGCAGGCCAGTGACGGCAAGTTCTACGGCACGACGTCCGGGGGAGGGTCCTTCAGTGAGGGCATCGTCTATCAGGTGACCACCGGAGGCGCCTACAAAGTTCTGCACAGCTTTCAGACCGCGACCGAGGGCACCGGTTCGACCACGGGCCTGGTGCAAGGAAGCAACAAGTTTCTCTATGGCGTGATCGCAGGCGGGGGCGTCAACGGTTTCGGATCACTGTACAAGGTCAACACGACCGGAACTACTTTTGCAGTACTTCACAGCTTTGATAAGCTGACTGGGGGCACGCCGTTCTCTACTCCCACTCTTCACACGAACGGAACGATCTATGGCGTTACGCACACTGGCGGTTCACAGAATTCCACTTATGGCGCGCTTTACAGTTTCGATGCCGGGTTAAAGCCGTTTGCCTCCCTGGTCGTGATTTGGTCCGGCAAAGTGGGCACGCAGGTGGGCATCCTCGGCCAAGGCTTCAGCAGCGCCATGGGCGTGAAGTTCGGCACCGGCGCCGGCACGTTCTCTGTGGTCAGCGATACCTACATGATCGCAACCGCCGCGCCGGGCGCAACCACGGGCAACGTCACCGTGCTTGAGCCGAGCGGCAACCTGATTACGCCGCAAGTGTTCAAGGTCATTCCGCAGGCCTTGACATTCGCTCCGCCGAGCGGGCCGGTAGGAACGCAGGTTGTGATAACCGGCATGAGTCTCACGCAAGCCACTAGCGTAATCTTCGGCGGAGTCAAAGCCTCCATCTTCACCATGAACTCCGATACCCAAGTAACTGCGACGGTCCCGACTGGTGCCAAGACCGGCAAAGTAGTGGTCACGACGAAAGGCGGCAGTGCCACCGCTCCGGGAACCTTCACCGTGAACTGATCGAGGTATGCTCCGGCATGAGGGGGCCGTGCCTGAAATAGATCGATACCGGGAAGGTGGACAGCATTTGTATAAGACGATAAGAGCTTCCGAATTTACGCCAGCCCTTTGCTGCCCAAGAACATCTGTTTCTGAGCCACTTCCATTTGCGGTCTCGATCCCTTAGGAATCATGCTGTTGGGTGTTTTATTCATTGCCTTGGGAACTGGTCAGCCCATTCCGGCAGGCGGGATTTATCATACTGGGGCATGGATAGAAATGAATTGGCATTCCAGGTGACTTTCCAGCAGACGCTATCGAGCGCCAAGCGGCTGGTCATGAACAGCGTTGCGAAGGCTGATGCTGGCTTGCGCAGGTTAATGGCTTTTACGCTACATAACCAAACGCCGTCGGGGTACCCTTTTGTACTGAGATACGCGTTCTGCCGCCGCGAGCGTGACGGGAGAAGAATCCTCAAGATCGCTGCGGCCGTCCATCTGCTGCAGCAATCATCGTTTATCACCGACGACATCTTTGACTGTGGTGAGCTGCGATACGGGGATCGTCCCGTATACCTTAAGTATGACGTCAACCAGGCTATAATCGCCGCTGAGCTGCTTCAGGGAATTGCGCTCCGTTGTGTAAGTGAAGAACTGGCCGAAAGTGGATTTCGCAACACCGCGATCGTGCCCGGGCTTTTCAATCAGATCCTGCTGGACGGCTATGTCGGGCAGTATCTTGACCTCTTCAACAGTTCCCGGCCCACCATAACTTTCCAGCAGTATTACCGCATGATCGCGCTTGGCGCCGGACGCTTCTTTCAGAACGTCGCTCGCTCTGGCGCGCTGTTGGCGGGCAAACCTGAAGAGGAAGTCCGCATATTGAGCAAGTTTGCCTACTCCTACGGCATGGCGTTGTTCATCATCGACGACATTATTGATATGCTTCCGGCCAGGGAGACGGGAAAAACCTACGCAAGTGATTTGAAGGGACGAAGAATGCGTTTACCGATCATCATGGCACTGCGGTTAGCGAATCGAAGCCAAACGCAATTGCTCCATCGTTTCCTGCGGAGGGACACCCCACACCGGCCGAGTATTGACCAAGTGGCAACCGTCATCCGGGAATGCGGCGCGCTGGAAGCAAGCCAGCGGATCGCAAGCCGATATCTGAGCAGCTCCCTCTGCAGCCTCGCGAAGCTTCCGCCCAGTGTCACAAAGGAACGTTTCCAGTGGCTCGCGGAAAGGCTGTTTTAGTTGGCGTAGACTGCCTGCCCAATGCGGGGAATCGAGCCGGGCCCTTCGACTGGGTACCTACTTACTTTTCTTTTTGGTTGATGCCTTCTTAGCCAGGGCCTTCTTTACCTCCTTGTTAATCTCCTTAGAAAACTCGGCAGAAAGCTCCTTAGAAAGCTCCTTTAGCAATCTTGTTATATGGGGCGTTTCAATGGGCATTTGGCCTCCTTCCTGCTTTTGTCCATGGCGGGACCGTGACTCAAATGCATGTATAGGCCGTCGCGATTGGATTGTCAATGTTTTCAGGCTGTGACGTTGTTTCTTGCGGAAGTCCCATGTGCCGCAGGATCTTCACAATTCGCGGATCAGAGCGGAGCGGCTGAAATTCCGGGGCGGTGCGGACATAAGCGAGCGCAATATCGCGTCGTTCCAAAGTTTTCTGCAAGAACTGCACGACGGAATCGGCATCCCCGAGGTGAGCGTAGAAAGTCGCTATTCTGTACGGCGACTCATCATAATTGATCACCCTACCCTCTCGCAGATGTTGTTCCGCCAGTTGCACGCGCGCACGCCAGTAGCCAGCCTCGCCGCCATTCGTATAAGCTTCGCGCAGCTTCGCTGCGGCCTGTTGGGTCTGCTCTAGAGGATAACCCCCGGCCACGGCGGCGGCTTCATTTTCCGCAATAGCTTCGAGAAACATGTGCTTGTATTCATAGGCGTCGCGCAGCGAACTATGCGCGAGGGGGAAGTTCCTGTCCACATCGATGACATAACGGAGTTGCGCGATCGCCTGGTCATATTTTTGCGCCCGAATAAGTATTTGCCCAGCGGTCACATTTCCAACAAGTGACAGTGGATCCAATTCCTGTGACTTCTGAATCTCACTCAGCGCTTCGTCAAACCTGCCTACGTAGGTAAGTGATTCCGCATACCACTTATGGGCGGTGGCGTAATTGGGATTCAGCGCGAGCGCTCTTTGAAATTCGTGTTCCGCCGCGGCGAAGTTCCAATCATCCGCCGCAATGATCGATGCCAGGGAGGTGTGAGCTTCGGCGAGGGTATCGTCGATCTGAACTGCTCGAAGCGCGGCAGCCTTAGCCAGGTCGTGAGTGTCTTTAGGTGAGATATTGCTATACACCCACAGCACATGATACGAGTCAGCGAGTCCAGTGTAAGCGAGCGCGTATCCTGGGTCTTCTGCGACCGCTTGCTGGAAATAGGAAATCGCCTTCCTGAGATCGTCTCCTGTTCTTTTGTTCCAGAAGTAGCGGCCCTTCAGGTAAAGCTCATACGCCTCGGCGTTCTCTGTGTAGTGCTTAGTCAGTCGTTGCTTCTCCTCACCAGTTAACTTCAGCCGCAAATTCTGGGAGATTTCCCGGGAGATTTCTTCTTGCACAGCAAGCATGTCGGCGAGCTTGCGATTGTACTGCGCGCCCCAGAGTTGCGAACCCTTCTCAACGTCGACAAGCTCTGTCTGGACAATCAACATGTCGCCGTGCTGGAGAAGACGGCCCGTTAGAACGGCACGGACTCGTAAATTGTGGCCGATTTCTTGCGGGTCCGAATCTTTTCCCTTATACCGAAAAACAGTGCTGCGCGCCATGACACGTAATCCACGGAGCTGCGTGAGGTTGTTGATGAGGCTCTCGCTGATGCCGTCGCTCAGGTACTCTGTGTTGAGATCTCCGGTACTGTTAGCGAAGGGGAGCACGGCAATGGAATCAATGGCCTGGCCCCGCGCTCGGGAGACAGCGAACCACATTCCCAGGGCCAGTAGTCCCACCAACGCGAAACCGCCAGCCGCCAGAGTCGTCTTTCTGCGCCGCCACCCTGTCGTTTCCTGAACAGGGACAATCCCGCTCTGTATGACGGTGCGAGCCGAATCGGTGTCGCGCTTCAGCCGTTGCAGGTCGGCTCGCATCTCCGCCGCGCTCTGATAGCGCAGGGTACGGTCTTTCTCCAGCGACTTCTTGATGATACGTTCGAGTTCGGCGGGCACGTCAGGATTCAGCCGCCCTGCAGGAACGGGTGCGCGATTCAGGATGGAGTCGAAAATCTCTCCTCTGCTGTCCCCACGAAATGGCAACTGTCCCGTAGCCATCTGATAGAGAACAGCTCCAAACGAGAACAAATCCGTCCGTGCATCCAATTCCTTAGCCCGTACCTGCTCCGGTGACATGTACATCACCGTCCCCAACGTCGTGCCCTTACTAGTCAAGTCGGTGCTGGCCGAAGCCGTTGGCGCGGAGGCATCTCCTGCCTCGGTCTCTGAACTCGCATTTATCTTGGCCAACCCGAAATCCAGAACCTTAGCGTGCCCGCGGCCGGTGACGAAAATATTGGCAGGCTTGATGTCTCGATGAACGATTCCAGCGGCATGAGCCGCATCGAGAGCGTCCGCGATCTCGATTGCGAGCGACAACAGGGTTTCGATTTCCAGCGGACGACCTGCAATGCGGTACCCCAGCGTCAGTCCGTCCAGATACTCCATGACGATGAACGCTTCGCCATGCTGGTCGTCAATCTCATGGATCGTGCAAATGTTGGGATGGTTCAAGGCAGAAGCGGCCTGGGCTTCGCGCCGGAAGCGGCTGAGAGCGTGTGGGTCTGTGGCCAGTTCATCCGGCAGGAACTTGAGGCCAACAAACCGGCCGAGTTTCACATCCTCGGCCTTGTACACCACGCCCATGCCGCCACCGCCTAGCTTCTCGAGAATGCGGTAGTGGCCCAGTTCAAGGCCGACGCGCAAATCTCGGCTTGACAGTCGGCTGGCCATAGAAACGAAGCTCCCTACCCCTCACCCTCACAAAGTATTCTAGGCCGCTGGCACAACAGAATCGACAAGAAACAGTACCCAGCCTTCGGTTGGTATGTGCTGCCACCCGTGCTCAGTTTGGCCCGGGACGGCTCGGTGCGTGCGAGGGAATTCTCAGGGAAGCTAGAAGAGCAATATACGAACCCAACGTGGGACTTGCTCTCGACTTGTTCTATCGGAGGGGAAGACGGTCTCTTGATGGTTGAAACGAAGGCGCACGAGAGCGAACTGCATACCGATACCAAGTCACCTGATCCGAAAGGGAGGGTTCACCTAACGTCAGAGCGAGCGTACAGAGAATGGATCCTGTGGTAAGGAAGTTCGATGAAGCATTCCGCGCGCGGATGTCAAGGTCATCTTGATCCGCGTGCGAAACCCTATCGGGCGGCGCGTGTCTTCTGTCCGACGGTCCGTAGCTGACCGCCATCGGCGAACCCGGAATGTTTCTTGGTGTTTCTCAACCACGCGGCAGCTCTGTTTTCGGCCTCCATCCGTTGCTGCGGAGACATTGTCTGGCTGATGTTGTTCTTGCCTTCCTCGATTTGTTCAAGCATTGGGGTCGCCGCTTTTTCGGCAAGCAGATACCACATATAGGCGGATACAGAGGCCGGTTGGAAACCCGGGTTTTGCCCGTCTTCGGTATCCCGAACATCTTTGATCTGGGAAAAATGCTCGGCCAAGCGAAGTTGCGCATAGGGGTCGCCGGCCTCGGCGGCTTCGATAATTACAGAGAATGAGTGGCTCTCTCCGTCGGCGGAGCGTGGTGGCCGCGCTTGCGAGTGGTTCATGGTCAGGTAGAGCAACTCGGTCCGACTGGAGACACCGAGCTTGTCAAAGATACGAAACAAGTAGTTCTTGACCGTATGCGCACTTAGACCGAGAGCCTGAGCAATTTCGCGGTTGGTCATACCCCCGGCCAGGTGCTGGATGACCTGGCGTTCGCGCTCGGATAGCAGTTCGATCCCCTGGTGATTGGTGGCGCGGACGGAGGGCAGGTTGGCAAACGCTTCGAGTGCCTGATCCAGATCGATGCTCCGCGCCCAGATTTGTCCCTCATGGACGCTGCGAATACATTTGCAGAGGCTTTCCAGTCGCTCTTGCTTGGAAAAAATACCCTTCGCGCCAGCCTGAAAGCACTCCAGAACTTCCTGTGGCTTGGACGAGTCCAGCAAGATGACGCCCTTGATCTGGGGCCGGAGCGCACGCATCTCCCGCAACACATGGACGCCGTGGCCAGGCTGGTCGTCCAAGTTGTGACTGATGACCACGACATCGATGGGCACGCGAGTGAGGGCCGCCAACAACTCCTCCGAATTCGAGGTCTCGGCTACCACCTGCAGACCGCGATCATTGCGTAGAGCGTCGGCCAAGAGCTGAGTATGTATTCGCGTGCTGTCGGCAACTACGATACTGACAAAGTCCGAGCCCAGTCCTTCATGGGATGGCATCGGGCCTCCTGATATTCAGTTGTACGAACCGGAAGGGGGGAAATTGAAAACACTCCGTTCGTCAATACCATGGCCTCGGGGAGGAGGAGAAAATTAAGGCAAGTAAGCCGACCACGGTCTCTTGCTACAGTCGAGAATGTACCACTAAACTTGCCAACCGGCAAGCAAGGGGCTTGCAACCTATGCAAAAAAATGCACTAGGGGTCCAGGCTTCCGGTGCAGCCTGATTGGCGAGCCCAGGATTCAGACGACCAGCGCCAGTTCCGGCACCGACATGATCGTTCGTTGGAGAGAGAGGAACATAGAGTAATATTAATAATATCAACAAGATACGTACTATCTCCTCAATAGATCGATTGAATCCAACGAGGGAACTGTTCGGCCCCGCAAGTGCACATACCACGGATGTGCCATAGAATAACGTCTCCCAGCCGTATAGCTTGGTCATGAGAAGATCAGCCCCGGCTCGAGTAGGGCTGATATGTCCTGAGTAGTCCTACCACTTGCACGTTCTTGCACGTGACCATAAGGTGGACACGAGTAACTTCCCCCTAGTAGTTCGTGCTGCTCCCTCCCCAGAAGGCGTTGAAGAGATTTCCCGTGCGATCCAGGCGTCCCCATTGCAATGGGACCCAGAGGGCGAAGCTATGAGTAGTGCCAATCAGAGCTACCAAGTGGACAGCGGGTCGAGCCCATTGGTATCGCAGGATGTGCTCCGCTGGTACGCGCTGCACACCAGAGCGCGCCACGAAAAAGCGATCGAGCGACGCTTACGCGATCAAGGCATGCAGACGTTCGTACCGACTACGATCCAGGTGCATCGCTGGAGTGATCGCAAGAAGAAAGTAGAAGTGCCGCTGTTTAGTTGCTATGTGTTCATCCGCAGCGCTTTGAGCGCGGAGGACCGGACGCGCGTGTACCAGGTGGAAAGTGTTCACGGTTTTGTGGGGACGCGTGGTTCGAGCCTGCCGATTCCCGATGAACAGATCGAAAGCATCCAGAAAGTTCTCACCCAAACTGCTCCTTGGCGCTCGTACCCCTTTCTCAAGGCCGGGCAGCGGGTCCGGGTCCGCGGCGGAGCGATGGACGGCGTGGAAGGCGTGTTCCTGTCGGAGAACGGCGATCACAGCCTGATTATCTCTATTGATGCGATTCAAAGATCGATGGCCGTGCGAATTGATGGATACGACGTCGAGCCCGTCTGAAAAACCGGCTGCAGTTCGCTAATTAACCAGTCTCCTGGTAAGCAATCTGAGATCTTCCTTATAACCTTATAACCTTCCGGCTGTAACTCTTAAACATGTACCAGGCAGAGATCGAACGAATCAACGAAGAGCTGTATTTCATTGCGGCCAGCCCCGCCACACGCCGGCTGCGAATGCAAGCGGAATTACTCTCGCAGACCGACGTGCCGGTACTGATTACCGGAGAGGCGGGGAGCGGAAAAACGACCGCTGCCCAGCTGATCCACTCGCTTTCGATTCGGTCCAGCTTCCCCTTCATGCAGATCAAGTGCGCGGTACTCACCTCCGACCTGCTAGAGAATGAACTGTTCGGTTATGAGCACATTTCCGCTAACGGGCAGCCGGAATCGACGCCAGGAAAGTTCGAGCAGTGCGGCAAAGGGACGATTTTACTGGACGAATTCGATGCCATGCCGGGTGCGGTGCAACGACGACTGCTGAAACTGCTGGAGACAGGAGAGTTTGTCCGCTGCGGCGGCAATAACCCGATCCGGGCCCATGTGCGTATCATCGCGGCCACGTGCAGCGACCTCGAGCTGGCGGCGGCAGAGAAAAGAGTTCAGGAAGAGCTGTTCTACCGTTTGAGCGTTTTCGAATTGCGCGTACCACCCCTGCGGGAGCGGCACGAGGAAATCCCGATGCTGTTGGGGCACCTGTTGAACCGGTTAGCCCGGCGCTATGGCGTACCGGACCGGAGTTTTTCAAGCGCATTACTCGATGCATGTCAGCAGTATGCGTGGCCCGGCAACCTGCGGGAATTAGAAACCTTTGCCAAGCGTTTCCTGGCGCACGGAGATGAGGCAGCGGCGCTGCAGGCATTACATTCGAGTTCAGATAGCGGGCTCGCCAACGAGCGTGAGAATGGGAACAGAAACGGAAATGGGCAGGCAAAGAGCTGCGTTCACCCGCCGAGCGTTTATGCGTTGAATACGCACGCGTCGGAAGAAAAATCGTCCCTGAAGTTGCTGGTACGAAACGCAAAAGGGGAAGCCGAGCGTGGTGCGATTGCCGGCGCGCTCGAACAGACGCACTGGAACCGGAAAGCGGCCGCTCGGTTACTGAATGTCAGCTATCGTGCGCTGCTTTACAAGATCCAGGAATACGGTCTGGTGCCGCCGGCCGACTCCGCGCACCTTTTTGTTATGCGGCAATCGAAGTAGTATTCCCTTAGGAACTGTCGCGATTGAACCGAGCGGCATTGAACGGCTGCGATTACGAGCGCAGCTAAACTAGGGAAAGGCTGAGAAGCATTGGCTATGACACAACTCATGACGGCGCATCGAATCATTCCAGTCCTGACGCTTCTGGTGATGATGTCCCAAGGAGCGTACGCGCAATCCAATTCCCCGTTGCAACCTCCGGCGCCCGCCGCCCCCACAGCCGATAACCAAGCGGGCGCGAAGCAGGGGCAAGGCTCGCAGGGTGCACATTCGGACAGCGCTTACGTGATAGGCGCCAACGATGTCCTGGCAATCAGTGTCTGGAAAGAACCGGACATCTCGCGTTCCGTTCCGGTTCGTTCCGATGGAAAGATATCTCTGCCCCTGGTGGGCGAACTGACGGCGAGCGGTCAAACCCCGCTACAACTTGAGCAAGAGATTACCAAACGCTTGCAGAGCTATATCTCCGAGCCGGAAGTCACGGTCATTGTTACCGATAGCAAGAGTCAGAAGGTGAACATCCTGGGTATGGTGGCTCGACCTGGCGCCTATTTATTGACGAGTTCGACCACGGTGCTTGATGCGATCGCGATGGCCGGGGGGTTTAAGGACTTCGCGAAGCAGAAGTCGATCTACGTCCTCAGACAAGCTCCGGACGGAACGCAGAAACGAATTCCGTTCAACTACAAAGACGTGATCAAAGGTAAGAATCCTGAGCAGAACATTCGTCTGCAAGCTGGCGATACGCTTGTGGTTCCGTAGCTGTGGTGATGAGCATTCGATGCTGGATTCTCGTGTGGATGGTGGCTGGGTTGCAGTTTTTCTCGGCGGGGCAGAACCCGACTCCGCAGAACCCACCGGCCCAGAGTCCCGGCGACAACGACGACAGACAGGCTCCGGCTGCGGCACTTTCTGTCATGGCTGGATTGCAGCCTGAGGGCGGCACCGAGGACGCGAGCAGCGATTTGCCCAGAATACCGGTACTGCTTGGGGGAACTGGAATATCTTCTGCCTTCCTCTCCGAGTTAGAACGATCGAATTACCTGCGGGCCGGGGTGAATTTGGGCGCGGTATACGACGACAACCCACTGCTGCTCTCAAGCGGAGTCGCAAGTAATACAAGCGAAACGATCTTCCCCAACATCAGGATTGAGGAGTCGACGTCTCGAATCCGCTGGTCGCTTGGATACGCCGGCGGGCTAACTGTGAACCAGAAGATCACGAATCAGAACCAGGGATCGCAAAACCTGATTTTCGATTCGCAGTACCGGTTGAGCCCGCATGTGAACCTGCGGGTGGCAGAAAACTTTTCCATGACCACGGGATTCTTTGACGCGGGCAATGGCGCCGAAGTCGTCGCCAGTTCGGGCGGGCCGAACGCCAGTCTGATAACTCCTTTGTCCACACAAAGATCCAGCATGACGACGGTAGAAACAAACTACCACTTTGCCTTGAACGGTCTGATTGGCGCCAGCGGGTCATTCTATGATTTGCATTTCACCAATGTCCCCGCGGGAACTCAGCTGACGGATTCCGAAACCGTGTCGGCCTCCGCTTTCTGGTTGCACCGGCTCTTTGGCGCAGACTGGGGTGGCGTGACTTACCGTTTCGATCGCTTGACTTTCAATCTTGGCGCCGGCGAAACCAGACTCCATAGTTTTCTCGCGGTGGACACGTTAAACATCTCGAAACGATTCACTCTGACTGGCTATGTCGGCCCGCAGTACTCGGAGAACCAAGGATTGGTAACCGGCGCACTGCAGCCGACCCAAACGAGTAACTGGTCAGTTGGCGGTGGAGCGGAAGGCGGCTGGAGGAATCAGCGTACCAGCATGTCCGCCGGATATTCCCGAACTATCAGCGACGGCGGCGGCGTCTTGGGTACAGTCCGTCTGCAGGCCGTTTACGGCAACTTCCGCCGCCAACTGACCCCGGCGTGGTCGGCTGCTCTTACTGCGAGTCACGGAACAAACCAGTCGCTGATCGCACCGTTGGCGACCAGCGCGAGTTCGATCAACCTGACTTCCGCAGGCGTCTCCCTGGAGCGTAACGTGGGGAAGAGTATTGGGCTCCGGATGGGCTATACTCACGATTTTCAAGAGCAGTTTGGGGTGCCGGGCGCAACCCAGACGAGTCCACTCCAGACACTCGATGCGGGGCGGAATCGATTTTTTGTGACTCTCTCTTATCAGTGGGCGAAGCCCCTGGGAATGTAGGACATGGAAGAAGAACTACAAGAATCAAACGGGCTACCGGATCTTGCGGAGATCAAGGGAATCATCCGCCGCCGGCGATGGCAATTCTTGGTGCCTTTTTTTTGTGGCTGGGCGCTAGTGTGGGGAGCGAGTTGGTTGATCCCATCGACCTACCGGTCGGGCACGCTCATTCTGGTTGAGCAGCCTTCCGTGCCGGAAAAGTATGTTGTCTCGAACATCGACAGCGACATTCAGCAGCAACTGGACAGCATTACGCAGCAGATCCTGAGCCGCACCCGTCTACTCCGCATTATTGACCATTTAGGTCTCTACGCTCAGGAGCGGAAGCACAAGAGCCCGGACGATCTGGTCGAGGTTATGCGCAAGGACATCGAGATCGAACTCTCGCGCGGCGATGACAGGAAGCTCTCAGCCTTCAATATTTATTATGCTAGTCGCGATCCGAAGACGGCACAAGAGGCGACAGCCGAGCTCGCGAACCTGTTCATCACGGAGAATCTTGAGCAGCGGCAGCAACGCTCGGAGAATACGACCAACTTCCTTGAAGATCAGCTCGAGCAGGCGCGCTCAAAACTGGCCCAACAAGAAGCTAAAGTGCGCGTTTTCAAAGATCAGCATTTGGGCGAGTTGCCCAGTCAGACCCAAAGCAATCTCCAGATATTGTCCGGCCTGCAGAATCAGGTGCAAGCGAACGAAGACTCTCTAAACCGGGCCAAGCAGCAAAGCACCTATCTGGAGTCGTTGATCAATCAGTATCGCGCCCTGGATAGCGGCGCAAAGCCGGGCGGGGACGGACCAGCCGGACTGGCGGAGATTGACAAAGAGCTCGATCGACTGAAGACGCAGCAAGCGGATTTGAGTTCGCACTACACCGACAAGTATCCCGACCTTCGCAAGACTAGGGAACAGATTGCCCGGATGGAAAAGATGCGTGAACGGGTCATTGCGGACATGAACCGTCCGACGAACAGTCCCAGTCCGGAAGCGGTCGCGAATGCGTCGCTCGATCCGAAGAGCGCACCACTGCTGGAGCTGCAAAGTCAGCTGAAGGCCAATCGTGTCGAAATCGCGAATCGGCAGGCAGAAATCAAAGACGAGCAAAGCAAGATCAGCCAATATCAGGCACGGCTGAATATGGCCCCGGTGATGGAACAGCAG
This sequence comes from uncultured Acidobacteriaceae bacterium, assembly GCA_963837665.1. GTDB lineage: Bacteria > Acidobacteriota > Terriglobia > Terriglobales > Acidobacteriaceae > Acidiflorens. Next base: position 141,639 of record CAWIOA010000002.1, on the reverse strand, counting down.
TTTGCGGATATCACGCGTGACTATGACCAGTCGAAGATCGATTACGAATCGCTGCTGAAGAAGAGGAATGAGTCGGAAATGTCGACCGACCTGGAGAAAACGCAACAGGGCGAGCATTTCCGCATGTTGGATCCACCGAATCTTCCGGCAAAACCCTACAAGCCCAACCGGCTGCTGTTGTGCGGCGTGGGATTAGCGGTGGGCTTTGTTTTCGGCGGAGGCTTCGCTTTCGGCCAGGAGAAGCTGAGCGGCAAGCTCTATAGTGAGCGCGAGATCAAGAAACTGATTCCCTTCCATGTGATCGCGGAAATTCCGCCGATCGAGAGCGTGGAAGAACAGTCGTCTCACCGGCGCGATGCGTTGATCGTGGGCGCGGCGGCAGTGGTGGTCGCGGGTTTTATCCTGTTAGGATCGGCAGTAACTTATCTGTACGGCTAGAGATATGTACAAAAGCTTCTACAACCTGCAGCGCAACCCGTTCGAGATCACGCCGGATCCGTCGTTTTTGTTTCCCACAACCCGGCACAACGAGGCGCTCGCTTCGTTGTACTACGGAGTAACCGCGCACCGCGGATTTGTCGTTTTGACGGGCGAAGTGGGCACCGGGAAGACGCTCATTCTGCGCTCGTTGCTGGGGCTGCTGCAGCGTCGGGACGTTGCCTTCGCTCTGATATTCAATCCGACGCTTTCGCCGATGGAATTCATGCGCTATATCGCGCTCGATTTTGGGTTGCCGGTTGCGGGCAAGGCCAAAGACGAGCTGATCCACGTGCTGAATGCTTTCCTCTTGCAGAGACATCAGAAGCGATTGACGACGATTCTGGTGGTGGACGAGGCTCACCACCTGTCGCCCGAGATACTGGAAGAGATCCGGCTTTTGACCAACTTGGAAACCTCGCAGCAAAAGTTGCTCCAGATCGTGCTGGCCGGCCAGCCGGAACTCGATCAGAAGCTCGATTCCCATGAACTCCGGCAGCTAAAACAGCGGATCGCGCTGCGTTGCCATCTCGACCCGCTCAATCCGAACGAAACCAGGGAGTATATGCGCCGCCGTCTTCGGGTTGCGGGCGCACCTGCAGCCAGCGAGATTTTCCCCGGGCCTGCGATCGAGGCAGTGTTCCGCCATTCGCGGGGAATTCCACGGCTGATCAACACGATTTGCGAGAACGCGCTGCTCTCGGGCTACGCCAAACACGCGGCCACCATTACATCTGAAATCATCGATGGCGTCGCAGGGGATTTGCGACTGGGCGTGGTGGCCTTGGAACCGAGAAACAACAATGGCAGTGTCCGGCAGTCGGAAGAACTGGAGCAGCGCGAGCTCCTGCTGGCGGTGAAGACGCTGCTCGAAGTGCGTGAACGCATGCAGGGATCCGGGACGAAGGGCCGACTGCAATAGGCAAGGTTTCTTCTACATGAGCTACATATTTGAAGCGTTGCAGCGAGCGGAGGCCGAGCGGTCCGGCGGGAGCCTGCCAAAGACCGCCGATTCGGTCGCGGATCTGCTGCAAAAGGTTGAACAGGAAATCGATCGCAAGCAATCCCTTTCGGCATTGCCGGCGTGGGCAAAACCAGGGTCTTCAGGGGCAGAGACCTTTGCCCCCGCGAAAGTGCTTGCGCTGGCATTGGCGGCTGATTCCAGGCTGGTGTGTCTGACGGATCAGGGCGGTCTGGCGGCGGAGAAGTTTCGCGTGCTGGGATTGAAATTGCGACACCTGCGCGAACAGCGCGCGCTCAAGCGCATCGTTATTACCAGCAGCATTCCAGAAGAAGGGAAGAGTCTGATCGCCGCCAACCTTGCGCTGAATCAATCCCGAAGCAAGATTCTCAACACTGTGCTCATCGATGGGGACTTGAGGCGACCAGAGTTAGCGAGGCGTTTCGGTTTTCGTCGCGATCTGGCCGGGCTCAGCGAGGTTCTCCGCGGAGAACGCCGACTGTCCGACGTCGTGTACAAACTCGAGGGTTCTGGCCTCTGGTTCCTTCCCGCAGGTGTGACCCCCGAGAATCCAATTGAGCTTATGCAATCGGGCCGTCTCCAGCAGTTGCTCGAACAACTCGATACATTTTTCGACTGGATTATTATCGACACTCCCCCGGTCCTCCCTCTGGCGGATACACGACTCTGGATGAAACTGGTCGATGGAGTACTGCTTGTGACCCGTGAGGGTATGTGCGAGAAGAAACAGCTTGAGCGGGTGGCGGAAATCATCGACCGTTCCACCATACTTGGCGTGGTTGTAAACAGTTGTAGCAGTAATGAGCAGAAGTATTATTATTCACGATACAGCGTGGCAGCGACGAACGCTGAGGGGTCTTCTTCACCCGCAGCTGAGAGCTGAAAGTTAACCTGGCCTCGACACCCCCGCAAGGCCAAACTCCCCTATCGAAATCAAATCTTGTTCGCTGAGCTGCGGTGCACTAGTTCCTGCCGTAGCGCGCAAGGAGAAGCATTCCGTGGCGTCACCATTGACAAATCCGCGATCCGTTGATTGGAAGTCTGAACTGCACAGCTGGGCAGGTTCCAACGAAGTCCTTCCGGAGGAAGCCTTCCGCCGGATGATTTCGCTTGAGCGAAAGCGTAGCGAGCGTACGCAACGTCCGTTTGTCCTGTTGCTCATGGACACGGGGCGCACTCTACCGACGGACAAGAATGGCCGGGTTCTGCTCGATATTCTTTCCGCGCTACAAGCTGCCACGCGCGAAACCGACGTCATGGGCTGGTACGAGACGAACTCTGCTGTGGGAGTGATGTTCACGGAGATCACGCTGGATAACAATCTCATCTTGAGCACCATCCTTTCCCGGATCAGCGATGTCCTTCGCCGCCGGCTCACCAGCGAACAGTTCAGCCACGTCAAGTTCTCGTTTCATTTGTTCCCCGAGGAGTGGGATTCGAACAATCCCGGGTCCCAGAGCAACCCAACCCTTTATCCCGACCTCCAGAAGCGCGACGGGACAAACCGACTGGGCCGAGTGATCAAGCGGGGAATGGACATTTTGGGAAGCCTGCTGTTGCTGGCTCTGATGTCTCCCGTGTTTGTGCTGGTTGCCGGTGCGATCAAGCTGACTTCAAAAGGGCCGATTTTGTTTAGGCAACCGCGCATTGGAGAACAAGGAATTCCGTTTACGCTCCTGAAGTTTCGCTCGATGTACATCAACAACGATTCCAGCCAACACAAGGAATACGTTCGCCAGTTAATTGCAGGTCAGGCAGTGAAACACACGACGAACGAGACAGGCGAAGCTGTTTTCAAGCTGACCAACGATTTGCGGGTTACTCCGGTAGGAAGATTTCTACGGCGGACCAGCTTGGACGAGTTGCCGCAATTCATCAATGTGCTGTGCGGTCAAATGTCATTAGTGGGCCCGCGGCCCCCGGTGACCTACGAAGTGGAGTCCTACGCTACCTGGCACCGGCGCCGGTTGCTCGAGGCGAAGCCAGGAATCACGGGCTTATGGCAGGTCTACGGGCGCAGCCGCGTTGGATTTGATGACATGGTCCGCTTGGATTTACGCTATGCGCGGAATTGTTCTCCCTGGCTCGACTTGAAGATTCTCTTACAGACCCCAAGAGCTGTCATCGAGGGAAACGGCGCAGTTTGATCCTCCCCTCCTCCCCCTTTTGACCAGTCCCCCTTTTGTCGCATTGTTGTCCATATAAATCAACCTTTGGATCGAAAAGGGTCCTTCATGAGGGTGGAATCCTATGCTTAGATTTGGTGTGATTGGTTATGGCTATTGGGGACCGAACATCGTTCGGAATCTCCGAAACCTGGAAGGCTGCCAGGTCGCGGGAGTTTGTGATCAAAGTCCCGCCGCCCGGAAGCGAGTGCAATCCGCCCATCCCGGAATCCCGGTGTATGCGGATGCTAAAGAACTCGTAGGCTCACCGGATGTAGATGTAGTCGCAGTGATCACTCCGGTTTGGACCCATTACGAACTTGCCAAATCTGCTCTCCAGAATGGCAAGCACATATTCGTCGAGAAGCCCTTTACCAGCACAGCGGCGCAAGCCGAAGAACTTATCAACCTCGCAGAACAGAAGAATCTAAAGATCATGGTGGACCACACTTTCTTGTTCACGGGTGCCGTAAGAAAGATCCGGAAACTGCTCGAAGAGGGTGTTCTGGGCAAGCTCTACTACTACGACTCCACCAGAGTGAATCTAGGATTGTTTCAGCATGATTGTAATGTCGTCTGGGATTTGGCCCCACACGACCTGTCAATCATGAATCAACTGCTTGCTGGAGATGCCGAAGCCATCGTGGCCACCGGTCAAACACACCTGAACGGGCATGAGGATATCGCGTTCCTCACTGTCTATTTCCCCGAAAAGATGATTGCCCACATCAATGTGAACTGGCTCTCTCCGGTCAAGATCAGGACCACGCTGATCGGCGGCGAGAAGAAGATGCTCGTGTGGAACGATCTTGAGGCCGACGAGAAAATCAAGATCTACGACAAGGGAGTTAACATCACGAGCCAGCAAGGTGTCTACGATCTTCTTGTGAGTTACAGATCCGGCGATATGTGGGCGCCGCAGATCGAGCAGGTTGAAGCACTGCGCATCGAACTAGCCTACTTTGTTGAATGTATTTCCAAAGATGAGCGACCGTTTAACGATGGCGTTGCAGGTTTGAAAGTAGTCAACATGCTAGAAGCCGCTAGCGAATCGCTCAGCAAGAGAGGAGCGTTGGTTTATTTATGAGTTCACACCTTTGTATTTCGTCAGATGTGAGGTTGGGTAAGGACGTAAAGTTTTCTAAGTTTATCAACCTTTATGGTTGCGAAATCGGCGATGAAACGAAAATAGGCGCCTTTGTAGAAATTCAAAAGAACGCGAAGATCGGAAATCGCTGTAAGATCTCCAGCCACACCTTCATCTGCGAAGGCGTAACCGTGGAAGACAACGTCTTCATCGGACACGGTGTTACCTTCATCAACGACTCCTATCCGCGCTCCACGACCGCCGATGGCGAGTTGCAGACCGAGGCCGATTGGAAAGTCGAGAAGACGGTCGTAAAAAAAGGCGCCTCGATCGGCTCCGGCAGCACGATTCTGTCGAAAGTCACCATCGGCGAAAACGCCATCGTGGGCGCCGGCAGCGTCGTCACCCGAGACGTTCCGCCGAACAGCATTGTTTACGGAAATCCAGCCCGAGTTCATCGCTACAGCGACCAGCCCATGGAGGTTACGAAATGAACGTTACTAATATTCCTTTTCTTGATCTTGTCACGCCACACGTTGAGCTCGAAGCAGCTCTGACGGCCGTCTTTCAGAAAGCTCTGCGGACAGCCGGCTTCATCGGCGGGCCGATGGTGGATGACTTCGAGAAGGCGTTTGCCGCTTTCTGCGATACAAAACATGCCGTGGGAGTCGGCAACGGCACCGACGCCGTGCGCTTTGCCCTCATAGCGGCCGGCGTGCGCACCGGCGATGTTGTGGTCACGGTTCCCAACACGTTTATCGCCACGACGGAAGCCATTTCGCAAGCTGGCGCTTTGCCCGAGTTTGTTGACATCGACGAGTGCACCTACAACATGGATCCGGGAAAACTGCGCCAGTACCTGGAGACGCAGTGCACGATCAACGAGAAGGGAATCCTCATCAGCAGGCGAAGCAATCGCCCTGTCAGCGCTGTTGTTCCGGTTCACCTCTACGGTCAGATGGCAGACATGGACGCGATTCTGGAACTGGCCGAGCAGTATCGCCTGATCGTGGTTGAAGATGCGTGCCAAGCCCACGGAGCCGAGTACTCTTCCCGCAAACACAACCGCTGGTTCAAAGCAGGCTCAATGGGCCATGCCGCGGCCTTCAGCTTCTATCCCGGCAAGAATCTGGGCGCCTGTGGCGAAGCTGGAGCCGTCACGACCAACGACGAGGCAATCGCGGCCAAGATCCGCATGATCCGCGATCACGGCCAGGCCAAGAAGTATTACCATGACATAGAAGGCTACAACGGCCGGCTGGACTCCATCCAGGCGGGGATTCTTCAGGTAAAGTTACAACGTCTCGGCGCCTTGAACGAACAGCGACGGGCGCGGGCCGCGGAATACAAGGACCTTTTTGAAGCCGCAAGCAGCCCGATAAAGCCGCCGTATGAGCCTTCCTGGTCCCGCGCGGTGTATCACCTTTACGTCGTGCGAACCGAGGATCGCGAAGCGTTGATGACTTTTCTGAAAGAGGAAGGCATAGGCACGGGCATTCACTATCCGATCCCACTCCATTTGCAGAAAGCATACAAAGATCTGGGCTATGCGGAAGGCGACTTCCCGGTCGCGGAAAGTGCGGCGCGCGAGATTGTTTCTTTGCCAATGTTCCCGCAACTCACATCGGACCAGCAGAAGAAAGTGGTCAACGCCGTCGTACAGTTCCCCAAGAGCAAGGCCACACCGCTCGCGCGCTAATCATTCCGGATCCCTACGATTCACAGAGCAACCAATCAGCAACACGTTACCGAAGATGTCATTCTTGAGGAGGTCCTAAAACCGTGACTTCAAACAAAAAGGTAGTAGTCGTTGGCCTCGGTGAGATAGGCAAGCCGTTGATGCAACTAATCTCTGGGCGCCACGAGGTAGTTGGTGTGGATATCTCGCCGAGAGAGCCAGTCGGCGGTGTCGAGGTGATGCACGTCTGTTACCCGTTTCAGATCAAGGACTTTATCGGGGAAACGGCCCGCTACATTGACCATTTTCGGCCAGCACTGACTATCGTCAACAGCACCGTTGCTGTCGGCACGACACGCGCAATTGCCGAGAGGACTGGCAGGTCGGTAGTGAATAGCCCGGTCCGCGGCAAGCATATTCGCATGATCGACGACCTTCAGCTCTACACGAAATTCGTGGGAGCGATTGATAGAGCAGCGGCAGAACAGGCGGCGGAGCACTTCAGGTCGGTAGGTTTGAAGGCGAAAATTCTGTCTTCGCCAGAAGCCACTGAGCTTGCCAAACTCACCGAAACCACCTACTTCGGGGTGATGATTGCCTGGGCGCAGGAGATCGAAAGATATTGCGACAAATCCGGGCAGAACTATGAAGAGGTTGTGTCGTTCTATGATGAAATCAAGTTCTTTCCGCCCGTCAAGTATTTTCCCGGAGTGATCGGCGGCCACTGCGTGATGCCGAACATCGCACTCCTCAGCGAATTCAACCGCTCTGAATTACTACAGGCAATTCAGGCCTCCAACAAACTGAAGACCGAACGTGAAGCTAGTAACAAGAAAGTCAAACTGGCGCAGACGGTAGAGGTCCCTGAGAAAGTCGCGGTCTAGTTAAGCGAGTGAGTGTCAAAGAGGGTCAGTTCTATGTCTCCTAGCCGCGAAACACCGGCTTCTACGCTCGACGCGCCTGTGCCTCTGCCGGCACCTTCGACCGTGTCGCGACTGCGCGGGAAACGGGTAGGGATGGTCGTATTCTCCCCCTACCCCAGTGACCCGCGCCCCCGTCGTGCCGCCGAAGCACTGCTCAAAGAAGGCATGATCGTGGATCTGATTTGTGAGGCGGAAGAAAAATCGCCGAAGCGGCAGGTTGTCAACAGACTGGAGATCATCCGAATTCCGATTCGGCACCGCCGTGGAGGCGTCCCGTCTTACGCGTACCAATATGCGGCCTTCACCCTGATTTCCGCTGTCATTTTGGCCTGGCGTTCACTCCGCAACCGCTACGATCTGGTCTACGTACACAATATGCCCGACGTCCTCGTCCTGAGCGCGTGCGTGCCCAAGTTGCTCGGCGCGAAAGTCATTCTCGACCAGCACGACCCGATGCCAGAACTCATGACGACGATCTTCGGACTTGGCGAGAAAAGCTTTGGCATTCGAGTGATCCGATTGCTTGAGAGGTGGAGTATCTGGTTTGCGGATCTGGTGATTACAGTCAACATCGCTTGCAAGCGGCTATTTAGCGAACGCAGTTGTCGTCTGGAGAAAGTCGGCATCGTGATGAACTCTCCAGACGAAGAGATCTTCCCCTATCGTGCGGCAGATTCCTATCCGAATCGGCGTCCAGGCCAGCGTTTCGCGATTATGTATCACGGCTCTTTAGTGGAACGGAACGGGCTGGACGTGGCGGTTGAGGCCCTTGCAAAGCTGCGAGAAACGGTTCCCGCGGCGGAACTCTGGGTCTACGGACGCCATACTGCTTTTCTGGAAGAAGTGATGAACAACGTGCGTCGTCTCGGTCTGCAGGATTGTGTTCATTACTGCGGACCGAAGAGGCTGGAGGAATTAGTTCACGAGATCGAGACTTGCGACGTAGGGGTCATTCCTAACCAACGTAACGCTTTTACCGACATCAACACTCCAACTCGTATTTTTGAGTATTTGGCTCTCGGAAAGCCGGTAATCGCGCCATCTACCCTAGGCATTCAAGACTATTTTGGTGAGGGGTCACTCTTCTTCTTCGAATCCGGCAATTCGAAACAACTGGCCCGAGAACTCGAGCTTGCCTATTCCGATCCAGACCACGCAAGAGAGATCGCCTCACGAGGGCAAAAGATTTACCTCAAACACAGGTGGCAAGAAGAGAGGCAGTCGTTGATAGACTTGGTGAGCGGACTCCTTGTGGCGGACAAACCGTGCTCATCTCGCGAGCAATTTCCTTCGATTGCATGAGATGCACGTCTCGCGATTAGATTTCTTGATCAACGGTCGCCGGGCTGTGCTAACCACCACTTCTCATGAGAATTTGTCTCGAACTACTCAAATGATTGGCGTCATCGCGGATCCGACGTATGAGGCTGTAGTCACGGAGTTCTTTGAGCTCTTCAAGACGCCATGGGAGTTTTATCGGAGCGGTCAGCGATACGAGATGCTGCTGTGCGATAAGGCTGGCTACGATACGTCTGACGCAAATGTGGTTTTCATCTTTAACGGCGAGAACTTGTCCCATCAGGTTACAGGCGGCAAGGGTGAAACAGCGCGTCGCCGAGGTAACGGCCGTTTCTTTGTACACAAAGGCTTTCGGGTCCCGATTTACGGGAACACCACCACCTTCCCCGATAGCGAAGATGATGATTTTCTGGTCGATGCGGAGTCTAAAGAGAGCGCGGCCTACATCGAGAGAGTTGGCGAAAGAGTGTTGGTACGGGTGGGGTACGATCTCTTTCATGAAATTCGCGTGTTGCTGACGCAGGGACAGCCAGCGTCAAACGCCGCCATACCAACGTTGGACCTGCACATTTCGTTACTGCGCGATCTAATCGTAGCGACCGGGATGCAGATTGTGGAGATCCGCCCGGTGCCTCAGGGGTATCAGTTTGTTGCTTGTTTGACCCACGACGTAGATCATCCCTTGCTTCGTAAGCACAGGTTTGATCGCACGATGTTCGGGTTCCTGTATCGTGCGCTCTTCCGCTCGCCGCTGAATATGCTCAGGGGACGTGCCGAATTCCGGCATGTGCTGACTAACTGGGCGGCCGCGTTGAAGTTGCCGTTTGTCCATCTGGGACTGGCGAAAGACTGCTGGCAGGGTTTCGATCGCTATCCCCAGTTGGAGGCGGGCCCGCGCTCGTCTTTTTTTGTGATTCCTTTTAAGAATGATCCTGGGCGCATTGCGGTCGGCGCAGCGCCAAAGCACCGCGGTGCTGCTTATCGCCCGAGTGACATTGCTGCTCAGATCCAGACATTGATTTCCAAAGGCTGCGAGATCGGACTTCATGGAATCGACGCCTGGCGCGACCCTGCCAAGGGGCGTGAAGAACTGAACGAGATTCGCCGAGTTACCGGGATCCACGACATCGGTGTACGAATGCACTGGCTGTGCTTTGATGAAGGATCGCCGGCCACACTCGAAAAGGCAGGTGCCGACTACGATTCCAGTGTTGGATACAACGAGACAGTGGGCTATCGTGCCGGGACAACGCAAGTCTATAAACCACTGGAGACGGCGAGTCTGCTGGAATTGCCGCTGCACATCATGGATACCGCCTTGTTCTTCCCGGGCTACCTTGACCTATCGAGCGATGAGGCCAACAAAGTCGTGGACCAGATCATTGAGAATGCCGTCCGCTTTGGTGGAGTTGTGACCGTTAACTGGCACGACCGCAGCATCGCGCCCGAACGGCTATGGGGCGATTTCTATGCTCAGTTGCTCGAGAAACTTAAGGAAAAAGGAGCATGGTTCGCAACTGCGGGCGAGACCGTACGGTGGTTCCGCAACCGTCGATCTTTCACGTTTGATACGCTGCGCAGTGAGTCGAATACTGTACCTGCTCGGGCTGCGCTCGAAGCAGGAGCAGAGTTGCCAGAGCTGCGCGTCACGCTGCACGACGTTTACGGAATTCGCGAGATAGCCGCAACCGCTACTTCCACATTTATTGACAAGTCCCCTGACGAAGCAGCAACGGATCTCTCTATCGCGCCTGATTCAAACGCGGAAATCCGAAAGGTCGACACGGCAACAGTGTAACGGTAAGGGGCACGCCGCGGTGCCCATTCTACAGAGCCCGAACTGATCAGCCGACTATCCTCTATATGAGCATTGAGTTATCCGTCATCATCGTGAGCTGGAATTGCAAGGCGATGTTGGCCGACTGTATCAAGTCCCTTCGAGGCCAGCTACCGACAAGCGCAAGCGAAGTTATCGTTGTGGACAACGCGTCCTCTGACAATACGGCAGAGATGGTCCGTCAAGAATTTCCCGACGTAAAACTGGTCGCGAGCGCGACCAATCTCGGATTTGCTCGCGGCAACAATGCAGGCCTCGAGATCAGCAGCGGCAAATACATTTGCCTTATAAACCCCGACGTGGTTGTCGGCGCAGACTGCATTGCGCGGATGCGCGACTACATGGAGCAACATCCAGACGTCGGCCTGCTTGGGCCAAGGATTATTGGACCGGACGGTGCAACCCAGCGATCCTGCATGAGAACGCCGACGCTGTGGAATCAGTTGTGCCGCGCCCTTGCGCTCGATTCGCTGGTCAAGAGATCACGGTTGTTCGGCGGATACCTGATGACTGACTTCCAGCATGACGAGCTGCGCGACGTTGATGTCATTAACGGTTGCTTCTGGATGGTCCGCAGAACCGCATTGAACAACGTTGGCAATCTCGATCCACGCTTCTGGATGTATGCAGATGATCTTGATTGGTCTCGCAGATTCCTTCTGGCTGGGTGGAGGTTAGTGTTCTTCCCTTACGCCGAGGCGGTGCACTATGGTGGCGGTAGCAGCCAGTTGGCGCCCGTCCTCTGTTATGTTGAGATGCAGCGTGCCGATCTGCAGTATTGGCGTAAATACCATGGTTTCGTCTCTTACTGCTGCTATTGGGGAATCATGTACCTCGCTCACCTCCTCCGGTCTGCTGCGTGTGCCTGCATTTATGCCGTCAAGGCTTCGTACCGACAGCAGGCATTGGCGAAGATGAAGAGGCATCTTGCTTGCCTGTGCTGGCTTACGGGGCCTGACTCAACCCGGCCGACACCAGCAGTGAGTTCCTGGTACCGTCGAAGAGTTGAACAATAGACATGGCGTCGGCATAGACATGGCATCTAAACTGGAGTACGCGCTAGTTACCCCTGCTCGAAATGAGGCCGCATACATCGGCACCACCATTGAAGCGGTCATCTCGCAGCATCAACGGCCAGTAAGGTGGGTCATCGTAGATGACGGTTCCACTGATCAAACCGCCGAGGTAGTCAGACAATATGCAGAACGTTATGACTTCATTACGCTGGTCAGTCGGCCAGCCAACGAGAGGCGTAGCTTCGGCAGCAAGGTCGCTGCCATCAATGCCGGGCTCCAATATGTGGTTGATACACCACATGACCTCATCGGAAATCTCGATGCGGATATGGTGCTCCGGCCCGACTATTACGCAAACGTTGTTGAAGAATTCGAGCGCGATTCCCACCTTGGTATTGCCGGGGGCGTTATCTATATGCCTAACGGGGATCGATTCATTACGCATGACACGACGCTGGACAGTGTTGGCGGGGCGGTTCAGCTGTTTCGCAAGGAATGCTTTCAGCAGATCGGTGGTTACTTGCCGTTAAAGAGCGGCGGAATCGACGCTGCTGCTGAGATCATGGCGCGCATGCATGGGTGGACCGTGCGCAAGGTTGCCAATAATGCTGTCTACGAGCAACGACGGACGGGCTATGCCAGCGGGCAACCGTGGAAGGCATCGTACAAAGAGGGAGTGCACTATCACAAGCTCGGATACAGTACGGTGTTTTTCTGTCTACGCTGTGCATACCGCATATGGAACACTCCGGTCGTCGTCGGAGCTGTTCTGGGGCTCCTCGGATTTCTATTCGCCAGGTTACGTCGCGAACCGATCTTGCTTCCGCCCGATGTTGTTTCATACCTACGGTCGGAGCAGACTGCCAAGATGCGAGCCTGGCTTGTCAAAGGGCATATGATGGCCCGCGTTCAGTAATCCCGCAAAATAATCTGCTCGTGGCGGCACGGGAAACGTGGAAAATGGCGGTGAATAATTAATGTGCGGAATCTGCGGTCAGTTTAACTTTCTAGGGGCCAAAGCGGTTCTGGGCGAGAACATCGTCCAAATGGCGAATGCGCTTGTCCACCGAGGTCCCGACGATGACGGCTTTTACGTGGACCGTAATGTCGGCCTTGGATTCCGCAGATTGTCCATCATCGATTTGCAAGGTGGTCATCAACCGATGACCAACTCCGATGAGTCTGTATGGGTGGTTTTCAACGGAGAGATCTACAACTTTTCAGCTGTGCGTAAGGAGCTCGAGGGTCGTGGTTACAGATTCCGCACCAACTCGGATACCGAGGTAATTGTCCATGGATATAAAGAATGGGGCGACGATGTTCTAGACAAGCTTAACGGAATGTTCGGGCTTGCGATCTGGGATTCCGAGCGGCGGAGACTAATGCTGGCCCGCGACCGCATGGGCATAAAGCTGGTCTACTATCGTATCGAAGATGGATGTTTGCTTTTTGGTTCTGAGATACGAGCCATTCTTGCCGCCTTGCCTGGCAAACCTGTCATCGATCCGCTGGCGGTCGAATCGTTTCTGCGCTATCGGTACACACCGTCTCCGCTCACGATTCTTCAGGGCATCCAGAAACTGCCGGCGGGAACTCGGTTGATTGTCGAGGAGGGCTCGACACCTCGGGTTGAGCGCTGGTGGAAGTTTGCTCCTCAGCCTTTCGATCCGATGCCGAGTAATGAGGAGGCGCAGGATGAGCTACGCGAAATCTACGCCAGGGCGGTACAGCGACATCTTATTAGCGATGTACCTGTTGGTCTGCTGCTCAGCGGCGGCATGGACTCAGCACTTCTGCTGGCGTTGATGTCAAGCAATCATGGCTCGTGGAATACGTACTCAGTAGGGTACGGTGACAGCTTCGCGGATGATGAACTTCGAGATGCTGCCGAAACAGCCATGACCCTAGGCTCGAACAATGTCCCGGTTTTACTCAGTTCGTCCGAGTTCGAAGTGAGCATAGAAAGGATTGCCTCGGCACTGGAGGAGCCTGTCGCCACGTCATCAATCGTGCCCATGTACTACGTGTGCCAGCGCGCACGTGAGGACGTGACAGTTGCTCTGATTGGACAAGGGCCCGACGAACTTTTCGGTGGCTACACTCGACACCTTGGCGTTTATTACGGTAAATACTGGCGCCGACTGCCAGCGTCCTCCCGCGCCCTCCTCAGGCCATGCCTCCGGCTTTGGCAGTGTAACGAGTCGCTGATGCGGGCATTGTATTCGCTGGACGTTACGGACCGGATGGGCAGGTATCAGCAGATTTTCTCGATACTGCCAGAAAGCTCGCTTCGCATGCTCTTTCGACAGGGTGTGCTACCAGAAGCCGGCGATACGATTCCCGGCCTGTGGAGCGAACTCTGGCCTCTGATGCAGGGCACGGATGAACTTGGAGGGTTGCAGTTTCTGGAGATACGCTCGTCACTGCCAGACGAATTGCTCCTGTATGCGGATAAGATGTCGATGGCGCACAGTCTTGAGCTGCGGGTTCCTTATCTCGACCAGGAAGTCGTTGAATATGTGGAACGCCTTAATGCTTCGTTCAAGGTTCGCTTCGGAGTCCGAAAATGGTTGCATCGCCGTGTGGCCGGCGAGGTTCTTCCCAAAGCGATACTGGCGCGGAAGAAGAGAGGTTTTGCGACCAACGTCGTTGATCAGTGGTTTCGCAATTCGGTTGCTCGAGGCATGGAGGGACTGTTCGAGGATAGCCAATCGTTGATCTATCGGTATCTCAATCCCATTTCGGTCCAAGCATTGCTTGCGGAGCACAAATCGGGAAAGGCTGACCGCCACAAAATTCTCTTCAGCCTGGTCATGCTGGAACACCTTCTCAGAAAATACGATACGTACAAGCACCTCGCTCCGGCGCGCGTCCACGCGTCACAAGCAGGCAAGACGTGGTCCGAGACGTTGGGATCCTCGCGGCAGCGCGGTTTGGGATCCCAGAGCATTGGGAGCGTTCAAGAAGTGGGCCATCTGGACGTGGGTTAACTATTAAGTTAATGTCCATCCGAGTGTAGCGGCGCACAGGCGTCGGTGCTACGTTAGGTGCAACGGAGTGCACCGTGAAAATACGAATCCTGATCATCTGTATGTTAATTCTTCCGACTCTGGCATTCGCCGCCAATCACTACGTCCTGCCATCGCCAGGAACAGGAACCCATGCAGGAACGGACTGGGCGAACGCCTGCTCCGACTTCACCGGCAACTGCGCTCCGGGGAGCATGGTGCGCGGAGACACCTACTATGTGGGTGGCGGTTCCTATTCCGGCACCGGTTCCCCATTCAACGTTGCCGCTTCGGGGACGTCAGTCATCAGCATTCTAGGAGCCACAGCCGCAAATTCAGGCACAATCGCGGGCTGGAGCGCCAGCTACAGCGTCAGTTCCACGCCAGCCACGTTTACCAACGGGATCGAATTCGACACTTCTTACTGGGTCTGGGATGGAACCGTCGGGCCAGCCTTCGACTACACGCCATCTCATTACGGTTTCTCTTTCGGCAGCGGGGTACTCTCGCAGGCGGTCACCATAGGAACGGCGGGATCGTCTGGGAGCTGCGGCTCGGCGGTATCGAACGTCACGATTGCGCACTTCTACGGTAAGCCGACTTCGAGTGATGTGGAGAAGGAATGGGAAGAAGGAAACACTTACGGTGGAGTGCTTACCAACATCACGATCACTAATTTTCTGATCGACGGTTGGCAAGGGCTGTTTATGACCAAATCCGGGGGATGCAGTTCGACGCCTTACACCGGATGGATCGTGCAGTACGGCATCATGCTGAATGGTTTTTCGAGCAGCGCCAATCACGGGGAGTGGATCGACCCCAACGAACGCGCGATCAGCGGTCTGATCGTCCGCTACAACGTCTTTCGAGGACACAGTGGAAGCGCTGGGATGACTGGAACCATCGTTGCCAACAACAGCGATAATGATGGCGCGCAGATTTATGGGAACGTGTTTGACGGACTGCTGGTGGGCAATGGCGTCATCACCGGTACGTCGGCTGGCAACCTGAACAACGCGGTTGTCTATGACAACACATTCCTGAATACGACGGTGGCCACGAACAATCCCATCGGGGGCTCGGGACAGGGCAACGGGAACGTCGCTCACAACAATCTGATTTACAACATGAGCGCGTCGTTCGGAGGGGGCTTCACAAACGACTACGACTCCTTTTTTTCAACGTCGAACACGCCGTCTGAGACACACGGACAGACTGGTTCCGGCAATCCGTTTGTAAACTCCTCCAGCTACAACTACGCCCTTTCGAGCGACACAGCAGCCTGGACCCCGTTGCCCGCACCTTACAACGTTGATCCTGATGGAGTAACGCGCACGTCCAGCCGCGGTGCGTATCAATTCGTAAGCACGGTCGCCCCGGCGCCTCCCACAGGATTGGCGGCTATAGTAAGATAGCAGCGTTACTTGCTGACTTGGGACACTCCAGGGCAATCCCTCGGTCGACACTTCGACCGGTCGAGCGCATGCCTGCTCTACTGGCGGCATGCGTTCTGGACCGAGGGATTGGCGTTGCTTTCCCGAGTCAGGCCTGAATCCCGAATTGGTCAAAGCGGCCTCGTACTGGTCTTCCCGTTCTCAGATAAGCAATAACGCTCCTCGTGAAAACCAAAGCACATTGCAGGAGAGGTACTACGTGGAGCCTGTGAACTCCAGTGCCTTGAGCCAGGAGACCTATCTGCACCCCGCTGTTGCAGTGGTCCTGCTGTTCGCCATTGCACTGATCTTTTTCATGCGCCGACAGTATGTGATCGTGACCATAATTGCCGGCGGCCTTCTGATCCCGATGGACGAAGTTGTGGTTGCCGGCCCGTTTCACTTCCAGGTGCTGCGGATCCTGATCGTGGCGGGTTGGCTCCGGGTCGCAGGAAGCGCGCTGAATTCGCAGCAATCACTGTTCGGCAGCCGGATCAATGTGATCGATAAGTTGGTGATCATTTTCGCATTCGTAGATGCAATCGACTATGTGCTGTTGTGGGGTGGTTCAGGAGAGGCATTTGTCAATCGCTTTGGGGCCGTGTATACGGTCCTTGGTATTTACTTCCTCTTCCGTTTCTTGATTCGTAACGATGAGGATGTGATAGCAGCAATAAAAGTACTGGCATATGTCTCTGCGGTCGTCGCTATCGTGATGGCGATCGAGCAGGCGACGGGAAGAAACCCGTACAGCTTACTTGGCGGATCGCGCGCCTGGACACGCGCATCGCTCATGGTACGGGCAGAAAAGTTTCGCGCCATGGGGCCTTTCCAACATCCGATTTTGGCTGGAACGTTTGGGAGCATTTCACTCCCCTTGTTTATTGGCCTGTGGCTGAGACACGGAAAACAACGTCTCTGCGCCGTGATAGGCGTCCTGTCAGCAACGGTGATCGTCCTCGAATCCGCGTCCAGCACGCCGATGGCAGCTTATGCGTCAGGCCTGTTGGGCCTTGCCCTGTGGCCGATGCGCAGACGAATGCGGGTTCTGCGGTGGGGTCTTGCGCTGACTCTGATCGCGCTTCATTTGGTGATGAAGGCACCGGTTTGGTCCCTCATTCAAAGAGTGGACCTGGTTGGCGGCTCGTCCAGCTACCACCGTTATTACCTCTTAGACAGCTTCATCCGTCATGTTGGAGACTGGTGGCTCTTGGGCATTAAGGACACCAATGCTTGGGGCTTTGACATGTGGGACCACGCCAACCAGTTCGTCTCGGTAGGCACGACTTCCGGAATTCTGCCACTAGCCATCTTTATTGCCATAATTGCGTTTGCGTTTAAGTACGTAGGCACCGCCGTGAAGCGATTCGAAGCCGACAGGGAAAAGGGTCTGCTATTGTGGGTCCTGGGTGCTTCACTGCTTGCGAATGTGGTGGCCTTCTTTGGAATCTCGTACCACGACCAAACTGTCCTTGTCTGGTGGGGCCTTTTGGCCATGATCTCCGCCCTCGCAACATTTCCGAAACATCGGCGCGTCGTGCAAGATGTGACTCCGAGGGTAGATACCGAAATCTTCATGGAGCATGAGTCGCAGGCCTTGTACTCTTCTTATCAGGGATATCAAACGTAGCAATCGGGCAGTTCATCGCCGTCTTCTTACCGTCTTCAGCGTGAAAGCGCAACCGCTGCTTCTGCCACATAACGACGCAGGCGGTTGTGATCGACTCTAGATTGGAGTAGCGAGTGAAAAACGAAATCGCGTTAGAACCACAGATGATTGCTACAACGGGCGAGAATCGCGCTGAAGTGGCGCCCACGTTCGACATCGGTCCTTCCAAGGGCTGGATCGGTTTGAACCTGAACGAAGTATGGGACTATCGGGAACTCCTGTATTTTCTGGTGTGGCGTGACCTGAAGGTTCGCTACAAGCAGACCGCGATCGGAGTCGGTTGGGTGATCATCCAGCCCTTGTTCACGATGCTGGTGTTCAGCATCTTCTTTGGGCACTTGGCGAAGATCCCCTCGGAAGGCTTGCCATACCCGTTGTTTTATTACTGCGCGTTGTTGCCGTGGATGTACTTCGCGACGGCACTGACGAACGCCACCAATACTGTAGTCGAGCAGGAAAAGGTCATCACCAAGGTATACTTTCCTCGAGTACTCTTGCCACTCTCCGCGGTTCTGTCTGGTTTGGTGGATTTTGCAGTGTCCCTCGTCATGCTAATCGGCATGATGATCTTTTACAGGATGACGCCTAAGCCCACTGCGTTTCTGGTTCCCGCATTTCTGGTCTTGGCGGTGGCCACTGCACTCGGCGTCGGACTCTGGCTTTCCGCGCTCAACGCGCTCTACCGTGATGTACGGTACGTCATTTCATTCCTCGTGCAGTTCTGGCTTTTTGCTTCGCCAGTGGCTTATCCCAGCACCCTGGTTCCCGAACGGTGGCGGTGGCTTTACGGGCTCAACCCGATGGCTGGAGTTATCGAAGGATTTCGTTGGTCCCTGACCGGCCATGGACAGCCTCCTGGTGTGCTTCTCGTGGTTTCGTCTGCCATGGTTGCGGTGATCTTGGTCGGTGGGTTGATCTATTTCAATAGCATGGAAGGGACAATTGCAGACAGGATTTGAACCATGAGCCACATAGCCATTCGAATTGACGGTCTCAGCAAACGCTATCGCTTAGGCCAGCGCGAGAGATATCTTGCTCTGCGGGACGTGCTGACCAACGTCCTGAAAGCCCCATTCCGTCTTTTCCGCAACAAAAGCGCAGAGCCCGAACAGCTTTGGGCACTCAAAGACGTCAGTCTAGAGATCCGAAAGGGCGAGATTGTAGGGATCGTCGGTCGCAACGGTGCCGGCAAAAGCACATTGCTGAAAGTGCTGACCCGCATTACCAAGCCTACTTCAGGCCGAGCCCAGGTCTGGGGCCGCGTGGGCAGCTTGCTCGAGGTGGGCACTGGATTCCATCCTGAGCTTACCGGACGTGAAAACATCTACATGAGCGGTTCGATCCTCGGCATGAAGAGAGTCGAAATTCAGAAGAAGTTTGACGAGATCGTCGCTTTTTCAGGAGTAGAAAAGTTTCTCGACACTCCGGCGAAGCACTACTCGAGCGGGATGTATACGCGCCTGGGCTTTGCTGTGGCCGCACATTTGGAGCCAGAAGTTCTCTTGGTCGACGAGGTCCTGGCGGTGGGCGACCTCGAATTTCAGAAGAAATGTTTGGGGAAAATGAAAGAGGTTTCGCAAGGTGGACGCACGGTGGTGCTCGTAAGCCACCAGATGAACCAGATCCGCAGACTCTGCGACAAGGTGCTTTGGATGGACTACGGCAAGGTCCGCCAGATAGGCCCAACGGCCGAAGTGGTCGGAGCCTATGAAGGAGCGTTGTTGTCCGGAGGAAATGGCCACGCGCGACGCAAGGACGTGCCGAATGTGAAAGCACGCTTTCTGAGCTGGGAGATCGTCGAGCCGCGCGCTGAGTTGCCCCACCTGCTCACTTCTTTGGGACCGTTTACAGTTAGGTTCACTGTTGAGGTCAACGAGCCTATCCGTCTCGGAGTTCATGGGGTTGAGGTCAACGATCCGGAAGGCCAGCGGATGTGGGGAAACGCAGCCTTTAACTTGAACCTGAAGGCCGGAATCTACGACTTTGTTCACCGTGTGGGGGCCCTCCCATTGAAGCCGGGTCCTTATTATTGGCGCGTCACCCTGTTTAACGAGCAAGAACGTCTTGACTGTTGGGATTGTCTACCGGAGCTCATGATCGGGACGCAACCACAATCGCACCCGCGCGACGAATGGGCGGGTTTCTTGAATGTAGCTAGCGAACTTTCGATCAGCACGAACAGCCATCCTGCTGTTTCGCCCTGAGACTCTCCAGCTCGGGCGATTCGACAGGATAACAATCGGCCTCGGCGTCAGCACTTGGACTTAGCGAAATGCCACCTCGCATCTCAGTAATCATCGCGACTTACAATCGGATGCATCTGCTCCGGGCCGCCATTGACAGCGTGCTGGGCCAGACTTACTCCGATTGCGAAGTCATCGTTGCGGATGACGGTTCCACCGACGGCACCGCGGAACTCGTCCGCGGTTACGGTGACAAGGTTCGCTATCTCTATCAGGAGAATCAAGGCAAGAGCGTCATGCTAAACAAAGCTCTTGCCGTGGCAGGTGGGGACTGGATTGCCTTCCTTGATTCCGATGATTACTGGCTTCCTGAAAAGCTGGAATGGCAGGTTCGTGCCATCGACCAGTTTAAGGATCACAAGTGTGGGGCTTGCTTCACGAATGGACAATTTGTCAACAACCCCCACATGGACACGACCCTGTTCGAGTTTTATGGTCGGAAGTACGAACAGACCACGGGAATTCTGCCTAATCCGATACAGACATTTGCCGAATCACCAGCTGGCGTTTCGGTAGTGACGTTGCTTTGCCGGGCCGATTTAGTTCGCAAGGCCGGAGGTTTTGATCCTACGCTACATTTTACGGAAGACTACGATTTTGTGTTCCGCCTCTCCTTGGTTACGAACTACTGTTATGTCAACCTTCCGCTAGTCATCGTTGATCGAACCGTTGCAACGGTCCGTCATACTGGTGTATCCGCGGTGTGGGACCGAGTCGATTTCCGTCTTGACTGCGAACAGAGCCGGTACGAAAAGTGGTTGCGACTCAGTGCAGGGCTTCCCTCAGTTCGAAAAACCATAGTCCGACATTTGCGAGCTGTCCATAGTGGAAGGGCAAACTGGTTTTTATCGCGACAAGAATTTGAACTGGCCCGGCGAGAACTGTCGGTCGCGGCCATGTATCAGCTGACGCCAAGCGTTGCGATAAAGTGGATTCTCAGCAGGATTTCGCCGAAGGTTGCGAGGGATCTTGTACTAAGGCGCAAAGGGTTTAGCCCCGAGGTTTTCTGATCCGCTCGCCTCATAAGCTGTTGGCTTATTTAGTGCTCAGCCTTCACGCGGAGTCGTTCAACGTTTTATTTGTTCAGTAAGGAGTGAAGTGAATGTCGCCGATTACCTTCATTATTCTCGCCGGCAATCCGGATGTTTATGAGAAGTGCTTTCTTTCTTCTCCCTTATTCAAGGGAAGGCTCTCGACTGGCGAATTTCAGATCATCCCGCAGTCCGGATTCAAAACAGCCGGGGAAGCACTCAATGATGGCATCGAACAATCCGAGAACGATTTAATCGTCTGCATTCACCAAGACGTCATACTGCCCACCACGTGGGCTACACGGTTTCTGGAAAAGCGCAGCGCAGTCGAGTCTTCCGGGGCACCGATCGGTGTGGTTGGCTGTTGGGGCATCACCTCAGCTGGCGAGCGAGCCGGCCACGTATATCACCGTGACCGACAACTGTTTCCGCGCAAGTCCGGGGATAACGGAAATCGCTATCCGATGTCATTGCCCATGAGAGTTCAGACTCTTGATGAATTGCTGATTTCATTTCGTAAATCTTCTGGCCTTCGTTTTGATCCGTGTTTGCCCAGTTTTTTCGGCTATGCCGTCGACATTTGCCTGCAAGCCGAGGCGAGAGGGCTCCAGAATGTTGCCATCGATTGTCCCTGTGTGCATCAGACTGTCGATCAACGAACCATTCGAAAAGACTTGGCCCAGTGCGAGATATACCTTATGGACAAGTGGAAGGAGCTCTTGCCTATACAGGTTCCTACCGGTCCACTTGAGAGCAAATTCGCTCTGTGGCGAAATCGCATGAAGCTCCAGTTGATGGATCTGGTAGGTTACCACCCACCGCGCAACTGGTGGGAGGATCTTCCGCAGGTTGATATCAACGACGTTCTTTACGACGAACAGGTCGGGGTAAAGCAGAGAAGATAGTGATGGTTATCGATCATCTAGGAATCGTGGTTCGGTCACTGGAGGAAGGTATAGATCAATGGGAGCGCCTTTTTGGTTACAGCAGAAGCTCGAGCATCGTGGTCAATATCCGGCAAAAAGTAAAGGTCGTGTTTCTGTCGAAACCGAGTTCGCTCACGATCAAGTTGATGGAACCATCCGAGCCCGATTCTCCCGTATCCCAGTTCGCGCGCAAAGGCGGGGGTCTTCACCACCTCTGTTTCCGATGTGATGACCTGAGATCCGGCATTGCACTGTTGAAAGAGAAGGGCGCTAGACTCATTGTTCCACCGCAGCCGGGAGAAGCCTTCAAGAACAATGATATTGCCTTCTTTCTGGCTGGCAATCTCAACGTCGAATTGATTGACACGGAAGAAAAAGAAGGCGCGGCCCCACAAGAATAGTGGCTCTTCCTGTTCCGCCAGGCAGCTCGGAAGCAGAAACACACGAAGGATTACACGACCCTAGCACCCCGGAGTTGCTCCCGGGCAGACGTAATCAAATTGAGGATGAGGGGATCGATGCAAACCCAGCTTATAAGTAGAATCGTAAACGAGGAACAGTCGCTTCACATCGACATTACAATCGACGGGGATACCCTGATCGGCTACCTGACTCCGATCACCAAGTCCTCTCTCACGAACACTGACCTGATCGGCAAAATGACGGCGTGGCGCAACCGCATGAGAAGCTGCTTCCTGAATCAAGGGGCCGTAACCATCGAAAAGACGAAGGCTTTTCTAACTTCGTCCGTGCTAAGCGATCCTACGCGCATGTTGTTTATCGTCCACTCTCTGACGCAACCTGTCGGTACGCTTGGAATCAAAGTAGGCCCGCCTTGGGTTCATGGCGCTGGTCCGCGCGGCTGCGAACAAGACGGGCGAAAGCTCGCTGAACTGGCAAACCTGCTGCGTGGAAGTCGAGAAGGGCACCCTCGGTTGATGTATCAGGGTGAAATGGCATTGATGGATTGGGCATTTCGTCAACTGGAGGTTGACTTGTTCTGGACCGCGGTGCCGTCAAACAATCGCTTGGCACTTACGCTCCACGAATCCGCCGGCTTCAAGCCGACGCAACTCGTTCCCCTATACAAGGTGGACAAGGAAGGACAAACTCACTTGGTGCCAGGCGAGGCTGGCGATGTGAGCCCCGACGGGCTTTACGCTCAAAGAATCGAACTCGAACGCTCAGATTTCATGCAACGCCGGGAAGCCCTTATGGAAAGGCCCACTTACGGGACATCCCGCCAACTGGCGCGCGAAGGCTCGAATTCTGCGGATGCCTCTCTAGCCGCCGATTAATGCCAGTAAGTTCGCGTAGCGTACCGGTCACCACATATCGAGAGCAATCGCCCGTTAAGACCTCCCCATCGACAACGAACGTTGCTGGTAAACCTAGACACAGGGAGAACAACTAATGACGGTAGTTGAGCAAAAACTGAGAAAGATTGTTACCGATACCTTCCTCGTTGGAGGGGAAAGCGGAGACTTGCTGGGCGATGATTCGTTCATAGAGAAGGGAATCATCGATTCAACTGGGATCCTCCAGTTGGTCGAGTTTGTGGAGCAGGAGTTTGGTCTGAAGGTGGATGACGAGGATCTCATTCCAGAAAATCTGGACTCCATCAACCGGCTTGTGGCCTTCGTCGAGAGAAAGAAACTGCTTTCTTCGGCGGGAACTGAGCAGCCTGTGGCTTGCTCAGCAAATGCCGTAGCAGACCTTTTTGGTGCATCGTCGCCGAGTTCCGAGTAGTGCCTTTGGTAAAGAAACAAAATCCTCCGGGCATTCTCTGGGCCCGTCTTCGTTTCATGGAACCCAAGCCCGAATGTAGGTAGCTTGCTCCGGGGGGACTGAATCGACGTATGTGTGGAATTTCTGGAATTGTCAACTTGCGTGGTGGCCTGGTGGGCAATGCTGAACTTATGCCCATGGTCACAGCCCTGGCGCACCGAGGACCGGATGCGAACGGTGTTTTCAGCCGCGATGGTGTTGGGCTTGCCCACGCCCGCCTCAGCATCATCGATCTTGCGGGCGGGCAACAACCAATGTCCATCGACGACGGTAAGCTCTGGATCACGTTCAACGGCGAGATATTCAACTACATCGAGCTAAGGGATGAGCTGATCAAGAAGGGCCACAAGTTCGCCACTCGCTCAGACACCGAAGTTATTTTGCATTTATATCAGGAAGAGGGTGAGGACTGCATCCGGCATCTCAACGGGCAATGGGCCTTTGCCATCTGGGACACAAAACAACGCAAGCTGTTTCTTTCGCGCGATCGACTCGGCGTCAGGCCTCTGTTCTACACGCAGACGGACAACCGGTTTTTGTTTGCGTCTGAGATAAAGGCCCTATTTACCCATGCTGGAGTGCGACGCGAATTGGATTTTCAGGCGCTCGATCAGATCCTGACATTCTGGGTCACCTTGCCGCCGCGTACCGCATTCAAGCACATCTCGCAACTGCCACCTGGTCATTCGTTGACTCTTATCGACGGGCAGGTTCGCGTCTGGCGATATTGGGACCTCGAATACTGTCCTGAAAACGAGGACAGTGAGGAAGGCGGCAAAAGGCTTGCTGAAGAATTGCTCTCCTTATTACTGGACGCGACTCGTATTCGGCTGCGGTCCGATGTGCCAGTGGGAGCCTACCTCAGTGGAGGTCTCGATTCCACTCTGATTACTGCACTCACCAGCCAGCTTGTGGGTGACAGGCTGAGAACTTTCTCGGTCAGTTTTGAAGACCCGGAATTTGACGAGAGTAGCTACCAGACCGAAGCCAGCACATTCCTGAAGACGCAACATAGCGACATTCGTTGTTCCTCCGGCGATATCGCCGCGGTGTTTCCTGACGTGATCTGGCACACGGAGCAGCCCATTGTTCGCACTGCACCGTCGCCGCTTTTTCTTCTTGCGAAGTTGGTCCGAAAAAACGGCTTCAAAGTGGTGCTGACTGGGGAAGGTGCTGACGAGATGATGGGAGGCTACGACATATTCAAGGAGGCCAAGATCCGGCGCTTCTGGGGACGTAATCCCACGTCGCGCTCACGGCCCCTTCTTCTGCGGCGTCTCTATCCCTACATGCAAGGCATCCAGCGTCAGCCGGCGAGTTATTTGGAAAGCTTCTTCCGTGTGAGTCCAGAAGATCTTTCCAATCCGTATTTCTCGCACCTGCCGCGATGGGACCTCACGGCGAAGTTGAAGGCGCTTCTGTCCGACGCGGTGCGTGCTGAAACACGTTCCTATGACCCGCTACAAGAGTTGGAACAAGTCTTGCCTCCATCTTTCAGGTCATGGGGACCGTTCAGTCAGGCTGAATATCTGGAAGCTATGTTTTTGCTGCCTGGCTACATCCTGTCGTCCCAAGGCGACCGGATGGCTATGGCCCACTCCGTCGAGGGGAGATATCCGTTTCTTGATCACAGGCTGGTTGCGTTTGCCGCCAAGCTTCCTCCCACACTTAAGATGAAAGTGCTGGATCAGAAACACCTGCTGAAGCAGGCTTCCCGCGGACTCATCCCCGATTCGATCCGCGAGCGGCACAAACAACCCTACCGCGCGCCTGAGGGCAAGAGCTTCTTTACGTCCTCAGAGCCTTATGTGGAGCAGATGCTGTCGTCGGAGAGGACCCATCAGGACCAGGTCTTCAATCCTCAGGCTGTCCACGCGCTGGTGACCAAGTTTAAGAATGGGCGGGCAAGCAGCACAAGAGACAATATGGCTCTGGTGAGCGTCTTATCGACACAGATCCTGATTGACCAGTTTGTTTCCGGTCGCGGGCAACACACACAGGATGTGCAGACAACGAGGGATGACGGTGATATGGCAGAACCGGCCGCCTCCGTGCTCACAGGGTAAAGTCGATGTGTCGAGAAATTACCCGCGTCACAATGCTAGTTATTCTCCTGACTCTATCAGCTTGCCAGCGACAAACAACGGAATCGGGAATAGCGAGGGATGGAGCAGTGTTGAGCGATCAGCAAATTCACAGCCTGAGTACCAAGAAGATTTTTTTCGGCCATCAATCGGTTGGAGACAATATTGTGCAGGGCATTCGGGATGTGATGGCTACCGATCCTCGCCTAAAGATCAACATCGTGACCTCTGCAGATCCGCAGTCCGTGCCGGGGTTCGCTTTTGTCGAGGCGCATGTCGGTACGAACCGGAATCCGCAGTCGAAGAATGAAGCTTTTGCTGCGATTCTGGATAAGGGGTTGGGCGGACAGGGTGGTATTGCTTTTTACAAATACTGCTATATCGACTTCAGTTCCTCCACTGACGTGCAGCAAGTGTTTGAGAACTATCGGAAGACGATCGCTGACCTGAGGCAAAAATATCCATCCCTTACCATCGTACACTCCACCGTTCCTCTCACGGCTGAAGAGCAGAGTGGTACGATGAAAGATCGGCTCAAGACGATCCTTCGGAAGATCAGCGGGCGCGATCCAAACGTAAAGCGGAATCAATTCAATCAGTTGCTGCGGCAAGCCTACGGAGGCAGAGACCCAATTTTTGATATCGCTGAAGTGGAGTCCACGCACTCCGATGGTTCGCGGTCTTACTTCATGCGTGGCTTTCAGAAAATCTACACCTTGGCTCCTGAATTCACGAACGATGGTGGGCATTTGAACGAAATCGGGAGACGTGCCGCCGCGCAGCGATTACTTTTCCTTTTGGCTAACTTATAGCCTGGAGCTTGAGCTCCAATCGACTTAGCGCGTGTCGCCGGGATAAACCAACATAGGATGCACGAAGAGGCCCATTTGAGGCCCAGCTCTGCTGACCGGCCGTGCCGTCTTCGGCTGGAAAACAACGATCGGGATGCGTCAGCGCGTCTCTTGAGTTCAAGGCATTGACATCGGAGGAGAACGTATGAGTACCAGTGCATCAGTTCCCGTGGATATCCTGCGAATTGATCCGGCTCGCGAAACTGAGCGGATCGTCGAAGGTATTCGCGATCAGGTGCTTCACCAGCTGAAGCGCAAGGGTGCGGTCATCGGAGTATCCGGGGGAATCGACAGCAGCGTGGTCGCGTTCCTTTGTGCTCGAGCTTTGGGCAAAGATCGGATTTTTGCGTTGTTTACGCCGGAAACTGACTCCTCCCCCGACAGCCTTCGTCTGGGGCAGTTGGTTACGCACGCACTGGGAGCACGATCTGCGGTCGAAGACATCAGTCCCATTCTTAAAGGAGCGCGTTGCTATGAGCGGCGGGATGCATGTATCCGCTCTGTCGTGCCCGAGTATGGTGAGGGCTACAAGAGCAAAATTGTCCTGCCCAATCTGGTGGACGCGGATCGGTATGCGATCTTCTCTGTTGTTGTGCAGTCGCCCGACGGAGCGACAAAGAAGGTTCGGCTAACCCAGAATGCATATCTAGGGATTGTGGCTGCCACGAATTTCAAGCAACGAGCAAGAAAAATGATTGAATATCACTACGCCGATCTGCTGCAGTTCGCCGTTGCCGGAACGCCTAACCGACTGGAGTATGACCAGGGATTTTTCGTGAAAAATGGCGATGGTGCTGCCGATTTCAAGCCGATTGCGCATCTGTACAAGTCGCAGGTATACCAGTTGGCGGCTTACTTGGGAGTGCCAGAGGAGATCCAACACCGGCCATCGACCACTGACACGTACTCCCTTGAGCAATCTCAGGAAGAATTCTACTTCGCGCTGCCGCTCGCAAAAATGGACCTATGCCTCTATGGGAAGAACAAAGGCATTCCACCCTCGGAGTTAGCCCCGTTGATTGGGCTTGACGAGGGACAGATTCAGCGAGTGTATGCAATGGTGGAGTCAAAGCGCAAGGTTACCCGATACCTTCGCGCTGCGCCTCTCCTCATTGAGGATGTGGAATGACGTTGTCGGCAGGATTCTGTCGACGAATCACGCTCCTATACTCGCTGGACCCTCGCGGGGAGGCTCCAAAGCAACTCTTCTCGACCTAACACTCATGACCAAAAGGCCAAGCTGTTCTGCAACAACTATGACCGGCGCTTGTCATCGCCAATCTTTCTCAGGGGTTTCGAGTATGAAGTCCAACGCACCGTTGTGTTCACCAAGATTCACTGGGTCGTGGTGGCGGCTGACTGTTGTTTGGACGTGGCACCTAGCCCTCTGTTTAGCTGTGATTAGCGTTCTAACCACGGCGTCACAGATCGCAGCTGCCCAAAGTAAGACGATCGTGATTGCGGCACCTCACCCTGACGATGAAGCACTCTGTTGTGCTGGGGTCATCTATGATGCTTTGCAGCAAGGTAACCAAGTGTACGTCGTCGTCGTTACAAATGGAGACGCTTGGGCACCCGGAACACCGCCTACTCCTCCACCGGCACTTGGCTACCAGCGTGAGGCGGAGTCAGTCGCAGCGATGGGTTTACTTGGAATTCCTGAACAGAACGTCATTTTTTTCGGATACGGCGACCAAGGGTTGCAAGGCCTATATCAGAGTACGACTCCTACTACGATCATTCCGTCGGTTGCGGGTCAAACGGAGACGTACGCAAATCGTGGCTTAGGTGGTGTGTCCTATCACCAATATGTATACGGCGTACCTGGGCAGTACAACCGGGTGTCCATCCTGCAAGATATGGAAGCAATGTTGCAAAGTCTCAAGCCCGACGAAATCTACACCACAGGCCTGTGGGATGATCACCCCGATCACACTGGGACGTTTAACTTCGTAGTAGAAGCTTTGCTTGATCTCAAGAAACAGGGAGTGACTTTATCCACACGCGTACACGAAACATTCGTACATGCCGTTTGCCAATCCTGCGCGGTGCCGACTAACCCGAATTACTTGTGGCCGGGCTGGGTTGAGGGGGTTCCAGGTACGTTCGTAGTAACGCAGCCGTTTCCGGAGCCTTATTACTTGGACAGCATGACTCCTTACAAATGGAGCCAGATTGAAAGTATTCCGGTTCCCGTACCAATGCAGAATACAAACGAAAGTACCAACCTCAAGGCACAGATCATTTCACAGTACGTGTCTCAGGACGGCGGCGATCCGAACAGTTTCATCTTTGCCTTCCCAAAGTGGAATGAGTGGTTCTGGATCCGAGATTTCTCTACGAACGTGGCGGGGTTGGCTACTGTTTCCGCTTCCTCTGCTCAGAATGGAGACAACGGCGCTAGCGCGGTGGATGGATTTATCGCAGGGTATCCAGGCCCCGACGAAAGTAATTATCCGTGCTGTGCGATTCCTTGGGAGTGGGCTACAAACGGCGAACTCAATGGCGCTTGGATCCAACTTACCTGGCCCACATCCGTTACGATATCGCAGGTCGTGCTCTATAACCGGCAGAATGGCGCTGACGATGTGATGTCCGGAACCCTCCGGTTCAGCGACGGTAGCACCGTGCCAGTCGGACAATTGCCCATTAATGGGAATGGCTCGCTGATCTCGTTTGCGCCGAAAACAGTCACTTCGATGAAATTCACGGTAGACAATGCGGTTGGTGCGAACATTGGCTTAACGGAAATCGAAGTGTTCGGCAAATTGGCTGGGACTACGGTCAATCATCCTCAACTGTTCCAGGGGCCTGTAACTTCTGTTCCACTTCAACTGGATCAATATGGGCAGTCATTAGTGGCTTCGATTACTGACGCGCAGACCACCGGTCTGAGTGTCCAAGCATTCGACGTAGATGCACAGCCACTTACTTACACTTGGAGTTCGGGAAGCGGAGATATAAGCGGGACAGGGACTAGCGTTACTTTTAATCCTCCAGTTGTCGCAGTGCCGACACTCGTGACGACCACTGTCACTGTTAGTGATGGTAAGGGTGGAACGATCGAGAACAGCACGTTAGTTAACGTTACTCCCTCAAATAAATCAGGTCTCACGGTAACTTTGTTAGAATTCAATCCGACGAGTGTCGCGAGCGGAAGCGCTGCCACAGGCACGGTGTTTTTGAGCGGGACGGCTGCTAATGGAGCCGTTGTAACGCTTTCGAATAGCAATCCGGCCATTGCCAACGTCCCCTCGACTGTCACGGTCGCTCCAGGATCGAGCACCGCAACATTCTCGGTGAGTACTGTTTTTGTAAGTACGACCACTTCGGCAACGGTTTCCGCTTCTCTGGGAGGCGCGACCCAGACTGCGTCTCTTACGGTTCTGCAGCCGCCCGTGGCAATGTCCTTGCTCACGGTAAATCCTCCTACCGTCGGCGGCGGCAACGGTTCGATGGGCACAGTAACGCTAAACGGGCCTGCGCTTACCGGTGGAGCGGTGATTGCTCTGTCCAGTAGTCAGCCATCGGTAGCTGCGACACCTGCTACGGTGACGGTACCCGCCGGGTTGACGAGCGCGACTTTCCCAATTACAACGCAACCGGTGGCTTTGCCGGTTTCTGTAACGCTGAGCGCCAAGTACGTTGGCCAGACGCTCACCACCTCTCTCAGAGTCGGACTCTACGTGCCGCCTAATCTCGCTACGATTGCGACGGTGTCGGTCTCTTCTCAAACGCCTGCTAGCGGGCAGCTTGGTACTAGTGCGGTTGACGGAATTATGGATGGGTCACCGACACCTGGAGATCCGACCAGAGAGTGGGCAACCAATGGCCAGCTTGCGGGCGCATGGATCACGCTCACCTGGAGTAGCCCCGTCACCTCGTCTGAGGTGGTGCTCTACGACAGGCCAAACTTAGACGACAATGTGACATCCGGGACGCTGTCTTTTAGCGATGGGAGCACAGTACCGGTGGGTACCTTGCCGAACAATGGTGCCGGGCTCACAGTTTCCTTCGCTTCAAGAACAGTTACCTGGATGACATTCACAGTCAATACCGTCGCCGCGTCGAGTCAAAACATAGGCCTCGCTGAAATCGCGGTAATTGGATCCCTTCCACCGGCCAGTCTTGCCGCGCTGACGCTAAACCCAGCCACTGTCACCGGGGGGACGCCTTCAACCGGAACGGCGACCTTAACCAACATTGCGCCTGCGGGTGGAGCAGTTGTCACGCTCAGTAACAGTAATACCGCAGTAGCGACGGTCCCTTCGAGCGTCACTGTGCCGGCAGGAGCGACTTCGGCGGCATTCACGATCACGACGAATCCGGTGAGCACGTCGGCTCAGGCCACGATTCAGGGGTCGTATGCCGGGACACAGTCCGCAATGTTAACTGTCAACCCTCTAACGGTATCCGGAGTGTCACTCAACCCTTCGACCGTCACCGGCGGCACGTCTTCGACGGGAACGGTCACCCTGAATGGGATGGCACCCTCGGGAGGAGCGTTGGTGACACTGTCGAGCAGCAATCCAACGGTGGGGGGGGTGCCTGCAAATGTCACGATAGCAGCAGGGGCTGCAAGCGGTACATTTACGGTGACAACTAGCACCGTGGGCGCCCAAGCTACCGCCACCATTTCTGCCAGCTATAATGGTACCCAGGTGTCGTCTACCCTGACCGTCAATCCGGTCGTAATCACCTCGTTTTCACTGAGTCCGGCCACGGTCGTCGGCGGAATTTCCCCGACTGGAGCGGTTACGCTGAGTGGTGCAGCTCCAGCAGGCGGAACCGTTGTGACACTAACGAGCAACAATGCTTCGGTAGCAAGCGTACCTACAAGCGTGACCGTGCCATCGGGATCCGCGAGCGTCACGTTCGCGGTTACGACAAATGTTGTGGCCGCAACAACTTCGGTAGCGATCTCGGCGGTCTGCAACGGCACACAGGGGGCAACGTTACTCGTGACTCCGGCCGTGTTGGGTGGAGGTGGATTGCAACCGTTCGCCGCTGACAGCTTTAACCGAGGGAACGGCTCTTTAGGCTCTAATTGGACGACTCTTCAGGTCGCTGATAGTGCCCCGGTCATTGCCACCCAGCAAGTGCAAAGCACATACAACCGGGCGCAAGCGCTTTACTACGGCGGGATTAACTGGCCTGCCGACCAGTATGCACAAGCGCAGATAACGGCATCCAATGGCGGCAGCACCGGTCCCGCCGTTCGCATGACGTCCAACGGTTACTATGCCGGAACGGTTGGCACCCTCGGTACGGGAAACGCCCAAGTCTCAATCCTGCTCAATGGGACGGCTATTAAGAGCTCAAGCACGGCTACCGTTCTGGCGAACGATTACCTTCAGCTCTCGGTCCAGGGCACAACGCTTACACTGACAGACGTAACGCAATCGACAACTTTACTCACCACAACCGATTCCACCATTTCTGCCGGGTATCCGGGCCTGTATGTCTCAGACGGCGGCTCGTTGGCGAACTGGTCAGCGGGGCTTACAACAACTCCGCTTACGCTGGCGACGCTGGCTTCCGACAACTTCAACCGTGCCAACGCTCCGAATCTGGGCCCGAATTGGGCAGTTGGGCCTGGCTACTACGCGCTTCAGATTATCAATGATCAGATCGAGTCAGCGGGCCAGGGCCAGCCGCCGGGAACAGGTCACGGGAAGGAATACTATACGGCTGTTTCGTTCCCCAGTGACCAGTGGAGCCAGGGCCAGGTCATCGCATCGAATGTAGACATAAATGGAGCAATCGTGCGCTACCAAGGCAGCGTCGATACTCACTATGTTGGTTTCGTGAACGTGCTTGGACCGGCGGGTACTTGCACCGTCACCATGGACCGGGACATAAGCGGAGCACCAGTCGTACTCGCTACCGATTCAAGATATTGTAGTGTCTCCTCGGGAGATTATGTGCGGCTTCAAGCACAGGGTTCGCTGCTCTCCTACATAGACGTCACGACTGGGACGCTGCTGCTGACGGCAATCGACACGATGATAACCGGCGGCTCTCCGGGATGGTCGTTAAACCCGCAGGGGGGAACGCCCATCGCTGCCAATTGGTCGGGGGGGGCGTTCACCAACGTCTCGGGTGTGATGCAGACGCCGACGCCGGGATCAACGCTGACTGGGAGCAACGTAACGTTCACGTGGAGTGCAGGCTCCGGTGCCACTGCGTACTGGTTGGATATCGGGACGTCGCCGGGCGGGAACACGATCTACCAGTCGGGGAACCTGGGCAATGTGCTGGCTACCACCGTTAACACGCTGCCGATCAATGGCAGCACTTTGTATGCGACCCTCTACTCGCTGATCAACGGGAGTTGGGTGAGCAACGCGTACGCCTACACCGCGTTCAACGTCAGTTCCCTCGGAGGCGCTATGCAAACGCCGGTTCCGGGATCCACTCTAACGGGGAGCAGCGCGACGTTTACGTGGAGCGCAGGTTCCATCGCCACGGCTTACTGGGTGGACATCGGGACGTCGCCGGGCGGGAACACGATTTACCAGTCGGGGAGCTTGGGGAACGTGCTGACCACCACCGTTAACACGCTGCCGATCAATGGCAGCACGGTATATGTGACGCTCTATTCGCTGGTCAATGGGAGTTGGTTGAGCAAGGCGTACACCTATACGGCATCCAGCCCAAGCGTCATGCAGACGCCGAGTCCGGGATCCACTCTGACCGGGAGCAGCGTAACGTTTACGTGGAGCGCAGCCTCCGGCGCCACCGGATACTGGGTAGACATAGGGACGTCGCCGGGCGGGAACACGATCTACCAGTCTGGGAACCTGGGGAACGTACTGACCACCACCGTTAACACACTGCCAACCGATGGGAGCACGGTGTTTGTGAGACTCTATTCGTTGGTGGGAGGACAATGGTTCAGCAACACATACACCTACACAGCGTTCAATCGAGCGACCGGTTTAGGCGTAATCCAGACGCCGACTCCAGGATCCACTCTAACAGGGAGCGGCGTAACGTTTACGTGGAGCGCAGGCTCCGGCGCCACCGGGTACTGGATGGACATTGGGACGTCGCCGGGCGGGAACACGATCTACCAGTCTGGGAACTTGGGGAACGTGCTGACGACCACCGTTAACACACTGCCGACCAATGGCAGCAGCGTGTATGTGACTCTCTATTCGTATGTGGGAAGCCAGTGGCTGAGCAATTCTTACACCTACACCGCGTTCAACCGAGCGACCGGTTTAGGCGCAATGCAGACACCGACTCCGGGATCCACTGTGACCGGCAACGCGGCGACGTTCACGTGGAGCGCAGGCTCGGTTGCAACCTCGTACTGGCTGGACATTGGGACGTCGCTGGGCGGGAACACGATCTACCAGTCTGGCAACTTGGGCAGTGCGCTAACCGCAACGGTGTCCAGCCTGCCGGCAAATAACAGCACCATATATGTGACGCTGTACTCGATGGTCGGCGGACAGTGGATGAGCAACGTTTACACCTACACATCGGCTCCTAGTGGTACGGAGATTTAATTTCTTTTTGGTAGTTGGTTGAATTGGGTCATGGTCGCAAGGCCCGCGAGATTTCTTGGGGTACCGCGCGGGTCCGTGAGTTGGCCGTTTGTCCTTGCTTCAGACTATGCTAAGCTGTCGTTCCTGAAATAGACCCGAGGTTTCGTTATGCAGCGCCTACAATTAAGGTTGTCCCCAACGCTGGGCGGTGCCCTACTCTTCTGTGCCACTCTGCTTCCAGTTCAGAGCGTCCCGATGGCAGCACAGACACCGCTAGCTTCCGACAACTTTAACCGAGGGAACGGCTCTTTAGGCCCCAATTGGACGACTCTTCAGGCCGCTGATAGTGCCCCGGTCGTTGCTGGCCAGCAAGTGCAAAGCACATACAACCGAGCGCAAGCGCTTTACTACGGCGGGATTAACTGGCCTGCCGACCAGTATGCGCAGGCGCAGATAACCGCATCCAATGGCGGCAGCACGGGTCCCGCCGTTCGCATGACATCCAACGGTTACTATGCCGGAACGGTGGGCAGCTTCGGTACAGGAAACGCCCAAGTCTATATCCTGCTGGAGGATGCCAGTGGTTTTTCGGTTATTACAAGCTCGAACACAGCTACCGTTCTGGCGAACGATTACCTTCAGCTCTCGGTCCAGGGCACAACGCTTACACTGACCGACGTAACGCAAAATAATACAATTTTGGTCACCGCGACCGATTCCAACATTTCTGCCGGATATCCGGGCCTGTATGTCGCAAATGGCGGGTCTTTGGCGAACTGGTCAGCGGGTCTTATTACAACACCTCC
Organism: uncultured Acidobacteriaceae bacterium; assembly: GCA_963837665.1. GTDB lineage: Bacteria > Acidobacteriota > Terriglobia > Terriglobales > Acidobacteriaceae > Acidiflorens. The sequence continues at coordinate 106,840 of CAWIOA010000002.1, read as the reverse complement.
GCTCGCGCTGGCGACGCTGGCTTCCGACAACTTCAACCGGGCCGACGCTCCGAATCTGGGCCCGAGTTGGGCAGTTGGGCCTGGCTACTACGCGCTTCAGATTATCAATGATCAGATCGAATCAGCTGGCCAAGGCCAGCCGCCGGGAACAGGTCACGGGAAGGAATACTATACGGCCACTTCGTTCCCGAGTGATCAGTGGAGCCAGGGTCAGGTCATTGCAGCGAATGATGACGTAAATGGGGCAATCGTGCGCTACCAGGGCAGCGTCGATACCCATTATATTGGTTTTGTAAGTACGCTTGGACCGGCGGGTACTTGCACCGTCACCATGGACCGGGACATAAGCGGAGCGCCGGTCGCACTCGCTAGCGATTCAACCTACTGCAGTGTTACCGCGGGAGACTATGTGCGGCTTCAAGCACAGGGTTCGCTGCTCTCCTACATTGACGTCACGACTGGGACGCTGCTTCTGACGGCAATCGACACCGAGATTACGGGTGGCTCTCCGGGATGGTCGCTAAACCCGGTCGGTGGAACACCCATCGCTGCCAATTGGTCGGGTGGTGGCTTCACCCCCGCGGCTGTGATGCAAACGCCGACGCCGGGGTCAATGCTGACCGGGAGCAACGTAACGTTCACGTGGAGTGCAGGCTCCGGTGCCACTGCGTACTGGTTGGATATCGGGACGTCGCCGGGCGGGAACACGATCTACCAGTCGGGGAACCTGGGCAATGTGCTGACCACCACCGTCACCACACTACCGACCAGTGGCGGCACTTTGTATGTGACGCTGTACTCGCTGATCAACGGGACTTGGGTGAGCAACCCATACACCTACACGGCCTTCAATCCACTGGGCGGCTCAGGGCCGGCTGTGATGCAGACGCCGGTTCCGGGATCCACTCTGACTGGGAGCAGCGTGCCATTTACGTGGAGCGCAGCCTCCGGTGCCACCGGGTACTGGGTGGACATCGGGACGTCGCCGGGCGGGAACACGATCTACCAGTCGGGGAACTTGGGGAACGTGCTGACGACCACCGTTAACACACTGCCGACCAATGGCAGCACGGTGTATGTGACGCTCTACTCGCTGATCAACGGGATTTGGGCGAGCAACGCATACACCTACACCGCGTTCAACGTCAGTTCCCTCGAAGGCGCCATGCAGACGCCGAGTCCGGGATCCATTCTGACGGGGAGCAGCGTAACGTTCACGTGGAGCGCAGGTTCTGGCGCCACGGCGTACTGGCTGGACATCGGGACGACGCCGGGCGGGAACACGATTTACCAGTCGGGGAACTTGGGGAACGTGCTGACCACCAAAGTTAGCACCCTGCCGGTCAATGGCAGCACGGTGTATGTGACGCTCTATTCGCTGGTCAACGGGAGTTGGTTGAGCAATGCGTACACGTACACGGCATCCAGCCCAGGCGCCATGCAGACGCCGAGTCCGGGATCCACTCTGACAGGGAGCAGCGTAACGTTTACGTGGAGCGCAGCCTCCGGTGCCACGGGGTACTGGGTGGACATCGGTACTACGCCGGGCGGGAATACGATTTACCAGTCGGGGAACTTGGGGAACGTGCTGACGACCCCGGTTAACACTCTGCCGGTCGATGGCAGCACGGTGTATGTGACGCTTTACTCACTGATCAGCGGGAGTTGGGTGAGCAACGCCTACACGTACACCGCATTTGGCGGGAGCTCCAGCCAAGGCGTGATCACGACGCCGACTCCGAGCTCGCAACTGAATGCGAATAGGGTGACGTTCATCTGGACGGCGGGCACCGGTGCGACCGCGTACTGGCTGGACGTGGGGGATGCACCCTTCGGCAACCAGTGGTACCAGTCTGGCAACTTGGGGAACGTGCTGACGACGACGGCGCCCAATCTGCCGGCCGATGGCACCACACTGTATGCAACGCTCTATTCGCTAGTGGGGGGGCAGTGGTTGAGCAACGCCTACACGTACCTAGCAGCGCCAGGTGCGGTAATGCAGTCACCGAGCCCGGGTTCGACGCTGAGCGGCACCAGCGCAACGTTCACTTGGAGCGCCGGCACCGGCATTACCTCGTACGAACTGGACATTGGGACGACTTATGGGGGCAACGATATCGATCAGTTGACGGGTCTAACCGGGCTGACGACAACGGTGCACAACTTGCCGGCGACTGGCAGCACGGTCTATGTGACCCTGTACTCGCAATACGGAGCGCAGTTGCTGCACAGTTACTACAGCTACGTGTCGAGTCCGTAGGAGAACCAGGAATGAGGGCACGGACCGCTCCGTGCTCTCTATGTCTTGCTTTAATTCTTTACTGGTTGGTTGAATTGAACCGCGGCGCCCGGGGCATACGGGAGTCTTGGTGAGTTTGCGATCAATCCGAGACGTTCATCAATTCGCGTACCAGAGGCAAACCACCGTTCGAAGCGATGCCGGGAACTTTGGAAATCAACTTTTAAACAGAGTTGAACCGAGAACTGAAAGGGCTGATTTTCTTTCTTCCGCACTCTTTGTAAGGCTCCGCTAGGTCTATCTTCCGGTCAGATCCTCATAAAATCCATGCACTGCGATAGCAAAAACGTGGCGGCGTTCCTGTTGGATGGGAAAGACCCATCGCGGGTGGCGCTGCGAATGATTGACCGAGATCATACTTACGGTGAGCTGCAGTCGGCCTCATCGCAGGTTGCCAAGTACCTAATGGCCCTAGGCAAGAAGAAGGGAGACCGAGTCCTTCTGGTTGGCGACAATTCCTTGTTTTGGGTTGCCGCCTACCTCGGAATTTTGAGGGCTGGGTTGATTTGCGTGCCAGTGCCGACGACCATTGCGGCTCAGGATCTTGATCACATTCTGCACACCACAGAAGCATGCCTTGCTTTCACGCAGGCCCGCTTTGCCGCAGCAAATAAAGACCGTCTGCAACAGATTCAATTGGTCACCGATCGCGAAGTGCCGGCTCTCAGCAATGCCTTGAGTTTTACCAAGCTCAGAGAAGAGAGTATCCATGCCAGCGACCATCGAGCGGAAGTGGAACTGGATGATTTGGCAGCCCTGATGTTCACCTCCGGTTCTACGGGAAAGCCACGTGGAGTCATGGTCTCGCACGGAAACATCATTGCCAACACAGAATCGATCGTGCAATATCTCCACCTCACGGAAAAAGATCGCATCCTGGTGGTGTTGCCCTTCCACTATTGTTTTGGCACCTCGCTTCTTCATACACACCTGAGAGCAGGCGCAAGTCTGGTGATCGACTTGCGCTTCATGTATCCGGAGAAGGTCCTGGAGAGGATGCTGGAGGCCGAGTGCACTGGTTTTGCTGGTGTACCGAGCCATTTCCAAATCTTGCTGAGAAAATCCGGCCTTCGAAAAAAACAATTTGCTCATCTGCGATATGTTCAACAAGCTGGCGGCCACTTGGCCCCCAGCTTTGTTCGTGAACTGCGCGAGGCGTTGCCGGGGACGGAGATCTTTGTGATGTACGGACAAACGGAAGCTACAGCACGCCTTTCCTATGTTCCGCCCGAAGATTTGGACAGAAAGCTGGGATCAATCGGTAAGGCTATTCCTGGTGTCACACTTCGAGTACTGGATGATTCGGGCTTGGACGTGGTACCGGGACAAATTGGTGAGATCGTCGCCGAGGGCGCAAACGTGACGCAGGGATACTGGCGCGAACCCGAGGAGTCCGCAAGGTGTTTCCGCAACGAGAAGCTTTATACAGGCGACTTGGGTACTATCGACGACGAAGGCTTCATCTACGTGATGGACCGTGCGAAGGACTTTCTTAAATGCGGCGGCAAGCGCGTCAGTTGCCGGCAACTCGAGGAAAAACTGCTGGAGTTCGACGAACTCCTGGAGGCGGCAGTCATCGGAGTGGAGGACGATATTCTGGGGGAAGCGGTGAAGGCGTTTGTCGTGCCGCGAAACTCACATTCCGGTGGGCTCGACCAACGCGTGCTTGCGTTCTGCAAAGAACACTTGGCCCATCAACTCGTTCCAAAGGATATCGTGGTGATGAACTCGCTGCCGAAGAATAGTGCAGGCAAGGTGTTAAAGCAGAATTTGAAAAGCCCTGAATCGGAGGTCAAGCCGCTCGATCCCGCTCGTCTAGCTCAATAAGCTGACCTGTGCCGGCGATCTTCCGGAATGGGCTACGTGAAATCGAACGCACGAACAAAAGGACGGGATTAATCCCGTCCTTTCTTTTTATAGTAGACACGATTAGCAGCGGCGGCGGCACAATCTGGGCCGCTGGAACCAAGAGCTCAGGAGTGAACTGAATCCGGATGTGTGGCTTGGCCCCTGTGCCACGCTGGTCTCAGAGACGACGAACAGAACCTTGCAGGCCGAGGGGCCGAGGGGTGAGCGTTACGGTGTTATGGTACTGATGGGTGGGGGAGCAGGAGCGGATTCTACGGCCAAAGCCACTGCTCCTGCGGTTGCCGCAGCGGCACTAGCGACTACGAAAATGTAGATGGCTTTTTTCTTCTTCTTCTTCTTACCGTTTGGATCAGTACCGGATTGATCCTTCTTACTTTGAGCTTCGTCCGAAACTGTTTGCGTGGCCTGCTGGCCCTGGGAAAGAGTCGTGGTCTGCGAACCGTCGCTGATCTGAAGATCGCCCTTAATGGCGACGATCTGAACTGTGCCATCCACGTCGGTCAGCTCAAATTCAGTCCAGGCGCTCGAAGCGGGAGTCGCCGTAACAATACCGGCGCGGGCAAACATGCTCTTCGAGGTGGCAAGCTTCACGCCCCCGTGTCCAACCCCCACTCCGCCGCCTTCGAAGTTCACCAAAGAATCCGGAAGAACGGTCACGCTGGAGCCAGTGGATCTGATCTTCAGAGCAGAACTGGGACTTGTCTGGACCAAATCACCAGGAAAAATTGCGGAAGACTGCTCGACCGCAACGCCGTTAAGCCAAGCCGCGCCATAAGCGCGCGCCATGGCTACTCCCGAATCAGTGGCCATGAGCGAGGCGGGCACAAAAACTATCATCACCCAGCAAAGAACGTCGCGCACAATATTCATCTCAGATCGTTGGCTCCAGCGCCGGAACAATTGGCTAATATTAGCCTTGGTTTCCTTGCCAGTCAACAGCTTTAGCTATTCCGCGTTTGAATTCTACGACGAGGCGAAGACACACCGAGGGAGTGGTATGGCTTGCAAATTCCGGATAGAAGCAGGATCAACCGGGGAGGGGAAGTGTGGTTTTTGAACAATTCTCAGAGTCTTTCAAGAAGCCGTTACAGGTTGGCGGCCAGGCGGGGGGTGTCGCCTTGCGGAGCCGGTACAAGAACCTCAGGCGTGGTCAACACTCGATCGAGCGCGTCTGCGAGTGTAGCGGGAAACTCTGAAGTCAGGAGGTTGACATCCAATTGAAGGTCACGGTGGCTGTAGATGCGGTAGACGACGAGTAAACCGCGGTGCCGGTTCGAAGTCGTTACTAGGTCCAGCATCAGCTTCCACGAAGGCTCGCTGGAAATTGCCACCATGTGAGGAACCTTGGTCCAGTGCAAGCGGCGGTTGTTTTCGCCGGGCACCGTCCGATCCCCGGGCATCGACTTGAGGTGCAACTCGAACGCATCGAAATCGTTGCTATCGAAAGCCGCGACCAGGACTCTGCGCACCTGATCGAAATCGCCGGCCACTTTGAGTTCCTCAACCGCGCGGCGTACGGAAAGATTGTTGATCACGATCTGGCGCTGGTCAATGGTGCGCTGCGCTACCCGCCGCAGTTCGCCAAATTCCAGATAGTTCAGATGCTGGACGCCCAGCCAGATGCCGGTGCCGAGGACCGCCAACACCAGTCCCAGGGTGCTGCCCGTCGGCCAGATCAGGAACAGGCTGAGCAGGGCAAAGATGGCGGACACGGCGTAGAGAACGATGACCACCTGGCGATGGGAGAAGCCCATCTGCAGCAATTTGTGGTGGATGTGTTCGCGATCGGCGGTGAAAATCGGGCGCCCGCTGATCAGCCTCCGCAGGATGGAAAGCAAGGTTTCGAGAATCGGCAATCCGAAGGAAACCACCGGGATGGCTACGGCCACGAAGGTCGGCGCTTTCTGCGCTCCCTCCAGAGCCAGCGCGCTGAGCATGAAACCAATGAACAGGCTGCCAGAATCGCCCAGGAAAATTGTGGCCGGATTGAAGTTGAAGCGAAGGAAACCCAAGATAGCACCGGCCAAGGTCACGCTCATCAGGGAGACCAACCAGGAATGAGTGACCAGCGAGACGACAAAGACCACCATCGTCGAAAACAAGGCCGATCCCGCGGCCAGACCGTCCAAGCCATCAATGAGATTGAAGGCATTAGTAATTGCAACCACCCACAACACGGTAAGCGGCAACCCGACGAACCAGGGCAGCGAATGGGAACCGAAGATCAGTGGAAGATTGAGAACGCGCATGCCGCCGGCGAACAACATCGCAGCGGCGATCGCCTGCACGGCAAGCTTCAAATATGGACCTGCGCCCCGGAGGTCATCGTAGATGCCGAGACAAAAAATCAGGCAGGCCGGCACATAGATCTGAAGAATGGTGTTGGGAGCGCGGCCATCGACCAGGCGCGGAAATATAAGCGAGAGTCCCAGCCACACGCCTAGGCTGAACGAAAATGCCAGGAAAATCGCCACGCCCCCCAGCCGCGGAAGCGGGGACTGGTGAACGTGCCGTCCGTCTTGCGGCACCGAAACCCAGCCGCGGCGGGTTGCCAGGTCTCGCACTTCACGCGTAGCTACAAACGAAACAGCCAGCGAAAATGCAAATAGCCCAAGAAACAGAAGTATCAAGAACAGCGTTCCTTTCCAGCTGAAACATCGGGCATTTCAAGCCAAGCTCGCAGAACGGATTCTCCGTCTCTGCTTCCAGACGAAGTTTTCCTCCCCGGAGGAGGAAATTCGTAATGATTTGGTTGCAGGAACTATACATCTCCCGCCTTGCGGTGGCAAATATTTTGGCAGCGGCATCCAATACACTAACTGCTTCGCCCCAAGCAAACTGCCTGGTACAAGTCCGACTCCACAACGGTTACGCCTCAAGAACCTTCGTGAAGTGGTATCCGTCGAAGGAACAATAACAACCCACGATCCAGAGTGGCAATATTCTTTTTCACTACCCTTTGAAAACATGTCAACGGGTGATTCAAAGATCGCTGGCGGAGCAGCCACTTCTCTCGGTAGAGCTGTTGGAGTTGCTCCTGTTTCCATTGACTAGAGGAGCGGAGGCGATAGCGCATAATACGAAAAACAACGCCGCGTTCGCCGGGATGTGAAGATTGAAGTCGATGAAACTGTGGGCCAGCAGACCAGTGCATCCCGCTAGGGCAGCGGTGCTCATCAGCGCCACCAGAGAAAGCTTTGCGGAGCGAAGGTTGCGGAGCCCCTCGCGATACAAAACAACGATAAACCATACGGCCACGCCCAACCCAGCCAGCCCAGTTTCCAACAAAAGTTCAAGATAGTCATCGTGCGCGTGATTAATAAGAAAGCCATCATAGAACACGCGATAGCGCGGAAACGCGGTGGCAAAACTTCCGAAACCACTGCCCAGAAATGGATGGGCGGCAAACATACGAATGGAGTTGCGGTGGATCAACCACCGCGCAGGATCATGAGTGTCGGTGATGCGGCCGCCGACTTGCTGTGGAGCGATCCATGCCAAGAACAAGGCTGTTACTAGGCAGAACGCCACGAACACGGCCGCTGATTTCCTGGGTGAGAATTGACGCATCCAAAGGATTGCCAGGAACACCGTTTCCACGATAACCGCGAACATCCCTCCGCGGGATTGGCACAAGAACACTGAAGCAGCCATCAGCATAGCCGCAAACACAAGCAATACACGCTTTCCTCCGCGAACTGAGCCGCTGAACGCAAGCACCAGCGCGAAGGGAAGCAGCAGCTCCATGAGTCCGGCATAGTGGTTGTGATTTACGTAGCTGCCGTACGCACTTCCCACTCGCGGCTTTATCAGCCAATAGATCCTGCCTGCCGACGTGAACCCCTGAAAGACCGCGAAAACCGCATAGACTGACCCGAACAGGGCCATGGTTTTCCCGAAGCGCAGGATGTCGTCGTCCCGGAGTCGCTGCACCGCGACAAATGCCAGAATTCCGTAGGCACCGGAGAGCCAAAGCTCGGAAAGAGAATCGTACAAATAGGCCGTGTGATGAAACGCGATCTGCACCAGGACGAGTCCGAAAAAAGCAAGCATCGGTGCAAACAACGGATTCCATCGGACTTCCTCTTCGCACGCAGTGAGTTGCCATGCCATCCAGATCAAAAGAACGACGGCGGCGCCAGCTTCAAAGATTGCAGTGGACCAGTCCTGAACTATGCCTAAGGCCAACGGCCCAAACACCAGCAGTGTGCAGAGCGCCACAAACAGGAGGATTCGCAGTCCACGTTCCAGCCGATGACGAATGCTGACTTCCGTTACGAGCGGGGCCACACCCTCGACGGTTTGTCCAGGCGGCATGGATTACCTCTTCACCAACCGCAAGTCGTCGATCCAGATCCGTCCACGGATCCTCGTGTTGGCTGGAGCTCTGACCATCTTTACGGCTAACAGTTCGGTCTGGGCTGGCACTCGCAACGTACCTTTGATTTCCTGCCAGGGATGAGTGTCCAGTACGTCGTCGGTTAAAAGGAGATTGGCGCCACTGTACGCATCCACAATTGCGATCCTCGGTCCGCTCGAACTTGTCACGTTGTCGCTCTTGATCCAGGCGCTGAATTCGTAATCCGTGTTCGATTGCACCGGAACAAACTGTGTCCAGCCGGCATCGTACGCCGGGTTACCGTCGTAGGACAAAGAGAGTGAATGGGTTCCGGAGTGCGCCACTTTGTCGTCGATACCAGCGGCAATATGATCCGCAGGTTCATATCTCCAATCGAAGCCGGAATTCAGAAGCGGCTGTTCAAAGCCGGCATTCACCATCAGATTTTCATTCGGCAGGTAAGCCTGCAGGTTGGGTGAAACACCAGCAAGCTCGTGCCAGGCCCGGTCGAAGCTTGCGATTTCATGTTCCTTCAATAGGTAATCAAAGTAAAAGAAGCTGCGTTGTGGCTGGAAGGAACTGTGGGAACCGACAAGGTGCTGCCACACCTGGCTCGCAGCCGTCGTTTCCTTCTGCTCGGTCAGTATCCGCAAGAATGCCAACTGTGGTTCTGGACTAGCTGGAATCGCCTGGGCGAGAAGAAGATTCGCGTCTCGCGTCTCGCGCCAACACAACAGGAGAATGGCCCTTGCGGCTTGCGGGTTTTTTTCGAGAGCTTGCCGGAACAGAGGAAAAGCACGGTCTGCGTCGCCAGCAACCAGGAAAAATTGTGCTGCTTCCGCAGCTACTTCCGGATTGCCCGGTTCGGCGTCGAGCGCAGACTGCACTGCCTCATTTTGTTTCTCAAGGTTGCCTTTGACCTGATACACCGCCGCCAAATCAAGCCAATACCGGCCGCTGTTCGGATTCAGAGTGACAGCTTTGCGGAGGTTGGCGATTGCGCCGTCATCATCCTGGTCGGATGCGGAAAGCCGGAGGCCCAGCAGGTGGGGGAATGCGGCATTGTCGGGCACTAGTCGGATCGCCCGCTCGACCTCGGAAGAGTCCGCAGACCGTCCGGCGAGATAGACTCGTGCGACCCTGCCAACGTAGATGGAGAGTGTCCCTAGGCACATCAGGGCCAACACAAGGTTCCTGATAGGAGGGCGCAGCGGCAGTTTCACAGGCTACCCCCGCTGGGCGGTCTTACCCGGCGCGGAGTCGTGATAGTAGTTGCCATACTTGCTGCCGTAGTAATACAGGTCGGGTTCGGTAAAGTCCGCTGCGTTGAGAATTACGCCCATGATGCGGGCATCGACATGCGCCAGCACGTCGTGGGCGCGACGTAGCGCAGCTCTGTTCGTCATGCCCGCACGTATCACCAGGAGAGTGGAGTCGGCCAATGCGGACAGCAGCGCAGCATCTGTGACGCTGAGCACCGGGGGCGTATCGATGATGATGTGATCGAACTCCGGTTCCAAGCTATGTATCAGGTCTCTCATGCGGGGCGAGGCCAGCATTTCGGACGGGTTAAGTGCGACCGGGCCCGCGGGCAGCACCATGAGATTCGGGACGTCCGCGACTGACTGGATCGCTTCCTCCGGATCCGGGATGGTCTTTTGCCCCAATATCGTGCTGAGGCCAATATCGGAGTTAAGGTGAAATATCTGCGAGATACCGGCGCGCCGCATGTCTGCTTCGATGAGGAGCACACGCGCGCCCTGCTGCGCTAGGACAATGGCCAGATTCACACTGGTGGTGGTTTTGCCTTCCTGCGGTAACGCGCTTGTCACCATCAGGACCTTGGCCGATCTGCCGGCCTTGGAAAGCAGAATGGAAGTCCGCAAGGCACGGTAGGCTTCGGCAATCTCCGATTTCGGACGCGTAGCGGAGGCTACCGCGGTTGCTGTTCGCGGAAGACGCTTCGCCTGCGTCAACGATAGCGACCGGCTGCTACGAGACGAGAAAGGGATAACCGCGAGGGATGGTAAAGCGGTGATCATCCGCACCTGTTCCAAAGAGTGTACGGCGTTGTCACGAGACTCAAGAACAAACGCAAGCGAAAGTCCGCCGGCCAAGCCCACCACCAGTGACATCAGAAGGTTCCGGGGGATGTTGGGCGTTGCGGGCGTAGTCGGAGCAGATGCCGGATCCACGATCCGTACGTTGCTCGACCGCAACCCAGTCATGACTCCCGCCTCCTTCAGCTTTTGCAGGAGGCCTTCATAGAGCTGCCGATTGCTCTCCACGTCTCGCTTCAGAAGGCTGTATTCGATGCCGCTCTCATTGAGCCGGTTTTCTTCGGTTTTTTGATTCTCCAAGGAAGCTCGTAGCAGCTTTTCACGCCCCAGCGCCGCCAGGTAGTCTTTCTCGTACTTGGTAGCCAGGCGCTTGATTTCGGCTTTGATGTCCTCCTGGACGGCCTGCAGTTGCTGATTGATTTCCTCTACCTTCGGATATGTCGGCTGGAAATGAACACTCGCCTGCGCCAGTTGGCGATGCAAATCCTGTTCCTGGCTTCTCAGCTTGACTAACGGGCTGGACGGATCGATGTTGGACAATAGATCAGGCTCACCGGAACTGGCCAATCGATAAACGGATTCCTTCTGCATGCGGTCGCCTTCCGCAGCCGTCAGTTCCTTGTTCAGTTCGTCGAGCTTGGAGGTGATTATGTTTTCCTTCTCGTCGATGCCGAGGATGCCGTTCTCTTTTTGATAGCGAACCAGTTTTTCTTGGGATTCCTCAACCTTCATCTGCAGTTCGGACAATTGCTGCGCGAGCCAGTTGGATGTGCGGGTGGTGGCGTCCAGGCGGGTTTTGTAATTTTGCTCGATATAAGTGTCGATCAGAGTGTTGACCGCTTTGGCGGCCAGATTTGGGTCTGGGCTGGAGAAGCGAATTTCCAGCAGTCGTGTCCGCGGAACCGAGCTAATCTGCATTGCTCCGTGGAACTTCGCGACCAGCGCCGCTTCCTGATGAGGTTCGATCTCCCGAGACTCGGCCTGGGCGGCAGCAGGCGTAGAGCTCGCGGGCACTGCTCCCTTGCCGGCGAACATCGGATCGGAATCGAGGTTCAACCTTCGGATAACAAGTTTGGCAATGGCATCACTTTGGAGAACGTGGGTCTGCGTATCCATGGCGACCATGTAGTCGTCAGAAGAATCACTTCCGCTGGCGTCGGAGTTCTTCAGGCCTGCGGTGTCGGCTCCCTCGCGATTGATTACGACGCGGCCGACCGCCTCGTAAACGGGCGTGGTTGAAAAGGAAACCACCCCACCCACCAGCAACGCTACCAGCATGACAGACAAGATTGTCCACTTGTGCCGGAGCACGATCGGCCAATAATCCCAGAGACTGGGAACATGGCTGAAGGTTCGGTGGTGGGCTACAGGGAAAGCACCGCCCTCGGTGGGATGGGAGGCCTGCAGTTCGTCTTTGCGAGGCATCAACATCCGAAACGAATTTTCAGGATCCATTCACCACTCCATCCAAACCGACGGTTTCGCCGCGAGGCAGGCTAAACCACAGAGCTCATCCGGGGGACACGCGGTCAACAAGTGCAATTGATTGTACAACGTTCGGAGTGGCCGGGAAGATTTTTTATATGTGCTTTCTTCGAGGATATTCTTGAAGCCCTGGCGGGATGCCGGGCAGAGTGTGAAAGAGATTTCCGATGCTTAGTAATGGCTCCAGCCTTTGCCTTTAACGGTTTGCCAGCACCGTTCCGTCGAGGCATTGGGAATCCTTTGTGCTGTGCTAAACTGCCTTGGTTCTTCCCGAGCGCCCTGGATACTCGCGATACCCCATTGCGAACCCAGGGCCGTATGAGCGAGTTTTCGAGGAAGGCTGTGGGCTCTTACGTCCCACTCTAATCATAGAGATCAACCGTGGCTAATCAAAAACGCGCGCTCATTACTGGGATATCGGGACAAGATGGAAGCTATTTGTCGGAATTGCTCTTGGAAAAAGGCTATGAAGTCCACGGCATTGTCCGCCGGGTGGCGATTGAAGACCCCCAGCACCGGCTGTCACGGATCCAGCATCTCCGGGATAGGATTCAACTGCACGCCGCGTCCCTAGAGAGCTATCCCAGTCTGATGAAGGTCGTTGCCGCCGTGCAGCCGGACGAGGTTTATCATCTGGCGGCTCAAAGCTATGTCAGTTATTCGTTCGAAGACGAGTTCTCAACCTTCGAGGTCAACGTCAACGGTACTCACTATTTGCTGTCAACCTGCCGCGACGTCGTGCCCAAGGCGAAGTTCTATTTCGCTGGATCGAGCGAAATGTTCGGTTCCGCGCCGGCTCCGCAAAACGAGCTTACCCCGTTTCGTCCGCGGTCGGCTTACGGCATCTCGAAAGTCGCCGGCTATCATCTCACCCGGAACTATCGGGAGGCCTATGGACTGCATGCATCCTGCGGCATGTTGTACAACCATGAGTCGCCCCGGCGCGGCATGGAATTTGTCACCCGCAAGATTTCTTCGTTGGCGGCGCAGATCAAGCTCGGGCTGGCCACTGAAATCCGTATGGGCAACCCGGAGGCGAAACGCGATTGGGGCCACGCGCGTGAATATGTGGAAGCCATGTGGCTGATGCTGCAGCAGGAACAACCAGACGACTACGTCATCGCTACTGGAGAGACCCACTCGGTGCGGGAATTTCTCGAATCCGCATTCGGCCTGCTCGGACTCGATCCTTACAAATATCTGGTGCTCGACGAACGCTTTCTGCGGCCCGCCGAAGTCGATGTTCTGCTGGGCGATGCGAGCAAGGCGCGCCAGCGCCTGGGCTGGTCGGCGCGGACCACGTTCAGCGAACTGGTGCGCGATATGGTCTCTTCCGACCTGAATCTTTACTCACGTATCGCAGGCGGCGAAATCCCAGCGGCTCCTACTGCGCTTTCCCCGCAGTCTGAAACTCAACGCACCATGCAACCCACAATTGGCGAGTGATGAAGGAACGTCCGCCGCTTGTCGATGAGAGTTTGCCACGCGAGGCCGGCGACATCGCCGAGGCCTGTGCCTCCGTTCCGCCGTCCGCAGAATAAGAAGGAACTCCTAAAGGTCGAACTTTCGGATCCACGCAAGAAAGGGCGCGGACCGAAGTCTGTGCCCTGCTATGGGTCTCATTGTCACGAGGCGACATCCGATGATTCGCTTCTCTTACGGACCCGATACATAGCTGTAATAATTTTGCACCGTTTGCCCGCCGTTTACCGAGTACAGGGTCACATAGATCGTGCTGCCATTCGCCGGCAAGCCGCTCGCCGTTGTCGACAGGGTGGTAATGGTTCCTGACGAATAGAGGTTGGAACCCCCATAAGTCGACCCAACGATCAGCTCGTACGATGTGAAGCCAGTGCCTGCATTCCAATTGAACGTTACACTAGTGCCGCTCAGCGTCGTCCCCGGAACCGGCGTACTCATTACCGCACCCGGCGCCGCTTTGTACGTATAGGAGTTGCTCACCCACTGCCCTCCCACCAGCGAATAGAGCGTCGCATACACGGTGAGGCCAGTGGCCTGCATATTCGGCGCCGTCGTCGTCAGCACGGTCCCCAAGTTGCCCGACTGGTAGATCGTGTTACCGCCCGGCGATGTTCCAATGTCCAGCCAGTACGCGCTCGCACCCGTGCCCGCCGTCCAGTTGAACGTGACCCTGTTCGCAGTCAGAGTCGAACCAGGAGTCGGCGTTTGCATCACAGCCGCAGCTGCCGCTGCATTGAATGCCGTGTACGAGTACTCGTTGTTCACCACCTTGATCCCCTTGAATTTCGTGTAGAGTGTTACATACACCGTGCTGTCATCGGTCGGCAGACCGTTGACCGTCTGCGAAAGCACCGTGTTGCTCAAGGTGCCTGACTGGTAGATCGTGTTGCCGTACTCCACCGTACCCACATCCAGCCAGTACCCGCTGGCCCCGGAAGCCGCGCCCCACTGGAATGTCACACTGCTCCCAGTCAGAGTTGATCCCCCGGTCGGCGATGTCATCCCAGCTGCGGCGGCCGCTGCATTGAATGCCTTGTAGGTGTATGCGTTGCTGACCCACACGCCGCCAGCCAGCGAGTACAGTGTCACGTAGACCGTGCTGCCGTCCGTGGGCAGTCCGTTCACCGTGGTGGTCAGCACGTTACCCAGATTCCCCGATTGCTCGTACTGGTTGCCCCCGGCAACACTCCCCACGTCCAGCCAGTACGCCGTGGCGCCTGTGCCCGCCGTCCAGTCAAACGTCACACTGCCGCCGCTCAGCGTCGAGCTCGGAGCCGGCGTTTGCATCACAGCCGCAGCTGCCGCTGCATTGAATGCCGTGTAGGTGTAATCGATGTGCTGCCAGGCTCCGCTGAGCAAGTAGTACCAGCGCGCCCAGACGGTGCTGCCGTCTTCGGGTAGAGAGTTCACGGTTTGCGACAAGGTGGAAGTGGGCAGGCTACCGGATTGGTAATAATAGTTCCCTCCCTGTACCTTACCTACATCCAGCCAGTAAGCCGTAGCGCCGGTGTAGCCGTTCCACTGGAACACTGCTGAGATCCCGCTCAGCGTGGAACTGTTTACCGGACTATAGATTCCCGGCGAGGTATTCAGCGTAACCGTGACTGCGCTGGAAGTGGAGGGCGCATCGTTGGCGCCATCGCCGGGGAAATAGGCGATGATCTGGTTTGCCCCCGATTGTAAAGCGGACGAATTCACCAAAAGGCTTCCGGTGGCCTGATTGGTGGGACTGACGGAAGCAGTGAGCGGAGCGCTGCCGAGGTTGGTGCCACTGGTACTTCCGATGTAAAAGGTCACAGTCCCGGCGGGCGGCGCAGCCCCACCGCGGCCGGTCTCGGTGACGGTCGCCGTCAGAGTAGTAGTGCCGGGGACTAGGCCAATTACGGTCGGGTTGGCGGAGTTGGCCGTGCTGGTCGCAAACCCCGGCGACAGCGTGTTCCAGTTATTCACCAGATTGCTGATGTTGACGCTGCCCAACCCCGTTGCCAAGTCATATCCCGGGCTGGAAACGTAAGCATCGTTCTCCGTCGAAGGATGATTACCGACGGAAGTGATTCCGTAGGTCATGCTCGATGGTTCCCAGCAGGTGGCAACGTCTGCAAAATTACAAGGCTGCGCGATGTCGCTGGCGATCGTTCCGCCTTGCAGGCTGGGGGTGTCGTTGGAGATATCGCGGAAAATGCAGCTGCTGCCCACCGCCGCGCCCTTGGCCGAGCCAGAGCAAGTCGCCAGTGTACTGGTATTCGGTGCATTGGTGGTACCGTATTCCTGCGCGGCCAGACCATACAGCGTGTAGTTGGCCACGCCCTGGCGCTGGCCCGTTTTCTGCACGATGAGCGCCATCAGACCAGCGAGTTGCGGCGCGACGAACGAGGTCCCGCCTCCGCTCAAGGCATAGGCATCTGCAGAGTTGCTGAAAGTGCAGGCGGAGACACCGGAGAAGGGGTCTGAGGGGTCTGAATTGCAATACAAAAGAAAGTGGTTCCAGAGTCCGTTGGCCGCGAACAAGGAAACGTCAGGCTGGTTGCGGAAGGTGGTCGAGGTGTTGTTGTTTCCAGTGGGTCCAATGCCATACACACTCTGCCAGGTGGGGAGCGCATTGTAAGCGCTTACCCCGCCAGAACCGCCTTTTACGGTGAGGCCCCCGGCCGCGATGGCGGTGGCGTTGTTGCAAATGGCCACCGGGGTATAGGTTGTCCCGAACTCCGTGTTGTCGGTTGCCTGCAAGTACGACACAAGGAGCGGGTTGGAACAATAACCGCCCCAGGTGATTTCCGGCAAATAAGAGAGGGCTGAGCCGTAGGGCGAAGTGTCGTTCGTGTTCCACCATGTGCTCGCAGGGGAGGTGACGTAACCTCGCGTCGTATAAACGTCGCCGAAGTCTGTGCCGCCGGCAGAAACGTTATACGCCGTGCTCGCCATGGCGTTGACTGAAATATTGTTAAGGGCGCCCTCTTTGGCGTTCATGTCACAAACCGCCGAACCGGCGTCCATCGAAGAGACCACGTGAGTGATGCCCTCCGCGGCACCCTGCTGCCCCAAAGCCGAATAGAACGACGCCCCCGATGAGCCGGTTTGGATCTCACACAGGCCGTAGCTCAAACTAGTGGCTGATACCGTCGAGTACAGGTAGTTCAGCACGTACGATGCCGCCAAGTCGATGCCATAGCTACCGATTCCGCCGGTGCTTTTGCAAGCCACAAAGTCAACGATGGCGTTCGGCGCAACTGCTCCGGCCCACTCCACATCGAGTAATCCTTCACCTTCTTCATCGTAGGGGGAGGTAGAAACCGGCGGGGCAGTGCAGCCGTGTCCGGGACCATACATCCAGTTCACGCCCCCCTGGGAGGAGTTCGGTGTGGCAGGATAGGCCGCCAATCCGAACTGCGAACGGAAGCTGGCGACGTCGGACTGGTTCACGACCTCAGTCTCTTCGAGCACCGCAATCGTCACACCGGCGCCGTTGATGTCCGAGGAAAGTACCGGGTTCTCGTTGTAAATGGTGTAGAAGTCCTGCGGCGTAACCGCGTAGAAAGTGCAGGAGTCGTAGAGAGAAGTGCAGGAGTCGTAGGTGAAGGTGATACCCGGTGCGACGCCGGGGGTCGAAGCCCGTTCCCAGCGGCCCGTCTTGCTATTGTGCCTCACCGCACCTTCGTTGACCAGCAAAGGCTTGGCGCGGAAATCGGTCAGTTGCCAGAAGCCGCGAATCACGGGTGCCAGAGCAGCCGGAACCTGAGGCTCGCTAATATTGGCGCGATGCAGCTCACCGTGGACATTGATTTTGTGGATTTCAGTGTGAAACGCGCTGCGGATCTGGCCGACGGTTCCGGTGAATACAATATGGGTGCGGCCGGGGGGAACGTCTTCGATCATGAATCCTTTTGCTTGCAGCCAATCGGTCACAGTCTTGAGGTCGGCATCGGACAATCCGTACTGTTCTCCAAATTGCTCGGCTGTCAGCCACTGGTGGTATTTGGGGGACTTGGAATTGTGCAACTGATCGATCATTGCCGCGAGCTGCTTCTCCAGTTCAGGCGCTCGATTAAGCAGCAGAATCACGTGGCCCAGAGGCTCGCCATCGTCCACGATTCCGCGGTCATTCGCAGCAATGGCAGCCGGGTGCAAGTTGCCCTTCAAGGTTACGAGTTGGTTTTCGTCAATGGCCCCGGTGATGAGCGATGGGGGGACGGCCGTCTTTTGGGCAAGGACCGGCAAAGTCACGGCGGTTGCAAATAGAAGAACCAGCAAGAACAGGGCGTGCGAACGAAGTGGTGAGTTCGAGTGTTGCATGACTGATTTCCTCCTCACTGCTAATTCAGTCATCTTGAGATCTGTACGGGAGCGGGCGGATTCGTCGCTGAGCGTACCGGGCGGCAGGATCTCGACGATTCGGTAGTGGCCCAGTTCAAGTCCAACCCGCAGATCTTGGCATAACACTCGGCTGGCCATAGAGAATCTCCCTCGCCTCAGGGAGTGCTGCGTCTGAGCCTCGGGAACTGCTCTTCGAGAGCCAAGCGACGTATTAATGCCACACGAATGAACGCGTTATGTCAGTGAACAGGGTCACATCTTGATGTGCGGTCGTGAGTTACGGGGCAAAGCCCGCCGTTGTTGTTACATCCCGCGGGCATTGAGAAAGTCACTGGATGACTCGGCCCAAAGCGGCTCGTTCGTGACCTGGATACCTTATGCTACGAACAACTCCATCGTACGAACAATTGCGCCAGCAGATCCTTCGTCGCGTCGTCTGGCGGTGTCAATCGTGTGGCACGATGTCGAATCTTGAGGTGCAACCACAGAGAGTTCGGCAGCCATTCGGGAGCCGACCCCGAGGAGAACTTGATTACCCTCTGCACCGCGTGCCATGCTGCCGCGCACGTAGGCTAAGCGGTTTCGGAATCAGCATAGATTCCCAGAGAACTAGGAAACAATAGCTTCGGAAGTGTGATGTACGCTGCCAACGCCGGTCGCGCAGCCGCCCAGTTGTGCGGTTGATTATCAGCTAGTTTGTGATGTAATAAACTTTACTCGCACACGGCAGGCGAAAGGACCCCGGCGACCCCTGCCGTGCCTTCCTGGGCTGCCGAAACTCAGCGCACCACGCAGCGCAACATGCAGCCTACAGTTGGCAAATGATGATGGAACGGCCGCTGTTTCCCGAGGAGGAATTACCACGCGAGGTCGGCGACATTGCCGATGCCTGTGCTTCGGTTCCTCCGTCGTCCGGCTACCGCGCCCTGTTACAGACACTGTTTCGCGGGAAGATGAGCGGCGCCGCCATCGCCCTGGTCATCCGTCAAGTGGTCGTCATGGGACTCGGCGTGGGCAGCAGTGTGGCAGTATCGCGCTGGCTTGGTCCGGAGATCGTCGGCCGTTTTGCCATTCTGATCTTCGTGACCCAGGGAATCCTCGGCTATTTTGGTGACCTGGGGCTGAGAGCTGCCCTGATTCGCAAGCGCGGCGATCTGGAGCCAACCGAGCTGGCAACCGCCCAGAAGGTGATTCTTGGAATTTCCATCACCTTCGCTGTCGTGATTGGCGCGCTTTTGCCGGTGGCGCTGCGGCTGGTGAAACTGGGGCCCGAGAATTACCTTCCCGCTGGCGTTTTCCTGGTGCTGCTGATTGTGCGCAACCAGCGCATGGTGCCGCTCGCCCTGCTCGAGCGCGCCATGCGATTTAAAGTCGTCAGCGCGGTGGAAGCCGCCGAGAGCCTCATCTACACCGTCCTGCTGGCCACACTGGCGTTCCTTCACAAGGGCATCTGGTGCTACGTCGTGGCCATGGGATTCCGCGACTTGTTCGGCAGTCTGGCTTTCAACCTGATCACCCGTCCGCCCTTTCGGAGATTTTCCTGGGCTTCGATCCGTCCTCACGTGGGCTTCAGCTTGGTCTACCAGGGCGGGTCGCTGCTGAACATGGCGACGCTTGCGTTCCCGCCGATCATGATCGCGCGCCTGCTCGGCAAGAACGCGGTGGGATATGTTTCCTGGGCATCCACGCTGTCACTTTATCCGCTGGTGATTTGCAACGCCATGGCCCGCATCTATTTGCCCGCGTTCAGCAGCGCGGCCAGCGATCCCACGCTGCTCCGGTCGCGTGTGGAGAAGTCTTTGCGGATCAACGCCAGCATTGCCTGGCCGGCTTGTGCCGTGCTGGCCAGTTTGAGTACCCCGATCATCGCCCTAGTATTTACCGAGAAGTGGTTCCCGGCGCAGCCGCTGCTTTACGCCTATTGTGTTACCGCTATGCTCAACGCCGTCGGCGTGCCGCTGTCGGAACTGTTCTTTGCCCAGGATGACGCTTGGTTCAACGTTCGTCTCTGTCTGTGGTGGACGATACCGACCTGGACGCTCGGCACCTACGCGGTGTATCACTACGGGCTTTTCGGGTTCGCCATTTTTCAGGCGGTGCTGCAGAGCACCTGGTTGTTCGCTTTCTTTCACGCCCGTAAGCTGGAAGGACTGAGCGTCTTCGCTCCATTGCGCGAGCCGCTGATGTTGAGCGCCGGACTGGTGTTGGGAAACCTGTTGGTGATACGTTCGATGGCGATTTCGTCAATTTGCCGGCTCGCCATCCTGCTCGCGGTGGAAGGCCTGATATGCGCTTTCTTCCTGGTAAGGATGGCAATGAGTTGGCGAGTGGTAACCCGATCTATAGAAGCAAGGCCTAGTCCAGCATAGGCGATACCGTCGAAGGGGAGTTCAAAACTGTGTCGGATGTGGACAAGTGGTACCGCAATTACTGGGCGAGACATCAGGCGCGCGACGTCATGTACCGGACCCTAAGGGCGCGGTGCCTTTCCTGCGAGGATTGCGTGCAGCTCAACGAAATGGAGCAGGCGATCTTCAACCGCATCAAGCATGCAAGTCGGCTCTTGGATTACGGCGCGGGCGACAAGCGGCTCAAAGGAAAATTTGTGTCCGCTGGTTTTAAGGGTCGCTATGAAACCCTCGACATGTCCGCCGAGGATGAGCACGAATATTCGTCAATCTCTCAAGTGACAGGCAAGTTCGACGCGATTCTGTGCCTTGAGGTTGTTGAACACATGTCTCTCAACGACTACGTCGATTTGATGGACGAGTTCGAAAGGCTGCTGGAACCGGGCGGCACATTGATAATCGGCACACCGAATCCCCTTTGCGTTGTCCCCATGTGGGCCGGCGACCCCGGACATGTGCAGCAATATCCATTAGCCGATCTGGCGGCGGATTTTGTCGTGCGAGGTTACAGCATCGAAGCGTTTCGCGTGCGCTATGGCGCATGGCCAAAGGGCCTTGCTAGGCTGAGATTTCTGGCCATGCGTATCCTCTGCTACTTATTGAGCGTTGACTACGCGCACGGCATCGTCGTCATTGGCAAAAGGAAAGCGCCGGTACAGGTTCCCGGGTCGTCCACGTGAACCGTCGATTTACACGACGGGGCTGACGTTACCACGAATCGCAAATGTTATCTCCTTCTCCCCAGATTAATGTTGAGGGGAGGCGGCACATTTTCTCCTCGGCGCTGCCTCTGTAGACGCTCAAGTTGGTCCATGGCGCGATAAAGCTGCCTGTCCAGTGAGCTTCATAGCGGAGGAGTTTGTCGGTTGCATCTGCGGGTGGCAAGCTGAAGCTGCGCGCCTCCGCGGCCAATTCGAGTTCCTCGTGTTCTCTCGCATATGCCTTGAGTCGGCTAATTATTTGGAGGCGCTCGTCGATATCGGCGACGAGGAGGTCGGCGTACTCTTTGTCAGCTTGTTTGTCCACAACTTCAGATGCTTCTGGGGGACGCCGATTCTCGGACTGATTCTCTTCGTCTAGCTGTGGCGCCATTGGCCGTGTTCCTCCCATGCGGAGTGTTCGCTGTTCCTTCGCCGTAAGAATAATTGTAATGCGTGCACTGCGGGAAAAGAGCCTTCAGGTTACTTTCGGACCATTAAACAAAAAGGCAGTCCACCTGATTGAGGGACGCACAGCACTGGCTGGATTTGCACTTCAAAACAGGGCAAGGTCCAGGTCCCGGCCCGAATTTGGCGGAATTTCAGCGGATCAGGCTTTGTCTTGCGGGTCCATCTGCGGGGTCTTTGCTCGGGCTTTGGCCCACCGGGCGAGTACGGCCTTCCGCGCAATCTCGCGTCTCTTTTCCGGAGTAAGCTTAGCCGCCCGGATCTTACCGCCCTTCGAGCCGCCCAGTTTTCCCAGGGCCACGGCATTTGGATTCTTCTTCTTAGCCATTTGATGATGTAAAAGCTAATCTTCCGAACTGCTGAAATCAATCACAAAGTTCTTGACATATACTTAGGCGCTTATGTATAAAGAGAGCGGTAATATACATAGGCGCCTAAGTATAAAAAACGGATCAAGGGGGCATCATGCCAAGGAAAACCGCAGTACGGACGAGCATCCGCACGGCTCGAAAGATTTGGACCAACCTCTCTCGGGAAGCTCTCACTCGGCTAAGGGAAATTGCGACGCAGCACGATTTCTCAGTGGGTGCCGGTGATTTGATCTACCTACAGAACGGTTGGTACGTCACCCACACAGGTCTAATTGGGCTGGCGCGTCGCAAGAGATGTAGCGGCATTCATGTCGAAGCCGTCGATTCGCTATGCGATTCAGGAGCGAATCGGTTCGTCCTCAAGGCGACAGTCTTCCCGTCCAAGGGATCCTCCGGCTTTGTGGGATACGGCGATGCCGATCCCTCCAACGTCTCCTCGCTCGTCCGCGGCGCCGAGATGCGCGTGGCCGAGACACGAGCCGTCAATCGCGCCCTCCGCAAGGCCTACGGCATCGGCATCTGCTCGGTCGAGGAAATCGGGACAAGCCCGAGTCTAGATAAGAAGCTTCCGCCACAGAACACTAACGGCAATGGGAACGGCGGCGGCCCTAAGGTCCGCGATCGTCTCTGCCAGATCATCCGCCAACACAAACTCGATCCCGAACTGGTCAAGGCCTATGCCGTCGACTTCTGTGGCACGAAGACACTCCAAGATGCCAGCCGCGAACAGGTTGAGAACTTCGTTCAGCAACTGGCCGACTGGGCCGAGAAGGACCGCAATGCCCTCGTCTGCCAACTCAACAGCTACTCGCGCCCGAAGCAGGAGGTGGTCGCATGAAACGCCAAGTTCCTGGCCTCGCCGAAACTGCCCGTGGTGCTCGTCCGGAAATTCCCGACGGGGTCTTCCTGGTGCGGGTTGATGGCGCCCAGTTTCGCTGGCACGCCCATAAACCGTTCTACGTCCTTCGACTCTCTGTTATCGAGCCCCGCAGCTTGGCCGGGCAGCCCATCGTCGGCCGGCTCTACTGCACCCAGAAGGCGATGTGGAAGCTCGGCTGGTTCCTGCGGGACTTCCTATATGACCCGGAACTTCTCGCCCACGAGCAGGTCGACGAGAAGGCCCTGCCCGGACTCCGCGGCGTCGTCAAGATCAGCCACACCGTGATCAACGGCATTTCGCTCATCAACCTCGACGGCTTCGCTCCCGCCAGCCAGTGGGAAGAACTGTCCACAGCCCCGGCAATGAGCGTTCTTCGCTCCCAAACCGCGGAGGCCACCCGATGACCTACTCCTACACCCAGATCAGTCAATACCTGAGCTGCCCGCGCCGCTACCGGCACCGCTACCTCGACGGCTGGCAAGAAAAAGACACACGTGCCGCCATGCTCTTTGGCCGAGCCGTCGAACAGGCCGTCGCCGCCTTTTTTCGCCGGGAAGACCCGGAGGCTGTGCTGTTCGAGCAGTGGGGCCCGTGCAAGGACATGGGTCTCACCTACTCGGGGAATGACACTTGGGATCGCATGCTGCAACAGGGCGTCCAGTTACTCGAGCGCTTCGCTCAGGACGGTCGCATCCAAATTCGGCAGCCTATGTCAAACCAGCAGATTCAGTTCAATCGGACCTTGGCTTCCGGCAATGATTTCGTCGCCTACATCGATGCCATTGGTGAACTCGACGGCACGCCTTGCGTCCTGGAATGGAAGACTACCTCGGCCCGATATCCGGAAGAGCCGGCCGGGATTTCGGCCCTCGATCCGCAACTCGTCTGTTATTCCTGGATGACCGGCATCGACGAAGTCGCCCAGGTCGTGTTCGTCCGCAAGCGTCTGGTCGAAGTTCATTACCTCCGGGCCACCATTTCAGATGAGCAACGCCAGGAGTTCGCCACCCTGGTCGAAGACACGACCCGTCGAATCGAGTCGGGACTATTTCTGCCCCACAGCGGCATCCGCTTTCCGCAGAATCCTTGCACAACCTGCCCCTTCCTCGGGCTTTGCCTCGATAAGCCCGACCTGATCGAGGCCGGACTGGTGCGCAAGCCAGGAGTCGATCTTGGTCTGTTTGACGAACTTGTTTACTAGGTATCCGCCGATGCCGCCCCAGCTCAATCGCAAGCGCGCCCTGTTCGTCCTCACCAAGATCGACGAGATCCTGGCGTGGGAACGGCAGAAAGAGGCAGAGCGCGACACCCGCTTTGTCGACCTGGGCAGGTATCTGTGCGAGGTGCGGGCGGGACAGTACTGGAGGCTGGAGAATCTGAAGTCGTTTGACGAGTTCCTGGCGAGGCGGTTCCCGGAATCGCGAAGGAAAGCGTATTACCTGATGTCGATTCACGAGCATCTGCCGCCGCAGGCGCGGAAGGATCTGAAGGAAGTGGGATGGACGAAAGGGCTGGAACTGGCAAAGATCGCCCGCCGGGACGGTCAGGACTTCGATTGTGCAACCTGGTTGCACAAAGCCCGCGCCCTGCCGAAGGAAGACTTCCGGCGGGAGGTGGAGAAGGAACTGACAGGAAGGGAAGAGGAACCGTCGGAACTGATCTACTTCAAGGTCTACAAGAGTCAGACTCCGGTGATCGAGCAGGCGATCGAGACGGCGGCCCTAATGCTAGGTACGGACAAATCGCGCGGTTACTGTCTCGAGATGATCTGTGCCGACTTCCTCGCGGGCGCCCACCTGGACAATGGCAACCCGGAAATCCTGCTCCACTCGCTCTCACGCTACTACAAGTTCTTGCCCGGCGAACAGCAGCAGGCTTTCCTCGACAACCTGCGTGAGAAGGCGTCCTGAGAATGATTCGCCCCAAAGCCGCCTTCTCAAGGCTGGACCCAGTGTCGTATGAAAATCTGCGCCAGCAGATCTTGCGTCGCGACGACTGGCGGTGTCAATCCTGTGGCACGATGTCGAATCTTGAGGTGCACCACAGGAAATTCCGCAGCCATTTGGGAGCTGACTCCGAGGAGAACTTGGTCACGCTCTGCACTGCGTGCCACGCCGCCGTGCATTCAGCTTAAGATAAACTTTTGCCACACGAGGAAGTCCCTTGATTCGTATTGGTTTCGACGGCCGCATCTTGATGCACTACGAGATGCGTGGTTTCGCGCGCCATACCGTGGAACTGTTTCGAGCGATGCGGGAGATCGCAGGCGACAACATTGACTTGTATTCGTTTTCGCCGGGTCCGATTGCTCCAGAATTTCTCGCCGAATTGAAAATCAAGCCTGTGGTCTTCGAGGCGCGGAGAGAGATTCTGTGGGAGCAGGTCGAACTCCCGAAGCACCTGCGACAGACGTGCATCGATGTTTTCCACGCCACTGCGAACCGCGGGCTCCCCTACCGGCGTGCCTGCAAGTACGTCCTAACCTGCCATGACATTATTGATCGCCTCCCTGAATATTGTGGGGAAGAGCACTGGCGCGGCCGTTGGCGGAAAACATATGCGGATTTTGTCTGCCGACACAGTGCCGACAAATACATCACTGTCTCAAACTTCTCGAAGCAGGACATTTGCCGGTTTCATGGTCTGGCCCCGGATCGCGTCGTGGTGATCTACAACGCGGCCAACCGGCGCTTCTATAAGATCCTGCCCGCAGAACAAATTGCCCGCGTTCGAGATAAATATCACTTGCCGCCCAAATATTTTCTTTTTCTCGGCGGATTCGATAAGAAAAAAAATGTCAGCGCGTTGGTAGAAGCTTTTGCCCGGCTGCCGAACAGCTTCTTGCCGCTGGTTCTGGCGGGTGAGCACAAATGGGACTTTGCGGATGTCGCCCAGAAAATCAGCGTGCTAGGTCTATCCCAGCGGGTCCTCTGCCCCGGCACGATTGCCGACGAAGACTTGCCCGCGATGTATCAGGGTGCGCTTGCGTTTGTATATCCTTCGCGCTACGAAGGTTTTGGGCTACAGCTCGTCGAAGCCATGGCTTCCGGAGTGCCCGTCCTTGCTTCTGGAACCACGAGCCTCCCGGAAGTTCTCGACGGCAGCGGTCTGCTTTTCGATCCAGAGGATCCAGATTCAATCGCCCGGCAGATGGCACGACTTGTTGGCGATCCCGCTTTGTGGAGCGCACTCGCCGAAAAAGGCCGCCAGCGTGCCAGCTTCTTCTCGTGGCGCAAGGCCGCTGAGCAGACGTTGCGAGTGTACCTGGAATTGCTCGG
Source organism: uncultured Acidobacteriaceae bacterium (assembly GCA_963837665.1). Classification (GTDB taxonomy): domain Bacteria; phylum Acidobacteriota; class Terriglobia; order Terriglobales; family Acidobacteriaceae; genus Acidiflorens. Next base: position 80,892 of record CAWIOA010000002.1, on the reverse strand, counting down.
CCGGCATGATGACATTGCACAGAACCGCAATCACGTTGCTGCCGCAATCCCGGAGCAGCACCAGTGAGGATCATCGTCGTCACTCCCGCCGTGCCTCATCCGTTCGGCAACACCTCCGCGCGCTGGTTTTACGTTTTGATTACTGAATTACTGGCGCGCGGTCATGAAGTCGTTGCGCTGGCTGCGACTGAGGAGCCGGACGAACGCGTTTCCGAAACGAAAAAGTGGCTGTTGCGGCACAGCGGTCAACTCACGCTGCACTGTCATCGCCTCCAAGTGGATGCAGTTGCGCTGCGGCGCAAATGGCACAACCTGGTGCGGCCGCGCAGCGAAATGCTTCAGGACTCGGCTTTGACCTGTCTGTTGCAGGGGGAATTGGCAAAAGGCTATGACGTGCTGCACCTCGAACAGATGTCCACAGGCTGGCTCGGCATGGGTGTGCCGCGAGCGCTGCTCAACGTACACTTCTTCGACGTCATCGATTGGGCCGAAAAGGAAAACATGGGATTCCGCGATTACAAGGCGCTGTGGCAGGCGCGCCGCGCCACGCGCCATCTGCTCCACGGCATTCACGATGTTCGTCTGCTCACGCCGCGGCTGAAGGAGATGGCGGAATCGATCAATCCAAAGGGCCATTATTGGGTCGTACCTTTCGCCTTAGATACCGCGTTGTATATCATGCAACCGCCTGCGCAGGAGCCCGTTGTCGGATTGATTGGCTCCATGCACTGGGAACCCTCCCGTTCCGCGGCGGAGCGCCTGATCACCCGCATTTGGCCTCTGGTGAAGCAGGGTTTCCCCCAGGCGAAGCTTTATATTGCGGGCTGGAACGCCGCTAAATATTTGCAAAAATATTCGTCGCGGCAAGATCTCACGCTGGCGGAAAACCTGGCGCATCCATCCGACTTCTTCTCCAAAGCCGCGGTCATGGTCTATGCGCCTTCGCGAGGCAGCGGAATGAAAGTCAAAGTGATGGAAGCGATGGCCTATGGCGTGCCCGTGGTTACTACGTGGGAAGGTGTCGAGGGCATCGATTATCAGAATGGACGCGAATGTTGGGTTGCCGAAACCGACGAAGAACTGGCCGGCAAAGTTTGCCGTCTACTGGAAAAATCCGAGGAACGGCAGCAGATGCGTGACGCAGCGAGGCATTTGATCGAAGAGCGCTACTCGCCACGCCCAGTGGTTGATAAAATGCTTTCTGTTTACCAGCAGATGATGTCTCAGTAGACGATCGCCGCCCCCAAGGCTCATCCCCACGCGTCTCTTTGAAGTGTTGGAAATATGTATCTGAAAAGCGTTCTCCAGATGGCCTCGCTGATGCTGCATTTTCGCAATGGCCGCACCCTGGTCCAGCGGATGCGCGCCGGCGGGCCATGCGAGGAAGTTGTGCTTTGGGACGGCATGCGCATCTCGCACCCTCCAGGGCAGGGAGGACTGTTGGAGGCAATCGTCGAATTGTGGCTGGAACATGCCTACACCGCGGGATTCTATCGTCCCGCCAACGGAGACGTGATTATCGACGCCGGCGCCAATGTCGGAATCTTCGCTATTCAGATGGCGCGGCAGAACCGCCGATGCCGGGTGATTGCACTCGAACCGTTCGCGGAAAACTTCAAGTATCTCGAAGCCAATGTAGCGCGAGCGTGTCCGAAAACTGTAACCTGCTGCGAAGTGGCTCTGGGAGCAGCTTTTGGCAGGGGGCACATGCAAGCGGTAGGTTTTCGTTCCCTCGATCACGTGCTGCGAGTGGATTCGTCCGCGGCGGACGGTACGCCGGTGATCCCTCTCGGGGGGTTGTTCGATCTTGCCCATGCCCAGGAGATCGATTTCCTCAAAATTGATATAGAGGGTTCCGAGCATAACGTCTTTGCCGCTGCTTCGCCGGACGTGCTCGCCCGATTCAAGCGCATCGCGATGGAGTATCACGACCATATCGTGCCAGGGACGCTCGATCTGTTGCGCCGCGTCCTCGGTCCGACACACGAAATTACCGTTCATCCATCGAAAATGGAAGGCTGCGGAATCCTGCTGGCGCGACGCCATGACCTCAAGAAATAACTCCATGCCTGTCACAGAAAAAGAGCGTAGTGCATCGCCAACCAGCAGCGCGGTTCGGGTTCTTACTGTCCTTCCTGACTTCCCCTTCCCGCCCACGACGGGTCTGCACCTCAGGATGGTAAGCAACCTGGAACTCGTCCATCGGCTCGGCTGTTACAGCGCGCTGCTCTATTTTTCGACCGAAGGCCGCGAACCGGTGCCGGCCGAGTCCACTCCTTTGGCGCAGATCTGCGATGAAGTTCATCACGGCGGCCGCAGATTTCCGCACAGCGATTTCTCCACAGGTTCGCTCATCGGGCACAAGATCGATTTCCTGGTGCGGGGCGCGCTCGGGCTTCCAGGCAAGCGTTATCCGTTCTCCACGTCCTACGATCGCATCGGCGCGGCTGAAATTGTTCCGGCCGAGGCGCGAAGGGTCAGGGCCGATTTCGTCATCCTGCCGTCGATGCTCATGCACTACACCGTCGGGCTCCAGTCTCAGGGATTTGGGGTAATCATTGATGCTGCCGACGTGCTCACCAACCTTACGGCTTCGTTTTTGAAAAACCTCAAAGGGCGTGGGGGCCCGGTCGGACTTTATGCGAATTATCTGGCTTCTCGGACGCAGGAGCGAATCTTTCTGAAAGAATGCAGCGAGCTATGGACGACCTCAGTCGCCGAGGCCGAAGAGTTTCGCCGTATTTCTCCTGATGTCCGTGTACTTGTCGTTCCCAACAGCCTCGATGAGAATGCGATTCAGCCTGCAACTGCAGCCAAAGAACCGGTTGTTGGGTTCATCGGCACGTACTCTTTCACTCCTAATCTGCACGCGGCACTTTTTCTGGCGGAGCAAGTTTTCCCCCGAGTGCTCGAGCGGTGCCCGAATGCTATTCTTCGGATCGCAGGGGCCGGCATGCCCACTGAGGCGGCGGCCAAGCTGAACACTCTGAAAAACGTCGAAGTGCTCGGTCAGGTCGCGGATTCTGGCCGGTTCATGGACGACTGTGCCGTTCTCGCCCTTCCCGTATTCATACGTGGCGGCGTGCCGCTGAAAGTCATCGAGGCGATGGCGCGCGGTAAAGCTATCGTGGCTTCGCCAGAAATCGTAGATGGCCTCGTGATCGCCGACAACAAGGATATGCTTGTCCGTAGCGCTCCCGACAGGTTCGCCGCAGCAGTCGTCTCATTGTTGTGCGACGCTTCTCTCCGGGAACAGATTGGTGTTCATGCCCGTGCCACCTTTGTGCGAGACTTCTCTATCTCCAGTGCGGAAGCAGTTCTACGTCGTGATAGCGTGCTGATAAGGCACGCTGCTTCGCGCGGCGGTGACCCTCTTCACAAATGAACAACAAAGTGCTCGTAATCGGACCGACGAACGTAGGTGCTCTCCCTGAAAGCTATGCACGGGCGTTCGAGCGACTAGGGATGGAGGTGGTCCGGTTTGATTCCGAGCGGGCGCAGATGCGGGCGAGCCGCTTTACCGGCAATTGCATTCTCCGCCGTGCCTTGCGATCGTCCCTGTGGAATGCGGTCAATCGCGAGGCGGTCGAAGTCGCCCAGCGGGTTCGTCCGGCGCTCATCTTCGCCGTGAAGTGTTCGTTCTTTCATCCCGAAACGATTCTGCAGATTCGGAAATCTGTCGGCGTTCCGTTCGTGAACCATTATCCGGATCATCCCTACATCGGCATCCGCTGGGATCCGCGGGAAGCTTCCGCGCTGCGCCGCGATCTGATCGAAGTGCTGCGGCAGTACAGCATTGTCTGGATGTGGGAGCGCAGCTTGGTGGAGCGGCTCCGGCGCGACGGCGTCGAGGCCAAATATCTGCCGTTTGCGGTCGATCCGGAAATTTCCCGTCCGCAATCCGTCGCTGAGGGATTGCATTGCGACGCGTGCCATCTTACTCACGATGTCGCTTTCGTCGCCACTTACACGCGTTTCCGCTGCGGGGAAGTCGCGGCGATCCGGAAACACACGATCGCGATCTGGGGCGGCAACTGGCCGCAAAAGTGGAGAACGCTGTCGGGCCAGCATCGAGCGCACCCGCCAGTTTGGGGCAGCGCGGTCGGCGACATTTATGCCAGGGCCGCGGTGTCGTTGAATGTACTCAACGCAGAAAATCTCGGCGGACCCAACATGCGCACATTTGAGGTTCCGGGCAGCGGAGGCGTCATGCTGGCCCGCTACTCGCCGGAGCAGCACGAATTCTTTCCGGAGAATCAAGCGGCGGTTTACTATCGCTCGCCGGCGGAGATCGACGACAAGATTGACGGGTTGTTAGCTGATCCCGAGTTGCGTGCGCGCATCCGGCTTAACGCGGCGCGGCTGGCGGCGGAGCAGACATACGATGTGCGAGCGGCGCAAGTGTTGCGCGAGTGCGGACTCCGTCTCCCCGCTGCAGTCGGCCCCAGGAGCGTGGCGACTTGAGCGGCCTACGCATCGCGTTCGTTAGCCATCAGAGGCAATGGTGGCGCAAGCAGCGGCTGGTGGCGAAGTATTTCGAGATGCGCCTCGAGGGCGTCGTTTACCCGGACGTGTACTGTCTGGCTCTGATGCTCTCCGACGGCTTCGACTTTCTGCTCGAGAACGAAAAAGTTCCAGCAGGGAAATACGACCTGATCATGGCCGAGCTCGGCGCTTCGGAAAGTCAACTTCGCTACCTGGAAGCGCTGGTCGAACCGGGAAATCCACCGGTGGCTGTGATCCCGGGGCCGCCGGCGATTCTTTCGCGCGACCTGACCGACGAAAGACTGCGGCGGGTGCAGCGTATTCTGCGAGGAGCGGGGCATGTGTGGGCGTATTCTCCGGAACTCAAGACCTTTTGCGATGGGCTTATCGGACGGGAGCGGGCTGCGGTCATTCCCTGGCCCTACGATCTGGCGGCTACGCAGAGGCTGGGACTTGGCTCGGGCCGAGACTCTGGGCGGCACAAGATTCTGGTGCAGGCTCCGATGAGTTTTCACGACATTGTGCAGAACCATCCGTTTGTGCTGAAGGGAGTGCTGCTCGATGTTTGGCAGGAACTGCCTGAGGTTCTGCGCGACAAAATTACGTTTCATACTTTCATCTATAACTCGACCGATATCGAAATATACAAGTCGTCGGAATTCGCTAAAGGATTGCCGTTTGTGCTGGAAGGGAAGCGCAGCTACCGGTCTTTTGTGCGTTTCTTGGCAGAATGCGACGGCGTCATCAATTTGACGTCGGGCAGCGTTCTGGGGCGGATCACTTTCTTGGCGGCGGCGCTGAGGCGTCCCGGAATTTTCAGCGACAACAGTCAACTCAATGCGCGCCTTTATCCCGGCTCGTGTGTCGCGATGTTCGACACGGTACGGCTGCGGGGATTGGCCGGCGCCATGTTGCGGGGACTGGCTGCTGGCAAAATTGACGAGCGACTCCTGCCTTCAGCTTCCGCGGCCGAGATCGGGGACTTTCAGGCGAACCAGGCGCGGCTGCGAGGAATTCTGGCAGCAGGTCCACCAAGCTAGTGATGTCGGTGGGAGTCTAAGGTTTCTCCGCTACGATGAGCATCACGTCGCTGAGTGTCCCCTGAGGCCGGGTGAACACACGTCTGAGGAGATGAAATTGTTTCATGGTCTTAAGCGCGTGAGAAAGACTTAGAAGTCTGGAACTCAACCGTACTTCTCGTACTCGAAACCCGGCATCGTGAACCATTCGCCCCAGCACTGGCTGGTTGAAGTGGTACAGGTGGATGGGGAATTGGAGATTGTGCCAGAAGTTTCCTAGTGCGTGCCTGGTCCAGCTATCGAATTTTGGCACGGCAATTAAGAGCAATCCGCCCGGACGCAGAAGTTGGTGACATCGTTGGAGCGCAAGCCTCGGCGAGTACAGGTGTTCCAGCACCTGGCTCATGATGATGCAATCGAACGAATTGGCCGACAGATTCGCGTTCTCGAACGTCGAGCAGTTTACGTCAAGGCCCTGTGTTTTCGCGAACTCGACAGCACTTTCGTTGAGCTCCAAGCCGTGAACGTCCCAGCCTAGTTGTTGGGCCCAATCCAGGTCGGCCCCGGTTCCACAACCAACTTCCAGTAAATGTTTTCCCGACCCGCGGTAAGGCAGATAGAAGAGGAAGAAGTTTCCAAATAGAGATGCGGCCGCATTCCAGAACAGCCGCCCGAGAAAGCCGTCCTTCGCCGGATATCCGCCCTTGTAGACCCGCAACTTGCCTAAGATTTGAGCCTTACGAGTCGGTGCTTTTGGGAGGTAGGAATAGTACGTTGGAGGATAGTATTGACCCAACTCGTCGGGTGCGGGTCGCGGCGAGGTGATGACGAGGCCGCAGCCGCATTGGATCAGACTGACCTCGGCCATCCCCTCGACGCGGCGCCCGCCAAGAGCAGCGCCGCAAGCGTCGCATGTTTGCACGACTTCCATTCGGAGCGGGAATTATAGCGGGCGCGGGTCTTTTCTTGGAGATTTCACTTGCGTGTACCTGTCAGAGAGACCAAGCGTACCATCAGGTCGGATTCCGAGTGCTGGGAGCGAAGCTGGTCCCAGTCCGCTGGGTGAGTTCTCTTGAACCTCTTTGCTTCCGGGCTGCCGATCACGAGAAGGGTCTTGACTTCGAAGTAGTTCCGAAACGGCTCCAAATAGTCTTCCAATCGCAGACGATTGAAAAGATCTTTCTCCAACCAGAATTCCCAGCCGTTGCCAACCGCCTTCGCCTTAGTGAGGTATTCACTCCAAGGCATTAATAGGTGGTCGAATTCTAGAGCGCCAACATGGGGCCCTCCCCAAGTGTGCCAAAGCGGGCCGAAATCTGCGTGGAATACTCCACCTCGTCGGAGAACGCGAGCTGACTCTGCGAAGAATCTGTCCACGTCTGTGATGTGTTCAAGGACAGCTTGACTGTAGATGAGGTCGAAGATGGAGTTGGCGAATCCAAGAGACATGGCGTCCATCCCAGCGAAACTGATTTGCGGATGGCGTTGGCGGATGCGGCCCCACTCCTGGGGCCAGGGGATGATGTCGATCGCCACTATTTTCCGCGGCGAGTACCTCAACCACCCCGGAGGCAATTCGGCACCGTGGTGAGCGCCGACAACCAGAGCGTCTTTTCCGCGGATGGCATTGATTCGATGAAGACGACGCAGAGTGTGCTCGGAGCTGAATCCCGTGCCGCGCGGGCTATATAGGCAGCCACTAAACTGTCTCAGGTGAGGCGCGATCCTGTCCTTTATGGGCTTCCATGAGCAAAAGCCGATGTAGAGTGGAGAGCCGACTGTCCTCAGGAGAGATCGAATTACGCCCATGCTGCGCGTCATTATAGCGCCAGTGCAGGAATGGGGACTGCGGCGCGCTGGTTCGTGTCGTCGACAGTGATGCTCGCAACCATGCGCAAAGTGCAACTATTTGCCCACATGACGATGGCCTATAGAGCTGAAAAGTAGAATCTGGCACCCGGAATACTACGAGTATTCCCCGAGTATTCACGAGTATTCACATTGACCAGCTGGAAACATATCAGTAAACCTAGCGAAAACTCGGGGCAGTACCTCTTCCTAGGTTCGACCCTGACCTCAGCCACGTCCGATCCTTTCGTCGCCTAGGGAAAAACCAGCGATTCGAGCTGGTCACTTAACGCTGTGTGTGCCATGGCGCGCGTGTTCACACTCGGCTTCGCTTATTCGGCGGCTATTCCGGCGGCTTTGCTGGCTTCCGCGGTTAGCGGAGGAAGTGGTTGCAAGTCTAGCAAAATGGATATGAGCAGCGGCACATTCCAGGCTAACTCCCGTGTCCAGTTCTACAGCGGTGTACTACACTTTCCTAAGTATGCTGCAAATGTATCCGCAACGAATTGGATATCCGAGTCTGTTATTCCTTGATGAATTCCCAACAAAAGTCCGTGCGTTTCAATATGTTGAGCTACGGGGCAATCACTAGCTCGTCCTGAGAAAAGCTTGAGGTATACGGGTTGGTTCAGTAGCGGAAACAGGTATCTAGTCTCGATACCATGCTTCTCCAAGAACAACATCAATGCTTCTCTGTCAACTCCGGACTTGACCGCCAGAGGGTACATCATGAATGAGTGTTCCAAGCCCTGTGGTATGAACGGAAATTGCAAGAATTTATCAAACTTCTGCAGTTTGCTCGTCAAAAGCCCCGCGTTATGTCGTCTACGCGCGATGTTCTCTTCCCAGCACTCCAACTCTGATAGTGCAATTGCTGCCTCAATCTCTGTGCATCTGTAGGAGTACCCTAACCGATCAAATTTGTATCTAGCCTTCATGATCTGCTTCAATTTGTCGTCACTGGTGTTATCGTAGTCATCTATGCTGAGATAAAGGGGATCCCTACCGTGAGACAGCAGGCTACGGCACATTTCAGCCAGACCTGCATCATCCGTAGTAACCAGTCCACCGACACCACCTACTATGAGGTGCGCAACATACGTAGAGAAGCACGCCATATCACCGAAGCTGCCTACGGATTTTCCATTGACTCCAGCAAACATAGTTTCGCAGGAATCTTCGATCACCTGAAGGCCATACTGCCTCGCTATCGGCATAATCCTGTCCATGGCACACGGCAGACCTAGCAAGTGCACAGGTATAATAACCCGAGTTCTGGGGGTTATGGACTGTTCTATGAGTTGCGGGTCCATATTGAACGTGCGTGGGTCCACATCCACAAATACAGGCTTCATGTTATTCTGCAGCACAATGTTTGACGTAGCCACAAATGTGATGGCTGGAACTAGAACTTCATCCCCATCTTGGTATCCGTAGCGCTCCTTAAGGGCTGCAAGCGCTATCTGCAGAGCACTCGTTCCGCTGTTGCAGAATACTCCATGCTTGACTTGATGAAGTTGGGCAAATTGATTTTCGAACTGTGTCGTGTATTTTCCACGGGATAGCCTGTTACTATCTAAGCAGTCGTTGACATATTTCTTTCCCTGAGCACTGATGTTCAAATAGCCTAATGCGACGTTCACTGAGTCTCCCCTTGATGTTTCTATGGTCATCGCTTCCTGGCCAACGCCTTCCAGTTGCTGCTGCACGCCGCCTACAACCTACTTAACTCCGTCTGTACCTACCCTAGCTCTGACGCTCCTTGCTCTACCGCTCAATCACGCACTGATTCATCTCCCGCAGTTAGGCAAATGCTCTGGTTTGTTGACCAGAGCGATGTATTGGGAAATCTATCACTTCTTCGGACTTCTCTGCCGCTAATTTTATCAGCCTGTTGATGAATTGCGGCACGACATGCTGATTCGGTCATTCCCCATGTCAGGCCCACGTGGTCACGTTGATGAATGTGCTGGAGCACGTGAATGAACCCTTCGCATTGCTTGGCCAGCTGAAACGCATATTGAAACCAGGCGGCCGCTGCTGATTGATGTTCCGAATAATGCCGTAGTTTCGTTGCGCGGCAGCCTGCACCATCGCTGGCCAGAGCTCGATCTCGGGGAACATATCAATCACTTCGTCCCGGCAACCTTGGATAGGCTTCTGATCAGAGCGGGGTTCGTCCCGGCCAAACGATTCTTCGGGATGTACAAGGGCGTGGAATCCATTGCGATGGCCCCTGGGGTGCGGACTGCGGCGCGCTGGTTCGTGTCGTCGGCAGTGATGCTTGGCACTATGCGCAAAGTGCAATTATTTGCCCAAATGACGATGGCCTATAGAGCTGAAAAGTAGAATTGTGACACTCAGTAAACTGCGAGTATTCCCATTGACCAACCGGAAACATACCAGTAAACTTAGCCAAAACCCGGGGCAGTACCTCCTCCTAGGTTCGACTCTGACCCGAGTTGAGTCAGCCACGTCCGATCCTTTCGTCGCCTAGGGAAAAACCAGCGATTCGAGCTGGTCACTTAACGCTGTGTCCCCACGGCGGTTGGCTGGGTCGCAGGACTTGTGTACGACGAGAGAGAAGGCCATGCCGGGATTTGCAGGCTTACAAACCAACCTTGTTACCTGGCTCATCTTGGCGGGCATGACAGCCTGCTGGGTGATGTCGGTCAGGCTTGTGCCGGGCTGGGTGCGCGAAGGATGGCCATCGCTGCTGAAGTCGCTGTATGGGATCGTGTGGCTCGATTTCGGACTGGATATCCTGCTGCGTTTCCTGATGTTGTCGTACAACGCGGTGGAATGGGGAAACGGCACTCCGCGCCTGGTCGCGCAGACAGTGGATACGGTAAACGCGACGCTCGCCTACTGCGGGCTGTTCTGGCTGATGGTGGCGCTGGCTTATGGGTTCGCGGTTCGGCGCAAGGGAGCGGGGCCGCTGGGCATGGCGCGCGTGTTCACGCTCGGCTTCGCTTATGCGGCGGCTGTTCCCGTGGCTTTGCTGGCTTCCGTGGCTTTCTATTTGACGGAAGGGCAGCACGTGCCGCTCGCGTTGATTACGCCGCTGTCGCTGCTGGCGAGCTTGTACGTGGCGCCGGCTGCGATTGTATGGTGGGACCACTTCCGTCAGTCCGGACCCAAGTGGCGGATTGGGAGCGTCCACTTGATCGTGCTGCTGCCGGCGCTAGTGCGCGGGTACTGCAGCCCTTATCGCGAGAACCTGGCGCCCATTCTGTTGATTCCCTTGATTGCGGCCTTGTTCGCGGGCCAGCGGCCTCCGCTGCGAAAGACGGTACCGGTGGGCTTGGTTTGTTTGTTAATTCTGAGCTCCCTTGTCAGTTCCTATCGGCGCATCAAGTGGGAGAACGTTCGTCCCGAGGAAGTCGCACGCGAGTTCCGTCGAGCGAGCTTTGTGGATTGGGTGACCGGAACCTGGGACGAGCCTATGCACCGCTTCCACGGCTTTGACTCCATGTTGCTGACGGTGTCACTGGTCCCGGCCCTAGAGCCTCACTCGGGGCGGAATGTGCTGGTGTCGCCCTTCCTGCGCGGATTTGTTCCACGGTTCATCTACAGCGGCAAGAGTGCTGCAAATGCAGGAATGAATTTCGGGACGCGGATCTGGGCATATGACGATCCGGTGACGCGCGCGACTTCCGGTGCTTCGATTGCACCCTCGATGCCCGGCGACCTCTACGACGCGGGCGGCGTGCTCTACATCGCGCTGGGCGCGTTGATTTTTGGAGGCATCCTGGGATTGGTGGATGGATGGAAAACACATCTGCCAGCGTTTTGCGGAGCAGCCATCACGGTGGAGGTCGCAACCCAGTGTGCCATGTCGGTGGAGCGCGACTTCGATAATTCCGTAGCTACGTTTATTCAGACGCTGGTAGTTTTCGTTTTGGCTGCGGCGTTGATCGCCTTGGCCCACCGCCGCAATGCCGATTTTACGCTGGGCTTCGATCACACTATGGAGCGCTCCTAGGGCCCTAATGGCAACCTTCCCGGTTGGACAATCAACATCACGGGCCCCGGAAAATTGTGGCAACGTGATGCACTGGTTGAGAAACGAGGAGGACACCGGCGCATGAAGATCCTGGTTCTGGCGACGGATATCTTTACGCGGGGCGGGATCGCGAGATACACCTCCACGCTGGCTTCGTCGCTTGGCACCATGCTCGGCCCGGAAAATGTGGATGTCCTGTGTTTTTTCGATTGGGGCCACTCGGGAAATCGCCCGAGTGAGTTCCGGCTGTTGGGAATGGTCAGCAGCCGCCCACGAGCCGGAGCCTTATCCAGAATGCATTTCATGGCCAAAGCTGCGCGGGTGGGAGTAAGGGGATATGACCTTGTCATTGCGAACCACGTTGCCCTGGCGCCAGTGGCAGCGATGATGAAGCTGGTTTTTGGGACTCCGTATTGGGTGGCATGTCACGGCGTTGAAATTTGGTGGGGCACGTCGCGGTGGAGGCACGCTGCTTTAAGAAATGCCGATGTTATTCTGCCGGTCAGTCACTACACCGCGGACGTAGTTCAGAAAATGGACAGCATCCGTAGTTCGCGAGTGAAGGTGGTGTATAACGCGATTCCAAATTCCTTCGCCAAGCTGCTGGTGTCGCAAGAGCCGGCGAGCGCTTCCACTGCGAAGCTCAAGAAGGGCGGCCCGGTTGTGCTGTCTGTTTGTGCTTTAGTTCGAGGGAACGAGTTCAAGGGTGTGGACACGGTGATTCGAGCGTTGCCGAGAGTCCTAAAGGTACTGCCCGACTTGCGGTACGTGGTGGTCGGTGACGGCGAGATAAGGGGTGAATTGGAGAGTCTGGCGGTTGAAACGGGTGTGGCCCAGAACGTTACCTTCGCCGGCGAGATTCCCGATGCCGAATTGGCCGAACTGTATCGCGGCTGCAATGTGTTCGTGTTGCCGAGTCGAGGACAGGAACGGCAGGGCGTGGTGGGCGGGGAAGGATTTGGGCGCGCCTACGTGGAGGCGGCGCTGGCGGGAAAACCCGTGGTGGGCAGCAGGTCTGGCGGTGCGTCCGAGGCCGTGCTTCACGGGCGAACGGGTTTCGTGGTGGATCCCGATTCGAGCGACGAGGTGGCAGAGGCTCTACTCGCCATCCTGCAAGATCCCCAGCTTGGTGCCCGCATGGGTTTGGCAGGGAGGACATGGGCGCTCGACACGTTCTCCGAGGATGCGCTCTCCCGTTCGCTGCGAGAATTGTTGCGGCCCTACGGCTTCAAGAACGAGAGCGCACAGACGTTGGTACACGCCGGTGGACAGCTATGACAGCTATGGCGAAGCTCATGAAAGAACTCGAAGAGTTGCCCAAGGGTTTCAGCCGGCCCACCGCGCTTCCGGCGAATCCGAACGAGCAGCAGGGATGGCAGAATGCCAATCGCGAATGGTGGGAAAGCCACCCCATGCGGTACGACTGGAAGGACGGCATTCCCTGCGAAGAGTTCAGCAGGGAGTTTTACACGGAAATTGATCGGCGTTTTTTCAACGCGGTAGAGCTGTACGCGCCCTGCAAGAAGATTCCTTTCGACTGGCTCATCGACTTTGACTCTCTCAAAACGCGAGAAGTGCTGGAAATCGGCGTCGGCAACGGCAGCCATGCGCAGCTACTTGCCAGACATGCCCGGTCTTTCACAGGAATCGACCTCACTGAGTACGCCGTTAAGAGCACCGCAGAGAGAATGCGTGTCTTTGGTCTCGCCGGAACGGTGCTGCGAATGGACGCCGAGCAGATGCAGTTCCCAGATAACAGTTTCGATTTTATTTGGACTTGGGGCGTTATTCACCACTCGGCAAACACCAGAAAAATCCTCGAAGAGATGCACCGTGTTCTCAGACCCGGCGGCGAAGCTTTGGTGATGGTGTATCACCGCACGTTCTGGGAGTACTACGTTCAGGGGGCTATATTGGCAATCCTATCGGGCCAGATTTTCAAGTCAGCGGCGCTTCACACGAGCATCCAGCGCAGGACGGATGGCGCGATTGCCCGATATTACAGGCGCTCCGAATGGGAACAGTTGGTCTCCGATCTATTCGTCGTCAAAGACGTTCGCGTTTACGGTAAGAAAACTGAACTTGTCCCGCTGCCGGCGGGAAGACTCAAAGATTTACTCGTCGATATGGTGCCGAACTCTTTCAGTCGTTTTCTCACCAACACATGCCGATGGGGATCGTTTCTGGTGACAAGGCTCGTCAAGGAGGCGGTGTAGCGGCGTATGTGCGGAATCATGGGATTCTTGAGCGACGGCAGGCCCGAGCAGACGCGGGCGGCGGTGCGCGACATGATGTCCGCATCTAGGCACCGCGGTCCCGATGATAGCGGGAGCGTCGAGATTCCACTTCCGACCAAGAGTTTGGTTCTGGGTCACACGCGACTTTCCATCATCGACCTTAGCGATGGCTCACGGCAGCCGATGCATGATGCCGAAACCGGCTCATGGTTGGTGTTCAACGGCGAGATTTACAACTTCCGCGAGTTACGCGCGGAACTTGAAGCTCTGGGAATGAGGTTCGTGACCTCTGGTGACACGGAGGTTTTGCTCAAGGCACTGATGCAGTGGGGAGAACAAGCGCTGCGAAAACTGGAAGGCATGTTCGCGTTTGCCTTCTGGGACGGCCGGAGCCGGAATCTTCTGCTGGCCCGCGACGGCATGGGCATGAAGCCGCTCTACTATCACTCGGGGCCGACGGGATTTGCCTTTGCCTCTGAAGTTAAGGTGCTCGAACGAGCGCAGATTTGTCCTCTAACTATCGACCACGATGCGGTGGACTCGTTCTTGGCATACGGCGCGGTGATTGGGCCGAATACGATTTTCAAGGAAATCCGGGAACTGGAGCCGGGGCACCTGCTGCGGGCCAGTGCGCGGGGCGAAGTTACCGAATCCGAATACTGGTCGCTCAGCGCTTGCCTAGGGGCGAACGGACCAACTGAGATTCGGGATTTCGAGCATGCCGTCTCACACATAAGAAAGCGACTCGAGTCGGCGGTCAATTCCCACCTGGTGAGCGATGTTCCGGTGGGAGTGTTTCTCTCCGGCGGCGTGGACTCGAGTTTATTGGCGCTGCTGGCGTCACGATATGCGACAAGCCCCATTACGCTGCTGACGGTTGCATTTCCTGAGCAGGAATTTTCCGAGTTGCCGTACGCGCGGCAGATTGCTCGCGGCCTTCCGCATCACCACGAAGTGGTGACGCTCACCCCGGAACACCTCCGCGAGCTGCTTCCCGCGGCTCTGGGCGCGATGGACCAGCCGACGGTGGACGGGATTAACACGTTCGTGATTTCGCGAGTGGGTGCTGCGCTTGGCTTGAAGGTGCTGCTGACTGGAATTGGTGGGGACGAATTGTTCGGAGGGTACACGACGTTCACCAAGGTTCCCTGGTTGCTGCGGTACGGAGTAGGGCTGCGTCCAGCGGCCCGTGTCTTGGCCAAGTTGAGGACAAAGAACCCGATTCAGTGGCAGAAAGTGGCCGATGCCGGTCCGCTGCGCAACCTGGCGGAGGCTTACCTGCTGCAACGGAGCATCCGATGGCGGCAGGAAGACTCGGGGGGCAGGGCGCGTCGTGTGCAGGAGAGTATCGCATCCCTATGCAACAATTTTCAGAAGCTGGCTGCGCTGGAGCTGCAATTTTATGCGCGCAACCAGCTGCTGCGAGATGCTGACGTTTTCAGTATGGCCAACTCTGTGGAGCTGCGTGTTCCTTTTCTAGATACGCGACTGATCGAAGCGGCACTTGCGATCTCTCCTGGTTATCACTTCGAAAGGGGGAAGGGAAAGCGAATCACCTGGCGGATTCTGCGTGATCTGGCGGGCGAGCAAATCCCACAACGGCGCAAGATGGGATTCACCTTCCCGTGGCAACAATGGCTCGGCCGCGAGCTGAAAGAAACGATCGGGTGCACTTTGCGCGACAGGCAGCTCTATGAGCCGCTGGGACTCGATCCTGCCGATGGAACAAGGTTGCTGGATGGCGTGGAGCGCGGCGATCGGCTGCAGTCGTGGTCCAAGGTGTGGTCACTTTTCGTGCTGCTGAATTGGCGGTGCCGGGCTGGGGTGGAATATGCCGTTGCCTAGGGTCGGCGTGCTGTGCGCGATTTCCGGGCTGGGCGGAGCGGAGTTCAGCCTGCTGGAACTGGTGACGAACCTGCGCGGCGCCTATGAGTTTCATCTGATTGTGCCCGGCGAAGGTCCGCTCAAGGACAGCGCCGAAGCAGCCGGTGCCAAGGTGTGGGTGCTGCCTTGGCCGGAAGCCATCGCCGGCGCGGGGGAGACCGCCAAGCGTCCCAGCCCTGCACGCCTGCTTCGCTCTGTGGCATGCTTGCGATCCTTCGTGTGGCAGTTGTCGAAGTTGCTCGATGAAATCGCACCATCGGTGTTCGTGACGAACGCTGCCAAGGCGCATGTGATCGGTTCGCTTGCGCGCAAGCAGAAGCATGTTCCTTTGATCTGGTACATGCGTGACGGATTGGAAGACCGTGCGCTCTCGCGCAAATTGCTGGCATTACTGTCATGGCGTTGTGACCTGACAATTTGCATTTCTCGATACGTGGCTTCGCAGTTCCGGAAATACGTGTCAGCGTCAGTGCCGGCGAATGTTGTCTATAATATCGTCGATTTGAGCCTTTTTCGCCCGGGCGCCTTACCGCCCGCAGATTTGCGCAAGGAAGCGGATGAGATCTGGTACGGCATCGTCGGTGCGATCACGCCGTTGAAAGGACATGACATTTTTCTCGATGCCGCCGAGAAAGTTCTTCCCCAACTGCCGAATGCAAGTTTTGCCATCGTCGGGAACAACCCCTATGTCACGGAAGCCGGGTTTCTGTATGAAGAGGGTCTGCGGCATAGGGTTGCGAACTCGTCACTCCGTGACCGGGTGAGATTTGTGGGCTTCAGGAACGACATACCGAGCGTCCTTTCGCAGCTTGATATACTCGTTCAGCCTAACCGGGGCCCGGAAGGATTGGGGCGCTCCGTGCTAGAAGCCATGGCGTGCGGTGTGCCGGTGATCGCCGTGAACAAATGGGGACCGGCCGAGTTGATTCAGGACGGGCAAAGCGGCCTGCTTTTCCCTCCGCTGGACACAGGGCAATTGGCAGCTCACATGCTCACTTTAGGAAGAGACCGGGGGTTGCGGAGGACCATGGGAAAACACGGGCACAATTGGATTCAGCAGAACCTTGTCCCGAAGGAGTTGGCGGCCAAAGTTGATCGGATCCTCGCCAGCGTTATTGCTTCCCAACGGCAGGAGGCGGCAGCATGAGAGTCCTTCAGCTCGGGAAGTTCTATGATCCGTTTGTTGGTGGAATGGAGACTGTTCTTAAAGAGATCTGCGAGAGCCTCGCTGAACGGGTCCAGTTCCAGGTGTTGGTTGCGAACACCCGCTTTCGCACTGAGCATGAGCACAGAAAGGTCCCCGTCACACGTGTTGCCAGTATGGGGAAGTTGTTTTCCTGCTCGATGGCGCCATCTTTTCCGCTTTGGGCGCGAAGTTTCGATCCCGATCTGATCCACGTTCATCTGCCGAACCCGCTCGCTGAGTTGTCCGCACTAATCGCGGACCGGGACATCCCCGTCATTGCCCATTTCCACAGCGACGTCGTGCGGCAGCGTAACTTGCTCAAATTGTACGGGCCATTCCTGAACGCGTTTTACCGGCGCGTGAATTGCATTGTTGTGCCAACGCCCAGACACATTGAAATTTCCAGATTCGTTTCCAAGTATCGGGAAAAGTGTCGCGTTATACCGTACGGCATTCACGTATCCCGCTTTGAGCTGGATGAGACTGACCGCAAGAGGGTCGATGAGCTTCGGGATGGCTTGCCATCCGTGCTCTGTGTTGGGCGGCTCGTCTCCTACAAGGGAGTGGAGTTCTTGATACGCGCGCTTGAAGGTATGAAGGTGCGTCTTTGGATCATCGGTACTGGTCCTCTCGAAGGCTCTCTCAGGAATCTGGCCCAAGAGAAGGGACTCGCCAACCGGATCGAGTTTCTGGGACAAGTGTCAGCTCGGGAGTTGGTTGCGTATTACCACGCCTGCGACGTGTGTGTGCTTCCATCCATCACGAACGCTGAGATGTTCGGGGTGGTCCAGCTTGAAGCCATGGCTTGCCGCAAGCCCATGATTTCGACCGATCTACCGACTGGTGTGCCGTGGGTAAACCAGCATGGGAAGACGGGTTATGTAGTTCCCCCTAGAAACGCCAAGGAGTTAGCGAAGTGCATAAAGCACTTGATTAGCAATCCGCAACTTCGGGAAGAGATGGGTGAAGCCGGCCGCATGCGCGTCGAGCAGCATTTCACTTCGACAAAGATGGCTGCAGGCATGCTGCAGGTTTACGAGGAAATGTTGAACGAATCTTGCCAGACTGTTCCCGTTAAGCTCCCGCAAGCGGAGGAAGTAGCTGAGTTTCCGGCAAAGTGGGCGTGAGCAGTGTCGGCTGGGCGACGATTGAGACCATGAGAGTTACGGCAGGATGATTTATCTAAGTATCTTCGCAGTGTCCTTGCTTGTGTCGGCGTTGCTGGCCCGCCTGGTTCGCGATGTGGCCAATGCCCGTGGCTGGGCAACGGCGCCGCAGTCTGCAAGGCACCTTCACCAAAGCCCCGTCCCGCGCCTTGGCGGTATTGCGATCCTGGGGACCGTGGTTCTGGTCGTGACCATTGCTGCGATCGCGTCCAACCTTCTGCATTTGGGTTATTCCTTTCCGTCCAGAACGTTCCTCGGATTACTCGGACCGACCTTGGTGATCTTTGGTCTGGGGCTGGCCGATGATTTCCGGCCATTGAGTCCGTATTTTAAATTTGGGGTGCAGATTGTCGCAGCAGGGTGGCTGTTCCTGAACGGCGGCCGTGTTACGCAGTTTCCACTGCTTTTTGGTGGAAGGGAAATGGGGAATGTTACGGCCCTGGCGATCACCGTCTTCTGGGTGCTGCTCATAACGAATGCGTTCAACCTGCTGGACGGGCTGGATGGACTGGCTGCAGGTTCGGCTTTATTTTCCAGTCTGATTGTGTTCATCGTATCTCTGGTCACCGGCAACACTCTTACGGAAGTTGTGACCATTGCCTTGGCGGGGGCGATCGTCGGATTCTTGCGGTACAACTTCAACCCGGCCACGATCTTCCTCGGTGACTGCGGCAGCATGGTCATTGGTTTTGTATTGAGTGCAGTGTCGTTGGCCAGTTCTCAGAAAGCTTCTACAGCTGTCGCGGTCGCCATTCCCGTGGTTTCATTCGGGCTGCCGATCCTGGATACGTTCATGACTGTGCTGCGGCGCTTGTTGAACGGCAAACCGTTGTTTCACGCCGATAACGAGCACATTCACCACAAACTTCTCCAGCGCGGGCTCTCGCACCGGCAAGCCGTCGTGGTTCTGTATGCGGTTTCCGCGCTCTTTGCGCTGGTCAGCCTGCTGCTGTTTTCGCCGCAATCTGGCATTATTGCCGTGGTATTGAGCGTCGTGGGTCTCGGTGTATTTTTTGGGCTCCAGCATCTCGGTTATCACGAAGTGGATGAACTGCGACGCGTGGCACGCAGAACGTGGGAGCAGAAGACCATCATTTCCAACAATCTTGCGATTCATCGCGCGACAGACGAACTGGCCTGCGCAAGAACAGTTCACGATGTCATCCAGATCCTCAAGACGGCATTCGAAGGCAATGATTTCGATGGCTTCGAACTCTCGTTTGCTCCGGAATTGCCTGCGGCCTACGGCTCTCCGCCGATGACTCCTACGTTTCAACACGCATGGCGTCGAGAAGAAGGGAATCGAAGTAAGGGTTGGGAACTGCGGCTCGACCTGCTTTCCGAAAGGGGAGAGGTTCGCGGTTGTTTTTCCATCAATCGAAGTTACACAAAGCGCTCGCTTCGCAGTGACGTCGATTGCCTCACGGCAGAGTTTGCCAGTGCCTTGAGTGCAGCGTTGCAGCGAGCGGGTGAGAGCCACGTTCCATCAATCGGGATAGCCGCATTGGCCGAGAACAGGCCGACAGGCATCGAGAACGTCGCCTAGAAAAATAAAGCGGCGCCTTGGTTACTCAGGCGTGGTCACATTCGATCTGTAATCCACCGCGCATTTTCCAAAACAGCTATACGGACGGAATACGTTTCCCGAGAGACTGTGGATGCGAACCGTCCCATTCTCCTGCACCGCTGCATGACGAAACCCGTCCGTGGCGATCGCCAGATTGTTGGCAAATCTTTCGATCACCGCACTGTTCAACTCAAAGGCGTTGAAGGTGGTGCGATACAGATGATAGTGGGTTTCTGGCGCCAGCACAGGCGCGTTCTCGTCCAGTTCGAGGAGAGAACTGCTGACAAATGCACGAATCCGTAGATTGCCTCGGTCAGTGATAAGAGTGCGATTGGTCCAGCCAAAGGCCCATTCGCCGCCGCGCAACCAAACCCAACGGCTGTTCCCGGACAACATGCACACCTTCGATGAAGGATTCGCCACGCTGCAGATAGTCCCCGCGTCGTATTCGTGCTGCTCGTCGAGGTAAATGTTGTCACTGACGTCCTGAACCGTGCCTCCGATCAAATATCCAGCGTGAAGGTCGCTCGGCGCATTCTGCCCGATCTCGCGGACGATATTGCCTCTGATCAAGGAACAGGCATTGCAGTCGATGCCGCTCTTGTTCGCGGAATCTCGTACTAGGTTGTAGCTCACTTCAATGTCCTGGACGATCGAAGATCCTCCGGTGCCGATGTTGCCATCAAATACGCGATTACGCGTGACCACACATCTGCCGGTGGAAGTGTGTTCCAGCCCCGCGATGCCGATGCTTCCGAAGTGCAATTCATTGCCGGCGATGATGAGTCCAGACAGGGAAGACGTAGTTCCCGATTGCAGCGCGACGTAGATGTCTCCATGATCCAGAAAATTGTCACTGATCTCGGAGTTGTTAAGGCCGCCATAGGCAATGCTCGCACCGTGAAACATATTGCCACTGATCTTCACGTTTTCCGGCAAACGCGCCAAATTGTCTTGCCCGGATTCAATGCCGGTAGCATTGCCCGGTGGCGGAAGATGGGCCTCAAAAACATTGGAATGAACGTATAGTCCCGATTGAGCCACAATCAACATGGAGAATGTGCGGTAATCCCCGGTCTGAATGAAATGATTGTCGCGCACCACTCCGGCTGCACTGTCGACTGACGCAGTCGGATCGAAACGACTCACTCCTAGTGCGTTGTCGCCATGACCGTAGCCGGTCGAGCGCAGGGCAAACAAGTTGTCGTGCACGCTCGACTGCGTGCTATCCAGCAGGTTGACCAGTTTGTTGGGATTGCCTTCCAGGCTGAGGTGGTCGAGTTCAAGCTGATCACACCCATGGCAGATAAAAATCGAGACCCAATCATAGTTCGGACTGGAGTCCGTCCAGCTTATGCTCATTTCCCTGAGGCGAATGTTCCGGTTCGACTGATTTGCGTTGGCAAACAGCGTAGCCGGAGGATCGGTGACAGAGCGCGTCACGCGAATGATCGTGAGGCCCCTGCCCGCGCCCCGGATCTCTACGCTGGAAGGAATTGCGACGCCGACACTGGCTCCGGTCACGTCTCGATTGTTCCAACTTGAAATGGGGCTGGAGTCGTAGGTCCCCGCAGGGATGTACACCTCGCAGCGCCCGGAGGCACAGTCGCGAATCGCAGCCTGAATCCGTTCGACGATGGAAGGGCCGGGGAAATTCGCGATACTCCGTGTGCCCGTCTCCAGCACTTGAGACCGCATTGGAGTCGGCCAAAAGAGCAGGCCGGAAGCGAGCAACAAAAAGAGCATCCGCCGCATGCGAAAGAGGCTGCCCGACGGTCTAGCTGTTAATACTGCGTTGGCTTTCATATTCGCTGTCCGTTCCGGTGGTCGGTAATGCACCCGAGTCGGAGTTTGCTGGGGTCCTGGCTAGCGGCATTTCCTCAAATGCCCTTCTTGCCCTCGTACCAGCGTGAAAGGCCCTTGATGTTGTTGCTTCTCAGGCAGAATAAATTCGAGTTTCATGGTGTCGCCTTGAACGGCGCCGGTGTATGTAACGTCTATGCCGGACGCAGACTCGTCTCTCCGGTTGGGGCCCCCATGTTGAGGTTGAAAAGTTCCACGCGCTCGGAATTTACCCTTGGCGTCGATCAACAGCGGCTCTGAAATGTTCCCGTTGGCACAAGCGAATTCTAGGGTAGCACCGTGCTCGTTGACTTGCATTTCCACGTCTTGGCCACCCCATGGTCCGGTCCGCACGAGGCCGCTCTTTTCAGGTGTTTCTCGGCTTGGCGTTGAACCTTGTGCCACTGACGGGCACATCTGAATTGCAATAGCCAACAGTAGTACGATTGCAGCGCCAACCCCAGACAGTTTCACTTCCAGTCCTTTCAGCGGGCAAACCAAGCTACCGAGTTGCTTCGTGAATAAATTGTATGCTGGCGGCCTAACCACAGGATATTCGCCGCCAAATGGTCTTCGAATAAAGAGTGTCATGATCGGCAATGTCAGACTCTGAACGATAACGCTCCGAAGTGGCCTTTTTCTTGACAGGTTTGTCTACTAGTTGCATAGTCTGTTCAACGAGTGGGGTGTTCGGCCGCGAAACCCAACCCGTGGGCGGACCGATTTTCCGATTTTGCCGTGCCCCTTTGGAGGACTACTTGACCCGCCGAAACGAAACGACGCTGCTCGCAGCGGTCCTCTGCCTCTTAATCCAGACAGGCGTGGCCTTCGCGCAGTCCGCTGACAACGCAGAATCACCCGTGCAAAAGACGTGGGTAATGAAGCCGACGCGGACGGGTCACACCCTCCCGCTGTACCAAATCAAAGACAAGTACGTCTCGAAGGGATTCATGCAAGCTGAGCCGGTAAAACGGCCCAGTCGACTGGAAAATCTCGGTCCTGTGGACCAACAATTCAGGGACCGGGCGATCCAGCAGGTCAACGGTCCTCAGGTTGGAATAACTCAAGGCCTAAGCATTGACGGCATAGGCCAGGGCCTTACGGGGCCGAACGGAACCTATTCTGTGGACTCTGTGCCGCCGGATACCGATGTGGCGGTCGGCACCACGCAGGTTGTTTCTCTGGACAATGCGGCCTTTGCCGTTTTCGACAAGACCAGCGGCGCCGTGACGGCGGGTCCCTATAACACGAATGCGCTGTGGAGTGCCTTGGGTACCGGTTCCATCTGCGAGTCGGAAAACGACGGCGACGGCATCGTTAAATTCGATCAGTTGGCCCAGCGCTGGCTCATCACCCAGTTCGCCCTCGGAGCGACAGGCACCGGCCCATTCGCAGAGTGCGTCGCGATTTCCCAGGCCGCCGATGCTACCGGCAGCTGGACTGTATTTCAGTTCGTTCCCAGCCCGGTCAACGGTTACTTCCCGGATTATCCGAAGCTGTCGGTTTGGCCGAACGTCTACTCCATGACATTCGACATGTTCAACTCGTCGGGCACGGCCTATGAGGCCGCTGGAATCTGCGGCATTGACCGTATTGCGCTGCTCGCCGGCAACAATCCGACCATTGTGTGTGCCCAGCTCACTTCGAGTGACTATGCCTTGCTTCCGGTGGATCTGGACGGCTCTGCCTACCCCGCCACCGGCGCAAAGGCGCTCTACATCGAACAAAACAGCACCAGCGCCCCCGCCACCCAGTTGTACATGTATCGGGCCGCGTACAACTTTACAGCGGGCACCGTTACCGTGGATCCTCGGGTCACGATCACGGTGGCCTCATATAACAGCACCACCTGCAGCAATACGCAACTATGCGTGCCGCAGCCTCCGCACACCGGGTCGCTGCCGAGCGGCGAAACATTTGACTCGGAGTCGACGTTGGATACGCTCGCATACCACCTGATGTACCGCGCCGCCTATCGTAACTTTGGCAGCTACGAATCGATTACCCTGAGTAGCTCCGTCCTCCCCAGCACCGGCAGCAACACCGCCCAACGCTGGTACGAGATTCGCACCCCGTTTGGCACTCCCACCGTGTACCAGCAATCCACATATTCGCCCGACACTAGTCTCTACCGCTGGATGGGCAGCATCGCACAGGACCACCAGGGCAACATGCTCATGGGCTACAGCGGATCGAGTGCAACGGTATTTCCGTCCGTTTATGTAACCGGCCGGCTGAATACCGACACCATCAACACCATGGAGTCGGAAACCCAGCTATTGGCTGGTCTCAACTCGCAGGTGAATATCACCGGGTACCCTTACGCTTATCGCTGGGGCGATTACACGGCCATGATGCTCGATCCCAACGATTGCACCTTCTGGTACACCGGCGAGTACCTGAAGCAGGCGGGCGAGTTCAACTGGAGCACGCGTCTGTTCCGCCTGAGCTTCCCGAGCTGCACTAGCACGGCTGCCATCACCATGCCAGTCCCCAGCACTACGCTATCGGGTAACAGCGCGACTTTCCTGTGGACCGCGAGCACAGGCGCCACCGCTTACTGGATTGACATCGGATCCACTGCGGGCGGCAATACGTACTATCAGTCTAAGAGCTTGTCCGCGACTACCTTCTCGGCAGTAGTAAACAGTCTGCCCACCGACGGCAGCACGGTCTATGTGACCCTCTACTCGCTGATCAATGGTGCGTGGGTGAGCACCCCTTACACCTTCACTGCCTACAACAGCGCCGTCGGGAAAGGCGGGATCACGACGCCGGCTTCGGGCTCGACTCTGACCAGTAGTAGCGTGACGTTCAACTGGACCGCGGGCACGGGCGCTACCGCATACTGGCTCGATGTGGGAAGCACGGTGGGCGGGAACCAGTACTCTCAATCTGGAAATCTTGGCAATGTGCTGACCACAACGGTAAACGGTCTGCCGACCAACGGCAGCACGGTCTATGTGACGCTGTACTCGCTGGTGAGTGGACAGTGGCTCAGCAACCCATACAGCTACACGGCGTACAACTTGGCGGCGGCGCGTGGCGTATTGACCACGCCGACTCCCGGTTCGACGCTAACCAGCAGCAGTGTGACGTTCGTTTGGGCGGCGGGCACGGGCGCTACGGCGTACTGGCTGGATGTGGGAAGCACGGTGGGTGGGAACCAATACTCCCAATCTGGGAACCTTGGCAATGTGCTGACCACGACGGCAAATGGACTACCCGTCAACGGCAGTACGATCTACGTGACTCTGTATTCGCTGATCGGCGGCGTGTGGACGGGTAATGCATATACCTACACGGCACTCGGCGGGAGCTCCAGCAAAGGCGTGATCACGACGCCGACTCCGGGCTCGACTCTGGGCGCGAACGCGGTGACGTTCGACTGGACGGCGGGAACGGGTGCGACCGCTTACTGGCTGGACGTGGGGAGTGTTGTCGGCGGCAACCAGTGGTACCAGTCTGGCAACTTGGGGAACGTGCTGACGACGACGGCGCCCAATCTGCCGGCCGATGGCAGCACGCTGTATGCGACGCTCTATTCGCTGGTGGGAGGGCAGTGGGTGAGCAACTCCTACACGTACAAAGCGGTGCCAGGTGCGGTAATGAGTACGCCGGTTCCGGGAACGACGCTGAGCGGCGCCAGTGTGACGTTCAATTGGAGTGCAGGCACCGGCATCACCGGGTACCAGCTGACCGTTGGGTCGACTTATGGGGGTTCCAACCTCTATTCGTCGGGAACCATTACCACCCTGTCGACAACGGCGAGCGGCTTGCCGGCGAATGGCAGCACGATCTATGTGACCCTGTATTCGCAATACGGAACGCAGTTGGTGCACAGTTATTACAGCTACGTATCGGGTCCGTAAAAATGGCTGGTCACGTCAACCCTCTACTCATATGTTGGGGGGGCAGTGGTTGAACAACGCTTACACCTATGTTTCGGGTCCGTAAGAAGGGAATCAGCATTGTCCGACGCAACCCGTGAGCTTGTCCGGTGAGACGTCATATTTTACCGGAATGGGGAGTCGAGGCCCCAAGGGCCAAAGCGCGGCCGATTGTGAGACCTTCCACGCCACAGAGAAAGTGGGCAGTCCTCTGCTGTCGGCCTCGATGTCCAACGACGGCGGCGCATAGGAAAATGATCCCAGAGTAGGCAAGTCCAAATTATTTCCTAAAGCCAATTTGTCTGACAATACACACTGGATCGTCATCTTTGGTTCCATAACAGTTGCTTTAGTTTCGATTTCAGACCGAAGCGGTCCAATAACTTTCCAGCACTCATCGAAACTGCGTTGCACGCGCAAAAGATGTTGCTTGCCAGAATGGGATATGCTCGTCGGCGGAAGAGCCAGACGCTTGATTCCGGGTAGCTCTCGGTCGCGAAATGCTCTTGAAACTTTACATAGGCCCCGAAATCATAAAACTCGGGTGGGTTTTCTTTGAAAAGATCTTCCAGAGCCAGCAATAATATGACTGTACCCACGCTGTAACTGCGCCATGCATCGTCGACACCCACAGTGTCGGCGTAGAAGCTCGATCCATGTTGATGCCCAAGGATAAAGGAGCAGGGCACACCATCGCACTTCAACACGTAAGACCTCAACCATCCACGCTCCGCCAAGAACCGCAATTCCCGCCTCAGCATGTCCGGATCTCGCGCAGCCAGGTCCCAACCAAGGCGTTTAAACTTCGAGTTCCTTTGGGAGATCTCGTTGATTTCGCTACTCTGAAGTGGCCCCACTTCGATCGTTACATTTGGCCCCACCCCTAACCGATAGATCGGCCTACCCTGTCCGCGAGAGCGGACGGGGAGGACGATGGACAGGAGACGCAAGGTGGAGCTATTCGAAGAGATCAGGCGGGAACATGCCCATGGATCGGGAACGATTCGTGCTGTCGCGAAGAAACTGGGAGTGCATCGGCGGATGGTGCGACAAGCACTGGCGAGTGCGATTCCGCCGGAGCGCAAACTGGCGGCGCGAAACAAGCCAAGGCTGGGTCCGGTGATGGAGTTCATTGACGAGATTCTCCGGGCGGACCAGTTGGCTCCACGCAAACAGCGCCACACCGCGCATCGCATCTGGCAACGGATCCGCCAGGAACAACCGAGCGCAGCCGTGGCGGAAGCAACCGTACGCCGGTATGTGCAGCGACGCAAACAAGAGTTCGGACTCACATCGCGGGAGACATTCGTGCCGCAGGTCTACGACTGGGGCGGCGAGGGGCAGGTGGATTGGTACGAAGCCATGGCCGACTTCGGGGGCGAACGATTGCGGGTTTACATTTTTGCGATGCGCGCAATGGCGAGTGGCGGAGCCTTTCACGTGGCCTACTATCACGCCACACAGCAGGCCTTTCTGGAAGCGCACGAGCTGGCGTTCAGCTATTTCGGGGGCGTGTTCAAGTTATTGCGCTACGACAACCTGAAGAGTGCGGTGAAGAAGATTGTGCGCGGGCATCAGCGAGAAGAGACAGAACGCTTGATCGCCTTCCGCTCGCACTGGGGCTTTCAGACGGAGTTCTGCAATCCGGCACGAGGCAACGAGAAGGGCGGAGTGGAGGGCGAAGTCGGTTACTTCCGCCGGAACCATCTGGTGCCGATTCCGCAGGCGAAGAACCTGGAAGAGCTGAACGAACAGTTACGAAGTTATTGCCAGCAAGACGAGCAGCGGCGGATCGCAGGCAAGCCGATGTTGGTGGGCGAGGCGATGCGGATCGAACGCCAGCATCTGCTGCCGCTGACGGCGGAAGGATTCGAACTGGCGGAGACCAGCTTCCCGACGGTGGATGGTAAGGGCTGCGTGAAGGTGCGCACGAACTTCTACTCCACGCCCTTGCGGGCGGGGACTCGTGCGCAAGCGAAACTGTTGCCGGCCTATGTCGAGATCTGGCAGGAACGGGAGTGCGTGGCGCGGCACGAGCGCAGTTTCGGGCGCTATGAGCAGGTGCTCGATCTGGAGCACTATCTGGACGTGCTGGAGAAGAAACCGGGAGCGCTGGCGGGATCGAGTCCGCTGCGGCAGTGGCGGGAACGTGGACGCTGGCCAGAGAGTTTCGACCGGCTCTGGCTGAGTTTGCAAGAACGACACGGCAAACACTCGGGCACGCGGGAGATGATCGAGTTACTCACGCTCGGCAAGCGACACGGGTGGGATCGGCTGCAACAAGTTGTCGAGCAATCGCTGGCCTTGGGTTGCACGGATGCGGCCGCAGTTCGGCACTTGCTGACGGCAACAGAACTGAATCGTCCGCGCACCGAGTTCCTCGAACTGAATGGGCTGGAACGCTACGAGCGGCCGTTGCCGCTGATGAACGAGTACGACCAGCTACTGAACATCGCGGCCACCGCTACGGAGGTGGCGCGATGAAAGAGCAAACCCAGGCTCTCGAACACGCCAGCGTCAAGCAGTATTGCAAAGCGCTGCGTGTGCCCATGATCGGAGCGCACTTCGTGCAACTGGCGGAACAGGCCATCAAAGAACAGCGCAGCCACATCGGGTATCTGGAAGCGCTGCTAACGATGGAAGCGGAAGAACGCGACCGGCACGCCATTCAGCAACGGCTGCGCGATGCCAAGTTGCCCCGACTGAAGACGCTGGAAGAGTTCGACTTCAATCAGGCACGGCAGATTCCGGCGGCGAAGATTCGCGAACTGGCGGAAGGCGGCTACATCGAGCGCGCCGAACCGGTGGTGCTGATGGGCGAATGCGGCACCGGCAAGACACACCTGGCGACGGGTTTGTGCGTGGCCGCGTGCCGGCAGAAGCGGAGAGCGCGATTCACCACGGCCGCCAACCTGGTCAACGAGTTGGTAGAAGCCCGGCAAAACAACGCCGTCAAACGAGTGCTGGCACGCTGGTTGCGCTACGACCTGATCGTGCTCGACGAAGTCGGCTACGTGCCGCTAGCGGACATCGGAGCCGAGTTCTTGTTCCAAGTGATCGCCGAACGCGCTGAGCGGGCCACCTTGATCGTGACCACGAACTTGCCGTTTTCCGAATGGACGCAAGTGTTTCCCAATCCGCGCTTGTGCAAGGCATTGCTGGACCGGATCACGGATCGGGCGCACATCATCGAAACCGGCGCAGAATCCTATCGCTTTCGCAGAACCCTGGAGGTGCGGCAGAAAAAAAGAGCATCGTAGGCGGCTGCTTCTACAGCGCTGCGCAGAGGAAGGAACTCAAACGCCGTTCCTTCCCCTGCACCCCATCCTGGCTGAAACCAGAAGAACTTTGTCGAATCGGACAGCCATCCTTATTAATGAGGTGGGGCCAAATGTGAGTATCAAGGCGGGGCCAAATCAGGTTGTCAAAAGCACTCGTAGGCAACTTCCAAGAAGGCATCCATTTCAGATGCCTGGCTCACCCGCAGCAGGTTGACCTGCCCGCGTTCTCGCAACCTCCTAATTTCACGGAGCCGATTCTGCCGCGCTTTTGCGGAGAATCTCTTTAGGTAATTCTCAAACGTTCCATCGAGACGAATCAATAAATGGGGGAACGGCGTTCTTTTGGTGTAGAAACGAAACCCTCGGCGGATGAGGGCGCTGCTCCGCAGATAGTCCCCGAGGAACGAGGTATTCTTAACGTTCATGATGTATATCGCGTCGAAGTCGGAGTCCAGAATCTGACCAATCAGCCTGTCATAGGCGGCTTCTTCCTCCGGCATGTTGAGCGTGTAATCCTTCAGACGTAGGACACGCATGGGAAACTTCGCCAGTTCAAACTCTCCCAGTGCGCACACGAGCTGTTCGCGGTTGAGCACAAACGGAACCGCGCCAACGATTTCATCACTCTTCTCCAGCAAGAAGATGCCGGCGTTCTCTTTCTGGTGTTTGAAACGCGGTTTATCCCACTCCGGATCACCGTGCAGTGTACGACCAGGCAGCTGACGGTGATATTCCGTCCAACTCTTATCGACCCGGTTCAAGTCAGCATCAAACCGAACTTCTCGAATTTGATAAGCCTGAGGAGGCGCATGCAGTTGTGGGCGAATTGTCCTCCTTTCGTCTTGGAAAGTCTCCTGGGACGATTCCGTTGAAATCCATTCTTGTATTCTGCTGCGAGCGGTTTCGGGCGGGTCAAGAAACCTTATGCCTGCTTCTCTCCTGGATTCACTCACCCACGCGATCTGCCCTCTTATTTCCACCCAGTCCTGGGATCCGGGTAGATGGAAAGCCACGCTGGAGGCGTGTGCTTCGATTTTCGAGGTAGCTGCGCGTACACCCAACCCGCCTTCACTCATATCGGACAGCAGGCCGCGAATGGCGCCAACGTCGACGTAAGCAAGCGATTGCATCCGGCGCCGGGCGTGGAAGCGACCTTCCGGAATGCGAAGAGCGCACTCGGGTTTTTGCGGGCCACGCGACATGTTCGGACGTTGCTAAACGAACGCGCTTCCTTCCCTTATTCTTGCAACTTCTACAGCGGAAATTCCGGCACGCGATTATTCTATGCGCGACAATACGGAATCTGCCCCCAAATTTAGAAACACCCCAAGGTCGACATGTCGCCACGCAGCCTTCCATAGTCTGCGGCGGATATCAGGCTCCGGAGGCTAGCTCAGCAACTTCAATCTTGGGCCGCGCCTGGCATCACGCATCTGAGGGAAGCCGCTGGTTGGTGGGGAATTCTATCGCCGTCTTGAACAACGGCGGGAAGCGTATTCAGCCCGGTGCGTGCATCGCGTGTCCTAGGCTCCCTACGACCGATTGTGATCTTGGCATTGAATCTGCAGTCCCGCGCACTGTTTGCGGCATCACCTAAACTGCGGCAGCGTGTAGCGGATCGGATGACGATGACGTCAACGATCCGAATTACGTGCCTAGGCAAACGGCAGCACGATCTATGTGACCCTGTACTCGTTTTCGGGGTGCCCCAGATGAAAACCTTTTCACACTCTGTCGCGAGCAGGCGGGATGATTTACAATCGCCGTCGTTTTCTAGGTTGCAAAAGGAAATTCCCCGGGTATAAGGTCACAACACTATGTATCGGAGTGCCCGCAGATTAGCGGTGCCGGTCACTGAGGCCCCTGATGTCGTTTCAATACCCGATCGAAGCGGGATGCTGTCTTCACTGGAAGCAGTTCGCAGCAAGGTCCGCGAGATTGATGACGAGTACGTGGATGCAGTTTTGCAGCTGATCACCAAGTGCGCCTGCAGCCTCACCGGAGCCAGTGGCGCAGCTCTGGCTCTTCTCACGGATGACGAGATGGTCTGCCGGGCGAGAGCCGGTGAAACCGCGCCGCTGCTCGGAGCGCCAGTGGACATAAGACAGGGTCTCTCTGGAGAATGCGTTCGCAGTGGCCACCTAGTCTCGTGCGAGGACACGGGAAACGATTCGCGTATCGATTCGGAAGTCAGTCGCGCACTGGGCATAGGCTCGCTCATGGCCGCTCCCATCGTGTCCCATTTCAGGGTCGTAGGTTTGCTGGAGGTTTTCTCTCCGCATTCACGCGCTTTCACCAAGGTCCACGAGACGGTTTTGGACCGGCTCGTCGAAATGATTCCAAGAACCACTCGTGAAAAGGCGCAGCCACAACCGGGAACGCCAGGCAGTCTAGAAGCGGTATCAGAGGTCTCGCAGCCTCCGGCTTCGAAGTTGGGTGCGATGGCGTTGGATTCGACCCATGCGACGTGTGAGGCGCTGCGGGAACAGGAACCTGAAGTTCCCGAGCAAGTCTCGCAGCAAGTTCCCGAACCGGTTCCCGGGCCCGCGACCATGGCCCGGTCTAAATTGGTTCATTGGGTACTTCTCGGGCTGGCTGCTGCCGTGGTGGCGATGGTCGTCGGCTACTTGGTCGGGTCCGTGATCGATAAGCGTTGGGCCGACTTACCGCCAGCGGCGCATCGGTCAGTGGCCGAGACAGCCTCGCAGGTTTCAGCGCGAAGTGCAACCGATCACAGCACGCAAGCGAGGTCACTGGCAGACTTGCGAAGGCTCGCCGCTGAGGGAGACACGGACGCACAATGGCAAATAGGTGTCCGTTACCACAACGGCGAGGAAGTTTCCCAGGACGACGTGCAGGCCATGCAATGGTTCCAGCGCGCCGCCGAACAAGGGCAGGTCAACGCGCAGGCTACACTCAGCGCTTACTATTGGGCAGGGCGTGGAGTTTCAAAAGATTTGTCCAAAGCCTACTTCTGGTCTGTGATCGCGCTTGCCCAGGGTGACGAGAACAGCAAATCTCGACTCGAAGGACTGGCTTCCCAAATGACCCAGGCGCAAGTCTCCGCCGCCCGCCAGCAGGCCGAGGTATGGATCCGCACCCATAGCCAACGAGCGAAGTCTAAGACGAACTGAGCCGGATTCTCCGCCGAATCATCCCACCCATTCCACGACGACCTACCACAGGCAGACGTAATCGCGTATTAAACTGTCCCCCTTTGCGGTGTTTGCCGTCGCATCAGTGGAGACAATGCTGAATTCTAGGTTCAACTCTGGATTTAGAGTTGGCATGTCTGGATGTGCGGATCCCGAGTGTGCATCCCGCCAGGACCTTCCTCATCGAGACCACGATCGTGGCACCTACATCTCTGCTCCCTTGAAAAAAAGACTTCCGAGAGAGAACACACGCGTGGTAGGCTACCCTGCAAGTTTCTGGCTGGAAAGCAGGGAGCAGTCGTAGGGGGGGAAGTTGCACGGGCTTCGTAGTAGCTGTTCGAGACTATTCGGTTTGTACTGCGTCTTGCTCGCAGTCGTACAGGCACAGGTTGCGGTTAATGTGACGACCCAGCATTATGATAATTCTCGCAGCGGGCAGAACACTCTTGAGACGTTGCTCACACCAGCCAATGTCAACAGCGGCAGCTTCGGCAAGCTGTTCTCTGTGCCTGTGGATGGCTATGTGTACGCACAGCCGCTGCATCTGTCGAAAATCAGCATTGCCAGCGTAACGCACAATGTCTTGTATGTGGCCACGGAGCACGACAGCGTATACGCCATCGATGCTGACGGTGGAAGCATCCTCTGGCACGTGAGCTTTATTAACCCGCCAGCAATTAACGCAGTTTCCAGTAGTGAAGCGGATTGCAGCGATCTCGTGCCGGAGATCGGGATCACCAGTACGCCCGTGATTGATCCGGCGAGCGGAACGATCTATGTCTTGGCCAAGACTGCGGAAAACGGCGCCTACGTGCAGCGGCTCCACGCTTTGGATGTAACCAGCGGAACGGAAAAATTTGGCGGCCCGGTGGAGATATCCGCTTCAGTTTCGGGCACCGGTGATGGTGGCAGCACCGTTACTTTCGACCCCCTCAACCAACACAACCGGCCCGGTCTGCTGCTGCAGAACGGGCAGGTCATTATCGGCTGGGCCTCCCATTGCGACAACAAGCCTTTTCACGGCTGGATCATGTCGTATAACGCGAGCACGCTGGCGCAAGAAGGCGTGTTCAACACCACGCCGAACGGTGGTCTGGGCGGAGTCTGGCAGAGCGGAGGGGGACTCGCCGGGGACTCCAGCTTCAACACCTACTTTGCCACCGGGAATGGGACGTACGATGGCAACACTGCCTTCGGGGACAGCGTGGTAAAACTTGGTCCACCCGCCAGCGATTTGTTTCCCGTATCGGACTGGTTCACGCCCTACGACCAAAGCTATATGGCCTACAGCGACACGGACCTGGGTTCCGGGGGAGTGGTGCTACTGCCGGACCAACCCGCCGAGTCCCTGTATCAGCACTTGCTGGTGGGGACGGGCAAGGAGGGCACTATCTATCTCATCGACCGCGACAACATGGGTGGCTACAACTCCTTCAACAACAATGGGGCCGTACAGACCCTCCCTGGTGCCCTAGTCGGGGGGTGGGGCCTGCCGGCTTGGTGGAATAACAATGTCTACTTCGCCGGAAGTGACAACGGTACGACCCCCGACCACCTAAAGGCGTTCGCCTTCAACCCCGTTAGCGAACTGCTGTCGGCGTCACCCACTTCTCAGTCTTCCACTTACTTCCATTTTCCCGCCCCCACGCCTACAGTTTCAGCAAACGGTACCAGCAACGGCATTGTCTGGGTGCTGCAGAACGAGCAGTTTCTAAGCAGCGGCCCAACTGTACTGCACGCTTACGATGCTACGGATCTTTCGAAGGAACTGTACAACTCGCAGCAGAATGCCACACGGGACAATCCCGGACCAGCGGTAAAATTCACTGTGCCCGTTGTCGTTAACGGGAAAGTATACGTCGGGACTCAGACACAGGTCAGTGTCTACGGGCAGCTTCCTCTATTACCCGGCGTGATGACCTCGCCGGCCAACGGCTCGACGTTGACCGGCAGCAGCGTAACCTTCAACTGGACGACGGGTACGGGCGCTACCGCGTACTGGCTCGATATCGGCAGCGCTGCCGGTGGGAACCAGTACTATCAATCGGGGAACCTGGGCACTGCGCTAACCACGACGGTGCACGGACTGCCAACAAATGGCAGCACGGTCTACGCGACTCTGTACTCGCTGGTGAGTGGACAGTGGCTAAGCAACGCGTACACCTACACGGCGTACAACTTGGCATCGGCGAGTGGGGTGATAACCACGCCGACTCCGGGTTCGGCACTGACCAGTAGCAGCGTGATGTTCATTTGGACGGCGGGCACGGGCGCTACGGCGTACTGGCTCGATATCGGCAATGTTGCCGGAGGCGATCAGTATTTTCAATCGGGGAATCTGGGGAATGTACTGACGAAGACAGTCAACGGTCTGCCGAGCAACGGCAGCACGGTGTATGTGACGCTGTACTCGCTGATCAGCGGTGTGTGGTCGAGCAACGCATACACGTACACGGCGTTGAACGCAGCCGGGGCCATGCAATCGCCGGCTCCGAGTTCGACCCTGACCGGCAGCAGTGTAACATTCAGCTGGACGGCAGGCACGGGCGCTACGGCGTACTGGCTCGATATCGGCAACGCTGCCGGCGGGAACCAGTACTATCAATCGGGAAACCTGGGGAACGTACTGACGAAGACCGTTAACGATCTGCCGACCAACGGCAGCACGGTCTATGTGACTCTGTACTCGCTGTCGAGTGGCCAGTGGCTGAGCAACACGTACACCTACACGGCGTACAACAGCGCTGTCGGGAAAGGCGTCATTACGTCGCCGGCTCCGAGTTCGACGCTGACCGGCAGCAGCGTGACGTTCGTCTGGACGGCGGGCACGGGCGCTACGGCGTACTGGCTCGATGTCGGAACGTCGCCAAGCGGGAACACGATCTACCAGTCGGGGAACCTGGGGAACGTACTGACGAAGACCGTTAACGGTCTGCCGAGCAACGGCAGCACGGTCTATGTGACTCTGTACTCGCTGATCGGCGGTGTGTGGTCGAGCAACGCGTACACGTACACGGCGTGGAACGCAGCCGGGAGCTTGGCGGCCATGCAGACGCCGACTCCGGAGTCCATTCTGGGCGGCAACGTTGTGACGTTCACGTGGAGCTCGGACTCAAACGCTATCGGCTACTGGCTGGACATTGGGACGTCACCGGGTGGGAACACGATCTACCAGTCCGGGAACCTGGGCACTGTGTTGACCACGACGGTGCACAGTCTTCCTGCAAATGGCAGCACCATCTACGTGACCCTGTACTCGTTAGTTGGAGGGCAGTGGTTGAACAACGCTTACACCTATGTTTCGGGTCCGTAAGAGAAGGGAATCAGCGGTTGGCGCCTCGTGGCAACGAAGGCCTAAGGCGGCACGAGCTTCGGTCCGTGTCCTTCCTTCGGTGTAGGCAACGGCGATCAAGATCCCTGGTACCACTAACTCAGTAGACTGTCTGCGATAGCTTCCGGCAAGTTCGCTCTTACCCAGTTCAACCCGCGTTGCGCGGCGTGAATCCGACCCATTCTGTTACGGAATCGCGGTGACGCTGACGAGAGTCGCAGCCTGCATCGCAGCCTCGAGTGTCCGCCCCGCCAAAACCTTTCCGGCACTTGAAGGAACAACGAGAATGTCGTCGGCTTCCAACGGTAGATCCGGAGCTTTTGCTTGAAGGATTTTTTTCAGCTGGACTGGAGTTTCGATCATACCTGCCGAACCTTTGTGCAGGATCTTTGCGCCGCTCAGTTTAGCCGTCCGAGTTGTGCCTCCGGCCAAAGCAACCGCCTGCAGTACGGTGAGACCGCTTGCGTTCATGAGCAATGCGGTTGGCCTCCCAACGTCTCCCACTACATACACGATGTCGGCCTTGCGCACGACGATCGTATCGGCAGGGAAAACCTTTATGTTGCTCTCCGGATTATCACTGAGATTTCGCGACAACGGGACGGTTACCGGCTTGTCAGGATCACTCCGATGAGTAACGGTGATGCTGTGGCCAGCCTTTTCCGTCAGGCCGCCGGAAGCCGAGATCAGATCGAAAAGATGTTGCTCTCCGAGCACTGGATAAACGCCAGGCTTTGCAACTTCTCCCAGCACGCTGGCTCCCTGCGAAGCGTATTCTGTCACGAACAGAGAGACGTACGGGTCCTTCAGGAAGGCTGAGAGCCGTTTCTCGATTAACTGCGCAGCCTCTTCGGTGGTGAGACCAGCCACGTGCGTGGGTCCGATCAGAGCACAATAGATGTCACCATTGCTGGAGATGCGAGTTTTGGCCGTGAGCTCGGGAACGTCATAGACGGTCATTTCGATCAGGTCCCCAACCCCGAGTTGCAGGGAGTGGTCTCTCTCCCGGGGGCTTGACTGGGCGACGTCCGGGGCCGACCGAGCCTCGCTCTTTTCTTGATCGCTATCATCCTTGCGTTGGCTGGAAGCCGGCTGTTCTTGGGCTGTCAGATTCACCGCCAAAGAGCAAAGCAGGGCGGCTGCCAAAAAGAGCGAAAAGCGCAGTGTTATGAATAATTTCCGGCAAGGAAACGGCATTGTACAGAACTCCTGAAATCCACCCAAGGATCAATAGTTTAGCATGACAGGAGCCGAGCCGGACGAAGTTATGCGCCCGAGTACGAGCGTATGATTGCTTGGAAGTTGATTACGTGAGCCGAAAAGTCATAACTCTCCTGACCGTTGGGATCTGGATCGTCATCTTCGTTACCGGGCTATGGCCGTTCAATTTTGTTCCGAAAAACCGGATACGCTGGCTACCAGGCGGGGCAGGACTCCGCTTTGAGGACTACGGTCAGGTTTACAGCTCTGTGCCGATGTTTTCACCGAGAGGGCCGGATGGGGCTGCAGAGGCTACCATCGAACTGGTCTTCACTCCCTCACAGTCTTATAACACCGCCAGTACAGTCTTTGCGCTCGTCAATCAAGATGAAGTGAGCTTCGCGATCGGTCAATCGCTCACGGATCTGTTCCTTCAGGGCTCCTTCAGACAAGTTGCGGGTAAACCACTGGTGAAACTTTGGATCGACGACGTGTGCGGCCCTGCAAAAGAATTGTTTGTGACCGTGACGCTTGATTCGCGCCGCGTAGACGTCTACCTCGATGGTCAACTGGCTCGTTCTTTTCAAGTTTCAACTCGGGCCAATAACTTGTCCGGGAAGGTCCTCGTTGGTCACAGTGTGAATGGCGGTGGACAGTGGAGCGGGAGTGTGGCTCGACTCGCGATCTTCGAAGGCACCCTTGACCCTGCAGATATCAACCGGCGTTATGGACAATGGACAAAAACTCGACATTTGGACAGGGCAATGAACCACCGAGGCGCCACGTATGAGTTCGCCGTGCCTGCCGGGGATTTTGTGCGTAACGTAGGGGAAACTGGACCTGACTTGGTAGTCCCCAAGACTTTTCGATTATCGAACCCCAAAGTGCTGGAGTGGCCTGATCATCTCGATCGCTCGGTTGTCGTCGACGCAGTCGTCAACATCGCTGGATTCGTTCCGTTCGGCCTCGTCACCTGCCTCTGCCTGCGCTTTTGGACGGGGCAGAACATTTCGCGATGCATTTTGATGACGATTCTCGTCGGGGCCTCTGTCAGCCTGGTCATCGAACTGCTTCAGGTCTTTCTGCCAACACGAGATTCCTCACTTGCGGACCTGGTCACGAACATCTTGGGTACCACGATCGGAGCCGGAGTGGCACTAATGGGTCCAATGATTTGGTGGTCACCAACCCTTTGAACAAGTTCGTAAATTCGATTTCTGCGCTCTCCGAGGAGAAATCTTGTTCACGCCACATCAAAATCTGAGCGACGCCGTGAATCGCAACGTTATCGGGTCGGAAATCGAGGGTGGCGTACTCGTCGACCGGTTGACATTCTTCCCTAGTGGGCCCACACGCGAACGCAGATTCCGCACCTTTTGCACTGGGAAACGGCTATAAAAAGCCAACCGCTAGTCGAAGGCCCCAACGCCCTCGCTCCTATTCGGCCAACTGAATCCATGGGACCGACCTGCGACGCTACTATCCACGAGAGTGTTCTTGTTGTTCCGCCGTTTACGGCTGGTCGCAGACCAACGTGGAAGAGTGCCCTGCTGTAGGCCACCATTGGCATGAGGCCCAGGCCGATAATTGGTTTCTCTTACGGACCCGAAACATAGGTATAAGCCTTGCTCAACCACTGCCCTCCAACTAACGAGTACAGGGTTACGTAGGCGGTGCTGCCGTTTGCCGGCAGACTGTACACCGTCGTGGTCAGCGCAGTGCCCAGGTTCCCGGACTGGTAGATCGTGTTCCCACCCGGTGACGTCCCAATGTCCAGCCAGTAGCCGATAGCGTTTGAGTCCGAGCTCCACGTGAACGTCGCAACGTTGCCGCCCAGAATGGACCCCGGAGTCGGCGTCTGCATGGCCGCCAAGCCCCCGGCTGCGTTCCACGCCGTGTACGTGTACGCGTTGCTCGACCACACACCACCGATCAGCGAGTACAGAGTCACATAGACCGTGCTGCCGTTGCTCGGCAGACCGTTAACGGTCTTCGTCAGTACGTTCCCCAGGTTCCCCGACTGGTAGATCGTGTTCCCGCTTGGCGACGTTCCGACATCGAGCCAGTACGCCGTAGCGCCCGTGCCCGCCGTCCAGACGAACGTCACGCTGCTGCTGGTCAGCGTCGAACCTGGAGTCGGCGTAGACATGGCCCCACCCGCCGACGCTAAGTTGTACGCCGTGTAGGTGTACGCGTTGCTCAGCCACTGGCCACTCGACAGCGAGTACAGAGTCACATAGACCGTGCTGCCGTTGGTCGGCAGACCGTTGACTGTCTTCGTCAGTACGTTCCCCAGATTCCCCGATTGAAAATACTGATCGCCGCCGGCAACGTTG
Source organism: uncultured Acidobacteriaceae bacterium (assembly GCA_963837665.1). Lineage (GTDB taxonomy): Bacteria > Acidobacteriota > Terriglobia > Terriglobales > Acidobacteriaceae > Acidiflorens. The sequence goes on along the minus strand of CAWIOA010000002.1, from coordinate 42,459 downwards.
CCGATATCGAGCCAGTACGCAGTAGTGCCCGTGCCCGCCGTCCAGGTGAACGTCACGCTGCTGCCTGTCAGAGTCGAACTTGGAGTCGGCGACGTTATGGCGCCTTTGCTGGCGGTCCCGCCAAACGCAGTGTAGCTGTAGTCGGTGTGTTGCCAGGTTCCGCTGAGCGAGTAGTACCAGCGCGCCCAGACCGTGCTGCCATCTATGGGTAGAGATTTCACGGTTTGCGACAACGTGGAAGTGGGCAGGCTGCCGGATTGGTAATACTCGTTCCCTCCCTGTTCCTTACCTACATCCAGCCAGTAAGCGGTAGCGCCGGTGTAGCCATTCCACTGGAACGTTGCCGAACTGCCGGTCAGAGCGGAACTGCTGGCCGGACTGTAAATTCCCGGCGACAAATCTGCTAAGAGTCCGAAGACGCCGACACCCGCCGTCGTTCCTACATAGACCTTGCCATTGGCGATCGTCGGCGTGATGAATTTGTTTCCTGTTCCGAAATGGTCGCGGCTACCGGCCTGATTGGAGTTGTAGAGTTCCTGAAGGTTGGTCGCATTGTAGGCATGCAAAATCGCCGGAGTTGTATTCTCCGCTGCCCAAACAATGCCGTTCGTATTTCCGTTTGCTGAAATACTAGGAGTCGCTCCCGGATATCCAAAGCTGGTGGTGGTTTGCGAGACCGGTGCGGTCAAAAGTTTGGCATTCGAAAACTGGAATGCGTAAATAGGTGTCCCCACCGAACCGTAGTAGATTTCCCCATTGAAGTAGGCAGGCGTGGACCAAATCCCGCCCGGCAATGCTCCCGAGATTCCCTGGTAGACAGCGTTGTTGTTACCGGAGTTGTATTTGCCCATGGAATCACGGTTCACAAGATAGAGGTTGGTATCCTTGCCTGCGCCCACGGCCAGATGCCATACAACTCCGGAATTGTCGGTGATGTCAGGCAACACCAAAGCCCCGCCCGAACCGAGATCAGTGTCAGCTCCGTTCTCCTGCCCCTGGTTATACATCTCAAAGTAATCCGCTACTGCCAAACCGCCAGATGTGGAGAGCTTCAGGAAGGCATTTCCGTAGTTGCCATTACTCGGAAATTTGCTTGCATTGAGAGCTGTTCCAAAATCGCCATTAGCATCGAGAAAATATATGTTCCCGGAGCTATCGGCCGCCAGCCCGTCTCCAGCCATCCAGATCGCACCTTCACTTCCGTTTGGGACAACATCAAGAACAGAAGCTTGGGCTAGAGTCGATTCGTTATATCCGATAATCCAACCCGTGTAGGGTGGATTGTCGCAATGTGATGCCCACGCCGTGTAGATAACACCGTTGAGCAGCAGGAGGCCCGCTCGCTCCTTATACTGACTAGGGTCGAAGATCACGTTGCCGCCGGAGCTGTTGTCACCGGTTCCTGGAAAGGTTGCCTGAATATCCTGCGGACCGTTGAAGAGCTCAGCGCCTGTGGTTAGATCGAGCGCATGGAGGCGTTGGTGGTAACCGCCGGAACTGTCTTTGGACATCGCCACAACGTAGACCACCCCATTGGGACCACTTGAGCGATCGATCACTGGTGTGGAGGTAACTCCGATCTCGGGAGTGACTTGGCTGCATCCCCGTGAGTCGGAGGTAGTCTCGCCAGACTTGAGCAAAGAAACCTTCCATATCAAGGCTCCGTTATCGGCGTCGAAGGCGTACACGCTGTCGTGCTCCGTGGCTACAATGAGAAGGTTATGGTTACCTTTTCCCGGTATGGTTACGCTAGAAGCGTACAGGGGTTGTGCATCGACCAAACCGTCCGCTGCGAGCGTGAAAAGCTTTCCGAAAGTCGTGGAGTTGACATTGCCCACCGTCAGTGTGGTCTCGCTCAAATCCTGACCAGTGCGAGCGATGTCATTATGGTAGGTCAAGACATCTTGCGACCTTGCCAAAGGAATAGCTGTCAGCCACAGAAGTGAAAGCAGCGACAGGTGTGAGATTGTGCGTGAGAAGATGCGCGAAGACAACCGGCAGTTCGGTTTCATGACAACCTCTTTCGCCTGATGTAGCGGCCAGCCATTCAGCGTTAGTAGTGCGCTTATTACTCCAACTCTTGGAATTCCGTGGAGCGGCAAGGGTGTTCAGTTGCAGGGTTCGCTTGAGGAGGAAACCTCTGGCGAAGCTGTTCCAAGACGGCGTTCGCATGTTGCAGCGTTCCCTTCTGTTTGTTGGGTGCTCGATCTGAGCCAAGGCCTCCCAGACCATTCCAGCCACTTTGAATCTGCCGTTCATTCGTGGTCACGCTACACCGCCTGGTCAATTTGCCGACCCAGTATAGGAAGGCTTGATTGTGGAATCTGTGCAAATTTGAACAGAAAGACGCAAACACAATGAGACTTTCGAATCTTCCCCATGCCTGCATTCACCTTGTCCGTGATAGCGCCGGTGCTAATGTCGATCGCGGTGACCCCGCCAACGCCTCCATCGTGAAAGGCGCGACGCAGCAATACACGGCGACCGGAACCTACAGCGACGCCAGTTTGTAGAACCTGACCAGTTCCGTCACTTGGAGTTCCAGCAGTACCGCGGTGGCAACCATCAGCAGCACCGGGTTGGTAACGGGTGTCGCAGCCGGCAGCACCACGATTCAGGCCGCGTCCGGTTCGGTGATCGGATCGGCCGACCTGACCGTCACAGCGGCGGTCTCAAGCCTTGTTGGCTATTGGACGTTCGATGATGAAAGTGGCACCACAGCGGCGGATTCCTCCGGCGACATTAGTCAATGGAACCAGTTGGGTGACTGGAAAGATCGGCCGAGCCGTGTCCGCGAATGGAACGAATAATTACGTCAGCATCCCTGCGATCAATTTGAGCACGACCAGTGCGGTCACGGTGACGCTGTGGGTGAATCGGACCTATTCGACTACCGGCGGCCATACGCTGTTTGAAGGTAAATGTCAGAGGAAACACACGGCTGACAGGTTGAATTCGCAGCTAGCGTGACTTCGCCACTTCACCAGCAAATTCTCAAGCAGCGGAACCCTGATTTTGCCGATTATCCCCAACTGCTACCAGCATAGCGAATTCAAGCGAATCGGCCCGTGCTGTTGTAACGGTGAAGCCGGTGACGTTGACGCTGACGTCGGTCTCGTTGACCCCGGCGATGGTGGTAGAAGGCAGTACGTCGACAGGGACGGTGACGTTGAGCGGGGCGGCGCCGGCGGGTGGTGCGCCGGCAACGCTGGCAAGCAACAACGCGGCGGCGCAGGTGGGCGCGAGCGTGACGGTGGCTGCAGGGGCGACGACGGCCACGTTTCCGGTGACGACGAGTACGGTAGCGACGGCAACGGTAGCGTCGATGTCGGCGACCTACAACAAGCTTGACCCGGAGTGCCACGCTGACCGTATCGCAGCCGAGTCAGGCCTCCATTTCAATTCGCCCGGCCCTGCCCTGCCACCATTCTGCGGCCAGCCAGCGCAAGCCTTCACCACCGCGGCTACCATATCGAAAACCTGCCCCTTGGTGCTCCCCAGAGGTCCGTCCTGTTGAGGACGTCTCCTCGAGTCAGCACTTGTTGAACGCGGGGCCTCGGCGGCCATTGATGGGCGCATTGTTGACATCGCTTTTGCCCCCAAGGGAGTGTCCTCAGACAACCGGCACCGCAGGCCGGACAAACTTCGGATTGACTCACCGGGGTGTTCGAGCCCACCTCCAACCAGGCTTGACCCGTCGACCGGATCTCGCGTCCGGTGGTCTTGTGTCGAGCGAGTTTCTCTTCCCCTTCGCCCCACTGCGTGAATTCGTAATCGGCGGGCAACCGCAACACTTGGGCCAGCATTTCTTGCCGGCGAAGGTCCAAGACTCCGTAAACGTGAGTTTCCTGTTTGAGCCAGTCGAGAGCCTGGGAAGTAGAGTCCGCTTGGTCGTCATACTTGGCGCCCGGAAACGTCGTCAGCTCGTGTACGTAGGCTGGGAGCCAATCCGCTTCGGTTGGCAGGTATACGAATCCGTTTTTGATGGTGCTGGTGACCGAGTGCAGCCGCATTACTTTATCCATGGTGGGCTCGTAGCGCGTGACACCGTAGACGCCATCGTGGATCAGTTCCTGAATCAATTGAGTTCCGGATGCTTTGTCCTCGATCAGAATATTGGCCGGACGAAAGCGCTCAGCCTGGTGGCGCACTGCCCGCTTAAGATCCGGGTAATCCAAGCGTTCTCTCAGCACATCCAGCAGGTAGATCTTCCGGCTCTTCTGACCCCAAGTTGTGCAAACGCTGTAGTCACTCAGTTCCGTGCTTTTGTTCGCGGTGTCCCAGCTCTGGATAACGCGGTCGAAACGCGGCTGTTCGCCCGGGACATATCTCCGGAACCATGTGGCCTTCACCATGCCGCCCCCTAGCGGCGAGGGCGCTTGTTGGTATTGGCCAGCGAAGGCATACTCCCCCATGGTCTGCCGCAGATTTTCGAGGACCTCCAATGGCTCGCGCTCCGGGTGCAGCGCTTCACCGGCGCGGCGCAGCACGGTCCATGTGCGAACAGGAGACACGATTTCGTGGGTTTCGTCCTCCTCCGCGATGGCCGGCAGACGTACCTGCTCCCAGTTCTCCTGTTCCAATACGTGGCCGACCAGATCATCCTCGTGCAGGCGTTGCATAACGATGATAACGCAGCCCTTGCGCTTGTCATTCAGCCGGCTGTAGAGGGTGTGGTCGTACCAGTCGTTGACGGCTTGACGCTGGGTTTGCGAAACGGCCTCGTCCGGCTTCAACGGGTCATCGATGATGATGAAGTCGGCCCCTCGGCCCGTGAGAACGCCGCCTACCGACGTGGCCAGACGAAAACCATTCGCGGTGGTCAGAAATTCCTGCACGGATTGCTTCCGAGGGGAAAGCTGAGCCTGGAACAACGCGCGATACCATTCGCTGCCCATCAACGTTCGGCAGTCCAGCGAGTGTTTATCGGCAAGTTGCTGACCGTAGCTGGCACAAATGATTTGTGCGCTCGGCCTGTGTCCGAACGCAAACGCCGGAAAACAGACTGTGGCGGCGTGAGACTTTAAGGATCTGGGGGGCAGATTGATGATAAGCCGCGTGATTTTCCCATCGAGGCAGGACTGCAGCTTCGATGCGATCAGCTCGTTATGCCAGTTGTGGAGAAACGGGGCGTCTTGATGAAGCTCACAGAAAGCACGATGCATGAAAGTGTAGAAATCTTGACGACAAAAGGCCTGATACTCAGCAGCGGTCAATGGCATGGTGGATCATCTCCTTCGGATGAATTTCGTTGTTTTTCCGTTACCTGAAATCTGCGCAAAATCCCTTGCATCACGTCACGATCTAATTCGCCGAGATCTTGCAGTTGGGTATCGCGCGCGTTCTGCTGCGCCTCGGCGTCGTGGGCAAGGGCAGTCAAAAGACGAAGCGCTCGGAGATCGCCAGCGGCCGCCTGGTTGACCAGTTGTTTGAGCGCCGCTTCCAGCTTCGTCACCGTTCGTCGCCGGCCGTTCTCGTTGATGGCGACCTTCTCGCGAAGCGTCCTGGTGAGTACCGTCGCCACATTCAAACTGCCCTTGGGACGCCCGCGTGGATTTCCCGAAACGCCTTTCTTGAAGCGTGTCGCCTCAGGCGGCGAGCGATAGCCAACATGGCTGTTTGGCGCCGGTACGGCGCTGTCCTGGACTGTGCGTCGTTGCATCACAGGTTTCTCCGCAGTAACAATAGCCGATGCGGGCCTGAACCGATTCAACGCATTAGCGTCTCTTTTTGGGATTTCGCGTGGACTTGCTCTCTGGCGTTCGGCTCAACCCGGCGTAGAAATTCAAGCGTTTGACAACTTTGACTCGGGTTTCCGTCACCCTTTTTTCAATTCGGTCCAAGGTCGTATTATCCAGGCGAGGCTCCTCACGACCAGCTGCGCGGTATGCGGCGTCAATAATCGTGGAAAGTTCTCTGTCGTGTGGCTTGCCGGTGCGGCGCCGGATGGTCCAACGCAGTTCGGCAATCAGGGCATTTCTGTGATTTGTTTCTATTACACACCAATCCCATGAAAGGAACTTTTCGACGAAACTCGCGGATCTGGTCGCAAGATGACCCATACCTTCACCGTGTTGAATCTCTCTATCCCTTGTGGTGATCAATCTTACCGAGGTAAACGGATCGTCGTACTGCCGTGCGAAATCGCGCAACGCGCTTACCAGAGGCCAGTGTTTTCGCAGGCTGCCGTGGCGGTGAATATGGGGTCGAGTAGGCTGATTTTCGAGGAGTGGTATGGCAGCTACGTAATCTGCCCACGATCCTTCATGGAAAGTTGGATCGCGCGGACTCAGGCCTCCAATATCGAACCCGTCACGTCTAAGTTGGTCAAGCGCCTCCCGCGCTGTCGGGTCCTCTAGAACCCCGCTCCACACGGAATTCAACTGGCTTAGGGTTGGCAGTTTCAAGGTCTTCTCCCGATCCCGCTGACTGGACTGTTTCCGCAAAGGAGCCACCCATGTAGCTGCCTTTTATTATGCCCAACTCGGGAAAAGAGAAAAGTCCCGGAAGTACATGTTGCGCCTGCTTGGGCTCAGTGGATTGGGATCAGCAGCGCTGGCTGCTCGCGCCTCCCGGGGCGTTGATCATTTGACGTTGATCAAGGGACCGCTTCCCTGATAAATCCCTGATCGGACCTGGCTGGTTAGTCGGGAATAGCGAAATAAACCTGCATGAAACGCGATGCTGGCCATGAGTTCGGTTCGAATACGAGTTGCAAATTCCCAGCACTGTTCCCTGTTAAACGGGAATTCCGCAGCCCGATCTGCTGGTTGGGACACATCCATCACTACTGGCCGAACGACGCGTTGTCGGGCCGCGCGCTCGGCAGACCTAGCAGCAACGCGGATGCGCAGATAGCAGCCATTGCCCAAGTGTGAAAAGCTAGGCTCGCGACCCGGAATCTTGCAGACTTCGAGGACTGTGGTCTTGATATCGTTCCCGAGTCCCAGGCCCACCGTATGAAGACCGCTTGATGGGTAGTGGCCGCATGTACTTCTACGTTGTGACCGCCCTGGATCAAGCCGACCGTGAGAGCAGGTTCTCCGCGGAAGCACGAGCCACGATTCCGTGAGTGGGCGGGGCGTAGCTAGCCGGTCGACAGTTAGCTGGCCACGAGTTATTTGGTCCAGCCACGCTAAGCGTGCTGCTTACGGATTCGGAATGACCGCCGTGGCCTGGTTCGAGTATCCGCTCTCATTCGAGCTGCCATCTACCGCCGTGGCTACGTAATAATAAGTGTGGCCGGAGACGACCGTGTTGTCGGTGTATGCGGTCGTGCTGTCGAGCGAGGAGTTGATCATCGTGTAGGGGCCACCGGACACCGTGCCGCGGTAGATGTTGTAGCCAACTGCGCCCGACGAGGCGTTCCAGGTGAGGTCGACAGTGTGCTGAGTCGCCGCCGTTCCGGTGCCGGTCATGGTCTGCACGGTGGGCGAGTTCGAGGCGTTGCTCGAGAACGACAGGGACGCTGAAGTGGCTCCACTGGACTGCGGTGTGAAAGTAACGGTGAAAGGAGTAGATTGACCGGCGGTAAGGGTTGTCGGCAGCGAGATTCCGGAGAGCGCAAACTCACTGTTGTTCAGGCTTGCGGAGGAAACCGTGACCGAGGTGCCGCTGGCAGTGAGAGTGCCATTGAGCGCCGAATTCGATCCGACCACCACGTTGCCAAAGCTGAGACTGGTGGGAGATACGGCCAAGGTACCCGCGGGGGTTCCGGTCCCGGAGAGTGCGATGTTGAGGGTCGAGTTGGATGCGTTCGAGGCCACGGACAGGTTTCCGCTCGCAGCGCTGGCACTGGTCGGCGCAAAGGTGGCAGTAAAGGTCACGCTTTGATTGGCAGAAAGAGTCACGGGCAAGTTCAGTCCGCTGATGGAGAAAGCGGCGGCGCTGGAACTGGCTTGCGTGACAGTGACCGACGATCCACCGGTGTTGGTCAGCGTTTCCGACAAATTCTTACTGTTGCCCACCTGGACGCTCCCGAATGCCAGACTGGAAGGGTTGGGGGTTAGTGTCCCTTGGGTAACTCCATCGCCAGAGGCAGACAGGGAAACAATTGGCTGCGCATTCGGCCCATCAAAGGAAATCGTCACGGTCGGATTGCCGCTAGCTGTAGGTTGGAACTGGACGTTGAAGGAAGCGGTTTGTCCCACAGACAACAGCAGGGGCAGTGTGATGCCAGTAACGTGAAAGCCAAAACCTAATCCTTGAATCGAGCTGATGGTAACGGAAGACGAGGTGTTGTTCGTAATCGTGTCAGGCAGCGTCTTGCTGCTGCCGATCGGCACCGTTCCGAAGTTCAGGCTGCCGCTGCCGAGCCCGACCGTGCCTGCTCCGCTCGAACCTCCGGTTACTCCCTGGCACCCTGTGAGTAGCAACAGGCCGCCCGCAATAACGAGGAAAATGGCCAAGCGACGATGCAACCGATAACCGTTCATTGCGATCTCTGTGTGCCGTCTCCCCGTACCATGGCGGGGAATTCCCATTCAGCGGAGCCCTGAGATTCGAAATCTGGCCAGAGCGGCTCCTGGTCCCCGCGAGCCTCAGACTCCGCAATGAGGGGGCTTCGATGCATACAGTGTATTCAATTCGAGTTGGCTCAGCGAGGTTACAAAGGTTCTTCTGGCAACAACCGTGTGCCAGCGTGCCATGGTTCACCTTCCGACTGGTGCGAAACGGGATCATTCGTGCCCTGCAACAGGTGTCCGCTCATTCGGCACGAGCCTTTGCACGTTTTGGATTTATAGACCGTGGCCTCGAATGCCCAGCGTTGTGCCGACGGATCGCAAAATGGCTGAACCGGTTGAATCTTGATGCCAGCGCAACTATCCCGACATGTCAGGCTTGTGAGTCCGGAGTCCAAATAGGAGAAGTATCCGGACACTACCCGTGTTGGGCACCTGCCGCCAGCAGCCGGCCAGTCCGTCGCATCATTCTCCAGTCATATTCATAGGCTGTTCCACAAGCCAGGCATATCTGATAATGACGTCCGTCGTCATCGATGCGCGGCCATGAGAACCGATGCGTGCACCCTTGTCCAAAAATCTGCTTCAAGAAGTTCATTGTGTCACACCTGATTGCGACTCTTCCAGTGATCGAGCCAACGGTAGAAGAATGCTCTGGGTCGGCCGCTCAGCAACTCCTGCAGCGTAGATAAGAGAATGTTCGGCGGTAGGGATTTGGATAAAAACTTGTCGACGGAACGCAGCTTGCTCTTCGGCAGGGGCCCGTAGGCCGATAAAAGCATGATCGGGACATGCGAATTGATGCGCTTCATCTTTGCGGCAACCACATCGCCGTTCATTCCTGGCATTTGATAGTCGAGGACCACCGCATCCACGGCGTGCGCGAGGAATAACTTCAGCCCTTCGTCCCCGCCGGTCGCTTCTAGAACCGCATAGCCGTTCTCTTCGAGCAACATCCTGCGCTGAATGAGCCCGTTCCATTGGTCGTCAATACAGAGAATTGTTGCCTTTGCGCAAGACATGACGCCTCACGTTCCGATCCGGCCAGGGTTGGTTTGCTCAGCGGCGTCGCTCCCAGACAGGAAGTGCGATTGCTGAACTACGAAGTGGTGGGCAGATTGATTCTGAATGTAGTGCCACGTACTTTCAAATTACGAACGTGCATTCAAGCCACTGTTACCGCGCCAATTCCAGAGAATAAAGAGACCGCCGTTGCTGGCAAACGAGAGCGTGCCCGAGGCCGGCTCGCTGCTTTGCGGCGTGAACGCAATATTGACGGAGACGCTCGGTCCCGCGGGGATCGTCACTGGATCCGCGCAGTAAGCACGCCAAATGCGAGGCCGCCGTCATCACTGCGCCATGTACTAATGATTTCCGATCATGAACTAACGGGCCTTTCTTATCCGTCCTCCATGTGCGATACGGGAACCATGATCTTCGCGTTCCAAATCATTCCCCCCCGAAGAAAGGGCCCATTCCCCCATGGTCAGTTTTGTCAAATCTTCTAATCGGTCGATACACCAGCTTGCTCGACACCTCATCATACGGTCCGTCGTCCTACTGTTCGTTCTGTCCGTTCACTGTTTCTTGACGGCTCAAACACTGCCGCAACAGTCTGGGTCGTGGTCCCGGTGGCACCCCCATAATGTGGCCGTGACCGTATCTCCCACTACTGCTTCTTTGCAGGCTGGTCAGCAAACCCAGTTCACGGCGACGGTGAAGGGAACAAATAATACGGCGGTGACTTGGAAGGCCTCAGGCGGAACAGTAACCAAAGGGGGTAAGTACACCGCACCATCCTCGGCAGGCACTTACACAGTAACTGCTGCCAGCGTAGCAGATTCAAGCGAATCGGCCCGTGCTGTTGTAACGGTGAATCCGGTGACGTTGACGATGACGTCGGTCTCGTTGACCCCGGCGACGGTGGTAGGGGGCAGTACGTCGACAGGGACGGTGACGTTGAGTGCGGCGGCGCCCGCAGGCGGAGCGGTGGTAACGCTGGCGAGCAACAACGCGGCGGCGCAGGTGGGGGCGAGCGTGACGGTGGCTGCAGGGGCGACGACGGCCACGTTTCCAGTGACGACGAGTACGGTAGCGACGGCAACGGCGGCGTCGATCTCGGCGACCTATAACAGCTTGACCCGGAGTGCCACGCTGACCGTATCGCAGCCGAGTCAAGTCTCGATTTCAATTTCGCCAGGCACCGCGAGTCTTCAAACCGGCGGGCAGCAACAATTTACCGCCTACGTGTCGGGGACCAGCAACACGGCGGTGACCTGGTCAGCATCCAGTGGCACGGTCACGACCAGCGGCCTGTACGTTGCTCCGAGCGCGGCAGGAACTTACACGGTAACGGCGGTGAGCGCGGCAGATCCGACAAAGTCCGCTTCCGCTACCGTGGGCGTGTCCGCCGCGACAGCGGTTGCGGTCAGTATCTCTCCGACTACGGTCGCTCTGTCTCAGGAATCGCAACAGCAGTTTGCCGCCTCGGTTTCAGGTTCCAGCAACACGGCTGTAACCTGGGCCGTCACACAGGGCACCGGAACGATCACGCAGTCCGGACTGTACACAGCTCCGCAGGCCGTCGAAACCGACATTGTGTTGGTGACAAGTCAGGCCGACAGCACCAAATCTGCAAGTGCGAGCATCACAGTGGTTGCAACGCACTCGGTCGCCTTAAGTTGGTCGCCCTCTTCATCTTCCAGCATCAGCTATTACGATGTGTACCGGGGAACTGCAAGCGGAGGGCCTTATGCATTGCTCGCGACTGACGTGAGCTCCACCTCGTACACAGATTCCAATGTGCAGTCCGGAAGCACTTACTACTACGTGACAACGGCAGTGGGATCAAATGGGGAGCAAAGCGCTTACTCCAACCAAGCCCAAGCCGTGGTTCCGACACTATAACTGGCCAATGGTGTTCGCGCTCACTTGTTATGAGAGATACAAACTGATACCTTATAGTACTCAATATATCGAGTGTTGTTATATATGGGGGTATGTGGCGGCCGTGCCACGCCCACCATTTTGCATCACTACTGGCAAAACGACGCGTTGTCGGGCCGCGCGCTCGGCAGACCTAGCAGCAACGCGGATGCGCAGATAGCAGCCATTGCCCAAGTGTGAAAAGCTAGGCTCGCGACCCGGAATCTTGCAGACTTCGAGGACTGTGGTCTTGATATCGCTCCCGAGTCCCAGGCCCACCGTATGAAGACCGCTTGATGGGCAGTGGCCGCATGTACTTCTACGTGGTGACCGCCCTGGATCAAGCCGACCGTGAGAGCAGATTCTCCGCGGAAGCACGAGCCACGATTCCGTGAGTGGGCGGGGCGTAGCTAGCCGGTCGACAGTTAGCTGGCCACGAGTTATTTGGTCCAGCCACGCTGAGCGTGCTGCTTACGGATTCGGAATGACCGCCGTGGCCTGGTTCGAGTATCCGCTCTCATTCGAGCTGCCATCTACCGCCGTGGCTACGTAATAATAAGTCTGGCCGGAGACGACCGTGCTGTCGGTGTATGCGGTCGTGCTGTCGAGCGAGGAGTTGATCATCGTGTAGGGGCCACCGGACACCGTGCCGCGGTAGATGTTGTAGCCAACTGCGCCCGACGAGGCGTTCCAGGTGAGGTCGACAGTGTGCTGAGTCGCCGCCGTTCCGGTGCCGGTCATGGTCTGCACGGTGGGCGAGTTCGAGGCGTTGCTCGAGAACGACAGGGACGCTGAAGTGGCTCCACTGGACTGCGGTGTGAAAGTGACGGTGAAAGGAGTAGATTGACCGGCGGTAAGGGTTGCCGGCAGCGAAATTCCGGAGAGCACAAACTCACTGTTGTTCAGGCTTGCCGAGGAAACCGTGACCGAGGCGCCGCTGGCGGTGAGGGTGCCATTGAGAACCGAATTCGATCCGACGGCTACGTTGCCAAAGCTGAGGCTGGTGGGAGACACGGCCAAGGTACCCGCGGCGGTTCCGGTCCCGGAGAGCGCGATGTTGAGGGTCGAGTTGGATGCATTCGAGGCCACGGACAGGTTTCCGCTCGCGGCGCCGGCGCTGGTCGGCGCGAAGGTGGCAGTAAAGGTCACGCTTTGATTGGCAGAAAGAGTCACGGGCAAGTTCAGTCCGCTGATGGAGAAAGCGGCGGCGCTGGAACTGGCTTGCGTGATAGTGACTGACGATCCACCGGTGTTGGTCAGCGTCTCCGACAAATTCTTACTGTTGCCCACCTGAACGCTTCCGAATGTCAGGCTCGTGGGGTTCGCCGTCAGTGTTCCCTGCGTCACGCCGGTTCCGGAGAGTGGAATGCTCAGACTGGGATTCGAGCCGTTCGAGGTGATGCTGACGCTGCCACTGGCTGCGCCGCTCGTCGTCGGAGAAAAGAGTACCGTGAACGAAGTGCTCTGGCCAGCGGTCAATGTTAAAGGCAAAGACAGGCCGCTCAGACTGAATCCGCTGCCGCTGGCACTCGCGGCCGAGATCGTGAGGCTCGTTCCGCCGGTGTTGGTCAGCGTCTCCGACAAATTCTTACTGTTGCCGACCTGAACGCTCCCGAATGCCAGGCTGGCGGGATTGGCACTCAGAGTTCCGGCAGTCACTCCGGTTCCAGAGAGTGGAATGCTCAAACTGGGATTCGAGCCGTTGGAAGTGATGCTGACGCTGCCACTGGCTGCACCGCTCGTCGTCGGAGAAAAAAGCACGGTGAAGGAAGTGCTCTGGCCCGCGGTTAATGTCAAAGGCAAAGACAGACCGCTCAGACTGAATCCGCTGCCGCTGGCACTCGCGGCTGAGATCGTGAGGTTCGATCCGCCGGTATTGGTCAGGGTTTCGCTCAACGATTTCGAAGTGTTGACCTGAACACTTCCGAATGCCAGGCTGGCGGGATTGGCACTCAGAGTTCCGGCAGTCACTCCGGTTCCAGAGAGTGGAATGCTCAAACTGGGATTCGAGCCGTTGGAAGTGATGCTGACGCTGCCACTGGCTGCACCGCTCGTCGTCGGAGAAAAAAGCACGGTGAAGGAAGTGCTCTGGCCCGCGGTTAATGTCAAAGGCAAAGACAGACCGCTCAGACTGAATCCGCTGCCGCTGGCACTCGCGGCTGAGATCGTGAGGTTCGATCCGCCGGTATTGGTCAGGGTTTCGCTCAACGATTTCGAAGTGTTGACCTGAACACTTCCGAATGCCAGGCTGGCGGGATTGGCACTCAGAGTTCCGGCAGTCACTCCGGTTCCAGAGAGTGGAATGCTCAAACTGGGATTCGAGCCGTTGGAAGTGATGCTGACGCTGCCACTGGCTGCGCCGCTCGTCGTCGGAGAAAAAAGCACGGTGAACGAAGTGCTCTGGCCCGCGGTTAATGTCAAAGGCAAAGACAGACCGCTCAGACTGAATCCGCTGCCGCCGGCACTCGCGGCTGAGATCGTGAGGCTCGTTCCGCCGGTGTTGGTCAGCGTCTCCGACAAATTCTTACTGTTGCCCACCTGAACGCTCCCGAATGCCAGGCTGGCGGGATTGGCACTCAGAGTTCCGGCAGTCACTCCGGTGCCCGAGAGTGGAATGCTCAAACTGGGATTCGAGCCGTTGGAAGTGATGCTGACGCTGCCGCTAGCTGCTCCACTCGTCGTCGGAGAAAAGAGTACCGTGAACGAAGTGCTCTGGCCAGCGGTCAATGTTAAAGGCAAAGACAGGCCGCTCAGACTGAATCCGCTGCCGCTGGCACTCGCGGCCGAGATCGTGAGGCTCGTTCCGCCGGTGTTGGTCAGCGTCTCCGACAAATTCTTACTGTTGCCGACCTGAACGCTCCCGAATGCCAGGCTGGCGGGATTGGCACTCAGAGTTCCGGCAGTCACTCCGGTTCCAGAGAGTGGAATGCTCAAACTGGGATTCGAGCCGTTGGAAGTGATGCTGACGCTGCCACTGGCTGCACCGCTCGTCGTCGGAGAAAAAAGCACGGTGAAGGAAGTGCTCTGGCCCGCGGTTAATGTCAAAGGCAAAGACAGACCGCTCAGACTGAATCCGCTGCCGCTGGCACTCGCGGCTGAGATCGTGAGGTTCGATCCGCCGGTATTGGTCAGGGTTTCGCTCAACGATTTCGAAGTGTTGACCTGAACACTTCCGAATGCCAGGCTGGCGGGATTGGCACTCAGAGTTCCGGCAGTCACTCCGGTTCCAGAGAGTGGAATGCTCAAACTGGGATTCGAGCCGTTGGAAGTGATGCTGACGCTGCCACTGGCTGCGCCGCTCGTCGTCGGAGAAAAAAGCACGGTGAACGAAGTGCTCTGGCCCGCGGTTAATGTCAAAGGCAAAGACAAGCCGCTCAGACTGAATCCGCTGCCGCTGGCACTCGCGGCTGAGATCGTGAGGCTCGTTCCGCCGGTGTTGGTCAGCGTCTCCGACAAATTCTTACTGTTGCCCACCTGAACGCTCCCGAATGCCAGGCTGGCGGGATTGGCACTCAGAGTTCCGGCAGTCACTCCGGTGCCAGAGAGATTGAGCACAACCGTGCTGTTTGTCTGGTTTGAGGTGGTGGCAAAGGTGACGCTGCCGCTGAAACTTCCCCCTGCGGTGGGCGCGAACGTTATGGTCACCGAAGTCGACGCTCCGGGATTCAGCGTGAGCGGCAGGGCGAGGTTGCTCATCGAAAATCCTGCGCCGCTCAAGGTCGCCGAGGTGATGGCGAGACTGGTCTCACCGCTGTTCTGAAGAGTCACGGTGCTGTTCTGGCTGTCGCCGACGCTCACGTTTCCGAAGGCCACCGGCGAGGGACTCGGGGACAGCTTGCCCAGCGTATCGGCGGTGGCCGAGACGGACAGGGAAACATAGGGCTGGGCATTCGGCCCATCAAAGGAAATCGTGACCGTCGGATCGCCGCTGGCTGTAGGTTGAAACTGGACGCCGAAAGAAGCGGCTTGTCCCGCTGCCAACACCAATGGCGCTGTGATGCCAGTAACCTTGAAACCGGAGCTCAATCCTTGAATCGAGCTGATGGTCACGGAGGCCGCAGTGTTGTTTGTAATCGTGTCCGGCAGCGTCCTGCTGCTGCCGATCGGCACCGACCCGAAGTTCAGGCTGCCGCTTCCGAGCTCGACAGAGCCTCCGCTGTTCGAACCTCCGCCGAGGCCTTGGCATCCCGTGAGCAGCAACAGGCTGCCAGCAACAACGAAGAAAATGACCAAGCGACGAAGCAACCGATAACCGTTCACTGCGACCTCGGTATGCCGTCTCCGATACCAACGGCGGGGGATTTCGGGTCCCCGGAGCCCCTGAAATCCGAGTCTCCGTCAACCCTAGTGTCGCGCCTGGTGGCGGCGAGCCATAGATTGCGAAAGACCTAGCTGGGTGCGGCATCTGGCCAAGATATACGACGGCCAAATCCCGCGCGCGGGCTGAACTTCGGAGTGCGCGACGAAGCGGCTTTGGTGCTTGCAGTGTATTCAACTCGAGTTGGGTCGGCGAGATTCCGAAGGTGCTTCAGGCAGGAACTGAAGGCAAGAGCCCAAGGCTATGCGACATGAGATCAGGTACTTAGAAGAGGTGAACAGCGGAAAATAGTTTGGGCAGATTGCCCTCCAAGCAATCTGGCGCTGTCGAGTCGCAGGATGAAAAGACTTCGACTCACTGTAAACCGACACTCCTTGCGTCTGGCTCCAACCCGATCAGTTTCGTTTCCGCGGGGCGGTATCAAAGGCGACGATGCAGACGGAGTATCACTGGTTCATTCTAGGACCAGGCGGAAACGGATTGTACCGCTCAGCGCCGGCAGCGGAATCAGGGACCTTCCGTATGACCTTCGACGTTTGCGAACGCTTCCAGAGACGCCGCACCCGCGCTGAGAGTAAGATGGGAGCCGGTTGTCCATGACGGGTCTAGAAATCGAGGGGCCGTTAGCCGTCCTGCGCATCCAAGGAGGGTTTTAGCATGAGCCACGTCATTCGTCTGCAGTTGATTGGAAGGGTTACCTACTACGTCGGTTGGATCGCGTTGGTATGTGGAGGCCTTTTGCATCTCAACATTGCAACGAGGCTGTTCGATGCGGTGCGTCTGGCGCAGCGTAATCTGTATGAGTTAAGTGTAGTGTTTTTCTTGATTTGCATAGCATCAGAACTCCGAGCCCACGCCCTGTCCGGAAACGAGGTGTCGACCGCTGTAAAAAAGGCCGCGTAGGGCTACCAGCAGACCACGCAGTTGGACCTGCGCTACGCTTGCGCTTCAGCCTCCCCGTGCTGGAATCGAATGGTGTTCCCCGGACTTCGGATGCGTCGTAGCGGGCCGATCAACAAAACAAATCCCCACAACACGATTGGTGTCGTGGGGCAGAAGAGTGAGCGGTGATGCGGAGAAATTCGACTTAGGTTTCGAGGATATTCAAAGATGCGGGTCACAATCATCGGCGCTGCCGGGCTTTTGGGGAAATATCTTCTGCGGGAGTGGACAACCGACGAAGTATGCGGTCTCGATCTCCCGGAAGTTGACATCCGCGACCCTCAAGTTCTGGACCGCATCATCGGGGAAACCCTGCCCCACTGGATCGTTCTTACCGCCGCCTACACGGATGTCGATGGCTGTGAGAGCCATCCCGAACTTGCCATCGAAACGAACTGTCGCGGTGCGGTCAACGTAGCCGAAGCAGCACGCCGCCACGGGGCAAGGCTGATGTTCATCAGCACGGACTATGTGTTCGACGGTAGAAAAACGATGCCTTACGAGACTGACGATCAACGCAATCCACGCAGCGTCTATGGTCAATCCAAAGCCGAGGCCGAAGTCGGGATCACAAAGGTTCTGCCAAATTCTTGCATTTTGCGGACCTCGTGGCTGTTCGGCGTTGGAGGAAAGTGCTTCCCGGATACGATCCTGAATCTGGCGGCAACGCGACCGGAACTCGAGGTAGTCAACGATCAACGGGGCTGTCCGACTTATGCGCGAGATCTGGCACGTGCGATTGTTCAGCTTTGTCGGGCGAACGCCGAAGGCATCGTTCATGTCACCAATCGCGGCGATTGCACGTGGTTCGAGTTTGCTTCACAGATCATCCGGCAAGGCGGGGCAACGACCATCATCCGCCCCACTACGAGTGAGAAGTTCGTCCGCCCGGCGGAACGGCCGAAATACTCTGTTTTATCGAGTAAGAGCTTGGAGCAGCGCAACATCTAC
The DNA here is from genome assembly GCA_963837665.1 of uncultured Acidobacteriaceae bacterium. Taxonomy (GTDB): domain Bacteria; phylum Acidobacteriota; class Terriglobia; order Terriglobales; family Acidobacteriaceae; genus Acidiflorens. The sequence goes on along the minus strand of CAWIOA010000002.1, from coordinate 24,861 downwards.
ATGCCGCCTTGGCAGGAGGCGATTAAAGACTACTTGGTCGAACGAAGCTCCTGCCACCCAGTAATCAGTCCTTCTGCATCTTGAAGTGGGTGCGGAGCACACGATTTACCGTACATGTCCCACGAAGTTAGCCATCGTACCGTCCCGAAGAATCTTGCCATCCGACTAGTAAACAGCGCAGACAGCCAGGCCGGATCCGCAAATCGGTTTGTCGCGTATCTTGAATTCTCGATCATGAAGAAAGCAAAGAATCCCAATGCCGTTGCTCTCGGACGCCTGGGTGGGCTAAAAGGCGGGAAGGCGCGAATCGCTGAACTGACCCCGGAAGAGAGACGAGAACTTGCGCGGAAAGCGGTTCAGGCGAGATGGGCAAAAGAGAAGGCGCGCAAACAAAAGACCTGAGGGATCCAGATACCTCCATCGTTCTCTAGTGCGGCCAAGAGAAAAGGGTAAGTAGTGAAACCGTTGGGTGGTCGCCTTTCACTCAATCCGCCAGTTTTGACAAGTCAAGCGAAAAAGCCCAGCAGAAGGACCTGCAAGACAAAACCTAATCGCGTGAAATTCCCGCCTAGATTGACCTGAGACCGCCTTGTGGAGAACGCGGATCCCCAAAGAACCGAACGGCGAGTCGGCCGTCCGCACTACCCTGGGGTGCTGTCCTTGGGTCTTGTTGGCCGATTCTGGTCCTTCGCGGTAAAAGCATGTCGGAGGAATCAATCCTCGCGGCCGTGCGCCTGGCATCCGTAATTCATGGCCTGGCGACGGTCTTCGACACCGAAGCTATCGCCCCCAGCCATACCGTACCCGCCTGATCGGGACACTCCCCACCGGAACTGCGACTTCACGTCCGGCCGTGATAATGGTTAAAATCAGAACGCGGCGGGTTTTGTGGAGTGCCGCACTCCGAGCATGGAAGATCTCATTCTGGTCACCGGTGGCGCGGGCTTCATTGGATCGAACTTCATTCTCCAATGGATTGTCTCGGAACGGGCGCGCGTCCTGAATCTCGACAAACTGACCTACGCCGGCAATCTCAACAACCTGCGTGCGGTCGAATCCGACCCGCGCTATTGCTTCGGACAGGGCGACATCGTCGACCGTGAGCTAGTGCGAACCGTGCTGCGGAACGAAAAACCCCGCGCCATCGTTCACTTCGCCGCCGAGAGCCACGTCGACCGCTCCATCCACGGCCCCGATGATTTCGTCCGCACCAACGTCAACGGCACCTTCAGCCTGCTCGAAGAGTCGCGTGCTTACTGGTCGGCGCTGGCGGAACCCGATCGCGCATCGTTCCGCTTCCTGCATGTCTCGACCGACGAAGTCTACGGATCGCTTGGCCCCAACGACCCCGCCTTCAGCGAAACCACTCCCTATGCGCCCAACAGCCCGTATTCGGCGTCCAAGGCGGCTTCCGATCATCTGGTCCGCGCCTATCACCATACCTACGGCCTTCCAGTTCTGACCACCAATTGCTCCAACAATTACGGACCCCACCAGTTTCCTGAAAAACTGATTCCGCTCATGATCCTGAATGCGTGCGCCGGCAAGCCGCTCCCGGTGTATGGTGACGGCAAAAACGTTCGCGACTGGCTCTACGTGGAGGATCACTGCCGCGCCATTCGCACCGTGCTTTCTCGCGGCCGCGTCGGAGAAACCTACAACATCGGGGGACAAAGCGAAAAAAGGAATTTGGAGATTGTCGGCGCCGTCTGCGCCCTGCTCGACGAGCTGCGCCCCGACGACCCGGTCGTTCCGCACAGCAAGCTCATTGCTTTCGTCAAGGACCGTGCCGGCCACGACCGCCGCTACGCCATGGACACACGTAAGATCGAGCGCGAACTGAACTGGCGGCCGCTGGAGACGTTTGAAAGTGGCATCCAGAAAACCGTTCGCTGGTATCTTGAACACGAAGATTGGGTCCGTGACGTGACCAGCGGCAGCTATCGTCAATGGATTGCGAAACACTACGCCACCGAGAGTTAAGAAGGAAAGCCGAGACGTAAAGCTGAAAACTGGCACTCGACATGACAACAACGAAGACAGCGGAACCGAATTACAGAGGCATCATTCTCGCGGGAGGCTCGGGCACGCGCCTCTATCCCGTCACCCACGCAATCGCCAAGAGCCTGCTGCCGGTGTATGACAAACCGATGGTGTACTACCCGCTCTCCACCCTAATGCTGGCTGGCATTCGCGAAATTCTGCTCATTTCGACACCGGAAGACCTGCCCCGCTTTCAGCACCTGCTCGGCGATGGTTCCCGGTTTGGCGTCCATTTCCAGTACGCGGCGCAACCGAAGCCCGAAGGCATTGCGCAGGCATTTCTGATCGGCAAGGAATTTATCGGCCCCAGTGGTTGTGCGCTCGTGCTTGGCGACAATATTTTCTACGGACACGACCTTGTCAAGGAATTACGCGCAGCGACGCTTCAGCCCAAAGGTGCCCGCGTTTTCGCCTATCCCGTTCATGATCCCGAGCGCTACGGCGTTGTCGAGTTCGATGCGCAGGGGAAAGCGCTCAGCGTTGAAGAGAAACCGAAGCAGCCGAAATCGCGTTATGCGATCACCGGGCTTTATTTTTACGATCGGCAGGTCGTCGAAATAGCCGCGAGTCTCAAGCCTTCGAAGCGTGGTGAACTGGAAATCACCGATGTCAACCGGGTCTATCTCGAGCGCAATCAGCTCAACGTCTGCGTGATGGGACGAGGCACGGCCTGGCTCGACACGGGAACGCACGAAGCCCTGATGGAAGCCTCGCTATTCATTCAGACCCTAGAAAAGCGCCAGGGCCTGATGGTCGCCTGTCCCGAGGAAATCGCCTATCGCTCCGGCTACATCACCGCCGCGCAACTGGAAGCGCTGGCACAGCCGATGCGCAACAATGGATATGGCGCTTACTTGCTGCAATTGCTGCGGGAACGCGTGTTCTGATTGATGAAAGCTTCTTGGTGAAAATCGTCGGATGAAAACAACTGCCACCAGTCTGCCCGGAATTCTGCTTCTCGAACCGTGTGTGTTCGGCGACGACCGCGGCTTCTTTCTGGAAAGCTACAACCAGCGCACATTCGCCGAACTCGGTATTTCAGAGCCATTCGTACAGGACAATCACTCCTATTCCGGGAAAAATGTCATCCGCGGCTTGCACTACCAGATTCGCCAGCCCCAGGGAAAACTGGTGCGTGCCGTCACCGGCGAAATTCTCGATATCGCTCTCGACCTGCGCCGCAGGTCTTCTACCTTCGGAAAATGGGAATCCTACAAACTTTCCGGCGAGAACAAACAGATTTTATGGATTCCGCGCGGATTTGCTCACGGCTTCCGGGTTCTGTCCCAAAACGCTCACGTCTTCTATAAGACGACGGACTTTTATGCGCCCGAGCATGAGCGCACGGTGGCGTGGAATGATCCTGCGTTGAACATCGACTGGGAACTCGACGGTGAACCCATCGTGTCAGCAAAAGACCGGCTGGGCCTGCCCTTTGCACAGACGGGAAAATTCGAGTAACGCTGCGTCAATTCAGCCGGAATTCCACCGTAATCGTGGTTTCCACTTCAACCGCCTTATCACTGGAGAACTCTAAGTCGCGCCAATTTCGACCAATACCTATATCACAGCCCTCCAATGGCTTGTCGGCGACTCCGATGTTCTTTCGTTAGCTCGCCGGAGTGCCCGTGGGGCAGATGATGACGATCTTGACCGAGTTCGGGGTGGAGAGCAGGATCGAAGATGAGGATTACCTCCAAGGACTCGCGACGCTCCGAAAGGCTTGGTGACGATTTCTGAAATCACATCGATTACCCAGCTCCAGGTTTGTGCACCACCGGTTGCACAATGACGCCAACCGAATCCCAAACGGGTCGGGGCGGCCCAAGGCCCTTCCTACCCTCAAGCGCGTGACCGCCGTCCACGCGTAGACCAGCTGCCAACCGCCAGAGGATGCTCGCACTGGCTCGATCCCTTGTCGCCCAAGATCTCAAAACTCGAGAGAGGAAAAGTCGCTCCGACTCTTGAAATCCTTCTGTGTCTTGCGACGAAGTTCGGGAAAAGGCTGGATTGGATCGTTAAAGGAGACGGTAACTAGTGGGCAGCTCGAAGAAGGCCATTGCGATTCGCCTTATCTTCGCCTATGATCGGTGTGTGCGTAGCGCCCTCCATCCTCCATTTGTATTCCGTCTTCGCCGAGTGGGGCCGCAAGGGATGCGACTTTCACGGTCCGGATTGGTTTTTGATTGAAGAGAGGACACCGAGCCCCAAGTTTGTGCACCCGGGTTGCACAGCCATGGCTCGAACCAAGTTGCATTCATAACCTACTAGTTGATAAACTAGCTCTGACGGGAGGCACTGATGACAACGGTTGGAGCTTTTGATGCTAAGACGCACCTCAACGCCTTGCTGAGGAGGGTGTCCAAGGGGGAGGTGATTCGGATCACGCTACGCGGTGTGCCGATTGCTAAGTTGGTTCCCGCTGGATCCGGGGAGCGGGAAGACCCTCGGGAAGTTGCGCGCGGGATTCGGGATGTTCGAAAAGGTGCAACGCTGGAAAAAATCTCGATAAGAGAGCTGATTAATGAAGGCCGTCGCTAAGCAGTTCGTGGTAGATGCCTCCGTGACAGTTGCGTGGTGTTTTGACGACGAATCCACAACGTTTACCGAAGGGATCTTGGATCTCCTTTCGGCGGGAGCGGAAGGGGTTGCGCCGGGTATTTGGCCACTGGAGGTCGCGAATGCCTTGTTGGTTGCTGAGCGCCGAAAGCGTATTTCGATGGCGCAGGTGACGGCATTGCTTGGTCGCATTGTGCAACTCCCTGTCTCCGTTGAGACCATGGAGCCTGATCGCGCTTTTAGTCAAGTTTTGTCCGTCGCGCGCCAGCACCAACTGACGGAATACGATGCGGCTTACGTGGAGCTTGCTCTGCGAAAAGGCCTTCCCTTCGCCACCCTGGATGACAAGCTACGGCAAGCTGCTCGGACGGCCGGTATCAAGCTGGTGTCCGTCTGACGAACCGCCGATCAGAAATTACATCTTCACACCATGCCGGTGCCGCTGCGAACTGCAGCGCGTCGGCTGCTCGCAACATGACGATCCAAGAAGCGGCCGTGCTGAACAGTTTTGACGCCGAACAGAATACAGCTGCGGAGAGCCGGGTATCTTCGCCGATCTCTGGATTACGTGGCTCGTTGCGGTGCTTTCGTCTCGAGGTTTAACGTGCTTGAATTCATTCGCGCTCGGAGTACTGCCGCGTAGCTGCTCACGACCAGGCGGGCCGCACGGATGTTAATACTGCGATTCCGTAGCGGCGTTTTCTCGTCAACCTGCCGGATTGCGGATGGCACGGCTGGCGATTGTGCTTGCAGTTCTTTACAAATTGCCCTATATTCTGACTAGTCAGACTAGTATGAGGGCGAGAGCGATGTCGAAACCGAGAATAACTCCAAAGAAACCGCGCCGCGGTAAGACTGCGGATCGGCAACCGGCGCCGCGTTGGCAACTGCAAACGGCAAAGGCTCGCTTCAGCGAAGTCTTCCGCCGTGCCCGCTCCGAGGGACCGCAATGGATCACGCGCCAGGACCGAGAGGCTGTTGTCATGCTACCTGCGGAAGAGTTCGAACGCCTGACCGAGCGTGCCAAGCAGCCACGGAGCCTCGCCAAGTTCTTTGCCGAATCGCCTCTGGCCAAGGTGCCCATCGATCTGGAGAGGACGCCGGACTACGGCCGGATGGTTGACTTGTGAGTGGATTCCTGCTCGACACCAACGTTATTTCCGAGCTCGTGAAGCCCCGACCTGAACCCGCGGTTACGCGGTGGATCGATGCCACTGATGAAAACCTTCTCTGCCTGAGCGTTCTCACCTTTGGCGAGATTCGCAAGGGCATCGCTGGCCTGCCGGATGCGTCTTCTCGCCGTGTCTCTCTGGAAACATGGCTGGACCACGAGCTCGCGCTGCGCTTTGCGGGCCGCATTCTGGCCATTGATCAAGCGGTCGCCGACCGCTGGGGCGGAATTGCGGCGAAGGCACTCGCCGCGAAGTCCCCGCTCCCCGTGATTGACGGCCTTCTTGCCGCTACCGCCCTGAAACACAATCTTACATTGGTCACCCGCAACACCCGCGACGTGGCGATTACGGGAGTCTCAGTATTCAACCCCTGGCCATAGTGAACGCAGCTCGGGGGAACCGGTCCGACACTTCAATCTTCGTTGTTGCGGATGATGTCCGTGTTGAAAATCGGCGTACCATCCTAGTCCGCCACTGGAGTTCAAGATAGTCTTTCCCTTTTTTCCGTAAATGCCCTAAGATATCATGGAGGCGAAGAAAAGGAGAAGCTAGAGCCGGCCAGCCCTGCTCCTGACAATGGTGTTACCCTCTTATGGCGGCGCCGGGATGCTCGCCGCAGATCATACTGGGTCTGCATGCCGATCCATAGTTCGGGGTCGGTGCCAAGGGCATCGGACAGCTTCAACGCCATGGCTGCGGAAATTCCCGCGCCACCACGGTCAGCATGGCGCAACCGAAGAGGCAAGAACTCCGGGGGAATCAAACTCGGAAACGGCAGTTACTAGAGTAACCTTGCTTCGGCAAAGGGAGTTTAATAACCTTTCAGTTGAAGGCGGGAAGCCTTCAAGAACCTATTCGCTACGGGACGTTCCGGGTGGGTTCTGCAACATCCGCAACGTACACCCCAGCGGGAGGCTGGCGCCCATACTCTAACCCCAACGTTCAGGCGGGATGCCTGAGCCGAGGGCCACGATCAGCACCTATTGTGCGATGGCGGCCTTATGCTCAAGTATTTCGCAACGACTATTGAACCTCAAAACGAACCAACTCCCGCAGACTCCCGCAAATGCTCGCGTACTCCATTATTTAGCCATCGCTCTTTAGCAGCGTTCCTTGCCAAGAATGCCAGAAATAGGCGAGCAAAGTCGGCCCTAATTCTGGCACCTCTTCTCTTGAAGCAAACTCATGGCCGTGCGCGCAACGGGCATTCCATAAGTGTTCCCATATGTCGCGTCAGCAAAATCAAAATCACACCGCGCCGCCTTCACGGCGTCGAAATCCCAGTGAGCGGAAAACTCGAAAGGGGCAAATAAATGATACGCGAAAATCAAAGACCCTTAAATTTCACGGATTCGCAAGTGCAACAGCTTGCGCAAAACAACCACAGATTGCGCAAACTGAACCGCGCCGCAGTTGTCGCGTTACGGGGTATCGGACACAAAGTTTTAACTGATACAGAGTACCGCGATGCGGGCAACTCCTTTGCGACAACGGCGGACCAAATAATGTTCGCGTTACGAGTTCGACGCGAACTCCTCACAACTGGCCGTGAACAACAACCTGATGTGATTCAGATCATTTACAAAGATGCGTGCGACGACGGCCCAGGCCCACGGAGCGAACTGCCCACGAAACCCGATGATCTTGTAGCGGACTCGCGTGAAGCGGCTGCAGACGCGCAGGAAGGAAGGATTCAACTCCGGCCTATGTTTGTAGTATTGCAAAACAAAGCCAAGACGTCCTTTAGTTTCAATAGCTCTGTGGCTAGGATTGGCAAAACAAAGCCAAATGGTTGGGGCCCTGAGGGATGGAGAAATCGTCCCTCTTCGCGCAACGCTTCGAAACATGGGGAGCCGAGCGCAAAAGCCATGAGTCCGACGAAGCCGCAGAGGTATAGCAGCTGGCATCGAGAGAACGCCGCGAATTTTGCCGTTTCCGGGGTTCGAAGCCATATAGTGTATCGGCGCCCGCCAGACCGGCGAGATCTCTCTACCTTTCGACTGCTACTCCCAAACCTCCATGAGGAATGGAGATCTCGGCTGTTGACATTCGCCGTATGTTCGCCTAGTATCAGTGTGTGTACAACGCTATCCATCTTCCACTGGATTCGGTCTTTGCCCAGTGGCCTGCAACCAATGCGACTTTCATCGTCGGCATTGGTTCTTGAGCGGAGAATGGTACCGAGCCCCAAGTTTGTGCAACCGGGTTGCACAGCGACGCCCAACCGAATTCCAAACCCCATTATGATTGCGTGATCATCTGGGTCGAGATTCGATGCTGCACACTCCCGGTGCTGAAGCAAAAACCCGGACAGTTCCCGACTCGCGGAAGGATTCCGCTGCTGAAGTAAGGAAAATGTGCTAGAGTAAGGAACGAGGAGATCGCAATGCAGAAGCAAGCGAGGATCACGAGTAAAGGGCAAATCACTGTTCCCCGTGACGTGCGGCGGATCCTGGGCGTGCGTGCGGGGGACCGCCTATTGTTTGAGAGCGATGGAAAGGGTATCCGCGTCCGTCCGGTCCGCAACCAGAGCACGTTCTCGAAGTACCGCGGTATTGGCAATCCGGAGATCGGGTCTGGCAGAAAAAGCATTGGTCAATGGCTGCGAGGGCTGCGCGGACAATGACTACCGCCATTGATACCAATGTTGTGGTGGCATTGTGGGACAAAGATCCCACCCTCAGCTTGGCCGCACAGACGGCTCTGGAGGCTGCTTTCAATCGGGGAGGCCTGGTGGTGTCGGCGCCGGTTTTTGCGGAGTTGATGGCTGCCCCCGGCCGGAGCGAGAGCTTCGTGAGTTCATTTCTCGAAGAGACTGGAATTGCCGTTGACTGGGATTTGGGCGAGGGAGTGTGGCGTTCTGCCGGGCGGGCGTTCCAGCATTACGCGGAGCGTCGGCGCAAACAACGTGATCCAGGCAGTCGACGAATTCTTGCTGACTTTCTGATCGGGGCGCACGCCCAAACTCGGAGCTACCGGCTGCTGACTCTGGATGAGCGCTTGTACAAGGCAGCGTTCCCAACCCTGACAACGGAGACCATTTAGAGGTTGCACGCTGCCGGGACTAATTTATTGTGGTTTGCAGGGTGCGCAACTCTTTAACGTGAAAGCCAAGATTTACGGATAGTTCAAGCACGGCAGCCAAGCGTATGAAGCAACTCCTCCAAGACGCGCGCACGGGTGAGTTAAAGGTCGCCGAAGTTCCGGTGCCGCAACTGCTGCCCGGTTGTGTACTGGTGCGAGTGGTGGCGTCCCTGGTGTCGGCTGGTACGGAGCGCGCGTCGGCTGAATTTGCCGGCAAGAATCTGCTGGCGAAGGCAAAGGCTCGTCCTGATCTGGTGCGCGACGTGCTTGCCAAGATGCAGCGGGATGGCTTGGCTTCGACCGTGCAAACCGTGCGGTCGCGCCTGGACCAGCCACAGTCGGTCGGTTACAGCAGCGCGGGAGTCGTTGTGGCTGTGGGCGACGGCATTGCCGACATAAACGTGGGAGACCGCGTGGCGTGTGCTGGCGCGGGATATGCTGTGCACGCCGAGTTTGCCTGCATACCGCGCATGCTGGTCGCGAAGATTCCCGAGGGCAATCGAGCGGCGGCCGGGTCTTCCGCTAACGTCTCCTATGAAGAAGCGGCCTTCGGGACGGTGGGCGCGATTTGCCTGCATGGCATTCGAACCGCGGAAGCGGCGCTCGGCGACACGGTAGCAGTGATCGGCCTGGGGTTGCTTGGACAGATCACGGTTCAGTTGCTAAAGGCCGCGGGTTGCCGCGTTCTCGGTATGGACTTGTTACGGCAACGTGCCGACCTTGCGTTTCGTAGCGGAGCCGAGGCTGTGAGCACCGATGCGCGCGAGTTCCGCGATCTCTGCTTCCATAGAACAGCTGGCGTGGGCGTCGACTCGATATTGATTGCGGCGGAGACTCCCAGTAGCGAACCGGTGAACCTGGCGGCGGAATTGGCGCGTGATCGCGCGATTGTAGTAGCCGTGGGCGCGGTCGGCCTGGAGCTACAGCGCAGACTGTATTACGAAAAGGAATTGGATTTTCGAATTTCGCGCTCGTATGGCCCGGGCCGTTACGATGCGGCCTATGAGCAGAAGGGACGCGATTATCCGATTGGACAGGTGCGTTGGACGGAAACACGCAACCTCCAAGCCTTCCTGCAATTTGTCGCGGACGGCAAACTGGATCTTCCGTCCTTGATTACTCACCGCTTTCCAATGGAACACGCGACCCGAGCCTATGACCTGATTACCGGGAATACCGGCGAGCCATTCTTGGGGGCGCTGATCGTTTATGAGGGTGCGGAGTCTGGAACGGCTCCAGATCTATCGCAGAGAATTCCGGTGTCTGCCGCAGAACCCTCAGCGGGTTCCATCGGCTTGGGCGTGTTCGGCGCTGGAAGCTTCGCGCGGAACACACTCTTGCCCGCGCTAAAAGCGATCTCGGGCATATCGTTCATCGGCGTCTGCAACGCTACCGGACCGCGGAGCCGGAACGCGGCTGAGAAATTTGGCTTTTCCTACTGTTCGAATTCCGAACAAGAGCTCTTGCAGGATCCAAGGATTAGAGCAGCGCTGATCGCTACTCGCCATAACCTTCATGCCACCCAGTCACTCCGAGCGCTGCGCGCGGGGAAGGCGGTGTTCTGCGAAAAGCCGCTTTGTTTGAATGAAGATGAATTGGCTTCCCTAGTGCGGGCGAAGGCGGCGGAAAATGCTCCGCTCCTGATGGTTGGCTTCAACCGTCGATTCGCTCCCATGGCCGTGCAGATGAAGCAGTTCTTCTCGAAGGTCCACGAACCGCTGGCGATCCACTACAGGGTGAATGCTGGGTATATTGCCTCCGATCATTGGGTGAACGACCCCGAGCAGGGAGGCGGACGAATTCTCGGCGAAGTCTGCCATTTTGTCGACTTTCTCTGTTTTCTCGCGGGCGCGTCTCCCATCGAAGTACAAGCGCAGACCCTCGGTAATCCGGGGCAGTACAGCATGGATAACGTCTTTGCCTCGCTCAAGTTCGCGAACGGCACATTGGGGACGATCAGCTATCTTGCCAATGGCGACAAGTCGGCGTCGAAGGAACGCGTAGAGGTATTCGGCGGAGGTTCGGTTGCGATCCTCGAAGATTTTCGGCGCCTCGAACTTGTTCGCAACGGACGCAAACAGATTACGCGTGCGCGCTGGAGCCAGGACAAGGGCCATAAAGCGGAGATGCAGGCATTTGTGGATGCGCTTCTGGGAAAGACGCCACCGCCCATTCCGTTTGAACAGGTCGTAGGCTCGACTCTGGCAACTTTTCGCCTGCAGAATTCATGTCAGACCGGGCAACCTCTCAAGGTCGAGCTGAGCGAGTTTGTCGGATCCGCCCTGCAGGGAAGAATTGCCCAATAGAAGTAAGTAATGAAAGTCACCCCGAAGTTCAGACGGGATGTCTGAGCTGAAGGCCACGATAGCACCTAGTGTGCGATGGCGGCCTCATGCTCAAGTATTTCACTACGACTATTGGACCTCAAAACGAACCAATTCCCGCAGACTCCCGCAAATGCTCGCGTACTCCATTATTTAGCCATCGCTCTTTTGCAGCGTTCCTTGCCAAAAATGCCGGAGATAGGCGAGCGAAGTCGGCCCTAATTCTGGCAGCTCTTCTCTTGAAGCAAACTCATGTCGCTCTGGGCTGCGGCTTGAGGCAAACGTCTTGTAATATACAATAATACATGTTATCGTTCTGGCATTATGAGCAACATCGAGAAGACTATCAGCTTCCGCACCGAGACCGCAAAGATCGACACGCTTGATTCGCTGGCCGCCGCGCAGGACCGTTCGCGCAGCTATCTCATCAACGAGGCGATCACCAACTACATCGAGCTGCACGCCTACCAGGACGCACTGGTTCGCAAGGGGCTTGAAGAGATGCGAAAAGGCCGCGTCGTAAGCCATGAGGAGATCGTAAAGCGGCTCAAGAGGGCGGGGCGCGCTCGCCAATGATCGAATGGACCGAGCAGGCTACCCGGCAACTGGATCAGGCTCATGATTACATCGCGCTCTCTAACAGCGAGGAGGTTGCCGACCGGATCACGATGCAGATCGTTAACAGCGTTCAACAGCTCGCCACATTCCCCATGTCGGGTAGATCAGGCCGGATTCCGGGTACTCGTGAGCTGGTTATTTCGAATACGCCGTTTATCGCAGCCTACTCCATCGATCAAGACCGCATCGTGATCCTCGCCGTCTACCACGGTGCACAACAATGGCCGGAAATCTTCTAAGCGCAGTTCTGCGCGGTTCTGACATGACCATGACTAATGACCAGGACTAGGCAAGAGCCCCGGACTTCTTTTGTCTGCTGGTCGCGTAAGGAGTCCTTCCTGAGAGGGACCGGTACCGGGCTTTCTCTTCCACTGGGGGATTCTTCCGGGACCACCCATCCCGACCTCGATCCCGCCATGGAACAAATCCGACGAGGAAACACCGAGGTTAGCAAAGACTGGTTTCTGGCAGTTCTTAGTGTCGTCGATGGCTGTCGCGCGACGGTGGCTACCCGTTCGTCGCCTTAGCGGCGTTGCACACTGGCATGGCATGCTGCACACAGCGTGATCAAGTTCTCCTCCGAATCGTCGCCGGAATGGCTGCGAAACCGCCTGTGGTGCAGCTCGAGATTCAACATCGTGCCACAGAATTGACACCGCCATCCAATCTCGTTCTAAGCGGCGTCCCCGATCGCTAGAAATCGCAGAGTACCGGACTCTTGACATTCGCCGTCTGTTCGCCTACTGTGAGTGTGTGCGCAACGCTCTCCATCCTCCATTTGTATCCCGTCTTCGCCGAGTGGGCCTGCAATCGATGCGACTTTCATCGTCCGCATTGATTTCTGATTAAAGAGCGGGGTACCGAGCCCCAAAATTTGTGCAACCTGGTTGCACAGTGACGCCAACCGAATCCCGGGACGGCCCATTTTAAGTTGAGCAACTCCCGGAGAAAGGCGACGTCGCCTCGTAGACGGGGCATTACGACGAGTCCAATATGCTACAATGCTTACAATAGTTACAACTTGGGAGAGTGCCATGAGATCAACTCGTTCGCTGGTCATCAGCATGCGCCTGCCGGCGGAGAGCGGAAAGCGTCTCAAACGTATGGCGAATCGGCATGGATGGACCCCCAGCGACGCCAGTGCGCGCCTGGTGGAGGAAGGCTTGCGCCGGTCGGAATTTGGATTCATCGACTTCCGAGATTCGCGTGCGGGCCGGCAAGCCTGCCTGCAAGGGAGCACGCTCGCCGTATGGGAGGTCATGCTGCTCGTCCACAGCTACAAGGAAAACGTGTCGGCCGTAGCGGCACATCTCAAGTGGCCAGAAGTGAAAGTCCATGCAGCTATCAACTATGCGGCGGCGTTTCCCGAGGAAATCAATGCGGCACTGGCTGAGAATGAGGCGACGAATTTTGAAACGCTGAAGCGCATGTTGCCTGAGGCCATCGAGTTCGTTCCCGAGAAAGCGGCGAAGAACTGAAATGCTCAAGCTTCTTCTCGATGAGCATATCTCACCGGATGTGGCGAATAGTCTGCGTCGTCGCAATCGCGCGATGGAAATTCGCTACATGGTGGAATGGGAAGATGGGTACTTCCTGGGACAAGAGGACTCGGTTTGTTTGCGAGAAGCCGCGCTCCAGGGACTGACGCTGGTTACTTATGACCGGAGGACGATTCCCCCCCTGCTCAAAACCTGGGCGGAAGAAGAGCGAACGCACGGCGGGGTGGTTTTTGTGGACGAGAGAACAATTTCACCCGCGGATATTGGCGGTTTGGTCTGGGCCGTGACCAGACTGGCGAGAGAAGCTGGGAATTGGGACTGGACTAACAGAATCTGTTTCCTGCGGCGCTGATGCCAACCGCCTCGGTAGGATCTCGAAGGCAAATCTTTCGGGTCCTTCTTGGTGGACTGAAGGGCGGTAAGTAACTCCTGCCGGGACCCTCGCCAAACGAGCGATGAGCCTCTCCAGCCTGCGTGGGGGCAGGATCGGACCCGCGCGTTCGTGCGGCTCTGTCGTGGCGAGGGGGATTCTTGTCGACCAGTTCGCTTCGCATTGCGGTCTGATACAGAAAAATGCAAGGTTTCGAATGGGCGTCTTGCTCTTCGGAACGATGTTTTCGACCGCTACCAAGGCCCATACCGAGCGATGATGTATAGATGCCGAGGACGTTTGTTCGCAAGATCCACGGCCAAGGCGGGCGTGAGGTTCGTCCCCGACGACCCGCTCTAAACTGCGCCATCGAACTGCACTGAGTTAGGGGGGCGCGTCGAAAGTGAACTGGCGCGTCGCCAGGACCGCATCATCTCCGTGTTGCAGCGCCCGAATGCAAACGAAAGAGTCGAAACGGGCAGACGGCACCGTTTCAGGATCCCCTGCCCTGATCCCGGCTCCGCGCTTGCGATGTAGGGCAAAAATCCATGAAACAAGGGAAAACTGCCGTGGAGTGCACCCCTGAGTTGAGACAAAGAAACTAGGGACAGTTATCTTCCGCGAGAGATTGTAACCCGGGGAGTGGGGTGTGGGGCGAGGGGGCGGTTAGCTCCCTCGCCCCACTCAGCTCTGTAGAAGCTTGCGATGGCAATGCGTGCAACTGCTGTTCGAAGGCGGCGGGAGTTTGGTAGCCGAGCGCGGAATGCAACCGCTGGTGGTTGTAAGTAAGCTCGAAGAAGGTCGCCAGATCGGCACGCATCGCATCGAGGTCGCGCCAGCCATTACCGCGCACTTGCTCCTGTTTGATGGTCTTAATGAAAGACTCGGCCTTGGCGTTGTCGTAAGGATTACCCACGCGGCTCATGCTCGGTTGTACACCGTGCTCGGCCAGCAACGTGAGATAGTCGGCGCAGGCATACTGAATGCCGCGGTCGGAATGATGAATCAACCCCGGCGCAGGTTGACGTTCCGACAGTGCCATGCACAAGGCTTGCACGGCCATGCTCGCGCCCAGATGCCGTGCCAGCGCCCAACCGATCACCCGGCGGGAATGTGCGTCTAGCAGCACGGCGATATAAACAAACTCCTCTTGCAAGCGCACATAGGTGATATCTGCCACCCAGAGTTCATTGAGGTTGCGCGTCACCAAGCCGCGCGCCAGGTTTGGCCACACGCGCCAACCATGCTGCGAATCGGTCGTCGCAGGCACAAAATGCCGGGTGCGCAGACAGAGCAGATTGTCCTCGCGCATCAAGCGCAGCACCCGCTTGGCATTCACCGGGTACCCACGCTGGCGCAGTTCCTGCTGCACCCGTCGATACCCGTAGAACCGCTTTCCCATGGCCACTTGCTGGATAGCATCGCGCAGTGCCGTGTCCGCCTGTTGCGGCGCCGATGCCTCCCAGTGCCGATAAAATCCTGCGCGGCTCACGCCGTTCAACTCGCACATTCGTTCTACGCTGAGGCCGCCTTGCCCGGCCCGCTCTGCGATCAACGTGCAGATCGCTTCGCGTCCACTTTTATGCGCCGCAAGGCTTCGCCGAAAAAATCCAGCTCCAGTTCCTGCTGACCCACTTTGCGTTCGAGTTCTGCAATCCGCTTGCGGGCCGCCAGCAACTCCCCACGTCCTGCTCTTGCTTCCGATCCATTCTCTACGGCCGTCCCTTCCGTGCGCGGCCTTCCTCCTCGCCGATGCACCAGGCCGGCTTCCCCCAACTCTGCGTAGCGGTCCTTCCACACGTATAGCCGCTTACGTCGAATTCCCAACTCCTGGGCCACCGCACGTACACTTTCTCCTGCCAACACCCGCCGCACCGCCGACAGCTTCAACTCCTTCGAGTACTCAGCCTGCTTCGACCCGTTCCGTGACATGCGTTCTCCTCTCGAGAACTGTCACCATTTTCCCTGTCTCAGTTTTGGGGTGCACTCCAGCCGCTAGGGTCCCATTTCGTGGGATACCGGCAACCCGGGGGCGAACTCAGGAAGATCGGGAATTCAGGCTCATTTTTCGATTTTGACGGTATTGATTAGGGACGCTTCCCGCGAGGTCGTCAACTCGGGGAGGAGCGTCTCACTTTAGCGTCACAGGAGAAATATGCACAAGAAGACTTTCAAAGACCTCGTACCTGAAATGGCGGAAGCCAAGCACGTACAATTCCAAATCAACCCGGAACTGCTTTCGTTGGTTATCGCGCTCGCCCGGAATCGCCAACTGGCGTCCGGCGCCAACCGGAAGGCAGTTTCCACGGCCATGCGGAACTACCTCGGGGAGGGAATGGTTGCTCCCGAGGTGATCAAGCTGGCTGCCACCCTCGCGCTGTTTTGCCAAACCTTGGCGGACGGCAAGAACAAGAAGACCATGCACGCTTATCTGACCTATCGGATCTCCGTTGCAGCTTTCTACACCGGAGCAACTGAGCGCGATCTTCTCGGTGTGGTGGCAGCGATGGTGCAGAACGATCTGGATGGCCTCCCAAACCGGACGCTTCCCCGTCGATAGTACCGGATCAAAATGGAAATCCCGCAGGCTCTGCGGGATTTTCCATTTTCGGTTTCGCCACTCGGCGCCCTAAGCATCTGACTTACATTCATCACCTCGACTGATGCACAAGACCCAGGTTGCGTGGTCCTAACTTATCCCACCGCAAAGAGACCTTATCACTCGTCAGCACTATTCACTGCGCCCGAGCGGGGCTTCGGTGCGGGTCCGGTTGGTTTGTCATTTGACACGCTTACGCAATATGCGTAATAACGTATGCAATATGCGTAACTCGTCCGTGCTGACTGCGTTGTTCCCACAAGTCCGGTGGCTATTGCCTGTGCGGGGTATCGGATCATGAGCAAGGTCGGGCATCACCGGGTCTCGTTAGAGAGCACGAGACTTGTATTGGGAAAACCCGCTCACAAGTATGCCGACTATTCTGAGACCTGTCGGCGAAAGCGAAATACTATCGACTATACCTTCTCCAACGTAGCGACCGAGACCGAAGCGAAGGAGATCCTTGTCGAGGCCATCGAATTTTACATGCAGGTCGAAGACTGGATCACAAAGAGTCACCGCTCGCTCGGGAAATAGGAGTCCTGATAGTCCACGAGCACGGTATCTTCACTTCAAATGTAAACGTCAACCATCAGTTGCCGCTGACATCAAGAACGGCAGACTTGGTGGCCTCCCGATTCTGAGCGAAGGGGGAGGACCTTGATAACACGTGAAGTGATTGCTACACGTAGTCTACGTAGATTTGGGATGACGTCACGGAATGGCGGGAAGCAGAACGTCACGATAGGTCCGAGTCGGCTGCTGCTCAAGAAGTCCAGATCGAGGGCTCAAACATCATGGGACTGGGTGGCGCGCTTTTCGAAGCCATCGAATTCGAGAATGGTCGTGTCCTAAATGGGCGATTCTCGCGCTACCGCGTTCCGCGGTTTAGCGATGTGCCCGCGATCGAAACCGTTCTCCTCGATCGTAAGGACATTCCCTCGGCTGGCGCCGGCGAATGTCCCATAGCAGGCCTAGCTCCCGCCGTCGGCAACGCTATTCTCAATGCGACCGGGGTGCGGATCCGCTCACTGCCCATGGTTCCGAACGGGCTGAAAGCAGCCTAGTTTGTCTCCGCTGAGAGCTTCAGCCCGATTGCGGTCGAATCCTGACGCGAGCCCTGGTCAACGAATTCTATGCAGCAACGTACGAGTGCGTACAGGGGTCGGTCGCATCAAAAGAGCTCGACGGATGCCGCGTGGCCAGAAGCAAACGCGAGCCGAGCGTCCCTTGTGATTAACGCGGCTCCGAGTGTCTCGGCGAGCACGATGTAGGCAGCATCATAGGTGGAAAGATTGTGCCGCAGTTGCCAGATCCGGGGCAGGAGCACGAAATGAGCATATCGCGTGATGCGGAGATCCAGCAGATCGCGAACCGCCTCATCGGCACGACGTACAGAAACCACTCCTTGCCGTGCCAGACGCCGCAATACCTGCGCGACCTCAAGATCCAGGAGGTGAGGCGCGTGGAGGGTTTCGTTGCGCGCATAAATTCGTTTTTCGATGTCCTGCCCGGCAGAGGTCTGAAGAAGCCAGTCAACTGCGGCGGAGGCATCAAGGACGATCACCGCGCCTCGCGATCTTCTCGTACCAAGGAAGCGGTATCGATCTGCGCCGAAACCGGCTTACGCTTGTGCAGGCGCTCCCGCAGTTCTGCGAGCGTTGGCCTCTCTGCAATTTCCTTGATCTCCGCCAACAGATAGTCCGAAAGCGACATGCCAGCCATGGCAGCGCGAGCTTTCAGGCCGCGGTGCAGGGTATCGGGCACATTGCGAAGCTGAATCATCTTGGACATGTTACAAGCATACTTTCATGTTACCTACATGTCAACCTGAGGGTTGCCTTTCCCGGGTCGGCTCGTCCCCAGGGTCAATCCCATATCTGGGGCCGACCCGCCCTCGATGGACCCGGTATCCCAAAGTTCCCAATTACATTTCATGGCGTGAAATGATTTAGTTCACGATATGGAAAGAATTAAGCCACGCTGGTTTCGACACAATCTCCAAGCGGCTCTCCGGGTCTTGCCCATCACTGTACCCTCTGTCCAACTGGAGGAGTGAATACGTCCATGGGATTCGAAGAGTTAATGTTATTGGTAAGCGCTACTGATATCAACACTATACAATAATAAGTATCAATTGATGATGTCATATAATCATGATAGTATATATGACAATTAGAGGATCACTTATGGAAAGGATGACCGCAAGAACGATACTCAGACGAGTCCGCGCAAAGCGACGTGGCTGGGTCTTCACCCCAAAAGAGTTTGCTGATGTTGGTCCACGGGCAGCTGTCGATCAAGCGCTCTCCCGTCTCCAGCGAGGCGGCACGATTCGCAGACTGGCTCGGGGGATCTATGAATTCCCAAGAATTCATCCGCGCATCGGCGTCCTTTCCCCATCAGCTGAAGCGGTAGCCAAGGCTATGGCGGCAAGAACCAACAGCCGGATTCAGGTTACGAAGGCGAAAGCCGCCAACCTTTTAGGGCTGTCAACACAGGTGCCCGCGCAGAACGTCTTCCTGACCGAAGGTCCATCTAGGACTCTGAAGGTTGGAAACCAAACGATCGTTCTGAAGCACACCGTGCCTTCAAAGATGATTGGAGCGGGTACAGAGGCTGGAATTGTCATTCAAGCTGTCAGGGCTTTTGGCCCAAACAGTGCGCGCGAAATTCCGGTTAGGGCAATCTCAGAAAAACTGCCTGCAACGGTGAAGTCTGAGATTAAGCGCCTGCTGCCAGCAGCGCCAGTGTGGGCACAACCGGTTCTAAACCGAATCGTTGCCTGAACAATTGAATGGACAATTTTGCTCAACTCGCGGCGGACGAGCGGAGACCCTACCTTGAAGAGACCGCCAGCCGCCGCAATTCCACCAATACTGCCATTGAAAAGGATTTCTGGGTCTGCTGGACACTGCGCCACCTTCTTGCTCTCCAAGGCGTCCCCCCAATGTGCTTTAAGGGCGGGACTTCTCTCTCTAAGGTCTTCCGACTGATTCATCGATTCTCTGAAGACATCAATATCTCGTTGGAACGCGCAGGCCTGGGATTTACCGGCAAGCGTGACTTGGCAGACAAGAGTCTCTCGAATACGAAGCGCAAGCAACTCGACAAACAACTCAGGGAGGCGATTCAAAACGAAGTCACCACCCAAATACTTCCACAACTGGCAGTCAGCTTCGAATCCATCATCGGCAAAACAGGATGGGAGCTGAAGGATTCCGCGGAAGCTGGAGAGGAGATGGCGCTTCTGTTCTCCTATCCCAACGCTTTTGAGTACACAGCCTACCTCAGGCCGCAAATCAAAATCGAATTCGGCGGAGGCGATCAGTGGCCGAGCAAGCTATTCCCCGTCACTCCATATGTGGCGGAGGAGTTCGCCGACCTATTCACAACCCCCAACGTCGAGGTTCCTGTCCTCGATTGCCAACGGACCTTTTGGGAAAAAGTGACGCTGCTTCATGCGGAAAACCACCGTCCGGACCCGTCAGCATTGAAACTGCGCATGTCCCGCCACTGGTCCGACATCGCAGTCATGAGCACCGACCAGACATTCGCAACTGAGCGACTCGATCTCCAGCTGCTTGCGGAAGTGGTCAAGTTCAAGAACATCTATTTCGCTTCGAGTTGGGCGAATTACGATTCGGCGTTCCCGGGAACGATGAAACTCGTGCCGAACGAGGCATTGAGCAAGCTATTGAGAAAAGACTACAACGGTATGCGTGAAATGTTTGTTGACGAGCCTCTCTCGTTCGATGACATTCTTGAGCTGCTCAAAGTGCTCGAAGCCAGGATCAACGCTATGGCGAAGACCTCCTAACGCCTTTCCTGATCGGCGGGTGCACAACGCTCTCCATCCTCGATTTGTATTCGGTCTTTGCCCGAGCCTGGCCGCAACCAATGCGGCCCTCATCGTCGGCATTCGTTGGTGAGTGGAGCAGGGTACAGAGCCACAAATTTGTGCACCCCAGTTGCAAGGTGAGACGCCAACCGAATCACAAGAAGAGTTTCAAAGACATCGCACCTGAAATGGCGGAACCCGCACGCTTCCCCGTCGATAGCACCGGATCAAAATGGAAATCCCGCAGACTCTGCGGGATTTTCCATTTTCGGTTTCGCCACTCGGCGCGCTAAGAATCTGACTTACATTCATCACCTCGACTGACGGACAAGACCCAGGTTGCGTGGTCCTACAAGCTGCGCGAGCACGTCGCGCTGCTTCGAGACAATGGCCCCCCGATTCTTTTGGCGAATCGCCGTTCTGCTTGGACAACTCCTCTCGCTGTTTTCTCCACAGAGCCTCCGTCTCAATAGAACGTTGCCTCGCTGCGTGAATTCGCGACTGTTCTTTAGGAACAGCGCTTGCACCTATGCTCTTTCCTCTGGCACACAACCGCTCTTATCAGAGCCCACTTGAACCTGGAGAACGCCATCGTCATCAGGCGCTGGTCGCATTCCCAGCCGTCGAAAAAGGCGGCCATCAGCCGGTCCTCGGCGTTTGTGTATTCTCGCGCGAGGCGCTCGTCTCGCGTCGCGTCTTCCAGCCACCACTTCCGGCGCTCCAGGAACGTGTCCTGAGCAACTTGCATCTCCTGCTCCCAGTCGATCACCTGTCCTCCCCGAAAAACATGTTGAGTTCCCGGCTCAGCGGTTCCGCAAAAATCAGCATCGGGCAGTTCTTGCTGATGCACTGAATGTGCGCGAGAACGATCTCCTGCGCCTGCGCGGGTGTAATGCCGACCTTGTGATCCTCAGATTCGGCGACTTTTAATATTCGCTTGGCTAATTTCTGTTTGCCTTGGGGATTGAGGTCAGGGCGTAGCAGCGCGGCGCACACCCAAGCTGTAAGCACCTGGTCGCGGCACTTGACAAGCCTCTTATTGAACTTTTCATCCTCGCTGTTCATTGATTACTCCCACCTGGAATCCCGCGGGCATGAGCCGTGTCGCAGCTAGGGCAGGCAAGCCATTTGTGACACGACTGTGCTCGGCGAACCGGAACCTACCGTTTGGAATGCAACTCTAGTGATGGGCAGTTTCCGGCTGAGTTTTCAGTTCCTGGTTTTTGCCCTTTTCTCCGACTCCGCTTTGGATTGCCGGATCGTAAAAGAACCGGGGGAACTCGGGCGACTACAACTGAGAGAGGCCTACTATCTGCAGTATACAGAGTGATTGTCGAAAACGTCCAACCGCAATCTGTTGATACTAAAGAAGTTGCATGAATCCTACCGAAGTTGTGCGCGCAGCAAGCCCGAAGGACGAAGAAACAGCTAGGAAACATTCTCTTCTTGGACACGTTCCGCGTGCGCCATGGCTGGGGGACTCGTGTGCGATGGAAAGCTTCGGTTCCGGGCCGGCGTCAACTCTAGACCGGCACTTCAATAAGCAGGACAACAGGCAACGACGATCAAGGAGTCACGGCCGTTAGCTTCCGGTATTTCAACAGAGTCCGAGCTCGCCAGACTGCTACCCGCGCTGCCTTTTGCCGGGGACCGCGCGGCCGAGAACCAGGGGACGATTCGCGCTCAACTCGAAGGGCGAGGCGAGACGATCGGAAACAGATGATCTTTGAATCGCGGCGGATGCCTTGGCGGCGCCCTTGAACTTGGGGAAGCCACGTTCCGGCAGGCGGGGCTGAGCGCGGGACGCGTCATCAACTCCAGCAGATCGCGGCGGAGTGGCCGCGCCAGAGCAGTTGCCGCAGATACTGATTCTTCTAGTTGGGTACCCAGATCCGCAGGAGACAATCCTCGAGCACTAAGCGCAGGATTAACTTTGCATCTTCGCGATCCGTTTTCCACGTACCGCTACGTGCGAACATGCATTCCGCCCGCACCTTCTGCCCAGCCAGATTTGTCGCGTTCTTAGGGTCTTGGGAGCTACTGAGCTTCGGAGCGAGAGTCAAAGAGGACGAGCCTAGAGAGATCCATGTGGCCTGATGGACGGCTCGGATAAGGACGGGGACACGGAAAGGGGCGGGGAAGGGGGGCAGATCTTTATTTGATCTGCCCCGAAGGGGGAGGACTAGCTTGAAGTGGACCAATCCATGGGGAAGCGCTGCGTACGCCAATCACCGCCGCAGTCGCAGGTGCCGCTCTGGCAGATACCGTGCACGACGAAGTGACTGACACCGACCTTGGGATAAGGCGCGGATTCGTAGGCCGACTTAGCAATTTGAAATGCCTTCTCAAAGGAGGAAGCACGGGTGAAAAGAACGAGAAGATTCCCATGGCCATCGCCGACAGTGACGCCGTACTTGCTCTTGCGTTCACGTGCAGGCAGGCTGAAAAGGAATTTCTCGATGCTCATGTTGGTCTCGCCGATCGGCGAGAAGCGGTTAAGGGCGGGTGCTACTTGGGTGGTTTTTCGCATTCTCTTTTCCTAAAGCTGATGTTAGCGACCTTCCGAGAGGCGGGGCGGCATTGACCGACCGGCGCCCAGTCAAGTACGTTGCGTCGGGTCAGTGAAGCCCCCTCTCGGAGCGCGCTACAGGACTTAATACGAGACTTTTCGTTTTTTTCTCGAGGTTTTAGGGAGTGAAACTAGGATGAAAAGCGGACCGGTCCGGACCGGGTCCCGCCCCGGGGTGCGAAAATCGCATTGATACGGGCAATTCCGAGGCTTTTGGCAGGCGCGGCTTAGTCCCGGACTCCCCCTCGGGGTCCCCACCGGCGCGGCAGCGACCCTCCCAATACCCGGTCCTGGGGTGGGCTTGCCCCGGTTAACAGCTTGGGCACGACGGTCGGAAGCCGACACGGGAGGGGTCCGGGTGCCGTCGGTCCCGAAGACTCCGACGAGGAGCCAGATCCTGGTCCCGTTTACCGCCCCGGCGATTCTGGCGCCTGCCATTGGATCGGGCTGCCCCCGTCGAACCAGGTCCCCCGCTGCCGGCAAGGGAAACTCCAGTCACTCAATCGACCCAATACGCAGCCCTATAGTAAGGACCGCCGAGGAGGGGGCGCCGAACCGGCACCTGTCCGAGCGGGGGTCCGAACTTCAAGTACCAGAAGGTCAAACCTATGAACGACGAAAACCCGAAGCAACAAAAAGAAGCTGCGGCTGAGCGGGGTAACCCCGGGGCTATGCGCCCGGTGTCTGAGCGCAAAGCCCGCGCCAACCGTGAAAACGCAAAAAAATCTACCGGACCGAAAACCGCGCGCGGCAAGCGGTACAGTTCCTTCAACGCCATCAGGCACGGCCTGCTGGCGAAAAAGGTTCTGTTTGCTCCCGATGGCAAACTCGCCAACGAAGATCTGCAACGCCTGATGGAAGACCTGCGCGATGGATACGGTTGTGGCGATGTGGCGAGCGAGTTATTGGCCGAGTTGGCCGCCGTCGACTATTGGCGGCTCGCGAAAGGCCTCGAATACGAGCTTAAGTACCTGACCAAGCAGGGCGGCGAATTCCATCCGCAAGGCGGCATGCCCACCTTGGTGCGCTACATGACAGCGAACCGCCGCAACTTCGACAAGAGTCTGCAACTGCTGATGCAGAGGCAGCCGCAAAACAAGCCCGACGCCGAAGCGGTCGAGGGCGATTTCTCTGTTCCCGAGTCAACGTCGACCGCCGCAACGGAAGAGGAGCTGTCCGCTCGGCGCAGCAAAGTCGAGGCCCCAACGCCAGTCAAGGAAACTCTGACGAAGATAAAGGAGGGTAAGGCGGCTTAGCTACTGATCTCGCTCCGCAAGGCATTGCGCCGGGGGCTGCCCGCGCCCCGGCGCAGTGCCGGCTGCGCTCGAATTGAAAGACTGCCGGTCAACTGTAGGATCCGCGCCCATGCCCCAGATTGGCCTGGTCGGTCATGGGGGCGAACCACGGACTGCCTGAGGGTCACTATATTTCTCGGGGGATCTGGGCCACAAGGCGCAAGACACTCCGGCGGCACTTGGCTTTTCTCCAACCGTTCCTCAGTCGTCGTCCGGGTCGGTCGGCGGTGTCTTGTCATTCAAGAAGAACGTCGCATCCAAAGCTGACGGGATCGTCTGAAACGGCAACGGAGTCTGATTGAAGTCAAAACAATCGGAGAAGTCATCCGCCGCCGAATCCGCGTAGCCCAGCGAAGGCAGACTGAACGTGCTCTCAATGAACTTCAAAATGCTGCCGAAATCGTGCTGCGCGTGCGAAACGTATTTCGCTTTCACATACGGCGAAACCACGATCAGCGGCACCCGGAAGCCGTAAACATAGCCGCATCCCCACTGCGCGCAATTCACCAGCACTTGCGGCGGTGGAACGTGGTCGTACCAGCCTCCCCAGTCGTCCCATGTAATAAAGATCGCAGTGTTAGCCCAGTAAGAGCTATTGCCAATCGCGTTCACCACCGAAGCCACCCACGATGGCCCCTGGTTGTCGTTGACCGACCCGGCATGATCCGACGCCTGCCCGGTCGGAATCACCCAACTCACGTCCGCCAGTTGGTTGCTGGAAATATCGGTCAGTATCTGCGTCTGATTGAGAACCACATGGTTGGTCCAATCCGCGCCCACGCAGGCGGTGCCATTGGGCGGCGCAGCGTTTGGTCCGCAGATATGCTGGATCGCCTCGGGACCGTTCCAGATCGCGGGGTTCCCGTGTATCGGAGGCGGTGCTGGGGT
>CAWIOA010000001.1:0-10758 GCA_963837665.1 uncultured Acidobacteriaceae bacterium | reverse complement strand
GGAAGGTGACGAAAGAATCGTGAGGATGCGATTGCCAATCGTCAACCCTTATGCTCCGCTGCCTCGGTGGTGCCGATCGAGCCTGCTGCCTAACGGGTTCGGATCCATCACTCCTGGCCGCCCGCGTGCAGCAGAACCACGTCCGAGTCCGTGTGCCCACGCACTACGGCCAGCCTCTTCCCGTCCGGTGACCAGTCGAAGTCACGAATTTCCTCGGATGTGAAGTGAGTCAGTGCCTTCGGAGTCAACCCATCCAGAGGCTGCACCCAAATATTGCCGACCGAGTTTTCAAACACCCCGTAGCTGAATGCCTTTCCGTCGGGCATGAATCGCAAGAATCCGGCAAAGGGACGATCCTCCAATGCGAAGCGCGGATCCGCATCAAGCGCTCTCGGATGGGCAGACCCGTCCGTAGGAAACAGTTCGATCTGGAAATGGTACTTTCCGCCCTGGCTTTCGGGCGCGTTGAGAAACGCCAGCAGCTTTCCGTCCGGCGACTGCCCAATCTGCGAGAAAAACCCCCGTGCAATCTCGGTCGGCGTTCCGCCAGCGAAAGGGACCCTCATGATCGCCTGCGCCCTCCCATCCCGGTAGTAGACCCATTTGTTGTCGGCCGAGCAGACGGGGAATATATCTTCGTTGCCGAACGTAAGCTGCTGCATGTTTTGCCCGCTCCGGTCGATTTTCCAGAGGTTCACGCTCGGCATATTCGGGACCAGGCTGAGGAAAACGATGGTCCGATCATCCGGACAAACGACCGGCATAAAACTCGGGTGATTCTCGTCCGCCAGGACTGTCGTCTTGTTACCTGTCTCCGGATCAAGCAGCACGATGTTGCTGTCGGGATCGGTCAGTAATTTTCCATCGTGTGTCCATGACGCGTCCGCGCCACCCAGCAGGGAAATCAACTGCTTCGCCTCGGCCGCTGCTCCACTGGGGGGAAGAACGTAAACACTGTAATTCTCGTTCGCTATCACCGCCGCCATCGTCTTGTCGTCGGCCGTCAGGCTGATATCGTTGTAGAAACCGCTGTCGGTAGCCATCGTCTGCAACTTGCCCTGGGGATAGCTGATAAAGCCGATCCGTCCGCTTCGCGTCTTATTGTTGATGACCACCAGACCGCTGCCGTCGTGCATCCAGGTCAGCTTGTCTAGAAATTCGCGGAATATGTTGAGCCGCGCAAAAACGCGCTGCTGGCCCGTCTCCGCGTCAACCGCCACTACTTCGGTGGTCGTTTTATCCTTCGCATCCCCGATGAATACAATGACCTTCCCGTCCGGGGACCAGGCCAGTTCACTCGGATAAGGATTCTCCGCCTTGACCAGCGTTCTTTCCTCGCCTCCGTCCCGGTTCGCCATCAGAATCCGGTATTTTCCCGGTTCCGGATTGTTGTCCCGCACGAATGCCATCCGCTGGCTGTCCGGAGAAAACGTGGGTTCCGAATCCGCGTCTCGCACCAGTAAGCTCGGCGTGCCTCCCAGGACCGCCACCCGGAAGAGATCGTAGGTTTTTCTTTCTTCCGGACCGCTGCCACCACGGCGAAAATAGATGTAGTTCCCGTCCGACGAGAACAACACTCTCCCGAAAAGTGCGCCTTTCTCCGCCGCTACGACCTGCGCATTACTGTTTGTGGGGAGATGCCGCAACCACAGACTCTCCGCTCCTTCCCGATCGCGCCGAACTACTGCCAGATACTTCCCGTCGGGTGAGATCGCAACCGCGCGCGCTCGCGATGTCTCCCCAATTTTCGTGACCGTATAGTTCGCGAAGGCGCGTTTACCGCCCCGCGTCAGCAAAGAGCGCACACCCAAACCCGCGGCAACGACCACCACCAATGCAATCACCACGGCCGCAACCACCGCCAGCTTGTGTTGACGTGCCGCCTCCGCAATCACTTTGCTCGACGACGCAGCACCAGGGGATGAGGGACCGCTTGAGACCGCCACCGCCGCCGATGAGAGCCTGGCCGCCGGCGCCGGCGCTTCGCTTGTGCTCCGGCCAGGCCCGGAGCTCAGGCTCAAGTCTCGCTGCAGGCGCTTCAAGTCGCCACGCAACTCAGCCGCCACCTGATAGCGAATCTCGCGATCTTTCTCCAGGGCCTTCAGAATGATGTCGTCAAGTTTCGGCGGCAATGCCGGGTTCACTTCCAGCGGACACACCGGCGTCTCATCCAGAATTGCTTTGAACACCACCGCCGAGGTCTTGCCTGGAAATGCCGGCTTCCCGGTCACTATTTCGTAAAGCACTGCGCCCAGCGAGAAAACGTCGGTGCGGGCGTCCAGCGTGTCCCCGCGCGCCTGTTCGGGCGACATATACGCGACCGTTCCCAAAGCCGTTCCTGGACTGGTCAGCAAAGCAGGACTCGCGAGGGTGTTGGCCTCCGGCGCTTCGGTCTCTTCTTCCAGCTTGGCGAGGCCGAAGTCCAGCACCTTGCATTCCCCGTGCGCTGTGACAAAGATGTTTGCCGGCTTCAAATCGCGATGGATGATCCCACGCCGGTGCGCCGCGTCCAGCGCATCCGCAACTTCGACGCCGTAGCGTAGAGCCTGCTCAAGCGGCGGCACTCCCCGCAGCAACCGGCTCGCGAGCGTCTCCCCTTCCAGATGCTCCATTACCAGGTAACTGGTTCCGTCTTGCGAACCGACGTCATGAAGTTGGCAGATATTGGGATGATTCAGAGACGCAATCGCTCGCGCTTCGCGGTCAAACCGCTCCTGCGCTTCCGGCCTGCCCGAAAGATGGATGGGCAGAACTTTGACGGCCACGGTTCGATTCAGCCGCGTGTCGCGCGCGGTGTAGACTTCTCCCATTCCGCCCGCCCCCAGCGCCGAAACGATTTCGTACGGCCCGAGTTTGTACCCACTTGCGAGTCTCACAATTGCCCCGCATTATACCTTGGCTCCGCAGGAAGGAATCGGGAACGAACCTGGCCCTGTACCCCATGTTCATGCCCGCTCTTGCGTTAACCTGGGGTGCACTCCACGGGACGTACCCCGTTTCTTTCCCCGATCCGGGAAATCATAAAGACCAAACGCAAACCGCAGGTTCTCTGCGAACTTCCATATCACGCCTGTCAAGCCCCGTTTGACCTCCCAAAAATCCCCGAACCCTTTTCGTTTACTGTCTCTACACGCCTTGTACGTACATATGTGTATTCCAAATAATATTTTGTTCGCCCACTATTCGCCGGGCACTCCACCCTAAACGTCGCGCTTAGCAACCGATTTTTTCATCACAAATTCATCGTGCCCCGCATCACAGACTTCCAACCCGCCGCGCGCGACAATGATGACTGACCTGTTGCAAGGCGCAAGTGTGCCCGTCTCCAGAGACGGGTCTTCGAGCCCGCAAAAAAGCGATCCAAAAGCGCTCTTTGACAACTCAACGGTGACACGGAAAGTATGCGAAATGGCGGGAAATAAGCAGATGCCTGCCGCTAAGTCCTTATTATTCGATCATTTGGAGTTAAGTAGCTTATTCTCCAACACTTTGCGAGAAAATAGGGGGGAGGGGGGGTACCCCCCCAATTTGAGCCTGGGAGCATCCCCGAAAAACGAATTCTGACAGCGCAAGAGGGAGCCGGAAGCCCAAGGCTCTTACTGGCAGCTGGGTACTGACAACTGACAACTGCCCTATGAGAATCTGACCTTCACATCCGGGCCCTTTTCCAGATGGATGCTCTCAACGAAGCGCACTCGGCCAGTCTTCAAAGTCAGAATCACGGACGAAGTCCGCGTGCCTTCGCCGAAGAAGCGGACGCCCTTGAGCAGCGCGCCTTCGGTGACGCCGGTGGCGGCAAAAATCAACTGCTTGCCGGGAGCCAGATCTTCGGCTTCATAAATCTTGTTCTTGTCTTTGATGCCCATCTTGACAATGCGCGCTTCCAGTTCCGGCGTGTCGATCACCAACCGGCCCTGCATGTATCCGTTCAAGCAACGAATCGCAGCCGCCGTGATTACGCCCTCCGGCGCGCCGCCCGAACCCATCACGGCGTGCACTCCGGTGCCGATCACGGCTGCGGCGATGCCAGCCGACAAATCGCCGTCGCCGATCAATCGGATGCGCGCGCCCGCTTTGCGAATCTCGCTGATCATTTTTTCGTGCCGCGGCCGGTCGAGCACGATCACTACCAGATCTTCCACGCCGCGATGCAGGCGGCGAGCAATGTTTTTCAGATTGACATGCACAGGCGCGTCGAGTTCCACCGCGTTTTTGCACGACGGCCCGACAACGATTTTTTCCATGTAGCAGTCGGGCGCATGCAGCAATCCGCCCTTTTCCGAAGCTGCCAGAACGGTGATTGCGCCCGGCGAGCCAGTGGCGCACAGATTCGTCCCTTCGAGCGGATCGACCGCGATGTCCACGTGTGGAACTTCCTGTCCATCGGGGAACGTCCCGCCGACTTGCTCGCCGATATACAGCATTGGCGCCTCGTCGCGCTCGCCCTCGCCGATCACGATAGTGCCGTGCATTGGAACGGTGTCCATGGTCTTGCGCATGGCCTCGGTTGCCACTTCGTCGCTCAGTTTGCGATCACCCTGGCCCATGGTGCGCGCCGACTCGATGGCGGCGTTTTCCACCACGCGCAGAAATTCGAGCGCCAGGTCGCTCTCGATGTTTTGTCCGAAGCTTCGTGCATGTGGTTCCGGACGAGCAGGGTTTACTTGAGCTGGCATGAGGCCTCCTATGATTGAACCGCAACGGCCTGACTCTGACCGTTTTGAATGCCGCGAACGGCGCGACTTTAGACGCGACTTGGAAATATAGCCCTTTCGGGAGATATATGGAAGTGAATGGTGACACAGTCGCGCGTGACGGAGATTACGCCGTCAGCCTACTTTCACGGGCTGGCGATTCTGCTAACCTTTGGCCATGAACACCGAGCGCCGAGAACCTGCCTACCTGCTGACCGAAAAACAGGTCGCCGATAAAAGCGAAATCGCCCGCCGTTTTCTTGATACGCGGACGCGCCTGAACGCAAACGTCGATAAAGCCGACAACATCGTCGTCAAACGCTTCTACAACATCGATCACAACGCTTATCTGGAAGGAGCGGTTCCGGCCAAATACAAGGAGATGATGGGGCTGGTTGCGTCGGCATGCCTGCGCTGCGATGAATGCATCTACTACCACATCATCCAGTCGTATCGCCTTGGCGCGGTGCGCGCCGAGCAGGAAGAAGCGCTCAACGTGGCGCTGGTGGTCGGCGGTAGCATCGTGATTCCGCATTTGCGGCGCGCCTATGAATTGCTGACGGAGTTGTACGGCTGAGTGGTCGGCACAATTCCTCGATCGATTACAGAACCAGGCCTCCAATTCTGCCCCGAAGATTTCGACTCATTGGAAGATGCACTTCGCCGTCACAATTCCAGGTTTGCACTATACTTAATTCAAGACATTTGGTGGGTGATCAGAAAGCCACACAGTTTGCGCTCTTTCATCGGCTGCTTCTGCAGGCGAAAAGTGCATCCAATATGGCAATATCGTCAACGAGTTGACGACCGCCAGTGGCCAGTTGGCCTGCGAGTGAGGGAATCCCATGGCACTTCCCCGAGTTCTATCCACCTTCCTACTCGCCCTTGCGTGCGCTTTTGTGTCATCGGCCCAGGAGAAACCCTCCGATATCCCGCAGAATACCCCTGTCCCGCAACTATCGCCCGGATCGGCGCGCAATCCCACCATGGTTCCTGCAGTTCCCGATCAGCCTGCCCAAGTTGTGCCTCTCACCGTGCCGAAGCAAACGTCCCTGCAGGTAGCTCTGGATAAGGAACTGCGGGTGAAGCGCGTGGGACAGAAGGTTTCCGCCCGGCTTGTTGATCCTATCTTCGCGTTCGACCGTCTTGTCGTGCCGGCCGGATCCGAGGTGCAAGGTCAGGTTACGAAGATTGAGTCGCTTTCGGGCACACGCCGCACTCTCGCCGGACTGAATGCTGATTTCACGCCGGTGCGCAACGTGGAAGTCACTTTCAGCGCTCTCGTTCTCTCCGACGGGAAACACATGGCCCTTCGCACCACCGTGGCGCCTGGCTCCGGGCAGGTGATGCAGTTTGTGAGCGCGCCTGAGAAGGATCCGAAGAAGTCTGTCAAAGACATTGCCACCGAGAAGACAAAAGAAGCGAAGCAACAGGCGCGCGATCAGTGGAACAGCGCGATGAAGCAGCTTAAGACGCCCGGGCGCATGCATCGTTTGGAGCGCTACGCCGAGGCGCAGCTTCCCGTGCATGCCCAGTACATTCCGGCGGGGACCATCTATTTTGCCGATCTCGAAGATCCACTTGATTTCGGAACCGAGACTTTGCCCGCCAATAAGGCAGCGTTGATTGGTGGTCCGTTGCCGGAGGGCAGCGTTGTCCACGCGCGGTTGCTGACGGCGTTGACTTCGGCGACGGCGCAAAAGGGTGAGCCGGTGGAGGCTGTGCTCTCGCGTCCGCTGTTTGACGGCGATCGCCTGGTCTATCCGCAGGGAAGCCGCTTGCTGGGGTCAGTCGGTCAGGTGCAGGCTGCTCGCCGTTTAAAGAAGAATGGCCAGCTGCGCATTGCTTTCCATCAAGTCGTACTGCCCGACGGAATCGAACAGAGAGTTCAAGCTGCTCTGGTCGGCGTGCAGGCAGGCAAGGATGGCAACGTGAAACTGGACTCTGAAGGCGGTGCGGAGGCGACCACGTCCAAGACACGCTATGCGAGTGTGTCGCTGGCGCTTGGCTTGGCGGCCTTAGGTTCCAGCGATCGAGATGGCGACGGAGGCGGGCCCGGGGTCGCCGCGGGCAATTCTCGCGGATTCAGACTGGTGGGTGTCATCACGAACGCGCTCGCCCGATCGCGCACTTTTGGCTACGCGACCGGCGCGTACGGAGCCGGTCGCTCGCTCTACCAGAATTTCCTGAACCGCGGCCACGAGGTCGTGTTTCCAAAGAATACCGCTATGGTTATCGGCATCGAGACGCGCGCTGCGGCGGATACACCGGCAGCATCGGCACAACTCTCTTTCCCAAATTCCGAGGCGCGTCAATAACGAGTAAGAGAGAAAATTCGTCGGGAATTCAGAACGCCTCCACTCCCGTCACGCTCGCACCAATAATCAACGTGTGGATGTCGTGCGTGCCTTCGTAGGTCTTCACCGATTCCAGGTTCATCAGGTGGCGCATGATCGGGTAGTCGTCGGCGACGCCATTTGCGCCCAGAAGATCGCGCGACATGCGTGCGCATTCAAGCGCCATCCAGACGTTGTTTCTTTTCGCCATCGAAATGTGCTGGTGCTCAACTTTGCCCGCATCTTTCAGTCGGCCGACTTGCAGGATCAGCAGCTGCGCCTTGGTGATTTCGCTGATCATCCATGCCAGCTTTTCCTGAATGAGCTGGTGCGAGGCAATGGGTTGATCGCGAAATTGTTTGCGGAGCAGGGAATACTGCAGGGCGCAGTCATAGCACGCCATGGCCGCGCCCACTGCGCCCCACGCGATCCCATAGCGCGCCTGGTTTAGGCACATCAGCGGAGACTTGAGGCCGCCGGAGCCCGGCAGCAGATTTGACTCCGGAATCCGCACATCCTGCAGGGACAAGCCTGACGTGACCGAAGCCCGCAGCGACCACTTGCCGTGAATGTCGTCGGCCTTGAAACCGGGCCGGTCAGTCTCGACCAGGAAGCCGCGAATCTTATCCTTCTCGTCTTCAACCTTCGCCCAGATCACGGCCACGTCGGCGATCGAACCGGAAGTGATCCACATCTTCTCGCCGTTCAGCACGTACTCTTTGCCAACTTTCTTCGCGCGCGTGCGCATGCCACCTGGGTTCGAGCCGAAACCCGGTTCGGTCAGCCCGAAGCAACCTAGCTTTTCGCCCTTCTGCAGAGCTGGCAGCCAGGTGTTTTTCTGATCGTCGGACCCGAAGGTGTAGATCGGATACATGACCAGCGCCGACTGCACGCTCACAAAGGAGCGCACGCCGGAATCGCCGCGCTCCAGTTCCTGTGTGACCAGCCCGTATTCGACGTTCGACATCCCCGCGCAGCCATAGCCTTGCAGCGACGCGCCGAAGAAGCCGAGATCGGCCATCGGCTTGACCAGTTCGCGCGGAAACCGTCCAGCGCGATTGCATTCTTCGATGATCGGTACGAGGTTCTCCTCGATGAACTTGCGGGCGGTCGAGCGCACCAGGCGCTCGTCGTCGCTCAGCAGGGAGTCGAAATTGATGAAATCCACACCTCGGAATTTGATGGCCGGCATTGGTAATCACCCCAGAAATTCGCGAATCGCAAACCATTCAAGCTAGCAGAGGCTTGTCAAAGTTAGCAATGCGTCGATGTTATGGCCATGTCCATGAGTGCGGGTCAAAGCGGTGGATCACATCCAAACTTCCTGCCCGCCCATTACAATCGCCAAAGATATGAATGACATCAGCCGCTTGTTTCAAGCCTTCCTTGCGCCAGCCATCTTTGTTTCTGCGACCTCGCTCCTGATTCTTTCCATCAACGTGCGTCTTATGGGTATCGTCACCCGTCTTCGTCAGTTCGTGCACGCGAAACATGACGCCACCCGAAGCGGCCGCTTGCAGGAGGCTGAAGCTTACAGCACGCAAATTGCGTCCATCGAAAGGCGCGCGGAAATCATTCGCCTCAGTTTCCTGTTCGCACTAATTTCTCTTTCCGCCACTATCGCTTCCTGCCTGCTACTGGGTCTTGGCCTGTACGTCAACGGTGCAGCGCTCGCGGCCGTCATTGTTTTTGTCGCAGCCATGATCTGCCTGCTGATTGGGACGTTGTATTACCTCCGCGAAGTCATGGCCGCGCTCAGTTCTGTGCGGAATGAGCAGCGCGACTTGCATTTTATGGACCTGGGAGCGCATCCGGAAGCACGACCCCACGACCCTTTGTAAGGTGAAGACGGATCCGCATGGCTGAATCCCCGCTATAGGCGTCGCAACCGGGAACTTTCCCCGTCCCGATGTGAAGAGGAATTCATTATTGCTGAAAACCCAGCTCCCAGAGCGGAATCTGCGTGCTTTTTAGGGGAAACTAGCGTATAAACTACTCGCGCTAGTAGCCCTTTCCCAAATTTTTCCTTGGCAACTCCTCCGATGTTTGGCAATTGGCGGCAGTGCACGAAAATCTCACGAAACTAAAAACTCACGAGGCTCAAGAACGATGGTTCGCATGGGGACAATGATTCGAATTCTTATCCTAGGTGGCTTGGTATTAACAACGCTAGCCTTTGCCCAAAACAACAAGAGCAAAACGATCGAAACTTACCCTTCCGGCTTTGCGATCTCGCAGCGCGTGTCGGACCTGCCGATCGAGCAATCGATTCGCGTGGAAGAACAAATCCACGAGCCCGGCCCGAGCCCGTTGCGCTCAAGAGCGTCCGAGAACTCGTTACAGGAAGATCCGGTGGTGCAGAAGGAAGCCAATGGATTGGTGTCAGCGGTACCCGGCGTCAGTTTCAGCGGCATTCCCTCGCCAGGATACGTGCCTTCGGATTCCAACCTGGCCATCGGTCCGAACAACATCGTGGAAGTAGTCAACGTGCAATTCGCGGTGTACAGCAAAACCGGCGCGACTCTAGCCGGGCCGACCAATATCCAGACCTTACTTGCTCCAGTCGGCGGCATCTGTTCAGGCACTGTGGGCGATCCCGTGGTGCTATACGACCGTCCGGCCGACCGTTGGGTCATAAGCATGATTGGTAGCAACAGTAGCCAGTACGGGGAATGCGTCGCGGTGTCGAAAACCAGCGATCCAACTGGTGCCTACTACCTATATGGCTATGCGGCCTTTGGATCGAACCTGAACGACTACCCGAAGCTGGGCACGTGGGCCACCACCAAGAATAGTGCTTATCTGTTGACTTACAACATCTTCAGTAGCAACGCCTTCCTGGGCGCGGATCTCTGTGGTTTCGACCGGACCAAGATGCTGGCCGGAAACGCATCGGCGGCCCTTCTATGCCAGATGACGCCTGATACGGAAGGCAGCTATCTGCCGTCCGATATGGACGGCCCGACTCCCCCAGTCGATGGCACTCCCGGACTCTTCATTACCTGGCAAAACAACAACCCCGGGCAGCTGTACCTGCGCAAGCTCACGTTGAACTTCTCCGCGGGCACGGCCACGCTTTCATCGCCGACTACTATTAGCGTGGCGAATACTAATCTTGCTTGCGGGGATGGCGGTCAATGCGTTCCCCAGCAGGGAACAACACAGACCCTGGACACGCTCGGGGACCGCATGATGTACCGCTTTGCCGTCCGGCACTTCTCCGACCACGACCGCGCGGTGGTCAACCACGCTGTCGGCGTCAATTCCAGCGGGACTCCGGTGGCGGTTCGCTGGTATGAGCTTTATGATCCCGCGGGCAGCGTAACTTTGAATCAGCAGGGAACCTATGCTCCGGACTCGACCTATCGCTGGATGGGGAGTCTGGCTGAGGATAAGGTCGGCGATATCGGGATGGGATACAGCGCATCCAGCAGCAGCATTTATGCCGGCATTCGATTTACCGGCCGGGTGCCAGGCGACAGCTTAGGGACGATGGAGGGGGGAAGACAATATTGTCTCGGGGACTGCAGCGCAGGTTGGCACGTATGCCTATCGCTGGGGGACTACACCGCGATGCAAGTGGACCCGACTGACGATTGCACGTTCTGGTACGTGGATCAATATCAGACGGTAACAGGTGAGGGCGACTGGTCCACGAACATCTCATCATTCGGTTCCCAACCTGCACAGGCTTGCCGGCCTTCTTCCTCGCAGCGGCTCCCGGCTCG